>CAWALM010000021.1:0-469054 GCA_963782845.1 uncultured Gammaproteobacteria bacterium | reverse complement strand
TCCGATGACGGTCTACGGGACGGGCTGAAAGCGGGTCATAAAGTTGCCTTGCGCCGCGATCGACCGCTCGACCTGCTGCTCGCGCAGTACCGCCTCCTGGGCGCCGAATGCTTGCGACAACACCTGGATCTTGGTCTGCTCGTTTTGGAGCATCGCGAGCTCGGCGTTGATGCGCGCCTGAAGGTCCAATATTCCTTTCTGATCGGTCGCGCTCGACATGGCATTGATCAGGCTCTGAATCGTCGCGAATCGGCCGCTGGCGTTCGCGAGCGCGCTTTGCGAAATCGCGACCCGCGTTGCCGCCCACTGTCGCTGCGCGCCGATCTGCTGTTGATCCGCCGGCGCGAGCGCCGCGAGTTGCTGCGGCGACAAAACGGCGTTGCCGCCGACGAGGACTTGCAGGTTGCCCGACAGCGATCCATAGGCGCCCCCCGGGTTCTGCGCGAGGGTGCTCAACTGGTTCCAGTTGGTCGGCAAATAGTTGCGGCTGATGCCGCCGAGCAGCTGCTGCATCCCGCGCGGGCCGCTCATCGATTGCAGCGCCTGCTCGGCTTGCTGCAGCTGCGAGCGCAGCGTGATCAGCTGCTGCCTCGCGGTCAGGACCTCTTGAATGAGCTGCGCGGTCGCAGGTACGTCGACGACCGCCCATTGCGCGTGGGCGGCGGGGGTACACGCGAGCGCGAGGCTCGCGACGACAGACCATCCTCGGATTCTTGCGGTGAGCATGACGATCTCCTGACTTACGCTGCGGAGCGCGTGCCGCCATCGCGGCCGTCGGCGCTCGGGTTCATGAATTGCGGCAACCAATCGGCCGGGTCGTCGCCTCGCTTGGCGATGATTCTTCCCATGCGTTCGATTTCGTTCGCGCGGCCGGAAATCACCGAGAGTTCCGCGTCGAAGCCCTTGAGGTCGAGTTCGCAGACGATGCTGTGATGGCCCTGCTTGACGAGGAAGCGACGCGAGCCCGGCTCCAGCTGCTCCTTGATGAGCTTGAACTCGCGCTCGGTCAGTCCCATGCCCCGCGTGTACTCGTCGGGATCGGCATCGCCGTTTGGAAAGAAGATCTTGGTCGGCGTCTGCTCGACCAAAGTGCGGCTGATCGGGCTGTCGAGCACATCGCTCGCGCTTTGTGTCGCGAGACACATTACCGCATTGAGTTTGCGCCAGGTTTTCGGCCCGTCTTTCGCGAAATTCTCGAATGCCGCGTCCGACAGGAGCCGCCAGAATTCATCCAGCCAGCAGACGAGCCGCCGACCGTCGAGCAGTCTGACGCACGAGATGAAACAAGTAAAGCGTCACGGCAGAGCGTGTCAGCTCGTGATTCAGGAATTCGGTGACGTCGAATCCGATCACGGAGCGCGCGGCCATTCGCGGCACGACGCTGTCGTGCGGATTGTCGAATACCCACGCGTACTCCCCGCGACAGCTCTCGCACCAGCGCGCGAGCCGTGCATGCAGCCCTTCCGGATCGGTCGGGTCGAGGAACTCGACGAGACGGGAGAGTCGCCGCTTCGGAGCCTCGAGCGCAAGCGTGCCGCGCAGCGCCTGATCGAGATCCGCCTGCTCGCGCAGCGCGACCTCCGATGCGCGCTGGGGCGTGACGCGCGCGCGGCCGAGTTCCCGCAACCACGACTTGAGAAATTCGACGTTGGAGGAATTGACCGGCAGCTGGAGCGGATTGAAGCCCGTCGGGATGCCGCTCTTGAGCGGCAGATACTCTCCGCCGAGCGCGCGCACCAGAATCTCGAGCCCGCGATCTTTGTCGAAAATCACCTGGGTCGCACCCTGTCGGCAAAGCATCGAGACCAGAAAGCCGATGAACACGGTCTTCCCGGACCCCGTTGGGCCGCAGATCAGCGTATGGCCCGTGTCCTTGCGGCTGCCGCCGTCCGGGTCGTCGGGATCGCTCGCGTGCAGCGAGAAGTGATACGGGGATCGCGCGCTCGTCACGAGCATCGCGAGCGCCTCGCCCCAATGGTTGCCGAGCGCGCGCCCCGTGGGGTAGTTGTGAAATGGCGCCATTGCGACAAAGTTCCGCGAGGTGATCGGTGATTTGCGCGGCCGCAGCGGAAAATTTCCGGGCAGCTGCGCCCAGAAGGCGGCCTCGAGCGCGAGATCCTCGCGCGCCACCAGCATGCCGGTATCGGCGAGCAGACTGCGCGCGAGCGCGACGTGATCGTTGAGCAACCTCAGGCGGCCGGCGTCGTCCGAGGACCCGGGCGGCCCCGCTTCGTCGGCGAGCACCTGCAGCGAAAAGTGATGATCTCCCATGACGAACTCGTTGCTCGTGAGCGAATCCAAGGCCTCTTGAAGCGCCGAGGCCTGCGAGACCGCGAAGTCGCCGGCGTTGACCATTCGGTTGAACTGGCGCTGCAACAGCGACTGGCCGGCGGCTTTCGTGAGGAATGAGAACGATTGGGTCAGCACGAAAGGGAACGGCGCGGACAGCAGCGCGCCATACATTCCGACGACTGTGGGGGTCGGGTACTCCTTGATTCCGAGCATCGCACCGACGCGGTTCTTGGTCGGCAGCCGGTATTCGATCGCCTCGTTGCCGAACAACAGTCGCGTACTCGCGAGCGCGCCGTTCAACGGCCCGCATGGCAGCGGAATGCCCTGCCACTCGCCGTTGATCAGCAGTCCGAGGTACTCGAGCAGCGATGAGTGCCAGCGCGCCCCAGCCCGGTAGACGCCGAGGATCTGCGGCTCATAGCGAGCGAGCGACGCGCGCAGCGTCTGCGCGAGCTTCTGGCAGGCATCGAGCGCGTCCGCCAATTCGTACTGCAAGCCGTTGCGATCAGTGCGCGTCAAGCAGGCCGGCTATCAAGCCGGCCGCGAAGCCGGCGCGGGGCCGATACAGAACCGCGAGATAAATCTCATTGATCATGAGCTTCTCGCCGCCGACGCGCGCTCGGTATTTGGCGTCCAACGCGCTCGCGAACTGCGGCGCGCGGGCGGCGGCCGAGCCGGTCCGCGCCCCAGCCTCGTCGGGCGAAAAGCGCCGCCTGATCGTCTGTGTCCAGACCGCGACCTGCGGGCTCGCAACGTTGCGCCACAAGACGTTCAAGCGCTCGTGCCAATTGTTGAGTTCCTGATCATCATTGCACTCGAAGCTGGCGCCTCCCAATCGAAATACCTGCAGGTAGTCGCCGTAGGTGGTCTTGGCCACCGTTGGCGCGACGTGAGCGGTGTAGGGAATTCGCTCAGCCGCAGCGAACTCGCGGTGTACTGCCGCCGCGCGCCTCACCGTCCGCATGGCACGGCATCCTGGCTCCGAGTGACGTTGTTCATGACTGCTCCTTGGCACTTGCTGCAGCGAGGCGCGAGAAATTTCGTCGGTCGCTTGGCAGAGAGTCTGGGAGAAGCTCCCCAGGAAATGAACTCAATTAACTGGCCTGTTCGCGCAAAAAAGGGAAAGTCGCTCGCGGTTCGGAAGATTTCTGCGAGGGTTTGCTCGAGTCACGCCTGATGCCGAGTCTCATTCGGTTGCGAAGCGGCGCCAATACGTCTGTATTCTCAATTCGCGAATAGAGAACATCCGTGCAGCGCCAGGAACTGCCGACCGTTGAATGACGACGTCGTACGCAGCTCCTCCGCTTGTCAGTTAAATTTCACGGCTCGACGAGTAGAGGCTCGGATAGAGCATCAGCTCGCGAAGCATGCAGGATTGCGGAACCTAAAATAACTGCAGGTCTTATTTTAGGTTAACGATGTAACCTAAATCAACGACCTTTGGCGGATCGTTCGCCTTGCCTCTCCCCGACCCTGAACCTGCTCAACCGATCCGGCCAGGAGCCGCTCCCGCACCGTCCTCGCCGGCGGGTGGCTCCGGACGGAGCGCGAGCGCCGCTGCCTCGACTCGCTCCCGCAGCGTGGATGCCACTCCCCGCCCGGGCCGCCGGAACGATCACGACCGCCAGATCTTCGCGGCGCCGGCGGCGCGCACGTCGCGGCGGGTCGAGCACGAGCGGACTGTAGCTGCTCGATCGCCAGTAGACCCAGTTCGCGAACAGCGCCGGCAGCCGGGTGCGTGCCGACAACAGCAGCAAGTCGAAAAAGCGGGCGTCCCGCGAACACAGCAACAACGACAGTCCATGGATCGGCGCGCACAGCAGCAGCGTCAGGAGATTCTTCGTGAGCAAGAATGCTTCCATGACGAACACCATGTTGAACAGCAATGCGGAGTAGGTGACACCCCATCGCATCGGCGGTCGCGTCGCTCCCACGAACAGCGGGTCCATCGTCAGACCTGAATTGCGCGAGCTCACGGGACGCCTCCTCAAACGCCGAACATTCCGCGAACCCAGGTCACGATTTGCGGCGCCCCGAACGCGATCGCGATGCCGAGAATCGCGCCCAAACACCACCCCCAGCTCATTCGATTTGCCATCGCCATGCCCCCCAGCACCATGATGAGAATGATGGCGACGGGCGTCAGCCAGGCGAGGATGTTTGATTGCAGCGCCGTAGCGCCGGTCATGAACGGCGAGGCTTGAGCCCAGCCGAGCGCCGGGAGGCCGAGCAGAACCAGAACGACGAGGCCGGAACACGGGACGCGACGACGGATGCGAGCAGACGACGAGAGCATGATGGAAATCCTTTTCCGGGTTGATCGGGCGAGATATGGCGGCCGTGCGGCGGGACGTTAGATTTCCGTTTCCAGCGTGCCCATGGCATGGTCTTCGCGGCGTGCCGCGAGCTCTTCGCGCTTTGCCCTGCCCGGGGCACCGAACTTGAAGCCCTGCACGACGAAGGAATGGTCGTACTGCTTTTCGCCGTCCCGATCGGTCCAATTGTTGGCGCGAATTTGCGCCTGCACGATCAGCTGATCGCCCTTGAGCGCGTTCCTCGCGATCACCTCGCCGAGCGACTCGAACGCGACGAACCACAGGCTCGTCGCCGCCTCGCGCGCGTTGCCGTCTTCATCCTTGCCGGCGTAATCATTGCCAACCAGACAAAAGCGCGTATAGCTCGTGTCGCCTTTGGCATTCGTTTCGGGGTTCTTGGCCAGATGGCCGATGGCGGTGACCGTGAAGCTGTTCATGGATCTACTCCTCGCAGATGGTTGATGGATCTCTTGGTGCACGCTCGAAGCGTGGAGACCAGTCTGCAAGAGTTGTCGATCGTCGAAAATCGAATTAAATCGCGCGTTCGACCAGATATGCGTACACCGGGCCGGCGCGCGCGTAGCGCGCGTCAAACATTCAGTTTGGCGATCTCCGCAAAGGAATTCTTGAGCCACAGCTTGACGCGCTGGCGCTCGAGCAGTCCGAGACCGGTGCTGTCTCCGTCGGCCCTGTTCGCAGCCGCCCAAAAGCTCGAGCTGCTCGCGTCGATCTTGGTCATCGATGCCTCCTGCAAGCGCTTGATGCCGATGACACTGGCGCCGAGGTCCAGTGCTCGCTGCTTCTCGCCCGAGGAATTCAAGATCCGGAAATCGTCGCCGCGCACTTCGTTGAGAACGAGCACGTAGCTGAGGCGCGACCCATGGCGATCGAGCAACCGCTTGAGCAGATCGACCGAATCCTTGCCCGCATCCATGACATGCCAATAGCGAATGTTGATGCCCAATTCCGGCGCGACCTCGAGCAGCTGCGAGTCATCCATCCAGCGGGTCAACTGTTCCTGCGTTTGCGCCGCAAGATCGACGAGGATGCGCCGATCCGGACTTTCCGCGGCTGCCTCGACGATCGCGTCCAAGCTCGCGTAATCGTCGACGAGCACCGGCGAGGCGAATCCGGCGTAGAAGCGCAGCAATGCGCCATGCGACCGGTCGGAATCGAAACCGATGAACGGCAGCGAATGATCGATGAGGTATTGCGCGAGCAGGCGCGCGACCAGAGACTTGCCGACGCCGCCCTTTTCTCCCCCAAGCAAATGAATGTTCGTCATGGCAGCTCCTCGATGAAATACTCGCTAACTTACCATCGCGGGACGCCGGCCGACGGAACATCGCGGCGGCTTTTTTCGCTACACTGCCGAATCAATCACTTAAGGCCGAAGCTCGATGTATCCGCCGGCACCCGTCGATCGCACGACCCCCAAGGCGCTGCGCGTCTCGAACTTAAAAAAGGAATACACCGGATTGACCGCGGTTGCGGACGTGTCGTTCGAGGTCGCTCGCGGCGAGGTGCTGGGTCTGCTCGGGCCCAACGGCGCAGGAAAGACCACGACGATCAACATGGTGCTCGGTTTGCTGCAGCCGACTTCCGGGCACATCGTGATCGACGACATCGACATTGGAAAGCGCAGAGCGCTTGCGCTCGCGCGCACCAACTTTGCAGCCGTTTACGCGGCGCTGCCCGGAAATTTGACGATCGTGGAGAATTTGCGCTTCTTCGGGCTGCTGTACAGCGTCGCCTCGCTGAATGCGCGCATCGAGGAATTGCTGCGCGAGTTCGACCTCGAGCACCTGCGCAACACCAAATGCGGACTGCTGTCCTCGGGAGAGCAGACTCGCGCGGCGCTGGCAAAGGCCCTGCTCAATCGCCCGCGCCTGCTGCTGCTCGACGAGCCGACCGCGTCCTTGGATCCATCGACGGCACAGATCATCCGCACCAAGATCAAGAGCCTCGCGACCATCGGCCGCTGCGGGATTCTTTGGACCTCACACAACATGAGCGAGGTCGAAGCCGTGTGCGATCGGGTGCTGCTGCTGTCGCGCGGCAGAATCCTGCTCGAGGGCGATCCGAAGACGCTGCCGCGCGAGCATGGCTCCGCGACACTCGAAGAACTGTTCATCCGAATCGCGCGCGAACCCCTGGCGCCCCCCGCAGAGAGCACACCGTGAAGCTGCGTCCGATCGCCGGAATCGTCGTGCGCCAGTTCTACCTGCTGCGCGGCAGCCCCGTGCGGCTGTTCCCGATGGTCACCTGGGTCGCGATCGACATCGTCTTGTGGGGCTTCATCACGCGCTATCTGAACTCCGTGAGCGGCTCCGGCGTGAACTTCGTGCCGACGCTGCTCGGCGCCGTGCTGCTCTGGGACTTCTGCACACGCATCATGCAGGGCGTGACGACCGCGTTCCTGGAGGACGTCTGGTCGCGCAATTTTCTCAATCTGTTCGCCTCCCCGCTGTCGATTGCCGAGTACGTCTCGGGACTGGTGCTCACCAGCATCATGACGAGCAGCGTCGGACTCGTCGTCATGCTGGCGCTCGCCACCGCGGTATTCGGCCTGCACTTCTTCTCGCTGGGCCTTGCGCTGATCGCGTTCCTGCTGCTGCTGTTCGTTTTCGGAATCACGCTCGGCATCTTGGGCAGCGCCATGGTGCTGCGGCTCGGACCCGCCTCCGAGTGGCTCATCTGGCCCCTACCCGCGGTGCTCGCACCGTTCGCTGCGGTGTTTTACCCGCTCGCAACGCTGCCGACGTGGATGCAATGGATCGCCCACGCCTTGCCGCCGAGCTACGTCTTCGAGGGCATGCGCAGCTTGCTCGCGGGGCAGCCGTTTCCGCTCAGGCAACTGGTGGTCGGCGGCGCACTGGCGCTGCTGCAGCTTCTACTGGCCGGATATTTTTACGCGCGCGTCTACCGCCACGCGGTGCGCACCGGACTACTCGCGCGCTACAGCGCCGAAAGCGCGAGCTGAGCGGCGCGCGCCGATTGCGGCTAAATTTTGCAGCGCAACAACGTCGCAGCGCCGCTGCGCTCCGCCGCGAGGGCTCGATCTCGCGCACGGCAAATCCCGCGCGACATGAACTCGCTATCCCACGCTCATATTGATGTCATTTTTCCCTGTTAGCGTCGCGCAGGGATTGCGACTGGGAGAGGCGCTTGCTCGGACAGCGACGAAACATGCCGGGCCGGGCGGCGGCGAGCAGCGGCCTCGGGTGCGTCGCCGGCGCCCTGCTGGCGCTTGCCGTTGCCCTTTGCGCGCTGGCGAGCGAATCGGCGGCGGCAGCCGGTGCGGTGCGTCCGCTCGTGACTGGGCCAGCCGACGATACCCGGCTCGTGCGATTCGACGGAAATACGCGGCCCGAGGCGACTGCGACCCACGACCGCGGCCGCGTGCCCGACCGGCTGCGCATGGAGAACATGCAACTGCTGATGCGGCGCCCCGCGGAGACTGAGGCGGCGCTGCGCAAGGCCGTCGATGAACTGCACGACCCGTCATCGCCGAAGTTTCACCGCTGGCTGAGCGTCGCGCAGCTCGCAGAGCGGTACGGTCTCGCGCAATCGGACCTCGATGCGGTTTGCGGCTGGCTGCGACAGCAGGGATTCACGGTCAACGGCGTGTATCCGAGCACGTTGATCGTCGATTTCTCCGGCGACGCGGGCCTGGTGCGCGCCGCGTTCCACACGGAGATTCACTACCTCGAGGTCGACGGCGCACGGCACTACGCGAACATGAAAGACCCGCAAATGCCCGCGGCGCTCGCCGCGGCGGTCGCCGGCATCATTTCGCTGCACGATTTCCGGCCGCGTCCCTATTTCAAACCACGGCCTGCCGAAACAATCGGTTCGGCAACCGCGCTGATCGTTCCGGCCGATCTTGCCACGATCTACAGCCTGAACGCGCTGTTCAGCGACGGCATCACGGGCGCCGGCCAGAGCATCGCCGTGCTCGAGGACTCGGACGTCTACAACTACGCGAGCGGCACGGGAAGCCCGGATTGGAATTCATTCCGTTCGGCATTGGGACTCTCATCCTATGGCGGCACATTCACCCAGGTGCAGCCCCCGAAGCCGAAAAGCGGCGGCGCAAGCTGCAGCGATCCCGGTGTGATCAACGGCGACGAATTCGAAGCGGAGCTCGACGCCGAATGGGCCGGCGCGTCGGCGCCCGGAGCCGCGATCGAAGTCGCCTCGTGCGCGAACACCTCGACGAGCGGCGTGCTGATCGCGCTCGAGAACCTCGTGCACGCCACGAACCCGCCGGCAATCATCAGCATCAGTTATGGCGGCTGCGAAGCGGGCAACGGCGCCGCGTTCAATGCCGCATTCAACTCGCTTTATGAACTCGCGGCGGCCGCTTCAGTCTCGGTGTTCGTATCGACCGGCGACGAGGGCGCCGCGAGCTGCGATCCCGGGGCTTCGGTCGCGACGCACGGCATTGGGGTCAACGGTCTCGCCTCGACGCCCTACAACGTTGCGGTGGGCGGAACCGACTTCAGCGACAACCGCGACGGCTCCTTCACGACCTATTGGAGCGCCGGCAACAGTCCGGTCTATGGCTCGGCATTGTCGTATGTGCCGGAAATCCCCTGGAATGATTCCTGCGCGAGTTCGCTGCAGGCGAGTTACCGCGGTTACGCCGCGACCTACGGAACCGGCGGTTTTTGCAACAGCGCAAGCGGCGAGGCGTCCTTCTTGACGACCGCGAGCGGCAGCGGCGGACCGAGCGGCTGCGCGACCGGGACGCCCGCAACGAGCGGGGTCGTCGGCGGCAGCTGCGCGGGCTATGCAAAGCCATCGTGGCAGTCGGTGCCCGGCATCCCGAGCGATGGCGTGCGCGATTTGCCCGACGTGTCGCTGTTCGCTGCGAATGGGATCTGGGGGCACTATTACGTGGTCTGCGATTCGGACCCCGCAGAAACCATCTTTACGACGAAGCCCTGCGCGCTGCCCGCTCCCGGCCAGCCGCTCGCCTGGACCGGCGGCGGCGGCACGTCGTTCGCCGCGCCAATCATGGCGGGCATCCAGGCTCTCATCAATCAAAAGGCGGGCGCCAAACAAGGCAATCCGGCGCCGATTTACTATGTAATCGCGGCCGCCGAATACGGTGCCGGCGGCAACGGCGGATGCAACTCGAGCAGTGGCAACGCGGTGTCGAGCGGATGTGTGTTCTACGACGTCACTCGGGGCGACATGGACGTCAACTGCACCGGTGTCAATGACTGCTACCTGCCGTCGGGCACCAACGGAGTTCTGTCGGCGAGCGATTCGTCGTTGGCGACCGCCTATATGGCAGCCGCGGGCTGGGATTTTGCGACCGGCATCGGTACGGTCAATGCAGAGAATCTCGTCAACGGCTGGAATGCGTCGGATCTCTCGTTGAGCGGCGGCGGCACCGTGAACGCGGCGGGGCAGCTGAGCTACGCTTGGACGATCGGCAATACGGGTCCACGAGTTGCCGCCAACGTCGTCGTCAGTACGATGCTGCCGGCAGGCTTTTCGCTGGTTGCCGGCGCGAGCAGCGCGGGATGCGCGGCCGTCGGGCAGGTCGTGAGCTGCTCGATCGCGAGCGTGGGCATCGGGGCGATCGCACCCTTGACGATCGTCATCCAGCCGGGCAATGGCCAGACCGCGAATCTGACCTTCACGGTGACCGCGTCGAACGGCGTGCTGTTTCCGGCCAACGACACGGTGGCAACTTCGCTGAACCTGCCGGACAACGGCGGCGGGACCGACGGCCCTCTGCCGCTCTGGGCCGAAGGCGCGCTCGGGGCGCTGCTGCTCGCCGCCGCGCGGCGAAAGCTGAGGTCGCGACGCCCGCTCAGCGGTTCAGCGCACCCATGCTGACGGCCGGATAGCGGTCGCCCGCGGCGGCATTCGGCGGAAATATCGCGGCGAGCGACGCGAGTTGCGCCGCGGTCAGGCGCACTTCGAGCGCTTCGATGTTTTCCTCGAGGTACTTGCGCCGCTTGGTGCCCGGTATCGGCACGATGTCATCGCCCTGTGCCAGCACCCAGGCGAGCGCGACCTGTGCGGGCGTGCGGCCGACCTCGACGGAGACCGCGCGGACCTTGTCCACGAGCGCGATGTTCTTCGCAAAGTTCTCGCCCTGAAAGCGCGGGCTCGAATGCCGGTAGTCGTCCGCCGCCAGATCCTGCGGCCGCCGTATCGCTCCGGTCAGGAATCCGCGTCCCAAGGGGCTGTAGGCGACGAATCCGATTCCGAGCCGCCGGCAGGCCGCGAGCGCGCCGCCTTCCGGCTCGCGCGACCACAGTGAATACTCGCTCTGCAATGCCGTGATCGGATGAACCCGGTGGGCGCGCTCGAGCGTTGCCACCGAGGCTTCCGACAGTCCGATCCAGCGCACTTTGCCGGCGCCCACGAGCGCAGCGAGCGCTCCGACCGTTTCCTCGATCGGCACCGATTGGTCGATACGATGCTGGTAATACAAATCGATCGTCTCGACGCCGAGGCGCTTGAGACTTCCTTCGACCGAACTGCGCACGTACTCGGGACTGCCGCTGATGCCGCGCACGCGGGCGTCGGCCGCATCGCGAACGATGCCGAATTTGGTCGCGAGAATCACGTCGGATCGCCTGCCCTTGATCGCCCGGCCGACGAGTTCCTCGTTGGTGAAGGGGCCATAGATATCCGCGGTGTCGAGCAGGTTGACGCCGAGGTCGAGCGCGCGCCGGATCGTCGCGATCGACTCGCCCTCGTCGCGGCCCGCGTAGAATTCGCTCATGCCCATGCAGCCGAGCCCCAGTGCGGATACGCGCGGCCCGTCGCGGCCCAGTTGTCTCATCTGCATCGATGTCTCCTGCCTTGATGCCTCGTAAACCGCTCCTCAAGGATACAGCGGCGCAAGTCCGCCGCCTGGGCCGTCCGAGCCGCTCGAGCGTGTTCGGCGCGGCGGAAGATCCTTGAGCGACTGGCGCAGCCCCGCACCGTGCCAGGCCGCGCCGGCATAACAAGCGCGATCGAGTTCGACGAGCTGCGCGGCGAGAGCCGCATCGCCGATTCGCGCGGCGAGCGCATCCAAACCCGGCAATGACTCCTCGGGCCATGCGGAAGCGGCCCAGGCGAGCAGCGCGCGCCGCGCCGCGGCTGCGTCGTTTCGCGCGCAGGCTTCGTGGAAATCCTTGCGCGCCTGCGCCGCGCCGAGCGGGGCCTGCTGCCGAGCGCCGAGCGGGGCGGCGCGCGCGCCGCGGCGCCGCGACTGCCACCAAGCGAGCAGCGTCGCAATCCAGACGATCGCGAGTCCGCCGCTGATTCCGATCCACAGCCGTGCACCGCCCATTGCGGGCGCCGCGGGCGCGGCGGGCGACAGAGGCTGCGCAGCCGCGGCCGGCGACGCGTTCGATCCGACGACAGCCGCCGGCGCGGGCGGCGCGGCCGCACGGTTGCCGCCCAACGGAGGCAAAATGCTGAGCTTGCGCGCGGGCAAATTCACTTCGCGCGTTTCGTTGGTCTTGGTGTCGAACCACGAAAGCCGCAGCGCCGGCACGAGGTAGTCGCCGGGTCGATCGGCAATCAGTGCGATGCTCTGCTTATGCGTGCCGATGACCGCATCCCCGCGCGCCGTATCGTCGAGCTTGGCCTGATCCGGATAGGCTTTGAGTCCGCTCGGCAGCTCGAGCAGCGTTGCGAGATCCGGCAATTGGGCCGCGGTCAGACCTTCAGCTTGCACCTGCAAGTCGACGGTGATCGGATCGCCGACATGCGCCTGCAGACTGTCCGGGTGCCATTCGCTCGTGAGCGACAACTCGCGCGCCGGCAACCACGGGCCGGCGCCGGAGTTAGGCGGTCTCGGCCGCACGTTCAGCGCGAGTGGATCTGCCTCGATGCGAATCGGCTTCGTGCCCGCGATCATGCCGCCCGCGGCACCGAACAAATCAGCGAACGGATCGCTGTTGAACCGGTCGTTGCGGAGGCGGATTGCGACCTGCCCTTCGAGCACCGGACCCGGAAGCTTCAAGGGGCCGCTGCGCTGCGGGAACAACAGGTAGCGGCGTTCGATGACGTTGTAGCGCTGCCCATTGCGATCGACGACGCGCTTTTCATCGGATTGAATCTGCTTGACCAGCGCGTCGTTGCCGGCCGGAAACGTGAGGTCGCCCTTGTAGAGGTCTTCGGTGAAATAGATTCTCACCGTGACGTGAACGGCCTGCTGCACGTACGGGTCGGGCTCATCGACGCTGGTTTCGATGAAGATCTTCTTCGCCGGTGCCGCACCGCCAGCCGCATTCGGGTTGCCGGCGCCCGCAGCCACGGTCAGCGTGAACGGCGCGCTACGATCCCCGGCCCACTCGATCGCCGGCACGGTCAGCTGACCAGTGCGCTTCGGCGAGAGCGTGATGATCGCCTGAATATGCGACACCATGCTGCCGTTCGTAATTTGGATGCTGCTGCTGCGATTCATCGAAACCACATCGAAATCCTCGCGCAGCGGCGTGAGGTCCGGCTGCTCGCCGGTCTGGCTGTCGCGTTCGAGCGTGAGGCGCACGGTATCGCCGTCGGCGATCGAGGTGCTGTCGAGCGAAGCGCGCAAGGTCGCGTGCGCGGCCGCCGACAGCAGCAACAGCAGCACGGCTGCGCCGCACGCTGAGGCTCTCATGGCTGCGCCTCGCGCTGCTTCATCATGTGCTCGATGACGAACTTGCGACGCAGCAGTCCCGACGGATCGTCGGGTATCCATCGCAGCCACTGTTCGAGCGCGAGCGATTGCTCGGATTCGGGCTTGGCGCCGGCGCCTGCCACGACCCGGCCCTTGGCGTCCGGCGGTTGCCCATCCTGCGCTGCAGCCGCGCGAGCCGCGGTTTGCGGCTGATTCTGCGCCGCCTGCATCGCGGCCCGTGCGTCGGCCTCGGCGGCCGCCGCCGAATCCTTACCGCCACTTTCTCGTCCCTCGGACTGCTTTGCGGCATTGGCGGTTGCCGAGTCTCTCGAGCCTGTCGGCGGCTGCCGCTGATCCTGCCCCTGCTTGGACTGCGCCTGCTCCTTGGAGGCCGCATCCCCTGATGCAGCGTCCTTCGGGGAAGCGTCTTTCGACGGCTGATCCTGCGCCGACTGTCCGGCGCCGGCCTGCGACTGGGCGGCGCCGTCGCTTTGCTTTTGATCGCTGCGCTGATCCTGGTCGCTGGGTTTGTCCTGATCACCGTGCTGACCGCGGTCGCCATTCTCAGCCTGCGCGCCGTGCTGCTCCTGCCCTTGGGTCTTGTCCTTGCCGCCGCCCTTCTGACCCGCGGGCTGCGGCTGTGACTTCATTTGCTTTTCGACGAGCGCGCGATTGTGCGCGGCGTCGCGGTACAGCTGCGAATCGCGCGGCGCCTGTTTGAGCGCCGCATCATAGGACTGCAATGACGCCGGCAGGTCTCCGCTGCGCGCGAGCGCATTGCCGCGGTTGTACTGCGCCTCGGGGTCCTGCAGCCCCTGCAGCCGCTTCGCGGCATCGGTAAACTGTTGCGCCTTGATCTCGGCGTACGCGCGACGCTGTGGGTCATCGAACAACGGCGCGGCGGCGGCCGGCTGGCCCGCATCGAGCAGGGCTTGCGCCTGCTGGTCGGGGCGCAGCCACAGATCCGACCAGGTCGCCGCGTGCGCAACGGCACCGATCGTTGAGGCGGCGCACAGCAGCGCGAAGCGCTTCACAGCCAACCCCTACGCGCACATAGCGCGGCGGCGAGCAGCAGCGGCGGCAACAGCCAAATGCCTTCGTTGCGCCAGGCACCGACCTGCAGCTTGGTCGCTACGGCGTTCTGCTCGAGTGGATTCGATGATTCGCTGGAGAGCGACGCAAGCATCGCGCCAACATCGCCGAGCGCCCAGTAACGGCCGCCGCCCGCGACCGCGAGACGCTGCAATTCGTCGACGGGCAGCTTCGAGAGGACGCTCGCGCCCTGCGCGTCGTGGACGAATCCACCGCTCGCATCGAGCAGCGGGGCCCCGTCGGGAGTGCCGACGCCGATCACTTGCAGTTCGGCGCCCTGCTGCCGGATCGCCTGCGCGACTTGCAGCGCTCGCGCGGGATCGGCGAAGCCGTCGGACAACACGATCACCGTGCCGTTGCGCCCCCCGGTTTGGCGCAGCAAGCGCGCGGCGTCCTCGAGCGCGGGAGCAATGTCGTCGCCCGATTCGGGCATGATGCCGGGGTTGAGCGGCTGCAGCAGTGCGCGCACCGTCGCGGCGTCCGACGTCAGCGGAACGACCGTGTGGGCCTCCCCGGCGAACACGATGAGGCCAACGCGGGCATCGCGCGAGGCGTTCAGGATATCGCTGATCGCGTAGCGCGCGCGCGTCGCGCGGTCCGGCGCAACATCCGCAACCGCCATCGACGGCGACAGATCGAGCACCACGATCCAGTTGCCGGGCGAACGAAACGCCGGGCTCGGCGCCTGACGCCAAGCGGGGCCGGCAAGCGCGAGGGCCGCGAGCGTCCAGGCGCAGCCGATCGGCAGCCACGGCGTACCGCGGCGCTCCGCATTTTGCAGCCGCAGCGCCGGCAGCAGATCGGCGTCGACGACCTCGGCCCATCCGCCGCTGCGCCGCCGGCGCAGCGCAAAGCCGGTCGCAATCGCGAGCAGCGGCAAGATCGCAATGAGCCAGGCCGGGTGCAGGAAATGGAATGCCGCGATCGCGCTGTTCAACTCCATGCGCGCGCTCCGAACCAGGCCGCGGGTATGCTCAGCAGCAGCGCCGCCGCCAGCGGATAGGGGAACCACTCGTCCGTTGGCCGCAGCCACTGCTCGTGTCCCGCAACCGGCTCCAGCCGGTCGATTTCCGCGTAGACGGCCTGCAGCGCATGTGCGTCGGTCGCACGGAAATATTTTCCGCCGGTCTCCTTCGCGATCGCCTTGAGCGTGTCTTCGTCGAGATCGTTGTTGCCGGGAAAGCCGAAGAATCCGCCGGTCGCCGCCGCGCCGACGCCGATCGTGTAGATATGGAGACCCTCTTGGGCGGCGAATCGCGCGGCCTGCAGCGGCTGCAGCGTGCCGGCATTGCTCTCGCCGTCGGTCAGCAGGATCAGCACCGTTCGCCCGGCGCCGCTTGGCGCGTGCGCATCGGCGCCGGCCTCCGCGCCGCCGACTGCGGAACCGGCGCCCTCGGCCGCTTCGGCGCGGAGTCGTTTGATCGCCATGCCGATCGCGTCGCCGATCGCGGTCTCGGTACCCGCGAAGCCCACTTGTGATTCGTCCAAGAAACGGTGCACGGTTGCGAGGTCGGGAGTCAGGGGCGCCTGCACGTAAGGCTGCGTGCCGAACAGGATCAATCCGATTTGGTCGCCCTGCCGACCGTCGATGAATTCGCCGGCGACTTTCTGCACGACCTGCAGGCGGCTCGCATTGTTGGCCATGTCGCGGGTATTCATCGAGCCGGATACGTCGACCGCGAGAATGATGCGCCGGCCCGTGGTCGGCGCCGGCAGCGGATCGCCGAGCCACTGCGGCCGCATCGACGCGGCGATCAGCAGCAGCCAGAGCAGCGCGAACAGCCAGCCGCGCGCCGGACGCGTCGGCGCGGCCGGACCCGCGGCTGCGCCGAGCGCCTCCACAAACGGCAGGTACAGCGCCATCCCGCCGGGCTGCGCCGCACGCCGCAGCCGATAATGCAGCCACGGCAGCGGCGCGGCGGCAGCCATCCACGGCCAGGCGATTTGAATCATGCGCGACGCCCTCGCGCACCGCGCCGTACGAAGCGCTCCGCCTCGACCAACCAGCGATCGCGATCGATGTTGACGGCGGGCGCCGCGCCGTAGGCGGTCGCCAGCAGCGACTCGCCGGCCGCTCCACCCAAGGACTGGGTGCCGCGGTCGCCGAGAAACTCGAGCCAGCGGCCACCCGTCAACGCCGCGATGCCGTCGTGACCGAAGCGCGCGAGCGCGTACCGGCGCAGCAGATTCTGGATCGCCTGAGCAGTTTCCGTGAGGTCGGCGGGGTTGGTGCGAATCCGCTCGAGTTCGCGCAGTGTCGCCCGCTGCAAGCGGCGACGCGGATTGCGCCACCAAACGATCGCGGCCGCAACCAGTGCAACCAGGATCAGCGATGCGAGCCACCAGCCCGGCGCAGGCGGCCACCAGCCCGGCGCAATGGGCGCGTGCTCGGCAGCAAGTTGCGCGGTCCAATCGGCGTTCATGCGGCGAATTGCAGGACGAGATCGGCGGCGGTGTCGAGTTCGGTGACTTGGATCCGCAGACGCTCGGAAAGTCCGGTGAGGCGTGCTTCGCGCTGTCTCCAGGCATCGAGCCAGCGCGCGCGCGTGCTCGCGCCGTCGAGCGGCCGCAAGCGCCCCGGCACACCGCCGCGGAATGTGCCCTGCGGCAGGCCGTGCTGCTCGAGCGCATCGGTGATCCAAAACAGGCGGCATTCGGCATGCGCGGCGAGACTTGCCCACAGGATCTCGGCCGGCTCGCCGAGCTCGGCAAAATCGCTGAACGCGAGCACGAGACTGCCGGGGTGCACCATCGGCACGAGCATGCCGAGCGCGGTTTGCAGGGTCTGCGGCACCGGCGCCGCCGGCGCTCGCGGCTGCAGCGCCAGCAGCGCGTTGAAAATGCGGAGCACGCCGGCTTCGCGCGCACGCGGCGGCAGCCAAACCGTTTCGGCGCCGTTCGCGATCACCGCGCCGACGCGATCGCCGCCGAGCGCCGTGATCCACGCGAGCAGCGCGGCCGCGCGCACCGCGAGCGCCGACTTGAGCTGGGTGCGGCTCGCGAAGAACATCCCCGGCTGCAGGTCGACGAGCAGCCACACCGGGCGCTCGCGCTCCTCACGAAACAGTTTCGTGTGCAGCCGGCCGCGGCGCGCACTGACACGCCAGTCGATGCTGCGCGCGTCGTCGCCGGCGACGTAGGGCCGTACCTCTTCGAATTCCAAGCCGCGACCGCGCTGCACGCCGCGATGCGAGCCGAGCAGGTGCGCACGCGCCGGGCGCAGTGTCCTGAGGCCTGCACTGCGGGCGGTCGCCTGCAGCTCGAGCAACTCGGCGAGGTCCGGCAACTTCATGGCGCGGGCACACGCCGCAGCAGTTCATCGATGCAGGTCTGCGCGGTAATGCCGCGCGCCTGCGCGCCGTAGGCGAGCAGCAAGCGGTGCCGAAGCGCATCCGGCGCGATCGTCTGCACATCCTCGGGGCTCACGAAGTCGCGGCCCTTGAGCCAGGCGATCGCGCGCGCGCCGCGCTCGATCGCGATCGCCGCGCGCGGACTCACGCCCCAGCGCAGCCACTCGCGCAGCTGCGCGCTGTAGGGTTCGGGACGCCGCGTCGCATCCACGAGCGCCGCGACGTATTCCGCGACCGCATCGGTAAAGGTCAGGCCGAGAACTTCGCGGCGCGCGGCGAACACCACTTCCTGGCTGAGGCGCTGCGCCGGCGGCGGCAATTCGCGCTGCGTGATCGCCTCGTTGCGCGCGAGTCCCATGATCTTCAGAGTCGTCGCGCGGTCCGGATAGTCGACCTCGACGTGCAGCATGAAGCGGTCGATTTGCGCTTCGGGCAGCGGATAGGTGCCCTCCTGCTCGATCGGATTCTGCGTCGCCATGACGAAGAACAGCTGCGGCAGCGAATAGGTCGATTGGCCGACGCTGATCTGCCGCTCGGCCATCGCCTCGAGCAGCGCCGACTGCACCTTTGCGGGCGCCCGGTTGATCTCGTCGGCGAGGATCAAGTGATGAAATAGCGGACCACGCTGAAATCGGAAGCTGCCCTCTTCCGGGCGGTAGATCTCGGACCCGGTCAGGTCCGCGGGCAACATGTCGGGCGTGAATTGGATGCGCTGGAAGTCGCCCTCGAGCGCATGCGCAAGCGCCTTGACCGCGCGCGTCTTCGCGAGGCCCGGCGGACCTTCGACCAGCAAGTGGCCGTCGGCCAGCAGCGCGACCAGCAAGCGTTCGACCAGAACCTCCTGGCCGATGATCTGGCTCGACAGATAATCGTGCAGGCGCTTGAAGCCCGCGCGCGCACCGCCCTTTAAGCTCACGTCATTCATCAACTCCTCCCGCATTCGCCCCTGAACTCCCGCCGTCGACACCCCGGGCGATGCCCGCACCGGCTTGGGGCCGGATCATGCACCGTTCGCGCGGCAACCGTTCATTTTGCCAGCGCCGCCAGGCCTGCGGAATACCTTCGGGGTCGGCGCTTTAGATAGCGCGCCGACGGGACGGCGATTTGGACCCGCGCGCCGTCCGGGAAGTTCCATGCGGAGGTGCGCTACACTGCGCCGCTTACACAAATGGACGGGGGATTCGAACATGGCGGTACAACTCGGGCGCCTCGCCGCGCTTTCCGCGGGATTCATCTCATTGTGCGCCTCGGCGGCCGCTGTGGCCGATACCGGGGCCGGCGCACCCGGCGCAACCGAGACCGTGCTGGTCACGGCCGACCGCATGATCGATGTGATTGCGGGCAAGGTCGTCGACCATCCGCAAATTACGATCGTCGACGGGCGCATTGCGGCCGTCGCGGCGCGCGGCGCCGCGGTACCGGCCGATGCGCGGCGCATCGACCTTCCCGGCATCACGCTGCTGCCGGGGCTCATCGACATGCACACCCACATCACCAGCGATCCGCAGTACAACGGCTACCGCGGCCTCGAATTTACGGACAACTTTTGGACCGTCGTCGGCGTCGCGAACGCGAAGAAGACGCTCGAGGCCGGGTTCACGACGATCCGCAACGTCGGCTCGGCGAATTACGACGACGTGGCGATCAAGCAGGGCATCGAGACGGGCCACATCCCCGGTCCGCGCATCGTGCCGGCAACGTATGCGATCGGCGCGACCGGCGGACACTGCGATTCGACCGAGTTCCCCCCCTCGATCAGCGTACCCTCGCCGCAGATCGCGAACGGCCCGGACGAGCTGCGCGCGACCGTGCGCAAGCTGCGCAAGTACGGCGCGGAAGTCATCAAATTTTGCGGCACGGGCGGTGTCTTTTCCAAGACCGACACCGCGAGCGGACAGCAATACAGCCTGGTCGAGATGAAGGCGATCGTCGACGAAGCGCACATGCTCGGCCTCAAGGTCGCGGTGCACGCGCACGGCGCCGCCGGGATCAAGGATGCGATCCGCGCGGGCGTCGATACCATCGAACACGCGAGCCTCGCCGACGACGAGGCGATTGCGCTCGCGAAGCAACACGGCACCTGGTTCGACATGGACATCTACGACGACGACTACATCCTGGCCGAAGGCACCAAGAACGGTACCTTTCAGGAATCGCTCGAGAAGGAGCGCAAGCTCGGACTGCTGCAGCGCCAGGCCTTTCGCGCCGCCGTCAAAGCCGGCGTCAAGATGATCTTCGGGACCGACGCCGGCGTCTATCCCAACGGCGACAATGCGCACCAATTCGCGACGATGGTGCAGTGGGGCATGACGCCGATGCAGGCGATCCAGGCAGCAACGGTCAGTGCCGCCGATGCGCTCGGCCGCACCGCCGATGTCGGCGCGATCGAGGTCGGGCGTTACGCCGATATCGTCGGCGTCGCCGGCGATCCGCTCGCCGACGTCAAGATCCTGCAGTCGGTGTCGTTCGTGATGAAGGGCGGCAAGGTCTACAAGTCGGCGACGCCCTAATCCCGGTTGGAGTCAGGCGCTACTTCGCCGCGACCCCGCGCTCGGCGAGGTAGCGCTCGACCAGCGGTCCCCACACCTGGGATCCCCCGGCGCCGAAGAACAAGCGATGCCCGTCTTCACCGAACGGGCCGAGCGCTTCGAAATCCGCCTTGCCACCGGATGCGGTGAACTCGCGCCACATTTCGCGCGCGACCGGAGGAGCAAAGTAGCTGTCGTTCGCCGCATAGATCCACAGCATCGGCGTACTCGCGGTGCGCCCGAATTGACCCGCGACATGCGCAAGCAGGTCCGGCCGGCAGTTGTCATGCGGCTGATTGCTGCGGTGTCCGCCCCTGCCGCCCGCCATCACGACGAACGCCGCGACATGCGGATGCGCGACGCTGTCGTAGGCGATCGTGCCCCAGCCGCCCGCCGATTGGCCGATGACGACGGCCGCGCCGGATTTGACGAAGGGCAGCGTCATCAGCGATTTTATCGCGGCGTCGATATCCGCGGCGGTCGCGAGTCCCGCGCGGCGAAAGTCAGGATCGTTGCAGGGCCCGGGAGCCTCGGCCCAGGGGCCGCCGCTCTCCCCGTAACCCCTGCGCAGCACGAATGCGACCACGAAACCGCGCGTCAAAAACCATTGCGCCGCCTCATGGTCACAGCGGCCGAGCTGCATTTTCGATCGGTCGGCGTCATTGAGCCCGGAGCCGTGATTGATCAACACCAGGGTTGCGGGCGCTGCGTCCGCAGGCAGGCAAACGCGTGCGCGCAGCGCCGCCGCCCTGCCGCTGGAATCTGCGATCGGAATCTCGGCGAGCTGCTCGCGCGGGAGCGCATCGGCCTGCTGCGGCCGGGCGGCCGGGCCAAGGCCGCAGCCCAGCACAATCAAAAGAATCAGCCGGGCGATGGGACTCATTCCACTATTTTATATGCGCCGACCGCGAATCAATAGCTTACCTGAACATCGATCGCGGACCGGCTCCCGGCAAGGTTCAAAGCTCGGAAATATGTCGTGCCTCTAAACGCCGGGCCTCGAGCTCTGCTCTAAGCTGCATGCTCTCGAATTTTTCAGAACGAACGCCGCCGGTGGGTCATGGAAATATCGCGATGATGCCGGGACGGGATGCGATTCCGGCCGGCGTCAAAGACTTCGAAGCGCTGTACCGGGAACATGTCGGCGCGGTGTTCGGACTGTGCTATCGGCTCACGGGCCAGCGCGAGGCGGCCGAGGACTGCACCCAGGAGACCTTCGTCGCGGCGTGGCGCGCATTGCCGCAGTTCGAGGCCCGCAGCGCGCTCGCGACCTGGCTGCATCGCATCGCCGTCAACAAGGTCATCGCGCGCAACGCCTCGCTCGCCGCAAAATTCGAGCAAGTCGCGGCGCGCGACACGACCCAGGCGTTCGACGAGAGCGCCGGCGGCGATTGCGCGCCGCCGCTCGACTTGGAGCGCGCAATCGCCGCGTTGCCGGACGGCTCGCGCCACGTGCTCGTGCTGGTGGGCATTTACGGATACAGCCATCGGGAAGCGGCGCAACTGCTCGGTATCGCGGCCGGGACCTGCCGCGCGCATTTGCACCGAGCGCGCCAGCTGCTCGGGCAGAGCATCGGATTCAACGAGGAAGCATCATGAGCGAGCAACCGAAATCGTCGCTGGATGAGCGCCTCGCGCGGCTCCCGCGCGAAATCGCGCCGGCGCGCGATCTGTGGCCGGCGATCGAGGCTCGCTTGCAGCGCAAGGCCCGCCGGCAGCGCCAATTTGCGCTCGCTATCGCCGCCGGACTTGCGACGACGGCGCTTGCGCTGTTCGCGGCGTTTCATCCGCGCACGCTGCAAGAGCCGGACGGCGCCGCGCGGCGTCTCGCTCAATCGTTCGATTCCGAGGGGCCGCGCGGCGCGGCTTTCATGCGCACACGCGCGGCCCTCGAGCAATCCTTCGCATCGGACTTGCAGAGGCTGCCGCCGAAGACTCGAGCGCGGTTGCTGCAGGACCTCGAGATCATTCGCAGCGCCCGCGCCGACATCCGCAGCGCGCTCGACTCGAATCCGCAGGATCCGATGCTCAATGAATTGCTCGCCGACACCTGGCAGCAAGAAATGGATTTTTACGCGAACGTTTCCTCCACCCCCGACCCGGCCCGCATGCGCTGGCCATTGTGAGCAATGCCATGAACGAACGACAAAGTCGATTTCCGATCATCGCCGCGATCCTGCTGTGCACGGGAGCCGCGTTGTGCGCAGCGACCGCGTTTGCCGGTACCCGCAACGTCGAGCTGCGCAAGCCCGCCGACCCCGAGGGTCAGGTCACCATCGACGCGGTCGCCGGCAGCATCGATGTAGCCGGCTGGGACCGTCCGGAAATCGAGGTCACCGGCACGATCGGCGATCGCGTCGAGCGAGTCGACATCTCGAGCTCGAGCGATCATGCGACGGTGCGCGTGGTGCTGCCCACGACCTCGGTCTTTGGCGGCGACACGGCGGCGGACCTCGTCGTTCACATTCCGCGCAAAAGCGTATTGACCGTTTCGCTCGTGAGCGCCGATCTGAAGACCCACGATCTCGCCGGCGAGCAGCGGCTGCGCACCGTGAGCGGTTCGATCGACGCCCAAATTGCGCGGGATGCGCACCTAAATTCAGTGAGCGGAGACGTGCGGATCAGGGCACTGTCGGCCGTCGGGTCGGTCGAGATCGAGGCCATCAGCGGCGATGTGATGCTCGAAGGTGCGGTCGACGATGTGCACGCGCAAACCGTCAGCGGCAATTCGGTGCTCAAGTTGGGTTCGATCAAGAATGCGCGGCTCAAGTCGATTTCGGGTGATCTCAAGGTGAGCGGCAGCCTGGCGGCCGGCGGCCGGATCGAGGCCGGATCGGTCAGCGGCGACCTCGTGATCGGATTCAGCTCGGCGCAGGGCGCCGATTACGACGTCGAGTCGCGAACCGGAAAGATCGTCAATTGCTTCGGTCCATCGCCGCAGGAACCGACCTACGGGCCCGGCTCGCACCTCGTATTTCGCGACGGCGACGGCGCCGGCCGTGTCCACCTGAACAGCATGAGCGGCACGATCCACCTCTGCAATCATCTGTGACCGGCCGTCACCGATGCGCGCACCGGAACCTTTTGCCGCGACGACGACTCTGAGCCTGCAGGCGCGGCCCTGCCGCAGCAACAGTCGAACGACAATCGTCGTGGCGGTGGATGAAACAGCGAATAACGGTCATCGCGCTCGTTGCCGGGCTGCACCTCGCGGTCGTTTGGCTGCTGTTGTCGGCGACGCTGCGAATCCCGTCGCGCGCGGGTAGCCAGAGTCTGCAGTGGTTGCTGCTCGTGCCGGTGACCGCGCCACGAGAGTCGCGCGTCGCGGTCCGCGACGAACGGGCCGTGCGCCGCGAGCCTCCACGGCGGCCGCCGCCCGAGGCCGCGCAGCCGGAGCCCGCGCCGGCGAATGACTCGATTCAAGCGCCGATCGACTGGGACGCCGAATTGAACCGCGCGGTCGCGCATGCCGCCGCCGCCGCGGCCGCCCCGCCTGCGCGCGATTTCGGCTTCCCCCGGCCGGCCGAGCGCGGGGGCAAAGCGCCGGAATTTGCGTGGTCGCGCGCGCACACGCACCGCGTCGAGGGACTCGAAGGCGGGGGACTGTTGATCCATCTCAACGATCACTGCGTGCTCTTGCTGTTTCCCCTGCCGTTCGTAGGCTGCGGAATCGGCAAGATTCCCGTGAATGGCGCGCTGTTCGAACACATGCGCGATCCCGTGCAGGCCGGCGACTGGCGCGAACCTTGAGTGATCGGACGCGCGGCGCGGCGCCGCGATTGCGGCCCCGCCCCCGTCGCACCATAATCCCCTACCCTACGGATCGCCCCGATCCCGATCTTCACGCAAAGGCCCCTCGATGACGCGAACTCACCGAACTCCGCCGGCGCGCGGTCTCATCGCTCTCGCTCTGATCTGGCAGGCCGCGGCGTCCGCGCAAACCATCCATCCGACGGCGCAGCCGACACCCGAACCCGTGCAGTGGCCGACCCACGACGGTTTTTTCGAAATTCACGATTTCCATTTCAAGGACGGCGAGACTCTCGACACGCTGCACCTGCACTTCCTGACTCTCGGCACGCCGCATCGTGACTCCGCGGGCCACACCGACAATGCGATCCTGCTGCTGCACGGAACCGGCGGCAGCGCGCACTCGCTGCTCGCGCCGCAATTCTCGACCGTGCTGTTCGGCCCCGGCCAGCCGCTCGACATCGAGAAGTATTTCCTGATCTTCCCCGACGACATCGGTCACGGCCAATCGAGCAAACCGTCCGACGGCTTGCATATGCATTTCCCGGCCTACGACTATGACGACATGGTCGCGAGCCAGCACGCGATGCTCCTCGAGGCGCTGCAGGTCGATCACCTGCGCCTGATTCTCGGCACTTCGATGGGCTGCATGCAGACCTTCGTCTGGGGGGAAACCTTTCCGCAGTTCTCCGACGCGCTCATGGCGCTCGCCTGCCTGCCGGTGGAGATCGCCGGCCGCAATCGCATGATGCGCCACATGGCGATCGAGGCGATCAAGCAGGATCCACAGTGGAACGGCGGAGAGTACACGGAGCAGCCGAAACTCGGGCTGCGCAATGCCAACGAGCTGGTGTTGGTCATGGGCTACGCACCGCTGCAGCTGCAAAAGAATTACCCGACTCGGCTCGCGGCCGAACAGCGCGTCGACGCCGACATCGCGCAGCACGTCGCACAGACCGATGCCAACGATTTCATCTATTACTTCGACGCGAGCCGCAATTACAACCCGGCGCCGAAGCTCGCCGAGATTTCCGCGCCGCTGCTTTGGATCAATTCGGCGGATGACTTCATCAATCCGCCCGAACTCGGGATCGCGGAACGCATGGTGAGCCGCATGCCGCACGCCCGATTCGTGCTGATCCCGATATCCGACGCGACGCGCGGCCACGGCACGCACACCGCGGCCGCCGTTTGGAAGGACTATCTGGTCGAGTTCCTCGAGCAGACCGACCCGCACCGCAGGAGTCGGCGGCCATAGTCGGCGCCCCGGAGGCGATCGCGCGGCGCTGGCTCACGCCGCTCGAATTGACGCTGCTGGGCGCGATCTGGGGCGGCTCGTTCCTGTTCATGCGCATATCCGCCGGTGATTTCGGCGCCTTTCCGCTCGTCGAAATGCGCCTCGTGCTCGGCGCGCTCGTGTTGCTGCCGTTCTCGTGGCGCTCGCTCGCCGGCATCGATTCCAGGCTCTGGGCCAAACTCACCGCGATTGCGCTCGTCAATACGGCGGTCCCGTTCGTTCTCTACGCCTGGGCGGCGCAGCACGCGCCCGCCGGGATCGTCGCGATCACCAACTCAACGGTCGTGCTGTTCACGGCGCTGTTCGCGCACTTTATGTACGGGTTGCGCATTACCGCCGTGCGCGCCGCCGGGATGGTCTGCGGCTTCGTCGGCATCGTGGTACTCGCGGGCGACACCTCGGGCGGGGCGAGCGCATGGCCCGCGGTGCTGGTCGGAACCGCCGGTGCGCTGATGTACGGGGCGGGCGCGAATTTGTCGGGCCGCCACCTGATCCCGCGGCTGCCGCCGCGCGCGATTGCGGCCGCAACGCTGATGACATCCTCGGTGCTGTTTGCGCCGCTTGCTTACCTGCGCTGGCCGAGCGCGCACATCGCCGCGGTCTCCTGGGCGAGCGCTGCCGCCCTGGGGCTGCTGTGCACGGGAACCGCCTACCTGTTTTATTATCGGATCATGGGTCGAATCGGCGCGACCGGGGCCGCGATGGTCACCTACCTGATTCCGTTGTTCGGCGTGCTCTGGGCCTGGCTGCTGCTCGGCGAACCCTTGAGCGTGAGAATCGCGATCGCCGGTGGATTGATTCTGGCCGGCGTGGCCCTCGGTCAGCGCCGGTGAGACGGAGTTTCTTTCGCACCGCATTGGTCCTCGGCCTGATTTCCGCGATCGGTCCGTTTGCAATCGACATGTACCTGCCGGCGCTGCCTTCGATCGGCAAGAGCATGGGAGCGAGCCTCCACTCCGTGCAGCTGAGTCTCATGAGCTTCATCCTTGCAATGAGCCTGACTCAGCTGTTCTACGGTCCGCTCTCGGATATCGTCGGCCGCAAGCTGCCGCTGTATTTCGGCATCTCGCTGTTCGGGATCGCGAGCGTCGGCTGCGCGCTCGCGCCGAGCGTCGGCGTGCTCGTGGCGCTGCGCGCGCTGCAGGGCGTCGGCGCGGGGGCTGGAGTCGTCATTCCGCGCGCCGTCGTTCGCGATTTGCATACCGGCCCCGACGCGGTGCGTCTCATGTCGATGCTGATGCTGGTATTCAGCGTTTCGCCGATCTTGGCGCCGGTCACGGGGAGCCTCGTCGTGCTGCTCGCGGGCTGGCGCGGCATTTTCTGGGTCGTTGCGGCGACCGCCGCGCTCGGCTTGCTGCTCGCGGCATCGCAGCTCGAAGAGACGCGCCCGCCGGCGGAGCGGCTGCAAAGTTCCTGGTCGAGCGCGCTCGCGGCCTACGGGCAGTTGCTCGGCGACCGCCACTTCATCGGCTTGACGCTGATCGGTGCGTTCGGCATGTCGGGGTTCTTCATCTATCTCGCGAACTCCTCGTTTGTAATCATCAATCACTATGGAATGTCGCCGACGCTCTACAGCCTCTTCTTCGCCTCGAACGCCGCCGCCTTCATCGGCACCGCGCAATTCAACCACTCGCTCACGAGCCGGTTCGGACTGCCCGCCGTGATTCGCGTCGCGGTCGCCTGCTTCGCGCTCGCGCTGCTGAGCTTGCTCGCGTTGATGCTGCTCGGCGTGGACCGCCTCGCCGTGATGTCGCTGTTCCTGTTCGTCGGATATTGCTTCCTGGGCTTGGTGGTGCCGAATGTCACCGTGCTCTCGCTCGAGCGCCACGGTCCGATCGCGGGCACCGCGTCGGCACTGCTCGGAACCCTGCAAATGAGCATTGCAACCGGCGTCATGGGACTCGCGGGAATATTCGCGAACAGCAGGCCGCTGCCCATGATCGGCGGCATCACGCTCTGCGCTCTGGCCGCGTTCGGCCTTGCAAGGATCATCCTGGGCTCGTCGGCGGGCCGCGGAGCGGACCGCGGGCCGCCGCAGAAACCGGCGTCTGCCTGAGAATCCCTCGCATTTGCCATAAAAGAGATGCCGGAACAGCGCGCGGCATGGTACGAATGGGCCTTCACTTTCGGGGAAAGATCGGATGAGCGCAACTCCTGCCGCCGGCAGCACCGTAGCAAGCGCAGTCAAACTGCGCTCGGGAGCATTGAATCTCATTGAAATGGTCGGCCAGTCCTTGGCCGTCATCGCGCCGACGCTGACGCCGGCGTTGAACATCAGCGTGGTCGCGGGCCTCGCCGGCATCGGCTGCTGGCTGTCGTTTCTGATCGGCACCCTGGGGGTCGTCATCGTCGCCGCAAGCGTCGGCTCGCTCGCCGCACGGCACCCGCAGGCGGGGTCGTACTTCGTCTACATCGGACGCACCTTCGGCCCGTTCTCCGGCGCACTCGCCGGCTGGGCGATGATCAGCGCGTACCTCTGCACCGGCGTCGCCGTGGCGCTCTCGTTCCCGCTGTTTCTCGTCAACTTTCTCGGCGCCTTCGGCGTGCACTTGTCGACGGCTGCGATGTGCGCGTGGATGCTCGCTTTCATCGCGGTCGTGACCTACTGCGGCTACCGCGACGTCAAGCTCTCCTCGCGCGTGGGCGTGATCCTCGAGGCGATCTCGGTGCTGATCATCATCGTGATCACCACCTTGATCGTCCGCAACAAGGGCACGGTCATCGACGCGCCGCAGCTGGATTTTTCGAGCTTCAAGATGCGCGGCGTCTTCTCCGCATTGCCGTTCGTGATCTTCTGTTTCGTGGGCTTCGAGAGCGCCGCGACGCTCGCGAAGGAATCGCACAATCCGCGGCGTAACATTCCGATCGCCGTGATCGGTTGCGCGGCGTTTGCGGGCATCTTTTTCACGCTGATGGCGTATTTCATGGTGTTCGGCATCGACGACGACGCGGCGGCACTTGGCAAGAGCGCCGCGCCGTTCGGCGACGTGGCCGTCAAGGCCGGCCTCGGCTGGGCATCCGCGGTCGTTTATTTTGCCGCGATCATCTGCGTCTTCGCCTGCGCGCTCGCCTGTGTCAATGCGGCATCGCGGCTGATGTTCTCGATGGGCAAGTATCAGTTCCTGCACGGCTCGCTCGGCCTCGTGCACGACACGCATCAGACGCCGCATCGCGCAATCGTGGTGTGCGGAGCGCTGCTCGCGGCAATCAGCCTCGCAATGGTGCCGCTCGGATTCCTCGACGCCTTCGGATACGCCGGCACGGTCGCGAGCTACGGATTCGTCGTCGTCTATCTGGCGCTGTGCCTGGTCGCGCCGCTCGATTTGAGGAAGAGCGGCGAAATGCTTCCGCGGCACGTGATCGTGGGGCTCTCCGGGGCCGCGCTGATGTCGTTCGTGATCTTCGGCAGCGTCTACCCGCAGCCGGAATACCCGTACAACATCCTGCCGATTCCGTTCGTGGGCTACCTGATCGTCGGCGCCGTCTGGTTCGCGATCCTCAAATTCAAGTCGCCCGACACGCTGGTCTCGATTCAGCACGACCTGGAAGGCTGATCCCAGGGGCGGTATGCTCGCAGGCTGCAGCCGCAACGACGGCAGCGCGCAGCGGGCGGGCGCGCAGGCCTAAGGATGAACGAGCATGTCTTTTGGAACGCTGGACTTTGGCTTAGGTGCGACCGCCGACGCGATCCGCGAAGCGACCTCGCGATTCGCTCGAGAGAAGATCCAGCCGATCGCCGCCCGCATCGACGCGACCAATATCTTCCCGCGTGAGTTGTGGCCGCTCATGGGCGAACTCGGACTGCACGGAATCACGGTCGAGGAGCAATGGGGCGGCTTGGGGTTGGGCTACCTCGAACACGTCGTCGCGATGGAGGAGATTTCGCGCGCGTCCGGATCGGTAGGGCTCTCCTATGGCGCCCATTCCAATCTTTGCATCAACCAGATCCGGCGCTGGGCGAACCCTGAACAGAAGGCGCGCTACTTGCCGAAGCTCCTCAGCGGCGAGCATGTGGGATCGCTCGCGATGAGCGAGGCCGGATCGGGTTCCGACGTGGTGTCGATGCAGCTGCGCGCGGAGCGCCGCGGCGATCGCTTCGTGCTCAACGGCACGAAGTTTTGGATCACCAACGCGCCGCACGCGGACACGCTCGTCGTCTACGCGCGCACCCCAGGCGACGCGGGCGGCATCACGCGCATTCTTCGTCGAAAAAGGCACGCCGGGCTTTCGGGTCTCCAAGGCGCTCGAGAAGATGGGCATGCGCGGTTCGGACACCGCCGAGCTCGTGTTCGAGGATTGCGAGATTCCCGTCGAGAACGTCCTGGGGCCGCTGGGCGGCGGCGTCGCGGTGCTCATGAGCGGGCTCGACTTCGAGCGGCTGGTGCTCGCGGCCGGCCCGCTCGGGTTCATGCAGGCCTGCCTCGATGTCGTGCTGCCGTATGTCCGCGAGCGCAAGCAGTTCGGTCGCGCGATCGGCTCGTTTCAGCTCATGCAGGGCAAGGTCGCGGACATGCACGTCGCGCTCAATTCGGCGCGCGCCTACGTCTATGCGGTCGCCCGATCCTGCGACTGCGGGCAAGACCAATCGCATCGATGCGGCCGGCGCGATCCTCGTGGCCTCCGAGAACGCGGTGAGGACCTGCCTCGAGGCGATCCAGGCGCTCGGCGGCGCGGGCTATACGAAGGAGTGGCCGGTCGAGCGCTTGCTGCGCGATGCGAAGCTCTACGACATCGGCGCCGGCACCAACGAGATTCGCCGCTATCTGATCGGCCGCGAGTTGATCGGCGCATGAGTGCCTCGCGCGCGAAGCTGGGCTCCGCCAACGCCGCCGTCAATCGGCGGCTCGCCGAGGAGCTGCGCCGGCACGTCGGGCTCGCGGCACTGGGCGGGCCCGAAGCGGTGCGCACGCGGCACAAAGCGCGCGGCAAACTGCTGCCGCGGGAGCGCGTCGATCGGCTGCTCGATCCGGGTTCGCCGTTTCTCGAAATCTGGCCAGCTCGCCGCCTTCGGCCTGTATGAGCAACGAGGCGCCCGGCGCCGGCATCATCACCGGCATCGGCCGCGTCGCGGGCCGCGAAGTGATGATCGTCGCGAACGACGCCACGGTCAAAGGCGGCGCCTACTTCCCGATGACGGTGAAGAAGCACCTGCGCGCGCAGGAGATCGCCCAGCAGAACCGGCTGCCCTGCGTCTACCTGGTCGATTCAGGGCGGCGCCAACCTGCCCTATCAGGCCGAGGTGTTTCCCGACGGCGATCACTTCGGCCGCATCTTCTTCAACCAGGCGCGGATGAGGCCGCCGGCATTGCGCAGATCGCCTGCGTCATGGGCTCCTGCACGGCGGGCGGCGCCTACGTGCCGGCGATGAGCGACGAGACGGTGATCGTGCGCGGCCAGGGCACCATTTTCCTCGGCGGTCCGCCGCTGGTGAAAGCGGCGACCGGCGAGATCATTACCGCCGAGGAGCTGGGCGGCGCCGATACGCACGGGCGCCGCTCCGGCGTCGTCGATCATGTCGCCGAAAACGACGAGCACGCGCTTGCTGATCGTCCGAGACATCGTCGGCAGTCTCAACACGCTCGAAGCGCGTCGACATCGATCTGCAGCCGCCGCGGCCTCCGGCCTACGATCCCGCGGAGCTTTACGGGATCATTCCGACGGATGTCCGCGCGCCCTACGATGTGCGCGAGGTCATCGCGCGCATCGTCGACGGCTCGGAGCTGCACGAGTTCAAGTCGCTCTACGGCACGACCCTGGTCTGCGGCTTCGCCCACATCTGGGGGTTCCCGGTCGCCATTCTCGCCAACAACGGCGTGCTGTTCTCCGAGAGCGCGCTCAAAGGCGCGCATTTCATCGAGCTCGCCTGCCAGCGGCGCATTCCGCTGCTGTTTCTGCAGAACATCTCCGGCTTCATGGTCGGCGGCAAATACGAGGCCGGCGGCATCGCCAAGGACGGCGCCAAGCTGGTGACCGCGGTCGCCACCGCGGCGGTGCCCAAGTTCACGGTGCTGATCGGCGGCAGCTTCGGTGCCGGCAACTACGGCATGGCGGGACGCGCCTATTCGCCGCGCTTCCTGTTCACCTGGCCCAACAGCCGCATCAGCGTCATGGGCGGCGAGCAGGCCGCCTCGGTGCTGGCGACGATCAAGCGCGACGCGATGGAAGCGCGCGGCGAAAGCTGGAGCGCGGAAGAGGAGGAGGCCTTCAAGGCGCCGATCCGCGCGCGCTACGAGGCCGAGGGCAACCCCTACTTCGCCACCGCCCGGCTGTGGGACGACGGCATCATCGATCCGGTGCAGACGCGCGACGTGCTGGGCCTCGCCTTTCGCGCGACCTTGAACGCGCCGATCCCGGAGCGGCTTCCTTCGGCCTGTTCCGGATGTAGGCCCCATGATCGAATCCGTCCTCATCGCCAATCGCGGCGAAATCGCGCGCCGCATCATCCGCACGGCGCGGCGCTTGGGCGTGCGCACGATCGCGGTCTACTCGGAGGCGGACGCCGCGCGCGCCGTACGTGCGCGAGGCCGACGAGGCCGTCGCGATCGGCGCGCCGGCGGCGCAGCAGAGCTATCTTGCCGCCCGCGAAGATCCTCGAGGCCGCGCGGCGCACGCGCGCGGCGGCGATCCATCCCGGGCTATGGCTTCCTCTCGGAGAACGCCGACTTCGCCGAAGCGGTGCTCGCCGCCGGCCTGATCTGGGTCGGTGCGCCGCCGGCCGCGATCCGCGCCATGGGACGCAAGGACGCCGCCAAGGCGCTGATGATCAAGGCGGGCGTGCCCGTGACGCCCGGCTATCTCGGCGAGAGCCAAAGCGCCCGAGCGGCTGCAGGCCGAGGCGGATGCGATCGGCTGGCCGGTGCTGATCAAAGCGGTCGCGGGCGGCGGCGGCAAGGGGATGCGCCGCGTCGACGACCCGAATTTGTTCGCCGAGTCGCTTGCCGCCTGCCGCCGCGAAGCCGCATCCGCGTTCGGCGACGATCGGGTGCTGCTCGAGAAATACATCCTCGCGCCGCGGCACATCGAGGTGCAGGTGTTCGGCGACAGCCAAGGCCGGATCGTGCATCTGTTCGAGCGCGACTGCTCGCTGCAGCGGCGCCACCAGAAGGTGATCGAAGAAGCGCCGGCGCCGGGCATGGACGCCGCGACGCGCGCAGCGCTCTGCGCGGTCGCCGTGCAAGCCGCCGAGGCGGTCGGCTACGTAGGCGCCGGCACCGTCGAATTCATCGCGGATGCGAGCGCTGGGCTGCGCGCCGATCGCATCTGGTTCATGGAAATGAACACGCGGCTGCAGGTCGAGCATCCCGTCACCGAGGCGATCACCGGCCAAGACCTGGTCGAGTGGCAACTGCGCGTCGCCTCCGGCGAGCCGCTGCCGCGTCGCCAGCAGGATCTCTCGATCAACGGCTGGGCGATCGAGGCGCGGCTGTACGCGGAGAACCCGAACACGGGCTTCTTGCCGTGCACGGGCCCGCTGCGGCATGTCCGGCTGCCCGCCGACGTCCGCGTCGACAGCGGCATCGAGCAAGGCGGCGAAGTCAGCGGCTTTTACGACCCGATGATCGCCAAGCTCATCGCGCACGCCGGGAACCGCGTGGCCGCGGCGCAGGCCTTGACTGCAGCCTGCGCCGGAGTCGAAATCTGGCCGGTGCGCACCAACGCGGCTTTCCTGTGCCGCCTGGCCGCCGACCCCGCATTCGTTGCCGCCGAGATCGATACCGGCTTCATCGAACGGCGCGCGGAATTTCTGATTCCCCCGGAGCAGCCGAGCGAGGCAGTCGTCGCGGCCGCAGCGCTTGCGGTGTTGCCGCAAGCGGGCCCGGATCCCTGGACCGGGCTGCGCGGATGGCGCGTCAATGCGCCGCATTATGGCCGGGTCGAGGTTGCAATCGCGGGACGCATTCATGCGGCAATCCTCGAGGCTGCGTCTGCGCCCGCGCAGTCGACCTCGGGCGCCGCCCGGATCCGCACCATCGACGGGGAAACCGTTTTGTTCTTCCGCGGCGAGGCATGGAGCATCGCCGCGCCCGCGAGCGAGCGCGCGGCCGGCGCCGCCGCGATATCGGACGGCGCGCTGCGCTCGCCGATGCCGGGGCGCATCGTGAGCGTCGCGGTTGCGGAGGGGCAGCGGGTATCGAAGGGCGCGACCATACTCGCGCTCGAGGCGATGAAAATGGAGTACGCGCTGATCGCACCGTTCAACGGCGTCGTCGTCGAACTGGCGGTTGCTGCGGGGGATCAAGTGCCGGAGGGTATGGCGCTGGCGCGCATTGCGGGAGAAAGCTGATGGCTGGGCGATACTTCGAGGAGTGGACCGTCGGCGATCGGATCGAACACGCGATCCGCCGGACCGTGACGGAAACCGATAATTTGCTGATCACGACCTTGACGCACAACGTGCAGCCGCTGCACTTGGACGCGGAGGCGGCCGCCGCGAGCGAGTTCGGCCGCATACTCGTCAACAGCGTGTTCACGTTTGGGCTCATGGTCGGCGTATCGGTTGCAGACACGACGCTCGGCGTGCTGATCGCGAACCTGGGCTACGACAGTGTGCTGATGCCCAAGCCGGTGTTCATCGGCGATACGCTGCGCGGCGAAACGACGGTCGCCGAGCTGCGGGAAAGCCGCTCGCGGCCGAAAGCGGGAATCGTGAGCTTTGCGCACCGCATGCTCAATCAGCACAACGAGGTCGTGTGCACGTGTTTGCGGACGGCGCTGATCCGCAAGAAGCCTGCATGAAGCTGCGCTCGCTGCTGTTCGTGCCGGGTGACCGTCCGGACCAGATGCGCAAAGCTCAAAGCGCCGGCGCGGACGCGCTGATCCTCGACCTGGAGGACGCGGTCGCGGCGCCGCGCAAGGCGCAGGCGCGCATTCACGTCGTCGATTTCTTGAATGCCGCCCTGCGGCCCGCGCCGGTGTTCGTGCGCATCAATGCCTTGGCAGGACCGTTCGCCGATCTGGATCTAGCCGCGCTCGCGGCAGCGGCGCCCGACGGCTTCGTGCTGCCGAAGGCCGACGGCGCGAGTTCGATCGCCGAGCTGCACCGGCGGCTCGCGGAGCTCGGGCTCGCGCCCCGCCCGATCCTGCCGATCGCGACCGAAACCCCGCTCGCGATCTTCAAGCTCGGCGAGTATGCGACGCTTGGCGACCGGCTTTGCGGCCTGACCTGGGGCGCGGAGGACCTGCCGGCGGCGATCGGCGCCTCGCAGGCGCGGCTCGACGACGGCAGCTTTACGCCACCGTATGAAATCGCGCGCGCGCTCGCGCTGTTCGCGGCCCATGCCGCCGGGGTCGCCGCGATCGAAACCGTCTACCCCGCGTTTCGAGATCACGAGGGCCTCGCGCGCTATGTCGCGCGCGCCGCGCGCGACGGCTTCTCGGGGATGCTCGCGATTCACCCGGGACAGGTGCCCGTGATCAACGCGGCGTTCACACCGACCGCGGAGGCGGTCGCGCGGGCACGGCGCGTCGTCGAGGCGTTCGCGCAGAATCCCGATCGGGGCGTCGTCGATCTCGACGGCGCGATGCTCGACGCACCGCACCTCAAGCAGGCGCTGCGCTTGTTGGAGCGCGCCGCCGCGGACTGAGGTGCCGGGCGGCCCGGCTCAGCCGGTCGATCTGCGCCGAAACTCGCCCGGCGATGCGCCGGTCCATTTTCTAAATGCGCGATGAAACGCGCTGCGCTCCCGGAAGCCGAGCTGCAGTGCGATATCGAGCACGCTGCGGCGCGAATGCTTCAGGTAATCGATCGCGAGATCCCGGCGCAGCTGGTCCTTGATCGCCTGGTAGGTCGCGCCCTCCTCGTGCAGGCGCCGGCGCATCGTGACCGGCGTCATGTGCATCTCGCCGGCGAGCGCTTCGAACTCCGGCAACTCGGCGGGCAGCGACTGGCGCAGGCGGCGCCGGATCCGTGCACCGAGGCTGTCGGTATTCTTGTACTTCAGCAGGATGTTCTCCGGCGCACGGCGCAGGAACTCCTCGACCGACCGTTCGTCCTGGACAACCGGCAACCGCAAACAGCGCGCATCGAATTCGATCGAGGTCTCTCCGCAGTCGAAGGCGAGATTGCCCGAGTACATCAGCCGGTATTCGGCGCTATGCGCGGGCTGCGGATAGGCAAAATGCGCCCGCTCGATCGCAATGCGCCGTCCGACGAGCCAGCACGCGACCCCGTGCAGCAGCATCAGCAGCGTTTCATGCGCGAACACGCGCGGCGCGCCGACGCGCCGCTCGCGCAGCACGATCCGCGCCTTGGGCGGCTCGACCTCGAGGCTCAAAGCCGTATCGTCGAATATCAGGCCGTAGAATCGCAGGCTGCGCTCGAGCGCCTGCGAGAGGTTCTCGCAGTTGACGACCGCGTGGCAGAGCATCGCGAAACTACCGACCTTCATGCGCCGCGAGTCTTGGCCGAAGAATTCATCGTCGAGAATCTGCGCAACCAGGCGCCACAGCGCCCCGAATTGTTTCGCCGAAACCCGCGCTTGCGGCGCGTTCAGCAAATTCGGCGACAGATCCACGGCGCGCAGCAGCGCATCGGCGTCCAGGTGGCGCGCGCGCACCGGCGCGAGCGCGGCCGCGACGAAGCAGATCGCGATCGTCCCGGATTCCTTGACGCGCGCCCGGGCGCGGCTCGGCACCGGATCCGCGCCGGACGGCCGGGTTGCGCTATCGTCGAGTTGTTGCATTTTCGATCATCGATATTGAATGCTTTGGACAACGGGAACCCCGCGATCCGCTTTTATAGTTTACGGGATATCCGCAGCCCAGGAACCAGGCAAACCGCATGCAACCGGACCCATTGAGCGAGGAGCAGCGGCTGATCCGCGATACCGCGCGTGCCTTCGCGCAGTCGGAATTGGCACCGAATGCCGCGGCTTGGGACAAATCAGGCTGGATCGCCGACGAGGCGATCGCCAAGATGGGAGAGCTGGGCCTGCTCGGCATGACGGTCCCCGGGGAATGGGGCGGCTCCTATACCGATTACACCGCCTATGCGCTCGCGATCGAGGAAATCGCCGCCGGATGCGCGGCGACCGCGGCGCTCATGAGCGTGCACAGCTCGGTCGGCTGCGGGCCGCTCGTCAACTACGGGGACACGGAGCAAAAGCGCCGCTATCTGCCCGACCTCGCCGCCGGACGCGCGATTGCCTGCTTCTGCCTCACCGAGCCGCAGGCGGGATCGGAGGCGCACAACCTGAAGACGCGCGCGACGCTCGACGGCGGCCAATGGGTGTTGAACGGCGCCAAACAATTCGTGACCAACGGCAAACGCGCGAAACTCGCGATCCTGTTCGCCGCGACCGACCCCGCGCTCGGCAAAAAAGGGCTGTCCGCGTTCCTCGTCCCGACCGATACCCAGGGCTTCATCGCCGGCCCCCTCGAGCACAAGCTCGGAATACGCGGCTCGGACACTTGCGCGATCACGCTCGATGATTGCCGGATCCCCGCCGCGAACCTGCTCGGGGCCCGCGGCAAGGGACTCGCGATCGCCTTGTCGAACCTCGAGGGCGGACGCATCGGGATTGCGGCGCAGGCGGTCGGAATCGCCCGCGCCGCATTCGACGCGGCGCTTGGATACGCAAAGACCCGCCGCCAGTTCTCGCGGCCGATCAGCGACTTCGGCAGCATTGCCGATATGCTCGCGGACATGCATACCGCGATCAGCGCGGCGCGCCTGCTCACGCACCATGCGGCGCGACTGCGAAGTGCGGGACTCGCTTGTTTGACGGAGGCTTGTCAGGCCAAACTGTACGCCTCGGAAATGGCCGAGCGGGTCTGTACGCAGGCGATTCAAATCCACGGGGGCTACGGCTACCTCGAGGGCTACGCGGTCGAGCGCCACTACCGGGACGCGCGCATCACGCAGATCTACGAGGGCACGAGCCAGATTCAGCGGCTCGTGATCGCGCGAAATCTCGTCGCGAACGGCCCGGAGTCCTGACACCATGGCGGTGCGCGCCGGGAGCCGCGCTGCGAGGATCGATTCGACATGAAAATCACCTTCGTCGGCTTGGGCAACATGGGAGCGCCGATGGCGCGGAATTTGCTCAAAGCAGGCCATCAATTGACCGTCTACGACCTCGTGCCGCCTGCCGTCGCCGCACTCGTCGCCGCTGGTGCGAGTGCCGCGAAATCGTTGCGCGAGGCCGCCGGCGGCGCGGAACTGCTGATCACGATGCTGCCTTCGTCGCCGCACGTCAGAGCCGCGTATTTGGGTGCCGACGGCCTGCTCGCGGGCGTCGCGCCCGGTGTGCTTCTCGTCGATTCGAGCACGATCGATCCACAGGCCGCGCGCGAGGTCGCCGCCGCCGCCGCCGCCCACGGCAACCCCATGGCCGACGCGCCGGTCTCGGGCGGCACGGGCGGTGCGGCCGCGGGCACCCTGACCTTCATGGTCGGCGCGACGCCGGAAATCTTCGCACGGATCCAGCCGGTGCTCGCACAGATGGGCAAGAACATCGTTCACTGCGGCACTTCCGGCAACGGACAGGTCGCGAAGATCTGCAACAACCTGCTGCTCGCAATCTCGATGATCGGAGTTTCGGAATGCATGAACCTGGGCGCGGCGCTCGGCATTGATCCCAAGGTCCTCGCGGGCATCATCAACACCTCGAGCGGCCGGTGCTGGAGTTCGGACACCTATAATCCCTACCCCGGCGTCATGGAAGGGGTGCCTGCGGCGCGCGGCTACACGGGCGGATTCGGCGCCGACCTCATGCTCAAGGATTTGGGGCTGGCGCTCGACGCGGCGAAGCACACGAAACAGCCCGTCGTGCTCGGCGCCGCCGCGCAGCAGCTCTACCAGATGTTCAGCGCGCGCGGCGCGGGCGCCGAGGATTTCTCGGCTATCATCAAACTCTATATGGCGGGGCAAACCTCATGAACGACGCGGCCGGCGCGCAACGGTGCGGAACATGATCGATTCCCAGATCGACGGATCAATCGCGGTACTCACGCTGCACAATCCGCCCGCCAACACCTTCACGGCGGAGGGCCTGCTGCAATTGACGCAGCTCATCGAATCGCTGAACACCAACCGGGAGATCTACGCCGTGGTCGTGACCGGCCATGGCGAGAAGTTCTTCAGCGCCGGCGCCGACCTCAAGAACTTCTCGGACGGAGACAAGGTCCGGGCGAGACTCATGGCGCAGCGCTTCGGCGCCGCGTTCGAAGCGCTGCAGTCCGCGCGGGCGGTCACGATTGCCGCCATCAACGGCTATGCAATGGGCGGCGGCCTCGAATGCGCGCTGGCTTGCGATCTGCGCATCGCCGAGGAGCACGCGCAAATGGCGCTGCCGGAAACCTCGGTCGGACTGCTGCCGTGCGGCACCGGGACGCAGACCTTGCCGTGGCTCGTCGGCGAGGGTTGGGCGAAGCGCATGATTCTCACCAACGAGCGCGTCGACGCCGGCACGGCGCTGCGCATCGGCCTCATCGAGCAGGTCGTCGGCCGCGGCCAGGCACGCCAGGCGGCCTTGGGCATCGCACAGCGAACCTGCTCCTTGAGTCCGCGCGCGGTCGAATTCAGCAAGCAACTGATCCACCTCGCGCGCCAGGGCACTCCGCGTTCGGCTGCGCTCGCGCTGGAGCGCGAACGCTTCATCGACCTCTTCGACGGCGCCGATCAGCGTGAGGGCGCGAGTGCGTTCTTCGAGAAGCGCAAGCCCGCTTGGAAGAACGCATGAGCACGGGCCGTGCCGCACCGTCCGACGGCACGGCCTCGGCCGACGGCGATGCGCCGATCCTCACCGCAGTGCGCAACGGCATCGCAATCGTGACGCTAAATCGCCCGGCCGCGCTCAACGCGCTGTCGATCGACATGGCGCGCGAGCTGCAACGGCAGCTGCGCGATTTTGCGCACGACAGCGGGATCCGCGCCGTGCTGCTGCGCGGCGCGGGCGACCGCGCCTTCTGTGCCGGTGGCGACGTGCGCGCGCTCTATGAAAACCGTCAATCGCCCGGCGCATCGCCCGAGGCGTTTTTCGTCGCGGAATATCAGCTCGACTACCTGCTGCACCGCTTTCCGAAGCCCACGGTCGCGCTCGCCGACGGCATCACGATGGGCGGCGGCATGGGGCTCGTCCAGGGCACGCGAATGCGCATCGTCGGCGAGCGCACGCGCATGGCGATGCCGGAAGTTGCGATCGGCCTGTTTCCGGATGTCGGCGGCAGCTATTTCCTCTCTCGCCTGCCGGGCGCGCTCGGGACCTATCTCGCCTTGACCGGCACGCAACTTCGCGCCGCCGACGCCGTGTATTCGACATTAGCGGATCTGTATCTTGCGCCCGCGGCGGTTGCGGGCCTCGATGCGGCGCTCGACAAGATCGTCTGGGACGGCGATGCGGCCGCTGTGCTCGGTGCCGCGCTGCAAGCGCTCGCGGCCGCGAACCCGGAACCGGCCGCGCCACGGCCGGCCGCGCCACGGCCGGCCGCGCCGCTCGCCGCACTGCGAGGCGCGATCGACCTGCATTTCTCGCTTCCCAGGCTCGCCGAGATCATGGATTCCCTGCGGCGCGAGACGCGCAGTGAGTTTGCCGAATGGGCCGCGCAGACGCTCGCCACACTGCGCAGCCGCTCGCCGACGATGCTCAGCGTCAGCCTGCGCGAGCTGCAGCATGGGCGCACCCGATCGCTCGCAGACTGTTTTCGGATGGAGCTCGGCATGGTGCGTCAATGCTTCATTCAAGGGGATTTCATCGAGGGGATCCGGGCCTTGATCATCGACAAGGACGGCGCCCCGCAATGGCAACCGGAGCGCATCGAGGCGGTCCGCGAAGCCGACGTCGACGCGTTTTTTCAGGACCACTGGGCGCGCGCAGAGCATCCGCTCGCGAATCTGGAGAAGCTCGCCGGACTCGATTGAGCGTTTAGCGGCTGCGTTCGAGAATGCTCACGTAGTTGGCGACCGCGGCGCCGCCCATGTTGAAAACACCGCCGATCTTGGCGCCCTGGACCTGGATGCCTTCGGGCGCTTCATCGCACAGTTGCATCGCGGTCAGCACGTGCATCGACACGCCGGTCGCACCGATCGGGTGACCCTTGGCCTTGAGGCCGCCGGAAGGATTGATCGGCAGCTTGCCGTCCATGGTCGTCGACCCGTCGCGGATCGCGTCCGCGCCGCGGCCGGGCTGCGCGAGGCCCATCGCCTCGTACTCCATGAGTTCCGCGATCGTGAAGCAATCGTGGGTCTCGGCAAATGAAAGATCCGACAGTTGCAGCCGCGCAGACTTAAGCGCCTTTTGCCATGCGAGCGCGCAGCCTTCGAAGCGCAGGATGTCGCGCTTGGCGAGCGGCAGAAAATCCTGGACATGCGCTGCAGCCCGGAAGCGGACCGCCCGTGTCATGGAGTTCGCGACCTCGTCGCTCGCGAGCACGAGCGCCGCGGCGCCGTCCGACACCGGCGAACAATCGGTGCGCTTCAGCTTGCCCGCGACGTTCGGGTTGCGTTCGCTCGCCGCGCGGCAGAACTCGAAGCCGAGATCCTTGCGCATCTGCGCGTACGGATTGTTGACGCCGTTCTTGTGGTTCTTTGCGGCGATCAGCGCCAAGGCGTCGGATGGATCGCCATAACGGTTCATATAGGCATCGGTGATGCGGCCGAATACTCCGGCGAACCCGAGCCGGTTGTCGCGCTCCTCGGGTAAATAGGAGGCGCGCAGCAAATTGCGGCCGATTTCTTCGGGCGAGCAGCCCGTCATGTGCTCGACACCGACGACGAGCACCAGCCGCGCTTGATTCGCGGCGATCGCGCGGATGCCCTGGTGCACGGCCGCGGAGCCCGTCGCGCAGGCATTCTCGACGCGCGTCGCGGGCTTGAAGCGCAGCGCGGGGTCTGCTTGCAGAACCAGCGAAGCCGTGAAGTCCTGCGCCGAGAAACCCGCATTGAAATGACCGATGAAGATCTCGTCGATTTCCTCGGCCTCGACGCCCGCGTGGCGCATCGCGGCGTTCGCGGCCGTGACCACGAGACTCTCGACCGTTTCTGCGGGGTGTTTGCCGAACTGCGAGTGCGACCACCCTACGATTGCCGCCATGATGACTCCTCGCTACCTTGATCCCGGCATGAAGATCGTTGCCGGATGCTCCAGATAGTCCTTCAAGGTTTGAATCATTGCCGCCGCGTCGTAGCCGTCCACGAAGCGGTGATCGAACGACGACGACAAATTCATGATCCGCCGCACGACGATCGCGCCGTCCACAACGACGGGCCGCTCGACCGCCTTGTTGAGCCCGATGATCGCGACTTCGGGCAGGTTGATCACGGGCGTCGAGGCGATGCCGCCCAACTTGCCGAGGCTCGTGATCGTAATCGTAGAGCCGCCGAGTTCGTCGCGCGAGGACTGGTTGAGCCGCGCGCGCTCGGACAATCGCCGAATCTCCGCCGCGAGATCCCAGAGCGTGCGCGCTTGCGCATCGCGGACCACGGGAACCTTGAGTCCGTCGGGCGTCTGGGTCGCGATGCCGGCGTGCACGGCCGCGTGACGCACGAGTACGCCGCGCTCGGCATCATAGCGCGCGTTGCATTGCGGGTACGCCTGCAGCGCGCGCGTCAGCGCGAGCAGCACGAGCGGCAGATACGTGAGCCCGGGCGCCTTGTCCTTTTGCGTCTCGTTGAGATGGCGGCGCAGCGATTCGAGTTCGGTGACGTCGACTTCTTCGACGTACGCAAAGTGCGGGATTGTTCGCTTCGCTTCGCTCATGCGTTCCGCGATCAGGCGGCGCAGGCCGATGACCTTGATTTCGGTCGTTGCGCCTGCCGCGAGTCCCGGCAGCGAGGCCGCCGTCGGTCGGCGCCTGCGCAGGTGCGTGCGGCGCTAGGCTGCCGCTGCGGCTGCTGGCCGCGACGATATCGCTCTGCAGGATTCTGCCGCGCGGGCCCGACCCGACGAGCGTCGATAGTTCGAGGCCCGCCTCGCGCGCGCGACGGCGATTGGCGGGCGAGGCCATGATGCGCGCGGGTGCCGCGGCGGCGCTCAGGGCGATGGCGGCCCGCGCAGGGGCCGCAGCCGTGGCGCGCGCCGCAACCGAATCCTCGGTGCTGCCGTGCGAGGTGCGGGCCGCAACCGCGGTACCGGCGGCCTGCGCCTCGAGATCGAAGACGATCAACGGCGATCCCACGGCGATCTTGTCGCCCGGCGTGCCGGTGACCGCGAGCACCCGGCCGCTGACCGGTGCCGGGACTTCGACCGAGGCCTTGTCGGTCATGACTTCGACGATCGCTTGATCTTCGGCAACCCGATCGCCGGGCTGGACATACCAGCGGACGATTTCGGCCTCGACCGTGCCTTCGCCGAGATCGGGCATTTTGAACGTATATTGAGCCGGGCCGCTCATGCGGGCTCGAGCGCCGCGCGGATCGCGGTCTGGACGCGGGCCGGCCCCGGAAAATACTGCCACTCGAACGCGTGCGGATACGGTGTGTCCCAACCGGCGACGCGTTGAATCGGCGCCTCGAGATCCCAGAAGCACTCTTCCTGGATCACCGACAGAATCTCGGCGCCGAACCCCGAAAAGCGCGTGGCCTCGTGCGCAACGACGCAGCGGCCGGTTTTTCGGACCGAGGTGCAGATCGTGTCGACGTCGAGTGGCACGAGCGAGCGCAGATCGATGATCTCTGCATCGACTCCCGCGTTGGCGGCCGCGAGCATCGCGACGAACACCATCGTGCCGTACGTGATGATCGTGAGTTCGCTGCCGGCGCGCACGACATCGGCCTTGCCGAACGGCACCCGGTAGTGTCCCTCGGGCACCTCTCCCTTCGGATGCGTGCTCCACGGCACCGCGGCCTTGCTCGGATCGCCGTCGAACGGACCGTTGTACAGCCGCTTCGGCTCGAAGAACACGACCGGGTCGTCGTCCTCGATCGCGGTGATCAGCAGCCCCTTCGCGTCGTAGGGATTCGACGGCATGATGACCTTGATGCCGCTCACATGGGTGAAAATGCCCTCGGGGCTTTGCGAATGCGTCTGACCGCCGCGGATGCCGCCGCCGCACGGCGTGCGGATCGTGACCGGCGCGAAGAATTCGCCGGCGGTCCGATAGCGCAGGCGCGCGAGTTCGCTGACGATCTGGTCGAAACCCGGATAGATATAGTCTGCGAATTGAATCTCGGCGACCGGGCGCAGGCCGTTGACGGCCATTCCAATCGCGGCGCCGACGATCGCGCCCTCGGCGATCGGCGTGTCGAGCACGCGATGTTCACCGTACTTGCGCTGCAGACCGTCGGTCGTGCGGAACACCCCGCCGAAGTAGCCGATATCCTCGCCCATGAGGATCACCGATGGATCGCGCCCGAGCATCACGTCCATCGCCGAATTCAAGGCCTGAACCATGTTCATCTGGGCCATGCGCCTCAACCCTTCTCGGCTCGCATGAGCGCACGCTGCTTGACCAAATTGTCCGGCATCTCCTTGAATACGTCCTCGAACATCAAATCCGGATCGAGGCGCGGCCCCTCATTGAGCGTGCCATAGGTCACGGCCTCCTTCCAACTCGATGCCACCGCCGTCTCGAGCTCGGCACTCAAGGCCTGATGGCGCTGCTCCGACCAGGCGCCCTGCTTGATGAGGTAGTCCTTCAAGCGCTCGATGGGATCGCCGAGCGGCCAGTGCTCGGGCTCGTCCTTGGCGCGGTAGCGCGTCGGATCGTCGCTGGTCGAATGCGGCCCGGCGCGGTAGGTCACGAGTTCGATGACGGTCGGCCCCGCGCCTTTGCGCGCGCGCTCCGCCGCCCATTGCGTGACCGCATAGACGGCGAGGAAATCATTGCCGTCGACGCGGATGCCGGCGATCCCGTACCCGGGGCCGCGCGCCGCGAACGAGCGCTGCTCGCCGCCGGCGTAGCCCTGGAACGTCGAGATCGCCCATTGATTGTTGACGATGTTGAGTATCACGGGCGCCTGATAGACCGACGCGAACAACAGCGCATGGTGAAAATCCGCCTCGGCGCTGCCGCCCTCGCCGATCCAGGTCGAGGCGATGTGATCCTCGCCCTTGATCGCGGCCGCCATCGCCCAGCCGACGGCCTGCGGCAGCTGCGTTGCGAGATTGCCGGAGATCGAGAAGATGTTTCCGGGCCGCGAGTGGTACATCACCGGCAGCTGACGCCCCTTGCACATATCGCGCGTATTGGACAGCAGCTGACACATCAGATCGACGAGCGGGATGCCGCGCGTGATGTGGAGCCCCTGGTTGCGATAGCCGGGAAACAGCATGTCCCCGGGACGCAGCGCCATGCACTGCGCGACCGACACGGCTTCCTCACCGAGCGAGCGCATATAAAAGGAGATCTTGCCGGCGCGCTGCGTGCGCTGCATGCGTTCGTCGTAAATGCGCGTGAGCAGCATGTGGCGCAATCCGACCTGCAGTTCCGCCTCGTCGAGATGCGGATGCCAGGGGCCGACCGCTTCGTGCGCGTCGTTGAGGACGCGGACCATTTCGAGCGCGAGCGAGCCGATGTCGCGGCTCTTCGCGGTGACTTCGGGCCGCGCCACGGCGCCGGCCGGCGAGAGTTCGACGTAGCTGAAATCGGGCGCCTGACCCGGGCGGGCCGGCGTTCGGGGCACGTGCAGTCGCGAGGGGTTGCGCATGGCCGCGATCTTAACCAGCTACGCCACGCATTGGTGATTTCATTGGTCGCCCTCCCCAAATTCAAGTACGTTTATACCGAAAAATGTCTCATAATGAAACATATGTATCGTCCCGTGCTCGATTCGATCGATTTGAAGATTCTTGAGATTCTGCAGGAAGAGGGTGCGCTCTCGGTCGCGGACGTCGCGACGCGTGCGCGCCAGTCGACGACGACCTGCTGGCGCCGCATCCAGCAGTTGGAAAAGAGCGGCGTGATCAAGAAGCGCGTGGCCCTGCTCGATCGGGCGGCGCTCGGACTCGACGTCACGATACTTGCCCACGTCAAGCTCTCGACGACGGGGCGCGACGCGATCGCGACTTTCGAGGCCGCGATTCGAGATCGCAGCGAAGTGCTCGAGTGCTATACCCTCACCGGGGAATGGGATTTCCTGCTGAAGATCGTGACGCGCAACATCAAAGCGTTCGAGGCCTTTTACCTCGATTATTTGTCGCGAATCCCGTGTGTTCAATCGGTCAATTCGTCGGTAGCGGTCACGGTCATCAAAGAGTCGACCGCGCTGCCCTTGGGCATCTGAGCAGCCGCGAGCCGCGGTCGCCCTTTTCCGCCCCGCCGCGGACCGTTCAATGCAACGGCGTGAAGCCGTAGGCCTTGAAGACCAGATCGCCCGCGGTGCTGCGGACATAGGCGATGAAGTTCTGTGCTTCCGAATTGTGCTTGTGGGTCAAGGCGATCGGATAGACGATGGGCTCGTGCGTGCTCGGCGGAAACACGTCGACGATGCGCACGTTCTTATCGATGAGCGCATCCGTTTCATAGACGATGCCGAGCGGCGTCTCGCCGCGATCGACGAAGCTCAAGGCCGCTCGCACGCTGTCGGCCCGCACCAAGCGCGGCTCGATCTCGTTCCAGACGCCCAAGTTCGTGAGCGCGGCTTTCGCATAGCGTCCGACCGGCACCGAGTCGGGATCGCCGGTCGCCAAGCGCCCTTTGGCGAGCGCCGCGGCCAGCGGAAAATTCGGCGCGATCTTCAACTGCACCAAGCTGCCGGCCGGCGCGATCAACACGAGACGATTGCCCACGACGTCGTGCCGGCTTTGGGCATCGATGAGGTTGCGCGTCTGCAGGTAATCCATCCACTCGATGTCCGCGGAAAAGAACAGGTCGGCCGGCGCCCCATTCTCGATCTGACGCGCAAGCGCCGAACTGGCCGCGAACGAGAATTTGACCGCCGTGCCGTTCTCCCGCGTGAATCCGTCGCCCAGTTCCTGCAGCACGTTGGTCAACGATGCCGCCGCGAACACCACGATCGCGGGCTCGTCGGTCTTGGCGCCCGGCGGGGCGGCACCCGGCGCGCCGGCGCCCGGCGGCGCGCTGAGCGTCATCACGAGCAGCAACAACAAAGATCCGATCGATGTTCGCATGCTAGTCATTCCATGTGGCGGGTCTGGCGCGGCCTGCGTTCATCGCGCACTATAGACATAGAAATATCAACCGGCGAGCCGAGTTTTGGGAGTGCGTCATGGCAAGCATGCGAGCCGTCCAAGTGACGAAGGCCAATGGAAACTTCGAACTGGTCGAGCGCGAGATCCCGACGCCGTCGGCAGCGCAGGTGCGGGTGCGAGTGCAGGCCTGCGGCATCTGCCATAGCGACGTGTTCACGAAGCTCGGCGCGTTCCCCGGCATCCGGTTTCCGCGCGTGCCCGGGCACGAGGTCGTCGGGCTCATCGACGCGATCGGCGCCGACGTGCCGGATTGGAAAGTCGGCATGCGGGTCGGCGTCGGCTGGCATGGCGGTCATTGCGGACATTGCCGTTCCTGCCGCCAGGGCGACTTCATCACGTGCACTACGGGACAAATCCCCGGAATTTCGTATGACGGCGGCTATGCCGACTATATGATCGCGCCGTTCGAGGCATTGGCGGCCGTCCCCGACGACTTGTCCGCTGCCGAAGCCGCGCCGCTGCTGTGTGCGGGCATCACGACCTTCAACGCGCTGCGTCATAGCGGCGCAGTGCCCGGCGACGTCGTCGCGGTACTCGGGATCGGCGGTTTGGGCCACCTCGGTGTGCAGTTTGCGGCCAAGATGGGGTATCGCACGGTCGCGATCGCGCGCGGCAAGGACAAGGGTCCGCTCGCCGCCAAGCTCGGGGCTCACCACTACATCGACAGCACCAGCGAAAACGTCGCCGCGGAGCTCGGCAAACTCGGCGGCGCGCGCGTGATCCTAGCGACCGCCACCGATTCGAAGTCGATGAGCGACGCGGTCGGGGGATTGGGTATCGACGGCAAGCTGCTCGTGGTCGGCGCCTCGATGCAACCGATCGAAGTGTCGCCGCTCGCGCTGATTTCGGGGCGCCGCTCGATCTCCGGCTGGCCTTCGGGAACCGCCAGTGATTCCGAGGACACGCTGAAATTCAGCGTGCTCGCGGGAATCCGCCCGTCGATCGAGACCTTTCCGCTGGAACGCGCCTCCGAGGCGTTCGATCGCATGATGAGCGGCAAGGCCCGCTTTCGCGTGGTACTCACGATGCAGGATTCGCGGTGAGCGCGGCAGCGCTTCGATGTCGATGGATCCGCTGATCGAGATCGCGCCGCTGCGCGCATCCGAGCATGCGCGCTGGCTGCAATTGTGGGGCGCCTATCAGCGATTCTACGAAGTCGACCTGCCGGCGGAAGCGACCGCGGCGACCTGGGCGCGACTTCACGAGGGTCGCATTCATGGCCTCGGCGCGCGCAACGCGTCGGGCGAGCTCTTAGGATTCGTGCATTACTTGTTCCACGCGGACACATGGTCGACGCTGCCCGCTTGCTACCTGCAGGATCTTTACGTGGACAGTTCGGCGCGCGGCAAGGGTTGCGGCCGCCGGCTCATCGACGCAGTCGCGGCGGCTGCGGTCGCGGCCGGCGCCAACAGTCCGTACTGGCTTACACACGAGACGAATCGCGGTGCGCGCCGGCTCTACGACAGCCTCGCGCGCAACTTAGGCTTCATCCAATACTGTTACGTCCCGCCTGCGAGCACCGGCCGCTCGGTATAGAGGTCCGGAAAGCCGCGCTTGAAATTTTCGAGCTTCGGCAGATCGTAGAACGCGATATAGGGCGCGCTCGGATGATGCACGAGGTAATCCTGGTGATAGTCCTCGGCCGGATAGAAGCCCTTGAGCGGATCGACGCGCGTGACGATTGGTCGCGAGAACGCGTGCGCCTCATCGAGTTGCCGGATATAGGCTTCGGCAATGCGCTTTTGGGTCTCGTCGGCGTAGAAAATCGCCGATCGATACTGCGTTCCGACATCGGGTCCCTGGCGATTAAGTTCGGTCGGGTCGGAAACGACCGAGAACGCGATCTGCAGCAACTGACCGTAGGAAATCTGCGCCGGGTCGAACAGAATTTTGACCGACTCCGCGTGCGCGGTCGTGCCGGAACTCACGGTGTCATACTGCGCCGTCGAGCGCTCGCCGCCCGCATACCCAGCCCACACGCGCTGCACGCCGCGCACGTGTTCGAAGACCCCCTGAACTCCCCAAAAGCACCCGCCTGCGAGCACCGCCGTTTGCGGCGTGCCCGGCTGCTTCGGGTTGTCGAGCGCCGGCGCCGTCAGCACGTGGGCTGCTTCTGCCGCGGCGAGCGGCGTACGAACGCTCGCGAGGCCGAGGAGGGCGAGCGCCAGAACGGCCAATAACGCGATCGGCCAACGGTAGGTTAACTGTGACATCGGGGGCTCCTTTGCAACCAAGACCGGCACGACGCGGAATATATTTCAGGCGGTTGCAGGTGCGCCGCGCACCGCCGGCTAGGTACTTTGGCCGTCGGTTTATGTAGGAGACCTTAGTTCGTCGCGCTGCCGCGGGCGGTTAAGCTTCTGGCCGCTGCGCACACCAGGAGTTCTCCATGACCGCTTCCCTCTCCCCAAGCCCGCTGCCTGCGATCGCACTGCCGCGGCCGGCGAGTGACTGTGCTTGTCCGGTGTTTACTGCGTTGCAGCAGCGGCCCGTTCGGGATCCCGGGCAGAACCGCGGCGTCGGCGAGCAACTCGCAGGAAATTGACCTCTATGTCGCGCGGCATGACGGGGTTTATCGCTACGAGGCTCGCGAACATCGACTGACGGCCGTCGTCGCCGGGGATTTGCGCAGCGCGGCGCTGACGCCGGGTCAGCGCGGGGCCCCGGTGAAGGCGCCGGTGCAACTGCTGTATGTCGTCGATCTGCGCAAGCTCACCGACAGGGCGGGCTTCGAGGAACCCGGGCTGCATGATCCCGAAATTCAGAAATCCTACTATTTCGTCGATACCGGTCTGATCGCAGGCAACGTCTACCTGTTCGCAGCGGCCGAGGGGCTCGCGGCCTGGTTTCACAACTGCGATAAGGCGGCGCTCGCGAAGCGGCTTGGATTGGGAGCCCAGCAGCGCGTGCTGTTTGCGCAGTCGGTCGGATACCCAGAGTAGGCACACCGACGGCGCGAGCTCAGAGCAACCCGAACACCGCGACGTAGTTCTGCCCCGGCGGGTTGGTGCTGTTGTCGGCCTGCGTGCCGACGAAGACCCTGCCGTTTGCGACGGTCGGCGGCGTGTATTTGGATCCCGGTCCGAACTGGTCGCGGGCACCCGCTTGCGAGCTGTTGTAGAACTCGGTCGCGAGATTTGCGGCGTCATAGGCGTGCAGCACCGCCTGCGAGGAGGAGTTCTCGACGGCCCACAGGATGCCGTTGGTCGCTCGTTCGCCGACACCGCGAGCGGCGGACCCGGATAGCAGAAGGCCTGTGCGGTTTGCGTCGCGACCTGGGCGCTCGCCCCCTGTACCGGTATCTTCGCGGCGGCGAGTCGATAGGCGCGGATGACATCGCCCGAGGCATCGAAATACACCATCCCGTTGAAATACACCGGCGCTCCAATACGCCGGCAGCGCAGCCGTTCGTCGGAAAGGCGCCCGCGAAATACTGATAGGCGTTCATGTTGCTGCTCGAGTTGAACTTGCCGAGATTGTCCCGATCGACGACATATAGATTGGCATCCTTGCCGGCGCCGACCGCAAGATGTCGCGCATTGCCCGAGGCATCGGCCTGATCGGGCAGCAGCAGTAGGCCGCCGGAGCCTAAATCGAGGTCTTGGTCGCTCTCGGGATTCGCGTTGTACATCGTGAAGTAATCGAGCACCGCCATGGTGCCGCCGTGCGGTGGCGCGAGCTTGAGGATCGAATTGCCGTAGTCGTTGCCCGAGGGAAACCCGGCCGGCGTCAGCGTCGTGTCGAATACGCCGTTCGCCGACATCGCATAGAGATTGCCGTTCGCATCCGCCGACGGCCCGGAATTCGAATTCCAGAACGAAGCGCGACCGAGGGCCCCGCCGTCGTTGCCGCTGGGTTCGCTATTGAACACCGCCGCCTGCTGCAGAGTCGATTCATCGTAGCCGATGATCCAGCCGGTGTAGTTTTCAATGTCGCAATGCGAAGCCCATGAGGTATAGATCACGCCCTGAGACAGCAGCAGCGCGGAACGCTCCTTATATTGTCCTGGGTCGAAAACGATCTGGCCGTTCTGCGTCAACGGCGCGCCGCTGCCGGGGACCGAGGCGGCGATCGAAACGGGGCTGGCCGCAAGTTCGGCACCGGTCGTGAGGTTCAGCGCGTGAAGGCGCTGATGATAGGCGCCGGAGGCATCCTTCGACATCGCGACGACGAACAGACTGCCGGCCGCGCGGTCGATCACCGGCGTCGCAGTAACACCGATCTCCGGCATCACCTGGTTGCATCCGCGCACGTCGCTCGGCGTTTCGGCGCTCTGCAGCAGTGTCACCTGCCACAGCTTGGCGCCCGAGACCGCATCGAAAGCATAGACGCTATCGTGTTCAGTCGCGACGTAGACGACGTCATGAACCGCGTTGTCGCCCATCGTCACCGCGTGCAGCACGAGCGGCTGCGCATCGACTTTGCCGTCGACCGGTAGCTTGGCGAGCAAACCGAACGTCGCCTGCGCGACGTTGAGCGGCGTCAAAGTCTGCTCCTGCAGATACTGGCCGGTGCGCTGGTTGTCGTTATGGTAGGTCGTGACGTCCGCTCCGGTCGACGTCACCGGAGGCGGTGGGGGGACTTTCGAGCTGCTGTTGCCGCCGCCACCGCCGCAGCCCGGCAGCACGGTACTGCAGAGCATCAGTATTGCGGCAGCGTAACGGAATGGCATGGCGAGTAATCCTAACAGACCATTACAATCGCCGGCATGAGTCCCTCCATCATACTTTGCGATGCAGAGTACTTGACGTCACACGGTAAATGACGGAGACTGTCGCCGGTGTCCAACAGCGCGAATCAGCCGATGCAATCCGCAGACACGATCCAGATCGACTCGCACGCCGTCGCGTCGCTGCGCTACATCCGCAGCTCGATGGAAGCGGCAACCTCATTCGCGGTCCCAGGGTCGGCGGGCATTGCGATGGGCGCTGTCGGTTTGCTCGCCGCCGCGCTCGCCTCCGCCGCGAACCTGCAGCGCCATTGGTTCGCAATCTGGCTGATCGCCGCGGCACTCGCCTTCGGCTTGGGCGGCGCGCTCGTGATCCGACCCGCCTCACTGCGGGGTCTCGCGCTCGCAGGGACCCCGATCCGAAAATTTGCGTTTTGTTTGCTGCCTTCGCTGTTCGGCGGCGCCGTCATGACCGCAGTGCACGCCTCCTACGGCAACTGGCATGCGATCCCCGGTACCTGGCTGTTGCTGTACGGCTGCGCCTTGCTGGCCGCGAGCGTGCCGACGACGCGAACCATCGGCCTCATGGGCGCCTGCTTCATGGCGCTCGGCCTGCTCGCCTTTCTCGCTCCGGACCGGCTGCAGGTGCTGCTGCTCGGCGCGGGCTTCGGCGGCCTGCACCTGCTGTTCGGCTTTGCGATCGGTCGCATGGGTCATGCCGGCGAAGCCTAGCGTCCGCGGCGCCGACGAGCCCGCGGCGCGCAAGCGGCCGAAGCTCTCGACCGTGCCGGGCACGCGCGCCGAGACCGACGACACACGTTTCGACCGGTTGGTCTATGAGCGGGTGCGCTTCGGGATCATGAGCACGCTCGCGGTTCGCGACGAACTCTCGTTCTCCGAACTCAAATCACTGTTCAACGTCAGCGACGGAAACTTGAGCGCCCATGCGCGCAAGCTCGAGGAGGCCAAATACCTGACCTGTACGAAATCCTTCGAGGATCGCCGCCCCAAAACCGTCTACCGTCTGACGGCGCTCGGCCGATCCGCGCTCAACCGCTACCTCGATCACGTCGAAGCGGTGATCAAGGCGACGCGCCGTTCGTGAGATTTTTTTTGGCCTTTCACTCCGCAATATAGAGTACTTCGCAATGCACATCGCAATCATCATGGACGGCAACGGCCGGTGGGCCTCGCACCGCCATCTGCCTCGCAGCGCCGGGCACCGCGCCGGCGCAAAAGCGGTCGACGCGGTCGTCGAGGCGGCCGCGCGCCGCGGCGTCGAGACCTTGAGCCTCTACGCCTTTTCGGCGGCGAACTGGCAGCGGCCGCGCGCCGAAGTCAGCGCGCTGTTCACGCTGCTGCGCCACCATCTGCTGACCCAGACCGAGCGCTGTCTCGCCCAGTCGATTCGCATCAATGTGATCGGCCGGCGCGATCGGCTCGGCGCCGGACTCGTCGAACTCATCGAGCGCAGCGAGCGCGCCACCGCCCATTGCACCGGCATGCGCCTGCGCCTCGCGATCGACTATTCCGCGCAGCACAGCCTCGTCGAAACGAGTCGGCGCTTGGCGGCGGATGGCGCGATCGATCGAGTGCGGTTCCTCGAACATCTCGCCGCCGTCGACCATTGCAGGGAGCCCGCCGGCGACGTCGATTTGCTGATACGGACCGGCGGCGAGAAGCGCTTGAGCGATTTTCTGTTGTTCGAATGCGCCTACGCCGAACTGCTGTTCCTCGACTGCCTGTGGCCGGATTTCCAAGCCTGCGACTTCGACCGGGCGCTCGCGGATTTCGCGGGTCGCGAGCGGCGCTTCGGGCAAATCAGTGCGCCGGCCGCCGCGCGAGCCGGCGTTGGCTAGCGGCGTTCTCGGCCGCTGGCGCGCAAGTTGCGGCGTGCCGGCCGACATGGCTGTTGCGCCGCGACTGGGCGCGCCGACGGCTGGCCGGCCGGCGCAAGCTCGCTACGCGCTGCTCATCAATCCGTTCTATCCGAAAGATCCGCGCGCGAGCTTCGGCAAGCACGTGCTCACGCCGACCCTGGCGCTTGACCAGCATCGCGGGCGCAACGCCGCCGCACTGGGAGGTTCGGTATTGGGACGAGAACCTGCTGCAGGGTCCGCCGCCGCTCAGCGCCGCTCCCGCACGTCGTCGGCATCACCGTGCATCTGACGTTTGCGCGGCGCGCGTACGAGCTCGCCGCTTGGTACCGCGCCCAAGGCGCCCGTGTCATTCTCGGCGGTCTGCATGTGCTGTCGTGCCCCGATGAGGCGCTGAGCCACGCCGATGCGATCGCGATCGGCGATGGCGTCGCGCTCTGGCCGCAGATTCTGCGCGACGTCGAGGGCGGCCGCCTGCGTCGCCGCTACGAGGCCGATTTCTCGGGCGCGTATACGGAGGATCCGCCGCCGCGGCGCGACCTGCTGCCGCGCGGCGAATTCCTCACGACCACGAGCGTGATCGCGACGCGAGGCTGCCACAACCGCTGCGGATTCTGCTATCTGTCGACCGACGGACTGCACATGCCCTACCGCATGCGCGGCGTGCGCCAAGTCGCCGACGAAATCATCGCCGATCGCCAGCCCTATGCGGTATTCGTCGACAACAATCTGGGTTCGCGCCCCGCGTATCTACGCGAGCTCTGCGCCGCGCTGCGTCCGCTCGGGATCATCTGGAGCGCCGCCGTGACGATCGACATCACCGACGACGCGATGCTCGTGCGCGAGATGGCACTCGCGGGCTGCACCGGCGTCTTCGTCGGCTTCGAGTCGCTGGAAGGCGGCAACCTCAGCGACGCGCGTAAGCGGACGCCGGCGCCCGATGACTACGCGCGGCGAGTCGCGCTGCTGCACCGCTTCGGCATCCAGGTCAACGGCAGCTTCGTGCTCGGCTTCGATCATGACGGGCCGGAGGTCTTCGAGCGTACCGTCGATTGGATCGAGGCGAACCGTCTCGAGTGCGCGACCTTTCACATCCTCACGCCCTATCCGGGCACACCCTTGTTTCGCCGGCTGGAACTCGAGGGCAGGCTGTTGCACCGGGATTGGAATCTCTATGACACGGCGCACGTCGTATTCCGGCCCAAGCACATGAGCTCACAAGAACTCGACGCGGGCTACGCATGGTGTTACGAGCGGCTGTTCTCGCACCGGTCCATTTGGCGCCGACGCCCGGCCGATTCCGAGGCGGTGGCGGCCTACCTCGCGATGAGCTATCTCTACAAACACTCGAACCGATTTTGGCGGCTGCTGATCAAGCACCGCCTCACCGGCGCGATCTGGCGCCCTCTGATCGAACAGTCGCGACGGCGGCACCTGCGGCTGCGGCCGCGCCTGGAGGCACTCGGCCTCGAAGCGGCTGGGGAGCCCCGCGAGGTGCGCGCCCGACAATACGTGAGCCCGGGGGTTTGACGGGACTCGAGCGACCGCGAGACCGGCCGCCACGCGCGCTTATTTGCTCGCCTTCACGACCAGCACGTCGCAGCCGAGACTGTCGAGCACATGTTCGGCGGTGTTGCCGATGAAAATCCGCTTGAGCGCGGAGCGCGAGGTCGCTCCCATGACGACCAAGCCCGCGCTGATCGAGCGTGCGAGCACGGGTAGCTCGGTGCGCGCATCGCCGCAAACCAGATGAGTCTTGCCCCGGGGAATTCCATAGCCGCCGACCGCCGCGGTGAATTGCCGCCGGACCTCGGTCCGGTAGGCATGGTCCTGGTCCTCGATCGAGTCGATCATGACCGCACCGATCGGCACGCCGAGCAGCGCCTGGGCAATCGGGCGATAGACATGCGCGGCATGCACCGAGCCGCGAAAGGCCGCAGCGAGCGTGCGCGCGGCATCGACGATCTCGCCGTCGAGCGCGCTCGCGCGCTCGTTGCGATGAAATGGATCGAGCGCCGCGAGGATGCGCGGACTGCGCCACGCGGCCCGTCCTTTGACGATCAACAACGGGACCGGGCAGTGGCGGATCAATTCAAAATCGGTCTGGGTCAGCAGCAAACGTGCGAATACATTGTGCTTGTGCGCCTCGATGACGACGAGATCCGCTTTGTCGAGCCGGACTTGGCGCAAGATCGCCTCATGGATCGGAAACCCGGTCTGGACATGGGTCGTCACGATGAGCTCTTCGCGCCGCAGCCGGTTCGCGGCGCGCTCCAAGCGGCGGCGGCACTCCTGCGCTTCGGCGCGCGTGAAATGCTCGGCATCGGCGTGCGCCATGCCCGCGGACACGACCGCGGGAATCGCATGAAACAACTCGATGCCGGCGCCGGTTTTGTGCGCGATCGCGGCCGCGCGGCGAATTGCCTTGCTGTTGCCCGCGGCAGGATCGGCGATCGCGACCAGAATCCGTCGAATTTCGAATCCCGACATGGGGCGCCCCTTCGCTCGCAATACTCGTCGCGTTCATTCAATGGCTCTTCTGTTGAATCGTCTGCAAATATTCGACCAAGCGATCGATCAATTCCGCGACGCGCCGGCGTTTCGTCGCGTCGTCGGTGTCGAAGCTGAAGAACTCGCGCCCCCAAACCGGCATTTCGGCATTCCCGTGCGCCCTCGGCACCGACCGGCCATCGACGATCCGGTGGATTTGCTCCGCGGGGAAAACACCCCCATGGCGCTGCGCGAGCAGCGTCAGATCCGGCACCGCCTGACCGACGCTCGCCGCCACCGGCCCGTCGCCATGTCCCTTGAGGCCGTGGCAACTCGAGCAAAAATCACCGTAAAGTTCCGCGCCCGAGGTCGGCGCCGGCTCGCCTGCCTGACACACGCCGAGCCACGACAAAGCCACGGCGCCGATCAGTGACGCCGCAAGACCACCTCTGCCGCTACAACTACCCATGCAGGACATCCTTCTATTTGCCGATATCGCGGCGCTCGATTCGAGCTGCCCGCGCTTTTCAGCATCCGCCAAATCGCCGCCCTGTGATATCGCGGGATTACCCGACTTGCTAGGTACCATCCACGATTTGCCGCGAATCAGTCCCCGTAAGGCAGCCAGATCGTCTTGACCTGACTCGCCGCCGCGAGGAATGCGCGTCCCTCGCCGGTCGCGGCCGACCACCAATCCCGGGCGCGCCCCTGATTGACCCAGGTTTGCTTCAAATTGCCGACCGAGGCGGCTTCGACGAGGGCCGAACCCGGCGCCGTGCCGTGGTACCAGAGGCCGTCGACTTGGTCGTGCTCGGCCAGCACCTTTGCGAGCGGCTCGCTCGCGCCCGTGACGATATTGACGACGCCGCCCGGTACGTCGGAGGTGTCGAGCACTTGGTAGAAGTCGGTCGCGAGCAGCGGATAGCGTTCCGAAGGCACCGCAACGCAGCGATTGCCCATCGCGATCACCGGCGCGATCAGCGAGATGAACCCGAGCAGCGGCAGCGGATCGGGGCAAACGACCCCGATGATGCCGAGCGGCTCGTGCACGCTCAAGGCGAGCTGGCGAGCCGGCGGCCGATGCACGGCGCCTTCGAACTTGTCGGCCCAGGCCGCGTAGCTGAACAGTCGCTCGACGCTCGCCGCGACTTCGCGGCGAGCGGCCGCCGCCGTCACACCCGTGAGGTCGACGAGGCGACGCCGGAATTCTTGCGATCGGACGTTGAGGTTCTCGGCGACGTAGAACAGGATCTGCGCCCGCAAGTGCGCGCTCGCCCTCGACCAGCTCTCGGCAGCGGCCGCCGCTTCGACGGCATCGCGAATGTCCTTGCGGTTGCCGGCGCTGACGCGCCCGGCGAGTTTTCCATCGTACGTCGCGATCGGCCGTGTGTCGCCGCCGTCAGGACGCGTCTGTTTTCCGCCGATGTAGTTCTTCGCCGTGCGGTCGATCGCATCGACGCCGCCCGCCGCCGCTTCCGGCGGCGCCGGCGTCGGCAAACGCACGGACCCTGCGGCGAGCCAGTCGTTGCGCGGCTTCAAGTATTCGTCGAGTCCGACGCGGCCGCCTTCGCGTCCAAAGCCCGATTCCCGGTAGCCCCCGAACGGGCATGCCGCATCGAACTGGTTGGTGCAATTGACCCAAACGACGCCCGCCTTGACGGCATTCGCGAGTTCGAGCGCGCGGTTGATGTTCTCCGACCAAATCGTCGCGGACAGGCCGTAGCGCGTGTTGTTGGCCAATTGCACGGCCTCCGACACGCTGCGAAAGTACATGGCCGCGAGTACCGGTCCGAAGATTTCTTCGCGCCATGCGGTATTCGCCGTGCCGATCCCGGTCAGCAAGGTCGGCGGGTAGAAGCAGCCGGCCTTCGGAAGCGCATGCGGTGCGCGCCACACATGTGCGCCCTCCGATTCGGCCTCGGATACCAGACGATCGATACGCTCGCGCTGGATCGGATCGACGATCGCGCCCATGTCGATGCACTTGTCGAGCGGATTGCCGACCCGGAAGTTCTCGAGCCGCGATTTGATCTTGGCGATCAGCCGATCCGAAATGCTCTCCTCGACGAGCAAGCGCGATCCGGCGCAGCAAACTTCTCCCTGGTTGAACCAAATCGCATCGACGAGGCCCTCCACCGCGCCGTCGAGATCGGCGTCCTCCATGACGACGAACGGTGATTTTCCGCCGAGTTCCAGGCTCAGCTTCTTGCCGCTGCCGGCGGTACGTGCGCGAATGATGCGCCCTACTTCGGTCGATCCGGTGAACGCAATCTTGTCGACGCCGGGATGGTCGACGAGCGCCTGCCCGGTGTCGGCGGCTCCCGTGATGATGTTGACGACGCCCGGCGGCACGCCCGCCTCGACGCACAGATCGGCAAAATAGAGCGCAGTCAGGCTCGTGAACTCCGCGGGCTTGAGCACGACCGTGTTGCCGCAGGCGAGCGCCGGCGCGATCTTCCACGCGAGCATCAGCAGCGGGAAATTCCAGGGGATCACCTGCCCGACCACGCCGAGCGGCACGAGATCCTGCGCCTGCTGCGGCAGCAGCTGCGCCCAGCCGGCGTGATAGTAGAAGTGCCGCGCGACCAGCGGCACGTCGATGTCCCGGGTTTCACGGACCGGCTTGCCGTTGTCGAGGCTCTCGAGGACCGCGAGCGTGCGGCTCGATTTCTGGACGAGCCGTGCGAGCGCATATAGCACGCGCGCGCGCTCGTGGCCGCGGCGGCCCGCCCAAGCCGCGGCCGCGGCGGACGCGGCAGCGACCGCCGCGTCGACGTCGGCGGGGCCTGCCGCCGCGATCTCGGCCAGCCGCTCGCCGGTTGCCGGGTTGCGGGTTTCGAATCCCGCGCCGCCGCCGAGCGGCGCGGTCCAGGATCCGTTGATGAATAGACCGAAGCGCGCACCATGCGCGGCGAGCCACGCGCGCGCGGCCGTCTCGGCCTCTGGCGCGGGTCCGTAGCTCATCGTGTCGAAGATTGCAGCGACGTCACTCATCGGTCCCCCTTCGGTTGCGCCCGTTGGCCTAGGCCAACGCATGGCGGTTCGCAGCCGAGTACCGGCCCGTCACGAAATGCTCGAGCTGGCGCTCGACGTCGCCGAGCAGCCGCGAGGCGCCGAAACGGAACAGCGACGGCGTCAACCACGCGTTCCCGAGTTCCTCTTTGACCAAAATCAAATAAGCGAGCGCCTGTTTTGCGGAGCTGATGCCGCCGGCCGGCTTGAAGCCGATACGCACGCCGGTGCGCTCGGCGTAGTCTCGGATGGTACGCAACATCACCAAACTCACCGGCAGCGTCGCGTTGACCGCTTCCATGCCGGTCGAGGTCTTGACGAAGTCCGCGCCGGCCATCATGCAAACCGTCGAGGCCTTGGCGACCTTGCCGATCGATCCCAGTTCGCCCGTGGCCAAAATCGCTTTGAGATGCGCGGGACCGCAAGCCGCGCGAAACATCGCAACCTCGTCATAGAGCGCCTGCCAGTCGCCCGTCAGCACGTGGCGGCGCGAAATCACGATGTCGATCTCGCGCGCGCCGGCCGCGACCGAGGCCTCGATTTCCCCGAGTTTGGTGCGCATCGGCGTCTGCCCCGCGGGAAAGCCGGTCGATACGGCGGCGACCGGGATGTCGCTGCCGGCGAGCGCCGCGACCGCGGTGCCGACCATGGCGTGATAGACGCAAACCGCGCCGACGCGCAAGCGCCGATCCGCGAACCCCAGCGCATCGAGCAGGTCGGGCCGCACCGGCGAGCGCGCCTTGGCGCAGAGGCGCTCGACACGGCCCGGCGTATCGTCGCCCGCGAGCGTCGTGAGGTCCATGCAGCTCACGGCGCGCAGCAGCCATGCCGCCTGCCATGCGCTCTTCACGGTGCGCCGGCCGCCGAGCGATTCGACGCGGCGCTCGGCCGCGCTCAAGTTGACGCGGATCGAGTCGATCCAGCCGCGGTCGAGCGCCAGCCCCGGATTGCGCGCGCCGTGAGGCGCCGTGGGTTCGCGCGCGACCCGCGGCGCTTGCGGCGCATCAGCCTGCCGGGCCTCGTCGATGGACGTCATGAGAGCTTTGGATGTTACTAAAATAACAACAGTTTCTCATGAATGTTTCTATAATAACAACCTACGGCCGATTCGCGTGGTGGGCGGCGGAACGCGGCGGCCGTCTTCGTCACTCGCGCACAGGATTGATGGCATGCGGACAATTTCGACAGGGATCGCACGGGATTCGAGGCTCGCGGAGCTCCAACGGCTCGTGGAGGCGCGCGGCGCGCTGCCGCTGCCGGAGGCTTCGCGCCTGCTCGGCGTCTCCGGCATGACGATTCGCCGCGATCTCGCGCCCTCCGGCGGTCCGCTCGCGTGCATCGGAGCGCATATCGTGGCCGCGCGCTCGGCTCGCGCGGGCGCCGCCTACACGCTCGACGCCGAGCGCGACCAACACGCCGAGAGCAAACGGCTCGCCTGCCGGCGCGCGGCCGAGTTCGTCGAGGCCGGCGACAGCATCTTCATCGACTGCGGCACCACGATGCCGCATTTTGCCGAGGCCTTGCCGCCGGGGATCGCGCTCGATGTGGTCTGCTATTCGCTGAACGTCGCGACGATCTTGAGCCGGCGGCCGAACACCCAGCTGATGCTGCTCGGGGGCCTCTTCAACGCGGCATCGGCGACGTTCTATTGCGACGAGTCGCTCGATTACCTCAAGCGCTTGGGCGTCGACAAGGCGTTCATCTCCGCGGGCGGCGTGCACCCGGAACGCGGCGCCAGTTGCTCTAATTTCACCGAAGTCCCGATAAAAAGGGCCGCGATCGCCGCGGCCGCCTCCAGCATCCTGATCGTCGACGACAGCAAGCTCGGGCGCCTCAAACCCGCGTTTTTCAGCCCGCTGCGCGCTTTCTCGCGCATCATCGTCGGCGGCGATCCCGCGCGAACCTGGCGCTCGCGCTTCAAGCGCGGCGCGCTCGATATCGCGGCCTAATCTCGCGCCGGCGCCGCGGCCGCGCCGCGGCCGCGGCTAGCGCAGCGGCGCGCTGGCGGCCCCGATGATCGGCGCCTGTCCGACGCGCTGCACCAGCACGGCAACGTGGGTGGCATCGCGCGGCAGCGTGTCGATGCGCGCCCGAAACTGCTGCGACCGCCCTTCCCAGCGCCCGAGCGCGCGCAATCCGCGCACGATGTTGAACTCTTGAATCGTACGGCCCGCATTTTCACCGCGTCCGATCGGCGAGATCGCGCTCTGCTGATAGGCGACGAGCACGACGTCGCTCGGCGCGGCGCCCGGTTGGTCCGCGAGGTCGACCGAGATTTCTCCGTGAGCGACCGCGAGCGAAACCGCGATGCCGGTGCGCGTCGCCGCCAGTGCCGTATCGATGCGCCGGCGATCGCTGCCGACGAAATCGTCGTGTCCGTCGACGACGACTTGCGGCGTATAGACCGAGGCAAGGTGCAGTGCACTCGCGTAGCCGCGCTGGCGGCGAACCGATTCCTGCAAGCCGAAGCGATCGCGCCAGCCGAGGTCGTCCCAATAATCGACGTGGAACGTCAGCGCCAGCACGTCGGGTCGCCGCGCCAACTCCCCGAGATAGGCCTCGGCCGGCGGACAGGAACTGCAGCCCTCGGAGGTGAACAACTCGACGACCGCGGGCCGCGCCTGCGAAGTCGCGGCAGCCGCACTCCACAGGAGAGCGCCCGTGGCCCAGATTCGCGTCTTCGATGTCCGCATTGGCGGCTACCTCCACAGTCTCGCTGATGCTGAATGGACCGGGTGCCGCATCGGATTATTGCAGATGCGGGCGGGGGGCGGCGCGACGCGCGGCGCCGGTATCCATCGCCCGGCGCCCTGCACAAACAGCCCGGCCGGCAGACCGTGGATTCGTTACAGTAGCGCGGTGCAGGCACATCTGATTCAGCTGCTCGAACTTTACTGCGCTCTGATCGTTTTCATTGCGGTCCTGACCGATCAGCTCGGGATCCCGATCCCCGCGGTTCCGGTGCTCGTGGTCGCCGGCAGCTTCGCGGCCAACGGCAAGGCGAATCTCGCGGTGCTGTTGCCCGCCGCCGTCGCCGCAACGATGATCGCGGACGCCGTGTGGTTCCAGATCGGGCGTCGCTATGGAATGCGGGTGCTGAAGACCCTCTGCCGGATCTCGCTCGAGCCCGATTCCTGCGTGAGCCAGACGCAAAATCGATTCGAACGCTGGGGCGTCAACTCGCTGGTCATCGCAAAATTCATCCCCGGCCTCGCGACGATCGCTCCGCCGCTCGCCGGCGCGATGCACGTGAGCTGGCGGCGCTTCATGGGCTTGAGCCTGCTCGGCAGCTCCCTGTGGGCAGGCACCGGGCTCGGGATCGGCATGCTGTTTCACGATCCGATCGCACAGCTCGCTCGACTCGGCAGTGTGACCGCGGCGGGGCTCGGAATCGCGCTCGTGCTCTACATCGCCTACAAATGGCGTGAGCGCCGCCGTTTTCTTGCCGAGCTGCGCATGGCGCGAATCAGCGTCGAAGAACTGTACGGGCTGCTGGCCGCCCAACTCGACCCGCTGATCCTCGATGTGCGTTCACATACGGCGCGCGGCCTCGAGCCGCGCTGGATCCCGGGCGCGGTCCACTCGCCCGTCGATGAGATCGAAGCGCGGCTCCGGGAGTTCTCGCGGGACCGCGAGATCATCGTCTATTGCACCTGCCCCAATGAAGCCTCCGCCGCTGTGGTCGCAAAAACGCTGATGCGCCATGGCTTCAAGCGCGTGCGGCCGCTGCACGGCGGTCTCGATGCGTGGATCGAGGCGGGATATCCCGTGGGTACGATGACGAACGGCGAGGCGCAAGCGCCCGACGAGACACTCGCGGCCGCCGCGCACTGAATCGCGCGCCGGCAGGTCCGCTCGGATCGGCTGGTGCGCGTGCCGCAGGGGCGCGCCTGCGCTGCGTCAGCCCCGCAGCCGCATGTTCGACGGATCGTAAAGAGGCTCGGCGCCGACGACCGCGCGGCGCCGGATCCCCAGGATTTCGACTTCGAGCGCAGTTCCCGGGACCGCGAGGTCGGTGCGCACATACGCAAGCGCAATGCTCTGTCGCAACCGGTAACCGTAGCCGCCCGACGTCACGAGACCGACGATTTGATCGCCGCGATGGACGACCGAGACCGCGGCCGCATCGGCAACGCCCGCTGCCGTGTCGCCCGCCGCCGTGTCGGCCGCTTCGACGAGCAGCGGCACGAAGCGCTCACGCGGGCCGCCGGCCGCCTCGCGCAGCAGCGCCGCTTGACCGATGAAGCCGCCCGGCTTGTCGAGTTTCACGAACCGATCGAGAGACGCCATCAAGGGCGTGTATTCGGTCGTGAGATCCGCCTTCCAGGAGCGATAGCACTTCTCGAGCCGCAGGCTGTCCATCGCGTAGAGGCCGAAGTCGGCGAGCCCGAAGCGCTCGCCGGCCGCCGAGAGCAGGTCATAGACGGCGAGCACATGCTCGCTCGGCAAGTGCAGCTCCCAGCCCAGTTCGCCGACATAGTTGACGCGCACCGCGATCGCCTTGGTGTAGCCGATCGCGATCGTGCGTACCCCGAGCCACGGGAAGGCCTCGTTGTCCAAGCGGGCGGGCGTCAGCAACGCGAGCAGCTCGCGCGCGCGCGGGCCGACGACGATCAGCGTTCCATAGCGCGCCGACAAGTTCTCGAGCCGCACATCGCGCGCGGCTCCGGGCAAATGTTGCCGCAGCCAATGTTCGTCGTGCAGCTCGCCTGCGGCCGCGCTGATCAGCCAATAGCGCTCTTGCCCGAGATTCGTGAGCGTCATCTCGGTCACGATGCCGCCGCTCGGCGCGCAAAGATAATTGAGCGCGGTGCGGCCCGGCTTGGGAACGACACCCGCGACCAGGTGGTCAAGCCAGTCGTGCGCGTCGCGGCCCGTGACTTCGAATTTCGAGAACCCGGGGAGATCGAGTACCGCGACCCGCTCCGCGACCGCCGCGCATTCGCGCGCCACCGCCGCGTGCCACGCCGGGCGCCGAAACGACAGCTGCGGTTCGATGGGATCGCCGCGCTCGGCAAAATAGACTGCGCGCTCCCAGCCGCCGCGCGCCCCGAAGCGGGCGCCCTTGGATTGCAGCCGAAGATACGCCGGCGAGGTCTTGGCGGGCCGGCCCGCGGCGCGCTCCTCGTTCGGATACCCGATGCCGTACTCGTATTGGTAGGTCTCGATCGCCTTGGCGAGCACGAATTTGGCGTTCGCGTACTCCAAATAGCGGCGCGAATCGAGCGGCCACATATCCCACTCGGGCTGTCCGTGGACGACCCACTCGGCGATCGACTTGCCGGCGCCGCCCGCCTGAACGATGCCGAAGGTGAAGCCGCAGCAATGGAAAAAGCCCGGAAGTCCCGGCGCCGGCCCCATCAGCGGATTGCCGTCCGGTGCATAGGGAATCGGCCCGTTGATGACCGTCTTGACGCCGACGCTGCCCAAGATCGGCACGCGTTCGCACGCGGCCTCGATGTATTTCTCGAGCCGTCCGAGATCGTCATCGAACAGCTGATTCGCGAAATGATCCGGAATTCCGCCCTGCCAGTGCGGCGTCGCCTGCCACTCATAGGGGCCGAGCAGCAGGCTGTGCCGCTCCTGACGCAGGTAGTAGCTGACGTCGGGATCGCGCAACAGCGGCAGGCGCTGCGGCGCCGCGCGCGACGAGCTCCGGTATGTCGTCGGTCACGAGGTATTGATGCGAGAGCGTCACGATCGGCAGGTAGGCGCCGACCATCGCCGCGACCTCGGCGCCGCGGTAACCCGCCGCATTGATGACTTTCTCGCTGGCGATCGTGCCGCGGTCGGTATGGATCAGCCACTCGCCGGAGGCCTTGCGCTCGATCGCGGTGACCCGCGTGTTGCGGTAGACCTCGGCGCCGCCGTCGCGCGCCCCCTTGGCGAGCGCCTGTGTGAGCTGCGCCGGATCGATGTCGCCGTCGTAGGGGTCATAGAGTCCGGCGAGCAGCCCGTCAGTGACGAGAAACGGATTGTGCTCGCGCAGCTCCGCGGGACCCAGCAGCTCGAAATGCATTCCCTGCGCGCGCGCCTGCGACACGACGTGCCGGAATTCGTCGACACGCGCCGGCGTGTGCGCGAGCCGCAGGCTCCCCGTGCACGTGGTAGTTGATGTCGTAACCGACCCGCGCCGCGAGCGAGGCATACAGATTCGTGCTGTAGCGCTGCAGCTTCATGAGATTCCACGAGGTCGTGAAATTCGGGCAGTTGCCGGCCGCATGCCAGGTGGAGCCGGCGGTCAGCTCGTCGCGCTCGATCAGCACGACGTCGCGCACCCCGAGCTGGGTCAGATGATAGAGCGCACTGCATCCGACCGCACCGCCGCCGATGACCGTGACCGCCGCCTGGGTTTTCATCGATGCACCGACTCCCGCCTGCTCATGCCTTGATTCGTTGGTTGGCCGGGTCGTACCAGGCCTGCAGCTGAACGCGGATCGGATGCCGCTCGCAGGCGACTTCGACCTCCCAGCGGCCCGAGGCGAGCCATGCCGCGTCGACCCCATCGGCGTGCTGCACGTAGCCCATGCCGAGCGACTGACCGACGCGATGACCGAATGCACCCGACTTGATCGAGCCGACGATTTGCCCGTCGCGCACGATCGGCTCCTCGTGGTAGAGCAGCGGCGCGGCTTGCGGGTCGCAGTCGAGCCGCACCTGCACGAGCCGCTTCGTCAGACCGACCGGCCCCGCGCTGTCTCAGCAGCGCTTCGCGCCCGCGAAACCCATCGGGCTTGTCCCAGGCAATCGTGAAACCGAGTCCCGCCTCGAGCGGCGTATCCTCGTCGGCGATGTCGTGGCCCCAGTGACGGTAGCCCTTTTCGACGCGGCACGCCGCCATCGCGTGATAGCCCGCGTGCTTCAGACCGAGCGCCGCGCCGCCCTCGATGAGGCGCTCGTAGACGTCCGCGACGCACTCGCTCGACACATAGAGCTCCCAGCCGAGCTCGCCGACATAGGTGATGCGGCTCGCACGCACGCGCGCGTAGCCGATCTCGATTTCGCGCGATCGGGCGAACGGATGCGCGGCGTTCGATAGGTCCGCGCCCGACAAGCGTCTCGAGCAGCGCGCGGCTATGCGGCCCCATGAGGCCCAGCATGGCGATGCCCGCGGTGACGTCCGTGACGGTGCAGCGCGCGTCCGCGTGCGCCTCGATCGCGCGGCGCAGCCAGGCAAGATCGCGTGTCTGGCAGACCGCGGAGGTCACGACCAGATATTCCTGCTCAGCGGTGCGCGTGACCGTCAGGTCCGCCTCGATGCCGCCCGCGTCGTTGAGCCATTGCGTGTAGACGACGCGCCCGACCTCGACATCGAGATTCGCGGTCGACATCTGATTCAGAGATCCGGCACGCATCCGCGCCCTGAACCAGGAATTTGGCAAAGCTCGCCTGGTCGAACAAGGCGACCGCGCGCATCGTGGCGAGACATTCGTCGCGGCAGGCCTCGAACCAATTCTGCCGGCCGTAGGAGTATTCGTACTGCGGTTGGCTGCCGGGCGGCGCGTACCAGTTCGGGCGCTCCCAGCCGGCGGTCTCGCCCATGCAGGCGCCTGCGGCGACCAGCCGGTCGTGGAGCGCCGAGCGCCGCGCACCGCGCGCGCTGCGGTACTGGAAATAAGGCCAGTGCATCGCGTAGAGGAGGCCCAGCGTCTCGACCGTGCGATCGTGCAGATAGCGCCGGTTCGATTGGAACGGCATCACGCGCCGCATGTCGACGTCCGCGAGATCCATCGGCGGCTTGCGGTCGACGACCCATTGCGCGACGATTTTGCCGACACCGCCGCTCGCGGCAATTCCGACGGAATTGAATCCGGTCGCGACGAACAAGTCGCGCACCTCGGGCGTCTCACCGATGTAGTAGCGGTCATCCGGCGTGAAGCTCTCGGGGCCGTTGAAGAACAGCGCGATACCCGCGTCCCTGAGCACCGGCACGCGATTGACCGCGGCGCTCAAGATCGGCTCGAAGTGATCGGAATCCTCGGGCAGCGTATCGAAGCAAAAGTCCTCGGGGATCCCCTTCATGCCCCAGGGCTTGGCAACCGGCTCGAAACAGCCCATCAGCAGCTTGCCGGCGTCTTCCTTGTAGTACGCGCATTCGTCCTGGACGCGCAGCACAGGCAAGCCCGTGGGCAGGCCCGCAATCGGCTCGGTCACGATATAAAAATGTTCGGCCGCATGCAGCGGCACGGCGACGCCGGCGGCCCCTGCGAGCTCGCGCGACCACATGCCGCCCGCGAGTATCACGGTATCGGCGCGCAGCAGGCCCGAGGCGGTGTCGACGCCGATCGCACGCCCGCGCTCGACGCGGATCCGATCGACCTTGGTGTTCTCGAAGATGCGCGCGCCGCGCTGCTTGGCGCCCTTCGCGAGGGCTTGCGCGGTGTCGATCGGATTGGTCTGCCCATCTTTCGGGATGAAAATCCCGCCGACGAGGTCATCGATGCTGAGCAGCGGCCAGCGCTCCTTGATCTCGCCGGGCGTGAGTACGCCCATTTCGAGTCCGAACATGCGGCCCATGCTGACGCCGCGCTTGAGTTCCTCGAAGCGCGCGGCGGTCTTGCGCCACCGAGACCGAACCGTTCTGACGAAATCCGGTCGCCTGGCCGGTCTCGGCCTCGAGCGAGCGATAGAGCTCGGCGGTGTACTTCGCGAGTTCGGTGAGGTTGCGGGTCGCTCGCAGCTGCCCCACGAGTCCGGCCGCATGCCAGGTCGTACCGCAGGTCAACTGTCGACGCTCGAGCAGCACGACGTCGCGCACCCCGAGCTTGGTCAGATGGTAGGCGATCGAACAGCCGGCGATGCCGCCGCCGATGATCACGACGCTGGCCTGGTTTGGAATGCTCATTGGTCTTGTGGCTCATTGAGGCGCTCGAAGCGCGCCGGTCAAGGGCCGGCGTGCATGCGCCCGTTCGGATTATGCCTTGCCGCCGACGACCGCGATCGCGACCTGCAGGTCGGCTTGCGCGGGTTGCATCGCGGCGCGCGGCAAGCGCACCGGAAATCGGCGGCGGATCTCGGCGTCGACCGCGTCGGACACATGATGCGGGAAATGCGAACCGAGGATCTCCTTGACCTTGATCGCGGCGCGTGCGGCGATGTCCAGCGCGCCGCGCTCGGTCCAATCGTTCGGACTCCTGCGATCGCCGATCGCCGGGTAGAGGTAGTCGGTCTGCATGAGCTGCAAGGTCTGTCCGGAGCCGAGATAATGGCCGGGCCCGTTGAGACAGACGTCCTTGATCGTTTCGAACGAGAGCTTTTCGTCCGAGACGTCGATGCCTTTGATCGTGCGTTGCGTCGCGCCGATGATGTCGTTGTCGATGATCAGGCTTTCGAGCGAGTAGCCGAGCAGGCTCGCATGCATGCCGGCCGATTCATAAATCGAGATTGGCGCCGGCATTGCCGACGAGCGCGTGGTTGAGCGCCTTCTCGGCGCCGGCCTGCCCATCGGCGACCTTCGAGTCGGTCATGCCGGAGGCCGTGCCGCCCGTGAGGTCATAGAAATGCGCCATTTGACCCGCCGCGGCCGACAAGCAGCGCCTGTTCCGGACTGCCGCCCGACATGGCGCCGGTGCGCAGGTCCGAGACGAAGCACCAAGTGCCGAAGATCGCCGGATGGCCGGGCTTGATTGCATTGACATAGACGAGCCCCGCCAGCACCTCGGCGACCTCCTGGGCGAGTGCCCCCGCGAGTGCCGCGGGCGCGGTCGCGCCGGCTTGACCCGCCGACAGCAGCAGTACGGGCATGCCGCCGGCGACCGCAAGCTCGAGGCAGCGGCACGCGTCGTAGGCAAATTTCATCGGCGGCACGACGAAGCAATTCGACTGGCTCACGAACGGGCGCTCCCGCCACTGGCGCTCGCCGCCGGCGATCAGGTGCAGCATGTCGAACGAGGCCGCGAGGTGCTTCGGGTCGACCCAACTGCTGCCGACGTGCTTGGTCGTCGCCATGACCGAGGCGTAGCACGTGTTGAAATCCATCTCGTAAGGATCCGGGATGTCGCGCGGCACGACCGCCCGCTGGAAGAAGTGCACATGGTCGAGCACGTCGACGATGCGTCCAATGTCGTAGAGATCGGTGATCAGCGATTCCCGGTACGCGCCTTCCGTGTCGACGATGCTGACCGCGGCCCCCGCGGTGCCGAAATAGACTTTCTTGCCCCAGGGTTCCATGTCATGGCGCGGATTTTGGCCGTGCAGTACGAAATGCCGCGCGGCCTTGGCAAGCGTGTCCTCGACCAAGGCGCGCGGGAACAGCAGCCGGCCGTGCTCGCTCAGCGTGCAGCCGGCGCGTGTCAGGATCTCGACGCCGGACGGCGGCGCGTCGGCGAGACCGATTTCGGCGAGCAATCGCAGCGCGGTCTCGTGAATCTTCAGAACCGCGACGTCGGTGAGCGGGCGATAGTTGCCGCCCTCCATTCCCGGCTGGACCGGCCTAAGGTTATCGGGGAGCGGCGCCGCGCGTTGCGCCCGCCGTATATCCCGGCCGCTGCGTCGCACCGGCGAATCTGCGTCTGCCATGACCTCACCTGTCGCTCTGGTAGGGGGTTGATCGTGCTTTCTGAGCCTGGATTGTAGGCGATTGACGCCTGGCGAGCACTGCCATCGGCGTTCATTTATTATACGCTGGAGTAATACTATGAGAGCCCCCCGCAGACTGCCGCCGTTGTCGGCGTTGAATGCCTTCGATGCCGTCGCCCGCCACGGTACCTTGACGCGCGCCGCGCTCGAATTGAACGTCAGCCAACCCGCCGTGAGTCGTCGCATCGCTGCGCTCGAGGCCGATCTCGGGACCCCGATGTTCGCCCGCGATACGCGGCCGCTGCGCCTCACGGCCGATGGCCGGCGGCTGTTCGAGGTGCTGCGCGCGAGTTTCAACCGCCTCGAGCAGGTCGTTCACGAGATTCGCGGTGCGCGACCGGGGCAGAAAATCGTGCTCGGCGTGGATCCCGGCTTTGCTTCCTATTGGCTGTTGCCGCGATTGCCGCGGTTGCAGGCCGCCTTCGCGGACTACAGTTTGCGGATCCTCACGGGCGACTTTACCGACGATCGCGACGACGTCGACTTGCTGATCGAGTTCGGAGCGGGCCGTGCTTCGAGCGTCGGGCGCATCCTCGGTGAGAATGTGTTTGCGGTCTGCAGTCCATCCTATCTTGCGGGTCGCCGGCGCGCATATGGACTCGACGAACTGCGCGAGCAGCGGCTGTTGTGGCTCGAAGACCCGCATGAGCGCTGGTACTCGTGGAAGTCGTGGTTCGAATCGCTGCGCAGGCCCTTGGGTTCGAAGGCGCTCGAGACCGTGAGCTTCAACGACTACTCGCTGCTGCTGAGCGCCGCGCTCGCCGGGCAGGGTGTGGCGCTCGGCTGGGACGGCCTCATCGACCAATTCCTCGAGAGCGGCACGCTGATGCGCGTCTCGACGGAGTCGGTGCGCTCCGAACGCGGCTACTATGTCTCTTGCTCCACTCGCGATAACCCGGCCGCGCAGCGCGTCGCGCAATGGCTCATCGGCGCCGAAGCCGCCTCCGGCGTTGCACCGTCGCGCGTGCTCGGCCTTCCTGGTGCCGCGGGGCCGCGCGTGAGCGAATGAATGTGCTGGCCGCACCATGGCAATCCGCTATGCTGGCTCACGGTTCGACGACCGAGGCTCCCGGAGCGGCCCGATGCAGCAGCGACACCTGATTCATCCGATCCGTGCGCGCCGCAGTCTGTGTGCCGCACTCGGTGGCGCATTGCTGCTGTCGACCGCCACACCGTCGACCGCAAGCGCGGCACCGTCGACAGCAGGCGCGGCGCCGGCACCGCAACGGCTCGTGCATCGGCTCCTGCGGGTCGAACTGTCTCCCGATGCCGGCTACGTCGCTTCGGTCGAGGGCGACTCGCCGCCGAGCGGGTCCACCCCCACGATCCGCGAACTCGTGATCCGGCGCGTTGCCGACGGGCAAGCGACCCATGTCGAGCTGCCTTGCGGGCGTGTACCGGAATGCTGGCCCGGTTCGCCGTCCTGGAACCCGCTGGGCAGCCAGCTCGCATTCACTCTGCGCACCCCGGGCAGCCACGCGCGTTCGATTTACACGGTTGCCGCGGATGGCAGCGGTTTGGCGCAGCTGCTGAAGTTCAACGGAACGATCGAGGCGCTGCGCTTCGGCCCCGACGGCGGCCTCGCGATGCTCGCGACCGAGAACGCGGTCAAGGAAGTCGGCGCCACGGAAGCCGGCGCGCCGGTTGCGGGGGATCTCGATGCGGCGCCGCCCGAACAGCGCATCGCGATCCTCGAGAACGGCGCGCTGCGCTGGGTCTCGCCGCCGGATCTCTACGTCTACGAGTTCGACTGGCGGCCGGCGCATGCGGGATTCGTCGGCACGGCGGCGCCGGGCAACGGCGACGACAACTGGTGGACCGCCAAGCTATACGCGTTCCACGAGAGCGATGCGCCTCCCCTGCTGCTCTACAGTCCGACGAGCATTCGGCAACAGCTCGCGAAGCCGACGCTATCGCGCGACGGCCGCAGCGTCGCGTTCATCGCCGGCATCATGAGCGACTTCGGATCGACCGGCGGCGATGTCTTCAGCGTGCCGGTCGAGGGCGGCAGGGCCGCGAACTTGAGTGCCGGCCTGAATGCCTCCGCGACGACGCTCGCCTGGGACTGTGCCGGACACCTGCGCGCGCAGCTGCTCGATGGCGATCAAATCGAGATCGTCGATTTGGGCAGCGGCAATCAACCGGCAACCGCGATCACGCTTTGGCGCGGCGCGGAATCCCTGGGTCCACGATCCGCCGACCTCTCGCCGGCATGCCCGGCGGGGCTCACGGCGGTTGAGCACGAGTCGTTCACCGAGCCGCCCGAGATCGAGGTCGGCGCGGTGGGTCATTGGCGCAACCTGACCTCGGTGAATACGGGCCTGTCGTTGCCGGGGCGCGTGCAAAGTCTCCGCTGGCAGAGCGACGGTTTCGAGGTGCAAGGCTGGCTGTTACTGCCCGAGCACGCGAATGCGAAGTTGCCGATGATCACGATCATCCATGGTGGCCCGGCAGCCGCATTCACGCCGGCCTTCAGCGGCCCGGGGCTCAGCGATACGCTGCTCGAGCGCGGCTACGCGCTGTTTCGCCCGAACCCGCGCGGCAGCTTCGGCCAGGGCGAGCGCTTCACGCTCGCCAATGTCCGCGACTTCGGGCACGGAGACCTGCGCGACGTGCTCGCCGGCATCGATGCCGCGATCAAGCAGGCACCGATCGATGCAGCGCGGCTCGGAATCATGGGCGGCAGCTACGGCGGCTTCATGGCGATGTGGGCCGTGACCCAGACGACGCGCTTCAAGGCCGCGATCGCGGGCGCCGGCATCAGCGACTGGCTCTCATACTACGGCGAGAACGGCATCGACGCCTGGATGCTGCCGTATTTCGGCGCTTCCCCTTACGAGGACCCGGCGGTGTACGCGAGGTCTTCGCCGATCAATTTCATCCGCAAGGTTCGCACACCGACCTTTGCTTACGTCGGAGAGCGCGATATCGAGTGCCCGGCGCCGCAGACTCAAGAATTCTGGCATGCGCTCAAGACGCTCGGCGTACCGGCCTCGATCATGATTTATCCCGGCGAGGGACACGGGCTGCGCGATCCGGAGCACAGCGCCGACCTCGAGCGACGCTCGCTCGTATGGTTCGACAAGTACCTGAAGTGACCGATCAGAGCTGCTTCGCGAAGCGCGCCAGCGCGCCGACGATGCCGCGCCGGAACAGGAGCACGCAGGCGACGAAGATCGCGCCGATGATGACCGTGACCCAGCCGCCGACGATGTCGGATAGATACTCCTGCAGCGTCACGACGATCGCGGCGCCGAGCACGGGTCCGAAGAAGGTACCGATGCCGCCGAGCAGCGTCATCAAGATCACCTCGCCGGACGCCGCCTGCGAAACGTCCGACAAGGTCACGAATCCGAGCACGAGCGTCTTCAGCGACCCGCCGAGTCCGGCGAGCGATGCGGACAGCACGAACGCCGCGAGCTTGTAGCGGTTGATCTCGTAGCCCAGGGAAATCGCGCGCCGTTCGTTCTCGCGGATCGCCTTGAGAACCTGGCCAAATGGCGAGTGCACGACGCGCCGGATGAATGCGAACACCGCGACGAATGCCGCGAGCACGAAATAGTACATCACGACATCCGACTTCAGCGGCAGCAAGCCGAACAGCGCGCCGCGACCGACGCCCTGCAGCCCATTTTCGCCCCCGGTGAACGGCGCCTCGAGGCACACGAAATAGACGAGCTGCGCGAGCGCGAGCGTCACCATCGCAAAATAGATCCCGTGGCGGCGGATCGCGAGCAGGCCAACGACGAGGCCGAGCACGGCCGCGGCCACGACGCCGCCGATGATCGATGCGCCCACGCCGAAGCGTTGCGCCGTCATGAGCCAGCCGGTCGCATAGGCAGCGGTACCGAAGAAGGCCGCGTGGCCGAAGGACAACATGCCGCAGTAGCCGAGCAAGAGGTTATAGGAGCACGCGAAGATCGCGAGGCACAGCAGCTTCATCACGAACACCGGGTAGACACCCGTGAGCGGAATACAGGCCGCGCACACCAGCGCGATCGTGTAAAAGAGCGAGCGCAGCCGCATCTCGCTATTCCTTTCCAAACAGGCCGGCGGGCCGCAAGATCAGCACGAGTGCCATCACGACGTAAACGACGATATTCGAGGCTTCGGGGTAGATGACCTTGGTAAAGCCTTCGATGACTCCGAGACCGAGACCGCTGACGATGGCGCCGAGGATCGAGCCCATTCCGCCGATCACGACGACCGCGAACACGACGGTGACGAGCGAGCTGCCCATGAGGGGCGTGACGAGGATCACCGGGGCGGCAAGCACCCCGGCGAGCGCCGCGAGCGCGATGCCGCCGCCGTAGGTCAAGGTCAGCAGCAAGGGCACGTTGACGCCGAACGCCTGCAGCAGCGGACCGTTCTCGCGCGCCGCGCGCAAGGTCGCGCCGAGGCGCGTTCTCTCGATCAGAAACCAGGTGCCGAAGCAGACCGTGACCGACGCGACGATGACCCAGGCGCGGTATTTCGGCAATATCATGAACCCGAGGTTGACGGCGCCCGCAAGCGCCGCGGGCACGGGGTACGACAAGCCCGACGAGCCGAATCGCTCCTGCAGGCTGCCCTCGATGATCAAGGCGATTCCAAACGTCAGCAGCAGCCCGTACAGGGGATCGACCCGGTACAGGTGCCTGAGCAGCAGCCGCTCGATGACGATGCCGAGGAATCCCACCGCAAGCGGCGCGAGCACGAGCCCCATCCAGTAATTGATCCCCAGCAACTGCAGACCGAGCAGCGCGGCGAACGAACCCAGCGCGTAAAACGCGCCGTGCGCGAAGTTGACGACCCCCATCAACCCGAAGATCACCGCGAGACCCAAGCTCAGCATCGCGTAGAACGCGCCGTTGACGAGGCCCAGCATCAACTGGCCCAAGATCACGGCGACGGGCATGCCGAAGATTTCAGTCATAGAGATTCCGCAGTTCAGCCTTTATCGGTCGCGGCGAGCCGCCCGGCATCGGCCCGGGCGCTCGGCAAACCTCCGGCCGACAGCGCCTACTTCGGCGCGATCGAGCAGAGGCCGGTGATCGGTCCGAACGCCTCCGCGCCGTTCATCACCTTCACCACTTTGTAGTAGTCCCATGGATACTTGGATTCCTGCGGCGCCTTGACCTGCATCACGTACATGTCGTGGACCATCATGCCGTCCGCTCGGACATATCCGCCGGTTGCGAACATATCATTGATCTTGGCCTTCTTGAGTTCCGCCATCACCTTGTCCGGGTCGGTCGTGCCCGCGGCCTTGACGGCGTTGAGGTAGGTCAAGGTCGCCGAGTAGGCGCCGGCCTGATCCATGCTGGGTTCCGCGTTCATTTTCGCGAAAAAGCGCTTGGCAAACGCCCGCGTCTTGTCGTTGAGATCCCAATACCAGCCGGTCGTCAGGTACAAACCCTGTGCGGTCTCCAGCCCGAGACTATGAATGTTGGTGATGAAGGCGAGCAGCGCCGCCGGTTTCATGGTCTTGGTGATGCCGAATTCGATCGCCGACTTCAGTGAATTGCTGAAGTCGCCGCCGGCGTTCGCGAGTCCAAGCACGGTGGCACCCGAGCCTTGCGCCTGCAGCAGAAACGACGAGAAATCCGACGCCCCGAGCGGCACCCGTACCGCGCCGATATTCTTGCCGCCGTTCGCCTCGACGACCTTGGATGCGGCATTCTGCAGTTGGGTGCCGAATGCGTAATCCGCGGTCAGGTAGAACCAGGTCTTGCCGCCGTTCTTGATCATCGTCGCCGCCGTGCCGTTGGCGAGCGCGGTGGTGTCATAGACATAATGCACCGTGTAGGCCGTGCAGTCTTCGTTGGTCAGCGACGAGCCGGCGGCGCCGATCGCGAAAAACGGCACCTTCTTCGCGGCGGCGACTTTCGCCATCGCGATGCTGACGCCGGAATTGGAGCCGCCGATCAGCATGTTGAGTCCGTTCTGGTCGGCCCATTCCCGGAATTTCGACGCCCCGATGTCGGGCTTGTTCTGGTGATCAGTGACGAGCACGGAGATCTTTCGCCCGAGCACGGTGCCGCCGAAATCCGCGATCGCCATCTTGATGGCCTCCTGACCGCCGGCGCCCATGACGTCGGAATAGTTGCCCGAAAGATCGTCGATGTCGCCGATCACGACCTCGCTATCGGCCGCCACGGCGGCCCGCGCCCCCGCCATGCCCGCTAATGCCAGTAGTAACCCCAACGCGGTCCTGCTGATACCCATTTTATTGTCTCCGTTGTTGTGCGTGATTTATCAGATTCCAAGCCGTTCGTTGAGCATCGCCGTCTTCGCTTGCAGCTCGGCGGCTGCGAATTCCTCGACGATCTGGCCGTGCTCCATGAGATAGAACCGGTCCGCGAGCGGCAAAGCGAACCGAAAATTCTGTTCCACCATGACGATCGTGTAGCCCTTCCCCCGCAGCGTGTGGATCAGCCTCGAGAGCGCCTGCACGATGACCGGCGCGAGCCCCTCGGAGATCTCATCGAGCAGCAACAAGCGCGCGCCGGTGCGCAGGATCCTCGCGACCGCGAGCATCTGCTGCTCGCCGCCGGAGAGGCGCGTGCCCTGGGCCTTGCGCCGTTCGTGCAAATTCGGAAACAACTCGTAGATTTCGGCGAGCGACAAACCGCCGGAAGCGACCGGCGGCGGCAACTCGAGGTTCTCCTCGGCCGAAAGGCTCGAATAGATGCCGCGCTCCTCGGGGCAGTAGCCGACGCCCAAGCGCGCGATCCGGTGCGCCGGCAGCCCGATCGCTTCGCGGCCGTTGATCATCACGGACCCGGAGCGGCTGCCGACGAGGCCCATCAGGGCCTTCAGGGTCGTCGTGCGCCCGGCGCCGTTGCGCCCCAAGAGCGTGACCACCTCGCCGCGGTTCACGTGAAAATCCGCTCCATGGAGAATGTGAGACTCGCCGTAGAAGGCATGCAAATCGGTGACTCGCAGGTATTCCATGGCCGTCAATGGGCCTCCCCCAGCGCGGTGTCGGCGGATCCGGTATAGGCCTCCATCACGAGCGGATTTCGGGACACCTGCGCATAACTGCCGCTGTCGATGATCTGACCCCGCTGCAGCACCGTGATCGTGTCGGCGATCGTCGATACGACCTTCATGTTGTGTTCGACCATCAGCGTCGTGCGATGCGCGGAGACTTTCTTGATGAGCGCGGTCACCCGATCCACGTCCTCGTGGCCCATCCCCTGGGTCGGCTCGTCGAGCAGCATGAGTTGCGGGTCCATCGCCAAGGTCGTTGCAATCTCGAGCGCGCGCTTGCGCCCATACGGGAGTTCGCCCGCGACCATCCCCGCGAGGGGGCCCAAGTCCACCGACTCGAGCAACTCCATCGCGCGTGCGTCGAGCACCCTGAGGCTCGCCTCCGGCTTCCAGAAGTGGAACGAGGTGCCAAGGCGGCGCTGCAGGCCGAGACGCACATTCTCGAGAACGGTCATGTGCGGGAACACGGCCGACATCTGGAACGAACGGACGATGCCGCGGCGGGCGAGTTCCGCCGCATTCCTGTCGGTGATGTCCGCGGCGTTGTACACGATCGTACCGCGCGTCGGCGCCAAGAACTTCGTCAGCAGATTGAAAAACGTGGTTTTCCCCGCGCCGTTCGGGCCGATCAACGCGTGGATTTCGCCGCGGCGTACGCGCAGATTGCAGTTGTTCACGGCCACGAAGCCCTTGAACTCCTTGGTCAAATCGCGTGTTTCTATGATCACGTCTTCAACCATACGCTTCCACGTCGCCGGCTTCGCGGGAGTCCCCCTCGAGGATCATGATGCGTCAGGCGCATCGGTGCAGCAAGCCCGGGGGCCGGCCCCGGGGGCGCAAGACGCAGAACGGCCGGCCGCGCCCGATTGCGGCCGGCCCGCCGTCGCAACCGGCGGCCGTCGACGGGGCGCCCCGCGTGGGCAATATACGAGGCACCGGTATAAACTGCGCTCGATGCGCAAAGCGGCTCATTGCATGATTGCCTCGACCCTCATTGATCACGCCAACGGCGCGCGCGATCGACCACGTCGAGACACGACGCGTGAAGTGACGGACGCTGTTCGACGCGACCCTTTGTTCCCGACAGGCGCCCGCTGCGCCGAGCACGCCCTCAGCGGACGGGGCCGTGAGCACTGAGGCCGCGTACGTCTGCTCGCATGTGTTCGGCAACACAGAACCGGTGTTGCTCGTGTCACGCGCCGGCGACGGCTGGCGGTGCCTGTGCGGCGACGATCACGACCCCAACGAGTCCTTGAAAGTCCTCGGCTGGAAGGACCTCGTGCAGCGGGATCCATCGCTCGCCGAGCTCATCAACTTGCCGAACGACTGGGAAGCCGCGCGGCTCAGCACCGGCTCGCGCTGGATCCGCGCGCGATCGCAGACGCACGAATAACGGCAGCCGGAATCTCAATCGCGGGGGTGGCTCGATGATCGTCGACGGGCATGCGCAGGAGTCGATCCCGCTCGTGCGCGATTTGTTTCGCGAGTATGCGGCCTGGCTCGGGGTTGACTTGGGATTTCAAGATTTCGACGCCGAACTCGGCTCGCTGCCCGGCAAATACGCGCCGCCCGCAGGCGCGATCCTGCTCGCCCATGTCGACGGGGCGCCGGCCGGCTGCGTCGCGATGCGGCCGCTCGAGCCCCCGATTTGCGAAATGAAGCGTCTCTGGGTCAGGACGTCGTTTCGAGAACATGGCGTCGGCAAACGGCTCGCAGCGGCCATCATTGAACGCGCGCGTGCGGCGGGCTACGCGCGCATGCGACTCGATACGCTGGCATCGATGACGCCGGCACTGGCGTTGTATCGCTCACTGGGATTCTACGAGGTGCCGGCGTACTACTACAATCCGCACGCCGACACGGTATATATGGAGAAGGCGCTGGCGAGCGCGTAGCGCCCCCCCGAGGCATGCGAGCAATCGACGAGGAAACTGTGGCGAAGACGAAGCTGTTGGTCATCGGACCCGCCGACCACCCTGGGCTCGAGGGTCTCGAGCGCTTGCGTGCGCGCAGCGAGCTGTGCATCAGCGATGAGGCGACCGTGCTCGAGCGGCAAATCCCGCAGGCGGAGGTCCTGCTGCTGACCGGATTGTCCGCGACGATGGATTTCCCGAGCATTTGGCGGCGAGCCCGATCGGTTCGCTGGATCCACTCGCTGTCGGCCGGAGTCGAGAAACTGCTGATCGAGGAGTTCGTCGAAAGCCCGGTCGTGCTCACGAACGCGCGCGGTGTGTTCAAACGGTCGCTCGCCGAATTCGCGGTCCTCGGCATTCTTTTCCACACCAAGAAGGTGCGGCGGCTGATCGACAATCAGCGCGAACGCCGCTGGGATCATTTTCTCGTCGATTGGGCCAACGATCGGGTCATGGGCGTGCTTGGGTACGGCGAGATCGGGCGCGAATGCGCGCTGCTCGCCAAGGGTCTCGGACTCAAGATCCATGCAATTCGTCGCAATCCGGAAAAGTCGGCCGCCGATCCGCTGTTGGATCGGATCTTCGCGCCCGAGCAACTCCACGAAATGCTGGCGCAGCTCGACGTGCTGTTATGCGCAGCTCCCCTGACCCCGCAAACCCGGCACATGATCGGCGATGCCGAATTTGCCGCGATCAAGCCCGGCGCGATCGTCATCAACGTCGGCCGCGGCCCGGTCATCGACGAGGCCGCGCTGGTTCGCGCGCTCGAGAGCGCGCGCATTGCCGCGGCCTCGCTCGATGTATTCGAGCACGAGCCCCTGCCCGCGGACTCGCCCTTGTGGGCGATGCCGAACGTACTGATTTCTCCGCATTGTACCGACGAGACCGAAGACCCCGACTGGCTGGAATTGAGTCTGCGCGTGTTTGCGGAGAATCTGGATCGGTATCAGAACGGAAGTCCGCTCGAAAACGTCGTCGACAAGCACGCCGGGTACTGATCCCGCTCAAGGGCTTCGCGGATGCGCTGGAACCGGGGCCCGGTAGACGCGCTTGCCGGCGAACCAGGTCTCGAGGACCTTGGTCTCCGCGATGTCGTCGGCGTGACCCGCGTCGGCGAGCGCGAGAATGTCGCGATCGAGGACGATGAAATCGGCGGACTTGCCGGCCTCGATCGACCCTGCATCGGATGCGCGGCCGAGGAACCGCGCGCCGTTGATCGTGTAGGCATCCACGACGTCGCGAATCGAAATGGACTGATCGGCGTTCAACGACGGCTGGCCCTTGAGGTGCCGCGTCACGGCGGTGGCCATGTTGACGAACGGGCGCGGATCGTGCGTATCGACCGGCGCGTCGGAGCCCGCCACCAGTACCGCGCCCGCGTCGCGGCTGCTGCGCACCGGGTAGACGTTCGATTCGTAGTAGCTGCCCTTGACGTGCAGCGCTTCGTAGGAATTGCCGGAGACCCTCTCGATGAACGGAATCACGCTCATATCGTAGTCGGGCGAAACGATCGCCCAGGCGTACGTGTACGCGATGTAGATGTGATCGCGCCCGATGCGGGCGACATCGTCGGGCGCTCCCAATTGCAGGTGGGCGATGCCGTCGCGCGTCGCCGAGTTGCCGTCGGCCGCGCGACCCGCCTCGATGCAATCGACCGCGGCGCGCACCGCGGCGTCGCTGATCGCATGAATGTGCAGATGGAAGCCCGCCGTGTGAAACCGCCGGCAGAACTCCATGAGCGTGGCGGGATCGTGCTGCAGTCGGCCGCTGCGGATCGCACACTGGGCCGGATGGAACCCGTGAGCCGTGCGAAATGCCGCGACCTGATCTGCGGTCGCATACATCGCGGGATCGGCGCGCACTTCGACGCACAGCGGCGATGCCGTGTCGACGTAGCCCGCGACGGTCGCGCGGCCGGCCGAATCGAACCCGAAAATCGGCTGCAGAAAGGGCTCGAGCCGCGGGCTGTCGGGCAAGGTCGGGGGCACCGCGTAAGGGTTGCCCTCGAGCACGCCGTCGGCATAGAGCTTGACGGTGTCGGCATGCACGAGCGGGTTCGAGGCGTACTTGGCGCGAATCGCGGTCGCCTGCGCGAGCATGGCGCCATAGTCGACGACCCCGCCCGCGGATCGGAATTCCTCGGGGTCGTAGAATTGCGCGAGTTCGGCCCGCAGCGTCAGTTGCCCGCGACCCTGCAATCGGTCGTAGACCACGAGTCCCTCGGGCGCAACCTGGGCGTCGAGGACGGCCGTAATACCGGCGGCATTGAGGCGCTGCGGGATGCGCTGCGCGTTCGCAAGGCTCGCCTCGAGGTGGTCGTAGTGCGCGGTCTGCCGCTCGAGCAGCGCACGCGCCTCCTCCGTGACGATGCCGTTCGGCTCGCCATTGGCATCGACTCCGACCAATTCGGTGTAGCGGGCAAATGGTCCCGAAAGGGTCTGCTTGGAGAGGCCGATCGTGCCGCCGTCCGGCGCCTTTGCCATCGCCAACGCCGCGCTGTTATAGCCGCCGTGATGCCCGTCGCTGCCCATCAGTTCGATCGGCGTCGCCGCCGACGCACGGTCGAGCGCGGCGCGCAGCGTCGGGTAGTCCGCGTCGGGCTCATTGCCGTCGGTGTAATTCCAGAGATCGACGAACAGCCAACGCCCGGCCGCCGGCCGGTACTTGGCAACGCAGGATCGGACGAACCGCGACAGCTCGCGCAGCGTCTTGCGCGGCCGATTGCCGAGATTGCACATGTCCACCTCGATCATGTCGATCGGGTGAATATGCGAGTCGAACAAGCCCGGCAGCACGAGCCTGCCGCCCAAACGCTCGACCCTGGTCTTAGGACCCGCCAGTGCGAGTGCGGCCTGCGTGCTGCCGGCAAACACGATGCGCCCGCCCTGTACCGCAATCGCCTCCGCGACCGATCGATCCGGGTCGGCCGTGTAGATTTTTGCGCCCGTGATCACGAGATCTGCGGGACTCGAGGGACCCGCGGGGCCTGCGCCGTGGGCGCCGCCGCAGAGCAGCGCCAGCGCGGCCGCGCGCGTCAGCCGGGTTGTGATCCGATTGAATGCCATGAATCCTCGCCGCGTCGTCGTGTACTGAAGTCCTTGCCCCCGCGCGCCAGTTTACGGGAGCCGGCTTTCATTGAGGAACCAATTGCTGGAAAATTGCCCGCCCAGAACCCAGGAGCGAATCATGTTCATCCCCGGCAGCGTCCCGAAGCGCATCGGAATCATCGGCGTTGCGCTGCTCGGCATGATCAGCGCCGCAAATCGAGCGCACGCCGCACAGGGCTTCAGCGCGATCGACCCGAAAAAACATGATGAAGTCATCACGCTCGACGGCCGCAGCCTGACGATCGAGCAAATCGTCGATGTCGCGCGCTTCGGCGCGAGGGTCGAACTCGGCGCCGAGGCGCTGCGGCGCCAGCAGGACAACTACGGATTGCTGCTCGAGGCGACCGCCGAGGGAATCTCGGTCTACTGGTTCAATCGGGCGACCGGCGACCAGCGGGAGACCGTGCTGTTCGTCGGCGACGCCACGACCGGCGCGAACCAGGCGCTGGTCGAGCGCACCGAAGCCGAGGCTTTTCGCCGCGGCGCGCTGGCCGGCTTCGGTCCGGAAGTTTCCGAAGAAGAAGTCGTTCGAGCGATGATGGTGGTGCGCGCGAATGCGATGACCTACAACGCACCGAGCCCGCAGCTCAGTCGAATGCTGTTGGACCTGCTCAATCGGGGCGTGACGCCCGTGGTGCGATCGCGGGGCACCGTCGGTGAGGGTGATCTTGCCCAGCTCGGCAATGTCGCCGGCACGATGGTGGGCGCGGGCGAGGCGTATTTTCGCGGCGTCCGCATGCCCGCCCGGAAAGCGCTCGAGCTCGCCGGACTGAGCCCGATTCGCCCGTTTGCGGCCGACGAGAATGCGTTGACGAGCAGCGACGCCTACGCGACCGGGCAGGCCGCGCTCGCCGTTTACGACGGCCGGCGCGCGCTCGAGTGGGCCGATCTCATCTATGCGATGGATCTCGACGGCATGAACAGCAGCACGACGCCGCTCTGCGCGGTCGTGCAGCTGGATCGGCCCGAACGCTGGCTCAATTGGGATGCCGCGCGGGTGCTCGACATGATCAAAGGCAGCTATCTATTCGATGCGGATCCGAAGCGCATCATCCAGGATCCGGAGAGCCTGCGGGCCTCCTCGATCCGGCAGGGCGCCGCCTGGGAGGAATGGGCGGCGCTTCGCGATGCGGTGGTGTTTCAAGCGAACTCCTCCGACCACAATCCGGCAATCCGAGTGGGGCTCGGTCCCGAAGATTCCTGGGAACTGGCAACGCCCCAGATGATGCGCTTCTACGTCAAGGGCGGTCCGCACAGTCACGGCCAGCACGGCTACATCGTCTCGAATGCCAACTGGGATCCTTATCCCATGGCCAACAAGCTCGAGAATTTCGTGATCGCGATCGCCAACATGGACGTCGCGGTGATGCTGCGCATCGAGCGCTTTCGAAATACTTTCTTCACGGGCATCGAGCCCTCGCAGGTGCTGCCGCGGTTTTCGCGCCACGACAGCGGATACCTGCCGACGGATCTGGAACAGGAGGTTCAAGGACTTTCCAACCCCGTTGCGCCGTTCGGCAGCGCGCTGGAGACGACCGTCGAGGATCTGCAGGCGCAGACTCGCCTCAAGGCCGCGCGCGCCCGCCAAGCCGTGTCGACGACCATGGATCTGCTCGCAATCGATCTGCTCGAGGCAGGGCTCTGGCTCGATGTGCGCAAGGCGCAGGATCCGAGCCGTTCCTTCGGAACCGCGCCGACCGCGGTCTGGCAGGCGCTGCGCAACGCGATCCCCCTCGAACCCGATCCGCTCCATCCGGCGACGGAATCGAATCCGATGCTGGCGGCCACCTTCATCCGGCTCAATCCAGCGTCGAATTTTTATACTGGGACCGGTCCGCCCTAGGAGCGGCGAGAGGACGACGCGGCGATGAACCCGGCTATTCTGGCGTGCGCCGCTTCGAGCGCCTCCGGGGAGGCCCGCGAGTCGCTCAAATAGGCCGCGATCAGGATCGGCGGCCGCTGCGGCGGCCAGGCGATCGCGACATCATTGGCGGCACCGCGCTCTCCGGTGCCGGTCTTGTCGCCAACCACCCAGTCTGGCGGTAACCCCGCGCGCAGGCGCTGCAATCCGGTCTTGCAGTTCTTCATCCACGATAGCAGCAACGCGCGGGATTCCCGGGACAAGGCCCCGCCGAGCAACACTGTTTGCATCGTGGCGAGCATCGCCTGCGGGGTCGTCGTATCGCGCGGATCCTGGGGCGCGTTGGCATTGAGATCGAGCTCGACGCGATCCAAGCGCGTCGTGGGATCGCCGATCGCGCGCAAGTAGCGGGTCAGCGCCGCCGGGCCGCCGAGAAACTCGAGCAAGGCATTGGCGGCGGTATTGTCGCTCGACTCGACCGCGGCCTCGCAGAGCGCCGCGATCGGCAGCGCGCCCTCCGCGACGCGCGCGGCCGTGATCGGGGAGTGCGCGAGCAAATCCTGCGGTCGAACCGGCAGGCGGTGCTCGAGAACCGCACCGTCCCGATCCTGCTGCGCCAACACCGCGGCCGCGAGCAGCCATTTGAACGTGGAACACATCGCAAAGCGCTCGGCGCCGCGGTGCGCGAGCCGCAGGCCGCTCGCGGTGTCGAGTGCGGCAACGCCGACGCGGCCGCCGAGTTCGCGCTCCAACTCGGCGAACGGTGAGTCCGTGTCTGCATGCGCCGCCCGCGCCGAATGTGCGGCAGCGACCGCGAGCGCAACGGCGTTCATCGACAAGAAATCGCGGCGTGAGCAGGTGGGCGGTCTATTGATCGGTCCGGCCATGCGGCAGCATACCCGAACGCCGATGCGCGCGCGGCGGCGTGCGCACGGATCAGGGCGACGGCGTCGCCGAGTAGAACCCGTCGATGCTCGCCTTCGCGAGTACGTGGCCCTGCTCGGCCGCCTTGAGGAGCGCGTACCAGAGCGTCTCGGCGTACGGCGGGAAATTCGCCGATTGCGGCAGTTCCAGCCTTTCGTCGAGCGCGTAAACCGTCACAACATATTGATGGCTGTCGGGCGCAACGCCGACCGGCGGACAGGGGCCGTCGTAGCCGAGATTATAAAAATCGTTGTACACCTGGGCGCCGGAGCTGCCGTCGGGGCCTCCAGCGCCGGCGGGCAGGCTATCGGTGTCCGCGGCGATGTTGTACATGCCCCAATGCGTGAACGACGCCGTCACGTCGAACAGCGCCACGACAAAACTGCGCGTTCCCCACGGCGCATGGGTCCACGACAGCTGCGGCGAGAGGTTTCCTCCGGTGGCGCCGTTCAAAGCGCAGCCGTTGGTGCCACCGCTTTGGATGTTGTCGATCATCGTGATCGGCAGCGTGCCGTGATTCGCAAAGGTCTGGCTGGTCACGCGGAAATCATCGTCGCGATCGGTGCCGAGCGCACTCGCGGCACCGCATATCCCAACGGCGAGCGCGCAGATGCCGAGGTAAGCGCTCGCTGTTCGTGTCATTGATTTGAATTGCATGTTGCCTCCCTTCCGATCGAATGGTCGCGGCTCGATGCTGCGACGAGCAGTCGCTGCGACGCCGCGGCTCATGCGCGGCGCTCGACCTGCCGTTCGCGACGTCCGCCTGCCATCACTGGCGCAGAGCGTCAGGGCCTCTTATAGCGCGGAGGAATCGCAGAATCTAGTTCAATGAACCCAGCTGATGGGATCGGTTCTTTTGCACCGCAGCGCAATGATTTGCACCGCAGCGCAATGACGCGGCTACGATTGCGCCGATCGGCGCGATCGGGGACGCGAGCGCCGGGCGGCGGTTCGTCCGGACTTCGGCCTTGGATTCGATTCACGATCGGCTCGCATGTCATCGAGCAGGTAACTCGCGGCGAGTTCGAAGCGGTGCGGATTTCCGTACGATCGAGCCACGAGCATCGCGCCCTCGAGCGCCCCGAGCAAAAGCCGGGCGCGCTCGTTCGCAGGTTCCCTGAAAGAAAATACTGCCGATCGGACGCCGGCCTGGAGCACCGCCGTGAGCCAGCGCTCGTTGGCGTCGAAGAACCGCGTCAGTCCCTCCTGCATCGGCACGGGCAGCGTCGCATATTCCGCTGCAAGCATGCCGCAGAGGCACATCCGCTGATTGCTCAACACGGATTGATACAAGCCGGCATAGCGCTCGAGCTTCGCCCGCGGCCCCTTGGCCTCACGATCGATCGCGGCGAGCGAACCTGCAAACAGATCGTGGTAGCGCTCAATCAGCGCGCGACCCAGCTCCGCCTTGGAGGCGAAGTGGTAGTGCAGACTCGCCTTCGTCACGCTCAGCTCGGCCGCGATGTCGGCATAGCTGAACCCGTTGTACCCCCGGGTCTGCGCCAGCCGCTCCGCGACGTCGAGAATTGCGGTCGCAGCCGCAGTGCGTGATGAGCCGCCGGGAGGACGCAGATTGACTGTCGGTGATGTCGCCATGAGGCCCTTGATATTAACTTACTAGTAGGTAAAATCCCATCGAGCACGAATACCAACACGCCCTGCCGGGCGCCGAACTTGCGGGGGACGGCGCCCGCTCCGGCGAGCGATCCACTCACGCAGGCCACAGTGCCGCGAACGAAGGAGATTGCAATGCACAGCCACGAGCAGAAAACCGAGCACAAATCGTTTGCCAAACCCGAGGAAATTCGCAGCTTTCCGAATGGACAGGCCGAGATTCTCAAAGTCGGCGGCGCCGAAGTCGGCCGCCTGGTGTTCAAGCCCGGCTGGCGCTGGTCCAACGACGTCAAGCCGCTCGCCAAGACGTCGAGTTGCGAGGCCCCTCACTTCCAATACCACGTGTCCGGACGGCTCGCGATCCGCATGGATGACGGAACGGAATTCGTCGCGGGCCCCGGCGATGTCACTTCCCTTCCCAAGGGTCACGATGCATGGGTGGTCGGCGATGAGCCGGTCGTCGTCGTCGACTGGTTCGGCGCGAGCAACTATGCGAAACGGCCCTAGCTGGGCCGGCGGCGGCGGCTTCGACCGAAGTGTTATGCAAATTACCGACGAATACGCAAGCTTGAGCGCTCACCAAGAACGTTAGGAGGCAGTCATGGCTAGAAAATATGTGGATTGCAGGGAAATGCCGTCCGACAGCAAATGCACAGTCGCGATTTCCGCAGACGATGAAAACGAACTCATCGCGGTCGCCGTACAGCATGCCGTATCGGTTCACGGCCACCAGGACTCCGCGGAATTCCGCAAGATGTTGAAACAAGCGATCAAGACGGGTAGCCCGCCTCCATAAGCGCTGCGACGGGACCCTATTTGACGGGTTCCGGAACGACCATGCAGTCGATGATCGCCTGGCAGCGTGTGTTGCCGGATCCGCGTGCCGGTTAATCGTGGACTCTGCGCCGTAAAGCAGTCTATATTTCCCGCTCTGCGCGGCCGCCGAGCGCATGGATTTCCCGGGAGTACGCCAATGACGAAGAATGAGACCAGGAAGATCCTCGAGCAGGACATCGACAATTACCGGCGCAAAGCCAAGTTCTACGAATCTCTGCACCTCTACGAGGCGAAGAAATTCGCGAACCATCTCGCCGACAACATCGAGCTTGCGCTAACGACGATGCCGTCGGACGACGATCCGAAGATTGCCTGATTCGCGCGTCGGCGCCGGTTCGCGAAACGGACGGCCGCCGGCCGACCGCCCTCACGACGCGGATTTCTTGCCGAGGCCCTTGGGATCGGCCAAGTACCGCCGCCAGGGCACCCAGTAATAGCTGGACCAGCCCTCCGAGACTCCGGCGAAATCGGACTCCGCGACATTGACGTGGGTGAGTTCGATTCGGCCGCCTCCCTTGACCGGCAGGAACGCAAGCACGAGCGTCGAATCGAGATCGCGGCGGCCGAAATGCGCGGACCGCCACGATTGCACGATCAGCCGATTGGGAACAACCTGCAGTATCGTTCCGCTCAAAGCCCCGCCGAATGCCTCGAACCGCGCACCCGCGCGCGCCGCAATCGTGACCGGGGCTCCGGTGAACGCTGCGTGCAGTTTGGGGTCGAGATACATCCGGTATAGGCGTGCAGGGGAAGCCGGAAACTCGACGGCCATCGTCACGGTGGGCATGGAAGCACTCCTCGCCTGGGTGGTAACCGGACGATCATACTGCAAGCATCAGGGCCGCGCGCCTCATGCGCGGGCTGCCGGCAGCTCGATGTCGCTGCCGGCATGGCCGCTCGTGAGACGCTGCGCGAAGTCAATCGATCGCACGGCGCATTCAAATCAAGTGGCCGTATTGAAAGACCAGCGCGAAAGCAAACGTGATGCTCGCCGCCAGCAGTCCCTGCGCGACTCTTGCGATTAGATGGATTACGTTCATGATGGTGATACTCCGTTAGCGGGTTGATTCGACGTAGGCCAGCTTGCTCCGCGCTCCAATGCCCAACAAACGCAATCCCTGATCGAACGTTAAGGAGAACTTAATTGCCGTCCGCCTACGATCGCCTGCCGCTCGGTGCCTTGCGCGTTTTCGAAGCGGTCGCGACGCATCTGAGTTTCTCGGAAGCGGCCGAATCTCTGCATGTCACGCCGGCTGCGGTCAGCCAGCAGATCAAGGCGCTCGAGGCGTACATACAAGTCCCCCTGTTTCGCCGCACCGGTCGCAAGGTCGAGATCACCGAGGAGGGGCTCGAACTGCTGCCGGCCGTCCGGGCCGGCCTCGACAAGCTCGAGTCGGCGATGCACCAAATCAAGCAATATGGGCGCGCGGGGCCGCTGCAGATCACGCTGTTGGCCTCGTTTCTTCAAGTGTGGCTGTTGCCGCGAATTCGATCGTTCCGGCGCAAGTGTCCCGATGTCGAGTTGCGCTTCCACACCTCGCGCGAGATCGTCGATTTCTCCCGCTCCGCAATTCATGTCGCGATCCGATTCGGGCGCGGCAACTATCCGAACCTGCACAGCGAGAAACTGCTCGACGATTGGATCGTGCCGGTGGGCACGCCGGAGTTGGTCAAGCAGCATGGGATGCTCGAGCGGGGCACGAGTTTGAGCAAGGTTCCGCTGCTCGAAAGCGACGACATGCCGTGGCGCGTCTGGCAGGAAGCCGACGAGGAGATCGCCTGGCAATCGCGCGCTCCGACCATCGACGACTCGGCGGGTCTGCTGATTGCGGCCGAAGAAGGTCTCGGCTTCGCGTTGGCGCGTTGGACGATGGTCACACGCGCTCTGCACAAGGGGACTCTGCAACTCGCGAGCACCGAGGCCCTGCCGTACAGCTCCGGCTACTATTTCGTCTGCCCGAGGGCTTTTTTGAACCTGCCCAAGGTCGCGCAATTCCGCGAGTGGATTTTCTCAGCGGCGCGCGAGTTCAAGGGACCGGCCGCGCCGCGCATGCGCCCGCCCGCCTAGCGCAGAAATTGCAGCATCGACGTCAAATCGATCAACGCGTGGGCAACGAGCACCGGCCACAATCGCGCGGTGCGCGCATACCACCAAGTGAACAGCAATCCGATCGGAATGATCGTGAGCACGCCGACACCCCCCTGATAGAGGTGGCACAGCAATCGGATCGCGATGCTGCCATTGACGCCGGCGCTCAGCCGGCCGGAGTCTTTGGCGATCGTGACGACATATCCGCAGAGGAATACCTCTTCATAGAGCGGATTGAGGACCGACACGGCAAGCACGGCCTGCAGCGTGAGATCGTGCGCCGCCAGTTCTCGATAGCTCCCTGCGTAGCTGGGCTGCAAGCCCAGTGCCGAGCTCATGTACCAAGTCGAGACGTACATGATGTAGGCGACGAAAGCGAGGCCGAAACCCCTGAGCGTGTCGGTGAGCGTCGGCCGGACGCCGAGGCGCCCGAATTTCCAGCCGCGCGCCCATAGAAACGCGGCGAGCAGCGCCAGCATGATCGCCTCGTAGATCAGCAACGACTCGAGGCGGCTTTCGCTGAACGGCGGAGCCGCACCGGGGCGCAGCAGCAAACGCAGGCTCGAGACGATCGCCCACCCGAAAGCGCCCACAGCGACGATCCAAAATTCACTTTTCGCGGAGAGTCTTTGAATCGCGTTTTGCATCGCTGCTATCGACGGCCCGGGATCGGGCGATCGCCCATCCAATCACGGAGCGCCGGCATTCGCCAGCGCAGCAGGCCGCCGCCTTGCCTGCCTTGGATCAGGTGGGTCGAGCGCCCGCTACTTCCAGGCTCCGCGAACGCGATTCGCCCAGTTTTCGTAGCTGCGATATCGGCCGAGCGTATCGGTGATTGCCGCGTGGCGCAGTCGCGTACGCGCCGCGCTCGTCGGAGACGGCGTCGGTAGCGGCAACATCGATTTGACGTCCTCGACGCCGCCGAGCGCAAGTCGCCGCTCGCCGTCGGACAGAGGATGGTCACTGTTCTTGCTCTTCATCGCGCTTGGCCTCGCATGCTTGCGACCCCGTGGTCGTGAACACACCCTAGCAAGGACCGGCCCCCCGACCGCTCGTCGGTGTTTGCGATCGTCTCCATCTGGCGACAGGAGCGCAGCGACTTGTCATATTCCAGGGCTTCGGACGGTTAGCGTACCGACAGTCTTATATAAGGAGCGGCCGGTACTTGCCGATGCGCGCGATTGCGCGATCGTGTGCGCAAATCCAGACCGGGAACTTTAAGGACGCGCACCCGCCGCTTGCAGCGTTTGGAACAGGCGTTTTGCCGCGATGACGCGCGCGACGTATTCGCGAGCCTCCTGGTCGCCGCAGCGCTCGCCCTCGGCGAGCCGCATGCCGTGCAGCACATAGCCGTCACCCGCGCCCGCGCCGCACAAATGAATCACTGCGGCCAGTTCGTCGAGGCGCTCACCGCTCGAAATCCGCGCATGGTGGTGGTCGAGCGCGAGCCTGACGCTGCGGTCCAGGTAGGCCGAGGTCATTTCGACCGCGTGCGACGGGACGACCCGCAGGTAGAGTCGATTGAACCAGCAGGAATTCCAGTCGTTCCATGGTCCATCCTCGACCACCGCATGTGCGCGAATGCAGAAATGCCGCGCCTCGGCGAACGTTCCGTCGGTGATCTGATACATGCCGACGGCGCTCGATGCCGGCTTGTAGATTTCGAACGCATGGGGCCGCCAGGCCCAACGCCAGTACGTCTGCGCGACCGGATTGCCCGAGCCCTCGACCTGCGCGAGCGCGGCCAGCAGATCCGCCGAAATCAGACTCGTGGAATTTTTTTCGAACAGCGGCCCATATTGCCGCCAGGTTTCGGCGGGCGTCTTGTTGAGCGTTCCGCTCACCGGAAAGAACAGCTCCGACGGCTTGCGCACGACTTGATAGATCCAATTGAGCGCAAACCACAGGCAAACCAGCACGCCGAGCAGCGTCGCGATGCGCCACGCTCGCGGCAGGCGGCGAAATGCCCGCCACGCACGCTGGCGCGCGCGCGCGCTCGGCCACCCAATCGCGAGGCGAACGCCGTGGCCGGGCTTTTTGCGCGCATGGCGCCGCGAAGACTTTTCGGCCGGTTTGCGGGAACTCAGGCCGGCTCCCTCGCGCAGAATACGTTCATGGTGAGACTCCCGCGGGATGCGACGTTCCATCGCGCCGACCCGCGCTCGAGCTGAGAGTACGCCGATCCCCGCGCCGCCACTACCCGACGCGCTTGCGGCGCATGAATGCCTGTGGTGAAGTCGATCCGTCGATCGATCTCGAGGTGCCCATTCTGAAGCCCAACAGCCGGCGCAGATTTCTGCAGTGGTCCGCGTGCGCCGGCGGCGGCGCGGTTCTCGGCGGCATCGGCTTGAACACGATCGCGCCGTTGATCTGGCGCAGGCCACTGCCGCTCGAGTTGAACGACAGCTGGTGGGCGCGGATCGCGCCGGCCCCTAACCCGCCCCTGCGCACCGATCTCAGCGTGGATGTCGCCGTGGTCGGCGGCGGACTCACGGGACTGTCAGCCGCGTATTTTCTGCGGCGCGCCGCTCCGGAAAAGTCCGTCGTGGTCCTCGAGGCGCAAGGCTGCGGCAGCGGCGCGTCGGGCCGCAACGGCGCGATGCTGCTCACGATGACCGCCGACCGCTTCATGAATTTCAGCTCCGACCCATCGATGGACAAGCGCATCTACGATCTTACCGTCGCGAACATTCGATGGCTCGCGTCGCTCGGGCCGGCAACCGGCATCGACTGCGAGCTGGACACCTACGGCGCGCTGCAGATGTTGGGCGGCGCGGACGATCGAAAAGCCGCGCGCAAATACGTCGAGCAGGCGCGCGCGCTCGGCATGCCGGTCGAATACTGGGAATCGCCGAGAATCGAGGCGGCGACCGGTACCAAAAGTTACGACGCGGCGTTTTTCGATCCGAATTGCGCGCAGGTTCATCCGATGAAGCTGGTCCGCGCATTCAAGGCGGCGGCCGAGGCCGCGGGCGCGATCATTCACGAAAATACCGCCGTGAGTCACATCGAAGAGGGACCGGAGCACGTGCTGCAGACGCACGATGGGCGCATCGTGACAGCCAAGTCCCTGGTGCTCGCGGCCAACGCGTTCACCCCGAACCTGGGCTTTCTCCGGCACTCGGTCCTGCCGCTGCGCGAATACGTTGCCGTCACCGAAGCCTTGAGCGAGCAGCAACTCGCCGGCATCGGCTGGCGGCAGCGGATGCCGTTCGACGACAGCCGCACCGAGGTGTTTTACCTGGGTCTCACGCGCGATCGCCGCATCCACATCGGCGGCGGAAGTCCGCACTATGCCTACGACAACGGACTCGCCGACGCCGGCCTCGCACGCCGGCATGAGGCACAACTTCGGCGCGAGCTCGAACGTCTCTATCCGGCGCTCGCCGGCATCCCTTTCGCACAGGTCTGGAGCGGCATCATCGATTGGTCGCTCGACGCATCGCCCTCGGTCGGCTGCACCGGGCGCTACCATAATGTCTTTTACGGGATCGGCTACAGCGGGCACGGCGTGAATCTGACCTCACTATTCGGCCGCATCATCGCGGACCTCGCCTCGGGTCGCGCGGCAGCGTGGGCGCCCTATCCGTTCGTCAACAATCTTCTCTACTACGTCCCCAACGAGCCGCTGCGCTGGGTCGGGGCGCGGTCGGGAATCGCCTGGTACGATCTGACGGAAGCCTAGCGCGGCGCGCCGACCGGCGAAGCGGCGGGCGCGCTCAGGCCGCCTCGGCCATCTGCGCGACGCGCTCCCAGGTCGTCGCAATCATGCTCGGGCGCTCGCTCATGCGCGCGAGCCACGCGCAAAGATTCGAATTCTTCGCGGTCAGCGGCCCCCACTCCGGGGTCTCGCGAAAAAAGTCGAGGTGCGGCGCGAGCAGCAGGTCCGCAAGGCTGACCGCAGCGCCGGCGAAATAGGACCGGTCGCCGAGCAGCGCCGACAATTCGTCGAATACCCTGTGCGCCTTCGGCATCGCGGACGCAATCGCCGCCTCGTCCGGTGTGAGCCCCATCAAGCGCGGTCCCACGACCCTCTGAAAGCAGATGACGTTGCCGACCCCTTGGAACAGATACCAATCATTGATGTTCATGATTTGATCCATGCGGGCCGCGGCCTGGGCATCGGCCGGTGTCAGCGCCGGCTGCGGCAGAACGCGATCGAGATAGCGCATGATCGCCTGCGTCTCATAGAGACGGAAGCCGCCGTGTTCGATCACGGGCACGCGGCCAAACGGATGGCGTGCGAGATGCTGCGGCTTGCGCAACGTCGACGGAGCCACGGGCGCGAATCGGTAGCCGGCCTGCTTCTCTTCGAGCGTCGCCAAAATCGCGCGGCCGAACGGGCTGCCGGGGATGCTGTGTATCGTGAAACTTTGCATCGATCCTCCCTCCTCAAACGGTTGGTACCTTGCCGGCTTCCTTTGCGAACAACTCCAATATCGTGGGCCACCCGCCGTCGACGCTGTTGCGCATCGTCGCGCCGTCCGCGCTACCCATGCGCTCGAAGTCGCGATGTTCGACCTCGACCCGGGTCGAGTCCGAAGACTGCGCGACGAATTGCACTTCGACCTCGGAGGCGAAGGCGACGCGCGAATCGGGTTTCCATTTCGCGCTGATCTCCCAGCCGACGACGAAGCGCCGGGGCGGATCCCAGGCGCGCACGTGCCCGACGACCACGTCCTTGCCGTCGGCGTGCTTTGTATACCAGCGGCCGCCGACGAATGGCTCGATGATCGACTCGAGCACGGCTGCCTCACCAATGCCATGCGTCTTCGGCCACCAGCGATCGATCCCCGCCGTGAACACCTCGAATGCTCTCGCCGCCGACGCGTTGACCGTCACGGATTTGCGCACCGGCTCGATTGTGAATGCTCGACTCACTTTCTCGTCCTCCCTTTCATGATTCGTCCGCCTTCGACTTCGCGCTTGAATGCCTCGAGTGCCTCGTCCCAAAACGTCTCGAGCCAGCGGCGCAGCTCACCGAGACCGGCGGGGTCGATGTCGTAGACGCGGCGCGTGCCCTGCGATCGGGTGCTGACGAGGCCGGCGAGTTTGAGCGACTTCAAGTGCTGCGATACCGCGGGTCGGCTCACCGGCAGGCCCGCGGCCAATTCCCCGACCGAGGCGGGGCCGCGGCGCAAGCGCTCGAACACCGCGCGCCGCGTCGGGTCCGCGAGCGCCGCCAATGCATTTGCGTAAGTCATTACTTACGGTAAGCCATTGCTTACGCAATGTCAAGCGGCGACACCGCGAATCAAAGCGCGGCGCGGCGCCGCGGGAACCGCCCCGCCCCTACCGACGCCCAAGGCCTTGCTCTAAGCTAAGCGCGAGATCGAGACAGTCGAGCGCGCCGCTCAACCGCCCTGGGGTCCGCCATGTGCCGCAGCATCAAGACGTTGTTCAATTTCGAGCCTCCGGTGACCGACGAGGAGGTCCGGTCGGCATCGCTCCAGTTCGTTCGAAAAATCAGCGGCTTCGCGAGGCCTTCGAAGGTCAATGAACCGGCTTTCAACGCGGCGGTCGGCGAGATCGAGACCGCGGCTCGCCGCTTGCTGCAGGCACTGCAAACGAATGCCCCGCCAAAGAGCCGCGAGCAGCAGGCCGCCAAGGCGCAAATGCGCTTCACGCGGCGATTCTCGAGCTGAAGCCCCGGCGCCCGAGGGGTGCGGGCGGGACCCATATCGGCGACAATGGTCCACACAATAAGTCCGCCCTGGGGAGTGAAGGTGACTCACGCTGCAATCGTCGGGTGGGGCAAATGTCTGCCGCCGTCCGTGCTGACCAATCAAGACCTGGCGACGTTCCTGCCGACCGACGACGCGTGGATCACGACACGGACCGGCATGAAGGAGCGGCGCATTTCTCATGTGCCCGGCATCGAGCTCGCGATCACGGCGGCGCGCCGCGCGATCGCCTGTGCGGGGATGCGCGGCGAGGACATCGATCTGGTCATCTACGGCAGCTGCAGCAACGACGAGACCGTCCCCAACAGCGCCTCGGGCGTGCAGCAGCGCATCGGCGCGGACCACGCGGCGGCGCTCGACGTCAATACCGCTTGCACGAGTTTCATGTACGGACTGTCGATTGCGACCTCGATGATCAAGAGCGGCGTCGTCAAGAATGCGCTCGTGATCGGCGTCGAACTCATTTCCCAGTACCTCGACTGGGAGAATCGCAATGTCGCGGTGCTGTTCGGCGACGGCGCCGCGGCGATGGTGCTCGAGGAGTCGGAGCAGGAATCCGGCGTCATCGCCGAGAAGCTGCGGTGCTACGCTGACTCGCGCCAAATCCTGCGGGTCCGCGGCATGGGCACGATGTACGCGAACCTCGGCGTACAGTACGGACAGACGAGCTGGGATTTCGACGGTCAGGAGATCTTTCGCAAGGCGGTCCAGGGCATGGGCGAGGCGAGCCTCGAGGTGATGCAGCGCGCCGGAGTGACGATCGACGATATCGCGCTGGTCGTGCCGCACCAGGCCAACTTGCGCATCATCGAGGCCGTTGCCAAACGCGCGGGAGCGGGCCCCGACAAGCTGTTCCTCACGGTGCAGAAGTACGGCAACATGAGCGCCGCCACGGCGCCGGTCGCGCTCGTCGAGGCCGTCGAAGAGGGCCGCGTGCCGCCGGGTGCGCTCGTCCTGATGCCGGCCTTCGGAGGCGGCCTCACGCTTGTCGGCGCATTTGATTCGCTGGGGCGAGCGCACGACGCCGCTGCAAGCTTGCGATGCCGAGCTCGCTCCCTGCGGCAAGACGGCGCTCGAACTCGTCAATGCGATCCGCGCGCGCCAACAGCTCGGCCGGGCCGACATCGGCCGCTTCGCGTCGCTCGATTTCGCGGAGAACCGCACGGGCTGAAAGGCTCGGCGGTGGGCGACGCGTTCGCTAGGCCGGCGATGCTTGCATGGAGAAGGCCGCTTCTCGAATCGGCAGATTGATGAGCGCAGCGGCGCCTGCGAGCGCCATGTCGGCATACCACATCCAGTGGTAATCGCCGAAACGCACGAGCGCGATGCCGCCGAGGAACGCGCCGAGGAAGCCGCCGATCTGGTGGGACAGCAACGTGAGGCCGAACAGCGTCGATAGATACCGGATGCCGAACAACTTGCCGACGATCGTCGCGGTCGGCGGCACGGTCGCGAGCCAGGTGAGCCCCAGGCCGACGGCGAATAGATAGAACGTCGCGGCGGTTTTCGGCGACATCAGATACCAGCCGATCAGCAACGAGCGCGACCCGTACATCACCGCGAAGATGTATTTGCTGCGAAAGCGCTGCGTGCAAGCCCCGGCGATCAAGCTGCCGACGATGTTAGAGAGGCCGATCAGCGCCAGCGACCAGCTCGCCACCGTCGGCGGCAAGCCGCAGAGATTGACTTCGCCCGGCAGATGCGTCACGAGAAATGCGATGTGGAATCCGCAGGTGAAGAAGCCCGCGTGCAGCAGCAGATAGCTGCGATTCCCAACCGCTTCCTGCACGGCCCGCCACGGCGCGGTACCGCGCACCGCCGCGCCTTGATGCGCGGGCGCCGACGCCGCTCACGACGCGCACGAGCGGCAGCGAACCCAAGGCGATCGCCGCGAGCGACCACATCGCGCCCATCCACCCGAGCAGTTGGATCAGGGTTTGGGCAATCGGAGCGAATACGAACTGGCCCAGGGATCCCCCTGCGTTGATGATCCCGGCGGCCTTGCCGCGCTGATCGGCCGCGAGGTGTTGCGAAGCGGCGCCGATCAATACGGAGAAAGCTGCCGGCACCGGCGCCGACCGCCGAGAGGATGCCCAGGGAGACGATCAATCCGATTCCCGAACTCATGAACGGCGTCAGCGCCATGCCGACCGCCAGCGCAACCAGGCCCGCGATCAATATCTTGGACGGTCCGTAGCGATCCGCGACGGCGCCCGCGATCGGCTGAATCACGCCCCACATCAGCTGCGCAACCGCCAGCGCCAGGCTGATCGTCGCGATGCCGAGCCCGGTCGAACTGCGCAGCGGCGCGATGAACAGTCCGAGCGACTGCCGCGCCCCCATGGTCACCATGAGGATGGCGGCGGCGGCGATCGTGACGAGCCAGGCCGTGCGTGCGCGGCCCGGGTCATTGCCCGGCATTTTGCGCCGCGCCGAGCGTTCTAGCGCGTCGCGCCTCGTATGCCTTCAGTTGCGTATAGGCGATCGACAGCGGCGACGAGCTCGGGGCGATCCGCGTGCATTGCATCGCGGCGCCTCAGCAAATCGCCGAGCACATGGTCGGCTTCGACCGGCGCATGGCTTTCGACATCGCGCAGCATCGATGCGGTCAGCGGCGAATCCTTCGCGGTCAAGGCGGCGCGCGCCATCTCGAGGAACGCGGCCTGCGGCGCGTACCCCGCGGCGGCGGCAATCGCGCGGCATTCCTCGAGCAACGCGCAAACGAACTCGGCGCCGCCCGGCGACGCCATGATGTCGCCGATCGACGCGCGCATCAGGCAAGTCGCTGCGGCCAGGCTCGAGAGCAGCACCCACTTCTCCCACATTTCCTGAAGGATTCGGCCGCTGCGGCGCGCATTGAATCCGGCATCGCAGAGCGCGGCCTCGACGGCGAGCCCCGGCACCGACGGCGCCTCGGCACGTTCGCCGAACACGAGCGTGTCATGATCGTTGAGGTGAAGGATCCTGCGCTGCGAATCCAAGGTTGCCGCAATGATGCAAAGACCACCTAGGATCCGCGAATCGCCGAAGCGCCGGTCGAGCGCCTCGAGATGCCTCATGCCGTTGAGCACCGGCAACACGAGAGTCGCGGGCCCGACGGCCGCGGCCAGCGAATCCATGGCCGCATCGAGGTCGTAGGCCTTGCAGCTCAGCAGAATGAGGTCGTAGCTGCCGCGAATGCCCTCCGCGAGCACCGTCCGCGGCGCACGCAGGTTGAGATCGCCGCGCGAGCTCTTGATCACGAGCCCGTCGCGCGCGAGCTCTGCTGCGCGGCGCGGCCGCACCAAGAACGTGACGTCGCGACCGGCCTGCAGCAGCCGGCCGCCGAAATAGCCACCGATCGCACCGGCGCCAACCACGAGAATGCGCATGTTCAATCGCCTCCAACGTCAGGATCCGCGGATTCGGAGACAACCACTGCGCGCAACTCGGCGCGCAGCTTCGCGGCGCGCGCCGCGCCGAACACATCCTCGAAACGCTTTTGCGCCAGGATCCACAATTTTCGCGCCGCTGCGAGCCGCTCGGCGCCTGCCGCAGTGAGATGCAGCTCCTTGCTGCGGCGGTCGGTCGCGCAATCCTTGACCACGATGAGCCCGTCGCGCGCGAGCGGCAGCATCGTGCGTCCAAGCGTCGTGCGATCCATCACGAGCACGTCGGCGAGCGCGTTGATGGTCATCGGACCGTAGGCCTTGAGCTTCACGAGGATCGAATACTGAGTCGCCCGCAAGCCGCTCGAAATCAAGGCTTGGTCGTAAAGCTGGCTGACGCGGCGCGCCGCTTGGCGAAGCGCCAGACAATTGCACTCCGGGATCGGCGGGGTGTTCACGGAAGCGCTGGGAATGAAGCTCATTGCCGACCAATAGGTGTATATGCGCACATTTTATGCGCATATACGCTCAAGTCAAGACGACCGACCCATCGTGCCTGCGGCGGCCCGCAACGATGCTCAGGAATCGACGGCGATCAAAACATGCGAGGCCTTGATCAGCGCCGTGCAGGCGGCGCCCTTGACGAGCCGCAGTTCGTTGATCGCGTCGGTGGTGACGATCGCAGTGAGCACCCGCGCTCCAGCGAGTTGTATCTTGACCTCACAATTGACGGCGCCGGGGATCACGGCCGAGACGATGCCCGTCAGGCGGTTGCGCGCACTGATGCGCACATCCGGGTCCGGGCTCAGCAGCACGAAGCTCGACTTGATCACGGCGATCGCAGGACGCCCCGACATGAGCCGCAAATCGGCAACCGCCTCGTTGGTGACGTTCGCGAATATTTCGAGGCCGTCGCCGAGCTCGATCACGACGTCGGAATTGACGGCTCCCTTCTGGATACTCTTGACGACGCCGCGAAACTGATTACGGGCACTGATGCGCATTGGATTCATCCACGGTTTGGGAAAAGCATGATAGCACCGCGTCGGCGGCGCGAGCTCAAACCGGCGCGAGCGCGGCTCCAGAGCGCGTAACCTCGTCGAGCGCCACGTAGCGCTCGCGAAACTCCGGCGGCCACCGCGTCGGCCGCCCGCTGGAGAGCTCGATGCATGCGTATTCGATCTCCGCGCGCGCGAGCGTCGTGCCGTCCGCTGCGCGAACCACCTGAAAGCGCCTGCGCACCCGCAGTCTGCCCGCGGCGGGCAGCAGCCAGGTCGCAATGAGAATTGCGTCGGCGAGAATCGCGGGCCGCAGGTACGCAATCACGCTGCGGGTGACGGCCATGCCCCGATCGAGCTCCAAGCACTTTTCGAGGGGCAGCCCGAGCGCGGCGGAATGATCCCAGGCCGCACGATCGAACCAGGTCATGTAGACGGCATTGTTGACGTGCTCGTAGGCGTCGATGTCGGCGCGCGCGACCGCGAGCGACGCCACAAAAGGCGCCGGCAGATCCCACTCGATCCCGGAGGTGTCACCCACCATATCGGCATCATACGGAAAGCGTCGACGGGCGGCAGCCGCCCGCGCCGGCGGCTCGACGCGAAAATCGTCAATGCTTGCGCTTGGGGCGCTTCGGTTTGACGGTCCGGACTTTCAGTTGATCAAGCGCTTCATCGACGATCACAATGGCATCGCGCAGCGCTTTCGCCACTTTCGTGCCGTCGGCGCCCGTCGTTCGCTTGCATTTGCGTCGTGCCATGCCCATCCGATATCGATCGGATCGGGCGGACCTTGACGCTCAGGGCATGAACCAGGTCCCGTTACGGCGAATTGCCCGGCATCGCTGCAATCGCCTTGTGAAGCGCATCACGCAGCGGCACGGGGCGGCGATGCGCTCGGCGCAAAACGTCGCGGATGCGCTCGAGCGCGGGAAGGACGATCGAGCGGTCATCCTCGGTGAGGGCGCCACGCGCGGACTCGTAGTAGAGGAACATCAAATCGGTGCTGAGCTGGTCGATCAGCGTTCCGAGCGTGAAGCGGATATTTACCTCCTCCTCACCGCCCCCGTCTTCGATTCTCGTCAACAGGTCCTCGAGCCGAATTCGATAAATCGACAAGGTTCGCGCCGCGAAGGTAGCTGCCCCGGTCATGGACTGATACGAAGGAAAACGAATGCCACGTTAAGAACCCGCGAAGCCCCGATCAGACGAGATCATCGCAGCATCCCGGGCTCGACGGTGAAAAATCTCGCGCCGATGCGAGTCCGACACCGGCCGCGTCAGTCCGCGGCCACGACAGTGGGTCTGCCGCCCTCTCGATAGACCCGGCCGCCCTTCATCACGAAGTCGACGTGCTCGAGCAACTGCGGCGCCTCGAGCGGATCTCCGCGAACCGCGACGAGGTCCGCGTAGCGGCCCGGCGTCACGGACCCAATCGCGTCGGCGGCGCCGATGAGGTCGGCGGCGTTTCGCGTGGCCGCGAGCAGCGCATCCGATGCACTCATGCCGTTCGCGATCAACAATCCGAACTCCATCGCGTGATCACCTTCGCCGATATCGGTGCCGTAGGCGATCTTGACGCCGCTACGGACCGCGAGCGGCAGATTGCGCTTCGGCAGCGGGTCGTTCGCGAGTTCCTTCGGCGCCGTGCCCGGTGTCAGCAACTCCGGGTGATCGCGCGCGGCGATGTAATAGACTTCGAAGACGGTGAGCGTCGGTACGAGATAGGTTCCGTGCGCTTTCATGAGCGCAAAGGTCTTGGCGGTCGCAAACGAGCCGTGCTCGACCGAGTCGACTCCGGCATTCACGGCGTTCTCGATCGCGCCGGCAGGATAGATGTGGGCCGCCACTTTCATGCCGAGCGCGTGCGCGGCATCGACCGCCGCCTGGATCTCTTCGTTGGTCATCGTCTGCTGGCGCGGGTTGTCGCCGCTCGACGCAATGCCGCCGGACGGCATGAGCTTGATGAGGTCGGCGCCGCGTCGGCGGTGCTCACGCACCCGCAGTCGCGCTTCATCGGCGGAATTCACGATACCGTTGTCCCAGCCGGGATGGCTCAGCGCCTGGTCCAGGCCGCTGAGCGGATCGCCGTGTCCGGCCGTGGGACCCAGCGGCTCGAGCGAAACCCATAGACGCGGACCGGAAATTTGTCCCGCCTGGATCGCATCGCGGATCGCAACGGTCTCGTCGCCTCCGCCCACGTCGCGGGCACTCGTGAATCCCTGCTGCAGCATCGCGCGCACGAACACCGCACCCTGAAATGCACGCGCAAGGTCCGAATGCGTGAGCCAGTCTTCGGTCGCGTTGGTCTTGCCCGGCAGTTTGGAGCCGACGTGAACGTGGCAATCGATGAAGCCGGGCATCACGGTCTCCTCCGTGAGGTCCAGCACCCGCGCGCCGGCCGGAGTTTCAAAGCCCGATCGCACGGCAACGATGCGCTCGTCATGGATGAGGATCGATACCCGCTCTTGGCGCGCGGCTCCGGTGCCGTCGAGCAGCGCTCCGGCATGAATCACCAGGTCTTCCGTTCTCGCGGCACTTGCCGCCGCGAACAGCGCGACGAGCAGGACGGCGCGGCGCGCGCGAAACCGCCGCGCGAATGCCGGACCGGGTCGTGCCGCACCAGGACGGGACCATGCTGGATCTCTTGCAGCCATTCGCTTTCCCTCGGGAGATCCTCGATATTGAGGGCCGGAACCCGCTCGTGTCAAAGCGGATGGCGTCGCGGATTCTAGGTGCCGGGTACGGCGAACGGCGAACGGCGAACGGCGAACGGCGCGATGGACGGCGGCAAATCGACGCCCGCACAAGAAGAGGGCGCCGCATCGCGGCGCCCTCGGTTCACACTCGATTGCCGCTCCTAGAGCGACGGCTTCAGATTCTCACCCGCAAGCCGAACATGACCGTCGTCGAAGACTGGCTGCCGGTCGTCCCGACGCCTGCCCCGCCCTGGTCATTGGCGAATCCCCAGGCCAGGCCGTCCGTGACCTGCGAGTAGTTGACGCCGCCGTACACGTCATAGTGCTTGTTGATGAGGTAGTCGAGGACGAAGGACGCCTCGGTGAAGTCGCCCGAGCACAGCAAGCCCGCGGCGCTGCAGCCGATGTTCTGGGTGCCTGTGGGTGTCAGACCGATCGACCAGCTGTTCTGCGAGGCATGATAGAAGGCGGCGGTGGCGTTCAAGCCGGAGCCCATCGCGTACCGCGCACCAATCCATTCCATTTCGTATACAGCCGAGTTGTTGATGTTGATACCGACGTTCAGCAGGTAGTTGCCCTCGGCGGCACCGCCAGGCGGGTAGTCTGCATGCGCCTTTTCGATATGCGAGTAGCCCGCGTACAGCGTCAGCTTGTCCTTCGAACTCGGATCACCGACGTCGAAGGCATACTTGGCCATGATGTTGTAGGAGGTGTCGTCCGAAATATAGGCCGCCAATCCCGCCGTCGGAGTCGGATTCGCGGTCGTCGACTGCGGAGCCAGCGGATTCGGACCGTCGTCGAATGAGCTTCTCAGATTGACCGCCCCGTTGACTCGCTCGTAGGTCGCATCGATCGAGAAGCCCTGATAGGTCACGCCGACATCGACGCCGTAGGCCTTTGCGAGGATTCCGGTATCGAGACCACCGCTCGAATACATGCCGATGAGACGGAAATCGGGGGTCGTGTAGGCATAACGAACCGAATTATCCCAACGCGCCGCTTCGGTGCTGCCCGCGCCGCCGTTGAAACCCGAATAGCCGAGGAAAGAAAATGCATACGACAGCGCCTGCGGATCGTACTGCGCGAGCGCGTCGAGCTGCACCGAGTTGTGGCGGCCGACCGTGAGCTGGCCCGCCGACGTGCTGCTCATGCCGCCAAACAGCGGCCCCTGGAAAATTTGACCGCAGCGGCTGCTGTCGGCATTGGCCGTCTGGCCGGTCGGCGACGCCGGCGAGCCTTTGCCGCCGTTGTTCGCGATCGATGCGCACGCGTCGGTCAACTGTCCCGACAGTGGATTGAATCCCGTCTCGGCCCGCGCGACGAGGCTCACGTCGCCCGTGATCGGCTGCGAGACGCGGATCCCGGCCTTGGATTGCTCGAGGCCGCTCTCCGCGACCGTCGAGACCGAACCGGAGAAATTTCGCGTGGTCGTGAAGGACTGGTACTCGAGGCCCCCCGGCAGCTGGCTGCCGAGCGGCGCGCCGGCACTCTGGTAGGCATAGCCAACGTCGACCGTTGCATAAAAGGTCACGCCGCCCAGCGACAGGCTGTCCGGCAGCGGATCCTTCATCTGCGCCTGAGCCGTGGCGCAAGCGAGCGCGAGACCAGCTGCAGCCCCCAGCAAATACAGTTGTCTTTTCATTTTACTTGCCTCCTTAAGGAATGTTTTTCAGCGGAGCGTTGCCTCTTCACAACGCGCGCATTTAGAGTGCAACCGACTTCGACACCAGCAACCCCGTGTTTTGCCGCGCATACACCTCGTTCCACATCTGCTCGGCGCGTTTGTCGCGCATAAACAAGGAACCCAGAATGACGCCGAGGAAGCCGAGCGGAATCGAGATCAGGCCCGGATTCTTGAGCTCGAATAGCGGCTTCTGGAGACCCATGAACGAGGTATCGTCGTTGGCCCACTTGGCGATATCCGCATTCGCCTTGGCGACCGCCTTATCGAGCGCGGTCATGTCCTTGGTCGCCTTGGCCACAACAGCCGCATCGGCCGACGCGAGCGCCTCCTTGGCGGCGGCCCGCTTGGCGGGAGCCGCGTCGAGCACCTTGTGAGCGGCCGCCTTGACCGCGAGCGGATAAGTCAGATTCGGCGAGACCAGCGTGAGGCCGACTGCCGCGATCGTGCCGATCAACATGCCCGTGACGATGCCCCCGGTATTGCAGCGCTTCCAGTAGAGCGTCAGCAGCACGCAAGGAAAATTGGCGCTGGCCGCAACCGCGAACGCCAGGCCCACGAGCACCGCGACGTTCTGACCCTTGGCCGCGATGCCGATGCCGATCGACATGGCCCCGACGATCAAAGTGGCAATGCGCGCCGCAAACACCTGGCCGCGGGGCGTCGTCTCCTTGCCGGCGCGAATCACGCCCACGAACAAGTCGTGCGCCATCGCCGAGGCGGAGGCAAGCACCAGACCCGCGACCACCGCGACGATCGTCGCGAAGGCCACCGCGGAGACGAATGCCAGCATGAAATTGCCGAGGAACGAATCCGGACCGCCGCCGATGAACTGCGCGAGCAGCGGACCCGCCATGTTGCCGCCGGCATCGACCGCGGCGATGTTGGCCGAACCGACCAAATGCGCGGCGCCAAAGCCCAGGAACAACGTCATCACGTAAAAGCCGCCGATGATCGCCATCGCCCAGACGACCGAGCGGCGCGCCTGCACGGCGGTGCGCACCGTGAAAAAGCGCATCAGGATGTGCGGCAGCCCCGCGGTCCCGAACACCAGCGCCATGCCGAGGCTGATCTGATCGATCGGCGCCTTGAAATAGAGGCCCGGCTCGAGAAAGCGCTGACCGAGTTCCGCCGCGCTCATGCTCTTCGCGGGATCGCCGAGCAAGGTCGCGACGCGCGCCTGCACGCGCGGATCCCCGACGACATCGGTGAGGAATCCCGGCAGCGAGAATCCATAGGGCGCCCAGACGAGTACGACGATCACGATCGACGCGGCGACCAGCAGCACGGCCTTGATGATCTGCACCCAGGTCGTGGCGACCATGCCGCCGAAGATCACGTAGAGCAGCATCAGAACGCCGACCGCGGCGACCGACGTCTCGTAGTTGATGCCGATCAGTGTCTTCACGAGCACGCCGCCGCCGACCATTTGCGCGGTTAGATAAAACGTCGACACCGTGATCGTCGAGAGTGCGCCGACGACGCGCACCTTCTTCGGATCGTTGCGATACGCGAGGATGTCCGAGAGCGTATAGCGCCCGATGTTGCGGCAGGGCTCCGCGATCAGCAGCAGCACCGTGATGTAGGCGACCAGCCAGCCGACCGAGTACATGAAGCCGTCGTAGCCATAGAGCGATATGAGCCCGGCGATCCCCAGGAACGAAGCCGCCGACAAATAATCGCCGGCAATCGCCCAGCCGTTCTGCAACCCCGAGACGCCCCCGCCCGCGGTGTAGAAATCGGACGCCGAGCGCACGCGCTTGGCCGCGAGATAGGTCACGTACATCGTGATCGCGATGATCACCGCGAACACCGTGAAGGTCAGCCAGCGGTACTTGTCTTCGACTCCGGCTTGCTGCGCCAGCGCCGGCGTCGCGATCAGGGGCACGGCCGCGAGCGCCGCGATGATCGACCATTTCCGGGTTGTCGGTGTCATGTGTCGGCCCCTTGCGTCTTCACGCCGAATTCGGCCGCGATCTCCGCCGCCATCTTGTCGTAGTCGCTGCTCGCCTTGCGCGAATAGACCAGCGCGATCGTCCAAGCCACGATGAATTCGCTGAGCGCAAACACCAGTCCGACGTTGACGGGCCCCCAAACGCGGATCTTGAACAGATCCTGATAGTAGGCGGCGCCCACCGGCAACAGAAAATAGTAGACGACGGACAGCGCCATCAGTCCCCAAAGAAAAGTGCTCTTGCGGCGGTGCAAGCTTTGGAAGCGCGGATCACGAATGATCGCGTCCCAGTCCACCACATCGGGCGTTGCCATGGTCATTCCCCCACTTTTTGTTGTCGAAGCCCCAGCTATGGGGCCTGAAGCTAACAACCGCTTGCCGACAGGGGTATTCGACCTTGGTCGTAGATCGCGGCGCCCCCCCCGGGAGGGGCCCGGTTCACGGCCGAAATTCCACCAAAGTCGTAGACCTCCGCGCGGCGCGCGGTGCTAAAAGGAATCCGTGATCCTAAGGAATCGACGCGGTGAAGGGAGGCTCTTCGACTCGTCCCGGCCGCGGCCGGCCGTCGCGCGCCCGCCCATGAAATACGAAGTCCTGATCGTCGATGACCACCCGTTGTTCCGCGCGGCGCTCACCGATGCGGTTGCGTCCGCCTGTACCGATTGCGACTTCCTCGAGGCGGACAGCATCGCCGGTTTGTTCGAGGCGCTCGAGCTGCATCCGCATACGGACCTGCTGCTGCTCGATCTGAACTTGCCCGGCGCCCACGGCTTCTGCGCACTCGCGCATCTGCGCGGATCGCGTCCGCAGTTGCCGGTGATCCTGGTCTCCGCGACCGATGACCAACCCACGGCGCATCGAGCCCTGGCGCTCGGGGCGCAAGGCTTCGTATCGAAGTCCGCCGACGCCGGCACGATCGGCCGCCATGTCGCGTCGGTGCTGCGCGGCGAATACGTCTCGCCCGCGGGCCTCGGCGCGCACTCGGCGAGCGCGCCCGACCCGGCGGCGCTCGAGCTCGCCGAGGCGCTCGCACGACTCTCGGCGCAGCAGTTCCAGGTTTTCGGCTTGTTATGTTCGGGTTCGAGCGACGAGCAGATCGCGGGCCAACTGCGGATCACGGCTGCGGCCGCGAAGGCGCAGGTCGACGCGATCTTGCGGCGGATCGGGCTGCCGCTCGAACAAGCTGCAGAGAGTGCGCACGACTGCTAGCGCCGCCCGGCGGCGCTGTCGCGGCCGCCGATCCAATGGCGCTTGGCGGTCGCCGGCGAACCCTGGGGGCACTCCAAGCGCACCTCGGTTCCGCCGCCTCGTAGCGACCCGACCGAGAGCCGCGCGCCGATCGCCGCGGCGCGATGGCGCATCGAGACCAGACCGAGCCCCGACCCGCGCGCCGAGACTGGAGGCAGGCCGACGCCGTCATCGCGGACCGTCAGCACGACGCTTGCGGGCGTGACGACGAGCCGCAAATCGATTCGGCTCGCGCCGGCGTGCTTGATGCCGTTCGCGAGGGCTTCCTGGGCGATTCGATAGACATGATCGCGCGCCGCCTGCGACAGCACGAGTGCACCCTCATTCTCGATCACGACCGAAATCGTCGGCGCCCCGTCGCCGCCGAAGCGCTCGACGAGCCGTTGCAGCGCACCGGGCAGATGTCCGCCGGTTTCAGCGAGCGCCGACAGCCCGTGCGCGATCGTGCGGCAGGCGACGACCGCGCGCTTCGCGATATCGTCGATGAGATCGAGCGTCTCGACACTCGGCGCGGCGCCGCGTTCGACCCGGGTCCGTTCGCCGCTGATCATCAGCGACAGCGCGACGAGTTCCTGGCCAAGTCCGTCATGGAGTTCGTGCCCCAGGCGCCGCGCGGCGAGGTCGCTCGCGTCGAGATACGCGCTGCGCAGCCGGTTGCGGTCGGTCACGTCATAGCTGAACACCAGCGCGAGCTGCCGCCCGTCGAACTCGATCGGCTCGGCACGCAACTCGACATTGATCAGCGTACCGTCGCGCGTGCGGCACAGATGCTCACGACCGTCGAATGATCCGTCCGCAATGGCGCCCAAGGCCAGCCCGGGCACATCGTGCGCCTCCAGATCCGAGACGCGCAGCCCAATGAATTCTTCGCGGCTGTATCCGTAGTGCCGTATCGCGGCTTCGTTGACCATGAGGATTTGCAGCGTGTTCGGATCCTGGACCCAGAGCGGCTGCGGATTCAGCTCGAACAGGGCGCGATAGCGCGCCTCGGACGCGGCCTGGCGCCTCGCGGCCGCATCGCGCTCCGCGAGCAGCGAGGTGATCAGCATGCCGAGCACCGAGACGACGGCGATGAAGGTCCAGACGAACACGATTGCCACGTCAGGCTGCGTCTGCAGCGGTCCGCGGCCCGCGACGAACGCAGCACTGCTGATCAGCGCGAGCGCGAGCGGGATCAGCGAGGCGACCGAGGCGCCGAATCGAATTGCGGACCACGTGACCAAGACGAGCGCGACAACCGAGAGCGGCAGGCATGCAAACCAGGGCAGCGGCGCGAATATCCCAAAGCCCCACAGTGCGACGCACAGCGCGACGCCCGTCAATTCGCGCAGGCGGTGGTCGAGCGCGGGCCAGTTCGCGCGATTGAGCAGCCGCAGCGCCGGCACGACGAGCGCGACGCCGCTGGTCCAGTTCGCCCACCAGCAGGCCGCGAGTCGCACCAGCGGCATGCTGACGATCGGCAAGCCGCGCGCGTCGATCAGTGCGCGCGCGACTCCGGGCCCAAGCTGTTGTGGATGCAGACCGGCGGCGAACAACACGAGGCTTGCCGCGACCACCGCCATCACCGAGGCACCGCAAGCGGCGACCAACCACAGCAATAGCGGGTCTTGCCAGCGAAGAATCGCCAGATTCACGCGCCACGCGCGCAGCAACAGGCGCATTCCGAGCGCGCATAGCGTTGCGGAACTCGCCTGCACGATCCCCGCCGTGAGCGGAAAGCTTGCAACCAACATACTGGTGCCCAAGGTGCCGAGGAACACACCGGGCCATCGATTGGTGCCGCGATAGGCGAGCACGCCGACCGCGATGCCGAGCGGTGCCCATGGAACCGGCACACGGCTCGCGTCGACCGCATCGAGTTCACCTGCGGCGTGAATCAGCTGCGACCAAATCGCGGCGAACGCCAGCATGCCCGCCGCCGCCGCGAGGCAGTCCCGCGCCACCTGCCATCGGGTCTCGTTTGCCAGCCTGTCCGGATAAGGCGCCGGGTGCTGCATCCGGTTGGTCCTTAAGTGCCACGCTTAAGGCTCGATCCTACACCCCGGGCAGGCGGCGCGAGCCCCCCGCACTCAGCGAATCCGCCGCCCGCAGCTAATGCGCGCCCTCCACGGTCCGCGCCGCGGCTTCCGCCTTGTGCTTCGCCGCGCGCGCGGCCCAGTCGACGGGGCCGTGATCGAAGCGCGCCTTGAGTTCGGCCAAGGTATAGGCGTCGCCCCACTCGAAGTGCCGATAGAGGGTGTCCCAGCGATCGCCGCTGCCGTAGCCCGCATTGGTGATCGTCACATGGGTATGGGTCGCGTCGGTGGCCGCGAATTCGATGACCGTCGACGTGTGGCGAAACAGCTCCGGATCCACGAATCCCGGGGGCGCCTGCAGGTTGCGGATCACGAGCAGTCGGTCGGGCACATAGGCGAGGATTTCATTGCGGATGTTGCCGGGATCGCCGAGCTTCGAGTTCGCGTCGTAGCTCGCCTCGATGGCGCCGCCGACCCGCAGTTCCACGTGTGCGACCGGCACCGCCCAGCTCGCAAAGCCCGCGCTCGTCGTGAACGCGCCGAACACCTCGTGGGCAGGCGCCGCGACGTCGACCGAGAGCTGGATTGCTCGATCGCCGCTCGATTCGACGAACGAGCTGTTCGAGACGTCCTTGAAGTCGCGCCAACTGGGCTCCGCGGCGAGCGCTTGGGCGCCGAGCATGCCGACGGCTGCGGCGCCGCCGAACACGGCTACCCCTGCGATCGCGCGGGTCAACCGGCCCGCTCCCCAGAATCGATTGCGGTTCCTCATGTGTGCTCCCTCCTTGCATCGGATTGCAGGCGATTGAAATAGTCGCGCAGCGCGGCGACCGACGCGTCGAACGCGGCCAGGGAGCGGTGAGTCCGTGCCTGCATGACCCCGCCCTCCATGGTCGTCAGAATGAACGTCGCGAGCTGTTCGGTATCGACATCGCGCGGCAGACGGTCGCGTCCGGCCTCGAGGCAACCGCGAACGTGCCGGATCCAGCCCAGAAAATTGACCGCGAGCAGTTCGCGGACCGGGGGGTCCGGCTCGTGGAGTTCGAGTGCGAGGGATCCGATCGGGCAGCCGTAGCAGCATTCGGTGATTTCGAGTGCGCGCCGGTAGGAGCCGAGCAGCGCAAACACGCGCTCGATGGGGTCGGGCACGCCTTGCCATGCCGGCGCGAGCAACATCGGCTCGATGCCGTCGCGGTATAGTTCAAGCACCGCGAGCAACAGATCCTGCTTGGTCGGGAAGAAATGGTAGAGGCTGCCCGAATGGGCGCCCGCCGCGAGCAAGATGTCGGCGATCGAGGTCGACTGATAACCCTTGCGGCCGAACAACTCCATGCCGGCGAATAAAATCCGGTTGCGAGTGGGGTCGGCCGAACTGACTTGATTGCTCACTCAAGTCAGGATAGCGCGACTTGAGTAAGCAATCAAGTCGATCGAAGATCGACTGCCGATGCCCCGATTACACCAGCAGGACCGTCGATCCCGTGGTCTTGCGCGCCTCCAGATCGGCGTGCGCCCGAGCGGCATCCTTGAGCGCGTAGGTTTGGTTGACGGTGATCTTCACGGCGCCGGATTCCACGACCTCGAACAGCTCCCTCGCCATGGCCACGAGGTTTTCGCGCTTCGCGCCGTAGGTATTCAAGGTCGGTCGCGTCACATACAGCGAACCCTTGGCCGCGAGCAAGCCGAGATTCAGAGGCTCCACGGCGCCCGAGGATTGGCCGAACAGCGCGACGAGTCCGAGCGGCGCGCAACAGTCGAGCGACTTGTAAAAGGTATCCTTGCCGACCGAGTCGTAGACGACCGGCACTTTTCGGCCGCCGGTGATCTCGGCGACCCGCTTCACGAAGTCCTCACGCGTGTAGACGATCACGTGGTCGCAGCCGTTGGCCTTCGCGAGTTTCGCCTTCTCGTCGTTGCCCACGGTGCCGATCACGGTTGCGCCCAAATGCTTGGCCCACTGCGACAAGATCGAGCCGACACCGCCCGCCGCGGCGTGCAACAGGATCGTGTCGCCTTTTTTGACGCGATAGGTCTGTCGGATCAGATACTGCACAGTGAGACCTTTCAGCATCATCGCAGCGGCCGTCGTGTCGTCGATGCGATCCGGCAGCTTCAACAGCCGGTCGGCGGGAATGAGGCGCGCCTCGGCATAGGCGCCCAGCGGCGCCGCGCCGTAGGCGACGCGGTCGCCCGGCTTCAAATCGGTGACGCCGGCACCGACTTCCTCGACGATTCCCGCGCCCTCGCCGCCGAGGCCGCTCGGCATCGGCACCGGATACAAACCCGTGCGGTGGTAGACATCGATGAAATTCAGGCCGGCGGCGGTTTGGCGTATGCGCGCCTCGCCGGGTCCGGGCTTGCCGGGTTGAACTTCCTCCCAGATCAAAACCTCCGGTCCACCGGTCTTGTAGAAGCGGATCGCATGCGTCATTGCCTGTCCTCCTGAGAATTCACCGCGGGTTGCGGGGGCCATTTTAATGCAAATCCGGGCCGCATCAGCCCGGGCGCACCGCGTTTCACGCGCGGCGGGATCGGGCCTCGACGCTCACTCCTCGGCCCGCACGTTGGTCAACTGCGCCTCGCGCAAATCGAGCTCGCGTTCGATCCGGCGGCGCGCTTCGTCCTTGAGTTTGCCGCGGCGGTAGAGGTCGTTGATCTGCTGCCGCTCCGCTTCGATGAGCTCGAACTCGAGCTCGTCGCGCAGCTCGACGGTGTGCTTGTGCGCCTCATCCCCGTCGCTGCGGTTTTCGACCCCCTTGAGCCGGTCGTGGTGGCGCGCGCGCAGCGGTCGAACGAGTTCATCCGGCAGCTTGCGCTCCGCCGCGAGCACGTCGAGTCGTCTTTTCGCGGCCTCGATCGCCTCACGTCGAGCGCCGAATTCCTCGATGCGGTCGGCGTGCCGCTCGCGCCGGCCCGCGTTGGCGAGTCCCAGCGCGCGAATCACGGCGGGCAGCAGCAGACCTTGGCCGACGAGCGTCACGAGGATCACCGAAAACGTGATGAAGAGAATCCGATCGCGCTCGGGGAATGGCGCGCCGCTTTCGGTCGCGAGCGGAATCGCGAGCGCCGCGGCCAAGGAGACGGTCCCGCGTATTCCGGTGAACGCGAGCGCGACCGGCCACTGCCAGGGCGGCGAGGGATCATCGCGCGCAATGGACGGAACGAGCCAGCGCGGCAAGTAGGTCGCGGGAAACATCCAGATGAAGCGCGCGAGGATCACCACGACACAGACCACCGCGGCGGAAACCGCCAGCTCCGAAAGTGGTTCCGCTCGCATGTTCGCGATCAGCGTTCGTGCCTGCAAACCCGTGATCAGGAACACGAATCCTTCGGTGAGGTAGATCAGAAAGTCCCAGAAAAAGATTCCCTGCAGGCGCGTAGCCGCGCTGATCAGCCGCAGCCCGTTCCAGCTGATGTAGAGTCCCGCGGTCACGGTCGCGAGCACACCGGAACCGCCGAGATGGTCGGGCGGCCAATATGCGACGAACGGCGTGAGTACCGACAGCATGATTTCGATGCGCGTATCGCGCACCCAACGCCGCAAGCGCAGCATGAGCCAACCCACGCCGATGCCCCAGAGAATCTCGCCGCCGAGGATCGCGGCGAACATGCCGGCGGCCTGGGTCCAAGAGAAGGCGCTCAAACTCACGGCCGCGATCGCGAAGCGATAGAGGATCAGCGCGCTCGCATCGTTCGCGAGACCCTCGCCCTCGAGGATCACGACGAGCCTGCGCGGCAGCTGCATGCGCCGCGCGATCGACAGCGGCGCCACGGCGTCCGGCGGCGAGACGATCGCGCCGAGCAGAAAGCCGAGCGGCCAGGAAAAACCCAATAGCCAGTGCGTGACCGCGGCCGCGGCGGCGGTCGTGAACAACACACAGCCGATGGCCAGCAGCGAAATCGGCCGCAAATTGAAGCGGAACTCGCGCCAGCTCATCGCGACGGCCGATGAGTAAACGACCGGCGGCAGCACGAACAGCAAGACGAAGTCCGGCGCGAGCCTCACGGTCGGCAGTCCGGGGATGAGCGCGAGCAGCACGCCAGTGAGCACCAGCAGGATCGCCGAGGGTATCTTGAGGCGTTCCGCGACCACCGCAACCGCGGCGATCACGACCAGCAACAAGATCAAGATTTCGATCGTCGGAATCACCGGTGCCCTCGACTTCATTGAAGCGGCAAGGGCCGCGGGCGAGCGCACGGCGTGACGGCACGCCGCGGACGCGGAGCCAGGGGCGCGCCGGCGTCAGCTCAATGGTACGTGGCTGAGCACGCGCGGTTCAACGGCCGCAGCCGCGATCACGCCGCCCATCATCGCGCCGGTGACTCCGGCGCTCGCGACGTCCTGCCCCGTGAGGAACAAACCGGGTACCGGCGTGCGTACGCGCAGGCTGTCGGAGAGAAACCGCCGCGGGCTCGCCTCGAGGCCGTAAACCCCACCCTGGACGGACCCCGTAAAGGCAACGGTCGACAGCGGCGTCGAGATTTCCCGCTCGGCGACCATGGGCACGAGCGCGGGAAAATGCCGCGCGAATTGCGCAAACAGGCGCTCGCCGATCAGCTGCTTCAGATCGCCGTACTCCGGCGGCCGGCGGCCGATCCGCGTATCTTCCCACTGCTCGAACGCCCTCCAATCGGTGAAGGCGACGATTTCGGCCGTATGCCGGTCAGGCGCCGGGGTGCCCGCGAGCGCTCCCTTGAGCGACGGAAACGATACGAACAGAACCGGCGGGACCGGTTCGCGATCCGGGCTGTGCCAGAGCGCGTCCCCGAGCTCCCAACTCTCGTGGAACCAATGATTCGACGCGGTCGCGCCCGCGCTGCGGATGTCCCCCTGGAGTCCGAGATATAACTGCACGTGACAGGCCGACGGCTGGAAGCTCGCAATCTGCTTGACCCAGGGGGCGTCGCGCAAAGCGGCCGGCAGCAAGCGCATCACGGTGTTCTGCGCACCGGCATCGGAAAACACCATCGCACAGCGATGCTCCGAGCCGTCCTTGAGGCGCACACCGGCGATCGCTCCGTTCTCGACCAGCAACTCGACGACCTCGGCACGCGTGCGCACGCGGCCGCCGCCCGCCTCGATCACGGGAATCAAGGCCTCGGCGAACGCCCTGCCGCCGCGAACCGGATAATAGGCGCCTTCAAAATAGTGGCGCGTGACGGTCGCATGAATCCCGAAGCTCGCGATTCGCGGATCCGGACCGTAGTCGGGGCGCTGTCCTGCGAGAACCGCGCGCAGCTTGGGGTCGCGCACCAGTTCTTGCAGCACCTGTTCGGTGGAGCGATTCCACCAGCGTTCGATCGCGCGGCCGTTCCAAACCCGCACGATCTTGGCGAGCAGCGCCGGCATCGCGCGGCCCGAGAATATCGCGCGTCCGCAAGCCGCGGCGTCCGTGATCGCCTCGAAGTAAGCCTCGATATCGCCGATCGAGGACGGGAAACGTTCCTTGAGCGCGCGTCTCAGCGCCTCGGCGGGACGCGCAAACTGGAATTCATACCGGTCCGGGAAGTGCATCGTGTCGTAGACCGGCCCGAACGAGGCAAATTCGATCTCGCCCCCTGCGAGCCAATCGAGCACCCGCCGGCCGGTTTCCTGCGGACCCATCTCGCCCAAGTAGTGGATGCCGACGTCCCAGGTGTAGCCGTTGCGCGAGAATGTCTGCGTGAGTCCGCCGGCGACGAAGTGCCGCTCGAGCACGAGCACCTCGTGGCCGGTGCGAGTCAGCGCGCAGGCGCACGCGAGCCCGCCGATGCCGGAGCCGATCACGATCGCATCGTAGGACTTTGTGGTATCGCCCTCGCCCATGGCCGCGCACTCCGTGTTGCCGATGCCGCGTGTCCGACCCTAGCAGAGCGCGGCCGGGCAGCGGCATCCGAACTTACGCGTAGACGATCCGTCTAGAACTGCAGGACCTTGACGTAGCGCACCGACGGCAGGGCGCGCAGCCGCTGCTGCACGGCATCCGGCACGATCTGGTCGACGCCGACGATCGCGATCGCATCCTGCTCCTCGGCAAGGCGACCGAGATGAAACGTCGCGATGTTGATGTTGGCCTCGCCGAGGATCGTCCCGAGCGCGCCGATGAAGCCCGGCTTGTCCAGATTGTTGATCAGCAGCATCACCGGATGGAAATCCGCCTCGAGCGCCATGCCCTTGACCTCGACGATCTTCGCGGCCCCCGCGTTGACGACTCCGGCGAGCGTGCGCCAGCGGCGCCCGGTCAGCACCTTGATTCGGATCAAGGAACCGTAGATCGGCGACGTCTCGCGCTTCGATTCCGTGAGCGAAGTGCCCTTCTGCTTGAGCACCGCGGGCGCGGACACCATGTTCACATCGGGCATCAACGGCCGCATCATCGACGCGAGCGCGACTGCGGTCAGCGGTTGGGTGTTGAGATGCGCGACGTCCCCTTCATACTCGATCTCGATCGCGTCCATCCCGTCGTCGGCAATCTGGCCCGCAAACGATCCGAGCTTGTCGATGAGTCCGATGAAGGGCTTGAGGCGCGAAGCCTCCTCCGCGCTGATCGACGCCATGTTGAGCGCGTTGGTAACCGCGCCGGTCAGCAGGAAGTCCGAAATCTGTTCGGCCACCTGCAGCGCGACATTTTCCTGCGCCTCATTGGTGCTCGCTCCGAGGTGCGGCGTCGCGACGAAATTGGGCGCGCCGAACAGCACGCTCTGCTTCGCCGGCTCGCTCGTGAAGACGTCGAAACCGGCCGCGGCCACGTGCCCGGCGTCGAGCGCCGCGCGCAGGGCCGCCTCATCGACGAGGCCGCCGCGAGCCGCGTTGACGATGATCACGCCGTTCTTGGTCTTCGCGAGCGCGTCGGCCGAGAGGATGTTCTTGGTCTTGTCGGTGAGCGGCGTGTGCAGGGAAATCACGTCGGCGCGCGCGAGCAGGTCGTCGAGCTCGACCTTCTCGACGCCGAGTTTGACCGCGCGTTCTGCCGATAGGAACGGATCATAGGCAATCACCTTCATTTTGAGCGCGAGTGCCCGCTCCGCAACCAGCGCGCCGATGTTCCCGCAGCCGATCAGCCCCAGCGTCTTGGCGTAGAGTTCGACGCCCATGAACCGGTTCTTCTCCCACTTTCCCGCCTGGGTCGAGACGTCGGCTGCGGGGATTTGCCGGGCCGCGGCGAATAGCAGCGCGATCGCGTGCTCGGCGGTCGTGATGGAATTGCCGAACGGCGTGTTCATGACAACGATGCCGCGGGCCGTCGCCGCCGGAATATCGATGTTGTCGACCCCGATGCCGGCGCGGCCGATGACCTTGAGTTTGCCCGCGGCCGCGATCAGATCCTTGTCGGCCTTCGTTGCCGAACGCACCGCCAAGCCGTCGTAGTCGCCGATGATGGCGAGCAGCTCGGGCTTCTTGAGGCCGGTGCGCACATCGACCTCGAGACCGCGACCGCGGAAAATCTCGAGGGCTTTCGGGCTCGAATTCGTCGGCAATCAGGACCTTGGGCACGGCGGGAACCTCATCGTGAATTTTTCAGTGACCCAATACAGCTGTCAAAGGCCCAGTCGAGCCATGGCGTCAGGGCTTGCAAATCGCGCTCCTCGATCGTCGATCCGCACCAGATGCGCAATCCCGGCGGCGCCGACCGGTACGACGCGACATCGAGCGCCACGCCTTCCTTCTCGAGGATCGCGGCCAGGTTCTTCGCGAACTCCGCCTGGCCGGGCTCGGGCAGCGAAGTCACGCGATCGTCGACTACCTTGAGGCAGACGCTCGTGTTGCTGCGTGTCGCGGGATCGGCGACCAGGAAATCGACCCAGCGGGTCGCGCCGACCCAGTTGCTGAGCACCAGCGTGTTGGCGTTCGCCCGCGCCTGCAAGGCCGCGAGACCGCCGATACGCTCGGCCCATTTGAGCGCATCGATGTAATCCTCGGTGGCAAGCAGTGACGGGGTGTTGATGGTCGCGCCCTCGAACAGTTCCTGATCGAGCCGCCCCTTCTTGGTCATCCGAAAAATCTTCGGCAGCGGTCGCGGCGGCACATAGCGCTCGAGTCTCGCGACCGCGCGCGGGGACAGAATCAACATGCCGTGAGCGGCCTCGCCGCCGAGCACCTTCTGCCAGGAGAACGTCACGACGTCGCATTTCGACCACTCGATCGGCTGCGCGAAGACGCCGCTGGTCGCGTCGTTGAACGTGAGGCCTTCGCGATCCGCGGGGATCCAGTCGAAATCGGGGATCTTGGCGCCCGAGGTCGTGCCGTTTTGCGTAAAGACGATGTCCGCGGCGCGGCGCGCGAGCGACAGGTCCGGCAGCACGCCGTAGGGCTTGCCGAGATGAATGCGGCAATCGGTGAGCTTGAGCTGCTCGACCGCATCGGTGACCCATTCCTCGCCGAAGCTTTCCCAGGCAAACACGTCGACGGCGCGCTCGCCGAGCATCGACCACAGCGCCATCTCGACCGCGCCGGTGTCGGAGGCCGGTACGATCGCAATCTTGAATTCCGCGGGCACGCCCAAGACCGCGCGCGTGCGGTCGATCGCCTCTTTGAGTTTGGCTTTGCCTGGTTTCGAGCGGTGCGAGCGGCCGAGCAGTGCGCCATCGAGCGCCTGCAAGTTCCAACCCGGACGTTTCTTGGTCGGGCCCGAGGAAAATCGGGCGTCAATCGGGCGGATGCCCGGCGGTGGTAAGCGTGTCATCGAGTTCTTCTCCCATCCTTACAGATGAGCGTCCGCCGTTGGGAGCGGATGGCCCGCCGCGCAGAATAGAGGTTCTGTGCAATCTGTCAATGATTTCCTCATGCCGCGGGCGCATATGGTTATGCATTCGCATTTGCATTTGCACATCCGCGTCCGCGGCCGCGGTACCATGGTGCACGCTTCGCGAGCTGCGCAATGCGCGCCGGGACTCGCGTTTCCGCCCTCAAGAGGATTGCCGTGGAACTCAACAGCCCTTCGATCAAGCCCGCAGCCGATCGCGAACCCGGCGCGGCACCCACCTACCGCGGGCCGTTCGCGGTCATGACGGTGCTGTTCTTCATGTGGGGCTTCATGACCGTCTTCAACGACATCCTGATCCCGCGGTTCAAAGAGGCCTTCACGCTCGATTATTTCGAGGCGATGCTCGTGCAATTCGCCTTCTTCGGCGCCTACTTCATCGGCGCCCTGATCTATTTCGTGATCTCCGCGACGGCCGGCGATCCGATCGCGCGCATCGGCTACAAGAACGGCGTCGTCATCGGCTTGCTGATCGCGGCGGCGGGCAGCGCGCTGTTCTGGCCCGCGGCGAGCCTGCTCTCCTATCCGCTGTTTCTCGTCGCGCTGTTCGTCGTCGGGCTGGGTTTTGCGATGCTGCAGATCGCCGCGAACCCCTACGTGACGATCCTCGGACCGGAGCGAACCGCTTCGAGCCGGCTCAATTTCGCGCAGGCGTTCAACTCGCTCGGAACCACGATCGGCCCGCTGGTCGGCGGATATCTGATCTTTCAATACTTCGCGAGCAGCGGCGCGCACGGCGCGGAATCCGTCAAAGTACCGTACATCGCCTTTTGCGTCGTGTTTCTGTTTCTTGCGGCGATTTTTCTCGTGACCCATTTGCCGCACGTCGGCGAGGGCGAGGTGCAGCGCGGCGCGCGTGCGCTCAAATATCCGCACGTGCTTCTCGGCGTGCTCGCGATCTTCATGTATGTCGGCGGAGAAGTCTCGATCGGAAGCTCGATCATCAATTTTCTCGGCCAATCGACGGTCGCCGGACTCGATCCGATCGAGGCGAGCAAGTACGTTTCGCTGTTCTGGGGCGGCATGCTGATCGGGCGGTTCATGGGCGCGGTCGAATTGAGCGAAATGAAGCCGGTCAATAAGCAGATCGCGCTCGCGGCAATTCCGCTCGCCGCCTTCATCGTGCTCGGGAGCCTGCGCGGGTGGACGATCGCCGGCAATTACCTGCCGCTGCTCGCGCTCTGCTGGCTGCTGTTTCAATTCGGCAAAGCGCTCGCGGGGCGCACGCTGCTGATCTTCTCGGCGGCGATCGTCGCATTGCTGCTCGCGGCGATCATCGGCGGCGGCAAACTCGCGATGTGGTGCATCGTCGGCGTCGGTCTATTCACGTCGATCGGATGGCCGAACATTTTCTCGCTGGCGCTCGACGGCACCGGCATCTACAAGAGCCAGGTCTCCTCGCTGCTCGTCATGGCGATCCTGGGCGGTGCGCTGCTGCCGCCTCTTGCGGGACACGTCGCCGACGTCGCGGGCCTGCAGGTGTCCTTCATCGTTCCGTTGGTCGCCTACGCCTATGTCGGATTTTACGGCTGGATCGGGCACAAAATCGGCAAGACGCGAGCCGCCGCTCAAGCAGATTGACTGGAAGCCGCCCAGATATTGAGCCCGCCGTCGCGCGCGTGACCGTCGATGCGCGCGAGCTCGTCGGCATCGAACGAAGACCGGCGCAGCGCCCCGAGCGACTCCTCGATCTGCGCCCAGCTGCTCGCCCCGACGAGCGCGCTCGTGACGACGGGCGCCCTCAGCACCCACGCGATCGCCATTTGCGCAAGACTCTGTCCACGCTGCTTGGCGATCCCGTTGAGCGCGCGCACGTGGGCGAGATTGCGCTCGTTGAGCATCGACTTGCGGAACGAGTCGTCCTGACCCGCGCGCGACGCCGCCGGTATACCCTCGAGATAGCGCGATGTGAGCAGTCCCTGCGCGAGCGGCGAAAACGCGATGCAGCCGATGCCCTCCTGCTCGAGCACGTCGAGCAGGCCGTCCTCCACCCAACGGTTGAGCAGCGAATAGGACGGCTGGTGCAGCACGAAGGGCACTTTGAGCGCGCGCAGGATTGCGGCCGCCTCGCGGGTTTTCTCCGGTCCGTAGGACGAAATGCCGGCGTAGAGCGCCTTGCCGGTGCGCACCGCGCTCTCGAGCGCGCCCATCGTTTCCTCGAGCGGCGTATCCGGGTCGAAGCGATGCGAATAGAACACATCGACGTAGTCGAGCCGCATGCGCTTCAAACTTTGATCGAGGCTCGCGAGCAGATATTTGCGCGATCCCCATTCTCCGTACGGACCCGGCCACATGAGATAGCCCGCCTTCGTCGAGACGATGAGTTCGTCGCGGTAAGCGGCCAGATCGGTCGCGAGGATACGGCCGAAAGTCTCCTCGGCGGATCCGGGCGGCGGGCCGTAATTGTTGGCCAGATCGAAATGCGTGATGCCATGATCGAAGGACTTGAGCACCATTTCCCGCGCGCTCGCGCCCGCGGCCGCGCCGAAGTTCTGCCAAAGCCCGAGCGAGATCTTCGGCAATTTAAGGCCGCTGCGGCCGCAGCGCGCGTAGGGCAGCAGTTGATAGCGATCGGCGGCGGCCTCGTGCATCGTCGGACTCCTGGTGACTGCGGCTCATTTTTAACATGCCCTGTGCGCATTGAATACGGCGGGGTAGGATGCTCGTCATGGCCTCAGCGCGCGAGCAGTCCGCTGCGTGGCCGCGCCGATCCCGTGTTCATTCGCTGAGGACTCAACAAATCATGCGCGAGACTCCGGCCGACGGGGCGGAAACGCCGCCAGCACCCTCGAGCGGGCTGCGCCACACCTTGAAGCAGCGGCATATGACGATGATCGCGCTCGGCGGCGTCATCGGCGCCGGCCTGTTCGTCGGCAGCGGCGTGGTCATCAAGTCCGCCGGCCCCGCGGCGGTCGTCTCGTTCGTGATCACCGGGCTGCTCGTCGTGCTCGTGATGCGCATGCTCGGAGAAATGGCCGTGGCGCTGCCGGCCGTCGGCTCCTTCTACGAATATGCGCGCCTCGCATTCGCCGACCGGCCGCGCGTCGGCGAACTCGCGGGTTTTCTGACCGGTTGGATGTATTGGTATTTCTGGGTCATCGTCGTCGCGCTCGAAGCGGTCGCCGGCGCCGGACTGATACGGTTCTGGCTGCCCGACGCGCCGGCGTGGCTGATCAGCCTGAGCTTGATGGTCGCGCTCACGCTCACGAATCTGATCTCGGTGCGATCCTACGGCGAATTCGAGTTCTGGTTCGCGTCGATCAAGGTCGGCGCGATCGTCGTGTTCCTGCTGCTCGCGGGCGCCTATGTCGCGGGCCTCTGGCCCGGCGTCGCACCGAGCCTCGCAAATCTTACCGCCCACGGCGGCTTCGCCCCGAACGGCATTCTGCCGATCCTGACCGGCGCGGTGGCGGCAACCGGGTTCTACTTCGGAGCCGAAATCGTCACGATCGCGGCGGCGGAGGCAGCCGAACCCGCCAAAGCCGTGGCCAAAGCGACCAATTCGGTGATCACGCGCGTGCTGCTGTTCTACGTGGGATCGATTTTGCTCGTCGTGTGTCTCGTGCCCTGGAATTCACCGGCAATCACGACGCCCTACGTGAGCGCGCTCGGCGCCATGCGGATCGGCGCCGCCGCGCAGATCATGAATGCGGTCGTGCTGACCGCCGTGCTCTCGGCGCTCAACTCGGGGCTCTACGCCTCGTCGCGCATGCTGTTCGCGCTGACACGGCGCGGAGATGCGCCGCGCGGCCTCGCCAAGTTGAGCCGCAACGGCGTGCCGATCCGCGCGATCCTGCTCGGCACGCTGTTCGGATACGGCGCCGTCGTGATGTCGTATGTATATCCGGACACGATATTCGCGTTTCTCGTCGATTCCTATGGGACCGTTGCGATTTTCGTTTACCTGCTGATCAGTGTCTCGCAGCTGCGCTTGCGCGCGCGATTGGAGCGAGAGGATCCGACGCGCTTGCGGATCCGCATGTGGGCTTACCCCTACCTCACGTATCTGGCGATCGCGGGCATGCTCGCGATCCTCATCGCGATGGCTTTCATTCCCGACCAGCGAACGCCGCTGATTTTCGGCATCATCAGCTTGGGGCTGTTGCTGCTCGGCTTCGGCGTGCGCCTGCGCTTCGGGGGCCGCCCCGAACTCGCGACGCTCGCCGCCGAGCCGCACCAATACGGCGAGTTGTAGGCGGTCCGCGCCGCGGCGGCGCGGCGGCGCCGATCAATACTCCGAGAGCGCGTCGCGCAGGATCGCGGTCATCAGATCGATCTCGGCGTGGCTCGCGATGAACGCGGGCGCGATGATCGCGACATCGCCGGTCGTCTTGACGTGCAGGCCGCGATCGAACAGCTTTGCCTGCAGATCCGCGCCGCGCGCGCCCGGCGCCTTGCCCGCCTTTACCTCGACGCCCGCGAGCAGTCCGTAGCCGCGGATGTCCGCGACCGAGGCGATGTCCTGGAGGCTGAACATCGCATCCTGGAAATACGGCGTCAGTTCCCGGCCTTTGCCGAACAAGTCCTCGGTCTCGTAGATCTTGAGCGTCGCCAAGCCCGCGGCGCAAGCCGCCGGGTGCGCCGAATAGGTATAGCCGTGGAAGAACTCCACCGCGCCCTCGGGCGCCGCATCGACGATCGTGCGATAGATGCTGTCGCGCACCGCAACGGCCCCCATCGGCTGGGCGCCGTTCGTCAAGGCCTTTGCCATCGTGATCAAGTCCGGCGTGACGCCGAACGAGGTCGCGGCGAAGGGCTCGCCGGTCCGGCCGAACCCGCAGATGACTTCGTCGAACACCAACAGGATTCCGTAGCGGTCGCAGATTTCGCGAATTCGCTCGAGATACCCGCGCGGCGGCACCAGAACGCCGGTCGAGCCCGCGATCGGCTCCACGAACACCGCGGCGATGCGCTTCTCGCCGACGAGCTGCACGAAGCGCAGCAAGTCCTCCGCCAATTCGACACCGTTCGCACCCATGCCGCGCGTCATGCGGTTTTCGGGCAGCAGCGTGTGCCGAAGATGCAGCACGCCGGGCATCACGGCGCCGAACGCTTCGCGGTTCTTGACCATGCCGGAGAGCGCGGTGCCCCCGATGTTGACGCCGTGATAGGCGCGTTCACGCGAGACGAAATAGCTGCGCTGCCCCTCTTTGCGCGCCAGGTGATAGGCGAGCGCGATCTTGATCGCCGTATCGACGGCCTCGGATCCGGAGTTGCAGAAGAAAACGTGCTTCAAATCCTTGGGCGTCAAGTGCCGCGACCGCGTTGGCGAGCGCGAATGCGCCGGGATGACCGCGCATGAACGACGGCGTGTAATCGAGCGTAGCGCAGCTGCGCGCCGACCGCATCCGCAATCTCGGGCCGGCAGTGGCCGGCGGGCGTCGTGAACAGTCCCGAACTGCCGTCCAGGATCTTGTTGCCGTGCTGGCTCCAGTAGTACATGCCGCTCGCGCTCACGAACATGCGCGGCTCGCGCTTGAATTCGCGGTTGCTGGAAAACGGCAGCCAATGCGGTTCGAGCGTCTCGAGTGTCAAATCCATGTCATGTCTCCTATCCGAACGTCGATCCAATATCCACGGCCGCGGCCTGCAGCCGCGGCACGAATTCGATGGCCCGCATCAGCGGCAGCCGCGCGGTCGCGCCCTGAACGGCGATCGAGGCGACGACCTCGCCATTGCGCGAGCGTACCGGGCACGGCGACGCAGGCGACGCCGAGCACGTACTCTTCGTTGTCGACCGCGTACCCGCAGCTCACGATGCGATCCAGTTCGGACGCCAGTACCTGGCGGTCGGTGATCGTGCGCACGGTGAACTGCTCGAGCGCCAGCAGTTCGAGCAGCCGCTGGCGCTCCGGCGCACCCAAGTGCGCGAGCAGCAGCTTGCCGCTCGCGCAACAATGCGGCGGCATCGCGACTTCTCCGACCGGAATCTGCAAGCGCAGCGGCCAGTTCGCCTCGATGCGGTCGAGATAAATCAGCGCGCCCTTGTGCAGCACCGCGAGATTGCAGCTCTCGCCGATCTCGCTGACCACGCGCCGCAGAACGACGCGCCGCTCGGTCGCCGCGGCATCGTTGCGCAGCACGTCGAGTCCGAAACGCGAGAGCCGATCACCGATCATGTAGGCGCGGCCGCCGGGCTCGCGGCACAGATATTCCCGCCTCTTCGAGGAGCGCGAGCGTCCGGTGCAGCGTGGGTTTCGGCAGCTCGGTCGCCTGCATGAGCTCCGAGAGCGTGACCGCCCGCCCCGCCCGCACCAGCACTTCGAGCACGCCGAAGGCTTTCAGCGTCGAGGAGGTCTCGTTGGCGATCTCCGCCGGTTCGGTCGCCAGCGACAGCGCTCGGCCATTCATGCGATTCGACTCCATTTCCGATGAGCGATACGAATGTGCGAAAGAATCCATCGAAACTTGCATTCGGCGCGATTCGGAGCTTATTATAAACCATAAATGAACCTTTATGTCTCTATAAATGAGACTTTTCCGGAGCCAAGACCTTGAACCAACCGCAGAAGATGGGCCCTTCGGAGGCCCTCGTCGAAACTCTCGCCGCCAACGGTGTCACCCATGTGTTCGGAATCGTCGGTTCGGCGTTCATGGACGCGCTCGATATCTTCCCGGCCGCGGGCATCCAATTCGTTCCGGTCGCTCACGAGCAAGGCGCGATTCACATGGCCGACGGCTATGCGCGCGCCTCGGGCCGCCACGGTGTCTGCATCGCGCAGAACGGACCCGGCGTCACGAACTTCGTGACCGGTGTCGCCGCCGCGTACTGGGCGCATTCGCCGGTGGTGTTCATCACGCCGGAGACCGGCTCGATGTCGCTCGGGCTCGGCGGATTTCAAGAGACCGAGCAGCTGCCGATTTTCTCGAAGATCACGAAGTACCAGGGACACGTCAACAATCCGAAGCGCATGGCCGAGATCGCGGCGCGCTGCTTCGACCGCGCGATGCTCGAGATGGGTCCGACGCAGCTCAACATTCCGCGCGATTTCTTCTATGGCGAGATCGACGCGACGATCACCGCGCCGATGCGCATCAGCCATGGTCCCGGCGATTCCGCGGCGCTCGATGCGGCCGCCGCACAGCTCGCTGCAGCGCGCTTTCCGGTGATCCTCGCGGGCGGCGGCGTGATCCTCGCAGGCGCGACCGCCGAGGCGATCGCGCTCGCTGAACTGCTGGGCGCCCCGGTCTGCAACAGCTACCTGCACAACGATTCGTTCCCCGCCTCGCACACGCTCAGCGTCGGGCCGCTCGGCTACCAAGGATCGAAGGCGGCGATGAAGCTCATCGCACAGGCCGACGTCGTGCTCGCGCTCGGCACGCGGCTCGGACCCTTCGGCACACTGCCGCAGCACGGACTCGAGTACTGGCCGAAGCAGGCCAAGATCATCCAGATCGACACCGACCCGCGCATGCTCGGCCTCGTCAAGCCGATTTCCGTCGGCATCCACGGCGATGCGCGCGCCGCGGCGGCCGCGCTGCTCGAACGCCTCAAGGGCCGCACCCTCGGCGCCGCCGCGAATCGCGCCGAGCGCGCCGCGCAGATCGCCGCCGAGAAGCAAGCCTGGGAGAGCGAGCTCAACGCCTGGACGCACGAGCGCGACCCCTACTCGCTCGAAGTTGCGCGCGATTCCGGTTACATGCATCCGCGCGCAGGTGCTGCGCGCGCTCGAGAAAGCGATGCCGGCGAAGGCGATGGTTTCGACCGATATCGGCAACATCTGCTCGGTCGCGAATTCTTACCTGCGCTTCGAGGCGCCGCGCTCGATGTTTGCGGCCATGAGCTTCGGCAACTGCGGCTATGCGTTCCCCGTGATCTGCGGCGCGAAGATCGCGAGTCCCGACAGGCCGGCTTTCGCCTACGTCGGCGACGGTGCCTGGGGCATCAGCTTCAACGAACTGCTGACTTGCGCGCGCGAAAAGATCGGAGTGACCGTCGTGGTGTTCAACAATGGGCAATGGGGCGCCGAGAAGAAGAACCACGTGGATTTCTACTCGCGCCGCTATCAGGGCGTCAATCTGGAGAACCCCAGTTGGGCGGGTGTGGCGCGCGCCTTCGGCTGTGAGGGCGTGACCGTCGAACGCCTCGCCGACATCGCGCCCGCGCTCGAGGCGGCGGCGCTCATGCAAGCTTCCGGCCGCACGACCGTGCTCGAAGTCATGGTCACGAAAGAATTGGGCGATCCGTTCCGGCGCGACGCGCTCTCGAAGCCGGTCCGCTGGCTGGACAAGTACAAGGCCTACGTGTGAAGCGCTCGCGGCGGACCTGAGCGGATGCAGCTGCTGATCTTCAACGCGGGGAGCTCGTCGCTGAAGTTCGAGCTGCTGGCCGTCGAGGCCGGCGCGGCGCCGCGCCGCCTGGCATCGGGTTCGTTCGTCGATGCGGCCGACGGCACGGGACGCTTCCTTGCGCGCCTGGCGGCGCCGGCGGCCGGCGCGCCGTCCCCGCAAGGCGCGCCGCCGACGGTCTCCACGCTCGCGCAAGCCGCCGAGGCCGCCTTGCAATGGCTCTCGGACCGATCGGTCCACGGCCGCGATCTCATGTCGGGCGTCGCGGCCAGCGTGCACCGCATCGTTCACGGCGGCGAGCGATTCCGCGCGACGACCTTGCTCAATGAGGCAGATCTGATCGCGCTCGCGGAACTCAGCGCGCTTGCGCCCTTGCACAATCCGCCGGCGCTCGCGGTGATCACGGCCGTGCGCCGGCGGCTGGGCGCCGCGGTGCCGCTGGTCGGCGTGTTCGATACCGCCTTTTACGCCGGCTTGCCGGAGGCCGCGATTCACTACGCGATCCCCGCGCGGTGGCGAACGAAGTATGGAATCCGCCGCTACGGGTTCCACGGAATGGCGCATCGGTATTTATCCCAAGCGGTGCGTGCCCGCCTGCCGGCGCCGCCCGCACCGGCCCGGGTCGTCAGTGTGCAGCTCGGTCAGGGCTGTTCCGTGACCGCGACTCTCGCGGGACGCGCGATCGCAACCAGCATGGGATTCACACCGCTCGAAGGGCTCGTCATGGGTACGCGGTCCGGCGATCTCGACCCGGGGGCGCTCTTGTACGTCATGGAGCAGAGCGGCATGTCACCGGCCGATGCGGGCCGGTTACTCAACCAGGAAAGCGGGCTGCTGGGACTCTCCGGCAAGACCGCCGACATGCACGAATTGCTGACGCTCGAGCGCGGCGGGGACGCGGGCGCGGCGCTCGCGGTTGAAGTCTTCTGCCGCCGCGCGCGCCACTATGTGGCGGCCTATATCGCGGAACTCGGCGGTGTCGATGCGATCGTGTTCGGCGGCGGCATCGGCGAGAACAGTCCCGAGATCCGGCAGCGCATCATCGGCAGCCTGCAGTGGGCGGGCATCGCGCTGCAGCCGCAGGTCAATGCGGCCAGCGTCGGCGTCGATGCGAGAATCTCCGCGGAGGAAAGCCGTGCGGGGGTCTGGGTCATTCCGGTCGACGAGGCCAACATCATGGCGACCGAAGCCGCGGCGGTGCTGGGCTGATCGATGCGCCCATGTCAGGCGCGCCGCGCGCGCCTGCGGCGCCGGCGCGAAACGGTCGGACTCAAATCCGTTTCAACTCACTCTGATCGAGAACCTCGCGGACCTTTCTCGCGAGCGCCACCGGCGTGTTGCAAGCGCGGGCAGTCGGATCGTTACCGACCAGCGGTCCAACGATGTCTGCGAAACTGGAATCGAAGCTCACGCACAGATCCCTCAGCGCCGACCGCACTGCGACTTGCCCCCCTCGATGGCCGGAGAATCGAGCCTCACTGAATGCTTTGAACAATGCGAAGTCTTAGAATGGTGCGACGCGACTCGCGACTCGAATAAGAATCAACATCCGCTTTGACATGCATGCTGCTGCAGATGTGCGTGGCGAGGGGTATCCGTCGACATATCGTGCGGTTTCTTTTCCGAACATGATTCAGTTATGACCTCGCGCGTCGATAGTCCGGTCCATATGAAGTCGTTCCCGAGGTGTCCGCGCTCTCGCATCTGCTGCATTGCAGTCCCGGTGGAACTGCATGCAGTGCGCGCCGCGCGGATCACGAATGCCGCCCGCGCACAAACGCCGGCTCCGGCGATCGCATGACACTCTCGAACAGATTTGCGTTGCTTGCGGCCGCGGCATTTGCCTTCGGCATCTCAATCGTCGCGATCGAGACCATGGCCGGCGCCCCCGGCTCCGCGATCCGTCTCGGCACCATCGTCGCGCTCGCAGGTTTCGCAAGTCTCGGCGCCGCCGCGATCCTGTTGGCGCGGCAACTGCGGCGCGATTTGGGCTGTGATCCGACAATCGCCGTTGCCGCTGCCGACGACATCGCCGCGGGCACTCTCTCGATGAAGATCGCCGTGCAACCGGGAGACGGCTCGAGCCTCCTGGCCGCGCTCGCGCGAACGCAGCTTGCACTGCAAACGCGATCGCATGCCGACGAGCATGCCGCCATGGAGACGCAGCAGATTCGCACCGCATTGGACCGGGTCTCGGTCGGCGTGATGCTCGCCGACGCCGACGGGAAAATCATCTATAACAATGATTTCTCGCGCGACATTTTTCGCAAACAATCGGCGGAGATTCGTAAACATTTGCCGCAGTTCGATCCGGAGTCGATCGTAGGAAAGTCGTTCGATCTGTTCCATCGCAATCCGTCGCATCAACGCAATATGCTCTCGGCATTGAAGAGCACCCATGTTTCCGAGATGCAATTGGGCGGCGCGAGCCTGCGCATCGTCGCCAATCCCGTCAACACGCCCGACGGCCGGCGCCTGGGCACGGTGGTTCAGTGGATCGACCGCACCCAGGAGGCGCGAACCGAAGCCGAGGTCAATCGGACGGTTGCGAGCGCCATCGACGGCGATTTGTCGGCACGCCTCGACGAAGCCGGCAAGGACGGGTTTTTCATGGCGCTCGCGCGCGGCATGAACCAGCTCATCGAAAACATGGAGAACGTCGTCCGATCGCTGTCGCAGGCGGCTGCGCGGGTGCACTCGGGGGCCGATGAGATTTCGCGCGGAAACTTGGATTTGAGCCAGCGCACCGAGGAGCAGGCATCGAGCCTCGAGCAGACCGCCGCCTCGATGGAACAGATGACATCGACGGTCAAGAACAACGCCGACAATGCGGCCACGGCGAACCAGCTCGCGAACGCGGCCCGCGACCAGGCCGCGCGCGGCGGCATCGTCGTGAGTTCCGCGGTCGCCGCGATGGGGGAGATCAATTCGGCCAGCAAGAAGATCGCCGACATCATCGGGGTCATCGATGATATCGCGTTCCAGACGAATCTCCTCGCGTTGAACGCGGCGGTGGAAGCCGCGCGAGCGGGCGACCAGGGGCGCGGCTTTGCGGTCGTCGCCTCCGAGGTGCGAAACCTCGCCTCGAGGAGCGCCGAAGCCGCCAAGCAGATCAAGATCCTGATTCAGGATTCGGTCGGCAAGGTCGACGAGGGCGCGAGGCTCGTCGACGATTCGGGCCGGGTCCTGCTGGAAATCGTCGGTGGCGTCAAAAAAGTCACGGAAGTCGTCGCGGAAATCGCGGCCTCGAGCCGCGAACAGGCATCCGGAATCGAACAAGTCAATCTCGCGGTCACGGCGATGGACACGGTCACGCAGCAAAACGCCGCGCTCGTCGAACAGGCCTCGTCAGCCGCTCAGGCGATGTCGCACGAAGCCTCCGAACTGCTGCGGCTCATCGAGCGCTATCACGTGGGCGGCGGCCCGCCGCCGGCCGACGATGAGCGGCCCGCAGTGTTTGCGCCGCCCGCCAAGCGGATGGCGAACGCATCGCAGTGAGTGGCGGTTGGAGCGGGTCCGCTACCACCAGGTCGCGTACAGCGCGATCAAAATCGCGACGATCGCGAGCGCCCCGAGGTTGAAGCCCGTGCTGGTCGAGTAATCGACTTCCTTGAGCTCGACGCGCAGCGCCGATTGGCTCGGCGCCTGCAGCAGCGAGATCACGATCGCGAGCGCGAGGCATACGAGGAATACCAGACCCACGCGATCCATGAATGGCAGCGCCGGCCAAAAGCGCCAGAGCGCCGCCGAGAGCGCCGCGGATCCGACGGCCGCGACGAGTGCCGCCGCGACCGTACAGCGCTCCCAGAACATGCCGAGCAGGAAGATCACGCAAATTCCGGGCGTGAAGAATCCGGTGAATTCCTGAATGTATTGGAACGCTTGATCGAAGCTGCCGAGCAGCGGCTTCGCCGTCACGATTGCGACGATCAGCGCGACCGCCGCCGTCAAGCGCCCGACCAGCACGAGGTGCTGCTCGGAGGCTTGCGGGCGCAGCGGCCGATAGACGTCCATCGTAAAGATCGTCGCGATGGAATTGATCTTGGAACCCATCGACGCAACGATGGCTGCGATCAGCGCCGCAAACACCAGCCCGAGCACGCCGGGCGGCAGCATCGACATCAGGTACGGGTAGGCCTCGTCGGGCCGCGCCAGATTCGGCGCGAGCGCGGCCGCCGCAATGCCCGGCAGCACGATGATCACCGGCATCAGCAGCTTCAGAAAACCCGCAAGCACGATGCCCTTCTGCGCCTCGCGGATGCTCTTCGCGGCGAGTGCGCGTTGAATGATGTATTGGTTGAATCCCCAGTAGGACACGTTCATGACCCACATGCCGCCGAGCAGCACTGACAATCCGGGCAGCTCCTTGTAATGGGGGTTGCCCGCCGGCAGGATCATTTGGAATTTATCGGGAAAGCGCAGCGTCAATTCGTGGAAGCCGGCAAGCACGCCGCCGCCGGCCGAAATCTTGTTGAGCGCGACCCAACTGATGACCAGGCCGCCGAGCACCAGCAAGGAAACCTGGACGATGTCGGTCAGCGCCACAGCCTTCAACCCGCCATAGAGCGCGTAGGCGCCCGCGAATACGCCGAGCGCGATCAGCGCGACCTGCAGGTCGACGCCCGCCGTCGTATGGACCGCGGTCGCCCCGAGCCACAATATCGAGGTCAGGTTGACGAACACGTAGACGCCGAGCCAGAAGATCGCCATCACGGTGCGAACGCTGTGGCTGTAGCGCCGCTCGAGAAACTCCGGCATCGTGTAGATGCCGTTCTTCAGGAAGATCGGCAGAAAGAACTTACCGACGATGATCAACGTGATTGCCGCCATCCATTCGTAGGAGGCGATCGCAAGGCCGATCACATAGCCCGAACCGGACATGCCGATGATCTGCTCGGCCGAGATGTTTGCGGCGATCAGGGAGGTGCCGATCGCCCACCAGGGCAGCGTACGGCTGGCGAGAAAGTAGTCCTTTGCGTCCTTGCGGTGCGAGCCCTTCTCGCGCGCGACCCACTGTGCGAGCACGAATATCGAGACGGCATAGGTTGCGATGATCGCAATGTCGATGGCGGGAAGTCTCAAGAACGCCTCCTGGTTATTGTTCTCATGCCGGCGGTGTGGTCGCTGTGGCCGGCCCCGCACCGCCCGCGGAGTTTGCATCAATTGACGCGCCGACTATGCCGCCGTCGCCGCGATCCGCCACCAAGCGGCGCAGAGCCGCGTGTTTCTCGCCGCGGTCATGGACCGCGCTCGCACTCCCCGATGTCCTCGTTCCAGAGGTCCGGATGTCGCTCGATGAACGACTCGAGCAGGCGCGCGCATTCGTCCGACTCCATGTCGATGACCTCGACGCCGAGTTCACGCAAGCCGTCGATGCCGCCTCGAAAAGTCCGTGACTCGCCGACGATCACCTTCATGATGCGAAACTGCCGGATGAGGCCGCTGCAGTACCAGCATGGCGCAAGCGTGGTCACCATCACCGTATCCTGATAGCGGCGCTGTCGGCCCGCGTTGCGAAACGCGTCGGTCTCGCCGTGAACCGACGGGTCGTCGTCCTGAACGCGCCGATTGTGCCCTCGACCAAGGAGCCTACCGTCGCGGTGAAACAGCGCCGCGCCGATCGGGATCCCGCCTTCGGCCAAGCCCAGCCGGGCCTCCGCGATCGCGATCTCGAGCATCTCTAGATGGCTGATCGTCATCGGGGCCTCGCCCGGTTCCAACGCGGAATCATCAATGCCCCACCGGCGGCAGCGGAGCGAGCTTGACCAGAACGCCGAGCGCCGCGAGCAGGACCAGGTAGTAAGCGGTTGCCGCGGGGCTCGCCGCCGGCGGAATGTCCTTCGTGAAGACCCGATAGCCCGCGCCCGCCGCGACGAGCAGAAACAAGGGTTGGGAGAACAGCGCCGCGAGCAGCACCGCGGCGGCCGACAACACGATGCGCTCGGTCTTGTCGAGCGCCGCGATCGCCTGTCCGCCGTCGAGCACCCAGATGGGAATCAGGTTGAGCACGTTGAGCAGCGCCGATGCGCTCGCAAGGCCGAGCCACAGAGAATCGCCGGTCTGCAGCCATAGCACGGCGCACACGGCGGCGCCGACGGCGCCGGCGAGGGGCCCCGCAAGACTCACGTACGCGCGTGTCTGCGCAGTCACGCCGAGCGCCGCCCAGCGCACATAGGCGCCGAACCCCGGCAAAAACACCGGCATCTCCGCCGGCAGCCCCCGGCGCTTGATATCGATGTAATGGCCCATCTCGTGGACCAAGATCAGCACCGCAAACCCGATCCCGAACTTCGCGCCATACAACGCCCAGTAGAACGCGACGAAGGTCCCGAGGCTCAGCAAGAATTTCAGCTTGAACAGCGCGAGAAGAAACTTCCCGTTCGCGAGCAAAACGACGATCGGTGCGAAGGGGCCGAGTTTCCTCGCCCAGGCATGGCGCGAAGCGGTCGCCTCGGTGCTCGCCGCGAGCGCATCGAGCCGTCGAACGTTGTTGCGCACCCACTCTGCCTGGGTCGACTCCGGCGGCAATAGCTCGAGCGCCGTCGACCAGTCGTCGCGCGCGGCAGCGATCTCCCGGCGCTGTTCATGCAAATTGGCGTCGGCTGCGAGCGCCTCGAGCCGGCCGGCATGAATGAGCGCATGGCAGCGGCCGCAAACCAAGGCTCCCGGAGCGAGGGGCGCCTTGCAACGCGGACACTCCTGATGCGGCTCAGGAGAGGATGGCATCACGGGACTGGGCCGCGCCTCCCGGCGCCTCAGCCGGGCGACGCGGGCGCGTTCTCACGGATCGGACCCACGATCGACAGCGGCCGGGCGGCCGTGATCTTCCAAGCGATGCGAATGCCGACAAACAGGATGATCAATCCGATGATTCCATGCATAGGATCGCTGAGTTCGAGAAACGGCGAAGCGAGGCCGATCACCGCGAGCGTGCCGATGAGTCTGACGGGATTCATTTTCGGCGCGACGGCGGCGGCCGAGTCACCCGCCTGTGTCTGCTGCTGCGTGCTCCGGTGCTTCATTTGCTGCGTAATGGCGATTGGCACGGCCGCCAGAGAAACGGCGCTGTAAGTCAACAACACCGCCGCGATCTGGTAGCGGCGGCCGCCGACGCCTCCCGATCCCTTCGCAATCGCCTTCCCGACGAGGTAGCCGACCGCGAGCGACACATAGCCGATCACCAAACCGGTTGCGAGCGCGAATGCCACATAAATAATGAGACCCAGGATCGCGGCGCCCACCCCGAACAGCACGCCACGCACGAACGCGGCATGCGAATCCAAGGGGTTTTGTTGCTTGATCTGCTGGGCGCATTTTGCGCAAGTCGCGAAACCGTTGATGCGGTAGTGATCTCCGCTGATCGGTCGGCCGCAGGCCTTGCAGGCCGCATCGGCGGCCTTGCCGGCGTATTCGGCGGTGCCGAACTGCGGCGTTCCAGTGCTCGGATTCTCGCCCATGAGCCTCACCATAGCATGAATGTCCGGATCGTCGAGAACTCGAGTCGGCGAATTCCTGGGGGAGTAAGCTTTCGCGCATCAGCGTCACTCGCCGGGGGAATGCATCGTGGGACAACATCAATTGCAGGGCGCGCGACTGCTTGCCCGTGCCGGCAGTCTCATTGCGCTCACATTGCCCGCGATCAGCGCGGCCTCGCCGCCGTCCTGCGAACAGCTCGTCAACCTCAAGATGCCGGCGGCAACCATCAGCAGCGCCGCATCGGTGCCGGCGGGCGCCTTCCAGACACAGGGCGGCGGGGCTCTGCCCGGGCTGAAGGCATTTTGCCGGGTGGTCGGCATCGCGCGGCCTACGCCCGATTCGCAGATCACATTTGAGGTTTGGATGCCGGCCGACTGGAACGGCCGGCTGTGGGCGAACGGCAACGGCGACTTCGCCGGATCGATCTCCGAAGCAGGTCTCGCGAGCCGCATCGCCGACGGCTACGCGACCGTCGGCACCGACACCGGACACCGGACTGCGATTCAGTTCGAGACCGTGTGGGGCCTCGGGCATCCGCAAAAGGTCATCGACTTCGCGCATCGCGGAATTCATGAAGCAGCCGCCGCGGCAAAGCGCCTGATCGGCGCGTTTTACGGGCGCCCGCCGACGCGCTCGTATTTCGCGAGTTGCTCGAATGGCGGGCGCCAGGCACTCATGGAGGCGCAGCGTTACCCGGACGACTACGACGGCATCATTGCCGGAGCGGCTGCCGGCGACTGGACCCATTTGTATATCGGCGCCGGTCTCGTGTATTTCCGCTGGCTCGCCGCGGGTCCAAGCTATGTGCCCTCGGCCAAAGTACCGGCGATTCATGCTGCGGTACTCGAGCAGTGCGACGCGCTCGATCGGGTCATCGACGGCGTCATCGAGGATCCCAGGCGCTGCAAAGTCGATCTTCAGGGACTGCTTTGCAATGGACCGGAATCGGACGGCTGCCTGACGCGCGCGCAGCTCGCGACCGTCGAGAAGCTCTATGCGGGACCTGCGCTGGCGAGCGGCAAGCCTTTGGTTCCCGGCTATTCTCCGGGCGCCGAGGACACCTGGGGCGAGGCGCATTTCGGTGCCGGACCCGCGACGACCGACTCCTACCAGGACATCTTCGGCTTCTTTCGCAATCTCGTGTTCGAAGATCCGAATTGGAGCGAAAAGAACTTCGACGCCGAGCGTGACGGTCGGATCACGGAGCGAAAGCTCGCCGCGACCATCGACGCAACCAGCCCGGATCTGTCCCGATTCACGGCGCGCGGCGGCAAGCTCATCATGTATCACGGCTGGAGCGACCCCATCGTTCCGGCGATGATGAGCGTCGATTATTATCAGCGCGTCGTCGAACGCGTAGGAACGCGCGCGGCGCAGTCGGGAATTCGCTTATTCATGGTCCCGGGCATGGGACACTGCGGCGGGGGCGCGGGGCCCAATGATTTCGGCCAGTTTGCCGCGGGCAGCGGCGACCCGGGAACCGAGGTCGGGGCCGCTCTGCAGCGCTGGGTCGAGCAGGGCATCGCGCCCGAACGCCTCATCGCGACCAAGCGCACTGAAGCGTCCGACGGGGCGATCGTGAGGACGCGGCCGTTGTGCGCGTTCCCGCTGGTCGCGCGCTATCGCGGGGTCGGCAACACCGATGCCGCGACGAGTTTCGACTGTGCGGCGACGCCGTAGCGCGAGCCCGGCGCCACTCGACCGCCGCGGCTCAGCCTGCCGATGCCTGCCGCGGCGCACGGCTCAGCGCCAATTCCTGTTCCGGCTGCGATGCGCTCGCGATTCCGGTGCATTTCGGAAATTGACTGCATCCCCAAAAATGTCGACCCGCAAATTTTCCCTGTTTGGCGACGCGATCGATCATGCCGGCTCCGCACTTCGGACATTGCGGCGCCGATGCCGAGACCGGACGCACCGGAGCCTGCGCAGGCGATGAAGACGACACGCTCGCGCTCGGCAGCGCCGAGCCGATCATCTCCTGAAGCGCGTCTCCGTCGATGAGCCGAATCCGCGAGCTTGCCGCAAGATCGCGCGCTTCCTTCGTAAAGACGCCGCCCGTCACGATCGCGCCGCCGTCGGCGCGCCGCGCCGCCACGATCTCGCTGAGTTCGCGTATCAGCGCGACACCGACTTGCGGCGTCTTCCAATGTTTGCATTGAATCAGGACTCGCCGCTTCGCCTTGGTCGCAATCAGATCGATCTGAGCATCCGGCGCCGATCGGCGCCGCTCTTCGACGCGATAGCCTTCGCGGCGGAAGGCCTCGCAGATGGCCACTTCGAACTCGCGCCAGGCGATTCCCTTGACTACCGCGGGCGTGTCGTCCGGAGGCGCCTCGAGCAGGCGAATCGCCTTGACCCGGTTGACGATGGTGACGGCCACACCGCCGAGAAATCCGATCGGCAGGATGAATTGAAGAGCGAACGCGACGAGGTGAACCGCATACCGAGCATTCATCGCGCCCGCGGCGGCCGCATCGCCCGCCACGTCGGCCGGATCGATGAGGTCCGCAACGAGATGGAGAGTCAAAAACGTCAGGATCGAGAGGCCGACCGCGGTCCGCCATGGCAGCTTGGAGGTCGCCGCCAACAGGTCCTGAAAGATTCGATAGCGCTTCGCCACCGCTGGTATTCCTTGATGGATAACGGATTACCAGGCGACTTTTGCCATAAGACCGCCGAAATAACCGCGACCTTGGTCACGGCTCCGACCATTTGAGGCCTCGGCCGGCTCGTTTGGCGACGCCCGATCCGCACATCGGCGGCCCTGGGGCCGCCGCCGGTCCCGGTCGTCGCGCGCGGGCCGGATCAGCGGGCTCGTTGCACGACGATCTCGACGCGGCGGTTTCTCTGTCGCCCCGCCGGGTCGTCGCTGCCGTCGCGGTTGGCGTTCGGCGCCGCAAACCGCGTGGCTCCGAATCCTTGCGCGACGAGTCCCGCGGCGGGCAGTTTCTCGACCTCGACGAGCCACCGACGTACTGCGCCAGCTCTCGCGATCGAGAGCCGCAGATTGGCATCGGCGGTGCCGATCGAATCCGTGAACCCCTCGATCCTTGCGGCTGCGGCGCCATTTTTGCGGATGATTAGCGCGACTCTGGCAAGGGCCGGCTCGGCGTCCGACCGAATCGTGGATTGTCCAAAATCGAACAAAATATCGGAGGCGAGCGTCAAGCGTAATTCCTGCGGGCTTTCCTGTACGCGGGTCAACGCACCCACGGGCTGGTACAGTGAAACCGGCGTGCCGCTCGTCAATGCGACTTGCGGGCCCGTTAGCGAGCTGGGCGGTCCCGTCAAAGCAGTTGGCGCACCCGTCAGCGACGTTGGCGGTCCTGTGAGCGCCCCTCCGGGGTGCACCAGCGACGTATCCTCGGGTTTCGCGTTCGCGCCGGTCGCGGTCCCCGCAAACCGGACCGCACCGGCGGCTTCGATTTCGAAATACCCGCCGAGCCGGATCGGCGCATCCGGTGAACTCACTCGAATCACGAGTTTGAACGGCTTGGTGAGGTCGCCGGGCTGACTGAGCCGCGTGAGACTTCCGGACGACTCGACGGCGTCGTGGCTGATGACCTGGTTGCCATCGCCGATGATGTCAAAATTCAGCACCTGCCGATTCGGGTTGCCGAACAAGCCCATTTCGTGGAACGCGTAATGCACGTCCACGTGGCCGGGTCCCGCAAAGAAATAGTAATACTGGGGTCCGGCATCCTTGTTATCGATGTTGCCCTTGTTGACTCCAGGCCCCAAGGGCACGGGCTGATTGGGATCGTGCGCCGGGCAATTCGAACACCCGGCGCTTCGGCTCGGTTCGGAGCCGGCGGCCGGTGCGGCAATGTTGTTATCCCGGCGAATTTCCCCGGCCGGCTCGTGCGTCGAGAGGCAGCGTTGGAATGCGGCCATGCCGCCCGGGTCCGTGAGGTCGCCACTCAACTGGGCGCACAACAAACGCAATTGCTGGGTCTTGGCATCGTCCTGCGCCGCCGCCGGCCCGGCAATCGCGAGCCATCCGCAGGCGAGCAACGCCAACCCCGTCCGTGTGCGCGAAACTTCCATATGACCCCTAGCGCCGACGTGCCGGCCGTTCGAACCAGGATCTCCCTATTGTCGTCGGGCGCACGATACCACGGCCAACACGCCCGGATCGATGCGGGCCCGAGGCGCTAGACCGCCTGCGCCGAGACTCGCCCGATTGGACATCCTGCGGCGTTGCGGCTTTAATCTCCGACTCGAATGCATGCAAGGCCGAAGGCTCGATTCCAAAGACTGCGGTAAAGGGTCGCTATGAAATTCAAACCTGTGCTCGCGCTGATCGGGCTGCTGTCGCTCGGTCATTCGGATGGGTCGCCGGCACAGCACACCAACGGCGAAACCGAGAAGGCCATTGCGGCGCTGGAGAATCAGTGGTTCGAGGCGGACCGGACCAATAGTCCCGACCTCATCGAGCCGCTGCTCGCCGAGCGGTATGTGAGTACCGGCATGGACGGGAAGGTCGAGGATCGGGCGCAGACGCTCGCGATGGCGCGAGCGCGCAAATACACCATTGCCGAGCTCGGCGACCTCAAGGTCACGGTATTCGGCGACACTGCGATCGCGACCGGCACCTACCGGGGTCAAGGCACCGACTCGGGCATGCCGTTTGCCGAACTGGCGCGCTGGACCGATACCTGGGTCAAGATGCCGGATGGAAAATGGCGTTGTGTGGCGAGCCAGTACACCACGATCCAGAAGCAATGAAACGACCGGCTGCCGCGGCGCGCCCCAGGGCGCCCGCGACGAGAGCCGTTTCAGCCCCGCGAATCCGCCGCGGAGCGCCTCGCATCCGCGCGACCCGGCGGCCCTTTTAGCTCGATGGTATTGCCGGCCGGGTCCCGAACATAAATGGAGAGGCTCTCGCCGCGCGCGCCGTTGTGCATGCCCTCCTCGATGATCTGCACGCCGTGCGCGGCCAAGTGCCGGCGCAGCCGAGCTTCCTCATGCGCCGCCAGCGCGATACAGACATGATCGAGATTGCGGCCGCCGGCGACGTGCGGACGCGCCCACCGTCCTTCGCTCGCGCCGATGTCGACGAGGTCGATCAGCGCGCCGCCCGCTCGCAGCTGGACCATGCCGAATTGCGGGAGCTCGCCCTCGATGCGGCATCCGAGCACGCCGCAGTAGAACGCCAACGCCGCCCGCAGGTCATCGACCAGCAGCAATAGATGGTCGATCCCTTCGATCTCGAACGGCAGCGGCTGCGGCATGCGGCTTACTAGCTACTCCCGGCGATCGGCGCCGTCAATCAAAATTGCGCGGCGTCGAATCCCGATACGGAAGCCCATCGTGCTCACCGCCCGGAGAGCGGATATCATCGATCACCCGCCAATCCCGAGGGATACGACATGAACATGCGCCATGGAATCGCCGCGACCCTGTGCATCGTGCTTTCGATCGGGTTCACGATCGGCTCGCCGCGACCGAGTTTCTCTGCAACCGCGACGCCCTCACCCCCGGATGTGCGCGCCGAGCACAAGCCCAAGCATTACGCGCTGGCTGCGACGCCCGAAAACGTGCAGTGGGGTTGGTACGACGTTCACGAGAAGCCGAGAATCACGATCCAGTCGGGCGACACCGTCTCGATCGAGACGATTTCGCATTCGCTGGGGCAGATCAAGCCCGGCGTCGGCATGGACGAGATCATGCATCTGCGCCGGGAAAACGACGGCGGCGGACCGCACTCCATCACGGGGCCCATCTACGTCGAGGGCGCCGAACCCGGAGACACGCTCGAAGTGCGCATCCTCAAGATCGTGCCGAAAGCGGATGCATTCAACTTCAACCTTCCGGGCAAGGACTTTCCCACGGTTGGTTTGCTGGCCTCGGAGTTCCCGGAGGGCTTCATTCGCTACTACCAACTGGATTTGGCGAAAATGCAGACGCAGTTCAAACCGGGGATCACGATCGACTTGAAGCCGTTTCCCGGCACTTTCGCGGTGGGTGTCGACCCGAACGAACCCGACGCCAAGGCCGGTCCGCCGATCCACGATGCCGCCGGACGCACGAGCACGCTGCGGCCTTGGAAGAACGGGTCCAACATGGACTTGAACGAGCTGCAGGCGGGCTCGACGCTGTACCTGCCGGTATTCATCAAGGGCGGCCTGATCTGGACCGGCGATTCGCACTGTCGGCAGGGAAACGGCGAGGTCAACCTGACAGCGCTCGAGTGCGCATACAAGGAGATCGAGATTCAAGCGATCGTACGCAAGGATCTGAAATCAGAGTGGCCGTGGGCCGAGACCAGGACGCACTGGATTTTCATGGGCTACGACGAGGACTTGAATCTCGCCATGAAGATCGCCGTCGAGCAGACCGTTCATTGGCTCTCGACGCAGATCATCGTGCCGATGAGCCGTGAGGAGGCCTACGCGCTGACGTCGATCGTCGGCGACTGCCGCGTGACGCAGGTGGTCGACATCCGCAAGGGGGTCCACTGCATGATCCCGAAATCGGTGTTCGTCAATTACCGGCCGGGCGCCGCCGACAGCGGACTCAGGGCGCCGCCCAGGTCGAATCGCTGAGATGCTCGTCCCAGGCTTTTCCGGGCGCACATTCCTTCGAATAGTATGCGCCCTGCATGATTCCTGAATCGCCTCTTTGCTGGTAGGTCGTGTTGTAATATTCGAGCGCGTTCTCTCTGGCGATGCGGTCGGGCACGCCCAGCAGTTTGGCGGCACGGTAGTCGCGCTGCACGGCCTGACATTCGGTCCGCGCCTCGTTGAGCTCGCCGCGTACGTGCATGCTCTCGTGCGTCAGCATATTCAGGCTCTCGATTTCCCGGCGGTCGGCGCGTCCTGGATGCGACAGATATGACATCAGCACATCGCACCAGGGAGTTTGAAACGCGATCTTCCCGGTGCGCGGGTTTGCGTGCGCGGCCGCAAACATCTCGGTGTCGAGCATCGTGTCGAACATCGTGTTGCAGTGAACCGTCGCAGGGTGATTGTCCGCGAGTTCGGTAGCCTTCTCCGACAGGAACCTCTCGAAATGCCAGGTGTGCACCGGTGGCCACCCGCAACCCACGGCCAGGGCCAACACCAGCGCAAGATACGGCTTTGTGATCGGCGTCGGAGAATCATATCCCGGCCGCGCAACGAAGCTGCCGCGGATTTCGCGAAACGCGCACCACAGGAAGAAGATCGAGGCAAGCAGCCAGAGCACGTGATTACTCCACTTTCGACGACTCGCGCACGATCGGTCCGGGGCGCTCGCAGTGGCAAGCGTATCGGAATCCGCCGCCGACCCCTGCGATGTACCTCGCAACTCGATGACAGCGAGTTCCCGCCGCCGGTGGAAGAGCGCCGTCGCGGCTGCGGAGTCACGAAATCAACATGTTTGCGCCACGCTCGCGCAATGCTCCGAGGCTACCATTTCTCTCGCCCGCCAAGAGCGTGGGATGTGGTGGCCGCGTTGACGCTGCCGTCTCTGGAGCGATTGGGGCGAACCGGCTGGCGGGGAAACGGATGCTCCGCCAGTCAGGTCGCCCCGGCGCTTGCGCCGCGGTACTCTGCGGTTCTGTTCGAGTCGAACGAGGTCAGGTCGCGACCGGTTGATCGACCGACGCGAGCGCGAGTTGGAACGCCCTGCTGAATCCCATCGCATACGCGATGCGCAGCAGCAGCGCGAGCGTCAGCGCGATGGCAATGCCTCCATTTCCCCAGACGATGAGCTGACCACGCGTCAAGCCTTCGGGCAGCATTCCGGCCATGATCACGAGCAGCATGGGCCCGAGCATTGCAAGGGCGGCGATGCCGCGAACAAATCGGTCGGCGCGCGGAACTGCGATTTCTGCCATGAGAGTCTCCGTGAGCCGGTCACGCCGGCCGAATCAGGTGTGGCGGCGACTCAACCGCGAGTCGTCTGCGGAGTGAGTACCGAGAGGACCGCGCGGCGTTCAATGGCCGAGTGCCCGTCGATTCCTGGCGGAGTGTCGCGACCTCAGCGACTGCGCGATTTCAATGCGCGATCGATCGCGGCGTCGGTCAGGGTTCTCATGATCCGGTATCCCGCGGGCGTCGGGTGCACGCCGTCCGCGGCCAACTCGGGCCGCATGCCGAGGTTGCCGTCGGTGAGCGCCGCATAATAATCGACGTAAGTGAATCCCTTGCCGCCGCAATAGGCGCGCAGCCAGTCGTTGAGCTGCACGACCGTGGGGCCGGGCTCGAGGCCCGGACGCCATGGAAAGGTGCGCGCGGGCGGCACCGAACCGATGATCACCCGAATGCCGTTGTCGTGCGCGAGTTCGGCCATCGAGGCGATCATGCGCTCGGTCGTCTCGAGCGGCATCGCACCCCAGTTCGCGGCGATGTCATTGGTGCCCGCAAGGATGTGCACCGCAGCCGGATGCAGCGCAACCACGTCCTGCTCAAAACGCAGCAGCATCTGCGCGGTCGTTTGCCCGCTGATGCCGCGGTCGATGCGGCTGAGCCGTCCGGCGGTCTCGAAGTAAGCGGGATCGGCGTCGCGCCAGCCCTCGGTGATGGAGTCGCCCATGAACACGATGCGGCGCTCATCGGACTTCGGCGACTGCAGCGCAGCATTTTCGGCGCTGTAATGCGCGAGGTTTGCGACCTCAAGATAGGTCGGCGCCGCCGGTGGGGGCTCTGCGAGCGCGGCAGACCCGAGCAGACAGCCCGCGACGAGTGGCGCCCAGCGCGTTGCCGTGCAGCGAACGTTTCGCACAAATGTTGAGTTAATGATGGACAAGCCTCCCGTGCCCGGCCTAGTATCCGCCAAAATATCGATCGATTGGGATCCGGTGGGCGTTTATCTGCGAATGTAAGCGCTTTCATTGACCCCAGGTGCACCAACTAGGAGGCTCTCATTGACGGTGAGCATCGTTGATCGCGCGGGCGCGGAACCGGGGTACGTTGCAAGCCGGTGCTACGCGGATCGCCGAGAGGATCTCAGCCCCCATATAGAAGAGTGCACGGTCCCCCGGCATCGTCGCCGTGGACTTAGACCCGGATCATCGGCCCGCTGAGCCCGACGCCGGGATCGAGCGTGACGTCGGCGCCCGCGTTCGATCCGTGCCGAACCTTCGGCTCTCCTTCGCGAGACAAGCGTTGCCTAGTAGCTCGAGGCAACGTACTTCGGCAGCAGGCGGCCTTGAGCAGGTCGCCGAACCCATGAGATGCACTATGATGAATTTCCGAAAACGAACCATCTGGCTGCCGCTTGCAGCCGCGTCACTGTTGGCGGCGGCGCTGCTGCCGACGACCGCGGGCTCCGAGTCGGCGGCGGCCACCGCGCCGCCCACCACTGCGCCGCCCACCGCTGCGCCGGCCGCCGCCGCGGCCTCCCCGCCGGACACGAGTCCCACATCGGCAATCCGGGATTCGGCCAATCCCCCCGCAGCGGAGGAGGAGCCGCTCTCGACGATCGAAAAGCCGCTCGAGTCGACCGAGTTTGTCGACGACCTCGAACATCGAACCTTCAATTTCTTCTGGGAAACCGCCAACCCCGCGAACGGACTCGTGCCGGATCGGTATCCCGCGCCCTCGTTCGCGAGCATCTCGGCGGTCGGATTCGCGTTGACTGCTTATCCGATCGGCGTCGAACGCGGCTGGGTGAGCCGCGTCGCGGCGCGCGACCGGGTGCTTGCAACGCTGCGGTTCTTTCGCGACGCGCCGCAAGGCACCGCAGCCAAGGGCATGACCGGGTACAAGGGCTTTTATTACCATTTCCTCGACATGCAAACCGGCATGCGCTATTCGCCGCGCACGGAACTGTCGCTGATCGACACCTCGCTGCTGATCGCGGGCGTGCTGTTTTGCGAAAGCTACTTCGACCGCGCGGATCCGCAGGAAGCGGAGCTGCGCGAGATCGCCGACGAGCTCTACCGGCGCGTCGACTGGTCGTGGGCCTCGCGCGACGACGGCGAGATCGCGCTCGGTTGGTCGCTCGAGTTCGGATTTCATCCGCGCAGCTGGCGCGGCTACAACGAGGCGATGATTCTCTACATACTGGCGCTCGGTTCGCCGACCAAGACGATCCCGCAAACTGCCTGGCAATCGTATAGCTCGACCAATCAATTCCATTGGGACGGTCCGCCCGACGAGCCCTACCTGTCATTCCCGCCGCTGTTCGTGCATCAGTATTCACACGTTTGGATCGACTTTCGCGACATACGCGACGCGTTCATGCGCGACAAGCGCATGGACTATTTCGAAAACAGCCGCCGCGCGACCTGGGCGCAGCAGCGCTACGCGATCGCGAATCCCATGCATTGGAAGGGCTACGGGCAAATGATGTGGGGCATCAGCGCCTGCGACGGACCGGCGGACGTCAAATTGCCGTATGCCGGCGAGACGCGCGCGTTCCACAGCTATGCCGCGCGCGGCATCGGCGGCGCGCAGACCTACGACGACGGTACGCTCGCGCCGAGTGCGCTCGCAGGCTCGATGCCGTTCGCGCCGGAACTCGTGGTGCCGGCATTGGAACAAATCAAGGCCCAATACGGCAAATACATGTATTCGACCTTCGGCTTCCTCGATGCGTTCAATCCAAGCTTCGATTACGATGTACCATTGATGAGCGGCCGACGAATCCCGGGCGTCGGCTGGTTCGACAGCAACTATCTGGGGATCGACCAGGGCTTGACCGTGACGATGATCGAGAATTACCGCAGCGGCATGATTTGGCGCGTCATGCGCCAAAATCCCTACGTGCGACGCGGCCTCGAGCGCGCCGGATTCAAAGGCGGATGGTTGGAAATCCATCCGTGAGGCGAAGGGCCCTCGCCGGCCTGTCGCTGATCGTCGCGGTTTCACTATGCGCCGGCTGCGGCGCGAAGGACGGCCGCACCGTACTGCACTTCTGGGCCATGGGCCGCGAAGGCGAAGTCGTCGGCGCGCTGATCCCGGAATTCGAGCGCCTGCATCCCGCGATCCATGTCGAGGTCGAGCAGCTGCCCTGGAGCGCCGCCCACGAGAAGCTGCTGACGGCGGTCGCCGGCGATTCGACGCCGGACTTGTGCCAGCTCGGCAATAGCTGGATCCCGGAATTCGTCGCACTCAAGGCGCTCGCGCCGCTGCAGCAGCGCATCGATGCGTCCACAGCGCTTAGCTCCGCCGACTACTTCAGCGGCATCTGGGACTCGAACGTCGTCGGCGGCGCGACTTACGGCGTTCCATGGTATGTCGACACGCGGCTGCTGTTCTACCGCAGCGATCTGCTCGCGGAGGCCGGGTTCGGGGTTCCGCCGGCGAGCTGGAGCGAATGGCTGCGCGCCCTGGCCGCGATCAAGGCACGAGCGCACGGCGAGCGCTTCGGCATCCTGCTGCCGCTCAATGATTATGATCCGCTGATTGCGCTCGCGCTCCAGCAGTCGCAACCGATGCTGCGCGACAACGGAACGCGCGGCAATTTTGCGAGCGAGGATTTCGAGCGCACCTTCGATTTCTACGTCGGAATGTTCCGGCAACGGTTCGCGCCGTCGGTCGAGGACTCCGCAATTTCCAACGTCTGGACGGAGTTCGGGCGCGGCTACTTCACGTTCTACATCAGCGGTCCATGGAACATCGGCGAATTTCGGCGGCGGCTGCCGGCCGCGCTCGACGGCAAGTGGACGACCGCGCCGCTGCCCGGCCCCGACGGCCCCGGCGCTTCGATCGCCGGCGGCTCGAGCCTCGCGGTGTTCCGCGGTTCCAAGCACGCGGAGGCCGCCTGGCAGTTCATCGAGTACCTTTCGCAGCCGGACGTGCAACAGCGCTTTCATGCGATGACCGGCAATCTGCCGGCGCGGCGCTCGGCGTGGGCCGCTCCCGAGATCGCCGCCGACCCGACGACTCGAGCGTTTCGCGATCAATTGGAGCGCGCGCGTCCACGACCCAAGGTCGCGGAGTGGGAGCGCATCGCGACCGAGATGCAGCTGATGACGGAGCGCGTCGTGCGCGGCGACTTGAGCGTGCACGATGCTGCGCTGGAACTCGACGCGCGCACCAACGCGATACTCGCGAAGCGGCGCCAATTGCTCGCCGAGGGAGCAGTGTTGTGACGCCGGCGCGCGCGGGACTGCTGCTCGCCGCACCGGCGCTCGGCGCGATTGCCGTGTTCTTCTTCGTTCCCGTCGCCGTGGCGCTCGCGCTCAGCCTCACCGATTTCGACATCTACGCGCTCGCCGACATCGCGAACCTGCGATTCGTGGGCTTGCGCAACTATGTCGAGCTGTTGTCCACGCCGCTGTTCTGGCAGGCGCTCGGCAATACGCTGTACTTCACTGGCGCCGGCATGCCGCTGTCGATCGGCGCATCGCTGGGCGCCGCCCTGCTGCTGCATTCGCGCCTGGCGCGCGCGCGCGGCTTCATGCGCACCGCTTTGTTCGCGCCGGTCGTCACGACGCTGGTCGCGGTCGCGATCATCTGGCGCTACCTGCTTCATACCCGTTATGGATTGATCAACTACGGACTGGTCCGGCTCGGATTGGCGCCGATCGATTGGCTCGGCAATCCGCGCTACGCGATGCCGGCGATCATCCTGTTCACGGTTTGGAAATCCTTCGGCTACAACATGGTCATATTTCTCGCCGCGCTGCAGACCATTCCCGAGACGCTCTACGAGGCGGCGAGTCTCGACGGCGCCGGCGCTTGGGATAAATTTCGGCACGTGACGCTGCCGATGCTCGGTCCGACGCTGCTGCTCGTCAGCATCCTCACGATGGCGGGTTTCTTCCAGCTGTTCGCCGAACCTTACGTGATGACGCAGGGTGGGCCCGCACAGAGCACCGTCAGCGTGCTCTATTTCATGTATGAGCAGGGGTTCAAATGGTGGAACCTCGGCATCGCCTCGGCGGTCGCGTTCGTGCTGTTCTTGATGATGTTCGCCGTGACGCTGCTGCAGATGGCGATCGCGCGCAAAGTGGCGCCGCCATGAGGCGCGGCCTGCCCGCGCTCGCCGTCAACGGCACGCTGATCGTCATCGCGGCGCTGACGCTGTTCCCGCTCGTGTGGATGGCATCCGTATCGCTGATGACGCCCGGCGAGGCGAGCTCCTATCCGCCGCCGCTGTGGCCGGCCCACCCGACGCTCGCGAATTATCGCGACCTGTTCTTTCACGGCCGGCTGGGACGGCACTTCTTGAACAGCCTCGGCATCGCGAGCGCGGCGACGCTGCTGTCGCTGACATTCAACGTGAGCGCCGGCTATGCGTTCGCGAAACTGCAATTTCCGGGCAGCCGGCGCATCCAGCGGTTCATGGTCGGCGCCTTGGTGATTCCCGCGCAAATCGCCATGCTGCCGCTGTTCCTCATGTTGAAGACCATCGGGCTCGTCAATACGCCGGCCGGCGTTTTGGTGCCGTGGCTCGCGGGCGTATTCAGCATCTTTCTCGTGCGCCAGCACGCGGCGACCATCCCCGACGAGATCCTCGAGGCCGCAAGGCTCGACGGCGCCGGTGAAATCCGGATCTTCCTGCAGATCGTGCTGCCGCTGCTGACCCCGATCCTCGTGACGCTCGCGGTATTCAGTTTCCTCGGCGCCTGGAATGACTTCATGTGGCCGCTGATCGTGCTCAATGACGGCAATCTGTACACGCTGCCCGTGGCGCTCGCATCGCTGTCGCGCGAGCACGTGCAGGACAGCGAAATGATGATGGCCGGCTCGGTCGTGACGGTGCTGCCGGTGTTGATTCTGTTTCTCGTACTGCAACGCTTCTATCTGCAGGGCATGACCAGTGGCGCCGTCAAGGGTTGAGCCGAGCGCCGCGCGCCGGATGCGGATCGCTGCACGCGCGGCGGCCGCGATCGCGGCCGCCATGCTCGTGATCGCATGGGACGGCGCATCGGCCGCCGCAGCTTCGGCGTCCGATGCCGCGATCGCCCGCTGTCGCCGGCGTCCGCTGCCGCAGCGCCGGTCATTGCTCGACGACATGTCGGCGCCGCAGCGATGGCATGCAATCGGCTCGGACGGTGTCGTGGCGGCGATCGAACCGGTCGCGGACGGGGGCGCCGCGATCGCGCTGCGCTTCGATTTTCAGCACCACGCGGGCTATGCGGTCGCGGAGCGGGCGCTCGGCTGGGACCCGCCCGACAATTTCGAGATCGACGTCGATCTTTCCGGCGCGATGCCGCCCAACAAGCTCGAGATCAAATTCATCGATGCCTCGGGCGACAACGTCTGGTGGTACCGGCGCGCCAATCTGTCGATTCAAGGACAAACCCAGCACCTGCGGATTCGCCGCCGCGAGATCGAATTCGCCTGGGGCCCGACCGCGGATCACCGCCTGCCGCGAATCGAACGGCTGCAGTTCGTGGTCAGTGCCGGCAGCGGCGGCGCGGGATCGCTCACGATAGGTCCGATCCGATTAACGCCGCGGCCGCCGCCGCCTTCCGTGTGGCCTACGCCGACAGCGCGCGCCGGCGACACCGCGGTTGCGGTGCCCGACGGAACGGCGGCCGCGCGCATGGCATTGCCGGCCCGCGGCCGACACGGCCTGCGAATTGATCGTCGACTGGCACACGGCGCGAGAATTCGGCGGACTGCGCCTCGATTGGGATCCGGACCGGCGCGCATCGGGCTACGAATTGTCGACCTCGGCCGATGCGGTTGATTGGCGTGTCGAGCGGCGCGTCGCGGATGGCAGCGGGAGTTCGGATCGGTTCTGGCTGCCGGATTCCGAGGCACGCTATGTTCGGCTTGCGCATCGCGGGCGCTCGCGGCGACGAGTTCATCCTGCGTTCATTGCATCTCGAAGAGCCCGACTTCGGCGTCAGCCGCAATGCGCTCGTCGAAAGCGCCGCGCGCGAGTCGCCGCGCGGTTATTTTCCGCGCGGTTTTCTCGAGCAAAGCTACTGGACTCTGGTCGGCGTCGACGGCGGGCCGCGGTCGGGCCTGCTGTCGGAAGACGGGGCACTCGAAACGGATCGCGGCGGCCCGAGTCTCGAGCCGTTCGTGCTCGAGAATGATCGAGTGTTCGATTGGGCCGGCGTCGAGATGCAACGCAGCCTGCTCGACGGGTATCTGCCGATGCCGCGGGTGCTTTGGACGAGCGACGACTGGTCGCTCGAAATCAGCGCGACGGCCTCGGGCGGCGCCGATCGAGTCTCTACGGGCGCTATCGGCTGCACAATCGCACGCAGCAGCGCCTGCACGTTCGGCTGCTGCTCGCGCTGCGGCCGTTTCAGGTCAATCCGCCCGGCTCAATTCCTGACGACGCCGGGAGGCGTCGCGCCGATCGAGAAGCTCTCCTGGAACGGCCACGCGCTGTTCTCGAACGACATGACGCAGATCACGCCGCTGTCCGCGCCGAGCGCTGTCGCGTTGTTCCCATTCGAGGCAAACGCCGTGCCGGGCGCACTCCGAACCGCCGACTGGAAGCACGCGGCCGACCCGCTGGCGCTCGCCGACGAATCCGGCCTTGCAAGCGCCGTGCTGGCATACGATATGGATCTGGCGCCCAACGAATCCGAGACGATCGCCGTCCGCGTTCCGTGGGAACATCCCGCGGCAGCGCATCGGGCGCCATCGCTCGCCGCGCTCGATGCGGCGGAGGCGATCACGCGCGCACAATGGCACGCCAAGCTCGACCGCGTGCGAATCGCGGCGCCCGACTCCCCGGAAACACGCGATCTGGCGAATGCGCTGCGCACGGCCGAGGCGCACATTCTGATCTCGCGCGATGGACCGATGTTGCGGCCGGGCACACGCGCCTACGCGCGCTCCTGGATCCGCGACGGCGCGATGATGTCATCGGCGCTGCTGCGCCTTGGGGAGACGCAAGCGCCGCAGGACTACCTACGGTGGTATGCGCGCTACTTGTTCGCCAATGGCAAGGTTCCGTGCTGCGTCGATGAGCGTGGCGCGGATCCCGTGCCGGAGAACGACAGCGCCGGGGAATTCCTGTTTCTCGCCGCGGAGGTCTATCGCAGAGGCGGCGACCGCGCGCTCGTCGCGGGGCTGTGGCCGAAGCTGCGCGCGGCGGTGGACTATTTGGAGTCGCTGCGCCAATCGACGCGCGGCACCGCGTCGCCGTTCTTCGGGTTACTGCCGCCGTCGATCAGTCACGAAGGGTATAGCGCGAAGCCCATGCATTCCCTCTGGGATGATTTCTGGGCATTGCGCGGCTACACCGATGCCGCATACCTTGCCCGCGCGCTTGGACGCATTCGCGATGCCGAGAAGATCGAGGCCGAGCGCGCCGAGTTTGCGACCGAACTCGCCGCGGCGCTCGTGGCCGTCGCACGCGAGAAGAAGATCGACTTCATTCCCGGCGCCGCCGACCTTGGAGATTTCGACGCGACCTCGACGACGATCGTGCTGTCGCCGGGCGTCGGGCCGCTGACGCTGCCGCACGGTCTGCTCGAAAACACCTTCGAGCGTTATTGGCAACAGTTCATCGCGCGCCGCGACGGCACGTCCGACTGGAAGGACTACACTCCGTACGAATGGCGCGTCGTGGGCTCGTTCGTGCGGCTGGGCTGGCGCGACCGCGCCGACGCAGCGCTGCAATATTTCATGGCGGATCGGCGCCCGATCGAATGGAACCAATGGCCCGAGGTCATCGGCCGCTCCCCGCGCGATCCGCGATTCATCGGCGACCTGCCGCATGGGTGGGTTGCGTCGGATTTCATCCGCTCGGCGCTGGATCTGTTCGCCTACGAGCTTCCGGCCGAGCAATCGACCGTGCTTGCGGCCGGCATTCCGCTCGCGTGGCTCGACGGCCGCGGCCTGAATATCCAAGGACTGCGCACCGAGTTCGGCGTCGTGGGTTTCAGCCTGCGTCATCGGAAGGGCGCGCTCGAGTTGCGACTGCCGCCGGGCTTGCGCGTGCCGCTGGGCGGCTTCATCTTTCGGGTGCCGGGCGGCGCCCAGAGCGGCATCGCCATGGTCGACGGCAAACCGGTACCCTTCGCGGCAGGCGCCCTGACCTTGCGGAGTGTGCCGGCCCGGGTCGTGATCCGCGATAATCAATAACAGAATGACGAGAACCCGTGGGGAGAGGGCCAGCCGTGAACGCGCCAAGCACTGCACCGATTTGGATATCGAATGGGACTTACGGCGCACTGTTGACCCCTAGAGGCACGGGGTTTTCCGTCTACGCCGAGCAGCTGCTTTCGAGCTGGCAGGACGATCCCTGCGAGGATGATCTGGGCTTTACGGTTTTCGTGCGCGAGCTCGCGAGCGGCGATCTGTGGACCGCATGCGGTGCGCCGCTGGCGGGCCAGGGTGCCGGCGCGCTGTCGATGCGGGCGGATTCGGCCGTCCTCGAGCGGCGGCACGGCGATTTTGGCGCGCGCCTCGAGTTCGAGGTGCTGGCCGGGTCGCCCGTCGAGCGGCGCCGCCTGACCATCACGAACCATGGCGCCGAGGCACGCGAGATCGAGGCGACCGCGTATCTCGAGGTCGTGCTGAATTTCGCGGATGCGCATGCGGCGCATCCGGCATTCAGCAAGTTGTTCGTCCAAACGCAGCGCGACGCAGAAGGCGGGCTGCTGATCGCGACGCGACGGCCGCGCGCAAACGGCGAGACGCATCCGGCGATGGCGCTCGGGCTCGTCGGCACCGCGGTGACCGAATGGGAAACGGATCGAGCGCGCTTTCTCGGCCGCGGCCGCCGCGTCGGCGAGGCGCGCTCACTGTGCTCGCCGCTGTCGGGCACGATCGGCAACGTGCTCGATCCGGTGCTCGCGCTGCGCACGCGCGTGCGACTCGCGCCCGGCGAGTCAGCCGTGTTGCTGTTCGTGATTGCAGCCGCCCAGGCGCCCGCTCAACTGAGGGAACAACTGCGCATCGCGGGCGAAGCCGGCCCGCTCGCGCCCGCGCGCGCAATCGAGGCCGCGGAGCCGGCCGGCACCGACTCGCCGGTGTTGCGGCGGTTGCTCGCGCTGCAGCGCCGCGCGACGCCGAATGACGCAGCCGCAGCTGCTGCTGCGACCGCGTCACCGGCAGCGCCTCTCGATGGGGCTGCAGCGGCGCCGCCGGCGTCTGCACGCGCTGGGAGCGAAGCGGCCGACCGCACCAGCAACGGCTTCGGCTGGTTCACGGCCGACGGGCGCGAATACCGCATCGACATCCGCCGCCAATCGGACGGATCGCTGCGCCTGCCGCCGATGCCCTGGACCAACGTGATTGCGAATGAGCGCCTCGGCCTGATCGCCAGCGAAAAAGGAGCGCTCTCGACCTACGCGGGAAACAGCCGGCTGTTTCGCATCACACCCTGGAGCAACGATCCGCTGATCGACCCGCATGACGAAGCATTCTATGTTCGCGACACCGCGAGCGGCGAGCTGTGGTCGATGCTGCCGGGGCCGGCTCCCGCGGCTCAAACGTACGAAGTCGCTCACGGCTTCGGATATACGCGCTGGCGCCAAGTGCACGCGGAACTCGAGCAGACGGTCGTTATATTTGTTCCGCGCGTCGATCCGCTGCGCGTCGCGGATATTCGGATCCGCAATCTCGGAACCGCCGCCCGACGCCTCTCCGTCTATGCATACAACCGCTGGGTGCTGGGCGCCACGCCCGCGGAGAGCCTCGGGCAGCTGCATCTTGAAGTGGATCCCGCGCGCAAGGCGATTCTCGCGCGCAATCCGTCCGCGGGCGTATTCGCCGATACGATCGCTTTTGCGGCGTTCGCGGGCGCCGACGGCGCCGCGCTCGATGCCGGCATCGACCGCGCTCGCATGCTCGGCACACCGGGATCCTCGCGCGCGCCCGCTGCTGTCGCCGCCGGAGGCCCGCTGCCGGCCGAGGCGGGTGTCGACCCCTGCGCCTGCCTACGCGTCGAGATCACGATCGGACCGGGTGAGGAATTGCGCATCGCGGCCCTGCTCGGCGCGGCTGCGACGCCGGCGGAGCTCGACGACCTGCTGCTGCGCTACCGCGCGGGCGGCGCGGTGTCCGCCGCCTTCGCGGCACTCACGGATTACTGGATCGCGCATCAGTCCGCGCTGACGATCGAGACGCCGGTCGCCGCGATCGATCGCATGGTCAACGGCTGGCTCGGCTATCAGGTCAGCGTCTGCCGCCTATGGGCGCGCAGCGCGTTCTACCAATCCGGCGGCGCGTTCGGCTTCCGCGACCAACTGCAGGATGCCGCGGCGCTCGTACTGACGCAGCCCGAGGTGCTGCGCGCACAGCTGCTCTTGAACGCTCGCCACCAATTTCCGGAGGGCGACGTGCTGCACTGGTGGCATCCGCCGGAAGGTGTCGGCATACGGACGCGCTTCGCCGACGACTTGGTCTGGCTTCCCTATCTCACGGCGCGCTATGTGGCCGTCACCGGCGACCGGGCGCTGCTCGATGAAGCCCTGCCGTTCGTGACCGGCGTGGAACTCGCGCCGGGCGAGGACGAGCGCTATTTCCTGCCCGGGTGCAGCGAGGCAACCGAAAGCCTCTATTTGCACTGCGTCAGGGCCTTGGAGCGGGCGACGACCTGCGGCGCCCATGGTCTGCCGCTGTTCGGCGGCGGCGACTGGAATGACGGCATGAATCGCGTCGGCCACGACGGACGCGGCGAAAGCGTCTGGATGGGTTTTTTCCTGGTTCAAACGCTCGAGGACTTCATCCCGCTGTGCCGCGAACGCCGGGACGACGGGCGAGCCGCACGATTTGCGGCCTACCGCGAGCGCCTGCGCGTTGCGCTCAACGATACCGGCTGGGACGGCCGGTGGTATCGGCGCGGCTATTACGACAACGGCCATCCGCTGGGCTCGGTCGAGAGCGACGAATGCAAGATCGACGCACTCGCGCAGGCGTGGGCGATCATCTCGAAAGTGGCCCCACCGGAGCGGGCCGAGTCCGCGCTCGATGCACTCGAAGAGCACCTGATCAGCGACCATGACCAGCTGATCCGGCTGTTGACGCCGCCGTTCGAACACACGGCCGAGGATCCCGGCTACATCAAGGGCTATGTCGCCGGCGTCCGCGAGAACGGCGGGCAATACACGCACGCGGCACTCTGGGTCGTGCGCGCGATGGCCGAGGCCGGGCGCCGCACGCGCGCGGTGGCGCTGCTCGAAATGTTGAGCCCGGTCACGCACACTGCCGGCGCCGAGCGCGTCGCCCGCTACCAAGTCGAACCTTACGTCATCGCCGCCGACGTCTACGGCGTCGCCCCGCACATCGGCCGCGGCGGTTGGACCTGGTACACGGGTTCCGCCGGCTGGATGCTGCGCGTCGCGGTCGAGTCGATTCTCGGCTTCGGGATCGAGTCGGGCGAGTGGCTGACGCTCGCGCCGCGCATTCCCGACGAATGGCCGGGATTCACGCTCTCACACCGCCGGCCCGACGGCACGCGTTACGAGATCGTCGTCGACAACCCAGAGCGCAACGCGCAGGCCATTGCCGCGGCGTCCCTCGATGGGCGGCCTCTGGCCGTCGGTGCCGCGGGTCTGCGCGTCGGGCTCGAGCACGATCATGCCTTGCATCGTGTGCACGTGCGGCTCGGACCGCCCGGCGCCCGTTGACGCGATGAGCGGCATCACGCTGCGCAAGGTCGCCAAGCGCTTCGGCGCGGTGCGCGTCATCGAGGGCCTCGATCTGCAGATCCGGGAGCGCGAATTCATGGTGTTCGTGGGGCCGTCGGGCTGCGGCAAGACGACGGCGCTGCGCATGATCGCGGGCCTCGAGCAAGTCAGCGAGGGTCAGATCTTGATCGGCGACCGCATCGTCAACGACGTGGCGCCGAAGGATCGCGACGTCGCGATGGTTTTTCAGAACTATGCGCTCTATCCGCACATGAGCGTACGCGAAAACCTCGCGTTCGCGCTGCGGATACGGGGCCTGCCCGCCGACGACATTCGGCGCACCGTCGACGAAGCCGCCGCGGTGCTCGGGCTCACGCCGTTGATGGACCGAAAGCCGAAGGCCCTCTCGGGCGGCCAGCGCCAGCGCGTCGCGCTCGGGCGCGCATTGGTCAGGAAGCCGGCGGTGTTCCTGTTCGACGAACCGCTCTCGAATCTCGATGCGGATCTGCGGGTGCACATGCGGGCGGAGCTCTCGAAACTGCAGCAGCGGCTGCAGACCACGACGGTCTACGTGACGCACGATCAGGTCGAGGCCATGACCCTCGGCCACCGCATCGCGGTATTCTCGCCGCTGCGCGAGGAATTCACCGGCACCTTGCAGCAGGTGGGATCACCGCTCGAGGTCTACGACCGGCCGACCAACGTGTTCGTCGCGCGCTTCATCGGCACGCCCTCGATGAATCTGCTGACGACGACGGTCGGCGCCGACGGGCGGCTCGCCGGCTCCGGATTTACGGCAACGCCGCCCGCGGAATCCCGGCCGCTGCTCAAAGCTTACGCCGGCCGTGCGGTTCTCATGGGTATCCGGCCCGAGCAGATTGCGGCGCCCGGCAGCCATGCTTGGTCGAATGCGGCCGCCGCGCACGGCACCGTCGAGATCATCGAGACGATCGGCCACGAAGTCATCGCGCACCTGCGAATGGGCGCCGATCTCGTGGTCGCGCGGCTCGAGGCGCACCGGGCGCCGCGCTTCGGCGAAGTCATCGAAGTCGCACTGAACTGCGATGCGCTGCATTTATTCGACCCCTCGAGCGGCGCACGGTTGGGATAACTGCGTGCACGCGCTATGATTTGCGAGTGTTCCATTTCGCGGCTGCTGGCCGACATCCATGGAGGAGAAGATATGGCATGGTATGAAGATCGCGACTCGACCATGAAACTCACGAATTCGAACGCCTATGGACGCCCCGGATCGAACGGCAAGGTCGTTCGCGTCGTCCTGCATGTCGTCGCCACGCCGGGTGAAGCGGCGCTCACGAACATGGATCAGGCGCGCAGCTGCTTCAACACCTGGAATTCGAAGAGCACGCCCGGATTCCACGTCTCGGCTCACTTCTGCGTCGAGCGCGACGGCCGGGTGGTCCAGTTCATCGACACCGCCGACATCGCGTACGGCACCGGTTGGCTCACGAGCGGATCGATCCACATCGAGCACGCCGGCAACCACCCGCATCCGATGTCCGAGCTGCAGCTGCATGCAAGCGCGGACCTCATCGGATATCTCAAAATGTGCCATCCGGACATCAATCTCGAATTGACCGGCACGAGCATCGAAAGCTACGGTGATCCGAAGCGTCCAGGAATCACCTGCCACCGATTCATCCAGGAGGCCTACCACCGAGAATCCCCGAGCGCCGATATCGAATGGCGAGCCTGCCCGGGCAGCGGCATCATCGGACAGATGCCGCAGCTGGTGTCGCTCGCCACGATGTATTACGGCTGCATGTATGCCTGAGCGCCTCGTCGCGGGCGGCGAGCCCATCGCTCGCCGCCCGTCAATGATGCGGGAATCAACCGCTCTCGAGCCGCCGCAACGACTGCTCTCGATCGACGTGTTGCGCGGCATCACCATCACCTTCATGATCATGGTCAACAACAACGGCGACGGCGGTAAGGCCTGGTGGTTCATGCGCCATGCGGATTGGAACGGCATGACGCCGACCGACCTCGTGTTTCCGACGTTCCTGTTCGTCGTCGGCATTTCGATCGTGTTCGCGTTCGCCGCGCGGCTGGCGCGAGGTGCGACGCGCGCGCAGCTCGCGCGCCAGACGGTTCGGCGCGCGTGCATCCTGTTCGCGCTCGGCATCGTCGTCAATGGTTTCCCGTTCTTCGACCTCGGGACGCTGCGCATTTATGGCGTCCTGCAACGCATTGCGCTTTGCTACCTGGGCGCCGCACTGCTGCATTTGTGGAGCGCGACGGCGCGCAGCAAAGTGTTGATCGCCGCGGGTCTGCTGCTCGGCTATTGGGTGCTGATCTGCTGGGTGCCGGTGCCCGGAGCGGGCGTTCCAGGCCGCGATATTCCGCTGCTCGATCCCGACGCCAATCTGGTCGCATGGCTCGACCGCCGGATATTTTCCGCGGCGCATCTCTATGAGCGCGTCAGGGACCCGGAGGGCTTGCTGAGCACGCTACCGGCGCTCGCGACGGTGCTCATCGGCATGCTCGCGGGCATGTGGCTCGAGACTCCGCACCCGGCCCGGCGCAAGCTCGCCGGGCTTGCCGCCGCGGCCGCCGGACTGCTCGCGGCCGGCTATTTGTGGAGCCACTGGCTGCCGCTCAATAAAAAGCTTTGGACGAGTTCCTATGTGCTGGTTGCCGCCGGCTGGTCGACGCTCGCGCTCACGGCCTGCTACGGGCTCACCGATGTCGCGCAGCGACGCCCGCGCTGGCTTTGGCCCTGGCTCGTGTTCGGCTCGAATGCGATCGCCGCGTACATGTTCGCGGAGCTGCTGCAGACCCTGCTGTGGGTCATTCACTGGCGACAGGATGGCGGCTCGATGAGCTTGCAGCCGTTTCTCTATGGGCACCTGTTCGTTCCGCTCGGCGATCCGGCGCTCGCTTCGTTCGCGTATTCCGTGGCGTTTACCGCGTTCTGCTTTATCCCGATCTGGCTGCTGTATCGGCGCGGGATCTTCCTCAAAGCCTGAGGCGGCACGCCTTCCGATCAGGGCGCGCCGTGCATCAGCAAGTCATAGCGGCGCGCGTATTCGGCTCGATAGTCGGCGACCGCGTTCGCAAAGCTCGAGGCCGGCGTCTCGGCGGTGCGCGTCCACTTCAGGCGCAGTTCCCTGGCGGTTGGCGGCAGCGACAGCACGCCGTGCGCGGCTGCGATCGGCCTTCCGTCGACGCGCGCCGAATCGAGCCGCATGTACCAGGGCAGGTGGACCGCGATCCACTCGGGTGCGCTGCGGAACTGCGCATGCAGCTGCAGAACCGCCTCGCTCGCACTCGGCTGCTCCAGCGTAAACCCGAGTAGGCCGAACGCGGTCGGCGCGTTGCGCACCGACACCGTCTTGCCCGCGCCCAGCCATTCGGGCGAGAGCACGCTGAGCAGATGCAGGCGAGCGCCCTCCTCGCGCACCAGCATATTGCGCAGCAGCGTGCGGTATTCGGCGGCGAACCAGCCGTGCGGCGCGAGGTTGTCCGCAAAATTTCGATCGCCCCACGGTCGAATCGCGAACTCGAAGCCGGCGTTCGCCGCGCTCGTATGCAGCAGCAGCGCGTAGAACTCGCCGAGCGCATCGCGCTGATCGCCGCGTACGACCTCGGTCAAGGTGTTCTTGATCGTCAGATAGTGATGCAGATAGCGGCCGTCCGCGTAGGTCATGATCCCCTCTTGGTACTTCGCCCGAGTCGCGCGCAGCGTCGCCGTCACGCGCGGATCCTGAGGGTCGAGCGTGGGTTCGGGCACGACGCCGAGCAGATTGCCCCAGTCGTAACCGCCGCTGCGGCCATCGAGCGCCGGCGGGATGTAGCCGCCGGTGCTGCGCGTGACACGATCGAGCACGCGCAAGAATCGGCTGCGATAGCGTGCATATTCCGCGCGCCACTTGGCCGCAAGCTCGCGATGCCGGGTTTCCTCGGCCATCTCGATGCAGAGGCGCAGGCCCGAGAGCGCGAGAAAATTGTAGCCCGTGAGATGTCCGGGGATCATCTCGTTGTCCTGCACGTTCGAGGCCGGCATGATATGCAGCGGGTCGCGCGCCCGAGCGGCGATGAGCCAGTCGACCGCGCGGTCGATCCGCGGCAATACCGATTCCGCAAACCCTGCGTCGCGCGTGATCCGATAGTGCTGCCCATAGGCCCAGAGCGCCTCGCCCCAGCCGTCGTACTGCTGCTCTTGCGAAAGAAAATTGCCGTCCGCACGCTGCGACTTCGCATAGAAATCGAGCACCTCGCGCGCGACGTCGGCGTGGCCCGTGATGTCGTACATGTGCACGATGTCTGCGGTGTCGCGCAGATAGAACGAGTGATAATGGAGCTTGTTGACGGTTTGAATCGTGTCGGGACCGATCCGATCGATCGCGATCAGATCGTAAACGAGGCTGGCATCGAAGACCTCGACGGGCTTGGCTTCCGGCAGCGAAATCTGCATTCCGGAATCGAGGATCTGCGTCCAGAATGCGCGCACCCCGGCGAGGGCCTGATCGAAGCCGCTGCGATCGATCGCGGCGATGACGGCGGGATCGCGCGGCGGGACTACGGGCATCTTGAAGTCGAGCGTGCGCTCTTCGCCCGGCGCGAGCAGCAGCGAATACCGTGCGATCCCCGCGGGGGTGTCGGGCAGGATGCTGAGCTTGCGCGGCCCCGGCTCCGGCGGATAGTTGTAGAATTCGCGCGGCGTCAGGGAGAGCTCGGCGCCCGGCGCGAAAAAATACAATGCCTTGCCGTCGCGCAGGAAGTGATTCGCCTCGAATCCATAAACCCAGTCGGCGCTGTAATCCTCGCCGAGCTGGCGATAATCGCCCGCAAACGCGCCGGTCGCGGGACGATCGAAGCGGTTGTCGCCGTGGCGCGCGCTCACGCTGCGCGCCGAGTCGTAGCGCATCCCGGCGGCGAGAACCGCCCGCGCCGGCCTTGCCGTGCCGTTCACGATGCCGATGCGCACGAAGTTGACCGGCATATCGGAACCCGTCTCGAGAGGCGCGGCGAACATCGTGAATCGGTAGCGAATTCCGGCATCGGCAAATTCGTAATGCACGATCGGCAGCCGCCCCTGCTCGAGCGTATTGATGCGGACCGAGATCGGAGTCAACTCGGGGCCTTCGAAGAACATCAGCTCCCCGAATCCGGTTCGCAGGTACCCTTCGGGCGTGATTTCGGTCGCGGCCTCGGCGCCCATGATGCCGATTTCGCCGGTGGGCCTGCTGAAATACGAGAACGGCTCGCGCGGGTCATCGATCGAGGGCGGCACCATTTGCGCAGCCGCCGGAACCACCCAGGCACAGAGCAGGAACAGCGCGGCCGTACTCGCGCCGGCGCGGTATTTGAGGCACATGGGTCGACCCTCGCTGCCAATTTGCGTCTTGGCTTCGGGGCGAGATGCTATCAGGTGCGCATTGCAGGCGCCGCCGTTTCCACGCAGCGCTGCCGCGGCCATGATGTAAATGCGGATGTAAAAGCGCAATCGAAAGCGAAGCTGCGATAATCGCGCGTCACGAGGTGCGGCATCATGCGGATCGTCTTCATTTTGTTCGGCTTGCTGCCCGCGACGCTCGCGGCGGCGGCGCTCGCGCCGCGCTCTACACTGCTCAATCTTCGGCCGTCCGATGTACTGGCGACCGGAAATGAATGGATCGCCTTGCCCGATATTCGAGCCGCCGACGGCGCATTGACGAGCTTCAATGCTCTCTCGATGCGCGACCGCGGGTTGCTGCAGGCGAGCGGCGAGGCGCCGCGCCCGGTGCTCGAGCCCTATGTGCTCGCGGACTCGAGGAAACTGCCGCTCACCAATCTCAGCTGGAGTCTGCTCGAGTACTGGATTCCGCAGGCCCGGCAAACGAGCGACGGCCTCGAAATGACCCTGACTTACTGCGCTCCGCATGGCTATCGCGCGGCATTTATTCGATTGACGGCGACGAATCATCGCAGCGCGGCGGTACCGCTGACGCTCGGGCTGCGCTCCTCGTTCGGGGCCTTGCGACGCGTGACGTATGTTCCGGTGAACCTGCGCGGCGAGCGAACGATCGCGCCCTCCCCCTGGGTCGAGCCCGGCGAAGTGTATTCCTTCATCACCGACGACACGCATTTTGCATGGGCAGTGGTACATCCGGGTTCGAAAGCGACGTTTGCGACTGCGCCGCTCGCGCTGGGACCCGAAGCCGACGCGGCCCGCAGTGTGACGCTGCAGCCCGGCGAATCGGCCGAGGCGCTGTTCGTGCTCGCGGTCGGCATCGAGGAATTCAGCGCCTCCCACAACGCGCGCGCGCTGCGGGAAATGCTCGATCGCTCAGGCTCCGAGGCGATTCTCGCGCAAGCCGCGGCCTGGTTGCGGGCGCGCACGCGCACGACGGGTCGCGAGGACCTCGACCTCTTGATGAACCGCAACTTCCTGTTCACGGCGCTCTACGCCTGGGGACGCAGCATCGACACCGAACAGCTGGTCGGCGTCACGTCGCGCAGCCCGCGATATTACGTTTCGGCCGCCTACTGGGACCGGGATGCGATGCTGTGGAGTTTTCCGGGGCTGCTCGACGTCGACCTCGAGATGGCGCGCGAGGCGTTGGATTATGCGCTCACGACGCAGCTGCGCAACACCGGAACGCACAGCCGGTTCATCGACGGCGTGGTGCTCGAGGACGGGTTCCAGCTCGATGAGGCCGCGGCGCCGATCATCGCGCTCGCGTCCTACGTGCGCGCGAGCGGTGACCTCGCATTCCTGAGCGCCCATCGCACCGCGCTGCTGCAGCTGCGCGATCGGCTCATCGGCCGTTTCGATCCGTCGATCGGGCTCTATTCGTCGCTGCAGGATTCGCAGGACGAATTCCAGAAGCTGCCGTTTCTCACCTACGACAATGCGCTCGTGTGGCGCGCGTTCGAGGATCTGGCCGCGCTGTTCGGGCGCCTCAAGGAGCCGGCGAGCGGCGCGGACATGAGCCGCCGCGCACGCTCGTTGCACGATGCGCTCCTCGCGCACGCGCTCTCCCCGGCTCCCGGCGCCGCCGGGCCGATTTTCGCCGCCGCGACCGACGGCAAGGATTTCGTCCTGAGCGACATCCCACCGGGTTCTCTGCTCAAGCTGCCCACGCTCGGCTTCGTCGACGAGGGCGACCCGGTGTTCGTTCGCACCTACGAGTGGCTGCACTCGGCGAACTATGCCTACTCCTACGCGGGCAAGCGCTTCGGATTGCCCGGAAGCTACCGCCTGCCGTTCACGACCTCGTGGGTCATCGCCGATGAGCTGCTGCTGCGGCGCTCGCACGACCGCGCACAGACCCTATTGCTCGCGAGCCCTTGGGACGGCGGAATCATTTCCGAGGGCATCGATCCGGATACCGCGGAGATGGATTTCAGCGGCCGCGCGTTCGCCACCGCCGCCGGCTACGTCGCGCACGCCATCTGCGCGACGGCTTGTCTGCCAACAACCCATCGATAGGAAGCCCGCCCACCATGCGCCGTATCGAACCGCGATTCATCGAGCTGCCTCGTCTGCTCGCCGCCACGATCATAGCGGCAGCCCTCGCCGACGCCGCGATCGGCGCCGCCGCGCCGGCCGCGCCGGCCGCGCCTGCCGCACCCAACGAGCCCATCGAACTCAAGGTCCGGGCCGACGAGCCAGGCACACCGTTCCCGCACTTCTGGGAGCAAATGTTCGGATCGGGGCGCGCAGTGCTTTCGCTGCGCGACAACTACCGCCGGGACGTGCGCCTCGTCAAGCAGGCCGCGGATTTTCGCTATGTACGCTTTCACGCGATTTTTCACGACGAGGTCGGCCTCTACGACCTCGATAAGAAGGGCCGCCTCGTCTACAACTTCTCGTACGTCGACCAGATCTACGACGGCTTGCTCGCCGAGGGGGTTCGGCCGTTCGTCGAGTTGAGCTTCATGCCGCAGAAGCTCGCGGCCGACCCGAAGAAGATCTTCGGATTCTGGTACAAACCGAACATTTCTCCGCCGAAGAGCTACGCGCAGTGGGACGCGATGATCGATGCGTTCACGCGCCATCTCGTCGATCGCTATGGCATCGACGAAGTGGCGACCTGGTACTTCGAGGTCTGGAACGAGCCGAACATCGGCTTCTGGGGCGGCCGGCCCTACCAGCCGACTTACTATGAGCTCTATGACCACACGGCGCGCGCGGTCAAGAGCGTCAACGCACGGCTGCGCGTGGGCGGCCCCTCGACCGCCCAGGCCGCATGGGCCGCCGATTTCATCGAACACTGCAAGCAGCAACACGTGCCGCTCGATTTCGTGTCTTCGCATGTCTACGCCAACGATTCGACGCAGGACGTGTTCAAGAACGACATTCCCGTCGCTCGCGACAAGATGGTCTGCAAATCGGTGCGCAAAGTCAGCGATGAGATCAAGCGCTCGTCGATGCCGGATCTGCCGCTGATTTTCTCGGAATACAATGCGAGCTACGCGAACGAGCCGAACGTCACGGATACCGTCTACATGGGGCCATGGCTCGCGACGACGATCAGCCAGTGCGACGGGCTGACGCAGTCCATGAGTTATTGGTCCTTTTCCGACGTGTTCGAAGAGGGCGGCGTCGTCAAGACGCCGTTCTACGGTGGCTTCGGCATGGTCGCCGAAGATTCGATCCCGAAGCCGGCGTACAACGCATTTGCGCTGCTGCATCGGCTCGGCGACACGCGCTTGCACTCGGACTCCGACGCCGCGCTCGTGACGAGGCGTGCCGACGGGACGCTCGTGCTCGCGCTCTGGAATTACGCTCCGCCCGACGGGACCGGCGAACACTACTCGCCGCCCGCCCCCTCCGCCTCGTCGCGGAGGTTTTCGCTCGAGGTGCGCGGCGTCGGCGCGGATGCCCACGCGACGATCTGGCGTCTCGATGCGGACCACGGCAACGTCATCAAGGCCTTCGACGGCATGGGCCGGCCGCCGTTCCCGAGCCGCGAACAAATCGATGCGCTGCGTGCGGCCTCGAAGCTCGCCGCCCCGGAGACTGCCGCACTCGCGGACGGTCGGCTGCAGCTCGAAATCCCGGTGCATGGCCTCGCCGTGCTCGAAATTCGTTGACCGGGCGGCCGGCGGGCGCGGCCCGCCTCGCGCTCAGCGCTTGCGCGAACGGCCGCGCGATTGCGCGACGCGTGCGCGCACCGGCTGCGCGGCCAAACTCACGGACGCCGCGAGCAGTTGCGATCGGTCGGCGCACGGTCCGACCAGGATCTCGAGTTCGCCCGCCTCGAACACCGGCGCAAGGTCGACGCCCAGAAATCGCAGATCCAGCGCCGGCAAATGCAGGCTCACGGTCCCGGTTTCTCCAGGCTGCAAGGCGATCCTTGCGACGCCTTTGAGTTCGAGTTTCGGCCGCGCGACGCTCGCGAGCTTGTCGTGCGTGAACAAGAACACTGTTTCCTCGGCGGCGTGCTTGCCGTCATTCGTCAGGTCCACGCGAACCTCGATCGTGTCGCATTCCGCGACCCGATCCGGAGTCACTCGCAAATTCTTCAGGCTGAAGCGTCCGTACGAGAGACCGTGTCCGAAGGGAAAGAGCGGCGCATTGTCGGTGTCCAGGTATTTGCTCGTGTAGTGATCCTTCGAATCCGCGGGTCGCCCTGTCGGGCGTTCGCCGTAATATATCGGCACTTGCCCGAGCGCACGCGGCCAGGTCATCGCGGTGCGCCCACTCGGCGAGACGCGTCCGGTCAGCACGTCGCTGATCGCGTTGCCCGCTTCGCTGCCCAGGAACCATGCGGCGATCAGCGCGTCCGCCTGTGCGGCCAGCCACGGAACGATCAGCGGTCGGCCCGAGAACAGGATTACGGTGACGCGCAAATGCCGCGCCCGGGCGCGCTCGAAAACCGCCTCCGCCAGCGCACGCTGCCGGCCGGGCAGGTTGGGATGCGCGCGGCTCGCGGCCTCGCCGCTCATCGCCGCCGACTCGCCGAGACACAGGACGATCGCGTCGGCGCCGTCGCACAGCTCGACGGCGGCCGCAATCGCGCCGCTATCCTCCCCCTCGATCCCGACTCCCGCCGCATACAGGATCTCGGCCTTCGGCAATCCCTGGCGCAGGCCGGCGACGACGCTGACCTGTCCTTCCGGCACACCCGAGGCGGACCAGCAGCCGCGCATCTCGGCGGGCGCGTCGGCGAGCGGACCGATCACGCATACACGATGCACACGAGCCGACAGCGGCAGAGTGTCATGCTCATTCTTGAGGAGCACCAGCGCGCGCGCCGCCACGTTGCGCGCGATCTCGTGGCGACGCGCGAGCGCCGCCGGCGTCTCGGTCTTGGTGCCGCGGCGATAGGGATCTTCGAACAATCCCAAGCGTTCCTTGAGGTGCAACACGCGCCGCACCGCGACGTCGATATCCGCCGCCGAGACGAGCCCGCGCTCCAAGGCGACCGGGAGCCCATACCGGTAAGCATCGGACATCATGTCGATATCCACACCCGCTTTGAGCGCCAACACGGCAGCCGACGGCAGGTCGGCGGCAACGCCGTGGCGGATCAACTCGCCGATCGCATTGTAGTCGCTGATCAGCACGCCCTTGAAGCCGAGCTGATCGCGCAAGTAGCCGCGCAACAGCGCCGCATTCGCCGTCATTGGAATTCCGGCGAGGTCGGTGAACGCCGGCATGATCGTCGCGACCCCGGCCTCGACCGCCGCAATGAACGGCGGCAAGTGCACTTCGCGCAGCGTGCGCTCCGAGATGTCGACACTCGCGTATTCGCGTCCCGCGGTCACGTGCCCATAAGCGCAGAAATGCTTCGCACAGGCGGCGATCGTGTCCGCGGAGGCGAGGCTCGCGCCTTGTAATCCGCGCACCTTGGCCCGCGCAAATTGGATTCCCACCCAGGGGTCCTCGCCCGGACCCTCCGCCGTTCTGCCCCAGCGCGGATCGCGCGAGATGTCCAAATTGGGCGCGAACGTGATCGCAAGCCCATCGCAGGCGGCTTCCTTCGCCGCCTCACAGGCCGTGAGCTCCCAGAGCTGCGGATCGAACAGTCCCGCCTCGGCGAGCGGGATCGGAAACAGGGTTCGATGTCCGTGGATGATGTCGAGGCCGATCAACAACGGCACCCCGAGGCGCGACTCCTCGACCGCGAGGCGCTGCATTTCGCGGACCGGGCCCGGACCCACGAGATTCAGCAAATTGCCGATCGCGCCGCTCCTGATCGCATCGGTCGAGTCGCCGGCGATGATCGGTCCCGTCACGGCAAAGCCGGCGGCCGTCATCGTGAGCTGGCCGAGCTTCTCGGCTAGCGTCATCTCGCCAATCAACTTGTCGATCCGGTTCATCCGACCCTCAGGCCCCAGGCACGCTGACAGCGCATGCACAAACGGCGATGATCCACGCAGCAAGTGAACCTTGAGCGGCGCAACGCGCACTCAGCCGACGGCGTTCAACGGCGCGTGCTTGCGGCCGCACGAGCTTCGCACAATGACCTCCGTGGCGAGGATCTGGCTGGAAACCTTGTCTTTCCCCGACTCCGCAATTCCAAGCAGCAGCCGCTCGAACGCGAGCTCGCCGAGTTCGGCGATGCGCACGCGCACGGTGGTGAGCGGTGGAGTCACGCAGCGCGCGATCGGAATGTCGTCGAATCCCGCGATCGCAATTTCTCCGGGAACCGCAACGCCGCCCTCGTTGAGGGCGAAAACGCAACCGAGCGCCATCATGTCGTTCGCCGCGAAAATGGCGTCCGGGCGCTTGGCCATCGAGAGCAGCAAACGTCCCGCGCGATAGCCCGATTGTTCGCTGAAGTCGCCGCGCAAAATCTGCGGATTCTCATTCGGGAGGAAATCTCTCAAGGCGTCGACCGCACCGCGCAGGCGCTCAGCCGAATCGAAATTGTCTTCCGGACCCGTGACCAACGCGATGCGCCGGTGCCCGCCGCCGACGAGATGCTCGATCATCGCGCGCGCGCCGCCGTAGTTGTCGACGGTCAAGGAGGCGTAGCGCTCGCCGTCGTGGCGCGTGTTCATGAGCACGGTCGGTGTCGAACGCGGAATGTTGCCGCTGAGCACCTCGGCATCGACATGCGGCGACATCACGAGCAATCCGTCGACGCGGCCCTGCATGGCGCGCAGCGCGGCCGCGAGTTCATCGACGTCACTATGCGAGCAGGAGAGCAGCAAATGCAGGCCGTGCGAACGGGCCACGCGATCGATGCCGCGAATGAGTTCGGAGAAAAATTCACCGTGCAGATCGGGCAGCACCGCACCGATGCAGTTGGTCTGGCGCATGCTGAGACTGCGCGCGCCGCCGTGCGGGATGTAGCCGAGCCGCGCCGCAGCATCGGTGACCTTGCGCCGCGTCTCGGGGGTCACATTGCCGATGCCGTTGAGCGCACGCGACACGGTCGCAATGGATACCCGCGCCGCGTCCGCGACATCCTGAATCTTTACAGCCACCAATGACCCCTCGAAGAGAGCGATCCCACGGATGATCGGCCAGCTCGAGCCGTATGTAAACGCTTTCCATTTCCCCAGTCAAGCGCCCCCCTCCAATCCAGGCACGAGACGATCGGCGCTCCGATGTCGGGTCCTGGCGCCGAATTGTGCATCCATGATGACCCCGCGATGCACGACCCGGCCGTTGCTCAGCGCGCATAGGCGCTCCGCGCACCGCCGGCACAAACATTTCTTGACAACCCTCCGGGGACAGGGCGTAGTCTTGCGCTACCGTCTGAGAAAACGTTTACCTCCGGGATGTAAACGTTTTTTCAGACGATTATGGGGGACTGAAGATGGCGCTGACCATCGCACAACTTGCGCCGGACTTGCAGGTGCGGATCGCCGCGCGACAGCGTGTGTCGTTCGGCCGTGCTGCGGCCCGCGCTGTATGTCAATCGACACCCTCTCGCGGCTGCCTGGAATGGGCATTGCCTTGAATTGATTGAACAGAATCCAGAATCGATGAGCGCGTGACCACAAAAATCAGGGGGACGGGAATATGAGCAGGCGTTTGAACACTAGCAAGTTGTTTCGCCGGTCGGTGATCGCGACGGCCGTTGCAGCCGCACTCGCGGGACCGACGATCACTTGGGCACAAACCAACGAGGCGAGCTTGCGCGGCAGGGCGGCCCCCAACAGCGAAATCACTGCAAAGGATGTCGCGACCGGCGCCGTGCGGCATACCAAGGCCGGATCGGACGGCACTTATGCGCTCGTCGGCCTGCCGCCGGGCACCTATCGGGTCGATGCCGGTCCCGGCACCGAGGCCGTCGTCACCTTGAGCGTCGGCTCGACCAGCACGCTCGACCTATTGGCAGGAGCCGCGCCCGCGCCGGAGGGTTCGCTGGCCGAGATCACGGTCAGCTCCAAGCGCCTGTACGAAGTCAAAACGTCGGAAGTCGGCGATCTCGTGTCGCTGCACGACATTGCGACCGTGCCGCAGCTCACGCGCAATTTCCTCGAGTTTGCCGATCTCGTGCCCGGCATGTCATTCACGGTCGACTCCAGCGGCAACACGAGCCTGCGCGGCGGAGCCCAACTTGACTCCGCCATCAACGTCTACCTCGACGGCGTCAGCCAAAAGGACTATGTCGCGCCCGGTGGCGGCACCGTCGGTCAATCCGGGGCCACATCGAATGGCGACCCGGGCAACCCCTTCCCGCAGCTCGCGATCGACCAATACAAGGTCATCACGTCCAACTACAAGGCGGAATACGGCGAGGCCGCAAGCGCCATCATTGCGGCCCAGACGAAATCCGGCACCAACGAGTTCAAGGGCGAGGGGTTCGCCGATTTCACCAACCAGAATCTTCGCGCGGAAACCCCGGCCGAAATCGCCTCAGCTTCCGTCACCGATCCCAAGGCGTCCTCGCCGAGCTACGAGTTCGGCTTCGCCGAAGGCGGCCCGATCATCCAAGACAAGCTGCACTTCTTTGTAACCTGGGAGCACAAATCGCTGTCCTTGCAGAACGTGGTCTTCCCGGGTGGCGGGTTGAGCGCGGCCGCAGCTGCAGCCGCTGCTGCCGGCCGATGTGTTCTCGCAGTTCGGACCGACGACTAACCCCTTCAAGGAAGATCTGGGTTTCGTCGAAACTCGATTACGAACCCACCGACGAGGATCGATTCGAGCTCACCGGGTTCATTCGTCAGGAGAACCAGGTATCGGGCGCCTCAGGTCAAACCGCGACCTCGGCTGAAGCGCAATACAAGAACAACAGCCTTCGCTGGAATCTGCAATGGCAGCACAGCGCCGACAACTGGGTGAATCTCGCGCGCGTGTCGCATCAAAACTCGCATTCAGGAACCGATTCGACCAATGTCAGCCCCCAACAGCAATACTTCTATTTTGAGAACGCGCCGGCCGCGAGCCCGAACGCGACCGCCATCGTCGTCGGCGGCCCCGGAGACGGTGTCGGGTTCCGAAACGGCCAATCCGGCACGGAGTTCGACGATGATTTCACTCTGCCGAACCTGCAATGGCTGGGTGACCACACGGTGAAGTTCGGTGGTCGATTTGCGGACATCAACCTGGTCGCGCAGAACGCCTCGTCGAATCTGAGCACGGCGACCTACTACTGGGGTGTCACCAGCGCCGGCGTTTAACCGACTCCGTTTGAGGTTCAATTCCCGCAGACTGTCGCCGGAGTCAATTCACCGCGCGTATCCACGGACGATCAACAGTTCAGCCTGTACCTCCAGGACGACTGGACGGTGGATCAGCACCTCACGGTGAATCCCGGCGTCCGCTGGGACTACGAGAAGGTTCCGTCCTTCGACAACTATGTGACTCCTGCCGCCGTGGTCCAATGCGATCACCCGGCCTTCCCGCGGTGTTACGCCCGAACGAGACCTATGCGCAGCTGCTCGCGAGCTCGGTCGACCCGATTACCCCGGCACCAACATCAACGACTACATCAGCACCGGCTCGAATCGCAAGCCGCCGACCGATAATCGCACCGCGCCTCGGGTTTCGCATCGACATCAACGCGGACCAGCAGTATGTGGTTTTCGGCGGCTATGGCCGCTCCTACGACCGCAACTTCTTCAACACGCTGTCGTACGAGACGACCAAGGTGGCGTCTGTACAACAACCCGCAGATCTACTTCCCCTCGCCCGAATCCCGATTCGTTCGGTCGCTTGCGGTGCCGGCCGATGTGAATCCGGCCGCCCATTGCTACGCCTGGAATCCGGCCTACCTGACGGCGGCGGGCCTGGCGGGATCCCGGTGTCCACTTCATCGCATGAAGTGGACCTGATCAACAACAATATCAAGACGCCGTATTCCGATCAGTTCAGCATCGGCTTCCGCACGCGCCTTTCACGATTGGGACGCGGCAGTGACGTCTCTCCGACATCAAGAGCTACGAGGCCATGCTCGGTCATCTGGGGAACCGCTATCCGGACGGGTCCGATCTACAAAATGGCAACCCAATGGGGCGCCCCGGGCCTCGTCGGGATTGGAGTCGCTCATTCTCTGGGATAACGGCGGCAAGGACGAGAATCAGCAGGTGGCGGTTTCGGCGACGAAGCCCTATACGGCGGACTCCGGCTGGAGCGCCTCGTTCGCCTACACCTACTCGAACGCCTACCAGAACAACGTCGCCGGCGGTCGGCAATCCGTACGAGGGCACGCCGAACGGCTATCTGTTCGATCTGCCTATCCCGAAGGACTACCCGTTGCTGCCCTCGACCGCGGTGCCGCGGCATCGCCTCGTGTCAGCGGGCACCTACAATCATGGGCCGTGGGGCTGGTCGGTCTCGGGTTAAGGTGAGTTTCCTCGGACCGACTTACCGTGGACACGATCGTAGGGCTGCCCAGACTGCCCCACTATGTGGACCGCGATCGACGGTGGCGCGATCTCCGATCAACGTGAAGATATCCCAACGCCATCGGCTACAAGGACATCGACCTGTCGCTGGCGAAGGCGTTCGGCATCTGGCACGACTTCAAGGGCACGGTGCACCTGGACGTCCTGAATGTCTATCAACTGGTCCGACTTCCATCGGCGCAGCCATCTGGAATCCGGTATACGGTCAGCCCATCCCGCCGCCGTATTACAACACTTGGCGGGCCGATCCTCGGCGTTCCCTTTACGCTCAAGCTCACGGCGGCGCTCAAGTGGTACTCTGAGGGGTCGGCGCGGCAAGACTCGAGGGAGCGGCCGTCGGCCCTCCCCCTTTTTGCATTGAATACCGGCAATCACTGCACAGGACTCCACACGAGCCGTCCGTCGAGCCGATCCAGCTCCGTCGCGATCGTCGGCGGCGGCACCGCCGGCTGGATGGCGGCCGCGGCGCTCGCCAAGATCCTTCGGGGCGCGCTGTCCGATCACGCTGATCGAATCCGACGAGATCGGCACGATCGGCGTCGGCGAGGCGACCATCCCGCACTCGAGCGTCTTCAACGCCTGCTCGAGCATCGACGAGAGCGACTTCGTGCGCGAGACCCAGGGCACCTTCAAGCTCGGCATCCAGTTCGACGACTGGGCGCGCGCTCGGCGACACGCTACATCCATGGCTTCGGCGCCGATCGGCCGCGACCTCGGGCGGCTGCGCGTTCCACCAGTACTGGCTCAAGGCCTCGCAGCCGGCAAGGCGCAAGGACATCGACGCACTACTCGCTCAACACCATGGCCGCGCCGCAGCGGCAAGTTCATGCCGTCCGCGCGCCGATGCGCCGCGAACTCGCCGCTGCCGAGATCGCCTACGCCTATCATTTCGATGCCGGCGCTCTACGCGCGCTACCTGCGCGGCTATGCCGAGGCGCGCGGCGTCGAGCGCATCGAGGGCAAGATCGTCGACGTCGCAGCTGCGCGGCCGCGGACGGCTTCGTCGAGCGCGTGACGCTCGAGAGCGGCGCGACGCGATCGCCGGCGACCTCTTCATCGACTGCTCGGGCTTTCGCGGCCTGCTGATCGAGCAGGCGCTGCACGACGCGGCTTCGAGGACTGGACGCACTGGCTGCCCTGCGACCGGGCGGTCGCGGTTCCCTGCGAGACGGTCGGGCCCGCCGACACCCTACACGCGCTCGACCGCGCGCGAGGCCGGGCTGGCAGTGGCGCATTCCGCTGCAGCACCGCATCGGCAACGGCTATGTCTACTCGCAGCCGCTTCCTCAGCGACGACGAGGCCGCGGCGACGCTGCTCGCGAATCTCGACGGCGAGCCGCTCGCCGACGCCGCGGCCGCTGCGCTTCACGACCGGCAAGCGGCGCAAGCTCGTGGAACAAGAACGTGCGTCGCGATCGGCCTCGCCGGCGGCTTCCTCGAGCCGCTCGAGTCGACCGCGATATTCCTGATTCAATCGGGGATCATTCGGCTTGTGCAGCTGTTTCCGCGCCGCGATTTCGATCCCGTGCTCAGCGATACTTACAACGCGCAGGCGGCATTCGAGTTCGAGCGCATCCGCGATTTCCTCATCCTGCACTATCATGCCGACCGAGCGCGACGATTCGGAGCTGTGGAACTACTGCCGCAATATGAGCATTCCGGAATCGCTGCGCGAATACATCGATCTGTTCGCGGACGCCGGCCGCTTCTTCCGCAACGGCACCGAGATGTTCGGGCTACGAGCTGGGTGCAGGTCATGCTGGGCCAGGGGATCACGCCCCGCGGCTTATCACCCGGCGGTCGATTGGGTCAGCGATGAGGACCTCTACCATTCGTCGAGCACGCGAGAAGATCATCGCGGGCTGCGTCGCGGCGATGCCGCCGCACCAGGCGTTCATCGACCGGCATTGCAAGGCGGCCGCCGCGACTCCCTGACCCGCAAATCGACCGTGGACTCGCGCGCGAGGCTCGTGGCGCGCTACCGCGACCGGCCTTCCCGGCCGACCTGCAACACGGGAAAACACGCAAAAGCGACTTGCGCGACAGACCGATCATGCCGGCGACGGAGCGGTATGCGGCAAAGTGATCGGATGGGGACCTGCCGAACGCCAGGACCGAGACGCAGATTTCGGCGAGCATGAGCACGAGAAATGCCACGATTCCCATGGTCAAGCGCGCTCGAGGCAGCGCCGGCATCTCGAATCGACGCGTGATCCAGCCGCAGACGATCCAGCTAGTGAGCAGCATCAGCGGCGCCTCTGCGGCCACGGCCGGCACGTCTCCGATGCGCGGTGCCACGACGAATATCCGAAGTGTGCCGAGGCAGAAGCCGGCCAGAAAGACGATGACCGCATACGCCGACCCAGCGGCGCTCCATCGGATCCAGCGCCTGCTCATGACGCCGGAACCTCGAGGAATGCGGCGATTTCGGCGATGACGTCCGTCTGGTGTCCGACCCACAAGTGCCCGCCGGACTCATAACTGACTAAGCGCGCCCCAGGGATGTGCTCCGCCGTATAGCGGGCTGCGTCATAGGTCCCGAACAGGTCATCCGCGACGCCGATCACGAGCGTCGGCGCCCGAACTCGCTCCAACTCGTAGCGACGCAACGAAGCCGTGACCGCCGCGTCGTTGAGCAATCCTTTGCGGCGCGGAACGACCGGCAATATCCTCGCGATCACATCGTCAAGTCGGGCGAGCTCGACCTTGCTCGCGGTTTCAACGACCGCGGCGGGCGTAGCGAGGATTGCTTGCATCACGATCCCGCGGCTGAACTGCGATACGAGCCAGAACCAGAAGTCGAAGCGAAGCGCGGTATCGAACAACACGCGCGTCCAGGCGGGTGTCTTCAATGCCGGCGCACCGCCAGGACGCGGCGCATACAAGGCCGGAACCACCAAGACGAGCGCCGCGCAACGCTCGGGATGGCGCAGCGCGAACTGAACCGCCGACGGAGCGCCGGCGGACGCGCCGAGGATTGCTGCGCGCGCAATTCCGAGCGCATCGAGCAGGCAGGCATGCGCGTCGGCTTGCGCCGCTGCCGATGCGTCGGGTGGCAGCGGCGTCCGCAGGTAGCCGAAACGAGACATCGCGATGATCCGCAGGCCGCGTCGCGCCAGCGGCTCGCCAAAATCGCGGCCTTGGTCGAATCCCCCGCCCGCTCCATGCACGAGCAATACCGGTGCACCGTCCCCGGCAACGGCGTATTCGATCGGACCGAGGCGCGTCTCGGCAATCTCACTGCCGCGATCTACGCGCCCACGCGCGCGACTCAAGTCGCGCCGGTAGGCGCTCGCGATCCACGAGACCGCAGCCGCCACCGCAAATCCGATGAGCATCCACACCATGCGCCCCGTTCCTCGGCAGCCCCACAACAGCTCTGCGATGGTTCGGGGAGGGGTCCTCACGGGATGCCGCTCCACGCCGGGCGTGCGTCGTGCCACCGCGGGCATTATCGAGTAAAGATGTGGCCGTTTCGTCAGGGAAACTACGGAGCCTCCCGGGCGATCGAGCAGGAGGCGTCGCGCTAGCGCAGCTTCCAGTTCGGCCGCACAAAGTGGCAGGTGTAGCCATTCGGGTATCGCTGCAGGTAGTCCTGGTGCTCGGGCTCCGCCTCCCAGAACGGCCGCGCCGGGCGCGACCTCGGTGACGACCTTGCCCGGCCACAGACCTGAAGCATCGACGTCGGCGATCGTGTCCTCGGCGACGCGCTGCTGCTCCTCGTTCGTGTAGAAGATCGCCGAGCGGTAGCTCGTCCCCACGATCGTTGCCCTGGCGGTTGCGGGTCGTCGGGTCGTGAATCTGGAAGAAGAACTCGAGGATCTGCGGTAGCCGTCTTCGCCGGATCGAAGACGATCTCGATCGCTTCGGCGTGGGTGCCGTGATTGCGATAGGTCGCGTTGGCGACGTCGCCGCCGGTGTAGCCGACCCGCGTCGAGATGACGCCCGGACGCCGGCGAATCAGATCCTGCATGCCCCAGAAGCAGCCGCCGGCCAGGACCGCCGTTCCTTCGCTCATCGCACGTCCTCCACTTGGTCGAGTAGGCGCCGTAGCCCTCGGCTTCGCATCTCCTCGCGCGGCACGAAGCGCAGCGACGCCGAGTTGATGCAGTAGCGCAGTCCGCCGCGGTCCCGCGGCCCGTCGGTAAACACGTGGCCCAGGTGGCTGTCGCCGCTCGCCGAGCGCACCTCGGTCCGGATCATGCCGTGCGTGCGTCCCGGAGCTCCTTCACGTGCGCCGGCTCGATCGGCTTCGTGAAGCTCGGCCAGCCGCAGCCCGATTCGAACTTGTCGGACGAGGCGAACAGCGGCTCGCCCGACACGATGTCGACGTAGATGCCGGGCTCCTTGTTGTGGAGGTATTCGCCGGCCCCGGCCGCTCGGTGCCGCTTTGCTGGGTCACGCGATATTGCTCCGGCGTCAGTTTGGCGATCGCCTCAGGGGTCTTTTGATAGTTGGGCATACGAATCTCCCGGCCGCGGCTGGAGCAGTAGTTTTGTGGCGAAATCTAGCGAAATCAAGCGGAGTTCGACCGATTATTGCAGCTGGCCGGTACGTCGAGGGCGCCCCGGCGACGCCGCATGTTCATCGGGTGGTTGCGACCGATTTTGCCGCCGCCCATAGCGCATCGGCGCTCAGACGAATCTTGTAGTCGGGGTTCGAATAAACGAAGCGAATCGTCCCCGAGGTATCGATGATGAACACCGAAGGAACCGGCAATTCGTGTGCCGCCGTGCCGGTCGTCGCCTCCAAATCGACGCCGTAGCTACGCAGTTCGCGGAACGTCGCATCGTCGACATGGTAGGCGACGCCGAACGCGTTTGCGGCCTCCAGCCGACTGTCGGATAGCAGCGTGTAGTGAATGTTGGTTGCCTTCAGACTGGAAAACAGCAACTCCGGACGGTCGGTGCTCAGGAACACGACTTCGAATCCGCGCTTGCGCAACTTCGGCTCGACTGAATGCAGGTCGCTCAACTGCGCGTTGCAGTAAGGACACCAACCGCCGCGATAGAACAGCACGACCGTCGGCTTCTTGTAGGTGTCGGGACTGAAGTGCCGCAGTGCGCCGTCGGTCGTGCGAGCGTCGAAGCCCGGGGCGCGGTCGCCGACCGCCAGCGGCCGTACCTGCCGTGGGCTATTCGGCACCTCCGCCACCGCCGTTATCGTGGCGAGCAGTGAGACTAGTGCGATCGCCCTCGGAATGAATTTCATCGTGCCTCCGTGATGTAAGAAAAGCGGCGCGAGACGCATGTGCGTGAAGGCGCGGGTACTGGACAAGACCGGCGCACGAGCCCAGATATTACACGCAATCGGAGCAAGACGGCCGCATGAGTCGCGGGCTACTATGAGCGCAGACCGATTCGATCCTTCTCGTCGATCCCAAGATCCTCTTCCTCATCGGTGACACCACGATGCAAACCACCCGCTCGCCGAAGTTCGCTTGCAACGGCTACCTCGCCGTCATTTTTTGCTGCCTCAGCGCGCTCGCCGCGTCTCGGCCCGCCGCAGCCCAGGCGCCAAAGCCCGATTCGCCCGCCATCGAAGCCGAAGCGCGCGCGCTCTTGGCCAAACTCACGCCTGAACAAAAGATCGAGCTGCTCGGCGGGGTCGACAGCATGTTCACCCGCGCGATGCCCGCGATCGGATTACCTGCGCTCAAGATGTCCGATGCGTCCGTAGGGGTTCGCGTCTGGGGACCCTCGACCTCCTACGCCGGCGGCGTCGCGCTCGCGGCCTCCTGGGATCCGCTGTTCGCGCGCAAATTGGGCGAGTCTCTCGGCAAAGACGCGCGCGTGCGCGGCGTTCATGTGCTGCTGGGACCCGGTGTCAACATCGCGCGCACGCCGGTGGCCGGCCGCAATTTCGAGTACCTCTCCGAGGACCCGTTCCTCAATGCCGAGCTCGCGGTTCCATTGATCGCAGGCGTTCAATCCCAGGGGGTCATCGCAACCGTCAAGCATTTCGCGCTCAACAACCAGGAATACAACCGGCACAACGCGAGTTCGGACGTCGATGAGCGCACGCTGCGCGAGATCTACCTGCCGGCCTTCGAGGCCGCCGTCACCCGGGCGCACGTCGATGCGGTCATGGATTCCTATAATTTGATCGACGGCGTGCATGCGACCCAAAACGGATTCCTCAACCTCGAGCTGCTCAAGCGTGAATGGGGTTTTCAGGGAATCCTGATGTCCGACTGGGACGCGACATACGATGCGGTGGCTGCAGCCAACAACGGCCTTGATCTCGAAATGCCCGGCCCTCGCTACATGAATGCACAAACCCTGCTGCCGGCGCTCAAGGACGGGCGCGTCAAGCAGCAGACGATCGACGACAAAGTGCTGCGGCTGCTGCGCACCGCGCTGCGCTACGGTTTCCTCGATCGTCCGCAATTCGACGCGGCCGATTCTACCTACTCGGTCGGCGGCCGGGCGGTTGCGCTCGAAGGCGCGCTCGAGAGCCTGACGCTGCTCAAGAACGAGGGTCATGTGCTGCCGCTCGATGCAGCGCGCGTTCGGACGATCGCGATCATCGGCCCGAACGCCTACCCGGCGGTAACCGGCGGCGGCGGCTCGGCGTACACGGACGCATTCGAACCGGTCAGCACATTGACGGGCATTGCGAATCTCGTCGGTGCCGGCGTGCGCGTGCTGTACGCGCGCGGCTTGCCCGAGGCTCGCGAAGTATTCCGGCGCACACGCTGGGATGGCCCTATCACGGCCGCGACCTATGCGAGCGAGGATTTCACGGGTAGTGCGCAGATCGCAACGCTCTCGACGCTCGACAATCCCGCGGCTCACGGAGCCGCGAATCGCGACGAAGCGCCGCGCAGCATCCGCTACACCGCAAACTATCGCGCCGACAAGGCCGGGAAGTATGTGATTCTCGCGACCGCATCGCCGTGGGACGGCGACAGCATCACGGTGCGCGTCGACGGAAGCCCGCTACCGACTGCGCCGCACGCCGAGGGCCAGATTCCGCCGTTTTGGACGCTCGATCTGCGCGAGGGCCAGACCATTCACCTCGTCGCCGATTACCTGCCACGTTTCAGCGGCCTCCACGCCGGCCTCGGGATCGCCTATGAGCCCGACCTCGTCTCGGCGGACGCGATACAGTACGCGGCGGCCGCGGACGTCGTCGTCGTCGCCGCGGGATTCGACAAGCACACCGAAAGTGAGGGGCAGGACCGAAGCTTCGGCCTACCCTGGGGCGAGGACGCGCTCATCGAAGCGGCGGCGTCGGCCAATCCCAAGACCATCGTCACGCTCACGGGCGGTGTCGGCACCGACACGCGGCGCTGGATCGACAAGGTGCCCGCGGTGCTCCAAGTCTATTATCCCGGACAGGAGGGCGGCACGGCGATCGCCGAGGTGCTGTTCGGCAGACACAATCCCGAGGGCAAGCTGCCGGTCACGTTCGACCGCGATTGGGACGAAAGTGCGTCGCGCGCTTTCTATTATCCCGCCCCGCATGCGGATTCGGTTTTGCACTCTACCGAGCCGGACGGCCGCGCAATCGACTATACGATTCCTCACGTGCGCTACGGCGACAAGCTGATGGTCGGCTACCGCTACTGGACGACGAACGGCAAGCATCCGCTCTATCCCTTCGGCTACGGTTTGAGCTACACGAGCTTCCGCTTTTCGAATTTGAAACTACCGGCCGAGGCGGTCGCGGGCGCCACCGTTCACGTCGAATTCGACGTGACCAACATCGGCGGCGTCGCGGGCGCCGAAGTCGCCCAAGTCTATGTGTCGGACCCGTCGGCAACGCACGACCGGCCGGAGCGCGAATTGAAGGGGTTCCAAAAAGTCCGGCTGGCCCCCGACGAAACCAAGCGCGTGCGACTCGAACTCGATGCCCGCAGCTTCAGCTACTGGGACGACTCGGCTCATCACTGGCGCATCGATGCCGGGCGGTTCGTCGTGCGCGTCGGCGATTCGAGCGAGGGCACGCCGCTCGAGGGCGAATTAACGCTGCACCGCTAGCGAATTGGCGCGGCGGCAGCTGCGCTCTTCGGCGTCCGTATTCGGAAGCAGCGCCGCCCTGACGATTTGCGTCCAGATCGCATAGCCTTCGGGACGCATGTGCAGACCGTCGGCGACGAATAGATCCCTGGGCTTGCCGTTCTCGAGCATCGGAGTGACCACGTCGAGGTAGTGCAGATCGGGCCGGCGGCTCAGGCGCGATTTAATTGCATCGTTGACTCGGGTTTGCAACGCAAATTGCGCAAACCGCAATTTCGAAGGCTTCACCGAGATGAAATAGACCGGCGTGTCGCCGAGCGCCTGGGTCTTGCGCGCGAGGAACGCGTCGAAATCGGCGACGACCCGTTCGACGGACTTTCCCGCATCCAGGTCGTTCTCACCCGCATAGAAGACGATCGCGCGCGGCCGATACGGCGCGACGATGTCGTCGAACCAGCGATTGACATACTCGATATGCGAGCTGCCGAAACCACGGTTGATGACTGGGATCGGCGCCATATCGGCCGCGAGCGTCGGCTTCCATTTGACGATGCTCGATGAGCCGACGAATAGCACCTGACAAACGTCCGGCGGCGCCACGCGATCGGCTGCGACGAAGCGCTCGACCTCGTCCGCGAGCGAGCGCTCCAAATCGGAATTCGGCGCAAGCTGCGGCGCGGCGCGGGCCGAGACGAACGCCGTGCTCGCCAGCGCGACCGCGGCGAGCATGGCGAGCGCGGCCAATCGAGGCCGGCGGATGATTGGAGCGGCACGTTGTTCCATGAGCACCCGAGTCTACCCGTCGCCGGCCCGAATGAGGAGGTGCCGGCGCGGCCGCGTCGGCCTTCGCCGCCGCGGATCACTGACAGCGGGATCGCAACGGAGTATAGAGTAAAGTTTCGTCGCAACAGGAGACGGCCATGGTCTATTTTTCCCGCACGGCTTCGATCGCCCCCGGCAAAGCCAGCGAAGCGGTCGCATTCGGTCATTTGATCGCGAAATACATCAAGGAGACCTACGGCACGGAGCTCGTCGTGCTCGTGCCGATCGGCGGCGATCCCAATCGAATATCCTGGCACACGCACTACGAGAGCCTCGCGGATTTCGAGGCTATCACGACCAATCTCATGACCGACAAGCTCTACGTCGAAATGGTCTCGAAGCAGAGCAACACGTTCTTGCCCGGATCCATCCGCGACGATTTGTGGCGAACGGTCTGAATGGATTTCGATCCAGCCCGCTACGCGTATGCGCCGACGAGCGCCCGCGATCAGTTCGCGGTGAACCCCGGCGCATCCGGCCATTGGTCCACGGACTGCGCGCAGCGAAAGCCGACATCGGCATAAGCGCGGCTCGCGTCGTCGATGCGCCGCGCAGCCAGGCGCTCTCGGACCGGATTCGTCTCCTGCCACGACGGGCCGCGCAGCACCGGGGTGGGTCCATCGTTCGGCCTCGTCCACTCCCAGAGCGCCCCGCCAAGACCGCGGTTGCCGAACCGGCCGGTCGCCGCTTGTTGATCGACCGGCAGCAGACGCCGGCCGGCGATGTCGGTGCCCGCTGCATTCGCATCGTTGCCCCAGGCAAACAGCTTGTGGTCGATACCGCGCGCGACGAATTCCCACTCGTCCTCGGTCGGCAGACGTTTGCCGCGCCAGGCGCAATAGTCGCTGGCGGACTGGTAGTCGATGCCGCGAACCGGATAGGCCGCCGGATCACCGCCCGACGGCGCATTCGCATCGCGCAGGGTTTTCCAGTTCTCGGCGGGATGCAGCACCGCCTTCGGACCCTCGCCGACGTACAAGCCGTTGTCGCGCTCGGCGCTGGTCGTGTAATTTTTTGCGGCCACGAACGCGGCGAAATCCCGATTGTTGACGCCGGTTTGGTCCAAATTGAACGGCGCGAGTACCGCCATGTGTGGAGCCTCGTCGTTGAAATCCGCGGCACTGCAGGCGCCCGCATTCTTCTGGCACAAATTGAGGGCAATATTGACTTCATCAGGACTGCTGCCGAGACGCGCGTATCGCTTGCCGCTGTGATTGGCCGCCGCGAGTTCCGTAACCGCTTCGCTGATGATCGGAGTTCCGACGGCGGCCGCGCCCGCGGCGACTTGCCTCTCGGCCTCCGCCAGCGAACGGCTGCCGTCTTGAAACGCAGGATCGCTGCGATCGACGCCGAGCGCGCGAGCGCGCGCCGCCAAAGACCGCGCGCGCGTCAGCGAGTTATCCTGCGGACGATTCGCTGTCGTCGCCGCGGAACGGCCCCACAGCACCCACCCGACGAGTCCGATCAGGAGTAGCGCCGCCGCGATGCCGGCCCAGATCATCAGACGCTTGCGGGCCGCCTTGTCCGCCTCGAGTCCGGCGAGCACCGCCTCGATCGACGCACTGCGCTTGGTCCGATCAAACGCGAGTGCGTGGGCTAGCGCGGCGTTCTGAGCGCGGGACAGCGATGCAAGCGGAGCGGGCGTGATGCCGGCCTGGCGTGCGTCGAGCGACGAGCGGCGCCCGAACGGGTGCTTCCCGGAAAGCATCTCATAAATGACGCAACCCAGCGCGTAGACGTCGTCGCGTTCGTCGGGCTCCAAGCCTTGCAGCATCTCGCAGCTCGCGTAGGCCGGCGTCAGTGCACCGAAGGCCGCCGGATCGACGGTCGAGCGCCGGCCCCGGGCTGCCCGGGCGATTCCAAAATCGAGCAGCTTTGCGCGGCCCGCGGTCGTGATGAACACGTTGGCGGGCTTCAGGTCGCTGTGGATGACGTTGTGATCGTGCGCGTAGGCCAATGCGGCACACAGATCCTGGATCAGCGGCCAGGCGCGGTCGACCGGCATGCCTCGGCCAAAGTCCTCTTCGAGCAGGGTCGCGAGCGTCTTGCCCTCGAGATACTCCATGAGCATGTAGACATCGCCATGGTCCAAATTCAGCGAGTAGACGCCGACGATGTTCGGATGCTGCAGGCTGCGGGTCTTGCGCACCTCTTCGCGCAGCAGCGCGAGCGATTCCGGGTACTCGCGAATCTCGGCCTTCAGCACCTTGACCGCAAACGATTCGCCCGGCACTTGCTGGTCGCTCGCGAGGTACACCGTTCCCATGCCGCCCGAACCGAGCTCACGCTCGATGCGATAGCGATGCCCGAGCACGTGGCCGACCCCGATCGGACCGTCCGCGTTTTCCGGCGGCTGCGGATCCGCCCACTCGGTATTCACGCGCGCCTCGTTGACGCGCGTGTTGCCGGCGGCTCGCGTCGCCGCCGAAGGCAAATCTCGCAGACGCGTCTGATTCGAAGGCACCGCATCCAATCCGAGCCGGCTCAGCACGCCGGCATCGAGACTGCCCGCGGCAATCGCCTCATCGAGAATCGTGCGTGCGATCTCCGGCGTCACGGATCCCTGCTGCAGCTCGTGTGCGAGCAGCGCCTCGACTTGCGCGGGAGCGGTTTTACCTTCGGCGAGCGCAGCAACGGCGCTGCGCACTTGCTCGAGGCCGGTCGTCGGTGTCGCCATGGTGCCCGGGACGCAGTCGGCGCTCAGCGCGCGCTTTGGCCGTCTTGGCGTGGAGCGGCCTGCGAATCGCCGGGGCGCGCCTGCTCCTCCTTCGCAATCGCTTCATCGAGCGCGGCACGCGCCGCCTGCAGCTGTTCCGGAGTGAGCCCCGACCAATCGAAGCCGGTAACCTGCGCCGGCGTCAATGGCGCCGCGTTCGCGCGAGGCGCAGCGCCCGGCGCACTTGCGCGGATCGTGGTAGGCGCCCGCCCGACATAGAAGAACACCGCAGCGCCGATACCGAGCGCAACCAAGGCGCCACCGCCGGCGGCGATCGCGATGCGTCGGCGACGCCGCTGTAACTCAGCTTCGGCCGCGCCGCCGTCGGCACGCAAACTCTCGTCGACCGGGGCGGCGCAGGCCGGACAGAAGCGCGCCGCAGCGGGAAGCAGTGCGCCACACCTGATGCAATTCATTCGATTGCCGCCGCCGTATGGGGTCCCGCGCAGCTGCCTTTCGCGGCGGCGCAAGCCTGCAGCTTGCGCATGTTTGCTTCGAGGCGCTGGTTGAAGGTGTTCAGCATGTCCTGGAGATCGCCAACCGACACGTCGACCATGTCGTGGCTCAGGCAATGTCCGGGCAGCGCCGCGACGACTTTCATCTGCGCGGTGGGCCGCTTTTGCGCATCGTCGAGGCTCGAGAACGCGAGCAGGTCGCCGCTGCCGAGCGCGCAGCCGTCGCCCGTGATGGCGCTCGTCGTGTCGATCGCGCCGGCGACTTGAAACAAGTAGATCCGCGAGTAGCCCGAGGCCATGATGTCGATCAGCGTCAGAGGATGATCGTGCGCATGCTGCGCCACGCTGAGGCGCACTTCTTTGTGGATCTGCGTTCGGACGTCTTCCGGTACCGCGAGCTTGTCGGCGGCTGTCGCCGCGCGATCCGCCGCGCCGGCCGGCGGCTCGGCACTGCTTACCGCGACCGCGGCAACCGCCGAAGCGCCGCTCTGTGCATCATTCGAACTCGCCGCGGCCGGCACGGCGTCCGCGTGCGCGACCGCCTGCGCCTGCAGCTCGCCCGCTTGCTGCCGCAGACGGTCGAGGTCGGCGGGATCCGTGGCCGAGGCCGAGTCGCTTGCGATCAACTCGGGCGGTGGCGGCGGCGGCGGCAGTGCCTGCGGCATCGACGATTGATCCGCCGGCGTCGGCTCGTCCGGGGGCGGCTGATCCGACGGCATCGGTCCACCCTCACCGGCCGGTCCGGCGCCGCCTTGGTCAGCGTAGGACTCATCGACCGGCGCCACGCCTTGATCGTTAACCGCATCGGCAACCTGCATATCGCCGAGCAATTCGATCGGGTCCGAATAGCGCTCCGGCGGCACCGCGAACGCGACGCCCGCCTGCGGACAGATCACGCACTGCGGACCTACCGCAATCGGAAATGCGAACGGCGCATAGAGCACCGCGAATACCGCCGCCCCGTAGATCAAAGGCCGGTAGACATAGGTGTCGTAGCCGCCGAACGGCATGACCGAGTAGTAGCGGCGGATCGGCCTCCCAAATTCGCGGACCTCGCCCCCGACGCTCGTCGCGTAAATCGTTCGCTGCACGACGCGATCACCGCCGCCCGCGACGTGCGGGCCGCTCGTCACGAAGCTCTCCGCGTACAGCGGCCGGCCGTTCGGCAGATATGCGGCGCGCAAGCCGTTGTGGTACGTCAGAAACTGAGGACCCGAGACGAGACCGGTGCTGTGAAACGTTGCGGCGTCGACGGTTCGACGGCCGTCCGTATAGACACGGGTCGTCGTGCGCCCATCAGCGCTCAGCGTCTGACGGTAGGCATTCACATGGGCCTGCCCGCGAGCGTCGACATGCTGCTCGACGACGAGCGAGGCGTGCGGCGATAGTCGGTTGACGGCCGTGAATCCCGGATGGCCTGGATTGGCGACTACGCTCGCCGTCGCGCTCAATTGTACCCGGTGGCCCTCGAGCGCCGGCGCACCGGCATGCACGGGCCCGGTATGCACGGGCCCGGTATGCGATTCGTTGCGCTCGCTGAATCCGCCCGGCGCGCGTTCGATTGGTTGCCCGTGAAATTTCTGCTCGAGGTTGGCGTGCGGCAGGCTGACTTCGTGCTGCCCGGGCTGGCGCGGCTCGACGGGATGCGATGGTTCAAATTGGCGCGACGGCTCGGTGTTGCGGCCCGGCGGCCGCAAGGTCTCCGGGAGTCCATGGCCCTGCGACGCCGTCTGACCTGGCGTGTTCGGCGCGCCGCGCGACGGCGGAGCATAGGTGGTCGCGGGAACGTGCGCGGCCGGCGGCGAATACGTTTGCGATGGCATGTGCTGCGCGGGTGCCGGCGGGTAAGTCGGGGGCGGTGCGCGCGGCGCCGGGGGTGGTGAATAGGCGGGGCGTTGCGGGGGCGCTGCATGTTGCGGCGCTGCACCGGACTCGCAGGGTCTGTTGGCTGATCCGTTCGGGCAATTCGCCGCGGCCGCAGCGAGTGGAAAAAACGCCGCAGTCATCCAGACCACGAAGGTGGAACCCCTCGCGGCTCGCACTCTGATGGCTGCCGGTAAATTCACCCACCCCGCTCCTAGGCCGCATCCCTGAACCCGACCAGCGTTGGATGCAGTATACGTGCGCAGCAAAACGAGCCGCAAGCATCCGCGGCGATCCGCCGTTCAATCGTCAATGCATCGCGAGCGGCGGCAGACCGCCGAGCGCAGTCAGGCAAGCGTGCTCGTCGCCGCGAACAGCTCGCGAAACCGTCGCTGGCCCTGGGTCGTGAATCGGATGATCCTCGAGTGCGCATCGGGTTTCACCCAGCCGAGTTCGCCGATGCGCCTCAAAAGCGCAGCGCCGAGTGCGCCGGCCAGGTGGTGGCGCCGCTCGCTCCAGTCCATGCATGCGCGGCAATGCACGCGGCGCTGCCGCGACGTCTGCGCGATATCGATTCCGATCCGCGCAAACCAGGCGGCGCCCAAATCGGTGAGCTGCAGGCCGCGCCGCGTTGATTCCAGCGTCCCGTTTTGGAGCAGCGCTTCGTAGGCCATCACGCCGAACTCCCCGGCGAGGTGGTCATAGCAGATTCGCGCCCGACGCAACGCCGGCTCGCGGGGACTCGCAATCAATCGCACGGCGCCGGTGCGGAAGGCGACTCCCATCAAGGACTCGACCAGATCGGCGACATCATGGTCGGCGAGCCGGTAGTAGCGATGCCGGCCCTGCTGATCGACCGTCAGGAGCTGCGCCTCGCGAAGCTTCGCAAGGTGCGCGCTCATGGTTTGCTTCGTGACGCCCGCGGTTTCGGCAAGTTCGGTTGCCGTCAGTGCACGGCCGGCCATCAAGGCCGTGAGCACGTCGGCGCGCGCCGGGTCGCCGAGCAGCGAGGCGATGCGCGCGATGTTCGGGCCGTCTTTCATGATTCGACGTTAGACGAACCATTCATTACGTGCAAGTGGCTATGATCCTGCGCTGTGCTTGTTGCGAGGAATCCTCCGATGAACGTCACCTGCTTCATCCGCTACGAGATCGACCCGTTTCAGCGCGCCGCGTTTCGGACCTACGCCGAGAATTGGGCAGGCATCATTCCCCGCTGCGGCGGTGATCTGATCGGATACTTTCTGCCCCACGAGGGGACCAACTTCGTCGCCTGGGGACTGATCCGGTTCGAGTCGCTCGCGGCCTACGAATCCTACCGGCTGCGCCTGCAGCAGGACCGCGAAGCGCGCGACAACTTCGCACTCGCTCAATCGGCGCGATTCATCCTCCGGGAGGAGCGCAGCTTCCTCGAGGTCGTCGACGCCACGTTGGCAATTCCGCGCGTGGCCGCGCGGTTCGATCAGCCATAGCTCATCATCGATGCCTTCGGTCGCGAGGTCGCGATTCTCAGCGCCTCGCTGAAGCCCAGCGCATAGGCGACCCGCAGGACCAGCGCGGTCGCGATCGCGGCCAGCGCCACGGCGCTGCCGTCGACGATCAGCTCGCCACGCGGCAGACCCTCTCGCATCGTGCCGGCCGCGACGACCAGCAGCGCCGGCGCGCAATATGCCGCAATCGCGAGGCCGCCGTAAAAGAAGTCGCTGCGATATTTGGTAATCGTGGTCACTATGATGATCTCCTGAATGAATGCATTGATCGGCGACCGGCATCATCCGCCACCGATCGACGATCTGTCAGCCGATAAAAACTTCGCGCGTGTTCAAAATATCTCATGAGGCCGCGCGGAACTTTTCAGCCGCGGCGCTCGTTGCTCCATCTCGGCAACTGCTGTCGGGAAGCGGCGACAACGCCGCAGCGAGGCGACCTCGTTTGCCGGTGCACATGCGGGATTTGGGGCCGCCAGGTGAACGAATTGGTACGCCCGCGATAGGCTGCTAGACTGTTTGAACTCTTTCGCATTGCACGACTCGGGGCAAGAACCGCCGATTCCTGAGGCTCGAGATTCGTGCGTCCCGACCGCAGCACATCGAGGCCGCATGGACACCAGCAAAATCGTTCCAAGTAATTTGAGCCGCGAGGCGTTGGTTAGCACGCTCTATGAGGCCGCGGAGCTCGAGCACAACCTCATGTGCACTTATCTCTACGCCGCCTTCAGCCTGAAATCCGGCGAGGCCGAGTCCCTTTCTGCCGAGGAAGCCGCGGCCGTCGCGCGTTGGCGCCGCGAGATCGTCTCGGTCGCGATCGACGAGATGAGCCATTTGACGGCGGTCTGGAACATCACATCCGCGCTCGGCGGCGCGCCGCGCTTCGGGCGCTCGAACTTTCCGATCGACCCCGGGTACTTGCCGGCGCGGGTCGTCGTCAAGCTCGCGCCGTTCAGTGAAGCGGTATTGCAGCATTTCATCTTTCTGGAACGTCCCGAAGACTCGCCGGAGCCCGAGGGTGAGGGATTCGAACCCGAGCGGCTGTTCGAGCGCCGGCCGCACGGCACGTATCTGACGCCGATGGGCCTCGATTATTCGACCGTCGGCGAGTTTTACCGGACGATCTCCGCGGGCCTGCGCAGCTTGGTCGAGCGCGTCGGCGAGGCGAATGCCTTTTGCGGCGATCCGGCGCTGCAACTCTCGTCGAGCGAAGTCGACCTGCCGGGCGCGAAGCGCGTGATCTGCATCAAGACGGCGCTCGCGGCTTTCGACGCGATCGTTGCGCAAGGGGAAGGTGCGCCGCTGCACACCGCCGGATCGCACTTCGGTCGATTCTGCGACATCCGCGCCGAATATCGCGCGCTTCGAACGAAGAACCCTGCATTCGCCCCGAGCCATCCGGCGGCGACCAATCCGGTGTTGCGCCGTCCGCCGCGGCCCGAAGGGCGGGTGTGGATCGAGACGCCCGCCGCAATCGCGACCGTCGATCTGGCGAATGCCTGCTACGGGCTGCTCGTGCGCCTGCTCGGCTACGCCTACGGCGTACCGACGCCGCACTCGGACAAGGCGATCTCGGTCGACCTCGCAATCGCGCTCATGCAGGCGGTCACGCCCCTGGGGGAGCACGCCGCGAGGCTCGCGGCGGGCCCTTCCAATCCGAATTGCAACGCCGGCATGTCGTTCACGACGCTCCGCGATGCGGCGCCGCTGCCATTCGGTCCAGCCGCGCGGCGGTTCTTCATCGAGCGGCTCTCGGAGCTTGCGCAAGCGGGCGCCGCGCTCGCGGTCGGCGGCGGGCCGCGCGTTCAGCAAAGCGCGCGACTGCTCGATGATCTTGCGCGCCGGGCCGCGCAACGATTCGCGACGTCGGCACTCGATGCGATCCCGGCAGCGACAGCGGCCACGGACTCCGCGCTCGAATCACCGGCCTCATCAACGGTCGTCAACGGGGTGGAGGTCGTCGAAGGCCGCAAGCTGACGCTGGAGTTCGAAACCAAGCGCTGCATCCATGCGAGGTTCTGCGTCACGGGCGCCCCAAGCGTCTTCCTCGCAAACGTGCAGGGACCCTGGATTCATCCCGATACGATCGAAGCCGAACACCTGGCTGCGATCGCCGAGCAATGCCCCTCGGGCGCGATCCGCTTGCGGCGCAAGGATGGGCGCCCCGACGAGGCCGCGCCGCCGGTGAATCTGGCGTCGGTCCGGGAATCCGGCCCTTATGCGCTGCGCGGTCAATTGCGGCTCGACGGGAACGACATCGGCTACCGGGCAACTCTGTGCCGCTGCGGCGCGTCCAAGAACAAGCCGTTCTGCGACGGCTCGCATCACGAGATCAATTTCTCCGCGACCGGCGAGCCCGCGAGCACCCAGACCGAGATGCTGGCCGTGCGCGACGGCGTGCTCGCGGTCGATCCGCAATCGAACGGACCGCTGCAGGTGCGCGGCAATTTGGAGATCATCAGCGGCACCGGTCGTGTCGTTGCGCGCGTCACCGCGACGCGGCTCTGCCGCTGCGGCGGCAGCGCGCGCAAGCCATTCTGCGACGGCACGCACGCGAAGATCGGATTCCGCAGTTAGCCGCCGATGCTTCAGGCGGCCAGCAGCGACCGAAGCAGGGCGAGCAGCTCTTCGGGATTGATCGGTTTGCTGGCGATGCGCAAATATGGATCACGCGCGAGCTGCTTGACCTCGGACGAGGTGTCTCCGGTCGTAATCACGGCGCGCAGTGTGCGCCCGAGCAGCTCGCGCAATGCGGCGATGACTTCGACGCCGGTTTCGCCATCGCTCAAGTGATAGTCGGTGATCAGCAGGTCGATGCCGTGACCCTGCTGAACGTGTTGCACGGCTTCCGCCAGCGAAGCGGCCGCCGTCGCGTGATAGCCCTCCAATCCGAGCAGCAAGCAGGTCGCGCGCCGCACCGACCCATTATCTTCGACGACGAGCACACGCAATTCCCCGACCGGCTGCGACTCGTAGACAGGCCCCGCGGCTGCCCCGCCGATCGCCGCTGCGCGGGCCCGGCTGGCCGGCAACACCAGCGAGAACGCCGAGCCGTGTCCCGGCTCGGAGCGGACATCGAGCTTGAGGGTCAGCAGTTTGACGAGCCGCTGCACGATCGCGAGTCCGAGTCCATAGCCGTCGCGCGATATGTTGGCCGGAACTCCGACTTGATAGAACTCATCGTAGATGTAGGGCAATTGATCGGGCGAAATGCCGACGCCGCTATCCTGCACCTCGACGCGAACCAGCGAGGCTTCGTGCTCGCAGCGAAAGCGTACATAACCCTCGCGCGTATATTTGATCGCGTTCGAGACCAGATTCCGCAGTATCTGTTCGACGAGCGAAGGATCGCTGTACACCGCGTCGGCGCAGGCCTCGACCTCGAACTTCAGCCCCTTGTTGGCCGCGATGTTCGCAAATTCCGTGCGCATCTCCTCGAAGATCGCGGCCACGGTGAAATCGGTCGGCTCGGGCCTGATCGCTCCGGATTCGAGCTTGCTGATGTCGAGCAAGGCATTGAGCAGTCGCGACATCGCTGCGATCGCCTGCTGCTGTTGTGAGAGCGCTTCGATCGCTTTGGAATCGCTCACGATCCGGCGCAGGGTTCCGTTGAGCAGCGACAGTGTCTGGACGGGTTGGCGCAGATCGTGACTGGCCGTCGCGAGAAAGCGGCTCTTGCCCTGATTCGCACGGTCGGCGATCTCGCGCGCCTGGTCCGCTAGTGCGCGGGCGGCGTCGGCCGTATCGCGCGCCGCCTTGAGCTGCGCCTCGACGAGTTTGCGTTCGGTCACGTCGCGAATCGCCGCGGCGACCAGCATTTGTCCTTGGTCTTCGATCGGACTCAAACTGATCTCGACCGGAAACTCCGTGCCGTCGCTGCGTCGGCCAAACAGCTCGAGCCCGGCACCCATCGGCCGCAGGCGCAAATTGACGGCGTATTCCGCGCGATGTTGTTCGTGACGGGCCCGATGGCGCTCCGGCATCAGCAGCTCGACGCTTTGGCCGACGATCTCGTCATGCGTATAGCCGAACAGGGCGGAGACTTGCCGGTTCGCAAAACGGATCAGGCCGGCACGATCGATGATCAGCATCGCATCGGGCGCGGCGTCCAGGATGTTGCGGGCAATCTCCTGCGGAGCCGTTTGCATTGGAATCTATCCCTCAGATCGCCGCCGACGGGCAGCATCGATCGTACGCATCGCTGATTGACCGCCGGCGACACTATGAATCTTCTCAATCTTCTGCGACGGCCACATTGCAACCGGTCGACCCGGCCGCAGTTCGCAAACAGCAACAGGATTTTGATCTCAATTTATAGGCATGCTGCCTTTGGCGCGTCTGTATGATTTCGCACACAATGGTGTGGGATCGGCAATCCCGTCTCACGGGTATGCCGGTCCGGCCGAGATCCTCACCGCCGCTTCAGCGCGCCAAAGAGGTTATCCGACTCGGCCCGCATGAAGCCATAACATTCGCAGCACTCCAATTCGAGTCCAGCCTGATCGATGACCGTCACGCGGCCGCGCGAATATTCGATCAAACCGGCGTCTTGCAGGAACCGGGCCGCTATCGAGACCCCGGAACGTTGGACGCCCAGCATCATCGCTAGAAACTCGTGTGTGAGTGGGAATGAGGTCGCGCGGGCGCTGTCGTGGGCGATCAGGAGCCAACGGCAACAACGCTGCTCGAGCGTGTGCAAGCGATTGCACGCGGCGGTCTGCACAAGTTGGATCATCGCGAAGCGCGCGCAGCGGTGCATCATTTCGCACAAATCCTCGTCGCGTTCCATTGCGCGCTTGAGAACATCACGCCGAATACGCAGCGCCGTTCCGGGAATTTGAACGAGCGACCTGACGATCGCCTTGTCGATGCTGAACAGCGAATTGGGGTCCGTCATGCCGTCGATGCCGGCGACTCCGACCTCGACCGTTCGACCGTCTCGCATCGTCTTCACGAACGAAACCAAACCTCGATCGATGAAATAGAGGTAATCGATCGATTGGTCTATTCGATCGATGACCTGACCGCGCACCATATTCACGAGGTCCATATCGGGCAGGATGCGCTTCAGCGTTGCGTGCGGGAGCGCGCCGAGAATTCGGTTCGTAAACCGACCTGCCCCGAGTTCAGCCTCAATATCCACCGGTGTCCGCATCGCCCCATGGTATATGACGGTTGCCGCTGATTATGGCACGCGTGGGGGTCACTTCGGTCGCCATGTCGTCGTCGACGCCGGCGATAACGGGCATCGTCACTGCGAATGCCGGCGCCGCTCGACATCGGGCAGCAATCCTGCGAATAAGCCGAGCGCCGGCAGGTACGAGCAGAGCGAATAAACCCGCTCGATGCCCCAGACATCCGCGAGCGCGCCGAGCAGCGCCGCGCCCAAGCCCCCGACGCCGAATGCCAGCCCGAAAAATAGTCCCGAAATCATGCCGACCTTGCCGGGTACGAGCTCTTGCGCGAACACGACGATTGCGGGAAATGCCGACGCCAAGATCAGTCCGATCAGCACCACGAGCGGTCCCGTCCAAAACAAGTTCGCGTACGGCAGCAGCAACGTAAAGGGCAACGTGCCGAGAATCGAGAACCAAATGACGCGCTTGCGGCCGATCCGGTCGCCGAACGGGCCGCCGAGGATCGTGCCGATCGCCACGGCGACGGCAAAGACGAACAGCTCGAGTTGAGCATCGCGCACCGACAAGTGGAAGCGATGTATCAGGTAAAACGTGAAATAGCTCGTCAGGCTCGCAAGATAGATGTACTTCGAGCACACGAGCACCAGCAAGACGCCGATGCCACGGCGCACGCTGCCGGCCGGCAGCGCCGGGAGAACGGCCTTGCGCGATGCGCCCGCGATCAGGCGGGCAACGCCGTGGTGTTTGTACCAAACGCCGACGTTCCAGAGGATGGCCGCCGAGACCAAGGCGAGCAGCGCAAAGAACGCGAGGCTCGATTGGCCCCAGCGCACGACAACCAGCGCCGCGGCGAGCGGACCGAGCGCCTGTCCGATGTTGCCGCCGACCTGAAACAGCGACTGCGCGAGTCCATGGCGGCCGCCCGCCGCCATGCGTGCGACGCGCGAGGATTCCGGATGGAACACCGATGATCCGACGCCGAGCAGGGCCGCGCCGACCAGCAGCAACGCGTAGTCATGCGCGACCGAGAGCACCAGCAGGCCCGCGAGCGAGAACAGCGTGCCGCCGGGCAATGCGAGCGGCGTCGGATAACGGTCCGCGTAGAGTCCGACGAGCGGCTGCAGTATCGAGGCGGTAAGCTGGTAGACGAGCGACACGATGCCGACCTGTCCGAAGCTCAACCCGAAGTCGGCCTTGAGGTTCGGATAAATCGCGGGCAGCAGCGCCTGCATCATGTCGTTGAGCAGGTGGCAGAAGCTCACCGCGAGAATGACCGCAAACACCGTGTGCTCGGCGCGCGCCGCCTCTCGATCGGCGTTCAGGTTCAAGACTCGCTCGGGTGTGCGCTGCTGCGATGCATGGGCGCGTCACGATACAGTCTCGTCGCCCGCCCTGCCACATCGGTCGCGGGTGACACGGGTCCGCGCGAGCGTCATTGCTCCGCGGCGCGGATGCGCCTCAGCCGACCACGGCGCCGAACAGGCTACCGATGCAATAGGTGATAAGTGCGGCGGCGGCGCCGATCACGATCTGTCGCGCGGCGGAGAACACCAATGAGCGGCCGTTGAAGAACGACGTGATGCATCCGAGCAGCAGCAGTCGCGAACAATGATGCGACGACGCTGCCGATGATCCCCATTCGGACCGGCAACACGAAGAACGGCAGCAGGGGTACGATCGCACCCGCCGCAAACAGCACGAAGGAGACCGCCCCTGCACTGAGGGGATTGGCGCCGAGATGAGCCGGCTCGATTGCCAACGCGTCGCGCACCAGCGAGTCCGCGGCCGTTGGCTGCTCCGCAAGGATTCGGTCGGCCGCGCGCTGCGCGTCCTCTTCGGTCATGCCCTTCGCTTCGAAGATCAGCGCGAGTTCCTTGCCTTCGAGCGCCGGTATCGCGCGCGTGCTCTCGACCTGCTCGTCAATTTGGCGCCGCGCCATTTCGCGCGCGTTGGTGACCGACAACCACTCCCCCAGGGCCATCGCACACGCGCCGGCAAACAGGCCGGCAACCCCGGCCAGCAGGATCGCGGAGCGCTGCCCACCGCCGCCGGCAAGACCCATGAGCAGGCAGAAGTTCGAGACCAGTCCGTCGTTCGCACCAAGAACCGCCGCTCGCAGGTTGTTCGCGAGATTTCGGGCGCCCCAGTTCGTGCTTTGCGAATGCTCTTCACCGGGCGGAGGCTCATAACTGCCGATCGTTCGCAGCACCGCCGCATGACCGCGTTCTTCGGTCGCGAGCCCCGCGGCTTTTGCGTCCTCTTGGTCCGAGTAGTCGTCGCGGTCCGAGAGCTCGCGGGACGTGATGCTCGGGATCACGAAGGCGACTCCAAACTGGCGCGCAAGCTGAATCAGCATTCGAGTGCGCAGCGACTGCGCGAATTCGCGGGATCTCGTGGCCGGCGCTCGCAGACGGTTTTCCCAAAACGTCGAATGCTCGCGTTCCGATGCCGCAAGTTTGTTGAACACGCTGCGCAGGCTCCCATTGCGTTCGATCGAGGCGAGGGCCTGATATAACGCCGCGCTGTCGCGCTCGGCCTTCCAGTTGCGCAGCAGCCGGTTCAGCTCATTCGGTTCCACCTGCCCCTCCCGTGCGCACTCGGATGAGTCCGGGCCGTGCGTGCGCGCGAGCCGCGCACAGCGTAGTATGTCACGACGAGACTCGGCTGGCTCCGGAATGGGACTGCTTCGCATTCGGCCCGATCGCGCCTCGGCGGATCCAGTCTCAGACGATGCGTGCGCCGCGCGCCGCGAGCAATTGCCGAAGCACGCTGCGGTGACAGCGTTTCTCGTCCTCGCAATAGCATCCAACCGAGAAATCGGCGGTCGCGGACAGCGCCGCGAGCAGATCGAGCGCCCTGCCTGGTTCGGGTGCCGACATCTCCTTCTCGAAGCGTCGAACGAAGCGCTGCCAATCGGCGGCGCCGGTCGCGGCGCGCGCACTGGCGACGAGCTCGGGACTCGGCGAAAGAATCGGAAACCAAACATCATAATAGCCGCGGCTCGCGATCTCGCGCTTCGGCACGCCGCGCGGCGGCCGGCGGACCGTGCCGACCCGAATGCCCTCGCCGGTCGAGCGCGGCGAACCCAGTCGTACGAATCTGATTGCCATCGCGCCGCTCCTTATCGGTTCACCGCCGCTCGCCGGGGGCCGCTCGCGCACGCGGTGCGTACCCTCGCGCGGCATCCGCGCGAGGGTACGAGATGCTACATGTCCATCGCCTGTGCGACCTCGACCGAGCCGCCGGCGGCGAGCAACGGACACCCCTTGGCCCGCTCCAAGGCTTCGTCGAGATTTTGCGCCTCGATGAGACTATAGCCGCTCGCCGGATTCGAGCCGCCGTCCTTCGCGACCGTGCCGTTGCTCTTGACCGTCGATGACTTGCCGACCGGATTGCCGCCGTCGATCAGCGCCTTGCCCATCGAACCGAACCACTGCCCCCAGGCGGCCATCGTCTTGGCCTGCAATTCCTTGGTCTCGGGACGCGATCCGCCGTGATAAACGAACAAATACTTGGCCATATTAGGAGTCTCCGTAGGTGTTAAGCCGCCGCCGCAGCCCGAGCCCGGGTCGCGGTTTGAACCCTCTCGCTCACCGGATCTCTGCGAGCGAGATGGAGAGTATCACCGTGGATCTGGCGTTACATCGGGCAAAATGTCCCGAAAAATGGCGCTGCTATTGTGTAACCTCTACAATTCGACCCATGACGGATTACCATGCCAAATCGCTCAGCGACGCCCTGCTGCGGCTTGCGCAGAGTCCGGCGCTCGGAGCCACCACGCGCCGGATCTCCGCTCACGCCGCGACCATCGCCGCGGAATTGCAGCAGGCGGTGCTCGCCGAGGTGCCTCAATATTCTCAGTCGATGAATCCCGATCTGCCGCCCGAGTCCGCCCGGCACTGGTCGCAGCACACCGAGGAGATATTGCGGTTGTTACGCGGCGGCCAGCCCGCAAGCTTCGACTTCGTGCGCGAGTACGCGCGCCGCCGCGCCGAGCAGCGATTTCCGCTCGAGGCGACTCTTCACGCCTATCGCACCGGGCACAAAGTTCTCTCGCGCTGGCTGCGGGAGTCGCGTGCCGGCGATCCATCGCGCGCACGGCGCGCTCCGCATGACACGGACGCCATCACCGATTTCGCGATGGAATACAGCGACGCGATCAGCACGACGTTCGCCGGCACCTACTCCTCGCACACCTTGCTGCTCGCGGATGTTGCCGGCGACCAGCGCGCGGAACTGCTGCAGGTCTTGCTCGATGGACGCGACGAGGCGGACCCGCGTGTCGCCCGGATCCTGCGCGAGGCGGGCTTCCCAAAGAAACATCCGGTATTTTGCGTGGCCCTCGCGCGTTCGGTCGATCCCGCGGAGATGCTCAATGCGGCGCGCGCGCGCCGCCTGGCCGACTCGATCGAACAGGTGCTCGGCGAGTCATCGGTGCGCCGGCTCATCGACATGCACTCCAACAGGGTCACGATGGTGTTCTCCGACGTGCGCCGCGAGTCCGGCTGGACCGCGCAGCGCGGCTCGCTCGCGAAGCGCATCGCGGAGGCGCTCGATTTCGTCGGCAATGCGGCGCTGATCGGCGTGAGCCGCGATGTGCCTTCGACCTCGCACATCCCGATGGCCCACCGAGAAGCGCTCGCCGCCCTCGAGCTCGCGCATGTGACCGAGCGCGTGGTCCAATTCGCCGAAATCCCGACCATGCGCCTGCTGCTGTATTTCGCCGGAGAGGAATTTCGCCGCGTACTGCCGGCATGGGCCGGCGAGTATCATGCGGCCGACGATCGAGCACACGGCTCGCTGAGCGCGACACTGCGCGCTTATGCCGAAGCCGATATGAACGTGCTCAAGGCCGCGCAAGCGCTCGCGGTCCACCCCAATACGCTGTATGCGCGATTCCAACGCATCGCGGAGATCTCCGGATTGCAGGCGCGATTCTTCAAGGACTTGAGCACCTTGTTGATCATCGCCGATAGCCGCCGGCACGAGGCGGCGGCGGGCGTACCCGCCGCCGGCGCCGTGCCGATCGGCGCCGCTTACGCGGCGCCCCCCGGGGCTAAGCGGCTCGCGATCCGGCTGACATGCTCGCCCTGAAAGCGGCACATCTCGAGCTCGAGGTTCGACGGCATGCGCAGTTCGCTGCCGCTACCGGTGACGCAGCTCGCGCCGTACGGCGTGCCGCCCGTGACCTCGCGCATTGTCGTCAGATCCTTGAACGTGTAGGGCAGGCCGACGATGATCATGCCGTGATGCAGCAGCGTCGTGTGAAACGATGTCAGCGTCGTCTCCTGTCCGCCATGTTGACTCGCCGTGCTGCAAAAGACGCTGCCGATCTTCCCGACCAGCGCGCCGCGCGCCCACAGCGCTCCGGTTTGATCGAGAAAATTGCGCATCGGTCCGGCCATGTTGCCGAATCGCGTCGGCGTGCCGAAAATGATCGCATCGTATTGATCGAGTTCGTCGGGCGCCGCGAGCGCAGCGGATTGATCGAGCTTGAACCCGGACGCCTTGGCGACCTCCAGCGGGACAGTCTCGGGTACGCGCTTGACCTGCACCTGAGCGTTCGCGACCCGGGCCGCTCCTTCGGCCTGCGCGCGCGCCATGACCTCGATGTGTCCGTAGCTGCTGTAATAGAGAACCAGGATCTTGGACATGAACTATTGCTCCTGACTAGCGAAGTGGGTCGGCGTGACGTTCGAGAAACCTGCGCACGACGGCATTGTAAGCCGCGGGATTGTCGAGATTGGGCAAATGACCCGCAGCGTCGATGATGGCACGCTCGGCCGACGGCATTTGCGCCGCGAGCTTATCCGCCGCTCGCGTGCGGCTCGCGAGATCGTGCTGTCCCGTGATCACGAGCATCGGCGCATCGATTGGGTGACCCGGCGAGTAACGGGACGTCGCGTCGGCACCCACAAGCGGCTCGACGAGATCGTTACCCGGATAGCGCGCGAGCATCGCCGCGAGCAGCTCGCGAGCTCGGCAGTCGCCGGTCCGCAGGGACAGCAGCGGGTGCATGGCCCATTCGCGGCGAAACGCTGCGATGCCGCCGGTGCGCACGACGGACCGATAATGACCGAAGGGCACGTCGTCGTCAGCGGCCGGAGGATTGCCGCTCGCAGTCCGGCGGTCCGTCCAGAATCAGGCCGCTGACCGCCGGTGCCGCGGCGCGCGCGAACCCCATGACCGCGCGCACCCCCTGGGACATGCCGACGAGCGCGACGCGTTCGATCGAGAGATGCGCGCAGAGCGCGCGGATATCCGCGATGTCCTGCGAGCCCGAGGGTCGGCCGGACGAGAGGCCGAACCCGCGCCGATCGAATCGAACGAGCCGAAATGCATCGCGCAGCGCCGCGACCTGCGGTTCCCACATCTGCAGATCGAGCGTCCAGCCATGCACCATGAGCACCGCGGGTCCCCTGCCCTCGTCGCGATAGCGCAGGCGCGCGCCGTCGGTCGTGAAGTAACGATCGCCATGCGCGTCGAGATCGTCGGCATTCGGCAGATTCGCACTGGAAATCGTCACGGGCGTCGCCTTCGGATAGCGAAATAATTTTCGCTATCAGGCTACGTGCCACGCTTAGGGCCGTCAAGGCGCGGCACTGGACGATGCGATCGGCCGGCGCTTGCGTTTCGATATCCGAAATCCTAATGGGCTCTTGCCGAGCAACTTGACGAGTTCTGGATACCGGTTCAGTATGTTTCGCATACCGACGGATATTTCGCTATACGAAAATTAGCGGACTGGGGAGTCCGCGAGGCCGCGGGCAACCGCAGCGCCACTGATCTTGGGGGTCGCGATGCTCTTTCCGACAACTCTCGTGGGCAGCTATCCGCAGCCAGAGTGGCTCATCGATCGCGCTCGCCTCGCGGCGCGATTCCCGCCGCGCGTCCGCGCGCGCGAACTGTGGCGCGTACCGGCGCCCTACCTCGCCGAAGCGCAGGAGGACGCGACCATCATGGCGATCAAGGCGCAGGAGGACGCGGGCCTCGACATCATCACCGACGGCGAAATTCGCCGCGAGAGCTATTCGAACCGCTTCGCGACCGCACTCGACGGCGTCGACCTCGACAATCCCGGCACCGCGCTCGACCGCAGCGGCCACCCCAATCCGGTGCCGCGCGTCGTAGGCCCCATCCGCCGCCGCCACGCCGTCGAAGTCGTCGATCTCGAGTTTCTGCGCCGCCACACGCGCCGCCACGTCAAGGTGACGGTCCCCGGTCCGTTCACGATGGCGCAACAGGCGCAGATCGACTACTACGGCGGCAGCCGCCAGCTCGCCGCGATGGATTATGCGGCGGCGGTCAACGCCGAGATCCGCGACCTGTTCAACGCCGGCGCCGATGTGGTGCAGATCGACGAGCCCTACATGCAAGCCCGGCCCGAAGAAGCGCGCGCCTTTGGGCTCGACGCGCTCAACGCGGCGCTCGAGGGAATCACCGGAACCACGGCGGTCCACATCTGCTTCGGCTACGCGGCGATCATTCACACGCGGCCGTCGGGCTACTCTTTCTTGCCGGAGCTCGCGCAATGCGCCTGTCGCCAGGTGTCGGTGGAGACCGCGCAATCGAATCTCGATTGCGCCGTGCTCGCCGGCCTCAAAGGCAAGAAGATCATGCTCGGCGCCATCGACCTCTCGAGCCACGAAGTCGAGTCGCCGGAGCTGGTTGCGGCCCGCATTCGCCGCGCGCTCCCCTATGTCGACGCGGCCGATGTGATCGTCGCTCCCGACTGCGGCATGAAGTACCTGCCGCGCGACGTCGCCTTCGGCAAGCTGCAGGCAATGGTCGCCGGAGCCCAAATCGTGCGCACGCAGATCGAGCGCGAGCAAGCGAGCGCCGCCCAGCGCCCGGCTTCCTGAGGGCCGCCGCGCCGCGGCGGATGCGCACGATCGACGACGGAATCACCTAACGCATCGAGGCAGCAATGCAGCAAAGCAAGGACCGGATCCTCACGACCCATGTCGGAAGCCTGCCCCGCAGCAAGGCCGTGGCGGACGTGCTGTTCGCCCGCGAGCGCGACGACGCCGCGGACCCCGAGCAGGGAGCTCCCGTGATCACGGCGGCCGTCGCGGAGGTCGTGAAGAGGCAGGTCGCGGTCGGGATCGACGTCGTCAGCGACGGAGAAATGAGCAAGATCAGCTACGCGACCTACATCGCGAAGCGTTTCTCCGGGTTCGCGGGCGATACGCCGCGCGAGCCGGGGCAGGATCTCGTGGAATTTCCGGGACTGCTCACCAAGCTCGCTGAACGGGGCTCGACTGCCAAATACCGCAGACCCCGCTGCGTCGGAGCGGTCCGCATGACGAACGAGCGCCCGCTGCAGGCGGACCTTCAGAATTTGCGTGCGGCCTGCGCGGCGGCCGCGCCGCGCGAAGCGTTCATGAACGCCGCCTCCCCAGGCGTCATCGCGCTGTTTCAGCCGAACGACTTCTACCGTACGCAGGACGAATATTTGACCGCGCTGGCGGAAGCGCTGCGATCCGAGTACGAAGCGATCGTCGCGGCCGGCATCGTGCTGCAGATCGATGCGCCGGATCTCGCGATGGGACGCCACACGATGTACCGGAACCGCTCGCTCGAGGAGTTCGACTCGCTCGCCGCGCGGCACATCGAGGTGCTCAACCACGCGCTGCGAAACATCCCCGCGGACCGCGTCCGCATGCACGTCTGCTGGGGCAACTACGAAGGACCGCACCACCACGACGTGCCGATGGAACGCCTGCTGCCGATCGTTCTCAAGGCCAAGCCGCAGGGCCTGCTGTTCGAGTCGGCGAATCCCCGCCATGCCCACGAATGGGTCGTGTTCCGAGACGCCAAGATACCGGACGACAAGGTCTTGATACCTGGTGTTCTCACCACGACCACGAACTACGTCGAGCACCCGCTGCTCGTTGCGGAGCGCATCGAAAAGTATGCCGCGATCGTCGGTCGTGAACGCGTCATCGCGGGTACCGACTGCGGCTTCGGCACGTTCGCCGGATTCGGGCCCGTCGAACCCGACATCGTTTACATGAAGCTCGGATCCTTGGTCGAGGGCGCGCGCATCGCCTCTGAACGCCTGTGGCGCACGCGATCGGCGACCGCGTAGGAGCCGCGATGACCGGCGCCAGCCAAATTGCATCGCCGCCCGCCGCCACCGCCACCGCGGCGGCCGTCACGACACCGTTCCGGTTCTACGACAACCGCCAGAAATATCTCGCGTTCGTCAACACCTGCAACGAGAAGTCCGCGGTCTCGCGCCGCGCCGCGGAGGAGCTCAAGCACATCCGGCCGACCCCGCCGGCAATCCGCCTGTTCGATGCCGGCATGGGCGATGCGACGGTGCTCGTGCGGCTGATGCGCAGCGTGCACCGGCAGTTTCCGATCGTGCCCATGCTCGTGGTCGCGAAGGAAATCAGCCTCGAGGATGTGCGCTTGGGACTCGAAAAGCTGCCGGACCGTCTGCTCGAGCATCCCGGCACCGTGTTCGTCGTGACCAACCTGACCTATGCGGAGGCCCCGCGCCTGATGTCGCGCGACTTTCAGTCGGCCGCGTCGCTCAACTGGCAGGAAGTGCGCCTGTCGGGATCCTCGACCCACGAATATGCCGAGCAGATCGACGAACTCGGCCCGATGCTCGCCCACGGCTGGCAAACCAAACCGAGCCCGAAGACCGGCAACCCGAGCTATGTACGCCCGTCGGTCCTCGTGATTTACCGGGACGATCACAAATTCCTGCTGGACTCGGTCATCCCGAAGCCGGGCCGTGTCTTCGAGAGCTACGATCTGATCCTCGCCTCGCAGCCGTGGCGCGCACGCATGTCGGCGAAATTCAAGGCCGAACGCGTGCTCGCTCCCTTGGTGCGCAGCCTCGCGCCCGGCGGGCGGCTGCTCGCGATCCAGTCTTACGGCCACGATCCGGGCCTCGAGATCGTCCAGAGGTTGTGGCCCGGGGAAAATCCGTTTCAGGTCGACCGGCACCAACTGGTCGCGGCGCTCAAGGCCGAACTCGGCCGCGAAGTGCGCGACTACCAGTTCTTGGCGATGCCCGACGACAAGAGCATCTTTCGCTATGAGATGCACACGCTGCCGTCCGAGATCGGCGATCGGATCGGCACCTCGACGCTGTTTGCCGCGTGGAACGCCGCGATCTATGTCAATCAGGTCGAGGATGAGCGGCTCGATACGGTCGTCATGACCGGCGCGTACCTCGATGCGACCCAGCAGGTGCTGCAGAGCCACGGCGGCCTGTGGTTCAACGACGAGACGTTCGTGGTGGCGCGCCGGTTGACCTGATGCAAGGCGCGAGCTCCCAACGGGTTCTGATTTGCGGGTCCGTCGCCTTCGACACGATCATGAATTTCGACGGGTATTTTCGCGAGCAGATACTACCCGACCGCGTGCACGCCTTGAGCGTTTCGTTTCTGGTGCCGCGGCTGCGCCGCGACTACGGCGGTTGCGCGGGCAATATCGCCTACAACATGCGCTTGCTCGGCGATCTCGGTGTGCCGATGGCGACCGTCGGCGCCGATGCGCAAAAATATCTCGACTGGATGCGCGCTCATGAGATCCCCACCGACCAGATCAAGCTCATCGAACGCGAATTCACCGCGCAAGCGTTCATCATGACCGACAAGGACGACAATCAACTCACGGCGTTTCACCCCGGCGCGATGAATTGCTCGCACCTGAATCGGGTCGATTCCGCGGCCGGGATCCGGCTCGGTGTGATCGCGCCCGATGGGCGCGACGGCATGCTGCGCCATGCGGAGCAATTCGCCTCCGCCGGCATCCCGTTCCTGTTCGACCCCGGTCAGGGCCTGCCGATGTTCAACGGCGAGGAACTGCGCACATTCATCCGGCTCGCCTCCTGGGTTGCGGTCAACGACTACGAATGGCATCTGCTGCGGGAGCGGACCGGATTTGGGCTTCACGACGTCGCAAGACGCGTTCGCGCACTGATCGTGACGCGCGGCGCTCTGGGGTCGACGATTTATGCGGGCGACGAGCAATACGCGATCCCCCCGGCAAAGGCGCTCGGCGTCGTCGACCCCACCGGCTGCGGGGACGCCTACCGCGCGGGACTACTGCACGGCCTGCTCAACGGCTTCGACTGGCCCTCGACCGGCCGCATTGCGTCTCTGATGGGTGCGATCAAGATCGAGGTGCGCGGCACGCAGAATCACCGCTTCGCGCGCTCCGATTTCTATACCCGCTATCAGCAGAACTTCGGCGTGCGCGCCGAATTGGCCGGCGCCTGATCGGCGCCGGTCGCGCGGGCCGCCGCGGTCGCCGTCAGGCGCCGGCGCTCAGCGAGAGCCCCGGCACGCTCGCAAGGTCCGACGAAGATCTGGCCGCTGACCTGCTGCAGCATCGCGCAGCGCTCACGAATGAGTTTGCTTTTCGCGATCCGGCGCGAATGGCTCGAGCTATTGAGCGCCGCCACCACGCGGCCCCGCTTGATCGAACACCGGAACGGCGAGCGCGACGACACCGTAGGCGAGCTCGTCCTCGACCGCGGAATACCCGTTGCGGCGGCAGTCGTCGATGAGCTGCGCGCAGTTGACCGGATCGGTCACCGTGCGGTCGGTGAGCGCCTCGAGCCTCGCCAGTCTCGAAGTAGCGCTGCAGGCGCTCGGGGCTCAAGCCCGGCGAGCAGCACCCGGCCCGTCGAGGTCGCGTGGGCCGCAAATCGGCTGCCGACATGCGCCTCGAGGCGCACCAGCGTGCGAATCGAAGCTCGCGCGACATAGACGATCTCGGTGCCGTCGAGCACGCACAAAGCCGCCGAGTCGCCGGTTTTGCGCGCAAGTTCCTCGAGGTGGGTCTTGGTCAGCAGCTCGATGTTCATCGATTCGAGGTAGGCGGCCCCGAGTTCGAGAACCTTCGGGCGCAGCAAGAATTGGCGGCCGCTGCGGGTCACGTAACCGAGTTCCTCGAGGGTGAGCAGGCAGCGCCGCGCGGTCGCCGCCGGCATGTCGCGTGATTCCGCGCGACATCGCTCAGGCTCAACGCCGCGCGATCGCGCGTGAACGCGCGGATCACGCCGAGCCCCTTCGCGAGGCCGCCCATCGCCTCGCGGCGCCGTTGCATGTTTTGCTCTTAGGCATGGGGTTCAGTTTATTTCGATATGCGAAACAGCGGGAGCTTTTTGTCGCAAGGCTTGACGGATCCCAAGCGGGAGTCCAGTATATTTCGATATACGAATTCGCTTTCGCTATGCGAAAAATTAAACGCCCACGGGAGTAGCAACCGGCGTGAAAATCGGGCTCACAAGATCAACGCAACACGGCGATCTCCACCTCGAACGAGACCGACGATCCTGGTGCGGGGCCGTGACCTCACGCGCGGACCTGATCGGGCCAGCATCGGCTTCACCGAGCACTTCTGGCTGCTGCTCACCGGCGCGCTGCCCACCGCGGCGCAGCGGCGCGTTCTCGACGCAACGCTGGTCGCGATCGCCGAACACGGCCTGGTGCCGAGCGTGCAAGTCGCCCGCATGACGCTCGCTGCCGCGCCCGAGGCGCTGCAGGGCGCCGTCGCCGCCGGAATTCTCGGCTGCGGCTCGGTGGTGCTCGGATCCTCCGAAGCGGCCGGACAGTTCTTCGCCGCGATCGCGGCGCGAATCGCGGCCGGCGACGTCGGAGGGCGCGGCCGCGAAGGCCCTGGTCGCTCGAGTACCGCGCGGCGCGGCGCCCGATCCCGGGGTATCGGACACCCGCTGCACAAGGACTTCGACCCGCGCGCACGGCGGCTGTTCGAGATCGCGGCCGAGGTCGGCAGCTCAGGCAAGCACATCGAGATCGCACGCGAGGTCGAGCGGCAGCTTCCGGAACTGGTCGGCAGACCGCTGGCGCTCAACGTTTCCGGCGCGATCCCCGCGGTGCTGCTCGATGCCGGCTATCCGCTGCGCCGCACTCAAGGGCGTGCCGCTTTGGCGCGGACCGCGGGGCTCATCGCGCACCTGCTCGAGGAGCAGCTGCGCCCGATCGGGTTCGTGATGTCGCACGCAGCGGCGCAGGCAATCGACTACGACGGCGAAGCGCCGCCGGATTTTCAGCCGAGCGATGAGTAACCCGAAGCGATGAGCAATTCGAAAGGACCGTTTCAAATGGGCGGCGTATTGAGCGGCATCCGCGATCGTCGAGCAAGGCACCTTCATCACGGGTCCCTGCGCCGGCATGATGCTCGCCGATCTCGGCGCCGACGTGATCAAGGTCGAAAGTCCCGAAGGCGATCCGTATCGCAGCTACCAAGGCGGACCATTACTCGCCGCACTTTCAGGCCTACAACCGCAACAAGCGCAGCATCGCGCTCGATCTGAAACTCCCCGCCGAACGCCTGGTGTTCGACGGCCTGGTGCGCGAGGCCGACGTCTTCATCCAGAACTTCCGGCCCGGCACCGCCGACGCGCCTCGGCGCCGGCCCCGAGCGCTTGAGCGCGATCAATCCGCGGCTGATCTACACCTCGATCAGCGGCTTCGGCTCAAGCGGCCCCTACGCGGAACGCCCGAGCTATGACTCGGTCGCCCAGGCCTTGAGCGGATTCCTGAGCGTCGTCGTCGATGTCGGACCGTCCGCGCTTCCTGGGTCCGGCGCTCGCCGATGCGATCACCGGAATCTATGCGGCCTATGGCGTGCTCGGCGCGCTGGTGCAGCGCGGCCGGACCTGCCGAAGGCTGCCTCGTCGAAGTTTCGATGCTCGAGGCGATGGCGCATTTTGCGATCGAGCCCTTTGCGGCGTTTTTCGCGCTCGGCGAGTACGCCGACCTCGAGCGACCGCCCGCGGCTCGCGCAGGCCTACATCTTGCGCACCGCCGACCATCGCCTGATCGCGATCCATCTCTCCTCGCTCGAGAAGTTCTGGGACGGCCTGGTGGCCGCGCTCGGACGCGCCCGAACTCGGATCGGATCCGCGATTTTCCGCCCGCCAGGCGCGCATCAGCCACTACGAGGCGCTGCAACGCCGAACTCGACCGGCGATTCTCGCGCCAGCCGCTGTCGCATTGGATCGAGCAGCTGGGGCGCAACGACGTCCCGTACGCGCCGATCAACACGCATCGACGAAGTTACCCACGATCCGCAGGTCGAGCACCTGGGGCTCATCGTGCCGGTCACGGGCGCCCACGGCGGCAGCCGGTCGGTGCGCCCGCCCGTTCAATTCGGCGGAAGCCGCAGCGGTTCGGTGCGGGCGGCGCCGCTGCTCGACGAGCATGGCCGGTCGATACGTGAAGCGCTCGCACGCGGCGAGCGGTGGCCGGCATTCGGCGCGGGGGACGCGCAGCCGAAGACTTAGGTTTTGATCACCACGATTGACGATCTTTGACAACGGGAGATAAGAATCATGAATATCAATTGGGGGAGATGGACGGCGGCATTCGCAACGGCGATCGCCGTGATCGTGGCAATACCGGCGCGGGCGCAAGTTGCGGCGCCCGCCGCGAGCGGCGATCTCGCGGAAATCGTCGTCACGGCGCGCAAGCGCGACGAGTCGTTCCGCGACGTTCCGATCACGATCGATGTGTTCACGGCGCAGACAGATCCAGTCCGCGGGAATCGAGAGCCCGCGCGACTTCGTCGCGATGGTGCCGAACATGACCCTGGTCGAGACGCAGAACGTCGGCAACTCCTTCATCACGATCCGCGGCATCTCGCAGGCGCGCAACAGCGAGCCTTCGGTCGCGGTGCTGGTCGACGGCGTGCTGGAGTCCAATCCATACGAGTTCGACCAGGAATTGTTCGATATCAAGCAAATCGAAGTCCTCAAGGGCCCGCAGGGCGCCTTGTACGGGCGCGATGCGATCGGCGGGGCGATCATCATCACGACCGCGGACCCTTCCGATCATTTCGAGGGCACCAGCCGCGTCGGCATCGGCAACGGCCCGTCCGAGAAGGCTCAGCTTGCGCTCAGCGGCCCGATCGATGAGGCCGGGACGCTGCGCTACCGCGCTTCCTTCAATTTCTACGACACCGACGGCTATCTGCAGAACGTCTATCTCGACCGCAAGGCGGACCCGTATCGCGACTACTCGGGCCGGCTGCGGCTGCTATGGAAGCCGTCGGATCAATTCAGCGCGGACCTGCGCGTTATGTACGATCGGGTCGACACCACCGCCTACTACTTCGTCATTCCGCGCAGCGACGAGGCCAACCCGTTCAGCCGCTTTCACCACGCCGGGCAACGCCAACGACACGCAGTCGCCGATCCAGAACAAGAATCTCGGCACGGACGTTCGCGACATCACGGATTCCGCGCTCAAGCTCGACTACAACCCGGGATACGGAACCTTCACCTCGATCTCGGACTGGAACCACACCAAGGAGATCGACACCGGCGATGCCTACGATTTCCGGCCCGATAACCGCTTCGCTCGCCTACAACTGCCCGAGCTGCATCGGCGCGTCACCGACGGCCGCCCAAGGCGGCCCGTTCGGCGAGAGCCAGAGCCAGTTCATCGACGTGAAGACCTGGAGCCAGGAGCTGCGCTTCACCTCGCACAAGGTCGGCGGCTTCTCGTGGATCGCGGGCGCCTATTTCGTGCACACCGAGCGCTTCATCTCCACCGGCAATCTCGCGGACCGCGGCGAGGGCGTCCCTGCCGTCTATTACGACCCGATCGTCGATCCGACGAATCCGTACGCGACCAACACCAACCAGACCTTCCTCGCGGACAGCCAGAACAACAATGCCTGGGCGGTATTTGCCGATGCGACCTACGAGTTCACGCCGCAGTGGGAACTCGACGCCGCGATTCGCTACGACGCGGATCATCGCGAAAACACCACCGATACGCCGACGCACTTCCTGCCGACGACGACCGCATACACGGGCGAGGTGCGCAAGGCGACCTTCAGCGCGACGCAGCCCAAGGCCACGCTGCGCTACAAGCCCGACGACGATCTGGACTTTCTACGGCGGCTGGAGCCGCGGGTTCCGCAGCGGCGGATTCAACCAGACCGGTGTCGGCGCGGTCGCGCGCGCCAACGAGGTGCTCGGCGTCAACGATCTGTTCCAGGCCGAGATCGCCGACACCTGCGAAGTGGGGTTCAAGAGCCAGTTGCTCGACCGCCGGCTGAGCGTCGACTGGCGCTGTCTATCTACACCCAGTCGACGAATGGCTACTTCTTCGTCTACATCGCGGCGACTTCGACCCAGAATCTCGGCAATCTCGATGCGACCTACAAGGGCGGCGAGCTCTCGCTGACGGCGCGGCCGACCGATCGGCTCGATCCTGTACGCCAACTTCGGCTACACCGACAGCCGCATCACCGCGATGGCAGGATCCCACCGTCATCGGCAACCAGGCGCCGCTCGTCGTCGCAAGGACACCGTCAATGCCGGCTTCCAGTTCGCCAGCCGTTCGGCGACGGGCTCAACGGCATGGTGCGCCTGGACTATCAGGATGATCGGCCGCACCTGGTGGGAGCCGTACAACATCACCTCGCGCGATCCGGTCAATCCTGGTCGATCTGCGCGCCGGGCTCGAGGCCGAGAAGTGGACGGTGACCGCCTGGTCGAAGAACCTGACCAACAAGATCTACAATGCGGAGTTCTCGCCGGGCAACTCGGCGGGTCGGGTTCCTCTGGCGCGCCCTGCCGCGGCGCTATGGCGTCGACTTCGACTTCAAGTTCTGATTCGGAGGAAAAGCGCCATGGCCGCAGTCACACAAGCTTCCGATCGCGGCTGCATCACAACGCCTACGTCACGCGCGATCAGGAGAAGACGCGCCAGTTCTACGAGGACGTCATCGGCATGCCGCTGGTCGCGACCTGGTGCGAGTCGGATGAGCTGTTCGGCAAGGTGCGCACCTATTGCCACACCTTCTTCGGCATGGCCGACGGCGGCGCCCTCGCCTTCTTCCAGTTCGAGAACCCCGAGGACCAGGAGGAATTCGGGCCGAAGATGCCGGCATCGCCGTTTCATCACATCGCGCTCGCGGTGGACGCGCAGACGCAGGCTGCAATCGAGAAGCGCATCGCCGCGGCGGGCTATCAAGACCGCCGGAGACTTACGTTCTGGAACACGGCTACTGCCGCTCGGTCTACGTGACCGATCCCAACGGGCTGATTCTGGAATTCACGCTCGATCATCCCGGGCGGACAAGATCACGCAAGACCGGCGGCCCGATGCGCACGCCGGAACTGAAGCGCTGGATGGCGGGCGATCACACCTCGAACAACACCTACCGCTGAGCACCGATCGCGGTCAGACATGCGCGAGTTCGATGAGAAGAGCATCACCGCGGCTGTGATCGGGCGCCTCGCCGAGTGCGACGATCCGCGATTCAAGCGCGTCATGACGTCGCTGATCACGCATCTTCACGATTTCGTGCGGGACGTGCGGCTGACCGAGTCCGAATGGCTCACGGCCATCAATTTCCTCACCGACGTCGGCCAGACCTGCACGGACAAGCGCCAGGAGTTCATCCTGCTGTCGGACACGCTGGGAGTGTCGGTGCTCGTCATCACGCTCAACCATCCCGCGGACCAGGGCAGCGTCGAATCGACGGTTCTGGGTCCCTTCTATTGGGAGGGCGCCCCCGATCTGCCGCGCGGCAGCAATCTTGCCGAAGGCGTCAAGGGCGAGCCGACGTTCTATTCCGGACGCGTGCTCAGCGCGGATGGCCGGCCGCTCGAGAATGCGCTGCTCGACATCTGGTCGGGCGACGGCGAAGGCAACTACGACATGCAGATGCCCGAGGAGACCGGCATGAAGGCGCGCGGGAGGATCCGAACCGACGCCGAGGGGCGCTACTGGTTTCGGTCGATCAGGCCGACGTTCTATCCGGTTCCGACCGACGGGCCGGTCGGACGCATGCTGCGCAAGATGGGGCGCCATCCGTATCGCCCCGGCCACATCCACATGATCGTCTCGGCGCCCGGACATCTGCCGGTGACCACGCACCTGTTCGTTGCCGGGCAGCCAATATCTGGACTCCGACGCGGTGTTCGGCATGAAGGAGTCGCTGGTGGCGCAATTCGACCGGCACCCGCCGGGAGTCGGCCCCGAACGGCGAGCGCATGGACACGCCGTTCTACACGGTCAACTACGACTTCCGCTTGAGGCCCGCGCCCGCATGATGCAGATGCTGCAGCCCGGCGACGCCGCGCCGGCGCTCATCGTCGAAACCATTCAGGGCGCACAGTGGTCCCTGGACCGCACGGCGCCCGCGGCGTTGGACCTCATCGCGATTTATCGCGGCGCGTTTTGTCCCTTCTGCAAGGGCTTCGTGTCGCAGCTCGCGGCGCGCCGCGCCGCGCTCGTCGAGCGGGGATTCATGCCGATCGCGATCAGCATGGACGGACGGGACGATGCCGCGAGGGCATCCCAGGATTGGAACCTCCAAGAACTGACGATCGGCTACGGATTGACGACCGAAGCCGCTCGGCGCTGGGGGACCTACCTCACGACGCGCCCGGAAGGCGAGCAATCGGTGACTTTTTGCGAGCCGGCGATTTTTCTCGTGAGGCCGAACAAGAAAATCTACGCGGTCCTGGTCCAGTCGCTTCCCTGCGGGCGACCCGATCTCGACAACCTCATCCAAGGGCTCGATTTCCTCGCCAAGCAGGGCTTCCCGGCGCGCGGCAGCGGCTGACGCGGTTTCAAACCACGCGGTTCGCCGCCGCGACGCGCGCATACCAGCGCCCCGCGTCCTTGATCGTGCGCTGCTGCTTGTCGGCCATGTTCACGCGAACCAATCCGTAGTGCTGGGAGTAGCCCTCGGCCCATTCGAAATTATCCAAGAGGCTCCAAGCATGATAGGCGCGCACCGGGACGCCGTCGCGAATCGCGCGCGCGAGCTCGCGCAGATGGCCGCGCAGATACTCGATGCGCTTGCGATCGTGAACCAGGCCGTGCGCATCCGGCAGGTCGTTGTAGGCCGCGCCGCTTTCGGTGATTTCGATCGGCATGCGGCCGCCGAGCAGCTTCGACATCTTCGTGACGATGTCATAGAAACCCTCGGGGTAGATGTCCCAGCCGGCATCCGACTTCGCGTGCGGCCCCGTGCCCCATTGCGCGTCGGCCGCGAGCCCGGGAATGCCGTGAAATCCGCTCGGTGCGGCGCGCACGGTCCAGCGCGTATAGTAATTCAGGCCCACGAAATCGAATGGCGCGCGCACGAGCGCCTCGTCGCCCGCGCGAAAACCCAGCAACTCGTGGAGGCGATCCGCGGGCAACACGCCGTCCGGATACTGGCCCGTCAGCGCCGGCCAAATATGCCAGAGATTGTTGAGCCGGAACCACTGGTCCGCGGCGGCCCGATCCGCGGCCGCCTCGGTCGCCGGAATCATCGGAGCCGGATCGAATGCGCTGCCGACCTGCGCCGCGGAGCTCTCGGCCTTCAATGCGGCGAAAGCCTTGCCCTGCGCGAGATTGACGACGTGCGTCGCGCGCAGGAAGTCGAGCGGATCGCTGCGGCCCGGCGCGAATTGCCCCGTCCAGTAACCGAGCTGCGTAAATGTCTTCGGCTCGTTGAGAATGCACCAGTGATCGACATGGTCCTTGAGTGCGCGCGCGACGACGCCGACATAATCGACGAAGCGGTCCGCGGTATCCCGGGCCGGCCAGCCGCCGGCCTCTTCGACGGCTTGCGGCAAATCCCAGTGATAGAGCGTCGCGAGCGGGCGGATATCGTTCTTGCGCAGCTCGTCGACGAGCCGACGGTAATAGTCCAGCCCTTTCGCGTTCGGCGCGCCGCCGACGGCCGGGAGCACCCGCGGCCAGGAAATCGAAAAGCGATAGCTCTTGCAGTTCAAGCGCCGCAGCAGCGCGACATCCTCCCTGTATCGATGGTAACTGTCGCAGGCGATATCGCCGGTGTCGCCGTTCTTGATGTGCCCCGGCGTATGCGTGAAGCGGTCCCAGATCGATTCGGCCTTGCCGTCCGCACTCCAGCCGCCCTCGACTTGATAAGCCGCGGTTGCCGCCCCCCACAGGAAGCCCTTGGGAAAGTCCTCGGCCGGCGAATCATCGACGAGCGGCTCGGACGCGAGCGAGGCCGGCAGCGCTAGCCCATAGCTGGGCCGGGCACGCAAGCTCACGCCCAATATGGCCAAAATCGACTCGATGAGGCGTCGGCGATGCATCTGGCGCTCCGGACGGTGATCGAAAGATTTGTAATGGTACCGCTATCATACCCGGAAAATGCGACAATTGGCACGAACTGATTGGGGGAGATTCGCGTGCGGCCATCGACGGAACAACGAACCATTCGCAGCATCGCGATCATCGGAGGCGGCACCGCGGGCTGGATGACGGCCGCGAGCATGGCCAAATTCTTGAAGAATTTGGGCTGCCGCATTCGGCTCATCGAGTCCGATCAAATCGGCACCGTTGGGGTCGGAGAGGCGACCATCCCGCCGATCATGGAATACGTGCGCGCGCTCGGGATCGACGAGAACGACCTGGTCCGCAAGACCAAGGCGACGTTCAAACTCGGCATCGAATTCAGGGACTGGACCCGCATCGGCCATTCCTACATGCATCCGTTCGGCCAGACGGGCATCGAGATGGGACCCGTGGCGTTCTCGGCCTACTGGCTCAAGGCGCTGCGCGCAGGCAAGGCCGGCAGGCTCGAAGAATATTCGCTGCAAGCGATGGCGGCTTACGGCGGGAAATTCATGCGGCCGGTCAAGGCGGCGAATTCTCCCCGGTCGCGGGAATCACGTATGCGCTGCATTTCGATGCCTCGCTGTTTGCGCGGTACCTGCGCGGCCTTGCCGAGGCGCGCGGCGTCGTGCGGACCGAGGGCCGGGTCAAATCGGTGTCGCTGCAGCCCGGAAGACGGATTCATCGAGTCGCTGACCCTCGAGAGCGGCGAGCGCGTCGAAGCGGATCTATACGTTGATTGCTCCGGGTTTCGAGGACTCCTGATCGAGGACGCGTTGCACACCGGCTACGAGCACTGGAATCACTGGCTGCCCTGCGATCGCGCGCTCGCGGTGCCTTGCGAGCGAACCGGCCCCTTGTCGTCGCACACACGGGCCACCGCCAAGGCGGCCGGATGGCAATGGCGCATCCCGCTGCAGCACCGCGTCGGCAACGGCTATGTCTACTGCAGCAGCTTCGTCAGCGACACCGCGGCGCAGGACGAATTGACGTCGAGCATCGAGGGCAAGGCATTCGCCGAGCCGCTCAAGCTGCAATTCGCGACCGGCCGGCGCAAGCGCTTCTGGAACAAGAATTGCGTCGCGATCGGCTTGTCCTCGGGTTTCCTCGAACCGCTGGAATCGACGAGCATCCACTTCATCCAGCGCGGCATCACGATGCTCTTGACCCTATTTCCCGACCGCGAGTTTCGATCGGCCGAAATCGACCGCTACAACAAGATCCTCGGCGCCGAATACGAGCGGGTTCGGGATTTCTTGGTCTTGCACTACAGCGCGACCGAGCGCGACGACAGCGAGCTGTGGCGCTATTGCCGCAACCTCTCGCTGCCCGAGAGCCTGCAGGAGCGGATCGACCTGTTCCGCAGCCACGGCCGGATCCTGCGCGAGGACCACGAGCTGTTCCCCGCGCAGAGCTGGCTCTTTGTCATGGTCGGACAAAACATCATGCCGGAAAGCGATGACCCGCTCGTCGCGATCCTCGATCCGCAGGCCGTCACGGACAATCTGGCCAATATTCGCGATGTCGTCGGCAAGTGCGCACAGGCGATGCCCGCGCAGGAGGAATTCATCCGGCAACATTGCGCTGCCGCCGCGGAGCCCGGCTAACCCCCTCGCAGCCGCTGCCTCACGATTGCGCGGATCTTCAGCCTCCGACGCGGTCAATTCGTCGTCTCGTTGAGATGTTCGTCCAATGTGAGGGTCTGCCCCGGCAGCAGCTGCACGACGGCGCTGCGATCCGCGTAGCGGATTCGGAATGACGCAGCGGCATCCGAGCGGAGGGTCGCGCGAGTCAGTTTGCCGTCGAACCATTCGATTCCAACGCTCGCCGCGCCTCGCACCCGGAATCCCTCCAGCTTGCCACTCCTCCAGAGCGCAGGAACCGCCGGCATCAGAAGGATCTCACCATGCTTGCTTTGCAACAGCATTTCCGCGATCCCAGCGGCGCCCCCAAGATTGCCGTCGATCTGAAACGGCGGGCCGAAATTGAGCATGTCGGGCCAGGAGTTTTCGGAGATCAAACTGCGCAAATTGAGGTATGACTGTTCGCCATCCCGCAGCCGCGCCCACAAGGCGACTCGCCAGGCTTTGGGCCAGCCGCCCATACGCCCATCGCCGCGTAGCTCCAAGCTCCTCCTCGCCGCCGCGGCCAGTTGAGGCGTCGTATCCGGATCGATCGTGCTGCCGGGGTACAGAGCGTAGAGATGCGAGGTATGCCGATGATCCGGCTCGACCTCGGCGTAATCCTGGATCCATTCCTGCAGCTGGCCCCGTTGTCCGATCTGCAGCGGCGGCAACAGAGCGCTCGAACGCGCGAGCTCGGCGCGGAATTCCCGATCTACACCGAGCTCCTCGCCGGCCCGTTGGCAATGTTCGAACAGCTCGGTAATCAGCTCGATATCCATGCTCGGCGCATAGGTCAAATACGCGCGAAAGCCGTCGAGCACATATTGGTTCTCAGGCGATGTCGAGGGGTTGGTCACGAGCTTGCCCGCAAACGCAGTGCCCGCGGGCGCCTTCACGAGCGAATGCAGAACGAATTCTGCGGCTTCCTTCATCGCCGGATAGGCCTGCCGTCGCAAAAACTGCCGATCTCGACTGAATTCGTAGTGGTCCCACATTTGGTTGCTGAGCCATACCGCGCCGAGTGGCCACAAACCCCAGACGCCGTCGACAGGAGTCGTGGAGCGCCAAAGATCCGTATTATGGTGCAACACCCAGCCGTCGCTGCGATAGAGCAAACGCGCGGTTCTCGACCCCGTGACCCGCAGGTCGCGGATCAGATTCCATAGCGGGATCTGCGTCTCCCACAGATTGCCGCTATCCGATGGCCAGTAGTTCATCTGCAGGTTGATATTCGTCGTCCACTTGCTGCCCCAGGGCGGCTGAAGCTCCTGATTCCAAAGACCTTGCAGATTGGCCGGTTGTCCTCCAGGTCGAGAGGACGAGATCAACAAGTAGCGGCCGAACTGGTAGTACAAGGCCACCAGGTCGGGATCTTGCGTCGTGGAGAAGTTGCGCAGTCGTTCGTCGGTGTTCAATTGCGACCCGACCGCCGGGCCAAGTTGCAAGCGAACTCGGGAAAAGAGTGCATTGAAGTCCGCGACGTGCCTGCGCTTCAGTTCCTCGTAGCTCCGCCGTGCCGCCAGCGACACGAGCCGCGAGGCGGCGCGATCGGCATCCGCCCCGATGTCCTCGTAGCTTCGAAAGCTGGTCGCATTGCCGAACAGGAGGGTCACGGAATCGGCATCGGTAACCTCGATCTGATCTCCGCGCTTGCGTATCGTTCCACCTTGCGCACGCACCAGCAAATGCGCACCAAATTTGAGTCCCGGGGCATTCCAGGAACCGATCCACGACGATTCTGGGTTCGTTCGCGGCTGGATTTGCCCAGTGAGGTGAATAGCGTTCGTTCCGGTGACGGCGACTCGCACGCCCGGTTGGGGTGAGTCGATCCCGATCGTGAGTGATTGGCTGGCTGGTTTATCGGCCGTCAGCTGCACGACCAGAACCCGGTCGGGGTACGAAACAAAAATTTCGCGCCGGAATACGGTGTCGGCTATTCGGTAACTTACCGTTGAGACGGCATCCTCGAGCTGCAACTCGCGCCGGTAGTCCCGCACCTGTCCGTGATTTGCAAAATGCAGGCGCAGATCGCAGAAAGGCTGGTATGGCGCCAGCAACGGAGAATTGCCCAATAGTGCTCGAGCGGCTTTTTGCGCAGCTTCGATGTCCCCGGCAAAAACACGCTGCCGAACCTCGGCAAGCGTCGATGCGCCGGGAGCAATACGCTCCTTTTTCGGACTACCACCCCACAGCGTGCCCTCGTTGATCTGCAAACGCTCCGTTTCGGTCCCTCCGAACACCATTGCGCCCAACCGCCCGTTGCCGAGCGGCAGCGCTTCGCTCCAATCACTCGCCGGTTGACCGTAGGACAGCGTCAAGTGCGGATCCGCGACGGCGACGTCACCGGCCCAAAGCCCTAACAGCGTGCATGCGAATGCGTGCCTCAGGAGTAGAGACCGCCCCGCAGATCGCCACGCCGCTCGCAACATCAATGCAGCCTATAAACGGCGCTCGCGTGCGCCGCGAGCCGAACTTCGACGGGCTCGTCCGCCGCGATGCGCTCACCGGTCAGCACGTTGAACACCGCGGTCCTGGGGCTCTGCAATCCGAGCGATTTCCAAGGTTGCCGGATCGTCGTCGGCTCGGACCCGAGATTGAATAGGGCCACGATTCGATCGCCCTTGTGGGCATGCGATTGCGTTGCGATCCAGACGCGGATGTTGCCGTAAGCTTCGGGCAGATCCGCCAACGGATGACTGGTCCATTCCCCTTGATTGACATCGATGAGCCCGCGATTGGTGATCAAGGTGCGTGTGCGCTCGTCCAGTTGGGTCAGGTTAGCGCCGAGAATCAGCGGCGAGCGCGCGATCGTCCAGAGCACAAACTGAGTTTGTTGCTCTTCAGGCGTGAGTCTCGATGCTCGCGGCTCGCCCCACCCGGGATGAGGCGCCAACATGCCGATCGGCAACATATCGGCATCCGGCCAGTGTCCCGGCCGCGCATGCGCAGCCCAAAGGGCTAATTTGTCGAACCCGACGACGATGCCGGTCGGAAAATCGACTTTGGGATCGCTGTGCTCGAACGACCAACCATCCCAGACGTCGTTTAAAATCCGCCACATCTGTGCAAACCGCCCAACCTCTTCGGCGTGAGAAATGTCGGTCGGCCCCGGCGAGAGGCTCAGGACCATGGGCCGACCGGCGTGTCGAATTGCGGTGGCGATCTGCCGAATTTCCGAGGGCCGGTACGGCGCGGTGGCAATGCAATCGACTTTGACGAAATCGATCCCCCACAAGGCATATAGCTTGAACATCGAGTCGTAATAGGCTTGGCCGGCCGAGTTGTCGCGCACGCCATAGTTACCGTCATCCCAAGGGCAGGTTTCGGCGAGATCCGCAGCTTCTGAGGCTCGAAAGCGCGAATCGGCGATTCGCGAATTCGCTCGGACGGCGGCCTTCGGAATCCCTCGCACGATGTGGATTCCCAGCTTCAATCCCTGGCGATGAGTCCATTCGGCCAATGGTCGCAGCCCGGCGCCATCGACGGCCGATGCAAATCGAATGGAGTCAGGAATCAGGAGGCCGTGTTGATTCAGTTGGTACTCGCGCTCCTCCAGGGTCGTCCCGAAAGGATTCTTCATGTACCAACCCTCGTCGATGACGGCATATCGCCAGCCGAAGCCTTTCAGCTGCGCAAGCACCGCCGCGTTCTGCTTGAACGCCGCCTCATCGATCGTGAAGCCATAGGCGTCCCAACTGTTCCAACCCATCGGTGGCGAGGCCGCAGGCGCTTCGGCCCACACGAGGTGAACGAAACCGCAGCTGAGCGCAGCGTGCAGAATCGACCAGGCGACGACCGCTCGCAGCCCGGCGCCGAATGCGGGGATCATGCGTCTCACATATGCGATGGGGTCAATAGTAATGCCGCACATTGAAGCCCTCATTCGTCATGTCGTCCGTCTGCGGATTCCGAAATCAATTCACACTCAGCCAGTGATTGTGGTGCGGGATCCCTTTGCTGCGCGAAATTTTCTGGTATTCGCCGGCGCAGGAGGATTTCATCAAACATAATTGCTCGGCCGCCGCGCACCCCGGCTAGCCGCCTCGAAGCAGGCGCATGACCGTCGCGCGGATTCTGGCGTAATTGTCCGGCTTGAGCGGACCCAGCATGCCGTGCAGTTCAGCGGGAAGGTGCGCCAGCGGATGGCCATTGCTGCGGAATACATAGTGATCGAAGAAGGCTTTCCATGCCTGGCGTTCTCTCGGCGGCCGCTCGGCGATGGCGATCATGCTGAGCAACAGGCCCGTATACGGCGCGTCCGGACCGCCCGCGAAAGCGTCCCACCAATAATTGACCAGGCAGTTGAAGGACGCGGTGGATTCGATCTGATGCCACCACAATTTCGGGATAAAAATTCCGTCTCCCGGTTTGAGCTCGGCACTCCGCGCCTCGTCACGGATCTTGCTGAACAGCGGATACTTGTCGTCATCCCGGGGCGCTGAGGCGGCGAGGCTGACGGGTTGTCCCGCCATGGTGTTGTCGAGCGGACCTACGTACAGCCCTTCGATCGCCTCCGGAGGATACAGGGTAAAGCGCCGGGCTCCGGCTACCACGCATGCGACGTTGTCGTAGGCGTCGAAATGCGCGGAGACATTGGATTCGTGCCCCAGCCAAATCCGCGGTGCGACATGGGCAGCCAACACCTGCAAGACGTTTTGGACCGTGAAGCCCGGGAGGTAGTCGTTGACGGGTACCGAGCCGACATAAATCGTCGGGGCACCGCTGCGACCGTGGGTGGCGACGATGGCAGTTACTGCGTCGACAAAGCGCATTTGTCGGCGTTCGAAATTGAATCCTTTGAAATCCTCGGCATAATAGTACTTGCCTGCGATCTTGCGATCACCGACGAACGCCTCGGTCATGCCGCCGTTATCGAATCGGCACAAATAATCTTGGAAATCCTCCGCCGCCCGCGTCGCCGCATGCACCGCCGGCCAGCTGCTCACCAAACCTCGCAAGACCACCGGTAAGCATGGCTCGACCACCTCCCTCAGGAATTGTTCGGGGCTGGATAACAGCCGGCCGTCGAGTTCGCGCAACATCTGGCTCATCGCATGCAATCAGGCCAAGCCGGATCCGCGCGGAGCGCCGCCCGGCAGGAAAGACCGATTCTTTCTTTTTGCAAGCCCTGCCACATGGTCTAGCGAAGCCAGCATCAGATAAATCAACTGCAGATAGCCGCGGCGGAACAGGTCGAGCACCGCGGCATCCGCGAGTTCCTTCAATTGGTCGCGATTGACCGTGTATAGCCCGGTGAACTCGCGATTGACGCCGTCGTCGAAGCGCGCTGAGATCGTGAGGGGCTCGATCAGCTTGAGACTCAGCAGCGTGTCGATGAAGATGCGTGTGCGCTCGAGTCCCGGCCTCAATTCGCGCATCAGTCCCATGATGCTCTGTAGATAGGCACTGGGCTCGCCCGCCTCGGTGAACAGCGGTTGATCCCCCGACGGTGCCACCCTCGCGTGGCCGAGGTCGATCGCCAAATCCGACCCCGATGTGAGGAACGGTCCGCGCTGCAAGTTGAGCGGCCGGTATGCACTCAAGGTGCGATGTTCGTCCAGGAACAGGTTCTCGCCGGCATCGAATCCCAGCATGGCACCGCAGTAGAATTGACCGGTGTCGCCGTCCTTGGAGAACAAGATCGGATAGTGCATCGCGAGCGCATGAAATTCGTTGACTACCACGGCAACGAAGCGCTGGTTGTCGCCGTAAAGCGCCGCTGCTTGCGCATGCACGCGCAGTTTGCGATGCGAGCGGCTGTCGAGAAGCACGATATTGTTCATGCGTACCGCCACCAGGCCTCAGATTGGCTGCAAACCATACTCGAATATCTTCTTCAGCAGATCACGATTCTTCGGCAGCTGCGACCGCATTTGGCGGGTCATCGCCACATTGTCATTGATGAGCTTGGTGGCGATGGCATCGGTGCCGACATTGTCGTGGGGTTCGACTTCGGTGCGAAAACCCATGCCGTAAAGCACATACTGGTAACTTGCGGCGGGGAACACTTCCTCCAAACGGTCGAACTCATCGAAGAACCAGGGCGATTGATACCTCCACAATCGCAATAGATTCTTGAGCCGGTCCGGAATGGTATCGGGATCGACGTTGTCCCTCCAGAAGAGGCTGTCTTTGCGCTGCGTCAGTACATAGTGCAATTTCAGAAAATCGATGATGCGGCCCCAGCGGTAGCGCGTGACGTCATTGAAGCGAGCAGACACGATGTCCATCACATCACGATTGGCGGGCATTTGTTCAGCGATCAACTTTGCCGATAATTCGATCAACACGATGGCGGAAGCCTCCAGTGGCTCGAGAAATCCCGCTGCAAGCCCGACTCCGACGCAGTTGTTCTTCCAGAAGATTTCGCGATGGCCGCCGCGGATGGAAATCCTTCGCGGCACGAGATGCGCGTGCTGAGGCCCCAAATAGCGTATCAGCGTCTCGTGGGCCTGATCGTCGGTGATGTGCCGGGAGGAATACACATAGCCGGTGCCGCGCCGGTTCGGCAGGCCGATGTCCCAGATCCAACCCGCCGATTGCGCGGTGGAAATCGTATGGGACGCCATCGGATCATCCGGGCTCTCATAAGGGACCTGAACCGCCAATGCTGTGTCGCAAAACAGCACGTCATTGCAATCCTTGAAAGGTACGCCGAGCGTCTTGCCAAGGAGCAGTGCCGCGAATCCGGTGCAATCGACGAACAGATCGCCGGTGATTTCGCCGGCCTGCTTCGTATCAACGCTGCGGATATCACCCTGCTCCGATTGATTGACCGTGGTGACGTCGGCAAGCACATGGCGCACACCGAGCTTGGAGGTGCAGTGCTGCTGCAAAAAGGTCGCGAACTTCGCCGCATCGAGATGGTAGGCGTAATTGGCGACTGCCTGGTACTCCGGCGTCGTGATCATCTTCGGTGCGAGACCCTCGTCGCAGAGCTGGCCCTGCGGGCATACGGTTTCACAGAACGTACGACCGGATTTCCCGCCCAGCCAATGCGGCGCGAGATTCACCTGGGTGAATCCCTGCGGCAGCATCAAAGGGTGGTAATAGGCATCGTCATCGGCGCCCGTGGTCCAGCGCGCGAACTTGGCGCCCTGCTTGAATGCCGCGTTGCAGTGACGAAAGAACTCGGTTTCCGAAACGCCCATCTTTTGCAGACTCGACCGCAGCGTCGGCCAAGTGCCTTCGCCCACGCCGATGATGGGAACATTGGCCGACTCAACCAGAGTGACCGTGAAACCGGCCTTCATGCGTCCTTGATGGCGGGCAGCGATGATGCCCGCCGTCAGCCAGCCGGCAGTGCCGCCACCCACAATCACGATGGATTGGACGCGTTGAGTCATGTTGGCGCGATTATCGCACGACCAAAAAAGGAAGGGCCGCCCGGGGGTCAGGCGGCCCTTGTTGGCCAAAGCGGCGGGCTAAAGCTTCGCGTGGATTCCGAGCGTGAACAGCCGTCCCGTATCGACGACATCGAGAACTTGCTCGCTGTAGCGGCCATGCGTGCTGTAGACCTGGTCTGTCAAGTTGAGTGCCTCGAAGTAGACGCTGAAGTGCCGATTGATCTCGTAGCTCGTACTAAAATCCACATAAGTCGCGGCATTCACGAACGTCGGCTCGATGCCGTACCCCGAGTTGTTCTGGATCTGACCAAATGCTTGCAGGTACTCGGCCCGATGGTTGATTGCGAGGCGCGCCTGGAAACCGTTCTTGTCGTAAAACGGAATGAAGTTGTAGGAATTCGCGAGGCCCGTCACCGCGAATCCTGACACGCTGAGATTGTTGGGGTCATACGGCTTGTTCGTACTCACAAACGTCGCGTTGGACTGGAAGCCGAAGCCGGTGTCGCCAATCGTGTACTGCCACGCCAATTCGAGGCCGCGGACCTCCGCCGAGGGGCCGTTGACCTGCGAGGTGACACTGAAAATCGCCGGCTGACCGCTGGGCAGCGTAACGCCGTTGATGCCCTGCGAAATCGTGCCGCCCACGATGAAGTTGGTCACCTCTTTGACGAAAAAGTCGGCCGAAGCGTACGAGTTCTGCGCGTAGTACCATTCGACGCCCAAGTCCACATTGTCCGACAAGTACGGCAGCAAGGTCGGATTGCCACCAGTCGCATTGAGCGCTCCCACACGTTGACCCGCCGGGACATTGAGGTCCGGCGTCAGCAGGTTGAGCGGCGCACGGGTCAAGGTGCGCGAACCGTCGAAGCGTAGCTTCACGGTATCGGTCAGTCCAAAGCTCAAATCGATGTTCGGCAAGAGATACCGGTACTGGCTCTTGGTGCTGATCGGGCTCGCCGTCGTGGAATTGAAGCCATACGCGGTATGGTCGGTCGGCAGAATATAGAGCTGACCGGTCGGCAAGGAGGCGAGGCCCGCAGAATTGACGTACGTGTCCTCGTAGCGCGCCCCGACGTTGATCTTCAACGGCATGCCTTCAATCATGGCCGTTGTCGACATACTCAGGTACGGCGACACCGTGTCCTCGGTGATGTCCTGAGACCCCCCGAGATTCTGGTACATGATGTATTTGCCGGTGCAGGGAGTGGCGCCTGAGAGGTTGCTGCAGGCGTTGACGTTCTGCCCCGCGCCGTTCAAACCCGTCAGGTAGTTGTAGATCGCGTAGCCATTGGCCGCGATGATCGCGGGGGGCAGCAGACCGCCGTTACCCCAACCATTGATGAAATTCGAGCCGGTGCCGAACGAGTTGGAAATCAAGTTCGCCGGTATCGGCGCGACGCCACCGGAGCCGACCGGCGGCGGCCCGTAGCCTGCATACATCTGCCAGGTGTACGGCAGGTCGGTAAATGCGCGCAATGCCTCATGGTCATGCGTAACCTGCACGCCGTACTTGAACTTCAACGTGTCGTCATGCCAGCCGCCTTCCAGCTTGAACTGGTTGAGAGTGTCGGTGTTCTGGTTATAGCTCTCCACCAGCACGTGAGAACCGATATCCGCCGGATTGATGAACTTCGAGGCCACACCGGCCGGGCCATAGCCGGTCGGATAGGGCAGGTTGTTACCGCCAGGGACCACGATGCCGAGATTGGTCGCGTTGGGACCGTTGCCATAGCCGATGTCGGCGTCCAAACCCGCGATGCCGTCGGGATTGAGCTTGGCAACGCGGTATACGCATCGAACATGTACGAGGTGTGCTCGCTCGCATCCCACTTGACGTTGAATCCAATCGTGTTGGTCGTTTCCTGCACCTGATTGATCTGCGCCTGAAAATCCGTGGGCGTACCTGGTTGCACGAAATTCGTCACCGTGCCGTCCGGTGCCTGAGTTATGTTCGTGAGGCTGCCGTTGTTGAACCAGGCGCTGAAGCCGTACTGATCCTGGACAATTTTTTCTTGGGAGTAGTTGTCGTCGAGCGTCAGCTCGACGCCATCCACGGGTCTCGCCTGCAGCACGAAGCGGCCACCGATGCGCTTGTCGTCGGTGTGCTCCTGGTAGATGCCGTAGTCCTGGATGAACCAGTCCGTGATGCTGGGCGTCGTCGAGGCGCCGGCCGCTGCGCCCGCGCGCTGTGCCGGGGAAATTTGCGATCCTTCCCAGCCTTGAATATTGACGTGATTGCCGCGAACCTTATTCTCTGTATAGGCCGCATCGACCAAAATGCCGAAGCGATCGTCTGCGAAGGTGTCGCTGAACAACAGACCCATGTTCGGCCTGATGCTGTTCTCTCCGGTCGATTCGTTTCCGGACAGCGAGCCGGCCAATTGCATTCCGGGATGATCGAAGGGCTTCGGGTACTTGATATTGATGGTTGCACCGATCGCGCCGCTCGACAGGCTCGCGTCGGGCGTCTTCAAGACGTCCACTTGACCGACGAAGTCGGAGCCGACGGAACCGAAATCGAAGCCGCGGTTGCCGAGCGCGGTCGGCACCTGGCGGCCGTCGAACAAGGTTTCGTTGAACTGCGGACCGAAACCACGCACGGTGATTTGTGTGCCGTCGCCGGTCGAAGCCCCGCCTACACCGCCCAGGAGCACCGATGAACGGCTCACCGTCACGCCGGGAATTCTCTCCATGGCGTCGGCGAGGTTCGCATCGGGGAATTTGCCGATGTCCTCGGCAGAGATCGCGTCGACGATGCCGTCCGAGTTCTTCTTGATATCCAAGCTCTTCTGCAGCGAGGCCCGGATACCCGTTACGGTGATTTCCGTGAGTTCATCCGAACCGGCCGCGGGTGCGTCGGCGGCATTGCTCGGTAGCGATACCGCAGTCAAGGAGATCGTCGATGCGCCCCCCCAACAAATCGCATTGATGACCCGGCGCAGATCATGGTTCGATTCAGCAATTTTCATTGTGTTCCCCATTCCGTTTGACGTTCGTTTCGTGAGAGTAATGAGCGGCGGCTACGGGGCCACGGATTGGCGCCCGTCGGACAGAATCCATCTAGGCATGAGGGTGAGCCGAACGCCGGGCGACGGGCGCCAGAAGCACCATCGATCGCACCGCGAAATTCGCGTCCAAGGTTCGACATTTTCTCTCCCCAAGCTCCATCTGTTTTTGTGGTAACGGCATCAAAAACCGCCACCATTTTTATGGTTGCGCTACCATCTTATAAGGATTTTCGGCTTTTGCAACACTTTTATGGTGGCGCTACCAAACTGATGAATTCCGGCCGATTCGGGCCTGCCGCGGCCTGGGACGGCAGCGGTCCTAGCCGACCATGTCCTCGAGTTCCGTGCCGCGCGTCTCGTGTACCATTTTTACGACGAAAAAGATCGAAATGAACGCGCAAGCCGCGTAAAAGCCGTAGGTGATCGGCAAACCGATCGTTTTCGCGAGCACCGGGAAGCTCACGCTGATCAGAAAATTGGAGCTCCATTGCGCCGCACCGCTCACCGCGAGCCCGGAGCCGCGAATTTGGTTCGGGAACATCTCGCCGAGCATGACCCACATGACCGGACCCCAACTCAAGTTGAAGAACACGACATAAAGATTCGCGCTGATCAGCGCGAGCAGCCCGACGTTGGGCGCGAGATGCAGCGTGTTGTCGGTCAACTCGCCGGTGGCGAACGCGATCGTGAGCACGCTGAGCGTCACCGCCATGCCGATCGACCCGATCAGCAGCAGCGGCTTGCGTCCGATGCGATCGATCAAGAAGATCGCGAGCAGGCAGGCGCCGATCGACAGCGTGCCGCTCAGGATGTTGATCTTGAGCGAATCCGCCTCGCTGAAGCCGACCGCCTGCCAGAGAACCGCGCCGTAATAGAAGACCACGTTGATGCCGACCAATTGTTGAAAGGTCGCAAGACCGATGCCCACCCAGACGATGCCGCGCAGCCGCCCGGTCGAGCGGTCGATCAGATCGCTCAAGCGCGGCGTATGGTCGGCCGCGAGCGAGCCGCGGATCTCGATCGTCTTGGCGGCCGCGGCCGACGCGCCGAACAAGCGCGTCAGCACCTCGATCGCTTCGTCGTTGCGGCCGCGCGCAACGAGGTAGCGCGGGCTCTCGGGAATCAGCAGCAGGGTCAGCAGGAATATGCTGGCCGGAACGACCTGCATCCAAAACATCCAGCGCCAGGCGGGAAAACCAAGCCAAAACGCCTCGGTCGAACGACCGGCGCTGTGAGCCAAAAAGTAGTTCGCGAGAAATGCGCCGGTGAGCCCCGCGATGATCATGATCTGCTGCAGGCTCGAGAGGCGCCCGCGCATGCTCGCGGGCGTCACCTCGCTGATGTAGGCGGGTGACAAGACGCTCGCGGCGCCCACGCCGACCCCGGCCGCGAAGCGCGCAATGATCATCATGAGTGCCGACGCCGCGGCACCCGATGCGATGGCGCTGAGAATGAACAGCGCCGCGGCGGCCACCATGACCCGGCGGCGGCCCCACACGTCCGCGAGGCGCCCCGCGAGAAACGCGCCGACCGCGCAGCCGGGCAGCAGCGCGCTGACCGTGACGCCGAGCCAGGCCTCGCTCAAGTGAAACGTGTTCTTGAGCCCGTCCTGCGTTCCGTTGATGACGCCGCTGTCATAGCCGAACATGAAGCCGCCGATCGTCGCGACCGCGACGATCGCCGAAACCAGCGGCAAGTTGATGTTTGCATCGCGATGAGCGCTCAATCGATTTTCTCCCCTGTCGCATTGAACCGCGCCCCTTAAGTCCTCGTCGGGAGCTTTTCGGGATGCGGCCATTCAAAATCAAGACGAAATGATAGCGCTACCGTATACTAATCACCGGGGTATTTTCCACACGTGCGCAGACCTTCGGAAATTTGACAGATGACTCGCCGGCAGAAAAAATGGTAGCGTTACCTTTATCGTTGCCTCCGAACCGCCGCATCGGATCGACCCCGCGTCGCGGCTCGTTCCGAGGACGCTAGCACATGTACATGGGAATTGATGTAGGCACCTCGGCCGTCAAAGCGGTGGTCATCGACGAGACCGGCGCGGTGATCGACCAGAGCAGCGCCCCGCTCACGGTCTCGCGGCCGCAGGCGCTGTGGTCGGAGCAGGATCCGGCCGACTGGTGGAGCGCCGCCGGCAGCGCGGTCCGCGAATTTCGAGCGCCGCTGCGCCAGGCGGTACGCGCGATCGGCCTGTCGGGGCAGATGCACGGCGCGACTCTGCTCGATGGGCGCGGCAGCGTGCTGCGACCCGCGATCCTGTGGAACGACGGCCGCAGCGCCGAGCAATGTGCAGAGCTCGAAGCGGCTCTGCCCGAAATGACGCAAATCACGGGCAACCGCGCGATGCCGGGATTCACGGCGCCCAAGCTTCTATGGGTGCGCGAGCACGAACCCGAGATCTTCGCGGCGACCGCGAAGGTCCTGCTGCCGAAGGATTATCTGCGCCTGCTCATGACGGGCGCGGCCGCATCGGATATGTCGGACAGCGCCGGAACGCTGTGGATGGACGTTGCCGAGCGGCGCTGGTCCGCAGCGATGCTGGCGGCCACGGGCCTCGATGAGGCGCAGATGCCGGCCTTGTTCGAAGGCAACGAGATCACCGGCGAGCTGCGCGCGGAAGTCGCCGACGCCTGGGGCATGCGGCGGGTGCCGGTGGTCGCCGGCGGCGGCGACAATGCGGCGGGCGCGGTCGGCGTCGGGCGTGGTGCGGCCCGGCGATGCCTTCTTGTCGCTCGGCACCTCCGGCGTATTGTTCCTCGCGAACGACGGCTACCGGCCGAACCCCGCGGGCGGCGTGCACACCTTCTGTCACGCCGTGCCCCGTCAGTGGCATCAGATGTCGGTGATCTTGAGCGCCGCGAGCTGCATCGACTGGGCCGCGAAGCTCTGCGGGCTCGCGAGCGCGGGCGCACTGTTCGAACTCGCCGAGTCGCGCAATGCGCCGGCGGGCCGCGAACTGTTTCTCCCGTATCTATCCGGAGAGCGAACTCCGCACAACGATCCGCACGCGCAAGGCGTGCTGTTCGGCTTGAGCCACGAGACCGACGCGGCGGCGCTCGCGCAAGCGGTGCTCGAAGGCGTCGCCTTCGCGTTTCGCGACGGCTTCGACGCGCTGCTCGCGAGCGGCGCCCGCATCGACTCGATCGCGGTCATCGGCGGCGGCGCCCGCTCGGCCTATTGGGGCCGGATCCTGAGCGCGGCACTGCGCCGGCCGCTCGATCTACCGGGACAGCGCCGCGATCGGCCCCGCATTCGGCGCCGCGCGACTGGCTCTCATGGGACTCGAACGCGCGAGCGTCGACGAGGTCTGCACTCCGCCGCCGATCTTGCAGGTCGTGGAACCCGATGCCGCACTCGCCGACCGCTACGCAATGCAAATGCCGCGCTTTCGCGGCCTCTATCAACATCTGAAGAATTCATTTCGGGAGACAGCACCTTGAACCGATCATATTTCGGCGACATCGCACCGATTGCCTTCGAAGGGCCGCAGTCCACGAATCCGCTGGCCTATCGCTATTACGACAAGAATCGCGTCGTGCTCGGCAAGACGATGGAGCAGCAGCTGCGCATGGCGGTGTGCTACTGGCACACCTTCGGCTGGGACGGTTTCGACGTATTCGGCGCGGGCACGTTCAACCGGCCCTGGCACGGCGGTCCGATCGATCAGGCCCGGGCGGACCACAAGCTCAATGAAGCATTCGAGTTCTTCACACGCCTCGGGCTGCCCTATTTCTGCTTTCACGACGTCGACGTCATGGCCCACGCCCAGACGATCCGCGAGCATGTCGCGAACTTCGCGACGATGGTCGACAAGATCGAGGCGAAAATGGCCGCAACCGGCGTGAAGCTGCTGTGGGGCACGGCGAACCTGTTCAGTCACCCGCGCTACATGGGCGGCGCGGCGACGAATCCGGATCCCGAGGTGTTCCGCTTCGCGGCGACCCAGGTGCGCCATTGTCTCGAAGCGACCCACCGGCTGCACGGCGAAAACTACGTGCTGTGGGGCGGCCGCGAAGGCTACGACACGCTGCTCAACACCAGTCTCAAGCAGGAGAAGAGCCAGCTCGGCCGCTTCCTCTCGCTGGTCGTGGAGCACAAGCACAAGATCGGCTTCACGGGCGCCATTCTGATCGAACCCAAACCGCACGAGCCGACCAAGCATCAATACGACTTCGACGTCGACACGATTTACGGCTTTCTGAAGACACACGGCCTCGAGAAGGAGGTCAAGGTCAACATCGAATCCAATCACGCGACGCTTTCCGGCCACAGCTTCGAGCACGAGATCGCAACGGCGATCGACCACGGCATCTTCGGCTCGATCGACATGAACCGCGGCGACCCGCAAAACGGCTGGGACACGGATCAGTTTCCGAACGACGTTCGGGAGATTACGCTGGCACTCTACTACGTGCTGCTGGGCGGCGGCTTCACGAGCGGCGGCAACAATTTCGACGCCAAGGTCCGCCGCCAAAGCATCGATGCGGCGGATCTGTTCTACGGCCACATCGGCGCCGTCGACATGCTCGCGCGCGGCCTCCTGAGCGCCGCGGCGATGATCGAGGGCCGCGAACTCAAGGACTTCGTCGATGCAGCGCTACGCCGGCTGGCGTGCCGAACCCGCGCGCGCGATGCTCGAAGGGCGCATGCACACTTGCGGCCATCGCGGACGCCGCGGTCGCCGACAACGTCGCGCCGAAGCCGCGCTCCGGCCGGCAGGAGTACCTCGAGAATCTCGTGAGCCGCTACACCTCGCGCTGAGGCGCGGCGGCGTCGGCGGGGCCGTGCATCAGCCGATCGTCAGCAGCGCGGCCTTCAGGTCGACGGAGTTCGGGCCGACCATGATCTCGAATTCGCCGGGCTCGACGACGCGCTGCATCGACGCATTCCACATGCGGAACGCCTCCGGACCGAGCACGAACCTGACGGTCTTGGATTCACCGGGCGCGAGCGAGATGCGCTCGAACGCCTTGAGCTCCTTGATCGGCCGGGTCACGGAGCTCACGCGCTGGTGCACGTAGAGCTGCACCGTTTCGTCGCCGGCGCGCGCACCGGTGTTCCTCACCGGCACGCTGACCGTGACCGTACCGTCTGCGCCGATGCGCGCATCGGAGAGGCTCGGCGCGCCGATCTCGAAGCTCGTATAGCTCAGGCCATAGCCGAACGGGAACAGCGGCGCGGTCGTGTCGAACAGGTAGCCGCGGCGCGCCGAAGGCTTGGCGTTGTAGAACATCGGCAGCTGGCCGACGCTGCGCGGGATCGTCACGGGCAGTTTGCCGCCGGGATTCACGTCGCCGAACAACACATCTGCAAGCGCGTTGCCGCCCTGCTCCCCGAGATACCAGCCCTCGAGCAGCGCGTCGGCCTTCGCGGCGATCTCGACGGTCGAGGCCGGCCTGCCGTTGATGAGCACCACGATCAGCGGTTTGCCGAGCGCGCGCAGCGCATCGAATAGCGCCTGCTGTTCACCCACGAGATCCAGGCTGTCGCGATCTCCCAAATGAGTCGCAGCCCAGCCTTCGCGGCTGGTCTGCTCGGTATCGCCGATCGCCAGCACGACAGAATCGGCGGTGCGGGCGACGGACACCGCTTCCGCGATGAGCCGGCGATTCTCCGCCGGATCGGCGAGTTCGACCTTGTCGGCCCACCAATCGTCGTTGACCGTGATCTTCACTCCCTGCGCGAAGACCACGTTCGCGCGCGTGCCGGCCTTGGCGCGAATGCCCTCGAGTATCGATACCGTGACCGGCGGCTGGCCATAGTAGCCGCCGAGCCGCGCAACCGCGGCATTCGGGCCGATGACCGCGATCACCGGCTTGGCCGCGCCCGCTTGCGGCAGGCTCAAGGGCAGCGCGCCGTCGTTCTTGAGAAGCACGATCGTGCGCTGCGCCGCTTTGAGCGCCATGGCACGCGCATCCGCGTTGTTCGTGAGCGCGGCGGCGGCCGCGGGATCGGCGTAGGGATTTTCGAACAGTCCGGCCCGCAATTTCAGCGCGAGAATCCTGCGGACCGACGCATCGATGCGCTCCTCGGATACGCGCCCGTCGCGCACCAGCTGCGCGAGCGCGGCGTACGCGCCGCCGCTCGGCAGATCGCAATCGACGCCCGCCGCAAGGGCGCGCAGCGCGGCGTCCTCGGTGCTTGCCGCGATGTGGTGCAGTTTTTGCAAATCCTCGATCGCGTAATAGTCGCTGACGATCACACCCTTGAATCCCCACTCGCCGCGCAGCACCCGGTCCAGCAGCCAGACATTCGCGTGGCTCGGCACGCCGTCGATCTCGTTGTAGGACGGCATGACCGCGCTGATGCCGGTCCGGCGTATGACCTGCTCGAACGGCGGGAAGAAGAACTCGCGCAAGGTGCGTTCCGCGATACGGCGCAGGGCCCACGTTGGTGCCGCTCTCCGGCTGGCCATGGCCGGTCAGATGCTTGAGCGTCGCGAACACCTTGCCGGGCGCGAGCACGGTCGCCTTGCCCGCGCCCTGCAATCCTTCGACCGCCGCGACACCCATCTCGCCGACCAGGTAGGGATCCTCGCCGAACGTCTCCTCGATGCGGCCCCAGCGCGGATCGCGAGCGACATCGACGACCGGGGTCAGCGCCAGACTCACGCCGCGCGCGCGTATCTCGCGCGCGGTCACCGCGTTGACCGCGCGCAGCAGAGCAGGGTCCCAGCTCGAGGCGAGCGCGATCGCTTGCGGAAAGCTCGTGGCGCCGCGCGCCGCGTAGCCGTGCAGACCCTCCTCGTGGAACAGGATCGGAATCCCGAGGCGGGTGCGCGTCAGGGCGTAGCGCTGCAGGCCGTTGACGAGGCGAATCGTGCCCTGCACGTCGCGGCCCGGCAGCACGCGCGGCGAGGTCGGGCCGGTCGCGTCCGACGGCCGTGCGAATTGGCCCAGTCCCAACGGATATTTCTTGGCGAGCTTCGCGGGGTCGAGCTCGAGCTTCGCATCGAACAACTTCGGACTTGGCGTCCCAGACGCTTGTCATTTGCGCGACCTTTTCCTCGAGCGTCATGCGCCCGAGCAAGTCCTCGATGCGCGCCTCGATCGGCGCGCCGGCATCTCGATAGAGGGGCTTTGCGGGCTGCGCGGCCCACGACGCGTGCTGGCCGAGCACGACTCCGAGCACGACTCCCCCGAGCCGCGTGATCGCTGTGCTGTTCATCGTGAAATTCTCTTGGCCGGCCTTGCCCGGCGCAATTTTGATAGCGCTACCATGACCGATTCCGTCCGCCTTTGTCAATTCTATTTGCTTTTATTACCATCCCGAGCGCCAAATGTGGGCAGGCCTTGTAGTGTAATCTGGCGCGTGAGATGACCAGTAAAACAGCTAACAAACGATCGGCGAGCCGCAGCCGCAAACCCAAACCGCATCGCATGGGCGCCCCGACGATCGCAGATGTCGCCGCCTATGCGGGCTTCGCGCCGATGACGGTCTCACGCGTGATCAACGGCGAGAGCAACGTGCGTCAGGAGACGCGCGAGGCCGTACAGGCGGCGATCGCCAAGCTCAAGTACTCGCCGAACCTCGCGGCCCGCACGCTCGCCGGCGCCGAACAGGTGCGCATCGGCCTGCTCTACAGCAACCCGAGCGCCGCTTATTTGAGCGAATTCCTGGTCGGCAGCTTGGAGCAGGCGCGCCTCAGCCACGTGCAACTGGTCGTCGAGAAATCCGACGCCGAGCGCCATGAGGACGAGGTCGTCCGGGACCTGCTTGCGACCGGGATCGACGGGCTGATTCTGCCGCCGCCGCTGTGCGACTCGAAGCGCATTTATGCGGCTTTGAGTTCGGCCGGCGCGCTCGCGGTCGCGGTTGCGAGCGCGAGTCCCCGCCCCGGCTTGCTGGCGGTGCGCATCGACGATCATGCCGCCGCGGCCGCGATGACGCGCCACATCTTGTCCTTGGGCCACAAGCGCATCGGTTTCATCATCGGCAACCCCAATCAGACGGCGAGCGCGCAACGCTTCGCAGGCTACAAGGCCGCGCTGGTGGAGGCCGGCATCGCGATCGACAAGTCGCTGATCGCACAAGGGCTCTTTACGTACCGCTCGGGCCTCAAAGCGGCGGAGCAGTTGCTCTCACTCGCGACGCCGCCGACCGCGATCTTCGCGAGCAACGACGACATGGGCGCCGCAACCGTCACGGTCGCGCATCGCATGCACCTCGACGTGCCGAAGGACCTCACCGTCTGCGGCTTCGACGACACCGAATTCTCGCGATCGATTTGGCCGGAGCTCACGACGATTCATCAGCCGATCGCCGACATGTCGCGCGCCGCGATGCAATTGCTGGTGCAGAAGATCCGGGCCCACCGCGCCGGCAGGGACGAAGAGTGCAAACACGTGCTGCTGGATTTCACGCTGGTGCGCCGCGACTCGGACGCGCCGCCGCACGCTTAAACACCCGCACGCTCTCAGCGCGCGACCGCCCGCAACCGGATGCTCGCCTTGAACGCCTCGCCCGGGGCGACGATCGGCATCGCGGGTTCCCAGCCGGCAAGGTTCAGCGCGTTGTTGACGTGCGGAACGGGCTCGAAGCAAAAGCCGTCGGCTCCCGCGCGTATGTTGACGACGGCGCCCGGCAAACTGCGTGATCCGCTGATTTGCAACGCCCAAGGCTTGTCGGGCCAGACGATGTAGGCCGATCCGCTCCACCCGGTGAAACAGTGGTCGAGTTCGACGAGCCCCACGGGCGTGGACTGGGAGAAATCGAATTTTCCGCTCGGAGTGACCGGCTCGGTCGGCAATCCGTCGGCTCCCGTGAGCCAGACGGCACGTGCGTCAAAACTCAAGTGCGCGCCATGCTGCGGAAAATAGGGATGATGTCCGAATGCGAGCGGCACGGCACGCGGCTCCCGGTTGACGGCACTCAGCTCGAGCGTCAGCAGCCGCTCCCCGATCGTGATTCGCTGCCGCGCCTCGAACGCCCACGGCCAAGCCGCGTCCGGCTCGTGAATCAGGGTGAGCAGCGCCGAGTCGGCCGCCCGCTCGGTGCAGAGCCATGGGCGCTCGAAACCGACACCGTGAATCGCATGCGGTTCCGGCGGGAAATTGCGTGCCAGTGCAAACCGCTCGCCGCCGAACTCGAACTGCGCGTTGCCGATGCGGTTCGAATACGGCACGAGCGGGAAGCTCGCCATTCCATACGGATCGCACGCCGCGATGCTCGCGGCGCTCGCGGTGCGCAGCATCGCCTGCCCGTCCACCGTCCAAGCGCCGAGGCTTGCGCCGACATCGGGCAGCAATTCGCAGCGATCGGCGCCTCGTGCGAGCACGATGAGGCTCGCGGTGGACTCGCGCCGCCGCATCACGCGGCGCCGGATGAGCGGCTCGGCATTGGAGGTTCTCCCGAGGAAAATTATAGTGAGCGCATGATAGCGCTACCAACGTTGCACGCAAAGCAGATTTGCGCGAAACGGCCACGAGCGATGTATGATAGCGCTATCACAAACAGGCGGTCGGCCGTTCGGCCGGGGAGTCGTTGATGCGGATCGGCAACGCTCCGATTCGCGCGCAAGCGCGCCACATCCGGCCGCAGCGGCTTGCGACGCCGCGGCGCATCGCGGCGGCGGCGTTGGCGTTGCTCGCCTGTGTATCGGGATTTTCACCGGCTGCGCACGCCGAGGACGGCCACGAGCTATGGCTGCGCTACCGCCCGCTCGACGACGCCGCGATCGCGCGCTTGCGAGCATCGGCGCGCGAGCTCGTGCCGCCGCGGGACGCGGCTGAGGCGGCGCGAGCCGAACTGCTGCGCGCGCTCACGGGAATTCTCGGCGCGGCGCCGGAGATCGCCGACAGGGTCACTCGCGACGGCGCGATTGTTTTCGGGACGCCGCTCTCCTCGGCGACGATCGCGCGTCTGCATCTCGATCTCGACGGCTTGGGGCCCGAAGGCTATCTGCTGCAGAGCGCCGAGCTCGACGGCCATCGCGCAACCGTGATCGCGTCGAACGGAGAATCGGGCGTGCTCTACGGCGTGTTTCATCTGTTGCGCCTGATGCAAACCTTGCGCCCGGTCGATGCGCTGTCGGTGCGCGCGCGGCCGCGCATCCAGCATCGTGTGCTCGACCATTGGGACAATCTCGATGGTACCGTCGAGCGCGGGTATGCCGGCGCATCGATCTGGGACTGGCACAAGCTGCCCGGCTACCTCGCGCCGCGGTACCTGGAGTACGCGCGCGCCTGCGCGTCGATCGGCATCAACGGCGTGGTCGTCAACAACGTCAACGCCGATCCGCTCGTGCTGACACCCGCCTACGTCGAGAAGCTGGCGGCGCTCGCGGGCGTGTTTAGACGCTACGGCATAAAACTCTATCTCGCGGCGCGGTTCGCGGCGCCCATCGACGTCGGCGGCCTGCCGACTGCCGACCCCCTCGATGCCGCGGTGCGCGCCTGGTGGCGGGGAACGGCCGATGCGATCTATCGCAGCATTCCCGACTTCGGCGGCTTCCTCGTCAAGGCCAATTCCGAAGGACAGCCCGGTCCGCAGGATTACGGGCGCACTCACGCCGACGGCGCCAACCTGATTGCCGCGGCGCTCGCGCCGCATGGCGGCATCGTCATGTGGCGCGCCTTCGTGTACGCAAACGCTGCAAACGAGGACCGCGTCAAGCAGGCCTATCGCGAGTTCGTGCCGCTCGACGGAAAATTCCGGGACAACGTGCTGCTGCAGGTCAAGAACGGCGCGCTCGATTTCCAGCCGCGTGAACCCGCACACCCGCTGTTCGGCGCGATGCCCGCGACGCCGCTGATGCTGGAGTTGCAGATCACCAAGGAGTATCTCGGCTTCGCGACCCATCTCGCCTTTCTCGGACCGCTCTATGAAGAGACGCTGAGCGCCGAGACCTTCGCCAAGGGCGCGGGCTCGACGGTCGCTCGCATCGTCGACGGTTCGCTCGATGCCCACTCTCTGACCGGCATCGCGGGCGTATCGAACGTCGGTGCCGACCGTAACTGGACCGGCTCGCACTTCGATCAGGCCAACTGGTTCGCCTTCGGCCGCCTCGCTTGGGATCCGGGCCTCTCGTCACAGGCGATCGCCGAAGAGTGGGTGCGCATGACGTTTTCGAACGATGCCGCATTCACCCGTCCGGTCGTCGCGATGATGATGGAGTCGCGCGAGGCGGTCGTCGATTACATGACGCCGCTCGGGCTCGCGCACCTCATGGCGCGCGGCCATCACTATGGCCCGGGAGCCTGGCAGAACGGTGGGCCACGCGCCGATTGGATGCCTCCTTATTATCATCGCGCCGATGCGCAGGGCATCGGCTTCGACCGCACGACCGGCGGCAGCGACGCCGTCTCTCAATACGCCCCGCCGCTCGCGGCCCTCTATGACGATCCGCGCCGCACACCCGAGAAGTTTCTGCTGTGGTTTCATCATCTGCCCTGGGACTATCGGCTCGCGTCGGGTTCCACGCTGTGGGATGGGCTCGTGGCGCACTACACGCACGGATGGGAAACGGTGCAGCGGATGCGCGCGATTTGGGCCGGGCTCGGATCCTACGTCGACGACGAACGCTACGCCGACGTCGCGGCTTTTCTCGCGATTCAGGAAAAGGAAGCGCGCTGGTGGCGCGACGCGATGCTCGCCTATTTCCAGCGCATCTCGCAGCGCCCGTTCCCGCCGGGTACGGCACCGCCCGAACATTCGCTCGAGTTCTACGAGGCGCTCTCTTTTCCGTACGCGCCCGGAAATCCGGGATGGACCGCGTCGCCTTTCGCCGATGAACCGCACTGACCCGGACCATCGCACACCCCGACCCTGGAGGCTCGAATGACCATAGATTGGCGATCCCACTTGGCGACGATCGGTCTTGCGATGCTCGTGGCGCAGCTCGGCGCTGCGGCATCGGCGAGCGCGGCCGCGCAAGCACCCTTGCTCGATTCGATGTTCCAAGACCATGCGGTTCTGCAACGTGACCGTCCGATTCCGATTTGGGGCAGGGCCCAGCCGGGCGATCGGGTCGCCGTATCGATTCAGGCGAGCACCGTTCACACACGCGCCGACGCCTCCGGCCGCTGGCACACGATGCTTCCGGCGATGGCGGCGGGCGGCCCCTTCGCACTCGAGGCCCGCGCACAATCGGGCGCCGCCCAGAGGCTCTCCGATGTGCTCGTCGGTGACGTGTGGCTCTGCTCGGGCCAGTCGAACATGGAGCTGCCGGTCGCGCGGACTCTCGATGCGGCACGCGAAATCAGCGGCTCGGCCGATGATTCGATCCGCGTCCTGACCGTCGCGCACGCGAGCGCTCCCGAGCCGCTCGCGGAATTCGCGGCGCCGGTCGCCTGGCGCGTCGCGGGTCCGGATTCGATCGCGGAATTCTCGGCCGCCTGCTACTACTTCGCGCGCGAGCTCCGGAAGTCGGTCTCGGTACCGATGGGTCTCGTGCACTCCTCGTTCGGCGGCTCGAGCATCGAACCCTGGGTGAGCGCAGACGGGCTGCACGCGCTCGGCGGATTCGACGAACGCCTCGAGCTGCTGCGGGTGTACGCGCGTGATCCGGCGGAGGGCAATCAGCGTCTCGCCGAAGTCTGGAAATCATGGTGGCGCGCGCGCGCGCCGGCGGGATCCGCGCCCTGGAATTCGGCCGTCGCGGATGCGCAGGACTGGCACGACGTACCGCAACCCATGCGCGATTGGAAGACCTGGGGCGTTGCCGAACTGGCGAGCCATGATGGCATGGTCTGGTTTCGGCGCAGCGTCAACTTGAGTCCCGAGCAAGCCGCACAAGCGGCGAAGCTGTCGCTCGGCGCGATCGACGAGGTCGATGAAACCTGGGTCAACGATCGCGCGATCGGCAACTCGTTCGGCTGGGGCACCGAACGCACCTACGCGCTGCCGGCCGGCGTACTGCATGCCGGCGACAATTCGATCGTCGTCAACGTGCTCAGCACCTGGGACGCCGGCGGCATGTACGGACCGCCCGATTCCATGGCATTGCAATTCGCGGACGGCAGTCGCGTCCCGCTCGGCGGGCAATGGCGCTACCAATTCGTGCCCGAGACCATGGGCTACCCGCCGCGCGCGCCCTGGGAATCCATCAGCGGCCTATCGAGCCTCTACAACGCGATGATCGCGCCGCTCGAACCCTATGGGTTGCGCGGCGTTTTGTGGTACCAGGGGGAATCGAACGCCGGCGACCCGGGTCCTTATCAAGGACTGCTGTCGGGCCTGATGACGGACTGGCGCCGGCGGCTCGGCGCCGATCTGCCGTTCCTGATCGTCGAACTGCCCAACTTCGGCTCGCCGCGCTCGGTGCCGGCGGCTTCCCAATGGGCGAGCTTGCGCGAGGCACAGCGCCGCGCCGTGGCCGGCGACCGGCATGCGGCGCTCGTCGTGACGATCGACATCGGCGATCCGCATGAACTGCATCCGCCCGACAAGCAAGAAGTCGGGCGCCGTCTCGCGCGGGCCGCACGGCACCTCGTCTACGGCGAGGCCGCCCCGCCGTCCGGTCCCGAGCCGCACGCGGCGCGGCGCGGCGCCGCGGGCATCGTCGTGAGTTTCGGCGATGTCGATCAAGGACTGCAGAGCTTCAGTGCCAAGCGGCCGATCGGATTCGAACTCTGCGGCGAGGAACAGGCAAGCTGTCGCTTCGTCGATGCGCTCATCGAGGCCCGCGATGTGCTGCTCGATGTCGCGGACGTCGCGAACCCGACGCGCGTGCGCTACTGCTGGGGCGATGCGCCCGTGTGCAATCTATATGACCGCTCCGGCATGCCTGCGGGGCCTTTCGAGCTGTCGATTGCACCGTAAATAATGAGCGGCTGTTCACAGTTCATCGAGATTTCGCCTGCGCGCGCGGCGGCGCCCGGATTCGGCGACAAATAGCTGATTATCAACGAGTTGCATTCGAGCAGCGACCTTCCGGCAAGCGCCCGAACTGCGGCCGGAAACCATGCTGAGGCGTAAGATCGCGCCAAGACCCTCGATGAAAACGGGAGCATCGATGCAAGCGCAAGCGAATACGCCGGTGGATGTCGCGCGCAGCGGTCTATTGTTCGATCCCGCCACGGTGCGATTGCCGGTCCGCGCCGCGCTGCTGTTCGCCTTTGCGATTGTCTACGCACTGCTCGTCGGCGGCGGACATGTACTGCGCGAACAGCTTCCCCAGCTCGCGATCGTCTGGCCGGCGAGCGGCCTGCTGTTTACGGTTCTGTGGCTGACTCCGCGCCGCGCATGGCCCTGGATCCTTGGTGCGCAACTCGTCGTCGAGAGCACCGTCAATCTCACGTTTTACGCGCAGCCGCAGGGGCCGTGGTGGCTGCTGTTTGCCGCCGCGAATTCGCTCGATGCGGTGGTCGGCGCTTCGCTGCAACGCCGCTGGGTCGCGAATCCTGCGCTGCCGCGCATTCGCCAGGTGCTGCAATTCATGGCTTCCACGGCGATCGGCGCCGGTGCCGGCGCGTTTTTGGGCGCCGCGGTATCGAGCCATGCGCTCGCCGATCCGCGCTATTGGCACGACTGGCAGATCTGGTGGGCCGGAAATTGGTTGGGGAGCTTGTGCACGGCGCCGGTGGTGCTGCTGTGGTGGATTCGCTATCGGCTGCCGTCGCTTTCGGTTCGCCTGCACTCATGGGCGGAGGCATCCGTCATCAGCGGCGGACTCATTGCCGCAACCGTCTGGGTATTCTCGACGCCTCCGGGCGAGCTCCCGACGATCTTCGATCTACCGTCGTCGATCTTCGCGGTACTGGTGCTGGCCGCGTTTCGCCTGCCGCCGCGCGCGGTCGCGCTGCTGACCGCCGCGGTCGTCATCGTGGCCGCCTATTATTCCGGTCATCTGCTCGGCCCGTTCGCGGCGGGCACGGACGCCTTTGCGCGCGTCGGCGCGCTGCAGGTCTTTCTGGCAACGGTCGTGATCGTGACGTTCATGCTGACCGTGGCGTTGCTCGAAATTCGGGGCGCGATGGGGCTGCTCGAGGCGAGCGAAGATCGCTATCAGAAATTCGTCGAACTCAGCTCGGAAGCCGTCTGGCGTATCGAGCTCGAAGCGCCGATGCCGCTGCGCTTGCCCGTCGATCGTCAGATCGAATGGCTGCGCCGCCACGCGCAAGTCGCGGAGTGCAATCTCGCTTACCGCCGCCTCGGCCGGGATGCCGGGCTCAGCGAGACGGAGGCGCAGCTGTGGCGTGCCGACGTGCCCTGGTCGACGATTCTGCTGCAGAATCTGGAGCAGGCCGCGCGGCAGCACTATTCGATGGATGGCCTGCGCTTCACATTGATTGTGGACGGGCGCCCCGCAACCTACCTTACCGCATTCAACGGCACCGTACGAAACGGGAGCCTCGAGAGAATTTGGGGAGTCGCGCGCGACGTGACCCAGCTCGTGCGCACGACCGAGACCCTGCGGCGGGAGCGCGAGCGCCTGCGAGAATACGCATGGGAGCTGGGCCTCGCCGAGGAGCGCGGGCGACGCGAAGCGGCGGTCGATTTGCACGATGGCGTCGGACAGCTGCTGGCCGCGCTGCGGCTCAATCTCGGTGCGATACGCAATTCGGATCCCCGCGGCAATGACGCGCTGCTCACCGAGTCCGAGGAAATCCTCGCGCAGATCGAAGCGAGCGCGCGCGAGGTGATCGCGGACTTGAGTCCGCCCGGACTGTATGACCTTGGATTGCGCGTTGCGCTCGAATGGCAGGCCGCGCGCGTCGCCGCGGAACATGCCTTGAGAACGCAGCTGACGGTGCAGCTCGCCGACGACGGCCTCGACATCGAATGGCGTGTGTTCATATTCAAGATCGTGCGCGAACTCATTCAAAACGTCGTCAAGCATGCCCGCACCTCCTCGGTCACCGTCACTGTCTCGCAACTGCAGGACCAACTCAGTCTCGTGGTCGCCGATGAGGGCGTTGGTTTCGCGGTGCCCCGCGACGGGCCCGCGGCCGGCGGGCACCGGTTCGGCCTCTGGAGTATCGCGGATCGCGTGCGCGCGGTGGGTGGGGACTTCCAGATCGACTCGGCACCCGGTCGCGGCTGCCGCGTCACGATCACGGTTCGCACGCACTCGGCGCCCGTGCATGCGAGATTCGACCACACCGACGAGTTTTGGCTGGAATCGGCCGGATCGGCGGGATCGGCCTGATCGCCCCGACGCCCTCCGCAGGCTCAACGATCGCTTGAACTCTCGCCTGCGGGGATTACTCTAAGGCCGGGTCGCGTCGACCGTAGAGATTGGCAATATTCGCATGAATTCACGCTCCAGCCTGGTGTTATCGGCCTTTTTGCTGACTGCGGCAGCGCACGCAGCCCCCGCACCATTCGACCTCGCGGGCCCCGTACTCGAGGTCAAGATCATCCGCGGAGCGGTTACGCTACCCGTATCCGAAGTTCCGAATCTCACCGCGGGCGACCGAATTTGGATCCGAGCGGATTTGCCGCCGACTCAGTCGAGTCACTACTTGCTGGTAACCGCATTTCTGAGCGGCTCGACCAACCCCCCGCCTGCCGCCTGGTTCACGCCTTGCAAGACTTGGACGAGTCCCTGCGCGCACGACGGCATGAGCGTCACGGTACCGCAAGGCGCGCAGCAGGTGCTCGTGCTGCTCGCACCGGAATCGGGCGGTGATTTTCGCACGTTGATCGGTGCCGTACGCGGCAGGCCCGGCACGTTCGTACGCACGTCGCAAGACTTGAATCAGGCCGCGCTCGACCGATCGCGGTTGGAGCGCTACCTGTCGACGCTTCGCGGCCTCAACGACACCGACCCGGCCAAATTGAAATCCGCGGCACCGCTGCTCGCACGCAGTCTCGCGATCAAGGTCGATGACAAATGCCTCGAACGCATTCCCGCGCTGCAGGCGCCCTGCCTCATGCAGGGCCAGGAGTCGCTGATTCTCAACGACGGACACAGCACCTCGATCGTCGAGGCGCTGACTTCCGGACCCGGCGCGGACCTTGCGATGGAGGCGAGCTACACGCCGCAGCTGAGCTATGGATACTACAGCCCTTACATCGCCTCGGTGCTCGACATCGCGCGCCTCCTCGATTCGTTTCACATCGCCCAATATCAATACATTCCGGCACTCGCCTCCCAGCATGGCGATCGGCTCGCGCTGACGCTCAACACCGCGCCGTCGTTTCACAATCCCAAATCGGTGCTGGTCGCGGCCTTGCCCGCGGTCGAACAGCCGCAACTGCCGCCGCTGCACGCGGTCGATCCCAAGGAGATCTACTGCGCGAGACGCACGACGCTGGTGTTGCCGGTCGAGGGCGCACCGCTGGTTTTTTCGACCGATTATGCGCACGACGTCGTGCTCAGCATGATCGGCGCCGACGGCAAGAGCATCGAATTGCCGGCCACGGCCGACGCGCTCCAAGGCGGCTATGTCGTCGACACCTCGGGCCTCGCAGCCCATGACCTCGGCGACACCGTGCAGGCGTCGTTGCGTGGCCGTTGGGGTTTCGATTCCTATGACGGTCCGAGCTTTCGCTTGATGAATGCGCATGCGGTCGCCCTGGACGTCGCTGCCGGGGACGAGGAATCCTTGATCGTCGGCCGCCAGGACACGGTGCACTTTCGCGCCGACAGCGTCAGCTGCATCGACGGCATCATGATCAAGGACCCGGCGGGCAAGGAACTACGCGCCGAGTGGAAGGCCGTCAAGCCCAATGAGGTCGAGGTCAAACTGCCGCTGCAGGACGCCCAGCCCGGTGCGATGACGCTGATCGTCACGCAGTACGGCGTCAAGGATCCGCAGCCGATACAAGTCAAAGCATTCTCGGAGGCCGGCCGGTTCGACGGGTTCGACATTCATGCCGGCGATGCCCAGGGAATTCTCAAGGGCAGCCGCCTCGACGAGGTTGCGAGCCTCGTCATCGGCGCCGTGACGTTCACTCCCGGCGCATTGTCGACGCGCGCCGGCGCCGACGAGTTGCCGATGGTCGTGGATGATCTGCAAGCAGCGGCGGCGCTGAAGCCGGAGCGGGCGGCCGCCGCGAAGATCCGGCTCAAGGACGGTCGCGTGTTCCCAGTGACGGCCACGATCGAGGCGCCGCGCCCGCGCGTCCTGCTGATCAGCAAGAGCGTGCAGTCCTCCCCATCGATCGAGAGCAGCAACATTCGGCTTGCTGATCCCGGCGAGCTGCCACAGGACGCCACCTTGCTGTTTTCGCTGCGCACTCAGTCGCCGGCATCGTTTTCGCGAGACGAGAGCATCGAGGTGGCCACCGCCGACGAGTCGTCTTCGACCACCTTGAGCCTCGGCAATGGCGGCATGACGCTCGCCAATTCGCACGTCGCAGTCGCGACGTTCAATCCGGCGAAGGCATTCGGCACTTCCGCTTTCGGACCTCTGCAGTATCGGGTGAACGCGAAAGGCGTATCCGGCGACTGGCAGCCGCTTGCAACCCTGGTGCGCCTGCCCGTGCTCGACGACATCAAGTGCCCGGCCACCGCGGAACTCGCCTGCAAGCTCTCCGGAAGCAATTTGTTCCTCATCGATTCGGTATCGAGCGATGCGCAGTTTACGCATCCGGTGCAAGTTCCCGAGGGGTTCCTCGGATCCGCGCTGCCGGTTCCTCACCCCGCCGAAGGCGCTTTTTTCGTGAAGCTTCGCGACGATCCGGGCGTCATCAATCCGACGACGCTGGTCGCGGAACAATTGGCCGCTTCTCCCGAGGACCTCGCGCGTTCCGCCGCGAGGCAGCAGGGCCTTGCGCCCGCGAGCAATGCCGGCGCCGGCGCCGATGCCGGCGCAACTGCCTCACCTGCAAACCTCGCGACGCAAGACACGCCCGCGTTGCATCGGCAACCCTAGCGCGAGATACCGCCGGTATCGATCGCTGTTGAACGCGAATCGTTCGCGCCGCGGCGAGGCCATCTGCCATGAACGTGAGCTGGTTCACGGTCTTGCCGGCGGGGTCTGCCGAGATGGGGTTACAATTTAACAATGTTGGGTGAGTGAGCACACCGTGCCGACGAACCGCGACCAAGATTCGAGACCCCGCACTCGCGCAGCTGCCGGTGCTGCGGCGCAGTCCGTTGCGCGGCTGCAGGGTTCCTCCGCCGAGTATGCGCTCGATGTGCTCGGCAAAAGCCAGCTCGCGGCCTTCCTGATACTCGACGGTGCGCGGATCACCTATGCGTCGGCGGCGTTTCTCGCGCTGATCGGCCGCGATCCGACCGCCGCAACGCGTCGATCGAGCTTGCAGGACATTCTCGGCGACGCGGACGCCGAGCGATTTCTGACCAGGCTCGCGATCGCCGGCGACCGACACAGCGACATCTACCCGCTGCGCCGCGCCGACGGCACCGAGGCTTACGCGACATTCGACGCGGCGGCGATCGAGACCGCCGCGGGCCCGCGCACCGTGGTGGTTGCCGCCGACGTCACTTCGAAGATGCGAAGTCTCACTCGATTGCAGCAGCTCGCGTTCGAGGACGCGCTCACGGGCCTTCCCAATCGGTCGCTGCTGCGCGATCGACTCGAGCAGTCCATTGCAGCCGCCAGGCGCAGCCGCGGCACTTTCGCGCTCCTGCTCATCGATCTCGATCGATTCAAGCCCATCAACGATGTCCACGGCCATGCAGCCGGCGACCTTGTGCTGCGCGAGACCGCCCGCAGGCTGAGGGCCGCGACTCGCGAGGTCGATACGGTTGCGCGGCTCGGAGGCGACGAGTTTGTCGTGTTGCTGGGTGGCGGCGACCGGCGGGACGAGGCGATGCTCGTCGCCGCGCGAATCTTGCAGGCGGTAGCCGCGCCGCTCGCGTTGCAGGGACTGCAGCTCGGCGTCAGCATCGGTATCGCGATCTTTCCCGACGACGGCGCCGATGCGGACCAGCTGCTCGCGCGGGCGGATGCCGCGATGTACGACGCCAAACATCTCGGCGGAAGCCGTTGCGTGTTCGCGCGGCCGCAGGGCACGGAAGATGCCGCTCGCGGCCGCCTGTCCTGGTCGCCGCAGTACCTCGTCGGCGACCACGGGATCGACGCGGAGCACGAGCAGCTCATCGCGCGGATGAACAGCCTCTGGGAGGCGCTGCAGGCCGGCGAGGACCGCGATTCGCTCGGGCGCCGCCTCGCGCAGATGATGCGTCTGCTCGAGCAGCACTTCGCGGCCGAGGATGCGCACATGCTCGCGCACCCGTCTCCCGGTTCCGCCGCGCATCGGGCCGACCACGAATACGCGATCGACACCGTTCGCACACTCGCCGCTCAGACCGATGAGCAGAGTCTCGGGCTCGGCATTCGATACCTGCGTGACTGGCTGTCGAGTCACCTGCGCTCCTACGATTCGGAGCTGCTCCACGGTTGCGACGGCTGAGGCGATCGGCTTCGGGCCGGCATCGCAGTCTTCGCGCGCGGGCGATTTGGACCGCAGTGCATGCGGCTCAAGATACCGTGCTGCGCCGCCGATACGCCGTCTTGATCGGCCAAAGTTCTCGCCGCCGCAGGAGCAACATCACGTGAATCTCGAGGAATCCGTGCAAAAGCACGCCGAATGGAAAGTGAAATTTCGCGCAGCGATTGCCAAGCAGGAACAAATGGATGCGGGCACGATCGCGAAGGATAATTGTTGTCAATTGGGGCAATGGCTGTACGGCGAGGGAAAATCGACGCAAGGCACGCGGCCCGAATACAGGCAGGCAATCGAAGCGCATCGCGCCTTTCACGCCGCGGCCGGCAAAGTCGCGCTGCTCATCAACGCGAGAAAATATTCCGCGGCGGAATCTGCAATCGAGAATGGCACCGCCTATGCACAGATCTCCGCGAAGGTCGGCATGGCGCTCATAGCGCTCAAGAAGGCCGCAAAGCTGTAGTCGGCCAAGCTGCGCCGCGTGCAAGCTGCGCCGCGTGCGCCGCGTATCGGCCGAACACCTCACCCGGCTCGTCGGATCGGAATGCGGGTGCCTTTGCGCGAGCTGAACACGCCGGCCAAATTGTCTCCGATGACGTCCTGCAGCGTATGGCGATCGAGCGTCGCCAGAAAATTGCGGCGCGCATCGCCCAGCACCGAGCGGAGCGCGCAAGCCGGCAACAGCGGACAATCCTGACGCTGCTCATCGAAGCATTCGACGATGTCGAATCGCTCCTCCATGTCGCGCACGACCGCGCCGAGATTGATGAGCCGCGGCGCACGCGCCAGCCGCAGGCCTCCGCCCTTGCCGCGGATCGTCTCCACGTAGCCGCATGCGGAGAGCCGGTTGACGACCTTCATCAAGTGATTGACTGAAATGCGGTAGGCCGCGGCGATCTGCGCGATCCTGCAGAGTCGTCCCGGGTGCGCGCCGAGGAACATCAAGGAGCGCAGCGAGTAGTCGGTGAATTGCGTGAGTTGCATGATGCCTGCTTGCAGCCGGAGGCCGCTGACCCGGCCATTATCGCGAGCGCGACGTATTTGCACAACGGCGTCGCCCGCCGCAGCCTGCGGCAAATACGTAGTGACGCGACGCGGAGTCCCCAATAACATGCATCACGAATGCATGTTCTAGGATCCGGGGGGAATCGCTCGCGGCGGCATTCAACTCCACCTCATGCGCCAAAGATGCGTCCGAGGCGGCTCGCAACTCCATACTCGAGAGGCAACATCATGGGACTTTATGAAGATCTGGGCGGCGCCGCCGCCGTCAACGCGGCCGTGGATATCTTCTACCGCAAAGTGCTCAAAGACGAACGCATCAGCCGCTTCTTCAAGGGTGTCGACATGGCCCAGCAGGCGGCCAAACAGAAGGCGTTCTTGACGATGGCTTTCGGCGGTCCGAACAGCTACACCGGGCTCGACATGCGCAAGGCACACGCCCACCTCGTCAAGCAAGGCCTCAACGATTCGCACTTCAACGCGGTCGTCGAAGACCTCGGCGCGACGCTCAAGGAGCTCAACGTTCCCGATCCACTGATTGCCAAGGTGGCCGCAGTCGCGGAGACCACGCGCAACGACGTTCTCGGCCGCTGATAGCAGCCAGAATGCCCCGGGTCGCCTTTCAGGGCGCTTCGTACGAGCTCGACGACCGATCGGTGCTCGACTGCCTGACGGCCCGGGGCCATTCGGTCCCGAGCTCTTGCCGCGTCGGCGTCTGTCAGTCTTGCCTGATGCGCGCCGTCGCGGGTCCCATCCCTGCGCACGCGCAGGCCGGCTTGACGCCGGCGATGGTCGAGCGCGGACTATTTCTCGCCTGTCAGTGTTTTCCGTCCGAGGACATCGAGGTGGCGCTCGCCGACGATGCGATCATCCGCGTCGAGGCGGTCGTCACCGCCATCGAACGCTTCGACGACGAGATCCGCGCCGTGCATCTGCGGCCGACTGCGCAGTTCGCGTATCGCGCCGGGCAGTTCGTGCGGCTGTTCAAGGACGCCCGGACCTCGCGCAACTACTCGCTCGCGAGCGTCCCCGCGCTCGACGATGAATTGATGCTTCATATCCGCCGCTTATCCGGCGGCCTCGTGAGCGGCTGGGTTTTCGAGCATCTCGAGCCCGGCGTCGGCGTGACGATATCCGAGGCATTCGGAGACTGCTTCTACATTCCCGGCAGGCCCGACCAAGACCTGCTGCTGCTCGGCACGGGGTGCGGACTCGCGCCGCTCTATGGCATCGTGCGCGATGCACTGCAACACAATCATCGCGGACGCATCCGCCTCTACCACGGCAGCCGCAATGCGCGCGGACTGTATCTCGTCGAACAACTGCGCGCGATCGCGCGCCGGCATCCGAACTTCCGCTACGATTCGTGCGTGTCGGCCGGACCGCCGAACGGCGGCCATCGTCCGGGTACTCCGCTGGAGCTTGCGTTGCGGGACCAGCCGGACCTCGCCGGCTGGCGCGTCTACCTTTGCGGCAATCCTCAGATGGTCGATGCGGCGCGCGTGGAGACGTTTCTGGCGGGCGCCGCGAGTTCCGAGATTGTTGCCGATCCATTCTTGCCGTCGGGCGCACCGTAACCGCCGCCGCCGGGCGTCTCGATCACGAACGCATCGCCCGCCTGCATCTCGGCTTGCGCGGTACCCGAGAGTTCGACGCGAGTTCCGTCCGCGCGCTCGATCCAATTTCGCCCGAGCGCACCCGGCTCGCCGCCGTCGAGACCAAACGGGGCGATACGCCGATGGTTCGACAGGATACCTGCGGTCATCTGCTGCAGGAATCGCAGGCGCCGGACCGCACCGTCGCCGCCGTGATGTCGGCCCGCGCCGCCCGAGCCGCGGCGAATCGCGAATTCGTCGAGGCGCACCGGAAAGCGCCATTCGAGCACTTCGGGATCGGTCAGCCGTGAATTGGTCATGTGCGTTTGGACCGCGTCCGCACCGTCGAAGTCGGGCCCCGCACCCGACCCGCCGGCGATCGTCTCGTAGTACTGGTAGGTCGCGTTGCCGAACGTGAAGTTGTTCATCGTTCCCTGCGCCGCCGCCATCACTCCGAGCGCTCCATAGAGGCAATCGGTGATGCATTGCGAGGTCTCCACATTGCCCGCCACCACGGCCGCCGGGTAGCGCGGATTGAGCATCGAACCTTCGGGGATCACGAGCTCGATCGGCTTCATGCAGCCTTCGTTCATCGGGATCTCGTCGCCGAGCAATGTGCGAAAAACATACAGCACCGCCGCGCGGCACACGGCGGACGGCGCATTGAAATTGTTGGGCTGTTGCACCGACGTGCCCGTGAAATCGACGACGGCACTGCGGCTTGCGCGATCGATCGAGACCTTGACGTGAATTGCGCAGCCTTCGTCCATCGCGTAGACGAACTCGCCACCCCTGAGATCGCCGAGCACGCGGCGCACGCACTCCTCGGCGTTGTCCTGCACATGCTGCATGTAGGCGAGCACGACGCTCAAGCCGAATTGATCCGCGATGCGCCGCAGCTCCAGCACTCCCTTGGCGTTGGCGGCGATCTGCGCCTTGAGGTCGCCGATGTTCTGAGCCACGTTGCGCGACGGGTATCTGCCGGATAGCAGCAGCGCCGTGAGCTCCCGCTCGCGCAAGCGCCCCCGTTCGACCAGCAGGAAATTGTCGATGAGCACGCCCTCCTCCTCGACGGTCGTGCTGTTCGGAGGCATCGAGCCCGGGGTGATTCCGCCGATGTCGGCATGATGGCCGCGGGACGCCACCCAGAAGATCGGCGCCGACTGCGGCTCGCCGAACACCGGCGTGATCACGGTAAGATCCGGCAGATGCGTGCCGCCGTTATAGGGGGCGTTCAGAACGTAGACGTTTCCGGGCCGAATCTGCGCGCCGCGCGCGCGGATCACGGCGCGCACGCTGTCGCCCATCGAGCCGAGATGAACCGGCATGTGCGGCGCGTTGGCGATCAGCCGCCCCTCGCCGTCGAACAGCGCGCAGGAGAAATCGAGCCGCTCCTTGATATTGACCGAGTAGCTGGTCTTCTCGAGGACCGCGCCCATCTGCTCCGCGATCGACATGAACAGGTTGTTGAAAATCTCGAGCATCACCGGGTCGACCGCGGTGCCGACCGCCGGCGTACGGGTCGGCGCCTTGACGCGGCTCAGCACGAGGTGGTCGCGCACGGTGATTTCCGCTTGCCAATCCGGCTCGACGATCGTCGTCGCATTCGGGTCGATGATGATCGCGGGGCCCGCGATCTTGTCGTGCGGCCGCAATGCGCTGCGATCGAACACCGGCGTCATGCGCTCTTCGCCCGCAGAATACATCGCCACCGAGGCCAGCGCCGGCGGCGGCGCGGCGCGCGGCTCGGCGTCGGAAATCCGATCCTCGACGTCCTGTGTCGACCCGATCGCTTCGACCGATATGGCCTCGACGACCAGCGGCTTGCCGGGGGCGACAAAGCCGAACTGGAGTCGGTGCGCCCGCTCGAACGCTTCGAGGATCTGCGCAGTGGGCCCGAAGTCGACGATCAGGGTCGAATCGGCGCCATCGTATTTGAGATGCAGCTTGCGCACCGCGCGGATGCGCCGCATCGGGATGTGCTGCCCGCTGATCTGCTCCGTCGCATCGGCGGTCAGCGTCCGAAAGCTCGCCTCGAGCGCCTCGACGACGGCGTCCGTCAGTCGCTGCTCCACGGCGAGCTCACGGATCGCGCGCAGATCCGCAAGACCCATGCCGTAGGCCGACAATACGCCCGCGAGGGGATGGATGAAGATCCGCGTGACGCCGAGCGCATCGGCGACGGCGCAGGCATGTTGCCCGCCGGCTCCGCCGAAACAGGCGAGCACATAGCGCGTGACGTCGTAGCCGCGCTCGATCGAGATTTTCTTGATTGCGTTCGCCATGTTCGCGACCGCGATCCGCAGGAAGCCCTCCGCAATCGCGTGAGGCGAACGCTGCTCGCCCGCGGCCGCACCGATCCGGCGCGCAAGCTCGGCGAAGCCCTCGCGCGTCGCGGCGGCGTCGATCGGCATGGCGCCAGTGGCCCCGAAGAGCTTCGGAAAGAAGTCCGATTGAATGCGCCCGAGAATGACGTTGCAGTCGGTGACCGTGAGCGGACCGCCTCGGCGATAACAAGCGGGTCCCGGAACGGCGCCCGCCGAGTCAGGGCCGACGCGAAAGCGCGCACCGTCGAAATGGAGAATCGACCCGCCGCCTGCAGCCACCGTATGGATTTGCATCATGGGCGCGCGCATTCGCACCCCGGCCACCTGCGTCTCGAATACGCGCTCGTATTCGCCGGCAAAATGCGACACGTCGGTCGAGGTGCCTCCCATGTCGAAGCCGATGACCTCGGTGAAGCCCGCCATTGCCGCGGTTCGCACCATGCCGACGACTCCGCCCGCGGGCCCCGAGAGGATGCTGTCCTTGCCCTGGAACCGAGCGGCGTCGGTGAGCCCGCCGTTCGACTGCATGAAGTAGAGGCGCGGCCGCGTCGGCTCCGGTCCGAGTTCGCCGGCGACTCGATCGACGTAGCGACGCAGGATGGGCGACAAATAGGCATCGACGACCGTCGTGTCGCCGCGCCCCACGAGTTTCATCAGCGGACTGACCGCGTGAGACGCAGAGACCTGGGTGAAGCCGATTTCCCGCGCGAGCGCGGCAACCTGGCGCTCATGCTCGGGATATCGATAGGCGTGCATGAACACGATGGCCGCCGACCGGATGCCGTCGCGGTAGGCCGCGGCGAGCTCGTCGCGAAGCGGCCCGAGTTCGAGCGCAGCGAGAACCGCGCCCTGCGCGCTCATGCGCTCCCGAGCCTCGATGACCCGCTCGTAGAGCAGTTCGGGCAGACGGATATGACGGTCGAAAATCCGCGGGCGATTCTGATAACCGATACGCAGTGCGTCGCGGAAACCCTGCGTGATCACGAGCAGCGTGGGTTCGCCCTTGCGTTCCAGCAGCGCATTGGTCGCGACGGTCGTGCCCATCTTCACCGCCTCGATCGCCGAGGCTGGAATCTCGGCGCCGGCATCGAGACCGAGGAGTTCGCGAATGCCATGGATCGCGGCGTCCCGATAGCGCTCCGGATGTTCCGACAACAGCTTGAGGGTCACGATTCCGCCGTCCGGCCGCCGGGCGACGACGTCGGTAAAGGTACCGCCCCGGTCGATCCAGAACTGCCACTTGCCGGGCGATTCAGCGCCGCTCTGCATGCTTCATTTCCTCGGGATCTGGGTCTCGGCAAGCTTGCCGTTGCACAGCCGGACTGCCTGACCTCCGCTTGAATTGCAACTCTGCGGACGCCGGGAACAGAGGTAAGCTCTCAATTGGGGACCCGAATCACATTCTGAGCCTTTAACGGCAGGCGGAACGCCCCGACAGACCGGTAAATGACGGCCGTCACGGCCATCCACCCCCGACATTGGCAATAATGACATATTGAGAATGCTGCACTGCAGGCAGGATGTTATCGGGAATGCGGCCATTTAGAAAACTCGCGTTAGTCTGGCTTTTTGGGTGGACAGCCGCGGCAATCGGGCATGCGTCCGCCGAGCAAAGCCTCATCGACCGGATCGAGATGCTCGACTGGACCGACCCCGAGCGCGCGGAAAAGCTCATCGACACGGCCCCCGTGACCGTCGATCGCAGGGATTCCGAGGTCCAGATGCTCGAGGTCAGCGGCATGGTCTACGTCGACTTACGCCGCGACCAGAACGTCGACACGACGATCGCGGATCTGCAGACGATCGCGGACAACGGCGATGCATCCGCGGTCAAAGCGGTGCACTACGTCAAGGCGTACTCGTTCTATCAGCACAACCAATATGCCGCCGCCGGCACCGAGCTCAGCTCGGTCGACATCGACTCGATTGCTTCGGACACCGAGCGCTACCGCTTCTCGATTCTGCGCGGCAATACGCTGCGACTGCTGGGGCAGGCCGAGGCGGCGCTGCCTTACCTCGAAAAGAGCCTGGATATCGCACACGAAATGCACGACGATCCGCGCAGCCTCCACGCGACGCTGTGGCTCGCCCGCATCTATCTCAACACGGGCAACCTCGATCGCGCTTCGGCGCTGCTCGGGTCCGCGCGATCTCAGGCTTCGGCTCTCGGCGACGAGGCCGCGCTCGTCGAAGTCGAGGGCTGTCTTTCCGACGTCGCCGACCGCCGCGACAATCACGCCGAGGAGCGGCGCGCGAGCCTCTCCGCGCTCGATCACGCCAAACGCGCCGGCAGCGACAAATGGCTCGCCCACGCGCTCGTCAATCTGGGCGACTCCTTCCTGAAGACCCGCGACTTCCGCGAATCACTGAAATATTCCAAGCAGGCGCTGCCCCTCGTGATGAAAATGCGCGGCAACGGCGATGAGCAGATCGTGCTGTTCAACGAGGGCCTCGCCTATATCGGCCTCGGCAAAATCAAGCCGGGTGAACAGTTGGCCGAAGCGGCGATCGCCACCACGATCGCCGGCGACGATCTGCTCGACGCCAAGGAGCAGCTGCGCGAATACGCCGGCGCGCTCGAACATGCGGGCTTCCTGATGATGGCGATCCAGGCCTACCATCGCTACGACGAGATCGGCGAGAAGATCATGACGAACACGCGACAGCGCGCGTTCCTGGAACTCTCGGCGCGGTTCGACGACGAACGCAAAGCGCGCGAGCTCGAGCTCCTGCGGCGCGACAATGCGCTGAAAGCCGCCGAGATGCAGGCGCAGCATCTGCGTCAGCAGCTGATTCTCGCGGGCACCCTGTTCGTCACTTGGATCTGCGGCGCGCTGCTGTGGGCCTACACGCGCGTCAAGAGAGCCAACGATCGGCTGAGAATCTACAGCGAGCGCGATGCGCTCACGGGCCTGCGCAATCGCCGCTTCTTCAACGAGCACGTCATGAGCGTCGAAGGCGAGCGTCCGATCGAGGGATGCGTGCTGATCGCGGATCTCGATCACTTCAAGCGCATCAACGACACTCTGGGGCATCCGGCCGGAGACGCGGTGCTCGCGACCGTGAGCCATCGTCTATCGGCGGCGCTGCGCGAGAGCGACAAGCTCGTGCGCTGGGGCGGCGAGGAGTTCCTCGCGATCCTCAATCCGATCACTACCGAACAAGCGGACCTCACCGTGAAACGGCTGCTCGAGGTCATGCGGCGCGACCCGGTGCTGTGGAACGGACAGGCGATCGAATGCACGATCTCGATCGGATACGCATGCTTTCCGATGGTCGGATCGGAAACGCCAATTTCCCTGGAAAACGCGATCGGCCTCGTCGACAAAGCCCTCTACGAGGCCAAACGTCTCGGCCGCGACCGCGCCTGCTTGATCAGCGCAGTGACCGCTCACGACGAGGGCGAACTCACGATCATCAGCAGTGAGTTCGATACGGCGGCAGCCGATCGCCGCGTGCAGCTCGTCGAGATGGGCGTCGCCGCGTAGCGTGCCGCGCCGGCGCTCCTGCTGACGCCGGTGGAAACTACCTAACGAAGAGCCGCCGGCGGTGGATAACTACGCATGGCGCATCCCGGCCCCCGACGTGATGATTGCGACGGAAGCCGCATCACAATGAACATCGCTGAATCGCTGCTCACCGCCCTCAAAAGCCTCGGTGCACGGGAGGTTTTCGGCATTCCCGGCGACTTCGCACTGCCGTTCTTCCAGGTGATCGAGGAATCCGCGATCCTGCCGCTCTATACCTTGAGCCATGAGCCGGCGGTCGGTTTCGCCGCGGACGCCGCAGCGCGCATGACCTGCGGCCTCGGAGTCGCTGCGGTGACCTATGGTGCGGGCGCTCTTAACCTCGTCAATCCGATCGCCGCGGCTTACGCGGAGAAGTCGCCGGTCGTCGTCATATCCGGCGCACCGGGAGTCGCCGAGCGACGCGGCCGGCTGTTGTTGCACCATCAGGCCAAGGCGCTCGATTCGCAACTGCGCGTTTTTCGCGAGGTGACCTGCGATCAGGTTCAGCTCGATGACGCGGAGCGTGCGCCTTGGGACATCGCGCGCGTGCTGCAGAGCGCGCGCACGCATTCGCGGCCGGTCTATGTCGAAATGCCGCGCGACATGGTCCGCGAACGCTGCGCCCCCGTGCCGCCGGCACTCCTGACAGCACCGGATCCGGCCGCGGTCGCGGCCTGCGCCGACGAAATCCTGCAGAGGCTGCGACGCGCACGCTCCCCGGTGCTCATGGTGGGCGTCGAGGTGCGCCGCTACGACCTGGAGAGCCGCGTCGAAAAACTCGCAGTCCTGCTGGGTCTCCCGGTCGTGACGAGCTTCATGGGCCGAGGCCTGCTCGCCAACACCAACGCCCCGGTGCTGGGCACGTATATGGGAATCGCCGGCGACGCGGAAATCACCTCGGTCGTCGAAGAGTCCGATGCGCTATTCTTGTTGGGCGTCCTGATCTCGGACACCAATTTCGGCGTTTCCGCGCATCAGATCGACTACCGGCAGAGCATTCATGCCCTCGACGGCCAGGTGACGCTCGGTCACCACGTCTACCCGCACATCACGCTCGAAGCGCTCGTCGACGGCCTGCTCGAACGCATGACGGACCGCGTCGAGTCGCGGGCGTCTACGGCGCATGTCTACCCGAGCGGACTGGTCGGCGACGACAGTCCCGTCACACCGTCCGACATCGCTTGCGCGATCAACGATCTCATGAATTCGGCCGGCCCGATGCCGGTCGCCGTGGATGCGGGTGACTGTCTGTTCGCCGCGCTCGAAGTGAAGCCTACGAGTCTGATCGCGCCCGGCTACTACGCGAGCATGGGTTTCGGCGTACCCGCGGGACTCGGCATCCAGGCGACGTCGGGCCGCCGACCGATCGTGCTCGTCGGCGACGGCGCGTTCGAAATGACGGGTTGGGAGCTCGGCAATTGCCAGCGCTACGGCTGGGATCCGATCGTGATCGTGTTCAACAACATGGGTTGGGAGATGCTGCGCGCGTTCCAGCCGGAATCGAGATTCAACGATTTGTCGGATTGGCGCTTTGCCGAGCTCGCGGCGCCGCTCGGCGGCGATGGGGTGCGCGTACGGACGCGCGCGCAGCTCGAGTCCGCATTGCGGGCCGCTGCCGGCCGTCGCGGCCGCTTCCAACTCATCGAGGTCATGATTGCCCGTGGCGTCGTGTCCAAGTCGCTCGAGCAGTTCGTCGCAGGCCTGCGCCGGCGCGTCGAACGCGCGTAAACCAAGGATTCACGCCGCATGGGTGCGGCCATGCGATGATTCCGCCTTTGTGCCGCGGTGGGGTCCGCTTGAACGCCGGAACGATCGGCCTGATATCGGCTTTGGCCGTCGTCGCGCTCGCCTACGTCGGGCGCTGGTGGGCGCTCGAACGCACGCGCAGCGCCGCGCGGGTCGAGGAACCCGCGCCGCTCGGCGGCGCAAGCCGGCGACCGCGCCGCACCGATCTTCTGGTCGGATTCGTGACGAACTTCTTCGATACGCTCGGCATCGGATCGTTCGCGCCGACGACCGCCTATTTCAAGCTGCGTGCGCGGATGCCCGACGAGCAGATTCCCGGCACGCTGAACGCGGGCCAGGCACTGCCGACGATGACCCAGGCGCTGATCTTCATTGCGACCGTGAGCGTCGATCTCACGACGCTGATCAGCATGATTGCGGCGGCAGTCGCCGGCGCATGGCTCGGAGTGCGGTACGTTGCGCGGCTGTCCCGGCGCGCGATTCAGCTCGGCATGGGCGCGGCGCTGTTGGGTGCGGCCGCGCTGTTCCTCGCGAGCAATCTCAGCTTGATGCCGAGCGGGGGCCTCGCCCTGTCCTTGCAGGGACCGCGGCTCATCGGGGCGGTTGCGGCCAACTTCGTCTTGGGCGCGCTGATGATGCTCGGAATCGGCCTGTACGCGCCATGCCTGATTCTCGTGAGCCTGCTCGGCATGAACCCGCTGGCGGCCTTCCCCATCATGATGGGCTCGTGCGGCTTGTTGATGCCGGTCGGCGGCGTAGGCTTCGTACGCAGCGGCCGCTACGATCTCGGCGCCGCGCTCGGGCTCACGCTCGGCGGTATTCCCGGCGTGTTGCTGGCGGCAAGGATCGTGAAATCACTGCCGGTCGTCTGGCTGCGCTGGCTCGTCGTGGTGGTGGTCGTTTACGCGGCGATACAAATGCTGCGGTCGGCGCGCAAAACGCGGCCCGGCTAGGGAAAGCGCGTATGGTCACGGGCGGCCTAATCATGCGATTTTGCCCATGATGCATGGATCGCGCAAGCAGTAGACCGGTCGGTGCAGCGCAGGTACGGTATAGCCTAGCCACGGGGTCCTCGATCACGCCCGCTCGGTGCAATTCAGGAGCAACGTCATGGGAGAATCGGTGCCTTCTGCGTCCGGCGCAGCTGCGTCGGACCCAATCTCGGATGCCGCATCCTACCGGGCCGCTCCTGCTGCGGACGCCAGATCGACCGACGATGGCGCCGTCGAATTGGCGGCCTCGCTGTTGACCCGGCTGTTTCGGAATTTCAGCAGGACGCTATCCTTGCGACTGTGGACCGGCGGCAGCTTTCTGGTCGGCAGCGCACCGGCCGGCACGCCGCCGCCCCGTTATACGCTCGTGCTGCGCAGTCCCGGCACGGTCGCCACGCTGGTGTTGGGCCGGGACCCGCTGCGGTTCGCGGAGCTATTCTTCCGCGGCGAATTGGACATCGAGGGCGACTTTTTCGAGGCGCTCGAACTGCGACGGCACCTCGCCTCGATGGGCATGCCGTGGCGCGAGCGCATCCGATGCCTCGTCGCGGCACTGCGGCTGCGTGCGCTCGACGAACGGCGCAACGAGGCCCTCGCGCGTCAGACGACGCGCGCCGCCATCCGCGTCAAAAAGCACTCGAAATCGGAGAACGATCGAGCGATCCAGTTCCACTACGACATATCCAACGATTTTTATGCGCTCTGGCTCGATCCGGCGATGGTCTACTCTTGCGCGTATTTCGAGACGCCGGCGGTCGACTTGGCGGCCGCTCAAACGGCGAAATTGGAGCACATTTGCCGCAAGCTCCGGCTCGAACCGGGCGAGCGCTTGCTCGACGTGGGCTGCGGCTGGGGCGCGCTGCTGATTCACGCCGCCCGGCACCACGGCGTCACGGCCCACGGCATCACCTTGAGTCAAAAGCAGCTGGAACTCGCGCGTGAGCGCATCGCGAGCGCGGGCCTGCAGGATCGGGTGACCGTCGAGAGGCTCGATTATCGCGACCTCGGCGGCGAGCCCCTCTACGACAAGGTCGCAAGCGTCGGGATGTTCGAGCACGTCGGCCTCGAGAATCTGCCGGTCTATTTCTCCTCGATCCATCGGGTTCTGAAGCCCGGCGGCTTGTTTCTCAATCACGGCATCACGCACGACGTCGAGGGATGGGACGACTCGCTATCGACGGAGTTCATCAATCGCTACGTGTTTCCCGATGGCCAGCTCGACACGATCGGCAACATTCAATGCCGGATGGAGCGCGCGCGCTTCGAGATCGCGGACGTCGAATGCCTGCGGCCGCATTACGCGTTGACGCTGCGGCACTGGGCCGCGAACCTCGAGCGCCACCACGCCGAGGCACTCACGCATGTCAGTGAAGCGACTTACCGCGTCTGGCGCCTCTACATGTCCTGCTGCGCACTCGACTTCGAGGCCGGCGAAATCAGCATTTATCAGGTGCTGGCCGCGAAGCGCGCGGCCGCCGGGGTCCGATTGCCCCTGACTCGCAGGCACCTATACGACGAACCGCCGGCTCAATCGCCCTTGAGTCGCACCGCGGGGAAGTAGAGCCCGCCCCCTCGGCTCACTCGGGACGTTTTTTCTCCGCCGGATCGAAGCGCGTCGCGACGTCCCCGGTGACCGTCACCTTGATGAGCCGGCGATTCGCGATGGCGCCCACGCCGGTCACGGACGCCCGCACCTCGTAGTCACCCGCATGCGTGAAGGCGTGCTCGACCTGCATCCCGTCACCGGCCGTTCCGTCGCCGAAGTCCCAATGGCAGGTGAGCAGCGGCGCATCCGACGAGAGCCCGGTTGCCTCGAATCGCATCGTTGCGCCCGCGGCCGCCGTGCTCGCCGCGCGGATATCGAACGCGGGCGCGGCCTCGGGCACCGAGCCGTCCACGATTTTGAGCATGCGCACCGAATGGGGCTTCTGCACGATATCGATCGTGGTCGAGCCCGGCTTGCAGCATGCCGGATCGCCGAACAGATCCGCGATTCGATCGTTGCCCGGATGCGGCAGTCCCAAGGACCCAAGGTCGATCTCGCGTTTCAGTTCCACATCGCTCCAGTTGAAGATCGTCAAGATCGCCTGCCGCGGGTTTTCCTGCAGCAGGAACACGCTTGGCTGAAGATCGCTCGGCGCATAGGTCATCAGATCGACGGGTGTGGATGCGCGGCCCAGACGCGCCATCTCGATGAGATCGGAATTTTCGACGAGCGCAAGCCGCTCGGGGCTCGCGCCCAGCGTCGGCAGATCGTCGCCGATCTCGAACATCCCGCCGGAAACGGCCGCAAGCGCGATCGACACCTTGGCCTCGTCGAGCGTGAGCGGCCGCTCGCCGCCATGCCATGACTGGTCGTCGACGGTCTGCGTCGAGACCGTGAACGCATCCGGATCGGCGATGAAGAAGTTGCGATTGATGTAGTAGCGCGCCGCGATCCCGGACGCCGCGTCGCGGCTTGCTTCGAAGCTGTGGCCGGTGTCCTGGGAGATCCGGCCCGCATCGACGATTCCCACGGGATTCAAAATCGGGCTGCCGTCCTTGTCGAGCACGACGCCGTCGCCGACGGCCTCGCGGATGATCTGCAGGCCGATGCGCTGCGCCTCCAGGGCCGTGGTGCCGGGTCGGAAATAGGCGCCTTCGACGGCCGTGTCGTCCATGAAATCCATCTTGATGAAGCGCACACCCCAGTCGCGCATTTGTCGATAGGTTTGCCTCAAGTAAGCCTGCGCACCGGGGTTGGTCGCATCGAGCACGTAGAGCGGGTCGTTCTTGTCGGTCACGAAGCCGATGTGGATGAGCTCACCCGCGGCAGTGTGCAGCAGCCACTCGGGGTGCGTACGGTAGATCCAGGCACGCTCCGACACCTCGAACGGTGCGGTCCATACGCCGAAGTCAAGTCCCGCATGGCGCACCCAATCGGCGGTGTAAGCCATGCCGCGCGGAAACAGTTTGGCATCGGCGGTCGTGTACTCGCCGCGCGCGTATTGGTATCCCTCGTCGATGTGAAAGTAGCTGTAGCCCAGCCGCGCAAGGTTCGCGGCGAGCCAGTCCGCGTTGGTCTTCGCGGTTCCCTCGCTGAGCCCGAAATAATATGCGGTCCAGCTCCACCAGCCGATCGGCGTCGGCGCGCCGACTCGCGCGTGGTGCAGCAGCCGCACCGCCCGCCCATACTGTTCGAGCTGTGCGTGGTAGTCGGCGCCAACCGCGAACATCAGCCGCTCGGACGAGAGTCCTTCGCCCGAATTCACGCGCAGACTCAACGTCACCTGCTCGGCGGGCGGCGATTCCTTCAGCGATTCGCCCTTGAGAATCTCGGTCGTGCCGGTCGCTTCCGCATCGTACGAGGACAGGCTCGCGCCGCCGCTCGAGGCCGTCGCCCTGAGGTGAAAGATCGTCAGCAGCCGCTCGGAGCTGAGCGCGCCGAGAAACAAGCTCTGGCCGCTGCGGCGGTTGTAGATCAACTGGCATCCGACCGCGCGGTGCAAACCGTGCAGGCCCTTGGGCGCAGCGCCGAGTTCGCGAATCGCGAGCTGGGGCCGATCCTCGCTGTAGCTGTCGGAGAGCACACGATCGGCTGCGGCCGGCCCGCCGAGATTGACGACCGGCGCCGCGGTCGCATGCACGCTGCGGATCGACTGCACACTGACGGGGCCGCCGGTGTTGTTGCGCACCTCGACGAGAATTTCTCCCCAGGGCTGATCCTGCATGAGCCGCAGCGTGCTCACCAAATCCGGCTTGCCGGCGAGGCCGGTGTGCGTGACGACGAGCGTCGTTCCGGCGCCCAAGCCGTCGCGCTGTTCGGAGCGGACGACGAGGTGCTCGGGGTATGCCGAGGACCGCAGCGTTTGCGAATCGACGACCGCCTCGACGTCGGAGCGGAGTACCGGGCCCTCGATCCCGGACGCGCCGATCGAGTAACTGCCGTCGGCGTACGCGAACGCGGCAAGCCCTTTGGCCTCGATCGAACCGATCGCCTGCGGCCGAACGGGCGCCGCGGCATGGACTCGTGCGGCGGCCGACACCGTGATCGCGGCGAGCGCGAGCGCCGCCGCCGAGATCGGGAATGTGCGTAATTTCATCCAAAGGATCATTTCGACTCCATTGCGGTTCGCGGTGCGGCGGCGGCCCATGGGTTGCCGAACCAGCGCAGGGCATTGCCGCTGTAGATTTTCCGGATCACATTCTTCGGCAAGTGCAGGCCGCGAACCGGTGCATCGAGCTCCGGAACGCGCTGGGTTTCGTCGGTGTTCAAGTAGCGCCAGTCGCGCAGCCAGGTCGCGTGCACGTCGCGGCGCAGCGCCTGCGAATCCCCGCCAGGCTCCTGTTCCACGTCGGTGCCGTAGAGCAGGCGATCCTGGTAGCGAATGAAGAAACGGCGCACCTTGTCGCGGTCGCGATTCGACTGGTATTGGACCTGGCCCATGCGCGCGGCCAGATCCACGACCGCGTCGGGAAAGCGATCGAGAAATTGCGCGAGCCGGTCGACGCTCCATTCGAGGCTCGCGAGATGGGCGCCCATGAATTTCAAGCCCGGATTCTTGGCGAGCATCCGGTCGCGGGCCGCCATCTGCTGCTCGTAGGACGGCAGTTCCGGATGCAGGAACATGTGGTACTGCGGGTGTTCGCGAAAATATTCCCGATCATTGTTGACGGTCATTTCGGAGAGCGGCAGCCAGCAATTGTGCGGCTCGCCTTCGTGGCCGATCAGTACGCGCTGGCGCCGGCGGAGAAAATCGAACACGGCATCGAAGCGCGGGTCGTCGATCATCACGAGCCGTCCGGTGGCATCGCGAAAGTCCATGCCGATGTTCTTCCAGACCTTGACCGCGACCGCGCCGGCCGCGAAGGCGGCGTCGAGTTCGTGAATCACGCGCTGTTGCCAATCCGGATCGTCCCATCCGCGCATCGAAAACGAGGCCGCGAAAGCCACGAGCGCGGGGTTCGCGGCCGCGTGCGCCTCGGCGATTCGCAGCTGATCGGCGAGCGGCGGGAAATCGGGGTAATCGACGTTGATCGTCAGCAGTCGAAAGCCATCGGCGCGGGCTTGGTCGATCAATGCGCTGTCGGGCGAGTTGATGTGTACATGAATGTCGATCTTCTCGAGGGCCGCGAAATCGTCGATCGAGTACCAAGTCGGCGCCGCCGCGCAGGCCGGCGCGAGCAGCGTCAGCGGTCCGGCGAGCAGCGTCAGCGCGCCAGTGAGCAGCCCGATCGCCTTCGCGCTGAGTGCCGCGCGCTTCATGGTTCGAATCGGGCTTGCGGCCCGCGGTCCGCGTTGCCGGGGCGGCCGGTTTGCAGGCGCAACCGCTCGATCGCCTGGGAAGAAAGCGGCGTCCCATGGCGTTTCGCGGCGTAGAGCGCGGCGCCGATCGCCGGCGGCAATGCGGGCGCCTGGACCTCATAGCGGGGCCAAAACGCGCTCAACGCCGCACGAAAGCGCTGCTGCAGCACCGCGCCCGCGTTTTCGAAGACGCCGCCCGAATAGGAGACCTTGACCGGTTCCGCGGCCGTGAATCCGAGCCGACGGCGCGTTGCATCGACGATCAGCGCGAGTTCCGACGCGGCCTCCGCGAGGATCGCGATCGCCTGGTCGTCGCCCTGCTCCGCGGCCGCCGTCACGAGCTTGCCGAGCTGCGCAATCTGCGCGCGGTCGCCGCCGAGGCGCGAATAGACGTGGCCGCAGAGGTCCAGATCCTCGTGGATATCGAGATGTCGGCGGACGATTTCGTGTAGCGGCCCTTTGACCGCCCGGCCGTCGCTCATTCGCGCAAACAAGTTCAAGCCGCGGCAGGCTATCCAGTACGCGGATCCTTCGTCGCTGAACAGTTCGCCCCAGCCGCCGCAGCGGGCCGCCGCGCCGCCGCGCTCGCCATAGCCAATGGACCCGGTGCCGGCGACGATGCTGATTCCGTCGCAACCGAGTAGCGATCCGGCCCAGCCGCAGATCATGTCGTTGCCGCAGAGGACCGCTCCCGCTCGCAGGCTGTGCTCCGCCGCCCGGCTCAAGGCGCCCGTGACCGACGCATCCTCGCCGTAGGCCGGCAGTCCGAAGAATGCGAAATCAACCTCATCGCGCCGCAGGCCGGCCTTCGCCAATACCGCGCCGACGGCCGAGGCCAGCAAGGTGCCGAGCTCATCGATGCCGATCGTCAGATAGTAGGAGCCCGGCGCCAGATGGGTCGCACGAATCGAACCCTCGCGGTCGACGAGCACGAGCGCCGTTTTGGTTCCCCCGCCGTCGACGCCGAGATACATGGGTGAGGCCCTCCCTCAGAGCGAATGAATCGTCACGCCGCGAACCACGCGGCTCACGGTGCCGGAGTCGTTGGGCTGATCGGGCCGGTTTCCGAGCTGCAGCGCGCGGTGAAACGCGTAGAGCTGGGCGCACACGATGTACGGAAAACTGAGTTCCTGGTCCTCGGCGTGCAGGGACTCGTCGACCTGCAGATATTCGCCGCGCGCGACCGCGTCCTCGACCTGGGCAGTGATCGCGATGACCCGGCCCGCGCGCGCCTCCGAGCGCAGTTCCCGCAGCAAATCGAGATCGTAGCGACGCGTATAGGGATCATTCGAGCAGAACAGGAACAGCAGCGTGTCGTGCGTGACGATCGTCTTCGGTCCATGGCGAAATCCCAGCGGCGAGTCGTGGGCGGCGACGACCTTGCCGTCGGTCAGTTCCAACAGCTTCAGCGCCGCTTCGCGCGCGAGCGCCTTGAAACCATTGCTGCCGAGGTAGACGACGCGCGAGTAGCCCGCCGCGGCGAGCGTGCGCAGCCTGCCGTTGTGCCGTGCGAGCAGCGCTTGCGTCGCGCTTGAGATCGCGGCGACGCGCGGGCCGCCGGAGCTCGCGCGCTGGAAAACGAGCGAGGCCGCGAGCATCATTGCCGTGAAACTCGAGGTCATTGCAAAGCTCTGATCGTGGGTTTCCGGCGGCAGGAGGATCGCCAGGCTGTTGCCGCGCTTGCGGCAGCGCTGGTAGAGCGTCCCCTGTTCATTGCAGGTGAAAACCAGCTGGTGGCACTCCCGCAGCAGCCGCTCCGCCAAATCCACGACCGCGATGCTCTCCGGGCTGCTGCCGGAGCGGCCGAACGACACCAGCAAGGTCGGCACGGCCGGCTGGAAATACTCGAGCGGACCGGACAGCAAATCCGTGGTCGCGATCGCCTCGACGCGGCGGCCGAGCCTCGCGAGCAGCAGCGGCGCGAGACATTCTCCGATGAAAGCCGAACTGCCGGCGCCGGTCAGGATGATGCGTAGATCCTGCTTCGCGAGCAGCGGATCGAGAAACTGCGCGATTCGGGGCGCCTGCCGATCAAGCAGCTTCTGGGTTCGCAGCCAGCTCGCAGGCTGCTGCGCAATCTCGCGCGCGGTCCACAGGCCGCCGGCGCCGCCGAGCGTGCGCTCGTCGAGTTCGAGAATGGTGTTCATGTCGATGCGCTCATCGAGCCGCAGGCCGCGGCATACTGTTGGAGCACGCGCTCGACATGATGGCGCACGAGTTCGCGCGCACCAAAGCGCAGGCTCCCGTCGCGCAGCGCCTCGTATTGGAGCGGCAGATATTGCGCGAGCAACGTGAGCGGCGGCGGGTTCGCGTCGATGTTGGCGAACAGCCGATGCAGCGCCGCCTCCACCGCGGGCACGGGCCAGTAGTAACGGATCCGATCGCTGAGGCTGTACTGCTGGTCGAGCGCGAGCTGCGGCCCTTGCGAACGGTAATGCTTGTTCCAGAATTTCGGCGTCTCCGCCATCGCGCGCAGCACCGTCTCGCGAAGCCGCGAGCAGCGCTCCAACCCGAGCCACTCCCGCTCGATCTGGTCGAGGGCCCAAAGCGCCTCGCGCATCGCAAATGTGAGTCCGGGGCCCACCTTGAGGATCGCAAAATGGCGCAGCACGAGCGCCCGCAAATTGGCGGCTGTCTGGTAGTCCGTGGAATGCGCCTCGTAGACCATTTGCGGCTGGGACTCGACGACGGCCGCGAGTTCGTCGGCGCGCTGCGCCTGAAAGTCGATGACGCTGTAGTTGTCGAATTCGACGCCGGGCTGCACGACGAGGCCGACGACGCGCGGCCAGGCTTGCTCGAGTCCCGCGGACGCGAATGCCTCGCGGTGCGCCTCGATCGTCGCGCTCGCCGCCGCCGGGGCGGTCGGCGTCAGTTCGGCAAGCGCATGCTGCGCGCCGCCGGGAATCGGCACCTCGGTGCCGACGACATATACCGGTGCCTCGCCGCCGACGTGCCGCCAGGTTCGTTCGGCGACCCCGCAGAGGCGCGCGGCGCGCGCCGCGACCAGCGCATCGCTGAGCGGCGACGGGTCGTCGGCGCAGGACATCGAGCAATCCAGATGAATCTTGCGGAAGCCCGCGGCCACATAATCGGCGATCAGCTGCTCGGACTTCGCGATGGCCGCATCCGCATTCGACTGCTGCCAGCAGTTCGGTCCCAGATGATCGCCGCCGAGCAACAATTGTTCGCGCGCCATGCCGAGGCGCCCGGCAATCCCAAACACAAAGTGGGCGAAATCCTTGGGGACCATGCCGGTGTATCCGCCGTCTTGGTTGACCTGATTGGACGTGGCTTCGATCAGCGCGACACTGCCGTCGCGCAGCGCCTGACGCAGCGTGGCTTCGATCACGATTGGATGCGCGGAACACGCCGAGGTGACGCCGACGCCGCGCCCGGCCTTGTGCTCGGCGATGATGCCGGCGAACGACTTCATGCGATGATCACCTCGACGCCGCTGCGCGAGAGCGCGTCGCGCGCGGCGGCCGGAATCCCCGCGTCGGTCACGAGTTTCGCGATTCCCACGGGCTCGAGAATCTTGTGCAGGCAAATCCGGCCGAATTTCGAGGAATCCGCGACCACGATGATTTCGGACGCCGCCCTGCACATCAGGCGATTGAGCAGCGCCTCGGGCTCGAAATGCGTCGTGATGCCCTTTTCGATATCGATGCCGTCGGCGGCGAGGAACAGCTTGTCGACGTGCAGATCCTGGAGCGTGCGCTCCGTTTGGGTGCCGTAGAACGACAGGTTCTTGCGCCGCAAGGTGCCGCCGAGAAACACGAGCTGCACGCTCTCGCGCGTCACGAGTTCGTTCATGATGCCGACGTCGTTGGTAACCACGACGAGCGCGGCGGCGGGCGCGATGTGCCGCGCGACCTGCAGCGTCGTCGTGCCCGAGTCGAGCAGCACCGACTCGTCATTCTTGATGAGCGCTGCGGCCGCCTTGCCGATGCGGATCTTCTCGTCGGCGAACAGAGCCCGCTTGACGTCGACCGCCTGTTCGGTCGGCGAAAGCGCCCCGCGCCGCAGGATCGCGCCGCCCGAGGAGCGCGTGCAGATGCCTTTTTCGTCGAGAAAATTCAAATCCTTGCGCAGCGTCTGGGTCGAGACCCGAAACAGATCCGCGAGCGCCGGAATTTGCACGCTGCCCTGTTCGCGCAGCAACGAGACGATGCGTTCGCGCCGATTGCTCGTGTCCCTGCGGATGATCATGGTCTGGCGGGCTCCGGTTCGATGGCAAGCAGCACGGCGGCAAACAGCGCGAGCGCGATGCCCGCCACCTTCGTGGCCGTCGGCGCCGTTCCCAAGAGCATGATCGAGAGCACCGCGGTGATCAACGGCGCGCCCGCGTTCGTGAGCGGCGACACCACGATCGCCTTGCCGTAGCGAAACGCATAGACGAGGGTCAATGCGCCGACCGAATTGAGTATCTGAATCGCGGCCGCAAGATACGGCCCGTCCACGCCCCAATTGATCGGCACTGAAAAATCGGTCATTGCGAGCGCGACCGGAACCAGCAGCAGGCCGGTGACCGTCATGTAAAAGAAGATGCTCTCGGCATCCATGGTCGCATTGGCGAGCTTCATGAAAAACGCCTGCACGCCCCAGGCGGCCAGCACGCCGAGTGCCGGCAGAAACCACAGCTGCCCGTAGCCGCTCGCCGAGGTCGTGCCGGTGTAGTCGAACAGCGGCAGCGAGCACAACGCCAATACGATCCCAAGCGCGCCGAGCTTGCCGGTGCGTTCGTGCAGCAGCGCGAGCGACATCACGACCGTCACGAGCGGCGAGAGCGAAATCACGGGAAAGATCAGATAGGCGGGCCCGGTTCTGACGGCATGAAACAGCAGCATCTGCCCGCCCGCGCCGAGAAAGCCGATCAAGGCGCCGAACAGAATCGACTTCGGATCGCGCTGCAAGCGCCAGCCGGCCCGCCGCAGCGCGAAGATCGCGGGCGGAAACATGGTGGCGGCCCAGACGACATAGATGAGCGTCTCGGGAAATCCATGGTTGGCGGGTAAGCCGGTGAACGCTCCCCAAATGCCCCAAAACACCGTCGTCACCAGCGCGTAAGCCAACCAAGCTCTTGATCTCATTGATGGTGTTCCTACCGCAGTTGCTTGGCGAGCGTTTCGGGACCGGACCCCAATCCGGCGGCATTTCTTAATTTGAAACTTACTAAAGTTTCAATAGAGATAATCGTATCGAATTGCCGCGATATTATCCACTAAAATCACGGACTGCCGGAATTATTATCTCTAACAACCACTATTGAAAGTTATATTACTTTCCTTTAAGGTCCAACCGAACACTGGCTACCTGCCGAGTCGCAGGGACCGGGTCTACGTCTATAAGAAGAGTAAGGGGATTGCCATGTCGACGATGCGCCTGCGAATTGGGTTGCTGATGGCCGCCGCGTCCGCGGCGGCAGCGAACGGACCGGCCTGCGCCGCCGACACCGCGACGCCCGCCGCGCCGGGTGCCGCGACCGCTGCTGCCGATTCGGGTCCGGCCCAGGAGCTGCAAGAAATCGTCGTGACCGGACTGCGCGCGAGCCTCGAGAAGTCGCTCGATATCAAGCGCGACTCGTCCGTCGTCCTCGATTCGATCAACGCGACCGAACTCGGCCGGTTCCCGGACGCCGACGTCGCCGACTCGCTCGCCCATCTGCCCGGCATCACGATCAGCCGCACGACGGGCGGCGAGGGATTGCGGGTCAACGTGCGCGGGCTCGGACCCGAGTACAACATCGTGACGCTCAACAACCGCATTCTCGCGACCGATGACGACGGCCGCGATCTTGCGTTCGACGTGCTGCCCTCGGAAGTCATCTCCGGCGCGGACGTCCTCAAGTCGCCGCAGGCCTCCGCGCTCGAAGGCAGCATCGGTGGCACCGTGAACCTGCGCACCGCGAGCCCCTTCGACGATCCGGGCTTCCACGGCGGAGCGCACGCCGAGGAAAACTACAACGACATGTCGGAGCTCAAGGGCAACAAGTTCTCGGCGTTCGTCGAAAACACCAATGACGACCGAACGCTGGGTTTTTTGCTCGGCGCCGTGCATTCGGACACCAAGATCCGCACCGATTCGCTGAATGCCTACACGCAGAACATTTACGACCCACAACCGCCCGGCGCGGCCGTCTCGCCCTGCTGCATTACGTTCGGATCGATTTTCGACGACAAGCGGCGCGATGCGCTCTCCGGCAGCCTCGAGTGGCGACCCAACTCGGATTTCAAATTGGTGGCCGACGGATTGTGGACCCACCTCAACGACCCGCAGATCGGCTACAACGAGTCCTATTATTTTCCGTACGGCTTCGACCAGAACAACAATCCGAGTGGACCAACATCGCCCTGCAGAACGGCTTGGTGACCGGCCTCACGGCGGCCGACTTTCAGCCGGAGATGGTCAACAACACCACGAATCGCGTGGTCACGACCTCGGTGTTCGGGCTGAACGCGAAGTGGCAGCCCGCCGACCGCTGGAGCATCACCGGCGATCTATACCGGTCCAGGGCCGATCGGCCGGAAGGCGGCGAAGACACCTTCGTGACCGCCGGCCTCGTCACGGCCGGGCCCTACCCGATCGACACCTTGAACCTCACCGACGTGCCCAACAGCCTGCCGAACATCAACGTCGTGATCCCGCCGAGCCAATTGGGGCTCGCCGCCTGTCCCAACGGCACGGCAAGCTCGACCAATCCCGGTTCTTGCTCCTACACCGCGCTCATGAACAAGGGGCTCCTCAACAACAACAATTACTGGTCGACCCATTACGTCGGGCTCAACGGCTACAGCGTCCATGACCAGGTCACGGGCTTTACGCTCGACGGCGCCTACACCGCGGACGCCGGCTGGTTCGACAAGTTCCTGTTCGGCGCCGGCTTCAGTCAGCGCGACAAGAGCCGCGACGACAGCAGCAACGACTGGACCAACGGCTCCGGACAATATGGCACGCTCTACAACACCGCGGGCTGTCCGGTGCAGTGCAACCCCTACTCGTTCGGCTCGCAGGGCTTCAACGTCGTGTCGATGGTGAGTCTGCCGCACTTCATGCAAGGCGCCGGCGGCTCATATCCGGTGGTGCTGCCGCAGCTCAACGCGAGCCAGCTGATCGCATTTCCTGAAGAGCTTGAACGGCAAGCCGAATCCGTTCTTCTGCTCGAGCCTGCCGTGTTCGACGCCTTTCGACTTTTCGCAGACGCTGCCGCAGGTCAATCCCTATAATTCCTATGACGTCACGGAGCGATCGATCTCCGCGTACGGCGAGTTGACGTTCGCCGGTACGAACTGGTCCGGCAATATCGGCTTGCGGCTCGTGCGCACCAACACGACCGCCTCGACCGCCGAGGCCGTGCCCGACTCGCTGTGGACGCCGTCGACCGTGGGATCGACCCAAACCTGGAACGTGCAATACGCGACGCTGCAGCCGGTCGACACGACCGGCTCCTACCTGCTGCCGCTACCATCCGCGAATTTCAGCTACTGGGCCATTCCGAACGAGCTGCAACTGCGCGCGGCGGTCGCCGAAACGATGTCGCGTCCCAATCTCAGCGAGATGGCGCCGACCTCGACCAACAACGCGATCAACGGACAGCCGCAACTCTATTACAACGGCACCGCCGGACTGAAGCCGATCAAGGCGACTCAGATCGATTTTTCGGCGGAATGGTACTACCAGCCGCACTCGGCGCTGACGCTGGCGCTGTTCGGCAAGAAGATTCGCGACGATATTTATTCGGGCACTCAATCCAACGTCAATCTGGGAACGCTGCAGTATGTCGGTGGACCGCCCGGCAGCGTCCCCGGCACGCCCTTCTTGTGGACGGTCCAGGCGCCGGCAAACGGCGCCAAGAGCGACTTCTACGGCATCGAACTCGCGTGGCAACACATCATGGAAAACGGTTTCGGTGTCACGATGCAGTTCACACGCACCGAGAACAAGAGCTACGACCAGAACGGCAACAGCATCGGTGCCATCAATGCCGTGCCGCCGACGACGATTTCTGCTCGGTCTGCTCTATGAGAAAGGCCCCATCAGCGCCGACGTCAATTGGGACTATGCCGCGAGCTTTCAATTTGCATGTGCGCAGTGCACCGAAGTGCCGGGCTGGCCCGCGGTCTCCGACTCGTTCCAGTGGCTGACCGCGAGCCTGCACTACAAATTCACCAAGCAGTTCCAGGTCTACGCCGAGGGCAAGAACCTCACGGATGCGATCGCGCGCACCTACCTCAACGGTAATCCGCTGCTGCCCTGGGCGCCCGGCCAGAGCGTCGGCCAGAGCGCGAGCGGCGTGGGCGCAGGCTACAGTTCCTACGGCCGAACCTTGACGGTCGGCGCGTCCTTTCAGTTCTGAGGCGGCGGCGCACACCGGCGGTCAGCGCCTCGTCAACGATCGCGAATGGGCCGGATTCGAGGCTCATAGGGGCGTATGCGGGCCGGTGCCGCCTGCGTCCCCGGCGGCACGCCCGGCGGCTTGCGCGCGCTGTGCGAGCTCCGCAGCCGCGCGTTCTGCCGCCCGAGCGCCGAGTTCCAGCGCTTCGGCTTCGAGCTTCACGGCCTGCTCCCGCAGCGCCGCGCGTTCCGCGTCGAGTTTCCGCTCATGGTCGAGCCGGTGCGCATCGTCCTGCCTTCGCGCGTGCGGCGGCGGCGCGGAATCGGTCGATTCGGGCTCCACGGCCGCAACGGTGCGGCCGCGGCTCGAATGATTCGACAACATGATTTGGATCCTCCGTTCGAGAAAGGAAGTGGAAGGCACCATCGCGGCCATCGCCCAGCTGTGACCCGATTGATGCTGGCCGACGGCGACCAAGGTTTCGCCGTATTCGGCAAGGTCGCAGCCGCTGCGCAGTACCCGGGCGTCGCAGTCGATCTCGATTGCGCCGCGCAGGCGGCGCAACATCCACCACAGCGCTGGATTCCACGGCATCGCGCACAGCAGCCCGAATGCCGCCGCGAGCAGCCAGGGATCGCGGCCGTCGAGGTGCGCACGCTCGTGCGCGATCGCCAATCGACGCTGGCGGGCCGGCAATCGAGCGAGCCAGCCGGGCACGACGATGCGCGGGCGCAGCAGCCCGAAAACGGCCGGGCCGGTATTGGCAGACTTGTAAACCGCGACGCCGTCGATCGTCGTGCGCCGCCAGGCGCGCGAACGGCACGAGAGCCGCCAGCCGCCGGCGCACAAACCGAGCACCATCGCCGCCGACGCCGCGAACCAGAGCGCCCGGATCCAGGCGCCGCCGTGCGCATCGAGGATCAGCTGCGGCGCGGCGGCGCGCCGCTTGCTCGCCGAGCGCCGCGGCGATCGCGAGCAGCACGGAGGACTCGATCGCGTGGAACATCAGTGCGCCGTTCACGGCGCCTTCTTGGGCGGCTTCGCGGCCAGCAATTTGCGCATGCGCCCGAGCTGTTCGGCGGACAAGCTCCGATCCGAGACCAGGAGCGTGAACAGCAGCTCGCTCGACCCCTCGAACAGCTTGTCGGTGAGATGTTTGAGCGCACTTTTGCGGGCCGACTGCTGCTCGACGCTCGCGTAATAGCGATGCCCGCGTCCCTCTTCGACGTGCCCGACGTAGTTCTTGGCCTCGAGAATGCGCAAGATCGTCAACACGGTCGTGTAAGCAAGCCGGTCCGAAAGCCGCTCGCGCACTTCCGCGACGATCGACGGACCGTGGTCCCAAAGTACCTGCATGACGTCGGCCTCGCGGTCGGTCAGCGCTACGCTCATCGGCGCTCCTTACTAAGTTCTTAGTAGATACTAGCGCGCCTCGGTCTTGGTCAACTAATACGTTAGTAGTTGCCGGCACCCGCACCGATGCGCCTCGAGCGCGCGAGCGGAATCATCCGTCAAAAATATCTTGACTTAACTCAATCGTTAATTAAACTACTTGTTAAATGAGCGCACTGGACCTGACCTTCGCCGCACTTGCCGATCCGACCCGCCGCGCGATCCTCGCACGCCTCGCGAACGGGGATCTGACGGTCGGCGAACTCGCCGAACCGTTCGAGATCTCGCTGCCCGCGATCTCGAGGCACCTCAAGGTGCTGGAGCGGGCCTCGTTGATCTTGAACGAGCGGGACGGCAAGCACCGTCGCTGCCGCCTGAGACGCGAAGCGCTGACGAGCGCCGCGCAGTGGTTGGATTTCCACCGCCGCTTCTGGGGCGGCAGTTTCGATCGCCTCGATGCCCACCTCAAGCGAAAACGAAAGGACAGCAAACCATGAACATCGCAGCCGACGATACGACGCTCGAGCTGACACGCATTTTCGATGCATCTCCCGCGCTGGTATTCAATTCCTGGATCGACCGCGAAGAATGGCAGGCCTGGCTCGGACCCGAGGGCATGCGTTGCGAGATTCCGTTGCTCGAACCGCGCGTCGGAGGCCGCTATCGCGTGATCATGCAGACATCCGACGGTAACCGCATACCGATCGCCGGCGTGTTCCGCGCGATCGATGCGCCGCGCAAACTCGTGTTCACCTGGTGCTGGGAAGGTGACGACAGCCGGCAGTCCATTGTGACGCTGCTGTTTGCGGAGTTCGACGGAAAAACCAAACTGACTCTGCGGCAAGAAGATCTCGGCACGGCCGAAAATCGCGATGCTCACGGCAAGGGTTGGAACAGCGCCTTGAACAAGCTCGCGGCGCATCTTGCCGCATGCGTTTAGAGTTCCGGCACCGGAAATGCAAGCACGTTGCTCGTATAAGATTCCACGACTTCGCTGATCGGCGTTCCATCGGGCAAGGCGAGCACCGCGCGGTGCTCGAGTAGCAGCGGCGGCATCGGCGATGCGGCAGCTGCCTTGCTCGCGCCGGCGATCGGCATCTCCCATCCTTCGAGCATCGGAGCCCACAGCAGCTTCGACGAGAGCGTGCGGCGCCGGAAATTGAGCGGCTGTACCGCCTTTCCAAACGGCACATCGCTGGTGTCGAGCAGCCGGTTGATTTCGGGCGTCAAGCGGCCGGGCACATACCAGTTGTCCGCCTCCGACATCACCACCGGTCCGCAAAGCAGCCTCACGCGCCGATAGCGGACCTGCTCTTGCGGCCCGACTCCTAAGTCGCGGCGCAGCTCGGGCGATACCGGCTTGTCGACGTCGGGAACCCGCGCAGCGACGATTCTCGGTGGTGAGGCCAGGCGGTGAACGGCGCACCACTGTTCGAGAGTCACGGTCGCACTGTCATGGCTCAGCAATTCGGCCCTCAGGGTCTCGAGCAATGCGAGCGCCTCGACGCGCGCAAGGGCGTTCGCGGTCCAGCTTGGATTCGGCGCCGATGGCGGCGCGTCCGCGACGGCGACCGACAGCCAGAGCAGCGCAGTGCCGCAAGCGGCGGCTCGTTCGCGAAAACGCATCGTCATCACCGACTCCCCTTCGTTCACATACAGTACACGCCGGTCCCTGGTACTGAATGGACGCGAACTCGGGCGCTCGCGACAATCCGGCGCAATGAGCCGCCATCATCCGGATCCATTCGATAAATCCAAGACACCGCGCTACTTGATCGTCTGGGATCTGCAGTGGCAGATCGTCGAGTGCGTCGTGCTCGAATCCGGAACCGACCTCATCGCAGCGTTCGACCGCATGCTCGGCCGGCTCGCCGCGGACGACTGGATCTCTGAAGCCCCAGCCGCGTTCGGTTTCGCGTTCCTGCATCGCAATCGCGAGCGCCGCCTGTTGACCCTCACGGCCCGCGATCCCGGCGAGACCGAGCCGCAATCCTTCTCCCCGTTTCGGTCCTGACGAGCGCGCCGTGCGTCGGCACACCACTTTCGCGCCGACCGGGCGCATTGGATCAGAATTTCCAACTCAAGTCCCGGTGCGTTACGCCGACTCAAGGGACGGAGCCGGTCGTTGACCGTCCATCAGCTGCGCTAACGCATCGCACCACGCCGATGCAGCGGCCGCCAAGCGGTCGGCAGCAAGGAGTCGCGACGTGATTGTCATAATGAGTGACGACGTCCGCCGTCGCACCGACGGTGCGCGCGGAACAGCCGCTTTGCCGGAATTCACGGGAGTTGGCCGATGAATGTTGCGGCGCGCCTGCGGGATCTGCCGCTGCAGCTGCAATTGGTATTGTTGTTCGGCTTACTGTCGGTCGGCACGACGGCAATCACGACGATCGCGCTGACGAGCATGTCCGGCGGCCGGGTGCACAAAGCGCTGACCGAACGTGCCGAGCGCATCGCGACACGCCTGCAGACGCAACTGCAGCCGGCGATTGCGCTTGACGATCGCGATGCCGCCCGCGCACTGTTCGACGCTTATGCGGCCGATCGAGAACTCGACGGAATCGCGGTGTACACCATTGATGGTGGGTTGATCGAGGGACGTGGGCATCGGCCGGCGCGATTTGACGCGAGCGATCCCGACCCCGCAAGCGACGCGCGCCACGTGCGTACCTCGGCTTGGATCCAGTCGAACAACGGACGCCGCGGCCGGCTTTACTTGAGCTTCTCGACCGAATTGAACGATGCGGCGCAGCGCCGCGAGCAATCGGTGGCGGCTGCGATCGGCACCGCGATTGCCTCGTTTGCGTTGCTGCTCGCGGTCTGGACGTCGAGGCGCATGTCGCGCCGTTTGGTGAGCATCGCCGACGCCGCGGACCGCATGGCGGCCGGCGAGCTGCCGGCGGCACCGCTCGACGAACGCTCCAAAGACGAGGTCGGTGCCGTCGCGCATGCATTCAACGTCATGGTCCGGGAACTGCAGCGTCTTGCGGCCGAGGATGCGCAGCGTGTCATGACCGAACATGCGCGGCTCGAGAGTCTGGTGTCGAGCCGAACCGAAGAGCTCGAGCGCAGCCGCGAAATGTTCAAGCTCATGGCCGAAAGCACGCGCGCCATCCCGTTCACCTTGGACCTCACGCGCGGCTGCTTTACCTATCTTGGCGCCCAGCCGATCGGCGGCATCGCGCTCGGTGAGGCCGAACCGAGCCAGCCGGGCGAATTGGAGGCGCTGATACCGCGCTCGACGAATTCCGAGCTGCGCCGGCATTTCGACGAATGTACGCCCGGTTTGTTCGAGTTTCTCACGCCGTTTGAGCCGCCCGCGGGTCCGCGCAGCGAGGTGCGCTGGACCGGAACCTGCGAATACGCGCAAGGCGCGAAGGTCTTGCGCGGACTGTTGCTGGACGTCACGGAGGTGCGGCGGCTCGCGCGCGAGCTCACCGCCGCGCAGAAGCTCGAATCGATCGGAAGGCTGGCGGCCGGCGTCGCGCACGAGATCAACACACCGGTGCAGTTCGTATCCGACAACGTGCAATTCGTTCGCAGCGCTCTCACCGACCTCGATGCCGTGATTGCGGCCTATCGCGCGCTGCACGGTGCGCTGCCGCGGACCGATGAAGCGGCCGCCGCCCTGCGGCAGATCAGCGAACTCGAGGAGTCCGCCGATATCGACTACCTCATGCGGAATTTGCCGCCGGCGCTCGATAGCGCGCTCGAGGGTCTCGGTCGAATCGCGACGATCGTGCGGTCGATGAAAGTGTTTGCGCACCCCGACCAGGCCCAAAAAACCGAAGCCGATTTGAATCAGGCGATTCGCAGCACCCTCGTCGTCGCGCGCAACGAATACAAGTACGTCGCGCGCATCGACGCCGAATACGGTGATCTGCCGCCCGTGCCCTGCCACCCAGGCGAGATCAATCAGGTGGTCCTCAATCTGATCGTCAATGCCGCGCATGCGATCGGCGACGTCGTCGCCGGAACCGGCGAACTCGGCGTCATTACGCTGCGCACCCGTTGCGACGGCGATGCGGTCGAGATTTCGGTCGGCGATTCCGGCACCGGCATCCCGGAATCGATTCGCGACAAGATCTTCGATCCATTCTTCACGACCAAATCGGTCGGCGTCGGCACCGGACAGGGGCTCGCAATCGCTCGCAGCATCATCGTCAAAAAGCACGGCGGCAGCCTGCGCTTCGAATCCGGCTCGGGCAAGGGCACGACCTTTTACATTCGTCTGCCGCTGGTGGCCCAGCCCGAACCGGCGGCCGCGATCGAGGCGGCGGCATGATGCAGGTACTGTTCGTTGACGACGATCGCGAGGTGCTCGACGGGATGCGCCGCAACCTGCACGGCATGCGCAACGAATGGAGCATGGATTTTGCCGCGAGCGGCAAGCAGGCGCTCGAGCTGCTCGCGCGATCCGCGGCCGACGTCGTCGTCTCCGATATGCGCATGCCCGGAATGGACGGCTGGCAGCTGCTGGCCGAGATCAAGAGTCGCTACCCGCAAACGGTGCGCTTCATACTGTCCGGCCAGGCGGACCCGAATTCGGTCATGCGCACGATCGGCACGGCGCATCAGTATCTTTGCAAGCCCTGCGATAGTTCGACGATCAAAGCGGCGATCTCACAGGCGCAAACCTTGCGGGAGTCTTTGAGCCTGCCTTCGCTCGCCGCGCTGGTCGGCCGGGTCGGCACCTTGCCGAGTCCGCCGCGGGCCTTTCAGGAGATTTTGGCCTGCCTGCAAGAGCCCACGGCGAGCGTCGTCGAGGCGGCGCGCGTCATCGGCCGGGACGCGGCAATGACCGCCAACATCATGAAATTGGTCAATTCCGCTTTCTTCGGCGCGCGGCGGCCGGTCGCGAATGTCGATCGAGCGGTCGCCTACCTCGGGTTGGACACGCTCGGCACCTTGGTGCTGGGCCACAGTCTGTTCCACGGCGGCACGCCAAGCAGGATCAAGGGCTTCAGCTTGGAGGACCTCTGGGACCACACGCTGCTGACCGCGACCACCGCCCGGGCGATCGCGGTGTCCGAGAAGTACTCCGCGATCAAGGTCGAGGAGGCCTTTCTTGCCGCGATGCTGCACGATGTCGGCAAGGTCGTGTTCGCGACCGCAAATCCGCCGGTCGACGACGCGACCGCGCAAATGCAGGAGCACCATGCCGAGGTCGGCGCTTATCTGCTCGGCATCTGGGGCTTCCCCAATTCGATCGTCGAGGCGGTCGCGATGCATCATCATCCGAGCCGCGCGAGCGGCCGCGATTTTGGGCTCGCGGGACTGATTCACGTTGCCGATCGACTCGCCCATTGCGCCGGCACACCGATCGTCGCCACCGGCGATCTCGGCATCGAACCGGGTTTTCTTGAACAACACAATTTGCTCGATCACGTACGACGATGGTCGATGGAACTCAACACCTCGAATGGCGAGCAGGCCACCCCATGAGCGAACGCATCCTCTTCGTCGATGACGAACCCAATGTGCTCGAAGGCATCCAGCGCACGCTGCGCAAGCATGCGGACATTCATACGGCCTCGAGCGGCGCCGACGGCCTGCGGCTGATGCGCGAGGCAGGCCCGTTCGCACTGGTCATCTCCGACATGCGCATGCCGATCATGAACGGCGTTCAGTTCCTGTCCAAAGCCCGCGAGCTGGCGCCCGACACGGTGCGCATGATACTCACGGGCCAGGCGGACCTCGAAGCGACGATCGCGTCCGTCAACGAGGGGCAGATCTTTCGCTTCCTCAGCAAACCCTGCAGCCCCGCGCAACTGCTGGCCGCGGCCGAGGACGGCCTCAAACAATACCGGCTCGTGACCGCGGAAAAGGTGCTGCTCGAGCAGACCCTGATCGGCTCCGTGAAAATGCTCGTGGACGTGCTGGGCTTGGTGAATCCGATGGCGTCGGCGCGCGCCTCACGCCTGCAGCGCTACGCGGAGGAATTTACGAAGGCGCTCGGCTTGGCGGATCGATGGCAATGGCGGCTCGCGGCGCTCGTCTCTCAGGTCGGCTTCGTGGCGCTGCCCAAGGAAATCCTCTCGAAAGTCGAATCCGGCCATCCCTTGACCGGCGATGAGAAGCGGCTGTTCGAGTCGCACCCCGAGATTGCCGCCAAGCTGCTCGCGGCAATTCCGCGGCTCGAGGATGTATCCGCGATCGTCAAGGCGCAGTCGGGCGAATTTCGCTTTGCAGGCAAACCCGACGACGTGCAGCAGTGGGGCCTGCGCGGCATCGGGCAGCTGCTGCTGCGGACCGCGATCGAGCTCGATCGGTTGATCATCGGGGGCAGCAAGCGCGAAGAGGCCGTGGAAGCCTTGTGCGGGCCGCAATTCGGGCTGCCCGCGGCGGTCGCCAAAGCGCTCGCGACGCTTTCGAACAGCGCGAAATCGAGCAGCGTCCGACAGGTCAGCGTGCATCAACTCTCGCCCGGCATGGTGCTCGACGAGGACGTCATGAGCCCGAAGGGACTCCGCCTGGTTTCTGCGGGTCAAGAGATCAACGAGACGCTGATCGTGCGGCTCACGAGCATTGCCAAGGGCGTCGGCGTCGTCGAACCGTTTCGCGTGCGCATCTCGACCTGAGCTCATTCGGCCGGGCGGCCCCGGGCCGCGTGCGTCCGGCGTTCACTCTGCGAACAATCGATCACGCCGCTGCGCGGCCAAGCGCCGCATCACGACCATCGGGCATTGCGTACGCTCGCCCGTGGTACGACGATTTGATTTGCGACTCATCGATATCGAAACCCAGCATTGCAAATCGAGGTGATCCTATGAGCGACAAGACGGCAAACGTGCATTGGGAAGGGCGCGGCAAAGAGGGCGTCGGCAAGATCAGCACCCAGACGGACGCGCTGAAAGCGTATCCCTACGGATTCCGCAGCCGCTTCGAAGACGACCGCCGCGGAACCAATCCGGAGGAGCTGCTCGCCGCCGCACATGCCGCGTGCTTCACGATGGCGTTTTCCTTCGCCTGCGACGCCGCGGGGTTCGCTACGCTTGCCGTCGACACGACGGCGAGCGTGCGCTTGACGATGAAGGGCAATGGTTTCGTGATCGACCATATCAATTTGCGGCTCGACGCAAGCGTTCCAGGAATCGATGAGAGTACGTTCCAGAAGATCGCCTCAGCGGCGAAGCAGGATTGCCCGCTATCGAAAGCCTTGGCGAGCGTCCCTGAGATCACGCTGACGGCCACGCTGCGAAAATAGCGCGGCGCCGTTCGGCGCGTGAAACGCGCGGGCCGCTGCCCGCACCAAGCGGGTTCTCAATCGACGGGCGAGTGCCGGCCCCAGTCGAAGCGGCGGCCGAGAATGGCCTTGAAGATCAGGTGATCGGTCGACGCGGTGGCGCCGATGCCGACGCCGATGTTGATCTCCCAGACCGGCGAGACGTTGAGGTCGGTGACGAGAAAGAGCTGTTGCTGCTGATCGTGCGACGACGCAAAGTGGGAAATCGGGCCGTAATCGGCGTAGTACTCGATGCCGCCGCTGACGACCGGCGTGAAGTCGTAGCCGATTTTGAGGCTCGGCGCGAATCCGAGGCCTTGATCGACGTCCGGGCCGTGCAAGGTGCGCTCGAGCGCGGGATTCACCGCGAAGTACCAGCGCCCAATCGACTTGTCGATGATCGGGCGGATCTCCCAGGTCCAGGTGTCCGGCGAGTAGACGCTGCGTTGGTAGCCGATCTCGGTCGACAGGCTGACGCCGACCGGCCAGCCCCAGGATTCCGGGACCCGCACGCGCGGCCGAATGTGATCACCGACCCATTGCGCGCCGTGGCCGTCCTGCTCGCTCGTGAAGACGTAGAAGCCGACCTCGGACCAGCTCGTGAGGCCCTCGGTCAGTTCGAGCGTTTCGTGCTCTTGGTGATTGGTCGGGTAGACGCCGTCGATCGTCGCCTTTTGGCCGTCGGCGGTGAAGTTCGAGTGCAGCTCGACCATGAGATTGTCGGGCGGCACGGTGTCGGCACCATAGACTTGAATCTCGTAATTCGCCTGGGCGCGCAACTGCGGCGGCAGCAACGCAAACGCCAGCAGCATCACGCAAAGGCTTGGCGACGCGCGCAACACCGCCAAATATTATACAGAAGGCCCGGCGCGACGCGCGATCGCGGCGAGGAGCTCGCGCAATCGCGCTACATGGTGATAGCGAATCCTATTCGCATCGCGGCCCGCGATGACTCGACGCGTGCGCGTCGGCTGCGCCGGCATCAATGCCGGTGCGACAGCGGAATTGCCGAGAGCTTCTCGAGGTCGATGCGCCAGATTTCGCCGTTGTCTTCGTCGACGATCCACGCGGAACCGAAGCCGACGCGCAGCGTGTCGTCCTTGCGGCCTCCGACAAATTGGCGCAGGAGCTCGTTGGTCTTGGGATCCACTTGAGAGAGCGGAACGCCTTCCGCGCCGACCCAAACGAATCCTTCCGCGATGGACAGATCGCCGCCTTCACCGGGCACACCGAGATCGACGGTCGCGAGCACCCGGTTGGATCGTGCGTCGATGCGCGCGAGCGATCCGTCGCCCTGCGCCAATACCCAGATGCTGCCGAAGCCGGCCGCCAAGAAGCGCGGCGATGGGTGCACCGGGATCTGTGCGGTCACGCGGTTGGTGCGCGGATCGATGCGCGTGACGAGGCCCTCGCCCGAACTCGTGACCCAGACCGAGCCGAGGGCCGCGATGACCGCATGCGACTTTGGCCTGACCTGAATGCGAGCAACGACCTTGCAGCTGACGGGATCGAGGCGCGCGAGCACCCCCGAATCGCTGCCATTGCCGTTGGTCAAGAACCAGAGGCTGCCTTCTCCGACGCCGATCGATCCCTCCGGATCCTCGGCGATGTCGACCGGAATGACGCGCACGACGCGATTTTTGCGTGGGTCGATCTGCGTGATCGAATGATCCTTGGTGTCGGCAATCCAGACGGATCCCAATCCGATGCCGATCCCGAGTTCCGGATCTCTGCCCACGGGGATGCTCGCAACCACTCGGCGGCTCTCGGGATCGATCCGCAATACCTGCTTGCTCTCGCTTTTCGAAATCCACACCGACCCGAATCCGGTTGCGAGCCACGCGGGCCCCGCGGGCACTCGGATTCTTTCGACGATCGGCAGTGCAGACAACGGCAATTGCCAAGCCGCGAGCGGTGGCGGCAGCGCGGCGGTCGCGGGCGGCGGAGATGGGGCACCGACCTGCGGGCTCTCGGCGTAGGCTCCCGCGGACAAGGCCACGGCCACGGCCACTGCCGTCAATAGGCAAACGATCCGCCGGTGCGTCTGCAATAAAGCATTCGATCGCTGCGCCATGGAATTCCTTGCATGCATCGCGGGTGACCTCCAACCCCACCGATCCCCACCCGCCGCCGCGCGGCGCGCGCGCCGCAATCGCCTGCGAACGAGCCGCAATTTGACCTTGGGTTCCGCCTTGGCGAGCATCGGCTTCACGATTCCGGCGGTCGCGATCATTTCATTGTTCGCGGGATGGACGCTGGTCTTTGGACTCGATGCCGAAGGGGCCGTGCACCTCGTGATCTTCGCGGTTTACCTGTTTACGGTATTGGTGCCGTAAGCGCCGGCCGGGGGGCGGGTCGCGCGCATAGAAGGCGGAAGTGCCGTCAACGGTGTGTCGATCTGGGGGTACCGCCGACGACACTTCCTAGAAACGGATGGTAGCGCTATCATAGAACGCAGTATCGTAGAGCGCAAGAGCCGCGGGAGAATCAGTGCGCCGAAGCCTCTGGTATAGCCGCATACACGGCATCGCGAAACGCCTTGTGCAACGGTACCTTGCCGAACGGGCGATATTGCGTGAACAGCACCGCGGTGATCTCGTTTTTGGGATCGACCCAAAAGAGCGTATCGGCCGCGCCGTCCCAGAAAAACTCGCCGACGGCACCGGAAGCCTCTTGCGCATCGGCGGGCGGCTTGGTGCGCACCGCGAAATCGATGCCGAAGCCGACGCTGCCTTTGCTCGGAAGCCAGGACACGTCGGTGACGTCCGCCGGCAGCGCATCGGTCGCCATGAGCCGCACGGTCTCGGCCCTGAGGATGCGCGTCCCCGCGTACTGCCCGCCATTTTGCAACATGCGCGCGAAGCGCATGTAATCATCGAGCGTCGAAATCAGCCCGAAGCTGCCGGGCTTCATCGGCCAATCGTGGCCATTGAACTTGAGCGCGGTCGCGTCCGGCTCGCGCGTGAGGCTGCCGCCCTCGTGCCATTCGTAGAGAGCCGCCAGATGCGCGTAGTCCTCTCGTCGCAGCACGTAGCGCGTGTGCCGCATGCCGAGCGGCTTGAAGATCGTCTTCTCGAGATAGCGATCGAAACGCATGCCGGAGAGGCGCTCGACGAGCAGCGCCTGCACGTCGACCGAAGGACCATAGAGCCAGCGCGTGCCGGGTTGGAACACGAGCGGCAGCGAACCCAAGATCCTGGCCTCCTCCGCCAAGCTGTGGGTCTCGCTCGTGGGGTCGGCCGCCTGCACCATCGCGTCGATCGGTGTGCGCAGCGAAGCGCCGTAAAATCCCGCCGTGTGGCGCGTGAGGTCGCGAATCGTGATCGGGCGGCGCAGCGGCTCGTAGACGGGAACTCCCTGCGCATCGACCCCCGCGTAGACGCGCAAGTTCGCGAATTCCGGCGCATATTTGACGAGCGGATCGTCGAGCTGAAACTTGCCCTTCTCATACAGCGACATCAGCGCCACACCGGCGATCGGCTTGGTCATCGAGAAGATCTGCACGAGCGTATCGCGCTTCATCGGCTTGCCGGCCTCGCGATCGGCCGCGCCGAACGCCCCGTAGTAGGCCTCATGCCCGCCCTCGTAGACCAATGCGGAAACACCGACGAGCGCGCCCGAATCGACGAAGCCGCGCAGAGTCGCATCGATCCTCGCCTTGTCGAGCGGTGGCGCGCCCTGCGCCGCGCCGGATCCGGCGATGAGCGACAGCGCGAGAATTGCGGTACCGAAAACTCTCGAGATGCATATCGCCGGCATCGCAATACCCTAACGCAGCTTGACGACGTTGACCAGCCGCGAGCTGCGCGCCCACGCACGATGGAGCACCCACGATGACGACGCGCCGCGAATTCACCGCACGAGCCGCCGCGATCGCGATCGCACCGTTCATCAGCACGCGGGTGACGCGCGCGCTCGCGGCCGCCTCGCAAAGAAAAATCGGCTTCGCACTCTGCGGTCTCGGCAGCTTGAGCACCTACCAGATCGCGCCCGCGCTGCAAAAAACCGCGCATTGCCGCCTGGCAGGAATCATCACGGGCACACCCGCCAAGGCGAGCCGTTGGCAGGCGCAATACCGGATCGCCGATCGAAATATTTACAACTACGAAACCATGCACCGGATCGCCGACGATCCGGATGTCGACGTCGTCTACGTCGTGACTCCCAATGCGCTGCATCTGGACTACGCACTGATTGCCGCCACGGCGGGCAAACACGTGCTGTGCGAAAAGCCGATGGAAATTTCGGTCGAGCGCTGCCAGCGCATGATCGACGCGGTGCGCGCCGCCGGCCGCTTGCTCGCGATCGGCTACCGATGCCGTTTTGAACCGCATCATTTGGAATGCGAGCGCCTCGCCCGCGACAAGGATTTCGGCGCGCTCAAGCTCATCGATGCGCATTTCGGCTTCCATATCCAGCCGTCGGTCTGGCGCTTGAATCGCGCCTTGGCCGGCGGCGGCCCGCTCATGGACGTCGGCATCTATGCGCTGCAGGCCACTCGATACCTCACGGGCGAGGAGCCGATTTGGATGTCGGCGACCACGACCCAAGGCGACCCGGCGCGATTCTCGGAGGTCGAAGAATCGGTGATATGGCAGTCCAAATTTCCGGGCGGCGCACTCAGCCATTGCTCGAGCAGCTACAACGCCGCACCCGCCGGGTATTTTCGCGCGATCGCCGAGCGCGGCTGGTTCGGCCTCGATCCGGCGTTCAACTACGACGGGGTCCATGGCATGCGCAGCGACGGCGTAGCGATCGACCCGCCGCCGACCGACCAGTTCGCGGTCGAGATGGACGATTTCGCGCGCTGCATCCTCGAGCAGCGCCCGTCCAAGGTCCCCGGCGAGGAGGGGCTGCGCGACGTTCGACTCATGATGGCGATCTATGAATCGGCGCGCAGCGGCAGGCCCGTCGAGATGCACGCCGGCTGATCGCCGGCGCAAATTTGAGCCGCACTTGAGATAGCGGCCGAATCCAGTTATGGTAGCGCTACCAGACTGACGACGTCGCGGGGAACTCGATGCGGGGAACTGCAGCCGGCTGGATCGCAGTGACGCTGTTAGTGCAGCTCGGGGCGCGCATGACGGTCGCGGCCCCGCCGGCCGATCGGATCGGAATCTTCGAAGCCCAAACCGATGTCGGCAGCGTGACGCCGCCCGGAACCGCCAGCTACGACGCGGCTGCCGGCCGCTACCTGCTCGGCGCCGCGGGCGCCAACACCTGGTATCACGTCGATGCGTTTCACTACCTGTGGATTAAAACTGCAGGCGACTGGACCTTGAGCGCGGACGTCGCGTTTCCGCCGGCCGCCTATCGACACGAACCGAACCCGCATCGCAAGGGCATTCTGATGTTCCGCCAGTCGCTCGACGCCGGCTCCGCCTATGCGGCGCTGGCGGTGCACGGCTCGGGCCTGACGGCCCTGCAGTACCGGCGCGAGCGCGGCGCGAACACCCAGGGCATCGAACTCGAAATCGACCTGCCGAAGACGATCCGCATCGAGAAGCGCGGCGACCGATTCACGGCGTTCGCATCCTTGAACGGCGAGCCGCCGCATCCGATCGGCGCATCGACGCGGCTGCGACTCAAGAGCCCTTATTACCTCGGGCTCGGCGCCCTCTCGCACGACGTCGACACGATCGACGAGGTGCAGTTTTCGCGCGTTGCGCTCGAGCGGCCGCGCTTCGCGAGACAGGCCCGTTTCGCGCTCTACAGCACGATCCAGGCGATCCAGATCGAGGACCAATTTCGGCGCGCGGTCATCGTGCGCAGCGTCCCGGCCTTCCTGCAGTCGGTCAACTGGATCGCCGGAGGCAAGGCGCTGCTCGTGGATGAAGACGGCCGCCTCGAACGCCTCATCTATCCGGACGCACGTGCCGGCGCGCCACTCCAGCCGATCGAGGTCGGCGCGCTCGTCGACTGCTCCGGCAACTATGGCCTCTCGCCCGACGGCAAGTGGCTCGCGGTCAGCTGCGGCGAATCGGCGCGGCGCGAGCACCAGGTCTATCTGTTGCCGGGCGACGGCGGTGCGGCCGCGCGCCAGCTGACCCACGGCGCGCAATCGAGTTACTTTCATGCCTGGTCCGCCGACGGGCGGATCATCGCGTTCACACGCGGCAGCGCCTCGAAGGCCGATATCTTCACGATTGCGGCAAGCGGCGGCGCGGAAACCCAGTTGACCCGGGATACGCAGAACGACGGTCCGAGTTTTTCCCCGAACGGCGAATTCCTCTACTTCGATTCGTCGCGCTCCGGCACGAGCCAGATCTGGCGCATGCACCCGGACGGATCCGACCCTGAGCAAATCACGGATGACGACCATCGCAACTCCTCGCCGCATGTGTCGCCCGACGGCAAACATCTCGCATTCTTGAGTCAGCGCACGGACGCCGGCGACGAGATCGGCGACGCGGCGCTCAAGATCATGGATTTTCACGACGGACTGATTCGCACGCTCGTCGACTTCCAGGGAAATCGCGGCAGTTTCGCGATGGACAGCTGGGGCGACGACAATCATCTCGCGTTCGTGAGCTACGAGAGGCTGCCCTGATGCATTCGCCGACGACGCGCGCATTGACGACGATCGGGTTCTGGTTCGCCGCAGCGGCCGGATTCGCCGGCAGCGGGTTCGCGGCCGATCTCGCGCGGCCGCCGATCACGGGCGTCTCTCATATCGCACTATATGCGGCGGACCCGGCGAACAGCGAACGGTTCTACGTCCACGACCTCGGCGCGATCATGCGGGAGGACGCCGAAAACCCGCGCGGCGCGCGCTATTATTTTTCGGAGGCGCAGTATGTCGAAATCCTGCCGCTGCCCGCAGCTTACGCCTCGGTCAATCGGCTCGATCACGTTGCGTTTGCGACCGCGGATGCGCAGGGCCTGCGCGCCTATCTCGCGGCGCATGGAATCGCCGCACCGGGCGGCGTCGCCCGCGGCAAGGACGGCAGCACGTGGTTCGAAGTCAGCGATCCGGAGGGCAACCGAATTCAGTTCGTGCAAGAGGCGGATCGGCCGCGCGCGGTCCCGCGCAATCCGCTGTCGAGCCACCTGATTCACGTCGGCTTCATGATCCATGACCGCGGACGCGAAGATGCCTTCTATCGCACCGTGCTCGGATTCCGGCCGTACTGGTTCGGCGGCATGCGCGACGAGGCGCCGACCTGGATCTCGCTGCAGGTTCCGAACGGCACCGATTGGCTCGAATACATGATCGTCGGCACTCCGCAGGGCCGCGGCATACCTGCGGACATGAAGCCCGCGGATGTCGGCATCCTCAATCATTTCTCGCTCGGTGTCGGCAACATCGAGGACGCCTATACCTTGCTATGGAACGGCGACCGGCTGCGAGGACAGACCAACACGCCGAAGATCGGCCGGGATGCGAAATGGCAGCTGAATCTCCTCGATCCCGACGGCACGCGCGCCGAGATCATGGAGCTGCACGCGATCGGCGTGCCCTGCTGCTCGCCGTTCACGGCCGCTGATCCCGAACACTAATCAGGCTCCGAGCTCGGAGAACCCATGCGCCGCCTAATCGCCTGCACCGCCCTCGCCGCCCTCGCCTCGCTCGGCGCGCGCTCATCGGCCGCGGACCTGCACCTCAACGACCTCGACTATCTCGACGCGCAAGGTGTCAGCGTGTTCGTCTATCAGAACCAGTTCCACGATGTGTTCCGCGACCAGAAGCTCGGCGGCGTCGAAATGATCCTGCACGGCGAGCGCATCGCCACCGACGGCGAGGTGCGCCTGCTCGCGGCGCCTGAACAATGGGACTCGGTGCCGAAGTTCACGGCGCGCAAGCGCGGCGCGCGCGCCGATTCACTGGTCGCCTACTCGGGCTATCCGGACCAGGGCCTCGGTTATCGCATCGAAGTGAGCGCCGAAGCGCAAGGGTTTCGCGTCGCCGTGCATCTCGATCACGCGCTGCCGCCGAATCTCGTCGGCAGGGCCGGATTCAATTTGGATTTCCTACCGACCGCCTACTTCGGCAAGAGCTATGCGTTCGACGACAACGCGGGAATGTTCCCGCGCCACCCCGGAGGACCCATGGAACGCGGTGCCGACGGCGTCCTGCAGCCGCAAGCGCTCGGGTCCGGACACCGCCTGGTACTTGCGCCCGAAGATCCCATCAACCGCGTCTCGATCGTCTCGGATGGGTCGCCGCTGCTGTTGTTCGATGCGCGAAATCGCGCGCAAAACGGCTGGTTCGTGGTCAGGAGTTTGCTGCCGGCGGGAAAAACGGACAACGCGCTCGTATGGCATGTCCGGCCGAACGTGATCCCTCACTGGGTGCGGGCGCCGGTGGTGTCTTACAACCAGGTCGGCTACACGCCGCAACGCGAAAAGCTCGCGGTGCTGGAACTCGATCCGCATTACGATGCGCCGCGGGCCGCGCGCGTACTGCGCCTGGGTGCCGCCGGCGACTACCGCGAGGTGTTTCGCGGCGACATCAAGCCCTGGGGCCAATGGCTCCGCTATCGGTATGCGTCGTTCGATTTCACGCCGGTCCGCGCACCCGGCATCTACGCGATCGAATACGCCGGCAAAACCACGGCGCCGTTCCGGATCGCGGACAATCTCTACGCCGACGGCGTCTGGCAGCCCTCGCTCGATACCTACCTCCCGGTGCAGATGGATCATATCAAGGTGCGGGAGAACTACCGGGTCTGGCACGGCGTATCGCATATGGACGATGCGCGCCAGGCGCCGGTCAACTACACGCATTTCGACGGCTACTCGATGCCCGCGGTTTCCGACTCGCCGTTCGCCGCCGGAGACCACATACCCGGCCTCAATATCGGCGGCTGGTACGACGCCGGCGATTACGACATTCGCACCGAAACCCAGGCGCGCGTCATCACCGAACTGACCCTCGCGCGCGAGACCTTCAACAACGATTGGGACGACACGACGGTCGATGAAGAGGCGCGCCTCGTCCAAATTCGCCGTCCGGACGGCGTCCCGGACGTGCTCCAACAAATCAAACACGGCGTTCTGGCGTTGCTCGCGCAATATGCGGCCTTCGGCCACGCGATCCCGGGCATCGTTGAACCGACCCTTGAGGAGTACACGCATCTGGGCGACGCCGCGTCCAAGACCGACGGCAAGGTTTACTCGCCGCGCCTCGGCAAACTAGAGAGCGACGGCATCTACTCCGGGGTGCCCGACGATCGCTGGGCGTTCACCTCGCACACGACGCCGCTCAATTATGCGGCGGCGGCCGCGCTCGCGGCGGCAAGCCGGGTGTTGCGCGGATTCGACGACGCGCTCGCGGCGCGATCGTTGCAAACCGCCGTAGGGGTTTGGAACGAGGAGCATGCGCACCCGGCCGTGATCTTTCGCTCATTCAACACCACGGGCGGCGCGCTCGAAGACGAGGAGCTCGAGGCCGCGGTCGAGCTGCTGATCGCGACCCGCGGCGAAGCGGCCTACCAGGCTCGCGTGGCGGCATTGCTGCCCATCATCAAGCAGCGCTTCGCGGAGCTCGGCTGGACCGCCTCGCGCGCGCTGCCCTATATGGACTCCGATTTCAGGCAAGCACTCACGGCCGCGGTGCGCGAATTCGCGGCCATGCAGGCGGCGGACTTGTCGAAGAACCCCTATGGCGTCCCGATCCGTCGCGGCACTTGGGGAGGCTCCTCGACGGCCGCCGCGTTTGCCGTCGACATGTACTATTTGCACACGGCATTCCCCGAGATCATCGGCACCGATGCGACGCTGCGCGGATTCGACTATGTGCTCGGCAGGCACCCGGTCAACAACGTCTCGTACGTATCGACGGTCGGCACCGTCTCGAAACTCGTCGCCTATGGCAACAATCGCGCCGACTACACGTTTATCCCCGGCGGCATGATTCCCGGCGTCGTGATCATCGAGCCCGATTATCCCGAGCTCAAAGACGCCTGGCCGTTCCTCTGGTACGAAAATGAATACGTCGTCGATGCCGCGAGCACGTTCATTCTTGCGGCGAGCGCGGCCGACGCGCTGACCCGTTCGGTGCAATAGTCGGACCGGCATCCGAACGGCCGGCGCATGCCGTTGCCAATCGGCGGTCCGATTGCGCACACTAGGGCGCGCGGCGTCGGCTGCGCCCCCCGCCTCACGATCCAGGAGAGTCCCTCGATGCGCCCCGGCTCCGTCATTCTCGGCTTGTGGTTCGCCTGGCTGGTCTCGTGGCTGCTCGCCGCATTTTGGAGCGACCGCACCCAGGCCCATCCACCGATCGTGGAAATGATCCGCTATCGGGTGCCGATGCTGGCCGGCACCGTGCTGCTGTTGGTACCGGCGCACGGCTACGACGGGCCGCTGCGCCTCTGGCAGATCGGGTTCGTCGGCGCCTGGGCCTGCGTCGCGCTCGCGGCCGCCGGTATCGCGATTGCCTGGTGGGCGAGGCTCTATCTCGGCCGGCTCTGGTCGAGCAAAATCACGCGCAAGGCGGATCACCATATCGTGGACACCGGACCCTACGGCATCGTGCGCCACCCGATCTATTTCGGCCTGCTGCTGGCGCTGTTCGCGACCGCGGTCGCGAAGGGAACCATCCTGGGTCTCGCCGGATTTGCGCTGCTATTCTTCGGCATGTGGATCAAGGCGCGCCAAGAGGAGCGTTGGCTGCGCCAAGAACTGGACGCCGAACAATACGCCGAATACTGCAAGCGCGTGCCGATGCTGGTGCCGTTCGGCCCAAAGGACCATTGAGGACTGCGCTTCGGCCCGCGCGGTTGGACGCAGGCGTCTTCAGAATTTATATCGGACACCCACCGTCGGATTGAGGTTGGTCGTGTTGTAGGCATAGCCGTTTGCCGGGCCGTCATGGATGCCGCTGTACATCGCGCCCGCGTAGACGTCGAAGTGCGGATTGAAATGGTAGTCGGCGTCGAAGGAATACGCCTCGAGGCTGCCGCTGCAGGCGCTATTGGCCGCCGTCGCGCACCCGGCCGTTTTGCCGCTTCCATAGGCATTCTGCCGATAGCCGTAAAAGGCCGCGGTCAGATCGAGATTCGGAACCACCGTGTAGCGGACACCAGCCCAATAGACCTGCAGGATCTTGTCGTTGACGTAGGCGTTGTTGGTGACGAAGGCCAGGGTGTAGCCGCCGATGTCGGTGAAACCGGCCGCCAACGGCGTCGTTGGATTCGCAAACTGAATATGCTCGTAGCCGGCAAAGAATTTCAGCGGGTCGATCTTGTACAGGGCCGCGATCGCAAATGCGGTGTTGTCCGAGATCGTCGCCGACAGCGCATTCGTGACCGAGTATCCCAACGCCGGCAGCGCTGCGACCTGCGCCCCGCTCAAGGTCGACGCCGTGATCGCGTCGTTGAACTTCGAGTAATAGGCGTCGACGGATGCGCCCGCGAACCCGACGCCTAGATCGGCCTGATAAGCCGCGCCGGCCGATCCGTTCGAACCATTGAATTTGTACAGAGCGGCGAGGTGCGCGAAATCGGCGAAACTGACCGCGTACTTCAAGGCCGAATCGATTCGTTGATCTTCGGTGCTGCCGCCGCCCGAATACGAGCCCGAGGCGCCGAGCAGGCCGAATGCCGTCGCCGCGTAGTTGGGGTCGTACTTGATGATGCCCTCCGCGAGCAGCGTCAACTGCCGGCCGAAGGTGATCGTGCCGAACTGCGGCGACTTGAACCCGGCATACGCGGTCTGCAGCAACTGTCCCGCCGAGCTGCCGTCCAGATTGGTGCCCGAGGTGGCCGGCGTGCGGCCGTTATTGACGATCAAGGACTTTATCGAATTGGCAATCTGCCCCGATTGGGGATTGAAAAAGGTCTCCGCTTGAAACACCGCCGACCAATCGCCGACGAGCGGCTCGATGCCCCGCAAGCCGATTCGCGACTGGCCCATATTGCTCGGCGTCACGCCCACCACCGACTGGCGGCTGTTCTTTTGCACGATGTTTGCGCTCGCGGCCGGTCGAAAGTCGCTGAATGGCGCGCCGTGCGTATCGTATTGAATGCCGAGATCGATGACGCCGTAGAGCGTGATGCCGTTCCAGGTGAGTGCGTCGTCGTTCGTAATCCCGGGCCCGGTCTTTTGCTGCGCGAGCGCCGGCACTGACAGCGTCAACGCGATCGTCAACAATAATCCGGACCAACCGAGGGTCCTCACGGTTGCAAGCTTCGATCTCGTCGTGTGATTCATCGGCCTACTTGTCCTTTCATGAAGCAGTCTCCAATTCCCGTCAAAGCGGCGGGAATTCTTAAGAACGACAACTCGACCGTCCAATGCTCAATTCGACTGGTGAAATGCGTAATCCGCATAACGCTCTGAACCCTTGCCGTCGTCGCCGAATCGCGAGCGGGCGGCTCATAACCAAATGGCAGACCGTCATGCGTACCCGCTATTGGATGCGGCGGCGCCTTTGCCCTATGTTCATGATCCGGTAGTCTCGAGGAGCCTTACGTGACGGAATTGGTCGCTCGCACACCGCTCGAGTCGCCCGAGCGTGTGTCCGCTTGGAAAGAACTCATCCGCAAGGAAGACTGGTGGGCGATTTGGATCGGCGTGGGCCTGATTGCCGCGGCCGCCGTGGTTTTCTCGAACGGCGGCAGCATCAAATGGCTCAGCGTCGCGCCGCAGAAATGGAGTCATCTGGCGGACGTCGCCGCGCAGTTGAGCCAACAGGGACTGCGCTACGGAGCGTTGTTCGTACTATGGTCGAGCCTGTTCGGACTCGGTCTTGCCGCGCTCGGCATTCGCCTATCGGCGTTTCTGCCGGCGTTTGCCGTGGTCTTTGTCATCAGCGCCGCCTTGTATTTTCTCGGCCTATGGGACCAGGCGGCGCACTACAACCTCGAGCCGCCGCTGGTTGCGCTCGGTCTCGGACTGCTGATTTCGAACACGATCGGGGTGCCGCGCTGGTGGGTTCCGGCGTTGCGGGTCGAGTTCTACATCAAGACCGGCATCGTACTGCTCGGTGCAAGTCTGCCGTTGACCCTGATTGCCTGGGCCGGCCCGGTCGCGATCGTGCAGGCGGCCATCGTCTCGCTCGTGACATTCGGCGTGATCTACTATAGCGCCGTGCGACTCGGCCTCAATCGACGATTGGCGGCGACGCTCGGAACCGGCGGCGCCGTGTGCGGAGTTTCCGGAGCCATCGCGATCGGGGGCGCCGTCGGCGCCAAGAAGGAAGATGTCTCGGTCGCGATCGCGCTCGTCGTGCTCTGGGCGATCGCGATGATCTTCGTATTGCCGCTCGCCGCGCGCACCCTGCAACTCACGACCGGAGTCGCGGGCGCGTGGATCGGAACGTCGGAATTTGCCGATGCCGCGGGACTTGCCGCGGCGCAATCCTATGGCGGCTACGCCGGCAACGTACCCGGGATCTCCGGCAGCGCGGACGCGGCGGTGGGCGCATTCACGCTGATGAAGGTCATCGGCCGCGACATGTGGATCGGAGTTTGGGCGTTCGCGCTGTCGCTCATCGCGACTTCCCGATGGGAACGCACCGGCATCGAGAGCCGCAGCGGCGCGGGCGAAATCTGGCGCCGGTTTCCGAAATTCGTGCTGGGTTTCCTGATCGCCTCGGCGCTCGTCACCTTGATCTCGCGCGGCTACGTGTATTCCGACTACAAGGCGCGCGTGATTCCGGGCCTGGTCGCGCCGCTGCAGGCGCTGCGCACCTGGGCGTTTACGTTCGCATTCTTGAGCATCGGACTCACGACTCGCTTGCGCGAATTCGCGTCGGTGGGGGCGCGGCCGTTCTATGCGTTTACGATCGGCGTGATCGTCAACGTCGTGCTCGGGTTCGTGCTGTCGACGCAAGTGTTCGACGATTTCTGGAATCGGCTGTAGTGCACGATGCCGGATAAGGCTCCCGCGTGCCGGACATGCCGGCACTTCCTGCAATCCGCGCCGGCGCTCGAAGCGGCGCTCTGCGGCTTGTCGAGCCTCAGTTCCGGATACGCCTCCGTGTGTTCGGATGACGGTCAGTGCGCGGCGCATGAGCGACTCGTGGCCGCCTCCGCGATCTGCCGCTTGCACTGCTCCCGCCTCGGACAGCGCGCCGGCTGATCGGGGATGTGCCCCGGGGAATACTAGTGGCCGTAGCCGATCTCGACTGAAATGCCCGCGTCGGCTCCCTTCGCGCGCCCGATCATCATGCCGATCGCATTGGCCGCCGTCGCGCCGGTCGCGATCCAGTTGATCACGAGCGGTATTGGAAACGACGTGAGTGCCGGCAGCGTAGGAATCCCCAAGAAGTAAATCGACGCACTCATCCCCTGCCCGAGCGTCGCCATCCCGCCGACGGCGCTACCCGACACGACGCACATCGGGCCCACCATGTCGCTGAAGCTCAGCGGCCCGGTCGAGCGCGCGCGGATTTGTCCAATGCCCTTCGACCACATGTCCGACGTGGAATAGGATCCGCCGAATGGCAGCGGCCCCACGGACCCGCCGACGATGCCGTAGTAGAGCTTTTTCTCTTCACCGCTATCCGTATTCGTGAGATAGAGGACGCCGCCGCCGGCGCCGAATACCGCGATGCTCAGCGAGCCGCCGCCCGACGAGCTGAATTTCCACGGCGAGCTGCGTGTGAACACATCTTCGACGATGCGCTTGATCGTTGCATTGAAATCGGCCATCGAACTCCCCCGCTGCCGGATCCCTTTCGCATCGGGCCGGCACCGCAGGGCACCGGGTACCACCTAGCCTAGCGCCGTCCCGAGCGCCAACGCAAGCGGGGCCCCGGCTGGCGCCGCTCAAGGCATCGATCGATCGGATCTCGCCGATCCACGTCGCTACGCGAAGCGCTCCAGATCGAACGGCTGCAGATCAAGCGCGGGCGTTTCCTTGCTAATCAGCGCCGCCGTGAGCTCGCCCGTGATCGCGGCAAGCGTCAGTCCCAGGTGCTGATGCCCGAAGGCGTAGAACACGTTCGACTGTCGCCGGCTCCGGCCGATCGCGGGAAGATAATCGGGCAGCGTCGGGCGGCACCCGACCCACTGCGTCGCGCGGTCGTCGAACGGCAAGCCCAGTTCGCCCGCATGCCGTCGCAGCCGCGCCCATTTGCGCGCATCGGGCGCCGCATCCGGCGTCGTGAACTCCGTGAAACTCGTCGCACGCAGCGCGGAGCGAAATCGAGTGACGACGACCGATCGATCCTCGAAAGTGATCGGCGGCAGTTCGTGCGGCCAGGGGGTGCCGGACTGTTGGATGTGATAGCCGCGCTCGGCAATCATCGGAACCAGGTGGCCGATGGCCTCGAGCAGAGCCGCGGATTCGACGCCCGCCGCGACGACCACGGCCCCGGCCATTTTCAAAGCCTCGGCAACCGCCAATCGGCAGGTCTTCAGTTGCCCGCCGGCGCGCAAAAAGGCGTCTCGCATCGCGGCCGCGAGATCGGTGGGGTCCGCGATGCTCGCGGTTCCGCTGAACTTCAATGATCCGGCGATCGGCGCCGCGAGCACGCTGCGCAGCCGCTGCAGCTCGGCCGGGTCGAGATCCATGGCGGTCGCCGAGCCGCAGTTGCGCTGCCACGCCGCTCGCCCGCGGTTGCTCGACGCGCGGTCCTCCCAAACGGAGTAATGACCCGACTCGACCAGCAGTTCGAGCGAGCCGATCGCGGACAAGCGGTGGCGCCATGCCGGCAGCGCCTCGGCCAAGAGCGCGCTCAAGGCCTGCGTGCCGCTGCGGAATCGTCGCGGTGCGCTCGCGGCGATGAGCCGCATCCCGAATGGCAGCCAAGCGGCAATTGCGCTCGCAGGGAACCCGACCGGACCACCGCAAGAAAACAGCGCTCGGGGAAGCGCTCGCAATGTCGCGAGCGACGCGAGCGGCTCGCCGAGCTCGACCGCGATGCGTCCGGCGTTTCCCCAAGAGGCGGGCGGCGTGGGGTCGCTGCGGTCGGCGACCGTCACCGCAACGCCGCGATCCTGCAGCGACAAGGCGACGCACATGCCGACGACACCGCCACCGATCACGACGACGGAGCCGGACCTTGCGTCGTGGCCGCTCATCTCATGCCGCCCGCGATGCGGCGGACCGGTGCGCGCCGAGCGCGTCGCGCAGGAATCGAAGCAATACATCGGGACCGGCAAGCCAAGAGACAACACGGCAAGAGCGCACCGGATGGCCCTTCAGCGTCCGCGCCCCGCGTCGAGCTCCGGATAGTGCCGGAAGATACCCTCGTCATTGAATGCAATTCGCCGCGGCGAGGCAAGATATGCGGCGATTCGCGGCCGATTCTCGATTCTCGCATGCAATGCCATGAGCCGCGGATACGCGCGCGCCGCCCGGCGCATTGCGTTTGGAAATGCGTATCGCAAGCCCGCGATCAGCTGAAACATCGATAGATCGACCGTGCTCGGCTTCGCGCCGACCATGTAGATGTGTCCCGATGAATTGTTCACCAAAATGCGCTCGAAGTAGCCCAAGAACTTCGGGAGCCGTTCCTTGAGGAACAAGGCGGCCCGCCGGCGCGCTTCCCTTTTCTGGTCCTCGTAATAGAGGCTGCCTGCGATCGGATGATGCGTGTCGTGGATCTCGACGACGAAGTCCGTGATCGTCAACTGCAGCTGATGCGCCCACAGTCGGCCCGGCTCGCTTTTCGGCGCAAGCCCAAAGCGCGGACCGAGATATTGCAGAATGTTGGCCGTTTGTCCGATCAGCAGCCGCCCGGCCCTCAAGAACGGCGGCGCGAACGGCGTATGCGGACCCCCGCCGGCGAGCAGCCGCATCATCGCGCCGATTCCAGCTCCGTTACCGGATCCACGCGCGACATCCACGTACTGTGCGCCGCCCTCCTCGAGCGCGAGGCGCACGAATTCGCCGCGCCCCTGGATCGAAGGCCAATAATAAAGCTGATATCGCATCGGGGTCTCCGAATTCACGCGCCGCGTCGACTCGATCGGTCCGCGCGATCTTAGCGCAATTTCCGGCCGCGCAAGTTCTCAGCCGGCCGCGCGCAGCGCCGTCGTGACCGGCGCGCGCGCCGCACGCAGCGCAGGCAGCAGCCCCCCGAACAATCCCATTGCCAATGCCCAGGCGACGCCGAGCGCCGCGAGCGACGGGGTCACCGCGAGTTGAAAGCTAAACCCGAATGGGCTCGCCGACAAACCGTTGAAGAGAGCCCAGGCCACGAGTCCACCGAGCAGAGCGCCGGGCAGCGCCAACAGAATCGATTCGGCCAAGATCGCGACGACGACCGGGCCGGATCCAAAGCCGATCGCCCGCAAGGTCGCAAGTTCGCGGCGCCGCGAGTCCACGATCGCATAGAGAGAGTTCACGGCGCCCAGCGTGGCCGCAATCGCCATGATCGTGCCGACGAAGTAGCTCACGAAGTCCAAGATCGCGTTCAACTGGCGGAAATCATCCTCGATCACTTCGCGTTCGAGCCTGGCCTCGAGATGCAAGCCCGGGTTGGCGGCAACCGCATCGCGAAAGGCGCCGAAGTCCCCCGCGGATTGCAATCGGACTTCGACCGAGGCGTAGCTGTTGCGCTTGAAGGCCGACATCATGCTGTCGACGTCCGCGTAAACGACGCATTGCTGGCTCTGCCCCGCGTCGAATCTCCCGACGATCAGCCAGTCGCTGCCGTGAATCGGCCGCCGATCACCGAGGTCGAATCCCGTGAATTGCCGCACGCAGGCATTGCTGGCGATGAGCTCGTGCAGGCCCGGCTCGAACATCCGGCCGCCGGTGAAGCGCAATTCCGGGCGATAGTCGGGCAAGATCTTGTTGATGCCGATCAAGGGAAAATAGATGCGGTTGCCGGAGACGCGCCGCCGACTTTCGATCGGCTCCATCGATTCGAATGCGACGATCGGCTCGCCGGCGGCGCTGCGGGCAATACCCGGCAGCCCGATGATCGCGGCGGCCTCGTCGCGCGCGATGTTGCTTTGCCCATACCGCGCACCCGACGTGATCAAGACCGCGCGGTCGGGACGCACATCCCCCGTTTCTTGGCGGCGAGCGCCCGCCCCCATTGCCAGCATCGAAACGAGCACGCCGACCGCACACGAGACGCCGACGACGATCGTCAACACCGGTCCAATCCGCTGCGGCAATTCCGAAAGGCTCACTTGCAGAATGGCGATCGTTTGTCGGAGGGCGTTCATGCAACGCGCTCAAAGCCGCGCCAACGCGGTCGGAATGTCCGACCTCGCGGCCATGAGCGCCGGCACCGACGCGCTGATCACTGCCACGAGCGCGGCCGACGCAAAACCCAGCGCGACCGTGCCCAAGGGCATCGAAAGCCCGGGGACGAATTTGCCGGCGAGCGGAAACACCGCGGTGGCGAGCGCCAAGCCGCACGCCGCCGCTGCGGTGAACACCGCGATTGCCTCTGCGAGGATCAAGAAGAATACCGCGCGATCGGAAAATCCCAGGGTTTTCAGCACCGCAAGCTCCGGCGCGCGCTCGCGGGTCGACTGCACCATCATCGTGGCGGTCGCGAACAGCAGCGCAACGAGCACCGCACTCAAGATGGCGCGGATCAGGAAATTCAGGTCGCCGATCGATTGCATTTGAGCCTGCGCCAGCTCGCGCAATGATTCGGTGCGCGTTTCACTCGACGAATTCGCGAAGCGCCGGTCGATTTCATCGGCAATCGTCGCGGCGCGCGCCGGATCGGCGATCGCGACGTTGAAATGCGCGACCGTGCCTTTCGCGGCCAATCGCGCCTCGTCGAAGTAGGTGTAGTTGATCAGCAGCGAATCTCCCGCGGCACCGATGTCGGTATCGGTGAAGGTGCCGACGACGTCGAACGCCCAATCCGTCGAGCCAGTCTGCTGTGTGATCGTCGACCGCAGCGGAATGCGATCCCCGGCTTTCCATCCGTAGCGCTGCGCCGTCTGCGCCTTGACGATGGCCGCCGTTCGCGTTCGCCGGAATGCGTCGAGCGTGCCCGGCGCGATCGCAAAGGTAAACGCCGATTGCCAGCCTTCGACGGGAGGGATCGCGACGGCAACCATTCTCTGATCGGGCTTTTGGTAAGTCGCTAGAAACAATTCCACCGGCGCGACCACCTTGACGCCGGGCACGGTCTTGATCTGCTCGACCAGTCCGAGCGGCAAGGCATCGCCGAGACCCAGGCTGCCGTGCACCAGCAGCAGATCGGCGCGAGCCGCGTGAATCAGGTGCTCCACGCCGGATTTCAATCCCTGCAGGACGCCAAAGAGCGCGAACGCGACCGCGACCTGCAAAAAGATCAACACCGTGCGTCCCGGCTTGCGCCAGATGCCCGACCAGACGAATGGCAGAAATTTCATGCGGTGACGGCGCGGCTCACCCCTGATCGCCGATCCGGCGAGGATCGCACCGGCGACCAGGCGGGTCAACTCATCGACCTAGGGAGCGGCTCGTTGCCGAGAACGGCTGTCAAGCGGGCATTTGCCATTTGTATCGGTTCGCGCCAGAGATAGCGCATCTCGAGCATCTTGTGGAACGTCGTGACGACGGGTGAGGCCAGCGTCACCAGCCACCACGGGAATGCGCTGCGCCGTGGCGTCGCACCGGTACGCCGCGCAACCGACCGTCGGGCGACATGTCGCGGCCTTGGAGAAAGCCTTGGGTATCGTGCTGTTCACCCGCTCACAAATCGGCCTGATGCCCACCGAGGCCGCGCTATCGCTGCGCGGCTATGCAGAATCGATGCGAAGCACCGCCGCCGCGCTGGAGCGCGCCGCCGCAAGTCAAGGCACCGGAGTGCGCGGGACGGTGCGGGTCACGGCGAGCGACGTGATCGGCGTCGAGGTGCTGCCGCCGATCATTGCCGGCCTGCGCGATGAGCACCCCGACCTCGTCATCGAGCTCGTGCTCACGGACCGCGTGCAGGATCTGCTGCGCCGGGAGGCGGACATTGCGGTACGCATGACGCGCCCGCGACAGGAACTCCTGGTGGCGCGCCGCATCGGCGCTACCTGTCGCGGCACGGTACACCGAGTGCCATCGGCGACTTGACCAACCATGCGCTGATCGGCTTCGATCAAATGACCGGATTCAATCGCGGCGCCGGCAAGGCATTGAGCGGCTGGCGGCGCGAGAGCTTCGCGCTGCGCACTGACAACAACCTCGCGCAACTTGCCTTGATCCGCTCCGGCGCCGGGATCGGCGTGTGCCAAGTGCCGATCGCGTGCCGCGATGACTCGATCGTTCGGCTGCTCTCGCGGCAGTTCTCATTGCATCTGGATACGTGGATCACCATGCACGAAGATCTTCGCAATAGTCCGCGCTGCCGGGTAACCTTCGATGCGCTCGTCAGAGGCCTCCAGCACTACCTCGAGTAGCGCGAACAAATGTCGGCTTCTTGATCAGGTGCTTCGACACTTTAGGACCGACGCCGGCCCGCTGTGTAGGGAATCATGCGCTGCATCACGGCGTCGCGATCGACGAAGCGATGCTTGAGCGCCACCGCGATGTGTCCCGCGACCAATACCGCAATCAGAATTCCGCCGCCGTCGTGGATCGCATCCGTCAGAAGTCGCAGCGGTTCGTTCTTACCGATCAGCATCGGCAGATTGAAGAGCCCAAAGAAACCGACCAGATGACCGCCTGCCATGCGATGCACGTAACCCGAGATCGGCTGGACGACAATCAACAGGTACAAGACCCAATGCAGGGCGTGGGCGGCGAGATGTCGCGACTTCGGGATGCTCTGCGGCAGGGGCGGAGGTTGATGCGTGAGCCGCCAGCCGAGACGAAACACCGCCAACGTGAGAATCAGAATTCCAATCGAAGCGTGATAAAAGAGCACGCTGTTGCGCTGAGGACTCGGGTTCGAGAAGGTCTCCATCGTGAAGCCGACCGACAAATTCAGCAGAATGAGCGCCGCCATCGCCCAATGCATGAAGATGGCCACTCCGGTGTACGACTCGGGCACCGATCTCGATATTTGATGATCGCCGACCGCGGTCGATGCAGGAGCGGGAATTTGGCGAGATAGCGCGACTTGTTGATCCGACATGCTGCTGTCCTTGGTTGCAATTTCGCAGGGGAGACTTCCGGCCTGAAACGAAGATTCAATTGCCGGAGTGCTCCCAGAACCATTCTTGCTCGCGCCGCCGCTTCTCGGATTCCACTGCCGGACGCCTGATGAGGTACAAGCCGCTTTCCGTGAGCAGGAAGGTGGTGCCGGTGCCTGCGTTCGTCACTTCCTCCCGGACCTGCTTCACGTCGATCACCCGCAGGAAATCCGGCGCATTGGCGGTTTCCACGACCTGAAAGTCCCGAGGCGACTCCGACTCGGTCGGCTGACTGGTGACCATGAAACCATCATTGCCGAGACGCTTGATCGGGCCCTGCAGGGTCAGCCCTTGGACGGCCCGAAGCCTGGGCGCCTTTTCCTTGTGGAGATCCAATACGGCGTCTGCGTGTCCTTGCCGGAAGCGGATGAGTTCGGCTTGTTTTCCGAGCGGAGAAACGAAGTCAAACGGGCCGGCGGCGTCAAGCTGCACGGAGCCCTCGCCTTTGATATGCACTGGAACGGTGACATCGAATGCCGCCAACTGGGATCCTGCATGTTGCTCTATATAGAGCAAGGTTCTGCCATCCGTGGTTTCGTGCAGCAGCATTGCATCGCCGCCTTGACGCGCCAATTCGGGAAGATCCGTCGGCGGCACGAGAATGATATTGTTCAACGGACCGGCGTGAACAGCTGTCGCTGCCACCACCGCACTTGCGATCGTTGCAATTGCGATGCGGCGGGATCTCGCCCGAGGCTCACCGGTGACATATTCTTTCATTGCGATTGCTCCTCGCAGCGGTGGTGATTGCTGCTGTCGAGCAGTAAGACTCTCGACCCACTGCATTTATTCCCGGCGTCGGGAAACGCTAGGCCAAACTAGAATGCATGCTCCGCGTTGCGCGGGAGAGTTGTACGAGACTCGGCAGTGCCGCCAACAGCAGCTGCGGGTTTAAGGGTTTGCGTGTCAACCACACCAAGACCTCGGCAATGCGCGGAAATCTCGCATGGCTCGCATCGCCGGTCAGGATGATGATCGGCGGCGTATAGCTGAGCCTCTTGTGGATTTCCTCGGCCACTTCGAGACCGTCCATCTGCAGCCCGAGGTGGAGGTCCAAAATCAGGACATCGGGATGAAATCCCTCGCTCACGCGCTGCACGGCCGCGGCGCCACTCGCGGCGTCGCTCACTTCATACCCGTCGCCGCGCAGCAGGATCGACATCGACTCGCGCACCGAACGCTCGTCGTCGATATGCAGAATCAATCCCGAGGCGCCAACATGCATGGAATCGCTGCTCTGTGTCTTAAATTCTTCATGCGCAGACTACAGATTATCGACGAACCTGCCATACGCGCTTCAACGTAGCCGCTAGCGCCAGAACGCGAGTAAAGATCAGGTCGGCAGCTTCCCGGCAGCGTCGAGCCGCCGATGCAGGCGATTGCGGGAACCATTGATTGACTAATCGGCAGATCGCGCGCAGGCTGAACTCGCTGGACACACCGATCTCTCGGCAAGATTTGCCCGTTACTGAGGGATTCCCATGGATCGTCTTGCCGGCCTAATGCGGCCGTTCACTTCAGTCGATCCCGTGCTGTTGCAGACTTGGACCGGCGTCCTGGAAAATGTTCCCGACGCGGTGTTCATTGTCGCCGGAGTCGCGAGCGGCGGACAGATCCTGTACCTCAACTCCGCGGCGACTCGCATGTTCGGCTATGAACGGCGCGAACTTCTCGGCCAGTCGATCGACATGCTCGTACCCGAGGCCGCTCGCGATCATCACACGCTGCATCGCGATACTTTCGCACGCGCACCGAAGCTTCGAGCAATGGACGCCGAACTGCGCTTGCGCGGCCGCCGGCGAGACGGCACCGAATTTCCGATCGATGTCATGCTCAATCCCTACGATCATGGCGCGGTACCGGCGACCATTGCGATCGTGCGCGACATGACGGAGCGCAAGCGTTTGGAGGAGGCACTTCTGCAGGCGCGAGATTCCGCCGTGCGCGCCAACGAAGTGAAGTCGAGATTCCTCGCGGCCGCCAGCCACGACTTGCGACAACCGCTGCAGACCATCTGGAGCATGCAGTCGGTGCTGGCGCGGGCTCTCAAGGATACCGCCTATGCTCCGCATATCGCGATGCTCGAGGAGGCGGTGCGCAACATGGACCAGATGCTGTCCTCCCTGGTCGACATCAATCGACTCGAAAAGGGCGCCATCCAACCGGTGATTCGCGATTTCCCGCTGCAGGAGATTTTTCCGCACCTGCGCTCGGAATTCGCCTATGCGGCGTCTGCCAAGTCGCTGAGCCTGGATATCGCGGATTCCGGCGAGTTCGCGCGCAGCGACCCGACGCTCTTGCCGGTGATCCTGCGCAATCTGCTCGGCAACGCGATCAAGTACACCCAGCGCGGTTCAATTGAGCTGCGCGTCCGTACGGAAAACTCCCGCCTGTTCATCGACGTCGTCGATACGGGACCCGGTATCCCGCCGCAACACTTACAGCGGATCTTCGATGCATTTTATCAAGTGGACAATCCGACTCATGATCAACGCGAAGGCGTGGGGCTCGGACTGTCGATCGTGCAGATCGTTTGCCGACTCCTCGATCACACGGTCACCATGGAATCGCGCGTGGGTGAAGGCTCGATGTTTTCCTTGGAGCTGCCGCGCGGTGCGGTGACCGATTTTCCGGCCGTTTTGGCCTCGACCACGGCATTGCCTCCGGCGCTCTGCGCGGGCGCGATCAAGGTTCTGCACATCGAGGACGATCCGGGCATTTTGCGATCCATGGCGATACTGCTGCGCCTCGAGGGGTACGAGGTGACCGGTGCGGCTTCGCGCGACGAAGCCCTGCGGCGGATCGAAGTCGAGGCCCTGCGCCCGGACTTGATTCTGTGCGACTATCAGCTGCCCTTGGGATACACGGGCGACGAGATCGTGGCTGAAATCGCTGCGCACCTGCGATTCAAGCCGCCCACGATCATGCTCACCGGCGATATCGCCGAGGCGCACGTCAAGAAGGCGTTGCTGGTCGCCGACCGAATATTGCCCAAGCCCGTCGATATCACGCTTCTGCTCCGCGATATCGAGGCCTTGCTCGATAAGCGGCCCTCATGCAACTGAATGCCGTCTTCGCCATGGGAGGTCATTATGATGTCTTCGAGAGACTCCGAGCCGAGGCTCGGCGCTCGGCGAGGTCTTGTCGAGACGGAACTCGGCGCCTGTCGGCCTGTGGCCGCGGAATCGGCCGTCGAGGTGTCGCCGTGATTTGCCGCACTGAATTGCGGGCTTCGACTTATCGGCGGTGGCTCTGATGGAACGAACCGGCGAACGGCGGCCGCTTGCGAGCCAGCCCGGCGGCAAACCGGCGATTGGGCCGGATGTGACGAACAGCAGCGAAGTCGGCGCGTCCACGGTTTTCGTGGTCGATGACGACGACGGCATGCGCAGGGCGCTGAATGTTCTGCTGATTACGGCCGGCTATAGGACGATCGTGTGTGGCGGCCCCGGGGAATTTCTGGCGCAATTCGATACGGATGCTCCAGGTTGTCTGCTGCTCGATATTCGCATGCCGCAAGTGAGCGGCCTGGAATTGCAGCAGCAGCTCAACCGCATGGGGGCGATGATTCCGGTGATCTTCATGACCGGTCACGGCGATATACCGATGGCGGTCCAGGCGCTGAAAGAGGGGGCCTTCGAATTCCTGCAGAAGCCCTTTCGGGACCAGGATCTGCTCAACAGCATCAACCTCGCTCTGCAGCGGGACGCCGAGAATCGCAGCCGGCTCGCGCACGTCGACGAAGTGCGGCACAGGTTCAATTCCTTGTCGCCGCGGGAACGGCAGGTCAATGACATGGTTGTGGCGGGCAACGCCAACAAGGTCATCGCGATAGATTTGGGGCTCAGCGAGCGGACGGTCGAAATTCATCGAGCCAAAGTCATGGAAAAAATGAGCGCGCGCTCGGTTGCGCACCTCGTCAAGATGCAAATGGTGCTGAATAGCGCACGCTAGCGCATCAAGTTCACATTGACGGCGGGTCGAGGCCGACCCGTCCGCGAAGCAGGCTCCGCGCGCCCGCTATCGCGAGCCGTCGCGATCGGCGCGGAACCCGATCGCCGCAAGCGCGGGCCGGATTTCCGGGTTCGACATGAACAGCCGCCAGACGAGGCCGCTGCGGTGGTTCTCGGTCATCACGGTGATTGGCGCCTGGTTGAGAGCCATGTAGGTCTCCTCATACCAGTTCTGCGTCTGATTGAACCCATCGTGAAAGCCGTAGATGCCCCAAATCTTGGCGCCACGATCGCGGTAGAAATGCTTGAGCGCGGCCAGCGACTCCTGCGGCGTATAAGGCATCGAGGCCAACGACGCCATGATGTTGATCGTGCCGTTGTCGTCGCGCGGCAACGGGCGCCCGCCGCCGCTGTTGGTGCCCGCGGAAAGTCCCCAGCAATCCGGACCGTAACCCGCGTAGCGCCGCGGGTTCTCCATGCAGTAGGCGCGGTTGATGAGCGCGATCGCCCGATTGTTCTCGAAATAGTTGGTATAGCGGTCACGGAGCCCGCGCGGATCGAAACCCATGAATGAAAAATGCGTGAAGAACAGCTCGGCGCCGTTGCCTTCGCCGACGTCGAGCTTGATGCCGTAGTAGCTGCCGCCGTTGGCGTAGTGGTCGCCCGCGGTCGTGCGGCTCCAGTCTTGTCGGTAGCGCACCTGCAGATCGGCGGTGCCGGCCCAACCGTCGTAATACATCGATGCGGGCACCGGGTGCGTCGGCGAGGCGATCGCCAACAGATAAACGATCATCGTTTCATTCCATCCGATCAGCGGATGGCCGATGTGAAAGCCGTAGTCCGGCGACCAGTGCCAGTAGAGCAAGGGGCTATCCGGGGTTCGGCGATACCAATCCCACTCCACTTCCCGCCAGAGCCGCGTAATGGTCTCGCGAATCTCGCGCTCGGGGGCCGTCTCGCGAACGAAGTAGCGGCGCGCGGCGAGCAGACCTTGAATCATGAACGCGGTTTCAACGAGGTCCCCGCCGTTGTCGTACTTGCCGAAGAACGCGATGGCCTCGCCCGTGTCGCCGTTCAAGAAATGCGGCCACGCGCCATGGAATCGGCGCGCCCGCGCGAGAAATCTCACGATCTTCAACATGCGTTCGACGGCTTCGGCGCGCGTCACGAATTGCCGCTCCGCGGCCACCAGCAGCGCCATGACGCCGAAGCCATTGCCTCCGAGCGCGAGCAGGGTCGGATCCCCCGGCCATATTTCCGGCGCGAGCCCGGCAACCGGGTGCGCAGATTCCCAGTAGAACCGGAAACATGCCTCCTGCACCATGTCGACGAGTTCGTCGTCGCTGAGCGCGCGGGTGCGACCCTGCGTCGCGGCCGACGCCGGCGACTCGTTGCCCGCCAGGTCGAGTGCGGTCACACGATAGGAGGCCGTGCGGCCCGACGCCTCGAGAAAATCGACCCAGCGGGTCCGCGTGCCTTGTTGGGTCCCAACCGGCGTAAAAATATGTCCGTCCCAGGAGCGGTAAATGCGGTAGGCAAGCAGGTCCGGTGCGCTGCTCGGCTGCCAGCTGACGTCGACATGACGTTCGTAGCCGCGCGCCGTCACGGCGCCCGGCGCCGGCGGCGCGGTCGTGTCGTCACTGTCCCAATCGCGAACTTGAAAATCATCGAGCCACAGCGTGTGCTCGACGTTGTCGTCGAGCCCCTGCATGAAGACGATGCGGGCCAAGTCGCGGGAATTGAATTTTCGATCTTCGGTACCGTTGAAGATCGGCAGCGTAAAAGCCGCGAACGGCAAGCGCATCAGCACCCATCGTCCGGCGGGAATTCGCCGGTCGCTGTCGACGAGTTTGATGGAGGGCGAGCGATTGTCGGCGACATCCAACAAATAGATCAGCGGCGATCCCGCCGGCGTGATTTCCGATTCGGAAAAGCACCAAAAGGTCAGCGCATTGCCCCGCAGATCGCGAGGGCGCGCATGATGTCGGCGCACTCGCAGAGTCATGTGCCAGTCCCCGCCGGTCGCCGAGGTCCACCGCAACCTCAGGCCGTTCGGCGGACTCACGAAGCGCTGGGTATCGACCGGAAATTTTCCGTCGATGGTTTCGAGCGAGCTCGGGGCAACCAACGAGCACGTGCTCGCGTCGTAGCCGCCGTCCGCCGGGCTGTTGTCGAAGAGCACGTGATCGTCGTAGATCACCGATCCTTCTTCCGCGGAGACTGCGGCGGCTGTCGCGCGGTCCGCGTAGAGAACCGCGGCGGTGCCGGCCGAAGCCACGAGCTTCATCAATTCCCGGCGGGTGATTCCCGTCGGGTCGAATGGCGGGTCCGATTGCATTGCGCCCTCCTCCCTTGCAGGTAATGTAGCGGGATGCGCAACGGCTGTCCCCACATTTCCGGCGAGGTCCGCGTACTCTGGACCGACCGCTGAAATCTCAGCCACGAAACCCCGGTCTCCTGGGGGTGGGCGTGCCGATCGCTCGCGCGCGTCTCCACACCAAGGCCGCGGCGCGATCCTTGCGCCGGCGTTTTCGCATTTGCACGAGGACTGTCCATGCCTGTCAACTCACCGAAATCACTTCAAGCATCGCCGATGAGTCGCCGCCGATTCGTGACGGCGGGACTCACGGCGCTCGCGGGCGCAAGCGTCGTGGCGCGATGGCTGCCGCCGGCGCGATCGGCACCCGCACAGGCGGCCGCGGAGTCGGCCGTCGATATCGAGGAATTCAGCGCGGCCGGCAAGAGCCAGGGAATCGTGCGCCTCGCAAAGATCGTCAAGAGCGACGCCGAATGGCGCGCGCAGCTCTCCGCGGCCGCCTATCACGTCGCCCGCGAGGCGGGGACCGAGCGCGCATTTTCCGGCGAGTACGCCGAATCCCGCGGGGACGGTCTTTATCGCTGCATCTGCTGCGACACGGCGCTGTTTGATTCCCGCACGAAATTCGATTCCGGCACCGGATGGCCGAGCTTCTGGCAGCCGATCTCCGCCCACAATGTCGTCAAGACGACCGATCTGAGCTTCGGCATGCGGCGCGATGCCGTTTCATGCCGTCGTTGCGACGCGCACTTGGGCCACGTATTCGACGATGGACCGAAGCCCACGGGACTGCGCTATTGCATGAACTCGGTGGCCTTGCATTTCCTGCCGCGGGCGTAATCGCGAGAAAAAAGCCGAGGCCGTCACAGGCTCACACTCCAGTCGGCGCCGCACCCGCCGATAGCGTGTGAATCGCCATGCACACGATATCCCAGCAGCGCCGTTGGGACTGCGCGCCAGCCGCCGCCCGGACCTGGGTCCGTGCCGCCACGATCTGGCTCGGCGTTGCCGTGCTGTGCCACTTTTCCCACGAGGCCGCCGCCCAGCAGTTTACGACGCGCCGCTATCAGCAGCCCGAGGATATCGGCAACCTGGCCGTGACCTGCCTGCTGCAGGACCGGGCCGGATTCATCTGGATGTGCACCGAAAGCGGGCTCTATCGGCACGACGGGGTCGGCTTCGAACGCTTCGGTACCAACCTGGGATTGGACAGCGTCACGATTCGCAGCGCCCTCGAGGACTCCACGGGCGCTCTGTGGATCGGCAGCGCACACGATCTATACCGGCGTGATGACAGCGGCTTCCATGCGATACGTCCCGAGGGACACAGCCTGGCGCTCGCCGCGGAGTCGCAATTCGCGGCGCTGCCTTCCGGAAGTCTGTTGGTGATCGATGCGGGACAACTGCTCGAGCTGAAGGTCGCGCCGACCGACGGGACATGGCACAGCAAGCCCTACTTCACGCAGCAGCAGATCGGCGCGACCCGCGCGCTCGAACACCTCAGCAGCGTTTACGTCGACGCGCAGGGCCGCATCTGGCTCGGCTGCGGCACGATGATTTGCAAGGCCGAGCACGACCGGTTGGAGACCTTCGATTCGAGCGTCGGCGCCCCCGAGGATCTATGGCGCTCATGGTTGCTCGATCGGGAGGGGCGGCTGTGGGCGCGCGGCCTCTCGCACGTTGCGGTGCTCGAGGCACAGGCGACTCGCTTCGAAGTCCGCGATCCGCCGCGCAGCAGGATGACTGGCGACAGTCCGAGCCTGCCGCTGGTTCAAGATCCTCAGGGACGCATCCTCGCGACCAGCAAGCTCGGGCTCACCCGATGGCAGCCGGACGGCTGGCAGGATTTCACCAAAACCAACGGGATCCTGCCGGGCGAGATTTCCGCACTATTGGTAAGCCGTGACGGTCAGGTGTGGCTGGGATTTCGCGGCCACGGCTTGGTGCGATGGCTCGCGTATGGCCATTTCGAATCCTGGACGATGGCTCAGGGACTCGGCGACTTTCGGGTCCAATCGATCCTGCGCGAGTCCGATCACAGCGTGTTGCTGGGGACACGCGCCGGCTGCTATCGCCTCGAATCCGGCGCGAGCATGGCCGCCGCCTGTCGATTCGACAACCTGCCGCTGGGTGACATTCAGCTCATGGCCCACAGCGGCGGCGCGCTGTGGATCGGAAAGGCGAGCGGCGGACTGTTTCGGATCGGCGCGGAAAATCAGCGCGCGGCCTGGGTGGCGGACGTGCCGTCGATGCGCAAACTCTTGGTCGACTCAGGCAATCGGCTTTGGATCTGCACCGACAATGGCGTCAATGTTCTCGCGCCCGGAGCGACGCAGATCGAGTCCATGACGCTGCCGGCTGGGGTCGGCGCCGTGAACGACGCGACCGAAGATGCCGAAGGCGCAATCTGGTTTGCGACCCAGGGTGGGCTGCTGCGCTGGTCCGGGGGCCGCTGGCTCCTGCTCAACATCCATGGAGAGCAGGCGCGCGCCGGCTACGCCTCGATCGCAGCCGATCGGGACGGCTGGCTGTGGGCGGGCGGGGCGCCGCTCGGTATGCTGCATGTTCACATCGAGCGTGACCATATCGATCAGTCGCAGTGGGTCCCCGAGCCGCTGGTGCAGCGCTCGGCGATCAGCTTTACCGGGATCGATCGGCGCGGCTGGATCTGGGCCGGCACCGACGCCGGTGTGCTCGTCTTCGATCGGCAAACCTGGCGCCGGTTCACCGCCGACGACGGATTGATCTCGAACGTCACGGTCGAGAATGGATTTTTCTCCGATACGGACGGCTCGGTTTGGATCGGAACCCACGGCGGTTCGACCCATATTCAGGATCCCGAGGCACTGATACAAACCGCGCCGATCGACCTGCGCATCACGCGGGCCCTGCTGGGTGCCCAGGCGCTCGGCGCCGATTCGCCGCCGCGCGCCTGGGAGCCGAACCTGGCGCTCACGCTGCACTTGGCACAGCTCAATTTTGGCAGCGTCTACCGATCCACCGTGAAGGTCCGGCTGCGCGGCCTCCGGGACGATTGGTTCACCGTCCGCAGCCATGACTTCCACTATCCGGCGCTCGCGCCCGGCCGTTACACGTTCGAAGCCATTGCGGTCGATCCCGATCATCAGCGCACGTCCGAGCTCGCGCAGCTGAGCTTCGAGATCATGCCGCCCTGGTGGCAACGCACGTGGGTGCGACTCTCCGCGGCGGGCATCGTCCTCGCCATGCTCGCCGCTTTCTGGGGCGCGCGCAGGCGCACGCTTCGAGCAGAGCAACGCGAGCTCGAGCGCCGCAAGCAGGAGCACGCGGCGCTGCTGGTGCGCGCCACGCGCGATGCGCTCACCGGACTTTGGAACCGCTCGACGATCCTCGAAATCCTCGCGCGCGAGGTCGATGCCGCGAAGTTGCGCCGGACTCCGCTCGCGGTCGCGATCATCGACATCGATCATTTCAAGCGCATCAATGATTCGCGCGGACATCTGGCCGGCGATGAGGTGCTGCGCACACTCGGCGCGAAGCTCGGCGGCCGCGTCCGCGCGACGGATTCCCTGGGCCGCTACGGCGGCGAGGAATTCCTGCTCGTGGTGCCGGGCGCGCCGACCCAGCGGCCGTTTCTGCCGCTCGAGCGCCTGCAGCGTGCGGTCGCCGAGATCCCGTTCTCGTACGCGGGTTCGAAGATCGAAGTCACGGCGAGCTTCGGCGTCGCCTGGCTCGATGCCGCGTCGGATACCCCGGAACTGCTGCTGAGCCGCGCCGACGCGGCGCTCTACGGCGCCAAACACGCGGGGCGTAACCGCGTCGAGTATGCGGCCACCGGCTAGCGGCTTCGGCCCGCGAGTCATTTCGATCAAGGATATCCAGCATGGCGGCAAACGATTCACGAACGCTTCTTCTGATCGGCGCATCTCGCGGACTCGGCAGCGCGCGATGGGCAACTCGAAATCGAAACCGTGGACATCGTTCGCGCGGATCAGGTCGCGGCGCCGCGGACACGCCTGGCATCGCGACGCTTCGATTTGCTGTTCGTCAACGCCGGCGTCAAGAACGACGACGGCGAAACGATCGCGGACGTATCGACGGAGGAATTCGTGCGCGTGATGACCACCAATGCGCTGAGTCCGCTGCGCGTCGTCGAGACTTTGCGGGACCTCGTCGCACCGGGCGGCACGATCGGCATCATGTCCTCCGGACAGGGAAGCATCGCCAACAATGAGAACGGCGGCTATGAGGTCTACCGGGCGAGCAAGGCGGCGCTCAATATATTGATGCGCAGCTTCGCTGCCCGCCATCGGGACGATCCTCGAACCCTGTTGTTGATGGCGCCGGGCTGGGTGCGGACCGATATGGGCGGACCCAACGCCCGCCTCAGCATTGCCGAGAGTATTCCGAATCTCGCCGCCACGATCGAGGCGCAGGCCGGCAAAGGCGGCCTGCAATACCTTGATTACCTTGGCCGGCAGCTTCCCTGGTGAGCAATCCGCCGCGTCTCGACGGCAGCGACGTGCGGCAAGCGGACCGCTGGCGCATCGTGAATATTGCGGTGCGTCACATCTCCTGAATCCAATCGGATCCCCCGAATCAAGATTATTGCACTGCGGCCGATTAGGCGTTTGTCGCAACGGCCCGTAAGGCTATTGCGCAAGGCCGGCTGCCGCGGCCGCTGAGGGATTCCCGGCAAACGATCGGCGTCGAGAGCGATCGGCCGAGATCCGGATCGCGCCGGCTGGGTGACGCAAATGACCTCGCAACTGAGATGCTGCATGAGACCAACAGAGATTTCCGCTAGTGCCGAGCCGGTCCTGCAATCGATTTCGGCCTCGCCCACCACACACATTCAAGGAATTTGAGCCATGCTGTTCGATGGATTCCGATCTGCGTCCCAGACATCACCGTCCATTTTGGCGCCGCTGCTGGTCGCGGCGCTCGAGAAAATGTCGAGCGCCGTGATGTTCGTGGACCGCGACTTCAAAGTGGTCTACGTGAATCAGACCACTCGCGAGTTGCTCGAGAAAAATGCCGAGCACTTCCGCAAACTGTGGCCGGGATTCGATGCGAGCCGGATCATGGGCACCTGCATCGACACGTTCCACAAGAATCCGTCGCATCAGCGGCGGCTGCTCGCGGATCCCGCGCGCCTGCCGCACCGCGCGCAAATCCAAGTCGGTCCGTTGACGTTCGAGCTCAAGATCAGCGCCAACCTCGATGCGAAGGGTGCCTACGTCGGTGCGATGCTCGAGTGGGGCGACGTGACCGCGTTCCGCGAGTCGGCCGCTACGATCGCGGCGATCAGCAAGGCACAGGCCACGATCGAATTCAATCTCGACGGAACGATCGTGACTGCGAACGACAATTTCCTCAAGGCGCTCGGCTATGGCCTCAGCGAAATCAAGGGCCGGCATCACAGCATGTTCGTACCCGCCGCCGAGCGGGATTCCGCCGAATACAAGGCGTTCTGGGAAAAGCTGCGGCGCGGCGAGTACCAGGCGAATCAGTTCCGGCGCATCGGCAAGGACGGCAAGGATGTTTGGATCCAGGCGAGCTACAACCCCATTCTCGATCCCAACGGAAAGCCGACCAAAGTCATCAAATTTGCAACCGACGTCTCCGATCAGGTGCGCACCGTCGAGGACGTTCGCCGGCTCGCCGAGGCCGCGATCGACGGCGATCTGACCCAACGCATCGCCACCGAAGGTCGCAGCGGGAACCTGCTCGCGCTTTCGGAAGCCGTCAATTCGCTGATCGAGGCGATGAAATCCATGGTTGCGCAGATGCGGATCGCCGTGTCGGCGGTGCGCACCGGCGCGGACGAGATCGCCAAGGGCAACGCCGACCTCAGCCAACGCACCGAGGAGCAAGCCTCGAGTCTCGAGGAGACCGCTTCCTCGATGGAGCAGATGACGTCCTCGGTCAAACAGAGCGCCGACAATGCGGCTCAGGCGAGCCAGCTCGCCTCGGCCGCCCGATCGCAGGCGGAAGCCGGCTCCGACGTCGTGACGGAGGCAGTCAGTGCGATGCAAAGCATCAACTCGGCGAGCGGCAAGATCGCCGACATCATCGGGGTCATCGACGAGATCGCATTCCAAACCAATCTGCTCGCGCTCAACGCCGCGGTCGAGGCGGCACGTGCCGGCGAGCAGGGCCGCGGCTTTGCGGTCGTCGCCTCCGAGGTCCGCAACCTCGCGTCCCGCAGCGCCGGCGCCGCCAAGGAAATCAAAACCCTCATCCAAGACAGCGTCGCGAAGGTGGCTCAGGGCTCGAAGCTCGTCGATCAATCGGGAAAAACACTCGGCGAGATCGTCGCCGCGGTCAAGAAATCGACCGACATCGTCGCCGAGATCGCCGCCGCGAGCGGCGAGCAGGCCTCCGGCATCGAGCAGGTCAACAAGGCCGTGATGTTGATGGATGAAGTCACGCAGCAAAATGCCGCGCTCGTCGAACAATCCGCTGCGGCGGCCGAGTCGCTGCTCGACGAGGCCAGCCGGCTCGACCAGATGATGGCCAAATACAAGGTCGGCAGCGATGCGCCCGCCGAGCGATGGAAATCCACTGAGCCGGCCCGGGCACCGCTGCGCTCTGCGATTCCGGCGTCCAAAGACCGGCGCGTCGACGGCCGACCCTGGGGCACCGCTAAAGGCTCGGGCGCGAGTGCCGTGCGCAAAAGTGCCGCCACGCCGCGGCCCGCACGCACGGCCACCGGCGCAAATGAGCAAACCTGGGAGGATTTTTAGCGCATCGCGAGGCGTAGACTGCGCAATGCACCCCCCGGGCGTGCCGCTGCGGTCGTCGACGCGCGCGGGTGGGCCGGCGCCCGCCGACGGCAGGTCCCATGCTAAGCTCGCCGCGTGGAGAAAAAGGGAAATGCCCTGAATTTGCCGCCCGGCAGTTCTTTCGGATTTGTCGCGGCGATGACCGTGCTGCTTGCCGTGGTCGCGGCATGGCCCGCGCGTGCGATGGAATATCAGCTCATAGGCCGCGACGACGCGACCGTGGGCGAGCAGCAAACGATCACGACCGTCTACGAAGACACTCTTTACGATCTCGCGCGCCGATACGGGGTCGGCACCGAGGAATTGATACGCGTCAATCCCGGACTGGATCCTTGGCTGCCCGGCGCCGACAAGCAAGTGATCATCCCCGGCCAGCACCTCCTGCCGCCCGGTCCACGCGAAGGCATCGTCGTCAATCTGCCGGAACACCGCCTTTACTACTACCCAAAATCGAAGCGCGGCGCGCCCGTCACGGTGATCACCTACCCGGTTGGAATCGGCAAGATGGATTGGCGCACGCCGCTCGGCCTCACGCACGTGAGCCAGAAGGAAAAGGACCCGGTGTGGACGCCGCCCGCGTCGATTCGCAAAGAGCACGCGCTCGCGGGTGATCCGCTGCCCACACAAGTCTCGCCGGGTCCGAAGAATCCGCTGGGTCTCTACGCGCTGCGGCTCGCGGTCGGCGACGGCACGTACTTGATTCACGGCACCAATAATCCGATCGCGGTCGGGATGCCGGTCACCCACGGCTGCATACGCATGTATCCCGACGACGTCGCCGCGCTGTTCCCGCTGGTTCCCCTCGGCACACCGGTGCGACTCATCAACGAACCGGTCAAGGTTGCCTGGGTCAATGGGGAGCTGTTGCTCGAAGCGCATCCGCCGGTGGATGCCGAGGGACAGAGCGTCGAGCCGAACATCGAGGAGTTCTCGCAACTGCTGCAGTCCAAGGTGGGTGATGCGACCGTCGCGACCGACTGGGACTACGCGCGCGCCGTGCTGCAGAAGGCGGATGGAATCATCGCCACGGTCAGCGTTGAAGTCGACCGCTCGGCGATCAGCATGGATTCCGCGAACGACAAGAATCGATAAGCGTCGGAGCGCCAAACGCATGCTTCGCGTGACTCTCTGCCTGGTGGCGATGCTGCTCGGGTCCGCTGTGGTCCGGATCGCACGAGCCGAACTCGGGAGCCCCGGCGGCTTGAAATTTCCGGCCGGCGCATCGATGACGATGTACGAGTGCGATTCGGCCGCCGACTGCGCGACGTGGGTCTTCGTCGGCAACAAGGGTCACGCTCGGTGGTCCGATGGCGCCGTCGCCGACCTCTCGGTCGGCCATTCGGACAGCGATGCGATCGTGATCATCCGCAACGATTCGCCGTCGAGTCCCACTCACGGACAACGCGCCATCTACCAAGGCACGCTGCAAGGCAATCGCATCGACGGTACGATGCTCAAGACCTGGCCGGGTCATTTGAACAATGGCTCGCTCATCGAGAATTGGTACGCCGTGCTCGGCGATGAGCCGACCCCTCCTCCGACCGCGCGATCAATCGCGAAGCCGGAGAATCTCCCCGCAGAGCTGCATCTGTGCTCGGGAGGCTGCGGCAGCCTCACCTGGCACGATGGCCACTACGTGAGCAGCGGTGGATCCCCGTTCATGATTACCCGCTTTTCGGGCGACTCGATCGTGCTGCTGCGGATCGATGGACCCAATCAATGGTTCCACAACGGATTGGCGTTCCTGTACCGCGGCGAAATAGGCGCCGACCAATCGACGGCCCACGGCACGCAGACCAATATCTTCGGGGACAACGGCGGCCATATCGGATTCTCGGCCAGTTGGGGCGCGCAATTGAGCGCGTTGCCGTCGCAAGGCAAGCCTCCGCAGCAGATGAGCCCCGCCGCCCCGCAATCCCCGCAATCCCAGCAATCCGCCGCAACGGCACCGACCCCGAACGCCGATGCCCACGTCTTGGAACTTCCGGCGGAAACCAAAACCGCCAATCTGCTGGCGCTGCCGGCGCGCATGACGGTTTGTGAGATCGATTGGTGCGCGCAAGGCGGCGCGGGTCCCGCCCTGTGGACATTTAGCGGCAACACCGGGCACGGCAGCTGGGGTGAAGGCACGGAAGCGGCGTTGACGGTCGAGCGGTTCGATTCCACCGGTGTGATCATCCGACGCACCGATACGGCCGGCAAGACCAAAGGGATGACGGTGACCCTGCGCGGGCAATTGAGCGACCGATACATCGTCGGCGACGAGGTTCTGTCGTGGCCCGGTCATTGGGAAGACGGGAAATCATTTACCTGGTCGGCGCAGGCCGCACTGCCTCCGGCGGGCCCCAGAGTCAGCATCAAAGGCAATTGGCAGGCGCCCAACCACTGGCGCACGCCGCAAGGCCGGCCCGTCGGCATGCGCATTGAAGTGGACGCAGATCGGGTCACCGGCTGGCTGCAAGGCGGGGACGCGGCCCCGCAATTCGAAGGTCATTTCGCCGGCAACACGGTCATCGACGGGCGTTATCGCGACCAAGCCGCCCGCGGCGAAGTTCGCTGGGTGCCACAGAAGCTCTACTTGGATGATCCCGATCATCTGGGCCAGCGCGACCTTCCCGCGGCGTTCTCCTTGTTCCGTGCGTCCGCCGACACGGACGATCTGCCCTGCGATCGAGACAACAGTGTTCACGCGACCCCCAATTTCGCTTTCTTGAGAGGCCGACTGGCGCTTTCGAACCACAAGGATTTCGCCAAGGCCGCATGTTGGCTGCGCATCGCGGCTCTGCAGGGACACGCGAGGGCCGCAGGTATGTTGGCCTCGCAAACCTACAATGGACAAGGCGTCGCGCAAAGCGACACCTTGGCGTTCGAATGGGCACGCGCGAGCGCCGAACGCAACGATATCCTCGGCGAGATGCTATTGGCCGCCTTATATAAGGAGGGCAAGGGCGTAGCGGCAGACCCGAAGCAATACGAATATTGGAACTCGCGCGTCAAGCGGCGCCGCTCCGATCAACTGTGGGCGTTGCTCGACAAAAAAACTCCCATTGGATTGACCGGCCGCGAGGCGATCGGTGCGGCATTCTCGATGGCGACCACGATCGCGGACAGCACCGACTGGTTGCTCGGTGCCGATTGCCGCCGTTGGTACAACGGGCACTGCCTCCAGTGACTTCATCGGCGGCATCGTTGGTGTCGGGCTCGAAGACAATCTCTATCTCGCGCCGGGTGTGATCGTTACGAATGCCAACTCGTCGAGCCCGCGAGATCGATCATCGCGCGGCTGGGTGCGGGTGTATTGACCGAGCAGCAAACGGGAGCAAGCCTGGGATTCTGCAGCGGTCAAGCCTGAGCAGACTGCTTGGCCGCGATTTCAATGAGAGCCAAGGCACCGGGTACATGGAATGCTGCAGCGCAATTGAGACAGCCAGCCGCCCGGCGTGGCAATTTGGCGCGCAGCAAGCGTTTTAGGCGTCCGCAGCAAAGTCTCTCGTGGATTCCTCTAATACAAGAGGACGCCGGGATTTGCTAGTGTGGTTTTGGGGGAATCGGGGTGCACGCGCATCCTGTATTGGCGTATTGCGGCTCTCGCCGACAAAGGACCGACATGACCGAGCCAATTTCGTCTCTCAACGCCGATCACCTGGCCGCGATTGCGATGATCGCGGAGAAACTGCGGGTGCCAGTCAGCGACGTCCGTGACATCTACCGCAAGGAATTTGAGCGCCTCGCTGCGCGAGCGCGCATTCCGAATTTTCTGACGGTGCTGACGATGGGCAACGTGCAATCGATATTGCGCGGACAGCTCCAGCGCGCGGAGATGCGCTGAAGCCGGTAGCCGCGAATTCGCCGCCCGCACTTCGGGAGAAGCCGAAGTTGGCGAGCGGACACTACCGATAGCAGCTGCTCATCCGCGATCGCACCCCGGCGGGCGCAGAGCCAGCGCGCGCCGTCGGCCGGCTGCGCGGCCCGCCAGAATCTCGCGATGGATCCCGCGCTGCTTGTCATCGTCCTTGCCGCCTATCGGGTCCCGATCGCCTCTGCCTGCAAGCCCTCTCAAAAGCGCAAGCCCATCAACGGGCTACCGATTTCCGCAAACGAGATTAACCGGTTTTAACAATTCGACCACGGCCGGTTAACCGCCGCTGCCGCAGGGTGGCGGGGATGAAATGGCAGTCGCGTACCCTCGTGTTCGCTGGATTGGCCTGCGGAGCACTCGCCGGCTGCGGCGTGGGCACGCCCTACCGGCGGCCGGACATCGCGCCGCCCGCTGAGTGGCATGAGACGGCACCCGCGGCGGCGGCCGCGGCCGATGCGGACTCGACTCCCGCTGCAGTCTGGCCACCGGCCGATTGGTGGCATGGCTTCGGCTCTGCCCGGCTCGATGAACTCGTCGCGGAGGCCGAGCGCAGCAATGACGATTTGGCGGGCGCGATTGCCCGCGTACAAGAAGCGGACGCGCAGCTACGCATCGCGGGCGCGCCGCTCCTGCCGGCGCTCGATGTCGGTGGGACCGCAACGCGCGAGCGCGCCAACACGACCGGGAACGGCCTCACGCTCTCCAATGGCTTCAGCACGGAAGTCACCGCGTCCTATGAACTCGATTTCTGGGGCAAGAACCGCGCGCAGCGCGATGCGGCGCGAGCGGCCGCCGTCGCGAGCCGCTACGACCGGCAAACCGTCCAACTGACCGTCGTGAGCAGCGTCGCGAGCACGTATTTCCAGGCGCTCGAGCTGCGCGACCGCATTCAAGTCGCGCAGCACAATCTCGACAACGGGCAAACGATCCTGCACGGCTTCGAGCTCGAGCAATCCGCGGGCACGGCGACCGGGCTCGATGTCGCGCAGCAGGAAACCGTGGTCGCCCTGCTGTATGCCGCGATTCCGCCTCTGGTGCAGCATTACCGCCAAACCGTGCATGCGCTCGCGGTGCTGATCGGCAAGACGCCCGAATCGATCGACGTCGAGAGCGGCAGCCTGACCGAGCTGTCCCCGCCGGCGGTGGTCGCCGGATTGCCCTCGCAGCTGCTCACGCGCCGGCCGGACGTCGCGCAAGCCGAACAGCAACTCGTGGCCGCCAACGCCGACATCACGATGGCGCGCGCGGCGCTGTTTCCGACCATCGAGCTGACCGCGAGCGGCGGCTACGCGAGCGGCAGCTTGTCGTCGCTCGTGAATCCCGCCCATCGGATCTACGCCGTGTCGGCGGGCTTGACGCAGCCGATTTTTCATGGCGGGGCGCTGCGCGGCCAACTCGCCTACAGCAAAGCGCGCTACACGGAATTGCTGACGACTTATCACAAAACCGTGTTGACGGCGTTCAGCAACGTTGAGGATGCGCTCGTCGCCGTGCGTCAAACCGACGACCAGCAGCAGCGCCAGCGCGTCGCGGTCGCCAAGGCGCAGCGGGCTTACGAATTCGCGCGGACGCAGATGTCGGCGGGCACCGTCAACATCCTGACAGTGCTCAATACCGAGAACGCCTTGTTCAGTGCGCAAGATACGCTCGTCCAGGTCCAGTACTCGCATCTGCAGGCATTGGTGGACTTGTACACCGCGCTCGGCGGCGGTTGGCAGCAGGGGTAATGCAACGATGAAACTATTGTCTCGATTCGGCCGTCGCGGGGCGCTCGGCGGCATCGCGCTGCTCGTGCTGCTGCTGATCGCCTGGCGCGGCCTCGTGTACAAGCCCGCATCCGCAACCGCGCAGAATGCACCGCCGGCCATTGCGGTCGATACGGCCGCCGTCGCTCACGCGGACGTCCCGATTTATCTGCAAGGGCTCGGGACCGTGCAGGCGTTCTACACGGTGACGGTGACCGCGCGCGTCGACGGCGAACTGCAGAAGGTCGGGTTCACGGAAGGCCAGACCGTGCACAAGGGCGATCTGCTCGCCCAGATCGACCCGCGGCCGAACCAGGCGGCCTTCGATCTGGCGGTCGCAACCAAGGCGAAGGATGCCGCGCTGCTCGCCAATGCGTTGCGCGATCTCGAGCGCTATACGCTGCTGCAGCCGCAGAACCTCGCGAGCAAGCAGACCGTCGACACCCAGCGCGCGACGGTTGATCAGCTGACCGCGCAGCTGCAGGGCGACGAGGCGTCGATCGACAACGCCCGCACCCAACTCGACTACACGCGCATCACTTCCCCGATCAACGGCCGCACCGGAATTCGACTCGTCGATCCGGGTAACATCGTGCACGCGTCCGATACCACCGGCATCGTGGTCGTGACGCAAGTGCAACCGATCTCGGTGATTTTCACGCTCCCCGAAGAGGAATTGGGCATCATCGCCGGCGCGCTCGCCGCGGGCCCGGTCAAGGTCACGACTTTATCGCGTGACGGCGGCACGGAACTCGACACCGGCACCTTGACGCTCATCGACAATCAGATCGACCAGGCCACCGGCACGGTCAAGCTCAAGGCGACGTTCGACAATGCGCACAATACGCTGTGGCCGGGACAATACGTGAACGCACGCGTGCTCGTGCGCACGGCTCGAGACGCGCTCACGATACCCGATGCCGCGGTGCAATTGGGGCCGGATGGACCGTTCACCTACGTCGTCAAGGACGACTCGACCGTCGAGGTGCGCCCGATGCGCATAGCTGAGTCGAGCGGCGGCCTGACGATCGTTTCGCGCGGTTTGGCGCTCAACGAACGCGTGGTCACGAGCAATCAATATCGACTGCAGGCCGGTGTGCACGTGCACGGCGCCGCAGCGGTAGCGGCGAACGGCGCAGGAACGGGCGCGACCGCGACCATGGACGGCGACTCAAACGGCAAGGCACCGTGAACATCTCGGAACCATTCGTTCGGCGGCCGATCGCGACTTCGCTGCTGATGAGCGCGATTTTCCTGGTCGGACTCGTGGTCTATCCCATGCTGCCCGTCGCACCGTTGCCGCAGGTCGATTTCCCGACGATCCAGGTCAGCGCGCAGTTGCCGGGCGCGAGTCCGGAGACCATGGCCTCCTCGGTGGCACAACCGCTCGAGTACCAGTTTGCGCAAATCTCCGGATTGACGCAGATGACCTCGACCAATTCGCTCGGCGCCTCGGTGATCACGCTGCAGTTCGACTTGAATCGCAACATCGACGCGGCCGCCCAGGACGTGCAAAGCGGCATCGACGCCGCCGGCGGCCAGTTGCCGAAGAATTTGCCGGCGCCGCCCAACTATCGCAAGGTCAACCCCGCCGACTCGCCCATTTTGATCCTCGCAGTGCACTCGGACGTGCTGCCGGTCACGACGGTCGACGATTTCGCCGAGACCATCCTCGCGCAGCAGATATCGCAGATTCCCGGGATCGCCCAGGTCTCGATCGGCGGCCAGCAGAAGCCCGCGGTCCGCGTGCAGATCGACCCGGTGAAGCTCGCGGCATTGGGTTTGCAGATGGAAGACGTCGCCGCCGTCATCAGCGCCGCCACCGTCGATGCGCCGAAGGGTTCGATCAACGGCCCGAAGCGCAGCATGACGATTTACGACAACGACCAACTGCTGAAGGCGGCGCCATGGAACGACGTCGTGGTCGCCTACAAGAACGGCGCGCCGGTGCGCATCCGCGACATCGGCGTTGCAGTCGACGGACCCGAAAACACGCTGTTGACGGCCTGGCAAAACGGCCGCCGCGGGATTCTGCTGCTGATCTACAAACAGCCCGGCGCGAACGTCATCGACGCCGAGCAACGCGTCGAGGCGCTGCTGCCGCACGCGCTCGCCTCCGTGCCGCCGTCGATCAAGGTCGACACCGTCGCGAATCGCACGACCACGATCCAGGCCTCCGTCAAGGACGTCGAGTTCACGCTCGCGCTCACGATCGCGCTCGTCGTGATGGTGATCTTCCTGTTCCTGCGCAACGCCTGGGCGACGATCATTCCCGGTGTCACCGTGCCGCTCGCGCTGCTCGGCACCGCGGCGGTGATGTATGTCCTTCACTACAGCCTCGATAATTTGTCGCTGATGGCGCTCACGATCGCTGTCGGCTTCGTCGTCGACGATGCGATCGTGATGCTCGAGAACATCTACCGGCACATCGAGGCGGGCATGACGCCGCTCGACGCGACGCTCAAGGGTGCGGGCGAAATCGCCTTCACGATCATGTCGATCAGCGTCTCGCTGGTCGCCGTGTTCATTCCGCTGCTGCTGATGGGCGGCATCATCGGGCGGCTGTTCCGCGAGTTCGCGATCACGATGACCCTGACGATTGCGGTCTCTGCATTCGTGTCGTTGACTCTCTCACCGACGATGTGCGCGCTGTTCCTGCGCGACGAAAAGCACGTCAAGCACGGTAAGGCCTACATGGCGATCGAGCGCGCGTTCGATCGCCTTCTCGCGGGATATACCCGCGGGCTCGACTTCGTGCTGAGCCATCAGCCCGCGACCCTCCTCGTGTTCCTGCTCACGGTCGCGCTGACCGGGTGGCTTTACGTCGAAATTCCGAAGGGCTTTTTCCCGCAGCAGGACACCGGAATCATCTCGGGGCTTTCCGATGCGCCGCAGGACATCTCGTTCGACGAGATGGTGCGCAGGCAGCACCTGCTGCTCGACGTCGTGGCGCGCGACCCGGATGTCGCGAGCTATGGAACCGGCCTCGGGGGGTCCCGGCCGGTCAACAACGGATTCGTGATCATCGGCTTGAAGCCGCGCAGCGAGCGCAGCGCGAGCGCCGACCAGATCATCAACCGCCTGCGGCCGCAGCTCGCGAAAGTGCCCGGCGCCACGCTGTTCCTGCAGGCGGCGCAAGACCTCAACATCGGCGGGCGCACCGCGCGGACGCAGTATCAATACACGCTGCAGGACTCGGACATCAACGAACTCAACGACTGGGCGCCGAAAATGCTCGCGAAGCTGCAAAAGCTGCCGATGCTGCGCGACGTCGCCTCGGACCAGCAAACTGCGAGCGGCATGCTGTCGCTTGCGATCGATCGAGACCAGGCCGCGCGCTTCGGCATTCAACCCGCAGCGATCGATCAGGCGCTCTACGACGCCTTCGGGCAGCGGCAGGCCGCGCAGTTCTTCACCCAGGCCAACAGCTATCATGTCGTGCTCGAGATCACCCCAAAGCTGCAGAAGGATCCCGGGACGCTGCGCGAGCTGTATCTGAAATCGCCGATCAACGGCCAGATGGTGCCGCTCTCGGCGATGACGCACTACGATACGCAGCACGTGACCTACCTGTCGATCAATCATCAAGGGCAGTTTCCCGCGGTCACGCTCTCGTTCAATCTGGCGCCCGGCGCGGCGCTCGGCCAGGCGGTGGACGCGATCAGCGGCGTCTGCGCGCGACATGCGCCTGCCGGCGACGATCACAGGCACCTTTCAGGGCACCGCCCAGGCGTTCCAGGCTTCCTTGAAATCGCAGCCGTACCTGATTCTTGCGGCGCTCGTGGCGGTCTATATCATTCTCGGCATGTTGTACGAGAGTTACATCCACCCGCTGACGATCCTCTCGACGCTGCCCTCGGCGGGCGCCGGCGCCCTGCTGGTGCTGATGCTGTTTCACATCGATCTGTCGGTCATGGGGCTGATCGGCATCATTCTGCTGATCGGCATCGTCAAGAAGAACGGCATCATGATGGTGGATTTCGCGCTGCAGGCCGAGCGCGAACAGCATTTGTCGCCGCATGCGGCAATTCGCCAGGCGTGTCTGCTGCGTTTTCGGCCGATCATGATGACGACGATGGCGGCGCTCCTCGGCGCGCTGCCGCTCGCGCTGGGCCGCGGAACCGGCTCGGAGCTGCGCCAGCCCTTGGGCTATACGATGGTCGGCGGCCTCATCGTGAGCCAGGCACTGACCCTGTTTACCACACCCGTCGTGTACCTATATCTAGAGCGGTTCAGCCAATGGCTGACGCGCCGCCGCGCGCGCCAGAGTACGCCGGCGTCGGACCATGGATCTGCCCCCGATGCTGGAGCCCCGCTCGGGGAGACGTCGTGAAGATCCTGCTGGTCGAGGACAACGAGCGCGTCAGCCAATTCGTGATCAAGGGCCTGCAGGAAGCCGGGCACACGACCGACCACGCCGCCAACGGCCGCGATGGCTTGTTCTTGGCAGCGAGCGAGCCGTACGACGTCATCGTCATGGATCGCATGCTCCCGGGAGAGATCGACGGGCTCGCGATCATCGAGGTGCTGCGCAAGACCGGCAACCGCACGCCGATTCTGATCTTGAGCGCGCTCTCGGACGTCGACGACCGGATTCGCGGCCTGCGCAGCGGCGGCGACGACTATTTGACGAAACCGTTCGCGTTCGGCGAATTGCTCGCCCGATTGGATGCGCTGCATCGCCGTTCCCAGGGCGTGAATCGTGAGACGCCGCTGTCGGTCGGCAACTTGCACATGGATCCGCTGACGCGCAAAGTGACCCGCGGCGAGCGCCAGATCGCGCTGCAGCCGCGGGAGTTCAAGCTGCTCGAATACCTCATGCGCCATGCCGAGCAGGTCGTGACGCGAACAATGCTGCTCGAGAACGTCTGGGACTATCACTTCGATCCGCAAACCAATGTCGTCGACGTCCATATCAGCAAGCTGCGACAGAAGATCGACGCGGAATTCGAGCGGCCGTTGCTGCGCACCGTGCGCAACGCCGGATACATGGTGACCTCGGGTGACTAGAATGATGCGCTCCTCGGCGCTTTCCCTGGCGATCGGCTACGTGCTGCTCGGGATCGCGGCCCTGGTGTTGTTTGCCGCACCGCTTTGGTATGCCTGGCAGGTCACGATCCAGGACGGCCGCGCCGAGATTCTCCAGGCCGATTCGCAGCGCCTCACCGACGTCTACCGCCGCGACGGCGGCGACGGACTCAAGAATTTCATCGCGACGCGCGTGCAGATGCAGATCGCCGGCGACCGCATCCTGTTGCTCACCGACGCGTCGCTGCAGCCGCTCGCCGGCAATCTCGCGCACTGGCCCGGCAACCTGCCGACGTTGCCGGGCAACTACCGGATCGGCATAGACATCGGCGAGCGCTCCAAGCAAGACACGCTGGTTCGGGTCGCGAAGCTCGGCGACAACTACTTGCTGGTCGGGCGGGACAACAAGCTGTTTGCGCCGCTCGAACGGCGATTCTGGTACGGCCTGACCGCCGCCATCGCGGTGCTCTCGATTGCGGGACTGCTCGTGGGTCTCATCACACGCCGCGCGCTCATGGCACGTGTCTTCAGCATCGGCCAGACCGTGAACGCGATCATCCACGGCGATTTGAAGCACCGCTTGCCGACGCAGTCGAGCGACGATGAACTCAATACGCTCGCGCGCACGATCAACGGAATGCTCGAGCAGATCGAGCTGCTCGTGCATGGCGTACGCAATGTCTCCAATTCCATCGCCCACGACTTGCGCACGCCGCTCGCGGAGCTGCGCTCGCGCCTCGAGGGGCTCGCGCTGGTGCGGCCGCCGCCGGAGACGACGTTCGCCGAGATCGACGGCGCGGTCGCCGACGTCGACCGCGTGATCCACATCTTCGACGCGCTGCTGCGTTTGGCGGAGATCGATGCGGGCATGCGCCGCTCGGGATTCGTGCCGCTCGATCTTGCGGAACTCGCGGAGACTGCGGTCGAGTTCTATGCGCCGGCCGCGGAGCTCAAGAACATCAAGCTCGCATTCCACGCGGACCGGCCGATGCCGGTATCGGGCGATCCGATTTTGCTCGCACAAGCGCTCAGCAACCTCATCGACAACGCGCTCAAATATGCGCCCGAGAACGGCCTCATCGAGGTGTCGGTGCGGCGCCGCGCGGATGCGGCGGCCGAGATCGCAGTCGCGGACGATGGCCCCGGCATCCAAGACTCCGAGAAGGCCAAGGTCGTCGAGCGCTTCTACCGCGGCGACGCCAGCCGCGGCACGCCCGGCATCGGGCTCGGCCTCAGCGTCGTGCAAGCGGTCGCCAAGCTGCATGGCAGCACGCTTGAATTCATCGATCGCAACCCGGGACTATGCGTCCGTATGGCGCTCCCGGGCGGCGAGGCGCCGAGCGCCGAAGCGCCGGGCGCCGAAGCGCCGAGCGCCGCGCCTTCCGCCCCGGCAGCAACCGCCTTGGCGACACCCGCGACCACACCGACGCTGCCGGGACAGACGCGGGCCTAGGCCGACGGAAACCAAAGCGCCCCGAACTCCGGCAGGCAGTGCCCGCCGGAGTTCGCGACGGCGCAGAGCTACTTGTGGTTCGCGGCCATGGCGGCCGCTTTGAGTTCCAGGTTGACCTGGTCGAGCAAGTCCTTGGCTTTTTGGGCGTGGCCTTCCATATCCCACTCATTGGCAGCCTGCGCGGCCGAGATCCGCTCCCAGGCTTGGCGCGACAGGCGTTGAGCCGCGGCAAGATTCGGATGGCGAGCCGGGTTGATATCTCGCACCGGCGGATCTGCGAAGACCGCGCTGCCCGCCAACAACGAGACCGCAAACAAGCCAGCGACAACGGTTTTTTTCATAAAGACTCCCAGTTAAGTGAATGCGCCGGGAGGCATTAGACCTCCCGGCGGCCTTCGAGCATAGACTCACGCGTACGCAGGTCAAGCTTTCGTCGGTGCCACCGGCGCGCGCGGCACCACGGCCAGCCGCTCATGAATTCCGGGAACACGTCCTCTTCCGAGACGTATGATGCGGCTCGACCAATTGGATCCGTCCGCCGTGAACACTCGGCAACGCGGGCTCGCGGCGTCTCGAAGACCGCCGGAGCTGGCTGCGCGCTTCTTCCCCGCTCCGCGCCACCGCGCCCATGCTGCAAAGGCATAAGTCGCCGAGCGTCGATCCGGCCCGATCGAATGTCATCACGCGTACCGAGGCGGCTGAATCATGTCGAACAAACGTCGCTGCGGCGCTTGCCATAAGCGCGCTACACTCCCTAAAAATAACTGAACAGAGTCTGTTCGAGGGGAGCGAATGTCGCCGCTAATCGTCCTGGCGTCGCTGTGGGTTCTGATGTTCGCCGCCTGTCGAGACGACGACCTGATTCTGTTCGCACCGAACGCGGCGCCCGGCGTCGAGGAGTGAGCATGCCCTTGTCACAACATCCCGTGGCGGCGACCCTGCGCGCCTCCGATACCGGCAAGATCGTCACGGCGCGCCAGGCGGTCCGCTTGATTCGCAACCGCGACACGATCGCCACCAGCGGTTTCGTCGGAATCGGCTTCGCGGAAAACATCGCCGTCGCGCTCGAGGAACTCTTTCTCGAGAACCAGACCAATGATCCAGAGGGGCTCGGGAGCCCGCGCGACCTGACACTGGTCTATGCCGCCGGCCAGGGCGACGGCAAACAGCGCGGGCTCAATCATTTGGGCCACGACGGATTGCTCAAACGCATCGTCGGCGGCCACTGGGGCCTCGTGCCGAAGCTTCAGGAACTGGCCGTGACCAATCGTGTCGAGGCCTACAACCTGCCGCAGGGAGTGATCACGCATCTGTTTCGCGACATCGCCGCCGGCAGGCCGGGGACGCTGAGCCGGGTCGGTCTCGGGACTTTCGTCGATCCCCGTTTCGGCGGCGGCCGCCTCAACGAGCGCACCACCGAGGAACTCGTGCGCAGCATGGAGATCGACGGCGAGGAGTTCCTTTTCTATAAGGCCTTCCCTATCCATGTCGGCATCATCCGCGGCACGACCGCCGACCCCGACGGCAACATCACGATGGAACGGGAGGCTTTGACGCTCGAGGCCCAAGCAATGGCGATGGCCGCGCATAACTCCGGGGGCATCGTCATCGCCCAGGTCGAGCGCATTGCCGAACGCGGCAGCCTCAACTCGCGGCACGTCAAGATTCCGGGCCTGTTGGTCAGCTGCGTGGTCGTCGCCGAGAAGCCCGAATACCACATGCAGACATTCATCGAGCAGTACAACCCGGCTTACTCGGGAGAACTGCGGGTTCCGATGTTCTCGATTCCCGCGATGCCGATGAGCGAGCGCAAGGTCATCGCGCGCCGAGCGGCGCTGGAACTGCGCGCCAATGCCGTCGTGAACTTGGGCATCGGCATGCCGGAAGGCATCGCATCGGTCGCCGCCGAGGAACAGGTCTTCGATCTGTTCACGATGACCGCCGAGCCCGGCGTGATCGGCGGAATTCCCGCCGGCGGCCTCAACTTCGGAGCCGCCGTCAATTCCCAGGCGATCATCGACCAACCGAGCCAGTTCGATTTCTACGATGGTGGCGGACTGGACATCGCGTTTCTGGGGCTCGCACAAGCCGACCAACACGGCAATCTCAACGTGTCGAAGTTCGGACCGCGGCTCGCGGGTGCCGGCGGCTTCATCAACATCAGCCAGAATGCCAAGAAGGTCGTGTTCGTCGGTACCTTCAGCGCCGGAAAGCTCGAAATTGCGATCCACAAAGGGGCGCTCGCGATCCACCAGGACGGCCATGCGCACAAATTCGTCGATCACGTCGAGCATCGAACTTTCAGCGGCGCCGAAGCCCTGCGCCGCGGCACTACGGTGCTATACGTCACCGAGCGTTGCGTGTTCCGCCTCTGCGCCGAGGGACTGGAACTCATCGAGATCGCCCCGGGCATCGACATCGAGCGCGACATCCTCGCACGCATGGGCTTTCGGCCGGTGCTGAAGTCGGCGCCGGTCTTGATGGATGAGCGGATTTTCGCCGAGGTGCCCATGAATCTGCGCGCAGCCCTGCTCGACGTGCCGTTCGAGCAACGGTTCAGCTACGACGCGGAGGGAGATCTCTTTTTCGTCAATTTCGAAGGCCTGTCGGTGCGCACGCACGCAGATATCGAGCGCATCCGTGTCGCCGTCGAGAAGCGGCTGGGCGCCGTCGGACACAAGGTGTATGGCGTCGTCAACTACGACCGCTTCTCGCTGGCACCGGAACTCACCGACGCCTATATCCACATGGTCAAGGGGCTGATGGAACGGCATTACCTCGACGTGACCCGCTACACCTCCAGTACGTTCCTGCGCCTGAAGCTCGGCGAGGCGATGGCCTGTCGCGACCTGGCGCCGCATTTGTATGCGAGCGCCGTCGAAGCGCAATCCAATCTCGAGTCGAGCCGTCACACGCGCCGTTAGTCGGACCAGGGCAGCAGCACGATCTTGCCGCCAAGACCCCCGCCGTCGATTCGAGCGTGCACTGCGCCGGCGGCGGCGAGCGGCAGCCGGTCGACCACGACCGGATGCAGCGCACCCGCCTTCAGCAGCTGAAATAGCGCCGCCATATCGGCCGTGAATTCATCGGGGTGCGCCGATCGGCGCGCCGTGATGCTGTAGAAAACGCCGCGCCGGCCACCGAACAGGAAGCTCGAGGCGCTCCAAAGCTTGAGGCGCAGCAATCCGAGTCCCGCGGCGATCAGGCTTTCGCGGCCGACAGCCATGGACTGTGACCCGTAACCGACGAGCAATCCGCCCGGCGCCAAGCAGGCGAACGAACGCGAAAAATGCGCGCCGCCGATCGCATCGAACACCCGATCGACGCCGGGGCCGCCTGCGCGACTTGCGGTCGCATGACGCACGGCGGCCACGAAGTCGCCGTCGCGATAGTCGATTGCCGCCGCGCCGAAGCGCTCGATGACCGGCAGATTGACCGCCGAACACGTGCCGATCGCATGAAGTCCGAAATGGCGCGCCAAATCGAGCAGCGCCGTACCGACCGTGCCGGAAGCGCCGATGACGAGAATCGTCGCGGACGGTGGCAACGGACCCAAGCGCGTCAGCATCTGGAACGCGGTCAAGTAGGCCAGCGGGACGCAAACCGCTTCGGCCGGATCGACGCCATCCGGAACCTCGACGAGGAAGCGCGTCGGCCGGATTGCATACTGCGCATAGCCGCCGACGACGCACAAGTCGGCAACGGTCTTGCCCTCGAGCGATGCGGGCGCACCGGGACCACACCGCTCGACGACGCCGACAATCTCGTAGCCCGGCGTGAACGGCAGCGGCCCCTTGAAGTCCGGATAACGCCCGCGCCGAATCATCGTGTCGGTAAAGCCGGTGCCCGCGGCGAGCACCTTCACGCGCACCTCGTCGGCTCCCGGTTCGGGGACCTGCGGCTCCTCAACCATTTGAAGCACATCGGGGCCGCCGAATCGCGCAATGGAAACGTGCTGCCAGGACATTCGCTCAGCATAGCGCTTGATCAACGAAAGTTCTCGACAGCGCGGCGAAAATCCGCGCCTAGCCTAGGATCGGTGAGATGTCGAAGCCGGACGCGGCAAACAACCGAGTTCACGGCGGCTGCCTACGTACACCAGGCAATCGCCTGCGGCAACCGCGACTGGCGCGCCGGCCGCTGCGGGGCAATGATCCGATTGAAGAATGGCGATGGTTTGGAGGAGGCATTCACATGAAAACCGATGCAGACATTCGGCATGACGTGGAACTGGAATTGCAATGGGATCCGAGCGTCGACAGCAAGAGGATCGGCGTCATCGTCCACAATGGAGTTGCGACTCTGACGGGTGAGGTCGGGCACTACGCCGATCGGTTGGCGGCCGAATATATCGCCAAGCGCGTGCGCGGTGTACGCGCGATCGCCAACGACCTGAAGATCTCGATGCCCATCGCGGGTATCCGCACCGATACGGACATTGCGGAGGCGGCTGCCAATGCCTTGCACTGGAACGTGACCTTCAGCGGAATCGAGATCAAACCCATCGTGGAAGACGGTTGGATCACCCTCACCGGAACGGTCGGCTTCGGCTTTCAGAAGACCGCCGCGGAAAACGCCGTGCGCAACCTGATCGGCGTCAAGGGGATCGTCAATGACATTTCCGTGAGTTCAGCCGGCAAAATCAGCGATGTGAAGCGAAAAATCGAGGAAGCGTTCAAGCGGCAGGCGACGCTCGAGGCAAAAGACATCACGGTGAGAGCGGACGATTCGACGATCACGCTCATGGGACACGTTCACACCTGGCAGGAGCGCGATGATGCCGCACGGGCCGCATGGGCCGCACCCGGCGTCACCAAGGTCGACAACCGACTCGTCATCCAATGACCGCCGCGATTCCGCAGCCGCGCAAGGGATGGCGCGCTGCGGAATTTTGCTTCAGCGGCCGGCTGCGGCGAGAATTGCCCGCCTGATCAAGGTTTCGAACAGCGGCAGCTTGTAGGCATTGCCGGAAAGCGGCGTCGCGGTATCCATCGCGGCGCGCGCCGCGGTAGCCGCCACCTCGGCATCGATCGTCCGGCCGGCGAGCGCCTTTTCGGCGCCGAGCGCGCGGTACGGCGTAGCGGCCGCAGCCCCCAATACGACGATTGCGCGCCGGCAGTGCGCGCCTGGTGGACCCTCGAGCGTCGCGGCGACGTCGGCGAGCGGCCAGTCGAAGGCGCTCTTTTCGCCGAGCCGCAGATAGGCCGTGCGCACATCGACCGCAGGTCGCGGCAAATGCACGGCCGTGAGAACCTCGCGCGGCGCGAGCTGATTCTCGCGCGTGCTGTCTCCCGAGGGCGGCGCGAGGAATTCCTCGAGGCGCAGACGCCGCCGGTTCCCATTCGCGTCGGCGAGCTCGACCTCCGCGGCGAGGGCGACGAGCACCGTCGCCGCGCTCGACGGGTGTACGATCGCGCAGGGCCGATTGTTGAAGATTGCATGATAGCGATTGTCGCCGGCGATCGCGAAGCAGCGCTCCCCTCCTTTCCTCAGGCAGTGAAACTGCGACGCGCGGAAATACCAGCATCGGGGCCGTTGCAGCAGGTTACCGCCGATGGTCGCGACATTGCGGATCTGCGGGCTCGCGGAGCTGCCGGCAACCTCGGCGAGTGCCTCGTGTCGCGCTCGAATCAGCGGATGGCCCGCGATCTTCGCGAGCGTCGTCATCGAACCGATGCGCAGGGCGCCGCCCGGCGCCTCGGCGACTGCACCGAGTTCCGCGACGTTCGAGAGGCTCACGAGCGTCACGGGCGCGATCAATCCCTCCTTCAACAAGTCGAGCACATCGATGCCACCCGCCTTGATGAGCGCGCCGCCGGCACCGATCGCGCCGTCCGGTGTCGACATGGCCGCGGCGGTCGTCGTCGATGCCGCTGCCGCGGCCTCGGTCACCGATCGGGCGGCGAGCCATGAAAAGGGGTTCATGCGCCTCCCGCCTTCGGCACTCGCCCGAGCGCCGTGAGGATCGCGGCCGGCGTCATCGGCAGCGATCGGATGCGCACGCCGATCGCGTTGTAGACCGCGTTGCCGATCGCGGGAGCCGTCGCGATATTCGACGGCTCGGCGATCCCATAAGCGTCGGTCGCGCTCATGCCTCGATAATCCTCGAGCGTCACGACATCGATCTGCGGCGCCTCGCAGCTTCCGCCGATCTTGTAATGCTCGAGGTCGGCGTTCAGCATGCGCCCCGATCGTCGATCCAGGATCCGCTCTTCGTACAAGGCGTATGACAGGCCCATGAGCACCCCGCCCTGCACCTGGCTCTCGACTTGCCGCGGATTGATCGGTCGGCCGCAGTCCTGCACCGCGACCACGCGCTCGACACGCACGACTCCGGTCTCGGTGTCCACGGCAACGGCCGCAAATTGCACGCCGCCGAGATCTTGCTGCGCAATGGCGGCATCCCCCATGCGCCGGCGAAACCCTCCGTAATCGTCCGCTCGCGAGGCAACGGCGCTCGCGAAGTCGGTGCGCAGCTGCGCCGCCGCCTCCGCGAAGCCGACGCTGCGGGTAGAATCACCGCGAACGGCGATTCTCCCACCCCCCGCAACGAGCTCCGCGGGCGCCGCGTTGAGCAGCGGCGCGGCCTCGCGGCAGAGCAGTTGCAGCACGCGCCACGCGGCGGTGCGAGCCGGCGGCGTGATCGAGGCGGTCGCACGGCTGCCATAGGACGGCGGCCCTGCGGGAAAATCAGTATCTCCAAGTCGCAGCTGGATCGCAGCGGCCGGCAAGCCGAGGACTTCGGCCACCACTTGGGCAATCACGGTGCCGGTACCGGTCCCGATGTCTTGAACGCTCGAACGCACCTCGACCGTGCCGTCGCGCATCACCCGCACTTCACAAGACGCATTGGTCTGCACATTCGACATCCAGAGAGATTGCGCGACGCCGATGCCGCGTTTGACCGGCCCGCGATCGGCTCCCGGCGCATGCCGCCCACTCCAGCCGATGCGCTGCGCACCGACGCGCCGCTCCTCGCGGCGCACCGGACTCGGATCGATGCGATCGCGCAGCGCCAGGGGATCGATCGCCAGACGCTCCGCGAGCTCATCGACCGCTTGCTCCACCGCCCATGCGCCAGGAACCGCGCCCGGTGCGCGCATCGCACAGCCGGGGCCCGCGTTGGTGAACACGTCGTACTGCGCGCTCTCGAAGTTTGGACAGGCGTAGAGGGATTCCGCGAAGCTCCAGACGCCGGCGCCGAGTGCGACGCCCGCCGTCCCATAGCTCTGCACCGACAAGGCCGTCAGCGAGCCGTCGCGCCGCGCGCCGAGCCGTATGCGCTGCTGGGTCGCGGGCCGATTGCCGGCGTCGGTTTGTTCTTCGCGCCGGTCGAGAGCGACGCGCACGGGCGCTTGCGCTTGTTGCGACAACTTCACGGCAAGCCGGCCGTAGTTCCCGAGCATCGACTTGGATCCGAAACCACCGCCCATGCCCTCGACGAGCACACGCACGCGGTTCAGCGGCAGCTTGAATGCTTCGGCGAGTTCGTGGCGAATGCCCGCGGTGTATTGCGTGGACATGTGGACCGTGAGCCCGTCGGCGCGCCAATCGGCGACGATCGAATGCGGCTCCAGGCAGCAGTGCGTCTGAACCTGGGTCGAATAGTCCTGTTCGATGACGGTATCGGCTTGAGCGAAGCCCTGCGAGAGCTCGCCGCGGCGCACGAGCGCGGGCCCGCGCACATTGCCGTCGAGCGGTAATCCCGCGGCCGCGGGGAAGCCCGAGGCACTGCCCGCCGGCGCGGATGCGCTGTCATAGACGAGCGGAGCTTCTCCCGAGCGCGCCTCGCCGAGGTCCACGACAAACGGCAAAATCTCATAGTCGACCGCGATCCGCCGCAGTGCTTCCTCCGCGGCATGCATCGAGGTGGCCGCAACCGCCGCGACCGGCGCGCCCGCATAGCGCACCACGGCCGTGCCGTCCTGCGGCTGCAGCGCGAGAACCACGGCGCGAACCCGCGGATCGCGGCTCGCGGCCGATGCGTCGATCGCACGCACGCGCGCATGGGGGTGCGGGCAGCGCAGGATGCGTCCATACAGCATGCCTGGCAGCGCGACATCGACGGTGAAGCGCGCGGCGCCGCGCACCTTCGCTGCGGCGTCGTGCCGCACGGTGGACTTGCCGATCACCGCGAGATCGCGATTCGGGGCCAGCGGCGGCGGCTCGTCGGTCGCAATCTCCCGCTCGACCGTTTCGTGGCCGCCGAGACCGAACGGCATCGTCGCGTGGCGCAAGGATTCGTCGCTCATGAGGTACTCGGCGGCTTGCAGAGGGCGAGTGTCGCGGCAATGACGTGCGGATACGTGCCGCAACGGCATACGTGGCCGCTGATCGCCTGCCGGACCTCCGCCTCGGTTGCCGACGGTCGGTCGCGCAGCAGCGCCGCGCAACTCATGACCATCCCCGGTGTGCAGAAGCCGCATTGCACGGCATCGTGCTCGATGAAAGACGCTTGAACGGGATGCAAACGATCGCCATCGGCGAGGCCTTCGATCGTCGTCACACGCCGCTCTCCGACGTCGATCGCCAACATCATGCACGAACACACCGGCGCGCCGTCGAGCCACACCGTACAAGCCGAGCACGCGCCCCGATCGCAGGCGATTTTCGTGCCGGTCAATCCGAGCGCACCACGCAGCACCTCAGCAAGCGTAGCGCGAGGCTCCACCTCGAGCGGGTGCGCGCCGCCGTTGACCTGCAGCGTGATAGCGGCGAGGTCCTGCGTGGGTCGCTCGACATCCGCGGGCGACGCATCGGCAACGGCGGCGCCGATCCCTTGCGCCGCGACCACGAGCGGTAGCGACCCCAAGGTCGTGCCTGCCGTGGTCAACATCGATTGTTGCAGGAATCCTCGTCTCGATAGCTTCCGCTGCACGCTAGGTCCTTGAGGTCGCCGGCTAGCTGGCCGCGTACCCGACCGCGGCCCCCGCGAGCATCCCCGCGATCGTTTCGCGTCGTGTCATCATCGCGACTCCAGGGCTCAGGCTACAGATCCCATCGGGGTAACGGCTCGACGAGCCCGCTCCATCGGTCCACTTCTTTCTCAGCTGCGAGCCAGTCCGACAGAGCGTGCCCCGGCTCAAATCCGCGTTGTTCTGCGATGCAATACGCCGCCTCGGCGATCAGCTGATGGCGCTCGTCCGGTGTAACGACTCTAATGATGACGGACTGCGGATTTTCGAGTCGATAGGGATCCGGCGCACCTTTGTGACCCAGGTCGATTGCCATGTGACACCTCCTCAATGAGTCCGAAGCACGATCCATGCTGCGATCCGCCGACGGACCGCGCAATCCGTACTTGCCGAACGTCGCCGTGGTGCGTCACCGCCACACCCCGAGATTCCGCGGGTATCATCGAAAGGATGCCCGAGATCGCGCGGCCGCAGGGTCGCAGGTTCGATAGCTACCGAGCCCCGGAATGAACGCCGACGCAAGAACCGAATTGCTGCGCAGACTGGCGCTCGATTTGCGCTCCTCGTGGAACCATGCCACCGATGAGCTATGGCGATGGATCGATCCCGATCTCTGGGCGCGAACTCACAATCCCTGGGTGGTTTTGCAGAGTGTCTCGCCGAGACGTGTCGAGCAGCTGCTGGACACCCAGGAATTCTCAGCCGCCTTGGAACGGCTGGCGCCGCCGGCGGACGACGGCGGCGCCGCGCCGGCCTGGTTCGATAAACAGCATGCGGCCGCCGATCTCACGAGCGTCGCTTATTTCAGCATGGAATTCATGCTCAGCGAGGCGCTGCCCATTTACGCCGGCGGCCTCGGCAATGTCGCGGGCGATCAGCTGAAGGCGGCCAGCGATCTCGGTGTACCGATCGTCGGCGTTGGATTGCTGTACCAGCAAGGCTACTTCCGCCAAGTCATCGACCGGGATGGCTCCCAACGCGCGCTGTTCCCCTATAACGATCCGGCGCAGCTGCCGATCACGCCCCTGCGCGGCCTCGACGGGGAGCTGCTGCGTCTCGAGATCCTATTGCCCGGCTACCGTCTTTGGCTGCGCGCCTGGCACGTCCAAGTCGGCCGTCGGCACTTGTACCTGCTCGACAGCAACGACAATGCCAACCACCCCGCTCACCGGGGAATCACCAGCGAGTTGTATGCCGCCGATCCCGAGCTGCGGCTGCTGCAGGAGATCGTACTGGGCATCGGCGGCTGGCGGCTTCTGGAAGCACTGAACCGCCTGCCCGAGGTTTGTCATTTGAACGAGGGACATGCCGCGTTGGCCGTTCTGGATCGCGCACGCAGTTTCATGGAGCGGACCGGAACTCCTTTCGATGCCGCGCTTTGCGCGACGCGCGCGGGCAACGTATTCACGACCCACACGGCGGTGTCGGCGGGGTTCGACCGATTCTCGGCGCAGTTGATGGAGCAGTACCTCGGCCGCTACGTCGCCGAGTCGCTCCACATCACGCTGCGAGAACTCCTGGCGCTCGGCCGTGAGAATCGGAATGACGCCGCGGAGCCGTTCAACATGGCGTATCTGGCGCTGCGAGGCTGCTCGGCAATCAACGCGGTCAGCCGGCTTCACGGCGAGGTCAGCCGGCGAATCTTCGAGCCCTTGTTTCCCGGGTGGCCGCCGCACGAAATACCGATCGGCTCGATCACCAACGGCGTGCATACGCCGAGTTGGGACAGCCCCGAAGCCGACGCGCTCTGGACGAGCTGCTGCGGGAAGGAGCGCTGGACGGGCTCGCTGGAATCCACCGAGGAGCGCATCCGCAGCGCCTCCGACAGCGCGATCTGGCAGTGCCGAAGCGCGGCGCGCGCTTCCCTGGTCTCGTATGCGCGCGAACGCTTGGCGGCGCAGCTCGCGGAATCCGGAGCGACCGACGATCAGGTCGCGGGTGCCCGAGGCCTGTTCGATCCCGATACCTTGACGCTCGGATTTGCGCGCCGGTTCGCGGCGTACAAGCGGCCCAATTTGCTGCTGCAGGATCCCGAGCGGCTTGCCCGACTGCTGAACGATGCCCGAAGGCCGGTTCAACTGATTCTCGCCGGCAAGGCGCATCCCGCGGACCGCGACGGACAAGCGTTGATTCGCGATTGGGTCAACTTCGTGCGACGGCCGGATGTGCGCGCGCGCGCGATATTTCTCAGCGACTACGACATGTTGCTGACCGAGCAATTGGTGGCCGGAGTCGACGTCTGGATCAACACGCCGCGGCGGCCGTGGGAAGCCTGCGGCACGAGCGGCATGAAGGTGCTCGTCAACGGCGGTCTCAATTTATCCGAGCTCGACGGCTGGTGGGCGGAGGCCTACGTGCCGGGCGTCGGATGGTCCCTGGGCGACGGCCATGAGCATGGCAGCGACCCGTCATGGGACCGCACCGAAGCCGCCCAGCTTTACGATCTGCTGGAACGGCAAGTGATCCCGGAGTTCTACACGCGCAACGCAATGAATATTCCGCAAGCCTGGATTGCGCGCGTCCGCGAGAGCATGGCGAGCCTCACGTCGGTCTATTCGGCCAACCGCAGCGTGCGCGAGTATCTGGAAGCGGCGTATTTGCCGGCGGCGTCCGCCTATCGCAAACGGGCGCAGCGTGCAGGCGCGCTCGGCGTCGAGATCAGCGACTGGCGCCGTACGCTCGACCAAGGCTGGCCAGCGCTGCGATTCGGCGCGGTGACGTCCGAAACGCGAGGGGACCGGCATTACTTCACCGCACTGGTCCGATTGGGAGATCTCGCGCCGGCCGTGCGGGTCGAATTGTACGCTGACGCTTCGGGTCATGAAGCGGCGCTCCATGAGGCGATGAGTCGAGTGCAAGGCGAATCCGATGCTTCGGGCATGGACCGGTACGTCGCCAGCGTGGCGGCAACCCGTCCCGTGAACGACTATACGGCGCGCATCGTCGCGGCGCGCCCGGACGTCGAGACGCCGCTCGAGGCATCCCATATCTTGTGGCAGCGCTAGCCGCGCAAGGGCCGCGGATGGCGTCGGCTCAGACTCTCGTTTGGCTCCATCGGTATGCGTCGAAAGTTGCGGCGCACCATTCTTGCCGCAGGCGCCGCGCGGCAAACATCGACTCGCTCACTGCCGATCTCGCCCCACGACGGCCTACACACGCTTGTCACTGACAAGGTGTCGTAAATCGGTTGCGCGCCGCATACTTCCCGGTCTGATGAAGATCCCGACGGCACTGCATGTTTCGATTGCGCTGCTGCTGCTGCTGAGCGGCGTCACCCCGATCGCCGCGCTCGAAACGGAATCCGACGCCATCGGACGGGCGATTGCCGCGAACAAAGCCAAGGATTACGCGACATCGATTGCGATTCTTCGCGACCTCGCGGCTCGCGGCAATACGGCGGCGCCCGCGATGTTGGGTCTCTTGTATGCGGCGGGCGCCGGAGTCGAGCAGGACCACCTCGCCGCCTGCGACCTCTATGCCGCGTCGGAACGCAAGGGCGATCCGAATGGCACCGAACTACTCGCGGATTGCTTCTTCAGGGGCGAGGGGCGCGCGCAAGACTATGCGCAGTCGGCGCTGCTATATGAACGCGCGGCGGCGCGCGGGGTCGCGATCGCCGATTGTGCGCTCGGCAATCAGTACCTGCGCGGCCTCGGCGTGCTGCAAAATCAGGCGAAGGCCGCGGTGCTTTGCCGGCGCAGCGCGGAACGCGGCATCGCGGACGCGCAAACGGACTTGGGACAGATGTATTTGCTCGGCGAAGGGGTCGCCAGAGACCTGCCGCAAGCCGCTCGCTGGTTGCAGCGAGCCGCAGATCAGGGCCAGGCCAATGCGGCCTTGACACTCGGAAAGATGTACTGGAACGGCGACGGGCTCGAGCGCGATCACGAACAGGCCGCCCGGATGTGGCGGATTTCGGCGGTACGCGGCAATGCATCGGCTCCGGCGCTGCTCGCGAAGTACTATTTCGCGTCTGCGGTCATTTCCGCGGATCAACGGCCGTCGGAGCAGCCGGGAACCAAGGCCGCTTATTGGGGCAGCATAGCGGCGCGCACGGACCCCGATCCTGCGGCGCGCGCGACCAGCCAAAAGCTCGTCGACCTGCTGTATCGCTCGGCGCCCGACCTACAGCCGAAAGTTGACGCGATGCTCTCCTTGCCGAACGCCCCCGCTTTCTGAGCGCGAGCCCGCGGCTCACTCCTCGTCGGGATCCTTGTATTCCTTCGGCAGATGGTGCGCGATACCCTTGTGGCAGTCGATGCAGGTTTGCCCGTCCGCCTTCGCCTTCATGTGCTTTTGATAGATAGTCTGCTTCTGTATGTCCGGGCTCATCGCGTCGAAATTGTGGCAATTGCGGCATTCCCGCGAACCGCTCGCCTCCATGCGCGCCCACTCGTCGGTCGCGAGGCGCATTCGGTTGGACTCGAATTTCTCGCGGGTGTCGATCCTCCCGATGATCTTCGCCCAGACTTCGAGTGACGCCTTGCTCTTGCGGATCAATTTGTAGGTCCAATCGTGCGGCACGTGACAATCCGAGCAGATCGCGCGCACACCGGTGCGATTGCTGTAATGAATCGTCTTCTTGTACTCCTGATAGACGTTGTCGCGCATCTCGTGGCAGGAGATGCAGAACTCCAGCTTGTTGGTCGCTTCCAAACCGGTGTTGAAGCCGCCCCAGAAAATGATGCCGAGTACGAAGAACAGCGAGGCAATGCCGAGAAACGAATACTTCACGCTCGGCTTGCGCAGCGCCCGCCACCACCGCCGCAGCGCGCCCGGAGGCTTGGTTGCGGCGGCGTTTGGATTTTCTTCAGTCATGTTTTCTCGGACCTAAGTGCGCTTCGATGGCGGGCAACTTACGCGATGCCTAGCGGAAGCTGTAGCGATAGGCGGCAAAAATCGCGCTGACCTGGTAGCTCGGCGCCTGCTGATTGGTCGGCAGGAGCGTCGCGGGGGTGTAGCCGTACTGATATGCGCCAAAGAGGAAGTCGTCCGACGCGAGGTGCTGGTAGGTGTACCCCATGATGATCTTGCCGCCGCGGCCCCCGCTGCCGAGCTCGTAGCTGCCGTTCAGCCGCAGCCGCAGCGAACTGTTCTTGATCGACGGCGCGGCGCCGCAAGTCTCGTAGTAGATCGCACTGCAGGTGTTGCCTTCGAGATCGGCGCCCGCAAACGGCGACGTGTTATAGGAGGTGTTGCCGAGCGAGTAGCTGAGGTCGGCCGCGAGACCGAGCTTGCCGCCGGCGAGGCCGTCGCGGCGCAGACTGGCGCCGAACGTCGTATCGGTTTCCTCGAGCGAATTGGTCCAGGTTTCGCCTACCACCCCACTGAGCCCGGTCGCGGACGCATTGCTGGCCGTGACCTTGTAGAGATTCGTGAGCGTGCGCGACGAACCCTGAACCGTCGCATACAGCGACGCGGAACTGTGCTCGCTGAAGATGAAGGTCGAATCGAAGTTGGCGCTCGCCAGGTGGCTGTCTTGAACGCCGTAGACGAGGTCGGCGTACCGGTCGACCGTGTAACGGCCGTTGAGGCTGACCGTCACCTTCTCGCCGGGCTGCCAATTGACGCCGGCCTTGATGACCTGTTCGTGACGGGACGCTTCGAAGAAGCTCATGAAACCGAGCACTTCGTAGCCCTCGCCGCCCGCGCCGGAGCCGGCCGGATTGTCGACGGCCTGCATCGGGTTGTAGAAACTCGAGCTGACGTTCGCCTTGCGCCATGAATAGACGTAGCCGGCATTGAAGTTGACGCTGTCGCTCGCATGCAGCCGATACGCGAACGTCATCTTGTCCTCTTTGGTGTCCGGCACCTCGGCGCAGGTCGCCGCCGTGTAGGCGGCCCAGCCGCCGGTTGCCGCCGCATTGAGGCTGCCTTGTGCGTTGTTTGCCAAAGCGTTGTTGCACCAGCGCTTGGTGTCGACGAATTCATAGGCCGCGCTCAGATGCTGGCGGGTCGTGATGTGGTAATCCGCGCTGAGCTCCGCCTGGGTCTTCTTGTTGCTCATCGGCGCGTTGATCGAGGTCTCGGTCTGCATCGGCCGATTCGTTGATCGTGTTGTAGGTGTACGGATTGGACGGCGTCTGGTTGTCCCGTTCGTTGAACTTCACGCCGGCTGCGAGCACCAGCGACTTCCAGGACTGATTGGTCAGCTTGAGATCCAAGTGCTCGATGTCGACGACCCCGTGCAGCGAGCTCTCGGGCAACCCCAAGGGAGTCAATCCGATGTTGCCGGTGTTCGCATAGTCCGCGTTTTGTTCGCTGCGTGCGTAAGAGAGTCCGCCGGCGAGCCTCGTGCTCGGGGAGAACTCGAGTCCGCCGGTCAAATTGACCTGATTGAGCAAATTCGTCGGCAGCGTGCTGATCGTGTCGATCGGGAACGCGGATAGTGTTCCCGTTGCGACGGTGTTCGGCGTCTTCATGAACGGATTGTTCCACGAGAGACTGTCGTTGCTGTCGTGGAAGTACGAGAGATAATAGCTCGCGGTCGCGTAGGATCGGCTGCCGAGCCAATTCACGGCGATCTTGGCGCTGTCGGTTGCATAGTCGGTCGGGTTCGCGAGCACCAGCGGTGTCTGGCCGGCCCAGGTGTAGGTTGATCCGGCCGGACTATTGACTTGGTCGCCGGCGACGCCCAACAGCTTCGCGCCGTCTTGCGCCAAATGGTTGTAGTCGAGCTTCACGTCCCAGGACTTTGGAAAAGTGATAGCCCGCGGTCAGCGAGATGTTCTTGCGATCCGAGTAGATGTCCTCCGAACGAAAATCACCCTGCTGCTGCGCGGTCAAGTCATTGGTGCCCGGGGCGGTCTTGAAGCCCGCCGGCTTGTAACCCGTGTCGATTACGCCGAAGTTCGAGGGCAGCGTGAACACGTTGCCACCGATCGCGCCCAAGAACGGCGTTTGGTAGCTGCTCGCGAGTTCGTGGCGCAACTCGTCGTAGCCGAGACCCAGGTTCCATCGGCCCTGGTCGCTGGCCGCGGCATTGATCGAGCCGGCCGTGGTTCCGAGATCCGCGCCGCTCAGGCTGTAGCGCATCGTTCCGGTGCCGGCCCCGTAGCCGCTGCCGCCCGCGATGCTCAAATCACCGATGAACGTGGAGCCCTGCTTGTTGAGTCCGTTGTACTCGCCGAATTTGTCGGAGCCATTCGAGTTGTAGTCGCCGCCCGCTTGAACGAAATTCGTCGGCAAGGTCAAGGCCTTGACGTCGTCGTCGCTGTTGTCCTGTGAGAATGCCGCCGGCGCAACGATGGTTGCAACGAGGGCGCTGTGCACAGCCAGCGAAAGCAGCTTCATGGGTATCTGACGGTTTCGAGCCTTCATCTTCGCCTCTCCTTCGCTCAACGGTGCAGGAACGCACCAGCAGGGTCATTCGAGCCATGAACCATCGCATGACAGTTCATGCAGCCTCGTGCCGCCGCCTGTGTACTTGGGAACAGCAGTCCCGTTCCGGCGGCATTCTTCGGCGACAGCCCGCCTTGAAAGCCGGCGGCATTGGGGCCGACTGCGCTCTTGGAATTGTGCGGGCCGTTGTGGCACTCCTGGCACAGGAACGGCGGCCGCGACTTGAGCAGCGGCGTGATGTTGGAGCCGTGCGGCGTATGGCAGTTGGCGCAGTCTTCGACCGCCGGTTGATGCTCCCAGAGGAATGGTCCGCGCTTATCGGCATGGCATTGCCAGCAGGTTTCGTTGACCGTGTTCATCTTGAGCAGTTTCGGCCCGGCCGCACCGTGCGGATTGTGGCAGTCCGAGCAAACCATCTTGCCGGCGTCCAGCGGATGCGTCGAAATCTTGAGCGTGTCGGCCCTCTGTTCCTTGTGGCAGGTGAAGCATTTCTCCTGCTGCGTTCCGCGCGACAGCAGCGGGTCGGCGGGCGCGTGGATCGTGTGGCAGCTGTTGCAGGCCATGCCGTTCGACTCATGCTGGCCGCCCGCCCACCTCGTCCGATTGGCGCCCTTGTGGCAGGTCAGACACTGGGCCGCGCGGGTCTTTTCATCGGTCACCGCATAAGTGCCCTTGGCGTAGACGACATCGGGCGGTGCCCGACCCTTGAAATTCGGATCGCCGTTCAAGTGCTTTTCGCTCTCGCCATGACAGGACTGGCAGGTCGGTGTGCGCGCATCGCCGCGCACGCCATGCTTGGTCTGATAGATCGAGAGGATCGGCTTGGTCTCGCTCTCGTCGTGGCAGCGCGTACAGACCTGGTCGCGCTTCAGCGCTTCGTCCGCGGAGGTCGCAGGGGCAGCCGAGGTGGAAGCCTGCGAATCGCTCTGGGCCGCGTTGCCGGTTTGCGCCGTGCCGAGGCCGATCACCAGAACACCCGCAACCAGCAATTTGACTATTGTTCTCACGATGCTTGCTCTCCCGTTGAGGAATCCGCCCGATCAGGCCTGCTTAGGTTCCCGCGTGTCCAGAATCGGCCCGATCACTCGAATATCTCCGTCGGCCTACTGCGCCAATATCCAATCCACGAGGTTCTTGATCTGCGCCATGTCGTTGGGCGGGTCCGTCTTGACGATCTTGTGATCTTCTTCATGGCCGTCCGGAAATTTCGCCTTCTCTCCGGAGGTGAGGTGATGGATCAGCTTCGCTTCGGCGTCGGCCTTTCCCTTGAGATCCTCGGCGACCTTGTGGTACGCGGGGCCATCCTTGTCCTTGGTGATCGCATGGCACTTGAAGCAGTTGTTTGCGCGCGCGAGTTCACGCGCGGCGGTTTCATCCGCGGCGCCGGCGGCAAACGAGAACAACAACGCAGCAGTTCCGAGCACCGGAGAAATCGCCGCGAAACGAGAGTTGGGGAACATTGCTTGCTCTCCTCGAGGTAACAGTTTGGAAACGTCCTACCGCCAAATTTCTAGAAGCCGCGGGAAATTAACATTCCGAATCGATTTCGAATGTCGGGAAAAACACCTACGCGCATCTGCAGGTATACCGAGTGGCGGTCCTTGTCCTGTGAACCTCGTCACCAATCTGCAGGCGCCCCGCTGGGATCGCGCGCTGCAAATGCAGGCATATCATTCCGATCGGCGCGCCGGCCGAGCATCGCGATGGCGGTTCGGAAATTACCTATTCTCACGCTGACCGATCGGCGTAGATTCGGCGCGTCCGCGGTCACCCGCATTCGCTTGCTTGCGTAGATATTTATGCTGACGTCTTCGATATTGCCGCGCGGCATTTACGCCGCAAATGGAGCACCGGTCACGGGCCGGCTCTCGCTGAGCCGATCGCAATGCCGTCAAGACGGCAAAGAGCGCGAGCTGAGCGAGAATCTGCCTAAGAATCGTTCTCGTCCGAGTTCTTCGCGCCTCGATTGGCGGCCCCGAAGCGGGGCGTCTCGCGCGTCAGTCAATCTGCATACCGCGATGCGCTCGTCGATCGACCAGCGCGCCTCGCGGCCGTCCGACGCAACTCGCGTCGCCGTCCGCGCCATTGGAGCTATCGGTGCCTAAACACATTCAGCTCTTGATCGGGATTCTCGCCGTTTTTGCGATGCTGTTTGTGGCAGGGAAGATGTATTTCCCACCGAAATCCTTCGGGGTGTATGGACATTATCGTGCCGCGTCGGTTGAGGATATCGCGGCGCCTCGTCCGGCGTATCTCAACCCCGACGCCTATTCCGCCGCCTACCCAAAAGAATACGAGACCTGGTCCGCTGGCATCCACAAAGTCGTCAAGTGCCAGATCTGTCACACGACCGTGGGGCTGACGGTGAATATGGCGTCGCTTGGCGGCGCAGCATCCACAGTGGCGTCGGCGGGGCTGCCGCCCGCCCCGATTCGCGCACGCTCTGCGTCAAATGCCACGAGAAAATTGCCGGGTCGCCCCGATTCCATGCCGCAAATCGATGTCGATAGCCACTCGAAGGGTCAGGCATGCATCGCCTGCCACAATCCGCATTCGCCGCTGTTTTCCAAGGCGGGCGAGCCGATCATCGGCGGCGGCACCGCAGGCGCCGGCAGCTGTCGACTTGCGGCAGGTAAAAAGGTATCCGCGACGTGTGCCGGCTGCCATGGACCCGGGGGCGTCAGCGCGACGCGCGATGTTTCCGAATCTTGCCTGTCAAAAACAGCCGTATTTGGTCGGCGCCCATCGACCGAATTCCAGAGCGGCAAGCGCGCTAATCCGGTGATGAGTGGCATCGCGAAAAGCTTGAGCGCGGCCGACATACAGAATGTTGCCGCGTATTTTGCAGGTCTGTCCTGCAAGTAATGAAATCCAACGGTGAGTGTGGTCACGAAATGAATAAAAGGCAAAGATGAGCGAAACTAAATCCATCACGGATCCGGAGGGCCGGCGCGGTTTCATCTCCCTGCTCGGAAGTTGTGCGCAACGACGGCCGTTTGCTCGGGTGTCGGCACGCGGTTCTCGGGGCCTGCACGACCGCCGCGGCTCCGGCACCCGCTCCGGCACCCGCTCCGGTACCGCGTCCGCAAACGCCGCGTGCCGGCGCCGCCGCCGCGGGATATCCGGCCGCGGGCCCAGTTCCCGCTTACGACTGGACCAAGCATCGCTGGGCATTCGGGGTCGATTCGACGCGCTGCATCGGCTGTTTGCGCTGCGTCGAGGCCTGCAAAGTCGAGAACAAAGTCCCGTTCAACCCACAGGATTTTCGCACCTGGGTGGAGCGCTACGTCTATCTCGAGGGCGAGGACAAGCCGCGCGTCGATACGCCAATCCGATCCCGTGAACATCGCGGCGGCGGACTCTCCGCAGGATTACCGCTTCAGCAATCGTTACCGCGATGAAAAAGTGACGAAAGCTTTCTTCGTGCCGAAGCTCTGCAATCACTGCGAAAATCCGCCGTGCGTACAGGTTTGTCCGGTCGGAGCCACCTACAAGACGCCGGATGGGGTCGTGCTCATCGATGAAAAATACTGCATCGGCTGCCGCTACTGCGTACAGGCCTGCCCCTATGGTGCGCGATATTTTCAACGAGGAGACGCAAACCACCGACAAATGCACTTGGTGCTATCACCGGATCACGAAGGGACTTGAAGCCGGCCTGCGTCGAGGTTTGCCCGGTGCAAGCCAGAATCTTCGGCGATCTCAATGATCCGGCGAGTGATATCAGCGTCTTCATCCGCTCGCATCAAGTCACTGTGCTCAAGCCCTGGACCGGAAACGGACCGCATGTGTTCTATCAACGGGATCGACGGCGAGGTGACGTGATGGGCGCGTTCATGCAAATAGCCGACTCGATCGTGAGCCCCTTCAGCGGCTACGTTTATCCGAATGAAACCGTGCTGCCTTGGGGTGTGTCTGATCGTCATTTATCCGTACATCACGGGACTCGTCGCGGGCGCCTTCATTGTGTCGAGTCTCTACCACACGTTTCACATGGACAGCTTCAAGCCGGTCGCGCGTCTGGCTCTGCTCTCGGCGCTTGCGTTTCTGTGCTTCGCGCCCGTCGCCCTGCTGTCGCACCTCGGGCATCCGGAACGCGCGCTCGAGGCGATCTGGACCGCGCACTGGACCTCGGCGTTTGCGGCCTTTGCGTATGTTGCGGGTTTCTACGGAATCCTGCTGGTCCTCGAGATCTGGTTCGCCTTTCGTGTCGACATCGTCGCGATGTCGACAGACCTCCACGGGGATCGCGCGGCCGATTCTATCGGCTGCTTACGCTGGGCTCGACCGATGTCTCCGAAGCCGCGCTCTCGTACGACCGCAAATGGACCAAGGTACTCGCGGCCGTCGGCATCGGCGCCGCGGCCGGCTTGCACGGGTACGTCGGTTTCGTGTTCGGTTCGCTTGAAATCGCGCGAATGGTGGTCGTCGGATCTCATGCCGATCATCTTCATTCTCTCGGCCGTTGTCTCCGGCGTGGCGGTGCTGGTGCTCGTCTACGTCGTGTCCTCGAAAGTGCGCAAGACCGCGATCGACGAGCGCTGTATGAGCGGATTGGCGCGGGTGCTGTGGGCGTTTCTGATCGTGACCATCGTCATCGAAACGCTCGAGTATGTCGAGATGTTCTATCGGCGTATCGAGGGCATCGAAATGATCAAGCAGCTGATCGCGGGCCCGATCAGCACCGGAATCGCGATCCAGGCCTGTCTTCACGCTGCTGCCGTTCGTGGTCGTCACGGTGCTGCTCGCGCGCAAGGTGGGTGGCAAGGCCTTGATCGGCTGGATGTGCTTCTCGTCGGTGCTGCTGATGTGCGCGGTGCTCGCGATGCGTTGGAACGTCGTGATCGGCGGTCAAGAACTCTCCAAGACTGCGAAGGGCATATTGACGTTCACCCCCCCGCTCTGGGGCCGCGAAGGCGTCGTCTGGGCCGCGACCGTGCTTTGCAGCAGTTTCGTGTTCTTGTGGGTGCTTTCTCGTCTGTTTCCGCCGTGGGAGCCAGCTCAAATGTCGGAATGAGGATCAAATCATGCGCAAAATTACGATCTGGGTGGCGGGTCTTGCAGCGCTCGTCGCAGTCGGCGCCGCATGTACACGCCAGGTGAGCTTCAAGAACGACATACTCCCCATTTTTCAGGAACGCTGCATGACCTGCCACGCGCCGGGCGCCCCCGGCTGCGTCACCAGCGGATTGAGCCTGGCGAGCTACGAGAGCCTGATGCAGGGAACCAAGTTCGGGGTCATGATCGTGCCCGGCAAGAGCCTCGACAGCAATTTACTGAGGCTCGTCAAACACCAGGCCGACCCGTCGATCGCGATGCCGAGAAGCCTGACGCCGGGCAAGCCCTCGGAGTGGCTCAAGCCGGAGCAAATCACGCTCATCGAAACCTGGATCAATCAGGGAGCGAAGAACAACTGAGCGTGGACTATCACGCCCATTCGCGTGATGATCGTCATGCGGATCGCGAAGTAGCGTCGCCGGCCCACGATTCCCCGGGGCTTCGCATCGCTCGGCGCGCCGCGCGCCGTTGATGCAAGTCGGCAACGTTGCGGGTTATCATCGGACTGCTTCAATTCACGACGGGGGATGTCTCGATGCATAGATTCAACGGACGCGTGGCCGTCGTCAGCGGCGCGGCCCGCGGCATGGGCAAGGCGGTTGCGTTGCGGCTCGCCGCAGAGGGCGCAACCGTCATTGCGGTCGACGTCAACGGCGAGGGCGCGGCCGCCACGGCCAAGGAAATCGGCGGAAATTCGCTGTCCGTGCAATGCGATATCGGCGACCCGGACTCGGTCAAGAAGCTGTTTGCCGCGGTTGCCGGCAAGGCCGGCAAGCTAGACGTTCTGATCAATGTCGCCGCGATCGTGCCGTTCGTCAAATGGGATGACATCACGTTCGACGAATGGCGTCGCGTCATGCGCGTCAACCTCGACGGGCTCTATTTGATGTGCCGGGCCGGCTCCGACCTGATGCGCGCCGGCGGCTACGGCCGAATCGTCAATTTCAGCTCGAATTCGATTTTTGCGGGCACGCCCAACATGGCGCACTACGTGGCATCCAAAGGCGGTGTCCTCACCTTTACGCGCGCGCTGGCGACCGAACTCGGCCCCTATAAAATCACCGCCAATTCGATCTGCCCGGGACTCATCGACACCGAGGGCGTGCAGCAGACCCCGCACAAGGATGCTTTCGCTTTCGTCGAGACCCTGCAGGCGATCAAAGGGTCACGGCGTTCCGAACGACGTAGTGCCGGCCGTTGCATTTCTCGCCTCCGAAGAGGCGCACTGGATCACGGGCCAGGCGCTCAACGTCGACGCCGGCATGGTCCGCTGGTAGGCGTTGCCGACGCGCCGCAAGGCGCCGTCAACTGTAGAAGTCGGCTCCGGTCCGATAAGTCGCAAAGCTCTCGAGATCGTGGGAATAGAAGAGCTCGGCGTCGTGCTGTTCCGCGAGCGCCTTGAGGCGCTTCATCGACGCGAGGCTCGCGGTGGGATCGAGGTGGAAGCTCGAAATGCACATCATGTCCATGTTCTTCTTGCTGTAGCACGCGTCCGCGGTGAACAGCATCGGGCGCCGGTTCTTGAGCTCGACCATCAAGCTGTAGTGACCGGCCGTGTGGCCCGGCGTCTCGAACAGCCACAGGCCTTTGGCGATCTCCTGATCCCCGGTCAGGGTTTCGAACTTCGGCGTATACATGTCGAGCAGCGGATCCGGAGGAAGTTTCAGTCCGCGCTTGGCCGCGAGACTCGGCGCAAAACTCAAGTCCGAATAGCCGAGGTGTTCGAACGGCTGACAGTTGCCGCTCGCCTCCAATTCCTTCGCGTGGCACAGCGTGCAGGCCTCGCCGAAATACTTGTTGCCGCCGCAATGATCGAAATGATAGTGCGAGTTGATCACGTAGTTGATGTCGCCGGTTTTCAATCCCAGCTTCGCGAGCTGCCCGGGCAGCGTCTGTGATTTGTCCTGGATGGGCTTCTCGAACGGCAGCACGCGCATCACGTGGTCGAAATCGTAGCCGGTGTCGAATAGGTAGCGGCCGTCGGCGTGCTCGATGAGCACGCTGTAGCAGGGAAAACGCACTTCGCCCGCTGGGCCGCGATTCCAGAAGGCGTGAAATCCGTCGATCACGAGCGTCCCGCCGTCGAGCAGATGCACCTTGGTGTCGGTCATGAATCGAACCCTCTCATTTCGGCGGCGCCGCCACGGAAGTCATCATGGCACGCACCGAGAGCGCGTCCCAGACCGGATCGACCTTGAGCTTGCCGCCGATGATCTCGGCGCGCACGCGTTCGATCCCGGACCAGACCTCGTCGGGAATGTACTTGGTGTGCAGCAGGCGCACCGAGTCGTCGCTGAGCTGAATCGAGTAGGGATGCGTGCCGAACTTGCCGGCCTTCAGATCCTCGATCATCGCCGAATAGACCGGCACCAGATTCCAGATCACGGACGACAGCAGGTGGCCCTTGTCGATCGAGGACTTGTCGCCGATCTCGTCGATGAACCAGACCTTGCCGCCGCCCACCGACTGCTTGGTCTCGGCCGCCTGCATCATTCCGAAGCTCGCGCGATCGCCCTGGCCGAAAATGATGTCGGCGCCCGCGCCGATCGCGGTTTCCGTGACCCGGCGCCCGCCGGCGACATCGGCATACGCGGCGGGTCCGATCACCGCATAGAGCACCTTGACACCGGCGTCCGTCGCCCGGACTCCTTGGGCGAACGCGGCCGACTGGGTGTTCCAGGGCGGCGACTCGGCCGCAACGACGATCGCGACGACATGCGTGCGGGTCATTTTGCCCGCGAGCACCCCCGCAAGATAGGCTCCCTCGCGCCCCGACAAGGTGTAGTCCGCGACGGCGCCGGGCTTGCTGTCCTTGGGTCGGTCGACGATCGCAACCGGCACGTGTTTCTCCGCGCCGATTTCAGGCGCCGCGGTGTTGTAGCCGCTTGCGTGGGCGATGATGAGGCTCGCCCCGTCGTCCGCGAGTTCGCGCAACTCCGAGCGCACGTCGCCGTAGCCCAAGCCCGAGGCGGGCGCAAATTTGAGGTGGTACTTCGCGGCCACGGTTTTTGCGGCCTCGAAAGCCTGTTGATTCCAACCGTAATCGGTCGGCTCCTCGGGCAACATGATCGCGAGCGTCGAAACCTCGGCAGCCGAGGCCTGGGGCGTTGCACCGAGCGTCCAGGCGCCGACCAGGGCGGCCGCGGTCACTGCCGCCCGCGCTGCGGGCTCGATGCTGCGCCACATGTCCGCGATTCCCGACCTCAGAACTTGTAGCCGATGCCGATCACGTACTCGCGCGGCGGAAACCAGGACTGCGTCGTCTCGCCGCCGTATTGGTTCGTGAAGCGATAGCTGACCTCTTCGCGGTTCGCGAGATTCGTGATCGCGAAACTCAAATCCAGCTGGCGGTCCGAGAAAGTGTAATCGAAGAACAGGTTCGTCATCACGTAGCTCGGCGTCGTGTAGATCGACGAGTTGCCGAACACCGTGTCCGCATAGTGATCCCGATAGTTGCCCTGCAGGCGCGAGAGCAAACTCGAGCCGTTGCTGAATTGCGTCGTCTGCGACAAGGCGAGGGACGCCGTGAACGTGGGCAGATTCGGCGGCGAATTGCCGTAGACGTCGCGATAGCCCTTGGCGCGCAGCGCACTGAGCAGCGCCACACCGTTCGGCAGCGCGGGATTCGGAATGCCGAACTCGGCATCGATGAACGCCGTCTCACCGTAGAGATTCGCGAATTCGGTGTTGGCCGCATTACCCGCGAGATTGTCGATCGTCGAGATATGCGTCTCGATGCGGCCTTTTTCGGCGGTCAAGGTGCCGTCGATGCGGAAGTGGTACGGCAGCAGGGCGGTAAGTTCCCCCTCGAGCCCGTAGACGTCGACCTCGGGAAGGTTGTCGACGCCGCCGTCGAAATTGATGAGATCCTCGGCGTGATACTGCATGTTCTTGTCGATGTAGTAAAAGGCCGAGACATTCGCGATCAAGGTCTTGTCGGGAGTCGTGTTCTTCGAACCGACCTCGAACGCCGTGATCGTTTCCGGCGCGTAATTCGCCGGAACCACGGCGGGTGCCGTGCCCGGGTTGCCGCCGCCCGGTTTGAACCCCGTGGAGATGCTGCCGTAGAGGAAATTCTGCGGCGTCATCTGATAATCGAGCCCGGCTTTCCACGTCATCTTGTCCGAGTGTTGGGCCAAGTGCACGAGGCCGCCGCCGATGTTCGGATCGCCGTAGTAATTGTCGAGAAAGGTCGAGTTCTTGTCGTACGTGTAGCGAAAGCCCGCGATCGCGCTCAGCGCATCGTTGATGTGGTAGGTGGACTGGCCGAAGACGGACTCCGAGTCACGCCAAAACGTGTTCGCGGACTCAAAATAGAGCGTGCCCGCGAGAAGTTCGGGTTGAACGATGGCTTCCGCCTGCGGATCCGGGATGCCGATCGTGTCGGGAGCGCCCGGCTGCTGCGGGTTGCGCAGATACTGGGCATACGCGTCGGAGGTACGGGCATGCAGATAGAACACACCGACGACCCAGTCGATCGGGCCGCCGGGCTTCGAACTCAAGTCGAATTCCTGCGTCAGGACGTAATTCGGTGTGAAGCACGTACTGGTCGTTTTCGCCGCCGTAGAGTTGCGTCGCGAGCGCCAGATCGAGTCCGCTCTCCGAATTCGATCCGCCTTGGTTCATGTATTGCACGCTCGAGAGCGACTTGAGCGTCATCGAATTGAAATTGTATGCCGCGATCACGGTGCCGAGAGTCTGCTGGAGATTGTAGAGGCCCGGCCAATCGCTCGATTCGTAGTACGGGCTCGGATTCGGATCGAGGATGTTCTTGCTCTCCGGCTCGTGCTGCACGGCTTTCGAATAGTCCAAGCTCGCGACCACCGAGAAATCGTCATTCGGCTGGAACAGCGCGGTTCCGCGCAGGTGATAGTTGTGCTTGTTGGACAGCGTGAAATCGCCGGGCACTCCGGTTGCCTGCACATAGCCGGTCTGATCGTAGAAATCCCCGGCCAGGCGAACCGCGAGCGTGCTCGATAGCGGCAAATTGACGGCAGTGCGCACATGGACGAGGTCGAATGAGCCGAACTCCGCCTCGGTGAAACCCTTGACCGCGTCGAAGGTCGGCTGCACCGTGATGATGTTGACGGTTCCGCCGACCGAATTCTGTCCGAATACCGTGCCCTGCGGGCCGCGCAACACTTCGATATGGTCGACATCCAGGAAGCTCATGCTCAAGGACAGCGAGCTCGGCATGAATATGCCGTTCTGGTGCAGCGACACCGACGCAGGCGATCCGTCGTCCTGGGGAGAATTGAGGCCGATGCCGCGAATCGTGAGGTCGAAGTTGTAGCCGTCGCTTTCGCCGATCACCAGGCTCGGCACCATGCCGATCAAATCCTCGGCATTCTTGACGTTGTTTTCCTTGAGAAAATCGGTCGGCAGCGCCGTGATCGCCTCGGGGGCTTGTTCGATCCCGAGGTTTTCCTTCTGACCGACGACGACGATGCTTTCGAGTTGGTCCGTCGATTCCGTCGTGGCCGCACCAACGAGCGGCGCGAGCAGGATTCCACCGACGATCGACAATATCTTCTGGTTCCCGGTCCGGCGCATTCTGAGGATCCCCTTTCTTTATGCTCGTGCCGCGGTCGGCATCGAGGTGGTTTGGCTAGCGAACCAAGTTCTGCCCTTGGTTCAATAGTGTCACTAAGCAATGGCCATGACAATAAGATTCATGGTCTCGCCGTACGGATATTGGTTCAGCCAGGCGCTCCGCAGCGGTGCATCGCGCGGCATCGCACGCACCGCGTTGGACGGCTGCCGCGGCGCTGCGCGGCGCCTCATGGAATCGCCCCGTAGACGATGCGCCCGCCGACCATCGTCATGACGACGCTGGTCTTCCCGATGGCCTTGGGCGGCACCGAAAAAATGTCCTGAGACAGCACCGCAAGGTCGGCCAATTTTCCGACTTCGAGAGTTCCCACTTGGCGGTCCGCGAAGGCCGCGTACGCGGATCCGCGCGTATAGGCATCGACGGCCTCGCGCACGCTCACGCGCTGCTCGGGCGTGTAGAATTTGCCCGTGGGGCGCGCTCCGGCCATCGCCGCGCCGTCGAGCGGCAAATCGATGATGTCGGCCGTGTCGGCGGAGCGCCAAATCTCGCGCGTGGTCGCCTCCTGTATGCCCATGAACGCATTCGGCGGCCAAGCGCACGGCCAATCGCTGCTGAATCCCACGGCGACGCCGTCCTTGAGGAAGGTCTGCCACTGATCGCTCGGCGTCGGCTCCTTGGGGTCGGCGTTGGTACCCGAGTCGCCGCAGCAAAAGGCCGGCGAGGTGACGTTGATCACGGAGAGCGCCGCGTAGCGCGGGAAGTCCGCGTCGCGCACCGACGAGCTGTGCTCGATGCGCAGCCGCCGGTCTCGCGGACCGTTGCTGCGCTCGGCCTGCTCGTAGGCGTCGAGCACCATGTGCACGGTATCGAAGCGCGTCGCGTGCGTCATGAGCTGGTAGCCGCGCCGGTCGAGGTCCACGACGAGCGTCGTGAATTGATCCGCCCGGTAGACGAGCGGCGCGAGCAGGCCCGTGAACCCGTCGGCGAAGAACTTCACGAGATTCGCCGACACCCATTCGTCGTGATAAGTCGCGCGCGCCTCATCGAGATCCGCGAGAAATTGCGGGTCGAGCCGGTGCGGCGTCGCAACCGCGCCGAACGCGGTGCGCGTGCGCACGGTGAGCGCACCGCGATCGCGCAGCGCCGCATACAACTTGATTTCCGCGAGGTCGCCGGTCGCATTGACGACGCTCGTGATCCCGTAACGGTTCAATTCACGCGTCGCGACCTGGAGCATCGCGAGCTGCTCCTCGGCGCTCAGCGTCGCCTTGACGTAGCGCTCGACCGCCTCCATCGCCGCCTCGATCAAGACGCCGGTCGGATGACCGCTCGCGTCCCGGATCACATTGCGTTCTTCCACGGGATCCGGCAGCGGCAAGTCGGTGATGCCCGCGAGCGCCAAGGCCTTGCCGTTGAGCCACATCGCGTGCTCGGAAATGTTGTGCACGATGATAGGCCGATCGGCGAGCGCCTCGTCGAGCAGCGCATGGGACGGCGCGAACGGCGGCGTCGGACTGAAGTCGGCGCGTCCGAACAGCAGTTTCTCGTCCGGATGCTGCGCGGCGTAGTCCCTGATCCGAGCGATCAGCAGCTTGGGCTTGGCCGGCGTGATGCTCGCTTCCGGCGTCGACAGATTGAATCCATGCAGCGCGATCGCTCCCAGCCACACGTGGATATGCGCATCGACGATGCCCGGGATCACGGTACGCCCGTGCAGATCGATGACCTGCGTCGCGGATCCGCGCCGCGCGGCAGACTGCGCCTCGGCCCCGAGCGCATCGATGCGCGAGGCGGTCACGGAAAGCGCGTCGGTCCACGGCGCATCCGGCGCGCCGGTATAAATGTGCCCGTGCAGCAGCACGAGATCGCTCGTGGACGCCCGAGCAATCGGGCCGATTCCGACCGTGAGCCCCAAGCCGATGAGTATCCATGATCTCGCGTGCACAACCACCTCGTTGAACCAATTTCGCCCATTGGTTCCGCGTCGCTTCATTTGAATCGAGTCTGCCGGGTACCAAACCGAAGGTCAACCGCCGCGCTCAGCCGCTCGCCTCTCCGTCCACGCCGGCGTCGATGACCGCGAGCGCCGCGGCGACGCCCGCCGCGACGTCGACCCGGCTCCCCAGCGCGCGCAGCGCGCCGCCGAGCGCGGTCACGGCGACGACGGCGTAGATGGGACGCGCGGTCGGGCCCATGTGGCCGATGCGCACGAGCTTGCCGAGCGTTTCGCCCCGACCCGAGGAAAACACGACGCCGTAGCGCGCGCGCGCGGCCGCCCGCAACGCGGCGTCGTCGATGCCTTCCGGGATGCGCACCGCCGTCGCCGTCGGGGACGCGGTTCGGACATCGAGCGGCCACAGGCGCAGACCCATCGCGACGACGCCCGCGCGACACGCCGCGGCGGTGAGCGCGTGGCGGGCCCAAACCCGCTCCGGTCCCTCGCTCAAGTAACGGTCGAGGGCCGCGTCCAAGCCGTTGATCTCCGCGACCGACGGCGTGAACGGGAACGGCCGATCTCGGCGCCACGCATGCTCCCAATCGAGGAAGCTCAGGATCGAATCACGCGGCGCGTCCGGATTCTGCTTCATCTTCTCCCAGGCACGCGGCGTCACGCCGACGAGCGAGAGGCCGGGCGGGCAGCCGAGACATTTGTTCGGGCCCGTGATAAAGAGATCGGCGGAGCAAGAATCGGGACCGACGTCCATGCCGCCGAACGACGAGACCGCGTCGACGAGCAGGTAGGCGCCGTGCGCGGCGACGATGCGCCCGATCTCGGCGAGCGGATTGATGGTCCCGGACGGGGTGTCATGGTGGCACACGGCGACGACGCGGATATCCGGCCGTGCCACGAGCTGCGCCGCGACGCTCGCCGGATCGATGACTTCGTCATAGGGCACGCGGATCTCGAGCAATTCCGCGCAGTAGCGCCGCGCCCAAAAGCCGAACCCTGCGCCGTAGACACCGGAGACCAGATTGAGCACGACGTCCTTCTTGGCAATCAGCGATGCCGCACCCGCCTCGAGCGCGAGCACCGGTTCGCCCTGCAGGATCACCGGCATGTGCGCGGTGCGCAGCGCCGCGCGCAGTTTCTCTTCGACCTTTTCATAGAAGCCGAGAAATGCCGGGTCGTAGTCATAGAGCACCGGCCTCGACAGGCCGCGCAGCACCTCGGGGTAGGCGTCGACGGGTCCGGTCGTCAACGTGAAAATCGGATCTTGGTCGGTTGTGATCGACATGGGCGATCTCCTTACTGTGGTCACCATTCAGCGCTCGCCGCGTACGTAGGGCGAGCCCAATGCGGGCGGCAACATGCTGTGCCGGGCGAAGATCACCAGCACCAGCATCACGACCGCAAACGGCAGCATCTGCACGACGTCGGTGGGCACGTCGATGCCGGCGACTTGCAGTGCGGTCGTCATCGCAAGACTGGCGCCGAACAGGGCGGCGCCGATCAATACCCACAACGGCCGTCCGCGCGCGAGCATCGCGAGCACGATACCGATGACGCCGGCGCCGCCGGTCATGAAGGGCACGAACAGCCCCGCACCGACGTTCGCCATGTAGGCGCCGCCGAGCCCCGCCAGAAATCCCGTGCACAGCACCGCGAACGACCGCGTGCGCACGACGTCGACGCCGGCGGCATCGAGCGCGGCGGGTTTGTTGCCCGCGGCCTCCAGACTGATGCCGAGGTAGGTCGAGCGGAACACCCAGGTCAGCACCAGCACGAGCATCATCGCTGAGATAGACGAGCGCGTTGTGGCTGAACAATCCCGCCCCGACCACCGGTATGCGGCTCAATCCGGGCACCGCGAGGATCGGCGCCGCGGCGAGGCGCGGATAGGAGCGGCTGAACTGGACGAAATGCAGCAGCGAGGTCAGCCCTTCGGCGCCGACCGTGATCGCGATGCCGATCACGATCTGATTGAGCCCCTTGCGGATGCAGAGCAGCAGCACGATGAGCGCGGCGCTCATGCCGCCGACACCGCCGGCGAGAAAGCCGAGCCAGAACGAACCCGTGTGGTAGGTCGCGAGGAAGCCCGTGTAGGCGCCGACCAGCATCATGCCTTCGAGGCCGATGTTGAGCACCCCGGCCTTTTCCGAGATCTGCTCGCCGAGGCCCGCCAGCAGCAGCGGCAGGCCGGCCGTCACCGCGCCGAACAGCAGCGAGACCAAGAAGGGCTCGGTGAACAGGGCGCTCATGTTCCGGCGGTACCCGATTTGCGGCGCGACTGATCGAGATATTCGACGAGCGCGAGGAACAGCAGCAGCAAAGCGACGAGCACGAGTACGTAGTGTTGCGGCACGCCGACCCGGCGCGCCGCGCTTTCGCCCCCGACCATCAGCGCCGAGAAGAACAGCGTGAAGCCGATGACCGCGTAGCCGTTGAAGCGCGCGAGAAACACCAGCGGCACGACCAGCAGTCCGAACGCCGGGTTCCAGTCGGCGCGCACCGAGCCCCAGACGCCGAGCACCTCGACCGCGCCCGCGAGTCCGATCAGGCCGGCGCTCAAGGCGAACGCGATCACCGTCAGCCTCTCCACGCGCAGGCCCGCATGGACCGCCGCGGCACGGTTCGCGCCGAGCACCTGCAATTTCAGCCCGAAAGCCGTGCGAGTCATCATCAGATGAACGAGGACGACGGCGAGGATCGCGAGCACGAGGCCGCTGTGGATCGTCGTGCCGAACAGACGCGGCAGGCGGTCATCGACGCCGAGACTGCGGGTCTGCGGCACCGTGGTATCGGGATCGCGCAGCACGAGCTTGATCAGCACGTTGGCGAGGCTCGTGCCGAGAAAGCTCATCATCAGCGTCGTGATGATCTCGTTGATGCCGTAGCGCGCCTTGAGCATCGCGGGAATCACCGACCAGAGCGCGCCCACCATCGCTGCCGACGATCATGCAGACGAGCAGATTGAGACGCGCGCGGCAAATCCGCGGCGAGCGCCGGCGCGAGCGCCGCGCTGACCACGGCCGCCAGCAGGAACTGGCCGTCGCCGCCGAGATTCCAGATCCCCGCGCGAAACGCGACGATCAGTCCCGCGGCAATCAACAGCAGCGGCGCCATGCGCGTCACGGTCTCCTGGATGCCGCCCCAGCGCAGCAGGCTGCGCTGCAAGACGTAGCCGTAATAGTCGAGCGGGTCCTTGCCGAGCACGAGCAGAATCAGGCCGCCGACGACGAGCGCCATCGCGACCGGCACCAGTACGCGCAGCAGCGCGGCCTCGAGTCCTGCGGACAGCTCGCCCCGGGTGCTCATTCGGCCGCGGCTCCGGTCATGAGTCGCCGGATTTTGTCGCCCGCCGACTCGTCGTTCTCGACGATGCCCGCGAGCGAACCCTGGAACATGACACCGATGCGGTCGCTGATCTCGAGCAGCTCATCGAGATCGGTCGAGATCACGATGACCGCGACGCCGCGGGCCGCGGCGGCGACGATCCGGTCGAGCGCGAGACGCTGGTTGTGCAGGTCGAGCCCATAGGTGGGCTTGTTGAGGATGGCGACGTTCGCTTCGGCGTCGAGTTCGCGCGCGAGCAGCACCTTTTGCACGTTGCCGCCCGAGAGTTTGCCGACCGGCGTGAGTTCCGACGGCGTGCGGATGTCGTTGCGCAGAATCTGCTCGCGAGCACTCTGCTGGATCAGCGGCCAATCGCTGATGCCGTGGCGCCAAAAGGGCGGCGCGCCGATTTCCTTGAGCACGAGGTTGGTCGCCACTGAAAAGCTGCCGACCGTGCCCTCGCCGAGCCGGTCGTCGGTGACGTAGCGGATTCCGCGCTGCCGCCGCTGCGGCACGCGCCCCCGCGTGATATCGGAGCCGGACGAATTCGATTCGACCCTGGCGCAGCACGCGTTGGCCCGCGAGCACTTCCGCGAGGTGCTTTTGGCCGTTGCCGTCGACCCCCGCGATCCCGAGCACCTCGCCCGCCCACAGCTCGAAGCTCACGGCACGCAGCGGCGTCTCGGCGAAGTCGGGTGCCGTCACGAGCGCGTGCGCCGACAGTGCCGCGGGCCTGCTGCGATCGACGGAGCCGGCGCGGCGCAGTTTGCGTCCGAGCAGGATCGCGAGTTCGCCCTCATGGCCCTGATCGGGCGGCGTGCCGGCCGCGCCTACGCCGGCAGCGCCTACGCCGGCAGCGCCAAACATCATGCGAATCACGGTCTCGGTCCGCTCGGCATCGTTCATCGTCTGCAGGCGCCGCGGCTGGATTTCGCCCGCGACCTGACCTAAGCGCAGCACCGAGATGCGGTCGCCGAACTCGAAGGCCTCGAGCAGCTTGTGGGTGACCAGAATCAGCGCGACGCCCTTTTCCTTGAGCCGGCGCATCATGCGGCCGAGATCCGCGACGCCCTGCGGCGTCAGCATCGAGGTCGGCTCATCGAGCAGCAGCAGTTTCTCGTCGCGCCACAGCGCACGCATGATTTCGACCTGCTGCTGCTCGCCGAGCGACAAGCCGGAGACCGGCGCGTCCGGATCGATGCGCGTGCCGAGCAACGCCGAGAGTTCGTCGAAGCGGCGCAGCGCCGCGCCGCGCGCGAGCGCGCGCAGCCACGATCCGCCCAGCATCAGATTTTCGATGACGGTCAAACTCGGCACCAGCAGCACGCGCTGAAACACCGCGCCGATGCCGAGATCCATGCTGCGCCGCGGAGAATCGATGACCGCCGGGACCCCGTCGATGAGGATCTCGCCCGCATCGGGCCGCTGCATGCCGGCGAGCAGACTCACGAGCGTGGATTTGCCGGCGCCGTTTTCGCCGAGCAAGACATGGATCTCGCCGGCATGGAACTCGAGCGACACGCGGTCGAGCGCGACGATGCCGGGGAAGCGCTTCGTGACCTGGCGCAAGGCCGCCACCGCGCTCGCGGCACCCGGCGGCGCTTCGGCCGACTGCCCAGCTTGCGTTGCGTCGTTGATCATTCGCGTGATTGCGCGGTGCCCATTCGGCGGCGTTGCCGCCGGCTACTTCGGCGGCGCCGCCACCGAGTTCATGAGCGCACGAACCCGGGCGGCGTCGAAGATCGGCTCGATTTTGAGCTTGCCGTCGATGATCTGCTGGCGCACCGCGGCAACCTCGTTCCAGACCCCGTCGGGGATGTGCTTGGTGTGCAGCAGCCGCACCGAATCGTCCGCGAGCCGCAGCGGGTACGCGTGAGTCCCGAACTTGTTGGCCTGCAGATCCTCGATCATCGCGGAATACACGGGGACCAAATTCCAGACCACCGAGGAGAGCAGATTGCCCTTGTCGATCGGCGTCTTGTCGCCGATGACGTCGATGAACCAGACCTTGCCGCCGCCGGTCGACCGGCGGGTTTCGACCGCTTGCAGCATCCCGAAACTCGCACCGTCACCCTGGCCGAAGATCACGTCGGCACCCGCTCCGATCACCGATTCGGTCACGCGCCGGCCGCCGGCGGCGTCCGAGTACGCCGCGGGCCCGATGACCGCATAGACGATGCGCAGTGCGGGATCGGCCGCATGCACGCCTTGGGCGAAAGCGGCCGACTGGGAGTTCCATGACGGCGGCTCCCCCGTCACGACGATACCGACGACCTTGGTCGCCGTGGTCTTCGCCGCGAGAACTCCGGCGAGGTACGCCCCCTCGTGGCCGGACAAGGTGTAATCCGCGACCGCGCCGGGCTTGCTGTCCTTCGGGCGATCGACGATCGCCACCGGCACATGCGTCTCGGCGCCGATCTCGGGCGCCGCGGTGTTGTAGCCCGCGCCGTGCGCGATGATCAGATTCGCGCCGTCGTCGGCCAGTTCGCGCAGCTGCGCACGCACATCGCCGTAGCCGAGTCCCGTTGCCGGCATGAACTTCAAGTGATATTTCGCGGCGACGGTCTTGGCCGCTTCGAAGCCTTGTTGGTTCCAGCCGTAATCGGTGGGCTCCTCCGGCATCATGATCGCAATCGCATGAAGCTCGGCCGCCGAGGCGCTCGCGCAAGCGGCCAGCAGCCACGCGAGCGCTCCGTGGCGCACGCAACGTTCGCGAAGTCTTGGCCTGCGCTTCATGTCTGCAAGGCCTTGCGCACGGCGACGAGCTTGCGCGCGCGTGCGCTCTGCAGCTCCTGGATCTGTGCGGGGGTGTAGTTATAGATGCCGCCGGCGGTCTTGATGCCGAGCTTGTGCTGCGCGGTGCGCTCGGTGACGTAGGCGGCGACATCCGGGCGGGCCGACAATTCCTTGTTGAGATATCCCGCGACCGCGGAATAGATGTCGAGTCCCGCCATGTCGAGCAAGGCCATCGGACCCACGACGGCGAGCTTGTAGCCGATGCCCCAGGAGACGCAGGTATCGAGATCCTGCGGTTCGATGACGCCCTGCTCGACGAGGTCGAGACATTCGCGCATCACGGCGTAAAGCACGCGATTCTCGACGAATCCCGCGACGTCCTTGCGAATGATGATCGGCAGATGTCCGATGCGCCGGATCAACTCGGCGAGCGACGCCACGACGCCGGGCGCCGTCTGTTCGCCGCCGATCACCTCGATCATCGGAATGATATGGGGCGGGTTCGACCAATGCATGCCGACGACGCGGCCCGGCACGCGCGTACCGGCCTGAATCTTGGTGATCGGAATCCCCGAGGTGTCGGACGCCAGCATGCAATCGTCGGCGACATGCGCCTCGATCTCGCGAAACACCCGGATCTTGAGCTCGAGGTTTTCCGGCACCGTCTCGATCACGAGATCGGCGCGCTCCACGGCATGCGCCAAATTCTCGCGCACCGCGATCTCGCCGCCGCCATGCTCGGGGACCGCGAGCGCCGAGAGCACGGTGGCGGCAGCGGCGAATCCCTGGCCGGCTTTGGCGCGCTTGTCCGGGTCCGCATCGAAGGCCGCGACCCGCATGCCGGCGCGCGCCAGGGTCGCGGCAATCCCCGGCCCCATCGTGCCGAGACCGATCACGGCGACGTTCTTCATCCGACCCTCCGGCTGCAGCAGCGCTTCAGGATTTCGACTTTTGGTAGGCCGGGCGGGAGGCGAGCCTGTCGCGCCAGGCTCGGATCCCCGGTATCGCCGGCAGCGCCACGGGAAAGCCGAGGCAGCGATCGACGATCGGTCCCAAACAGATGTCGGCAATCGAAAAATTCTGTCCCGCGATCCAGGGGCGGCCCGCGGTTCCCTTCTCGAGCAGCTCGAGCTGCGCACCCAACTCCTTGGAGTCCGCGGCGAAGCTCGCGGCGCGCTCTTCCTCTTTCTTCTTGGCTTCCCGAAACACGCCGAGATAGGGACCATTCAATGAAGCGAGCTGCCAATCCATCCAACGCTCGACCTGGGTACGCGCCGCGGGGTCGGTGGGATACAGCGCCGCGCCGCCGGCCGACTTGTTGCAGAGGTAGCGCAGTATGGTGTTCGATTCCCAGACGACCACGTCGCCGTCGACGAGCGTCGGCACCTTGCCGCTCGGATTGAGGGCGAGATACGCCTCGGTCTGCGTGTTGTTGAACTGCCGGCCGTAGTCCTCCCGCGAGTAGGGCTGCCCCAGCTCCTCGAGCAGCCAGACGACTTTCTGCACATTTCCCGATGTGCTGCGACCCAGAATTTTCACCATGTTCTTCTCTCCGGCTCCGCGGCCTCAAATGGATTATTGGAATCAACCGCGCGGCTTATAGGCGACCGCGTCCATTTCGATCTTGCATTCGATGACCGCACGCGCTTCGACCGTGGTTCGCGAGATTCGCCCGTCCGGGAAGTACTCGCCGAAGACCTTGTTGTAGCGCCCGAAATTGCGCGCGTCGGCGAGATACACCGTGACCTTGACGACGTCGCTCAAGTCCGCGCCGTCGAGCTGGAGAATCCGCCGGATGCTCTCGATCGTCCAGCGCGTTTCTTCCTCGATGTTGCCGCTCGACATGTTGCCGTTCTCGTCCTTGGCAACCTGTCCCGAGATATAAATGAAGTCACCGGCGCGCACGCCCGGATGAAACGGGAGATTCGGATTGCGCTTTCCGATCGTGATGATTTTGTCGTTCACTGCGGGCCTGCGGTGCTGTTGAATTCTAAAGTACCGTCGTTTCGATGATGTCGACGCCGCGCTGGCGGTCGATCAGGTAACAGAGCCCGCGATCATCGATCGTGACGTCGTTCGAGGAGGCGAGCGAAAAGCCCTGGGGCGCGTCGGTTTCATAATACGCCACCTCGCGCGGCGCGAACGGATCGGCGATGTCCAGGATCCGCAAACCCTTCGCGAACCAGGCGAACGGGATGATGCTGCCCTTGAAGCGTTCCGACGGCTGATGGCAACCCATGAACGGCGGCTGCGGTGCGCCGTCGGGATCGACGCCCGCGACCTGAAACGTCGAGATCGGCACGGGGCAGCGCTCGTTCGTGATGTCGTAAATCCACGCGAAGGCGGGCGCCGCCGGCCAGAGCTTCGCGACATCCTCGTCGGCGACCACCATGACCTTGCGGCCTTTCAGCGCCTGCGGGATCGGCAAACAGGTGTGCGTCGGATGCGGGAATGCCGGCGAGGTGTTGCCGCCCGCGATCCACTTCGGCTTGCGCATGTCGGCAATGTCGAGAATGTGGTAGCCGTGATGCCAATAGCTCACATACAGCCGATCACGCATGCGCATCGGGTGATGGCAACGCGGAGCCGGTCCATCGCCCCAGGGGTAGGCCTCCCCGCCCGCCTGCCACTGCCCCGGAATCCACCAGCGCCCGACCTCCTCGGGCCGCTTCGGATCCTTGAGATCGAGAATCATCATGATGTTGCCGATGTAGCCCTCGGCGGTCGGCGAAATGTACGCATAGCGGCCGTCGAAGTCGTAGCGGTGCACGCCTTTGCCGTGGGTGCGCCACTTGCAGAGCAGCTCCGGCCGCGCCGGCGTCGAGACATCGTAAATGCCGAGGCCGCCGCCGAAGGACGGATCGCCGTCCTTGCCCTGGCGTTCGTGATTGACGACCATGATGCCGTTGGCGACGCGCACCTTGTGCGAATGCCAGCCGGGAGGCAGATCGACGCGCGCCAACACGACCGGGTTGTTCGGGTCCGCGACGTCGACGATCGTCGTACCGGTCGGCTCGCGCATGTGGCCGATGTAGAGTGTCTTGCCGTCGACCCATACTTGTCCGCCGCCGGGACAATCGATATGCGCGACGAGGCGCGTGTTCTTGGAAGCTGCCATTGTGGATGAAACCTAAAACCTTGAAGGGCGCCCGCTCGCGCGCCCCGCGCTTAAGTGAGCCGAATGATGTCGCCGTTGTCGTTCTTGCCGTGCTTCTGATAGAACGACAGTGCCTTGAGCGTGGGCTCATCGCTGGCGACGAAGAGAATTACCGGCTCATTGCCGGATGCGTTCACGTGCTGGCACCAGGTTCCACCCGGAACGACGACCGTGTCGAATCGTTCCCAGTCGACGCGCTTGTCCCCGATCATGCTGAAGCCTGCGCCCTCGAACGGCGAAAACACCAGGTTCGCGCTCTGCTTGAGCGGCAGCGTTCGCTCGCCGGGACGCAGCATCTGCATGAAAAAGGTCATCGTCTTGTAAACCGGCCCGCCGGTCGTCGGATTGACGTACTCCAGCATCAGCGCCTCGTGGCGATCGCCGTCCCAGTTGCGGCATTTCTCGAGCATCTCGCGCATCGCTTCGTAGCGGTAGACGAACATCGGCGAGGCGGCGCCCGCGCCCCGGTGGTGCGATACGAAGCGCGGCAGGAAGCCGCCGCTGCCGTAGACGCGCTGTGAATAATTCGGCGGGAAGCGTTCGGTCTGCATCGCGCGGCGGATCTGAACCCCCTCCTCCTCCTCGGTGTAATCATGTTCGAAATAGAGGGAATTCAGGGTTTCGGCGAGCGGCAGATCGAGCACGCTGAGGTTGATCGCGGGCTCGTCGCCCTCGTTGCCGTGGTTGTGCCAGGTATCGTGCGGCGTCAGCACGAGATCGCCAGGTCCGAACACGATGTTTTCGCCTTCGACTCCGGTGAAGTTCGTGACGCCGGTGAGCCCCAGGCGGATCGCGTTCGGCGAATGGCGGTGCGGCGGCATGATCTCGCGCGGATCGTTGACGCGGTAGGCGACGTACAAGGTCGAGGCGGTCGCCCGCTGCGGCGCGAGGCCCGGATTGACGAGCACCAGGGAGCGCCGCTCCGAGGTCTCCGTTTTGATCAGCGCCGCCGAGCGGCGCAGCAAGGGCTCGATCTGCCGCTGGTATTTCCAGATGAAAGGAATCGCCTTGCGGCCTTGCTGGACCTGCCGGTCCTCGTCGTGCGCGACGCTGCGATCGACGACCCAGTAGGGCGCCATGTTGTTGGCGTAGACGTCGCGGTGCAATGCATCGAGCGAAGCCGCAAGTTCGGCGTTCGTCTCGCCCGCCAACTGAGTTTCAACGCGCATCGGAGATCCTCACGAACCAATACTGCCAAGTGGTTCCACCCGGATCGAGTCTGCCCGGAGCCAACGCCCACGTCAACCGCGGCGCGCCGCACTGCCGGCGCTATCGATGCGGCGCCTATGGTATCGTAATGCATACAACAACACTGGCTGCAGGACCATGGACCGAAGCGATCAGGCTCTAAGCAAAGTGCGTGAATTCATCGAGAAACGCGACTTCGCGGTCGACGGACGCATCCCGCCGGAGAGAACTCTCGCGAGCGAACTTCGCGTCGGGCGCCGCTCGCTGCGCAGGGCGCTCGAGGTGCTCGAGCAGGAAGGCCGGATCTATCGCCACCAGGGACGCGGAACCTTTATCTACTCTCCGCCGACCTATGGGGCCGTCACGGCGGCGCCAGACTCGGCGCCGCACGGCAGCTCGACCGGCAAACTCGCGTCCTCGCTCGGCAGCATTCTCGACTACACCAATCCGCTCGAGGTCATCGAAGTGCGGCTCGCGACCGAGCCTGCGATGGCGCGGCTCGCAGCGCTGCGAGCGTCAACGGCCGAAATCAAACGGTTGCAAACGCTCGCGGGAAAGACCCGCGCTGCAAGCAACCCGGAAACCTACGAGCGCGCCGATGCGCTGTTTCATCGCACCATCGCGGAAGCCGCGCGCAATACGCTGTTTCTCGCGTTCTTCGACACCATGTGCGCGCAGCAGCGCGACGCCGGCTGGCGCCGGTTGGGTGAGCACGCGCATTGCTTCAAGCGCCAGGCGGTCTACGCGGGCTTCCATGAATCGATCGCCGCGGCGATTGCCGCCCGCAATGGACAGGAGGCCTGCGCGCAGATGCTGCGCCATCTCGGCGACGTCCAGCAGTACATTTATGAGCAGGCATTTCCGCGGTCGGAAACGGCTCAATAGGTTTTAGTTCCGTTGGAAAAAATCGCCGAGTTCGACTACATCATCGTGGGCGCGGGCTCGGCCGGGTGCGTCCTCGCGAATCGCCTCAGTGCCGATCCGGACGTGGCCGTGCTGCTGCTCGAGGCCGGCGGCTGGGACCGCGACCCGTGGATCCACATCCCGCTCGGCTGGGGCAAGATCCTGCAGAAGCGGCTGCATGACTGGAACTATTTCTGCGAGCCCGAAGAGACGGTCGCCGGTCGGCGCATCGAGTGTGCCCGCGGCAAGGTGATCGGCGGCTGCTCCTCGACGAACGCGATGGCCTATGTGCGCGGCAACCGCGGCGACTACGATCGCTGGGCCGCGACCACCGGCGCGGCGGATTGGTCGTATCAGGCGGTACTGCCCTACTTTCGCAAGCAGGAATGCTGGGAAGGCGGAGCGAGCGCGTATCGCGGCGGCGTCGGACCGCTGGCGGTCAAGACCTGCGGATATCAGGATCCGCTGCTCGATGCGTATGCCGAATCCGGACGGACCGCGGGACACACCTGGACCGACGACTACAATGCGGAGGTCCAGCAGGGATTTTCTCGGCTGCAAATGACGATCGGCAAGGGCCGGCGCTGCAGCGCGGCGACCGCCTACCTGCGACCGGCGCTGGCGCGGCCCAATTTGACGGTCACGGTCCAGGCGCTCGCGAGCCGGATCCTGATCGAGAACGGCCGGGCGACCGGCATCGAGTATTTGCAGGGCGGCACCGCGCACCGCGTACGTGCGCGCCGCGAGGTCGTGCTCTCGGGCGGTGTCATCAATTCGCCGCAACTCTTGATGCTCTCGGGCATCGGCGACCCGGAGGAGCTCGCGCGACACGACATTCCGGTTCAGGCCGCGCTGCGCGGCGTCGGGCGAAATCTGCAGGACCACGCCTCGGCGATCCTCATGTACCAGCGTCGCGAGCCCGGCCCGTTCTTCGCGATGATGCGCTACGACCGCATCGCGCGTGCACTCGCGAGGGCCTATTTGTTCGGCAAGGGTTTCGCCGCCGACGTGCCCGGCGGCATCGTCGCATTTCTGAAGAGCGACGCGCAGCTCGCCCTGCCCGACACCCAAATTTTGCTGACGGCGGCGCCGCTCGGAGCGTGGCCTTATTTCAAGCCGTTCAAGGCCCCGTTCACGGATGGATTCGCGAGCCGCATCGTGATGCTGCACCCCGAGAGCCGCGGCGCAGTCAGCCTGCAATCGCGCGACCCGTATGCTCATCCGCGCATCCTGCAACGGTTCTTGTCGACGGATGCCGATTGGCGGAGCTTGCGCGCCGGGGTGCGCATGGCGCGCGAGATCGCGGCGCAGCCGCCGATGCGCCGCTTCATCGGGCGGGAAATCGCGCCGGGCGACGGCAAGAGTTCGGACGCGGACATCGATGCCCATATTCGCAACACCGCGATCACGGTCCATCACCCTGCGGGTACCTGCAAGATGGGCCGGGAGTCGGACGAAGCGGCGGTCGTCGATACCGAGCTGCGGCTGCGCGGCATCGCGGCGCTGCGAATCGTCGATGCCTCGGTGATGCCCGATCTGGTCAGCGGCAACATCAATGCCGCGGTCGTCATGATCGCCGAAAAAGCCGCCGACTTGATCCAGGGTCGGCGCACTGCGGCCGCTGGAGGAACCATTCTTTGAATTGGTTCACCCGATGAACAAACGGTTCGACGTGCTGATCGTGGGCGCCGGTTCCGCCGGCTGTGTGCTCGCCGCTCGCTTGAGCGAGGATCCGCGCTTGCGCGTCGGGCTCATCGAAGCGGGCGGCCCGGCAACCGACCCCGATATCGCGATTCCGCAACAGTGGCCGCTGCTCGCGGGACGCGCCTATGACTGGCGCTATCGCACGACGCCGCAGGCGGGTACCGCGGGCCGAATCCACGACTGGCCCCGGGGGCGCATCTTCGGTGGATCGAGTTGCCTGCATGCAATGGCCCATGTTCGAGGGTCACGCGAGGATTTCCGGTCCTGGAGCGATGCGAGCGGCTCCGCGCGCTGGTCGTATGAGGGTCTGCTGCCGGCGTTCCGGCGGCTCGAGAGTTTTTCCGGCGGGCCGAGCGAGCAGCACGGCGCCGACGGCCCGCTGCCGGTATGGCTGCCCGACGCGGAATTGAGTCCGGTCGTGCGCGCTTACATGGCTGCCGCCATGGCGTCGGGCGTTCCCTGGCTCGGCGACCACAACACCGGCAGGCTCATCGGCGTTGCACCGAATTCACTGACGATCCGCGCCGGACGGCGCGTCACCGTCGCCGACGCCTACCTGGAACCCGTGCGGGCGCGCGCCAATTTGACGGTCATCGGTAACGCCTTGGTGCATCGGCTGACTCTGTCGGGCGCCGGCGCAACCGGCGTGAGCGCAGCGATCGACGGCGAGTTCGTGAGACTCGAGGCGGGCATCACGATTTTGTGCGCCGGTGCGATCGCGAGCCCGCTGCTGCTGATGCGTTCAGGCATCGGGCCGGCCAAGAGTCTCGAACGCGCCGGGGTGCGCTGCAGCGCCGACCATCCCGGCGTCGGCGAGAATTTGCACGACCATTTACTCACTGCAGGCAATGTCTATCGCGCGAAGCAGATCGGTGCCGCCCTCGCGACTACAGCATTCGGAATCCCTGACCTATCTCAACAGCGACGATCTCACGCGCAGCGACGGCACGCCGGATGTCGTGTTGGGCTGTGTCGCTGCGCCGACCGTCACGGAGAGTTTTGCGCGACCGGCGATCGGCACCGCTTATACGATTCTCTCCGGGGTCACCCACCCGACGAGCCGCGGCCGCATCACGCTGACCGGTCCCGACGTCGCTGACCCGGCCGACATCGATCCTGCCTACCTGTCCACGGAGCACGATCGCCGACTGGTGCGACGGGCGCTGGATCTCGCCCGCATCCTGGGTCAGCACGCTGCGCTCGCCGACTGGCGTGCCGAAGAGATCTATCCCGGAATGGACTGCCGCAGCGACAGGGATCTCGACGCGTTTCTCGAACGCGCCGTGATGACGCATCACCATCCGGTCGGCACCTGCCGCATGGGCCGGTCGGCGGACAGCGTCGTGGACGCCGACCTAAAGGTGCGTGGACTCGAGCGACTCTTTGTCGTCGATGCGTCGGTGATCCCTGCGATTCCATCGGGTCCCATCCATGCGGCGGTGATCGCCATCGCGGAAACCTTTGCGGCCGAGGTCGAGCTTCCGCACGATTGACGACAGGCGCAGCGCGCCCGCACCCCCGCGTTCCCGACGAGCCCTGGCCGGACGTGTGCCGGCCAATCTTCCCAATTGATCCAGCACCGCTCGAAGATGGCCGACGGCGAGCACCAAGCCGCTCAGCGTCATTCCGATCAATACATCATCGACGTTCATTTGATGGCCGCATCCGCCGCGGTCCCGGCGCCGGACATCGTGCGGTTGATCGGCCGTGCCAGCAGATAGCGATGCCCCAACCATTGAACGGCTTTGCCGATTGCCGCGCTGTAATCGGCCGTGGGCAGGGATCGCATCTTGTGTTTCGATTCGCTCGTCATCAAATCACTCCTCGCCGGAATCGCCGTCTCGATTCCGGAACTCGTCTCATGGATCTCGCACAGGACGGTTTTAAACATTTGGACTCAGCGCGAAGCAAGGCCGGCAATGAACCCGTCGTCGGCGGGACAAGCGAGGTTGCGTTCCGGCGCCGGCTTCCCGCGATCTCTACGATCGATCTGCTCGCGCGGCGCCGAGACCCACAGGCGGCTGCTGTCGGCGCATGCATAGCCGAATTCGAACAACGCGCGCATCGTCGTGGCGCGAAAATCGAATGACGTTTCGCTCGGATAGGCGCTCGGAATCGCCGAATACCGAAAACTCGCGCCCTGCAGCCGTGCGTCGGCGGCGGTCAGTTCGAGTGAGGTTCGCATCAAGTGGGTCAGCGCCGCGGATATGCTCTGCGACACAATCGTCCGAAAGCGCAGCCGGATCGACGCTGGCTCCTCACTCAAACGCCCGTCGACGATCACGTAAACCGCGGGCGGTGATTGGCGCGCGCCATCTCGGGGCGGCTGCAGCAGCGCCGGCGGGAGCAGAAACGGCGCCGTGGTGCCGCCGTCGACATGCGCCTCGCTGTACTCGCCCCAGCCGTCCTGCACTCGGATGATCACCGGCGGAAAGATGCCCGGCACGCTCGCCGATGCGACCAAAATATCCCGGAACAACGCTCTCGCATTCGCGCCTCCGTTCAGGGCGACCGAGCCGAGATCCCAAACGACAGTCTCTCGGGTTTCGACGTTGGTGGTTGCGACGAGCAGCAGGCGCCCCGAAGCCGCCTCCCGGGCGACCGCCTGCAGGAGCGCGTCGCTGAGGAAGGTGTCGACGAGCTGTTCGAGCGGTCGGCCGCGATAGGCGCTCGAGCCGAAGATCACCCCGAATTGGCGCGCCTGCAGCAAGTGTTCTGCACGCCCGCTCGTGTAAGCGTCCATCAATTGTGGATCCCATTCGGAACCCAAGAACGCATAAGGAGCCAGCAAGGCGCCGACACTGACGCCGGTGACGACCGAAAACTGCGGGCGTGCGCCCGAGCGCGTCAGTCCCGCAAGCGCGCCGGCACCGAACGCTCCATCCGCTCCGCCGCCCGAGAGCGCGAGTATGTCGAAGGGCCCATCCCCGCTCAGTTGCTGCGCCCGCCGCGCGACGCGCTCCACGGATTCATAGGCGAACCGGTGATCGGTGCCCATCATGCGAATGTTGCTCGGCGAGGCCGCCGCGATCATCGTCGGCGGCGGCGATGACGCCAACGGAACGACGGGGGCGCATCCCTGGACGGCGAGCAGCGCGATGAGGCTCGTTGTCCGGGCTATCGCCGGCCAGTTCCAGCCAAGCATGCCGGCGCGCAGCGCCCGGGTCGCGATCGCAATCAGCACCGGAAGCGCGGCGACGATCCCTAGCGTCGCGAATGCGGAGACGACCTCGACTGCGATCCCGATGCCGCGCCAATAAATGCCGACGCCCGAGCGAACCCGCGGGCCTGCGACGAGCGACCACCGATCGCCCGCGAAACCGGCATGCACGCGCGGAAGGGCCGCTATCACGGCGCGCGTCCCAAGCTCATCGCCGCACTATCGGCGGGCGGCTGTCCGACACCGCCGAGCGCCTTGTAGATCGCGACGACCGCGACGTTGACGGCCGTTTCCGCCTGCGCAACCGAGTCCTCCGCGTCGAGCTGCGTGCGCTGCGCATCGAGCAACACGAGGAAGTCCGCGACGCCCTCGCGATACTGCGTTTCGGCGAGCGCCGCGGCGCGCCGCGACGCGGCCGCCTGCTCGGCGAGGCTCTTCAGTTGCACTTGGCGCGTGCTATAGGCGACCAAGCTGTTCTCGGTATCCTCGAGCGCCGTCAGAACGACCTTTTCATAGTTCGCGGCGGCCGCATCGGATTGCGCGTCGCTCGCGCGCAGCCGCGCACGCACCGAGCCGAGATCGAACGCGGCCCAGCTCACCGCGGGCGTGACCGCCCAGGCGCGCGAATCCGCGCCCGAGGCGGTACCGAACAATCGGCCGACGTCGCCCGAGAGAAACCCCACGAATCCCGTGACGCTGACCCGCGGAAACAGGTCCGCGGTCGCAACCCCCACGCGCGCGGTCGCCGCGGCGAGCTGTTGTTCCGCCGCTCGCACGTCGGGCCGGCGTCGCAACAGGTCGCTCGGGTCGCCGATCGGCAGGGCCTTCGCGTACACGGCGACGTCGGCGGGTCGAAGCTCCTCATCGAGCACCCCCGGCCGCTGCCCGAGCAGCACCGCGAGCCGGTAGGCGGCTTGCTTCTCCGCCGCCTCGAGCGGCGGAATCGAGGCCTCGGTCGCCTTCAAGCGCGCGAGGCTGCGCTGCACGTCGAGTTCCGAGCCGCGTCCGACCGAGTCGCGAAGCTCCGTGAGCTCGAGCGTCTTGCGCTCAGTGTCGAGATTTTCGCGGGCGACCCCGAGCCGCTTCTGCGCGCCGCGCAACTCGAAGTAGTTGCGCGCCACCTCGGCCGCGATCGTAACCTCGGCGTCCCGATAGTTTGCCTGCTCGGCGCCGAGATCCGCGCGCGCGGCTTGCACAGAACGGCGTACATGGCCGAACAAATCGAGTTCCCAGGCCGCGTCGAACCCGAGACTGTCGCTTTGGATGTCGTAGCGGCTGGAGCCGAACCCGGGTTGTTGCTCGTTGCTGTGCGCGTAATCGGCGCCTGCTTGCACGTGCGGCGCGTAGTCGAGCTTTCTCTCGACGAACACCGCGCGGGCCGCGCGGACCCGGTCCAAGGCGGAGCGCAGGTCGAGATTCGCGGCGAGCGCCCGGCGCACGAGCCCGTCGAGTTCGCCGTCCTCGAACTCGCGCCACCAAAGTGCTTCCGGCGACGCCGCGACAAACGCGGACGACTGCGCGTTGACGAGCGCCGCCGGCGCGGTCTGCGGCGCCCGGTAGTTGGGACCCACGGCGCAGGCCGCGAGCCAGGCCGTAGAGAAGACGATCGCGATGGCTTTCTTCATATGATCAACCCGTGGTGTCGCTGAGCGGCGCAGCGCCGAGAATCGCTGCAGGCGCAACCGGCGCCTGCAGCGGCGTGCGCTTGCCCGGCAGGAGCCGGCGGACCAGCACATAGAACAGCGGCGTGAGCATGAGCCCGAACACCGTGACGCCGAGCATGCCGGAGAACACCGCGATACCCATTGCGTGGCGCATCTCGGCACCCGCACCGCTCGAGACGACCAGCGGCACGACGCCCATGATGAAGGCGAGCGAGGTCATGAGGATCGGCCGCAGCCTCAAGCGAGCGGCATCGAGCGCCGCCTGCAGCGGCGGCACCCCTTCGAGCTCGCGGTCCCGGGCGAACTCGACGATGAGAATCGCGTTCTTGGCCGCGAGCCCCACGAGCACGATCAATCCGATCTGCGTAAAGATGTTGCTGTCGCCGTGCGTGAGAGCCACGCCCGTGATCGCCGAGAGCAGCACCATCGGCATGATCAGGATGACGGCGAGCGGCAGGCTCAGGCTCTCGTATTGCGCCGCGAGCACCAGGAATACGAGCAGCACGACGAGCGGGAAGACGAGAACCGCGGTGTTGCCGGCGATGATCTGCTGGTAAGTGAGCTCGGTCCACTCGAAACTCATGCCGTTCGGCAGCTCTTGGCGCGCGAGGCGCTCCATCGCGGCCTGTGCCTGTCCGGAGCTGTAACCCGCGGCCGGCCCGCCGTTGATCTCGGCCGTCGGATACGCGTTGTAGTGCATCACGCGATCGGGGCCCGAGGAGCGCTGCACCGTGACGAACGATCCGAGCGGAATCATGTCGCCGGCCGCATTGCGGGTCTTCAGGCGCACGACGTCCTCGGCCTGCAAGCGGAAGCCGGGCTCGGCCTGGGCCGTGACCGGATAGGTGCGGCCGAACGCGTTGAAGTCGTTGACGTAGAGCGAACCCAAGTAGACCTGCATCGTGTCGAACAGCTCCTGCACCGACACGCCTTGCGATTTCGCCTTCTCGCGATCGACGTCGGCATCGACCTGCGGGACGTTGACTTGGAAACTCGAGAACAGGCCCTGCAGCTCCGGGGTCTGATAGCCCTTCGCGACCAGGTTCTGGGTCTGCTTATAGAGCTCCTCGAAGCCGACGCCGCCGCGATCCTCGATCTGCATGCGAAACCCGCCGATGGTGCCGAGACCCATGACGGGCGGCGGCGGGAATACGGCGATGAATGCGTCCTGTATCTGGCCGTATTGCTGATTGAGCGCGGCCGCGATTGCGCCCGCGGAGAGGCTCTTCGACCTGCGCTCCTCGAACGGCTTCAAGGTCACGAACACGATTCCGGAGTTCGGGCTGTTCGTGAAGCCGTTGATGCTCAAGCCCGGAAAAGCGACCGCGTGCTCGACGCCCGGCTGCTTGAGCGCGAGCTCGTCCATACGGCGAATCACCGCCTCGGTGCGGTCTAGCGTCGCGGCATCCGGCAGCTGCGCGAAACTCACGAGGTACTGCTTGTCCTGCGGCGGCACGAAGCCGGTCGGCGTGTGCGCGAAGCCGAGGTACGTGAGCCCCAGCAGTCCGCCGTATATTAGGAGAGCGACGCTACCAGCGCGAATCACACGGCCGGCGGCGCCCACGTAGCCGGCCGAGAAGCGCGCGAAAAAGCGGTTGAACGGGCGGAAAAACCCGCCGAGCAGCCGATTGAGAACGCGCGTCAGCCGATCCGGCGGTGCGCCGTGCTCCTTGAGCAGCAGCGCGGAAAGCGCCGGCGAGAGCGTCAGCGAGTTGAATGCCGATATCACGGTGCTGATCGCAATCGTGAGCGCGAACTGCTTGTAGAACTGGCCGGTCAGCCCGCTGATGAACGCCGTGGGTACGAACACCGCGCAGAGCACCAGCGCGGTCGCGATGATCGGGCCCGTGACCTCGCGCATCGCCTGGCGCGTCGCCTCGACCGGTTTCAAGCCCGCCGCGATGTTGCGCTCGACGTTTTCTACGACCACGATCGCATCGTCGACGACGATGCCGATCGCGAGCACGAGGCCGAACAGCGACAGCGCATTCAAGCTGAAGCCGAACACATGCATGACCGCGAACGTCCCGACGAGCGACACCGGCACCGCGATCAGCGGGATCACGGAGGCGCGCCAGGTTTGCAGAAATACGATGACGACGAGCACCACCAGCAGGATCGCCTCGATCAGCGTATGCACGACCGCATGGATCGAACCTCGCACGAACACCGTGGGGTCGTAGACGATTTGGTAGTCGACGCCCTGCGGGAAGTCGCGCTTGAGCTCCTGCATCTTGGCGCGCACGCTCTCGGAAATCGCGATCGCGTTGCTGCCGGGGCGCTGGAAGATCGGGATCGCGGCCGCCGCCTCGTTGTCGAGCAGCGCGCGCAGCGCGTAGCTGTCGGCACCGAGTTCGACGCGCGCGACGTCTTTCAAACGCGTGACCTGCCCGGCGGCTCCCGTCTTGATGATGATGTTGCGAAAGTCGTCCTCGGTCGTGAGGCGGCCCTTGACGTTGATCGCGACCTGGAATTCGGTTGCGGCGGGCAGCGGCGGCGCGCCGAGCTGGCCCGCGGCGACCTGGATGTTCTGCTCGCGGATCGCGCGCACGACATCGTCGGCGGTGAGTCCCCGGCTCGCGACCTTCTCCGGATCGAGCCAGATGCGCATCGAGAACTGCCCGGCACCGAAGACCTGCACGTCACCGACCCCGTCGAGCCGCGCAAGTTCGTCCTTGACTCGCAGCAACGCGTAGTTCGACAAATACAGGGTGTCATAGCGATTGCCGGGCGAGACCAAATGCACGACCATCGTGAGGTCGGGCGATGCCTTGTTGGTGATCACACCGAGCCGCTGCACGACGTCCGGGAGCTTCGGCAGCGTCTGCGAAACGCGGTTCTGCACCTGAACCTGCGCCTTGTCGATGTCGGTGCCGAGCGCGAACGTGATCGTGAGCGTCATCAGGCCGTCGGCGGTCGCCTGCGAGGACTGATAGAGCATGCCCTCGACGCCGTTGATCGATTGTTCGAGCGGACTCGCGACGGTCTCGGCGATGACCTTGGGGTTTGCGCCGGGGTAGCTCGCTTTCACGACTACGGTCGGCGGAACCACTTCGGGGTATTCGCTGATCGGGAGCCGCGGCAAGGCGATCAAGCCCGCAAGAAAGATCAATGCCGAGAGCACCCCGGCGAAAATCGGTCGGCCGATGAAGAATTGCGAGAGTTTCATGACGAGTCCTTGGGGCTCTGATCTGGACGGAGAATCAGCGCGCCGCACCGACGGCGGCGACGACGCTGAGGCGTGCGACCGCCGATCCCGATTTCGGGCGGCCGGCCGCGCCTACGCCGGCCGCGCCGGATTGCGCCGCGACCTGGGCGAGGCCGGCGGCGTTGTCGCCCATCGCGATCCGCGTCGGCGCAACCGTCTGCCCCGGCCGCACGTGCTGCAAACCATTGACGACGATCAGCTCATTCGGAGCGAGACCTTTGGTCACGACCCTCAGGCCGTTGATCTCAGGACCGAGCTCGACGAGCCGGTACTCGATGCGGTTGTCGGCGGCGAGCGTCAGGACGAATTTCTTCGAGAGGTCCGTGCCCACGGCCCGGTCTTCGATGAGGACACTGTCGTGATCCTCGCCGCCGACCAAGCGCACGCGCGCGAACAGCCCCGGCGTATAGCGGCCGTCTGGATTCGCGAGCGCGGCCCGCGCGCGAATCGTCCCGGTCGCCGCATCGACCTGGTTGTCGATGAAGTCGAGCTGCGCCGCATGCGGATAGCCCTGCTCGTCGGCAAGTCCGATGTAGACGGCGGAACCGCCGGCGGCGCCCGCCTGTGAGTGCCGCGCTTGCGCGTAGCGCAGATAGGTTTGCTCATCGGCATCGAAGTAGACGTAGACCGGATCATCGGAGACCAGCGTCGTGAGCACGCTGGCGCTCGTCACGAGATTGCCCGCGGTGATGATGGCTCGCGACACGTGGCCGTCGATCGGAGCGCGCACTTCGGTGAACTCCCGATTGAGCTGCGCCTCGCGCAGGGACGCGTCGATCGAGCCCAGGGCGCCCTGCGCCGAGGCCTCGGCCGCGACCTGGCGCTCATATTCCTCGCGCGAGATCGCGTGCGCCTCGATGAGCCGCTCCGAGCGCGCGCGATTCGCGGTCGCGAGCGCCAAGTCCGAGAGACTGCGACTACGCTCCGCGGCGAGCCGGTCGACCTCCGCCTGGAACGGACGCGGGTCGATCTGGAACAGCAGCTGGCCCTTCTTGACGCGCGCGCCGTCCGCGAACGCAACCCGATCGATGTAGCCCGCGACCCGCGGACGGACCTCGACCGTGTTCACGGCCTGCAGCCGGCCGCTGAGTTCCTGCCATTCGCGCAGCGGCCGGTGAATGACCTCGGCCACCGTGACTTGCGGCGGCGGCGCGCTCGCAGCCGTGGGCTTGGCGCGGGAATGGCCCAGGCCGGAGAACAGCAGAACCCCGGTGATCGCGGCAACGCCAATGAGAATCGACACCGATGACTTGCGAGAAACGAATGGCTTGAGCGGCACGATGGACTCCGATCGATGGATAATGAGGCGGGCAATACCGGACCATTCCGGGCGATCCGCGCACCGCCCGGGCCGATCGAGTCGGCCCAAACGCCGAACTTGACTTGCGGCTGCAACACGCCGATGCTAGGCACCGTGTGTTACCGGTCAGTAACGCTTGGTGGCTAAGTTAATGACCGGTCACTCACATGTCAAGAGGAGATTTTCGTGAACCGACCAAAGAAGGCGCAAGTGCCTGTCGAGAAAGAGGTTATTTCGGCAAAGCCGAAATCCCGGGTGCGTGATTGCATCATGCAAACGGCGACCGACCTGTTCTATCGGCGCGGTATCCGGGCTGTCGGCGTGGATACGATCGCGAGCGAGGCCGGGACCAACAAGATGAGCTTCTACCGCAGCTTCGCGTCCAAGGACGAGCTGGTCGCGGAGTATTTGCGCGGCGAGGAACGCGAGTCCTGGCAGTGGTGGGACAACACGATCGCAGCCCACACGGGGGACCCGCGTGCGCAGGTCGGCGCGCTATTCGATGTGCTCGTAAAGAACGCCTGCAAAGCGAGTTCGCGCGGCTGCGCGCTCGCCAATGCCGCCGTGGAGATCACCGAACCCGATCATCCGGCGCGTCCCGTCGTGGAAAAGTACAAGGCGGAAATGCGCCGTCGATTTCGCGCGCTGGCGCACGACATGCAGGCACGCGAACCTGATTCCCTCGGTGACGCCTTGATGCTGCTGTGGGAAGGCAGCTATCTGACGCGCCTGACTTTTCCAGGCGAACACGGTCCCTTGCAGGGGGCCGCGAAGGCCGCACGCGCCTTGATCGCGGCGTATACCGACTGAAGACGGATTGCTGCGGGTGTCGCACGATCGCGGACCACCGAGGAAGGCCTAGGCCGACAGGCCCGCTTCGCGCAAGCGCGCGATCTCGGCGCGCGGCGGCGCACCGAAGAGGCGCCGGTATTCACGACTGAACTGTGACGCGCTCTCGTAGCCGACCCGGTGTCCGGCGGTCGCGCACTCGACGCCGTCGGCGAACATCAGACGCCGCGCCTCGTGCAGACGCAAGTGCTTCTGGAACTGCAGCGGCGACATCGCGGTGACCGCCCGAAAGCGGTGATGCAACGCCGACGGGCTCATGTGCACGGCATCGGCGAGATCCTCGATGCGCAGCGGCGCCGCATAATGCTGCTTGAGCCATTCGATCGCGCGTACCACACGATGAGCGCCGCCTTCGCTGCCGGCGAGATCGACGAGCCGAGAACCGAGTTCGCCGCGTAGCACGCGATAGTAGATTTCGCGCCGCACCACGGGCGCGAGCACGTCGAGATCCTCCGGCGTATCGAGCAGCTTCACGAGCCTCAAGAGCGCATCGAGCAGCGGCTCGTCCAGGCGCGCGACGAACAGGCCGCGATCGGCCGAAGGCCGTGGCGGGCCGCGGTCGCCCAATTCCAGGATCAGGCGCGCGATTTCCTCGAGATCGAGGTACAGCCGCATGGACAGATACGGCTGCTCGGGACTCGCCTCGACGACCTGCGCCATCCCGGGCAGAGTCACCGATACGACGAGGTAGTTCAGTGCGTCATAATGAAACACCTCGTCATTGAGCAGCGCCCGTTTGCGTCCCTGCACGACGACTGCTAAGCACGGCTGATAAACGGTCGGCATGCAGACCGTCGGCGCACTGCCGCGCGTCAATGCGAGCGCCGGCAACGCGGACTGATGCGTACCGTCCGTAGGCGTCAATCGGGCAACCCGCAACGACAGCTCCTGCTGCCGCTCGGCGAGGCCGGCAATCGCGCGAATCGTTTGCAAGCTGCTGTCGAACATGACCGTTTCTCACGCCTGAAAGGCTGCGCCATCGTAGTCGGGGCAAGCACCGCGCGATAGCTAGAATCCTGCCAATTGCAGCAATAGGCAAGAACTCAACAGGAATGTTCTAGCGCCCCCGTGGCACCGCTCTCTAGGATGCAGGCTACTCCCACCCCGTCTTGGAGCACATCGCATGAAAATTCCACGTCGCAAACTCGGCCGGCAAGGACTCGAGGTCTCGGCCATCGGTCTCGGCTGCATGGGGATGTCGGACTTTTACGGCCCGTCCGATGAAGCCACGAATCTGCGGGTACTCAACGCTGCACTCGACATCGGCATCAATTTCCTCGACACCGCCGATATGTATGGCGTGGGCGCCAACGAACGGCTATTGGCGAAGGTCCTGAAGGCGCGCCGCAATGCGGTTGTGCTCGCGACCAAGTTCGGCAATGTGCGCGGTCCCGACGGCGCGTTTCTCGGCATCAACGGAACACCCGAGTACGTGCGCGCGGCCTGCGATGCGAGTCTTGCGCGCCTCGGCACCGATTATATCGATCTGTACTACCAGCACCGCGTCGACCCGCGGGTCGCGATCGAGGAAACGGTCGGTGCGATGGCGGAGCTCGTCAAGGCCGGCAAGGTGCGCCACCTCGGGCTGTCGGAAGCCTCGGCGAACACGATTCGACGCGCCGCTCGCGTACACCCGATCGCGGCGCTGCAGAGTGAATTCTCGCTGTGGACACGCGACCTCGAGGCCACGATCTTGCCGGCCTGCGAGGAACTCGGCATCGGCGTGGTCGCCTACAGCCCGCTCGGCCGCGGCTTTCTCACGGGCACATTCAAAAAACCGGAAGACTTCGGCGCCGGCGACTTCCGGCGCAACGTACCGCGTTTCTCGAGCGAGAATTTCGCGCGCAATCTCGAGCTCGTGGACGTAGTAACGCAGATCGCCCGCGACGAAGGTTACACGCCCGCGCAGGTCGCCCTCGCGTGGCTGCTCGACTGCGCACCGTACATCGTGCCGATTCCGGGCACGCGCAGCATCGCGCGTCTCAAGGAGAATGCGCTGTCCGTGATGGTGCGCCTCGGCGATGCGCAGCTCGAACGGCTATACGGAATTCTGCGTGAACGGCCGGTGTCGGGTGCACGTTATCCCGCAGCGTCGATGCAGTCGATCGATGCCTGAGTCATCGCGGTCTGCAACCCGTCGCTCGTCAGCGGCCCAGGCGCACGTGTCCGGTCAGACTCATGACCAGGAAAAAAAGTCCCGCCGCTGCGAAGATCCCGCCGATGAGGTATAGAAGATTGATTCCGCCCGTGCTGCCCGATTCCAGCACGGCGTCGGATGGATCCTCGGGATTGTAATAAGCCCGCACTCTGGAATTATCCGGATAGCGCTCGACTAACGTGTCGCGGAGACCACCGTGAAGGTCTCCCAAGGACCGATCGCGGTCGCGTCGGTGTGGACCGGCACCGTATTCGGGCCGCCATAACCGCCGCCATTGACCGCGGTGACGTAGTAGCCTTTGCGCGTACGCAGCGTCGCCTTGCCGCTCCCGTCGAACTCCACGCGAAAAATCTCGTCGACCCCGAGTCTCGTCGCATCGGTGTGAAACGGACTGCGACCGTCGTTCGGGCCGCCGATGCCACCGCCGTTGACCGCCGTCACATAGGTTCCATGCATCGTTCGCAACGCGAATTTTCCGTGCGCCTCGTCGAGCCAGACCCAATCAAAGCGCTCCCAAACATCGGCGCGCGTGGCGTCGCTGTGCAAAGCGACCGCGCCGGGTCCGCTGTTGGGGCCGCCGTAGCCGCCGCCGTCGGCGGCCGTCAACCAATGTCCGTCGGCGGTCTGGATCGCGATGTCGCGATCTCGGTGGTCCCGGTGCTGCGCGGGAAAAGGGTCGGGAGACTTTTGCGGCGGCGGCGGACGCACGTCCGGGATCGGCGCGGGCGTCGATGTCTCTGCACTGAGCCGCACGGCGATCATTCCGGGCACCTGCAAGGTCGCACGGAGCGGCATCCCGGCGCCGAGCGCCAGCGATCCGTCACTCAAAGCCGGATCATTCGGATGCAGCGTGACCACCGAGCGGGACGCATCGTAGGACCAGCGGCCTTGCTGGCTCGTCGCGGGACCGCGGGGACCTGCAATGGTCTCGTGGAGGATGTGCAGCTCGTAGCTGAAATCCTCGTTCAACGTGATCGACACCGTTGCATAGTCGGGCTCGCCGCCCCCGAAGCTCATCGGCGGCGCGAAAGTAAGAGGGCCGGCGGACTCGAGCTGCTGCATCACCGCTGCCGGAACCAAGTTCTTGATCATCTCCAAGAGCGGCTGGCCGTAACTCGTGCACGATCCTCCGTAGGAATCGCCGCGAACGACAAAGTCCACACGGCAGACGCCGTCGCCCGGCCTCGGCCGCATGACTGGCGACGATTGCGGCGCGGATTGCGGCGGCACGTCCCAGTGATTGCTGTGAAGGTAATCGATCAGCGCCCGCAGTTTCGCAGGGTCCGGCGCGAAGCTCGCTTTACGCTCCTTGCCGTTAATGCCTTCGAGCCCTTTTTTCACGAGAATCTCGCCGGCGCCGTCGCTGCGGATCGTGATGCGGCGCTGCTCATAATACTGCGGGGCCACGGTACCGTTGCTCCATTGATAAGCGACCGTGAGCTGCGCCGTCTGCTGCGCCGGGGCGATCGGCGCGATGACCATCAGAATGGCTGCCGCGATGAAAAAATATACGCCGGAAAAACGCATTGCGGGAGTTTATCGTTATACCGGCATGACAATTGAGAAAACCTGCCGTAAATGCGTCCAATTAGCACTGTCGCTGCGGCCGCCCCCCACCATTTATCGACGGTAAATGTTCTTGAACAGCAGTTAACAATCGTATTAAGCTCGCAACGGGACCGGCTTCTTAGCGCACGGAAAGCCAGAAGACCAAAGAAAAAATAAGAAAAATGCGGGTGGTCCCGGTTTGTGGGGAATAGGCGACGTCTGAAGGGGTGCGCAATGCGTTTGGAAACGATCCAGCGGTGCTTGGCCGCGATTACTGCATCAGTCCCGTTGTTGTGGCCTGCCGTGTCGACGGCGGCCGGTGCGGAAGAAACCGCGCAGAGCGGCGCACTCGAAGAGGTCGTGGTCACGGCCACGCGCCGCAGCGAGCGACTGGAAGATGTGCCGATCAGCGTCATGGCGTTCAGCCAGGAAAAACTCGACGCCGAGGGCCTGCACAACATCGACGATCTGTCGCGCCTCTCGCCTGGAATCACGTTCCAGCGCAACGGCATGAGTTCGGCCGGCAACTATAACGACGAAGGCTCGGACATCAACATTCGCGGCGTCGACTCGACCGCCGGCACCTCGACGACCGGCATCTATATCGACGACTCGCCGATCCAGACCCGCCACATCGGATTCGGCTCCATCAACGCTTTTCCGGCGCTGTTCGACCTCGATCGCGTCGAAGTGCTGCGCGGCCCGCAGGGCACGCTGTTCGGCGCGGGTGCCGAGGGCGGCGTCGTGCGTTTCATCTCACCGGAGCCGGATCTGAACAAGACGACCGGCTATGCGCGCGCTGACGTCGCGAGCACCGACGGCGGGGCGGCGAGCTACGAGGGCGGCGCCGCGTTCGGCGCGCCGATCATCGACGACGTGCTCGCGTTTCGCGCGAGCGTCTCGTTCCGCCGCGACGGCGGTTGGGTCGACCGGGTCGGCTATACGCTATCGCCCAGCGCCTCGGTGCCGCTGCCGACGCCCGTTTACAACGGCGACACGACCCAGGCGAACGCGAATTTTTCGGACACCACGACCGCGCGTCTCGCGCTCAAATGGAAAGTCAGCGACACGCTCGAGATTTCGCCGTCGATTTACTACCAGCGCCTGCAGATCAACGACACTTCCGCCTACTGGGTCGCGCTCTCGGATCCCGCCTCGAATGTCTACCAAAACGGCAATTTCGGGACCAACCCCAGCAGCGATCCGTTCACCTTGAGCGCGCTCAAGATCCGCTGGGACCTGGGGTTCGCCTCGCTGTTCTCGAACACTTCGTACTACGCCCGCAGCCAGCAGGCGACGTCCGACTACACACAATACCTGCGCGCGACCTGGAATTCCTTCGGCGAGCTGGAAAACGTGTTTCCGTCGGCCGGCGACAACGGCTATGCGCAGTTTCGGGACGATCAGCACAATTTCTATCAGGAATTCCGGCTCGCCTCGACCGACACGGACGCACGCATCGTTTGGAACGGCGGCCTCTTCTTCTCGCACTTGAGCGAGAACGTGCCCGAGACCATCGTCGATCAGACGCTCAATGCCGAAGTGCTGAACTTCTCCGGCCCCAACCCCGCCGTACCGGTGTGTGCGCCGCCCACGCTGCCCTGCCCCAATGGGCTGATTTTCAACGGCCCGATCGACAGCGTCGTCGACCAGCAGATCGCGGCGTTCGGCGAAGTCGCCTTCAAGATCACGGATACGTTCAAGGCGACCGTGGGTTTGCGCGTCTCGCGGCTCGAATACACCGGTTCGGTCAATGAAACGGGGCCCTTCCTCGGCACCACGATCGTCACCCAGTCGAGCGCGACCGAGGATCCGGTGACGCCGAAGCTCGTGCTGTCGTGGCAGCCGGACCGCGATGACCTCGTGTACGTCAGCGCCTCGAAGGGCTTCCGGCCGGGTGGACCCAATGTGGGCGTCGGCGACATCTGCCAAAGCAATCTGGTCTCCCTCGGTATCGCCCAGGTTCCCTCGCAGTATTCGTCCGACAGCCTGTGGAGCTACGAGATCGGCAGCAAGAACACCTTCCTCGAACACAAGCTGCAGATCAACGCGAGCCTGTTCTATATCGACTGGAACAACATCCAGCAAAACGTCTATCTGCCGGCCTGCGGCGAGCAGTTCACCGCCAATCTCGGCAAGGCCAAGAGCGAGGGCGGCGACATCGAGGTGCTATACAAGCCGATCGAGGCGCTGAGCTTCGATCTGACGGCCGCGTATACCGACGCTCGCCTGACCAAGTCTTCCTGTGCCGGCACCTTGACCTACGACGCAACGAACGGGACCTGCACGGGACCCGGCGTCGGCGCGTCGAGCCCGATCGCCACCAGCGGCAATGCGCTGCTCGGCGCGCCGTGGTCGTTCACGGCATCGGGCGAGTACCATTTTGCCGAGTGGGCCGGGCACAAACCGTACGCGCGGATCGACTGGCAGCATTCGACCGCGCAAAAATCACTGCTACCGCAGCAGGATCCGAGCAACGCGCTGTTCGATACGACCTTGCCCGGTTTGCCGACGCTCGACGACGTCTCGGCGCGGGCCGGCGTGCGCTTCAACGGCTTCGATATTTCGGCGTACGCCAACAACCTGACCAATGCGCATCCGCTGATGTTCGAATCGCGCGACATCGCATACACGACCGACCCGCTGTACTTCGCCCGCGGCGTGCGCCCACGTACCATTGGAGTCACGGCGACCTATCGCTACTGACCGCACATCGACGCACCTCGAGCCGGCGAGCGGCGCGCCGGCCGAGCTCAAGCGCTCGCTCAAGTACTGGGATCTCATCGTCTACGGTCTTGCCTACATTGCGCCGTTCGCGCCGCTGACCACGCTCGGCTTCGTCTGGCAGGCGTCGAACGGCCTGATCGTGCTCGCCTACGCGCTCGGCGCGATCTGCATGTACTTCACGGCCAAGAGCTATGCCGTGATGACCGAGGCGATCCCCACGGCGGGGTCGGTGTACGGCTTCGCGCGCCATGCGCTCGGACGCTTTCCCGGCTTCATGGCCGGCTGGATGATCCTGCTCGACTACCTGTTGATCCCGGCATTCGTTTACGTGCTGATCGCGGTTGCCATGGGCGAGCTCGTGCCCGGCGTCGGCCGCAGCACCTGGATCGTGGTGCTGAGCGCATTCACACTCGGGGTGAACTGGTTCGGCGTCATGGTGACGACGCGGGTGAATTTCGCCGCGGTCGGCCTGCAGGTCGCGGCGCTCGTCGCGTTTCTCGCGCTCGCGGTGGTCGCGCTCATGCACGGCTTCGGCTCCGGTGGGCTCACGCTGATTCCCGTGTATTCGGCGAGCGCGTTCTCGGCCGCGAAGATCTTCAGCGCGACCTCGATCTGCATCATGTCGTTTCTCGGTTTCGATGCGATATCGACGCTCAGCGAGGAGGTCGAGGGACACGATCGCCGCCTGGTCGGCCGGGCGATCATTTCCGTTTTGGTGATTTCGGCGGCGTTTTTCATCGTCGTCACGTTCGTGCTCGGCAACCTGATGGTCGGCCTCACGATCAAGGACCCGGCCGCCGCGGTCTATGAACTCGCGGCCGCGGCCATCGGCAGCTGGGCGGCGCTCGGCCTCGCATGGGTCTACGTGGTCGTCGTCGGATTGTCGAATGCGCTGCCGATGCAAGTGGGCGTCGCGCGCGTGCTGTATGCGATGGGCCGCGACCGCCAGCTGCCCCACGCGCTCGCGCGCGTGCACCGCAAGTACGGCACGCCGTACGTCGGCATGCTGGTGACGACCGCGATCTCGACTGCCGTCGCGCTCGTCATGCGCGATCTGCTCGATGAGCTCGCGAACATCGTGAATTTCGGCGCGCTCTGCGGCTTTTTGTTGCTGCATGTGTCGGTGCTCACGAAGTTCGGCATCAAAGATCGATCCGGGCGGTGGTTCGTGCACTGGGCCGTGCCGGTGCTCGGGATCATCGTGGTGCTCGCCGTGCTGCAGGGCATGAGCGCGATGGCGCTCACCGTGGGACTCTTGTGGCTCGCGGTCGGTGTGGTATACGGACTCATCTTGCATCACCTGCGTCGCGACGAGCTGCGCACCCCGCTCTGACGAGCGCCCTGCCCTTCAACTTGCCCCGAGGAGCCTCTTTCAACATGCCGCAGCATTCTCACACGTTCGCCATGCTCACGATGCTGCTGTTCACGGGCGCGTCGGCAGCGAGCTTGGCCGCCGCGCCGCCCTCCGCCGAACGCGTCTATCGCAACGGCGTGATCTTCACGGCCGATGCCCGGCGCCCGCGCGCACAGGCACTCGCCGTTCGCGATGGGCGGATCGTCTTCGTCGGCAGCAACCTCGGCGTCTCCCGCTATGTCGGCGCCGCGACCGCGATCGTCGACCTGCAGGGCCGCTTTTTGATGCCCGGCCTCATCGACGGGCACATGCATCCGCTCGAGGCGGGATCGCAGCTGTTGAAGTGCAACCTCAACTATGAGTCCCTCACGGTCGTCGCATTTCAACAGCGGATCCAAGCCTGCCTCGACCTGACGGCAGCCAAGGAGCCCGACGGCTGGCTCGAGGTCGTCAATTGGTTTCAGGAGAGCATGCTGCCCGCCGGCACGACCGTGAATCGCGCGACCCTCGATGCGCTGAAGACCCGGCGGCCGATCGCCGTGCAGTCGTCGTTCGGGCATACCTATGTGGTCAACTCGCGCGCGCTCGCGATCGCGAAGCTCGACGCGGCAACGCCCGATCCGCCGGCCGGCAAGATCGGGCGCGACGCGAATCGCGAGCCGACGGGTCTGCTCGACGATCCGGCTGCGTTTGAGCTGGTGACCGCCTTCATCCCGAAGGCCACCGACGAGCAGAACGCCGCCGCTGCGCTCGCCGCGCTGCGCGCGATGAATCAACAAGGGGTGACGAGCTTCCTCGATGCGATCGGGGCGCCGGAGGATCTGGCGGCATTCACGGCCGTCCGCAAGGCCGGAAAACTCACGGTGCGCGCGCACTTCGCGCCGCTCATCAGTCCCGCGGACGCAGCCGCCCTCGACGCGGCGGTCGCGCGGGTTGTCGCCGCCAGGCGCCAATACGACGAGGGCGCGATCAAAGCCGCGCCCGGCATCACCGTGCGCAACGCCAAGCTGTTTCTCGACGGCGTGATCGCCGCCCCCGCGTTCACGGGTGCGATGCTGGAGCCCTATCGGGTGAACGCCGGCAGCGCCGACCGGCCGCGATGGGTGCCGGGCCCCAGCCGCGGACCGGACGTCTATTTCCCCCCCGCGGCGCTCGCGACCGCGCTCGAGTTGCTGGGCCGCGCCGGCATCGACCCGCACATGCATGCCGACGGGGACCGCGCGGTCCATGCGGCGCTCGACGCGATCGCCGCGCTGCGCGCGGCTCTGCCCGGCGAGGACATTCGACCGGCGATTGCACACGATGAAATCGTCTCGCCGGCCGACTTCCCGCGCTTCAAGGCGCTCGGCGCCATCCCCGTGCTGTCGTTCCAGTGGGAGAAGCCCGCCGGCGATACGCTCGGGCTCAAAGACTATTTCGGACCGGAACGCATGAAGATCCTCGAGCCAGCGGCACTGCTCGAGGCCGCCGGCGCCCGTATCGCGTTCGGCAGCGACTGGCCCGTGGATCAGCTTGATGAGTGGTTCGCGCTCAAGGTCGCAGTGACTCGCACCAACGCGCCGAACGCGCCGAACGCGCCGGCCGAATACCACGGCCGGCTCGGTGCGGAGCCGGGCTTGTCGCCTGCCGCGGCGCTGCGCGCCGCGACGATCAATGCGGCATTTGAACTGCATCAGGACGATGTGACCGGCTCGCTCGCCGTGGGCAAGCTAGCCGACCTCATCGTGCTCGACCGCGATCCCTTGACGGTTCCCGCGGAAGACATCGCAAAAACACGCGTGTTGCAGACCGTGGTCGGGGGGATGGTCGTCTATGAGAGCGAGCCGCAGCGATGAAGCCCTGGCCCGCGTTGCTGCTCGTCGCGATGCTGCCCGCCGTCGCCGCACCCCCGAACTGGCCCACGAAGGGCTGGCCGCAATCGGCGCCTGAGGATGTCGGACTCTCGTCCGATGCGCTGCTCGCGATGGACGGCGCGTTCGCCGCCGGCAAGGTGCCGCTCGTCGATAATTTCCTCGTGATCCGCTGCGGGCGCGTGGCTTTCGAGCGCAATTACTCGCACGACTACGCGACGATCTACGACAAGCAGGCGCACGAGCGCGGACCCTTGAATGCCCACCTGACGGGCCCCTACAACTATTTCGATCCGGCCTGGCATCCGTTTTATCAGGGCACCGACGAGCACACGATGCAATCGGTCTCGAAATCGGTGACCTCCGCGACGATCGGTATCGCCATCGCGCGCGGCGACTTCAAGGCTTCGCTCGACACGCCGGTGCTCAATTACTTCGACTTGAAATCGGTACGCAATGTCGACGAGCGCAAGCGGCGCATGACGCTCAGGCACGTATTGACGATGACGACGGGCCTCGACTGGGACGAGGACGTGCCGTACGACGATCCGCGCAACGGCTCGAGCCGCATGGAGGCCAGGCGAGATTGGGTTGGCTTCGTGATCGATCAACCGATGGCCAATGAGCCGGGCTCGACCTTCGCCTACAGCAGCGGAGCGACCGAGCTGCTCGCGCACATTTTCAAGCGCGAAACCGGGCAGGATATCGAGAAGTACGCGCGCCGCCACCTGTTCGCGCCGCTCGGCATTCGCCATTACCATTGGAAGCGCACCCCGCTCGGCGTGGTCGACACCGAGGGCGGACTGTACTTGAGCGCCCGGGATCTTGCGAAGATCGGCTATCTCTACTTATCCGGCGGCGTCTGGGATGGACAGCGGCTGCTGTCCGAACAATGGATCGCCGACTCGATGGCTCCGCACGTTTCGCTCGCCGCCGACTGGAAGTACGGCTATCAGTGGTGGCTCGCGCCCTACGGGGAGGGCCCCCGCTACGCCTGGGCCGCGCGCGGCATCGGCGGCCAGCTGCTGCTCGTGTTCCCGCAGGATGAACTGCTCGCGGTCTTGACCGCGTGGCGCATCCTCGACGGCAAGCCGTATACGCCTGCCGTGATCGACATGCTCCGCCCGGCAGTGCGCGACTTTCAGTGCGGGTCCGGCGGTCATTGAATCGCGTGTCCGCGGCGCGCACCACTCTGCTAACCATCAGGGCTCGAATGAGGCTAATCATGTGGAAAGAAAATCGTCCGATATTTCTCCGGGGCGCGGCGATCGTCGCCGTACTGCTCGCGACCGGACCTGCGCCTGTGTTCGCGAGCACGACGAGCGGTCCCGCGGACCGAGTAGTCACGAATGCCCGAATTTATACTGCGGCAAGTCCCGAGATCAGCGAGGCACTCGCGATCCGCGGCGACCGGATTCTTTATGTCGGCAGCGCCGACGGCGCCAAAGCTTACATCGGCACAAAAACACGCGTCGAGGATGCGCACGGGCGGCTCGTGATCCCGGGCCTCGTCGATGCGCATTTGCACCCCGCCGACATAGTCGATCTGGATGTCTGCGACATAGACAGCAAGCCCCTGACGCTCAGGGAACTATCGGCGTTCGTGCGTGCATGCATGGCCCACTTCCACCCGGCGCCCGGCAAGCGCTTGCTCGTGCACCAATGGAACCCCACCGACGGCAATCAGCCCGACGCGGAATACCCGACGCTACGCGCCGCGCTCGACAAGGCTTCGATCCGCAACCCGATCCAGCTACTCGGCAATGACGGGCATCACGGCGCGTTCAACAGCCTCGGTCTCGCGAGCGCCAAGAACGAGCGCGGCGAGACGGTCGGCATCTCCAAGACGACCCTCGCAGCCGAATTTGCGCCATATGCATCATTGATCGGCGTCGACGCCCGCGGCGAGCCGAGCGGCACGGTCAACGAGGACGCGCGCTACCTGATCAATCCGCGAAGCATGATGTACGTCGAGTATGAGGCGGTACTCAAGAATCCCCAGCGCATCCCCGAGCGCCTCAACAGCGTTGGAATCACCGCCATGATGGACGCCATGGCCGATCCAACTGGTCTTCCGATCTGGGACAAGCTCCTGCGCAGCGGCAAGCTCACGGTGCGAACCACGCTTGCGCAATTCTTTGACCCGAGCCGCACGCGCACGCCGACCGGGCAGATCGATTACGACGGCATGGTGGCCAAGGCCGAGGCGGTTCGCGCGAAGTACGCGTCGAACCCCTTGCTGCGTGCCGACTTCATCAAATTGTTCGCGGACGGGGTCATGGAGGCGAATCCGTTCGCCGTGCCGCCGACGCTCGGCAACGCCGCGGTACTCGAACCGTATCTGCAGCCGATGTTTGCGACCGACGCCGCCGGGCACGCGACCGTCACGGGGTATGTGGACACCGCGTCTGCAGTCTGCGTCGAGGCGCGCGCCCACGCCGATCGTTACGAGAACGCTGATCAAACTGCGGCGTTCATGAAGGCAAACGGGTTTCATCCGGGTCAATGCCTGATCTCGAACGGCCGTCTCCAGCACGAGCGCGCGGTCGAGCTCGAGTATGTCAAGCGCATGCATCTCGCCGGCTTCAATCTCCACATTCACGTGATCGGGGACCGCGCGCTGAGAACGGCGCTCGATGCCATCGAGGCGGCGCGCGCCGCCGATGGCGTCACGACGACCCACGATAGCCTCGCGCACGTGCAGCTCGCCCATCCCGATGACGTCGTGCGAATCGGTAAGGATCATTTGTACGTCGCCTATACGTATTCTTGGGCCAATGTCGAACTGGACTACGACATGTCCGTGATTCCATTCTTGCAAAAGGTGAGCGGCAACAGCTACGAAAGCCGGCACGTCGCGGGGAGCTACTACGAGAGCAACAGCTATCCCTTCCGCAGCACCAAGGACGCGGGCGCGATCTTGGTCGCCGGATCGGACGCTCCGGTCAATACGCGCGACCCCCAGCCCTTCGTGAATATGGCGACCGCCGTCACGCGCCGCATTCCCGGCCAGCCCGCATTCAATCCCAGCCAGGCGATCACGATTCGCGAGGTGCTCGCGGCGTATACGATCAACGGCGCGCGCTTCCTCGGGCGCGATGCCGAAATCGGCTCCCTCGAGCCCGGCAAATCGGCCGACTTCGTGATTCTCGACCGCGACATTCTGGCACTCGCGGATCGCGGCGACGCAGACGACATCGTGAATACCCGCGTGCTCGAGACCTGGTTCCGGGGCCGGCGGGTGTATCGGGCGAAGGCGGCGCGGTAGCGCAGCGCCGGCCTAGCGGCCCATCACGCAACCGGCGGCAACGGCGCCAGCGGAGCGTCGACCGCCGGCCGAGCTCGTTGCGCCAGATGCACCTCGACAGCGCCGGCCCCGACGACGATGCCGGCGCGCTGCAGCGCCTCGGCGACGCCGCAGATCACGTCGGACTGGATCTGCGGCGTCAAGGTGAAGTCGTCGACGCCGAAATACAATTGATAGGTCACCAGCGAGTCCGAGAAGGCGCTCGCATATGCGATCGGATCAAAGTCCGTGGCGATTCCGGTGCATGCGCGCGCCGCCTCGCGCAGCTCGCCGATTACTCGCACCGGGGAAAACTGGCGATCGACGTTCAACCCGATCATGCACAGGCGAGGCCGATTCGAATGCCGGTGATTCGTCACGATCGCCTTCGCGGCAAGGCTGTTCGGGATCACGATCATTTCGTTGGTGGCCGTGCGGATCCGCGTCGCGCGCCAGTTGATCTCCATGACCTCCCCCTCGACGTTGCCGTTCATCGTGATCCAATCGCTCGCCCGGAACGGTTGGTCGATGTTGATCGCAAGTCCTGAGAAGACGTCGGCGAGGGTATTTTGGAGCGCGAGACCCAGCACGATTGCGAGGACTCCGGACGTCGCGATCACGGTGGAGATCGGCTGCTTGAGTACCGTCTCAATGATGCCCACGAATGCAACGATGTAAATGAAGCCCGACGCCAGGTCGGCGAACAAGCGCCGTGCATGGGGTTGGTTGTCATTCGGGAAAATCGTCCGCCGCAGCACCAATTCAAGCAGGCTCTTGACGAGCCAAGCGCCCAATATCCACCACGCCAAACCGAATAGTTCGAGCGGCAGGTGAATTCCCTGGGGCTTCTCGGAAAAAAGGTAAGTACCGAGCGTGTTCCCGGCCCGCGGAATCAACGCGGTGATCAGCAACAGCGTGCCGGCGCCGAACACCAGCGACCGGTAAGCGCGCAGCCACGGCAATAGTCCGCATAGCAGCACGGCCGCCGCCGCGGCCAACAACGCACCTTCCACCGCGCCTAAGGTCACGTCGCCGTCAGGCGCGCTGCCGCGCGGATGAGCCCGGATTCACGAAGACCGCGGGCGCCGATCACAACCCCCGCAGTCCGCCCCAAAACGCACCGACACCGCAGTCGCTTGGCGATCGGATGGCTGCCTCGGCAGCTGTGTGCGCGTTCGACACGCAGAGCAAAAGTTCATCGGAATTCATGGGTCGGACCCTTGCGTGGAGACGCAGCCCGCGACCGCGCGGGCTGCTTCAATGACACCTTAGCAGTGCGGCAATCTCCCGACCGTTCGATACCGTACGCACCCGCCGCCGAGTCGATTCGAAGCGGCGTTCGCTAGATCCGTGAGCTTGCACCATCGCACTGCTGCGCAACGGTCCAGTAGCCATTCCGGCCGTAGTGCGCGTGAATGTCGGCTTCCTGCTCCCGATCGGGCGCCTTGCCGGCATCGTAGGCCGGAGCTGCGCTTATCGCGTGCCGCGTCAAATCGACGCGAACCTGGCAGTCCGGCCAGTTCACCTCGCTGATCCACTGCGGAGCGATCAGTACATCATGGCTGAGCCACCAATTGCTCGTATTGACGATCAAATACCGGATTGCCCAGGTCTTCTCCTCCACCAAAAAGCCGTCGACGTGACCGATATCGCCGTCCGTGGCGTGCACGTAATACCGCATGACCGCGTTGGCGCTGCGCAAATGAGGATCGTCGTGGTGCCGGCCTCCGTGTCCGTCGAGCGCGTCTCCGGAGATCAGCTTGGCCTGCCGGCCGCCCTGCAGAATGTCCGGGTAAAGGCCCGCGCCCCACAGCCCGGAGCCGCCCCAATAGTCGCCATAACCGTAATAGCCGAGATATCCCATTTCCTGCTGTCTCGAGACGGGTTTGTCGGTGTCGATGTCCGGACTGCCTTTGACTTGTTGCTTCGTCAGGCAGAGCGGAAAGGTCTTTTGCAGCCAATCGGGTTCATTGACCGCGATCGGCGAGATCAGCACGCGCGGCTGCCGCGGCGTCTCTTCGGTATCGACGATCAGATAGCGCGTGACCCAAGCCTCATCGTCAAAATAGAAATCGCAGACTCGGCCGATGACGCCGTCGGTGGCGCCAACCGCATAGCCTTCCATTTGTTTCAAATTGCGTAACATGAGGCACCTCGACTAACGGGCAAACCGCAAGATACCTTGAGCCCCCCTCATGTTCTGTACGTCAGGCCACGCTGGCGCGGCCGCCGCGGCGCTTTACTGCGCTCGGCATTCTGTCATCATGCTGGCCGGGATCCAGTAACGATCTTTGTCTCGATCAAGGGTTCGATTCCGACCCTGGTCTATTTGTTCGTTTGCACGGGAAAGCTGTCGATGCCACGTAGGGACGTCAGTTTCATTTTCGACCTCGACGGCACGCTGGTCGACAGCGTGTATCAGCACGTGGTCGCATGGCAGGAAGCGCTGGCTAACGCCGACATCGAACTCTCGGTGTGGCGCATCCACCGCCGCATCGGCATGAGCGGCGGCTTGTTCACGGAGATGCTCCTGCGTGAAATCGACATCGAGGTCACTCCCGCGCTGCTCGACAAGCTGCAAAACTACCATGCCGAGGCGTTCCGGCGGCTGATCCAATGGGTGCGGCCGCTTCCGGGTTCACAGCGTCTGCTCGCATACCTCACGGACGCGGCGATTCCTTGGGCGGTCGCGACCAGCGGCAGAATGGCCACCGCAAAGTACAACCTCGAGCTGCTCGGAATCGATCCGCAGCAAGTCGTGGTGATTACCCGCGACGAAGTACAACGGGCCAAGCCCGACCCGGATCTTTTTCTTGCGGCTGCAGAACGCCTGCAGGCAGACATCGAATCGGCGGTGATTGTCGGGGACAGCATTTGGGACATGCTCGCGGCGCGTCGCGCCCGCGGCCTCGGCGTGGGCTTGCTGTCCGGCGGGTATGGACAAGATGAACTCGAGCGTGCCGGCGCAATCCGCGTCTATGAAGACCCGGCAGATCTGCTGCGCCATATCGACGAAATCGGCGGTCGCAAATAGCGGTCACGACAAATCAGGGATCGCCAAGCGCAGCGCTCGAATCAACGGCAGCCCCCGACTCGAGGATTGCCCTGACGCTGTTGCCGGTGAGCAGCGGCAGGTACAAGGTGATGTGTGCGTGCGCTGCAAGTTTCTTGTACTCCACCAGAAAGAGCTCTTGCACGCTGGCAATCGCGGTGCGTGTTTCGAGTGCCAGTATTTCGATGGCCCGTTGCTCTTGCCGAAGAATCTCAGAATCAGATGCATCATTGCCCACGCTGCTCGCTCCTCGTTAATCGGACGCCGGGTCTCGCGCGCCTGCCTCGAAGTGGCATGGGCCGCCGCGCCGACACGGCCCTCAGCGAATCGACCCTTTATTCACGAGTCCCAGCACGCCGACGATGATCAAGTAAACCGCGACGATGAAGCTCAGCAATTGCGGCATCAACAGAATGAGAATGCCGGCGATCAGCGCCGCCAAAGGACCGACGGAAAGATTTAACTTCATGATTGTCTTCTCGAATGTCGATTCAAGTCTCGGCGCGACGCCGGGCGCCTCGTCGTGCGATCGTCCGACGTCCGCGCTCTGAATCCGTGTGGGTCCGGCGGGTATCGTTATACCCGACGTACTAAGTAGACGATGAGGCAAATAACGAGGACGGTTCCGATTCCGATGTACATGAATTTCTCCTGTCGCGGGTCCAAGTGCCGATTGGACCACGGCCGCGCGAACCGGTCGGGGCGCTAGCGCACGCAGAACGCGAGGCTGCGAAGCCGCGGGACGTCGGGAACCCGAGAATGGCCGATCTCGTTGATGACTCCGGCCTCCTCCGCAATTTCGGCCAACTCAGCGAAACTCGCGGCGGCAGATCAGCAGAATTTCTGCCACGGATTCGGGCGCCATCATTCCGGGCACGAGCGTCAATTCCTTCTGCAGGCGCAAGCCCAGCGGCATCAAGAGCTTGTTGTACCACCACATCGCGCGCTCACGATGATGATTGAGCCACCACATGCCGAAGTCGACGATCTTCGTCGAGTGCGGCTGCATCCCGTAGAGTGCACTGCGGTCCACCACCAGCTGATGCCGTGCCAATTTGCCGATCAGGACCGCCGGCTCATAGCGGCGCTTGTGGCCGACAAAGTCGTCGAACGCGGTCCACTTTGAGGGATGCAACGGGGCCGAGATGACGAGAGTTCCGCCCGGCTCGATGACTCGCGCCAGCTCCTCAAGAGCGGCGTCGTCGTCATCAACGTGCTCGATGATATCCAACGCGCATACCAGCTCGAAGGCGCCGTCGGCGAAGGGCAGTAGATTGATCTCGCTCAGGACCGCCTGTGCGCCGCGATCGCGAAGCTTCGCCAACGCCGGTGCACTGATGTCGACAAATTGCGTGCCCTCGATCGGCAGACGCGGCCGTAGTCCCGGCGCGACCTCGAGCCGCCGACCATGCGCCGACAGCAGGGACTGCACGAGCGGCCAGGTGTTGAAGTGTTGCGGCTCCACTAGGCGGGCGCCGGACCACAGCGAATCATAGAAGCGGCGATTTGCGCCGAAGAGTTCGCTGTGGGTCTGCGTTGGCCAAGTCATCGGCGGCATTGCCTTACTATATCACCGAAGGTTCGTGATCCCGCGCCGACGCTTGGAGGACCGTTGATACCAAGCTTGCAGTCCGGTCAGTTGCGGGCTTCGTCTCGAGAGAGCGGCGGCTGATTTCCGACATAGGCGAGGGCCGCCAGACGGATCGCATCGGATTGTGCCGGATAGGCATGCAGCACCTGCGCCAATTGGCGCATGCCGATTCCGGCGCTCATGACGACGGACATTTCGTTGATCATTTCGCTGGCACGCGTCGCCACGATCGTTGCCCCGACGATCGTATCGGTTCCTTCCTGCACATAGACCTTCACGAAGCCGTCGTCCTGGCTATCGGTGATCGCACGATCGACATCTTGCATCATGACGGTGTAGCTCTTGACCGAGATCCCGCGTGCCGCGGCTTCGGTGATGCCCATACCGATATGCGCGATCTCCGGCGTGCAATAGGTGCACCATGGAATCGCCAAATGGCTCTGCCGCCTGCCGGATCCACCGAGCGCATTGCGTGCGGCCATTCGGCCGGTTGCTTCCGCGACATTTGCGAATTTGAAGGTCTGACAAACGTCGCCGGCAGCGTAAACGTCGGCGTTGCGCGTGCGCAGAAAATCATCGATCTTGATGCCCTGATTCGGCTCGCAATCGATGCCCGCGGCCGCGAGATCCAACTCCTCGACGTTCGGCACCCGCCCGATGCTCAGCAGAATTTCGTCGACCGGAATGGAGAATTTGAGGTCATCGTTGACCGCATCGATCCATTTGACGCCGTCTCCTCGATGCGCAGCCGCGACCGTCGTGTTGAGGCGCGTCTCGACGCCATCTCTCGACAAGGACATCGACAGAAGCTCCGTGGCATCGCGTTCTTCGTCCAGCAGAAATTTTGGCTCGTTCTGCAGAATGGTCACCTGCGAGCCCAGCCTGCAGAACGCCTGCGCCAATTCGCAACCAAGCGGTCCACCACCGATGATTCCCAGTCGCTTGGGCGCCGCATCGAGGTCGAAGATCGAGTCGCTGGTGAGGTAGCCCACTTGCTCGAGTCCTGGAATATTCGACGCCCGAGGCCGCGCGCCGGTCGCAATGACGGCTTTTTTGAACGAGAGCCGTGTATCGGCCGCGATCAGCGCGTTGGGACCCATAAAACGTGCGGCGCCGAAAAAGACATCGATACCCAGCGCGCAACAGCGGTCGGCTGAATGGTACTCCGCGATGCGTGCGCGGATGCGCCGCATGCGCCCCATCACGGCGGCAAAATCCGCTTGCTCGATTTTTGATGAGGGAGCACCGTAATCAATGCCGTGGCGCACAGTGGCGAACAGGCGCGCCGAGCTGATGATCGCCTTTGAGGGAATAGATCCGGCGTTGAGCGAATTGCCGCCGATACGGTACTGCTCGATGAGCGCCACACTGCGGCCGAGGCGCACGGCCGCTTCGGCGGCCGCCAGACCCGCCGGCCCTGCACCCAGCACCGCCAAGTCATAGATGCCCTTCGGGGCGGGGTTATTCCATGCCATTGGACGCACACGGCGAAGAAGATCGTCCTGGTCTGCCGAGCTTTCGGGTGGCATGGCGTTCAAGTGGCTTGGGACAGCCAGCCGCCCGCAAAGCCCGCGCTTGTCAGTCCCGCGCGGATCCAAGCGCAGTCGCGGGTCAGTGCCCAGATGAGTCCGCTGCGATGGTTCTCGATCATCAGGACCAGCAATCCCTGATCGAGCCCAAACCATCCGTCGGACAGCCAGGGGTTGCCGCCAACGGTGAGGGTCGGATTGAATCCGCTGCACAGCCGATCCCGAACGCAGACCTGCGGATAGGCGCTCAATAGATGCCGCGTTCCGCGCAGCGCAATCTCGGCGTCGAACGCGACGGTGGCCAGCATCGCCCATGGGGCGATCGTTCCATCATCCGGTCCGTAGGGCGCGCCGCGCGACATGTAGCCGAAAAAGCGACGATCCCGGCTGCTTTGGCGCAGCTCGCGATTGCCCGGACCATCGCCCGCGGTGATTCCCCACAAGTCCCGATCATAGGCTTCGTAGCCCCGCGGATTGCGCGCGCCGTACTCCCGATGGATCGCAACCGAGCGCTTGGTGTTATCGAAATAATCGCTGTTTTTTTCGCGCATGAACGCATCGCGAATACCTCGATAGTCGATCCATGCATGAGAGAACAAGTGCGTGAACAGAGGGCCCGAATACAAGACATCTTGACCGAGCAGGTTTTCCCACTGATAGGTGGAGGTCCATCCGGCAAAGCTCTCCGTGGAGAGCGGGTTCGTCGGCGAACCCAAACCGAGCACATAGACGATGGTCGCTTCGTTGTAGCCCTCCCAGCCATAGTGGAGAAAGCCGCATTCCGGCTTCCAGCCTTGCGAAACCGTGCGATGGTCGTTCTGAGCCCAGCGCCAATCGACGCGCTGGTAAAGTTCATTGCTGAGCGCACGGATCTCCACCTCGCTCCCGCCGCCGTCGAAATAACAGCCCGCCGTGAGGATTCCCGCGATCAACAGCGTGGTATCGACCAAGGACAACTCGCAATTCCAGACGCGCCTTCCGCTGCCCATGTCCAAGAAATGATAGTAAAAGCCCTTGTAACCGGTCGCATCCGGACGATCGTTTTGGGGACTCTTCCAAAAGAAACGCAAAGTGTTCAAGGTTCGTGCCGCACACTCGGCGCGCGACATCCAGCCTCGCTCGACGGCAACCGGATAGCAAGACAACGCGAACCCGACCACGGCAATGCTGCTCGGCGATCCCGCGCGCGAGGTATCGGCGACGAGTCCGTTTTCGGGATTGCAATAATCGCTGATATACGCGAACGCTGCGCGTTGCATGCGGTCGAGCAAGGCATCATCCGGCAACGCCACGAGCGCCGCGATTTCCGCGCCGATCGAAGAGTTCACCGACAGAGTCGACATCAACGAGTTCCGTCCGCAGTTTCTCAGAAACCGAACATCGCCGCGCATCGTGCCCATTGTGCATGACTTATCCGTCGGCATTGCGGTTTTGGCTCGAAGGCGCATGCATCTCAGGTCGCCAGGCGGATGGTAGCGGCCTGAGCGCCGTGCGGGATCACCGCAACGGGTCTGGCGGGCATTCGCCTTTCACGGGGGCGGTTACACAAGCCGGCGTAGAAATCAGGGGCGTGACGGAGTAAAACGTGGATCCGAATATCCTCGACGGTTGCTTACCAAACGGAAGAATTCCGCTCGAGGGGATCCACGATCACTTGCAATGACTAGCGCGCTCTGATTCCAATGTTCACCGTTGCGGAGTCCGATGAAACCATTTTTGAGAGCGGCGGGTACGATGTCTTGCCTCGCGCTGCTCTTGGCCGCCTGCGGCGGCAGCACGCCGAGCGGCGGGATCACCCCCAGTCCCATCACCAGCGAAGCCGATTCGATTTTGCATTTGGACCAGCTCCGCTCGATGGGATTTCGCGGCAATGGGGTCCGAGTCGGCGTGATCAGCACCGGCGTCGTCCACCTTGCTGCGTATCAAGCCGCCGGCCTGTTGCCGACAACCGTCTATGTGAGTCAAAACACCGCGGGCAGCCTCGATGAGGGCAGTTGGCTGCTGGAGCTCGTCCACCAACACGCGCCGGACGCGGTGCTCGGATTTTGTGACGGCGACGATCTCGATTTCGACGGCTGCATCAGCGACCTGGCGAACAATTTTCATGCCGACATCGTCGTCGATGATTTGCTCTATTCGGGGCAATTCTATCCGGATCCCACCGCCGACCTGGTGATGAACCTCGAATCGGCCAACGACCGGTTTGTTTTCGTTCACTTGTCGGGCAACGAGCAGAACGGCGGCTATTGGCAGGGCGCTTTCGTCCCGGTCGCGGCCGACGTCGGCGGAACCGCAGAATCGGTCCTCGACTTTGGCGCGGCGAGCGGAGCGGCGAGCAATCCATACAATGCGGTGACGATCCCGGCGGGACAACGTCTGGTGCTGATCCTCAATTGGAACGATCCTCCGCACGGCGCGAGCAATCGCGCGATGAGCGCCTACCTGCTCGATGCCAACTCTCAGGTGCTTGCCCAGGTCAGTGGCCAGACGAATCCGACACTGGAGATCGGCTACACCAACTCCTCCGCGAGCGCGCAGACCGTGAATTTGATGGTCTCGCTCGACGCCGGAGCCACCGACGGCCTTCGGGTGCAAGTGATGGAGGGTAGTCGCACGTGCAACATCGAATGCCAGGCGATGACCTATTCCACTTCCGGATCGGCCGGCGGCACGATCGGCGACTTTGACGACGCACTGGTGGTGGGCGCGACGTTTTCTGGTACGCCGCAGGTCGTCGAGGCCTGGTCGAATCACGGTCCGTTTCGCATCGATTTTTCGTCGGTGCCGGACGCCGCGTCGCCGGACGGTTACGACTACACGCGATTGGCCACGCCGCTGCTGGTCATGAAGCCCGACTTGGTCGCACCGGATTGCGTGACCACGCCGTTCTTTCAGAACGGCGCGATCACCAACCAGCAATTCTGCGGCACGTCGGCCGCGGTGCCGTCGATCGCCGGCGCAGCCGCGCTATTGGAGAGCGCGGGGTTCAACCGCGCTCAGGTGTTGAAGTCCCTACGCGGAACGGCCGTGCCGCTGAGCGGCAGCCCGTGGGATCCTGCCTCGGGCCACGGGTTAGCCGACGCGGCCGCCGCCTACGCCTCGGGCGGCAACTGAGGCCGCTTATTGAGTCAGAGGCTGCAACTTCGCCTTGTCAGCGTCTGACGGCATGTGATGCAGATTGAGAATGACACCCGCAAGCGTCTTCACCGAACCGGCCGCCTTGTCGTTGCCCACGATGGCCTCGAGCTTCGGCTTGTCGGCAGCCGCCACCGTGTGCTGAACGTCGATCAAGGCCTGGGCGACGGTGCGCTCGTCGGCGGTCGAAGATTTATCCTGGGTGATCTGCGTCAGCGCCTGTTTGTCGGCGTCGCTCGGATAATGATGCAAGCTGATCAGGATGCCTGCCATGGTCCGTACCGCCTTGGTTTCCGCGGCATGTGCCATGCTTGCGGTAAGGCCAAGAAGCAGAGCGGCCGCCACGATGCCTATCGAATTACGCATGTTGAACCCCCTCGGTAGTCGGACCAAAAGCAGAAGCTACACCGCACCAGCACTGCGCGGCAATCCCTGCCGACACAAAGCGCTATTCACCGAGTGGACGCCTATGCGATCGTGCGATGCAACAACCGAGCAGTGAGCGAGCGGTCTAGAAATACTCGTTGTTCACGAATCCGATTTTTTGGAGCCCTCGATGCTGCAAGTCCGCGAGGGTCTGCGCGACGATTTCGTACCTGGCGAATCGATCGACCGTGATGTGAACTTCCGGCTGGGGTGATTTCGATGCTTCCGCACCGATAAACCCCTGCAGCGTCGCGCGATCCACCGCGGTCATGCTCCAGAACAGCGTGCCGTCGAAGTCGATCCGCAAGTCGATCACCGCCGGCGGCGTCTGCGGCGGATCCGGCGACGCTTGGGGATTTTCGATTTTCACCGCATGGGTCATCACCGGAATCGTGATGATGAAAATGATGAGGAGCACCAACATGATGTCGATGAGCGGAGTCATGTTGATCTCGGCGCAAGATGCGATTTCGCTGTCGCCCGGCGCCACTGCGATTGTCATGCTGCGCTCCTAAACTCCGGGACACACCGGCATTGCTTTTCTAGCATACCCTATGTAGACTTACAACCATGGGTAAAGAAGATCGCAACGTTCGCATGTCTTTGCAGACTCTCAAGGTTCTGGAAGCGTTCCTCGAAAACCCGATGTCCCAGCTCTCCGGTGCTGACATCCACCAAGGCAGCGGCATCGCCTCCGGCACTTTATATCCCATCCTGCTGCGCCTCGAAGCGGCCGGTTGGTTCACGAGCCGCTGGGAATCCGTCGATCCCTCGAGCGCGGGCCGGCCGCGTCGTCGGCTGTATCGCCTGACCTCGGCCGGCCTCAAACGCGCGAGTGAAGTATTCGCGAGCTTCAACAGGAGTGTCCTCGCATGAATCGGCACGACCCTGACCCGGAGCCTCCCGGGACCCGCTCCTCCAACAACATCTCCACCGCAGCGCAGGCCTTCATCCGCCGCTTGATTCGGTCTGCTGCGCGCAGCGCACCGGGCGCGCTGTCGGAACGGCTCGAAGAGGAATGGCTCGCGGACCTTGCGGCACGCGGCTCGCCGCTGTTGCAGCTGCGTTTCGCGCTCGGGTGCTGGTGGGCCGGCCGAGTGATCGCGCGGGAGCACTGTGTCCCAGCAGCTGCGGTCGCGAGTCCCGTGTTGGGCGAAAAACTCCCGCTCTCCGACCTCGACGCTGATGCGGGCCTCGCGCCGCGTCACTGGACCACGGTCATCGTCGTCGTCGCCATTCACATCGCGATCTTCTATGCCCTGTCCATGGGTCTCGGAATCCACTTCAACCGGCCGATTGCCGCACCGTTTCGCGCCGAGATCGTGCCGGATCCGCGCCGCCCGACATCGGTACCGACCCTGCCGCGCCCGACCGCCGCCGATGGGGAGAACGGCACTCGCTGAGCGTCCCCGCTATAATTTGCCGTCCCCACATTCGGAGATGTCCATGCAGCTGCGCACCTTAGGCCGCTCCCATCTGCGGGTTGCCCCGCTCTGCCTCGGCGGCAATGTGTTTGGATGGACCGCGACCGAGGCCGCGTCGTTTGCCGTGTTGGATGCCGCGGTCGGTGCGGGACTGAATTTCATCGATACGGCCGACGTCTATTCGCGGTGGGCGGCCGGACATCGCGGGGGCGAGTCGGAAACGGTCATCGGCAACTGGTTGAAGCGCGGCGCGAAGCGAGCGGACCTCGTGATCGCGACCAAGGTCGGCATGGAGATGGCTGCCGACCGCAAGGGCCTCTCGGCCGCCCACATCATGCGCTCGGTCGAGGAATCGCTGACCCGGTTGCAGACCGATTACATCGATCTTTATTTTTCACATTGCGACGATGCCGGCGTGCCGCTGGAGGAGACCCTCGGCGCCTATCAGCAGCTCATCACCCAGGGCAAGGTGCGCGCCATCGGCGCTTCGAACTACTCGGCAGCACGCCTGGCCGAAGCGCTCGAGACCAGCCGCAAGACCGGCCTGCCCCGCTATGAAGTGCTGCAGACGCAGTACAACCTGTATACCCGTTCGGACTACGAGTCGGCGCTCGAACCGCTCTGCCTGCAGCAGCAGATCGGCGTCGTATCCTACTACGCGCTCGCCTCCGGGTTTCTCAGCGGCAAATACCGCACGGCCGCGGACGCCTCGAAGAGCGTGCGGGGCCGAGGTATCGTCGAGAAATATCTCAATGAGCGGGGCTCGAAGATCCTGGCCGCGCTCGACGAGGTCGCGAGGCGCTGCAAGGCGTCGGCTGCCAGCGTGGCGCTCGCATGGCAAATCGCGCGGCCGGGCATCACCGCGCCGATCGCGAGTGCAACGACGGTCGCTCAACTCGGTGAATTGGTCGCCGCCACGCAATTGCAATTGGACCGGGCGGCCATCGAACAGTTGAATGCGGCGAGCGGATGACGAGGGCGGTTAGCCGCCCGCGTTCCGTGCAGCGATATGGCTCGCGAGATACTCGGCGTCGTGCCAGACGCCCCAGATGAACGGCGAAGCCCGTCGCGAGAGCCACGACAAGCCCAGAAAGTAGAGCCCCGGCACGGCCGAGACACCGCGTTGATGCACCGGGTGGCCCTTGGCATCGAAAGCGCCGGCCTTGAGCCAGCCGAAATCCATCGCGTACCCCGTCGACCAGATGATCGTGGTGATACCGGCGGCTGCGAGGTTCAGCTCGTACAGCGGATCGGTCACGCACTGCGGGTCGGGCGCAATCTTGCGGGCCGCTGGCTCCTCGGGCAAGTCGAGGCCCTGCGCAGCGACATAGGCGTCGGCCGCGTCCAACACCGAGAGGTAATTGGCATCGCCTCGGGAGATGTTCTTTCCGAGATCCGCCTTGAACTGCAAGACGCCATTTCCATAGGTTCCGGCGCTGCCCAACAAGGTGATGCCGCGTGCCGCGAGATCCCGGAAGTCGACCGTGTGTCCGCCATGCGCGCCGCTCACGGCAATCGTGACATGCTCGGTACCGGGAGTGACGGCCTTGGCGTCCCACTCACCGAGTACGCCCAGCCACCACACGAAGTCCCGCCCGCGATAGCGTCGAGGCGGCCGATTGTGCGGGCCGACCGACAGATAGACGCGCTTTCCCGAGCGTACGAGTTCGTCGGCGATCTGAACCCCCGACGAGCCGGCCCCGATTACGAGCACCGCTCCGTCGCGCAACTCGCCGGGATTGCGATAGGCGGCCGAATGGATCTGCAGGATCGTGGAGTCGGCAGGTACCACGGCGGGGATGACCGCCCGTTGAAAAGGTCCGGTCGCAACGACGACATTGCTGGCCTCGATCGCGCCCTCGGACGTCTGTGCATGGAATCCGGAACCATCGGCCTTCGAGTGCAGCGCCGTTACCTCGACGCCACAGCGAATGGGGGCCGCGATCTGCCGCGCATAAGCGACGAAGTAGTCGACGATCTGGTTCTTGGTCGCAAAACTGTCGGGGTCTATGCCGGAAAATGCCACGCCGGCGAATCGGTCATGCCAAGCGGGACCGTTGGCGACCAGAGAATCCCATCGTTCCGAGCGCCAACGCTCCGCAATCCGCCGCCGCTCGACAATCAGATGAGGCGCCCCGTGTTTGCTCAAATGCCCGCTGATCGCCAAGCCTGCCTGACCCCCGCCAACGATGAGCGTCTCGACTTCTTCAAGCGACATGTTTTGCACCTTTCAATGGGCCAGGGAATGCAGCCGAAGCGGCTGAGATTCGATCTCGACAGTATCGCTGCCGCCGCCGAGTTTGGGTATTTCGATTTCATTGGGCAGGGGTTCGGAAATTCGGGGGTAAGCGGCTTCTGGAACCCGATCGCTCGACACGCGAGCGAACCCTCGTCCGCGCCGCGCCTGAAGCAACTGCGGGTCGCTGTTCGGGTACAAGCCGTGACTTCGCGCCCCTGCGAGGTCGGCGCCGACGACTAGGGCGAAAGAGCAGCTGCATCGAGGCGCGCAATCGACGCCTTCAGTGCCGCAAAGCAATCCGCGTCGATCGCGGTGCCGAGATTGTCCGCCATCATCTCGAGCGTGCGTGGCACCGGAATCGGGCCGCGATACGGCCGAGTGGCGGTGATCGCATCGAAGATATCGGCCGTGGTGATGATGCGGGTTTCGAGACAGATCTCACTGCTCTTCAATCCGTGCGGATAACCCGTGCCGTCGAGCTTTTCGTGATGCGCGCCGGCCACTTTGGCCAATTCGGCAAAGGCGCCGATGCGCGCCAGGATCACCTCGGTGTAGGTGGCATGCAGTTTCACCTGATCCCATTCGTCCGCGTCGAGCTTGCCGGGCTTGTCCAGCACGCTGTTGCTGACTCCGAGTTTGCCGACATCATGCAGCAGCGCCGCGCGTTTCAACCAGCGCCGCCGCTCGAACGACAATCCCATCTGTTCGGCAACCATATCGGTATATAAGGCGACACGGGTACTGTGACCGCTCGTGTAAGGGCTCTTGGAGTCGACCACCCGGCCGAAAGCCGCCGCAATGTCGTCCAAGTAATCATCATCCACCGGCACCTCGAAATCGGCGGGTTCCAGCGCCTGCACCGATTCCGCGATATCGGCCGCGTTCAAGCGGTCCCAGAACTCCGGCCGTTCGGCGACCTTCTCAAACGTCTTGATCAGCTGCGGATCGAACCATTGACCGGAACGGGAGCGGATTTCCTGCAGCGCGGCTTCGCGGCCATTCGCCTTGTTGAATACATCGATGACCTGGGACAGCAGGGCGATCCGCGCAAGCATCGGAATCGCCTCCCCTACCAGAGCATCCGGCTTGCCTTGCCCGTTGAAATGCTCATCCAGGCTATAAATTCCGCCGGCCACTTCTTCGGAGAATCGCAGCAGTCGCGCGATGTCCGCACCGCGCTGGCAGCGCGTCGCGATCAGCTCATGGGCAATCCGGCCGCCGTCGCGCAAAATCGTGAACACGGTCCGAAACCGCTCGGCCAGGCCCGCCTTCAAACCGGTATGCGTAAACACGAACTGCAGGACCTGCGGCAAACTCTCGCCGACGAATTTGAAATCGTGTTTGAAATTCAAGTCATCGGTCAGATATAGCTCGCAAATCCGCGCCGCATTGCTGCTGCAACCCAGATCCTTCAGCAGCAAGGTGTAATACAAGTTCCACAACTGATGTTCGGGCAGGCCGATCTCGCGGCCGATGTGCATGCCGATCCAGCAACAGCGCACGCAATGGCCGGCCGGCTGACCTTCGGTAATGTCGAGCGCATAGCTCAGCGAGCCGATCAATTCGGACAGCGTGACGCCGGTCGCCGCCGGCATGAGCTCGGATGCTTTGCTGTGCATGGCGGATGGAAAGAATAGACCTTTCCGCATGCTATTTGCGTGACGCGATCGGTAGTCGTCAGTCCACCCGATCGCCGAACCGCCGTGCGATCGTGAGTCGCGCCATGAGCGGCTCGAGCGGATGCTCGTGCACGTCGGCGCGTCCGTCCGGAAAAGCGCCGATTTCCGTCCGCAGCCGATCCACATACCAGAACTCGGCGGCCGACGCATGGCTGTTGAGCAGGTTGTAAAGTCCGAGCGTGGCGCTCCAACGCGACGACAATGCATAGTGAACGTCGAGGTTCAGTTCCCCGAAACCCCGGGCGTTGACCTGGCCCGGCGCCGTCGGCGCATTCGCGCACGAGGTCGCGACGCCCGGAAAGTCGTGGACCGCGGCCGCATTCACGCAGGGTCCCGATGACAGCGGGTAGTTGCCGAGATAGCGGTAATTCAGACCGCCGCTCCACGGGCCGCGCTTGCTCAGGTACAGCGCAAGCGAGCCGGTCGCCACGGGGGCATCGGTGATGAATCCGCCAAGATGACCGGTGCCGTCATCGAAGGGACGCGTGAAACGCGTGTGATCACCCGAGTAGCCGGCGTAGAACTCGAGCGACGCGCTGACCTGGTAAGTCACATTGATCTCGTAGCCGTAGCGACGGCTCGGCGGTCCGGCCGAGTCCTGCCCGACATCCGGATCAATGATCGTCTCGGCTTGCTGCCAGAGGTTGTAGACCGCCAGCGTGAACGCGAGTCGCCGGTCGACGGCGGCGCGCAGGCCCGCTTCCTGTCCCTCCTCGCGCGCGAGCAGCGGCGTGCGGGGCAGACCCAGGTCGACACTCTTGTCCTGGTTGACGCCGCGCAGGTCGGCGCTGTGGAAACCTCGCCCGGCGGCGAGATACAACTCGAGCGAGTCGCTCGCGGTGTAAATGAGACTACCCTTGGGCTGCACCAGCGACTGGGCGGCGGTGCCGCCATTGGTATAGCCCGCCAACTGGTGCAGTGCGGCCAATTGGTCGATGTCGGTACCGTGCTGATAATCATCGCGAACGCCGAGCACCGTGCGAAGTGACGGTGTCCAGCGGGTGTCTGCCTGCAGGTAAATCGCGCCCGAATACAGGTACACCTGATCGTCATTGCTATAGGTCGGGAGGTCGGTCTGCGGCGGCAGCGGATTCTGGCCCTCACTCCCGAACCGGCCGACGTCGAGGTCGTCGTAGCGCGTCAGCGCCCCCAGGATAACCTCGTTGCGAACCGATCCCAGCGGGACTGCGAGCGTATAGCTCGCCGCGCCGCCGGTGGCGCGGCGATTCTCGAACTGCTCCTCTTGGTCTCCATGCACGGGATCGACCAGGTAATGCGTGAAATCATTGAAGAGATGGAGCTCGTTGTAGATGAAGAATGCGCTCGCCTGCAGCTGTCCCGAGCCGATCGTCGCCCGGAAATTGGCCCCGAGGCTCGCGCGCTGCGCACGGCCGCCGTCGGATGGATCGAGAGTTCCGAACCGATCAGTCACCTGCCCCTCGTTGATCGCGCGCAGTGGAATGTCGGTCGTACTCGTCCACAGCTGGTGATAGTACATGCCGGCCACTGAATAGCCGTTGTGCGCGTCGCCCTCGCTATAGCGCAGCACCAGATTCTCCTTGCGCGCATCATCCGGTATCGCGAACGGTCCGTCGTAGTGCTGCAACTCGGCCGCGGCCAACAAGCGCCCGTCACCGAGCGCCTCGGAACCTGCGCCAAATACTCGTTGGTATCCCAATGTTCCCGCAGTTAGCGCGACTTGGTCCGGGATGGTGTCGCGATAGCCGACGCGCACCGAACCCACGGCGCCGAAGTCGCCGACATTCGCGAAGTAAGGTCCCTTCGTATAGGTGATCTCGTCCGCAAGCTCCGGAATCAGGAAATTGAGATCGGTGTAGCCCTGCCCGTGGGCATGCGTTGGTTCATTGACGGGCATGCCGTCGACCGTGGTGTCGAGGTCGGTACCGTGATCGAGATTATAGCCGCGCAGTAGGAACTGATTCGCCTTGCCTTCACCGCTGTGCTGCGTAACGATCAGCCCGGGCACCGTCTCCAGCAGCTGGCCCGGGCGATAGTCGGGTGCAAGCTGCAGTTCCTGGTCCGCGACGACTCCTTCGCTGGCCGTCGCGGCGGATCCGAGCAGTTGCAAGCGCTCGGCGACCACGACGATCGCGTCGAGGCCCGCGACCTGCTGGGCGAGGACTGGAGTCGACCCGGCCCCGCCGAGCAGTGCGCTCGCGAGCATCCATCTCCGAGCTGAGCGCCTATTTCTCGACACGGAACTTGCTGATCGCCTTCTTGCCGCCCAAATTGCTGTAAAGCGAGGCCGTTTCAGCGCGCGGCCGCCGTTAGCGCGCCCGCTACGATCAGCAGCGCGACCTGGGAAGCTGTCAATAGCCTGAACATGCGTGTGTCTTCTGGGTTCTAACACGATTAATGGGTTTCGCCCAGGGATATACGGAGCGAGGCGTCGTTCGGATGCAGCCGCCGGCAATGACGCGAGCCGACAGCGCGCTCGACCAAGCACACCTGCGCGAGACGACGGCCAGCAAGGCACCCGCGACCTGATCGCACAACTGCTCCAGGGCAGCCGGATCCTGGGCTGCGCAGCGAACCAACAACTGTTCGATCTCGTCATTGTCGGCCCAAGACATGGTCGCCATTTGATCTAGGACGGCCAAACCCGTCAAATGCATGCACATGGGGTTCGAAATGTCTGGAAATCGCAAAACGCGCGCCTGGGCGCCACAGAAGATAAAGTGTGCCCTTCGAAGGCACAATGTGCCGCCATGCACGAGACACGACTACAGGACTGTCGAACCGGGGCGCACGCCGTGAACCGCAGCGGACGGCCCGGGCCCGCCGCCCCTGCAGTCGGCGGCTCGCGGAGCCCGCAGGGCGCGACCCCCCGTTCCATCGCCCTGTCCTTGCTCGTGGGCACGGCACTATGCACGGCGCTATTCGGGGCGCCGGCGGGGGCCTCGGCCGCGGAGCCGGCCCGCTTCGACCTCGAGCCCGAGCGGCAAGTGATTTCACGCCTGTTGGGCGGGCGAGCCTCTCAGTTCGAGTTGGGCAGGATCGACAGCCTCGACGGCCATGAGCGGTTTCGGATTTCACGCGCCCATGGCCGTATTAGCGTCGAGGGCAGCACGCCGAGCGCGGTGCTGTTCGGCGTGAACTGGTACCTCAAGTACATCGCGCACGTCCAGATTTCCACCAATGGCATTCGACTCGGGCGCGCACGCAGCTGGCCGCTGCCGGCCGCGACCGTCGAGAAGGAAACGCGGTACGCCTTTCGCTATGCGCTGAATCAAAACGCCGACGGCTACACCGCGCCCTATTGGCACTGGGCGCGCTGGGAACGCGAGATCGACGTGCTGGCGTTGTCCGGCATCAACGCAATGATCGTCGAGCGCGGCATGGATAGCGTGCTGTATCGCACCTTCCGGGACGTCGGCTTTTCCGACGACGAGATCCGCGGCTGGATCACCCAACCTGCGCATCAGAATTGGCAGCTCATGGGGAATTTGTGCTGCTTCAACGGACCGATCAGCGGCGCCCTCTTGCGCAAGCGCGCCGCATCGGCGCAGCGCATCGTCGCGCGCCTGCGCGAGCTCGGCATCACGCCGGTGCTGCCCGGCTTCTACGGCATCGTGCCGGCCGATTTTCAAGCCAAATTTCCGCGCGCCCACGTGATCCCGCAGGGCGAGTGGGCGGGCTTCACCCGGCCGGGCTGGCTCGATCCGCGCGACCCGCTGTTTGCAAAGCTCGCCGCCGGCTTCTACCGCCGCCAGCGCGAGTTATTCGGCGACAGCAGCCTCTATGACATGGAGGTTTTCCAGGAAGGCGGCGCCTCCGGCGACGTCCCGGTGCCCGAAGCCGCGCGCGAGGTGCAGCAGGCGCTGTGGGCGGCGCACCCCGGGGCGAGTTGGATGATGCTCGCGTGGCAGGGAAATCCACGGCCAGACCTGCTCGCCGGCGTCGACCGGCAGCACCTGCTCATCATCGACATCGATCATGATCGCGTGCCGCGCGATGATCGCAGCAGCGATTTTCAAGGCGCGCCCTTCTTGTTCGGCGGCATCTGGGAATTCGGCGGCCGCACGACCTTGGGCGCGAACCTCGGCAATATCACCGAGCGCCTGCAGCGCCTGGGCCGCAGCAACGCCAACATGGCTGGCACGGCGGTCTTCACCGAGGGCTTGGACACCAATCCGGTCGCGTTCGATCTCTTTACGGAGATGGCCTGGCGCGGCGAGCCGGTCGATCTGGCGCAGTGGACGGCCGACTACGTGCAGCGCCGGTATGGCGGCGCCGATGCGCACGCGCTCGCGGCTTGGAATCTGCTGTTGAAGACTGCCTACGATATCCGCGTAGATGCGGTCAATTTCAACAGCGAACGCGACGCCGCGCAGGAATCGCTGTTCGATGCGCAACCCGGGCTGACCGTGCCGAGCGCATCGCACTGGTCGCCGCAGGCCTTGCGCTACGACGCGGAAGCCTTCAAGCACGTGCTGCCTCAATTGTTGCAAGTCGCACCGGCGCTGCGCGCGAGCGAGACGTATCAGTACGATTTGGTGGATGTCGCGCGCCAGACCTTGGCCAACGAGAGCCGCCTGCTGCTGCCACAGATCAACGCGGCGTATGAAGCCAAGGATAGGCGACGCTTCGAGACGCTGACGCGCCGTTGGCTGCAATGGATGGACTTGCAGGATCAGCTGCTCGCCGCCAACCGCTTCTTTCTGGTCGGCGGCTGGCTTGCGCACGTCGCGGACTGGGCATCGAGCCCGTCGGAGGACGCGGTGCTCAAGCTCGATGCGCGTTCCATCCTGACGACCTGGGGCGACCGAAAAGCCAGCGAGGGAGCCGACCTGCATGATTACGGCAACAAGGATTGGGCCGGCCTGACGCGCGATTACTACCGCGTGCGATGGCAGGCTTATTTCGAATCGCTCGATGCCGAACTGCGCACAGCAGCCCATGGCGACGCGATCGACTGGTTCGCTCTCGGCGATGCGTGGAATCATGGCACGCAAACCTATTCCGATCGGCCGCACGGAGAGGCGTACGCGATCGCGAAGCGCATCGCCGGCGCACTGGATCTGGAAATGGGACACTAAAGGGCCTGTGCGCAATCCGCATCGAGAGTGCCGTGCGGGCCTTCGGCATCGAACGGCCGCATTCTGGAGGGGCCTCACGAGATTGATCGCCGTATCGCTTGGGCTCATCGGCGATCACATGGTGCTGCAACGAGACGCGCGAGTCGTGCTGTGGGGCTGGGCCGATCTTGGCCGTCAAGCACACGATCATCCCGGCAACAAACAAAACGTGGCGCTTGGCCTTGGCAGCCGCCAAGGTCGTCTACGGTGAAGACCTGGTCGCCTACGGACCCGCGTATCAATCGATGACAATCGAAGGGGCTCAGATTCGAATCGGCTTCTCCAACGTCGGATCAAGTCTCTCGATCAAAGGCGGCGACAGCCTACTCGCGTCGAGCGCAGCGATTCGCCGGCCCGTCAGCGTACGATATGATTGGCGTAATATGCCGGACGGGAATCTCTACAATAGAGAGGGATTACCTGCAATTCCGTTCCGCGCGGATGCGCCGAACTCCCCGAGCTGGAAACGCTAACGGGCAATCAAATTGCATCGCATCGTCTGCGCGACGCGATGCAAGGACGACCGCCGCGACCGTCACCGCCGCGAGGCCTCGGCTGCACCAGGCGGCGGCCCATGCCGCGAGCGTGCGGCCGAGTACGTCAACCTTAGCAGCGACGGGTCCGGCCCACGGCGGCCCGATCGTCATCGCCGCACTCGCCACGGACTGCGCGACCGCGAGAATCACGGCCAGAAGCACACGCATCGTTACCAACTCCAAGCCGGCCGGCGGTGCGCTCGCAGCCGCTTCTGCGAGTCGCCGTCCCGTCGCACGGAACTGCCGGCGCCCATGAGGCGTGCGACCTTTGTAAAAAAGCTGTAGAGATTCATTCGAGACGGCGTGAGCACGTCGAATCGATCCGCGCGCGCGGGATTGGTGGCGACCTTCCCGCCAATGGAAGACTTGGTCGGCCTCAGGGGCGGGCGGCCGCTTTGGCCTCATCCATGCGCGCTTCCAGCGCGCTCATTCGCTGCCGCAATTTTTCAATTGCGGCCATGCCGAGCCGCTCGGCGCAGCCGGAAACGACGCGCCTGCCGCGCTCAACCAGCGACTCGACGATGCGCGGCTCGGCACAAGTCGATGCAATATCGTCGAGGGCGCGCATCAGCCGCAGGCTGACCGCGATATCGGACATCGAATAATGACGGATTTGCTCAAACGCCGTATCGAGCAGGTTCTCGGCGTCGATCCATGGAACGACGACTCGCACGACGTGCGGTGGATCGCAGAGCAGGCTGACCGGCACGTTGCGGTTGATGAACCGGATCAAGATCCGGCAGAGCTCATCGACACAGGTGATTGCCGTGCTCGGATCGTTGACCGCGGAGGACATGGCCTTGAGCGCGATGTCGACGATTTGTATGACTCCGAACTCGACGTCCTGCTGCATGGTGCGCGTCGGGCCGATATCGAACGCCCCACGCAACTCCCTGACGCGCTCCGGATCGAGACGTTCCGCGGGAGCGGCGCAGAAGAGCGCGACGCCCGCCGGCACGAAATGTCCGACCCGGCGCAGCAGGCGCACCCGCAACTTGAAATCACGCGCCAGGTGCAGCAGCCGCCGGGTGTCGACATAGCGGATGTAGCCGGATACCGCGCTTTCGACCCGCATTTCCCGCTTGTTGTCGTCGAACGGCACGCCGGGTTCGTGGGCATATCGGCGCACATCCGGCATGACATCGTCGATCACTCCCTCGGTTTCGCGCGCGATACGATCGACGATGTGATTGACGCTGATTGCCTGCGAGATGTGGTAGATGAAGAAGACCAGCCACACGACGCACATCACCGCGAGTGCCATGGCGCATGTGACCGCGGCGACCGGCGCAAACGGATGCGGAAGCGAGCGTGCCGCGGGCAATGCGGCCATACAATACGTGAAGGTGCCGAGGAAGATGCCGAGCGTCCACTGGGTCACGCGATCCTTCACGAAGCTCAACAGGATCCGTGGCGAGAACTGCATCGATGCGAGGGTCAGCGTCATCAGCAGGATCGCGAATACGATCGATACCACGGTCATGATCGCCTCGGCGATCGTTGCCAGGATGACCTGGTCGACCTGGGGATCCGCCCGCGACGGGAATAGCACGGAGGGAACCCAGCTGCTAAGCACCGGGTAGATCTCTTCGAGCGACGAGATCACGGCGCCGAGAACCCCGAGCGTGATCGAAATCACGAGCGGCCGCACCAGGAAACCGCCGCGCAGCGCGTACATGGCGGTGCGGAGCAGCGGAAGCAAGCGGTTGGTCACGACGCAGCCTTGGGACGCCCGAGCGAAATGCAGCACATAGTGCCATATTCGGCTCGCTCGTTGGATGCCTGCGGCGTCCGCCGCGGGCTGGCGCAGCCGCTCAAACGCTGCCGATAGGCACGAGACGCTCTACGAATTCGAGCCCGATTTCTTGCAGCACAACCTGGTGCGGATCATGGATGATGTCGTCGGCGACATCGAAGGATCGTTGGAATTCTGGCCGGCTTTGATCGAAACTTGCTGCTTTCAGATGGGCCGCGAGGGGCTGCCGCAAATCCGCGTCGACAATCATCGAAAGCTCGCGGCGTAGATCGAGAGCAGGAAGTCGACGAGCTTGATTCCCGCCCAGGGCAACAGCAGACCGCCGAGGCCGTAAAGCCACACGGGTTGGCGGCGCAGGCGGGTGAGCATCCTCGGCGACTCCTTGACTCCGCGGAACGCGAGCAGAAAGATCGCCGCAACGATCAAGGCGTCGCAGATCACCGCCGATAGCAAGGCGGAGCCGGGACTCGTGAGCCGCAGGAGGTTCAGCGCCGCCAGCGCGGGAAATGCAGCGGCAAGGGCCACTGATACCACGGCGAGGTAGTTGGCAAGATCGGCGGCGGCGCCCACGGCGGTGAGCAATCGGCGAGTCATGCGCATCTGCTTGCCGGTCTCGATGATCGCGATGAATTTCGTCGGATCCGAATCGAGAGCAACCAAATTGCCGGCCTGCTTGGCCAAGGACGTCCCGGAATTCATCGCGACCGCGACGTCGGCCTGCGCGAGTGCCGGCGCGTCGTTGGTTCCGTCGCCGCACATCGCGACTCGATGACCATCCCGCTGGTAGCGCCGGATGAACTCGCGTTTCACCTCCGGCGTCGCCTCAGCGAGGAAATCGTCGACCCCGACCTCGGCGGCGATCGTCGCCGCGGTAAGGCGATGATCGCCGGTCACCATCAGTGTTTTGACGCCCATGCGCCGAAGCTCCTCGCAATGCTCGCGAATTCCGCCCTTGACGATATCGCGCAACTCGATGACGCCCTGGACCCTAGGGCCGTCCGCGACGACGAGTGGCGTCGCGCCCGATCGAGCTATCCGGTCGACGAGCTCGTCGACCGTCGGCGGCCAGCTCCCTCCCGACTCCTCCACGAAGCGGCGAACCGCGTCCGCCGCACCCTTGCGCAGCATCCGCCCCTCGAGGTCGATGCCGCTGATGCGCGTCTGCGCCGAGAATTCATGGAACGTTCGCGCGCTGTGCGCGAGATCCCGGCGGGGCAGATCCGGCATCTGCTGTGCAAAAGTGACGATCGATCGGCCTTCCGGCGTTTCATCGGCGAGCGAGGCGAGCTGGGCCGTTTCCATGAGATCGTGGGCGGAAACCCCCGGGGCCGTCTCGAACGCGACGGCATGCCGATCACCGCGAGTGATCGTGCCGGTCTTGTCGAGCACCAGCAGGTCGATGTCGGCCGCCGCTTCGACGGCGCCGCCGTCGCTCGCGATGACGTTGGCGCGCATCAGGCGAGTCGTACCGGCGATCCCGATCGCGAACGCGGATAACCGGGTCGCGATCGGAATCGAGCAGACGAACAGCGCGATGAGCACCGGCAGCGCGAGACCGCCGGGGCGCACCGCGCTCGCAGGCGCGAGTCGCGCGACGCCGAGCAGGAATCCGATCGTGATCGCGCAGAGGAGCAGCGACCGCACGAGGTCGCGGGCCGCGGGCGGACGCCCGGCGGCTGCCGAGATCGTGCTGATCGGATCGAAGAATCCCTCGCGACTTCTGACGCGCACCACGAGCCAATCGGACAGCACATGGGTGCCGCGGCGCACGGATGAAAATTCCCGATCGGCTGCACGCAGGACGGGCGCCGATTCGCCGGTTACGGCGGCTTCGCTGACCGAGGCGGCTCCGTCGATCACCGTACCGTCGGCGGGTATCATGTCGTTGGCCTCGACCAGCACCACATCGCCGCGTCGCAGCGTCCCCGCGTCGACGACGCGGTATTCGCGCCGGTCGGTGCCTGCCAAGAGCTTCGCTTGGACACTTCCGCCGATCGATCGCAGCCTCGCCGCTCGCGCCCTGCCCCACTGCCCGGCCAGCGCCTCAGCAAAGCTCGTCAACAGTACGCTCAAACCAAGCCACGCCGCGACTTCGAGTGTCAATATCGCGCCAAGAGTGCCGTCAGTCGCGCCGAACGCCGAAACGATCCCGATGGCCGCCATGCAGATGCAGCCCGCGTAGAGTCCGAAGGTCAGTGGGTTCCGCCATTGCGCCCGTGGCGCAAGCTTCCTCAGCGCGTCCCGGACTGCCGCAGCAAGGACCGCCGCGCTCAAGAGCCTCTCCGTCGGGGAGTCGGTTCGAGGGGCCCGTGCTCTCACGGTCTCCTTCCGGCGGTCGTCGGCTGCCGCCAATATTTCTGTGTTTGCCGAGAATTCATGGGTAGGCGCTCGAGCATCATGGACAGGCTGTTGTTCGGAATTATGGCACCGTCCATGCGGCACGGCGCCTCGGCCGATGTCCATCGCGACAAACCGCGCGAGACCGGCCCGGTACTCACCGATACAGAACCGCCGATCGCCGCTCCCGACTCGAATCAATGGCCGCCAACTCCTGCAGGCACCGACCCATGGGTCACCACTCTTGCACCCTGCGATCTACCGACGCCGCCCGTCTCACGACCGTGCCGACACTCCGTGTCGAGTGGTTGGAATCGGCGCACGACCACGAGGCCGGCATTCAACTCTTCAACGTCGGTGGATTTGGCGCGCTGGTGATCGCAATCGCGATGCTATGCGCCGCCGTATTGTCGGCGGTGCTGGCCGCCGCCATGATGATGGCGTCGTGATGCGCCAGACGCGGTCAGCGCGACTGCCCTGCCGCGGGCAGGCCGCTACGACGCGGCGCTTCCGTTGCGCTTCGACAAGGCCGGCAGCGGGATGATGCGCAAGATCGAATCGCGGTAGGCAGCGCTCGAATGCAGGCAGACACCGGAGGTCAGAGTCAAGGCAAAGGTTCCATGGCCTGCCACCTCGGCATACAGCACCGAGGCGGCATTGACCAGCAGCGAGCGCGCGATGCGAACAAAGCCGAGCTTTGCAAGCTGCAGCGATAGACGTTTGATCGAATCGCGGCTGAGGTATTCCAACTTGCCGGCGCGCAAGGTCACGTAGTTGCCGTCCGCCTCGATGTAGTCGATCGACTTCGGGTCGAGCGGATACAGCCGCCGCTGCCGCTCACCCACCAGAAACCGTGGTGGAACCGGCGCAGTGCGATCGAGCCCCGCGACATCCGAAGCCAAACGGCCGTTCTCGGTGGTGGCGTAATTGAATCGATGACGGGCGCGGGCGAGCGACAGGTCGAAGCGCTCTGCGGTCACCGGCATGACAAAGTAATCGATCGCGCCTTCTGCGAACGCCCGCATCGCGTGATCAGCGCAATTCGACACCATGATTCCCAGTGGGCGGGTGTCCGCCCCCACCGCTCGCAAGAGCTCGAAGCCGGACATATCCGGCAATTCCACATCGAGGAGCATGATGTCCGGGTTCAGCGCGTCCGCCGCATCGATCGCCGCCGTGCCGCAAGCGGCCTCACCGACCACTTGTACGTCGCCGCTGCGCTCACAGAGCCGAATCAGGCGATCTCGCGCATGGGCCTGGTCATCTACGATCAATATCTTCACGTGTGTTCTCGGGACCGGTCACACCGAGTTGCCTCTATCCGGCGCTCACCGCGGATGGGAAGCTCGATTGCGCGCCGAAGTAGCACTCGATCGCCGCCAGCTGCTTGTCTCTGAGCCGCAGATACTCGACGTTGCGGAACGACTTGCCGTTCTTGGTCAGGCACACATACATCACGAACGCCTCGTTGCCGCTTCCGAACACGCGCTTGAGGTCGAAGTGATCGATAAAATTGATCTGTGACTGCCAGCATCGCGTCTTGAACGCGCCCTTATCGATGTGGTCGTCATTGTTTGCGCTCGTGAACGTGAAGTCGTCCGCCAGCAGGACGTCGATCGGGTGCCAATCCTTTTGTTCCCACGCCGCATACCATTGGCGGATGGTCTCTTCGTTGCTGCGACTGAGTCCTGCCTGCGCGTGCGCACCCGCGGTCTGCGCAATGCCCGCCCCTGCCACCAGCGCGCAGGCGCCCGCCCCGAGGGCTGCGCGGCGCGACATTGTTGTCTTTCCCATGTTTGGTTGCTCCCTCACGTTAGCTGGATCTCTTGCTCGGACGACGAAACAACAATTCAACATAGCGGCGTAGGTGGTCGATGCTCGCCTCGGCCACCCTGCCGTTTCCCTTGGCCTTCGCCAGGATGAAGGCACCCTGCAGTACGGCCTGCGTATGCAGCGCGAGGCTCTCGGCTGTCCATGGCCCCCGGACGCGATAGCGCTTCATCGCTGCGGTAATGTCGGACTCCAGGCCGGCCGCATGAGTGCCGATGGTCGCGTCGCAAGCGCCTCGAATGTCGGTGTGGGTCTCGTAGGTCTCCTGAAGCATCGTGCCGGCGAGACACGAGAACTCCGCCACCTCGCCGCGCAACATCGCCTTGCGAAAATCGAGGTAGCCGAGCAGGCGGTCCAGCGGGTCGTCGAATCGGTGGTAGGGCGCGGCGGCGAATAGCGCGACGCTCATCTCCGACCATTGATTCGCCGCGGCGACCGCGAGCGAGTCCTTGCTCGGAAAATGATGAAAGAACGCACCCTTCGTCACGCCCGCCGTGGCGCAGAGCTCGTCGACCGAGGTTGCGGCGTAGCCCTTGCGGCGGATGATCGAGATGGCCGCATCGAGCAGCTTGCCGCGCGCACCGCCCGACCGTAACGGCTCGTTGGCTTGGGAACCCATGTATCGACCATACCAACTAGTCGGTATGTCGTCAAGCTCGAGCAACCGGGCGCAAGTTGACGCGGCGCGGACCCTCGGAACCCCTTCTGACGGGTGGCGGGGCGGAGTCTACTCTGCGGATTCGCCGGACCCGACCGGCAACCCCGAATCGATGTCGGCATCGATGCGCCTTGCCTGCGTGTCCGGCCGCACCGACCGTCCGCGCTCGCCATGTTTCACTGACGATCTAGACATCAACGGAGAATACTATGTACATCGGCGGCGGCATTCTCGGGACGATACTCGTCATTGCATTAATCATTTTTCTCGTGCGCAGAGTATAGATGGCACTGCGCCACCGCAAACCGCTCGACCTGCGGCCCGCGAGGCCGCTGCTTCGGCGGCGCGTCGTGCGCCAGCGCACCGACGCCGCGGCTGCGGCGCTGCAAAGTTCATCAATCGCATCGTCGTCATCTCGTGGATCGACGCGGGCGCACGACATTTTTCTTCAACGCAATGGAGTAGACAGCAATGGAATCAACATTCAATGACGCCGAAGGGTCAATGCGCACCGACGGCAAGGTTCGCGCGAGCGGGAGCCGCGACTCGGCCCACGATATTCTGAATGCCGGCAGCCAAGAGGCGCGCAATCTCATGGCTGACGTCCAAGATCTTTTGAGCCGTGTCGCCCATGTCGCCGACCCCGAGATCGCCCGCGTACGGGCCAAGGTCGAACGCGGATTGGCGAGCGCGAAACAGACGCTGGCGGACGGCACCGACCGGGTCCAGCGTCACGCGAAGAACGCCGCGGTCGCGAGCGATACCTATGTGCGGGAACAGCCATGGCAAGCCGTGGGCATCGCCGCGGCAGCGGGCTTGCTCATCGGCTTTCTTGTCGCCAGACGCTAGAGCGCTCGATGCGAGTGTCGGATCCCGTGGCCACCGCCGCTGCGCTGCTCGTGCGGCACAGCGGTGCCTACGGCGATTTGATCGCGGATGACATCGGCACCGCCGTGAAGGCATTCGCCACCCGATTCTGGGTAGGGGTCGTCTTCTCGGGCGCCGTTGTATTCTCGATCGCCATGGCTTGCGTCTGGGTCATTGCAGTCACCTGGGACACTCCGGGCCGCCTATGGACTATCGCCGGTCTATGCGGATCGTTCATATTAATTTCGGCGATCGCCTTTCTGATACTGCGAGCGCTCAAACGCCGATGGCGCGGCGTCTTCCCGCAAACCGGGTTGGAATGGGGAAAGGACCGACTGGTGGTCAATGACTTGCTGGCTCACGCGCGCGGCGCCCCAGATGCCGGATCGTGACGTCACGCGTGCACAGATCGCGCTGCAGACCCTGGCGCAAACGCGGGCGGAGCTCCGAGCGCTCTTGCTACCCGACAATACGCAAGCAGTCCCCGGCCGATCGGATCAATTTCCTCGCAGCAAGACTTTTCGCTGGTTGTTGGGGCAATCGATCAGTCGCAGGTTTGGCTCCGCCTTGCTGAGCGGCGCGATCGCGCGCCTGCCGTTGGGATTAATGATCAGTTCGTGGTTTCTGAAGTCCAAGCATTAGATGTGAGAGCGAGCGGGCCGCGCCTGGGTGGGGGGAAGAGCGAATTGAGGAGCGAGGCTAGCGGCCACCATTAGCGCAGAACGTGGCGTCGTCGAATAGCGCGAAGATATCGCACGCGGCCTCGGCGGGGATGGCCGCTTGTCGCATGGCGCGCTCTGAACTTCCGGCTACTCTTGTATCGGCTCGCGGAGCGTCGAGACTTCTCGCCGTCGAGAAACTCGTTCTCGTCGCTGCCCCAGCCGGGAGCTACCAACACGCGGTGCGTCCTCGCGGCGTGGGCGTCACGGACATGCGCAGATCACGACATCACGAAATTCTATTGTGGCGCACTCCCGTGCGTCCGCAGAAATGCCCGCCATGCAACCACGCCGAGCGGCTCTCACACCGCCGGCGGCGGACCTCGACCCGTTCGTCGGTCGCGCCTCTAGTGCTGAGGCTCCTGCTTCGGATTCTTTGGCGGCGGATTCTTCGACGGCTGACTCTTCGCTTGCTCCTGTTGTTCCCGCTGCCGTTGCAGCAGCTCTTGCTGTTCCTGTGCGTGCTTCTGCGCGAGCGCTTGGGTTTGCTGCTGATGCTGAGCCTCGAGCTCTCGCTGCTTCGCCTCGTCGGCCTGCTGCTTGGCCAATTGTGCGTGCTCGAGCTCCTGCTGCTGCTGAACGCGTCCGCGCTCCTGCTCTTGCTGCGCATGCAGCTGTTGCTGCTCTTGCAGATGCTGCCGTTCGAGTGCCGAGTTCGCGTCTGCCGGCGAAGGCGGTCTTGGCGCGGCCGGGAGTTGGTTCGGGTGCACGGTGGCCGCCGGCGGGTGCATCGCTTCCAGCGGACGAGGAGTTTCGGCGGGCCGCGCGACCTGCGTGCGGGTCGGCGGCATCGTCTCCGTCGGCGGATGCTCGGCATTTTGCGGGTGAATCGGCCCCACCGGTGCTCCGCCCTGCCTCACTGCAGCCTTTGCCGGCGGTGCAATGTGCACGGCGGCGGGCCGCGACTGCACGGCCGGTTGAATCTGCCGGGCTTGCGCCATGGAAAGCGGTTTGCCGGCGTTGCTGCGGATCGCCTCTTGCCGCTTCTCGAATGCAGGTGGCGGCGGAGGCGGCGCATTCCTTGCGACTACGGCGCGCGACTGCACAGCCGCCGGCGGTTTGACCGCGACTTCACGGCCGGATCCGAGCACTGCTTGTTTTGCCGGCAGCACGGCGGGCGCCATCGCCTGAGCTGGTGCGCTCGCGAGCGCGCGTGCATCGACCTTGACGAAATTCTTCGAGACCGGCTGCGCGGTCGTGAAGGCCTGCGTCGATACAGACGCGACCGCGCCCGGTACATTGCGATTGGCGTAGTTCACGTTCGCGACATTGATCGTGGTCCGGTTGTTCACGATCGTCGTGTTGTAGACGTTGGTGATCACGGTCGTGTTGACGGTCGTGTTCGAGACGTTGATGTTGTTGACGTAATTGCGGCTGACCGGATAGGAGGGGACAAAGACTTCACGTGGCCCAAGCGCAAACCACGCGACGCCCGAGCCCACGCCCACCCACGCGACCAACGCGGGCGCATAGACGGGGCGCACGTAGACCGCGCCTTCGACGCGCGGCGGCGCGGGGATCCAGCCCCAAGCGCCCCCCTCCCGAACCCAACGCCCATAATGAAACGGCGCGTAGCCCCAGCGCTGGTCGTCGACCCAGGTGTAGCCCCAGGGCGCGATATAGGCCCAATGTCCATCGTGGTACGGGGCCCAACCGGCGTCCACGCCACGCGGATACCAGACATAGCCGTAGCTCGGCGAGGGTCGCCAGTCGCCTTGATCATCAAGGTCCTCGTAGCCGACGACGTCGGACGATACGTAGCGCGCAGACACGGAGCGCTGCCAACGCGCATCCCGTGATGCACTCCAGGCGTCGAATGCGTCCTGGTCCGAACTTAGCGGCTCGGCGTCCTCGGCCAACTCGTCGGTGCCGGAAAATGTGTCGTATTCATTGGGATACACGGGATAGGCGTATCCGGCGCCGGTGACTTCACCCTGGCCGCTGCGCACCGAGATCGCGGTCGTGGTTCCCGATTCATCGACGGTGATTCGGTAGAGGCCGGGCCGCAGGATCGAGAATGCCAAATTCGGCGTGTCGATTTCATAGGTCTCGCTGTCGTCGAGGCGCCGCACGCGCACCAACAAAGTGCCGCCCGTCAACTGGACCTGGGTGATATTGTCACCAAGGTTCAAGAATGACAGCGAGGTATTCGCCGACAGGCGCAGTAGCGACCCGTCGAGTTGCAGCTCGACGCGGCCGTCGCTATCCGACCACAGCGCATCGCCGGTCGTCAGCGGTCGGTTGACGGGCGCTGCAATCCAATCGTCGGTGCCGGCCGGTTGCACGGAAAAGGATCCCTCGACATAGGCAAGCCGCGCGGCTCGCGACGGCGGATCATCAGCGTCTGCGACAACGCATATCGGCGTCAACGCGGCGAGTGCAGCGAGAAGAAGACCGACAACTGAAACTGTTTTGTTCGAGCGCATGATCTTTCCTTCGGATCAACATTCTGGCCGCCCACGACCGGCGAATCGATAGGCCGGCGCGTCAATTGCCGATCCGGCCGCCAGCCGTCATACGCGATCTCGAGCGACATCGCCAGATGTCCCTCCGGTTCGAAGCCATGCGCTGACACGAGAACGCGTGCCCGCGGTGCGGCTTGTGCTTGCGAGATCGCGAAGCTGCGCGCCGCGAGGTCGTCCCCTTCCGAGGCCGCGCTCGCGCAAACGCCAACGACCGCGCCAGAAACTACGGCTGAGCGTCGTTATCGACCGAGCGTCGATTGAAAATCGGACTGTTTTGCGGCACACGGGATCTCTGCATATTTGCCTGCCGGCGGCCGATCGACGCGTACTTCACGTGCCATGGATCCGTCGGATCCGAACCTCTTGGTTCGAATTTCCCTGATCGCATCCTCCAGCCGTGACAGCACCTCGAGGAGTCGCGGAGTCGGGATGTTGAGCGCGGGCTCCAGCCGAATCGTGCGGGCCTTCGAATAGGTTCCCGCGACCAGAACACCGCGGCGAAACAAGGCCGCGGCGCAATCATAGCCGATGGAGTCCGAGGGAAACTCCAGCCCGATGAGCAGCCCCCTGCCGCGAACGGCCGACAGTATCGAGGGATACCGCGCGCGCAGCGTGGCGAGTTCCTTCATCAGCATTTCGCCTTTGGCGGCCGCTTGAGCGGCAAGGTCCTCTTCGAGCGTCACCGTGATCGCCGCAATGCCTGCCGCGCATGCGATGGGGTTGCCGCCGAACGTCGTCGAATGAATGACGGGGTTCGGGATCAGCGCCTCCCAGATCTTGGGCGTTGAGACGAACGCCGACAGCGGCATCACACCGCCACCAATGGCCTTGCCGAGGCACATGATGTCAGGCGTCACATCGGCGTGATCAACGCCCCAGAGACGGCCGGTTCGCCCCATGCCGGTTTGGATTTCGTCCGCGATCAGCAAGGCGCCATATTGGTCGCACAATTCCCGAGCTCGCGCGAGGTATCCCGGCGGCGGCACCACGGCACCGGCTTCGCCCTGAATCGGCTCCACGATAAATGCCGCGATCGGCGTGCCGACGGCCTCCGCCTTCGCGAACTCCGCCTCCAACGCGCCGGCATCTCCGAAGGGCGCGAATCTCACGTCCTGTAAACCGCCCCGAAACGGTTCCCGGAACGAGGCCTTGCCCATCAACGACAACGAACCCATCGACTTTCCGTGAAATCCGCCCAACGTGGATAAGAATGTATTGCGGCCGGTATGCAGGCGCGCCAGTTTGATCGCACCCTCCACCGCATCGGTACCGTTGTTGATGAAGAAGCTGCATCCCAGCTCACCCGGCGTGATGTCTGCAATCAATTTCGCGAGCGCCGCACGCCAAGGCTCCAGTAGCTCCTGACTATTGAGCGCCATGCGACTCATCTGGTCGGTCACCGCCTTGACGATGCGCGGATGATTGATGCCCGCGCTGAAAATTCCGTAGCCACCGAGGCAGTCGATGTATTCGCGTCCCATCAAGTCCGTGACGGTCGAACCATGCCCGGTCCACTCGAGCGCCGCAAACTGTCCCGCCTCGGTCACCGATTTACGATAGGTGATAAAGCCGCGATTGACATGCTGCTCGTAGGATTGCACGGTCTCGCTGATGAACGCATGCATTTCGGGTTCGCTCATCGACTTTCCGCCGATGAGATCGAGATAACGTCTCGAGGAAGCCAGAACGGCTTGATTCGATAATCGCATAACTTCTGCTCCTGCTGTTCGATCCTTCCAGCGAAGAATCCAGTTTCAATCGACGGCCACGCAATGCGCCGGCCAAATTGGATTGGGCGATTCGTGGGCGCGCGCCGCTGCCGCGGCCTAGCGCAATCGTTAGCAGAACAGCTTGAGTAAGATTTGGCGCCCGGACAGGGAGATGTCTGGGCCTTCGAGACGAACGAGCGGAGCCGCACGTTCCGTTACTTGAGAGGAAATGAAATCATCAATGTCCACCACCAGGCGAAATCTGCGCGCTCCTAGATAGATGCTGCTGCGTGCGGTGGAATAATTGGCCGACATGATTTTCTACACTATTTTCGTTATTAACATCCGTGATGAAACCAAACGCGCCTGCCTGAATATAGGACTTAACACCCATTGAGTCAACCAAGCCCGGTACGCAGGAATGTGAATCACTAACCAATCGCGTGCCGGTCGGGTAAGAGGCGGGTATCCACCGCAGAAAAGGCAGGAAACATAGGTTTCCAAACAGGTTCGCGCCGCAACATTGGTCCGAGAATCACGGGCTTCAGGACTCCTTATCGTCGCGGCTCGGTCGGCATAAGATTCTTGGATTCGCCCGATGATATTGAGGGGAGCAGCATGAAACAACAGGGCTTCTTGGGACTCGCATTTTTTTTGGCGCTTCCGATTTATGCCGAGGGCGGCGCGCAAGAGTCGCAAGCATCGAAGGACGGACTCTACTTTCCAAGCTCGGTCAGTCAGACGGAAACCGATGAATACACGCGCTATGATTTGTTGGCGCCCGAGACCGCCAGTTTCAAGATTTCCTATGAGGTGGCCGCGACGACTGCAGGGGCCAGGTTCTTTTATAACCCGATTCGCAAGGGCAGCTCCGCAAGCGATGAGGCCGTCTACGACGCGATGCTCGGAACACCGTTGCGCTTCGAGGTGGTGAGCGGTGCACGAGCGCGCACTGACGCGTTGATGCCCGACGCGGATTTGGAAACCAATTACATCAAGGTCACGCTGGCGCGACCCGTTCCGGAACATGGCCAGGGTCGCGTGCTGATCGTCAAGACCTACAAAGATGCGAAGAGCTACTACTTGGATGGCGGGACGCTCGTATTCAATCGGCCGCTCGGCGTCAAGCGCAACAAAGTAGTACTCCCGGCCGGGTATGAGGCGGTTGGCTTGACGGTGCCATCGCAGATTCTGACCGAAAAGGATGGACGGATTGCGATCAGCTTTCTCCACGCAGGTAACGGCGAAGCTGCGTTGGTGATTCGAGCCACCAAGGACGCACAGCTTGGAACCGCGGCACTGCCGCGAGATTTGACGCAGCAACGGAGCTGGGAGTCGCCATTTCAGGGAGAGACGGAGCAAGACCGGCTGTCGGAGCGTGCCCATCAGGACCGGGACATCGTGTACTTCCTGCAGCAACCCGAAACGCACGCGTTCAAGCTGTATCACGATTACACCGAATCGCGAGTCGGCGTGAACGGCTACGCGAATGTGGTTCGCGAGGGCAGCGTCGCGAGCCGGCCCTCGGCGAGCATTTTGGATACGGGGGAAGAATTGAAGCCGTTGGAAATGAGCGGCGCGCAACTGATCGCATCAAAGATCAACGTGGGCGAAGCGGTGCCGCCAACAGCCCGGGTCGTGGTAATTCCGTTCGCCGCGATAAAAGTCGGCCAGACGCTGCGGCTGCGCATCGCAGAAACGTACACGGCGCCAGTGAGCTACCAACTCGACAAGGGCGAACTCGTGTTCGATCGCAGCCTGGGAAGGCCGCGCAATGCGGTGGTATTGCCGTCGGGGTGGTACTGTACGTTCAGCGCGGCGCCGGCGACCTTGAGTCAATTACCGGACGGCAGAGTGCGGTTGGATTACTGGGATGATCGGCCGGAGGCGGTCGACGTGCTGATCAAGGCGCGACGGCGCGTGGGCGCGGATCGGATGCCGCAGTGATTTTCCCGGAACTGCCGGGCATCGCAGTCGGCGCGGCCCGGATACCTTTCAGCCGGGCTCCTCGGTTCTGGCCTCCGCTTGTAAACGCTCGAGTTCGTGCCGATAGGCATCGCCGTCGCCATAATCTACAAAGCTGCCGTAGCGCGCGTGAACGCCGAGCACGCGCCGCGCATGCTTGATCGGACACCAATATTGCTCGGTCCGAGACGCGACCTCGCGGACGTAGCCGAGCACACCGTTCGCGTAGGAGCAGTACGCGCAATTGATCTTCTCGATGACATTGAGAAAGGCCAGCTGTCCGCGGTCGAATGCCAAATAATCGCTGCGGCGTACACGCGGTATGCCATATACGGGGAAACAGACGATCTGATAGACCATGACAAAGAGGTCGAGCAGTACAAACGGAATGATGAGCGCATAGATCGCGGGCGCACTCAGAATCATCGCGGGACGTGCACCGAACACGTATTTCAATAGGCTTGCTTTCAAGAGGCGGTGCCGCTCGATGATCACTTGCTCGAAATGAACCACGCCGTCCTGAACTTTGTAATTGAGTTCGATACGCCGCTTGGCGAGCGCCGCTTCAAGTTGACGCTCGAGCGTGCGAATTGATCCGGCCAGTTGCGTTATCTCGTCGCGAACACTGTCAGTCATATCAAGATCTTCCTATGCGCATGGGATCGTTCCGCCGGGCGATTCTTGGGCGCTCGCGAGCTGTCGAACCGCACTTCGGCCCGCAATATCGATTATCTGCTCAGCGCCGGCGAAGTCCAGCTAGCGAGGATCAACGGCATCAAAGCGCGACCAATCGGATTCCGACCATCGAGAGGGTAACCGCCAACGACGACCGCAGCGCGACCTCCGGTAAGCGGGCGGAGAGGCGGCTGCCGACATAGATGCCGGGTAGCGAGCCCACGAGTAGCGTCCCCAACAAGGTCCAATTGACGTCGCCAAAAAGCCAGTGGCCGAAACCCGCGACCAGGGCGAGCGGCACGGCGTGGGCGAGGTCGGACCCCACGATGCGCGAGGCGGACAGGAGCGGGTACAAAATGAACAAGGCCGTGATCCCGAGGGCCCCTGCGCCGACCGACGACAGCGAGACGACGGCGCCCAGCACGGCACCGGTGAGGACCGTGAATGCGGGATGGTGCGCCGGGCTGCCGCGGGACTCGCTCGTGAGCCGGCGCAGCCGGCTGCGGAAAATGAGCATCACCGCCGTCAGCAATAACATGATTCCCAGCGTCGTCGTGATTATCTTCGAGCTGCCGGCGCCACTCGCCACATGATGCAACGTCAATAGCGTCACGACTGCGGCAGGGACGCTGCCTGTCGCCAGTCGCGATACGACACCCCAGTCGACATTGCCGTTCCTCGCATGCACGACGGTGCCACCCGCCTTGGTGATCGCCGCATGCAGCAGGTCCGTACCCACCGCCGTGGCCGGATGAATACCGAACAGCAATACCAAGATCGGGGTCATCAGCGATCCGCCGCCGACGCCCGTCACACCGACGATGGCGCCGACGACAAATCCGGAGAGAGCCTGCGCGAAATCGACCATGCGGCCACTATAGGACCGACCCATCGCGGGCCGCAGCTAAGGGTTGGTTATGAGTTCATAACGCTTGGGACTAAGCGGACGCCGAGGCGCGGGCTATGATCTCGTCTCGTGCAAGCATCGGACGTGCCGGAGGCGCTCGCGCTTGCGTGTCGTGGGACAGGAGTTCGCGAGTGAATTTCATTCGATGGTTGACGGAAAACAGCAAGCCCGCCGCGAACGATGCGCTGCAGGAAATCAATCGGGCTTTTGTGTCGTTCTCGGCCGAACAACGGGTGGAACGGGCACTCGAAATTCTCCCCGGCGCGCATGTGCTCACCTCGAGCTTCGGCGCTCAGGCGGCGGTCATGCTCCATCTCGTCAATCAAGTCATGCCGAGAATTCCGGTGGTCCTGGTCGATACCGGTTACCTGTTTCCCGAGACCTACCGGTTCGTGGACGATCTCACGCAACAGCTCAATCTGAATCTCAAGGTGTTCCGCTCGGATGCCTCGCCGGCGTGGCAGGAATCCCGCTTTGGACGGCTTTGGGATCAGGGGCTCGCAGGGATCGAACAGTACAACCGAATCAATAAGCAAGAGCCCATGGATCGGGCGTTGCGAGAGCTGCGCGCCGAGACCTGGTTCTCCGGGATCCGCCGGGCGCAGGCCGCAACTCGGGCGCAGATTGCGCCGATCGAATTTGTGCGCGGGCGTTACAAAGTGCATCCGCTCTTTGATTGGACGGACCACGATGTGGGTCGGTATTTGCAGACGCATCGCCTCTCCTACCACCCGTTGTGGGGCAAGGGATACCTCTCGATCGGCGATTGGCATACGACACGCTCGCTCGCGGAAGTCGATAGCCTCGATGAATTGCGCTTCTTCGGGCTCAAGCGCGAGTGCGGTTTGCACGAAGCCTGAAGCTCGCGAGCTCCTCGCGAACAGCGCCGCCGGCGCAGCGCCTAGGTGAGAAACAGTCGCGCGCTCACGACCGCCAGCATGATTGCAATGAGTGTTCGCGTGATTTGCGGCGGAAGGCGGATTGCCGCCCGGGCGGCCAAGATGACGCCGGGAATCGATCCTAACAATAAACAGGCGAGTATTCGCAGATCCACATGCCCCAATCCCGCGTGGCCGACCGCCGCGATCGCGGTAACGGGCAAGGCATGGGCGATATCGGTGGCCACCAGCCGATCTGCGGGCAGCCGCAGCGGATACAGAGCCGCCAGCGCAACGACCCCGAGCGCGCCGGCTCCGACCGAGGTCATCGCGACACCGAATCCTATTAGTAGTCCTGCCGCCACGGTGAGCGCGACTTGATAGCGTTCGGCACCGCGCACCCATGAAACGGTAAATTTCAGCCCCAGGCGCCGCAACGGATCTTGGAACAAAAGCGCCGCCGCGGCGAGTGCCAGAATTGCCGCGAGGCACCGAGTGATCAACTGGTCCACGGCGCCGGGCGGCCCATGATGGAACCAAAACCAGAGAATCACCGCGCTCGCCGTCGGCGCACTGCCGAGCAGAAGTCGCGCGACGATTCGCCAGTCGACGCGTCGGCTAAAGCCAAAAGCCGCGGTTGCCACGAGCTTCGTGCTGGCGGAGAACATCAGGTCTGTTCCCACGGCGACGGCCGGAGACTGCCCGAAGCCGAGCACCAAAATGGGCGTCATCACGGATCCGCCGCCGACGCCCGTGAGACCCACGAGAGCACCCACGATCAATCCCGAGAGCGTGTAGAGAAGCGGATTCCACATTCGGTCGCCAGTGTACCCGCGTCTCGGCAGCTAGCCTGATGCCCATCGCGCATAAGTAAATGCCGATTCGACATCGCGCAGACCTCGGCCGGAGAGCGACAGCCGCGTCAACGGGCCGCGGGCATCGGCGTCGAATGACGGTGCGGCGCAAAGCGCGCGACACTTTCAATGGAGTTCAAGCATGACTACCCGAGCCCCAAAGCCAAAACTAGCAAAGGGTCGCTGCGCATACGAATGGCACGCATTCCGGGACCGTGTGCAATTTCGAAACCGCATGTTCCCCGCCGTGGATAGCCGGTGGGTGTGTACTCCGCTCCCATCCGATGACACGAATTGGCGACGCACTGCGCCTTAACCCTTAAGCCGCTCAATGCGGAGCGAAGTTCTGTCGCATCGGCCAAACGGGGGACGCATCCGCATGGTAAAGTTTTCGGTCAATGACGGGCTCAGCCGAATCGGATTCGTTGGATATTGCTGCTTTGCTGGAACGGTGGTCGAAGGGCGAAAAGCAAGCCTACGACCAGTTGCTGACCCATTTGTATGGCGATATTCACGCCATTGCCGTCCGTCATCTGCACCGTGAACGCTATCTCACCATTCGGCCCACGGCCGTCGTGCACGAAGTGTACTTGCGCCTCTCGGCGTTGCGTCAGATGCAGTGGCAGGATCGCGCCCATTTCCTGTCCATGGCGGCCCGTGTTACCCGCCAGGCGCTCGTCGATGAGGCGCGTCGGCGGCGGGCGGAGAAGCGCGACGGCGGCCAACCGGTGACCCTGAGCGATACCAATCTCGGGGTCAGCGAGGCGGCCTACGATGCGCTGGATGTCGATACCCTATTGTCCGAACTGCAGCAATTCGATGCAGTCGCCGCCGACGTGGTCTCACTGAGGGTATTTGGCGGCTTGTCGATCGAAGAAGCAGCCGAAGTGTTGAAACTATCCGTGGCGACCGTCAATCGGCGCTGGGTGACGGGCAAGGCATGGCTGGCTCGAGAACTGACCCGGGAGGCGTAAGCGGCGGCGGTGATCGGGCCCGCGCCTATCGGCTGTTTGCCGAGGCGCTGGATTACGAGGGAGCGTCGCGCGAGCAATTCTTGACTCGCGAGTGCGGCGCCGATTCGCAGTTTCGAGCCGAACTCGATGCCTTACTGCTGATCGCGACCCGCGATACCGCCGCGACCGGCACGCTATTGGCCTCACCCGGGGGGCACGCCGAGGATTTGGCCGGAACAACCTATGGACATTTCCGCCTGACGCAGCGTATCGGCGAAGGGGGCATGGGCGTCGTCTATCGGGCTGAGCGCACCGACGGCGTGCAGCAGATCGTGGCCATCAAGCTCATCTCCATCGCGGTGGGGCATGCCGGCCAGGCTCGATTCGAGCGCGAAGCGCAGCTATTGGCGCAGATCGAACATCCCGCAGTGGCGCGGCTCGTGGACGCCGGTGTGGAGCGGGGACGCGCCTGGATTGCGATGGAGTTCGTCAACGGCTTGCGCATCGACGACTATTGCCGCGCCAAGGAACTGGGCGTGCGCGATATCGTGGGATTGCTCGCGCAACTGGCCGGAGCCGTCGCGGCGGCCCATCGCATGCTGGTGGTCCACAACGACATCAAGCCCGCCAACGTACTGGTCACGTCGGAGGGAGTGCCGAAGCTCATCGACTTCGGCATCTCGAGGGCGTTGCGGGAAGCGGGTGCGGCAGAACCCGGCGGACCCGCGACCGCGGGTGTCGCCCGACTGTTCTCGCCCGGATTCGCAGCACCCGAGCAAATTAGCGGCGGACCGGTCACGGTGGCGACCGATGTTTTCGGGCTGGGAGCGCTCGCGTATCGACTGCTGACCGGACGATCGACCTATCCCGACGCGGTCGAGCCGCTCGATTACATGCTGGCGATCTCGCAGCGCGACGTGGAGCTGGCGAGCCGCGCCGCGCAGAAGGCTGGCCGCGCGGTGGAGGCGCGCCAGCTGCAGGGAGACCTGGACGCCATTCTGTCCAAGGCGCTGGAGCGGGATCCGATGCGCCGCTATGCGTCGGCGATGGATATGCAGGGCGACTTGTTGAGCTACCTCGCGCGCCGACCCGTGAACGCGCGCTTGCCGACCTTTTACTATCGCGCGGGAAAATTCGTCCGCCGCAACCTACTTGCCGTCAGCCTCGCCGCGGTGTCGGCGGGGGGTCTCATCGTCGCCGCGACCTTCGTGGAGCTGCAACGCCACCGCACCGAACAGGCACGCGAACTGGCCGCGCACCGCGCAGAATATATCGAAAATTTACTCGCATCCGTCGACCCCGGCAGCGATAAGCCCAACGTCACGGTGGCGGCACTGCTGGATTCGGCATCGCAAGAGCTGGATCACAAGCTGGGCGGCGAGCCCCTGGTGCAAGCCTCGATGCTGGGCGTCATCGTCAACGCCAATGTGTCACTGGGCCGATATCCAGAAGCACTCGCGGCAAGCGATCGCGAACTCGCGATTCTGCGCGCGCACGGCGGCAGCGCATTGGATTTGGGGCGCGCACTCGCGGCGCGGGGCGGCCTGCTGCGAGAGCTCGGCAAGTGGTCGGACGCGCTGCCGCCGCTGCAAGAGGCCGTGGCGCTACTGCGGCCGCAGCGGGTGCCTGCGGACCTCTGCAATGCCCTGGACACGCTGGCGGTGGTGCTCGCGCATACCGACCAAGAGAAAGCGGCCGAAGCGATGTTTCACGAAGAAATCGCCATCGAGATGGCGGGCAACGCGGAGCTGCGCGCGCAGCGCATGGAACCGATGTATGGACTCGCCGTCATGGTAGGTGACCAGGGGCGCTATCACGGAAGCCGCGCAGTTCGGCCGCGAAGCCATGGCGGCTGCGCGCGAAAAATATCCAGCCGATCACCCGCATTTGCTCAACATAGAAACCGCGTATGCCAACACGCTCGCCGCGCTACATCAGAATGCGGCGGCCGAGACGCTGTTTCGCCAGATCATCGCCGCACAAACCTCCGCGCTGGGTCCGGAGCACAAGCACACCTTGCTGTCGAAGCTTGCGCTCGTGCACGACCTCATGGATCAGGGGCGGGACGCGGAGGCGGCGGCCATGGCGCTGCCGGCGGCGCGCTCGCTGGAAGTGCTGCTGGGCGCCGACAATCTGTATGCCCTCAGCGCGTGGAACCTCTATGGAACCGCCGCCTGCGGCAGCCACCAAGAGGATCAGGGTATCGCCGCCCTGCGACGCGTGCGTGACGCGAGGCAGCGGATTTATCCGGCAGGGAACTGGGTCATCCACAGCACCCAGTTGAGTATCGGCGTGTGCCTGTATCACCTGCGTCAGCTCGGCGAATCCGAATCCACCTTGCTGGCCGCGGTTTCCGGGCTGGAGACAGCGCGCGGCCCCAGTTTCAATCGCACCCAGGACGGCTATCGCGCGCTGCGCGACCTGTACACCGCGCTCGGCAAAACAGATGCCGCGGCTCTTTGGAATAGCAAGATTCCGCCCTGAACGCCGCGCCGCCGCCGCGCGCGTCTCGCGTTCTTTTTCCGCGCTGATACGAAATCCCAAACCATTACGCCTCTCTCCCTAGGGGCCGTATTCGCGGCCCTGCCACTTCAGGTTAGGGAGAACTGCAAATGAAATGCATTTTGGGGCCGCAAGGCACGATCCGATCGCACGCCGGCAAGCTGTCTCTCGCGTTGCTCGTGGGCGCGCTGGCGAACAGCGGCAACGCGTCTGCCGCACAGAACCTGCCCTCACCGGCACAGCGGGCAAGCATCAGCGGTCTGCCGCTCAACTTCGAACAAAACCTGGGCCAGGCCCCGGACGAAGTCCAGTATTTGGCCCATGGACCCTCCTATGCGATCGAACTGACGGAGCAGGGCGCGGCCTTGGCATTCACCGGGCAAACCGCCGCGTCCGCCAAAGTCATCCGTCTGCGCGTGCAGGGTGCGAATCACGCCGCGCGAGCGGTGGCCGAAGCGCCGCTGCCGGGACAGGTGAATTATTTCATCGGCAACGATCCGTCGAAATGGCGCACCCATGTCGCGACCTACGGCAAAGTGCGCTACCCAGGCGTGTATCCGGGCATCGATCTCGTCTACTACGGTACCGAGGGCAAGCTCGAGTATGACTTCGCCGTCGCGCCCGGATCCGAGCCCGGCAAGATCGGTTTGAACTTCGAGGGTGCCCGGCGCCTAAGCCTCGATACAGCAGGGAACCTCAAGATTCGAACGCAGGATCGCGAGATCGCGTTCCAGCGGCCGATCGCGTATCAATTGAGCGATGCGGGCCGGCAAACGCCGGTGAGCGCGCGCTACCGACTGAACGGCAGCGCCGTGCGTTTCGAGCTCGGCGCTTACGATCACTCCAAACAACTCATCATCGATCCCGTGCTGTCTTACTTCAGCTATTTGGGCGGCAGCGGTTACGACGTCGCGGGTGTCGCGACCCCGACGGGCAGCCCCTACAATACGTCCGGGCAGGCGGCAGCGATCGACAGTGCCGGCGATCTGTATGTCACGGGATATACCGAGTCGACGAATTTCCCCGTGAAAGCCGCCTACGAGACGGCGCCCGCCAAGCTCCAGGGCGGCACCCCGCCATCGGCTTTCGTCACCAAGTTTGCCCCGGACGGCAAGTCGGTGATCTTCTCGACCTATTTGGGCGGCACGGTGGGGTCGGACCAGGCGGCGAGCATTGCAGTGGACTCGAGCGGCAACGCCATCGTGGTGGGCAACACCGGATCCAATGACTTCCCGGTCACCTCGAGTGCCTATCAGACGGTGTGCAATCCCAAGTTCACGAGCGGACCCAATGTGGAAGTGCCGAACTGCCCTGGCGGCGGGGGAATCGCGGCGTTCGTGAGCAAATTCAGTCCGAGCGGCGCGCTGCTGTATTCCACTTTCTTGAGCGGATCCAACACCCTCACGACCGCTTATGCCGTGGCAGTGGATGCCGCCGGCCGGGTGTACGTCGCGGGAGGGACATTCCCCGGTGCGATCGTGCCCGCCGGCATCGGCGCAAACCAGCAAATACCCTTTCCGACCACGCCCGGCGCGGTGTTAACGACGCCGCCCTATTCGACCGGCGGTGGCGGGTATCAAAACGTGTTGAGTGCGCAGCAGGATGCCTTCATCAGCGTGTTCGATCCAAGCTTGAGCACCTTGCTCTACTCGACGCTGTTCGGAGAACCCCAAGTATCGAACGCGGGCTTGGGATTCGAGGGCGCCAGTTTCACCGTGGGCGAGGCGGTGACCGTGGATGCCGCAGGCAACTTCTACCTCGCAGGGACCTCGGAGGACGCCTCGCTCGAGACCACGGCCGGCGCCTATGAGACCAGTGCATCGAGCTGCGGCACGGTGACGAACAACACGCTGCTCAACTGCGCGTTTGTCGCCAAGTTCTCTCCCGTGGGCACCGGCACGCCGAGCCTGATCTACGGCACCTATCTCGGCCATACGGTAGGCGGCTCCTACGGGGACTTGATGACCGGCATCGCGGCCGATGCGGCGGGCGACGCCTACATCACCGGCTTTACCAACCAAGCCACGTTTCCCACGACCACGGGTGCCTATCAGACGACCTGCGATCAGTACGGGGTCAATGGCAACACCGATTCGGAGTGCGGTTCCGCGTTCATCGCGAAGCTGAACCCGAACGGCACCGCGCTGCTGGCAAGCACCTATTTCGGGGGCTATTACGCCGGCGCGAACGGTACCCCCGATAACGTGACTTCGATGGGTCCGATCGTGCTGGATACGGCCGGCAATGTGTATATCGGCGGTGTTGCCGCGAACGGGCTGCCGCAAGTCAATTCGCTCGGCACCAATGACGGCATCGGGGGTGCGACCTCGCCCTTCGTCGCGGAACTCAATTCGAACTTGACGACGCTGCTGTTCTCGACGCTCTTCAGCACCGGCGGCCAATCCCAGACCGCGGTCGACGGTCTCGCGGTCGACACGGGTGGCAATATTTACATCGCAGGCAGTGTCGGCTCCCCGCCGAGTTCTGCGGCAACCTCGGGAGCGTTTCAATCGACGTATGGCGGCGGCACTTCGGATGCCTTCGTCGCCAAGATCATCGTGCAAACGCCGACCACGACTACCCTGAGCGCCGCGCCCGCCTCGGCAACCGCCGGGACTGCGATCAACTTGACCGCGACGGTGGCCGAAGTGGGCGGCTCCAGCGTGCCCACCGGCACGGTGACGTTCACGGACGGGACCACGACGCTTGGGTCCATGACGTTGAATGGGACGGGCATCGCGGTCTACACCACGAGTACTCTCAGCGTGGGTGGGCACTCGATCACCGCGGCATACGGCGGCGATGCGGCGAATGGTGTGTCCGCTTCCACTGCGGCCAGCGTGACGGTGACGGCGCCGCCGGCGCCCACGGTGACGATCGGTGTATCTCCCGCCAGCATCACCCTCGGTCAAAGCGCCACCCTGACGTGGTCCACGGCCAACGCGACCGCCTGCACGGCATCCGGCGCATGGAGTGGCAGCGAAGGCACCAGCGGCACGATGAGCGTGACACCGACCGCCGCGGGTTCGTTTGGCTATGTGCTGACCTGCACTGGCGCCGGCGGCAGCGGCAACAGCACCGCGACCTTGACCGTGACCGCAGCAATGCCCACTGTCACGGTCGGCGTCTCACCCGCGAGCATTACGCTCGGTCAAAGCGCGACGCTGACCTGGTCCTCGACCAACGCGACCGCTTGCACGGCAAGCGGTTCGTGGAGCGGCACGGAGGCGACCAGCGGCACCTTGAGTGTTACGCCGAGCGCCAGCGGGACAGCGAGTTATGCGCTGGCCTGCACGGGTGCCGGCGGCAGCGCGAACGCCACCGCGACCTTGAGCGTGGCGGCCGCTCCGGCTAAGAGCGGCGGCGGCGGCGGTGGTGCAATGGGGTTCGTTGAATTGGTGGCACTCACGCTGCTCGGCGTGGCGGCGCATCGGCGACGGGGATTGGCCCAGCGATAAGCGCCAGCGACCAGAATTGAGCCAAGCAGATGGCCGCGCTGACACAGCGCGGCCATTTTTTCGCCCTCGGCACGGCGCGGGCGCCGATCTTGGTTTGCGTAAGCCTCCCCAACCGAATCCGTCGCATCTGCCGAAGAAAATTCGTAAAGCGCGACAAAAGTGCACCAAAGATCGCTACGCTGGCGATTCCCCCACGGGGCAGGGACCGCAATTGACAGCCACGGGAGCCAAAGGCAGGATCATTCGCATGAAGGCGCGCCGCCGTGGGTGAGCATTCGGTCGATGCGCTGTTGGTTCGGTGGCGCGCCGGCGACGCGCAGGCCCTGCAGGATTTGTTACCGCTGGTCTATGAGGAACTGCGCCGGGTGGCGCGGCGGCAACTGCGGTCCGAACGCCCCGACCACTCGCTGCAAACCACGGCGCTGATCCACGAGGCGTATTTGCGGCTCAGGGGCGGCAAACCGTCCGAGATTCACGACCATTGCCATTTCGTCGGGCTGGCTTCGCGCCTGATGCGCCAAGTGCTCGTCGACCACGCGCGCAGCCGATCGGCGGCGAAGCGGCACGGCGGACTCAAGATCACGATGAACGATGCGGTCGCGATATCCGATCGGGTGGAAATCGACGTGCTCGCGGTGGATGCGGCGATGAACCGGCTCTCCGATCTCGACCCCCAACAGGCGCAAGTCGTCGAGCTGCGCTTCTTTGGCGGCCTGTCGATTGCCGAAACCTCCGAGGCGCTGCGCATTTCCGCCGCCACCGTCAAGCGGGACTGGACGACGGCACGTGCTTGGCTGCGCCGCGAACTCGGACGCGCGGACCCGCCGTGAACCCCGAGCGCTGGCAACAGATCAAGGCGGCCCTGCACGACGCGCTGGAACTCGAGCCGCGACAGCGCGCGGCCTTCATCGAGGCGCTGACCGCCGGCGATCGCGAGCTGCGCAAGGAATTGGAGTCGTTGTTGGCGGCGCACGACGAAGCGCACGAGAATTTCTTGAACGTGCCGGCCGCAGGACTGCTCGACACGCTGCCCGAGGCCCCCCCGGCGGACGATGCACCCGAGTCGGCCGAGGGCGAGATGTTCCAGCCGAACGCGCAGATCGGCAACTACCGCCTCGAACGGCTTCTCGGCCACGGCGGCATGGGTAGTGTCTGGCTCGCCGAGCAAACCGCGCCGGTGCGCCGCTTCGTCGCATTGAAATTGATCCGCGCCGGCATGGTCGATGAGTCGGTGATCAAGCGCTTTCATTCGGAGCGGCAATCACTCGCGATCATGGACCATCCGGCGATCGCCAAGGTCTTCGATGCCGGCTCGACCCCGCAGGGCCAGCCCTATCTCGTGATGGAGTACGTGCCCGGGCTGCCGATTACGGACTACTGTGATCAACAGAAGCTCAGCATCCGGGATCGGCTCGAGCTCTTCATGCAGGTCTGCGAAGGCGTGCAGCATGCGCACCAAAAAGCGATCGTGCATCGCGATCTGAAACCAGCGAACATTCTGGTCGTGGAGGTCGACGGCAGGCCCGTGCCGCGAATCATCGACTTCGGTCTCGCAAAACGCGCAACCGCAACGTCGCCGCCGACCGGCGGGACCCTGCATACCCAGTTGGGTCAATTCATGGGCACGCCGAACTACATGAGTCCGGAGCAGGCTGACCCGAAGATCCCGGATATCGACACGCGCACTGATGTCTACTCGCTCGGGGTGATTCTCTATGTGCTGCTGACCGGGATGCAGCCGTTTGAATCGAGGCGTCAGCAAAGTCTGCCGCTCGATGAACTGCTACGCAAGCTGCGTGAGGAAGAGCCGCCCAGCCCGAGCACCAAGCTGAGAGCCGATCGGGACTCACTCGCGGGTACCGCGGCTGCGCGCAGGATCGAGCCGCAACACCTCGCAAAGCTGCTTCGCGGAGATCTCGACTGGATCACGATGAAGGCGCTCGAGAAGGATCGCAGCCGACGCTACGGCACGCCGTCTGAATTGGCCGCCGACATCCGGCGGTACTTGAACCATGAACCGGTCGTCGCGCGCCCGCCGAGCGCCGCCTACCGGGCCGGCAAGTTCATCGCGCGCAATCGGCCGGCCTTGGCGGTTGCGGCGGTCTTTGGGCTGGTGATCGTTGGCGGAGTGGCCGCGATCCTGCGCGAGGCGCGATTCGCGCGGGTCGAGCAAGCCCGTGCCGAGCAGCACTTCCAGTCGCTGCGCAAACTCACCGATTCCTTGCTGTTCGAATTTCACGACTCCATCGAGAACCTTCCCGGATCCACGGCCGCACGCGATCTCGTCGTGCGGCGCGCGCTCGAGTACCTCGAGCAAATCGAGTCCGAGGTGCACGACGATCCGGCCACGCTGCGCGATCTAGCCGCCGGCTACGAGCGCATCGGGCGAATCCGGGCTGAAGAGGGGCATCCTCACCTCGGAGGGACCGGATCGTTCGAGCAAGCGAATCAACTGTACGGAAAGGCGCTGGCAATCCGCGAGAAACTGGCGGCCGCGAACCCCGGCGATCCGGCCTTCCAGTTCGACCTGCTGGGCACGATGCTGAACCTGGCGAGGATCGCGGAACAATTCGGCGACCTCGATCGCGCCTTGGCTCTTCAGAAACAGCGCCTAGACATCGAACAGCACTTGGCGCAGCAGCATGATTCCGAGGACCTGCGCTACAGCATCGCCGCTTCGCTGATCGGGATCGGCGAGGTGAACCTTTGGCTCGGCAACTACGAAATTGCTCTCGACTACGAGCGGCGGTCGCTCGCCATGAACCAGGCGCTCCTCGATGCGAATCCGAGCAGCTTGAAGATGCTGCGCGGCGTTTGGCGTTCGCGCGCCTGGACCGCCACGGTTCTGCGATTCGACCGCATGTTCGCTGAAGCTGCGGCCGAAGCTCGCAAGGCACTCGCGATCTCGGAGCAACTTGCGGCCCGCGACCCGAATAATTCGGAGTTTCAGCGCTTTCTCATCGTCGATGATCAGAATCTGTGTGAGTGCCTGGCGTATGCCGGTATGGCTTCCGAAGTGCCGAAGCTTTGTCAGAAGGCAATTGCGATCAACGAAGCCATGATGAAGTCCGACCACGACAACGTGCAGGCAAGCGCGGACCTCGCCAATTCGAACATGACGATGGGCCTGGCGCTTTACCTGACGCACTCGCCGGTCGAAGCGCTCGCCTTCGAGCGCCGCGCCGACGAGATGTATCGCGACGTGGCGGTTCACGATCCCGACTCCCAATCCAACGCAATCGACCATGCGGTCGCCCTGATCTACGCGGGAAGAGCCGAGGCCGACCTGCATCGCCCGGACCAGGCGCGCAGCGACCTCGAGCGGGCGCAAACGATTGCCCAAGAATTAGTCGTGACCAGTCCGAAGCATCGATACTTTCGAAACACCTTGGAGGAAGCCCGCGCAGTCCTCCAGGCACTGCCCGCAGACACGGCCCCGATCGCTGTGCATTGAGAGTTTGTCGGTAGCATTGTGGTATTACGGGGCATACTCTATATTTTCCGCGCCCAGCGGCTCAGCTGCTTCCGCTATCCGCAGGTCCCGAAATCTTGCCAAATCTTTGCTCGAGGCCACTCCAATGATTCGCGTGATTCTGACCGCCTTGTTGCTGAGCATTGCACTGACCGCATCGTCGAAAACAAAGCTCCTCGAGCATATCCCGCTGTTATGGCGGCCCACCTCGGCGCTGCAGCTCGGCACCGCCCAGATCGCCGCCTCGACGGTGACGATTGCCCCCTTCACCGACGGCCGCGACAACAAAGAGGCTATCGGCGAGAACCGCGAGGACAAACTCCCGAAGCCCGTCACCACGGCCGATGACGTGGGCGCGTTCGTGAGCACGAACATTCGCCAGCTATTCGATCAAGCCGGCATGAAGACGGTCGACAGCAACGGTGAGGTAACCATTCAGGGCGAAGTGAGGCAGTTCTTCGTGCGCGAAGAATCCACTTATAAGTCCACGGTGGTCATCCACCTGACAGTCATCGATCGAGACGGCAAGACCTTGTGGAAAGGTCTCGCCTCCGGCGAGGCCAAGCGGTTCGGCCGCTCATACCTCGCGGAGAACTACTACGAGGTTCTCTCCGATGCCTTGGTCAACACCGTGAGCTCGATGCTGCAGGCCGAGGATTTTCGCAAGGCGCTGTCCGGGCAGGCTACTGGACCGTCCAACTAGCGCCGCTCGGCAGCCCGTCAGCGCGCAGCGATTCGCAGGCGCCGGCCTTCGAGCCATTGCCAGGACGCGAGCGAGGCGACGCCCCAGAGCACTTCGCGCAGGCGCTTGGCCATCGAGACCGCAAGCGCGAGTTCGCGGCTGACGCCCAGCGTGGCGCCGAACATGATGAGTCCCGCCTCCTGCACGCCGACACCCGCTGGGACGACGAACGCGACTTGCCTGACCGCCTGCGTGACGCTCTCCAAGATGATCGCGATTTTGATGCCGACCGGGTGTCCGAACAGACGCAGCGCGAACCAGACCTCGAAGGCCCCGGAAATCAACGCAACCATTTGCAGCCCGCCGGCGAACACGAGGGTTGCCCGGCGGTCGAGAGTGGCCCGCACTTCGCGGTCGAGCGCCGCGGCCCCCATCGCCAGGGCGGTTGCGCCGACCAGCGGCCGCACCAACCGTTGCAGGCGATCAAAGACCGAGCCGTGGCGCAACAGCACGGTGACCACGATTGGCACCGGCAGGGCCGCGATCAACGCGACGATCAAACCGCGGAGTTCATGGCCTTGGGCGCCCGAATCCATCAGCAGCAGCAAACCGAGCACCGTGAACAGGTAGGAGGCGATCAGGTTCAGCAGGATCTCCGCGATGACGGTCGCCCCCGCGGGCGCGCCGCCGATTGCGTGCCAACGCAGCAGACGAACCGCCGCGACCCCTCCACCGACGCTCGCCACCGGCAGCAGCCGATCGATCGCTTCGCGCACGGTCGTGACCCAAAATATGTAGCCGAACCGCGCCTTGCGCTCGCGATCATATGGGCGCAGCAATTGGAACCAACCGATCGCAAACAGCAAAAAAAACAGCGCGCGGTACGGGATCAGCCACAGCAATGGCCACCCGGCCAACATGAGCGCCTGCGCCATCGACGCATAATCCGCCCGGATGACCAGCGCGATCAGCAGGCATAAACCCAGCAGCCCGCCGATGTACGTGGCGAGCTTCAAGGCAATCGATACATGATGCCGTCGGCATCGACCGAGAATTGGCTGCCGCGCCATGAAAGGCGCGGCGCGAAGAAGCAGCCGCACCAGACGCAGCAGAGCAACAGATCGCGGACCGGGACCAGCCAAAAATCCGCGAGCAGCCGGCGTAGGCTTCCCAGCCGATGCCACGAATGCAAAAACACTCGCGCCGCAACGGTGATCCAAAAGAGCGCCCAGGCGATCGCAGGAATCGGCGCGGCCGCCGATGCAATCACGAGGCCTAAGACGGCGAGCGGCAACGTGAAACTCAGGAACAGCATGCGAAAACCGCCGGGCTGAAGCACCCGTATCGTCCGCATCCAACGCAACTCATGGCGGATCAGGGAGCTCGCGTCGGGCTCATCGTGCTCCGCTTGGACCGGATAGGGGTACAGCAGGATTCGTTGCCCCGATGCGCGTACGAGCTGACCCAATCGATAATCGTCCGCGACATGATTCGCAAGCGCGCCGAGGCCGCCGATCGCCTCCAGGGTCTCGCGCCGGATGCAGAGCGTCTGACCGGATGCATAACCGCGAAAGCCGAACAAATGGGCGAGCATCACCGAGGGCATGTACCATTCGTTGATGTACATCGCGCCGAGGCGCGACCAGACACGCGTGGTCGGGACGCCCCGGTAGAGGCAGGTGACCAAGCCGACGTCGGCGCGCTGCAAGCGGCGCGGTGACGTGCGTCAGGTAATCGGGATCCACCGAGACATCGCTGTCCACCATCACGAGGACGTCGTAACGCGCGCGCGGAATCATGTTGATCAAATTGCTGATCTTGAGATTGGCGCCGGAAGACGCGGATCGATGACGACGTCGATGCTCCGCTGACGGAAATTCGGCCACGAGCCGCTCGACGATGGCCAGCGCGGGATCGCTTGCGTCGCGCACCCCGTACACGATCTGAAAATGCGGATGATTCTGCCGGCAAATCGACCGCAAGTTTTCGTAAAGTCCGGGCTCCGCTCCGCACAGGGGTTGCAGCACCGTGACCGGCGCCGCCGGATCGCGCGGTCCTTCGCCGCGCACGCCGACCCAGACAAGCACCGCCACGACGCTCAACACGGCGTGCCCCGCGGCCGCGGCGAGCAGAATCCAGCCAAGGATCGCAATCGAGGCGTGAACCGCGGACATCGACGCCAGGTATGCCATCAACGACACCGCCGTGACCCGGAGCTGAGCCGCGTCAGGCCCGATGCGCGCGCAAGAATCGAAAGAATTCGACGCCTTCGCGCAAACGCCGCTTCATCATGTCCCAACTCGAGAGCATCTCCTTGACGATCTCCCATATCTTCGTGGGCCGCAGGTAGAAACGCTCATAGAAGATCTCCATGCTGTGGAAGATCTGTTCTTTGGACAAATGCGGGTAGCTGATTGCCGCAAGTTGGACACCCTTGTCATTGACGAGATTGACGGCGTCGCTCTCGACGAGCCAGTGATTCTCGACCGCCTGCTTATACAGTGTCGTGCCCGGGTAGGGTGCGGCGAGCGACACTTGAATCGTGTGCGGATTGATCTCTTTCGCGAACTGGATCGTCTTTTCGATGGTTTCCGCGGTTTCGCCGGGGAGCCCCAGGATGAACGTGCCGTGGATCAAAATGCCGAGCTTGCGGCAGTCTTCGGTGAATCTTCGTGCAATGTCGGTGCGCAGGCCCTTCTTGACGTTCAGCAGGATTTGATCGTCGCCGGATTCGTAGCCGACGAGCAGCAGGCGCAGGCCGTTGTCGCGCATGATCTTGAGGGTCGAATACGGCACATTCGCCTTTGCGTTGCAGCTCCAGGTCACGCCGAGCGCGCCGAGTCCGCGCGAGATCGCCTCGACCCGCGCCAGATTGGAGGTGTCGGTAAACGTGTCGTCGTCGAACATGACCTCTTTGACCTGCGGCAGGTTTTCCTTGATCCACCGGACTTCCGCGATGACGTTGTCGGCCGAGCGCACGCGGTAGCGGTGACCGCCGACCGTCTGCGGCCACAGGCAGAACGTGCACTTTGAGCGGCAGCCGCGGCCGGTATACAAGCTGACGTAGGGGTGCAGCAGGTATCCGATGTAATAATTTTCGATCGTCAAATCGCGCCGATAGATGGGTGCGACGAACGGCAGTTCGTCCATGTTCTCGATCGATGCGCGCGGCGGATTATGGACGACGGACCCGTTCGCTGCGCGGTAGGACAAGCCCGCTATTTCCGCGAGCGGACGCCCCTCGGCAACCTCCTTGCAGGTGTAATCGAATTCTTCGCGGCACACGAAATCCAGCGCCCGCGTCGCCAGCAGCGAGCCCTCCGGATCGACCATGGTTTTGGCGCCGACCATGCCGATCAGCACATCGGGGTTGGCCTCCTTCAACAGCTCGGCGAATTTTGCATCGGTCGGGAACGACGGCGTGCTCGTGTGCATGATCACGAGATCGAAGCCGCGCGCGGTCGCAAGACTCTGCTCGACGCCGATTCCGTCGGCCGGCGCATCGAGCAGCTTCGAGTCCGGCACGAGCGCCGCCGGCTGCGCGAGCCAGGTCGGATACCAAAAGGATTTCACCTCGCGCTTCGCCTGATAGCGCGAACCCGCGCCACCGTCGAAGCCGTCGAACGAGGGCGCCTGTAAAAACAATGTTTTAAGCGCTTTCTGCGCTGCAGAACCCGACATCATTGACCATCCTCATACCCACCAATTGCGCGTTTTTGAGTCTACACGGAACGACACGCAGCGACCATAAAGCACTAAACTAGGCCCGATTGGGTCAAATCCACCGAGGAGACGTATGGCAGGAAGATCACAGCGGCTGGGACTCCTACTTTGCGTGCCGATCGGTCTCGCATTGGGCGGATTTTTGCCCTGCACGCTCCGCGCTGCGGTCGACCCCGCGGTGGCCCAAGTCCAGAGCCTCGATGAGGCGCTGTTGGCATCGATGAAGGCCGGCGCCGGCGAGACCGTCATGGCGCGTTACCGCAAGCTGGCTCCGGTCGTCGAACAGGTATTTGACCTGCGCGCCATGACCGGATTTGCGGTCGGCACGGCCTGGCCGAAATTCTCCGCGGACGAGCAAGAGGCGGCGATTGCCGCGTTCGCGCGTCTGACGATTGCAAACTATGCGACCAATTTCAAGACATTCGACGGCGAGCGATTCGAAATCAGCCCCGAGGTCGTGACGCGCGGCGCCGACAAGGTCGTGCAGACCCAGATGATCCCTGCGCACGCGGCACCGGTCAGCCTGAATTACCGCATGCGCGAGTCCTCGGGGTCCTGGAAGATCATTGACGTGTATTACGGCGCGGTGAGCCAGCTGACGATTCGCCGCTCCGATTTCGCCGGGCCCATCGCGGCCGGCGGTGCACGAGGTCTCATCGACCACGTGAACGCGCTCAGTGATGAGTTGACGAAGCCTTAGCCTGCGGCGGCGCGGCGCCCATGAGGGCCGGCTGAAACAAGAGCGCGGAAACCAAGGTCCAGATCAGCGAGATCATCAGCAGCCTCCCCATGCTGGCCGTTCCCGGATGGCTCGATGCCCAGAGGCTGCCGAATCCGGTCGCGGTCGCGAGCGCACTGAAAAAGACCGCGCGTGCGAGCGATGAGGTCAATAAATGCGAGCCGCCGGATCGCCACGCCATCACGAAATAGATGTGAAACGCGACCCCGATCCCAAACAGCAGCGGTAGCGCGATGATGTTGGCGAAATTCAGCGGCTGACCGGAGAGCACACTGCAGCCCATGGTGAGCAGCCCCGTCAACACGATCGGCGCCATGGTGATGGCGACGTCGAGCACGCGTCGCAGCGCGAAGAACAACAGGGCGGTGATCGCGATGAACGAGACGACGCCGGCCTCGATGAACGCCCCGACGACCGCGTTGCCGGCCTCTTGGATCGCGATCGCCGTGCCGGTGGCATCCGGAACGAGCGCCGTCACCGCGGCGGCGAACCGGGTCAAGACCGCGTCATCGTTGGCATCGCCCCGCGGTAGAACCGCGATGCGCGCCTGACCGTCGGGGGCCAGCCAGTCCCGCACCAATTCAGGCGGAAGCGTCGCGAGACTGATCGGCTGCGGCCGCAGCGAATCGCGGATTTGAGCGAGCATCTGCTCGAAGCCGGCCATCAACGTTTGTGCGGCCGCGCTGCGCCGTGCGGCATCGGATTTCGCCAACGCACGCAGCGCGGCGGCAAGCCGCCCTGCGCCGGCACCATGGCCCGGTTCGCGACGCGCGGCCTGCTCCAAATCTGCGGCGGTTCGCTCGAGTGCGTCGATCAACTGTGCATCGGTCGGCGCAGGCGCGACGCCGATCGGGTTCAGCGGCAGATCGAGAAGGTCGGCTGCATCGGCGATCACCGCGATTTTTTCCGCCTGCTGCGTCGGGATGAAACTCGACAGGGTGCGCGCCGCATGCACTTCCGGCAGCGCGCTGATCTTGGCGGCTAATTCGTCGGCGGCTCGCAGGTCGGGTCGGATCACCTCGACGCTGTCCGGCGTTTGATCCGGATCGCGCGTCAGATCGACGAGCGTCTCGACCGATTCGGCCGTGGGACTGCGCAGATGCATGGGGTTGAAGTCGAAGTGCAGCATCGGCATCAGCAGCGCCGAGATGCCGCCGCGACCACGCCGATGCCGACGACCAGACGCCGGTGGCTCAGCAAGTAGTCGTCGAGCCGGGCCAAACGCGGATCGGTGTCCCGCTGCGGCATGCCGGGCGGCTGGGTCAGCTGAATCAATGCCGGCAACACCGTGAGATTCAGCGCCAACGCGACCAACATGCCGAGGCCTGCAACCACGCCGAGCTGGGACACGCCGTAATAGTCCGTCGGCGCGAACGCGAGGAAGCCCGCCGCGATCGCGCTCGCCGCCAAGGTCAGCGAACGGCCCATGGTGCGCCCGGTGGCGACGAGCGCCTCTCGTGCGGTCGTGCCGCCCGTGCGCTCGGCGCGGTAACGCACGCTGAACTGAATGCCGATGTCGATGCCGAGGCCCACGAACAACGGGATGAACGCGACGGATATGACGTTGTACTGATGGAATACGGCGAGCCCGATCGCAGCCGCGGTTACCAGGCCGAGCAGCGTCGTCGTGAGTATCGCGCGCGATGAGCCATGCGGACCGCACGGCCATGCGGAGCATCAGCACGATTGCGCCGAGCGCCAGCGCGGCGATCAATGGCGCGCGTTCCGCAAGTGTTCCGAACTCCTCGCTCTGCAGCGGCAGCGGCCCCGTCAGGCGTACCCGCACGCCGCCGGCGGCGTCGAGATGCAGGGCTGCCGCCGAGGCACGGATGGCCTCGATCGACGCCTTACCCGGCTCGAGCCGGTCGAATTCGACATTGGGTCCGATCAGAATGATCCGGCGCAGCGCACGCTGATCAGGAGAGCCGTCGGTGATCAGCGAGTCCCACGAGAAAAATGTCGGTTTGCCCGCTCCCACGCTTTCCAGCGCGTCGGCCAACTTGGCGATCGGGGCGTCGAGATCCGCAAGCGACGCGGCGCCGCTCGAGACTCCTTGCAACAAGGTCGACAGCGTCGTCATCAGGCCGCGCAACGACGGGTCGGCCGCGATCGGACCTAAGAACGGCTCCGCCTTGATCAGGCGCGCCATGTCCGTTTGCACATCCTTGAGCGGCAGGTAGAGCAGGCCGTTGCGCGACCAGAATTCTCCGGCGTCCGGCCGGCGAACCGAGTGAAACAACCGCGGCTGCGAATGCAAGCTCGCGGCAAGCGCGGCCGCGGCCTGTTCGGCAAGTTCCGGCGTCTGCCCATCGATGACGACGACGATTTGCGATCCATTGGGAGGGAACAGCGTATTGAGCGCGGCCTCGCGGACTCGCCAACCGAGCTTCGGCGATATCAGCTCCCGCGTATCGGTGCTCATCGCGAAGTGGCTGACCGAATAGCCGGTCGCGGCGACGGCCAGCACGAGAGCGATCCCGGCGACCATCCTCGCATGATCCGCGCAGAATCCGACGAGCCGCGAAATCAGCGAAGTCCGGCCGTTCATTTAATCCGTGTCCGTACCGCTCGTATCAGGGATAATCAATAGTTTGCACTCGAGGCCGACCCGCCGTGATTGAACCTGACATGCCGCGCCGCGTCCAGTCCGGCATGCATCCCCGGCGCGGCCGCGTGTTTGCGAACGCCACCCTGCTCGGCGTCATCGCACTCGCCGCGGCGGCAATCGTCCGCGCCGCCGACGGCACGGCGCCCGCGCCGCAGCCGGCGGATCCGTGGCAACCCTTCAACCGAAAGAATTACGCGATCGAGCAAGGCCTCGAGCGCGCAGCGATTCGGCCTGCGGTGAAAGTGTATCGGACCTTGACGCCGGGCCCGATCGGGGTCGGCATCCACAATGTGCTCGTGAATCTCTCGGAACCGGCGGTGCTGGTCAACGATGTTCTTCAATTTCGCATCAAGCGCGCCACGGTGCCCGTTTTGCGCATGCTTGTGAACACGACGCTCGGCCTGCTGGGACTCGTTCGATGTCGCGTCGCGCATGGGCCTGCCACATCACGACAACGAATTCGGCGTGACCCTCGGTCGCTACGGCGTGAAGTCCGGGCCGTACCTGTATTTGCCGTTAATCGGTCCGAGTTCCCCGCGCGACCTGTTCGGCACCGTCGTCGACTTCGTCGCAAGTCCGCTGCATTCGGTGAATTATCCCCACCGGACCGAGGTCGTCACAACGCAATTTGTCGTCGGCGGACTGGATTTAGAGATATCGACCGAGGCGCAACTCAATGCCTTGTTGAGCGGCGCAGTGGATCCGTACGCCACGCTGCGCTCGGCCTACACCCAGAACAAGCAGGGCGAGATCAGCGGCACCGGTGTGCCCTTGAACTTGCCGACCTTCGACGACACGGATACCCCTCCGCCGCCACCGCCGGCGCCGCCGACGGATCCCACGAGAGCGACTGCCGTTGACGCCGTGCCGATCGCGGAACGCGACCAGAACTAGACCGATGGTTCGGCACGATCCGCCCGGCTATCGCCGGAGCGCATCCATCTCCGCCTGCATGCGCTCCTTATACTCATCGGACCAGTGAGCGCCGGGCTTGGATTTGTTGTTTTCCCGAGGCCGGAGGATCGGGGGCGCTTTGCAGTCGTGCGTCGATTTCCTCACACCGACCTTCAGTGTAAGCGTCGGGCGTGGAGATGCGGGGCTGGAAAAAGAATTCGAATGGTTCATAGCTTGTCGCTGGCTCCTGAATCTGATGGACGACGGCGCCCACGCGGATGGGTCAAATCGACAGCAAGCGCTCAAAAAAGGAGCGGTAGCGTTGAAAGGCCAGTCGCCGATTCTCGGTGGATGACGTTTCGGTTTGATTCGCCTCCCCTTCGAGCGCGGTGCGTTGCGCGGAAAACGAGTCCGACAAGCTTTTGATGACCTGGGCGACGAGATCGTCGCCCGCGCGCACGGCTTGCTCGGGGTCATCAACAAAGCCTATTTGAATGACATCCCATCGCGAGCGAAAATCGGCCATCGCATGCTGCGTAAAGAGCGGCGCAAGTGCCTTCTCCCGGGTCGTTCTAACCACTCCGGCGGTAGTTACCACCATCACCGGCCGATCCGCCTCGTGCGCCAATGGCGGTGCAATGTTCGCGGATGCCGGCAAGTCCGGAGAGTTCAATTCTCGCGAATCGCCGTTCGTTTGTGTATTCATGATAATTCCTGTTTTGAGGTGATGTGAGCTCCTCCGGCATCGCCTGATGCAGGGGAGATAGGCGGCCTAGGCAACGGAGACCGCGGCGCCCTGAGTGCCGCTCGTAGCGGCGTCACTCGTGGCAATTGGCGTATTCCTCACGGCTCATGTGACCATCGTGCTTCACATTGCAACTGGCGAAATTCTTGCTGATGTAATCGTCCCCCTTGAGGTCCTCGGCAGTGAGATAGCCGTGCCGGTGGGTGTCGAGCTTGTCGAAATCTTGATGCTCGGCGGATGCGTGTTGCGTGTCCGCCTTGCCGACCTCATTTGAATAGGCGCTCGTGAATGATAGAAGCATTGCGGCGCATGCCAATGGCGCCAGGTAAATCGGTTTCACAATATTCTCCTGCCGTTTCGAATGAGGGATGCCGGGTCTTTGCGCGTCATAACGAACTGCTGCGCGCCGCTTGGTACCCGGGTGTTCTCAACATGTTCACGCGACAAGTACCGAATGGAGCGACAATAGGCAGCTCCGTGCCGGCGGTCTGTGCGCTTGCGTCCGTAACGCCCGAGATTCGCGGCCCCGATGTTTTTCCCGTGTCCGCAGGGCTCGAGCGCCGTCGCAACGGCGGCCCGCCTGGTGGATTCCACATTGCCTCGGGCCTTCCTTGGCTTTTCCTGAGTGCGATAGCGAACGGAACTCCGCTCGCGGCCCCGCTATCTTGGGTGCGGATACGAAATATAGGGGAACCGCCGCCATGATGAATCCTCAAATGATCGATACGTTGAATGAATTTTCATCGGCGGAGTTACCGCAACGCCACGACAAAACCCGAACACAGCAGCGGTTGGCACTGCTGCGAAGCATGGCCGCAAGCATTCAAGAGCTGAAGCAGGTTCCCGCGGACCGCCGCTTGCTGCAGTCCTGCGACCCCAACAGCGCGATGACCGCGCGCGCCGCGGCCAACATCGCCGCCTGGCGCGAGTATTTGCCCGAAGATTGCGTGACCGCGATGATCAATGACGGGTGGCACTGGTCGACCTAGAGGAAGCGGCAGACAGCGACTGCGTGCCTGCATCCGCCGGCGGTTCGGGGCTGCGAACTCCGGGTCGACCGCGGTCGTTCGCCCGGCCGATCCTTGATGATGAGTTGAACGACGAAAAAACGATCGCCGACGAAATGGATGACACATGAACGAACTAGAAGTGGTGCGACTGCGGCGCCTGCGCGAATCTGCGCTGCGGTCTCGTGCGATCGCAAGCGGGATGGCGACATATCGCCATGCTCACAACGAGCCGCTTCTGCTCCACGGCGCGGGTGCCTGCTGGCGAATCGTCCGAGCGGTCTCCGGGCAATTGCGGGCCCACCCGGATGTCCGCTACCAAGCGGACGTGGGTATCGCTGCCCGATGGCGCCACCGGGCACTAGCGGCACTGCAAATTTTTGGCGGGGCCACACCCTCTGCGGTTCACAGCGAGTACCTGATTCTAATGCGCCAATTATTGCGCCAATTGGATGACGCACGGATCCTGACGCGATCGGCTGATTTGAGCGATACCCTGGGTCGTGCCCGATCCGAGATCAACGACCTCGTCGATCGACTCATGCACAAGACCAGCGGCGCAGTGCGGGCCCCCTGCCCTCGGGGCCGCGAGTGTCTAATCATCAAACTTGCTCCCGGACTACGCGCACCGCCATTCGAAGGCGAGTGGCCCTATCTGTCATCGGCCCCTCGGCTAAACCCTGGTCGGTGCGAGGCGCCCAATCGAGCAGTCTGTCCGAATATTGCCTGATCGTTACTCCTGAATATTCTCGTCATCGGCATCGTCATCTTCAGGGTGGCCCAACTCATCCTCGTCGTCGATTTCAAATTCCTCCGGCGCCTCGGTTCGGTCATCGACCTCGCGCGTCGGGGCCTCATTTTCCCCGGCATGTTCATCGTCGCGGTCATCGTCATCATCCGCGGTGCCGCTGCTCGGGTGATCGGTGAGTTCTTCAAGCCGTGCACTGATCATAGGAGCTCCTCAATTCGAAAATGGCAAGCCGACTCTTGAGCGGGAAACTGCAAGCGGCGAAACGACGAGAATTTGTCCGAACCGCCGCCCCGGGTCGTCAGAATATGAATTCGCGCCCGGCAGTTCAGTGCTGAACCGTACGGAACACCGATGATTTCGCACGCGGCGCGCCGACGGGAGCCAACGAATCGCCGGTCGGTTTGCTGTGCGAGCGGTCGTCTTTCTTTCAGGGCTGCCCGCTGTGGACAGCAACCACGCCGCGCATGCCGGCCTCCAGGTGTCCGCTCTGCAGGCAGGCATAGCTTACCGACCCCGCCCGCGTGAATTTCCAGATCAATTGGCCGGTCTCGCCGGGCGCGAGGCTCGTCATGTTGGGTCCGCTGTGCTGCATGTCGGGCATCATTTGCATCAAGGCCGCGTGGCGACGCAGCGCTTCGGGCTCGCCGAGGACGAACTCATGGCGCAGTTGTCCCTCGTTGCGGAGTTGGAAGCGAATGGTCTCACCGCTCTGGACCTCGATGTGGTCGGGCGTAAAGCGCATGGCATCGCCCATGGAAATCGCAACGGTTCGTGATACTTCGCGCGGGTTGCCCGGCTGTCCGATGCGGCTTGCGTTGAATGCGCCTTGACTGGTCCGCATATTCCCCTGCGCGTCCTGACAGACCGGCAAATCGAAATAACTGTCATCGTCTTCATCGTCCTGCTGTCGACAGATCGCCGGAGCCCAGGCGTTGAAGCGACGCTCCAGCGCGTCTCCGTGTTCGATCCAGAATGCGGTGTCGATGCGCAGCGCGTCGGCGAGGTTCGAGGACGAGGATGGCAGATTGCCGGCGAGACCGGCCGGCAGCAGCTGCAGTGCGCCGCGGCTCGTCGGCCCGTAAGCGAGGTGCTCGGACAGCACTTTCTGCGGCTCTGGTGAACTCGCGAATGCGATGAAGTGATACGCCGCATCGAGCTTGGGTGAGCCCTTGGGGATCGCCCAGCTGTCGAGGTCATACAGGCTTTGGCGCCAGACGATGTGCGTATGCCGGTTGCGCTCCTCGGCGGGGTCGAACCACAAGGTGTAGGCGGACGTCATGCGCACGATGCCGGCTGCCATCAGCGCCGCCGGCTGCGGCGCAGCCTCCCACCAAACGGTATGGTCGCTGATCTGATCCAGCTTTCGGAATGCGCGCCGCACCCCGGCTTCGGTCGAAAGCGTGGAGTACACCTGCTTGGGATCGACTCCGTCGGCGAGCAGTGCGATCTCCAGCGTGTATTTGGCGCTGCGTCGCAGGCCGCGTTTGCCGGGGTACTTGCGGATATCCCAAAAATCAGCCCAGCTGTGCGGGCCATCGCCCAATTGATCGGAATACACCAGCGCGTGCGCCCAGAAAAAAATCCCCACTCCGCATTGCGACAAGGCACCGGGTATGAGTTCCGCGGCGGGCGGGGCACGCGCAGGATCGAGTTTTTCGAACAGGCCTTGGCGGCAGCCCAAGTTCAGCGTCCGCGACTCGACCTGCATCACGTCCCACACCGGCGCACCGGCTTCGACCATCTGCTTGAGTTCGGTGACCTGCCCGTCATAGGACAACAAATTGACCGCAATGCCGGTCGCCTTGGAAAACGGCTCGACGTACGCCTCGGAGAGCGCCGCACGGTCGGCCCGGCCAAAGGAGATCACGGTCAGCTCGCCGGCCGCCGCGGCGGGAAGCGCGATGCACAGCAAAGCGGCGCCCAGCCATCGGGCGCCGCTCGTATGCCCAACAATCGACGACCGCTTCAATCGTCCCTATCGTGGTCGTTGTCGGCAATATCCGCTGCTTCGCCCGTCAAACGCACGATGTCGAGTCCACCGCCGACGCGGTCGCCGCAATAGCGCAGTCCGCGATTGTCGACGTCGGTGTTGTCGCAGGAGACATCGAGCGCCGTGTAGGTCACGCCGTTGATCACCGCGCTGCTGGGTTGCGTGAAACTATTCACCGGCGCGATGAAGTGCGCCACTTCCCTCGGATGATAGGGATCGCGGATGTCGGTGACTCGGATGCCGGCGTCGAACCACGCGCTCGTGAGCAGCCGGGCGTAGGTCGGATCCTCGAAGTTCTCCGCCGGCGAGTGCACCCCGAAACGCGTGCCGCGCGAACAGAAGTTGGGGCGCCCGGAGAAGTCATCGACGGTTACCGTGGAGATCGGCCAGGGGTGCTGTTCCGCGCTGGTGCTGCCGCCCTGACCGACCGTAGCCGTGATATCGAGCAGGTACATCAGGTGAGGCGATCCGGTGCAGCGGTTGTCGGTTTCCTCGGAACTCACCGCGAGGATGTCGCGCACATTGTTGTTGGTGAAATTCACGTACTGCTTGAGCTTGATTCCATAGAGCGGCATCGCCGAGTGGCCACCCTCCGCACCCGGCATATAGATGACGCCGATCTGGCCCTGCAGGAGTTCGGCGTCGGTGGGACGCGCGGGGTTGGCGTAAACCCCGGTCCCGTACGGCGGCGGCAGCACCTTGGTGAGGTCGTTGATCTGAATGAGGCCGTTGGAGCCCACGCCGTACGGCATATAGAGCCGGTTGATCGCTTGACCCTTGAAGGTGCTGACCACGATCGGACCATGCACGCCCGGCGGCACCACGTTGTTGGTACCCGGCATCACAAAGGTCGAACCGGGATTTTGTCCCGGGTAGCCGAAGTCCATGATGTATTTCGGATTCGCCGGATCGCTCAAGTCGTAAATCTTCAGGTGCTGATTGGGGCTGCTCGCCGCGTTCCAGCCGTCGTAGCTCGCGTCGGACTTCTTGGTGGCGCCCCCGACGATGTAGGCGATGCCCGTCGAGCAGTCCCACCAATTCCGATGCGTGACATCCAGTCCACTCACCGGAACGGAGACCAGCGTCGGATTGGCCGGATCGGTCGTGTCCCATACTTCGTGGGATACGGCACCATTCTCGCGCAGCATATAGGTGTGTCCGCGCAGACCGTGCGGCAAATCATTGCCGTCGCACAGCTTCACCATGCGCGCGCCACCGTAATTGGCGATCAAATGCTTCAGATACACCGGATGGCGCGGATCGGTCACATCGACGATCGACGTGCCGTTCTCTTCGACCACGCCGGTCATCGGATTGAGCATCTGTCCCGCAAAATGCCCCGCATAAGCGATCACGCGATGGCCCTGGTCATGCACGGTCGTTTGGTAAACGGTGCGGCCTTGCAGATCGTTGTGCCCCAGCCATTCGGTGTTATAGGTGTTCGACCCGTCGGGATGGGTGGTACCCCGTGGATTCGGCGTATCGAGATCGTTGGCCGACCATGCGCTCCCCGCGCCGACAATGGAGGCGAGCGCTGCGGACGCGGCAATGCGGCCCCACCGCGTCAGCCTCGAATGCTTGCTACTTCCGTTCATGATGATTCCCCCGTAATTACAATTTGTATGATTGCCGAAGGGTTCCCTGGTCGCATCGACGAGGTGGGCGCGTAATTTAAGCGGGGTGCGGAGCACCCGTGAAGGGATAATAGTGAGCGCCAGCCAGTTCGGTGCGGTTCATTGCACCATCTCCGATTTGCTGTGTCTTTGCGCGACGACCCGCGACTACTCCAAGCCGAGATCGTGTATTGATATCTTGCAAATCAAGTATTGAGCAAACCGCGTCCTGTGGCAACGACGACCGAAAGTGCCGGAATGCAAAGATGTGTGAATGTTATGTTGGGCCGAGAATCCGCCGAGCGCGCACTCGCTTTTCGCGCGATCGCGGTCTCACGATCGCTGCCACATCCACAGAGTGGTTCGATCAGGCAGGCACGCCATGCAGCAATTCCGCCACAGTGATCGTGAATCAAACCGCCGGATCGGAGCGACGTGAACGGTAGGTCGAGCGCGGCGCGCTATCGCAGCAGCGATTCGACATTCACGGCCGTTGCCTTCGCATAAATTCCCGCCGGCGCGCGCGCCAACACCTGGTTGTCGATGAACTGCAGGCTCACGTTACCGTACGAGATCATCGTGCCCGACGAGGGTGGATTGCCGGAGTACCGCGACCAGCCGGTCCGATTCTCGGCGCTCCAGCCTGCAATGCGCTGATATGGCGCGTCCGCAGGCGCGAAATTGTGTACCGAGTGGGTGCTGATGTCCGACACCGTCATTGGCTCGCCGGACGGCGGCGCGAGCGAGAAGTCCTGGCTGCAGGCCGCCAGTGCCGAGAGCCCGAGCAGGACCACATTCACGCATACCCGCCGCCCGATGCGCCGCGCCACCAACCTCGCGTGGTGTCGATTGCCTGTTCCAGACATGATGTTGCCTCCTCCGCTGTCGCCGAACTTTCATCGCAGCACTTTTCGCCACGCAAGACTACACGGGGACTAGGTCGCCGGTATTTATTGGCAGACCGAATCGCTGCAATTCCGCAGCATCGGCGCGATCGTTGGGTGCTGTTATCTTCTCACGCGACCCCGCGCCCCCCGGCGTCGCGCACCGCGTCAGCGCAGCAGAGCGAACACCAGGCAGCCGATCCCGCCGACGGCGGCCAGAGCATGAAGCGCCACGACCACCCACGGATGGGGCTTGCCACGCAGATGAAATCCGAGCAGGAGGAACCCTCCCAGCGCTGTCAGAACGAGAACGGCGACACCGTACTCAATCGCAGCGACTCGGGTTGCGATCGCTTCCATCAGCGCGAACACGAGCGCAATGGCAGCGAGAACTCCATGCCCCAGCGAAAGAGGCCCCCAAGGCTTCGCACCTCTGAAAGTGCCGACCACCATGACGAGTCCGATGAGCGCAGCGTTCAGAAGCAGAATGATCGCAACATATAACATTCGCCTACTCCCCGAGTTCGGGTGGGCATAATGTTCGGATCGCTTTGTACTGGAAGCGCAGAAGCATTTGATTTCTCTACTTTCGCGGGCAGCGAGATCTCGACATAGGATGGTGCGGTTTGCCGTTTCGTGCAATCGGATCCGCTTCGCGCGCGGCGCAGCGGCGAAATCGGATCAACTGCCGGGTCAATCGGCCGGCACGCCCGGGTCCGCGGCTGACGAGTCGATATTCGCCGCTCTTCAATTTGCGAATCATTTAGCACGCCAGTTCTCGATATCGAAGCTAACCATGCCCGCCGTTTCCCAGATGATCTCTTCGACGGTGCGCTGCCGTACGGACGGGCCCCGTCATTTGTCGCTAGAGTGAAAAGAACATCGGTGGCTGGGCGTTGCGTTGTCTGACGCATGCAAGCCGGTTCCGCCGGCGTGTTGATTTGCGAATCGATCTTGAATTTCCTCACTAATTCTTCGGAGTGGAAGCACCATGAAAACTCACTGGCACCGCTCGGTACTACCGGCACTGTTGTTGTTGATCCTACCGGTCATCGGCATGGCGCAGGTGGGGATCAATGTTTCCATCAATCTGGCTCCGCCGGAGCTACCGGTCTATGTACAGCCGGCAATTCCCGATGATGGGTACTTATGGACCCCGGGCTATTGGGCTTTCGGCGGCGATGAAGAGGGCTATTACTGGGTGCCGGGCACCTGGGTGATGGCACCGCAGCCGGGCTACCTGTGGACTCCCGGGTATTGGGGCAACGACGGTGGCGCCTTCGTTTGGAATCCGGGGTACTGGGGCGAGCAGATTGGCTTCTACGGCGGCGTGAATTACGGCTATGGGTACGGCGGTAGAGGCTTCGACGGCGGCTATTGGCGGAACGGACATCTCTTTTACAACACGGCCGTGATGAATGTCGGGGCCGTCAGAATCACCAATGTGTACCACAAGACAGTCGCCGACAACGTCGGCGGCGCTCGAGTGAGTTTCAACGGCGGAAGCGGCGGCATTCAGGCGCAAGCGACGGTCGGCGAGTTGGCGGCCGCACACGCGCAGCACCTACCGCCCACAGCGGCCCAGGAGCGGCACGTGCAGGTTGCCCACAGCAACCCTGCACTACGCGCCAGCGCTAATCACGGCAATCCGCCGATTGCGGCGACCGCGAAAGCGGGCGTGTTCACCGGCGCGGGCGTCATCGCGGCGAAGGGCGGCGCGAACGCGAGCGAAGCCGCGAAACATGAGGCCGAACCGGCGGAACGCAAGACTGAGCCGACGGAGCACAAGGCTGCACCGGTCGTTCACACGACTCCATCTGCCGAACACAAGCCTGCACCGGTCGAAAACAAAGCCGAGCCGGTGGATCACAGAGCTGTGCCGGTGGCCCGCGCCCCTGCGCCAGTGGAACGCAAGGCTGAGCCCGTCGAGCACAAGCCTGCGCCGCCGATGGAACGCAAGGCTGAGCCCGTCGCTCGCGCGGCTCCGCCGGTCGAGCACAAGGCCGAGCCGGTCGAGCACAAAGTTGCGCCGATCGCACGCGCGGCCCCACCCGCGGAACACAGGGCGGAACCCGCCGAACACCATCCTGCGCCCATGGAACGCAAGGCCGAGCCGGTTGCACGCGCGGCCCCACCCGCGGAACACAAGGCGGAACCCGCCGAACACCAGGCCGAGCCGGCCGGACACAAGCCCGGGCAAGAGCCCCAGCGGCCGTAAGCACGCGAAGCGCGGGTCTCGCGCGAACGCGCCGGTGATGGCTCGAGCATGAAAAGCGGTACTTGTCGAATCAGGAGATAGATGTGCAGAGGCTCATATTGCCGATCATTGCAATTCTAACCACCGCATTGGCGTGTGGTTGCAACAGTGCGAAGTCGCCCGCCGCCGTCGCCACCGATGTGGCTGCGGCGCGGCAGCAAGCCTCTACCGAAGTGACCGAAGCCCGGAAGGACGCGGAGAAGAATCTCGGCAGTGCCGCAGCGAACGCTCACGCCTCGTCCAAGGAACTCAACGATGTGGGCGCGACGGCCGCATATGACGTGGCCGTGGCGCAGGCCGACGGCGATCACAACGTCGCGATCCAACAGTGTCTTGCGCTGATCGGGGAGCCGCAAAAGTCCTGCAAGGACCGAGCGGACGCTCGCTATGACCAGGCGAGAATCCACGCCAATGTCACTCGTCTGTCGAAACTTCAATAGTCATTCGGTGGTTGGTGGGCTGCTCGGTGGTCGCGCTGCGGACTAGAGCAAGCTCGATGTCGACATGACACGCAGATCATTCGGTGCAGATCGCCCTGCCCTATTCGGGAGTGCCTCTGCACTCCTCGTCGCTGCAGCGGCGCTGTGCCTCGTGACCGCATGTGTATCGTCGAAATACAAACGCGCCGAGAAAAACACGCCTCCGGCGCTGGCGCTCAACGTGACGTTTCCGACCTCGACGCTGGATACCACGCTCTACACTGAAATCAGCGACGCCGGCCCGGGCTCGTGGAAACGTGATGCATTTTGGGACGAATACGTCGTGATCATGCATAATGAAAGTGATCAACCGCTGAACGTTGCTGCAGCGACCTTGACGGACTTTGCGGGCGCGGTGCGACCTGCAGGCACGGATCCTTGGGCGCTCGAACGCGAGAGCAAAACCTTGGAGAAGCGCTACCGCGACGCAGGGATTGACGTCGCCCGCATGGCCGCGCCGCGAGTGATCGCGACCGCCGCAGAACCCGGAGCCGTCGCAGCCGCCGGTATCAGCGCGACCGGGGCCGTAGCGGTAGCCACCGCTACCGCCGTGGCAATACCGGTCTATGGAGTGACCATCTTCAGCATCAATATGCACAATAAGGCTTCGATCAAGAAAGAATTCAATCGGCGCCGCGTGCTGCTCCCGTTGACGCTCGCTCCTGGAGAAACGCGCACCGGCAGCTTTTTTTTCCCGATGGTTCCGAATCCACAAGCGCTGACTTTGCGCTGGAACGGTACTGCCGGCGACGGGGAAACCGCTCTCGGGCTGCATTTTCTCGAGGGGCTGCATGTCGCGGTGATCCCCAGTCAGCATTGATCAGGGTTGGCGTCGTTCCGAGAGCGCGCGTTCGCACACGGCTATCGGCATCCGATATAGCGCACGGTTACGGGCGTCCCGGCCTAGGCGCACAATCATCGCTGGTCCCGATCGACTGGACTGCCGCGATGTTTAGGCTCGAGAAAAACAGCGGCTTGGTGGCTTGATTCAAGACCGACTGCGGGCAGTCAACCGTGTCGGCGCAAGCGCGCGACCGCTCGCGCACTCCATGCCAAGATAGCCCGCGCGAGCAGCCGCCAGAGCCGTACGCTCCAGGGGTGCTCCAGAGCGCTCCCGTCGCGCAATTCGACGCTGCGGCCGAAGATCTGCAGGAACGTGCCTTCGACCTGCCCGGAGAAGGCCGGCGAGTCGATCTCCTGATTGGCGTCGAGATTCCACAGGATTTCCCAACGGTCCAGATTGCTCGAGCCGATCGAGACCCACTGGTCGCAAAGCACCAGCTTGGCGTGCAAAAAGCTGGGTTGATACTCGGAAATCGAGACGCCGCTCGAGAGGAGTCGCTCGTAAAACAGGCGCCCCACGCTGCGAGCGAGCGGCGCGTCGGTGCGTTCACTGGGGAGCAGCAGCCGCACATCGACGCCGCGGCGCGCCGCGCGGCGCAACGCCCTGCGTAACCTACTGGATGGCCAGAAGTAGGCCGTCGCGATCCACACCCGATTCTGAGCCTTGCGGACCTGCCTGAGGACCGAGCGCCCGACCTCTTTAGAGCCAAGACCGGCGCTGGCGGCAACCCGTCCGCGTTCGCCCGGTTGCAGAGCCGCAGACGGCTGACGGACGACATCGAGCTCCCGATGAGCAGAGCGCCTCCAAGTTCTCGCGAACAGCGCGTGCCAATCGTCGAGTACCGGACCTGCGATTTCGACCATGCAGTCCCACCAAGCACCGTCGGGCTCTAGGCCGGGGCTGAACACATCGGTGAGGCCGGCGCCGCCGGTGAAGCCGGCGGCGCCGTCGACCACCAAGAGCTTGCGGTGATCGCGCACGAACATGCGTGGAAAAGCCCGCCAGCGCGGCACATTGAAAAAGACGAGATCCACCCCTGCGGCGCGCAAGCGCGTCCGGTCCGCGTCCTTGAGGCCGCGCGCGCCGAACGCATCAAACACTACGTGCACGCCAATGCCACGCGCGGCCGCGCGGGCGAACGCCGCAATGAAGAGGTCCGCGATGCGGCCCGACTCCACCAGATAGAATTCCGCGAGGACGTAGTGTTGGCTCGCGTCGATCGCGGCCAGCATCCGGGTAAAATAGACCTGTGCGTCGCTGAGCAGCGTGAAGCGATTGCCATCGCGCATCGGCGTCTGCTTCCATCGATTCATATATAGGATCCGCCGCCCGGGCAATTTCGCATTTCACCAGGCGTCCGGCTCGCCTCGGTCCGAGATTCCCGGAGTCCGTCGGCGGGGATTCTAGATGAACTCGCATGACGCAGGTTGCATTATCAGGCAAGCGCGTCTTGGACCGCGCCCGTCCCTCCAGAGGTAGATTGCATCAGTACGACGCGCTGAGAGCGTCAGGGTCCGGCGGGGCAGGCCTGGACAGACATCAGCCGTGCCCGTTCGTAGTAATCCTGCCAGGAGCGCTCGAAGCGGAATCGAAATCAACGCCGCAGCATATGCTCATCCGCGACGCTTCGATCCGATACACAAATTGAGGACATGGCTCCGGCCATTTCAGCGGGCGTCCATACCGAGCGTGATCAGCGTATCGTTGTCGGACCGATAAACGGTCACTGACTCGCCATGCGGCATCTTGAACGTCACCAAATCTTTGACGGCTCTCGATGCCTCCTCGCTCGCCCCGACGAGCCGGCTTCGATACCACGCGAGCACGGTCTCGTAAGCATCGTGAGTCGCCGCCTCATACAGCGTCGCGACACCCTTCCCGCCACCCGTCACCGATGCCTTCCACAGATTCGGATAGGCCGGAAGATCGGTTGGATTTTTCGCGATTCCGGCCGGGGCCGTTCCGGCGACCGCGGTCATCGACATCGGGCAGCTCAGCATCCCCACGAACACAGCGACTACGACGATCATTGAACGCATACTTCTTCTCCAGATGAAGGATGTCTAGCTCCGTCGCCGCCAAGCCAGGCCCACGAGGCTCTTTACCCGGTCCTCACATTGATCGCTCACCTTGATGAAGGTGAGGACGGCATTGTCGTATTTCCAAGTGTAAGTGCCTGTCTGTTCACCCGGCTTGGTGCATGCCCACGGTCCCTCCGCGTCGGTTATCTCGAGTTCACTTGCCTTGGCGGAGTAATGGCCCATCACCTCGAGAGTATCGCCCTGCTTCACGCGAAACTGTCCCGAGTCATCAAAGCTCACGGCGTAGGGTGCTTTCTTGGCTTGGAACGTACCCGTTGGAAAATCCGCCGCGAAGGCGGGAGAGAACGCCAGGATCGAGCAGATCGCGAGAGCATAGGCATCCATAACCTTGGTGCCGAATACGCGTGTATACATGGTCGTCTCCATAAAGATGAGTCTGTGAATGGTCGAAAGTCGTCCCCAACAAATCCCTGGCAAGTCCTTTTGCCAGGTGGTTCAAGTGCTCAGCGCCGCTCGTCAAGGACAAACGACCTTTTGCACATTCATGCCCGCGACTATTCTGTCGCTCACTCCCGGCTGAATCATTCCATAAATGATGGAATAGACGTCGGTATCTTGACCTTCCTTCCCTGGCATGCCGGTTATCGACACGATTACCGTCCCGGTCGCATTGTAGAAGGTGTCTTGCGAGCGGTCGGAGCCAACACCATGGACGTGTTTGAATCCAGCTAGATGACTCGCGTACCAGGTGAGCGCCGCGGAGACCGTCCCGCTGCGGACGGTATAGAAATTCATCGTGCCCTTGCTTTTGCACACGGGCACATCGTCCAGTGTGTTGGGGTTATCGTATAGCTGGAGCGGCGCGCCGGCTGTGGGCAGGGGCAGCTTGGTCAATGGGTCCATCGCCCCGCCGCCGGCGCTTTCAGCAGGTACATTCAGTACAACCGCAAGGAGCGCAACAAGCACAAAAAAGATTTTCATTTCCGTGCCCTCGATGACGAAGAGTTTCTTTGTGACAGAGCCGCCGAGCGCGCTCTGGCGCGCCCGTCGATTTGGTGAACGCAGGGCGCGATGATGAGGGTTGCCGCAATGCCGGCTAACTCGTGCAACGCGGCCATAACTAGATGGCCGGCACCCCTCGGAGGCCGCATCCAAACGCTCGGAAATTCACTCATATTGAGGCCCCCCTTTGTTACCGTCACCGCGCGATACGCTGCGCTTCTGCTAGTGACCGACACAGTGGCAAAACCCCGCGATTCCGTCCTCGCCGTTTCGCTGGCAGTTTTCTGGCAAACTTATGGCAGGCGCACCCCTTCGGCATAAGTCCAGGACAACATTGGAAAATCGCGTTTGACGATGCAGAAATGCCGAGGCTCAGAGCCGCCTGCAATGCCGCCGATGCAGACGCCGCCGCTGCGCCGCCGAGGTATCTTTCGACGATCGATTCGGGGTCAATCGTTGATCCACCCGGTCAACCTGCAATAGTTCTGACAGTCCGCGGCTTTCTATCGACCGTTCGGTACCGTCTCTCGCAGGAGCCTCGAGATTCTGCCGAATCCGTGCTGCCGAGCGGTCCGATCGACTTCGGCGCGCAGAGCGTCCGATGCGCTCCGATCTTTCATGCGCATCAAGCGCCACGCTGCGAGCTTGGCTTCGAGCGTCCAAGCCATGAAATGACGCCGCTCTGCATCGGTCGCGAGCGCCAGCAGTTTATCCAACGCCGCGCCGTCCTTTTCTGTCGCTGCCGCGACCTGCGCAAGCGCGATGTCAACGACATAGACTTCCTGCCGCGACGTGATTGCCTGGCGCAACGTGCGGGCACGATCGAGGGCGCTGTCTCGCTCGGCAATGTCCCCCAGCGCCTGAGCACACACGGCGAGCAGCGCTTGCGCGTCCGCCTCGCCCGTCCGCAGCTCCGCCGCGGCGAAACCACGGCTGGCCTCGCGCAACTTATCCCGGGCCGCACCCCAGTGCCTCTCATCGATATCGATCTGTGCAAGCGTCATTTGGGCGTTATTCACGTATATCGCGTTGCCCATGCCCGCAGCCTGACGGATGACCGTCTGCAACGCGGCGCGCGCGGCGACGGTTTCGCCGCGATCTAACGCGACGAGGGCACAGGTAAAGCCGCTGTACACGGCAAACTGCGGGTCGCTGAGTGCCGCCGCCTCGGCGTTGGACTGCGTGCATGACGAATGCGCCTGATCCAACTCGCCGCGCAGCCTCAAGGCGTCGGCATAAGTTGCGAGCGACCACACGTGACCGCCGCGGTCGCCGCTGCGCTCGGTCAGCTCAGTCACCTCGCGATACTCCTGCATGACGTCGTCGCCGACAGCTTCGTCAGCGGCGATCGTCGCGAGCGCGCGAAGCGTCCAGGCTTGCAGATGCAAGTTGCCGGTCTCCCGTGCCAGCGCCAGCGAATGTCGCGCGGCCGTTTGCGCAGCGTCCCGGTCGCCGCTCACCCACAACAGCTCGCAAAGATCTCGGTAGATGAAGGCGACTCCCTCGGCATCACCCACGCTCTGCTCGAGCGCCAGGGCGCGCTGATATTCTTCGCGGGCGTCCTGCGCGCGGTTCAGATCGGCAAGCACCGCGGCAAGTGCCCGGCGAGCGGCCGCCTCGCCGCGCGGATTTCGTATCGAGCGATAGCCCTCGATCGCGGCGGCGAGATCGGTACGCGCATCCTCCCGCTGCCCGAGATGGGAGTTGGCGGCAGCGAGTTCGAGCTGTGCGTCCGCCACGAGGCCAGCCGCATCATGCTGTTGCGCCTGACGGAGCGCGTTAGCCGCATGCGCGGCATCGCCCTTCGCGTCGTCTACGGCCGCCGCGAGACGGGCGGCGGCGAGTTCGATGCGTGCATCGCCTCCCGCATCCGGCAATGTTCGCAGTTCCGCGAGCGTGAGCTGTGCCTGGCGCGCTTCTCCCGCGGCGATCTCGGCGTCGATCTGATGAAGGCGGTATTCGGGATTGAGCGGCTTGAGCTTCGCGAGCGCTTGCCACGCATCGACCGCCTTGATCCAGTTACTGCGCTCGGACTCGAGCACCGCCTCGGCCTGGAGACGTTGTTCGGGCGGCAGATTCGCCGAATTTTGCGCCGCTTGGCCCGCGGCGGCCAAGGCTTTGTCCCGAAACCCGAGCGCCGACCATGCCTCGGCGAGATAGGCATACGCGGGGGCATAGCCCGGAGCCTCCGCGACCGCCTCGAGCAACTCGTCACGCGCACGTGCCGGGTCGTAGCTGCGCAGCGCATCAAGAGCGAACCCGACGCGGCGTGCGACATCCACATTAGGTGGCTGCGCATTGGCGACCAGACCCAGTGCCGGCTCCCCGGGCGGTGTGATTCCGAGCTTATCGCGCAGGGCGGCTCCCGTCCTGGCGACGAGAGTACCGAGCTCACGCAGCCCGGATTGGTTCGATACGGATGCAAGCAGCGCGCCGTTGCGCGCATCCTGGAGCGCGACGTCGATACGAAGCGGTGCGTTGTCTTCCGTACCGCTGACTAGGTAGCTGCCGCTGACGACATAGTCGGCGTCGAGCCGTTGCCTCAGGCGCCCGAGCGTCTGTGGCGCATAGCCACCCGCGGCCGGCGGGGCGACGTCGGTACTTGCATCGCGGACCAACTCGTCCGGCACCACGCGAAGATCCGGCGTCACGTTCAATTCGGTGCCGAGCATTTCGATCATAGCCGGCGCAATCCAGGCGTCCTTGGCGTTGCGGGATAGATTATTGAATCCGACAAACGCCACGGTACGGGCGGGTCGACCGGTCATCGGCACCGCAGCATGCCGCGTGCTCAGCCGCCATCCGATCACGATGACGAGGAGCCCGATGAGGCCGAGCCCGAGAATCCACGCAGGACTGCCGAATGCCGAAGAACTGTGTGGAGTTTCGTTGAGTGCAGGTTGGCATTCTACCGGGACACCCGGCGCGGCAACCGGCGCAGGTCGCGGGGATGAGTCATGAGTCACCGGCACGGGCGTCGGCGCTTGCGCCTCCTCGGGAATTGCGGCCGGCGGATTCTCAATCCTGGTAACCGGCGCGACAAAACGGTAGCCGAGCTTAGGAACCGTTTCGATGAAGCGCGAACCCTCCTCTGCTTCCCCCAAGGCGCGGCGGATGAGCCAGATGTGCTTGGTCAGATTGGATTCGTCGACGTAGCCGCGCGGCCAGAGCAGCCTCATCAGCTCATCCTTACTGACCACATGACCCGAGCGTTCGACCAGCAACACGAGCGTATCAAACACCTTGGGCGTCAGCGCGATCTGTTTTCCGCCTTGTGACAGCCGGCGCTCGTCGGGCTCGAGTTCAAAATCCCTGAATCGATAGATGCGCTTTTCCAAGATTTTCCTGGATTTATCGTGATTGGACCGGGCTGCAGCAATTCTGCCAGAAAAATACCAGCAGAACGGCGATGACCCAGAGGCCGGTCCCCGCCAAGCTGCCGCTCCATCACCGGCGGCCTTAAGCTGGTGCGACGGAGAAGGTGTTCGTATGGTTGCATGGTGTCGCGGTCGGCTTCGATGTCCAGCGTGGTTCTGCCTGCCGGCCAACCTGTTGCTGGCGCTGTCGGCGGCGGCGGCCTTGACGCCCGCACCGGCGGTGCACGAGGTCGATTGGCGCACCAGCCCGCTCGATCTGAACCTGCGTGGCCTCAATGGCGAGCGCTTTCGATTCCACTGCCCATCGGGGAAGCCACGGTCGGGCCAGGTCATTGGCAGCGGACCCTACACAGACGGCTCCTCGATCTGCGCGGCCGGCGTGCATGCGGGTGTCATCAAGGCTGCAAGCGGGGGCATCGTGACCATTGAGCTTCGCCCCGGGCAAGCGCACTACCAGGCTTCGTGGAATCACTTCATACAGAGCGAGAGCTACGAAGGATTCTGGAGCGGCAGCTTTCTAGTCATCGCGCAAGATGGGGCCGATGGACCGCCCCCGCGTATTCTCAGCCCTTCCGACAAGGAGTAAATCGCATGAATTTTTCAAAGGCGGCAGTCATGGGTGTTGCGCTCTTCGGACTCCTAACGACGGCGCAAGGCGCGGGTGACCAGCAAAATGCCACGGGCCTTCCGACCTACCCTCACGATGCCGGCGGCACCATGGACGCGACATTTAGATCCCTGCCAAATGGGCAGCATTGCATCCATTACACGAGCAACACGGGCGATTCGTTGAGCACCGTGGAAGATTGGTACAAAAAGCAGTTACCAAGCGCCAAGGTCGATGACATCAACCACAACTCGATGTTCGGCAGCTATTTCAAGCTCACTGGGATCAAGCTGCTGTCCGGCAATGACATTGTAAATATTTACGCTTACACGAATAAGAATAAGACCGCGATCGAGCTCTATAAGTGCCGGGACGCGGCGCCGCCCGGCACTTAGCCGGTGCGTGCAGGACATGGGGATGCGTGATCATTTGTGGCAGGAATCAACCGCGCATTTCGTCTCGTCTGATACATCAATGGAAGGGGAATCAATCTCATGAAGAAAATATCTTGGAGCCCGTTTGGCGCCTCGGTGGCACTTGCCATCTGGAACTCGTCAATCACACCTGCGCTCGCCATGGATCCTGTCTGCAATCAGCTCATTGCCGCAACGAAAGCACTGAGAACGACGCCAGTGCACATTTACATGACCGAAACGCAGAGCTTCACGAATGCGAACATGGCGAAGGCGGCCGGTACGATCGGCATGGGCGGCACCAAACAGTCGGAGGAAATTTCCACCGGCAAGAACGTCTATGTGATGACCGGCGGCAAATGGATCGACATGCAGACGAGCTTCGCAGCCATGCAGCAGGACAAGGACGACGACCCCGACACCAAGAATGCCCTCGAGGAAAGTAAATGCAAAGTGCTCCCGGATGAACCGATGTATGGCCAACCGGCCAACGTCTATCTCCAGAGCAACCCGGGACTGGGCTTCGAGACCAAACTCTGGATATCGAAAACCACGAACCTGCCGGTCCGCTCCGACCTGGTCAATGACCAGGGAGTGATGAAGATGTTGACGGTATCGCGTTATGAATATACCGGTGTGCAGGCGCCGGCGCATGCGGTCACGATGCAAGAGATGGTCAAATCGAGCGGCGGCGGTTAGACGCGGCGGGCATCTCTACATTATCGGCTTGGGTCGTCGAGGCGCGGTCATGAGAAGTGTTACTGGCATGGGGATGCGGCTTTTCTACCTCATGATGGCTTCAGCCGTTATGGTCACCGTGTTCGCCGGTTTTGCGCCGACGTTCTATCTGCGCGGCTCGTTTCCCCAAGATCGGCCCATGTCTTTTCTGCTGCATGTCCACGGAATCGTGTTCAGCGCATGGGTCACGGTCTTTCTCGCTCAGACGCTGCTAATAGCACGCGGGTCGCGAGGGCTGCACCGACGGCTGGGTTGGGCAGCCGCCGGCATTGCGGCGACGATGGTCATTTTGGTGATCGCCGCGATGATTGAGCAGCTGCGCCGCGTCGGCGGGTTTCCGCCTCCGCCGCTGGCGCTGGCGCTCAGCGCATTCGACATCGCGGTGTTCGCAATTTTGGTCGGCGCCGCGATCAATCTTCGCAATCGCCCGGACTGGCATAAGCGCCTCATGCTATCCGCGACGATCTTATTGTTGGGCGCCCCGATGTTTCGCCTCGTCATTCACTATGTCGGTATCGCGGATATGTCCAGAGTCGGCATCGTTGCGACGCTGCTCGTCGATGCGTTTTTCCTGCCGTGTTTTGCCTACGATCTGATGACACGCCGTGGAATTCATCCTGCGTATTTCGTTGCACTATTACTCATTGTTCTGGATCAGGTCGCCCAAGTGGCGGTTGTAACGTGGACGCCCTGGATAAACTTGTCGATGACCCTGCAGCGGCTGGTTGCGTGATCCGGCAGCCATTTTGCGTTCGAAGCGGGTCGAACACGGTAGGGTCAGGTCGACGGACGGTGCTAGGAACAACGACAGCTCGAGTCCGATTGCCGTAGCGTCGGCCGGCCGTGCCGCATTCCGCACGATCCGCTTCGCTTCAGTGGGAGTGCGGATGCAATCCGAACGCTCAGAGCATGCGTCGCTTCGCGACGTCGGTCGGCGTGACCGTTCCCTGCTTTCCTCCGAAGTGCGCCACCACGTAATTGGCGAGCGCGGCTACTTCCTCGTCCGAATAGGCATCGCCGAATGCGGGCATGACGACATCGCTACCGTTCACCCGCATCTTGACGCCCTGCAGGATGATCTGGGTCACGTTGTTCGCACCGCTATCGTTGACGCCGCGAGTGCCTGCGAGGGACGCATACGGGGTTTGTCGGCCTTGACCGGTCCATAGGTGGCAACCCGCGCAGGCCCCCTCGAACAACTTGAGGCCCTGCGACTCGGCATGCAGCTCGTCGGGCGCAGGCAAAATGCCGTTCGACGCGGCGAGCGAAGGCGGTTGCGCATCGACGTCGATGGGATGTTTTCCCTCGCGGGCCGGTACGGTTCGCAAGAAGCCGGCCAGTGCGGCTGCGTCGTCCGCCGTGAGGAACTGAAGGCTGTGTGCGACCGCGTCACCCATGGGGCCCGAGGCCGTGGCGCGCCCGGGGGCATAACCCGTCGCGAGATACGTGATGAGTCCCGAGTCCGACCAAGAGCCGATTCCATATTTGACGTCGGAGGTGATGTTGTATGCGCGCCAGCCTTGGAGCTCCTCGCCGGCGAGTTCGCGGCCGCGCTCCATCCCGAAACCGAAGTTGCGTGGCGTATGACATTCGCCGCAATGACCGAGCGCGGTGGCAAGATATTTGCCGCTATTCCACTGCGCCGGCTTCGCAGGGTCCGCCGTGAAGCGTTGGCTCTTGAAAAACGCTGCATTCCAAAAAGCCATCGCCCAGCGCTGATTGAACGGGAATCTCAGCTCGTTGGCGCGGTTGGGCTCCGAGATGGCGGGAAGTGTTGCGAGATAGGCCTTGATCGCGAGCACGTCGCTGCGGCTGAGCTCTGTGTACGAGGTATACGGGAATGCGGGGTACAAGTGTCGGCCGTCCCTGCGCACACCCTCGCGCACGGCGCGAACGAACTCCTCGTCGCTGTAAGCGCCGATTCCGGTATTCGCATCGGGAGTGATGTTGCTGGAGTAGATCGTGCCGAAGGGCAGGCGGAAAGCGACCCCGCCGGCAAAGGGCTTGCCGGCGCCCGGCACCGTGTGACAGGCGATGCAGTCGGCAGCCTTCGCAAGGTACTCGCCGCGCGCCACGACAGTTGCATCGGCCGGCGCCCCGGCGATCATCGGGGCTGTTCCGGCGCCAGAATCGGCGCGGTTCAAGACGGGCACAGCGATCGCGCCGATCACGATCAGCGCGGCGATGACTATCACCAGGCGCTTCATACGTTCACCGTTCCTTGAAGGCGGCGGCGCCTCGAATCCGCGACCACGGATCGGACGGCATCGGCATGTTCAACCAACTCGCAGATGCTCAATGGGTACATCTATTAATCTCACTGTGGAGCGGGATCCGGTGCGGCATCTGCGGCGGCGACGCGATGCATGCGCCCGATTTTGCCCCAAGTCCCGCGAAAAGTATCGGTTTGATTTCGTGACGGCGCATTTCGCGTTTCAATGCGGCACTGGGATTTGATCGCCGGGGTTTCCCGCCGTGAGACCAATCGAGCACGGTCCCCGTCCGACTCGCCACACAGACCGACTTCACCGGAGCGATGTTCCCAGCAGCTGCCACAGCGATCATCGTGATCCGCGTGGCGGCGGGCCGGTGCCAATTCGCGGCGTTAAATGGGATTGCCCGCCAGCAACCCGAGCGCATCCCGATAGCTTCGGCTCATCTTCAGCTCCCTGCCATCCTGCAGGACCACCGTAAACTCACCGTTGTCGAGTGGTCTTAGCTCAATAATTTTGTCGGCATTGACGAGCGCCGAGCGATGTATTCGATGCAGGCCGTACGACCGATATCGCTGCGCAAATGCGCCGATGGTTTCGCGTACCAGCCAGGTATGCTTATTGACGTGCAGGCACACGTAATCGCCTGATGCCTCAACCCAATCGATTTCGCTTACACGAACCACCACGAACTTTCCGCCGTTGCGCACCAGGATGCGATCGGGACCCGCGCCGCTCGTCAAGGGATTCTTGAGGTCTCGAATGTCCACCATGGCTTTGGCCGCACGTCGCCCGAAATCACTTTCTTGCGATACCCGCAGCGCCTCCCGGGCTCGCCCAACGGCGACTCGCAGACGCTGATCGTCGAAAGGCTTTACCAGGTAATCGAGCGCGTTGAGCTCGAAGGCGCGAATCGCATATTTGTCATACGCGGTGACGAAAATGATTTGCGGGCATTGGCCAGCGCCCAGCGCCGAGACGACTTCGAGCCCGGACACCTCGGGCATTTGGATATCGAGGAATGCGAGATCCGGCATCACTTCCGCAATCGTTACCAGTGCCTCGGCACCATTTGCGCATTCGGCGACCACGGAAATATCCTGTCGCTCCAATCGAGCACGCATCCCACGCCGTGCGATTTCCTCGTCATCGACAATGACAGCTCGAAGGGTCATTCTTCATCCCCCGGGTGCCGCTGGATTGTTGCACCATCGGAGACTTCTCGCAAAGGAATGCGAATCGCCACAATGACGCCCCCGGTAGGCTTGTTGCCGACCTGCAGCTCGGCCTGATTGCCATAGAGCTCGGACAGTCTCGTCGCGGTATTCGATAACCCCATGCCGGTCGACCCCGATTTTTGCATCCCCACGCCGTCATCCTCCACGGCCACGTGCAGTCTTCCTCGCTCTGCCCGCGCGCCGATCGCCAGCGTGCCGCCGCTTGAACGCGGCAAAATCCCGTGGTGTACAGCGTTTTCCACGAGAGGTTGCAGGAGCAAGGCGGGGACGGCCGCACCGAGCACTTCGGGCTCAATATTTAGCGAGAATCGCAGGCGATCACCGAAGCGAATGTGTTGGATATCCAAATAGTTGCGCACCAGCTCCAATTCGTCCGCAAGGGCAATCTCCGGAGTGCCGGTCATTTTCAGCGTGGCTCTCAGAAAATCCCCGAGCCGTGCCACCATGGCGCTTGCTTGCTCGTTGCGACCGTCGACGATCAACGACGAGATGCCATTTAAGGTGTTGAACAGAAAGTGCGGCTCCAGCTGGGATTGCAGAGCCGCAAGGCGCGCGGTTTGCGCGGTGATCAAGGCCTGCTCCGCCCGCCGCCGCTCGAGCATCAGCGATATCCATCCGTTGATGCCGAAATACAGAAGGATCCAGCTCAAAATGATGAACAAGTCATAAAGGTAAATCTCCAGATGGAGCTCGGGCCACAATATGTAGGGACCCGCCCACTGCGGCGATGCTGCGGCTCCTAGGAGTCGGAGAATCCGCTTGAACAAGAGAAACCAGACCGGCGGACCGATCACGACGAGCGCCGCGCCGACACTGATCAACCCGGCGGCCGACACAGAAGCGCGACGCAGTCGCCCAAAGACCCAACGATAGCCGCTCGTGAGACCGAAACCGCTCACCATCAGTGCGGCAGCGGCCTCCACGGCTCTGCGGTGCGTGCCATTGGCGAGCCCGTAACCGAGCATCATCGCGCCAAAGGCAAACCAACCTCCAATTTGGAGCGTCCAGAACAGCGTGTTGTGCGAAAGCTGCCTGCCGGATCTCAGCAACAGCCAGCCTGGTCTTTTTGCGGATAGATGCATGGATCATTAGCTCATCGCTGCGGGTGCACCGGCGCTCGAGCCGGAACTGCTATGCCGGAAGTAGAACGCTACGCACGGGTTCGCTAAACGCAGCCCTGCGGCTTGAAGGTACGCTCCGCCATCGCCGGATACTGACGCAATGCAGCGGCCGGCCGGATCGGTCTTCGTTCGAAAGAGCCGCCACAGTTTGGGCACTTCCCGTTGACGCGCGTAGCGACACAATCGGCGCAGAAGGTGCATTCGAAAGAACAAATTCTCGCGTCCAGTGAATCCGGCGGCAGGTCGCGATTGCAGCACTCACAGTTCGGTTTCATCAACAACATCGCCGGTGCCTAGCCTCGTCGTGAGCGTGCCAATTCGTTTCGCGTGCCGCCGCTGCGCGTCTCGCCCAGCCGCTGCGCGGGCCGCAGTAGGCATCCAGTATCGCACTTGGGCGAAACGGTGCCCACTGGTTTTGCTTCGAAGAGTCAAGCCACCGGCGCTCGTAGAAGCAAGCGCCGGGTGCTGCTCGCGTCGCTGAGGCGGCCACGCCACCGCACATCCGCAGACAGGAACGGCCGGCCGGGACGAGCAAAACAATGGCAGTCGCTCACACCGCTCGTTTCACCGGGCGACACTCATCGCGCCATTCACTCGCTTCATCGCGCCGAGTACTCGCCTCACAGCATCGTGTGGAAATCCGATTGCGTCGTCCTCTAGGCTCTGCCCTACATCACGCCATCGCCGTCGACTTTTTGTCGTGCATTTTTACCAACGGAGGCAATTGGGTAAGAGCGCGAATACGGCAGAAGCAACGCGGTGGATCTGCAGCTCAGATAACAAGGATTGGGGAGCAACGCAATGCAGCAGCTACGTTTACATTCACTCTTCCGGTGGACTCGAAGGCCGATCATCTCGCTGACAACGATTGCGATGATCGTGATGGGCACGGCGATCTGGTCACTCGCTCGGGCCGCCGATGCGGATAGCGCCTCGGCAAACGAAGCACTCCAGGAGATTGTCGTCACGGGTTCACGGATCAAGGGGAATCCGGACGCCGTCAGTTCGAATCCGATCACCGTGGTGAGCGCTGCCACCCTGCAGAACAGCAACTCGCTCGATTTGGAATCAGTACTCGCCAAACTACCGTCCGTCGGCAGCGACGGACTGAACAACGCGGTGTCCGGCAATTCCGGCGGCAACGGGTTCGAGTACGTTGATCTGCGCAACTTAGGACCGCAGCGCACCTTGATACTGGTCGACGGCCAGCGCTTCGTAACCAGCGCGAATACGGGTGCCTTTGCGGGCGTCGACTTCAACAACATCCCGACCGAATTCGTCGATCATGTGGAAATACTGCGGGACGGCGCCTCGCCGATCTACGGATCGGACGCGGTTGCCGGCGTCATCAATATCATCACCAAGAAGAAATTCGACGGCATCCAAGTCGACGCCTCGGCCGGGGAGACCAGCAGGGGCGACAAACAGACGTACTCGATCTCGGCAACGATGGGAACCTCTTCCGATCGCGGCGACGTCATTTTCAACGTCGGCTACAACAAAGCTGATCCGATTTACCAGCGCGATCGGGCCTGGGCCGGGAGCATCAATGGCAGCGCCAATAGCGGGTTCTTCCCGGACGGCCACTACGAGGGCACCAACCCCGATGGGTCGTCATACGACCTGATGGGCAATGGTCATGGCGGATTCTCGCCCGCTCCAGTCGCCTTCAATTCCTCGCAAATTCCCAACCTCTTTGGAGGCACGACTCGCACCACCTTCAACGGTGCCGGGCGATACAAGCTCAACGGGGAATCAGCCGACTTTCCCGTCGACGTCACGACGCAGGTGATGTATACGGCCCGCAGCAACTTCGCATTGGCAAACCCGGATCCGCAGGTGGGCGTCGCCTGTACGCCGACGGGCGCACCGGGTTGCACCAATATGAATATCCAGGGTCTTCCCGGACCGCTGACGCCGGACAACCCGGGCGGCAATACCGCAAGCTTCCCATTTCGCTCGACGGTGATCGGCGATCGCATGTTCCTGACCGATGTTCAAACCATGCGCATCGTCAGCGGGTTCGAAGGCGCCCTATTCACCAACTACAACTGGGAAATCAAATTCAACCATGGTCAGAGCAATGGGCAGGCGCACACCAACAATCTGGTCGACCAGCCCAACCTCGCGACCTTCACGGGCGACATCAACAATTTGACGCCCGCAGACCTCACACTGCTGCGTGACAACACGACGGATCTCTTGAGCAACACGGAGAACAACCTGACCGGCCAGATTTCCGGACCGGCGTTTCGCCTGCCGGCCGGCGATTTGAGCTTTGCCGCGGGCGGCGACGTCCGCAGAGAATTTCTCAGCGACACGCCGGACTTTGCGAACGCATCGGGTCGCACCGACCAGGGAGGCACACCGACGCGCGGCTCCTACTCCTTGAAAGAGGGATTCCTCGAGCTCAACGCCCCCATCCTAAGGGATCAATTTCTCGCCAAAGAATTGACCTTCAACGGCGCG
>CAWALM010000020.1:0-23067 GCA_963782845.1 uncultured Gammaproteobacteria bacterium | reverse complement strand
CTCGGTGAGCCGCCGTCGCAGCCGCTCCTCGCGGGTCGAGCAGTTCACGGCGGCGCCGTGTCCGGTCGCGCCGGCTCCGGCCGCGCCGCCTCGGGCCCCGCTGCCTTCGTCTTGCCGCTCAGCCACAGCACCTGCGGGATCATGAAGAGCAGCATCGCCACGCTGATGCCGAAGACCTTGAAGTTCACCCAGACGCTCTCGGCATAGTTCCGAGCCACGTAGATGTTCGCCGCGGCGAGCAGCGCAAACCAGCCGGCCCACAGCGAATTGATGAGGATCCAAGACTGGCGGGAGATCTGCAGGGGCTCGCTGAACACGCTTTCGAGCATGCGCCGGGCGAGCGGCTGTCTGCCGACCACCATGCTGCCGAGAAAGGCGGCGGCCGTAAGCGCGAGCAGCACCGTGGGCTTCCATTGAATGAAGCGCTTGTCGTGCAGGACCAAAGTCGCCGTGCCGAGAATCAACGCGACCGCGAGCGTGACGATGTGCATGGTCTTGAAGCTCCCCGCGCGCAGCCGATGCGCGAGCAGCACCACGCTGCACATGAGCATCAGCGAGGCGGTGGCCCAGTACAACCCCAACAGCTTGAAGGTGAGAAAGAAAACGATGAGCGGCGACCACTCGAGCAGCTGATTCATGCGGGTATCATAGCCTTCGAAACATGAGTATTTATCTGCAACTGCACCCGATATCACCCCAGCGTCGCTTCATCCGACAGGCGGTCGAGGTGCTGCGAGGCGGCGGGGTAATCGTCTACCCCACCGATTCGTGCTACGCGCTCGGCTGCCACATCGGCGACAAGGCCGCCTTGGAGCGCATCCGCTCCATTCGCGAAACCGACCGCAATCACCATTTTACCCTGGTGTGCCGCGACTTGGGGGAAGTTGGCAAATACGCGCTGGTGGACAACTGGCAATATCGCCTGCTGCGCGCGCACACGCCGGGTCCTTATACCTTTTTATTGAAGGCTTCGAGGCAGACGCCGCGGCGCCTGAAGCACGAACGGCGCGGCACGATCGGGCTGCGCGTTCCCGATCACCCCGTGACCGCAATGCTGTTGACCGAGCTGGGCGAGCCGGTGATGAGTTCAACCCTGCTGCTGCCGGGCGAGCAGCTGCCGCGTACCGATGCCCGCGACATCTATGAGCGGCTCGAACGCCGCGTCGACCTGGTGCTCGACGGCGGCAATTGCGGGTTGGTACCGACTTCCGTAATCGATCTGTCGGGCGACCACGCGGTCGTGGTGCGTGTTGGTCGCGGCGATGTCGCCCCCTTTGCGGGTGCGGCAACCGTATAATGCCCAGACAATGCGGGCAAAAAAGCTCGTGTTTCTTCTAAATAACGAGTGCAAGCATTGGATTTATCTGATTTTCTTTCTAAGATCTCCATCTGGGCAATCCCGGTTTTATTTGCGATCTCCTTGCACGAAGTCGCGCACGGCTGGATGGCCCGATACTTCGGCGATCGGACTGCAGAGATGCTAGGACGCTTGAGCCCCAACCCGCTGCGCCACATCGACCCCATCGGCACGGTGCTCGTGCCGGCCTTTTTGCTGGCGGTCCACGCACCCGTCATGTTTGGCTGGGCGCGACCGGTGCCGGTCGCGACCAAGGCGCTGCGCAATCCGCGCCGCGCCATGGTGCTCGTGGCCCTTGCCGGTCCGCTCGCCAATCTCATCATGGCCTGCCTGTGGTGCGCCGTGCTGGGCGTGATCGTGCGCATCAACGGCAATGCCACCTTGGTCGGCTGGATCGCGCAGATGGCGCAGGCGGGCATCGTGATCAACGTGGTGCTGGCGGTCTTCAACCTGCTGCCGATTCCGCCGCTCGACGGCGGCCGCGTGCTCGCGGGGCTGCTGCCTGCCGCATGGGGCGCGCGGCTGGAGAAGATCGAGCCGGCGGGGCTGTTCCTCGTGCTCATTCTGTCGGCTCTCGGAATGCTCGGGTGGCTGTTCGAGCCCACCTACCGGATCATCGGACGCGTCATCAACGTGCTATTCGGATCGCCGGCGTGAGCGGACCCATACAAAACCGACGAGTGCTTTCCGGCATGCGGCCGACCGGAATGCTGCATCTGGGCAATTATCACGGTGCGCTGAAGAATTGGATCGAGCTCCAATACCACTACGAGTGTTATTTCTTCATTGCCGACTGGCATGCGCTCACCACCGGCTACGCGGACACGTCCAAGCTCGAGGAGTACGTGTGGACGATGGCCATCGACTGGCTGGCTGCGGGCCTCAACCCGGGGGTGGCCACCTTGTTCATCCAGTCCAGAGTTCCCGAGCATGCCGAATTGCATTTGCTCCTCTCGATGATCACCCCGCTCGGCTGGCTGGAGCGCGTACCGTCCTACAAGGACCAGCAACTGCAGCTCAGCGATCGAGATCTGGCCACCTACGGCTTTCTCGGCTATCCGCTGCTGCAGACCGCCGATATCCTGCTGTACCGCTCGCAGTATGTGCCGGTCGGCGAGGACCAGGTGGCGCATGTGGAGATCACGCGCGAGATCGCACGGCGCTTCAACCATATCTATGGCCGCGAACTGCAGTTCGAGCAAAAGGCCGAAAAGGCCATCAAGAGTCTGGGGACGCGCAACTCGGGGATGTATCGCACCCTGCGAAAGGAGTATCAGGAAAAGGGCGATGCCGACGCACTGGCCAAAGCGCGTGCGCTGGTGGAATCCAACGCGCGGCTGACCGTGGCCGATCGCGACCGCCTGTTCGGGTTCCTCGAGGGCACGGGAATCTCGATCCTGCCGGAGCCCGAAGTGCTGCTCACCGCCACGCCGAAGGTGCCGGGCTTGGACGGGCGCAAGATGTCCAAATCCTACGACAACACGATCGGGCTGCGCGAGGACCCGGATTCCGTGGTCAAGAAGCTCAAGGCCATGCAAACGGATCCCGCCCGTGTGCGCCGTACTGACCCCGGCGACCCGGACAAGTGTCCGGTGTGGGATCTGCACAAGGTGTATTCAAATGCCGACACTCGGGCGTGGGTGCAGCAGGGATGCCGCGCCGCGAGCTTCGGCTGCCTGGAGTGCAAGGCGCCGCTGATCGACAAGGTCGTCGAGGAGATTTCGGCGATTTCCAAGCGTGCGCAGGAGTTTGAGGAGAATCCCGAACTGGTACGCGGTATCATCGCCGAAGGGTGCGAGCGTGCGCGCGCGGCAGCACGCGAAACATTGGATGCAGTTCGCCAAGCCATGAACATCAACTACCGTTGACCAGATGAAACCGGAACTGACGCTCGTTTCAACCGCAGCGCCGGCGCCGGCGCCGGCCGCGGCGCCCCCTGCGCAGGCCGAGATGCCGTTCGCGGTGGTCGAGGGTCAGCCCGTTACCGAGATGCCGCGCGATCTGTACATTCCGCCGCAGGCGCTCGAAGTGTTTCTCGAGGCGTTCGAAGGACCGCTCGACATGCTGCTGTACCTGATCAGGCGGCAGAATCTCGACATTCTCGATATTCCGATCGCGGAGATCACCCGCCAGTACATGCGCTACATCGAGCTGATGCAAGTGCTGCAATTGGAACTGGCGGGCGAATATCTGCTGATGGCCGCGACGCTCGCGGAGGTCAAGTCGCGGATGCTGCTACCGCGGCCGCATGGCGCCGATGCGGCGGATGAGGCGGACCCGCGAGCGGAGCTGGTGCGCCGCCTGCAGGAATATGAGCGCTTCAAGCGCGCCGCCGAAGGGATCGAGCGCTTGCCGCGGCTGGAGCGGGATACGTGGGTGGCATCCGCGGAGCTCGTCGACCGCAAGGTCGTGCGCATCGCGCCCCAGGTCACGCTGCAGGAAATGCTGCTCGCCTTCCAAGAGGTGCTGTCGCGCAGCGAGATGTTTGCCCACCTGCACGTGCAGCGCGAGCCGCTGTCGGTACGGCAGCGCATGACCGACGTGCTGTCGGCGCTCAACGAGAGCGCGTTCGTGGATTTCGTGCGGCTGTTCCGGCCGGAGGAGGGGCGCCGGGGGGTGACCGTCACCTTCGTCGCCATCTTGGAGCTGTTGCGCGAAGGGCTGATCGAAATCGTTCAATCGGAAGCCTATGGGCCTCTGCACGTGCGACTCGGCAATCCATCCCGACACTTGAGGCTGGTGACCGACGACGATGCCGCAAACGACGAATGGGAGAAGCTAGGTGAACGACCAATACGTTCGCAATGTGATCGAGGCGGCGCTGCTCGCCGCCGGCCGGCCGTTGGCGGCCGACGAGCTCGCAGGATTGTTCGACGAGCGCGATGGAACGAATGCCGAGGAAGTGCAAACCGCCATCGGCGCGCTTCGCGGCGAGTACGAAACCCGCGGGCTCGAGCTGGTCGAGGTCGCGAGCGGCTACCGGATCCAGATCCGCGCGGCGGTCGCGCAGCCGGTGTCCCGGCTGTGGCAGGAGCGGCCGACCAAGTACTCCCGTGCACTGCTGGAAACCCTGGCGCTGGTGGCTTATCGGCAGCCGATCACGCGCGGCGAAATCGAACAGATTCGCGGCGTGGCGGTGAACCCGAACATCATCAAGACCCTGCTCGAGCGCAGCTGGATCCGGGTGGTCGGGCATCGCGACGTGCCGGGAAAGCCGGAACTGCTGGGCACCACGCGGGATTTCCTCGACTACTTCAGTCTGAAAAAGCTCGACGACCTGCCGACGCTCGCCCAGCTGAAGGAACTCGAGGATCTGCGCGTGCAATTGACGCTGCCGGGCGCCGACGCGGCCGGCGCGGATACCCATACGGCAAACGCGGCATCCGCAGACGCGGCGTCAGCGGGCGAGGAATCGGCGGGCGAGGAGGCCGCGGCCGCAGACGACGCGGCGCTGATCGGCGGTACCGACGCCGCGGCGGACGAGGACGAACTGGAGGCAGCCGATGCGGCGCAGCCGCGCGCTCAGGGGTTGGTTGCGCGCGGTGTCGAGGATGACGTGGACTGATGCGCTCGCGCCCCCGCGCAGCCCCCCGCGATCGCAAAGAGCCTGCAGCGCGCAAGGCGCCTGCGGGGCACCAGGAGCCGCCGTCGACGCGCGTGCAAAAGCTGCTGTCGGCGGCCGGCATCGGTTCGCGACGCGAGGTCGAGCGCTGGATTCGCGAAGGGCGGCTGCAGGTCAACGGCGAGGTGCCGGCCCTGGGTGCGAAGCTTGCCGCCCGCGACCGCATCACGCTCGACGGCCGCCCGGTGCGCTTGCATGCGCCGAAGTCCGGGGAATTGCACGTGCTGCTGTTTCACCGCTCGCCGGGCGAAACGCTCGACTTGAAGGCTGCGACTTCGCGCGCCGCCGAGCACCTCAACTTGCCGCGATCCTCGGGCCGCTGGCTGGCGATCCAGCCCATGCCGCCGGTGGACGGCGGGCTTGAGATACTGACCGATGACGGATCGTGGGCGCATCGGGTCTCGCGCGGAGTGCATGCGCTCACCGTCGATTACGTGCTGCGCATGCGCGGACCCCTGAGCGAGGCATTGGTCGAGGAGTTTCGGGCGGCCGCGGATTGCGAAGGCGAGCCCATGTGCATCCTGAATGCCGAGGCTCAGTATGGTGCGGGGTTCAACCACTGGCTGCATGTCACCGCGCGTGCGACGCGCTCCGCGCAAATTCGCCATTGGTGGGCGCGCCCGCGGCATCATCGTCAGTCGGCTGATGCGCGTGCGGTTCGGGCCGGTGCACCTGTCGCGTGAATTACCGCGGGGGCATTCGCGCGCGATGCTGGCGAGCGAACGCAACGCGCTGATGAACGAGATCGACGCCGCAAGAACCGCCCACGAGGCGCCGAGCCGTCCGAACCGCGCTAGCTTCTGTTGCCGCTTCGGTTCGGAGGAGGCGAGCAACTCCTTCAGGTACTGCTGCCACACGGCGGCCCAGGTGTGGGTACCGTGCCCGTGCGTCTGGTCGGACGCCGGCAGCAGCACGAAGCGGCCGTGCTTCACGCGTTTGATCTCGCGCTCCGCGATGCCGAGCTCCGGCGGATTGATGAAATCGTCCGCCGAATTGATCCACAGGACCGGCAGCGGTGATCTTGTCGAGATCGCGCCGACGGGTCGTAATTGCGCGACGCGTTGACCTGATACAGCAGGTCGTTCGCGTCCAGGTCGCTGATTTCGCGTTCCATGTATTTTTGGACGAATTCATCCGCGGCGTCGCGGGTCGGCAGGGCGATCTGCATCTGGATCGGCGCGCTGCCGGCGATGAGCAGTATGCCGGCGGCCGTGCGCAAGCGCGCTCGCCGGTTCGCTGCGGTATTCGCCCTGCAGCCACTGCCGGATCGGAACGAATCGCATCCATGATGAGATCGCGCCACACGCGATTGCGCCCCGCGATCTGCACCGGCAGGCAGGCAAGGGGCATCAGCGCATCCATGAAATCGGGATACCGCTCCGCCCACATCCACGAATGCATGCAGCCCATGGAGGTCCCGATCACCAGGCGCAAATGATCCACCTGCAGCCCCTGGGTCGACGAGCGCGTGCTGCGCGTCCACCATGTCATCGTAGTCGTACTGCGGAAAGTGGGCGTGCAGGCCGTCGCTCGGCTTGCTGGATTCGCCGTGGCCGATGCCGTCCGGCAGGATGATGTAATAGCGGTTGGTGTCGAGCAATTGGCCCTTGCCGAACAGCACTCCGGCGAATCGGTCCACCAGAAAACTGTGGCCCGATCCGCCGGTGCCGTGCAGGATGAGCACCGCATTGTCGACCCGGCCGTGCGCATCGCGATGCGCGCTTGCCGAGCGTCGTGTAATGCAGGCGCAGTTCGGGCAGCGTTTCGCCGGAGGCGAATTGAAAGTTCGGGATGACGTAGTCCCCTTCCACGGGCTTGGCTGCGCCGCCCGCAGGGTCGGCGCACGCGCGTGCGGCGAGCCAGACAGATGCATGCGGCCGCCGCGCAGAGCATGCCGGCGAGAGCGAATACGATTGCTTCGATATGGCCATCGCCCATCGCTCCTCGATGATTCACTGCGCGTCGAAATATTCACCGTCGATTCCGCGTCCGTGCGCGCTCAGCAGGTAAAGAAACGGCCCGGCGACCGACGCCGGGCTCGGCAAGGTGTTCGGATCCTCCGCCGGGATACGCCGCGGCCCGCATGGCGGTGCGCATGCGTCCCGGGTTGATGCTGTTGACGCGGATATTCTCTTCGCCTTCGAGTTCCTGGGACAGCATGCTGCGCACCGACTCCAAGCCGGTCTTCGAGACGGCATAGGCGCCCCAAAACGGCCGCGGGTTCTTGACCACGCCGCTGCTGACGAAGATGACGGAGGCATCCGCCGATTTGCGCAGGTTGGGCAGCAACACCTGGGTCAGAATAAAGGGCGCGGTGAGATTCACGTGCAGCACCCGGCACCAGGTGGGGACATCGTATTGCTCCAGGGGCGTGCGGTCGCCCAACAGCGCGGCGGCGTGCACCAAGCCGTCGAGCCTGCCGAATTCATCGCCGATGGTCTTCGCCAAACGGTCATAGTCGACCGCCGTCGCGGTCGCGAGATCGAGCAGCGGCGATGGCGGGCTGCGGTGCGCCGAGCGCCTCGATTTCATCGTAGATGCCGATCGAGCTTGGCGCCGTTGCGGCCCGATAGAATCACGCTGGCGCCGGCGCGCGCGCATTCCAAGGCGAGCGCGCGGCCAAATCCGCCGCTCGCTCCGGTGATCATGATCACGCGCCCCGTCGAGCAAGCCGGGGCTCGGCGGTGAATTGTTTGGGTAGCGACATGATTGCTCCGCACATGCGCTTAATCTTGCCGCGCGGCGCGCCGCGCCGTGCTCCAAGCCAGGTACAGATCGCGCAGGCGAAAATCGGCATCGGCCGCGGCCCCGCGGCTATTCAAATGCTTCGCGCCGAGGGCCGCAAGCACCAGCAAATGGCGCAGCTGCGCCCGCTGCGGCGCGCGGCAACCCGGCGGCCGCGGCCGCAAAGAACTGCGCGGCGCGCCGGCGCAGCCCCTCGCAGATAGGATTGTAGATCGAGGGGGCGGTTCGGCGGCGGCAAGATCCGCGTCCTCGATTCCTGCGCCGAGCAGCTCATCGACCGGGAATGCGACCCGGCCGGCGCGCGCCTCGCGCCGATAATCGGCGATCGCGCCCGCCAGGTATTCGGCGGCGGCGAGCGCCGCGATGCAGGCGTGCACCGCCTCCTCGGCTTCGCGCGCCCGCTCCGCCGGCGAGCCGCGCGGCGACCATGAGCGGCTCGGCCGCGCAGCGCTGCGCTATGCGCCTCGAGCTCCGCGCCGCGCTCCAGCGGCGCGCCGGCGACCTGCCGGGCGGCTGCGTCCACCGCGCCGTCGAGCGGCGCAAAGTCGGTGGACGCCGGCGCGCGGCAGCGCGGCCAGATAATCGGCTGATGGGATGCACGGGCGACCCTGCGCTCAGCCGCCGCATTTCCTCGCTGCCACCAGGCGAGCTTGAGCTGCGCCACCGCGGCTTCGGTGCCGGGATCCATCAGCGCGCGCCACTCGGCCAGCAGCGCGTAGATGCCGAGCAAGGGTTCGCGGCAGTCGCGCGCCGCGAACAGCCAGCTCCAGTAGCGCGCCGTGCCCGGCGGCACGGCGCGGCTGCGGTAAGGCTCCTCAAGCGGCCTCAGACGGGGTCTCATCGGCGGCCGCGGCGGCTGGCGCGTCGCCCGTGAGGCGCGGCGCGCGCGCCAGCGTATCGACGCTGCTCGATCGGCTCGAGCTCGCGGTTGACGCGCAGCCCCAGCTCCGGAAATCGCCGCGCCGCCGGCAGCACCTGCTGCTCGAGCGAGCCGACCGCCTTGTTGAAGGACTCGACGCTGTTGCCGAGCGACTTGCCCAGTCTCCCGAGGTGCTCGCCGAACACCGCGAGGCGCTTGTACATGTCCTCGCCGAGCCGGCGTATCTCGGCCGCGTTGTCGGCGAGGATGGTCTGCTTCCAGCCGTAGGCGACCGCCTTCAGCAGGGCGACGAGGCTGGTGGGAGTCGCCAGCATGACGTTTTGCCGCAGCGACTCATCGATCAGTCCGGGATTCTCCTGCAGCGCCGCCGACAGGAATTGATCGCCCGGCAGGAACAGCACCACGAAATCCGGGCTGTGCTCGAATTGCGACCAGTACTGCTTCGAGGACAATTCGCGCACCCGCGCGCCGACGAGTTGCGCGTGGCGGCGCAGCTGCGCGCCGCGCTCCTCTTCGCTTTGCGCTTCCACGGCCGCAAGATACGCATCGAGCGGGGTCTTCACGTCCACCACGATGTCGCGCCGTTCGGGCATGTGCACGATCATGTCGGGGCGAATCGCGCCCGTCTCGGTCGGTTGGTGCTGCTGCTCGGTAAAATCCACGTGCGCGCTCATGCCGGACAGTTCCACCAGCCGCTTGAGCGTGATCTCGCCCCATTGGCCGCGCACATCGGGCCGGCGCAGTGCGGTCACCAGATTGCGCGTCTCGCGCGACAGCAGGCTTTGTCCGCTCGCCAGCGCCTCCATTTGACTCTTGATCGTGGCAAATGCATCGATGCGGTCGCGTTCGATGCTTTGAATCTGCGCCTCGGTCTTGGCGAGCGCCTCGCGGATCGGCCGCACCATGGATTCGATGGCGGTCTCGCGCTCCTTCAGCGCGGCGGACGCGTCCAGCTGTTGGCGCAGCAGCCGTTCGCGCGCCAGCTGCAGGAACACCTCGCTGTTGCTCTGCAGGCTGTCGCGGGCGAGTTCGCCGAACACCGCCTGCATCTGCTCGCGTGCGCGGGCGAGAGCGTGCTCGCGCTCGGCGCTCACGCTCTCCTCGGTTTTGACCCGCACCCGCAGCAGCTCCAGCTCGACGCGCAGCGCCTGCTCGCGTTTCGCGCGCCACAGCAGCGCCGCGAGCACCCCGAGCGCGCACCCGAGGACGCCTCCCGCCGCCGCCGCCAGCCACACGCCGGCGCCGCTCATGCGCGCCCGCTGCGCTCGAGCCAGCCGAGCAGGTCGAGCGGCTGCGCGACGAAGCCGTCGCCGCCCCATGCTTGCCAGTCCTCGCCGGCGTGCAGGTAGCCGTAGGTGGCGACGAGCGCCTGCATGCCGGCGGCGTGCGCCGCCTGCACGTCGCGCTCCGCATCGCCCACATAGATGCAGGCGCCGGCAGCGACGCCCGGCGAGCTTGCGGCATGCAGCATCGGCAGCGGATGCGGCTTGCGTTCGCTCAGCGGTATCGCCGCTCACCACGCACGCGAATCGCTCGCGCAGCCCGAGCTGCGCGAGCAGCGGTTCGGTGAGCCAGCCCGGCTTGTTGGTGACGATGCCCAGAGCTGAGGCCGCGCTCGGCGAGTTCCGCGAGCACCGCGTCCATGCCGGCGAACAGCCGCGTGTGCGTGCTCAAGGCCGCGCGGTAGATCTCGCAGGAAGCGGCGCTGCAAAGCCGCGAACTGCTGCGCGTCGGCGTCCGGAAACCCGAGTCTGACCAGGCGCGCGGAGCCATGGCTGACCGAGGAGCGCAGCCGCATCGAAGGGCAGCGGCTCGACGCCGCTGTTCGAGGCGCAGAGAGTTCAGCGCGCCGACCATGTCCGGCGCCGTGTCGAGCAAGCGTGCCGTCCAAATCGAACAAGATCGCGCGCAGCGGCTGGTTCATCTGCCCAGCGGGCCGCTGCGCCCGGCGCATCCCCGCCCGGGCGGCCCGCCCGTCGCGGCCCGGCGAAAATGCGCAAGGTAATTGACGGCGGTGTTCGGCGACAGACGGAACGCCCGCGTCAGCGGGTTGTAGGTGATGCCGGTCAGGTCTTCGAGCTCGAGGTCCCGCCGCCCGTCCCCAGCGCGCGAGCTCCGACGGACGGATGAATTTCAGGTACTCGTGGGTTCCGCGCGGCAAGACGCGCGCGATGTACTCCGCACCGACGATCGCCACCGCGAATGCGAGCGGATTGCGATTCAAGGTCGACACGATGACATCGCCGCCCGGCTTCACCAGCGCGGCGAGCGCGGCCAGCGTCGCGGCCGGATCCGGCACGTGCTCCAGCATCTCCATGCAAGTGACCGCGTCGAACGCGCCGGGCCGCTCGAGGGCGAGATCCTCCGCGGCAACGGCCCGATAGTCGACCGCGACCCGCGCTTCCAGCGCGTGCAGTTCGGCGACCTCGAGGACGGCGCTGCGCAAGATCGATTCCGAGCACGCGCGCGCCGCCGCGCGCCATCGACTCCGACAGGATCCCGCCGCCGCAGCCGACGTCGAGGATCTGCTTGCCGGCCAGGGCAACGGCGCGCTCCACGTACTGCAGCCGCAGCGGATTGAGATCGTGCAGCGGTTTGGACGGACCGTTAGGATCCCACCAGCTCTGCGCGAGGGCCGTGAACTTGGCGAGTTCCGCCGGATCGGCGTTGTGGGCCGAGGAATTCATTGAGCACTCTCCAGAGAATCTGCCGGCGCGCGGCAATGCCGAGGCGCGCGGCGAGGCCCGGCCAATCCAGCCGGGTGAACCGCCCCTTGCTCAGCAACTGCCGGCCTGCGACCCATACATCGCTCACCATGTCACGCCCGCCGGCAAAAACCAATTGTCGCACCGGATCGTCCGGCGGCTGGGCCGCCGGAGCCGCTCAAATCGATGCAGCACACATCGGCCCATTTCCCCGCTTCGAGCGTGCCGATCTCGCCTTCGAGACCCAACACGGCTGCGCCGCCCCGGGTTGCGGCGGCGAGCGCGTCCCACGCGCAGAGGCAGGGTTCGGCGGCGCGCGGGCGTCGCGAATGCAGCGTGAGCAGCTTCATTTCGGTCCACAAGTCCTGATCATCGCCGCCGGCCCCGCCGTCGCTGCCCACGCTCAAGGGGCAAGAAGCCACCAAGGTTGGCCGCCCGGCGCGAACCGGCCTGCGCGCAGTCGCCGCAACCGGCGCCATTCCGTTGCCGCGCGCCAGATCCGATTCCAGGCACAGTGTGACGCCGATGCCGCCGCGCTGCGCGATATCGATGTCCGCAGCGCTCGGCGCATGTCATGTGCGCCGCGGTCAGCAAGGGTGTCAGCAGCCCCAGGCCCTGGAGACGCGCGAGCGGCCGCAGGCCATAACTGCGCCAGCGATTCGTCGATCTCGTTCTGCGACGCGTGCAGCGACATCAGGATGCGCGGCATCGAGCTCATCGGCCAGCGTGCCGATGCGCCGTGTAGGTGGCATCGCTCAACGAGCCGGGCTCGAGCGGCGCGAACGCCGGTCGTAATGCACGGATGTCCCTTGTACTCATCGCGCAGGCTCAATGCCCGCGTCAGATAATCGCCGGCGCCTCGCGCCCAGGTACTCGGATGCTCGGCCACCGGCAGTCCGATGAATGCGCGCATGCCCTGGCGGCGGCCGTTTGCGCGGCCTGGCGCGGATAGTAGCCGATGTGGCAGAAGCAGGTGATGCCCGCCTTGAGCAGATTGGCAATGCACAGCAAGCCGTCCTCGGGCAGAATCGGGAGTTCGGCGGCGGCCGAGCGGCCGATGCGGGTGCGCGCATTCACCATGCCGGGCATCAAGAGCGTGGGCCGGCCGCTCGAGGAGCGCGCGGGGAGCATATCGCTCGGCCGCCGCTGCATTCGGCAGGACATCGAGAATGCGCCCGTCGCGCATCACCAGCGTGTGATGTTCGAGGATTTCATCGCGCCCCGTCATGGGCACGATCCAGCGGGGCCTCGATGCTCAAATCGGCGGGAACGGCGGGCATTCCCCAGTATATCGGCTAATCCGCACTCGGAGGCTTAAGACCGCAGGGCGGATCTGTGCTAGAATTACGCCGGATGTTGAGACCGTGTCTCGCCTCCTTTAAACCCGCTTAAATTGTAGCCCCGACGGCTCATCCGGACTCTCGCATATGGCCGAGATCGCACGCGAAATATTGCCCGTAAATCTCGAAGACGAGATGCGCAAATCCTATCTGGATTACGCCATGAGCGTGATCGTCGGGCGCGCGCTGCCCGACGTGCGCGACGGCCTGAAGCCCGTGCACCGGCGCGTGCTGTACGCGATGCGCGAGCTGGGCAACGACTGGAACAAGGCCTACAAGAAATCGGCGCGCGTCGTCGGCGATGTCATCGGCAAATATCATCCGCACGGCGACGCCTCGGTCTACGATGCCATCGTGCGCATGGCGCAGCCGTTCTCGATGCGCTACCTGCTGGTCGACGGCCAGGGAAATTTCGGCTCCGTGGACGGCGATCCGCCCGCGGCGATGCGCTACACCGAAGTGCGCATGTCGAAGCTCGCCGCGGAACTGCTCGCCGACATCGACAAGGAAACGGTCGACTTCACGCCGAACTACGACGAGTCGGAGAGCGAACCCGCGGTATTGCCGACCCGCATACCGAATCTGCTGATCAACGGCTCCTCGGGCATTGCGGTCGGCATGGCGACCAATATTCCGCCGCACAACCTGTCCGAGATCATCAGCGCGTGCATCGCGCTCATCGAAGATCCGGACCTTACGCTCGCGCAGCTGATGCAGATCGTTCCCGGGCCGGATTTCCCGACCGCCGGCCTGATCAACGGGGCGCAGGAGATCGTCGCGGCCTACAAGACCGGCCGCGGCCGCCTGCATGTGCGTGCGCGCACCCACATCGAGGACGTCGGCAGGGGCGATCGGCAGGCGATCATCATCACCGAACTGCCGTATCAGGTGAACAAGGCGAAGCTGATCGAGCGCATCGCCGATCTGGTGCGCGACAAGCTCATCGAGGGCATCGCCTCGGACGGTTTGCGCGACGAATCGGACAAGGACGGCATGCGCGTGGTGATCGAGCTGAAGCGCGGCGAAGTGCCGGAGGTCCTGCTCAACAACCTGTTCGCGCAGACCACCATGGAGACGGTGTTCGGCATCAACATGGTCGCGCTGGTCGACGGCCAGCCGCGCTTGCTGAGCTTGAAGGAAATGCTCGACGCGTTCCTGCGCCACCGGCGCGAGATCGTCACGCGGCGCACGGTCTACGAACTGCGCAAGGCGCGCGAGCGCGGCCACATCCTGGAGGGCCTGGCGATTGCGCTCGCCAACATCGATGAGATCATCGCGGCGATCAAGGCGTCGCCGTCGCCGGCCGAAGCCAAGACCGCCTTGATGTCGCAGCACCTGGAGCTCCGGGCGCGGTGCCGGAGATGCTGGCCCGTGCGGGCGGCATCAGCACCCGCCCCGAAGGCGAGACCGCGGCCTTGGGCCTGGTCGCGGGCGGATACCGGCTGACGGAAACCCAGGCGCAGGCGATCTTGGACATGCGCCTGAATCGCCTGACCGGCCTCGAGCAGGACAAGATCATCGCCGAGTTCCAGGAGCTGCTGGTGCTGATCCGCGATTTGAGCGACATTCTCGCGCGGCCGGAGCGCTTGCTCGGCGTGATCCGCCAGCGAGCTCGAGTACATCCGCGACACGTTTGCCGACAAGCGGCGCACCGAGATCATCACCAATCACGAGGATCTCACGATCGAGGATCTGATATCGCCCGAGGATGTGGTGGTGACGCTGTCGCACGGCGGCTATGCCAAGGCGCAGCCGGTCTCCGCCTATCAGGCGCAGCGCCGCGGCGGACGCGGCAAGGCGGCCACCAGCGTCAAGGACGAGGACTTCGTCGACAAACTGTTCGTCGCCAATACCCACGACACGCTGCTGTGCTTCTCCGACCGCGGCAAGCTGTATTGGCTCAAGGTCTATCAGCTGCCGCAGGCGAGCCGCGGCTCGCGCGGCAAGCCGATCGTGAACCTGCTGCCGCTGCAGGAAGGCGAGCGCATCAGCGCCATGCTGTCGATCAAGGAGTTCGAGGAAGGCAAATTCGTGTTCATGGCGACCAGCCTCGGAACCGTGAAGAAGACCTCGCTCGCGCTGTTCTCGCGGCCGCGCGCCAACGGCATCATCGCCGTCGCGCTCGATCCGGGCGACAAGCTGGTGGGCGTCGCGATCACCGACGGCACCAAGGACATTCTGCTGTTCACCACCGGCGGCAAGGCGATTCGCTTCTTCGAGGATGAAGTGCGCCCGATGGGCCGGGAGGCCGCCGGCGTGCGCGGCGTCAAGCTCAGCGAGGATCAGCGGGTCAACGCGCTGATCGTGGCCGATCAGGGCTACATCCTCACCGCATCCGAAAACGGCTTCGGCAAGCTCACGCCGCTCGAGGATTTCCCGCGGCACGGCCGCGGCGGCCAAGGCGTGATCGCGCTGCAGGTGACCGAGCGCAACGGACGCATGATCGGCGCGCTGCAGGTGAGCCTGGACGACGAGATCATGCTCATGAGCCAGAGCGGCGCCCTGGTGCGCACGCCGGTCAAGGACATCTCCGTCGTCGGCCGCAATACGCAGGGCGTGCGCCTGATCCGGCTGGAGGAGGGCGATCAGCTCTCCGGTCTGGAGCGCATCGACGGCCTGGCCAGCTGAGGGCGATGCGCCGGGCGCCGATGCGCCGGGCGACCGAACCGCCCGAGGACGCAGAGCCCGCGGCGGGCGGCTCCGACGGCCCGCTCGACGACGCGTGAGCACCGGAGCTTAGGATGCGACCCTACAATTTCTCTCCCGGACCGGCCGCGCTGCCGCTCGAGGTGCTGGAGCAGGCGCGCGAGGAGCTGCTCGACTGGCACGGCGAGCGGCATGTCGGTGATGGAGATCAGCCACCGCGGCAAGGCGTTCATGCAGGTCGCCGCCGAGGCCGAGGCGGACTTGCGCGAGCTGCTCGGCGTGCCGCGCAACTACAAGGTGCTGTTCATGCAGGGCGGCGCTTCCGCGCAATTCGCCATCGTGCCGCTGAATCTCACCGGCGCCGCGTCCACGACCGACTACATCGACACCGGACATTGGTCGCAAGAAGGCGATCGCCGAAGCGCGGCGCTACTGCACGGTGCGCGTGCGCGCGGCGATCGGCCGGCGGCGGCGAATATCGGCGTGTGCCGCCGCAGAGCGAGCTTCGAGTTCGACGCGCGACGCCGCCTATGTGCATTACACGCCGAACGAGACGATCAGCGGCGTCGAGTTCGGCTACGTCCCAGAGACGCGCGGCGTGCCGCTGGTCGCCGACATGTCCTCGAACATCCTGTCGCGGCCCATCGATGTGTCGAAGTTCGGACTGATCTACGCCGGCGCGCAAAAGAACATCGGTCCGTCCGGCTTGACGGTGGTGATCGTGCACGAGGATCTCATCGGGCGGGCGCGCCCCGAGACGCCGTCGGTGTTCGACTACAAGGCGGTGGCCGACGATCATTCGATGCTGAATACGCCGCCGACCTTCGCCTGGTACATGGCGGGCCTGGTGTTCAAGTGGCTGAAGAGGAACGGCGGGGCTCGCCGCGATGGCCGAGCGCAACCGCGTCAAGGCGCAAGCCCTGTACGCCGCCATCGACGGCTCGTCGCTGTACCGCAATTCGGTGGCCGACAGATTCGCGCTCCTGGATGAACGTGACCTTCACCTTGAACAAGCCGGATCTGGACTCGGCTTTCATCGAGCAGGCGGCGGCGGCCGGCCTCGCCAATCTCAAGGGCCATCGCGTCCTCGGCGGCATGCGCGCCAGCCTCTACAACGCCATGCCGCTCGCCGGTGTGCGAGGCGCTGATCGGCTTCATGCGCGAGTTCGAGCGCAAACACGCGTGAGGTCAGCGCATGGCAAGCCGTAAGGCCAGAAACGAACCAAGCGCCGCCGTGGCCGCGAGCCCGCGCGGCGCGAGGCGCTGCAGCCGGCGGCGAGCCCCGGGAGTGCCGCCGCCGGGCGCCGATCTCGGGAACATCCGCGAGAGCATCGATTCCATCGATGCGCGCATTCACGCCCTGCTCAACGAGCGGGCGCGCTTCGCGCAGCTGGTCGGCATCTCCAAGACGGCGACCGGCAAGGCGGTCGATTTCTATCGCCCCGAGCGCGAGGCGGAGGTGCTGCGCAAGGCGCTCAAGCGCAATCAGGGGCCGCTGCGCGATGAGGAAATCGCGCGCCTGTTTCGCGAAATCATGTCCGCCTGTCTCGCGCAGCAGGAGCCGCTCAAGGTCGCATTCCTCGGGTCCGGAGGGCACCTTCACCCAGGCGGCCGTGCTCAAGCACTTCGGCTCCTCGGTGCGCGCGCTGCCGCTGCCGGCGATCGACGAGGTGTTTCACGAGGTGGAAGGCGGCGTCGCCGATTTCGGCGTCGTGCCGATCGAGAACTCGAGCGAGGGCACGGTCAACCACACGCTCGACATGTTTCTGGGCTCCGCCGTTGAAGATTTGCGGCGAAGTGGAGCTGCGCATCAATCATCACCTGATGGGCCGCATGAGCGCCATGGCCGACGTCAAGCGCGTGTGCGCGCACATCCAGGCGCTGGCGCAATGCCGCGGCTGGCTGGACGATCACTTGCCGGACGTCGAGCGCGTCGCCGTATCGAGCAATGCCGAAGGCGCGCGCCGCGCGCGCGATGAGCGCGGCACGGCGGCCATCGCGAGCCGCGCCGCCGCCGAGATCTACGGTCTCACGCTGCTCGCCAACGAGATCGAGGATCGTGCCGGACAACACCACGCGCTTTCTGGTCGTCGGGCGCAAGCTCTTCAGCGCGAGCGGCGCCGACCGCACCACGCTGCTCGTCTCCGCGAGCGACACCGACGATGCCGGCGCGCTGTTTCGGCTGCTCGAGCCGCTGGCCGAGCATCGCGTCAACATGACGCGCATCGAATCGCGCCCGTCGCGCAAGCGCAAATGGGATTACGTGTTCTTCATCGATGTCGAGGGTCATGTGAGCGATCCGCCGCTCGCGAAGGCGCTGGCCTCGCTGGAGAAGCGCGCGTCCCTGTTCAAGGTCCTCGGTTCCTATCCGCGAGCCGTGCTCTGATGGGGATGGCCGCGCCGCGCACATTCGACGCGCGACCGACGCGCCAGGTGTCCGGCACGCTCGACGGTGCCCGGCGATAAATCGATCTCGCATCGCTCGCTCATGCTGTCGGGGCTTGCCGAGGGCACGAGCGAGATCAGCGGCTTCCTGGCGAGCGAGGATTGTCTGGCGAGCCTTGCGGCGATGCGCGCGCTGGGCGTGCGCATCGAGCAGCCGAGCCGCGACGCAGGTGCGGGTGCACGGCGTCGGCTTGCGCGGCCTGAAGGCCGCGGCGCACGCGCTCGACATGGGCAATGCCGGCACGGCGATCCGGCTGTTCACCGGCCTGCTGGCGGCGCAGGCATTCGATTCGCGGCTGATCGGCGATGAGTCGCTGATGAAGCGGCCCATGGAGCGCGTCGCCAAGCCGCTGCGCGAGATGGGCGCCGTGGTGCGCACCCACGACGGCACGCCGCCGGTCGATATCAGCGGCGGGCGCCGGCTGCACGGCATCGAATACCGCGATGCCGGTGGCGAGCGCGCAGGTGAAGTCGGCCATCCTGCTCGCCGGACTCTATGCGCGAGGGCGCCACCACCGTGATCGCGCCGGCGGTCTGCCGCGATCACAGCGAGCGCATGCTCTTGAGCTGCGGCGTGCGGGTCGCGAGCGAGGGCCTGACGACCACGATTCATCCGCCGGAGCGGCTCGCAAGCCAGCGAGCTCGACGTACCCGGCGACTTCTCCTCCGCCGCGTTTTTCATCGTGGCCGGGCTGCTGGGGGCCGCCGGGGAGGGGCTGCTGCTGCAAAATGTGGGACTGAATCCGACCCGCACCGGTCTGCTCGATATCCTGCGCAGCATGGGCGGCGACATCGAGATCGAGAATCCGCGGCTGAGCGGCGCCGAGCCGGTGGGGGATTTGCGGGTGCGCGCGTCGGCGCTCGAGGGTGTTGCAGGTCCCCGCTTCGCTGGTGCCGCTCGCCATCGATGAATTTCCGGTGCTGTTCATCGCCGCCGCCTGCGCGCGAGGGTGAGACCGTGATCAGCGGTGCGCGAGGAGCTGCGCGTCAAGGAAAGCGATCGGATCGCCGCGATGAGCGCGGGTCTCGCGACGCTCGGCGTCGAGCACAGCGTCACGCCCGACGGCATGCGCATCGAGGGCCGCGCCGAGGGCCCGGCTTTCGGCGGCGGCGAGGTCGACAGCCTTCGGCGATCATCGGGTCGCCATGGCCTTCAGCATCGCGAGCCTGCGCGCCGCCGAGCCCATCGCGGTTCGCGACGTGGCCAATGTCGCGACCTCGTTTCCGGGATTCGTCGAGCTCGCGCGGTCCGTCGGTCTCGATATCGTCGAATCAGCCGCATAGGGCCGCCGCCATGAGCCGAGGTGCCCGTCCTCACCATCGACGGGCCGTCCGGATCGGGCAAAGGCACGGTCAGCCGCGCCGCCGCAAAGGCCCTGGGCTGGCGCTTGCTCGATAGTGGTGCGCTGTATCGCTTGGTCGCTCTGGCCGGCCGCCGCGGCGGGATCGCCCTCGACGATGCGGCGGCGCTTAAGTCAAACTGGCCGAGCAATTTGACATACGCTTCGGCTCCGGGCCGGCCGGCGAGGAAATCGTCTGGCTGGAGGGCCAGGACGTGACCCGCGATATCCGCACCGAGGAGGCGGGCAATGACGCCTCCAAGGTGGCCGCGCTCCCGCCGGTGCGCGCCGCGCTGTTGGAGCGCCAGCGGCGCTTTGCCGTGCCCCCCGGCCTGGTGGCCGATGGGCGCGATATGGGCACGGTGGTATTCCCCGGGGCGCGGGTCAAGATTTTTCTCACGGCGAGCCCCGAGGAGCGGGCGCTCAGGCGTCATAAGCAGTTGAAAGAAAAGGGGGTTGCTGCTACCCTTGCCGCCCTTTCGCTGGAGATAGCGGAGCGTGATCGGCGCGATATTACGCGCTCCGCCTCGCCTCTTGTCGCAAGCGCCGACGCGGTCTTGCTGGACACGACGGGCATGTCCGTCGATGCAGTGGTGGAGCGCGTCTTGGAGATTGCCCGCGGGCGTCTGTCGCCCGGAATTTAGTCAGAATTTAGGTCGCGGCAGGTCAAGGATTGACCGCCGTCATTTTTTGGTAACCCCTGATGCACACGGGACCGGTGCCAGGGAAACGTTTATAGAGAACACATGACAGAAAGTTTTGCGGAACTGTTTGAACAGAGCATCGCGAGCCAGCGCATTCGTCCTGGCACCATCCTCAATGGATTGATCGTCGAAGTCGGCCAAGACTACGTCATCGTCAATGTCGGACTGAAGTCCGAGGCGGTCATTCCTTCCGACCAATTCAAGAACGAAAAGGGCGAGATCGAGGTCGCCGTCGGCGAGACGGTCGAAGTCGCCTTGGACAGCGTGGAGGACGGCTCGGGCGAGACCCGCCTGTCCCGCGAAAAGGCCAAGCGCGCGCAGAACCTGGACGCGCCTCGAGACCGCGTTCGAGAAGCAAGAAGTGGTCATCGGCATCATCACCGGCCGCGTCAAGGGCGGATTCACCGTCGAGATCGACAATGTGCGCGCCTTCCTGCCGGGATCGCTGGTCGACGTGCGCCCGGTGCGCGACCCTTCCTACCTGGAAAACAAGCCGCTGGAATTCAAAGTCATCAAGCTCGATCAGAAGCGCAACAACGTCGTGGTGTCGCGCCGCGCGGTGGTCGAACAGGAGTACAGCGCCGAACGTTCCGCGCTGCTCGACAATTTGCAGGAAGGCGCGGCGGTCAAGGGCGTGGTCAAGAATCTCACCGACTACGGCGCATTCGTCGATCTGGGCGGCATCGATGGACTGCTGCACATCACCGACATGGCGTGGAAGCGCGTCAAGCATCCTTCCGAGGTCGTCAAGGTCGGCGAAGAGATCGACGTGCGCATTCTCAAGTTCGATCGCGAGCGTCAGCGCGTCTCTCTGGGATTGAAGCAGCTGGGCGCCGATCCATGGCAGAACATTGCGCGGCGCTATCCGGCCAACACGCGCCTCTTCGGCAAGGTGACGAACATCGCCGACTATGGCTGCTTCGTGGAAATCGAAGAGGGCGTCGAAGGCTCTGGTGCACGTCTCGGAAATGGATTGGACCAACAAGAACGTGAATCCGGCCAAGGTGGTGCACGTCGGTCAGGAAGTCGAGGTCATGGTGCTCGACATCGACGAGGAGCGCCGGCGCATCAGCCTCGGCGTGAAGCAGTGCAAGACCAACCCGTGGAAGGAGTTCGCGGAGAACTACAACCGCGGCGACAAGGTGAGCGGCCAGATCAAATCGATCACCGATTTCGGCATCTTCATCGGCCTTGCCGGCGGCATCGACGGCTTGGTGCATCTGTCGGATATCTCCTGGGACATGCCCGGCGAGGAAGCCGTGCGCAGCTACCAAAAGGGCCAGCAAGTCGACGCCATGGTGCTGTCGATCGATCCGGAGCGCGAACGCATCAGCTTGGGCATCAAGCAGCTCGCCAAGGACCCGTTCTCCGCCTACATCGCCGAGCATCCGAAGGGCAGCATCGTGCGCGGCGTGGTGCGCGAAGTGGACGCCAAGGGCGCGATCATCGATCTCGGCAACGGCGTCGACGGCCAGCTGCGCGCATCGGAGCTGTCGCGCGATCGCGTCGAGGACGCGCGCCTGCTGCTCAAAGTCGGCGAGGAAGTCGAGGCCAAATTCACCGGCGTGGATCGCAAGGGCCGCAGCATCTCGCTGTCGATCAAGGCGAAGGATATTCACGAGGAGCAGGAAGCCATGCAGAATTATCGGACCGATTCACCCACCGGAACCAGCCTGGGAGATCTCCTGAAAGAGCAAATCTCCGGCCAGGATTGAGGGACTAAAGGCAGGTGCGGCGGCCGTGTAGGCCGCCGCACCTGCGCTGCTACCTATGTCTAGTGATGCTCACGGATCGATAATGACGAAATCGGAACTCATTGAGATCATTTCGGCCAAACAAAAGCATTTACCGGCGAAAGATGTGGAACTCGCCGTGAAGCAATTGCTGGAAATCATGAGCGATGCGCTCGCCACCGGCGAACGGATCGAGATTCGCGGCTTCGGCAGCTTCTCGCTGCATTTTCGCCCGCCGCGGCAGGGACGCAATCCGAAGACCGGCGAGGCCGTGGCGCTTGCCGGCAAGCATGTGCCGCACTTCAAGCCGGGCAAGGACCTGCGCGAGCGCGTCAACGACGGTGCGGATCAGCCGATCCGCGATTGAACGGAGCGCTCAGAGCGCGCTCTCCGATCCGCCATGCCCGAGCTCTCGCTGCTGACTTGGTCGCTCGTTTTGGCGGCGCTGGTTCTCGGCATTCTCGCCGGGCACTTCGGCTGGGGCAAACGCTGGCCGGGACCTTTCGGCAAACTGCACCCCGACTATCTCACCGGACTCGATTATCTCGTCACCGAGCAGCCCGATCGGGCGCTCGACATGTTTCTGAAGCTCATGGACGCGAACGCCGATACCATCGAGACCCACTTCGCGCTCGGCTCCTTGTATCGCCGGCGCGGCGAAGTCGAGCGCGCCATTCGCATTCATCAGAACCTGCTGGCGCGCGAGGCGCTGGCACCCGAACATCGCGAGCAGGCATTGCTCGCGCTGGCGCAGGATTACCTGCGCGCGGGCCTGCTCGATCGGGCCGAAGGGCTGTTCCAGCAGGTGAGCGAGGTCCCGCGCCTGCGCGCCAGCGCGCTCGATGCGCTGCGCGGCGTCTACGAGCGGCAGCACGAGTGGCAGCAGGCGCTCGAGACTTATCGGCAGTTGGCCCGCATCAAGGCCGCGCCGCCGAGGCTCGTGGCCGCCCACTATCTGTGCGAAATCGCCGCCGCTCGCGATCGAGCGCGGCGAGATCGACGCCGCGCGGAGACCTGCTGCGCCAGGCGCGGCAGGAGATCGCGCCGTTTCCGCGCGCCGCGGTGCTGCGCGCGCAAATCGCGGAGCGCGAGGCACAGCCCGAACTGGCGGTGCGCCTGCTGCGCAGCGCGCTGCGCGAATCGCCGAAATTGCTGCAAGAGGAGCTGCCGCATCTGTTGAATCTCGTGGGAGCGGAGCGGCGCGATGCGGTGCTCGCGGAACTGGCGGCGCAGGCGCAGTCGCGCGATTTCGGCGAGCTGAAGCGTCTGGTGTTCGCCGCGATCGCGGCCGATTTGGCCGCCGCCGCGCCGCTGCGCGCCGCGATCGAAGCGGTGTTCGTGCAGGATGCGACGCTGAACGCCGTCTGGCAGGCGGGTCAGCGGGCAATTCGAGCGCATCGCGCAGGAAATCGGTGCATTGCTCGCGCACGCCGAGAGATATCGGTGCAGCGAGTGCGGCTTTGCGGGGCGCAGCTTCTACTGGCATTGCCCGGCCTGCCAGTCCTGGGACAGTTTCGAGTCCTATGCCATTGTTAAACTGCGCTGAAAAT
>CAWALM010000019.1:0-39496 GCA_963782845.1 uncultured Gammaproteobacteria bacterium | reverse complement strand
ATGCTCTATGCGTCCAATACCTGGTCACTACTGCTCATCTTCCAGGCAATGGATGCCGCCGGCAAGGACAGCATGATCAAACATGTGATGTCCGGCGTCTACCCCCAAGGGTGCCAGGTTCAGCTATAAACACCCCAGCGCCGAAGACCTGGACCACGACTTCCTCTGGAACTCCACCGAAAACTGCCCGAGCGTGGGCATATTGGCATCTTCAACCGCTCCTATTACGAAGAAGTACTGATCGTCGGGTACATCGCAACATCCTCGATGCCGAGCGACTTCCCCGCGAACTGGTGGAGAAGACGATCTGGCAGGATCGATACCTGTCCATCGTGAATCTGGAGAAGCATCTTCATCGTAACGGAACCCGCATCCTCAAATTTTTCCTGCATCTTTCGAAAGAAGAACAGCGCAAACGTTTCTGAAGCGGATCGACGATCCGGAGAAGAACTGGAAATTCAGTTTGGACGATATCGAAGAGAAAATATTGGCCGCAGTACATGAAGGCGTATGAGAAATGCCTGGGTGCCACCAGCACCAAACGCGCGCCCTGGTACGTGGTTCCCGCCGATGACAAGCGCAATGCCCGGCTCATCATCTCGCGGATCATTCTGGAGACCACCCACGAGCTCAAACTGGGCTTTCCCAAGGCGACCCCGAAGCGCCGCCGCGAGCTGCTCGAACTGCGCAAGATGCTCGCGAAATAAGCCGCGTCGCTCAGCGCGTGAGCGCGCTACCGCCTCACCGGTGATTCGCGTCCGGCGTCGGGGGCTGAGCGGTGCCGTTCGTCACCGGCGCGACCGCCTCGGCGTTCTGTTTCAGCAGCTCCTCGGGACGAATGCCGGGACCCGCCCGTCCCGGTTGCATCCGGCGCCGCAGGCTCCGTGGGCGCCAGCACCGCGGTGGATCCAGGCTCCGGGCGCGCGTGCGCCCGCTCGGCCGCGGCCTGCTGGGCCACGCGCTCGGTGTGCGCCCAATCGGAGGTCGTCCAACCGCCGCCGAGGTTGTTGATCAGATTGACGCTAGCGATCTGCTGCTCGAGCCGAACCTGCAACTCCGCCTCACGGCTCGCGAGAAAGGTGTTCTGCGCGGTAATCACGTTGACGTAGCTGTCGACACCGTTGCGGTAGCGGACGACGGATAGCTCGCAGTGCGCTGACCCGCGAGGGTCGCACTGTGCCGCTCCCCGAGTTCCTTCGAGAGTATCCGCAGACTCGCGAGGTTATCCTCCACCGATCCGAATGCCGTCAATACGGCCTCCCGGTAGTTCGCAACCGCCGCGTCGTTGAGCGCGTGGGCCTGCTCCACCGCAGCGCGCCTCGCGCCGCCGTCGAACAGCGTTTGCGCGAGTTGCGGACCGATCGACCAGAATCGATTCGGCCAATCGAACAGCGATCGCAGTCCCGGCGCCTCGTAGCCGGCGCTCGCCGTGAGCGTCAGGCTCGGGAAAAACGCCGCGCGTGCGACGCCGATCTGCGCGTTGCTGGCCGCGACCTGGCGCTCCGCCGCGGCGATATCCGCGCGGCGCTCGAGCAGCTCCGACGGCACGCTCACGGGCACGGTCGGCAGGGACGGGTTGTACGGCTGCAGCTCGAGCGCAAAGCTCGCGGGCGGAACGCCGATCAACACCGCGATCGCGTGCTCGTACTGAGCGCGCGCGACGCCGAGATCCGTGGCCTGCGCCTGTGCCGTATACAGCTGGTTTTCGGCCGCCGCGAGGTCCTCGTTCGAATCGATGCCGGAGTGCACCAGCGATTCGATCAAGCGAATGTTGGTTTGGTAATCCGCGAGCGTCGCATCGAGGATGCGGCGCTGCTCGTCGAGCGCCCGCAGCTGAAAATAATCCTGCGCGAGCGTGCTCTGGGTGCTGAGCAGCGCTGTCACCACCTGGGCTGCGCTCGCCTGCGCCGAATAGCGGCTCTGTGCGACCGTGTTTCGGATCGAGCCCCACAAATCGACTTGGTAGGAAGCATCGACGGGCACCGTGTAAATCGTGCGCGGTTGCGTCGCCGCCTTCGCCGACGCCGCCGCGGCAGCGGCGGCCGCGGCCGTCGCGCCGGCCGTGGGATTGCTCGAGCTCGCAATCGCGAGGCTCGCGCGCGAACGGATCACGGTTGGGTCCAGGCTCAAGGTCGGGAAGAACGCCGCTTGCGCCTCGGCGACCAGCGCCTTCGCAGCGCGATAGTTCGCCTCGGCGGCGGCGACCGTTTGATTCGATATGGCAATCCTGCGCTCGAGGTCGTCGAGTGCGGAATCGCCGTACACCTTCCACCAGTCGGTCGGGATCTCGGTGTCTTTGGGCTCGGCGACCTTCCAGCCCTGATTCGAACCGCCGGCGGCAGCCTCCTTGAACTGCGGCTGCATAGCGGCCTTCGGCGCATCGTAGTGCGGCGCAAAATTGCAAGCCGCGAGCACCATGAGCGGTGCGCACACCGCCATGATCCTGCTCACGGCCGCTCGCATGCGGGTCGGCCCGCGGGTTCGGTCAATGATCGAGAGCGGGGTGGACGTCATGGGGTCGTCGGCACTCCGGCCGCCTCTGCAGGGTCAGGATCCGGGCCCAGCCCGAACTTCGAGATCCAGGTGTTGAGCCGGTCCATATAGAGGTAGATCACCGGTGTTGTATACAACGTCAAGGCCTGACTCACGATCAGGCCGCCGACAATCGCGATACCGAGCGGGCGCCGCAGCTCCGAGCCCATCCCGGTGCCGAGCGCCAACGGCAGTCCGCCGAGCAGCGCCGCCATCGTCGTCATCATGATCGGCCGAAATCTCAGCAGGCAGGCTTGGAACACGGCATCCCGCGCGCTCAGGTGTTCGCGCCGCTCCACCTCGACGGCAAAGTCGATCATCATGATTGCATTCTTCTTGACGATGCCGATCAGCAAAATCATGCCGATCAAGGCGATCACGCTGAGGTCGGTATGCGTGATCAACAGCGCGAGCAACGCGCCGACCCCGGCCGAGGGCAGCGTCGAGATGATCGTAATCGGATGGATGTAGCTCTCGTACAGCATTCCGAGAACGACGTAGACGGCGGCAATCGCGGCGGCAATCAGCAGCGGCTCGTTCGCGAGCGAAGCCGTGAATGCCTGCGCCGTGCCGCCGAAGGATCCGGCGATCGTCGTCGGCATGCCCATGTTGCGTTGCGCGGCATTGATCAAATTCACGGCGTCGCCAAGCGCGATGCCCGCCGCGAGATTGAACGAGAACGTGACCGACGGAAACACGCCGGTATGATTGACCGCCAGCGGCGCGGTCGCGGCGCCGAAACGCGCGAAGGTCGACAACGGCACGACGCCGCCGCTCGCCGACGAAATGTACACATTCTCGAGCGCGTGCGGGTCCTGCCAGAAGCTCGGCGCGACCTCCATGACGACGAAATATTGATTGAGCTCCGTGTAGGTCGTCGCGATGTCACGTTCGCCGAACGCATCGTAGAGCGCGGCGTCGATCGCCTGGGGCGTGATCCCGAGGCGCGAGGCCGTCGGCCGGTCGATCACGATGTTCGCGGCCAGGCCCTTGTTCTGCTGGTCGCTGTTCACGTCGGTCAACTGGGGAATCTTTTTCATGGCGGCGAGCAGCATCGGCGCCCACTGATTGAGCTGCGGCAAATTGTCGCTTTGGATCGTGTACTGGTACTGCGCGGCGCTCGACCGTCCGCCGATGCGCACGTCCTGCACGGCCTGGAGAATCAGCGTGGCGCCCGTGACCGCGGCGAGCTTCGGACGCAGCCGCGTGATGATTTGGTCGGCGGTCGCATCCCGCATCGCGAGGGGCTTCAGCGCCATGAAGACCCGCCCCGTGTTGGTGGTCGTGCCGCCGCCGCCGCCCGTGAAAATCACGACCGTCGCTACCCCGGGGTCCTCCTGGGCGATCGCCGCGAGCCTCTGAATCTTCTTCTGCATCGCCTGGAACGAGATGTCCTGGTCGGCGATGATGCTGCCGTTCAAGCGCCCGGTGTCCTGCTGCGGGAAAAAGCCCTTCGGGACGATGATGTACAAATAGACGCTCAGGCCCACCGTCGCGATCGCGATCATCAGCACGATCAAGGAATGATCGAGAACCTTGCGCAAGCTGCGCTCGTAGGCACCCAGTATGGAATCGAATACGCGCTCGCTCGCGTGATACAACTTGCCATGCTTGCGCTCGCCGGCCAGCAACAGTGAGCACATCATCGGGGTCGTGGTCAGCGATATCACCAGCGATACCAGGATCGTCACGGACAAGGTGACCGCGAACTCACGAAACAGGCGTCCAATGATGCCTCCCATGAGCAGGATCGGGATGAACACCGCGACCAGCGACGTGCTCATCGAGAGCACGGTGAAGCCAATTTCGGCGGCGCCCTTGTAGGCCGCCTCCATTGCTCCCATGCCCGCCTCCTTATAGCGGGTGATGTTCTCGAGCACGACGATCGCATCGTCGACGACAAATCCGGTCGATATCGTGAGCGCCATCAGCGACAGATTGTCGATGCTGTAGCCCAGCAGGTACATGACCGCCAGCGTTCCGATCAGGGATACCGGCACGGCGACCAGCGGAATCAGGGTCGAGCGAAATTCCCGCAAGAACAGAAAAACGACCAGCACGACCAGCACGACCGAAATCAGCAGCGTCCTTTCGATATCGCTGACCGAGGCGCGAATCGTCTGCGTTTGATCGAGCGCGATGTTCAGATCGATGGAGGAGTCGATGCTCGCGTGCAGCTGCGGCAACGCCGCTTTGATTCCATCCACGGTGGAGATGATGTTGGCGCCCGGCTGGCGAAAAATAATGATGAGCGCCGAGCGCCTGCCGTTCGACATGCCCAAGGAGCGCACCGTTTGGACCGAGTCTTGGACGTTCGCCACGTCGGAGAGCCGCACCGCCGAGCCGTTGCGGAAGCTGACGATCAGCGGCCGATAGTCCGCCGCTTTCATCAGCTGATCGTTCGCGGAGATCGCGGAACGTTCGCTGTCATTCGCGAAGCGTCCCTTGGCTTCATTGGCGGTTTGCGGGGCGATGGCCGTACGCACGTCCTCCAATTGCAGTCCGTAACCATGCAGCTGGGTCGGATTCAAATCGATGCGCACCGCCGGCGCGGAACTGCCGCCTACCGTGACCTGACCGACCCCCGGGATCTGCGAGAGCCGCTGCTGCAGCACCGTCGAGGCGGCATCGTACAACGCGGACGGCGCCAATTTGTCGGAAGTCAGCGCGATGATCATGATCGGGGCATCGGCCGGATTGACTTTTCGATAGGTGGGATTGATCGGCAGATTCGCGGGCAGATAGCTTCGCGCCGCGTTGATTGCCGACTCGACGTCGCGCGTCGCCGCGTCGATGTTGCGCGACAGATCGAACTGCAAGGTGACGCTCGTCTGGCCGAGTGTGCTCTGCGCGGTCATCTCGGTCACCGACGAGATGCGCCCGAACTCGCGCTCGAGCGGCGTCGAGACCGACGAGGCCATGATTTCGGGACTCGCGCCCGGCAGCGACGCGGAGACCGAGATCGTCGGAAAATCGACCTGCGGCAGCGGCGAGACCGGCAACACACGATAGGCCGCGATGCCCGCGAGCGCCACCCCGACGGTCAACAAGCTCGTCGCGATCGGGCGCTGAATGAAAGGCGTCGACAAACTCATGCTGAATTCGCCTGTTCGGCGGCGGCCGGCTTCGCGCCGCGCCAGGCCGAGAATTTCGCGGCCAGCTCATCGAAGAACAGGTAGACGACCGGTGTCGTGTACAGAGTCAGCAGCTGGCTGAAAATGAGCCCGCCGACGATCGTGATACCGAGCGGCCGGCGCAGTTCCGAGCCGACCCCCTGGCCGAACGCGAGCGGCATCGCGCCGAGCATCGCGGCCATGGTCGTCATGAGAATCGGCCGGAAACGCAGCAGACAGGCCTCGCGGATCGAGTCGAAGGCGCTCTTGTGTTCCTTGCGCTCGGCCTCCAGCGCGAAGTCGATCATCATGATCGCGTTCTTCTGCACGATGCCGATCAGCAGCACGATGCCGATGATCGCGACGACGGTGAGCTCGTTGCCGGTGATCAACAATGCGAGCAGCGCCCCGACCGCAGCCGACGGCAGCGTCGAGAGTATCGTGATCGGGTGGATGTAGCTCTCGTAAAGTACTCCGAGCACGATATAGACCGTCAACAGCGCGCTCAACACGAGAATCGCCTCGTTCGAAAGCGAGCCGACGAAGGCGGCTGCAGTGCCCTGAAACGACCCCTGCAGGGCCGGCGGACTCGGCAAGCCCTGCTTGTCGTCCCGCACCTTTTGAATCGCCGTAACCGCCTCGCCGAGCGATGCGCCCGGCGCGAGATTGAAGGAAACGGTGGTCGCCGGAAATTGCCCCATGTGGCTGATCAGCAGTGGCGCGGACTGCTGAGAGACTCGCGTGACCGCGGACAAAGGGACGACCGTCCCCGCCGGCGTTTTCAGGTAGATGTTCTTCAATTCGTCGGGAGACACCTGAAACAGCGGGTCGACTTCCAAGATCACGTGGTACTGGTTCAACTGCGTGAACAGCGTCGATATCTGGCGTTGTCCGAAGCTGTCATAAAGCGCATCGTCGATGCTCTGCGCCGTGATGCCGAGCCGCGACGCGGTCGCGCGATCGTAGGTCAAGACCGCCTGTCGTCCGGCTGTCTGCTGATCGCTCGCGACGTCGGCGAGCTCCGGCAGCTGCTTGAGCCGCGCGATGAATGCTTGCACATAGTTGCCGAGCTCGGCCGCGCTCGGATCCTGCAGGCTGTACTGGTACTCGGTGCGGCTGACAATGTCTTCGACCGAGATGTCCTGCACCGGTTGCATGTAGAGGCTGATGCCGTCGAGACCGGCGACCGACGTCTGCAGCTCGCGGATCACTTCCGTCGCGCCCTTGCGATCGGCCAGCGGCTTCAGATTGATCTGGATGCGCCCGCTGTTGAGCGTCGTGTTGGTGCCGTCGACGCCGATGAACGAGGACAAGCTTTCGACCGCCGGATCCTCGAGAATCCTCGCCGCCAGCTGCTGCTGCAACTGGGCCATCTTCGTGAATGAGACCCCCTGCCCGGCTTCCGACACTCCCTGGATCTCGCCGGTGTCCTGCACCGGAAAGAATCCCTTGGGAACGGCGATGAAGAGGATGATCGTGACGGCGAGCGTCGCGACGGCGACCAGCAGGGTCAGCGTCCGGCGCATCAGCACCCAGTCCAGGGTCTTGGTATAAAAACCGATGATATTGTCGAAGATGCGCTCCGAGAACAGATAGAAGCGGCTTTGCTGCGACGAGTCCTTGTGCCGAAGCAGCCGCGAGCACAGCATCGGCGTGAGCGTCAGTGAGATGAACGCCGAGATCAAGATCGTGGCGCTCAAGGTGACCGCGAATTCGCGAAACAAGCGGCCCGTGATGTCGCCCATCAACAGCAGCGGGATCAGCACGGCGATCAACGACACCGTCAGGGACATGATCGTAAATCCGATCTGCTCGGCACCCTTGAGCGCGGCGGCCATCGGCTTCTCGCCTTGCTCGACGTAGCGGGTGATGTTTTCGATCATGACGATCGCGTCGTCGACGACGAAGCCGGTCGAAATCGTCAGCGCCATCAGCGTCAGGTTGTTGAGGCTGTAGCCGAGCGCGTACATCGCACCGAAGGTGCCGACCAGCGAAAGCGGCACGGCAATCCCCGGAATGAGCGTTGCGGCGAGCGTGCGCAAGAACACGAAGATCACCGCGACCACGAGCGCGATGCATAGCAGCAGCTCGAATTCGACGTCGGCGACCGACGCCCGAACCGTCGTGGTGCGATCGGTGAGCGCGGTGATGTCGATGACCGCCGGAATCGTCGCGCGCAGCTTCGGCAGCAAGGCTTTGATTCGATCGACCACGTCGATGATGTTCGCGCCGGGCTGACGCTGAATATTGACGATCACGGCCGGCACGCGGTTCATCCAGGCCGATTGTTCCGTGTTCTCCACGCCGTCGACGATCTTGGCGACGTCCTTGAGCATGACCGGGTTGCCGTTGAAATAGCCCAGCACCAGCGTCTTGTAATCTGCGCTCGTGGTCAGCTGATCGTTGGCGCCGATCTGATAGCTCTGGGCGGGTCCGTCGAAGCTGCCCTTGGCGGTATCGAGGCTCGCGGCCGTGAGCGCCGCGCGCACATCCTCCATTTGCAGGCCGTAGTAGGCCAGCTGCGTGGGATTGATCTGCACGCGCACCGCGGGCTTTTGGCCGCCGCTGATCGTCACCGCGCCGACACCGGGCAGCTGCGAAATCTTCTCCGCAAGTCGTGTGTCGGCATAATCTTCGACCTGCGCAAGCGGCATCGAATCGGAGGTCAGCGCGAGCGTCAAAATCGGCGCATCCGCCGGATTGACCTTGTTGTAGACCGGCGGCACCGGCAGCTGCGCCGGCAGATAGTTTTGCGCGGCGTTGATCGCCGCCTGCACGTCCTGCTCGGCGACGTCGATGTTGAGGCTCAAGTTGAATTGCAGCGTGATCACCGACGCTCCGTCCGAACTCGACGAGAGCATTTGATTGAGGCCCGGAACTTGGCCGAGCTGGCGTTCGAGCGGCGCGGTCACCGCAGAGGAGACGACATCCGCGTTTGCGCCCGGGTAGAACGTGATGACCTGCATGGTCGGGTAATCGACCTCGGGCAAAGCCGCAATCGGCAATTGACGGAAGCCGATGATGCCGACGAGCAGCACCGCCGCCATCAGAAGCGACGTCGCTATGGGGCGCTGGATGAACGGCCGCGACGGGTTCATCCGGTCTTTTTCGCGTCGCTATGGGTCGAGGCGGGTGATGGCGCCGCAGCGGCGGGAGCCGGCGGCGCGGCGCTCGGCGCCGGCTTGATGGCGATTTTCGTGCCATTTTGCAGCTTGTCGAATCCGTCCGTCACGACTCGATCGTTCGGATCGGCGCCGGTGACGGCGGACTGGCCGCCGTCGCTCGCCAGTATTTTGATGTTGCGCGACTGTACGGTTGAATCGGGCTGCACGACGTACACGAACGCAAGATCGTTGTTGTGTTGAATCGCCGCATCCGGAACGAGACTGGAGTGGGTCAAGGTTTTGACTAGCAAGCGCACGTTGACGAATTGATTCGGGAACAGCTCGTTGTTCGCATTCGCGAAGCTTGCGCGTGCACGCACCGTGCCGGTCGCGACATTGATCTGGTTGTCGATCGTCAGCAGGACGCCGCTCGCGATGGTGCGCTTTTGGGTGCGGTCGAGTGCGATCACGGTCAGCTTGTGGCCGGCCTGTAGTTGTTCCGTGACCGCGTCGAGATCGTCCTCGGCAATCGTGAATATGATCGTGATCGGCTGCAGCTGCGTGATGGTCGCGATTCCGGTCGTACCGTTCGCCGGAACGATGTTGCCGGGATCGACGAGGCGCAGGCCGACGCGGCCGTCGATCGGCGACGCGATGCGCGTGTAGTCCAGATTGACCTGGGCCGCGTCGAGGTTGCCGTGATCGAGCTTCACCGTGCCCTCGTCCTGCTCGACGAGCGCTTGCTGGGTCGCGAGCTGCTGCTCGGGTATGGCGTGTTCCTTGAAGGAGTCTTGATATCGCACGAGGTCGATGCGCGCATTCTTGAGCAGTGACTCATCGCGCGTCAGCTGGCCCTGCGCTTGCACCACGAGCGCAGCGTAGGGCCGCGGATCGATGATCGCCAACAGTTCATTTTTCTTGACGTTCTGGCCCTCTTTGTAGCGCACTTCGGTCAGCTCGCCCGCGACGCGACTCGCGACCGTGACTGTGTACACCGGCGTGACGGTGCCGAGCTCATCGAGGTACACGTTGATGTCACCCACCGTCACGCCGCCGACCGCCACCGGAACCACGGGCGCGACGGCAGGCTTCGGCTTCGGCGCAAACAACACTCTGAAGATCAACCAAGCGACGAGCAGCACGCCCAATGCGATGAGCGCCGACCGGACCCAATGATGCTTATCGGGAGAGCTGGACTCGGGGCCGGACAACAGGTGATCGGTATCCGTCATTTGCACGCCACTTCAGAGGTTGGGGCCGCCGACGGCGGCGCATTGATAGCAGCGCAAACTACCATACGCCGCGCCTCCGTCAAACGACCGACTCGGGTATCGCCCGCTGCGCGAATCCGCGGCTGCCGGCGCGCGCGCCTCGCAGGCGGCTTCCGACATTTCTTCACACGTTCCCGACGCTCCTGCACCAAACACCTCGATCGTTTGGGCGCTGCGCGCATCGGACGCAACTCTCAGAGCGGTGCGCGCCGGTTCAGATCGCTGAGGACTCGCGGCAGCAAGTCCGGCAAGTCTTCGGCCAACAAGCCGAGCCCGAACGACGCGGCGGCCGCACCGTGCAACCAGACCGCGGCGGCGGCCGCAAGAAACGGATCCATTGCTTGTGCGAGCAATCCGAGCACGATGCCGCCGAGCACGTCGCCGGATCCCGCCGTCGCCAAGCTGGGCGGCGCATTCGCGTTGACGATCGCGCGGCCGTCCGGCGCCGCAATCACGGTGTCGCAACCCTTCAAGACGATGACCGCGCCGGTGCGCGCCGCGGCTGCGCGCGCGCGCGCGAGCTTGCCGCCGCCGGCTTCGAAGAGGCGGCCAAACTCGCCCTCGTGCGGCGTAAGCACGCAGGGGCCTGCGATCGCGCTTTCGAGCTCGGCGAGGCGGTCTTTGAATGAGGTGATGGCATCCGCATCGATCACGGTCGCACGATGCGTCGCGAGCATCGCGAGAGTGCGCGCACGGGTTTCGGCGCCGACGCCGGCGCCCGGCCCGATCAGAAAGGCGGTGATCCGCCGATCGGCGAGCAAAGCCGCGAAATCGCCGGCGGCCGCAAGCGGTACCACCATGATGCTCGTCAAGGCGGAGGCGTATATCGGCAACGCGATCTCGGGCACCGCGACTGTCGTCAATCCCGCTCCGGCGCGCGCCGCGGCGCGCGCCGCGAGCCGCGCGGCCCCGGTCACGGGGTAACCGCCCGCCACGAGCGCGTGGCCGCGGTCAAATTTGTTTCCATCGTGCCGCAATCTCGGCAGACGCTCGAGCCACAAGCGCGGGTCGTTTTCGAAGCAGTCCGGTGCCAGCTGCTCGAGCACCGAGGGCGGGGTGCCGATGTCGGCGACGACGATCTCGCCGCACAACTCGCGACCCGGCATCAGCAGATGTCCCGGCTTCTTGCGCAGGAAGGTCACGGTGAGCAGGGCCGCCACCGCGCCGAGACTCGCGCCCGTGTCGCCCATGAGGCCGCTCGGCACATCGATTGAAATGATCGGCGTGTGGCGCGCGGCGGCCGCGGCCAATGTATCCCGGGCCGCGCCCTCGAGCGCGCGGCTCAAGCCCGCGCCGAACAGCGCGTCGACGACCAATTCCGCGCCGCCGAGCGCCTGCGGATCCACGCTCTCGATCGCGCCCGTCCAGCGTTCCGCGTTGGCGCGGGCCGCGCCCTGCAACGAATCGCGCGCGCCGAGCAACGCGACGCGCACGGGCCAACCGGCATGCGCGAGATGGCGGGCCGCGACCAAGCCGTCGCCGCCGTTGTTGCCGGGACCGCAGAGCACGATGACGGGGCGCGGCGCCCACCGGTGTTCGATCTCGCGCGCGACCGCGCGCCCGGCGTTCTCCATGAGCGCGGCCACCGCAACGCCGCCGGCAACGGCCAGGCGATCGGCTTCACCCATTCGACGCAAATCGAGCAATGCGGTCGCGAGATTCAATGTGCGGCCGTGTGCTGCAACAGCAATGAGTTCCCGGCGGCGATCAAAATCGGATCAGCCGACGAAATGTGCGCAGCTCGGGCATGTCAGGCGCTGAAGAATTGGTGGCCCGTCCGTTGTCGCTTGGCGCGGTACATCGCGCTATCGGCGTTGCGCATCAAATCATCCGCGCTCTGTCCATCGCTTGGCGCAATCGCGATCCCGATGCTCGCGCATACCGACAGGTCGTGCCCATCGATGCGCAGCGGCGCCCGTACGGCGTCGTAGAGCTTATTCGCAAGCATCGTAAGCCGTTCGCGTTGCGGCGTCCCGTCGATCAAACACGCGAACTCATCGCCGCCCAATCGGCTCACGAGGTCCTGGGCGCGAACCGCACGCGCAAGCCGAGAGGCGATGATGCGCAGCAATTCGTCGCCGAAATGGTGCCCTCGGGCGTCGTTGAGCTGCTTGAATCCGTCCAAGTCGAAGTAGAGCAATGCGAACGAGCGCTGCGGATCGCGCTTGGCCGTCATCGCCTGTTCGAGCCTGAGTCGGAAGCACCGCCGATTCGGCAACGAGGTCAGGGCGTCATGCATCGCGAGGTAGTGCGCGCTGCGTTCGGCGCACCGAATCTTGACTATTTCGGATTTCGCGGCCTCGAGCGCACGCCGCACGGTATCGAGTTCGGACTCGAGTTGAGCGAGCCGTTTCGCCGCCGGCTCCGGATCGCGAACCCGGGCCACCGAAACCACACGCCCGCGCGCCTCGGCATTGCGGCTGCGGCCGATCGACTCGAACGGAATGAGGCCGAAGGTACCAAGCATGACCACTCTCGGGTTTGTGTCAGGACGTCGCGATGTTCCACCGGCGCAACGTGCAGCGTCTGTACGGAAGATGACCTTGTCATTTTAGACCGCAATCGCAGCATTTGCGATCGGTAAAGTGCGCGCATCGGTCGATTCCTACCGCGCGGTCTGTGGGTTACCGTACAGACGTTGCGCAGCGGCGACGATAGCTTTCATCCGATGACCATAGTCGACGCGGATACTCAATCGGCACCACGCCGAACTGCACGGCTCGCGGTCGCGAGCCTCGCGGCGCTCGTGATATGCGCCGCCTGCACGGTTCCGGTGTCCCGATCCGCGGACGGCGACCGCACCGAGGGCTATGCGATCACCTTGTACGAACCCTTCGACAATTCCCGCGATTGGGGACCGGGCTATTTGGTCGGGCCGCCGCTGAGAGCCAAGCTGTATCCGAACGATCACGGCAATCGCACGGCGGACAGCGTGCTTCATCCGGCGCCGGGTCCGGCTCCGGCGCCCTCGATTCCAACGCGCACTCAAGACTCTGCCGCGCCGATCCCTCCGCGGGACTGAGCGGCGGCGGCGAGTTCGACGGCCGCGGCCGAAATCGCGGATCCCCAGTCGCCGCGCCGCGCTTGGCGAAACTGTCGCAGCGTCTCATACCACGGAGAATCGGTCCGCTGCAGCATCCAGCGCCAGCAGCTGTCGAATCGATTGAGCAGCCAGACGCGCTTGCCGAGCGCTCCCGTCAAATGCGCGACCGCGGTATCGACCGTGATCACGAGGTCCAGATTCATGATCAATGCCGCGGTATCGGAAAAGTCGGACAATTCCGCGGAGAAGTCTTGCAGCGCGGACAAGCCCGCGGCCTCCGCCGCCGCGGCGTCCTTTTGCAAACTGAAGAAATCGCAGCCCGGTACCGACAGCAGCGGCGCGAGCGCGGCAAGACCCAAGCTGCGGCGCGCATCGATGGCCGCGAGTTCCGCGCTGAATCCGCGCGCGCGGCCGGCCCATACCAGACCGACTTTGAACCCACGATACGCGGACAGCCTGCGGCGCCATGCGTCGATTTTCTCGTTGGCGGCGCTGAGGTAGGACCTGTCGCCGCGCAAAGCGGCGGTGCTCGGCTCGATCCCGAACCGAAGCGGCAGACTCATCAGAGGACAATGCAGGTCGTAGAGCGGCAACGGATCCGCGGGAGTCGTGACCGCGCCGACGCCGGGCACCGTGCGCACGAGCTCGGCGAGCTCGGGCTGTGCAACGACATGAACGGCGGCGCCCGCGGACGCCGCATCGGCTGCAAATCGAACGAACTGCAGCGTGTCGCCGAATCCCTGCTCCGCCCAGAGCAGCAGGCGCCGCCCGGCGAGCGGCTCGCCGCCCCAAGCCGAGCCGCGCGGCATCCGGTAGCCGCCGCGCTGGTTCGCGCAGCCCTCCCAGCGCGCCTCGAAATTTCGCCAGCCGTTCGAGAAATCTCCAAGCAACAACTGGCTCAAGCTTAAATTCCAGCGGATTGCCGCCGACTGCGGCGCGAGCTGCAGCGCGCGTGCGAGGCAATTCTCGGCCGATTCGGCCTCGCCGAGATCTTGCAGCACCGCACCTAAATTGTTGAGCGCTTCAGCCGAGTCCGGCTGCCGCTCGAGCAACGATTCGAGTTCGTGCCGCGCCAACGGCAGCCGGCCCAAGATCCGGTGCGTGTTGGCGAGATTCAAGCGCGCGCTCGTGTAGTCGGCATCCTGCGCGATCGCGCCCTGAAAGCACTCCGCCGCCTCATGGAGCCGGCCTTGGGCGTACAATGCGAGACCCAACTGATTGCGTGCCTGGATCAAATTCGGGCGCAGCGCGAGTGCGCGGCGCGAAGAAATTTCCGCATCGGTGACCTTTCCCTGCTGCAGTTGAGCCTGTCCGAGCCAACCGAGCGCGTCGGCCTGCTCCCCGCCGCGCTGCAGGCTTTCGAGGAGCCGCGCTTCGGCGGTCACCGCATCGCCGCGCGCGAGCGCGAGCCGGCCGAACGATCTCAAGGTGGCCGCATCGCCGGGCGACAATTGCAGTGCACGCTCGAGGCGGCGCTGCGCCTCGTCGAACTCCGACCGGGCGCAGTTCAAGTCGGCCGATCCGTTGAGCGCGGTCACCATTTGCTGGCGCGCCTCGGGAAACGCCGGCTGGATCGCGAGCGCCCGCTCGAGAAATGCCAGCGCCTGGTCGAACAGTCCCAGGTCGCAACACAGTGCGCCGAGCAGCAGGATCACTTCGGCGTCGTTGGCGTCGTCGCGATGCAACTGCTGGTAGATCGGTTCCGCTTCATCGAGCCGGCCCTGCTGGTGCAGCTTGATCGCGCGCAAGAGCTGCTGGTCGCGTGGGGTCGCCGACATCCGGGGTATTCGCTCGTGGGGCCGCGCGGCGGGTCCGATTACTTCTTGCGCTTCGGCGGCTTGACCGAGGTCACCGCGTCGTAAAGATTGATCGTCGGATGGTCGGTGCAGCGTTTTTCGAGCCCCGCGCCGAATGCGGTCAGCGCGCTCGAGTCGAGCATGCGCCCGCCGGCTTTGCCGACCGAGTAGCCGAGCAGCCACATCATGATCGTGCCCGCACTTTCGGGATCCGATTTCGCCATCTGTGCATGCCGCTCCTCGAAGGTCGCGCACGCGAGCGCATCCAAGTCCATCGGATTGGTATTGGCGAGCTTTACGAGCGGCACCGCATCGGCCAACACGCTGTCAGGGTGAGTCCGGCATTCGACGTCGAGACCGTTGCCGAATTGCTGCAGGGCATCGCCATACATGGTGTGCGCGCCGGACTTTGCGACCGCAAACCCGAACAGCCACATGACCACGTTGACCGCGTCCTCATGCTGAGCTGCGGCGGGCGCATTCATGATCTCCTTTTCGTATTTCTCGCAGGTCAGAGCCCCGATATCGATCGGACCGGCTCGGCATAGGCAGGGCAGCGCAAGCACGGCAACCGCGCACCAGGCGGGGATTTTCATGAGATCTCCATACAATTCTCGCAACGAGGTTCGATCGATCCAGCACCGGGCCGTCGCGCTCTAGCTGCGCGGCCGCTCGGTGTACCCGCGGCAGACGGCCGCGATCTTGTTGCCGTCAGGGTCACGAACGTAGGCCGCGTAGAAATCCGCGCCGTAGTTCGGCCGCAATCCCGGGGGGCCTTCGCAGCTGCCATGATTGGCGATCGCCGCCGCGTGGAACTCCTCGACGGCCCGCCAGGAGCGCGCGCTCAACGCCACCATCGTTCCGTTGCCGCTGCTCGCCGGCCTTCCGTCGAAAGGGGCGCAAAGCCACAGCGCAATTTCCTCGGTACCGCCCCGCTTGTAGGTACCCCATCCGGCCCAACCGTCCCAGCCCGCTTCCCCGGCGGTATCGCAGCGCGCCAAGCCGAGCGGCGCGAGCGCGGCATCGTAGAAGCGCGCGGCGCGTTCGAGGTCATTCGTGCCCAAGCATACATAAGTGAACATAGTGAATGGTGCCCTGAGAGAGATTCGAACTCCCGACCTATTGTTTACAAAACAATTGCACTACCGCTGTGCTATCAGGGCCTCGAGCAGAATTATAGCGGTTAGGCGGCCGGCGTCGTAGCTCCATCGGACGCGCGCTCACGGTGCCGGGACTTCATAGTTCGGGCCCGAGCACGATCGGCGATCCGTCGGCGAAGCGCGCCACGCGAAACGCCGCCGGATCGACGCAGGGCTCCGCGCCGACGCTGAGCTGCGCCGCGAGCTTGCCTGCCGCCGGACCGATGCCGAAGCCGTGTCCCGAAAAACCCGTGGCGACCGTCAATCCGGGCACCGACTCCACCGGGCCGATGTACGGCACGATGTCCGGCGTGACGTCGATGTAGCCGCCCCACTGCTGCACGACCTGCACCTCACGAAAGGCCGGAAACAGCGTTCGCATCGCCGCCATCGCCTCGGCGTTCATGCGCTCATCGGGGGCCGGATCGAGCACTCGTCGCGCCTCGAACGGACTCGGCCGGTCGAGCGCCCAGCGGCGCGGCATCAACAATTCGCGCAGCGACTCGGTGTTGAGTCGCGGACGCAAGGATCCCGCCTCCTTGCGGATCGCGGGCCGGAATTCGCGCAGGAAACGCCACGAGTCGGGCACGAGCGGCACGACGTGACCGTCGCCCTTGGCGATCGTGTAGCCGCCGTCGAGACGCCGGCGCAGCCCGAGGTCGGCCATGTACGTGCAGCTCGGCGGCCCGTCCGCGACCGGGGCCGTGCGCAGCACCGAGGCGAGCACCTTGAGTTGCGGCAGGCGGATATCGAGGCTTGCGCAAAACAGCCCGGACCACGCGCCTCCGGCGAGCAGCACGCTTTCGCAGGCGATCGGGCCGCGCTCAGTGACGACCGCACTCACCCGCCCGGCGCGCCGCTCGATGCCGCGCACGGCACAATGCGTCATGATGACGGCGCCGTTGCGCTGCGCCGCGCGCGCAATGGCGGGCGCCGCCCGCTGCGGTTCCGCGCGGCCGTCGGTCGGCACATAAAGGCCGCAGCGCAACGGACGGCTTGCGCCGGGCATCAGGGCCTCGAGCGCTGCGCCGCGCACGATGCGAGTGCCGATCGCGTAGGGCGCAGCCATGCGCTCCCAATCGGCGAAATGGCGTTCCTGGGCCTCGGTCTCGCCGACGTACAGCACCCCGCACTCGCGAAATCCGGTGTCGGTTTCGGTCACACGATTCATTTCGCGCCACAGTTGTAAGCTGTGCACGATCAGCGGCATCTCACGTTCGTCGCGTCCGGCTTGGCGGCACCAGCCCCAATTGCGGCTCGACTGCTCCCCGGCGATGTGCCCTTTCTCGCAGAGCACGGCCGGTATGCCGCGCGCCGCCAGCCAAAGCGCCGCCGAGGTGCCGATGATCCCGCCGCCGATGATCACGACCATGGTCGCGGCCGGCAACACTTCATCCGGTATGATGGAATCGACGTAGGGCCCCATGCGCCGCATGATCGACTGTGCGGATGGGCGATGCAACAGCGGCCCTGGATCGCGGCCGAGGCATCCGATCGCAATGACGACGCGCGAAGATACCGTGCATGCCGATAGCCGCGCACTCGCCGCGCTCGCCCACCAATTGTTCGCCGGCCTCGCTTGCCCCGCGCTCGCGCCATTTCTCGCCGAATGGCCGCAGCGTCTGCCGGCCCGCGCACGTCCTGCGTCCAGCTTGGCGGTGCTGCGGTGGCTGACGGTGCTTGCCGCCGAACCCGGCGACGGCGGGTCGCGCGATGCATCCGCCGAATGCTGCGCGGCGCTGGCCTTAAATCTGGTTGCCGCCGCCGCGGCACTCGAGTGGCGGCAGACCTACACGAGCCGCGATCTCGGTGAGGAATTTCTGCAGAATTACGGGTGGTGCGAGCTGTTCGGGCTGCACGGACCGCTCCTCAGCGAACGGCTGGCCTGTGGATTCCTGCTGCTCGGTCCGCGCACGCTCTACCCGCGCCACCGGCACGCGGCCGAGGAGATCTACCTGCCGCTGTGCGGCGCCGCGGCCTGGCAGCAAGGCGACGGGGTCTGGCGGGAACGAGCCATCGGCACGCCGATTCACCACGCGAGTCTCGAACCCCATGCGATGCGCACCGCGGACGCTCCCCTGCTCGCGCTGTATCTCTGGCGCGGCGCCGAATTATCCGAGTCCGCTCGGCTCGATGCTTAGTGCGCCTCGCTGCGCAGGCGCGGCGCCTCGAATTCATCGCCCGGCAGCCATGCGATCGGTGCCTGCGAGGTGAGCGCCTGCCAGGCTAGCGCGAAGCCGAATTGCGCGAGCGCGGCGTTGCTCGAGAAATCCATCTCGGGCCGGTATTCATCGCTCGGCTGGTGATAATGCTTCGCGGTGTATTCCTCGGCCTGCTCCTTGCCCCATTCCGGCGGGTGGCCGACGAACTTCAACGCCGTGTTGATCGAGAACGCCGGCACGCCGGCGCGCGCCAGGCTGAAGTGATCCGACCGATAGTAATGCCCGGCGCCCGGCTGCGGATCGCGCTGAATCTCGTAGCCGAACGCGGCCGCGGTCTTCTGCACGGTCGGATAGAACGTCGTGCGCTCGGCGCCCGTGACGTTTACGGATGCCGGGATGCCGATCGGGGGCACCGCGTCGAAATTCAGATCGAGTGCGACCGAGGCCGCGGGAATCGGCAGATGCTTGCCCCAATAGTTGGAGCCGAGCAGCCCTTTTTCCTCGGCGGTGACCGCGACGAACAAGACCGGGTGCGGCGGCTTGACGCGCGAGGCCGCAAACGCGTGCGCGAGCTCCATCACGATTGCGCAGCCCGTCGCATTGTCGACAGCGCCGTTGAAAATGTTGTCGCCGGTGCGGTTGGGGTCGAATCCCAAATGATCGTAATGGGCGGTATATGCGACGGCGCGCGACGGCGGACCGGAATCGCTGCCGGGCAGCATTGCGACGACATTCGAGGATTCGAATTGGCGGACCGTGCTCTCGATGTGGGCGCGAAAGCGCACCGGCAGGTCGCGCGCCTTGAACTTGCGCGTGCCGGCCAGGCTGATCATCTTGTCGAGGTCGAGTCCCGACGCCGCGAACAGCTTGCGCGCGACGTCGAGCTGAATCCACGAGGCCGCTTTGAGCTTCGGATCCGTGTCGTCGCGCAAGTAGACCTGCTCGCCGCTCCATGAATTGTGCACGACCTCCCAGCCGTAGCTTGCGAGGTCGGTTCGATGAATGATCAGCGCGCCGATCGCGCCCTTGCGCGCGGCTTCCTCGAACTTGTAGGTCCAGCGCCCGTAGTAGGTCAGGGCCTCGCCGTTGAAGAACTTCGGATCTTGCGACGGCGGCTCGTTGACGATGACGAGCACGACTTTGCCCTTGACGTCGACGCCTTTGAAATCGTCCCATCGGAACTCGGGCGCCTCGATGCCGTAGCCGACGAAGACGATCGGCGCCTCGACGTCGGTGCGCTCGGTCTGCGTCTGGTTGCCGGTCACGAAATCCTCGCCGAGCTTGAGCGCCACCGCTTCGCCGTGCGGCAACAGCAGCGATGCCGTGGTCGCCGGCAGGGTGTGCACCCCGGTGAAATGAATCTTCTGCAGGAAGGACCCGTCGTCGCCGGCCGGCTGCAGTCCATCGAGCGCGAATTGGGTCGCGATGTACTGCGCGGCGATGTCGCCGCCTCGAGTCCCGGTGCCGCGCCCCTCGAGCAGGTCATCGGCGAGGAAACGCACGTGCGCCCTAATCCGCTCGGCGTCGATTCCGGATATTGCGCGGCTGACCTCGGCCGGCAAACCCAACTCGAGCTCCGCGTGCGCGGCGATCGCCACGACCGCCGCGGCAGTTCCGGTATCGGCCCGCAGCGGCGCCTGCCACGCGCACATCGTGACGCAGAGAACCGCAAATGAGCTCAAGTTTCGCATCGCCGGACTCTCCCCTAGGGGCGGGAACGCAGGCTGCGGAGTCTCTCAGCCCCGCCGTGCATAAATCAAGCTGCGGACGCCTCGAGATGACCGCGGCGCTCAAATCTGTGATCATAGAGCGCATGCGTAAACTACTGACCGCCGGCTGGCTGCTCACATCCGCCGTCGTTTGCTTCGCAGCGCGATCCGCGACGCCCGCCACACCTGCCGCGACCGCCGCCATCGATCCGGCCTTGGCCGCGGTGATCGCGAGTCCGGAGCGCACGCCGGCCTACAGTGGGCGGGACACGGTGCGCCATCCGGCGGAAGAACTGACGTTTTTCGGCCTCACGCCAAAATCGACGGTCGTCGAGCTCTGGCCCGGCGGCGGCTACTGGACCGAGATTCTCGGCCCTTATCTCGCGGCGAAGGGACATTATTATGTGGCGCTGCCGCCGCCCGGCAACAAGGACGAAGATCCGGGAATCGCGCGATGGCGGGCGCGCGTCGCCGCCCAGGCAAGTCGCCTCGGAACGATTCATGAAACCCAGCTCGGCAAGGGCCACTATGCAATCGCGCCGCCTGCTTCGGCCGACCTCGTACTGACGTTCCGCAATTTGCACAACTGGATCGAAGGCGGATACGCAGCAGAGGCGCTCGCGGCTTGCTTCAAAGCGCTCAAGCCGGGCGGGATTCTCGGGATCGAGGATCATCGCGGCCGCAACGACGTGCCGCAGGATCCGAAGGCCGAGAGCGGCTATCTGCGCGAGGACTATGCGATCGCGCTCGTGCGAAAGGCCGGCTTCGAGTTCGCCGGCGAATCGCAAATCAATGCCAATCCGCGCGATACCAAGGATTGGGTAGACGGCGTATGGACCCTGCCGCCCACGCTGTCCCAAGGCGAGAAGGATCGAGACCGATACCTCGCGATCGGGGAAGCGGACAACTTCGTGCTGAAGTTCCGCAAGCCCGCTCATTAAGCCCGTTTGCATGAGCGCGCGCTCGGAAGTTGCGACCGGGACTTTACGCATGACGATTGCTAGACGCGCCTGGTGGCCTGCGCTCGCCGGTATCGCCGCGCTCGCGGCTGCGGGCACATCGCCCGCTTCGGCCGATCAGCCGCTATTGCGCGAGATTTCGAGCGCCGCTGAGCCTGCGCGGCTGCAAGGCACGATCCGAACGCTGGTGGGCTTCGGGACCCGGCATACGCTGTCGGAGACCGCCTCACCCAAACGCGGTATCGGCGCCGCACGCCGCTGGGTGCAGTCGCGCTTCACTGAAATCGGCCGGGACTGCGGCGGCTGCCTCGAGATCGTGATGCCCGCGGAATCCTTCACCGGCGAGCGCGTGCCGACCGCGACCGACGTCGTGGACGTCGTCGCGATTCAGAAAGGCGGCAGCGATCCGGATCGGGTCATCATAGTGACCGGACATATCGATTCGCGCGTCAGCGACCCGATGAACGCGACCGCGGACGCGCCCGGCGCCGACGATGATGCATCGGGCGTCGCTGTCGTACTCGAGGCCGCGAGAATCCTGAGCCGCTTCAAATTCGCGGCGACGATCGTCTACGGGGTCCTGTCGGGCGAGGAACAGGGACTGTACGGCGGCAAGGTGCTCGCCAACTACGCAAAGGCGCGAGGCTGGCGCGTCGAGGCGGATCTGAACAACGACATCGTCGGAGCTTCCCGCGGACAAAACGGCGTGCTCGACAACACCCGAGTTCGATTGTTTTCCGAGGGCACACGCGACGTCGAGACCGCCGCGGAAGCCAAGCAGCGGCGCTTCGAAGGCGGAGAGAACGACTCCGCGTCGCGAAATCTCGCGCGCTACGCAAAGTCGGTCGCGGAGAGCTATCTGCCGAACTGGAACGTTGCGCTGATTTACCGCCTCGATCGCTTCGGCCGCGGCGGCGACCACTCGGCATTCAACGCGGTCGGCTACCCGGCCGTGCGCTTCACCGAGGGCGCCGAGGACTATCGACACCAACACCAGGATCTACGCACCGAGAACGGCGTGCGCTACGGCGACCTCATCGAACATCTGGACTTCGAATATCTCGCCAAGGTCGCCGCGACCAACATGTTGACCGCCGCCTCGATGGCCGCGGCGCCGGCGCCGCCCGTACAGGTGAAGATTGCCGGCGCGGTGAGCCCCGATACGAAGATCTCCTGGGGTGCCGCACCCGGCGCGCCGCCGGCGCTCTATCGCGTGCATTGGCGCGACACGACATCGCTGCAATGGACGCACGCGCGCGATGCCGGACTCGCCGAGACGCTGACACTCGCGAACCTGGCGATCGACGATTTTGCATTCGGCGTCTCGAGCGTGTCGGCGGACGGGTTCGAAAGTCCGATCGTATTCCCCGGTGCCGCCGGCGCGTTTTGAGCGACAACCACGAGAGCATATCGACATGAGACACATCACGAGTATCGCCGCGTTGCTGGGTTTGCTGATCTTGGGCGCGGCCCCCACGGCTGCGCCGGCAGAGCAGTGGACCGAAGGTGTAAATTATTTTCTGACCCCACGGGCGCGTCCCGCGGTCGCGTTGCCGAAAGGCAAGGTCGAAGTGACCGAGGTCTTCTCGTACGGCTGCCCGGCCTGTAACGCGTTCCAGCCGACCATGCATAAGTTGGCGAAGAGCCTGCCCGAGAATGCCGTGCTCGACTATGTGTCGGCGTCCTTCAATGCACCCGAGGACTGGCCGATGTTCCAGCGCGCCTATTACACCGCGCTGGCGCTCGGGGTTGCCGAGAAGACCCACGACGCCATGTTCGACGCGGTGTGGAAAAACCGCACGTTGGCGACCTTCGATCCTTCGATGGGTCGCCTCGTCGAGCACATGCCGACGATCGAGGACGCGGCGAAATTCTACAACAAGGTCGCCGGCGTGCCGGTGCAGACATTCCTCGACAAGGCCAACAAGGATTTCTCGGTCGACACCAACATCAGAAACGCCGAAGCCTTCATCGAGACCTGCCGCGTCGCCAGCACCCCGACGATTGTCGTCAACGGCAAATATCGGCTCGATGCGAGATCGGCCGATCCCGTCAACGGCAGCCCGGACCAACTGATCGCGCTCGTGAACTGGCTCGTCGCAAAGGAAAGTCACTGATCGCGATCGCGATCGTATCGATGCGGCTGGTATCGAGGTCGCCGCGCGCATGCGGCGGCGCACCCGCCTGAGCGGAAACTAATTCTGCGCGGCGCCCGGCATCGCGCCCGCGACATCGGATTCGAGTTGCCGCCGGTACGCCAGAATCAGCGGAGTCTTCGGATTCTTCGGCGACAGGCGCGCGATATCGGGGTAGACGTCGCGAAGAAACATCAATGCGGGCGGCAGGCGCGTCGTACCGCGCAGTGCTCGCGCGTTGTCCCAGCCTTCGAACTCCATGCGATAGACCGCCGAATAAAATACCGCGCGCCCTTCGCCGTCGTGGCAATGCAGTAATACGGTGCGGTGCGCGGCGACCTCTTCTCGCATCGCGCGTACGAACGCGTCGACGGTTTCCGGAGCCGGGCTCGTCGAGGACGGAATATGGACGTAACGGATGCCGTCGCGCTGCAGCGCCGCACTCTCGGCCGCGAAAACGCCGGGATCTCGGTCGTCGCGAAAATCGAACACGGTTTGCACCTTGAGGCGGCTTGCGACACGCGCCATTTCTTCCGGCGGCATCGCCGCGGATTGATAGGCCCGCCCGGGCGTGATCACGGTCAGCCGATGCGCGCCGAGCACCCATTGCGCATAGGTCGCGACCACGACGATGAGCACGGCAAACACCGCGAGCACGAGCCATTTGAACGCGCGCGCCGCGAGCGGTTTGGCCCGAGGCTGATCCGAAGTGCTCACCGCCATAAGTTAGGTACCGTGCTCGCCGCCGCCCGCGGCCGGCTGTCCGACGACCGCCGATTGGACCAGCAATTCGTCGAGAAATACATTTTCGAACACATGGCCGCGCAAGATCTCGCGGATGTTCTCAGAGGACAGCCTGCCGCGCAAATCGAGGCGCTGCGAGAGCACGCGACAGGCGGCGCAGGGTGCGGCACCGAGCGGCACGCGCACCGCGAACAGCGGATATTCGCGCGCGAGTTCGTCGGGGTTCGGGTTCGGCTGCTCGGTGTAGCTGCGGATGTTCGCGGCCGGCAGGATGAACCGATAGGCTTCCTCGCTCGTGCTGAAGTCCGAAGGCACCCAGACCTCGCGACCGGCAACCAGCGCTTGGGCAGCAGGACTGAAATTTCCGCGCGGTCCGTCGAACGGCTTGAGAAAGGCCGCCATAGCAAGGAATAGCAGCAGGCCCGCGATCGGCGTCGCCGGCCGCGTGAGCGTGGGCAGCCAGGTCGCCGCGACGCAAAAGCCGATTGCGGCCAGCAGCAGCAGCCAGAAGCCCGCCGGAAACAGCGCCTGGCCGGTCGCGCGTTGCAGCAGCAGCGATTCGTACCCGAGGAATGCCAGTGCCGACGCGGCAACGCTCAAGCTTGCGATGAACCAGCCGCGGCTCACGCGGTCCCAGCCGAGGCCGCAGAGCACGGCGAGGGCGGGCATCGCAGTCAGCAGATAGCGCGCCGAACGCTGGCTCGGCAAGCTGAATACGATGATCGTCGCGAGCAGCCAGATCCAGACCAATCTTTCGTCGCCGCTCAGCGACCGGCGCTCGTAGGCCGCTTTGACCATGAGTGCGGCCACGGGAAGCGCAAGCAGGCCCGCGTTGACCGCAGGCCCAAGCAGCATCGTCCAGACGCTCGAGCCGCCCCACAGGAACTTCGAGACATAGGACTCGCCCATGGGATCGAATTTGCCTGCATTCTCGTGGACCACGAAATCCTGCCATACCGTCTGCGGGTTCGGATCGAGCACGAACCACAGCGAAAATATCCCGAGCGCGATCGACCCAAACGCGATCAGCTTCCAGGCATCCTTGCGCGCAAAATCTCCGAGCCGATAATTGCGCCTCTGCAGGTACCACCAGGCGACGGCGAAGCCGACGGGCAGCAGCAGCGCGAACGACTTGTAGAGCAAGCCGATGCCCGTGACGACGCCGAGCAGCAGCGGGACCAGGCGCGACTCGAGCGCCGCCTCGCGCCAATAGAGCAGCACGAAATACGCGAGAAAGAGCCAGAACGTTTCCGGCGCGTTCGTGAGGTAAGGCCGGCCGTAGCGATAGGTGCTGAAGAACGCCAAATATGCGCAGGCCGCGATGCAGCCGCGCGCGCCGGCGCCGGAAATTTTACGCGCGAGCAGGAACACCATCGCCGCAGTCAGCAGCGTGTAGATCACGCTCGGATAGCGCAGGTTCCACAGGCTCCAACTCGCGCCGTCGCGCGTCGAGACGATGCCCTGCCAAAAGAGCAGCGGTGGCTTGGTGTTGCGCATGGATTCGTACTGCGAGCGCAGCGGCAGCCAGTGGCCCGACGCCGCGGTCAGGCGCGCGATGTTCACATAGACGCTCTCGTCGCCGTTCTTCGGAATGTGCTGGCTATCGAGCCCGTAAAAATAGGCCGAGACCGCAAGCACGGCGGCGAATCCGCAGACGAGGCGCCGCAGCGCTGGGTTGATGCGCGGCATGCGCTAGGGTTGCTCCCGCTCGAGAGCCGTGGCGTGCCGATGGCGGAAGGTCCACCAATGGTTGACCCCGAAGTTGAAGGCGCTGGCGAGCACGATCGCGATGAGGTTCGCGACGAGATACGCGAAGTAACCCGCCAGCAGCTTCGTGATCGCGAATTGCATCGCAATTCCGACCCAGCATGCGAGCGCGTATTGGCCGAATTGGGCGAACACCGACTTGCCGGGCTTGCGCGACCGATCCTGCCAGGTCCAGCGCCGGTTCCAGGTGAAATTATTGATCGTCGCGACGAGGATTGCGAGGCACAGCGAATAGTTCAGGCGCGTCGACGGCGGCGTGATCGCGCGGAACACGATTTCCTGTGCGAGGCGCAGAACCGCGAGGTTCACGAGCGTGCCGGACGCACCCACCACGCCGAACTTGAAGAAGCGCCAGTGCGTGAGCCGCTGCACGAGCGGCAGCGCAAGCAAACGGGCCGTCCACCGTTGCGGCCGGATCATGCGATCTCGGGGGCATTCGCTGCGGGCCGCTCGCGCGCCGAGGAAAGCATCTGCCGCGCCCTGCCGATCACCTGCGCCGGCGTGATCTGCTTGAGGCACTGGTTGTCGCCGTCGCACGGCGAGGAGCGATGGTTGTACGCGGTCAGGCAGGGCGAGCACGGCAGCGCAATGTGGAAGTGATGGGCATTGCGCGACAAGGACCGGTACAGCAAGGGCGTCTCGGGACCGAAGAACACGATCGAGGCAATCGGCGTGAGCGCCGCGAATTGCCCCGGGCCGCCGTCATTGGTAATCAACAGGTCGGCGCGATGAAACAACCCAAGCAGCTCGCGAACGGTTTTCGTATAGCCCGTCAGGTCGATGCAGGCATCGCTGCGGCAGCGCTCCGCCAGCGCACGCGCCAGCGAGCGATCGGACGCCAAGCCGACGACGCCGACCGCGTAGCCGTCCGCCAGCAAGGCGCTGCACAGCGCGCCATACGATTCGAGCGGCCACGCGCGGATCGGCAGCAGCCCACCGCCCGGATAAATCAATACGAGGCGCTTCGCGGCGACCGCGGGGAAGTCGGCGTGCAGCTTGGCGGCGATCTGCTCCGTTTCGTGCGGCTCGAATTCGAACGGCGCAGGCCCTTCCGGCATCGCCTCGACGAGTTCCTTGCAGGGTGGGACCGTCGTCGACTCGAGCGCCGAGACCAAGCTCAGAAACTGCAGCGTCAGATGACGGTACGGGTTGTACATCACGCGCCGGTTGATGAAGGAGCCGCGATAGAGGCCTTCCTGCGTGTGCGCATAAAATCCTACCCGCAGACGCGCGCCGCATAGATAGGAAAAAATGCTGCTGACCCTCGAAAACAGCTCGCAGTCCAACGCCGCATCGACCCTCAGGCGCCGCAGGCGCGCGATCGCCCGGAGGCTGTCGCCGATCAGCGCGAAAACTGAGCGGTCGCTCAAGGTCAGGACATCCGACGGCTCGACGACGCGCAGCAGATCGAGCACCTCGCGATTCTTGGCGAACAGCAGCACGTGGATCGAGGCCTGCGGATACTTTCGTTTGAGCTTCGCGAACATCGGCTCGGCGAGCACGAGGCTTCCCATCTCCGAGAGCAGAATGACCAGGATGCGCCGCGGCTGCCCGAGGACGGCGTCGCGGCGCCCGAACAAGCGGTGCCACAGCGACAGCAATCCACATAGCGGTATTCCGATCAGCCGATCGGCCGCGCGCTGAAACTTAAGGTTCATGCCGAGCCAAACGAGTCCGCGCCGCCGAAGCGGGCCATGCCGGTAGGGTGATTCATCTCGGCCGCGAGTATAGCGCCGCGGCCACGCGGCGGCCGCCGAAGCGAAGCGGCGCCCGGGGCAATGCGCGGCCGGTGCGCGATGGCGTCGCCGCGTTGTGTCGATAGTGAGCCCGGTGTTAGGGTGCGCGCGGCGCGGGCGCCGGGCCAGCATCCAAGAGAACTTCGACACGCGAGGCGAGCATGAGCAACGGGCAAAGACCGGACGACCAGGAATCCGTGCCAGGCCGCGCACCGGCGGCGTCGGACGGAGCGCAATCTGCGCCGCCCGGCGGGCCGCCCTTTCCGAGCGCCAACAGCGCGCAGGTCGATTATTGGAATGCTTCGGCGGGCGCTACTTGGGCGCGATACCAGGAGCAGCTCGATCGGCAAATCGAGCCGCTCGGCTCGGAGGCGATGCGCCAGCTTGCACCCGCGGATCGGGAACGCATCCTCGATGTCGGATGCGGCTGCGGGCAAACCTCGCTGCAACTCGCCGACCGTGTCGGCACACGCGGCGCGGTCGTCGGCGTCGACCTCTCGCTGCCGATGCTCGAGGTCGCTCGACGCCGCTCGAGTTCGTACGCGCCGAGCCGCCTCTCGTTCCGGCAGGCCGATGCGCAAGTCGCGGATCTCGGTATCGGGACATTCGACGCGGTCTATTCGCGCTTCGGCGTGATGTTCTTCGGCGATCCGGCCGCGGCGTTCCGCAACATCCGGCGCAGCATGCGGCGGGGCGGCCGTCTCGGGTTCGTTTGCTGGCGGCCGCTGCAGGATAACCCCTGGATGCAGATTCCGCTGCAAGCAGCGCTGCCGTTTCTGCCGCCGATCACAGCCTCCGACCCCGCGGCACCAGGGCCATTCGCGTTCGCCGACGCGGACCGCGTGCGCTCGATACTCATCGATGCGGGCTATTGCGAAGTCTCGGCGCGCCCCTTCGACGCTGCGATCGGTGCCGACGACCTCGATCAAAGCCTGCAACTCGCGCTGCGTGTGGGCCCCTTGGGCGCCGCGTTGCGCGAGCATCCCGACCGCAAGGCCGCGCTCAGCGGCGCCGTCCGGCAAGTGCTAGCGGCGCACCTGACCGCGCGCGGCGTTCAAATGCAGGCCGGCGTTTGGATCGTGCTCGCGCGCAGCGAGTGATCCCGCCGCGCTCGCAACAGCGCATGAAAATCCTGGCAGTTCGGCCCATGTCATTGAAATGTAACCTGGCGCGCCGAATATGCGCCTGCATTCTGGCCGAAACAGCTGCGAGACGCGGGGCGCGCGAGACTGGAACAACCCTCGATCCATCTGGCGGAACGCGGTTGTATTAAAGCAACATCATTAGTTTTGAGCTTGAAAACTAAGCTGCTATAATTGTTGCCCTAAAGACAACATTGCGCCCAAGCGGCGCGCACGCTCAACACGAATCCTCATATCGGAGATCTCACTGTGAATCGCAAAAAGACTCAGGCTGGCAATATGGTAAACGCCCGCAGCGGCATGCCCGGCGCCGCCGCTCTCAAAGGCGGATTGTTACTCGGCGGGCTCATGGGCCTCGGCGCCGTCGCGCACGCGCAGACCGCGCCCGCGACCGATGACAGCCTGACCTGGCACGGGATCACGCTGTACGGCATCGTCGATCTCGGCTTGCAATACGATACGCACGGCGCACCGATCAGCGACTACTTCCCGGCCGGCAGCAACGACATCGTCCAGCCGGACAGCAGGAATTCCGTGACCGGCGTGACGCCGAGTAATCTCAGCCAGTCGCGCATCGGACTCAAGGGCGCGGAGCCTCTGATGGATGACTGGTCGGCGATATTCAAGGTCGAGACTTATTTCAACCCGCAATCGGGTGACATCAGCGACGCCTTGAAATCCGTGGCGCTCAACAACGGCAAGGCCGCGGCGGCGCAGAACACCGGCATCGACTCGAGCGTCGCCGGCCAATTGTTCTCGCAGGCGTTCGTCGGCTTCAGCTCCCCGGTCGGTGGAACTCTGACGTTCGGCCGCCAGAACACCTTGTTTGCCGACGCGGTCGCCAAGTACGACCCGATGGGCGCCTCGCAGGCCTTCTCCCTGATCGGCTTGTCGGGCACGACCGCGGGTGGCGGCGACACCCAAGATCGCCGGCTCGACAGTTCGATCAAGTACGTCGGGACGTTCAGCAACGCGCACTTCGGCGCGCAATACAAGTTGAACGGTTCGGCCGGTAGCGCCGGCAGTGCCTACGAGTTCCAGTTGGGCGGGGAATATGGCGGCCTGTCGATCGACGCCTATTACATCAAGGTCAACGACGCGGTCTCGGTGAAGGCGCTCTCCGCCGCGCAGCTGACAACCGCGGTCGCTGCGGGCTACTCCTCCTCGAACGCGTTGAACGGAACCATTTCCGACAACACCTCCGTGGCGATCACCGGCTCCTACAGCTTCGGCAAGCCGAAGATTTTTGCCGGCTACGAGCACATCCAGTACGCGAACCCGAACACGCCGCTCTCTGCAGGCTACATCGACATCGGCGGCTACGTGCTCGCGGCCGTCAGCAACACCGCCTACGACAACGACAAGACGCTCGAGGTTTACTGGGCCGGCGTCAAGTATGCGGTAACCCACAAGTTGGACGTGACGGCCGCCTGGTATGGCTATAGCCAAAACAGCTACGCGACGGGCGCCGATGCCGGCTGCTCGAGCACGGTATCGGGCGGCTGCAGCGGCAAGCTCACGGCCTACTCGATCATGGCTGACTACCGGCTCTCGAAGCGGTTCGACGTCTACGGCGGCGCCTTGTATACCTACGTGGCGGACGGTCTGGCCGCAGGCTACATCAACTCGACCAACATCGACCCGACGATCGGCGTCCGCTACCAGTTCTAAGGGATAGCGGGATATCACCGGTCTCATGGCTGCACGGCGGCCATGAGACCGGCCTCCGCAAGGCGCGGGGCTGGAAAATCAGTGCTGCCCAGCGGATACTTCGCGCGAGGGGGACTCGCGATGAAACAGATTTCCGATAAGCGCCGCGGATGGAGTTGGTGGTATCTCCTATTCGTTGCCCAGTTCGCCGTGGCGCTCTGGCCGCCGTTTTACAATAAACTCGAGCCTTACCTCCTCGGCATTCCCTTCTTCTATTGGTTCCAGCTGCTCTGGGTGCTGGTCAGCGCCGCGCTCACGGCCGTGGTGTATTTCGTGACCGACGACTAGCCTGAGGTCGGTGCCGGTGTTCTCGAAGGCTCTCCAAAAAACATAATCGGCGGGGGTTCAACGTGCTCGAAGTGAACTGGGTTGCGCTAGGCATCTTTCTCGCGCTGTTCGCCTTCGTCACCTGGCTCGGGTTCGCGTCCGCGCACTGGCGCAAGGGCGATCTCGACGAGATCGGCGAATGGGGACTCGGCGGCCGGCGCTTCGGCACGATCGTCACCTGGTTTCTGGTCGGCGGCGACTTATACACCGCCTATACGTTCATCGCCGTGCCGGCGCTTGCGTTCGGCGCCGGCGCAATCGCGTTTTTCGCGGTCCCCTATACGATCGTCATCTATCCGCTGCTGTTCCTGGTGTTCCGCCGGCTATGGCACGTTTGCCACAAGCACGGCTACGTCACCGCCGGAGACTTCGTGCGCGGGCGCTTCGGCAACCGCTGGCTCGCCCTCGCGGTGACCGTGACCGGCATCGTCGCGACGATGCCCTATATCGCGCTGCAGCTCGTCGGCATTCAGGTCGTGATCGGCGGGCTCGGCGTCACCGGCGAGGGTTTCTACGGCGATCTGCCGCTGATCATCGCATTCGTGGTGCTGGCCGCATTCACCTATTCGAGCGGCCTGCGCGCTCCCGCGTCGATCGCGATCGTCAAGGACGTGCTGATCTATCTCACGGCGTTCGCGGCCGTCATCATCATTCCGATCGAGCTCGGCGGATTCGGCAAGATTTTCGCGGCCGTACCCGCGCAGAAATTGCTGCTCGCGGTGCCCGGCCCCAACACCACGGGCGCCTACGGCAGCTATGCGACGCTCGCGCTCGGCTCCGCGCTCGCGCTGTTTCTGTATCCGCACTCGCTGACGGCGGTGCTGAGCGCCAACAGCGGGCATGCGATCCGGCGCAACGCCGCGATGCTGCCGACCTATTCGTTCATGCTCGGCCTGCTCGCACTCGTCGGCTTTTTCGTGATCGCATCGGGCGTGCACGACTTACCCGCCTACGCGGAAGGCTTCAAGCGGTTCGGCAACAACTTCGCGGTGCCGGCGCTGCTGCTGCACAGCTTTCCGCCGTGGTTCGTCGGCATCGCGTTCGCCGCGATCGCGATCGGCGCGCTCGTGCCCGCGTCGATCATGTCGATTGCGGCCGCGAACCTGTATACGCGCAACATTCACCGCGAATTCATCAACCAGAATCCGACCAACAAGCAGGAATCCCAGATCGCCAAGTGGGTCTCGCTGATCGTCAAAGCCGGCGCGCTCGTATTCATTTTGTTCGTGCCGACGAAATATGCGATTCAGCTGCAGCTGCTCGGCGGCATCTGGATCATTCAGACGCTGCCGCCCGTGATGCTCGGCGCCTATACGCGCTGGTTCAACGACTGGGCGCTGCTCGTCGGCTGGGCGGCCGGCACCGCCGCGGGAACCGCGATGGCGGTGGCTACCAATCTGGCAACGAGCTTTCCGCTCGCAATCGGCGGCTATACGTTCCCGGGATACACGGCCGTCTACACGGTGATCCTCAACCTGGTGCTCGCATTCGTGCTGACGCCGGTGTTCAACTCGCTGGGCGCGCGGCGCGCGCCGGTCGACGCGACCATCGCGAGCGACTACGTCGCCTGAGGCGGCGCCGGGGCGCCAATGCGCGCCGATGCGCCGCTACAAGCCGAGTTCCGACAGGCCCGCGTGATCGTCGGGGCGCCGCCCCGCGGGCCAGTGGAATTTTCGCATCGCGGCGGCGATCGGCAAATCGTTGATGCTCGCGATGCGCCGGCGCATGAATCCGTGCTCGTCGAACTCCCAGTTTTCGTTGCCGTACGAGCGGTACCACTGATTGCTGTCGTCGTGCCACTCATAGGCGAAGCGCACGGCGATTCTCGCGCCCTGGAACGCCCAGAGTTCCTTGATGAGCCGGTAGTCGAGTTCCTTGTTCCATTTGCGCGTCAGGAATTGGACGATCGCCTCGCGGCCCGTCAGAAACTCCGATCGGTTGCGCCAGAGGCTTTCGGGGGTATAGGCCAGCGACACCCGCTGCGGATCGCGGCTGTTCCAGGCGTCCTCGGCGAGACGGACCTTCGCGGCCGCGGTGGCCGCGTCGAACGGCGGGAACGGCGGACGCGGATTTTCACTCATTGGAGTACTCCGTCAGGCTGCGAGTTTCTGCTTCGCATCCTCTTGTTCGGCGAGGCGATCGCCGCCGTAGACGAATGCGAAGTTGCCGAGCATGCTCAGCGCGAATAGTCCGATCGATGCGGGAACCACTTCGAGAAACTTGTGCCACCCGAACCAGTCGGTGGGCGTCTCGAGCCAATGCACGAAGCCCGCGAGGTGGCCGACGTCACCCTCGTTGACGCAGCAGGTCAGGAGCACCGCGCGCAGGCCGTCGGTGATGCCGATGTGAATCCATTCGCCCTCCCGAAACCAGCGATAGGTTTGCACACTGACCAGACACACGAACGCCGCCAGGCACCCGTAGGCGACGATGCCGCCGACGGTGCGCAGCAGCGCGGCACGCCAATTGTCGCGTCGGATGCTCATGATTTCGGACCCTCCGGGACCGGGCAGGCCTTGACCTCGAGACGTACGATGCGCCCCGATTCACCCTGCAGATCGGCCGGGTTCAGCAGACCGTCGGTCGGCTTCAAATCGATATCAACCCAATAGACGTCGCCGGTTCGCTTGCGGTCCGCGATCCCCGGATTGAGGCCGAGTGCCTGCGCTTGCGTCACGCGTGCCTGCGCACGCCGCGCTTCGCTGAAGAGTCCCAGTGATATCACCGGCTTGTCGTTTGGCCCCGGCATCTCGAGGGCATCGTCGATGCCGCCGGACTTCAATTTGGCGCGCACCTGGTCCCCGGCTGCGGGGGTCGGCGGCAGCGGCAGGTACACCCAGACGCCGGCCCAGATTTCGCCTTCCGCCACTCGTTGGCGCGGCTGATAGCCGCCGCTGCGCAGGGTTGCCGCCGCATGGGCGGCCTCCGAGACGTCCGAAAATGGTCCAACCGTGATGCAGCGCTTCACGTCGGCCAGTAACGTGGGCGCGGCGGGCCCCGCGGCTTCGGCTGCGGCCGTCGCGCCCGGAGCCGCCGGCTCCGCAGTCGCCGCGGCGGGCGCCGCCTCCGCGCCGACGCCGGCCGCTCGGCCCGCCGCATCCGGGGTCGCGCCGCGCAGCGCGGGCGACTCGGACACGAGTTTGAGGCTCGAACTCGAGCCGCCGCCGGCGTCCGGCGGGGGCGCAATACCGCGCGCCCACAGGAAATAAATCGCGTTGGCGAACAGCAGCAAAAATACCGTGCCCTTCAGTGCCGTCAAGCTCATTTTCCTTCCAAGCGCAGACTGACTTCGCCGGACGTGAATTTTTGCACATGTCCGCCGACGTCGACGCAAAATCCCCCGTCCGCATCGACGCCGCGCGCAATCCCGGCGACGCTGCGGTCTCCGATCAGGACGCGCACCGCGCAGCCCTCGAGTGCGTCGAGCGCGCTCCAGGCTTCGCGCATGGGCCCAAACCCATCGCGCTCGAAGGCCGACAGCATACGCAATAGCTCGTCGATCGTGGCGCCGACGACCCGATTTCGCGAGGGCGGCAAGGCGACGCGCTCGCACGCGTCGGCGACCGATGCGATCCCAACGAGACCGGCACTGGAGGTGATCTGTTCGCGTGCATCGGGCGGCAACGCGACATTGATGCCGACGCCGATCACGACGTTCGCCGCGCCGCCGGCCTCGGCGCGCAACTCGATGAGCACGCCGCCGATCTTCTGATTCTCGAACCACAGATCATTGGGCCATTTGAGCCGAATCGCGCGCGCCCCGACGCGCGTGAGTGCGCGCGCGACCGCGACGCCGACCGCAAGGCTCAAGGCCGGCAGGTCACGCGCCGTGTCGTGGAAAGTCCAGGCTAGAGACATGGCGACGCTCGAACCGAAGGGCGCGATCCAGCGGCGCCCGCGGCGCCCGCGCCCGGCGGACTGCAGCTCGCAGGCACAGACCTCGGCGACGCCATGGCGCGGCGCAGCGGCCGCGAGCAGCCGCGAATTGGTCGAGTCGGCCTGGAACAGGATCTCGAGCGTACCCAGGGCATGCGCCACATCGGCGCCGAGTTCTGCGCGGACGCGGTTCGCGTCCAGCAGTTCGACCGGTTCCTTGAGCCGGTAGCCGCGCCTCGGCTCCGCATGCACGGCAATTCCGAACGCACGCAGCCGTTCGATGCTTTTCCAGACCGCAGCTCGGCTCACGCCGAGCTGCGCCGCAAGGGACTCGCCCGAATGCACGCGGCCGTCGGCGAGCAAACCGAGAACGGCCGGCTGCACTGCGCCGTGCGGCACTACGCCGTGCGCGAGCGAAACAGCCATAGACGCCGCACGCGGTTTTCGTTGCCCGCCCACATGCGCTTGATGTTGCTGCGGTGGGTGAAGACGATGAATGCGGCCAGCAGCGCGCAAAAGCACAGCAGCGGCGTGTTGCCGGGCTCCAGCACGTAGACCGCGGCGACCAGCGTGATGCCGGCCAGCATCGTCGCGAGACCGACATAGCCGGAGAGCACGAGGACCAGCACCCAGGAGACGAGCAGCGGCAGTGCGAGCCGCAGCTCCAAGGCTGCGACCACGCCGACCATCGTCGCCGCGCCCTTGCCGCCGCGAAATCCGTACCAGACCGGGTAGACGTGCCCGACGATCACGGCGGCGGCGCAAGCGAGCGTGAGCCACTCGCGCGACACCGCGGGGTCCACGCCGATCAGGGGCAGCGCGGCGGCCGGCAACCAGCGCACCACCAGCACGCCCTTGCCCACGTCGATGAGCAGCACCAGGAATCCGAACAATTTGCCCTGGGTGCGCAGTGCATTGGTGGCACCGGCGTTGCCGCTGCCCATCGAGCGTATGTCGACGCCGCGCAGGCGGCCCAGGACCAGGCTACCCAGCAATGCGCCGACGAGATAGGCGATCAGCGTTTTGATGCCGAGTTCGAGCATGCGTCAATTATGACACCAACGGCCGCCGCAAAACTCCCGCCGAATCGCCGCTCAAGATCCCGCTGCGCGCCGCGGCAGATGAATCTCGGCAAGCATGCAGCGCACGCTGCCGCCGCCCAGCCGCTCGATCGTCGCGATGTCGGCGGCGACGATTTCGCCGTGACGCTCGAGTTGTCGCCGCTGCTGAGCGTCGAGCGCGCTCCAAGCCGCGCTCGACAAGGCGATCAGTCGGCCCCGTGCACCCTCGAGTTCGAGCAAATTGCCGGCGAAACTCCGCATCTGCGGCAGCGAAATCTCGATGATCTCGTGGCCGGTCGCCACTAGTTTTGAGCAGACGGCGTCGCGGTGCTGCGGATTGCCGATCGATTCGCCGCAGACCACCGCGAAGCCGGTGCCGACGGCCATCAGGACATTGGTATGATAGATCGGCGCGCCGGCATCCTGGGCATCGAAGGTCATCAGCTCGTAGTCGAGGAGCTGCGCAAACTCGCCGAGCACGTCGAGATCGGTGCGCGGCGACAAACAAGCATAGGCGACGTGCGCGGCTCGATCGAGCACCAGGCTGCCGGTGCCCTCGAGGAACTTGGCCTCGGCCTCCCGATGGCTCAAGTCGACGGTCCTCGCGATCCGAAACGACCCTTCGCGCGCAACCTGGGCGATCAAGTCCTCGCGCCGTTCCAGGCGCCGATTGGCCGCGAACATGGGATACAGCACGACCGTACCGTCGCCATGAAAACTCACCCAGTTATTGGGGAACACCGCGTCCGGCTTGACCGGAGCCGCGGTGTCGGCGGCCGCGATCACCTGGACCCCCGCACGGGACAAGGCCGCCGCGAGCCCGTCGAATTCGGCCAAGACCCGCGATTGCCGCCCGGCCTCGTTGGGTCGCTGATCCGCGCGCTGAAACAGGTTCGTGCCGGCCGTCTCCGGGTTGAACCCGAATCGGGCCGGGCGCACCATCAGCACCGCCCTTGTGCTTTGCGGTTCCTGAGTGGTCATTCTGCAGACTATATCAGGCGCGTGTCTGCGCCAGCTGACCGTTGACACAGCAGGCCGCTTTCATCAAGGTAAGCGGGAGATTTTGAACCAAAATAACGCCGGTCTGGCAAATCACAGTATTTGGCCTACGGGCTCAATCGAGGAAGGGCCTTGCCGCTTTCAACAGCCAAATCGATCTGTGTGCTCGCGTGCCTGCCGGCCCTGCTGACTGGTGCTGCGGCGGCGACCCACCGCGGCCGGCACCGCCGCCGGCACCGGCGGCAGCGGTAGTGCCGGCGCGCGATTCCGCCCTGGATTTCGTGCTCGCCGAAGCAAAGCGACACGCCGGGAGCGCCTATGTCCCGCAACGCGGCACGATGCCGGCGTCACTCGATAAGCTCGGCCCGGACCAATACCGCAGCATCCGCTTCAATCCGGATGTGGCCATCTGGCGCACCGATGGATTGCCGTTTCGGATCGACCTCTTGCCGGTCGGATTCAATTTTCAGACCACGGTCACCGTCTCGGTCATCGAGAACAGCAAGGTGCAGGACCTCGTCGCAACGCCCGACATGTTCGAGTTTGGACCCAACGTACCGCCGCCGCCGCCGAAAGCCTCATTGCCGCTGTCGGGCTTTCGGATCCGAAATCCGATCAATTCGCCGAAAATCTGGGACGAATTTCTGGTCTTCCAGGGCGCGAGCTACTTTCGAGCGCTCGCACAGCAGCAGGTCTATGGCCTTTCGGGGCGCGGGCTTGCGCTCAACACCGCGGAGCCCTCGGGTGAGGAATTCCCGGCGTTCACCCATTTTTGGATCGAACGGCCCGACAAAACGCCAAGGAAATCGCCATTTATGCGTTGCTCGAGAGCGCATCGACGACCGGCGCCTATCGCTTTAGGGTGCGTCCGGGCGTCGAGACCACGATGGAGGTCGATATGACGCTTTTCCCGCGCGAGGAGCTGCGCGTCGTCGGCATCGCCCCGCTGACCTCGATGTTCCTGTTCGACGAGACCAATCGCGGACGCCTCGACGATTATCGCCCCGAAGTGCACGACTCGGATGGGTTGCAGGTCTTGACCGCGAGCGGCGAGTCGGTCTGGAGGCCGCTCGCCAATCCCGCGAAGCTGCAGGTCTCGACGTTCACGACCCAGGCGCCGCAGGGCTTTGGCCTCATACAGCGCTCGCGGGTCATGAGCGATTTCCAGGATTTGGACGCCCATATGAGCGCCGGCCAAGCGCTTGGATCGAGCCCCGCAGCGAGTGGGGCGCGGGTTCTGTCGAGCTCGTCGAAATACCCTCGGGGCGTGAGACCAACGACAATATCGTGGCGTTTTGGCGGCCGGCGCAAACCATCGCCGCGGGGCATCCGGCGAATTTCGCCTACCACATCGCCTGGCTTGCGGAACCAAGCTGCCCAAGGGCTTCGGCGAAACCGTGTCGACGCGCTCGGGCGCGAGTCTCGACGGCAAACGGCGCGTCTTCCAAATCGACTTCATCGGCGCCGGCGAGCAGATCGAGGGGTTGCGGATCGAAGGGGGGCCTCCGCGGGTAAATTATCCAACTCCAACTCGTGCCGAACCCGGCGATCCATGGGCTGCGCGCAAGTTTCGAGCTCGACCCGAACGGCGCGGATCTGATCGAGCTACGCTTACGTGTCATGCGCGACAAAACCCCGGTCACCGAAACCTGGCTCTATCGATGGACCGCAAGCTGACCGCAGCGGTCGCCCGCGAGGCGGCGCTGCCGCGCGGGGCATGCCGCCGGAATCCGCGATGCCGATGCCGGCGCAGGACCTGGGGCGCCGGCCGCCGCGGCACCTGCGCATCGGCGTCTCGTCGTCGGTCTGTTCGCTCGCTGCATCTTGATCACCGTGACGATCGGCATCAGCGCCTACGGCACCTACCAGATGCTGCAGGTCGTGCGCTTCGCGAGCATGACGCTGCTGCAGGGCTTGATGATTTTCTTCTTCGCGGTGTCGCTGGCTGGATCGCGTTCTCGGCCGCATCGGTGCTCGCCGGCGCATCGAAGGGACGCGAGAAATGCCGGCCGCCGACCCCGCGTTGAACTCCTCGCTGACCGCGTTGCTGATGCCGATCTACAACGAGGATCCGCGCCGCACCATGACCGCGTTGCAAGCGATGGGCGAGGCCTTGCGGCGATCGGTGCGAATCGCGGCTTCGAAATCGTCGTGCTGTCCGATTCGACCGACGCCGATGCCTGGATTCGCGAGACCGTGAGTGTCGATCGGCTGCGCGGCGCGCTGGCGGGCATCATGCCGGTCGGTACCGGCGCCGCTGGCAAAACAGCGCACGCAAATCCGGCAACGTCGAGGACTTCGTGAAGCGTTGGGGCGGCCGCTACGATTTTTTGATCGTGCTCGACGCCGACAGTTTGATCGACGCGCCGACGCTGCTGCGTCTCGCCGCGGCGATGCAGGCCGACGGCGGCCTCGGGATTTTGCAGACCGCTCCGCAGCTGATCGGCGCGAAATCCCTGTTCGGCCGCCTGCAGCAATTCGCCGCCTGCGTATACGGTCCCGTGATCACGCGCGGCCTGGCCGCCTGGTCCGGCGATTCCGGCAACTACTGGGGCCACAATGCGATCATCCGCACGGCCGCATTCGCCCAGAGCTGCGGCCTGCCGCAGCTCAAGGGACGCAAGCCCTTCGGCGGCTTCGTGCTGTCGCACGACTTCGTCGAGGCCGCGCTGATGCGGCGGGCCGGCTGGAAGGTTCGCATGACGACCGAGCTCGGCTGCTCCTGGGAGGAGTCGCCGCCGTCCTTGATCGACATCGCCGTGCGCGACCGCCGCTGGGCCCAGGGAAATCTGCAGCACGCGAAGATCATCGGCACGACGGGCCTCTCGATCCTGAGCCGCCTGCATCTGGGCATCGGCATCATGAGCTATTTGTCCTCGCCGCTCTGGCTGCTGCTGCTGGCGCTCGGTTTCGCGCTCGCCTTGCAGGCGCATTTTCTGCGGCCCGAGTATTTCAGCCAGGACTTCCAGCTGTTTCCGACCTGGCCGCGGTTCGACACGCAACTCATGATGGCGCTGTTCTGGTTCAGCATGATCGTGCTGCTCGTCCCGAAAATGCTGGGCCTGGCGCGCGCGCTGCTGACGAAGCGCATTCGCGAGGGTGCCGGCGGGGTCGTCGGCGTCTGCGCGAGCGTACTGTTCGAGGTCACGCTGTCGGCTTTGTACGCGCCGG
>CAWALM010000018.1:0-5654 GCA_963782845.1 uncultured Gammaproteobacteria bacterium | reverse complement strand
GAGGATTGGCCAATGGCAGCGCCGGCGCGTCGGGAAACAGCTGCCGCTGAATGGCCGGGTCGACGAAGCTATAGGTGATGGCTTCGCGGTAGCCGCGGTCGACGAGCGCGGTGATGAGACGCTCTCCCGCGACACGCAACTCGCTCGCGCCACCCGGCCGTTGCGGGGCAACCGCGGGCGACTCGGCGATGCTGTCGAAGCCGCGCAGGCGCGCAACCTCCTCGATCAGATCCTCCTCGATGCGCACATCGAAGCGGTGCCCCGGCGCGGCGACGCGCCAGCCGTCCGCGGTCGTCTCGACGCGTTCACTGATGGCGGCGAGCAGTTCTCCGACCTCGCGATCGGGGACTGATACGCCGAGCAGCCGCTGCAGGCGGCTGCGGCGCAGCGGCACGATCGGCGCCTCGGCGGCGCCGGCGCTTTGCACGATTTGCACCGGCCCGGGTTCGCCGCCAACGATCGAGAGCAGCAACGCGGTTGCCCGCTCGATCGCGAGCGACGGCAGTTCAGGATCGACGCCGCGTTCGAAGCGCTGCGCGGCATCGGTAAACAAACCAACGCGGCGCGCTCGGCCCGCGATCGCCGACGGCGAAAAATTCGCGGCCTCTAGGAACACGTCGGTGGTCGTTGCCGAGATCGCCGTCGGCCGCCCTCCCATGATGCCGGCAAGGCCGATCGCGCCGCTCGCATCGGCAATCACCAGAAACTCGGCGTCCAGCAGGTACTCCTTGTCGTCGAGCAGCGTGAGGCGCTCGCCCGGCAAGGCAAAGCGCGCGTTCACGGTGCCGCTCAGGCGCGCGAGGTCGTAGGCATGCATCGGCTGACCGATTTCGCTCATCACGTAGTTCGTGACATCGACGACCGGCGAGATGCTGTTGATGCCGATGCGCCGCAATCGCTCGCGCAGCCAGAATGGGGATTGGGCATCGGAGCGGATGGCGCGGATCACGCGGCCCGCGAACACGGGGCATGCCTGCGGGGCATCGATGCGCAGCGGCCAGCGCGCCTCGCTGCGCGCAGGCACCGCCGGCGTGTGAAACTTGAGATAGCGCTGCTCGCGCGCGGCAAGGTAGTCGCGTGCGATACCGAAAATGCTCATGCAGTCGCCGCGATTCGGCGTCGCCTTGACGTCGAGCACCCAGTCATCGAGATCGAGCGCCGCCCGCAAGTTCTCGCCCGTCGCGAGATCCGAGGCAAGCTCGAGGATGCCGTCGTGTTCGGTGCCCAAGCCGAGTTCCCGCACCGAACAGAGCATCCCATGCGATTCCAGCCCGCGCAGCTTCGCTCGCTTGATGCGAAGTCCGCCGGGCAGTTCGGCGCCCTCCTTCGCGACCGCGACCTTGAGGCCGGCGCGCACATTGGCGGCGCCGCAGATGATCTGCAGCCGGTCGCGGCCGTCGGTCGTGACTTCGCAAACCGAGAGTTTGTCCGCCTCCGGATGGCGCGCAACGCCGAGCACTTCGCCGACCACGACGTTCGAGAACGGCGGGGCGACCGGTGTGACCGCCTCGACCTCGAGACCGGCGAGCGTGAGCTGCTCGGCGAGCCGCGCGGGCGGCACTTCGAGCGCGGTGAACTCCTGCAGCCAGCGATAGGTGGTCTTCACGGGAATTGCTTCAGAAACTGCAAATCGTTTTCGAAGAAGAGGCGCAGGTCATCGACGCCGTAGCGCAGCATCGCGAGGCGCTCGATGCCCATGCCGAACGCGTATCCCTGCCACTGCTCACTGTCGATGCCGGCCGCCGCGAGAACGTTCGGGTGAATCATTCCGCAGCCGAGGACCTCGAGCCAGCCCGTTTGCTTGCACACGCGGCAACCAGCCCCCCGGCAAAACACACACTCGATGTCGACCTCGGCGGACGGCTCAGTGAACGGAAAATAAGAAGGCCGCAATCGCATGCCGAGCGGCGTCTCGAAGAACTGTTCGACAAAGCCGTGAAGCATCGCCTTGAGATTCGCGAAACTGATGTGCTCCCCGACCGCGAGGCCCTCCACCTGATGGAACATCGGCGTATGCGTCATGTCGGAGTCGCAGCGATAGACGCGACCCGGCGCGATCACCGAGAGCGGCGGCTTGTTCTTGCGCATCTCGCGAATTTGCACCGGCGAGGTATGGGTGCGCAGCAAGCGGCCGTCGGGAAAATAGAACGTATCGTGCATCGCCCGCGCCGGGTGATTGGCGGGGATGTTCAGCGCCTCGAAATTATGAAAGTCGTCCTCGACCTCGGGGCCGGTGGCGACCTGAAATCCGGCCTGCTTGAAGATTTCCTCGATGCGCAAGCGCGTGCGCGTCACCGGGTGCATGCTGCCGCGCTCCTGACCGCGGCCCGGCAGCGTCACGTCGACCGCCCCCGAGGAGAGCTCGCGCGCAAGCGCCGCCGCATCGAGTTCCCGGTGGCGCGCATCGATTGCCGCCTGAATGCTCGCCTTGGCGTCGTTGATGCGCTGGCCCGCAGCCGGCCGCTCCGCGGCGGGCAGCGCGCCCAGGCCCTTGAGCTGCTCGGTGAGGGCGCCCTTCTTGCCGAGCACATGCACCCGCACCTCGTCCAATTGGGCGAGGTCGGCGGCCGCGCGAACCGCGGCGAGGGACTGTTCGACGAGCGTCGAAAGCGATGCGGCGGCTGGCCATGGCTACCTGCGGCTCGGCGGGATCCGGCGCCTATGCAGCGGATCCCGCCTGCGCCGTGCGGGCCTTATGCCGTGAGGCTCGCCTTGGCTTTTTCCGCGATTGCCGCAAACGCCGGCAAATCGTGCACCGCGAGATCGGCGAGCACCTTGCGGTCGATCGCGAGACCGGCCTTGTTGAGACCGTCGATGAGCCGGCTGTAGGACAGGCCGCTCAAGCGAGCCGCCGCGTTGATGCGCGTGATCCACAGCGCGCGGAACTCGCGCTTCTTCTCGCGCCGTCCGCGGTAGGCGTATTGGCCGGCCTTGATGACGGCCTGCTTGGCCGTGCGGTAGACCTTGCGACGGGCGTTGAAATAGCCCTTCGCCTTCTTGAGAACCTTCTTGTGGCGCCGACCGGCGACCACACCTCGTTTTACTCGTGCCATATTCTGTTAGCTCCTTGGATTCAAGCGAACGGAAGCATTTGCTTCACGCGATTCATGTCAGTCTCGTGCACGCCGCTCTCGCGGCGCAGCTGACGCTTTCGCTTGCTGGGCTTCTTCGTCAGAATATGACGACGATGGGACTGACCGCGCTTGAAGCCATTCGCTGTTTTGCGAAAACGCTTCGACGCGGCCTTCTTCGATTTCATCTTAGGCACGTTCGACTCCTGATTTTATAGCCCTATTCACAAGCGCCGAATGCGGATTTCTCCGCATCCATGAAGCGCCGCTATAGGCGGGGTGGCAGACTGTTAAGGTCTGCCGCTCACTTCTTTTTGGGCCCGAACACCATGATCATCTGCTTGCCTTCCATCAGCGGATTCTGCTCGACCACCGAATAGGGGGCGAGATCCTCAGATATCCGCGTCAAGAGCTTGCGGCCGATATCCTGGTGCACGAGCTCACGGCCTCGGTAACGCAAGGTCACCTTCGCCTTATCACCCTCGGTCAGGAAGCGGATGATATTACGCAGTTTGACCTGGTAATCCGCCTCTTCCGTACCGGGACGAAATTTGATTTCCTTAACCTGTATCTGCTTCTGCTTGCGCTTGGCAGCGTGCGCCTTCTTGTTTTGTTCGAACAAGAATTTGCCGAAATCCATGACCCTGACGACCGGCGGTTCCGCCATCGGCGAGACCTCGACCAGATCCAGGGCTTGCGAGGTCGCCATTTGCAGCGCTTCCGCGCGCGTCATGACTCCTGCTTGACTTCCATCCGCTGCGATCACACGCACCGACGGTGCGGAGATCTCCTCATTGCGCCTTACGCGCTTCGACGTTGCGATACACGATCCTCCAGAACAAGACGGCCGCGACTCGCTACTTCATCGGAAAGCAAGGATGCGAGCTCGTCGAGCCCAACAGGACCTAGATCTTTGCCATTGCGCGTGCGTACGGCCAGGGTGTGCCCCTCGGCTTCCCGATCGCCGGCGACCAAGAGGTAAGGTACACGGTTAATTGTATGCTCGCGGATTTTAAAGCCTACTTTCTCATTCCTCAAGTCCGTTTCGACTCGAAGCCCCTGATTTTTCAGGTTTTGCGCGATTTCTGTGCAGTAATCGGCCTGGCGGTCGGTAATTGCGATGATTACCGCCTGCACCGGCGACAGCCAGGTCGGCAGCCGCCCGGCGTGATGTTCGAGCAAAATGCCGATAAAGCGCTCGAGCGAGCCGAACATCGCCCGGTGCAGCATCACGGGCGTGTGCTTCTGGCTGTCGACGCCGATATAGCTCGCGCCGAGCCGGGCGGGTAGGTTCGGGTCGACTTGCAGCGTGCCGCATTGCCAGTCGCGTCCGATCGCGTCCCGCAGCACGAACTCGAGCTTCGGTCCGTAGAAGGCCCCCTCGCCCGCATTCAGCGTCGTTTCGATACCGGCCGCCGCGGCCGCCTCCTTGAGCGCAGCCTCGTAGATGTCCCAGCTCTCGTCGGAGCCGACGCGCTTTGGCGGGCCGGTCGGAGAACTTGATGCGCACGTCGTCGAAGCCGAAATCGCGATAAATGCTCAAGATCAGCTCGGTCACCTTGACCGCCTCGTCGGTGAGCTGATCGGGCGTGCAGAAAATATGCGCATCGTCCTGGGTGAAAGCGCGCACTCGCATGAGCCCGTGCAGCGCGCCCGACGGCTCGTACCGATGCACCTTGCCGAACTCCGCGAATCGCAACGGCAGCTCGCGATAGCTGCGCAGGCCCTGTTTGAACAGCTGAATGTGCCCTGGGCAGTTCATCGGCTTGATCGCGAACACGCGCTCATCGGGCGTCGTGGTCATGAACATGTTTTCGCCGAAGTTTGCGATATGGCCGGACTGCACCCAGAGCTCGCGGTCCATGACCTCGGGCGTATTGACCTCGACGATAGCCCGCGGCCGTCTGCCGCTCGCGCATATAGCTGATCAACTGCTGAAACAGTGTCCAGCCCTTCGGGTGCCAGAACACGGCCCCCGGCGCCTCCTCCTGCAGGTGAAATAAATCGAGTTCCCTGCCGATGCGCCGATGATCGCGCTTTTCCGCTTCCTCGAGCCGGGTAAGGTATTCCTTGAGCTGCTTTTCATTGGCCCACGCCGTGCCGTAGATCCGCTGCAGCATTTCGTTGCGCGAATCACCGCGCCAATACGCGCCCGCGACCTTCATGAGCTTGAAGGCCTTTAGCTTGCCGGTGGAGGGCACATGCGGCCCGCGGCACAGGTCCTCCCAGTCGCCCTGGCCATAGAGGCTGATCGACTCGCCGGCCGGAATGGCCGCGATGATTTCAGCCTTGTAGTGCTCTCCGATGCGCTTGAAGTGCTCGATCGCGACGTCGCGCGGCAGCACGCGCCGGTGCACGGGCAGATCCTTGGCCGAAATCTCGGCCATGCGCGCCTCGATCGCGGTGAGGTCGTCGGTCGAAAACGGGCGCTTATACGCAAAATCGTAATAAAAGCCGTCCTCGATGACCGGACCGATCGTCACCTGGGCTTCCGGGATACAGCTCCTGAACCGCGTTCGCAAGCAGATGCGCGGTCGAGTGCCGGATGATCTCGATGCCGTCGGGCTCCTTGTCGGTGACGAT
>CAWALM010000017.1:0-14976 GCA_963782845.1 uncultured Gammaproteobacteria bacterium | reverse complement strand
TCCGCGCTTGGCGCGATGAGCCAGGTCGAGCAGCGCTTGCCGCTCCAGCGGCTGCAGATTCTGGTTGTTCAAGCGATGTCCAGGATAGGGGCGAGATCAGATAGTTTCGGCGGTCCGTCAGTCCGGCGGAAACCGATCGACTCCAATAATCGTCATGCAACAATGTGATGTGCGTCACGGCATCTTGCGGACCATGGAGCCGCGCTTCGCCACTGGAATGTGGGGCTCAAGCTCGACCGGATCCAGCCGGCGGCTTGATTTCGGGCGACATGATGAAATCATGCGCGCTCAATAGGTTCACTGCGGCTGCCAAAGCGGGCGGAGCACTGTCCGAGCACCGCAATCGCAAGCGTTGACCGATCATTATCAAATGAATATGCATCTCGAGCCTGGCTAAATGCTCGCCGATGCAATTTCTGGGGCCTATGGAAAACGGCAGCATCGCGGACGGGTGTGTATTTGGTGATATGTCGGAATCGAATCGATCGGGATCGAAGCGATCCGGGGCCTCCCACAGTTCCGGATGCCGCTGGATGTAGTAGGGGGAAATGTAAATTTCGGTTCCGGCGGGGACAAAGTATTCGCCGAGATGATCATCTTTGATCGCCCGGCGCGTCAACAGCCATCCCGGAGGATACAGGCGCATCGCCTCCTCGATGACTTTGCGCGCATAGGTGAATTTCGGAAGATCATCGACGGCGGGGACTTCGAGCGGATGCAGTCTCTGCAATTCGTCGGAGAGTTTGGCCTCAGGGGCCGGGTTTTGCGACAGCAAATACCAGGTCCAGTTGAGCGTGCTCGCGGTCGTCTCGTGTCCTGCGACGATCAGAGTCATGGTCTCGTTGATCAATTGGGCATCCGACATCGCCTGGCCGGTTTCACGGTCGCGCGCTTCCATGAGAAATCCCAGGAAGTCACCCGCGATGCGCTGTTCTTGTCTGCGCTGTTCGACGATGTGGGCGATGGTCTTGCTGAGCGGTGTAAACGTCTGCGCAAACGCCAGGTCACGCGCCGTTTCATCGGAAACGACTCGGAACTGCGGCGCGACCTGAGCGTAATCGCCCCCGAAAATCGATCTCAGCACGATCTCCAAGGTCATGAGGCTCACGTCGCGCGTGACGTTGACGCTGGCCTTGGCTCGTGCCGCAGCCTCCCAGTCATTCAACAAGCGAACATTCGCCGCAACGATCATGCCGTGCAGCGACCCGATCGCCGATCGATTGAAGGCGGGCTGGATCATGCGGCGCTGACGTTTCCAAACTTCACCTTTGCTCACCATCAAGCCATTGCCGAGCAACAGTGCAATACGCTTGATCGCGAGTCCCTTCGGGTAATTTTGCCAATTCTTCAGAAGGACGTGTTCAACATATTCCGGTGCGCTGACGACGTATACGTTGGTGCCGTAAATGCCTGCCCGGTAAATGTCACCAAATTCATTGAACTGCTCGCCGAGCCAGGTCAACAGATCGTCGCCGCTGTGGTAATTCTCGGCGGGGCCTTCAGGGATTCGCCTAGAGTCGCTGGCCATTTGTTCGACGCTCTTTTTCTCGTGGAGGACGAGGCAGGAGTCTAGAGACACGTTTGTCTGTTACAACAACATACGTTAGCAGGAGCGCCGGCTGCAATGGCTTGCAGTCGGAAACAGCCCACCTGATCCCGGCAAGCCATGGTCGGACACGGAAGCCGTGCCGCAGGCACAGCACTTGCCGGCGCGCCGGCGACAGGTATTGAAATCGAGCATTGCGCCATGGCGCCCGCCGTCAGCACGGCGCCCGCCGCGCCTCAGCGCGGTACGAAGAATTCGCTATACGCGACGATACGCTCGTCCTGGATCTCGACGAGATCGACGAGCTCGGTGGGTACTGTGACCCCGGTTATTTTCGAATAGATGTTCGCACGCCAGTGCGCGGTCGCACGCGGCCATTCGACGACGAGCGACAGCAGCTCATAGTCATTGATTCGAAATGCCTTGACGAGCATCGCGAGCCAGGGTCGAAACGAGGCGAGGGTTTCGGCCGAGATCGCGATCGGCTTGTCGGCACTCGCGCCGGCGATTCGAAATCGGCCCCGATCGGCAAATACGCGACACATGGCTGCGAGGTCCCCGGCGACGCGCGCCGCGTGCAGGTCCCGAATGATGCGCTCAGCCGCGGCGCGCTCCGTCATCGTCTATTCTCCCGCTGGTCGACCGTTGGCAAATCCTATCATGCGCCGGCCGCCATGGACTTCAGGAAGCGCTTCGCGGACACCGGCGCCGATGCTCAGCATCGCGGTCCGGGCGTAGGGAATGACCTTTCCGAGCCCGTAAAATAAATGAATCATGCCGGGGTGACACACATAGGATACCGAGACCCCGGCATCCCCCAGGCGCTCGCCGTACTCTCGTCCTTCGTCGCGCAAGGGGTCGAATTGTGCGGTATGGATGATCGTGCGCGGCAGCCCGCCGAGATCCAGGGCGCGCAGTGGCGAGACACGCGGGTCAGCTGGATCGGTGCCCGATGGCAGATAGTGGAGCAGGTCATGATCGAGCGTGGCTTGATCGACCAAGTATCCGCTCGCAAATGCGTGCCGCGATGGCGAGCTGCGGCTGTAGTCGAGAATCGGACAGAGCAGCAGCTGCAGCGCGAGTCGGGGGCCGCCCGCGCGAGCGAGCGCATGACAGGCGGCGGCGGCCAGGGTTCCGCCGGCCGAATCCCCGCAAATGCCGAGCCGCGCAGGCTCGATGCCGATACTCGGCCGCATGCGCCGCGAAGTGATGGATCGCCGCGAGCGTGTCCTCGAGCGCGGCCGGGAAACGGTGTTCCGGCGCCAGACGATAGTCGAGCGAGCGACGCGGCAGCCGCCCGCTTCGCCAGTGCCCGCGCAATGCTGTCGTGGGTCTCGAGGCTGCCGGCCACGAGGCCGCCGCCGTGCAAATAGAGGAGTCCCGCGCGTGAGTCCCGCGGGCGCATCGGCCGGCGTATAGAGGCGCATGCGGCAGGCTGCCGTTCGCGCCCCGGAAACTCGCGATCCTCGCGTACGGCCGATCGGCACCTCGACGCCCCGAAGGTCATGAGCGCCGCGAGCGCCTTGCGGCGCTCGGCGACGCTCGTTTCGAGCGCGTTCGGCGGATTGCCGGCGGCGAGAATCGCGAGGAAGCGTTGCACGCGCGGGTCGAGCGACATCGAGCGCGCTGGCGCCGGACTCAGAGCGCGAGCGCCCGGCGCGTCACCGCTGGCCACTGTCGCGAGATCGAGCCCGTGGATCGCGAACATGGCGACCGTGAGCCGATCGATGCCGAAGGCCACACAGCTCGTGTGGGCCAGACTCGCTCGCGCGCGTCGCGGATTCCCCAGACGTTGCCGAAATGCTCGCGGTGATAGTTGAAGCTCATGCAGGCCGTCGGCGACGCGCCCGGGTAGTAGGGAATCAGCAGCTCGAACTTGAGCGCCTGCTGGCGCTGGCTGACCGCCATGATCTGGCCGACGCGGCCGAAGAACGGATCGTTCGCGACGTCGAGCGTAAACGGCAGTCCCAGCTCGCTCGGCAATCGCCGGCGCCTTGTCCATCCAGCGCTCGCGAAATTCCACGATTTCGTCGGGCGAGCCGATGCGCACGAACTCGCGCATGCGGAACGACTGCAGGCGGTCGAGGCTGCGCGAGGGCTCGTGCCGGAAACACGTCCGCCTCGATGTCGAACTGCAGCCCGCCCTGCGGCAAGCGGCCGCGCGTCGCGACGATCGGGTAGACCGGATAGCAGGCCGCGGGCGAGAGCACGAGATCCGCGGCGGTCAGCGAGGTCGTCCAGTCGCCGCCCGTCTCGTAGCGCTCGGCCGCGCCGCGAATCGAGGCCTCCGAGCCGTGCAGGGCGCAGACGCAGCCCAGCAAGGTTCGGGAAGCTCTTGAGATAGCCGGACTTTTCGAGCTGGCTGCGGCTCATGACCGGCGGAAAGCGCATCACCTCCGCCTGCGGTTCGCGCAGGCGCGAGATGTAGCGCGTCGAGCCCGTCGCGCACCGCGAGGTAGAGCGCGGTGCGCGCGTAGACGCCGTCGACCCCCATCGGCTGGAACAGCGCAGAATTCAAATGCGCGAGCGGATCGGGCGTCATGACGGCCGCCGTGGCGGCGTGATCGCTGGAGTTCGGCATGAGCGGGCTTCAACTGCCGATCGACGAGGGCAGCGGAGTCATCAACGTCGTCGTCGCGAGATTCGTGAGGATGCGGTCGTTGTTGATCATGATCGGCGCGGACAACACGTCGCGCAGGTGCCGGCCGATGCTGAATTCCGTGTCGTTGCGATAGCCGGACAAGCCACAGGCGCGCATCGCGCTCATGACCGTCGTGACCGCGAGTTCCGAGACCTGCACCTTGGTCATCGTGATCATCGACTGAAATTCGAGCGAGGCCAGGGCCTTTTCGTCGGCGCACACCGCCTCGTAGCCGCGCAGCGCCGAAGCGAGCACGCCGCGCAGGGTGCGCAGCGTCGAGGCCGCCTGCGTGAAGTGCGCGGCCGCGGGCGGCGGCTGGCCATTCGAGTTGCGCATCGCATGGCGAATGAAGGTCTGCGCCTTGCTGGTCGCGGCCGCGGCGATGCCGGTCCAGACCGAGCCCCACAGCAGGTGCGCGTAGGGCACCATCGTTTGCGCGTGAATTCTCTCGTAGGGCTCCGCCATCACTTGGTCGGCCGGCGCCTTGACTCGCAGCGTGAAGCCTTCGCTGCTGGTTCCGCGCATGCCGAGCGAGTCCCAGACGTGCAAGCGCTCGAGCGTGTAGTCGGACTTCAGCAACACGAGCAATACCTGATCGGAGCCCGCGGCATCGGCCGAGCGGCGCGCAGTCGTCACGATGCCGTCGGCGTCGACCGCGTAGGAAATTACGGTGGCCTTGCGCTCGAGGCTGACTTGATCGCCGTGCAGCTCGATCGCGGCCTCGCTCGAGCGCACATTGCCGCCGGCCTGACCCTCGGTCGTCGAGGAGGCCATCAGCAGCTGCTCGGTCGCAATGCGCCGCAAGATCCGATCGAGCGCAGTGCTGCCCTTGGTGTGGCGCAGAATGCATCCCATCTTCACCTGGTGCATCGCGTAGATGAGCCCGGTCGATGCGCAGGCTTGTCCGAGGATGTAGCAGACATCGACGATCTCGGCGAGGCTCGCGCCTTCGCCGTCGAGTGCGGGGGGTACCATGCTGCCGAGCAGGCGCTGCTTGCGGATTTCGGCGAAGGCTTCACGCGGAAACCGGCCTTCGGCATCGACGGCCGCAGCGTTGTCCTTGGCGACTTGGGCTGCTTTCCGCGCGCGCGCAATCAGGTCATTGTGGCGTTCGCCGAGCACGGCAACGGCGCCGGTCGTGCCTCTTATAGGTTCAGTTCCAGTGTTCACGACCGTCCTTTGTTTGACCCAAACCGAAAAATCATAGTGTCACCATCCGGGCCAGACGTTATGATCGATTCTGCCAAAACTGCGAATCGAACCGCAGAAACGCGAATTATTTGTTAAATAGCCTTGCATTATGTTAAGGAAAGCGCTAGCCGTACTTTGGCCGGGTTAGGCGCGCGCCTCGATTCGGCGTGCGCTATCATCCGCGCGCGCATTTTTTCGGGAGAGTCGATTTGAATTTGCAGAAAGCTGGCCTGAGCGAACGGATCATCAGGCTGGTCAAGCAACTGCTGGGCCCCACGGCGGTGATTCCCGAGCCTATTCCGATGGACCAACAGCTCAGTGAACTCGGCTTGACCTCGCTCAAGATGGTCAATCTGATGCTCTCCGTCGAAATGGAGTTCGATATCCTGATTCCGCAATCGGAGATTACGCCCGAGAACTTCCATAGCCTCACCTCGATCGTACGATTGGTCGAGAGGACGCTGCCGCCCGCTTGAGCGGCCCGCTTGAGCGGCGCGTGTGCGCCGCCGCCCGCGCTCGGGCGCATTCGATCTGAGATCCGATCATCGGCCGTTCAAAACGGCCACCAGCTCGTCGATGTCCGCGCTCGTCGTCTCGCCGTGGGTCGCGCAGATACGCACGAAATCGCGTCCCTCGAAATTGACGGGTGCGACCCAGGCGCGGCCCGAGGCGACGACCCGTCGCACGAGCGCTCGGACCTCCCCGAGCGAAGCGGGCGGAGCGACATCGAGCACCGCGAGGCCGGAGTCGTTCGCGACGGTCCAGCCGGCGGCCACGAGCCGTTCCTTGATGCGGTCGATGACCGCGACCGCACGCTCGACGTGTGCCCCGAGCCCCTCCCATCCCGCGCTCTCCAACGCGAGAAACAGCCGCAATCCGAGGAAGCGGCGCGACCACTGGACCGAATTGAGGTAGGGGTCGAACCCTGCGACGCTCGAGGGCATGAACGATGTCGAGGCGTGAAACGCCTCCGAGAGCAAGGGTCCATGCGTCGTGATGAACATCGCGCAGCCCATCGTTGTGGCAAGCCATTTATGGGCGTCGATCGTGATGGAGTCGGCGCGCTCGATGCCGGCGAGCAGGCCGCGCAGGCGCGTCGAGGCGAGTGCGCCGCCGCCCCAAGCCGCATCGACGTGATACCAGAGTCGTTCGGCCCTCGCGATGTCCGCGCATTCGACCAGTGGGTCGATCATGCCGCCCCCGGTCGTGCCGGCAGTCGCGACGATCATGACCGGAACCGCACCGGTGCCGCGGTCCTCGCGGATCATGCGTGCGAGCGCTTCCGGATCGAGCTGACCGCGGCCGTTGGTCGGCACGAGCCGCAGCGCGTCGCGCCCGACGCCGGCCTGGTGCGCGATCTTGAGCCAGGCGATGTGGCATTCCCGCGAAGTATAGAACGTCACGGGACCCGCGAATGCGCGTGCACCTTCGGCGGCAAAACCCGGATGGGCCGCGGTCAGCGCGCAGAGCAGCGCGGTGTAATTGGCCTCGGATCCGCCGGTCGCAAAATGTCCGGCGACGCCGTCGGCGAGGCCCGCGCGGCGCCCGACCGCGCGAATCACGTGGCTCTCGAGCTCGACGGGCACGGGCGAGGAGGCGGAACTCGCGAGCTGCGGATTGAATAGGCTCGCTACCCGATCCGCACACTGCGCCGGGAACGCCGCGCCAGGATTGAAGAGGCCAAAATAGCGGGGGTTGCCCATCTGCACGATGCCGTGCTGCAGGCGCTCGATCGTCCAGCGCAGCGCCTCATCGAGAGGGCGCGGCCGGCTGAAATCATGGGTCTGCAGCTCGGCGCGAAAGCTTTCCATGTCGATCGTCGGCGTCACCGGGCCGGCCTGGAGGCGCGCGAGTGCCTCGAGCAGCTCGCTCGTCAGCCAATCCTCGATGCGCCGGCGCTCACCGGCGGCCGGGAACAGCGCCGCGACCGCATCCCTGAGCGGCGCCGTGCTCATGGTGCGGTTGCAGCCGCGAGCGCCTGGTCGAGGTCGGCGAGAATGTCGTCGATATGCTCGATGCCGACGCTCAAGCGAATGCTGCCGGGACCCACGCCCGCGGCGAGCTGTTCGGCCGGCGACATCTGCCGATGGGTCGTGGACGCTGGATGGCAGGCGAGGGACTTCGCGTCGCCCAAATTGACGAGCCGCTTGAACAGTTTGAGCGCATTGTAGAAGCGCATGCCGCCGGCCAAGCCGCCGCGGATCTCGAAGGTCAGCAGCGAGCAGGCGCGCCCGCCCAGGTATTTTTGCACGAGCGGGTAATAGCGGCTGTCGGGAAAGCCCGCGTAGTTGACCGACTCGACGCGCGGATCGACCCGCAGATACTCGGCGACGGCCTGCGCATTCTCGACGTGGCGGTCGATGCGCAGAGCGACGGTCTCGATGCCCTGCAGCAGCAGGAATGCGTTGAACGGCGCGAGCACCGCGCCCATCGTGCGCTGATAGACGCTGCGGCAGCGTCCGATGAACGCCGCCGCGCCATAATGCTCGGTGTAGACGAGGCCGTGATAGGAGGCGTCGGGTTCGGTGAACTGCGGGTAGCGCGCCGCGTGGTCATTCCACGAAAACTTGCCGATATCGACGACGATGCCGCCCAAGGTCGTGCCGTGCCCGCCCATGAACTTCGTCAGTGAATGCACGACGATGTCGGCGCCGTACTCGCCGGGGCGCACGAGGATCGGTGTCGCGACCGTGTTGTCGACGATCAAGGGCATTCGGTGGCGGTGCGCGAGCTTCGCGAACGCTTCGAGGTCGCAGACATTGCCGGCCGGATTGCCGACGGTCTCGCAAAAAATCGCGCGCGTGTTCTCGTCGATCAAGGCTTCGACGTCGGCCGGAGAATCGGACTTTGCAAATTTTACCTGCACGCCGAGCTTCGGCAGAATGTGCGCGAACAAGGTATAGGTCGTGCCGTAGAGCTGCGGGACCGAGATGATATTTCGGCCCATGTCGGCGACGTTCAAGGCCGCGTAGTAAAGCGCTGTTTGCCCCGAGGCGACACTGAGTGCGCCGACGCCGCCTTCGAGCTGGCTGACGCGATCCTCGAGAATCGCGGTCGTCGGATTGCTGATGCGGGTATACCGATAGCCTTCGACCTCGAGATTGAATAGCGCCGCGCCGTGCTCTGCGCTGTCGAAAGAATAGGCGGCCGTCTGATAGATCGGAACCGCAACCGCTTTGGTCGCCGGATCCGAATCGAAGCCGCCGTGAATTGCGATCGTTTCTCGTTTCATTGAGTCTGCACGCCTCAGGCAAAAGTGGACGGAGTTTACCGCGAACACTTCCCGTCGGCGTGGTAGGGTTCGCAACTTGTGATGCAAACGACCGACGCCAACAGCAAATTTGCGCGCCAGGCCTGGCTCCGGGCCCTCGAGCGCACTGCTGCGATCGACCGCAGCCCGGATGTGACTCTGCCGCTGCTCGTCGAGCGCTGGGCGGAGCGCTCCGGGGACGCCGCCGCGCTCGTCTCGCCCGATGTCTCACTGAGTTATCGCGCGCTCGCCGCGCGCTGTCACCAGTATTCTCGCTGGGGCCTCGCGCAGGGACTGCGGGCCGGCGACATCGTCTGCCTCGATATGCCGAATTGCCCCGAGTATCTCGCGGTCTGGCTCGGCCTCACCCGGCTCGGCGTCGCGGTCGCGCTCGCCAACACCCACCTGGCGGGAGACGCGCTCGCTCATTGCATCAATATCGTCGCCCCGAAACTCCTGATCGTGGGTGCCGAGCGTGCGCCGGCACTCGCGGCGGCCCGCCATCGTTTGCGCGCCGAGACCCGATGCTGGGTCCATGGCAGTTCGCCGCTCGATATTGCGCCGCTCGCGGCCGCGCTCGCGCCGCTGGCATGCGACGCGTTGTCGGCGAATGAATGCTTGCCGCCCTCGCTCGATGCGACCGCGCTCTACATTTACACTTCCGGAACGACCGGCCTGCCGAAAGCGGCCAAAGTCAGTCACTACCGTGTGATGCAGTGGAGCCATTGGTTTGCGGGCATGCTCGATACCCGCGCCTCGGATCGCATGTTCAATTGCCTGCCGCTGTACCACAGCGTTGGCGGCGTCGTTGCGACCGGCGCGACGCTCGTTGGCGGCGGCGCGGTCGAGATTCGTGCACGCTTCTCGGTGTCCGATTTCTGGCGCGACGTCACGGAGTCGGGGGCGACGTTGTTCCAGTACATCGGCGAGCTTTGCCGCTATCTCGTCAACGCGCCGGCGCACGCCGATGAGACGCGGCACTCGCTGCGCATCGCCTGCGGCAATGGCCTGCGGCCCGAGGTCTGGGAGCCGTTTCAAACGCGCTTCCGTATCCCGCGCATCCTCGAGTACTACGCTTCGACCGAAGGCAATTTCTCGCTCTATAACTGCGAGGGACAGCCGGGCGCGATCGGCCGGATTCCGGCGTTTCCTCGCGGCGCGCTTGCCGGTCGCGCTGCTGCGCTTCGATATGGAGAGCTGCCGAGCCGCTGCGCAACGCCGCCGGACTTCTGCGAGCCCGTGCCGTCAACGAGGTCGGCGAGGCCGTCGGACAAATCCCCGCCGACGCACAGCGCGGCGGGCGCTTCGAGGGCTATGCGGACGCGGCGGCGACCGAGCGCAAGCTGCTGCGGAATGTTTTCGAACCCGGCGACCTGTGGTATCGGACCGGCGATTTGATGCGCCGCGACGAGAAGGGCTTTTATTATTTTGTCGATCGCATCGGCGAGACCTACCGCTGGAAGGGCGAAAACGTCTCGACGGCCGAAGTGTTGTCGACGCTCACGGCCTTGCCCGGTGTGCTCGAGGGAGTCGTCTACGGCGTCGAGGTGCCCGGCGCGGACGGTCGCGCGGGCATGGCCGCGCTGGTTGTCGGCGCGGGCTTCGATCTCGCGGCCTTTCGCGCCGAGCTCGTCGAGCGTTTGCCGTTTTACGCTCGGCCGCTATTCGTGAGGTTGTTGCCGGCGCTCGAAGCGACCGGCACGTTCAAGCCGAAGAAGCAGGAACTCATCGACGCGGGCTTCGATCCGGCGCGTATCGGCGGGGCGGTCTTTTTCGACGATGCGCGCTTGCAGGCCTACGTGCCGATTGATCCGGCGCTGCACGCGGCACTGCATGCCGGGAGCCTGCGGATCTAGGCGCTTGAATCGAGGCGCCGCCGCGCCGATGAGTCGGCTGCGCTCAGGCCGTGTTGCCGGCATCGACGGTGATGACGGTACCCGTGATGTTGCGCCCCGACTCGCCCATGAGATATTCGACGCTGCGCGCAACGTCGATCGGATCGGCCATGCGTTTCAACGCGCTTCGGCGCGAGATTTTCTCGCGTTGTTCGTCACTGAGTTCCTGTGTCATCTCGGTCGCGATGTAGCCCGGCGCGATCGCGTTTACCGTGATGCCGAGCTGCCCGAGCTCGCGCGCGAGCGAGTTCGTGAAGCCGAGCAGCGCCGCCTTGCTCGCGCTGTAGACCGAAAGGCCGCTATAGCCGGTTGAGGCAACGATCGACGAAATATTCACGACACGGCCCGCGCGCTCGATCATCATCGATTTGATCGCGTATTTCGTGAGAATGATCGGCGAGAGCGTGTTGAGCCGCAGCAGCCGCTCGATCTCCGTATCGTGCATGTTGGCGAGCACCCCGCCGGTACCCAATCCCGCGTTGTTGACGAGCCCATAGAAGGGTCCGACTTCCGCGCGCAGCGAACGCACGAACGCCGGTATCGCCTCGAGATCCGTGAGGTCGAGCGCCCGGAACACGATCGCGCCGATACCGGCAGCGGCGGCCTTCTCGCCGGCCGCGGTGAGCTCCGCAGTGGTTTTGCGCGAGATGGCGATCACGCGGTAGCCGGCGCCGGCGAGCTGGGTGGCGATCGCGAGCCCTAGGCCGCGGCTACCGCCGGTTACGATGACGTTACGCACCGGGGCGCACCAGCTTGCCGGCCGCGGTCAGTTCGAGCGAAGGCACGAAGCGCAGCAAGCTGGGGACCTTGTGCGCCGGCAGCACGCGCCGGCAGGTCTGCAGCAGCTCATCCTTGATCTGGGCGAGCGCATTCGGGTCGGGCGGTGCGCTCGCATCGGCTAGCACCACGTCGGCGACCACGACGGCGCCGGTGATCGGATTGCGGCGGGCGCGCACCAGCGAGATGCGCACGCGGCTGTCGGCATTCAACACGGATTCGACCTCCTCGGGATGGACTTTGAGTCCGCCGACATTGATGACGCCGCTCTTGCGGCCGCGAAAATAATAGCGGCCCTCGGACAGCTCGACGAGGTCGCCGGTGTCGACATAGCCGTCGGCGCTCGCGAGCGAGGCCGGCGCATCGCCGAGGTAGCGCTGCGCATTGCGTCCCGAGCGGATCCGCAGCGTGCCGTCCTCGACCTTCATATCGATGCCGTTTTTCGGCCGCCGGCACATAGTCGGCCGGAAATCCGGCGAGCCCGTCATTGACGTCGAAGGCGACGCCCGCTTCGGTCGACGCGAACGCGTGGCCGACCGCCGCGGTCGGGTAGGCGCTGCGCAGATTGTCGAGCACCGCCTGGTCGGCGATCTCTCCCGACAGGCGCACGTACTCGTGGTGCGATCGCCGGCGCAGCGCCGCTCATGAGCGCGCGGCGCCAATGCGACGGCGTGCCCGAGATGTGAGTGACGCCGGCGGCCGCACAGCGCGCCAAAAACTGCGCGGGCGGCTCGTCGGCCGACGACAGCACGAGCGAGCAGCCGCCGAGCATCGCGCGCAGATAGATCTGCAGGCCGCCGTAGCGCCGGATGTCGTAGAACGTGCTCCAGACGACGCGCGCGCCGGCACTTGCCCGGCGCGGCAAGGTGCCGGCGAGGCTCTCGAGCGAATGCAATACGAGCTTTGGATTGCCGGTCGTCCCCGAGGTCAACAGGATCCACTCGGTCGGCGTCAGATTGACGCGTCCCGCGCTGCAGTGCCGGATCAGGCGCGGGACTGCGCGTGAGCGTCAGAGTTTCGATGCGCGGCAGGATTCGGCGCAGCGGTCTCGTCGGTAACCAGGAACTCGGCCTCGGCGGTCGCGGCAACCGCGGCCAGCTGCTCCGGCGTCAAGTCGGGCGTGCACAGCACGATGCGCCGCGCGAGCCCATCGAGCTCGATGAGCGCAATCGCGGTCGCGAGCTGTTCATGGGTCGCGATCAGGATGGAGCGGCCGCGCAGGCGCTCGAGCCGGCCGCCGAGCGTCGAGGCGTGCTCGAGTCCCGCAAGCACGACGCGGTCGTATTGACCGTGCAGCGCCGCTCGGCGTCGCGGCGCCTTCGCGGATCGTCGCGCTCACGCGAGTCCCAGAGCGTGGCCGCCGGCACAGTCGATAATGGATTCGATCGATTCACGGCGTTCATTTCTACCACAGTTGCCACTGATCGAAGAAAATCACTTCGACGGCGATGCAGGCGTTGGCGATCGCGTGCGCGAACACCGCCTCGCCGATCTTGTCGGTGCGAATCGCGACCAGGCCGAAGGCCAATCCGGCGAGGATGCCGGGCAGCCACAGCGAGCCGTGCGAGATCCCGAACACGATCGAACTGCCGAGCAGCGCCGGCCAGCGAACGGCGCCAAATGGCAGTGTCTCGAACTCCGCATTCGCGAGCCTGCGCATCAGGAACCCGCGGTACGCGAGTTCCTCGGCGATCGGCACGGTGAGCGATCGCGGCGAGCGCCCGGGTGCCGATCCACGCAGGCGCGAATCGGCGCGGCGCCGCCGCGAGCGCCTCGGGAATCGCCTGCGCCGCGATCCGGGTGTGAGCAGCGCCGGCCCAGACGCGAACACCGCGACGCCGACCGCTGCCCCGCGCCAGCCGAATCCCCACGCGAGCGACTGGTACTGCGAACGATAGACCCAGAGCACCGCGCTGCGGCGACAAGCAGGCGCAGCGGATAGAGAAAATCGAAATCCGGCCGACATCGCATGCGTCAGCATTCCGGCGGCAAGCATCGCCAGCGAGGGCAGCAAATAGGGCGCCGTCGGATTGTGCGTGCGGCGCCTCGCCGGCGCGCTTCGGCCGGCCGTGCGATTGAGCCAGGGGCTGCGCTTGGCGACGATCGCGACAATGAACGCCGCCAAGTTGAACGCGATCCAGCCGGCCTGGGAATGGAAGCCGACGATCGCGACGCGCGTATAGCCCGCATCGCCGATCAGCACGAGCGCGGCGATGCGCACGGTGTTCAACAGAAAGATCAGGATCATCGCGCTCGGGATGACCAGCAACGCACGCGGGAAGTAATACTCACGCCGGAAAAACCACAGCCATGAGACGCAGAACACGAGCATCAGGCCCACGCCCTCGAGTCCCGAACAGACGTCCGCGATCTGCACGGCGAAGCGGCTCGTTCCGAGGGTCAGCGTCGGAACGTCGACGCTGAGATTCGGCAAAAACGGATGCAACAGTCCGGTCGTCAGCCAAAACGTCAGTCCCGCGGCCGGGCGCCACAGCGACTGGCTCCACTGGACCGCGAGCACGGTGCCGAGCGCCGGCGCGATCGCGAACAGCGGACCCTGCGGATCGGCCGAATGCGCGCGCCCACGTCGGCAGCGGCGCGAGCGCGGCGAACAGGGAAAGCAGCGCCGCGGCCGCATTCAGATGCCAGCCGACCGCGCGCACGAGAAACGGGATTCGAGTCGCGTCGCTGTAGAGCAGCGCCGAGAGCAGTGCAAACGGGATCAGGCTCAGCGCGTGAACGGCGAGCCACAGCGGCCGGATCGGCGCGTCGCGATCGCTCGCGCCGATCGAGGCGAGACTGCCGCGGCGGCCGAGCGAGAACAGCATCACGCAGGCGACGGCATAGGCGATCAGGAACCGAAACAGCCAGTGCTGGACGTCGTGCACGACCGCCGCGAGGCCCGCGGCCGACGCGACCGGCGTCTGCTGGATCAAAAAAGACAGCAGTAAGGTTTCGAGCGTCAGCGCGATCGCGATGAGTCCGAGGCGGGCACCCAGCGCCAATTGCCCGCGCATCGAAAGGTCGAGACTCTGGTACCGGTACGCTCACCGCGCAAGATTAGCCGAACCGACCCCCGCTGTATAAGCTTGCGCGCCTATGCATTGATCGATGCGCCGAAGGGTGATGGCGCGGATCTTCTGGCGAATCCACTCGGGACCGGCATAAGCTGCGCGACCATGCCAAACGATGCGCCCGCCTGTCCGATCGCTTTCGAGACTTGTTTCCGGCCGGAGTTGTGGCCGCTGAAATGAGCGGGGCCGGCGAGACGTCGGCGCTGCTGCCCGAAGAGGCGGCGTGCCTCGGGCGCTCTGTGCCGACGCGCGCGCAGGAATTTGCAGCGGGGCGTTTGTGCGCCCGGCGCGCCTTGCGCGAGTTTGGAGTCGTGGATTTTCCGCTGCTCGTCGGCGAGCAGCGCGAGCCGCTCTGGCCGGCGGGCTTCGTCGGCAGCATCACGCATACGGCGGGGCTGTGCGCGGCCGTCGTCGGCGAACGCCGTCGCTTCGCGGGGATCGGCGTCGACGCCGAGATCGCGGGTCGCGTCAAGCCGGAACTTTGGCCGCGCATTTGCGTCGCCGAGGAGACCTCCTGGCTCGCGTCGCTGCCCGAGGGCGAGCGCGCGGCGGCCGCGACGCTCGTGTTCGCGGCGAAGGAGGCGTTCTACAAGGCGCAATAT
>CAWALM010000016.1:0-149865 GCA_963782845.1 uncultured Gammaproteobacteria bacterium | reverse complement strand
GTGCCGTCGGCGTCGTAGCACGATCCGGCGCAGATTAGCGCGTGGTGTGCCTATTCTGAGTGCACCGAATGTCGTCGCACTATTGGAGGAGGTTCTTGCGCACATATCCCAGCCCCCTCCAACAGCCCATCTCGACCGGCTGGGTCAATCGCTCGGTGCAGGGTCTTCGTGCTGCGGGCGGCGGGTCCCGGCGCCGAGGCATCCCGGTCAGCCGCATAAACCAGTGCCGTCGGGGAATAAACTGGGAGTCGCCGGGCTAGGCCCGGTCGCGACCTGTTGCCGCCGCTCGCGAATGACGCTTCCGGGAGGCACAAACTTCAACTGGTGTTCGCGGCGCGCGCCACAAAGACCAATGGGTCCTCCGCCAGTGACCATTCAGGGAGATAGTGAACATCCCGCGACTATAGCGTTTCGCGGAAGTGCATATGACCGTTCATGCTTTGCCGAGGGAGGTCACGACCCCAACCGGACGGTCGGGAGCAGCAGCTTTACGGTAGAGGAATCTTGACATTGTTCGATAATTAGCTAATCATCGCATCATGAGCAAGGTGTTCAGAGCCCTTTCCGATCCCACCCGACGGCGCGTGCTGCAACTCCTGCGTAAAGGGCCGATGAGCGCGGGGGAACTGAGCAGTCAATTCAACGTCTCCAAACCGACCATGTCGGCGCACTTCACCGTGCTGAAGGAGGCCGACCTCGTGCATGGCGAGAAAGCCGGGAAGTCGGTCATCTACCACTTGAAGCTCTCGGTGCTCGAGGAAGCGCTGCTGGGCTTCGTCCAATCGTTTGATCTGGGCGTGAATGTAAAGAAGCCCAGGAGGGAGGCTGCACGATGAATAAGGAACTGATCGCAGGTCTTGTGTGGGGCGGCGGCATCGTTGCGCTGGCGATTGGCGCGACCTTGGCGCGGAAGCTGGGCTACATCGAGGCCGACACGGTGACCAGGGTGGTGTATGGCAGCATCGGCCTCATGGTCGCCGGATACGGCAACCGGATTCCCAAGGCCTTCGTTGCGAGCGCCGAGGCGCGCCGCGCCAAGCGGGTCGCAGGTTGGTCCATGGTGCTCAGCGGACTCATCTACGCGGGAATGTGGATTTTCGCGCCCATTCCAGTGGCATCCTGGGGTGGGTTCGGCGCCGTAATCGCGGGGATCGCGGTGACGATGGGCTACTGCCTTTCATTGCCGTCGAAAGTGAAAGCCGCCTGATTGCGGCTGCCTTTACACCTTGCGGCCACATCTGAGGTTATAAGGGTCGATGACCCTGCCTCGGATCCGCGTACCGCAAGAAAACCGCCCGATCCGACGGTATCATCAGGGATCGACGTCCTTGACCTCTCAGTTTCAGCACGGCGTGTTTTGATCACCGTTTCTTGGAGAAGATTCGAATGAAATCCTTATTGCGATTCCTGGGTCTATTCGCTGCTCTTGGCTCGCCGGTCGCCGCGACCGCCGCGACCGCCGCGCAACCGCCGCTCATCGACCGCAGCGCATTCTTCGGCGAAATCCCGATCTCGGGCGCACAGGTCTCCCCAGATGGTCACTACCTGTCGTTTCTCAAGCCGTATCAGGGTACGCGCAATATCTGGGTCAAGAAGGCCGATGAGCCGTTCAGTGCCGCGCGCCCGATGAGTGCCGAAAAGAGCCGCCCGATTCGCTCCTATTTCTGGAGCCGCGACTCGAAGTATCTGCTGTATTCGCAGGACAATGGCGGCGATGAGAATTTCAATGTCTATGCAATTGACCCGAGCTTGCCGGCCGATGAAAAGACCGGCATTCCTCCCACGCGCGCTTTGACGAGTCTCAAAGGCGTGCGCACCGAATTGTACGATGCGCCGAAGGCGAAACCGGACATCCTCTATATTGGACTGAATGACCGCGATCCGCGCTGGCACGATTTGTACGAACTGCGCATCTCGACCGGCGAGAAGAAGTTGCTGCGCGAGAACACCGAACAGATTGCCGGCTGGGACTTTGACAACGACGGCAATCTGCGTCTCGCCGAACGCACCAACGCCATGGGTGACTCCGAAGTTCTACGCGTTGATCCGAACTACTTCACGCAAATCTATGACTGTTCCGTGCTCGAGTCCTGCGAGGTCCTCGGATTCGACGCATCCAACCAGCAGGTGTACCTGAGCACGAATAAGGGATCACTCGACCTTACCGAACTCGAGCGGCTGGACATCAAGGCGGCCGGGATTACCAAAATTGAAAGCGATCCCGAGAATCGCGTCGACTTGCAAATGGCGCTCACCTCCGACGTCGATCATCGGATCCTGTTTACGCAGTACGAGGACGATACGATCCGGCAGTATTTCCGCGACCCAAGCTTCGAGAAAGACTACCGCGCCTTGCAGACGAAGCTGCCCGGCAAGAAGCTCTCCCTCGGCTCGCGATCCAGCGACGAAAACGTCTGGATCGTCAACGCGACTAGCGATACCGATCCCGGCACCGCGTACTTGTGGAATCGTCACGCGAACACGGTGCAATTACAGTACAAGATACGCGAACAGCTGCCGCGCGAGGCGCTCTCGCCGCGCCGGCCATTTCATTATCGGTCCTCCGACGGGCTCGAAATTCCAGCTTATCTCACGCTCCCGCAGGGTTTGCCAGCCAAAGGTTTGCCGCTGATCGTTTGGCCCCATGGGGGTCCCTGGGCGCGCGACACCTACGGCTACGACACCTATGCGCAATTCCTCGCGAACCGCGGGTATGCGGTGCTGCAGCCGAATTTTCGCGGCTCGACCGGCTATGGCAAGAAGTTCCTTAACGCCGGCAACGGCGAGTGGGGACGCAAGATGCAGGACGACCTCACCTGGGGTGTCAAGGCGCTCGTTGCCGAGGGTAAGGCGGATCCAAAGCGGATAGGCATTGGCGGCGGATCCTATGGTGGCTATGCGACGCTCGCCGGCGTGGCGTTTACTCCGGATCTTTATGCCGCAGCCGTGGCCTATGTTGCGCCGTCGAATCTGATTACGCTGCTCGATGCGATCCCGCCCTACTGGGAAGCGGGGCGCAAGCAAATGTACACGCGCATGGCCGATCCCACGACGGCAGAAGGCAAGGCGCTGCTAGTTGCTGAGTCGCCGCTGACACAGGCCAAGTCGATCGTGACACCGCTGCTCGTGGTCCAAGGCAAGAACGATCCTCGGGTCAACGTCCGCGAGAGCGATCAGATTGTCGCTGCCGTTCGCGACAACGGCAAGGCGGTCGAATACCTCGTTGCTCCCGACGAGGGCCACGGCTTTGCGCGTCCGATCAACAATCTTGCCCTGGTCGCCGCAATGGAGAAATTCTATGCGGACCACCTCGGCGGGCGTTATCAATCTGAGGTTCCAGCCGACGTGGCCGCGAAGCTCCAGGAAATCACTGTTGATCCTCGGTCGGTCAGCGGCGCGGTCAGCCTGAAGGGCGTCGTGGCTTCGCCGGCCAGCCAATGAAGGGCAGGGCCGGCGCGCGCTCGACGAGCGCGTCGTGCCGTTCCATCGACCATGGCAGCCTCCATGCCTTCAGATCCTAAGTTCACGAGGAGCTGACATGTGCCGCGTGCCCGGCCTCCCGTCGGCACCATTACCGGCACAGGATACATATCTTCCGGGCCTACACCCCGCCCAACCCCAGCCGCGACAGGAAAATGGCCTGATCCCCCGCGGTATTGCATGGATTGCTCAACGGCTTCGCCGCCGCTAAACTCGGAAAACGAGCGGTCCATACAAGTGATGAATGCCGATGACGGGGTACATCAATCCTGTCCCCTCAAACGCCCGCCCCGAGCGCACCCAGTGCCCACAACGGCAGCGGCCCATCTGTATCCCCGCCGCCCGACGTACTTGCGACGGATATCGTGCCGGTCGTATGTCACGCGCTCGTATCCCAGACGAGTCCTGCCGACGAAGCCGGCTGCGTGACCGTCCGAGTCGAACTCGTTTGCCTTCGGCGGCACGAATACCGTCTTGACTGCCGAAACGCCACGCGATCGCTGACACCTGCCGTCAAGACCCTGGTCGAGCGCTGCGGTGGGACGGCACGATGATGATGGCGGAGCGGCCGATCGCGCCGATCGCAGCTCCCCCGGTCGGGTGTCCGATTTCGACGAAAAATAATTCGGTGTGTGCGCGCAGCGGATTGGCGATGATCGGAATGGAGATCGTCATTGCATCCACGCCCTCGGGCAAGCGTGCGACGGTCGGCCGTCGCCCTCGATAGTCGACACCGGATTTGGCGCCGGACGGACTCGTCCACCAAGTGAAGCTCACGCCGCCCGAGGATCCGCCGCTGCGCTGGACGCGCACCTGGGCTTGACGGCCCGACGGGGCGACGACGTATTGCTCGCTGCCGAGGCTGAGGGTCTGCGGAAGCTGCGATGCCGCGACGGCAGGGGTCGGGGAGGCAACGGAGACCGCGGAGATGGTGTTCGGCAAGACGACCGGGTCGATGGGCGTCTCTCGCAACGCCGGCGAGGCTGTGACGGTCAGCAGCAGCACGATCGATGCCGCGGCTTGCGAGGGTGAAATCCAGGATTTGCGAACGCGAGGCTGCTCGTCGACGGCGCGAGCGGCATTGGTCTCATAGGGCGGGAGATCCAACGCGGCGTATAGGCCGCCGGCGAGAGGGGCGGGGGCAGGCGCTAGCGCGACCTCGAGGTCGCGCCGGATGTTTGCGAGCGCATCGCGTTGGCTGCGCCCGAAGGCGGCCAACTTTGCGAGGCGCACACGGTAGCGCTGTCCGGTTCGACGAGCAGCGTCGAGTTCATTGCGCAGCGCCCGCATCTCATCCTGCAACACACTCTCCATGGGCGGGGCATTCGTTGCCGGATGCCTGGTCCATGCGCAGGGCGCCGGCGGTGAGATCGGTTCCATCGTTGCGTTCGCCATGGCGTCCGCGAGTTCGGGAACCTGGCGGGCCACGGCTGGGCGCTCGATCGCAGTGCGAATCGTCCGGCTGAGTTCCGCCGAAATCTTGCCCCGGCGGCGATATTGGTCGGTGATTGCGAGCACGTCCCAGGCAAGATCCGGCGTTGCGCTGCATGCGGTACACAGCATTTCGATGAACGCTGGCGGGTCTGAGTCGCCGCGAACCAAAGCATCAAGCTGCTGCTCCAGCTCATTGTCCATACGGAAGCTGCACTAGATTCGTTTGGCCCCTTCGTGCCGGCACGGGACGCTTCCGTGCCGCGACACTCGGTGCAGATGCTGGCATGTGCCACGACATCTCGACTGTGCGTCAGCGTACACGAGCCCTCAGCCCACGCGCCGCCGCAATCTCTAAACCACAGCTACAGCTCGCTGACCCAGACACCTACCGAAAGCTCAGCGCCGGCTGGTCCAAAAAAGGTGCCGCTCACCGGCGACACGACGTCCGGCAAGCGCGCGACCGCAACCGCAATGTGCCGGCTGCCGGCAATTTCGCCGCTGGTAGGATCAAAACCCTTCCAGCCTGCGCCGGGCAGATACACTTCCGCCCAGGCGTGGGTCGAACCGCTGCGCCCGTCCGCGAGCGGCGCGTTGAGGTAGCCGCTGACAAAACGCGCGGCGAGCCCAAGAGAGCGTGCAGCTTCCATGAATAGGGTGGCAAAGTCTCGGCAGGAGCCGACGCCGCGTGCCAAGGTCTCGAGCGCGGACTGAACTCCCGGCTGCTCGCGCAACTCGTAGGTCATCGATCGGTTGATGGCCGAACATAGCCGGGCCAGTAATCCGTAAGATTCCACCAACTCTCCAGGTTGCCAGTATTGGCGAACCCACGCCGCGAGTGCGGACTGACTGTCTTGCGGCAAGCTCTGCAGGTAGGGTCGGAGAACTTCCGCCGAATCCCCGCCGTAGGTGAAGGGATAGTTCACTGCAAAATCCTCTACGAGGAAGTCGAGCGGAGTTTCGTCAAACTGCTGCACGATGCAGTCACTGATGATGGCGAGCTGCCTCGTCGCCGAGGCGAAGGTCGCAATTGCGACAGCATTGTCATAGGCGTCCCGGAGCCAGCGGATTTTCGCCGCTGGTGAAACCTCGAGTTTCGATGACTCGATGTGCAAACCCGGTCCTTCGCGCGGACGAAGCAGCAGCCGGTGCGGCTGCAGCTGCACGTCGCCGCTGAAGTTATAGTAAGTGCGGTGGAGAATCTTCAAGCGCCGCATTCGATCCACGCCCTGTGCCGATACATCAATGCAAAATCTCCAGCATCAATTCGCGAGGAGAGCACCATAGCAAAGATCGATGGGCCCATGCACTAACACTGTTGACGCGCAATGCGCGCGCCGACGGCAGTCTTCGTCATCGCGACGTCGCGAAATTCAAGGGATATTGATCGCATGTCTGCCACCGCACAGACTAACTCGGCGCGGAACTCTGGTTTTCTGCGACGCTGGCGAAATGGTGCCTCGATGCCGGGACTCAGCATCGAGGTCCGGCCGCGCGAGGCCTGGCCCTGTCGTCGACCCCTTTCGGACGCTTCACTTGCCGTCTCGCAAGCGCGTGTAGGCTCCAGACTCGCTGAGGGGAAGGCGACCCGGGAACTATTTCTGATTCATGTGCGGCGGCATACCGACGGTGATCTCGAAAGACGTCAGCCTGCGCAATCCTCACACAGCGTCGAATTCATGAAGACAAACATTGCTTTGGCCGGCGTCAAAACCTTGCGCGCGCGCGCCCGCAGTCACTCTAATGTCGGGGCCGGATGACGGCCGGCACAAAGCGATATTGTGTCCGCAGGATCACCAGAGTCGCCGCCGGCGTTCAACTTTGTGCAACGCGGCGCCGTCCATTTTCTTTTAATGCGTGCCGGCCGCTCGCCGGTATCGGTTAGTAGGAGCACATCATGAGCATCAACAAGGATCAAGTGAAGGGGCGCGTCGAAGAGGTAAAAGGGGCCTCCAAGGAAGCTGCCGGCAAAATCGTGGGCGACAAAACGCTGGAAGCCAAGGGCATCGTGGAAAAGAACCTCGGCAAAGCTCGGGCGAATTTCGGTGACGTCAAGCAACACGCGAAGAATTCCTCGAAATAGGACCTCCGGCTGCGGCGCGGGCTCGGGTTGCCGAGCCTGGCGCCTTCCTCAGCGGGCGAGCCGTCAGGCCGCGAGGCCTGCTTGCACCTGTCTCCGGAATTCCATCGGATTTGAGATCATCAGAAATGCCTCTTTGGTGCCGCCGACTCCCGATACCGTAATCGTGCCGAATCCGAGCACGCGGCCGATGATCCCCTGATCGACGCCGATGCCTTCGATCTTTTGCAACAGCAATTCCAGCGAGTGCCTGCGGACGAGTCCAACCTTGATCAAGACGCGCCTGTTCGTGATCGCGAATTCGGAGCTCGTCGACCGAATCCACGGCGGTATCAGCAAGACGGCGGCAACGACTGCGATTGCGCCGGCGGCGGTGGCGCCGCCGCCGAGGATCAGCACCAGAATCGCGATCGCGAAGACGGTCACCGGAAGGCCATAGATGATCCAATGAAGCTTCGCCCGATAGGTGATTTGCTCGTTCGGCAATAGATTGCTTTCCACATACCCCATGATTACTCCTCCGCCATAAGTCCGGGAATCGCGCGCTGAGCGCGATCGTCGACCGATCTCGCGCCCGGCACGGGTTCGCCAACGCCTGCAGGACACGATCCTCAGAAGCGATATTGTACGGCGGGTAGCGCTGGCCGTGCGCTCCGTTGAACGCCGGGAGTTCGTTGACTGCGCGCGATCACGATGTGGAGCGCGTGATTGCAGCCATCGTCGGCGAGCGCAATCTGCCGGATGTCGGGCGGCAAGCCCTGACCGTCGAGCTCGATTGCATGAATCCGGTAGGGCGCGGGTGCTGCGTCGTTCGGATCGGTTACGTTATCGACTTTGATTTCGTAGCAAGCGGATCGATACCGGAAAGTGATCTCGAAGCCGGGCCAGTCAGCTGGAATCACCGGATTCATGCTCAGTTGGTTGCCGCGAAGTACGAACCCGAGCATCGATTCGAGTCCGGCACGATAGAGCCAGGCGGCAGACCCCGTATACCAGGTCCAACCGCCGCGTCCATTATGGGGTGCGACGGAATAAATATCGGCGGCGACCACGTAGGGTTCGACCTTATAGCGTTCGATATCCGCCGGTGTCGCGGAATGATTGATCGGGTTGAGCATCGCGAACAATTCCGAAGCCCGATCCGCTTTCTCGAGACGCGCCAGTGCGATGATCGACCACGCCGCTGCGTGGGTATACTGACCGCCATTTTCCCGGATGCCGGGCGGATAGCCCTTCACATACCCGGGGTCTTCCTTGGCGTGATCGAATGGCGGCGTAAATAGCAGTGCAAGCCGATCTTCGCGCCGGATGAGTTCACGATCGACGGCGTCCATCGCGTGCGCTGTTCGCGGTGCGTGGCCGGCCCCCGAGATCACGCTCCAGGACTGCGCGATCGAATCAATTCGGCATTCCGTGCTCGTGAATGAACCGAGCGGCGTGCCGTCATCGTAAAAGCCGCGCAGGTACCAGTTGCCATCCCAACCATTCTTATCGAGCGCGGCTTGCAGTGCCTGCATCTGCCCGAGCCACCGGGTGCTGCGTGCGGGCTCGCCGCGCTGTGCAGCCAGCGGTGAAAACGCCTCGAGCGTGGCATACAGAAACCAGCCGAGCCAAACGCTTTCGCCGCGCCCGAGCTCGCCGACCCGGTTCATGCCGTCGTTCCAATCGCCGGTGCCGATCAGTGGCAGACCGTGCGCGCCGACCGCAAGGCTGCAATCGAGAGCCAAGGCGCAGTGTTCGAACAGTGTCGCCGACTGATCGGCGAGCGACGGCTGGAAAAACGCGTCCGTGTCTTCACGGCGCAGGGTCTGTCCATCGATGAACGGCACCGCTTCGTCGAGAACGGCCTCGTCGCCGGTTACCGCGACGTAGTGGGCCACCGTATATGCGAGCCAGATCCGATCGTCGGTGATGCGGGTGCGAACGCCCTGACCCGTGACCGGCAGCCACCAGTGTTGGACGTCACCCTCGCCGAATTGACGGCCGGCCGCTCGCAGCAAGTGCTCGCGCGCCAGCTCCGGTCTCGCGATGCACAAGGCCATCGAGTCCTGCAGCTGGTCGCGAAAACCGTAGGCTCCGCTCGCTTGATAAAACGCCGATCGGGCCCACACCCTGCACACCAACGTTTGGTACAACAGCCAGCGGTTCATCAGCAGATCCATCGACCGATCCGGCGTCTTGACCCGAACCATGCCCAGCGCGTCGTCCCAGTACGCCATCACGCGCCGCAGTTCGGCCTCGAGATCGGCGTCCCGGTAACGCCGGATCAGCGCGCGCGCGCCGTCGGTGTCTGCGCTCTCACCGAGGCAGAAAACGACTTCGGCGCTTTCCCCGGGAGCGAGCTCAATCTGTGTCTGCAACGCCGCACAGGGATCGAGCCCCGCGCCGGCGCGGCGAGCGAGTACCGCGCCGCGCTGTAGTGCCGCCGGCCGGTCGAGGGTGCCATGGCGACCCAAAAATTCGCGCCGGTCCGCTGTCCAGTCCGTCTGCAGCCCGCCGAGATCGGCAAACGCGACGCGCGAACCGAATACGATATTCCAGGGATTGCGCGCGAGCAGCGCCCCGGTAAGGGCGTCTGATTCCGTGATGATATAAGGCGCCGAGGTTTCTCTCGAGACGCCCAGAACCCATTCGACATAGCCTGTGATGGAGAGTCGGCGAGGCCGGTTCGAAATGTTGCGCAGGCGCAGGCGCGATATCTTGATCGAATCCTGCAGCGGCACGAACTGCAGCAATTCGACCCGAATCTCGCGAGACTCATGCTGGAAGCGGCTGTATCCCTGGCCGTGACGCACCGTGTAGCTCACATGCGGCGCGTAAACGGGGGCCGCGGTGGGTCCCCATAGCTCGCCGCTGTCTTCATCTCTTATATAGAGGGCTTCGCCGGTCCGGTTGGTAACCGGATCGTTGGACCAAGGCGTCAAGGCGCGCTCGCGACTGTTCACCGACCACGTGTAGCCGCTGCCTTCGGCGGCTACGTGAAAGCCGAAGTTCGCGTTGGCGACGACGTTGATCCAAGGCGCAGGCGTAGCAAGGCCCGGCCGCAACGAGATAACGTATTCCCGCCCATCCGCGGAGAAGCCGCCGATACCGTTGAAGAATTCCAGGCCGCTCGCAACCGGACCGCCGAGCGGCTTGATCGACGCGGCGGCAGCACGCGCGCTTTGCCGCACAACCGGCACAATCGGCACCCGTGCCCGGTCGAGCTGCTCGCTGAGGTCGCCGCGCCGCCCGGACAGGACCACGCGCGCGACCGCGCTCAGCGCGGCGCCTGTCTCCGGGGACATGAGATCCGTGCGCAGCACGAACACCTTGCCGTGGGCCACATCCGACGGGATCTGATGCCGAGACTGGGTCATTCGGACGACGGTTTCGAGCGCGGACTGAAGATCCTGGGAATAAGATCCCTGGCGCTCGTTGAGGATCACGAGATCGACCGCGAGCTGCTTCATGCGCCAATATTCGTGTGCCTGCAACAACTGGCGGGCGATGCCGACGTGATCGATGTCGTCGATGCGCAGCATGACAATCGGCAGGTCGCCCGAGATCCCTTGGCTCCAGAGCGGGGCGGGCGTCGTTGCGCCGCGCTTGATCGCATTCGACGATGGACGCAGCGACGCGTTGGCAAACAACAAGTGGCCGGCCAGGCGTTGGAACAGGCTCGCTTCAGCCGCCGTGATCCCGAGATGCAGCAGCTGCACCTGGGCCTGCGTCCAGGCGAGCGTGCCGGCACGTTCGAATGCGTTGCCGTCGCGAAGCTTGTCGACGAGTTCGAGCAGTCCCTCGCGCGTCGATGCCGCCGAGGTCCAAAATGCGATTCGCGCGGTCGTGCCTGGAGGCACTCGGATGCGGTGACGCAGCGAGAAAATCGGGTCGAGCACGGTTCCGACGGTGTTCGACAGGCGCCCGCCATCCAGCGCTGCGGGTGAAACGCACAATTCTCGGCCGCGCCCGATGAAGCGCGCGCGATCGGTCTCGTACTCAGGCTCGGCGCTCGCCATGCCCTCGACCAGGGATTGATGTGCGGCCCAGACGGGGGTTTCCTCGGGTTGGCGCTGCCGACGGGTGGCGATCAGCGCACCGAGCGCCGCCACATATTCGGTTTGCACGAACAATTTCGAAAACGCGGGATGCGCGGCGTCTGCCGCCGGCGGCGCCAGCGCGAGTTCCAGATAGGAGGTGACCTCGATCATGCGCGCGCGACTGCCGTGATTAGTAATTGCGAGTTGGCGGACTTCCGCGTCATCTTCCGGAGATACCACGATCGTGAGGGTGGTCGTGATTTTCGTGTCGTGGCGCACGAATTCGGCGCGGTCCTCGGCAAAGGACACTTCATATCTGTCGGGCTCGGCGCTGCTCGGTTGGTAACCCGGCGACCATACCCGCCCGCTGTCGGCATCCCGCAGGAAAAAGTAGCTGCCGGTATCGTCACGCGTCGCGTCCTCTCGCCAGCGGGTCACGGCAAGACCGCGCCAGCGGCTGTACCCCGACCCCGATGCCGTGAGCATTACCGCATAGCGGCCATTCGAGAGCAGTTTGGTCTGCGGCGTCGCGTCGTGCGGACTGCTGAGGTGCCTGCCGATCGGCAGCCAGTTGCTGTCGGCCGGCGGAGCCGTTCGCACCTCCTCGGCGCGCGGGTGGGCGATCGAAACGTCGCGCGGCGTACGCTCCTGCAGCAGCAGTTCGGTGGCCTGGATGCACGGTTCACGGTGAAATCTGGTGCGCATGATTCCATCCATGAGCACGTTGCCGATCGCGAGGATCGTCATGCCCTGATGGTGCGCCATGTAGGCCCGCACGATCACGCAGTCCTCGCCCTCCGGCAGCCGCGAGGGCGTGAAGTCGATCGCCTCGTAATACCCATAGCGGCCAAGCGCGTGCAGCGACGCGAGGCGCCGCAGATTGGCGGCCGCATCCTTGGGCCGCACCATTGCGGCCAATGCGGTGGCGTATGGGGCAATGACAAGGTTCGCGCTGAGACCGCGCTTGAGGCCGAGCCCGGGGACGCCGAAATTCGAGTACTGGTAGGTCAGATCCACGTCCCGGGCGTTGTACGCCGATTCCGAGATGCCCCAGGGAACACCGTGGGCGGCCGCATGACTCATCTGTCGGCGCACGATCAGGATGCTGGTCTCGTCGAGCAGGCTGCCGCGCGGCGCCCGCATGACCAGCGACGGCATGAGGTACTCGAACATCGAGCCCGACCACGACAGGAGTGCCGCGCCGCAGCCGACGCCGGTGACCGGCCGGCCGAGCCTGAACCAGTGACGGCTCGGCACGTCGTCCTTTGCGATCGCAAAAAAGCTCGCGAGGCGCGCCTCGGACGCCAGTAGGTCGTAGCAACTTGGATCGAGCGTACCCTCCGCGACGCGATAGCCAATGGAAAGCAGCCGGCGCTGCGGATCGAGAAGAAAGCCGAAATCCATTCCATTCGCCATTGCGAGCGCTGTCGATGCCAGTGCGCTCAAGCGTTTCTCGAGCGCGATCCACGCCTCGGGTGTGCGTGCCGATTCGGATTGAAGCGCATCGAGGCTGCGCGCGGCGGCGTGCAGCCAATCGAGAATGGATTCTCCAGCGGCGGTAGCCAGGGTGTCGATGCGTTCGCCTTGAGTTTCGATCAGCGCGGCCAGTTGCAAGCTCGCGGCGCGCAACTGCGGCGTCGGGTCATGGGCGTTGACTTCCGCCTGTTCCAAAGTCGTTCGAAGCGCGTCAAGCTGCGCGTCGAGCGCGCTCCGCACCGCGTCATCGGGTGCAGTCAGGACCGCGAAACTTTGCCGCGCGAGACGCAGGGCGTCGAACACACCCGCGATTGCAGGCGACGGCCGAAGCGCGGTCAGATTCCAGTCGCGCAGCGCATTGGCGAGCGTGATCAGATGTGCGGCGAGATTGCCGCTGTCGACGGAGGAGACGTAATGCGGATCCAGCGGGCGCAGATCGTGCGTGTCGTACCAATTGTAGAGGTGACCGCGGCAGCGTTCGAGGCTCCCAATGGTGTCGAGCGTTGCCTCCAGACGTTCCGCTGCCTCGATCGTGCCGATCCAGCCGAAATCGCGTGCGCCGACGGTGGCCAACAGATAGAGGCCGATATTCGTCGGTGAGGTTCGATTGGCGATGACCGGGCGCGGATCTTCTTGAAAATTATCGGGCGGCAGCATGTGGTTATCCGCCGTGACGAAGGTCTCGAAGTAACGCCACGTGCGTCTCGCGACACAGCGCAGCTCATCGGCATCCGCCGCACTCAAGGAAAGCCGGCTTGCATCGGGCGGTATTCGGCTGATCCACACCGCAAATACTGGGCAGGCGAGCCAGATCGCCACGAACGGTGTCGCGAGCCACCAATCGGCGTGGGATGTTACGGCAACCAGCAGCACGGAACCGATGGTGAGCGCGATGGCGCCGCTCATCCTTCGATAGGCCGCCGAGGGGTCGAGCCGATCGGTGTCCGTCGATTGGGCGGCGGTGACCCATTCGAGGAGGTTTCGATGACTGACGAGCAGCCGGTACAGTGTCCGTGTGATGGCGTCGGTCATCAGCGCCGCCTGATGCGGCAACAGCACGATTTGAAACGCGATCTGCCGCAATGACAGCCACAGATCCATGCTCAGCGCGCGCAGATGGCTGCGCAACGAGATCCCGGCGCGCCGGGGCATGAGCTGCGCGGCGACCGGCATCAGGGTCGGAACCGCATTAGTCGCAAGGATGAATCCGGTCCAAAGCAGGGCAGCGTGCGCCGGCAAGGTCCAGCCGAGGAACAGCGCCGCGTAACTCGCCGGCGCAGACACTGTTCGGCGCAGATTGTCTGCAATTTTCCAGCGGCCAACCAGCGGCAGCGCGTCGCGACTCGGCCTTGCGCCGCCGGCGTGGCGGCGCCCGAACAGCCATGGCAGCAGCTGCCAGTCCCCGCGTGCCCAGCGATGCTGACGGGCTGCGGCAACGTCGTAGCGTGCGGGAAATTCCTCGACGACCTCGACGTCCGATGCAAGGCCGGCGCGCGCGAATATGCCTTCGAACAGATCGTGGCTCAGCAGGGTACCGTCCTTGGTCCGGCCATGGAGCGCCGCCTCGAAGGCGTCGATGTCATAGATCCCTTTGCCGGTATACGAGCCCTCGCCGAACAGATCCTGATACACATCGGATACCGCGGCGGCGTAGGGGTCGAGCCCGGAGGCGCTCGAGACGACGCGCTGATAGAGCGATCCCTCGGTGCCGATCGGCAGGGAGGGCGAGACTCGCGGCTGCAAAACGGCGTAACCCTCGACGATGCGCCCGACGCCGGCGTCAAATCGTGGCCGGTTGAGCGGATGTGCGAGCTTGCCAATGAGCCGTCGCGTCGTGCCCCGTGGTAGCCGGGTATCGGCGTCCAGTGTAATGACGAAGCGCACGCCGGCGGGCACGGTCCGCGTAACGCCGACAGGCCCTTGAAAACTGGTATCGGTCGCGCCGCGCAACAATCGGTTGAGCTCGTGCAGTTTCCCGCGCTTTCGCTCCCAACCCATCCAGCATTGTTGAACCTCGCACCAGCTGCGCCGTCGATGAAGCAACAGGAAGCGGTCTCCGGCTGGACCGCTTGGGTATCGCGCATTCAGCCGCTCGATCCCGCGTTCCGCCGCTTGCAAGAGTGCGGTGTCCGCCGGCACTGATTCGGAATCTGCGTCGGTCCAATCCGAAAGCAACGCAAAGTACAATTCAGCCTGCGCGGAGGCCAAGTGGTGAATTTCGAGACGCTCGATCTGCGCATCGATACTCGCGACGGTCGTGAGCAGCGTGGGAACGGCCACGAGCGTGCGTAGCTCCGCGGGCACACCATCGCGTAGCGCAAGGCCCGGCAGTATCGTGGCGCCGATTCCACGCGCGACCGCCAGGTTGACGAACGCGACCGCCGCGTCTACGGCCGGAATGAGCCCGAGTATTCCGAAGATCAGGAGCTTATAATGGGGTCCGGCGGCGGGACTGATTGCATATAGTGCCAGCGCAAGGATTGCGAGCGCGCCTACCGTGATTGCGCCGATGTAAGAACTCGCGCCGAGGCGCATCATGAGGCGACGCGGGCGCCAGGATAGCGGCGAGCGATAGCGGATCGAGTCTTCGAATGCGAGCCGGCCGCCGGCGATCAGGTGATACCCCGGGTCGCCGCGGCGCTCCGAGTAGCCTGCGCCCTTTCGAGCCGCCGCAATGGCGGCGTGCGCGATATCGATCTCGTTGAAGTCCGAGCCCCGGGCGAGCTCCTCGATGGCGCTGCGGTACAGGTTGCGGGTCGCGAAATCCATCGATGCGAAGCGCCCTTCGACGCGCAGGATCTCGTCGACCGGGCTGACGCTCTCGAAGAACTCCGACCAGTCGGTGTCGGCGATCAGCCGCATGCTGGTGATGATGTTGCGTACCGTTACATTCGATCCGCCTTGCCGATGATGTTCCTGCTGCACGATCGCTTCGGTGCTCGTGCCTTGGGATTCGAGCCGGCGATTGAGCAACGCGAGCGCGGGAGTCACGTCGGGATCCTGGTCGCGGAGGCGCTGCACGAGTTGCACGACGAATGCCGGCGAGAAACGCTGGTCGTTACCAAAGGTATCGTGCAGCGCCAGCGGCTGAGGCGGCCCGTTGATGCCGAGTATCAAATCGGCCAAACGATCTGCATCCTGTCGTTCTGCGCGGCCACTCGCGATACGCGCGGCGGCACGGCGAAGGTTTTCGACGAGCACGATGCGAAGCGTGATCGCGACGCCCCAGTTCTCGCCGATCGTCAGGGGCTGGGCTTGTTGGTAGGCGCGCACGAAGCGGCGCAGCGTCTCCGCGTCAAAATGGCTATCCGTATGCGCAACGAATTCCCATGCGATGCCGAGGATACGTGGGTAGCCGGCGAGGGGGCCGCTCGCGAGCTTCGGCAATTGGCGATAGTATCCCGGCGGCAAATCCTCTTTGATGTCGCGGATTTGCTCGTCGATGATGTGATAATTGTCGAGCAGCCATTCGGCGGCGGGCGTAATGCTGCGTCCGTCGCGTACGGCAAGCGCAATCGCACGGTAATGCATCAGCAATTCCGTGGAATTGTCCTGCAGGCGCGCACTCAGCGCGGGACGTCTCCGTGGTTTATCGGTGACCGGCTGGAGCGCAGCCAGGTTCGCCGCATGCTGTTCTAGGCGCTCGACGCTGAACAGTTCCTCGCGCAGTAGATCGTCGCTGTCCCAGGGCGGCACGCGCGGCATGGAGGCCCTCTGTGTTTGGCTCGCCGGTTAGATGAGCCGGCCCACGCAGCATGTCGAAATGGTCCTCAAGCATCTGTTCGGTGGAGCACAGATCATTCTCGATTGCCGATCTAGTGCATGTCGCATCGCATCGCGACCAGTGCCGAATCGGTGATCTCGGCGGCATCGGCGCGCGCTACCGTGCGAGGGACCCGGAATTGCCGACCCGAACCTAGAGGCGCCTGCCGCGATAACCGTACAACATGAACGCAACAACCAGCACGGCCAGAATGAGACCGATCGGGCCGATGCCCCAGCCCATCCCCATGCCCCAATAAAGACCGCCGCCTCCGCCAAACAGCAGCAGCAACACGATAATGACGATTAACAGATCCACGATGTCTCTCCTCACTGCGAAATTATTGATGTCCACCGCAGCATTCGAAATCAACCCTGCTGCCGGGTGGACACTGCGCTACCGGATGGTGGCGGTCGGTGCGGCTGCGCACACATCGCGCAGGCGCTAGTGGATCCTCTTCGTGAACCACACTCCCGGCTTGCCGCGCTGATTCAAGCCGATGCTGACCAGGGCTGACTCGGACTGCCAAAGCCGGGCAATCGGCAGTCCCTCCTTGCGTACGCGGGCCACGAATTTTTCAACTGGAGTCGCTACCCGAAAATTCGCCGTGTCGATGCGGAGACCCAAGCGCGCGCCGCGATCATCCGTGCTGGAGTCCACCGAGCCATGCGACGGCCGCTGGAGCCCGGAAAATCCATTCAACCCGAACGCACCGGGTCCGACATGCATGCTCGGCGCAAACAGTTCATGCGGCGCCCGCAGATCCAACGGCGTCGGTAAATTCAGAGTTGACGGGATTTGAAGCGCTTTTGCGACCGTGGCGGAATTCAAGGCGGACGAGACGGGGGCCGTCCGGCCTGGAATCGTGCCTGCGATTGAATTGCTCAGCAGGCCGATCCCGTACAACCCTCCGGCGGCCAAGCGTGCGATTCGATTGATGCCCTGCGTCTGCATAGCTACCAATTGAAGCAGGAATCGGACAGCGCGTCGGGTGGCTACCGTACTTAGCAGGCGTGCAAGGGCGGCGCGCCACTCGAGGCGGTGGGTATTTCTCCGCCAACCACTGCCCGGTGCTGCCGGCACTTCGCAGAACCCCTGCTGAGCGTTTCTGCTAGTGCGAGCTTGGGGGCAATTTATTGCCGTTCGCCTTGAATTTTTCGCCATAAGGCGTCAGCGATGCGCCGCCCTCTGGACTGGTGTGGCACGCCGTACATGACTTCCCGGTTTGAGTCGCGAATTGCGCTGTCGCACGAGCCGGTTGCGACGTCAAAAGCACCGAGGCTCCGACGGCCGCGACCAGTGCTGCACAGCTGCCGCCGAGCAATAGGATCTTTCTTGCATTCATCATGATCGCTCCAGTATCGATGTGGTGAGGAAATAGGCGGGTCCGGATAATCTAGGGGCCCGATGCATGCTGCTCGGCGAGGCTGCCTTCAAATTCGAGCGGGTGCACGGGCTGCGGCTCGTCGCAGGCAATTCGATCGGCGGTCGGCAGGGGCTGATCGGTCAACAGTGCGAAGATGCAGGCGTTCGTGGCTTCCACCGCATCGAATGGCGTTCCGTGACGCGAATCCCGCACCACGGCGATCGCGGCACCCAATGTCAACGCAAGATCGCGCTTTTCGGCCAGCGGCGTCAAATCATGCTCTGCTGCGATGATGAGCACGCGACTCCTGAGCTGCGCGAGCCGCGCGGTCGCGGTCCAGCGCATCAATGCCGCGATGATCGCGATGTAATTGGCGGGCGCAGCGGCGCCGATCACCGCAGCGGCCCGTATGCGAAGCGAGCGCTGCCACGGATGTGGAAACATTCGCGCCGCGCAGAGCCAACCCAGCAGTTTCATGCCGAACAAATGGATCAACAGGCCGGGAATGCGCGCTTCGAGCCACTTGTTCAAGGTATCGGGCCGATAGCTCGTCAAACTATTGATCAGGCCGAGGCGCGGAACGCAATCTGGTCGCTGCAAGGCCATTTCGAGCGCAACCGCGCCGCCGAGCGAGTAGCCGACGATGTTCGGCTGTTCAATCTCGAGCCGATCGAGAAGCGCCCACAGCGACGCGGCGAATTCAGCGATGTTGGTGCCGTCGCGAGGCGCGCTGCTGTGCCCGCAGCCCGGCAGGTCGGGAACGATCACACGAAAGCGTGCCTCGAGCGCGCGAACCTGCAACGCCCAGTCGGCGCCGCTCGAGCCGAGGCCGTGTATGAGCAGCAACGGAGTTCCGCGCCCCCGTTCAAGGAAGTGCAAGGGTCGGTCGCGGTGGGTGAATATCGGCATTGCGTTGCTTGCGAATCGTTTCAGAGGAATACATGACCAGGCTCGAGAATAGCGGCGCAAGCCGTTGACTTCGGTGCGTCCCCGTACCCAAATGCCAAATGGCCTCGGTGCCGAGGTATTCTCCGGCCTACCACCCAAGATCGGACTCCCATTTCCGGTCGGCGATTGGCTATCGATTCAGGGCCGCGCCGCGTCATCATCCGCAGACATTGGGCGGCGTGTATCATGTTCACGGCGCTCTTTTGGCTGCGAGAGGGGGGAATGAGGCTGCACGACATCGCCCTGTGCTACGCACCGCGGATTGGCCTCTCGATCAGCGCCACCTTTTTGGTCAACTCTTTACAGCCGCTGGCACCGGCGCTGGGTCGACTGGCACCACATGAGGTCCGTCTCTAATGCAGTATTTAGGTCATGCCCTTGCCATGTCCGCGGCAATTTATCTGGCGCAGCCGGCTATGGCGCAGACAAACCCCGTCGTTCACGCCGCCTCGGGCATCGCGCGCGGCGAGAGCCTCGGCGACCTGCATGTTTTCAAGGGCCTGCCCTATGCGCTTGCGCCGGTCGGCGCGCGGCGATGGATGCCGCCGCAGGAGTTGCCGAGGTGGAATGGGGAGCGCGACGCGAGCAAATTCGGTCCGGCCTGTTATCAGCCCCACTCCCGGCCCGGCAGCATCTATGCCGATGATCCGGCGCAGATGAGCGAGGATTGCCTGACGCTGAGCATTTGGGCGCCTGCCTCGGCGAAGAAGGCGCCCGTGTTCGTGTGGATCCACGGCGGCGCATTGGTGGGTGGCGCGAGCAGCGAGCCGATATACGATGGCGCGGCTCTGGCGGAACGCGGGCTGCTCGTCGTCTCGATCAACTACCGGCTCGGGGCGCTCGGCTATCTTGCGCATCCGGGGCTCAGCGCCGAATCGCGCCAAAAGATCTCGGGCAATTACGGATTGCTCGATCAAATCGCGGCGCTGCGGTGGGTCAAGAAGAATATCGCCGCCTTCGGCGGTGATGCCTCGAATGTCACGATCGCCGGAGAGTCGGCGGGCGCACTCAGCGTGATGTACCTGATGACCTCGCCGCCTGCGCGCGGGCTGTTCACGAAGGCGATCGCGCAAAGCGCCTACATGATCTCGACGCCTGAACTGCGTGCATCGCCGTTTGGCGACGTGGCCGCCGAGTCGGTCGGGGTTTGGCTCGCCGACAAGCTCGGCGCGAAGGATGTGGCGGCGCTGCGCGCGATGGACGCGGCCGCCCTCACCGATGGCGCCGCTCGTGCGGGATATGTACCATTCGGGACCATCGACGGCCAAATATTGCCGCGGCAGCTCGTCGAGGTCTTCGACCGCGGCGAGCAGGCGCGCGTGCCGCTGCTCGCGGGTTTCAATAGTGGTGAGATTCGCTCGCTGCGCTTCTTGGCGCCGCCGCCGCCCGCCGATGCGTCCGCCTACGCCGCGCTGATCCACGAGCGTTATGCGGACCTCGCCGACGACTTTCTCAAGCTCTATCCGGCGACCGATCTGGCGGAGAGTGTGATGATGGCGCCGCGCGATGCGCTGTACGGTTGGACCGCGCAGCGCCTCGTCAAGAAGCAGACGGCGCAGGGCATGCGCGCGTATCTCTACTTCTTTGACCACGGCTATCCGGCGGCCGAGGCGGCCGGTCTGCACGCCTTTCATGCGAGCGAGGTACCTTACGTTTTCGGTACCAGCGACCGTACGCCGCCCGCGTGGCCGAAGCCGCCCGCCGATGATGCGGATGCGGCGCTGTCAAGATCGATGACCGGCTATTGGACCACATTTGCCAAGGACGCAGCGCCGGTGGCAGCCGGACAGCCGATCTGGCAGCCCTACAGCGCCGGCGAAGCGTACATGCGCTTTGCCGACGTGCCGCAACCCGGGCAGCATTTGCTGCCCGGCATATATGATCTCAATGAGCAGCTCGTGTGCCGGCGCCGCGCCAAAGGCGGCATTCCATGGAACTGGAATGTCGGCATCATCTCGCCGCCGCTTCCCGCCCAGGTTCCGGGATGCGGATGATGCCGCCGCTCAGCGGACGGGTCGCTGTGCTGGTCCCATTAGCGACGCCAGGCGGCGCGCTCCTCGGAGGTCAGCGCCAGCGGCACGGACATTCCGGTTGCCGCGGATTCGAGCGCCGCATCGAGAACCGCCATGACCGCGAGCGCCTGGGCCGGCGGCACCGGATTGGCGCCGATGCCGCGCAAGGCATCGCGCACCTCGGCGTAAAATCGGCGTTGGTCGCCGATTGGTGCCTGTAGCGCACGGGGTTCTGCGCCGCTGCCATCGTAGAGGAGCAGCGGATCCGGGTCCTCGCCCCAACCCGGCTCACCGGGTCGAAGTCCGGCAATCAACTGCGCTTCCTGCCGATCCGCATGCCGCTTGACGAGGCTGCCCTTGCTTCCATGGACCGCGAAGCGGGACGTGCCGCCCGCAACCAGCATGCTGGCGTGCAGGACTGCGCGGCGCGCTCCATAATCCAACAGCACGTGCGCCCAATCGTTGACCTGCGCGCCTTCGCGCATGGACGCGAAGTTCGCCTGGACGCGGTCGGGCAGACCCAGCAGTTGCAGTGCCTGATCGATCAAGTGCGGTCCGAGATCGAACCACAGGCCGCCGCCGGGACTCGCGGATTCGCGCCAGCGCTCGCGCACCTGCGGGCGATAGCGGTCGAAATGCGATTCGAAATGCGCGACTTGGCCCAGCAATCCTTGCTCGATGGCCTGCTTCACGCCGAGGTAGTCGCTGTCCCAGCGCCGATTCTGAAATACCGATAGCAATCGGGCGCGACTCGTCGCCAGCGACTGCAACTCGCGAGCGTCGGCCAGATTGAGCGTGAACGGTTTGTCGACAACCACGTGTTTGCCGGCCTCGAGCGCTGCACGGGCCAAGCGCGCGTGGGTCGCATTCGGTGACGCGACGACCACCAAATCGACGCGGTCGGCGGCCACCGCCTGCAGCGGGTCGGCGATCACTTCGACCGCCGGCAGGTCGCGGTGCACCTTCGCGGCGTCGCGCGAGGCGATCATGACGAGCGCCAGGCCCGGCGTTGCCTCGATCAACGGCGCATGGAAGGTTTTCCCGGCGAAACCGTAGCCGACCAAGGCAACCCGCGTGGCGATCATTTGTCGACCCGCCTGATCAAGAGCGCCCGCTCACGGCGCGCCGAGCTTGACGATCTTCCCGTCGCGCCACGACTGGGTCGCGGCCTCGGCGAGTTCGAGCGCCTTCAATCCATCCGCAACCGTGGTGCGAACCGGCCTGCCGTGCTCGAGCGCCGAGAAGAAATGGGCGATCTCGAGCGCGTAAGCGATCCGGTAGCGCTCGAGGAAAAAAGGCTCTGGAACGTCGCTCGCCACCGCGGTCCTCGAGTACGCCGTGACCTGGGTCGGCCGCAGGTTGCCGGCCTGCAGCATCCCGGAGCTGCCGAGCAGTTCGAAGCGCTGGTCATAGCCATAAGCCGCGCGCCGCGCCGTATTGATCTGGCAAAGCCGGCCCCGCTTGGTGCGGATCGTGACGGCGGTCGAATCGATGTCACCGACAGCGGCGATCGCGGGATCCGACAGCACGCTTCCGGTCGCGTGCAGAGTGTCGGCCTCGTCGTCGAGAATCCAGCGGAAGATATCGAAGTCGTGGATCAGCATGTCCTTGAAAATGCCGCCGGAGCGCCGCAGGTATTCGGCCGGCGGTGCGCCCGGATCGCGGCTCGTGATCAGGAGCATTTCCGGATCGCCGATCTCGCCGGCAGCGGCGCGCGCCTGCAGCGCGGAAAAGGTGGGGTCAAAGCGGCGCTGGAAGCCGATCATGCAGACGATGCCCGCGGCCGCGACGGCCTCAACGCACGCGCGCGCCCGATCGAGAGCCAGATCCACGGGCTTCTCGCAGAATACGTGCTTGCCCTCGGCCGCAGACTTCAAAATGAGATCCGCGTGCGTGTCGGTGCTAGAGCACACGACGGTCGCTCCGATCGATGCGTCGCCGAAGGCGCCGTCCGCGTCGGCCGCCAGTGCGCCGTGCTGCTTCGCGAGTGCGGCCGCGGCCGGTGCGTCGACGTCCACGACGTACTTGAGCCGCACGCCGGGAAGGTTTGCGAGGTTCGCCGCGTGAATCTTGCCGATCCGTCCGGCACCGAACATCGCCACGTTAATCGTCATAGCCGCCTGTCTCCCGCGATTCCTCGACGTTCAATTGGAGCCGATATGCCAATGCGATGAACAGCGCCTGGCAGAGGCAAATGGTGCTCGTGAGCGAACGGAACGCAAACGCGCCGCCTTCCTTCACGAACAAGCGCACACTCGCGTGGCGCGCGAGCGGCGAAAGCTGGCCGTCGGTGACGACCAGCGTCTTCGCGCCATGGCGCTGCGCCGCCCGTAGGCAGTACAGCGTTTCCTTCCCGTAGGGCGCAAAGCTGATCGCGACCACGACGTCGCCCTTCGCGACGCTGCGAATCTGCTCGCGATACATGCCGCCCAAGCCCGAGATCAGATGCACACGCTTGGCGGTGTGTTGCATCGCATAGACGATGTAGCTCGCGACCGCAAACGAGCGCCGCACGCCGATCACATAGATATTGTCGGCCTGCTCGAGCAGCTTCACGGCCGCTTCGAACTGCAGGTCGTCGAGACTCGACTCGAGTTCCGCGAGCCCGTTGCGGCTCGCCGCGATGAATTCGCGAGCCACCGATCCTCCCGACAACTTGCCGGTCTTGGCGTCGATGAGCTTGCGGATGCGCTGCTGATAATTCTGCGGCGAACGGTCGTTTCCGGTGTAGGCCCGGCGGAACATGGTTTGCAGATCCGAGAAGCCGGTGAAGCCGAAGCGTTGTGCAAATCGCACGACCGCGGAGGGATGTACGCCGCAGGCACTTGCAATGTCGGTCGTGCGGTCCATCACGACGTTGCCCCGATGCTGCTCGATGTAAGTCGCGACGCTGCGCAGCTGGCGCGGCAGCTCGTCGTAGGTGTCGGTGATCCGTTGCATCAGACCATCGACCGTCTGAATCGCGGCGGTCGCTGCGTGCGTATCCTGGCGGTCTTCGTGCATGCGGCGCTCGCGGCTCGTTGTGGCGTCGATCGGCATTATAAGAAGAAGAGAATCAGAAATGAAATAAATTTTCCAAAATTGGCAAGAATGAACGAATCATTGCAGAACCCTGACTCTTGCCCTAATCTTGCCTGAGAGCAGGGGGGCGACTGGTGCTCAACGGGTATTCAACACGGCAAATAGGGCGGCTCGCGCCGACGAGCGGCCGGGGTGCCTGCGATGGCCGCGTTGCGCTGCGCTTGGGTGTCGCATTCGCGGTGATTTGCGTCGCGGCCGCAATCTGTTTGCCGGCGGCGCGCGCGGCTCCCGAGGCGCATTTCGTGCTGATCAGTCACGCGCCGGATTCGGATCCTTGGTGGAATACGATCAAGAACGCGATCAAGCAGGCCGACGAGGATTTCAACGTCGAAACCGACTACCGCAATCCATCGACCGGCGACATCGCCGACATGGCGCGTCTGATCGAGCAGGCGGCGGCACGCAACTACGACGGCGTGATCGTCACGATCGCGGACTACGACGTGCTCAAGAGCGCGATCGCACGGGTTACCGCAAAGCACATTCCGCTCGTCACGATCAACTCGGGCACGGAGCAGCAGAGCGCGGAGCTCGGCGCGATCATGCATGTGGGACAGCCGGAATACCGCGCCGGCCGGATGGCGGGGGAGAGGGCCAGGGCGGCGGGCATCAAATCCTTCCTGTGCGTCAACAACTACGCGACCAATCCGGTTTCATTCGAGCGCTGTCGCGGCTTCGCCGACGCGATCGGCGTCGATTTCAAGAGCGCGACGCTCGATGCGGGCCAGGATCCGACCACGGTCCAGGCGAAGGTCGGCGCCTATCTGCGCAATCACCCGGGCACCCAGGCGGTGCTCGCGCTCGGTCCTCTATCCGCGTCGCCGACGCTGAAATCCCTGCGGCAATCGGGCCTCGCCGGCAAAATCTGGTTCGCGACTTTCGATTTCTCCGAAGAATTCGCCAAGCCGATCGAGGACGGTACGATCCAATTCGCGATCGATCAGCAGCCGTATTTGCAGGGGTATATTCCGGTCGCCGTGCTCGCGATTTCGAGATCTCATCACACGAGCGATCCGGCCAGGATCCGCGAAATCCTCGAGGCGAATCCGAACTTCCAGCGCCGGCTCACGACCTATGGGCTCGTCCCAAACTATGGTCCTCGCGATATCGGCTCGGGTCCCGGCTTCATCACGAAAGAGAACGTCGCCAAGGTGCTTCGCTATGCCGGTCAATACCGCTGAAGCGCGCGACGGCCCGGCCTCGGCGCCGCAGCCCGTGGGGCCCGGCTCGACACCCACCGACCGGGCCGCCGGCCGCGGCCTCGGACTGCGTCGCCTGTTGAATCGGCCTGAATTCGCGGCGATTGCCGGTACCGCGCTGGTCTTCGCGATTTTTGGAGTTGCCGCGGGTGGATCGGGAATGTTCAATCTCGACGGCATCATGAACTGGTCGCAGGTGTCGGCGTACCTCGGACTGGTTGCGATCGGCGCCTGCCTGTTGATGATTGCCGGCGAGTTCGATTTGTCGATCGGGTCGATGATCGGCTTCGCCGGCATGATGGTCGCGATTCCGACGGTCTATCTTCATTGGCCGGTCTCGGTCGCGATCGGGTTCGCCTTCGTAGGCTCAATGGCGCTCGGCGCCGCCAACGGCTATCTCGTGATGCGTACGCGCCTGCCATCCTTCATCGTGACTTTGGCTTCGCTATTTATCCTGCGCGGACTCACCCTCGCGCTCTCGATCCTGTTCGCCGATCGGACGATCGTCTCCGGTCTCGGTGACATCATCGCGAGAGACTGGTTGGCCGGCGCACTGTTCCAGGGGGTCGCCTTCCACCGCCTGTTCACGTGGTTCGCGCAGATCGGGCTGTTGCGGACGCTCGACGACGGCCAGCCGCTGGTGCCCGGCGTTCCCAAAGTGATTCTCTGGTGGTTCGCGCTGGCGGCCGCAGGCGCTTTCGTCCTCGCCAAGACGCGCTTCGGCAACTGGATCTTCGCGGCCGGTGGAGACGCGCCGGCGGCCAATCAGGTCGGCGTGCCGGTGCGGCGCGTAAAGATCTCGCTGTTCGTGTTCAGCGCGTTCTGTGCGTGCTTGTTCGCCGTGCTGCAGGTCTGCGACTTCGGCTCGGCGTCCGCCGATCGGGGACTCGAGAAGGAATTCGAGGCGATTATCGCGGCCGTCATCGGCGGGACTCTGTTGACCGGCGGCTACGGCTCGGTCTTGGGCGCATGTTTCGGCGCGCTGATTTTCGGCGTCGTGCAGATCGGCATCGGCTACACGAGCGTGCCATCCGACTGGTTCCGCGTATTCCTCGGCGTCATGCTGCTCATCGCCGTATTGTTCAACCACTATGTGCGGCGCCGCCTGCTGCGAACGGCCTAAATGAGCGCGCAGCCCCCGACCCCGGCACACGCGGCCGACGACGCGATCCTCGCGCTCGACAACGTCAGCAAGGCGTTCGGCAAGGTCAGCGCGCTCAGCGGCGTCTCGATGAGCCTGCGGCGCGGCGAGGTCCACTGCCTGCTCGGCGACAACGGCGCCGGCAAGTCGACGCTCATCAAGATCCTCGCCGGCGTGCATGCGCCGTCGGCCGGGCGGTACCTCGTCGACGGACGGGTGGTTCGTTTCGACTCCCCGAAGGCTGCGCTCGATCTCGGTATAGCCGCGGTCTATCAGGATCTCGCGCTCGTACCGCTGCTTTCGGTTGCGCGCAACTTCTTTCTGGGCCGCGAACCGCAAAAGAAATGGCTCGGGCTCATCGACATCATGGACATCGACGCCTGCGCCTCGGCGGCATGCAGCGAACTTGCAGGCATGGGCATCGAGGTGCGCGACGCGCATCAGCCGGTCGGCACGATGTCGGGCGGGGAACGCCAATGCCTGGCGATCGCCCGGGCGGTTCATTTCGGCGCGCGAGTGCTGATCCTCGACGAACCCACGGCGGCCCTGGGGGTCAAGCAAAGCTACAATGTGCTGAAGCTCATTCATCGAGTCCGTGCCAAGGGAATTTCGGTGATCTTCATCACGCACAACATCCAGCACGCGTATCCGATCGGGGATTCGTTCACGCTGCTCAATCGCGGCCGATCGCTCGGCACCTTCTCGAAGGCCGAGATCAGCAAGAACGAAGTGCTCGACATGATGGCCGGCGGCGCCGAAATGCAACAGCTCCTGGACTCGCTGCATTAGGATCCGCGATGCAGCACCTGGAATCGACCGGATCTCGCTTCGCCGCCGCTCGGACTCGCGACATCATATCGCTCGGTCGCCTCGCAGTGGATCTCTACGCGCAGCAGATCGGTGCGCGGCTCGAGGACGTTGCCAGCTTCGCGAAGTATCTCGGAGGTTCCTCGGCGAACATCGCGTTCGGCTGTGCACGGCTCGGCCTAAAAGCGGCGATGCTGTCGCGCGTCGGTGATGATCCGATGGGCCGATTTCTGCTCGAGACGCTCGAGCGCGAGGGCTGCGATACGAGCCAGGTGCGCGTCGATCCGCAGCGGCTCACGGGCTTGGTGCTGCTCGGCATAGAGGATCGCGACACCTTTCCGCTGGTGTTCTACCGCAACGACTGCGCTGACATGGCGATCGACGAACACGACGTCGACGAGGCGTTCATCGCGTCCTCGAAATCGCTGCTGATCACCGGTACGCATTTTTCAACCGAACGTGTCGACCGTGCGAGCCGCCGCGCGCTGAGACTCGCGCGAAGCAACCGCGTGCGCACCGTGCTCGACATCGACTATCGGCCCGTGCTCTGGGGGCTCGCCGCCAAAGCCGATGGCGCGACGCGCTTCGTCGCCGATGCGGGCGTGACCGCGCATTTGCAAAGCATCCTGCCGCTCATCGATTTGGTGTTCGGAACAGAAGAGGAGTTTCGGATCGCGGGCGGTAGAGACCTGCTCATCGATGCGCTCGCCGCCGTTCGCGGCGTGACCGGCGCCACGCTGGTCGTCAAACGCGGGCCGATCGGCTGCTCTGTCATCGAAGGACGCGTGCCGCTATCGCTCGACGACGCGCCGATCCACCACGGCATCGAAGTAGAGGTCCTCAACGTGCTGGGCGCGGGCGATGCATTTGCATCCGGCTTTCTCTGCGGCTGGCTCCGCGACGAGCCGATCACTCAGTGCGCGCGAATCGCGAACGCCTGCGGAGCGCTGGTGGTCTCGCGTCATGGCTGCGCCCCGGCAATGCCGACGCAGTCCGAACTGAGGTTCTTTGTCGAGGCCGCGGCCGCCGATCCGCAGCGCATGCGCCGGCCCGATCGCGACGCGACGCTGGCGCGCCTGCACCGGGTGACCCCGGCGCGCAAGCGCTGGGACCGGGTGTTCGGCTTTGCGTTCGATCATCGCAGGCATCTCTTTGAGCTCGCGCAGCGAGCCGGCGCGGATGAAGCGCGCATCGCCCAACTGAAAACGCTGTTCGTCGAGGCGGTCGCACAGACCGAGAGCGAGCGCGGATTACAGGGGCGGGTGGGCGCCATCATCGACGACCGCTATGGTCAGGACGCATTGAACGCGGCGAGCGGGCGCGGCTGGTGGATCGGTCGCCCCGTCGAATTGCCGGGGTCGATGCCGCTCATTTTCGAGCGCGGCCGCTCGATCGGAACGACGCTGCTCGGCTGGCCGCGTGAGCATGTCGCCAAGTGCCTGGTCCGATACCATCCCGACCATCCGCACGAGCTGCGGCTCGAACAAGAAGCGCAGCTGCGCGCACTCTACGATGCGGTCCAAGCGAGCGGCCACGAGCTGCTGCTCGAAGTGATCGTACCGGACGACGGCCCCGCGGTCGCCGCCGATACCGTGTTGCGATCACTGAAACGGCTCTATAACCTTGGCATCTACCCCGAATGGTGGAAGCTCGAACCGATGACAGCGGCACAATGGCGGGCCGTCGATGCGCTGATCGGCGAACGGGACTCGGCCTGCCGGGGCGTCGTGTTGCTCGGGAAATCCGCAAGCCTCGAGCAGCTCGGCGAGGCATTCCGAGCGGCGCGCGAGTCGACATGCTGCCGCGGCTTCACGGTCGGCAGGACGATTTTCGACGAACCGAGTCGCGCGTGGTTCGCAGGATCGATCGACAACCGCGAATTGATCGCGCGCGTCCGGCGGAGCTTCGAGGCGCTCATCGATGCTTGGGATGCGGTTCGTGCGGACGGCGCGGCGCGCGGAGTGCGCGAGGGGCGGCACTCGTGAGCGGCACGCTGCGCTTGACGACCGCCCAGGCGCTCGTGCGATTCCTCGCTGCGCAGCGCACTGCGTCGGGAGAGCGGCTGTTCGGTGGCGTCTTCGCGATCTTCGGGCACGGCAACGTCGCCGGGATCGGCGAGGCGCTGTATGAGCAACGAGAGGTCCTGCCCGTTTACCGCGCACATAATGAGCAGGCGATGGCGCATGCGGCGATCGGCTACGCGAAGGCGCACATGAGGCGCCGCATGATGGCCGTGACCACGTCGATTGGACCCGGCGCTACCAATCTCGTGACCGCCGCGGCGCTCGCACACGTCAACCGCCTGCCCGTCTTGTTGCTGCCGGGCGATGTATTCGTGTCGCGCGCCCCGGACCCGGTATTGCAGCAGCTCGAGGACTTCGCCGATGGCGGCGCTTCGGCCAACGATGCGTTGAAGGCGGTCTCGCGCTACTTCGATCGCATCGTGCACCCGGCGCAATTGCTGAGTGCCTTGCCGCGCGCGCTGCACGTATTGACCGATGCGGCGCTGTGCGGGCCGGTCACGCTTGCGCTGCCGCAGGACGTACAGACGATGGCGTACGACTATCCGGCCGCGTTTTTCAGCGATTGCGTCGTGCCGTTCCATGCGCCGGCGCCGCTCGCCGAGGAGATCGCCGGCGCGGCAGCGGTGCTGCGGAAATCGACGAAGCCGCTGCTGATTGCGGGCGGCGGCGTGCTCTACAGCCTCGCGACATCGCGCCTGCGCGGTTTCGCCGAGCGTCACGGCATTCCCGTCGCCGAAACCCAGGCGGGCAAGGGTGCGTTGCCATGGAATCACGCGCTGAATACCGGCGGGATCGGCGTCACCGGATCAGAGGCGGCCAACGAGCTCGCAGCCGATGCCGATTGCGTGATCGCGGTTGGTACGCGGCTCCAGGACTTCACGACCGGGTCAAACACGCTGTTCAGCGCGGCGCGACTAGTGGGCGTCAACGCGAATTGGTTTGACGCACTCAAGCACGGCGCTGTGGCGGTCAACGCGGATGCGGGGCTCGCGCTCGACGCCTTGAGCGCGGAACTCGGGAGGTGGAGTGCACCGCCCGCTTGGACCACGCGCGCCCATGCGCTTGCAGATCGCTGGCGTTCGACCGTGGAGCGCGTCACGCTGGGGCCGCAGCCGCAGCCGCAGCCGCAACCGGCGCCGCGTACCCTGCCGCGGGAATTCGAGGTGATCGGTGCGGTGCAGCGATCTAGCCCGCAATCCGCATCCAACGACATCGTCGTCTGCGCCGCGGGGACTCTGCCCGCGGACTTGCAGAAATTCTGGCGCACCAGCACGCCGGGGGGCTACCACGTCGAGTATGGCTACTCGTGCATGGGTTATGAGATCGCTGGCGGGCTCGGCGTCAAGCTCGCGAGGCCGCAGAGCGAGGTCATCGTGTTGGTCGGCGACGGCAGCTATCTGATGATGAACAGCGAGCTGGCGACGGCGGTGATGCTCGGCGTCAAGCTGATCGTCGTGCTGCTCGACAATCGAGGGTTTGGTTGCATCGATCGCCTCCAGCAAGCCTGCGGCGGCGAGTCTTTCAACAATCTCTTCAAGGATTGCCGGATGGGACCGGAGGGCGCGCCCGCGATCGATTTCGCAATGCATGCGCGCGCACTCGGAGCGCTCGCCGAGCGCGTCGAGACGCTCGCGGAACTCGAGGACGCGCTGCGGCGCGCGCGCGCCTCGGCCAACTGCTACCTGATCAGCATCGAGACAGATCCTGCGCGACCGACCCAAGAAGGCGGCTGTTGGTGGGAGGTCGCGGTGCCGGAAGTCTCGTCGCGCGAGGCGGTTCGCGCGGCGCGCGTGCGCTATGAGCAGCAACTCCAAGCGCGCACCGCGCGCTCAAAGGATTAGGCGATGGGCAGCTTCGAGGTGAGGATCGGTGTCAATCCGCTGAGCTGGATGAACGACGATCTGCCGTCGCTCGGCGGCGAGACGCCCTTGAGCACGGCGCTCGGCGAGGGCAAGCGCATCGGCTATGAGGGTTTCGAACTCGGCAACAAGTTTCCGCGGGAGCCGCAGGCCTTGAAGGTGCTGCTCGCCGAGTATAACCTCGCGCTCGTTTCCGGCTGGTATTCGGGGCGCCTCGCGCAACGCGGCGTGGAGCAGGAGATCGAGGCCGCAGGTCCCCATCTCGATCTGCTCGCGAAGAACGGAGCCGAAGTTCTCGTGTACGGTGAAGTCGCGGATTCGATCCAGGGCTTGCCGCGGCCGCTCTATGAGCGGCCGCGCTTCTATTCCGATGGCCGCTGGCGCGAGTACGCCACACGGCTCGACGCGTTCGCCGAGTTCACGTTGTCGCGTGGAGTCCGACTTGCCTACCATCACCACATGGGTGCCTACGTCGAGATGCCCGCAGACCTCGATCGCCTCATGAGTCTGACGGGCGACGCGGTGGGGCTGCTGCTGGATACCGGCCACATCAGTTTCGCCGGAGGCGATCCCCTCGCGACGCTCGATCGGCACATCGGGCGCATCTGCCATGTGCATTGCAAGGATTGGCGGCCCGAGATCGCGAGGCTCGCGCGCAACCGCGACTGGAGCTTTTTGGACGCCGTGATCAACGGCGTATTCACGGTGCCCGGCGACGGAGCGGTGAATTTTCCGGCGATCCTCGCGCACCTCGCGCGCCACGCTTATCGCGGCTGGCTCGTCGTGGAAGCGGAGCAGGATCCGGCGATCGCGCCGAGCTACGCCTACGCGGAGAAGGGTTACGCGACGCTGCGTGCGCTCGTCGACCGCAACAACGTGGCGGCCGCATGAGCCAGCTCGTCAAGGCATCGCGAGAAGGAGAGCTCATCGTGCGGGTGACGCCGCAGAGCGCCCGATGGCAATATGTCGGCTTCACGGCACATCGGATGCGCTCGGCCGAAAGCATTCGCGTGCACGAAGCAGGGCGCGAGGTCTGCATCGTCGTGTTGTCGGGGACCGTTACGATCGAAGCCGGCGCTCAAGTGTGGGCTCACATCGGCGAGCGCGATTCGGTGTTTGCGGATGCCGCGCCCTACGCGCTCTATTTGCCGCCGGCGCACGACGCGACCATTCGTGCGGAGCGGGACGCCGAGGTCGGTGTTGCGAGCGCGCCCGCCGTGGGGAGGCATCCCGCTCGGCTGATCGAACCCACGCAAATGAAGCGCTCGACGCGCGGCGTCGCCGCCAACACGCGCTACGTCTGCGACATTCTTCCGGAGGCCGAGGCCGCCGAGCATCTGCTCGTGGTGGAAGTGTTGACCCCCGGCGGTCACGCATCGAGCTACCCGCCGCACAAGCACGACCGCGACAACCTGCCGGCGGAGAGTGCGCTCGAGGAGATTTACTATCACCGGTTCGACCCGCCTCAGGGTTTCGCGTTCCAGCGGGTGTACACCGAGACCCGTGATCTCGACGAGACGATGACCGTCGAGAATCACGATCTCGTGATGGTGCCGCGCGGATACCACCCGGTCGTGGTGCCGTACGGCTACGACAACTACTACCTCAATGTGATGGCGGGTGAGAAACGCACCTGGCGCATTCACAACGATCCGGCGCACGAGTGGATCGTGACGAGAGATCGTCGCGCCACCTGATGCGCTGCCGGTGTTTGTTTACCCGTATACTGGCGCTGCCGATATGAAGATCGACCATTCCAAGCGAGCAATCGCGTGAGCGCGGCACCGGACAAGCTATTGCGGCGCTGGCTCGATGCGGGCCTCATTGATTCCGGCACCGCTGAGCGAATTCGTCGCTTCGAACTCGAACATGAGGCGCCCGGCGCGCACAGCCGATTTGCCTCGATCGCTTTCGGTCTTGGCGCGCTGTTGCTGATTGCCGGCGTATTTTTGTTCGTGTCCGCTCATTGGGCGGATCTCAGCCCCGCCCAGCGCTTCGCGCTGGTGTTGGCGGCGGTAGCAAGCTTTCATGTCGGCGGCGCGCTAAGCGCGGCGAGCATGCCGCAGCTCGCAACCGCCTTGCACGCGACGGGTACGGCCGCCATGGGCGGCGGAATTTTTCTGTGTGGCCAGATCTTCAATTTGGCGGAACATTGGCCCGGCGCGCTGATGCTCTGGGCACTCGGTGCGATTTGTGGCTGGTACTTGCTGCGCGATTGGCCGCATGTTCTCCTGGTCGCGGTGTTGGTGCCGGGTTGGTTGTGGGGCGAATGGATCGATGCCTTGCCGCCGCCGCAGTCCTGGCAGGCCGAACGGATTCCGGCGATCGGCACGGTGCTGCTCATTTTCACGTATCTGGGCGCGACCTGGCGAGATCAAGATGTCGCTTGGCGCAGGGCGCTTGCCCGGCTGGGCGTCGCTACCCTCATTCCGGGGTGCATTCTGCTCGGCGCGATCGGGGCCGAGCCGCGCTACGTGGCGGTTGCAACGCCGGGTGGTGCCGACCGATGGGACTACTTAGGGTGGGCGATTGCGCTCGCGCTTCCGTTCGGGCTGGCGTTGATGGTGAGCGGCAAGCGGGCGCTGTATCTCGTCGCGGCGCTCATCTGGGCATTGCTCGTCGCACGAACCGATTGGCACGACAGCCAGGGAGAATTGCTCTTGTACGGACTTTATGCGCTCGGCGCAATCGGCGTCGTTGCCTGGGGAATTGCCGGACGCCGGCGCGACTGCGTCAATGTCGGCGTGATCGGATTTACCCTCACGCTCTGCGGGTTCTATTTTTCCGCGATATTCGACAAGCTCGGACGCTCCTTGGGACTGATCGGCGTGGGACTGCTGTTTCTCGGGGGCGGTTGGTTGATCGAGCGCATGCGCCGCCGACTGATCGCGGCGATCGCCGATCGCGCGCTATGAAACCGATCCACGCCGGATTGCTGGTGGCCGCGGCACAAGTCCTGATCGTCGCCGGCGTCGGCGGCAAATACTGGTTCGATCGTGAGCACTATCCGCACGTTTGGATCGAGACGCGCCCGGTCGATCCGAATCTGCCGATTCGCGGTCGCTACGTGCAGCTATCGGCCGCCGTGCAGCTCGACTCCGCGCCGCCCGGCGCTCCCAGGACCGCCAATCAACGCGTGCGGCTGACGGTGCGCGACGATCAACTGGTCGCAGTGCCCGACGAGAATGGCCGTCATGGGGTTCGACCGGCCAACTGCGCAGGTCGGCCGTGCTGGGTATTGATCGAGCCGCTCGCGTTTTTCATTTCGGAACAGGCGGTCGACCCCTCGCGGCGGCCGGCCGGCGAAGAATTATGGGTCGAGGCGACCATTCCACCGAGCGGACCGCCGCGGCCCATCCGGCTCGGGCAGAAGTCGGACGGCGGCATCGTGCCGATCAAGACCGACTAGGCCGCATCGGTGCGTGTGAAGCTCGGTAGGTCGGGCGTGCCGCATCGATACCGGAAGGCGACAGGCGTCGAACCTGGCTCACCGTGCCGTGGACACCACGATCGAGTTCACGACGCGCTCGACGCCGGGTACGCCGCGTGCGATCGTTTCGGCGGCGTCGATCTCGAGGCCCGAACTCACGACGCCGTCGAGAAACACCACACGATCGAGGGTCTGCACCCGGATCGCGTTGGGTTCGAGAAACCGCTGTCGACTGAATTGCAGCCGTATGTCGGCCGTGATTTTCTCGTCGCCGGGACAGCCGTGCAGGCCGCACTTCTCGTACGTTTGGTAGACCGCGCACCCGCCCGATCCGCCGGTCAGCGCGAGCAGCAACAGCGCTGCCCGGCAGGCGGGCCAAACTTCCCTTATGCGGCGGCGGGCTATGCCGCGGGGCGAGAGGCAGGCATCACCAAGGGCAGTCACAGCGGGGTCTGATACAAATGAGTGCGCAATTGCAATGAGATGATATCACCGCGCCGCGTCGTCGCAGGTCGGCGAATCGGGCGGCGGCGCCGCTTGCGCTGGGATCCGGTATCGGAGTAGCGTGTGCTTCGCATGGATGACCCGCACGCCGAAATCGCCGCCACGAGAACCATCGTCGTTCCGCGCCACAATGTGGTCACGCGGCTCACGCATTGGATCAACGTCGTCGCGATGATCGTGCTGCTGATGAGCGGGCTGCAGATCCTAAATGCCCACCCGGCGCTCTACTGGGGAGAGCAGGGGTATTCGCGGACTCAATCCTGGTTTCACGTGGCGACGCAGGGCTCGGCTACCGCGTTTCCGGGCTGGGTGACGCTGCCGAGCTATCGCGATCTCGCGACTGGTCGTCGCTGGCATTTTTTCTTCGCCTGGATTTTGGTCGTGAACGGGCTCGTGTATCTGATCAGCGGGCTCGTGACCCGCCATTTGTGGAGGGACCTCGTTCCGCACTGGGCCGAGCTCAGTCCGCGGCGTCTGGCAACCGAAATCTGGCATCACCTCAAATTGCAGTTTCCGCGCGGCGAGGCCGCGCGCCATTACAATTCCCTGCAGAAAATCGCCTATGCCGGCGTGGTACTCATCGTGGCTCCGCTTGCGGTGCTCACCGGCCTCACGATGTCGCCGGGCATGGATGCCGCGGCTCCGTGGCTGCTCGATTTGTTCGGCGGACGGCAATCGGCCCGGTCGCTGCATTTCATTGCGGCCAATCTGCTCGTGTTGTTCGTGGTCGTGCACCTGGGGGCACTGCTCGCGGTCGGTGTCTGGAACGAGCTGCGGTCGATGATCACCGGGCGATACCGGATTGAAGTGGATGCCTAGGCCATGAGCCGCATCCTGCTCTCACGCCGACGATTCGTGGTCAACACGGCATTGAGTTTCGGTGCTCTGTCGGTCGCCGGCTGCGACGGCCTCGGCCGCTCACCGTCGTTTCGCGGGGCCTTGGATCGTGCGGAGTCCTTGACGATGCGCGGTCAGCGGCTGCTGCTCGGCGGCCAAAGCTTGGCGCCCGAGTATGCCGAGAAGGATCTGTCGCCGACTTTCCGGGCGAACGGCACCTCGCTGCCGCGGGATCCGGAATATCAGGAATTGTTGGCCGGCGGCTTTGTGGATTGGCGTCTGCGGATCGACGGTCTGGTCGAGCAGCCCTCGAGCTACAGTCTCGAAGACTTGCGCAAACTGCCCGCACGCACCCAGATCACGCGCCATGACTGCGTCGAAGGCTGGAGCGCGATCGGCGGCTGGACGGGGGTGCCGCTGTCGCTGCTGCTGCGCGCGTCGGGGCTCAAGGCGGAGGCACGCTACGCCGTGCTTCACTGCGCCGATACCTTGGGCGGGGAGCCGAGAAAGGGCGGCGACGAGCGCGCCGGTCGCTACTACGAATCGATCGACCTCATCGACGCCTTTCATCCGCAGACGATCTTGGCCTATGCCTTGAACGGCCGGCCGCTGCCGGTCGAGAACGGCGCTCCGCTGCGGCTGCGGGTCGAGCGGCAACTGGGCTACAAACAGGCCAAGTATCTGATGCGAATCGAAATTACCGACAGACTCGACCTGATCGGCGACGGCAAAGGCGGATTCTGGGAAGACCGCGGCTACGAATGGTACGCCGGAATTTGAGGCGCCGATTCGGCGAGAGCGCCGCGAAGGCGTGGCCGCGAAACGCCCAGGGGCTGCGATAGCGTTTCGAGTCGCGGGAATAAATCCACCGGACCGAGAGTCTTACACCGCAGGTGATCACAGATTGGACGCCGTGAATCGGGAAGGCGGGCTGCTGCGTGGATGACAGGCGGCGTCGTTTCGAGTTGCTGGTACTGCCGCATTTGGACGCCGCATACCGGTTTGCACGCTGGCTGTCGCGGGCGCCCGGCGACGCCGACGACGTCGTCCAGGAGGCGATCTTGCGCGCGTTTCGCGGATTTGATGCGCTTCGAGGCTCCGACGTGAGGCCGTGGCTGCTCGCGATCGTCAGAAACTGCCATTGGACGGCGCTCAAGCAGCAGCAGCGGCGCGCCTTCGTGCCGCTGCCGGAGGAGCACGATGCGCACGACGGCCATGCCATGATCGCGACGACGCCCGATCCCGAGGACAGCTCGATGCGGAGCGACGAACGACGAATGCTCGATCGGCTGCTGGATTCCTTGCCGGAGGAGCATCGCGAGGTCTTGGTGCTGCGGGAAATCGAGGAGATGGATTATCGTGAAATCGCCGCAGTCACCAACGTGCCGATCGGCACCGTGATGTCGCGCCTCGCGCGGGCCCGCGCCGCGCTCAGGGTGCGTTGGCAGCAAGAGGTCGAGCGAAAACCGCATGCAGTGCGCTGAATCCCTGCGCGTGCAGGCCTACTTCGACGGCGAAGTCGACGCGGTCTCGGCGGCGGATATCGAGCGGCACCTCGAGAAGCTGCGCGCAATGCCGCGCGCTGCTCGAAGACCTCGAGCAGCTGCGCATCGGCGCTGCGGCGTGAGGACCAGACTACGCGAGCACGCCGCCGGCGCTGCGCGCGCGTCTCATGAGCGCGCTCGACCGGGAAAGCTCGGGCGCCGCAGCGCCCGGCGCAGCCGAGCAGGGCGGCAGTTCGGCTCCGCGCGCGAACCTCGAGCGCCGCGCGATCTGGCGAGGGCGGGCATTTTGGAGCGGCGCCTTCGGCGGCATGGGCGCCGGCGCGGCCGCCGCAGGTCTCGCATTGTTTCTTGCTGGCGCCGCCGGCCGCGAATCCGCTGCTCGAGGACCTGGTGAGCGCGCACGTGCGCTCGTTGATGCCGGACCATCTTGATCGACGTGGTGTCCACCGACAAGCACACGGTCAAACCGTGGTTCGCGGGACATGCGGACGTCTCGCCGGTCGTCGCCGATTTCGAGCCGCAGGGCTATCGGCTCGTCGGCGGCCGGGCGGATTATTTTGATCACCAGCGCGCCGCGGCGGTCGTCTACCAGCATGGCTCGCATGTCATCAATGTGTTCAGCTGGGCCGCGACCGAACGGGCCGCTTGCCGAAAGACACGACCCGCAACGGCTACCATTTGGCGTTCTGGAGGTCGGGAAACCTCGACTATTGCGCGGTTTCGGATACGGGCTGGGACGAGCTGCAGGGGCTCGTACGGCTGCTGCAGGATCTCGGCGCCCGCGACGATCGCTGAGCGCGGTGGAATAAAACAGCTCCGCGTCGAAGTCTCCTCTCCTGAACGGCAACCAACGGGAGACGGACATGTCGGATCATCAGATCGCTGCTTTCGCGCCGCAACGCACTCAAGTGCATGGCCTATGGCGGGGCCGGCACTCTTTTCGCCTTGTCGGGCGGCAGTATTCACGCCGATCGATCTGGCGATCGGCGCGCGCCTACGACGAAACCAAGGAGGGGAAGGCGCTCGGCAAGCCGCTGTTCGTGCAGATCAGCGACACCCACATCGGCTTCAACAAGGAGGCGAATCCCGACGTCAACGGGACCCTGACCCAGACCATCGATATCGTCAACGGGATGACCGAGCAGCCGGCGCTGATCATCCACACGGGCGACATCACGCACCTCTCGAGGCCCGCCGAATTCGATCTCGCGCAGCAGCTGTTGTCGCGCTTGCGCACGACCGAGCTGCACACGGTGCCCGGCGAGCACGACACCACCGATGCGACGGTCACGGAATATTTCAATCGCTTCGGCAAAGCATCGGACAACAAGGGCTACTACAGCTTCGATCATGCGGGCGTGCATTTCCTCGCGCTGGTCAACGTACTGCAATTCAAGCCGGGCGGACTCGGCACGCTCGGCGAAGAGCAGCTCGCCTGGGTGGCCGCCGATCTCAAGGGCCGCTCCGCGAGCACGCCGATCGTGGTGTTCGCGCACATGCCGCTGTGGACGATTTATGAGCCCTGGGGTTGGGGCACGGGCGATGCGGATCAGTTGATGGGCCAGCTGCGCCGCTTTCGGCTCGGTCACGGTACTAAACGGGCACATCCACCAGATCGTGCAGAAGGTCGAAGGCAATATCACCTTCCATACCGCGCGCTCGACGGCCTATCCGCAGCCGCTCGCCGGCGAGGGCGCTGGGCCCGGACCGCTCAAGGTCGCCGCCGACCAACTGCCGAAGATGCTCGGCGTCACCAGCGTGAGCGTCGTCAAGCATCCGCGCTCGCTGATGCTCAACGACACGGCGCTCGCGTGAGGAGATTGGGCGCATGAACCATGACGTCTTCGCATTTTGCATCGAGGCTCGCCGATTCGTCGCTCGTCGGATTCGCGGCGCTCGGATTGCGCCACGGCGTCGGTATTCGCCGGGCGCCGGGGCGGCTCGATGAACCCAAGGTTCTGATCAAGGACTTTATGTTTGCGCCGATGTCCTTGACCGTCAAGGCCGGCACCACGGTCACCTGGGTCAACATGGACGACGAACCGCACAACGTCATCAGCGATGCCGGATTGTTCCGCTCGGGCGGCTTCGACACGAACGAGAGCTTCTCCTATCAATTCGACAAACCCGGCACGTACCACGTCACCTGCTCGATTCATCCGCGCATGGTCGCGACGATCGTGGTCGAGTGATCGGCATGAGAGCCGCGGCCCAAATCGCGTCTTGGCGGCGCCCTTTCGTTGGCGGCAGCCGCGATAGGTGCCGCCGCATTCGTTGCCTCCGGCGTTTACGACATCGGCGCGGACGATCATCACACGCAATTCGTCTCCGCGGCGATCGAAGACCTGCGCGAGCGCTCGATCAGCGTACGCGCAGACGTCCATCGACGTACCTCGCCTCGAGGACCCCGCGAAAATCGCGGCGGGTGCATCGCGTTACGCGACGCTGTGCGTCGGCTGCCATCTCGCGCCCGGCGTCACGAAATCGGCGCTTCGACCGGGACTGTATCCGCACGCGCCGAATCTCGCGCAAGCAGACCCGCTCGACGCGCGCAGGGCCTTCTGGACGATCAAGCATGGCATCAAGATGAGTGCGATGCCGGCGTGGGGCAAGAGCCTCGACGACGCCGCGATCTGGGAGATCGTGGCATTTGTGCGGCAGATGCCGACGATGTCGCCGGAAACGTACGGGCAGCTCGCCTCGGCGCCGACGCATGGGACTTGGTAAGATTCTCCCGTGCAGAGGCAAACATGAAATCGCTGGGTGCGAGGTCGAAAGGCGCACGACTCGAGCGTATGCAGGCGTCGCCGCTATGGGCGGGCGACCGGTTCCGTAATCTGCACCCGATCATCGCGGGTTTGCGCGACCCGAACGTATCCATGCCGACACTGACCGATTTTCTTTGCGGCGGCGTGCGGCGTGTGCCGCGCGGTCCGCTGCCCGCCATGAGCCCGCTCGCATCCTGGGCGAAGCCCGCCGACAGCGGGCTGCGGGTGACCTGGCTCGGCCACTCGACGGTGCTCATCGAGATCGACGGGTTGCGGGTGCTCACCGACCCGGTCTGGGGACCGCGGGCATCGCCGTCGCGACTCGCCGGACCCAAGCGTTTCCAGCCGGTGCCGGTGCCGCTGCGGGCAATGCCTCCCGTGGATCTCGTGATCGTCTCCCACGATCACTACGACCATCTCGACTACCCGACGATCCGCGAACTCGCGAAGCGCGATGTGCCGTTCGTGACCTCGCTCGGTGTGGGCGCTCATCTCGAAGCCTGGGGCGTACGGCCCGAGCGGATCGTCGAACTCGACTGGTGGGAGTCGCATCGCTTGCCCAATTCCGGGCTCACGGCGACCGCCGCGCCGTCGCAGCATTTTTCCGGGCGCGGGCTCAAGGACCGCAATGCCAGTTTGTGGTCCTCTTTCATCGTGCGCGGCGAGCGGCACGCCGTTTTCTTCAGCGGCGACACCGGCCTCACGACTGAATACGAAACGATACGCACACGACTCGGTCCGTTCGATCTCGTGATGCTCGAGATCGGCGCCTATCATGCCGCGTGGGGAGACATTCATCTCGGGCCGCATAACGCGCTCGAGGCATTTCGAATGCTGGGCAGCGGTGTTTTGCTGCCGGTCCACTGGGGCACGTTCAGCCTCGCGATGCATCCTTGGGACCAGCCGGCAGAGGCCCTGCTCGAGATGGCTCCGAAAGCAGGTGCCCGGCTTGTGATGCCGCGTCTCGGCGAGGCCGTTGAGCCGGCGCACGCGCAAGCGGTCGAGCCGTGGTGGCGCGCCGTAGATACCGCGCCCGCTGCGCAACCGGCGGCGCCGGCACCGGCGCCGGCACGCCTTCCGAAGGCAATGTCCTGGCCGATTGACTAAGTGTCCGCACCGACCGCCTTGCCCGGGATGCCCGCGCTTCGGCGAACACGGCATTGGCGATGCCGCGCGCGGCGCACTCGATGCGCTGGGCGCAGCGCACCGATTGCCGGCGGTTTCGGTGACTTCGGGGAAAGAAACCGGCTATCGATTGCGTGCGCGACTCGCGATCCGAGGCCGGCTGGGCACGCCCAAGCTCGGGCTGTTCGAAGCAGGCACCCATCGCGTGGTTCACATTCCGAATTGCAGCGTTCAGCATCCCGTGATCAACCGCGTCGCGGCGGTCGTACGCCGCGCCCTCGTCGAGGCCCAGGTGACCTGCTACTCGGACAAGGCCCATCTTGGGCTCGCGCGCTACCTGCAGGTCGTCGTCGAGCGCAGTTCGCAAACCGCGCAGGTCGTGCTCGTCGCCAATAGTGCGTCACCGGCGCCCTTGGCGCAGTGCCTCGACCTGATCGCCCAACGCCTCGGGTCGGATCTGCACAGTCTTTGGCTCAATATTAACTGCGAGCAGTCCAACGTGATTCTTGGACCCGAGTTTCACCATTGGTGCGGGCCGGCCAGTGTCGTCGAGCGCTTTGGCGGTGCGGCGGTCCATTACCCGCCGGGCGCGTTCGGGCAGAGCAATCTCGAGATCGCCGAGGCCATCATTGCCGACATACGCGCCCGCATCCCGGATCGCGCGCGCATCGCCGAGTTCTATGCGGGTGTCGGCGCAATCGGCTTGTCGGTGCTCGATCGCGCTTCCGCGATCCGCATCAATGAAGTCAGCCCGCAATCGCTGCAGGGGCTCGAACTCGGGCTTGCCGAGCTCGCGCCGGCCGATCGGGCCAAGATATCGATCATCCCCGGTGAAGCGGGCGCCGCGCGGCAGACCGCCGCCGGCACCGAGGTCGTGATCGCCGATCCACCTCGCAAGGGACTCGACCGTGAACTGCTGGATTACCTGAGCAACAACCCACCCGAGCAATTCGTCTATGTCAGCTGCGGGCTCGAGTCCTTGCTTGCCGATACCGCGCGATTGACTTCGACCGGGAGCCTGCGCTTGGCGGCGCTCCGCGCGTTCAATCTGATGCCGTTCACCGAGCACGTCGAAACGATCGCTTGCTTCGAGCGCGCCTGACGGGCGCGGCCGCGAGCCGCGCACAGCTCCGCGGGCGGTCACCGATATTCAGAAGTTTTCAGATTCTTTCGGCGTAGTTTCAGCGCCGCTTCAGGACGGCACGGTATATGGCTACGCATAGTGGCCGCGTGCCGGCTGCATGCCGGAAACCACCGTTGAGGAGTCTGCTCTCATGTTTCGACATATTGCCGCCGCTAGTGCCGCTGTCTCGTTGACGCTGATGTCCGTGCCCTTGCACGCCGCCACCTACACGCTGGAGGCCAACTATACGCAGGGCGTATTGCGGTGGAATCACCTCGGTTTCTCGAGTCCTGCTGCGCAATTCTCGCAAGGCGAGGGCAGCTTGGAATTCGATTCTGCCGAGCCGGCCAAGGACTCGGTGACCGTCACAATTCCGCTCTCGAGCCTGCATACGGGTGTGCCGGCGCTCGATGAGGACTTTTTCTCGAGTGATTTCTTCGATCTCGCGAAATATCCGACTGCAATGTTCCGTAGCACCCGGGTCGAGCCGGGCAAGGCGCATGACCATCTCAAGGTCATCGGCGAACTGAGCCTGCATGGCGTAACCAAGCCGGTCACTTTGGAGGTCACGGTCGTCAAGATCGGTATCAACCCCCGGACCCATTTGCCGACGGTGGGCTTCGACGCAACCGCGGTGGTCAAGCGCTCGGACTTCGGTTTGGGAAAGTACGTTCCACAAGTCGGCGACGAAATCGCGTTGCACGTTACGAGCCAGGCGGTCGAAGCGACGGCCTACGCGCAATATCTCGAGGCTACCGCCAAGGCTGCGGCTGCCGAGGACGCGGCCGCCGGCGGATCCGCGAAGCGGTAGCCGCCGGCGTCTCAGATGTCCGCGATGCGCGCCGGATCCACGCGGCCGTCCTTAAGTGCGATCCCCTCGGCCCGCAAGCGCCTGGACTGCTCGCGGTAGGGCGCGGATGATTTCGGAAATGAGATCCGGCCGCCGGCGCCGACAACGCGATGCCAAGGGAGCTGTAGATCATCGGGCGCAGTTCGAAGCGCATAGCCGGTGAGCCGCGCGCGACCCGGGAAGCCGGCGGCGCGCGCGACCGCTCCGTAGGTCGACACCTGTCCGCGCGGGATCGTGCAGATCACCTCCCAGATCGCCTGGACCGCGGGACTCGGGTCGGGCGACGCATGCCGAGGGCGCGCGCGCTTGCCTCGCGTCGGCAGGAACATTTCTGCGAAAGATCGTGCGGAGCCTCTCATGAGAGCGGAAGCCTGCCACAAGCGGTAGTGAAGGCGCAAAATGAGCCGATGCAAAAATTGCGAGGTTTCATCCTGCAAGCGAGCTATCGCGTCATTGCACGACCCGGCGGGCAGCGCGTGCCCGTGGTCCATTTGTTCGGCAGGCTCGAGGCCGGCGGCACGTTCCTCGTGCGCGATGATCGGCAGCGGCCGCATTTTTTCATCCGTGCATCGGACGCGGAACGCGCCCGAGCACTGCATGCGCCGCCGCCGCAGGCGGTCTCCAAGCAGACCTTCGATGGCGCGCCCGCGAGCCTCATCGAGGTCGAGACTCCGCCCGAAGTGCCGGCGATCCGCGACCGCCTCCACGCGGGCGGCGTTGAGACCTTCGAGGGGGACGTGCGCTTCGCGGTGCGCTATCTGATCGACCGCGGTATCAAGGGTGGCTGCGAAATCGAAGGGGAGGCGGTCGCGGGAAGCGGCGTTACCTGGGTGTTCGACAACCCGGCGCTGCGGCCGGCGGACGTCAAGGTCGAGCCGCGTGTGCTGTCCTTCGACATCGAGACGCACGGCGCCCCGGAGCGCCTGCTCGCGATTTCGCTTTACGCGCCGGGCCTCGACTGCGTGCTGATCGTCGACGGCAGCAGCCGCTCGATGCCGGCCGAAGCGATGCGCTGCGCCGACGAATATGCGGCGCTCGAGGCATTTTGCGACGCGATCCGGCGATTCGATCCCGACGTCTTGACGGGCTGGAATATCATCGATTTCGACCTCTCGGTGCTGCAGCGAATTGCCCAGCGAGTTCACCACCAGTTCGCCTTCGGCCGGGATGGCGGCGCGATTCGTATCCGCAAGGCCGAGGGCTATTTCGGCAGCGGTCAGGCAAGCGTCCCAGGGCGCGTGGTTCTCGACGGCATCGATTTACTGCGCGGCGCCTTCATCCGCATGGACGATTACTCGCTCGACGCCGTTGCGCGCGAGGTTCTTGGCGAGGGCAAGGCGCTCACCGGCAATGTCCGCGACCGCATTGCTGAGATTGCACACAATTATCGGCACGACCTCGCGGCCTTCGCGCTCTATGCGCGAACCGATGCGAGGCTCGCATATGAAATCGCCTCGAAGCTCGATCTGGTGCGGCTTGCCTTTGCACGCTCGCAACTCGCGGGTATGACGCCGGACCGGGTCGCCGCGAGCATCGCATCGTTCGACTTCCTCTATCTTTGCGAACTCGAGAAACTCGGAATCGTCGCGCCCACGGTGCGCAGCGTCGATGCCGTCTCGCACGAGCCTCAGCAAGGCGGCCACGTGCTCGAACCGCAGGCGGGTCTCCATCGCAGTGTCTGGGTTTTCGATTTCAAGAGTCTGTATCCGAGCATCATTCGGACCTTTAACATCGATCCCTTGTCCTATGTCGACGATCCGCGCGCGGAGGCCGACCTGATTCGAACGCCGGCCGGGGCATACCGGCGCGCGCCGGCAATTCTGCCGCGAATCCTCGATGAGCTGTTTCCGCGGCGCGAGGCGGCGAAGAGATTGAACGACAAGGTCGGGTCCCACGCGATCAAGATCCTGATGAATTCCTTCTACGGTGTGCTCGGCACATCGGCCTGCCGCTTCTACAATCCGGCGCTCGCGAACTCGATCACCGGTCTCGGCCGCGAGATCCTGCTATGGTCGAAGCGCTGGTTCGAGGAGGCCGGCTTTCCCGTGTTGTACGGCGACACCGACAGCTTGTTCGTCTCGTCGCACGGCGGTGAACCCGATCAGACCGCTGAACTCGGCCGCGATCTCGCGCGCCGCTTGAACACCGATCTCACCCGATACATCGTCGATCGATGGAGCGTGCCGAGCCGCTTGGAATTGCAATTCGAGAAGCTCTACATGAAGCTGTTCCTGCCGCGTTCGCGCCACGGTACGCGCGGTGCGAGCAAGCGCTATGTCGGCCAGCGCTTTGGAGATGCCGCCGACAAACTCGAATTCGTCGGCATGGAGGTCGTGCGCCGCGACTGGACCGCGCTCGCGAAGCAAGTCCAGCGCGAGATGTATCAGCGCCTGTTCGCCGACCAGGCGGTCGATCTGTATCTCGCCGACATCGTCAAACGCGTGCGGCAGGGCGGACTCGACGAGGCGCTCGTGTATCGCAAGAACCTGCGCAAGGATGCCGACGAATACACCGCGACGACGCCTCCCCATGTGGTCGCCGCGCGCAAGTCGACGCACGCACCGGGTCGGCTCGTGAGTTACGTGATCACGACCGCCGGACCCGAACCTCTCGACAACGTGCAGCACCCCCTCGATCGCGAGCACTACGTGCTCAAGCAAGTGAAACCGGTCGCCGAGCCGGTGTTGGAAGCGCTGGGCCTCGACTTTGATCAGGTCATCGGCGACAGCCGGCAGATCGATCTGTATTCGACGCTTGGCGGAGTTTGAGCCGCGGGTCGCGAGCCCTTGATTGACCACCTGGCGGTCAATCAGAAGGCATGGCCGGGCCTAAAATCTCCCAAAACGGTGGCGGTTAGGCCAATTTATCTGTCGATTGAAGATTGTCGACAATCTGCAATCCTGATAATGTTCGGTTTCACGCCTCGACTCGGATGTGCAGATGTCGTCGTCCGTTCCGACTACCACCGCGCCAACCGCGCTGCAGCTCGTGCAGACGAACTCGCTGCCGGCGCTGGTACACGCCGAAATTGAGCAGCTGATCCTGCGCGGCGAGTTCGCGATCGGCCAGCGCGTGACCGAGGCTGAACTCGCAGCGCGCTTCGGCACGAGCCGCGGACCGATCCGCGAGGCTCTGCGAACCCTCGAAGAGTCGCGGCTGGTGCGCTCCGAGAAGCATCGCGGCGTCTTCGTGCGGGAAATTTCGGTGGCCGAGGCCGACGAAATCTATGACGTACGCGAGGCGCTCGATGAGCTCATCGGCCAGCGGGTCGCCGCGCGCGCGACCCCGCAGCAGCTTCGCGATCTCGAAGCGGCGGTAACCGACATGGATGAGGCGACCGGCTCGCAGGACATCAAGCGCTACCACGCGCTCAATTTGAAATTTCACGACATGCTCGTCGATTTCGCCGGCAACTCCCGATTGACCGAGAGCTATCGGCTGCTCACGAAGGAGCTGCTGCTGTTCCGGCTGCGGGGGCTTCAAGACGGCGGCGGCTTTGCGGTGTCGAATACCGAGCACAGAGCGGTCGTCGAGGCGATTGCGGCGCGCGATCGGACCCGAGCGGGGCGGCTGCTGCGCCAGCACGCGGTGGATAGCCGCGCTCGAATGCACAAGGCGGCCGGAATCCCGGCTTAAGGAGTAGAGAACTTGCCAAGCGACATCACTGTTAACGGCCGCACCTATCGCTGGATGGACCGTCCCCTGGTCGTGGTTTGCCTCGACGGCTGCGAGCAGGACTACATCACGGCGGCGGTCGCGGCCGGCGCCGCGCCGTTTCTCGCGCGGCTGCTCGCGGGCGCGGGAACCGCGCTGACCGCGGATTGCGTCATGCCGAGTTTCACGAATCCCAATAATCTGTCGATCGTGACGGGCGTTCCGCCCTCGGTGCACGGCATCTGCGGCAACTACTTCTTCGATCCTGAGCGCGGCGAGGAAGTCATGATGAACGATCCCCGGCACCTGCGCGTCGGCACGATTCTCGCGGCCTTTTCCGCCGCCGGCGCGAAGGTCGCGGTGATCACCGCGAAGGACAAGCTGCGCAAACTGCTCGGCTTCGGCATGAAGGGTATTTGCTTTTCGTCCGAAAAAGCCGACCAAGTCAGCCTTGCCGAGAACGGCATCGAACACGTGCTCGAGCGCGTCCAAATGCCGGTGCCGTCGGTTTACAGCGCGGAACTCTCGGAGTTCGTGTTCGTCGCGGGCGTCAAGCTCATGGAGCGGGAGCGGCCCGACCTCATGTATTTGTCGACGACCGATTACATCCAGCACAAGGCGGCCCCCGGCACGCCGGCTGCGAATGCATTTTACGCGATGATCGACCGCAACCTGGCACGGCTCGACGAACTCGGGGCCACGGTCGTCGTCACCGCCGATCACGGCATGAATGCCAAGCATGGCGCCGACGGCCGGCCTAACGTCATCTACCTGCAGGACGCGCTCGACGCATGGATCGGCAAGGACCGGGCGCGCGTGATCCTGCCGATCACCGATCCGTATGTCGTGCACCACGGTGCGCTCGGCTCATTCGCGCTCGTCTACCTGCCCGCGCCGGCCGATCAGCGCATGGTCGCCGAGCGCATTGCGGAGCTGCCCGGCATCGAAGTGGTGCTGACGCGTGCGCAGGCCGCGGAAGCGTTCGAACTGCCGCCGGACCGCATCGGCGACCTCATCGTGGTATCACGGCGCGACACCGTGGTCGGCACGAGCCAGGATCGGCACGATCTGTCCGGGCTCGAGGTGCCGCTGCGCTCGCACGGCGGCACGTCGGAGCAAAAAGTGCCGTTGCTCGTCAATCGTCGCATCGCCGCCCAGCCGGAGGGCCGCCGTTGGCGTAACTTCGACGCGTTCGATCTCGGGCTCAACCTCGCCGCGCGAGCCGCATAGGAGGCTGCAATGTCCGCGAGCGCCAACGCCGCCGCAAATGGATCGCGCGAGCCGATTCGCGAATCGCTGCGCATCGCGGGCGAGAGGATCGCCCGTGACCGCGTCATCGAGGTCCGTCACCCCTACAGCGGCGAACTCGCGGGCACCGTACCAAAAGCGACGCCCGACGACGTCAAACGCGCGCTGCGGATCGGGCGCGAATACCGCTCCAAGCTCACGCGCTACGATCGGTATACGATTCTCATGAAGGCCGGAGCAATCATCGCCGCCAAGCGCGATGATCTCGCGCGACTGATTACGCTCGAGTCCGGCCTATGTCTCAAGGACTCGCAATACGAGGTCGGCCGCGCATCCGATGTGCTGTTGTTCGCCGCCAACCAGGCGCTGGTCGACGACAATCAGGTGTTCTCCTGCGACCTGACTGCGCATGGCAAGAGCCGCAAGGTATACACGCTCCGGGAGCCCCTGCTGGGCGCCATCACCGCGATCACTCCGTTCAACCATCCCTTGAACCAGGTCATCCACAAGGTGGCTCCCGTAATCGCCACCAACAACCGCGTCGTGCTCAAGCCCAGTGAGAAGACGCCGCTCACCGCCTTTGCGCTCGCCGACATTCTCTACGAGGCGGGACTGCCGCCGCCGATGCTCTCGGTGGTCACCGGCGATCCGTCCGAGATCGCCGACGAGCTGCTGACGAACCCGGACGTCGACCTCGTGACCTTCACGGGCGGCGTGTCGATCGGCAAATACATTGCCGCCAAGGCGGTCTACAAGCGCCAGGTGCTCGAATTGGGCGGCAACGATCCGATCATCGTGCTCGAGGACGCCGACATCGAAGAGGCCGCAACGCTCGCGGCCGCCGGTTCCTACAAGAATTCCGGGCAGCGATGCACCGCGGTCAAGCGCCTGCTGGTCCAGGAAAGCATCGCCGACCGCTTCGTCGAGTTGCTGGTCGAGAAAACACGTGCGGTCAAGTACGGAGATCCGTTCGATCCGGCCATGGATATGGGCACCGTGATCGATGCGCCGTCGGCGCAGCGGTTCGAATCGGTCGTCAACGAGGCCGTTGCGGCGGGCGCGCGCCTGCTGGTCGGCAATGTTCGTCGCGGCGCGCTGTACTCGCCGACCGTGCTCGACCGCGTCACGCCGGATATGACGGTCGTGCGAGAGGAGACCTTCGGACCCGTCTCGCCGGTGATCCGCTTCAAGACGGTGGATGATGCGATTCGCATCGCGAATGGCACGGCCTACGGCCTGTCCTCCTCGCTGTGCACGAACCGATTGGATTTGATCACGCGGTTCGTACAAGAGCTGAACGTCGGCAGCATCAACGTGCGGGAGGTTCCGGGCTACCGCTTGGAAATGACGCCGTTCGGCGGCATCAAAGACTCCGGGCTCGGCTACAAGGAGGGTGTGCTCGAGGCGATGAAGAGCTTCTGCAATACGAAGACCTACTCACTGCCTTGGTGAACCGACTCGAATCGTATCGTGAACCCGAGATCAAACGAGAAGCCCATGACCGACCCCGTGCTGCTGACTCCCGGCCCGCTGACGACCACGGCCCAAACAAAAACCGCGATGCTCTCGGATTGGGGATCGTGGGACGGCGCGTTCAACGCGCTGACCGCGTCGGTGTGCCGGGATCTCGTCGCGATCGTCGACGCACAGCGCGAACATGTCTGCGTGCCGCTGCAGGGTAGCGGGACCTTCGCGGTCGAAGCGGCGCTCGGCACGCTCGTTCCTCGCAACGGCAAGGTGCTCGTGCCCGACAACGGCAGCTATTGCAAGCGGATCGTGCGGATCCTCGGCTACCTGGGCCGCGAGGCCGTGGTTCTCGCGCATGGCGAACAAGATCCGGCCGACCCGGCGCGCATCGACGCCGCGCTGGCCGCGGACCCCGCGATCACTCACGTGGCCCAGGTGCACTGCGAGACCGGCACGGGGATACTCAATCCGCTGCCGCAGATCGCCGCGGTTGTCGCCAAACATGGACGCGGCCTCATCGTCGATGCGATGAGTTCCTACGGTGCGATCCCGATCGATGCGCGCACGCTGCGGTTCGATGCGCTGATCGCGGCGTCGGGAAAATGTCTCGAAGGCGTGCCCGGCATGGGTTTCGTGATCGCGCAGCGCGCCAGCCTCGAGCGCGCGGGCGGCAACAGCGCCTCGCTCGCGATGGACCTGCTCGATCAGTGGCAATACATGAACAAGACCGGCCAATGGCGCTTCACGCCGCCGACCCACGTCGTCGCCGCGTTGCGCGCGGCAATCGACCAGTACCATGCGCAGGGCGGACCCGCGGCGCGCTTGAAGCGCTACACCGAGAATTGCGGCGCGCTGGTATCGGGCATGCGCGCGCTCGGGTTCAAGACCTTCTTGCCGGACGAGACGCAGGCGCCGATCATCGTGACCTTCCACGCTCCCCCCGATCCGGCCTACGATTTCGGCGAATTCTATCGGCGGGTCCGCGACCGGGGATTCATCTTATATCCCGGAAAATTGACGGCCGTCGATACGTTTCGCGTCGGCTGTATCGGTGCGATCGACGCCGATGTCTTGAGGCAGGCGGTCGATGCGATAGCGGCCGTTTCGAAGGATTTAGGGGTCCGCCGATTTGCGCCCAACTGAACTATTGCGCGCGCTGGCGTCGGTGGTTTTGATCGCTTGCTGCGCGCCCAGCTTCGCTCGATCACCGCTCGTGCTGCTGACCGATTTCGGCACTCAGGACGGTGCGGTTTCGGCGATGAAGGGAGTTGCGTACAGCGTTTCACAGGATCTTCTGATCTCGGATCTCAGCCACGAAAACCCCGGCATTTTCGTCGGCGCCTACCGTCTCTATCAGGCCGAGCAGTTCTGGCCCAAGGGCACGGTGTTCGTGGCGGTCGTCGATCCCGGCGTCGGCACCGAACGCTTATCGGTCGTCCTCAAGACGCGCACCGGCCACTACTTCGTGGGTCCCAACAACGGATTGCTGTCGCTGGTTGCCGAGCGCGACGGCATCGCGGGACTCCGCCAGATCGACGAACGGGTGAATCGCCGCAAGGGATCCGACGATTCGCATACCTTTCACGGACGCGACGTGTTCGCGTACACCGGCGCACGCCTGGCGGCCGGCGTCATCGCCTTCGATCAAGTCGGACCGCCGTTATCCCCGGAGGCATTGATCGCGATTCCCTATCGACGCGCCGAGCGCGTCGGCAACAAGGTCACCGGAATCATTCCCGTGCTCGACGTGCAATTCGGCAATGTCTGGACCAACATCCCGAAGCCCTTGTTCGACGAACTGCGGATCGGATTGGGTTCACCGGTGCGGGTGCGCATTTACCATGACGCGGTGCTCGTCGATGAGACCGTCGTGCCGTACCAGCGCACCTTCGGCGAGGTGCCGATCGGCAGCCCGCTGCTCTACGTCAACAGCCTGCTGAATCTCGCGGTTGCGCTCAATCAGGGCAGTTACGCCGCCGCCCATAAAATCGGCTCGGGCCCGGACTGGTCGATCGAACTCGAAGCCGATCGCTCGGCGCGCTAGCGGGATCCGCTGCCACCGGGACCGCTCGAGTTGCCGGCGGCAGGACTGCCGAGACGCGAAATGTAGTCCGCGAGCGCCACTCGATCCTGCGGCCGCATGCCGCGCAGCGCACTCGTCATTTCGGGCGGCGCGAGGTCCTTGTGCAGGTCCGCGGCCGCCTCGATCTGTCGCTGCAAATAGGGGTAATGCTGCCCGGCGATACGCGGCACGCGGTTGCCCGCATCGCCCCGGCCATCGATGCCGTGGCAGGCTGCACAAATGTGCTCGTAGGTCACTGCAGCGAGACCAAGATGTTCTCCGGGGCCCTGGACCGGATTGGGATCGACCGCAAGAGCGGACAAGAATCTCGCGAGCACCTCCGTGTCATGCGGATCGCGGAGGGCCGGATGCGCGGCGACGGTTTGCATGGCGGGATCGACGCGCGCACCCGATCGGAATGCCGCCAATTGCTTTTGCAAATAGCGCCGCTGTTGGCCCGCGAGGCTCGGAATCGCCCCGTCCACTGAGCCCCAGGCGCTCGCTTGGTGGCAGACCACGCAAGGCGCGTAGAGCCGGTCGATTTCCGAGGCCGCCCACGCCGAATGCGCAGCGCCGATGCACGCGCAGGCGAGCAACGCATAAAAGGCTCGAAACCACAGTGGCCGAGTTAGGCTTGGCATGACCCTAGCTTAACCCCTTGGGCACATCGCACATTCAGGGAAATTACTTAGCCGACCTAGCCTCTTCGGATGCCGGATTCCCCTGCCGCGCCCGCAGTACGACATGAACGTTTTCAATCAGTTACGCAGCCGGACGGCAGCATCGTACGAGAATCCGCTTGTTACCGGGCTCTCCGGATCTCAGATTGCAGAGTAATATCGTTGGGGTGTGCGCTTCGAGGCGCAAGGTTTGGACATCGCTGCCAAAATCGGCGGCAGGACGTAAGTCATGGCAACGGGTTGGGCCGGCGACGGCGCAGTACAGGATCAAATCGACGCGACCGTCAAGGACGCGATCAGCCGCGTCAAGAGTCAGCTGCCCCAGGGGCAATCGCTGACGCATTGTGCCGAATGCGAAGGGGAAATCCCGGAGGCTCGCAGACTCGCGATTCCGGGTGTGCGTTATTGTGTTGCCTGCCAGCTCGAGCATGATCGCGACGCCGCGAGTTTCAGCGGTTATAACCGGCGCGGAAGCAAAGATAGCCAGCTGCGCTGATTGGGGACTGCAACGGGATCGGAGCCGGGTTCTGCCCCGCGAAATCCGGGCGGCTCACGGCTTGCGGTGGATTCTGCGCGCCAATTCGGTGTTGTAGCGATACGCGTATCGTAGGGCGGCGGTCATCAGCGCCGCATGTTCGTGGCTCTCGATGAAATCACTGGTTCCGAACAGGCATCGCAGCCCGTACTGCTGCGGTAGTTCTGAGTCGATGCCCCCGAGTCCCGGCGCCATGCAGGTATAGCTGTTGACGCCGACAAAACGGAAGTCCTTGCGCTCCAAATTGGCATTGAGATCGGCGACTGGACTCGCCAAGTTGAGCGTCGCCAGGGTTTCGGCGAGCAGTGCGGCCTGGCTCATGGTTGGCGTCGGCACGGCGGATGCATCGTCGTGTGCGATTGCGAGCGACAACCCGGTGACACCGCACAGGGTGATCAACACGCTCGATAAGAATTTGCCGCGCATCAGTGCTACCGCCGGAAATCGATTGGACTGCTTTGACGACGCGCTGCTCGAAATCGCGCCGCGGGGAATCATCGCGTGAAACCCGAGTTTTGCGTGTGACGCTGCTCACGGGATCGGATCCGCCCAGCGGCGCCGGCGAGTGCTGCTCAGGTTAAGTTACCAAGACGCTGCCGGTCCCTGGCATGGCGCAACCCTTGCCGCGGTCTACGTACGATGCCGTACCGACGCCGCGCGCCGGAAACTGTAGGCTCGTGGGCTAGTGTCAACCGGTCAATGTGAAAATGGAGATGCGCGTCATGCCTAAAACCTTCGGATTTCTTACTGCCAAGCGGATCGCGGTGCTGCTGGCTGTTGCTGCGGCGGCAGCGGGTAGCCTTGCGCAAGCCGATCCCGTCGACGTCCAGCAGCAATTGCTCGATGCGCTAGCTCGCAGCGATGTGGCGGCCGCCGTTGCGCTGTTCACCGATGATGCGGTGATCGATACCGAAAGCGGCTACTGCGCAAAAACGCCCTGCGTTGGCAAGGCGGCAATTCAAAAGGATTTTGAGCGCTATCTTGCCGACAAGAGCCGTCGCGTGACGCCGCTCAACACCTTCGTTTCCGGCAATGTGCTCGTGACCCGATTTGAAGCGCGCAGCGCCACGATCCAGCAGGCCGGCGTCGAGCGCGTGATCCTCTGGGGCATCCGCGAGGTGCGAGACGGAAAAATCGCCTCTTCCCGCTGCTGCTTGCCGGATCGGACCGACTCACAGACCGCGCGGTTCCTCGATTGGGAGTACGCGCACCCTTCGACGCACTGACTGGGAACCCCGATATCGAGCCCTTGCGATGCGGTCGCAAGCCAAAGAGTTAAAGGAGAATCGTGATGAGCAAGTTCGTGGTGATTGTTTTGGTATTCAGCGCTCTCGTGGGCGGGTGCGTTGGCTTTGGCTATCGTGACGGTGGCGGGTATCGTGGCGGCGGGGGCGGCTACCATCATCACGATTGGCGCTAGCGGACCATTTTCCCGAGGCAAACGCCGGTGCGTGCGGTCATAGGACCGCACGCCGCGCAAGCGGCCCGGCGTCGTGCTGCCGCGGGCACGCGACTGCGCCCGGCGCGACCGCGCGACGCTAATGAATGTGAAAATTGCCGGTGCCGAACAGGCCGATCAAGCCGGTGATGATCAGGTAAATTGCAACGATGAAATTCAACAGGCGTGGCACGACGAGTATCAATACGCCGGCGATGAGGGCAACGATCGGTGCGAGGCTCAGTGTCATGTTCAAGGGCAATCTCCGTTGGGGTGTGCGGCGAACTTAGCGCCGCTGGTATGCGGCTTACCGTGCGCTGTCGAACACAAGAAGCACGGAATGCGCATCGGCTCGGTGCGGTAACGTACAGAGGCCGGTAACCGGATCGATTACCTTCAGTGCGAACCGAGGTATCAATCGACCATGAATTCAATAATCGATCGGACACGAAATCTTGCGGCTGGCGCGGCCATGGGGCTGGGGCTATCGTTGGCATCGGTCGGAGCGGCGCTGGCAGGCAATTTTGACCCGCCCCCGATCGCAAACCAACCAAGCACCGAACACCACGTCGGTAAAATGGTATGGGCGGAACTCATCAGCCCGGATATCGCCGGCGCCGAGCGCTTCTACGGCGGCCTGTTCGGCTGGACGTTTCACGATGTCAGCGCCGAGAGGAGCCAATACGCGGTTGCCTTGCTCGACGGGAACCCCGTCGCAGGCTTGGTGCAACACCCCGTGAAATCCGGCGAACACCGTCAACCGTCCTGGATCACATTTCTCGCGGTGCAAGATGTCGACGCCGCGCAACGCGCGGTGCTCGCCCAGGGCGGCAAGGTGCTGCGCGAGCCCCGCACCTACAATTCACGCGGCCGGCAGGCGATTTTTGCCGATCCAGCGGGCGCCGCGTTCGCCGTCATCGCATCGTATAGCGGCGACACCCCCGATTTCCTGGCCGCGCCGGGGACTTGGATCTGGAGTTCGCTGCTGACCCGCGATTTGGACCATGAAGCCGCGTTCTACCAGACGGTGTTCGGCTACGAGGTATTCGACCTCGAGAGCGCCGACGGCGCCGAGCATGTGATTCTCTCGACCGATGATTTCGCGCGCGCAAGCGTCAATGCTTTTCCGGCCGATGCGGCGCACCGACATCCGCACTGGCTCAATTTCGTGCGCGTCGCGGATGCCGCGGGTGCGGCGACCAAGGCTGTCAGCTTGGGCGGCAGTGTGCTCGTGCCGCCCCGTGTCGATCGGCATGGCGGCAAGATCGCGGTGATCGCGGACCCCACGGGTGCCCCATTTGGCGTCATGGAATGGAATGACGCGGACGGCCAAGGGGAAGCGAAATGAGCGCCGCGACTCGCGGTTGGATACTCGCCGGCGCCGGGCTGATGGTCGCCGCGGGACTCGCCGGCTGCGTGGCCGGTGTTGGCTACGACGGCGACGTCGCGGTCGGCTACAGCCCCGGCTACATCGAGCCGTATGGCTACGATTACGGTGGATGGGGCGGTGGATACCGCGTGGGTCCCGGCCGCGGCGGAGATCATCGGGCCGCACCCGGACCGTCGCATGGCTATCGCAGCGCTCCGCAATCCCGCTCCACGCCTTCAATACCCCACGGATCGGGCGGTAGTCGCGGACACCGGTGAGTGCGGTGCCCGCATGCCGTCGCTAGACGCCCGGCAGCTTTGTTCTTAAGCGGTCGGAGGATTCGTGGTCAAGACTAAAGCGCTGCAAAACGCGATTCTGAATAGTGCCAACTTCTCGATCATTGCGACGGATCCGCAAGGCGTGATCCAGTTGTTCAATGTCGGCGCCGAGCGCATGTTGGGCTATTCTGCCGAGAACGTCGTCAACAAGATGAATCCGAGCGATCTGCATGATCCCGCGGAGGTGCTCGCAAGGGCGCAGACCTTAAGCCAGGAGTTCGGAGTAGCGATCGCTCCGGGTTTCGAGGCGCTCGCGTTCAAGGCGTCGCGAGGCATCGAGGACATCTACGAACTCACCTATATCAACGCGGACGGCAGCCGGTTTCCGGCGATCGTCTCGATCACGGCGCTGCGCGATGATTATCAGGAGATCATCGGCTATCTGTTGATCGGCAGCCACAACTCGGTGCGTAAGCGCGTCGAGCGCGAGCTCAATGACGCGATGGCGACCGCGGATCAGGCAAACCTCGCGAAGTCCGAGTTCCTCTCGAGCATGAGCCACGAGTTGCGCACACCCTTGAACGCGATACTCGGGTTTGCCCAGCTGATCGAGTCCGGTACACCGCCGCCGTCGATTCCGCAGCAGCGCAGCGTCGCGCAAATTCTCAAGGCAGGATGGTATCTGCTCGACTTGATCAACGAAATTCTGGATTTGACCTTGATCGAATCCGGAAAAATGTCGCTGTCGCTCGAGCCGATTTACCTCGCCGAAGTGCTGCGCGAGAGCCGGGCCATGATCGAGCCGCAGGCAAATAAGCGCGGCATTCAATTGAGCTTTCCGCGGCTCGACTTGTCGTTTCTGGTGACCGCTGACCGAACCAGGATCAAACAGGTGCTGATCAATCTGCTGTCGAACGCGATCAAGTACAACCGCGAATGCGGAACCGTGGTCGTCGACTGCATCGCGAAGCCGTCCGGGCGGATGCGCATTTCGATCACCGACAGCGGCGATGGCTTGACCGCCGAGCAATTGAAGCAGCTGTTCCAGGCTTTCAATCGGCTCGGGCAGGAAGCGCACGTGGGAGAGGGGACCGGCATCGGGCTCGTCATGAGCAAACGCCTGGTCGAACTCATGGGTGGATCGATCGGCGTCGAAAGTACGGTCGGAGTCGGCAGCGTATTCTGGATCGAATTCAATCTCACGACCGCGCGACACTTGCGAGTCGTCAAATCAGATTCCTCGCCGCTGATTCCGCTGGCTCGAGCGACGGATATGCCGCTGCGCACCCTCTTGTATGTCGAGGACAATCCGGCCAATTTGATGCTTGTCGAAGATCTGATCACGCGCAGGCCGGACATTTGTCTGCTGTGCGCAAAGGACGGCGACGCGGGGGTCGCGATCGCGCGCGCATCGCGGCCCGATGTGATCCTCATGGACATCAACCTGCCGGGCATGAGCGGCGTCGAGGCGCTGAGAATTTTGAGCACGGACCCGGCTACGGCGCACATACCGATCATCGCGCTCAGCGCGAATGCCGGACCCCGCGACATCGCAAGGGGCCTCGATGCCGGATTCTTTCGCTACCTGACCAAGCCGATCAAGGTCAGGGAATTCCTCGAGACGCTGGATGCCGCCTTCGAAAGTGCGGGCACCGCGGCGGGTCGCCGGCGCTCACCGGAGTTGGCGCCATGATCTGCCAAGCCGATATTTCGAACGCCAGCATTTTGATCGTCGACGATCAAGAGGCCAACCTCGCGCTGCTCGAGCAGCTGCTCAGCGACGCTCTATATACTCGGGTGACTTCGACGACCGATCCGCGCAAAGTCTGCGCGCTGCATCGGGCGCATAGCTACGATCTGATTCTGCTCGATTTGCAGATGCCGGAGATGGGCGGCTTCGAAGTCATCGAAGCGCTCAAAACCAATGATGCCGATGCCTACCTTCCCGTGCTCGTGCTGACCGCGCAACCGGGACACAAGCTGCGCGCGCTGCAAGCCGGCGTGCGCGACTTCATCAGCAAACCGTTTGATTTGCTCGAGGTCAAGACGCGCATCCGCAACATGCTCGAAGTTCGGCTGCTCTACAAGCGGCTCGCTCGACATAACGAGGAATTGGAAAAGATCGTTCGGCTGCGCACCGCGGAGCTGCGCGAGAGCGAAGCGCGCTACCGCAGCCTCACCGAACTCGCCTCCGACTGGTATTGGGAGCAAGACATCAAGGGTGCGTTCACCCGCGTTTCGGGGCCCGTGCTCGAGATGCTTGGGATCCGCGTCGATGGGTTTGCGGATGATTCCCCCGGTTGTGGTCCGCTCGACGATGCGAGCGCCGGGTGGAACGAGTCCGAACGAGACGATCTGCGCGCGAAGATCGCGGCGCGTGAGCCGTTTCTCGACTTCGTTTACAGCCGCACCGACGCAAACGGCGTCAAGCAGTTGTTTCAGGTGTGTGGCCAGCCGATGTTCGATGGTTCATCGCGATTCGTCGGCTACCGCGGGATTGGCGTCGAATTGACCGGGATGTCCTGAGCCGATGGCAACCTTGGTTCCAATCCCGTCCGCCGACCGCGCCAAGGAGAATCAACTTCTGGCGGCGATGCCCGCGGTGGATTTCGCGCGTATCGCTCCGCACCTGAACCGAGTCGCGCTGCCGGTCGGCGAGCGGCTCTATGAGCCCGGATCGACGCTGCGAAACGTCTACTTCCCGACGACGGCCGTGGTGTCGCTGCACTACGTTCTTGAATCGGGCGCATCCGCGGAGAGTGCCGGCGTGGGATTCGAGGGGATCGTCGGCGTGTCCTTGTTCATGGGCGGTGAGTCGACGCCGAGTTCTGCTGCGGTTCAGATCGCCGGCCACGGCTACAGCCTCGATGCGGCGCTGCTCAAGCGCGAATTCGCGCGCAGCGGCGCAGTGCAGATTCTGCTGTTGCGTTATACGCAGGCGCTGATCGCGCAAATGACGCAGACCGCAGCCTGTAACAGGCACCACTCGGTGCAGCAACAGATCTGCCGCTGGCTGCTGATGACGATGGATCGGGTCCCGTCGGGAGAAATTGTCGTTACCCAGGAAATGATTGCCGGGCTCCTGGGCGTGCGCCGCGAGAGTGTCACCGAGATCGCAGGCGCCTTGCAGCGAGCCGGAGTCATTCGATACCGCCGCGGACATATCTCGGTGGTCGAGCGCGCCGGGCTGCTCGACGGCGTCTGCGAGTGCTATTCCGTGGTCAAGCGTCAGCTACAACAGCTGTTGCCGCAAGCGCCGGGCCTCGCCGGGCGCAGCGACGCCAGTCTCGGCCGCGGCACCGGAATGAGTCGCCCGACGACCGCTGCGGACGCGTCCGCGCGGCGCTGAACGCCGCGATGGCCGAATCAGGGTTGCGAGCCATGCGCGTCGGTGCGGCTCGCGTGCGGCGCTTGCGCATCGTCCTGCGGCGATGACTCATTCAATGCGCCGAACAGCCACTGTCCAAGCAGTCCACACAACACGCAGAAAATGATCACTACGACTCGCCTGGAGATCGCCGGATGCACCGCGGGCTCCGATGCGGAATCAGGGGCGGCGGCAGGCGGGTCGCTGTTCGAGCCGCGCATCGTCGGTAGCAGCGCAATCAAGCGTATTGCAATCTCGTGAGGCACCGCCTGCCGCGACTCGCCCGTCTGCCGCGCACCGATTGCGAGCGGCGCTGCGGCGATCAATTCGGTCAACTCTTGAATCGCTGATTTTCGTGTCGAGCGACTCCAGCGAGCGGCCTGGTCCCAGGGGTCGAGATCGCGGCGAGCGAGGGCCGAAATTACGCTGAGCGGTACGCCGTTCGCGTCATCGCCGATCTCTGCATACAAGAATGGCTGAAACTCGAGGCCTATCGATTGAATCCGGCTTCCCGTCATTTTGACAGCAATTCGGCATACGAGCGGCGATCCGCATCGTAACAACTGCAACTCGAGGACTTGAGTCCTTGCGGGTCGAGTACCCGCACCATGCCGCGGTGATATTCAATGAGCCCGCGCTGATGCAGTGCACCGGCAGCCGTCGTGATGCCGACCCGGCGCACGCCCAGCATCAATGCCAGAAACGTGTGCGTCACGCGGAATTCATCGGCGCCGGCGCGATCACGAGTCATCAGCAACCAACGCGCGAGCCGTTGGTCGATGCGGTGAAATCGAATGCAGGCGGCCGACGAGGCGAACTGTGCCATGAGCACATATAGATACAGGTTGACGATGCGCTGCAGAGCAGGGCTGCGCTTGAGCTCGATTCGAAACGCCGCGGCGGTGATGCGCCACGCTTCGCCGCCCCCTTGCACCAAGGCCTTGAGCGGGACCGTCGATACACCCAAGGCAATTTGCACCCCCAACATGCCTTCGCGACCGACCATGCCGACTTCGAGCGCGGATTTGCTGCCGACGAGCGCAATCAATGAGATAAAGCCTCGGACCGGGAAATAAACATGTCCGGTCGTGCTCGCAGCATTCGCCACCGTCTCGCCGATGATCAGCGTGACGGGCCGACATGCGGCCAGCAGGTTGCGGCGGTCGACGCGCGGCAAAAGTCCGATCAAATGGTTCTCAGTTCTCGGCAAACCATTCTCCGTCGCTAATAGGGTCTGGGTGGCGAGGCCAGGCTGCGCCTACGCCACCCGTGCGACCGTCTGGTAACGCACATAGGCATCGGCGGCAGCCGGACCCGGCTGGGCGAGCGCTCGGTGCCGGGCCCAATCTGTGCGGCAGCGCCCCGACCGCAAACAGGCAGAAGGTAGCGTCAAGGAGACGGGCGCAAAGGTCCTGGGAGACACCAAGCTCCAATCCGACGGAACGGCGCTGAAAATCGAAGGGACGGTGCAGAACGCCCTGGGCGGCGTTGCGGACGCGCTTAAGAAGTAGCTCGCTCCGGGCTTGCCTGGGCCATTCTTGGAATGGTCCAGGCAACGTTCACCGCGACGGGGTCACCACCCATGCGGTGCGGCGCGAAAGCGCCTCAAGCACGGCGACCTTGGATGAATTGCACCAGAAAAATGATGATCGCGACGACCAACAGGATGTGAATGAGGCCGCCCATGGTGGTCGACGTGACGAGGCCGAGCAGCCATAGGACCAAGAGAATGATGGCAATGGTCATTAGCATGTGTGTGTTCCTTCCTAGAATGGTCGACTGTGCCGGCGGCGCTGCGCCGATTGCTCGGGGCCGGGCCGCAAGCACAACCGGTTGGTCAATTAATGCTCATGACGCGTGGTGTACGAGAACTTCTGTCCGGCAACCGTCGCGTTGTACATCAGGCCACCCTTGGTGATCGTGAATACCGCCATGCCATTGTTGAACTCGCTGGTGGTTGCGGCCACGGTCTTCGTGGCGCTCGCGCCCGCATCGGCGCCCGTCGTACCAACGCTGACGTCGGCTGCCGCGGTAATCGCGACCGCGCCGACATCGGCACTGAATTCAAAATTTCCCGAGGTGAACCGATCCATCGCCTCTTTGTTCTTGAAGAAGATGATTTCGCTGTAAGCCTCGCCGCCGGCCTGGAACCCGACACTGAGTTGGGTCATCGAGACGCGGCCGATGCGCCTGCCTTCGGCATAGACGTGCCCGCTGCCATGAGCTGCTCCAACGCCAAGGCCGCCCTTGCCGATGGTCGGGAACACCGCGTATCCATAGCTCTGCTGAAAGAACGCGGAACTGCGATCGGAATTGCGGAACAGATTCGCCGTGTCGCTGTCGCGGCTTGCATTCGCAACGCTGAAGGGGACTCCCAGTGTTGCCGCCAATAGGCCGATCTTTAGCAGATTATTCATAGTCATTTCCTCAACTTGGGAGTAAATCGAGCACCGAAATTCTGAAGTCCGATTTTGCGCGTGGCGCCGCGCTCGCGTCTGTTCGCGAACGCACCTTGCGGAGCGCCAGACGCACTGCGGTCGGTGGCCGCAACCCGGTGCGGTTCCGTACATATCGCACGGGAATATTTGATATATTGGCTCATGGATCCCCTTTCTCCTTTGCTCCTGGATGCAGCCTCGATACGGAATTTTCCGATGCGTTCTCCTCATGACAATCACTTGCTAGCCTCGCTCGGCGCGGAAGAGCAGAAGCGTATTTTCCCGCACCTGCATCTCGTGGAAATGCCGCTCGGCAAGGTGCTCTACGAATCCGGCGACACCTTGCGCCACGTCTATTTTCCGATCGACTGCATTGTCTCGCTGTTGTACGTGCTCGAGAATGGTGCCTCGGCGGAGATCTCCGTCGTCGGCAACGAGGGCTTGATCGGCATCGCTTTGTTCATGGGCGGCGAGACGACGCCGAGCCGCGCAATCGTGCAGAGCGCCGGCAACGCCTACCGGCTCGACGGACAGTTGCTCAAGGACGAATTTCATCGAAGCAGCGAGGTGCAGTTGCTGCTGCTGCGCTACACGCAGTCCTTGATCACCCAGATGGCCCAAACCGCGGTCTGCAACCGCCATCATTCACTCGATCAACAGCTGTGCCGCTGGCTGCTGCTGTCGCTCGACCGGTTGTCGACGAGCCAGCTGACGATGACGCAGGAGCTGATCGCGAATATGCTCGGCGTGCGCCGCGAAGGCGTGACGGCGGCGGCCGGCAAGCTGCAAAAGCTCGGGGTGATTTCCTATCACCGCGGCGAAATCACCGTTCTCGACCGGCCAAAGCTCGAGTCGCTCTGCTGTGAGTGCTACGCGGTCGTCAAGAAGGAATCGGATCGGCTGCTGCACCTGCAGTTGCCTTGACGGAACTGCCGGAGACCGAACCGCACTCGAAGTCTCAAGGGAGCGTCGGTCGCTCGAATCCGCGGCGCCATGAACGGCGCGAACACCGTGTCCAGAGCCTCATCGCCACGATGAGCGCCAATTGGACTGCGGTGTCCGCGCCGAATCCGGCGCCATTGCAATGACGCTGCTCGGAATCGCCTATCGCGACGCGATCCTCGGGTTGCTGATGATGACCTCGACGCGGCGATTCTGCTGCCTACCGGACGCCGAGTCATTGCCGGCGACCGGATTGCTCTCGCCCTTGCCTGACGCTGCGAGGCGGCTGGGATCGATGCCCTGGCCTTGCAAGTAATGGCGCACGGATTCCGCGCGCCGCTCGGAAAGTCCCTGATTGTAGTCTTGCGAGCCGACACTGTCGGTGTATCCCTCGATCACGACCTCGCGGCTCGGGTAACGGTTCAGAAACGCGACGAGTTTGTCGAGATGGTCGGTGCCCCCGGACTGCAAATCGGACCTGCCGGTTACAAATAGCACGTCACCGAGCGTCAGCACGAGCCCTCGATCGGTGACCCGTGCATTCAGCGTATCGATCTGATGCTGCAGGTCCGCGGCTTGCTGTGCAGCCTGCTGCGCCGAAATGACCGCCGAGACATTGGCGGCGTCCGCGTCGCTGCGCGCTTGTTGGGCCTGGGCCGTGGCAGCGTCCGCTTGCAGTTGGGCCTGCGAGGCCTGCAGCTGGGCTTGCGAGGCAACGAGCCTCTGCTCGGCGTCGTCGGCGCGCGCTTGGCGCATCTGGTCGGTCGCGGCATCGGCTTCGCGCGTACGCGCGTCGAGTCGAGCGCTTTGCCGCTGCGCTTCTAGGGCGGCGCGTTGGTCCTCGAAATAGCGGGTCTCGGCCTGCGCTTTCGCGATGTCGACCTTGCGGTCGGCGATGTAAACCCGATAGTCACCCTGCGCGCGATCGGTTTGCGGCTGTTCGGCCGCTTGCACCGCGCGTTCGGCTTCCGCAATCGCGGCGGGCGCCTTGTTCGCGAGATTCGGGTCGGATTGCAATCGCGTGAGCTTCGCGCGGGCCTCTTCGGCGCCCGTCGGCTTGACGGGAGCGGCGGCGCAGGCGGCGAGCAGGATCGACGCCACGGCAATCGCTATCACGCTACGGCCGCGGATCGGGAATAGGTGGTTGGTATTCATTTCTGGTCTCCGGTGTTTCGCTGCATTTCCTCGATCAAGGTGCCGGTGCCGCGCTGCATCTCGGCGTTGACTGCCTTCGCTTTGATCTCGCCGGTCCGCGCCGAGGCGAGTTCCGCTTCGGTCCGCGATTCATTGGCGAGGCGCTCTGCGGTCGGCATCTGCCGCTCCGTGACGGCGGTGTTCGCCGAGTCGAGTTTCAGCCGTGCCTCGGCGAGTTCATCCGATGCGTAATGACCGGCATCCGCGCGCTCGGCATTCGTGATGGCCAAATGCGCGGCATCCAATGCCGCGGTCGGAGCGGGGGGGGTCGACGCGCAAGCCGCGAAGAGCGCGGTCCCTGCCAAACCAATCGCGATACCGACCCACGGGCGGCGCGGCTCTTGTAGTCTTGAATTCATGTTCGTTGCTCCATGGTGATGTGTCGGAATGGAGCAGACGTTGCGCCAGGATGCGCGCCCGGTCTGTACGCTGGCAGACCCTGGATTGCAGCGAGACACGTTGCGACGCGGGCGCCGACGCGGCGCCGAGCGCTGGCTTTCTCGCCTTGGCCGATCGATCAACCGGGTCGCGGCTGGAGCAGCCGGTCGGTCTCCTTCTTGACGTCGGCATAGCATTCGCAGCAGAGGAGCTCGAGCGCGGGCCGGTCGAGCACCGTGATTTCTCCGCGATGGTAGCGAATGATGCCGAGCTTCTGCAGCTTGCCGGCGGCGGCGGTAACTCCCTCGCGACGCACGCCGAGCATGTCGGCGATCAGCTCTTGCGTCATCGTGAATTGATTCGACGGCAGTCGATCGAGCGACAGCAGCAGCCAGCGGCACAGCTGCTGATCGAGCGCGTGGTGGCGATTGCAGACGGCGGTCTGTGCCATTTGCGTGATCAAGGACTGCGTGTAGCGAAGCAGCAGCAATCGCGTCTCGGGGTTCTCGTGAAACTCATCCTTGAGCAACGCTCCGTCGAGTCGATACGCGTAGCCTGCGCTTTGCACGACCGCGCGATTCGGCATCGTCTCGCCACCCATGAACAATGCGATGCCGATCAGACCATCATTGCCGACGATCGCGATTTCCGCCGAGGCGCCGTTTCGCAAGACGTACAGCAGCGAGACGATGCAATCGGTCGGAAAATAAACGTGGCGCAGCGTGTCGCCGGCCTCATTGAGAACTTTGCCGAGCGGCATCTCGACGAGCTCCAAGCGCGGCGAGATCCGCAACATTTCGGCGGAGCCCAGTGAGCCTAATAGGTGATTCTTGCGTGCCAGATGGACAGCGGAATTGGGCATTGCGCTCATGTCCGGAACAAACTGGGGCAAATCCGGCGGGATTATAGCGGACTGCGGCAGGAGCGGCGGAACGCCGCACGTTAATCTCGCGCTCGTGCGGCGCATCACTCGGATGTGGACCGCATTGCGGTTATCCGCGTGCGGTGCCGCTAGTGCGCTGCGGTCGCCCCTGCCATGCTCGCCTGCAGGCGCCAGGCCTCGTCGATGAGGTAGGCGTGAATCGCAGCCGAGTCCGCGGGCGACAGCACATCGTCGAACCGGCCCATGCCTTTCGGTGCATAGGCGCCGCCGCGCACGATCGCATCGAAGTTGGCATGGCCGGCCGCGTCGAGCCGACGCAAGTCCGGCAGGATGCCGCGGCCGAACACATGGCAGCGCGCACAAAAGCGGTTGTAGAGAATTTCGCCGGCGTCAATCTGAGCGCGGTCGTCAGGCCGCGCCGGCGGAGCCGGCAACGGCGGATCGACAGCGGGCGGGGGCAATACCATCGGCGGTCCGTCGAGCTTGAGCGCAATGATTCGGCCGCGGTTGCCGAAGCGGTATGCGGCCGATTCTGGATCCAAGGGCGCTCCCGTGATCACGGCGCCGCCGCCGTAGCCGGCCACGAGCGCGATGTACTGCACGCCGTTGACGCGGTAGCTCATCGGCGCCGCCATCATCGAGCTGCCGACCTGAATGGATGCGAGGCGCCGGCCGGTATCGGCGGAATAGGCATTCAAATAGCCGTTCGCGTCGCCCTGAAACACGACTCCGCCGCCGGTTGCGAGCACCCCGCCGTCCCAACTCGTCGCCGTCTGGGCCTCCCACACGACGCGATGTTGCGCGACGCTCCAGGCGCGCAAAAATCCGCGCGATGCGGTGTCGGTTCGCATGCCGCGTGCGAGCTGCTTCAGCGGAGGCAGCGGGCCGTAGAGCTTTTTCATCGCGCCCGGATCGTAGCCTTCGGGCACAAACGCCGGCGTCGAGTACTGGCCCTCGACGAGCCCCGCGGGGCGATCGCTGGTTTCCACGATCACGTTGCCGGATTCGATCACGGGAATGAACGTGATGCCGCGGCCGGCGTCGTAGGCCATCGGCTGCCAGCTGTGTGCGCCGGCCTCGGAAGGGAAGACCAGGGCCGGCCCGCGATCGTAGCTGGCGCTCGGCTCGACGCTGGGGCGGCCGGTTTTTGGGTCGATGCCCTTGGTCCAGCTGACGTATGCGAACGGCTGCGCAGAAAGCAGTTCACCGCTAGCGCGGTCGAGCACGTAATAGAACCCGTTCTTTGCGGCTTGCATGATGACGCTGCGGTGCCGGCCCGCGAGATCCAAATCCGCCAGCACGAATTTCTGCGTGCTGTCGAAGTCCCAGCGGTCGCCCGGAACCGTCTGGTAGTACCAGGCCATTGCGCCCGTGTCGACGCGGATTGCGATGATCGAGGCCGCGTACAGCTCGTCGCCACCGCGGCGTCCGCCGAGATGGCTGTTATAAGGACCGGCATTGGCGGTTCCGATGTAGACGAGCTTGAGCGCCGGGTCATAGGCCATCCCATCCCAGACGTTGCCGCCGATCCCGGCGTCCCAACGATGCCGCGGGTCCCAGGTCTTGACGGCGGCCTCGAGGTGCGGCTGTTCCTGCGGGCCGTCCGCCGGATCATGCGGCACGGTGAAGAATCGCCAGCGCATTGCGCCGGTCCCGAGATCATAAGCCGTCACGTAGCCGCGCGCCCCGGCGAAGTCTCCGCCGCTGTTGCCGATCACGATGAGGTCGCCCGCCAGCAGCGGTGCTCCCGTGAGCGTGTAGGGCTTGTGCTCACCGCGGCCGAGCAGCGTATCGACCTTCCAGAGCCGCCTGCCCGAGCCGGCGTCGATCGCATGCAGCCAGCCGTCGAGCGCCGCGACATAGATCCTCCCTTCGAACGCCGCGAGTCCGCGATTGACAGCATCGCAACAGGCATAGCGGGCCCATTGTCCGTCGATCTGCGGATCGTAGGTCCACAGCTCGCGCCCCGTTGCCGCATCGAGAGCGTAGACACGCCCGAAATTTCCGGAAGCGTAGAGGACGCCGTCGATTTCGATCGGCGTCGCCTCGAGTCCGCGATGCGTGTCGAGGCGGTACTGCCACGCGAATCCCAAGCGCGCGACGTTGCCCGCGTCGATGTCCTTGAGCGGTGAGAAGTAAGTGCCGCGCGTATCGCGGCCGGGCGTGAGCCATTGATCGGGCTCATCCGCAACATGCGCGAGCCGTGCGGCGTCGACCGCAGCGGGCGTCGGCGCGCCGCTCGATGACGCGGACTGCGCGGAAGGCGCGGCTGCTGCCGAAGCGGCCGGGGGTTCGCTGCCGTGACACGCGCTGAGCGCCGCGAAGCCGAGACTCGCGAGCAGCCGGCCAAGCGGCATCGTGATCGCCGACGGCCGGCAACGCGGAAATTCCATGATCATCAGATTCGCTCCAGCGCACGGCCGAAACTGCCGGCATCGTCTCGGTGCCAGTCTCGCCGATCTACCGGTCGATTTGCCATCGGAATTGCAGCCGCAACCCGATATTTATCTAAGCGTGATTTCCATCGGTGCCGTCGCGGCCGCGGGCATCTGCAGCGTCGTGCCGGGCGCCGAGCAGGCGCTCGAGGAGCGACTGCAGCGCCGCCGCGTCGATGGGCTTGGTCAGGTAGTCGTTCATTCCGACTTCGAGGCAGCGTTCGCGGTCGCCGGAAAGCGCATGGGCGGTCAGCGCGACGATCGGAATCGACCGCGCTTGCGCGCCGGCGGCGCCGGCGCGGACCTGACGGGTCGCCTCGTATCCGTCGAGAATCGGCATCTGACAGTCCATGAGAACGACGTCGAAGCGCTGCGCCGCGAGCTGCTCGAGCGCTGCGGCTCCGGAATCCGCGACCGTCACGAGCGCACCCATTTTCTCGATGAGCCGGCGAGCGAGCATTTGATTGACGACGTTGTCCTCCGCGAGCAGCACGCGGCATCCGCCGAGGATGCTGCGTGTCGCCGATGGCCGAAGGCTCGCGAACCGGGCCGGCGCACCGGCCTCGAGAACACACCTGATTAGCGCGGTCTGCTTGACGGGCTTCGTGAGAACGCGATCGATGAATCCTTCGCCGCCGGACGCGAGCGCGGCATGGCCGAGCGATGCCATCAAAATGATGAACGCTTGGCCGCCGGCCGGCGTCCGGCGGATGCGTTCGGCGAGCCACAGTCCCGAGTGATCCGGCAGGTCGTAGTCGAGAAGCACGATGTGCGGAGTGCGCGCGTTGGCGGTCAGTGCCCGCCACATGGCCTCGGCTGCGGCCGCGCTCGGCGCGCTCGTGACGCTGAATCGCAGGCTCGTGAGCTGCTTCGCGATGATTTGGCGGCTGACGACATGGTCCTCGACGAGCAGCACTTCACCGCCTGCGACGGCGTCGTGGCGCTCCGGCAGCTCGGCCGCGGCGGCAATCGCGATGTTGATCTCGAACCAGAAGCAGGATCCCGATCCGGGCGTGCTTTCGACCCCGATTTGGCCGTCCATCAACTCGACCAGCCGTCGGCAAATCGACAAACCGAGGCCGGTTCCGCCGAAACGGCGCGTCGTCGAGGTGTCTCCCTGAACGAATGGTGAGAATAGTCGCGCGCGCTGCTCGTGCGTGAGTCCCAAACCGGTGTCGGTCACCTCGACACGGATGCGGGCGAGATCGCCGGTGCGATTCGCGACGCCGACGGTCAACTGAACCTCGCCGCTCTCGGTGAATTTGACCGCATTGCTCAACAGATTGAGCACCACCTGGCGAAGCCGGCCCGGATCGCCGCGCACCCGTCGCGGCATCGACGGATCGATGTCGATGAGCAGCTCGATGCGCTTTTCCGCGGCGCGCTGGGCGACCGATTCGGCCGACTGCTCGAGCATCTCGAGCAGATCGAACTCGATGGCCTCGAGAATCAGGTGACCCGCTTCGATTTTGGAGAAATCCAGGATTTGGTTGATCACGTCGAGCAGTGATTCGCCGCTCCAGCGCGCGATTTCGAGGTACTCGCGCTGGTCCGCGCGCAGCGGCGTATCGAGCACGAGACCCGTCATACCGATGACGCCGTTGAGCGGCGTGCGGATCTCGTGGCTCATGTTCGCAAGAAATTCGCTCTTGGCCCGATTTGCCGATTCGGCGGCTTCCTTGGCCTTGAGTGTCTCGATCGCCACCGATTTGACATCGGTCAAATCGAGCACGATGCCTTGGATTTCGCCGCCGCCCTCTATGCGGCCGCCGGCGCCGTCCTGATCGACTGCCAATCCGCCGTCGCAGAACGCACTCAGCGTCGCTCGCACGTGTTTGACGGCGCCGGCGACATAGAACCGATGGTCGATCGTGTGCGAGGTTCCGGTACCGCAGACGTCCGCGATCAGCGACTCGACGAACGCGCGGTCTTCCGGGTGGGTCGCGTCGAGATACGCGTCGATCGGCGCCGCGCGGTTCGCCGAGTCGCCGAGCAGTTGCGCCATCGGCTCGGACATCGAACCGCTGCGGCTGCGAATGTCGGCGCGCCAGGTTCCGAGGTTCGCGAGTTCGTAGGCGCGGCTCAAATTCTGCTGGGTTTGTATTTCGGCGGCGATCGCCTTTTGTCTCGAGCGCTGCACGCGCCAGATTGCGAGGCCGTTCAAGAACGCGATGCCTGCGGCCAGCAAGATGCCGATCTGCGCCGACAAGTCGACGCGGCGGATCAGCTGGCCATAGCGGTCCGCGCTCATTGTCACGCCGACATACTCGACCATCGTCGAATCGCCGCCGGCGAGCGGAGCCTGCGCCCGGATCCCCATGCCCCAGTCCGTCGCGCTCGGCTCGCGCTCCACGGTCAACTGCCGGCTGCTTGCGATCGCGGTCTCGCCGGCGGTTGGCTGGTCCACTTCCATCGGAGCCGAGTGCAGCAGCTTTCCGCTCGGATCGCGCGCGCCGATCGGCGTCCCGTCGAGAATGAAATGCATCGTTTGCCCGTCGGTTGCGCCGACGTAAGCGAAACGAATATCCGGGTTGTTGTTGATGAGATCGCGAAGCGGCTTGACGGCGTGCTCATAGGCGGGCGTGCCATCCAGTTCCGCGCGGTTGAATTGCGCGAGTCCGCCGGCATCGATGAGCGCCGCCGCATAGGCGGCCGTGCGGCCGAGATTCGTGCGCAGGTCCTCGAGCAGTATCTGCCGCACGATGAGGTCGACGACGCCGATGCCCGCGATCGCGGTGCCCCAGGCGACAAAACCGCCGAGGCAGGCCGACAGCCATGGGCGGGCGCCGCTCGGCCGCGCGGCAGTGCGTGGGGCGGCCTTGGACGAGCGCAGTCGTTGTCGTAGGAATGCGTCTAAGGCCATGAATCCGGGATCGGCTCGCACTGCGGAATCTTGATACCGGGAGCTTCGGCTGCGGTGCTCGCGGGATTTCCGGTAAAGGCTCTATGCCGAAGAAAATCATGGAGATACGCCCGGGCCTGCGGCAAACCCCGAGTGCGCGTTAAGGGGCTTGCTTCAAGCGCCGGCTACCACTGCACCTCGGTCGCGTTCGGTTCGAAACTGTCCATTCGGTGGCCCGGATCCTCGACGGGCGCGAAGTGCGATTGCACCCCGACCTTGCCCGGTCCGCCGAGGCGCAGCCACAAGTAGCGGTTGCCCCAGGTGCGCGCGGTGACGATCCAGCCGCCGGGGCGCGTCCAAGCGGATGCCGGATACTCGAAGTGTAGATTCATTCGCACGGTCGGATCCTTGAACAGCAGCGATGAAGGTTGGATGAGGATGTGCTCGCCGGCTTTCAGTTCGCGGACGTAGACATTGCCGGCGCCGTGCAGCAGCAATAATCCGGCCTTGTCGCGCGCCGTGAAGCGGTCCATGAACATGCCGATCGGATAGTGCGTTTCCGTGTTTTTGTCGTCGCGCGTCCGGTACCAGATTCCGCTGTTGAACCAGTCGTAGGCGACCGAGTGGGTCGCGATCATGAAGACGTGCTCGCGCACATCGATCGATTGGCCTTTATCGAGCGGCATTGCGACCAATTCACCCGGATGATCTTTGGAAAACGCGATGCGTCCCGGTCCCATCGCCTGCGTCATGACGAGCGGCATGCCCGCAAACAGGCGCTTCCAGCCGCCCTTGAGCGACATGGCGGTCACCTTGGTTTGATCGTCCTTCCACAGCATCAAGTGATGCGTGAAATAAACGCCGTCGCCGGCGGCGAGCTTGAAATCGGCGACCGGTACGAAGGTCCCCTCGATCTGGCAGAACGATTGGCCGAATTGAATTTTGGCCATGTCCTTGATCGGCGGCTGCTCGGTCCACCCGGATTTGGTGACTGCTTTGCGCACATCGACGGGTGCGCCGCACGCGGGGCAGCTCGTCGAGCTCGCGTCCGACGAATGCTTGCACCAGGGGCAGGTATAGAGCGCTGAATCACCCATGGCGATCACTCCGTATGATGGTGGTGATACATGGATTGGATGCCGAGGCGGCCCGGTCCGGTCATGCGCGCGAGGTTCATGCCGACGCCGCCGAAGAGCCCCGTCGTGAGCTTCTGTGTCTCGACGTTCATCGTGACGCTGGCCGCCTTGTAGAGAAATGCGCCGGGCTCGACCAGGATGCTTTCCCCGGGAGCGAGCCGCCGTTCGAACACGTTGCCGTAGCCGTGTAGAATCAGCAGGCCCGGCGCGTTGCGCGCAACGAACCGATCCATGAACATGCCCTGGCCGCCGAACAAGATGTTGCGCAGTCCCTGGATGCGGGTATAGGAAAATTCGATCGTGTGCGAGCACAAGAGAAACGCATGCTCGCGCACGTCGAGCTCCATGCCCGGGTGCAGCGGCAAGACGACCAGTTCGCCGGCCGCGTCGCGCGAGAATGCGATTCGGCCCTGGCCCGACGCGGTCGACACGATGAACGGCATGCCGGCGAGCGCGCGCTTCATGCCGCCCTGCAGCGGCAGTACGCCCATCGCGACGTGCTGGTCTTTCCAGAGCATGACATGGTGCTCGAAGAACACCGCGTCGGTGCCCCCTAGGCTGATTTCGGCGACGGGAACGATTTCGCCTTCGAGCTGACAGGTGCTGTTGCCGAAGCGAAGTTCGGTCATATCGCGCAGGCGCGGCGCCGCTCGCCACCCCGAGTCGCTGACGACGTTCTTGACGTCGAGCGGCGCACCGCAAGCGACGCAGGTCGCGGCCTCGGGCGGGCTCTGCGCTGCGCACCATGTACAGACGATTCGTTGAAGAGCATTCATTTGCGTCTCCGGCGCGTGGGGTGTACGCGCCGATGGTACCGCGAATGCGCGGCTCGTGAATAGACGGGTGCGGCGCCGTGTCGGGATTGCCGCCGATCAGGACGCGAGCATTTCGCGCAGCAGCGCCAGCAGTTCGTCCGGATCGATGGGCTTGCTGAGCACGCGCAGGTGCGCATCGCGCGGCAGCTGCTTGATCGCGGTCGACGTATCGCCCGTCGTGAGCACGGCGCGCAGCGACTCGCCGTACACGGCGCGCAGCGCCGCGATGACCTGGCTGCCGGTTTCACCGGCGCTCAGATGAAAATCGGTGACCACGAGATCGATGTGATTGCCGTCGTTCGCGTGCTGCAGGGCTTCCGCGAGCGAAACGGCCGGCGTCACGTCGTATCCCTCCATCTCGAGCAGCGAACGGGTTGCGCGCATGACGGCTGCGTTGTCTTCGACGAGCAGCACGCGCGCGTTCATCTTTTTCTGCGGCAGGTACGAGCCCCCGCCGAACTTGACCGGCGCCGCACCGGCGCGCGCGTCGCTGACCGGGAGCAGCAGCGCGAAAGCGGAGCCTTTTCCGACTTCCGAGCGCACATCGAGCTTCAGATTGAGCAGCGCGACGAGCCTCTGCACGATGCTCAAGCCGAGGCCGTAGCCGTCGCGCGTGCTGTTGGCGGGAACCCCGATCTGATAGAACTCATCGTAAATATGCGACAGCTGGTCGCTCGGGATCCCGATGCCGGTGTCGAGGACCTCGATACGTATCATCGGCGCCTCATGGAGGCAGCGCAGGCGCACGGCGCCCTTGCGCGTGTACTTGATCGCATTCGATACTAGGTTCCGCAAAATCTGCTCGACGAGCGAGGGATCGCTGTGTACCGCGTCCTCGCAGACCTCCACTTCGAATTCGATCCCCTTGCTCGAGGCGACGCTCGCGAATTCGGATCTGAGCTCCGCAAACAAGGCACTGACGACGAAGTCGGTCGGTTCGGGGTGTATCGCACCGGACTCGAGCTTGCTGATGTCGAGCAGGGTGTTGAGCAGCTTCGACATCGCGCCGATCGCCTGTTCCTGCTGCTGAAGCGCTTCGCTCGCGCGTGCATCGGTGACGATGCGCTTCAGGGTGCCGTTGAGCATCGAGAGGGCCTGCAGCGGCTGGCGCAGGTCGTGGCTCGCGGTCGCGAGGAAACGGCTCTTGCCGGCATTGGCGCGGTCAGCGAGCTCGCGCATCGCGTCGGCGGCGTCGCGCGCGACGATGAGTTCCGCCTCGACGTGCTTGCGATCGGTGACGTCGCGGATCGCGGCCGCGACCAAGGTTCTGCCGACATCCTCGATCGGGCTCAAGCTGATCTCGAGCGGAAATTCGGTGCCGTCGCGGCGCAGACCGAACAAATCGAGCCCCGCTCCCATGGCTCGTACGCGGACGTTCTCGACGTAATTGTCGCGGTGGCCGACATGGCGCGATCGGAAGCGCGCCGGCATCAGCATTTCGACGCTTCGGCCGATGAATTCGTCGTGTTCGTAGCCGAACAACGCGGAGACTTGGCGGTTCGCGAATTGAATGGTCCCGGCGCCGTCGACGATGATCATTGCGTCGGGCGCTGCATCGAGTGCGCTGCGTGCTAATTCCGGCGGGGCGGCCCGCATAGGCGCAACCTCAGTGATTCGAATCCCAATTCGCGCAATCCATTCGATCGAGGCCTGCACTCTATCAGTTGCTCGGAACCGCGGGCGTGAATTCGCGGGACTGTTCATGTTGTTGCATCGCGCTGTCTATGTTATGCATGATCGGCTCATGCAACGATTCCTCGCTCTCGCAATACTGATGTTCGGAGCCGGCTCTGCTTCGGCGGACGAAGCGGCGATCGTGCAATCCGTCTACGCCCACGCCCGGGACCAGCTGCTATGGAGTGTGCGCGGAGAGCCGAGCCGGCAAGCGCGCGAACTCATCGGTTTGGTCGCTCGGGCCGATTCATTCGGACTGCGCCCCGGCGATTACGGCATGGATCCGATCATCGCGCACGCCGGGCAGTGGGCTGCGGGCACGCCCGATGCGGACTGGTCCCAATATGACCTCGTGCTGACGCGCGCCGCGGTTCGGCTGCTGTCACATTTGCATTACGGCCGCGTCGATCCGCGCAGCGCAGGATTTGAGCTGCCAGAGCCGCGCTCGGACTTGGATATCGCGGCGACCGTCGTGTCGCTCGCGTCGGCCGGCGATGTTGCGCGCGCCGTCGCGGCCGTGGAGCCGCAGTTCTATCACTACACGCTGTTGAAGGCGGCGCTGGCGCGCTATCGCGACTTGCAAGTCGATCCGTCGCTGACGCAGCTGCCGAGTTTCGGGCGAAAGTCGCTGCACGCGGGCGATCACTACGAGGGCGCCGCGTCACTGCGCAAACTGCTGATCGCGGAGGGCGACCTCGCGGCGGGGGCGGGCGATCAGGCCGCGGGCGAACCCGTGCTGGATGCGGCGCTCGTCGCGGCGCTCGCCGTCTTTCAAACCCGGCATGGCATGACCGCCGACGGCTCGCTTGGCGCGGCGACGTTTGCAGCGTTGACGACGCCGATGGTGCAGCGCGTGCGACAAATCGAATTGACGCTCGAGCGATGGCGTTGGCTGCCGGCATTTCGCGCGCCGCCGATCATCGTCAACATTCCGGAATTCCGCCTGTTTGCGTTCAGCACCACGGCCGACCGGGTCGCGAGCATCTTGCAGATGCCGGTGATCGTCGGCCAAGCCTACCGCGAGAAGCAGACGCCGGTGTTCGCGGGCGACTTGAAGTTCGTGATTTTCCGCCCATATTGGGATATACCGAGGAGCATCACGCTTCGCGAGATGCTGCCTAAAATGCGGCTTCACGCCGATTATGCCGAACGGAATCATCTTGAGATCGTGGAGGGCGAGGGCGATGACGGGAAGATCCTCGCGCCGACGGCGGAGGCACTTGCGGCGCTCGGGGCGGGCACGGTTCGTCTGCGTCAGCAGCCGGGCAGCGACAACGCATTGGGGCTGATCAAGTTTCTATTCCCGAATGCGCACAATGTGTATCTGCATTCCACGCCCGCGCGCGAGCTCTTCGCCGCCTCGCGCCGCGCATTCAGCCATGGCTGCATCCGAGTCAGCGATCCCGCGGCGCTCGCGGCATATGTGCTGCGGAATGCGGACGGCGGCTGGGATGCGAGCAAGATCGATGCCGCGCTGCACGACCCCGCGGCCGACAATCGGCGCGTGAGCCTTCGTGAGCCGATTCCGGTGATGATTCTTTACGGTACGGCGATGGCTACTGAGGCTGGTCCAGTGCAATTTTTCGACGATATCTACGGGCATGATCGCCGGCTCGAGGCCTTGCTGCAGCTTGCGCCAGTTAACAGATCCGCGGCGAGCCGGTAAAGTATGATCAAAGAAGTAGTTGGAGGGTGCCGTCATCGATAAGTGGAAGGTCAGTCTCGATTCCCGCCGGATTGCGCTCGACACCGGATTGACGCGCCGGCGCTTTCTGCAGCGCGCGGCAGGCGCCTGCGGCGCGATCGGTCTGCTGTCGCGCATGCCGGCTCTGGCTGCGGCTGCCGACGCGAGGGCGGACGGTGGCGACGAGGTGCCGGCGGGCGCCGACTCGGCGACAGCGAGCGCGGCTTCGGCCGCTGCCGCCCGGCCGCGCAGTCTGCGTTTCGTTCACACCCACACCGGAGAGACGCTGACGGCTGCCTACTTCGACGGTAGTGCCTACGACGCCGCCAGCTTGAACGACGTCAACCATTTGTTGCGGGATTTTCGCACCGGCGAGAGCCATCTGATCGATCCGCAGCTGCTCGACATTCTCTACGACTTGCAAGTTCGCGCGGATCGCGATGCTCCGTTCGAAGTTATTTCGGGCTATCGCTCGCCGGCGACCAACGCGATGCTGCATCGAAACTCGAGCGGCGTCGCGGAACATAGCCAACATTTGCTGGGCAAGGCGATCGACGTGAGGCTCGGCGGCTATTCGACCCGGTTGCTGAGCGCGCATGCGCGGGCGCTGTCGCGCGGCGGTGTCGGTTTTTACGCGAGTTCGGATTTCGTTCACGTCGATACCGGGCGCGTGCGCAGCTGGTAGTTCGAGGCGCGCCGCATGCGCGCCCTAGCGCCGATCATCAGAGTTCGAGATTGTCGATGAGGCGCGTTGGCCCAATCCGGGCGGCGCCGAGCACCACCAACGACGCGGCCGGCGCGGCCGGAAATGCGCCTCCGGGCACGGCGCGCAAGTCACTGCGATCGCGGATCGCGACGTAATCCGGTTGCCAGCCGCGCCTCGAGAGAAAATCGAGCGAGGCCAGCTCGATCCGCGTCCAGTCGGTGCGTCCCGCGTGCACCGCGCGTGCAGCCATCTGCAGCGCGACCCGCAGCTGCGCCGCCTCGACGCGCTGCGCCTCATCGAGATAGCCGTTGCGCGACGAGAGCGCGAGTCCGCTCGCGTCGCGGATCGTTTCAGCCGCAAGAATCTCGATCTCGAGGTTCAACTGCCGCACCATGTTGGCCACCACCAAGAGCTGCTGATAGTCCTTCTTGCCGAACACCGCGACATTCGGTCGCACGATGTTGAAGAGCTTGAGTACCACCGTGCAGACGCCTGTGAAAAAACCCGGGCGCACTGCGCCTTCGAGGATATCGGCCAAAGCCGCGGGCGGCAGCACCTTGAATTCCTGCGCTTGCGGGTACATCTCGCGCGCCTCGGGCGCAAACACGATATCGCAACCACCGCCCGCAAGCAGCTCGCAGTCGCGTTCGAGGGTTCGCGGATACTTCGCGAAATCCTCGTGCGGAGCGAATTGCAGCGGATTGACGAAAATGCTCGCCACGACGATCCCGGACCGCCCCGCGGTGCCTGCCCCGAGCGCGACGTGCTCGCGCGCGACGCGAACCAGCGACAGGTGCCCGTCGTGCAGATTGCCCATGGTCGGCACGAGGCAGACGGCGCGGCCCGCCGGCAGCGCCGCGCGCAATTCTGCAATCGTCCGGATGACGCGCACGCCGATACCCGCTAGAAGCTGTGCCGCTCGTCGTCCGGAAAGCGGCCTGCCTTGACGTCTTCGACGTATTGCCCGACCGCACTCTGAATCGTCGCGCCGCCCGCGAGGAAATTGCGCACGAAGCGCGGCGGATGATCGGAAGTCAAACCCAGCATGTCGTGGAGCACGAGCACCTGGCCGCTGCAGCCGGCGCCCGCGCCGATGCCGATCACGGGTACCGGGGAATTCTTGGTGATCTCGCGAGCGAGCGCCGCCGGAACCATCTCGAACAACAGGAACTGCGCGCCCGCATCGATGAGTTCGCGCGCCTGCGTGCGCAGCAGGTCCGCCGAAGTCGAGTCGCGGCCCTGAACCCGGTAGCCGCCGAGCGCGTGCACCGACTGCGGCGTGAACCCGAGATGCGCGCAGACCGGAATGCCGCGCTCGACGAGCAGCCGCACGAGCGGCGCCGTCCAGCCGCCGCCTTCGAGCTTCACCATTTGCGCGCCGGCCTGCATGAGACGAACCGCGTTTCGGATCGCCGAGTCAGCCGATTCCTGATAGCTCCCAAACGGCATGTCGGCAATGACCCAGGCGGTATGATTGGCGCGCGCGACGCTCGCGGTATGGTAAATCATCTCGTCCATCGTGACCGGCGCGGTGGTGGGGTGCCCCTGCAGCACCATGCCCAGCGAATCGCCGACGAGCAAGCAATCGACGCCGGCCGTATCGAGGATCCGCGCAAATGCCGCGTCGTAGCAGGTCAGCATTGCGATTTTTTCGCCGCTCGCATGCATCTCGCGCAAGCGGTGCAGCGTCAAGGGTTTGCGGTTGTTCATAAGGGCCAGAGTGTAGCATCCGGCCGCTTAAGTGCGACCGATCAGACCCATGAGCGTTTGGTCCGCAAAATGCCGGTCGATGAAGTCGGCGAGGCCCTCGAAAGTGTCGTCGAGCGTCGGGGTGCCGAGACCGAACAGCGCGCGCATGACGGCCGGATTTTCGAACAGCCCGTGTACGTACAGTGCGAGGGTTTGGCCGCACTGCCAGCCGCGGTTGCCGGGAAGCGCGGACTCGAGCTCTGATGCGGTCGATTGTCCGGTGGGGTGCGTCTCTCCATGGTGGATCTCGTAGCCCTCGATGCGCAGGCCGGCCAGCGCCGACCAGTAGCCGGTCAGCGGACCCAGCGTGTCGGTCGCGTGACGCGTGCGCTTGCGAGGCTCGAACACGGTCGCAAGCGGCAGTAAACCGAGTCCCTGCGCCGCGCCTTCGACGCCGTCGGGGTCGAGCAGTTCGGACCCCAACATTTGCAGGCCGCCGCATATTGCGAGCGTCGGTTTGTCGGCGCGCAGGTGCGCGCCGATCGCCGCATCGAGCCCGCTGGACCGCAGCCACGCGAGGTCCGCGGCGACGTGCTTCGAACCCGGCAAAATCAACAAGTCGGCGGAGGCAATCGACTGCGCCTGGCGCGCCCAGCAGAGCGATACGCCCGGCACGCGACGCAGCGGCGCGAATTCATCGAGATTGCTGATGCGCGGATAGGCGACGATGGCGATCGACAGGCCCTCTCCGCAGGGCCGCGCATCGAACACCCCGTCCTCGTCGGGCAGCCCGTGTTCGCGCCACATCGGCAGCACCGCGACCGTGGGAACTCCCGTGAGCGTCTCGAGCATCTGCGGCGCGGGCGCCAGCAGCGCGGTGTCGCCGCGGAATTTGTTCAGAACGAAGCCGCGGATCAACGCACGATCCTCCGGCGGCAGCAGCGCATGAGTACCGTAAAGATGCGCGAACGCGCCGCCCCGGTCGATATCGCAAATCAACAGGGTGGCTGCCGCCGCCGCCTGCGCGACCCGCATGTTGACGACGTCGGTCGACTGCAGGTTGATTTCAGCGGGCGACCCGGCGCCCTCGATGACGAGCACTTCGTGGCTCGCCCGCAATTCATCGAGGCAGGATTGGATCGTCGGCCAAAGAAGTCGAGCGCGCGCGCGCCACTCGATGCGCGACAGTTCGTCGTGGCGCTCGCCGAGGAGGATCACCTGGCTATGGGTGTCCGACTCCGGCTTGAGCAGCACCGGGTTCATGCGCACATCCGGAACGCAGCGCGCGGCGAGCGCCTGAAAATACTGTGCGCTGCCCATTTCGCCGCCGGCCGCGACGCGCGCATTGTTGCTCATGTTTTGCGCCTTGAAAGGCGCCACTTTGAATCCGCGGCGCGCATACCAGCGCGCAAGCGCGGTCGCGAGCAGGCTCTTGCCTGCGCCGCTGGTCGTGCCGCAAACCATCACGGCACGGGCTGGAGTGCTCAACGCGGCGGTGTCTCGAGCGCGGGCCGCCACAAGTAGACTCCCGCATGCTCGACGATGCTCACGCGCGTGCGAAACGCCGCCGACAGCCAGTCGCCGTCGAGCGCCTCGCGAATCGTGCCATGGCCGACGAGTCCGTTCGATCCGAGCACGATGAGCCGATCGGCCGTCAGCGCCAAAGACAGGTCGTGGATCGCGCTCAACACGCAAACGCCGTCGCGCCGCGCCTGCGAGCGCAGCAGGCGCGCGATGTCTTCCTGGTGCGGCGGGTCGAGATGGGTGGTCGGCTCATCGAGCAGCAACACCGGCGCTTCGACAGCGAGCACGCGCGCGAGATATACGCGCTGGCGCTCGCCGCCCGAGAGGGTCGAGAGCCGCCGCGAGCCCCAAGCGAGCGAGCCGGTTGCGAGCATTGCCGCCCGTGTCACCGCGTCGTCTTCCGATTTTCGATGTGCGAGCCATCCGCTGTGGGCGAAGCGGCCGAGTCCGACGACCTCCGATGCCGAGAGATTCGTGGCGCCGCTGCTTTGCGAGAGCCAGGCGAGACGGCGCGCTCGCTCGCGCCGCGACCAGGATGCGAGCGGCTGACCCTGCAGCGTCACGGTTCCTTGCAGCAGCGGCAGGAGGCCGGCAAGCGCACGCAACAGCGTCGATTTGCCGCAGCCGTTCGGGCCGACGATCGCGGTCCAGCTGCCGGCGGCGAGATCCAGCGTGACGCCCTCTAGCACGGTTCGCGAGCCGTAGCCGACCGATAGGCCGCGGCACGCGAGTGCGGGCCGCGGCGGCTCCGGCTGTGGGCGGCGCGCGGCGCTTGTGTTGTGCGCGTCACTCATCACGGCTCTTGCGCCACAGCAGGAACACGAGGTAGGCGCCGCCCACGCAGGCGGTCACCGCGCCGACGGGAAGTTCCGCGGGTCGAATGATCCAACGGCTTACGAGGTCCGCGGCCTGCAACAGCGCACCGCCGCACAGCGGGGCGCCGATCAACAGCTGGCGATGATTGACGGTGACGGTTTCTCGCACCAGGTGCGGCGCGACCAGCCCGACGAAGCCGACGATGCCGACTTGACCGACGGCCGTGGCCGTCGCGAGCGACAGCACGCCGAGCAGCGTCAATCGCAGCATCGGCAGCGAGAGGCCCAGCGATTGCGCGGTGTCTTCACCGAGGCTCAAGGCGTCGAGGCCGCGCGCGAGGAGCGCCGCGGGAACGACGCAAACGCAGAACACGATCCCGAGCAGCGAGGCCGACGTCCAGCTCAGATACCCCGTGCTGCCGAGCAGGAAGACCTGCATCGTGCGCCAAATCTCCGGCTTCGTGAGCAGCAGCAACGAGGTCACCGCGCTCAAAAGAAAGGCGACCACGATGCCCCCGAGCAGCAAATTGGCTGTCTGCAGCACTCCGCGCGACAGCATGATCGTGAGCGCGATGGCCGCGCAGGCGCCGATGCAGGCGGCAGCCGTGACTCCGATCTTGCCGGCCCATGCAAGTCCCGCGATCGAGGTGTCGGCCGCAAGCAAACTGATCGTGACGCCGAGCGCGGCGCCCGATGCGGTGCCGAGCAGGTATGGGTCCGCGAGCCGGTTGCGAAACACGCCTTGGGCCACCGCGCCCGCGAGTCCGAGCAGGGCGCCCGCAAACCACGCACCGACGGTCCTCGGCAGGCGGATTTGCCAGAGGATCACCGAGGACTGGGCATCGGGCGAGAACAGCCAGCCGAGCGATGTCCCGATGCTCGAGGTGCCGACGAACAAACCCGCGGTGGTGAGCAGCAAGGTGATCGCGAGGCAGCCCGCGAGCCACCACAGCATCTGGGACGAGCCCCGCGCATCGAGCCCTGAGACGCCGAGGCCGAGCAACGCGGGTGGCGCGCTCATGGGGAGACTCTCGCGAGACACTCGTCGATCGCGCGCATGCCGTCCGCGACTCGCGGACCCGGCCGTACGATCGTGTCGGTGACGTCCGACGCAAATGAGCAGATGCGCCGCTCCTTGACGGCGCGGATTTGGTCCCAGCCGGGACGCTCCGCGAGCCCCGGTGCATCGGCACGCGAGACGAAAATCACGTCGGGGTTGTTGCGCACGACGTACTCCGGGTTGAGCTTGGGAAACGCGCCGAGGTCCGCCCCGACGATGTTGCGGGCGCCGAGGCGCGCCAGCAGTTCGCCGATGAATGAACCGGCGCCGGCTGCGTAGGGCGCCCGATCGACCTCGAAATAGACCGTGGGTCCCTCGCCGCGGTGACTGCGCGCCTGTGCGCCGATCCGTCGCACATCCGCGTCGATCTTCTCATTGAGCTCCGCGGCCTCGCGGACCATGCCGAGAATCGCGCCGATCGTCGTCACCGTGTGCGCGATATCCCCGTACCGGTCGGTCTGCAGCGCGAACGCGGTGATGCCGAGTTCCGTGAGTCGGTCGGTGATTCGTTGCGAGCGGCTCACCAGCACGAGGTCGGGTTTGAGCGCGACGATCAGCTCGACTTCGGCGTCGTCGAGACCGCCCGCCTTCGGCAGCGCGCGGACTTGGCGCGGCCACTCGGAATAGCGGTCGGTCGCGACCAGCCGGTCACAGGCGCCGAGCGCGCAGACGGTTTCGGTCAGCGACGGCAACAGCGTGATGATGCGTTTCGGCGCCTGCTCGAATGCCACGTCGCGTTGCATGTCGTCACGCAGCACCTCGAGCGCGACCGCAGGCGCCGCATGGGCGCCGAGCATCCAAGCGAGCCCCAGGGCAAGAGTCGCCGCGGACGATGATCCGCAAAACATGTTCCCACTCTCCATGCACCCGCCGTGCACATGCCGGACTCATTGGCAGCGTCGAAGTGGGGGGATGCGGGGAGGTCGCGACAGTTCTTGTCGGTCGTTCCGCACCGTCGTCGCCCACCGCAACACGTGCCGCGACGTTGCAGGTCGGTATACGGGCTCGTGAGCGGAACATCCGGGTCGAGTCGCCTTCCCACGCTTCGCTTGCGCAGTGGCACGAGGACTTGACTTAACTCACCTACCGTTGCGGGGGCAGCGCCGGACTCGCCTCGCAAGCAAGGCATCACCGGCTTCCCGTTTCATCCGTTGGCGCCCTCGCCAAGGGACTCCTGAACGTCGCGCGATTTTGCGCGCAGCCGTCTGTTTGGTCAACAGGGCGGCGCCGCGCCTTTAGCGGAAGCTGTAGCGCGTCGAGACCGACACCGCGCGCGCCGCCGTATCGTAACCGTCGGCAAGTTGGTAACGCCGATCGAGCGCGTTGTCGAGGCGCACCGATACCGACCAATCGGGCGTGATATGCAATTTTCCGTAGAGTGATGCGAGCAAATAGCCGCCGTCCTGCACGGGCGCGTCGCTGAGGATGTCGAGGTCGGCACGCGGGCCGGCCAGCAGCAGATCCATGCCGAGCTCGCCCCGGCCTACGTTGCGCGCCGCATTAAGCGTGAAGCTGTGCTTGCTCCGGCGCAGCAGCTGCGTATTGTCGTCGAGGTCACGCGGATCTTGGAGGCTCGCCCCGAGGCGCGCGGTCCAGGGATCGGCGCGCAGCTCCCAGCCGGCCTCGAGCCCGCGGATGCGCGCGCGGTCGACATTCTGGTTCTCCCCGCCGTAGAGCAAATTGCTGGGGTCATTGACGAACACGATGAGGTCGTCGATCGTGTTCTGAAACGCCGCAAACGTGATCAGCTGATGCGCGTCGATGCGCGACTTGATGCCGATCTCGAAATTGCGCGAACTCTCGGGCAGCAGCGACGGATTGCCGCCGAATCCGAAGCGGTCGGTCGCGTCCGGCGCGCGAAACGCAGTACCCGCGGAGAGCACCAGCACGGTGTCCTGCGTCATCGAGTAGCCGTATTCCGCGTTGTAGGTCGTATGATCGCCGAACGCCGGGTGGTGCGCCTCCCCGACCGCGAGCAGCAGACGATTCGCGCCCGCGGTCAGCTGGTCCTGCAGATAATAGGTCTGCGTGTGGATATCGATCGAATACGCGGATCCGTAGCTCAGCGAATTCGTCCGCTCGTCGGCGATGATCGCGCCGAATGTCACGAGCTGTTTGAGGCCTCCACCGGATATCTTGAGGTCGTTCTGCCAGTCGAGCGTCTGGCGCGAGGTGTAATCGAAATCGCCGACGGGACCGGCGGCGTAGGGATCATCCTGCCGCTGGCGCAAATCGTTGACGATGCCGCTCACGGTGAGGCGCGAATGCCAGGAGTCGGTGAGATCCCCGCTCGCATGCACCGCAAGCAGCGTGTTATCGAACGTCTCGTTGAGCGGCGTGAAGCCCGTAAACGCGGTGAAATCGGTGTTGTAGATCGCATCGGCATATTGCGTCGCGCCGCTCGCTTGGTAGTAGCGGGCGCCGAGTTCGAGGCCGCCGAAATGCGTCGTGAATGCGGCCGTGCCGGACAGATTCTTGTAGCCGCTGTCCAGTGCGTCGGCCGCATAGGTCGGAAAGCCCGCGCTTTGCTGGCCCGTCAGCGCTGCCTGGAAGCTCGAGCCGCCGCTCTGGTAGTTGCCGTCGACCGCGAATTCACCGGTACCGTAGCGGCCGTAGTCGAGCATCAGGTCGGCGCCCGACGAGCCGTCGATGCGCGTGATCAAGTTGACGACGCCGCCGATCGCGTCGGTGCCGTAGATCGTCGATCGCGGACCCTCGACGATTTCGATGCGCTCGAACAGTTCCGGCGAGAGATTCATGAGCGGCGCGAGCGCCTGCGTGCCCGAGTTGATGCGCACGCCGTCGATCATGACGATCGACTGATCGCTGTTGGTGCCGCGAATGAACAGCGAGAGCGGCTGCCCCGGCCCGCCGCTGCGGCCGATGTCGAGGCCCGCGTGATAGCGCAGCACGTCGCCGACATCGACCGCGACGGAGTCTTCCAGCTCAGCGCGATCGACGATGAGCACGGGCTCCAGGGCGAGGCTCGCCGGCTGCGCGACGCGAGTCGCGGTCACGATGATTTCGTCGAGCGAGTCGCCGGAATCCGCGGCCCGAGCGCGTAAGCGAGCCAAGGGTCAAGAGGACGCAGGCGGCAAGCGCCGCCCTTCGAATTGCGATGGTCATTGGCGCATCTCCACGGCATGCAAACCCGCATGTCACGTTGGGTGTCAATAATCCGCGTTGGGGGGAGTGGGGCGTCCGCCGATGCATCGTCGAGGCACTGGCGCCGCCCGGCACCCTCCGCGCCGCGGTTCGTCGCCAGGCCGGTCTCCGGGCTTACGAGCGGTCATGCGCTGCATGACTGCACCGTCACCTTCCCAGACCCGATGGCCCAGTGGTTGCCGCTTGTTTCGAAGCGGCCGACGATGCTTTCGCTCGATTACCGTTGCGGGGGCAGCGTAGGCATTGCGCGATTTGCGCTTATCCTCACTTCCCGTTTAACCGGATTGCTTTGCAATCCAGCACCTGACGCGGCGCATGTTGCTGTCTCGGAATGGGGTCTGTCAAGCGCGGTGCTGCCATCCCATACCGGGTCGTGCGACACTGCCGGATATGAATTCCAAAGTGGTCGCGATTCTGGAAACGCGTACCGGTGCGCACCTCGGCCAATTGATCGCGAGCCGCGGCTTCATCCCGCTGCTTGCGCCGGCGCTTGCGGAGGAGCCCGATCTCGACCCGCAGGAGCTGCGGTCGCTGTTCGAGCTGTGGCGAGCGCGGCCGATGAGAGTCGTGATTTTCCAGACCGGGGTCGGAACGCGCGCGCTGTTCCAGGCGACCGATGAACTCGCTCTGACTCCTGAGTTGATCGGCCTGCTCGCAGCGAGCACCGTCGTGGTGCGCGGACCGAAGCCGGTCGGCGAGCTCAATGCGCGCAAAGTGCAGATCGCGCATCGTGCGAAGTCGCCGTTCACGACCGCCGACGTGCTCGAGGCAATTGCGCAAATACCGCTCTCCGGCGAACACGTGCTGATTCAGCAGTATGGTGCGCCGAATCGCGAATTGCGCGCGGCACTCGAGGCCCGCGGCGCGTCCGTGCATGAGATCGCGACCTACCGGTGGGCGCTGCCCGCCGATCGAAAGCCTTTGCTGGACTTGCTGGAAGCGCTCGCGCAAAACCGCGTTGACGCGGTCGTGTTCACGAGCGCGGTCCAGGTTCACAACCTGTTCTCGCTTGCGGATCCCGCTCGCAAGAGACAGCTGACCGAGCAGCTCGGCCGTTGTGTCGTGGCCTCGATCGGTCCGGTGTGCTCGCGTGCGCTCGAGCAATTCGGCGTGAAACCGACCGTCGAAGCGAGCCCGCCGAAACTGGGGCCGCTGCTCGCGGCGCTCGAAGGCGCGCTCGCTTAGCCGCTTGGACTAGCGCTTCACCGTGTGGCGATGGTGGTGCGTTTGATGGCTCTGATGGCTGTGGTGGCCGCGATGGGCATGGTGGCGCGGAGCGCCGGCGAAGGCAGCGGTGGAAGCGAGCAGCAGGACCGCGATGACGGAAAATCTAATCATGATCTCGATTTAGTTCCAGATTGAGGATGAGAAAACCATTATAACTCGTTGAAAGCGCATAAACAAAATGTTTATCGTGCTTCGGCTTTGAGCACCGCTTCAACCCACGGGGTCGACCAGCCGCTGCGCAGTCCCCAAAAGTAGAAAAACAGTCCCGCGAGCGCGACGCTCAACTGGTCCCAGCCGTAGGCGATATAGTCGTGTCCGTCGAATTCTTTGCTGCCCGCCCACGAGAGCGCGGCGGTCGCCGTGAGATAGGCGATCAGCCACCAGGCGCCGCGCAGGCTCCGGGCGAAATCACGCCACCCGGCTTGGGCCTGGAAATAGAGGTAGACCGGAATCGGCAGAATCAACAGCAAGATGATTTGGCCGGTATGCGGCCAGCGTGCCCAGTACAGCATCAAGGTCGCGAGCACGAACGCAATCGGCGCGAGCACCTGCAGGCCGCGCACGCGCAGCGGCCGGTGCAGATTCGGTGCGGTGCGGCGCAACACCATGACGCTGATCGGTACGACCAAGTAGGTGACGATGGTCGCGACCGAGATCACCGCCGCGAGCTTGCCCCAACCCCGGAAGAAGAACAGGAACATGAAGGAGACCACGAGGTTGAACCACATCGCGGGGCGCGGAATTCCGAACCGCGGATGCAGGCGCCCGAAAACCTTCGGAAAATTGCCGCTGCGCTCCATCGCATAGATCATGCGCGCGGTCGTCGCGGTGTAGGTCGTCCCAGTGCCGCTCGGGCTCACGAAGGCGTCTCCATAGAGCAGGATCGCGAGCCAATTGAGGTTGAGTGCGAGCGCGAGCTGCGCAAACGGCGAACTGAACTCCAAGCCCGCCCAGCCCTCGTGCAAATGCTCGGGCGCAACGGCGCCGAGGAACGCGAGCTGCAGCAGCAGGTAGACGATCGTGCTGAGCAAGATCGACCCGAAGATCGCGAACGGCACGCTACGCCCCGGGTTGCGCGCTTCGCCGGCAAGATTCACGGGGCTCTGGAAGCCGTTGTAGCTGAACACGATGCCGCTGGTCGCGACCGCGGTGAGGATCGCCGCAGGGTCTGCGACATAGGCACTGCCGTGAATGCCGACGCTGAAATTCTCCCAATGAAATCCCTTGCACATGAGCGCGATCGCGGTCGCGGCCGGAACGATCAGCTTGAAGAATGTGATCGCGCTGTTGGTGCTCGCAAAAACCTTGACGCTCCAGAAATTGAGCAGGAAATAAACGATCACGAGCGCTGCGGCGATCGTGAGCCCGGGAATCGTGAGTTCGCCCTGGCCGTTGGCCGAGTGCACGTACAGATCGTGCGCCCAGCTCCATGACCATGAACTCATGTACTGCACCGACGCTTCGGCTTCCACCGGGATCACCGAGACGATCGCGATCCAGGTGGCCCAGCCGGCGACGAAGCCCACCAATGATCCGTGGGAATAAAACCCGTAGCGGATCGATCCGCCGGACTCCGGGAACATCGCGCCGAGCTCCGCGAAGGTGAGGGCGACGAACAATATGACGACCGCGCCGATCAGCCAGGCATAGACGGCCCCGGGACCGGCCAATTGGGCCGCGCGCCAGGCGCCGAACAGCCAGCCCGAGCCGATGATCGAACCCAGCGCAGTGAAAAGCAGCGCGATGACGCCGACTTCGCGGCGTATCGGAGTTTCATTGGTCATTTTTGTGCTCGTGGTCGCGGGCGGATCATCGCCGCGATTCCAATATGCCATATCGGCGACGCAGCCCGCAGAAGATAGTGACCGAGATCTCTTCCGGGGCGGCGTACTTCGTGGAAAATAGCGCCCGGCGACGCCACGGTATCGGTAGGCTCGCGGGCAAACTACTTTCAGGAATGGAACATGCGATTCAGACTCAAGGCCTTCGGACTACATTTGATGGGGAGCGCGACGGCGCTGACCCTCGTGCTCGGAACGCTTTATCTGGGCTGGTACCGATGGCCCGGCTGGTATCTCTGCGATGCGAAGCACGTGGTCGTCGTATTGATGGGCGTCGATCTGGCGCTCGGTCCGTTGCTGACGCTCGTGATCGCGAGTCCCCGCAAGCCGCGCCGCGAGCTCGCGCGCGACGTGTCGATCATCGTCGCCGTACAATTGATTGCGCTCGGGTACGGCAGCGTCCATCTGTGGACGGGCCGGCCGCTCTATTATGCGTTGACGGAGAACGTGGTGCAGGTCGTGCAGGCGTACGACATCAACGCGGGCGAATCGGCGCTCGCCGACAAGCTGGGCTCGCCGCTGCGGCCGCATTGGTACAGTTTGCCGCGCTGGATTTGGGTTCCACCGCAGCCCGCGGCGCCGGCCGCCGATGCGTCCGCAAAATCGCCGCCCTCGGAAACAGATCGATCCGATCGAGACGCCGCGGCTCTACCAGCCTTGGCAAGCGGGACTCGGCGCGCTTCGCGAGCAATTGAAGTCGGTCGGCTTCGTCGCGGAGTTTCTGCCGATCGACAAACGGCGGCTCGCGCAGCGCATGCAGGCCGAGGGTCTCGCGACCGATCAGCCGAACGCGATCACGGTCACCGGGCGCGCCTATCCGCCGTTGCTCGCGGTGTTCGACCCGAACACCCTGCAATTCAAGAAGTATTTATCGCCCAGATGAATCGCGGCTGTTGCCGGCCGGCACGCTCTCGCACCACGGCGCAGCTCGCGGTTCTAGCGCAGCTGCGCCGCCGTCCAGCCGCCGCCCAGCGCCTCGATCAGCGCGACACTCGCCTGCAGCCGGTTCGATAGCACGGTGAGCGCCGTTTGCTCGCTGCTCAAGGTCGTCGTCTGCGCGGTGATCACGCTGCTGTAGGGTACGGTCCCGGCCTTGTATTGGTTGAGCGTCAGCGCTTCGGCCTCGCGCGCCGCCTTGACGGCCTGCTCCTCGATGACCGCCTGCTTTTCCAGCACGCGCAAGGTCACGATCTCGTCTTCGACTTGCTGCAGGCCGGTGAGCACGGTCTGCCGGTAGCCGTCGACGCTCGCCTCATACGCGGCGCGTGCCTGCTTGACCTCTGCGTGGCGCAGGCCGGCATCGAACAAGGTCCCCGCGAGCGACGGGCCGACCGACCAGACGCGATTCGGCACCGTGAACAGTTTGCTCAAAGTGGGACCCGTGTACTGATCCGATCCCGAGAGCGTCAAACTTGGGAAATACGCCGACACGGCGACGCCGATTTGGGCGCTCGCCGCGGCGACCTTGCGCTCGGCCTGTGCAACGTCGGGCCGCCGCTCGAGCAGCGTCGAGGGCAGGCCCGGCGGCACGGTCGGCACATCGGCGCGCATCGCCGCCCGCTCCAATGAAAATGCGGCGGGTTGCTCGCCGACGAGTACTGCGATCGCGTGTTCGAGAATCCCGCGCTGGATTTGCGCGTTGACCTGCAGGGCTTGGCTCGACAGCAGCTGCGCCTGCGCACTGACGACGTCCGCTTTGGCGGCGACCCCGTAGCGGTAGCGGCTCTCGGTGATCTTCAGCGACCTCTCCTGGGCCACCACGGTGCCGTCGAGCAGCAGCTGCAATTGATCCTGGGCACGCAGCTCGAAATAGTCGGTCGCGAGGTCGGCTTGCGCCGTCAGGCGCGTGAGCGCGAGCGCCGCGACGCTCGCCTGCGCCGAAGCGACGTCGCTCTCGAGCGTGCGGCGAGTCTGACCCCAAAGGTCGAGGCTCCAGCTGGCCGTTGCGCCCGCGGTGTCGAGGGTGGCGGTCCGCCCGCCGTCGGTCGAGCCGCGCGTTTTCCCCAGGTTGGCGCCGAGAGTCGGGAAAAACCCCGCCCGCGCCTGGCTCACGAGCGCGCGCGCCTGATCGACCGCTGCGCCCGCCGCTTTGACATTCTGGTTCGAAATCGTCGATCTTCTGCTCGAGCGCATCCAGGCTCGCGTCATTGAAGATCGCCCACCAGGGGCCGTGGTCGAGGGCGTCGGCGGGTTCGGTGGGCTTCCAGCCGGTCTCTTCCTTGAACTGCGGCGTCGCCTGGAAATCCGGGCGCTTGTAGTTCGGCCCAACCGCGCAGGCGGCAATGCAGCAAGGCCACGACGGCCGACGAGAGCGGGCGCACGGGCCGTCATTGCGCACCCGCGCCGATGGGGCGCGAATCAGTGGGGATCGATCCGGCGAGCCCGCTTGAGTCCCCGCCAATAGCGATGCACGTACAGGTAGACGACCGGCGTCGTATAGATCGTGAGCAGCTGGCTGACCACGAGGCCGCCGACGACCGCAATGCCGAGCGGCCGGCGCACCTCGGTGCCGTCGCCGAACGCGACCGCCAAAGGCAATGCGCCCGCGATCGCCGCGCAGGTCGTCATCATGATCGGGCGAAAGCGCAGCGAGCAGGCGCGCGCGATGGCCGCGCGCGGATCGAGGCCGAGTGTCCGCTCCGCGTCGAGCGCGAAGTCGATCATCATGATCGCGTTCTTTTTGACGATGCCGATCAGCAGCAAAATACCGAGGAACGCGATCAAACTGAACTCGGTGCCGGTCGCCATCAGTGCGAGCAGCGCCCCAACTCCCGCCGACGGCAGCGTCGAGAGGATCGTGAGCGGCTGGCTGTAGCTTTCGTATAGGACCCCGAGCACGAGGTAGATCGCGAGCAGCGCCGCACCGATCATCGCCGGTAGGTTGCCCATCGCCCTTTGAAACTGCTGGGCCGTGCCGTAGGCCGCGCCGCGGACGCTGTCCGGCATGTGGATCTCATTCATGGTGCGGCCGATCGCCGCGAGCGCCTGACCGAGCGCCACGCCCTCCGGGAGATTGAATGCGATCGAGGTCGAAACCGACGTGCCGGTGTGATTGACCGTCACCGGAGTCGTGTTCGACGCGTAGTGGCTGAAGGCCGACAGCGGCACGAGAGTCTCCGCTCTCAAGCTGATTGCTGAGCCCGTCGAGGTGTTGCCGCGCCCGGCGTTTGCGAGCGAGTTTGCCGCGAGATTGCGCGCGAGATCCGCCGCCGCGGTCGAGGCGGCGGTGGAGGCGGCCCCGGCCGTCAACGCCGTCGTACCCGCGACCGCTTGAGTTGCCTGCGTGCCGCTCACGGCGCCCCCTGCGGTGCTCACGTAAAGGTTCTTGAGCGTGTCGGGGTTTTGCCAGAATTCCGGCGCGACCTCCATGACGACATGGTACTGCTGCGGGCTGAACGGATTGTAGATCGTGGAGACCTGTGCCTGCGCAAACGAATCGCCGAGCGCGTTGTCGATCTGAATTTCCGTCAAGCCGAGCCGCGAGGCCGCGTCGCGATCGACGATCAGGTCCGCTTCAAGTCCGCCGGGCTGCAGGTCGCTGTCGACGTCGGTGACCTCCGGCACCGTTTGCAGCGCCTGGCGCAGCTTTTGCGACCAGGTGCGCAGCTCCTGCAGATCATCTCCGAGCAGCGTGTACTGATATTGCGAGTTCGCCGAGCGTCCGCCCGGGCCGCCGAAATCTTGGATCGCCTGCAAATAAGTGCTTACGCCCGAAATCTTGGCGAGCTGCGGGCGCAAGCGAGCGACGATCTGATCCGCCGATTCGCTGCGCTCGGAGAGCGGCTTGAGCGTCACCGTGACATTCGCGCTCGCGCCGCCGCCGCCGAACCGCCCGAAGCCGCCGCCGCCGACGGCGCCGGTCAAGCGCAGCACGCCGGGATCGTGCTGAATGATTTCCGCGGCTTCGTTCAGCTTGCCTTTCATGAGCTGGAATGACGAGGTCGCATCGCCGCGCAGGCCGCCGGCGAGCTGTCCGGTGTCCTGCTGCGGCAGGAATCCCTTCGGAATCACCACGAACAGAAAGACATTGAGGAGCACCGTGGCCAGCAAGGTGAACAGAATCGTGCGCGGATGATGCAGCGCCCAGTCGAGCGTGCGCTCGTAGTCACGGCGCAGCGCCTCGAACCCGCGCTCGAATGCCTGCCCGAAGCGGGTCGGCCGGTGATCTCGATCGCGGCCCAGCAGGCGCGCGCACATCATCGGCGTCGCGGTCAAGGAAATCACCAGCGAGATCATTATGGCGATCGAAAGCGTCATCGCGAATTCGCGAAACAGCAGGTTGAATATGCCGCCGGATGCGATGAACGGCAAGAACACCGCGATCAGCGACAGGCTCATGGAAAGCACCGTGAAGCCGACCTCGCGCGCGCCGAGCAGCGCGGCCTGCATCGGCGGCATGCCGGCTTCGACGTGTCGCGAGGTGTTCTCCATGACGACGATCGCATCGTCGACGACGAAGCCGGTCGCCACCGTGAGTGCCATCAGCGAGAAGTTGTCGATGTTGAACCCGAGCAGATACATCACCCCGAACGTGCCGATCAGCGACACGGGCACGACGACCGCGGGAATCAGTGACGCACGGAAGCTGTTGAGGAACATATAGACGACGAGGATCACCATGAGCACCGCAAGCACCAGCGTTTGCTCGACCTGGTGCAGCGAGCCTCGAATCGTGACCGATCGGTCGAAGGTTACGACGAAGTCGATTTTCGGATCGATCGCGGCTTTCAGCAGCGGCAGCTGCGCCCTGATCGAGTCGACCATTTCGACGATATTGGCACCCGGCTGCTGGAAAATGCGCACCGAGATCGCGGGCTTGCCGTTGAACAGCCCGTAGGTGAGGATGTTCTCGGTGGCGCCGTCGCGCATGTCGGAAACGGCGGCGACGTCGCCGAGGCGCACGACCGCCCCGTTGCGGTTCGCAATCACGAGCTGCCGGTAGGTTTCGGCGTCGCGCGCGTTGTCATTGGTGTAAATTTGGTAGTGGAGCTGGTCGGTCTCGAGCGCGCCCTTGGGCGCGTTGGCGTTCGCGTTGGAAATCGCGGCGCGCACGTCCTGCAGGCCTATCCCGTACTTCGACAGCGACAGCGGATTCAATTCGACCCGGACGGCGGGCAATGCGCTGCCCGCGACGCTGACGCCGCCGACGCCCTTGATTTGAGAGAGCCGCTGCAGGATGACTGCGTCCGCCGCGTCGTAGATCTGCCCCTGCGTCAGCACGTCCGAGGTCATCGCGAGCGCCATGACCGGAAAATTCGCGCTGTTGAGTTTCCAATACGATGGATTTTGCGTCAGCGACGACGGCAGGTCGGCGCGCGCGGCTACGATGGCGGCCTGCACGTCGCGCGCGGCGCCGTCGATGTTGCGGTCCGATCCGAAAGTGAGCTGGATGCTCGTGCTGCCGACCCCGCTCGAGGAGGTCATGTCCTCGACGTCCGCGATGGCACCCAAGTGGCGCTCGAGCGGCGTTGCCACGGTGCTCGCCATGACCTCCGGGCTCGCGCCGGGCAGCGAGGCCGATACGAAAATCGCGGGTACTTCGATCTTCGGCAGCGGTGCTACGGGGAGCAGCATGAACGCCGCGGCGCCGCACAAGGCGATGCCCGCCGTCAGCAGGATCGTCGCGACCGGCCTCGCGATGAAGGGCGCCGAGATGTTCATGCGGGCACCTGTTTGAGCGCGCTGCGCTTGGCAAGCCGGTCGAAAGCGAGATAGATGACCGGTGTCGTGAACAAGGTGAGGACCTGGCTCACCAGCAATCCGCCGACGATGCTGACACCGAGCGGATGGCGCAGTTCGGACCCGGTCCCGGTGCCGAACATCAGGGGCAGCGCGCCGAAGATCGCGGCCACCGTCGTCATGAGGATCGGCCGAAACCGCAGCAGGCAGGCCTGGTAGATCGCCTCGCGAGGGGACAGTCCCTGCTTGCGCTCCGCGTCGATCGCGAAATCGATCATGAGAATCGCGTTCTTCTTGACGATGCCGATCAACAAAATGATGCCGATCAGCGCGATGATCGTGAGGTCTTCGCCCGCGAGCATCAGCGCGAGCAGCGCGCCGATGCCCGCCGAAGGCAGCGTCGAGAGGATCGTGATCGGATGGATGAAGCTCTCGTACAGCACGCCGAGCACGATGTACATCACCAGCACCGCGGCGACCAGCAGCAACAGTTCATTACTGAGATTGCTGCGGAACGCGAGCGCTGCGCCCTGAAAGGTCGTACGGATGCTCTCCGGAACGCCCGCGGTGCGTTCGACCGCTTCGATCGCCGAGACCGCGGCGCCGAGCGAGGTGTCGGCCGCGAGGTTGAAGGAAACCGTGGTTGCGGGAAATTGCGCGAGATGATTGATCAGCAGCGGGCGTGTTTCGACATGCGATTTCGCGATCGCGGAGAGCGGCACCTGGCCGCCGCTCGCGGACGGCACATAGATCGAGGCCAGCGATTCGACGCTGCGGTACTCGGAGGGATCCGCTTCGAGGATGACCCGATATTGGTTCGACTGCGTGAAGATCGTCGATACGATGCGCTGCCCGAAGGCGTCGTAGAGCGCATTGTCGACGGTGCCGACGCTGACCCCCAAGCGCGCGGCGCTGTCGCGGTCGATCGTCACGTAAACCGCGAGCCCGTCGTCCTCTTGGTTGCTGACGACGTCGGCGAGCTCCGGCTGGTCGCGCAGCGCGGCGACGAGCTTCGGCGTCCAACTTGCGAGCGCTGCGGCATCGGCGCTCTCGAGCGTGAATTGGTACTGGGTGCGGCTCACGGTGTTGTCGAGCGTGAGGTCCTGGATCGGCTGCATGTAGAGCGTGATCCCGGAAACACCGGCGGTTTCGGTCTGCAGTCGCCGGATCACGTCGGTGACGCTGGTGCTGCGCGCGCTGCGGGGCTTCAAATTGATCAGGAACCGGCCGCTGTTGAGCGTGACGTTGTTGCCGTCGATGCCGATGAACGAGGACAGGCTGGCCACATCCGGGTCCCGCACGATCGCCGCCGCGAGCGCCTGCTGCCGCTCGGCCATGGCCGCATAGGAAATCGACTCGCTCGCCTCGGAGACGCCTTGGATGAGGCCGGTGTCCTGGCTCGGGAAGAAGCCCTTCGGAATCAGCACATAAAGGAGCGCGGTGACGGCGAGCGTCGCGATCGCGACATTGAGCGTGAGGCCTTGGTGCTCGAGCACCCAGCTGAGGCGCCGCGCGTACCAGTCGACCACCGCCTGGAACCACGGGCCCGCATGTCCCGATGCGTGCTCGGCCGCCGGCCGGGCTTTCAGCAGTTTCGCGCAGAGCATCGGGACCAGCGTCAGCGAGACGACCGCCGAGATCAGAATCGTCACGGCGAGCGTGACCGCGAACTCGCGAAACAGGCGCCCGACGACATCCTGCATGAACAGCAGCGGAATCAGCACCGCGATCAGCGATACGGTCAAGGAAATGATCGTGAAGCCGATCTGGCCGGCACCCTTCAGCGCCGCTTCGAGCGGCGTCTCGCCCTGCTCGATGTAGCGCGAAATGTTCTCGATCATCACGATCGCGTCGTCGACGACGAACCCGGTCGCGATCGTCAAAGCCATCAGCGAAAGATTGTTGAGGCTGAAGTTCGCGAGGTACATGACCGCGAACGTCCCGACCAGCGACAGCGGTACCGAGAGGCTCGGGATGATCGTCGCCGGCACATTCCTCAGGAACAGGAAAATCACGAGCACCACGAGCGCAACGGCGAGGGTGAGCTCGAATTCCACGTCGGCGATCGAGGCGCGGATCGTGGTCGTGCGGTCGGTGAGCACGGTCACGTCGACGCCCGCGGGCAGCGACGGCGCGCAGCGAGGGCAACAATTCCTGGATTCGGTTGACGACGTCGACGACGTTGGCGCCGGGTTGGCGCTGCACGTTGAGAATCAGGGCGGGCGTCGAGTCCATCCAGCCGCCGAGCTTGGTGTTCTCGGCGCCCGATACCAGCGTCGCCACATCGCGCAGCCGCACGGGCGCGCCATTGCGGTACGCGATCACGATCGCGCCATAGTCCTCCGCGCTCTGGATCTGGTCGTTGGTGTTGACCGTGTAGGCGCTCACGGGTCCGTCGAGCGTGCCCTTCGGGCCGTTTTGATTCGCGTTGGAGATCGTCGTGCGCAGATCGTCGAGGTTCAAGCCGAAGGCGGCCAGCGCCTTGGGGTTCACCACGACCCGCACGGCCGGCCGTTGGCCGCCGGTCACGCTCACGACGCCGACGCCCTTGAGCTGGGAGATTTTCTGCGCGATGCGCGTGTCGGCGAGGTCCTCGACCGAGGTCAGCGGCATGACCTTGGAACTGATCCCGAGGCTCAAGACGGGCGCATCGGCCGGATTGACTTTGGCGTAGATCGGCGGCGCGGGCAGGTCCTGGGGCAGCAGGTTCTGGGCGACGTTGATGGCCGCCTGCACCTCCTGTTCAGCGACGTCGATTGCGAGCGCCAGGTTGAACTGCAGCGTGATCACCGAAGCGCCCGCCGAACTCGTCGACGACATCTGCGAGAGGCCGGGCATCTGGCCGAACTGCTTTTCGAGCGGTGCCGTGATCGCGGAGGTCATGACTTCGGGGCTCGCGCCCGGATAAAACGTCTCGACCTGGATCGTCGGATAGGCGACCTCGGGCAGCGCCGAGAGCGGCAGCTGCGTGAATGCGATCGCGCCCACCACGAGCAACGCGATCATCAGCAGCGTGGTCGCGACCGGACGCAGGATGAAGATGCGCGACGGGTTCATGCCCGGCCCGGCTCACCAGCGGTCGCAATGCGCATGGCGCTCACTCGGTGACCGTCATTTCTTCGGTTTGGGCGCGGCTGTGCGCTGCGGCGGCGCCGCGCCGGGCAGTTCCACGGGCGCTCCATCGCGGAGCCGGTCGCCGCCCTCGGTGACCACGCGCTCGCCGGTCTTGAGTCCCTCCGTGACCGCGACACGGTCGCCGTCGACGGTGCCGAGCGTCACGGGTCGAACCGACACGGTGCTGTCGTCATTGACGAGGTAGACGAAATTGGTCAGCACCCCTTTGGGGGCGCCCTTATGCACCGCGGAATTCGGAATGACGATCTGGTTCTGCAGCAGATCCACCAGCAGCTCGATATTGACGAACTGGTTCGGGAACAGCGCTCCGTCGGAGTTCGCGAATTGGGCGCGCAATTTGACGGTGCCGGTCGTCGTGTCGATTGCATTGTCGATCGTCAAGAGCTTGCCGTCGGCGAGCTTGGCGGTGTTCGGCTTGTCGAACGCTTCGACCTTGAGGACCGCGCCTTCGTGGATGCGTTTGACGACGGCGGGCACATTGTCCTCGGGAATCGGAAAGATCGCCGTGATCGGCTGCAGCTGATTGACGACGACGATGCCGTTCGCGTCGGCGGGCGTCACGTAATTGCCCTGGTCGACCTGCCGCAGGCCGACGCGTCCGGTGACCGGAGAGACGATGTGTGTGAACGCGAGGTTCGTCAATGCGGTGTTCAATTGGCCCTCGTCCGACTCGATCGTTCCCTCGTACTGATCGACGAGCGCCTTCTGTGTGTCGAGCTGCTGGGCGGCTATCGAGTCCTCTTTGACGAGCGCGTCGTAGCGCTTGAGGTCGAGCTTTGCGTCGGCGAGCAGCGCCTGATCGCGCCGCAGATTGCCGCGCATCTGCTGCACGGCGGCCTCGTAGGGGCGCGGATCGATCTGCGCGAGCAGATCGCCTTGATGCACGAGCTGACCCTCGGTGAACGCGATCCTTTGAAGTATCCCGCTGATTTGGGTGCGCACGGTGACCGTCGAGAGCGGCGTGATCGTGCCGAGCGCGGGAATGCGGACTTGGATATCCCCGATGCTCGCGGTCGCCACGGCGACCGCGACGGGCGCATCCTTGCCGCCGCGCGCCTTGGCGGCCGCATCGAGGGGTGCCTGCTGCTTGTGCTGCAGGTGGCGTACGAACAGAATCATCAGTACGAAGACGACAACGAGGGCAGCCAACAAGACCTGCGATTCCAGAATTTTTCGCTTAGCACGGTTCCACCAGATAGCCATTGCGGGCCGCAGATGAGCACATTACCATGCACGCGATCCCAGACTGAACCGCAAGCCGCGATCACGACTCTTTATGCGCGCGATGCGCCGTACTGCGAGCGTGAAGGGGTCGTGCATGGAGCAAATGCTCTGATCATGGAAAGCAAATTTCGTTCATGAAAAAACTGTTTACAGTGCATCCCCGCCTGTGGATATCGATATTTGCGGGCTCCGCGACTTTCTTCACGCTGCCGGGACAGTGGGGCACGATCAGCCGCGTGCTGGTCGCATGGAATTGCGGCGTGCTGCTGTTCCTGCTGCTGATCGCGCTGTGGATGACGAGCCTGAGCGCCAAGCAAATCTGCCTGCGGTTTGCCGAAGAGGACGAGAGCGCGACGGTCGTGGTCGTGATGGTGACGACTGCCGCCCTGCTGAGCCTGGTCGCGATACTCTCGATTCTATCGACGATCAAACAGGTCAGCGGCGCGGAGCGCATCGGCCACGAACTGCTTGCCGCGCTCACGGTCGTCGATTCATGGCTGTTGGTGCCGACGATATTCACGGTGCAGTACGCCGACATGTACTACAGCGCCGGGGAATCGGACCGCCCGCTGCTGTTTCCGCAGACTTCAATGCCGGTATTTTGGGACTTTGCGTATTTTTCGTTCACGATCGCGGCCGCCTGCCAGACCTCCGACGTCGCGACGACCCAGCAGGGGATTCGCAAGGTCGTGATCGCCCACACGTTGATCTCGTTCCTGTTCAACGCGTCGATCCTGGGATTCGCGATCAACGTCTCGGCCGGATTGTTCGGATCGGGTTGAGGCAGGTTCAGCGCCCGATCGCGCCGAACGGACCGGGTTGGACGCGCGGAAACTTGGCGCCCGCCTGACCTTTCTTTGCAATTCTGCGCGCCAAATAGGCCGATCGGCCACTGGCGTCGATCGCGGCTCGCGTGAAATCATTGACAGGATGGAACACGACGCCATGCCTCCAGATACCTCGCCGGGGACGACCCGAAGCCCCAGAAAACTGCGCTGGATACTGATCACGCTCGCCGCGGCGATCATTCTCGCGGCGGTCATCTATCAAATCGTGACGTTCCTGTCGCAGCCGGCTGTTCGGCGCGGACGCTTCGCCGACGCGGGAACGCCGCAGTCGGTCGGCGTGAAGCGGATCCATCGCGGCGATATCCGGCTCACGATCAACGCCCTTGGTGCCGTCACGCCGCTGACGACAATCACGGTCAATACCCAGATCAGCGGCCAGTTGATGGAAGTTGGGTTCAAGGAGGGCCAACTTGTCCATAAGGGACAGTTCCTCGCGCAGATCGATCCGCGTCCCTACCAGGTCGCGTTGGAGCAGGATCAAGCGCAGTTGGCGCGCGATCAGGCGACCCTCCAGCAGGCGCAGATGGACCTCGAGCGCTACAAGACGCTCGCCGATCAAACCTCGATTGCGAGGCAAACCTACGAGGATCAGGTTTGGGTCGTTAAACAGGCGCAGGGCACGGTCGACTTCGACAAGGCGCAGATCAAGGCGCAGCAGCTCAATCTCGTTTACTGCCGGATCATGGCACCGGCCGATGGTCGCGTGGGGCTGCGGCTCATCGACCCGGGGAATTTCGTTCAGACTGCCTCGTCGTCCGGGATCGTGGTTTTGACGCAGCTGAACCCGATATCGGTGGTTTTCTCGGTGCCCGAGGACAGCATCCCGCAAATCATGGCGCGCGTGCGCGCCGGGGCCAAACTGGTGGTCTCGGCCTTCGATCGCGCGAACGTCAAGCAACTCGCGGCCGGCGAATTCGCGGCGATCGACAACGAGGTCGACACGACGACCGGCACGGTGCGCCTGCGTGCGAGCTTCGACAACGCCGCCGCGACGCTCTTCCCGAGCCAGTTCGTCAATGTCGTGATGGCCTTGGACACGCTCAAGGACGTCGTAACGGTGCCGGTTGCGGCCGTGCAGCGCGGCGCGCCCGGAACCTATGTCTATTTGCTCGCGGACGACGATACGGTCGCGGTGCACCCGATCACGCTGGGCGCCCAGGACGGCGATTTTTTCGCGGTGGAATCGGGTCTGTCGCCCGGAGATCGAGTGGTCACCGAAGGCGCCGATCGCCTCCGCGACGGAGCGCACGTCAAAGTGCCGCCGCCGCCGGGGGCCGCGGCGAACCCGGCGATAGCCGGCGGCGACAGCACCGACGGGAAGACACCGCCACGGCCAAGGCCATGGCCCGGCGGCAGGGGCGCCGGCGGTGCAATCAACGATGCCGACAAGGGAAAGGCGACAGCGACGCGGACGCAGCGGCGCGGCGCGAACGCTGGCGCCAGCGGCACCAGCAGCAACAGGAACAGCCGCAGACGACAGCGCCGCCGCCGGCTGCGGCTCCGGCCACACCGGTGAACCCGCGCCCGTCGGGCCGCTGAAGCACGCCATGAATCCGTCCCGGCTATTCATCCAGTTGCCGGTTGCGACCACGCTGCTGATGCTCGCGGTGCTGCTGAGCGGCGTGTTCGCGTTCCGCTTTCTGCCGCTCTCGTCGCTGCCTGAAGTCGATTACCCGACGATCCAGGTGCAGACCTTTTATCCGGGTGCGAGCCCCGAGGTCATGACTTCCTCGGTGACCGCACCGCTCGAGCGGCAGTTCGGACAAATGCCCGGTCTCAATCAGATGACCTCGGCGAGCTCCGGCGGCGCATCGGTCATCACGCTGCAGTTCAGTCTCGACCTCGGCCTCGATGTTGCCGAGCAGGAAGTCCAGGCGGCGATCAACGCGGCCAGCAACGTGCTGCCGAATGATCTGCCGACGCCGCCGGTCTACGCGAAGTTCAACCCGGCGGACGCGCCGATCATGACCCTTGCGGTCACCTCGAAGACGCTGCAACTCATCGACGTCGAGGACTTGAGCTTCACGCGGCTCGCCCAGAAAATCGCGCAGCTGCCCGGAGTCGGTGTCGTCAGCATCTCGGGCGGCCAGCGCCCGGCGGTGCACATCCAGTTCAATCCGCGCGCGCTCGCGAAGTACGGGCTCAACATCGACGACCTGCGAACGACGGTAAGCACCGCCAACATCAATTCACCGAAAGGCAGCTTCGACGGACCCACGCAGGCCTCTTCGATCAACGCCAACGACCAGATCACCGATGTCGCGGGCTACCGCAACATCGTCGTCGCCTACCTCAATTCGGCGCCCGTGCACTTGAGCGATGTCGCGAACGTCGTCATGGCGCCCGAGAACCGCAACCTTGCCGCCTGGGCCAACACCACGCCGTCTCTGATCCTGAACGTGCAGCGACAGCCGGGCGCGAATGTGATTCAAGTCGCCGATGCCGTGAAGTCGCTGTTGCCGAAGGTAGTCGCGGACATGCCGCCTGCGCTCGAGATCAGCATCTTGAGCGACCGCACGCAGACGATTCGCGCCTCGGTCGCGGACGTGGAGTTCGAGCTGGTGCTGGCGGTCGCCTTGGTTGTGCTGGTGATTTTTCTGTTTCTGCGCAATCTGCCGGCGACGCTGATACCGAGCTTATCGGTGCCGCTCTCGCTGGTCGGAACTTTCGGCGTGATGTATCTGCTGCGATACAGTTTGGACAATTTGTCGCTGATGGCGCTCACGATATCGACGGGCTTCGTCGTCGACGATGCAATCGTGATGATCGAGAATATCGCGAGACACATCGAAGCCGGCGATGCGCCCATGGCCGCGGCGCTCAAGGGATCGCAGCAGATCGGCTTTACGATCATCTCGCTGACCGTCTCGCTGATCGCCGCATTGATTCCGCTGCTGTTCATGGGCGAGATCGTCGGACGGCTGTTTCACGAATTCGCGATTACGCTCGCGGTGACGATCGTGATTTCGGCGGTGGTCTCGCTTGACGCTCGTTCCAATGATGTGCGCGCGGCTGCTGCGGCATCGCGACGAGACCAAGCGGCGGCGCTGGGACTTGCAGGCCGAGCGCGGGTTTGCAGTGGATCATTCACCAGTACGGCAGGGGCCTCAATTGGGTTCTCGACCGGCAGGCGCTCACGCTGATCGTCGCCGCCGCTACGCTCGTCGTGACCGTGCTGCTCTACGTGTTCATCCCGAAGGGCTTCTTCCCGGTCCAGGACACCGGCATGATCCAGGGGATATCGGAGGCGGCGCAGACGATCTCCTACTCCGCGATGGCCGAGCGGCAGCAGGCGCTCGCCGCCGCAATACTCAAGGATCCGGACGTCGCGAGCTTGAGTTCCTTCATCGGCGTCGACGGCACGAATTCGACGCTCAATAGCGGCCGTTTCCTGATCAATCTGAAGCCGCATTCGAGCCGCTCGCTGACCGCGAGCCAAATCATCCGTCACTTGCAGCAGGAAACCGCCGATGTGCTCGGCATCACCCTTTACATGCAGCCGCTGCAGGACATCACGATCGATTCCGCGGTGAGCCGCACCCAGTACCAATTCGTCGTCGAGAGCACCGACAACAACGATTTCGTCGTCGAAATACCGAAGCTCATGCAAAAGCTCGCGCAGCTTCCCGAGCTCGCGGACGTCGCGAGCGACATGGAGCAGCAAGGCACCGCCACCGACCTCATCATCGACCGCTCGACTGCGGCGCGCTTCGGAATCACGCCGGCGACAGTCGACAATGTGCTCTACGACTCCTTCGGCCAGCGCATCGTCTCGACGATCTACTCGCAGTCGAACCAATACCGCGTGATCCTCGAGGCCGACCCGGTGATTCAGCGCTCGCTCGAGGGCCTGTCGCAGCTGTACCTGCCCTCATCGTCTTCGAGCAGCAATGGTCAGGTTCCGCTGTCGGCGATCGTGCAGGTCAAGCAGCGCGCGGGCCCGCTGCAAATCACGCATTTGGGACAGTTCCCTGCCACCACGATCTCTTTCAATCTGTCGCCGGGCTACTCGCTCGGCGAGGCGGTCGATGCAATCCGTCAGGCCGAAAAGGACATCGAGCTACCGGCGAAATTCGTGACCGCGTTCCAGGGAACGGCGGCCGCATTCCAAAACGTGCTCACGAATCAGGCGCTGCTGCTGCTCGCCTCGGTGATCACGATGTACATCGTGCTCGGGGTGCTTTACGAGAGCTTCATTCACCCGATCACGATTCTCTCGACGCTGCCCTCCGCCGGCATCGGCGCGATGCTCGCTCTGCTGATCGCCGGCGACGATCTCGACGTGCTCGGCATCATCGGCATCATCCTGTTGATCGGCATCGTCAAGAAGAACGCGATCATGATGATCGATTTCGCGCTCGACGCCGAGCGCCACGGCGGCCTTGCGCCGCGCGATGCGATCCATCAGGCCTGCCTGCTGCGCTTCCGGCCGATCCTCATGACGACGATGGCGGCCCTGCTCGGTGCGCTGCCCTTGATGCTGGGCGCCGGCGCAGGTTCGGAGCTGCGTCGGCCGCTCGGCGTTGCGATCGTCGGTGGCTTGATCGCGAGCCAGCTGCTGACGCTGTTCACGACACCCGTGATCTACCTTGCGTTCGACCGCCTCGCGGTGCGGCTGCGCGGAACGGAATCGCGCCCCGACGAGGGAGCGGCGCGCGCATGAACGTCTCGCGAATTTTCATCGAGCGCCCGATCGCCACCGCCTTGCTGACCATCGGAATATTTCTCGCGGGCGCGCTGGCCTATACGCATCTGCCGGTCGCACCGCTGCCGCAGGTCGACTACCCGACGATATCGGTGTCCGCGTCGCTGCCGGGCGCGGACCCCGATACGGTCGCGACCAGCGTCGCGGAACCGCTGGAGCGGTATCTCGGCGAAATCTCCGATGTCACCGAAATCACCTCCTCGAGCAGCAGCGGGCAGACGCGCATCACGCTGCAGTTTGATCTGAATCGCGACATCAACGGCGCGGCTCGTGACGTGCAAGCCGCGATCAACGCGGCCTCGGCCGACGTATCGACGAGCCTCAGCAGCAATCCGAGCTATCGCAAGGTCAATCCCGCCGATGCACCCTTGATGATCCTCGCGCTGACGTCGAAAACCCTGACTCGCGGCCAGCTCTACGATGCGGCCAGCAACGTGCTGCAGCAGCGCTTGTCGCAGCTCGACGGCATCGGACAGGTGTCGATCGGGGGCGCGACGCTGCCGGCCGTGCGTGTCGAGCTCAATCCCACGGCGATGTTCAAATATGGCATCGGTCTCGAGGATGTGCGCGCGGCACTCGCGTCGGCGAACGCCAACAGTCCGAAAGGCGCGATCGAGGAGGGCGATCACCGCTTCCAGCTCTATACCAACGACCAGGCGCGCGTCGCCGCGGACTACGCCCCGCTCGTGATCGCCTATCGCGGCGGCGCCGCCGTGCGTTTGAGCGATGTCGCCGACATCGAGGATTCCGTCCAGGACCTGCGCAACGACGGTAGGGCGGATGGCGAGCCCTCGGTACTCGTGATCCTCTCGAGGCAGCCCGGCGCCAATATCATCGATACGGTTGATCAAGTGAAAGCGGAGCTGCCGCAGCTGCGGGCCTCGCTGCCGAACGACGTCAACGTCACGATCGTTTCGGATCGCAGCCAGACGATTCGCGCGTCGCTTTCGGACACCAAGTGGACTCTGATGCTCGCGGTGCTGCTCGTGACGGTCGTCGTTTTTGCCGCGCTCGGCGAACTGCGCGCCGCGATCGTGCCGGCGGTCGTCGTGCCGGTCTCGATCGTCGGAACCTTCGGAGGCATGTATCTGCTCGGCTACAGCCTCGACAATTTGTCGCTGATGGCGCTCACGATCGCGACCGGCTTCGTCGTCGATGACGCGATCGTGGTGCTCGAGAACATCTCGCGCCACATCGAGGGCGGAATGCCGCGGCGGGCGGCCGCGCTGCAGGGAGCCAAGGAGGTCGGCTTCACGGTGGTCTCGATCAGCATCTCGCTGATCGCGGTGTTCATTCCGATTTTGTTGATGGGCGGCATCGTCGGGCGGCTGTTCCGCGAGTTCACCGCGACGCTGTCGATCGCGATCCTGATTTCCATGGTCATTTCGTTGACCACGACCCCGATGATGTGCGCGATCTTCCTCGCCTCCCCGAAGCCTCACGACCGGCCGCAACGGCGCAGCCTCATGAAGATCGCGCTTGCCGGGTATGACCGCACGCTCGCATGGTCGCTGCGCCACGGCGGTCTCGTGATGGCGGCGCTGCTGGTGACGATCGCACTCAACGTGTTGCTGTTCACGCTGATCCCGAAGGGATTCTTTCCGCAGGAGGATACCGGCCTGATCAGCGGCGGAATCGTTTGCGACCAGAGCATCTCGTTCCAGTTGATGAAGGGCAAGCTCGCGCAGTTCATGGCTATCGTACAGGCCGATCCGGCGGTGCAGAGCGTCGCGGGCTACACGGGAGCGGGCAGCGGCGGCGGCAATTCGCAGACCAATACCGGCTCGGTCTACGTGCTGTTGAAGCCCTTGTCGCAACGCAAATTGTCGTCGGACGGCGTCATTGCGCGGCTGCGGCCCCAGCTCGCGCAGGTTGCCGGCGGCCGTCTGTTCTTGCAGACGATTCAGGACATTCGGATCGGTGCGCGGCAGGCCAATGCACAATATCAATTCACGCTGCAGGCCGACAGCAGCAGCGATCTCAATGAATGGGGACCCAAACTCACCGCCGCGCTGCAACGCAGTTCCGTGGTCACCGACGTGAACAGCGATCAGCAGCCGAAAGGACTCGAGACCGACGTCGCGTTCGATCGCGCGGCCGCCGCCCGCCTGGGGTTGACCTTGAGCCAGATGGACAGCACGCTTTACGACGCGTTCGGCCAGCGGCAAGTCTCGACGATCTTCAACGCCTTGAATCAATACCACGTCGTCATGGAGGTCGCGCCGCGCTACTGGGAGAGCCCGCAAACGCTCAAGGACATTTACGTGAGCACGGCGGCCGGTTCGCCCGGCGGCACCGCAACCACGAATGCCGGCAGGGCGAGCACGCAGGTCGTGGGACTCCCCAAGGCGTCGCCGGCGGCCGCCGCCATCGGGGCCAGCAACTCGGTCGAAAACGCGCTCACGAACGCAATCGCCAATACGGGCCGCGGATCGACCTCGAACGGCACGGCAGTCAGCGCGCGGCAGGAAACGATGGTGCCGCTCGCGGCGGTCAGCAAATTCTCCGCCGGCACGACGCGCCTCGCGGTCAATCACCAGGGACTCTTCGCCGCAACGACGATTTCGTTCAACCTTGCTCCCGGCATGGCCTTGAGCGACGCGACCGATGCGGTCGCCGCAGCGATGCAGGAAATCCATATGCCGACTTCGGTACACGGCGTGTTCGCGGGCACCGCGGCGACCTTCCAGCAGTCTCTGACCAGCCAGCCCATGCTCATTGCGGCGGCGTTGCTCGCCGTCTACATCGTGCTCGGCGTGCTCTACGAGAGCTATATCCACCCGATCACGATCATCTCGACGCTGCCGTCGGCCGGCGTCGGCGCCGTGCTCGCGCTCATGGTGTCGCATACCGAATTCACGATCATCGCGCTCATCGGCGTGATCCTGCTGATCGGCATCGTCAAGAAGAACGCGATCATGATGATCGATTTTGCGATTCACGCGGAACGCGCCCAAGGGATCGCGCCGCGCGAAGCTATCTACCAGGCCTGTCTGTTGCGATTCCGCCCGATCATGATGACGACGTTCGCCGCGTTGCTGGGCGCCCTGCCGCTCGCGATCAGCTACGGCAACGGTGCGGAACTGCGCCGGCCACTCGGCATTTCGATTGTCGGCGGGTTGATTCTCAGCCAGATCCTGACGCTCTACACGACTCCCGTGCTGTACGTCTATTTGGACCGCTTGCAAACGTGGGGCAGGCGCCGCTGGCGGCGGATTTGGGGTGAGGAGCAGGGTGCCGTGGAGGCGATGACATGAGGCTCGAGACTGCGCGGCGCTGCCGTGTGCCGCTGATCTTGGCCGCGGCGCTCGCGCTCGGCGGCTGCAAGGTCGGACCGAACTATCGGCGCCCGGACGCACCCGTCCCCGCAGCTTTCAAGGAAGCGCAGCCCGGAGACACGTCGTGGAAGCCGAGTTCTCCGCAGGACGCGGCCGACCGCGGACCCTGGTGGAGGATTTTCGACGATGCGGCTTTGGACGGCTTGGAACGGCAGATTGCGATATCGAACCAAAACGTCAAGCAATACGAGGCCCAGTATCGTGCGTCGCAGGCGCTGCTGCGCGAAGCCGAAGCGCAGCTGTTCCCGACGCTCGGCGTGTCCTTCGGAGCTCAGCGCGGCGGCGGCGGCGGCGGCACCGCGAGCGTGTCGAGTGCGGTCGGCAGCGGCGCCGGCGGCACGACCCACACCGAATTCACGCTCGAAGCGCAAGCGTCCTGGCAGCCCGATCTCTGGGGAACGATTCGCCGCCAGGTCGAAAGCCGCAAAGCGGGCTTGCAGGTCAGTCGCGCGGCTCTCGCCAATGCGCAATTGTCGGCGCAGGCGACGCTCGCCGCGGACTATTTTGATTTGCGTGCCACCGACAGCTTGAGCGGCTTGCTCGCGAAGTCGGTCAGCCTCGATGAGCGGGTGCTCGCGATCACGGAGAGCCAGTTCAGATCCGGAACCGCGACCAATGGCGATGTCGCGGCCGCCCAAGCGCAGCTGCTCGCCGCCCGCGCGCAACTGGCGGCCGTCGAGCAGCAGCGAGGAACTTATGAACATGCGATCGCGGTATTGACGGGGCACCCGCCCTCGGACGTCGAGATCCCCGCAGCCCCGCTCACTGCGACGGTGCCGGCCGTGCCGGTGGCCGTGCCCTCGACGCTGCTCGAGCGCAATCCGAGCGTCGCCGGCGCCGAACGCCAGATGCAGCAGGAGAGCGCGTTGATCGGCGTCGCGGTCGGCGCGTATTTTCCGACCTTCAATTTGAGCGCGCTCGGAGGCTATGCGGGCAACCCGTTGTCGCAGCTCGTCAAGCTCGGCAATCGAATTTGGTCATTGGGAGGGACTGCGAGCGACACGCTGTTTCAAGGCGGCGAGCAAGTCGCCGCAGTCGCCGGCGCACGCGCCAATTACGATCAATACGTCGCGGTCTATCGCCAAACCGTTTTGACGGCGCTCCAGTCGGTTGAAGACCAGTTGTTGGCGCTGCGTGTGCTGCAGCGGGAGGCGCAGCTGCAGGGCGAGGCGGTGCAGGCGGCACAGCGGTCGGTCGATGTCGCGCTCAACGAGTTCAATGCGGGCACGGTGTCCTATACGACCGTGGTCACGGCGACCCAGGCTTTGATCGCCGATCAGGAATCGGAGCTCACGATCCAGCAGAACCGACTGGTCGCGACCGTGACGCTGATCGCGGCGCTCGGCGGCGGCTGGGACGCGAGCTCGCTCTAGGCCTCGATCAATCCGCGAGCGCGGCGTTGAGGATGGCCGCGAGGCGTACTCCCGCGCGCTCGAGCTGCAGTCGAACAGCGGCGGTCGCGTCGCGGACGTAGGGCTCGGAGAGGCGGTAACGGCCGGCCGAATCCGCTGCCGGCAGCTCGCCGTAAGCCACCGTGCGCGCGATCTCGAAGGACTGCATCGCCCAGTCGGCGACGCTGCCCCTGCGCCACTGCCGCTCCAGCCCGGGCGAGATGCCGGCGATCAGCGCCTCGGCGGCCGCCGCGCTGTTCTCGCCCAAGCGCTCGACGAACACGCTATCCCAATAATAATGCAGGTTGCCCGCACGGTAGCCCGGCGCCTCGACGCGTTCGAGATTGCCGCCGCGATCATGATTGTCGCTCGCATGCAGCGGCTGGTGCAGGTCGCCGATCAGGTGCAGCAAGAACTGCAGCGCGATCAGCCGCTCGAGGTCGGATCGATGCGGATCGGCGAGCTCGCCGCGAAACTGTTCGATCTTGTCGACGATGCACGCATGCGCTGGTCCCTCGGCAGCGTCGACCGCGTTGGGTAGTGCGGGGTGACCGAAGCAGGCCGCATCGAGGTCATGATCCGCGAGTTCGATGTCGACGAAGTGCCATTCACGAGTTGCGGCGTAATGCAGCCCGGTGCCGCCGCGATCCGCATCGCGAAACCGATCCGCCCAGGTGGCCTCGGCTGCGATGCCGCGGTCGGCGACGAGTCCGCTCGCATCGGCGCGCCAGCAGCTGCGCGACCTCGCGCGCGCACCGGTGGCTGCAGATAATTCCAAGCGATCAGCGCGACGATTTCGTGTCCTTCGTCGCCCCAGGCCTGTGCGGACGGCGGCGCGAGCAAAATCAACGCGAGCAGCGCGAGGTTCTTCAAGCGGTCTCCAACGCGGTCCGCAAAACGCTGGTATCATCGCACCAGGCTGGATCCAAGTCTCGAAAAAAGGGGAAAAATCGATGAGTACAGTTTCGATTCATCCATCGGTCGACAAAGGTATCAAACCGGCCCGCAAGGATTTCGCCGGCGGAACGCTCGTCTGTCATTGCACCGACAAGCCCGTCAAGGTCTCGATCAAATCGCAGTCGGCGCACAATCATGCCTGCGGCTGCACCAAGTGCTGGAAGCCCAAAGGCGCCTTATTTTCAGTCGTCGCCGTCGTCACGCGCGACAAGCTGCAGGTCACCGAGAACGCCGACAAGCTCGGCGTCGTCGATCCGAAGGCTACGATTCAGCGACATGCCTGCAAGAAGTGCGGCGTGCACATGTACGGGCGCATTGAAAATACCGGCCACCCGCTCTATGGGTTTGATTTCATCCACACGGAGTTGTCGCCCGAGAGCAGGTTGGTCCGAGCCCGGCTTTGCGGCGTTCGTCTCCTCGATCATCGAGGGCGGAGCGGATCCGGCCAATCAAGGCGCGGTGCGGGCGCGGCTCAGGGAACTTGGACCTGGAACCCTACGATTGCCTGTCGCCGCCGCTCATGGACTTCATCTCGACGCAAATCGCGAAGGCATCGGGCGTCCTGAAGCACTGAGGCGCAGCGCGACGGGGCGGGGCGCAGCGCCCGCCCTCCGCGCGCTCCGCCAAGCGCGATTGGCGGAGGCGAGCGCGAGTCGGGTTTCACTCGCCGGTACGAAAGCGCGTCCACAAGCGCGTGATCAGGCGCGAGTACTCGGGCGGCTGCGCAAACATCGGATGCAGATTGGCTCGCGCCTCGGCCGGTGGATAGACGGCCGGGTCGCCCTTGATGCGCTCACTGACGAACGGCAGTGAGGCGCTGTTGCCGTTCGGATACTTGACCGCATTGGTGATCGACGCGATGACTTCGGGGCGCATCAAATAGTTCATCCAGTGCTCGGCGTTGTGCGGGTGGGGCGCATCGGCGGGGATGCCCATCATGTCGGTCGTGAGCACCGTGCCTTCGCTCGGCAAAAAATAGGCGATCCGCACGCCCGTGCCGGCCTCGCGCGCGCGATCCCGCGCCTGCACCATGTCGCCAGACCAGCCGAGTGTCAGGCATAGACTACCGTTGGCGAGGTCGCTGATGTTCTGGGTGCTGTCGATCATGCGAACGAACGGACGGATCCTCATGAGCACGCCGGCCGCGGCTTCCGCATCCGCCTTGTCGAGACTGTTCGGGTTGCGCCCCAAATACAGCAGCGCCACCTCAAAAACGTCGGGCGGCGAATCGATGATCGAAATTCCGCAGTCCGCGAGTTTGGCGGCCTGGGCGGGATCCAGCAGCACCGACCAGCTGTCGGGCCTCCGTCCGCCGAGCCGCTCGGCGAGCTTCGCTTCGTTGTAGCCGATGCCGACAGTGCTCCACAAATAGGGCATTCCGTGCGCATTGCCGGGATCATGCAGCGCGAGCCGCCGCATGATTTCGGGATCCAAGTTCGTGCGATTCGGCAATTCGTCGAGATCCAAGCCGCGAAACACCCCGGCGTGAAGCAGCCGCTCGAAAAACGTGTCGGTCGGAATGACGACGTCGTAGTTCGTGTGGCCGGTCAGCAGCTTGGTCTCGAGGACTTCGTTGCTCTCATAGGTGTCGTAGCGCACCACGATGCCGGTCTCGCGTTCGAAATTCGCGACCGTATCGGGTGCAATGTAATCGGTCCACGAATAGACGTTGAGGATCTTCTCCCGATCGAATTGCGGTCCGGCGCCCGCCGCGTCCCCGCCGGTAGGCCCGCCCGTGACCTGCAGCGGCGGCACCGGCGGCGGCTTTTTGCCGCCGCCGCCGCAGGCGCAAAGCAAGGCCAGCGCGGCGACGCCGGCCGCGAGCCGCCCGCAGCACCACGATTCTGCGTGCATGCTATGCCAGCAATTCCGCGACCGCGCGATGCGCCGCATCGATCGCGACGTTCGTATAAGCGTCCCAGCCGGAATCCGAGCTTGGCAATCGTGATGCGCCCGATGGGTTTGCGCGCGAGCCGCTCGATATTGCGCTGCTCGGCCGGATCGTCGAACAGGGGCGTCGGAGTGTAGGCGTAGCCGTGCGGCCAGCGATTGACGGTGATTGCGGCGACATCGCGATCGAAGTCGAATCCGGCGGATCCCAACATGCGTCCGAGCTCGTCGCGAATCTCGCGCTCGAAGTCCTCGAATTCGTCGTATAGAGCCGGCCGCGGCCGGCACGGAATTGTTCGCGCATGTCGAGGCCCTGGTTCGGCAGCGTCGGCGTGTGAAACAGATGGATGCAAATCGGATCGGCGGGATCGGCCGAGAACCGGTAGCCGCCCATGCTGACCGGGAAATCGAGGTAGGCGGCGAATGTGCCTCCCGGATTGTCGATATAAGCGACCCCGAGCCGCCGCCACGGCTCCCAATTGCGCACGACCACGTTGACGTAGACGAGCGGCGCTCGCACGTTCGCGTGCAGCGCCTTGCGCTGCGGCTCGCCGGTTTGCGGCGCGATGTAGGGGATCATCGCGTAGATAGCACGCGAGCACGCAGCCGCGAGCGGCGACGCGCGTGAGCTTGCCGTCCTTGACGTAGACGACTTCAACGCCGTCGCCGACATTGCGCACGTCCACGGCCGTCGCACCAAGGCGCACGCGCACCGCGTGCTCCTCGCGATCGAGCTGGCCATAGTCGAAGCGCGCGAGCACGACATCGTCCATCGTGGAGCCCGGAGCGACGGCCGGAACAAGCTTGCGCACGAGCAGGCGCGCGATCGACGCGTTGCCGTCGGGGAAATGATAGATGTAAGGCTCTTCCTTTTCGGCGGCGCCGCCGCGCGCGAGCGCCTTGCGCTGCGCCTTGAGGCCAGGCAGGTACAGAGTCTCGCTCGCCGGTACCGCGTCGATGCCGACAGCCCAGAGATCGTGCGTGCGCGTCTGCAGATACTTTAAGCAGGTCCGGGTCCGCATCCCAAAATTTGCGCAGAAAATCGCTGTAGCTCGTGTGCTCGAGGATCGCCGATCGCTGCGCGACGCTGTGTCCGGCGAGCACGTCACGATCCGATCGGCACATCTCGAGCAATTGGCTGCGAGCGCGGGCGCTGAGCGGCAGCTCCTCGACGTAGGCGTGGAGCGCAGCCTCATCCGCACCTTCATCGCTCCATTCGGTCCAGGTCGAGAACGGACGGCGGACGAGCCGGTCGACGCCGAACACTTCCTTTTTGAAAAAAATCGCCTGATTGAGGCCCCAGCGCTTGTTGAAGGATTGATCGAACGCGGTGTCGAAGCGCCGCAGCTCGATGCCGAGGTCGCGCAGCAAGTTCTTCGAGACGCGGCTGTACTTGGATTCCGGTGAATCGATCGATTGGGTGCCGCCGTAACCGATGACCGATCTTGCCGTCGACCTGGAACTCGTTGCGCTTCGCGTGGCCGCCGAAATCATCATTGGTGTCGAGAATCAATATGCGCGCCTGCGGCCGCTGTTGACGATAGAAATGCGCGCTCGCGAGTCCGCTGATGCCGCCGCCGACGACGATCAAATCATGGTGTTCGGTGACCGGTGTGCCGCCGAGTTCGAACGGCTCGCCGTCGCGCAGCCGGTGCGCCGCTTCGAACGATCCGATGTGACTGCCGCGCAGGCCGCCGCGCGCAGGCGGGTATACGTCGATCGCCGCAGGCGGCGAGCCCGGATCGGGTGATGCGGCCGCAGCGGACGTCGCGGCGGGCGGTTCGGAGTCCGCAGCCCGCGACAGTTCGATGCCGGTGGCGCCGGCAATCGCCATCGCGACGCCGTTCATGAAGTCGCGGCGAGTGATTCCGTCCTTCTTCATGCCGCGCGCAGCGAATCACTGGTGTTGAACTGCCGATCAAGCATGGGTTGACTCTACACGATAGGGGGGTACATTAACTATATGAGCCGAAAGTGGATTCTCCCGGCCGGTGTGCTGCTGGTACTGATCGCAGCGGGCCTCTGGTACTACCTTGCGCATCGGATCACGGCGCAGCCGGTTGCCGAGGTCACGGTGCCGCCGCCTGCGCCGCCGCCGGAGCCGGTGACCCAACACCCGATTCCCGAAGGGCAATCGAAGGATCGCGGCGCGAGCCGCTGCCCGCCCTCAACGACAGCGATCCGGCGATCCTTGCGGGTCTCGACGGCGTCATCGGCGCGCCCGCCGTCAAGGACTTCCTGATCCGCGAGAACGTCGTCCGCCGCATCGTGGCGACGATCGACAATCTGCCGCGCCAAAAATTGGCGGCGCAAAAGCTTCCCGTCGTAGCGGTGCCCGGCGTGTTCAAAGTGCAGGGTGACGAGTTGCATGCGACGCTCGATCCGCAGAATTTCGAGCGCTATGGGCGCATGGTCGCATTGGTACGCCACCTCGACATGCAGCGCGCCGCGGATCTGTACATCCATTTCTATCCGCTGTTTCAGAGCGCCTATCAGGATCTCGGCTATCCGAACGGCTACTTCAACGACCGCTTGGTCGCCGTGATCGACACGCTGCTCGCGACACCGCAAGTCACACAGCCGATCGAATTGGTGCGGCCGCACGTCATGTATGAATTCGCCGACGGGGCGCTCGAGGCGCTGCCCGCCGGCCAGAAAGTGCTGATCCGGATGGGGCCGGAAAACGCCGCGGCGATCAAGGACAAGCTCGCGGAATTTCGGGCAATCGTGACGGCCGCCCCCATCAAGCACTGATCGATGCCGTTAGCCGATCGATGCGGCCGATCGCGGAGGGCCCTGCGGCGCGATCGGCGTTACATTTCCTTCATCTCCTAGCCGGATTCGAAACTGTGACGTTGGTTCTATGGTGAGCGCGAACGATTGACCTAAGATTTAACTTATACCTCCAAAAAGGATGTTGCACATGCCCAAGATATCGAACTCTCGCGGCCGACCGCTGATGCTCCGCATCGCGCAATTGGCTGTGATTACAGCAGCGGCCTCGTTGAGCGCTTGCGCGGTTCAGGAGCGGGTCTATGTGCCGGCTCCGCGCGTCTACGCTCCGCCGCCTCCGCCGCCCGCCGCGGTCGAGGTCGATGCCGGCGGCGGTGCCGTCGAAATCACCGCAAGCGAAGCGCCGCCGCCGCTGCCGGATTACGATCAGCCGCCGTGCCCGGACGATGGGTATCTTGTGGACACCCGGCTACTGGCATTACGGCCCTGCGGGCTATTACTGGGTGCCGGGAACCTGGGTCGAGCCGCCGCGCGTCGGCTTTTTGTGGACGCCCGGCTACTGGGGATTCGCAGGCGGCGTCTACGGCTTTCATGCCGGCTATTGGGGCCCGCATATCGGGTTCTACGGCGGCGTGAACTATGGCTTTGGCTACGGCGGCGTCGGATTCGCGGGTGGACGTTGGGAGGGCGGTCATTTTGCGTACAACACGGCCGTCAACAATGTGAACGTGACCGTGATCCACAACACCTATAACCAGACGGTCATCAACAACAACACGACGGTCAATCGCGTGAGCTTCAATGGCGGCGCCGGTATCCACGCGGCCCCGACTCCGCAGGAACGATCGTATGCGCAGGAGCAACACGTCCCGCCGACGACCGCCCAGGTACAGCATATCCAGGCGGCGAGCAGCAACCCGGCACTCTCGGCGCGCACCAACGGTGGTCACCCCGCGATTGCGGCGACCGCGAAGCCGGGCGCGTTCAGCGGTCCTGGCGTCGTCGGCGCGCATGGTGCGACACCGATGCGACCCGGTATGGCACCGGGCGGCAACAGCTTTGGCGCCGCGCAGTCGCATGTCAATGAGGGCGCTGCCGCGGGGCAGCCGAATGCGTTCCATCCGCCCGCGGCGGGGCAGCCGAATGCGTATCATCCGCCCGCGGCGGGACAGCCGAATGCGTATCATCCGCCCGCGGCGGGGCAGCCGAATGCCTACCATCCGCCCGCGGGCGGTGCGCCGAATGCGGTCCATCCGGCGCCGAATACCGCGGTGCATCCGCCGGTGACGAATGCGAAGCCGCCGGCGAAGGCAGCGCCGCCGAAGAAGCCGAACCCCAACGAAAAGGAAAAGTAAACGGCTCTCCTGAGACGATCGACGCCGGCCTCTTGACTCAAGAGGCCGGCGTTTTCATTTCGAGCGCCCATCGGTGAATTGCCGCGATATCGGCGGGCGTCGTGCGGCAGCATCCCCCGATGAGACGCGCGCCCTCGCGGTACCAGCCGCGCGCGAGTTCGGCGAACGGCGGCGCCGCGGGATTCCCATGCCACTGCTTGTCGCGCGCGTCGTAAGACTCCCCCGAGTTCGGGTAGACGAGCAGGGGCTTGTTGGTGCGGGCGCGCATGCGCCGCAACAGCGATGCGATGTGTGCGGGCGCCGTGCAATTGATGCCGATCGCCGCAATTTGCGGATATTTCTCGAGACTTACGACGCAATCGCCGATCTCCTGTCCCTCCGAGGTATGCGCGCCGTCGCGGCAGGAGAAGCTCAGCCACGCGAACGTCGCCGGAAACTCTTCCAGAACTGCGGCAAGGATCTGCGCCTCATGCAAGCTCGGGATTGTTTCGCAAGCCAGCAGATCGGCTCCCGCCGAGGCGAGCACCGCGATGCGCGAGCGGTGAAAGTCGCGCAAACATGAATCGCTGACTGTGTAACGGCCGCGGTATTCCGAGCCGTCGGCGAGTATCGCCCCATAAGGTCCGATCGAGGCCGCGATCAGCGGCCGCAGCCGGGCAAGACCCGCAGCGGCGGTGCGATTCGAGTCGTCCGACCAGAACTCGTCTCGCGCCGCCACCGCGATCGCGATCGCACTGTGCATCAACTGCGCGGCTTCTCGCGCTGCGATGCCGCGGCGCGCGAAGCCTTCGAAGCTCGCCTGATAAGTCGCGGTCGTCGCGACGTCGGCGCCCGCCTTGAAATAGTCTAGATGGACCGCCCGAATCAGCTCGGGCTGCTCGAGCAGCAGCTTGGCCGACCAGAGAGGGTCCCGCAAATCGGCGCCGCGCCGCTCGAGTTCGGTCGCAAGTGCGCCGTCGAGTATCAATAGCGGACGCACCGCGAGAAATGCGGCAAGAGGATCGAGCGGCGACATCATTCGGCTATCCACCCAGTGGTTGATTCTGCCATACTAACCAATCGGCTCGCCTGCCCCACGAAGGAACTATGCTCGCCGCGCAAACCATCAACGATGTGCATTCCGACGTATTTACGTATCTCGGCGGAAATCTCGGACGCCGCGCGAGCTTCAGTAATGTACTCGAAGAGGTGACGCCGGGCAGCTTGGTCTACGTCAGCGATCTCGCGGCACTGGCGCCGACCCTGCATCGTAATCCGGCCATCTTGATCGTTCACGCGAAGATATGCGCCTCGCTCGTGGCCGACGCGGCCTCCGATACCTGCTGTTTCTCGGCGCGCAACATCCCGCTCGGCATGGCCGTGCTGCTGAAGTACTTCGATTCGAAGCGCCAGCGCTTCGAGCAGTGGGGAGTTCGTCATCCGACCGCAATCGTGCATCCGGACGCGGCGATCGGCGAGCGCGTTTGTCTCGGCCCGTACTGCGTCGTCGGCGCGCATGCGCAGGTCGGCGCCGACTGTTTGATCGGCTCGCACGTCGTCGTCGAAAACGAGGCGCGAATCGGCGCGAGGACCGTGCTGCATCCGCATGTGTTCGTAGGCTCGCGCTGCGAGATCGGTGAGGATTGCGAGATCCATCCGCATACGACGATCGGCAGCGACGGATTCGGCTATGCCGTGGATGCGAACGGCAAGCCGCGCAAGATCGCGCACCTCGGCAACGTGAAGATCGGCGATTCGGTCGAGATCGGCGGAAACTGCGCGATCGACCGCGCGACGCTCACCTCGACCTATATCCGCTCGGGCGCCAAGCTCGACAATATTTGTCACATCGCCCACAACTGCGATCTCGGCGAGAACGGCTTCTACACCGCGGGCTTCATGATGGGCGGCTCGACGAAAATCGGCCGAAATTTCATGACCGGCGGCAATTCGGTCGTCACGGCGCACGTCAAGATTGCCGATAACGTGACCTTGCAGGGCCGATCCTCGGTCACCAACGACATCCTGGAGCCTGGTGCCTACGGCGGTTACCCGCTGCAGCCATTGAAGGAAGCCATCAAGACCGCGGTCAGTCTCAGCCAGCTCAACGAGATCCGCAAGAATCTCTATCGGGTGCTCAAGCATCTGAATCTCGTCGACAAGTGCCCCGCCGATAAGTCGCGCGACGTTCCGACCGCCTGAAACCCGATTGACTCCGCGGTCCGCGATTCCCGGCTGGCTCAGCGCGTATCCGATCGCCGCTCCGATCGGCGCGACGATGGGCGCAATGATCTGCATACCGATCGGCGCAACCATTGCGAAGAGCTTGCTGCCGATCGTCGGCGCGGCGGGCGCGACCGCGCTGCGCATGAGCTTCGCGAGCCTCATGCTGGTGCTCTATTGGCGGCCCTGGCACATGCGGCCGAACCGCGCGGCGCTGCGCGCCGTCGCGGTTTACGGCGTCGCCATGGGCTGCATGAATTTGTGCTTCTACGCGGCGCTGCGCACGATCCCGCTGGGCATCGCGGTTGCCATCGAGTTCACGGGTCCGCTCGCGATCGCACTGCTGTCCTCGAGCCGCGGACTGGATTACCTGTGGATCGTGCTGGCGGTGCTGGGTCTCGCGGTGCTGCTGCCGTTCGGAAGCCTCGCCGGCAGTGGCACCGCGGGGCTCAATCCGACCGGCTTGGCGTATGCCCTGGGCGCGGGATTTTGTTGGGCCGTATACATTTTTTTCGGCAAACGCGCCGGTGCGCAGGTCGGCGGCCAAAGTACGGCCGTCGGTGTGGTCGTGGGAACGCTCGTGATCTTGCCGTTCGGCATAGTGGAAGCGGGCGGCGAACTGCTCCGCCCGTCATTGTTGCCGGCCGCGATCGGTGTGGCGCTGCTGTCGAGCGCGCTGCCCTATTCGCTCGAGATGTACGCACTGCCGCGCATCCCGACACGCACCTTCGGCATTCTGATGAGCGTGGAGCCCGCGCTCGCGGCGCTCGTCGGTTTTGCATTCCTCGGCGAGCGGCTGAGCGTCTGGCAATGGGCGGCGATCCTCAGCATCATGCTCGCGACCGGCGGCAGCGCCGCGACCTCGCCGCCGGAGGCGGTGCTGCAGCCGCAAATCGACTGACGCGCCCCGCGGCGCGCGCGCCGCGGCGGACCGCACGCCTCAGTCGCCGAGCAGCGCCCGCTTCAAATCGGATTGCACGGGCTTCGGTCCCAACCAAACCTTGAGCAGCGCGCGCTGAAAGTCCGCGCCGGGAATCGGATTGCCGCGCGGCTGGCCGTTGACGGCGACGCGCGTCGTCCCGTCGGCAAGGAAATCGATCGTCAGCAGGTCGCCCTTTGCCGCCGAGCCGATGGTGTTCATCGTGTCGACGAGCGCGGCGATCTGCGACGACACGCTCGCGAGTTCGGCGGGAGTGCTGTTGAGACTGATACCCTCGCGCAACGCGTCGCTGAGCTGCTCGGCGCTCAAGTTGCGCATCAGCGCCATCGATACGCGCTTCGGTCCCGGATCGGCGAGGACGGCCGCCGGGTCGCCGAGGTGCGCGCCCAAGTAGAGGCCCGCGACATAGACGTCGAAGAAATATTTGGTGCGTTTGCCGGCGCCGTTGAGCACCAGCGTCGTGGAGCCGACCTGCGCCGTACGATCGAGCTCGATGCCGGCAACCGTCACCGTCGCCGCGTGCGCCGCCAGCGTCGTCGCCAGATACAGCACCCCGGCGCCGGCCAGCGTCATCGCGGTCGTCAGGAATTTCGGGTGCGCGTGGTAACTCTCCGGAATCAAGTCGCTCGCGCCGATATAGAGGAAGAATCCCGCGAACAGCGCGAGCACGGTCGCGAATTGCGCGTGCCCCAGCGTGAACAGCAGCGTCGAAGCGAGCCCGGCCACCGGCGCAAATGCATCGAAGAGCAGCCAAAAAACCGCTTGGCGGCGTGCGCCTGAATTCTTGGTCACGATGTTCATGGTGTTGATCCCGTCCGAAAAGTCATGAGTAATGACCGCGATGGCCACCACCATACCAACGGCATGGGAGGCTTGGAAGCCCAGGCCGATTGCCGCGCCGTCGAGAAAGCTGTGCATGCAGAGAATTGCGGCGCCCGCGAATCCGCGCCTGGCGCTGCGCGCATCGCGCGCCGGGGCGCCGCCATGAAACTGCAGCAGCCGATCCGTCACGAGGTAGAGCAGAAAGCCGACCGCGGCCCATGACACGATCGCGGGCGCCGCGGCGGGTTCGGGCGCGAATTCGAGCGCTTCCGGCAGCAGGTCGAAAAACGCGACGCCGATGACCGCTCCGGCGCTGAAGCCCAGGATCAGGTGCAATCGATCCTGGAGCTTCAAGGCGAGCAGGCCGCCCGCAAGGGTGCTCAGGAAAGCCAAACTCGCAATCGCTGTCAGTAGCACGGGTCGCGCATTCCTCGCGTGTGACTGCAAGACCGAGCGCCATTCTAGGCAGGTTTGGGGGAAAGGATGCTGCGATTGTCGGCCTTGCCGGTCGGCTCGCCCGGCTGAATTGCCGGCGTTTTTGTGCCTCGCTAGGAGTCTGCTCGGCGCTCAAATTGAGAGCGACCCGGCAGATTGCCGCGAAACTTGAGTGTGATTTCCACGAACTGCGAACGCGGTCACGAACCCAACGCCATATGTCGGAAGAATGGCCCCCATGCCCGGCGCAAGCAGGGATTTTCGGTCGACATATTGCGTTTTTCACTTAATTTTTAGGAGTTTCCATGCGTAAGATTCTCACAGCGACCCTCGCGGCTGGTCTGATGACCGCAAGCGTCGCGCAGGCCGGAACGGCGACGACGACGTTCGCTGTGACAGCGACGGTCAATTCCACCTGCTCGACGACGGCGACGGCCCTCGCGTTCAATCCCTACACGCCGGGCGGCGGCGCGATCCGCAAAGCAGCGTGGTCAGCGTCAAATGCACCAAGAACACGCCCTATACGGTCGCGCTCAATGGCGGCGCAGGCGGCACGGTCGCGCAGCGGCTCATGACTTCGGGGACCAATACCCTGCAGTACCAGCTGTACACCACGGCCGCCCTCGGCACCGTTTGGGGCGATGGCACGGGTTCGAGCGTGACGCAACCAGGCACGGGCGCCGGCATTGCAACCGCGAACACTCTGACGGTCTACGGCCAGGTTCCGGACAACGCGACCAACCAGGCGGCGGTCCCGGCGAGCTATACCGATACCGTCACGGTCACGGTCAGTTACTAGCTCGGCGACAAGCCGGCACAGCGCCCACGCATGGGGTGCCTCGTCGATCCGGCAGGATCGGCTCAGCGGTGGCCGTCATTCGGCCACCGCTGTTTGCGGTACGCGACTGCGGGGCCCGATGATCATGAGAACCTTGATGCATTTGAAAATCTTGTTGGCCGCGCTCGCCGCGGCGAATTTTGCGCAGGCCAGCTCGTTCAATATATCTCCGATCCGCGCCGAGTTGGGCGGAGCGCACCACACGGAAGTGATGACCTTGACGAACGCGGACGACGCTCCGGTGGTCGTCGAGGTCCGCGTGGTCAAGTGGTCGCAGGACAATGGCGCAGATCAACTCGATGACACGCGCGAACTGCTCGTCACTCCGCCGGTATTGCAAATTCCGGGAAGAGGCGAACAGATCATTCGTGTGGCGCTGCGCCGAGACGCGGATACGACGCGTGAAATGACCTATCGGGTGATCTTCCAGGAGGTCCCGCAAACCGCCTCTCCCGAATTCACCGGGCTGCGGGTCGCGCTGCGCCTCAGCGTGCCGATTTTCGTCGCGCCCGCGCGCGGCAAGGCGGAGGCCGACCTTGCCTGGGACGCACACTGGCTGCCGAGCGGCGAGCTCGAGGTCGGTGCGAGCAACAACGGCAACGGCCATTTGCAGGTCATCGACTTCGATCTGCAGCTGCCCGGCGCCGGCGCCGTCGTGCGGGGCCTCACGGCCAAGTATGTTTTGCCAGGCAGCCGCATGGTGTGGACTCTTTCTGCGCCTGCCAGTGTTCCACACGACGGCGCGATTTCCATCCATGGCCATAGCGACCAAGGCGATTTCTCGGCCGACGTTGCCAACACCGGCCCTTAAGGCCAAGGCCGACGTGGCGTGGATACCATTTCCTCCAGGCCAATCCAGTCGGGTCATCGGACATATTCCACGGCGGCCGCGCGCGCAATCGGCGCGCGCGGCGCATGGCGGCGAGCGCTCGCCGCGCTGTTGTTATGCGGCGCAATCATGAATGCGGCGCTCGCGGGGCCGGCCGCAGATCTGCAAGAGGCCGTGCTCGAGGTCACGCTGAGCGCCGACACCGAGGGTGAGATGATGGTGGCTCTGCGCGGCTCGGACGGTGCGCTGTATCTGCAAGAGCAGGATTTCGCGAAGCTGCGCCTGCACTTGCCGCTGACTCCGCCCACGCTGTTCGAGGGGAGGCGCTACTTTGCGCCGGCCGCGATTCGCGGCGCTTCGGTTGCGATCGACGAGGCGCGCCAGCGCGCCGTCATCAGCGCGCCGGCGTCGGCAATCGAAACGACCCACCTCAGTGCCGACGCGCGACGCGGTCCGCCGATCACGCCGTCGTCGCCGGGCGGATTTCTGAATTATCAGCTCTACGGCCAGCAGGTCGAAGGGCAAATGAGCGGCGGCGTGTCGGCCGAAGTCGGCATGTTCGCCGGCGTCGGCGTACTCACCAATACGGTGGTCGGGCGTGTCGCCGATGGCCAGGACGCGTTGATCCGCCTCGACACGACCTACACACGGGATTTTCCCGATCAACTCGAGACCTTGAGCGTGGGCGATGCAATCAGCGACGCCGGCAGCTGGGGCGACTCGGTACGCTATGCGGGAATCCGCTGGAGCCGCAATTTCGGGCTGCGCCCCGATTTGTTGACGACGCCGATGCTCTCGACCGGCGGCATGGCGACCGTGCCGTCGACCGTCGACGTGTTCGTCAACAACCAGCTGGTCTCGAGCAGTCAAACGCCCGCGGGTCCTTTCATCGTCGACCGCTTGCCGGCCGTTTCCGGCACCGGGGACGTGAGCGTCGTGGTCCGCGATGCGCTCGGACGCGAGCAGGTGGTCACGCAATCCTTTTATTCGAGCACGAGCCTGCTTGCGCCCGGCCTCACGCAGTATTCGGTGAACCTCGGCAGCATTCGCGACGACTACGCGCTCGCGAGCGACCATTACGGCCAGCTGCTCGGTGCGGCGAGCTATCGACGCGGCATCACCGACGCCTTTACGATCGAAGGGCACGCCGAATACCTCAACCGGGATGCGCATGCGGCAGGACTCGACGCGGCGATTGGCATTGGGAAGGTCGGGGTGCTGACGCTGACGGCCGCCAACGGCGGCGATCCTTCCGGATCGGGGTGGTTGACCGGGGTCGGCATCGAGCATCGAGGAACGCGCTGGAGCCTGGTCGCGAGCGACTTTTGGGCGGGCAGCAACTTCGCCCAGGTCGGGCAGCCGATCGACCCGGCGCAACGCGTGCGCGAGCGCAGCCTGCTGCAAACCGGCCTCGCGTTCGGCCGCTTCGGCTCCCTGTCTCTTGCCTACGTGCGGCAAGAATACCGGGACTCGCCATCGCAACAAACGATCAGCCTCACCCAAAGCGCGAGCTTCGGCCGCTCCGGCACCCTCAATTTGACGCTGACACGAACACTGACCGCGGACTCGGGGACCTATTTTGGTTCACCGAGCGCGGGGCTCCCGAACCAGAACTCGACGAGCCTGTATCTGATCTACGTGCTGCCGCTCGGCGGACGGCGCGCGGCGACCGCGAGCGCGGTCGGCGGCAGCGGCAGCGCCGCGCCCGAGAATGCGGTGGGCGTATCGCTCACCGAGAGCCCGCCGATCGGCCCCGGCACGGGCTACCGACTGAGTGCCACGACCGCGGGCGATTACGATGCGGACTGGCGCCAGCAGTTTGCCGTCGCCGATCTCGAAGTCGAGACCGCGCGCAACAACCATGTCGAGGGACGCAGCGCCTATCTGACCGGTGCGATGACGTTGCTCGACGGCCAGCTAAACGAAACGCGGCAGGTCAACGGTAGTTTCGCGATGGTGGACGTCGCCGGGTTGCCGAACGTGCCGGTGTACGTCGAGAATCAACTGACCGCGTATACCGATTCGACGGGCAGGGCGCTTCTGTATAACCTCAGACCCTATGAGGCCAATCACATCAGCATCTCCCCGACCGAGCTCCCCCTCGACACCGAGATCAGCTCGAGCAAGGAAATCGTCGCCCCCCCGTATCGCAGCGGCGTCATCGCCCGCTTTCCGATCGAACGGATCCGCGGCGGTACATTCCGTCTCGTGACCGACGACGGCAAGCCGGTGCCGGTCGGCGCTCAAGTCAAATTGAAGGGCAAGTTGTTTCCGGTCGTGCTCGACGGCATGGTCTATGTGACGGGCTACGATCATGGCATGGCGGCCGAGGCGACCTGGAACGGCGGGCGCTGCAGCTTCCGCTTGGAGCCGCCGCCGAGCGACGATCCGGTTCCCGACATGGGTACGGTCCGTTGTCACCTCGCCCCGCCGATCGCACCGGCCGCGAGGAACCGATGAAAATCTCGACTGCATCGTCGGCGCGCCGCGCGAGTCGCTTGATTCACGGGCTGCTCGGGCTCATATTGCTGCTCGCCGCGGCGCCGGCAGCGCGCGCGGCCGTGACCGTCAACTGCACCGTGACCGCGGGCGGCATCGCGTTCGGCATCTACAATCCATTCAACACGGTCGGCGACGCATCGACCGGCAGCCTCGTCGTGACCTGCACGGGCAGCGGCACGGGTACGACGACCGTCACGGTCGACGTGAGCTTGAGCACCGGGATCAGCGGCACCTACTCGACGCGCACGATGCTCTCGGGCGTCAATGTGCTCAACTACAACATCTACTGGAGCGCGGCCTACCAGCAGATCATGGGCAACGGCACCGGCGGATCGTATTCAGGTCAGGCCGGTCCCATAGCGATCAGCGCCGGCGGCAGCGTGCAGGCGACCGGAACGATGTACGGGTACGTGCCGCCGCAGCAGAACGTCGCGCCGGGCGGCTACTCGGATGTCATCACGGTAACCGTGACTTACTAGACGGCTTCCAGCGGCCGAACCGCGAATCGCATCGGCCACGGATAGCGTCCCGCGGCGAGCCCCGGCGCGAGACTCAAGCGAAATCGCAGCGACAGGTTCACCGGATGCGGCTGCTGCCAGCGCTGGATGATCGTGCCGCCTTCCTGGCCGAGGCGAAGATCCGCGTCGAAACCGTGGATCACCATCGCGACCACGATCGGCGCCACGGTCGTCACGTCGAGCGCATAGCCGCGCGCACTGTTGCTGCGGATCAGGAGCGCGGTCGGTTGCGCGACGTCGATGTAGCCGCGCCGCAGATCCTCGGGCGAGAGCTGCAAGTCAGCCGGCGCCGATTGCTGTTCGATTTTCGCGGTTGCGTTGACGGTGATACCGACGTTAAAGCTCGTGCGCGCATCCTTGGCGGTAGCCGCAGCGAAGCTCGCCATGACGAATCCCAGCGTCAATCGCGCGGCGAGCCGCGGTTCGGACCGCGTCACGGATCTACGGGTCGGGATGTCGCGCGCTTGCATGGATGCTCACAATAACGGCACAGCCCGCGGGGGACTTTAGCCATTGACTCGCGAGCACCCACCTGACATAACGTGAACACACGCATGCACACCCCATCGATGCTCCAGTTCTCGGCATTCTTGACGCGATTGTTGATTTGCACGCTGGCGTCCGCGGCCGCTGCGAACTCGGGCGCTGCGGCGGACGCGGCCGCGCCACCCGCGGCGAGCGCCTCGGAGGAGACGGCGAGCGAACAGGCGCCGCTGGTCGTAACGGCCACGCGGCGATCCCAGTCGAGCTTCGATTTGCCGGTGGCGGTCGACCGTGTCGAGCGCGCCGCGATTCAAGCTGGACAGCTGCAGGTCAATCTGTCCGAGTCGCTCGATGCGGTGCCGGGTGCGTCGGTCGAGAACCGGCAGAACTATGCGCAAGACCTGCAGGTCTCGATTCGCGGCTTCGGCGCGCGCTCGAGCTTCGGCGTACGCGGCGTGCGGCTCTATGCCGACGGGATTCCCGGTACCATGCCCGACGGCCAGGGCCAATTTTCCCAATTCGACCTGGGCTCCGCGGATCATATCGAGGTGCTGCGCGGACCATTCTCGGCGCTCTACGGCAATTCTTCCGGCGGCGTGATCGCGATCTTCACCGCGGACGGCGCGCCCGGCAACCTCATCGAGGGCGGCGCGGACTTCGGCGCCTTCGCGACCCGGCGTTATTCGTTGAAGGACTCTGGTGCCGACGGTGCGTTCAATTACCTCGTCGATGGCGCGCACTTTCAGACCGACGGCGATCGCGATCACAGTGCGGCGGAACGCAATAATTTCAACGCGAAAATGCGCTTCGACCTCGCCGGCGCGGGCACGCTCACGATCGTCGGCAACGCGGTCGAAACACCGTTCGTGCAGGATCCGCTCGGGCTCACGCGAGCGCAGCTCGGCACCGACCCGGCGCAGGCGGGGACCGGCGCGATCGCGTACGACTCGCGCAAATCCTTGAACCAGGAACAGATCGGAGTGGACTACGAGCGGGTGCTCGGCGCGAACGATGATCTCTCGGCGATCGCCTACACCGGCCGGCGCGCGACCACGCAATACCAGGCGATCCCTGCGGCGACCGAAGCGGCGCCGACCAACCCCGGCGGTGTCATCGATCTTGCGCGGCTCTTCTGGGGCATCGACGCGCACGTGGCCGACCATCGCGAGCTGCTCGGAACTCCCGTGCTCATCACTGCGGGCCTGAGCTACGACGAGCTCGCCGAGGCGCGCAAAGACTACGCGAATTTCATCGGCAACGAGCTCGGCGTCGAAGGGGCACTGCGTATCGACGAAGAGAATCATGTTTATGATTTCGACCAATACTTGCAATTGCAGTGGGATCCCGGCCCGCGCTGGCGGCTGCTCGCCGGGCTGCGCCACAGCCTCGTCGATGTCAGCTCCCACGACGACCTGCCGGCGCCCGGCGGCGCCGAGGACAGCGGCGTGCACTACGGCGCACTCGACCCCGTGGCCGGCCTCACCTATCGAATCGCGGCGCCGCTCAATGCCTACGTCTCGTACGGCAGGGGATTCGAGACGCCGACACTCAACGATTTGGCGTATCGCTCGACGAACGGCAGCCTGCCGGGTTTGAACCTGGCGCTCGAGCCCGCGCGCAGCGACAACTATGAACTCGGCATCAAGGCGGGCGAGGGCTGGCTGCGCGCCGATCTCGACGCGTTCTACGTAAGAACGGCCCACGAACTCGCGGTGCTCGCGAACTCCAACGGCAAGTCGGTCGACCAGAATATCGGGGAGACCGAGCGCCGCGGCATCGAGTTCGCGGCCGATGCGGCGCTGTCGCGCGGATTCAGCGCGCGGCTCGCCTACACGTACCTGCATGCGGTGGTCGTCGAGCCGTATACGACCTGTGTCGGTGCGCCGTGTTCGGGCCTGCCATGCGCGGTGGCGAGCGGCTGCAAAACGGTGACGGTGGGCGCGGGCAACTACCTGCCGGCGGTCCCCCGCAATGCGCTTTACGCGAGCCTCGGCTGGCACTATGCGCCCGCCGGATTCTCGGTCACGCTCGAGACGCAGGGCCGCGCCAAGATCTATACCGATGACCGCAATTCCGACGCCGCCGCAGCCTATTGGGTCGAGAACCTGCGCGTCGGTCTCGAGCAGCGAGGCAGTCACTGGCGACTCACGGAGTACGCGCGCGCTCGACAATCTCGCCAATCGCGCCTACGTCGGTACGGTCATCGTCAACGAGAGCAATTCGACGATTCTTCGAACCCGCGCCGGGTCGAGCGGCGTTCATTATGTTCACCGCAGCATGGTCATCGAACTAGGTCGCCCAAGCGGAAGCGCGTCACACCCGCAAAATAACTTATTTTCGGATGTGCACCGAAAGCCGCGAACCGCGTTAAGAAATTAGTGTCTATTTTTATACAGGTCCATAATCGAGCCGATACGCTCGGCCCAACGGAGATGGCAGTCATGAATACCAAGATCGGTCGCTTTGTACTCGCAGCCGGTGCGCTGGGAGCGATCCTCGCGGTGGGGGCGCCTGCATTCGGCCAGGGGCATGGCGGCGGCGGCGGCGGCGGCGGTGGCGGCCACGCGGGCGGCGGACATGTCTCCGGCGGCGGCCACGCGTCGGCGGGCGGCCACGGCTATGCGGGCGGACACGGGGCTTATGGCTACGCGGGCGGCGCTCATGGGGCTTATGGCGGCCGTGGTGTCGGCGGCTATGCGGGTCGTGTCGGCGGCTATGCGGGCCATGTCGGCGGCTACGGTTACGGCGGCTACGGCGGCCGGGTCGGCGGTTACGGCGGCGGGTATTATCACGGCTATTCGACGGGCCGCTATTGGGGCGGCGGCTATTGGCACGGCGGCTGGTGGCCGCGCGCTTATTACGGCCTGGGCTTTGCATGGTTCCTGCCGGTGCTGCCGCTCGCCTACGCGACTTATTGGTACGACGGCATTCCCTACTATTACGCGAACGACGTCTATTACACCTGGAACCCGTCTTATGATGGGTATACCGCGACCGATCCTCCGCCGATTGCCGATTCCGGGGCGGCTGCGGGACCTGCGCCGGATGACGGGCAGGGTGCGGGGCCGGGACCGGGGCCGGGCCAGGGTCAGGCGCCCATGCAGTCGGGTGGCCAGGTCTTCATGTACCCGAAGAACGGGCAGAGTGCCGAGCAGCAATCGACCGACAAGCGCGAATGTGAGCAATGGGCGGCGAGCCAAGCGGACCCGTCACATGTCGATGATTACCGGCGTGCCATGATGGCCTGCATCCAGGGTCGCGGTTACAGCGCTCAATAGGCTGCAACTCTCCACCTGCCGGCTGTGCAACGGCCGGCATCTCCGGTCTACTGCCAGCAAGTCGCCGTGTTGTCGGCACCGCCCTGCATCGTCGCGGTGCGCGCCCCTTGCGAGGTCACCGTGAACGAGGCGCAGGCCGTGTCGTTCGCTTGCACGCTGGTCGGCACCGGGACGATCGTGATCTGGAACGCCGCCGGGGTCGAGGGAACGCCGGCGACCAGCGACAGCGCGGGCGGCGTGACAACGACGCCCTGGACCTCATAGTAGCCGCTGCCGACGACGACTCCCGCCCAGTTGGCGGCGTTATAGCCGAGGTCGGTCGGAGTCGCGCTGTACGAATTATTGGTGCTGAGGTAGCGCTCCTCGAGGCTCGCGAGATCGAGCAGTGCGGTCCTTGCCTCGGTGCGGTGCGCCTTGAGCGTGAACGATGAGTAGCTCGCAGTCGCGATCGTCGTGAGGATCGCGGCCACCACGACCGTCACCATCAGTTCGATCAACGTGAAGCCTGCGCTTCGGGTAACTCGATTCTTCATGGCCGGCTGTCTCCGCTGGTGATTCCGTGGATGTTCCTCAACGCCTCTGAATCCATTGCAGGCGTTGTGCGGTGATGTTCTTGTAGTGAACACCGACCGGACAATTGGTGTAGGGCGGCAAGCAGACGCTGTTGGCTCCATTGCTCGGTGCGCCCTGATTGCCGCCGCCGCCGAGGCCGCCCGAGGTCACCGGAGAGCTGACAAGGTAGTTGTTGTTGTTGAACACGACCGCCGTCGGCGTGCCGGTGCCGAGATCGGCGACTCCGCTGATTCCCTGCTCGACGCCGTTGGTCGTCGTCACGTTGATGAATTTGCCGGTGTAGTACTCGAAGTACGCGCTCGTCAACGCGCCGCCGCTCACGGGGTCCAAGGCCATGGTCCAGGCCGCCGCCGAGGTCGTCGAACAGGTCGTCGGCGTCGTGGTGGGCGGCACCGTCGTGTTGGCCACGAACACCCCCGAAATTAGCGCCGGTGCGAACAGCAGCTGCTCGGCGATCGTCGGCGAGGCCGGATTGGTCGGGTCTGCGGGGCCGACCGGCAGGTTCAAGTACCATCCGAAATACTGGCAACCCGCGGTATCCGCGTAGCAAATCGGGTTGCTGCTCACGGTGCGATAGGCGCTCCCCGTCGTGCTCAGCGTGGCATCGTAGCTCGCGGTGATCGTCTGCTGCAGCAGATTGGCGGTCGTCGTCGGTACGCTCGTGCTCGCGAGACTCGCGAACGTCGAAGTCGATTTCGAGTTCCAGCCCGACAGGTTCCAATCCCAGATGCCGTAGAGCGCCTGCTGCGTCGTGCTGTAGCCGGCCGGTGCGGTGTTCGTCATCGGTGTTTGTCGGCCGGTACCGAACTCGACGAGCACTCGCGGCAGCGGCCCGCTGTTGTTGATCGCGATGATCGGCTTGGTCGTGATCGGCTGGTTTGCCGGCGTCGTGAACAGCGGTGTCGGCGTAACCGCCCAGTTGTTCGGGTTGCTGTCGGTCAAATCGAAGCGCCAGAGGTTGCCGAGCAAGTCGCCCGCATAGACGAAGTCGACGATGTGATCGCCGTCGAGGTCCGCGGCATCCGCAAACGCGATTCCGTCACCGGCGCCCAGGGGCTGGCCGGTGCTCAGGTAGTACCACGTCAACGCGCCCGAGGCGCTGTCGACCGTGACGACATAGATTCCCGCATCCCCGGTTGCGCTGTTGAAACCGTTGCCGGCGATGAACCCCCAGTCGCCGTTATGGAAGCGGCGAATCAGCGGCGTACCGTAGGTCTTGCCGAGATTGCGCGCCGCAATTCGCGACATTGATGCAAGCGATCGTCGAGGTCGTGACGCCCGCGACCGTGGTCGTGCTCCATTCGCCGACGACGGTGGACTGAGCTGCGGCCGCGGATTCGCTGAAGGCATTTCCGCCGCCGATGCCGGGATTGCTGATGTCGAGCGCATAGATCGCGTTGCCGCCGGGCCCTAAGCCGCCGACCAGCCAGGTGTGCCACTGGTTGCCGAAGAACAAGTCTCCGGTGCCCGGGGTCGCGTCGACGTCGAAATGGTGCGCGTATTGGATATTGGAAAAATCGTTCGACACGTTCGCATAGGAGTTGATGTCGTTGACGATGTAGCCGGGAACGTACGCGAGCATCTCCAATCCGTCGTTGTTGGCCGCGACGTAGTTGTTGCTGCTGTCGTAGTTGCCGGCTCGAAAGCCGTGCAGCATGCCGTCGTTGGCGCCCGAGTAGACGACGTTGGTGCGCGTTTGCCCGGCGGCAGCGTAGGCCGCATAGGTTTGCGCGGGGCCCGCGTTCTCCGGCGGCGCGGGGGCGGTCGCCGCGAACAAATCGACCCACACGTTCGGGAACCCGGCGGCGGGCGGTCCGACCCAGGTCGGGCTCGAGTCGATGATGTCGCCGAGAACGCTGGTGCGGGCCCGATACAGGCCTATGCCGAACGGGGTCAATTCGTTGCTGCGATCGCCGCGCAGATAACTGAGGCGCAGCGGCGTGATCGTGGGATCGCCGGTGTCCAATGCCGCCTGCTGGGCCGCCGTGAGGTTGGTCCATTCGAACGGAATTCCGCTCGCGCCGTTCCACGACAAGATCGTGCGGGCGCCCGGCGCCTCTGCGGCGAGCGGACCCGCGATGCCGGTCGCAACACAGGATTGTCCCGCGGGCACGCCCGTGAGCACGCAGGAAGCGTCCCAGTTTGCTACCGGGTCGATGATCAGCGTCGTCGGGTTGCCCGGCGCCGCCTCGAGATTCTGCGAAGTCAGCGAACCGGGCCAGTTCGTGCTGTTGTAGTAGGCGAAATAGACCTGCGAACCGATCTGCACCTTTGCGGATTGCTTCTGGTTGATGCCGGCCGACACCGACGATTGATTCGACGGCTGTGCCTGGAAGCACATGATCTCGTGAATGTTCGTGCCGCCGCCGGTCGAGCCCGCGAACCCGAAGCGCACGTTGGCGGGCAGCGGACCGTTTGCGGCGGTGATGTCCTGTCCGGTGATCACCGGCTGAAATACGCCGCCGTTGTAGCTGTAAGAAAGGCTCAGGAGCCCGGCGGGCGAGATCGTCAAGTCGTAGGTAATCGGAACGCCGTAGGCGCTGCCGGTTTGCGCGGGCGTGCCGTTGCCGCGATACAAGGCGCCCTCGTTGGCGATCTTGACGCCGCCGCCGAGGATCTTGAACGCGCCCGGAATCATCGCGTAGTCCGGCAATGCGATCGTTGTACTACCGCTGCCGAGCGGCATTTGGTAGGGCGTCGTAGGATCCGGTTCGGGCCCGGGAACCAGCGTCGTCACGCCGCTCACCGTCACCGATACGAGGCCGCCGTTCGCGTTCCAAGCGGCGACCGGCGACCAATCGAACACGAGGCCGTTGCGGCATGCCTGCTGCACGGCGCGCGCCTGCTGCGGGTAGGTCAAGGTCGCAGGGTATTGCCCCGGGTAGGCGCTGTTCAACGCACTCCAAGCGGTGCCGCCGGCGCCGCGCAGGCCGATGCGGTTGCCCTGATAGCCCGGGCCTGTCGCCGTGTTGTCGCCCGGATTGAGGAAGTTGCCGTACTCGTCGATGCCGAGGCCGATGTAGCCGTCGATGAGGCCGTCGTAGCCGCGAGGCGCTCCGCTCGTGCGCAGGGTCGGGTCGTTGTTTGCGTTCGAGCAGGTATATCCCAAGCTGCCGCCGTAGTCGCCGATGTCCGCGACCGCGCCGTTGTCGACGCTCTGCAAGAAGAAACTCATGCCGTCCGCGCCGTCGTGGACGCTGCCGCCCGCGGAGTTGCCGCGATAGGTCTCGGTCGTGAAGGTCACGTGGATGCCGTTGGTCGTCGGGAAATTGAACGCCGAGAGAATCGCGCCGTTCTGGTTGTAGCCTCCCGGAAAGCCGTTCGTGAAGCGCAGCGCGCCGCCGATTGCCGGGTCGTCCGGCAGGGTGCCGGTGTTGCCGCCGACCAGGTTCGGATCGCCCTTGATGGTCCAATAGGGCAGGCCCACGCACTGTGGAATCTGGCCGGGACTCGTCGTCCCCGATACGTTGCCGGCGGTCAGGCATGCCCCATTGATGAAGTACCAGGAATTCTGCGTCGATTGGCCCGTGAAGTTCTCGGTGTAAGTTGTCTGCGCCGCAGCGCCGGCAACGAGGCCGAGACCCGAGAGCGCGAGCGCGCCGCAGCGTAGTGCGTAGGAATTGGATGGCTTCATAGGGGTAATCCTGCGGTGATTCAGTTGTCGCCGGAGCAAGTCGTGCACTTCAGTACGTAAAGCGTGTCGACGATCGCGACCGTGTTCGGGCTGCTGCCGTAACCGACCGCGTCGATCTCGTATTCGTATCCGTAGCTGCCGATTTGGCCCTTGTACCAAATGTAAAAACTCGGCTGCTGGACGGGCGCGCTCGTGAGCGCGATGCCGTTGGCGGGCAGCGTGTTGGCCGGCAGCGTGAAGTTCACGCCCGCGGCCCAAGGCAGCTGCGAGGGATTCGGCAGCGCGGTATTGCAGACCTGCGGTGCGCTCGACGGGGTGTAGCCGACGCAGGCGATCGCGGGCACCGCGTCGTTGAGCGCCGCGCCGTTGTTTGCTGAGGCGTTGTTCGCGATGTTGAACGCCAGCCAGTTTTCGGCGAACTGCTCGGCGCTCTCGGCGGCCTGGACCGCGACCTGCTTGTCGCGCGTGTTGCCGGCGATCTTCTCGTCGACTCCGAAGCTTCGAAACATGCTGACCGCGAGCAGCGTCACGACGATGAGCAGCAGCATGCTCGAGACCAGCACGAAACCGCGCTGCGCGCGGCGCACGGGGTCGGTGGCGCGCACCGGCTCGGGGCTCACGTCTGACCCTCGCCGACTTGGGTCATGAGGTCGTAGACGCGCATCAGGTTGATCGTGGGTATTGCGGCCTGGCCCGGCAGATTCGCCAGCGGATTCGTGAACGTGAAGGTCACCTGAACGGACTTGACCTGCATCCAGCCCGGCTGCCAGGTCGAATTCGTGACCGGCGCGAGCGCCGAAGTCTGCGTTGCGGTCAGATAGCTGTCGACCGACATCGTCGGGCTGCCGGTATTGGTTCTCTCGCCGTACAGCACCTGCATTCCCGTGAGGCCGTAGACGACCGGCATCGTCGTCGTGGTCTGGACGCCCGCGGAGTCGATCGTCGTCAGCTGGCACTGCAGATTGCCGACGCCGTCGACATAGAACACGTTGATCCAAGTGACCGGAGTCGGGCTGGTGTTGCCCGTGCAACTGATGAGTCCGTCGGGATACGCCGCCGCGGTCCCGGAGGTCATGTAGCGCACGCCGATCACGGATCCGCTCGGCAAGGCGGTGTCGGCGCCGGCGATCACTTGACCTTGTGCGAACACCAGGCTCGCTCCGGTCGCGGGCACCGCTATGGTGAGCGCGGGGAAGCTGCCGGCTTGACCGCCGATGGTCGCGTTCGGGTAGTCGCCGGCCGACTGGATCGAGTCGTTGAGAAGTTCGACCGCGAACCGCTCGCCGTCCTGCAGCTGCGAGAGGCCGCTTTGCACGGTCGTGGTCCGCTTCATCGTTTGGATGAGCGTCACGAGGCCGCCGATCAGGAACACCGCGAGCACCACCGCGACCATGAGCTCGACGAGCGAGAAACCGCGCGCGACGGGGATTTTCATGGCTGCACGTACAAGGTATAGGTGGGGAGGCTTAGATTCGCGAGATTGTTCTGTGTGCCGCTGTTTTGCTGGCTCGTCATCGCTACGGCGTTCTCGGCCCAGACGATTTGAATCGTGCAGCTGACCGAAGGCAGGCTTGGCGTGTTGCCGCAGGTAATCCAGGCGGAGTAGGCCGGCAGAACCTGGCTCAAGGACGTCGCCCAGAGATTCAGGTCGTAGTTCGCCATCAGTTGCGGCGAACATGCGGCGTTGCCGGCCGTGAGGCACGGCGGCGCCGCCGCGAACGGATTCGACAGCGAGGTGATGACGGTCGAGGGATACACTGCCGTGTTCTGCCAGAAATCCTGGTTCGCGTGCATCATCGACGCGAGGCTGGCGGCCTCGATCGCGGCGACCGAGCGCGCGCTCGCGACGGTCGTGCTCGAGAGCGCGAGTGACTCCATTTTTGCGAGCCCGATCAGACCCAAGGACACGACGATCAATGCGACGAGCACCTCGACGAGGCTGAATCCGTGGGCGCCGCGCGCGGGCCCTATGCGCTTCGTGATCATGTGCAAGTCGTTCCCGGCGCGCCCGCTCGGACGGTGCCGAGCATTCCGGAATTGGCCGCCGCGGCGCCGTTGACGATCAGGCAGCGCGTCCACTGTCGCGTTCGCGGTCGAGTCATGCAGCGTGATCACGACGCCGAGCTGTGCGGACACGTTGCCGATCGGGCCGGAATAAGCGAACCCCTCGCGATTGAAGGTCACGGCCGCGACTCCGAGATTCGCGTCGAAGGTATCGGCGGCGGTAAACGGCGTTTGATTGCGCAGGATCGCGGTCGTCGGCCCGACGGTCTGCGTGCTGTTGGGATCCGGAAACACGATCCAGCCGCTTTCCCAGGACGTGCCTCCCGTGCAGCTCGGCGCCGGGGCCGTCGGATTTGCCGACGGACAGATCGTGATCGGCTGCCCTTCTTTGATCGCCTCGCTGCGCGCATATTGCATGTCGCCGAGCAGACTATTGACCTCGGTCGATACCCGATTCGAGGTGGTGACATAGCGGAAACCGGGCATCGCGATCGTGCCGAGGATCGCCACGATCGTCATGACGGTCACCAGCTCGAGCAATGTAAAGCCAGAATCTTGTTTCACGCTCTCAGTACCTTGGTCGGCGACATGGAGCGGAATCTAGGCAGGCTAAGCTGTCTCGAACCTGACGTCGGCGGGTGCCTACCCCGAATCTGTGATGCGGTTCACGGCAAAAGCCGGATTATGTGGCATTGCGGCGGGTCGTGGAGGCCGCGAATCGCACCGTGACCCTCGTGCCCTGCTGCGCGGCTCCCGAGTCGATGCACACTTCCGCCGCATAGAGCGCGGCGATCTCGTCGACGATCGCGAGGCCTAAACCGCTGCCGTGGCCGACGGAGTTCGGCAAGCGGACGAATCGCTGGCGCACCTTTTGGCGGTCCGCTTCGGGAATTCCGGGCCCGGTGTCCTCGACGGCAAGAAACGGACGACCCTCGATTTCGCCCGCGCAGACCGTCACGCTGCCGCCCGAGGGCGTGTACTTCAGCGCATTGTCGACCAGGTTGCTCAGCAGATCATCGAGCAGCGAGGGGTCGGCGCTCACCTCGGCGGGCTGCAGATCGGCGCCCAGATCGATGTTGCTTTGTAGCGCGCGATCGAAGAAGCGAGCGATGACCTCGCCCGCAATCGTGTGCAATCCCACGATCTGCTGCTTGGCCGCGATGTTCGCGGCCGGGTCCGCGCGCGCGAGACTCAGCAGCTGGTTCGAGGAGTGAGCAAGCTGGCGCACGCCCTCCTGCAGCGTCTTCAAGACGGTGCTTGATCGGTTCCGCCGCGGGTTCCGCGATCAGCAGAGTCGAGCTGCGCAAGCATGCCGGTGAGCGGCGTGCGCAGCTGATGCGCGGTGTTGGCGATGAATTGCTGCTGCGATTGCACCGACGCCTTGAGCATCGAGAATAGGCGGTTCAAGGTGGCTGCGAGCGGCGCGATCTCGCGCGGCACCGACGACTCGACGATTGGCCGCAGGTCCTGCGCCGAGCGCTGCGCGATCTCGTCGCGGAGCTTACGCACCGGGCGCAAGCCGAGCTGGATGCCGACCCAGACCAGTACGAGCGTGACGTCGAGCTGCACGAAGTCCCAGAGCAGCGTGCTCAAGAACTCGTAGCGCGCAGCCGGTTCGATGGATTTGAGCGGCGTCGCGACGGTCAGCGTGACGGGTCCCGCCCGGCTGTCGACGCGCGTCGAGACGATCCGCAGGCTGCGGTGATCGATCGGTGCGGTTTCGAACGCAAATTTGGAGTCCCCGCCGGCAACCACCGGCAGCAGCGGATCACCGTCGATGAGCTGCAGGTTCTTGTCGCGCAGCGAGAAGCGCACGCTGCCGTCCGGCGGCAGCAGCGGTTCGCCGGGCACGGCAGCGGCCAATTGCACGCGATCGCCCTGCAGCTGCAAATGCCCCGCGAGCATCGCGGCGGCCTCCTTGAGATGCCTGTCGGTACTCATGACCTGCGGCGCGACGTTGTTGAAGTAATGTACCAGCGCTCCGCACAGCGCGAGCAAGGTCAGCGGCACCGCCAACCAGAACACCAGTGTGCGGCTGATCGAGGAGTTCACTTAGGATTTCGGCTCTTCGAGCCGGTAGCCCAAGCCGCGCAGGCTCCGTATCAGCGCCGCGGTGCCGAGTTTGGCGCGCAAGCGGGAGACGTGCACTTCGACCGCGTTCGGCGTGATGTCGTGATCGGCGTTCGCGAGCGCCTGCTGGATGCGCTCCTTCTGCACGATCAGGCCGGTGCGCCTCACGAGGCACTCGAGCACGAGCCACTCGCGCGCCGTCAACTCCACCTCGGCGTCGTCGATGCAGAGGCGCTTGCCGAGCAGGTCGACCGACATGCGATTGAGCTTGATGATTCCGCTCGCCGCGCCGCCCGTGCGGCGGATCAGCGCGCGGCAGCGCGCGACGAGCTCGGCGGGCTCGAACGGCTTGCTGAGGAAATCATCGGCGCCGAGGTCGAGCGCCTTGACCTTGTCGGCGAGCGTGCAGCGCGCGGTGAGAATCAGCGCCGGCAGCGCCCGACCGTTACTGCGCAGGCGGCGCACGAGCGACAGTCCGTCGCTTCCCGGCAGGCCGATGTCGATGACCGCCATGTCGAATTCCTGCGCGGCGAGCGCCGCGAGCGCGGCTTCTGCGCTGCCGGTCCGCTGCACCTCGAAATTCGCGGCGCTGAGGCCGCGCGCAACGGCGTCCGCGACCAGATCGTCGTCTTCGACAATTAGGAGTCGCACGCGGGCGCGCCGTTAACGGTCGCTGCCCGCGGCGATTCCCGGATCGGAAGAGGCTTCCAGGTCGGTGCCGAAGGCGCCGCGCCGAGGCGGCGTGAGCGCACGCAGTTTGGCCTCGTAGGCCTTCGCGAAGGCTTCGACGAATAGGTGCGGAAAGCCGTCGGGCGGCCGTTGCGAGAGCCCCGCGAACAGCTCCGTGTAGAAATCCCAGTACTTCGCCTTGCTTTGCGTGCCGAATACGCCGCGCTTGCCGCCGCGCTCGAATCGCTCCTCGAGTTCCTTCGGGTCGAAGCGCGTCAGCAGCTCCTCGAGCGCGGCGCGCATGGCGGCCTGCATCGCGGTATTCTGCGCCTTCAAATCGCGGAAACACTCCCGCATCGCCTCGACCGATCCGGCGCGCGTCGAGGTCGTCGTCATCAGCCGAATCATGATCTCTTCGACGCCTTGGCTGAAGGCGAGCGGGCCTTCCGACCCGTCCGACGGCGGCGTCGGCATGCGGAACCGATTGCGAAATTCGCCGCGGGTCTGATTGAGATCCATGAGCCCGAGCACGGTCTCGCGCAGCAATTGACCCGCGAGCTGCAGCGCATAGTTGCGCGCCTCGGGCGTTACCGAGCGCGGGTCGATGCCGGCGCCGCGGCACAGAGCGGCAAGTCCGCTGTCGAGATCCGCGTCGAACAACATCGCGTTTTGCGGCGCGCGGCGCGGCCGGCGCCGGTGCCTGCGCCGCGGGCGCGGCCGGCCACGCCGGCGCGGCCGGTCCCGCATTGCGCTCGACCTTGAGCGGCCGGGTCATCATGTGCCAGGGCACTCCGGGCGCATCGGCGGCACCCGCCTGCGGCAACTCGGCATCGGCGCCGACCGGTTGTCCGTAGGCATTGCGCGCGAGATTGCCCAATTCCTCCTCGAGGCGATTGCTGGGCTCGAGCAGCTCGCTCAAATCGAGATCGGCGCCGATGTCGTTGGCGGTCGATTTCTTGACGGCAGCGGAAGGCGCGCCGCCGTCGTAGGCCACGGCTCCCGCGTCTTCGGTCGGAAAATCGTTGGTCGCGTCGATGCTGACGAGCAGCTCGTACTCGCCGAGGCGAATGTAATCGCCGTCCTTCATCGCGTAGTCGCGGAATTTGCCGAGCGGCACTTGGGCGCCGTTGACGTAGGTGCCGTTCGAACTCGTGTCGACTAGGTAATAGCCGCCGGCGCGAAAATCGACGCGCGCATGTTTGCCCGAGAGATAGCGCTCAGGGTCGGGTAGAATCCAGTCATTGTCGGTCGCACGCCCAATCGAGCCACCATGGACGCTGAAGACCTTGGTCGCTCGTTCTCCCAGTCGGGTTGCATGTTCACTGACAATACGCAAGCGCAAGGCCATGATTCACTCCGGCAGACCGCTAGCGGGTTTTGCGCTAAGTGCTCGTATAATATGGTGAAACAGTACCAATGTCGGAGCTTCGCTAAATGGCCGCGAGTCACATTTTCAAAGTTATGTTCGTCAATCAGGGCAAGGTCTATGAGATCTATGCCCGCAAAGTGAGCCACGGCAACCTGTTCGGCTTCATCGAAGTAGAGGAACTGGTCTTCGGCGAGCGCTCCACGGTCGTCGTCGATCCCGCCGAGGAAAAGATAAAGGCCGAATTCAACGATGTAAAGCGCACCTATCTGCCGATGCATTCGGTGCTGCGAATCGACGAGGTCAAGAAGCAAGGTGTCAGCAAGATTGTCGCCCTCGAGGGGTCGAACGTGGCCCAATTTCCGGTGCCGATATACACGCCGGGTGGAGATTCCAACGCCCGCAAATAGCTCTGCCCGCCCCGGATTCGCCGATGTTTAGCCTGTTGGGCGGCCCCGCACAGTCGCAATTTCGGCTCGATAAACTGCTTGCGGAGCTGCGTACGGTTGAGCCGCGTGTGACCGGCGTCTCATCTCGGTTCATCCATTTCGTGGCAGCCGCGGGGAGCCCGGGCGAGGCCGAAATGGACCAGCTGAGGCGCTTGTTGCGCTACGGCCCGACGCCGCTCGAGACGGTGGCGCCGCGCACCCCAGGCAACGCAGTGCATCAGCTGACCGTCACTCCGCGCGCCGGCACCGTCTCGCCGTGGTCGAGCAAAGCGACCGACATTGCGAAGGTCTGCGGGCTCAGCTTTATCGAGCGCTTGGAGCGCGGCACGGTCTTCTTCATCGATGCTGCGGCGCCGCTTGCGGCAGCCGATCTGCATCCGCTTGGCGCGCAGCTGCACGATCGCATGACCGAGTCGATTTGGTTCGAGCCGCCGGATTTGCAGGCGCTGTTCGGGGCGACGGCCGCGCGACCCTTACGTGTCGTGTCGCTGCAGGGCGGGGGTCGCGCCGCGCTCGCGCGCGCCAATCGCGACTGGGGCCTTGCGCTCTCCGACGAGGAAATCGATTACCTGGTCGCAGCCTTCGGTCAGCTGCGCCGGGATCCCACCGATGCCGAACTCATGATGTTCGCGCAAGCCAATTCGGAGCATTGCCGGCACAAGATATTCAACGCGGAATTCACGATCGACGGCGCCAAGATGCCCGCATCGCTGTTCGACATGATCCGCGCGACCTTCCGGCGCAACTCCGCCGGCGTGCTGTCGGCCTATCGGGACAACGCCGCGGTCATCGAGGGGCCGAGCGGCCGACGCTTCTTCCCGAATGCGGCGACGCAACATTACGAGGGCGTCGACGAGCCGATCGACATTCTCATGAAGGTCGAGACGCATAACCATCCGACCGCGATATCGCCGTTTCCGGGAGCCGCAACCGGTGCGGGCGGCGAGATCCGCGACGAGGGCGCCACCGGCATCGGCGCCAAACCGAAAGCCGGCCTCTGCGGGTTTTCGGTTTCGAATCTGCGGATCCCGGGCTTGGCTGAACCCTGGGAGTCGCGGCAGCACAAACCCGACCGCATCGCCTCTGCGCTCGAGATCATGATCAGCGGGCCGATCGGGGCGGCCGCCTTCAACAATGAGTTCGGCCGACCGAACATCTGCGGTTATTTTCGCGTCTTCGAGCAGCGCGGCATCGAATCGGGCCGCGAGGTCGTGCGGGGCTATCACAAGCCGATCATGCTCGCCGGCGGCCTCGGAAACGTGCGCCGTGCGCACGTCGACAAGGCGCTCGTAACGGTCGGCGCGCCGCTCGTCGTGCTCGGCGGCCCGTCGATGCTGATCGGCTTGGGCGGCGGTGCCGCCTCGTCGGTCGGCAGCGGCCAGAGCTCGTCGGATCTCGACTTCGCGTCGGTGCAGCGCGGCAACGCCGAGATGCAGCGCCGCGCGCAGCAAGTCATCGATCGCTGTTGGGCGATGGGCGAGCGCAATCCGATCCTGCTGATTCACGACGTCGGCGCCGGCGGACTGTCGAACGCGCTGCCCGAGGCGATCGCGCACAGCGAGCGCGGCGGGCGCATCGACCTGCGCAAGATTCCGAGCGCTGAACCCGAGCTCTCGCCGATGGAAATCTGGTGCAATGAAGCCCAGGAACGCTATGTGCTCGTGCTGCGGCCGGATAGTCTCGGCGAATTCGGCGCTTGGTGCGAACGCGAGCGCTGTCCCTACGCGGTGGTCGGCGAGATCACCGGCGACGGCCGGCTGCTCGTGACCGATTCGCTGCTGGGCCCCGCGCCGATCGACATGCCGATCGAGGTCTTGCTCGGCAAAGCGCCGCGCATGAGCCGCGACGTGCGGTCCCTGCCCAGAACGCCGGTGCCGCTCTCGACCGCCGGCGCGACGATCGGCGAGTCGCTACAGCGCTTGTTGCGGCTGCCGACGGTCGCCGACAAGTCTTTTCTGATCACGATCGGCGATCGCACGGTCGGCGGATTGATCAGCCGCGATCAGATGGTCGGGCCCTGGCAGACGCCGGTGGCCGACGTCGCCGTGACCTTGAGCAGCTACCAGGGTTATACGGGGGAAGCGATGGCGATCGGCGAACGCGCGCCGGTCGCCGTCTTGAATCCGCCGGCGTCCGGCCGGCTCGCGGTCGCCGAGGCGATCACCAATATCGTCGCCGCCGATGTGCGGGCCCTGCAGGACATCCGGCTGTCGGCGAATTGGATGGCCGCCTGCGGGCAGCCGGGCGAGGACGCCGATCTGTACGCAACGGTGCGCGCGGTCGGCGTCGATCTGTGCGCCGCGCTCGGGATCACGATCCCGGTCGGCAAGGATTCTCTGTCGATGCGCACTGCGTGGCGCGATGCGGACGGTGAGCATTCGGTCGTCGCTCCCATCTCCTTGATCGTGTCGGCGTTCGCCCCGGTCGGCGATGTGCGACGGACCTTGACTCCGGTTCTCGATTTGACGCGGCCGTCGGCGCTCATGCTCATCGACTTAGGTAGAGGCAAGGATCGATTGGGCGCATCCTGCTGGGCGCAAGTTTTCGGCAAGGGCGGCGGCACACCCGCCGACCTCGATTCCCCACAGCTGCTTGCGGCATTCTTCGCCGCGACGCTCGAACTCAAGAGTCGCGGTCTGCTGCTCGCGTATCACGACCGCTCGGACGGCGGCATGCTCATCGCGCTGCTCGAAATGGCGTTCGCGTCGCACTGCGGCCTCGAGATCGACCTCGGCACGGTCGCGGATCCGTTGGCGGCCGCGTTCGCGGAGGAGCTCGGCGCGCTCGTGCAAGTGCAGAGCGAGCGGCTCGATGAGGCGCGCGAGGTGTTGGCGCGCCACGGTCTCGGCGAGCACGCGCGCGTCGTCGGCAGGCCCGTGCCGGGCGCGAGGGTGAGCGTGCACGCGAACGGCGAGGAGATCCACAGCGCGTCGCGCATCGATTTGCATCGCTGCTGGAGCGAGCCGTCCTATCGCATGCAGAGCCTGCGCGACAATCCGGCCTGCGCGCTCGAGGAATATGAGCGGCTGCTCGATGAGGCCGATCCCGGCTTGCACGTACGCCTCTCGTATGAGGCCGGTGAGGACGTTGCGGCTCCGTACATTGCGCGCGGCGCACGCCCCGCGATCGCGGTGCTGCGCGAACAAGGCGTCAACAGTCAGACCGAAATGGCGGCCGTATTCAGCGCCGCGGGGTTCGACGCTTACGACGTGCACATGACCGACATCCATGCCGCGCGCGTGAGCCTGGCGCGCTTCCAAGGACTGGTCGCCTGCGGCGGGTTCTCCTATGGCGACGTGCTCGGAGCCGGCGAGGGCTGGGCGAAGTCGATCCTGTTCGATGCGCGCGCACGCGCGCAATTCGAGGCGTTCTTCGCGCGCCCGGAGACCTTCACGCTCGGCGTCTGCAACGGCTGTCAAATGCTCTCGGCGCTGCGCGAAATCGTTCCCGGCAGCGCCGGTTGGCCGCGTTTCGTGCGCAACCGATCCGAGCAATACGAGGCGCGTCTCGCGCTCGTGCGTGTGCCCACGACGCGCTCGGTGCTGCTCGCGGGGATGCAGGACTCGGTATTGCCGATCGCGGTCGCGCACGGCGAGGGCTACGCGGAGTTCGCCGAAGGCGCGGATGCCGGGCGGCTGCTGTCGCAACAATTGGGCGCGCTGCAGTACGTCGATCACCGCGATCGCGTGACCGAACGCTATCCGTTCAATCCGAACGGATCGCCCTCAGGCGTAGCCGGCATTTGCAACGCGGACGGACGCATCACGGCGCTGATGCCGCACCCCGAGCGCGTGTTTCGCACGGTGCAAAACTCTTGGGCGCCGCGCGAGTGGGGCGAGGATGGTGGCTGGATGCGCCTGTTTCGCAACGCGCGCGTATTCGTGGGCTAGCCCGAACGGCCGCCATGGCGCACGGCGCACGCCGCGCGGCGACTCGGCTCAGGCGCTGGTTTCGCTCGGTGCCGGCACCACGAACTTGCGAAACGTCATCGCCTGCAACAGCCGCGCCTTGCGCACGAAGGTCTGGTACAGCAGATCGCGGATCACCTCGAGCAGAATGCCGGCGCGCTCCGCGTTGAGCATCGGCTGATGCGGCCACGGATCGCTGTCGCTGCCGAACAGAACGGCTCGCATGGTGCTGAAAGTCTCGTCATCGAGCGAGGCAAGATCGCGAATTTCCTGCAGCGTGTCGAACAGCTCGAGCTTGCCGCGTTCACCGAGTTCGCGAAACAGGGATTGGGCGGTGCGGCGGCTCATCGCGCCGAACGCGTTGAAGCAGCCGGCCGCGTAGCAAGTGAGCGCCTCCCTGAACAAGGTCTCGGCCTCTTCCGGCAGATAGGTCAGCGGAAAATTCTCGCGCGCCCGCTCGATTTCCAGGTAATTGCCGCTGAGTTCGATGCGCCCGCTGCCGAAGCCCCGAATCGCGAATTTGAGGAACACGGGTTCGCCGCAGGCGTCGCACTTGAACACGATGCCGGCGTTTTTCGGGCGGCGCTGGTTGAGCTCTTCGAACTTCGGCGTGGCGACCGCCGTGAGGTGGGTGAGCGTCTGACAATGCGGGCAGGTCAGCGCGATTCCCTGGTATTCGACGTGCAACTCGTCCTGGCTGTCGATGAACATGGTTGGTCTATCCTGCGAGCGGTTTGTAGCGGATACGGTGCGGCTGGGCGGCGTCTTCGCCCTTGCGCCGCTTCAAATCCTCGACGTATTCCTGGAAATTGCCTTCGAACCAGACTACCTGCGAGTCTCCTTCGAAGGCGAGGATATGCGTGGCGATGCGATCGAGAAACCAGCGATCGTGCGAGATGACGACGGCGCAGCCGGGGAACGCGACCAGCGCTTCCTCGAGCGCGCGCAGCGTCTCGATGTCGAGGTCGTTGGTCGGTTCGTCGAGCAGCAGCACGTTGCCGCCGGACTTCAACACTTTCGCGAGATGCACGCGATTGCGTTCGCCGCCGGATAAATCGCCGATAACTGCTGCTGCTGCACGCCCTTGAAATTGAATCTGCCGACGTAGCCGCGCGAGGAGGTTTCGTAGTTGCCGACCTTGATCAGATCGAGGCCGCCGGAGATCTCCTGCCACACGGTGTTCTTGTCGTTGAGGGATTGGCGCGACTGGTCGACATAGGCCAGCTTGACCGTGGGTCCGACCCGGATCTCGCCGGCGTCGGCCTTCTCGACGCCCGACGAGCATTCGGAACAGCGTCGTCTTGCCGGCGCCGTTCGGGCCGATGATGCCGACGATGCCGCCGGCGCGGCAGGCTGAAGCTCAAGGAATCGATCAGCAGGCGGTCCCCGAACGCCTTGCGCACGCCCTTGCATTCGATGACCAAATCGCCGAGCCGATCGCCCGGCGGGATGTAGATCTCGTTGGTCTCGTTGCGCTTCTGGAATTCCTGCGATGCGAGCTCCTCGTAGCGCTGCAAACGGGCCTTGGACTTCGCCTGGCGCGCCTTGGGGTTGCTGCGCACCCACTCGAGCTCGCGCTTGAGCGTCTTCGCGAGCGCGTCCTGCTGGCGCTTCTCCTGCGCGAGGCGCTGCTCCTTCTGCTCGAGCCACGAGGAATAGTTGCCCTGCCAGGGGATGCCGTGGCCGCGATCGAGCTCCAGGATCCACTCCGCGACGTTGTCGAGAAAATACCGGTCGTGGGTCACCGCGATGACGGTGCTCGGGTACTCCTCGAGGAAATGCTCGAGCCACGCGACCGATTCGGCGTCGAGGTGATTCGTCGGCTCGTCGAGCAGCAGCATGTCGGGCTTCGAGAGCAGCAAGCGGCACAGCGCGACGCGCCGCTTCTCGCCGCCCGAGAGCTTGCCGATCGAGCGCCTCCCAGGGCGGCAGACGCAGCGAGTCGGCGGCGATCTCGAGCTTGCGCTCGAGCTCCCAGCCGCCGACCGCGTCGATCTGGTCCTGGAGCTTGGCCTGCTCTTCGATGAGCTTGTCCATTTCCTCGTCGGACATCGGCTCGGCGAAGCGGTCGCTGATCGCGTTGAACCGTCGATGAGCTTCTGCACCTCGCCCACGCCCTCGCCGACGACCTCGCGCACCGTCTTGCTCTCGTCGAGCTGCGGCTCCTGCGGCAGATAGCCGATCTTGATGCCGGCCTGCGGGCGCGCCTCGCCTTCGATGTCCTTGTCGATGCCCGCCATGATCTTCAACAAGCGTCGACTTGCCCGAGCCGTTCAGGCCCGAGCACGCCGATCTTGGCGCCCGGAAAGAAGCTCAGGGAGATGTCGCGCAATATGATGCGCTTGGGCGGCACGACCTTGCCTACCCGGTTCATGGTGTAAATGAACTGAGCCATCGGCGACCTTAAGTGTAAGTTTTCGTGATTTAGTCGAAATGATGGAAGAACGCGGGCTATCCCTGGCTCATACAACTATCATGCGATGGGCTCATCAATATGGTCCCGAATTAGATAAGCGAGTACGACGTCATCTTAAGTCAACCAATGATTCTTGGCGAGTCGATGAGACGTATGTGAAAGTCAAAGGTCAATGGATGTACCTATATCGTGCTGTTGATTCAAAAGGATATACAATTGATTTTCATTTAAGCAAAACAAGAGATCATAGGGCTGCAAAGCGTTTTTTCAAGAAAGCTTTGCAGTCTTTTCATGTTTCAAAGCCCCGTGTGATTACAGTGGACAAAAACCCGGCCTATCCTATAGCGATTGAAGAGTTGAAGACAGAGAAAAAGATGCCTGTGGGCATCCAAATAAGGCAGGTAAAATACCTTAATAACATTGTAGAGCAAGATCATCGTTTTATTAAAAAGAGAGTTCGTTCAATGCTAGGATTGAAATCTTTTCGTACAGCTAAATCTATACTTTCAGAAATAGAAACGATGCATATCATTAAAAAAGGCCAACTTATTTTACGGGACAAGTCTGTCAAAAATGAAGTGAAGTTTATTCATCAACTATTCGAAATGGCTGCATAAGAATAGATTCCATTAGGAATCTATATACCTCTTTCAAATAAATACAATCTTTGCACCAGAACCCTTTAGCTTGTTATTTGTAAATTCTAGGAACTCTCTGACCCAAGTTACAAGCAACTTCATACGATATGGTTCCTAACATACTTGCCACTTCATCTAATGATATGAAATAATCCCCTTGACCTCCATAAACTACCACCTCATCACCAATATTTACACCCTTAATATCAGTAACATCAATCATACAAAAATCCATACATATTCTACCAAAAACAGGCGCCATTTGTCCGTGTATAAGGACATAAGCCATTCCAGATAATCGCCTCGAATATCCATCTGCATACCCAATTGGAATAGTTGCAATAATTGCTTTATCTCTTTCAATTTTAGTTGCTCCATATGATACGCCATACTCTTTTTCAAGTGTCTGGATATAGATGACTTTGGTTTTTAACTGTATTGCTTGTTTAAGATTAATTTTTGTTTTATTCACCTCTTTAGATGAATAAAGACCATACATTGAAATTCCGATACGAACCATATCGTAGGTCATATCTGGCATCTCTATTGTTGCAGCACTATTCGCAATATGAAATAGGGGAATAGAAACTTTTCGTTTCTCCAATTCTTCCAATAACCTTTTCCATCGGTTCTTTTGTTTTTCTGCATACCGTTTGTCGGCTTCATCTGCGGTAGCAAAATGTGAATACACTCCTTCTAGATAGAGCCCATCCATTTGTGACACGTTATGGATAAAATCACTTGCTTCTTCTGCTTGAAGTCCCAATCGTCCCATTCCTGTATCGACTTTGACGTGAACCTTTGCCTTTTTTCCTAAGATCTGCCCAGACTTTGATAAAGCTTCTGCATGTTCCATATCAAAAATTGCTTGTGTTAAATCCCAATAAACAACATGATTCGATGCTGATGGAGGTGTGTATCCAAGTATAAGTATAGGTGCCTGAATATCTGATTTTCGTAGTTTAATAGCTTCTTCTAAACTGGCCACCGCTAGATAGTCCACTCCACTATTAATCGCTTTTTTGGAAACCTCGACAGCGCCGTGACCATAAGCATTCGCTTTAACGGTGGCCATTATTATTGTTGAGTTAGGTATTATTCTTCGAAATTCACTAATATTATGTGAAATATTGCTAAGGCTAATTTCAGCCCATATTGGTCTATACATCATTTCCCCTCACTTTAGGTGAATTTTTAATAATCGTTTCAAGTAGCTCATTAAGCGGATTGTCTGTTAATTGTTCACTTTTTAAGAGCAGATTTTTTCATCTTCCCAGGCAATTAATTAACTTCCAACACATAAGGGATACTATACAGGAAGGCCGTCTATAAGCTTAAAGTCGTTAAACACTGCATTCATACGCTTGCTAAAATTTTCACATACCTGCACTAATCCCAAAAGGTTCACACAATATGTATTTTTACGGTCTTATGGTAGGGTGTGGAACCACCAAGATAGATGGTATTTAGAAAATATGATGGTGGGTCAACCCCCTTTAGATTAATTAAATTTAAATAAATTGTACAAGGAGTTATTCTACTAAATGGCCCAATTGTTGAATAACATGACCAGCATTTTTTAAACAACTTTATTATGTTTTAAACGAATGTATTGTAAATTAAACTTCTTTTTTATCTCTGGACAGTTGGTACATTAATTTGGTTTTCTTATGGTTACCAATGCGATTTATGGCACAAGTTCTACGAGAGTTGTTCTTTTTCGAGAAAGAATTGTCTTGGAATTCTTCAGTAACTACTCTTGTTTGGATTGGAGTAGTTAGCATGTTAGTCGTAATTGCTTCTGCATTAAAACTTAATTCGATAGAAGAGAAAAAACAAACCGAAAAATAAGCCGCATAACAATAAACAATCCATTTTCCTTAAGGAAAATGGATTGTTTTAGTTAAGTTTATAAAAGAACGTACTTAAGCTAAATGGGTGCCATAATTGAATAAGCACACAAATAAAAGGGTCTAACGGTCCTTTTTGAATTTATTGCTAAACTTGTTTTCCATGTTGAGAAACTGTCTTGAAAATCGGCTTAGCGTTGTAAATCCACAATTTCCTGATGTTACCCCATGCCTATCAACCTAACAGAATAGGTTGCCCCAAAAACGATAAAAATGAACTTCGGTGCTAAAAAACACAATTTTTTTGTTTATGGGGTACTTCAAAACCTTAGCTTGATAGCAATATGGTGCTACCCCCTTCTGTACTTTTTTATCATCTATATCTGGTAATAAAGTTAATTGTCTCTCCACGAAGGAATCCTCCTGGTTCTGTATTTTATTTTTTTACATTCACATCAGGTACGTGAAACTTTAATATCTCTTTATTGAATAAGAGAACCATGCATAGCGAGCAGCCCCCACCATCCAGCCTGTATGGTTCCGTTATCCATTAAGCCTTTAATAATTTTCGTTTCTTGTTAGCCATCTTCTCTTTCACTGCTTCAATGTTATTCATTACTTTCTTATGGTCCTGATCAAATTGAATCATGCCATCAATCATAACTGGAGTTACTACTTCATCAATGTATTGTAAATAATCAACTGGTGCTCGTTCTGTCTGATCTACTAAATACCCGTAAATATCAAAGTCCGCTCTTGGTATAGACTTCTTACCTTTTGGCTGTTGCGACATCCTTACATAAGATTGAATGACTGATAGCGGTACTGCGAATACTGACTTGTCCTTGCTAAACCCAATAAGGAAGAAACAAATCGCTCCCATCTTCTCTGCTTTCTCCAGATAATCCAATTGGTGCTGCGCAATGTTCTTTAAATCAAATCGTGTAGCATTCTCTGTAGACTTCGCTTCAAATGCTATAACCCGTCCCTTATACACGCCGTCATAGTCTACTGTACTCTTAGCTTCATAGAATCCATTTAGTACACGGCCACCTTTACTCTTTAACACCTTCACAGGAGTCGGACGCTTGTTTATAAGTGCCACTCCCCCTCTTTGATACATTTCATTAGCCAGATTGATAAGCATTTCAAATGCCATCCCGCGGTTTCCTAGTCCCATTGTTATTCCTCGCTTTCTATTTAAAGGATTATTTTGTTTAAATTTTGCTTAATTCTCACCAATAATTATCTAAAAATTTAAAAATTGTTATATAATGAATTTAATTTGAAATTAGGAGTGGTTAAAATTCCAGATACAATAAGACTCGTTCTTTTCATCCTTATAGCAATTAGTGCTGTTTTCTCTTTAATAAAAGAGTTTAAAAAACCTGAGAAAAAAGCACTTTGGATTACAATTGAATTTTTAGTTCTTTTCTGGGCGATATGGGTAATAGTGAATATCATAATCTAATTTATAGATTATGAGTTCCCCCCTGAATAAAACTTAATATTTCGTCAATAATTTAGATAGGCGATGGCCATAACTCATTTAATGAAGTCCCTAACCGTTCTCCTTTCCCCCTTTTGGAGAACCAGCCGAGCAGTTAGTTTTTGCTAGCTGCTCTTTTATTTATGAACAGAAGATAAAATTCTTTATAATAATTCTTCTTTATTTCTCAATATAAGGAGCCTTGGATTTTCGTTAAAACTCTTGTAGTATATGAACAAAGAGTAAGGTAAGAGTTACTCTTTGCCATTTTAGGAAAGGCCCTGTTGGAGACAACGGGGCCTTTTTTCATATAGAAATAGTTTTGTTTAATTTCTCACCACTAACCACAAAAAACATCTTATAATCGTTATATAATAAATTAATATAATAGATTAGGAGTAGATCAAATGCCAGTTACACTAGAACTTATTCTTTTCACTCTTATAGCAATTAGTGCTGTTGGCTATTTAATAAAAGAATTTCAAAAAACTAGGAAAAGAACACTTGGAATTTCACTAGAATTTTTGGTTCTTTTCTGGTCAATATGGAGAATATCGGCTATCATAATCTAATTTGTAAAATATAATCTCCCTTGATTAAAATTCAATATTCCGTCAATAATGTAGATACATGATTATCCTTTCTCTGTTTCTCCTTATATGAGCAGTTAGTTTTTGTTAACTGCTCTTATTTCTGTAATTGGTTACATTTATCTGATTTTTTTAACGTAATATTACGTTAAAATATAAAAGAATAAAATATATTGAGCTGTTATACCATTACCCTAGGAAACTAGGTTTTTTATTTCTACCAAATGAAATTTTTATACTAATTACTTTCATCTCTCATAATCCAATTCAACTTCATAAGTACGTGGTCCAGGATACCTATTTGATTATTAACACCATCGCGATATTCCTCACTATGGATTCTCGAAAAGCCATTTTGGATCCGTTTTAAACCTGATTTTCTACATTCTAAATCAGTAATAAGCTGTTTAACTTCTTCAGATTTCAAACTGCACACCCTTTTTCCACCAAATAGCGTTTTTGTTTAGTTCTACCACACTAAGACATATAGACAACTATATATTTAGGTGTTAAAATGTTATTGTGATTCCCATATGGTTTCACATACGACTTTTTCTCTGTTTTAGGAGGCTCTTACATAATTGTAAGAGCTATTTTTTATTCAAATTTTGATTTTTTTCACTTTTTCGATACATTTATGAAACATTCATGTGTTATCTTCAGTACGTTCTATTCTTTTTATAAAATCGTGTGAGATATACCAACACAAAAAGCCCTAGAGCCCTAACTG
>CAWALM010000015.1:0-140065 GCA_963782845.1 uncultured Gammaproteobacteria bacterium | reverse complement strand
TCCTGCTTGGTCCGGGCCTGCTCGGCACGATTTGCGACGGTCTGTTGCGTCCGCTCGATGCCGCGGACGGCGCCTTTCATCCGCCCCGGCGCGCGCAGCAGGCCGCCCGGCGCTACGGCTTCCAACCGGCCGTCGCGCCCGGCGACCGCGTCGGCCCCGGCCAAGTCGTCGGCAGGATCGCGACCTCGCCGGCGCAGCTTTGCCTCAGTCCTGCAAGCGCGCGCCGCAGGCGCCGTACGCTGGATCGCGGCGGCCGGCGATTATACGGATCAAGAGCCGGTGTGCCGGCTCGAACTCGAGCGCGGCGCGACACTCGAGATTGCGCTGGCTCAGTCTTGGCCCGTGCGCCAGCCGCGGCCGGTCGAGCAGCGGCTGCCGATCACCGGGCCGATGATCACCGGGACAGCGCATTCTCGATACGCTGTTTCCGATCGGGCGCGGCAGCCGCGCCGCGCTCCCGGGCGGATTCGGCACCGGCAAGACGATACTGCAGCAGGCGCTCGCCCGTTGGTCTGATGCGGACGTCATCGTCTACGTCGGATGCGGCGAGCGGGGCAACGAGATGTCGGAGGTGCTCGACGAGTTGCCGAAGCTGCAGGACCCGCGCAACGGGCGGCCGCTGATGGAGCGTACCGTGATCATCGCCAACACCTCGAACATGCCGGTCGCCGCGCGTGAAGCCAGCATCTACACCGCGATCACGGTCGCGGAATACTTTCGCGACCAGGGATTGCATGTGTCACTGATGGCGGACTCGACCAGCCGCTGGGCCGAGGCGCTGCGGGAAGTCTCGCGGGCGCCTCGGCGATTTGCCCGGCGAGGCGGGTTATCCGGCCTACTTGAGTTCGCGCCTCGCGCAATTCTACGAACGCGCGGGCCGGGTCAGCACGCTCTCGGGCGCGGAAGGCTCGGTCACGATCATCGGCGCGATCAGCCCGCCGGCGGGCGATTTCACGGAACCGGTCACGATGCACACGCGCCGTTTCGTGCGCACGTTCTGGGCGCTCGACCGCGTCAGCGCACAGGCGCGCTTCTTTCCGGCGATCCACCCGCTGCAGTCCTACAGCGCCGACGTCGATGCGCTCGCGCAGTGGTGGCAGTCGCAGGGCAACCCGGACTGGCTGGCGCAGCGAACGCGGCTGCTCGAGCTGCTCGAGGCACAGGTGCGGCTCGAGAGCATGGCGCGCATCGTCGGCAAGGATGCCCTGCCGCCGGCGCAGCAATTGACGCTGTTGTGCGCCGATCTCGTCAACGACGCGGTGCTGCGCCAGTCGTCATTCTCCGAAATCGATCGCTATTGCTCGCCGCAGCGTCAAACCGAAATTTTGCGCGTCGTGATTCGCTTCATCGACGTGGCGCGCGACGCCGTCGACGGCCGGCGTGCATCCGGATCGCATCGCCGACTTGCCGGTCCGCCGAACCCTGCAGCGCATCGGCGAGGAGTTCGGCGAAGCGCGCATCGCGCAAATCCACGATCTTTGGAAGCAGCTCGACGCCGAATTCTCCGCGCTGCGTCGTGGACAAGCCGATGCGCGCTGAGCTCATGCTCGATCATTGCGTGCAGCGCATCGAAGGACCGCTGCTGTTTCTCGAGCGCAAGGTGGAAGTCGGCCTCAATGCCCATGTCGAAGTGCTCGACCGCGACGGGCGGGAGCGGATCGGTCGCGTCGCTGCGCTCGACGAGCAGACTATGGTGATCGAGGTTCTCGAGTCCACGATCGGACTCGGCGTCGGCGACACGCGGGTGCGCGTTTGGAACGAGCCTCTGCTGTTCGGTGTCGGCCCCGACATGCTCGGCAGGACCTACGACAGCATCGGACAGCCGACCGACGGTGGCGCGCCGATCGCCGCCGCGCGCCGCATGCGCATCGACGGCCTTGCAATCAATCCGGCGGCGCGCGCCCTGCCGCGCGATTTCATCGAGACCGGGATCTCGGCGATCGACCTCATGAACAGCCTGGTGCGCGGCCAGAAGCTGCCGCTGTTCTCCGGCGCCGGCCTGCCGCATGACAGGCTTGCGACCGATATCGTGCTGCAGGCGCGACTGCGCGCGCGAGACGCAAGGCTCGTTCGCGGTCGTGTTCGTCGGCATGGGGATCTCGCACGACACCGCCGAGACCGTTCCGCGGCGCGATGGCCTCGAGCGGCGCGCTCGAGCACATGGCGATGTTCCTCAATCTCGCGGACGAGCCGTCGACCCAACGTCTGCTGACGCCCCGTTACGCGCTGACGGCCGCCGAGTATCTGGCGTTCGTCGAAGGGCGCCACGTGCTGGTCGTCATGACCGACATGACGAATTACTGCGAAGCGCTGCGCGAAGTCTCGGCGGGTCACGGCGAGTTACCGAGCCGCAAGGGTTATCCGGGATACATGTACTCGGATCTCGCGAGCCTCTACGAGCGCGCCGGCTGCATCGCCGGCCGGCCGGGCACCCTGACGCAGCTGCCGATCGTGTCGATGCCCGCCGACGACATCAGTCATCCGATCGCGGATCTGACCGGATACATCACCGAAGGGCAGATCGTGCTCGACCGCGAACTCGATCGGCGCGGCGTCTACCCGCCGGTGCGCGTGCTGCCGAGCCTCTCGCGGCTCATGAGCGCAGGCACCGGCGACGGCTTCACGCACGCGGACCACCCGGCGCTCGCCAATCAATTGTTCGCCTGCTACGCGCGCGCGGTGCACGTGCGCGTGCTCGCGAGCGTCATGGGCGAGGAAAGCCTGCCCGAAGTCGACCGGCGTTTTCTCGAGTTCGGGCGCGACTTCGAGCAGCAGCTCGTGCACCAGGAGGACCGGCGAACGCTCGAGGAAAGCATGGCGATCGGATGGCAGCTGCTGCGCGGACTCTGCCGGCCTCCGGAGCTGACGCGCCTCAATCAGCGGCAAATCGATCAGTACCTGCGGGACGACTCGCGTGCCTGACTCGGCGGCGTGAGATCACGGCGACCCGGATCGCGGTCATGGAACTCAAGGACGAGCAGCAGCTCGTGCGCGAGGGCTACGAGCTGCTCGACGAGAAGCGCCTGCTGCTGGCCGCCGAAATCCGCCGCCAGCTCGCGCTCCACGATTCTGCTGCGGCGCGAGTGCGCACGGCTGACGAGAGAATCCGCGATCGCGTATGCTCGCGGCGATTCGCCGCCACGGCCTCGACGAGCTGTCCGTCTATCCGCCGCCTTGTCGCTGAGCGCAGACCGCCTCGACGATCCGCCGCAGGCGCCTGTTCGGGCTGGAATTGCTCGAGGCGCAGCTCGTGCCGGTCGCGCGCCCGCCCGGCGCCGCTCGAGCAGCCCGTCAATCCGACGCCGGAGGCGCGCGCCTGCGCCGAGGCGCAGCGCCGATTGGCTTGCAGCCTGCCGTGGAACTGGCCGCCTGCTGCGTCAATCTGCGTCGCCTGGTGCGCGACTACGTGCGCACCGAGCGCCGCGCGCGGGCCATCGAGAATGTACTGATGCCCGATATCGAGTCGGCGATCAAGATCATCGAGGAGCAGCTCGAGGGCATGGATCAGGAGGAGATCGCGCGCCTGCGTCAGCGGCGACCGAGCCCCGTTTGAGCGCCGCGGCGCGCGGTCGGCCGCGCGCATCTGCGGGTGGTATCCTGCGACTCGCGGATTTCTCGTATTGCCGCCTGCGGCAACCCGTCGATAGTGAGCCACGCCAACGCTAGCAACGGCCGGATCGACCGGAATGGGTACGGCAAGCACCAATGCCGTTCAAGGAGATCAACGCAATGAAACATGCGCATCGCAAATCGATCGGACTCGCATTGACGTTCTTGACTGTTGCTGCCGGGATCGCTTGCGCCTCCTGGTGGAACAACGACTGGCAATTTCGCAAGCGCCTGACGATCGATGGCGCCGTGACGACCGCCGCCGCTTCGACCGGGCTTGCCGAGGTCACGCTGCCGGTCCGCCTGCACGCGGGCAATTTCGGCTACTTCAACGACGTCGACAAGACCGGGGCGGATCTGCGATTCATCGCGGCCGACGACAAGACGCCGCTCGAGTTTCCGGCTCGAGCGCTTGGATGCCGGCGCGGGAATCGCGGTATCTGGGTCAAGGCTGCCGCTCGCGAGCCCTCGGCGCCGAGCACTCCGTACATCTGGATGTATTACGGCAGCGCCAATGCGAAGCCGGCGTCTACGAACCAGGTCAGCGATGCCGCGCTCGTCGCGAGCTACGATTTCTCGGAAGCAAGCGGCCCGCCGCGCGACAGCACCCCGTTATGCAAGCAATGCCACCTCATCGACGGCCCATCTCGGCGTGCCCGGCGTCATGGACCGCGCGCTCGGATTCGACGCGCAGTCGTCCGTGAGCCTTCCGGTCACGCCCGCATTCGACTTCGATGCCGCCAAGGGCATGACGCTGACCGCTTGGATTCGCATCGATCCGGGCAGCGCGCCGGGCCTCGTCTACAGCCAATCGGGCCCGAGGGCGTCTCGCAGTCGCGGCGGGTCCGGCCGAACTCAGCGCCAGCCTCGGACCGGCGGGCCGCGAAATGCGCGTCGCGGGGCCGATCACCGATGGATGGCACCTGCTCGGCGTCATCGCCGGCGAGCGTCTGGCGCTCTACGTGGACGGTACCGAACTACAATAGATCCCGGCGCCGCGCATCCACTTGAATGGCTGCGCCGGTGCTCGGCGCATCCGGCGCCGAGCATTCCTTCAGCGGTGCGCTCGACAGCGTGCGGATCGCAGGCGTAGCACGGCCGCCGGCTGGTTCACACTCGAGTACCTGACCGAGAAGCCGGATACGACCGCAATCGGCTACGGCGAAGACGAGTCGCGTTCGAGCGGCGGGATGAGAAGGAACTCGGGCTCATTTCGAGACTGCTCGGTTCGGTGACGATCGACGGTTGGATCGTCATCGCGCTGATCGCCGTCGTCGGCCTGCTGAGCGGCGAGGTCCTCGTGATGAAATTGCGGCAGCTGGTCGCGCCGAACACGGCGACAAGGCATTGCTCGAGGAATTCGCGGCGCGCTGGCAGACGGATGCCGCGCGGCTTGCCGCGAGCGATGCTTGGCACGGCGCGCCGTGACGGCCCGCCGGCGCCTCGCCGCCCTCGCCGCTGCAGCGGCTGTACTTGAGAGGAATCGCCGAGCTCGGGTCCGCACTCTCGGTCATCCGGCCAGCGGCGGCGCTTGCCGGCCGAGTATCTCGGCGTCATCCGGTCGCGCTCGATGTCGGGATCGTCGAAGAGACCGATTCGCTGAATCGCCGGCTGGTTTTGATGACGATTGCGGTGAGCGGCGCGCCGTTTCTCGGTCTGCTCGGTACGGTCGTCGGCGTCATGATTACCTTCGCGTCGATCGCGGCGACCGGCGACGTCAATGTCAACACGATCGCCCCCGGCGTGGCGGCGGCGCTGTTTGCGACCGTTGCCGGTTTGCTGGTCGCGATTCCCTCGCTATTCGGCTACAACTTCATCGCGTCTCGCGTCGGCGCGCGGGTCTCGGCGATGGATGTGTTTTCCGACCAGTTCGTCGCAAGGTTTGCGGCCGCGTTCACGGGCCGCCTGCAACAGCCGCGGAGGTGGCGCATGCGGCGTAAAATCATTGCAAAGCCCTACGACGACCTCAACGTCACGCCGCTGCTCGACCTTGCGTGGGTCTTGCTGCTCGTTTTCATCATCATGGCGACCGCGACGGTGCAGGGAATCTCGGTCGCGCTGCCGCGGGCCGCGAACTCGCCGAGCCTTGCGAAGCCGCACACCCATGCGGTCACGGTCGCCGCCGACGGCCGAATCTACGTCGATACGACCGAGGTCACGTTGACCGAGCTGCATGCGCGCCTCGCGCAGATCAAGTCGCTCGATCCGGACGTGCCGATCGTCATCAAGGGCGACGCGACCGTTCACTACGATGCAGGTCATTGCGGTATTGGACGTCGTCAAGACGCTCAAGATCACGAACGTCGGGCTCGTGACGCAGCGCCTGGTCCGATGAGCGCCGCACACTCGCGACCTGCGCGGATTCTGGGCCTCGGACGAAGGCCCGAACTGGCTGATGCGCGCGGTACTGGCCGCAGCCATTGTCGCAGCGGTTTTCCTCGCGCGCGAATTCGTCGGATCGCGATCGCTGCGCATTGCCGAGGAGCCGCAGCGAGTCGCGTTGGTCGACGCGGTCCAGCCGCCGCCGGCCCGAGCCGAGGAGGATCTCAAGCCCCCGCCGCCCGAGGAACAGGAGCAGCAAGCGCTCGCCGATGGTCTCGACAGCGGCCCGACTTTGCCGGATATGGGACCGAGCCCGATCGACGACCAGTTGGGCGTGGACGCCGACGCTCAGGCGGGCTTCGACAGTTTCGGACTTCGCGCCAAGCGCGGCGGGCGCGACCTGGCGCTCGACCTCGGCAAGCCCGACCGGTGGAGTGCGGGTGCCGGCGGATTCGGCGGCTATTCGGCGCTGATCGCGACCGAACTCAAGTCCTGGCTCACCAAGGACGACGAGCTGCGCCGATCCAACTACGAGGTCCGAGTCCGCGTGTGGCTCGATTCCGCCGGGGCCGTCTCGGGTTGCAAACTCGCCGACACGACCGGCGACGCCGCACTCGACCGGCGCATCATCGAGCGGATTTCAACCGCCTGCATTCGCGGCGAGCCGGTGCCGCGCGACTTGCCGCAGCCGATCACCGTGGTGATCCGCTCGCGCGGCGCCGGCCACGAGTGATCGAACGAACTGCAAGGGCCGGGGATTTGGGTAAGATGATCCCTTCGAGACCCAACCATACGGGCACAGCTGTTCATGCAAATCGACCCATCGCAGCAATCGGAGGCGCACAACTACAAGCTGCTCACGAACATCGTCGTGCCCCGGCCGATCGCCTGGATCACGACTTTAAGCGCCGACGGCGTCGTGAATCTAGCACCGTTCAGCTTCTTCAACGCATTCAGTAGCGGGCCCCTCTACGTCGGCGTCAGCATCGGATCGCGCGACAGCGGCGCACCGAAGGACACCGCGGTAAACATCGAGGCGCAGCGGGAATTCGTCGTCAATTTCGTGACCGAGGATTTGCTCGCGGCGATGAACGTCACGGCGGCGGATTTCCCGCCTGACCGGAGTGAGCTCGCCGCCGCCCACCTGCACGCCGCCCCCGCGGCCCGCGTGCGGGCGCCGCGCCTGGCGGAGGCGCAGGCGAGTCTCGAGTGCAAACTATTTCAGTCGGTCGCGCTCGGGGAGAGCACTCTCTACATCGGCGAAGTCGTGATGTTTCACGTCGCCGACCATCTGCTCGGACCCCGAATGCACGTCAATCACTTCGCTCCGATCGGCCGGCTCGGGTCGCCATCGGTGTATTGCCGCACCACCGATCGCATCGAGCTGCCCCGGATTTCCTATGCGCAGTGGTCATCCGGCGACGAGCGCTGAGGAATCCGCGGCCGACGGCGTGAAGCTGTCGGCGCGTGCGAATGCCCACGCGCGCATGTAGCCCGCGTCGGCGTGACCGGTCAGCAAGGAGCCCGACTCCAATTCCGGGTAGAGTTCGGCGAAGCTGCGCGTCTCGTGCGGCGGCCGCCGGTGCATGATAAGGCCCCGATGCGCGTCGCGCGGCGCAGCGAGGCCGGCCGCGCCGAGCAGCTCGGCGAGCGCTTTGAGCGTGCTTTCGTGAAACCGCGCGACGCGCTCGGCCTTCAAGGGGACGACGATCGCCCGTTGCCGCAGAGAGTCCTGTGTCGCGACGCCCGTGGGGCAACGATCGGTATGGCAGGAGAGCGACTGCACGCAGCCGAGCGCAAACATGAATCCGCGCGCCGAATTGCACCAATCGGCGCCGAGTGCGAACGCACGCACCATGTCGAAAGCCGTGATGATCCGGCCGCTGGCGCCGAGCTTCACGCGGTCGCGCATCCCCGCGCCGACGAGGCAGTTGTGTGCGAATACCAGGCCCTCGCGCAGCGGCGTGCCGAGATGATCGCTGAATTCCAGCGGCGCCGCGCCGGTACCGCCTTCCTTGCCGTCGATCACGATGAAATCGGGCACGACGCCCGACTCGTGCATCGCCTTGACGAGCGCCATGAATTCGCTGCGATGACCGATGCAGAGTTTGAAACCGACGGGCTTTCCTCCCGACAAATCGCGCAGCACGCGAATGAACTCCATCATTTCGAGCGGCGTCGAGAACGCCGAGTGGCGAGCCGGGGAAATGCAATCAACACCGATTGCGACGCCCCTCGCGGCGGCGATCTCCGGTGTCACCTTCGCTCCCGGCAGTACCCCGCCATGGCCCGGCTTCGCGCCCTGCGACAGCTTGATCTCGATCATCTTGATTTGGGGTTCGGCCGCTTGGATCTCGAACGCCTTCGGATTGAACGTGCCGTCGGGATTGCGGCATCCGAAATAGCCGCTGCCGATCTCCCAAATGATGTCCCCGCCGAACTCGCGGTGATGGACGCTGTAGCTGCCTTCGCCGGTATCATGGGCGAATCCGCCGAGTCTTGCGCCCCTATTGAGCGCGCGAATCGCATTGGCGCTCAGCGCGCCGAAGCTCATTGCCGATATGTTGAGCACCGACAGCGAATAGGGCTTGCGGCAATCCGCTCCGCCCATGGCGATGCGAAAATCGTGGCCGCCCGGTTCCCGCGGCGCAATCGAATGCGTGAGCCACTCGTAGCCTTCGCCGTACACGTCGAGCTGCGTGCCGAACGGCCGCTTGTCCAACTGGCCTTTGGAACGCTGATAGACGATCGCGCGCTTCGAACGATTGAACGGCGCGCCGTCGAGGTCGCTTTCCAGAAAATACTGCCGAATCTCGGGCCTAACCCTTTCGAGCATGAAGCGCAGATTCGCGAGAATCGGGTAATTGCGGCGCAGCGAATGTGAGGTCTGCAACAGGTCCCAGGTTCCGATCGCCGCGAGCAGCAGGCAAATCGCGAAGATCAGCGGCGGCCAGAAGCTGCCGCCCCCCAGCAGGCTGCCGGAGGCAGCGAGCCCCATGAGCGCCAAGACGTACAGCAGGTAACGCATGATCATCCCCCGAGCTTTGCGCGCCAGGGTATCAACTGCCCGCGCCGAGACAAGCATTTCTTGCCGGACACCCTGACTCCGGCCGCCGCAACCGTGGCAAAATCGGCGCAGTGCCGGCCGCCCGCAAACGATCGAGGAGAGCCCCGTGATCACACTGTTTCATCGCGCGAAAACCCGCTCGACGCGCTTCATATTCCTGCTGGAGGAACTCGAAGCACCTTACGAAATCAAGCACGTGACGACCCGCAGCCATGACGGCACCGGCAAAGTCGATCCCTCAAATCCCCACCCCAACGGCAAGGTTCCCGCCATTTCGGACGACGGCATCATCGTATTCGAGTCGCCCGCGATCGCCCTCTATCTCACCGACAAGTATCCTCGCAATCGGTTGGGCCCACGTGTCGGAGAGCGCGAGCGCGGCGCCTACCTCTCGTGGCTATCGTATTACACCGGCGTGTTCGAGCCGGCACTGATGTCCAAGTTTCAAAAGATCGACGTCGTGCGTGTCACCGCCGGGTGGGTTCCGGTCGAGGAGGCGATCGAGGCGATCGCCAATCCGCTGTCCGCCGGACCCTATATTCTCGGGGAACGATTCAGCGCGGCCGACGTACTCTACGGCACGACGTTCGCGATGTTCGCAGACAGCGCGATGCTGCCGAAATCGAGCCTGATCCACGACTACGCCAAACGCGTCGTCGCGCGGCCCGCGTTCGCGCGCGCTCAGGAGCGCGACGCCAACTAGCGGCCTCAAAACCATTGTTCGGCGAGCGACAACGCAGCCGATTGGTCGCTCTGGATCCCGAGCAGCAGCCCCTGCGCCTTGGGCAATATTTGCGTAGCGTAATAGTGGGCCACCGTGAGCTTCGCCCGATGGAAAGAGTCTCGGTCGTCGGTGCCCGTGTGCACGAACGCAAGCTCGGCGGCTCGCGTCATCTGCCAGGCGCCGCAGACGTAGCCGACCAACATCAGATAGCTCACGGATCCCGCCATGGCGAGCGACGGATCCTCGGCATAGGCTCGCTGAATCGCATCGCTTGCCTGCTCGAGCGCGTCGACTCCGCCCGCGAAGGCCGCGCAAATGGCCGCGAGCTGCGGCTCCTCGCTCTGGCCAAGCCGCTGCTCGAGTTCGCGCATTTCCTCGATCAGTTCGCCCATCGCGGCGCCCTTGTCCGCGACCAGCTTGCGTCCCACGAGGTCGCTCGCCTGGATGCCCGTGGTTCCTTCGTAGATCGGCGCAATGCGGGCGTCGCGCAGGTATTGGCTCGCGCCGGTTTCCTCGACGTATCCCATGCCGCCATGCACCTGCATCCCCATCGAGGCGATCTCGACCGCGACCTCGGTGCACCATCCCTTGACGACCGGCGTCAGCAGATCGACGCGCCGCTGGTGCTTGCTGCGCGCTTTGCGGTCCGGATGCCGGTGCGCGAAATCCGCGCTCGCGCAGATCACGTAGCAGAGCGCGCGCATCGCCTCAATTTGCGCCTTCATCGTCAGCAGCATGCGCCGTACGTCCGGATGATGAATGATCGTAACGCGCTCACCGCTCTTCTTGCCGAGCGGCCGGCCCTGAACCCGCTCCTTGGCGAAGTCGCGCGCCTGCTGATAGGCGCGCTCGGCGATTCCGAGACCCTGCAATCCCACCTTGAGGCGCGCCTCGTTCATCATCGTGAACATGTGCGCGAGCCCCTGGTTCTTTTCGCCGACCAGATAGCCGACGGCCCCCAACGTGGCTCCAAAGCTCATCACGCAGGTGGGACTCGCATGGATTCCCATCTTGTGTTCGACCGAAACGCAACGCAGGTCGTTGCGCTGGCCCAGCGATCCGTCGGGATTCACGAGATACTTGGGGACCAGGAACAGCGAGATGCCACGGGTTCCTTCCGGCGCGTCCGGCAGGCGCGCGAGAACCAGATGCACGATGTTCTGCGCCATATCGTGCTCGCCCCAGGTGATGAAGATCTTCTGACCGAAGATGCGATAGTGATCTTCGTGCGGCACGGCCTTGCTGCGAACCGACGCCAAATCCGAACCCGCCTGCGGCTCGGTGAGGTTCATCGTGCCGGTCCACTCACCGCTCACCAGCCGCCTGAGATACCGGTGCTTGAGCCCATCGGAGGCATGCGCCCGGAGCGCCTCGATCGCCCCCGCGGTCAGCAGCGGGCACAGCGCGAACGACATGTTCGCGGAATTCCACATTTCGAACACCGCTGCTTCAACCAGAGCCGGAAGGCCCTGGCCTTCATAGGCCGGCTCTCCGGCGATGCTGTTCCATCCGCCCGCGACGAAATCCCGGTATGCGGCGACGAAGCCGTTCGCGGTCGTCACGCCCTCGGCCTGCAGCGCGACGCCTTGCTGGTCGCCCGATTTGTTGAGCGGCGAGAGCACCTCGGAGGCGAGCTTCGCAGCGCCTTCGAGCAGCGCTTCCACCAATTCCGCGTTGGCATCCTCGTACCCCGGCAGCGCCGCTACCGCGTCGAGCGCGGCAACCTCCACCAGAGCAAATTGCATGTCACGCAGCGGTGCGCGATAGGTAGTCATGGACAACTCCTTCACGAGGCTTTGCTTCCAACCGTCACTCTGCACCAAACGGCATGGCTTGGCCACCCGTGCGGCAGCGCTCGCGCGAATCGTCGCTTGCGGTAAATTTTCCTTTGGACGAGGGAATGCAGGCAGAATGCCGCTTTGGGTCGGACTTTGCGGGAGCAGGATGATGCAGGGCGTAGTGGTGCCGTGATGACGGCCGATTCGGCATCATGAAGATTCCAGCCGGTCTGTTCGCCGGCCTCCTGCCCTGCAGCCGCCCGGCGGCGCTGCGCGACCTGCTCGCGGGAGTCAATCTCGCAGCGGTCGACATCCCCCAGGTCCTCGGCTACGCGCGAATCGCGGGGATGCCGGTGATTACCGGCCTCTACACGGTGCTGCTGCCGCCGATCGCATTCGCGATTTTCGGCTCCTCGAGGCATCTGGTGGTTGCAGCCGACTCCGCCACGGCGGCGATCTTCTCGAGCTCCCTCTCGGCCATGGCGGCGCCCGGCAGCGGCCATTACCTGGCCTTGGTCGGCATGGTCGCGCTGCTGACCGCGGGCCTGCTGCTGTTGGCACGGATATTCAAGCTCGGGTTTCTCGCCGATTTTCTGTCGCGCACCGTGTTGACGGGCTTTCTGGTCGGGGTTGGTCTGCAGGTCGGCATCGCGATGCTCGGCGACATGTGCGCAGTCGCCGTCAGTTCACGCTACTCGCTGGTGCGTGTTTGGGAGGTCGTTGCGGGTCTGTCCGCGTCGAATTGGCCGACGCTGATCTTGTCGAGCGCCGTTGCCGGGGCCATCGTGCTCGGCAATCGCTTCGCACCGCGCATTCCCTTGCCGTCGCTCGCGGTCATCATGACGATCATCGCGAGCGCGATTTTCGGGTTCCCGCAGCACGGCATCGCGGTCATCGGTCCGATCTCGGGCGGGCTGCCGTCAATTTCCATTCCGGCCGTGACGTGGAGCGAACTTCTCGCACTGCTGCCGGTGTCGGCTTCCTGCTTCGTGATGATCATCGCGCAAAGCGCCGCGACCTCACGCGTCTTCGGAGTTCGATATCAAGAGAACGTCGACGAGAACGCGGACATCCTCGGCCTTTCGGCCGCGAACGCCGCGGCCGCCGTCAGCGGCACCTTCGTCGTCAACGGCAGCCCCACCCAGACCGCCACCGCCGACCGGGTGGGCGCGCGCAGCCAAGTCGCGCAACTCGTGCTGGCGGGAACCGTGGCGCTCGTGCTGTTGTTCCTCACCGGCCCGCTTCAGTATTTGCCGCGCTGCGTACTGGCGGCGATCGTATTCTCGATCGGGATCGGCATGATCGATGTGCGGCGCATGCTCGACATCCGCCGCGAAAGCCCCGGCGAGTTTCAGCTGAGCCTCGCAACCGCGGCCACCGTCGTTGCCGCGGGTGTCGAGCAGGGTATCCTGCTCGCGATCGCTCTATCGCTATTCCGGCACGTGCGTCACAGCTATCGACCGCACGCGATGATGCTCGTGCCGGACGCCTCCGGACTATGGCTGCCGACGCCGGCGACGCCGGGCAAGCAGACCGCAGCGGGGCTCATCGTCTACCGCTTCGGCGCCGATCTGTTCTACGCCAACGAGAATCGCTTCGTCGATGAGGTGCGCGCGCTCGTCAAACAGGCGCCGGATCCGGTTCGATGGTTCATCGTCGACGCGGGCGCGATCACCGACATCGATTATTCCGCCGCGAGATCGATACGCGCTTTGCTCGAGGAATTGGCGAGCGAGCGGCGTCACCGTGGTATTCGCGCGAGTGAGCCCGTACTTGCGCTCCGATATGATCCGGCACGAAATTGCGCCGGTCATCGGTGAGGCGCGGATTTTTAGGAATCTACACGAGGCAATTGCGCTGGCGCGGGGCGGCACGACCGGGCCGATCGAGATCTTCCGCGATTGACGGTCGACGCGGGGACGTCATTCGACGGTCCTGTGGGGCGCAAGGAATTCCTCGATCAAGTGCGCGAGCAGGCGCGGCTCGTCGTGGTGCATCATGTGCCCCGCCCCCTCGATCCAGTGGCGCGTCACGCGCGAAATGCTCGCGACGCGCCGGCCAAATTCCGCCGACGAGTCCATTTTTTGCGCGTAACGCGATTCGCGCGCCATGACCCACAGCACGGGCGCGCGGATCGCGCCCCAGACTGCGAGCGCTTCCTCGGAACGGTACAGGTATGGATTGACGATCTTGTGCGCTGGATCGCCGAGAATCTCGTAACGCCCGTCTTCACGCGCGCGGGACCAATTTGCCGCCAAGTAGCGTGCGCGCTCATCGCTCAAACGCGGATTGTTCTTGCGCAGGCGCGCCGCCACTTCGTCGAGGCTCGCATAGTCCTGCAGCAGCGGCGGCGCGCGCATCTCGTCGAGCCACTGCGCGAGGCGTGCCGGCGCTTTGTCGGGCGCATCGCCGGCGAGCCCCAAGCCTTCGAGATTCACGAGCGCGCGTACCCGCTCCGGCCGCACGCCCGCATAGAGGGTCGCGACATTGCCGCCCATGCTGTGCCCGACGATCCGTACCGGTTCGTGTGCGCTGAAATGATCGAGCAGCAGGTCGAGATCCGCGAGGTAGTCCGGCATCCAATAGCAGCCCTGGCGCGCCCACTCGGTCAGTCCGTAACCGCGCCAGTCGGGCGCGACCACGTGCCAGTCCTGACGCAGCTCATCGACGAGGAACTGAAACGAAGCGGCAACGTCCATCCAGCCGTGCAGCATGACGAGCAGCGGCGAGCCGGGTACGCCCCATTCTCGCATGTGATAGCGCAGCCTCGGGAGTTCCACAAAGGTCGAGCGCGGGGCACACCGTTCGCGATAGCCTGTCACGGGGATGCTCATAGGCGCTTGGCGAGTTCGGTGCGCAGTCCGTCGATCTGCTGCTGCGACAGCTCGCCGAGAATTCCGCGGCGCGCGGCCGGAATGTGCGCGACCGCGTCCGCCGAGGACCCAAACAGGTAATGTTCGAACAATGCGGCCCAGGCGCGGCGCGTCGCGGGCGGCAGGTCGCGAATGCAGAGGATCCCATGCAGCAGCGCGTCGAATGCCGAGTCGGCTTGGCTGTGCCGCCCGCTGCGGTCTTGCCACCAGTAGTTGACCAGCAGGTTGAACGAGTCGAGCGACTCGACGTGGTGCCACCACAGCGGCGGAATCACGATCGCATCTCCCGGTGCGAGCTCCGCGACCTGCATGGCGGCGAGCGCATCGCGAAACCGCGGAAATCGGCCGAAATCAGGATCGTGCAGCCTTACCAGGCTCATGGGCGCGCCGGTCGGCGCGTAGTCGATGGGTCCGATGTACAGGTTGCCGATCTGATCCGGCGGAAACAGCGTGAAGCGCCGCCGTCCGGCGACGACGCATCCGACGTTGTCGTAGGCATCGAGGTGCAGCGGGGTCGTGATCCGATTGCCGAACCAGAGGCGCGGCGCGATGCCCTCGTCGAGCAGATCCAAGCGATTCTCCGCGAGAAATCCCGGCGCGCAATCGCGGATCAGGGCGCTTTGCACGGCAACCGACGGCGCCTTCGGAAAGTGCGAGTAGCGCAGCACCTGCTCGGCGACCGCCGCGAGCGGCAAGCGATTGCGCACGAAATTGAACCCAGTCATCGCCTCGTTGTAGAAGATCCGGCCGTCGATCTCCGGCGGCGCGAGCAGCGCATCGACCGGCGCACCCGTATCGAATCGCGCCAGATACCGGACCAGCGCCTCGGGCGACTCGCGCCCGGCGGCCACCGCGGGCCACGCCTTCACGAGGCCGCGCACGATCGCGGGCTGCTTGTCCGCGATCAGATCGCCCCGCTGTGCGGCGGCGTCGACTTCGGTGAATTCCCGGATCGGCTTCGGCATTCGGTGTATGGGACCCGGCTTCGCTGGGCGCAAGCCTACCAGAAGTAGGCCTGCAGGCTCTCGCGCTTGCGGCCGCGGCGGGATGTTCTGCAGCACCTCGCGGTGGTCAGGGTAGTTGGCGGCGCTGCGGTCGAGCAGGTCGTCGATTTCGGCGATCCGGAATCTCGCCTCGGCGCCCTGCGGCGGACGCAAAGCCTGCGCGGTCGGGAAAAATCCCCATGCCCGCCATGATCGAGTACCAGGAGAACACCGGATAGCCCTTGCCCAGCGCCTGGCTGCGCACCGCGGGCGCGATGCCCTTGCCGGACATCCACAGGCTCAGCAACTGCTTGAGCGGTTCGGACAGCTGCGTGTTGGCTGCATTGGCGCGCCAGTATTCGGTGTCGGTACGGCTGTTGGTCTTGTAATGAGTCACGATGTAGTCGCGCGTTCCCTCGAAATGCGCGTTGACGCGCGCATTGAATTGTTCGTGAGCGGCCTCGCCGAGATCGCCGCGCTCGAGAAATTCGACGAACGCCGTCGCGGTCTGCTGGATGAACAACAGCGCGGTCGCCTCGAGCGGCTCGATGAAGCCTTGCGACAGTCCGACCGCGAGGCAGTTTCGGTTCCAGTGCCGAGTGACCCGCCCGATCTTCATCTTGAGGTGCCGCGCCGGGGTATCGGAATCCAGCAGCCCGAGGTGCTCGCGCAGCTCCTGCTCCGCCTGATCCGGCGTACACGACTGCGTGCTGTAGACGTAGCCGTTGCCGTAGCGCTCGGTCAGCGGAATCTTCCAGGCCCAACCGTGACGCATCGCCGTGGATACGGTTTCGGAGGGCAGCGACGGCGTCGACGGGCGTCGGCATCGCGACCGCGGCATCGTTGAACAGATTTTCGGCGAAAGCTGACGAAAGGGGTATGCAGCGCCTGGTTGATCAGCAGCCCCGCAAATCCGCTGCAATCGACGAAGATATCCGCGGCGATGGCCTCGCCCTCCCGGGTCGCGACCGACGCGATCGCGCCGTGCTCGTCGAGGTTGGCGTGCGTGACGTGCGCGGCCTTGTAACGCACGCCGCGCTGCAGTGCTTTTTGGTGCAGAAACTGCCCGAGCAGCACCGAATCGAAGTGGTAGCCGTGCCAGATATCGAACGGAAAATGCTCGGCCGGTTTCGGCGCGAGATGCCGGCGCGCGAGCCGCGCCGCGATGAAGAACCGATCGGGATGCGCGGGCACGATCGGCGCCGTTGACCCGCGCATCGACGTTGTGGACGAACTGAGTCATGGTCAAGTTGTCGAGCATCGAGGCGAACGGATGAAAATAGCGCTCGAAGCCCGGCTTGGTCGACCAGCCGATCGAAGGTGATGCCGCATTTATAGGTCGCGTGGCAGGCCGGCATCCACTCCGCCTCTTCGATATCGAGGCTGTCGAAGAATCCGCGCAGCCAGGGCGTCGAGCCCTCGCCGACCCCGATGATGCCGACGTTCGGCGACTCGACCACCGTGATCTCGACGCCGCGTTCGATGAGCGACGCGCGCGAAGATCAACGCCGTCATCCATCCCGCCGTTCCGCCGCCGACGATGACGATGCGGCGCACCGGAGCGGCTAGCGGCCGATCGAGCGGCGCCCTGCGGCTTGATTCCGCCGCCGATCGATTGAAAAGGGTTGCCGTGTCCATTGCCCACCTCAGGCCGGCGCCGGACAATCGGCCCAAGCGCTCGAACCCCGGCTCGGCGCGTCGCTCGATCAACAGCTGGACCGTGTCCGCGCCGGTGCGCGCGATCGCGCGGACTCCAAGCTGCTCGAGCGCAGCCGTCGTCGAGGATATCGAGCCGCGCGGCACGCAGCAAGATGCGGCCCGCATGCGCGCTCCAGCGCGAGCACATTGTCGCGGCCGCCGAGCGCCGCAGCAGCGCCGCATCCTCGAGATCATCGGCACCGCGGTCGCCGTGCAGACGCCGTCGCCTGCGCCGCGGTCTCCGCCGCCGCGCTGCGGCATGGGCGCCGCGGCGCAGCGCAGTATCGCGAATTTTGCCGGCGACTTGGTCGGCCTCCGGGCCGAGCACCACCTGCAAGCCTTGTGCGCCCGCGCGCAGCACGCCGCGCGCGCCGAGCCGCCTTGAGCGCCGGCTCGTCGATCGCTCGATTGTCGACGAGCACGAGGCGCAAGCGCGTCGTGCACGCCTCCACTTCGGCGAGATTTTGCGGACCGCCGAGCGCGGTCGACCAAGGCTCTCGGCGCGTTCGCCGCTCGGCCGGGCCGCGGCGCGCGACTCCTGTCGCGTCGTCGGCCTCGCGGCCCGGCGTCGCGAGATTCGAGCGCACGATGCAGACGCGAAACACCAGGTAGTACAGCCCGAAGTAGCCCGCGCCGATCGGCAGCAGCAGCAACGGGCGCTGCGCGTGACTGAAATTCAGCAAGTAATCGAACAGTCCCGCGGAAAAGCTGAATCCGAGCCGCACTCCGAAGGCGTTCATCACGACCATCGCGAGGCCGGTCGCGATCGCGTGCAGCACATAGAGCACGGGCGCGAGGAACATGAAGGTGAATTCGATCGGCTCGGTGACGCCCGTCAGGAACGAGGTCAAGGCCAGCGACAGCAGCAGGCCCGCCGGCGCCGGCGCGCCGCTCGGGCCGCGCCGTGTGATACATCGCGAGGCACGCGCCGGGCAGGCCGAACATCATGACCGGAAAGAAACCCGACATGAATGCGCCCGGCGCTCGGGTCGCCGGCAAAGAACCGCTTCAAATCGCCGGTGGCGCCGTGGTAATCGCCGACGATGAACCACGCGAAATTATTGAGGATGTGATGCAGACCTGTGACGATCAGGATGCGGTTCAGCACACCGTAGGCGAACAGCCCGAGGGATCCCGCGCCGAGAATCGCGTTGCTGGTCGAGTCCATGCCGCGCTCGATGACCGGCCACGCATAACCCAAGCACGGCCGCCAGCGCGAGCCCGGCGATGCCGCTGACGATCGGCACGAAGCGCCGGCCGCCGAAAAAGCTCAGATAGCTCGGCAGCGTGATGTTGCTGAAGCGGTTGTAGCCGACTCCGGCGATGATGCCGGAGAGCAGTCCGACCGGAATGCTGAGCTTCTGCGAGCTCGTGCTCCTTGAAAGCCGCCATGCAAGATCGCGGGCCGGCCCCGCGAGAGTGGCGGTGACTGCAGGCGGCGCCGCCATGAGCGCCGCGTCGCATGCGTCGTGACCAGAAATCCGACCAGCGCCGCGAGCCCGGCGGCGCCGTGGTTCTCGCGGGCCAGCCCCACGCCGACGCCGACCGCGAACAGCAGCCCGAGATTCGAGAATATCGCGTCGCCGGCCGCGGCCATCGCGGCCCAGTCGAGCAGGTCGGGCTGGCCCAAGCGCAGCAGCAGGCCGGCGATGGGCAGCACCGCGATCGGCAGCATCAGGGCCCGTCCCAGCTGCTGCAGCCCCGAGAAGCGTGAATTCATTGCAGATCTCCCTGACTTCGCCTGCGCACTGCGCCGACCAGCGCGCGCACCTCGCGCAGCCGAACCGAGTTCCAGACAGCGCAGCGCGAGTTCGCGGCAGTCGGCGATCCGCAGCGCGCGAATCTGGCGTTTGAGCGCCGGGACGGCGGCCGGCACGACCGACAGTTCGCGCACGCCGAAGCCCATGAAGATCGGCACCGCGCGCGCGATCGGCCGCAACCCCGCCGCAAACGGCGACCAGCTTGCCGGCCGCCGCGCCGGCGCCGCGGTCGCCGCGACCAATTGCAGCACCGCCGGATGCAAGGCGTCGGTGCGGCCCGCGAGCTGCGCATGGCCGCGATCCATGGCGAGCGTGTACTGCGTCAGATCATTGCTGCCGATCGACAGAAAATCGGCCTCGCGCAGCAGAGCGGCCTGCGGTCAGCGCGGCCGCCGGCGTTTCGATCATCGCGCCGAGCTTGATGCGCCCCGCTCATGCCGAGCTCGCGCGCTGAGTCTCATCGACGACGGCGCGCACGGCATCGATTTCGGCGACGTCGGTGACCATCGGCATCGAGCAGCCGCACGACGCCGGCGGGTTCGCACGCGCAGCGCGGCGCGCAGCTGGGTGCGCAGCAGATCCGGACGCGCGAGCGCGGTGCGCACGCCGCGCATGCCCGAGCGCCGGATTCTGCTCCGTCCGGCAGCGGCAGATAGCGCAGCGGCTTGTCGCCGCCGACGTCCATGAGCCGCAGCATCAGCGGCCGGCCCGCGAGCGCCGCTGGCGATGCCCTGATACGCGGCGATTGTTCCGCCTCGTCGGGCGCGGTGCTCGCGATCGATGAACAGAAACTCCGTGCGCAGCAAGCCCGCAGCCCTCGGCGCCGTTCGCGACGGCGGCCGCCGCGTCCGACGATGCTGCCGAGATTCGCGAACACTTCGACGCGCATGCCGTCGCGGGTGCGCGCCTCGGCGTGCGCGGCGCCTGCGCTTCGGCATCGCGCCGCAGTCGGCGCGAGGCGACTTGCTGCGAGCCCGCATCGAGGTCTGCGGCCGCGGGCGTCGTCATGCAGCATGCCGCCGATCGGCATCGACGATCAGGTGAGCGCCGTCCGCGACTGCCTGCAGCGCGGCCGCCGAGACCGATCAGCATGGGCACTTCCATGGCCGCGGCCAGTATGGCGACGTGCGAGGTGGCGCCGCCGCGCGCTCAGGCAGATGGCGGCCAGCGCTGCCGGTCGAGCGCCGTCAGCTCCGACGGCAGCAGATCATCGGCGATGCAGCACGGCGTGCTCGGGCAGACTGCTGATGCATCGGCCGCGCCTCGCCGGCGAGCGCCAGCAGCACGTGCGCCTCGATGTCCAGCAGATCGTCGGCTCGCTCCCGCAGGCGCGAACGTCATCGAGCTGCTCGAGCGCGGCAACCGCGCGGCGAATGGCGCCGCGCCAGGCGAATCCCGCGCTCTTGCCGGCGGCGATGAGCTCCTGCGCGGTATCGTTGAACCAGGGGATCGTCGAGAAACTCCAGGTGCGCGGCGATGATCTCGCGGCGCGTCTGCCCGCCGGCTCGCGGACTCGGCGCAGTCGCAGGCGCACTTGCCGAGCGCCCGCGCGAGTTCGCCGGTTTCGTGCACGGCTCCGCACCCTGCTCGACGACCTCGATCTCGCGGCGGTCGATGCGGGCCGCGCGGCCCACCGCGAATGCCGGGCACCGCGACAGATGCCTGGCAGCGCGCCTGCTCGCTGGCGCGTTCGCGCGGCTGCCGCAGCCGCGGCGCTCGAAGCGGCCGCGGGCGCGCCGTCGGAGCGCTGTCATGCGGCGAATCCATCGCGCAGCGCCTCGTCGATGCGCCATGCAGATCGTCGCGACGGCCTGCGGCGCCTCCGCACCGCTGGCCTCAATCAAGATCTCATCGCCGCAGCGCACGCCGAGCGCCATGATCGCGACGACGCTGCGCGCATCGGCGCTGCGCCCGTGCGCGCTCAGTTTAAGTTCCGCGGCCGCATGCGCTTGGCGCGCTGCGAGAGGATTGCGGCCGGGCGCGCATGCAGCCCCTGGCGCAGCGGAATCTGCGAGAGGCTCGCGCGCGGACGGTTTCGGCGGCGCGGACGTCGCATGCGGCCGCGCGGCACCCGGCACCGGCCAGCGGTCCGATCTGCGTAACAGCAGGTCGCCGGCCGCAACCATGCCCGGGGGCCTGCGGCTCGTGACGACCAGGCCGTCCGCGGCGTCACGATGATGGGCGTCATCAGGCTCTTGGCGCCGCGCGCCACGGCATCGAGGTCGAAGCGCATGATTTCTTCTCCGGCCCGCACCAGGGCGCCCGGCCGGCAGCGCACATCGGAAGCCGCGTCCGCCGAGTTGGACCGTGTCGATGCCGACGTGAACGAGCACGTCGATGCCGTCCGGCGGCGCGGATCGAGACGGCATGTCCGGTCTTCGCGACTGCGACGATTTCGCCGGCGCAGGGCGCGACGACGATCCCGGCGGTCGGATCGATTGCGATGCCGTCGCCGAGCATCCTGCCGGCGAACACCGGATCCGGCACCTCGTCGAGCGTCGTGCACCAGCCGTCGAAGGGCGCCAGAACTTGCAGAATCGACATGCCTGCTACTCCCCGATCTCGACCCAGTCGAGCGCCCACATTGGATCGAGACGCGGACGCGCAAATCGCAAGCACAGGTCATGCCGGCCGGCGAGTGCCGGCAGCTGCACCTGCGGGCAATATCGTTACGCGAGGCGAGGCCGCCGCGGGCGCAGCGGCAGGTTGCTTGCGCCGGCGTGTCGCAGCCGTCCACGTGGATCTCAAGCTCGCCCGCCGCGGTGCGTGCATCTGCCGACTCGTATCTTGGCGGCATCGGCGCCAATTTCATAGTTGAACGGCAGCGGCGCGACCGCGGCGCGCAATTTAGCGGCCCGCCGCCGAGATCGACGCCGCGCCTGATCCAGCACGGATTCATGATGTCGACCGCGATCGGAGGTTCCGCGGTGCCTGCGCCCGGCTCGGGCTCGAGCAGCAGCCCGATGCCCTCGCTGCAGAGCTCGAGTTCTTGGCTGTTGGTGCGCGCGAGCGACGGCTGCGTCGAGGCGACGCTCCCAGACGGCCGAGACGCTGCTCGGACCCGACGAAGGCCGCGGCGCGCATTTGCTGCCGAGCGGCAGTATAAGCGGTGCGCGATAGACCGCCGCGAGAAGGTCGGCTCGCGGCCGTCGAGGGTGTAGCGAATGACTCCGACCGGCGTCGCGGATCGCTGGGCTTGGTTCGACAGTGTCACGCTGAATTGGTCGGCGCTCGGCGCGACCGCGGCCTCGATCGCGAACACGCTGTCCGCGTAGTCGAGTCCGGCGGCGCGATAGCGCGCGAACATCGGCACGAGCCGCTCGAGGAAATCCGGCCAGCTCCGGCGTTGCGGCGGCGTCCAGGCGACCTCGGCGAGCGCCGCTGCGCGCGGCAGCGCCATCCAGACCAAACGGTCTTCGGTCTTGCATGTGCTCCGTCCATATATCGCCCTGCACGCCGAGGATGTGCGCCTGTGCTGCGCCGCTCAAAGCTCGGATCGCGCGGCGCAAAGCGATACACGTCTTCGAGCGAAATCACTTGCAGCCGCCCGGGCGGCTCGGTCGCCGACGTGCTTTGCCGGTTGTCGAAATACAGTGTGGGCCACGGCGAGAGGATCGCATCATGGCCCGACAACGCCGCCGCGTGGGCACCGGTGACGCCGTGCCACGACATCACGATCGCGTCGCGCGGCAAACCCGGGCGTTGAATCTCGTCCCAACCGACGAGCCGCCGACCATGGGCGCCAAGGTACCGTCCGATCCTCTGCGTGAAATAGTCCTGCAGCGCGTCGGAGTCGTCAATTCCGAGCGCGCGGGCGCGCGTCTGAACCGGCAGCGGAGGCATTCCATTCGTCTTTGACGGCCTCGTCGCCGCCGAGGTGCACGTAGGGTCCCGGGAATAACTGCATCACTTCGTCGAGCACATTCTCGAGAAATTCGAAGGTTGCGGGCTCGAAGTTGAACAAGTGCGTATGCACGCCCCAGCGCGCCGAGACGGCGAGCGGCAAGTCGCCGACACCGAGTGCGGGGTAGGCGGCGATCGCGGCTTGCGCATGGCCCGGCATTTCGATCTCCGGGACGATCAGCATATGCCGGGCCGCCGCGAAGGCAACGATCTCGCGCACCTGCGCCTGCGTGTAGAACCCGCCGTACGGTTCGGCCGTCGTTGCCGTCACCGCGCCCGGCACCGTCGCAACGCGCCGCCAGGCGCCGATTTCGGTGAGCCGCGGATACTTGCGGATCTCGAGCCGCCACCCCTGATCGTCGGTCAAATGCCAATGCAGCACGTTGAGCTTGTGCCACGCCATCCAATCGATCATCGACCGGATGAACGCCGGCGACTGAAAGTGCCGCGCCGAGTCGAGCATCAACCCGCGCCAGCGATAGCGTCGGCGCATCGTTGATGGTTTGCGCGGGAATTCGGCACCGCAGTCGGCGCCGGGCGGCAATAGTTGCCACAGGCGTGACCGCGCCATAAAAAAGTCCCGCGCGGCTCCGCTCGCCGACACGGTGATCCGCTGCGGGCGGACTTCGAGCCGATAGGCTTCGGGGCCGAACCCGCTGTGCGTCGAAACAGGATTACGATGGTCACGCGATGCGCGATCGTCCGGCCGCGGCGACGGTCGACATCGGAACTGCGAGTCCGTTGCTGCGCGCCACAGAGTCGCCGAGAAGTAGCGCGCGGCGGCCGCCGCATCGGCGATCGCCCGGCTGCACCTCGACAGGGCGTCCGGTCGCCGACCGCGAATGAACCCGGTGCCGCGAACGATTTCGGCAGGCAGCGGAATGACGGCGCCGGGCGCGGCGGCGGCGCGCGCGACATCTGCGCCGAGCAGCCCGAGCGCCAAAGCGGCGGCGGCGCATGCACCGCCGCCGCGCGATCCTCGCACGATCCTCGAGCCACTCCCGCACGATCCACACTCTACCCGATGCCTCGTGCGGCGGCCGATCGCGCGCTCACAGCTTGAAGCGAAAGTTCAAATAGTACTGCGAGCCGTTGGTGTAGAACGCGCGCGGTTGGCTCGTGTTCAAAGCGTAGTACTTGAGCGTCGGGTTGTTGAGATTCAGGCCATCGAGCGTGATCGAGAAATGCTCGTTGATCGTGTATCCCAGCGACGCCGACAAGGTGCCGATGGAGTCCTGAGTGAACGCCGTGCTGCGATCGAGGCCGCTGTAGAACGCCGAGCGGTAGGTGTACGCGACGCGCGCACTGAACTGCTTGTTCTCGAAGTAGGCGCTCAAGTTGTAGGTGTCCTTCGACGTGCCCACCGAGCCGATCGTCGCCGGCCTCCGTGAGTGGGCGGCACCTTCGAGGTCTGCTTGCCGTCCGCATAGGTGTAATTGCCGGCGAAGCCGAAGTTGTCGGTGAACGCCTGTTGATAGGCGAGTTCGAGGCCTTCCGACCCGGCCCTGTCGCGTTGATGGGCACCGTCAAGTTAGTAGGGTACCTCGGGCCGTTCGGGAATTGCGAACTGTAGGTGGTGTAGCTCTTGATTGCCGATCCGTAGCCGACGTAGTTGCGCAAGATCCATGTAGAACGCCGTGGCCGACAGCAGCGAGCGCTTGCGCGAAGTACCATTCGAGGCCGGCATCGAAGTTGGTGGAGCAGGATCGGCTTAAGTCCGGGTTGCCGCCCGAGCCGCTGCCGACTTCGCACCGCCGACAGTGGGCACCCGGCGGACCGGCCCGGCGTCAGGTTGGTGAAGCCCGCGAGCGCCGAGTAGTCGGCGCGCGTCATGGTCTCGGCGGCGGCGAATCGCGCCACCAGATCCGGGTTCAGGTCGAATTTCAAATTCGCGCTCGGCAGCACGTCATTGTAGCTGTGTCGACATCGGTATGCCGATGAACGGACCGAAGGCCGACGTCAGGATCGCCCCCGGCGTACTCGGATCACACCTGGGTGTAGGTCACGACATCTTCCGACGTTTGCACGTAGCGCAGGCCGACGTTCGCCGCCCAGTCCTCGCCCTTGAAATCGGCTTGCACATAGGCGGCAGCGTCCTTCTCGTGCACCTGCGAACAGGTACTGATAGTACTCGCGTCGCTAGCGGATCGCGGTTGACGTTGGTGGGGCTGTTGTAGGCTTGCAGCTGCTGCGGCGTCCAATACCAGATGCCGGTCGGAATCGAGCCGCCAAACGTGTTGAAATTCGACGGATAGTTCGAAAAGGTCGTCGGATAGGCCGCAGTGCTTTGACCGGGCGCGAGCGGACCCTGGCGCGATCGCCGCTGTTCGACACGCGGTCGTGGTCCTCGTAACGCACGCCGAACTTGAGGTCCTGCCAGGCGCCGTCATTGACCTTGAAGTCGCTGTCGATTTTCGCCCAGGTCTCGCGTCCTGGACGTCGATGTCCTCGGCGCCGAAAATCCAGCCGAATGCCACGGGCACGCCGCCCGGATTCGGCGTCGTGTTGTTGGTTGAGCCCAGGTTGAAGCTCGGGCCGGAGCCCAGGCCGTTGCAGCGTGATAGCCTGCGCCGTTGCCGATACCCGGGTTCGGTCTCGGAGACGTCCTGTTCGGGCGTCTTGCCGTCGCCCACCGAGGTGCCGACCTGGCCGAACAACGACAACGCATCGTTGGCATGCGCCAAGTGGTGTCGAGGTTGACGAACGTCGCGGTCGCGCTTTCATCGGGCCGCGAAATCTGGTCGTAAATGCCGTAGGCGGTGCCGGCTACGCGGCGAGAAATTCGCCTGACCAGCGTGTTGTTCTGAACGGTGTAGCCGGGATCCGGCGCCTGACCCGCGCCCGAGGTTCGACGAAGTGCGTCGACCACATCGAGATAGTTGCGGTTGTAGTTGCTCGCAAGTCATTTTCGAGGAGAAGCCCGACAAATCCAGAGTCAACGTCGTCCGTCGGCTTGAACTCGATGTCGAGCGAGGCCGCCGTTGCGTTCGCGCTTCTGCGTGAAAAATGCCGCGCCGATCTCGGTCGGGTACTGGACCCCGGACAGATCCGGATGCGCGAGCGCAACCGTGCTGCCCGGCGCGATCGTGTCGTAGCCCAAGACCTCGATGCCGTCGCGGCGCAGGTGGCGGGTCTCCGAGAACAACTGCAGCATGACGCCGAAGTTATTGGCGTCGTTCTTGAAGTTCGCGAGCGCGCTGTATTGCCCGTCGGTCTTATCCGGCAGCGTCGCGTAGACCGCGCCGGCCGACGCTTCCAGCGTGAAGGGCTTGGAGAAATCGAGCGGCTTGCGGGTGATGATGTCGACCGAACCCGCGACGCCGCCCTCGACGAGCGAGGCGCTGGAGGTCTTTTCGACGACGACCTTGCTGACGATCTCCGAGGGCAACAGCGTGTAGCTGACGCTGCGGCCGACGCTCTGAACCTGATCAAGCACGAACCAGTCGCCGGCCGCGACATTGTGGCCGTTGATCAGCGTCTGCGTCATGCTGGGGTTCGTGCCGCGCATGCTGACGCGGTCATTTTCGTCGAAGCCGCCTTCGTTCGCGCCGGCGGCACTGGTGGTGAGGCCCGGCACGCGAGCCAGCGAGTCGGCGACGTTCTTGTCGGGCATCTTGCCGATGTCGTCGGCCGTTATGACCTCGACGAGGTTGGTATCCGCACGTTTTGCGGCGAGCGACTCCTCGACCGATTTGCGGTAGCCGGTGACGATGATCTCCTGAAGCGAGTCGTCGGCCGGCGTGTCCGCATAGCTCAACATGGGCGGCGCGAGAATCGCGAGTCCGAGCGCCGACTTGACCGCGAATGCGATCCGATTCATATAGACATCCCCTTTGGTGTTCATATCAATGTCCCCTGTCCTGACCAATTCTTTTCGAGGCCGTGCGTAGCGCCGCGTCCCGTGTGTGGCTGTGCGCTTCGGCCCGCTTCGCGGTGTGCGGCGTTCGAGCCCCTCGGCAGCGACCACACCAGTTAAGACCCAATATAATACCAATTGCCCTATTATCGCCAGAGCAACTGTAATAGACACAGAGAGATTGTGGTATTAAATAATTAAATCATGATGTTGACACTTATTTTGCCCGATTGTTGTTCTCTTATTGGTATTTATTTGGTATTGTCTCATGCCCGTCAGATCACGCACCGCAAACCGCATCGGGCACTATGACCTCACTCGCCAAAGCCGTCGGCCCGCTCGATCGCAACAGCAACCTTCCGCTCTATCAGGAGCTGCAGCGCGTGCTGCGCAAGGCGATCGACACCCGCATCCTGAGTCCCGACGACGCCTTGCCCGCCGAGCGCGATCTCGCCGCGGAGTTCGAGGTTTCGCGCATCACCGTAAGAAAGGCGCTTGACGGACTCGTTGCCGACGGCCTGCTGGTACGCCGCCAGGGTTCGGGCAACTTCGTTTCGGCGCGCGTCGAAAAGAATTTCGCGATGCTGACGTCGTTCTCGGAGGACATGCGCGCGCGCGGCCGCACGCCGCGCAGCATCTGGCTCAAGCGCGCGGCCGGCACCGTGACTCCCGAAGAAGCGCTGGCGCTGCGCTTGAGTCCCGGGCACACCCGTGTTCCGCTTCAATCGAATCCGCTTTGCCGATGACGCGCCGATGGCGTTGGAATACGCGACCGTGGTCGCCTCCGCGCTGCCGTCGCTCGAGGCCGTCGACACGTCGCTCTACGAGGCGCTCGAGCGTGCCGGCCATCGACCGGTACGCGCGCTGCAGCGGCTTGCGCGCCGTGCTGCTGACCGGCGATCAGGCTGAGCTGCTGAAGGCGAAGCCGGGCGATGCGGGACTGCTGGTCGAGCGTCTCGGCTCGCTGCGCGACGGGCGCGCGATCGAGTTCTCGCAGTCGTTCTACCGCGGCGACACCTACGATTTCGTCGCGGAATTGAGCGCGGCGCCATGAATCGCGAAGCCCCGCTGCGCGCCGAAACCACCCAGCATGTTCATCGAGGCGGCGAGCGCATCGCAGGCGGTGCGCGCTCCAGCTCGACCGGGACGCGGAGTCGATCCGGTCGCTCGGCGCCGAGCTGCGGCGCCTCGCGCCGCGCGCCGTGATCACTTGCGCGCGCGGCAGCTCCGATCACGCGGCAACCTACGCCAAATACCTGATCGAGACCCAAACCGGCGTGCTCACCGCATCCGCGGCGCCGTCCGTGAGTTCGGTTTATGGCGTCACGCAGGACCTGCGCGGATGCCTGTTCGTCGCGCTCTCGCAATCCGGCAGCAGTCCCGGACCTGCTGGCCGCGGCGGCGGCCGCGAAATCGGCGGGTGCGACGGTGCTCGCGATTTGCAACACCCCCGACTCGCCGCTCGTGGCCGGCGCGGATCTCGTGATCGAGGTTGCGCGCCGGGACTCGAGATCGAGCGTCGCGGCGACGAAGTCTTATCTGGCAACGCTCGCGGCGATCGCGCGCATGGTCGCGGCCTGGACCGAGGACCGCAAAATGGGCGAATCCCTCGAAGCGCTGCCGGATCTCATGGAGCGAAGCTGGGCGCTCGATTGGTCGAGCGCGCTGCCCGCGCTGGAGTCGGCCGAACATCTCTACGTGATCGGACGCGGTCTCGGTCTTGCGGCAGCACAAGAGGTCGCGCTCAAATGCAAGGAGACTTGCGGCCTGCATGCCGAGGCATTCAGCAGCGCGGAACTGCGCCATGGCCCGCTGACGCTGCTCAAGCAGGGCTTTCCCGGCGCTGCTGCTCACCCAAGCCGACGCGACCCGGCCCGGGATCGCCGCGCTCGCCGACGAACTCGCGCAGCGCGGAGTCACGGTGCTCATCGCGGGACAAGCGCGCCGCCGGCGCGATCGTGTTGCCGACCGTCGAGGCGCGCGCCGGAACTCGCGCCGATCCTGCTGGTTCAAAGCGCCTACCGCATGATCGCATCGCTCGCCGTCCGCCGCGGATACGACCCGGATCAGCCGGCCCACCTGCGCAAGATCACCAAGACCCTGTAATGCGAACCGCACTGATCAACGGCCGGATCCTGACACGCCGCGGCATCGTGAGCGGACAGACGCTGCTGCTGTCGGGGGCGCGCATCGAGGCGCTGCGTCCCGCGGACGCGGCGCTCCGCGAAGGCGCGGTCAGCGTGGATCTCGGCGATCAGTTGCTGCTGCCCGGCTTCATCGACGTCCAGGTCAACGGCGGCGGCGGTGTGCTGTTCAATGATGCCCCGAGCCTCGAATCGATCCGCGCGATCGGCGCCGCGCACCGGCGTTTCGGCACGACGGGTTTCCTGCCGACGCTGATCAGCGATGATCTCGATACGATCGCGCGCGCGATCGCGGCCGTGCAATCCGCGATCGACGCCGGCGTGCCCGGCGTGCTCGGGATCCACATCGAGGGGCCGTTCCTCAACTGGGCGCGTCGCGGCGTGCACGACGCCAAGCATCTGCGCCTTGCTCGATCCGAGCCTGCTGTCGCTGCTGTGCCGCCTGCGAGCGGGCCGCACGCTGCTCACGCTTGCGCCGGAGATCACGACGCCGCAAATGATCGCGCAGCTCGCGGGAGCCGGCGTGCTGGTATCCGCGGGCCACAGCAACGCGAGTTTTGCCGAGACCCGCGACGCGATCGCGCAAGGCCTGCGCGGCTTCACGCATCTGTTCAACGCGATGGCTCCGCTTGCGCCGCGCGAGCCGGGCATCGTCGGCGCGGCGCTCTACGACCCCGATACATGGTGCGGAATCATCGTCGACGGCCATCACGTCGATCCCGTGATGCTGCAGCTCGCGCTGCGCTGCAAGCGCCATGAGCGCTTCATGCTGGTCACGGACGCCATGCCGCCGGTCGGCTCGACGATCACCAGCTTCCAGCTGCAAGGACGCACGATTCACGTCGCCGACGGTGTGTGCCGCGACGAGAACGGTACGCTCGCCGGCACCGCACTCGACATGGCCGCGGCGGTTCGCAACGGCGTGACGATGCTCGGGCTCGAGGTCGCTGAGGCGGCGCGCATGGCAAGCGAGTATCCCGCCGAGTTTCTCGGGCTGGGAGCGGATCTCGGCGTGATCGCACCTGGGCGCCGGGCGAATCTGGCGCTGCTCGACGACCGCTTGCACGTGGTGCGCACCTGGATCGACGGCCGCGAGGATTGACCGCGCTACGCGATCAGGTGCTGGTCGTAGCCCCGTGCAACGAGCTGCTCGTAGGCGCTCCAAACTTCGCCGGGAAGGTGCTGTGCCGATTGGAAGCCCAGCTCCGGGTAGAGCTTGATGCGCTGGATGTCGCCGACCATTTCATGGATCAGGTTCTCGCCGATACCGTATTGCATCTGCTCGGCCAAACCAATGCGAGGTGAAGTGATCAAAACTCGCATCTGCGGCCAAATCCGCTGACAGGTCGCCAAGATCCGCCGCTCGGTCGAAGGCTTGCTGACGATCATGATCGATTTGGGATGCACGCGCTGCGCGGCCAGGAGCTCGCGCGTGAATCGAATGTTCTCGCCGATGTTCGTCGATTTCGACTCGAGCATGATTCGATCGGCGGGAACACCCCTCGCGATCGCGCGCTCCGCGAAAATCTGGGCCTCGCTTCGATCCCACATCGCCTGGGTCCATTGCCCGAGATAGCCTGAAAATACGATCAGCGGCGCCCACCGTTGCTTCGTAGAGATCCGCGCAGCGTTCGGCGACTCTCAGATCGTAACTGCCGAGGCCGACGATGCAATCGGCATTCCCGAGCGCTTGATTCAGATGGTGATAGTTCCATAGGCGCTGAGCCAGTTCCAGCACCCTCGGGATCGATCGCGATCGGCTCCCCCCCCAGCGCCGGTGCCGCTTCGCATCTCAGGGCCTGCGGGCGCTGAGCGCGAGCCCGACGCCAAATGCCACGAAAATCGCGCCGGTCACTCGATCGCAGGTCCGCACCGTCTCCGGGCGACGCATGAGGCGCGAGAGCGGTCGCGTCGCAGAGCGACTAGACGGCAGGCGAACCAGAACCAAGGCCCGGGAAGCACGCCCGCATGCGATCGGCCCGCCCACCGCGACGAAGCGCAACACGGTATAGGCGAGTATGCGATACGCGGTCAGCAGTGCGGCGCCAACGGCCATACCGCATAGCAAGCTGCGAGCGCTCAGCACCGCCCCGAGCCAGGCCACGAGAACGCCCAGCACCCGACCGCAATGCCTAAGCCCGCGAGCGCAGCAGCTCGCGAGTTCCCGGTGACGGCAGTCCGTAATACGAGCGCCGTGTCGAGGCCCGGCGAAATCGTCAACACGCTCGCTGCGGCGATGAATGCGGCCAACGATACCGAGATCGAATTCATCGTCTGCTCCTCGGGGGATTCGCGGCGATCGGGCTCCCAATCATAGCCCGTGCGCGGCCGTTCAAAAAAATCCCGTTCGGTGACGCAACTTTGGGTACTCTTTAGCGGGCATGCGCATCCACGTTTTTGCGACTCCGGAACTCGCGGCCGAACGCGCGGCCGAATGGCTGCGTACCGAGATCGGCCGCGCGAGCGCGCAGCGCAGCCGCTGCCTGATTGCGCTCGGCGGCGGCCGGGCGTTGTGGCGCATGCTGCATGACCTGCATCGTTTGCGCATTCATTGGCACGATCTGCAAGTCTTCCAGGCGGAAGAGTTCGCGGTGCCCGAGAACGATGAACGTCGCAATGCACGCCAGATCGCGGACCTGCTGACTCTCGCCAGCGATGCTGCCGGCTGCGCACTTTCACGCGATGCCCGTCGAACGCAGCGATCTCGCGGCGGCCGCCGAGGAGTATGCGCGGCTGTTCGCGCGAGCACGGCGGTAGTCCCCCGGTGCTCGACGTGGTCCAACTCGGGCTCGGCGCCGACGGATCTACGGCCGCGCTGCGCCCGGGCGACCCGCTGCTCGAGGTTCTGGACCTCGATGTCGGGATCAGCGTCCCGTATCAAGGCGTGCAGCGCATGACCCTGACGCTGAAAACGCTCAATGCCGCGCGCCATCGCTTGTGGCTCGTCACCGGCGCGGACCGCGCCGCGGCGCTGCGCAAGTTGTGGCTCGGCGATACCTCGATGCCCGCCGGACGGGTCCTGCGCGAGTCGGCTTTCGTGTTTTCCGACGCGGCCGCCGCAGCGGAGTTGCCCGCGGAAATTCGCGCACCGCATTGATGCGGCGGCCGTACAGGCGCCGGCCGGCGACCTCATAATGGAGCGGAAACAAACGCTTAGTGCCGCTGCGGCCGCTGCGGCGGCTGCGGCCGCGGCGGCCGGGTGGCGCCGCGGGGCGCGTTGCGCCGCTCCGCGCCAGCGGCAGCTACATAGTGGCAACCACGTAGTTCACGGCCGGCTGCGGTCGGGCCTATGCTCTGTGATAGCCTGCCTAAACCGGTGGGTTGGCTGGTCAATATCAATAAACGGGGGCGATATGAAAAAGCTCGAAGGGCGAACGGCTTTGATCACGGGCGCTGCGCGCGGGATCGGCTACGCGATTGCAAAGTCACTGGCGGGTGAAGGCGCCAATATCGCGATCAACTACCAATCGAGCGATGCGGACGCGAACGCGCTCGCGCAGGAGCTTGCGAAGAGCGGATCCAAAACCCTGCTGCTCAAGGGCGACGTCGGGGATCGCGCGACCTGGACATCGATGATCGAAAAAATCAAGCAGACCTGGGGCCGGCTCGACATCCTCGTCAACAACGCAGGCATCACGCGCGACAAGACGCTGCGCAAGATGACCGACGAGGATTGGATGGCGGTGCTCACGACGAATCTCAACGCCTGCTATTTCGGCGTGTCCGCGGCGATGCCCCTGATGATCGAGCAGAAATTCGGGCGCATCATCAACATCAGTTCCTTCGTCGGGCAAGCCGGCAATTTCGGCCAGGCCAATTACGCGGCGAGCAAGGGCGGCATCATTGCGTTTACGAAGACCGCGGCGCTCGAGCTCGCGAAGTACAACGTCACCTGCAACGCGCTCGCGCCGGGATTCACCGAAACCGGCATGCTCGCCAAGGTGCCGGAACAGGTTCGCACGCAGATATTGGCGCGCATTCCGATGGGGCGCTTCGGCAAACCGGAGGAGATCGCGAAAGCGGTGCTGTTTCTCGCCGCGGACGGCGATTACATCACCGGCCAGCAGATCAACGTCAACGGCGGCGTCTATATGTAGGCAAGTCGAGTCCGTCAGCGCGCAGCAAGCCACCGAGCGATCGCCGTCGGCACCTCGCGCTGCGCGCGCGCGCTGATGTACATGCCGATATGTCCGAGATCGAACTGCAGCGCCGTGTAGTCGGTGCTCGCCGACGAGGCGCTCGAGCGCTGCCGAAGCCTCGGGCGGAACCAGATGGTCGAGCTTGCCGATCAGATTCAGACACCGGCACGGCGAGTGCGCGCAGATCGACTCTGCGGCCCGCAATCTCCAGCCGACCGAGCGGCGAGCCGGTTTTCCTGATAAAACCATCGCAGGAATTCACCGAAATGCGGCGCCCGCCTGATCCGGACTGTCGAATATCCAGTGCTCCACGCGCATGAAGTTCTCGATTCGCGCGCGGTCGGGCTTTTGAGTCAGCAGGTCGACGTACTTCTGCTGCGTCAATCGGAACGGCATCAACGACAAAAACAACTGATTCAGGAGATCGCCCGAGACGTTGCCGTTCCCGACCAGGGACGGCACGTCGATGTTGCGGACCCATTTCGAGAGCAAATCACCCGGCGTATGAAAGTCGACCGGAGTGACCATCGTCACGAGATTTCGCACGCGTTCGGGATATAGCGCCGCAAAACACAAGCTGAATACTCCACCCTGGCAGACGCCGAGAATGTTGAGCGCCTCCAATCGATGCTTGCGTCAGTACCTGGTCGACGCAGGCCGACAGATAATCATCGATATAGTCGGAGAGCGTCGTGAAGCGGTCCGCCCCGTCCGGATAACCCCAGTCGATCAAGTAGACATCGACACCCTCGGACAGCAGGCCGCGGATCAACGAACGGTCTTCCTGCAGATCCATCATGTACGGCCGATTGACGAGCGCGTAGACGATCAGCAGCGGCGCGCCGCCGTTCGTGGCGCGATCGGCCGATAGCGGTAGAGCGTGAGCTTGCCCGATTGCCAGACCGCGTCCTTCGGCGAGCAGCCGGGCGCGCAGTGGTTTGCCGCCGCAAGCGCCGCACGAAGCCCTTCGCCGATCATGATTTGGCTCCTGCCGCGTGTGCGTTTCGCGTCGCGCGGGAGTCCGCGCGGCGGCGCCCGACGCACCGCCCGCGCGCGCGGCGCGAATCCCGGCGCTGCGCTTCTGTTTCGGGGCGAGCTCGGCAGCGCGCGTTGCCGGCGTTTCGGCCGGCCGGCCGGGCCGCGCCGCGTGCGGCGCGCAATTGCTGCTCGACGGACTTGAGGCGGCGCATGAGCGTATTGATCTCGGCACGGGTCGGCAGATCGAGCAGCTTCGCCCACTGTTCGACGTCCGCCTGCAGCTTCCCGGCGCCATGCGCTGCCGGCATTCACGAGTTCGGCAAGCGCGCTGCAGAACTCCTCGGTACGCGCCGTGCGCGCATAGGCTTCCTCGGCGCAATCGACCCAGGCATCGTAGAGCTTGTGCAGCTCCTCGGTATTCGGCGCCAGCGAAGGCACGCAGCGCGCCGCGAATGCGGTCGCCGCTTCGCGCAGCGCATCCGACCACAGGCGCTGCAGCCGTCGCTGCGCATCCTCGATCCGCAACCACGCACCGCCCATGCGCTGCAATCGCAGCTGACGTTCACGCGCCGCGCCGAGCGCCGGTGCGTCAAAGGAGAAGGCCGGAGAGGTGCCATGGTCGCCGCCGACTGCAGCATTCCAAGGCATTTGGAAATCCGCGAATTGCTCGCGAAGCAGATTGCTGAACAGCGCCGCCGCATCGGCGGCCGAGAGCGGCGGCGTGCCGGGCGCCGCCGCACCGGGGACCCCTGTGTTGGACGCCGCGGCGCTCGCCGCGTGATCGAAAAAACTACGCGCCGCCGCCGCGTAGCGTTCGGCCGCGTCGAAGAACGGCGCGGAAGCGCCGTCGCGCGCATTGCGCGGCTGCGGACTCGCGCCGAGGCCGCTCGCGATCAAGCTCTGCCACTGCTGCCAGACATCATTGATCATTGCGCAGCATTCCGTATGCGCTGCAAAACGTCGAATTTCAAGGCGCGCGCACGCCGATAATAAATGTCAAATACATACAACTTATTGTATTCCATAATTTTTGTCTGAATAAGTCATGCGCGCATACGGGCTTATACGTACTGGTAGTTGTGCAACGCCAAAGCCTCAACTAGCATACGCGCGAACTTCGGACAGGAACCATGCAGCAAGAACGCCTGATACGCAAATACGCGAACCGCCGGCTCTACGACACTGTCGGCAGCCGCCACGTCACGCTCGACGACTTGCGCCAGCTGATCGTCGCGGGCGACAAGATCAAGGTGGTCGACGACAAGTCGGGTGAGGATCTGACGCGGCAGGTGCTGCTGCAAATCATCTCCGAGCAGGAGCAATTCGGCTCGCCGGTGCTCGGCGCGGAACTGCTGGAGATGATCATCCGCTTCTATGGCGGACCGATGCAAGCGCTGCTGAGCCGCTACCTCGAGCAGGCGTTCACCGCGATGGTTCGCCAGCAGGAAGCGATGCAGTCGGAGATAGCGAAGGCGCTGCAGACGCCGTTTGCGCCCTTGACCGAATTCGCGCGCAAGAATTTTGAAGTCTGGGAGCAGATGCAGGCCGCCGCCCGCGCTGCGATGACCGGTCGCAGCGCCGAAGCCGCGGCCGCGAGCCCTCAAGATCCCAAGAATGCAGCCGAAGAAAAAAAACCAGCTAAGTGAACTCATCATGGATATTCGTAACAAGACCATCGTAATCACCGGCGCGGGCCGCGGCATCGGGCGCTCGATCGCACTGCAAATGGCTCGCCACGGCGCCAACGTCGCGCTGTTCGACCTGAATATCGCCGACCTCGAGACCACTGAAAGTTTGTGCAAAGCCGAATCGGTTCAAGCGCGCCACTATCGCGTCAATGTCGCCGAGGAAGCCGACGTCGTGGACGCGATGAAGCGCGTCGCCGGCGACTTTGGACGCCTCGACGGTCTCGTCAACAATGCGGGGATCCTGCGCGACGGACTGCTCGTGAAGGTCAAGGACGGCGCTGTCGTTGGTCGACTGAGCTTGGAGCAATGGAACGCGGTCATCGCAGTCAACCTGACCGGCGTGTTTCTCTGCGGTCGCGAGGCGGCGACGCAGATGATCGAGCTTGGCAACGGCGGTGTGATCGTCAATATCTCGAGCGTTTCCCGCCTGGGCAATGCCGGTCAGAGCAACTACAGCGCAGCGAAGGCCGGCGTGGAATCGATGGCGGTCGTCTGGGCCAAGGAGCTTGCGCGCTACGGTATTCGCGCCGGATCCGTGGCGCCCGGTTTTACGCACACCGACATACTCACCGCGATGCGCCCGGACGTTTTGGAAAAGCTCACCGACTTGGTGCCGTTGCGGCGGCTCGGCGAGCCCGACGAAATCGCCGGTGCCGTGCGCTTCATATTCGAGAACGACTTCTTCACCGGGCGCTGCCTCGAACTCGACGGCGGCTTTCGCGTTTGATGCCGGCCACGAGCCTCCCGCCGATTTTTTGCGGCGCAAATTATTTTTGACCATCGGCACCGATCTTTCCAGATTAGTGGATTTTTTATACTTATAAAACAATAGTTTATAAATACGATCCGCCGGCCGACCAGATTATGCAAGTTCTCTTGCATTGCATACAAAACGGTCTATAATGCTCCTCGCGTCGATACCACTTACACCGAGGAATCATCATGAACGAGTCACTTTTCGATCCCAAGACAGTTTTAGAGAGCTATCGCAGCGCCCTGGCGCCGGTGCTCAAGGCGCAGGAAGAAGGCATCAAGGCATTCGACCGCGTCGGACACTATCAGTACGCCGTTGCAGGCGACTATTTGGAGTGGAGCCTTGCCCAGGCAAAGGCCGCCCTCGCCGCGCAGACGCCGGCCGAGTTCGTTGCCAAGCAGGTCGAACTCACGACGGCGCTCAGCGAGAAGCTGCGCGCGCGCGCCCAGGAATTTGTGACGCTCGCGACCGATGCGCAAACGACGTTCAAGCAGGCCGTCGCCGACGTGACTGCGAATGTCGTCGAGGCGACCAAGAAGAAGGCGAGCTAGGCCCGCACTTCTGCGTCATCATTGACGTACGAGTGGGTCGAAACTGAGGTGGCAGGGTGCCGCGAGGCGCCCTGCCCCTGGTCCAGTTGAACAAGAATAAGGCGAGCACGATGGACGACATCACGAAACCCGGCGTGACGAATGCCGCGCCGCCAGAATCACAGGATACCGCCGAGCTGGCCCGCGCGCTGCGCGCGCAGCTTGCAACGATCACGGGCGGCATCGCTCCCGATGGATACGTCAACGCCTGGTGGGATTGGTACTTGAATCTCGCCAAGGATCCGCCCAAGCAACTGCAAGTCCTGCAGGATGCGCTGGGCAAATCCTTCGATACTTGGAACTTCTTCTTGCGCGCCGCGAGCGGCGAGCCGTTGGCGCCCGCCGAAAACGACAGCCGATTCGGCGGCGACGCTTGGTCGCGCTGGCCCTTCAACATCTACGCGCGTGGCTACCGCAATTACGCCGATTGGGTTCAAAAGGCCTACTCGCAGGTGCCCGGAGTCGCCGCGGAGCACGAGCGCAGCCTCGGCTTTGTCGCGAGCAACGCACTCGAGGCGCTGTCACCTTCGAATTATCTGCCGACGAACCCCGAACTGCTCGACACGACTCGCGCCGAAGCGGGTCAGAATCTGGTCCGCGGATTCAAGAACTGGCTCGAGGACGTCGAGCGCACGCTCGGCGGCAAAGGCCCCGATGGGACCAGCGCGTTCGTCGTCGGCAGGGACATTGCGGCGACCCCGGGCAAGGTCGTGATGCGCAATGCACTCGCCGAGCTTATCCAATATGGACCGGCGACCGACAAGGTTTTCGCAGAGCCGATCCTGATCGTTCCGGCCTGGATCATGAAGTACTACATCCTCGACCTCTCGGCGAAGAACTCGATGGTGAGGTATCTGGTATCGAAGGGCCATACGGTGTTCATCGTGTCCTGGAAGAATCCCGGCACCAGCGACCGCGAACTCGGCATGGACGACTATTTGAGACTCGGCGTCCGCGACATGATCGACGCGATCTCGCAAATCACGGCGGGACACAAGATCCACACGGTCGGCTATTGCATCGGCGGAACCTTGCTGTCGATCGCGGCCGCGGCCTACGCTGCCGCCGGCGATCAACGGCTCGCGAGCATGACTCTGCTTGCCGCGCAGCAGGATTTCAGCGAGCCGGGCGAGCTCTCGGTGTTCATCAGTCCAAGCCAACTCGACATGCTCGAGGCGGTCATGGAGCGCACCGGCGTGCTCTCGAGCGATCAGATGGCAGGCGCCTTCGCGCTACTGCGCTCGCGCGATCTGCTGTGGACTCCGGCGATCAACACCTATGTGCGCGGCAAACGCGAGACCCCGAACGATCTGATGACGTGGAACGCCGACGGCACGCGCATGCCGTGCAACATGCACTCCAATTACCTGCGCCAGCTCTACCTCAACAATGAACTCGCGCGCGGCGAATTTCGGTCCGAAGGGCGCCAGATCGAGCTGTCGAAGATTCAGCTGCCGATGTTCGTCGTCGGCACCGAGACCGACCACGTCGCGCCGTGGCAGTCGGTTTACAAGGCGCGCGGCCTCACGCGCTCCGCCGATTACACGTTCCTGCTGACCTCCGGCGGCCACAACGCCGGCATCGTCAGCGGGCCCGTGCATCCGCGCCGGCGCCATCGAGTGCGCACCTGGCTCAATGACGTCGATGTGCTGCCGCCGCAAACCTGGCTCGAATCGACCCCGCCGGAACCGGGTTCCTGGTGGCCGGTCTGGCAACAATGGCTCGCCAAGCATTCGGGCGGCGCGCTGATCGACCCGCCGCCGCTGGGCGCCTCCGCGGCCGGATATCCGCCGATAGCGGATGCTCCCGGCGAATACATACTGCAAAAATAGAACGAACCAAGCCCCATTGAAGTGGAGGATCCAAACATGAGCGATGTGGTCATCACGGCGGCGCTGCGAACCGCGGTCGGAAAATTCAGCGGCTCGATTGCCAAGATGCCGGCGGCCGATCTCGGCGCCCATTTGATCAAGGCAATCCTTTCCCGTAGCGGTGTTGCGCCGGAGCAGATTTCCGAGGTCATCCTCGGACAGGTGCTGACCGCGGGTGTCGGACAAAATCCGGCCCGCCAGGCGCTGATCCGCGCCGGCCTGCCCTCCGCGGTGCCCGGCATGACGATCGGCAAGGTGTGCGGCAGCGGACTCAAGGCGACGCACCTCGCGGCGCAGGCGATCAAGTGCGGCGACGCCGAGATCGTGATCGCGGGCGGCCAGGAGAACATGAGCGCATCGCCGCATGTGCTGCCGGGATCGCGCGACGGCTTTCGCATGGGCGACGCGAAACTCATCGACACCATGATCGTCGACGGGCTCTGGGATGTTTACAACAACTACCACATGGGCGTAACAGCCGAGAACGTCGCCAAGAAATTCGGCATCTCCCGACGCGAGCAGGACGAGTTCGCCGCGGCGTCCCAGCAGAAGGCGGAAGCCGCGCAGAAGGCGGGTCGCTTCAAGAACGAGATCGTGCCGATCGAACTCGTGTCGCGCAAAGCCACGACCGTGTTCGACAGCGACGAATTCATCCGCCACGGAACGACCGTCGAGGCGCTTGGCGATCTGAAACCCGCCTTCAGCAAGGACGGCACGGTCACGGCCGGCAATGCGTCGGGCATCAACGACGGCGCCGCCGCGGTGATGATGATGTCGGCGCGCAAGGCGAATGAACTAGGGCTCAAGCCGCTTGCGACGATTCGCGCGTATTCATCGGCTGGCGTTGACCCCGAGATCATGGGCATGGGTCCGGTTCCGGCGAGCCAGCTGTGCTTGAAGAAAGCAGGTTGGACGCACGATCAGCTCGACTTGATGGAAATCAACGAGGCGTTTGCTGCGCAGGCGATCGGTGTCAATCGCCAGATGGGCTGGGACACCAAGAAGATCAATGTCAACGGCGGGGCCATTGCGATCGGCCATCCGATCGGAGCCTCGGGGTGCCGCATTCTGGTCACGCTGATCCACGAGATGATTCGACGCGACGCCAAGCGGGGTCTCGCAAGCCTCTGCATCGGCGGCGGCATGGGCGTCGCGCTCGCGATCGAACGCTAAAGCCCGATGACGACGAGCTATCGCAAACTGTTGCCGACCGAGGGCCCCGCGCTCGCGAGTCACCTCGGCCGGCTGACGAGCAACGACCGGTCACTGCGTTTCATGGGCGCTCTCAGCGACGCGGCGATCGATGCGCACTGCAAAGGGCTCAACTGGTTTCGAACCGTCGTCATCGGATTTTTCGACGCCGGCGTGCTGCGTGGAGCAGCCGAAGTGCAGGTCGCCGACAAGCGCATGCCGCTGCTCTGTGAGGCCGCCTTCACGGTCGAATCGGCCTGGCAGGATCAGGGAGTCGGATCCGAGCTGCTGCGTCGTGCCGTGCTGGTCGCCCGCAATCGGGCGGCGCGCGGATTGCAGATCAGTTGCTTCAGCGACAACTATCGCATCCAGCATGTCGCCGCGAAATTCGGCGCGCACTTTCAAAGCCGCGCGGGATATTCCGAGGCCGACATCGTGACACCGGCGCCGACCTACTGGTCGTTTTGCGAAGAGGCGGCCGAAGACGGCGTCGGCTGGATAAACTTTTGGCTCGACCAGACCGCGGCCAATCTGCCGCAATTCACGCCGATCAAACCGCTAGCGGCGCGGGCGCTCGCCAATTAGCTGCTCGACGACCGACGGGTCCGCCAGCGTCGAGATATCCCCGAGCTGATCGTCCTCTTTGGCGGCGATCTTGCGCAAGATTCGCCGCATGATCTTGCCCGAGCGCGTCTTGGGAAGTCCCGGCGCCCACTGAATCACATCCGGTGTCGCAATCGGGCTGATCTCCTTGCGAACCCAATCGCGCAACTCGGTGCGCAAGGCTTCGGAGGGCTCCGCATCGACGATCAGCGTCACGTAGACGTAGATACCCTGACCCTTGATGTCGTGCGGGAAACCGACGACCGCGGCTTCCGCGACCAGCGGGTGCGCGACCAAGGCGCTTTCGATCTCCGCGGTTCCCAGGCGATGACCCGCAACGTTGATGACGTCGTCGACGCGTCCCGTGATCCAGTAGTACCCGTCCTCGTCGCGGCGGGCGCCGTCGCCGGTGAAATACATCCCCGGAAATGTCTTGAAGTAGGTATCGATGTAGCGCTGGTGGTCGCTGTAGACCGAGCGCATCTGTCCCGGCCAGCTGTCGAGCAGCACCAAATTACCCTCGCAGGCGCCGTGCAAAACGCGCCCCTCGCCGTCGACGATCGCGGGCTTCACGCCGAAGAACGGCAGAGTTGCCGAACCCGGCTTCAGATCGGTAGCACCCGGAAGCGGCGTGATCAAGATGCCGCCGGTCTCGGTCTGCCACCAGGTGTCGACGATCGGGCAGCGATGGTCTCCGACGACCCGGTGATACCACTCCCAGGCCTCTGGGTTGATCGGCTCTCCAACCGAGCCCAGCAAACGCAGGCTCGCGCGAGATGTGGCTTTGACCGGCTCTTCGCCCTCGCGCATCAGCGAGCGGATCGCGGTAGGCGAGGAGTACAGAATCGAAACCTTGTGCTTGTCGACGACTTGCCAAAACCTGCTGGTGTCGGGATAGGTAGGGATGCCCTCGAACATCACCGTGGTCGCGCCGTTCGCGAGCGGGCCGTAGACGATATAACTGTGGCCGGTCACCCATCCGATGTCCGCGGTCGCCCAATAGATATCGTTTTCCCGCAAGTCGAACACTGTCTCATGCGTATAGGCGGCGAAAACGAGGTAGCCGCCCGTCGTGTGCAGCACTCCTTTGGGCTTGCCCGTCGAGCCCGAGGTATACAGGATGAACAAGGGATCCTCGGCATCCATTGCTGCGGGCTCACAGGATGTCGGCTGGCAGTTCACGAGCTCCGACCACCAGCGATCCCGCGGCGCATACATCGGCACCCGCGTTCCGGTACGGCGCACGACCAAGACGTGCCTGACGCAGTCGGTGCCCGCGACGCTCAGCGCCTCGTCGACGCAGCTCTTCAAGCGCATGCGCTTGCCGCCGCGAAGCCCCTCATCCGCCGTGATCACGACCGAGGAGGAACAATCGGCGATGCGACCGCCCAGGGCTTCCGATGAAAAGCCCGCGAACACGATCGAGTGGATGGCTCCGATCCGTGCGCACGCAAGCATCGCAACCGCGATCTCCGGAATCATCGGCAGGTAGATCGTGACGCGATCGCCCTTTTGGACGCCCAGCGACTTCAATGCGTTCGCGCATTGGCAAACCCGTTCGTGCAACTCGCGGTAGCTGATGCGCTCGGAAAGGCGCGGATCATCGCCCTCCCAAATGATCGCGGTCTTGTCGCCGCGGGACGCGAGATGCCGGTCCAGGCAATTGCTCGCGACGTTGAGCTTGCCATCGGGGTACCAGCGGATATGAAAATCGCTTTCAGCGAAGCTCGTGTCCTTGACCCGCGAATAGGGCTTCATCCAGTCGATTCGTCGGCCGATCGCGCCCCAGAACGCCTCCGGGTTTTCGATCGATTGCAGGTATTGCTTTTGATACTCGGTGCGACTCACACGCGCCGATCCGATGAAGTTCTCTTGAACTGGATACAGGTGTTTGCTCATGACGCCCACTCCGCCCCGAAGGAATATTTATGTTATCGCCAGCCCTGCCCCGAATTCCGCCGTCGAGCCTTGGCGCATTGAAGCGCTCCCGTCCGGCGTTTGGTAATCCGTAGTTACCCGTAGTTGCTTGAAGCAACGCGAGCCGCCCTGCGATTCTCTCGCGCCACGCGAGCCGCCGATATGCAACTTTGGTCGCAATCGCGCCGAAAAGCACCGCACATTAGACTTAAGTCGTACGGACCCCGGCATTTGTCTTGCTGCAGCCGGGAGCTTACAGTGCCGGGCAGGGGGGATCATGTTTTCCAGCTGGCTGCTGTCCTTGTTGGGATTGGCCTATCTCGGATCTTTGTTTGGGATCGCCTTCTATGGCGACCGGCGCCGCCTCTACCCGAACAACCGCCGCCTGAGACCTTACATTTTCGCGCTCGCGCTCGGCGTCTACTGCACCTCGTGGACTTTTTTCGGCGCCGTCGGCACGGCGGTGCGGGACGGCTGGGGATACTTGCCGATTTATCTCGGACCCTCGCTGGTGTTTCTGTTCGCGCTCCCCTTCATGGAGCGCCTCGCGGAGACCGCGCGCGCCCATAAGGTCAGCTCCATCGCGGATTTCGTCGCCTCACGCTTCGGCAAGAGTCGGGCGCTCGCCGTGCTCGTCACGGTGATTGCGCTGGCGGCGGCGATCCCGTATATCGCGCTGCAATACAAGGCAGTCGCGTCGAGCATCGACACCCTGACGACGGGCTTGCCGGGACATGCGCCGTGGTATCGCGACACGGCGCTCGCAGTCGCGCTGATGATGGCGTTGTTCGCAGTCCTGTTCGGGGCGCGGCGCGTCGATGCGACGACACACCGCGAAGGATTGATGCTCGCGATCGCGTTCGAGTCGCTGATGAAGCTGCTCGCGTTCGTCGCGATCGGCGTGTTCGCATGCCTGCACCTGCGCGGCCGCGCCTGGGCATTGCCTTCGCAACTCGCGACCGGCGCGACATTTTTCACCGGCGATTCGCTGACGAGCACACTGTTGGCAGCGGCGGCGATCTTCTGTTTGCCGCGCCAGTTTCAAGTCGGCATCGTCGAATGCGCGCGCACCGAGGACCTGAAGGTCGCGCGCTGGCTGCTGCCCGCGTATCTCGGGCTGTTTTCCGTGATCGTCATTCCGGTCGTCGCCCTGGGCGCCATCGACGGGCTCTCGCGCCACACGGCCTCGGACTCGCTGATACTCACGCTGCCGATCAGCTACGATTTGCGTTGGCTTACCGCGCTGGTGTTTCTGGGCGGATTGTCGGCCGCGACCGCCATGGTGGTCGTATCGAGCACCGCGCTCGCAACCATGATCTCGAACGACATCGCGGCGCCCGTGCTGTGGCGACAGCGCCTCGAAGAAGGCGCAAGCCTCGGCCGTCGCGTGCTCTGGGTCCGCCGCGCCGTCATCGTGACGCTGGCGCTGTTCGCCTTCGCCTATTACCGATCGACTTCCGGCACGATCAGCCTCGCGGCGATCGGCTTGCTCGCGTTCTCCGCGGTCGCGCAATTCGCGCCCGCGATCTTCGCCGCGCTCTACTGGAGCGGTGCAAGCCGAGCGGGCGTGTTCTGGGGCATGCTGTCCGGGTTCATCGCCTGGGCATATCTCTTGTTGCTGCCGAATCTCGCGGCCGGCGGCCTGCTGCCGGCCGGAGTGCTCGAGTGGCCGGCGTGGCTGCAGAGCTGGCTTCCGCATGCGTTGACGGATTTGCCGAATCTCGGGTCGGTGGGTCCGCGCGCATTTCTCGCGCTCGGCATCAATATCGCCGTGTTGCTGTTCGTGTCGGCGCGGCGCGGCGTGACGCTGCAGGAGCGGCTCGCTGCGCGCCAATACATCGCGCCGAAGCGCACCGACAGCCGGCCTGCCCGGCATCACGGCCACGGTCGGTGATCTCGAGACGGTGGCCGCGCGCATGATCGGCGCGGGCGCCGCGCGCGTGGCGCTGCAAGAATATATCGCGCAGACCGGACGGCCGCTGCCGAAACCCACCGAGCCCGCCGACCGCCGACTCCTGCAGTACTTCGAGCGGGTGCTCGCCGCATCGATCGGCGCTTCATCCGCACGCGTCGTCCTCACGCATGCGCTCAAGCGCAACGGCATCGACGTCGACGAGGTCGCCGAACTGCTCGACGAGACCTCGCAGGAGCTGCGTTTCAGCCGTCAATTGCTGCAGGCGACGATGGAAAACGTGACCCAGGGCATCAGCGTCGTCGACGCGCAGCTGCGCGTCGTCGCCTGGAATCGCCGCTATCTGGAATTGTTTGCCTATCCGGACGGCATGGTCTACGTCGGCCGGCCGGTCGTCGACCTGCTGCGCTGGAATGCGTCCCGCGGAGAGCTCGGCAGCGGCGATCCCGAAGTTCTCGTCGAGAAGCGCCTGGCGCATCTGCGCGCCGGCACGTCCTACACGTTCCAGCGCGCGCGCCGCAACGGCCAGGTTTACAGCATCCACGGACAGCCGATGTCGGGCGGCGGTTTCGTCACAACTTACACCGACATCACCGAGTTCAAGCGCAACGAGCAGGCGCTGCTCGACGCGAAGCTCGGGCTCGAGGAGCGCGTCGCGGACCGCACGCGCGAGCTCAGCGACTCGCTTCAAGCGCAGCGCATGGCAAAACAGGAGGCGGAATCCGCGCACATGAGCAAGACGCGCTTCTTCGCGGCCGCGAGCCACGACCTTCTGCAGCCGCTCAACGCCGCGCGGCTATTCGTTTCCGCGCTCGAGTCGCGGGCGCGCACCCAGCCGGAGTTCCAAGAGCTCGCGAGCCGCATCGATGCCTCGATGCGCGCCGCGGAAGAGATGCTCGACGACCTGCTCGACATCGCGCGCCTCGACAGCGGCGTGCTCAAGCCGGATATCACGACCTTTCCGATCATCGACCTGCTGGAGGAATTGCGCCGGCAATTTGCGCCGCTCGCGGAAGCCCGCAACTTGCGCCTCAATATCGTCGGCTGCCGGGAAGTCGTGCGCAGCGACCGCGTGTTGCTCCGGCGAATCATCCAGAACTACGTTTCCAACGCGCTGCGCTACACCAAGCGCGGCAGCGTCGTGATCGGCTGCCGGCGCCGCGGCGAGGAGCTCGAAATTGCCGTTTATGACACCGGTCCCGGTATTGCCGAGCATCAGCGGCGCGAAATGTACACGGAGTTCAGCCGACTCGAGCGCGACTCGCCCTGGGGCGAGAAGGGACTCGGCCTGGGTCTCTCGATATGCGACCGCCTCGGCAGGCTCATGCACCACTCGCTGACCTTCGCGAGCCGGCCCGGTCGGGGCTCGGCGTTCGGCGTGCGGGTGCCGCGCGACTCGAGACCGCGCCGTGTGCGCCGCATCGACGCGATCCAGCCGGCCGCAGATCCGGTCGGCCTGCGCGGGCTGCGCGTGCTGTGCGTCGACAATGATCGCTCGATTCTCGACGGCATGGAGGCGCTGCTCGGCCAGTGGGGTATCGAGATACGCAAGGCGACCAGCGCCGCCGAAGCCATGCAGTGCTGCTCGGAAGAGACGTTCGATACCGTGCTGGCCGATTACCATCTCGGCGATGGCGTCAACGGCATCGAGTTGCTGCGCCGCTTGCACGAATCGCCGATGCGACCGCTCGCCTCCGCACTGATCAGCGCGGACCACGATGCGGCGCTCGCGCTGGTCGCGCGCACGGCGGGATATCCGTTGCTCTACAAGCCGTTGCGTCCGGCCGCGCTGCGCGCGCTCTTGAGCGCATTCCGCGGCCGGCCCAACAAGGCCACCGCCGCTTGACGCTGCATCCGCCCACCGATCGATGAATTTTCTCGTGCTCATCGTCGATGACCATCCGCTTTATCGCGCGGCGCTCAGGGGCGCGATCGCGGCCGCCAGCCCGGAATCGGATTTCGTCGAGGCGGACAGCGTTGCGGGTTTGTTCGACGCACTCGAGCGGCATCCGAACGCCGACTTGCTGCTGCTCGATTTGAATCTTCCGGGTGCCTACGGATTCAGTGCGCTTGCGCACCTGCGCGGTTCCCACCCGCAGCTGCCCGTCGTCGTGGTCTCGGCTTTGGACGACCGGCGCACCGTTCGCCAGGCCTTGGCGTTCGGCGCGCAAGGGTTCGTGTCCAAGTCCTCCGACGCCGCAGCAATCGGTCGCAACGTCGAGGCGGCGCTGCGCGGCGAGCTCGTGGCGCCCGCGGACCTCGGATCGGACGGCGAAGGCGGACCCGACACCGGCGCACTCGACGTCGCACAACGGCTCGCGCAGCTCACGCCGCAGCAATTTCGAGTGTATGGGATGCTCTGTTCGGGGCGCCTCAACAAGCAGATTGCTCACGACTTGCAAATCATGGAAGCGACCGTCAAAGCGCATATGACCGCGATCTTGCGTAAGCTCGGCGCCGCGAATCGCACCCAGGCGGTACTCATGGCGGGCCGGCTCGCACTCGATCCGAGCGAGTTCAAGCCCCTTCCCGAAGGAATCGATTGAGGTGCGGCGCACCGCGGCGCGCCGCGGCGGCAACCGCCCGGCCGATCGAGCGGGTATCATTCCAAGATCATGAAAGATCCCGTATGCGGAATGAGCGTGTCGGCGCAGACGCCGCACGTGGCGCAGGTTCGGGGGACGTCGTTCTTTTTCTGCTGCGCGGGCTGTCGGACCAAATTCCTCGCTGACCCGCCGCGGTATGCGGCGGAGCTCGCAAAGCCCGCGGAATCGTCCGCGCCTCTGCAGCCGACGCCCGCTTCGGCCGTGATCTACACCTGCCCGATGCATCCACTGATCCGCCATACCGGCCCGGGATCCTGCCCGATCTGCGGTATGGCGCTCGAACCCGCCGAAGGCGCCCCCGAGACCGGAACGAACTCCGAGCTCGGCGATATGCGCCGTCGGTTCTGGATCGGTGCGCCGCTCGCGCTGCTGATTCTGGTGCTCTCGATGGGGCAGGAGGTGCCCGGTCTCGCGGTCATCGCGGGCTCCGCCTGGGCTCCCTGGGTCCAGTTCGCGTTGGCAACGCCGGTCGTGCTCTGGTGCGGGCGCCCCCTGCTCGTGCGCGGCGCCGAGTCGGTTGCGCGGCGCAGTCTCAATATGTTTACCTTGATCAGCTTCGGGATCGGAGCCGCCTACCTCTACAGCGTCGCCGCAATCCTCGTACCAAGGCTGTTTCCCCCCGATCTGCATGACATGCATGGGCGCGTCGGCGTCTTTTTCGAAGCCTCGGCCGTGATCACGGTACTCGTGCTGCTGGGCCAAGTGCTCGAGCTGCGCGCGCGCATGCGCACCGGCGTTGCACTTCGCTCGCTGCTCGCGCTCGCACCGACGATTGCCCATCGGATCGCCGACGACGGCCGGGAGAATGACATCGCGCTGGAGGAATCGCGGGTCGGCGATCGCCTGCGGGTGCGCCCCGGCGAGCGCGTTCCCGTCGACGGCATCATCGAAAGCGGCGCCAGCGGCGTCGATGAATCGATGCTCACCGGTGAATCGATGCCCGTCGAGAAGCTTGCCGGCAGCCGGGTCATCGCCGGTTCGGTCAATGGTGCGGGCTCCTTCATCATGCGCGCCGAGAGGATCGGCGCCGGCACCGTGCTCGCACAAATCGTCGCGCTGGTCTCGGCGGCGCAGCGCAGCCAGGCACCCATTCAGCGCTTGGCCGATCGGGTCGCCGGCTGGTTCGTACCGGCCGTCATCGTGATCGCCGGCGCAGCCTTCCTTGCATGGCTGATCTGGGGTCCCGCCCCCGCATTCGCGCATGCACTCGTCGCTGCGGTCAGCGTGCTGATCATCGCCTGTCCGTGCGCACTCGGATTGGCAACCCCGATGAGTGTCATGATCGCCGTGGGTCGCGGAGCCCAAGCGGGCGTCTTGGTCAAGGATGCGGCCGCGCTCGAGCGGCTCGACGCCGTCGATACCCTGATCGTCGACAAGACCGGCACCTTGACTGCGGGCCAGCCCCGCTTGACCGGAGTCTATCCGTCGGCGGGGGTTTCGGCCGATCTATTGCTCGGAATCGCGCTGGGCCTCGAACGCAACAGCGAACATCCGCTCGCGCATGCGCTGCGCTCCGACCCGAACGCCGAGCGCTATGCAGAGATTGCGGTATCGCAATTCAAATCCGTCGCCGGCCAAGGGGTAAGAGGACTTGCCGACGGACGGCCGGTTGCGCTCGGCAACGAAACGCTCATGGAAAGCGCGGGCGTCGACGTGGGCGCCGCGGCCGCCGACGCGCTCCGTCTGCGCGACGCGGCGGAAACCGTCGTATTCGTCGCGCGCGCGGGGGCGCTGCTGGGGGTCTTATCGATCGCCGATCCCGTCAAGCCGAGTGCGGCGGCCGCTTTGCAGGCGCTGCGCGCCGCGGGACTCAAGATCGTCATGGTCACCGGCGATAACCGCCGGACCGCCGAGGCGATCGCCAAGATCCTCGGCATCACCGAAGTCCACGCGGGCGCGTCCCCGGCGCACAAGGCCGAGATCGTCAATCGGCTCAAGGCGGCGGGCGCAGTCGTCGCGATGGCCGGAGACGGCATCAACGACGCGCCGGCCCTTGCATCCGCCGACGTCGGAATTGCGATGGGAACCGGAACCGACGTCGCGATCGAAAGCGCAGGGATCACGCTGGTCAAGGGCGACCTCGACGGAATCGTCCGAGCGCGCGCCCTGAGCCGCGCGACGATGCAAAACATTCGGCAAAACCTCGGCCTGGCAATCGTCTACAACGCGCTCGGCATTCCGATCGCGGCCGGCGTCTTATATCCCGTGTTCGGCTTGTTGCTGTCGCCGATGATTGCGGCCGCGGCGATGAGCTTGAGTTCGGTCTCGGTGATCGGCAATGCATTGCGGCTGCGCGGCGTCGAGTTGTCGGCGCGCGGTTGAGACCGGCGGATGCGGATCAGAGCTTTGCGGGACTCAGTAGCGTCGTGAGCGTCGCGGTCGTCGAGAGAATCGCGCCGCCGAGACAGATCTCGATCCAAATTGATCGCCGCAGACTCTCTGCCGCGCGTAGATCACCGGCGGCGAGCCGCGGCGTCCAGCGCAGCTTGTTGAGGGCTGCGGCCGCCAACAAACCGACGACGAGCCCGATCTTGAGCGCGAGCGCTTGCCCGTAGGGACTCGTCCACAGCTGCGAGCCGGATCCGAGCAGCAGCCACGCCAAAGCCGCGCCCGCGGCCGCCAGAGTTGCAACGACGGGGACCGCGGCGGCCCCGAAGCGCTGCGCCGCGCGCGCGATTCGCCCCGGGTCCGGATTGCGCGTCACCGCAAGCAGCGGCAACAAGGCCCCGAGCCAAAACGCGATCGCGAGCAGGTGCACGCCCGCGATCAACTCCGCAATCGCGTGGAGCCGCACGGCGTGCGGGTGCCCGATCCAGGCAAACGAGGTCGCGGCGAACGCCGCCGCGAGACTCGCGGCCGGTGCCGGCACGCGCAGCCAGCGGAGCGCCGCGCCCTCGACGATCAATGCAATCACGCGCACCGTGGTTGCGCGCCCCTCGCCGCCCGCCCAAATCATCGCATTTAGATCGGGATCCGCGATCCCCGCAAATCCGTCGCCCATCGAGGCCGCGGTCAACGGGATGCGCAGCAGGCTGCTCAACACCGACGCCGCGATCATCCATGCGATGGTCCGGCGCGTTTTCCGGCGCTCGGGCTCGGTCAGCAGCGGATCGCTGTACGCAAGGAAGAATGCACCGCCTGCAGCGCCGAACGTCGCCGCATACGTGACCGCCTTGACGATGACGCCCGCGACATCCCAGGCGCTCAGCTCCACCGCGCGCAGCTACCTAGCGGGCGGCGGCGCCGCGGCGACCGTGAACGAGAAGCGGCCTTTGGTCACATGCCCATCATCGGCGGCCAATGCGGTCCATTCGACTTCGTAAGTGCCGGCATCCAACACCGGCAGCGGGATCGCCATGCTAGAGGCCGCCTTCGCACCGCGGTCGAAACTCACCGGAACGTCCTTGCCGGCCTTCGTGAGTTTCAGGACCCCGAGCTGCGCGGCTTCACTGAAGTTCAATGTCAGGGTCTTGGGCGCTTCGGACAGCGTCGCGTTCGGCGCCGGAGAAGACGACACCAATCTTGCATGTCCAAATGCCGGACCCGCGGCGATCGCAAGAGCAAGCAACATGACGCGTGATGCGGCAAGCATAGGTGGTCTCCTGGTGGCTTTCAGTCCCCGCCGATCGCGGCAGCGCGTCGGCACCGGCTCATCATCGGCCGAATTTCCCGTGCTTGTAAAGCGGCGCATGATTGCTGCGCAGCGGCCATTCTATGGTCGCACGCCCGCCGCGATGGGCGCGGCGGTAGGAGGCGGGATGCGCGTCAGCCGGCGAGCGGCGCTTGCCGAGCCGCGCGCGGATCGCGATCGAACAATCGGCAGCACCAGAGCACCGCGAGCCACAGTGTCATCATCAGCAGAATCGCGGTGCCGCCGATCACGAATCCGATCGCGCGAGCCGCCGCTGCGAGCAATGACGCGGTGACAGAATGCGCAATCGTGTGGTAGTCAATCACGGAATTCGCCCTAGCCTATACCGACCTTGCGATGAGCTTACGGTAGCTGCGAACCCGCTTTTGAAGCGGGATACGGGTCACAAAATACCGCCCCGGGGAGCATCGGGGCCGCAGGCGGGTAAGATGCCGGTATCGCCGAGGCTTCGATCCGGCGGACGGAACATCGATGATGACAAAATCGTTTCTTGCCGGAATGATCGGCGGACTGGCGGGTGGACTGCTCGCAGCGCTCGCGCTGATGCACTTCGGTCGAGGCGGCCCACCTGCGCCGCCGGCGACGGCCGCTGCCGCGCGCTCGCAAGCGGTCGTGTCCGCCAGTAGGATTCAGCTCGTCGATTCGGGCGGCAAGCTGCGCGCTGAACTCGCGCTGTCGATTGACGGCGGGCCCGCGCTGTTTTTCTTCGACCGCGCGGGACGCAATCGCATGGTGCTCGGACTCTATTCTCCCGCCGAAGGCGAGGCGCCCTCGGTCGTCTTGAATGACCCGCAGCAGCGGGCCGCCGGAATATTTCGCCTGTTTGGTCCGCGCGATACGCCTGTCGTCGTGCTCAAGAACGAGGGTCGCGACCGGTCGGTCTATGGCCTGAACCCCGGCACCACGGAACCGTTCCTCGCCAATTACGCGGCCGATGCCGTCAAAAGCGATGTCTTCGGCAATTATTGACCGTCGGCGCGCGCTCGGCATCGCGGCGCTCGGCCTGCTCGCGCTCGGCGTCGCCCTCCTCGTCTGGCGGCACGAAGCGCGGCCGCGTCGCCCGACCTACGTGCTCATCAACGAGACCGGCCAGCACGACTACGACCTCGCATTCCGGATGAGCCTCAAGCTCGCGGAGAAGAAATCCGGCATCGAAAATGCGCTCGTTCTGCTCGCGTCCCTGCCGCCGTCGACGAGCGTCGACGAGGCCGCGAGCGAACTCTTCACCAAGCTCGGCATCGGAGCACGGCGCGGCGGCCGCGGCATCCTCTATCTGTACACCGTCAAGGAAAATCTTCTGAAGATCGAGGTTTCCTACGCGCTCGAGGGCGAGATTCCGGACCTCTATTGCCGCCGCCTCGAGGAGGCGGCAAAGACCTACATGCTGTCGGAGGTGCCGCAGGATTTCATTTCCGAACTCATCATCACGACCAATCTGCGCGGCGCCGGCGCGCCGCACGGCCCGCAGGCGCGTCCCGCCTGGGTCAGTGGGGATTTCCTGTCGGGCGGCGGCGGAGCGCTCGTGCATGGATACGGCAAGACGCTCGCGGACGTCGAGGGCGCGATTCGCCGGCTGCCGTCGGCGCAGTGGAGCGAGTTCCTGCCGTCCACCGACGCTGATGTCTCGGCGCAGCGCTACCTTGCGTCTCTTGCTGCGGGCATCGGCGATCCGCGACTGCCGATGTTGACCGAGGGCAGTCGGCTGTTTCGCGCGGTGGTCCCGCGCGATGAAGCGCAGCAGCAACGGATCGCCGAGTTCTTCAGCAACGCCGCTCCTTATCGCCTCCTGTTTGCGGGCGATTTGGCGCTTGCCGTTGCGCAACCCGATCACTCGAATCTGCCGCTCGTGCTGCGCCGCGGAACCGACAAATTGTGGTACGTCGACGAGGCGAAGGCGTGGACCTATTTCCACCGCTACGAGGATGACGTCAATTTCTTCGTGAAATATGCCGACAATCCGTTTCTTGGCCAATTGCGCGATCTGAAGCTACCCCATATGGAGCGCACGATTTACGGCGAGCACGCCGGCACCCCTGCACTGACGCCGTATCCCTATTCGCTCGATGCCGAAATCCAGGCGCTCGAGGGCAGGATTCGCGATGCGCCGCAGAGCGCCGCCAACTACGCCGCCCTCGGCGATCTCTACCTATTCGAGTCGAACTGGATTTCGAAGTCGATTGCGTCATACGAGCAAGCCTCGGCGCTGGCGCCCGACGAGTTGTCGTACCGATGGCGCCTCATGGACCTCTACCTGAACTCTTCGCAAGCCGACAAAATGCTCGCGGAACTCAAATTTCTCGCCGAGCACCTGCCGGCCGATCGACAGACGCAAGACTGGTACCGTGACTACAAGAAAGCATATGACTTCGACTCGGACTGATCCCACCCGCTCTGGATCGCGGCGTGGAATCGCTTTGACCCCATTCTGCCGAACAGGCACACTGCGTTCGGGTCCGATTGACCCGGAATAGGCAGTGCCATGCTTGCGGGCTACTTGCGATTGATCATATTCGCCATCGGCCTGCTCATAGGAGTCCAGGTCCCGAGTTTCGTCGATCAATACGCGAAGCGCGTGAGCGCCCATCAGATCGAGGTTGCGGCCAATTTCAAGGGCTTTCAGGAGACCGCCGACCGCTATTTCGGCGCCAGCGTGCCGGCGCTCATCGCCCATCATGCCGCGAGCGCGGATCAGGTATTCCAAGTCGAGGCCAAAGTCATACGCGAGATGTACGACCGCCTGCTTGCCCTGAACGCCGAACTCGCGGCAATGCAGGGTCCCCTCATCAAGCAGGTCGTCCACGTGATCTTCAGTTCGAATCGCGAGATCCTCGACGAAACGCGTAGCGCCTACACGTACACGGTACCGCTCAATCCGACGGCGATCGTCTACGGCGTCTCGCTCGGCGCGTGCCTCGCGATCCTCATCGAGAGCTTGCTGATCGGCCTCTGGCGCCTCGCGCGGCCGCGGCGCCCACGGCGCGAAATGGCGCCTTCGAGATTCTAGCCGGCCTGCCTGGCGGTCATGCTCGCGGCATAGTGGCGCACGACTTCCTGCGTTTCACGCCAAATCGCCGTCAACCCAGCGAGATCCGCAGGACCGATCGCGCCGTTGCGTGCGCCCGTCTCGACTGCGTTGGCGCAGGCGGCGAGGCGATGGGCATGGAAATTCGCGGCGGCCCCCTTGATCGCGTGTGCAATCGACGTGACCGCGTCGGGCTGCGCCGTCGCGAGCAATTGAATTTGTTTGGTCATGGTCTCGATGAACACCGCGATCAGTTCGCTGAGAAATGCCGGATCATCGCCGATCAATTCCGCCAGGTGCTCGACATCCCAAACCGGTGCTGCCGGCGAGCCCGCGTCGGCAGCGGCCGACTCAGGCAAGGACGGTTGCAGCTGCGCTTCCTGCCTCAACATGCGCTCGAGCACCGACTGCAAGAGATCGGGCGCAATCGGCTTCGAGACGTACTCGTCCATTCCGGCGATGAGGCAGCGGTCCCGATCGCCGGTCAGCGCGTTCGCGGTCATCGCAATGATCGGAATACGGCGGCTCGCTTCACCCGCATAGCCTGCGCGGATCTGTGCGGTTGCCTCGTAACCGTCCATGACCGGCATTTGGCAGTCCATGAGCACCGCGTCGAACGCGCCGCGCTGCAGTTGTTCGATGGCCACGAGTCCGTTACCGGCCACCGTGACCCGCATTCCCAAACGCTCGAGCAGGCGCACGGCAAGCTTTTGGTTGACCGCATTGTCCTCGACCAGTAGCACGCGCTTGCTCAAGCAGATGGCGCTGGCAGGCGTCGGAGCCGGCTGGGCACGCGCACCGTCCGATGGGCGGGCGCTGGCGGTTCTCGCAATCGCGACCAAATTGGACATCGTTTGCAGCAGCAACTGACGCTTCGCGGGCTTCGTCATCACGCGGCTCAAGGCCCCGGGGAGCGCCTCGCCGAGGCTGCCGGTCGAGCCCAAGTAGATCACTGGCAGCCCCTCGCCCGCGGACCGGCTGCGAATCTGATCGGCGATCCAGGACCCAGGGTGATCGGGAAGGTTCTGGTCGAGTATCAATATGTCGGGACGGTCGCCGGCTGCGCTGAGCGCGCTCCAGCGCTCGAGTGCCGCAACCGCGTTGGCGGCACTCGACACCCGGCAACCAGCCGGCGTCAACTGGCCGGCGGTCACGCGCAAATTGACCGGGTGGTCGTCGACGAGCAGTGCGTGCAAGCCGCGCAGATCGATGTGCGCCTTCAACGAGCTCGGCGACAGCGCCGCGTCGAAGTCGAGATTTACCGTGAAGCACGAGCCGATTCGGTGGCGACTCGCCACCCCGATGGTCCCGCCCATGATCTCGACGAGCTGCTTGCTGATGGAAAGTCCGAGTCCGGTGCCGCCGTAGCGCCGCGTGGTCGAGGCATCCGCCTGCACGAACGGCTGGAACAGCCGTTCCGCCTGTTTGTCGGTCATCCCGACGCCGGTATCCGAGACTTTGATCTCGGCGCTGATGCGCCCATCGGCGCCGGTCGAGGTTCGGCAGCTCAGGATGACTTCTCCGCGTTCGGTGAACTTGACGGCGTTCGACAGCAGATTGAGCACGATCTGCCGCAGCCGCGTCGGATCTCCGCGCAGCGCATCGGGACCGGCGGGGTCGATATCGACGACCAGTTCGATGCTCTTCTCGCCGGCGCGCAGCGACACTGCGTCGGCACAGCCTTCGAGTATCTTCCCGAGCGAGAAATCTACCGACTCGAGTTCCAGGCGGCCCGCTTCGATCTTCGAGAAGTCCAAGATGTCGTTGATGATCACGAGCAGGGACTCGCCGCTCGAGCGGACGATCTCGGCGTATTCCTGCTGCTCGGGCGAGAGCCGCGAATCGAGCAGCAGCCCCGTCATGCCGATGATGCCGTTGAGCGGCGTGCGAATCTCGTGGCTCATATTCGCGAGGAATTCGCTTTTCGCGCGATTGCCCTCCTCGGCGATCTGCGCGGATTCTTTGAGCGCACGCTCGGCTTCCGCCTGAATTCTGGCGGCCTCCTTCTGGACGCCGATGTCGAGCACCTGAACGACGTAGTGCAGCGGGGCACCGGAGGCATCGCGCACCAGCGATACGCACTGCAGGACCCACACCGGATGGCCGGCCTTGTGGATGAAGCGCCGCTCGAGCTGATAAGACCCGATTTCCCCCGCCGCCAAGCGGGCCGCCTGGCCGTCCGCGACACCGCGGTCTTCGAGATGGCTGAAGGCGGCCACAGACCGGCCGAGCAGTTCATGCTGCTGGTAGCCGAGGATCGAGCACAATGCATTGTTGACCCGCATCCAGGCTCCGTCGGAGGCTACGAGCGCCATGCCTTGCGCGGCCGATTCGAACGCGCCGCGGAATCGCTCTTCCGCTTCCGACATCGCCGCCGCCGCGCGGTGCTGCTCCGACACGTTGGTGATGAAGCCGTGCCACAGCGTGCCGCCGTCGGCGAGGCGTTCCGGAGTCGCATGGCCGAACAGCCATTCGACCGATCCGTCCGGAAAGCGCACTCGATATTCATCGACCCACGAGGCGAGCGTGCTCGCGGATTCGTGGATCGACGCGGCGACCCGCTCGAGATCATCGGGATGCAGCACCGCGAACACCGCCGATGCATCCTCGCGAACCTCCTCCGGCGTCACGCGGTAGATGTCCCAAATTCGCTCGCTCGCATAGGGAAAGCATGAGCTGCCGTCCGGACACATCTGAAACTGGTAGACGACGCCGGGCAACTGCGAGGCGAGCTTTTGCAAGCGATCGAGAATCTCCTGGCGTGCATCCTGCTGGCGCTTGCGCTCCGTGACGTCGGTGTGAATCGCGATGAACGAGGAGATATCGCCATGCGCGCTACGGATCGGCTGCAAATCGATTTCGCAGCAGTATTGGCGCTGGCTCGCGGTCCTCGTCACGAGTTCCAATTGGAAATTGCTGCCGTTGTGCAGCGCCTCGGCGAGGGATTTGTGTGCCGCCGAGTCGGCGTCGTCGCCGAACAGCAGGTATTCGTAGTTCTTGCCGACGATCGCCTCGCGCTCGAATTCGGTGAGGCGCGTAAAGCCGTCGTTGACCCATTCGATGCGCCCAAACGGATCCGTGATGATGACCGGGCTGCTGGCGTGCTGCACGACTGTCGCGAGGCGGCGGCTCTGTTCGCCCGATCGATCGATCGCAGAGCGCTCTCTTTGCAGATAACGCGTGCCGGGTTCGATTCCGGCAACGATGATTAGCAGGATCAAGGCCACGGCGCCGATCATCCACAGCTGCAAGGTCTGTTGCTGCGAACTTCCCTCGGCGGCGAACCGCACCGCGAGCGCGGCGACGAATTCCTTTGCCGCGACCAGGTACTCGGCCTGCAATGACTCCAAGCGCTGCAGATCCGTCAGCCGCTCGCCGTTGCCGGCTCGCCCCACCGCATAGGCTTCCCGGGCGATCTGCCGCATGCGGCTTTCGACGCCCTGAAAGCGGCGGCACAGCGGGTCCGCATCCGAGACGCAGACCTGCCCGAGCACTGCCTGCACCTTCGCATGCTGGTCGATCCAACGGACAATCGTCGTATCGAGATTTCCGGCGGGTTCGATCTGCGGTGCAAGCCGATGAACGAAGGCGGCGTACAAAACTTCCGTGGACTGGCCCCTCAGCCGGCCGGCGATGCTGACCATTTCGCCGTGCACGGCGTCGCGCTCGAGATAACGATCGACACCGAAGCTCCAGCATCCGGCCGCAGCGACGAGCAGGCAGAATACGCCGACATACGTGAGCCGGATCCGGGATCCGAGCAATCGGGCTGCGGGACTATGCTGCGTCGACATCAGTGATCCGGGCGGTGGCTTGCCTGGATATCGGCCGTAAATCGGGCGCCTTGACCGCCCGACCGCTCAATTTTGGGGAAAAAAGGCGCCCCGCGGAGGGCGGCGCGCCCGTCAGTGAGGGTCGGCGCTGCGCAGGCTGAGCAGGTAGCTCACGACGTCACCGATCTGTGCATCGGTCAATGACGGGTTGGGCATCTTCAAGGGCAGTGATTTCTCGTCCCAATGCGTGGTGGCGACGAAACGGCGCAGCGATGCGGGCGTCGCGTCCGGCCGATTGGCAATCTCGAGAAACGGCGCGGCCGGCGGAACCAGCATCGGCAAGGATTTTTGGTCGGCCGCGACGACGTGGCAGGCCGAGCAGACCTGCGAGGCGATTTGACGGCCACGCACGATCTTGGCGTCCGTCGCGGTGTCGGCGGCCGCGGCAGCCCGCGTGCCGAGCGCACCGATGGCGCCGAGAGTCGCCAGCATCACGAGATTGCGCACGGGTCCACACATCGAACGCCACTCCTCCAGGTGATGAGTCGCGGGCACTATAACCGAGAACTCGTACCGGCTGTCCTCGGCAAGTTCGCGTGCGAACCTAGGCCCGATGGCCAAGCAGCGGTCCGGTGATTACCTTCCGCCGACGGGCGCGATATGCTTGGGATCCCACGGTTTTCACTCCGGTCCACCATGCGCAGCCTCGACACTGAAGCCCTCACCGCGCGCGCCACGCCCGTGCCGCATCGATCTTCAGGTCCCGCTGCACGATGGCCAGAAACAGTCTCGCGGCTCCTGTTGATCGCGGGTTTCGCGGCGGCCGCCGCCTGTGGCGGCAAAGCGGCCGGACCGCCGGCGCCGCAGCCCGTCGCGACGCTGACGATGCGGCCGCAGCCGACCTCGCTGACGCAGGAATACCCCGCGCAACTCGAGGCGGCGAATACCGTCGAGATTCGACCGCAAGTCGGCGGAATCCTCGCGCGCCAGGTGGCACTCGAAGGCTCGCCGGTCAAGCGCGGGCAAACCCTGTTCGAGATCGATCCGCAGCCCTACGCTGCGGCGCTCGCCCAGGCGCAAGCGCTGCTCGCGCAGGCGCACGCAGCCGAGGCGCAAGCGGTCCGCGATCTCGCGCGGGCGCGCCCGCTCACGGAAATCGACGCGCTCAGCCAACGAGAGCTCGACGCCGCGGTCGCGGCCAATGACTCGGCGCATGCCCAGGTAAAGGCCGCCGAGGCGGCGGTGACGACCGCCACGCTGAACCTCGGGTACACGAAGGTTCGTTCGCCGATCGACGGTGTCATGAGCCGGGCGTTGATACGCCTCGGTGGCGTCGTGACCGCCTACACGACGCTGCTGACGACCGTCTACCAAACCGATCCGATGTACGCGAATTTCAGCGTCGGCGAGCAGCGCCTGCTGCAGGTCCAGCGCGAACTCGGCCGACCGCTCGATCAGCACAATCCCAGTCAGCGCGATTTCCGCATTCTGCTCGCCGACGGCAGCGAGTACGAATTGCCGGCAAAGATGAACTTCGTCGATGCCGCCGTCGATTTGCGCACCGACACCCTCGCGCTGCGCCTCACGGTGCCGAATCCGAAGCAATTCCTGCATACCGGGCAGTACGTCCGCGTGGTCGTCGCGACGCGCGAGCGCCCGAACGCGCTGCTGGTTCCGCAGCGCGCGGTGCAGATACTGCAGGACAAAAACTACGTCTGGATCGTCGACAGCGCGAGCAAGGCCCAGCAGCGCGACGTCAAAATGGGCCAGCAGCAAGGCAGCGACTGGGTCGTCGAGGAAGGCCTCGCGCCCGGCGACGTCGTGATCGTCGACGGCACCCAGAAGCTCAAAGATCGGCATGTCGGTCCGGGCGGAGCCGATTGCCGCCGCCGCCCCCGCGGCGCTCCTCCGCCGCTCGGTCGCAAGCGCCGTGAGCAATTTCTTCATCGATCGGCCGATCTTCGCGACCGTGCTCGCCATCGTGATCACGCTCGCCGGCGCGATCGCATTTCTGCTGCTGCCGGTCGCGCGCTTTCCACAGATCACGCCGCCATCGGTCGTCGTGGCGGCGACCTTTCCGGGTGCGGACGCCTCGACGATCGAGCAGTCGGTCGCCGCTCCGATCGAGACCCAGGTCAACGGCGTGCCGAACATGATCTACATGGACTCGCGCAGCTCCAACGACGGATCCTACACGCTCAATGTCACCTTCGAGGTCGGCACCGCCCAGGACATCGCCGCAGTCGACGTGCAAAACCAGGTCGCGATCGCTCAGCGGCAGCTGCCGCCCGACGTGCTGCGGCAAGGCGTATCGATCACCAAACGCCAACCTCAGCCCTTGATCTTCGTCGCGATCGCGGCGTCCGATCCGCGCTACGACTATTTGTTCCTCAGCAACTTCGCGACGCTGCAGGTCTACGACTCGCTCGCGCGCGTGCCAGGCGTCGGCCAGGTCATCCAGTTCGGCGCCCGCGACTACGGCATGCGAATCTGGCTCGACCCCGGCAAGATGTCGCGCCTCGGCGTCACGACCGGCGACATCAGCAATGCGATCAACGAGCAGAACGTGGTCGCTCCGGCCGGCATCGTCGGCGCGGAGCCCTCGCCCCCCGGGCAGCAAATGACCTATACGGTCACCGTGCACGGCCGCCTCAGAAATATCGAAGAGTTCGAGAATGTCGTGCTTCGCACCGGCGCGAATGGATCGATCGTGCGCCTGCGCGACGTCGCGCGCGTCGACCTCGCGGCAACCGACTACAGTCGCTCGAGCCGCCTCGACGGCCAGCCGGTGGCCTTGCTCGGCGTCTATCAGCTGCCGGACGCGAACGCGCTCGAGGTCAGCAAGCGCGTGCGCGCCACGCTCGAGCAGCTGTCGCAGCGTTTTCCGCCGGGCATTCATTACCTGATTCCGCTCGATACCTCGGAATTCGTGCGCGAATCGATCCGCGAAGTCGAGATCACCCTGTTCATCGCCGCGGCATTGGTGTTGCTTGTCGTGTTCCTGTTTCTCGAGAGCTGGCGGGCGACGCTGATCCCGATGCTCGCGGTCCCGGTGTCGCTGCTAGGAACCTTCACGATCTTCGTCGCGCTCGGGTTCTCGATCAACACGCTGACGCTGTTTGCGCTGGTGCTCGCGATCGGACTGGTCGTCGACGATGCCATCGTCGTCGTCGAAGCCGTCACCGAAAAGATGGAGGAAAAGGGACTCGACGCGCCGTAGCGCAACGCGTGCCGCGATGGCGGACGTCGCGAGTCCGGTCATCGCGATCGCGCTGGTGCTCACCGCGGTTTTCGTGCCCGTGGCTTTTCTCGGCGGATTGACCGGTCAGTTCTACAAGCAATTTGCTCTCACGCTGTCGGTCTCGGTGCTGATCTCGGCGCTGATCGCGCTGACCTTCACGCCGGCGCTGTGTGCGCTGCTGCTGAAGCCGCGGTCGGAGACCGAGCCCGCCGGCTTGCTCGGCCGCGGCTTTGCGGCGTTCAATCGCGTGTTCGCGAGAGCCACGAAAAGTTACACCGGCACCGTGCGCCGCGCGATACGCCGATCGGCGATCTCGCTCGGTGTGTTCGGCGCGATAATCGTCGCGCTCGTGTTCCTCATGTGGCAACGACCGGGCGGTTTTCTTCCCGAGGATGACCAGGGCTATTTGTTGATGGTCGCGCAGCTGCCGCCCGGCGCGTCCTTGCAGCGCACCGAGCGGGTGCTCGAGCAGATCCGCGCCGTCGTTCAAAAGCAGCCAGAAGTCGAGAGCATGCTCGCGATCACCGGCCTCAACTTGCTCGCTCAAGTCAATACACCTTACACCGGATCGGGTTTCATCCCGCTGAAGCCTTGGTCGCAGCGCCCGGGCCGCCAGAGTTCGGCTCAGGGCATGATCGAACGGCTCTACAAGCTGCTTGGGTCCCTCAAGGAGGCCAACATCGTGCTCGTCGCGCCGCCCGCGATTCCCGGCATCGGCCAGGCGGGCGGATTCGAATTCATGCTGGCCGACACCTCGGGAGGCAGCCTCGAGAACTTTTCGGCCGAGATCGACGATTTCCTCGCGCAGGCCAGCAAGCGCAAGGAGATCGCCCGCGTCTCGACGCAGTTCAACAGTCACGTACCGGAAATCGAGTATGTCGTCGATCGCGATCGCGCGCGCGAGCTCGGCATTCCGATTTCCGACATCTTCGGCGCGCTGCAGACCTACCTCGGCGGCAACTACATCAACGATTTCAATCTTTTCGGGCGCACATTCCGCGTGACCGCCGAAGCCGAACCGGCGGCGCGCACGCTGCCCGAGGCCGTCAACACGCTTTACGTGCGCACGCAGGCCGGCGACATGGTGCCGCTGTCCTCGCTCGTGACGATCAAGCCCGTGCGCGGCCCGGCCTACATCGAGCGCTACAACGTGTTTCGGGCGGTCACCATCAACGGTTCGCCGGCGCCCGGCTACAGCCAGGGCGACGCGATCAACGCGATGGAGTCGCTGGCCAAGGCGCTGCCGAGCAATCTGACCTACTATTGGACCGGATCGGTATTTCAACAAAAGCGCGCCGGCAGCCAGGCGCCCTACGTCTTCGCGATGGCGCTCGTATTCGTGTTCCTCGTGCTTGCGGCCCAGTACGAGAGCTGGATCGTGCCGTTCGCGGTCATCCTTTGCATCCCGTTCGCGGTATTCGGCGCGTTTTTGGGACTCTCGATGCGCAGCATGGCCAACGACATTTACGCGCAAGTCGGACTCGTGATGCTGATCGGGCTTGCCGCCAAGAACGCGATTCTAATCGTGGAGTTCGCACGCCTTTCGCATCAGCGCGGCATGCCGCTAATCGAGGCGGCGATCGAGGGCTCGCGGCTGCGTCTGCGGCCGATTTTGATGACCTCGTTCGCGTTCATCCTGGGCGCGGTGCCGCTCGCGATCGCGACCGGCGCCGGCGCCACGTCGCGCCAAGTGCTCGGCACGACGGTCGTGTTCGGAATGCTCGCCGCGACCATGATCGGCATTTTCATCGTCCCGGTGTTTTACGTCGTGCTGCAGGGTCTCGTGGATCGCGTGACCGGGCCGCATTCGGAGCCCGAGGCATGAAGCGCCGCTTGGGCCCGTGCGCATGCGCCGCCGCGCTACTTGCCGGCTGCGCGCTCGGGCCGGATTACCACCGGCCGACGCTTGATGTGCCGGCGCAGTTTCGCGATGTTCCCGCGCCCGCCGACGCATCGGGCGCCGGCGCGGATGCGACGTCCTTCGGCGACAGCGATTGGTGGGCCGTCTATCCCGACCCCGACTTGCAGGCGCTGTTGTCGACCGCACTCCAACATAATTATGACGTCAAGATCGCGGTCGCACGGATCGACGAGGCGCGCGCGCAGCTCGGCTCGGCGCGCTTGAGTTATCTGCCGCAGGTGTCGGCCGACGCGGGTGTCGTGCGCAACCAGACGTCGGACTACGCGCTCACACCCGGCGCGCACAGAATCTACAGCGAGGATCAGGTTCAAATCCTCGCCTCCTATCAGCTCGACCTTTGGGGGCAGCTGCGTCGCGCGAACGAGGCGGCACGCGCCAATCTGCTCGCCTCGCAATTTGCGGCGCGCGCGGTCAGCGTGACGCTCGTCGCCACGGTCGCCAATGCGTATTTCCAGCTGATTGCGCTCGACGCCGAGCTCGAAATCACGAAGCGCACCGTCGTCACGCGCGAGAAATTCCTGGAACTGACGCACGCCCAGCACGACCGCGGCTACGCGACCGGACTCGACGCGGCAACTGCCGAGGCGCAGCTCGCAGCGGCGCGCGCGACGCTGCCGGATCTCGAGCGCCAGATCGCGCAGACCGAGGACCAAATCAGCACCTTGCTCGGCAGCAATCCCGGCCCGATTGCCCGCGCGCACTACGGCGAAGCCGTGCCGGAAGCGCCGCCGCGACCCCCGTCCGGCCTGCCCGCGAGCCTGTTGGAGCGCCGACCGGACATCGCGCAGGCCGAACAGGCGCTGGTGTCGGCAAACGCTGCAGTCGGCGTCGCAAAGGCGGCGCTGTTTCCGAACATCTCGCTGACCGCCAGCGGCGGCTCGCTGTCGGTTCCGCTGAATCACCTGTTTACGGCGCCGGCTGCGGAATGGGGCGTTGGTGTCGGCCTGATCCAGCCGCTCATCAACGTGCAGTCGAATATCTATCAAGTCGAACTCGCCGACGCGCGCAAGCGCGAAGCGCTATATCAATACCAGCAGACCGTGCAGGGTGCGTTCCAAGACGTCGCGGATGCGCTCGTCGCCTACCAAAAATACGGGGAGCAGGAGCGCGAGCAAGTGACCCAGGTCGAGGCGCTGCGCCGCGCGCGCGAGATCGCGCTGGCGCGCTACCGGATGGGCTATGCCTCGTACTTCGACGTGATCCAAGCCGATCGGGATCTATTTACCGCGGAACTCGCTCTCGCACAGGCCTATGCAAGCGACCTCAGCGCGTTCGTCCATCTGTATTCGTCGCTCGGAGGCGGCTGGCAGGCGCGGCGGCCCGCCAAGCCGTGATTTCCCGCGCGGACGCCATGCGTGATCATGGAATCGGTGCTGACCTGCCCGCTGTGCGGCACCGCGACGCTCGAAACGATGCCGACCGACGCGTGTATCTATTTTCACGAGTGCGCGGGATGCCACGTGCTGCTGCGCCCGAAGCCGGGCGATTGCTGCGTGTTCTGTTCGTACGGATCGGTCAAGTGCCCGCCGGTGCAGGACGCGCGCGGCTGTTGCGGGACCCGCTGAACGCCGCGCCGCCGGGAGGCTCGCCTAGCTGCCGGTAGGACGCGTGAACTGCATCGCAGGTGTCGTCGACGAGAAATCGAGCGACATGAATGAGAACAGCAGCAGCAGCAGCGTCAGCACGATGATCACGATGATCCACAACGTGAGCGTGGTGCCTTTGTCCGCCGGCGCCTCAGTCGGCACCGCAATGTCAGTCGGCACCGCGACATCAGCCGGCGTCACCTGTTCGGCCGAGGTGGGGGTTTCGGCCGGCACGGCATTTTCGGCTGCGGCGCCGAACTTCGCGGCCGCCGTTCGATCGACGACCATCGGCGTCGGCTCGGCACGCGGCGGCTTGGCTCTTTTGGCGACCGGACGCAGCGCCTGCGCGCGAGCCTGAGCTCCCTCCATGATTCGGCTCTCGAACAGCACGAACACGACGACCAGGATCGGTACCACGATCGTCAAGGCCGGCGATTGCTGATTGACCCAGCCCGCAATCATCGGATCGGAGATCGCAATATCGCCGGCGATCCAGCCGAGCATCGCGCCGCCGCCGCGGATCAGCAGCGGATAGCGCTTGAGCAGCGCGGTGACGAACACACTGCCGTAAATCAGCAGCGGTACGCACATCAAGAGGCCGAGAGTTAGAAAAAATAGATTGCCTTGGGCAACGGCGGCGAGCGCCACGACATTGTCGACACTCATGACGAGGTCGGCGGCGATGATCGTGCCCACAATCGGCCACAGAGCCTGCGGATTCTCGGACGCGAACTCTTCGGATTCCGCGCTGCCGCTTTTCGCGACCGTCAATTTGACCGCGATGACCGTCAGTGCGACGCCGCCCGCGAGCTTCAGCAGCGGAACCTGCAGCAACATTCCCGCGACCGTCGTCAGCATGATCCGAAGCGCGATCGCCACGCCGATCCCGATCGACATCGCGCGGCGCATCAGCAGCGGCGGCTGCGATCGGCAGGCGAGCGCGATGACGACCGCGTTGTCACCGCTCAACAGCAGATTGAGGATGAACACCTGGAGAGTCAGGCTTACGGTGTGAAACAGGTTTTCAAGGCCCATGGCGGCACGCTTGCATGACGGTCATCCGAAGATACCGGCCAAAGCGGAGTAGACACCCGTAACGGCCGCACAAACGAATATCGCGCCGACGGCCGCTGCATATGCGCCTTTCAGCCGCAACGGCTCCGCAAGTTTGGTGCGCGCCAAGCGGTACAGGAATCCGAGCGCGACCGGCAGCAGCAGCGCATTGACGACGCCCATTGCGATCGACAGCTTGATGAGGTTGATGCCGGAGGCCACCAAGGCGCCGCCGGCCACGAGAATCAGCGCGAAGCATCCGTAGAACCACGGCGCCTGCAGCGGATGATGCTCCAGCGAATGATGGAATCCGGCCACTTCGCCCAATGCCCAGGCCGCAGTCAGGCACACCGTGATCGTGGCGACCAGCGCGCCGCCCCCGAGTCCCGCGACGAAGATGAGGCGGCCCATGATAGGGCCCAGTGTGGCACTGAAGGCCGTCGCGATTTGCGGGATGCTTTCGAGCGCAACGGACTCGTGAAACTGCCGAAAGGTCGCCGCGGCGGCGATCAACACCGCGGCAGTGACGGTCTGGCACAATATCGCCCCGATCAAGATGTCGAGCCGCGCAATCTTGAGGTCGGCGACCCCGAGCCCTTTGTCGATCAGCGCCGAATGCTGATAGAAGATAGCCCAGGGCATCACGCTGGTGCCGAGGTTGGCCGCGAGCAAATACAGATAATCGTGGTCTTGCAGCGGTAGCTCGCGCAGGCCCGCGGCTAGTTGCCCGAGGTCCGGGTGGGACTGCCAGGCCATCACGATGAACCCAAGTTCGAACAGCCCGAAAACGATGACCGTGCGCTCGACCGACCGGTACGCGCCGAGTCCCACCATGAGCAGAATCGCGACGATCAGCACGCCGATCGAAGCGGCCACCGGAACGCCGTAGAGTTGGCCGACGCCGGCCAGTCCGACCATTTGAGTGACCAAGGTGCCGAAGCAGCTCACGGCGAGCGCCGCGATCGAAACAACCGTCAGGCCGCGGCCAAAGTTCTGGCGGATCAGCTCGCTGTAACCCGCGCCCGTTCCGAGCGCGAGGCGCGCGGCCAGTTCCTGCACAGCGAACAGCAGCGGGATGATCAACAGCTGCAGTAGCAGCAGCCGGTAGCCCCATTTCGCGCCGCTTTGTGCCGCGGTGATGACGCTGCCGACCTCGGTGTCGGCCAGCATCACGACCAAGCCCGGGCCGAAGGTGAGCAGCAGCGACCGCCAGCCGAACCTTTTACGCCCCGCCTCCGCCATCAATGTTTCGGCGAGGCGACTGGGCCGGTCTTGAAATAGCGCAGAAACTCGGCGTCCGGCGACAGCACGATCATCGGCCCGGAATTGGCCAAGGCCTGCCGGTAGGTCTGCAGCGAACGGTACAGCTTGTAGAATTGCGGATCCTTGCCGAACGCGCCCGAGAGGATTTGGTTGGCCTCGGCGTCGGCGGAGCCTCGCGTAATCTTGGCCTGGCGCTGCGCTTCGGAGAGAATCACGGTGCGCTCGCGGTCGGCCTTGGCTTGGATCAGCTGCGCGAATTCGAAGCCCTGCGCGCGCACCTCTTTTGCTTCGCGCTGGCGCTCCGAGGTCATTCGGTCATAGATCGCCTGGCTCGTTTCGAGCGGCAGATCGGCGCGATGGAAGCGTACCTCGACGACCTCGATTCCGACATCCTTGGCCTTCTCGGCAACCTCCTTTTCGATGATCGCGACGACGCGCGACCGATCCTCCGACAGCAAAGATGGCAGCGACACCTGGCCGAGCTCGCGGCGCAGCGAGGAGCTCACGAGCTGTGCGAGTTGCGGCTCGGCGAGATCCACGGTGCGCACCGCGTTGTAGAACAGCAGCGGGTTGGCGATGCGAAATCGCGTATAGGTCTGGACTTCGATGCGTTTTTGATCGCCCAGAATGACCTGCTCCACCGCGGGCTCCAATGTCAGCAGGCGGCTATCGTAGTAAATCACCGAATCGACCATGGGCAGCTTGAACTTCAACCCCGGCCGATCGACGACGCCGACGGGGGCGCCCAGGCGGACGATCAAGGCTTGCTGCACCTCGCTCAAGGTGTAGAGCGTGCTCGACAGCAGCCAGAGCAGAAAAAACGCCGCGGCGGCGAATGCGAGGCGTCGTTTTGCGCTCACTTGATCGGCTCCTTGGCCGCGTCCGGTTTGGTCTTCTCGGTGAGCGGCAGATACGGAACGACGCCGCTCAAGCCCTTGCCCGAAGTATCGACGATGACTCTGGTCGCCTTGAGGAGCATCTCGTCGACGCTTTCGAGATAGAGCCGCCAGGCTGTCACGTCCTTATCCTTCGCATAGCTCGCGTAGATCAGTTCAAAACCCTTCGCGTCGCCCTGCGCCAGATTGATTACCTGCGATTTGTACGCCTCCGATTCCTGCGCGATGTGAGAGGCCTCGCCGCGGGCGCGCGGAATGATGTCGTTGGCGTAGGCCTCCGCTTCATTGCGGGTCCGCTCTTGGTCGGCTCGGGCGCGCTGCACATCGTTGAACGCGTCGATGACGACGCTCGGCGGATCGACGCGCTGCAATTGCACCTGGGTCACGAGGATCCCGGAGTCAGCCTTGTCGAGCAAGGTCTGCAGAAGATCCCGCGTTTGATCGGCGACTTGCTGACGCTTATCCGACATCGCGGCCTGGATCGGCGTGCGGCTGATGATCTCGCGCAGCGCGCTTTCCGCGACGACCTTGAGCGCGGCTTCGGGATTCTTGACCTTGAACAGGAATTTACCGGCATCCTTGATCCGCCACGAGACCGCACAATCGGCTTCGACGATGTTTTCGTCGCCGGTCAGCATCTGCCTCTCGTGCGACGTGTCATCGGTGCTCGCGCCGGCGCCGGTGTTGGAGAGCGAGATGCGCGGCGTGCCGAGCTGCAATTGATTGATCTGGGTGATCTTCGGCAACAAAACGGATTCGAAAGGGTAAGGCCAGTGGTAATGCAGGCCGGGGCTCGTGGTTTCGACCCACCTACCGAAGCGCAGCACCATGCCCTGCTCGTCGGGCTGCACCTTGTAGATGCCCGCGCTGATCCAGGCGATGAGCAGCAGCCCGAGGATCAAGGCCACGCCTTTGCCGCGCAGCCCGAACATTTGGATGAAGTAGTCGAGCCATTGGTTGATTTCGGCAACTTTCGACTGAATTTCGCCGTCCGGCGCCGAGCTCGATGGTGGCGCCGGATCCGGTGAACGGTCGGTGGGTTCTGATGGCATCAACGGCTTCCAATGAAGTTTAAGTCTGCGGTCGCGGCGAAAATATTAACATGCCCGCATCGGCCACACAGAACCCGGAGATCGCCTCTCATGCCAACGCCGCAACTGCATCGCAATCGGATGATCCTGGCAACCGCAACTCTCGCGATCAGCGCATGCGCAGGCGGCGCGGGACCCGCGATGACTCGGTCTCAGCCGGCGTTGCAGGCCGCCGCCGACCAGGTCCGGGCGACCGAATTGGCATTCGCGAAGACCATGGCGGATCGCGACTTCCCCGGATTCGTCACGCACCTGTCGAAAGAAGCCGTCTTTTTCGATGAGAATTCCGTCAAACATGGGGCTGCCGAGGTCGCGGCCGCTTGGAAGCCGCTATTTGGTGCGAGCACGCCGCCGTTTGCCTGGGCGCCCGATCATGTCGAGGTGCTCTCATCCGGCACGCTTGCGCTCAGCACCGGGCCGGTCACGGCCGGCGGCAAGGTCGTCGGCCGGTTCAACTCGATCTGGCGCCTCGAAGCGCCGAACACCTGGCGCATCGTCTTCGACAAGGGCGAAGCGGTCTGCACGACACCGCGCTGATCGGCGCGTCGCTTCGAGCGCAACACAAGACAATGCGCCATGAAGCACGACACCCAAGCTCAGGGCTTGCATTGCGACGAACTCGCGCCGATGCTTGCCATCGGGATCCAGCAGCAGCTCCATGCCGCGGCCGCGAGAGCCGGCAACGTCGAGCATCAGCTCGTCGCGATGTGGACGCAGCGAGCTTCATCAACTCAACGGATGCGATAACCATGTTGACCCGCCGTGAAGCAATTGCACTGTCGTTGGCGGCATGCCTTGGTCGATCCCGCGCGGCCCGCGCCGCGCCGGGCGTTGGTTTCAGCGATCGACAATATGCCGGCGCGATCGTCATCGACGCGCTCGGCGGACCAGGCAGCCAGGATCCGAGCGTGCCGGACGACGCCCCGCTGTCGGCCAAAGACGTCGCCGATGCGCGCGGCTCGGGCGTCACCGCGGTCAATGTGACCGTCAATGTTCCCGGCAACGGCCCCGGCCGCTTCGAGAAGACGATCGAGAACATCGCGGGCGTCGAGCATGAACTCGTTGCGCATCCCGATGCCTTCGTGAAGGTCCTGAGCGGCAAGGATCTGCTGCTCGCCAAGTCGACGCAGCGCATGGGACTGATTTACGGTTGTCAGGACACCACGATGCTCGACGGCGATCTGAAGCGCCTGCAGGTCTTTTATGACCTCGGCCTGCGGATCTGTCAGCCGACCTACAATCGCCGCAATCTGATGGGCGATGGGTGCATGGAAACCGCCGACGGCGGCTTGAGTCTGCTCGGCCATGACTTCGTCGCGGAGGTCAATCGGCTGCACATCCTGCTCGACTTGAGCCATGCGGGACCGCGAACGATCGCCGAAGGGATTGCGGCATCCACCGCGCCGATGGCGATCACCCATACCGGCTGCCGGGCGCTCGTCGATCTGCCGCGCAATACCTACGACAAGGAACTCAAAGCGCTTGCGGATCGCGGTGGCGTCGCCGGAATTTATTTCATGCCGTTTCTGAGGCTCACGGGGCAGCCTCACGCGGAGGACTTGATCCGCCACATCGAACACGCGGTCGACGTCTGCGGCGAGGATCACGTGGGACTCGGAACCGATGGGCCGATCGGTGGAGCGATCATCAATGAGGCGTTCATTGCCGCCGCAAAGAAGCAGCACGATGAGCGCGTCAAGGCCGGCATCGCGGCGCCCGGCGAAACCGCCGACGTGTTCACGCTGGTTCCCGAATACAACGATCCGCGGCGATTCAAGACGCTCGCCGATGATTTGTCGCGGCGCGGATGGCCCGCGAGCCGCATCGAGAAGATTTTGGGCCGCAATTTCGCACGCCTGTTTGCTGAAGTTTGGAGCGCATGAGGCCCGCAGGCGGCACCGGGCAGCTTGCGAAGCTCGCACAATTCACCGCACTCGCCATTACGGTGCCCGCGATTCTTTGGGGCGGCTTCGTCGTCTGGTCGACGCTATTTCCACCGGTTTGCGGCGACGCAATCGGCGGCATCGGATTGGGAGTGGCCGCATGCTGGCTGCTCGATTTGCCGGCGGGCGTGCTGGCGCTCGCGATCGGCATCTGGGTCAAGAGCGGCGCGCCGCGGCTGCGCCGGCTCTGCTTTGGCGCCGCGGCGATTACGCTCTGCCTGCCGATCATCGCGACCGCGCTGCTGGAGCGCCTCCATTGCCCCTGAGACTCGAGGGGCCGAACGTTTATAATTGAACGTTTCGCGATCGATCCGCCGCATCAAGACCGACACCGAGGAATATCGTGACCAGTGAAGTTGAACAGCGCATCCACAAGGCATTGGCAGGCCATCCGCTCGAGCGGATCGAGCATGGCTACCGGCTCGTACACCCGGGCGCAGGCGTCAGTACGCTGCGATTGCTGCCCGTCGGCGCTGCCCAGGAGGGACAGCAAGTCGTTGCAATCGCGGAAATCGCTGCCGAGTATGAGCCTACGGGCCTCCCGTCCTTTCATCCGTCAGGCGTGCAGCGGCTCAACCGGATGGCGGTGTACGGCGCCTATGAACTGCGCGAGGAGCAACTGCGCCAGACTGCAAAAGTGTCGATCTATGCAAACGAGCCGGCGGCGCATTTGGTCGCCCAGAGCATCCTCAATGCATTCGGCGGCCAATTGCCGATTGGACGGTCCGCGGCCTTGGCGACCATTTCGGCGGCGGTACTCGAGCAGCAGCGTGCGCACCATGCAATGCCGCGCGAATGGAAAAAAGCGCCCGACGAAGAGTCGCTCAAGAGCGCCGCCGCAGCGTTGCAGGGTCAGGGATTGGCCGCTGCGCACGACGCCAGTTCCGTCTGGGCGGAATTGCCGATGAGCGGGGATTGCCCTTCGCGGTCGATCGACCCGCGCGCGGAAACCGCGCTGTTGCAAGTCAACACGTCGATCCCCACCCGATTGCCGGCGCCGGATATCTTGCGACGATTTTTCTGCCGCTGCCGGCGCCGCCGGAGGACCCGACCGAGATTTGCCGCCGCCTCAACGAGATGGATCTCGAACATCTCGAGTTTGCGCCGCGGCTCGGCGCTTGGGGCATGCACGGACCGGAGGATTTGCCGGGCTACACCTGCTTTTTTCCGGCGGCGGAAGCTTTGCCTGGATTTCAAATGGCGATGATGTGGTGGTGCGCGCGCCGGGCCGCTTGGATTCGAGATCGCTTTTGGGTTGCGAACCAAGGGATCGTGCTCGACAAGGGTGAGTCAGGCGACGCTTAGCCGGGCCTAGCGTATCAATGCGTTCACTGGCGTTCGATCTGCCGGACTTGCCGAGGTCCGTGACCCACGGCAGCGCCGACCGAAACCAGATTTGGGATGCTCGGCGGCAGCTGCTCGCGCTGTTTGAGAGTGCCGACCCGAACTGCATAAGTCGGCGGATCTTTGGGAGCCGCGGAATAGATTTGAGTCCCGCAATTGGAGCAGAACGCATGGGCTCGCGGATTGCCGCTGTCGGCGACTCGCAGGTAGATCTTGGGCTGGCCCGTCCGCATGACGAAGGTTGCGGCCGGCGCCGCGACGTTCACGCGGTAGGCCGACCCGGTCATCGTCTGACAATCCGTGCAGTGGCAGATTCTCACGGCTTGCGGGTCGACTTCGGCCTCGAACGTCAATTGGCCGCAATGGCAGCTGCCGTCGACTTTCATATATGCTCCCACGCAAAATCTCCAGTTGACGAATCATCGGGCTGATCGCCGGTCGAATGCAAATCTTGACGCCGGACCTCGCCCGCGGCCGACGCTGACCGCCTATCGAACGCTCCGGCGATCGGCGCGCCCGTCGATTTCGGGACGCGTAGAATCGGGCCTTCAGCGTCGCACCGAGGGTCATACGGTGAAGTACACCATCCGGGTCAATCGCACGGTTCATCGCATCGACGTCGATGCCGACACGCCGTTGTTGTGGGTGCTCCGCGATACGCTCATGCTCAAGGGCACGAAATTCGGCTGCGGCACCGGATGTTGTGGCGCCTGTACGTCCATTTGAATGGTGCGGCAATGCGATCCTGCCTGATTCCAATTGCAAGCGTCGGATCGGCCGAGGTGACCACGATCGAAGCCGTCGGCGACACGCCGATCGGCAAAAAGGTCCAGGAAGCCTGGCTCGACGTCGACGTCGTGCAATGCGGGTACTGCCAAGCAGGCCAGATCATGTCGGCGGCCGCGCTGCTGGCCGCGAACCCGCAGCCGTCGGACGGCGATATCGACCGCGCGATGACCGGCAACATTTGTCGCTGCGCGACCTATATGCGCATCCGCGCCGCGATCAAGCTCGCCGCTGGACTCCCGATCGGCCGACACGCGGGGTACAAACACATGAAACGCGTCGATGCGGCCGCTGATTTTTCCAAATCTGAGCACGGCGCCACTCGGCGCGCCTTCTTGAAAGCAGGCGCCGCGCTCGGCGGCGGACTGCTGCTCGAATTTACACTGCCGATCAGAGGAATTGCGCGCGCCGTCAATCAACCTGAGGCGCCGGCCGCGGCCGAGGTGGTGCTCGGCGCCTATGTGCGCATTGCCCCCGACGGTCTGATCACGATCACTTCGAAGAATCCGGAGATCGGCCAAGGCATCAAGACGATGTTGCCGATGCTGATCGCGGAGGAACTCGATGCCGATTGGGGCAAGGTACGGATCGATCAGGCGCTCAGCGATCCGGCGACGTTTGGCCGCCAATTTGCCGGCGGCAGCCGCGCGACCCCATTGAATTGGGAGCCGATGCGTCGGGTCGGCGCCGCAGCGCGTCAGATGCTCGTGGCAGCGGCCGCGCAGATCTGGGCGGTACCGGCGTCCGAGTGCGAGACCCGCAGCAGCGTCGTGCATCACGCGCCGAGCGGGCGATCGCTCGACTATGGCGCGCTCGCCGCATCGGCCGCGACCATTGCGACGCCCGACTTGAAGACCGTGATCCTGAAGGATCCCAAGGATTTCCGGATCATCGGCAAGCCGCAGCGCGGCGTCGACAGTCCGGCGGTCGTGACCGGCAAACCACTGTTCGGGATCGACGTCGAGCTGCCGGGGATGCGCCATGCGGTATTCGTCAAATGCCCGGTGTTCGGCGGTACCGTCATCCGCGCAAATCTCGATGCGGTTCGCGCCGAAGCGGGCGTCAGTCACGCGTTCATCGTCAACGGCGGCCAAACCTTCGACGGCCTCGTGAGCGGTATTGCGATCGTCGCCGACAATTGGTGGGCTGCCTCCAAAGCACGCCGCAAGCTCGAGGTCGAGTGGAATGAGGGTCCCACTGCGGCACAGGACAGCGCGGGATTCGCAAAACAAGCTGCAGCCCTCGGTCCGCAGGCGCCCGCAATGTCGATCGCACGCGACGGCGATCCGCAGGCTGCGTTTGCCGCCGCGGCCCAGGTCGTCGAAGCCGCCTACAGCTACCCATTCCTCGCGCACGCCGCACTCGAGCCGCAGAACTGCACGCGCACTGGTCAAGGGTGGCAAGGCGGAGATCTGGGCGCCGACACAGAATCCTGACTCCGGGCGCAAGATCGTCGCGAAAGCGCTTGGGTCTCGCCGACGCCGATATCACGATTCACATGATGCGCTGTGGCGGCGGATTCGGCCGGCGGCTCATGAACGACTACATGGTCGAGGCTGCGTGGATCGCGAGGGAAGTGGGCGAACCGGTCAAGCTGCTATGGAATCGCGAGGACGACCTGCACCACGATTTTTATCGGCCGGCGGGATTTCACTTCTTCAAGGCAGGACTGGATCGCGAGGGCAAACTCACGGCGTTTCGCGACCACTTCATTTCGTTCGGCGCGGACGGGAAATTTGCCAACAGCGCGGGCCTGCAATCGGTGGAATTCCCCGCGCGGTTTGTGCCGCACCTCGAGCTTGGCGCGACCCTCATGCCGCTCGGCGTTCCGACCGGCCCGATGCGCGCTCCGGGCAGCAACGCGCTTGCGTTCGCGTTTCAGTCGTTCCTCGACGAAGTCGCGTTCGCCGCCGGCCGCGACGCGGTGCAGTTTCGCCTCGACCTGCTCGGCACGCCGCGTGTCTATACGGGCGTCAAGGCTCCCAACGGACCGACGCCGGATTTCGATTCCGGGCGCATGCGCGCGGTCCTCGAACGCGTTGCCGAGCGCGTCGGGCTGGGGCCGGCATGCACCGCGGCCCCGATCGGGCCTTGGCGCAGCGTTTTATTTCAGCCATTTGGGCTACTTCGCCGAAGTCGTGCAGGCGAGCGTCGATACGCGCGGCCAAGATTCGCGTCGACAAAGTCTGGGTGGTTGCCGACATCGGCAGTCAGATCATCAACCCGATGGGCGCCGAAACCCAGGTCCAAGGTGCCGCGATCGACGGCATCAGTGCGGCACTCGGACAGGCGATCACGATCGAGCGCGGCCGCGCCGTGCAGGGCAATTTCGCCGACTATCCGTTGCTGCGCATCGACCGCGCCCCGCCCGTCGATGTGCACTTCTTGATCTGACGGAGAATCCGCCGACCGGGCTCGGCGAGCCGGCATTGCCGCCGGTCGTGCCCGCCCTCTGCAATGCCATGTTCGCGGCGACCGGCAAGCGCGTGCGCACGCTGCCGATCGATCCGGCGGAATTGGCGCTCGCGTAGCGCCGCGATTCACCTGGTGCTGGAGCAAACAAGATGAAATCGGAATGCTCGGTTGCCGTGCTGGTCGGAAGCTTGCGGCAGCAGTCGATCAACCGGAAACTCGCCCACGCGCTCGTAGCCCTCGCGCCGGCTTCGCTGAAACTGCAGATCGTCGAGATCGGAGCGCTCGCGCTGTACAACCAAGACCTCGATGCCGATCCGCCCGCTGCCTGGACCGAATTTCGCGAGCGCATCCGCGCAAGCGATGCCGTGCTGTTCGTGACGCCCGAATACAACCGCTCGGTCCCCGGTGTGCTCAAGAATGCCCTTGATGTCGGATCGCGGCCCTACGGGAAAAACGCCTGGAGCAAAAAACCGGGCGCGATCGTCAGCGCCTCGCCGGGCGCGATCGGCGGTTTCGGTGCGAATCACCACCTGCGGCAGAGTCTGGTGTTCCTCGACGTCCCGGCAATGCAGCAGCCCGAAGCCTATGTCGGCGGTGCCGACAAGCTGTTCGACGAATCTGGGCGGCTCAGCAATGAATCAACCCGCGGCTTCTTGCAAAAATTTCTGGAGTCGTTCGCGCGTTGGATCGCGGCCAACACGCCGCCTTGAGCCGCGCTGCCGGCGGCCCGAGCCCTCAGCGCAGCAGTTTCGCCGCGCCGCGAATCTGCGCGAGATCGAGATCGCCGGCCGCACCCCAGCCCTTGACTCCCGCGGGTATCTGCGGCCGGAACGCCTCGTACAGCAGGTATGCTTTGGCGCGCAGGTCCTCCGCGCTCATCGAGTCCGCGAGCGATTTCATCGCTCCCTCAACCTCGGGTAGTGCGTCCGCAAACTTCGATTCGAGATAGCGCTGCACCGAACGCGGATCGATCGGCTTGTCCTTCGACAGGGCGCGCAGGCCCTGGTTCGTGCGCATCATCGGCACCGCGCGATTGAGCAGATCGACATGCAGCACCGTGTCCGGCGCGAGCTGCTTGCGTTGACGCTCGAGCGTGTGGGCTTGCGGTTCGTAGAGGCCGAGGGATTTGCCTTTCGCGTAGGCGTTGAGGCCCGCGACGACACGCCCCATGGTCAAAGACTCATCGCGCGAAAATCCCAAAGTGCCGGCGACCACCGCGGCCCACAGGGTGAGCACCGGCGCGCGATTGACTTGAACATGCCGGACGGTCACGGTGCCCGCGGCTCACATCATGCGGGATTTCAGCCGGATCGCCGCGCCGTCGACGACGAATCTGCCGTATCCGCGGTGGTGGAACGTCTTCGGATTGCGTTGTGCCGGATCGATCCACGCCCTGAGCACTTCGAGGACGAACAGATTGTATTTATTGACGAAGCGCGTGTCGATGACCGCGCATTCGAGATTCGCGAAGCACTCGGCGACCAGCGGCGGCCGCACCCGGGCGGCCGGCAGCGCCGTCAATCCAAACTTCTCGAACTTCGCGACATCGCGGCCCGAGCAGTTGCCGATCGTGACGACTTTCGACGCGAGTTCGACTGCAGGAACGGCGATCACGCATTGCTTCGTCGCCCTCAGTGCGGCAAAGCTGAAGTCGCGGTTGCTGACGACACAGGCGACGAGCGGCGGCACGAAATCGACCATCATGTGCCAGGACATCGTCATCAGATTGTTGCGGCCCTTGTGGGACGTGCTCAGGAGCACGACCGGGCCGGGTTCGAGCAGCTCATACGCTCTCGACAGCGGCAGCGCCTTCATCGGCGTGAGCCCTGCGCGGCGGCGGTCAAACGGGCGACTTTGCGCCGCGCCGCAGGCGTTATGTCGAGTAGTTCTTTCATCGGAAGAGTTTGCTCCCGGGGGCTCGGATCGTCAAAAACCACCCTGCCCGCAGAGCGCGCCAGACGTACCGCCATGGCCGCGGGTACCGCAGATCGGCGCACGAGCGCATACTAGCGGTCTCTCGAGGGTCGTGGTCGCACGATGCGGGACGGCCTGTGCTACGGGGGACAGGAGTATAACGATGAAAATCAATTCGATGAGAGTGATGGCTGGCTTGATTGCGACGGTTTTGCTGAGCGGTATTGCGGCGGCCCAGACGAGCGAGGAGCTGTTGGTCACGGGATCTCGCTTCATTGAGAAGCGCGTGGGCACCGACCGGGTCGGCATACCCGTCAAAGATGTTTCCTTGACCCTTCATGTGAATCTCGCCGATCTCAACCTGGCTTCTCCGGCAGCGGCGGCCGAGATTGAGCGACGAGTCGCATTGGCGGCGCGTCGGGCGTGCCGGGAGCTTGGGATCATGTATCCGGTCTCGCACCCGAACGACGCGGTGTGCGCCCGGGTGGCTGCGGAAAAGTCGATGAATCAACTTCGTCAGTTGACCGCATCGGCGCAGTGAGCTTGGACCGCGCCACCACGACGGCAACTGCCGCCGCGGTGGCGCGGCACGCTGAGCGAACCTCGAGGTGCCGGTGATCGAAGCTGAATCGCGCTTCATCAGAACGCATGACGGCTATGATATTGCCGCCGCGTTTTTCCGACCACCAGGCATCGTTCGGGCATCGGTGCTGATCGCACCGGCGATGGGTGTGAGTCAGCGCTTTTACGCCGCGCTTGCAGACTGGCTCGCGTCGCGCGGATTCCTGGTCGTCACATTTGATTTCCGCGGTATCGGACTGTCGCGCCGCGCGGACTTGCGCACGCTCGACACGACGATCTCCGATTGGGCCGAGTCGGACTGCGAGGCGGTCATTGACGCGATCACACGCGAATCCCCCACCGGGCCGCTGTACTGGCTCGGACACAGTCTCGGCGGACAGATCGTCGGACTGGTTCCAAGCCGCGCCCGAATTTCAAAGCTGATCACGATCGCCTGCGGCAGCGGCTATTGGCTCGAGAATACGCCGAAGCTGAAGTGGCGGGCCTGGTGGCTGTGGTTCGTCGCCGCGCCGATCTCGATGCGCGCGTTCGGCTATTTTCCGGGCAAGCGGCTCCGCAAAGTCGGTGATTTACCGCGCGGCGTCATGCAGCAGTGGCGCCGCTGGTGTCTAAATCGCGATTACACGGTCGGCGCCGAGGGACCGGAAATCCGGGCTCAATACGCCGCCATGACGACACCGATCACCTCGCTCTCGTTTGTAGACGACGAATTCATGTCACTGCGGAACACCGATGCCCTGCATGGCTGCTACCAAAATTCGCCGCGCAGCATGCTGCGAATTGCACCCTCCGATATCGGCGCCGAGCGCATCGGGCATTTTGGGTTCTTCAACGCGAAATTCCAGGATTCGCTGTGGCAGCGGTATCTGCTGCCGGAGCTCGCCTGAGCCGCCGTCGAGTCGGGTGGCGGCTGCGCGCTGGGGTGCGTCGAGCCAATCTACTTTGACAGATGCTTCAGGTCCCGCTTGAGGTTGTCAATCCTCACCTGCGCCTTGCCGACGTTCTTTTGGACCATTCCCTTCAACTGCATCATTTTATTGCCGACAAGCTTGCCCGCGACTTCCTTGATCGCGCCCTTCGCCACTGTGGCGCGGCCTTTCATCTGAACTTTGTTGATGCGCATGACGTACTCCTACTGGATGACGCGGGCGCGGGCCCGACGTACATCGCAATCTAGACCCAAGTCCCCGCTCGGGTCTGTACGGAAGTATACGGATGGCGCTTCACCTTATCGAACGCACGGCAGGGCCGGCGGCAATCGTCTGAGGCCGCGGCCGCATTCGGCAGGGACGGCGTCAGCGGCCGTCGTAGCCGAGATAAATGAGGTCAACGACCCGCGCCACGCCCGGCACGCCGCGCGCCGCTTGCTCGAGTGTCAGTCGCTCGGAATCGGTATCGACCTGGCCCCGGAGATAGACCACGTGATTCAGGGTTTGCACACGAATCAAATTCGGTGGCTGGGCCGCAGGGTGCCGTTCGAGCGCCGCCCATACCTGCGCATCGAGTTCCGTATCGCCGGGACAGCCACCGAAGCCGCAGTTACCCAGCGCGGCGCACCCAGCGCTCGCGCTCGCGGCCGCGACGACCAAGGCGATTCCCGCGATCCTCCGATGCATGGCTTAGCGCTAACCCTCGTTCGACACTACAATGTCTGATTCGCAGACGGCGCGATGGTTCCGCGCCGACCGGCGCCGGACCTCGATACGATGGGAGATCCGTGATGACTTCGATTTCCGAGCAAGAATCCGGCGACGGGCTACCCGCCTCTTCACCGTGCATGTTGCACGAACTTGGGTCCGACGGTGCGCCCGCGCGTCGATCCGGTACAAGCCCGCGACGTCGCGAACTGGCGCAAGGCGCAGCGAGCGCGCCTGCTGGGCGAGCGCAGCGCACTATCGGAAGAGTATCGAGCGCAACACGCGCTCGCGATTGCGCGCGCCGTCGAAGCGATTCTTGCCGAGTTGCCGCCGGTGACACTGAGTCTCTACTGGCCGATCCGCGCCGAGCCGGATTTGCGCGCCTGGATGGGCAGGCTCTCGGCGAACGGCGTGCGCCTGGCGCTTCCGGTCGCGGTCGCGCTGGGCCAGCCCCTGCAGTTTCGCGAATGGCGCCCGCATGCCCGGCTCGCGCGCGGCCTTTGGAAAATTCCTTATCCCGCGGATGGTGTGGAGCTCGACCCGACGGTCGTCATCGCACCCCTCGTCGGGTTCGACCGCGCCTGTTATCGCCTCGGATACGGGGGCGGCTTCTTCGATCGGACTCTGGCGCAACGCGCTCCGCGGCCCCTCGCGATCGGCGTCGGCTATCCGAGCGCCGCGCTGCAGACGATATTTCCGCAAGTTCACGACGTCCCGATGGATTGGATCGTCACCGGATCCTCCGCCCTCGGCGGGCCGTGCCCGACGAAGAGCGAGGCTCCGGGCTCGCTTGAGCTCGGGTGTCCTCCGCCGATTGCCTCGGCCCATCTCGCCCGCCGGGTGCTGTTTGGGTTCATATTGACGTTCATCGCGTCGCGAATCGTCGTGTTGCTGATCATGGCGCGGCAAATGCCCAATTTGTATTTCTTTCTGCAGGGCACGCATGTCCATCATTTGAATTATGGAATCTTTCTGCTCGCCGGCGTCGGCGCATACCTGTTGTTCTTCGTGCGCAGCGAGAAAGGAACTGCGCTCTGCCGCCATTGCCTACGGTATTGCCATGGCGCTGACCTTCGACGAATTTGGAATGTGGCTGCATCTCGGTGGCAGTTATTGGCAACGGGCCAGCGTCGATGCCATCATCGTCATTGCCGCCGTTTTCGGCCTCATCGGATTCGGCTCGGCAATACGCCAATTCGAGTCGCGGCATCTGAAGGGCATCGATCGCGCTTCTTGTGGCGCTGGTTGCATTCGGCGCCGTACTCTATGACGCTTCGGTGCGCATCGGCGCAGTTGGCGGGTCCGCGCCTCGAGGCCCTGGAGTCATCTTCCTCACCGTAGCGCGGGAGCATCAGGACGATGAGCAGCGTCGAAATTCGACGTCCGGAGAGAAAATCCGCCTCTATGAACTCGTGCTCGACGACGGGCGCTCATCCAGCCCATATGTCTGGCGCATCCGATACGCTTTGGCGCACAAGGGACTGCCCTTTGAATCGGTTCCGATCGGCTTCGTCGAAATTCCGAAGATTTTCGGGAACCGTTTCAAGACGGTTCCCGTCATCGAACACGGCGATGCGATGCTCGCCGAAAGTTGGGATATCGCCGAATACCTCGATCGAGCCTATCCCGGAACTCCGCCGCTGTTTTCGGGCCCGCAGGAAAATGCGATGGTGCGCCTCAATGAGGCGTGGTTCTCCGGCGGAGGTGCAGCGCAAGATGTTTCGCATCTATATCAAGGATGTGCATGACGCCGCCCGGCCGGAGGATCGCGGCTATTTTCGGCAAAGCCGCGAGGCGATGCTGCGCGGAACCGACGCTCGAGGAGTTCACCAAAGACCGCGCCTCATTGCTGCCCGCGCTGCGCGACTCGCTGCGCCCGCTGCGAGCTCCACCTATCGCGCTTTGCGTTTCTCGGCGGCGATTCGCCGAATTACGCGGACTACATCGTGCTAGGCGCGTTCCAGTGGGCCGCGAGCGTCAGCACGTTGCCGCTGCTCGCATCGAACGACAGTCTGCGTGGCTGGCTCGAACGAGGATTCGACTTATACGGCGGATTCGGTCGCGATCCGAGAATGCGACCGCTGTTCGAATCGCCCTAGTGCAGCGCCGCGCCGCCCGGGGCGGCGCCGGCCTCGTACACCAAATCCCCCGCGAGCCAGGTTTGCTCCACCTTGATGCGCCAAATGTCCTGCGCCGCGATCTCGAACAGGTCGCGGTCGACCAAGATGAAGTCGGCCCATTTCCCCGGCTCGAGCGAACCGATCGACTTCTCCTGATGTTCGGCGTAGGCCGCGTCGAGCGTGAATGCGCGAAACGCCTCGAGCAGCGTCATCGCCTGTTCGGCATGCCACCCGCCGCGGGCCGGCCGGCGTGATCGGTCCGCGTGACCGCCGCATGCAGGCCGAAGAACGGATTGTCGGACTCGACCGGAAAATCCGAGCCGCCGGCGATCCGCGTGCCCTGCTTGAGAAACGTGCGCCATGCGTAGGCGCCCTCGAGGCGCGCCTTGCCGATTCGCTCCTCGGCCATGTTCATGTCACTGGTCGCGTGCGTCGGCTGCATCGAGGCGATCAGATTGGAGTTGCTTGAAGCGCGGGATGTCCTGACAGCGCGACGACCTGCGCGTGCTCGATCCGGTTGCGCAGTTCGCTGCCCCCGACCGGAGCGGTACGCCGCCGCAAACGCGTCGAGCACCTGGCGGTTGGCGGCATCGCCGATCGCGTGCACGTTGACCTGGTAGCCGGCCCGCAGCGCGGCTTCGATGCTGGACTGCATTTGCGCATTCGACATGAACAGCAGCCCGCTGTTGATCCGGCTTATCCGAATACGGCGCCAATAGCGCGGCGCCGCGGCTCCCGAGCGCGCCGTCCGCGAACAGCTTGACCGAGCGCACGGTCAGCCGATCGTTCGCCGTAGCCGATCAGGGGCCGCTCGGCGGACAATGCGGCGAAATCCTCTCCGGTGCCACGGATCATCGCGTAGATGCGTACGCTGAGCCGTCCCTGATCGGCGAGTTCGCGGTACAGCGCGACCTCGTGGGCGCTCACGCCTGCATCGCCGACGCCCGTGAGACCCACCGAATTCATATGCGCCATCGCCGCCGAGCAGCGCGGCTGCGCTGCTCCTCGTCGCTCGGCGGCGGCACGACCCGCTCGACGAGCTGCCATCGCCTTGTCGACGAGCACCCCATTGGGGTTGCCGTCGGCATCGCGCTCGATGCGCCCGCCGGCCGGATCCGGTGTCTCCCGGCCGATTCCCGCCGCTCGCAATGCCTTGCTGTTGAGCCACTTGGCGTGACCGTCGACGCGGTCGAGCACTGCCGGTCGGTCGTCACGGCGGCGTCGAGCTCGCTCGCGAGCGGAAATCGCCCCAGCTTCCAGTTCACCTGATTCCAGCCGCCGCCGAGCAGCCAGCGCTGATCCGGATGCGCGGCGGCGTATTCGCGGATGCGCTGCTGCGCCTGCGCGAGATTCTGGGTGTCATGCAGTTCGATCAGCACGTTTTCGAACCCCAAGTCGATTACATGTCCGTGCGCGTCAATGAGGCCCGGCAGCAGCGTCCGGCCCTTGCCGTCGATCCTCCGCGCACCGCGCATAGGCATTTCGCAACTTCGCGGCGTCGCCGCTCGCGATGACCCTGCCGCGGTCGAAAACCATCCCGTTGAATCGCCGCAATGCGCTCCGACGAGCGTATAGCCATGGACATTCTCGATCAGTATCGGGGTCGCAGCGGCACGCGGCGAGAACAGCGATGACCGAGAGCAGCGCCGCGGCGCATAGGCGAGCAAGTTCTTCAAGTTCACCTCCGTTGCGAATCTGGCGCCGGTGATCCCCGTCGGCGGCGCGCCTCGCGAATTGTGAGTGGGTTCACATACAGACTCGATCCGAGGGTGCCCATCGTCCGTGCGCAGCCGTCGCGGCGCAACAAGTTTTTCTTGACGCAGTGATCGGACTGCGCGTTGTGCCCGTCAGCAATCGAAACATCAAGCCGTAGAGTGTGAAGTGGCGCGATTGAATCGCAAGCGGACTGTGCTTTCATTGGACCACGGCGTTATGTCACGAGGTGCCCAGTGTTCGGATCACAGGACCGACGTAGAGGACGACCTTCTTGCAGCTGGATCGCTCGGCGATCCGGCGACCGACGTTCGTATGCCGGATTCTTCATCGGCGAGAGCCCCAACGACGCGTTGCGCGGAGCCCGCGATTACGACGCGCATCACAGAATCGTGAACTGCCGCGCAGACGACGACGGGCCTCAGGCTGCAGGGTCTCGGCCGGAGCGTACCCCCCAGGCGAGCGGCGCGGCTCGCACGGCCGTGCACCCGAACTCCGAACGACGCTCAACCTATCACCATCGAGCGGCGATGCATCGGTTCAACTCGCGTCTCTTCGTGCTTAGGGGCCGCCCCTACATCGCGCATGGCTGCTTGCCTCGCGCTTCTCTGCGGTGCAGCGATTACCCTTTTTTTACAGGCTAAAACGCGCGCTCAAGTTGCGCGTGCATGCGCCGCTAGTACTTTTAATCACCGATCGCAATATCTATTCGGATTACGACACGGCAACCGATGCCTTTATCGGCGCGCATATGGAGGGCACGATTGTGAGCGCAAACGCTTTACTGTTTGACGACTTCAAAACGACGTATGAGCAGAGTGCTGCAACGGACTTCAGCTTACCCGAGTACTTCGAGCTGTGCCGAAACGATCCGATGACGTATGCGCTCGCGGCCGAACGCATGATCAAGGCCATCGGCGAGCCCCGCCTGGTGCAAACGAAATCCGATCCCCGGCTGCTGCGGCTGTTCGGCAACCGGACCTTGAAGTATTACGACGCGTTCGCGGACTTCTACGGAATGGAAGGCGGGATCATCGAGGAGATCGTCTCCTTCTATCGCCATGCGGCACAAGGCCTCGAGGAGCGCAAGCAGGTACTGTACCTCTTGGGGCCGGTCGGCAGCGCGAAGAGCACGCTCGCCATCAAACTCAAGAGCCTCATGGAGAAGTGCCCGATCTACGTGCTCGTCGACGGAGACACGGGTGAGCGCAGTCCGCTGCTCGAATCCCCGCTCGGCCTATTCGCTCCCGAAAAGTTCGCCGCGCGCCTCGAAGGTGATTACGGCATCAGCCCGCGCTACCTCACCGGGCTCTCGAGCCCGTGGGCCCAGAAGCGCTTGAAGACCTACCACGGCGACTTGTCCCGGTTCCGCGTGCAGCGGATGTACCCCTCGGTGCTCAACCAGCTCGCAATCGCGAAAACCGAGCCGGGTGACGAGAACACTCAGGACATCAGCACGCTCGTCGGCAAAGTCGACATGCGCAAGCTCAGCAAAATGAGCCAGGACGATCCGGATGCGTACAGCTATTCGGGCGGCCTGTGCCTCACGACCCAGGGGCTGCTCGAATTCGTGGAGATGTTCAAAGCCCCGATCAAGGTCCTGCATCCCTTGCTGACCGCGACCCAGGAAAGCAATTTCAAGGGCACGGAAGGCTTCGGCGCGATGCCCTATCAGGGCACCGTGCTCGCCCACTCCAATGAAAGCGAGTGGAAGAAATTCAGCAGCAACAAGGACAACGAGGCGTTTCTCGACCGCATTTGCATCGTGAAGGTGCCGTATTGCCTGCGCGTGACCGAGGAAGTCGCGATCTATCAGAAGCTGCTGCGCGAATCGACCTTGGAGAAGGCTCCCTGCGCACCCGGCACCTTGCAGATGCTCGCGCGATACATGGTGTTGTCGCGCATCAAATCGCCCGCAAACTCGAGCATCTACTCGAAGCTTCGGGTCTATGACGGCGAGAATCTGCGCGAGTCGGACCCGCAAGCGAAGAGCGTCGCCGAATACCGCGAAATGGCCGGCCATGAGGAAGGGATGAGCGGCTTCTCGACCCGCTATGCGTTCAAGCTCATTTCCAAGGCATTCAACCGCGACGCCTCGGAGGAATCCGCGGATCCCGTGACGCTTCTCAAGGTCATTGAAGAGAGCATCGGGACCTCCGATTTCAGCGCCGAGGTGCAAAAGACCTGCATGGTGCACCTCAAGGAGTTCCTGATACCCAAATATCTCGAGGAGCTCACCAAGGAAATTCAGGCGGCTTATCTCGAGTCCTACACTGACTACGGGCAGGAGCTGTTCGATCGGTACGTGGCGTTCGCCGACTTCTGGATTCAAGAGGAAGTCTACGTCGATCCCGCGACCGGCGTTGCTTTCGACAAGTCCGCGCTCAACTCGGAGCTGGAAAAAATGGAGAAGCCGGCGGGCATCGGCAATCCCAAGGACTTCCGCCACGAGATCGTCAATCACGTGCTGCGCGCCCAGAACAAGAACGGCGGCGACAAGCTCGTATGGACGAGCTATCAAAAACTCCGCGAGGTCATCGAGAAGCGCATGTTCGCGGCCACCGACGACCTGCTGCCGGTGGTCTCCTACTTCGCCAAGGGCAGCGCCGAGGATGAAAAGAAGCACCAGGCGTTCATCGCCCGCATGAAAGCGCGGGGACATACGCCGGCCCAGGTCCGCCGCCAGGTCGAATGGTGGACCATGGCGCGGCGGCAGTAAGGGAGCACATTCCGCTTGCGAACTCCTCGCCCCCCCAAACAATCGGAGCACCCACCGTGACCAGCGTCATCGTTGACCGGCGCTCACACAAGGGCAAGAGCACCGCGAATCGGCAGCGCGTCCTGAAGCGTCTCGACGGCGCGCTCAAGGCGCAGATCGACAAATTGGTGTCTCGGCACAAGCTGGGGGAGGCCGACAAGGCCACCGAAGTCACGATCGAGCGCAAGGACGTCACCGAACCGCGATTCACGCTCGATGCGGTCTCCGGAGCATCGGAGCGGGTCATCCCCGGCAACGATCAATATCGAGTCGGAGACAAGATTCCGAGCAACGGGGGCGAAGGCGAGGGAAGCGGCAACGGGGAGAATGCGGGCGAGGGCAGCGCCGAGGACGAGGACACGTTCCGCTTCGTGCTTTCGCGCGAGGAGTACCTCTCCCTGCTGTTCGATGAGCTCGAATTGCCGGCGCTGCTGCGAACCGAATTGCTGCAAATCGATGAGAGCCGGTTCCGCCGCGGCGGCGTAGTGCGCTACGGCAACCCGGCGAGCGTTTGCGTCACGCGCACATTCAAGGCGTCGATCGGCCGGCGCCTCGCGGCCGAAATGCATCTGCGGGAGGCATTGGAAGCCGCCGAAGCCGCGCTCGCGAACGCGCGCGAGCGAGGAGTGCCGGCGCTGGTGCAGGCCGCCGAAATGGAACTGGAGGAGGTGCGCCGGCGCAGCAGCGAAGTTCCGTTCCTTGACCCGGTCGACCTGCGGCACCGCAGCCTCGTCGAAGTGCAGACACCGTGCACCGCCGCCGTGATGTTTTGCCTGATGGACGTCTCCTCGTCGATGGACGAGAACCGCAAGGACCTCGCAAAGCGGTTCTTCACGCTCCTGTACTTGTTTCTGACGCGCAAATACAAGAAGGTCGACCTCGTCTTCATTCGCCATACCGACGAGGCGCAGGAGGTCGACGAGGATACGTTCTTCAATGGGACGCAGGCGGGCAGCACCCGCGTGCTCTCGGCGCTCGCCAAAATGAACGAGATCATCGAGGCTCGCTACCCTGCCTCGCATTACAACATCTTCGGTGCGCAGGCGAGCGACGGCGATTCGTTCGGCGCCGACTCGTCGGAGTCCTCCGGGTATCTGCTGTCACAGTTGCTGCCGTCGACACGTTATTTCGTATACGCCGAAGTCGGCGGAGCTCCCGGTCAGGGCGCAACCAGCCTGTGGAGCGCCTATCGGTCGATCGAAAGCGACCGCTTCAACATGGCGACCGTGAGCGCGCGAAGCGAAGTGTACCCGGCGCTCGCGAAGCTGTTTCAAAAGGAGAATTGAACCCCTATGCCAAGCCCGGCGAAATTCAGCGGCAGTGAATGGACCTTGGAGGACCTGCTCGCGATCGAACAGGTCTGCGCGAATCACGCCAAGCGTTACGGGCTCGACACCTTCCCCAATCAGATGGAAGTCATCAGCAGCGAACAGATGCTCGACGGCTACGTCTCGGGCGGCCTGCCGGTCAACTACGGGCATTGGAGCTTCGGCAAGCACTTCCTCATCGAGAGCGCAAAATATCGCTCCGGCATGAACTCGCTCGCCTACGAAATCGTCATCAACACGAATCCCTGCATCGCCTTTCTCATGGAGGACAATTCGCTCGCAATGCAGGCGCTCGTCATTCCTCATGCCTGCTTCGGCCACAACAGTTTTTCGAAGGGCAACTACCTCTTCCGGCAATGGACGCAGCCCGACGCGATCCTCGACTACATGCTGTTTGCGCGAAATTATATCGCCGACTGCGAGGAGCAGTACGGGGTCGAGCGCGTCGAGCAGACTCTCGACGCGCTTCATGCGCTGCGCGATCAGGGCTTGGACAAGTACAAGCGGCCAAGCAAGCTCGATTCGCGCAAGGAGCGCGTTGAACAGGCAAAGCGGCTGTTCGCAGCCAAGGAAACGATGCGTCAGGCCGAGTACTACAGCGTCGTCCCGCATACGGAGAAGGCGGTCGTCCCTGATTCCTCGTATCCGGCGAATCCCGAGGAAAATCTGCTGTATTTCATCGAGAAACACGCGCCGAAGCTCGAGCCGTGGCAGCGCGAACTCGCGCGGATCGTGCGCAAGATCGCCCAATATTTCTATCCGCAGCGCCAGACACAGGTCATGAACGAGGGCTGGGCCACGTTCTGGCACCATCGGCTCATCAACGACATGTACGACGCCGGCGAGATCGACCAGGGCATCCTGCTCGAATGCCTGCATTCGCACACCAACGTGATCCGCCAGCGCGAGTACTCGCCGTTGAATCCGTATGCGCTCGGCTTCGCGGCCTGGAACGAGATCAAGCGCGTCTGCGAACAGCCGACCGCCGAAGACCGCGAGTACCTGCCCGACATCGCCGGCAAGGATTGGCTCGAGACTTTCCACGGGATCATGCAGGACTATCGTGACGAGAGCTTCCTGCTGCAGTTTCTCACGCCGAAGCTGGTCCGCGATTTCAAGCTCATGGGCGTCAAAACCCAGGAAGGGCTCGATCATTGGACGGTCAGCGACACCGCCGGGCCCGAAGGATTCAAGTCGATCCGCAGCCAGCTCTCGGCATCCTACCGGCTGGAATCCGCGATGCCGGAGATCTCGGTGATCCGCTATGCGCGCGACACGGATCGCAGACTGATCCTGCACCACCACAGCTACAAGGGCAAACGGCTCCTCAAGGCGCAGGCCGAGCAAACCTTGAAACACCTGCGCACGCTGTGGGGCTTCGGCGTATCGCTCGAGACCGTCGACCACGACGGGCGCACGCTCGAGACTTATTGAGTCAGCGCCCGCGCGCGGCCTGCGCTGCGCCGCCGACCGCAATCACCGCCTCGGCGATGTTCCAACCGCGCAGCGCGACGCGCGCGCAGCGCGCTCCTTGCGCGGGGCACTCCACGAGAATGTGCCGGACCTCGCCGGGCAGCAGAGTCACGTAGTTGTCGTCGTAATAGACCGGCAGCACGCGCCCGCCGCTCGCGTCGAACATCGTGATCTTGGCGGCCAGCGCCGGCGCTCGGCCACGGTTTTCCAGCGCCACGTCGATGCGTGCCGCGGCATCCGCGGATGTTTCCGCCGCCGCCTCGGTGCGGCGCTCGCCCGGCACCATGCGCGCGCTGATTTGAACCGGCTGAACGCGCAGCGCGTTGAGCCGCTGCTGGCTGGCCGCGTCTCGTCCTTGCCAGTAGACGTTGTCCGAGACCAGGGCGCCGCTCGCGTCGGTGAGACTCAGCTTCACGAGAACGAGATCCTGCCGCTCGAACGCGGCCGCCAGCTCGAGCGGCTCGGGGAGCGTCACGATGGAATTTGCGCCGACATCGACGTCGTCGCGCCGGTCGAGCAGAACCCGGCCGTCGAGCGAGACCAAGCGGCTGCGCAAGGCGAGCGCCTTGCGATCGCCGCGTGTCGTGTTGACGATCGTGAGTCGGTAGTCGGGCAGGTCGAGCTGCGCATGCAGCGGCTCGCAGGCCTTCTTGACGGCGTAGTAACGGCGCCGCGGTATCGTAGTCCGAACTGTATATCTGCCAGGTGTTGCTCGGCCAGGAGGGATGCGTCATCCACAGCAGCCGGCCGCTGTTTTGCGTCCATAAATGCGCCGCAAATCCCTCGAAGATCGCGCGGTAGGAAACGAAGTCCATGAGCTGGGCCTTGCGCTCGAAATCCTCGAGGCTCACGCCGGCGCCGTATTGTTCGGCCATGGCGGCCATATAGCTCGCGACGTCGCCGTTGCCGCCGAAATGCCAATCGTGGTAGGCGTAAGTGTCGCCGAGCGGCCAGCGGTCGGCGGCCGGGATCGAGGCGCGCAGCGACTCCAACGTCGACAGCGAAGGCGTGCCGACTTCGACCGAAAAGCCGCGCGCGAGTCCCGTGAAATACTGTTCCGGCGGCCGGTAGTTGTAGGGTCCGCTGCCCTGGAGGTTCACGGAATTCGAGCTGCCGGTGTAGTAGCGGGTGCCGTCGAGGGTTGCGACCAGATCGGCGAGTCCCTCGTTGATGATCGGCTGCGGCACGCCCTCATTGCGGCCGAACCACACCGCGATCGACGGATGATTTCGGTAGCGGCTGATGACGTCGCGCGCGTTGGCGAGAAATAGCGCCGGGTCTTCGGGCTCGAGCTGGAAATCCTGCGTCGACACCCAGAAGTCGTTGAGCACCAGCAGGCCGTATTCGTCCGCCAAGTCGTAGAACACGTCCTCGGTATTTTGGCCGAGCCAATTGCGGATGATGTTGAGGTGGGCGTTGCGATGCAGCTTGAAATACGGCTCCAATCGCGCGCGCGAGATTCTCTTGCGCGAGTCGTCCATGCCCCAGCTGCCGCCGCGCGCGGCGATCGGAATTCCGTTGACGCGAATCGTGAGATATGGGCTCAGCGCCTCGCTGGCAATCGGGTGCACCGCGGCTGAGGCTTCGCCGGCCTTGGTCAGACTCGCCGCCCAACCCTGCGGCGTGCGCTTGATCGCCTCATGCCGCACATCGACGAGCCGTTCACCCGAGAGGCTGCCCAAGGTCGGATCGACTTCGACGCGCCGCAGTCTGCCCTCGTGATCGAACAGCGAAAGCTCGTAGCTGAGCTCGCGAACGCCGAATCGCAGCGCGGCGCGGTCGGACTGCCGATCCCCTTCGTCGATCTCGAGGCTGAGCCGGTAGAGATTCGCAGCCCCGTAGCCGTTCGGCCACCACAGCTTCGGCTCGTTGAGGCGCAGTTGCGGAAATTCACCGACGTCCAAGGCGACGATCGTCATGCCGGGTGCAAGCTCGACCTGCTTGCGCACCTCGACCTCATCGAAACGTGCGATCAGGGTCGCGCGGACCGTCGCGGCGCGACGGTTTTCGATCGGCACGTTGATCCGAATGTCGGCGCTATCGGTGCGCGGCAACGGCAAACGCGTGATGATCTGCGGATCGACGATGCGAAGGCCGCCGGTCTCGGCAAGTTCCACGCCCTGCCAAACGCCCATGTTGCGATCGCGAATCCCCGGGATCCAGTCCCAACCCTCGGAGGCGATGAAGGTCGGACCGTCGAGAGCGAGCGCTCCGCCGTTTTCGCCGGGGCCCGCGGCAACCGATTGTTCGTGCGGAATGCCCGGATGCGGCGGCGGCGACACGCGAACCGCGAGCGCATTGCGTTGACCCGGCTGCAGCACGGCGGTCACATCGAATACGCCGCGGGTAAATGCGCCCTTGATGTTTCCGAGCCGACGGCCGTTGAGCCAGACTTCGGCCGCATAGTTGATGCCTTTGAAGGTCAGCGTCGATGCGCGATCGCGCATCGATGCGGGGCCTACAAATTCGCTTCGATACCAATAGTCCTGGCGGCTCAGGGAATCGGGAATTGCGAGATTGTTGAGCCCGTAATCCGGATCCGGATAGACGCCGCGCGCGATCAAGGTCGTGAGCACCGTGCCGGGCACGACCGCCGCAACCCATCGCGCAGCGGAGTAATCGGGACGCGAGATCTCCGATCCGTCGGCGGCAACGTCCGCCGCGGCGCTCAAGCGCCAGCCATCGACCGCCCACCGGCCCGGCGCCTCGCTGCGCAGATCGCCGGCGACCGGCTTGTCGGCCGACGCGACTGGCGCACTCGGCGCACTGATCGCCTTCGGCAGCGTCCATGGATCCTGCGGCTCCTGCAATCCGCGCCACGCGTGCTCCTGAAGCGGCCACCCGACGCCGAGCGCATTGAAGCTCACGAGCGAAAAATCCGGCCGGGCCTCGGCGAGAGATCGAATCGTCGCAGGATCGAGAACCGCCGGGGAGAGCGTCCACTCGGCGAGCGACCCGCCGAAATGCCCACCAATGCCGCGCTGAGCGTCGATTGCAGCGGGCGCAAGCACGATATGCGGCGCGACCGCCGATGTCGGCGCAAGCAGCGATGCGCGCTCGCGGCCGTCGACATAGAGGCGCGCCGTCGCACCGTCGTAGGTTGCCGCGACCGCAACCCAGCGGCCGGGCTCGGCGAACGCACCGCTCAGCAAGCGCTGCGATACATCGAGCTCGAGCACCAGCTGCCCGTCGGTCAGTACCAGGCCTCGCCACGCGGGATTACGGCCGGCCTCGCCAACCGCCGCAACGATGACCGTGTCCGCTTGCACTCTTGCCGCACGCAGCCATCCGCTCATTGACCACGGCGTACCGGCTGCCGCAATGCTGGTCGGCGCCACCTTGCGCTCAAGTCCAATTCCGCCTTCGAGCACCGTTACGTTGTACGGTCCGAGATTCGCGGGACTTTCTTGAGCCGCGCCCGCACGAGTTGCCGCGCCGATCAGCAGCAGGCAGGACAGCGGCAGTCCGCTCCACACCCAACGTCGATCGAGGTCTTGCCGCATCGTTGCTCTCCCCGTGCATGGCGTCGCGCGGCCGAATCGCAGCAATGACAACGCTGACATCAGTGTAACCGGAATCACAGCCGGATGCGTACCGCTAGGGCGGCGCGGATTCCGGTTCGAGCAGCGATTTCAACGGCTCGATGAATTTCTCATAATTGCGCCAGCGACCGACCGACGCGGCACCGATCTTTTGCCGCACCTGCCAGCGGCTTGCGGTTGCGACCGGCCGCTCGGTTCGGTCGAATTCGAGGCAGCGCGGATTCCACGGCTCGGCGATGAACTGCAGCATTCGGCGGGTTTCGCCTTCCACGTCGGCGACCAGATTCTCGTAGCTCACGTCGAGCAGCGCCGCCGGCGCCAACACCGAGCGCCAGTGCCGCATCAGGCGCCGGTACTCGCCGTAATAGTGCGCAAGATCCTCCAAATCAGTCGCGTAGCTATTGGCCGCCTCGAAATGTTGAAAGTAAATCGAGAGGCAAGTATCGATCGGATTGCGCCGCATATGGATGATCCGGGCCTGCGGCAGCGCTGCATGCAATAGTCCCAACAACAGGAAATTGGTGGGCCATTTGTTGACGACCCGTTCCGCATCCGGCGATAGGGAGTGCAGCAATTCGAGGTAATCGCGGCTCCAAATCGCCAGCGTCGGGGCGTCGATCGAGAGTTCCGCGGCATTGCGCGCCGCCGCCGCCGCGATCGCCGCCGAGGCGCGCGTGCCCCAGAACGTCAATTCGCCGGCGTCGAAAACCGCCGGATGCGAACCGAGTATTTGCTCGGCGAGTGTCGTGCCCGAGCGCAGCATGCCGACGATGAACACCGGACGCGCCGAGCGATCGGCACAGTGCCGCACTCGCTCGATCCAGCGCCGATCGTGGGAGCGAACGATCAGGTCGATGTTGCGCGTCAGAGTCTTGCGGTCGTACCCGGGACCACAGCGCTTGTCGAGCTCGTTCGCACGCCGATAATTGGCGAATGCCGTCTCGAAGTCCCGGACGTCATCGAAATACTTGCCGATCGCGTAACGCAGCAACAGTTCGCGTCGCGGCGGCAGGTCGCGCTCCACGAGACGCTGTGCGGCCGCGAGCCATGCATGATCGCCGGCCGTCATACGGCGCAGATGTGCGATGCCGGCCCACGCTTCGGACGATTCAGGTTCGATCGCGATGACTCGCTCGTAGAACTGCCGCGCCTCGGCGAACCGGCCGCAGTCCGCACACAGCTCCGCCATGACGCCGAGCGCGGCCGTCGAATCGGGATCGATCGCGAGCGCGGCGCGGCAGCTCGCCTCCGCTTCGATGCCGCGACGTTGCAGTCTCAATGCCGTGGCAAGCTCGGCGTGGGCGGTCACGAGATCCGGGTGCATCAGCAGCGCACGGCGATAGCCCGCAATTGCCTCATCCAGCCGCCCGATGCGGCGCAGCGCAGCGGCCAGATTGACTTGCGCCTCGGCAAAATCGGCGCGAACCGCGAGCGCGTCCCGATAGCTCGCGATCGCCTCTTCGAAGCGACCGAGCCGTGCCAGCGCATTGCCCAGACGTTGATGCGCCTCCGCGAAATCCGGCTTGATCCGCAATGCGCTGCGACAGCTCGCGATCGCTTCCTCGATGCAGCCGAGTTCCAGTTGCACGTCGGCCAAATTATGGTGCGCCTCCGCGAAATCGGGGCGCAGCGCGAGGGCCCGGCCAAACGATTGGCGGGCGTCGGCAAGCCTTCCGGCGCGTCCTTGCGCGTTGCCCAAGTTCAACTGTGCGACGGCATCCTCGGGGAGGCACCGGGCCGCCGACTCCAGGGCTCGCAGCGCATCTTTTCCCTGCCCGCGCAGTGCGACGGCGAGCAGCTGCCATAGCGCACCGGAAGTCGGCCGCTGATCCAGCAAGTCACCGGCCGCAGCCTCGAGATCCGCGAAGCGCCGTGCCTGGAGCAGCGTTTCTAGTCGTATGAACTCATCGTTGAGAGCATGCTCGACATGCCGTCTCGCGAGCAAGGATGAATCGATCGGCGAACTCGCGCGCGGCGCGTGGGCGAGCCGGCCACAGCAGCTCTTGAATTTTCTGCCGCTACCGCACGGGCACGGGTCGTTTCTTCCCGCGTTCAAGTTCACCCCCAGGCTGCCGCAGCGGCTCCAGGCGAACCGCCTTCGCGACAATAGCGCAGATGGGCGGCCGCCCGCCGCCCAAATTGTCAGCGCTAGCATCTTGGCGGGTGATTAATGACAAAGAAAATATTTAATCGTTGACACCCGGCCGCCGATGGAGTTAGCCTCCCGCCTGCATCGATTTGGGTAAAAGCCCGGTTGATGGGGGGTATAAAGCGCAAAAATGTGCTCGGTAGACGCATCTGGGGCATGCGGCCGACCATGGGAACACCGCGCCACCATCGAATAATGTAACTTCTGGGAGATCTAGCACCATGTCGCATCGTAGCGAAAAGCGCGTAAGCCAGGCCGTTCGTTTAGCTTTAATGACAGCGGTGTCACTTGACGCATCGCTGTTGAGTCATTTGGCCATCGCTGCGGACGCCGCGCCAACCTCACAGACCAGCGCAAATGCCGATGATTTAACGGAAATCATCGTGACGGGCTACCGCGAGTCGCTGCAGTCAGCACTGGACGCCAAGCGCAAATCGATCCAACCGATCGAGTCGGTGACAGCGGAAGACATCGGAAAAATGCCCGATCAGGACGTCGCCGAGTCCCTTGAGCGCCTGCCCGGTGTGTCGATCAACCGCAGCGGGGGCAAGGGAACCCAGGTATTGATCGACGGACTCGGCAACAACCTCATCACGCTCAACGGCGAGGTGCTGCTCACGGGCCGCGAGATCTACGTCTCCGGTGAGTCCTCCGGCGGCGGCGGCAACGCGGGCCTGCAATACGCGTCGCTCGAGGGCATCCCTAGCGAAGAAATCGGTGGAATCGACGTCATCAAGAATCCCACCGCGCAAAATCGCGAGGGCGGTCTCGGCGGCATCATCGACATCAAGACGCGCTCGCCGCTTGCGCAAGACATGGGATTCAATCTCGCCGGCAACGTGCGAGGTACCGAGGCCCAGAATTCGAACAGCACGACTCCGGTCGGCACACTGGTCGGCGGGTTCAAGTTCAGCGATGACCTCGCGATCACCGGCAGCGTTTCCTACGACGAGACCAAGACCCACGACAAGCAGTTCCAAGACCAGAATCGCAATCAATGGCTGGTCACGAACACCGCGACCGTCGGATCCTACGTCGGCAGCCCGATTGCAAGCACCAACGGCGTACTGCCCGGCAACCAGACCTATATCGATCCGCAATTGGCCTATTTCAGCGACGTCCTCGATCAGATCGAAACCAAGGGGGCAACGCTCGGCGTCGAGTGGAAGTGGAACGACAACATCACCAGCAACTTCAACTGGTTCTTCATCGACGAGGCGGAAGTCTCCACGACCTATTCGAACAAAGCCTGGTTCTCGGGCGGCAGCGGCGAGACGAATCACCCGGCCGGCTCCGGCGGACCTGCCTCGTTTCCCGGCATCGACCCGTCGCAGCCGTACTCGATCGACGCCAACGGCGTCGTGCAAAGCGGGACGTTCCTGGCGAACGACGCTGAAACCGCGACGCTCTATGAGCTCAACGATACCAAGGCCAACAATTTCCAATTGAACACCAAGTGGGACGGCGGTCCGGTCACGGGCGACGTCGGACTCGCGTTTGCCAAGGCAACCGGCAACTACGAGGCCGACCAGGCCGACGTCGAGCACGGTGCGTATGCGGCCGATGGCAGTTCGGCACCCTCGATTCAGGCCGGAGCGCCGGGTTGCAATAACGGCGCAAACAGCTGCACCAACGGCAACCACGGCTATGCCTGGGTGTGGAACAACGGCGGCACGAGCGGATTGCCGTCGGCGAGCTATCCAAACAACTATGGCTACACGAGCGTACTGTCGAATCCCGCCTACACCCTGTTCAAATCAAATTGGGCGTGGGCGAACACCTTGGATGAGAAGCAGTGGGCGATCAAGTTCGACCTGCACTTCAAGGCGAACGATGTCATCGATGTCACCGCGGGCGCCCGCTATCAGGACCGCGAGGTCGACTATGTTCACGGCCGCTACCTCGAAAATGGCGCGGGCACCGAAGGTCTCGGCGGCGTCGGCGCGGGTACCCCGGCGGGCAACTGCTGCACGAGCGCGGCTTCCGGCACCTGGCTCTACTACCAGGATCCGGGCTACGCGAAGATCCCGTACTCGACGCCGCAGACCAACCCGAATTTGCTGTTGACCTACAACAATTTCGCGAACGGGCCGATTGCGGTCAAGAACCCGGTCACGGGCGGCATGACGGATCCCGCAACGTACCTCAACACGGTATGGAACCAGGCGGGCGTTCCCAACAACTCGGAGACCTTCTTCAAGGATGCGCTGAATTCCTATACGGTGACCGAAAAGACCACCTCGGCGTTCATCATGGGAGACGCCGGCGACGTGAACGGGCTGTTCCATGCGAACTTCGGCATGCGCATCGTCCGCACCCAACTGACCGTCGACGGCTCCGAAACCAATCCGACCGGTTCGACCTTCGTCGGTACCGAATCGTGGAACGGCGTCGATGCGAATGACGTGCCGTTCGAGAACAGCCGCAGCTACACCGACATCCTGCCGTCGTTCAACTTCGTGTTGAATGCCACGGACACGCAGAAACTGCGCTTCGGCGCGGCCCGCGTGGTGTCTCCGCAGAACCTCCAGCAACTCGGCGCCGGACTGCAGTATGGCTTCACGCGCGCCGCCCCCGGAAATTGTCCGGGAGGCGGCGTTTGCTTCAAGTTCGACGGCGGCTCCGCGGGCAATTCAGGGCTCGATCCGTTCCGTGCCTCGCAGTTCGACATCTCTTGGGAGGACTACTTCTCGCGCAGCGGATTGCTCAGCGTCGGGTACTTCTACAAGGCCGTCGACAATTTCGTCACGACCGCGAACGTTCCCGCTTGCGTGCCTGACGGAACCACTGCGGGCTGCTCGACGGCCAATGTATCCCAACCGATCAACGGGGGCACCGGCAAGATCTACGGCCTCGAACTCGGCGCTCAGTACGCGTTCGACTTCGGCCTCGGCTTCCAGGCGAACTACACGCGCGCGGATTCCTCCTCGACGCAAAGCAGTTCGTTCGGCAACGATCTGCCGATTCCCGGCGTGTCCAAGAACTCGGTCAATGCGATCGTCTACTACGAGCATTTCGGCTTCTCGGCGCGCGCGGCCTATGAGTGGCGCGACACCGCGGTGAACTCCTCCGGCGTCGGATCCTCGTTCTCGTTCCAGGATATCAACGGCAACTCGAAGATCTACACCGTGTACTCGGCACCGTATGGACAGCTCGATGCGCAGATCGGATACGACTTCAACAGGCACTTCGGACTGCTGTTGCAGGTCGTCAATCTGACCGACGCCAAGCAGCATACGTACCTGCAGTTCCCGAATGAGCCGTTCACCTACGACGATACCGGGACCCGCCTGTACTTTGGAGTCAAGGGCAAGCTATAAATCGTCTGACCGTCCACGCCCACGGCATAATCCCCCTTTTGCCGAGGTTTGCGGTTGGGAACCAGAGGGTGGCGCGGAATGCGCCGCGCCACCCTCTCAAGTTGAGGTAGTGCGCGAACCGTTGACCAGCTGCGGCAGAATGCCGGCCGCCGGTCAGGCGCAATGCCTTTGCCACGAGGTTCTGGTCACGTATGTCGGACACCGAGCAACTCTCTGCGCAAGCTCAATTCGCTGATTCCGCGGCCAAGGGCGAGTCCCGCATCCGCAGCATCGCAATTGTCGGCGGCGGCACCGCAGGATGGCTCGCCGCGAGCATCCTCGCGCGCGCCCTGCCCGGCACACGCACCGTCATCACGGTAGTCGAATCGCCGGATATCGGCACGATCGGGGTCGGCGAGGCGACGATCCCGCCGATCATCGATGCGCTTCGATTCTTGAGCATCGACGAGGCGGATTTTGTTCGCCACACCGAAGCCACCTACAAGCTCGGCATCAAGTTCAGCGACTGGAAGCAGGTCGGGATCCACCTACTGGCACCCATTCGGCACGTTCGGCGCATCGATCAACCGGCGCCCCTTCTATCACTTTTGGCACAAGGCACGCGCCGCGGGAATTGCGCTGCATTTCAACGATTTCAGCTCCCTGCGCATCGCTCGGCGACGCGGGCAAGTTTCGCTATCCGGACGGCAACCCGGATGCGCAGGCGGCAGGCTTGCGCTATGCGCTGCATTTCGATGCGACGCTGGTCGCCAAGTACTCTGCGCAGCTACTCCGAACGCCTCGGCGTCGCACGCAGCGAGCGCACCGTCGTCGGCGCGACACGTCGGCCCGACGGATCGCCTCGATGAGCTGCAGTTCTCCGACGGCTCCAGACTGCGCGCCGACCTGTACATCGACTGCAGCGGCTTTCGCGGAGTTCTGATCGAGCAGGTGCTCAAGCACCGGCTATCTCGACTGGAGCGACCTGCTGCCGTGTGACCGGGCGGTGGCATTGCCGACCGCCTCGACGGCGCCGCGGCCGCCCTACACGCAGTCGCGCGCCCGCACCGCCGGCTGGCACTGGCGCATCCCGCTGCAGCATCGATTCGGCAACGGCTACGTCTACTGCGAGCGCCCATCTGCAGCGATGAGCAGGCGCCGCGAGGATCTCATGGCCGCAGTCGGTGAGCGGCCGCTCGCGGAGCCGCGGTTTCTGCGCTTCGTGACCGGCCGGCGCAAGCTCTACTGGAATCGCAATGTCGTCGCGCTCGGCCTCGCCTCCGGATTTCTCGAGCCGCTCGAGTCGACCAGCATTCATCTGGTCACGAGCGGCCTATACCATCTGCTCGAGCATTTTCCCGACAGGAATTTCGACCAGACCAACATCGACTCCTACAACGAGGAACTCACGCGCGAGACCGAGCGGATCCGCGATTTTCATCGTGCTGCATTACCACCTCACGCAGCGCGACGACGCGCCGCTATGGCGGTATTGCCGATCGATGAAGATTCCCGACAGCCTGCGCGAGCGCATCGAGCTGTATCGAAGCACCGGCCGCATTCGCGCACGAGCCGGCGAGCTGTTCACCGATCTGAGCTGGTTCTATATCTTCGAAGGTCTCGGCGTGGAGCCGGCCGATTATGATCCGCTCGCTGATGTGGTTACGACGGCCACAGCTTCGCGAAATTCTCTCGACGATGGCCGCTGCGACGGCCGCACTCGCAAAGACTGCGCCGACCCACGACAGCCACTTTGCCGCCGGGACCCGCCGCCGCGATGAGCCCGACCTCGCCCCTGCTGGGCGGCATTGAATTGGGCGGCACCAAGTGCGTGTGCGTGATCGGCACCGGACCCGACGACATTCGGATGCAGATCTGCATACCCACCGGCAACGACCCGCCCGCCACCTTGAGTCGCATCGAAAAGATCATGCGCGAACGGCATTCTGCAGCACGGCGACATCGTGGCGCTCGGAATCGCCTCCTTTGGACCGCTCGATCTGGCTCGCCACTCGCCCCGCTACGGCTTCATCACCTCGACCGCAAAGCCGGGCTGGCGCGACACGTCGGTGGCCGGGCGCCTCGCGCGAGTCTTCGATGTGCCGGTCGGATTCGATACCGACGTCAACGGTGCCGCGCTTGCCGAGGGGCGCTGGGGCGCCGCCCGGGATCTCAGGGATTTTGCCTACGTCACGGTCGGCACCGGCGTCGGCGTCGGCCTGGTCGTGAGCGGGTCGCCTGGCGCATGGTTTCGGGCATCCGGAGCTCGGTCATATTCGCGTTGCGCGCAAAGCGGGCGACGCTTGGGCAGGGGCCTGCGCGTTTCACGGCGACTGCGTCGAGGGGCTCGCCTCGGGCGCGGCGATCGCGGCACGCGCCGGGGTGCCGGCCGACGCTGCTGCCCACCGACAGTCCGATTTGGGAACTCGCCGCGCATGCGCTCGCGCAATTGCTGCAGGCACTTGGTGCTCGCGACCGCGCCGCGGCGCATTTTGCTGGGCGGCGGCGTCGTCGAGGACCGGCCGGCGCTGCTCGCGCTCGTGCGCGAGCAGCTCGTCGAGAGCTTGAACGGCTATCTGAACCTCGATGAGCTCACCGGGCGGCATCGATCGCTATGTTGCCGCTCCCGGTCTCGGCTCTCTCGCGGGACCGCTGGGCGCGCTGGCGCTTGCCGCAGACATGATCTGAACAACCGATGCGCAAGAAAGCCATCAACAACGAGCCGGCGTCGAAGCCCGACGGCCGAGCGCTATTTGTCGGGAACCAATCTGGCGCGCGCCGGCGACCACAATCAGCGCGTAACGCTGCATGCCGTGCGGGTCAACGGCCCTGTCACGCGCACCGACCTCGTGCTGAAGACCGGCCTCACGCCGGCGGCGATCGCCAATATCACCAACCGGCTGCTCAAGAACCAGTTGATTCTGAATGCCGGGCGCTTGCGCGGCGCGCGCGGCCAACCCGCGTCGAAGTTCGTGATCAATCCCGACAGCTGGTTCTCGATCGGACTGAATGTCGATCGCGATCATGTGACGCTCGTGGTCCTGGATTTTGTCGGCAAGATTCGGGCGCGTGCGTCGCGCGAGATTCATTTCGCGAAGCCCGCGGCCGTGCGCACCTTCTTCCAGCGCTCGATCGGGCAGTTGCTCGCGAAGGCCGGCATCGCGCACGACCGGCTGGTCGGGGTCGGCGTCGCGTTTCCCGACGACATCACGCGCGCGCATCTGCCGGACCAGCCGGCCGACTATGCGGCATGGGCCTCGGTGCGCATCGATGATCTGATTCGCGACGTGCTTGAAGATTCCGGTTTTCATCGAGAACGATGCGGCTGCGGCCGCGATCGGCGAAATGCAATTCGGATCCGGCCATCGCTACCGCAGCTTCTTCTATCTGCTCGTGACCGCGGCATTGGGTGGCGGTGTGGTCGCGGACGGCGCCTATGTGCGCGGCGCCAATGGTCGCAGCGGCGAAATCGGCTGGCTGCGGTCGCGCAACGGAGCGGGCGTGGACAATCAGCTGCAGAACATCGTCTCGCTGTCGGGCTTGTACAGCCGCCTCGCCGACAGGGGCTTCGAAGTTGCGACCCCGCGCGGCCTCACGCGGCTGAGTCCGCCCGCCCGCTCGATCGTGGAGTGCTGGATTCGCGAATCGACCGAGGCGCTGGTGGACTCCTTGCTCGCCATCAATTGCCTGATCAATCCGGAGGCGATTCTGATCGGCGGCCGCCTGCCGGCTCCGCTCGTCGACCGACTGGCGCGAGCGCTCAATGAGCGGATGGCCGGCTATTCGCGGCGCAAATTCCGTCGATCGCGCCGGTGGCGCGCGCCCTCACGTCCGACGATGCGCCGGCGGTCGGCGCCGCGATACTGCCGTTCAGCTATCGATTGCTGCCGACCCGATTTGCGCTGCTGAAGCCCTGAGGAACCGTGCACAATTCGCGGATGCCGGGACCCGAACGAAGCGCCTCGAGAAACGAGCTTGCCGGCTCAAAGCGCACTTGGTCCGCTGGCTCGTGCAGGATGCCTATCCACTGTGGGCCCAGCATGGTGTCGACCCTGCAAACGGCGGATTCGCCGAGACGCTGGACCAAAATGGCCGCGATTTAGGCAAACCGAGACGCGCGCGTGTCCAGCCGCGCCAGATCTTCGCGTTTTCTCGGGCGCTGCACTTCGGATGGCGCGGCGAGGTCGGCAGCATCGTACGTCGCGGAATCCACTTCTTCACGGAATACTATCGCCGCGAGGACGGACTGTTTCGCACGCTCGTCGCGGCGGACGGTGCACCGCTCGACAACCGCGCCCTGCTCTACGACCAGGCGTTTGCCCTGCTCGGATATGCGGCTGCCGCGACCGCGCTCGGTGAGCCCGGCAGTTTCGAAGCGCAGGCCTTGGAGCTGCGCGCGGCCATCGATGCGCATCTCAGCGCCGGCGCGGGGGCGTTTCGTTCGAGCGCCGGGACCGAGGGAGAGCGCGAATCGAATCCTCACATGCATTTGCTGGAAGCCTGTCTTGCCTGGGCTCAACTCGGCGATGATCCGGGATGGGAAGCCTGGGCGCGCGACCTCGCGAGCCTTGCGCTCTCGCGATTGATGCGCCGAGACAGCGGCGCGGTGGGCGAAGCATTCACGCCCGATTGGCGGCCGGCACCGGGGTTGGACGGACGCGTGATCGAGCCCGGCCATCAATTCGAATGGGCGTGGCTGCTGCTGCGCTGCGACCCCCAGAACCGCGCGCTGCGCGAGGCGGCGCTGCGCTTGATCTCGATTGGCGAAATCCATGGAGTGCACAACCGAGTCGCCGTCAACGCGCTGCTCGACGACTTCACGATCCACGATCCGAATGCGCGGCTTTGGCCGCAGACCGAACGGCTGAAGGCGGCGCTGCTCGCCGCGCGCCTGACCGGCACCGAGCACTATTGGTCGATGGCGGTTGCTGCTGCCTCGAGTCTGCTGCCCTTTTTGCGCACGCCGGTCGCCGGGCTTTGGTTCGACATGCAGCTTCCCGGTGGGGCGCTACCGGTCTCACCCACGCAAGCCAGCACGTTTTATCACCTGGTCGGCGCGATCGCGGCGCTCGACGAGGCGCTTGCCGGCCATTAGCTCGGCGCGCGCGCGGTCGAATGCCGAATGATGAGTTCGTGATCCAATAGATGCCGCGGGATGCGCTCGGGCCAGCCGTGGCGGCGCGGCTCGAGCCGGATGATGAGATCCGCCGCAATGCGCGCCATCGCGGCCACCGGTTGGCGCACCGTCGTCAGCTCCGGCCAAATCATGGTTGCTACCGGCGCATCGTCGAAGCCCGCGACCGATAGCTGACCCGGCAGACTCAGCCCGAACTTGCGTGCCATCGAGATGACGGCGGCCGCCATGTCGTCGTTGCTCGCAAAAATCGCGGTTGGCGGCGTCGCCGAGCGCAGCATTCGCTCGGCGCAGACCAATCCGTCCGAAAATTGAAAGTTGCCGGTCTGCACCAGGCCGAAATCGACCGGAATGTCGTGGGCGCGCATTTCATCGATGAAACCAAGGTAGCGCTGCTCAGTGGCGCCGTGGTCAGGCCTGCCCAGCATGAAGCCGATGCGCCGATGACCGAGATCAATCAAGTGCGCCGTGACCTGCCGCGCCGCCGCGTAGTCGTCGATGCCGATCGAAGGGGTCGCGCCGACGTTGTGTTTCGGCGCGATCCGCACGATCGGGATCGCTGCCTCCTGCAGCTTGGCGAGCACCACCGGATGATCCCCGAGCGGCGGCAGCAGAATCACTCCCTCGAGGCGCAGTTGACCGATCAGCGTGTCGATTTGCTTTTCGACGCTCGGGCTCTGAACGTCCCAGGGCTCGACCATCAGGTGCATGCTCGATTCGCGGCAGCGCTGAACCGCGCCGGCCTGAAATTCGCTTTGGTAGTCGCCCGGGCGGTCGCAGAACAGGCCGATCAAAAACGAGCGATTGCTCGCCAAGCCGCGCGCATTGAGATTCGGCCGGTAGTTGAGCTGTTCGATCGCCTCGAGAATGCGTTTACGCGTGACCGAACGCACCTGCGGTTCATTGTTGATCACTCGCGACACCGTCTTCGGTGAAACTTGCGCGAGATCGGCCACCTCCTGAATGGTCACCGAGGGGGGAACGAGCACCATGGCGAAATCCTAATGCGGTAAACCGGGCACCCCCCTAGTTTAGCCACTCGAGTGCGGTTCGTGCGCCTTCGCGCCAAAGTCTCATGGGCAGCGCGCCGCGGCTCCAGCGCGCTGCGGCGCCAGCCGGACTTGCGCGATCGTGATGCCGAACTTCCCGGCGGTCGCGACCGCAAAGGGGACCTCAACGTCCTTGAGGTCGGCGCCCGCGGCGCTCCAACACGACAGCGGTATGCTGAGATTCCGCCAAACGCTGAGCGGCGCGGCCCTGAAAATGGCCGTCAAATTCAACGCTGCACCGGCTGTGCTTGCGCACGGCGTCTGGGTGCAACGCATGCGCAATTGCACCTCTTGCTCGGGCGCGGAGTCGACCCGAAAGCGCAGGTCGAGCGCGGCGCCCCGCCGCGAGGCGGCATCGAGATTCGCTGCCCTACCCGAAATCAGCAATATCCCTTCGCCGCTTCCGCTCCATGCGGCGGATGCGCCGGCCGCTTCGAGTTTGACCGCAAGCGCCCGGTGCGGACTCTCCTGTCGATCGGTGGTCACGTGCACCTGGTCGCCCGCATCCGCGACAAACAGGCTCCAGGGCGCAATCGCATGAGCGGCGTGGAATAGGCTGCCCGCCGGAGCGCGCCACTCGGGTGGAATTCGAGCATTTTCGGAAAGCCGCGGCAGGTCCGAATGGCTGCGGTAATCGAGTCCCGAGCCACCGGGAAAAAGCGCGCCGGACGGGCTTCCATCGGCCGCGAATATCACCGGCATCGCCGTCCGCGGCCAGGAGAAGCTCGAACGGCCGGTAAAATCGTAGGCTACGGTGCCGTCGGTCGCACGAAACAGCACGTCGGCGATCCCCTCGCCTTCGCTGCCGGGCAACCAGGCCGCGACAAAGGCGTCGGAAGCGTTGATTTCTGGACTCACCCAGAGCGGGCGACCCGACAAGAATACACTGACGGTCGGCACGCCTTGACTGCGTAAACGGCGCAATAGACGCAATTCATGCTTGTCGTCCGCGGAGAACTCCAGGGTTTCCCGGTCTCCCTGAAATTCCGCGTAGGGACTCTCGCCGAAGACCACGATGGCCACATCCGGCTTGTGCTCGAAACCACCGTCACGGCTCAACTGAACGGTGCCGCCGGCCGCCGTCACCGCAGCTCGGATGCCGGCATATATCGACGTGGCGCCGGGAAAATCCGCGTTGCTGTTGTGATTGCCCTGCCAGTCGATGGTCCAACCGCCGCTTTGCATTCCGATGTCTTCGGCGGCGTCGCCTGCAACGAGCACTGCGGCGTGCGGATTGAGCGGTAGCAAATCCCGCTGATTCTTGAGCAGCACGAGCGACTTTCGCACCGCCTCGCGCGCAATCGCGCGATGCGCCGCGCTGCCGATGTCCGCAAACCGACCGGCTTCGGTGCGTTCCGGAGAGCTGCCGCGCCCGAGCACGCCCGCGATCGCCTTGACGCGCAATATGCGTCGAACCGCCTCGTCGATGCGAGCCTCGGGAATCGTGCCGGACCGAACCTCGGCGAGCGTGTTGCGGTACAACTCCTTCCAGCTGTCGGGCGCCATCAACATGTCGATGCCCGCGAGGATCGCGGCCGCGCAATCGGTCTTGGTACAGCCCGGGATTTGCTCGTGCGCGTCCCAGTCACCGACGACGAAACCGTCGAATGCCATTCGCCGCTTGAGGATGTCGGTCAGCAGGTAATGCTGCGCATGCAGCTTCTCGCCGTTCCAACTGTTGTAGGAGGCCATGACGATCAACGCGCCGGCCCGAATGGCGGCGGCGTAGCCGGCGCCATGCAGCGCTGCGAGCTGCGCTTCGCCGAGGAGGGTGTTGCCCTGGTCGCGTCCGTTGACGGTGCCGCCGTCGCCGAGGAAATGTTTGACCGACGACAGGGTATGGCCGGCCGACATGAACTGCGGAGTGCCGAACGTCCCTTGCAGGCCCGACACCATCGCGCCCGCGTACTCGGCCACCAGCGCCGGCGATTCGGAATAGCTTTCGTAGGATCGGCCCCAGCGCACATCGCGCGCGACCGCGACCGTCGGCGCAAAGGTCCAATCAATTCCCGTGGCCGCAACTTCTTGCGCCGTCGCCTGCCCGATGCGATAGATCAAATCGGGGTCGTGCGCGGCCCCCAGACCGACGTTGTGCGGAAAGATCGTCGCGCCGACCAATTTGGCATGTCCATGCACAGCGTCGATTCCAAAGAGAATCGGTATACCGGGCTGTCCCCGAACGCCGCTCGCGAGCGCGGCGCGATGAAATTCGTCAGTGAGATTCAGCCAAGCTTGCGGCGTACTGTGAACATCGTTGCCGGGCGCCGCATTTCCGCCCGCAAGAATCGATCCCAGTCGGTAGGTTTGCAGATCGGCCGGTGTGATCGATGCGATATCGGCCTGGATCATTTGGCCGACTTTGTCCTCCAAGGTCATCTCGGCCAGCCGCTGGTCCACCAGCGTGTCGATTGCGGCATTCGCCGGCCGATGAGTACCAGCCGGCCAAAGTTCGGGGTCGCCGGCGGTCGTCGTCGAACACCATGCCGGGTTCATCGCAAATCCGCACAACAACAATCCGGCGCAGCAGATCGCTCGTGGGGTCGGTTGAGTCGGCATAGAGTGTTGCTAACTACCTGTAATAATTATGGTTTCGCTGGTCGACCGTGCGCTGTAAGCGCTTTCCATCTGCTGCCCAAGCGATGTTACATCAGATTTAAAGGAAAGATGTCAGCGCTGTCAACTTGTGTTGTAATTAAGGGGCCGGGACATCGTCCGCCACGCGGTCATTGCACTGCGCTTCAAATTGTCACCGCAGTCATGGCCGATCGCGCGGCTGGGAGTACGCGGCGAAACCGGCGAGACCAACGACGAGCGAGATCGGCTGCTGCCCGAAGAATCCAAGGAGATCCTCATGACACTGCGCATTGCGATCACCATCGCGGCATTCACCGCGATCGCCGTCGGCGGCTTGCTCGAGCGAGCGAGCGCGATCGGACCCGATCCGAAGCCGACGAGCGCCTCGACGGGCTTCACGAACCCCTTGACCGGTCAGGATATGGAGAAGATGCACGACGTCACCGAACAGGATCGCGCGCGGGCGCGCGAAGCAAGCACCAAGCTCATCGCATCGCTCGATCTGTCGTGCGAGCTGACCGCGGCCGAACGCGTCGGCCGCGGCAAGATCCAAGCCGACGGCAAGAGCCTCACTGTCGAGGTGTACGAGGTTGCCTGCGGAAACGGGGTCGGCTACCTACTTGAACCGCAAGGCTCACAAAAACCCATCGCGATTTCTTGTTTCGCCGCGGAAGCCGCCCACGCCGACAGCATCGGTGGCGGCGGGAAATCAGACCTGTATTGCCAAATGCCTGCCAACAAGGACGTCAAGGCGGCGGCCGCCGGCCTGCTCGCGAAATCCGGCGCGAGTTGCAGTGTGAATTCAGTCCGCTGGTTCGGTTTCAGCGCTTCGTCGCGCACCGAGTATTCCGAGGTCGCCTGCGCGGACGGCAATGGCTACTTGCTAAAAATACCGCAGACCGGGATTTCCGCGCAGGTATCCTCCATGAGCTGCCGGGATGCGGCGGCGCAAGGACTGAAATGCCGCCTGACCGATGCCGGACCTGTGTCGACTCCCGTTTCGCTGCAGAGCTTGCGCGACGCGCTCAAGCATAACGGTGTCGATTGCGAGCCTGCGCAGCTTCGATTGATCGGGCGCGAGGCCGTTGATCGGCGCTACGTCGTCGAAGTGCAATGCCCGCAACAGCCCAAAGGCATGGTGGCGTTCATTCCGCTCGACGGCAATACCAGCAAATTCGAAACGATCGACTGCGCCGCCGCGGTCGAACAAGAGATCGTCTGCAAGCTGCCGAGGCCCTAGCACTCATTTCGATGCGCCCGACGCCAGCACGCGCGCGCCGCGCGAGCGCCGCCGCGGCCGGCGCACAGGGCAACGCTCGCCGTGCCCAGTGCGTCGGCTCCCGCCGGATCTCAGCCGCGCTTTGCGCGGCCGGCCGCGATCTCGACGAGGCGCGGATGATGAATCTCATTGACCGCGCGCGCGATCGCCGCCTTGCGGCAGTGGTACGCCGCAGCAAACGCCTTCAGATCATGCGAAGAACCTTCAACGCAGACCTGTCTGGCGGCGGATGCGATCTTTTCGTAGACCGCGCGCGCGCCGTCGTCGGTCGCGAGGCTCTGTGGGTCGTAGCGCACGACGAGGGTCGGCACCTCGTCGATGGTCGCGGCGCCGGCCGGCGCGATCATCGCGAATCCCAGCAGCAGCGCGGCAGCGGCACCCAGGGCGACCGCGGTCTGTGTTTTGGCCGTGTTGATTGTGCGGGTCGTGTTCATGGCGAATCTCCTGTGTCGTAGTGTTCCGAGTGAGGTCCTGAGTAAGGCTCGTCATCGTTAAATCAGCCTCTTGGACTACAGAACACGGGATCTCGCCAAAAGTTACATTTCAAGAAGATGACAGTACGAACAAGTTGCCGTCGGGATCCTTGAATGTCGCGAACTCGCCCCACGGCTGGCGCTGCGGTTCGGAGGCGAAAACTACGCCGCGCGCCTTCAGCTGCCGATAGGTGGCCTGCACGTCGTCGCATGCGAACGAACCGTTGAAAAACGTGCCGATGCGGCTCTCGTGGCCCTCGGGCGTGAACAGGACCACGCGCGTCGCGGAATTGGCGATCCTGAGCTCGATCCATCGCTGCTTGTCGTCGAAGACCTGGTCGGTCGAGACCTCGAATCCGAGTTGCTCGGTGTAGAACCGCAGCGCCCGCTGTTGGTCGCTCGTCGGAATGCCCACGAATTTTACTTGGGTGATCATGCGAATGCCCTCCGGATTTCCCGCCCGATTCTATCGGCGGACGACTGGCAACGATGCCGATAATCGGTATAGTATTTATTGCTATGGAACGATTCACCGTGGATGCCTATGTGATCGACGTTCTGATGCCGGACCTCGTCGGGCACGACCGCCGGGCCGCCGCCTTCGTCGTGTTCCTGTTTTTGTTGCGGCAGGCCGCGAAGGCCCGGCGCGACGCGGTCAGCGTGAGCTTGCAGACGATCGCAACCAAGACCGGGCTTTCGAAATCGACGGTCCAGGCGGCGCTGCGGCACTTGCGGCGCAGAAGGCTGCTCGACCCGCAAGTCGCCGCGACCGTGACACTGCCGGTGCGGCGCGTACTGCGCCCCTGGGCGCGGGGCGCCTAGCGCCGCGCAGGCCGCGGCCGAGCCGAACGAGCTATGGCAGCGCTTCGATTTCAGACTCCGGGTCGAGATGGCGCGGCTGCCAGCCGAGCGCGCGTCGCGCCTTCTCTCCGCTTTGCCGCTGGTCGAGCGCATAGCCCCTCGCCCATTCGCCGAGTTCGGCGGCGGCCTGCTCGGCGGTCTGCACTTGCGGTTCCCGGTGCGGCGTGCCGAAGCGCCTGGCGAATGCGCGCGCGATGCGGCCGACGGGCATACTGTCAATCGCGGCGCCGATGTAGGTCTGCCGCGGCGCGCTGCCTTCGAGGGCGAGGCGGTAAAGCGCGGCGAGATCTTCGCTGTGCACGAGCGGCCAGCGCACCAGCGGATGCCCGACGACGCGGACCGCGGCGCGCGAAGTCGCGTCGGCATGAAAGCGCGCGAACACGCCGCCATCGGGTTCGTACACCATCGCCGGATGAATCACGACCGGGTCGACGCCGCGGGCCGCGAGCACGCGGTCGATGTGCGCGACCGACCATGCAAAAGCCGGCAGCGGTTCGTACGGTGAGTCCTCGGTCGTCGGTCGGCCGTCGCTCTCGCCATAGAGCCAGCAGCCGCCCGTATAAATGAACCGGACGGTCCGCGGCGCGGCGGCAGCGTACGGCAGCAGATGATCGAGCAAGTGTCGGTCGATTTCTTGATCGCGGTCCGTGAAGGACGCCGCCACATGGATGAGTCCGTCGATCGGGGGCAGCGACGGCAGCCAATGTTCGGGGGTTCCAAGGTCGCCTGTGAGTGCGCACGCTCCCATCGCAGCGACCTTGCGCCGAGATGCGTCGGTTCGCGCGAGCGCAAATACCTCGTGCTTGGCGCGGATCAGATCGCGCATGATCGGGGCACCGATCGATCCGGTGCCGCCAAGGATGAGAACCCGCATATCGGCTTGCCTCGATTAAGACGGCGCATGCCGGCGTAACACGTCACAGAGTCGACGGACTATTGCGAACGGCCGCACAGTTGACGCGCTTCCCGCGTGCGCATGGTGCACGGGTAGTTTATCCTGCACCGCAATTGGTTACCCATTGCCTGCTGTCGAGTGGCCAAACCATGTCCAACGTCGATGCGCTGCCGGTGATTCCCTGCCCGAACTGCCAACAGTCGATGCAGGCCCAGAGCCTTGAACACGTCTATCACGGGACGGTGCGGGCCGATTTGTGCTTCACTTGCGCAGGAATATGGTTCGACCACCTGGGGAGCATGCAGCTCGCGCCGGCGGCGGTCATCCAGTTGTTCAAGGAAATTCAGTCCCATTTGAATGACGCACGACAGCCGGTGGCCGAGCGGCTCGGCTGCCCGCGATGCGGGGATGCGCTGGCGGTCGGGTTCGATGTCTGCAAGACCGGTCAGTTTTCGTATTTCCGCTGTCTGCGCGGCGATGGCCGCTACACGCCGTTCTTTCAGTTCCTGCGGGAAAAGCAATTTGTCCGCAGCTTGACCGATGTGGAAATTCAACAGGTCCGCAAGGAAGTCCGCCAAATCCGCTGCTCCGAATGTGGAGCGCCGATCGATCTGGAACACTCCAGCCAATGCCAATATTGCCACGCGCCCGTCTCCTTTTTGGATCCGGACGCCGTCGCCAAGGCGGCGCGCATGTGGTCCGACGCTCAGAATCGCCGCCACGCCGGCTCGACGCCGCAAGCATTGGGTGATGCGATGACGAAACTGCAACTCCCTCCGGCCGATGGTCCGGGACCGGCTGCCGCGCCGGTCGCCAGTCATCTGCTGTCAGGCTTCAATCCGCACGGCTCCGCGGCCGGGGGAATCGGCGCGGATTTGATCGCCATCGGAATCAGTGCGATCGGCCACTTGTTCATGGACGGGCACTGAACATTCGGCGGCCGAACGATCCGCCTCGAGGCGGCGCCCGGCGAGTCCCAGTTAAAGCTTCGGGGCGCTGCGCAGCGTGCTGTCCCGAATGACGTTCGCGAGCAACACGTCGACCAGCGTCCCGCCGCCCGCGCCGCCGCCGGCCACGATATCGGGCACGAGCTTGACGCCCGCTTTGGCCAAGGCTTCGGCCACCTGGACGACCGCGTAGTTGCCGGACTCCATCGAGGCGATCTTCAGCTTGATGACTTCGGCCTCGGCACCGCCGACCGCGCGGGTCTTCGAGGCCTCCGCGTCGCCAACGGTGCGCACGACGGTCGCGTCCGCCTCGGCATTGATCGTCTTGGCGCGCGCCTGCCCTTCGGCCGATTTGACGCTCGCCTGCGCGTTGAAATCGGCGATCGCGACCTGCCGCTCCGCGTCGACGACCTTGGCCTGAGTCACGGCGAGCGCATTGGCTTGTTCGAGCTGCTGGCGCACCACCTGCGCGAGCCGTTGCGTCTCGTAAGTGACCCGCTCCTGCTCGGCTAACTTGCGGTCGGTCAGCGTCTTCATGAGTTCTTCCGGCGGCACGATGTCGCCGATCAAGGTGTCGACCGCGCCGACGTTGTATTCCTTGAGGGCCATCGAGATCGCATCGCGCGCCTCGCCCTGGCGCACCGATCGATTCTTCAAGAATTCGATGATGTCCGAACCCTGGGCGGCATTGCGGAAGTAGTTGCCGATGGTCGGCTCCAGAACCTGGGTCACGAGCGCTGACATGTCGCCGAATCGCGCGATGACCTTGGGCGCATCGTTGCGCGGAATGTGGATGATTTGCGAGACATCCAGGTTGAACTTGAAGCCGTCGGCGGAGCGCACCGTGATCGTGCACAAGTTCGCGTCGAGCCGATGCGCTTCGGTCTTGCCGGTCGCCCAGTTGAGCACGACGTTCGCCGTGGGCACGTTCGTCACCTTGTGCGTGTACGGGTTGATCGGATACTTGCCGGGATCGAGCGGCTCGACCCAGACGCCCTTTTCGCCGCGGCTCACCAGATTTCCATGCTTGAACGCATCGCCCGTCACATCCTTGCCTTCCTTGCCGACAAACGCGATGACCACGCCGACATGCGCAATCGGCACCTCGGTCATGTCGACGAGCTCGACCGTCGCGAAGCATGGATTGATGAAGTAGCGCCCGGCGAGCAGCACCTGCTCCTGCAATCCCTTGCTGCCTTTGCCGTCGACGAACGACTGCGGACTTTGGAACATGTTGTGGCCGGGAATGACGGGGCCGGCGATTTCACCGGTCGCGAGCGACAGACCCTCGCGGGTCGTGACGATCCCGACCTTGTTGTCCGGGATGTCGAGCGCATCGGCGAGCTGCACCGAGAACAGGAACGGGTTGATGCGGTAGGTCCCGGGAGCGATCACCGCCATCTGCGGTCCGCGCTCGCCGCCGCCGGCGATGAAAGCAGACGCATCCTGAAACGAATCGCAGTCGACATGGCGCGCGATCACGCGCCCGCCGCTCAAGGGTTTGCCGTCGCGCGCCTCGATGACACCGACCCGGCCCGGCGGCACCACGATCGCGTCGGTCATCGTCACCGTGAACAGCAAGGAATTGATGCGATACGTGCCCGGAGGAATGACGCCCATTTGAGGGCCTCGCTGGCCCTCATTGAGCAAGAACGCGCGCGCATCCTGAAACGAATCACAGGCCACGAGCTGCGCGACGATCCGGCCGCTCGGCAGCGGCTGCCCGTCACAGGCCTCGACACAGCCGACCTTGCCGGGTGGAACCGTGCAGAACTTGACCAATTCGACGCGATATTGCCAGGGCCAGAGACCCACATGCAGACCCGGAGGGAGCGAGTCCGCCTGATACCCGGCCTCGCCGTTGAGCGCGATGATGCGGCCGGCGGGCAGGCGCCGATTCCTGCCGAACAGCACGAATTTCTTGGTGACCACACCGATGCTGTCGTCCGGGACGATGATGACGCCGAACAGCTCGAGCAACCAGCGATAGCTCAGCACCAAAATGAGGGCGACGATCGCCGCTGCGATCCCTCGCCAGTAATCGAACAGCATTTCCATGCGGTTTACCCTCGGGGTGGGAGTTCCGTCTTCCTAGGCGTCCCTAGTATACGAACATTTTGCGGCGCCGCAGCTATCCGACCCTGCAACCAATCGGCTCGGACGCCGGGCTTGGAGCCGCCGATGCGCAGCCAGGGAGTTAGTCGAAGTCGCGTGCCAACGCGTCGCGCACCGCATCCGGCAATGGACTCACCGAATGGCGATAGTGATCATGGTCGACACCGACGCTCAAGGTGGTGCCGCTCCTGAGCGCCTCGATCATCGACTTTGCGAGCTCGAAGCGCAAAAAATGGACCGCGGAGGTCTTTTCGTCGTTCTCGCGAACCATGTCCTCGTCCGCGATCGCGTACACGCGTTCCATTTCGCTGACTCGAACCCAGCACCGGTCCTCGACGCCCTTGAGGCGTTCGAGCGCGCCGTGCCGCTCGACCGGATCCGTGAATTCGATGAGCAATGTCGCCTTCCAATTGCTGCCGTCGGGAATCAGCGGATTGTAGGCATCGAGTTCGCTTTGAATGCCGTCGCTTTCGAAGATCCGCTCCGCCCGGAGCATTTCGAGGATTTGGTAGCGAATCGTCGTGCGGTCCTCGAAGCACCAGGTCATATTGGGTCCGACCGGCACATTGCGCAGCTGCTTGTGCGCAATGACTTCGGCGCGCAGCCGCGAGCGCTCGGCCGCATACTGCTCCAAACTCATCAAATCCCGGCGCGTCAATTTCTGCATCGCTCCTAGCTCCCGTGCGAATCGAGCTAAAGCCCGTAGGCCATTCGCAGCAGCGTCAAAGGATGCGTGGGCTGCAAGCCGCTCTGCAAGCCGCTCTCGATCTGGTGGCCCGCCATCGGGCAATCGCTCGCATAATAATCCGCGCCGCTCGAGCGAACGCGCTCGACCACCGGCTTGCCGATTTTCATCGAGGCATCCCGAAACTCCCGCTTGACGCCGTAGGTTCCATTGTGGCCCGAACAGCGTTCGATCGGCTCGACGGTCGTACCCGGTATCAGCTGCAGGACGTCGCGCGTCTTGAGTCCGATGTTCTGGACCCGCAAATGGCAGGCGACGTGGTAGGAAATCTTGCCGAGGGGTCGCGTGAAATCGGTGCGCAGCAGTCCGGCCTTGTGCCTTTGCGCAAGATATTCGAACGGGTCGAACATGTGCCGCTTGATCGTGGCGATATCCGGGTCATCGGGGAACATCAGCGGAAGCTCCTGCTTGAACATGAGCACGCACGACGGGACCGGCGCGACGATATCGTAACCGCGCTCGATCATTGCGAGCAGCGCCGGAACGTTCTTGTCCTTCAATGACGCAACCGCGTCCAGATCGCCGAGCTCGAGCTTCGGCATACCGCAGCAGTTTTCGCGTCGCGGCGAGCGCGACCTCGATGCCGTTGTGTTCGAACACGCGCGCCAAGTCGAGTCCGATTTGCGGTTCATTGCGGTTGACATAGCAGGTCGCGAACAGCGCGACCTTGCCGCGGTTCCCCGCCTCGCCCGGCGCGGCGAGCGCCGGCTCCCGGCGCGCCGCGAGCTGCCTGCGCGCGGTGTTCGCATGATAGCGAGGCACCGGTGCGCGCCGGTCCACACCGAGCGCCGACTCGAGAATCTTGCGCCCGATGGGGCTGTGGTTGAACGCGTTGACCGCCTCGACGATCACGGGGATGCCCGCGATGTTGCCGACCGCATCGGTCGCACTCAGCACCTTGTCACGCCATCGCGTCGCGCCGCTGCGATTCTTGACCGCCTTGGCGCGAAGCATCAAATGGGGAAAGTCGACGTTCCACGGATGCGGCGGCACGTACGGACACTTGGTCATGTAGCACATGTCGCACAGATAACACTGGTCGACGACTTTGCCGTACGCGCTCTTGTCGACGCCGTCGATCTCGCCGCTCGACGAGGCGTCGATCAGATCGAACAGCGTCGGAAAGGAGTTGCACAGATTGAAGCAGCGGCGACAACCATGGCAAATCTCGAAGACGCGCTCGAGTTCCTTGTCGAGCGCGGCAGCGTCGTAAAATTGCGGGTCCTGCCAGCCGAGCGCATGGCGCGTGGGCGCCTCGAGGCTCCCCTCGCGGCCCGACTTGATCTGTCCGTCCGACACGAAATCTCTCCCTGCGAGGCAGGCGGGCCCCCTCACGGAGCCCGCGCGAGCTTGCATCTCCCTCGGTGCTGCGCAGCTTCCCTTAGAGGTTGTCGAGGGCCTTTTGGAAGCGATTGGCATGCGAGCGCTCCGCCTTTGCGAGCGTCTCGAACCAATCGGCGATTTCGCTAAATCCCTCTTCGCGAGCGCTCTTGGCCATGCCCGGATACATGTCGGTGTATTCGTGTGTTTCGCCGGCGATAGCGGCCTTGAGATTCTGCGCGGTCGGACCGATCGGCAGACCCGTGGCCGGATCGCCGACGGCCTCCAAGTACTCCAAATGCCCATGGGCGTGTCCGGTTTCGCCCTCCGCCGTGGAACGAAACACGGCCGAGACGTCATTGAAGCCTTCGACGTCCGCCTTTGCCGCGAAATACAAATAGCGTCGATTCGCCTGCGATTCGCCCGCAAATGCGTCCTTTAAATTCTTTTCCGTCTTGCTACCTTTTAAATTCACGGCTGACTCCTTACCAATTGATAAATCGGGAACTAATTTTCCGCTAGTTCCGCGCGATCGACGGTAGACCCCCAAGCCACGCGAAGTCAAATCGGCAGTCTCTATGATCGCGATAGGCGCCGGCTATCGAATCAACCGCGCTGCTGCCGTGCGGCGCGCCGTCGGCCGCCTCGCGGGCCGGCGGCTCGAGCGATCGAGAAAAACGGCGTCAGCGCCGCGCTCCGCGCGAAGCCTGCAACAAATTGCGCTAAAAGGTGTTCTATCCATGAATACGACACAAAGGAACTCCCCATGCACGTATTGCTCTTTCTCGTCGCCTGTATCCCTTCCGACGATCATCGCGTTCGCGCGCGGTCACCACAACGCGCTCGCGATCGCCGTGCTCAACTTCTTCCTTGGTTGGACGGTCATCGGATGGTTCGCCGCCTTGATCTGGTCGGCGACCGCGGTGCGGCGATGTTCGACCGCGGTTTGAGGCGCGTCGCGCGGAGCCAACTCGAGGGCCGCGAAAGTCCGGCGCCTCTTCAGCGCTCCGGCTCCTGCGTCGGCAGCGCGAACATGAACCTAGCGCCGCCCCCCGGACGCTGAATCGCGGAGATCCGTCCGCCATGCGCATTGATGACGGCCCTGCACAGCGCAAGGCCGAGTCCGGCTCCGCCGGTGTTCGAGTCGTCGCGACGCCGTTCGAATTTGGCGAACAGCCGTTCCGGATCCGGCGGCAGCCCGGGTCCGTTATCGTCGACGACGACACGAATCGTCTCGCCTTCGAGGCCGGCCGAGACCGTGATCCGGGTTTTTGGCGGCGTGTGCTTGATTGCGTTGTCGATGAGGTTCAGCAACACGCGCGTCACCAGCGGACCATCGACGTAAATCGGCGGCAGCTCAGTCGGAAGCATGACGTCGATCGAGCGATCGCCGAATCGTCCCTCGAGGCGCGCAACCGCCGCGCCGACGAGTTCGTCGATGCGCTGCCAATCGCGATGCAGGTGCACCCTGCCGACCTCGAAGCTCATCAAGTCGAGCACATTCGAAATGAGCTCGGACATCTCCCGCGCCTTGTCCGAGATCGACTGCGCGAGTCGACCGCGCAATGCGCCGTCCGCCGCCTGCGGGTCGTTGAGCGCGCGACCGGCCTCGGCGATCGACATCAGCGGCGCCCGCAAATCGTGCGAGATCGACGCGAGCAGCGAATTACGCAGGCTCTCCGTTTCCACGGCGACCCGCGCCGCTTCGGCTTCATCCGCGCGCTGCGACCGTTCGATGGCGAGCGCAATTTGCCCGGCAAACGTTTCGAGCAGGTGGCTCTGCTCCGGTAGCAGCAGCGCGCGCCGCTGCCTCGGCTGAACGGCGAGCACTCCCAAGGTCTTGTGCGTCCCCGTGAGCGGCAGGTATTGCGCGGCGGCGGCCGGCAGCGTATCGGTACCGAGGCCCGCAGGCCTGCCGTGATCGAACACCCACTGGGCGATCGACAAATCGGCGCCCTCGAAGGATTCCGCGAGCTCCAGGCCCTGCGGCGTCTGGAGGCGCCCCGCCGCATCGGGCAATAGCACCGCGGCTCCGCTCGCAAATGTCTCCGCGACATGCTTGATCGCGACCCGCGCGAGATTATTGAAGCTGCGGGTCGCGGCAAGTTCGCGGCTCATCGCATACAGCAGCGAGGTGCGGCGCTCGCGGGCACCCGCGACCCGCGTCTGTGCACGCACGTTTGCGACCAGACTCGCGACGACCAGCGCCATGACGAGCATGACCGCAAAGGTCACGAGATACTGAAGATTGGCGGCCGCGAAGCTGAACCTCGGCGGCACGAAGCAAAAATCGAAGGCGAGCGCGTTGACGAACACCGCAAAGCTCGCGGGACCGCGGCCGAGCCTCAAGGCCGCGACCGTGGTCCCGAGCAGGTACACCATGACGAGGTTGGTCAGCTCGAAGTAGGGGTACATCAAAGCGGCGGCGCCCGTGCAGCAGGCCGAAATCAACAGCACCGCCCAATACCGGTCCCAGCGAATTGGAGAAGACGCCGGACCCGGCAATTCAGGCCGAAGCTGCGCCTGCGTTTCGCGGTGTGCGATCACCGAAATGTCGAAGCCTCGGCCGCGGCGCACGAGTTCGGTGGTCGTCGAGTGGCGCAGCCAGGCGCGCCATCTCTTGCGCTTCGCTTCGCCAATCACGATTCTCGTGACATTGCGCAGGCGCGCGTACTCGAGCAGCGTCTCGACGGCGGAGGCACCGTCGAGCGTCACGGTCTCCGCACCGAGCGATTCGGCGAGCCGCAGGATGTCGATGCGCCGATTGCGCGCGCTTTCCGACAGCTTCAGCAGCTGCGGGGTCTCGACGGTGACGACGAGCCACTCGGCGTCGAGCGCGTCGGCAAAGCGCTTGCCGATGCGGACCAGTTGCTCGGCCTGGCCGTCCATGGTCACCGCAATGAGAAATCGATCGCGCGCGAGCCACGGGCGCGAGGTCGACGACGGATCGGCGAGCTCCAGTGCGGCCGCGTCGACGCGGTCGGCGGTGCGGCGCAACGCGAGTTCGCGCAGCGCGAGCAAATTCGACTTGCGAAAAAATCGTTCGGTTGCCGTTCCCACGCGATCCGGCGCATACACCTTGCCGGCTTTGAGCCGCGCGAGCAAATCGTCGGGCGGCAGATCGATTAGCTCGACTTCGTCCGCTTCGTCGAAGATCCGATCCGGCAGCGTCTCCTGCTGGCGGATGCCGGTAATGCCGGCAATCACGTCATTGAGGCTCTCGAGATGCTGAACGTTGAGCGTGGTCCACACGCCGATGCCGGCGTCCAGCAACTCCTCGACGTCCTGCCAGCGTTTGGCGTGGCGCGGCAGCGGCTCACCCTCCGCGATATTGGAATGCGCGAGCTCATCGACGAGCACCGTTGCGGGTTTGCGTTTGAGCGCGGCGTCGAGATCGAATTCGTTTCGAGTGATTCCACGGTAGCGGACCTCGAGCATCGGCAGTCGTTCGAGACCCTCGAGCAGCCGCTCGGTCTCGACGCGACCGTGCGGTTCGACGTAGCCGACCACGATGTCGACGCCGCCGGCGCGTGCGGCCCTCGCCGCTTCCAGCATGGAGTAGGTTTTCCCGACGCCGGCCGAGGCTCCGAAGAAGATGCGCAGCCGTCCGCGCCGCGCGCGCGCGTCCTCGCGCTGGACGTCCGCCAGCAGTTCATCGGGATTGCGGCGCTCGATCTCGGCCATTACCTACCCGCGGTCAGCACTGCCCTAGCGCGCTCGAGGCAATTCTCCTCGCCGCATTCGGCGGCGCGAGCGCAACTCTCGAACAGGCTACCACCACTCGTCTGACTACGGCTCCTAAAACTTGAGCAGCACGCCGGCGCCCCAGATGACCTCGCGGGTGCGAAGATCGGGAAACCAGTCGCCGGCGGCGCACTCGCCGGTCGCGCCGTTGACGGCTCGCGCCGCCGCCGCCACCGGCTACGCAGCTTGCGGGCGAGCCGGTGTTTCCGCCCGGCGGCGTGACCCCGCCGGTGCCCGACCAGTACGGCACATCCGAATGCCGGAACGTCGCTTCCGTCCACCACGTGATCCAGTCCTTCGGCATGTACTGGAAATTCAGCTGCGCATCCCATTGGTAGAGCTTTTGTCCCGGCGCCTGCGTGAAGTAGGGCGACCCGCTCGCCGCTGTCGCGCCGTTGATCGGCGGCGTCAAGGCAAGATAGCGGCCGGGGTTGTTCATGAAGCCGCCGCCGAGCGTCAGCGCGTAGAGATCATGGTCGAACCACGCGCGGTCGTAGAGCATCATGCCGAAGAAGCTCTCCTTGTTCGGACCGTGCGTGCAGGATACGCCCCCGCCGTATTCGCAGCCGATGTCGGCGGTGAGGCTGAAGGCCATCTTGGAGACGCCGGCGCCGCCGTTGCCGTGCGCATCGTAATATTTGACGAGGATGCTGTCGTCCTCATGAATGCGCGTAACCCTCGACCAATCGACGGGCGGACCCGCGCCGGCGTAGGACCCGACCGAAGCGTTGGGATTACCGCCGTTTTGCGGTTGACATAGCGTGTCGACGGTCCCGAGCGTGCCGTTGCCGCCCGATTGGCAGCTCAAGTTGTCCTGCCCGATGGAGTAGCTGTTGAAGACCAGTTTCAACGAGTCGTTCGGAATCCATAGCACCTGACCTCCGAAGCCCGGCTTGCTGTTGAACTTGGCGTACGATTGCCAGCCGTTGATGAGCCAGGGCTCGATTTTCAGCGTCTGCGTCGGCCACCACTGGATCCGCAGTCCATTGAAGAACCACGGCGTGTTCGACGATACGAAAGACGGCTGGTAAGTCCAGTTGTCGTAGTTGTAGTAGCTGAACAAGCCGATGTAGGAGACAAACACTCCCAAGTCGACATTGAGGCCGTGATTCACGTCGAAGTGATAGCCGGCGTTTGCCTCCGAGAAATATCGGTAGGCGTTTTCGAGATCCCACTGGCCAACCGCGTCGCTGGCGTCGTTGCGCGGTGTCGTGGTCGCGAACATTCCGAACATCGTCAAAAAGCGCGCCTTGACGTTTTGCCAATGGAAGTCGCCGCCGACACTCACCTGCTCGATCTGAAATTCACCGGAGCGGAACTCCTCGGTTGAACCGACGATCGTGTGATCGATCGGATGGTTACCGCTCTGCACGTAGTTCATGTCAAAGCGGATCTCGGGCGTGAAGAACTTCGTATCGAATATCGGCGACTTCTCGCGCGGCGTGCCGTTCATCCAGCCGAGATCGCCGACCGCGAACGGCGTTTGCAAGTCGACCTCCGGTCCGGGCGGCGGCTCCTGCAACGCCTCGGGCACCGTCGCGGCGGTCGACACCGCGGCCGGCGGCGCGGCCGGCGCCGCAGCCGGCGGTGCGGCCGTTTGCCCCGTGGTCGCGGTAAGCGCTCCCGAGGCGTTCATCAGGACATCGGATCGCGTCGCCCGATTCGCCACGACATGCAGCGAAGCGATCGCGACCTCGCCGAAACCCTCGGCCTGAAGGACGAGCGACCAATCGCCCGGCGGTAGGTCCCCCAATGAATAGACCCCGTCGCCGTTCGACAAGGTCGCTCGAACCGCGCCGCCGTCGGCGCGCACCGCCGTGACTGTCGCCGCGGCGATCGGAAGTTTCGCCGTATTCGTTACCACGCCGACAATTGCGCCGTAAGCCACTTTGCTCGACGGCGGTGCATCAGCCGCGGCCGCGGGTAGCGCGAAACCAACGGCGAGCAGGCCGGCAAGCAAGACGGTTCGACAGCACGGCATTTTCATTGGTATCTCCCCCGGAAATCCGACGAGGACATCGCCATCCTTCACTTATCGGGCAACGGTAACGCAGTCCGAGCCAGGTGCCATCCGGGATTACCCGTATCGAAGCGCGCCGATCGCAGACGGCGACGAACGACGCTGCCGATGCAGATGATCGCAACGCTCAGGGCGGCAGGGGCGTCATTGCGCGGAGATTCCAGGTCGCCTGCCGCGCAGCACGAATTTTTGGATCTTGCCGGTCGCGGTCTTCGGCAATTCGGTCACGAAATGAATCGCGCTCGGCACCTTGAAGTGCGCGAGCACGCCGCGCGCGTGGCTGTGCAGTTCCGCTTCCGTGGCGACCGCATCGGGGCGCAGCACGACAAAGGCATGAGGGCTCTCACCCCATTTCTCGTGGGGCATGCCGACCACTGCGGCTTCGAGCACCGCGGGGTGACGCAGCAGCACGCCTTCGACCTCGATCGAGGAAATGTTTTCTCCGCCGCTGATGATGACGTCCTTGAAGCGATCGCGAATCTCGACGTATCCATCGGGATGCATGACCGCCGCATCGCCCGTATGAAACCAGCCTCTGTCGAAAGCCGACGCGGTCGCTTGCGCGTCGTTGTAGTAGCCGCGCATGACGACGTTGCCGCGCGCGACGATCTCGCCGAGCGTTTTCCCGTCGCGCGGCACATCGTGCATATCCGGATCCACGACTCGCAGCTCGCCCGACGTAATCAACTCGACGCCCTGACGGGATTTGACGGTCGCCCGCTCCGCGCCGGAGAGCTGCCCATGTTCGGGCAAAGGTTCGCAGATCGAAATGAACGGCGCCGTCTCGGTCAGGCCGTAGACCTGCGTCACCTCCCAGCCGAGCGAGGATTCCATGCGCTCGATCGTCGCCGCCGCAGGAGCCGCGCCCGCCGTGAATACGCGCACGCCCCGGCGCACTTCGCGCCGCAGCGCTTCGGGTCCGTTGGCGATGCCGATCAGCACGGTCGGCGCCGCGCTGAGGTGGGTCACACGCTCGCGATTGACCAATTCATAGATGCTCGGCGCGTCGACCTTGCGCAAACAAATATGCGCGGCTCCCGCCGCGGTCACCGTCCACGTGAACGTCCAGCCGTTCGCATGGAACATCGGCAGCGTCCACAAATAGCGATCGCCGGGCGTCATCGGCCAATGCGCCAAGGTCCCCACCGAGTTCATCCACGCGTTGCGGTGGGTGATCATCACGCCTTTCGGGCGCGACGTCGTGCCGCTCGTGTAATTGATCGATAGCAGGTCCGTTTCGACGATCTCGTCCGAGTCGATCGGCTCGGCGCTGGCCTCGAGCAAAGATTCGTACGCGAGCCAGTTCGGCCTGCCGCCTTCCAGTGCGACGAAATGTCGCACGCCCGGCATCGATTCGCGCACGCTGTCGATGAGGTCGAGATAGTCCGAGTGCACGCACAGGACTTTCGCGCCGCTATGCGCCGCCATGTAGACGAAATCCTCGGCCGTGAGCCGATAGTTCATCGGCACGATGACCGCGCCCAGTTGCGGAATCGCGTAGAACTGTTCGAGATGTTGATGCGTATTCGGCGCGATCGTCGCGACGCGATCGCCTTTCGTGACGCCGAGCCGCGCGAGGCCGGCCGCCCATCGGTCGCAGCGCTCGGCAAACTGTCCGTAGGTGAGCCGTAGGTCGCCGTCGATCACCGCTTCGCGCGCGGCGTACAGCTTGCGGGCGCGGCGCGCAAAATCCAAAGGCGTAAGCGGCGTTTCCATGGACGAGCCTCCTTAGTTATAGGGATAGGAGTTGGAGTTGTGCGCCGAGTGTGCCCCCATGGCGGCCGGTTTGTCGACTCTTGCCGCCGCCGGTGCGCGTCTTCCGCGACGCTGCAGGCGATGCGCGGTTCATTTCTTCTTGTCGCCCGCAGGCTCCTTCTGAGACTCCAGATCCAGTTTGGGAATGCCGAATTGTCCCTCGAGCTTGTGAAGCTTATCGAGATCGATCGACCCAACGATGTTGACGATCGTGAACGCCCGCGGCTCGCTGGCGATCAGCGCGAGGCCGGTGGCTTGCTTGTCGACGATCATCACGTAAATGTCGACGTCGGCGCGCGTTTTCTTGCTGCGAGTCTGAACCAAGCGCGTCCAGCCCGGCGCGGTCAACTGCTGCCTGACCGCATCGACGTCCGCTTGTGAGTAGGCAGCGTCCCGATCGAACTTGAAACTCCTGACGTAGATGCCGCTGATGCCTTTGAGGACCTCCTTGGCCGCGGCGTCCTGCGGATCACTGCCGTCGAGGAATCGGCTCGCAAGCGCCAGCAGCGAGGAATCGAGCGTGATCGTCGTGGATTCCGTGGCCTTCTGCGACAGCGCGGAGAATTCCGGCAGCACGAGCTGCGGATTGGCCGCCGCCGACACCAATGCCGGCAGCAGCAGCGCGCCCAAAATCCAAGATCGGCGAATTCTCATAAGGCAATCCTCGATTGCGATTCAAACACCGGGATCTCCGTCGGCCGCGCCTGACGCCTGCGTCCTGACGGCTCGATAGGCGAGATCCAGCTTCTGGCTGGTCACGCGCAAGGCTTCGATGACCTGCTGCCGCGCCTGCATGCCGAGCGCCCGTTCGCGCTGCGCCTGCTGGTGGCTGTGAACGCCCACCGCGATGAGCAGCGACGCGGCGAGGGACACCGAGCCCCACCACGCGAATTGCGGCCCGCGTGCGCCGAAACGGCCGCGCCTGGAGGACGGGTCGCGCGCCGCCGCCACTCGAGTCATGAGCTCGCGGACAAAATCCTCGCGCGGCGCCACCGGACGCAGCGCGTGCCGAAGCTTGGACTCCAAATCGTCGCTCATGATGCATTCTCCTCGCGGAGGTGCCCTTCAGGATCGCTGAACCGTTGCCGAAAAATCTCCAGGGATCGCTTCAGATGGCTCTTGACGGTGTTGACCGGGATGTCGAGTGTCCGCGCGATTTCCGTTGGATCCAGGTCCTCCTGATAGCGCAGCAGCATGACCGCCCGCGCGGGCGGGTTCAGCTCCGACAGCAGCCGATCAAGTTCACCTTGAAACAGCGGGTCGCCGTCGTCATCGACGCTGAACAGCTGCGTCGCTTCATCGAGCGGCGCCATCACGATGCGCGAGCGCCGCCGCAATTGGTCGATCGCGCGGTGCGCCGTGACCCGGCGCAGCCAAAACCGCAGGTGCTCGCTCGACTCGATCGAGCGCAGATTGTCGATCAACTGCATGAACACCTCTTGCGTCAAGTCCTCCGCCAGATCGCGCGTGCCCAACATCCGCAGCGCCAGGCTATAGACGCTGCGCTGGTGCGCGAGCACGAGCGCGCCGATTGCCTCCGATCGCCCGGCCCGCGCGGCCGCGAGCTGCTCATCGATGTCGACCGGCTGCGGCGCGCTCAAGCGCGTGCTTCGAGGCGTTTCGGGCCGCTAGCGCGCAACGCCGGCGATCATAGACCCGTTGCCGGCGGTGAAGCCTCGGGTGACACGCCGCCGAACTCGACCGGTACTTTAGGCAGGTTCAGCCGCTTCTCCAGTTTCGGCAAATCCTTCAGATTGATCGATCCGACGATATTGATGATGGTGAATTGCCGCGGTTCACTCGCGATCAGGGCAAAACCGCGCGTTCGATCATGGTCGATCAGCACGTAGATATCGACGTCCTCGTTGCGGTCGCGGTTGTGGACCTGCATCAACTGACTCCAGCCGGGGCCGGTCAGCTGCCGTCGCACGGAATCGATGTCGGCGTTGGAGTACGCGAAATCGGATTTGAACTGAAAGCTGTGCACGTCGACCGACTGAATGCCGGCGAGCAGCTCCTTGGTCTCAGCGGCATCGGCATCCTTGTCGTCAATCAGGGCCGCGGCGGTCCGCAGCAGCCAAGGGTTCACGCTGATGTTCACCGATTCGGTCGCTTTCCCGGCGAGTCCCGAAAAATCCGGAAGGGCCAATTTCGGGTTTTGCGCCGCGGCCCAGGCGGGCAGCAGCAGGCACGCAAGTGCGAGAAAGACGGTCTTCTTGTTCATGCTCCGGTCTCCTTGGTCCATTGTCGAAGGGGTTTCAATGCATCCTCCCCTGTCAATACGATTGGGAGCGGCCTTGCGGGTGCAAACGCGGCCCCTGCGGATCGGCTATCCAGAGTCTACGGCTCCGTGGCCCGGTCTGCCTCAGGCGCCGCGACCCGGACCGCTAACTGTTCGGTCGTTCAATAGCAGTTGTATGGCAGGATCGACCAAGGCATAGTGAGCGCCCGGGCGCGGAACTTGCGCACCCAGCGGGCGTCGAGCCCACAGCGAGGAACCAGTGACCGATACCCCATATGTGCCGCGCCGCGGCCGCGATGCGCGCTTGGCGCGTGCCCGCACCCAGGCCGCCAAGTACCCCTATATCCGCCGCAAGCTGCCGGTCGTCGAGCTGCTCAGCAGCGAAGCGGTCGAAGTCATCGAGGCGAATGCCGAAACCATCCTCGAGGAAATCGGTATCGAGTTCCGGCGCGATCCGGAGTCCTTGCGCTTGTGGCGCGGCGCCGGTGCCGACGTCGTCGGGGAGCGTGTTCACATTCCGCGCGGACTGGCGCGCCGGCTGCTGAAGACCGCACCGCGCGAATTCACGCTATATGCGCGCAATCCGGAGCGCAACGTTCGCTTTGGCGGCGACGCGACCGTGTTCTCGCCGGTGGGCGGTCCGCCATTCGTCTACGATATCGATCGCGGGCGGCGCTACGGGACTCTCGAGGACCTGCAGAATTTCATCAAGCTCGCGCACATGGCGCCGGCGATTCATTTCTCCGGCGGCTGTATGTGCGAGCCGATGGAAATCCCCGCGAACAAACGCCACCTCGATGTGCAGTACTCCTTCTTCCGATACAGCGACCAAGGCTGTGAGGCAACACCTGAAACTCCGGGCCACGCACGCGACGCGATCGACCTCGCACGCGTGCTGTTCGGCGCCGAGTACCTCGAGACGCACCCGGTCGTGCTCGGCAACATCAACTCGAACTCGCCGCTGGTCTTCGACGGACGCATGCTCGGGGCGCTGCGCGAGTTCGCCGGCGCCAATCAGGGCACGATCATCGTACCGGCGGTGCTTGCCGGGGCGATGGGCCCGGTGACTGCGGCGGGATGCCTCACGGAAATTCTCGCCGAGACGCTCGCCGGCATGGCGCTGACGCAGATCGTGCGGCCCGGTGCGCCGGTCATTTTCGGATCTTTCGTGGGCGCGATCTCGATGCGCACCGGAGCGCCAACCTTCGGCACGCCCGAGGCGACCCAAATGATCTTCGCGAGCGCACAGCTCGCGCGCCGCATCGGCGTACCTTGCCGCAGCGGCGGCTCGCTGTGCTCCTCGAAGATCGCGGACGCTCAGGCCGCCTACGAGAGCGCGCATACGCTGTTGCCGACGCTGCTCGCGGGCGTCAACCTCGTGACGCACTCGGCCGGTTGGCTCGAGGGCGGCCTGGTCGCAGGCTACGAGAAATTCGTCATGGATGCGGACCAGCTCGCCATGATGCAGTCCTTGTCGCAGGGCATGGATCTCTCGGAGCGGGGGCTCGCGCTCGATGCGCTGCGGGAGGTGGGCCCCGGCAGTCACTTTCTCGGGTGCGCACACACCCAGGCCAACTTCGAAACCGCGTTCTACCAATCGACGATCGCGGATTATTCGTCGTTCGAGCAGTGGACGATGGAAGGGCGACTTACGGCCGAGCAGCGCGCCAACGCAGTCTGGAAGAAGATGCTGGCTGAATATCAAGATCCGGGCATCGATCCGGCCGCGGACGAGGCGATGCTCGCGTTCATTGCCGCGCGCAAGGCCGTGCTCACCGACGCCGTCGAAGAAGACTAATTCGACGCCTGCCGCGGCGGCACTTGCAGCGGCGCCGCCTGCAGCTGCTTTTCCAGGACAACGAATTCCAAATCGGGGCGCAGCGGCGTTCCGAAGCGCGCGTCTTCATAGGGAAATTGCTGCGTCTCGCCGGTGCGGCGATAACCCTGCCGCTCGTACCAGCCGATCAGACTCTGCCGTATCGACACCACCGTCATGCGCGCAGCCCGCGCTCCCGCGGACCAGCCGGCATCTTCGGCACGGCGCAGCAAGGCGCGGCCCAAGCCACGATCCTGCGCGCAGGGGTGCACCGCGAGCATCCCGACATAGCAAACGGGTTGCCCGTCCGCCGCGTACGAAAGCTCCAGCCGTAGGCACGCGAGCAGCCGACCGTCCTCGCGAAGCGTTAAGATCGACGCGCGATTCGCAGCCGCAAGATCCTCCCGCAGCGCCGATAAGGTCGTGCGCCGGCCGTCGACGATGCCCGCCTCGCTGGTCCAGCCGACTTGGCCGCCCTCGCCGCGGTAGGCGGCGTTGACCAAGTCCGCGACTTCGGCCAATTCGTCGGGGCCGCAGGCCGAAATCGTCCCGTTGGGCGAATCGCCGCCGCGCATCGCCGTGCTCACCCAGTCCGTTCGAGCTGCGCTTGCAGCGCCGGAAGGACGGCTTGTACCGCGCGATTGCCCGCTTCGATCGCGTCCTTTGCGCGGTGGAAATCGAAAATGTGAAGATGCGCAAGCCGCGGCGCCACGAGGCAGTCGGGCGGCTCGCCGGCCAGGCGGCCGCGCGTAATGCGATCCTGCATGATGTCGATGCTGGAAAAGAGCACTTCCTGCATCGACGGAAATTTGAATTGATCGGCCGCCTTTGCCGGAAACAATCCGCCGAACTTCTCCTGCAGTTTGCCGATCCACGCGCCGACGACGGTGTCCGGCTCATCTACCGCAACCACCTCATCTTGCCGGCTCCCGCGCCGCTCGGAGTTCAGGTCGACCGCGATCACGAACTCCGCACCCATCGCGCGCGCCAGCGACACCGGCACCGGGTTCACGAGGCCGCCGTCGACGAGTACGGCCCCATCGCGCACGGCCGGGGTCAAAAAGGCCGGCAGCGCGATCGAGGCGCGCACTGCTTCGACGGTCGAGCCGTCGCGCAGCCACACTTCCGCGCCGGTGTTCAACGCGGTGGCGACGGCCCCGAATGGCATCGCCAATTTCTCAATCGGGTGGTCGACGAAGTTGCGGCGAAAGAAATCCATGACTCGATCGCCCTTGAGCAAGCCTCCGCCGAGGCTCAAGTCCATGAACCCGACGACGTCGGTGATCCCCATGCCGAGTACCCAGCGCTCGAAGCGATCCAACTCGCCGGCCGCGTAGGCCGCGCCGACGAGCGAACCTATCGAGGTCCCGCAGACCAGATCGGCGCGGATACCGGCTTGCTCGAGCGCACGGATCACGCCGACGTGCGCCCAGCCGCGCGCTGCGCCCCCGCCGAGCGCGAGTCCCACACGCCGCTTCTGCGGAGCCGTCACCAGCCCGCCCGATCGCACTCGCGGCGGCGGCGGCCGCCGTTTGAGATGCGGCTAGCCTGAACTACCAGAATGAGAGCTGCCATGATTTCGGCTTCCAAACCAATCGAAGGCAGGGACTGCGCAGGCGCATTCCGGTCTGCGCGTTCCAGTCTGCCCGAATTTGGGCGGGGCGACGAGACGCAGGACATCGATTCGCGACCCGGCCGGCCGATCGAGCCCGCTTTGGCATGGGAATCGCCGGGCAATCGGCGCAATATCTCCCGCTTGAACCGCGCCGCGCTACTCATGGATCTGCAGGTCGACTTTTTGGCGTCCACCGGCGCTCGCATGCCGGTCGGCGAACCGGATGCGTCGCGTGTGATCGCGCTCGCCAATCAAGTGCTCGACGGGACCCTGCTGCCCGGATGTTTGCCGATCCTCGTCGTCAATGAGTTTCCCCGCTCGGATCGGATCGGAAATCTCTTCAGGCACGGCGCGGCGATTGCCGGAACGCCGGGTTCGGCGCTGGACGCGCGCATCCGGTCGCGACCGGGCGTCATGATTGTTCCCAAACGACAGCCGAGCGCATTCACGAATCCGGCTCTGGATGCCGCTCTCAAGGCCGGCGCGGTGACCGAACTCTGGGTGTTAGGGGTGTTTGCGGAGGCCTGCGTGCGCGCAACCGCGGTCGATGGTATGCGCCGCGGCTATAGCGTGGTGGTTCCCATCGATGGGATTGGAACGAATTGCAAAATTAAGAGAAATTACGCGGTTTGGGCGCTGCGCCGCGCGAGCATCAGCGTGATTCCGAGCCTGCGCGCGCAGCTCGAATAGCGGGCTTTCGCGCTTTCGGGCTCGCTTGGGTTTGCCCGCGGCCCGCGATACACTGCGCCGCAGATTGCGGATTGTTTCGATGCGTGCGTCCGGCGTTTTTCGCAGGCGGCGTTTTCGTGTCCACTCTCGATAACACTGATCAATAACCAACAATGGGGTCTAAAACATATGCATCCGCTCAACACCGTTAAGGGTGCCATCCTCACCGGCGTCGTAGTTTCCGTGATCATCGGCGTCGGGCTCGCCCTGTGGGCTGGATTGCCTGTCGGATTCCATCCCGTGCGTCTCGATCGATGGCTGCACATCGTTTCCGGCGTCATGTGGATCGGCCTGCTCTACTACTTCAATGTCGTGCAGACCCCCGGCCTCGCGGCCGCCGCTGCGGACAAGGGCGGACCCGGCGGCGCGGGCATCTCGAAATACATCGCGCCGACCGCGCTGCTGTGGTTTCGCTGGGCCGCGGTCGCCACGTGGGCGACCGGAGTGATCTACCTGATCGGCGGCTTCGGCGCCGACTACTCGCTCGCAATCAGTCGTGCGTTCATGCTGCAGCCGGGGTTCCAGACGATCGGCGTCGGCGCCTGGCTCGGTACGATCATGCTGTTCAACGTGTGGGTGTTCATTTGGCCCAACCAGAAGAAGATCCTCGGCATCGTTGCGGCGACCGATGAGGAGAAGGCGGCTGCGCGCAAGACCGCCGGCAAGGCATCGCGCATCAACTTCATCCTGTCGATTCCGTTGCTGATGTGCATGGGTGGCAGCGCGCACGGATTGCCGTTCTGAGCCGGGGCCGATGTCCGCGGCGCGCAGCGCCTTACATCTGAACTGACGAGGCCCCCTCCCGGCAAGGGAGGGGGCCTGGGGTTTCTTCCGGTACCCGGTGGCGTTCGCGAGACTCCCCCGACGGTCTGGGAATGCCGGCTTTGAACAGCACCTGGGAGCAACAATAATGAACACGCGAAGCGCCTGGACCTCTGCGCTGCCAACCCTCGCCCTCGGCCTCGGCCTCGGCCTCGGCGCCGCGCTGGCAGCCGTGCCGTCGAGCCCACCGGAGAGCAATTCTGAGCCGGAGAACGAGAAATCGGCGAGCGGGCGGTTCGAACCCTTCAAATCGGAGTCCCGCGTCAGCAACGGCACCGTGACGATCGGCGGACAGTCGATCGCTTATCAGGCGATCGCCGGAACGCTGATCGTGCATCCGAAGGACTGGGACGATGTGGCGCGCGATCCCAAGGCCGACAAGGATGCGGCCGTCCCCGAGGGTGGGGAGCCGAAAAGCCCGACGGCCGAAGCCTCGATGTTCTACGTCGCCTATTTCAAGAGCGGCGGCGGCCCGCGCCCCTTGACGTTTCTGTTCAACGGCGGACCCGGATCCTCGACGATGTGGCTGCACCTCGGGGCCTTCGGACCGCGCCGCATCGTGACCTCGACCGACGCCCACACGCCCGCGGCGCCCTACTCGCTCGTGAACAACGGTTCGAGCTTGCTCGACGCGACCGACCTCGTGTTCATCGACGCGCCTGGCACCGGATTCAGCCGCATCGCCGGCAAGGACAAGGAGAAGGCGTTCTACGGCGTCGACCCCGATGCCCATGCGTTCGCCGAATTCATCGTTCAATTTCTGTCGAAATACGAGCGCTGGAACTCGCCGAAGTACATCTTCGGCGAGAGCTACGGCACGCCGCGCGCGGCCGTGCTCGTCAATATGCTGCAGTCCGATCGATCGATCGATTTCAATGGCGTCATCCTGCTCTCGCAGATTCTCAATTTCGACCTGAGCCCCGACCGGCCGACGCAGAATCCGGGCATTGATCTGCCCTATGAGACCGTGCTGCCGACTTATGCGGCGACCGCCTGGTATCACCACAAGGTGCAAGGGGATCACAAGGATCTCGAATCCCTGCTCAAGGAAGTCGAAGAGTTCGCGATGGGAGACTACGCACGGGCGCTCGCCGCAGGCTCCGATCTCGCCCCCGCGGCGCGCACGGCGATCGCAGCCAAGCTGCACGACTACACGGGCCTGCCGGTCGAGTACATACTGAAGGCGGATCTGCGCATCGACGGCGGCGAGTTCCGTCAGAATCTGCAGAGCGACGCCGGCTTGACGACGGGCCGCCTCGACACGCGTTTCTCCGGCCCGGACATCGACCCCTTGAGCCAGCGCGCCGACTATGACCCGCAGTCCGCGGCCTTGAGTTCGGCGTATGTCAGCGCTTTCAACGAGTACGCGCGCCGCGAGCTGCATTATGGCGACGGCAGGGCCTTCAAGCCGAGCATACCGACGTTCAGAACCTGGAACTTTCAGCACCTGTTGCCGGGACAGGCGCCGGGACCGGTCTCCTCGCGCCAAGGTTCCAACGTGATGCCGGACCTCGCGAATGCCATGAAGACCAACCCGAATCTCAAAGTCCAATTGAATGCAGGCTATTTCGACCTCGCGACACCCTTTTATCAAGGCATCTATGAGATGCACCATCTGCCGATGCCGGCGAGCCTGCAGGCCAACATCGACTACAAATTCTACGACTCCGGCCACATGGTCTACGCCAAGGACACATCGCTCAAACTGCTGCACGACAATGTCGCGGAATTCATTCGCCGCACCGACAATCTCGGGAAATGAACCGCGGCTCCCGCGCGAGTAACCGAAACTACGAGACCGGATCGCGCTCCGGAAAGAACTTCGCGACGCGCTGCGCGGCATCGGGCGCGAGCCCTTCGTTCTTGAACATTTCCAGTGCATGCGCATCGTGGAGACTCAAGCCGTCGATCTCGATGAGCGCACGCTTGTTGACCTGGTTCGCGTACCACGAGTTCTTGAGGATGTCGGCGCATAGCGCATCGAGCTCCTGGTCGAATCGATCGTCCGCGAAGCAGTAATTGGCGAGATGCATGGCTTCGGCCTGGCGTCCCGAATAGCTGCGACAGGTGAACATCATTTCGCTCGCCTTGGCGGTACCGATCCGGTGCGGCAAGCGCAGGCTCAGGCCCCAAACCGGCGTGAGACCCCAGCGCGCGTAGACATCGGAGAATTGCGCGGATTCGGACGCCACGATGAGATCCGCTGCCAGCGCGAGTTCCATCGCGCCGGTCGAGCAATGGCCATGCACCGCGCAAATCACGGGCTGCGGAAGATTGGCGATCTTGCGGATGACCTCCGAGTGGAAGTGGGGTTTGGCATGCGCCTTGACGTGCTCGAGAACCTCGCTCATGTCGTAGCCGGACGAGAAATTTCCGCCGGCGCCGCGCAGCACCACGAGACCGATTTTTCTCGTTTCGCGCGCGATCGCAACGACGTGCTTGTTGAGCGCTTCGAACATCGCTTTGGAGAGCGCATTGAGCTTCTCCGGCCGATTGAGCGTCAGCGTGGCGGTGCCGCCGTTATTTTCCCGACGAACCAAATCGTTCATAGTGAGGCTCCTCCTTCCGGTTCCACCATCCGCCACCGAGCGCCTGAAATAGTCCCGCCGTATCGGAATAGCGGTTGGCCTCGGCCTGCGCCAATGCGAGTTCCGCCTGCCGGTAGGCTTGCTCGGCATTGAGCACCGCAACCAAGCTGATCGTCCCCAAATCGCGTTGGCGCCGCGCAAGATCGAAGGTCTTTCTGGCGGCGCGTTCGGCGTCCGCGCTGGCGCGCAGCGCCTCGCCGTCGGCCTGCAGCGCGCGCAGCGCATCGGCGACATTTTGGCAGGCGAGAATGACCGCGCCGCGGTATTGCGCCGCCGCTTGATCGAGCGCCGCGTCCGCGGCGCGCTTCCTGTGCACGAGCGCGCCGGCGTCGAACAACGTCTGGGTCAGCGAGGCGCCGGCACTCCAGAATCCGGTGTAGGGCGAGAACAGCTGCCGCAACTGGAGCGCGCTCGAGCCGATCTGCGCATTGATCGCGAATTGCGGCAGCATGTTGGCGATCGTCACGCCGACCGCCGCCGAGGCCGCGTGCATATTCTCCTCGGCTTGTCGGACGTCGGGGCGCTGTTCGACGAGCTTCGACGGCAGGCTCACGGGCAACTCGGCGGGCAAACTCAATTGGTCGAGGCGAAACGTTTCCTTCGGCTCGTCCGACGGCAGCCTCCCGAGCAATGCGGTCAAGGCATCGCGCGTCGCGCCCAGCTGCTTGCGCAGCGGCGGCAGCGTTTGCGCGGTCTGGGCCTCGAGCGATTCCTGTGAAAGCACGTCCAAATCGCTCGCCGTGCCGAGGACACGCTGCTGACGCACTTTCTCGCTCAATTGATGCTGCAACTCGACCAGGCGTTCGGTCGCCTCGATCTGGCCTCGCAGCGACGCTTCCTGCACGGCGGTCACGACCACGTTGCTGCTGAGCGTCAGGTAGGTCGCTTCGAGCTGATAGCGGGTGCTCGCCTCTTGCGCCTTGGCCTCTTCGATCGCGCGCCGCGTGCCTCCGAACACGTCGGGAAGGTAGCTGACGCTCAGCTGCGCCGTATACAAGTTGTAGTAGGGACTCGATTGCGGCAGGCTCGTGGGATTCGCGATCGTGCCGAGCGCATTCTTGGATCGCGCGCCGCTGAAACTCCCCTGGACCTCGGGGATCGAACTCGCCCATTGCGCCGCAGTCAGCTCATGCGCTTGCCGCAACGCGGCCTGTGCCGCGCCGACGTCCGGATTGGCCTTGAGCGCCTCCTCGACGAGGCTGTCGAGCTCGGTCGACTTGAACAAGGTCCACCACGCGCTCGGGATGTCCAATCCCGCGACGAAACGCTGCGCACCGCCGCCCGCGGCGTCGACCGCCGCGATCGCACCGTCGGTCGGCGCGCTGCCGTAGCCGCTCGCGCCGGGCGGCGCCGGGCGCTTGAAATTCGGGCCCACGGCGCAAGCCGCGAGACTCAGGGCGGCGAGGCCGAGCAGCAGGCGCGCCGCCATCAACGCCCCCACAGCGGCTGACCGTGGCGTTGTTCGGCCCAGTGCTCGATCACGTGGTACATCGAGGGCAGCACGAACAGCGTGAGTATCGTCGAGATCGCCAAGCCGCCGACCACGACCGTTGCGATTCCGCGCTGCACGTCGCTGCCGACGCCGGTGTGGATCGCGGCCGGCAGCATCCCGAGCGTCGCGACGGTTGCGGTCATCAGCACCGGGCGCAAGCGCTCGGTCGCGCCCTGCATGATCGCCTCATGCAGTTCGAGCCCCGACTTTCGCATGCGATTCAAGTTCGAAACCATGATGATGCCGTTTTGCACGGCGACGCCGAACAGCGCAATGAAGCCGACTCCGCTCGCGACGTTGAGATTCTGGCCGGTGAGGTGCAGCGAGATGAGCCCGCCCAGCATCGCGAGCGGCACGACGCCGAGCACCAGCATTGCCTGGCGAAACGACTTGATGCCCACGGTCAGGAAAATCAACATCATGCCCATCACCAAGCACAAGATCACGAGGAGGCGCGCCTCGGCGCGCCGCTGATTCTCGAATTGCCCGCCCCACTCCGAGTCGGATCCGATCGGGATCGAAATGGACCTGCGCCGCGATCTTCTTCTGCGCCTCCTCGAGATAGGAAGTCAAATCGCGGTCGCGGTTGTCGATGCGAATCGTGAGGTTGCGCTGGCCGTTCTCCCGCGTGACCGTGCTCTCGCCGGTGCGCGCCGCGACGTCGGCAAGCTGCGAGAGGGGCACCTGGGCGCCGCTCGCGGTATGCACGACAAGATTGCCGAGCGCGTCGGTGGAGTTGCGCGCATTTTGAGTGAATCGGACCGTCAGCGGATAGGATCTTTCGCCGACATAGACCGTGGAGACCGGAGCTTGACCGACCCCCGTTTGGATGACGTTCTGCAGGTCGGTCATGTTCACGCCGTAGCGCGCCGCCTTCTCTCGATCGAGCTTGATCTCCATCTGCGGGATCGGGGGCTCCTGGAATAGCGAGGCGCTCGAGGTTCCCTGGATCGTATAGAGCACGCGCACGATCTCGGCGCCGACGCTGCGCAGCTCGTTGAGGTCATCGCCGTAGATCTTGACCACGAGCGGGCTGTGGGCGCCGCCGATCATGTCGTTGACGCCGTCGATGATCGGCTGGCTGATGCCGACCGAATAGCCGGGCAGGTCCTTGGCGAGTCCGGCCGCCAGTTTATCGAGGAATTGCTTCTTGGTCTCGTGGTCGGGCCAGCTCGAATAATCCGCGAGGCCGACCGGAGCTTCGATGTGGGACATCGTCCAGGAATCGGTGCCGTCGTCATTGCGGCCGGTCTGGGTGACCACGTACGACACCTCCGGATATTTGAGGATCGCGCGGCGCAGGTCGCTCGCCATGTCGCTCGCCTTGTTCAACGCGAGTCCCGTCGGCATCTGCACCTGGAGCCACAGCGCGCCTTCGTCGAGATCCGGCAGAAAATCGCGCCCGACCGTCGCTCCGAGGCCGACGACCGCGAGCAGCGCAAAAATCGCGACGCCGTAGATGATGCGCGGCTGGTCGAGGCAGGCTGCGAGCAGCCGGTCGTACCAGACGGTCAGGCGCTCCAACCAGCGATTGTGGAAGACCCTGCCCGGACTGCGAAACGCCATGTAGGCGAGGCCCGGAACGAGCGCCAGGGTCGTCAGCAGCGCGCCGAACAACGCATAGCCCATCGTGTAGGCCATCGGCGTAAAGAGCTTCGCTTCCGCCCGCTCGAAGGAGAACATCGGCAAATAGGCCGTGATGATGATCAGGCTTGCGAAGAAGATCGGACGCGTGACCTGCAGCGTCGCGGCCTTGGCCTCATCTTCGCTCAGCACTTCGTTGGGCAGTGCCTCGCGCCGTCGCAGCACCGACTCGGTCACGACGATGGCGCCGTCGACGAGAATGCCGAAGTCGATCGCGCCCAGCGAGAGCAGGTTCGCGGATACATGCGTGAGATTCAACAGCGAGAAAACGGCCACCAGCGCGAGCGGAATCGTGACCGCGACCACGAGCGCGCTGCGCGGGCTGCCGAGAAACAGAATCAGAATCAGGAATACGAGCCCGATCCCCTCGAGTATGGTTTGGCCGACCTTGTGGACGGTCGCCCGCACCAAATTGTCGCGATCGATATAGGGGACGATCTTGACGCCCTGTGCCGCGAGCGCGTGATTGAGTTCATCGACTTTCGCGTGGATGCCGCGCAGGGTCTGCGAGGGGTTCTGATACTTGAGCATCAGCACGATGCCCTCGATGGTGTCGGGATTGCTGTCCTTGCCGAGGATGCCCTTCGCGCTCCTGGTGGCTCAAGGTCATGCGGCCGAGCGCGCGCACCAGCACCGGGGTACCGCCGACCTGGGCGACGACGATCGATCCGATTTGCTCGAGCGTGTGAATCAGGCCGACCCCGCGAATCACATAGCTCTGGTCGCCGCGCGAAACCCGGCCGCCGCCGGCATTGGTATTGTTGCTGTTGATCGCGTTGATGACGTCGGTGATTCCGAGTCCGTAGTGCTGCAGTTCAGCGGGATCGAGATCGAGCTGGTACTCGGTCGTGAAGCCGCCGAAATTCACGTCGTCGACGACGCCGGGAACGGACTTCAGCGCGGGAATGACCTTCCACCGCTGAATCTCGGAAAGTTCCTGCAAGTTCTTGCTGTCCGATTCGAGCGTGTAGCGATAAATCTCGCCCGCCCGGCCCGGAGACCGGGTCGGTCGAAGGCGCGGCGCCCGCGCGGCAGCACGGCCTGGCTGATGCGTTCGTTCAAGCGCTGGCGCACCCAATAGTCGTCGTAGCCGTCGCGAAACAGCACCGTGATCAGCGACAGGCCGAAGGTGCTCTGGGAGCGCATCAGGATCATGCCGGGCGTGCCGTTGATCGCCCGCTCGAGCGGTACGGTGATGAGCTGCTCGACTTCCTCGGCGGCGAGCCCGGGAATTTGGGTGGTCACCTGCGAGGCGACGTCGCCGAGTTCCGGATACGCCTCGACCGACAGCGTCTCCCAGGCGTAGACCCCGAAACCGGCCAAGAGCGCCGCGAGCACGATGACGCGATCCGATGATGCAGGCAAAAGCTGACGAACTGATCAATCATTGAGCAGGATTCCGCCCTTGACGACGACCTGATCGCCCGGCATTGAGGCCGGATCGGATCGCGACCGAAGTTCCCTCTTCCAATTCCGGATCGACGCTGCGCCGCTCGAACGTCCACGGCGCCACCGCGACGAACACGCTGGTGCGGTCGTTGTTCATGAGCAGCGCCGAACTCGGCAACACGACGCTGCGTACGCGGCGCACCGAGCAGCGTGACCGTCGCGAACATGTTCGGCTTGAGCGGTGATCGGCGTTGGCGAACGCGATGCGAAGCTTGTTGCGGCGCGAATCCGGCTCGATGACGTCGGAAATGAACAGCACCTTGCCGTGCAGTACCCGCTCGGGAAACGCCAACCAAGCGCACCTCGGCATCCTGGTTCCTGGAGACCGCGGCAACATCCTTTTCCGGCACCATGGCCGTGACCCAGATGGTGCTCAAGTCCGCGATCGTCATGATCGACTGCGTCGGGTCATTGATGATCGTGCCGGGCGTGACCGCCAAGGCCGTGATGCTGCCGCCGACCGGCGCGGTGACGGTCAGCAAGCGCGATGCCGGGTTGGCCTCGGGCGGGACGCCGAGCATCTTCAAGCGCGCCTGGGTTCTGCGGTATTCGGCCTCGGCCTGCGCCGCAGTTGCTCTTCGCCTGATCCAGATCCTGTTCCGAGGCCGTACCGATCTTGGACTGCTCCTGCTGCCGCGCCAGCAGTTTCTCCGCCAGCTTGAAGGCATCGGCGGCCTTGTCGTTGTCGTCATAGGCCTGCGCCAGATCCGGCGAATCGATGACCGCGAGCGGCTTGCCCGCGCGCGACGCGCTCTCCCAACGCCGACCTTCAGTTCCACCACGCGACCGCCGAGCGCCGGGAGCACGGCGGCGGTGCGCGCGGGATCGGATTCGACGAGCGCGGGCAGCAACAGCTTGGGGTTGACCGGCTGCTCGGCGCCGGCACCACGCTCAGGCGGCTACGCAATGCGGAGCCCTCGGGGACCACGATCTTGATCGCCCTGGCGCACCAACAAGGCGGGCTCTTCCGCGCCTTTTCCGGACCCGCCCAGCAATCCGAATCCATGGGTAAACAGTGCGGCAAGAAACAAGAGGCCCAGCCAATGCCGCCCCAAAGAAACGCGCGCCCGCGCGACGATGGCTGATGGTCGTGGATCGGCATGACTGGTCACCCCAAAGACTCGTTCCGTCGGACCGGCTGGTACAGTTTCGATTGCGAACTGTTACAAGTGCGAATATCACCAGGGCCCGGGACTCGGCCTGGACCCCGCAGCGTCAAGAATCCTAGGCCTCTTCTATTATCCTGTCTAGGAGGATAGGATACGACAGCGATGCACAAGTTTCCCGAGATCGCCACCCGCCTCAAACGCGCCCAAGGGCACCTCGCCGCCGTGATCGAGATGCTCGAAGCAGGCCGTCCATGCATGGATCTCGCGCAGCAGCTGCACGCCGTGGAAAAGGCCATCGGCAATGCCAAGAAGGAGTTGATCAAGGATCACATCCATCACTGCATGGAGGAAACGTCCGGCGCGCTGCCGCGCGAATTCCGAGATTTGATCAAAGAGTTTCAGGGAGTTACAAAGTATCTCTGATCGCAGCCAGGTAGCCGGCGGTCGCTCGGGATCGTCGGACCTCGCCTCACCTCTGGAGCCCCGCCATGACAGACACACAGACTCCGGTAGCGATCGAAGGACACAGCCATGTCTTCCTCGGGACCGGGCATGAGCAGAACGAGCGCAAGACCTGGGGCGTGATCGTGCTGTGCAGCGTCATGATGCTCGTCGAGATCGTCGGCGGCACGCTGTTCGGCTCATTGGCGCTGGTGGCCGACGGCTTGCACATGTCGACCCATGCGGGCGCGATGTTGATCGCCGCCTTGGCGTACACCTATGCACGCCGCCATGCGCAACGACGAGCCGCTTCGTCTTCGGAACCGGCAAGCTCGGCGATCTGGCGGGCTTCAGCAGCGCCATCGTGCTTGCGATGATTGCCGTGCTGATCGGCTATGAGGCGATCGCGCGATTCCTGTCGCCGGTTCCGATCCATTTCGCCGAAGCCATCCCGATCGCGGTGGTCGGGCTCGGCGTCAATATCGTGAGCGCCTGGCTGTTGAGCGGCGATCATCACGGGCATGGTCATGGGCACAGTCACGGTCATGGTCATGGTCATGGTCACGATCATGATCACGATCATGGCCATGGCCATGGAGCCGAGCTCCGGGCAATCACGACCGACCTTGGCGTCGTTGAATTGTCCATTTTCGAACGCGGTGAGCCGCCGCGGTTCCGCCTACGTCAGGGCGGCGCGGGGCCGGCTGAGTATCTCGCGGCGGCGCGCCTCGAGACCTTGCGGCCTGACGGTACACGCCAGCACTTTCTCTTCAGACGCCGCGACGACTACTAGGAGTCGATCGAGATCATTCCGGAACCGCATCAATTCGTCGCGTTCCTGCATGTTGGCGACCGCGAATACGAAGTCGCGTTCGCGGAGCACTCTCACGAGCACGTGGCGCACGACGGCCCATCGAATTCGGCGCTCCGCGACAACAATATTCGTTCCGCGTACATCCATGTGATGGCCGATGCGGCGGTCTCGGTGCTCGCTATCATCGGGCCTCGTGCTGGCGCGCAGTTCGGCTGGATGTGGATGGACCCCTTGGCGGGCGTCGTCGGCGCGCTCGTGATCGCCAACTGGTCCTACGGGCTGGTGCGCGATACCGGCCGCATCCTGCTCGACATGAACCCGGACCAGCGCGTCACCTGCGCAAATTCGCGAGACCATCGAGTCGGGCGGCGATCGGCTCGTCGACCTGCACTTGTGGCGCCTGGGTCCCGGACACTTGGGTGCGGTCGTCTCGGTGCTCACGAGCGGCAGCCGCGACTGCGCGTTCTATCGCGCGCGACTCGAGGACTTCAAGGCGCTGTCGCACGTCACCGTCGAGGTCATGAGGCGCGCCTTCTGAGCATTCGCGCAGGCGCAATCGATTGGCTATGATCGGCCGATGACTTCACGGCGCGATCTGCTCAAGGTTTCGGGTCTCGCCGCCTTGCTGCGCACGATCCCCGCATTCGGCCAGGACGCGGATCCCGCCGACTACCGGATCGAGATCGCGCCGCTCACGCTCGAGCTCTCGCCCCGACACCGACTGCGCACGAACGCCTACAACGGCCGGGTACCCGGTCCTTTACTGCGCTTTCGCGAGGGACGGCCCGTGACGATCGAGGTCGTCAATCGGACCGATCGCCCCGAAGTGCTTCATTGGCACGGACTGTTTCTTCCGCCCGACGTGGACGGCGCCGCCGAAGAAGGCACGCCGCCGATCGCGCCCAATGCGAGTGCGCGCTACCGCT
>CAWALM010000014.1:0-212072 GCA_963782845.1 uncultured Gammaproteobacteria bacterium | reverse complement strand
TTCGCCACGCTCGACGCGCTCGAGGCTCGGCTGTCGCGCCAGCGCTACCTCGTCGGCGACCGGCTGACCGAGGCCGATTGGCGATTGTTCACCACCATCCTGCGCTTCGATGCGGTCTATTACAGCCACTTCAAATGCAACCTGCGCCGGATTGTCGACTATCCCAACCTGTCCAACTATCTGCGCGAGCTCTACCAGGTGCCGGGCGTGGCCGCGACGGTGAACATGGAGCACATCAAGCGGCACTATTACATCAGCATGCCGGCGATCAATCCGACGCGCATCGTGCCCGGCGGGCCGGCCCTGGATTTCACCGCGCCGCATGACCGCGGCCGCTTCGCCAGCGCCTGACGGGCGCCCGGTTATTTCTTGGTGGCGGCGGCGCGCTTCCCCGCCTGGCGCCCGGTGCCGGCGCCCCGGCCGAGGCCGATCTTCTTGGCGAAGTCCGAACGCTGCGCGCGCGTATTTCGGGCGCCACCATCGGGTAATCCGGCCGGCAGGCTCCATTTCTGGCGGTACTCGTCGGGCGTCATGTTGTAGGTCGAGCGCAGATGGCGCTTCAGCATCTTGAGCTTCTTGCCGTCCTCGAGGCAGACGATGTATTCCGGCGTGATCGATTTCCGGATCGGCACGGCGGGCTTCAGGGCGCTCGCCGCTGCGCCTCGCCGCCCTTGCCCTCGATCGAGCGCAGCGAGCGATAGACCGCAGCGATGATGTCGGTGATCTGCGCCGCCGGCAGCGTGTTCTTGCGGACATACGCCGCGACGACATCCGCGGTCATGCGCAGGAACTCTTCGTCCGGCCGTCTTGCGGTGCTGGTGCTCTCGGCCATCGCCGAGCCCCTCAATCATAGAGTGAGAATTCGAGCGTGTATATTGCAAGCGGATTTCTTGTCAATCAAACCATGGGCAGAGACTAATGAGCATTAGAATAATCGCGATTTCCGCGAGAGCCGATCAACGTCGAGATTTTATCTCAATACGCAGCTGCCGCAGATTTCGGGAGTCTGTCGCGTTTTAGTCGTGGCACGGACGGCGGTTGTCATTTCGCCGCGGCGGCGGCAATGACAGCAGGGACGGCACCCGATGGATGGTAGGCGGCTGACTGCGGACGCCGATATCTGGTAGAGTCGCCGCTGGCTTTCTTCGCGTCCGGTGCCATGGCTGAAATGGTTGCCGTCGCCGCCGATCATGGCGGCTATGAGTTGAAATCCGTCCTTTTGCCGGAGCTGCGCGCGCTGGGATTCGAGGTGCTCGATCTCGGCACCAACAGCCGGAATCGGTCGACTATCCCGACTTCGCCGAGAAGGTGGCGGCGGCGGTGGAGGCGGGCAAGGCGCGGTTCGGCTTGCTGATCTGCGGCACCGGGATCGGCATGTCGATCGCCGCCAACCGCCACCGCGCGGTGCGCGCCGCGCTTGTGCCACGACGGCACCGACCGCGCGGCTCGCGCGCCAGCACAACGACGCCAATGTGCTGACGCTGGGCGGGCGGCATGATCGGCGCCGAGACCGCCAAGGATTGCCTCAAGACCTTTCTTCGACCACCCTTCGAAGGCGGACGCCACGCCCGCCGCGTCGCCAAGTTGTCGTGACCGAGAAAGGCGAAGCCGAACGTCATGACCGCCCGCAGCACGCCCGGCCGCTCGCGCCAGACGGCTTCTTCACAGCCTTGCTCGCCGAAACCGATCCCGAGCTGGCCGGCGCGATCGACCGCGAGTTGCAGCGCCAGCAGAACCAGATCGAGCTGATCGCCTCGGAGAACATCGTCTCGCGCGCGGTGCTGGAGGCGCAGGGCTCGGTGCTCACCAACAAATACGCCGAGGGCTATCCGGGCAAGCGCTATTACGGCGGCTGCGAATTCGTCGACCAGGCCGAGCAGCTCGCCATCGACCGCGCCAAGAAGCTCTTCGACTGCGCCTTCGCCAACGTGCAGCCGCATTCGGGCTCGCAGGCGAATCAGGCGGTGCTGCTGGCCCTGCTTCAAGCCGGGCGACACCACGCTCGGCATGGCGCTCGCCGCGGGCGGGCACCTGACCCATGGCGCGCCGTTCAATCTCTCGGGCAAATGGTTCCGCGGCGTCTGCTACGGCGTGCGGCGCGAGGATGCGCGCATCGATTACGACGAGGTCGAGCGCCTGGCCCGGGCCGAAAAGCCGAAGCTGATCATCGCCGGCGGCTCGGCCTATCCGCGCATCATCGACTTCGCGCGCTTCCGCCAGATCGCCGACGAGGTCGGCGCCTTCTGATGGTCGACATGGCGCATTTCGCCGGGCTGGTCGCGGGCGGCGTCCATCCGAGCCCGCTGCCGCACGCCCATGTCGTCACCACGACGACGCACAAGACCCTGCGCGGCCCGCGCGGCGGCATGGTCCTGGGCAATGACGAGGAGATCGGCATGTCCGCGCTTGATGCGCCCATCGCGGATGCCGGTATCGAGCGCCAAGGGCACCGACGCCGCAGAGGTGTTGCCATGCGTGTTGATAGTAACGATCACGCGCTCCATTGGAAGTTCCAGGCGCCTCGCGATTGCCTCGATGATGCGGATGTTCGCCTGGTGGGGAATCAACCAGTCGATCTGGTCCTTCGTGATCTTGTTCGCCGCAAGAGTCTCGGTCACGAGCGCGCCAAGCGTATTGACGGCCACTTTGTAGACTTCGTTGCCCTTCATGCGCACGCCCGCGTTGCCTTCGCGCACGAGCTGGAATCCGCTCGAGACGCCGTCCGGATACAACAGCAGATCCTTGTAACGGCCGTCAGCGTGCAGATGGGTGCTCAAAATCCCCGGCTGCTTCGGCAGGCTTCAAGACCACGGCGCCGGCGCCGTCCGCGAACAGCACGCAAGTTGCGCGGTCCTGCCAATCGACGATACGCGTCAAGGTCTCCGCGCCGATCACGAGCGCGCACTTTGCCTCGCCGAGCCGCACGTATTTGTCGGCGACGCTCAGGGCGTAGAGAAATCCGGCGCAAGCTGCCTCGAGGCTGAAGGCGGGGCAGCCATGGATTCCCAAGCGCGACTGCAGCAAGGTGCCGACATTCGGGAAAACGAAATCCGGCGTCGTCGTGCCGACGCATATCAGATCGATGTCTTCGGGCCCGACACCGGCGTCTGCCATCGCCGCGCGCGCCGCCTTCTCGGCAAGATCGGCGGTCGTCTCGCCCTCGACGACCACGTGCCGCTCTTCTATGCCGGTGCGCGTGCGTATCCATTCATCGGTCGTATCGACGATTTTTTCGAGGTCCGCATTGGTGAGAACTTTCTCCGGCAGGTAACTGCCCGTGCCGGCGATGCGTGAGTACATGGGGATCCTTCAGGCCTTCGTGGGCATTCCAAGCTGTTCGGCGATGCGCGCCGGCACGCCGTCGCGGGCCTCGAGGATCGCGACCTCAATCGCGCGTTGAAAACCGAATATGTCGGTGCCGCCGTGGCTCTTGATCACGATCCCGTTGAGGCCGACCATGCTCGCGCCGTTGTAGCGGCGCGGGTCGATGCGCGCGCGCAGCGCATTGAGCGCCGGCTGCGCCGCGATCGCGCCGAGTTTGCGCGCGAAATTACGCGTGAACTCCTCGCGCATGACGTCGCGGATGAGGCGGGCGGCCCCCTCCATCGTCTTCAGCGCAACGTTGCCCGTAAAGCCGTCGGTAACCACGACGTCGACCTCGTCGGAGAAAATATCGTGTCCCTCCACGAAACCGACATAATTGATGTCGCTCGCTGCCAGCAGGCCGTGCGCCGCCTGCACCGTCTCGTTGCCCTTGATGTCCTCTTCGCCGATGTTCAACAAACCCACGCGCGGCCGCGCGTGCGCGCCCGCCAGATCCGTTGCGAGGATCGATCCCATGACCGCGAATTGGCGTAACTGCTCGGGCGTGCAGCTCGCGTTCGCGCCGAGATCCAACATGTAGGTATGTCCGCCGCGCGACGGGATCAAGGACACGATTGCCGGGCGCTCGACGCCCGGCAGCATCTTCAGCACGAAATGAGCCGTCGACATCAGCGCACCGGTGTTGCCGGCGCTGACGCAGGCATCGGCCTTGTGCCCCTTGACCAGATCGACGGCGCGGCGCATCGAGGAGTCCTTCTTGCGCCGCAGTGCATCGCGCGGATGGTCGGTCATTTCGACGACGTCGGCGGCGTACAGACAATCGAGGTTGTCCGGCCTGCCCTTCGCGAGTTCGCGCCGCAAATCGGCTTCGCGTCCGACCAAGGTGAAGCGCACGTCGCCGAACTCGCGCGCAGCGGCGAGCGCAGCCGGGACGCAAACGGCGGGGCCACTGTCGCCGCTCATGGCGTCAATGGCAATATTCAGCGGCGCGGACACGGTCAAAGCGTCTCGATGGCTCTGGCGGCGGTTTCAAGACCGCCGGAGGCGGAGCCGAGGCCTATTCTTCGGACGCTGCCGCGTCGGCCTTGGTCTCGAGCACCTTACGGCCGCGATAAAATCCTTCGCGTGAAATTCGATGGCGCAGGTGAGTCTCGCCGCTCTTGGCGTCGATCGACACGGCGGGCTTCGCCAGGGCCGAGTGCGATCGGTGCATGCCGCGCTTCGAGGGTGTTTTTCTGCTCTTTTGAACTGCCATGGTCGCTATGTCCTATCAAGGTTTTTTCAACAAATCCTGCAATGCGCTGAACGGCCGGGTCATCACCTGCGCAGCGGCTGTCGCCTGCGCGCCGCCTTCGATGCGGGGCGCCCTGCCGCACGTCTCGGGCGCGCCGCACGCCGGTGCGACGGGCAGCGCCAACAACAACTCTTCCTCGGCGAGCTCCCGCAACGAAGCCGTTCCGCCGCTCAATACGTACGGTTCTCGCTCGCCGCTATCGGCCGCGGCTGACTCCTGATCCGTAAACTCGATCTCGGTGCGCGCCTGCACCGGGAACGCGAACCCCTCCAAACACCGCTGGCACTGGAGCATCGGCGCCGCAGAAATCGCGACGGTCACTCCAGCGCGACCGGACTCGGTCTTGCCGAACGCGAAGCTTACCTGCACTCGGCCCTGCGGGTCGGTCAATACGTCCTGCAGCCGCGCAAGTTCGCGCAGCTCATAGACCCGTTCGAGCGTCGCGGCCTCCTCGGCCAAGCGCGTGCAATCGACGAGGTCTGGCGGGCCGCCTGCCATGGGCCGCGTATAATAGGGTGCGCCATCCCCACTGTCAAAACGTTGTGGTTGCAAGTCGTTGTTTTTGAAGTCCGCTCCCCGCTTGGTCCTCGCGTCGACCTCACGCTATCGGCGCGGGTTATTGGAACGCTTCGGCGTGCCGTTCGGGTGCGAGTCGCCACAGGTCGATGAAACGCGGAAAAACGGCGAAGCGCCGCTCGCATTGGCGATCCGCCTGGCGCGCGCCAAGGCGCAGGCCGTAGCGGCCCGGGAGCCGGACGCCTGGGTCGTCGGTTCCGACCAGGTCGCGGTGCTCGGCGAGCACGATTCAAACCCGCAAATCCTCGGCAAGCCCGGCACCGCGGCCGCCTGTGTGCGCCAGCTCGAGGATTGCTCGGGCCGCACGGTGCTGTTCTTGACCGCGGTCGCCCTGTTGAGGCAGGCCGACGCGACCCTAGCTGAGTTCGTCGACATCACGCGCGTCCGGTTTCGGCAGCTCGACGCCGCCGCGATCGCGCGTTATGTCGCGCGCGAGTCACCGCTCGACTGCGCCGGCGGCTTCAAATGCGAGGGCGCAGGGATAAGCCTCTGCGAGGCGATTGAGACCACCGATCCGACGGCGCTGATCGGACTGCCGCTGATCCGGCTTGCGAACGCGCTGCGCGCTGTCGGCTTCGAACTGCCCTAGCTGCGAGCGCTAATCGGCACTGCGGCTGCCGCCTCGGGTGCGTGCGGGCTTGCGCGCTGGCGCGCGGCCGCCCGTCGATCCGCGGGGCTTGCGCTCGACGCCGCGCGCCGGTGCGCCGGCCGCCGGTGTACCGGCCGCGCGGGCCTTGCCGCCGCCGGCCCGGGCCGCGCCGCCCGCGTCCTTGCGCTTGAGCACGGTGATCGCGTCGAGCACCGCCACCAGATCAGCCGGCAACGGCGTACTCACGTGAAACGGCACGCCGGAGCCGGGCCATTCGAAGGCCACCGATTGGGCGTGCAAGAAAGTGCGTTTGAGTCCGTGACGCTTGAGTTCGGCGTTGCGATCCCGATCGCCATATTTGTCGTCACCGAGCAGCGGATGGCCTGCGAAGGAAGCATGGACCCGGATTTGATGCGTGCGTCCGGTGGGAATATCGACTTCCATGAGCGTCGCGAGCTGGCCGAAGAATTGCAGGGGTTTGAAGACGCTCACCGACGCCTTGCCGGCGCTCGCGACCCGCACGTGTCGTTCGCCATGTTCGCGGCTGTCGGTCGACAAGGGCGCATCGATCCGCTTGGTACCGAGCTGCCAGCTGCCTGCAACGAGCGCCATGTAAGTCTTGTGCAATCCGCCCTCGCGGATCAACGCGTGCAGTGCGGTCAATGTCGGACGGTCACGCGCGATCAAGAGGCAGCCGCTCGTGTCCCGGTCGAGACGGTGTACGAGTTCGAGGGTCTCGCGCGGCCTCGATGCACGCAGGGCTTCGATCACCCCGAAGCTCATGCCGCTGCCGCCGTGCACCGCGACACCGCTCGGCTTGTCGATGACCAACAAATGCCGATCTTGGAAAATGACCGCGCCCTCGATGAGATCAAGCAGGCTTTGCGAGGGCCGGCCGGGCTGCTCGCGCGCATCGATGCGCACCGGCGGCAGGCGCACCTCATCGCCCGCGGCGAGGCGGTATTCGGCGTCGACGCGCTTGCGGTTGACCCGCACTTCACCCTTGCGCAGCAGCCGATATACGCGGCTTCGCGGCACGGTCTTGAAGTGGCGCATCAGGAAATTGTCGATGCGCTGCCCCGACTCATCGTCGCTGACTTTGTGCAGCACGATCGGACTCTTCGCTCCTTCGGCTTGGCGAAACGGTTCGGCGGCAGTGATGTTCATTTTGAGGTGTCTTCTAAGGTATTGATTACATTGACCCTGCGGCCGAGGCGTGATAATGTCCTAAAACCGTGTCAGGCGCCGAACCATTTTTACGGGTACGGCCCATTCCAGTTCGTCGCCTAGTGGCACCGGTTTCGGTGGCGCCCCCTTCCTATGGGAGCGCCGCATATTAGTTGGTTCTGGAATTCCAGACCATCGCTCGGCCGATGAGATAGACGCTTTAGAGAGCCTCGCGTGGCTTCGGCGTCTTACAAGCGGTTAACCGAGAACAAGGCCCCGGGCTTGCTGCAGTCGTTTTGGCAGAATTGGTGGGTTCAAATGCCGGTCGCATTTTTTGCGCTCGGCGGCTTACTATTCGTCGCCGCGTCCCTCGTCGCGGCCCCGGCTTCTATTCTCCAGCTCTCCTCCTCGGCCCCTACCACCTTAGTTGGGGCAAATGAAAAGAATGCTCGTCAACGCAATTCAAGAAGAAGAATTGCGCGTCGCACTCGTCGATGGTCAGAAACTTTACGACTTATCGATTGAGATACCTTCACGGGAACAAAAAAAATCCAATATCTACAAGGGACGAATTACACGCGTAGAGCCTAGTCTCGAAGCCGCGTTCGTCGAGTATGGCGCCCAGCGCCATGGCTTCCTGCCCTTGAAGGAAGTTTCCAAGGAATACTTCCGGCAACCTGCCTCGGGCGGCCGTCTCAATATCAAGGACTTGCTGCAGGAAGGCCAGGAACTCATCGTCCAGGTCGAAAAGGAAGAGCGCGGCAACAAGGGCGCTGCGCTCACCACCTTCATCAGCCTTGCGGGGCGCTTCCTCGTGCTCATGCCGAACAATCCGCGCGCGGGCGGCGTATCGCGTCGCATCGAGGGCGAGGATCGCGATCAAATGCGCGAGGCCATGAACGGCCTGCAGATTCCCGACGGCATGGGCGCGATCGTGCGCACCGCGGGAGTCGGGCGCACGACCGAAGAGCTGCAATGGGACCTCAACAATCTCAAGACCGCATGGGACGCAATCGTCGCGGCCAACGATGGCCGCCCCGCGCCGTTCCTGATTTTCCAGGAGAGCGATGCGGTCACACGCGGCCTGCGCGATTATTTTTCCGATGACGTCGGCGAATGCCTGATCGACCAGCCGGAGGCTTTTGAGAAGGCGCAAGAGTACATGCAGCGCTTCATGCCCCCCGACGCCCAGCGCAAGCTCAAGCTCTACCAGGATCCGGTGCCGCTGTTCACGCGCTATCAGATCGAAAGCCAGATCGAATCGGCCTACTCGCACAAGGTCACGCTGCCGTCCGGCGGCAGCATCGTCATCGATCAAACCGAAGCTCTCGTTTCGATCGACATCAACTCGGCGCGCAGCACACGCGGCGGCGACATCGAGGCGACCGCTCGCAACACCAATTTGGAGGCCGCGGAGGAGATCGCGCGCCAATTGCGATTGCGCGACATCGGCGGACTCATCGTCATCGATTTCATCGACATGGAATCACAGGCCAATCAGCGTGCCGTTGAAGACATGCTGCGCGATGCGGTCAAGATGGATCGGGCGCGGATCCAGCTCGGGCGCTTGTCGCGCTTTGGGCTGCTCGAGCTGTCGCGCCAGCGGCTGCGTCCGGCGTTGAGCGAAACAACGCACATCAACTGCCCGCGCTGCAGCGGCATGGGCACGATTCGCGGCGTCGAATCGATGTCTCTGGCCCTGCTGCGACTGATCGGCGAGGAGGCGCGCAAGGAGCGCACCGGCCGTGTGATTGCGCAGGTTCCGGTGGACGTTGCGACCTATTTGATCAACGAGAAGCGCGATTGGCTCAACCAGATCGAATCGCGCGACAAGGTCTCGTTGGTGATCGTCCCGAATCCTCATATGCAGACGCCCGCGTACACACTGCGTCGCATCCGCGACGACGAAAAGGAACTGCTCGACAACCCCGCGGCGAGCTACCAGCTCGCCGAGACCCCGACCATCGATGACTCGAATGTCGGCAATCGCGACAAGAAGCCGCAAGGCGAGGCACCCCTGGTGCCGAGCATTTTGCCAGCCTCCGCCGCGCCGATCGTGCCGCCGCCCGCGGCGCCCGCGGCCCCGGCTGCGGCGGCCGTCAGCGACGCACCGACGCTCGGCGTGTTCGCGCGGCTCTGGATCTGGCTGTTCGGCACGAAGAAGCCCGCCGAGAGCGCAGCGCCCGCGGCCGTCGCTTCAAGTCCGCATCGCGAACGCCCGGCGCATCGTGAAGCGCGTCAGGACCGCTTCCGAAGCCGCGATCGCGAGCGCGACCGCGGTGACCGCAATCGAGACGGACGACGTGATGGACCGCGTGATGCGCGACGCGATGAACCGCGCCGCGACAACCGCCCGCGGCCGGAGGGCGTAACCCGGATGGGCGAGCCCGTGGGCGCAACGCCAACGCGCCGCGCTCGGACACGCCGCGGCCCGATCAAGCGCCGCGGCCCGAGCAAGGACCACGGGCCGATCAGGCTCCGCGACCCGATCAAGCGGGGCGCAACGAGCAGGCGCCGCGGCCCGACCAAGCACCGCGTGGCGAGCAGGCTTCGCGCGAGCAGCCGCGCAATGGCGAACGCGACGCCGCCGGCGAACGCAACCAGGGCGGCGAACGCAGCAACGAGCGCGGTGGACGCGGTCGGCGCCGCCGCGGACGGGGACGTGGACGCGGCGAGGGCGGCGAGAATTCGTCGGCCGCGCCGGGTAACGGGCCGAGTTCCGGTGATCCAGGCGGCGATTCGAGACCCGGTCACAACGGCAACGGCAACGGTAACGGCGAAAGCCCGCGCGAGCGCGGCGCCGATGCGCCGCCTCGCGATTTCCCGCCGCCAGCACGCGAATCGAACCCAGCGCCGGCCGGGTCGGGCGGCCCCGGGCTGACGCCGGCGTCGCCCTCGTTCGCGCCCCCGCCTGCGCCCCCGCCCGCGCCATCGGCCGCGCCGCCGCCGGCGCCGGCTCCGGTTCCGGCGGCACCGATCAGCTCGGCGCCTCCGCCGGCGAGCGTCGGCGGCGAGAGCAAATACGTGGTGTGGTCCTCCGCACCGAGCGACGCGGTACCGCGCAGCGGACCTGACGAGACCTAGTGCAATCCGCCGTGCCGGCCGCAGTCGGTCGGCACGGCGGCCTCACGCGGCCAGCGCATCGGAAATCACTCGGCGCAAGGTATCGGCATCGAACGGTTTCGAGAGCTTGTGGTAAAGACCGCGCTCGAGGCCTTCGAGGATCCCGGTGTCCATCATGTGACCCGAGATCACGATGATCTTGCAGGCGCGATTGCGGTTGGTGGCGGCCGCAATGATTTCCTTGGCCGGCACCTCGGGCATGACGGCCTCGAGTATCAGTAGGCCGATCGGCGTCTCGGCCGACTCGATCTGCTCGAGTGCCGCGCGGCTATTGCGCACCCAAACCGTTGGATAGCCGTCCTTACCGAGAATGCGCTCGACGAGTGCACCCATTTCCAATTGTTTGTCGACGACGAGTACGGGGCAGCGAGTCGCGCCCTCGAGCACGCCGCGCTTCGATTCCGGCGCGAGCGCCGCTGAGTCGACGACCGGCAGCAAGATCGAAAACGTCGTGCCCTCCCCGAGCCGGCTCCGGACCGCAATTGAGCCGCCGACGCCCTTGACGAGGCCATAGACCATCGCGAGGCCGAGTCCGGTCCCGGCGCCGGGCGCCTTGGTCGTGAAGAATGGCTCGAAGATTCTCGCCTTGACCTCCTCGCTCATGCCCGTTCCGGAATCGCTGACCGTGAGGCGACAATAGCGGCCGGGCGGCAACCCGTCCGGCGGACCTGCAAGGCGCAGATTCTCCGTCGCGATCGACAGCCGCCCGCCCTGCGGCATCGCGTCGCGCGCATTGATGCCGAGATTGAGCAGCATCTCCTGAACCTGACCCGCCGATAGCGGCACGATCGCGGCGGCATCCGCCCGGCATTCGACGGCGATGTCGTCGGACAGGATTCTTCCGAGCGTTTCGCAGTCGCGCGGCACGACCGCCGCGAGATCGCAGACGCCCTTTTCACCGGCTTCATCGCGGCTGAACGCGAGGAGTTGGGAGGTCAGCTGCTGCGCATTCGTCGTGGCATCGCGAATGTCCTGCAAGGCGGCGCGCATCGAGGGAATATCGGCTTGCGGATCGTCCGCGAGCAGTCCGGTCCAAAGCTTCATGACGCAGAGCGTATTGTTGAAGTCGTGCGCAACGCCGCTCGCCATGCGGCCGAGCGCGTCGAACTTCTGGGCCTCGCGCGCCACGCGTTCCGCCTCGAAGCGCGCCGCTTCGGCGCGCATCCGCGATTCTTGCTCGCCGGCAAGGCGCTTCAGCGCGTTGTTCGATTCGTGCAGCGCGCGATTCAAATCGCCGAGAAGGTAGCGCAGCATGATCACGATCGCCACCGATCCGGCGGTGCCGACCAAGATCACTCGAATCCAAACCGTCGCGGCCCGGTAATCCATGACGGCACCGCCGCCGGGTTGGCTACTCGGATGCAACGGAAAGGCCCCCGATACCCACCCCCAAGCGACCAGCGCATTGAGCCCGGTCACGGCGACGATCGCCGCAATGCCGGCACGAGCGCCGAAGATCAGCGTCGACAGCATGATCAGCAGCAGCGAAACCAGCACCCCGTTGGGCACCAAGCCAAACAGCACACCGCTCGCAAGCACGACGGTCAGCAGATCGACTGCCAAAAGCCCGAAGCGCAAGCGAAACGGCCAGCCGCGGCAAAGCGCCGCGGCGAGCACGGGAATTTGAATTCCGGCCGCCGCGAAGAACCAGGCGCTGCGGCTCAGCCAATCCGGCGCACGCAGGTAGGTCATGAAAAATGCGGCAGCCCCAGTCGCCCCAATGATCCAAATCATGACCTCGAGCATCCGATAGCAGGTCTCGGCGCGCACGAGCGCATGCTTGCCTTGCCAGGCACGCTCCGGTTGCAGCCAGCGGTCCCAGAATGTCATCGAGCGCCTGTGGTCGGTTCTGCACTGATCGTCGATTGCATGAATATTAGCCGATCGCGAATGTGCGACCGGGATTGAGCTCAAGAAATCGTGACTCGCCTCGATGCCTGGCCTCGATCGGAACCCAGTGCGCGGCGCGTGCGGGCGCGGCTCACGTCCAAGCCGATCCGCGCCTCAGCGTTCCCGCCGCAAACGCACCGCGAGACACAGGCTCACGGCCAATACGGCGACGCCGACGCCGCGCAGCGCCGCAATCGCGATGATACCGAGATTGGGCCCGATCCCGATGGCATGCGGGTGGAACCAGCGAATCCACATGACGTCGGCCGCTGCGACCGCGATCGCAGTCCCGATGTAGGCTGCGCCCCAATAGGCCCGCTGCGCCTCGGGCAATAGGCGGGAAGTCCGATCAGCCGGCGCGGGCGTCCTGAGGAACCGCCAGATGAACCAGCCGACCAGTGCGAGCCCGAGCAAGGAGCTGAAGTCCTCGAGGAAGCGCGGACCCGCGAGCGAGTGGCCGCCGACATCGACGACCCATTCGTCGATCTCCGGCAGCATCCGCATGCCGCGCGCTCCTTCGTGAGTGAAGCCGTCCCAGATCAAATGCGTGATTGCGCCAAGCAGCACGCCGCACGCCGCGATCGCCCATTGCCGCAGACTCGCGATGTCGGCGATTGGCGCGTAGCGCAGCGAGGCCGCGTACGCGCCGTCCGGCAGCACCTCGCGCATTGGGACCTTGATCCAGCGCTGGAACACCCAGTAGGCGGCGAGTCCCGCCGGCAAGCTGAAGCTCAACAGCGAAGCGGCGCTGTGGGTCTCGAGGCGCGGCAAGCGCCAGGGCAAAAAATAGCCGAAGTCCGGGATCATGCTGCCGATGACGAGCGCGGACAGCACGCGCCAGCGCCCCAGGAATCGGGTGAACGGCAAGACCGCGGCGCAATGGGAGATCGTGAATGGCATAGTCGGTCGGGGCGGTCATCAAATCGTCATATTACGTGCTTATACAATCGCGGTTGCGTCTCAAAAACTTCAAAGCATAGGGCCGACCATGAACCAGAGCATCGCCAACGCCGTCGAGATTCCGGAAGCCGCACCCGCTTCACCGCTCCGGCACAGCAAAACCAGTCCTGGGTTCAACATATTGGCGGGCGTCGTGCTCGTGGCCGGTGTCATTTACGCAGGCTACCATCTCGCCGAGGACCTTTCCGTCGTGCGCGAGACGCGCGTATTTCCGTTCATCCTGCTCGGCATCGCGCTCGTGATTGCGCTCGCCTTCGAATTCGTCAACGGCTTCCACGACACCGCGAACGCGGTCGCCACCGTGATCTACACCCATTCGATGCAGCCGAACCTCGCGGTCGTCTGGTCCGGGTTCTTCAATTTCCTCGGCGTGCTGGTCTCGAGCGGCGCGGTTGCCTTCGGCATCGTGTCCTTGCTGCCGGTCGAATTGATCCTGCAAGTGGGCAGCGGCGCGGGCTTTGCGATGGTGTTCGCCTTGCTGCTCGCCGCGATCATCTGGAATCTCGGCACGTGGTATTTCGGGCTCCCCTCCTCGAGTTCGCATACCCTGATCGGCTCGATCATGGGCGTCGGACTCATGAACCAATTCATGGCGACGCAGGCCACCGGCACCAGCGGCGTCGATTGGGCACAGGCGACCAAGATCGGCGAGTCGCTGCTGTTTTCGCCGCTGATCGGGTTCAGTGTGGCTGCGCTGCTGCTGCTGATTGCGAAGTCGACGATCAAGATTCCGGCGCTCTATCAAGAGCCAAAGGGCAACAAGCCGCCGCCGGTGCTGATCCGCGCGCTGCTGGTCCTCACCTGCACTGGCGTGAGTTTCGCGCACGGCTCGAACGACGGCCAAAAGGGCATGGGACTCATCATGCTGATCCTGATCGGCACCGTGCCGACCGCGTATGCCTTGAATCGCACGATGCACGAACAGGACGTCGCGCAGTTCATGGTCGCCTCGAATCAGGCCCAAACCGCGCTGTCGCACTACGGGCGCGGCGGAGCGCCCGCCGACCCGCACGCCGCGCTCATCGATATCGTGCGCAGCCGCACCGTCACGCCGGAAAGCGTCCCGGCAATTGCCGCGCTCGGCCAATCGCTCGCGGCCGAGATCGATACCTACCACTCGATGGCAAAGATACCGACGCAGTCGATGGTCAACCTCCGCAACGACATGTACCTGGTCAGCGAGGGCTTGCGTTTCCTCGCCAAATCGAAGGCCGTATCGATTTCCAGCGAGGATCAAACGGCGCTCTCGGCGTACAAGAAGCAGCTCGACAACGCGACCAAATTCATTCCGACCTGGGTCAAGGTCGCGGTTGCCATCGCACTCGGCTTAGGGACGATGATCGGCTGGAAGCGCATCGTCGTGACGGTCGGCGAGCGCATCGGCAAGACGCACCTGACGTACGCGCAAGGCGCCTCCGCGGAACTCGTTGCAATGGCGACGATCGGCGCCGCCGACGCATTCGGACTGCCGGTGAGCACCACTCACGTATTTTCCTCGGGAGTCGCGGGCACGATGGTCGCCAACAAGTCGGGCCTGCAATGGGCCACGGTACGCAATCTGCTCATGGCGTGGGTTCTGACCCTGCCGGTCTCGATTGTGCTCGCAGGCGGACTTTACTGGCTACTGCGCATGCTGCTGTAGCTAGGCGAGCAGCGCAATCGATGCAGCCGCGGTGAGATCCAGCACCTCGGCGAATCCGTCGTCACCGCCGTAATACGGATCCGGCACTTCGAGTCGGCGCAGATGCGGCGCATAAGATAAGAACAGCCGCAGCTGCGCGCGCGCATTCGGCGGGCTCATCGATTGCAGCGTGCGCAAATTGCTGCGATCCATCGCGAGGATCAGATCGAAGCGCATGAAGTCCTGCGCCGTGACTTGACGCGCCCGCAATCCGCTGATGTCGATTCCGCGCTCGAGCGCCGCGCGTTGACTGCGCGGATCCGGTGCGCTGCCGATGTGATAGTCGGCCGTCCCCGCCGAATCTATCTCGAGATGCAGCTGCGGAGCGATGCGCGCAGCAGTCATGCGCAGCACCCCCTCGGCGGTGGGACTGCGGCAGATGTTGCCGAGACATACGAATAAAACGCGAAAGCGACTGGAACTCATTTCGTTTATCAACTCGTGTCCGAGAAATTTCTAGGGGTTATCCCGGATGCCGCGTTGTGAAGTGCATACATAAACTTCCCTGACGAATCAATATCGATGAAAAACAAGGAGCATTTATGATACTGCGTACTCTCGGCATTGTGGCGGCGGCGCCTTGGTCGCCGCGATTGCGTCCAGTCCGGCCCGCGCCGACGACGGCAATTGGGAAGTGCGCCTGCGCGGCGTGTATCTCGATCCTGCAAACAATTCGGACGCGATTCCGGCCCTTTCGGTTCCGTCGATGCGATACACATCAACGGCAAATGGCTGCCGGACGTGGATTTCGAGTATTACTTCACGCCGAACTGGTCGGCGGAACTCGTCCTCACCTATCCGCAATCGCAGACCGTGACGGTGAGCGGCACCTCGATCGGAACGTTCAAGCATCTGCCGCCCGTGCTTACCGCAAAATACGATTTCCTGCCGAACGAGGACTTTCAGCCCTACTTCGGCGTCGGCGTCAATTTCACGATCATCTCGGACGTGAATCTGGCGGTCCCCGATGTCAGCCCCTTGAAGCTCGATTCGACGAGCGTCGGGCCCGCGCTGCAGGCCGGCTTCGACTACAAACTGCAGGATCATTGGTACGCCAATGTCGACGTCAAATGGTTCAAGCTCGGATCGGATGTGGATCTGCCCAGCGGCGCCAGAGTCACGTCGGTGCACATCGACCCGTTCCTGTTCGGTGTCGGCGTCGGCTACCGGTTTTGAATCGGTGCGGACGTATCGGCGGCAGCAAGCGCCGGCAAACCGAAGCCGGGCGCTGCGCCTCCGATTCGATCCGCGCAGCGCAATGATGTTTTGATCACGGCCCCAAGGAGTGTTCGCTCATGAAATTGCATAAAATCGGGATCGTCGCGGCGGCGACATTGATCGCGACGATCTCGTCGAGCCCGGCGCGTGCCGACGATGATAATTGGGAAGTGCGCCTGCGCGGCGTGTATCTCGATCCGGCAAATAATTCGGACTGCGATTCCCAGGCCCTTTCGGTGCCGCAGATGCGATTCACATCAACGGCAAATGGCTGCCGGACGTGGATTTCGAGTATTTCTTCACGCCGAACTGGTCGACGGAACTAGTCCTCACCTATCCGCAAACGCAGACCGTGACCGTGAGCGGCACGTCGATCGGCACGTTCAAGCATCTGCCGCCGGTGCTGACCGCCAAATATGACTTCCTGCCGAAGGAGGGCTTCCAACCCTATGTCGGCGTCGGCGTCAATTTCACGATCATCTCGGACGTCAATCTCGCGGTCCCCGATGTCAGCCCCCTAAAGCTCAATTCGACGAGCATCGGACCCGCGCTGCAAGCCGGATTCGACTACAAGCTGCAGGACCATTGGTATCTCAATGCCGACGTCAAGTGGTTCAAGCTCGGATCGGATGTGGATCTGCCCGACGGAACCAAGTCTCGTCCGTGCACATCAATCCGTTCCTGTTCGGCGTCGGCATCGGTTATCGGTTTGGCGGGCATCCGAGCGCGGCTCCCGATGCCGATGGCCGCGCCCGCCCCAGCTCCGGTCGCGGCCCCGCCGCCTTCTCCGCCCGTCGATTCAACCGCCGCCCCTCCGCCGCCGCCCGTGGCCAGACCCGGCAGCGCCGAAACTCAGCGAAGAAGTCGTGCTCCGAGGCGTGAACTTCGAGACGGCGTCGGCAAAACTGACGCCGGACTCGTCGAAGATTCTCGACGAGGTCGTCGCGACGCTGAAGCAGCGCGGCCAACTCGAAAGCGGAGATCCACGGCTATACGGACTCGATCGGCAAGGCGGACTACAATCATCAAGCTCTCGCAGCGCCGTGCCGAGTCGGTCGTCGCCTACCTGGTTGCGCACGGCATCGACGCATCGCTGCTGAGCGCCAAGGGCTTCGGCGCGGAAAATCCCGTCGAAGACAACAAAACCGCGAGCGGCCGTGCCGCGAATCGGCGCGTGACCATCCAGTTCACCGAGCGGGTCCCGAAGTAAGGCAGGCGCCGGCACCTCGGGGCCAACCGCTTGCACAAATCGGGCGCACCCGGCCAAAGGGCCGCGTCGCGCAGCCTAGCCGGCGCGGCTCAGCGGTCCCGGCTTGGCGGGAGCGCGCGGACGCGCTCAAGATCGGCCGGCGTGTCGACGCCCGCGGGTGGCGCCGTTGCGAGGCTCAGCAGATAGATGCTCATGCCGCGCTCCAAAGCGCGCAATTGCTCGAGCTTTTCGGTCTGTCTCGAGATGTCCCGGCGGCCAGGCGGCGAATTGCAGCAGGCCTGCTACTCGATACGCATAGATGCCGATGTGCCGCCAGGCACCCTCGTAGTGCGACGGTTGGCCAGCGGTCAAGCCGATCGCGCGACCATGGCACGGGCGCGCGGCTGAAATACAGTGCGCGGCCGTCGTCGGCGCGCACCGCCTTGACGCAGTTCGGATCGAGAAACTCCGAGAGGCTCAGCACCGGCGCGACGGCGGTCGCGATGTCGATCGCGGACGTGCCGGAGCGACTTCCGCCAAGGCGTCGATCAGCTGCGGCTCGATATGCGGCTCATCGCCCTGCACGTTGACGACGATGTCCGCGGGCGACCACTGCCGCTGGCGCACGACTTCCGCGATGCGGTCGGTGCCCGAGCATGTGCGCCGCCGCGGTCATCGCGCAATCGGCGCCGAAATCCGCAGCGACGCCGCGAATGCGCTCGTCATCCGTGGCGATCACGACCGATGCCGCGCCGCTCGCACGGGCACGCTCCCAGACCCATTGGATCAGGGGACGGCCCGGCAATCGTGCCAGGGGTTTGCCGGGCAGGCGGGATGCGGCGTAACGCGCCGGGATGACTACGTGAAACATTGAGATTCCATGGCGGCGCCAGGATCAACGGGCGAGCAGCGGGTCATCGGTGCCCAAGCATGCGCGCATCCTCGGGTATCATCATCGGGACGCCTTCGCGCACCGCGTAGGCCGAGCGGTCCGCATGGCAGACGAGTTCGAAGGAATCGCCGCCGCCCGCGACGCGCAGCGGACCCTTGCAGATCGGGCACACCAAGAGCTCCAGCAGCCGTTTATCCATGCCTGACCTCGCACTCGATCGGGCCCGCGAATTGCGCCGCACCGTCAACGCACCGCGCCACGATTCCGAGCAGCTTAACCGAATCCGCCTCGTCAAATTGCGGCGTCGATCGGCACCGCCCAATGCCGCTCATCGGCGAAACGCGCGCATTTTACGGCATCCTTTTCAGTCATCAGCACCGCTCGACGATCCGCAAACGCGATATCTGCACGCACGATGCGCGCATGATCGTCGAGCGCATGCGGCAGCACCTCGATGCCGAGACTGCGCAGCATCTCGAAAAAGCGCTGCGGATTGCCGATCCCGGCGACGGCATGCACGGCGCTGCCGGCAAAATCACTCAGCGGCCGCACGGCGCCCCCGCTCAAGGCGACTGCGTGCTGCGCGCGCAAGCGCATCGTGAGTGCGCCCGGGAACGCCGGATGATCGCCATTGACGACGATGAGGTCGGCCGCGGCAAGCCGCGAGCGCGGCTCGCGCAGGGGGCCGGCGGGCAGCAGCCAGCCGTTGCCGAGCAGGCGCTCGCCGTCGACGACCGCGATTTCGCAATCCCGCTCCAGGGCGTAGTGCTGCAAGCCGTCGTCGCTGACGACCAGGTTGCAGCCGGCGGCGACCAACAAGCGCGCGGCCGCGGGCCGATCCCGTCCTGCCGCTACGCGTGCGCCGCAGCGCCGCGCGAGCAAGACCGGCTCGTCGCCCGCCGCTGCCGGATCGTCGCCTCGATCCACGAGGCGCGCCGAGCCGACCGGCGCCGCCGTATCCGCGGGTGACCACGCCGGGTTCGAATCCGAGTTCGCGCAACCGCGCGGCGAGCCAGATCACGAGCGGTGTCTTGCCGGTGCCGCCCACGCTCAAGTTTCCGACGACGATGACCGGGCAAGGCAGTCGCACGCGGCGCAGGATCCCTCGGCGGTAGAGCACCCGGCGCAGCGCGACGAGCCCGCGAAACGCGACCGCCCACGGCATGAGCCACCACGGCGGGGCGCCCGCCGCGGTACCAGATCCTATTAATCCAGGCCTGAGCCGACATGCGGAGGTGCCGCTCGCCTACTCGTTGAACTGCTTCCCATGCAGCGAGGCATACAGGCCGCCGAGCGCCAGCAATTCCCGGTGGGTGCCGGTCTCGACGATGCGCCCCCGGTCGAGCACGATGATGCGGTCCGCGTTCTCGACGGTCGACAGCCGGTGTGCAATTACCAAGGTCGTGCGGCCGCGCATCAGCAGCGCGAGCTCCTGCTGCACACGGCGCTCCGATTCGTTGTCGAGCGCAGCCGTGGCCTCATCGAGCACGAGCACCGGCGAATTCTTGAGCAGCGCGCGCGCGATCGAAATGCGTTGGCGCTGGCCGCCGGAGAGATTCTGGCCGCGATCCGCGAGCGGCGTCTCGAAGCCGAGCGGCTGCTGGGCCACGAATTCCATGACGTTGGCCGCGCGCGCGGCCTCCTCGACCTCGGCGTCGGTCTTCTCCGTGGCATTGAACGCGATGTTGTTGCGGATCGTGTCGTTGAACAGCACGACGTCCTGGCTCACGAGGCTCACCTGGGAGCGCAGATCCGTGAGCCGGTATTCGCGCACGTCGACGCCGTCGAGCAGCACTGCGCCCTGCTGCACGTCGTAGAAGCGCGGCACGAGGCTCACGAGCGTCGTCTTGCCGCTGCCCGAGCGCCCCACGATCGCGACCGTTTCGCCCGGATTGACGTGGAAACTCACGTCGTGCAGCACGCCGCCCTTGTCGCCTGCATATTCGAACGTGACGTTGCGAAACTCGATCTCGCCGCGCGCGCGCTCGATGCGGCGGGGTCCGCCGCTGCCCTCGGTCGGCTGATCGAGCAGGCCGAACACGCTCTCACCGGCGGCGATGCCTTGCTGCAGCGGACCCTGACATTCACGAGCCGCCGCAGCGGCGCAGGCACGCCGAGCGCCGCGATCAGAAATCCGAAAAAATCGGCGAACCTCATGCGATGCGCCGATAATCTGCCCGAAGGCCACGATACAGCACGCCCGCGAGCGCGAGCGAGGCGATGAATTGGATCACGGGATTGCTGATCGACTGGGCACGCGCGAGCTTCATGTTCGAGGCGCGATTTTGCTCGTTCGCCTCTTCGAATCGCAGCGTCTGATGATCCTCGGCATTGAAGATCTTGATGAGCCGGTGCGCGTCGATCGCCTCCTTGGCGACGCGTGTGATGTCGCCCATCGAATTCTGGATGCGGCTGCTGTAGCGACGGAAACTGCGATTGATCGTCTGCATCAGCCAACCGATCAACGGGCCCGCCGGCAATACAAAACAGCGCGAGCCGCCAATTCAAATAGAACAGCATCAAGATCAAGAACCGATCGTCAGCGGCTCCTTGATCAGCGCGATCGAGGCGTTCGTGGCCGCATTCGCCACGAGCTCGATGTTGAAGGTCAACTTGGAGAGCAAATTTCCGGATTTCTCCGCGTCGAGATAGGCGGTCGGCAATCGCAGGTAATGAGCGAAGACGTCGCGCCGCAAGCCCTTGATGACCTGTCGCCCGACGTAGCTCGGAAAATAGTTGCCGACGAAATCGCCGATGCCGCGCAGCGCGAACACCAGAACCACGCCGAAGGTATCATCCATACGGTGTTCGGGTTACTGAGGATGAACTTCTCGGTGAAGACCTCCTTGACGAACCAAACCAAGGACGCTTCGGAGGCGCGAACAGGATCATGCCGAGCACGCCGATCATATAAGTGCCGACATAGGGCTTCGCGTAGCCGAGCAAGCGCTTGTAAATCGGCCAGGATTTGCCGCCCTCGCTCAAGGCGTCGTCTCGTCGTGCACCGTCGCGATATTGAGCTGTACGAAGCCGAGCTTGCCGGCGACATCCATTGCGGTGACCACGGATTGATGGGTCGCGCGCCCGTCGGCGCGGATCGTGAGCGGCCCGCGATCGGCGCCGGCCTCCTTGAGGAGTGCTGCGCGCAGCGTCTCGGGACTCGAGTTGATCAGCGTGTGCTCGTTGACCCGGTAGGCACCCTCCGCGGTCACGGTCACGACCAGCGCCTCGTGCGAGGCGTTCGGGACCGGCACGTCGCTCGACTGGGGCAGCTGCACCTTGACGCGCCCTTCCTGGTTGAAGGTCGTCGACACCATGAAGAAGATGAGCAGCACCAGGAGCACGTCGATCAGCGAAATCAGATTGATGTCCGGGTCATCCTCGCGCTGGCGCGGCCGCATATCCATAGGGTCAGTCCCGCTTCACGGCTCAGGCGCCCTCGAGCAGGCGGCTGCGCTCGTCGAGCGCGTCGACGAGGCGCATCGCTTCCTTTTCCATGCGCACGACCAGCAGCTCCACTTTGCCGCGCAAATAGCGGTAGGCGATCAAAGAGGGGATCGCGACGCTCAGTCCCGCGGCGGTCGTGATCAGCGCCTCGCCGATGCCGCCCGAGAGAATGCGCGGATCGCCGATGCCGTTGGCCGTGATCGCATTGAACGCGTGGATGATGCCGGCGACCGTGCCAAGCAGACCGAGCAGCGGAGAAATCGAGGCGATCGTGCCCAATGTGTTCAGAAAGCGCTCCAAATCGTGCGCGACGTGCCGGCCGCCGTCTTGCAGCCGCTCGACCATGAGTTCCCGCGGCTTGTCCCGATTGGCGATTCCGATCGCCAGCAGCTCCCCCAGCGGAGAGTTTTGTTGCAGAGCTGTGATGAGCTTATCGTTGACCTGGTCCGCTTCGATCCAGTTCCAGACTTTCTGGCCGAGATCGCGGGGTATGACGCGATTGCTCTGCAATGCCCATAAGCGCTCCAAAACGATGGCGACCGCCAATACCGAGCACAGGATGATGGGCCACATGAACCCCCCGCCTGCGCGGATGATCTCCCACATTAGATCCTCATTCGTTGATGCCGAGGTGCCCGGGCATGATACTTGAGCGCCCTGTCGAGCGCACTCCCGCAACTTCGCTCATTTCGTGCCGCTATCCCAATTCAGTCGACGGCGGCTTACCATAGGGGCTAGTAGAATCCGAATCCATGCAACGCTGGCTAAAACGCATCACACCGGGTCGCGATTCGCTCGAGAAGCTGTGGTTTCTCAGGCCGTTCATGTCGATCGTCATGAATCCGGCGTGCTGGACCTTTCATCGCAGTAGTGTGACGCGGGCATTTGCGTTGGGGCTGTTTATCGCCTTTGTTCCGCCGACGCCGCTGTTTCCGCTGCACCTGATCATCTGTTCGATCATCGGCGTGATGTTCCGGCTGAATCTGCCGGTGCTGTTCGCGACCGTGTTCGTCAGCAATCCGTTCACCTGGGTGCCCCAGGTTTTGGGCTCGATCTGGGTCGGCGCGATGCTCATGGGCAAGGACCTGATGCCGGCCGCGCGGCACCTCAATCACAGCAACATGCGCGAATTCCTGCACCAGCTCTGGGGCCCGCTGCTGCTCGGCGCGCTGTTCCTCGGCGCGGTCGCCTCCGCGATCGGCTACCTGCTCGCGCAGTTTCTATGGCGTGCGCGCGTGGTCTACCTGCTGCGGCGCCGGCGCGCCCGCCGCCGCTCCCTCGACGAGGACGCCGTTCGCTAGCGTCAGAATCCGGTCGAGCCGCGCGGCCAAGCGCTCGTCGTGGGTCACGATCACGAGGCTCGTGCCGAGTTCGCGATTGAGCTCCAACATCAATTCGAATACGTGGCGGGCATTGGTGCCGTCCAAGTTGCCGGTCGGCTCGTCGGCGAGCACCAATTGCGGCCGCGTCACGAGCGCGCGCGCGACCGCCGCGCGCTGGCGTTCGCCGCCGGAGAGCTGCGAGGGCCGATGCGCGAGCCGGCCGCCGAGGCCGACGCGCGTGAGGAGTGCCGCGGCCTGCTCGCGCGCGAGGCGCGGGCTCATGCGCCGCACGAGCAGCGGCATCGCGACGTTCTCGAGCGCCGTGAACTCCGGCAGCAGGTGGTGAAATTGATAGACGAAGCCGACCGCGCGGTTGCGAAGTTGGCCGCGCTCCGTATCGTTCAACTCGTTCATCGCGGCGCCGGCGATGCGGATCGAGCCCTGAGTCGGCAAATCGAGGCCGCCGAGCACCTGCAACAGCGTCGTCTTGCCCGAACCCGATGCGCCGACGATGGCGATTCGCTCGCCGGCGCGCACCGCGATCGACGCCCCGTCGAGCACCCGCAGCGTGCTCGCTCCTTGCACGAAATCCTTGACGAGCCCGGCCCCTTCGAGCACCAGTTCCTGCGAAATCACCATGCGTCCGTATCCTTCAAAAGTATGCGCCTCAATCGTTGCGCAGCGACTCGGCGGGCAGCAGTCGCGCCGCGCGCCAAGCAGGGTAAATCGTCGACAAACACGCGAGCACGAACGCGATGCCGCAGATCTGCAGCACATCGGCAACCCGCACGTGCGCGGGCAAATCGCTCATGAAATAAACCCTGGCGTCCAGGAACTTGAACCCGACGACGCTCTCCAAGCCGTGTACGAGACCCTGCAGATTGGCGGCGATCAGCACGCCGATAGCAACGCCCGCGACGATGCCGAGCACGCCGATCAAACTGCCCTGCACGATGAACACCGACAGGATGCTGCGCGGCGAGGAACCGAAGGTGCGCAGGATCGCGATGTCGCGGCGCTTGTCCTTGACCACCATGACCATCGTCGAGACGATGTTGAAGGCCGCGACGCCGACGACCAGCGACAGAATCACGAACAGGATGCGCTTGGTGATTTCGATCGAGCGGAAGAAGTTCACGTGCTGGCCGGTCCAGTCTTCGACGTAGAACCCGCCGCCGAGCTCGATCGCCGCGTCGCGCACGATGCGCGGCGCGGCGTACATGTCGGACACGTTGAGCCGCATGCCGGTGACGTCGTCGCCCATCTGCAGCACCTTGGCGGCGTCCTGCATCGCGACCAGCGCGACGCGGCGGTCGAAATCGTACATGCCGACCGACAGGATGCCGACAACCTCGAACGCGCGCATGCGCGGCATCACGCCGACCGGCGTTACATTGCCTTGCGCGACAATCAGGACCACGCGGTCCCCGACCGCGGCGTGCAGCTCCTCGGCGAGCGCCGCTCCGAGAATCACGCGGTAGCGGCCCGGCGCCAGATCCTCGAGTCGGCCGCTCAGCAAATGGGCGCTCAAGTCTGCTACGCGCCGCTCCTGCTCCGGCACGATGCCGCGCAGCAGGACACCGGCCGATTTGGCGCCGTGCACCAGCATGCCCTGCGCCTCGATATAGGGCGCGGCGGCGACCACGCCCGGAAACACCTTCAACTTGTCGAGCTGCGGACGGTAATCGGCGATGCGCCCTTCGAGGCCGGAGATCGTCGCGTGCGCGGTCAGGCTCAAGATGCGCGTGCGCAACTCTTCCTCGAAGCCGTTCATGACCGAGAGCACCACGATCAGCACGGCGACCCCGAGGCTCAAGCCGAAAATCGCGATGCCGGCGATCAACGACACGAAACCGCGCCGGGGCGAGGCCCGCAGGTAGCGCAGTCCGATGAAACCTTCATACCAATGGAGCATCGTTAGGTCCGCTTGCGCCTCATTCGTAGCGCAAGGCCTCGGCGGGCTGCGTCCTGAAGGCCCGCATTGCGGGGTAGATCGTCGCGGTGAAAGTCAGCGCGAGCGCGGCGATCGCGATCAGCACGACGTCACGCGCATGGGTTTCGCTCGGCAGGCCCGAAACGTAATAGACGTCTGGATCGTCGAGAATGTGCACGTGGAACAGGTGCTCGATGAACGGGACCACGACATCGATGTTGAGGCTCAGCGCAAGTCCCAAGCCGACGCCGAGCGCCGTGCCGACCCAGCCGATGAGGATGCCCTGGGTCATGAAAACCCCGAGCACGCCGCGCGGACTCATGCCGATCGTGCGCAGTATCGCGATGTCGGTGCGCTTGTCGTTGACGACCATGACGAGCGTCGCGACGATATTGAACACCGCCACCGCGACGATCAGCATCAGGATCAAGCCCATCATGGTCTTTTCGATGCGAATCGCCCGAAAATAGGCCTCGTTCTCCTGAGTCCAATCACGCAGCTGCAGGCCCGCCGGCAGGCGCTTGGCCGCGGCGCGCGCGAGCTGCGGCGCATTGAGCACGTCGTCGAATTTCAGGCGAATACCGGTCGGCCCGTCGAGGCCGCGCAGCGCCTCGGCATCCGTCAAGTTGACGAGCGCGATCACGCCGTCGCGCTCCTGCAGGCCCACCTCGAAGGTTCCGGCGACCTCGAAATCCTGCAGCCGGGGCACGAGCTCGGCGCCGCCGTCCGCGCCGTGCGCCCCGCCGCTCGGGATCATGACGGTGACCGTGTCGCCGACCCCGACCTGCAATTGGTAGGCAAGCACGCGTCCGAGAATGATGCGGTTGAGCCCGGGCTGCAGGTCGGAGAGCTTGCCGTCGTGCATCGACTCGCCGATCGACGAGACTTGCGGTTCGAGCGCCGGGTCGATGCCCCGCACGATCGCGCCGCTCATCGAGGGCGCCCGGCTCAGCATTGCATCGGTGTCGAGAAACGGCACCGCCCCGACGAGTCCGGGCGCACCCTCGAGCCGCTGCAGGTCCTGACGCCAATCCCGGATCGGTGCGCCATCGGCATGCAGCACGGCGTGCGCGGACACGCTGAGCAGCCGCGAGCGCAGTTCCGACTCAAAGCCGTTCATGACCGACAGGACCGTGATCAACGCCGCAACGCCCAGCGCGACGCCGAGCAGCGAGACCCAGGTGATGAACGAGACGAAAAAGCTGTGCTCCCGTGCCAGCGAATAGCGCAGGCCGACGAACACCGGAATGGGCTGAAACATGCGCCGCGATTAAACCACACGGCGAGCGGCTTGCGGGGCGCCTCGCAGGGGTCCTGGAAAACTCAACATAATCAAAATGTTAATTGAGTCAAGCTAATGCGTTGGTTCACGATGCTATAATTTACCCTAATCGGCATAGCAAACGAGGTGCGCAATGACCAAGCAAACGCTGCTGTTCGCGGCTTTCATCGCCATCAGCCTGACAGGGTTGGCCCGGGCCGATATGGTCGCGGTCGAGAACGGGATCGCGGTCAAGGAATCCGACGTCGCGACCCCGAGTCGCGGCATGACCATGGACGAGGTCGCGGCGAAATTCGGGGCACCGGTCACCAAAGTGCCGGCCGTCGGCACCCCGCCGATCTCCCGCTGGGAATATCAAGGTTTTGTCGTCTATTTCGAGGCGAACCACGTCATTCACAGTGTGGTTGCGGGCGCCGCGCCCGCGGATGCCGCGGCGCCGGCTGACCCGGTTGCGGGTTAAAGCGCCGATCACGTAACATCTGCTGCGACGAATACGAGCCCACCGCGACGTGACAGTCGCGGCGGGCGTTTTTTGTTTGCGCGAACTTCATCTCCGCACCCTCAAGTCCCCTCGCCGACCCGAATCCCGTAATCGATGACCCTACTTGCGCCTCGACTGACCGACCCCCGCTCGACCCTCGTCCAGTGGGGCAAGCTGCACGGCGCGGCGCCCGCGCTCGCGATCGCCGAGGCGGCCGCAACTGCGCCGGGACCGCTGCTGGTGATCGCACCGAACTCGCGGGATGCCGAAACCTTGAGCGAAGAAATCGGCTTCTTCGCAGGCGCCGGCATCGAGGTCAATGCGTTTCCCGATCTCGAGACGCTGCCCTACGACAGCTTTTCTGCGCATCCGGATATCACCTCGGCGCGTCTCGCGGTGCTCGCCGAGCTGCCCCGCGCGCGATCCGGCGTCTGGGTCGTTGCGGTCGACACACTGCTGCAGCGGTTGGCGCCGCGCAGCTACATCGAGGCGTATTCGCTCAAGGTACGCGTCGGCGAAACGCTCGACCTCAATGCCTTGCGCGTGCAATTGACGGCAGCCGGCTACGCGGCCGTCACGCAGGTGGTCGCCCATGGGGAGTTCGCGGTTCGCGGTTCGCTGCTCGACGTCTTTCCGATGGGCTCGCAGTTCCCGCTGCGCATCGACATGCTCGATCGCGACGTCGACAGCATCCGGCGCTTCGACCCCGAGACCCAGCGATCGGGCGACAAGCTCGAGCGCGTGGATCTATTGCCTGCACGCGAAACACCGCTCAATCCGGACGCGGTGCGCGAGTTTCGGCGCCGCTATCGGCTGCGCTTCCCGGGCGATCTGTCCGAACAAATGATCTACCGCGACGTGAGCCAGGGCATCGCATCGGTCGGCATCGAGTATTTCCTGCCGCTGTTCTTCGAGCGCACCTCGCACCTGTTCGAGTACCTGCCGCCGGGCAGCGTGCTCATCGACGTCAACGATGCCGCCGCCGCCGCCGAGGGCCTCTGGCAGGGAATCGTGCAGCGCCACGAGCAACTGCGCCACGATCGGCAGCGGCCGATCTTGGACCCTGCCGAGCTCTTTCTGCCGCCCGCGGAATTTCACGAGCAGTTCATGGCCTGGCAGCGCGTCGCACTGCATCGGTTCGAATGGCCGCCGGAAACCCCCGGCGTCGTGCAAAACTTCGCAAGCGCAGCTCCCGCCGCCGTGCGCGTCGATGCGCGCGCCGAGCAGCCGGCAGCGGCACTGGTCGCCCATCTTGAACGGGAGAGCGCGCGTATTCTGCTGGCGGCCGAGTCGGCCGGCCGGCGCGAGCTGCTGCTCGACTTGCTGCGCGGCCGCGGCATCGAGCCGAAGGTGTACGAGAATTTCGCGAGCTTCGTCGACAGCGGCGCCAAGCTCGGCATCGCGGTCTCCGCCGTCGTCAGCGGCCTCAAGCTCGAGGCCCCCCCGCTCGAGATCCTCACCGAAGCCCAGCTGTTCGGCGAGCGCGCGCGCCAAGAGCGGCGGCGCCGGCGCGCCGAGCGCGATCCGGCGAAGATCCTCAAAGAGCTCTCGGACCTGCGCATCGGGGCGCCGGTCGTGCACGAATCCTACGGCGTGGGCCGCTACCTGGGTCTGCAGACCATGGACGTCGCGGGCCAAACGAGCGAGTTCCTGGTGCTCGAATATGCCGACGGCGACAAACTCTACGTCCCCGTGCAGGCGCTGCACCTCGTGTCGCGCTACACGGGAGCGCCCGCCGAGACCGCCCCGCTGCACAAGCTCGGCGGCGATCAATGGCAGAAGGCGCGGCGCAAGGCCGCACAGCGCATCCGCGACGTCGCGGCCGAACTGCTCGATCTGTACTCGCGCCGCGCGGCGCGCCAGGGCACGCAGATCGTCGCGCCCGAGGCGGAGTATCGCGCGTTTCAAAGCGGCTTCCCGTTCGAGGAAACGGCCGACCAGGCGACTGCGATCAGTCAGGTCATCGAGGACCTGAAATCCGGCAAGCCCATGGACCGGGTCATCTGCGGCGACGTCGGATTCGGCAAAACGGAAGTCGCGCTGCGCGCCGCGTTCATCGCGGTCGAAGCCGGCAAACAGGTTGCGGTGCTGGTGCCGACGACCCTGCTCGCGCAGCAGCATTACACGACCTTCACCGATCGGTTTGCGGATTGGCCGGTGCGCGTCGAAAGCCTGTCGCGCTTCCGCACCAACAAGGAGGCCGCCGGCGTGCTCGAGGGTGTCGCCGCCGGATCGGTCGACATCGTGATCGCTACTCAGCGGCTGTTGCAGGGAAAGGTCCGCTTCAAGGATTTGGGATTGGTCGTCATCGACGAGGAGCACCGCTTCGGCGTTCGCGACAAGGAGAAGCTCAAGGCGTTGCGCGCCGAAGTCGACGTGCTCACGCTGACCGCGACCCCGATTCCGCGCACGCTCAACATGGCGCTCGGCGGCCTGCGCGATTTGTCGCTGATCACGACGCCCCCGGCGGAGCGATTGGCGGTCAAGACCTTCGTCATGGAGTGGAACGAAACGATCGTGCGCGAGGCGGCGCTGCGCGAGATTCGCCGCGGCGGACAAATCTACTTCGTGCACAACACCATCGAAACGATCGAGAAAACCGCGCAAGCGATCCGTGAGCTCGTGCCCGAGGCGAACGTCGCAGTCGGGCACGGGCAAATGCGCGAACGGGAATTGGAGCAGCTCATGCTCGATTTCTACCACCGGCGCTTCAATGTGCTCGTGTGCACGACGATCATCGAGAGCGGCATCGACGTGCCGACCGCCAACACGATCATCATCGACCGCGCGGATCGCTTCGGGCTCGCGCAGATCCACCAGTTGCGCGGGCGGGTCGGCCGGTCCCACCACCGCGCCTATGCGTATCTAATCACCCCGCCGCGCAAGGCAATGACCGCCGATGCGATCAAGCGGCTCGAGGCGCTCGAATCGCTCGAGGAACTCGGCGCGGGCTTCACGCTCGCGACGCACGACCTCGAGATCCGCGGTGCCGGCGAACTGCTCGGCGACGAGCAGAGCGGCCAGATACAGGAAATCGGCTTCAATCTGTACATGGAGCTGCTCGAGCGGGCGGTAGCGGCCTTGAAATCCGGCAAGCAACCGGATCTCGAGCGCGCCCTCGACGCCGGTCCCGAAGTCGAGCTGCACCTGCCGGCGCTGATCCCCGAGGACTACGTCCCGGACGTGCACCTGCGCCTGGTTCTCTACAAGCGGATCGCGAGCGTTGCGGCACGCGAGGAACTCGACGAACTGAAGGTCGAACTCATCGACCGCTTCGGGCCGATGCCGCCATTTGCGCTGACCTTGTTTCGGATCGCACAGCTCAAGCTGAAGGCCGCGCACCTCGGCATCCGCAAGATCGAAGCGGGCGCCGCCGCCGGCCACGTCGTGTTCGACGAGGAGCACAAGATCGATCCGAAGCGCGTGCTGAAGCTCGTGCAGACGCGACCCAAGGAATTTCGGCTCGAGGGCCCGCTCAAGTTGCGCTTTACCCATGATGCGCGCGGCGAAGACAAGCTCTTCGCGCGCATCGACCAGCTGTTGGAGCAGCTGACCTGAGCCGGGCGCACGGCGCCGCGCGGCTCAAGGACGTGCCGGCTGCTCGCTTGCGCCGCCGCCGATCGCGAGCAAGGCGAGCAGCGAGACCACCGCGGCCAGCGACAGGTAGTAGCCGACGAACACGAGGCCGTGGTTCGTCGCCAGCGAAGTCGCGATGTAGGGCGCGAGCGAGGCGCCGATGATACCGGCGCTGTTGAAGGCGAGCGAGGCGCCGGTGTAGCGCACCGATGTCGGAAACAGCCCCGCCAAACCGCTGCCGAGCGGCCCGTAGGTCAATCCCATGGCAGCCAGGCCGATGATCAGAAACGCGAGTACGCTCGCAACCGTGCCGGCACCAAACAGCGGCTGGAACGTGAATCCGAACGCGAACAGGGCGAGGCTCGCGATGATCAGCATCACGCGAGCGCCGATGCGGTCGGCAAGCAGCGCCGAGACCGGGATCATCGCGCCGAAGAACAGCACACCGATCATCAGCAGCAATAGGAACTGCTCACGCGAGAATCCGAGCTTGGCGGTTGCCCAGCTGAGGCTGAAGACGGTCATCAGGTAGAACACCACGAAGGTTGCGGTCGCCGCGAAGGTCGCGAACACGAGCGTGCGACCGTGCCTTGAGACGACCGTGAACAGCGGCATGCGCACGCGTTCCCCGAGGCTCAACGCGAGCGCGAATTGCGGCGTCTCGACGAGCTGCAGACGGATGTAGAGGCCCACCAACACGAGCACCGCACTCGCGAGGAACGGCACCCGCCAGCCCCAGCTGAGGAACTCGGCGTCGCTCAAAGTGTGAGTGAGCAGCAAGAAGACGCCGGTGGAACAGAGGAACCCGAGCGGCGCACCGAGTTGCGGAAAGCAGCCGTACCAGCCTTCCTTGCCGGGCGGCGCGTTTTCGGTCGCGAGCAGCACAGCCCCGCCCCACTCGCCGCCGAGCCCGAGGCCCTGACCGAGCCGGCAAAGCGCGAGCAGCACGGCCGCGGACACGCCGATCGACGAATAAGTCGGCAGCAGGCCGATAAGAACCGTCGAGATTCCCATGGTCATCAAGGCCGTCACCAAGGTCGCTTTGCGGCCGATGCGATCGCCGAAATGCCCGAACAGCGCGGAGCCGACCGGTCGCGCAAAGAACGCCAGCGCGAATGTCGCGAACGACTGCAACGTGCCGGTTGCGGGATCGTATTGAGGAAAAAACAGTTTGGGAAACACCAGCGCGGCGGCGGTCGCGTAAATATAGAAATCGAAGAACTCGATCGTCGTTCCGATCAAGCTCGCGAACAATATGCGCCGCGCCGTCGCGTTGAGGCGCGCGGAAGTTTCATCTGGCAATCGTGTTCAACCAATCAGGGTACGGAGCCGCGCCGTTCGGGTCCCTGTGGACGCCTCGGCTGCCCGGCATAATAGTCTGTGCGCGTCCCCCGGCGGTAGTGCCCGGCTGAACAAAAATCCTTGTGCCTCCTGGCAGTCGTGCTCCTGCAGAAACATCAATTGCGGGAAGTTTTCGACGCCCTCGGCGGTCACGTTGATGTGCAGCGAGCGCGACATCGCAATGATCGCCGCGGCAATCGCGCGATCGTCGCCGCAATCGATGAGACTCGTCACGAACGACTGGTCGATTTTGAGCCGGTCGACCGAAAATCGCCGCAGCCGCCCGAAGCTCGAATACCCGGTGCCGAAATCGTCGATGGCGAGTGAAATCCCGAGATCCTTCAACTGCGCGAGCGCCTGCTCGGCCCAGATCTCGTCCTTCATGACCACCGATTCGGTGATTTCGAGTTCGAGCATTTTCGGATCCATGCCGGTCTCCGCAATGACCGAGGCCACGAGCTGCGGAAAATCCTTGAGGACGAATTGCTGGCCCGAGACATTGACCGCCATCCGGACCGGCGGCAGCCCCTCGTCGCGCCAGACCTTCGCTTGGCGGCAGGCGTTGCGCAGCACCCATTCGCCGATCTCGAGGATCAATCCCGTCTCCTCGGCGATCGGAATGAATTCGAGCGGGGGCACCGGTCCCAAGTCCTCGTTGGTCCAGCGCAGCAGCGCCTCCATGCCGACGAGCGCACCGGTGGTCACGTCGAACTGCGGCTGATAGTGCAAGGCGAACTCGCCGCGTTCGAGTGCGGTTCTGAGCTTCGCCTCGATCGTGAAGCGCTGCAGCGCCTTGGCATTCATCGCCGCGTCGAAATAGGCATAGGTGCCGGGGCTGCTGCGCTTCGCGAAATACATCGCGAGATCCGCATTGCGCAGCAGCGTTTCGACGTCTTTGCCGTCACCCGGATAGAGCGCGATGCCGATGCTCGGCGTGACCACCAAGGCGTGCTGCGCGAGGCTCATCGGCTTCTGCAGTTCGGCAATGAGCCTGCCGGCGACGACACCGGCATCCTCGGCTGTTTCCACCTGCGGCAAAATCACGATGAATTCGTCGCCGCCGAGCCGCGCGATGTGGTTGGTTCCCGAACCGCTCGAGAATTCCGCGCCGACGACATCGTTCGGCCGCAGGCAGCCGCGCAACCGCGTTGCGATCTGGCAGAGCAATTCGTCTCCGATCGCGTGTCCGAGCGTGTCGTTGACGCGCTTGAAGTTGTCGAGATCCAGGTACAGCACCGCAACGCTGCGCTGCTGCTGTTCGGCCAGGCCGATCGCGCTCTGCAGGCGCGTCCGCGATTGCTCGCGGTTCGGCAGCCCCGTGAGCGCGTCGAAATACGCGAGTTTGACGATCCGGTGCTCGGCGCGCCACTTGCTGCCGAGCGAAATCGTCATTTGGCGGATCTCATGCGGATGAAACGGCTTTTGCAGATAGGACAGTTTTTCCTCGGGCGGTACCAGCCCCCCGATGTGGCACGGATCGGCATCCGAGTAGGCCGTGCAGATCACGATCTCGATCGCCGGATCCAGCTCCCGAATGCGCGACGCGGCCCAAACGCCGTCGGGTCCGGGTGGCATGCGCATATCGAGGAAAGCGACTGCAAACGGCTGGCCTGCCGTGAGCGCCTCGCGCACCGCCGCAACCGCGGCTTCCGCGCCCTCGCAAAAAACCGGATCGAACGAAGTCGTGCGCGCCGCGGCCACCGGAGCCGCGGCCGGATCCGGCGCGGACTTGCCGAACAAGCGCGCCCGCAGGTTGCGAAATGCGGTCAGATCCTGGCTCACGTCCGCCTCGAGCAGAATCTGCCGATAGGCATCGCGCACCGCGGCCTCGTCGTCGGCAACCAGCACCCTGATAGGCAATCGGCTGTGATCAACCACGGATGACCTCACTTGTCCTTAAGTTGGAGATTCCAATTCGCTCAATCCCAGCGGCAGCATGACGTGCAGCGCCGCGCCGTGTCCCGGGCCGTCGCTCGCGGCCCAGATTCGCCCGCCGAGCGAGGCAATCACGTTGGCGCACCAATGCAGGCCGATTCCGTGATTGGTCGCCGGCGATTTGGTGGTATAGCCCTTCTCGAACACGCGCTGCAGATGCTCCCGCGCGATGCCGACGCCGTCGTCCTCGCAGCGCAGGTGCAGCTGATCGCCGCCCTCTTGGCGGACGATCTCGGCCGCGAGGCGCAAGCTGCCCTTGTCGCGTCCGGCGTCGCGGATCGCGTCGGAGGCGTTGATGATGAGGTTTTGGAGAATCAGGCGCAGCACGGTGCGTGCGACGCGCACGACGCCGACCTGCTTCAGGGATTCGTCTTCATCGACGACCAGGCGCTGGCGGCAGGTGTCGGGCACGATCTCGAGCGATTGCGCGAGAAGTTCGGGGAGGCGCACCGACTCGACGACATGGGCATTGCGCGCCGGGTACATCTGCTCGGCGAGCATCGTCTGCACGAGCTGCGACTGGCGCTGCATCAGCGCCACGTCCGCTTGGGCGCGCTCGATCGCGGCGGCCGTCTCGCGGCACCCCAAGCGCAGGAATTCCTGCAAGTCGGAGCGGCGCGGGCTGTCGCCGCTCTGCGCGGCGAGCTCGTCGACGGCGATCTCGAGATCGCGCAGCGGCGCCTCAAGCAGGCGGTCCGCCAAGGTGCTCAAGCGCACCGAGAGCGGCGTCATCGCGTTGCCGAGATTGTGCAGCACGCCCTTTGCGACTTCGCCTATGCCGGCCTGAAACGACTGGTCGACGAGCTGGCGGCGCGACTCGGCGACCCGCTCGACCATACGGTCGAATTCGCGCGCGAGCTGCGCAAGTTCGTCAGAACCCGCGAAATTCAAGCGCGCCGTCAAATCGGTACCCTCGCCGACCGCGACCGCATGGCGCGTAATGCGCGCGATCGGGCTCAAGACGACGCGATTGAGGATTGCGAGCAGCAAGATCAAGGCAACGATCGCCGCGATCACGAGATATGCGGAGGCGTAAGTCACCGCGCGCTTGCCGCGCGCGCTGATCTCGCGCGGCACCTCGACGCGCAGCGTCATCAGCGGCTCGCCCTCGAGCCCCAGAAAGGTCCGGAACACCTGGGTGATCGCGCCGGTCTCGACGATTTGGGGCTGCGCGGCGAACGGATGAATGTCGACCATCGCAAGACTCGCCTGCGCCTGCACCCCGATTTGCCGCAACTGCGCGGGCGTCAGCAGCCTCCCCATGACGACCTTGCCGACCGCTGCCCCGCGGCCGCTGCCATCCAGCACCGGCGATGCGGCGATCATCATCACGCCGTGGTTGGTGCGCACGAGTCCGCTGCTGTGCTTGCCGAACAAATCGGGCAGCGTGGCGCGCTCGGCGAGATCCAGCGCAAGCGGCGCGCCGGTCTCCAGATCGCGCGCATAGCGCACGATCACCCGGCCGCTCTGGTCCGCGACCAGCAACATGTCGACCTTGAGCGGCGCCATTGCCGCCGGCGTCGTGTAGGTATCGAGGAACTTCTGATTGCGATTTTGCAAGAACTCGAACAGCTCGCCCCAATCCGACCAATCGGCCGCGGTGAGGTCGAGGCCTTCGATGCTGCGGTCGAGTGCGAAGCCGATTCGGCGCATGGAGGTTTGTGCGTCGGCGCGCTCGAGCTCGGCGAAGCTCGGCATGATCACGAGGTCTTGAATGACCATCTCCGCCGCGATCAACACGGCGATCAGGGCGGCGAGCGCCAGCACCACTTTCAGGCGGATTCGCATGCGGCGCATTGTTAACAGAAACCGCCGCCGCGGACCAAGCCACTGCGCCGCATTCCGCTTCACCGCCCGCGCCGCAGAGCGCCGGCAGTGACACGCGTCACATTTCAGGCTTGCGGTGCCGCCGCGCACGGCCCGCGCGACCTAAGGTCAGGCGGCCTGGTTGCGCCCCGATTGCTTCGCGTGGGCAAGCTGCTTGCGCGAGCTTTGCAGCAAGTCGGCCGGGCTGTCCGAGCCCTCCGGCACGAGCGCCGAGACCCCGACGCTCACGCTGACGTAGCGCAACACGGTCGAACGAGGATGGTGGATCCGCAGCTCGCGCACCCGTTCGGCCATGAGCTGGCCGAGGTGCATCGCGTGTTCGAGATCGAGTCCGGGTGCGAAGGCGACCAAGCTGCCGCCGTCGACGCGCGCGCAGGCGTCGCTCGCGCGCCGCAAGCAACCGGAGATGCAATGCGCGACGCGCCGGATCGTCGAGTCTCCCGCGGCCCGCCCAAACGTCGTGTTGTAGAGTTCGAGCGCGTCGATGTCGATCGCGAATACGGCGATCGAGCGGCGCTCGCGCTGCGCTACCGCCCAATCGCGCTTGAGCAGTTCTTCGAGGTACGGCAGCGCGAACAGGCCGGTCAGCCGATCATCGCGCGGCGTCGTGGCGACCGGCGGCAAGCGCTGCGACGCGTCTGCCGCGTGCCGCGGTTCGGGCCGGCGACGGTCGCCCGCGTCGCGCGCGTAGCCCGCGAAATGGCTGACCTGGCCGCTCTCGTCGCGAATCGGCGCGACGGTGAGGTCGATCCACAAGAGCGATCCGTCCTTGCGATAATTGCGCAGCAGCACGTGGCAAGACTCGCCGCGGCCGAGGTGATCGCGCAGATGCTGCAGCGCCTCCTGCTTGCGATCCTCGCCCTGAAGAAATCGAAGATTTTGCCGATCAACTCTTGAGCGCGGTAACCGGTGAGCGCCTCGTAACCGGCGTTGGCATAGACGACCGGGAAATCCGCCTGCCGCGCGTCGACGAGCACGACGCCTTCCGGCGAGGCCTCGATGAGGCGGCGATATTGCTCCGCGTCGAGCCCGCTCACGATTGTCCCTCGGTCAGCACCAGCGGCGGCGGCGCGAGCGCGGCCGCGACGCGTGCGACGGCGTCCTTCCACTCTGCGCTCGCGGCCAGATTCGGATTCGGCTCGCCGCGCCCGCGCATGCGCATGAGCCGCGCCTGCGAGGCCGGATTGAGGCCGGCGGGCTTGAAGTGGTCGAGCACTGCGAGCACCGACTTGCGGTCGTTGCAGATCGGCAGCACATCGCAGCCGGCCGCAACCGCAAGCCGCGCACGGGCCGCCACGTCGCCGAATGCGGCGGCTCCGGCCATCGTCAGATCGTCGGCGAATACGCAGCCGTGGAAGCCGAGATTCTTGCGCAGGATCTCTCCGATCCAGCGCGGCGAGAGGCTCGCGGGCAGGCTGTCGATGTGCGGGAATACGACGTGCGCGGCCATGACGGCCGAGAGGTGATTGTCGATCAGCAATCGGTACGGGCGCAGATCCGTCTCGAGCTCGGCGAGATCGCGGCGATCGACGGGCAACGCAACATGCGAATCGGCGACCACGGCGCCGTGGCCCGGGAAATGCTTCGCGGTCGCGGCCATTCCCGCCTCGCGCATTCCCGCCATGTAGGCGACCGCGAGCGCCCCGACGGCGTCCGCGTCGCTGTGAAAGGCGCGATCGCCGATGATCTCGCTGACGCCGTAGTCGAGGTCCACACAGGGAGCAAAACTGAAATCGACGCCGGTCGCCCGCAGCTCGGCGGCCATGAGCCAGGCGGCCGTTTGCACGAGGCTGAGCGCCGATCGGCGATCCTCGTTGTACCCGCGCGCGAGGCTGCGGGCAGAGGGCAGCCGCGTGAAACCTTCGCGGAAGCGCTGCACGCGCCCGCCTTCGTGGTCGACGGCGGTCAGCAGCGCGGGGCTTCGCAATGAGCGGATCGAGGCCGTGAGCGCCGCGAGTTGCGTGGGGTCGTGGTAATTGCGCGAGAACAGGATCACGCTGCCGACCAGGGGATGGCGCAGCACCTCGCGATCCTCCGCGCTGAGTCCGGTTCCGGCAATGTCGATCATGAGGGGCCCGAGACTCATCGCGGGCGGCTCACTGCGACGCGCTCATTCGCGCCGCTCGAAAACGGCGATCGACTCGACGTGCGTCGTGTGCGGAAACATGTCCATGACCCCTGCAGCCACCAGCCTGAACCCCTGATTTTCCACCAGGATGCCGGCGTCCCTCGCGAGACTCCCCGGATGACAGGAAATATACACGACTCGGCGCGGACGCCAAGACGCCATGCGCGAGACGGCTTCGAGCGCGCCCGCCCGCGGCGGATCGAGCAGCACCCGTTCGAAGGGCTGGTCCGCCCAAGGGCCGAACCCCAAGGGTTCGAATAGGTTGGCCGCGAAAAAGCCGGCGTTCTCGATCCCGTTGAGCGCGGCGTTGTTGCGCGCCTTGGCGATCAAGCCCGAATCGCCCTCCACGCCGACCGCCGAGGCGCTCCGGCGCGCCAGCGGCAGCGTGAAATTGCCGAGTCCGCAGAACAGGTCGAGCACCCGGTCGCCGGGCTCGGGCGCCAGTTCCTCGAGCGCCGCCGCGACCATCGGGGCGTTGATGCTGCGATTGACCTGGACAAAATCCGCCGGACCGAACTCGATCAAGATCCCGGCCGGCTCGATCCGGTAGCGCAGCGGCGGGTAATCCGGGTGGAGCGGTCGAATCGTGTCGATGCCGCCGGTCTGCAGGTAGATGCAGAGCGCATGAGCACGCCCAAACGCATCGAGTTTTTCGAGATCCGATGGGGCCGCCGGCTGCATCAAGCGAAACACCAGCGCTGCCGCATCGTCGCCGACAGCGACCTCGACTTGCGGCACCTGCTCGCGGATCGTCAGGGTGCCCACCAGCGCGGCCAGCGCCTCGGGCAGTGCGCGCAGCTGCGGAACCAACACCTCACAGTGGCGAATGTCGGCAAGATACGGCTTTTCGCGCTCGCGAAATCCCGCGAGTACGCGCCCCTTCTTGTGCACGTACCGGACCCCGAGCCGCGCGCGGCGCCGGTAACCCCACTCCGGGCCCCGCAACGGCGCGATGACCCGCTGCGGCGTGACCCGGCCGATGCGCGCAAGATCCTCGAGCAATTGCGACTGTTTCGCCGCGAGCTGCGCCGCGGGCGCGAGGTGCTGCAGCGAGCAGCCGCCGCAGATGCCGAAATGCGCGCATTTCGGCGCGACCCGATCGGGTGACGGCACGAGGATGCTGCCGAGACAGGCCTCGTCCATCTGACGCCGGCGCTTGACGACGCGCAAGCTAACGCGCTCACCGGGCAAAGCCCCCTCGATGAAGACCGCCTTGCCGTCAATGCGCGCGATGCCCCGGCCGTCGTGGGAGAGCGCCACGACGTCGGCCTCTTGGATGGGCCCCGGCTTCACGATTCCGGCCAGGCCGCCGCGAATTCACGCCAATGCGTCGCCCCGGAATCCGCGAGCAGTTTGCGCGCGCGCGCGAGTTCCTGGGCGTACTCGGCGGGGTTCAAATGCCCGCGCACCAGCTCGAAGCGCAGGTAGACGAGATATGTGTTGAGCACGTCGGTTTCACAGTAGGCGCGGATCCGCGCGAGCTCGCCGCGCAGGTAGGCGCCCCACACGTCGGCGCCATGCATGCCGACCTTGCCGGGAAAGCCGAGCAGAGTCGCCACGTCGTCGAGGCTCGCGCGGCCGCGCCCCTGGAAGCCCGAAAGGATGTCCATGAGATCCATGTGGCGCCAGTGAAACCGACTGAGATAGTTGCTGTAGCGAAAGCTCGTGTCGTGTTCGCCGGTCTCCCAATAGCGCGCGGCGGCCACACCGTGCAAGAGACTCCGGTAGTGCAGGACCGGCAGATCGAATCCCGCGCCGTTCCACGAGACCAGGTCGGGTGTGAACTTGTCGAGCCCGTCGAAGAATCGTTCGATCAGATCCTTCTCCGGCGAACTTTCGTCGCCGAGGCTCCAGATTTTCAGCGTATCGCGCGCGCGCATCACGACCGATATCGCGATGATGCGGTGCTGCTCGTGCGAGAGGAAATCCGAACCGCTCTCTTGCCGGCGCTTGGAGAACATGATCTCGCCGACTTGCTCGTCGGTCAGGTCGTGCAGTCCGTAGAGGCGGCGGCCGAGCGCCGTGTCCGGAACCGTCTCGATGTCGAATACCAGGGTATTCACGGCGCCGACCGCCGCATCAGGACCGCCACCGCGACGACCAGACCGGCCTCGTCGGTGAGCGTCACATGGCCCTCGCCTACCCCCAAGGAATCGCGAACTGCGGCGCCGCGCGCCGAGTAGACGACCTCCGGCTTTCCCCATTTATTCTGCACGACGCCCACATCCCGGATCCAAACGCCATGGGCAAAGCCGGTGCCCATGCCCTTGACGATTGCCTCTTTTGCCGCGAACCGCATCGCAAGAAACCGCACGGGACGCGCGGTGCGCAGCAGCTGCTCGCGCTCCTCGGGCATCAACAAGTGGTCGACGAAACGCTCGCCGTACTTGCCGTAGACGCGCTCGATGCGGTCGACTTTGAGCACATCGATGCCGATTCCAAAGATCATCGGAGTGCCGGTGAGCGGGGTGGTTCGAGCCGCGCTCAGCGGCGCGCGGCGACCATGAGGTTCTTCATTTCGCGGATTGCCGCGGCCAAACCCTCGAACACGGCACGCGCGACGATCGCATGGCCGATGTTCAACTCGACGATCTCGGGGATGGCGGCGATCGGCTCGACATTGTGGTAGTTCAGGCCGTGGCCGGCATTGACCGTGAGCCCGAGCGACGTCGCGATCAGCGCGGCGCTGCGCAGCCGCTCGAATTCGCGCGCGCGCGCCGCGCCGCTCGCCTCCGCGTACGCGCCCGTGTGCAATTCGATCACGGGGGCGCCGCAGCGCTGCGCAGCCTCGATCTGCGGCGGATCGGGGTCGATGAACAACGAGACCCGGATGCGCTTCGAGGCGAGCGCCTCGCAGGCGGCCGTCACGCGCTGTGATAGACCGTGCACATCGAGACCGCCTTCGGTCGTGATCTCCTCGCGGGATTCGGGTACGAGGCAGCAGTCCTGGGGCTGGACCGATTGCGCGATCCGGATCATCTCGTCGGTCACGGCCATCTCGAGATTCATGCGCGTCTGCAGCGCCTCGCGGAGCACGGTCACGTCGCGATCCTGGATATGGCGCCGGTCCTCGCGCAAGTGCAGCGTAATGCTGTCGGCGCCGGATTGCTCGGCGAGCAGCGCCGCCTGCAACGGATCGGGATAGCGGCCGCGCCGCGCCTGGCGCAGCGTTGCGACGTGATCGATGTTGACGCCGAGATCGATGCCGCGGCGCTGCGCACGAATCGTGCTCATGCGCGCGCCCTGCGTCTCATGGAGACCAGAAATTCACGTGATTTCAATGGCTTACCATCAAGACAGGCATCGATCGCGACCCGCAATACGCGCTTCGCGTCTTGCAGCGAGCGCGCACCGGAAAACGCCTCGGCGTCGAGATCCGCGAGCGAGCGGCCGTAGACCGCGCCCGGGGCGTCGGCCACACAGAGTTGCGGGCCGCTCTCGGCCCGAAACCGGTAGTAGCGCTCCGGCTCGATCGGCAGACCCTCGCTGGTTCTTGCGAGTTCGAGGCCATAGCCCAAATCGTCGAGCAGGCGCTTCTCGAAGCGGCGCAAGTGGGCTTCCTCGTCCCCGCCGGCGCCGAGCGCTCGGATTACCGTATCGTATGCCTCGAAGATTTCCGCGTGCGGATCGCCGCGCAATGTCAGCTTGAGCAGCAGTTCGTTCAAATAGAATCCGCTCATGAGCCGCTGCGGCGGCAGCTGATTCGCGCTGCCGTCGATCTCGGCTGAGACCAGCTGACAGGCCTCGGAACGACCGGACCAGGACAGCAGCAGGCGCTGGAACGGCCGCAACACGCCGCGCAAGCTCGACTTCGGAGCGGCGACGCCGCGCGCGAACAAGCTCAGACGGCCGTGTTCGGCCGTAAACGCCTCGACGATTCGGCTGGTGTCGCGATAAGCGTACTGATGCAGCACGTAGGCCGGCGTCAGCCATACGCGCCGCCCCGATGGCCGGCCCGCGCCGCTCACAAGGTGTCGTATCCGAATTGGCGCAATGCCATCTCGCTGTCCGCCCAATTTTCCTTGACCTTGACCCAAAGCTCGAGATGCACCGAGCGCTGCCACAAATCGTTGAGTTCGATGCGTGCGAGCCTGCCGATTTCCTTGAGCCGCTCGCCGCCCTGGCCGATCACGATCGCCTTTTGTCCGGCGCGCTCCACCCAGATCACGGCGTTGATCATGATGCGTCCGTTCTCGTCGGCAAAGCGTTCGATCTGCACATTGATACCGTACGGCAGCTCCTCGCGCAACTTCAAGGTGAGCTTCTCGCGGACGATTTCGGCGGCGTGAAACGGCTCGTCCCGATCGGTCAGCACGTCGGGCGCGAACAGCGGCGGCGACAGCGGTAAACGCGCCGCGATGAGGTCGACGAGACGATCGAGATTGTCGGACTCCTGCGCCGAGATCGGCACGATCTCGGAGGCCGGGATGCGCTCGGACATCTGCTCGAGAAACGGCAGCAGATCCTGCTTCGGGTAAACGCGGTCGACCTTGTTGACGACCACGAACAGCGGCTGTTTCAAGCCGCGCACGCGGTCCCAAACCCAGCTGTCCTCATCGGTGAAATGCATCGCCTCGATCACGAACAGGATCACGTCGGCGTCCTGCGAGGAGCTGATCGCGACCCGGTTCATGTATTGGTTCATCACGCGGCGCGCCGATTCGTGCAAGCCCGGCGTGTCGACGAGCACGAGTTGCGCGTCGGGGCGGTTGACGACGCCGAGGATGCGATGGCGCGTGGTCTGGGGCTTCGGCGCCACGATCGTGACCTTGCGGCCGACGAGCGCGTTCACGAGCGTCGACTTGCCGACGTTCGGCCGCCCGACGATCGCGACGTGACCCGCACGGAACGAAGTAGCGCTCACGGTTGCCTCCGCATGTCCGCCGGCATCAGCGCCAGCAATCGATCGGCCGCAATCTGTTCAGCGCGCCGCCGGCTGCCGCCGTCGGCGCTCGCTGCGAGTTCGAGCGCCGGCACTTCACAGCGGACCGAAAAGGTCTGCGCGTGCGCCTCGCCGTCGACGCCGATCAGCGTATAGACCGGCAGAGCCATGCCGCGCGCCTGTAGCGCCTCCTGCAGGCGGGTCTTCGGATCCTTGAGGGCGCCCACCTCCGGCAAGCCCGAGAGGCGCGGCCCGATGATGCGCCTGACGACAGCGGCCGCCGCATCGAAGCCGGAATCGAGGAATATCGCGCCGAGCATCGCCTCCAGCGCGTCCGCCAGGATCGACGCGCGCCGAAAGCCGCCCGATCGCAGTTCGCCGCCGCCGAGCAGCAGGTGTTCGCCGACACCGAGCTCCGACGCAATCTGTGCGAGCGTCTCGCCGCTCACGAGCGAGGCGCGTTGGCGCGAAAGCGCGCCCTCGTCCGCGAGCGAGTCGGCGTCGAACAGCATGCGCGCGACCGCGCAATTGAGGATCGAATCGCCGAGAAACTCGAGCCGCTCGTTGTGCCGAGAGCCGGCGCTGCGGTGGGTCAGCGCGACGCAGCAAAGCTCGGGCTCCATGAACACGTAGCCGAACGAGCGCTCGACCCATGCGGACAAATCAGCGGATGCCGGCTGCGCGATCACTCGATTTTCACGGACGTGTCGAAACTCACCGTCAACGAGACATTGGCGACATAAGGTACCTTGTCGTCGTAGGCGGCACGCAGGACCACATCACCGTCTTCCTTCTTGATTTCGACGTCCCGGTAGTCGATGCCGGTGATGTCCTCGATGTTCCAGTGCCGTGCGAGCGCCGCGCGCACGCTCCCCTCGTCGGCGCCGCCGCCCTTGCTTTCGCGCGCGACCGACTTGAGCGTACTCACGACCTTCATGTAGTTGAGATAGACCGGAAAGAGGCGCACTCCCGCATAGCCTACCGCCCCCACGAGCGCGAGAATGAATACCATGGAGATCATCGTCATTCCACGTTGGCGATTCCGCATATCAGACCTCCGCATTACGAGCCCGTGCCACCATCAGCTATTCAATGCCGCGACCGATCCGGCCCCAAAGCGGCCCATCCCGGGTGTCGAGATTAAGCCAAATGCGCACCGCTTTGCCGACTAAGTTCTGCTCCGGCACGAATCCAGGCGCATCCGAATCGTACAACCAACGGCTGTCCTTGCTGTTGTTGCGGTTATCACCCATGAAAAAATAGTGGCCGGCCGGCACGACCCATTCGCCGGCCCTCCCCCCGCTGTTGGAAAACATGATCGGATGGCGCTTCTCGCCGAGCTGCTCGATCGCGGTCGGGGCGCCCGCGTAGTTGGGCTGGTCCTGTTTCGGACCCCGGTAGACGGGTCCGGGCGTCTGCTTCATTTCGACGCCGTTGACGTACAGCACGTTGTTTTCATCGACGCGAATGTGTTCGCCGGGCAAACCCACGAGCCGCTTGATGTAGTTGATCTTCGGGTTCGGCGGCAGCCGGAACACGATGACGTCGCCGCGCTTGGGCTCGCCCGTCGGCACCACGAGGGTGTTCGTGACGGGCAGCCGCAGTCCATACGAATATTTGCTGACGAAGATGAAATCCCCGTCGTAGAGCGTCGGCATCATCGAATCGGAAGGAATCCGGAACGGCTCGAACAGAAACGAGCGAATCACCAGCACCAGCAGAATTACCGGGAAGAACGAGCGCGCATACTCGACCGCCACCGGCTCGCGCACGGCCGCCTCCGGCGTGCCGGCCGCGATCGCGTTCTTGATGCGCGGCTTCGCGAAGAACAGCCAGTCGGCGGCCCAGACGACCCCGGCAATGGCGCCGACGATCACGAGCATCAGGCTGAAATCCACGGCTTCGTAGCGAAACAGACGCCACAGCATCGCGAGCGCCAGCACCACGAGCGCATAGGACGCCATTCTCGCGAGCCACGGCTCCTCGGCGCTGGTCGCGGCCGGATCGCGCTTCGGCCGCAGAATCCACGCGTCGACGAGGATCACCAACACGCAGGCAATGGCCGCGCACAGCAGGACGAAGAAAAGGCTATCACCGTCGTTCACGAACAGACCCCCGAATCACCGAAAATTTAAGTCCCACCGAGCAGCCCTCAACCCGGCTTCTTGCCGACGCGCAGCACGGCCAAAAACGCTTCCTGCGGGATCTCGACCTGGCCGACCTGTTTCATGCGCTTCTTGCCCGCCTTCTGTTTCTCGAGCAACTTGCGCTTGCGCGTGATGTCGCCGCCGTAGCATTTGGCGAGCACGTTCTTGCGCATCGCCTTGACGCTCGCCCGAGCAATGATATGGCTGCCGATCGCCGCTTGCACCGCGACGTCGAACATCTGGCGCGGAATCAGCTCCTGCATCTTGTCGACCAATTCGCGGCCCCGATTGTAGGAGTTGTCACGATGCACGATCAGCGACAGCGCGTCGACCGGATCGCCATTGATCAGCACGTCGAGCTTCACGAGCGGCGCGGCCTGAAAGTGGCTGAACTCGTAGTCGAAGGAGGCGTAGCCGCGTGTCGCCGACTTCAACCGATCGAAGAAATCGAGCACGATCTCGGCGAGTGGAAGCTCGTACTGCAGGGAAACCTGGCTGCCGAGAAACAGCATTTTCTTCTGCACGCCGCGCTTCTCGCTGCACAGCGTCAGCACCGCGCCGACGTGGTCGGGCGGCACCAATATGTTCGCGATGATGATCGGCTCGCGCAGCTCGTCGACGCGGTCCTGCGGCGGCAGCTTCGAGGGATTGTCGACGTTGACGACGGTCCCGTCGGTGAGCAGCACCTCGTAGATGACGGTCGGCGCGCTCGTGATCAGCGCAAGATCGTATTCGCGCTCGAGTCGCTCCTGCACGATGTCCATGTGCAGCAGCCCGAGGAATCCGCAGCGAAAGCCGAAGCCGAGCGCGGTCGACACCTCGGGCTCGAAATGCAGCGCCGAGTCGTTGAGCTTGAGCTTCTTCAAGGCATCTCGGAACTTCTCGTAATCGTCGGAGCTCACCGGGAATACGCCCGCGAAAACGCGCGGCTGCACCTGCTTGAAGCCCGCGAGGGGGAGCGCCGCGGGGTCCGCCTCGAGCGTGATCGTGTCGCCGACCGGCGCTCCGTCGATCTCCTTGATGCCGGCGATTACGAAGCCGACCTCTCCGGTCTTCAAGGCATCGCAGGTGACCGGCTTCGGCGTGAATCGGCCGAGCGTATCGATGACGTGGCTGCGCCCCGTCGACATCACGCGTATTTTCGCGCCGACCTCCAGCGCGCCGTTCATGACGCGCACCAGGGAGACGACCCCAACGTAGTTGTCGAACCGGGAATCGATGATCAAGGCCTGCAGCGGCCCCTCCGGGCTGCCTTTCGGCGCAGGGATTCGCAGCACCAGCTGCTCGAGCAGCTCCGGCACGCCGAGACCGGTCTTGGCGCTCACCAACGCGGCATCCTCGGCGGGAATTCCGATGATTTCCTCGATCTCGTGGATCACCTTGGCCGGGTCCGCCGACGGCAGGTCGATCTTGTTGATGACGGGCAGCACCTCGAGTCCCTGCTCGAGCGCGGTGTAGCAATTCGCGACGCTCTGGGCCTCGACACCCTGCGCCGCGTCGACAACGAGCAGCGCGCCCTCGCATGCGGCGAGCGAGCGCGAAACCTCGTAGGAGAAGTCGACGTGGCCCGGCGTGTCGATGAAATTGAGCTGATAGATCTCGCCGGACGCGGATTTGAAGTCGAGCGTGACGCTTTGCGCCTTGATCGTGATGCCGCGCTCGCGCTCGAGGTCCATGCTGTCGAGCACCTGCGCCTGCATTTCGCGCGCCTCGAGCCCGCCGCATGCCTGGATGAATCGATCGGCCAGCGTCGATTTCCCGTGATCGATGTGGGCGATGATCGAGAAGTTGCGGATATTCTTCATCTAAGACCGGGTTTGGGCAAACTGGTAATTATACCGGTCAAATGCGGGCTGCGAGCGCCTTATGCACTTCCTCGCGATCGAGACGGCCGTGGCAGACGAGTTCGCCGTCGAACAGCAACACCGGGATCTTGTGGCCGAATCGGACTCTCGCGAGCGGGTCTGCGTCGACGTCGGCGATCGCGACCGGCACGCCGCCAGCTTCGGGCAGCGCCTGCAGCTCGGCCAGCATCTCCTCGCAAAGCCCGCAGCCGGGCCGCGAATACAGCAGGAACCCGCCGCTGCGCGCACTCATCGCGGACGCTTCAGTGCTGCGCCAACTCAGCCGCGCCCGACGACTTGACAGAACGACCGATGAACTCGACGGTTTGGGCCGGGACCTCCCCAACCGCCGTCACTTGATGGCCTTCGACGACCGTCGAATAAACGAATCCGGATCCGACACGTACCAAGCCCTCGCGCGGCGGCTCCTCGAACGCCTGCTCGGCGGCCGACATGTCGTGCGCTCCTGCTTCGACGAACACGGAAACCGTCGCAAGCCCGTCGGAGTAGACCAAATGGGTCGCCGGAACGCTGGCGCCGCCGAGCGTCTGCGCACCGGCCACGGTCAGATGGAATCCCGGCGGCAGCTGGCTCGCGCGAAACCCGGGCAAATCGGTCGAGGCGTTGTCGCCCGGGTTCTGATGCACCCAGCGCATGCCTTCGGTGCGAACCGTGGGCGCCAGCTCGCTGTCCGGGATGCTATCCGGCATGTCGAGACGCGCAAACACGATTTGTTCAATGACGTTGCCGCGCGCGTCGCACAACTGCGTCTTCAGCGGCATTGCCGTCTTCTCGTCGAGCCAGAGGCGGTAGCCGAACCGATACAGATCCTTGGGATTGACCACAATGACCCGTACGGGCTTGCCGAGCACGCGCGTCGGCGCCAGCGCATCGATTTGATAGAACTCGTTGACGCCGGCGCCGAACCGCGGCAACGACCCGAGGAACGGGCCGCCCTGCGGGCGCGATTCGACCAGTATCGTCTTCTTGTCCGGCAAATAGCAGGTCAGCTCGTCGTTGGTGCGCACGAACTCACGCCCCGGTCCATCCATCGACGATAAGCGCTCGGTCACGCGCCCGGCAAGCACGCGGTGCACGATCCGCATGGTTTCGATGCGGCCGTCGCTGACGTGCATGAACATGCCGTCGTAGTTGCGGGTCGCGAGCGCCTGATTCATCTTCTCGAGCCAGACGCGCGGATCATCGTCGCCGGCGCATACCGCCTCCGGAAGCGCGACCAGCATCGCTCCCAACATCGCACACGGAATCAGCCAGCCGCCCGGTCCGCGCATCGCGAGGCTCACTGCGCTTTTTCGGCGGCAGTGGGCATCGGCTCATCCGTGTCGACGATCAAGTCCGTCAAGACGTCGCGCTGGCCCAACAAAGATTGATATTTGCTGTGGGCAAAAACGTAATTCGTGAGCCGGGCCGCCGGGAACGCGCTCGGCGCCTCCGACCCCAGCGTGGGTGTCGTATAAGAGACTGGTTCGCGCGTCCTCGCAAGATAGGGAGCGGGCGCCGCCGTCGTGCTTCGGGCCGGCATCATCGGGCTGGGGCTCGCCGCACTGATCGGCGCCAGCCTCGCGACCGTCGGGGTATTGGCGCGCTGCTGGAGCCCGAACACCGCCACGACCGCGACACTCGCCGCAACGGCAGCGCCCGCCATCGGCCGCCACCACCGCAGTCCGGAACGCACCGCATCGGCCGCCGGCGCGGCCGCCGCCTCGCCCTCGCCGTTGATCGCGCGATTCACGCGGGCGCATAGGCCGCGCGTCAAATGGGCGTTTTTCGCACCGCGGCAAGCCTCGCCGATCAACACGTAGCGGCCGAAGCTCTCGCGCAACTCGGCGTCACGCGTCAAACGCTTCAACAGCAGTTCGGTTTCCGTGCTGGGCAGCTCGCCGTCGAGGAAGGCCGAAACCTGTTCACGAATTTGTTCGCTCATGTGTCCTCGGGACGACCTAATCCGCCGTCAAAAATGGGTCGAAGCTTCTTATCGATCGCCTCGCGGGCGCGAAAGATGCGCGAACGCACCGTTCCGACCGGGCAATCCATGGTTTCCGCAATGTCTTCGTAGCTCAAGCCTTCCAATTCACGCAGCACGATTGCGGTGCGCAAATCGTCGGGCAGATTCTCGATTGCGCGATTCACGGTATCGCGAATTTCGTCGGTGAGCAGCAATGCCTCGGGAGTTTCGGCCTCGGCGAGCCTCGCCTGCAGTTCATATTGCTCGGGGTCCTGCAGATCGAGGTCGTAATCCATCGGGCGGCGCTTGGTGGCAACCAGCGCATTCTTGGCGGTATTGATCGCGATTCGGTACAGCCAGGTGTAAAAAGCGCTGTCGCCGCGGAACGAGGGCAGCGCCCGATAGGCCTTGACGAAGGCCTCCTGGGCAATGTCCTCCGCTTCAGATGCATCGTGAACGTATCGCATGATCAGCTTCAGCACCTTGTGCTGGTACCGCAGCACCAGCAAATCGAAAGCCGCTCGCTCGCCCCGCTGGACCCGCTCGACCAGCTTGAGATCACTGTCATCAATAGTCATTGAGGGCAGCCTGTCGCAATAGACCGACCGGCCTCAATAAAGTTCTAAGATTTGCAAAGATGTTGATCGGTAACCGTGACTTTACGCACATCCGGCCATTCTAACAGCGGCCGCCCCAATAACTAACGGCCTTGGGCCGCCCCGGCGGTGATCCGCTCGATGAGCGCCGACAATTCGGGTGTCGGGGGACGCTGCTGCCCGAAGCAGTACGCGTAAATGGCGCTGTCCTGGCCCTCCAGCAGCTCGCGGAACGCCTCCTGGTAGGACTCCGGGGCGTCTCGAAACTGCTCATCGGCATAGCGAGTCAGCAGGACGTCGAGTTCCTTGATGCCGCGGCGGCAACGCCAACGCAGCTTGCCGAAATCTGCAGGTGCGACGCCCGCCATCAGGTGTTGCGCTGGGCCATGAGCTGCTTGATCTCGCCGATCGCCTTGGCGGGATTGAGGTCCTTCGGGCAGGCCTCCGCGCAATTCATGATCGTGTGGCAGCGATATAAACGAAACGGATCTTCGAGCTCATCGAGCCGTTCGCCGGTAGCCTCGTCGCGGCTGTCGACGATCCAGCGATAGGCGGCGAGCAGAGCAGCCGGTCCCAGGTAGCGGTCGCTGTTCCACCAGTAGCTTGGGCAGCTCGTCGAACAACAGGCGCACAGGATGCAAGCCGACGGCCGATCGACTTTCTCCTGATCATGCTTCGACTGCAGCCGCTCGGCGTCCGGCGGCGGCGGCGTGCGCGTCTGCAGCCATGGCTTGACCGAGGCGTACTGGGCGTAGAAGTGGGTGAGGTCGGCGACCAAGTCCTTGATGACCGGCAAATGCGGCAGCGGGTAGATCTTGACGTCGCTCTTGATATCAGCACAGGCGCTCACGCAGGCGAGACCATTGGCCCCGTCGATGTTCATCGCGCAGGATCCGCAGATCCCCTCGCGGCAGGAGCGGCGAAAGGTTAAGGTCGTATCGATTTCGTTCTTGATCTTGATCAATGCGTCCAAGACCATGGGCCCGCAGCTGTCCATGTCGAGCTCGTAGGTGTCGAGGCGTGGATTCTCGGGCGAGTCGGGGTCGTATCGGTAGATCTTGAAGGCCCGCACGTTCTTGGCGCCGGCCGGCGCCTTGAACACGCGCCCGTCCTTGCGGACCACTGAATTGGCGGGAAGCGAAAACTCAGCCATCGATCGTTCTCCTCAGTAGGTCCGGGCCTTGGGCGGGATCGACTCGACTTCGTCGGTCAAGGTATTGAGGTGCACCTTGCGGTAATCGATCGTCGTGCCGCCGTCGGCTCCCACCCAGCACAGGGAGTGCTTCATCCATTGTTGATCGTCGCGGTCGGGAAAGTCTTCGCGCGCATGCGCACCGCGGCTCTCCTTGCGGTTCTCCGCCGAATGCATCGTCGCGACCGCCTGGCCCAACAGGTTGTCGAGTTCCAAGGTTTCGATGAGATCGGAGTTCCAGACCAGCGAGCGGTCGGTGACGGCGACGTCGTGGAACGAGGCGACGACCTCGGCGAGCTTGCGCTTGCCGTCATTGAGCGACTGCGCGGTGCGAAACACCGCCGCGTCGCGCTGCATCGTGCGCTGCAATTCGAGCCGCACATCCGCGGTGCGCAGCGATCCCTTCGCATTCCGGAACTTGTCGAGGCGCGATACCGCGAGATCCGCGGCGTCTGATTTGAGCGGCCGATGTGTCGCGCCCGGCGTCACGCTGCGCGCACACTGGCGCGCGGCCTCGCGGCCGAACACCACGAGATCGAGCAGCGAATTCGACCCCAGCCGATTGGCGCCGTGCACCGAGACGCAGGCCGCCTCGCCGACCGCCATGAGCCCCGGCACGATGCGATCGCCGCCGTCCCCGCTCGAGCTCACCGCCTCGCCGTGCACGTTGCACGGAATGCCGCCCATGTTGTAGTGAACCGTCGGCAACACCGGGATCGGATCGCGATTCACGTCGATGCCCGCGAAAATTCTGGCCGTCTCGGCGATGCCGGGCAGGCGCTCCTTGATGACGGCCGGTCCCAAATGCTCGAGGTGCAGGTGGATGTGATCCTTGAGCTTGCCGACGCCGCGGCCCTCGCGGATTTCGATCGTCATCGAGCGGCTCACGACGTCGCGCGAAGCCAGATCCTTGGCGTTGGGCGCATAGCGCTCCATGAAGCGGTCGCCCGCCGAATTCGTGAGATACCCGCCCTCGCCGCGCGAGCCTTCCGTGATCAGGCAGCCCGCGCCATAGATCCCGGTCGGATGGAACTGCACGAATTCCATGTCCTGCAGCGGCAGGCCGGCTCGAAGCACCATGCCGCCGCCGTCGCCCGTGCAAGTGTGCGCGGAGGTGCACGAGAACCACGCGCGGCCGTACCCGCCGGTCGCCAGGATCACTTGGTGCGCGCGAAAGCGGTGCAGCGTGCCGTTCGACATGTCGAGCGCGACGACGCCCCGGCAAGCGCCGTTTTCCATGATCAGATCGAGCGCAAAAAATTCGATGAAGAAGCTCGCGTCGTGTTTCAGCGATTGCTGGTACAAGGTGTGCAGCATCGCGTGGCCGGTGCGATCGGCCGCCGCGCAAGTTCGCTGCGCAATGCCCTTGCCGTAGTGCGTCGTCATGCCGCCGAACGGGCGCTGGTAGATGCGGCCGTCGTCGGTGCGCGAGAACGGCACCCCGTAGTGCTCGAGTTCTATGACGGCCGAGGCCGCCTCCTTGCACATGAACTCGATCGCGTCCTGATCACCGAGCCAATCGGAGCCCTTGACCGTGTCATACATATGCCAGCGCCAGTCGTCGGAGCCCATGTTGCCGAGCGCGGCGGAAATTCCGCCTTGTGCGGCCACCGTGTGACTGCGTGTCGGGAACACTTTGGTCAAGCAGGCGGTGCTCAAGCCCGACTCGGCCAATCCAAACGTGGCGCGCAGTCCCGCGCCGCCCGCGCCGACCACGACGACATCGTAGGTGTGGTCGGTAAATTGATAATCGCTCATGGCCGCCTACCGTCCGAACGCGACATGCAAGATCGCGAAAATGCCCGCGCCGCCGGCCAGCACGTGCAGAAACTGAAGCCCGACGCGGAAGAAAATCTTGAGCGCCTCCGTATGCACGTAATCTTCGACGATGACGGTCGCGCCGAGATAGGAGTGATACGCCAGAACCGCGACGAGCGTGATCGCCAGGAAGCCGCTCAAGGGATCCTGCAGCCAGGCGCGCGCGGTCCCCTGGTCGAGATTCGGCAGCAGCAGCAGGGAAAATACGAACCACAGCGTCAGCGGAATCAGCGCGACTGCGCTCACGCGCTGAGCCCACCAATGTCCCACGCCGGCCTTAGCCGATCCCAATCCCATCGCCCGGCTCAGTGGACTTCGAAGATTCATTTTGGATCCCCTAGAGCCGGTTGAACTGCCACAGCAGCATCCACACGCCGAGCGTCGCCAGAATCGCCCCGACCATAGCGAGCCAGCCGCTCGCATGGCGCGCGCCGCGCTCGAATCCGAGCCCGACGTCCCAGAGCAAATGGCGAACGCCGTTGAACAAATGCAGGAAGAACGCAAACGTCCATGCAAGCATCAGAACGAGACCGGCGGGACCCGAGAACAGGTGCGAGGCCCGCTCATAGCCGGGCGCATCGCCCGCGACGGCGATCAGCCAATAAACCAGCGCGAGCAAGCCGAGCGCGAGTATCGCCCCCGTCGCGCGGTGCAAAATCGACAGAGTCATTCCGATTCGCCAGCTGTAAATCCCTAAATGGGGCGACAGCGGCCGGGCGCGTGCAGACATGGGCGATCCTTCGATTCGGTGGGTGTGAACTCTCAGCGAGCTTAAAAATCGATGCACCGACCCCGCACTTCCCAATCGCCGAAGCGAGTCGGGTCGAGTCCGCCGCGACCACCCACCTCCGAGGGAGCGGGCGCTGCCGGCGCGGCGGCGAGGCGCGCAGACTCTGCGTCCGCTGCGATCCAGTCGGTCGAAGGCGCCTCGTCGGCGGGTTTTGGGGAATTCAACGTCACTACGCAAAGTTTGCCAGAAATCCGCGGCCCCGGCCTATGGATGCGCCCCTATTTCAACTCGGATAATGACCGGTCCATGGGAAACCGCAGGGAGGCCGGCGGGGTTGACTTTGCCGGATCGACCCCATTTGATGAGGCCATGAGCATGCATTCCGGACGACTGCCGTACTTGGGCGTTTTGCGCTTTACCGGACCCGACGCCGGCAGTTTCCTCCAAGGTCAGGTTTCCAACGACACGCGGCGTCTCGCGGCGGGCACGGCGGTGTTGGCGGCGTATTCGAATCCGCAGGGACGAGTCGTCGCGATCCTGCAGTTGCTGCCGCATACTTCCGGAATCCTCGCGATCCTGCCGCGGGAACTCGTGGCGCCGGTGCGCGAACGCTTACGCAAATTCGTGCTGCGCGCGAAGCTGCAAATCGAGGATGCGAGCACATCGCTTGCGGTCGCCGGACACCATGGGATTGAGTCGTTGGCGCGCGCCGGCCTGCCGACTCCGGAACCCTCATCCGAATATCTCGAGTCCGACGGCATCGGCCTGCTGCGCTCGAGCCGCGACCCCGGCCGCATTCTGGTGGTCGGCGCCGAGGCCGCGCTGCAGGACCGCGCCTTGGCCGGCGACGCGGCCGATGCAGCCGCGATCGAACATGACTGGCGGCTCGCGGACATCCGCGCGGGACTGCCGCAGGTCTATGCGGCCACCAGCGAAGCGTTCGTCGCCCAGATGCTCAACCTCGACCTCATCGACGGAATCAGCTTCAGCAAAGGCTGCTACACGGGACAGGAGATCATCGCGCGCACCCAGCACCTCGGCCGCATCAAGCGCAGGCTCCGGCGGCTCACGCTGCCGGGCGCCGCATGGCAGGTCGGCGGTCCCGTGCGCCTCGCCGACGGCCGCAGCGGGCGCTTGACGGAAGTGGCCGGCGTCGGCACCGGCACGGAGGCGCTCGCGGTGCTCAATCTCGACAAGTCCGATCACGACGAGGCCGCCGGCGGTGAGCCGGCCGGCGCGGAATTGCCGCTCCCGTACTCGACGAGCGCAGCGGCCTAGCGGTCGCCGATTTTCGCCGCCTACAGGTCGACGATTTCGATGTCGCTCGCGCCGAGCGTTTCGCCGAGAAACGTCGTTCCAACACGCGCGAATCGCGCCGCTCCGTCGGTCGCGAGCCAGCGTACGCATCCCGCCGAGGCGGCGGCGCCAACGCGCGCGCCGGGCGCCAGCTGCCGCAGCACCGCCGCCGCGGTCGTCGCCGCCGAATCGATGATCGTCACACCGGGCGGCAGCACGGCGCGGATCGCGCTCGCGAGCACCGGGAAATGCGTGCAGCCGAGCACCAGCGTGTCGGGTGCGTCTTGCGCCTCGAACAGCGGATCGAGATAGCGATGGGCGACCGCCTCCGCGATCGGCCCCTCGGTCCAGCCCTCCTCGGCCATCGCAACGAACAGCGAACAGGCGCGCGCAGTCACGCGCGCGCCGGGTCTTAAGCGGCGGATCGCATCTTGATACGCGCCGCCGCCGATCGTTCCTTCGGTGGCAATCACCGCGATGTGCCGGGTTCGAGACGCGGCCACCGCGGCCGCGGCACCCGGCTCGATGACGCCGATCACGGGAAGGTGCGGATACTGCAGACGCAGCGCCGGCAAGGCCGAGGCCGACGCGGTGTTGCAGGCGACCACGAGGCAGCGAATCTTGCGCGCGACGAGCGCGCCCGCGCATTGCAGGGAGTAGCGCACGACGGTTCCCGCGCTCTTCGTGCCATAGGGCAAGCGCGCGGTGTCGCCGAGGTAAACGAAGTTCTCGCCGGGCATCGAGCGGCGCAGCGCACGCAACACCGTCAGTCCGCCGACCCCGGAATCGAATACGCCGATCGGCAATTCCGCGCCGCTCACGCGCTTAAGGGACTTCGGGGCGCATGTGCGGAAACAGCAAGACGTCGCGAATCGACGCCGAATCGGTGAAGAACATCACGAGCCGGTCGATGCCGACGCCGAGCCCGCCGGCCGGCGGCATGCCGTACTCGAGCGCCCGCACGTAATCGGCGTCGTAATACATCGCTTCTTCATCGCCCTCGTTCTTGCGCGCCGCCTGATCCTTGAAGCGCTGCGCCTGGTCCTCGGCGTCGTTGAGCTCGGAAAAGCCGTTCGCGTACTCGCGACCGCCGATGAAGAATTCGAAGCGATCGGTGATGAACGGATCCTGATCATTGCGCCGCGACAGCGGCGAGACCTCGGCCGGATAGCCGTAGGCGAAGGTCGGCTGGATCAGCGTATGTTCGCCGGTGCGCTCGAACAATTCGATCTGCAGCTTGCCGGCGCCGTCGCCGCTCTTGTACGGGATTTTCATTTGATCGCAAACGCGCCGCAGATAGGTCACGTCGCGCAACGACATCGGATCGAGATCCGGATTGTTGCTCACCAAGATCTCTTCGATGCTGAGCCGCGTGAAGCTGCCGCCGAGGTCATACTCGCGCCCTTGATAGTTGATCTTGCGGGAGCCGAAGAGCTTGTCGGCGATCCCTTGGAAAATCTGCTCGACGATGCGCATGATGTCGTTGTAATCCGCATAGGCCTGGTACAGCTCGAGCATCGTGAATTCGGGATTGTGCTGCGTCGAGAGTCCCTCATTGCGGAAATTGCGGTTGATTTCGTAGACGCGTTCGAAGCCGCCCACCGTGAGGCGCTTCAGATACAGCTCGGGCGCAATGCGCAGGTACATGTCCATGTCGAGCGCGTTGTGGTGGGTCGCAAACGGCCGCGCGGCCGCGCCGCCGGGGATCGTCTGCAGCATCGGCGTTTCGACCTCGAGGAACCCTTGCGCATCGAGATACTCGCGCAGGATCCGAATGATCCGCGTGCGCGTCTCGAACACCCGGCGGCTCGACTCGTTCATGATCAGGTCGACGTAGCGGCGCCGGTAGCGCAATTCGGTGTCGGCGATGCCGTGCCATTTGTCGGGCAGCGGGCGCAGCGATTTCGTCAGCAGCTGGATCCGCTGCGCGCGCACCGACAGCTCGCCGGTCTTGGTGCGAAACAGAGTTCCTTCGGCGCCGATGACGTCGCCGACGTCCCAGGTCTTGAAATCGTCGTATATCTCGCCGAGCGCCTGCTGCTGCAAGAACAGCTGGATCGCGCCGCTCGAGTCCTCGATCTTCGCGAAGCTCGCCTTGCCCATGATTCGCTTGGCGCGCAGCCGGCCGGCTACGCTCACCGGAATCGGCTCGGCATCGAGCGATTCGGCGCTCTTGTGCCCGTGCGCGGCGAGCAGTTCGGCGGCGAGCGCCGTGCGCCGGAAATCATTGGGGAACGGATTGCCGCGCTCGCGCAGCTTCGCGAGCTTCGCGCGACGTTCGGCGATCAAGTGATTCTCGTCGATCGGAGGCTCTTCTTGGTCCGTCATAATCCCTGCTTGAGGCTGGCTTGCATGAATACATCGAGCGCACCGTCGAGTACCGCGGTCGTATTGCCGATTTCGACGCCGGTGCGCAAGTCCTTGATCCGCGATTGATCGAGCACGTAGCTGCGAATCTGGTTGCCCCAGCTGACGTCCGACTTGGAATCCTCGAGCACCTTCGCAGCCGCGTTGCGCTTGTTGTACTCGAGTTCATAGAGCTTGGCCTTGAGCATCTTCATCGCGGTCGAGCGGTTCTTGTGCTGGCTGCGCTCGCCTTGGCAGGCGACGACGATGCCGGTCGGATTGTGCGTGATGCGCACCGCCGATTCGGTCTTGTTGACGTGTTGGCCGCCGGCGCCGCTCGAACGGTAGACGTCGACACGCAAATCCGCCGGGTTGATTTCGATGTCGAAGTCCTCGTCGACTTCGGGAGAGACGAACACCGATGCGAACGAGGTATGGCGCCGGTTGCCGGAATCGAACGGCGACTTTCGAACCAGGCGATGCACACCGGTTTCAGTGCGCAGCCAGCCGTAGGCATAGTCGCCGGTCACGCTGATCGTCGCGCCCTTGATGCCCGCGACCTCGCCGTCGCTCTGATCGATGATCTCGGTCTTGAAACCATGGCCGTCGGCCCACTTGAGGTACATTCGCAGCAGCATCGCGGCCCAATCCTGCGCCTCGGTGCCGCCCGCGCCCGCCTGAATATCGAGAAACGCGTTGTGGGAATCCATCTTGCCCGGGAACATGCGCTGGAATTCCAGCTGCTCGACTTCCACTCTGAGGCGGTTCGTGTCGGCCTCGATTCCTTCCGCCGCGTGCAGGTCGCCTTCCTCGGCCGCCAGATCCAGCAATTCACCCGCGTCCTCGAGTCCTCGCGAGAGCCGATCGAGGCCGCCGACGACCTGCTCCAATTTAGCGCGCTCCTTGCCGAGTTCCTGCGCGCGCTCGGGCTTGTCCCAGATGCCGGGTTGCTCTAACTCGCGCGCGACTTCCTGCAGCCGTTCGTTCTTGTTGTCGTACTCAAAGATACCCCCTCAAGGAGTTCGTGCGCTCCTCAAGTTCTTTGATGAATCGCTTGATTTGATTGATTTCCATGGTGCGAAAGCTTAGCACAATCGGCGCGAGCGCCGGCGCCGCACGGCGCCGAAATGAAGCAACGGAGCACGGCCGCGGCGGCTAGAATCTGCGCATGCCATCGTCGTCACGTTCGGCCACGGCACTTGCCGCCGCGCTCACCGCCGCCGTGCTCGCAGCTGCACTCGCCGGCGTCACGCCCGCGCGCCGCCGTCGACACGGCCGCCGCATCGATCGCCGCCTCGCCGCCCGATGCTGCGAGCGCCGAAGCACCGGCGCTCTCGAGCGAACGATCCGCGCAGTCGGAAGCGTTCGTCGCGGCGCTGCGGCGCGTGCGCCTCAACCAAGCGGAACCGCCGGATCAGGCTGCGCTGCAGGCTTATCCGATTTACGACTACCTGATTGCCGCAAGACTGCGCCGCGATCTGTCGCAGCAGCCCAGCGCGGATCTCGATGCGAAAATCGACACCTTTCTCCAGGCGCACGCGGGCGAGCCGGTCGTTCGCGCGGTGCACCGTGACTGGCTCGAGAGTCTCGCGCTGCGGCGCCGCTGGGATTGGTTCCTGCCGCGATCGCGCGACGTCAGCGACCCGGCGCTGTCGTGCGCACGGCTCGAGGGCCTGCTCGCGAGCGGCCAGACCGATGGACTCGCGGCGCTCGCGCTCGCGCGCTGGATGTTGCCGCAGCAGCAGCCGGCCGCCTGCGACGAGGTGTTCGCCTGGCTGCGCCGGCAGCATCTGCTGACCGCGACGCTCGCCGTGAGCCGCACGCGTGCGGCGCTCGAAGCGGAAAATCCGCGCCTCGCGCGCTCGTTCGCGCTCGACGTTCCTGCGCCGCAAGCCGCGCCGCTGCTGCAATGGGCGCAGGCGCTCGAGTCGCCGCAACCGACGCTCGGCGCGCTCGCGGCGCACCCGGAGCGCAGCGTCGACCCCGAGGCGCTGTTCGCGGGCTTCGACCGCCTCGCACGCGCCAATCCAACCGCGGCGGCCGCGCTGCTGGCGCCGCTCATCGCGCGGCCCGACAGCTCAGCCGAGCTGCAGGGACGCTTGCGCCGCGCGGCCGCGCTCGGCGCCGCGTACGATCATGATCCTGCCGCGCTCGCTCTGTTCGCCTCGTACAGCGCCGAGCCGGGCGACGATGCAACGCAGGAGTGGCGTGCGCGCGCCGCGCTGTGGGCCGGCAATTTTTCGCAGGCGCTCGCATGGATCGAGGCAATGCCGCCGAACCTCGCGGGCCAACCGCGCTGGCGCTACTGGCGCGCTCGCGCCCTCGAGGCGACGGGCGGCCAGCCGGCGGCCGCGCCGCTCTACGCCGAACTCGCGGATTTGCGCGATTATTACGGCTATCTCGCCGCCGATCGCCTGCACCGCGGCTACAACCTCAACGCCAAGCCGGTCGCAGACGACGCTGCGGTTCAGGCAAGGCTCGCGGCCGAGCCGGGATTGGTGCGCGCCCGCGCGCTGCTCGACTGCGACCTCGCGGACGATGCCGCATCCGAATGGAACTGGGCGCTGCGCAACGCCGAGCAGGCGACCAAGATACAGGCCGCCGAGCTCGCTTCCCGTTGGGGATGGTATGCCCAGTCGATCGCGACGCTTGCTCAGACCGGCGAGTTCGACGACGTGCGTCTGCGCTATCCGCATCCGTTCCCCGCGGCAATCGCCCGCGCGAGCCGGCTCACGCGCCTCTCCGAAAATTGGATCCTTGCCGTCATGCGCCAGGAAAGCCTGTTTCGCAAGGATGCGGTCTCGCGTGCGGGCGCGCGTGGACTCATGCAGATGCTGCCAAGCACCGCGGCGGCGGTCGCCAAGCGCTGGCACTTGCCGCCGCCCGGACCGGACGGCCTGTTCGATCCGGGACTCGCGATACCATTGGGCGCCGCGCGCCTGCGCGAACTGCTCGATCACTACGACGGACGACTGGCGTTGACACTGGCGGCCTACAACGCCGGCGAGTCGCCGCTCGCGCGCTGGCTGCCCGAGCGACCGATGGATGCGCCGGTCTGGGTCGAGAACATCCCCTACAACGAAACCCGCGCGTACGTGCAGCACATCCTCGAGCACCTCGTCGCGTTCGCCTGGGTCGACGGCGCGGAGTTGCCGCGGCTCACGAATTTGATGCCGACGGTGCCGCCGCCGGGTGCGCTCAGTGCAGCGCCAGTCCGCCCTCTCGAACCGCCGGGTGGCGCGCCGGCCTTCCTAAGCCCAAGGCCGCGTCGATGAGGTCGGGTATTTCGAACACCGCGCGATTTTCGATCCGTCCGATCCGCTCGCGAAACTCGTGGAGCCGGCTCGTGACTTGCGCGACACCGCTGCGCACCGAGCGGAATGAATCGAGCACGACGCCGACCTGATTTTCCTCGACCCACTGCGCGTTGTAGCGCTCCTGCGGCATCGTCAGGGCGTTGCGCACGACGATCACCGGCAGGCCTTGATGCACGGCCTCGCTGATGCTGCCTGGCCCCGGTTTGCCGATGAAGAAGTCGCTGAGTTTCATGTAATAGCGAATCTCGGATGTGAATCCGATCACGAGCCGCGGCGCGCCGCCGCTCATCGCGCGCAATCGGTCGGCGAGCGCCGCATTGTGGCCGCAGATCAGAATCAATTGGGTGTCCGCGAGCCGCCGTGCGATGCCGCGCATCGCGCGCGAGCCGTGGCCGCCGAACAGTACGATGCCGGTCGGGCGGTCCGGATCGAGCCCGTGGCGCATCATTTCAGTGCGCCGATCGACCTGCAATTCGCGGTAGAAGTCCGGTCGGATGATCATTCCGGAGGTCGCGTGGATGAGTCTTTCGTCGCAGCCCATCGCGCGCGCCTGCGCGACGGCGCGCGGCGTGCCGCAGACGAAGTGCTGCGACTGCCGGGGCTCGATCCAAAAATGCGGCGGATAGTCGGCAAAATCGGTCATGACGGTCATGTACGGGGCGCTCGGCAGCGCATGCGCCAAGGCCTCGTACATGACCCGGTTGAAGTTCGGAACCAGCGACACGACCATGTCGGGTTTGGTCTTGCGCCAGTGGTGGCGCAGCTGTTTGGTGATGCCCTTGTGGTTGAGGCGCACCAGCGCTTGCAATAGCTTGAGTTCCTGCGCGAGACCGAGCGTCCAGCCGCGCGCGAGGCGCTTGTTGTAATAATCTTCCGGGTTCATGCCCGTGGCCTTGCGGAACATTCCCTTGGGGTCGAGCACCTCGAACAAATTGACGAGCCGGACTTGCCAGGGCCGATTCTGTTCGCGGATCACCGTCTCCAGCGCCGTCGCCGCCGATCGATGCCCGCCGCCGGCATTGAAGTAAACCAAATCGATCGTTTTCAATGGAGCCTTAGGCGCGCAGTTGGTTTTTTTGTGTCTGCATTGCGACAAGCTTGCTGAACATTTGTGACCAAACGATGACCTCTCTGCGGTAGGCATGCGAGCGCCGAAAAAGTTAGGGCCTTTCCCGGCGCAGTGCAAGGCATTTTGTGACGTGGTTGGTGGGGAGCGCCGGGTACCGCGCGTAGCATCCGGTGACGCCGATCGAACCGCATGGACGCGCCAGCCCCCAGGAGTCTGTCGATGAGCAATCCGTACAACACCTTGAAAGAACGCACCTCGATCCTCGGACCCACGATCAAATTCAAGGGGGAGCTGTCCTCCGAAGAAGATCTGGTCATCAACGGCAAGATCGAAGGCTCGATCACCCGCACCCAGAAGCTCACGATCGGCCGCGAAGGCACCGTCAGCGCCAACGTCGAAGCGACGTTGGTCGTCATCGAGGGAACGATCGAGGGCGATGTGCGCGCCGAGAAATCCGTTTCGGTGACCGAAACCGCGCTCATGACCGGCAACATCACGGCGCCGTCGGTGATGATCCAACAGGGCGCGAAATTCAACGGGAGCGTCGACATGAGCGACGGCAAAGCCGCCAAGGCGAGCTCACCGGGTTCAGGATCGCGTGCGTCGACCGCCTGAGACCGCCCGGAGCAACCCATGGCCTGGTTCAAGAATACCCCTGGAGAGAATGCACCCATGAGCAGCCCGACTTTCGACAAGCGCGCGCCGCGCGAAACCTTTCCCGATCCGCGCCTTGCGGAATTCGATCTGAAGTCGCCGCTGCCGGGTGCGCCGGCCGCGCCGGCCCCGCGCGCCCGTGTCGAGCCGCCCGTCGAAGCCAAACCCGCCGAGGTCAAAGCCGCCGAGGCCAAACCGGTCGAAGCCAAAACGGCACCGGCGCCGGCGCCGGAGGCCAAGCCGATGAGTTCGGTGTTCGGGCCGACGCTGCGCTTCAAGGGCGAACTGCGCGCCGACGAAGATTTCGTCATGCAGGGGCGCATCGAGGGTTCGATCCATCATACCCAGAACCTCACCATCGGCACCGACGGCGTCGTCAAGGGCGACTCGCGCGCCCGCAACATCATCGTCGACGGCACGATCGACGGCGACCTGTATGCGCTCGAATCGATCAGCATTCGCCCAACCGCGAAGGTTCAGGGCAATTTGATGGCGCCGCGGGTTTCGATCGCGGACGGCGCCAGCTTCAACGGCAAGATCGACATGGCGACCGCGGCACGCGCGGCGCGCAGCATTGCAGACCGGCAAACCTCGCCATCGCACGACAGCTCCCCGATCGAGGATACGGTCGTCGAAAAGATGCTGATGAGCGGCGGCAGCGCCGCCGAATAGCCGCCGCGCCGGAAATCAGGACGTCGGCGCGGTCGTCGGTGCTGCCGGCGGAGTTGATGGCGCCGAACCCGGCGAGCTTGCCGGCGCCGGTGCGCTCGGCGCCTGCTGCATCGGCACCTTGCCGTACGACTCCGCACCCACGCAGCCGCGACCTTCGGTGCAAATCTGATTGACCGGGCAGACCACCGGCGTTCCCTTCACGCATCCGCGTGCATCGGCGCCCGCGGCGCGCGGGCGGCAGCGTTCGATGCCGTTGCAGCTGCGATGATCATCGCAATCGGAGTCGGTGACGCAGACCAGTGAACCGGCGCTGCGCTCGACGGTCGCCACCTCACCTTGCTTCGCGATGACTCCGGACACGGCCGCGTTGAGCAGCAGCTCCGGAGCCGCACCCGCCGAGGGCAACTCGACGTCGGCCGACGCGATCTCCCAGGGCGGGGATTCGGGTGTCGCCGCGCGGTAGTAGATGCTGTAGCGCAGGACGGTGCGCGGATCGAGCGGTTCCGGCAAATTCACTGGAATCATGCGCGTGGAGTCGCGCGACCACGAATCGCCGTGCGCCAATGGCAGGCGCAGCACGCGTCCACCGATCGTATAGATGCGCAGCTCCACCTCGCTGCCCGCAACCAGCGTTTGGGAACCGGTGACGAGGCGCACCGTCAGATGCGAAACAGCGGCTGGCGCGCGCGCGGCAAACAGCACGAGCAATGCGAGCAGCGGCGCGGCGGCAACGAACGAGCACTTCGGTTTCACGATTCCCCTCGCGGCAACGTGGCGGATCCTAAGCGCCATGATAACGGATCGCCGCGTCCTCATGGCCGATCAGCGCGTCCCGACGGCCGAACGGCTCGCCACGACGGCGAATCGCCGCGCCGCGCGCGCCGGCGGCGGATTTTCGCCAGATTATGGAAAGATCCCCCGGGTGCGCCGCGTCTGCGGCACCCGCCGAGGCGCCTCGGCCGCTCAGCCGTCCGATTCCGGGCCTGCAGCGTCGCCCTCGAGCTCCAAGAGCGGCAGGTCCTGCTGCGCGAGGCCCTGAATCTCACCGCCGATTCCGAGCAGCTGCGCGACACCGGCTTGCAGCTGTTTCTCGCGACGCGCCCAGCGCTGCGTCGTGACGTTTTTCTCGGATTCCAATTCCTCGCGCATCTTTTTGAACACCTCGAAAACCGCCTTGAGCTTGTGCGCGAACTGCGGCGACGTCAGATAGTCGTAGAGGGCTTCCATTTTCTCGCCCTTGCCCGCCGATATCGCGCGCTGCCGATGCAGATCGAGCAAACCGAGTCGCAACAACTCCGCGACGCCGAACGCCGTCGAGGCCTGGGTGACCCAGACGTCTTCGTACGCGGCGAAATAGGCTCCTGCCGGCCAATCTTTCGGCAATGCGCCGGGCATCGTGACCAAGATCCCGACGGAGGCACCGACCGCGCGCATGTCCTCCTTGAGCTTCAGTATCCATTGCGGACTCCATTCCTTGGCGCGCTTGGTTTCCCAGAGAATGGTGCCCGCGGCCTGACCGCCGCGGGTCACGACCCGTTGCAGCACGTCGCCGCCGCGCTGGCCCTTCTTGACCTCCTCGATGGCGTCGAGCGGAAAGGCGCGGCGCAAGCCGTCCTCGATCACGAGTTCGAGCACCTCGCCCTGCAGCTGCTGCGATCCTTGCTCCATCCTGCGCTGGGCGGCCGCCAATTGCTCGCCGGCGTCGTCGAGCTTCTTTTGCAGTTCGGCCTTTTCGAGCTGGAATCGTTCCTGCTCCTGCGCTCGCACCACCGATTCTCGCCGCTGCAGCTGCAGGTCGACCTGCTTCTGCACTTCGAGCGCGAGCGCCGCCTTCTCGTCCTTGAGCTTCTCGCGCTCCTTGCGCAGCTGCAGCTGCTCGTCGCGCAGCGCCGCGACCTGCTGATTTCTTTCCGCGAGCAGCCGATCGCGCTCGCCGAGCGTCTTGCGCATTTCCTCGAGCCGCGCCGCGGTCGCGGTTTCGGCCAGCCGCTCCACGGACGCGCGCTCGGCATCGCGCATCGCGGCGATTGCCCCGGCGCTCGCCTCGGACAACTGTTCGAGCACTTGTTGCCCGAAACCTTGATCCAAGGAAAATTCCCGGGCGCAATTCGGGCAGGTAATCGTCGCATTGCGATCCAGCAGCAACTGGCGGGCGGCAGGAATCATCTCGGCTTCTCCTCTGCTTGCGTCGATGCGCAGCCGGTAAAGAGTAGCACCCAATCTCGAATCGGTTCCGGAGCCGTGCTAACGTGGCTCATCGGCGGCTCGAAGGGGATGAAACATGGCGACACTGCGCTCAGCGGCTCTCGGCGTCGGGCTCGTCGGACTCGGAATCTCGGGCGCGGGGGCGCCGCCGGGCTTCGCGGCCACGCCGCATCGCGACGCCCAGATCTACAAGGCGGCCGAAGCCAATCGTGCGGGCGCGCTCGAGCTGCTCGCGCGAATCGTCAACATCGATTCGGGCACCGGTGATGTCGAGGGGGGCACGAAGGTCGAGGCGGTGCTCGCCGAGCAGCTCGAGGCGCTCGGTGCCGAGGTCCGAACCGCGGCCGCCGAGGCGCCGGGCCTGCCGGACAATCTCGTCGCGGTCTTGCACGGCACCGGCAAAGGCAGGATTCTCATCGTCGCGCACATCGATACCGTATTCGGTCCGGGGACCGCCGCGCGCCGCCCGTTCTCGATCGACGGCGGGCGCGCGCACGGGCCCGGGGTCGGCGACGAGAAGGCGGGCGTCGTCAACGCGATCACGGCGCTGAAGATCTTGCGCGACACGGGATTCAAGAACTTCGCGACCATCACGCTGCTGCTCGACGACAGCGAGGAGCGCGGATCGCCCGGGTCGACGAATTTGATCAAGAGCGAGGCGATGCGCCACGACGTCGAGTTCAACATGGAGCCCGGAGATCCGCCCGACGCACTCACGGTGTGGCGCAAGGGCTCGGCGAGCGTCACGATCCAGGTCAAGGGGCGCGCCGCGCACGCCGGCATGGCGCCGCAGGATGGGCGCAATGCGGCCGCTGAGCTCGTTCATCAGCTCGGAGCCATCGAGGGAATGTACCCGCATTCGGGCGACGGAATCACCGTGAACCTGACGGTGCTGAAGTCCGGCGAACGCAGCAACATCATTCCCGACTACGCCGAAGCGACGCTCAATGTGCGCTTTCGAAAACTCGAGGAAATCGACGCGATCGTCTCCAGAATCCGCGCGGCGAGCGCGACGACGATCGTTCCCGATACCAGCGTGACCGTGGGCTACGAGCGCTCGTTTCCGCCGCTCACGGAGAACACCGACATCGATGCGCTTGCGCTGCGCGCCCAAAAGATCTACTCCGAACTCGGCAAGACGATCGCGCTCTCCGGCAACGGCGGCGCCTCGGAATCGGCGCTCGCGATGTCGGTGGGAACGCCGGCGCTCGACGGACTCGGCTTCGTCGGCGGCGACTTCCACACCGATCACGAATGGATCGACCTCAATAGCGTCGTGCCCCGTCTCTACCTGTTCACGAGGCTGCTCATGGACGCAGGAGCTGCGCCGCCGCGGCGGCCCGCGCCTTGATTTCGCGGCGCGCCTTTCTCGCGGCCGCCGGTACCGCCCCGTTGGTCGGCTTTACCGCCGAGCCGACTGCGCCGCCGAGCCCCGCGTCGAAACTGCAATCCATCGCGGCCGATGCCAAGCCGATCTCGGTCGATGAGCGCCGCGCGCGCATCGCGAAGCTGCAGAAGCTGCTCGTGGAGCGCAAGATCGGCGCGCTGCTGGTCGAATCCGGTTCGACGCTCGATTATTTCACCGGAATCCGCTGGCGCCGCTCGGAGCGCACCACGGCCGCGATTCTGCCGGCGCGCGGCGAGGTCATCGTCGTGACGCCCGCGTTCGAAGAGCCTTCGGTCCGCGAGACCTTCCAAGTCGGCGGCGATGTCCGTCCGTGGAACGAAGCGGACAGTCCGTTCGAGCGTATCGTCGAGGCGCTGCGCGATCGCGGCGTCGTCTCGGGCACGATCGCCGTCGAATCCACGATTCGATTCTTCATCGTCGACGGCGTGCGGCGTGCATCCAAGGCCTATGAGATCGTCACCGGCGATCCACTGGTGCGGGCCTGCCGGCTCATCAAATCGGCCGCGGAGCTCGCGCTCATGCAGACCGCAAACGCGGTCACGATCGAGGCGCTGCGCGTCGTGCATGCGCGCATCGAGCGCGGTATGACGCCTGCGCAGATCGGCGCGCTCATGGACGGCACGACCGCCGAACTCGGCGGGTCGCCCGAGTTCTCGCTGGTGCTGCTCAACGAGGCCTCGGCTTATCCACACGGATCGCACCGGGCTGAGACCGTCGGCGAGGGATCGACGATCCTCATGGACTGCGGCTGCACCGTACACGGCTATCAATCGGACATTTCTCGCACCTGGGTGTACGGCGGCGCGAGCGAGCGCCAGCGCAAGGTCTGGAATACCGTCAAACGCGGCCAGGAACTCGCGCTCGAAACCGCCAAGATCGGGTTGCCGGTCGGGCGCATCGACGATGCGGTCCGCGGCTTCTACGAGCGCGAAGGTTGGGGTCCGGGATATCGGCTGCCGGGACTTTCGCACCGCACCGGCCATGGGATCGGCCTCGACGGCCACGAACCTGCCTACCTCGTGCATGGCGATGCGACCCCGCTCGAGGCGGGCATGTGCTTTTCCGACGAACCGGGACTCTACATTCCCGGGGAATTCGGCGTGCGCCTCGAAGACTGCTGGCACATGACGGCGGCGGGCCCCGCGCTGTTCACGCCGCTGGCGAAATCGCTCGACGAGCCGATCTAGCGCACGAGCGCCGCGGCACTGCTTTGCGCGGTGGCGGCGCAACGCGGCAGCTATTGCGCGTGGTCGGCCTCGGCCTTGATGACGGCCGGCCGCACCGCGACCCGCGACACGAGCGCCTCGAGCCGCGGCAGGCGCGCATACAACTGCGCCTTGTCGCCCGGATGCCATCCGGCCAACATGTAGAGATAGGCATCGGCGATCGAGTAGTCCGCGCCGAGCACGTAGGGCGCGAGCTGCGCGTCGATGAGGCTCAAGTTCGCGAGATAGTCCGCCGCGCCCTGATCGCGGATCGCCTCGGCGTCCGCCGCGCCGCGCGTCGAGAAGCGCTCCGAGTAATAGAGGCGCAACACCGCCTCGTACACATTGGCGGACAGATACACCATCCATTGCAGGAAGCGTGCGTGAGCGATCGACCCCGGCTGCGGGCCGATGCGTGCGCCCGGATGGGCCGCGGCGAGGTGGATCAAAATCGCCGCCGATTCGAACATCACGGTCCCGTCGGGCAAACCGAGCGCGGGCACTCGGCCGGTCGGATTCAGCTTTCGATACTTCGCGACCGGCTCCGGCTCGTTGGCGATCCAAACGCGCTCGTAGGGAGTACCGATTTCCTCGAGCGCCACTTGCACCGCGAGCGAACCCGAGCCCGCGCGCCCGTAAAGTTTGTATGCCGTCGTCATCCCCTGCTCCCCTTGCATGCCGTGGCCGCAGTATAGCGCAGCGCCGCGCGCTTCCGCGGCCGAGGAAAGCGGCTAGGCCGCGGATCCCATGCGATTCCAATCGACTTTGCGAGTCGTGATCATGATCGCCGCGAGCACGCCGAACAGCGTCAGCGCGCCGCACAGCAGCGCGTATTCCTCGGACAGGATCAGCAGGTAGAGCAGGCCATAGCAGGCGCCGCTCACGACGCCCGCGATCAGGCCGCCGCGAACCGAGTGCAGCGCCCCGCTGTAATAAATCGACAGCAACAGCGCGAGCGCCGCCGTTGCGATCGCGTAACCGGCGCCGAATGTCATGTGCTCGCTGAGCGCGAGCAGCACCAAATAGAAAATCGACAGCGCAGCGCCGGTCATCGCGTAATGCACGCCGTGCAGCGGAAGGCCGGGCATTCTTTCCAACAGAAACATCACCATGAACGTCAGCGAAACGAACAAGAACGCATAGTGGATCGCGCGATAATTGCGCTGGTAGGCGTCGACCGGCTCGTAGAAGTCGACGCCAAACGCCGAGGCCGCAATCTGCCCTGCGCTCACCTTGTTGTCGGCCCATAGCTGCGGATAGTCGCGGTTCAGCTGCAGCACGCGCCATTGCGCGGAAAACCCGCTCGCCGACGCGGCCGGCGAGGCGACCGGTCCGAACGCACCGCTGAAGCTCGGACTCGGCCATGTCGAGCGCAGGTCGACCTCGATTGCGTTTGCGAACGGCAGAAACTGCAGCCGTTCGGTACCCGAAATCTGCAGCTCGAAATCGAACTCGACGCGATCGGCCGCATCGAGAACGGCGTCCGGCAGTGTCGCGCCCACCCCGTTGAGCTCGCCGACGCGCAGCGCCTCGACCGGCAACAGCTGGCCGCCGACGCGGATCCCGCTCATCGATCGGATTCCCGCATTGTCGGAGACCGCGAGAAACAGCCGGTTCGGCCCGATCCGCTTGATGACGCCGCTCTCGGGCGCCGCCAGCTCGCGCACCCGCCTGGCGTCCAAGCTGCCGCTGACCTGCAACTTCGCGGCAAAAGCCGGCACGACATAGATCCCCGAATGGCGCGCCACGGTGTCCACGCTGCCGTCGATATGCACGGTGTTCGCGAGCACGTGATAGTCGGTCGTCGTCGCAAAGGGCTTGCCATCGATGGTGGCGATGCGGGTGACGGGGACCAGCAGCATGAGGGCGCCGACCTGCTGAGCACGCCCGACATTGCCCGCGACGCGCTCAACCGCCGAGTAGCGCAGCGCGCTGCGCTCGCCGACCAATCGCTCGACGAGGCCGAGCGGCCACAACAGCAGCAGCATGATGAGGGAAACCAGCATGAGCTTGACAATCAGCGGATTCATACCGAACGGACTGCCCATGGAACACCTCGCCTGATGACCTCGCCGAAGTGTCCGGCAAGAATCTGGCGCGACGCCGGCTCAATAAAGGCCAATTATGGCGCGCAGCCTCCGCTCGGCGCCGGTTGCAGATGCTGGCAATTGAGCTGCAGGCTCTGCGCTCCGTTGTAGTCATTGACCTCGAGCCGGTAGGCGAGGTGCACAGGTGCGCCTGAGCGCACTTCGGCACTCTCGGCGGCACCGCCCACGTATCCGAAGGCGATCGCCTCGATGGGTTCGCCGCGCGCGCCGGCGCGGACGCGCAGTTTGAGGTGCTTCTCCCCGACGACGCGCATTCCCAGCACGTCGAAGACCTGGTCGAACACGGGTTCGGGAAACCCCTGACCCCAAGGACCCGCACTGCGTAACAGTCGGGCGGTATCGAGGCAAAGGTCCGCTCCCGGCAGCTCGCCGTCGGTTTCGATAATGCCGGTCAGCGACTCAGGCGACAGTCGCGTCGCGATCTCCGCGGCAAAGGCCTCGCGAAACGCCGGCAGATCCTCGCCGGCCCAGGCTCAACCCCGCGGCCATCGCATGACCGCCGAACTTTTGGATCAGGCCCGGATGCCGGGCCGCGACGCTGTCGAGCGCATCGCGAATATGCAGGCCGGCGATGCCGCGCGCCGAACCGCGCAGCGAACCGTCTTCGGCGAGCGCGAACGCGATCACCGGGCGGTGTAGCCGGTCCTTGGTGCGTCCGGCGACCAAGCCGATGACGCCTTGATGCCAGGTCTCGTCGAACAGGCACAGGCCGAGCGACTCGGCACCGCCCGCCTGCCGCGCAATCGAGGCCGCGATGTCGACCGCCTCGGTTTGCATGCGCCGCTCGATTTCGCGGCGCTCCTCGTTGAGCGTCGACAATTGCGTCGCGAGTCGCGCCGCCTCCGCCTCGTCATCGGTCAACAAGCACGCGATCCCAAGACTCATGTCGGTGAGCCGGCCCGCGGCGTTGAGGCGCGGGCCGACCGCGAATCCGAGATCCGCCGCGGTGATTTGATCGGCGCGGCGTCCCGCGCAATCGAGCAGCGCGCGGATGCCGGGCACGCCGCGACCGGCGCGAATGCGCCGCAGGCCCTGCGCGACCAGGATCCGATTGTTGCGATCGAGCGGAACGACGTCGGCAACCGTGCCGAGCGCGACCAGATCGAGCAGGTCCGCTGGCCTGAACTGCGGTTCGTTCAAGCGCCGCGCGAGCGCGGCGACCAGATAGAACGCGACGCCGACGCCGGCCAGGGCGGGGCTCGCGAAGTTCGAGCCCGCGAGATTGGGATTGACGATCGCGGCGGCGCGCGGCAGCCTCGCGCCCGGCAAATGATGGTCCGTGACCAGCACCGGAATGCCGAGTTCGTGGGCGGCGTCAACCCCCTCGATGCTCGACACGCCGTTGTCGACCGTGACGATCAGACTCGGCGCGCGAGTCGCCGCGAGCGCGACGATTTCGGGCGTCAAGCCGTATCCGAAGCGAAATCGATTGGGCACGAGGAAATCGACCTGCGCGAAGCCGAGCGAGCGCAATGCACGCACCATGAGCGCGCTGCTCGTCGCGCCGTCGGCATCGAAATCACCGATCACGAGCACGCGGCCGGAATGCCGGTGTGCGGCGAGCAGTTCGGCTGCCGCATCGACGCCCTCGAGGGTGCCGACCGGCAACAGCTGCGGCAGCGAGAGGTCGAGATCCGCGTCGTTTGAGATGCCGCGCGCCGCGTAGATCCGGCGCAGCAGCGGATGCAAATCCGCGCCGAACTGATGCGTCGGCGGCGTGCCGCGACGCCGGATCAGCGGGACCCTCACGCGAAGTACTCCCACCAGGGCCGCGCGCGCCGCCACATGCGCCAGAGCCCGCGTGAAGTCAGTCGAAAACGCCGGCCGCCGGCCGACAACTCGATGCGCGCGATGCGCGCCGATCGCAGCGACTCGATCGACGGCAGAATCCACTGCCGCTCGACGCTGCTCCAGGCATCGGTCCCCGGCGGATCCGCGACCACGACGACCGCGGCGCCGGATTTACCCGCACCGACGGCACCCGACCGTGCGGCGAGCTCGGGCCAGGCCGCAAACAAGGGGTCGGCTCCGGCGACCGATCCGCGCAGCGCCGGCAGCCGCGCAATCGTCGGACCGCCGCCCCACAGCCACAGCCCCGTGATCGGCAGCGCACCCGCCGCCGCGCGCCGCTGGTTCAGCGGGTGTTCGAACAGCCACATTTCGATTTCGCTCATGAAGCGCCGCAATGCGGGCCCGTCGGGTCCGGCGGGCAGAAACCCATGGATGTCGCTGCCGATCATCGCCGCCGGATCCACACTGTTCGCCGCCACCGCGCGATCGAATACGCAGCACAGAGATCCGTCCGGCGCGGCGATCAGGCGCTCTTGCGCGTCGGCAAACCGGCGCTTGAAGTCGGCCGCGATTTGCGCCGCCTCGGCGGGCGCGAGCTGGAGCACGCCGCCGGGCGGCAAGTGCACGCTCGTCATGGTCGCGACACAATGCAACGGCGTCGCAACGAATGCGGTCCGCGGCGAGTCGCCGGCCTCCGCGGCTGCATCGGAGCCGAGCGCCGCATGCAGGGCGGCGGCGCCGACCGCCGGCGGGGCTTCGGCACCCGGCGCCAAGAGGCGAAACGCCGAGGCCCGCCAATCCTCATCCGGGCCAACGTCGGCGCGCGCGAGCAGCCGCTCGAGCAGCGGCGAGCGGTGCAGTGCGTCGGCGCCGCGATCGGCGCTGCCGGCCCAGTCGGCCGGCGGCAACGGGAAACGAATGAAGACCATCGACAAGCGGCGCCTCCGTAACGAATTCGGTATCTTAAGCATATGCGCTTCACGCAAGACCCGACTTCGGGGATCAATCTCATCCGCGGCTATGCGCCCGGCGAAATTCGCATCAACACACAGCAATACCAGACCTCGCTGATCGTCACGGCGAGCGCGGTTCTGCCCGAACCCGCATTGCGGGGCGTCGGCGACCTATCGGACGACGTGGCGGCACGCGTACTTGGCTTGGATCCGGAGGTCGTGCTGTTGGGTACCGGTTCGACGCAAAGTTTCGCGGCGGCGGGATTCGGCGTGCGATTCCTGCGCGCCGGGATCGGATATGAAGTCATGACCACAGGTGCCGCCTGCCGCACGTTCAACGTGCTTGTAGCGGAACAGAGACGCGCGCTCGCGATACTGATTGTCTGAGGGAAGCGCCGGGGCCGGGGGCCGCAGCGCTTGGCAAAAATTCGGAGCGCCTACTCAAATACACGAAAAGCGAAGATCGGATCTCAACCACCGAGCACGACGAATACAGGTGTGAAGTGGTTTCGAGAAATATTTTTCTTATTTTTGATCTTATTAGCTTTTTAATCCCCCGTCAGTTCTCGTGTAGATCTTCAGCGCTCCGCAAATGACCTCGGTGCGGACGAACCGCAGTTAACCACAGCACGACCTCGCCCGCAAGCCAGCAACTCTTTGACATAAAACGAAATAATCGTTTGTATTTCAATCGATTGTATAACTAATCGAGGATTTACTTCTTGGCGTTCAGCAGTGGCAACGGATCGATCGGTTTGCCGTTGTAACGGATTTCGAAATAAAGCGCGGCGCTCTGATGCCCGCCCTCTCCCATGTGCGCAATCGTCTCGCCGGCAGCCACCTCTTGGGCCTCTTTGACAACGACCTCGCGATTGTAGGCGTAAGCAGAAAGCAACACCTCGTTGTGCTTGATGATCACGAGCTGTCCATACCCGCGAATGCCGCTGCCGGTATAGACGACGCGTCCCGCCGCCGCCGCTCGCACGTCTTGACCTAAGCGACCGGGAAACAAAATGCCGCCGCTCTGCACGGGGCGCGGCGCGATCTCGCGGTCGGTCGGCCAAACCCACAGCAAGTGCGGGATTGCGGCCGCGACTGCGCTCGGCTTGATCGGCGCGGGCAACGCCGGCCGGCCCGAGCGCGGCTCATCGCGTAGGCCGTGCGTCGCCGGCGTCGCGGGATTCTGCGGCGGCGCGGCGGCTGAAGGCCGCTGCGCATCGGGGCGCGCGCCAGGCTCGAGCAGCAGGCGCTGACCGACCGCGATCCGAAAATCCGGCCCGATGTGATTCCATTGCGCGAGGTCGCGATAGTCGAGGTTGTGGCGCCATGCAATGCTGTAAAGCGTGTCCTGCGGCCGCACGATGTAGACCGGTTGCTCGCGGACCCGATCGCCGCTGCAGCCGCTCTGCAGGACGGCGCAGAGCGCGGCCGCCGGGATCCAGACCGGTACTCTCACCGCACTATTGCTGCAGTCCCGGTAGCAGCGGCACGAAGCTGACTGCGCCGAGCGAGACGCGCTCGATGCCTTTTTCGGTTTTTGTAAAGCGAATCAGATCCTGACGCCCCTCGGGACCCACCGGGGCGATCAAGCGGCCGCCGACGCTCAATTGATCGAACAATGCCGCCGGTACGGCGTGCGGCGCGGCGGTCAGAAGGATGCCGTCGAACGGCGCCCGCGCCTGCCAGCCGATATTGCCGTCGGCGTGCCTAAAGTTGGCATTGCGAATCTTGAGCTCGCGCAGCGTGCGGCGCGCTCGTCCGAGCAGGCTCGCGATGCGCTCAACGCTGTAGATTTCGCCGACCAGCGGTGAGAGCACCGCGGTCTGGTAGCCGCAGCCGGTCCCGATCTCGAGCACCTTGGCCGCAGGTCCGGTCGCGAGCAATTGCTCCGTCATGCGCGCGACGATGTAGGGCTGCGAGATCGTCTGGCCGAAACCGATCGGCAGCGCCGTATCCTCATAGGCGCGGCTCGCGAGCGCCTCATCGACGAACAGATGCCGCGGCACGTGGCGAATCCGATCGAGTACGCGCTCGTCGACGATCCCCTGCTCCTTGAGGCGCTGCACGAGGCGTTCGCGCGTGCGTGCCGAAGTCATGCCGATGCCGCTCAAGCGCGAGTCCGCCATGAAGTTATTCAAGCTTGAGCCAGCGTTCGAGATCGGCGATCGTCGAATGGCGCGTGAGGTCGATCTGCAGCGGCGTGATCGAGGCATAGCCCTCGGCGACCGCGTAGAAATCGGTGCCGGGACCCGCATCCTGGCCGGCGCCCGCAGACCCGACCCAATAGACGTCGCGGCCGCGCGGGTCCTTGGCGCGCACCACCGGCTTGCTGCGATGGCGGTTGCCGAGACGCGTGACCTGTACCCCCCGAAGCTCGCCGTCAGGCAAATCCGGGACATTGACGTTGAGGATCATCGATCCTTGCAGCGGTGAGCGCATCAGCTGGCCCACCAGACGCGCGGCGATCGCCGCGGCGCCCGCGAAGTTGCGCGGCGTACCCTCTTCCACGCACAAAGAGACGGCGATCGCGGGCAATCCGAGAAATCGTCCCTCGATCGCGGCGGCGACCGTGCCCGAGTACAGCACGTCGTCGCCCAAATTAGCGCTGTCGTTGACGCCGGAGACGACGATGTCGTGCTCGAAGTCAAAGAGACCGGAGATCCCCATGTGCACGCAGTCGGTCGGTGTCCCGTTGACGTAATAGGCGCCCTTGTCGAAACTCAGCGCGCGCAGCGGCACATCGAGGGTCAAAGAATTGCTGGCGCCGCTGCGATTGCGGTCCGGCGCAACGACGGTCACGGAGCCGAGCGGCCGCATCGCTTCGCGCAGCGCCGTCAGGCCTTCCGCGCGGTAGCCGTCGTCATTCGAAAGTAGAATTTTCACGCGAGGACTATACTGCATGACCGGAACCCCCGGTAGCCGATCGACCTTTCGAGACTATGACAAAACGACGCGACGCCGACTCCAATGCATCCGACGACGCGCACACGTTTCGCAGCGCCATGCAGGGCGTGCGGCCGCTCGCACAGAGTCACGCCGCAGCCGCGACGGCGCCGCGCAAGCCGCGCAAGCGCGCCGCGCAGCCGCTCGCCGCCACGATGGATCTCGAGGCCGAGATGCCGCTCGTGACCGCGGCGGTGACTGCCGAAGAGAGCTTGTCGCATCGACGCGCCGGCGTACGCGACCAGGTGCTGCGCAAGCTGCGCCGCGGGCTCGTGCCGGTCGAGGATGAGCTCGATCTGCACGGACTGACGCAGGCGCGTGCGCGCGAACTGCTCGCGGAGTTCATCGCGCAAAGCCGCGCCGACCATTTCCGCTGCGTGCGCGTCATCCACGGCAAGGGTTCGCGTTCTGGATCACGCGGCGCGGTGCTCAAGACCGCCGTCAACGAATGGCTGCGGCGGCATTTCGACGTGATCGCCTTTACTTCCGCCAAGGGCATCGACGGCGGCACGGGCGCGGTCTACGTGCTGCTGCGCGCATAGAACGTCTCGTGGAACTCGATCGCGTCGAGCCGGCGGCCCCGCCGCCGCACCTTCAGGCGTCGAGCAGCACCGCCGCCATGGCCGCGAGGCCCTCACCGCGTCCGATGGCGCCTAAGCGCTCGGCGGTCGTCGCCTTGATGTTGATGCGCGCCGGCTCGGCGCCGAGATCCGCGGCGAGATTCGCGGCCATCACGAGCCGGTGCTTGGCAATGCGCGGTCCTTCAGCGAGCACGGTCACATCCGCGTTCACGAGTTTCAAGCCTGCCGCGCGCATGAGCGCCGCGACCTCACGCAGGAACACGCGGCTGTCGGCGCCGCGGTACTTGGGATCGCTGTCGGGAAAATGCTGTCCGATGTCGCCCTGCCCGAGCGCGCCCAGGATCGCATCGCAGAGCGCGTGAATGATCACGTCGCCGTCGGAGTGCGCGACCACGCCGCGAGTGTACGGAATCGACACCCCGCCGAGCACGACGCGGTCGCCGGCGCCGAATGCATGAACGTCGAAACCTTGGCCGATACGCATCGATGTCGCCCCTGCACTCGTTAAGATTCTGGCGGCGGCCTCGAGGTCCTCGGGCCGTGTCACCTTGATGTTGAACGCGGAACCCGCAACGAGCGTCGGATGGCGCCCGAGGCGCTCCATCGCCTGCGCCTCGTCGGTCGCGGTCACGCCGGCCCGCTCGGCCTCTTGCAGCGCGGTGCGCAGTTCCGCGAATTCGAACACTTGCGGTGTCAGCGCGCGCCACAAGCCCTGCCGATCGACGGTTTGTGCGATCGCGCCGCCTTGCTCGCGCTTGATCGTGTCGACGAGCGGCGCGCCGAGCACCGCGCCCGCCCCGGCCGGATCGAGCGCATCGAGCAGGTCGCCGAGCTCGCGGCTCGTCAAACACGGCCTCGCGGCGTCATGCACGAGCACCCAGTCGCCGGGCGCGGCCCGCTCGGCCAGATGCGCCAAGCCGTTGATCACCGATTGTTGCCGGCTCGCGCCGCCGATCGTCGACGAGAGGCGCGGCGCCGCGAGCCGGGCCGCCACCGCAGGCCAGTACTCGTCGTCGCCGGCGACGACCACGACCACGGCGTGCAGCCGTGGCTCGGCCAAGAGGCGTCGCAGGGTCCACTCGAGCACCGTCGCGCCGAGCAGCGGCGCATATTGCTTCGGCGCAGGATTGGAAGTTCCGGCGGGCGCCGCCGCACCCGCCGCGAAACGCATGCCCCGCCCTGCCGCGGGCACGATTGCCCAAATGCGGCGACCTGCAGAATCCGCGGTCATTCCGCGCGGGCGGTGACGGCAGTGGCCGGCGCGGCGGGCATCCCCGTCGCCGGCGTCACGATCTGATAGAACGTTTCGTTGTTGCCGACCATGCCGAGTTCGCTTCGCGCGCGCTCTTCAAGCGCCGTGAGGCCTACCTTGAGATTGTGCACTTCGGCGCCGAGTTGGCGGTTGCGCTCGGCGAGTTCGCGGTTGGCTTCGGATTGCACACCGATCGCCGCTTGCAGGCGCGCAACCTCCCGCACGCCCTGCTCGGAAACCCACAGGCGGTACTGGAGAAAGACCAGGCCGAAGCCCAAGATGGCCACGAAAACTCTCATTAGGACAGGAGCTTAGCACGATCTCTTAAGAGATTGGTACCGATAGTGCGCCGGCGCCCGCATAGCGCGTCTTGGAGCCGAGTTCGGCCTCGATGCGCAGCAGCTGGTTGTACTTCGCGACGCGGTCGGAACGCGACAGCGAACCGGTCTTGATTTGGGTCGCCGTGGTGCCGACCGCGATATCGGCGATCGTCGCGTCCTCGGTTTCGCCCGACCGGTGCGAGATGATCGCCGCGTACTTCGCGGCATCGGCCATGCGGATCGCCGCAAGCGTTTCGGTCAGCGTGCCGATTTGGTTCGGCTTGATGAGGATCGCGTTCGCGATTTTCTTGGCGATGCCCTCGGCGAAGATCTTGGTGTTCGTGACGTAGAGGTCGTCGCCGACGAGTTGGACTTTTTTGCCGAGCTTCTCGGTGAGAATCGCCCAGCCGGCCCAATCGTCCTCAGCCATGCCGTCCTCGACGGTGACGATCGGATACTTCGCGACGAGCCCCGCGAGATAATCGGCGAATTCGGCGGAGCTGAACTTGCGCCCTTCGGACGCAAGTTCGTAGACGCCGTTCTTGTAGAACTCGGTGCTCGCCACGTCGAGGCCCAAGTAGATGTCCCGGCCGGCGCGATACCCTGCCTTCTCGATCGCCTCGAGTATCGTCGTCAACGCAGACTCGTTCGAGGGCAGATTCGGGGCGAACCCGCCTTCGTCGCCGACCGAGGTGTTCAGGCCTTTGGCGTGCAACACCTTCTTGAGCATGTGGAACACTTCGGCGCCGTAGCGAATCGCCTCGGCGAACGAGGGCGCGCCGATGGGGAGAATCATGAATTCCTGGATGTCGACGCTGTTGTCGGCGTGCGCCCCGCCGTTGATGATGTTCATCATCGGCACCGGCATCGTCAAATCGCCGGCGCCGCCGAGGTGTCGATAGAGCGGGAGCTTCTGCGCGCGCGCCGCAGCCTGCGCGGCGGCAAGCGACGCGGCGAGGATCGCATTCGCGCCCAAGTTCGATTTGTTCTCGGTGCCGTCGGCCGCGATCAAGGCCGCGTCGAGGCCTTGCTGATCCAGTGCCTCTCGACCCAGCAGCAAGCCGCGAATCACGCCGTTGACGTGGCTCACGGCCTTATTAACGCCCTTGCCGCCGAAGCGCTTGGGGTCCGCGTCGCGCAGTTCGACGGCCTCGCGCGAGCCCGTCGAGGCCCCCGACGGCACCGCCGCCCGGCCGACTACGCCGGAATCCAACAGGACGTCGGCTTCGACCGTGGGGTTGCCGCGCGAGTCGATGATTTCGCGGCCTCGGACATCGGCAATGCGGGTCATAGCAGGGATTCCTCAAAAGGTTGCTTCTTCACGGCTCGATCGATTTCGACGAGCATCTCGAGCAGCGACTCCATGCGCTGCAGCGGCCAGGCATTCGGACCGTCGGACAGCGCTTTCGCCGGGTCCGGGTGCGTCTCCATGAAGATGCCGGCGACGCCCGCGGCGACCGCGGCGCGCGCCAGCACCGGCACGAATTCGCGCTGGCCGCCGGAGGAGTCCCCCTTGCCGCCCGGCAGCTGCACCGAATGGGTGGCGTCGAATACCACGGGACAGCCGGTTGCACGCATGACCGCGAGCGAGCGCATGTCCGAGACCAGATTGTTGTAGCCGAACGAAAAGCCGCGCTCGCACACCATGATTTGCGGTGTTGCCGGTCGAGCGCGCCTTGTCGACGACATTGGCCATTTCCCACGGCGAGAGGAATTGGCCCTTCTTGATGTTGACCGGCTTGCCCTGCGAGCAGGCCGCAATGATGAAGTTCGTCTGCCGCGAGAGCAGCGCCGGCGTCTGCAGCACGTCGACGACGCTCGCGACCTCGGCGAGCGGTGTGTCCTCATGCACGTCGGTGAGCACCGGCACTCCGATCTGCCGGCGCACGAGTTCGAGCGCCTTGCAGCCCCGCCTCGATGCCGGGACCGCGAAAACTCGAGCGCGATGAGCGATTGGCCTTGTCGTAAGAGGCCTTGAAGATGAACGGTACGCCGAGCTTCTGCGTGATCTCGCGCAAGCGGCCCGCAACCTCGATGACCAGCGCCTCGCTTTCGACGACACAGGGACCCGCGATCAAGAACAGCGGGCCGATCCGCGCCCACCTCGAACGACCCCAGCTTCATGGCGCCAACCGCTCGCTAGGCCGTGGCGCGGCCGGGTTGCAGCGCTGCACGATACTCGCGCGCGGCACGGATGAAGCCGGTGAACAGCGGATGGCCGTCGCGCGGCGTCGAGGTGAATTCCGGGTGAAACTGGCTTGCCATGAACCACGGGTGCCCGGGCAATTCGATGAACTCGACCAAGCCGTCGGCCGAGAATCCCGAGAAACGCATGCCCGCCGCCGTGAGGTCGTCGAGGTAATTGTTGTTGAACTCATAGCGGTGCCGATGGCGCTCGAAGATCGACTCCTTGCCGTATACCGCATGCGCGAGCGAACCCGGCGTGAGCCGCGATTCCTGCGCACCGAGGCGCATGCTGCCCCCCAGATTCGATTTTTCGTCGCGCACCTGCTGGCCGCGCGCCAGATCCTGCCACTCGGTGATCAGCGCGATCACGCGGATGGTGCGTCGCCCGGTCGAACTCCGTACTGTTGGCCCCCTTGAGGGCGAGCACGTCACGCGCGTATTCGATGATCGCGAGCTGCATCCCTAGGCAGATTCCGAGATACGGAATGCGGTTTTCGCGCGCAAACCGAATCGCCTGGATCTTGCCCTCGATGCCGCGATCGCCGAAGCCGCCCGGCACCAGAATCGCATCCATGTTGCGCAGCGCGTCGGGACCCATGCGTTCGATGTCCTGCGACTCGAAATAGTGAATATTGACGCGCGTACGCGTCTTGATCCCGCCGTGCATCAGCGCTTCGTTGAGCGAGATATAGGAATCACGAATCTGGACGTATTTACCGACCATGCCGATGTCGACGGCGGCCTCCGGATTCTGCTTGGCCGCCACGACCGCACGCCAGTCCGACAGATCCGTCGGCGGCGCATCGAGGCGCAGCTTGTCGATCACGATGTCGTCGAGATCCTGCTCATGCAGCAGCAAGGGAATCTTGTAAATATCGTCCGCGTCCACCGCCGAAATCACCGCGCGCTCCTCGACGTTCGTGAACAGCGCGATCTTGCGGCGCTGCTCGCCGGGCAGAGACTGTACGCAGCGGCACAGCAGGATGTCCGGCTGGATTCCGATGCCGCGCAACTCCTTGACCGAGTGCTGCGTCGGTTTGGTCTTGATCTCGCCCGAGCCGCCGACGATCGGCACGAGCGTCAAATGCATGTACAGCACGTGGTTGCGGCCGAGCTCGACGCCCATCTGGCGAATCGCCTCGAGGAACGGCAGCGACTCGATGTCGCCGACCGTGCCGCCGATTTCCACCATGCAGACGTCGGCGTCGCCCGCGCCCATGCGGATCCGATATTTGATTTCGTCGGTGATGTGCGGAATGACCTGGACCGTGGCGCCGAGATAGTCGCCGCGGCGCTCCTTGGCGATCACGCGCTCGTAAATCCGGCCCGTGGTGAAATTGCTGTTGCGCCCGGTCGTGGTGCGCACGAAGCGCTCGTAGTGACCCAGATCGAGGTCCGCTTCGGTGCCGTCCGCGGTCACGAACACTTCGCCGTGCTGGAACGGACTCATCGTACCCGGATCCACGTTGATGTAGGGATCGAGCTTGACCATGCTCACCTTGAGCCCGCGGGCCTCGAGGATCGCGCCCAAGGAGGCGGCCGCAATACCCTTACCGAGCGACGAAACGACACCGCCGGTGACGAAAACGAATCGAGTCATGATGGTCACCGCCGATTAAAATTAAGCACCAGCCCGAATCAAATATGCGATTCGGCGCGCCCAAGGCCTCTATGGGAATTACGACAATTCGACGGGAATTCAGATTAGCAGATCGCGGCCGCTGCGACAATCGAGTCAAACCAGATTCGGCGCATCGATCCACTCGAACGCCAATCCCGGCTCGGCCGGGTGCGCGCACCAGCGCGCGTCGAGCCACAAATCGCCGATCGCGATCAATTCGCCGCCCGCATGCACGAACGGCAGCGCGTCGCGCATCCACGGAAGAACGCCGAGGTCTTGACATAAATGCTGCACGCTGCGTGTCGCGGCGCTGAAGCCCGGTTTCAACGCCTCGCCGCCCGCGCGGCCGCAGATGCGCAGCTGTTCGGGCAAGCGGCGCGGATCCAAGCCTCCGGGGCGCTCCACGCAGCGCAGAGACCCGAGGCCCGCGTCGAGTTCGATCTGCGGCTGCTGCCGCGGACTCCAGCCACGCGCGCGCACCAGGCGCGGCGGCGCGGCGGCGGTCAAAAACAGGCGGTTCCGGTAGCGCCGCAGCGCATGCGTATCCCAGACCACCGCCGGCAGATGATCGGCGTCGGCATCGAGGACCTGGCGCAGCGCCTCGAGCAGGCGCGATGCCGGCGGCGGCACCGCGTTCGCGTCGAAAATCCAGCGGCGCAGCGCGTTGATGCGGCGTGCCGATCCGAGCCTGCGCAGATGCGCGACCGACAGCGCTGCGCCGTCGCGCAGCCCCGCGAGATCCGTATCGGCAATCGTGTCGAGCAGATCCTGCGCCTCGGCGGCATGCGAGGCGCTGCGGGCCAGCGCCGCCGCTGCGCCGGGCCAGCGCGCCTCGATCAGCGGCCACAGCTGCCCGCGCAGGTAAACGCGGTCGTAGCGCGGGTCGGTGTTCATCGGATCGAGCGCGACGTCGAGTCCAAGCGCGGCCGCAAAGGCGCGCAGGTCGGCGCGCCGCACGCCGAGCAACGGCCGCAGGTGCCAACCCGCGGCGAACTCGCAGCAGACCGGCATGCTTGCCAATCCCTTGAGGCCCGCGCCGCGCAGTGCCTGCAGCAGCAAGGTTTCGGCTTGATCTTCGCTGTGGTGCGCGGTCAGCAGGCATTCGCCCGGCCGCAGCTGCGCGCCGAGCGCGGCGTAGCGCGCATCGCGCGCGGCCGCTTCGATCGAGACACCCGCGGGCGCCGCAACCGCAACCTCGATCGTCGACAGGGGAACCTCGAGCCTTCGGCACAAGGACTCGCAGACCGCGCGGAACGAAGCGGCCGCCTGCTGCAAACCATGATCGATATGCACGGCACGCAGCGGCAGGCAGCGCGGCTCGCCGCGCAGCTCGGCGAGCGCGGCGAGCGCGGCGAGCAGTCCGCTCGAATCCGCGCCGCCGCTCAGTGCGGCGACAAAGCCCCTGGCTCCAATCGGAACGTGCGCCTGCAGGACCGCGAGTAATTTTGCTGCGGTAAAGCTCATTGTCCCCGATGTTACGGCACTGTGGCCTTGAGCGCCTATGCGGCGCGATCAGGTGCTCGGAGGCCTCCCACGCGGGGTTGTGATGGCGTCCACCGCCGCCGCCGGGCGCTGGCGTATATTGTCGCGATCGGAACTGGAGACCCCCTATGAGCTATGACAGCTATCACAAGCGCCGCATCGGCAAACACGTGCTGAAGCCGGAGACCCAGATGATGGGATATGGCTATGACCCGAGCCTCTCGGAAGGCGCGCTGAAGCCGCCGATTTTTCTGACCTCGACGTTCGCGTTCAAGAGCGCGCAGGACGGCAAGGATTTCTTCGACTACACCTCGGGCAGGCGGGAACTGAAGGCCGGCCAGACGGCCGGCCTCGTCTATTCGCGCTTCAACAATCCGAATCTCGAAGTGCTCGAGGATCGGCTCGCGCTGTGGGAAGGCGGAGATGCAGCCGCCGTGTTTTCGAGCGGCATGGCCGCGATCTCGACGACGCTGTGGGCACACGTGCGACCCGGCGACGTATTGCTCATGAGCCAACCGCTCTACGGCGGCACCGAGACACTCATCGAGAAAACGCTGCCGACCTTCGGCGTGCGCGCCGTCGGGTTCACGCAGGGCTGCGACACGGCGGGGGTCAACGCCGCGGCCGATCGCGCACTCGAGATGGCGAAGAGCAGCGGCGGGCGCGTCTGCCTGATACTCGTCGAGACGCCCGCGAACCCCACCAACGGCCTCGTCGATCTGCAGCTGATGCGCGAGGTCTCCGAGCATATCGGACGCACACAAGCCGGTGGCCGGCCGCCGATCGCGGTCGACAACACGTTTTTGGGTCCGGTGTTTCAGCGCCCGCTGCTGCATGGCTCGGACATCGTGATGTACTCGCTGACGAAGTACGTCGGCGGACACTCGGATCTGGTCGCGGGCGGCGTGGTCGGCTCGCGCGACATGGTGACTCCGATCAAGAAGCTGCGAGGCGCACTCGGCACCCAGCTCGATCCGAACACCGCCTGGATGATCATGCGTTCGATGGAGACGATGTCGCTGCGCATGCACCGTGCCTCGGTCAATGCGGCCTTGGTTGCGAGTTTCCTGAAAGCGCACGACAAGGTGGCCGCGGTCAATTACTTGGGATTCCTCGAGCGCGGCGGACGTGACCGAGAAGTGTTCGACCGGCAGTGCACGAGCGCCGGCTCGACTTTCGGTTTCGCGGTCAAGGGTGGGGAAGCCGAGGCGTTTCGGCTGCTCGATGCGCTGCAGGTCATCAAGCTCGCTGTGAGCCTCGGCGGCACCGAGACGCTGATGTCGCATCCGGCCAGCACGACCCATTCGGGCGTTCCCAAGGAAACGCGCGACCGGCTCGGCGTCACCGACGCGCTGATCCGAATCTCGGTCGGCATCGAGGATCCGGACGACCTCATCGCCGACTTGCGCGAGGCGCTCGGCGCGGTCTAGCGCGCGCAGGCTCCGGCGCGGCCGGGGTCCGGCGCGGGCGCGGCCCGCTAAAACCCCACGCGCACGCCGGCGTACGCCGCGATTGGCGCGGCCGGGCTCTGGAACCGGTTGTCGACGCCGGGGCCGTTGGCGACCGCGGCGGCCGGGATGCCCGGAGCGCCGACGCCCGCCGGATTGCCGAAAATGCCGTAGGTCGCGTAGTGCGCGTCGAGCAAATTGTCGATCTCGGCAAAGAACTCGATGCCGGCGCCGGTGCGCAGCCGTGCATGCAGTCCGACGACCGCGTAGCCCGGCAGCGGCGCATTTTGGTTCGACGCATCACCGAAATAATATTGGTCGCTGACGAGCTGCAGCGTCGCACCGACCGTCCAGCCGGGCTGGTACTCGAAATCGAGGCCGCCCTTGAGCCGATGCCGCGGGATGCCGGGCAGAACATCACCGGAGCGCACCGCGATGTCGCCGTTGCGGTCCTGAAACGGGTTCGATGCCGACTGCAACTCGAATGCGGAACGAAACGTCGCGGCGACATAGCTGTAATCCGCGGCGCCGGTCCAGGCGCCCACTCGGAATTTGAGCCCGGCCTCGATGCCTTGCCGGCGCGTGTCGCCGATGTTTTTGAAATACCCCTGGCTCAGCGAGGTCGCGATCGCGTCGATGTCGTCGTGCAGGCCGGTGCGAAACACGCCGAGATTCCAGCTACCGCCGCCGCCCGGGCCCGTGCTCGCGCCCGGGCCCGCGAACGGCGAGAATTCTCCGCGCAGACCGAATTCGGCGGTGCGCGCGACGACCTGGCGCAGGGTCGGCGGATCGCCCGACAGACTCGATGGCAGCAGGCAGGGCTGCAGCGGATTGGAGCATTCGATTTCGCTCGCAGTCGGTGCGCGCGTGTTCTCCGAGACTCCCGCGTAGCCTGTGAGAGCGGGCCCGAACTTGTAGGTTGCGCCGACCGCCGGGTTGATGTGGCTGTAGCGACTGTTGCCGGTCAGGTTCGCACCGAGCCGGTCCTGCAGCTCGATGTCGGCGAGGTTGTAGCGGGCGCTCACCGTCGCCGACAGTGCCGGCGTGAGGTCGACGGTGTCGGTGAGGTACGCGCCGTAGTAGCGCGTCACGGAGCGCAGCGACACCGGCGTTGCGTTGACATCGAATGATCCGTCCGCAATGGCCGCGTTTTGCTGCGCCTCGCTGGTGTCGACGACCCAATTCGACGGCAGCACGCTGAGCTGCGGATTGATGCGGCCGAGCTCGCGCGAGCTCGCGAAATTCACGAGCGCCTCGTCGAGGGTGAGGCCCGCCGAGTAGGTATTGCCGCGGCCCAGGATGCGCGCCGAATCGGTGCTCTGCAGCGCCGCGCCGCGGCCATAAGAATCGATCGATTCGGCGTCGCGCTCGCCGATCGCGTTTCTGCCGCCGCCCGAAATGTCCGGAATGAGCGCATGCGCGGCATCAGTGAGCGGCGTGCTGCCGTCGGGCTCGCAGAGCGCCCCCGCATCGGCCGCACCGTCGCAAGCGCGGTAGTCCGTGGTGTTGCCGTTCTCCACGGCCTGAGAATATTGGCGGTAATACAGCAGCCCCTGCAGCGCCCAGCTCTCGGTCAACTGCAGCGAGCCGCTCAAGCTCGGGAAATCGATCCGATCGACGGTGGACTGCGGGCCGGTGAATACCAGCGCGCGGCGGATCGCGAGTTCCTGAACCGGCGCGGCGCCCTCACCGCTCAGCCGGTTGTCCGCGCGCGTATAGCTGAAGTCGAGCGTGCCGCGATCGCCGCGCGCGCTGATCGCGACGTAGAGCTGGCGCACCACGTCGTCGGAGAACAGCCGCCAGCCGGTCTGGTCGAGCGCTTTTCCCGCGACGTAGACCGCAAAGTGCTCAGACGCCGCCCCGTACTGCAGGACCGCGGAATGCCGTCCCTCGCCGCCGCCCGACAGTTCGAGATCGGTGCCCGCATAGGTGAAACCGTTGCGCATGCGCACCGAGATGCCGCCGCCGAGCGCATTGAGTCCGTAGACGGGGCTAGAGCTCACGAGTTCGACGTGATCGATCGCGACGTCGGGCACGAGATCCCAATTGACGGTGTCGCCGAACGCCTCGTTGATGCGCACGCCGTTCTGGTAGACCGCGAGTCCCTGCGGCGTCCCGAGCACCGGCGAGGCTTCGAAGCCGCGATAGACGATGTCGGGCTGAAAAGGATCATCGAGGTTGTCGTTGACGCTGAGACTCGCCAAGCCTTCGTTCATCGCGCGCGTGAGGCTCGCCGAGCCGCCGCGCGCGAGGTCCGCGGCGCTGAGAGTCCGCACGTTGCCGGGAATCTTGTCGGCGTCGACCGCAGCGCCCGCGATCGGCGTCGCCTCGACGACGATCACCGGCAACGGCGGCTCGGGCGGCGGCGCGAGGTCCGCGCACGGCGCCGCAGGCGGCGCGAGCAGCAGCAGCGTGCACGACAGCGGCAGCGCAAGAAGTCGGACGCAGTCAGCCCTGATTGGCGGGCTTCCACTGTTCGAGAAAGCTCGTGACGGCTCTCGACCGCATGCGGCTCATCGCCTCGAATTCGCCGGTTTGCTGGCTGTAGAGCAGCGTGCCGTGCTCATCGAGAATCGCGAGCGCCGGAACCCCCTTGGAGATCGGGATGTGATAGCGCGCCGCGATATCCAGATTCCGATCCATTTGGCCGATATTGACGTGCACGAGCACGTAGTTCGCCTCGAGTAGCGGCGCGTTGTCGCGGTCGTGCATGAAGATGTCGAGCACCTGGCAATCAACGCACCAGTTGCCGCCGAAGTCGACGATCACGCGCTTGTGAGCCGCCGCCGCGGCTTGCAGCGCGTCCGACAGGTCGGACTCGGCCTTCTCCGGCGCCGGAAAAATCTCCCGTTCGCCCGCGCGTATCGGAGCCGTCGACGAGAGCGCGAGCGCCGCGAGCAGGGCCACAACCGCGGGTTTCCAAGACTTGATCGACTGCATGCGAAAAACCCCTCGGACTCGGGTGCAGGCCGGCGATGCGCCGGCTGCGAACCTGTAATCTTAACTCGCAGGTCCGTCCGCGCCCAGTCCGTCGGAGGAATAAGGCGTAATCGCCTCGGCCTGCAGGCTCGGCAGCGTCTTGACGTTGCGAATCACCGGCAGGCGCGAGGCGACGAGCGCGAGCAGCAGCGCCGTGGCGCCCCCGCATGCCGAGCGCCCAGCGCAAGCCCCAGTGCTGGCCGATCCAGCCGCCGAGCAGCGCGCCGGGACCCGAGGGCAGCAAGATCAGCCAGCGCATCGTGCTGGTCATGCGGCCGAGCAGCGGCGCCGGCGTCACCGATTGGCGCAACGACAGGAAATTGATGAAGATGAACACCGCGCCGAGGCCGAACAGCATCAGCATCGCGACGTACGCGGCGACGCCGAAACGCATTGATCGGCGCCACGCTGAGCAGCAGCCAGCCGATGCCGGTGACCGCAAACCCGAGCGTCAGCGTCGGTCCCCGAGCCGATGCGGCGCACGACGCGCTGGCCGATGATGCTCGCTCCGATCGTGCCGAGGCCGAGCCCGACATAGCTCAATCCGACCGCGCGTTCGCTCAAGCCGAGCTCGCGCGTCGCGAACAGGATCTGCACGACCATCGCCATTTGATTGCACATCTGCCAAACGCCGACGCAGCTCGCCATCGCGACGAGCAGCTTGTGGCCGCGCACGAAATTGAGCCCCGCGCGCATCGCGGGCCAGAATGGCGGCGTTGCTTCGCGCTCGGCGTCTCGAGCACGGGCACGCCGCGCAATATCGATGCCGAGGCCAGCAGCAGCAGCGCATCGGCGAGCAGCGCAACCGGCGCGCCCGCGATCTTGATCAAGGCGCCCGCCGCTCCCGGGCCGGTCACCTCGGCGGTCGACGAAGCCAACGCATTCTTGGCGTGCGCCTCGACGAGCCGCGGAGCGCGGCACGATCTGCGTGAGCACGATCTGCGCCGCGCTGCCGGCGGTTGTGTTGACCGAGCCGATCACGAAGGCGACGAAATACAGCCAGCCCATCGACAGCCGGCCGAACCACCAAGCGCAGGGCACGGTGGCGACCGCGCAGGCGATCGTCAATTCGCCGACGACGTAGACCGGCATCTTGCGCACGCGATCGAGCCAGACGCCGCTCGGCAGCGAGAACAGCACGAATGGCGCGATCTCGATCGCGGTGAGGATGCCCATCTCGGTCGGGCTCGCATGCAGCAAGAACGCCGCGGTCAGCGGCAGCGCGAGCAAAGTCACTTGGCCCCCGAAGGAGGAAATCAAAATCGAGGTCCACAGGCGCCGATAGACCGCATCGCGCAGCAAATCCGTCGGTGCAAGCGTCAAGAATGCGCGCCAGCGAGGCGGGATGAGGCTTTCGAGGGAGAATCGGGTCATGAGGTCGGCACCAGTGCCGCTCATGGTACCGGAATCGGCGCTGCGCACCGCGCCGCCGCCGCGCCGTGGGCCGCCGCCGCGCCGCGGGCATTTCGTTTACCCGGGCACACGCGCGCCGGGTCTGACGCGCTCCGACGCCCGCGGCCGCCCCTAACTCGGCGTCATCACCGCAGGATGCACGAGGTAGCAACCCGACGGCGATCAGGATCAAATAGACGAGCAGAATGAATGTCCAGCCCATGTTGTGGCGGATGACATCGCCTTCCTTGCGCACGAACTTGCTGGTCGAGACGCCGACGCTCGCGGTTTGCGGCGCCATGGGCTTGCCGATTTCCGCGCCGATGGAATTGAGCGACGGCAACAGCAGCGGCGGCATGCCGAGCTGCGCACCGACCAGCGCCTGGAACTTTGCCGAACATCGCGTTGGTCGAGGTATTCGAGCCCGACAGTGCGACGCCGATGAAGCCGAGTATCGGGGCGACAACGATGAAAGCGGTGCCCAAGCTCGAAAAGCCTTTTGCGAGCGATGACGCCATCCCGGAATAGTTGAAGACGTATGCCAGCCCGAAGATGAACACGCCGACCAGACACGCACCCCACATCTGATGGAACGTCCGGCGGAATACTTCGCCGATTTGAGCGCCCTTCAGCTTGCCCATCGTGAGCAGCAAGCCCGCTACGACGAGCCAGGACGCCATGATCGCAGTGCCGCCGACATACGGGGCGAATTTGAAGACCGCGCTGACGTCGGGTTTGGCCGGATTGCAGGTGGCCGCGAGCGACGAGCAAGCAACCGCTTTGGCGCTGAACCAGCTTACTTTCGGCAGCGGCGACCACGGACCGGTCCAGGCCGCGACCACGATCAACAGCACGGCAAACGGCATCCAAGCCTGCAGCACTTCGGCGGTCGCGAGTCCATGTCCCTGCGTCCGACTGGCCACGGCCGGATCGATGGGAACGCCGCCATAGCCCAGAACAGTTTTGGGCTGCCAGACTTTGAGCAGCGCAAACAATGCGATGAAGCAAACGATGGCGCCGGTGACATCGGGCAGATAAGGCCCGAGATGGACGGCAACCGGATACTGGCCTGCGATATAGCCGAGCGAGCCGACCACGGCGAGCGGCCAGCCGCCCTTCATCCCTTCCTTGCCCGAGACCAGATACAGCAGCACCCACGGCGGCAGCAGCGCGAGCACGGCGACCATGGTGCCAACCGAGGCCGACAGCGCCAGCAGCGGATAGCCGGTGACGGCGGCCAGCGCGATGATCGGCGCGCCGAGCGCGCCGTAGGAGACCGGCGCATTGTTGGCGATCGCGGCGACGCGGATCGCATTGAGGTCGGAAATGCCGAGCGAAATCAGGATCGGCGCAACCACCGCCCACGGATAGCCGAAATCCGACCAGGCCCTCGAGCAGCGCTCCGAATGCCCAGGCGAACAGCATCGTCTGCACGCGCACGTCCATGCTGCCTTGCGCGATCAGCCAGCGGCGGAAATTCTCGAATACGCCGCTAACCGTCAGCGTGTTGAACAGCACCATGCCCCAGAGCGTAATCCAGTCGACATTCCAAACGCCGGTCGCCGCGCCATAGATGTAGGCATGGGCGCCGTCGTCAAACGGCATTTTCCAAACCCACGCGGCGAGCGCGAATGTGATGATCGAGCCGAAAATCGTCGCCAACCAGGCCGGAAACCGGAATACCGCAAGCATGGCGAGCAGAGTGACGACGGGAACGAGCGCGACCAAACAGGTGAGCGTCAGGTTGTCGAGCGGGTCTATCAGTTGCGTGAACATGATCTCTCCATCGGTGTTCGGCGCGGCGAAGGCTAGCTAGCTGCCGGCGTCACCGCGGTTTGATTATTCTTCTTGCGACTGCTCCGGTTGATATCGTGCCAGCGCCGCATATTCCGCCGAAGGAATACCATAGCATATGCGCCGGAGCGGCTCAAACTGGCGGGCCAGGGACGCGGCGGCGCGCTGGCGCCGCGCATGCGTGCGCGGCGCGCCCTAGCCCTCGCGGAACGCGCCGAACGAACGCAAGCGCGCCTGGCGAGCATCCAAGAGTTGGGTCACCGGTAATGCGCGCAGTTCGGTGAGGTGCTTCATGATGCTCTGCTTGACCGTTTCGGCCATCGCTTGCGGGTCGCGATGTGCGCCGCCGTGCGGCTCCTTGAGCACCTCGTCGACGAGACCGAGTTTCTTGAGCCGGTCGGCGGTACCGCCCATCGCATCGGCTGCGATCTCTTTCTTGTCGGTGCTCTTCCAGAGGATCGACGCGCAGCTCTCGGGCGAGATGACCGAATAGGTGCTGAATTGCAGCATCACGAGCCGGTCGCAGACGCCGATCGCAAGCGCCCCGCCCGAGCCGCCCTCGCCGATCACGATGCTCAAGATCGGCGCCGCCAGACTCGACATTTCGAACAGATTGCGCGCGATCGCCTCGCTCTGGCCGCGCTCCTCCGAGCCGATGCCCGGGGTACGCGCCCGGCGTGTCGATCAGCGTGACGACCGGGATTCGGAAACGCTCGGCCGTGCGCATGAGCCGCAGCGCCTTGCGGTAGCCTTCCGGTTTCGGCATGCCGTAGTTGCGCCGCACGCGCTCCTTGGTGTCGCGGCCCTTCTGCTGCCCGATCAGCATCACGGGCACCCCGTCGATGCGCGCGAGGCCGCCGACGATTGCGAGGTCGTCGCTGTACATCCGGTCGCCATGCAGTTCATGCCAATCGGTGAAGATCATCGCGACGTAGTCGAGCGTATAGGGTCGCTGCGGGTGGCGCGCGAGTTGAGTAATCTGCCAGGGGCTCAAGTTCGCAAAAATGCTCGTCGTCAATGCGCGGCTTTTCGACTGTAAGCGCTTGATTTCCTCTGAAATATTGACGCTCGCATCGATCGCCGAGGAACTTGAGCTCCTCGATTTTCGCCTCGAGTTCCGCGATCGGCTGCTCAAACTCCAGAAAACTCATCGCCATAAGGATGTTTCCTCACCTCTTGCGTCATTGCGGGGACCATACACCAAATACCACCCTTCGCGCCCGACCAAGGCCGAGAGTTTGTCGAGCAGCTCGCGGGTAGGACGCACCGACCAAGCATCCGCGAGGTTCATTTTGCCGGTGTATTCCTTGCGCGAGACGCAGACGCTGACGCCGCATGGGCCGCGCAGATAGGGCTTGAGCAGCGCCTCGAAGCGCCCCATTCCGGCGGGCCCGTCGAAATCGCCCGGCCAGCGCAACCACAGGCGCTTCGCGTAGCGCTCGCGCGCCTTGTCGATGTCGAGCAAGGTCTTTGCCTGCAGCCGCCACGCCTCGATGAAATCATCGAAGCGCAGCATGCCCTCGATCACGAGGATCGCGTCCTTGACGATGATCTCGCGATACTGCTGGAACGTCTCCTCGTAGAGGCTCACCTCGAGGCGGCCGCTGCGATCGTCGAGTATCAAGGTCACGCGATTCGGGCGCCTTCGAATCTCGAGCACGAGCCCCGCTACGGTCGCGGGCTTGCCCGCGGACCAGGAGCGGCCGCCCTCGGGCGCCGCCGCCGGCTTCGGTCCGCCGACGTCCGCGAGCCGGGCGCTCACGAGGAACTTCAAGTCCGGCTCGTACGGTGTGATCGGGTGGCCGGAGAGGAACAGGCCGAGCGTTTCGCGCTCGAAGCCCAAGCGGACAGCCTCGCTCCAGTCGGCAACCGCGGCGCCGCCCGCCGGGGCGGCGGGTTGCGCGGCGCTCAAGCCGAATAAATCGTCCTGGCCGGTCGACTGCGCCGCGGAGTTTTGCTCGCCGAGCTGCATCGACGAGCCGAGTTCGGCGCTTAAAGTGGCACGGTTCGCGCCGAGTGCATCGAGGCTGCCGCTGCGAATCAGCGCCTCGAGCACGCGCCGATTGACCCGCTGCAAATCGATGCGGCGGCAGAGGTCGGCGAGACTGCCGAACGGTCCGCGGAGCTTGCGCTCCTCGATGATCGCCTCGACCGCCGAGGCGCCCACGCCCTTGATCGCGCCGAGTCCGTAACGGATGCTCGCGGGCCCCGCAACCTTGAACGCGTAGACGGACTCGTTGACGTCGGGCGGCAGTACCTTCTGCCCCATGTTCGCGCACTCGTCGATCAGCGTGACGACCTTGTCGGTCTTGTCCATGTCGGACGAGAGCACTGCGGCCATGAACGCCGCCGGGTAGTGAGCCTTGAGCCAGGCCGTTTGATAGGACAGCAGCGCGTAGGCGGCGGAGTGGGATTTATTGAATCCGTAGCCCGCGAATTTCTCCATCAAGTCGAAGATGTGGGTCGCCTGCTGTTCGCGCACGCCGCGCGCGACGGCGCCGCTCACGAATACCGAGCGCTGCTTGGCCATCTCTTCGGGCTTCTTCTTGCCCATCGCACGGCGCAGCAGGTCGGCGCCGCCAAGCGTGTAGCCGGCGAGGATCTGCGCGATCTGCATGACCTGCTCTTGATAGAGGATCACGCCATAGGTCGCCGCGAGCACGGGCTTGAGGTCCGGATGCAAATAATCGATCGCCGAGCCGCTGGTGTCATGCTTGCGCGCGATGAAGTCCTCGACCATGCCGGACTGCAAGGGGCCGGGACGAAACAGCGCCACGAGCGCGACGATGTCGCCGAACCGGTCCGGCTGCAGGCGCCGAATCAAATCCTTCATGCCGCGCGATTCGAGCTGGAACACCGCGGTGGTCTTGCAGCTCTTCAGCAGCGCGTAGGTCGCCGCGTCGTCCATCGGCAGCGCCGTGATGAGCAGCGGCTCCTCGCCCGCGAGCGCGCGCGACGCGTTGATGTCGCGCACCGCCCAGTCGATGATCGTCAGCGTCCGCAGGCCGAGGAAGTCGAACTTGACGAGACCCGCGGCCTCGACGTCGTCCTTGTCGAACTGGGTCACCGGCGTCGTGCTGCCCTCTTCGCAGTAGAGCGGCGTGAAATCGGTCAGCACCGACGGCGCGATGACCACGCCGCCGGCATGCGTGCCGGCGTTGCGCGCAAGGCCCTCGAGGCTGCGCGCGAGATCGATGAGTTCGTGGACCTCGCCGTCGCTCTCGTAGAGGCGTGCGAGTTCCTCCTCCTGCTCGAGCGCCTTGTCGAGCGTCATGCCGATTTCGAACGGAATGAGCTTCGCGATCTTGTCGACGTAGCCGTAATTGTGTCCGAGCACGCGGCCGACGTCGCGCACCACCGCCTTGGCGGCCAGCGTGCCGTAGGTGATGATTTGGGAGACGCGCTCGCGGCCATACTTGTTGGCGACATAGTCGATGACCCGATCGCGGCCTTCCATGCAGAAGTCGACGTCGAAGTCCGGCATCGAGACGCGCTCGGGATTCAGAAACCGCTCGAACAGCAGGTCGTGTTCGATCGGGTCGAGATCGGTGATGCCGAGCGCGTAGGCGACCAAGGATCCTGCGCCCGAGCCGCGCCCGGGACCCACCGGTACGCCGTTGTGGCGCGCCCAGCGGATGAAATCGGCGACGATCAAAAAATATCCCGCGAACCCCATGCTGCAGATCACGCCGAGTTCGAGGTCGAGCCGCTGCTCGTAGTCGCGCTGGTTGCGCGCCGGCGCGGTCGCAGCCAAGCTCCCGGCAAGCCGATCGCGCAAGCCGCGCGCCGCTTCGTCGCGCAGGAACTGCTCGGTGGTGCTGCCGGCCGGCACCGGATAGGCGGGCAGCATCGAGGCGCCGAGCTTGATTTCGAGCGAGCAGCGTTTGGCGACCTCGACCGTGTTGGCGAGCAGTTCGGGCGCGTCCGCGAACACTTCCGCCATTTCGGCGGGCGACTTCAGGTACTGCTCCTCGGAGTAGCGGCGCGGCCGGCTGGGATCTGCGAGCAATGCGCCATCGTGAATGCAGACGCGCGCCTCGTGCGCTTCGAAGTCGGCGCGCGTGAGAAACCGTATGTCGTTGGTCGCGACCGCGGCGACCCCGCGTGCGTCGGCCAGATCGAGCGCCGCTTCGGTGTACTCCTGCTCGCCGGCGCGCCCGGTGCGCTGCACCTCGACGTAGAACCGGTCGCCGCACAATTCCTGCCAGGCCTCCAGGCAGCGCACCGCCTCGTCGGCGCGGCCGCGCACGATCGCGCGTCCGATGTCGCCCTCGGCGCCACCCGAGAGCACGATGAGCCCGCTCAAGGTCTCGGCGTTGAGCCAGGCGCGTTCGAACATCGGCGCGCCGCGCTGCTGCCCCTCGAGGTACGAGCGCGTCACTAGCTGGGTCAAATGCCGATAGCCCACCAAATCCTGGCACAGCAGCACGATGCGCGACGGCACCGCGCGTTCACCGGCCTCGCGAATCCAAGCATCGACGCCGATCAAGGGCTTGACGCCGGCGCCGAGCGCCTCTTTGTAGAATTTGACCATCGCGAATAAATTGCTCTGGTCGGTCAAGGCCACGGCCGGCATCGAGGCGGCCGCGACCGCCGTCATCAGCTCCGGCATGCGCACGATGCCGTCGACGAGCGAATATTCGGTGTGCAGCCGCAAATGCACGAATTGGGTCACGGCGCGATTGCTCCAATGTCCGCCGGCGGCGCGGCGGTCGCGCCGCGGGCGAGCTCGGCGACCGGCAGGAACGAACGGCGGTGCATCGGGCTCGGCCCGAATTGGCGCAGCAGCCGCATATGGGTCACGGTTCCGTAGCCCTTGTGGTCCGCAAACTGATAACCCGGGTAGCGCGCGTCCGCGCCGCGCATGTAGGCGTCGCGCGCGGTCTTCGCGAGGATCGAGGCGGCGCTGATCGCGCGCACACTCTCGTCGCCGCGCACGATCGCGGTCGCGCAGCGGCACTTGCCGAGGCCCGTGAGCTGCGGCAAGCGGTCGCCGTCGATCGCAAGGCTATCGGGCACCACGCAAAGCGCGAGCACCGCGCGGCGCATCGCGAGAAACGTCGCCTCGAGGATGTTGAGCGCGTCGATTTCGGCCGCGTCGGCCCAGCCGATGCCGAAGCACAGCGCGCGCCCGCGAATCGCCGCCGCGAGCCGTTCGCGCGTTTCAGGGTCAAGCTGCTTGGAATCGGCGATGCCGGCCACCGCGCGGCCGCGCCGCAAGATCACCGCCGCGGCGACCACGGGACCCGCCAACGGACCCCGCCCCGCCTCGTCGACGCCCGCAACCAGCGCAGTCACGTCGCCTGCGTCCGGGCCGGTTGGCGCGAGTCGAGCAAGGCGAGGATCGCGAGCGCCGCGCTCGTGCTGCCGCCGCGCCGCAGGCCGGCGTGGATGCGCGTGAATTCTTCCTCCAGCTCGCGCCGACGGATCGGGTCATCCAGCCACATCAAGAGCTCCGCGCTGACTCGTTCGGGGACGATTTCTTCCTGAAAATATTCGCTGACGACGCGCCGATCCGCAAGTAGATTTGGCTGCGCAAAATACTTGGCTTTGACCAGTTTCAGGCGGCGCAGCACCCAGGCGGTCATTGCGCCCAGCCGATACACGACGACCATCGGGCGTTTGCTGAGCGCGGCTTCGAGACTGGCCGTGCCCGAGGCCACCAAGACAACGTCGCAAGCTGCGAGCACGGTCTGGGCGCCGCCGTCCTGCAGCCGAACCGGCACCTCGGGCGCCGCGCGCGCGAGCGCCTCGGCAAAAATCGCCCGTACGCCCGAATTGGCCATCGGCGCGAGGAACACGAGGCCGGGGCGGCGCGCGGCCAGCAAGCGCACGGTTGCCGCAAAATCCGCGCCGAGGCGTGTCACCTCGCCGCGTCGGCTGCCCGGCAGCAGCGCGACGACCTGCGCGCCGGGTGCAATTCCCAATTGCGCGCGCGCCGCCGCGCGATCGACGATCAGGGGAATCGCGTCGGCGAGCGGATGGCCGACGAACTCGGCGCGCAAGCCTTGTTCGTCATAGAAGCGCTTCTCGAACGGCAGCAGGCACAGCACGAGATCGACCGACTCGTGCATGCTGCGTACGCGGCTCTGGCGCCAGGCCCACACCTGCGGACTCACATACTGCACGGTCGGAATGCCGGCAGCATGCAGCGAGCGCGCCAGCCCTAAATTGAATTCCGGCGCATCGATGCCGATGAACACGTCGGGCTTCGCGTCGAGGAAGCGCCGCCTAATGTGCGCCCGCAAGCGCAACAGCCGCGGCAAGTCGCGCAATATCTCGAACAAGCCCATGACCGCCAGGGATTCCGCGGGCTCCCAGACCTCGCAGCCGGCGGCCTGCATCTTCGGACCCGCGATTCCGAAGCAGCGGACTTCGGGAATACGCTCTCGCAAGGCCTCGATCAGATGCGCCCCCAGCGTGTCTCCCGATGCCTCGCCGGCGACCAGACCGATCCGCAGGGGCGCAGGCATGCGGCTATCGCACGATGCTGCGCGAGCTTCGCCTGATGAAATCGACGAACGGCCGGATCTCGGCCTGCTCCAGAGCGATCTGCTCGAGCTTCTCGATTGCCTCGGCGAGCTTCAAGCCCGAGCGGTACAGCAGCCGGTAGGCACGCCGAATGTTGCGTATCTGCTGCTCGTCGAAGCCGCGGCGCTTGAGGCCCTCGGAGTTCACGCTGTGCGGCTCGGCGGGCCGGCCCACGGCCATCACGTAGGGCGGCACGTCGCGCGTCACGGCCGCATTGTTCGCGATGAAGCAATGCGCGCCGATCTTGGTGTGCTGGTGCGCGCCCGAGAAGCCGCCCATGTTGACCCAATCGCCGACCTCGACGTGGCCGCCGAACGTCGCGCAATTGGCCATGACGATCTTGTCGCCGAGCTGGCAGTCGTGCGCGACGTGGGCATGCGCCATCAGCAAATTGTCGCTGCCGATGCGCGTGACGCCCTGATCGTGCGTCGTGCCGCGATTGACCGAGACGAACTCGCGAAACACGTTGCGATCGCCGACCTCGAGACGCGTCGGCTCGCCGTTGTATTTCTTGTCCTGCGGCGCGTCTCCGATCGAGGCGAACTGGAATATCTTGTTGTCGGTGCCGATCCGGGTCGGACCCATGACAACGGCATGCGGTCCGATCCAGGTGCGCGCACCGATAACGACGTCGGCGCCGATCACGCTGAAGGGACCGATCGCGACGTCGGCCCCAATTTGCGCTGACGGCGAAATTACCGCACGCGGATCGATCATCCTCGCTCTCCCTGCTTGGCGCGGCTCGTTGGTATCCGGCGCGACCATGATCTCGGTCGAGGCTACCTCGGCACCGCCGACCTCGGCGAGCCCGTGAAATTTCCAAATGCCCTTGAACGAGCGCAGCAGCGTCACGGTGAGGATCAGCTGATCGCCGGGCTCGACCGGCTTGCGGAAGCGCGCCTTGTCGATCGCGACGAAGTAGAAGCGTGTCGCATCGGTCGGCGTGTAACCCACGGTCTTGAACGCCAGAATTCCGGATGCCTGGGCGATCGCTTCGATGACCATGACGCCGGGCATCACGGGCCGCTGCGGAAAATGCCCGGTAAAGTATGGCTCGTTGAACGTGACGTTCTTGAGCGCGCACGATTTGCTTGCCGGGCACCAGATCGAGGATGCGGTCCACCATGAGAAATGGATATCGGTGCGGCAACTGCCGCATGATCTCGTGGATATCCAATGTGATCGGCTCACTCATCATCACTCCTCGTTCTCGTACCATGCTGCGCAAGCCGCTTGCCGGCCCAATTTTCGAAATTCCGCGACCCTGCGCCACCAAGTCTTGGTCTCCTCAGCCGGAATGCCGCTCGAGTAGCTGCCCCGCTTCGGGATCGAGGCGCTGATCATGCTGAGGCCCGTGATCACCACGTCATCGGCGATTGTGAGATGCCCGGCGATGCCGACGAGGCCGCCGATCATGCAGCGCTTGCCGATCGATGTGCTGCCCGGAGATGCCCGGTGCACGAAGCGATTGCCGTATGTTCGCCGATCGAGACGTTGTGGCCGATCTGTATCTGGTTGTCGAGTTTGACGCCGTTTTCGACGACCGTGTCCTCGATCGCGCCGCGATCGATCGTCGTATTCGGCGCCGATCTCGACATCGTCGCCGACGCGCACGCGCACCGACCTGCGGCACCTTGACCCAGCTGCCCGGCATCCATCGCAAAGCCAAAGCCGTCGGCGCCGATCACGACGCCCGGGTGAAAAATGCAGCGTTGCCCGACCCGGGTCCCGCGCACAGCGTCACACGCGACGCCAAACGGGTGTCCGCGCCGATCCGCATACCGGCGTGGACGATGCGACGCCGCGCCCACGAAACGCGTGGCCCGAGCATGGGCGCCGGCTTCGATGATGCACAGCGGCCCGATCGTCGCGCTCGGATCGATGTGCGCGTGCGGGGAGACCGTCGCGCTCGGATCGATGCCCGGCGCGGCCGAAGGAGACGGGTAAAGAGCGGTGGCGATTCGCGCATAGGCAAGATAGGGATTGGCATCGACGAGCGCGGCCACCGGACAGCGATCGAGATCCGACGCGGCAATCAAGACCGCGGTCGCGCCGGTCGCAGCCAGCGCCTTGCGGTAGCGTGCATTCGCAAAGAAACTCAGGCTGCCCGGGCCGGCGTTGTGCAGCGTCGCGACCCGGGACACCCGCAGACTCGGGATCGCCGCGAAGTTCGAGTCCGAACCGAACCGCCAGCTCTCCCAGACTGTATCCGTCCGTTTGCACGAGCACACGCCGGCCGCGCCGAGCGGCCCGTTATCTCTATTTTGTCCCGGGATTCGACTTCGGCTGCGCTGCGGGTCCGGTTGCAGCCGGGGCCGGTGCCGCGGGCAACGTCGCCGGCTTCGTCAGGAGCACCGCCAGCACGTTCGCCGTGAGATCGAGCTGGCCCTTCGCGAAGAATACGCCGTCGCCGAGCACCAGATCGAATCCTTGCGTGCTCGCATAGGCCTGAATCTCCTGGACCAGGTAGCGCTGCACCTTGCCGAATTCCTCGTTGCGGCGCGTCGACGCGTCGTCCTGAAATTCGCCGGCCTTGCGCGAGAACTCACGCTGCTCATCGCGCAGCGATTTCTCGGCCTTGGCGCGATCCGCCTCGGCCATCACGGCGCCCTCGCGCTGCAATTTCTCGTCGCGGGCTTTCAGATCGTTCTGCATCGTCAGCAGCTCGCGCCGGCGCGGCGCGAACTCGTTGTCGAGCGCACCCATCGCGGTCTTGGTCTGCGGCGCATCCTCCAGCAGCTTCTGGAAATTGACGACGCCAATCTTGATTTCGGCGCTGGCTTGCTGCGCTGCGAAAACACCGCACAAACCGAGCAGCACGAGGGGAACGCTACGAATGAAAGTCGACATGTTGCTTTCTAAGACCTCAGGGAAGTGGATTTTGTCAAAACGATTGCCCGATCGAAAACTGAAACCGTTCGGTTTCGTCGTAGAATCTCACGGTATCGCCGGAATATGCATTCAACGGTATCCCATACGAGAACCTGAATAGCCCTAGGGGCGCAAGCCACTGCACCGCAAGGCCGGTCGATCTCTTGAGCGCATTATAGCTGAAATGGTAATCGACCGGCGTCGTGTCATCGACGCCCAAGAATTTGACAGAGTTGCCGGTGTAGAACACGTTGCCCATGTCGTAGAACCAGCTGACGCGCGCCGCGCTCTTCCATTTATCCGGGACCGGGAACAGCAGCTCGAGCCGGTTCACGATGCGCATGTTGCCGCCGTAGGGATTGCCGAGACCGATGTTGTCGCGCGGCCCCAAGGTGCTCTCGCGGTAGCCGCGCACGCTGTCGGGGCCGCCGGCGAAATAGTTGAGGTACGGCGGCAACGCCGAGGTCTTGCCGAGCGGGGCCGCGTAGTCAAACGTGAATTGGTCCGAGAACAGCCATTTCCCGTGGATCGGGAAGTACTTGACGAACTGGTAGTTCGCCGCGAAATAGCGCACGTCGCTCAAGGGCAGCGCGAAGCGGAATGACAGAGCGTTGCGCATGCCGCGGTCCGCGAACTGCGCGCGATTGCGCGAATCCATCGACCAGCCGCCCGTGAGTTCATAGGTGAAGAAGTCGGTTCCGTAGACGGTATACGGCGTATCGAGCGAGTTGACGTAGCCGTCGCCGTTGGTGTCCTGGATCTGCTCGGTGAACGTGTGGCCGTTCGACTTGACCCAGTCGACCGCCTGCTGAGCGCTATAGCCTTGTGAGGTCACGAGCTGGTTCTTGTTGGCCGCCAGCCCGAGTTGCACGCCCTGGTACTCGGTGATCGGGTAGGAGAAGCTCTGCGCGAGCGTCATCTGCTTCGTGCCGAACACCGACGAGGCGGAAACGAACTGAGTGACGGCCCGGTACGTGAACGACGTCGTGCGCGCGACGTTGTCGATCGTCGTGTAGGGATCCGTTTGCGCGAGCGTCACGCTCTTGCTGTACTTGCCGGCGTTGGCTTCGACCGCGATTCGATCGCCGCTGCCCATGAAGTTGCTGTGCACGAAATTGAGGTTGACGCTGAAGCGCTGGGCTTCGGAGTAACCGATGCCGCCGCCGAACTGCCCCGGCAAGCCCTCCTTGATGTTGTAATCGACATCGACCAGATCGGCGCTGCCGGCGACCGGCTTGGTCTCGAACTCGACCTTCTCGATGTACGGCAGCCGCTGGATGCGCTCCTTCGAGCGCTCGACCGCCGAGTTCGACAGCCACCCGCCCTCGAGCTGGCGCATTTCGCGCCGCAGCGTCTCGTCATTGATCGCCGTTTCATTGTTGAAATTGATGTGACGGACGTAGACGCGATTTCCCGGTTCGATGAAGAAGGTCAGCGAGACGGTCTTCTTCTCGTTGTCGGTCGTCGGCACGGGATCGATCTTCGAGAATGCGTAGCCGTCGGCGCCCAGCCGGTAGCTCATGAGTTCCTGCGAATTCGTGACCGCCTTGCGCGAGAAGGTGTCGCCGGGATGGATCAGCAGGAGCTTGCGCAGCTCCGCCTCCGGTACCACGAAGGTGCCCGCGAGCTTGATCTCGGAGACCTTATACACCGCGCCCTCGTTGACGTTCACGGTGATGAACATGTCGTCTTTTTCGGGCGCGATCGCGACTTGCGTCGACTCGATCTGAAAATTCGCGTAGCCGCGATCCATGTAGTACGAGCGGATCTTCTCCAGATCGCCCTGCAGCGATTCGCGCGAATAGCGATCGTCCTGCTTGTACCAGGACAGCCAATTCGGCGTCTTCAGCTCGAGGCTCTGCGAGGATTCCTTTTCCTTGAAGGCGCGTGTTGCCGACCAGGTTGATCATGCGGATCTTCGCGCGCTTGCCTTCCTTGATATCGACGACCACATCGACCTTGTTGCCGGGCAAATCGGTGACCTTGGTGTCGACGCGCACCGCGTATTTGCCGCGGCTGAAGTACTGATCGGTCAAATATTGCTTGACCTCGTCGAGCACCGAGCGATCGAAGATCTTGCCGGTCGCGAGCCCGACGTTGCGCAGGCTCTTCTGCAGATCCTCGGTCTTGATGTCCTTGTTTCCCTTGATCTCGAATTTCGCGATCGAGGGCCGCTCGACGACGACGACCAGCAGCGTGTTGCCGTCGCGGCGCAACTCGACGTCACGGAAGAATCCGGTTGCATACAGCGCGCGCATCGCCTCGCCGATCCGCTGGCCGTCGAGGTGATCGCCGATGTTGACCGGCAAATAGTTGAATACGGTGCCTTCGGAGATGCGCTGCAGTCCCTCGACGCGGATGTCGCCGACCGTGAACTGCTGTTGCTTGCGCCGCTTCTTGCGCGAGCACGACTGTACTGAAGGGTTGGGCGGCGAGCGCCACAACCCCGAGAAAACGCAATTTCAAACCCCACGCGACTGCGACCTAATGTATTTTTTGCTCATGATTTCCCATCAATTCAAATGTCTGGATATATCGTTATAGAACGCGAGGCTCATGAGCACCACGAGCAGCGCAATGCCGATCTGCTGGCCAAATAGCTGGGCTCGCTCGGACAATGGACTGCCCTTGACAGCTTCCACCAACTGGTAGACGACCTGGCCGCCGTCCAACAGCGGTACGGGCATCAGGTTCAGCACTCCCAGGCTGACGCTGATGACCGCCAAATATCCCATGAATGCGGTGAGACCGAGGACCGCACTGATCCCGGCGAATTCGGCGATGCTGATCGGTCCGCTGATGTTCTTCGCGGAAACCTGTCCGCTCGCCATGCGCCACAGCATCTCGACCGTGAGGGCGGACATCTCCCAGGTCTTTGCGATGCCGACCCCGAGCGCATCGATGGGTCCCGAGCGGTGCATTTCGATGAGGCCCGGCGGAAAGGTCCGCGGGCCGTCGCCGACCGAAATGCCGAGCCGGCCGATCGACCTTCCCCGGTCCGCGACGCGCGGCACGGCCGCGTTGATCTGCATCCGCTTTCCCGCCCGCTCCAAATCGATCGTCACGGTGCGATCCGGCGCGCTGCTGATCGCCGTGACGAATTCCGAGCTGTTGCCGAGCGCCTCGCCGTCGACCGCGAGCAGGCGGTCGCCGGCCTGCAGATCCCGCCTTGGCACCGGCACTGCCTTCCGGCACGGCCGAGACGGTGGTCGGCGCCTTCCAGCTTGCGAGGTCGAAGCCCAGGCCCGGCAACAGCTGGCCGGGCTCGGTGAGCGCGCGCCGGTCGCCCGTGACCTGCAGGCTCATCGCGGTCACGGCGCCGTCTCGGCGCACCTGCAGCGGAATCACGCCATCGCCTGCGAAGCGGCGAATCAACGCGATCTGCAACTCCTCGGTGTCCTCGATGCGCCGGTCGCCAACCCGCACGATGACGTCGCCGCGGCGCAGGCCTGCCTGGGCCGCGGGGCTCTCGGGACGCACCTCGCCGACGACGGGGCGCATGATCTCGGTCCCGGCCATCGCTAAAATCGCGTAGAGCAGCACCGCGAGCAGGAAATTCATCGCCGGCCCCGCGAGCAGCACCGCGACGCGGTGGGCGATCGGGCGGCGCGTGAAGGACCGCGGCAACTCGGCCGCCGCGACCTCGCCGTCGCGCTCGTCGAGCAGCTTGACGTAGCCGCCGAGCGGAATTGCCGCAATACAGTATTCGGTCTTGTCGGCGTCCCGGCCGTGCCGCATCCACAGCGGCTTGCCGAATCCGATGCTGAAACGCAGCACCTTGAAGCCGAGCCGCTTGGCGACCCAGTAATGGCCGAATTCGTGCACCGCTACCAGCAGCCCGATGGCGAACAAGAATGCGGCGACGGTAATCAAAAACGTCATGCAACGGCTCCACGCGCGGGCTCGATCAAGGCAGCAGCCGACCGGCGCGCAGCGGCGTCGGCCTCCAAGACATCATCCAGAGTCTTCACGGGGCTTGCATCAATGTGCTGCAACACCTGGTCAATGACCGCCGCTATGCCCGTAAAGTTCAAGCGCCCGTCGAGAAACGCCTGAACCGCCACCTCGTTGGCGGCGTTCAGCAGCGCAGGAGCGGTTCCGCCGGCCCGAGCCGCGGATCGAGCGAGTTCGACGGCGGGAAAGCGCCTGTGGTCCGGCGGTTCGAAGTCGAACCGGCCGATGACCGCGAGGTCGAGGGATTGTACACCGGAAGTGATGCGCTCCGGCCATGCGAGCGCTTGTGCGATCGGGGTGCGCATGTCGGGCGCGCCCAATTGCGCGAGCATCGAGCCATCCGCATATTGCACGAGCGAATGGACCACGCTCTGCGGGTGAACGACGATCTCGACGCGCGATTCCGGCAAGCTGAACAGCAGCGTTGCCTCGATGACTTCGAGCCCCTTGTTCATGAGCGTCGCGGAATCGACCGAAATCTTGCGCCCCATCTTCCACTTCGGGTGCGCACAGGCCTGATCCGGCGTGACCTGCGTCATCTCCGAGGCCGGCGTCGTGCGAAACGGGCCGCCCGATGCAGTCAGGACCACATGGGTTACGCCAAGCGCCGGCTCGCCGGGGAGGTATCCGGCGGGCATGCACTGAAATATCGCATTGTGTTCGCTGTCGATCGGAATCAGCTGCGCGCCGGCGGCGCGCACTTCGTCCATGAGCAAGCGCCCCGCCATCACCAGGGCCTCCTTGTTCGCGAGCAGCACACGCTTGCCGGCGCGCACGCCCGCGAGCGTCGGCAGCAAACCCGCGGCGCCCACGATCGCCGCCATCACGATATCGACGCCGGCATCGGTGACCGCCGCCGCGAGCGCAGCGCTGCCGCTCTCGACCCGGGTTTTCGAACCGCAGGCGCGCAGCGCCAGACGCGCGTTCTCGGCCGCGGTTTCGTCGATGAGCACGAGCGTGTCGGGATTGCAGGCTTGCGCCTGTTCGACGGCGATTTGCCAGTTGCGGTGGGCTCCCAAGCTCGCGACGCGAAAGCGCTCCGGATGCTCGGCAATCACCGCGAGCGTGCTCCTGCCGATGCTGCCCGTGGAACCTAAGACCGCGACGCCGCGCACCTTCATGCGAGCACTCCTGAGCCGAACAAGCCGAGCGCATAGAGGGGCGCTGCGGCCGTGACGCTGTCGATCCGATCGAGCATGCCGCCGTGACCGGGCAGCAGCCCGCCGCTGTCCTTGAGTCCCGCCGAGCGCTTGAACATGCTTTCGGTGAGGTCGCCGACGATCGAGATCAGGCCGATCGCGCAGCCGAAGCAGATCGTCGCGAGCGCGGGCAACCCGAACACGAGCGCGCCGACCCAGGCGAGCAGCGCGACGGATAGGAGGCCCCCGGCGGCGCCCTCCCAGGTCTTCGAGGGGCTCACGTGCGGCGCAAGCTTGAGGCGGCCGAACTTGCGTCCCGCGAAGTACGCGCCGACGTCGGACGCGACGACCAGCAGCACGAGGCACAGCACCGCTCACGGGCCCGCGTGCGAACCCGCGCACGGCGGTCAGCAGCCGCGCCGAGCGCGATGCAGGCCGGAACCAGCACGAATACGCCGCACAGCAGAGTCAGCGCGCGGCGATTGGCGTTCCGGCGCGATGCAGACCCAGGCGAACGCGATCGCCCACCAGACGCAGCCCGCCGTGAGCAGCACGAGCAGATGATGCAGATTTCTCGGTCAGACGCCACGCGAGGATCAACAGCAGCACGATGCCGGCGTATAGCCGCGCTCGCGCGAGTGCGCCCCCGAGCCCTCCGAAGCCGGCCCACTCCCAGGCGCCGATCGCGAACACCGCACCGAATGCGGTCGCCGCCGCCCACGGCGGCATCAGGAACAGGCCCGCGAGCAGCATCAGGCCGAGCACGCAAGCGGTAAGTACCCGGGTCTTAAGCATCGGTATCCGCGGACACTTGCGCCGAGGTCCTGCCGAAGCGGCGTTCCCGCCGCCGAAAATGTTCGAATGCCGCCTCCAGATGCGCCGGCGAGAACTCGGGCCACAGCACTTCGTCGAAGTACAGCTCCGTGTAGGCGAGGTTCCACAACAGGAAATTGCTGATGCGCTGTTCGCCGCCCGTGCGGATCAGCAGATCCGGGTCGGGTATGCCCGCGAGCGCAAGACGCTCGGCGATCTGCGCTTCGCCGATGTCCGCCGGCTGCGGGCTTCCGGCGGCGCGTCCGCGACCAGCGTTCGGCAGGCCTGCACGAGGTCCCAACGGCCGCCGTAGGCGACCGCGACCAGCAGTTCGAGACCCGGATTCTCGCGCGTCAGCGACTCGGCGGAGAGCATGCGGCTCGCGAGCTCGACGCCGAGCTATTCGCGATCTCCGATGAAGCGCACGCGCACGCGTTGCGGTGCAAATCCTCGATTTCGCGAACCAGCGCATCGAGAAACAGGCCCATGAGCATACCGACCTCATCGGGCGGCCGGCGCCAGTTTTCGCTGCTAAACGCGAACAGGGTCAGGAAGCGCACGCCGCGCCTTGCCGCACTCCTCGACGACCCGGCGCACAACCTTGACGCTCGCGCGATGGCCCGCCGGGACGCGGCAGCCCGCGCGCGCGGGCCCAGCGGCCGTTGCCGTCCATGATGATTGCGACATGCTGCGGCGAGTCGGCCATTTTGGTATCGAATGCGTGCAGGTCTTCGAGGGCTCAGACTTGCATCAGCTCCTTTTCCTTGTCGGCCATCGCGTGATCGATCTCGGCGACGTGCTTGTCGGTGAGCTTCTGGATCTCCTCCTGCGCGCGCCGGTCGTCGTCCTGTGCGATCAGCTTCTCCTTGAGCATTTCCTTCAGCTCGTTCATGACCTCGCGCCGCACATTGCGGACCGCGACGCGCGCGGCTTCAGCCTCCGAGCGCACGACCTTGGTGATGTCGCGGCGGCGCTCCTCGGTGAGGGCGGGCATCGATATGCGGATCAGGGTCCCGGCGCTGTTCGGCGTGAGGCCGAGATCGGACTTGAAGATCGCCTTCTCGATGATCGGCACCATGGCCTTCTCCCACGGCGTCACGGTCAGCGTGCGCGCATCCTCGGTTGCGACGTTCGCCACCTGGTTGAGCGGCATTTCCGAGCCGTAGTAATCGACTTTGATGTGCTCGATGAGGCTCGTGTGAGCTCGCCCCGTACGCAGCTTCTTGAGCTGGTCTCTGAACATCGACACGCATTTCTGCATGCGTTGCGTGGCATCTTTCTTGATGTCATCCAGCATGGGCTTCCCCTTATGGTTCGACCGACACGACGGTGCCGACGTCCTCGCCCTGGACAATGCGCAACAAGTCGCCGGCATGAAAAAGATTGAATATCTGCAGTGGCAAGTTGTTCTCCCGGCACATCACGATCGCGGTCGCGTCCATGACGTTGAGGCGGTCGGCGAGCACCTGGTCGAACGTCAGGCGCGCGTAGCGCCGGGCTTGCGGGTTCTTGAGCGGATCCGAATCGTAGACGCCGTTGACCTTGGTCGCCTTGAGCAGAATGTCGGCATTGATCTCGATCGCGCGCAGGCTCGCCGCGGTGTCGGTCGTAAAGAACGGGTTGCCGGTTCCTGCGCCGAAGATCACGACCCGCCCCTTCTCCAAATGGCGGATCGCGCGGCGGCGGATGTAGTCCTCGCAAACCTCGTTGATGCGCAGCGCCGACATCACGCGCGCGTAAGTGCCCAAGCCCTCGAGCGCGTCCTGCATCGCGAGCGCATTGATCACGGTCGCCAGCATTCCCATGTGGTCGGCCGTGACCCGGTCCATGCCGGCGCGCGCGAGCCCCGCGCCGCGGAAGATATTGCCGCCGCCGATGACCACCGCAACCTGCACGCCCATCAGCGTCAAATCGCGGATCTCTCCTGCAATGCGCTTCAGAATCAGCGCATCGATGCCATAATCCTCGGCGCCCAGCAAAGCCTCGCCGGACAGTTTGACCAAGATTCTGCGGTAGCGCGCCGTGGGGGTTGTGTTGATCATAAACTCTTGATCCTACTATACGCGGGGCGGGGGCCCGCGGCGCGTTGCGGTCGGCCTGGACTTCTTCGGTTTGCGGTCTTCGTTACTTCTTCTCGGTATTGGCTTTGACCTGCTGCATGACCTCGCTCACGAAGTCATCCTGCTTCTTCTCGATGCCCTGCCCGACTTCGTAGCGCACGAACTCGACTACGCTGGCGCCGGACTTCTTGAGCAGCTTCTCGACGCTCGAATCGGGGTCCTTGACGAACGGCTGGCCGAGCAGCGTGATCTCGGCAAGGTACTTGCGCAGGCGCCCCTCGACCATCTTGGCGATGATCTCCGGCGGCTTGTTCTCGCCCTTGGTTTGTTCGGCAAGAATCGCGCGCTCCTTATCGAGCACCGCGGCGGGCACGCCGCTCGCATCGATGTAGGCCGGATTCACCGCGGCAACATGCATCGCGAGATCCTTGGCGAGCGCCTCGTCGCCGCCCTTCAATGCGACCAAGGCGCCGATGCGGCCGCCGTGCAGATAGGTTCCGAGCGCGGTCGGCGCCGACACCGCGACGACGCGGCGCACCGAGATGTTCTCGCCGATCTTCGCAACCAGGGCGCGACGGTGTTCGTCGAGCGTGCCGTTGCCATGCTTCGAGGCGAGCAGCTCGGAGAGATCCGAGGTCCCGAGCGCGAGTGCGGCGCGCGCGACGTCGCGGGCAAACGCCTGGAACTCGTCGCTGCGCGCGACGAAGTCGGTTTCGCAGTTGACCTCGGCGAGCACGGCCTTCAAGTTTTCGCGCAGCGTCGCGATCGTGCCTTCGGCGGCGACGCGCGTCGCCTTCTTGTCGGCTTTCGCGAGTCCGGTCTTGCGCATCAACTCCGCGGCCGCATCGAGGTCGCCCTTGGTTTCGACGAGCGCCTTCTTGCACTCCATCATGCCGGCGCCGGTGCGCTCGCGGAGTTGTTTGACTGCATCAGCGGTAATGTTCATGGTCTTGGCTTTCCAGGGCGCCTGCGGCGCCCGTGCTCCTCTCGAGATTAAGGGCCGGCCCCCGCCGTCGGGGGCTTGGGCCCGTTGGGTCGTCAGCCGATCAAGCGCCGCGGGTCGGAGTACGGCGACCCACGGGTCGGCGCCGCGGGGCGCTCGCGGGGCGCGTCTCGGCGGGAGGCGCATCGACCGCATCGACCTCGTCGACTTCCACTTCCTCGTCGGCGGCGGCGGCGACCGCGGCAACACCCGGTATCACCGTCACCGGCACCTTGCGGCGCGGGGGCGGCTTCTTGCCGCGCGGCGGCGCCTGCGGCCGGCGTGCGCCTGCGGCCTGCTTCTTCGGGTTGCCCTCTTCGTCCAATTCCACGAATTCGTCTTCTCCGACCGGCACCTCGGGGAGCGACGCCTTGCCTTCGAGCACCGAGTCGGCGATGCCGCCCGCATACAGCAGGATCGCGCGCATCGCATCGTCATTGCCCGGAATCACGTAGTCGATGCCGTCCGGTGAGCAGTTCGTGTCGACCACAGCGACCACCGGAATACCCAGCTTGCGGGCCTCGTGAATCGCGATCTCCTCGTGTCCGACGTCGATCACGAACAGCGCATCGGGCAGCGCCGTCATGTTGCGAATGCCGCCGAGGCTGCGCAGCAGCTTGTCCATTTCGCGACGCAGCATCTGCGCCTCTTTCTTGCCGCGGCGGTCGAGTGCGCCGCTCTGCGCCATCTCGTCGAGTTCATTGAGGCGTTTGATCGACTGACGGATGGTCTTGAAATTCGTGAGCATGCCCCCCAACCAACGTTGATTGACGTAAGGCATACTGCAACGCGTGGCTTCTTTTTGTACCGCGTCGCGCGCCGAGCGCTTGGTCCCGACGAACAGCACTTTGCCCCCTTCGGCGGCGACGCCGCGAATGAAGGTGGCCGCGTGCGAATAGAGCGGCTGCGTCTTTTCGAGATTAATGATATGAATTTTGTTTCGTTCGCCGAAGATGAAGGGAGCCATCTTCGGGTTCCAGAAGCGCGTTTGGTGTCCAAAATGGACGCCCGCTTCCAGCATTTGTCGCATGGACACGCTAGACATGAAAACTCCTTGGTTGGGTTGAGCCTCCGCGTATCCCAATCGGCAACCCGGCCTTGGAGCTCGCGCTCGCGGGACGGGCACCCGGCCGATTGTGACGACACGCGTGCGGGGTTGTTAAAAAAAGCCGCTCTTTATACCATGACCGATATTGGAAACAAAGTCCGGCGGCGCCCATGAACATTACGATCAAAACTCCTGAGGAGCAGGACAAAATGCGGGCGGCCGGACGCCTTGCCGCGAGCGTCTTGGACATGATCGAGCCGTTCGTCCAGCCCGGGGTCTCGACCGACGAACTCGACAAGCGCTGCCACGATTTCATCGTCAACGAGCTCCAATCGATACCGGCGAATCTCAACTACCGCGGCTTTCCAAAGACCATCTGCACCTCGGTCAATCACGTCGTCTGCCACGGCATTCCGGGCGACCGGCGCCTCAAGCACGGGGATATCGTCAATATCGACGTGACGGTGATCCGGGACGGATTTCATGGCGACACCAGCCGCATGTATTTCGCGGGTACCCCGGCGGTCGCGGCACGGCGCCTCTCGGAGGTCTGCCACGAGGCGATGTGGCGGGCGATCCGGATCGTGAGGCCGGGGGCCACCTTGGGCGATATCGGCAATGCGATCCAGACCTTCACTGAAAGCAACAATTTTACGGTGGTGCGCGAATATTGCGGCCACGGCATCGGCCGCATCTATCATGAAGATCCGCAGGTGCTGCATTATGGCAAGCCCGGCACGGGCCTCGAACTCGCGGCCGGCATGACCTTCACGATCGAGCCGATGATCAATGCCGGCCGCCGCGAAGTGCGCGTGCTCGACGACGGCTGGACCGTCGTGACCCGCGATGCGTCGCTGTCCGCCCAATGGGAGCATACGATTCTCGTCACCGACAACGGCTTTGAAGTCCTCACCTTGAGCGCCGCCGCCTTGGCGGCCGCCCGCACCAAGGCGCTTGCCGCCGGGACCGACAGCGTGCAGCCGGCCGCGGCGGCGCCTTGAACGCACGCGGCATCGATTTGGATCAGGCGGCCGGTTGGCCCTACCTCAGCGTCGCCCCCGAGGCACTCGAAAACAGTCAATATTCCCCGCCGGTGTTCCGCCAGGTGCTCGAGCGCGGCACCGAGCTGCTGCGCGAGCGCTTTGCCGCCGACGATGACGTCGAGGAACTCGTGCGCGACCGGGCGCGCCTCGTCGACATTGCTCTGAAGGCGGCCTGGAAGGGCCATGCGGGCCGATTCGCCGACGACCTCGCGCTGATCGCGGTCGGCGGCTACGGCCGCGGCGAACTGCACCCCTGCTCGGACATCGACATCATGGTGCTGCTGCCGAAGAGCGATTCGGCCGATTGGCAACCCGACATCGAGCGGTTTCTCGCGCTGCTGTGGGACATCGGCCTCGAAGTCGGGCACAGCGTGCGCTCGATCGACGACTGTCAGCGGGAAAGCCTCGCCGACATCAGTGTCGCGACGACGCTGTTCGAGGCGCGCCTGCTCGCGGGACCGGAATCGCTGTTCGCCGGCATGCGCCGCGCTCTCGCCCCCGACCGGCTCTGGTCGTCGCAGGACTTCTTCGAGGCCAAGGTCAAGGAGCAAAGCGACCGCCATCACCGCTATTTCGATACCGCCTACAACCTCGAGCCGAACGTCAAATCGAGCCCCGGCGGATTGCGCGACATCCAGACGATCGGCTGGGTCGCAAAGCGCCACTTCGGCAGCGAGACCCTCGACGAACTCGTCGCCCACGGCTTTCTCACGCGCGACGAGCTGCGCAAGCTCAAGGCCGGGCAGTCCTTCCTCTGGAAGGTGCGCTTCGGCCTGCACGTGCTGACGGGGCGCCGAGAAGACCGGCTGCTGTTCGACTATCAAATCAAGCTCGCCAAACTGTTCGGCTACGAGGATGCGAGTTTCACGCTCGCGGTCGAACAATTGATGCAGAAGTACTACCGCACCGTCATGGACGTGAGCCTCCTCAACGAAATGCTGCTGCAGCTGTTTCGCGAGGCAATTCTGACCCAGAGCGGCACGCCGGTGCCGATCAACGCGCGCTTCCAGAGCCGCAACGATTATCTCGAAGTCACCAATCCCGAGGTGTTCGCGCGCCACCCGTCGGCGCTGCTCGAGTTGTTCGTGCTGCTGCAGCAGAACCCCAACTTGCGCGGCGTGCGTGCCGAGACGATCCGACTCATCGGCCTGCACGTACCGCTCATCGACGAGGAATTCCGCCAGAATCCGCGCCACCATCGCCTGTTCCTCGAGATTTTGTGCGCGCCGGTCGGCGTCACGCATGAGCTGCGGCGCATGAATCTCTACGGGGTGCTCGGCCGCTACATTCCAGCGTTCGGCCGCGTCGTCGGCCGCATGCAATACGACTTGTTCCACGCCTACACCGTGGATGCGCATACGCTGTTCGTGGTGAGCAACCTGCGTCGCTTTGCGATGCCGAAATTCAATCATGAATTCCCGGCCATGAGCCAGATCATGCAGTCGCTGCCGCGCCAGGAAGTCGCCTATCTCGCGGCCCTGTTTCACGACCTCGCCAAGGGCCGCGGCGGCGATCATTCGGAACTCGGCGCCGTGGACGCCGAGGCATTTTGTCTCGAACAGGGCCTCGGGCGCTACGAGGCGCGGCTCGTCGCCTGGCTGGTGCGCAATCACCTGATCCTCTCGATCACCTCGCAGAAGAAGGACATCAGCGACCCGGAAGTCATTCACGATTTCGCGACGCGCGTCGGCGATCAAACGCACCTCGACTATCTCTACGTGCTCACGGTCGCGGACGTGCGCGGCACCAACCCGAAGCTGTGGAACGCCTGGAAAGCGCGCCTGTTCGAGGAATTCTACGAACGCACGAAGCAGGCGCTGCGCCGCGGACTCGAGACGCCGGTCGACCAGGAGGAGTTGATCCGCAATACCCAGGCGAGCGCGCGCGAAAGGATGCCGGGACTCTCCGAAGAGCAGATCGAGCGCGTCTGGTCGCAGTGGACCGAAGCGTATTTCCTGCGCTACATGCCCGAGGAGATCGCCTGGCACACGACGCTGCTCGCGGCGCGCGGCAAATCCGACGAGAAGCCGCTGGTCGCGATTCGCCAGCTGCACGAGCGCGGCGGCACGGCGGTGCTCACCTACACCCCGCGCGGGCTGCACAGCTTCGCGCGCACGACCGCGGTGCTCGACCAGATGGGTTTGAACGTCGTCGATGCGCGCCTGATCCTGAGCTCGAACGGCTTCAGCCTCGAGACCTACGTCGTGCTCGAGGACAGCGGCGCGCTGATCAGCGATCCCGGGCGCATCGGCGAAATCGAACGCAGCCTCGGCCGAAACTTAAAGCAGCCGGAGGACGCGCCGCTGATCGTCACGCGCCGCGCGCCCCGTCAGGTGCGCATGTTCTCGACGCCGACCCAGGTCAACTTCAGCCTCGACACGCGCAACAACCGCACGATCCTCGAGTTGGTCGCCGCCGACCGGCCGGGCCTCTTGTCCGAGGTCGGCAAAGTGTTCAAGGCGGAGCATGTGGCGATCACGGGCGCGAAAATCATGACGGTCGGCGAGCGCGCCGAGGACGTTTTCTACATCACGGACACGGAAGGTTTCGAATTGAACACAGAATCCTGTCAGAAGCTTGCAGATGCCCTGATTCGCGCGCTCGACCGGCGCGACGCGGCGAGAGGCTGAGGCAATGGTCTACGAAAGGCCGACCTCGCACGAGCTTCCGAAATCCCCCGAGCAGCTCAAGGCGATCGTCGAGGAGGCCTACGAGGCGCGCGCCCAGCTGACGCCGCAAACGACACCACCCGACCTGCGCGCAGCGATCGAAGCGGTCATCGAGGCGCTCGACCGCGGCACCTTGCGTGTCGCCGAGAAGAGCGCGGCGGGCTGGCAGGTCCATGAATGGCTCAAGAAGGCCGTGCTGCTGTCGTTTCGCGTCAAGGACAACGTGACGATGGCGGCCGCCGGGCTCGGCTTCTACGACAAGGTGCCGCTCAAGTTCAGCGGCTGGGACAGCGCGCAATTCGCCGCCGCGGGCATGCGCGTCGTGCCGCCGGCGACCGTGCGCCGCGGCGCCTATGTGGCCGCCAACGTCGTACTGATGCCGAGCTTCGTCAACATCGGCGCGTTCGTCGACTCCGGCACGATGGTCGACACCTGGGCGACCGTCGGCTCCTGCGCACAGATCGGCAAGAACGTGCACCTATCGGGCGGCGTCGGCATCGGCGGCGTACTCGAGCCGCTGCAGGCGAGCCCGACGATCATCGAGGACAACTGCTTCATCGGCGCGCGCTCGGAAATCGTCGAGGGCGTGATCGTCGAGACGGGAGCCGTGATCTCGATGGGGGTCTTCATCGGCCAGAGCACCCGCATTTACGATCGCGAGCGCGACCAGATCGTTTACGGCCGCGTGCCGGCGGGCGCGGTGGTCGTTCCCGGCACTTTGCCTGCGGCGAACGGCAAGTACGCGCTGTCCTGCGCCGTGATCGTCAAACGCGTCGATGCCCAGACGCGCGCCAAGACCTCGATCAACGAGCTGCTGCGCAATACGGATTGACGGGGGCGGCGAGCCGGGGGCGCCTAGCCGACCCGGCCCGTGATGTAGTCTTCGGTGAGCTTCTGGCGCGGATTCGTGAAAATCATGTCCGTGGGACCGACCTCGACGAGGTCTCCCATGTGGAAATAAGCGGTCACCTGCGAGACGCGTGCGGCCTGCTGCATGTTGTGGGTCACGATCACGATCGCGAAATTCTGCCTGAGCTCGTCGATGAGGTCCTCGACCTTCGCGCTCGCGATCGGATCGAGCGCCGAACTCGGCTCGTCCATGAGGATTACTTCGGGGTTCACCGCGATCGTGCGCGCGATGCACAGCCGTTGCTGCTGCCCGCCCGAGAGGCTCGTTCCCGCCTGCGAGAGCCGGTCCTTGACCTCGTCCCAGAGTCCCGCGCGCTCGAGGCTCAGGCGCACGAGATCGTCGAGGTCCGCACGGCGCGGCGTGAGCCCGTGAATGCGCGGACCGTAGGCGACATTGTCGTAGATCGACTGCGGAAACGGCGTCGGCTTCTGGAATACTATCCCGACGCGGGCGCGCAACTGCGCGACGTTCTGCCGCGGCGCGTAGATGTCGTTGCCGTCGAGCGTGATCAGACCCTCGACGCGCGCGCTCGGAATCGTGTCGTTCATGCGGTTCAGGCAGCGCAAGAAAGTCGACTTGCCGCAGCCCGAGGCGCCGATCAGCGCGAGCACCTGATTGCGACCGATGTCGATGCTCACGTCGCGGATCGCGCGCTTGTCGCCGTAGAACACATTCACTTCGCGCGCGGTCATGACGTTGTCGGTAGCGGTCACGAGCAGCGGCGCCGCGCCGTCCCCGGAATGAGTCGAGTCGTTCACCGGCACGCGGCCCTCACCCGAAGCGCCCCGTGATGTAATCGTCGGTCTTGCGATTCGCCGGCGACGTGAAGATCACGCTGGAAGGACCCATCTCGACGAGCTCGCCGAGGTACATGAAACCCGTGACGTTCGAGACGCGGGCCGCCTGCTGCAGATTGTGCGTGACGATCACGATGCAGAACTTCTCGCGCAGCACCTGCAGCGTTTCCTCGACGCGCAGCGTCGAGATCGGATCGAGCGCTGCGGTCGGCTCGTCGAGCAGCAGTACTTCGGGCCGGACTGCGATCGCGCGCGCAATGCACAGGCGCTGCTGCTGTCCGCCCGAGAGGCTGCGTCCGTCGACCTGCAACAAGTCCTTGACCTCGTCCCAGATCGCCGCATCGCGCAGCGCCTGCTCGACGCGCTCCTTCAAGCGGGCGCCGCGCGCGGCTCCCGAGAGGCGCAGGCCGAACGCCACGTTGTCGAACACGGACATCGGAAACGGGGTCGGCTTCTGAAACACCATGCCGACCCGGTAGCGCAGCTCGGCGACGTCGACCTGCTCGGCGAGGATGTCCTCGCCGTCGATGAGCACCTCGCCTTCGGCGCGCTGGTTCGCGTAGAGCCCGTACATGCGATTGAGGACCCGCAGCAGCGTCGATTTGCCGCAGCCCGACGGCCCGATGAAGGCCGTGATCGAGCGGTCCTCGATCTTCATGTTGACGTCGAACAGCGCCTGCAAGGCGCCGTAGTAGAAATTCAAGCCGCGGATTTCGACCTTGGTGTCGCCCGCCGGAACGTTCGCCTCGGCCGCCTGCGCGGCCGGCGCCCGAATTTTCCAGGACTTCGGGGTTTTCGATGAGGGCATCATGTGCCGGACCCGCGATTGGACTGCATCAGCGACAATATGATGCGTGCGGAAATGCTGAGCACCAAGATAGTCACCGTGATGATCAGGGCGCCCGCCCAAGCGAGATCCTGCCAATCCTTGTAAGGACTCAGCGCGAACTGGAAGATCACGACCGGCAGGTTCGCCATCGGCGCGGTGAGTTTCGTGCTCCAGAACTGGTCGTTGAGCGCCGTAAAGAGCAGCGGCGCGGTTTCGCCGCTGATGCGCGCGATCGCGAGCAGCAGGCCGGTCACGATGCCGCTGCGCGCGGCCGGATAGACCACGCTGAGCACGGTGCGCCAGGGATAGGCCCCAAGGGCCGCGGAAGCGTCCTTCATGCCGACCGGCACGAGGTTCAGCATGTCTTCGGTGGTTCGCAAGCTCACGGGGATCGCGATCACTGCGAGCGCCACCGCCCCGGCGATCGCCGAGAAATGGCCCATGCGAACCACCAGAATTTCGTAGATGAACAGGCCGATGATGATCGACGGCGCACTCAACAGGATATCGTTGATGAAGCGGATCACGGTGCTAAGGCGCGACTTGCGCCCGTACTCGGCCAAATAGGTTCCCGCGAGCATGCCGATCGGCGAACCCATGCAAATTCCGAGCAGCGTCATCACGGCGCTGCCGTAGATCGCATTGAGCAGGCCGCCCTGGGAACCCGGCGGCGGCGTCATTTGGGTGAACACGCGCGAGGACATGCCGGCAATGCCGTTCGAGACCAGAGTCCAGAGGATCGCCGCGAGGCACGCGAGTCCCGCGAGCGTGGCGACGACCGACAGCGCGAGGAACGCGCCGTTGCGCGCCTTGCGGATTTGACGGCGATTCATAGAGGCGCCGCCGCGCGCCGCTCCAAGTGGCGCAACATCGCCTGCGCGATCGCAATGACTCCGAACGTGATCAGAAACAGCAGCAACCCGAGCGCGATCAGCGACGAGGTGTAAAGATCGCCGACCGCCTCGGTGAACTCATTGGCGATCGACGAGGAAATTGTCGTGCCCGGCGCCAGCAAGGACGCGCTGATCCGGTGCGCGTTGCCGATCACGAAGGTCACGGCCATCGTCTCGCCGAGCGCACGTCCGAGCCCGAGCATGATGCCTCCCAACATGCCGACGCGCGAATGCGGCACGACGACGTGCCAGATGACCTCCCAGGTCGTGGCTCCGAGCCCGTAGCCGGATTCCTTGAGCATCGGCGGCACCGTATCGAAGACGTCGCGCATCGTGGCCGCGATGAACGGCAGCACCATGATCGCGAGCACGACGCCCGCCGTGAGGATGCCGATCCCGTACGGCGGACCCTGGAATAATTTGCCGATCAGCGGCAGCGGGCCGATGTGATCGATGAGCCAGGGCTGCACATGGCGCTGCACGAGCGGCGCAAGCACGAACAGGCCCCAGATGCCGAAGATGATGCTGGGCACCGCGGCGAGCAGCTCGACCGCGGTGCCGATCGAGCGCTTGAGCAGCGGCGGGCACAGCTCGGTCAGGAACAGCGCGATTCCGAAGCCGGTGGGCACCGCGAGCAGCATCGCGATCACCGAGGTGACCACGGTGCCGTAAATCGGCGCGAGTGCGCCGTACTCGTCGGTGACCGGGTTCCAGATTTCCCGCGTCACGAACGCAAACTTGAAATGCTGGAGCGCCGGCCAGGCGCCGCGCGCCAGCGACAGCGCGACGCCGCCCAGGATCAGCAACACGAGTATCGCCGCGGTCAGGGTCGCCGACCGAAACACTCGCTCATAGATCAGCTGTTTGGCAGCGTGCCTCGAATCGATGATCGCCACGGTGTCGGTAACGCTCCCAGAAACCCGCCGCTCGGAACCCGCGCCATTCTACTACGCGATAGTACGCGCCGATTTGCATCAATCGAACCTTCAGTGGGCAATCCGAGCCTTGCTTACTTCTCGCTCCACACCGGGCGGCCCTTCGAAGTGATGCCGGAACTCCAGGTCTTCTTGACCTGCGCGACGAGCGCCGGCGGCAGCGGCACGTAATCGAGGTCGGCGGCCAGTTTACCGCCGTCTTTGTACGCCCAGGCGAAGAATTTCAAGGCCTCCCCCACCGAGACCGCGTCATCAGGTTCGCGATAGACGAGAATGAAACTCGCGCCCGTGATCGGCCAGCTGCCGGGACCGGCCTGATCGGTCAGAATCAGGTAATACGAATCGGAATTAGCCCAATCGGCATTGGCGGCCGCCGCTTGGAACGACTCCGCGTCGGGTGCGACCGCTTTGCCCGCCTTGTTGACGAGCCGAGCATAGTTCATCTTGTTCTGCTTGGCGTACGCATATTCGACGTAGCCGACCGCGCCATCGGTCTGGGTCGTCATGTTCGCGACGCCCTCATTGCCCTTCGCGCCGATGCCGACGGGCCATTGTACCGAGGCGTTCGCGCCGATCTTGTCCTTGAAGGTCGGGCTCTCCTTCGACAAGTAATCGGAGAAGAGGAAGTTCGTACCCGATCCGTCCGACCGATAGATCGGCGCGATCGCGGTGCTCGGCAGCGCGAGCTTGGGATTGAGTTTCTTGATCCGCGCGTCGTCCCATTTGGGGATCTCGCCGAGATAGATGCTCGCGAGCGTCGGCCCGTCGAGCAGCAGTGCACCCGGCGCGATGCCTTTGACGTTGACGACCGGCACAACGCCGCCGATGATCATCGGAAATTGCAGCAGACCCGCGGTCTTGAGGTCATCGGGCTTCAAAGGCATGTCGGAGGCACCGAACGTCACGGTCTTCGCCTTGATCTGTTTGATGCCGCCGCCCGACCCGATCGACTGGTAGTTGAGGCCGATGCCGGTCAAGGTCTTATAGGTGTCCGCCCATTTCGCATAAATCGGATAGGGAAATGTCGCGCCGGCGCCGGAAATGTCCGCAGCAAAGGCCGCCGAGCAAAGCGATGCGGCCGCGGTCGAGAGCAGCAATCGTCTGAGGTGTCCGAATCGCATTGTCAATACCTCGCGTTGGCTTTGGGGGCGGCACCCAATTGGGAGGAGGCCCTGGTTAATCAATTCATTCTGGGCAGACATTGTGTCATTTTTATGAATCGGCGGGATCACTCGACACCGGCAGGACCGGTTCGCGCGCCCGCGGCCAGCTCCGCGAGCACTTCATCGAGCGCGCCCAGGAATAGCTCGGCATGGTCGTTCGAGAACACCAGCGGCGGCCTGATCTTCAGGACGTTGGCATGCGGTCCCGCCGAGCCGATCAGCACGCGGCGCTCGCGTAAGCGGTTGACGATCTGCGCGGTTGCGGCGCTCGCGGGCGAGCGCGCCTCGCGATCGGTGACGAGTTCGACGCCGATATAGAGCCCCGCCCCGCGCACGTCGCCGATAATCGCGTGCCGGGCAGCCAATTCGCGCAATCCGCCGCGCAAGGCCTCGCCGACGGCGCTCGCGTTGTCGCGCAGTTGCTCGCGTTCAATGACCTCGAGCACCGCGAGGCCGACCGCGGCCGCGACCGGGTTGCCGCCGAAGGTATTGAAATAGCGCGACCGGCCGAATTCGCGCACCACGTCGGGCTGCACCGCGAGACCCGCGACCGGAAAGCCCGCGCCCATGGGCTTGCCCATCGTGACGATCTCGGGCAGCAGCGCATGGCGCTCGAATCCCCACATCTTCGCTCCGGTTCTTCCGAAACCGGCCTGCACCTCGTCGGCGATCAGGATGCCGCCGGCTGCACGGATCGCGGCGACGGCCGGTGCGAGAAAGCCCGGCGGATCGGCGAACACGCCGTCACTCGAGAAAATCGTATCGACGAGCAGCGCCGCCGGCCGGATTCCGTGCCGCCGCAAGTCCTCGATCGCCGCGCCGACGGCCGCCGCAAAATCCGCGGCGACGCGCTCTCGATCGCCGCGGTAGCCGTCGGGCGCCGCGACGATCCGCACGTTGGCGCCCTGCGCCACCGCCGCCCCGAGCGACGGGGAGAGCGCCGCGGTCGCTTGTGTGCCGCCGTGATAGGCGAGCCGAGTGACGATGAAACCCGTGGCTGCGGTGTGCGACTGCGCAATCCGGCATGCAAGGTCATTGGCCTCGCTGCCGGTGCAGGTGAACAGCATGTGGCCGAGTTCGCGCGGCAGCGTCGCGAGCAGCGCCTCGGCATAGTCAAGGATGCCTTCGTGCAGATACCGGGTATGGGTGTTGAGCAGCGCTGCTTGCCGCGACAACGCGGCGACTACCTGCGGGTGGCAATGGCCGACGGCCGGCACATTATTGTAGACGTCGAGGTAGGCCTGCCCTGCTGGATCGTAGAGCCAGACGCCCTCGCCGCGCACGAGGTGCAGCGGCCGATCATAAAAGAGCCGGTACGATGGCCCGAGCAGCCGCTCGCGCCGCGCGATCAGCTCGCGCTCCGCGGGACCGAGCGCGAGCTTGCCGGACTCAAATGCGTTGGGCATCGACATCGCCGTCACTCCATTGGGCACGCGCGGCGCAGCTGCGCGAGCGCATCGTCAGGATCCAGCGCCGCCAATCGCTGCAATCCGCTCCAGGCGGCGTCCGCATGGCGCAAAATATAGCCGCGATTGCCCGGCTGCAGCTGCGCGCGCCAGTTGCCGATCACGGCCGAGAGCACGAGCCGGGTCGCGATGAGCTCGAACAGAATCGCGAGTTCGCCCTCCTCGAGCGGCAGCACGCGATGATAAGCCGCGAGCATCGCCGCGACGAAATCGAGCGGCGCCGGCGCGCCGCTCACGTGATAGGCCGCCGCGACCGCGATGTCGTCGACGAGCGGCGCCTCGACGATGTCGCCGAAATCGATGATGCCCGTGATGCGCTCGGGATAGAGCGGATCGACGAGCACGTTCGACGGCTGAAAGTCGTTGTGGATGACCTGCTTGCGGAGCCGCGCCAGCGCGGGGAGCGCCCGCCGCTCGAATCGATCGAGAAACTGCGTCACGAGTGCGCGCCGCTCGGGCGCTTCGACGAGTGCGAGCAGCGGCCGCAGTCCGCTCGCATGCTGCAGATCCCAGCGCAGCGGCCGGTGCGCACCCGGATGCCGATAGCCCTCGAGGGCAAGGTCGAGCCGCGCGAGCAGAGTCCCGAGATTGCCGCACTGGGCCGCCGAACGCGCGGCGCCGTGCAGCGGTGTGCCCGGCAGGTAGGTCTGCAGCCGCATCACGCGCGGCGGCTCGCTCGCCGTGCGTACCTCGACCGAGACGCCGCCGTCGCGCGCCGCCATCAATCGCGGCAGCGGCAGCGCGGGGTCTGCGCGCGCGAGATGCAGCATCGCGCCGGTTTGAAAATCGGTGACCTCGCGCAGCTCGGCGGCATTGCTGATTTTCAGCAGGTAGTCGCCGCCGTCGGACAGCAAATGAAAATTCTCGTCGCGCTCGCTCGGCAGCCGGCGGATCGCGGCGTGCAGCCCGTAGTGCTCGGCGAGCAGCGCCACGACCGCTTCGGTCGGCGTCGAGGAGACCGGCGCCGAGACCACGTCCGCCGCCGCGCCGGGCGCGTCGAGCGCGTTCATGGTGGGCGCGCCCCACTCATGGCAGCTGCGCCGCGTTCAAGTCGCGAGCAGCAACTCGAGCGTGCGGCGGTATATCGCATGCAGGCGGTCGAGATCCACGATGCGTACGCATTCGTTGACCTTGTGGATCGTATCGTTGACGACGCCGAGCTCGATGACCTGCGCGCCCATCGGCGCGATGAACCGCCCGTCCGAGGTGCCGCCGGTCGTCGATAGGCTCGGCACGAGCTGCAACTGTTCGCGCACCGCGCGCACCGCCGCATCCGAGAGCGCCCCGGGTTCGGTCAGAAACGGATAACCGGAAATGAACCATTCGAGCGTGTAGTTGACCCGATGCCGCGTGAGCAGCGATTCGACGGTCTCCTTCAAGCTCTCGATCGTCTGTTCGGTCGAGAAACGGATGTTGAAACGCGCTTTCAACTCGCCCGGTATCACGTTCGGCGCGCCGGTGCCGGCCGACAAGTTCGAGACCTGGAAGCTCGTCGGCTGAAAATGCGAGTTGCCTCGATCCCAGGTCCGCGAGGTCAATTCGGCGAGCGCCGGAGCGAGCGCGTGGATCGGATTGTCCGCGGTCTGCGGATAGGCGATATGGCCCTGGATGCCGTGCACCGTGAGGCGCCCGCTCAAGCTGCCGCGCCGCCCGATCTTGATCGTGTCGCCGAGCTGCTTTTCGCTCGACGGCTCGCCGATCAAACACCAGTCGATCGCCTGCTCGCGCGAGCGCAGCCACTCGACGACCCGGCGCGTGCCGTCGACCGACGGCCCTTCCTCGTCGCTCGTGATCAAGAACGCGATCGAACCGCGGTGCGCGGGATGCGCGCCGACGAACGCCTCGGTCGCGGTCACCATCGCCGCCAAGCCGCTCTTCATGTCGGCGGCGCCGCGGCCGTAGAGCATGCCGTCCTCGATGACGGGCGTGAACGGATCGGTACGCCAGTCCTCGAGCGGCCCGGTCGGCACGACGTCGGTGTGGCCCGCAAAGCAGAACACCGGCCCGTCGCGGCCGCGCTTGGCCCAGAAATTGTCGACCGGCCCGAACTTGAGCGGTTCGACGTCGAAGCCGACGGCACGGAGCCGCTCGATGAGGAGCGCCTGGCAGCCGCCGTCCGTGGGGCTCACCGAGGGTCGCGAAACCAGTTGTCGGGTCAGCTCGAGCGTATCCGACATCAGAATCGCAAGATCGGCGCCGGCTTGCGCATATTGGCCCAGACCGCGTAGCTTCCTAAGCCGAGCGCCGCGATCAGAACCCAGGCCGGCATCGAAAGCCCCAGCAGGCGCCAATCGACCTTGGCGCATTCCCCGGATCCGGTCAGCACTTTGCTGATGACCTCGTGGAGCGAAAAGAACCGCATCATGACGTCGAGCGATGCGCCGCAGGAGGCGACGCTGCCGGGCGGCAGGCTTTGAATGTACAGATGGCGCACGCTGACGCCCATGGTCGCGAGCGCGGCGAGCGCGATCAGAATCGCATAGACGGTTCGGCCCCAGGCCTTCGGTCCCTGGATCGCGGCAAGACCGAACAGCACACCGATCACGATGATCCCAATGCGCTGAAAGATGCAGAGCGGACAGGGCTCGAGGCGCATCACGTACTGCGCGAACAGCGCAAACCCGGTCAGTCCCACGCAGGCGCAGAAGCCCAGCAGGTTCGCAAGTCGCGTGGAAATCATCGCCGCGTCAGCGCTTGGGCCTGGTCGATCTGCTTGGCGACGTCCTCGAGCGAGGTGTGGCGGATATCCTTGCCGTGCACCATGTAGATCACGTATTCGCAGATGTTCTTCGCATGATCGCCGATGCGCTCGAGCGCGCGCACGATCCACATGATTTCGAGCGCGCGCCGGATCGTGCGGGGATCTTCCATCATGAAGGTCATGCATTGCCGCTGGATCGATTCGTATTCCTCGTCGACCATGCGGTCTTCTTGCGCGGTTTTGAGCGCCGCCTGCGAATCCATGCGGGCAAACGCGTCGAGCGCGTCGTGCACCATCTGCGCGACCTGGCGTCCCAAGTGCTTGACCTCGCGGTACTTGTCGGCGGGGCGCTCCATGGTCGCGAGCCGCGAGGCGATATAGCCGATCTTCTCGCCCTCGTCGCCGATGCGCTCGAGGTCCGTGATCGTCTTGATGATCGCGACGATGACCCGCAGGTCGCCGGCCGCCGGAGCCCGCAGCGCGAGGATGCGGCTGCACTCCTCGTCGATCGAAACCTCCATGCCGTTGACCTTGTAGTCGTCGGTCGCGACCGACTCGCCGAGCCGGCTGTCGCCCTCGACGAGCGCGGTGATCGCCTTGTGCAGCTGCTGCTCGACGAAGCCGCCCATTTGCAACACTTGGTTGCGCACCTTTTCCAGGTCCTCGTTGAACCGCTTGGAAATGTGGTGGCTGAGGTCTGCCGTTTCCATGACTGCTACCTATGAAAATCAAACACTGAAGCACGCGAATCTCGCGTTCGTTTACATCCGATTGCCGCAGCCGTCAACAGATTGGGTGATATTTGTGATGAGACACCGGGAATCGGCGGCGGTTCAGCCGCTCGCCGTCGCGCGCGCCACCGGCCTCCAGACTCGCTGCGGCGGGAAGTGGCAGGTGAATGTGCTGCCCTTGCCCTCGACGCTCTGCACGTCGAGCCAGCCGTCATGGCGCTGCAACGCATGCTTGACGATCGCGAGCCCGAGCCCGGAGCCGCCGTGACCGCGGGAGCGGCCCGCATCGACGCGGTAGAAGCGCTCGGTGAGCCTCGGAATGTGCTCGGCCGGAATGCCGATGCCGCTGTCGATGACTGAAAAGTGGGCCCCGTCCTCGTCGCTCCACCAGCGCATGCGCACGATGCCGTCCGGGAGCGTGTATTTGAGCCCGTTGACGAGCAAATTGGTGAATGCGGACTCGATTTCGTGGGTGGCGCCATAGAGGCCGTTCGGCGTTTCGACGTCGAGCAGCACCTCGCGCGGCCGGTCGGTGCGCGCGAGCGCATCGCGGTACATGCGCTCGAGCATGCGCGGCACATCGACGATCTCGCGCGGCGCGTCGCCGTCGGAGGCCTCGAGGCGCGAAAGTTCCAACAAATCCGCGATAATCGCGTTCATGCGCTGCGCCTGGGCGCGCATGTCGCGAATCGGCCCCGCCCAGGTGTGGTCGATCGCGGGGTCGTCGGCGAGCGTATCGAGGTAGCCGGATATCACCGTCAGCGGCGTGCGCAGCTCGTGCGAGGCATTGGCGACGAAATCCTTGCGCATCGCCTCGAGGCGCATCTGACGGGTCACGTCGCGCACCAGCAGCAAGGACTGTCCCGCGCCATAAGGCACGAGCTGCAGCGCCAGATACAGGTCGAGCTGCACCGGCGGGCGAATGATCAAGGGCAGCGCGAAATCCTCGCCATGCAGGTAATGAATGAATTCGGGCGTGCGGATCAGATTGTCGACGCGCAGGCCGAGATCGATGGGACGCTTGAGGCCGAGCAGCCGCGCGGCCTGGCGGTTGAACCAGACGATCTCGCTCTGCGCGCTCAGGATGATCACCCCGTCCGGCAGCGCCGCGGTCGAGCGGCGCAGTTCGCGGAACAGCTGCACGAGGCGCTGTTTGTGGTACTGCTTGCGCCGGTGCAGCCGGATGATCTGGGAAATAATGTCGCCCCAAATCCCGCCGATCGACGGCGGGTCGATTTGCGACCGCAGGCGCAGCCACCGGTCCAACCGATAGAGGTTCAGCAACTGCCAGGCAAGATAGAGGCAGGCAGCTCCCAGTACCCAAAGCCAAACCGGCGTCACGATCACGCCGACCAGCACGCCTGCCAAGAGGATGCCCGCCAGCCGCGCGAGCGCAAAGGTCCACATCGCTGCCATAGGCTAGTCTATCGCCGTGGCCCCGAAAAAGAATAGAACGTGCTACGCATCTCGCGTGGAGAAGCGATAGCCGGCGCCGCGCACGGTTTGCACCAATTTCTCCAGCAGATAAGGTTCCAGCGCTTTGCGCAGCCTTCGGATATGGACGTCCACGGTGCGCTCCTCGACATACGTGTTGCCGCCCCACACGCGGTCAAGCAGCTGGCCGCGCGTAAAGACCCGCTCGGGGTGCGTCATGAAAAAGTGCAGCAGCCGGTATTCGGTGGGACCCAAGGAGATCTCCCGCTCGCCGGCGCTCACCCGATGGCTCGAATCGTCGATCTTAAGGCCCTCGACCTCGACTATGTCGGTGCCGCCGGCCGGCGCCGAGCGGCGCAGCACCGCCTGGATTCGTGCGAGCAGTTCACGCGGCGAGAACGGCTTCGTGATGTAGTCGTCGGCGCCGCCCTCGAGCCCGCCGACCTTGTCCTGCTCCTCGGCGCGCGCGGTCAGCATGATCACCGGAATCTCCTCGGTGTCCTTGGAGCGCTTGAGCGCGCGCGTCAGCTCGAGACCGCTCATGTCCGGCAGCATCCAGTCGACGAGCATCAGATCGGGCCTCACGTCGACGATGCGCGCGCGCGCCTCGCGGCAGTCCTCGGCCTCCCGAACATCGTAGCCGGCACGCCGCAAACCGAACGCGATCATGTCGCGAATCGCCTTTTCGTCTTCGACGATGAGAATGCGCTTTGCGGTCATTTCGTCCCGTAGTTCATTGATTCTGCAAGCCCGCTATTACAACGTCGGCGTGTGACAGTGATGTGACGCGCAGCCGCGAAGAGTTCAAGGGCATTCTCGATGAACTTAATCCGCTCACTTGAGCGCGCGCTCCGCTTCGGTGAGCGCCACGCGATCGCGCAGGTACAGCGGCGCGAAATCCTCGGGATCGCGCGCCTCCCCCGCCAGCAAGCGCAGGGCGCCAAGGCGCGCGAGCGCCGGCGCCGAGGGCAGCGCGAGGCGATCCGCGTCACCGATATTGAGGCCCGGCAATTCGCTGAGCGCCGGATAGGCCGAAAAGCCACGGCCGATGCCCCGATGCGGCGCACCCTCCGCGAGGCTCACCTGATCCGGTGCGCTGACTCGCGCAGCCGCCGTGGTCGCGAACGCCGCGCACTGGATCAGCCGCGTAGCACCCCCAGTAGACCTCGCCCATGCGCGCATCGAGGCATGCGAGTACGCGCGGTGTATCCGGGATTGCCAGCAGCAGCTGCAGCGCGAGCGTTTCGAGCGTCGAGACCGGCACGATCGGCAACGTCGCGCCGAAGCCGAGCCCCTGCGCGACCGCGACCGTGATGCGCACGCCCGTGAATGCGCCGGGTCCGATGCAGGTGCGATGCCGTCAAGCGCGCTCAAGCCGAGCGCCGCCTCGGCGAGCACCTCGTCGACCATCGCGAGCAGGCGGTCGGCGTGGCTCTTGCCGAATTCCTCGTGGCGCGAGTACAGCCGGTCGCCATCGAGCAGCGCGACCGAACAGGCCTCCGTCGCCGCATCGAGCGCGAGAACGCGCATTCAGGCCGTGCCCGACGCCGCCGGTGCGGCCGTCTGCAGCGCCGCGAGGCGCTTGCGCGAGGAATTGCGCCGCGACCGCGCCGTCAGTGACGACCGGGCTCGGCGGCAAGCGAGTCGAGGAAGGCGCGCCCATAGCTCTTCGTCTTCAAGCGCGGATCGCCGATCAGGATCACGCCGAAATCGTCGAAATCGCGGATCAATCGACCCGACGCCCTGCTTGAGCGCGAGCACGGCCTGCGGCAGCTGATACTCGACGAATGGATTGCCGCCGCGGCGGCGAATCCCCTCGAGCCTTGCGGCGAGCAGCGGATCGTCCGGCGCCGCAAACGGCAGCTTGTCGATCGCGACGATCGAGAGCGCATCGCCCTTGACGTCGACGCCCTCCCAAAAGCTCCCCGTGGCGAGCAACACCGCGTTACCGAGCGCGCGAAACTGCGTGAGCAAGGCTTCGCGCGGCGCCTGGCCCTGGACCAGCACCGGAAACGGCGGCTCCGGGAAAGCGCCGCTGCAGCGCTATCACGCCTTCATTCAAGGCGCGATAGCTCGTGTAGAGCAGGAAGGCGCGCCCGCCGCTGCTCTCGAGCAGCGGCGCGCAGGCATCGATGAAGGCGGCGGCGTAGGCCGGATCCTGCGGCTGCGGCATGCCCGGCGGCAGGTAAATCAGGGCTTGGTCGCGGTAGTCGAACGGACTTTCGATCCTGAGCGTGCGTGCATCGGGCAGGCCGATGCGCGCCGCGAAGTGCGAGAAGTCGGCGCCGATCGCGAGCGTCGCCGAGGTGAATACCCAGGCGCAGGGCCGCGACTCGACGTATGCGCGCAGGCGCGCCGCGACCTCGAACGGCGTGAATTGCAGCAGCGAGACCGCTTGAGTTCGTCTCGACCCAGCGCAAACCGTCGTCGTCGCTGGTCGCGCGCAGCGTCGCGAGCGCCGCGGCGAGGGTCGCGGCGCGCCGCGCGCAATTCGCCGTACCGGCGCCGGCGCCGAGGTCCTCGAGCTGCGTTGCCGATCGCTTGCAACGCGGTTTCGATGTCGGCGAGCAGATCGAGAAACGCATCCGGCAATTGCGCCCAGTCGCGCCGCGCGGGTCCCCCGCCGAGCAGAACCCGCAGCGCAGTCGAACTGCGCCTCGAGGTCCTCGAGCGCCCCGGCAAGCGCCGGCGAGCGAACCGCGGCGGCGCGCAGTTCTCGCTCGCGATGTCACGCAGCAGGATCTGCACCTGGCGCACCGACCACTGCTTCCGAAAGAATTGCGCGGCAATGTCCGGCACCTGGTGCGCCTCGTCGAGGATCACGGCTTCGGCGCCCGGCAGCAGATCGCCGAAGCCTTCGTCCTTGAGCGCAAGATCCGCGAGCAACAGATGGTGATTGACGACGACGACGTCGGCGGCCTGGGCCGCGCGGCGCGCATCAAGCACATGGCAGCGGGAGAATTGCGGGCATTCCTGGCCGAGACAGTTCTCGCGCGTCGAGGTGATGCTGGCCCAGATCGGCGACTGCTCGGGCAAATCGGTGAGTTCCGCGAGGTCGCCGCTCTTGGTCGCTCGCGGCCCAGCGCGTGACGCGCGCGAGGAGGCGCGTCTGCCCGCGCTCGCGCGGCAGCAACGCGCCTTGCTGGGTCGCGAGCTCGAGGCGATGGCGGCAGAGGTAGTTCGCAGCGCCCTTTGAGCAGCGCGAACTTGACCGGCATGCCGAGCGCCTGCGCGAGCAGCGGCACATCGCGGCGAAACAACTGGTCCTGCAGTGTCCGGGTTCCCGTCGAGATGATCACGCTGCGGCCCGAGAGCAGCGCCGGCACGAGATAGGCGAAGGTCTTGCCGGTACCCGTGCCGGCCTCGACGATCAGCGGCTCGAGGCGCGCGAGCGCAGCGCCCACCGCCTGCGCCATCGCCGCCTGTTCGGGCCGATAGGCATAGCCGGGAAGCGCTCGCGCGAGCGGCCCGTCGGCACCGAACAATTCCCGGTAGTCGCTATGCATCGGATTGGGTGACCATCGCTGCGGCTAGCTTATGACGACTGCGCGAAAGCGCGCGAGCGCCATTGAGCCTGCCTTCAAGCGATTTCTCAAAACCCAGCGAATGTGGGTGTAATCCGCGGCCATGGCCGGCCGCTGTTTGCCGTCGGCGCCATGAACGGTGAGGTTCTCGGGAGCATCGAAGTTGCGGCCGCCGTCGACCGAATAGGTGATGTCGGCACCGGGCGCGACCGCCGTATTGGCGACGTAGCTCATGTGTGCCGGAATCGGGCTCGTGAACGCATAGCGTTCGACGCTTACCGCGCCGCTATTGCGTACCTCGAGCGTATAGATGACCTCGTCGCCGCCGACGAGCCGGTCCGCGGGCAGCAGCTCGACACGGACTTTGCCGTTCGTGACGGTGGTGCTTGACGAGTTCGGCGGTCGTCGTCATCGTGAGCGGCGCGGCCGCCTGCGCGGCTTCCTCGTCGCGCCGAGGTTCGATTGAGCGAGCGCCGGCGTGCTCGCCATCAGCGCCGCCGTCAGCCACGCGACCGCGCCGCGGCGCCGCATTGCGGCGCGCTTTTTGACAAACCGCATTTGACAGACAAGTCCATTTTAATCAGTAGCTTCGGGATTCGTATACTGAAACGGCATTTTAGAGTGGCCAATCAGCACCGATCCTGCGGCGCATAAATCGACGAACACCAGTAGCGACGCCTGCGCGCTTCTGTCATCCTTTATCCCAATCATGCCCATTCGCGAAGGATTCCAATGGCCACGGCCCCACAACACCTGCGCACACTGGCGTCTCTGAATCGCGAAGTCGCAGCCTGGGTCGGTGAAGTCGCGCAACTCACCCTACCAGACAGCGTCTATTGGTGCGACGGCAGCGATGCCGAATACCTATCGCTGCAGCGCCAAATGGTCGAGTCCAAGGAATTTCTGCCGCTCAACCAAGGCAGCTTTCCGGGCTGCCACCTGTATCGCTCCGACCCGTCCGATGTCGCGCGCGTCGAGCACGTGACCTTCGTCTGCACGAAGCAACGCGAGGACGCCGGACCCAACAATCACTGGATAGCGCCTGCCCAGGCACATCGTCAGATGGACGACTTGTTTCGCGGCTGCATGAAGGGACGCACGCTGTATGTCGTGCCGTACTGCATGGGGCCGATCGATTCGCCGTTCTCACGCTGCGGCGTCGAAATCACCGACAGCGCCTACGTCGTTCTCAACATGAAGCTCATGACGCGCATGGGCCGCGCGGCGCTCGAGCGCATCGGGCGCGACGGCCGCTTCGTCAAAGGCCTGCACTCGACCGGCGACTTGAATCCCGAGCGCCGCTTCATCATGCATTTTCCCGAAGAACTGTCGATCAAGAGTTTCGGGTCCGGCTACGGCGGCAATGCGCTGCTCGGCAAGAAATGCCATGCATTGCGCATCGCGAGCTGGCAGGCGCGCACCGAGGGCTGGCTCGCCGAGCACATGCTGATCGTCGGCATTCAAAACCCGCAAGGCGCGATTCACTACGTCGCATGCGCGTTCCCGTCGGCCTGCGGCAAGACGAATCTTGCGATGCTGGTACCGCCGCCCACCTACAGCGGCTGGAAAATTTGGACCGTGGGCGATGATATCGCCTGGCTGCACCCCGGCAAGGATGGTCGCCTCTACGCGATCAATCCGGAATCCGGATACTTCGGCGTCGCACCCGGCACGAACTTCAATACCAACCGCAATGCCTACGAAACGATTCGCCGCGATACGATTTTCACGAATGTCGCGCTGACCGCCGACAATGAACCCTGGTGGGAAGGCCTCACCGAAGGCAAGCCCACGATCGACTGGCAAGGACGGCCCTTTGACCCGGCCAACGGTCCCGCCGCTCACCCAAATTCACGCTTCACGGTCGCGGCGCACCAGAATCCGGCGTACTCCAAGCTTGCCGATGCGCCGGGCGGCGTGCCGATCTCGGCGATCGTGTTCGGCGGCCGGCGCCGCACGCTCGCTCCGCTCGTCTATCAGGCGAGGAGCTGGGTGCACGGCGTGCTCATCGGTGCGGGCGTCGCTTCCGAAACGACGGCGGCCGCAACCGGCGCGGTCGGCATCGTGCGCCGCGACCCGATGGCCATGAAGCCGTTTGCGGGCTACCACTTCGGCGATTACTGGGCGCATTGGATCGACGTCGGCGCGAAGCTCGAGGCGCCGCCGCAGATATTTCACGTCAACTGGTTCCGCCAGGATGCGGCAGGCAAATTCCTCTGGCCCGGATTCGGCGAAAACCTGCGGGTGCTGCGCTGGATCGTCGAGCGCTGCACCGGCAAGGGCGGCGCGCGCGAAACGCCGATCGGCATGCTGCCGGGCGCGAATGACCTCGATACCGAGGGGCTGCCGCTCGCGCCCGGCGCACTCAACGAGTTGCTCGCGGTCAATCCGGACTCCTGGAAAGAGGAGTTCGCAGGCATCGGCGCCTATCTGGACGAATTCGGCGAACGCGTACCCCAGGCGCTCAAGACCGAATTGAAGCTCGCGCTGCGGCGCGTCCACAGCGGATAGCGCCGTCGCGAACGCGGCGCCGCCGGCGCCGAGTCATTCCTCGCAGGTGTAGCGAATGACTTGTGAGGAGTTGCTGTCGGGCGCCTTGCCGAGGCCGATCAGCCCTTCGCCGCGTATCTGCATCGAATCGCGTCGCACGAACGCCTCTTCCCCGTCCTTGCCCAGTACGAACGTGCCGTTCGTGCTCTGATCGATCAGCATGAACTTGTTGCGGCTGACCTCGACGCGCGCGTGCAGCCGCGAGATCAGATTCCCCTTGATCACGAGGTCGTTCTCTTCGGCGCGGCCGATGTTGACGTTCGCGCGCGACTCATCGACGAACAGTTCCTGGCCCTGATAGCGCAGGCGCAGGCGCAGCTGCTTCGTGCCGCGGTTTCGCGCCGGAATCGTCGGCACCATGCTCGTGGTTTCCTCGGGCTGCCACAGCACCTCGAACAGCGCGACTTCGTTGCTGCGGCCCTTGAGCGTCGCGATGTCGATCTGGCGAACCGATGCGCGCCATTCGCTCGAGAGCTGCTCGACGAGGCTCTCGGTCGTCATGATTTGCCCCGCCTTGGCCTGGCTCGTCATGCGATTCGCGGTATGAACGGCCGAGCCGAAAATGTCCCGATTCTCGACGACCACGGGACCGAAATTGCAGCCGATACGAATTGCCACGGTATGGTCGTCGACCTTCAATACGGGGTGGGTGGAAATCTCCTTTTGCATCTGGGCCCCGGCATTGAGCGCATCGTCGGCCGTCGGGAAGGTCGCCATGACCTCATCGCCCATGGTCTTGATGACGGTCCCATGGTTTTGCTCGGTGGCCGCTCGCATGACCTCGATGCAGACGCCCACCATGTCGCGCGCGCGCAGATCGCCGAGCTGTTCGTACAGCTTGGTGCTGCCGACGACGTCGGCAAACAAGATCGCAACTTCGATTTCCTTCCCCATGGCCATGCCCGATTATACTTATCCTGGCGCGGCGCGCAGCCGCTTCGGGGCCTGCACCTAGGCCGCCTGTCGCAGCCGCAAGATCGGCAAGCCGGAATACAGCGATTCGGGCACGGCATCCGGCCGTGCGGCGAGATCCGATAGAAATCGGCGCCACGCCCTTGCACCCTCTTGTCCCGCAACCAAGCCATGCATATGGCGGGTAATCGAATGCAAACGCACGCCGCCGGCGGCCTGGGCGCGCGCATAGGCCACCATGCATTCGATGATTTCTTCGGCGTTCGGTGCGCTCCAGGCGGGATCGATCAGCGCGGTTTCGAGTTCCGCGAGCAATCGCGGCCGATGGTAGGCCGCACGGCCGACCATCACGCCGTCGAGGCGCCCGCCGGGCGTCGCACCGGCGGCCGGCGCGGCCGGCGCGCAGTGCACGAGCATCGAGGGCAAATCGACGAGCCCGCCGTTGAGCACGATGGGCAACCCCGGGCGCTCGCGCTTGAGGCGGTGTACATAGTCGTATTTGAGCGGCGGGATCTCGCGGTTTTCCTTTGGCGAGAGCCCACCCAAAATCGCCGCGCGCGCGTGCACGATCAGCGCGTCGATGCCTGCCGCCGCGACCACATCCACGAATTCTGCAAAAAACTCATAGTCATCGCGCGCATCGATTCCAATCCGACACTTGACGGTGACTGGTACCGACACGCACTCGCGAATTCGTGCGACGCATTCGGCGACCAACCGCGGGCGCAGCATCAAACAGGCTCCGAATGAGCCGCTGTGGACCCGATCGCTCGGGCAGCCGACGTTCAGATTGATCTCGGCGTAGCCGGACGCGGCGCCGATCCGCGCCGCTGCCGCGAGTTCCACGGGATCGCTGCCACCCAGCTGCAGCGCAACCGGATACTCGGCCATATCCAGGCTGAGCAGGCGCGCCGCATCGCCGCGCACGATCGCGGCCGCGACGATCATCTCCGTATAGAGCAGGGCATGCGGCGCAAATAGCCGATGCAGATAGCGGCAGTGCCGGTCGGTCCAATCCATCATCGGCGCGACGCTGAGGCGGCGATCGATGTGGCGACGTAAGTTATTCATTGCAATGACATTTTATCCGACTTCGCGCATCGCTGCTACAGAATCGGCGCAGCCTGCCGCCGCTGGCGCGGCTGCCTCACCGCCGCCGCGGCAGCGCTCAAGGAGGCCACCGAGACGAGCGCGCCGACGGCTTGATCGCGTTCAGGTAGGCGACCCGGTCGACGACCGGGTTGTTGCCCGATTCAACGGTCGGCCGAACCATGGTCTCGAAGAATTGCCGATCGTCGGGCGAAAATTGCTCGGCCATGATCGTCGCGAGCGACGGCGCCCAGGGATGCGGGGAAGTGCCGAGAAACACCTCCCAGGTCGTCACCAGAGACGGCATCACATCGAGATGCAGCTCGAGATGGATCTCGGCGAAGCCCGCGGCCCGAGCGAGGTTCAGCAAGTCGCGTTCGGAGTAGTTGACGATCGGACTCTTGGCGCAGGCCTCCGCGGTGTCGGGGAACTGCGCCGACTTCCAGCGATGCAACAAGCGCAAGAAGCGATCGTCGCTCCCCGGTGCAAGCGCATCGAGGCGCGCGCGCAGCGCCCGAACGTAGAATGCCTCGTCCTGCAAAATCGGCTCGGCGGCCGAGATGCGGCCGCCCGGCTTCAAGATCCGGAAGCATTCGCGCAGCGCGCGGCCCTTGTCGGCGACGTAGGCAAGCACCGCTCGCGAGCTCACGGCATCGACCGAGGCGTCGTCGATGCCTTGAAGCGCGTCGGCGGCGCATTCGACGAATCGGCATTGATGCTCGAGGCGGCGCTGGCGCGCGAGGTCTTCGGCGTGCGCGAGCATGGGCCGCGAAACGTCGGTCAAAATGACCTGCAGCGACGCGCCGATGCGCTCGATCGCGCGAAACGCGACGAGGCCCTCGCCTGATCCCAGATCGGCGAGCGTCATGCCGGGCGCGAGCCCTGCTGCGTCCAAGACACGGTCCGCGATGCGTTCGACCGAGGTCCGCACGACCGCCGCATAGGCCGCATCGTCGGCGTGGCGACGGTGCAGCAGCCAATCCGACCACGCGTCGCTCACTGCGATCCCGCGACGGACGAAAATTGCGCGAGCGCCCTGCGCCCGTCCTCCCAGAGTCCGAAGGGCGTCGGCAGCGGCTCCTGCGGCAGCTGCACGCTCAATTCGCGGCTCGCCGCGATGAATGCCAAGGTCGCAGCGTCGACGGCGTAGGCGCGGATCGCGACGTCGCCGTGCGCTGGAACGTGCATGAGATGCCGGCGCGAAGTTCCGACCGGCACGCGTTCGAGCGGCGTCAGGTCGATGATCCGGCCATCGGCGAGGATGCGTAGATTCGCCGCGGTCGGCTCGGGCGGCGGCGCCATGCGCTTGTCGACGGTCGACCAGCGATACAGCAGCAGGTAGTCATGGTAGGTACCGGATGCGTCCACTTCGACGGCCACGAGCGTCGCGTAGTCGCGCGCGTGAGCCGCGACATCGCTGCGCTCGCGCGCGAATATGAGCGGCTGCTTGACGACGAGCAGCGTGTTGCCGCTCTGCTCGTCGAGTATCTCCTGTGAAGGTGTGCGCGGCGTGCCGGTGCACGCCGGCAAGGCAATCAGCGCCGTCAACAAAGCTCCGCGAAGGGTCATGCATTCCTAGAATCGCAGCCGGTACGTCGCCGAAATATACAGAGAGCGCTGATCGAGCGCACCCGATTGTGGCTGGCCGGTCACGGATTGCTGCTGTTGCAGCGCCTGCTGCAACTGCAATTGGTAGCCCGCGGTGAGCTCGAACACCGATTTTCGGCCGGTCCAGTCGCCGCGAATCTGCGGCAGGTACAGCATTTGGGTGCCGCCGAGCGCCGGATCGCTGAGCCGTTCGACGCTCAGGCGCGGACCGAGCCGCCACGCGCCATGCACGACGAAGCGCGCGTCCCACGAGAGCGTCGTGCTGCTCGAGATCGGCGCATCGTTGTCGTAGCGCAGCCCGAAGATATGGAGATCGCTCGATTGCATCAAACTCGAGCCCGTGATCTGCACGGTCGCGCTCTTGTCGAGCCCCGTCGAGGGCGTCGCGGCGACGCCGCCCGAGGCGGGCGTGCCGCTGAGCTCGAGCGCCGCGAGATCGATCATGAACTGCCAGCGCTCACCGAGCGGCCGGGTCGCCGAAACCGCGTAGCTGTTGCTGGTCGCGGTTCGGTCGAGCGCGAGCTGCTTGATCTGCGAGGGCGTGAATTCGCTCTCTAGCATCGTCAAATCGGTCGCGGATCTGTCCGATCAACGCGTTGCTGAGCTGCAGCAGCGGACTGCGCCGGTGATCCGCGTCGAATCCCATGACCCAGTGGTCGCCGACCTTGGCGTTGCCGATCACGGTCGCCGAGTTCAACTGCTGGAACGCGATGTCGTAGTCGACCAGCACGACGGCGGTACGCCCGGAAGCCGAATAGCGCGTCTGCAGCCCGATCGATCGCCGGTCGGTCGAGTTCTGGTCGGTCTCGTCGAATAGATAGGCGTCGAACACCCACGCCTGGTGCATCGGATCAAATTCCGCGGTCAGCGTGCCGAACTTGGTCTGCGTCGAGAACGCCGAATAGCTCGTATAGGCGGGAAGCCCCGCGGCGGCGCTCAAGGACCATTTCGGATTGAGCTGGTAGCCGACGAATACGCCGTCGAACAATCCGATGACACCCTGGCTCGCGAGCGACTGGCGCCCGACTCGGCCCGTGAGCCCCAGCAACCGGTCGGTGAGCTCCACGTACGCCGCGGTCGTGCGGTCCTGGCTGCCGCCGAACGTGTTCACGATGTTTTGGGTGTAGCCCGCGTCGATGCGCGCCGTGAAATCATAGCGCTCGCCGCGGTCACGCAACAGCAGATCTCCGTAGATGAGCGCGGCGTTGACCGAGGTCGCGCTCGTGGTCGTGCCGGCCGCGACGGTCGTGTCCTTTTCGAACTGATATGTGAGCGCCGCGCTGCCGGCGATGGTCGCGTGGTTGCTCTCGGGCGCGCCGAATTCGCCGGTCGTCTTCGGCGTGATCGAGGCCGTCAGCAGCGCGTGCAGTCGTGCGCGCACGCGATCCGCGCCGGCACCCGCCGGGTAGCGGCGCAGGTATTCCTCGTATTCCGCCTTGGCCTGAGCGAATTGTCCCGCGCGCTCGCGGACCAAACCCATGAGTTCCTGGGCGTCGGCGCGCTGCGGATATTCCGGCTGGCGCAGCAGCCGGCTCAGTCGATCGACGGCCTCCGGGTACTGATGCTTCTCGAGCGCCGCGCGTGCATCGTGCAACAGCGCGGCGCGCTCGGTATCGGGCAGCGGCGCGTCCGTCGGCGCGCTCGCGGCCGTGGACGCAACGCCGGCGTGTTCGACGACCGCAAGATCGGTCTGCTCGTCGTTGACCGCGAGCCAGGCGCGCGGATACGCCGGCAGCGCCGCCTGCAGCACGCGATCGGCCTCCTGCCGGGTCGCGAACGGCCCCACGCGCAGCCGGTACCAATGCTGCTCGCCGACGTCGGTCTCGGATACGTAGGCCTGTGTCTGCAGCGCGTTCGCGGCGGCCTCGACGCTCTCGCGTGCAATCGCGCTCAGCGAGGAATCGAGGTTGACCGCATAGCCCGCGGGAGCAGCCGCCTCGGCTACGAATGCACTCGACTTGCGCGCGTTGGTGCCGATCAATCGCACGCGCAGGCCGAGTCCGCTCGCGGTCGGCGCCATCACGAAATCGAGATCGCGCGACCAGGTCAGTTCGAGCGTCACCTCGCCGGGAACGACCGAATCGACGCGTGCGCCGGTCACGAGCGTCCCGCCGCCGCCGACCAGCGGCACCTCCGGGAGGAACGCACCGAGCAGGCTCCCGCAGTCGGGTCCCAGGCGCAGCGTGATCACCGTGTGATTGCCGTGGCTGATCGGAGCATTTGCGAGATAGCGCGCCGAACAGGAGAACTGCACGGAAATATCCGCGTGATCATCGCGCTCGTCGGTATCGACGACCTGCACGAAGGGTCCCGCGGGCATCGTCTGGATCACCGCGGCCCGCGTGATCGCGGGGAAACCGAGGAATGCGCTCGCAGCAAGCAGCGCGAGTGCAGTGCCGGTCGCGCGCGAACGCCTGCGCTGCGGCGGCGGCCAGCGAGGCTTCGACGCGCTGCTCACTTGGTCGGGCCGCTCGTCGCGCCGGGCAGGCTCCGAATGAGCGGCCGCAGTCGCACCGGCGCAGCGGTCACCGTCCAATTCAAGGTGGTGTGGCAAGTGCCGCAGTCCGCGATCGTGCTGACGTGCCGCAGCTGCTTGGCGGTCGCCGTGACGCCGTTGTGGCAGCTCTGGCAGTTGCCGCTGATCGCATCATGGCTGAAGCTCGCCGAGGCCCAGTTGAGCGTGCTATGGCAGGCGCCGCAGTCGAGCACGGTTTGGATGTGCCCGCTCGGCTTGCCCGGGGCGAGCGCACCGTTGTGGCAGCTTGCGCAGTGCGCGGCGATGCCCGCGTGATCGAAGCGCGCGGGCAGCCATGCGTTCGTCGTATGACAGTTCTCGCAGGTGTCGTTGCTCTGCACGTGGCCGGCGGCCTTGCCGGCAGCGAGCACGCCGTTATGGCAGCTCGCGCAATTGCCGGTCACGCCGGCGTGCGAGAGCGCCGCCGCCCGCGTGCCGCGCGCCGGCGCCCCGCTGCTCGCGGACCCGGCGCCCGCGATCGCCGCCGGGGCTGCGACGACGGTCGCGATCGTTGCGCGAGCGGGGGTCTTGGCCACCGTGGCGCGCTTGGCCGCGCCGCCGTCCCAATTCTTCGGATTGTGGCAACTGCTGCAGTCGTTGGTCGCCTTGCTGCCGCTACTGTGGTCGCTCGGCCGGGTTTGCAGATTGGTGACGCCGTAGAAGCTCAAGGCCGGGCTCACCTTGTTGTGGCACGCATCGCAGGTGCTGCCGATCACCGTGAACATCGAGGTATGCTTCGCCGAGGTCATCGTCGTGCCGCTGAAGGACGTGAACACCGTCGTCGAATGGCAGTCCTCGCAAGGCGTCGTTGAGGTCGGGATGTGCACCGGCGAGAGCACGGCGTCCTTCGGCGTGTAGCTCGGGTAGAACACCGGCGGCGTCGCGTTCGGGGCGCCGTGACAGGTGATGCAGCCGCTCGTGATTCCGGTGTGCAAGACCGCATTCGCCGCGAGCGTCGTCGTCGAGTAATCGGCCGGCGCGGTCGTGTGGCACACGGTGCAGGCATCGTTGGCCGGATTCGGCATGTGACCCGAGGGCAGCACGGTGCTGTTCCAGTTCGCCGTCGTGTGGCAGATGCTGCAATCGTTCGGCGCGACCATCTGACCCGAGGTATGGTCGGCCGGGCGTCCCTGCAGCGCGGGGCTTGCAGCTCCCATATAGAGGCTGACTCCCGCCTCATGGCAGCTATCGCACGTGGTCGCGACGAACGCGTGAGTCGCCTGCGTCATGTTCATCGGTCCGAAGCCGCCAACCGCGTAGGTCGTCGTCGTGTGGCAGGAGCCGCAGCTGGTGCCCGACAGGAACGCAATGTGCGGAGGCGCGAGCACCGCATCCTTCGGCGTGAAATTGTTGTACCAGGTCAAGGCCGTGGTGCCGCCGTGGCACTGCGCGCACTCGCTGCTCGTGATCCCCGTGTGCAGTACTGCATTCGCCGCAAGCGTGATCGTCGAATAATCGGCCGGCGCGGTCGTGTGGCACACGGTGCAGGCATCGTTCGCCGGATTCGGCATATGGCCCGCCGGCATCGCCGTCGAGTTCCAGTTGGCCGTCGTATGGCAGATGCTGCAGTCGTTGGGCGCAACCATTTGTCCGACCGTGTGATCGGCCGGCCGGCCCTGCAGCGCCGGACTCGCCGCACCCATGTAGAGGCTGAGACCCGCCTCATGGCAGGTATCGCAGGTCGTTGCGACGAACGCGTGAGTCGCTTGCGTCATGTTCATCGGGCCAAAGCTGCCGACCGCATAGGTGGTCGTCGTGTGGCAGGAGCCGCAGTCGGTGCCCGCGAGCAGCGGAATATGGCTCGGCGTCAGCGCCGCGGACTTCGGATTGTCATTGTTGTTGTAGAAGGTCAGAGGGGTGAGCCCATGGCACTGGGCGCAGCCGCCGCTGATGCCCGTGTGCAGCACGGAGTTGGCCGCGAGCGTCACATAGGTGGTCGGCGCACTCGTGTGGCAGGTATCGCAGGCCTGATTGCCGGGATTCGGCATGTGGCCCGTCGGCAGCACCGTGCTGTTCCAGTTCGCGGTCGTATGGCAGAGGCTGCAGTCATTCGGTGCAACCATGTTTCCCGAGGTGTGATCGGCCGGCCGGCCTTGCAGACCCGGACTCGCGGCGCCCATGTAGAACGAAAGGCCGGCCTCGTGGCAGCTGTCGCAAGTCGTACCGACGCCGCTGTGCGTGGCTTGCGTCATGTTCATCGGACCGAAGCCGCCGACCGCGTAGTTCGGCGCATGGCAGGAGCTGCAGTCCTCGCCGTTGAAGGCCGGGATATGCGCCGGCGAGAGACCGGCCGCGGCTTTTGGATTGTCGTTGTTATTGTAGAACGTCAAAGCGGTCGCGCCGCCGTGGCACTGCGCGCAGCCGCTCGTGATCCCCGTGTGCAGCACCGGGATGCTCGCGAGCGTCGCATAGCCCGCCGTCGTGCTGAGATCGCCGATGTGGCAAACAGTGCAGGTTTGTGTGCCGGGGATCGGCATGTGGCCATTCGGCAGCGTCGTCGGCGTCGTCCAGACGGTCGTGTTATGGCACAGCGAGCAGTCGCCGGTCGCCTGCGACGGCGGATTCGGTGCCGAGACGTGGCCGGGGGGTCGCGTCTGCAGCGCGGGTGTCGATGCGCCGAGATAGAAGTTCGCGCCGGTATCGTGGCAGGTATCGCAGGTCGTCGGCACGAAGGCGTGCTTGGCGGCGCTCATATTGGTCGGCCCGAAGCCTCCGACCACATAGTTCGGCGCGTGGCACGAACTGCAGTCGCTGCCGGTCAAGTACGGGATGTGCGACGGCACGAGGCCCGCGGCCGCCTTCGGGTTGTCGTTGTTGTTGTAGAACGTCAGCTGCGTGGTGTCGCCGTGGCATTGCGCGCAGTTGTTCGTGATGCCGGTGTGGAGCACCGCGACGCTCGCGAGCGTCGCGTAGCTCGCGGCCGTGCTGCCGATCGCCGTGTGGCAGACCGCGCAGCCCTGATTCGCGGGGTTCGGCATATGCCCGGCGGGCATCACATTGCTGGTCCAGTCGGTCGTCTCGTGGCAGCCCGAGCAATCGCCGGTCTGCTGCTGCGGCGTGCCGATCGGGCTCAAGTGATCCGCGGGGCGCCCTTGCAGCGCGGGCGTCGATGCGCCCATGGTGAAGCTCAAGCCCGCCTCGTGGCAGGTGTCGCAGGCGGTCGGCACGAACGCGTGCTTGGCGGCGCTCATGTTCGTGGGTCCGAAGCCGCCCGACACGTAGTTGGCGGCATGACAGGAACTGCAGTCGGTGCCCGAGAGGTACGGGATGTGCGGCGGCGAGAGCACGCCGTCCTTCGGATTGTCGTTGTTGTTGTAGAAGGTGAGCTGGGCCGTCGCGCCGTGGCAGCTCGCGCAGTTCGCGGTGATGCCGGTATGCAGCACGGCGATGCTCGCCAGCGTCGCGTAGCCTGCAAAGGTGCTGAGATCGCCGACGTGGCACACCGCACAGGCCTGGTTGCCGGGGTTCGGCATGTGCCCGCCGGGCTGCACGGCGCTGATCCAGTCGGTGGTCTCGTGGCAACCGGAGCAGTCGCCGCTCACCATTTGCGAATTGCTGCTCGCGAGGTGATCCGGCGGACGCACCTGCAGCGCGGGCGTCGATGCGCCGAGATAGAAGCTCGAGCCCGCCTCATGGCAGGTGTCGCAGGCGGTCGGCACGAAGGCGTGCTTGGCCGCGCTCATATTGGTCGGACCGAAGCCGCCGGTGACGTAGTTTGCAGCATGGCAGGAGCTGCAGTCGGTGCCCGCAAGATACGGGATGTGCGACGGCGTCAGCATCGCATCCTTCGGCGTATAGGCGTTGAACCAGGTGAGCGCCGTCGTCGTGTTGCCGTGGCAGAGGCCGCAGTTGCCGGTCACTCCGGTATGCAGCGCAGGCAGCGCCGCGAGCGTCGACGCCGTGTAGTCGGCGGGCGCCGAGGCATGGCACTGGGTACAGCTCAAGTTCCCCGGGTTCGGCATGTGGCCCACGGGCAGCGTGGTGCTGACCCAATCGGTGGTCTCGTGGCAGGCCGAGCAATCGCCGGTCGCCATGCGCGGGTCGGTGCTCGCCACGTGATCGGCGGGCCGCAGCTGCAGCGCCGTGCCGCTGCCGACATAGAACGCCTTGCCGGTGTCGTGGCAGGTGTCGCAGGTCGTGCTCACGAACGCGTGCTTCGCGGCGCTCATCGCAGTCGCCGGGCCGAAGCCGCCGGTTTGATAGGCTGCGCCGTGGCAGGCGCTGCAGTCGCTGCCGGCCAAAATCGGGATGTGCGGCGGCGCCAGCGGCGTCGCCTTGTACGGCGAGACTCCGGAGACGGACATCGGCGTGTAAGGCGCCGGCAAGCCCGCGAATGTATCCCCCGCATGGCAGAGCAGACAGTTGCTCACCGGCAAGCCCGTATGCAGCGTCGCGATGCTGGCCGCGAGCAACGTCCAGGTCTCGGCCGTCGGTACGTTGCCGTGGCACACGCCGCAGTCGATCGCCGAGGGAATCGGCGGCACGTGGTTGGTCGGCTGGCCCGCGACGAAGCCGGTCGTGATCTTGACGGATCCACTGTGGCAAGTCGCGCAGGTCTGCACGCTCATCTGCGTGTGGTCGAATCCCGCGGGTGCCCAGCTCGGCAGCTTCGTGCCGATGCCGGTCGTATGGCAGTTCTCGCAGAGGTTGGAGGTCGGCATGTGAGTGCCCTGCTTGCCGACCGCCTTGACGCCGTTGTGGCAGGTATAGCAGCCGGTCACGATGCCGCTGTGGTCGAAGTTCGCACCGAGCCAGCTCGTCGTGAGGTGGCAATCGCCGCATTCGAGATTGGTCAGCAAATGCGTGGGGTTCTTGCCCGCGGCCTGCACGCCGTTGTGGCAAATGATGCAGAAGCCGGCGGTCGCGAGCGGGATCTGGGCGTGATCGACCGTCTTCGGCGGATTCCAGCTGACGACCGTGTGGCAGGCCTCGCAGTTCTGGCTCGTCGGCGGATGGGTGGGCCCCTCACCTTGCGCGAGCGTGCCGTTGTGGCAGTTCACGCAGCTGCCCATGACTTGCGTATGGTCGAAGTGCACGTCGGGACGGAATGAAATCGTGTTGTGGCAAGCCGCACACAGATTGGTGCTCGGCACGTGCGTCGCGGTTTTCGGCGTCGCGTTGAACTGGGAGCCCGTGATGTGGCAGGTGCCGCAGTCGCGCGGCGTTCCCTTGAAGACCGCGTTCAAGTGGCAGGCCTCGCAGGGCAAATCGCGGTGCACGCCGTCGAGCTCGAATCCCGTCGAGAGGTGATCGAACGGCACGGTGATCGGCGGCGCGGCCACGGGCGCCGCCGCGACCCGCGCCGCCGGCGCGAGCAACGCAAACGCGAGCGTAAGCGTCAGCGCGAGCAATGCGAACCAGGATTTTGATTGACGTTGCGTCACGGTCGGTTGCCTATTGCACGCGGGCACCCTTCCAGGTGCTCGCGGTGTGGCAGCGGTCGCACTGCGCGCCGAATTGGCCGAGGTGCCGGTCGTCCTTGCGATGGCAGGAGACGCACAGCTGCGACATTTTTTGCGTGCCGGGAGGTTCATGGTGGCAGGCCGCGCATTGCAGCTTGGCGTGCGCGCCCCGCAGCGGGAAATGTGCCTCCTTGGCGTGATCGAACGACCACAGCGGCCAGCCGTTCGGCGAATGGCAGGACTCGCACTTCTTGCCGAGTCCGCCTTTGTGGACATCGTCGTGCGCATGACATTCGACGCACTTGAGCGGCGCCCCCGTGAATCGAAGGTTCGCATGGCACTGCGCGCAGCTGTCGATGCGGTGCAGCCCGAGCAGCGGAAACGCAGTGAGATCGTGATCGAAGAGGATCTCGGCGTGCCAGTCGCTCTCGCCATGGCAGGCGTCGCAGCCGCCCTTCAACTTGCCGCCGTGCGGGTCTTCGCTGCGATGGCAGCCGGCGCAGTCCTTGGCGAGCTTCTGCTGCGCGACCACGCCCGTGTGGCAGGCGTAGCAGTCGGTCTTGGCGTGCTTGCCCACGAGCGGAAACTTCGCGAGCGCCGCATGATCATAGGGCAGCGGCCGCCATTTCTCGCTGTCGTGGCATTGTTCGCATTTGGCGCCGAAGCGCGCTGCGTGGGTGTCGTCGGCGCGGTGGCAGCCGTTGCAGTCCTTCGGAATCTTGTCCTTGTAGTTGCCGCTGCGATGGCAGGCGAGGCAATTGATGTCCGCATGCACGCCGAGCAGCGCGTAGTTGGTTTCCTTCAGATGATCGTACTTCGCGGTCTTCCATTCCTTGGTGGTGTGGCATTTGGCGCAATCCGGCCCGCGCGATCCGCGGTGCTCGTCGTCGGTCGCGTGGCACCCGATGCAGCTCTTCGGTGTTTGCTTGTAGTGCCCCTCGACGTGGCAGGCATCGCAGGCGACCTGCTCATGCGCGCCCGTGAGCTTGAACTCGGTCTTCTCATGATCGAACTTGCCGCCGGTCCAGCTCTTGTCGCTGTGGCACTCGCCGCAGGGCTTCGTGAGCTGTCCGCGATGCACATCATCGGCCTTGTGGCAGAGGGCGCAGGTCGCGGCCGCCTTGCGCCAAGCCTCGCCCCGCTTGTGGCAGGCATCGCAGGCGAGCGCCAGATGCGCGCCCGCGAGTTCGAAGTCGGTCAGCTGATGATCGAATTGCGCGCGGTTCAATTGCACGATATCCGCATCGCGGCCTTTGTGTTCCGTGTGGCAGGCGCGGCATTCGCCGAGGCCCGCGTTCGGCATGCGGCCGTGGTAGCCCTTGTGTTCGGCGATGTCGGCCGCGGTCTTCTTGTGGCAGTCGAGGCACAACGAGGTCTGCGTGCGCACGTTCGAGCGGTCGTGGCAGTTGCTGCAGCCCTCCTCCTGCTTGACGTGCGCCTGCGTGACCTTGCCCGGCATCAGCAGGGTCTCGACCGATGCCGCCGTGGCAGCCGAGCAGGCCGCAAGTGTCATGATTGTCATAGCCGCCGCTCGAAGTGCATGCCTGAATCCCTGGCTCCCCATGGTTGCCCGTCAGTACACGTTGACCGCAATCACGTGCGCGATCCCGGCGATCAGCAGCATGAAGAACAGCGGGATGTGCAGCACGTGCCAGAGCGAGAACAGCTGGGCGTAGAGTTGGTACTCCGAGCGGCGCCGGCCCGCCTCGAGCCGGCGGTCGGCATAGCTGCGAGCGACTCCGCCGATACGCTGCGCATGGCGTGCGAGCACGGCGTCCGGTGAGCGCACGCTGCCGCGCACCGCGCGCTTGATCGCACGGCGCACGATCCAGCGCGCGACCGCGAGGCGCAGCGCGCCCGTGACCAAATGCAGCAGCCGGCCCGCGAGCGCCTTCGGGGGCTCGATCCAGCGCCGCTCCGCGCGGTCGATCGCATCGAGCAGGCCCGGCAGAAACGCGATCGACGAGGATTGAGTGCGCAGCCGTTCGCCGACTGCCTTGAGCTGCTCGAGGGTCAGCTCATGATCGTCCAAGCGCGCATGCAGCCGTGTATAAATATAGCGGCCGACGACCCCGCTCGCGGCCACGATCAGCATGCAAATGAGCGCGACATTGCTGTTGGTCGCTCCGAGCTTGAAGTTCGAATGAAACAGCACGAGGATCGGGCCGACTATCCCCAAGGTCATGTGGATCTCGAACCAGGCCGGGATCGTGCCGAGCCAGGCGAGCCAGGCCGCGCGCTTGCGCGCCGAGTAGACCAGCAGCAGCACCATCATCGAGCCGCCGACGATGCCGAGCCAGTAGCCCAAGCCCCGCTGCGGCGAGATATAGCGCTCGAGGTGGGCGTAGTAGCCCCAGTACAGCAGTCCCGCGACGACCAGTGTCCACACGAGCGGCCAGTGCAAACGCGGCGTCGCGCGCTTCGGCTTGGCGGCTGCGGACCCGAGGCTGGCGGCAGTCGAATTCACGGCACGACCCGGTCGATGAGAATTTTGAGCGGCGCGCGCGCGGATGCGTCGATGGCGCCGCTCGAGCCCTGCAAGTCACCGGAGCTCGGCAGCGGTTGTCCGCTCGGCGAAATCCGCGCCTCGACGGTCACGTGCGCGAGGCTCGAGAGGTTGCGTCCCGGCAGCATCGATTGGCTGTCGTCGAGCGTGAATTTCAGCGGCCAGCTGCCGACCGTCGTGCGCAGCACCGCGACCGGCGGGCCCGGCGAGTCGACCGACTTGGCGACGATGAACAGCGTTGCGCCCGCGGCGGCCTTGGTGCGCAGCTGTGGCGCGATCGCGACCTCGCCGCTCACGCTTGCGCCGCCCGTCGGCGCGCCGCTCGCGGCGCCGGTCGCCGCGCCGGTCGCGCGATTGCCCGGCGCCTGTGCCTGATCCGGCGGCAAGGGCGGCAATTGCCGTGCACGCGCCTTGCTCGCATCCTCGGGCCGGCCCAGAAAATCGTAGGACTTCGCGAGCAGTTCCCAATCGTCGGCGCTGCCGCCCCCCTTTGCGAGGCGCGCTTGCAGCGATGCAATCGCGGCGTTCATCGATCCGGCATTGGCCTTTGGCGTGCCGCTCATCGGAGCACTCGCGGACGCGCTACCTGAGTCGGTGCGCAGCGCATCGGCAGCGCCGATCAGCGAGCTCATCGAACGGGCTGAGTCAGGAGCCGCGCCGATCGATTCGGTCGCCGCCTCGAGCCGCGGCCGCGGTGCGGCCGCGTCGGGCCGATACGCCGCGTACAGCGCAACGACGATCGCGATCGTCAGCAGCGCAACGATCCCCGCCTGCCATGGCAGCACGGGCAATGATCCGAGGCCCGGTATCGTACGCAGCCACGGCAGCAACAGAATGAGGCAAGCGAGCGCAAATAAAATGCCTGCGAGAAACCACGGAAGCGCCAATCAAATCCTCCTTAGGATGCATTGGCATCCCGATGCGCAGCCAATGCGCGCTGAACGGGCGATGGAACGCCGCTCAGCGCAATGCACAACGAAGTCTAATCGTGCCTGAAGACAAAATATAATGTGTGTGATCGGAGACACCTTGGGCACTTCCGTAAGCGCGCGAGCTGTGATTGGATTCACAGAATCATTGATTGTTAGTGCTTAGCCTTCCGAAGCCCACGTTTCGCACCCGATGAGTTCACCCCTTATGGACGCATGGTCGCTCGCGCTCTACGGCCTGCCGCTCGTGGTCACGCTGGTCATTTACCTGCGCCGCCAGCGGCGCCTGCATCAGCGCAGCCTGCTGGCGCAGGAAGAAAGTGTCTCCGCAGGCATGACGGAGCCTGCCTCGCTGCATCCGATCATCGATGCCGCGAAGTGCCTCGGCTGCGGGGCCTGCGTCAAAGCCTGCCCCGAAACCTCGCACCATGACGTGCTCGGCTTGATCAACGGCAAGGCGGTGCTGATCGGACCCAGCGAGTGCATCGGGCACGGCGCCTGCAAGACCGCCTGTCCGTTCGATGCGATCACGCTGGTGTTCGGAACCGAGCGGCGCGGACTCGACATCCCGGTGCTCAAACCGAACTTCGAGTCGAACGTGCCCGGCATCTTCGTCGCCGGCGAGCTCGGCGGCATGGGCCTCATCAAGAACGCGCTGACGCAAGGCCAGCAAGCGCTCGAGGCGATCGCGGCGGCCGTCTCGAAGTCGGCGCAAAGCGCGCCGGAGCGATCGACGTGCTGATCATCGGTGCGGGACCCGCGGGTCTCGCCGCCTCGCTCGCCGCCAAGAAGCTCGGCCTGCGCTACGAAACGATCGAGCAAGATTCGCTGGGCGGCGCCGTGTTCCAATATCCGCGCGGAAAGCTCGTGATGACCGCACCCGTGGAATTGCCGATCGTCGGCAAGGTGCACTTTCGCAATACCTCGAAGGAGGAGCTGCTGAAGTTCTGGCAGCAGGCGAGCAACGGCCTTTCGATCAGCTACAAGGAGCGTGTCGAGAGCATCGAGAAAAAGGACGGCGCGTTTCATGTCAAGACCAGCACGCGCAGCCACGTCGCCTCGACGGTGCTGCTCGCGATCGGCAGGCGCGGTACGCCGCGCAAACTCGGCGTGCCGGGCGAGGAGCTGCCGAAGGTCGTTTACCGGCTCATCGACCCCGAACAGTACCGAGGCCAGAGAGTCGTGGTCGTCGGCGGCGGCGACAGCGCGCTCGAGGCCGCGGCGAGCGTCGCCGAGCTCGGCGATTCGGAAGTGATTCTGTCCTATCGCGGTGAGGCGTTTCAGCGCGCCAAGCAACGCAATCGCCAGCGCGTCGATGAGGCGAGCGCCAAGGGCCAGCTGAAGGTGCTGCTGAACTCCACGATCCGCGAAATCCGCCCCGAGGCCATCGTGCTCAAGCAGGCAGATCGCGAGCTCAAGGTCGCCAACGACGCGGTCATCGTCAGCGCCGGCGGCATCCTGCCCAACGATTTCCTGCGCTCGATCGGCATCGAAGTCGAAACCAAGTTTGGAACCGCATGAGACGCAAGCCCCTCGATCTGCGCCGATCGGTCGCTGCACTGTGCTGCGCCTTGAGCTTGTCGGCGGCCGCGGCACCCGCCAAATACGCGGCGAGCAAAGACCCGCTCGAGCCCGCGCGCGCGGCGCTGCGCACGCTGCAGTTCACCAAGGCGATCGAGCTGCTCCAAGCAGCCGCGCAGGGCGGCAATGCCGACGCGGAGTATCTGCTCGGTCTCGTCTACTTGAACGGCGTCGGCACCGCCGCCGATCCGGCGCGCGCGCGCGCGCTGCTGCAGTCCGCGGCCGGGCGCGGCCATGCGGCAGCCGCCTATGTGCTCGCGGGAGAGCTCGCGCGCGCCCCGCACACGCCGCCCGACGCCGGCGGCAAAGCCCGTGAGGCGCAAGCGTGGCTCGAGCGCTCCGCGCAAGGCGGTTACCCGCGCGCGATCGAGGCGCTCAAGTCCGGCCATCCGCTGCTCGAGCGAGACTGGGTCGGCGCGGGAGATCCGAGCCTGTTCGCCGCCTGGGTCATCGCCTGCACACGCAACAACGACGCCGACGCGCTGCGACGCATCGGACCGGCGAGTGTCGCGGTCCGCGACGAATTCGGCCGCGGATCGCTAGCCTACGCGGTTGCCGCCGGCGCGCACGCCGCCGCCGCGGCGCTGCTCGAACTCGGCGCCGACGTTCAAGCCGCCGACGCGGTCGGGACCACGACGCTGATGATCGCGGCGGAGCGGCCCGATACGGCGATGATCGACTTGCTGCTCAAAGCCGGCGCCAATCCCCAGGCGATCGACGCCGAGAAACGCACGGCGCTCTTCTATGCGGCGCGCGCCAACCGGACTCAAGCGCTGCACGTGCTGCAGGCCGCGGGAGCTGTGCTCGAAGCGCGCGATGCGCGCGGCTACAACGCACTCGATGTCGCGCTCGCGGTGGACGCCGACGGCTCCGCCATGGAACTGCGCGGCATGGGTTTGCGGGCCAACGCCGTGACGGGCGAAGCAGCGCGGCCAGCCGGCAAGTTCGATGCGGCACATCCGGGCGAGATCTATCGCGGCTGGCCCGCGCTCGCGCTCGCTGTTTCACGAAACGACGCGGCGACGGTCCAGCAACTGCTCGGCGGCGGCGGCAGTGCCAATCTGCGCTTGCCGCAGGGCGATTCGCTGCTGCGCCTCGCGGCCGATGCCCATGCGATGGAAGTCCTAGCGGTGCTGCTCGCCCACGGCGCCGACGCGGCCGCGCCAGACCACGAGGGCCACACGGTGCTGTGGCTCGCCGTCACGCACAAGGACCTGCCGCTGATTCGCCTGCTCTTGAAGTCGGGCGTCTCGCCGGACGCACATGCCAAGGATGAAGCAACGCCGCTGCTCGCGGCGCTGCGCGCACCGCAGTCGGAGATCGTCGGTTTGCTGCTCGACGCGGGCGCAAACCCGGATTCGGCCGACGCGAGCGGCCGCACGCCGCTGATGATCGCGGCCGCGGGCGGCGACGGCGCGCTGGTCCGTTCACTGCTCGCGCACCAAGCGCACACCGAGGCCGAGGATCGCGAACACCGCACCGCCCTGTGGTACGCGGCCGCCGGCGGTTCGCGCGATGCCGTCACGGCCTTGCTCACGGCGGGCGCCAATGCGCAAATCAAGGATGCGCGCGGACTCGGGGTTTTGCATGCGGCCGCCTCCAAAGGCTCCGCTGAGGTGCTCGCGCCGCTGCTCGCGACAAATGCGCATCTCAATGAGCGCGATAGCGCGGGCAATACGCCGCTGATGCTCGCGGCGGCGACCGGCCACGCGGAGTTCGTGAGCGCACTGCTCGCCCACGCGCCGGAACTCGACGCGCAAAACACCGCGGGCGACACGGCCTTGATTGCGGCGAGCCGCGGCGGCTTCGGCGCGGTCTGTCACCTGCTGGCCGCGGCCGGCGCGAATTCCGCGCTACGCAACGGCGCCGGCGTATCGGCGGCCGACGTTGCGCTGGGGCGAGGCTTTGCGGCGATCGCCAAGGAACTCGGCGGCAAGGGTTAGAGCGGCGGGGCCCCGCCCGATCAATACGCGAAATAGGGACCCGTATAAGGGCCTGCGGCGCGCTGCTCGATCCCGATGTAGACCGGCCGGCCGTAGAAAAACGGCATACCCCAGATGAAGTTCGTCGCGCCGCCGCCGCCCGCCAGTCCCGCGAACGCCGCGGCATTGGCGACGAACGAATTTGGGTCGGCGATCGCGAAGTCGACCGTGTTCGTCGCGCTGTTGGCGCCGACGCCGATATTGACCGCGAAAACGCTCATCGGGGCCACTGCCGGACAATAGAAACCGACGAAGGACCCGCTGCTGCAAGCCGCGATCGTCGGGTCGTCGAAATCATACGAGTCGCTGCCCGAATCGATGAGTGCCGGCAGTACGGTGGTGCCGCCGTTATAGGTCGCGGTGAAATCGCCATTCGTGTCGGTGCCGAGCACCGTCAGTCCGAGCGCGGGCAGCGTGTTGTCGCTCTGGGTCGCGATTCCGAACACGAGTTCCCCCTGCACCGAGATGTCGCCGTTGGCGCTTTGCAGATTCGGCAGATTCACGATGACGCCGTTGTTGTCGGCCGCGAACCGGGCAACCGGATTCGTGACCTGATTGCTGAGCGCAAGATTCTCGGCCGTGCAGACGCCGGCGCTCGTGCAGCCGTAGTAGATCGGCAGCGGCGCACTTGCCGAGACACAGGCCGCGCCGCAATCCTCTGCGAAAACGCCGACGCCGAGCACGCCGTTTGCGCCGAAGCCCGCCACGTCGTTGATCAGAGTGCCGCTCGCCCCACAGGTGGCCGGCGGCGGCGCACCGGCGCCGGTGTCGTCCATGATCTGCACCGGCAGCTTGGCGGCGTTTTCGCCCGCAAGATTCAGGTCCGCGAGCGCCACCGGACCCCAGGTCTGCCCGCCGCCGAAGGTCATGCACTGTTCAACCGTCTGACCCTGGGCATCGCTTTCGGGAATCAAGCTGACGCCGCCCGCGGCGAGCACCGAGCGCACGAGCCGCAGCCCCGACGACCCGGTATCGAGCAGTACGTGGTCGATGCTCGCACATTGCGTCTGGCTGCCGACGGAGCAGACCTTGACGGTCACGTAGGCATGGTTGACTTGCCCGGCGGCGGCGGCCGGACCCGTATCGACGGTCAGCGCGACCGTATTCGGCGTCGGTGTCACGGACTTGGCGCCGGTGGCGGTCGCTCCGCTGCCGCCGATGCAGGCGCTTAAGAGGGCTGCGGCAATCGCGGTTGCCGTTTGAGCTGCGAAGCGCATGGGGCCGATCGATTCCATGCGGATCAGCGCAGTTCCGCGGTCGAAACGCCCGGGGGAATCAAGCCCGGCAAGTAGGCGCGTCCCGCATAGGCGCGCAGGTGCCCGCCCATCTCGACGACGAGGTCCGGCGTCGCGACGCGCAGCGAACGATGCCGGCCCGGATGATCGAGCGCCGCGACCGCCCTCGAATAGTCGGCAAAATGTGCGCCGAGCAGACGCTGCAGATTCGGCAGCGCAGGCCCCGACCAAGTCACTGCAAAGACGACGCCGGCGCGATTCGAGAACTCTTGGATCCGCATGCCGGAATCGGTGCGGATTTGCGCGATGAAGTAATCGGCGGCATCGGCCGATTCGATCGTACCCGCGAGATCAGCGGCATCGGCACGCACCGACGCAGCGTCCAGCCCGAGCCCGGCCTGCACCGGCGCGGCCATCAGCAGTCCGGCGCCAAGACACCAGGCGAGCCTTGCATGTTTGATCGTGGTCGAGATCATCCGCGAATATTGCTACACCCGGCGGTCAAGAGTCACTGTCGTAGGCGAGCGACAGTTCTCAGTATTCATATCGGAAGCCCAGGTTTCTTTGCGATCTTGCCGATTGATTCGGCTCGGCCATGACGTCTGATCGACGATAGACCCGAGCGGGATTCTTGGAGACCACAAGGGATCACCAAGTCGGCCGCGCTTTGTTCGGAACATCGGCGGCTGCGCGCAGCCCGGCGCCGTTCGATCTGCGGACACGCACAGCGGACGGCCTGATCGAGGTTTCGCTCTTGCTATGATTTTTAGGCATCCATCACAACAAAAAGGCAGAAATTGAATGGGTAAGCTCGCCTGGACTGAGTTGATCGTGCTGTGGGGCTTCGCCGTCTTGGTCGCGTTTTTGGATCGCAAGAACTGGACCAAGTAGGCAAGTCCACGATCGAATCTTTAGATTCGGCGAACCGGCGACCTCACGAGCGTCTCGTGCCGTCGCTGTGATCTTGCGAGCGTCGCCGGTGGCACATCCGCGTCGGGGCTTCTCAAGATGCGCCGATCCGAGGAAGTTTTTGAGTCGATAACAATACTAATGCAGAGGTATGGCGTAAATGATGAACGCAGGCTATTTGTTGATTCCAGTCATTCTGTTCGGCGGCGGCATTATCGTGTCAGCCGGTCTATTTCGCTCGTCGATGAAGCGCAAAGGCGGCGAATGAGCGAGCCGCTCGGCACTGCAGGAATAGTAGATCCTTACGATCAGGGGGTTCAAAATGGACGAGCAAGCGAATCATTCCCGTCGGAGAGTTATCAAGATCGGTGTCACGGCGCTCGCGGTCGCTCCTCTCGCCGGATTGTCCGAGCGCGCGTTTGCAACGCAGAACGCCGCGGTTCGAACCGCGCTGAAGTTTCAGGACCATCCGAACGGCGACAAGCGGTGCAAAGTCTGCGTCAACTTCATTCCCAACAAGGATAAAGTCGACAATGACGATGCGGTCAATGGGTGCAAGCTCTATCCGGGCGACACGGAGATTTGCACGCATTGCTATTGTGTGGGGTTCGTGCAAAACGCGGCCGCGACCGCGGCGGGAGCGGCCTGGTCGCCTTGGACCACGCCGGCTGCGAAGAAGTGAGAGAACCCGGATTTCGGAGTCAGCTTCCGAAATCCGGGGTCCTTGGGTCAGCGCGATGCTGCCTTGATTTGAGGCCGGCGCTAATGCTCACGCAAGCGCCATGAAAACCCGACGTTGATTTCGCGGGGCCGCCACCGCAGGGTCTCGAGCAGCGGCTGACCCGGCGTTTGGTCGAGCGAGCCGAATTGCGAGCAGCAATCGTTGGCGTGATTGGTGACGTTGGTCGCGTCGACCCATAGAGATAATTCCCCCTGTGCGAAATCCAAGGTTCTGCCGAGTCGCACGTCGGCGCTGACGTAGTCGGGCCAACGGCCCGAGTTTCGCGCACCCAGCAGGAAGGCCGGCATCGTGGAGGGCGATGCCGCAATCAGCGCGACCGGGGTTCGCGGCCATCCGTTGTGCCAACCAAGAATCAGCGATGCCGAATCCTGTTGATTGCGCCAAGCGAGCCCCAAGGTCGCGGCATGCGTTTGGTCCCAACTGCGCGCAACGTCGGCCCCATCAATATCGTCTCGCGTGCGAGACACCGCATAGGTCGACCAGCTCTCGAGGTGCGCTCCGATCGATCGGTGCGCGCTCAACTCCACACCCGCGGTTTCCGCATCGTTGGGCGCGATTCGAACGCGATCGGGCTCCAGTTCCGGAACGAGGGACACCGAGTTCAGACTGTTGTCGAAATACGGGCTCATCGAGGTCCAATGATTGCGGTATGCCTCGAGTCGCCACTGAATGCGGTCCGCGCCGTCGAAAGCAGCGCCGCCGATCAAATGCGTCGCCCGAGTGGCCGGGTCGGGCGCCGTCTGATTTTCCTCCGAGCGCCATTCGTCGGGGCGCTGGGCCTGCGAAAACTCGCCCCAGGAGCCATAGAGATGCCAATGAGGCGCCGGATCATAGCGGGCATTGAACCTCGGGCTTCCCTGCAGGTGCGCACCGTAGCCCGCATAGTCCTCGCGGTCGGCGCGGGCGCCGGCTTCTGCCTCGAACGACGGCCATTGCCAGCGCACCGACGCATAGAGGCTTTGCGTGAACATGCGCGGTTCCTGGTTCGATGCGATGAGCGCGGTCGGCGGGACGCCGAACGAGCTCGAGACGGCATTCGCGAAGGCTTCGTTGCGCTCGAAGTTGAGGTGCGCCGTCTGCTGCCCGACCTCCGCGCCGACCTCGATGGTCGCTCTCTCGGACGGCAGAATTATCCAGTCGGTGCGCCCGGTGACACCCGACTCGTGACGCTGATCGGAGAGTTGACCGATTGCGACACTCGGAAGAACCAGCGTTCCATTGCGCTCGAGGTGTTGCTCGGTCGCGGCGACCGAGGAACGCGCGTGAACATCTCCGCTAGGGGCCCAATCCCAGGCGAGCCATGCATTCAAATTTCGGGATTCGGCTTGGGATTTTTCCTCGCTCGGCTCTCCGCCGACGTGCGCCTCGTCGTCGGATAGCAGCCAGCCGAGCGTCAAGGCCGAATAGGCGTCGGCCTGCCAGCGCAGGCGCCCGACGGAATCGTAGAACGTCGGCGATCCGAAGCTGGCATCGATCGGCAAGAGTTGTGCGCCATCGGTGCTGTGCCGAAACGTGAGCAGCCATTCGATGGGCCAGCGTTCGGCGCGCCCGACCGTGGAGACTTCCGCGGTTTGGCGACTCGCACCGACTTGATATTCGGAACCTGAATCGAGAGTGCGCGGCGCAAGATCGATGACGCCCGCGGAGCGGGTTCCGAACTCGACCGGGAACCCGCCGGTATAGACGCTCATATGGTCGATCGCATTCGGGTCGATGGCGCTGATGAGGCTCTGAAAGTTCTTGAAGTGGAACGGATCCGCGAGCGAAATTCCATCGAATTGCACGAGCACATCGTCGAGAAACGCACCGCGGATATACGGCTGGGAGGAAACATTGCTCGCGATCCCGGGTGTCGTTCGCAACGCGCGCAGCGCGTCCTCGGAAGCGCCAGGGGATCGGGCGATATCGGACTCAGCGACCGTATAGGGCTCTCCGAGTGCGGTCTCGGTGAACCCGTAGCGACTCGCGAAAACCGCCATCTCCTCGAGCTGCGCCGTCGATGCGGATGCCGGTGCCGTGGGCGGCGACGTCGCGCCGGGATTCGCCGGCGGCGGCGCGCGCGCTGCGCGCGTGACGATGAAACGGCCGCTCGCGGTTCTGCGCAGCTCCAATCCCTGCGCGGCAAGCGCCTCGGCCGCACGCGAAAAGGCATCGGATCCGTGCAGCGGCAGGTTTGCCGCGAGTCCCTCCGGCACGAGATCCGAGCTGTAGAGTACGTCGACGCCCGTTGCGCTGAGTTCGCGCAGCAGTTCGGGCACGGTGACGACAACCGCCGCGCTCGACGGCGCCGCGGCTGCGATCCTCGATAGCACAAGCAGCGCGACGCCAAGCGGGATGCCGCGCCAATGAACCAAGGCCACCGGTCAAGCCGACTTCGGGACGGGGGTCCGACTCATGGACCGGAGTGTACCCGGACGGCCCCCGCTTGTATCTCGTAGGTTAGTGAGGTTGTTTGCAGCACCGTTGACAGGGATTCGAGGACCCCGTCACCAGCAATCGAACCGTGCAGGATGGTGCGACGTGCGACCTGCTCTGCCCGCGGATCCGCAAACTCCAGTTGACGGCCCAATTCGCGGCTCGCCCACTGCAAAAAATCGAACAGCGACCGGCCGTCCGCATTGAATTGCGGCGCCAACGATGCGACCCAGTCCCAATCGGTACCATAGGGATCGATCTTTCGTCGCGCCACGGCGCCTTGCGATCCCGCCGTGAGTTCCGTGCCTTGTGCGGCGATCACGGCGTTCGCCCCATCCCGCAATCGAATCTTGCCCTCGCGGACCCGAATGCGGACGGTCTCGCCGTCGCTCAGCACTTCGTAAGCGGTGCCGAGATGCTCGATGAGTCCCGCAGCCGTCATCAGCTGCAGTTCTCCGGCGCCCGCCGCAGCGGGCGGCGTGTCCACGTAGATCAAGCCCCGCTGCAGCGTCAAGCGAGTCTTGCGCGACATCTCGACCGCCGTACCCGCGGCGATCCTCAGGGTTCCGCCGCCGGCGAGCGACACGAGCGCGGGACCCTGCGCCACGATCGTTTCTCCGACTCGCAACGCATCCCCGACGCCTAGCGCTCGATGATGCATGATCGGCCAGCGCGCTTCGATGCTGCCGGCGCGTAGCCGCGCGAGCGTTCCGACCACCGTGGGTTCGACCCCGGGCCGCAGGACCACACCCAGCACGACCAGGCCGGCGATGCCGGCGGCCGCTGCCAATGCCCCAATCCATCGGCGCCGTGTGCGGATCCGGGCCGCGGGCGCTCGCTGCGTCGCGGACTTCCATTCGCGCCTCGTCGCCGCCTTGATCCGATCGAGCGAAGCCTGATCGAGCGTAGTCGCCTCCAAGCCTTTGCGCAGCAGCTCCTCGAGCGCCGCGTCCGGCTCCGAATTCGGATCGGGTGGCATGGGGCTATTCATTGCGGCTCGTCGGGCGATGCGCGGGCGAGGCTCCGTCCGCTTGCGCGCGCCAAGCGGCGCGGAACGCGTCCCGGGCGCGCGCCAGCAGGGATTGTGCCGCGATCGGCGTGACCTCGAGCAGCTTCGCGATCTCGTCGACCGAGAAGCCGTCGCCATATTTTGCTTCCAGTGCAAGCGCATACTGCTTCGGCAAGGCTTCGAGCACACGCAATATCGCAGCTCCGCGCAAATGTTTCTCCAACTCGCCGGGCGGCTCGCTCGGCTCCGCAAGTCTGAGCTGCAGCACCGTGGCGGCCGTCGAATCCATGGAATCGAGACTTTCGTGGATCGGACGGCGCGCCGCCTTTCGATGCACGTCGGCGAGTTCGTGGCGGCAAATCTCGGTGACCCAGGTCAAGAGCGCGGCGTCACCTCGGTAACTATCCAAGTTGCGCACGGCCTTGATGAGCGTGTTTTGCACGATGTCTTCCAAACTCGAGAAATCCAATCCCGAACGACGCGCGGCGAACGCCGCCAGGCGCGATGCGCAAACTGCAAAGAACTCGTCGAAGGCGGACTGTTCGCCTGCGCGCATTCTTGACACCAACTGGCGGTCCGCCTCATACACCCTGCGACATCCTCAGCACCGGTCGAACAGGGCTAGCAGCTTAGACGTGCGATGCAGTCTCAATCAACCGCCGCCGCAAGCGCCTTTTGCTCGGCTCTTTGCTTTCTTGCCGATTGATTCGAATCGCTCGTGACGTCTGACGCGAGATGGACCTCCACCAAGAATCAATGCGGCCGCACGAATCGACCAAGCCGATCGCGGCTTGGTCGGGACATTTCGCGTCAACGCGAATGGTTCTCGAATCAATACGAATGCGCGGCGCCGGTCGTGCAACCCCACGATTGTCGCGGCCGGAGTTCACGCTCGTCGTTGCCTGCGCATTCTGGGCCGCCGCGATGAACCGAAATCTGTTCCGGCATCTCGCGGGATCCGCAATCATGCGTCTTCGCGCGGCGGAGCAGTCGTTTGCGTGTATGCATGCGCGCGAGGCAAGTGCTGCGATACGGCTCGCTCGTCTGCGTCTGCGGGCTGCCGGGACGCCCGCCCCATTGGGCGAAATTGCCGAACAGCTCGAAACCCAACTCGCGGCACTGCTCGAGCCGGTGGATCAATTGATCGCCGACTTTGCGCAGCAGCGTGTGCCTCCGAGGTCGATCGCCGGATCGAATATCGGCCGCTGATGAACGGCCGCCGACGGATCGACGCACGTTGCGGCGAGCCCGCGAGTGTCTGTGTCTCAACAACCCCTGTCCATTGCGATGAGCATGGGCTAGCCCATTGGCCGAGAGCTCGAGGATATCCATGACAGTTGCGAAATCATTTGCGTGCCGTACTCGGCGAATCTTCTCGGTCGCCGGATTCCTGGTTGCGATGCTCGTGGCTACTGGGGCAGGAGCCACGGAACTCGACCTGCAGGCGTATCGCGGCAAGGTCGTTTATCTGGATTTTTGGGCGTCCTGGTGCGCGCCTTGCCGCGAATCCTTTCCCTGGCTCGACCAACTCGAGCGCCAATTCGGGGCACAGAATCTCGTCGTCATCGGCGTCAACGTCGATCACGATCGCGATAGTGCGGAACGGTTCCTCAACCAGAACTTCGCGAGCTTTCCGATCGTCTATGACCCGCTCGGGACGATTGCCACCGCCTACAAGGTCAAGGGGATGCCGAGCGCGGTGCTGATCGATCGCGCCGGACAGGTCCGTTTCGAACACATTGGATTTTCCAGCAAAAAGACGAGTGAATATGAAGATCAGTTGCAGACTCTGCTCAATGAGCCGCCTCGTGAATCCGGTCGCTAGAACCGGGAATCGCTCCATGATCCGCCTGACATTTGCGATCGGCGCAATCCTCGCGGCCGGCGGCGTCGGCGGCTGTGCGTCCTTCGGCGCGAAACCCTGGGAACACGACCTCATGGCCGAACAGGCGATGCAGCTCGACCCCTACCCGCTCGAAAGCGCGATCGACAATCACATTTACTTTAGCAAGGAAGCATCGAGCGGCGGTCGCAGCTTTGCCGGCGGTGGCTGTGGATGCAATTGACATCAAAGTCGATGCGGCCCGGACGCGGGCTGCGCCGCGCGCTTGCAACCGCGGCGGCGGGACTGCTCTCGCACGGCGAAGCCACTGCGCAGGAAACACCGTCGACGATCATCGATTCGGCGGTACTCGTCTATCACGAGGTCGGCCGGGTTCAGGCCATCGAGCCGGAAGTGAACGTCACCGAGAAAATTGACGACGAACGGACACTGACTGCCGGATTCGCGGCGGACGCGCTGACCGGGCCGACCCCGATTGGTGCGGTTCCGTCGAGCTTGGCCCAAACCTACATACGACCGTACAAAATCGTGGCGCTCGGCACACCGGTGAGCGTCACGACGCCGTCGGGCGGCGCCACGGTGGTGATCATACCGCCCCCGACCGGAGCCAAAACGCAGGTTCTCGGCGAAAGCACCACGGTTCCGCCCAACACCTATCCGCTGGATCACGGATTTCATGACGATCGCATGGCCGGCAATCTCGGGTGGGAACAGGCCTTGACCTCAACGTTCAAGGTCAACGGCGGTATCGCCTATTCGAAGGAACACGATTATCGCTCCGAGAGCATCCATGTGGGAGTGTCCCAGGATCTCAATGCGCACAACACGACGCTCAATGCCGGGCTCAACTACGAGTCGGACCTCTCGTTTCCGATCGGCGGCACACCCACACCGTTCACGCCGATGAGCGCGAATTGGAAGGGGCCGGACGCCTCGCTTCGGGAGGTCGACGCCGTCCTCGGCGTTACGCAGGTCATGACGCGGCGCTGGCTGACTTCCTTGAGTTATTCGTTCGGTGATTTACACGGCTATCAAACCGACCCCTATAAGCTGATCTCGGTCGTCGATGCGCTCAGCGGCCAGCCGACGACGCAACTTTATGAGAGTCGGCCCGATTCGCGCCGCAAACAAAGCCTGTACCTCGAGAATAAGGTTCACCTGGCGCGCGATATCGTCACGGTGGCGGTGCGCGGCTATTCGGACGACTGGGGCGTCAAGTCATTGACCGCGGACCTGCGATATCGGCTGCAGATCGGCGCCGATTATTACCTCGAACCCCACGTGCGCTACTACGAGCAAGGAGCCGCGGATTTCTTTCACTACTATCTCGTGAGCGGGGAGGCGATGCCGCAATATGCTTCGGCAGACACGCGTCTCGCGGCGTTCCACGCGCAGACCTACGGCGCGAAGTTCGGAGTGCAACTGTTCGACAACGCTGAACTGAATGTGCGCGTCGAATATTACGATCAGCACGGCAACGGCTCACCCGCGAACGCGATCGGTCAACTGCGGCAGCAGGACCTGTTTCCGGATCTCAAGGCCTACACCGTGCTGTTGGGCTTTACGGTCGGGTTCTGAGGCCGCGCGCATGGGTGCCCCGTCGTGTCCGTCGCAAGAAACCTCGATTCGTCTGTTTGCGCAGACGAATTTTACCGCGATGGCGAGCCCCTGCGTGGTCTTGGTCGACACGCCCGATCACGCACTGGGCATCGAGATGGGGCAGATCGTGAAGCGCGAGGCGCTGCGCATCGAGGCCAAGTTCTCGCGCTATCGCTCGAGCGTCGTGACGACCATCAACGAGACCGCCGGACAGCCGATCGAGGTCGACGATGAAACCGCTGACCTGATCGACTACGCCGCTCTTTGCCACAGGCTGAGTGCCGGCCGCTTCGATGTGACCTCGGGCGCGCTGCGGCGGGCCTGGCGATTTGACGGCTCCGCCGGCGTACCGACCGAGGCGAGCGTGCGCGACGCGCTGCGATTCGTCGGCTGGCAGCGGGTGCTCTGGGACAGGCCGATCCTGCAGCTCGCCGCGGGAATGGAAATCGACCTCGGAGGAATCGGCAAGGAATACGCCGTCGACCGCGCGCTCGAGCTCGCGCGGGCGCACTCGAGCGCACCGGTCTTGGTGAACCTCGGTGGCGATTTGCGGGTATCAGGGCCTCGGCGAGACGGCAGCGCCTGGCACGTGGCGATCGAGGATGCGGATCGCGCCGGAGCCGCGGCCGGATTGCTGGAACTCAAGCAAGGCGCACTCGCAACGAGCGGCGATACTTACCGGCGGGTGCTCAAGGACGGCGTGAGATTCGGACACATACTCGATCCGCAAACCGGCTGGCCGATCGCGAATGCGCCGAAATCGGTCACCGTGCATGCGGACACCTGCACCGAGGCAGGACTCTTGGCGAAGCTCGCGCTGCTGAGCGGCGCGGACGCGGAGGCCTTCTTGCAGACCGAGCAAGTCAAAGCGTGGTGTGCGCGATGACGAGCGGCGCGCGCGGCTGCCGCTCGCGGCCCCGTCAGACGCGGGCTCCGGCCTGTTGGGCCTCGACCATGAATTGCCGCTCGATCAAATCGGCATCTGGGCACGCAAGGATCAGCTCGACCCGGAGTATGCCGTCTTGGGCGCCGAAGTCGCCGGTAGCCTATGGCTCGGCAACGACCATGATCTCGGCCATACGCTTAGGCAGACCGTGGATTCATCGGCGATCCCGGGGATTGCCGCGGAACTGCTCAAATACTCGACGAGTCGTGCGCGCGCCTAGCAAGGCGACAATCCGAACCGCTGGTTCCAGGGCCGCGCTTATCAGGGCTTTCCGAGCGGCGAAGTCACGCTACAGGCAAGTTTCGTAACGCCGTTCATCGCAAATTATGCGACGCAGGACCCCTGGATCTGATCGCTCGCCTCAAGAGCCAGTCCCACTGGCAGTCCGATGTGATCGCCGGATGGGCGTTGGGGACCGCCGCGGGATACTGGAGCACGCTGCGTGCGAACCCGATTTCGGTGCAGATCCTGCCGCGCGGACTTTCAGTCGGGTTTTCTAAACGCTCCTAGCGAGGGTCATTGGCGCATGCCCGATTGCACGTCAATGGACGAGGTTCGGAGAACACCGACGCGCCGCCTTTCCGAGTTACGCGCCACTCCGATGTAGATGCGGTCTTTGGTCGATTGGTACGGCTCTATTGTCGCGTTGGAGTGGCGTATGCGAAATCGATCGCCAAATACGAGGCATTGCTACCGCTGCTTCGAAGTCGCGTCGGCCTAATGCCGGAGTACCCGCAGCGAACCGCCGCGTGTCTGTATTTGATGGGCCGCGCGAATGAGGCGCGATCAGTCACTGAGTTACTTGATCGAGCGCCGGTCGAATGCGCGACGCAGGCGCGATTCGCCGCACCCGCTGCGCGCGTCCAGCTCCTTGCCACGACCGATGCCGGAATTCGAGATCCCTTGACGATCAAGAGCGGCGGTTCGAATATTCGAATCGACTCCCACCGTCACACTGCTTCGTGATCGCAATGACACCGGTCTATGTCGCCGATATCCCCGATGAGGCACCAGCGTGACGGACTCAGAAGTCCATATCATCTGGCTGCCGTGATGCCGCTGCCGCTCGCGCCCCGCATCCGCCGTCAAAAACCCCCTTGGTGTGTTCGATAACGCTCAGACCGACGCGCGGACAGATGCTCTTCACGGCCGGCTTGAGCCATTGGACGCTCGCTAGCGCTGCCGCCGCGCGTCGTTCGGTGTCGTGAACGAACCGGTGCGCAGCAGCATATAGGCTTCGATTCCCTTGATCGCGACGCGATTGCGTCCGCCGTTCTTCGCCTCATAGAGCGCCTCGTCGGCGAGCTGCACGATGCCCTGCGGCGAGCGACCGATCACGGGTACCGCGAGACCAACGCCGACGCTCACCGTCACGTCGGGTCCGCCCGCCCCGCTCTGCTGCGGCGCGACCTGCAGATTCTCAACGCTCGCGCGCAAGCGCTCGGCAATGTCCTCGACGTGCGGAAGCGCCAGGTCGAACAGGATCACCGCGAACTCTTCGCCGCCGAAGCGCGCCGCGAGATCGAGCGGCCGACGCGCAAAGCCCTGGATGATGCGCCCGACTCCGCGCAAGGCCGCATCCCCGACTTGATGGCCCCAGCGATCGTTGCAGAGCTTGAAGTGATCGATATCGATCATGAGCACGGCAATCACGCGCTGATCGCGCAGCGCGTGCTGCCAGACGCGCACCAGATGATCGTCGAAGGCGCGGCGGTTCATGAGCCCGGTCAGAGCGTCGCGCGCGACGAGTTCGCTGATGAGCGCGTCCTCGAGAAAATTGCGCCGATACGCGAGTTCGACGTCGCGGTAGACGACCGCCGCGACGCCGCCCGACAAGCCCATGATGACCAGACTCTCGAGCAGTTGCCCGCGCGGTAAGTCCACTGCCAACGCCGTGGCCGCAAAACCGATGATCATGATCGCGGCGGTCAGTATCGCTGCGCGGAACATCAATCCGGAAAAGAAAAATACGGCGACCAAATTGACCGACAAGGGTGCGAGCTGCTCGGCGCGGCCGTCCTTGAGCGCAATGGCGATGAAGGCCGCGATCAGCGTTCCATACAGAGTGATCAGCGGCTTCGCGGCCGCCGGAAACAGCCGCTCGTAGCGACTGCTCCAGGCGAGCCAGGCGAGCGCCGCCGTGCACGGCATCAGCACCGCCCAGTGCGCTACGGGCACCCACTGCAGAAATCCCGCGCGCCGCACCCAATCCGCGGTAAACAGCGCCGCGAGGATCAGGGTCAGGGAGAACCAAATCCGAACCCGGAGCCTCACGCGCTGCAGATGCGAGAGTGTGTATTCGGCCTCGAGCGGAGCGGCGAAGCGCAGGCGCTCGACGCCCTGGCGCAGCTCGTAGGCATGCGCCGAGTCCGGGAAGTCATCGAGATTCAAATGATTCGGCACAATACTGCTCCGGCGATCGCGCAGTGCGCTCAGGCGTCGACTGCGACCCGCAGCGCCGCATCCCGGCGATTCTCGGCGAGTACGGCCACTATATCCTGCTCCGGCAGCGGCTTATAGAGCAGAAATCCTTGGACCGAATCGCAGCGCTGACTGCGCAGAAATGCGAGCTGATCGACGGTCTCGACGCCTTCGGCGACGACTTTGAGCCGCATGCCGTGGGCCATGGCGATGATCGCACGCGTGATCTTCTTGTCGTCCGGATCGACCGAAATGTCGTTGATGAACGATCGATCGACCTTGATCGTGTCGATCGGAAAGCGCTTGAGGTAGGCGAGCGACGAGTAGCCGGTTCCAAAATCGTCGAGCGCAATCCGTGCACCGATCGACCTCAAGCCCTCGAGGGCGATCACCGCGCTCTCGCCGTGCGACATCACCGTGCTCTCGGTGATCTCCAACTCCAAGCTCGAGGGATCCAGTTTGCTCGTGCGAATGATGCGCGTGAGATGCGGCAGCAGCATCGGATCGGCGAACTGGCGTGCCGAGAGATTCACCGCAATGCTGAGATTTGCGAATCCCTGGTCTTGCCAGGCCTTGGTGCGCGCGCAGGCGCTCGCGAGTACCCATTCGCCGATCGGCACGATCAATCCGGTCTCCTCGGCAAGCGGAATGAATTCCAACGGCGGCACGAGCCCGCGGCGCGGATGGCGCCAGCGCAACAGCGCCTCGGTGCCGCTGATCAATCCGGTCGCGACCTCGACTTTCGGCTGGTAGTGCAGCAGGAATTCGCCGCGCTCGAGCGCATGGCGCAAGTCGGATTCGAGTTCCAGGCGCTCGACCGTGTGCACGTTCATCGCGGGCGTGTAGTAGAGGTAGTTGTCGCGTCCGGTTTCCTTGGCCCGATACATCGCGACGTCCGCGGCCTTGAGCAGCGCCTGCGAGTCGCAGCCGTCGGCGGGGAATACGCTGATGCCGATGCTGACCGTGACCCGGCAGTCGTTGCCTGCGAGCATATAGGGCGCGCTCGTCTGCTCGGTGAGCCGCTGTGCGCAGCTGGAAATGTCCATCAGCGACTTGGGGTTTTCGATGAGCACCGCGAACTCGTCGCCGCCCATGCGCGCGACCGTGTCGCCTTCGCGCGAGTGGGTGCGCAGGCGCTCGGCGACCTGGCGCAATAGATCGTCCCCGAGGTCGTGGCCCAGCGAGTCGTTGATGACTTTGAAGCGGTCGAGATCCAGAAAGAAAATCGCCAGCTGGGTCGAGGCGCGGCGGTGACGGCTCAGCGCTTCATCGAGCCGCCGGTTGAACATCAGGCGATTGGGAAGTGCGGTCAGATCGTCGTGCAACGCGATGTGCTGCAACTGCTCCTCGGTGCGCCGCCGCTGCCTCAAGATGCGCAGCGACAACATGGTGCCGAGCAGCAGCAGGCCCGGGGTCGCCGCCAGGATGATCCCTTGCAGCGCCCGATAGGTCATGCGAGACGCGGCGCTCAAGGCATCGACGAATTCGTTCTCGATCGGCGTCAATTTTTCGTTGATGCGCGCGATCGCGGCGAGCGAGGAACTGATTCGCTCGGCGCGTGGGAACGGCGACTCGATCTCCTGCTGGAGCAGATCGGCGCATGCGTCGAGCTCGAGAACGTAGCGATCGCCCGCCTCCCAGGCGCGGATCGCGCGTTGCATGAAGCCGACCCACTGAAAGCGACGGTATAGGCGGACCATGCCTTCGATGTCATCGGGATGAATGCCGCCCGCGATAAATCCCTGGCGCAGCTTCTCGACATCCGGATCCGGCTTGTTCAGCTCGAGGCGGGCAACGTGGTCACCCAAGGGAACCGCGATGTTGAGGCGAAACTCGCGCAGATCGTCGGGATTGCGGGTTGCCGCGTAGTTCTGCAAATGAAACACCGCATCTTTCTGCGCTTTCGACCACAGGCTCTCCCCGCCGACGTAGGCACGCACCGTCGACAGCAACCCGAAGCTGAAACTCGCGAGGGTCAGCAGACACAGCACGATCGCCGCGAACATCCAAATGACCGCGAACGCGGACTTCATGCCGTGCGCCGCGCCGGCGTCGGCGACGCTCAAAAGCGGGGTGGAGGTCATGGCGGGGGCGGAAATGCCGTGTGCAATGCAGCAGACTCGACGACGAAACGATTCCCGGAGCATCGGCCCGGGCGAGGGATAGTTAAGAAGGTCGGGCCTGGGAATATCGCGTACTCCGCACCGTAATCACCCGGCTCCGTGAGCGGCCGCGCAATGATGCGCTGCGGAGGAGCGTTCGAACGCGGTGGCTGCCGCCGCGGCAGCCTAGCCCTTGGGATGCTGCGCAGAATCGTGCGGCCGCAACAGGTAGCGGCGCGCAACGTCGAAGTACGTCGAGTAGACGAGCCCGCCGTTGGCAGCGATCAATTCACTGCGCCGCAGGCGGTAGCGGCGGTTGTAGTCGTACCAGGGGATATGCGGCTCATCGTGATGGAGCGCATGCAAATTATTGAACAAAAACAGCGGCCCCAAGATCCACGAGCCTTCGACGATCGCGGTGCGTTCGGACACCTGCTCGCGCGCCCGATGTTCCGCAAACGAGCGGATCAGCAGAATCCCGTTCGACGGGATCACAATCGCAGTCACGTAAACCCAGATCGGCATGCCGCAGACGAGTTTGACCCACAGCATCACCCAAACGCACCACCCGAGGTGTTCGGCCCACTGGGCCCGCACGCGGCGGTCGTTACGCAGCACTGCGTGCATTTCAGCCCGGAAGAAATGCAGGATGCGCCAGAAGGATCCCAGCACCATGCGCCCGAGCAGCGTCTGCTGAACCTGCACGGCCGCGCGCCCGATCGGGGTCAAATGCGCCCATTCCTCGGCGCCCCAATAATAAGTCTCGGGATCGTCATGGGGTCCGTGAGCCGCTCATTGATGTGATGAGCGAGATGCGTTTCGCGGTAGCGGTCATAGGGCAGCCACAGCGACAGCGGCACGATGGCGAGCAGCCGATTGACCCGGCTCCAACGCGTCGGATGACCGTGGATAAATTCGTGCTGGAGTGAACTGTGGAGCGTGACGATCAGGATCGCGAGCGGCGCCACGAGCCAAAAACGGCCAGCGGCCGTACATCAGCGTCACGGCGAGCCATCCGACGTACGCGACCAGACGATCAACAATAGGCTGGGTAACTCAACCGCAACGGTCTGTTTTCGGGTTGCCGGCGGCGCAGCCGGCGCATTGCGCTCGCGAATGATTGCAGACATAAACGTGCTCAAAGTCCCCATATCCTGCTCGATCTGTGGCGTGCATTGGCGCGACAAGACCGCTGGGACTCATGCGATGTGCGCGTGCCGCAGCAGCCTTTGTTCGACGGCTGCCAGTGAGTCATACAGTAGCATGGCCATGAGGCCCGTGACGAGACCGCCTTGGAGGATCAAAGCGGTATTGTTCGACAATAATCCCGCAATGATGACTTCGCCGAGACCTTTCGCGGCAACGGTCGAGCCGAGGGTCGCGGTCCCGACGTTGATGACGACCGAGAGCCGCACCCCCTCGAGGATCAGCGGCAGTGCGAGCGGCAGCTCGACGCTCCAGAGCCGCTGCCTGCTGCTCATCCCCATGCCGTCAGCCGCTTCGAGTACGGCCGGCGGACAGGATTGCAGACCTGTGATCGCGTTCTCAAATATCGGCAGCAGCCCATAGGCGAACAGCGCGATCAGGGTCGGTTTGAGGCCGAAGCCCACGAGCGGGACCGCGACGGCGAGCACCGCGACCGGCGGAAAGGTCTGGCCGACGTTGATCAAGGTCCGCGATAGCGGCAGAAACTCCGCCCCGCTGCGCCGAGTGACGAAGACCGCGAGCGTCACGGCGACGATCGTGCTGGCCGCGGCCGCGAGGAACACGGTACCAAGCTGCGCGAGCGCGAGCGCGAGCAGACTGCCTTGGTCGTAGATCGGAGGCGCCCCATACTCGGTCAGCGGCGCAAACAGCGGCGCGAACCGCTGCGGAAACAGCAAAAAGGCCGCGAGCAGGCAGAAGGCCGCGACGCGCAGCAGCCGCGCGAGCAGCGCCATCAGCCGGGCCTCCCGCGCGCGAGGATATCGCTGACCGTCAGCGTTCCGGCGGGCGTGCTGTCGGACTTCAGCACCGCGGCACTCGGCGCGCCGCGCCACAGGAGTTCGCAGAGAACCTCGCGCAAGGACGCATCCGCGGCTACGGTGGGACCCGTCCCGGGTGCCGCTGCGAGCACCGGGCCAGGCTTGGCGGCCTCACCGGCCGTGATCAGCGAGAGCAAGCGCAGCGCGCGGTCGGCAGTGCCGGTGAGCTGTGAGACGAAGGGATCGCTCGGCTCCGTTAGCAGCACTGTCGGCCGGTCGTATTGGAGCACCCGGCCCTGGTTCATGACGGCGACGCGGTCGCCGAGCCGAAACGCCTCGTCCATGTCGTGCGTCACGAGCACGATGGTCGTACCGAAGCGCCGCTGGATCGCGAGCAGGTCATCCTGTGCCTTGGTGCGGATGATCGGGTCGAGCGCACCAAACGGTTCGTCCATGAGCAGCACGGCGGGTTCCGCGGCGAGAGCGCGCGCGACGCCGACCCGCTGTTGCTGGCCGCCCGAGAGTTGGAACGGGAACTTGGCCGCATACTCGCGCGGCTCGAGACCAAAGATCCTCAGCAGTTCATCGACGCGTGCGGCGATGCGCGCGCGCATCCCATCCGAGCAGCTTCGGCACGGTCGCGATGTTCTCCGCGACGGTACGGTGCGGGAACAGGCCGTTGCCCTGGATCACGTAACCGATTTTGCGCCGGAGCAAATGCGCAGGGGTCAGCGCGGTATCGCGGCCGCCGATGCGCACCCGCCCGCGAGTCGGCTCGATGAGCTTGTTGATCATGCGCAGCAGCGTCGACTTGCCGGAGCCGGAAGTGCCGACGATGACCGTGATCGAGCCGCTCGCGATCGATAGGGACACGTTGTCGACGACGGTCGTCGGGCCGTATTGCTTGGTCAGCGACTCGATGTCGATCATGACGGTCTCCGCTTGAGGGTATCGACGAGCGCATCGAGCACGACCGCGCAGGAGAAGGCCAACGCCACGGTTGGGATCGCGCCGAGCAGCACGAGATCGATCGCGGTCTGGCCGATCCCCTGAAACACGAACGTGCCGAATCCGCCGCCGCCGATCAGCGCGGCGATCGTCACGAGCCCGATATTCTGGACGAGCACGATCCGAATGCCGGTCAAAATCACCGGCAGCGCGAGCGCGAATTCAACCTGGCGAAGCACTTGCGAGTCGGTCATGCCCATGCCGCGCGCCGCCTCGACGGTCGCAGGCGACACGCGCCCGAGGCCCGTTGCCGTATTGGCGACGACCGGCAGCAGTGCATAGAGAAACAGCGCGATGACTGCGGGCGCCGCACCGATGCCGTGGATGCCGAGTTCACCGGCCCAGGGGAAGGCCGCGGAAATCGCGGCGAGCGGCACCATGAGGATGCCGAACAGCGCGATCGAGGGAATCGTCTGAATCAGATTCAGCGTCTGCAGTATCGCGCCGCGCACTCTTGGGACTCGATGGCACAGAATGCCGACCGGAATACCGACGATCACCGCCGGCGCCAGCGATCCGAGCGCAAGCAGCAGATGCTGGCGCGCCTCGCGCGCGAACCGGTCGGCATTGACCGCGTATTCGCGCATGATCGAGAGTTCGTCGAAGACCCCGCCCACAAACGCCGCGTACAGCACCGCCGCGGCCCCCGCGAGGCACAGCACCCGTACGCCGGGCCGCAAACGAAAGCGCGTCAGCGCGTTGGTGGCGATCAGTCCGAAGGCGATCAGCAAAACCCAGAAGCCGAGGCCCGGCGAAATCCGCATGATGCGGTTGCCGGCCGGCGTCAGGATCGAAGCGGTGCGTCCGACCGCCACTGCCGTCAGCACCAGCCCCGAGAGCGCCGCGAACAGCCGCACGCGATTGCTCGCAATCACCGCTGCGATCAGCGCGGCCGCCGCGAGTATCGCCGCGACCGCGACCGCGAAGCCGAGCGGCATCGCGTCGGTGAGCGGCAGCGACTCGCCGGAGGCGATGCGGCTCGTCTTGACGACGACGAACGGCAGGAATCCGAGCGCGGCCGCGCTCGCGACGCCGAGCGGCGCGCTCAGCCGATCGATCTGCAGCCAGCGCAGCGAGCGCGGATTCCTCATGATGCCGGTCTCATCGAGGGCCCAGTAGCCCCGCGGATTTCAGGTAATCCTCGGCGACCGCGGCCGGCGCCTCGCCATCCATTTGCACGCGCTCGTTGAGACGTTGCAGCTTCTCCTGTGTGAGGCTTTGCATCAGCGGCCTGACGATCTCGGCGATTCCCGGGTTGGCGCGCAGCACCGACTCGCGAATGATCGGCACCGGCGCGTAAATCGGCTGATCGTGGCGATCATCGTCCAAGATCCGCAGATGCGCGGCTGCCACCGCGCCGTCGGTCGTGTAAACCATCGCCGTATTGGTGCCGTTGGTCCGTTCGGCCGCCGCCCGTATCGTCGCCGACGTATCGCCGCCCGCGAGCACGATCAGCTGGTCAGACCGCATCGTGAAGCCGTAAGTTTTTTCGATCGAGCGCAGCGTCGAGGAGTTCGCGAACTCCGCCGAACAGGCGAGCACCAGCGCGGCGCCGCCAGAGACCCAGCGCCCGAAATCGCTCATGGTGTGCAAATCGTTCGCGGCGGCAATCTCCTCGCGTACCGCGAGCGCCCAAGCGTTGCTCGCGTTCGCGGGCGTCAGCCACACGATCCGGTGCGCCTGGTAGTCGAGTTCGGAGCCGAGCCGATAGCCCTGGCCAAGGTCCTTCCAAGCCGGATCCGCAGCGACATTAAAGAAGAACGCCGCGTTGCCGGTATATTCGACGTACAGGTCGATCTCGCCGGCGATGATCGCACGCCGCATGATCGGCGTGCCCGCAAGCGTCATGCGATCGACGGTCTTGATGCCCTTGGATTCGAGCAGTAAGCGCAGCATCTCGCCGATCGTCGTCGACTCGGTCGAGAGCTTCGAGGAAACGACGACCGCCGCGTGCGCGCCGCAGGTGAGCCCGAGCATCGCCGCCAACATCAAAGACTGCATCAGCCTCGTCATAGGCCATCTCCGCGCCGACTTCCGCACCCGACACCTGCGACGGCGGCAAGCGGCCGTACCCTTCGAGGCACGTTCGATGGTGTCGATTGGCGCGCGGCGCGTCAAGCGCCCCTGCGGCCGCCGGTCGTCCCTCGCCTGGCGCGTTTGACGATGCCGACCGGGATCGAGGACACTGCCGTATAGCTTATGAATACCGATTGGATTGCGGCCTTGCCGATGTACGACTTTCCGGATCTGGCGGCCGCGCATGATGCCTGGTGGCATGCGCTCGCCGAGCGGCTCCGCAGCGCCGGTATCGAACACCTGCCGCGGTCCTTGGACCGCAAGCTCAGTCACCTCGAGGTATGGCGCCATCCGCGGCTGCTGCTCGGTCAAGCCTGCGAGTATCCGCTTGCGACGCATTTTCACGCCTGGGCGCGGCCGCTCGCGACGCCGCGCTACGGCGCACCCGGGTGCGGAGGCGGCCGCTACCGCAGCGCCATCGTGGTCCGCCGCGAACACCCGGCCGCGGCGCTCATCGAGCTGCGCGGCGCCCGCTGCGTGATCAACGAGACCAATTCGAACAGCGGCATGAACCTATTGCGGGCCGCGATTGCTCCGATTGCGCAGCGCCGCCCGTTCTTCGACTCGGTATCGATCAGCGGCTCGCATTGGAGCAGCGCGCGCAAGGTCGCCGACGGCGGCGCCGACGTCGCGGCCATCGACTGCGTGACATTCGCTCATTTGCAGCGCTGCGATGCCGCGCTATTTGAGCGGCTGCGAATCCTCGACTGGACGCCCGCGAGCCCGAGCCTGCCCCTGATCACCGCGCGCTCGACCGACGAGCCGACGCGGCAAGCGATACGCGGCGCGCTCGCGGCCGTCGCCGCCGATCCGCGCTGCCAGGCGCTATGCGCAAGCTTGCTGCTGCAAGGTTTCGATTTCGAGGTCGACGAGAGCTATCGCGAAGTGCTGGATCTCGAACGCCAGGCCGCGGCTATGGGGTATCCGGTGCTCACCTGAGCGTTTAGTGCGCCGGGCCGTCGCAGCACTCATATTCGACTTGAATGGTTGCATGGCTCACGTTGAACGAGCGCTCGAGCTCGAGCGCGATGTCCTTGATGCACCGATCCGAGTCGGTGCCCTGCTTGATCATCGCGTGCAGCGTGACCATCGGTCGTTCATCGGTCAGCGACCAGCTGTGCAGGTGATGGATGCCGTCGAGTTGCGGGATCACGGCCCGCAGTCGGGTCTCGACGAGTTCCATATCGAGACCTTCCGGGGTGCCTTCGAGCAGGATGTGCGCGGACTCGCGGGCCACCGAGACGCCGCTGCGGATCATCAGCGCTGCGACCACCGCCGAGAGCAGCGGATCGATCGGCATCCAGCCTGAGAGGAGAATCACGAGGCCGGCGATCAGCGCGGCGCCGCTGCCCATCATGTCGCCGATCACGTGGGCGAGCGCGCCGCGCACATTCAGATTCGACTCGCCGCGCGACAACACCGCGAAGGCGCCGACATTGGCGATTAGGCCGAGCACGGCGATGCCGGCGACCACGCCACCGTTGACCTGTGCGCCCGAAAACAAGCGCAGCGCCGCTTCGACGAGGATCCAGACGGCAAGCACGACGAGCGCGAGGCCGTTGACGAATGCGGCGAGCACCTGCCAGCGATGGTGCCCGTAACTCAGCCTGGAGGTTGGGGGTTTGAGCGCCACGCGCATCGCCGCATAGCTCAGACCGAGGGAAGCGGTGTCGGTCAGCATGTGCGCAGCATCGGCGAGCAGCGCGAGGGAACCCGCGATGACGCCGCCGATCGCCTCGATGACCATGCAGCCGCCGGTGAACAGCAATGCCCAGAAGAGCTTCGATTGGCTCGCGGGCGGGCCGTGCGAATGGCCATGGTGGCCTTTGGCGGACGAGGCGCCATGCTGCCGAGCATGCGCGTGGCCATGATCGTGCGCGTGATCATGGCCATGGCCATGGTCATGGTCATGGTCGTGGTCGTGGTCATGGTCGATGACCGTGACCGTGGTCTGCCCCTTGGGCTTGATCGTGAACGGACTCGCGCGACATGAGTATCTCCGTGGGTATTCGAGCGCCGGTCTTGCGGCCGGTAATATCGAATGGGCGCCTCAGCGCTTCAAATATTGGTGGACGATTTCGATAAGCTGTTCGGCCGCGAGTACTTGCGGCGCTTCGCGCCCCGCTTCTGGATCGACCATGTGTTCGCGAATGTGGTCTTCGATGACCTCGGCAATGAATCCGTCGAGTGCGCCGCGGCTTGCAGTGGCCTGCTGCAGCACGTCGGCGCATTCATCGTCGGCCTCCACCGCCCGCTCGATCGCCTCGATCTGGCCGCGCAACCGCTTGAGGCGATTCAGCAGTTTGGCCTTCTCCCTCGCAACGTGACCCATGGCGCATGCCTCCTGTTGCCGTACTATACTACGGCAGGGTATATCGCGCGATGTCCGGTCCAGATCGTGCGGAGCGCGCCGCGCCTGAAGATTTATGGCCCGCGTAGGGAATCGATGAGGTAGGGGAAGCCGCTGATCGAGCGCGGTTCGCGCGATATGAAAGCCCTGCGCGAAGCCGATCCCCAAGTGCGCGAGCGTGCGAAGCACCTCGGCGGATTCGACGCGCTCGGCGATCGTCTGGATACCCATCGCGCGCCCGACCTGGCTGATCGCTTCCACCATGCTGCGATCGACCGGATCGCGCGCGACATTTTCGACGAATTGGCCGTCAATCTTGAGGTAATCGACCGGTAGCGTCTTCAGATACATGAACGACGAGAGGCCGCTGCCGAAATCATCGAGCGCGAAATGGCAGCCGCGGCTCTTCAGTTCGCGCATGAAATGCACGACGTTGCCGAGGTTCGCGATCGCCGCGGTCTCGGTGATTTCGAAGCAAATCGCGCCCGGTGCGAGGTTGTGGCCGGAAAGCTCCGCGATCAGATACTCCAAAAAGCGCTCGTCGTTGAGCGAGTTGCCCGACAGGTTCAGCGCGACCGTATAGGGCTTGAAACGCGAGCCGCTGCGGTGCACGACCCGTTCGAGCGCGCGCCGGAACACCCACCGATCGATCGACGGCATGATGTTGTAGCGCTCTGCCGCCGGGATGAACTCGGCCGGCGCGATCAGCGTCCCGGACTCGTCGCGCAGGCGCAGCATGAGCTCGAAGTGCTCGTTGGTCTGCACGGTTGCGCCGATCGGCACGATCGGCTGATAGAACAAGTCGAAGCGGCCCTCCTCGCAGGCGCGCGTCAATTTCGAAACCCAATGCATCTCGCGATGGCGTTCCGGGACATCGTGGGGCTTGTAGACCTGGACACGGTCGCGGCCGGAATCCTTTGCCGAATAGCAGGCAACGTCGGCGGCGCTCATGACATTGGCGACGGTCGGCGTGTCGCGCGTGATTTCAACGATCCCGATACTGACGCCGACGGTGAGCAGCCCGTCCTGCCAGATGAAGCGATAGTCGCGGATCGCCTGGCGCAGCGACTCGGCGATGCGCAGCGCCTGCTCGATCGTACAGGACTGCAGCAGGATCCCGAATTCGTCGCCGCCGAGACGCGCCAAGGTGTCGCCGCCGCGCACGCGCGATTGCAGCACGCCGGTGATCTGTTTGAGCAGCTGGTCCCCGGCCGGGTGCCCGCAGGTGTCGTTGACGAGCTTGAACTGGTCGAGGTCGAGGTACAGCAACGCATGGCCGTTGTTGGCGTCGAGGCGCACGCTCTCGACCGCCGCGGTCAGGCGATTCTCGAATTCGCGGCGATTGATGAGTCCGGTCAGCGCGTCGTGGCTCGCTTGATAATGCAAGGCTCGATGGAGCCGCCGCTCCTTGCTGACGTCGTGAAACACCATGACCGCGCCGATCATGTTGCCGGCGCGGTCGCGAATCGGGGCCGCCGAGTCCTGGATCGCGATTTCCTTGCCGCTGCGATTGACGAGCACCGTGTGCTGCGAGAGGCCCAGCACCTGGCCTTCGCGCAGGCAGCGCATCACGGGGCATTCGGTCGGCTCGCGCGTCACCTCATCGACGATGCTCATGACGTCGTATATGTGGCGCGACTGGGCCTCGCGGTTCTCCCAGCCGGTCAAACTCTCGGCGACCGGATTCATGTAATCGATGCGACCGTCCGAATCGGTCGTGATGACGGCGTCCCCGATCGACTGCAGCGTGATTTGCGCGCGCTCCTTGGCTTGAAACACCGCGGTCTCGGCCTTCTTGCGCTCGGTGATGTCGGTGATCGTGCCTTCGAATCCCGCGATGCGTCCCTGCTTGTCGCGGATCACGCGGCTGTTGTCGACGACCACGAGCATGCTGCCGTCCTTGCGCCGCATGACCCATTCCTCGTTGCGGACCTCGCCGGCGCTCTCCATGCGCCGCACGAAGGCGCCCCGGTCGCTCGGATACCAATAGAGCGATTCGGCCGGCATCGCGTAGATTTCCTCGGGCGCGGCATAACCCAGCATTTGGACGAAGGCCGGGTTGACCGCGAGCATGCGGCCGTCGTGGGTCGACTGATAGACGCCCTCGAGCACGTTCTCGAACAGGCCGCGGAACTTCGCCTCGCTGGTGCGCAGCGCATCCTCTGAGGTGCGCCGCTCGATCGCGATACCCGCAATTTGTGCCATGCGGGTCAGCAGATCTTGGTCGCGCGCCTCCGGCATCCCGGGCTCGCGTCGATAGACGGCGACCGTACCCACGACCTGGCCGTCGGAGGCAAAGATCGGCGCCGACCAGGCGGAACGAATGCCGGCCCCGAGCGCCGTTTCGTGCCGATATTCCCAGCACTCGTCGGATTCGATATCCGCGACCAGCACCGGCCGCAGCAGATATACGGCGGCCGCGCAGGACCCGTAGCGCTTGCCGATCGGGGTGCCGTCCATGCCGACGATGAAGGCGCGCGGCAGGTTGGGCGCCACGCCGAAGTTAAGTATTTGCCGCTCGCGATCCAGCAGTGTGATCGCGCAGCAGCTGCAGGGCATCACGCTCTCGATGACCTCGGCGATCGACTCGAGCACGGTGCGCAACGGCGCGTTGGCGGCGATCTTCTCGAACACGCGCCGTTCGCCCGCCGCGATCGCCTCGCCGCGCTTGCGCTCCGCGATGCCGGTGATGCTCGCGCGGATCAAGCGCCGGTTGATGCTCGGCAAGCGCACGAAGCGCACCTCGCAGGGCAGCGTCTGGCCGGCGGAGTCGCAGTGGTTCCATTCGAACACCGGCGCCTGTCCGGCGAGCGCACCGTCGATGTAGCCGCGCGCGACGCCGAACGACGCGGTGCCGTCCGGCTGCGCGGGCGGACTGATCGTCTCCGGGCCGCTCGCGAGCAGGGCCGTGCGGTCCATCTTGAAGAAGCGGCAGGCGTTGTCGTTGACGTCGATGAACTTGCCGAGATCGACGTCGAACACGACGATGACTTCGGGCGCGTTCTCGACGAGCGTGCGGTAGCGCGCTTCGCTCTCGCGCACGAGCTGCTCGGCGAAATGCCGCTCGGTGACGTCGTGCACGCAAACGATGTAGCCGTCGCGGCGGTTGAGATTCGCCTTGCTCACCGCGATTTCGATCGGGACTCGCGTGCCTTCCTTGGAGACGCCGAAAAACTCGTGAGCCGCCAGATCGATGTGCGTGTCGTCGATCTTGGTGGCCAGTCGCTCGAGAAAATTGCGCGTGCCGCAGGAATCGATTTCAGGAATCAAGAAATTCAAGGTCCGGCCGAGCACCTCGGCCTGCGCGTAGCCAAAGATCCGCTCGCCGGTCGGATTGAAAGATTCGATGTGGCCGGCCTCGTCGACCGTGATGATCGCGTCCTTGATGTTGTCGAGGATCGCCTGCAAATGCGACGAGGTCTCCTCGCGGATCTCGCGCGTGAGCGCCTGCGCCTCGTCGGACATGATCTGCATCGAGCGCACGATGCCGCGGCGCTCCGCGTCGATTCGGTCGTAGTGCCGGCTGATGACGGTGAGCAGCTCGGCATAATCGATCTGTCCGCCGCGGCTACCCGCTTCGGCGAGCTGCTGTTCCAGCAACCGGTTGTAGTCTTCGGCCGGAAGCGACGGCGCGCTGCGAACTGCGTTGGCGATGTCGCGTGACAACTCCCTGTAACCCCCACGGCGATTGATCGGCGCACGGTGCACCGAACCCGGAATCGATGTTAGGGAGATCCCGCAACGGAGGCGTGACGCGCGTCTCGGATTGCTCAATAATCGGTTAAATCACAGGCTCGAATGCGCCCCGCTGTAGGCGATTGGCGACTTATTCGGCGACTTCGCGCTCCGAACGCTTGCGCTCGTGGGCCCGCAAATTGCGCTTACGCAGCCGGATCGAGTTCGGCGTGATCTCGATGAGTTCGTCGTCGTCGATGAACTCCATCGCCTGCTCGAGCGTGAAGCGGATCGGCGGCGTGAGCACGACATTCTCGTCCTTGCCGGCGGCGCGCATATTGGTGAGTTTCTTGCCCTTGAGCGGATTGACGACGAGGTCGTTGTCGCGGTTGTTGAGACCGATGATCATGCCCTCGTAGACCTCCTCGCCCGGGCCGATGCACAGCCGCCCGCGCTCCTGGAGCGTGAACAGCGAGTATCCGAGCGCAGTACCTTGACCGTTCGCGATCAGCACGCCGTTCGGCCGCTGGCCCAATTCGCGCTGCACCAGCGGTCCGTAGTGGTCGAACACATGATGCAGCAGGCCGGTACCGCGCGTCATCGTGCGAAAATCGGTCTGAAAGCCGATGAGCCCGCGCGAGGGCACCATGTAGTCCAAGCGCACGCGGCCGCGACCGTCCGCTTGCATGTCTTTGAGTTCGGCGCCGCGGCTACCGAGCGCCGACATGATATCGCCCTGGGCTTCGCTGTCGGCGTCCACGGTGACTTGTTCATAGGGCTCGTGCGCCTCGCCGTTGATCTGTTTGATGACGACGCGCGGCCGCGACACCGCCATTTCGTAGCCCTCGCGGCGCATGTTTTCGAGCAGCACGCCGAGATGCAGCTCGCCGCGTCCGAACACCTGAAACTTGTCGGGATCCGCTGTCGGTTCGACCCGCAGCGCGACATTGTGGATCGCTTCGCGCTCGAGCCGTTCGCGGATCTGGCGGCTCGTGACAAACTTGCCGTCGCGGCCCAGGAACGGCGAAGTGTTGACCTCGAAGGTCATGCTGATGGTCGGCTCATCGACGGTCAGGCTCGGCAAGGGCTCGACGTTCTGCGGATCGCAGAGCGTCTCGGAGACTTTCGGCTCCGCGATCCCCGCGAATGCGACGATATCGCCGGCACCGGCCGATTCGACTTCGACGCGGGTCAAGCCGTGGAAACCCAGGACCTGGGTGATGCGCTCCGGGCGCTGCTTGCCGTCGCGATCGACGACCGTGACCGGCATGCCCCTTCGGATCGTGCCGCGCTTGATGCGGCCGATGCCGATCGCGCCGACATAGCTCGAATAATCGAGCAGCGTGACCTGCAGCTGCAGCGAACCCTCCTCGTCGACGTCGGGCGGCGGGCAATGATCGACGATCGTCTTGAACAGCGGCTGCATATCGCCGCTGCGCACCGTCGGATCGAGGCCCGCGAAGCCGCGCAGCGCCGAGGCATAGATCACCGGGAAGTCGAGCTGCGCGTCGGTCGCGCCGAGCCGGTCGAACAAATCGAAGGTCTGGTCGAGCACCCAGCCCGGCCGCGCCTCGTCCCGGTCGATCTTGTTGATCACGACGATCGGGCGCAGGCCGTGCTTGAAGGCCTTTTGGGTCACGAAGCGCGTCTGCGGCATCGGTCCGTCGACCGCATCGACGAGCAGCAGCACGCAGTCGACCATTGCGAGTACGCGCTCGACTTCGCCGCCGAAGTCGGCGTGGCCGGGCGTATCGACGATGTTGATCCGATAGTCGCCCCAGGTGATCGCGGTGTTCTTCGCTAAAATTGTAATGCCGCGCTCGCGCTCGATCGCGTTCGAATCCATGACCCGCTCTTGCAGGTCCTTGCGCGCATCGAGCGTGCCGGATTGGCGCAGCAGTTGATCAACGAGCGTGGTCTTGCCGTGATCGACGTGTGCGATGATGGCGATGTTGCGGAGTTTCTGAGTCACAATGCGGCCCTGGGGAAACCGCCCATTATAGTGGGTCAGCGCCTCGCGTGGGTCCTAAATTGACCGTCTGATTGGCCTATTTGGCATGCGGCAGCCCGGCCGGCCTCTAACTGCGGCCGCGCACGCGCCGGCCGGCGGGACTCATTTCGCGGGCGGTTCACCGACGATGATCGGCACCGAATAGCCCTTGGATTCCTCGATATCGTCGTGCTTCAGCTTCAAATTGAGGCCGACCACCAAGACACCATCCTTCGGTCGGCGTCACGCTGGAGCGTTTCGCGGTAAACGCCGCCCTCGTCGAGTGCCGGCAGCGCGACCTCTCTCTGCGTCCTTCGAGACTTCGAGCCCGTCCGAGGGCTGACCTGAATCAGTCGCCCCATTCGGCGGGAATCTGCGGCAGCAAGGCCAGATTGATGTCGAGCGGCTTGGCCGGCCTTGGGACGCCCGGCCAGCTCGAACTTAAGCTGCAGCGGCAGCGCCGCCTTACCAATCCCGACCGCGACCGTCATGCCCGCGGTTTGCTGATCCGCAGTCGGGCCCTTCTTGGACTTGACCGGTGCCTTGGGCGCAGCGGCCGGCTTGCCGAGCAGCGAATTCCCGCCGTCACGGTTACAAGCCGCGGCCAGCAAGACGCTGCAAAGCACCAGAATGGTCCGAACTCCCATGCGGCTATGATCCCCTAAATGCCTTGCGGTCCACAATGGCGCCGCTCACAGGATGAGCGCGGGCCCCTGCACGGCCGCGAGCTGCTCGTCGAGCGCGCGATAATGGTCCTCCCAGTAGCGCGGCTCGGCAAACCAAGGAAACGCTTTGGGAAATGCCGGATCATGCCAGCGCCTTGCGAGCCAAGCCGAATAATGGATCATGCGCAACGCGCGCAACGGCTCGATCAGCGGCAGTTCGCTGCGGTCGAACGGCATGAATTGCTCGTACCCGGCGACCAAATCGCGCATCTCCGTCCGCATCTGCTGTTGGCCGCCCGACAGCAACATCCACAGATCCTGGATCGCCGGACCCGTCTGGCAATCGTCCAGATCGACAAAATGCGGACCCGCATCGGTCCACAGGATGTTGCCCCGATGGCAATCGCCGTGAATCCGACCGAGCATCGCCCCACCCCAATCGGCCGCGCAGCTCTCGACTTCGGACAGCAGTTGCTCGGTCACATCGTAGTATTTGTCGGCCAAATAATCGGGCATCCAGTCGCCCTCCAACACGAAATCCCGCGCCTTGCGGCCAAGTTCCTCGAGGTTCATGCGCGGCCGCTGCAATAAACGTCCCGCGCGGCCCACGCGGTGGATGCGGCCCAGGAACCGCCCAACCCATTCCCGCTCGTCGGTGTTCCAAGTTCGGGCCAGCGGCCGCCGCGGCGGGGAAGATCGCATAGCGGAAGCCGCGATGGGAGTGCAGCGAATGGCCCGCCCGGCGCGAGGGGTGCGACGACGGGTATTTCCTGGGCGGCGAGCTCGAACGAGAATGCATGCTCCTCGAGGATGGCTGCATCGGTCCAACGGCCCGGGCCGATAGAATTTTGCGACGACCGGATGCCCTCCTCGATGCCGATCTGGTAGACGCGATTTTCGTAGCTGTTGAGCGCGAGCACGCGTCCGTCGCAGCGGAATCCGGCGCTCTCGAGTGCATCCAGCACCGCCTCGGGTGATAGATTTTCATACGGGGTGTCGGGCGCCATCCCGCAGAGTCTACAGGGTCGATGCGATCACGACGTCGGCCTCGGCACGCTGCTAGACTAGCGCGTATGCGAATGCCCCGGCCCAAGTCACTGAGCGGCCTCATGCTGATCGGCTTCACGATCGTTGCAGCGCCGCTGCTGTTCGCGATCGTCAATGCGGCCGTGCAGATGAACCGGCTCTCCAACCGCAGCGAGCAGCTCGTGATCCACGGCATGCAGGGCACTCGCAACAATCAGGTGCTGTTCGAACAGATCAGCGCGCTCGAGCGCAACGCCCGCCTCTACCGCATCATCGGCAACGCCGATTTCATCGATGCCTACGCACGCAACAACGTTCGAATGAATGCGGCCGTCGACGAGCTGCTGCGCCTGCCGGTCAACGAGGAGTCCGCCACGGAGCTGCAAATGCTGCGCGGCGAGACCAAGCGTCTGTTCGAGGAGCTCCGGAGGCGCCCCCGAATTCGCGCGCGCATGGCGAGCGTCATCGATGCGTTTCCGCCGCTGACCGACCTCGTGACGAAGATCTCCGATCGAACCAACGCGCAGATCGACGACGAGCTCAATAACCTGCAGAGCGAGGCGCAGCGCGCGCAGCAGCACCTGTTCTGGCAAACGCTGCTGCTCGTGCCGATGACGCTCGCGGTGGTCGGCGTGTTTACCTACCTGTTCGGCCGTCCGCTGCGCGCGATCGACCGCGCGATCAGCGAACTTGGGCGCGGCACGTTCTCCCGGCCGATCGCGATCAACGGACCGGCGGACTCGAGCGCCTCGCCTCGCAACTCGAGTGGCTGCGCGTGCGCCTGCTCGATCTCGCGCAGGAGAAAAATCGCTTTTTGCGACACATGTCGCATGAACTGAAGACGCCACTGGCCAATATCCGCGAAGGTACGGAACTTCTCATGGACGGCGCCGTCGGTGAGCTACAGAGCGCGCAGCGGGAGGTCACTGCAATCCTTCGGGAAAACGGCATGAAGCTGCAGCGTCTGATCGAAAATCTGCTGTCTTTCAGCGCCTGGCAGGCCAAGAGCGTCGGCTTGGAAATCACTGAATTCAAACTGCGGCCCTTGATCAAGTCGGTGCTCGAGAACCAGCAGCTCACGCTGGTTGCACAGCGCGTCCGACTCGACGTTCAGGTCGAGGATCTCACGCCGATGGCGGATCGCGGCAAACTGCGGCTGATCCTCGACAATTTGCTCTCGAATGCGATCAAGTTCACGCCGCGCGGGGGCACGATCTCGATCCACGCGCGTGCCGAGCGCGGACAGCTGATCATGGACGTCATGGACAGCGGCCCGGGGATCCCCGCCGAGGAGCGCAACCGCATCTTCGAGGCGTTCTATCAGGGCAAGACCCCCCAAGGCGGGCACGTCAAGGGCACCGGCATCGGGCTCTCCGTGGTCACGGAATTCGTCAACGCCCATGGCGGCAGCATCGAGATTCTCGAAGCCAAGGCGGGCGCGCACTTTCGCGTGCGCCTGCCGCTGCATCCGAATGCCTCCGCGGCGCGCGAAAAAGCTCATGCCGCATAGCGCATTGCGGCTCGGCGCGGGACTCCTGACCGCGGTGATCGTCTGCGGCTGCAGCCTGGGCGGTCTTGGCGGCCAAAAGGCCGCCATTCCGCCGGAAGTCGAACGGGTGCCGCCCAATACCGGCCCGATCGGGCCGGTTCTCGAAATGATGAGCAATTTGCCGCAGCGCGATCCGGCCAGCCAAGCCGAGACCTTTCAGTCGGTCAAGGATGCCGCCGAACTGACGCCGACGACCAGCAACCGGCTGCGCTACGCACTGGCGCTGGCAACCCCCGGGCACGCGGGCGCCGATCCCGTCGCTGCACAGCGACAGTTGTCGCAGCTGCTCGCGAGGCCCGAAACTCTGTTGCCGGCCGAGCGCTGGCTTGCCCTGATCGAGCTGCGCGATGTCGAGCAGCAACTGATCCTCCAGGCCGAGACCAAGCGGCTGCGCGAGGATGCCGCGCGCGATTCGCACGGCGACGGCGACAAATTAGCCGCCAGCAACCGGCGATTGGCCGCGGAAATCGACGAAAATGCGCGTTTGCGCAAGGCGCTGGACGAGGCTAGGGCTAAACTGGAGGCCGTTACGCATGTCGAGCGCACGATCAATGACCGCGCCTCGAACACGCCCACGAACCCGTGAGAGTCATTGGGAGATGTCACCGTGAACGCTTATTCGAATGCCGCCACCACCTCGCTCTCGTTCGGTTTGCCGGGCGGAAAGCGTGACAGCGTGACCCCCCAGAAGCGCAAGGCCCGCATCCTCGTCGTCGACGACGACCCGGGCTTGCTCAGGCTCCTGACGATCCGGCTGCGCGCCGAGAACTACGAAGTCGAAGCGGTCGAGAGCGCGGCCGCGGCGCTCGCGGCCTGCGTGCGTTTTCGCCCCGACCTCGTGATCACCGACCTGCGCATGGACAACATGGACGGCATCGGCCTGCTCAAAGAGCTGCAGAGCCGCTGGCCGGGCCTGCGCGTCATCATTCTGACCGCGCACGGCACGATCCCCGACGCGGTCCACGCGACCCAGAGCGGCGCGTTCGGCTTTTTGACGAAGCCCGTCGACAAGCAGGAATTGCTCGATCACGTGCAAAAGGCGCTGAAAGTTTTCCGGCTTCGCGCACGTCGACGAGGACTGGCGCGCCAGCATCATCACGCGCAGCCAGATCATGGAGGACAAGCTCGCGCAGGCGAACATGGTCGCAGGCACCGACGCGCGCGTGCTCATCACGGGCGAATCCGGCACCGGCAAGGAGCTGCTCGCGCGCGCGATCCACGAGGCGAGCCCGCGGCGTAACAAGCCGTTCGTCGCGATCAACTGCGGTGCGATCCCTGAGAACCTGTTGGAGTCCGAGCTCTTTGGCCATGAGAAGGGCGCATTTCCCGGCGCCAACCGCAGTCAGGTCGGCCTGTTTCAGAGCGCCGACGGCGGCACGCTGCTGCTCGATGAGATCGGCGACCTGCCGATCCCGCTGCAGGTCAAGCTGCTGCGCGTGCTGCAAGAGAATCAGATCCGCCCCGTCGGCGGCATCGAGCCGGTCGCCGTCAACGTGCGCGTCATTTCGGCCACGCATCGCGACTTGAATCAGCTCATGGTTTCCGGCCAGTTCCGCGAGGATCTCTATTACCGGCTCAACGTCGTGCACATCGAGATACCGCCCTTGGGCCGCCGGCGCGAAGACATTCCGCTGCTGGTCGCCCATTTCCTCGAGCAGCTCGCCAAGGAAATCGGGCAGCGCAAGATCTACGCGCCCGAAGCGGTCGAACTGCTCGCGACCGCCGAGTGGCCCGGCAACATCCGCCAGCTCTACAATGTCGTGCGCCAGAACGTCGCGCTCTCGACGGGCCCGATCATCACCGCCGAGATCGTTCAGCAGTCCTTGGGCGGAGGCAGCGCGCGGCTGCCGTCGTTCGATGAGGCGCGCGACGAGTTCACGCGCAATTACCTATCGCAGATCCTGCAGATCACGGCCGGCAACGTCAGCCAGGCCGCGCGGCTAGCGAAGCGCAACCGCACGGATTTCTACAAGCTGCTGTCGCGCCACCAGCTGCTGCCGGACGACTTCAAGAAGACCTGAGGCGCCCGACTCAAGCTACGCGTAGAACTTCGCGACGCTCGCGACGACGTGCGCGAGCTGCGCTTCGCTGAGCTCCGGATAGATGGGCAGCGCCAGCGTCTCTGCAGCCGCCCGCTCGGACTCCGGAAAATCCCCGGCCCGATAGCCGAGATACTCGAAGCATTGCTGCAGATGCAGCGGCACGGGATAGTAAATCTCGGTGCCGATGCCCTGCTCACCGAGGAATTTCTTCAGATCGTCGCGCCGGGCGACGCGTACGACGTACTGATTGTAGATGTGCCGGCCGCCCGACTTCGCCACCGGAGATGACAACGCGGTCATCGAGCGCGGCCTGCTGAAAAGCGGCGTCGTAATAGGCGGCGTTTCGCCGGCGCCCTTCGGTCCAGCCATCGAGAAACTTCAGCTTGACGCGCAAGATCGCGGCCTGCAGCTCGTCGATGCGAAAATTTCCGCCGACAAACGCATGATAATACTTAGGCTTTCCGCCATGGACGCGCAGCACGCGCAAATGCTCGGCAAGCTCCGCGTCGCCCGCCGTGCAGAGCCCCGCATCGCCGAAGGCGCCGAGATTCTTGCTGGGGAAAAACGAGAAGCAGCCGATGTCGCCGATCGATCCGACCCGCACTCCGGCGCGGTACTCGGTGCCGATCGCCTGCGCGGCATCTTCGATGACTTTCAGCCCGTGGCGTCGCGCGATCGCCATCAGCGGATCCATGTCGGCCGACTGCCCGTACAAATGCACGGGCAGCAAGGCGCGAATCCGTCCGCCGGTTACGCGGTTGACGAGTCCCCCGTCCCGTACCTCGCAGTCGCGCTCGATGAAGCGTTCCACGGCGGCCGGCGAGAGATTGAAAGTCACGGGATCGATATCGCAGAATATCGGCCGCGCCGAGACGCGCGCGATGATGCCGGCGGTCGCGAAAAACGTGAACGGCGAGGTGATGACTTCGTCGCCCGCCCCGATGTTCAGCGCCATCACCGCAAGCAGCAGCGCGTCGGTACCCGAGGAAACGCCGATGCCGAATTTGGCGCCGCTGTAGGCCGCGATCTCGGCTTCGAGCCCGCGGACATGCTCGCCGAGGATGAATTGCTGGCTCGCGCAGACCTGTTCGATGACCGGCAGCACCTCGGCGCGGAACAGGGCGTATTGGGCTTTTAGATCGAGTAAAGGAACGGTAGTCATAGCGGCGTAGAATAGCATTTCGGGGCCGGAGCCTCGCACCCAGCGGTCGGCGCGGCCGGCCGGGGTGATGTGCAGGATCGGTTTTGTCGATTGAGTTCACGCATCGATGGCGGTCGATAGATGATAATCTGGCTGGATTATGTCGCTCAGGGACGTGCTCCGAGTCGTGCCTCGCACCGCACTCGAATTTTGTGGCTCTACGGATAGGTAATGGCTCAACCGGTTCTGGTCAAGCAGAGTTTTCTGATCGCACTGCTCACGGTCGCCCAAGCGGTGATGCCGGCGATCGTTGCGGTTGTCTGCCTGTTCTCGACGGTCGCCCTCTTCGGCGAGACCGTGAACGCATCGACGATCATCGTGGTCATCGTGCTGTGTCTCGTGTTGGTACGCGCGCCGCGCGACGTCGGCACGCAGTTGACCTCCGAGCGCACGGTCGCGATGGCCGACACGCTGTTCCACTGGCTGTTGCTCGTCGTTGCGCTGTTCTTGATCGGCGCATTCACGACGGCGCTCGATGCCTATCCGAAGCGCATCTTCGTCGCCTGGGCACTCGGTACGCCCGTGGTTCTGGTCTTGAGCACGATTCTCATGCACGAGATCATGCGCCGCTTTCTGATGAACGCCTTCGACAATCGCAAGGCGATCTTCGCGGGCTACAACAACAGCAGCCGGGATCTCGCCGACCGCATCATCCGCAATCCCGGCATGCGGATCCAGGTTGCGGGCTTCTTCGACGACCGCAGCGTCGATCGGCTCGCGATGAAATCCGAATCCCGGCTCATCGGCAACTTGAGCGACGTCGCGAAATTCGTCAATGAACAGGGCGTCGACATCATCTTCATCGCGCTGCCGATCCGACACATCCAGCGCGTCATGAATCTGCTCGACGATTTGCGCGACACGACCGCCTCGATCTACTACGTGCCCGACATCTTCGTCTTCGACTTGATCCAAGCGCGTTCCGGCGAGATCCACGGCATTCCGGTCGTCGCGATGTGCGAAACGCCGTTTTACGGCTATCGCGGTGTGACCAAGCGGCTCACCGACATTTGCTTTTCCGCGAGCATCCTGCTGATGACGCTGCCGCTGTTCCTGCTGATCGGCGTGCTCGTGAAGGCGACATCGCCGGGCCCGATCATCTTCAAGCAGCGCCGCTACGGCCTCGACGGGCAGGAAATCGCGATTTATAAATTCCGCAGCATGCGGGTCACCGAAGACGGCGAGAAGATCCAGCAGGCGACCAAGGCCGACAGCCGCATCACACCGATCGGCAGGCTGCTGCGCCGCTCCTCGCTCGATGAGTTGCCGCAGCTCATCAACGTGCTCTTCTGCATCGTCATCACCATCACGTTAGATGGCAGCGGCAATTGTAACACAGGCCAGTATGTGTGGGGCAACGATGCTATGTCCCCCGCCAACAGTTATTACAAGATCACCGTGCACGCAGCGGACGGCCAAATTGTATGGGGGCCGAATAACCAGCAGGTCACGGGCAGCGGAACATTTGATGTCGGTTCTTGGACACCGAACAGTGTCATCAGTTGGACACCACCTTTACAGGTTCCGCAGATTGAGGTCAACGGAACTGACCTTCAGCTTCTCCCGCACTTATCAATTTTACAGATACAGCCAGTGTCACATGGGTGGACGCAGGCGGCGGTCAGACTTGAAGCCACGGCTACCGTTCCGCCTTCAGGTCTTCCACAACCAGACACCGCCCGCTACGCATTGTGGGAAGCCATGCCGGGGTACTCAACCATTTCTATCAGACCAACGATGCCAAGAATTCGGGCGGCCAGCACGGTAACCGACAACATTGCAACAGCCGCACAGGGCAACTTCGTACAGTGCGACCAAGGCGTGTGGTGGGGCGTCTTCTGGGCATGGCCGGGAGAGCCTTGACCTTCAAGACGGCACTGGTTATGCCGACGATACCAATCGGCCAGAACGTCTATTGGGGCTTTACTAACCTGTCCCAAGCGTATATCGACGGCACCGATCCCACGACCGCCGATTCCCTCTTCGTTGCCTTTGTCGCAGGGCAAGCGAACTGGCAATTAGTTTGTAGCAACGGCGGCACAGTCACGACGACTGACTCAGGTGTGGCGATATCCACCAGCACTCGCTACGCATTCAAAATCACTTTCGTAAGTGGGGTTGCCACGCTGTATATCAATGGCACGCAAGCGTGCACTGCTAATACTAATGTGCCGACTTCAAACACGATGTACATGACATGGTGGCAGCGGGCGCTGGCGGGCACTAAGGTCTGACCAACGTCGAGTATCTCTACGGCGATAACGCAACCACATAAAGGAAGACAATGAGCCAGATTCAAGGCGCAGGCGGGCAACCGCAGAAACAACCTAAATACGCACCGATCTACACTGGTCGTGTGTTCAACGGTCTGTACACAAATCGTTCGCCCTTACGCGGGTCTGCGTCTGCCCTTCTCGAGACGTTCTATAAGTTGAACTACGGCGACGTCATGATCGATGGCGCGAACGTCGAGGTCAGTAACAGGTTGACGTTGGTACGCCGACCCGGAAATCCCGAGTTCAGTGCGAACAGTTACACCGATATCCAAGCATTTGACGAGTTTCGTGTCAACAAGGCTGCCGCTGACGCCTTCGGCATGACGCTGGAAGAAATCTATCTCATGATTCTGAGCCCGGCGCGCTGTACGCGGAGATGAACGGTACGAACGAACTCGTGTTCGCGGATGCCCAGCGCGCTCACCAGCGGCACCGCCGCGCCGCGCGGATCGTTGGCAAACAGCTCGAACGCGATCGCGAGCGCTTCGGCGGCGCGGCCTTCGACCAGCGCGCTGGCGTACTGCCACGCCTTCGGATCCTCGATCGCGAGCTTTCGCGCTCGAGGTCGGCGAACGTGATCTTCGCTCCGCCGAGCGCGAGCTTCTCGAGATCGTTGCCGATCGCGCCGAGATCGGCCTCGCTCGCGGCGAGCGCCGCGATCACGCGCGGTTCGGCCTTCGCGCCGAGCCGCGCGAGCGTCTCGTTCACGAAGCGCTCGCGCACGTCGGCGTTGGCCGTCGTATCGATGCGCAGCGCCGCTGCGCCGGCCAGCGCGCCGAACGTCTCGGGCTTCGTCTTCTTGCTCGGCGGCGAGCAGGTCTTCGAGCACGAGCGTGTTGCCGGCGGGCACCGCTTCGCGCGACCGCCCAGAGTTCGCGCCGCGGCTGCGCGCGCAAGCGCTCGCACGCCGCGCACGACGACGACGCGCCGCTCGGCAAGAAACGGCATCGCCGCGACCGCATCGCTCGACGCGCGCCAGATCCTCGTCGCCGGCGCCGTCGAAGACTTCGAGATTGAGCGCGCGCATGTCGGCCGGGACAAGCGGTCGAGCAAGCACCTCGAGCGCGCGCTGCGCCGAGGAGCGATTCCGTCCCCTCGATGACGACGAGCCCGCCGATCTTCGGCGCCTTGTCGAGGAACTCGTAGTACTTCACGCGGCGCTGCAGATATGCGCGGCGCGGCGTTTCGAGGCCGGGGATCGCGTCTTCGTACGGCGGCGCGAGCATGCCGTACTCGGTGATGATGCCGGTGATCAACGCGGCCGGGCGTCACGTCGAACGCCGGATTGTAGACCGCGATCGTCGGGCGCGATGCGAATCTCGTCGGGCGCGCGCTCCTCGATCGGGATATCGCGTCGCCGCTCGCGATCGTCGAAATCGAACGTCGAGCGCGGCGCCGCGACGTAGAACGGAATGCCGTGATGCGCGGCGGCGATCGCGACGCCGTACGTTCCGATCTTGTTGGCCGTGTCGCCGTTGCGCGCGATGCGGTCGGCGCCGACGATCGACCGCGCCGAGCCTTCGCGCTGCATCGTGATCGCGGCCGCGCCGTCGACGATCAGCGTGCGCGGGCACGCCGGCTGCGCGCAGCTCGTACATCGTGAGCCGCGCGCCTTGCAGCAGCGGCCGCGTCTCGTCGACGAAGACGTGCAGCGCCTTGCCGGCGCGGTGCGCGGCGACGATCGCGCCGAGCGCGCGTGCCGCCGCCGCCGGTCGCGAGCGGCCCGGTGTTGCAGTGCGTCAGCACGTTGCCCGTTGCGCGGAAAGAGCCGGCGCCGCGGCTTCGCCGATGCAGCCGATCGATCTCGCGCTGCTCGGCGTGGATGCGCTCGGCTTCGGCGAGATAGTCGCCGTCGGTGCGCGCCAGCGACGCGATCGACCGCCCAGGCCAGATTCACCGCCGTCGGACGCGCCGCGCGAATGCGCGCGCAGCCGCGCGCGAACGCCGTCGCCGGCGTGGAGCTGCGCGGCGAGCGCGACGCCGTACGCGCCGAAGATGCCGATCGCCGGCGCGCCGCGCACGGCGAGCGTGCGGATCGCCTCGACGACGTCGTCGACCGTGCGCGCGTTCGCGCACGACCGCACGCGGCAGCGCGCGCTGATCGACGATAGCCGACGGCGTCCCCGTCCCACCACACCGATTACCGAACGTTGCGGCTCCTCGGGATCTCGCGCCCGGGACCAGCGGCTAGACGTTTAGGCTCGGACGGCGTTCAAGGCGCGTGTAGCAGCGTCCGGCAATAGACCGGCCGGTCGCCGCGCGGTCGGAACGGAACCGTCGTGCTCTACCGCACGGCGCACAGACCGCCTCGAACATCTCGCGGCGCGCCGCCGCGGTGCCGCCGCCTGCGCCGCGTTGCGATTTGCGCGCCTTCCGGCAGTCCCGGCAGCGCTGTGGCTCGTTCTCGAAACCCTTTTCCGCGTAGAACTTTTGATCGCGGACCGTGAAGTTGAACGTGCCCCGCAGTCCTTGCAGATGAGACGTCTTGTTTTCCTACAGACCGCTCCGCCGACTCAGCCGGTACGCCAGCCTCCATCGGAATGAGGAAACTGGCGGCCGCTTATGAGCGGCCCGTACGCGGAGTATACGGTAGCTCGGCCGCTTGACAACGGAGTCTCGGCCGGGCTTTAGCGCGAAGCCGACCCGGGCGTCGGCTCGGTTTTCGGAGCTGATCAGCGCGAGCGGTCGCCGCTGCGACGGCCGCTTCGTAGCCCTTGTCGCCGCGCTCGGGATCGGCGCGCTCTTCGGCTTGTGCGCAGCGTCTCGGTGGTCAGGATCCCGAAGCCGATCGGCACCGCCGGTGCCGAGCTGGACGTCCATGAGGCCGCGGGCGCATTCGCCGGCGACGTACTCGAAGTGCGGCGTCTCGCCGCGGATCGACGACGCCGAGCGCGACGAAGCCGTCGTAGTCGCTCCCGCTCGATCAGCCGCTGCGCAGGCCAGCGGAATCTCGAAGCAGCCCGGCACCGTCGAACGACGTCGATCGCGTCGTCGGCGACGCCGCAATCGCGCAGCCCGCGCCGCGCGCCGTCCTCGAGCCAGTCGGCGAGCTCGGCGTAGAAGCGCGCGCGACGATCGCGAAGCGCTTGCCGCGTCGCGTCGGGAAGCGCCGCCGGCTCGGCGCCTTCTCGGCCTTCATGCGCCTTGCTCGGCCGTCGAGCGCGCGTCGAAGAGATGGCCCATCTTGTCGCGCTTCGTGTCCATGTAGTGCGCGTTGTACTGGCGTCGGGCTCGGTCGCGATCGGGACGCGCTCGACGATCTGCAGGCCGTAGCCTTCGAGCCCGACGATCTTCTTCGGATTGTTGGTGAGCAAGCGCATCTCGCGCACGCCGAGATCGACGCAGGATCTGCGAGCCGATGCCGTAGTCGCGCTTGTCGGCCGGCAGCCCGAGCGCGACGTTGGCCTCGACCGTGTCGGCGCCGCGGTCTTGCAGCGCGTAGGCGCGCAGCTTGTTGGCCAGGCCGATGCCGCGGCCTTCCTGATGCAGGTAGAGGAAGACGCCGCGCCCTTCGCGCGGCGATCGTGGCCAGCGCGGCGTCGCGCTGCGCGCGCGCAGTCGCAGCGGATCGAGTGCAGCGCGTCGCCGGTGAGGCATTCGGAGTGGACGCGCACCAGGATGTCCTTGCCGTCGCCGATGTCGCCCATGACCATCGCGACGTGGCACGATGTCGTCGACCTGCTCTCGTACGCGACGCCGCGAAACTCGCCGTACGTCGGTCGGCAGCTCGAACTCGGCGATGCGCTCGACGAGCTTCTCGTGCGCATGCCGGTACGCGATGAGGTCCTTGACGGTGATCAGCTTGAGCTCGTGCTTGGCCGCGAATTCGCGCAGCCGCGGCAGGCGCATCATCGTGCCGTCCTCGTCCATGATCTCGCAGATCACGCCGGCCGGATAGAGCCCCGCCAAGCGCGCGAGATCGACCGACGGCTTCGGTTTGGCCGGCGCGCACGAGCACGCCGCCGTCGCGCGCGCGCAGCGGAAAGGTGTGGCCGGGCCGCAGGAAGTCGGCCGGCGTCGCGTCGGGATCGAGCAGCGCTTGGATCGTCGCGGCGCGATCGTGCGCCGAGATGCCCGGTCGTCGTGCGGCCGCGCGCTTCGACCGAGACCGTGAACGCGGTCTCGTGCGGCGAGGTGTTCTCGCTGCACCATGCCGGAATGTGCAGCTCGTCGAGCCGCTCGCCGATCATCGGGACGCAGATCAGGCCGCCGGCTTCCTTGCGCATGAAGTTGATCGCTTCCGGCGTGACCATCTGCGGCCGCCATGACGAGGTCGCCTTCGTTCTCGCGGTCCTCGTCGTCGAGGACGATGACCATCTTGCCGGCCCGGATGTCGGCGATCGCCGATTCGATCGAGTCCATGGTGCTGCGCGGCTGGTGAGCCGCACCGCGAGCTCGGGGCAGCGCGTTCGAGAGCGCACGGATCGATTTGAACGACGGTTCGCGCCGGCCGGAACGCAGGTACGAGATCGCGCCCTCAGTTAGCCCGGTTCGCTGAGCAAGGTCAGCAGCCGAAAGCCCCGCCTCGTCCATGGCGGACCGCAGCTCTACCGAAAAGCTCTCCATGTGAATATAAACACCGCACAGCGATTAACAGTTGTCAAGCCCTATTCGCCTAGGAGGTCGCGCGCTTTGGCCATCGCCGCGTTGCGGTATTCGCTCACGAACTTGTACTCGTAGGTGTCCAGATAGGCGGTGCCCTTCTGCGGAAATACCCAATATGGAAGGTCTTCGTAGTGCTCGTCGGTGCGCAAGCTGACCGCCGCAGCACCTCGGCAAACTTCTGTTGCGCGTCGCGTCCCGCCAGCCAGTTGATGTACAGCTTGGCAGCATTGGGATGCGGCGCTTTATTGACCAGCGACAGCAACCCGTAGCCGCCCGACATGATCGATGGCGCGTCGGTCGGAAACACGTATTCGAGCGGGTAGCCTTGCGCTTTGAACTGCTCGATGTAGGTCGGTTCCGGGCCGATCAAAATCGGATATGTTCCTTGGGCCGCAAACAGCGCGGCTTGTCGCCCGTCGCGCGAAATGGTCGGCTTCTGCCCGAGACAGAGCTGTTTCGACGAAATCGGGGCCGAAGTGCATGTAGAACATCGCGATCAACGACGTTCCGGCGCCCGACACGCCCGGATCCTTGGCGACGATCTTGCCCTGATACTTCGGGTCGAGCAGCGCCTTCCACTTCGACACGTCGCGGGGCTTGACGATTTTCGAGTTGACGACGAGTTCCGGCGTCACGTAGGCTTGCGTGCGCAAAATGTAATGCCCGTCGTCCACGAACCAGAGATGGCCGTCTTTCCAGCGCCGCTTGTCGACGACGTCGGGCGCGACGAGAATCGGCTCGACTTTGTCGAGCCAACCGGAGGGAAGATAGGTCATGGTCGGCGTGTCGCCGCCGGCGACGAGCACGTCGAGCAGATACTTGCCGGCCGCGCGTTCGGCACGCACGCGCGCACCGCTCGCGGAATTGGTCGTCCCGATATACGAGACCGGAATGCCGTAGGCGCGCTGAAAACCTTGGGTGAGCAATTCGCGAGCCGCGTCGATCGGCGGACCGTCGACCGCAACCGAACCCTCCGCCTTGGCGGCTTCGATCAGCGCCTTCATCGCGTCGGACTGCGCGCCGGCCGGCGCGAATTGCGACGCGGCAGCGGCCGCCATCGTGCCCGCGATCGCTGCGCGGCGGCTCAGGGTTGGGCGGTTCGTCATAGTTTTCCCCATCATTCGCCCAGAAGTGTGCGCGCTTTCGCCATGGCCGCGTCGCGTTGCTGGGTTACGAAAGCGTAGTCGTAGGTGTCGATGTAGTTCGTTCCCTTTTGCGGAAACACCCAGGCCGGGAGATCGGCGTCGTACTTCACGTCGGTGCGCAAGCTCACGGACAGGCGCGCTTCGGCGAACTCCTTCTGCGGCACGCGGCCGGCCAGCCAGTTGATGAAAAGCTTCGCGGCGTTCGGATGCGGCGCTTTGTTGACCAGCGAGATCAGTCCGTAGCTCCCGGAGAGTACTCCCGGGGCGTCGGTCGGAAACACCGGCGCGATCGGGTAACCGAGCTTCTGAAATTCGGACGATTTCGGTCGGCTCCGGACCCATCAGGATCGGATACGTTCCGTTGGCGAGGAACTGCATCGCTTGACGGGCGTCGCGCGAGAGCACCGGTTGCTGATCCTTGTAGAGCCGCTTCACGTACTCGGGTCCGAAATGCAGATAGAGCAGCGCGATCGCCGACGTGCCCGCACCGGAGACCGCCGGATCCTTGGCCACGATCTTGCCTTGCCATTTCGGATCGAGCAACGACTTCCACGTCGTCACCTCACCGGGCTTGACGAGTTTGGTGTTGATGACGAGTTCCGGCGTTACCCCCGACAGGGTCCGGAGAATCGTATGCGCCTCGTCCTCGTACCAGAGGTGACCGTCGCGCCACTTGGTTTTGTCGAGGACGTCCGGCGCGATCAGGATGGGTTCGACGCGATCGAGCCAACCGGCCGGCAGGTACGTCATCGTCGGCGTGTCCCCGCCTGCGACCAGGACATCGAGCAGAAATTTTCCGGCCGCGCGTTCGGCGCGCACGCGCGCGCCACTGGCGGAATTGGTGGTCGGGATGTACGACACCGGTATGCCGTACGCGCGCTGAAATTCTTGGGTGAGGAACTCGCGCGCCACGTCGACCGCCGGGCCGTCCACGACGACCGCTCCTTCCGCCTGCGCGGCCGCAGCGAGCGCCTTCATCGCATCGCTTTGGGCGCGGGCCGGCGCCATCCGTGCGGCGGCCGCGACGGCCAGCGCACCGCCGACGACCGCGCGGCGGCTAAATTTCGTAGGCCCAGGCCAATTCGTCATCGGTTGCACCGCCTGCGTCTTCGCTGCGGCGATACGCATCCACCGCTGCGAGCGCGTAGCGCGCGACCGGATCGACCTCGAGGTTCACGCGCGCGCCGGCGCCTTTGGTGCCCAGCGTCGTGCGGCGCGACGTCTCGGGAATCAGCGCGATCGTGAAGTACGGTCGGCGTCGACCGACGCCACGGTCAGGCTGACGCCGTCGACCGCGATGTACCCCTTCTCGACGATCAACGCGCGCGATCGCCGCCGGCACGCTCGATCGTCAGCCGTGGCCTTGCCCTTCGGCGACCTTGCCGGCGATCGCGGCGGTCGCGTCGACGTGACCGTAGACGAGATGGCCGCCCAGCCGATCGCCCAGGCGCAGCGAGAGCTCGACGTTGACGCGGATCGCCGTCGCGCAGCGTCGCCGAACCCCGCGCGGACGATGGTCTCCGGAACGACGTCGAAGGTCATCGTCCGCGCGTCGTAGCGCGACGACGGTCAAACAGACGCCGTTGATCGCGATCGAGTCCTTCACGGCGACGCCCTCGGCGATCGCGTCGGGCGCTTCGACGACGAGGTCGCATCCCGCGCGCAGCGTCGCCGCGCGATCGCAGCGACGCGGCCGAGGTGGGCGATGAGGCCGCTAAACATGCGGCAGCCGGGCGGTCAGCATCAGATCGTCGCCGAGCGCGTTCGACCTCGCTCGAAGCGTCCATCCGTTTGCACGCGCGCGAGATCGCGCGCCGGCCAGCACCGGCACGGCGCGCTCGGGCCGTGCGAAGAAGCGCCGGCGCGACGAACCACACGATGCGCTCGACCAGCCCGCGCGGCCAGGAGTCGTCCGGCCAGCGTCGGGCCGCCCTCGCACAGCACGCTGGCTGATGCCGGCTGCGCGCAGCGCGCGCCAGCGCGGCGCGCAGATCGAGTTCGCGCGCTCATCCGCGCTCGCCGACGAAGACGACTCGGCGACGCCGTCAGCGCGGCAAAGGCCGGCGGCGGCCGGCCGGCGCGAGTACGATCGTCGGCGCGTAGCTGCCGGCGGCGCATCCGCGGGCGGCTGCAGCACGCGGCTCGCCAGCGGCATCGGCGCGGTCTCGCAGACGACGACGCGCGCGTAGGGCTTGCGCGCGCGTGCGGTGCGGACGCACGGTCAGCAGCGGATCGTCGACGCGCACCGTCCCGGCGCCGACCATCACCGCGTCGTGCTCGGCGCGCAGTTCGTAGACAAGCGCTCGCGCGCGTCCTCGCCGGTGACGCGCTGACGCTGCCGCGGCGCGGCGCGACGAAGCCGTCGAGCGACATCGCCATCTTCAGCGTGACGAACGGCAGCGCGAGCGCGATCGTGAACGCGAAGCGCTCGATCAGCGCGCGGCTGCGCCGGATCGTCGACGACCTCGACCGCGACGCCCGCGTCGCGCATGCGCGCGACGCCGCGTGCCGTGCGTCGCCGGTTCGGATCGATCGCGCCGACGACGACGCGCGCGATCCCGGCGTCGATCAGCGCGACGCTGCAGGGCGGCATCGTCGATTCGTGATCGTGCGGCTCGAGCGTGACGTACATCGTCGCGCCGCGCACGTCTTCGCCGGCTTCGCGCGGCGGCGCGCAAGCGCCTCGGCTTCGGCGTGCGCCTCGCCCTTGCGATGATGCCAGCCTTCGCCGAGCGTCCGTCCGTCGCGAACGATCACCGCGCCGACCGGCGGATTCGGCGCCGCGTCGGCGATCGCGCGCGCCGCCAGCTCGACGCGCGCGCGCGAGATACGTCGCGTCGGCCGCGTCTACGGCGTGACCTCGACGCCTTTCCAGAACGCGACGTAGTCGGTGATGTTTTTCGCCGCGTCCTTCGGCTCGGGATAGTACCACGCGGCGTCGGGGTTCTGCTTGCCGTCCACGTCGACCGTGTAGTACGACGCGGTGCCCTTCCACGGCAGACCGTGTGGGTCGGGCTGTCTTTGAAGTACTCGCGCTTGATGGACGTCGGGCGGGAAGTAGTGGTTCCCCTCGACGACTTCGGTGCTGTTGCTCTCGGCCAGCACCGCGCCGTTCCAGATCGCTTTCACGCTTCGACCAACCGTCCGCCGCGGCGGCCGGGGTTTCGCGGCCGGGCGCGCCGCGACGACGACCGCGCCGGCGACGCGGCAGCCGGCCGCGCGCAGCAGCGCGGCGGCGTCGCGCAGCGTCGCGCCGGTCGTGACGACGTCGTCGAGCAGCGTCACCGGCCGGCGGGATCGCGACGCCCGGCCGCAGCGTGAAAGCGGCCGCGCGCGGCCAGCCGCTCGGCCGCGGCCGCGCCCGTGCTGCGCCGGGCCGTGCTTTGCGCAGCGACGTCGGCCACGCGTGCCGCCACGCGAGGCGGCGACCCGCCGGGCCAGCTCGCGCGCTTGATCGAAGCCGCGCTCGGCCGCCCGCCGGCGGCGTCGTCGGCAGCGGAACGAGCACCGTCCCGGCCGGGACCAGCGGCGCCAGCAGCGGCCGCCAGCGGATCGAGACGGGCCCGCTCGCCGCGCTTCATCGGCGAGGATCGCCGTCGCGGACGGCACCGTCGTAGCCGCCGCGGCCAGCGCACCGTCGAGCCGGTCGAGCACGAAGCGCCGAACGGCCGCAGGCCGCAGCACGCCGCGCACAGGGCCGACCTCGGCGGTCCCGCAGCCCGATACACCAGACCGGAAAGAGCCACGGCCGCGAATCGCAGCGCCACACACCGGCCCATTCACGCCGGCCGGACGGCAGCCGCGGCTAGGTCGCGATCGGTTCGTTGGCGACGATGCGATCGATCAGCGTCGTGTCGGCCGGGACGTCGTAGTCGATGCCGACGATCGAGTCGATGCACGAGCGCGCGCGCGCCGATGCGTCGCCGCGTCCCACACGATCGAACGCTCGATGACCGCTTCGTCGCCGATGCGGACGTCGTCGCCGATGACCGTCGGTCCGACGATGCGCACGCCGGCGCCGACCTGCACGTTGCGCCCAGCCGCACGTCGCCGTCGATGCGAACGTCGTTGCCCAAGCGCACGTCGCGCGGGAACGCCGTTCGGCGCGCGCGCCGCGCAACGCGCACGCGCCCGGCGAGGACGTCGTCGGTCGCCGCGCGATACTCCGTCGGCGTGCCGATGTCGCGCCAGTACGCGTCGTCAAGCGCAGGCCGTAGAAGTCGGCGCCGGCCGCCAGCAGCGCCGGGAAAACGCCCTTGCCGAAATCGTAGAACGTCGCCGGCCGGAATGTAGTCGAAAATCTCCGGCTCGAAGACGTAGATGCCGGTGTTGACGAGCTTCGAGCGCTCCGTCCCCTTGGGCGGGCTTCTCCTGAAACTCGACGATGCGTCCGCGCTCGTCGGTGATCACGACGCCGTACTGGTCGACCTCTTCGGCTTCGACGAGCCCGATCGTCGCCAGCGCGCCGCGCTCTTTGTGGAAGGCGACCAGCGCGTCGAGATCGGCGTCGGTCAGGTCGTCGCAGCCGACGACGACGAACGTGTCGTCGAAGAACCCCTCCATCGGCTTGACCGCGCCGGCGCTGCCCATCAGCTCGCGCTTCGTGCAAGTAGTCGAGCCGCACGCCGTAGCGCGAGCCGTCACCGAACGCGTCGAGGATCTGATCGGCGTGGAAGATAGTGCACGTTGATCGCCGATCTCGCGTAAGCCGAACGATGCGCAGCCAGCGCATGATGTGCGCGGTGATCGGCTCGCCGGCAACCGGGACCAGCGGCTTGGGGACTTGCTTGGTCAGCGGATAGAGACGCGTGCTCATCCCGCCGGCGAGGATCATGGCTTTGCCGAGTTCACCGTCGACGCACTACCTCTTTGGTGTCATGCTGCCTCGACGTCGCCGCAACGGCAAACTGTGGAAGCACCAGTTGCCGCCGCCAGCGCGACGGTTCCCGGATCAGCCGGTAGAGCCATTCGAGCCCGGCGCGCTGCCACAGCTCGCGGTGCCCGGTGAACTGTTCCCGCCAGACACGTCGAACGAACCGCCGACGCCGATGCCGACCGCCGCACCGGTTGCAGCGCGAGATGCTCCTCGAGCCAGTATTCTTGCTTGGGACTTCCGAGCCCCACCAGGAGGACGTTCGCCCCGCTGGCCGCGATCGATGCGACGATCGCCGGGCTCTTCTCCGGCGCGAAATAGCCGTCGCGCGTACCGCACGATCGCAGCGCCCGGGATGACGCGCGGCGCAGCGCGCTCGGCGGCGCGCTCGGCGACGCCGGGCGCGCCGCCGAACAAGAAAGAACCGCAGGTCATCGTCGGCGCGCGGAGCGCGCGGCGAGCGGATCGATCAAGTCGATGCCGGTGACGCGCTCGCGCAGCGGCCCGGCCGCGCAAGCGCGACGCGAGCAGGATGCCGATCGTATCGCACAGCGAAAGCGCGGACGCGTCGATCAGCGCCGCGAAAGCGCGCGTCGCGCTGCGCGTACATCACCATCTCGACGCCCGAGCGTGACGACGAGCGCCGGCGTCGGTACCGTGCGCGAGCGCGACGATGCGCTGCGACCGCGTCGTCGCGGCCGACCGCATCGACGCGACAACCCAGAATTCGGATCGATCGTACGTCGGATCACTCCGGGCGGAACGGAGCGATCAGCGGCTGCAGCACGCGCTTGAGATCCTCCGGCATCACGCCCAGCGGCGACCGGCACTCGCCGGCCTGGAAACCGAACTGATCCATCGCCCACTTCACCGGGATCGGGCTCGTGGTCGCGAACAGCGCGCCGAACAGCGCCTGCAGATCGCGATGAGATCGGCCGGCCGTCTCGACGTCCCCGCCGTCGAACGCTTCCGCCATCGCGCGCAGTTCGCGGCTGCACAGGTGGCCGGCCACGCTGACGCAGCCGTACGCACCCAATCGCGAGCGCCGGCAAGAACAAATAGTCGTCGCCCGACCAGACCGTGAAATCCTCGCGCACGCGGTCGCGCACGATCGCGGTGAACTGGGCGACGTCGCCGCTCGACTCTTTGATCGCCGACGATGTTCGGATGGCGGCGCGCCAGCTCGTGCACCGTCGCCGGCAGCATGTTGACGCTCGGTGCGGCCGGGGATGTTGTAGAGGATGACCGGCAGCGACGTCGCCTCGGCGATCGCGCCGAAGTGGCGCAACAGCCCGTCCTGCGGCGGCTTGCTGTAGTAGGGCACGACCGCGAGGATCGCCGTCGACGCCGGCTGTCTCGGCCTCCTTGCGTCAGCTCGACCGAGTGGTGGGTGTTGTTGCCGGTCGTGCCGGCGATGACGGTGCCGCGTTCGCCCAAGCGCCGCCTTGATCGCGCCGAACAGCGCGAGTTTCTCTTCGTTCTCGAGCGCCGGCGATTCGCCGGTCGTGCCGCTGACGATCGACCCGTCGTTGCCGCGCTCGACCAGAAACTGCGCGAGCCGCACCGCCTCGGCGACGTCGACGGCGCCGCTCGCGTCGAACGGCGTGATCATCGCGGTGAAGATGCCGCCCGAGCGCCTTCATCGAGCCGATCGCGGCGGCCTGCGGCCCGAGCGCGAAGGAGTCGTGCAGCGCCTGCTCGGCGCGCGCGGCGCCGCTCGTCGGGAACGAGCACCGAGATCGTGATGTTCGAGTCGGTCGAGTGGATGATCTCGACGCCGGCTTCGGTCACCGCGCGCACGACGCGGGACATGACGCCCGGCGTTCCGCGCATCCCGGCGCCGACGATCGAGAGCTTCGCGCAGTGCGGCCGCACGCGCAACGCGAGGTTGAGGTCGCTGCAGCTCGCGCCCGCACGCGCTCGACGTTCTCGTCGTCGCACACGAAGAACACGCCGGCGTCGTTGACGTTGATCATGTCGATCGAGATGTTCGCGCGCGGCGAGCCGTCGAACAGCTCGCGGTCGAGCTCGGCGCGCCCGCCTTCGTCGCTGAGCCCTTGGATGATGCGGAAGAACGCGACGTCGCGCAGCGCCGTGATCCCGGTGACCGGCCGATCGCGGTCGACTCGGCGCATCGTCGTCGATCAGCGTGCCGACGTTGCTGCGCAAGCCCTTGACCACGTACGGCGTGCTCGGTCGCGTGCGCGAGCTCCGCGGCTTTGGCGTGCATCACCTTGGCGCCGTTGCCGGCCAGCTCGACCATCTCGGCCGACGTGACGCGTTCGACGGCGTGCGCGCCGGCGACGCGGCGCGGATCGGCGGTCATCACGCCGCTGACGTCGGTGTAGATGTCGACCGACGCGGCGCTCGAGCGCGTCGCCGAGCGCGATCGCGGTCAGATCGCTGCCGCCGCGGCCGAGCGTCGTGATCGCGCCGCCGCGCGTCGTGCCTTGAAAGCCGGTCGACGACCGGGATGATGCCGGCGTCGAGCGCGGCCAGAATGTTGCTGCGGATCGACTTCGAGGATCCGCGCGTCGCCGTAGGTGTCGTCGGTGAGGATCCCGGCCTGCCCGCCGGTCATCGCTTGCGCCGGCGCGCCCAGCGAGGTCAGCAGTTCGGCGAAGACCGCGCGCCGAGATCATCTCGCCGACGGCCAGCAGCAGATCGCGATTCGGGCCGCCGCGCACCGGGCCGATCAAGCCCGAGCAGCGTGTCGGTCGCGTACGGATCGGGCGCGCGGCCCATCGCGCTGAGCACGACGACGACCGGCGCGCCGCCGCGCGCGGCTTCGAGCACGCGCGAGGCGGCGATCTCGCGCAGCTCCGGCGTCGAGAGCGACGAGCCGCCGAATTTCTGGACGATGACTCGCTCATCGACGCGACGCGGCCTCGGCGAACCGCCCCTGCTCGATCAGCAGCTCGAGGATCTGCACGCCGTTCGTCGCCGCGCCTTTGCGCAGCTGATCGCCGACGATCCACATCATGAAGCGCCGCGTCGTCCTCGTCCGTCTCGGGACGCAGCCGCGCGACGTGCACGACGTCGGTGTCCTCGACGTCGAGCGGCGTGACGATGCCGCGGTCGTGAAACACGACGCCCGGCGCCGGCCGAAGGCGTCGCGCGAGCTCCTCGACGCGTCGTCGGCCGCTCGGTTTCGAAGAAGACGGCTTCGCTGTGCGCGCGGCGAACCGGAACGCGCACGCTCGTCGCCGCGACGTGCAGGTCCGGACGGTCTGAGCATCTTGCGCGTCTCGGCCGCGACCTTGTCCTCTTCGCCGTTGTCGCCGACGCCGTCGAACGAGCCGACTTGCGGCACGACGTTGCGCAGGATCGGCGCGGCGAACGTTCCGTTGGGCGCTTCTGCCGGCTTCCTCGTCGGCCAGCGCCTCGAGCCCGGCGCGGCCGGCGCCGCTGACGGCCTGATAGGTCGCGACGCGCACGCTGCGCAGGCCGACCGCGCGTTCGATCGGCGCGAGCGCGACGCACAGCACGATCGCCGTGCAATTGCCGACCGGGAAGATGCGATGGCTCGGGACGGATCGACTGCGGGTTCACTTCCGGCACGACCAGCGGACAGTCGCGGGTCCATCCGGAACGTCGACGAGTTGTCGATGACGATGATCCCGGCGTCGGCCAGCGCGCGTCGCCATCTCGGCGCTCGCGTCGTCGCTCGACGCGAAGAACGCGACGTGCGGCCGGTCGGCGACGATGCGCTCGCGTCGTCGCGACCGCGACGGGCACGACGCGCCGCGAAACGTGCACGGCGTTGTCGCGCTCGCGCGATGCGTACGCCAAGCAGCTCATCGACCGGAACGTTCCGCTCCTCGAGCACGCGCAAGATCGTCCCACCGACGACGCCCGTCGCACCAATAACCCCGACTTTCACGACCTAACCTCCGTAAACAGTAATGATTCGAGCCCGATCGTCAAGCCGGGCTGTTGACGACGTCGCGCACCGCGAGCAGGATCCCCGGCCGAACGATTCGCGCGAGAGCGAATCGTGACGGATCGTCGAGCGTCTCGCCGGCGCCGCCGAAGAGCACCTCTTGGTGCGCGACGAATCCGGGTAAGCCGGACGCTGTGAATCGGCACGTGTTGCCGGCCCGCCGGCTTCCGCGATCCGCTGCCGCGGTCAGCTTCGCCGTTCCGCTGGGCTTGTCGCGCTTCTGCGTCGTGGTGCATCTCGATGATCTCGACGTGCGGCAACACCAGCGCCGCCTCGGCGGCCAGCTTCATCATGAGACCGCGCCGACCGAAAAGTTCGGCACGAGCATCGCCCCGAGCCCGCTCGTCGCAGTCGTCCTGCGAGCTCGACGATCGTCCTCGTCGGTCCAGCCGGTTGCGCCGATCGACCGGCGAGACGCCGCTTCGATCGCGCTCGCGGGCGACGTCGACGCGTGACCGGATAGACCGTGCAGTCGACGACGACGTCCATGCCGACGCCGTAGAACGCTTCCAGCGTGTCGTAGATGCGGGCCTCGCCGCCGCATCCGATGTGGTCGGCCAGCCGGTCCCCGCCGCCGCGTGCGCCCGAACGCGGCGACCAGACGAAGTCGTCCGCCGCGCTGACCGCAGCCGACGCCACACGTCCGAGCCGGCCGAGCGCGCCGGCAACGCCGACGCGCACCGAACTATGACTCGCTCTAAGGGGGCGTACTTGAGCATGACCATCTTCTGCCCGACGTTCGGGAAGTTGATGGTCAGCAGTCCGTCGCCGCCCGCGCCGGCGATGTCGACGACCGTGCCCTCGCCCCACTTGGGATGACGGACCTTGTCGCCGGCCTTGAGATTCAGCCCGATGCCGGCCCCGGCGTTCTCGTGGATCGAGACTTCGCGCCAGCGTCCGCCGCCCGGACGCGGCCCGATGCCGATCGCCGCCGATGTGCCTCGATCGAGGGCATCTCATCGATGAAGCGCGATTTCGGATGCGAGAACGTGTTGCCGAACAGCGTGCGCCGCACGGCATACGAGAGGTAGAGCCGGTCCATCGCGCGCGTCACGCCGACGTAGGCGAGACGGCGCTCTTCTTCGAGCTCGGTGTTGTCGGTCAGCGCACGCGTGTGCGGGAAGACGCCTTCTTCCAGACCCGATCATGAAGACGATCGGGAACTCGAGGCCCTTGGCCGCGTGCATCGTCATCAGGGTGACGTACGACGACTCGGGATCGAGCGTGTCGAGGTCGCTGACCAGCGCGATGTTGGCCAGGAAGTCGTCGAGCGTCGAGCCCGTTTCCGGGTTCGCCTCGAACTCTCTCGCGACGCCGATGAGCTCTTGCATGTTCTCGACGCGCGCGCGCCTTCGGTGGTGTCGTCGCCCTGCAGTTCGCGCAGGTAGCCCGACTCTTCCATCACGGCGACGAGCAGGTCGGAGATCGAGAACGTCTTGCGCCTTCTCGCGCAGGTCGTTGATCAGCTCGGCGAAGCGCTCGAGCTCGCGCTGCTTCTTCGGCACGGCGCGCTTGAGCAAGCGCCGATCGAACACGGCTTGGCCGACCGAGACGCCCGCGGCGTTCGCGGCGTCGAGCAGCGACGCCAGCGTCTGCTGGCCGATGCTGACGGCGCGGAACGTTGACGATGCGGCGGAACGCGACCGCGTCCGAGGGGTTCACGATGTAGCGCAGGTACGAGAGCATGTCCTTGATCTCGGCGCGCGCATAGAAACCGACGCCGCCGACGACCCGGTAGGGGATGCCCTCGGCGAGCATGCCTTCTTCGAAGATGCGCGACTGCGCGTTCGTGCGGTAGAGCACGAGGAAGTCGCGGTAGGCCGAGCCGTCGCGAACGTGCTCCTTGATCTTCTCGATGACGTAGCGGACTTCGGCCCGCTCGCTACTCGGCCTGGAAAGCGGTGACTTTCTCGCCTTCCGAACGCTTGGTGAAGAGCTTCTTCGGATGACGCGATTCGGGTTCTTCGAGACGAGCTCGTTGGCGGCGTCGAGGATCGTCTGCGTGCTGCGGTAGTTCTCCTCGAGCTTGAAGACCTTCGCGCCCGGGAAGTCTTGTTCGAAGCGCAAGATCATGCGGTAGTCGCTGCCGCGCCACGAATAGATCGACTGATCGTCGTCGCCGACGACCGTGATGTTCTTTGCTCGTCGGCCAGCATCGCGACCAGCTTGTACTGCGCGTAGTTGACGTCCTGATACTCGTCGACCAGGATGTAGCGGAACTTGTCTGATAGCGAACGCGCGTCTCTTCGTCTGTCTTGAGCAGCCCGATCGTCCGCGAGATCAGATCGTCGAAGTCGAGCCGTTGCTTCTCGCAGGCGGCGCTCGTACTCGCGGTAGACCGCGGCGTAGCGCTCGCCGATGAACGACGTGTTGCTTCTCTTCGTACTGGTCGGGCGACCAGCAGATTGTTCTTGGCCTTGCTGATCTCGCGCGAGCGCCGCGCCCGGCACCATCTGGCGCTCGTCGTATGTCGAGGTCGTGCAGGATGTCGCGGATGATCTGACGCTGATCGGTGTCGTCCATGATCGCGAAGTTGCTGACGCGATGCCGATCTTCTTGCCGTCGCGGCGCAGCATGCGCACGCACATCGCGTGGAACGTCCCGGCCCACAGGTCGCGCGCCGGCGTCGCCGACCATCGCTTCGAGCCGCGCTTTCATCTCGCCGGCCGCCCGTTGGTGAACGTCACGGCCAGGATGCGGTCCGGGAAGACTTTCTTCTTTTTGAGCAGATACGCGATGCGGTGGGTGAGGACGCGCGTTTTTCCCGACCCGGCTCCCGCAAAAATTAAACAGGGGCCTCGGTGTGCTCGACTGCAGCGCGCTGTACGTCGTTGAGCAGTTCCGTTTCGACAATCATCCCACGTAATGATTCGCCGCGCCGGGCAATTTGGCCTATTCGACGCGGCTGCTAACGGGCCAGGCGCAAATCGAGCGGCTTCGCTGCGGAGAGCGAAATCGCGCTCATAAGGTAGGCGAGCGTCGATTCGGCCCCCATGTTCGGGCTCACGCCGCGCGCATCGATGCCGTCGCGGCAGCCGCCGTCGGTGACCATGATGGCACCCCGGGTGTTGCGGCCGAAGTACCAGTCCCCGGCGAGGCCGGCGAGCGCTCGATAGCTGCGCGTCGCCGGTTGCGGCGTGCGGCGGCGAGGCACGCCGTCGACCATCGCGGCCGCTTCGAGCGGCTGCTGGCCGAAGCGGGCGCGCGTCCCGCCGCGCGGATACCAGCCGTCGTTGCCGATGGGCACGAACATGCCGTTTTCGATGACGATTCCGGCATAGAAGGCCAGCATCTCGAGCCCGAGCGCGCACGAGCGCTGTCGCCGAGCAGCGCGTCCCGGCCCGGATCAGCGCCTCGGCAGATGCGCGCGTTGTCGTAGGTCATGGTCGTCTTCGAACCAGCGCCAATCGGGGGCGGCGACGGCGTCGTAGGCCGCCGCGATCGGCGTGACGGCCGCGCGCAATGCTGGAGGCGTCGCGTCTCCGCGGCTCGGCGGCAGCGCGAGTGCCAGGCCGAGCGCGCATAGGCGCGCGAGCGCAGGTGCGTCGAGCGCCGGCGACGTGCGGCAGGGCGGCGTCGAGCGCCTCGCGCGCGACCCGCCGCCACGCTTCGCGCGGCGCGCGCGCGATGCAGTGAGCCGAGGGCCCACACGGCCCGGCCGAAGGAGTCTTCGCGTGCCGCGCTGGTCCAGCCAGCGCCGGTCGTAGCCCATGAAGTTGTGGAACCGGCCGTCGGGCAGCTGCGCGTCGTGCAAGAACGCGAGGTAGGTCGTCGGCAGTTTCGCGCCGGTTGCTCGGTCGCAGCGAGTCGCGCGCCGCCCGAGCGCGACGATCAGCGCGCGGGCGACGTCGTCGGTGCAGTAGCCGGTCGAGCGATTGGGGACGTCGAAGCGCGCGTGCTGGAATGATCCCGACGTCGTCGGTCAGCGCGACGAGGTGGTCGAGCGACCGGATAGCGCGGTGTCACGCCTAGGCCGACGTCGCGAGCTCGCGCGTGCATCAGGCGCTGCGGCAACAGCGAGTCGAAGAGCGCGCCGTATTCCATCGCGACGTGCGGCCACGTCATCTGGCGGCCGAAGCGATAGGCGCGGCGCTCGGTGCTGGCGCGCAAGTCGCGATCGTCGAGCAAGCGCGTTCACCGCTTGCGCGATCGACTCGCGCGTCGCGGAACTGCGACCAGAAATCCGCGGCCGTGCGCCAGCAGTTCTTCGGCGTAGAGATACGGCGTCGAGACGATCGCCTTGCCGCAGCCCGACCGCATAGGCCAGCGTGCCGCTGACGATCTGCACCGGGTTGAGGTACGGCGTGAGGTAGATGTCGGTCGCTTGCAGATAGCTGCACGAGTTCCTCGAAGTCGAGATAGCGGTCGACGAGCTGCACGTTGTCGCGCAAGACCGTATTCCGCGACGAGTCTCTCCGAGCGACTCGCGGTACGACTTCGCCTTCGTGGCGGCGCACGACCGGGTGCGTTTGCCCGAGGATGAGGTAGAGCGCTTCGGGATGCGCGGTCGACGACGTCGCGCATCGCTTCGATCGCGTACTCGAGACCTTTGCCGCGGCTGATCAAGCCGAACGTCGAGATGACCATGACGGTCGGCAGTGCCGAGCGCCGCTTTGGCCCGGCTCGGTCGAGCGGAACGGAACGTCGGGGACGCCGTGGTGGATCACGCGGATCTTCTCGCGGATCGATGCCGTAGCGCTCGATGAGGATGTCGCTGGCCGGTCTGCGAGAGGACGACGACGCCGTCGCGGTCGGCGCAGATCGTGCGCGCGACGCGCAGATGATCGGGCGATCGGTTCCGGCAGGACGGTGTGCAGCGAAACGATCGACCGGCTTGCGCGACGCAGCGCGATGAGGTCGAGGAACCACTCGCCGTCTTCGCCGCCGAACAGACCGTACTCGTGCTGGATGTTGAGCACGTCGCAGGGATGCGCGTTGACGAATCGCCGCGACGTCGCGGTACGACTCGCGATCGTCTTGGATCAGCTTCGCGCGACGACGGCCGGCGGATAGATCGCGCCTCGCCGCCGGGCTCCTCGATCGCAATGATCTCGCTCTTCGTGTCGAAAGCGCGGTCGTAGCTGTCGACCGACGTCCTTGGTGAACGTCGCGATGCCGCATTCGCGCGGCGGATAACGATCCGAGAAAGAGCATCCGAGGTGCGTTCACGCGTTGTCCCCTTGTGGCGGCCGGCGCAAGCCGGCGAACTGTGCAGGAAGCCCTCATTACTTGCCTGCTAGAGGGCAACCGTGCTGATATCGTCCGCTGGCTTTCTACCCCGCGAATTCGTGACGCAAACGACGTTATGCGTAACGGGTCGTGCGGCGATGCGGGCGTCTTCACCGATGGCGGCGTTCGGCGGGACGACGGTATCGTGGCCGATGACCGAGCCTCGGCCCACGATCGGCTCCCGCGCCGATGCGCGCGCGGCTGGCGACGATCGCCCATTCGAGTCCGGCACCGGCTTCGACGACGACACCGTCCCAGAGGAGCGAGTCGGCGACGACGCGCACCGGATCCGACCTCGCAATCGTCACCGAGAACGGTGTACGGGCCGACCTTCGCGTCCGGGGCAACGCGGACGTTGCGACCGACGAAGACCGGCGGGATGATGGCCGGAGGTAGGCACTGCCGTCGATACCCGGCGCCGTTTGCGATCACGGTCGCAGACCCAGCGGCATCGTGCCGTCGAAGATGTGGCGGTGCGAGGCGAGATACGCTTGCGGGTTGCCGAAGATCGATCCAATAGTCGTCGGTGGTGTATGCGTAGAGCGCGTTTGCCCGCCGCGATCAGCTGCGGAAATGTTTCGCGCTCGATCGAGACCGGCCGGCCGGCGGGAATGCAGTCGAGGACCTCGCGCTTCGAGCAGATACGTTCCGGCGTTGACCTCGTTGGTCGGTGCTTCGTTCCGTTCGGCGGCTTCTCGACGAACGCGGTGATGCGGCCGTCTCGCATCGTGCACGACGCAGCCGAACGCCGACGGATCCTCGACGCGGATGAGGTGCAGGCTGCCGATGCCGCCCTTTGCGCTCGTGATCGGCGCAGCATCGCGCGCAGGTCGAGGCTCGTGAGGACGTCGCCGTTGAGGACGAAGAACGGGCCGGTGATGAAGTGCTGCGACGTTCTTGAGCGCGCCGGCCGTGCCGAGCGGCGTTTCCTCGATGACGTAGCGTGATCGTGCAGCCCGAGCTGCTGCCGTCGCCGAAATAGCTCGGTGATCGCCTCGGGCAGGTAGCCGGCGGGCAGGATCACGTCGTCGATGCCCGGCGTCCTTGAGCCGGCGCAGGGTGCGCTCGAGGAACGGCACGTTCATGACCGGGACCATGGGCTTCGGGGTCCCGAACGTCAGCGGCCGCAGACGCGTCCCCTCACCACCGACCAGGACGACTGCCTGCACCGAAAAACGACTCCTCTACGAGCGAGCGACGGCCTTCTATCTTACCGCGCGCAGCTGGCTTTTACACTACGGAAACACTCTGGCAACAGAAGTATGCGAACATATGTTCGCATGGGAAGAACGATTCACGACTGGGCAGCGGTCCAACGCTACCACGACCTCGGGCACGGCTTCGTCGAGTGCCAGCGCCAGTTCGGGTTTTCGCACACGGCCTGGATCAAGGCAATCAAGCGAGGCCAGTTAGCGGTCGCCCGGACCCCCTTCCCCGATCGCCGGCGCAAGTTCGATTGGGCCGCCGTCCAGCGGTACTACGACGAGGGCCATAGCTACCGGGAGTGCAGCCGCGCGTTCGGGTTCTCGCGCCGGCTCGTGGACCAAGGCCGTCGACCGCGGCGAACTGAAGGCGCGAGCTCGGCGCCGGCCACTCGAGGTCGTGCTCGCTTCACGGCAACCGCGCGAACCGTAAAGCGCCACTTGCTGGAGGCTGGTATACTAGAAAATCGCTGCGGCTGGTGCGGCATAACCGAGTGGAGGGGAAAGCCCCTCTCCATTCAAATCGACCACATCAACGGCGTTCGGGACGATAACCGGCTCGAGAACCTTCGGATGCTCTGCCCGAATTGCCACAGTCAAACGGAGACTTTCGCAGCAAGAAATCTCAGCAAAAACGTCGATTCATTCCCGAGTAGCTCAGCTGGCAGAGCGCCTGACTCTGAATCAGGAGGTCGTTCGTTCGAGTCCGAACCTCGGGAGCCACGGCCCTATCGTCTAGAGGCCTAGGACGCCGCCCTCTCACGGCGGTAACACGGGTTCGAATCCCGTTGGGGCTAAATCGTAAGGGCCGCACGTTAAAACCGTGCGGTTCTTTTTGCTACTCGATGCGCTGGAAGAATTTCTCGAAGCCGGCGCGGGTTAGGGTTTTCAGCACGTCGTCGTTCATACCGACAACGTCGATCGGCTCCGCATGCTCGCGCTCCCGCTCCTCCAGCAGCGGGATCAAGCCCGTAAGCGCCGCAAGGTCGATGTGCTCGACATTGCTCATATCGATCGTCCGTGCGAGATCGGCTAAAATAGGAATCAACGCGAGCGCCAATTCTTCGCGCCGCTTTTCATCGTAGAGCCCGTGCAGTTTAACGGTCACTAATTCTGCCGGCAGGGCTGCGGTCTCCGTTGGACTCGCGCCGATGCGGCGCCCGCAATGGTGGCAAAAGATCGCGTGCCGTACGAGCGGGGTTGAGCACCGCTTGCACGTCGTTGCCCTCGCTTTCAGGTAGGCAGCTTGATCCGTCAGACGATTGTGCAGCGCTCGAATTTCCGGAAGCGTCAATTCCGCCCGCTTCTTTTTGACCACAATTACCGCTACCCAAAAGAGCAGCCTTCTAACCAGGCGTCAGGTTGCCGGTGAGGGCGAAAGCTTGACGCGGCTACTGCGCTCCGTAGAGTTCCTTCGCTATGGCAAAATACTTCGTCCGGTCTTGGCTGGGCGGCAGCACTTCGAGGAACTTACCGCTCGCGCCGAGCTTCACGAGCGGGCTCTTGATCGCGGCGTTCTTCACGACCGGCAGCACCGTGGTCGAGAACGTTGACTGGATGTCGGGTCGCAGCAAGTAGTTCGCCCACAACCGGGCGGCGTTCGGATGTGGAGCGCCCTTGACCATCGTCATCGCAACGGGTACCGCGACCGACCCTTCCGCCGGCGCGATCCACTTGAGCGGCGCCTGCGGATACGCTTCAATGGCGTGCGCGCGCCCGGCAATCATCAGCGTGTAGTCGCCGCGTGCCGTGGCCTCTTCGGCGGCTTCACCGCTACCGGAACCGTTGATGGTCGGATGCAACGCCGCCAACGCCGTTTCCCACTCGCGGCCCAGCTTGTCGTACGTCGAGATGAAAAACACCCCGCCGCCGCTATCGACGCGCGGATCCTGCATCACCATCTTCCCCGCGAAAGCCGGATTGATCAGCGCCGCCCAGCTCTCCGGTGCCTTGACCCCTCCCAGGCGCGACGTGTTGACGAGGATGCCGTACACGTTGACGAACAGCGGCGTCGCGACCTTGAGCACGTCAAAGGCCGAGATGATGTTCGCCGCATTCGGCGGATCGAGCGCAACCGCGTACCCCGCCTTATTCAGCAAGTTCAGCGGTCCGAGGCCGGACGAAAAGATGTCGCCCTTCACGTGCCCGGTTTGCGCCTCGGCCATAACGCGCTGCGCGTTGGTGGAGCCATCGGCGTGCGAGAGCGTGACCTCGATGCCGTACAACTTCTGGAAGCTCGCCGCAGCGGCTTCGAGCTGGGCGATGTTGCCGTTGTTGCAATACATCGTCACCGCAGCTTCTTTTTTTGCCGCTGCGATGACCTGATCCCAATTGTCCGCCGCGCCGGCGCTACCCGAAGCCGCGAGGACGAACGCGATCGCGCTTACGGCAAGCTTCATACCGATGCGCCTCCTCCGACGCTCAGGACTTGGGCGGTAATAAACGATGCATCGTCGCTGGCGAGGAAGGCGATGGCCGCGGCCTGCTCTTCAGCCCGCCCGGGGCGGCCCATCGGAATGTTGCCGAGGTGCCGTTGAGCGGTCGCCTCGCTGACCCCGCTGGCCCCGGGTTCGACGCTCCGGCCCAGCCGATCGATCAGCTTGTCCCCCGATACCGTCCAGTGCGGCGCGATCGCGTTCACGCGGACGCCGAGCTTCGCCGTTTCCAGACCCAACGAGGTGGTAATCGCGAAGACCCCGCCTTTCGCAGCCGCGTAGGGAAACCGCATCGTGCCGCGCGGTGAATTCGAACCGACGTTGACGATCGCGCCGCTGCCGCGTTCGACCATATGCGGCAAAAACGCCCAGCAACACCACAGCGTCGTCCAAAGATTCGCATCGATGTTGGCGCGAATCTCGTCGACGGTGTATTCCCACGCGAGCTTCGGCCCATAGCGTGAGCCGCCGACGCAGTTTACCAGCACGTCGACGCGCGGAAAGTGCCCCAGCGCCGTCTTCAGCACGGTACCCGCGCCCTCCGGCGTCGAGACGTCGTCATGGGCGGCATGCGCCTGCACCGATGCGGCGCGCAGTTCCGCCACGACGCGCTCCGCACCGGCGACGTTCTTGTCGGCGACCGACAACGTTCGCGCCTTCCGCACCCAGTCGCAACGCCGTTGCGCGCCCGATTCCTTGACCGGCACCCGTCACGACCGCGGTCCGGTTCACGAACCGGCGAGCGCCGTGGCTAAGGTCCTCAGCCACCGGCCGTAACCGGGTCGCGCTGCGCCAGGCTGCGCCGTCGAACCGCATCGCGCGAGCGCTCACGGATCAACCGCCGCAACATAATCAGATGACTGTCGGTCGGCGAGAGATTTTCTTGCGTCCAGAACCGGCACGGCGCCGCCACGTGGTTGTCCTGGGCCGAGAAGTTGTAGTTTTGCAGCCAGTTGTGCACCAGAAAGAAGTATGCGCGTTCTTTGAGGCGCGCGAATTTCGTCGGCAAACGGCGCATGTGGAAGAACACGATGCGCGAACGGTTGGCTTCGACGGGCACGGCATAGCGCGTGTACATGTGCCGACCGTAGTTCACCCGCACCGCGCTCGGTAAATGGTGCGCCGACGCCCATTCGGCCGGCGTGTCGTAGGCTTCCCGGCGCATGCGCCCCTTGCCAATGCGGTTGAAGAACGGGTGCCACAGGCGGCGCAGGCGATACTGCGGCCATACGCCTTCGACGCCCGGATAGTACATGGCGCGCGACGGATCGCCCGGACCGTAATAGTCCTGGTGCGCGCGGCCCTTGATGACGACCGCGCGGTCGTTGATGATCTCGCTCTTCGGGCTCAACGGGGTGCGCGAGCGGCCACGAAAAAACCCGAGAAATTGCTTGACCGAGTTGCGATGAACGAAGTCGCAGTTGTGGGCGTCGTTCTGATTCTCGATGGCGATCAGCCAGTTCGAACGCCAGTACGTGTAGGTGCTGCAAACGAGCGTCGACTCGGGCTCGAAGAACTCCGGAGGCACATCGTCTTCGATCGGCGCCGGTGCGCCGTCTCCCATCCACACGAAAACCCAACCTTTGAGCGTCCGGGTCGGAAAGCGGCGCACCGAAACCTTGCCGACCATCTTGGAATCGGGGCCCTCGGTTAGCCACGCCGCGCAATCGCCTTGACCGTCGAAGGTCGCGCCGTGGTACGGGCACGTCACGCTCCCCCGGTAGAAGCAATCGCCGTCGCTCAAGCTTGCGCCGCGATGCGGGCACACGTCGGTCAGCGCAGCAACCTCGCCGTCCTTGTCTCGGAAGAGCACCAGTTCTTCACCGAGCATCACCCAAAATACCGGCTTCGCTTTTATTTTGCGCGCTTCGATCATCGGATACCAGTACTCGCGCAACCCGAGCGCCGGGACTCCGACCCGCGTGTCGGTGTTTTCATCGGCGCCCGGAACGAAGAGGTCGTACGGCTTCGCGCGCCGCTCGGCCGGCTCGAGAACCCCCCGCCGGCTCGATTCGCGCAGCTCGCGCTCCGTGCGCATTTCCGGCAGCCGATTCCAAGCACCCATGCCGATTCTCCTCAGTCGCTCAGGACGTCCGCGCGCGACGGGCCCGATTGATCGTCCATAAGACGATCATGAGGGCAGCCATCGTGAGCAAGATGACGATCGCGAGCGCAGCCGCTTGCGAGGTGTGTCCGTCACTATAGATTTCGAGGAGTTGGACGGAGAGCAATTCGGTTCCCGGCGCGCTTAGCAAAACGGGCAGGGTCAGGTTCCCGATGATCCCGTAGGCGATGATGACCCATGCGCCGAGCGCGCCGAGCCCGAGCATGGGACGACGATGTCGCGCACCGCGCGCGCCGAGGTCGCCCCGCTCACGCGCGCCGCCTCCTCGAGCTGCGGACCGATCTGGGCGATGTTGCCGAACATGACGCGCACGCCGACCGGCAACGAGCTCACGACGAATGCGACGATCAGCAGTTGGAGCGTCCCGTAGATGTTGATCGCGGTCGGCATAGGATCGACGCCCACAGGAACGCCAGCGCCAGTACCAAGCCGGGCATCGCCCACGGAACCCAGCTGAGGGCGTCCATGGCCTTGCCGCCCCACCAGGACGAGCGAACGCGGATGTACGCAACCATGCCGGCCACGATCACAG
>CAWALM010000013.1:0-51816 GCA_963782845.1 uncultured Gammaproteobacteria bacterium | reverse complement strand
TACCCCGACGCCCACACCGCGCGGACCGACGGCTGAAAAGCCGACGACACCGCTGGTCAGTCCCGCCGGACAGCACTAGCGCGGCGCCGGCGACCGCAGGCCTCCTCGACGGCCGGCAAACCGACGCCGGCCGCCTCTTTCCGCCGCAGATGATCTGGCGCTGTCGACATCGAAGCTTGGACCTCGCACATCCGCAGGTTTGCGGTGTGCTCAACGCGACTCCCGACTCTTTCTATGACGGCGGACGCTATGCGAGCGTCGCCGCCGCGCTCGATCGCGGCGCCGCCATGGTCGCCGAAGGCGCGAGCATCATCGATGTCGGCGGCGAGTCGACGCGTCCCGGCGCTGCAGAGGTCGGCGAAAGCATCGAGATCGGGCGTGTCGTGCCGGTGGTCGAGGCGCTGGCCGCGCGCTTCGATGTCGCGATCTCGGTCGATACCAGCAAGCCCGGCGTGATGGCCGCGGCAGTGGCCGCGGGCGCCTCGATCGTCAATGACGTACAGAGCTTGCGCGCCGACGGCGCGCGCGCGTGGGCCGCATCCGCAGGCGTCGGCGTGTGCCTCATGCACATGCAGGGGGTGCCGCGCACGATGCAGCAGCAGCCGCATTATGGCGATGTCGTCGCGGAAGTTGCGGCGTTCCTCGCCGAGCAGCGCGCGGCCTGCGTCGCGGCCGGGATCGGCCTGGATGCGATCGTGCTCGATCCCGGTATCGGTTTCGGCAAGACGCTGGCGCATAATTCGAGGCTGTTGCGCGGTCTGCCCGCGCTGGTCGCGCTCGGTTCGCCGGTGCTCGTCGGCGTCTCGCGCAAGAGCCTGATCGGCCAGCTGCTCGGCGGGCGCGCCGTCGAGCAGCGGCTTTACGGCGGCTTGGGGTTGGCGGCGCTCAGCGTCGCGCTGGGCGCCAAGATCATTCGCACCCACGATGTCGCGGCGACCGTAGATGCGATCCGGGTCGTTGATGCCGTCATGCAGGGATGAAGGAAACAGTGACGAATTCGTATTTTGGAACCGATGGAGTCCGTGGCCGCGTCGGCCAGAGCCCCATGACGGTCGACTTTGCGCTGAAGCTCGCGAGCGCCGCGGCGCGCGTGCTCGCGCCGGACGGCGGCCGCGTGCTGATCGGCAAGGACACGCGCGTCTCGGGTTACATGTTCGAGTCGGCGCTCGAGGCGGGCTTCGTCGCGGCCGGCGTCGATGTCATGCTGATCGGTCCGCTGCCGACGCCGGGTATCGCGTATATGACGCGCCGCTTGGGCTGCCGCTGCGGTGTGGTGATTAGCGCGTCGCACAATCCCTACCAGGACAACGGCATCAAGTTCTTCGATGCGCAGGGCAGCAAGCTCTCCGATGAGATCGAACGGCAAATCGAACAGCAAATCGACGGGCCGGTCGTGACGCGTGAATCGGCGCTGCTCGGCAAGGCGACGCGCATCGACAGCAGCATTCAATACCAAGAGTTCTGCGCCTCGACGATTCCGCAAGGCATGAACCTTCAAGGCATGAAAATCGTCGTCGACTGCGCCAATGGCGCCGGCTACAAGGTCGCGCCGCGCGTGCTCGCCGACCTCGGCGCGGAAATCGTGCCGATCGGCTGCTCGCCGAACGGCCGCAACATCAACGACGGCTGCGGTTCGACGGCACCCGAGCTGCTGCAGCTGACGGTGCCCGGAGTGCGCGCGCTGGTGGGTCTCGCGCTCGACGGCGACGGCGATCGCGTGCTCATGGTCGATGCGCTCGGCCGCATCGTCGACGGCGATCAATTGCTGTTCATCCTCGCCGCGGCGCGCCGCGCGGCGGGCGAACTCAAAGGGCCGGTCGTCGGCACCGTCATGAGCAACTTGGGACTCGAGCATGCGCTCGCGCAGCGAGGCGTCGCCTTCGTGCGCGCGCAGGTCGGCGATCGCAACGTGCTTGCAATGCTCAACGACACCGGTGGGACATTGGGCGGTGAGACCTCCGGGCATATCCTGTGCCTCGACAAAACGACGACCGGGGACGGGCTCGTGAGCGCGCTGCAGGTGCTCAGCGTCATGAAGCAGACCGGCGCCGGACTCGCGGAGCTCGCGGCCGCGATGCCCAAATATCCTCAGGTTCTGCTCAACGTCGAGGTCGAGCGGCGCTTCGATCCGATGGCCGACGCCGCGGTGCGCGCGATCGCCGAGCAGGTCGAGCGGCGCTTCGAGGGGCGCGGCAGAATCGTGCTGCGCGCCTCGGGCACCGAGCCGCTGATCCGGGTCATGGTCGAGGGCTACGATGCAGCGCTCGTCAAGCAAGGCGCGCGCGAGATCGCAAGGGCCGTCGAGGCGGCCGCGAAGGGCCGTGCATGAACCCAAGGGCTTGCAGTTAGCGGCCTGCAAGGCTAATCTGCGCCGCCTTTCCCGCAGACTGGATTCCCCAGGTAGGTGCCTATGCGTCGTCCGTTGGTAGCGGGTAATTGGAAAATGAATGGGTCGCGTGCCTCCAACACCGCGCTGCTGTCGGACCTGGAGCGGCGCCTGAAGCCGCAATGGCCGATCGACATCGCGGTATTTCCGCCCTATGTGTATCTGCCTGATGCGGTGCGGATGCTCGACGAGGGTGCGATGGCGGTCGGCGCGCAGGACGTGTGCGCCGAATCGGCGGGCGCGTTCACCGGGGAGGTGTCGGCCGCGATGCTCAAGGATGTCGGCTGCACGATGGTCATCGTCGGGCATTCGGAACGGCGGCATTGGTATCACGAGGATGATGCGATGGTCGCGCGCAAGTTCGCGGCGGCGGTGGTCGCCGGGCTCACGCCGGTGTTATGTCTCGGCGAGACTCTCGAGGAGCGCGAGGCGCACAAGACCGAGGCGGTGATCGCGCGGCAATTGGACGCGGTCATTGCTTTGAACGGCGTGGAGCGTTTGACGGGCGCGGTCATCGCCTACGAGCCGGTCTGGGCGATCGGTACCGGCCGCACCGCATCTCCGGAGCAGGCCCAGGCGGTGCACGAATTCATTCGCCGTCGGGTCGCGGCGCAAGATGATAGAATTGCCGGCCGAACGCGCATCCTGTACGGCGGCAGCGTCAAGGCCGGCAACGCGGCGGACTTGTTCGCGATGCCGGATGTGGATGGCGGTTTGGTGGGCGGCGCTTCTTTGAGCGTCGACGAATTTTACGAGATATGCGCGGCCGCGGCCGCGAGGCATTAAAGAGTTATGTATGTTGCGTAGTGTTGTGTTGTCTGTGCATGTGCTGCTGGCATTCTTGATCGTCATTCTCGTGCTGCTGCAGCGGGGCAAGGGCGCGGAGGCCGGCGCGGGTTTCGGTTCGGGCGCCTCGGGCACCGTGTTCGGTGCGCGCGGCACGAGCACGCTGTTTTCGCGCTTGACCGCGGTGTTCGCGGCGCTGTTCTTCGTGACGAGCTTGACTCTTGCTTACGTGGGCACACGTACGACCACGGTGCCCTCGACGCTGCTCGAGCGCCAGGCGCAGGTCGAAACGACGGTCGCCGTGCCGGCGACGCCGCCGCCGCAGACCGCGCCGCCGAGCTTGCCCGCGACCGGTACGCCGGCGCAGGCGCCGCCCGCTGCGCCCGCGAAGCAGCCGTGATCGATTATCGTTTTGCCGGGATGAAAGACGAATCGTTTGATTTGATTTGATGAAAAGCCGACGTGGCGAAATTGGTAGACGCGCTAGTTTGAGGGGCTAGTGGGGCAACCTGTGCCGGTTCGAGTCCGGCCGTCGGCACCATCTCTTGTGATACGTAGAGCGGCGCGCCTGCTACAATGGCGGCTTAACTAAACGTCGGAAGATTTACCGCAAAAAAATGCGCGGATCATGTTGCGACAATATCTGCCTATCTTGATCTTTCTGGGGCTTGCCACCGTACTCGGCCTCGCGCTGTTCACCATCGGCTGGATCGCGGGTCCCCGCCGCCCCGATGCCGAAAAACTCTCCCCGTACGAGTGCGGATTCGAGGCATTCGAGGACTCGCGCATGCGTTTCGACGTGCGCTATTACCTCGTCGCGATCATATTCATCGTGTTCGACTTGGAAATCGCGTTCTTTTTTCCATGGGCCGTATCTCTCGGGAATACAGGCACCTTCGGGCTCATCGCGATGCTGATTTTCGCCGCGATCCTGGTCGTCGCCTTGATCTACGACTACCGCATGGGGGCGCTCGAATGGGACTAGATGCGCTGCCCGCGGGCGCCGGGCCTGCGCCGGGATTCGAGGTCACGACCGTCGACAAGCTCGTCAATTGGGCGCGCACCGGATCGCTGTGGCCGATGACCTTCGGGCTCGCCTGCTGCGCGGTCGAAATGATGCAGGCGGGCGCGGCTCGCTATGATCTGGATCGCTTCGGCATCGTGTTTCGGCCGAGCCCGCGCCAATCCGACGTCATGATCGTCGCCGGCACACTCGTCAACAAAATGGCGCCCGCGCTTCGCAAAGTCTATGACCAGATGTCGGAACCCCGCTGGGTCATTTCAATGGGCTCTTGCGCGAACGGCGGAGGCTACTACCACTATTCCTATGCGGTTGTGCGCGGCTGCGACCGCATAGTGCCCGTCGACGTCTACGTGCCCGGGTGCCCGCCGACGGCCGAGGCCTTGATCTACGGCATCATCCAGCTGCAGAGCAAGATCAGGCGCAACAAGGCCATCATCCGATGACGCCGGGCAGCGCGACGAATCCGGAGAGCCAGTCTCCCGAGCCGACTGCGGGGCTGACTCGCACCGAGGAGCTAGCGCTCGTGGTCGCGCGGGTGCTCGCCGACCAGCTCACGGCAGCGCCGAGCCGCGAAGGCGAACTCACCTACGAAGTCGCGCCCGAGCGCCTGCTGAAGGTCGCGCAGTTCCTGCGCGACGCGCCCGAGCTCAAGTTCGAGATGTGCATGGACGTCTGCGGCGTCGATTATCTGAATTACGGGCGCGCCGAATGGAAGACCGTCGCGGCCTCGGCGTCCGGCTTCAGCCGCGGCGTCGCGCGCGTCGGTACCGCGAGCGAAACCATCGATGATGCGACTCCGAGCGCGCCGCCCGCGGGCCGGCGGTTCGCGGTCGTCTACCACTTGCTGTCGGTGTCGCTGAATCAGCGCGTGCGGCTGCGTGTCTTCTGTCCGGACGAAGAGCAGCCGATCGTCGACTCGGTATCCGGCATCTGGGCGTCGGCCGACTGGTTCGAGCGCGAAGCCTTCGACCTGTTCGGCATCATGTTTCGCGGCCACCCGGACTTGCGCCGCCTGCTCACCGACTATGGATTCATCGGCCACCCGTTCCGCAAGGACTTCCCGCTGATCGGCAACGTCGAGGTTCGCTACGACCCGGAGAAGGGCCGCGTCGTGTATCAGCCGGTCACGATCGAGCCGCGCACGCTCGTCCCGAAAGTCATTCGCGGCGACAATCGCTACGATCCCCAGCTCACGAGCCCGCCGCCGGCGCCGGCCGGTAAATAGCATGGCCGAGATCCGCAATTACACGATGAATTTCGGCCCGCAGCACCCGGCGGCGCATGGCGTATTGCGGTTGGTGCTGGAAATGGACGGCGAGGTGATACGCAAGGCCGACCCGCACGTGGGGCTTCTGCACCGCGGCACCGAAAAGCTCGCCGAAAGCAAGCCGTTCAATCAATCGATCGGCTACATGGATCGTCTCGACTACGTCTCGATGCTGTGCAACGAACACGCCTATGTGCTCGCCATCGAGAAGCTGCTGCGCATCGAGCCGCCGCTGCGGGCGCAATACATCCGCGTGATGTTCGACGAAATCACGCGCATCCTCAATCACCTCATGTGGCTCGGCGCGCACGCGCTCGACATCGGGGCGATGACCGTGTTTCTGTTTTGCTTCCGCGAGCGCGAAGACCTCATGGACTGCTACGAAGCGGTTTCGGGCACGCGCATGCATGCCACTTACTACCGGCCGGGCGGCGTCTACCGGGACCTGCCCGAGTCGATGCCCCAATATCAACATTCGCAGTGGCGCAGCAAGAAGGACGTCGACCGCTTGAACGAGCGGCGCAGCGGCGGGCTGCTCGACTTCATCGGCGACTTCGCGCGGCGCTTTCCGGCGTGCATCGACGAGTATGAAACGCTGCTGACCGACAACCGCATTTGGAAGCAGCGCACCGTCAACATCGGCGTCGTTTCACCGGAGCGAGCGCTGCAGCTCGGTTTCTCGGGACCCATGCTGCGCGGCTCCGGCATCGAATGGGACTTGCGCAAGAAGCAGCCCTACGAGGCCTATGATCGCGTCGATTTCGACATTCCGGTCGGAGTCGGCGGCGATTGCTATGCGCGCTATCTGGTGCGCGTCGAGGAGCTGCGACAGTCGAATCGCATCATCGAGCAGTGCGTCAAGTGGCTCCGGGAAAATCCGGGCCCGGTCATGATCGACGACCGCAAGATCCGGCCGCCGCGGCGCGAGGAAATGAAGGGCGACATGGAATCACTGATTCATCACTTCAAACTGATGACCGAGGGCTACAGCGTGCCCGAGGGCGAAGTCTATGCGGCGGTCGAAGCGCCGAAGGGAGAGCTCGGCGTGTATCTGGTTTCGGACGGTGCGAACAAACCCTATCGACTGAAGGTGCGCGCGCCCGGCTTTGCGCATCTGTCCTCGCTCGACGAGATGGTGCGCGGCCACATGCTCGCCGACGTCGTCGCGGTGATCGGTACGCAGGACATCGTGTTCGGGGAGGTCGACCGATGAGCGCCGATCAGATCGACGGGAGCGACAGGCGCAACCGGCGCGGGCGCCGCGACCGAGTTGTCGGCCCACCTGCGCGAGGAAATCGATCGCTGGGTCGCCAAATTTCCCCCGGATCGCAAGCGCTCGGCGGTGATCGCGGCGCTGCACGCCGCGCAGCACGAGAACCAGGGATTTCTCACGGTGCCGATCATGGACGGCATCGCCGCCTATCTGGGACTGCCGCCGATGCAGGTCTATGAGGTCGCGAGCTTCTACTCGATGTTCGAGACGCACGCCGTCGGCCGCCACCATGTCTCGGTCTGCACCAACATCTCCTGCATGCTGCGCGGCGCCGAGGACCTCGTCGCCCACGTCGAGGCCAAGCTCGGCATCAAGACCGGCGAGAGCACGCCCGACGGGCGCATCTTTCTCAAGTGCGAGGAAGAGTGCCTCGCGGCCTGCGTCGGCGCTCCCATGATGATGGTCGATCACGTCTTTCATGAGAATCTCACGCCCGCGAAGCTCGATAAAATCCTGGACGACCTGAAATGACGGCGCGGATCAAGCGATGAGCATCGAACAGAATCTCTGCGTCTTCGAGGCCCTGGGACACGAGCGCTCCTGGACGCTGGCCTCTTATCGCGGCTTCGGCGGCTACAGCGCCTGGGAGAAGATCCTGCGCGAGAAGACGCCGCGCGAGGCGATCATCGAGGACGTCAAAGTCATCGGGTCTGCGCGGGCGCGGTGGGGCGGCGTTTCCGATGGGCGTCAAGTGGGGCTTCATGCCGCGCAGCTCGCCGGTGCAGAAATACGTCGTCTGCAATTCCGACGAGTCCGAGCCCGGAACCTGCCACGACCGGGACATCTTGAGATACAACCCGCATTCGGTCATCGAAGGCATGGCGATCGGCGGCTATGCGATGACCGCGACGGTGGGCTACAACTACATTCGCGGCGAATTTCTCGCAGAACCCGTGCCGAGATTCGAAGCGGCGCTCGCCGAGGCATACGCCGCGGGGCTCCTCGGCAAGAACATCCTGGGCTCCGGCATCGACTTCGATCTGCACATGTTCGTGGGCGCAGGCGCCTATATTTGCGGCGAGGAAACCGCGCTGCTCGAGTCGCTCGAAGGCAAGCCCGGCAAGCCGCGCTTCAAACCGCCGTTTCCCGCCGGCTTCGGCCTCTATGGGAAGCCCACGACGATCAACAACACGCAGAGCTTTGCCTCGGTGCCGACCATTTTGCGCAAGGGCCCCGCGTGGTTTGCGGGTCTCGGGCCGCCGAATTCCGGCGGCACCGCGATTTTCTCGGTATCCGGCCACGTCGCCAATCCCGGCAATTTCGAACTCCCCCTCGGCGTGCCGTTCAAGGACCTGCTCGCGCTCGCGGGCGGCGTCTGGAAGGGCCGCAAGCTCAAGGCCGTGATTCCGGGCGGCTCCTCGGTAAACGTGCTCCCGGCCGCCGCGATCCAGGACATCAACATGGACTACGATTCCCTGAAGAAAGCGGGCTCGTCGATCGGCACCGGCGCGATGATCGTCATGGACGAATCGACCTGCATGGTTCGCACGCTCGAGCGGCTCTCGCGTTTCTACATGTCCGAGTCCTGCGGCCAGTGCACGCCGTGCCGCGAAGGCACCGGCTGGCTCGATCGCGTGCTCAAGCGGATTCTCGCGGGCCAGGGGCGCAGCGAGGATTTGACGATGCTCGTCGATGTCGCGAACCGCATCGAGGGCCACACGATTTGCGCGCTCGGCGACGCCGCGGCGTGGCCGGTGCAGAGCTTCATGAAGCATTTTCGGCACGAATTCCAATACATGATCGAGCATCAAGGCCGCTCGATCGTCACGGCGCAAGCGGCGGCGGCTTGAAGAGTCTGCGATGAGCGAAGATCTGGTCAACATCGAAGTCAACGGCGTCCCGCTCAAGGCCCGCAAGGGCCAGATGATCATGCAGGTCACGGACCCGGCCGACATCTACATTCCGCGCTTCTGCTACCACCAGAAGCTCAGCGTGGCCGCGAACTGCCGCATGTGCCTCGTCGAGGTCGAGAAGGTGCCGAAGCCGCTGCCGGCCTGCGCGACGCCGGTGACCGAAGGCATGAAGGTCTTCACGAAATCGCCGCGCGCGATCGCCGCGCAAAAGGCGACCATGGAGTTCCTGCTGATCAACCATCCGCTCGACTGCCCGATCTGCGACCAGGGCGGGGAGTGCGAATTGCAGGACCAGGCGATCGGTTACGGGCGCGACATTTCGCGTTTCGCCGAGCGCAAGCGCGTCGTCAAAGACAAGAACCTTGGGCCGCTGGTGTCGACCGACATGACGCGCTGCATTCATTGCACGCGCTGCGTGCGCTTCGGCCAGGAAATCCAGGGTTACCCGGAGCTCGGCACCGCCGGCCGCGGCGAATCCATGGTGATCACGACCTACGTCGAACACAGCGTCGATCACGAGCTGTCGGCGAACATCATCGACCTATGCCCGGTGGGCGCGCTCAACAACAAGCCGTTCCGCTACCACGCACGCGCCTGGGAAATGACCCAGCATGCGCTGGTTTCGCCGCACGACGCGTTCGGCACGAACCTCTACGCGCACGTGCTGCGCGGCCGCCTGATGCGCATGGTCCCGCGGGAAAACGAGGCGATCAACGAGACCTGGATCGCGGACCGCGACCGCTTCGGCTTCGAGGGCATGTATTCGGCCGATCGGGTCACGCAGCCGATGCTGCGCGTCGACGGTGAGCTGACCGTCGTCGACTGGGAGGTCGCGCTCGCCACCGTCGCCGAGAGGCTGCTCAAGCTGCGCGAACAATCAGGCGCCGCCGCTGCGGGGTTCCTCGCGGCGCCAACCGCCACCACCGAGGAGCTGTACCTCGTCGGCCGCATCGCGCGCGGACTCGGTTGTGCGAACGTCGACCATCGCCTGCACCGCTTGGATTTGCAGGGGGCAGGATCGCGAAGCGGCGCAGCCCGGTCTCGGGCTTGCGATTGCCGATGTCGAGAGCCTGCAGGGCGTGCTGGTCGTGGGCTCGCATCTGCGCCACGAAATGCCGCTGCTCGCGCACCGCATCCGCAAAGCCGCGGTCAAGGGCGGAGCGAAAGTCGCGTTTTTGAATCCACGCCGCTTCGACTATTTGTTTCCGGTCGCCGCCTACGGGATCGCGGGCGATGATTTGGTGCGCGAATTGGCCGCGGTCGTGCGCGCCGCCGCCGCCGCGAGCGGCGCGCCGCTGCCCGCGGGAGTGCCGGCAGCGGAAGTCGCCGACTCGCATCGCGCGATTGCCGCTGCGCTGCTCACAGGCGAGCGCCGCGCGGTGCTGCTCGGAACCCTCGCGCAGCGCCACCCGGCCTACGCGGACCTCACGTCGCTCGCGGCGGCGCTCGCGGGAATCTGCGCCGCGAGCTTCGGTCAGATCACGGAAGGCGCGAACAGCGCCGGCGCCTACCTCGCGGGCGCGGTGCCCCACCGCAGTGCCGGCGGGGTCGCGGTGGCGGCTGCCGGACTCACGGCGAGCGCGATGCTCGCGGCGCGCCTCAAGGCCTATGTCTTGTTCGGCGGCATCGATCCCTCGGCCGATCTTGCGGGCGACGTCGCCGCGCTCTCGAGCGCGGATCTCGTCGTCGCGATGACGACACATTTGCCGGAGTCGCTGAAATCCTGCGTGCACGTCGTGCTGCCGATCGGCTCGTTCGCCGAGACCGCCGGCACCTTCGTCAATACCGAAGGCCGCTGGCAATCGTGGCAGGGGGCCGCCAAGCCGCCCGGCGAGAGCCGCCCCGGCTGGAAGGTGCTGCGCGTGCTCGCGAACCTGCTGAATCTGCCGAATTTCGAGTACGCGAGCGCCGAGGAGGTGCTCGGCGAACTCAAGCAGCACTGCGCCGCCGCCGGAACTCCTGCCTCCGATTCGCCCGCGGCGAGTGCGCCGGATGCGCGCGCGAAGCTCGCGGCGGCGCCCGAAGGACCGCGGCCCGCGGGTGATTGGCTCGACTTGCCGCCTTACCAGGTCGACACGCTGGTGCGCGGCTCGAGCGCGCTCGCCAAGACCAAGGACGGGCAGATCGCCCGCGCCGTGCTCTGACCATGTGGCAGTGGAGTCCATTGCGGGATTGGCTGTCCGGGCTCATCAGCGCGTACTGGGCCGCGCCGCTGCTCACGGCCGTGCAGATTCTGATGGTCATGGTCGGCCTGATTCTCGTGATGGCGTTCTACACGCTCGCGGAACGCAAGGTCATCGGATGGATTCAATCGCGCCGCGGTCCGAATCGCGTCAATCTGCTGTGGATTCCCGGGCTTGGGACAGCCGTTCGCCGACGTCGTCAAGCTGCTGTTCAAAGAAATCGTCATCCCGGCCGATGCCAACAAGTTCCTGTTTCTGTTCGCGCCGTTTTTGTCCCTGGTACCCGCGCTCGCGATCTGGGCCGTGATTCCGTTCGCGCCCGAGCACGCCTTTTCCGACATCAATGCGGGGCTCCTGTACGTGCTCGCGATGACCTCGATGGGCGTCTACGGCGTGATCCTCGCGGGCTGGGCCTCGAATTCGAAGTATGCGTTCCTGGGCGCGATGCGCTCGGCGGCGCAGATCGTCGCCTACGAAATCGCAATGGGCTTCGCGATGGTCGGGGTGCTGATGGCCGCCGGCAGCCTCAACATGGGTGCGATCGTCCGGGCCCAGCAGGGCGGACTGTTCACGTGGAATTGGACCTGGCTGTTTCCCCTGATGCTGGTCTATTTCATCTCGGGCGTGGCCGAGACCAACCGCGCTCCGTTCGATGTCGCCGAGGGCGAATCGGAGATCGTCGCGGGATTCCACGTCGACTATTCGGGAATGGCATTTGCGCTGTTCTTCATCGCCGAATACGTCAACATGATCTTGATCTCGGCGCTCACCGTGATCTTCTTCTTCGGCGGCTGGCTCTCGCCGTTCGACGGCTGGCTGCCCGAGGGGTCGTGGCTCGCCGAGCCGAATTTCTTCTGGTTCGGACTGAAGACCCTGGTGCCGATGTTCGTGTTTCTTTGGCTGCGGGCGACCTTCCCGCGCTATCGATACGACCAAATCATGCGCCTCGGCTGGAAGGCGCTGATTCCCGTGACGCTGGTCTGGCTGCTCGTCGAAGGGGTCATGGTGTATAGCCACGTCGGTCCGTGGAGCAGGGTGCACTGATGCAACAGATCCGCAGTTTTTTCAAGACGTATTTGCTCTGGGAGCTGCTGCAGGGCATGTGGCTCACGCTCAAGAGCCTGTTTCGAACCAAGACGACGCTCAACTACCCCGAGGAAAAGACCCCGCAGAGTTCGCGCTTTCGCGGCCTGCACGCGCTGCGCCGCTACCCGAACGGCGAGGAGCGGTGCATTGCCTGCAAGCTCTGTGAGGCGGTCTGCCCGGCGCTCGCGATCACGATCGAATCGGACGTCAGCGACGACGGAACGCGCCGCACGACGCGTTACGACATCGACCTGTTCAAGTGCATCTATTGCGGCTTCTGCGAGGAGGCCTGTCCCGTCGATGCGATCGTCGAGACGCGCCTGCACGAATACCACATGGAGAACCGCGGCGAGAACATCATGACCAAGGACAAGCTGCTCGCGGTCGGCGAGCGCTACGAAGGCATCATCGCGGCCGATCGCGCCGCCGACGCAAGGTACCGCTGATGTTCGCGACGATCCTATTCTTCGTATTCGCGACGGTGCTGATTCTGGCGGCGCTCGGCGTGGTGCTCGCGAGGAATCCCGTGTATTCCGCGCTGCTGCTGATTCTGTGCTTCTTCAACAGCGCGCTGATCTGGCTGCTGCTCGACGCCGAGTTCCTCGGCATCGTGCTGGTACTGGTCTACGTGGGAGCGGTCATGGTGCTGTTCCTGTTCGTCGTCATGATGCTCGACGTCAACGTCGAGGAATTTCGCCGCGGTATCGCCGGCAATTGGGGCCTCACCGTCGGTGTCGCCGGATTCGTGGTGTTTGCGATCGTCAACGTGATTGCGGTCAAGCACCTGGGCGGTGTCACGACGCTCGCGGCGCCGCCGCTGCCCGCGGACTATTCCAATACGCGCGAGCTCGGCACGGCTCTGTTCACGCGCTACGCGTATCCCGCGCAGCTGGTTGCCGCGATTCTGCTGGTGGCGAGCGTCGCGGCGATCGTGCTCACACTGCGGCCGCGCATCGGCGGCAAACCTCAGAATGTCTCGGCACAAGTGGCGGTGCGCGCCAAGGATCGCGTGCGCGTCGTCAAGATGCCGGCGGAGAAGCGCCCATGATCGGCCTCGCGCAAGTTCTGACGCTGTCGGGCATCCTGTTCGCGATCGCGATCGCAGGCGTGTTCCTGAATCGCAAGAACATCATCATCCTGTTGATGTGCATTGAGCTGATGCTGCTCGCGGTCAATTTCAATTTTGTCGCTTTTTCGAGATTCTTGGGCGACATCAACGGACAGGTCTTCGTGTTCTTCATTTTGGGTGTCGCTGCGGCCGAAGCGGCCATCGGACTCGCGATTCTGGTCGTGTTGTTCCGCGAGCGGCGCAGCATCAACGTCGAAGATCTCGACTCGCTGCAGGGCTGAGGGGCGCATTACTTTCATGGAGCCGATCTACCTCACCATCGTCCTCGCGCCGCTGATCGCCTCGATCATCGCGGGGCTCGGCGGCCGCATCATCGGGCGCACCGGCGCGCATACGGTCACGATCTTCGGTGTCGCGCTGTCATTCGCGCTGTCGGCCTACGTGCTCGAGAAGATGCTGTACGAAGGGATGGCGCCCGAAAACATCAGCGTTTACACCTGGCTCGTCAGCGACGGACTAAAGCTCGAAATCGGTTTCCTGATCGACCGCCTGTCGGCGATGATGATGACCGTGGTCACGTTCGTATCGCTGATGGTGCACATCTACACCGTCGGCTACATGCGCGAGGATCCCGGGTACCAGCGCTTCTTCAGCTATATCTCGCTGTTCACGTTCTCGATGCTGATGCTGGTGATGGCCAACAATTTCATGCAGCTGTTCTTCGGCTGGGAAGCGGTCGGCCTGGTGTCGTATTTGTTGATCGGGTTCTGGTACACGCGGCCGACCGCGATCGCCGCGAATCTCAAGGCCTTCATCGTCAACCGCGTCGGCGATTTCGGCTTCGTGCTCGGCATCGCGGCGGTTCTTTACTACACCGGATCGCTGGACTACGCGACCGTGTTCGGGCACACCGACCGCTTCGCAGGCGCCCAGATCCATATCGGCGGTACGGTCACCTGGTCGGCGATCACTTTCACCTGCATCGCGCTGTTCGTCGGCGCGATGGGCAAATCGGCGCAGGTTCCGCTGCACGTCTGGCTGCCCGATTCGATGGAAGGTCCCACGCCGATCTCGGCACTGATCCATGCGGCGACGATGGTGACGGCGGGCATTTTCATGGTCGCCCGGATGTCGCCGCTGTTCGAGCTCTCGGAAACGGCACTTTCGACGGTGCTGATCATCGGCGCGACCACGGCTCTCTTCATGGGTCTGCTCGGCATCGTCAACAACGACATCAAGCGTGTCATCGCCTACTCGACGCTTTCGCAACTCGGCTACATGACGGTGGCGTTAGGCGTTTCGGCCTATGGCGCCGCGATTTTCCACCTGATGACGCACGCGTTCTTCAAGGCGCTGCTGTTCCTTGCCGCGGGTTCGGTCATCGAAGCGATGCACCATGAGCAAGACATGCGCAAGATGGGCGGCCTCAAGAAGTTCATGCCGATCACCTATTGGACTTGCCTCGTCGGCGCGCTCGCGCTGATTGGTTTTCCGGGATTTTCCGGGTTCTTCTCGAAGGACGCGCTCATCGACGCCGTGCACGGCTCGACGCGATTCGGCGCAGAGTACGCCTACTTTTGCGTCGTCATCGGCGTGTTCGTCACGGCCCTGTACACGTTCCGGATGTTCTTCATGACCTTCGAGGGCGAGGGGCGCATGGATCACCACACGCGCGATCACTTGCATGAGAGCCCCTGGACGATCACGGTGCCGCTCGTGCTGCTGGCGATTCCCTCGGGCGTAATCGGCTGGCTGACGGTCAAGCCTATGCTGTTCGGCGATTTCTTCGGCCGGTCGATCCAAGTGCTGCCTGCGCACGACGTGCTCGCAGCGGTCGGCGAGGAATTCGGCGATCAGGTTTCCTTCATCTGGCATTCCCTGGCGCAATGGCCCGTGTACCTTGCGGCCGCCGGCGTGCTCGCGGCCTATGTGTTCTTCCTCAAGAAGCCCGAACTCGCGGATGCGGCCGAGCGCAAGTTCCCCAAGCTGCACCGGATCCTCGTCGAGAAATACGGCTTCGACTGGTTCAATGAGCATGTGATCGCCGCCGGGGCGCGCTGGCTCGGCGGCGGTCTCTGGCATTACGGCGACGAGGTCGTGATCGACGGCGCCGCGGTCAACGGCAGCGCGCGCTTGGTTGCCTGGTTCGCGTCGGTGATGCGATTTGCGCAGTCCGGCTATCTCTATCATTACGCGTTCGCGATGATCCTCGGACTCGCGTCGCTGCTGCTGTGGCTCCTATGGCGAACGTGATGTTTGGCGGTCACCTGCTCTCGGTGCTCATCGGCCTGCCGATTGTCGGCGGGTGCGCGGTGCTCGGCTTCGGGTCGGGCAAGGACGCTGCCGCCCGCTGGACCGCTCTGCTGGTTGCTGCGCTCACGTTTCTTTGCAGCATTGCACTCGCGGTTTCGTTCAACGGAGCGGTCTCGGACATGCAGTTCGTCGAGCGTGCGGTGTGGATCCCCGCGCTCAATGCGAAGTTCTATCTGGGCGTCGACGGTATTTCCGTGCCCTTGATCCTGCTGACGACCTTCACGACGGTGCTCGTCGTGATCGCGGGCTGGGGCAGCGTCGAGAAGCGCGTGTCGCAGTATTTTGCGGCCTTCCTGATCCTCGAAGGCGCGATGATCGGTGTGTTCGCGGCGCTCGATGCGCTGCTGTTCTACGTGTTCTGGGAAGTCATGCTGATTCCGATGTTCATCATCATCGGCGTCTGGGGCGGCCCGCGTCGCGTCTACGCGACGATCAAGTTCTTCTTGTACACGTTTCTGGGCTCGTTGCTGATGCTGATCGCGCTGATCTACCTGTATTTGAAGTCCGGCAGTTACGACCTGCTCGTGATGCAGCGCATGCCGCTGTCGATGACCGAGCAGACCTTGATCTTCCTCGCGTTCCTCGCGGCGTTCGCGGTCAAGGTGCCGATGTGGCCCGTGCATACCTGGCTGCCGGACGCGCACGTCGAAGCGCCGACCGGCGGATCGGTGATCCTCGCCGCGATCATGTTGAAGATGGGCGGCTACGGCTTCCTGCGGCTGTCGTTGCCGATCACGCCCGACGCGAGCCGCGAACTCGACTGGCTCATGATCACGCTCTCTCTGATCGCGGTCGTCTACATCGGGTTCGTCGCCCTCGCGCAGCGCGACATGAAGAAACTCATCGCGTATTCCTCGATCGCGCACATGGGATTCGTGACGCTGGGCGCGTTCGCGGGCTTTCAAATCGCGGCTCACTCGGGCCGCACGACCGGCATCGAGATGGGACTCGACGGCGCGCTCGTGCAAATGATTTCGCACGGATTGGTGTCCGCCGCAATGTTCCTCTGCGTCGGTGTGATGTACGACCGCATGCACAGCCGGGAGATCAGCGCCTACGGCGGCGTCGTGAACACGATGCCGAAGTTCGCGGCATTCATGGTGCTGTTCGCGCTCGCCAACGCGGGGCTGCCCGGCACGTCGGGCTTCGTCGGCGAGTTCCTCGTGATTCTCGCGGCCTTCAAGGCCAACGTCTGGTACGCGTTCCTCGCGGGAACCACCCTGGTGCTCGGCGCGGCCTACACCTTGTGGCTCGTCAAGCGCGTGATTTTCGGCGCGGTCGCGAACCAGCAGGTCGCCGCATTGGAGGATCTCGACGGCCGCGAGTTCCTGGTGCTCGGCGTGCTCGCGGCCGCGGTGCTGCTCGTCGGCATTTGGCCGGCGCCGCTGCTCGACATGATGCGGGCCACGACGCAGCACTTGGCACAGCTGTTGCTGGTCTCGAAGATAGGCCCATAAGGTTCAACGATGAGTCCATTTAATTCGGCCGACTACTCCGCAGGTCTCGTCTACGCGAGACCGGAGATCTTTCTGGCGTCGGCCGCCTGCGTGATCCTGCTGCTCGACCTGCTCGTCGCCGAGGCGCAGCGCCGCTGGATCGGCTTTGTCTCGGTGCTCGTGCTGATCGCGACTGCCGCGCTGGTCGCGGCACAGCTGCCGGCCACGCGCGTGCACGTGCTCGCCGGCATGTTCGAACTCGACTGGATGGCGCAAGTGCTCAAGGTCGTTGCGCTGCTCACCGTCGCGATCGTGTTTCTCTACTCGACCGAGTATTTGCGGCGGCATGCGATCCTCAAGGGCGAGTATTTCGTGTTCGGCCTGTTCGCGACGCTCGGCATCATGGTGCTGCTGTCGGCCGCAAGTCTCGTCACGCTGTATTTGGGGCTCGAACTGATGTCGCTTTGCCTCTATGCGATGGTCGCGTTCGAACGCGAGTCGGGCAGGGCGGCGGAGGCGGCGATCAAGTTCTTCGTGCTGGGGTCGCTCGCGTCCGGAACGCTGCTGTACGGCATGTCGATCATCTATGGCATCACGGGCAGCCTGCAACTCGACGAAATCGCCGCGGCCCTGCAGGGCGGCTATGCGGGCAACGTCGGGGTGCTGTTCGGAATCGCGTTCATCATCGTCGGAGTCGGTTTCAAGTTCGGCGCGGTGCCGTTTCACATGTGGATCCCGGACGTGTACGAGGGCTCTCCGACCTGCGTGACGCTGTTCATCGGCTCGGCCCCGAAGATCGCCGCTTTCGCGCTCGCAATGCGGTTGCTGACCGAGGGATTGGCGCCTTCGCAGTCCGACTGGAGCCAGATGCTGATCGTGCTCGCGGTGCTGTCGATGGCGATCGGCAATATCGTCGCGATCGCGCAAACCAACTTGAAGCGCATGCTGGCCTATTCGACGATCTCGCATGTGGGCTTCATTCTGCTGGGGATTCTCGCGGGCACGGCGCAGGGCTATCAGGCTTCGATGTTCTACACGATCACCTATGTGCTGGTCGCGACCGGCGCATTCGGCATGATCGTGCTGCTCTCGCGCCAGGGCTTCGAGGCCGATACGCTCGATGACTTCAAGGGACTCAACGCCCGCAGCCCCTGGTTCGCGGGGATGATGGCGATCTTCATGTTCAGCCTCGCGGGCGTGCCGCCGTTCATCGGCTTCTATGCGAAGCTGTGGGTCATCCAGGCGGTGCTCGGCGTCGGCTACCTGTGGCTCGCGGTCGTGGCGGTGCTGTTCTCGGTCATAGGCGCCTTCTACTACCTGCGGATCCTCAAACTCATGTATTTCGACGAGCCTGTCGACGACAAGGCGCTCGACGCCTCCGGACTGGTGCGCACGATGCTGAGCGTCAATGCACTGCTCGTGTTGGGGCTCGGCGTACTGCCCGCGACCTTGCTCGCGCTTTGCAAGCAGGCTTTTCCGTGAAGATTGCCTGCGCCCGCTTGCAATAGCTGCGCTCATCGGTACAATGCTCGGCTCTCCGGTGCGGGGTGGAGCAGTCTGGCAGCTCGTCGGGCTCATAACCCGAAGGTCGTAGGTTCAAATCCTACCCCCGCTACCAATCAAAACAATCACTTAGACTGCTCTGAATCCAGGCGCTTTGGTCGACTGTGCCGTAAACGTGCCGCAACTGTGCCGTAAATTACGTCACAAGCCGGGCTGCGTCGCTCGATGCTCGGCATTCCATGGCAAGTCGCTCCGTTCGCGGTGCTGCTCGGTGTTGCAGCGTCTTCGGCACGTCGCACGCGGTTATGCATATTCCATCGGCCATTCATTGAGTTGCGTGGAGCACGGCACGAAGATTCGGTTGCGATTACCAGTGAGAGTAGCTGGCGTGCACGGTCGGTCGGGCGAATCGAAACGCGCTGATATGGTACGACCTTCGGGTTTTTCGCCCGATGGTCGTACCAATCTCAATATCTTGAAATGACGGTCGAGGCTGTGAACGGCGGTAGACGAATCAAGCGACCCAAGGCCGATATTGACCGGTCATCTGCCGTTGTCAGCGCGGGTCAGCTAACGGAATGCGAGAAAGAGCACGGGATTTTCTTCAGCGAACGTTTGCTGGCACCGAAGTAACAACAAAAGGGTTCGAGAGCCGGCGGCGTATCAGGAAAATATCCGTCGAACTTCACGCGCCTGGGCCTCATCGATTCATTCGATCCGGTGATTTGTGACGTTTTTTGGTTCTTGCGACATCAATACGCCTCGTCGAAGTGGCGAAGAGCCTCCTCGTCGTACTCAATGGTCCGTTCCTCCGGAGGTTCCGCGAATCCCAGCGGCGCCTCGCCGCGTGCGTATCCGATCGCACGGTATGCCGCGAGGCGCTTCTCGAACATCCGCAGTAGCATCGGAACCTCACGATCAACGTAGTCGTAGACCCGAACCTCAGTCTTCGCCGGGTGACGTCGATGCAGCCGACCGCTGTACTGAATCAGCGTGCCCCTCCAGGAGACTGGCATCGCAAGAAAGAGTGTGTCGAGCCGGGCGTCATCAAATCCCTCTCCGATGTAGCGGCCCGTTGCGAGGATGAGCCGCTCGCTGTTGTCGGGAATGGATGCGAGTTGATCGAGGCTGCGACGCCGCTCCTGGCCGGACATCCCGCCCTGCAGGACCACGATGTGGCGTACGAATCCTCGGAGTTCCTGAACCAAGTATTGGAGGTGATCCTTACGCTCGGTGAGCACAATCGGCGAGCGGCCTTCCTGCATGACCGCGATCACGTCGTCGACGATTCGTTTATTTCGGGCGCCGTCGTTCGCCAGAGCGTGGTAAAGCTCCTGGATGCCGGTGGTCGAGCGTTCGCCGTCCATTCCAAATCCGGTCTCACGCACGATGAGCCTGTGATCGAACGGCCGGCGCGCGGCTTGGCTTTTCGCATCCACGCGAAATCGCACGGGACCCAACTGCATCTGAGTGATCGGATGGCGTCCGTCGCGCCGCTGGGGCGTCGCGGTGAGTCCGACGAGATAGCGCGCTTTGATCTCCGACAGGACTCGCTCGAATGAAAACGCCGGCAGATGATGACATTCATCGACAATGACGTGTCCGTAGCCGGCCACGAGGTTATCGACGTTGTCGTCGTGATAGAGACTTTGAATCATTGCGACATCGAGACGGCCGTTGGGCTTGCGCTTCCCGCCCCCGATCTGACCGATTTGCTTTGCATCTACACCAAGGAAGATCGCCAGTTGCGCGATCCACTGCTCGAGGAGCGGCTTACGATGGACCAGGATCAGAGTATTGCAGGTGCGCTGAGCGATGAGATAGGTCCCAAGGACCGTCTTCCCGATGCCCGGCGGAGCAACAAACACGCCGGTGTCGTGGGCAAGTAGCGCACGGGCCGCATCCGTTTGAACGGCGGTCAAGTCGCCGTTGAACTGCAGGTTGAGTGCAGTGCCCAGGTAGCGCTGGTCATCGATGGTCAACGTGACCCCGTGCTCAGCGAGCAGCTGCGCGGCCTCTACGGCGCAACACCGGGGCAGCGAGATGTATTGATTGAGGTCCTCCGCGCAGGAGACCACTCGCGGCGTCGTCCCCGTATAGAGGCGCATTCTCTGCTTCTTGTAGAATTCCGGATTTTGGAAGGCGGCAAGCCGTTTCAACTGATTGAGTAGCGCAGCGGGTAATCCTATCTTGTCGATAAAGAGCCGCTGAGCAAGCACTGCCTTCACCTCCCGTGGCAATGGACCGATGATGCGCTTTGTTGAATTCTGTCCTGATGGCGATCGCCTCCAGGGGGCCACCGTCTCTTCATCATCCGAGATTTCCGCCACACGAACGCCTACTACCTGTCCGGTTCGTGTAGCCTCCGTCGCGATCGCCTCCGCCGCCTTGGGCTCGATACGCTGCGCGGACGCAAGGAAAGCCCACTGATCCGCAAACGGCTCGAACCGCTCGTCAATAAAGACACTGTTGCCCTGCTGCAGGGCCTCGTATTGCAGCGGTAGCGCGATGAGATTGCCAAAACCGCCGCGGGGCATCGTGTCTTGATTGGGAAAGAGGCGGTCGTAGGATGTCATGCTCAGCTCATGCCGGCGACTCATCGTCTCGGTGATCAGGTAGCAGCCCATTCGTCTCGCTACGTTTGCGGACACGGGTGCAGCAAAGAAGATCCACACGTGCCCGCCATTGCCGGAGCGGGAGCGCTCGATCGAAACGGAAACGCCGATAGATCGGCAAGTTTCGGCGAACGCCGTCACGTCGTCTTTCCACCCACCCTTGTCGAAGTCGACTGCGAGAAACCAACAGGTCTCCTCTTCGAGGAGTGGGTAGACGCCCATGACGTGCCGACCCTGCAGATGTTCGATGAGAAGCTGGTCGCTAACAGGGACAAAATCCTGATTCGGGCAGTCGCTGCACTTCCCTCCGCTCTTGAGCAGGCATCCCGGTTCCCACTTGTTGAAGCACGCGGGAGCGTAGCCTGTCTTCCCCGTCTTCTTGCTCACGAACCGAAGCGGGAACATATCCCCGCGGCCGCGAAATAGTGATCGGAACAGTTGCAGTTTGTCGGCAGTGGTGCGGGGCGGCTTGCAATCAACTGTGAGCGGTAGTCGGGGAGACAGCGACGCCGCGGCGGTGACGCAAGTGAGCTCCGAACGAAGCGATTTAATCCTGGCTCGCACCTCATCCCGAGTGCGCTCAAGGTCCGCCAACCTTGCTTCCTCGCGGGCGAGTTCTTGCAGAACAGGATCTCTCGGTCGCGTCATAGCTGCGTATCACATAGCGCAAGAATTTGTCGATCTTGTAACGGTCTTCATCACCCTGATCCGCGACGAAGTTGCCGTCGGTTTCTTGCTGATCTGCGCACCGAAAAGTTTGGCTGTCTCTTATCGCTGCCATTTCCACTCGGCAGGGCGCCAAATTCTACCGCTATCGTCAAGCAGTGGATTGATAAACCCCGTCACCGCGGTGGTGAGTTGTTCCAGAGTCGTCCACGCAAGCTCATTCGCTCGTGCCATCTCGCGATAGGGGATCGACCAGTTCGCGGGTGGATCCGGAAGAGACGACGGTATGGAATGAGTCGCGCGAAATTCAAACGTGCGTTCCATCGCCGAGCGCAGTCGCGCTGCTTCGAGCGGCCGCGTGGTGGCGAGCAACGCGATGTCGGGAAGGTCTTTGATGCGAGTATTGGGGCGCGCACGCGGCATCGTGTATGCATGCAGCTTCTCGGCGATGTGGGTCTCAATCGGATACAGCCGCACCACCGGCGGTGCAATACCCGCGAACTCGAGCACATCGTCGGCGACGAGGGCTTCGGGCTCGCCCAGAATGGGATCGCCGAAGGCGACATCAACGCCGAATGCTTGGCCGTATAGCTTGCCGGCCAATCGGCACTCGGCGCGGAATCTCAGGCCTTCGTACTTCATTCCATCGTTTTGGATTTTTGGCTGTTCCGTGTCGCGACTCACTTCGAAGGCCATGAAATCGCCGAGTACCTGCCGTCCAGCTTCCTGAAGATCTGCAAGTACGGTCTCCGGCGACCCGGTCAGCCGCAGGTCAATATCCTTGGTGGTCCGAGCGCGTTCCAGCCGAAGTTCAAGTACGAGCCCGCCTTTCAAGAGCACCGTGTCCCTCAGAACGGAGACGACGCGCGCCAAGAATCGGTCGAACACCAATAGCTGTCGTCGGCGCGCAAAGTCGACACCGTTTTTGGATGCGGACCTCAGTCGTTGTTCCAGCGCCTCTTTGAAGGCTTTAGGAGAGTTGTACGCTCGTGCCGTCATCCCCTAATTCCCCCAAAGGGCTTGAGAGTCTTTTCAACATCGGCAAGTTCCGCCTTCGTCACCAGCCCGCGGGCGAGGGCTTGCTTCGTAGCCTGGCGGAGCAGATCGGGAGAGAGGCCCGCGAGGGCGCAGTCGTTGAGCGTGCGGCGGGTGGAAGTCACGGGCACTGCGCCGTTCCATGATCGATCTTGTCCAGGTACATCGGCGTAATGGAGCACGAGGCCTTTCGGGACGCGAAGCCGCCGTTGTCGCCATGTCAGCGGTAGGGTCAGATGAATTTGTGCCGGCAGCGCATCGGAAAGGCCTTGTAGCGAGAGCGCTGTTTGATGCGAAAGCACGCCCATTGCGTCGGTCCACAGCCACGCGGAGACTAGCTCCTCCTGCTCGCCGGTCGGGAAATGAACCAGCCGATAAATTCCGCGGCGTATTCGCACGATGCGCCCAACCTTTTGATGGTGAGCTAGAAGCGGGTCCGAGTAGCCGGCGGCAGCGGCCTGACGGGTCGTGAATAGACCGTCTTGGGACGCGGCGATGTCGTAAAGCGCTTGCCAGTTGGGTTCGGCGACCTGGACTGAGTTCATACACAAAACTTAAATTATATTGAAGTTTTGTGCAAGCCCAGACCGATTGAGGTGACGCGCAGATCTGCCCCCTCGCCGAAAAGACAGTTGCTGCGCAGGACGGAAATGTCGTATGATGAACGTCATGCGAAAGACGACAACCAATTCCCGAGTGGCAGCCAAGGACGCCACGCACGAACGCATCGTTTCCGTGGCCGCGCGGGCAATCCGGCGCAGCGGATACGACGGTACGGGCGTTGCCGACATCATGAAGGAGGCCGGGCTGACGCACGGCGCCTTTTATTCCCACTTCGCGTCACGCGAGGCCATGTTGGCGGAAGCAGCGGGAAAGGCATGCGCGGAGTCTGCCGCCGGCGCAGCCGAGTTCGCCGCTGACGCGCCGCGCGGCATGGCGCTGAAGACCATGCTCGCTGCGTACCTCTCCAGAGAACATGTCGAGCAAATGGAGGCCGGTTGTCCCCTGGCCGCTCTGGGCTCGGAAACCTCGCGCCAGGCACCGGAAGTGCGTCGCGTCGCGACGCGTCATATTAAGGCGACGATCGACCTTCTCGCCCGCCAGTCGCCAGACTGGGGGCAGCCAAGCGCCCACGAAAGGGCGCTCGTGGCGCTTTCCACCATGGTGGGCGCCGTGATCCTGGCTCGCGCGGTCGATGAGCCGGGTCTCTCGGACAGCCTGCGCGAAGCGGCGCTCAAGCATCTGACCTCGGTCGGACACTGAGCCCGGGATGTCTGCAGCCCTTTCATGCGCCTTTTCACATGATGATCGTCATGCGAAATTGGCCCGAAGGTCTTCGGTGCGGCGCCCCGTCTTTGCTGCCAACGACTGACCCCATTCCCACAACCTGACGGAGAAACGCAATGAACATGAAAAGCCAGAGCAACAAGATCGCCCTCGTGACAGGTGCCTCGTCAGGCATCGGACAAGCCACTGCGGAGCTACTCGCAAAGGCTGGCTACACGGTCTACGGCACGAGTCGGCGTGGCGGCGCTGCGGGTGCGCGATCGTTCGAGATGCTGCCCTTGGACGTAACCAGCGATGCATCCGTCGCCGATGCTGTAGCGCAGTTGATGCAGCGGGAAGGTCGCATCGACCTGCTCGTCAACAACGCCGGCTTCGGGGTCGCTCCTGCCGGGGCCGAAGAAAGCTCGATCGCGCAGGCCCAGTCGATCTTCGACACCAACTTCTTCGGGATCGTCCGAATGACGCGCTCCGTCCTGCCGCACATGCGCAAACAGGGCGCCGGGCGCATCATCAACATCGGCTCGGTCCTGGGTCTGTTGCCAATGCCGTACGGCGCGCTCTATGCCGCGACGAAGCACGCGATCGAAGGCTATTCCGAGTCGCTCGACCACGAGTTGCGCACAAGGGGAATCCGGGTCTCGGTCATCGAGCCCGCGTACACGAACACGCCGTTCGACGCGAACTTCCTGCAGCCCGACGCCATGCTCGACGCATACGGCGAGGCCCGCGCCGCCGTTAGCCAGCGCGTGAAGGAAGTGATGGCCACTGCAGACCATCCGGGCATCGTGGCCAAGGTCGTGCTGAAGGCCGCCAGTGCGGTTCGCCCGCAACTTCGCTACGCAGCCGGCGGGCTCGCTGGGCGGCTGGCCTGGTTGCGCAGGTTCGCGCCTGCCGGACTGATGGATGCCGGGATTCGAAGGGATCTGCGGCTCGATGTAACACTGGCGGTGAAATCATCGTGAAGGCATTCGTCGTCGATCGCTATCAGAAACAGGCCGCTCTGCGCTTGGCGGACATGCCCGCCCCAGAGTCGCGCGAAGACGAGGTCCTGGTCGAGGTGCATGCCGCTGGCGTGAACCTGCTTGACGCCAAGATCCGGGGCGGCGAATTCAAGCTCATCCTGCCCTATCGCCTGCCTCTCGTCCTCGGGCACGACGTGGCGGGCGTCGTGGTCAAGGTGGGCATGCGGGTGCGGCAGTTCAAAGTGGGCGATGAGGTCTATGCGCGGGCGGATGACCTCCGGATCGGCACGTTCGCTGAATTCGTCGCGGTCAAGGAGGCGTCGCTTGCGCTCAAGCCAAGCGGCCTGACGATGGAGGAAGCAGCTTCCATTCCGCTGGTGGGGTTGACGGCATGGCAGGCGCTCGTCGAGAAGGCCGGCCTGAACAAGGGACAGAAGGTCTTCATCCAGGCCGGCTCGGGCGGCGTGGGCAGCTTCGCCATCCAGTTGGCCAAGCATCTGGGTGCAACCGTTGCCACGACCACGAGCGCGACCAATGTCGCGCTCGTGAAGCGCCTGGGAGCAGACGTCGTCATCGACTACAAGACGCAAGACTTCGAGGATGTCTTGCGCGACTACGACGTGGTGCTGAACAGTCAGGATGGCAAGACACTCGAAAAGTCTCTTCGCGTCCTCAAGCGTGGCGGCGAACTCATCTCCATCTCCGGTCCGCCTGACCCCGAATTCGGCAAGGATATCGCCGCACCCGGGGTCGTGAGACTGGTGATGCGGCTGCTGAGCTCGGGCGTGAGGCGGAAGGCGCAGCAATTGGGCGTGGGCTACTCATTCCTTTTTATGAAGGCGAGTGGGAGCCAGTTGCGCGAAATCACCCGACTCATCGAGGCCGGGGCCATCCACCCCGTGATGGATCGGGTGTTTCCGTTCTCGTCGACCAACGAGGCCCTTGCCTACGTCGAGGCCGGGCGAGCGAAGGGCAAGGTCGTCGTCAGGCTGAAATGAGGCACCTTGTCAGACTGGTGCGCAAGACCTCCGACCGTCGGCTTTGCGGCAGGAATTGCGCGAACGCGATCTTCTGCTGAGGGTCGAAACCGTTCATCGGGAGTAAAGGTGAGTAAATCGCTATTAATTGAAGAATAATGTGCGCCATTGGTCGCGTCCGCATTCGCTTGCCGATAGCCGCCGGTCGCGACCGTCATCAAGGGATTGACTACGGAAAATAGCATTTATCCTTGAACTAGGATATCATCCTAAAACGAGGATATTTGATCCATGCGCCGAAGGTTGGCTCCCGGTGAGAAGCCGCTGTTTTGGATCAGTTCAAGCAAACGCGATCTGCTCGCAATGCCGGATCCCGTGGTTCGTCAGATCGGCGCTGCCTTGAGTGTTGCGCAGTATGGCGGCAAACACCCGGATGCTAAGCCTTGGAAAGGTCTCGGGCCTGGTGTCCTTGAGGTGGTGAGCGATTATAAGACCGACACGTTTCGCGCAGGGTATGTGGTGCGATTTGAGCATGCGCTGTACGTCCTGCACTGTTTTCAGAAGAAATCGCCAAGTGGGACGCGCACGGCGAAGACGGATGTTGAAATGATTGAGCGACGCCTAAAGGCGGCACAAGCAGATTACGAGGCAAGGTATGGTCAAGCGAGCCAAGAGCGCGAGTAAAGTCGTGGCGAGTTCCGGCAATGTCTTTGCCGATCTCGGCCTTCCAGATGCCGCGGAGCTCGATACGAAGGTACGGCTCGCCGTTGCGGTCAATCGCCTTCTGGAATCACGCCGGCTAACGCAGGCGGCCGCAGCCACCGCGCTATCCATCAATCAGCCCAAAATTTCCGCGCTCAAGCACTACAAGCTTGAGGGGTTTTCAGTCGAACGGCTGATGACTTTTCTAACGGCCCTCGGCAGTGATATCGAAATCCGCGTTCATTTGCCGAAACGATCTTCCTCACCAGGTAGAATTTTGGTCAATGCCGCCTGAGTGACTTTCGGGAAAAACGCTGCATTGATTTGCTCCGTGCCCAGATCGTGTCCAAGGCAAATTGGATGTGCCCAAATTGTGCCTTGAATAGGCGGGATAATGGGATGGCAAGCGCTGCAAGTGACTGATTTTAAAGATCCCCATTACCCCGCCGTTTGCCTCATAACCCGAAGGTCGTAGGTTCAAATCCTACCCCCGCTACCAAATAAAAAACTCTTTAAATTCAGAGTATTACGCGAGTTATCTGGATTATTCTCGTCGCGGACGCGTGCCGGCGCTACGTCGATTTCCCGACGGCGATCCAACCGAAGTTACGATCATGATGCAATAGCGGCATCCCGCCGAGCATTGCGTACATTGCCATCAGGCAGTCATTCGCAGAACGCGGCCTCACGCCTGCCCAGCTGCCGAGCAGATTGTCGCCGCGTAAAGATGCGATCCACACCGCTGAGTCGACGAGCACCTGACATCGCCGCAACGGGCTTGCTTTCTTCGGATCGTAGCCCTTTGCATCGCGAGCCGTTGTGACGTTGGCGAGCCGCTTGACTCGTTCGACGAGCTTCGAGTCGAGAACAATATTGGTTCGTCCAGCACTGGATATGCGCAACCGCGTGGGGTGGCGAGTCAACAACCGTGTTTGTCGCATCGGCCGGCACTTTCGGTCTGTGTCTCGCGGCTCGCATTCCCGGTTTCAAATGCGCCAGTTCGACCGTTCTCGGCGAACGCGGGGCTCCCTTCGGTATCCACGTATGGTCGCCGCGGTGAATCGGGCCTCTCAATACGGGCAGCGGATGACCCATGAGATGTATACAGGCGTGACTTCGGCTCCACAGGCGACGATCAACTCCCCGGGCGATCTCGCGCGGCGGCATAGCGTCTCGCCGGCGCGCCTCGACGTGCTGCAAAGCGCGAGCGGCCTGCTGCTCGCGCTGTTCATGTGGCTGCACATGCTGTTCGTGTCCTCGATACTGCTCGGCAACGAAGCGATGTGGACGGTCGCGCGCGCCTTCGAGGGCTATTTCGTGTTCGGTCGGCGCATGCGGTGGCTGGTCTCTCTCGTGGTTGCCGCAGTCATCGTACTGTTCGTGACCCACGCCGCGCTGGCCTTGCGCAAGTTTCCTGCGAGTTATGCCGCGCATCGTGCCTTCCGTGCGCATATGGCGCGGATGCGCCACGAGGACACGACGCTCTGGTATTGGCAGGTCGCGACTGGTTTCGCACTTTTTTTCCTCGCCTCGCTGCATTTGGGCACGATGTTGACGCGCCCCGACCGTATTGGTCCTTACGAATCGGCCGATCGGGTCTGGAGCGATCACATGTGGCCGGTGTATCTCGTGTTGCTGTTCATCGTCGAACTCCATGCCGGCGTCGGGCTTTACCGGCTCGCGCTGAAGTGGGGTTGGGGCGTGGGCGCCGACGCCGATGCGGGCCGGCGGCGGCTGCGGATCCTAAAATGGTCGATGACCGCCTTCTTCGTCGCGCTCGGGCTCGCGACCCTGGCGGCCTACATGCGCATCGGCATCGAACATGCCGGCCGCTACGGCGAGCCGTACCTGCCCGCATCGATTGCGCAGCCGGCTCCGTGATGGCACTGGATGCGCCGGCGATGGCATTGGAAGCATGAAGATCGTCTACAGCGATGTGCTCGTCATTGGCGGCGGTCTCGCGGGCCTGCGCGTCGCGATTGCCGTGCGGCGCCGCAAGCTCGACGCCATCGTGCTATCGCTGGTGCCCGCCAAGCGCTCGCACTCAGCGGCTGCGCAGGGCGGTATGCAGGCGAGCCTCGGCAACGTCGTCAAGGGCGCCGGCGACAATGAGGATGTGCATTTCGAGGACACCGTTCGCGGCAGCGACTGGGGCGCCGACCAGCGGATCGTCGCGGATGTTCGTGGAAACGGCGCCGAAGGCCGTGCGCGAACTTGCCGGCTGGGGGGTCCCGTGGAGCCGCGTGCGGCGCGGCGACCGCGAGATCATCATCAACGGCGAGCGGACGACCATCACCGAACGCGATGCCGCGCACGGCCTGATCGCGCAGCGCGACTTCGGCGGAACGCGCAAGTGGCGGACCTGCTATGTATCGGACGGTACCGGGCACGCGATGCTCTACGCGGTCGGCGATCAGGCGATCGGAGCGGGGATGCCGGTGCACGAGCGCAGAGAGGCGCTCGCGCTGATCCACGACGGCTCGCGCTGCTTCGGCGCTGTCGTCCGCGATCTCGCGACCGGCGAGCTCACCGCCTACGTCGGCCGGGCGACCGTGATCGCGACCGGCGGCGCGGGCCGCCTGTACCGGGTGACGACCAATGCGCGTGATCTCCGAGGGCATCGGCGCCGCGCTCGCGCTCGAAACCGGCGTCGCCGCGCTCGGCAACATGGAGGCCGTGCAGTTCCACCCGACCGGCATCTTCCCGGCCGGAATCCTGGTCACCGAGGGCTGCCGCGGCGACGGCGGCCTGCTGCGCGACGCGGCCGGCCATCGTTTCATGCCCGACTACGAGCCGGAGAAGAAGGAGCTGGCGTCGCGCGACGTCGTGTCGCGGCGCATGGCCGAGCACATCCGCGCCGGCCATGGCGCCGCGTCGCGCTTCGGTCCGCATCTTTGGCTCGACATTACCCTGCTCGGGCGCGCGCACATCGACCGCAACCTGCGCGAGGTCAAGGAGATCTGCCGCTATTTCCTCGGCATCGATCCGGCCGTCGAGTGGATCCCGGTGCATCCTGCGCAGCACTATACGATGGGCGGCATCCGCACCAAACACACGGGCGAGAGCCCGACGCTGCGCGGCTTGTTTGCCGCCGGCGAGGCCGCGTGCTGGGATTTGCATGGATTCAACCGGCTCGGCGGAAATTCGGTCGCGGAGACGGTCGTGGCCGGCATGGTCGTCGGCGAGTTCGTCGCCGATTTCTGCGCGGGCCCGGACGGCGATTCAAACATTCCGACCAAGCTGCTGCACGATGCGGTCGATGCCGAGCGCTGCTCACTCGATGCGCTGCTCGAGTCGAGGGGCACGGAAAGCGCGGCATCGATTCTGGCCGAAATGCAGCAGGTGATGACGGCCGACGTCGGTATCTTCCGCAACGCCCCTGGGCTCGCGGCGGCCGTCGGAAAGCTCCAGGCGCTGCTCCAGCGCTGCGGCCGGATCGGCCTGCGCCGTCACCGCGACGGACCCGAATCCGGAGCTCGTCATTGCCTACCGGGCTCCGCGCATGCTGAAGCTCGCGCTGTGCATCGCCGCGGGCGCGCTCGCGCGCGAAGAGAGCCGCGGCGCACATTTCCGCGAGGACTTCCCGCGCCGCGACGATGCGCGCTGGCTCGCGCGCACGCTCGCGACGTGGAATGCACCCGTCGGCGCGGCTCCCGACGCTCGCCTATGAGCCGCTCGATGTGGCGGCGATGGAGCTGCCGCCGGGATGGCGCGGCTACGGCGCGCGCGACTACCTCGATCATCCCGACGCGGCGCGCCGCGATCGCCGAGGTGCAGGCGCTGCGCGAGCGCTGCAAGGGACAGGCCCGGCACGAGCTGCAGGACGCCTTGATGCCATATCGACATCTGCTGCCCGAGCGGCTGCGCGGCGCAAATCAGCGGCTGCCCGAGGGTCTCCGATGAGCGAAATGCGGCGGCTGCGCTTGCACGTGTTGCGTCACGATCCTACCGACCCCTCGAGTACGCCCCACCTGCAGACGTATGAGGTCGAGGAAGCGCCGGGTATGACGCTGTTCCTGGCGCTCGCCGAGATCCGCGAGCGTCTCGATCCGACCCTGGCCTTCGACTTTGTATGCCGTGCGGGGATTTGCGGCAGCTGCGGCATGCTGATCAACGGCCGCCCTCAACTCGCATGCCGCAGCCTGACCAAGGATCTGCCGGATGCGAGTTCACACTGCTGCCCTTGCCGATGTTCGAGCTGATCGCCGACCTTTCGGTCGATACCGGCAAGTGGATGCGAGCGCTCAGCGAGCGGCTCGAGGCGTGGCTGCACGCCAAGCAGGCGGAATGCGACCTCTCGCGCATCGAGGAACCGATGGATCCGGATTTGGCGGATCGAATCTACGAGCTCGACCGCTGCATCGAGTGCGGTTGCTGCGTGGCCGCCTGCGGCACGGCGCAGATGCGCGCCGATTTCGTCGGCGCAGTCGGCTTGAACAAGATCACGCGCTTCGCGCTCGATCCTCGCGACCGGCGCGGCGATGCGGAGTTCTATGATCTCGTGGGCGGCGACGACGGTGTGTTCGGCTGCATGACGCTGCTGGGCTGCCAGGATGTCTGCCCGAAGCAGCTGCCGCTGCAAACCCAGATCGCGTTCTTGCGCCGCCGGATGGCGCGCGCGCGCTAAGCGACCATCCTATAGGCTTGGATCCTGGAATCGTGTATAGATTGAAAATCGTTTTATTGGGAGAGTGCCGATGAGCGACCTCATGCTCGATGTACAGCGCCACCCGTTCGTGGAAGGCATGCGCCCCGAACACTGCGCGCAGCTCGGCCGTTTGGCGCGGCGCGTGGAGTTTCCCGCCAATGACATCTTGTTCCCGGAGGGCGACCTGCGGCATGAATTCTTCCTGTTGATCGCCGGGCGGGTGGCCCTCGAGATCGTCTCGCACGGCCAGGCCGTGCGCGTCGACACGCTCGAGCCCGGAGCGGCGCTGGGCTGGTCGTCGGTGCTGCTCAATCGTGGCAAATTCTTTCAGGCACGTGCGCTCGAGCCGGTGCAGGCACTCGTGTTTCCGGGCGTTGATTTGCTCGACGCGTGCCGGGAGCACCCGGATTTCGGTTTCGAGATGATGCGACGCCTGCTCGAGGTCGTATCCCGGCGGCTCCAAGTCGCGCGCGTCAAGGTGCTCGACAGCTATTGGCCGGTCGCGAAGAAGGCGGGGGCCTGAGGCGGCTTTAGAGCCGATCGAGGAGCCAGCCCGGGGCGATCGCAATGAGGATCGCCGGTACGACGCAGAGCGCGGCCGCGATCCAGCCGAGGCGCCGATTCTGAGCCGGTTCCACCGCACCCTCGGGGCTCTGCATGAACATGATTTGGATGACCCGCAGGTACAGGTACAGCCCCAGGTAGCTCGCGAGCAGCCCGCACACCGCCCAGCCCGTGAAACCTGCCGCGACGACATTGCGGAACACGAGGAACTTCGCGATGAAGCCCGGCAGCGGCGGCAGTCCAGCGAGCGACAGCATTGCCGCGGCGATGGCGAGCGCCGCGTACGGCCGGCGGTGGAACAGGCCCTGGAAAGACTGCAACCGGTCCTGAGCCGCGTCATCGCCTCGGCCCGGCAGCACCGCGAACGCGAGCAGCGTCATGAGGCCATAGGCCGCCAGATAGAACATGATCGTTTGGGTGCGGCCGGGACCGGCGCCGAGAAACGCGAAAAATAGATAGCCCGCATGGGCGATCGAAGAATAGGCGATCAGTCGCCTGAAGCTCTGTTGACGAATCGCGGCAACATTTCCCCAAATCATCGAGGCGAGCGGCAGCAATGCGACCAGGCTCGTCGCGCGCGGCGGGATCGGCGTCGTGCGGAACAGCTGCAGCGCCGTCAGCAGCACGGCTGATTTGATGATCACGGCCATGAACGCAGTGACCGGCACACCCGCGGCCTCATATGCGTCGGGCGCCCACGCGTGCATGGGCACGATCGCCGCCTTGAGGAACAGGGCCGCGAGGATCAAAGCGGCGCCGGTCGCGGCGATTGGATCGGTTGTGAAGTGCGCGATGCCGATCGCGTCGATGCCGAGCGTGCCGGTCGCACCGTAAAGAAACGACACACCCATGAGAAAAGTGGCGGTTGCCACCCCGCCGAGCACGAGGTATTTGAGCGCGGCCTCGGCACCTTGGGGGCGCTCCGAACCGATCAGCACCAGGGCATAGACCGGCAGCGAGAGGATTTCCAGACCGAGGAACAGTGTCATGAAGCTCGTCGACGAGACCAGGAGGCAAGCGCCGTACAGGGACGCCAACAGCAGTGCGAAATAGCGGCTTTCGTTGAATTCATCGCGCGACAGCAGCAGCACCGGCACGGCAAGCGCGAGCAGAAGGAATTTCGCGAGCGAGGCGGCCGGTCCCGCGGCGTAGTGCCCGGGAAACGGCGCGGCTGCGTAGCCGCTCAGGTGCAGCCACAGGGCAGCTGCGGCAGCGGCGGCAACTGCGGCGAGCGCCAGCGCGAACGCGCCGCCAGTTCGTGCGTCCGCGATTTCGAGCAGCAACAGTGCGACGATGCCGCCGAGCAACAGGTGCTCCGGCAGCATCACCGTCATGATGGCGAGCCAGTTCATCGCCGCGATTCCCCAGGGGCGCCGCTCTCGAGCAAGGCTTGGTACTGACGGGCCGCGAGCTCCGTCTTGCGCAGCAGCGGCTGCGGATAGAGCCCGATCGCAAACACCGCGGCGACGATCGCGGCAAGCACCAAGCGCTCGCGGCGGCCGAGGTCGGCGAGCGGCTGGTGCGGCGCTCGGGCCGCGCCGAATAGAAAGCGTTGCGCGAACCACAGCATGTACCAGGCGCCGAGCACGACGCCGAGCACCGCACTCGCGCTGAGCAGCAGCGGCGCGACGTGGCCCTGCTGGAATTGAGGCCAGGAGGCATCGAACGCCCCCATGAGGACCATGAATTCGCCGGTAAAGCCGCTGGTCGTCGGTAGGCCGATCGATGCCAGCGTCAGGATCATGAAGAACACCGAGTACACGGGCAGCAAGCGTGCGAGCCCGCCGTAATCCGACAGGTTGCGGGTATGGCAGCGCTCGTAAATCATGCCGATCATGAGAAATAAACCGCCGGCGACGAGGCCGTGACTGACCATTTGGATGATCGCGCCCTGGATCCCGAGCAGGCTGAGGCTCGCGAGGCCGAGCATTACGTATCCCAAGTGGCTGATCGAAGAGTAGGCAATGATCTTCTTGATGTCGGTCTGCACGAGCGCGAGGCATGCGCCGTATAGGATGCCGACGACCGCGAGCGTCATGATCGCGGGCCTGAAGTACCAGGCGGCCGCCGGGAACAGCGGAATCCCGAGTTTCATGAATGCGTAGGTGCCCATTTTGAGCAGCACACCCGCGAGGATCACCGAGCCCGCAGTCGGCGCCTCGACGTGCGCGTCCGGCAGCCACGTATGCAGCGGCACGATCGGCACCTTGATCGCGAACGAGATCGCAAACGCCGCAAACAGCCAGCGCTGCACGTCGGCAGCAGGCGGGTGCCGGATCAGGTACTCGAATGCAAACGCCGGCGTAGCGCCGGCCCACGGCAGCGAGTAGACCAAATAGATCAACGCTGCCAGCATCAGGATGCTGCCGAATGCCGTGTACAGCACGAACTTCAGGGTTGCATAAATGCGCCGCTCGCCTCCCCAGATGCCGATGATCAAAAACATCGGGATCAGCATCGCTTCCCAGAACACGTAGAACAGAAATAGATCCTGCGCGACCAGGGTGCCAAGCATCGCGAACTGAATGAACAGCAGCATCGCATGAAACAGCTTGACGTCACGGCGCACGGCTGGGACGGCGCCTGCGACCACGAGAGGTCCGAGAAACGCCGTGAGCGCGACCAGCAGCAGGTTGAGACCGTCGAGTCCGACGCGATACCCGACGCCCCAGGCGCGGATCCAGGGGATGTCCGTAACGAACTGCAGTCCCTGGACTGCGGCGTCGAACTGCACGAACAGCCGGCCCGCGAGCGCGAGCTGCACGCAGGTCACCGCGAAGGTCAAGGTCCGGACAGCGCGCTCGCTGTCCCGAGGCAGCAGCGCCAGCCCGAGCAGCCCGGCAATTGGCAGCCACAGCAGGGTGTTGAGCAGCGCCGCGTCAGACATGGTGCCATGCCCAGGCAATGCATGCGGCGAAGCCGAGCGCGGCAAGCAGCGCGTAGCGCTGCAGGCCGCCGGCCTGCACGCGCGCGAGCCCCGCGGCCGCACGCCGGGTGAGCCAGGCGAGGCCGTTGAGCGTGCCGTCGATCAACCGATGATCGACGATGCGCAGGAACAGCCGCTCCGAGACCCACAGGATCGGGCGCGTCACGGCGAGATCGTAGAGCCGATCCACATCGTAGCCGCTGAACAACAAGCGATGCAGCCCCGGGGCGCGCGCGGCGAGCCCCGCGGCTCGATCCGGCCCGCGACGATAAATAAGAACGGCTGCTGCGAGGCCTGCGAGTGCCAGCGAGACCGAAGCAATGAGCAACGGCGTCTGATATCCCGTCAGGCCGGGCCGCACCGAAGGCGCGGGCAGCAGCGGCTCGAGGAAGCGGGGAAGTGCCACGAAGCCCCCGATCGCCGCGAGCACCGCGAGCAGTGCGACGACGCCGGTCATCGAGGGAGGCGACTCGTGGACGTGTTCCGCGGTCTCCGGTTCGAGACGTGATGGCGTCAAAAATGCGAGCCATAGCAGCCGAAACATATAGAACGCCGACAGCGCGGCCGTTGCGGCGGCGACGGCCCAGAGCGCCGGTGCACCGCGCTCGCTCGCAAACGCATACCAAAGAATCTCGTCCTTCGAGAAAAATCCGGCGAGCGGCGGCAAACCTGCGATTGCCGCGGTTGCGATCGCAAAACTCGCGAATGTCAGCGGGATCCGCCGCGCGAGGCCGCCCATGCGGCGGATATCCTGTTCGCCTCCAAGCGCATGAATGACGCAGCCGGCTCCGAGGAACAGACAGGCCTTGAAGAATGCGTGCGTATAGAGGTGGAACACCGCGGCGCCGTAAGCACCGACCCCGAGCGCGAGGAACATGTAGCCGAGCTGCGAGATCGTCGACCAGGCGAGCACTTTTTTGATGTCGGTCTGAACGACGGCCACGGTCGCCGCGAACAGCGCCGTGAGCGTGCCGATCGCGGCGATCAGCTCCGAGGTGAGCGGAGCGTGCTCGTAGATGCCGTGCAGCCGCGCGATCAGGTAGACGCCCGCGGTCACCATCGTCGCGGCGTGGATCAGCGCGGAGACCGGCGTCGGGCCCGCCATCGCGTCGGGCAGCCAGACATGCAACGGAATTTGCGCGGATTTACCGCTCGCGCCAATGAACAGCAGCAGCGCGATCAGCTCGGCCGGGATGGCCGCGGGGGCACCGGCCGCGAAGAGCGTCTGCACGTGGTCGAGATCCAGCGAGCCGAGCGCGTGGTAGAGCAGGAACATCCCGAGCAGGAAGCCGGCGTCGCCGACGCGGTTGGTGATGAATGCCTTCGTGCCGGCGCGCGCTTTGTCCGGGTCTGCGAACCAGAAGCCGATCAGCAGGTAGGAGGCGAGTCCTACCCCCTCCCACCCGACGAAGCAAATCAGCAGGGAGCGGCCGAGCACGAGGACCAGCATGAAGAACAGGAACAAGTTCAGGTACGCGAAGTAGCGCGCGTACCCCGGATCCTCCTTCATGTAGCCGGTCGAGTAGACGTGGATCGCCGAACCGACGCCCGTGACGATCAGCGTCATCACGGCACTCAGACGATCAAACCAGAAGCCGACCGCAAACGAACGACCGCCGACGTCCGCCCATGTGTAGAGCTGCTCGAGGCGCGGCGCGCCTGCGGCATCGAGTTCGAGGAAGCAGCGGACGGCGATCGCGAACGCCAGCAGCGGCAGTCCGCAGCCGACAGCGCTCACGAACCGGCGGCCGAAGCGCCGACCTGCAAGGCCGTTGACGAGGAAGCCGATCAGCGGCAGCAACACGATCGCGGTCAATGGCTGCATCGCTATCCTTTCAGGTCCGCGTAGGCGCCGATGTCGAGCGTGCGTTTTTGATGCACGAGCCGCAGCACGATCGGAATAGCGATGGCGATCTCGGCCGCCGCCACGATGAATACCAGCAGCGCGAGCACGGCGCCCGAGGCGCTCGCGGCGCGAGCCGCGAACGTCACGAGGCTCAAGATCACGGCGTTGACCATGAGCTCCAAGCACATCAGCACGACGATCGCGTTGCGCCGGATGATCACGCCGGCGAGGCCGAGCGTGAACAGCGCGACGCTGAGCGCGAGCAGCAGTTGCGTGCTATCCATCGCGCCCCCCGGGCCCGCCACGGCTCCCGCGCCCCTGGAGAACCGCGATCGCGGCTACGACGGCGGCGATCAGCAGCACCGAGGTCAGCTCGAAATGCAGCCAGTAGGTACGCAGGAATTCGACCGAAAACGGCTGCAGCCGGAAATCCGCCGGGGCGGGATTAATGGGTGCCGCGGCCAAGCCGCTCGCGAGCGTGTGGCCGAGACCCGCGGCCAGCAGCGCGCCTACCAGCACCCCGGGCACCAACAGGCTCGAATAACGCTCCACGAACGAGGGATCGCGGGCATCGAGCAGCATGATAATGAACACCATGAACACCATGACCGCGCCGACGTAGATCAGCACCTGGAACACGGCGATCACGTGCACGCCGAGCGTTGCGTAGATACCGGCGAGCGACACCATCGTCGCGATCAACGCGAGCGCCACGCGCATCGGATGCCTCGCGACCAGCATCACGATGCCGCCGGCCAGGGCAGCGGTGGAGAATCCGTACAGGGCCAGCAGGTGGCTCATTGAGACGCCTTTCCCGGCATCTGCAGCCGGGTAGGGTTTGGCGGCGTCCCGCTGCGGTTTCCAACCGAGGAGCTCCTCGCGTGAGAGCCACATACGCTCGCGGTCGAACGAGGGCAGGCCCGGGGTCTCGGGGACCATGCGGATCGCGTCCTCCGGACATGCCTCGACGCACAGGCCGCAGAACACGCAGCGCGAGTAGTCGATCTCGAAGCGCAGCGGGTACTTGGGATGTGCAGCGTCGTTCGCGTCGAAGGCCGCGTCGATCTCGATGCACCGCGCCGGGCAGACCGTGGCGCACAAATTGCAGGCGACGCATTGCGGCCGTCCGTCTGCGCGCTGGGTGAGCACGTGCTTGCCGCGGTTGGCGCGGGCATAATCCGCCCGCATCTCTTCGGGATAGTACGTCGTCAGCGCGCCTTTGCGCCCCGTTATCCACTTCCAGATGTTCGCGGTGAACACGCCGCCCGTGATCAGCAGACCGCGCGCGACCTCGAACACGTAGGCGCGCTCCCACGATCCCATGGCCGGCTCGTTCCAGTAGCGTTTGCGGCGATCGGCCGGTTGACTCACCTGCGCTCCCTCACCGCAGCACCGCGACGATGACTGCAGTCACTGCAAGATTCAAAATCGCGAGCGGCAGCAATATTTTCCAAGCGAAGCGCAGCAACTGGTCCCATCGGAATCGCGGCAAGGTCCAGCGCACGAGGATTTGGAAGCTGCACATCAGCAATACCTTCAGCAGGAACGTCAGGACCTGGGTCGCCGCGACCGTGCGGGCCCCGATCGCCACGAAGTGTGCGCCGGGGAAGTTGAAGCCGGCGTCGGTCAGCCACGGCAGGTTGTAGCCGCCCAAGAACAATGTCGTGAACAAGGCCGCCACGATCGCAATCTCGATGAACTCCGCGAACATGAACAAGCCCATCTTCATGGCGCTGTATTCGGTGTAGTAGCCCGCGACGAGTTCGGATTCGGCCTCGGGCAAGTCGAACGGGATGCGCTTGTTCTCGGCGATTGCCGCCGTCAGGAACAGCAGCGCCGCGAACGGCTGGTAGCAGATGCCCCATGCCGGAAGGATGCCGAGCACCGTGCCCGATTGGTGCCGAACGATCGCGTCCAAATCGACCGTTCCGTAGATGAGGACCAGTCCGATGCAGCGTCAGGCCCATGACCAGCTCGTAGGAGATCATCTGCGAGCCGGCGCGGATCGCACCGAGCAGCGCAAATTTATTGGCCGACGACCAGCCGGCCAGCATCGTGCCGATGATCGTCAGCCCGCCGAATGCGAACACCACGAGCAGCCCGGCATCGACCGGCGCAATCTGCATGCGAAAGCTTTGCGCGCCGTAGGTCGACGCGAGCGCGGGGAACAGCCGCCCCGGCGCGATCGAACCGCCGAACGGCACGACGGCGAACACCAGCATGACCGGAACGAATGTGACCCACGGCGCGAGCGCGTAGGCGACTCGATCATAAGGCTGCGCCCGGAAGTCCTCTTTGAACAGCATCTTCAAGCCATCGGCAAGTCCGTGAAATAGTCCCCACCAAATCAGCCGGATCTGCGTGAAGGGGATGCGAACGTACGCCCGGTTCGCGCCAATCCGGTCGGCCATGATCGCGGCCTGCTTGCGCTCGACCCAGGTCAGCACCGTGCCGAAGGTCAGCAGCAGTCCGAGCGCATACGCGACGTAGACGGCTGTCAGGGCAATCGGGGATGTTCATCGGTCGGGCCTGCTACCGGCGCCGCCAGCGCCACGAACAACGCCGCCGCATCGGCGACCGAGTCCGCCTTGGAAAAGCATGGCCGGAACTCGCTGACCGTGCCCTCGAAATTCGTGTAGTGACCGCCTCGCTCGGTCTGGACGCTGAGCGGAATAAAGACGTCCGCGTGGCCGTTCTCCGGCCGCAAATAGGAATTCAAAAAAATGATCCGCGCGCCGCGCGGCAGCGTCGCAAAGTCACAGCCCTCACCCCAGACCAGCACGAGATCCGTCCCCTCCGGGAGAATCGGTGGCTGGTCGCCGAACAATGCGCGCGCGCCGGCCGTGTTGGGATTCTTATCGGGACGGATGAGCAATTCGTCGGCGGTCCGCTCACCCGGTTCGGTCGCCGCATCGATTTTCACGAACGTCGCGAACACGCGCACCGAGGTGGCGCTTGAACGCCGCGAGCTCCTCGTTCGATCCCCAGTTCGATATCAATGCCGCCGGGCGTCGCGCGGCCGCGATCAGCGCGCGCGCCGCCTGACCGCCGCATGCGAGCGCGCACGGCCCTGCCCTTGAGCATCGCCTGTTCGGCACGGGCCGCTCGAAAATCCGCGCGAGGTCACGCCCCTTGTTGCAGATCCAAGGTCCGTTGACCGCCGGATTCTCGAGCGGCGTGACGCGCGCGATGCAGGTGTTCTGCCGCGCGTCGAGGGCTTGGAGCCGCCACTCGGCTTTGCGGTGCCAGATCTGCACCGTGCAGCCGCGCTGCGCACCCGGGGCAGACCGACGGAGTCGGCTCCAGATACCAAACGCGCGCCTTGTAGAGGAATTCCCGCGATTGCAGCGCGCCGACGGGGCAGAGATCGATGATGTTGTCTGAATATGGATCGAGCATCGAGCGAGTGGTCCTCGGCGGCGCGGATGTTCGAGGCGTCGCCCACGCCGCTCGACCCCGAGTGCCTTCGACTTCGACATCTCGTGCGTGAAGCGTGTACAGCGCAGACACAGGATGCAGCGCTCGTTGTCGAGCACGATCCGCTCCGACAAGTCGATGGTGCTTGTCGAGCGCACTTTCGGTTCGATCGACTTCGAGCGCTCGCCGTTGTAGGTGTAGTGGTAGTCTTGCAGGCGACATTCGCCGGCTTTGTCGCAGATGCCGCAGTCGACCGGGTGGTTCAGCGTGATGAACTGCAGCATCGCCTTGCGGTGCGCCTTGACCTCCTCAGAGTCGGTCAGCACGCGCATGCCGGCGCTGACGGGCATATTGCAGGCGATGTCGAGACCGCGGCCCTCGACCTCGACGAGGCACATGCGGCAATTGCCGGCGATCGACAAGCGCGGATGCCAGCAGAAATACGGCACATAGAATCCGGCTGCGAGCGCGGCCTCGAGTACCGTTTGATCGGCGCGCGCCTCCACCGTCTGCCCGTTGATCTGAATCTCCGTCATTCGATGCGGCCCTCGCAGCGCGAGCGCTTCTGGGCAATGTAGTAATCGAATTCGTCGCGGAACTTGTCGAGCATTCCGCTCGCGGCGTAATCCGGCCGCATCGCCGAGCCCGCAAATCGTCGTGCCGTCGTTGTATTTGGCGATGTAGTAGAGCCGCTCGATGTCCTCCGGCCGGCCATCGCCTGCGACGATGCGGTCGATGATCCGGTGCATCCAGCCCGTGCCGTCGCGGCACGGCGTACATTGGCCGCAGGATTCATGGTGGTAGAAGCGCAGCATGATCTGCAGCAGGCGCACCATGCAGGTGCCTTCGGCCACGGCGATCATGCCCCCGCTACCGAGCGTGGAGCCCGCGCTCCACAGGTCTTCGTGGCTGAGGCGCAGCGTCTCGATTTCGCTGCCCGTCAGCACTTTCGATGAAATGCCGCCCGGGTATGATCGCCTTCAAGCGCCTGCCTCCGAGCACGCCGCCGCAGTCCTCGTCGAGGAACTTGCGCCAGGGATACCCGAGTTCGACCTCGTAGACGCCGGGCCGGTTGATGTGACCGGAGATCGAAATGAGCCGCGTTCCGGGGCTCTTCTGCGTGCCGACGGCCCGGAAAGCCGCTGCGCCGCGTGCGACGATTCCCGTGACGTTGCTCAAGGATTCGACGTTATTGACGACCGTCGGCCGCTGGTAGAGTCCCCGAACGGTGAGGCGCGGCGGGCGATTGCGCGGATAGCTCTTTTTTCCCTCAAGCGAACTGAGTAGGCCGGAGGCCTCGCCCGCGACGTACGCGCCGGCGCCGCGGTAGACGATGATGTCGCAAGCAAAGCCGGTGCCGACGATGTTCTCGCCGAGCCAGCCGGCCGCGTATGCCTCCTCGACCGCGGCGGCGACGCGGCGGTAGGGCAGATCGAACTCGCCGCGAATGTAAATGAAGCAATGGCGCGCCTCGATCGCATAGGCCGACAGCAACATCGCCTTCGAGCAACAGATGCGGCGCGTGCTCGAGGATCCATCGGTCCTTGAAAGTACCGGGCTCGCCCTCATCTGCATTTGCGACGAGGTAGTGCGGCTGCCCGTCGCCCGGACACGACGACCGCCCATTTGCGCCCCGTTGGGAACGCGCGCCGCCGCGCCCTTGCAGCCCCGCGGCCGTGACCGCGTCGGTAATTTCCTGCGGTCTGCGGTGGCGCAGAGCATTCTCGAGCGCCGTGTAGCCGCCGCGTGCGCGGTATTCAGCGAGGCCATGCGAGGTCGCGGTCACCGGAAAATTCATCAGCAGCGATTGGCCGGGCATGGCTATTGCAGCTCGTCGAGCAGGCGGTCGAGCGCCGCGACATCTGAGATTCTCGACGTAGCGCTCGTCGACCATCATCACCGGCGCCGTGCCGCAGGAGCCGAGGCACTCGGCCGTGTCGAGCGTGAAGCGGCCGTCGGCGTGGTCTCGCCCGGCGCGATCAGCCAGCTTGTGTCGCAGGTGTTCGATCAAGCGTTCGGCGCCTCGCATCGAGCAGCTGACATTGCGGCAAACTCGCAGGTGCCAACGGCCGATCGGCCGGCGGCGAAATTGCGTATAGAACGACAGCGACTTCCTCGATCTGGATCCGCGGCACGCCGAGGAATGCAACCAGTGCGTCGATGTCCGCGTCCGCGACATAGCCGCGCTGCTCCTGGATGCGCCGCAGGCATGGCAGGACGAGCGAGGATTCGAAGCCCGGCGGGAAGCGCGCCCGCAACGCCTCGAATTCGGCGTGAGCTGTTCACCGGTCGCACTCGCCGCCGATCATGTTGATCGAGCCGAAGGTCGGAACGAGGTCCGCGAGCTGGTAACCCTCGAGCAGGCGGTGGACGCCGCCGATGTGGACGAAGCTCGGCGCGCGCACGTGCAGCTTGTAAGGCATGCCGCCGCCCGTGCTGACGATGTAGAAGCCGAGTTCGCCGTTCGCGCCCTCGTGCGCCGAGTAGATCTCACCGGCCGGTACCTGCGGACCTTCGCTGATGAGCTTGAAGTGGTTGATCAGCGACTCGATTTCCGTGTAGACGAGCTGCTTCTCTGGCAGGGTGCAGCGGCGGTCTTCGACGCTGATCGGACCCGGCGGCAGCCGCTCGACGAGTTGGCGGATCATGTGCACCGACTCGTCCATCTCGCGCATGCGCACGTAGTAGCGATCATAGTTGTCGCCCTTGATGCCGACCGGCACCTCGAACTCGAGTTCGGCGTACGCGAGGTAGGGCGTGTCCTTGCGTAGGTCGCGCGGCACTCCCGTCGAGCGCAGCACCGGCCCGGTGTAGCCCCAGTCGATCGCCTCCGCGGTCGCGAGCACGCCGACGTCGCGCATGCGATCGATGAAGATGCGGTTTCGGTCGACGAGCCCGTGGACGCGGCCGACGAATACGTCGTACTCGCGCAGAATCTGCTCGAGGCGCTCGAGCCAGCCGGCGGGCAGGTCGCGGGCGAGGCCGCCGATGCGGCCGAAGCTGTAAGTCACGCGCGCGCCGGTCAGAGTCAGCGAGGTGCTCGTAGATGTAGTCCCGCAGCATGACCAGGTAGAGGAATGCCGTCATGGCGCCGAGTTCCATGAGCGTCGCAGCCATGCAGGTGAGGTGATCGGCGATGCGCGAGTACTCGGCGAGCAGCGTGCGCAAATACCGGCAGCGCGGCGTGATCTCGATGCCCATCAAGCGCTCGACCGCATCGCAGTACGCGAAGTCGTTGATCAGCGCGGAGCAGTAGTTGAGCCGGTCGACGTAGGGGATCAGATTGTGCCAGGTATGCGACTCGCATTCCTTCTCGAAGCCGCGGTGCAGGTAGCCGCAGTGCACGTCGGCGCGCAGGATCCGTTCGCCGGACATCTCGGCGATGATCTGGACCGTTCCGTGAGTCGCCGGATGCGAAGGGCCGATGCTGACGATCGTCGTGCCTCGCGCTCGCCGGGTCCGAAGGCGGGCCGGATCGGATTGGGCAGTGGCGCTGCGGATCGACATCGCATCCTTCCGATACGGAGACCAGCGGCTGCTCGCGCTGCTTGGGGTAGTCCTTGCGCAGCGGATGCCCGACGAAACCCTCATAGAGCAGGATCGGGCGCAAGTCCGCGTTGCCGCGGAATTCGATGCCGTACATGTCATGGCACTCGCGTTCCGCGAATCGCGCCGAGTTGTAGAGCGCCAGCAGCGAGTCGACGGCCGGCTCGGACTCCGGCACGCTGCGTCTTGACGCGCACCCGAACGAACTCGCGCGGTCGAGTAGAAATGATAGACGACGTCGAAGCGCGGTTCGCGCTTCGGCCAATCGACGGCGGTCACATCGAGCAGCATGTCGAAGCCGAATTCGGCCTTGAGCGAACCAGCAAGCCCGACGAGCAGGTCCGGCGCGACGGCCATGCTCAGCGTGCCGTGCGAGATGACCGCTTCGTGCGCCGCCGAGGACCAGGCTCGCGAGAATCCGCTCATGCAGCGCCGCGGCCATGCCTAGAACGATCCGTGATGATCGGGTGGCGGTCGTGCGCGATCCGGTCCTGCAGCTTCATGATCGCCGTCGATGACCATCTCGGGCCGCGGCGGGCAGCCCGGGATGTAAACGTCGACCGGGATGATGCGGTCGATTCCCGGCAGCGTCGCATAGTTCTGATAGAAGCCGCCGCTCGTCGCGCAGACGCCGAACGCCATGACCCATTTCGGTTCACACATCTGCTCGTAGACCCGCCGCAGCACGGGCGCCTGCTTGTGGGTTACCGTGCCCACGACCATCAGCAGGTCCGACTGGCGCGGCGAAAAACGCGGCAGCGCGGCGCCGAAGCGGTCGGTGTCGTAGGGCGTGGAGCTCACGGACATGAACTCCATCGCGCAGCAGGCCGTCACGAAGGGGTACGGAAAAAGCGAGAACTTGCGCGCCCAGCCGACGAATTCGTCTTTCTTGGTGGTCAGGTACTCGAGCGCGCCTGGGTGCCTTGCCGCGTTGGCTTCCGCGCTCATCGGGTCACTCTTCGATGAGGCCGCTGTTCCAAACGTAGAGCATCATCAGCACCAACAATGCGAGAAAAACGCCGAGCGCCGCCAGAGCCGTCACGCTCAGCGGCTGCGCGCCAAGCGCCCAGATGAAGAGAAACACAGTCTCCAGATCGAAGAGAATGAAGACGATCGCGACGCCGTAGTACTTGACCGGCACCGCGTGGCCGCCGACGACGCCCTGTGCCGTGGCCCCGCATTCGAACGGTTCGAGTTTTGCTCCCGCCGCCGTCGGCTTGGGACCGAGTATTCTATTGAGAAGGAGGGTCAACCCGACGAAGGCGAGTATCGCCAGGAGATAGAGCAACAGGTCCGCGTAAGCGTCCATGGATTGCCGCCATTTAATCCAGCGCGAATTGCTTGTGCTATCAGGAATAGTCCGTAGGCGAGGACGGAATGCTCACCGTGTCGGGTGCGGCAGCCTCAATGAGCCAATGTTGATGTGCGCTCGCACTCCAGCGATGCGCGGCATGGGGGTCGCCACGTGACGAGACGGTGCTCGGCTGCGCTTTCCCCGGCAGAGGCCCTGGTCCGAGCGACTCGCCGCCTTTGTCGGGAGGTCGCGTAGCCCGCGCAGAGAAGTTGGAAAACGCCGCATCGTGATAGGCCGAGTTTGAGGAGTTGGCGCGGTTATCCTTCGTTCAAAGGCGCCTCTGCGTTCCACGTCCAAGACATTCCCGCGGGAAGATACAAGCACGGAGAATTGCGAATCACGCCGCTACCGGCCGGCGCGAGGGTCCGGCACTTGCAGCAGAGAGGTGTCGAAGCGTCCCCCCGCTACCAATTCAAACAGGCTTGCGAAAACGAGTCCAACGATCAAAACCGTCATGTAGGGGCTCTGTAGGGACGCGGCGTCAATTGCGGGGAACATCGGCTCATGCCGGGCTCCAATTCGGCATGGCTCGGAACGTGCACAATAACCGTGAACGGTCCTCGGATTGACACCGCGGCTGTTGCCGGTTCGCAACGCCAGGCTGGGTGCTGGAGGCTGACCGGCCGCCTTTCTGCGGCCTCGGATTCGCGGAGACTTGCCTTCATCATCTGAGATGACATCGAACATCGCACCGTGCATAATCTCTCGCTGATTAATGTTGCTAACGAACAACACTTGACATCGATTGACGGAATGATGAGCGTATTTTGCGGTGCTGCGTTCTAGGGTCCGTGATCGCGAGTTGCCGATCGGCCAGACATGAATTGGCCATGAACTTAATTTAGGGGATGAACACATGAAACATACAAACATTCTGGCAGCCTCGATTGCAGTGGCGCTTGCGGGCAGCGCTTGGGCGGAGGGCGACCCGGGCTCGGAACTTCCAGAGATCGTGATCACGGCTACCAAGCGCGAATCGACCGTGCAGGACACCCCCATCAGCGTCACGGCGATCTCGGCGGCCGATATCGCCAACAAGGGATTGACGGACTTCAACAGTCTCGCGCAAACCGTGCCCGGCATCGCCATGCGCACCGCAGGACCCGGCCAGACGGAGTTTGAGATGAGAGGCCTGAGTTCCGCAGGTGGCAACACGTCCGTGGTGGGTTTCTATTTGGACGAGACTGCGCTGTCTTCGCCGGCCTCCGCGCAGCTTGGCAAAGTTATCATTGACCCCAATTTGTATGATCTGAACCGAGTGGAAATCCTGCGCGGCCCGCAGGGCACGCTGTACGGTGCGAGTTCCATGGGCGGCACCGTCAAGGTGGTGCCCAATGCTCCGCAGCTGGGGCAGTTCGCTGCCAGCGGCGAGACCGTGGCGTCGCAAACCGGCTCGGGTGGAGGCACCAACTTCACGCAGAACGGGATGGTGAATCTGCCGCTGGGATCGGATATCGCGGTGCGCTTTGTGGGGTCGACGGACTCGCAGAGCGGCTGGGTCAACCGGTATGTGTTCGCCGATGGCGCGGTGCTGACGGACGGAGCGACCGGCGCTCGACCGGCCGGCTTTTATACCGCGCCGCTCGCGGAAACCGTGAATCAATCCAATGCCACGACGCTCGACTCCTTCCGCGCGTCCCTGCTGTGGCACGCTGCCGACGGACTTTCCATTACGCCGGCGATGATGTGGCAGCATACTCACCAGAATGGCCCGAGTGCCGTGGACGTCGACGGCTCACCGAGCTACCCGCAGGTGCCTGCGGCCGGCGGACACTATGAAATCTACGACACTCCCGAGCCGCAAGACGATGTGTTCACCCTGGCCAGCCTCAAGGTCGAGTGGCAGACCGAGCACTTTCTGATCACGTCGGCGACGGCGAATTGGAATCGCACGACCTTGGTCTCCCAGGACGGTACCGAGGAGAATGCCGGGCCCTCAGGTCTGGGGAGTCTGGGGCGGGCCGACCCCTATGACACCTCGGCGGGCGGAGTCGGACCGGTCGGCCCCGGACCCACGGGACCGGGCGTGCAGGAACACGACGCCACGCAACAACTCAGCGAGGAGTTGCGCCTGACCTCCACCGACAAGGGGGCCTTTCAGTGGCAGGTGGGCTACTACTACCAGCGCCTCAAATCGGAATGGGATATGTGGTCCATCAACACCCAGCTGCTTGGCGCCGGAGTCGGCAACGTCTACGTCGACTACATGCCCCAGACGATTACGCAGAACGCGCTGTTCGGCGAGACATCGCTCGAGTTTGCCGAGGGCTGGAAGGCGACGCTGGGACTGCGCGGTTACCACTATCAGTACACCCAGAACAACAGCGAGTATGGTGATTTCACGCCCTATGGATTCGCCAACCTTCTCAGCGGCGCTCCGACACTTGCCGGCAACACCGCGCCGTTCAACACCACGGCCTCGGGCAGCGCGAGCGGCGTCAATCCGAAGTTCGATCTGTCCTGGAAGATGAATCCGGACCTGCTCTGGTACGCCACAGTGGCCCGCGGCTTTCGCATGGGCGGCACCGACCAGCCGTTCACCGGGTACCTGACCACGGTGTCGGCTGCGTCCTGCGGCGCGCCATCGAGCCTGGCCGTTATTCTGCAGTGCGGCCTGCAATCGAAGCTGTCGTCGACGCCGAGTGTCGCGGGTGGTTACTACGCCCCGAATGTTCAGTTCCCAAATGCCAATGCACAGGGTGTGCCGCAGTTCAATTCCGATTCGGTATGGAACTACGAGCTCGGCGAGAAGGGTGAATTCTTCGACCGCCAGCTGCAGCTCAACGTGGATGTGTACTACGAGCGCTGGAGCAGCCCGCAGATTGCGACCAATATCGCCGGCTTCGGGTACACCGTCAACGGGGCAAACGCGAGCATCCTTGGGGCGGAAGTCGAGATGTGGCTCAAGCTGCCGGCGGGATTCTCGTTCTCCGGAAATCTGGGCTATGCGGACAGCAAGTTCCTGTCGGACAGCGCCATTACCGGCTACCAGTCGGGAACGGCCATCCCCGATTCGCCGAAGATCACCTCGTCCCTGACACTGCACAATCTGCAGCCGCTCACGAGCGGACTGCAGCTGATCAGTTCGCTCTCGTACAACTATATTGGTGATCGCACCAATGCTCCTTACGGAGAGACCATCACGCTCAACAACATGAACCAGCTGCTGGTGCACCTGCCTTCCTATGGGCTGACGAACCTGCGCGTGGGTATCAAGTCCGACGACTGGACGTTTAGTCTGTTTGCGAACAATCTGCTCAACGAGCAGACGCTGCTCGACACGCAGCCGCAGATCAATCTTCAGAGTGCGGCCTTCACCCGCTATATCGTCAATCAGCCGCGCACTCTCGGCCTGGATCTGAGTTACAAGTTCGGGCGCTGAAGAGCCTCCTAGCGCGCGCTTTGGGCGGAACGGGTCGCGGGAATGCGACCCGTTCCGGGTGTCCGAGCGCAGTCGAATGCTCGACTCGAGCGCGAGGTTCGTGCGCAGATCGGAACCGTGATGAGCGTGCCGCCAGCGCCAAGCGGCCAGCGGCAATTCCAGCTTAGGTGCGGTAGGCGCCGCGACCTGCAACGATTTGCCGACTAACTGCGATAAGCGATCGTGAATGGCACGACATTATTGTGGCCCGTGTACTGCTGGCACATCATCTTGGTGGCCTCGACAATCTGCGGCTGATGGCGGCTTGGGCCGACAATCACACACTTGATTGGGGACGACCCTTTGCAGTCTTTCTTGTGCACATCCCATTCAATATAGGGGGTGATCAAGCAGCGGGCCTTTCGAAATTTGATCTCCTGCTGCGGCTTGGCAAATATCACGACCCGCGTTTCTTGTTCGTCCTCAAATTTGGGCGACTTGCTGCGCAGCGCGAGTTGCGATACTTGGTGGGCGTAATTGAGCAGGAGCTGATTATAAAAATTGTATTGATCCATGCCATCCGGCGAATTCTTGTCGGCGAACGCTTGGACAGGATTTTTGATCGTCCCGCGAATTTCCTCTTCCACGTGATATTGGCAGGCGACGAGGTTCACTCCGAGCGCGATCATTTCAGCGGGATCGAACCCGACTGCGAAACCGGGTCGAGAACTCGCGCATCCGCGCCATTGACTCGGGTCGTCGCCTTTTGCCGAAAATGAGGAAACATAAGAGCATCTCGCCAAGGTCGCCATATCGGAGGCAATTATGGGCTGCACGAACTTGAAGGCGGCTTCAGCGCTATAGCCGGCGTTTGGGCCCGATACCTCGTTCAATACTTCGCGCAGTACCTTCGTCGCGAGCTTCACCGCATATCTAAATTCGTCCGCGTCGCTTAGATACGAGATATTCGTGGCACGCATCACCCCATCTTTGATGATTCCATAGAGGCCGTCGAAATCGGTGTAATGCCAGAGCAGGTTCTCTGGAAACTGATTGGACTCGTTTGTCGGGAGGGCATCCGATGTGGCTTTATCCGTCATTTTCCCGCCCTCATTCGATGCGATGCAGCGGCATAGGCTCAGTGAAATTTCGTCGTCGCTTAGACATATAACTCGTGTATATTCAGCATATTGTGAGAATTACCTCATGTGCAATGTCGCTCCGACTGGTACGGCGCTCGATCGCGTCCTCGGGGCGCTGACCGGTGATTTCGTTCGGCGCCGGCGATCAAGTCGAAGCCGCGACTCCGATGCAATGGTGGCATTCCGCCAATATACGCGTGCGCCGCTTTGCGGCAGTCATGCGCGGAACGCGGTTTGACGCCCGCGCACGGGCATCGAGCGGATCGGTGTGCCGCGCTTTGTTATTGGCCGGCGGGCGGTTGCCACAGTTCGACCTTGTTCCCTTCGGGATCGATGACCCAAGCAAACTTTCCATACTCGGAGTCGTCAATTTTCTCCAGTACGTTGCAGCCTTCTTCGCGCAGAGCTTTGACCAGCGCGTGAAGATCCTCGACGCGGTAATTGACCATGAAGGCGGCGCTGCTGGGCGCAAACTGGTCGCCTTGCGCCGAACCAATGGACCAGACGGTGGTTCCGGCAACGGGCTTTCCTTCGCCGTCGGTCCAAGTGAACGCCGTGCCACCCCATTTCTGGACATCAATTCCAAGATGTTTCTTGTACCAAGCCTGCAGAGCCGGCGCGTCTTTGGCTTTGAAGAAGATGCCGCCGATGCCAGTGACTCGCTTCATAATTCCTCCGAGGCCGGGTGACTGTGAGACGTAGCAGGTCTGCTTCGGCTTAACGCCCCGGTTTAGCGGAGGCGCGCGGCGACATGCGCCGCAACCGGTTGTTCGACGGCTCGATCATAACATCGGGCCGCCGCCTGGTGACAGTTGAGCGTGCAGCCGGGGGCGCCAATGGACTTGCACTGGCGCGGCACCCGCCGCGAGGCGCAACTTCAGGATCGCCAAAACCGCGACGGTATCTCGGGCGCTCACGCTGCGGTAAGGTTAGGCGCGCTACATCGCACATTTTGTGCATCGGAGAACCTATGCTTGACAAAATCGGCCATATCGCCATGGTCGTCAGAGATTCAGGCAGAACGGCCGCATTATTCAAGGACCTGTTCGGGGCGTCGAATGTGGAGCGCAAGGATTCCGACGGCCATGCGGAGACCTACGTGAGACTTGGTCGAACTTGGATCGTTCTCGCTCAGGCGGACGTGGTTCGTCCCCGCAGTGGCGATCACATCGCTTTCTTGGTTTCAGCAGCCGCACTTCGGGAAATTGCGGAGAAACTCAAGAATATGAACATGGAGTTTTTTCTTGCCAGATCGGATACCGCGCTCTATTTCTTCGACTATGACAATCATGTCTTTGAGCTGGATACGACGGACCTCGACGTTGAGTTGGCAGGATGACCGGATGCACTGCTTGCCCCGCCGCGACGCTGCCGATTGACTGGTGAGGCTACAGGACCTGCGGCATGATCACCGAATTCGATTTTCCCGGATTGCTCGAGACGCCGCGTCTCGAATTGCACGCTTACAGCAATGTTGACGCGCCGGCTCTTCTCGCGCTGATCGACATGAATCGAGAACAATTGCAGCGAAACTTTGCACCGATCGCGATGGATATTCTGCGGCCGACGGATGCAAATGGGTTCGTCGACGAATGTTCAAGAAAATGGACCGCTGGAAAGGAATTCGTCTACGGGATTTGGTGCAAGCCGTCGAAGGAACTCATTGGTCAGATCAAGGTGAAGAACATTGTCCGGGAAATACCGGCAGCCGAGCTTTCCTATTTCATCTGCACGTCGTCGCAGGGTAGGGGCTATGCCACCGAGGCGATCGCTGCCGTCTCGCACGCCGCTATCAGACAGCTGAATTTCAAGAGAATTGGCCTGCGAATCATCACTTCGAATGCCGCGAGCCTGAAATTGGCGGAAAAGCTCGGTTTCAAACGCGAGGGTCTACACCGCAACGAATTTCGGTGCGGATTCGACGAGCTCCACGACGTTCTCCACTATTCGCTCACCGATGAAGACCCGCTTCCAGGAGCGCGCGGATAGCCGGCAAACCGATACCTTATCGTCGCCGACGGCATCGACTCGCGCACGGGCATGACGCCGAGTACTTGTCGAGTGAACGTCAGGCTGCGGCGCGCCCGCCGGGATACGATCCAAACCAGGCGTCAATGATCGACCGGCTGATGTATCCAAAATCGATACATCGCCGTGAAAGTGTCCGGATTGTCGGCCTCGAAGCCGGCCCAATTGCGCAGGTTCGTACAGTTCGTGTCATCGGCATGGCGCGCGCGATATTGATCTAGAACACGCAAATCCAACTCGAAGCCGAGAAACTGCAGTCCGCGCTCGGCGAGGAACGATTCGATTCGACCGAGTGTCAGGGGCTGCTCCCGTACATGGAATGCCAAGTCGCGACAATCACTCAACGAGTAGTACGCCTGGCTGTTGCAGAGCGCCCGTAGCTCGACGGGTGCGTCCTTCGCGACCACATCCTGGCGAAATCGGCGAATGTCATCGGCGGTGCTCGAATAGCCGCGGGCGGCGATGAACTCGCGCGCCGCGACCAATTTCCGCCGCGCGATCTCACTGTAGAGACCCAGGCACATGAATCCGCCCGGGCGCAATCGCGACAGCAGGATTCGC
>CAWALM010000012.1:0-19010 GCA_963782845.1 uncultured Gammaproteobacteria bacterium | reverse complement strand
CAGTGTACGCGCTCCGCGCCGTGCTTCCAAATGGCCCGTCAGCCGCGGCCCATTCAGCGCCGGAAGGCCTTCATGATGCGGCCCTTGTCGCGCTGCCAATCCCGGTCCTTGTCGGTCGCGCGTTTGTCGTGCTGTTTTTTGCCCTTCGCGAGTCCGACTTGCAGCTTCGCTCGGCCGTCCTTCCAATACAGCTCGAGCGGCACGAGTGTGTAGCCGCGGCGCTCCACCGCGCCGAGCAGATGGTCGAGCTGGCGGCGGTTGAGCAGCAGTTTGCGCGTTCGGGTCGGGTCGGCGATCGACGTGCGTCGAGGCCGAGTTGAGCGGGCTGATGTGCGCGCCGAAGAGAAACGCCTCGCCGTTCTTCAAATAAACATAAGCCTCGGCGATTTGCGCCTTGCCGGCGCGCATGCTCTTGACCTCCCAGCCCAGCAGGGCAATTCCAGCCTCGTAGCTCTCCTCGATGAAGTAATCGAAGCGCGCCTTGCGATTGACGGCGATCGGCGGCAGTTTGTCGTCGGCTTTCACGGGACGACGAGTCTACCGATTCGTTCGTTGTGGTGCCCGCGCTTTTGCCGGAGAATTCCGCGGACTCGCGGCCTGCGTCCGCGCCGGAGGAGCGCTTGAAGGTAGTCGAACGCAGTGCGATCGTGCCGTTCTCGGCCGCACAAATGTTTAGCTTGGTCAACGACGTCGCCCGCTATCCGGAGTTCCTGCCTTGGTGCATCGGCGCCGCGGTCGAGGACGTCGCGGCCGACGAGCGGCTGGCGTCGCTGAAAGTCGCGCGCGGAGTGCTCAAGACCCATTTCACGACGCGCAACCGCTTGATGCCCGAGCGGGAGATCCTCATGGATCTCGTTGACGGGCCGTTTCGAAATCTCGCCGGCCGCTGGCGCTTCGAGTCGATCGGCGAGCGCGGATCGCGCGTGAGCTTTCGAGTCGAGTTCGAGTTCAAGAATCCGCTGACCGCCGCGGCTTTCAACGCGATTTTCGAGTCGCTCTGCGGCACGATCGTCGATGCTTTCGTGAAGCGCGCGCGCAAAATCTACGCTTGAGCAATCTCGGCGCCATCATGATTTTCTGCATCGAGGTGGTATTTGCCGGCAGCGCAGGCAGGTCGTCAAGGCCTTTCGGCTGCCGGCGCCCGCGACGGTCGCACAGGTTTGGCGCTCGCAGCCGCGGATCCCGCATTCGCGGGCGTCGATTGCCTGAAGCGCCGGTGGGAATTTACGGCCGTACCGTGGACCGCGCCGATTCGCTCTGCCGACGGCGATCGCGTCGAGATCTACCGGCCGCTTGCGATCGATCCGAAAGCGGCGCGCCGTAGCCGCGCTCGCCGCGTCCTGGGCTCGTGCAGCCGCCGTGGTGCGGCCGGGTGCCGCGCCCGCCTAGTAGGTACGTCCGTTCTTCACTTCAGCGGCTGATTTATCCTGCTCGGCGGCAAGTTCGTCGCTTGGCTTGTCGAGCTTGGCGACCTTGTCGCCGTCGAAATATACCGTGACTCGGCGCGAGTCCACGTGCCCGCTGCGGCCCTTCTTCAAATAGTAGATGTAATCCCACTGTTCCTTGTTGAAGCTATCGGCGACCATCGGCGTGCCGAGCAAATAGCGAACCTGGCTGCGGGTCATGCCGGCCTGCACCTGATTGACGGCCGCCTGGTCGAGGAAATTCCCTTGCTGGATATTGATGCGATACACGCACCCGGAAAATACGGTGCTTAAGCTCAAGGCAAGCACGCAGCGGGCCAATATGTTTCGTCAAAGTGGTATGCAACCCTTAAATGATCAATAATCGACGTTCTCGAGCCAGTTTTCTATCATACCGGATGGCACAGTATGTCGCAGCGTCTCAAACCTCCCACGGCTGAAAGCACGGATCTACGCAATGCGGGCCTCAAGGTCACGCTCCCGCGCTTGAAGATCCTCGATATTCTTGCGGAGGGCTCGGCCCGCCACATGAGCGCCGAGGATATCTACAAGAAGCTGCTGGTCGCGAACCAAGACATCGGCCTCGCGACCGTCTACCGGGTGCTGACGCAATTCGAGGCCGCCGGTCTCGTCACGCGCCACCATTTCGAGGGCGGCATCGCCGTTTTCGAGCTCAACCACGGCTCCCACCACGATCATATCGTCTGCGTGGACTGCGGCCACGTCGAAGAGTTCATGGACGGCGGCATCGAAGAGCGGCAGCAGGCGGTCGCAAAGCGCCTCGGCTTCGAAATGAGCGATCACGCGCTGATCCTCTACGGGCATTGCGCCAAACCGAACTGCCCGAACCAGAAGCGCCTGAAGTAGCGCAGCGCAGCGCTGGCCTGGCGCCTCGCTAGCGGCCGGCGCCTCGCGATCTCTTGGGTTTGGGTGACGGCGCTGCGGCGAGCGCGAGCATTTCGCGCGCATGCGCGCGGGCTTGCTCGGTGATGTCGATGCCGCCGAGCATGCGCGCGATTTCATCGATCCGCTCCCCCTCGGCCAAGCGCTCGATGTTGGTTTTCGTGGATGCCCCGAGACTGCGTTTCGTGACCCGCAGCTGGCAGTGCGCCTGGCTCGCCACCTGCGCGAGGTGGGTCACGCAGATCACCTGGCCGCGGTCGCCGAGCTCGCGCAGCTGGCGGCCGACGATCTCCGCGGTTGCGCCACCGATGCCGGCATCCACCTCGTCGAAGACCATGCACGGCGCCGATGTCTTGGCCGCCGCGGCGACTTGAACCGCCAAACTGATGCGCGACAGCTCGCCGCCCGAGGCGACCTTGGCGAGTGCCTTGGGCGGGTGTCCGGGGTTGGCGGCCACGAGAAACTCGATCAGGTCGTTGCCGGCGCTCGCCGGTTCGGCGTCAATGGTCGTCACGCTGACCGCGAACTCGCCGCCGCGCATCCCGAGAGACTGCATGAGGCGCGTGATTTGCGCACCGAGATCGGTTGCGGCCGCGGACCGCGCCGCACTGAGGCGCGCTGCCGCGGTCGCGTACTCGGCGCGCAGCGAGGCGGCGCGCGCCTCGAGCGCCGCGGCGCTCTGCTCGGCGCCGTCGAGCGTCGCGAGTTCCTGCTCGAGCCGCAGGCGCTCTTGCGGCAATTCCTGGACCGGCAGGCGATGCTTGCGCGCAAGGCCTTCGAGCGCGGCGGCTCGCCGCTCGATCTCGTCCTGGCGTGCCGGATCGACGTCCAAGGCGTCGAGGAAGCGGCGCAGCGAATCGGCGGCCTCCTGCGCCTGCAGCGCCGCTTCCGCCAGCAGCGCGCCGACTTGCGCAAGACCGGGGTCCGCCTCGGCAGGCGCGCGCAGCACACTTTGCGCCCGGGCCAATCGATCCCGCGCGCCGGCCGCGGCGCCGTCGTCGCCTTCCGCGCCCTCGACGGCCTCGAGCGCGCTGCGTGCCGCATCGGCCAAGCGACCGCGGCCCGCGATGCGCTTGCGCTCGAGCAGCAGCTCCTCGATCTCGGCAAGCGTGCCGACCTCGGCGCCGAGTTCGCCGAGTTGGTAGCGCAGCAGGTCGAGCCGTGATTCGCGGTTGGCGGCCGCCGACCGCAAAGCTTCGAGCTCGCGCCGGCAGTCGCGGTAGCGCGCAAACAGGACCCCGACCGCGGCCGCGAGTTCTTCGGCGCCGGCATGCCGGTCGAGCATGTCGCGCTGCGCGTCGCGTTTGACGAGGTGCTGAAATTCCTGCTGACCGTGAATCTCGAACAGCAGGTCGGCGAGTTCCCGCAGCGCCTGCAGCGCCACGAGTTGGCCGTTGATGTAGGCACGCGAGCGCCCATCCTGCCCGACGACGCGGCGCAAGAGCACTTCGCCGTCGTGATCGATCGACTGGGCCTCGAGCCACGCGACGGCTGCCGGCGGCAGTCCCACGAATGCGGCACTTGCCTCCGCGCGTTCCGCGCCGCTGCGGACGACGTCGGCGCCGGCGCGCCCTCCCGCGAGCATCGACAGGGCATCGACGACGATCGATTTGCCCGCGCCGGTTTCGCCGGTGAGCGCCGTGAGGCCGGCGCCGAACTCCAAATCGGCGCGTTCGACGATCACGAAATCGCGCAGCTGCAGCAGGTTGAGCACGGCGGTCCTAGTCGACGCTCTCGCCAGCGGCGGCGCCACGGCCCCAGTGCAGCTTGGAGCGCAGCAGCCGGAAATAGTCGTAGCCCGGCGGGTGCAGCAGCGTGATCCGCGCGTCGGAGGCCTCGACGAACAGACTGTCGCCATGCCGCAAGTCGCCGAGCACGGCGCCATCGCAGGTGACCTGCGCATGCGATTCGTGGCGGTCCGAGACACGCAGCTGAATCTTGCTGCCCGCGCGCACCACGATCGGCCGGTCGCTGAGCGTATGCGGGCTGATCGGCGCGAGCACCCAGGCATCGAGGTCGGGCGCGACGATGGGACCGCCGCAGGAGAGCGCATAGGCGGTCGATCCGGTCGCCGTGGCGATCACCATCCCGTCGCCGCCATGCGAGTTGACGAAGCGCCCGTTGATCGAGGTCTCGAAATCCAGAATGCGGCCGGTCTCGCGCTTGTTGACGACCACGTCGTTGAGCGCAACCGCCCGTGCCGTGGGCGCCCCGTAGCGCTCCAGCCGCGCCGCGAGCAGCGAGCGGCGGTCCTCGGTGTAGCGGCCCTCGAGCACCGAATCGACGTCCTGCAACATCGAATCGGGGCCGACGTCGGTCAGAAACCCGAGCCGGCCGCGGTTGATGCCGAGCAGCGGCACGGGATGGCCGGCAACCAGGTTCGCCGCATACAGCAGGGTGCCGTCCCCGCCGATCGCGATGATGAGGTCCGCCCTTGAAGCAAACGAGGCCTCCGGGCACTGCACGACCGTGTCGCTTGGGAAGCCCATGCCGTTGCGCGGATCGACGAGCGCACGCAGGCCCCGGCCGAACAGATGTCCCGCCAGCGTCAGCATGTAATCGGACACGCGGGAGTCCTTGGCGTTACCGACGAGGGCGATGGACTTGAAAGGATGAGGCATAGGCGGCATTCCAGTTGTAGCATGGTGGCGCCGTGCCGGTCACGCTCTTGACTTCAGGCGAGATACGCTTTTAGGTTCAAACCCGTATTATGGACCGCACCATGACAGACGAGGTCGAAGGCTCTCTGACGGAGCGGGCGCAGCTGCTCCTCAAAGCGCTCATTGAGAGCTACATTCGCGACGGCCAGCCGGTCGGCTCGCGAACGCTGTCGCGTGACTCCGGCTTGAGCCTGTCGTCGGCGACGATCCGCAACGTCATGGCGGACCTCGAGGCGCTCGGCTTCGTCGCCTCGCCGCACACCTCGGCGGGACGCGTGCCCACCGACAAGGGCTACCGATTCTTCGTCGATACGCTGCTCAAGCTCAAGCCGCTCGAACAGGGCGAAGTCGTGGAAATCGAGCGGCGTCTCGTCAGCGATGCAGCGAACAGCCGCTCGCTCGCGCTGACGGTGTCCCAAATGCTCTCGAGCGTGACCCACATGGCCGGACTCGTGACGCTGCCGAATCCGAATTACGTCGCGCTCTCGCAAATTGAGTTCATCGGGCTTTCCGAGAACCGCGCGCTCGCGATCATGGTGATGAACAACAACGAGGTGCAGAACCGGGTCGTGCAGCTCGATCGGCATTACAAGCCGGAGGAGCTGCGGCGAGCGGCCGCCTATCTGAACGAAGCGTTCGCGGGCCGATCGCTGCCCGAGTTGCGCGCGATGCTCGTCGAGCAGCTCAAGGATGCCCAGCAGAGCATGAACCGGCTGATGCTCGATGCGATCCAAGTTGCGCAAAAGGTGTTCGACAAGGGCCCCGACGAGCGGGTCGAATACGTGATCGCCGGCGAGACGAATCTCATGGGATTCGCCGAACTTTCGAACATCGATCGGCTGCGGCGGCTGTTCGAAGCATTCAACGAAAAGCACGACATGCTGCGGCTTCTCGACAATTGCCTGCACGCCGACGGCATCCAGATCTTCATCGGCCAGGACTCGGGCTACCAGATACTCGACGACATCAGCGTGGTCACGGCGCCCTACATGCAGGGCAACCAAATCGCGGGCGTGCTCGGGATCATCGGGCCGACCCGCATGGCCTACGAACGAGTCATTCCGATCGTCGACATGACCGCAAAACTGTTGGGCTCGGCCTTGAACACGCGTAAATAGCCCCCAGATGGAAGCCTTCCGCGGACAGGGCCGGAGCATCCGCGCAAATTGGGAGCCTAGCTTAAAGTGAACGAAACGAACCATGCCGAAGCGCAGGCATCCGACGCTGCGGCGCAGCCCGGTGCCGAGCGGCCGGAGGCCGCGATCGCGGCCGCGGAAGCCAAAGCGCAGGAGAATTGGAACAGCTATCTGCGGGCGGTCGCGGAACTCGAGAATTACCGCAAGCGCACCGAGCGCGAGCTCGACAACGCGCGCAAATTCGCGATCGAGCGCTTTGCGCAGGAGCTCGTGACGGTCGGCGACGCGCTCGAGGCCGGCATCAACGCGGGCGCCGCAAATCCCGGCCCGGCCCTGCTCGAGGGAGCGCAGGCGACTTTGCGCCAGCTGCACCGCGCCTTCGAGAAGGCCGGCATCAAGCTCATTGATCCGCTCGGCCAGCCGTTCGACCCCGAGTGGCACGAGGCCATGGTCGCCCAGGAAAGCGCCGATAAGCCGGCCAACACCGTGCTTGCGGTGATCCAGAAGGGCTATTCCTTGAATGGGCGCTTGCTGCGCCCGGCGCGGGTCATCGTCAGCAAACTTCCGCCCGATCGCGGGAATTGACGGCGGCGAGATTGAAAAGCGCCCGAAATACCCCATAAGTCGGCTATTGACAACGGAATTCTTTCTAGAGGTTTTTACATATGGCAAAGATTATCGGCATTGATCTCGGTACGACGAACTCTTGCGTCTCGATCATGGAGGGCGGTAAGCCCAAGGTCATCGAAAACAGCGAAGGCGATCGCACCACGCCGTCGATCGTTGCCTTCACCAAGGACGGCGAAGTGTTGGTCGGCCAGTCGGCCAAGCGCCAAGCCGTCACGAATCCGCAGAGCACGCTCGCGGCCGTCAAGCGGCTGATCGGGCGGAAATTCACCGATGAGGTCGTCCAGAAGGACGTGTCGATGGTCTCTTACAAGATCATCAAGGCCGACAACGGCGACGCCTGGGTCGAGGTGCAGGGCAAGAAGATGGCGCCCCAAGAGGTCTCGGCGCGCGTTCTCATGAAGATGAAGAAGACCGCCGAGGACTATCTCGGCGAGACTGTGACCGAGGCCGTCATCACGGTACCCGCGTATTTCAACGACTCGCAGCGCCAGGCGACCAAGGACGCCGGCCGCATCGCCGGCCTCACCGTCAAGCGCATCATCAATGAGCCGACCGCGGCCGCGCTCGCCTACGGCCTCGACAAGGACGGCGGCGACCGCAAGATCGCCGTGTACGACCTCGGCGGCGGCACCTTCGACGTCTCGGTCATCGAGATTGCCGAGGTCGACGGGGAGCGCCAGTTCGAAGTGCTCTCGACCAACGGCGATACCTTCCTCGGCGGCGAGGACTTCGACCTGCGCGTGATCAACTATCTCGCGGACGAATTCAAGAAGGAGAGCGGCATCGATGTGCGCCGCGATCCGCTCGCGATGCAGCGGCTCAAGGAGGCCTCGGAAAAGGCCAAGATCGAGCTGTCCTCGAGCCAGCAGACGGAAATCAATCTGCCGTACATCACGGCCGATGCGGCGGGGCCGAAGCATCTCAACATGAAGCTCACGCGCGCCAAGCTCGAGTCGCTCGTCGAGGATCTCGTGCAGAAGACCATCGAACCGTGCCGGATCGCGCTCAAGGACGCGGGCCTGTCGATGAAGGACGTCGGCGAGGTCATTCTGGTGGGCGGTCAGACGCGCATGCCGCTCGTGCAGAAGGCGGTCAAGGACTTCTTCGGCCGCGAACCGCGCAAGGACGTCAATCCGGATGAGGCGGTGGCCGTCGGCGCCGCGATCCAGGGCGGCGTGCTCGCGGGCGACGTCAAGGACGTGCTGCTGCTCGACGTGACGCCGCTGTCGCTCGGGATCGAGACTCTGGGCGGCGTGATGACCAAGGTCATCGAGAAGAACACGACGATTCCGACCAAGGCCGCGCAGACTTTTTCGACCGCCGACGACAACCAGACCGCCGTGACGATTCACGTGCTGCAGGGCGAGCGGGATCGCGCGGCCGACAACAAGTCGCTGGGCCGCTTCGACCTGTCCGACATTCCGCCGGCGCCGCGCGGCATGCCGCAAATCGAGGTCGCGTTCGACATCGACGCCAACGGCATCCTGAACGTCTCGGCAAAGGACGTGAAGACCGGCAAGGAGCAGCGCATCGTCATCAAGGCTTCGAGCGGACTCTCGGAGGCCGAAATCAAGCGCATGGTCGCGGATGCGGAGGCGCATGCCGCGGAAGACAAGAAGTTCCGCGAGCTCGTGGGAGCCCGCAACAAGGCCGACGCCAGCGTGCACACGATTGAGAAGGCGCTCAAGGATCTCGGCGACAAGGTCTCGGATGACGAGAAGCGCGTTGCCAACGAGGCCATTGCGGCGGTCAAGACTGCGATGGCGGGCGACGACAAGGACGAGATCGAACGCAAGACACAGGCGCTCGACCAGGCTTCGATGGCTATACTGCAGAAGACGCACGAACAGTCCTCGGCGGGCGCCGCAGGCCCCTCGGGCGGCGGAGCGCAGGCGGAAGCGAAGAAGGACGACGTGCTCGACGCGGAATTCGAGGAAGTGAAGGAAAGCGATCGCAAGAAGGCCTGAGAGCCTGCGGTTGAGGCTGACTCGACCTAAGTCCAATATCAGCCGCCGGCTCTTCGAATGCCGGCGGTTTTTTTCTGTGGATGTGTAATGTCGAAGCAAGATTACTACAAGCTGCTTGATCTGCCGCGAAACGCTTCGGAGGCCGATATCAAGAAGGCCTACCGTCGTCTCGCGATGAAATTCCATCCCGACCGCAATCCCGACGACCCCGATTCGGAGCATCGCTTCAAGGAGGCCAAGGAGGCCTACGAGGTTCTCACCGACCCGCAAAAGCGCGCCGCCTACGATCAATTCGGCCATGCGGGACTGCAGGGCGGCCGTGGCGGCGGCTTCAGCGGCGCCGATGCGTTCGGCGACATCTTCGGAGAAATGTTCGGCGATATTTTCTCGGGCGGCGGGCGTGGCCGTTCGCAGGTGTTTCGCGGCGCGGACCTGCGCTACGAGCTCGAACTCGACCTCGAGCAAGCGGTGTTCGGCACCGAAACCGAGATCCGCATTCCGACGCTCGCCGAGTGCAAGACCTGCGCGGGCACGGGCGCCGCCAAGGGCTCGACGCCGAAAACCTGCGACACCTGCAACGGACACGGTCAGGTGCGCGTGCAGCAATCCATATTCACGATCCAGCAGCCCTGTCCGCGCTGCAAGGGTCGCGGCAAGATCATCAGCAATCCTTGCGATACCTGCTTCGGGCAGGGCCGTGTACGCCAGGAGAAGACGCTCGCGGTCACGGTGCCGGCCGGCGTCGACACCGGCGACCGGATCCGCTTGAGCGGCGAGGGCGAGGTGGGGCGCAACGGCGGCCCGAGCGGCGATTTGTATGTCGAGATTCATGTGCGGGAACATGCGATCTTCGAGCGCGAAGGCAGCAATCTGTCGTGCGAGGTTCCGGTGAGCTTCGCGACCGCAGCGTTGGGCGGCGTCGTGGAGGTGCCGACGCTCGACGGTGGGGTGGTCTTAAAGATTCCGCCGGAAACGCAATCGGGGCGCGTGTTCCGCGTGCGTGACAAAGGCGTCGTGCCGGTGCGCGGCGGTTCGGCGGGCGATCTGTTTTGCCGCGTCGTCATCGAAACCCCGGTGGGTCTCGGCGCCGAGCAAAAAGAGCTGCTGCGCAAATTCGAGGCGACCTTGTCCCACGGCAGTCACAAGCCGCGCGAGAAGACCTTCTTCGAAGGCGTCAAAAAATTCTTCACCGGCGCCGTGGACTAGCGGGCCGCGCTCCCGTGCACCAGCTCGTGATCTTCGGCGCGACGGGGCGCATGGGCCAGTCGCTGATTCGCGCCTTGGACGGGGACGCGCGCTTCGAGCTGTGCGCGGCGGTGGCCTCGCCGCAGAGCGCGAGTCTCGGCAAGAGCCCCTCACCGACCGGCGGCGAGCGCGGCGGGGCCTCCGGGCGGCACGTCGTCGTCACGCACGATGTGGCTCGAGCGCTTGCGGGCGCCACGATCGCGATTGATTTCAGCCTGCCGCAGGCGGTCGGCGCCCATGCGAGCGCCTGCGCGGCGGTCGGCGTGCCGCTGGTGATCGGCGCGACCGGCATGGATGCGGCGGCGCTCGGGCTCGTCGCGGAGGCGGCGCGGCGCATTGCGGTGCTGGTGGCTCCGAATACCAGCATCGGCGTCAACGTCGTCGCCAAACTCGTCGCTTTGGCGGCCGGGGCGCTCGGGCCGGGATACGACGTCGAGATTCTCGAATCGCATCACCGCATGAAGCGCGACGCGCCCTCGGGCACCGCCTTGAGCCTCGGTGAGACCGTGGCGCAGGCGCGCGGCACGAGCCTCCGCGCGTGCGCGGTCTTCGAGCGCCACGGGCAAACCGGTCCGCGCGCGCCCGGCAGCATCGGCTTCTCGGTCGTGCGTGCCGGCGACATCGTCGGCGAACATACCGTGCTGTTCGCCGCCGAGGGCGAGCGCATCGAGATCACGCACCGCGCGAGCGACCGGCAGAATTTCGCCCGCGGCGCGCTGCGTGCCGCCGAGTGGCTCGTCGGCAGGCCCGCGGGCCGTTATTCGATGCAGGATGTGCTCGGACTGTAGAGATGGCCATAGACAGGCATCGTGCGCATCGTTAATATTCGCGCCCGGAATCTGATAGCTATTCAAACCATAAAGCGGGAGGCAGTTCTTACGAGCGCCTCCCGCTTTGCGCATCTACGGAACGCCCCGTAGCGCAAAGCGAGGAACCGGAGTGTCGACACCTGCAGTGCTAGCTCTCGAAGATGGCACCGTGTTTCGAGGCGTCTCAGTCGGCGCAAAAGGAAACACGACGGGTGAGGTGGTATTCAATACGGCGATGACCGGTTACGAGGAGATCCTCACGGATCCGTCGTATTGCCGCCAGATCGTGACTCTCACGTATCCCCACATCGGCAATACCGGTACGACGCCCGAGGACCTGGAGTCCGCTGCGGTCTACGCCGCCGGCCTCGTGATCCGCGATTTGCCGGTCCTGCACTCCAATTGGCGATCGACCGAATCGCTGACGAGTTTCCTGGTTCGCTGCAAGGTGGTCGCGATCGCGGAGATCGACACGCGCAAGCTCACGCGGCTGCTGCGGGAAAAGGGCGCGCTCTCGGGCTGCATCATGACCGGCGAGACGATCGACGATGCGAATGCGATCCGCGCGGCCAAGAAGTTTCCCGGCTTGAAGGGCATGGACCTCGCGAAGGCCGTCACGACCAAGCGGGTCTATCAGTGGAACGACGGACCGATCTGGAATTCGCCGCTCAAGGCGCCGCGTCCGCAGAGTCGCCTACACGTCGTCGCCTACGACTTCGGCATCAAGCGCAACATCCTGCGCATTCTCTCGGAGCATGGCTGCCGTATGACGGTTGTGCCTGCACAAACGCCGGCAGATCAAGTGCTTGCGATGAATCCTGATGGTATTTTCTTATCCAACGGTCCCGGCGATCCGGAGCCCTGCGAGTACGCGATCGAAGCGATCCGGCGATTTCTCGAAACGGAGTTGCCGATCTTCGGGATCTGCCTCGGCCATCAGCTGCTGGGTCTCGCGAGCGGTGCCAAGACCGTCAAGATGAAGTTCGGACATCATGGCGCGAACCACCCGGTGCTCGAGATCGATTCCGGGCGCGTGTTCATCTCGAGCCAGAATCACGGGTTCGCGGTCGACGAAGCGACGCTGCCCGCGACGCTGCGCGCGACCCACCGCTCGCTATTCGACGGATCCCTCCAGGGTCTCGCGCGTACCGACAAGCCGGCTTTCAGCTTTCAGGGGCATCCGGAGGCGAGCCCCGGGCCGCACGAGCTCAAGCTACTCTTTGAGCATTTCATGTATCTGATGGTCAAGCGCGTTCAGGCCAATTCTCGGGCACGCGTTCCGCCGAAACAAAAATCGGCCGAGAGTTAGCCCGTGCCGAAGCGTACCGATATCGACAGCGTCCTGATCATCGGAGCGGGGCCGATCATCATCGGTCAGGCTTGCGAGTTCGATTATTCTGGAGCTCAAGCCTGTAAGGCATTGAAAGAAGAGGGTTATCGGGTCATCCTGGTCAACTCGAATCCGGCCACCATCATGACCGATCCCGGAGATGGCCGACGCGACCTACATCGAGCCGATCAATTGGCGCACGATCGCGCGGATCATCGAGAAGGAACGGCCGCAGGTGCTGCTGCCCACCATGGGCGGCCAGACCGCGCTCAATACCGCGCTCGACCTCGCGCGCGAGGGCGTGCTCGAGAAGTTCAATGTCGAATTGATCGGCGCCTCGAAGCGCGCGATCGACATGGCCGAGGATCGGGAGCTGTTCCGCCATGCCATGAGCGAGATCGGGCTCGCGACCGCGCGGGCGCGCATCGCGCACAGCATGGAGGAGGCGCTCGCGGTGCAATCCGAGATCGGCTTTCCGACCGTGGTGCGCCCGTCGTTCACGCTCGGCGGCAGCGGCGGCGGGATTGCCTACAACCGCGAGGAATTCGAGGCGATCGTCGGCCGCGGGCTCGACGCCTCGCCCACCAACGAGGTGCTGCTCGAGGAGTCGGTCGTCGGCTGGAAAGAATTCGAAATGGAAGTCGTGCGCGACCGCAACGACAACTGCATCATCATCTGCGCGATCGAGAATATCGATCCGATGGGCGTGCACACGGGCGACTCGATCACGGTCGCGCCCGCGCAGACTCTCACCGACAAGGAATATCAGCGGCTGCGCGACGCCTCGATCGCGGTGCTGCGCAAGATCGGCGTCGACACCGGCGGCTCGAACGTGCAATTTGCGATCAATCCGGACGACGGGCGCATACTGATCATCGAAATGAATCCGCGCGTGTCGCGCTCCTCGGCGCTCGCCTCGAAGGCGACCGGGTTCCCGATCGCGAAGGTCGCCGCGAAACTCGCGATCGGCTATACGCTCGATGAATTGAAGAACGAGATCACGGGCGGCGCGACGCCGGCGGCCTTCGAGCCGTCGATCGACTACGTCGTGACCAAGATCCCGCGCTTCACGTTCGAGAAGTTTCCGGGCGCCGAATACGCGGCTCACGACCCAGATGAAATCGGTCGGCGAAGCGATGGCGATCGGCCGCAGCTTCCAGGAGTCGATGCAGAAGGCGCTGCGCAGCCTCGAGACCGGTCTCAACGGCTTTGACGAGCAGCTCTCGCTGCCGCTCAACGAGGAAGCCGCGACCCAGCTCGCCTACGAGCTGCGCTGGCCCGGCCCCAACCGCATCCTCTACGTCGCCGACGCGTTTCGCGCCGGCTGGACCCGCGCGCAAGTCTTTGAGGCGACCGGCATCGATCCGTGGTTCCTCGCACAAATCGAGGATTTGCTGCGCGAGGAGGCGCAGCTGCGCGTACAGGGTTTCGACAGCCTCGACGGCGCGCGCATGCGCGCGCTCAAGCGCAAGGGCTTCGCGGATGCGCGCATCGCGCGCCTTGACGGCGCGCGACGATGCGAGCGTGCGCGCGAGCGGCGCAAGCTCGGCATCCATCCGGTCTACAAGCGCGTCGACACTTGCGCCGCAGAGTTCGCGACGTCGACGGCGTATCTGTATTCGACGTACGAGGAAGAGTGCGAATCGAATCCGACAAATCGTCGGAAAATCATGATATTAGGAGGAGGTCCTAATAGAATAGGTCAAGGGATAGAATTCGATTACTGCTGCGTGCATGCGGCGATGGCGCTGCGCGAAGACGGCTTCGAGACCATCATGGTCAATTGCAATCCCGAGACCGTATCGACCGATTACGACACCTCCGATCGGCTCGTATTTCGAACCGCTGACCTTCGAAGACGTCATGGAGATCATCGAGAAGGAAAAGCCCGAAGGGCGTGATCGTGCAGTTCGGCGGCCAAACCCCGCTGAAGCTCTCGCGCGCGATCGCGGCCGCGGGCGGCCCGATCATCGGCACGACCCCCGACAGCATCGATATCGCCGAAGATCGCGAGCGGTTTCAGAAGCTCGTCACGGCCTTGAAGCTCAAGCAGCCGGCCAATGCGAGCGCGCGCGCCGAGGAGCAGGCGGTGCTGCTCGCGCGCGACGTCGGCTTTCCACTGGTCGTGCGGCCGAGCTACGTGCTCGGCGGCCGTGCGATGGAGATCGTCTTCAACGAGGACGATTTGCGCCAATACATGCTCGACGCGGTCAAGGTCTCGAACGACAGCCCCGTGCTGCTCGATCGCTTTCTCGATCTCGCGATCGAGGTCGACGTCGACGCGGTCAGCGACGGCGAGGACGTGTTGATCGGCGGCATCATGGAGCATATCGAGCAAGCGGGCGTGCACTCGGGGGATTCCGGCTGCTCCTTGCCGCCGAACGGACTGTCGAAGGAGATCCAGGACGAGCTACGAGCGCAAACGCGCAAGCTCGCGAAGGCCTTGAACGTCGTCGGCTTGATGAACATCCAGTTCGCCATACAGAGCGGCGTCATTTATATCCTCGAGGTCAATCCGCGCGCCTCGCGCACCGTGCCGTTCGTCTCCAAGGCCACCGGGGTTCCGCTCGCGAAGGTCGCGGCGCGCGTGATGACCGGCAAGTCGCTCGCGGCGCAGGGCCGCACCGTCGAGCGCATTCCGCCGTATTTCTCGGTCAAGGAGGCGGTGTTCCCGTTCATCAAGTTTCCCGAGGCCGATCCGATCTTGGGCCCCGAAATGAAGTCCACGGGCGAAGTGATGGGCACCGGCCACACGTTTGGGGAAGCCTATGCGAAGGCGCAGGCCGCCTCGGGCGTCGTGCTGCCGACGCGCGGACCTGTGCTTCATCAGCGTCCGAGATAGGGACAAACCGGCAGCCGTACCGCTCGCCCGGATGCTCATCGAGCGCGGCTTCGAGATCGCGGCAACCGGCGGCACTGCGCAATCTCTCGAAGAGTCTGGCATCATCTGCCGGCGCGTCAACAAAGTGCGCGAAGGCCGACCGCACGTGGTCGACATGATCAAGAACGACGAGATCGCGCTGATCGTGAACACGACCGAGGGCAAGCAGGCGGTTCGTGAGTCGCGATCGATCCGGCGCGAAGCGGTCGCGCGACGCGTGACGTATTACACGACCGTTGCGGCCGCGCGCGCGACCTGCGATGCGCTCGACCATCTCGGCGACAGTGACGTCAATCGTCTGCAGGATTTGCACAAGGAAATGCCGGCGTGAAGCGAACTCCGATGACCCTGCGCGGTGCCGAACGGCTACGCGAGGAGTTGAAGAAACTCAAGAGCCATGACCGCCCGAACGTCATCAAGGCGATCGCCGAAGCGCGTGCGCACGGCGACTTGAGCGAGAACGCCGAGTATCATGCGGCGCGCGAACAGCAGAGCTTCATCGAGGGGCGGATCAACGAGATCGAGCACCGGCTCGCGAGCTCCGAGATCATCGACGTGACCAAGCTCGTTGCGAGCGGGCGCGTGGTCTTCGGCGCGACGATCGAACTCGAGGACCAGGACGGCGGCGGCGCGGTGACGCTACCAGCTGGTCGGCGACGACGAGGCGGACATCAAACACGGACTGCTGTCGGTCTCCTCGCCGATCGCGCGCGCGCTGATCGGCAAATCCGAGGGCGACGTCGTCGATGTGACCACACCCGGCGGCACGCGGACCTACGAAATCGTCTCGGTACGCTACGTGTGAGGCTGCTGCAGAACGCCTATCGCGTGCTCGTCGTGCTCTGGGCCGGCAGCATGTGGGCCGCGGCGCTGTGGGTCGCCCCGACGCTGTTCTTCACGCAACCCGACCGGCAGCTCGCGGGGCAGCTCGCCGGCCGAATTTTCATGGTCGAGGCGTATCTTGCGGTCGCGGCCGCGGTGCTCGGCCTGCTGTTGCCGGGCCGCACGAAACTGATGCCGGCCTACCTTGCCGCCGCGCTGCTCGCGCTCAACGAATGGGGGCTGCGGCCGCTGATGGCCCAGGCGCGCCTGCACGGCTCCAGCCTTTCCTTGAGCTTCGGCGCCTGGCATGGGGTGTCCTTCGCGCTGTACGTGGCAGCCTGCCTCGCGGCGCTCGTCCTAGTCTGGAAGAACGATTTTCGATAGTTCCTTGCGCCGGCGGTAGAACACCCCGACGTGCCCGACGCGCTGCACGAGTTCGCTGGCCGTGCGACTCGCAAGCGCCGCCAACGCTGCATTGCGTGCGTCGCGGTCACCGAGGCGCGCGCTGACCTTGACCAGCTCATGGTCGCCGAGCGCGCGCTCGAGTTCCGCGGCGACCGCGTCGGTGAGGCCGGCGTTGCCGAGCATCACGATCGGATTCAAGGGGTGCGCGAGGCGGCGGAGGTGCTTGCGCTGTTTTTCGCTGAGCGGCATGGCGCCAGTATAAAGTACGCGCAAGATATCCAATGCCCAAACGCACCAAGAGCAGCGCTCGCTGGCTTGCCGAGCATGCCAACGACGAATACGTCAAGCGGGCCCAGCGCGAAGGCTGGCGCTCGCGCGCGGTCTACAAACTCGAGGAGATCCAGCAGCGCGAGCGCTTGCTGCGGCCCGGCATCCGCATGGTCGACCTCGGCGCGGCTCCCGGCAGCTGGAGCCAATACGCGGCGCGCACCCTCGGCAAGGGCAGTCGGATCGTCGCGACCGACATCCTGCCGATGGACGCGATCCCGGGTGTCGAGTTCGTGCAGGGCGATTTCCGCGAGCCGGACGTGCTCGAGGAGGTTTTGAGGCACGTCGGCGATTCGAAGGTCGACCTTGTTTTGTCCGATATGGCCCCCAACATGGCGGGTATCGATGCCGTCGATCAGCCTCGTTCGATGTATTTGGCCGAGCTGGCGTTGGAATTCGCCGACCGCGTACTGGCGCCCGGCGGCGATATTTTGGTGAAGTTATTCCAGGGCGAGGGTTTTGATCAGATCATCCGCGATGCGCGCCGGCGATATGGCCGGGTGGCCACCAAAAAGCCGAAGGCGTCACGAACCCGCAGTCCCGAGATCTATCTGTTGGCGCGGCAGTTTGGGATGGTGTAACGTCGGCGAATGCCGTCAGGCTTATTGTCGTATTTTGAACACGACCGGTGGTGAAACTTGAACGATCTGACGAAACAAATTCTGCTGTGGGTCGCGCTGGCGGTCATTCTGCTCGCGATTTTCAGCCAGTTCGGCATGCGCACCGGTCAGCCGGCCACGATCATTTATTCGCAATTCTTGACCGAAGTCAAAAGCGGTAATGTCGAGTCGGTGACGCTCAAGGGCGAGATCATCGAGGGTAAGCGCCGTTCCGGGGATTCGTTCGTCACGTTCAATCCGGAAACCGGCAATACGGCCTTGATCGGTCTGCTGCAATCGCAAAACGTCAAGTTCGGAGGCGAGCCGCCCAAGCAGCAGTCGGTGCTCGTGCAGTTGCTGATCTCGGCGTTTCCAATACTGATACTGATTGGTTTTTGGGCCTACTTCATGCGCCAGATGCAGGGCGCATCCGGAGGCCGCGGCGCGATGTCCTTCGGTAAGAGTCGCGCGCGGCTGCTCGGCGAAGACCAGGTCAATGTGACCTTCGCCGACGTCGCGGGCGTCGAAGAAGCGAAGCAAGAAGTCGTGGAAATCGTCGATTTCTTGAAAGATCCCGGCAAGTTCCAGAAACTTGGCGGCAAGATCCCGAAAGGCGTGCTCATGGTGGGCTCGCCGGGAACCGGCAAGACGCTGCTCGCGCGCGCGATCGCCGGCGAGGCGAAGGTGCCGTTCTTCACGATCTCGGGCTCGGATTTCGTCGAAATGTTCGTGGGTGTCGGCGCGTCGCGCGTACGCGACATGTTCGAGCAGGCGAAGAAGCACGCGCCCTGCATCATCTTCATCGACGAAATCGATGCGGTCGGCCGGCACCGCGGCGCAGGCTTGGGCGGCGGCCACGACGAGCGCGAACAGACGCTCAATCAATTGCTGGTCGAAATGGACGGCTTCGAGGGCAACGAGGGCATCATCGTGATCGCCGCGACCAACCGGCCCGACGTGCTCGATCCGGCCCTGCTGCGTCCGGGCCGCTTCGACCGGCAGGTCGTCGTGCCGCTGCCCGATGTGCGCGGCCGCGAACAAATTCTCAAGGTGCATATGCGCAAGGTGCCGCTCGGCGACAACGTCAAGCCGTCGGTGATCGCGCGCGGCACGCCCGGCTTCTCGGGTGCGGATCTTGCGAATCTCGTCAACGAGGCGGCGCTGTTCGCCGCACGCGGCAACAAGCGCTCGGTGACGATGGAGGAGTTTGAGCGCGCCAAGGACAAGATCATGATGGGCGCCGAACGGCGTTCGATGGTCATGACCGAGGAAGAGAAGCGCAATACGGCGTATCACGAAGCGGGACACGCGATCGTGGGCCTGAGCGTTCCTGAGCATGATCCGGTCTACAAGGTCACGATCATCCCGCGCGGGCGTGCGCTCGGCGTCACGATGTTCCTGCCCGAGGGCGATCGCTACAGCACGAGCAAGCGGCGCCTCGAGAGCCGGATTGCGACGCTGTTCGGCGGCCGCGTGGCCGAGGAACTGGTGTTCGGCGCCGATGCGGTCACGACCGGCGCCTCGAACGACATCGAGCGCGCGACCGAACTCGCCCGCAACATGGTCACGCGCTGGGGCTTGTCGGACCGTCTGGGTCCGCAGACCTACAGCGAGGAGTCCGGCGAGGTCTTTCTCGGCCGCAGCGTGACCCAGCACAAGCAGGTTTCGGACGTCACCGCGCACGTGATCGATGAAGAAGTGCGGCACGTCATCGACAGCAACTACCAGCGCGCCTACAACATCATCAAGACCAATATGGATAAGTTGGAGGCGATGTCGGCGGCGCTCATCAAGTACGAGACGATCGACGAGGAGCAGATCAAGGACATCATGGAGGGCAAGACCCCGCGTCCGCCTCGCGATTGGGACGAT
>CAWALM010000011.1:0-65896 GCA_963782845.1 uncultured Gammaproteobacteria bacterium | reverse complement strand
CAGCACATTCAGAAATTGCGACCATTGGCTCCGGGTACAACATTCAAGCGGCCCGAGGCGCGGCGCATTTTTCGAGCACCGTCTGCTTTATGGGCCTTCGCGATTCTGTCGAGCAGCGCCTGAATTCCAGCTGAGGACAACTCAAACTCGACGGCTTGCGCTGCGGCTTTGAGACGCAAGTCCAGCGGGCCGGCCATCGGCTCGTGCAGCATGTCACCAATGACCACGAGCGCGAGCGCGGCGGCGTTGGCGAAGGCGTTGAATTCCGCGCGCGTCACCGGCTCGCCAGCGACTGCCACGGCCTGCTTCTCCGCTTCCGCAATCAACGCGCGAACCCGCGTCAGCGAGGCAAGCGTGCCCGCGGGAGGCTCGTCGGGTGCCTCGGCGAGCGCATCATCGAGCTGCGCGAGCGTGACCGGTGCCGGGCCGTCGAGCTTCACGAGGTCGCCACTGCTCGCGCTATCGCCGGTCAGTGAATATAGGGCTTCCAGCGTCCGGCGCGCCTTGCAATCGGCCATCTCGATGGTGACGGCAGCAATGGCAGCATTGAGTGCGCCACAGGTCACGCTGCGGCCGCGTTTCGCTGGTGCTGCCGGCGCGGCTTGGGGCTTTCGAGCAAATAGTCCCATCGTGCTTTACTCCTTCAAGTTCCGCTGAGGTATCGATCAATAATACTGTCGCCCGCATCCATGCCCGCGCCCATCGCGCCGCCAGAGCGGCCTCGCAGCGCGTGCTCGAGCGCGACCACGCTAGGATGGTCGTCATCGACCGGCACCTCGAGACGGAGCTTTTTCAAGCCGTACGCCGCGAGTTCCGGCGTCGTCATCGAGCCATAGTCCGCGACCGGGCCGATCACGCGCGACAATTTTTCGTGCAGCGCTTCGTGCCGCGCGGCTAATTCGCGAACGCGCTGCGAGATCTCGGCTGCGTCGAAGGCTGCCATGGAGTCAGTCCCCGCCGCGAATGTAGCGATCGATGGCGTTCTCCGCGGAATCGTGGGCTTCTTGCGTGCCGTGCTCGCCCGAGCCGATGAGCTTGTTGCCATCGTTGCCTTGAATGCGATTTCCGCCGGTCAGCCGATTCCCAGGGATGAGGTAGTCACGCGCAAACTGGCGCCCGCTGTGATGTGCGTCGAGGATCGCGACGGGATCGTTCTCCCCCGGGTCGATGCCAAGGGCCTTTAGCTCACGCGCCGCCATCTCTGCGGAACTCATGCGCCCGAGTTCTTCGGCGTCCATCGCGGCGAAAACACCCGGCGATCGCGCGAAGATTTTTTGCTTGCGCCCGTTGTCGCGGCCCAGGGCGCGCGCGACCGATTGGGCGAGAGACTCGAATTGTCCGGGGCGGCTGAGGCGCGCGGCCTCGGCGTTGTAGCCTTCCCAATAAGCGGCGTTTTTTGAAATCATGCTGTGTTCAATTTCTGTGGCCTGTTAGAAGTAAAACAGACCGCGTGCAGCATGTCTGGCGCATTTTGCGCCATCGGCCGCTCAAGCGCCTCGGCCTGCAGCCGCGTCAGGGTGCGGCGGCTGATGCCGTAGCGGGCGCACAGGACCTTGTCCTTGAACAGCATGCGAAGCCGCAGCTCATTGAGCAGCTCGGCGCGGCGTGCGGGAGAGAGTTTCACGGCAACGGCCGGCCGCTGACGACGGCGCCCGTCATAGCGAAAACCCACCACGCGATTGTATCCCGCGCATAGCTCTCGCGAAATCGGGCATGCCCACCTCAAAGACGCTGCCTCCGCGCTTGGCACCCGCGAGCCACAAGGCACCGCAACAGGCATTCGCGGCATCGTCGTGCATGTTCGGCGCGTGATCCACCACGTCCGCCTTGCCGCCGGCGCGCGGTTTGCGCTCGAGCATGCGTAGCTCCGTGATGAGCCGCTTGTCATCGATCAGCGTGACGCGCCGCTCGGAGAAGGCCGGCAGTACCTCCATGTAGATCGAAGACTTGTCCAGCTCGGAAGACTCGTAGCTGATGCCGCGATCCTTGAACGAACTCGAGACCCACTCGGCGCCGTAGCGATCGCCGACGACTTTGCTGATGCGTCAGTCCTTCAGGATGCGGCAGAAACGCTCGACCACAATCGCGGGCTCATGCGGCGCACGGACATGCTCGAGCACATCCAGCACGAGGCGCGGTTGCGCGCGATCCGACGACTGACCCACATCCTCGGCGTGTGCGATCCCTATGCAAGAGGCATCGTGACGGCCGCCGCTACATGTCCACGAATGCCACGGGGCATGCTTCTTGCCGCCGGTGCGGCCTTCGCGCGCCGCCTCGAGCAGTTCATCGGCGAGCCATTGGCTGATGTCCTCGCGAAACTGCGCGTCCCACTCGGAGCGCGCCGCGATCGGGTCCTCGGCGCGGGCGCGCTCGATGAGTTTCGCGCTGATGGTCGGATTGAACACCGGGCCGCCGGCCTGGATCACCAACACGTCGGAGGGCTTGCCGTAGTGCGCTGCCACATCGCGTACAGGTGCCCGCGCCGGCTGTGCGGTGACGACAGACCAAGCAGTCGGCCCGCCCAGGTTCGCAAGTCCCGGCTTCACTGCGCGCACTAGTTCGATGTCGGGAGTCGCGCTGAACTCATCGCGCATGTAGGCCATTTCATCAAGAATCACGGCCGCGTAGCTATAGCCGCGGGTGCTGCGAAAGCTGCCCGTGTGAACCTCGAGCTGCATCCGATGCGCGAACGTGATGGTTTCCCGCGTGCGATCGGACACCTCGGCAGCGATGACCGGACTGTCATCGATCAGTCCCCCGACGTAGTTCATCAGCTGGCGCGCTTGCTTGCGGTCCACTGCGATCATCGCCACGGTCGCGACCTCGCCGGGCCGAGGCGCTTGCGATAGTCCTGAAGCGCGGCATGCAGGCCGAGAGCCGCGGCGAACAGCGTGCCGCCGGCACGGCGGGGCTTGATGAGATACGCCTCGGTGAAGGGCGCAGTCGGCGGCTGCTCGCGGCCGGTGATCTGCTGATAGAGCGCAAGCTCGGCCTTGTCGAGCGGCGCAGCCTCGAGAATTTTCGCAACAGCGCGCCAGGCCGCGAACGTCGGGCCGCCGAACGTGCGGCCGAAGATCTTCGGATCAAGCATGCACGCGTGGAGAGGCTTGATCTTCATGCTACAGCCCCCGCGCTGGGCGCCTCTGCGGCGATCTCTTCGGAGCAGGGCAACTCATCGGCCTCGCGCAGCTCGTCGCCTGAAGCCTCTACAGCGGCGGCAAGCTCGGGTTCATCGGCCCGCATCCGTCGCGTAGGCTCTCCACAGGGCGGGCGCGCCGTTCAAGACCAAGCAACCGGTACAAGCCGAGCAGCGAATTGATCGCCTGCGTATGGCCACCCAGGTCGATCCCTTTGCCCGTTGCGAGCCGTTGCTCGGAGTGCTCGATGATCGCCTCGAGCCACACGACGCGCCGCACGAGACTGCGGCGGGCATGGCTCAGCGCGTCGGCCCCTCCATGTCGGTCTCGATGGTCTCGATACGCCCGATGATCGCCTTTGCGATCTAGGTGCGCCGGTCTAGCCGATCGGCGAAGTCCGGGCTGTACTTGTCGGGTATTGTTGCCATGATCTTGGTGGAACCCTTAGCCATTAGCGGCGCATCTCGGTGATAGTTCGCATCTCGCGTCACTGTACCAAAATTGTACCTTGCACGACATCACGCCACGCAGTGTGAACGTAAGCAGCTGATGTAACAAGACATTAGCAATCGAAACCACTTGCATGCGACGCAAGGGACGCAGCTCAGATTTCAATAACGCAGCGCTGCTCCCTACACGGAGCGCCGGCTTTGGCGCGTGCACGCGACGACTACTCACGGTCAACTGCCTGCCCATTGAGGCGCTTTTTCGAGGCCGTTTTCCGCCGCGCGATTCCGCGCGATTACCTTTCTCTGTACCGTCCTCGTGGCCCCCTTTTTGTCGATTTTGAATCGCGCGGCCTATAGACGTCCCGCCGCCGCCCGATTGGCGGGCGGCCGGTTCGTCCGGGTGATTTGAATCGCGCGGCACGGTTCCGCGCGATTCCGCGCGATTCGCGCGATTAGCTTCGGCCGTGTATGGCGCAAGGTATTTGGTGCGCCGGGTGCGCCGCTCGCCGGCCGGTAGCGGCAGCTCGACAAGGTTGCCCAATTTCAACGCGGTGACGCAGCGGTCCCGAAGATCATCGCGCGACATGCCGAGCTGCGCGGCGTAGCCTTCCAGCGCCTTGCGTGTGATGTGCACGCCGACCGCGCATTGCTTCGTGATGAAATCCGTCAGGCGGATCAGTTCGTCCTCCCGCCGCGCAGCCTCGGCGAGCGGCGACTTGTCAACGCGTTCGATCGGAATGTGCCGGTAAACGAAGTGATGCCGAATCAAAATGATCGGCATCGAGTCGCGCTCCGAATACTGAGCTTGTGAACGAAGATCGCGAGCACCCGGCCGCACGCCAAATCCGCTTCGGTCACTTCGGCCGGCAGAATGTACTTGCTGCCCTCGTGCTCGAATTGGCGCTCCATCTGTACGCTGATCTGACGCTGCCCGCGCGAGTTGTCAGCGAACGCCGTGCCGCCGCGCCCCGCGTATTGATCGCGAATTTTGCCGCGCGCCACGGCCTGGGCGACGTGGTGAACTGAGCGCACGGCGGCGCCGAGCTGCTGCGATAGCATGCGGGCGGTACGCATCAATTCCGCCATGCCGTCATTGCCGGACAGCTCGCCGGGACCGAGCAGTGACGTTGGATCGAGGATCGCGACGGCCAGCTTCGCGTCTTTGTACTTCTCTACGATCTCATCGACGAACGCTGTCGCTTGCGCGCCGTAGCGATCCGTTGCGACTAGCTTGGCGGGACACGCCGAAACGTCCTCAACAAAAAAGTTATTGCGAACCTTTTCGTAGTCCTTTTTCGTCAGCTCGAGCGCTCGGCAAATCTCATTGAGCCGACCGAGTACCATTTCGCGCCGGTCTTCGGCAGTGATGAATAGCGCCGCGCCCGCGCGCACGATCGGCCGGCCATAAAGCGGCCGACCGAGAATGATGTGCACGGCCTCATCAATCAGCAGCGTCGATTTGCCCGTGCCGCCAGGGGCCACGTCGCCGCCCGCATCCTGTGGCAGATACCCGGCGACGATCATCGGCGCCACATAAGGCACGCCGAGCAATTCGTCATGCTCGGGCCGCGCGGTCTTCGGTCCGCGTAAGAAGTCGGTTCGATTCGCGGCATCGGCCGCAGCCGCGACCTTCTTGACGTCCTCGAGACTCGGCGCGGCGCTCATGCGGCACCTCGCGCGAGCGAGTGCGCAAAGCGATACACGTCGCCGACCGTGCGGTGCTCGCAATGGCCGTGCCAGCATTTCAATCCGCCGAGCCATGCGTTACTTTCGGCGGAACATACAGCGCGCTACCGCCGGCTTTCTGGTCGCTGTGCTCCGCGACCCAGGGGCAGACAATTTCATACCAAGGGCCGCGCGCTGAACATACAGGCCGGCGGCGCTTAGCGTCTTGAGCATTGCTTCAAAATCATTGACGCGTCGCGTAGCCTCGCCGCGCCGTAGTGTGACCGGCACCGGCTCGCGCGTGTTCGGTGTGTAGGCGCCGGGCCGCGGACGCGCCGCGGCGGACGTGAGATCGAGGCGGAATGCCTTGGCAATCTCGGCGATCGTGTAGCGGCGCTCGGGATGCCACAGCGTCAAGCGGCAGGCGAACGGCTGGCCGAGCTGCTTGACGTACTTCCCTTTGCTGTTGACCGCTACCGGCAGTCGGCCGTACCGCGTCACGCCCCGCATACCGGGATCGTGCGCCGCTGCTCGTAAGCCCCGAGCGCACCATTGCATCGACGAGCCTCTCGCACATGCTGCGGTCGCGGTTTCGGCAGTCGGCGCTAAAAAATAATAAGCCTGCGCGCTCGGCGGGCTCGTTTGGATCATCGCGGACGGCGGGAGCTTGAGTTTTTTGCGATCGACTTTCTCGAATACGTCATCGACCATCACGACGTGCATTTGGCCGAAATCGTCCTTGCGTCGATGAAACGTGCCATCTGCGGCGGCCCGAAAGCTCGAGACTGCGGCGTAGACGTTCTGCGGCCTGCCCATGATCGAGCCCGGCACGGGCATGCCACGTCGCCACGGCCGCGCAGCCCAGGCGTAGCGCGCAACAGTCAGCGGATCGTCTGCGAATGACGTGATGGCTGCGTACTCGCCGGGCACCATGTGCTCGAACGCGGCATCGAGGAAACCGCGATTAGTGATCGATACGAGCAGCGTCGCCATCAGCGTCGCACCGATTTTTTGCGCGGCTTTGGCAGCATCGCCGTGCAAAGCTTGAACGTCGGGGATCGCACTCGCAAAGTTTCCGCGTGCGCTGACAATACCGGCCACCCGGCAGTGCGTGCCCGTGTGGAATCGGCACTCCATCGAAAAGTATGCCCAGATCAAAATCGCACACCGATTTGCGATCGGCATCGCACGAGCAAAAAATGTCGCGGCTCCGGGCATATCGGCCGTATCCAGGAGCGATTTCGCCGTGGCGCCATTTCGAGCCGTCCGCCTTGACGGGACACGGTTCGGGCAGCGGGCGGAAGTGTCCCGTGAACCGGAGAATCTTCGCGCTCACGAGCGCCCCGGCGGATTGATCGCTGATCAGGCGGGCGCGGGCGGAGCTTCATCGAGATAGGTGCTTTCTATTGATTTGGGCGGTACGATAGGCATGCGTTGAGTTCCTGCTGTTGCACAAGAAGGTCGCGCCCTTGCCGGGGTTAGCCACCTTCGCCTTTTGAGGGATAAGGAAAATCACGCGGCAGCCGGCTCGCCACGCTGAGCCGCGCGCGCCTGGCGCTGTTCGCGGTGTTTACGAATCGTGCTTTCGAACCAGAATGCGGGGGCGCCGTGATGCGCCGCGGGCTCATCCGGGGGCGGAAAATCCCCGTTCTTTTCTTTCTCGTAAATGGTTCAGCTCGAAATACCCTCGAGCCGCGCGACCTCGCTGGTTTTGAGGCGCATCTCCAATGCCATGGTGAAATCCTCCGCTGCTGATTACTGCAGAGAAGGATGAGGCGCAGCGAGGTGGCTGTCCGCAAGCGCGGCCACATCGTTAGGGCTAACGGTGCGAAATACTCTCTCGACGAATAGCCGCAACGGCGTTGCGGAAGGCTTCCTTCGACATCGACTTGATGATTGATTGATCGCGCAGTTCGTAGAGCGCGGCCGGCTTGGCTTTCGGATGGGCGGCCGTGAGGGCGCGGATGTGCGCCCTCACGGCGCTCTCGGGGCGTCTTTGCCGGCTCAGAATCCAGTGATCGAGCAGGGGCTGCGCGTCCTCGGCGGCAGCCTTTAGCGGGTTGGTCAGGTAGCGCTCGAGCACCTCTCTCAACCCAGGCCGTAGCGTCTCCGGGTGTTCCAGCGCCCTGCGGGCATTGCGCTGGAAACCTGGATCGGCCGCGATTGCAACGAACGGGATACGGCCACCGCGCTTTTTCTTGGGCGCACTCACAGCATCGCCACTGCGGCGAGCCGCTCGCGGTATGCCGTCACGCGCGCAGCTCCTTCGCGATCGGCACGACCTTGCGGTCCTTGCCGGCGACGATGGCGCGCAGCTGATCGGCCCAGCGCTGCAGGGCGACGCGCTTCTCGGCTGAATAACTCGAGCGGTCGTAAACGCTGGTGATCGAGTCGTCGGCGTGCCCCAGCACCTTTGGCGACGTGCAAGCGCGGGATACCGAGCAGCGTCATCTGTGTTGCGGCCGAGCGGCGCAAATCATGCGGCGTGAACGCGGGCAGCCCGAACAGCTTGCCGTCTTTGTCATGGTTGTTGCGCAGAGCGCGGGAGAGGGCGCGGTAACTCAGCGGCTCTTTGGCGGCGCGCTTGGACATGTGGCTCGGTGCGATGCAGGGGCGATCGTCGCCGGCCTGCTCACGCATCTGCTCGAGGATCTCGGCGGCGAGGTCCGACACCGGCACCTCGTGCGCTTTGCCGTTCTTGGATCGCTCGGCAGGAATGCGCCACGCGAGCGACTCGGCGGCCAGGTCGAATTCATCCCAACGCGCCCCGATGACTTCGCCGGGTCGCTGGGCGGTCGCTCAATATCAGCCGCAGCGCAGAGCGCACGATTTCCGACATCTTGGTCTTGGGCGCCTCGAGCGCCTGCCAGAAGGTGCGCAGCTCATCGGCGTTGAGCGCGCGCTCCTTGGCTTCTTCCTTGCCGCCGGGCTTCTTGATGCCGGCGAACGGATTGGTTTCGATCAAATCGCGTTCGATGGCGAAACTAAATGCTTGGTTTGCGAGGTCCCGGATGCGGTTCGCCATCACGAGACTGCCGCGCGCCGTGATGCGGTCGATCAATAGCACCGCGTCGCGCTTCACCAGATCGCACACCGGGCGGCCCTTCCACGGCTGCGCTACATAGACCTTGAGCAGCCGCAGCGCCTCGCGCGGGCGCTTACGGTGCGGCCGTGCATAGTGCCATCCCCACTCCGCGATCACGTTACGGGTGGTCACTGCATCGTCGGTACGGCGCCGTTCGCTTGCAGCCTGGCGCGCGCGTTTCTCGCGGTCGAGTTCCTCGGCGGGGTCGAGTCCGGCTGCCAGTTTTCACGGATTTTGGCGTGAGCCTTGTGCGCCTGCTCGAGGCTCCATCTCCGGAAAGTTGCCGATCGTCACCAGGATCTGAACCTGCTCATCCCCGCTGCCGCGGTGATAGCGCACCAGGAAGGTGAGGGCGCCGCCTGGGTGGTGGCGCAGCATCAGCCCCTTGCGACCCTGTTCGGTGTAGTCCCGCCGATGCTGCGGCGGCTTCTTCGCCAGGCTCTTAAGCCACGTCTCGGTCCATATTTTTCGGCTCATTTCGCGACCCCTTGCTAAAGCGCAAAAGTGCGCTAGCAGCTGTACCTGATAAAACAAGGTACAGTTTATACGCTTCTGGGCTCTGCCGCACTCTGCTTCAGCAGAGCATGGAAGTGCGGCAACTTACTGCGGTATATCAGTGACTTATGATAGGGTGGAAGTGCGGAAGAGTGCGGCAGACTTCGGAGCATGAAATTGCATGGGGTGCAAGGGGTCGCAAGTTCGAATCTTGTCGCCCCGACCAATTATCTACGGCCTGCGCGGCACAGGCCGCTGCGCAGCTTAGTCGAGGACTGCAGAACAGGGACCGCCCCTCAAGGAGGGCGGCATGTTAGGGTGAGGATACTCAGCGACGGGCGACGATGGTACCCGTTGATTGTTGCTGGCGAAGTGCTGCATCCAGCTCAAGCTTGAGGTCCCGTAGTTCCGTTACTTCCTGTTCGAGCTTTCGGATTTCCAGCGCCTGCAAATCACTCTTCGAAACCTCGGCCTTGAGCTCGGCAATCTCGTTAGCCTGCGTGCCAATGATCGCCTCCTGGGCAGTCAATCTCTGACCTTGATTTTGCATTTCACTTAGGAGTATCGGCGCGAGTTCTTCGTAATGGACGCCCTGGAGCTTTCCCGAGTCGTCCCGGATCACGAGCTCTGGATACACCGTGGCGACTTCCTCGGCGATCAAGCCGTACTGCGTTACGCCGTTCGGATCGGTCTTGTAGTGAAAGGTGACCGGACGCAGTCGCGCGAGCTTATCACTCGCGTCGGACATGGTCGCAATGTCGGTCTTGAAGCGCTCCGACGAGCCCTGCACTCCGAGCTGCCCCGAGCTGGTCACATAGACCGCGCTGCCCGTCACCAGCGTGCCGTAGATGCCTGCAATATATGTGGTCGACTGAGTGCCGGCTTGTCCCGGCGAGCTCGCCTGCGCGCCGATGCGGATGGTGTTGCTCTCCGTCGCGCTGCCGCCGGTGTTCGCGAGGTCGATGTTGTAGTTGCCGCCGTTAATGGTCGATCCCGCCTGAAATCCCAGGGCGAGATTGTTGCCACCCGTGGTGTTGATCAGTAGCGCCTGGTTGCCGAGCGCAGTATTGTGGTTACCCGTCGTATTGGCCTGAAGCGCATACGCACCTTGCGCGGCGTTGCCGTAGCCGCTGGTATTGAAGTACAGGGTATTGAACCCAAAGCCTGTGTTGTTGTAGCCGACGGTATTTGAATAGAGCGCCTGATAGCCGTTCGCCGTGTTGAAGCTGCCTTCGTTGCCGGTGCCGCCGACATTGGAGTAGAGCGCTTTACCCCCGGTCGCCGCGTTATAATTGCCCGTCGTGTTGGCGAACAGCGCCTGATTACCCGCTGCGGTGTTCTCGTTGCCGGTTGTGTTTGACGACAGGGCTTGGTAGCCGCTCGCGGTGTTATCGCCCCCGGTGGTATTCCGATACAGAGACTGGTAGCCGCTCGCCGTATTGTTACTGCCGGTCGAGTTGGCATACAGCGATTCGTACCCGACCGCGGTGTTGTTGTTGCCCGTCGTGTTCGAGTAGAGCGAGCTGAACCCGGTCGCGGTGTTGTAGCTGCCGCTCGTATCTGAATACAGTGCGTCCTGACCTGACGCGGTGTTATGACACCCGGATTCTTCGAGATTGACGTTGAGCAGCGCGTTGGTGCCGATCGCGGTGTTAGCCAGGGAGTCGCTTTGCACAGGGTCTGGTGGCTGTTGACCCAGCGCCGGGGTTGCCATCGCCGAGATCAGACACACCCACACCGAGTAACCCTTGGCCGAATGTTTCATTGTTAACTCTCCCTTTGAGCTGAGGTGTGGTCCACGAATACGCTCGAGACTCGATTCTTGTCAATCGACAGCGATCAGATTCTAAATCCATTTTGGCAGTTACGAGAAGTCGTCGCCAGGCTGCAACACCTCGACGACATTCACGGCGGAGCAGCGCGCGTAATCCGGCACTCGCGGGTTCGTCAAAGTTGGTCAAGGTAACAGATCAACGGACCGCACAGGGTGCGGGCCAAGTTACAATGGGTTTACACGTCTCATCTTATGTTACATAACAAGCCGCTGCGGGCGACTACCCCGTGGATCCCGGACGAGTTGTCAGCAATTGCATGTCCCACGTTTGATGCGCCCCATTTGTTCTTTGCGTCCGCCGCATGTTTTCGAACCCGGGTTGCGATTGTGGCGCGCTCCTCTTGCAACACATTGACCAGTATCGGCGTGAGTTCTGCGTGATGAAAAACCTGGGTCTTGCCCGAGGCACCCTGGGTCACGAGTTTTCGCGCATAGCACTACGACTCCCTTGGCGATCGAACCGTGCTGCGTTGTGCCGCTCGAACCGGCCTTGTAGTGAAAGGTGATCGGAGGCAGTCGGGCAGGCTCTCACTCGCATCGGTCATGGTCGCACTGCCGGTCTTGATTCGCTCCCCGCCATCCGCGCTGCCGCCCGTATTCGCGCGGTCGAAATTGTAAGTACCGCCATCAACATCAATGCCGCTCAATCTGGCGTTCGTATAAACGGGGACGAACGGGATTGGCTCGTTCAAGGGAATCGTATGCAAGCAACAAACCGCGAGCAGGCCGACAGTCGGCAAGACTTGAGCACTTCAAATTCCCGTTGCTTACTGGTGTTGCGCGCAACTCAGGCTCACGTCCTTCGGTGACGTGGGCTTGAACTGGCTGGACGGGGATTGGAAGTGCTTTCGCCAGAACAAAGACGCATCGGTCGAAATTGTCAAGCGATGATTGTAGTGCGAGTAGCCCGATCGACACCGACAATCGATCGCCGGGCTAGGGAGGCGCGGTGGCGATTTCCGTGCAATCTATTGGTCATATCGAACGATGGCCCGAGCGGTTGCCGCTCGCCCTCAAATCATGCACAGCCGGCTGACGTGTCGGAGTGCGGGGCGCTAGAATCGCGGTCGGCTCGATGAGGCGGTTTTTGCTTCATCAAAACGCCAGGGAAATCACTCACTCTCAAGGGGGTATCATGAAGAAACTATCACTGCTGGTGCTGTCGATCGCGATGTTCGGTGCCGGCGTTGCGGTCGCCGACCGGGTCCACGATTGGCACGATCTCGATAAGGTCCACGACCATATCGTCGAAGCGATCCACGAGATGGAGCGCGCGCGCGCTGCCAACCATTACGACATGGCGGGACACGGCGCCAAGGCCGAAGCTCTCTTGCACGACGCCGAGCGCGAGGTCCATTTGGCGGTCGAAGCGTCGCGGGCCGCCCCCTAAGCCTCGAGAAAATGCGGTGAGGGCGCAGAGCGGCGGCTCGCGGCCGCTCTGCGCCGATTGGATCGGCGCTCGCGCGGGGCTCCGCTGCGTGCGGAGCGGGACCCTGGGCCTACTTGGCGGCCGGCGGGGGCTGCACGTCGCCGCAGTCGGCACTGATAAAAGTCATCTGCGAGTCATTCTGAATCAGGTGCGACGCCCCGTTGGCATCGGTGCGCGAGATCTCGGCGTGGGTGCTGACCAAGTCCGGCGCGATCGTTGAAACGCCCTTGCCGACGGTTTTTGCCCCGTTTGTCGTACAGCTGAACTCATACGTCATTTGATTGCCGGTGTGGGTGACGGTCGCCGGCTCGCAGCGGCCGTCCTTGTCCATGATCGGCTTGTCGCGTTTCGCCATTTCGGGCGTGATGCAGATGCGAAATCCCCCGTCGCTGCCTTGGCTCACGCCGTGCTGCTTGAGAGTCGCTTCCATCTGCGCGCGCTGCGCGGCAGGCATGTTCGCCATCATTTGCTGCATGCGGTCGCCGGCGCCCGCCATCTGCGCGGTCTGGTCGCGGCCGTCGACAATTTGTTTGACGATCTTGACCTCCCAAAGGCCGGGCGTGATGCCCATTCCGGTGGCGTAGGCGGTGAGCGCTGCGAGCGTCGCGAGCGCGATCAAGAAAATTGCGGCTGATTTGAACATGCTGAACTCCCTTTGCGTCGGAATCCCAATTTACGACATAACACTCGCGGATGAAACTTTACGCCGTGCGCGCCCACCTCGCCGCTTGCGCGCGCCAGGCTCTCCCGGACACCCGGCGCGGCTCAGGCGCCGCAATCCTTCTCGATCGTTCTCGCGATGCCGGACCAGTCGATGTCGGCGCCCTCCTGCTCGATCGTGCGGCGCAGGTGTTGCTGCAGGACGCCCAAAACCGGCATCGCCACCCCCGCGCTGTCGGCCGCCGCGGCGACCAATCCCATGTCCTTGAGCCCGAGCGACGCTGCGAATCCGGCGGGCCGGAACCGCTCCTCGACGAGGATCGCGCCGTAATTGCGGTAGACCGGCGCGTCGAACAGCGTCGCGGTCAACACCTCGAGCAGTTGGCGCTTCGCGATGCCGCCCCTGGCCGCGAGCGCCATCGACTCGGCGAGCGACTCGATCGCGGCGAGGATCATGAAGTTGCCGCAGAGCTTCAGCAGATTGGCGCTCGAGGGCTTCGCGCCGACCTCGAAAATGCGCTGACTCACGCGCTCGAGCGGCGCGCGCACACGCTGCAGCTCGGCCGCATTTCCGGCGGCGGCGACGAATAGCTTTGCGGCGGCGGCCGCGTCCGGACGGCCGAACACCGGTGCGCTGACGAATCCCTGGCCGCACCGTGCGTGCTGGGCCGCGACATCGTCGGCGGTTGCAACGCCGATCGTGCTCATCGACACGTGAATCGCACCCGCTTCGAGCCCCGCGAGCAAGCCTTGCTCCCCGGCGAGCACCGCTTGCAGCGCAGCGTCGTTGCTCAGCATCGTGAACACGATTTCCTGGCCGGCGGCCGCCTCGCGGGGACTCGCGGCCGCGCGGGCGCCGAGCGCAGCGAGGGGACGGATCTTATCTTGGGAGCGGTTCCAGACCGTGAGCTCGTAGGGTGCGCGCGCGAGATTGGCGGCGATCGCCGCGCCCATCGATCCGAGACCGACGAATCCGAGCTTCATGGGCGCAAATCTACCATGGGCTCGCGCCGGGGGCAGCGCCCAAGGCTCAATCGGCGAGACTCGGCAGCTCGCGCCGGAACGGCACCGCGTCGGTCTGCGGCCAATCGAATTCGCGCGCGTAGCGGTGGCCGGCATAGACCGCGGCCGCAATGGTGCTCGGTGCCAGGCAGTCGCCGATGCAGGTGACCGACGCGATGCCGGCTGAACTGAGCGCCTCTGGCCGGGAGGCCAGATCGAGTCCGAGCGCATCGTCGGGCCGGCGCGAGGTGACCGTGACGACCGCGGCGGCCGCCAAGGCCGACTCGCGTGCGGTATAGGTGCACGCGAGGCGCACGCGACTGCCGTCGAATTCGAGCACGTTGCGGTTCGCCTCGACTCGAACCCCGAGTTCGAGCAGCTGCTTCTGGATGCGGTGTTGTTCGAGCGTGTGGACGGTCCAAGCGGAGACCCGCTCGGCAGGCGTCACGAGCGTCACATCGAGGCCGTCGCGCCGCAGCTGTTCCGCGAGCACGGCGCCCAAGTAGAAATGGTCATCGTCGAACACCACGACCGGCGAGGCCGGCCGGGATCCCGCCATCAGATCGTCGGGGGAGTAGACCTCGGATCGATCGAATCCGGCGATCGGCCGCAGATTGGCGCGCGCAACGCCGTCGCGGCGCCAATGGGCGCCGGTCGCGAGCACCACGCGCGTGGCGCCGAATTCGAGGATATCGGCGGCCGCCACCCGGCTCGTGCGCAGGATTTCGACGTTCGGCATTTTGTTGAGCTGCTGCAGCCGGTAGTCGCGCACGCGCGCCCAGGCCGACAATCCCGGCAGGCTCGATTCGCGCGTCACGCGGCCGCCGAGCTGCGCGTCGGCTTCGGCGAGCGTCACGGGATAGCCGCGACGCCCCAGCAGGCGCGCGCACTCGAGACCCGTGGGACCCGCGCCGACGACCAGAAAGCTGTCGGTGCCGTTGCGCGGCGGAATGTTCTCCGGATGCCAGGCCTTGCGCCATTCCTCGCCCATCGTGGGATTCTGGGTGCAGCGGATCGGGGTTGAGGTCAAGTCGCCGCTGACGCATAGGTTGCAGCCGATGCACTCGCGAATATCGTCGATCTCGCCGCTGTCGACCTTGTTCGGAAGGAACGGATCCGCGATCGAGGGGCGCGCCGCGCCGATCAAATCGAGCACACCGCGGCGGATTTGCGCGACCATGGCATCGGGCGAGGTGAAGCGGCCGACGCCCACGACGGGCTTGCGCGTGACCTCCTTGACGAAGCGCACGAACTCCTCTTGATAGCCCTCGGGCGCGAACCGCGAGGTCACCGAGTCGTTGCTCCAGTCGCTGAGATTGACGTCCCACAGATCCGGCAGTTCGGCGAGCATCGCGACGATATCGCGACCCTCGGCGCCGCACTCGATGCCGTGCGCACCGCGCAGCTCGTCGACCGCGATGCGAACCGCGACCGCGCAGTCGCCGCCGATCGCGTCCTTGGTCTCTTCGATGAGTTCCCGCAGCAGCCGTACGCGATTGGTGAGGCTGCCGCCATATTCGTCGGTTCGCTGGTTGTGGCGCGGCTGCAGGAACTGCATCGCGAGCGACAATTCGTGGCCGGCATATACGTAGACGATGTCGAATCCCGCGCGCCGCGAGCGCAGAGCGGCGTCGCGGTGCCAGCGCCGGTAGGCGCGGATGTCGGCCTTGGTCATGCCGCGCGCCTGCGCCGGCGTGTAGGAGCCCAAAATGCAAATCGGGCTCGGGGCAATCGACGGTTCGCGCGAGTACAGGTTCGCTGCGTGCAGGCCGTTGTGCGCAAGCTCGATCGCGGCGAGCGCGCCGTGCTCGTGTACCGCGTCGCTGACGAGGCGCAGCGCCGGAATGTCGCGGTCGTCCCATAAACGCCCCTCGACGTACGGGGCGATGTCGCTCGAGGCGTGGATCTCGACCTCTTCGGTGCTGACGACCGCCCAGCCGCCTTCGGCCTTGACGCCGCGCATTGCCGCGTGGCCGAGCGGTTTGAGATGTCCCATGCCGTTGCAATGAGGGACTTGAAAGAATCGATTCTTGGCGACGACCGGCCCAATCTTGATGGGCTCGAAGAGGATATCGTGGCGCGGGTTGCGCGGCATCGTCAGGTATAGAACCAGATCAGCAGTCCGGCAATGCAAGCGGGCTTGATCTCGCCTTCGCGCTCGACGGTCACGAGCCATTCGACGTGCGCGCCGGCCGCGGTCGCCTTGTACTCGGCGAGACCGATGCGCGCGCGCACGCGCGAGCCGGCCTTGACCGCGCCGGGAAAGCGCACGCGGCTGATGCCGTGATTGACGATCAGGCGTATGCCCTCGAAGCTCAGCTCGCGGTCGAGCAGGTGCGGCAACAGCGAGAGCGTGAGGAATCCGTGCGCGATCGTCGCCTTGAACGGCGACTCGCGCTGCGCGCGCTCCACATCGACGTGGATCCATTGCCGGTCATTGGTCGCCTCGGCGAATCCGTCGATCCGAGACTGCTCGATCTGGAACCAATCGCCGACGGCGACCTCCTGGCCGACCAGCGGCGCCAAGTCGCTCAAATTCGGGAAAATGCGCATTCAGTGCTCCTAGAATCGGCGCACTATAACCGAGATTCCGCCGGCGGCGGGCAACCCTCGGCGTGCGATAATTGCGACGGTCGCACCGGCACGGTGCAGGTAAGGGGTAATCATCATGGCGGACGTGTTCATTCTCTCGGCGGTGCGTACTGCGATCGGCACCTTTGGCGGCTCGCTCAAGGATTTCGCGCCGACCGAGCTCGCGGCGCTCGTGACGCGCGAGGCACTCGCGCGCGCGCAGGTCGGAGCGGATGCGATCGGCCACGTGGTGTTCGGCCAGGTGATCGGCACCGAGCCGCGCGATGCCTATGTCGCGCGCGTCGCAGCGGTCAATGCCGGAATACCGCACCAGACCCCCGCGTTGACGGTCAACCGGCTCTGCGGCTCGGGGCTGCAGGCGGTGCTCACGGGTGCGCAGGCAATCATGCTCGGAGAGACGGATTTTGCAGTGGGCGGCGGCGTTGAAGTCATGAGCCGCGCGCCGTTCCTGCTGACCACCATGCGCTGGGGCAAGAAGCTCGGCGACGGCGCGCTCATCGATGCGCTCAACGGCGCGCTCACCGATCCGTTCGGGAACGGCATCATGGGCGTGACGGCCGAGAACGTCGCTGCGCGCTATGGCATCGACCGCGCGGCGCAGGATGCACTCGCCCTCGAGAGCCAGCGGCGCGCAGCGGCCGCGATCGCCGCAGGTCGATTCGTCGAGCAGATTCTGCCCGTCGACAGCAAGGTTCGCGGCAAGCCGGTCCGCTTTGCGACCGATGAGCACGTGCGCGCGGAAACCACGCTCGAGGATCTCGCGAAATTGCCGACGATTTTCAAGAAGGAACAGGGTACGGTGACCGCGGGCAATGCCTCCGGGATCAACGACGGCGCCGCGGCCCTGGTGCTCGCCGGCGCCAAGACGCTTGCCGGCCTGCGGCAAAAGCCGCTTGCGCGCCTCGTTGCCTACGGACATGCGGGCGTCGATCCTGCGCTCATGGGGATCGGTCCTGTGCCCGCGACCCGCATCGCGCTCGAGCGGGCCGGACTCGACATCAAGGACATCGACGTCGTTGAATCGAACGAGGCGTTTGCGGCGCAGGCCTGTGCAGTCGCGCGCGAATTGGGGTTCGATCCGGCCAAGGTCAATCCGAACGGCAGCGGCATCGCACTCGGCCACCCGATCGGCGCGACCGGCGCGATCATCCTGACGAAATTGATCTACGAACTGCGCCGCGTCGGCGGACGCTACGGACTCGTCACGATGTGCATCGGCGGCGGCCAAGGCATCGCGGCGATCATCGAAAATATCCGCTAGCCTGCGGCCGGTCGCCGCGCACCCCTAGCGCAGCCGCAGCGGCTCGCCGTAGCCGGTGAGCTCCAGGTAGCCGCGCCCGACGGTCCTGCCGGACTCGCGGGCGCGCACCGCGCCTTCCCAATAAATGGCGCCCGTCGAGAGCCGGGTATCATTTTCCTGGTCGTCGATCAAGGGTTCGAGCTCGAACTGCCGCGATCCGGCGCCGATGCGCCATGCGACGGGGTAACGAATGCCGGTGCGCGGCGAGACCCAGGCGCGCCCGGGCGCGAAGTCGAGCGTTCCCGCATCGAGTATTTGCAGGCGGCCATCCGCCGAGCGCAGGCTGCCGCCGCTCCAGCGGGTTTCGCCGTGCGCGCCGCGGATGCGAAACGCCATGAGCGCACCGCCGTCATCGAGGTTGATGCCGACCCAATCCCAGCCGACGGCGCCGCCGTCGAGGTACTCGCTCGACCATTCGTGGTCGAGCCATGCTTCCCCGGTGACCGCATCGCGCGATCCCGCGCGCGTAACTGTTCCGGCGACCTGCAAGTGCGGGATGCTGTAGTAGTAGCTCGCCGCGAGTGCCTCCGGGCCCTTGCGGCTCAGGCCGGAGTCGCCGTTCAGCATCGGCGCCTGACTCTCGGTCAGCTGCAGGTCGAGCGCAAAATCCTCGGCCGCGATGGTGGCAGCGTAGGCGGGCGCGGCGCGCGCGAGCCTCCAGCGATCGACCCAGACATCGGTGTTGCCTGAATGCGCCTCGGCCAAGCCGAATCCGGCGCGCTCGATGCGCTGGTCCTGCCAGAGCCGTCCGCGCGCCGGATCGCTGAGCGCGGCGTGCGCGATGATGAGCTGGTGCGGCGTGAATGCGCTGGGATTGTCGTCGTGTACCGCCGGCCGCGTGCGGAAAAACGTGATTTGAAAGCCGAGCGGAGCTCCCGCGGCGGTTGTGAGCCATCCGGTGACATACCACCATTCGGTTCGAAACAGCGGATGGCTGCCGTAATCCTCGGGGAAGCGCAGCGGCCGCACGCGGTCGACCTCGCTGTAGCTGGTCGCCGCCACCGCGGCGGCGCAGACCACGACGGCGGCGACCGAGCGCACGGCGATCGCAAGCAGGGCCGCGGCGCGCCGTCCGAGCGCGGCGCGTCGTTGCAGGCACGAGCGCTTCACCAATCCTCCCGAACGGCGCGTACCGCGTCTTGGCTCATCGCGGCGCGGCCGCTCCAGATTGCAGTCAGCGCCGCGGCGGCGATCATCACGAGGCTCACGAGCGCGAGCTGCCAAACGGGTACCGCGAGATCGATGCTCCAATTGAACGATTGCCGATCGATCACGAAGACCAGCACGAGGCTGAGCGCGCCGCCGAGCACCACACCGTAGATGACCCCGAACAGGCTCAGCAGCACCCCTTCGCCGGCGAGCAGCGCGACGACCTGCCCGCGCCGCATGCCGATATGGCGCAGCATTCCGAACTCGGCGCGGCGCGCGAGCGCCGTGGAACTCGCCGCGAAGCTCACGCCGGCGAGGCCGATGAGCACCGCAATCGCCTCGAGCGCGTAGGTGATCGCAAACGCGCGGTCGAAGATCTGCAATGAGCGTGCGTGCACGACCGTGCTCGTCGTGATTTCGAAAGCATCCGGGCGCGCGAGCGCGGCTCGCACGGCGGCCTGTGCGGCGCGCGCAGCCGCTTCGCGTGCCGCCGGGGTTTGGGTGCCGGCGTTCGTCGCGAGCCACAGCGCAGCCTCGTTGGCGTTGAAATCGTGGGTCGCCGCACTGTAAACACGGCGTTCGATCACGATCGCGCCGCTGCTGCGCACGTAGTCGCGCCAGACGCCGGCGACGACGAAGTGTTGCAACCGACCGCCGAGGGGCAGCGCCAGCGCATCGCCGGGATGGTAGCCGTAGAGATCCTCGACGGCCTCGGAAATCCAGGCCGGGGAGGCGCCAGCCTCGAGCGGCCCGCGCCACCGGCGCAGCAGCGGCAGCTGATCGGCGATCCTTGCCGTATCCAGGTCGCGCGCGATCAGAGCCACGGGCGCGCGCGACGCGTCGAGCAGCAGCTGCCGCGTGCGGCGGAACTCGATGCGCTCGATGCCGGGCAGCGCGGCGAGCCGCGTTTGCTCGGCCGGACCCAGGTACGCGGTGTCCGCGCCGAACGGGGCGCGCAACGCGAGGTCGGCAGGCAACACTTTATCGAGCCAATGATCGAACGAGATGCGAAACGAATAGACCATGATCGCCATCGCGACCATGAGGCTGAAGCTCACGATGATCGAGGCGAGGCTCAAGGTCGAGAGGCCGACGTTTTCGCGCAGCTGCGCGACCGCCGTATCGAGCGTCACGCGCCCGCTGCGCGGCACGGCGCGCAGCAGCCGCACCGTGAGCGCCGGGACCAGCAAGATTGCGCCGAGCAGCAGCGCGGCAATCGCCGCATAGCCGAAAATCGGCAGACCCCGGACCGGCGGCAGCCAGGCGAGCGCCGCGCCGGCCGTGAGCAGCGCCACGCCGGCGAGCGATGCCGAATGCGCGAGCCCCGCGTAATCGGCGTCTGCCGCCCTTGAGTGCGCGAGCGGGAGCCTGTCGGGCCGCATCGCGCGCGGGCATCCAGGCGCCCGCAGCGGCGACGATCGTGCCGATCGAGAAGAACGCGAACAGCGGCCAGGGAGCTGCGCGCAAGGAAGCGCCGAGCACGCGCAGCTGGCCGTTGCCGAGGTCCCCCGTCAGAAGCCGCAGCAGCGCCGCCGCGATCAGCAGTCCGAGCGCGATGCCGAGCAGCGCACCGAGCGCGCCGAGCAGCCGCTCCTTCGCCGATCAGCGCGCGCTGCAGCTGACCGCGCGTCACGCCGAGCGCCCGCAGCAGGGCGAGCGATTGGAGGCGGCGCAAGCACCGACAGTGATTGGGTCGAGAACACCAGAAAGGCGCCGGTCCAGAGCGCCACTAGCGCGAGCATATTGAGGTTCACGCGGTAGGCGCGCGTCACCGTGACCGCGCGGTCGCGCTCGACTTCGGGCGTCACGGCGAGCACGCCGGCCGGCAATTGCCTGCCAAGCTCGCGGCGCAGGGCTTCGACGTCGGCGCCCGGCGGCAGGCGCAGGTCGATGCGGTTGAGCAGCCCCAGCCGTTCGAACGTCCATTGGGCGGCCGCGATATCGATCAAGCCGAGCGGCTGCGAATAGCTCTGCTGCGAGACGAACCCGAGCACCTCGAGCGCGCTTGGTGTCGTTGCCGACCGTGACCTGCAGCCGATCGCCGCGCCGCAGCTGCAGCTCGTCGGCGGCCGCGGCGCTCAAGTAGATGCCGTCGCCCGCGATGAAGCGCTGCAGGTCTGCTCCGATTCGCCGATCAGTCGCGGGCTGCAGCGCCGCGGCGCGCAGCGGATCGATGCCGAGGATCTTGAGCGTCTCGCGGCGGCCCGGCAGCGCAGCCTCGAGTTCCAATACGGGACTTGCGACGGCAACGCGCGGATCGCTCGCGAGCCGCGCGAACAGCGCTTCGGGAAAACCGTCGCGCGGACCGCGCACGATCACGTCAGCTTCGCCGACCAGGCGCTTGGCGGCTTGCGAGAACTCGGTGAGCGCCGCGCTGTTGACCAAGAACACCGAGGAGGCGAGCGCCACGCCGAGCGCGATCGCGAGCAGCGTCACGAGCAACCGCCCCGGCTGTTCGCGCAGTTGCGAGAGCAGCAGAATGCGCCAGATCCGCGCCGTGCCGCGCGCTGCGCGCGCCCTAGCCATCGACCGCGGCCTGAGCGCGCAGGCCGCGCGCGTCGAGCACGAGGATCCGATCGGCGGTATCGGCGGCCGCGCGCGAATGCGTGATCAGGATGCCGGCGCCCGCGTTGGCCTTGATCTGCTCGCGCAGCAGCGCGAGCGTCTGCGCGGCGCTGCGCGGATCGAGGTTTCCGGTCGGCTCGTCGGCGAGCACCAAGCGCGGCCGGTGCACGAGCGCGCGGGCGATCGCGACGCGCTGTACCTCGCCGCCCGACAGCTCGCGCGCGAGGCGCTGCGCCAGCGGCGCCGATGCCGACCGCATCGAGCATCGCGGCGGTGCGCCGGCGGCGCTCGATCGGGCGCGACCGCGAGCAGCTCGAGCGGCAGGGCGACATTGCGTTCGACGCTCAAGTAAGGCAGCACGTGGAATGCCTGGAACACGAAACCGACGGCGCGCCGGCGCAGCAGCGTGGTCGCATCATCGTCGAGTTGCGTGAGGTCCTCGCCCTCGAGAATCACGCGTCCCGCATCGGGCCGATCGAGCCCGGCGAGCAAATTGAGCAGCGTCGACTTGCCGACGCCCGACTCGCCCATGATCGCAAGGTACTCGCCGGCACGCAGCGTGAGATCGATCCCCTCGAGGATCGGCGGCCGATCGGACCGATAGCGCTTGCTCAAGCCCTCGAGGCGCAGCACCTCCGGGAGGGCAGGGGCGGAATCGGTCACCGCGGACCGCGGATCTTACGCGGCATCCACGCCGATGACGGCCTTGACCTCGAGAAAATCGCGCAAACCGTGTTCGCCGTATTCTCTGCCGTTGCCCGACATCTTGAAGCCGCCGAACGGGGTTCTCATGTCGCCTGAAGCGCCGTTCAACGCGACCTGGCCCGCGCGAATGCGGCTGCCGACGCGCCGGGCACGCACGTTGTCCTTCGACCACACATAGGCCGCCAGCCCATACGGCGTGTCGTTCGCGATCTCGATCGCCTGCTCCTCGGTTTGATAAGGCAGGATGCAGAGCACGGGACCGAAGATCTCCTCGCGCGCAATCGTCATTTGGTTGTTGACGTTGGTGAAGATCGTCGGCTTCACGTAGTAGCCGCGCTCGAGGCCCGCGGGGCGCCCGCTGCCGCCCGTGAGCACGCGCGCGCCTTCCGCGATGCCTTTCTGGATGTAGCCCTCGACGCGCTCGAACTGCAGCTTCGAAACCAATGGGCCGACGTTGGTCTTCTCGGATTTTGGATCGCCGACGACCACGGTGTCGGCCACCCGTTTCGCGATTGCTTCGACTTCGGCGAGCTTCGCGGCGGGCACCAGCATGCGCGTCGGCGCATTGCAGGACTGGCCCGAATTCTGGAACACGTGCATCACGCTCTTCTTGACCGCAAGCTCGAAATCCGCGTCGTCGAGCAGCACGTTCGGCGACTTGCCGCCGAGCTCCTGATGCACGCGCTTGACGGAAGCGGCCGCGGCCCGCGCGACTTCGGTGCCGGCGCGCGTCGATCCGGTGAACGACACCATGTCGATATCTCGGTGCGCCGAGAGCGGCGCGCCGACGTGGATGCCGTCGCCGTTGACGAGATTGAACACGCCGGCCGGCACCCCGGCTTCGTGCATGACTTTGGCCCAGATAATCGCGCTGAAGGGCGCGTATTCGGACGGTTTGAGCACCATCGTGCAGCCGGCCGCGAGCGCCGGCACGACCTTGGCGGCCACCTGGTTCATCGGCCAATTCCACGGCGTGATCAGGGCGCAGACCCCGACCGGCTCCTGCACGAGCCGTGTGCTGCCGTGGACCTCTTCGAATTTGAAGCTCTTGAGCACCTCGATCATCGCGCTGATATGGCCGACGCCGATGCGCGTTTGCGAGCCCTTGGCGAGCGAAATCGGTGCGCCCATCTCGGTCGAGATCGCCTCGGCGATCTCGTCGTAGTGGGCTTTATAGGCCGCCAGGATCCGCTCCATGAGCGCGAGGCGCTCGGCGGGTGTCGACCGCGAATAGGCGTCGAAGGCGCGCCGCGCCGCCGCGACCGCAAGGTCGACGTCCTTCGGGCCGCCCATCGAGATCAGGCCCGCGACGCTCTCGGTCGCCGGGTTGATGACCTCGAAGGTCTTAGGTTCCACCGGGTCGACCCACTTGCCGTCGATATAGAACTGCCGATCGTCGTATGTCATCGCGAATGCCCCTCGATAGATCACTGAAGAATCCCGGAGGGCGCATTCTACTCGTTGGCGGCCGCGGGCGCAGCGCCGCGCGGCGGCTGTTGTGGGGTTGGCAAGCGGCGAAAAACCCAAGATTTCGTCACAGATTGTGCGGGCGCCTGTCGCACGCGACCGACGCATCGGCGCACAATGCGGCGTCGCCTATGATTTACCAAGTTTGCCGATTAAAGGCTGCCGCTGCCACCTGAGAACGCGAGCGCGTTGGAGACCACAGACCCATGTTGCATTACCGTCGCTATGGATTGCTCGTCCTGTGTTTCGCCTCGATGCTCGCGGGCGCCGCCGAATGGAATCCAGTGCGCCAGGAGCCAATGAGCATCGGCCCCGAGTCCCACCGATTCATCGTCGGCTTCCGTGCGACGCCCGGCAATCAAGTCGAACACCTGGTGCGAACGCGCCGGCAGGCCGAGGGCATTCGGATCGTGCAGGCGCAAACGACGCCGGCCGACGTCCAAGCGCTCGCGCGCCGCAGCGGCATCGCGGTGGCGCGCTCGCGCCAGCTCACGCCGAGCATGCATGTGCTGTTCCTGCCGAAAACGCTCTACGGCGCCGATGTCGCTGCGACGCTCGCACGGCTGCGCGCCGATCCGGCAGTCGAATTTGCCGATGTCGATGCGCGGCGCTACGCGCTCGCCGGCGGATCGATGCTGCCGAACGATCCGCTGTTCGTGCCGACGCCGCTTGCAAGCCCGCCCGCGAGCGGGCAGTGGTACCTGCAAACGCCCAGCGCGACGGTGCTGACTCTGGAGAACGGCAATACAACCCAAGATTTGGCGGCGACCGACGCGGTTTCCGCGTGGACCATCACGACCGGGAGCACCGGCGTCGTGATTGCCGACGTCGACACCGGCGTGATATTCGATCACCCGGATTTGCTGCGCGCGGGAGCGGCGAGTTTGGGCTCGGGGTTCGGCGGCCGCCTGCTGCCGGGCTATGATTTCGTCGGCGAGGACTACAATCCCAATTCGCCCTATCAGGCCCTGGGCACTTTCGATATCGCCAACGACGGCGATGGTTGGGACCCGGATCCGTCGGATCCCGGCGATTGGATTACGGCGACCGACGTCAGTAATCCCAACGGCTTGTTCACCGGCGACCAGGTGGAATCGAGTTCCTGGCACGGCACGCGCGTCGTCGGCGTCTATGGGGCGCTCACCAACAATGGTGTCGGCGTCGCCGGCATGACTTGGGGTCCGTGGATCCTGCCGGTGCGCGCACTCGGCAAGGGCGGCGGCTACGATTCCGACATTTTGAGCGGCATTCTGTGGGCCGCGGGCTTGCCGGTCTCGGGTGCCCCGACCAATCCGTATCCCGCGGACATCATCAATCTCAGCCTCGGCGGCGCCACCAGCGCTTGCGATGCCTCGAGCACTTACGGCAACACCAGCTCGGGTTTGCCGGCGGTCACGAGCCTCGGTGTGCTCGTCGTGATTGCCGCCGGCAACGGCGGCACGCCAGGGACGACCGCACCGGTCGAAACCCCGGCGAACTGCAGCGCGACGGTCAGCGGTGTCGTTGCGGTCGCAGGTCTTCGCAATGTCGGAACCAAAGTCGGCTACAGCAGCTTCGGGCCTGAGGTCACGGTTGGCGCGCCGGCCGGCAATTGCATCGAGACCTCGGGCGATTGCTTGCGCTCGATCGACACGACCACCAACTTGGGCGCCATGGGTCCCGGCGCCAACAGCTATACGAATGAGCAGAATCCCAACCTCGGCACGAGCTTCGCGACGCCGATCGTCTCGGGGATCGCCGCGTTGATGCGCTCAGCCAATGCGAATTTGACACCGGCGCAACTGGTTGCGCGCCTGCGGGGCAGCGCAGCGGCGTTTCCGGCCAATACCGGCGGCGTCCCCGTTTGCCCCGCCAATGATCCCGCGAGCGGCGAATGCTCCTGCCTCGGGTCGGGACAGTGCGGCGCCGGCATGGTCAACGCGCTGAGCGCGGTCAAGGCCGCGCAAGCGCCGATGGGCGTGATCGCCATTCCGACCACGGTCTCGGGCGGCAGCGTGCTCGATGCGAGCGCGAGTCTGCCGGGCTGCAACGCGAGCGCGGTGCCGGCCGTGCCGCTCAGCATCGCGTCGTATGCGTGGTCGAGCGTTCCCTCGGGCCTCATCAGCGGCGCTACGAATGACTCGAAAGTCACCGTGACCGGCGGCAATGGCTCCTTGATGCTCGTGATCACCGATTCCATGGGCAACACCGATACCGAGACCGTCACCTTGACGGGCGGCTCCGCGACGAGCTCGGCGCCGGCCTCGGCGTCGGGCACGAGTGCATCGGCCTGCCCGACGCCGATCGGCGTGAACATCGCGGCGCCGACGATCAGCGCATCGTTCGCGCCTGCGAGCGTCACGCCGAATGGGAACTCGACGCTCACGATTACCTTCACGAATGCCAACGGCTTCGCGCTGACCCAGTCGAGCTTCAGCGCGACGCTGCCGTCCGGCCTGACGATCAAGACCTCGGGATCGCCTGCGGCCCCGGAGACCGGGACGACCTGCACGGGAGCGGGGCTGGCGCTGACCTCGACAACCACGAGTGTTTCGATCAGCAACGCCAACATCCCGGCGAGCGGCAGCTGTACGATCACCGCGACGGTGCTGAGCGCGAACCCGGGAACCTATTCAAGTTCGCTCGCGGCGAACTCACTCTCGACGGGGCCGGCGGGCGGCAACGCCGTGGCCGCCTCGGCGAGTCTGACCGTCAATGCCCCGAGCAGCGGCGGAGGCGGAGCGCTCGGGTGGGCGGATCTGCTGATTGCCGGGGGACTCCTCGCCGCCTCGAGGCGGCGCGCCGCAACCGCGGGCCGCAGCGACCGCCGCATTGAATAATCTCTCGGAGGCACCGCCGACGCCTCGAGCCCTCGTCGAGCCGCTGCCGGCGCATCGCGACGCGCGCGGCAGCCTGTTCGAGCCGCTCAACGATCGCGAGCTCGCGCAGCAGAAGAACGTGCACGTGGTGTTGAGCGAGCCCGGCAGCGTACGCGGCAATCATTATCATCGCACGGCGGTCGAAATGACCGCGGTCGTCGGCCCTTGCCTCGTGCGCCTCAAGGAATCGGGCGAGATTCGCGATATCGAGGTGCCGCCGGGCGAGACCTGGCGCTTCACGATTCCTCCGGGCGTCGTGCACGCGTTTCGCAACACCGGCACGGCTCCGATGGTGTTGGTGTCGTTCAACACGAGCCTTCATGACCCGGCGAATCCCGACACGGTCCGCGAGACCTTGCTCTGACCGATCGCGTCTAGGCGATGGTGCAGGCCTCGTCGAACGATAGGCGCGGTCCGCGCGGAAACAGCAGTTCAGTCGTACCGGTGCCGAGCGCGCAAATGAAATTGGATTTCACGCTGGTGCCGGCAAAGAAGGCGGCGTCGAGCTTGGCGCCGTCGAAGCCCGACATCGGCCCGCAATCGAGCCCGAGCGCGCGCGCCGCGATGATCAGGTAGCCGCCTTGCAGGCTCGCGTTGCGCAATAGCGGGACGGCGCTCGCGGCCGGGTCCTTGAAAAAATCCTTTGCGGTCGGATAGGCGGGAAACAAGGTCGGCAGCTTTTCCGGAAACGCCGTGTCCATGCCGAGAAGCACGACGACCGGCGCTTGCTGCACCTTGACGAAGTTGCCGGGAGAGACGCATTCGAGCAGCTTGGCCTTGGCCGCCGCGCTCTTGACGAACACGAATCTCGCGGGCGTCATGTTGAACGCGGTCGGGCCGAACTTCAGCAAATCGTAGAGCGCGCGCAGAGTCTCGTCGGACACCGGTTCCGCGGTCCAGCGGTTGTAGGAGCGGGCCTCGCGAAATAGCAGATCCAAAGTTGCGGCATCGACGGGTTTTTTCATGGTCGGCCGAGTGTGCATGAGCGACGCGGCGAGCGTCAATCGACGCTGTGCGCACGCGCCGGATGCGAGCGCCGCCAGCGACTTCGCCTCAGGCGACTTGCGCTTCGTCGCCCGCGGCGCTCTTCACGAGCGCGGGCAGACTTACCTTGAAGCGTGTTTCGCGCCCCGGATCGCTCGCGAGCGCCACTTTGCCGCCGGCATCGTGAACGTAACGGCGCACCAGCGAGAGGCCGGCCCCATGCAGCGGTTGATTCGGCACCGAGGGCAGCGTCGTGAAACCGTCCTGGAAGATCAGCTTGATCGCCTGCCGGTCACGCAAGCGCTCCGCCGCCTCGCTGGTGATGAGGCGCTTATCGACCGCGACGCGCCGCGCAGTGACCGGGTCGATGCCGCGGCCGTCGTCTTGGAAGCGCAATTCATAGGTGCCGTCCGGCAGCGCACCGAATTGGAGCAGCAACAGCGCGATCGCAGGCTTTCCCGCCTCCTCGCGCTCCTGCGGCTCTTCGACGCCGTGCATGACGGCGTTGCGGATGAATTGGATCGCGACATTTTTGACCGCGGATTGATAGACGGCCGGCACCTTGTGCAAGCCGCGGCATTCGAGCGCGACCGCCTTTTTCTGTTCGTTCGCGATGTGCTCGGTCAGCGCGGCGAGCGTGCTCTCGAGCGTGCCGGCGGGTGCGCTGTTGCCCATTCCGGGCAGCGAGGCCTCGTGCTCGGGCGGCTCGGGCGGCTCGATCGGAAATTTGGGCGCGATGATCTGCGTGCCGTTCTCGGTCACGCGGCCCGGCGACGGCCGCGTTGCCTCGAGATCGGGCTTGGATTTGAGTTTATTTTGCGCGGCACTTTGCGTCAGTGAACGCAGCAGCGCGAATTGGCCGAACAGCTGGTCCAATTGGATCGCAAGCGGCAGAAAATCGTTGCCGCTGAGCGTGGCCCGATTGCGCAACTCCTGCAGCGATTCCTCGAACTGTCGCGCCGCGGTTTCGAGACCCGCAAGCTGCAGCGTCATTGCCTCGCGGCGGATCTGCGCCGCTTCGCTCGAAATTTCCTCGAGCTTGAGCCGAAACGCTGCTTCGTCACGCGCCGGCTTCTTGAGAATCGCGTTGATCGCCTTCATCGCCGCGCCGCTGCGCTGGACCGAGGCGGCGAAGCGCATGCGGCCCGTTTGCATGACGCTGCGCAGAATCTCGGTTTGTATTCGCAGCTGGTTGTGCAGATCGTCGAGTTGCGGACGCAGATCCTCGACCGTGGGCATCTTCGCGGTGCCGGTACCGTTTGCCGCGGCCGAGGCGGCCGCCGACTCAGCCGAATGCGCGGCAGCTGCCGTCAGATTCGTGACGACGACCATCCAGGCATCGTGCTGCTCGGGCAGGTCGACCTTGAAGAATTCGAATTGATAGCGCGCCGCGTCGAATCCGCCGTCGGAGCGTGCGAGGCGCACGTCGACGGATTGCAGCGGTTTGTACGACCGGCGCATCGCCGCGCTCGGTCGCGGCGCGCAACTCCGCGAGCTGTGCGCAAGCCTCGTTGAGCGCAGCCTCGGTGACCACCGGCCGCAGCAGCTTCTCGAAGCTCAGCTGGCTGAAGTCGCGCCGCCCGAAATACGTGGAGAGCGAATGCGATATCGGCGGCAGCAGCCGATTCTTTACGTCGAGAAAAAATATTCCCTGCGAAACATGGCTGAGCAGTGCTTCGGTCCAGAGGTTGCCGGCGCTGACCGTTGCCTTGATCTCACGCTCATGTCGTTTCGCGGAAATGAACATAAGCCATAGCGTGCCAAAGCCGCAGCTCGGCCGGGATGATCGGTGTCACAGCCCGAGCGCGCGAGCACTGTGATCCACGTCACAGCGTTTATGCAGGCGTTTCCGCTTCCGCGGTCAGGTCGGCGAGCAGCTCGTCGGCCGAGACGTAGCGCGCATGCGTCTCCTTGGCCATGAGCCGATCGAGCAGCGGCTGCTGCTGGGCGACGTCGGGAGGCAGGGTAGGAATCGGCGAATTCGTGTGTTGCGCCATGATCGCGACGGCGCTGCGCCCCGCATAGGGCTTCTGCCCGGTCAGCATCTCGTAGAAGATCACGCCGAGGCTGTACAAATCGGTGCGTGCATCGACGGGTAGTCCTTGCGCCTGCTCGGGGCTGATGTAGTAGGGCGAACCCAGCACCTGGCCGGCGCCGGTGACGGCGCTGTCGCCGAGCGCGCGGCGCGCGAGGCCGAAATCGATGAGCACCGGGGAATTGTCTTCGCGCAGCATCACGTTGGCCGGCTTCAGATCGCGGTGCAATATGCCGAATACATGGATAACGCGCAGCGCCTCGGCGATCGTGCGAAGATAATAAATGGCTTCCTCGACGCTCACCGGATTGCACAGCCGCTCGCGCAGATCGCCGCAGGGAAAGTATTCCATCGCGAGATAGAGGTGCTGCGGCAGCGTGCCGAAGTCGTAGATCTCGGCGATCGATCGATGCGCAACGCTCGAAATGATCTCGTATTCCCGCTGAAAACGCTCGGCATCCTCCATCTCGCGCGGACTGCTGCCGCGCTTCATGATCTTGAGCACGATGTTGCGCCGCAGCCGTTCGCTGCGCGCAAGATAAACGGACGAGAAATTGCTGGTCGCAATCTCCTTGATGATCGCGTAGCCCGGCACCTCGATTGTTTCGCTGTCGGCTTCGGCGGGGTCGAACGAGCGGGCCGCCTGTGCTGCCTCGCGCCGTTTGGCGACCGCGTCGCTGACGGCGGCCAGCAGCGACTCCCGAGTGAGGCCCGCGAGCGGCAAGTAATCGGCGGCACCGCTTTTCAGCGCGCGCACGGCGGCGAGTTCGGAGCCGTGGTCGGCGAGCACGATGCAATGCAGGCCCGGGCGCAGCTTGATGAGGTGGAGCATCTGCGAGATGCCATGGCTCGCGGTTTCCTCGCCCATGAAGTCGATTTGCAGGATCACCGCGTCGGGTTCGGCGTCCTGCAGCGACCGGACCAAGGACGCGGACTGCTTGGCGGTGAAAGTCGTGACCCTTGATACGGGCCAATGGCTCGTGACATGGTGGTTGAGCCATTGCAGGCGCTTGAGGTCGTCCCCGACCACCACCAGTACCGGTCCCGTTTCGTCAGCCATAGTAGACTCGTCACATAATACTTAGGCCTAATTTACGGTCCGGCGCGCAAAATATATGTGCTTAAGCTCTGGAAAATTGAAACCAAAGCCTCTATTTGGCGGTCTGTTGGGTGAGTTGGGCTCTTACTGAAAGGGTGGTCGTACATGGGTAGTATCAGAACTTGGTCGCTGGCGGCCGTCTCGGCCGTTCTCGTGGTTGTCGTGGTCCATCAGCGCTCCTCGGCGCTTGCCGAGCCGGCCCGCAGTGCCGAAGTCTCGATGAGCGGCGCGGCTCTGGCGGCGGCGGCCCCGGGCGTATCCAGCGCGGGTCCCACGGGCGCCGGCGGGGCGCCGGTCCGGGTCACGGGATTGCCGGACTTCTCGGACTTGGTTGCTCAGAACGGGGCGTCGGTTGTCAATATCAGCGTCGTGGAAAAGCCCGACCGGGGCTCCGATACCGGCGGTGACCCGCTGTCCCAGTTCTTCCATCATCAGATGCCGAGTCCCGAGCATGTGCCTCCGGCGCATGGGATCGGCTCGGGATTCATCATCAGTTCCGACGGCTATATTCTGACCAACGCTCACGTGGTGTCCGACGCCGCGACCGTCACGGTCAAGCTCACCGATCGGCGCGAATTCACCGCCAAGGTCATCGGCGCCGACAAGCGCAGCGATGTCGCGCTGATCAAGATTGCTGCGACCGGCCTGCCGGCGGTTCGATTCGGCGATGCGACGCACCTGCGGCCCGGGCAGTGGGTCGTCGCGATCGGCTCGCCGTTCGGCTTCGAGAACAGCGTGACGGCGGGAGTCGTCAGCGCGACGGCGCGCGCATTGCCCGACGAGAACTATGTGCCGTTCATTCAGACCGACGCGGCGATCAATCCCGGCAATTCCGGCGGACCGCTGTTCAACATGGACGGCCAGGTGATCGGCATCAATGCACAAATTTATAGCCGCTCGGGCGGCTATATGGGCATGTCGTTCTCGATTCCGATCGATTTGGCGCTCAACGTCAAAGACCAGCTTCTCAAGAACGGCAAGGTCGCTCGCAGCCGCATCGGCGTTGCGGTCCAGGAGGTCAACCAGCAGCTCGCGCAGACCTTTGGCCTGGGTTCGCCGCACGGCGCCTTGATCAGCGCCGTCGAGCCGAAGAGCCCGGGCGAGAAGGCGGGCCTGCAGCCCGGCGATGTGATCGTGAGCGTCAACGGCCATCCGATCGACCGCTCGCTCGATTTGCCGTCAGTGATTGCTGCGCTGCCGCCGGGTACGACCGCGCATCTTGGCGTCTGGCACGATCGCAAGCAGAGCGATGTCGAGGTGCGCACGGTGCTGCTCGAGGACGAGCCGGCGATTGCGGCGAAGAACAGTGCGGAAGACGGCGGCGGCAAATTGGGGCTCGCGCTGCGTCCGCTCGATCCCGACGAGCAGCGGCAATTGCACACGCGCGGCCGCTTGGTGGTCGAGGACGTCACGGGACCGGCGCTCGCCGCCGGGGTCGAGGCGGGCGATGTCGTGTTGGGCGTCAACGGCGCCGCCGTGAATTCGGTCGCGGAGCTCAAGCGCGAAGTGGCGCGAGCGGGTCGCAGCGTGGCGCTGTTGATTCAGCGCGAAGATGCGCAGATTTATCTGCCCTTGGACGGAGGATGAGCCGGATTTCGTTGTATCGACTGCGATAATCCGCTCTAATCCCGGGCGTGCAAACCGCCTCGCCCTTGTTTTCAAGTGTTGACGTGAAACACGCCGGCCTGCGGCCGGCGCCGTTTCTGCCGACCTCGCGCGCCGAAATGGACGCGCTCGGCTGGGATCGGTGCGACGTGATCCTCGTGACCGGCGATGCCTACGTCGATCACCCGAGTTTCGGCATGGCGATCATCGGACGCGTGCTCGAGGCCGCCGGCTTTCGCGTCGGCATCATCGCGCAACCCGACTGGCGCAGCGCGCGTGACTTCGAAGTGCTCGGCGAGCCGCGGCTGTTCTTCGGCGTGACCGGCGGCAACATGGATTCGATGGTCAATCGCTACACCTCGGATCGGCGGGTGCGCAGCGACGATGCCTACACGCCCGGCGGCCACGGCGGCCGCCGTCCCGATCGCTGCGTCATCGTGTATTCGCAGCGCGTGCGCGAGGCGTTCCGGCAGACGCCGATCGTCATCGGAGGCATCGAAGCGAGTCTGCGGCGCATCGCGCATTTCGATTACTGGTCCGAGCAGGTGCGCCGCTCGGTGCTGGTCGACGCCAAGGCGGACCTCTTGGTGTTCGGCAATGCCGAGCGGCAGATCGTCGAGATCGCGCGGCGCCTCGATTTAGGGCAGCCGATCGGCGCGCTCACCGACCTGCGCGGCACGGCCTTCATCCGGCGCGAAGTTCCCGCGGACTGGATCGAGATCGATTCGACCGAACTCGATACGCCCGGACCGTTGAGTCCACCGGTCGATCCCTACGCCGCCGAGGAGGACCGCAGGCGCACACTCGGCGCAGCCGCACCGGCGCCGGGTGCAGCGGGCGTCGCCGCGGGCTCGAGCGGCACGGCGCGCGAGAACGTCGTCAAGTTCTACCGCAAGGTTCCGAACGATAAGCGGGCGCTCAGCGTGATTCGCTTGCCGGCGTTCGAGAGCGTCAGAGGCGATGCGGTGCTCTATGCGCATGCGTCGCGAATCCTGCATCTCGAGTCCAATCCCGGCAATGCGCGCGCCTTGGTTCAGCGGCACGGCTCGCAGGATGTCTGGCTCAATCCGCCGCCGATCCCGCTTGCGACCGCCGAGATGGATGCGATTTACGAATTGCCGTATGCGCGCCGTCCGCATCCCTCGTATGGCGAGGCGAAGATCCCCGCCTATCACATGATCCGGTTTTCGGTCGCGATTCAGCGCGGCTGTTTCGGCGGCTGCACGTTTTGTTCGATCACCGAACACGAGGGGCGCATCATCCAGAGCCGCTCCGAGGACTCGGTGATTCGCGAGATCGAGACGATTCGAGATCGGGTGCCCGGTTTTACCGGCGTGATATCGGACCTCGGAGGACCGACCGCGAACATGTATCGGCTGCATTGCAAGAGCAGCGCGATCGAGTCGGCCTGCCGCCGGCCCTCGTGTGTGTTTCCGGCCGTATGCCCGAATCTCGACACCGATCACGCGCCGCTGATCAAACTCTATCGGCGCGCGCGCAGCTTGAAGGGCGTCAAGAAGGTGCTGATCGCCTCGGGCGTACGCTATGACCTCGCGATCGAGTCGCCCGAATACGTCAAGGAGCTCGCGACTCACCACACCGGCGGCTATCTAAAAATCGCGCCCGAGGCGATCGGCGACGGACCGCTGTCGAAAATGATGAAGCCGGGCGTCGGGAGCTACTACAAATTCAAGGAGCTGTTCGACAAGTACTCGCGTGAGGCGGGCAAGGAGCAGTACCTGATCCCGTACTTCATCGCGGCGCATCCCGGCACGCGCGATCAGGACATGCTCGAACTCGCGCTGTGGCTGAAGCAGAACGGCTTTCGCGCCGACCAGGTGCAGGCCTTCCTGCCCTCGCCGATGGCCACGGCGACCGCGATGTATCACTCCGGCAAGAACCCATTGCGGCGCGTCTCGCGGAGCAGCGAGGAGGTCGTGATACCGAAAGGCATCAAGGTGCGCCGCTTGCACAAGGCGTTTCTGCGCTACCACGACCCGGAGAATTGGCCGGTGTTGCGCGATGCGCTCAAGCGCATGGGCCGCGCCGATCTGATCGGCAACGGCAAGCACCATCTGATTCCCGCATACCAACCCCTTCCTGGGAGCCGCTCGGTCGGGCGCGCTGTGCCGGGAGCGCCCGCGCCGCCTCGACGCTCTGCGGCTACGCCGTTTCGGACCCAGCATAGCGGACTGCCCAAATCCGGCAGCGGCGCGAAGCGCCGCGATGGGGCATCGAAGTCCCGCGCCCGGCCCTAGCCGGTCGTAACGGGTTCGAACGGGCCGCCCGGCTTTCCCGCCAGCGCCGCATGGATTTGCGCGATGATTGCGAGCGCGATCCCTTCGGGACTGCCGGCGCCGATGTCGAGGCCCGCGGGTCCGTGAATGCGCGAGGCGACGTGCTGCACAGCGTCACCGACTTCCGCAATGAGCCGCTGGCGGCGGTTCGGTGGGCCGAGCAGTCCGATGTAGGTCGGCGGCTGAGCCGCGAGCGCCCGCAAATAGGCGATGTCGGCAACGAGGTTGTGGCTCATGACGACTGCCGCATCGAATCGCGGCAGTTCGAGGCGCTGCGGGAGTTCCTCGGGCCGCGCACAAATGACGCGCGCGGCCAGCGGGAAATGCGAATCGCTCGCGTACGCAGGGCGGTGATCGAACACCGTCACGCGCCACCCCAAACTCGCCGCGAAAGACTGCACCGGAACCGCATCCGCGCCCCCGCCGCAGATCAGCAGGCTCGGCGCGAGGTCGACCGTGCCGATCAATACCTCGAGCGCTCGATCGCCCACCTGAAGCGATCTGAGCTCGGCACAGCGCGGCGCCGCGGCCACGAGCAGCGCGGCGAGGCGCGTCTCGAGCGCCGTGCCGCCCGGGTGTCCGCGAAAAGCATGGATGCCGAGTTCCGACGCAGTAGCCTGACCGCCGACGACGGTCGCAATCGTTGCCGCCTGCTCGCTCTCGAGGCAGCGCTGCATATAGCGCATGACCGGATAATCGTCCTCGGGCAGTTCAGCTTGCAGCCAGATGTCCATCGCGCCTTCGCAGCCCATGCCGAGGCCCCATATTGGGTCGTCCGACTCGCGCGTATCGAACCAAGCGCGCTCCGGGAGCTTGCGCGCGAGCACGCGCAGCGCGCGCTCGCGCAGGTCCGCTTCGAGGCAACCGCCGCTGATCATGCCGCTGGTGCGGCCGTCGGCAGCGATCAAGACGCGTGCGCCGGCCTTGCTGTAGGTCGAGCCGTCGGTTCGCAGCACGCTTGCGAGCACGAGGGGCAGGGCGGTGCGCTCGGCCGCACGAAAAAATCTGCAAATTTCACTCAGCGTATGATTCACGTCGTCAAGTCTAGCGGAATTGCTTGCTTGGCTCCCGCCGGACCGATTAAAGTTCGCGGTTATCGAACGGTTTCCCGCCGCAATTCATTCACTTAGGTTTAATTGGGAGTGCCGCAGAACGCCGGTTGTAAAACCGGCGCGCGTGAATCATGGACAAATGGATCGTACATAAATTTGGCGGCTCGAGCGTCGCAGACGCGGGCTGCTTCAAGCGCGTCGCGGAAATCGTCGAGGCATCGCAGAATCCCCGGGAAGCGGTCGTGCTGTCGGCCTGCCGCGGCGTGACCGACAGTCTGCTCGGGCTGGTGACGCTCGCGGAACGAGCGGACGGCGACTTTTTGACGGCGCTCGAGGCGGTTCGCGTACGGCATATCGAGCTCGCGGCGGCGCTGGTCTCGAAACAAGCGCAAGCCGCCTACGGGACGGATCTCGACCACGACGTTCGCAATATCGCGGGCATGCTGCAGACCGTGCGCCTGATCCGCACCGCTCCGTACTCCTTGCGCGACGTCATCGCGGGCTACGGCGAGATCTGGTCGACGCGTTTGTTCGCTCCATACCTGCGCGAGCGCGCGCGCGTCGCCGGCGAGGTCCGCTGGATCGATGCGCGCAAGGTCATTGTCGTCGAATGGGGTCCGCTCGGGCCCGCCGTGCAATGGACCGAGAGCGAAGCCCAGTTGCGCAAGCTCGTCGACGATAACTTCGTCGGGCGTCTCGTGGTCACCGGCTTCATCGCAACCACGGTCAAGGGACTGCAAACCACGCTCGGCCGCAACGGCAGCGACTACTCGGGTTCGATCTTCGGTGCTCTGCTCAATGCGCGCGAAATTCACATCTGGACCGACGTCGACGGCGTGCTCTCGGCCGATCCGCGGCTCGTGCCGAATGCCCAGGTCATCGACCAGCTTTCCTACAACGAGGCGATGGAACTCGCATACTTCGGCGCCAAGGTCATCCATCCGCAGACGATGGAGCCGGCGGTCGCGCGCGACATTCCGATCTACATCCGCAACACCTTTGCGCCTTCGAAGCCCGGCACCTTGATCTGCGCGCGGCCGACCTCGGCGCTCAAGGTCAAAGGCATCACGACGATCGACCCGGTGGCGCTCATCAACGTCGAGGGTGCGGGCATGATCGGCGTGCCCGGAACCGCGCATCGGCTCTTCGGCGCGCTGCGCGACGCGGGAATTTCGGTGATCTTGATCTCGCAGGGCAGCTCCGAGCATTCGATTTGCTTCGCGATTCCGCAGGCGCAGGCCGAGCGCGCCGAGGAGGCCGTGCGCCGCGCCTTCGATACGGAATTGCGCGACGGGCAGATTCAGAGCGTCGAGCTCGCACTCGGCATGAGCATCCTGGCGGTCGTCGGCGACGGCATGGCCGGCGCCCACGGCATCGCGGCACAGGTGTTCAATTCGCTCGGCCGCGCGGCCGTCAACGTTCGGGCGATTGCGCAGGGCGCCTCGGAGCGCAACATTTCGGTCGTCGTCGACGGCAAAAACGCGGCGAAGGCGTTGCGTGCGGTGCACGCCGGCTTCTATTTGTCGCCGAATACCCTTTCGATCGGCCTGATCGGCCCCGGCACCGTGGGTCGCGTGCTGCTCGAGCAGATCGCGAGTCAGCTCGAGCGCTTGCGGCGGCTCAACGTCGATTTGCGGGTGCGCGCCATTGCGACCTCGAAGCGCATGCTGCTCGCGGAAACCGAAATCGATCTCGGTTCCTGGAGCGAGCAGCTTAAGGTAGCGGGCGAGCCGCTCGATCTGGAGAAATTCGTCAATCATGTCCAGTGCGACTACATTCCGCACACCGTCGTCATCGATTGCACGGCGAGCCCGGTGATTGCGTCGCATTATCAGGCCTGGCTCGCGCGCGGTCTGCACGTCGTGACGCCGAACAAGAAGGCCAACAGCGGTCCGATGCCGTATTACCGCTCGCTGCAGGCGGCGCGCCGCGACGCGGGTACCCATTATCTATACGAGGCGACCGTCGGGGCGGGGCTGCCGATCATTCAGACCTTGCGCGATTTGCGCGAGACCGGCGACGAGATCACGAGCATCGAGGGTATTTTTTCGGGCACACTCGCGTATTTATTCAACGTCTATGACGGCCGCGAGCCGTTTTCCGCAATCGTCGCGGTCGCGAAACAAAAAGGCTACACCGAGCCCGATCCGCGCGACGACCTGTCGGGCGCGGACGTCGCGCGCAAGCTCATCATTCTCGCGCGCGAAATGGGACTGACGCTCGAACTCGCCGACGTGCAGGTCGAAGGGCTGGTTCCCGAGGCGTTGCGCAACTGCAGCATCGAGGAGTTCATGAAGCGCCTGCCCGAATTCGACGCCGCGATGGCGGGGACGCTCGCCGACGCGCGCTCGCACCAGCAGGTCTTGCGCTACGTCGGGCGCATCGACTCCGCCGGCAAGGCGACCGTGGGCCTCACGCGCCTCGATGCCAAGCATGCGTTTGGTAACATTGCGCTCACCGACAACGTCGTGCGCTTCGCAACGCGCCGCTACTGCGACAACCCCCTGATCGTGCAGGGGCCGGGAGCGGGGCCCGAGGTCACGGCCGGCGGTGTATTCTCGGATTTGCTGCGCCTCTCGGCCTATCTCGGCGCTCATATCTAGCCTGGCTTCAAAGGGATTTCCGTGCTCACCGACGTCACCGCCTTTGCTCCCGCCACGGTCGCCAACGTCGCGATCGGCTTCGATATCCTGGGGCACACGGTCGAGGCGGTCGGCGACCGCGTGCGCCTGCGGCGCATCGAGGAGCCGCTCGTGCGCATCCGCTCGATTTCGGGCGTTGCGGGCGAGCTCCCCGTCGACCCGCCGAAGAACACGGCGGGCCGCGCCGTGCAGGCGCTGCACGAGGCGCTCGGCTTGTCGTACGGATTCGAGCTCGACATCGAGAAGGGGATCCCGCTCTCGTCCGGGATGGGCGGCTCGGCCGCCTCGGCGGTCGCCGCGGTGGTTGCGGCCAATGCGCTGCTCGAGCAGCCGCTGCCGCGGCTGCGATTGTTGAAGTTCGCGATGGAGGGCGAGATCGTCGCGAGCGGCTCGGCCCATCTCGACAACATCGCGCCGAGCTTGTTCGGCGGACTCGTGCTGACCGTGGGCATCGACCATCCGCGGGTCAAGCAGATTCCGGTCCCGGCGTCGCTGCGTTGCGTGCTCGTGCATCCGCACATGCATTTGGGCACACGCGAGGCGCGCGCAATCCTCAAGACCGACGTCACGCGCTCGGATTTCGTCTGGCAGACCGCAAATCTCGCGGGCTTCATCAGCGGCTGCTACTCGAACGATTTGGACATGATTCGCGAGTCGTTCGACGATGTCGTCATCGAGCCGCAGCGCTATCAGTTGATCCCCGGTTTCAAGGACGTCAAGCGCGCCGCGATGTCGGCCGGCGCGCTCGGCTGCTCGATTTCAGGCGCGGGACCGACGGTGTTTGCCTGGTCGGAAATTCAATACGCCGAGGCGGTGCGCGGCGCGATGGCGGCCGCCTTCTCGCAGCACGGGTTGCAGTCCGATCATTGGATTTCCTCGATCGAAAATTACGGCGCCCGCGTGGTCAAGGCCTGATGTCGGCGCCGGCCTACGTCAGCACGCGCGCCGAGGCGCCGCCCGCCACGCTCAGCGAGGCGATCGCGCGCGGTCTCGCGCCGGACGGCGGACTCTACGTTCCGCGCCGGCTGCCGCAGCTCGCAAGCGCGGAACTCGCCGCGCTCGAGCAGACGCTCGCGAACCGCGACCTCGCGCCGAACGCGCGCCTGCCACGAATCGCGCGCGTCGCGCTGCGCGGCTTTTTCGAGGGCGATGCGCTCGAGCCGCAGCTGGCGGCGATCGCCGATGCGGCTCTCGACCTCGAAGCCCCGACGACCGCGGTCGAGGGGTCGGCCGATCCGCTGTTCGCGCTCGAGCTCTATCATGGCCCGACGGCCGCGTTCAAGGATTTTGGCGCGCGCTTCCTCGCCGAGAGCCTGCAGCGGCTAGAGAGCGGGGCGGCCTTGCCGCTCACGATACTGGTGGCGACCTCGGGCGACACCGGCGGCGCGGTAGCGGCGGCGTTTCACCGGCGCCCGTGGGTGCGGATCGTGATCCTCTATCCGAAGGGGCTCGTGAGCCCGCTGCAGGAGCAGCAGCTGACCTGCTGGGGGGGAACGTGCTGTCGCTGCGCATCGACGGAACATTCGACGACTGTCAGCGACTCGTCAAGCAAGCGTTCCTCGATGCCGATCTGCGCTCCAAGCACCGGTTCAGCTCCGCCAATAGCATCAACATCGGCCGCTTGCTGCCGCAAATGACCTATTACGCAGCCTCGAGCGCCGCGATCCACCGGCGCTGCGGCGCCCGTGCCTCGTACATCGTGCCCGCGGGCAACTTGGGCAACGCCTTTGCCGCCGTGTTGGCCCGCGCGATCGGCTGTCCGATCGATCGCATCGTGCTCGCGCACAACCTCAATCGTACCGTTCCCGATTTCCTCGAGAGCGGCGAATGGCGGCCGCGGCCGAGCATTGCGACGCTTGCCTCCGCGATGGACGTCGGAAATCCGAGCAACATGGAGCGGCTGCAGTCGCTGTATCCGGATCTGCCCGCGATGCGCGCTCAACTCTGCGCGGTGAGCGTCGATGACGCGGCGATTCGCGCGCGCATACGCGCGGATTTCGCGCGCTTTGGTCGCATTTGGTGTCCGCATACCGCCACGGCTGCCGAAGTCTACGCCCGCCTCCCGGAGGCGCAGCGCCGCGATCGGCCCTGGGTCGTCGTGGCCACCGCCCATCCGGCGAAATTCAGCGAGATCGTGGCGCCCTTGATCGGAAAGCCTCCCGAGGTGCCGCCGAGCCTCGCGCGCTTGCTGCGCTTGCCGCGCCAGGTCGTCGACGTCGCGCCGACCCTGGCGGCGCTCACCGCCGCGCTCGCATGAACGATCTGCCCATCGATTCGAAGTGGATCGGAATCGGGGCGGCCGCGGTGCTCGTGGTCGGCATCGCCGTCGTCGCGGCGCGTGCCTATGGACGGCGCGCGCGCCGCCGCGCACTGCTGGCGCGCTTGGCGAACATCGCGTTCGAAACGGCGCATCAAGTCCAGGTGCCGGACGGCATGGGCGGCTATTTCCACGTCGATCATCTGCTGCTGACGCCGCGGGGCGTGCTGATCCTCGATGCGCGGCGCGTGCCCGGCCTGATCTTCGGCGGCGATCAGATGAGCGAGTGGACCGTGATGGCGCGCGGCCGCCGCTTCACGTTCGACAACCCCCAACCCGCGCTCTACGATCGAATCGCGGCGGTCAAGGCGATCGTCGGCGAGACGCCGGTCGAAGGCCGCTTGCTGTTCTCGAATCTCGGCAAGTTCACGAAGGGCATGCCGAAGTGGGTGCTGATGCTCGACAGCATCGAAGTCGAATTCCCGCGCGTCGATGCCTCGATGAAAAATTCGCCGCTGTACCCGAAGCTGCTCGAAGTTTGGACGCGCCTGCGCTCCCAGCTGCAGCCGAGCCCGCACAGCGTTACGAGCCTATAGGCGAAACAGGCGGCGCGCGTTCGCGGTCGTCGTGCGGCCCAAGGCTTCGAGCGATTCACCACGGAGGCCCGCGACGACGCGCGCGATATGCGGCAGATACGCAGGCTCGTTGCGCCGTGATTTCGGCGCCGGCACGAGATCCCGCGGTAGCAGATAGGGCGCGTCGGTCTCGAGCATGAGCCGCTCGGCGGGTATGCGCGGCGCGGCTTCGCGCAGGCTCCCGCCGCGCCGCTCGTCGCAGATCCAGCCGGTGACGCCGATCGAGAGGCCGAGTTCGAGATAGGCTTCCAACTCGGGGATTCCACCCGTGAAGCAGTGGGCGACACCGCCCGCAAGCCGCGTCGAAAACTCGCCGAGGATCGCGACGAAGTCCGCGTGCGCGTCGCGCTGATGCAAGAACACCGGTTTGCCGACCTCGACCGCGAGCGCCAACTGCGCGACGAACGCCGCACGCTGCGCGGCACGCGGCGAGAAATCCCGATAATAATCGAGCCCGCACTCGCCGACCGCGACCGTCTCGGAGCCGGCAAGGAGTTCGCGAAACAGCGCGGCGCAAGCCGGCTCGTACGCGGCCGCGTGATGCGGATGCACGCCCGCGGTGCTGGCGAGCATGCCCGGATGGGCGCGAGCGAGGGCGGCGGCCGAGCGGGAACTCGCGAGATCCGCTCCCGTCACGAGCTGCTGGACGACGCCCGCGCGCAATGCCCGCTCGAGGACCTCATCCCGGTCCGCGCCGAAGCTTTCGTGGGTCAGATTCGATCCAATGTCGACGAATTCGATCGTCAAGGCCGGTCACCGGAGTGTGCTATCGTCACGCTGCATATGGTAATCGGGATCCGCCGCTTGCAGGGACTAACTCGTCTGATTCCACGTGGCATCGCCTTGTTGGCGAGTGTCGCGCTCGCGCTGCCGTGCCTCGCCCAAATGGGCGGCGACATCCAGGCTCAGATCCTCTACGCATACGAGACCGAGGATCTCAATCAGATGACCGACCTGGTGCAGTCGCTCTCGACCGATGTCAAGGCCAACGGCGCCGATCTGGCGCTGCGCTACCACCTCGCGCATGCGGATTATCGTCTCGCGCAGCTGCTGGGCGATGCGCATCGCCGCCAGGCCGAGGCCGCGCTCGCCGATTGCGCCGAGCAGGTCTCGAAGCTGCTCGACCACGACTCCCGTTCGGTCGAAGCGCTCGTGCTCTCCTCGGCCTGCCTCGAGGACCTCGCGAAATTCCGCAAGGTCGAGGGCGTGATCCTGCGCAGCAAGGCCGCCGACCGGCTCTCCACCGCGTCCAAGCTCGCTGCCCGCAATCCCCGCGTGCTGCTGCTGCGGGCGACCAACGACCTTGAGCGCGCGAAGCCCGGATCGCCGGAGAGCGCCCAGGCGTTCGCCGAGCTGCAGCTGGCCGCGCAGCGCTTCGACGAAACCTCGGCGACCAATCTGGACGCGCCGGGCTGGGGACACGCCGACGCCTACCTCGCGCTCGGCCGCCAATACCTGCGCCGCGGTGATGTGCTCGCGGCACGCAATTGGATCGAGAAATCGCTGATTGCGGCGCCGGATTTCAAGGCGGCGCAGCGCCAGCTTGCGGCTCTCACGCAGCATTGAATCGCACATAATCCGCACCGCCGCGCCCATCCGACTGGCGCCTCTAACCTGGTATTATTCCGATCCTCATTCGGCAACGTCCGGGCTCGGCGTGAAAATTCACGGAACACAATTGTCTCTGTTTGAGGCGCGTAGTCCGAACGATGCGTTTGCGGTGCGCGTGAGCACGCGCGCGCGCCGGCTGACCGCGCGTGTGCACGTGGGCGGCCGCGTCGAGATCGTCGTGCCCGAGGGCGTGAGCGCGAAATCGGTCCGGGACTTCGTACAGCGTTTCACGCCGTGGATCGATCGCAAGGTCGCGGCAATGCAGAGCCACGTGCAGGCCTCCGACCCGGTCCCTGCTGCGATCGAGTTTCAAATGACCGGCGAGCGTTTCGAGATCGATTGGCGGGCGGGCGCGCCGCGTTCACTGCGGCAGCAGCAGCAGCGCGTGCTGCTGACCGCGCCCACCGACCGCGATGCGCGCCTGCTGCTGCGCCGCTGGCTCAAGAAGTGCGCAGCGGAGCGCCTCGCGCCGCCGCTGCTCGAACTCGCTGCCGTCTTCGAGATGCCGATCGCGCGCATCTCGATCCGCTGCCAGCGCACGCGCTGGGGAAGCTGCTCGACGCGCGGCACCGTGAGCTTGAACTGCGCGCTGTTGTTTCAACGCGCCGAGGTCGTGCGCTACCTGTGCGTGCACGAGCTCGCACATACCCGGCACATGAACCATTCGCGCAAATTTTGGCATCTCGTGGAGCAGCTCGAGCCGGATTTCCAGCGCCTCGATCGCGAGCTGTTGGCGGGATGGCGCACGGTGCCGGAGTGGGTCTTCCGGACCTGAAGGATGAGCGATCCAACGCCTCCGGTGAAGCCCTTCGTCGACCTGACCGACGAGGGGGTCTATTGGGACCTGACCGAGTCTTTGAGCTACGGGCAGTACCTGCATCTCGATCGCTTGCTCGACTCGCAGCACCCCATTTCGTATCAGCACGACGAAATGCTGTTCATCATGATTCACCAGGTGTCCGAGCTTTGGATGAAGCTATGCCTGCACGAGCTATCGGCGACGGTCGCCTGCGTTCGGCGCGACGACCTCGGGCCGACGTTCAAGATGCTCGCGCGGGTCTCGACGATCCAGCATCAGCTGTTGCAGTCCTGGGATGTGCTCGCGACGATCACGCCGTCCGATTACTCCGCGTTCCGCAACGCGCTCGGCAAATCCTCGGGCTTCCAGTCGTGGCAGTACCGGATGCTCGAGTTCACGATCGGCAACAAGAATGCCGACATGATCAAGGTATTTCGCAACGATCCGCTCATCTACGCGCACCTCGACCTCGCGCTGCGCTCCCCGAGCCTCTACGACGAGGTGCTGCGCTTGCTGAGCCGCCGCGGGTTCGATTTGCCGCCGCAAGCGATCGACCGCGACTACACACTGCCGTATCAGGCGAGCAAGCAGGTCGCCGCGGCATGGCTCAGTGTCTACCACAACGCCGAAAAGGAGTGGGATCTCTACCAGCTGGCCGAGCACCTGGTCGACCTCGACTACAAGTTTCAGCTGTGGCGCTTCGCGCACGTGAAGACCGTCGAGAGGATCATCGGCTTCAAGCGCGGAACAGGCGGCACGAGCGGCGTGTCGTATTTGACCAAAGCGCTCGAGCTGAGGTTCTTCCCGGAGCTCTGGACCATCCGAACATCCATGTAGGTCGATCGTGGTAAACATTCAAGATCAATTGCAGAACGTCAATGTCGTCTCCAGCGATTTGCTGGCGACGCCCGAGGAAGTCAAGCGGCGGCTGCCGCTCACCCAGCGCGCAGCGAACACGGTGCTCAAGTCGCGCCAGGTCGTGCGCTCGATCCTCGAGCGAGCCGATCCGCGCCTGTTCGTCGTCGTCGGGCCCTGTTCGATTCACGACGTGGTCGCGGCGCGCGAGTACGCAAATCGGCTGCGGGACTTGTGCTCGCGCATCGAATCGACGATTTTCCCCGTGATGCGCGTGTACTTCGAGAAGCCGCGCACGACCGTCGGTTGGAAAGGGCTCATCAACGACCCGGACATGGACGATTCGTTTCACATCGAGAAGGGCATTCTGCTGGCGCGCGAACTGCTGCTGTACATCGCGGAACTCGGCCTGCCGGCCGGCACCGAGGCGCTCGACCCGATCATGCCGCAGTACCTCTCGGAGCTGATCACCTGGACGGCGATCGGCGCCCGCACGACGGAGTCTCAGACCCACCGCGAAATGGCGAGCGGATTGTCGAGTCCGGTGGGCTTCAAGAACGGCACCGACGGCAGCCTCGCGACGTCGATCAATGCGCTGCAGTCGGTGCGCCGGCCGCATCATTTTCTTGGAATCACACAACAGGGCCAGTCCGCAGTATTCCGCACGCGCGGCAATGCTCACGCGCATCTCGTGCTGCGCGGCGGCGGCGGCCGCTCCAATTATGACGCGGTCAGCATCGCCGTGGCCGAGCGCGAGCTCAGCGCCGCGCAGCTGCCCGCGAACATCGTCGTCGACTGCAGCCACGGCAATTCCAACAAGGACGCGGGGCTCCAGCCGCTGGTCGCCGAGAACTGCGTCGCGCAGATCACCGACGGCAACCGCTCGATCGTCGGCCTGATGCTCGAGAGCCATTTGCGGGGCGGCAACCAGCCGATCCCCAAGGATCTATCAACGCTCGAGTACGGCATATCGATCACCGATCCCTGCATCGATTGGGAGACCACCGAGCGGCTGCTGGTCAAGCTGCATCAGTCCCTGCAAGCCGTGCAGCGCTGAGCCCGCGCCGGTCATCAAAGCCAAGCGCCGACCGGGATGCGCAGCTGCGCCGCTTGGCGCCGCGCGCTCGAATTGCCGTTGACGAGCATCGGGCGCTCGGCAATCCGTAGATGCGGAAGGTCGGAGCTGCTGTTGCCGTAGGCGAAGACCGCGGACCCCGGATAGCGGCTGCGCAGCCATTCGAGACAGCGCAGCTTCTCTTCGCCGCGCAGATTCGGGCTCGCGAGCGCGCCGTCGAGGCGGTCCTCGGGCAGCGCCTGGCGCCACGCGATCTCGGTGCACAACGTCAGCTCGAAGCCGAGCAGGCGGCCGATGCGCGGCACGTAGAGGTCCGGACTCGCCGACATCAGAATCAGCCGGTCGCCGGCGCGGCGATGCGACTCCAAGATCGCAAGTCCGGCCTGGCGAAACAAGCCGCGCGCCTGCATCGACTCGACGAAGACATCGGCCCAGGCGTCGATTGCGCTCTTCGGCTCACCTTGCATGACGATCTGGATCACGCGCGATTTCAGCAATCCGCGGTCGAAGCCGCCGAACAGGAATGCGAGCAGCGCGCCCGGCAGGCGCCACAACTGCCGCAGCTTCGCGGGCTTGCGGGCCACGAAACCCGCGAGAAACGCCAGAGCGTATCGTGCCAAGTCAAGGTCCCGTCGAGGTCGAAGACCGCTAGTGCCGGCTGGTCGGAGTCTGTCATATTGAGACAGGGTACCAAAGGCGAGACCTGCGGTTTGGAGAGATAATCCATGGTTTCAGCGGCAATCGTCGGCGCGGGTGCGATTGGTGCGTGGCTCGCGGACGCGCTCGATCGGGCCGGGTGGCGCGTCTCGATGCTCGCCCGCGGCGCGACGCTGCGGCGCTGCGCAGCGGCGGTCTGCAGGTAGAGCGTGACGGCTTGGTGCGCCGATGCACTCCGGCCGCCGGATCGGCGATCGAGCTCGGGCCGCAGGATTACGTGTTTCTCGCGGTCAAGGCGCATGCCTTGCCGGCGCTCGCGCCGTCGCTGCGGCCGCTGATGGGCGGCGAGACCACGCTCGTGAGCGCGACCAACGGCATTCCGTGGTGGTTCTTCGAGGATTTTCCGGGTCCGCTCTGCAATGAGCGCCTGCGCTGCGTCGATCCGACCGGATCGCAGGCAGAGAGTTTTCCGCAGGCGCGCGCCGTGGGCTCCGTCGTGCACGCGAGTGCGCGCGTGCTCGCGCCCGCGCAGGTGCAACTCGTGGCCGCCGATCGCCTGATACTCGGCGCGCCCGACGGCCGCTCCGATCAGCGCGTGCTCGAGATCGCGGCGGCGTTGCGCGCCGGCGGCATCAACGCCATCGTCTCCGCGTCGATCCGGCAGGAAATCTGGTCGAAACTCTGGGGCAACATGAACATGAATTCGCTGAGCGCGCTGACCGCATCGGGCACGGCGGGGATGCTCGCCGATCCGGAGGTTCGCGAGCTGTGCCTGCGGATGATGCAGGAGATGCGCGAGTGCGGCGAGCTGCTGGGCCTCGCGGGCACGATGAGTGCCGCCGAGCGCATCGAGGTCACACGGCGGCTCGGCGATTTCAAGACCTCGATGCTTGCGGATCTGGAAGCCGGCCGGACGCTCGAGGTCGAGCCGCAGCTCGGCGCCGTCGTCGAGATCGCCGAGCGGCTCGGCGTCGAGGCGCCGTTCTGCCGTGCCATCTTGGGGCTGACGCGGCTTCGTGCGGCAAGCGCCTCGCGGCCGGAGGCCGGCGAATCGTAGCAACTCGGCCCGGCGGCTCTTCCCCGCGCGCGGCTTTATCGAGGCGCCCGATGGGCGCATAGTGAGGCTGCGCGCCGGTCCTACGCGCAGCCCTCAATGGGATGCAACACACGATGCTCATACAAATCGGCTATGAACTGCTCTACGAGCTGCCGCAGCCCACGCCGATGATCCTCAATTTGAACGTCCACTATTCGCGTGCGGCCGACTTGGTGCGCGCCGACCGCATCCTCACAGAGCCGCTCGTGGACTCCCGGATGTATCGAGACGGCACCGGCAACTGGTGCACGCGTTTGGTCGCACCGCAAGGCAACTTTCGAATCTTCGCCGATGGGCTGATCAGCGACGGCGGCCTCGCGGAGCCGGCGTTTCCTTACGCGGCGGAACACGCGGTCGAATCCTTGCCGGACGACTCCTTGGTGTATCTACTGGCGAGCCGCTATTGTGAAACGGAACATCTGGCCGCCACGGCCTGGGCGCTCTTCGGCGGCGTGGCGCCCGGCTGGTCGCGCGTCCAGGCGATTTGTGACTACGTGCATACGCACATCGCCTTTGATTATCTCGCGGCACGGCCGACCAAGACGGCCGCGGAAGTGTTCGCGGAGCGCCGCGGAGTTTGCCGCGACTACGCGCATCTAGCGATCGCGCTGTGCCGCTGCCTGAACATACCCGCACGCTACTGCACCGGCTATCTCGGCGACATCGGCGTGCCCGCGCAGCATGCGCCGATGGACTTCGCGGGCTGGTTCGAGGCGTATCTCGGCGGTCAATGGCACGTCTTCGATCCGCGCAACAATCAGCGGCGCATCGGCCGCATCTTGATCGCTCGTGGCCGCGACGCGGTGGATGTCGCGATGACGATGACCTTTGGTCCGAACCTCTCAAGGGTTCAAAGTCTGGACCCATGAGGCGGAAAGGGCTGCGATCTGAGTCGCAGCTATGCTAGTTTTGCGCGCCTGAGTTCCTAGGAGTCGCTTATGCTGTCGAAACGCCGATTGGGCCGTCTCGCCGCTCGAGCTTTGCGTCGCGTCAGCCTGCTCGTGATCGTGTGCTGGCGCTCGCTCTGCGCTCAGCCGCCCGCGGCGCGGCAGCCCGCCGGCGCCGCTGCGCCCGCGGCGCCGCACGCGACCGTCGGCGGCGTCGAGTTCGTGAAGTCGGTCGGCGGCATCGACGAATACCGGCTTGCCGACAATGGGCTCGACATCCTGCTCGCGGCCGACCACTCGGCGCCGGTCGTCACATTCGAGGTGACCTACCGCGTCGGCTCGCGCAATGAGGTCACCGGAACGACGGGCGCGACCCACATCCTCGAACACATGATGTTCAAGGGCAGCGAGGGATACAACGACGCCAAGGGCAACAGCGTCAAGCAGTATCTCGAGCGCATCGGCGGCCAATACAACGCCAATACCTCGGTCGATCGGACCACCTATTTTGCGACCGTCGGGCGCGAAAGTCTCGAGGGCTACATCGCGATCGAAGCGGATCGCATGCGCCGCCTGCTGTTGCGAGAGGCCGATCGGCAGGCGGAAATGACCGTCGTGCGCAATGAATACGAGCGCGGCAAGAACGATCCCGACGAGGTGCTCGATGGAAGCGGTGACCGCGGCGGCGTACGTCGCACTGCCGTACCATCACCCGACGATCGGCTGGCTCAGCGACATCGAGCACGTGCCGATCGAGAAGCTGCGCGCTTTCTACGACACCTTCTACTGGCCGAACAACGCGACCGTGACCGTGGTCGGCGACATCGATCCCGCGGCGACCTTGCAGCTGATCCGCAAGTACTACGGCGGCTATACGCGTTCACCGGCCGCGATTCCCGACATCTATACCGAGGAGCCGGCGCAACGCGGCGCACGCCGCGTCGTGATCAAACGCCCGGGAGAGTTGGGCGCCGTGTTGATCGCTCACAAGGTGCCGAACGGCCGCGATGCCGATCAGCCGGCGCTCGAGATGCTGGATGCGATATTGAGTTCGGGCAAGAGCGCGCGCCTGTACCGCGCGCTCGTCGATCAGGGGCTCGCGCTCAACGCCGGCTCGGGCACCGACCTGCACCGGGATCTGTCGCTGCACACCCTGTTCGCGCAGCTCGCACCGGGCGCCTCCCATGAGCAGGTCGAAAAGGCGCTGCTCGCCGAGATCGGCAAGATCAAGACCGAGGGCGTCACGCCGGCCGAGATCGACCGCGTCAAACAGCAGTATCTCGCAGCCGACGCCTACCGGCGCGACGGCACCGCGGCGGTCGCGAGCGAACTCAACGAGTGGATCGCGGTCGGGGATTGGACGCTGTATTCGAGCTTTCCGGCGCAGGTCGAGCGGGTGACGCCGGCGGACGTTCAGCGCGTCGCAAAGAAATATTTCGACGAGGATCAGAGTACGACCGGCTGGTTCGTCCCGGCCACAACCCAGGCGGAGCACGGCCCGTGATCAGAATTCAGGTCTTGATCGGTTTGCTGTTCGCGGCAATGTCCGCTTCGGCCGATATGGCCGAGCACTCGCAAAGATCGCCGGTCGCCGGCATCGACTTGATCACCTATGCGACCGGCGTCAAGGACGTCATCGTCATTCACGGCGCGCTGCCCGCGGGCGATGCGTTCGCCGGCAGCGGCAACGCGGCGGTTCCGACCTTGACGGGCATGATGCTCGACCGCGGCACGCGCGCGCAGGACCAGTTCGCGATCGCCCAGCAGCTCGAGAGCGTCGGCGCCGAGATCTCGTTCGGCGTCGGCACGCAGTCCCTCGAAGTCCGCGCGAAATGCCTAAAGAAGGATTTGCCGCTCGTGATCGGCATCATCGCCGCGGAATTGCGCACACCGGCGCTCACGGCGCAGGAATTCGCGAAGGCCAAGCAGCAATTCGCCGGCATGCTGGAGTCGTCGCTGCAAAGCACCGAGGCGCGCTCGCAGGAAGCGTTCGCGCGCGCGATTTTTCCGCCGGGTAATCCCAATCGTCCGCACAGCCTCGAGGAATTCCTGGCCGCGGCCAAGTCCGCGACGCTCGACGAGGTCAAGTCGTTCCATGCGAAGTACTACGGCCCCGCGCACTTCACGCTGGTGCTCGCGGGCGACGTTTCCGATGCGAACGCGGCCGCGGAAGTCGCCAAGGCATTTGCGGGTTGGAGCGGCGGTCACGACTATCTCGCTGCGCCCGGCGAACCTGTGCAGGCCGCCCGCGACCTCAAGGTGCCGCTCGAAGAGAAGCCCAGCGTTTCGGTGATCCTCGGGCAGGCGACCGGTCTACGCTACAAGGACCCCGACGCGCTCGCGCTGCGGGTCGGAACCGCTGCCTTGGGGCACGGCTTCACGGGCCGCCTGATGTCGACGGTGCGCGACAAGGAGGGCCTGACCTACGATATCGGTGCCGGCGTCACGGAAGATACGCTCACGGGCGGCGCCTGGGAGCTCACTGCGACCTTTGCGCCCAAACTACTCGACAAGGGCATCGCATCGAGCCGTCGCGAGCTGCAGACCTGGTGGAAGGACGGGATCACCGAGCGGGAACTCAATCTGCGCAAGCAGGGCATGATCGGGGGCTATCATGTGAGTCTCGCGACGACCAGCGGGGTCGCCAACACGATCCTCGCGACGATCCAGCGCGGTTACGATCTCAGCTGGCTCGATCGCTATCCGACGGCCGTCGACGCCTTGAGCTTGGCCGAGGTCAATGCCGCGATCAAATCGCATCTGAATCCGGCGTCCATGGTGCTCGTGGAAGCGGGCAGCATCCCCGCAGCCGCGCCGTAGGAGCGGGTCCGCCGCCGCCGGGTCAGGCGGCCTTGCCGGCGAGCGCGAGCTGGCGCAGCACGTAGTGCAGGATGCCGCCGTGCTGGTAGTAATCGAGTTCCTTCGGCGTGTCGATGCGCAGGCGCGCCTTGAAGGCCGTGATCTTGCCGTCGTCGGCGGTCGCGATCACCGAAACGACCTTGGCTGCGCCTCGATCGAGGCCCGCGATCGCAAACGTCTCCCGGCCGGTCAGACCGAGGCTCTGCGCGTTTTGCCCGTCTTGATACTGCAGCGGCAGCACGCCCATGCCGATGAGGTTGGAGCGGTGGATGCGCTCGAAACTCTCCGCGATCACCGCCTTGACCCCGAGCAGCATCGTGCCTTTCGCGGCCCAGTCGCGCGAGCTGCCGGTTCCGTACTCCTTGCCGGCCAGAATCACGAGCGGGGTCCCCGCGGCCTTGTAGCGTACCGAAGCGTCGAAAATCGACATCTGGTCGCCGCTCGGAATGTGCACCGTGATGCCGCCCTCGGTGCCCGGCAGCAACAGATTGCGCAGCCGGATGTTCGCGAACGTGCCGCGCATCATGACCTCATGATTGCCGCGCCGCGCGCCGTAGGAATTGAAATCCGCGGGCTGCACGCCCTGCGAGACGAGGTATTTCGCCGCCGGGCTCGATTTTGAAATATTGCCGGCCGGGGAGATGTGGTCGGTCGTCACCGAATCGCCGAGCACGGCGAGCGCCCGCGCGCCCTGGATGTCACCGACCGGTGCCGGCGTCATCGTCATGCCGTCGAAGTAGGGCGGATTCTTGACGTAGGTCGATTTGCCGTCCCATGCATAGATCTTGCCCGCGGGCGTCTTGATCTCGCTCCAGTTGGCGTCGCCCTTGAACACGTTGGCGTAGCCTTTGGTGAACATCGCGGAATCGACCGAGGCGGTGACCGCCTCCGCGACGTCTTGGCCGCTCGGCCAAATGTCGCGCAAATAGACCGGCTTGCCGTCGGTACCCGCGCCGAGCGCTTCGGTTGTGATGTCGACATCGAGGCTGCCCGCCAAGGCATACGCGACCACGAGCGGCGGCGACGCGAGGAAGTTCATTTTGACTTCCGGATGCACGCGGCCTTCGAAGTTGCGATTGCCGGAAAGCACCGAGCAGGCGATGACGTCGCCGGCCTTGACCGCATCGGAGATCTCGGGCTTCAAGGGTCCAGAATTGCCGATGCAGGTCGTGCAACCATAGCCGACCGTGTAGAAGCCCAATGCCTCGAGGTCGGCGAGCAATCCCGCTTTCTGCAAATAGTCGGTGACGACGCGCGATCCGGGCGCGAGCGAGGTCTTGACCCAGGGCTTCGCCGTCAGCCCCAGCGCGCGCGCATTGCGCGCGAGCAACCCGGCGGCCACCAGCACTGCGGGATTCGAGGTGTTCGTGCAGCTCGTGATGGCCGCGATCAGCACCGCGCCGTCCTCGACATCGAAGCTCCTGCCGCCGACCACGGCCGGCGCCTTGCCGCTCGCCTGCGGATTCTTTTGCGCGCGTTCGTCGGCCATCTTCTTGACGCTGTGGCGGTAGGCGGCCTTCGCGCCGCGCAGCGCAATGCGGTCCTGCGGGCGCTTGGGGCCCGCAATCGACGGCTCGACGGTCGCGAGGTCGAGGCTCACGATCTCCGTATACTGGGCACTGGTCGGGCCGTCGATGCGCCACAGTCCCTGGGCGCGCGCGTAGGCCTCGACGAGCGCGATCTGATCGGCGCTGCGGCCCGTGAGCTCGAGATACCGGATGGTTTCCTCGTCGATCGGGAAGATCGCGCAGGTCGAGCCGAACTCCGGCGACATGTTCGCGATCGTTGCGCGATCCGCGAGCGGCAAGCCCTTGAGCCCGTCGCCGAAGAACTCGACGAACTTGTCGACGACGCCCTGCTTGCGCAGGATCTCCGTGACCGTGAGCACGAGATCGGTCGCGGTCGTGCCGGCCGGCAAGCTGCCCGTGAGCTTGAAGCCGATCACCTGCGGGATCAGCATCGTCACCGGCTGACCGAGCATCGCGGCCTCGGCCTCGATGCCGCCGACTCCCCACCCCAGCACGCCGAGTCCGTTGACCATCGTCGTGTGCGAGTCGGTGCCGACCAGCGTATCCGGATAGGCGACGGCCACTTTCTTCGAAGTGTCGGAGAACACGACGCGGGCGAGGCGCTCGATGTTGACCTGGTGGACGATGCCGGTGTTGGGCGGCACGACCTTGAAATTGCTGAAGGCGGTTTGGCCCCACCGCAGGAACATGTAGCGCTCGCCGTTGCGGCTGAATTCGATTTCGTTGTTGCGCTTCAGCGAGTCGGCGGTTCCATACTCGTCGACTTGCACCGAGTGGTCGATCACGAGTTCGGCGGGTGCGAGCGGATTGACGCGCTGCGGATCGCCGCCGAGCCGTACGATCGCCTCGCGCATCGCGGCCAGATCGACGATGCAGGGGACTCCGGTGAAGTCCTGCATGATCACGCGCGCCGGCGTGAACGCGATTTCATGTTGCGGAGCACCCTGCGGGTCCCAATTGAGCAGCGCCTCGATGTCGTTGCGCGTCACGTTGACGCCATCCTCGAAGCGCAGCAAATTCTCGAGCAGGATCTTCAGCGAGAACGGCAGGCGATCGACTCGCGGGTCCGCGAGCGCCGCCAGGCTCAAAATCTCATACTGATGGGCGCCGACCGCAAGCGTCGATCGAGCATGGTAGCTGTTGGTCATGAAGCTCTCCGCGGAAAGGTCTCAAGTATAAGCGATTGCCAAGGGATTCGGCGTGCTCGGCGCCGTCGGCGCAAGAGTCGCAGGAAAGCGACGCGCGATGACGCCGCCGCCGAGACACTGATCGCCGCGATAGAACACCGCGTACTGTCCCGGGGTCACGGCGCGCGCCGGCTCCGTGAGCGCGACGCGCACGCCGCCCGCGCCGGCGCCGGCCTCGACCCGGCAGGCGAGGTCCCGCTGCCGGTAGCGCGTCTTGACGCAGCACTCGAACTCAGCTCCGGGCGGCGGCTCGAGCCAGTGGATCTCGGCAACCTCGAACGCCGACGACAGCAGCAGCGGATGATCCGGACGCTGAACCACGATCAACGCATTGCGGGCAAGGTCCTTGTCGGCGACATACCAGGGCGCGGCCGCGGCGCCCGCGCGTCCGCCGATCTTGAGGCCGGCGCGCTGGCCGAGCGTGTAGAACGCGAGTCCGCGGTGCTCGCCGACGAGCTCGCCCGCAGCCGTTTCGATGGGGCCCGGCGCGGCGCGCACATAGCGCGCGAGAAAGTCGGCAAACGGCCGCTCGCCGATGAAGCAGATACCGGTGCTGTCGGGCTTGTCGAAGACCGGCAGGCCTGCCGCATGGGCGCGCCGGCGTACCTCCTGCTTGCTGAGCTCGCCGATCGGGAACAGCGTGCGCGAGAGCGCCTGGGGCGACACGCCGTGCAGGAAATAGCTCTGGTCCTTGGCCGGGTCGGTGGCCTTGAGCAATTGCGGCGCGCCGACTCCGTGCAGCACCCGGGCATAGTGGCCGGTCGCAATCCACGCGGCGCCGAGCCGCTGCATGTAGTCGAGGCAGACGCCGAATTTGATCTCGCGGTTGCACAGCACGTCCGGGTTCGGCGTGCGGCCGGCGGTGTATTCGCGCAGGAAATGACTGAACACGCGTTCGCGGTATTCGGCCGCGAAGCTCACGCGATGCAGCGCAATTCCGAGCTTATCGCAGACTCGGCGCGCATCCTGGAAATCCTCGGCAGTGGTGCAATAGGAGTCGTCGTCGTCTTCCCAGTTGGACATGAACAATCCCTGCACCGCGTGTCCGGCTTCGAGCAGCAGCAACGCGGCGACCGCCGAATCGACGCCGCCCGAAATGCCGACGATCACCCGGCCTTGGTGCGTGGGGTCGCGGGAATCCTGGGGGATCTCGGAGCGGGCAGAACCTGCGCCGCCCGTTGGGGCAAGGGGATCGGACATGCGCCGATTATAGCGGCGCGGGCCCGATCGGCGGCATTCACATCAGCATCTGGCGCATCTGGGACTCTTGCATGCTGGTATTCCAGACTTCGTCGAAGAAGTTCAGGTAGCGGCGTACGACGGCAGGGTCGTTCATGTCGGAGATGCCGTCCCAGCGATCGATTTGCAGCCGATACACGAGCGCCTTGTCGTCGGCGATGATGAAGGCGCCGGCGCTCGCCGGATACTCGGGACTCATCGAGCGCAGGTCGATGCAGCTCGTGAGGCGCCGGGCGAGCGCGAGAAAGCGGTTATTGTCGACCATTGCGCGCGATGGGTCCGCGAGCAGCACGCGCACCTTGGCGTAGGACCGCGCGAGCACGAGCCGTTTGATGGCCTCGAGGAACGGTTCCTCGCCGTATATCAGGGGCTCCAAATCGGGGGTGAAGATCGAGAGCAGCCGCTGGGCCGACTTCGCGACCTTGAGGCTGGCGTCGCGGACCTCGGGCATCGTGCTTAAGATCGTGCGGGTGCCGGTGGATAAGTCGCCGCCCACCGCGGGACCATTATCCATGACCGGCCTTCTTGGTTCGTCCGCACTTCCCGCCATATCGCTTCAGCCTCGTTGGAGATGCACGGGCGCTCGCCCTGATCCGAATGCTTTGGAGGCCATCCTACCGTTTGAGGCGCGGCTGCTCGTGCCAACTGCGTCACGGTTTAGATTCCCCGACGCGCCAAGGTGGGTGCTAAACCCAAGTAATTTGCGGGCTCCAGGCGCATCAGCCGGGCCTTCTCCTCGGCCGGCAAGTCGAGCGTCGCAATGAATTCATGCATCGCGGCGCGGTCAATCGCCCGTCCCCGGGTGAATGTCTTCAAACGGTCATATGCGTCCGGCAACCCGTGGGCGCGCATCACCGTCTGCACCGCTTCGCCGAGCACCTCCCAGGCGCGGTCCAGATCCTCGCGCACCCGCACCGAGTCGAGCTCGATCTTCTCTAGGCCCTGCATCAGCGACAAGTAGGCGAGCAGCGCATGCCCGATCGAGACGCCCATGTTTCGCAGCACCGTCGAGTCGGTGAGATCGCGCTGCCAGCGCGAAATCGGCAGCTTCTCGGCGAAGTGCGCGAGCAGCGCGTTCGCGAGTCCGAGATTGCCCTCGGCATTCTCGAAATCGATGGGGTTGACCTTGTGCGGCATCGTCGAGGAGCCGACCTCGCCCTCGACGAGCCGCTGCTTGAAATAGCCGAGCGAGATGTAGCTCCAAAGGTCGCGCGCCAAATCGATGAGCACCGTGTCGGCGCGCAGCAGCGCGTGGCAATACTCCGCGATCCAGTCGTGCGGCTCGATCTGAGTCGTCAAGGGATTCGATTCGAGACCGAGCGAGCGCACGAAGCGCTCGCTGAGCGAGCGCCAATCGACGTCCGGCAATGCGGCCATATGCGCGTTGAAATTGCCGACCGCGCCGTTCATCTTGCCGAGGATCGTGACTTGCGCGATGCGCTTCGACTGGCTTTCGAGGCGTGCCGCGAAATTCGCGAACTCCTTGCCGACGGTGGTCGGCGTCGCGGTCTGACCGTGCGTGCGGCCGAGCATGCCGACATCCGCGTGCTGCGCGGCGAGCGCATCGAGCCGCGCACGCAGCCGCTCGAGCGCCGGAAGCACAACGCGCGCGCGCGCGGCCTCGAGCATGAGCGCATACGCGAGATTGTTGATGTCCTCGGAGGTGCAGCCGAAATGCACCCATTCGAGCTGCGCCGGCGTCGCGCCGCGCGCCTGCAGCTCGCCGCGCAGCCAATACTCGACGGCTTTGACATCGTGATTGGTGCGCCGCTCGATCGCCTTGATGGCCGCGACGTCGGTCGCGGCCGGATCGGCGGCGATGCGCCGCAGCCATTCGAGCGCCGCCGCCGGCAGATCGGCGAGCGCGGCTCGCGCCGGCCCCTCGCTCAAGCACAGCAGCCAGGCGCATTCGACGCGGGTGCGCTCGCGCATGAGGCCCGCCTCGCTGAACAGATCGCGCAGCACGCCGAGTTTGGCCGCGTACCGGCCGTCGAGGGGCGAAAGAGCGTCGATATGAGCGTTGGACATGGGGTGCGGCGGCGTAAGTGTTAGAATAATCGAATATTACCGTAATCGACTTGCAGAGTGGCCATGACGAGCGCGAGCTTTCGCTTGGAGTCCGACAGCCTTGGGGTCGTCGAGGTGCCGAGCGCCGCGCTTTGGGGCGCCGCAACCCAGCGAGCGATCCAAAACTTTCCGCCGAGCGGGCTGCGCCTGCCGCGCGAATTCATCCGCGCGCTCGGGCTCATCAAGTACTGCGCGGCGGCCGCGAACGGCGAACTCGGAGCCCTGCCGGCGCCGCTCGTCACGGCGATTCAGGCTGCGGCGAACGCGGTCGCCGAAGGACGCCATGACGGCGAATTTCCAGTCGATGTATTTCAGACCGGTTCCGGTACCAGCAGCAACATGAATGCCAACGAGGTGATCGCGACGCTCGCCTCGCGCATCGTCGGATACGCTGTGCACCCCAATGACGACGTCAATCGCGGCCAGAGCAGCAACGACGTGTTTCCAACCGCGATTCACGTGGCCGCCGCATTGGGTTTGAGTGAACGATTGCTGCCGGCGCTCGCGCATTTGAGCGAGGCGCTGCGATCGAGAATCGCGGCACTCGGCGCGACGGTCAAAACCGGGCGCACCCACCTCATGGATGCGATGCCCTTGACCCTCGCGCAGGAGCTCTCGGGCTGGCGCACGCAGGTCGACCACGGAGCCGAGCGTTTGCGCGGCGTGTTGCCGCGCTTGCGCGCGCTCGCGCAAGGCGGCACGGCCGTTGGCACGGGCATCAATACGCCGCCAGAGTTCGGCGCCGTGTTCGCGAAGCACCTCGCGGCACGCACCGGCCTCGCGTTCGCGCCGAGCGACAATTTTTTCGAGGCGCTGTCCTCCCAGGACACCGCGGTCGAGCTCTCCGGGCAACTGAAAACCGTCGCCGTGAGCCTCATGAAGATTGCGAATGATTTGCGCTGGATGAACAGCGGACCGCTCGCCGGACTCGGCGAGCTGGCGTTGCCCGCCTTGCAGCCCGGCAGCAGCATCATGCCGGGAAAGGTCAATCCCGTCGTTCCCGAGTCGGTGACGATGATTGCCGCGCAGGTGATCGGCAACGATGCGACCATCACCATCGGCGGTCAGTCCGGCAATTTTCAATTGAACGTCATGCTGCCGGTCATCGCCTACAACCTGCTGCAGAGCATCGAGTTGCTCGGCATCGCCGCGCGCAATTTGGCCGATCACGCGATCGCCGGGTTCGAAGTCAACACCGCCAACCTCGAGGCGCAACTGGCGCGCAACCCGATCCTGGTCACCGCTTTGAACCCGCTGATCGGTTACGAACGCGGATCGGCGATCGCCAAGCGCGCTTATGCCGAGCGGCGCTCGATCCTCGAGGTGGCCGCCGAAATGACCGACATTCCCGTCGAGCAGCTGCGCAGCCTCCTCGACCCCCTGCAGTTGACCAAAGGCGGCGTCGGGTCGAGCTCCGGCAGCGGCGGCTGAGCGCTACCCGATGAGATCGACGGTGACGGAAAATGCAGACCCATCGGGCGCGGGCAACCCGCAGGTGTTCAGCAGGCCGATGATTCGCGCGGCGCTGTCGCCCCAGGCTTCACTGCCGGACGACGACATGCGCTGGCTCGCGGGCGCAACGCCGGAATTTCGCGAGCGCGTGCGCGCCTTGCTGCCGACCCATGGCGTGCCCGCGGCCGTGCTCGTGCCGCTGATCGAGCGCGAGTCCGGTTGGACGGTGCTGCTGACGCAGCGCTCGGCTGCGCTGCGAGATCACGCGGGACAGATCAGCTTCCCCGGCGGACGCATCGAACCGGGCGACGCCGACGCGTGGGCCGCGGCGCTGCGCGAGGCCGAGGAGGAAATCGGCCTGCCGGCCGAAAAAATCGAATTCGCGGGTTACCTGCCCGATCACTTGATCGCGACCGGCTTCCGCGTGACGCCGGTCGTCGCGTTCGTCGATGCGAACTACGATCTGACGCTCGAGGCGGCCGAAGTTCACGAGGCGTTCGAGGTGCCGTTGACATTCTTGTTCGATGCGGCGAATCACCGGCCGCGCCAGCGGCGCATCGGTGACCTTACAGTCGAGACGCTCGACATTCCATACGGCACGCGCAACATCTGGGGAGCAACGGCGGGAATGCTCATGACGTTGCGGCGACTCATGCTCGAGCGGCACCCGCAAGTTCCAGCACCATGAGCGCGGCGCTCCACGAACTGCTCGCCACCATGGCACGGCTGCGCGCACCCGACGGCTGCCCCTGGGACCGCGAACAGACCTTCGCGACGCTGGCACGCTACGCGGTCGAGGAAGCCTACGAACTCGTCGATGCGATCGAACGGGGCGATCTGGCGCATATGCGCGATGAGCTCGGCGACTTGCTGCTGCAGGTCGTGTTTCACGCGCAAATCGCGCAGGAGAGCGGCCATTTCGATTTCGATGCGGTCGCCGCCGGTATCACCGCGAAGCTCAAGCGCCGCCACCCGCACCTGTTCGAGGATGCGCGGGGCGGCCAACCGCGGGGCGGCCAACCGCCGGCCGTCGCGACGGCCTCAGAGCAGCTCGTGTCGTGGGAGAACATCAAGGCCGCGGAGCGGCTCAGTGCGCGTTCCGCGTCGGCGAGTCAGCTCGACGACGTGCCGCGCTCGCTGCCCGCGCTGATGCGGGCCGACAAGCTCAGTAAGCGCGCGGCGCGCGTCGGCTTCGATTTCGATCTCGCGGACGAGGCGGCCGCCAAGGTCAGCGAGGAACTCGCCGAGGTCGGCGCGGCGGCGCGCGCCAACGGCACCGGCGCGCCGTCGCGCGAGGTGTTCGAGGAGGTCGGCGACCTGCTGTTTGCGGCGACCAATCTGGCGCGCAAGTTGGGCGTCGACGCGGAAGCTGCGTTGCGCGAGGCGAATGCGAAATTCGAACGCCGCTTTCGCGGCATGGAGGCGATCGCCGCAGCGCGCGGACTCGAGTTCGAACGCTTGAGTCTCGAGGAGCAGGAGCGGCTGTGGCACGAAATGAAGCGCCGCGAGTGAATCGCGGGCGATGAGCGTCGATCGCAGTGCGGCCGCCGCGGCGCGCCGCCGCGCACGTAGCGCCGCGCCGCTGACGTTCCGGTTCGATCCTGCGCTGCCGATCAGCGCGCGCCGTGCGGAGATTCTCGAGGCGCTGCGCGCCCATCAGGTGCTGATCGTCGCCGGCGAAACCGGCTCGGGCAAGAGCACCCAGCTGCCGCAGTACTGTCTCGAGCTGGGAATGGGCATCGACGGCCTGATCGCGCATACGCAGCCGCGCCGGATCGCGGCCCGCGCGCTCGCCGCGCGCATTGCCGAGGAGCTCTCGCAGCCGCTCGGGGCGACGGTCGGGTTTCGGGTGCGTTTCGCCGACCAGGTTTCGGAGCAATCGCGGCTCGTGCTGATGACCGACGGATTGCTGCTCGCGGAACTGAACTCCGACCCGCTGCTGCGCCGCTACGACACGGTGATCGTCGACGAGGCGCACGAACGGAGCCTGAACGTCGACCTGCTGCTCGGCGTGCTCAAGCGCGTGATGGCGCGCCGGCCGGAGCTCAGGGTCATCGTGACCTCGGCGACGCTCGACGTCGAACGCATGTCGGAGTTCTTCGGAGCCGCGCCGATCGTCACCGTGGGCGGGCGTGGACACCCGATCGAAGTGCGCTATGCGCCGCCCACGGATCCGGACGAGGAGACCGACCTGCCGAGCGCCGTGCTTCAGGCCTGGCGCGACATTGCGACCGAACCGGGGCCGATCGGCGCGGGCGATGTACTCGTGTTCCTGCCGGGGGAGCGCGAGATCGCGGACGTCGGCGAGTTGCTCGAGCGCGAACTGCAAGCGGAAGCGGATGTGATACCGCTGTATTCCCGACTCGCATGGGATCAGCAGAGCAAGGTCTTTCAGCGCGGCGCGCGCCGGCGCGTCGTGCTCGCGACCAATGTCGCGGAGACCTCGATCACGGTGCCGGGCATACGGGCGGTCATCGATTCGGGACTTGCGCGCGTGAGCCGCTACAGCACGCGCAACCGGCTGCAACGCCTGCCGATCGAACCGATCTCGCGCGCGAGCGCCGACCAGCGCAAGGGCCGCTGCGGCCGCTTGGGGCCGGGATTGTGCATCCGCCTCTACGGCGAAGTGGATTTCGCCGAGCGCGCCGCGTTCACCGAGCCGGAGGTGCTGCGCACCAATCTCGCGGCCCTGCTGCTGCGCCTCGCTGCCGACGGACTCGGCGCGGCCGAGGATTTTCCGTTCATCGATGCGCCCGACGGGCGCGCGCTCAACGACGGCTACCGGCTGTTGCAGGAACTCGGCGGCATCGACGCCGAGCGGCGCATCACGCGCCGCGGCCGGGCGATGGCGCGCTTGCCGCTCGATCCGCGGCTTGCAAGAGCGCTGCTCGAAAGCAAGCGCTTTCGAGCCGAGGACGAACTGCTGGCGATTGTCTCGGGCCTCTCCGTGCCCGATGCGCGCATCCCGGCGGCGGACGGCGCAGCCGAGGAGGGCGCCGAGAGCGCCGCGTTCGACGATGCGAAATCCGAGTTCACGGGACTGGTGAAGTTGTGGCGTGCGTACCGCAAGGCGCGCGAAGGCTCGCGCCGCGAACTGCGGCGCTGGTGCAAGGAGCGACGGCTCTCACTGCTGCGGCTCTCCGAATGGGACAACGTCTACGGGCAGCTGCGCGGAGTCGCGGCGGAACTCGGCATCGTCGCGGGCCGCCAGGGTGCGAGCTACGGCGCGGTGCACCGATCGCTGCTCGCGGGCTTTTGCACGATGGTCGGCGTGCGCGGCGAGGAGGGCGTCTACGTCGGCACGCGCGGCGTCAAGTTCCATCTGTTTCCCGGCTCGCCGCTCAAGCGCCGCAAACCGCACTGGGTCATGGCCGCGAATATCGTCGAGACCTCGCGCGTCTACGCGCGGCGCCTCGCGGAGATCCAGCCGGCCTGGATCGAATCGGCAGCCCCGGAACTGGTCAAGCGTGAGTATCTGGAGCCCGATTGGAGCGAAGCGCGCGAAGAGGTCGTTGCGCGCGAGCGCACGAGCTTTCTCGGCCTGATTCTGCACGCCGACCGCACCGTCAACTACGGACCGATCGCCCCCGAGGAGGCGCGCCACATCTTCGCGCGCGAAGCGCTCGTCTATCAGCGCTTGTCGCACCGGCCCGGCTGGCTGCTCGCCAATGATGCAGCGCTAGCCGCGGCGCGTCGCGTCGAGGATCGCCTGCGTACGCGCGACCTGGTCGTCGACGCCGAGACGCTGGTCGAGTTCTACGACCGCGCATTGCCGCGGCAGGTCTCGAGCGCGGCGACGCTGGACCATTTTACGCGACACTTGAGCGCGGGCGACCAGCAGGCGCTCACCCTCGCGCCGGCCCGGCTGTTCGCGCGGCTCCCGGACCCGGAAGCGCTCGCGCAATTCCCCGAAACCATCGACATCCGCGCGCCCGGGAGCGCGCCCGGCGGGCTCACGATCGAGGTCGAATATCGCTTTGCGCCGGGCGAGGCCGAGGACGGCGCGACGCTGTTGCTGCCGCTGCTCGCGCTGCCCGGCTTGACGCGCAGCGCGCTCGACACCGCGGTTCCGGGACTTGCGAAGCCGCGCATCGAGGCGCTGCTGCGCACGCTGCCGAAGGAAGCGCGGCGGCGGCTGATTCCCATCGCCGAGACCGCGGCGCGCTACCTGCAGTCCGGCGCGCACGGTGCGGCGGACGCGCAGGACCTCGCCGGGTGGCTCACAAGCGCGGAGGGCGTGCCCGCGCCGCTCGTGCGTTTCGATGCAGCCGCGATCGACCCGCATTTGATCCCGCAGTTCGCCGTAGTCGATGACGGCCGCCGCATCACTCGGGGCGCGGATCTCGCCGCCCTGCGCCGCGCGACGGCGCAGCGGGCGCGCGCCGCGCTCGACCGTCGCGCGCGGCTCGCGCATCCGGGCGGCTGGCAGCGATTCGATATCCGCGAACTCGCGGCGTCCGAGACACTCGAAATCCCCGGCGGGTCGATCGAGGTGTTTCCCGCGCTCGAGAGCCAGGGCAAGCTCCTCGAGGTCGGACTGCACTGGACCCGCGCCGAAGCGGATCGGCGCATGCAAGCAGGCGCAGTGGCGCTCGCGCGCCGCCTGCTCGAGCGGCAGGTCCGCGATCTCGGCAAGCGCGTCGCCGACGATGCGCCGCTGCTGCTCGCCGCGAGCCCGCTGCTGCGGGGCGAGACGCTCATCGAGATGCTCGTCAGCTTGAGCATGCGGCGTGCCTGCTTCGACGATGCGCCGCCGCCGCGCACCCGCGAGGCCTTCGACCAGGCCATTGACGCGGCACGCTCACGGCTGTTCGATGTGCTCGCGGACCTCTCGAGTCAGGCGGTCGCGTGGTTTACCGAGGCGCGCGCCGTGCGGCGCCTGCTCGACGATGCGCGCGCCAAGCCGGCGGCCGGATTGGCGGCAGAGACCGCCCTGCACCTGCGAAGACTCCTCGATGCCGAGGCCCTGGTCGCGGCGCCCGCCGCGCAACTCGCGCATATTGCAAGGTACCTGCGCGCCGAAGAGCGGCGCTGGCAACGCCTGCTCGCGCGCGGCGGCGAGGCGCCCACCATCATCGGCGAGTTGAGCGCCTGGACACGGCGCAGCGATTCGCTGCAGCAGCAGCTCGACGCCGAGCTGCGGTGGCTGCCGCAGCTCGAGGAACTGCGCTGGTCGGTCGAGGAATATCGAGTCTCGCTGTATGCGCAGGAACTGAAGACGCCCCGGCCGATATCGGCGGCACGCCTGCAGGAGCGCGCCGCCGCGATCGAGGACTGGCTCAGACGTTGAACTGAATCCCTTGCGCCAAAGGCAGTTCGGCGCTCCAGTTGATCGTCGTCGTCTGACGGCGCATGTACGCCTTCCACGAGTCGGATCCGGCTTCTCGCCCGCCGCCGGTATCCTTCTCGCCGCCGAATGCGCCGCCGATTTCCGCGCCCGAGGTTCCAAGATTGACGTTCGCGATGCCGCAGTCGCTGCCGTGGGTCGAGAGAAATCGCTCGGCGACCTGCAGCCGATCGGTGAACACGGCAGATGACAACCCGTAGGCCACGGAATTTTGGATCTCGATCGCCTCTTCGAGCGTGTCATAGGCCATGAGGTAGAGAATCGGCGCAAAAGTCTCGGTTTGCACGACCGACAATCCCTGCGAGGCGCGAATGATCGCGGGCTCGACGAAATTGCCCGCCCGGCTCAGCCGCCCGCCGCCGCACAGCAGCTGGCCGCCCTCGGCCTGGGCCGCCGCCACGACCTCGAGAAAGCGCGCCACCGCGCCCGCATCGATCAGCGGCCCCATCAGTGTCTGCGGGTCGAGCGGATCGCCGATCCGGACCTGGGCGTAGGCCGAGACCAAGCGCTTCTCGAGTTCCGCGAGGCGCGAGCGGTGCACGAGCACGCGGCGCGTCGTCGTGCAGCGCTGGCCCGCCGTGCCGACCGCGCCGAACACGATCGCCGGGACCGCGAGATCGAGATTGGCGGCCGCGTCGACGATGATCGCGTTGTTGCCGCCGAGCTCGAGCAGGCTCTTGCCGAGCCGCTCGGCGACGCGCATGCCGACCTGACGGCCGACGTGCGTCGAGCCCGTGAACGAGACCAGCGCGACGCGCTTGTCGGCAACGAAGCGGCTCGCGAGCTCGGTCCCGCCATCGATGAACAGTTGGAATATCGGCGGCAGGGACTCGCGCTCGAGCACGCGATTGCAGATGCGCTGCACGGCGATCGCGCACAGCGCGGTCTTCGGCGAGGGCTTCCAAACGGTCGCATTGCCGGTGATCGCCGCAAGGCAGGCGTTCCACGACCACACGGCGACCGGGAAATTGAATGCGGAAATGACGCCGACGACGCCGAGCGGATGCCACTGCTCGTACATGCGGTGCTCGCGGCGTTCCGAATGCATCGTCAAGCCGTAGAGCATGCGCGACTGGCCGACCGCGAAGTCCGCGATGTCGATCATTTCCTGGACCTCGCCGTCGCCTTCGGCCTTGATCTTGCCGTTTTCCAGCGACACGAGGCTGCCGAGCGCCGCCTTGTGCGCGCGCAATTCTTCGCCGAGCAGGCGCACGACTTCACCGCGCTTCGGTGCCGGCACCGAGCGCCACTGCTTGGCGGCCGCGACCGCGTCGGCGAGTACGCGCTCATAGTCGGCCGCGGTCGCGCCGTGAACCACGGCGAGCCGGCGGCCCGACGACGGATTGATCGACTCGATCAGGGGACCGGTTTGGGCGGTACTCCATCCGTCGGTGCCCGACCAGGCGCCCGGGTTCACGGCCTCGATGCCGAGCGCGGACAGGCAGAGCTGCTCGCGCGCGGCGTCGCTGGGCGATTGCGCTGCCTGCGTGGTTTGCGGATGCGGCATTGATGCATGCGGTGCGGAGCTTTTCTGGGACATGCGGATTCTCTGACTCGAATGAACGGGGGGCGCATTTTGACTCGGGATTGCCCGCAAGGCTACCATCCGCGGCCTCCGTCCTCAGGGATTTGCATGATGTCGAAGAGTTCGGTCTTGACGAATTGGCACCCCGCGAGCTGGCAGAACCGCACAGCCGCCCAGCAGCCGAATTACGCCGACAAACCGGCGCTGGAGCGCGCGGTAGCGTCTTTGAGCCAGCTGCCGCCCCTGGTGGTCTCGTGGGAGATCGAAGCACTGCGATCCAAGCTCGCGCTGGCGCAACGCGGCGAGCAGTTCCTGCTCCAGGGCGGCGACTGTGCCGAGAGCTTCGCGGATTGTGAATCCGATAAGATCGCGAAACGGCTCAAGATCCTGCTGCAGATGAGTCTGGTGTTGCTGCAGGGCCTCAAAAAACCCGTGATCCGGGTCGGCCGCTTTGCGGGCCAATACGCCAAACCGCGTTCGGCCGACACCGAAACTCGCGATGGGGTGACCCTGCCGTGCTACCGCGGCGACAACGTCAACCGCCCGGGCTTTACGGCGGCCGATCGTGAACCGGACCCCGAACTGCTGTTGCGCGGGTACGAGCGTGCGGCGCTCACGCTCAATTTCGTTCGGGCGCTCATCGACGGCGGCTTCGCCGATCTGCACCACCCAGAATATTGGGACCTCGGATTCTTGCGCCATTCGCCGCT
>CAWALM010000010.1:0-157202 GCA_963782845.1 uncultured Gammaproteobacteria bacterium | reverse complement strand
TTACGGCATCGAATTCGCGCCGATGCCGAACGAGCCGTATTTCGCGGCTCATCCACACCGGTTCGCAAATCGACGCGCAGATCGCCGCGAGCCTCGCGGGCACGAGCTACGACGAGGTCGCGGCGCTCAACCCCGGCTACAACCGCTGGGCGACCGACCCCGACGGTCCGCACCGGCTGCTGGTTCCGATCGACAATGCGGACGGCTTCGAGGCCGCGCTCAAGACGCTTAACCAAGAGGACCGCGTGAGCTACCTCGCACACGAGGTCGGCCGCCGCGAAACGCTGCAGACGATCGCGAGAGAGTACAACACCTCGGTCGTGATCCTCACGAAGGTCAATAACCTCAAGGACAAGAAGCTCAACCCGGGCGAGACGCTGCAGATTCCGCAAGCGAGCGATCAATTGCCCGAGAAGGTACTGCTCGCGGCGGCGCGCGTCGACCGGCCGTCGAGCGACACCACGGGCCGCAGGCACGGCCAAATCGTCTATCGCGTGCGCCCCGGCGACACGCTCTCCAAAATCGCGCAGCGCCAGGGCATCAGCGTGGGAGCGCTCGCGCGGCTCAACAATATCGGCCCCGGCGACACCGTCGTCAAAGGCCAGCGCCTGCTGCTCGGGCGAGTACGCGGACCTACCGCGGCGAGGGTTCGGTCTCGGGCCGGCGGCTCATGTACACGGTGCGCAAGGGCGACACGGTGTTCAGCATCTCGCGCCAGTTTCAAGTCTCGGTCACGCAGCTCAAGAGCTGGAACGGCCTGAACAGCCACCATCAAATCCGGGCCGGCCAGCATCTCGTGATGTACGTCGAGCCCAACAAAAACAAGGGTAGAGGAAACAGAATGGGATTTTTATCCGGCAAACGCGCACTGATCGTCGGGCTCGCCACGGACCGATCGATCGCCTGGGGCATCGCGCAGGCGATGCGCGCTCAGGGCGCAGACTTGGCGTTTTCGTACATTGAACGCATGGCGGACCGCGTGGTTCCGCTCGCCAAGCAATTGGACTCCACGATCACGTTCCCGATGGACGTCGCGTCCGATGAGGACATTGCGCGCGGGTTCAAGACGCTCGCAACGCATTGGAGCGAATACGACATCCTCGTGCACGCGGTCGCGTTCGCGACCCGCGAGGCGCTCACCGGGCGATTCATCGAGGCAACCTCGCGCGAAGGCTTTCGGATCGCGCACGATATTTCCTCCTACAGCCTGACCGCGCTCGCGCGCGAGTCTCTGCCGTTCATGAAGGGCCGCGCCGGCGCGATCGTCACCTTGAGCTATTTGGGTGCCGTCCGGTCGGTGCCGAGCTACAACGTCATGGGTCTCGCGAAGGCGAGCCTCGAGGCCAACGTTCGATTTCTCGCCGCGGACCTCGGCGCCGAGGGAATCCGCGTCAACGGCATATCGGCCGGACCGATCAAGACGCTCTCGGCGGCGGGCATTCCCGGCTTGCGCAAGATGCTGTCGCACGTCGCCGCGGCCGCGCCGTTGCAACGCAATGTCACGATCGAGGATGTCGGCAAGGCGGCGGCCTTCCTGTGCTCCGACCTCGCGTCGGGCATCACGGGCGAAATCCTCTATGTCGACGGTGGCTACAGCTCCGTCGGGATGAGTTTTCCGGGCGATGCGGAGGGAGCGTGAAATCGTTCAATGCACGGATACCGGCCGCGAAATCCGTCACTTCGGCGCGCTCCGCGAAACTTTTCCGGCCTTTGGTGAGTCTCATGTCAACGGGTGGCAGCGATCAGCGTTATGAGAGAAGGGTGCTCGCCCTGAAGGGTTTTACCATGATGTTCATCAAACGAATCCTGTTAGCCGCGGCGGCGCCGGCCGTCGCGCTGCTCGCCTCTGCTTGCACCTCGTTGCCGGTGACGACCGACGTCAATCCGAACGCGAGCGTGAGCGTCTGCCATACCTATGCCTGGGCCCAGGAGCACATTGCAGCCGGTGTTCAACCCGCCGCCTACGGCAATCCGCTGAACTCGGATCGCCTGCGGGCGGCGATTGCCGTGAACCTGGCCGCACGCGGCCTGCAGCCGGCCGAGAATCGCAAAGACGCCGACTGCGTGGTCGGTTATGCGATCGGATCGCGCGTGGTCGTTGACGATTTTGGGGGCGGCTACGTCGGCATTGGCTACGGCTGGGGCTGGGGACCGCGGGCCTGGGGAGGTCCTTGGGGCTATGACTACCCCTACGTGCACAATGAGGGACGCATTTCGGTCGACCTGTTCGATGCGCATACGCGCACCGCGATCTGGCATGCCTCGGTTAATCAAAACGTCGTGAATCTGACCGGTCCGTCGGCCGAAGTGAAGATCAACGAAGCCGCCGCCGCGATCTTCACGAAGTTTCCCGTCGCGGGCACCCCAATGGCCGCGCCTCCGCCGGGCTCAAAAACCAATACTTGAGCGGCGGACGCCGGGCGCCGGCGCCTTCAGCGCGGCGGCTGCGCGCGCGCGGAAGGTCGCTGCACGAAGAAATAATAGAGTACAGCCAGTACGACCGCGATCGCGAACACCAGCAGCGAAAATCGGTGCACCGACCCTAGAAGCAGCTCGCGGTTGGCGCCGACCGCGACACCGAGCCAGGCGAGCACCGTGCACCAGACGAGCGAACCGGCGAGCGTCGCGAGCGAATACCAGCGAAAGTTCAAGCGCACGATCCCCGCGGGGATGCCGATCAAGTGGCGAATCACCGGCAGGAGCCGCGAGAAGAACACGCCGGGCCAGCCGTAGCGCGCCGCCCAGCGCTCGGCACGTTCGATCTTTGCCGTCGCAATGCCCACGTAAGGACCGCAGAGCAGCACCAGCGGCCGGCCGAGGCCGCGCGCCGCCCAATACATCAGCGAGGCCCCGACCCAGGAACCGCCGCTACCGGCGATAATGATTCCGAGTACCGACAGATGCCCCTGGGTGTGTGCGAGGTAGGCCGCCGGCGGAACGATGACTTCGCTCGGCACCGGCAGCAGCGTGCTTTCGAGCGCCATCAGTGCGGCGATCAGCCAATAGCCGCCTTCCCCAAGCGCCGACAGGTACCAGTCCGAGAACTGATGCAGCAGCGCGGCCAAACTAATCGATGGCCTGCGGGTTGATCAGCACTTTGGCGGCGGCCCGCGCCGCGAGGCTATAGCCCTCGGATTCCGCGGCAGCGGCCTGCTGCGCGAATTCGCGCCGCGCGAGATCGAGCTGCGGGTCGGTGTTCGGATCCTCGCGCACGGCCGACACGCCGAATACCGCGGAATCGCCGTTATCGACCGGCAGTGCCCGGAATTCCGGCTTCTCGGCCGGCTTCGGCAAATCGAACGCAAGACGGCGGATCGCCACCGGCACGTCTTGGTCGATGCGGCCGACAAAATGCGGCGCCTCCAGCTTCGCGCCGAGGCTCTTGGCAACCGCTTCCCAGCTCTCACCCGCGGCGAGCCGCTTGGCGCCGTCCGCGGCCGCATTCGCCGCGAGTTCGCGGCCGCGCTGCTCCTTCCACGCCTTGACGACTTGGCTGCGCACCGCGTCCAGCCCAAGCTGCTGGGGCAGCTTGTGGTCGGTGGCCTTCAGCACGACGCCGCGGCCCTTGTCGACCTCGACGATGGGGCTCACGTGTCCGTCGAGGACATCCTGGCTGAACGCCGCCTCGATCGCCTTGGGCGACTTGCCGAGCGCTCCGCCGCCCTCGGCGCGGCTGAAGCCGACGATTTCCTGAATCGGCAGTCCCGCCTTGCGCGCGACGGTCTCGAGATCCGCGGCGCTCTGCAGCGCGGCGTCCGCGAGCTGGTCCTGCAGTCCGTTGAACAAGCGCTCCGCCTCGGTGCGACGGTAATCGGCCTCCAAATCGCTCTTGCTCTGCTCAAAGGTCTTGGTGGTCGAGGGCTGGATCCCGAGGAGCTTCAAAATGTGAAAGCCGAACTGGGTTTTCACCGGCCCGCGCACTTCGCCTTCCTTCATGCTGTAGGCGGCATCGGCGAACGGCGCGACGAAGACCTTGCGCTCGGACCAGCCGAGATCGCCGCCCTGCTGAGCCGAGCCTGGGTCCTGCGAATATTCCTTGGCGAGCTTCGCAAAATCCTCGCCGGACTGGATACGCTTCAGCAGGTCCTCGGCTTTCGCCTGCGCGGCCGCTTCATCCTTGGGCGTAGCGGCCTGAATCAAAATGTGGCTCACGCGCCGCTGCTCGGGCTGCGTGAAAGCCTCCGGGTTCTTGCCCTTTTGTTCATCGAAATAGGCCTGCAGCTGCGCCTCGGTGACCGTCAGATGCGATTCCAACTGCGCGAGACTGATCTCGACGTAATGCAGGTCCACGGTTTCAGGCGAGAGATACTCGCCCTTGTGCTGCTCGTAGTAGGCGTTGATGGCCGCATCGTCCGGCGTCGCTTCGGCCGCGTAATGGGCCGCGGGCACGACGATCCAGCCGAGCTCCCGCTGCTGGCGCAGCAGTGAACTGAAGCGCTTGATCTCGGTCGGCGTCGCAAAACTCGAGGCACGCATCGCGGCATCGAGCTGGCCGAGCTGAACCTGGCGCCGTACCAGGCCTTCGAACTCCTCGACCGAGCGGCCCTGCGAACTGCAGCACCGCGAGGGCATGCGCCGCGTCGTATTTTCCGTCGACTTGAAACGCGGGGATCTTTGCCATCTCGTCAGTGAGCTCAGCATCGCTGACGCGATAGCCCAAGGACTCGATCCGCGTGATCAAGGCCTCGGTGTTCACGTATTCGTCGAGGACTTCCTTCTTGATCGCGTTGCGCTGGTTCTCGTCGAGGTTGCCGTTGGCGCGCCGCTCGGCCTGCGCGAGTTGCTGCTGGTAGGCCTGACGCACGTCATTGGCCGAGATTTCGCGGCCGTTGACCTTCGCCGCGTAGGTAGGCGCCGCCAGCGTCCAGTTGATGCCCCAGAAGATGAAGGACCCGGCGATCGCGCCGAGCACCACATAGGCGACCCAACCGTGCAACTTATCGTGAATCGATTGCAGCATGACTACTCTCTCGGCGCCCCCAAGGTTTCCGCCCAACGGCGCGGCCTCAACGGCCGCGCGCGACTCTTCGACAGGATTGGCGGAGTGGACGGGACTCGAACCCGCGACCCCCGGCGTGACAGGCCGGTATTCTAACCAGCTGAACTACCACTCCGCATGCTGCTGGTGGGTGCTGAGGGGATCGAACCCCCGACATTCGCCGTGTAAAGGCGACGCTCTACCAGCTGAGCTAAGCACCCCTGGAAGAGGCGCGAAAGTCTACGCGAGCCGGTACCGCTTGGCTAGCCCTTTAGTGCGCGTGCACCTGGCTCTTGGCGCGTGACGGGCGGCGGCGGCGCTTCTCACCGGCAATCTCCTCCGCCGGCTTCGGGGCCGCCGCGGCGAGCGGCGTCGGCATGTGCGTCAGGGCCACCTGCAGCACCTCGTCGATCCATTTGACAGATCGAATATCGAGCTTTTCCTTTATGTTGTCGGCAATCTCGGCGAGGTCCTTGACGTTGTCGTCGGGGATCAACACGGTCGTGATGCCGCCGCGGTGAGCCGCGAGCAGCTTCTCCTTGAGGCCGCCGATGGGGAGCACTTCGCCGCGCAGCGTGATTTCGCCCGTCATCGCGACGTCGGAGCGAACCGGAATCTTTGTCAAGGCGGATATCAGCGCAGTGCACATGCCGATGCCTGCGCTTGGGCCGTCCTTCGGCGTCGCGCCTTCGGGGACATGGATGTGCACGTCCGCCTTTTGATAGAAATCGACGTCGAGGCCCAATCGGTCGAGCGGCTGCGCACGACCGTCATCGCCGCCTGAATCGATTCCTGCATGACCTCGCCGAGCTGGCCAGTGTGCGTGAGCTTGCCTTTGCCGGCAACCACCGCGGCCTCGATCGTGAGCAGTTCGCCGCCGACTTCGGTCCAGGCGAGGCCGGTGACCTGACCCACCCGATCGCTCTCCTCGGCCTTGCCGTAGCGGAAACGGCGCACGCCCAAGTAATCGTCGAGGTTCTCGGTGTCGACGGTGACGGTCTTCTCGGCCGGGTTCAGCAGCAATTGCTTGACCGCCTTGCGCGAAATCTTCGAAAGCTCCCGCTCGAGGTTACGGACGCCGGCTTCGCGCGTGTAATAGCGGATCATGTCCTGGATCGCCTCATCCGCGACGACGAGTTCGTCGGGCTTCAGGCCGTTCTGTTTGACCTGCTTCGGCAGCAGATAGCGCCGCGCGATGTTGCTCTTCTCGTCCTCGGTGTAGCCGGGGATGCGGATCACTTCCATGCGATCGAGCAGCGGTGCCGGGATGTTGAGGCTGTTTGCCGTGCATACGAACATCACCTCGGAAAGGTCGAAGTCGACCTCGAGGTAGTGATCGTTGAACGTGCTGTTCTGTTCGGGATCGAGCACTTCGAGCAGCGCCGAGGATGGATCACCGCGAAAATCGGTCGACATCTTGTCGACTTCGTCGAGCAGGAACAAGGGATTGCGCACGCCGCACTTGGCAAGATTTTGGATGATTTTGCCGGGCATCGACCCGATGTAGGTACGGCGGTGGCCGCGTATCTCGGCCTCGTCGCGCACGCCGCCCAGCGACATGCGCACGAATTTGCGGTTCGTGGATCGCGCGATGCTCTGGCCCAGCGAGGTCTTGCCGACGCCCGGGGGACCCACCAAGCACAGGATCGGCCCGCGCAAATTCTTGACGCGCTGCTGCACCGCCAAGTACTCGACGATGCGCTCTTTGACCTTCTCCAAGCCGTAATGGTCGGCCTCGAGCACCTTCTCGGCCGCAGCGATGTCGAGGTGCACCTTGCTGCGCTTCTTCCACGGCGACTTCACGAGCCAGTCGATGTAGTTGCGCACCACGGTGGCTTCCGCCGACATCGGCGACATCAGCTTGAGTTTGGCGAGTTCCGAATTCGCCTTGGCGCGCGCCTCCTTGGGCATGCCCGCCGCTTTGATGCGCTTCTCGAGCTCGCCGATCTCGTTAGGCGCATCGTCGAGCTCGCCGAGCTCCTTCTGAATGGCCTTCATCTGCTCGTTCAGGTAGTACTCGCGCTGGCTCTTCTCCATCTGCTGCTTGACGCGCCCGCGAATGCGCTTTTCGATCTGCAGCACGTCCATCTCGCCCTCGATGACCGCGAGCATGTGTTCGAGACGCTTGCGCACGTCGGGTATTTCGAGAACCTTCTGCTTCTCGGAGAGCTTGAGCGACATGTGCGCCGCGACCGTGTCGGCGAGGCGCCCGGCCTGCTCGATGCCCGCGAGCGAAGTCAGGATCTCCGGCGGGACCTTCTTGTTGAGCTTGACGTACTGTTCGAACTGCGTGATCACCGAGCGCGTGAGCACGTCCATTTCGCGCTCTTCGTAGCGTTCGACGTCGGGCAGGATCGTGACCTGGGCGAGGAAGAATTCGCCCTCGACGAGATGATCGATGTTGGCGCGATCGACGCCTTCGACGAGCACCTTCACGGTGCCGTCGGGGAGCTTTAGGAGCTGCAGGATCGTCGCCACGGTGCCGACGGCGTACAAATCAGGCCCCTTCGGATCGTCGACGTCCGCCTGTTTCTGGGCGACCAGCAGAATGCGCTTGTCGGCCTTCATGGCCCGGTCGAGCGCGACGATCGATTTTTCGCGTCCGACGAACAGCGGTATCACCATATGCGGATACACGACCACGTCGCGCAGCGGCAGCACGGGCATCCCGTTCAGCGGCTCAGGTGCGGGTGCGGGGGAATCGAGGGTTTGCTCTTCGCTCACGGATATCGCCTTTGTGCTAGGCACGGTCGAAACTACACGATGGCAAGAACATGAGGTCGGCCATCGTGCGTTTCAAGGCGAATCCGCTAGCAGACGGGACTGCGCCAGGCGCTCAAAGATGGTCGGACCCCGTCGGCCGGCGCTGATCCGCCACCGGCGCGACCAGGCGAGTCTCCTCGGTCCGATGCACGATGTAGGGCTTGTTGGTCCCCTCGATGACGCTTTCGTCGACGACGACTTTCTGCGACATTGCGCAAGGACGGCAGGTCATACATCGTGTCGAGCAGGACGTTTTCCAGGATCGTGCGCAAGCCGCGCGCTCCGGTCTTGCGCTGCATCGCCTTGCGGGCGACCGAGCGCAGTGCGTCCTCGCGGAAATCGAGTTCCACCCCCTCCATGTCGAAGAGCTTGCGGTACTGCTTGGTCAGCGCGTTCTTCGGCTGCATGAGGATCGAGATCAGCGCATCCTCGTCGAGTTCCTCGAGCGTCGCCACTACCGGCAGCCGGCCGACGAACTCCGGAATCAGACCGTATTTGATCAAATCCTCGGGTTCCGTATCGTGGAACACGTCGTTGCCGTGCGGACGCGCGTTTTGCTCGCGCACTTCGGCGACGAAGCCGATCCCGCTCTTGTGGGTTCGGTTCATGATGATCTTTTCAAGTCCGGCGAACGCACCGCCGCAGATGAACAGGATGTTCGTCGTGTCGACCTGCAGGAATTCCTGTTGCGGATGCTTGCGGCCGCCCTGCGGCGGCACCGAGGCGATCGTGCCCTCGATGAGCTTCAGCAGCGCCTGCTGGACGCCCTCGCCCGACACGTCACGGGTGATCGACGGATTGTCGGACTTGCGGGAAATCTTGTCGATTTCGTCGATATAAACGATGCCGGTCTGCGCCTTCTCGACATCGTAGTCGCACTTTTGCAGCAGCTTCTGGATGATGTTCTCGACGTCCTCGCCGACATAGCCGGCTTCCGTCAAGGTGGTCGCATCCGCGATCGTGAACGGCACGTTCAGGAGGCGCGCGAGCGTTTCGGCGAGCAAGGTCTTGCCGGAACCGGTCGGCCCGATCAGCAGGATGTTGCTCTTGGCGAGTTCCACATCGTCGCGGGAACGCACGCCGTCGCCGCCGCGCGTTTGCAGGCGCTTGTAGTGGTTGTAGACCGCGACCGACAGAACGCGCTTGGCGCGCTCCTGCCCGATCACGTATTCCTCGAGCACCTTCTTGATTTCTTGGGGCTTCGGCAGCTTATCGCGGGTGCGCTCGGCGCGCTCTTCCAACTCTTCGCGAATGATGTCGTTGCACAGCTCGACACATTCGTCGCAAACGAAAACCGAAGGCCCGGCGATCAGCTTCCGAACTTCGTGCTGGCTCTTTCCACAAAAAGAGCAATACAACAGCTTGCCGTCATCATGTTTACCGCGAGAGTCTTCGCTCATGCTTTCCTCATGGACCGACTATATAGCACCCCTGCGATCGGACGCAAAGATGCCGTTTGAGGCCCCGGCACCCCAAATACCGATTGGGAGGGGATCCCAGGGTCGAAGTCGATTCTTTCTGGAGACCCACTCAAGCCTTTGTCGGTAGCTCGCCGCGTTTCTCAAGCATCAAATCGATTAAACCGTAGGCGCGGGCCGTTTCCGCGCTCATAAAGTTGTCCCGGTCGCTGTCCTGCTTGATCCGATCGACGGTCTGACCCGAGTGTTTGGCTAGAATTCCGTTCAGGCGCTCCTTGGTCTCCATGACGTCGCGGGCATGAATATCGATATCCGACGCCTGGCCCTGGAAACCGGCCGATGGCTGGTGAATCATGATTTTCGAGTTCGGCAGCGAATAGCGCTTGCCGGCCGCCCCGCCCGCGAGCAGCACGGCGCCCATCGAGGCCGCGAGGCCCACGCAAATCGTGCTGACGTCCGGCTTGATGAACTGCATCGTGTCGTAAATCGCAAGACCCGCGCTCACCGAACCGCCCGGCGAGTTGATGTAAAGCGCGATGTCCTTTTCAGGGTTTTCCGACTCCAAGAACAGCAACTGGGCCACGACCAGGTTCGCCATGTAGTCCTCGACCGGACCGACGATGAAAATCACGCGCTCCTTGAGCAGCCGCGAGTAAATATCGTAAGCGCGCTCGCCCCGCGCGGTCTGTTCGACCACCATCGGGACCAGATTGAGTGCACGTGTCGTCATAGAGCCTATGTCCTTCGCAGCAGGGAGCCAATCAACGCTGATTGAGGGTTAAACGGCGCAATTCAAGGCGCGCCCGGAACCGGCGGGCTGACCGGCGCCTCAGCCCTCGAATTTCATCAATTCCTTGAATGTCGAGCTTACCTCATGCACCTTCGCATGGGTGAGGACCCAGTCGACGGCCTGGTCCTCCAGGGCCAGGTTTTCGACCTGCCGCATCGCGTCGGGATTCTGTAAATAAGCCCGTTTTACGGCCTCGGCGTCGCCATAGGCGCCCACCATTTCATCCAAACGCGCATTCGCGCGTGCGGGATCCACCCGCAGGTTCTGCCGCTTGATAATGTCGGCGAGGATCAGCCCCAGCGCCGCACGGCGCTTGGCGGTCTCGACGAAGGCTTGGGCGGGGGGCGCCTGCGAGGGGTCCTTGGCACCCGAGCGACGCATCGCATCGGCCTGCAGGTCGCGCACCTGGGCCTCGATCAGTGTGTTCGGCACGTCGATCGGATTCGCCTGCAGCAGCTTGTCCATGACCACGGACTTGTTCTGATTGCGCAGCGCCTGCTCGAGTTCGCGCCGCATGTTGTCGGCGACCTCCTCGCGCAGCTTGTCGATGCCGCCCTCATTGACCCCGAAGGCCTTGCAGAACTCCTCATCGAGATCGGGCAGCCGGGATTCCTCGACGCTGCGCACGTGAATTTTGAAGGTCGCGTGCTTGCCCGCGAGTTCGGCCGCGCGATAATCGGCGGGAAACAGCACTTCGACTTCGCGGTCCTCGTTCGCAACGGCCCCGATCAAGCCGCGCTCGAAGTCCGGCAGCATGCGGCCCTCACCGAGCACGATCGCGATGTTCTCGCCCTTGCCGCCGGCGAAAGGAACGCCGCCGATCGAGCCGTCGAAGTCGATGACGACGCGGTCCCCGTTGTCGGCGGCCCGGCCCACGGCAGTGAACTTGACCTGCTGTTTGCGCAAGCGCTCGAGCATTGCATCGATGTCGGCCGGCGCGACTTCGGCCGTCACACGCACGACCTCGAGGTTCTCGACCGGCTGCAGAGCGACCTCGGGGAATACCTCGAAGGTCGCGACGTAACGCAGGTCCTGTCCCTCGTCGACGCTCTGCGGCTCGATGCGCGGATTGCCGGCCGGCGCGAGCCGGTTGGCGCTGACGGCCTCGGCGAAGCTCGACTGCAGCAGCTCGCCGATCACCTCGCGGTGTACCTGCACGCCGAACTGGCGGCGGATCACGTTGAGCGGCGCCTTGCCCGGCCGGAAGCCCTTGAGGCGCGCGGTCCGACTCAAGGTCTTCAGCCGGGACGCGATCTCGTTGGCCACGCGTTCGGCCGGCACCTGCACTTGCATACGGCGCTCTAATTTGCCGATACTTTCGACGGAAACCTGCATGTCGGACCTCATGACTGGCAAAAGCGGAATCGGCGGCGTGCGTTGGTGCGAAAGGCGAGACTCGAACTCGCACGGGTTACCCCACTGGATCCTAAGTCCAGCGCGTCTACCAATTCCGCCACTCTCGCAATAAAACAGCCCAATAGTATAGCTCAGCTCAGCGGGGTTCGCTCTCGCGCACGAGCATGCGCGCCACTTCGCGCAGCGCCGGCAGGCCGTTTTCGAGCATAAAGTAAAGTGGACTGTCGCCGTCGAACGGCGCGCCCTGTTGCGGCGCGTGAACCCAGGCCCAGGCATGGTCCTTGGAGTCGGGTACATGCGAGAGCGAATGCTGGATGTTGGCGATCAGCGCGGCGCGCTCCTGTTGCGCCGCCGAGAGGCGCGGCGCCTGGCCCAGGCGGTAGCGCGCCAACACCTGCGGCGAGGGGATTTTCAGCAGTCGGCATTGCTGCAGCGGCGAGAGTTCCCAGACATCGGCGATCACAAAAAAGCGCTTGAGCGCGGAGCTGCTCGTATGCCGCGCGGCATGGCGGCTGGCCGGCTGCAGCACGAGTCGAGGTCCGGGACGGGGTTTGGGCGGCAAAGGACGTTCTCACCTTCAGTTGTCTAGCATAGCTCCCTAAGGTCCGCGCCGCTCGTTATGATGGGCCATGAGCACGAGCTTCGCCGAGCGGCTGCGCCGCGCCCAAACCGCCAACAACAGCCTCGTATGCGTCGGCCTGGATCCCGACCCTCGCGAAAATCCCGCCGGATTTGAGTGCGCACCCACAGCCGCTCTTCGCGTTCAACCGCCGCATCATCGATGCGACCCATGACGTGGTCGCCGCCTACAAGCCGCAGATCGCGTTCTACAGCGCGGTCGGCGCCGAGGCCGAACTCGCCGCGAGCATCCGCTACATCCGCGAACGCGCGCCGCAGGCTTTCGTGCTGCTCGATGCCAAGCGCGGCGACGTCGGCAACACTGCCGAAATGTACGCACGCGAGGCATTCGACCGCTACGGCGCCGATGCCGTGACCGTCAATCCCTACATGGGCGAGGACTCGATCCTGCCGTTCGTGGCGCGCCCCGATCGCGGCGCGGTTTTACTATGCCGCACTTCGAACGCCGGCGCCAAAGACTTTCAGGACTTGATCGTCGACGGCCTGCCCCTCTATCGCCACGTCGCGCGGCGCGCCGCGGCGAACTGGAACCGCCAGGGCAACCTGATGCTGGTCGTCGGCGCGACCTTCCCGCAGGAAATGGCGGAATTGCGCCGCGCCCACCCAGAACTGCCGTTCCTGGTGCCCGGAATCGGCGCCCAGGGCGGCGATCTCGAGGCGATTCTCGCGGCGGGCCTCGACGCGAACGGCGCCGGGCTGCTGATCAGTTCGTCGCGCGCGATCATTTATGCGGGCGGCGGCTCGCCGGCGTCGATTCGCGCGGCCGCGCTCGAACTGCGCGAGGCCGTCAATGCGCGCCGATCGAACCCCCGCGCGCCCGCCGCAGTCGCCTAAGTGCCGCTCGCGACGACTCCGTTGCCGGAATTGGCCCTCTGGGGGACCTCGATCGGCTTGTGGGACTGGCGTATCTGCGACGATGAGCTGCTGTGGATCAATAACTGGTGCGAACAGGCGGGCCTCACTGAATTCGCGGGCCAGGGCCACGAGCTGCTCTGGACGCAGCGCATGCATTCCGATGATCTGCCTGCCTACCGCAACGCCCTCGCCGAGCACCTCAAGGGGCTCACGGCGGTCTTCGACGTGGAGTACCGCTTGCGCGATCGCGAGGAGCGCTGGGTCTGGATCCACGAGCGCGGCCGCGTCGTCGCGCGCAGTACCGAGGGGCGGGCGCTGCGCATGGTCGGGATGTGCATCGACATCGATGCCCGGCGGCGCGCCGCGGATGCGCTCGATCGCAGCGAGGCGCGCATCGAACTCGCGATGCGCGCCACGGACTTCGGTTTCTGGGAAATCGACGTCGATGGCGACGAAATCCACTGGTGGAACGACTGGTGCGAGAGTGTCGACATCGATCCCTGCGTCGGCAAGGAACATACCAAGCGCTGGAACGCGCAGGTGCACCCCGACGACCTCGTGCAGATCGGCAATTACCGGGCGGTGCTCGAAGGCCGCTGCGAGCAGTACGAGGCCGAGTACCGCGCGCGCACGCGCTCGGGGCACTGGCGCTGGCTCTTGTCGCGCGGGCGCGCGACGCTGCGCGACGGCGCGGGCCGGGTGCTGCGCATCACGGGCGTGACGCTCGACATCGATGCGCGCCGGCGCGCCGAACTCGCGCTGCGCGAATCGGAGGCGCGGCTCGAGGCGACGATCTGGGGCGCGGGCATCGGGCTCTGGGAGAGCGACGCGGAAGGCGCCTTCACCTGGGTCAATGACTGGTGCGCCTCGCTCGATATCGACCCATTCGACGGCCCCGATGCGCTCGCGCGCTGGCGCGAACGCGTGCACCCGGCGGATTTGCCGCTCGTCGATCGCGCCAACAGCGATTCGCGCAGCGGCATCGACGGATTTCTATGTCGTCGAATACCGCATTCGTACGCGCGCCAACCAATGGCGCTGGCTCCATGAGCGCGGCCGCGTCACGGCGCGCGACGCGGATGGGCGGGCGCGGCACTGCGTCGGCGTCTGCCTCGACATCGATGCGCGGCGCCGTGCGGAGCAGCTGCTCATCACCCAAGCGCGGATTCTCGAAACGATGCGCGAGGGTGTGATCCTCGTGGACGCCGAGGGCCGCATTGAATTTACGAATTCGGCGTTCGACCGCATTTTCGGCTGGCGCTCGGGCGAGCTGCGCGGAACTTCGATCCTCAACCTGCTGAATTTCCGACCGCGCAACAAGGGGCATCCGGTCGCGATCGAGCGATTGCTGAGACGCTTCAGCTCGCCGACGAGCCGGCTGCAGGTCTGGCTGCAGCGGCGAGACCGCAGTCAATTTCCCGCCGAAGTTCTTTCCGCGCCGCATCGATCAGGGCGGCTCGAAGCAGATCCTGTTCGTCGTGCAGGACGTCTCGGTGCGCCGGCGTCTCGAGCAGGAAATCACCGAGGCGGCGTCGCGCGAACGGCGGCGATTCGGCAGCGATCTGCACGACGGGCTCGGCCAGGAACTGACCGGCATCTCACTGCTGCTGCGTAGCTTCGCGCGACAAGCTCGGCGGCAAGGACGCCGCCGACCTGCCGCAGCTCGAGGAGATCATCGGGTTCGTCAACCATGCGATTCAAGCGACTCGCACGCTCGCCTTCGGATTGTCGCCCGCGACGCCGGCGCGCGACGGCTTCGTCGCCGCGCTGACGCTCGCTCGCGGGCTGGTCGCGCGCACATTTCGGCGTCGACGTCGAGCTTCGCCTCGCGGTGCCGCCCGACCTGCGGGTCGATGAAGGTCAGCGCGACCCATCTGTATTTGATTGCCCAGGAAGCGATCGTGAACGCGGTCAAGCATGGCCGCGCAACCTGCGATCGTCATGAGCCTTCGGGTCGCGACCAGCATGATCCAGCTGTCGATTGCCGACAACGGCTCGGGTCTTCCGAAGAAATTCGGCGACCGACGGAATGGGACTCAAAATCATGGCGTACCGGGCCGGACTCTTCGGCGGATCGGTGCAAATCAAGAACCGCAAGAACGGCGGTGCACGAGTGCGCTGCATCTGCCCGCTCGAGCCGAAAAACACGGTCAAGGCGCGCCAGCGGGCGCTGTCGCAATCCGCGCCCGGACGCCCGCGCGGGCCCTAGCAGGGCCGCCCCGGCGCGCGGCGGCGCGCTTTCAGAAAAAGGCCTGAATGCCGGTCTGGGCGCGGCCCAGAATCAGCGCGTGGATGTCGTGGGTCCCTTCGTAGGTGTTGACGACTTCGAGATTCACGAGGTGGCGAATCACGCCGTACTCGTCAGAGATGCCGTTGCCGCCGAGCATGTCGCGCGCCATGTCGCGCGACGTCGAGCGCCTTGCCGCAGGAGTTGCGCTTCAGCAGCGAGGTGATTTCGACCGATGCGACTGCCCTCGTCCTTCATCCGCCCGAAGCCGCAGCACGCCCTGCAGCGCGAGCGTGATCTCGGTCTGCATGTCCGCGAGCTTCTTCTGGATAAGCTGATTGGCTGCGAGCGGCCGGCCGAATTGCTTGCGGTCGAGCACGTACTGGCGCGCCGTATGCCAGCAGCTCTCCGCCGCGCCGAGCGCGCCCCAGGCGATGCCGTAGCGCGCCGAGTCGAGGCAAGTGAACGGGCCCTTGAGGCCCGCTGACTCCGGGCAGCAGATTCTCTTCGGGAACGAACACCTCGTCGAGCATGATCTGGCCGGTCGTCGAAGTGCGCAATCCGACCTTGCCGTGCAGCACCGGCGTCGACAAGCCCTTCCAGCCCTTCTCGAGAATGAAGCCGCGAATCAGCTCGTCCTCGGTCTTCGCCCAGACGACGAAGCACGTCGGCGATCGGGCTGTTGGAGATCCAGGTCTTCGCGCCCGACAAGCGGTAGCCGCCGCTCGCGTTGCGCGCACGCGTGATCATGCTGCCCGGATCCGACCCATGATCCGGCTCGGTCAATCCGAAACAGCCGATAAGATCGCCGCGCGCGAGCGCCGGCAGATATTTCTTGCGCTGCGCCTCGGTGCCGAACTTGAAGATCGGCAGCATCACGAGCGATGACTGCACCGAGAGCATCGAGCGGATACCCTGAGTCGACGCGCTCGATTTCGCGCGCAATCAACCCGTAGCTCACGTAATTCAAGCCGCCGCCGCCATACTCTTCCGGGATCGTGGTGCCGAGCAGGCCAAGATCGCCCATTTCTCGGAAGATCTCGGGATCGGTGCGCTCCTCGCGAAACGCCTGCTGCACGCGCGGCGCGAGCCGCTCCTCGGCATAGACGTGCGCGGCGTCGCGCACCATGATCTCGTCCATCGTCAGCTGCCGTTCGAGCAGCAGCGGATCATCCCAAGAAAATTGCACGCCTGTCATGTCGAATCGCTCCTTGCCTCGGACTCAACCAGCGCCCGCCGCGCGCCCCGCCGCCGCGATCAGCGCGTCGACGTCGGCGCTCTCGGTCGCGTAGGAAGTCACGAGGCGAATCGGGACGCCGGCGCCCTGCTCGCCGTACGGCCAACGGTAAAATCCAAATCCATCTCGCTCGAGGCGCAGCACGATCGGCTCGGGCAGCGCCGCGAACACCTCGTTGGCCTCGACCGCCTGCAGCAATCGCGCGCCCGGAATGCTGCGCAAGCCCTGCGCGAGCCGCGCCGCCATCGCGTTGGCGTTGCGCGCATTGCGCAACCACAGATCGCCCTCGAAATAGGCGAGCAATTGAGCGCTGAGGAAGCGCAGTTTGGACCACAAGTGGCCGCCCTGTTTGCGCCGTCGGTCGAAATTCTCGGCGAGCGTCGGATCGAAGAACACGACCGCTTCGGCGCACAGGGCACCGTTCTTGGTGGCGCCGAGCGACAGCACGTCGACGCCGGCCTTCCAGGTGGCGGCGGCGGGAGATGCGCCGAGAAAGCTCAGCGCATTCGCAAAACGGGCGCCGTCGACGTGCACCGGCAACTGATGCTCGCGGGCGACCGCCGCAATCTCGCCGACGTGCGCCGCGCTGTAGACCGTGCCCCACTCGGTCGCCTGCGTGAGGCTCACCGCGGCCGGCTTGACGTGATGGACACCCAATTCCTCGGCATGCGCGATCGCCGCCGACAACTGCGCGGCCGTGATCTTGCCGTCGCGCGCCGGCAGGCCGAGCAGCTTCGCTCCGCCCATGTAGAACTCGGGTGCGCCGCATTCATCGGTCACGATGTGCGCCCCATCGTGGCAATAGACGCCGCCATAGGGCGGCGCGAGCTGGGCGAGCGCGAGCGCGTTGGCGGCCGTGCCGGTGGCGACCGGAAACACGGCCACCGGCGTCTCGAACACTTCGCTCACGACCTCGCGCAAGCGCTGACTGTAGCGGTCGGCGCCATACGAGGGCACGAGATCGGCATTGGCCGCGACCACGGCCTCCAACACCTGCGCGCAGGCCGGAGTCACGTTGTCGCTCGTGAAATTTCGGCTCAATTAGATCCCTTGGCGGCGCTCACTCCGGAGGCGCCCGCGGCGAGCGCTGCACCGCAGCCGAGCGGCGCAACTGCGCCGGCGGCGGCGGCGCGCAGCACGCGCAGCTTGCTCTCGAAGTCTTCTTTATTGAGATAGGCACCGCAAAGCCAGCGGAAGCCCTGAAAGGCGCGTCTGCCGTGCAGCGTGCGCCAGTTGTCGAACAGTAGCGCCGTTCCGGGCGTCAATCTCATGGTGATCTCATATGCCGGATCATTGATGAGCTGATTGAACAGCTTCAAGGCCGCGTAAAACGCCTTCATGCGCGGCGCCGGCAGCCGAAACGGCGCCCGGTCGTAGTTATTGTACGCGATCTGCGAAAAATCGCCGTTGCGATCCAGGCCGATCACCGGATGCTCGGCGCGCAGATGCACGCCGTCGCCCAAGTAGTGGGCCGGAACCTTGACCGCGGAGAGCACCTCGAATGCCGCGCGGTCGGTGCGCCGAATGTGCTCCGCGACCTTGAATCCGTCGACCAGGGTGCTGTCGCCGCCGGTGCCGTCGAACTTCAGGCAATGAAACATCTGGAAACCCGGCGAGTCGTTGCTGTAGGTGCCGTCCGTATGCGGCCCGATCGCCGCAGAGGTATACGCGGTATCCTTGAACGCAAGGTTTGCCGAGAAATCCCACATCCCGCCAAATATCGTCTGGCGCACGTAGCCGACACGTGTCGCGAGTTCCTTGGTGCCTTCGATCGTCGCAGGCACCCCCTCGCAAAGCGCGAACCCGTATTCTTCGACGAGCGTGAGCCAGCGCCGCAGGCCCTCCTCGTCGCGCATGACCTCGGCGTATGCCATCGTCGGCAGCCGGTCGCCGATCGTGGACCGGTCCCACAAGCGCCGCGCCGGGGCCGGCTCATAGCCGTCATTCTCCGCGACGGTCCGCAGAAAGTCGGCCGGTAACGTGCTCACGGCGTCCTCGCCCTGCCAGTGAATCGCGAGGGTGCGACCAGCGTCGACGACCTCGAGCGCGCGCGGCGCGAGGCCGGCGGGTATCGAAAACGTGTCGACCTGGCGCTGGAGCGTGTCGGCGTTGAGGCTGTGGCTCGCGTGGCAATGGTCGCGGAGCCAAAACGGCGAGAATCGCGCGCTCATGCGCTGATTGCGCCAAGTCACCTCGACTTCATCGTCGACCAGCCGGGCGCTTTCGAGCAAGTTCATCGGTTCCAACATGGGCTCACTCCTGCAATGGGGGTTCGATCGAATCTTCGGCAAGGACTCTATTGAACGAGTGTATAATAAGCTTCGCGCGGCATGCAAGCGCCGGATGCCATAGAATTGCAACATTGAGAGGTCCGATCGAGGCGCCGCAACGTGGACGCGGATGGCAAGCGCGGCTGATATCGGTAAAATGGTGCACAAATCTGAAGGCGGGTACGCGCCCAATTCGCATGGACGATAAATCCGCTCTACTCAATCAGTTGCGCATCGACCGCGGCGCGGAATCACCGCCGGGCGGCTTGTCACGCGTCTGGCTCATCGCCGCCGCGATCGCGCTGATCGGCGCGGCTTTGCTCGCTTGGGTCTGGACCCGGCCCGCGGCCCTTGCCGTGCACGTCGCGGTCGCCCAAGCCCTGCCCGGCGGCGCGACCGCAATCGCGGGCTCGATCCTCGATGCCTCGGGTTACGTGGTCGCGCGCCGCCAGGCCACGGTTTCCTCGAAGATCACCGACAAGATGGTCGAGCTCGATATCGAGGAAGGCGACCATGTCAATGCCGGCCAGGTGATCGCGAAGCTTGACGACACAAACATCCGCGCCGCGCTCAATCAGTCGAGCGCACAGCTCGACTATGCGAAGGCGGGCCTCGCGGAAACCGAGGTCAATCTCGCGAACGCGGAGCGCGAATTCGTGCGTCAAAACAGCCTCGTCGAGCGGCATTTCGTCAGCGAATCGGCGCTCGACACCGCGCGCACGACACGCGATGCGTTGCGCGCCCAATTGCAGACGCAGAAGAGCAACATCGAAGTCGCCGAGCGCAATCTCAACGTCGCGCAGCGCAATCTCGACGACACGGTCGTGCGCGCGCCGTTCTCCGGCATCGTGACAGTCAAGGCGGCCCAGCCCGGCGAAATCGTCTCGCCGATCTCCGCGGGCGGCGGCTTCACGCGTACCGGCATCGGCACGATCGTCGACATGGACTCGCTCGAAATCCAAGTCGACGTCAACGAGAATTTCATCAATCGCGTGACTCCGGCGCAGCGCGTCAACGCCAAACTCAATGCCTATCCCGACTGGCAGATTCCCGCCCACGTGATCGCCGTGATTCCGACCGCGGACCGCGCCAAAGGCACGGTCACCGTGCGCATCGCGCTCGATCTGAAGGACCCGCGCATCCTGCCCGAGATGGGCGTGCGCGTGTCGTTTCTCGACGAGGCGCCCGGCTTGCCGGCGACGCCGAGCGCGGCCGGCGTCAGCGTGCCCGCCGACGCGGTGCAGGCGAACGGCACGACCGGCGTCGTGTTCGTCGTGCACGATGATCGCGTCGAACGGCGCGCCGTTCGGCTCGCCGCCGCCACCGGCGCCGGCGCCTCGGTACTTTCAGGCCTCGCGGCCGGTGAGCGGGTCGCGGTCGGCGATTTGTCCACGTTGAAAGACGGCGCACGCGTGCGCATCGTGCAAGGAGAACCATGAGCGAAGCCATCGTCAGTTTGCGCAACATCCGCAAGCGCTATACGCGCGGCAAACAGCAGGTCGAGGTGCTCGAGGGATTGACACTCGACATTCTCAAGGGCGAATTCGTCGCGCTCATGGGCCCGAGCGGATCCGGCAAGACGACGCTGCTGAATCTCATCGGCGGCCTCGACAAGCCGACCTCGGGTGAGATCACGGTCGCTGGCCAGCGCCTCGACCAGCTCGGCGGCGGCGCGCTGTCGCGCTGGCGCGCGCGCCATGTGGGGTTCGTGTTCCAGTCCTACAATCTGATGCCGATGCTGAGCGCCCAGCGCAACGTCGAATTGCCGCTGCTGCTCACCAAGCTGTCGGCGGCGCAGCGCAGGGCCAACGCGCTCGCCGCCCTCACGCTCGTAGGTCTCGCCGATCGCGCCAAACACAAGCCGAGCGAATTGTCGGGCGGTCAAGCGCAGCGCGTCGCGATCGCGCGTGCGCTGGTCGCCGATCCCGACGATTCTGGTCTGCGACGAGCCGACCGGCGATCTCGATCGCAAGGCGGCCGACGAGGTGCTGCATCTGCTGCAGACGCTCAACCGCGACTTCGGCAAGAGCATCATCATGGTTACTCACGATCCGAAAGCCGCCGAGTTTGCCGGGCCGCGTGCTGCACATGGACAAGGGCGCGCTCGCGGAAGCCGCATGAAATTTCTTCCGCTGATCTGGGCGACGCTGTGGCGCAAGAAGACGCGTACGATCTTCACGCTGCTCTCGATCGTGGTCGCATTCCTGCTCTACGGCGTGCTCGAAACCGTGGACTACGCGTTCGCGCATCCGAGCACCGGCGTGTCGGGCGCGAGCCTGCTGATCACGATCAACAAATACTCGATCACCTTGCAGCTGCCGTTTGCCGACGAGCAGGAAATCCGCTCGGTGCCGGGCGTCACCGAAGTCACGTGGCTCACCTGGTTCGGCGCCTACTACCAGGAGCCGAAGAATTTCGTGTTCGCGCTGCCGATCGATACCGACAGCTATTTTCACCTGCATGAGGGCGACTTCGTCTACAGCGACGCCGACCTGCTGGCGTTCCGCAACAGCCGCGACGGCGCGATGGTCAACGCCGCGCTCATGAAGAAATACGGCTGGAAGGTCGGTGATCGAATCCCGCTGCACTCGACGATCTGGACCCAGAAGAACGCGTCGCTCGATTGGAACTTGCTGATCGTAGGCACCTTCGATGCCAAGGATCCGTCTCAGGCGGGCCAGCAGGCTTCGACGCTGCTGTTTCACTACGAGCTGTTCGACGAGGGCCGCAGCTTCGGCAAAGGCAGAGTCGGATGGTTCGAGGAGCGGGTCGAGGATCCGGCCGCAGTCGGCAGCGGTCTCGAACGCGGATCGACGCGCTGTTCGCGAACTCCTCGTACGAGACCAAAACCCAGCCGGCCAAGGACTTCGCGCTCGCGTTCATCAAACAGCTCGGCGACATCGGCTTCATTCTGCGCGCGATTCTCGGAGCGGTGTTCTTCACGCTGCTGTTCCTGACCGGCAACACCATGATGCAGTCGGTGCGCGAACGCATACCGGAGCTCGCGGTCTTGAAGACCCTGGGCTTCACCGATGCCACGGTGCTCGGCCTGGTGTTCGTCGAGGCGCTGCTGCTGTGCGCGATCGGCGCCGCGCTCGGTCTCGCGCTGAGCTATGCGGCGCTGCCCGTGATTCGCCTCGGCCTGCAGGGCGTCGAGCTGTCGCCGCGGGCGCTGCCCCCGGAATCGCGGTCGCGGTGCTGCTCGCGCTGATCGTGGGTCTGCCGCCGGCGCTGCGCGCGATGCGCCTCAACATCGTCGATGCGCTCGCAGGGAAGCACTAGCATGTTCAAACAGCTGATTGCGATCACGATCATGAACCTGCAGACGCTGCCGCAACGCCGGGGCGCATCGAGCGTCATCGTGATCGGCATTGCCGGCGTCGTCGCCGTGCTGGTCTCGGTGCTGGCGATGGCCACCGGCTTTCACCACACGCTCGCCGACAGCGGCCGCGCCGATCGCGCGATCATTCTGCGCGGCGGATCGGATGCGGAGCTCAACAGCAACCTCACCCACGAGGATCTCGACGTGATCGGCAGCGCGCCGGGGATCGCCAAGGATGCCGGCGGCAAGGCGCTGATGTCGAACGAGCTGGTGACGGTCGCGAATCTGCCGAAACTCGACACCGGCACCGATGCCAACGTGACGCTGCGCGGCGTCGGATTGAAGCTCGCCGAGGTTCGCCCCGAATTGAAGATCGTCGAGGGCCGCATGTTCAAGCCGGCCGTGCGCGAACTGATCGCAGGCTTGGGCGCCGCCAAGCAGTTCCGCGGCCTGACCGTCGGCAGCGTGCTGCACATGCGCAACGCCGATTGGCTGGTGAGCGGCGTGTTCACGACCAACGGCGATGTTCACGAATCCGAACTGCTGGCGGATGTCGACACCGTGGGCTCTTCGATCGAACGCACCGGCTACAGCTCGGCGCTCGCGGTGCTGGAGAATTCGGCCGCGTTTCCGGCATTCAAGGATGCCTTGACGACGGATCCGCGGATCAAGGTCGACGTGCAGCGCGAGCCCGAGTATTACGCGGCGCAGTCGCAGCAGCTCACGAAGGCGATCAACATCGTCGGCAATTCGGTCGCCATCATCATGGCGATCGGCGCGATGTTCGGCGCGCTCAACAGCATGTACACGGTGGTCGCGGCGCGCAGCGTCGAGATCGCAACATTACGCGCGATCGGCTTCGGCGGGCTTGCGGTGCTGCTGTCGGTCATGATCGAAGCGCTGGTGCTCGCGCTGCTCGGCGGCATTCTCGGCGCGGCACTCGCCTGGTTCTTTTTCAACGGCCATAGCGTCAGCACGCTCGGGGCCGCATTTGCCCAGGTCGTATTCCAGCTCACGGTGACGCCGACGCTGATCGTCACCGGCATCGTTTGGGCGTGTTTGATCGGGCTGCTCGGCGGGTTCTTTCCGGCGCTACGCGCCGCGCGACTGCCGGTCGCCGAGGCCTTGCGCGCCTAGAGCCCCATGCCCGCGATCGTCTCTTCGCCGATCGCGAATGCGGTCGATGCGCCCGTGCCGCTCGTAACCACGACCAGACGGACATTGGGCGCCGGCGCATCGCTGAGCACCGCGAGACCGTCGACCGACGCATATGTTCCGATCCAGCGCTGCGTGATGGCGTAGCCGATCGCCGGGAACAGCGCACGGAATTCCGCGAGCACGAGGGCGTCGAGGGATTCCTCCGCAAACGGGTCCATCGTGCCGCCGTAAACGTGGGTGTCGCCGACCACGAGCGTGCCGTCGTCCGACTGCACCACGATCAGATGCACGCCGGCGGCAAGGCATTCCGGCTGCTCCCGCTGCAATCGCCGCCGCAGCGCCGCGGCCGCCGGTAACTCGGCATAGCCCGCATAGCGCAGCAGAGACAGATCGGCCATGACCGCCGCGCCGAGCCGGAACGGTGTTTTCGGCGCCAAGCGCAGCATCTGCAATTGGGATCGCCGCACGCCGCGGCGCGCGAGCCGCTCAGCGTACAGCGTCGATAGATCGTCGCCTGGACACAATACGATGCGGTCGGCGCGCACCGGGCCTGCGGTCGTCAGCAATCGATCGGGCTCGACCGCGAGCACCGCCGTACGCCACCAAAACTCGACCCCGTGCGCCGTTTGCAGCCACGCCGCGAGCCGCGGTATCGCCTCGCGCGACTCGACGCGCCGCTCGTGCGGGCTCAGCATGACGGCCGCGATATTGCCGCTCAAATAGGGAAATTTCGCGGCCGCGGCCGCGGGCTCGAGCAGCCTGCACTCTCGCCCCATCGGGGTCTCGCAAAAGGCCTCGAGCACGCCGCGCGCTTCGGGCCGCCGCGCGACGATGACGGCGCCCGTGTGCGTCACGCCGATGCCTGCCGGCCCGGCAATCTCATCCCATACGTCGCGCGAGCGCAGCGCACGGCGCCAACTGTCGCCGCTCTGCTGGCCCGATACCGTCACGAATCCAAAGTTCCGAATCGACGCGCCCACCGCTCGCTCGTCGCGATCGACGACGAGCACCCGCAGTCCGCGGCGTGCTGCCGCGAGCGCGTGCGCGAGACCGACGATACCGGCGCCGACGACCGCCACATCGAACCTGGAGGAACCCGCTCGGGATGCCGCGCTCATGAGCGCGCCGCGCGCCGCGATCGCATCAGTCGTCGACGACCGGTGCCGCTTGCGGCGACGCTTGCAGCGCGAACATGCGCGCGAGCGTATGCACGAAATTCTCCGCGCGCTTGACCGACTCGGCGGCGGACTTGGCGTCCGTGTCGGCGCCCTTGTAATCGGCCTGGAAGCGCAGATTTTCCGCGCGGCTCAAGGCACCGGCCAATTCGCGGTCGATCTGCCCCGACTGAACCGCGTACTGCCGGAATGCCGCGACGAGTTCTTTGTGGGTGGCGGGCAGCCCGTCTTCGGGGACGCCCGCGGTCAGCAGCACCGCGCGCGCAATATTGAACATCCCGTAATAGGCCCGGTTGGCCGCACCATCGAAATCTCCGTCATCAAGGATGATCCGCGCGCTGCGCAGCGCCCGATGACTCTTGCGCACGAGATTGCGGACGAACGGCGAGGCACTCATGCGATCACCAGGAGCCGGGCGCCGCACCCGCGCGGGCCACGGCCGGCCGCGCCTTGGCCGGCCGCGCCTTGGCCGGCCGCGTCAATTACCGGTAGAGCGTGCGGTGGCATGTCCGCCATTTTGGGTGCGTGGCGGGCAGATGCGCAAGGCGCACATCGAACTCGAATTGGCCGAATTTCCATTTCGACGTCACCCACCTGCGTTGCAGATGCCTCCAGCCTATACCCTCCGCGGCGCCGGACTCATGTCCCGGACCAGGATCCTGCGAAAACTGTGAACGAATACCACCAATTCCGGTCATCGGACGCCGCACCCGTGCGTTGATCTCTCTAATCTCGTTTTCAATGGGCGGGACAGCAGGAGCCGACCATGAATCCTTACTCGCGAATGCCGTGGTGGCGTCTCCTGGTGCTCGTCGGCGCGCTCACGGCGGCGCTGAGCGCTCAGGCGCAGGTGCTATCCGCGGTTCAAATTTTGCGCGAAGGCGGCTGCGGCGGCACGCTGCCGGCGGCGCAGCCGTTGCAACACAATACATCGCTCGACCGGGCCGCCCAGCAATGGGCTGCCGGCCGATCGCTCGCGCACGCCGCGGAGGTGAGCGGCTATCCGGCGGAATCCTCCGCGGCCGTCCACATCAGCGGCCCGTCGTCCGCGACGATCCAACTGCTGCGACAATCGGGCTGCCGGACGCTCGGCGACCGGCGCCTGCACGATATCGGTGTGTATACGCGTGGGCCGGATACCTGGATCGTCATGGCCTCCGCCTACGTCACGCCGTCGAAAGCGCAGGCGCCGCTGCTCGCTTCGCGCGCGCTCGAACTCGTCAACGAGGCGCGCGCGCGCGGAGTGCGGTGCGGCGTCCGCGCCTTCGCGCCGGCGCCGCCCGTACGGCTCTCCGGTGCGCTGGCGAGCGTCGCATTTGGACATGCGGCCGACATGGCCCAGCACGACTACTTCGAGCACGAGGATCTCGCAGGTCACACGCCGGCGGACCGCGTCAAAGCGGTCGGATATCAAGAGAAGCTCGTCGGGGAAAATATCGCCTACGGCCCCAAGACCGCCGAAGAGGTCGTCCAGGGCTGGCTCGACAGCCCCGGCCACTGCGAAAACATCATGGACCCGCGCTTCGCGGAGATGGGCATCGCCTTTGCCGCGGGACATGCGTCGCGGCGCGGCCTGTTCTGGGTTCAACTGCTCGCCGCACCCAAGGCCTGAATTCGGCACGGCGCCCCGCGGATCGGCTAGGCTAGCGGATAGCGCAGCCTCGAGACCGATGAGCCCATGCCCATGACACCCGCACCCGTCAAACCGCTGATCGAACCGGCGCTGCTCGATCAAGTCGATGTTCGCGTGGGCACCATCGCAGCGGTCTCCGCGATCGACGGATCACACCGACTGGTTCGCCTCGACGTCGACTTCGGCGACCATCGGCGCTGCATCGTCGCTGGACTCAAGCTCGAGCGCAGCGATCCGGCCGCGATCACCGGCAAGCAGGCACTGTTCGTTGTCAATTTACCGCCGAAAGCAATGCGCGGCGTGACTTCCGAGGGCATGCTGTTCGATATCGGCTACTCGGACGGGATCACCCCCGTGCTCGCGCAGCCCGAGTTGGCGGTTCCCAACGGCGCGCGCGCAGGGTGAGCCGGATGCCGCGCTGGATTCTCATCGTCGCCGCGATTGCCGGCCTCCTCTACGTCGCGTTTTGCGGAATCCTGTTCGTATTCCAGCGCTCCCTGATTTATTACCCGCAACCGGACGCGGCACGAGCGGGCCCCGACACGCTGATGCTCGCAGTGGACCAGGCCCAGTTGCGCGTCAGCACCGCGGCGCACGACGGACCCGACGCCGTGATCTATTTCGGCGGCAACGCCGAGGAGGTCCGCTATAGCCTCCCTGCCCTCGCGACCGCGTTTCCCGACCGAGCGCTCTTTTTGATGAACTACCGCGGCTACGGCGGAAGCACCGGTGAGCCTTCCGAGGCGGCGCTGGTCGCCGATGCGGTTGCGCTGTTCGACCGCGTGCACACCGAGCATTCGCACATCATCGTCATCGGCCGCAGTCTCGGCAGCGGTGTCGCGGTGCATCTCGCGAGTCTGCGCCCAGTCGATCGGCTCACGCTCGTCACGCCGTTCGACAGCCTCGAGAGCGATCGCGGCGCGCCAGTTTCCCTTCGTTCCGCTGCGCTGGCTGCTGCTCGACAAGTTCGAATCTTGGCGCTACGCGGCGGCGGTCACCGCCCCTACGTTGATTCTGGCCGCGGAGCATGATGAAGTGATCCCCCGGGCGAGCACCGAGGCGCTGTTCGCGCATTTCAAGAGCGGCGTCGCGCGCCTCTCGATCCTCGAGCGGACCGGCCACAACACGATATCGGACAGTCCCGAATACATTGGGCGGCTGCGTGCCACGCTGGATCCCGTGCCTTCGGGCACCGCGCCGTGATCCAGCCGCTGCGCGGCGCTTGCGCGACCCGAGTCGCGCGCATCGATTGCTATACTGCGCGACGGCGGTAGTTCCAATCAGCCTGGAGTGGTTGCCGACGGCAATGGACGGCTCAAACGACACGTCGCTGCAAATCGGCCCCTGGCGCGTCGACGCCCGCACGGGGCTCGTGTCGCGCGGCGACGAGTGCGTGCGCATGGAAGCGCGCACCATGCGACTGCTGCTCTACCTTGCCGAGCGGGCCGGACAAACGGTGAGCATCGAGGAGTTGCTGGACCAGGTGTGGTCCGGCGTCGTCGTCACACCGGATTCGGTCTACCAAGCAGTGGCTACCCTTCGCCGTCAGCTCGGCGATGATTCCAAACAGCCGGCGATCATCGCGACCGTGCCGCGACTCGGCTATCGGTTGATTGCACCCGTCGACCGGAGGGACGATGCCGCGCGCGCCGCCGCCGGCGCCCCACCGTACGCGACAGAACCACGCACAGAATCGGCGCCCGCCGCACGATCCACGCGCCTTTCCCGGCGGCAAGTCGGAATCGGAGTCGCTGCGGCGCTCCTCGCCGCCGCCGGGGCGGCGTATCTAGTTCGCGATCGATTCGCGCGCGGCGCCGGCGCGGCCGCAGCTCGGCTTGCGCACCCGCCGAAGTCGGTCGCCGTTCTGCCGTTTCTCGATCTGACAACCAACGAAATGAACGAGGAATACTTCGCCGACGGCATGACCGAAGAATTGATCGGCGACTTGAGCAGGATCCCCGGTCTCAAAGTCTCCGCGCCAACTGCCGCTTTCCTGTTCAAAGGCAAGCACTTGCCGGTCATCGACATCGCCCAGCAGCTCGGCGTCGCCCACATCGTCGACGGCAGCGTGCGCAAAGCGGACGGCGGTTATCGCGTTGCCGCACGTTTGGTTCGAGTGACCGACGGATTCGTCTCATGGACCGAGACCTACGATCGGCGGCTCGGCAATGTCCTCGACGTGCAAAAGGACGTCGCCACCCAGGCCGCGAAAGCGATTCGCGCCGCGATCGACGCGGATACCCTCAGTGATTCGAATTCGCATTGACGCCGCCGCGTGCGCGTCGGAGGCTTGCGCCATTGCCGCGCCGGGCCTTGTGACAAGTCGCCGGCGAAGGCGTAAAAAGTCCTGGTCGGTCGGAGCCATCGCGGTATCGAGCCTCATGCGCCGAAGCCCGGCACAGCGAGCCTGGAATGCCGCCGCATCCGTTCACGCAACATCAACACCAGGAGTTGGCCATGAACACTGCAGTCGATTTAGTGGCGCTGAGCACGCCGGTCAAACACTTCGTCAGTCAGCCCCGCCAGGCGCTGATCGACGGCCGCTGGCAGGACGCCCAGTCCGGCAAGACGTTCGAAGTTTTCGATCCCTCGAACGAATCGGTGATAGCCCACGTCGCTGATTGCACACGCGCCGACGTCGACCTTGCGGTCGCCGCGGCGCGCAAGGCGTTCGATCACGGACCCTGGCCGCGGATGTCGCCATCCGAGCGCGGCAAGATACTCTGGAAAATCGGCGATTTGATCACCGAGAATACCGAAGAGCTCGCCCAGCTCGAATCGCTCAACAACGGCAAGCCCATTGGGGTCGCGCGAGCAGCCGACGTGCCTCTGGCTGCGGACCTGTTTCATTATATGGCCGGCTGGGCGACCAAGATCGAGGGCAGCACGATCGGTTTGTCGGTGCCCTACACCCCGGGTGCGCAATACCACGCCTATACGCGGCGGGAACCGATCGGTGTCGTGGCACAGATCATTCCCTGGAATTTTCCGCTGCTGATGGCCGCGTGGAAGTTGGGGCCCGTGTTGACCGCCGGCTGCACCGTGGTGCTGAAGCCCGCCGAGGAGACTCCGTTGTCGGCGCTGCGGCTTGCGCAGCTGTGTTTGGACGCCGGATTGCCGCCCGGTGTGCTCAATGTGATCACCGGATTTGGTGAAACATGCGGCGCTCCGCTCGCCGCGCACGGCAAGGTCGACAAGGTCGCTTTCACCGGGTCGACCGAAGTCGGCAAGCTCATCGTCAAGGCCGCGGCGAACGATCTGAAAAAAGTCACACTGGAACTCGGCGGCAAGTCGCCGAACATCGTGCTCGACGATGCGGACCTCGATGTCGCGATTCCGGGTGCGGCGAGCGCGATATTCTTCAATCACGGCCAGTGCTGCTGCGCCGGATCGCGCCTGTTCGTCCAGGAAAAAAACTACGATCGGGTGCTCGACGGTGTCAGCAAGGCGGCAAGCGCGATTCGATTGGGTCCCGGCCTCGATCCGCGCAGTGAAATGGGGCCGCTGGTCTCGAGGACCCAGTTCGATCGCGTCAGCGGGTATCTGCGAGCCGGCTACGAGGAAGGTGCACGCACCGTGTGCGGCGGGAAGCGCCATGGAGAGACCGGCTTTTTCGTCGAACCCACGGTGCTCGACGGCACCAAGGACACGATGCGGGTCTATCAAGAGGAGATCTTCGGGCCGGTCGTGACCGTCATGCCCTTCAAGGAAGTCGATGACGAGCTGATCCGGCGCGCCAACGACACGGTGTACGGATTGGCCGCGGGCCTTTGGACCACCAATATCAAGCGCGCTCACCGGATCTCGAATCAATTGCGCGCCGGAACCGTTTGGGTCAATTGCTACAACATCTTCGACGCGGCACTGCCGTTCGGCGGCTACAAGCAGTCGGGTTGGGGCCGCGAGATGGGCAGCGAGGTTCTCAACAATTATCTGGAGACCAAGTCGGTCTGTATGAGCATCTGAAACCGCGAATCCGCAAGGCGCGTCCGTCGTCGGCGCGCCTTGCGGAAACCGCTGACCGCCGCTCGGCCCGATCTCCGTGCTGATTGCCGTCGATCCGTGATTGCTCGGCAGCCATCACAAACGTGCCTATGGCGCGTACAAAATGACCATGCCCATCGAAACGGGCTGCGCAGCCGTGATCGTGGTGGTGGCAGCCAGCGCAGGCGCGGCGCCGGCGGCCAGTGTGTAGGCATTGACTCCGCCGCCGGTGCCGCCGCTACCGCCGATTCCCATATTCGCCGTCAAGACATAGAGCGTGGCATCGATCAGTGATTGCGCGAGCGCCGAAGGCCCCAGGCTGAGCGCGGGCGATGCGGCAGGAGTCAGCGCCCCATTGCTTGAAACGCCAAACTGCCATAGTGCACCGCTGTCCGTGTCGACGCCCATCAAGTTGCTGAGCACATACGCGTTTTCGCCGGTTTGGTCCAACAGCATGCTGACACTATCGTAGTGACCGCCGGTGGTAATCATCGCGCCGGTTGGTGTCAACGCGCCGTCCGCACCCATCGCGAATGCTGTAATCGAACCGGTGCAGCTGGAACCGACGCAATTATTCATGACGTAGGCAGTGGTTGCATGCAGCCCGATAGCCACGGGGCTGCCGGCGACCGCGACACTCGCCGGAGACAGCGGTGTGAGCGTACCGTCGACGCTGATCGAGTATTGCGAAACGCTGCCCACTCCTCCCACGACGCCTTCACCGGAGTTCGCGACGTAGACATACGCGGGCCCCGAGCCTCCGAATCCCGCGACGATCGACATCGGGGTGGCACCGGCGGCTACGGTTGCCGGCGTCAGCGCAGTCAATTGGCCGTCGTTACCGACCCTGAATTGCGACACGGTATCGTCACCCGCGTTGGTCACGTACAAGAAGCTCTCGGTCGGATCCATCTGCGCGGCGCTCGCCAGGATCCCCAGGGTCTTCATGCCGGGATTCGCGACGGTCGCCGGGTTCATCGGCGCCAGCGAGTTGTCCGCTTGGATCTTGTATTGCGAAATGGTGCCGTCGCCGACATTGACGACATATACATTGCGTGCCGCCTGAGCCACCACCACCGATGCCGGGTCCACACCGGCGGCGATTGACGCGGGGGCCAGCGCCGAGAATGTACCGTCGCCCAAGACGGCGTACTCGTAGACGGCACCCGCCGTCGCCGCGGCGGCCGCCCTGGCGCTGACGTAGGCGTAGGCCACGGCAGGCGGCGGAGCTCTCGTCCCCATGCCGCCGGCGCCCGAACCGCAACCGCAGAGCCCAAGCAAACCCGCGAGCGGCATGGCGCCGATCAGTCTCATGGGTGCTGAATAATCTGAAATTCTCAAGCGCGTGGCTCCACAAGTGATTGGGCCGCTGGCGGCACCCGGGCTTGTCGATGAGCTTAGATCAGGCCGCACTGCAAATCTGTGCGAATTTGTAACGGGCGAGTATCAGATCATCACAACTTCGGGCGAATCGAAGACTTGGTCGCTCGCAACGGGCCTGCAGCGACCATCTCGCCCGGGCACGCCCGCTACCGACGCACGAAGTGCAGATCGAACACCGTATCCTTGGCATTTTCGGTCTTCGTCCACTTTTCGGTGTAGTGATCGCGGTCGAGCAATGTGATGGCGACGCGGCGCATATGCGGGGCGGCGAGACTGGGTAGATTCGTTGCATCCCTATAAATAAACGTTAGTTCGTCCATCGCGCTGCGCTTGGGCAGGCTCTCGAGGCGCGCCTGGTGGCCGCCGGGAGTCATCGCACAGAAATGCGTCAGCACGATGCGATCATGGTCTCGCGTATAAATCGAGATTTCGTTGTCTACCGGCGTGCCGATCGTCTCCTCGATCGCCGTACCGTTGGATACCAGGCGCACGGAGCTGGTCAGCTTCCCGAATCCGGGAAGATCGGCCTGCCATTCTCCGACGATCGTCTTGAGTTCATCAAATGAATCCGCAGGACCGGATTCGGCTCCGGCCGCGGCAGCGGCGAGAATCGCCGCGCCCGCGATGAGTACCCGCATTCGCATGCAAATACTCTACCACGCCCAATTCCTGATCGCCGCCGGCACCATCTGCAAACGGCGATGCGGGCCGAAAGGCCGCCTCGCGGCGGCCTTTCGCGTGATTGACCCTGCGGACGCGCGTCAGACCATCAGCGCGACCGCTAGGTAGTGACTACCGGGTTCCCCGCGGTATCAATGCGCGCCTGCGGGTTTTGCGACGAAGCCCACGCAATACCCATGCGGCGGAATTTCGGTGTCGCCCGGATACAGCTTGCATCCGTTGACGTCGTCGTTGTTCCCCGGCTTATCCTTGTTGGGAACGAAGTTGACGCAGCCGCTGCACTGCTTGTCACCGCTTGGCGTTTCCTGAAACTTCAGGGCTTTGCGGACCGACGCGTTTTGCGCCGCCGATGCCAAGTGCGGAAAACCGGCAAGCGGCAACACGGCTAGCGCGGTAACACCGGCCTTGAGCACATTGCGGCGAGAACGTTTTGTTTCATTGACCATGGTAATGAGACCTCTTATCAAGTGGTATTCGAGCGACCCTGCCCCGTCGACCACCGGATGGTCCGCGATTCGGCCTTGACCCGACATCCGGACTTCTACTGAGTACCTAGGTTGGATTCCCAGGTCCCAGACCGACAGGTGGCCGACGCGACCGTCACGGCGCGCGCAACCGGCGGCGTCCAGCCTCATGCCGTCACGTTGCTTGGATCTGCCGGTCGACGCGCAGTCGCGTGCACCTGCGACGCGTTGCCGCCGGATCCGACCGGCCGCTCTGCGGCCCCGATAAGGTCATTGTCTAAATTGATCCGCCGGTTGAGGCAGGCGACCGCCCGCATGATACCGTGGCGGCAGTGGAACAAAATCGACGTGACACCGGGCTGGTCCGCGAAGTAGGGCCATGGGCTCTTGCGGCCAGCATCATGAGCATGGTGGTGGGCGCGAGCATCTTTGTGGTGCCGGCAACGCTCGCTGCGGCGATTGGACCATATGCACCGATCGTTTTTTTCGGCTGCGCGATCGCGGTCGGATCGGTGGCCATATGCTTCGCAGTGGGCGGCAGCCGCATGCCCACCAGCGGCGGAATCTACGGGTACATTTCGGCCAGCTTCGGCCCGCTCACGGGATACGTCGCCGGCACCTTGTTCTGGGTGGGCGATCTGCTCGCCTGCGGCGGCATCGCCGCGGCCCTTGCCGATGTCGTCACGAGCGTGGTGCCCGTTTCGATTGCCGCGACCGTACATGCAGCCACGATCATCGTCACGATCGGTGGAATCGCGCTCGTCAACATCCGCGGCGTCGCGCACGGTGTGCGCCTGGTGAATGCCGCGACCGCGCTGAAGCTGCTGCCCTTGGTGATCTTCATCGTGATAGGCGCCTTCTTCGTGAAGGGTGCGAATTTCGTGCAGCCGGTTTCGCTCAGCATCGCGGGGGTGGGCCGCGCAATGATCCTCGGTGTATTCGCGTTCATGGGAATGGAGACATCGCTGTGTGCGAGTGGCGAGGTGGTCCGCCCGAACTGGACCATTCCGCGCGCGCTGGCCATTGCCATGCTCGCGACGACCCTGATCTATGTGGGGATCCAGACCGTCGCGCAGGGTTTGCTCGGGCCCGCACTCGCCACCTCGACCGTGCCGCTGGCGGACGCTATGGCGCCAATCAGTCCAGTGCTCAGATTCATCATGGTGGCGGGTGCGGGGATGTCCATGTTCGGCTACCTCGGCAGCGACATTCTCGGCAGTCCGCGCCTGCTGTTCGCCATTGCGCGCGACGGTCTGTTGCCGAGCGTCCTGGGACGGCTGCATCCGCGAACGCGCGCGCCCCACATCGCCATCGGAGTCTACGCGACGCTCGCCGTCGTTCTCGCCCTGACCGGAACCTTTGCCGAGCTCGCCGTGCTGTCGACACTTACGATCGCGGCGTTGTACGTCCTCGGGTGCGCGGCCGCCTGGCGACTCACGCGCCGCGGTGTGGCGCTCGCCGGCGAGCCGCTGCGTTTCCGCTGGCTTGCCGCAGCTGCGGTCATCGGCATCACGAGCATGCTGCTCGTGATCGCGATGGGTTCGCGTGAGGAAATCCTCGGGCTTCTCGCATTGTTAGTCGTGAGCGCCAGCGTCTACTTGATTCAAACGCGGGCGCTCGCCGCGTCCGGCGCGCCGCGCGCCCCCTGACGCGAATCGCATGTCGCCGGCTCGGCGTGTTTGCGCGGGGAATTGCGATCGCCCCGTATGACGGGTTTGAAGCAGCCGATCGCTTCCAGATCGGGCAGTTGGCTCGCTCAAGCGGCGTGTTGGCGTTTTTGACACATCGTCACGGTTGGCGCTATGGTTTTGGGCAGCGGCGCGCACTCGGCCTTTGGCCAGGTGGCCCGCGTTCCAGTTCATGTTGCGGGGGGAGCGCATGTATCCGCGTAGAATTCGAGCCAGAATTTTCGCATTCGTCGTTTGCCTGCTTTGCCTGCCATCCATGCAACAGGTCGCCTTCGGCATGGAACCGCCGGACGCCTGCTCGCTCCTGTCGACACAGGAGGTTGCCGCAGCGCTCGGCGTCGAGGTCGATGTGGGAACAGCGATCGCCGCCGGCTCATGCCGTTGGAATGGGCGGGCGAAGCGGCCCGGCGATAATGCCGCGACGCTACGGATCAATTTCACGAAGCAGCGATCATTCGAGATCGGCAAGACACCGCTGTCCGGCTATACCAAGAGTCCCGAACCCGGTGTCGGCGACGACGCTTACAGCGTGGTCGGTGGAGGCGTCGTCACGTTCAGCGTAAAAAAGGGCTCGGCGGTCATTATTATTTTCGTCGACATCCCCAAAACTTCTCCCGAGCAAACCAAGGCCGTGGAGAGGAAGCTGGCGCTCAAGCTGGTCGAAAAGCTCTGAGGACGCCTCGTGCTAAGCTTGCGTGGGTGACCATCAGCAGGGTTTGTGTGCGAGCAGCGGCTGGTTCTTGAGCTAGCGCGATCGCCGTAGGCTCGTCCACCCGATTCCAGAGGACCTGCGTTCATGCCCACGCTTCAGGATATCACTGCTCAAATCAAGGCTGCCGTCGGCATCGACGCGGGTCTCGGCAAGAGTCTCAAGCTGAACCTCAACGAGGATGGCGTGGTCTTCATCGACGGCGGCACCGTCACCAACGAGGACAAGGCCGCCGATTTGACGATCACCGTCTCATGGGAGAATCTGCGTGCGCTGGGCGCGGGTCGGCTCCAGCCGGCGTTCGCGATCATGGTCGGCAAGATGAAATGTTCCGACCTGAGCCTGCTCATGGAGCTCGAGGATCCATTGACGGCGCTGCTCGCAAGGCTCGAATAGCTTGGTCTTGCACCGGTAACCGGCGCTTGGCGCCGAGAAACGAGTCAGATCCGGAATCGTCGCAAACAAGTACGCTTACCTAATCAATTGGGAATTCCACGTGCGAAGGATTCGGGCGACTCATTACCGACCGTTGAAGGACGCGAAGCACCCCGCGAATCGCTTCTGCCACCGTCGACGACGCCAACATTGCCTCCTCATCGAGGCCGGCACCGAGCAAGGGAATCGAGATGGATGCCGGCTCCACAATGACTGCTGCCATGGTCTTGAGCGTTTCACGCAACGCTTGGTCTGCCTCGCGAGCACGCGGGGAGGTATTCAGAACCGCCACCAATTTTGAGGCGAATGGTTCGAACCCCACGAGCCAGTCGAGCGCGTTCTTGATTGTACCGGTCACACCGTGCGCGTATTCGGGGCTCGCAATGATCAGCGCGTCTGCCTTGGCAACGGTCCGGTAAAAGGACAAGACGTTTGACGGGCAATCGCTTTCTAGGTCGGGATCGAACAAAGGCAGTTGCCCGAGACCACTATAGATATGCATGTCGATCTCCGGCGGTGCGAGACGTACCATCGCACGCAGCAGCGCCGAGTTAATCGTGGGCCGCATCGCGAGAAAACTGCGGCCCATCGATTGGGTGACGCTTGCTACATGTAATTTTCTCCTTATGGCACAATCATTTACGCTCATTCGAGTGTGCCGCAATGTGGCGGCCTGCCCGGTGGCGAAGATCTGAATGTCTTGATGCCGCCGAAGACGAACGGCACGAGAACCTGCTCGCCGTCGCCATTGCACGCGCGGCTCGGGCACTGGTCCTGCGGTTGGTGTACGCCGTCGCGCGCGACGGTACACTTCGCGCCATGCCCGGATAGATCACTTTGCCCGTCCATATCACGATCCGGAAAAAGCCGGCGACTTTCGATCCGTGACCTCGAGGAGTACGAGATGAGAGCATTGGCAATATTGTGTGGGGGACTCGCCGCGTTTGCTCGGGGAACAGCCGCAGCTGGCTTCCACCATCGTGATCTCGCATGTCACAGTGATCGACACGACGGGGGCGCCGCCGCAGCACCGACATGACCGTCGTGGTGAGGCATCAGCGCATCGTCGAGCTCGCCAAGAGCGATGCCGTGCGCGCCCCCGCGGGCGCGCGGCTCGTCGACGGCTCCGACAAATTCCTCATCCCGGGCCTCTGGGACATGCACGTCCACGAGGTGTTCGGGGACTGGATCCCGCGCAACGAAAAGGTGGTCCCGCCGCTCTTCGTCGCGAACGGCGTCACGGGCGTGCGCGACATGGGCGGGGATCTCGAGGTGCTCAAGGAGTGGCGCGGCAGATTCGCCGGCCGGCCGGCTGCTCGGACCGCGGATGATCATCGCCGGTCCCATGCTCGATGGCCCCGTGCCGCGCTTTCCGAGCTCAGCACCCGTCGCGAACGCAGCAGATGGGCGCCGGTGGGTCGATGAACTCGCGCACCAGGGCGTCGACTTCATCAAGATCCAGTCGCTCGTACCGCGCGATGGCTACTTCGCGGCTGCCGACGAAGCAAAGAAGCTCGGCATCGTGTTTGCCGGTCATGTACCCGATGCGGTGCGGGCGTCGGAAGCATCGAACGCGGGCCAGAAGAGCATCGAGCATTTCACGGGCATCTTCGAGGGGTGCTCGACGATCGAAGATCAGCTCATCCAGGGACCGAAGAGCCTGGGCCGCAACGTCGCGACCTACGACCCCGTGCGCGCAAAGACCCTGATCGCGCTAATGGCCAAGAACCAGACCTGGCAGGTGCCGACCCTCGTCTGGGAGCGCGGTCAATGGCTCATCGACGACATCGACCTCTCGCACGATCCGCTCACGAAGTACGCGCCTGCCGCCTGGAAGGACCACACCTGGCCGATGTTCGTAAAGGATATCCTCAAGGACATGGACACCGATCCCCTGCCCGTGCGCAAGCAATTCGTGCAAATGGAGCTCGACATGACGCTCGCGATGTTTCAGGCGGGGGTACCGTTCCTCGCAGGCACCGACACGGCGGCGGGCGTGCATGTCTTCCCGGGATTCAGCCTCCATGAGGAACTCGCCCTATTCGTGCAGGCCGGCTTGACGCCCCTGCAGGCGCTGCAGACCGCGACCCTCAATCCGGCCAAGTTCATGAACCGACTCGCGGACCTGGGAACCGTGGAGCGCGGCAAGTTCGCGGACCTCGTGCTGCTCGACGCCAACCCGCTCGAGGACATCGCCAACACCAAAAAAATCCGTGCAGTCGTGCTCGCGGGCCGTTATCTCGACCGCAGGGAGCTCGATCGGATCCTGAAACGCGTGCAGCAGGCGGCGGCGCACGGAGGCGCGCCGTGACTGCCGCCGCGGGCGCCAAGAATCGCACGGCGGCGCTCGCCGGACTCGTGCTCGCTGCACTCGGGCTTGAGCCTAGCAGGCGCCGCGACCGCCAAACCGGTGACCGTCGCGGATCTGCTCGCGGGCTCACCGGCGGGAGATTGGCGCGCGCCCGACCCCGAAGACACGCTATACATCGATCTCGTGCGCGGACGGGTCGTGGTCGAGCTCGCCTCGCGCGTGGCGCCTCAGCACGTTGCCAATATCCGCGTGCTCGCCCGCGCGCATTATTTCGATGGTCTCGCGATCCTGCGCGTGCAAGACAACTACGTCGTGCAGTGGGACGATCCGGAGCACCGTCGTCCCGTCCCAGACGGGGTGCGTGCCGCGGTGGAATTCACCGCCGCTGCCGGTGCCGATGCGCGCTTCGAACCGCTGCCGGATCGCGATGTCTATGCACCGCAAGTCGGATTTCTCGACGGTTTTCCGGCCGCGCGCGATCCGCGCTCACATCTCGTGTGGCTCGCACATTGCTACGCGATGGTGGGTGCCGGACGCGACGACTCCGCCGAGAGCGACGGGACCGAGATGTATGCAGTGATCGGCCACGCGCCGCGCCAGCTCGATCGCAACGTCGCGCTGGTGGGACGTGTGCTCCAGGGAATCGATCTGCTCTCGAGCCTGCCGCGCGGCAGCGGCGAGATGGGCTTCTACGTTCCGTCGGAGCCCCCGGCACCGATTCGCTCGATGCGCATCGCGGCCGACGTGCCGCAAGCGGAGCGCACGCCGATCGAGGTGCTGCGCACCAATAGCGCCACTTTCCGCGCGATACTGGAGCAGCGGCGCCAACGCCGCGAGCCGTGGTTCAAGTTCAGCCCCGACCGCATCGACCTCTGCAACGTGCCGCTGCCGGTGCGCGCAATCCCGTCCGCCGAGCCACTGAGGCGAGCACGAGTCTCGGCGTACCCGCCGCCGAATCGCAGATATCGGCGGCGGGCTTCGCGCTTACTTGAACTTGTAGTTGAGGTCGATGCCCGTGGTGCGCGGCTGACTCACTGCCACGCGATTGAAGTCGGCAAGGTTGACCGCATCCTGCGTGATGTTATTGAGGAGCGCGCGCTTGTCGGCGACGTTGTTCATGAACAGGACGGCGGACCAGTGTTCACCCTCGAATCCGCCCCGGATATTGGTGAGATCGTACGAGGGCAGCGTGTTGGTGGCGAAGGTCGCGTCGGTGCGGCTGCCGACGTAGGTCGACTCGGCGCGTGCCGTCAGGGCCAGATCATCCGCCAGAGCGTGATGGTAGGCGAGCGCGACCGAGCCGCTCCACTGCGGCACTTGCTGGATCGGCGTGCCGGCATTGAAGCCCGCATCGATGAGCGTCGCACTCACCAGCGCGGCGTGCGAATAGGTGGCATTGGCCGAGGCTTCGAGATCGCGCACGACGATCGCGCGCGCCTCGATCTCACCGCCGTAGACATGCGCATCGCCAACATTTGCCGTGTAGACGTAGCCGCACGAGGACAGTGCATTGACCTGCTGCACGCCCGTCCAGCTCTCGAAGTAGGCCGATGCGTTGAGGCTGAAGCGATTGTCCGCCGAGCGCCACTTCTCCCCGAGCTCGTAGCTCCAGACACTGTCGGCGTTAAACGAGATCGGCCCGTTGACGAACCCCGTGGAACCGTATTCGGTTTGCAATTGAGACTCGCAGTTGATCCCGGCGGCCCTGAAGTCGGTACCGGGCCGGTCCCGCCGCCCGGGCGGAAGCCCTTCGCCGCCGTCGCATAGACGAGCAGATCCTTGTCGAACTGGTAGGACAGCGACACCTTGGGGGTGACGCCCTGGTCCCTCTCCGAGGTGTCGGTCACGACCGTCGCCGTGAGCGCGCCGTACTGGTCGAGCCCGACGGGCGCACTGTAATAGTAATGGCGCGCGCCCACCGTGACGGCAAAGGGCTCGGTGAAGTTATAGGTGAGCTCGCCAAATTCCGACTGCTGCTGGATCTTAAAAGGACTGAAGTAGCTGAAGAGATTGTTCGAGCCGAATACCGCGGCGCCGGTCTGCGACGGAAAGATGATGTCCCAGCCCGATTCGAAGTCCGAGTAGAAGTAGCCGACCAGCCACTTGAGGCGCGTGTCGCCCACGGAAGCAACACGCAGCTCCTCGGTCGTCTGATGCGACTGGTTGTCCTCGTCCGCGTATGCCGCACCGATGCCGCCGTTGCCCGGACCGTACGAGGGGAGCTGAAGGCCGGTCGACCACGACTCCGAGGCATCCTGAATCAGCGGCTCGTGCCGCGTCCAGTAGGCGGTCGCCGAGCTGATTTCCACGGCATCGGTGCGATACTTGATGCTCAACGCCGTCGAGGTGGAACTCGTCGCGATAGGTCTCGGCGATGTCGAACGGCTGATAATGCGCGTCCGTCCCCGGGTTGCTGTCGATATAGGGCAAGCCGCCGGACAGCATCCGCTCATAAAAGTACGACGGAGTGATGGTCAGCCCATCGATCGGCTTGAACACCGCGCTCACGCGCACCGTGGTCTTCTCGACATCGTTGACGTCGCGATAATCGGTCTCGATCGGAGCGGCCAGCACGTTGCCGCGGACCGTGAAGCCGTTGGTCGCGAGCGGAAACTCGCCGGGCGCGATCACGATGCGGTCGATCCAGCCGGCATCGTGGGAATAGGAGCCGACGATGCGCAGCGCCGCGAGTCCGCCCCAGAACGGCAGATTGACCATGGCGTTTTCAGCGTGATCGAATCCGCCGTGATTGGTATCGGCGAATGTCACTTCGGCCGACGATTGAAACGCATCGGGGTTCGGAGCATTTGGAATGACCCTGATCGTACCGCCCATGGAACCGGAGCCGTAGAGCGTGCCCTGCGGGCCGCGCAGCACCTCGACGCGATTCAGATCGTAGAGATCGGGTGAGATGACGATCTTGCCCTCATTCGTCGCGGCCGGGGCGGTCAGCGGTGTCTCGTCGAAATAAAAGCCGACTGTCGGAGAGTTGCCGCCGTTGGAGGCGACGCCCCGCATCTCGAACTCTGTCATGCCGGGGCCGCTGGTGCGGATCGAGACGCCGGGCACGGACTGCATGAGGGAAGCCAAGTCGGTGAACCCGCGGTTGAGAATATCCGCACCCGAGACAGCCGTCAGGCTGATGGGCGTCGTTTCGATGGTCGACTCGCGCTTCTGCGCGGTGACGATGATCTCCTCAAGCTGCGTCGTGTCGGGACGGGATTGCTGGGCTATCGCCACGTCGGCGAGACCCCCTGCCAACACTGAAATGCAGCTGAAGGCCGCGATGATGCTGATTTTGTTTTTCATGAGACTCCCTCGATCCTGGTTTTCCCGAACCTTCCGACGACAATTATAGTCCACGAAGTCGACGATCAGAAAGCTTGCCGCGAGCGGTCAAGGATTGCGGAGCAACCGGCAAACAAGACTTCACGCGATCGAAACGACGAATTGCAGATAAAGACCGCGGATCACGGATGGCATCCAACGCTCGTGTGCGCGTTGCTCGCGGCGGCATCGGGAGCGGTCATCGAAAATCCGATGCGGGCGAGGGCGAACGGTCTTAGTGGGCGGCAATCACACGAGTGAGTTTGAAGACTGTGCCCGACCCATGGCTGCCTCCGTACTCGTTTGTTCCGTAGAAATTGCCGTCATTCGCTTGGATGATTTGCCGACTGGGTGTACGCCCATCGGTGCTGACACCCATTCCGATGAAGGAATAAAGCACCGCTTCTGCGCCGGCAGCGGTAATCCTGAATATGACACCCTGGTTCGCGACGCCGCCCGCGGATGTCGTTCCGTAGAGACTACCGTCCTTTCCCTGCAGCAAGGATCCCGTGGGCTGTGCACCATCCGCGCCCGATCCGAAATCGTGAAGCACGGTCTCGGCGCCAGCCGGGGTGATCTTGAAGACTACGCCCACGTTGTCGGAGCCTCCCGCGCTCGTGCCATAGAAATTGCCATCGTTTCCCGAGATGATCGAACCCGGGTACGCGCCATCACGGCTGCCTTTGATTCCGAGGGGGCCGCCGGTGAATGAGTGCAGGATGGGCTCCGCAGGCGACGCGCTGGAAGCGATGGCCAGGTTTAGCGCAGTACCGGTTTGAACGGCGGGCCGGCACCCGGACTCTGGCTGACGATGCTGCCTGCAGAGGCCGTCGCACTGAGGACCGGCCTGACCCCACCGACGTTGAGGCCGGCAGCGACAATCGCGCTCGTGGCAGCCGCCCGCGTATCGCCAACGACGTTCGGTACAGCGACCGGCGGAAAAGCCGAGACGACCAGATTGACGGCGGTGGCATCGGCCACGTTGGCGCCCGGCGCCGGGCTCTGGCTGATGACACCGCCCACCGCTATCGTCGCGCTAAATGCGTTGGGCACCGCGATTGGAGGACCCAGGGATGCGATCCCGAACACCGCGCCGTTCAGGGCCACCCGAGTGCCTGGCGCGGGGCTCTGACTGATGATGTCCCCGGCGGGGACGGAACTGCTCAATTGCGTCGCAGAGACGGCGAATGAAGTGCCCGCGGCGGCACAGGCCGCTGCGGCTGCGGCCTGGGCATCACCAACGATATCGGGCACGGTGTGCGGCGGACCATTCGATAAGAGCAAGGCGATCTGGGTGCCCTTGGCCACGGTGGCGCCGGCCGTCGGGCTCTGACTCATGACGACCCCGACGGGCACCTTGGCGCTTAGCTGCTCGCCGAAAGGGATCTGCATGGCGAGACCGTCAGCGTTGAGCGCCTGGGCTGCGGCGGTCTGGCTAAGACCGGTCAGCGACGGCACGCTGATCAGTGAACTCCCGCCTCCTGCGCCGCCGCCACCACCGCAACCTGAAATCAGCAGGATCAGAACTGCGTGCCAAATCCCTTTATGCAGTTGCTTCATGCTCGAAACACGCACCTATCGGTCAGAGCGCCTGACCATCTGTGATCGATCGTGCGCGAGGCTGCAGACGACGTCAAACTCGGCAATGCGTCCGATACGTCGGCATCACCTTTACCAGACCCACTCCGTTTGCAGACACAGCTGTTCCAGGGAATCTGCTCCCAGCCAGCCGTCGCCTGCGCCTTTCCCGATCATCTGCCATCTCCCGTAGTGGACCTGCTTGCCGTCAGGCTGCTCATTCGCCCCTATGCTTCCCGACCCGGGTCCCCAGCCCGTTGTCGAGTCCCACCAAGCCTCTTCTTGCTTGATCGCGGGGCGCATCTGATTTGCGTCCTGCTTCCAGCACGGGTTCTTTGCGGCCGCCACATACGACATCGTTGCCTGCCAAAAGAATCGTCGTCCCACGGTTACCTCATCGACGGTATAGATGTCGGCCCAAACACGCAGACTGTATGGATCTGTCGTCACATCGAGCAGCGCATAAGGTTGACCGTCGGTGCCGCAAGAGCCACCCGCGGTGATATCCACCCAGGGGCCATTGCCGATACGAATCTCCGCGCGCGAGGTCTTGATTTTGAATCGATGATGGACGACAGAATCGGCAAAATCGTTTCTGAAGGCATCGAGCCAAACAAAGCTTCTGCCCCCTGCGCAGTTGGACTTGACCGACCATTCCTCAATATTGATCGGTTTGCCGGCGCCGCTGGGCCGGTCGTTGGGATCGTCCCACGTAAAGTCTGTGCGTGTTGGTGAAATCGGCGTGGTCATCCACCGAGATACTTTTTGCCCGGTGCCGCTGTTGATCATCAGCCCCGCGCGACGAACGCCGAGGGTGTAGTAATCACTCATCGACTCGCCGTTGAAATGCAGTTGGTTGAAAATAGCGGTCAAGTCGCGACCCGATGTCCCATCGAGCGCAGCTGCCGCCCTTGTCATCGACAGGATGACCGACGCCGCGACCATCCCGGCCGACCGAGCGAGCGTCGCACGCTGTAAATGATTTAGGCGCATACGAGATCAATATGCATAAACATACACCAGGATACAAACTATGCGGATGACCGCGTCGGAGGATATATTGCCATTCAAGCAGCCGAGAGCTTCAGAACCTCACGATCCTTTTGCAGATCGTCGCGGACTGCAAACTGTGCGGATTGAAACTTAACCCAGCGCACGGCGAACTGCGCTAATGACGACGAACATGCGACGGATCGGCGGTTGAGCTCAAAGTCCGAGACATGCTCGACCGCGCAGAGATTCATCGATCGAGACGCCGCGACTTTGGCGCCCGAGTGATGTTCGCTTGAGCTTCCGGTGGGCGCATGCGACACCGACCGGCTCATCGCGACACGGAGCCGCGTGATTCGAACGGCCGCTCTCCAACGGGGACATTCCGCGCTTTCGCTCGTCGAGGAACCGGCCTAGGATGATGATCAAAGAGTTGGATCAGAGGAAGCCCGAGATGGGATACCGCGTTGTCGATGGAATTCGTATCCCGCCGGTTCGATCCGCCGCGACGCTCGCGCTAGGATCTGCGGCTTGTCCGGGATCGTCTCGATGACCCAAGATCTCTTTGATGCTTTGGCCGCACTGCCGCCATTGGACCCGGCGAACCAACAGACGACGGCGTGCAAGATCTGCGGCGAAGAGTCGTCGCTGTTCGACATCGTCGATTTCAACAAGTACTGCTCGCCGGGACTTTACGATTATGGATTCTCCGGTATTGCGGTTACCTATTATCGCTGCCGAACGTGCGGTTTTGCCTTCAGCCGCTTCTTCGACGACTGGACGCCGCAGAATTTCCTCCAATTCGTCTATAACTCAGACTACATCAAGGTGGACCAGGCATATGCCGGTGTGCGCCCGCGGGGCACGGCCGCTCTCATGGCGCAGCGTCTCGCGGGACTTTCGCACCTGCGGATTCTTGATTACGGTTCGGGATCCGGCATATTCGCCGATCATCTGCGCTCATGCGGGTTTGGTGACGTGTCGAGCTACGATCCATTGTCGAGCCCGAATCGCCCGGATCGCCGATACGACGTGATAACGTGCTTCGAGGTCCTCGAACATACGACCTCGCCGCTCACGACGATCCGCGATATTGCGAGCCTTCTCGATCCACTGGGTTGCGTGTTCTTCGGCACCGGGATTCAGCCCGAGAATTTTGGCGAGTTGCGCGCAAACTGGTGGTATGTCGGCCCCCGCAATGGACACGCATCGATCTATTCGCTTCATTCTCTCTTCCGTCTGGGACAGGCCGCAGAGCTGGTGCTTCATTGCGGACCCGGCGGCACGGCCTTTGCCAATGCCGGCATGTCTTCGGCCACTCGAAGACTTCTTGATGCGCTTGGCAGGCCGATCCGGTTCTACCGCCTCACGGCCCCTGGTCAGGATGAAGCCGTTCCACAGGAGCAGAGCGGCTGTTGGCAACCCCTCGAGACAGTAGGCAGCGAATTCGCTCGCTTCCGGTGGACCTGCCAACGGGAAATCTCGTGGCGAGTCCAAATGCAACCATTCGAGCCGGGCGACTTGCAGTTCGAGATCCCGTTCTCCACCGAAATTCGGCCGGGATTTGCCGCGGAGTGCCGCTTCACGGTTGGCCGCCACAAAGCAAGTGTGGTCCGCGACGCAGGTCAGCTGACGATGCGAGTCAGGATCAAGCGGCCCACGGAGGCTCTCGTGACATTGTCGATGCCGCCACTCTTGCGCCCGAGTGAATTCAAACAGAGCGCCGACAGCCGGCTTCTCGGAATTGCTATCGGCACTCGATCAACGCGGCCGCGCGACTCAGCCGCCGCCGTCGGACGGATCGCGGGCTCGCCGATGCGGTTTGCCGGCAGACCGGCGCGGTAATCGAAACGTGGCTGAGACGCCCATTTGCGAGCCGAGATGCGCGCAAATTGCGGACCGTCCTGGGCTTGGCGTACGCAAGAAATTGCGTTCTTAACGTGATTCCGAGGCAGTCTACCCAAGGCGCCGACGTCCGTGTCACCACGGCGAATTCAGGGCCGCGAGCGACGGCGTATGCGTGACGGCCGCGCAGTTGGTCGAAGTGTTCTTGAACGAGTTGGAGGCAGGTGCCCGCGCATCAAGCAACGCATTGATAGGGGAAGGCTTAATTGGTGGGCCGTGTAGGGATCGAACCTACGACCAATTGATTAAGAGACGCACGCTCCAAGATGCATTTTGTTTTTGTCGAACAATCAGTTATGTCTTCGAAACTGTGCCACGATTTGCCGACTTATCCCGCGATAAGACTCTGAGTCCATTAGTACCGCGGTAGTCGAATGGCACAAATAGTAAGCGCGGAAAGAGCAATCGTAGGATCCCTAACAAAGTCGTTGTTCAGCGCCGCTGCCAAATGATCTCTCAAGAGACTGTCTCCGCGCTTAAACGGCTGTGAAGGAACTGCGAGCGCCGCCGCCCCGATGACGACGAATACTGGTCGAATCCAGTGCCCCTGGTCCGCGGGTGCCGGGTGAAGGATGCCTGGGATCCCGTTGGGGGCGCCAACGAGTATTCGGTATTTTACGGACAAGAGCGCCTAAAATAGGGTAGAATACGGACATTCTTACCTTTCCGAGCACCTGAATGGCCTCCATGGCGGACACGATGCCAGAACTCGTCCTGGTCGCCGAGATCGATGCGGCGGCCGCCCGACGCGCGCGACGACTCGCGGCGCAGGGCACGCTGCGCCGACTATACCCGAGCATATATACCTCCAACGTAGACAGCCCGCCGGAATCGATCGTTTTGCGGCACTGGCGGGCGATCGTTGGGCACCTCCTGCCCGATGGCGTGATCTCCCATCGTTCGGCCTTTGACAGCCGTCCCCACAACGGTACTTTATCCATCACTCGCGGAAAGACACGTAGAGACATGCGATTGCCGGGACTGACCGTCCACATCGTGCCGGGGCCAGGTCCCCGACTTGAACCTCCCGCGCCAGATTCGCGCTTCGGTGCACTGTATCTCGCAAGTGATCCCCGGCGGTTCTTGGAAAACCTCACGCGCGGGCGCGGCTGGAGTCATCGAGTGCTACCGCAGGAGAACGTAGAGGCGGCGCTCGATCGCATCCTGATGGTCGGCGGTCCGCGGCGTTTAAACCAATTGCGCGATCACGCGCGCGAAATCGCACCTTCCTTAGGATACGAAGTACAGTTCAAGCGCCTCGACAGCCTAATCGGCGCGTTGCTCGGTACTCACGAAGCAAAATTATTGACCGCCAAGCAGGCGCTCGCACGCGCCGCAGGCCGTCCATACGATCCCCATCGACTGGAAATCTTTGACTCGCTTTTTACCGCGCTGAATCAAGCAGCTTGGGAAAACATCGAAGATCCAGCGCCTACTGGCCTCGCGCGCGACGATTTCGCCTTCTTCGAGGCGTATTTCTCCAACTACATCGAGGGGACAACATTCGAAGTCGAGGAAGCCGAATCTATCATCTTCGATGGCAAGATCATTGAAAACCGCAATGAAGACTCGCATGACATTCTGGGAACCTTTCGAGCGGCCACGACCTCACCCTGGCGCGACCGTCCGCCGCAAAGTGCTGATGAATTTCTCGTTTGGCTGCAAAACGTCAACGCGCTCGTCATGCAACAGCGGGCCGACAAGAAACCGGGAGAATGGAAAGAAAAAGCCAACCAGGCCGGCGGCACTTACTTTGTCGTTCCGGAACTCGTTATTGGAAGCTTGCGCGAAGGGTTCGAACGAATTCGCGCCCTGCGGCATCCCATGGCACAGGCCATCATGACCATGTTCGTGGTTGCCGAAGTGCACCCTTTCAGCGACGGAAACGGACGCACGGCGCGGCTCGCCATGAATTGCATGTTGAGCGCGCACGCTTTAAGCCGAATCATCATTCCGACGGTCTACCGGGAAGACTACCTGTTGCCCTTAAAGGCGTTGAGCCACAACAAAATTGCCGAACCGCTCATCAGTTCCTTAACTCGCGTGCAGCGATGGTCCGCGGCCTTTGATTACTCGTTACCACGGCCGCAATTGCGCGAATCGCTCGCCGGATGCAATGCGTTTCAGGAGGATCTGCGCAGCTACAAATTATTGTTCCCGCCCGCCCAGTCGCCTTCATAGGGGTAGGCAGCACGTAGCGTCGGATGCCTTGCAAAAGAAAACGACGTGAACAATCGGCACAATTCGGGAACTTGAGCTTGATGATTGATCGGCTGGTCCTCCGCGTTGCACTGCCTCCGGAGTTGCAGTCACGGGTCCGCTGCGAGCCCGATGCGGTTGACTCAGTTGGCTACGGGCCGGATTTGCGCGGTGGATCCTTGCTCTCTAACCATGTGCCAAGCGGCCAAATGCAAGCGCAAGGCAAAATCCAAGCGACCAAGGCGCCGATAAAGCTATAAACGTCCCTTGTCGACAATAGCGTCAATGTGAGGGCGCCTTCCATCAAAATGATCGCAAAGGCATTGCCATGCTCGCGCAGATGTCGATACGACTCAACATACTCGCTAGTCTCGTCGCGTGAATTGTCCGTCGCCCGCCGCCTTGCTAGCTTCTCATAGAAAGTGTAGATCGCGTCGGGAGATGTAACGGCCATGAGCCATAATTGATAGCCAATCAGGACAACATATGGAATCCATGAACCGACATATGATAGCCAGCTCAGCGGATATTTTGGAAAATACAGCGTAGGGCCCCAAGCAAACGCGGCTGCCGCGAGCAATCCAGTGAACCCAATCAATAGTAAAATTGGCAGATGCTTTTTGCTGTGGCGGACCGCCTTATCAAAAAGTCCGGCGCGTAGGGAATGCAAGAGCAGGATAGGTGCGCTGGCTATATAGCAGTACGCCAGGCCGGCGGTCGCCAAGGCAGTCATCGCCTCCACGCCTATGCCTTTATCGTTGCGATCAAAAAATGGGCTTAAGGCCTCGGCCAACCCGGACAGTGCCGGGGCTCGATACAGCAAAAGCACAACCATTCCAGTGCCGACGACGGCGCCCACAAAGTAGCGAAGATAGTAATAGTCCCACCATCGAGTGCCGCTCTCCAATTGACCCTCCGACGCAACGAACACGAATTTTTAAACTCGAATGCTTCTCGATCGATGGTACCGATAATCAAGCGAAACAGAAGAATTTAACTCGTCGGTAATCAATCGGTATAACAAATTCAATTAGCGAATCAGTCTGGCACGGATTTACACCCTTTTAGGGATCATGTTTTGCGCCAGGCGCGAGAATTATCGTCTCGACATACTGGATTCCACGCGGTGAAATCTCAGCCGTTTTCTTTACTGCGTCATATTCGAGCAGCTTATCCCTATGTGCGACTCTCAATATGTCGCGCCGAAAGACTGCCGCATTGGAGTGCTCAACCCAGCGCACCAAATCCCCTTCCGGTATCGCAGTGGACGAATGATAGAGCAACACTAAAGTCCTTTCTTTTGCTCGCATACCAGGATCCAACACTCGCAGGTTTCCTCCGACCGTCCACACCAAAGGCAAAGTTCGGTCTGCCAACGCATCAACAACCCGAGCCGCCTCCTCAACAGGTACGTCGTGGAATAATCTGACCAGCTCGCCCATTAACCATTTCGACATTGAAAGAACGCAGACAGCATCCATGTGATTGGGATTGACATCCCCGCCAACATGCCCGACTCCGCGGTTGTTTCGAATTTCGTACAGGCCCATGAGCATTCGGGGAATTTGAATCCGCACTGAGCGAGGAAACTTGGCGTCCGCAGACTCAAGTGACCTACACGCGGCAACCATGTCGGGTGGCTTTTTTGCCCGGTCCGGGTAATGTCCTTCGACATGTCCGCGCAATATCGAGTAGACAATCTCGCACAGCTTGCCGCCATTGAGTTCAGACGGTTCCCATCGTCCCTCGCGGAAGTTTTTGAGTATGGCCTGATAAGCATCGAGCAATTCGGACCGCAATCTTGTCGGGATCTGCGCAAAGACCTCACTCCGCAGAATTGAGGACGGAGCGCTAGCATGCACGATTTCGCGTAATGGACCCGCCCGGTTTCGGAGTAATGGACCCACCTTGCATGGGTTACCGGCGGAGCCGCGGTTTGAGAGTTTTACGCGTCCTTTTTCTTCGAGGCAAGTTTTCGGGCTTTGACGCCCCGATAGGTGTCGCCGGTGATGTTAATGGTGAGCGCGGAGTGCTCGAGTCGATCCCGGATGGCGTCGAAGATGACGGTGTCCGGGATGACCTCGTTCCAGTGGTCCACGGGTAGCTGGGAAGTAAACGCGACGGACTTGTCGATCGAGCGCTCTTCGATGATTTCGCAGAGATCCTGCGCTTCGGTCGCGGTAAATTTCCGCATTCCCATCTCGTCAAAGATAATCAGGTCGAACTTGGCGAGCTTGGCGCGATACCGAAGGTAGGTTCCGCTGGAGCGAGCGATGGCGAGGTTCTCTTGGAGCGTGGTGATGCTCATGTAGAGCACCGATTTGCCGCTCGCGCAAGCATGCAGGCCAACAGCCTGAGCGATGAAGGTCTTGCCGACGCCGGTTTCGCCGATGAGCAGCAGCGGACGCGCATCGTTCAGCCATCCGAGAGTGTAGATCTCCTTGATCTCGGCTTTCGTGATCGAGCGCTTGGCGGTGAAGTCAAAGTCTTCGAACGCGGGACGGACGGTGAACTTGGCGGCCTTGATGCGAGTCTTGGTCTTGCGTTCCTGGCGGTAATCGGCCTCGGCCTGCAACATGATATCGATGAACTCGCTGTAGCTGATTTTGTCGCGGGTCGCATCGGCGAGTGTTTGATCTAACGCGGCCAGCATGCCGAGCATGTTCATCTCGGCCATGTGGTTCCTGGCAATGGCGATACTCATAGCGGTAATTTCTCCTGCGCTGCAGTCGGTGAGGGGGAGGGTTCGTCAGCGGCCTGCAGTGCGGCGCCGCCGGCGTACCGAAGGAAGGGATTGCCGGGCCGGCGCACGATGTCGCGGACGGGCTGCGGATTGTTGGATTGTTTGTGCGCCTGTTTGAGCAGATCCTGGAAGTACGGGGTTCGGATCCTGTCGTAGCGGCGCATGGTGGCGATGGCGGTCGCGATATGCGCATTGGCGAGGGTGTGACCGGAGCGATTGATCTCCTTCGTGCACGCGGAGACCAAGCCCTGTGCGCGACGCAGATGCGCATAGACGTCGGCGTTAAAGAGCTCGAGGAACAAGGCATTCAGATCCGCATGGATGAAGCGCGATTGCGACAGCAGTTTCTGCGGTGTCGCCTCGTAGAACGCGATCGAGTTCGCTGGGAAGTGCTCGAGGATCTTGATTCGCCGTCCCACTTTCTGCCGGCACCGCGGATGGATCGCCAAGCGCTCGAGATTCAGGAAGATCTCGACATGGTGCTCGGTGAGCTTGATTCTTAAGCGTTTACCGCGATGGATGTGCGGGGCGCTGTAATAATCGCCATCGACGGCGACATAACAGTCCGGGTGCAGCTTCGCCGCTTTCCACTCGCCGCCGTCGTACTCGACGCTCGGCAGCGCCTTGAGTGCCGCCTTCTCGATCTTCTCGAACCGTTCGCGCCGGGAGACGCCAAAGCGGCGGTGGGTCTGCTCGTTGATTCGCTCGATGCACACCATCAATGCACGATTGATCTCGGCGATCGAGGTAAATCGGGAACGTCGGAAGCGGAACCGGAAGTAGCGACATAGGATCTTGACCAGTCCCTCGACGATGGCCTTGTCCCGAGGTTTCCTCACGCGCGCTGGAACAATTGCCGTGGAAAAATGCGCGGCAAGATACGCGTAGTCCTCATTCAGATCGGGGTCGTACAGATGACATTTGACGACGCCCGTCTTCAAGCAATCGGGCACGGTGACGTGACTGACGCCGCCATAATATTCGAACATCCGCCGATGACAGCCGAGCCAGTTGCGGCTCTTCATGTCCTCGGCAGCCCACGCGAACAGTAATTGGCTGAAGCCGAGCCCGGAGACGAACACGTAGGCTTTATGGATCTCGCCGGTCTTAATCTCGTACCATTCGATCGGGTCACCGGCATAATCGACCTCAACGCGCTCCCCGGGTTCGAACTCGCGCGCGGTAATGGTCGCTTCGCGGTACTGCGGGAACTTGCGATAAAACTGTTTCCAAAAATTCGGGTAGGTGATCAGCGCCTTCGCGCGCTCCTCCCAAATATCCTTCATCGCAAAGCCGAGCCCGAGCTCATGGATGATCACCGGCCACTCGAGCTGCGACATCCACAGCGGATCCGGGCTCGCCGCCGTCTCATGAGTCAAGCGCTCGCCGTCGCGGATCTGGCGCACCAGGCGCCGTGAGCAGCTCAAGGCCGCGGCGATCTCGCGCACGCTGCGTTTATCGGCCAGGCGGCGTCTGATTTCCTCGTGCCTATCCACCGTCAGTGTCCTTCGCGCCATCCAGTTCTCCCCGGTTCGTGATGTGCCACGACGGTACGGGATTGCGGGGCGGTCGAGCCGAAGCGCGGCTTTTGGGGGTGCTGGTGAAAAACGGACCGCCGCAGACGGCGCTGGAGCGGCGATCGGGGCGCACCCCGACCGTCGTCATCCTCAAAAATCGATCAATTCTTGCTGACATCGCCGTTCCGCTCCTGGAGCCCGGCGACGATCAACAAATCCGTCGCTCAGGGTCGAAAAGCGGCTCCGGCCGGTGGTCCCATTGGGAGGAAATCGGGTGGGTCCATTACCCCGAAATCGGGTGGTCCCATTCAGACGAAATCAGGGGGGTCCAATCACTCGAAATCCTGCACTAGCAGGCATTTTGCCGCTCTAAATGTCTTTTTGGCAGATCTTGCTCCATAAGACTTCCATCGTGAGACCGAAGACTCAGACTGCCTTTGGCGCCGTCATCTGTTTAATCAATTCGGCCGCTGCGGTTTCGCCGGGCCCAGTCAAGGTGAACGTCGGTCGGCTACCAGTTATCTTGTTCCCTACCGCCACACGGTTTGCGGTGTGATTGTTCTTATCGTATGCCGTTAGCCTCTTGCACAAGGCAATGGTCTCAGTCTCGTCGAGGGTTGACACGTCGCTCTTCAGCAGTCCGCGAATACCCGACAATAAATAACAGTTAATTGTCATTTCGCGCCTGCTCGCGCCAGGAACACCGCCGGCGATTATGTCCATGCCCTCATCACTCAGGTGGTAAAGCTCTTCGAGCATTTCTCGCGTTACTGCATTTTTCTGAGCCCACCGCTTTGCTTTCGGCCCAAGCCTTACATCGCCGAAATCACCTTCTCCCTGCTGCGTGGACGCCCGCGTCGGTGCCGTAATCGCAGTCTCCCCCAATAAGGTCATCGCCGACTGCACGACACGCTTCCGCACTTCAGAGTCCTGACCGACGAGGATGTTATAGATTTGAAGCGCGAGTTCCGCTGGGCTCTTCGCAGAGGTTTTCGATTCATCTTCACTCATTTCGGACCCTCCTAGGGATTTCGGAGGAAATCTAGCATATCGAGCCCCCGTATACAATGCTCCATATAATTTACATAGGCTAATAAACCTTATGGTGACAAGTACTTCTACGGTCGCATCTTGATATTGATACTCGCTTTGACCTGGGCGTCGTTTGCCCTGAGAATTTTCCGGCCTATCTGCATCTTGTCCGTCAAGGATTTCCGTTACGTTTTGCGAGTTATCGACACTACAGCCGCCTAATGACATTGCACCGTCGCTCAAATCGTTGACTGTGGCGACCGTGGCGGAAAGCATCCGAGTGGGCTCTGTTCGCCTAGAGTCAGCATTACTTGATAAAATATGTGTAACGATAATGTATATTTATAGATTGCTCTGTTTATTAACGTATTGTTTTTAAATGATTTAATGTAATTCAATTAATTGGAGTCTCAATTATATAATTATTGCGCGCATAATTTCTCGCGATTTCATTAACCCCAACTGTTGGGCGACTCCCACCGTCTCATTGTTTCGAATCACAATGCTGCGCCACTCCATGAGTACCCCACCAGCCAGCTCGCGCGAGGGGTATTGTAGAGAATTAGCAAGTTTTGGCGAGAAACTCATTAATCTGACCCATTGAACAGACCTAGTAGTGCAGCAAAAGAGGCTCACCCAGCAGCCTGTCGTGTATCTGTCGGAAGTTATTGCAGGAGAATCGGATGATTGCGATGTAGCCTATTCCAACATTATTCAATACGACGCTCATAATATTAATGTATATTTCTGAAATTTTACTGCTCTAGTGATTTGATTTTATTATATAAAATAAATATCTTTATTAGATTTCAAACTTACAATGTCTTGCAGTGCTAAGTATTTGATCGCCTGAAGACCCCGTCGACTGAGCGCCTGCCTCAGTTCCAATGTTTCGAATCGATATGCCGCCCCACGCCACGAGCATCTCGCCAGCGCATTTGTGCGTCGACTAGGGTCACCCTTGGTCCCAGGACCTGAGATTCGCCATCAGCAACCCCTTGACGTGATCTCTGAGGGCCTCACAGACGCGCAGCATTGCCCTGAAGTCGTCGGGCCCGGGCCTGGGCACCAGCTCGCCTTGGTTGGCGGCACGGGCGATCTGATTCAAGTTTCGGCCGATGCTTCCGAGTTCGGCCAGGGTGCGCCTGAGGACCAATAGCTCGTCCCTCGGCAGCGGCGCAAGCGACCGCAAGTGAGCTCGTATGAGCACGGACACGTAGGTGGCTGGCGGCATCCCTCGGGCCACCGCACGCTCCCGCAACAGAAGCTGGTCATCGGCCCGCAGACGGATCATTAGGCGAGCGATTCGCGGCGCCTCTGTTCCAATTGGTGACGCCATCATTACCGGCGCGCCGTCGGCGGTCTGCAGCACCAGTTCGACTAGCCGCCTGAGCAGGGCCGACTCACAAAGCTGTTGCCGGTCGGCGAGCGCACGGAGTCGTGCCTTCGTCTCCGGCGAAACCCGAGCTGCAATGAATTGATCTGCGTTCACGTGATAAATTGTTCAACAAGAGCAACCGATTGGCTATCCTGCATTCCGCTTAAAATTCAGCGTAACTCTAACGATGCCTGCCTCACCGGGGAGCCGAGCACTAAGACACCGCGAAGCATTAGCCAGTGTGCGCTCTCTCTCCACGCGCTTCGGTAAGAGTTACGCGGAATTTTCCGCGAAACTCTCGCTGACTCTCCTAAAAACTTCTGCGATAATTTGCTTTACGTGACAACTTGACCCTAAACGACCGGAACCACACGTTACAGGTCGTTTATGAAAATTGATTTCGTTCGGCCGAACGCCGAGCGTCATGACGTCCTTGCCCAGCCCCTGCTTTGTCTGACGCAGGACGAAGTGGCGCAGCTCACCGGCAGGACGCGACCTTCTGCGCAAAGACGTGCGCTGCGGCACATGGCGATCGATCACAAGCAGCGCCCCGATGGCTCGGTGGTCGTTCTTCGATCCGCGCTCGACGGAGTGCCGGCAATCGGGCACGCTATCGGGCGCACCGAACCCAACTGGGACTAGCTCGACCGTGGCACGTCAGCGGAAAAACGAGAACCGGGGTTTGCCAGCGCGCTGGCGGCTTTACCATGGCGCTTACTACTATCGCGTTCCGCCGGGTCTCGAGGATCTATGGGATGGCCGCAAGCAGTATCGACTGGGATCGACGCTCGGGGAAGCGGCGACCGAATGGGCGAAGCACATGGCGAGCGTGGAGCGCCGCGCTGTGTACATCTGCGACCTCTTGGATCGCTACGCGATCGAGGTCATTCCAATGAAAGCGGCCGCCACCCAGCGCGGCGATAATCTGGCACTCGTTAACTTACGCAAAGTCTTTGGCGACATGCGACTCGGCGATCTTGAGCCAAGGCACATCTATAAATATGTCGATACGAGAGTCAACAAGCAGGGACAGAAGTCTCAGGCGACCGGCGTGCATGAGATTCGCGTGTTCAAGCACGCATTCACAAAGGCGGTTGAATGGGGACTCCTCTCGAAACATCCTTTCAAGGGTGAGGTTCGGCTGAAGGGCTCGAAACCGCGCAGCCGCTACATCGAGGATTGGGAAATCATCGAAACGCTGTCGCTCGTCCCGAAACGCAAGAGCGGATCCGTGCTCATGCTGCAGGCCTATATCCGCGTCAAGATGCTGATCGGGATTCGACGCGGCGACATGCTTCGCCTACGCATGAGCGACATCACGGATACGGGCATCACAGTCCGGCCGCACAAAACCGCCAATTCCACCGGACTCGCTCGCACGTTCGAGTGGACGCCGGCCCTGAGGGCTGCCGTGGATATGGCCCTCGTCGCCCGCCCGATCGATATCGCACCCTGGCTCTTCTGCACGAGACGCGGCGAGGGATACTTCGACGAGGAGACGGGTCAAGCAACCGGATGGGACTCGATGTGGCAACGATTCATGTCAAGATTGCTCACGGAAACGAAGATTACTCACCGCTTCACTGAGCACGATCTGCGCGGCAAGGTCGGCAGCGACGCAGAGAGCCTCGAACGTGCTCGTCAATTGCTCGGTCACGCCGACAGCAAGATCACGGAACGCGTCTACCGGCGCAAGCCCGAATTGATCCGGCCGCTACGGTAAAGCGACGAGAAAACAGCAATCGAATGGCACAACGGGCGTTCAATGGCACAGTGCGCATTTCGGCCGACGCCTACGTCCCCCGTAAAAGGCTGAAAATGAAGGCTTAATTGGTGGGCCGTGTAGGGATCGAACCTACGACCAATTGATTAAGAGTCAACTGCTCTACCAGCTGAGCTAACGGCCCAATGAGACATTCCCAAACATTCCAACCACCCCGGTCATCGAGGTGGGGTGGACGACGGGACTCGAACCCGCGACGGCCGGAATCACAATCCGGGGCTCTACCAACTGAGCTACGTCCACCATCGTCCATCGCCCGCACTGGCAAGCCTGCCAAATGCAGCTTTCTAGTATATACGAATTTTGCCCGCCATTGCTCCAGTTGACGCCGACGAGACCCGATTGGGCGGTTGTCTGCCTACCCACCCTATGGGGGTTCGCGCGAGGGTCCCGGGTGCCTCGCGGGCTCCATAGTGTTACCCATGTGCCCGGAATGAACTGTAAAGGATGTGCCCAGAACAGACCCCCCGCGGAGTTGGCGCGCCCGGAGGGATTCGAACCCCCGACCAGCGGATTAGAAATCCGCTGCTCTATCCTACTGAGCTACGGGCGCCGGGATACCGAGGCGCAAGGTACGTCAAAGCCTACCGATTATAAAGAGCGCTGCGCATCGCCGGACCGCAGGACGCGCGCTAGAATTCTCGGGTGGTTGTTGGTCGGGGCAGAGGGATTCGAACCCCCGACCCTCTGCTCCCAAAGCAGATGCGCTACCAGACTGCGCCATGCCCCGTGACCTGCCGTCACCCGGGACGGGGGCGCCATCCTAATGACTTCCCCATGGACAAGCAACTGCGCGTCGCGGCGTAACGGGAGATCAATTCAGGCGCGCCGCCAGGCCGTCGTTCCATCGGGCTTGTCATCGAGCAAGATGCCGGCAGCCACCAGAAGTTTGCGAATCCGGTCCGCTTCGGGGAAATTCTTGGCGGCGCGGGCGCTGCGTCGCGCATCGAGCAGACCCGCAATTTCAGCGTCGCCGAGCGCCGCGGCACCGGCGCCGCGTTTCAAGATGGCTTCCGGATCCTGCTGCAGCAGACCGAGCGTGTGTCCCATCGCTCGCAAGGTCGCGGCGGCGCTTGCCTGAGCGACCGAGTCCTGCGCGGCCTTCGCGCTGTTCAATTCGCGCGCCACGCCCTGCATGACGGCGAGCGCCTCCGGCGTGTTGAAGTCGTCGTCCATGGCCGCCCGAAATGCCTCGATCGAGGCCGGGCGCGGCGCCCCGCCGCTACCGCCATCCTGGAGCGCCCGATAGAAACCGAGCAAGGTCTCGTCGGCTTGCGCGAGCTGCGCTTCGGAATAATTAATCGGTCCGCGATAGTGGCTGCTGAGCAGGAACAGGCGCAGTACCTCCGGATCGCGCAGCGTCCGCAGCACGTCCCGCACCGTGAAAAAATTGTCGAGCGACTTCGACATTTTCTCGTCGTTGATGCGCACGAAGCCGTTGTGCATCCAGTAGTGCACAAAAGGGGTCGCGCAGGCCGCGCAGGATTGAGCGATCTCGTTCTCGTGATGCGGAAATTTCAGATCCATGCCGCCGCCGTGCAAATCGAAATAGCTGCCGAGCAGGCTCGTCGACATCGCGGAGCATTCGATGTGCCAGCCGGGGCGCCCCTCGCCCCACGGCGACGGCCACGACGGCTCGCCGGGCTTGGCGGTCTTCCACAGCACGAAATCGAGCGGATCCTGCTTGGCATCGTCGACCTGCACGCGCGCCCCGGCGCGCAAATCGTCGATCTTCTTGCCCGAGAGCCTCCCGTACTCGGCAAAGCGCCGCACGGAATAGAGAATATCGCCGTCCGACGCCGCATAGGCATAGCCCTTGTCGAGCAGGGTCTGCGTCATGGCGATGATCTCGCCGATGTACTCGGTCGCGCGCGGCTCGAGATCCGGCGCCTCGAGACCGAGCGCGGCGCAATCTTCGTGCATGGCCATCGTGAATCGGCGTGCGAGATCCGACCAGCTCTCGCCGTTGCGGGCGGCTCGCTCGATGATCTTGTCGTCAATATCGGTGATGTTGCGCACGTAGGTCACCCGGTATCCGCAACTGCGTAGATACCGCTGCACGAGGTCGAACACCGTGAGCATGCGCGCATGGCCGAGATGGATGTAGTCGTAAACCGTAATGCCGCAGACATACATCCGGACCTCGCCGGGGGTCAGCGGCTCGAACGTCTGCTTGGTGCCGGTCAGGGAATTATGGATTTTGAGCATGCGATTCGAAGCGCCGGCGCGCGATGTCGGACGGAATGAGCCTGAATAGCGGCGCGAGCTCGGGACCGTGCAATTGTCCGGTCAGCGCGACGCGCAGCGGCATGAACAGGTCCGCGCCCTTGCGCCCGGTGCGCTCCTTGAGGAGCTTCGTCAACTGTTTGAGGTCGGTGCCCGCCTCGCCGGCCGCCGCAGCCGCGGCTGCGAAGAATCCGGGCCCCGCGGCCTCGATGACGCGTCGTTCATCGTCGCCGAGCGGCGGCAGTTCCCCGCGCACCGCGGCGACCCAGGGGGCGGCATCGGCCGGCAGCACGACGTTATGCCGCACGAGTTCGATCAGGTCGGCGTTGTCGCCCAATCCCAACCATGACCCGATTTCGGCGGAAGACATGTGCATCAAGGTTTCCTTTTGCCAGTGGGTCAACTGCGATTCGTCGAAACGCGCCGCGGCGCGCCCCAGGTGATCGGGCCGAAAGTGCACGGGCATATCCGCGATCGGCAGCCACCCATCGACATCGCTCGCATGCCCAAGGTGAAACAGGTGATTCAGCACCGCGGCGCTCAAGAATCCACGCGACCTGAAATCGTTGACGCTCGTGCTGCCGTGGCGCTTCGAGAGCGGCGCGCCGTCGGCGCCGACCAGCAGACCGACGTGGCCGTACCCGGGCCTGCGCATCCCCAAGGCATCGAGCACCAGCAGCTGGCGCGGCGTATTCGTGAGGTGATCGTCGCCGCGCAGCACCTGCGTCACGCCCATCACGGAATCGTCGACTGCGTTGCAAAAGAAGAACGAGGACGAGCCGTCCTCGCGGCGCACGATGAAATCCCCGATGTCGTCCGACTGAAAGCGCTGCGGCCCGTGAACTGAATCGACGAACTCGATGAGGACGCCAGCGGGCACCGCGAAGCGCAGCGTCGGGCGCAACCCCCGCGCCTCGCGCTCGGCGCGCTCCACCCGGCTCAAGTTGCGGCAGGTGCCGGCATAACGCGGCGGCTGACCGGCGATCCGCTGCAGCTTGCGCGAGAGTTCCAAATCCGCAGCCGTGCAATAGCAAGGGTATGACCGCCCCTGCGCCTCGAGCCGCTCGAATAGGGCGGCATAAAACGGGCCGCGCTCGGCCTGGGAATATGGCGCGTGGGGCCCGCCGATATCCGGCCCTTCGTCCCAATCCAGACCCAGCCAGCGCAGTTCGGCGAGCAGCGCGTCCCGGAACCGCAGCTCGCTGCGTTCGACATCGGTGTCCTCGATCCGCAGGATGAACCGTCCGCCGGTCTTGCGGGCCCATAAAAAGCTGAAAAAAGCGGTCCGAGCATTCCCGAGGTGCAAAGCACCGGTGGGACTGGGCGCAAAACGGGTGACGACTGGCGCTGACATAGGCCAAGATTGTACCCATTCGGTTAGAATCGCGGGCCATGAAGAAGCTACTGCTGACGATCGGCGGGTTATCCGCACTGTTTGGACTCCTGTGCCTCGGGATAAGAGCGAATGCGGCCGCGGATCCGGCCGCCGACAAAGCGCCAGCGGCGGTCGCAAAAAGCGGCCCTCAGCGCGTTCAAGTCGTCACCTCGCTCGGTAAATTCACGATTGAGCTGAACGAGGAGCGCGCGCCGCTCACCGTCGCGAATTTCTTGAAATACGTCGACCAAGGGCAATACACGGGCACGATATTCCATCGCACGATCGCCAATTTCGTGATCCAGGGCGGCGGCTTCGACACGAACCTCAAGAGCAAACCCGCGCCGATCAAGACCGTCAACGAGTCGGGCAACGGCCTCACGAACATGCGCGGCACGGTCGGCCTCGCGCGCGGCTCGGAACCGCACAGCGGGGACTGCCAGTTCTACGTCAACGTCAACGACAACAATGAACTCAATCCCAGCCAGGCTCGCTGGGGCTATGCGGTATTCGGCAAGGTCATCGAGGGCATGGACGTCGTCGATCGCATATCGACCCAGGCGACTGGCGCCAAGGGTCCGTTCAAGGAAGACTCGCCGCTCAACCTCGTGATCATCGAGAAAATCGAGCGGGTCACTCCCCCGTAATCTGTTGGCGACGCTGTTCATCTCGGATTTGCACATCGACGCAAGTCGACCGGACATCACGTCGCAATTCATCGAGTTCTTGCGGGGCGAGGCCGCCGGGGCCGATGCGCTCTATATCCTCGGTGACTTGTTCGAATCCTGGATCGGCGACGACGATCCGGATCCCGCGCAAGTGTCGGCGATCGCGGCGCTGCGCGACCTGACCTCGGGCGGCGTGCCGGTCTTCGTGATGCGCGGAAACCGCGACTTTTTGCTCGGTGAGCAATTCAGCAAGGCCTCGGGCGCGGTGCTGCTGCCCGATCCCATCGTCCTGACGCTGCACGGCGCTGCGGTGCTGGTCATGCACGGCGATGCGCTCTGCACCGACGACCGCTCCTATCAGCAACTGCGCGCAACCGTTCGCGACGCCGATTGGCAGCGGCGGTTCCTCGCGCTCGACGTCGCGCAGCGGCGCGCGCTGGCCGCCGCTGCGCGCGACGGCAGCCGCGCGCATACCGCGACCGTCGCCGCCACGATCACCGACGTCAACAGCGCGAGCGTCGCGGAGGTGCTGCGCAAGTCCGATTCGCAGATTCTGCTGCACGGCCACACCCATCGTCCGGCGGTGCATAAGCTGCTGGTCGACGGGCGATCCTGTACGCGGATCGTGCTCGGCGACTGGTACAGTCAAGGCAGCGCGCTGCGCTGGGACGAGCGCGGTTACGAGCTGTGCACGATGCCGAGAGCGGGCGGGCCGGAGTGAAAGCGGAACTCTTCGTCGGGCGCGGTCATGAGTTCGGCTTCGAGCTCGGCGAATGCCGCGATCCGCGCCTCGATGCCGAGGCCGTGCCGCGCGGCGGCGCGGCGTGCCAGGTCGAGATACATTTTGTAATGGCGCGCCTCTGCGGCGTGCAGCCCCGCGAATAGCGCGTCGAGCGGCGCACCGATCGTCGCGCCGAGCGCCGCGAAGCGCTCGCAGGAGCGCGCTTCGATGAAGGCGCCGCAGATCATCAGGTCAATCTCGCGCTGCGGTTCGGCCTGGGCAACGAGTCGCCGCAGCCGCGTCGCATAGCGACCCGGCGAGAGCCGCCGCGGCGTGATGCCGAGCGACTTCACGAGTTTGGCGACCTGCTCATAGTGGCGCAGTTCCTCGCGCGCCAAGCGGGACATCTTTTCGGTGAGCTCGAGATCCTCGGCGTAGGCGAACATCAGCGCGAGCGCGGTCGAGGCAGCCTTCTTTTCACAATTTGCGTGATCGATCAGCAACAGTTCACGCGACTCGGCAGCCTTTTCGACCCATGCGGTCGGGGTGGGCACGCGCAGCAGCGCGTGCTCGAATGCGGGACTTGCGCCGCTCACGTCGGCAGCGGCGCGAACATGGTCGCGTACAGCAGCTCGCGCGCCGATTGAAACCGGTCGGCGGGCGACTTCGCGAGCAGCCGATTCAGGATCTCGCTATAGGGCGCGAATTCCGGCGCCATCGTCGGCAATGCCGCGCGGCGGTGTTTGTAAATCACTTCCATCGCCGAACTGCCGCGGTAGGGCTTTTGCCCGGTGAGCATCTCGTAGAAAATGACGCCGAGGCTGTACAGATCGCTGCGCGCGTCGATCGGTTCGGCGTGCCCCTGTTCGGGACTCATGTAGTAGGGTGTGCCGAAAATCTCTCGTGCGCCCGTCAATTCGACGTCGTACATGTTGGCTTTCGCCAGGCCGAAGTCGATGAGACATACCGAACCGTCGTTGCGCAGCATGATGTTCGCGGGTTTCAGGTCGCGGTGCAGGACCCCGACCGAATGAATCGCGTCGAGCGCGCTCGCGATCTGGCGCAAATAGTCGACCGCGGCCGACCTCGAGAGCGGCGCCTTCATGCGCTGGCGCAGATCACCGCCGGGGAAATGTTCCATTGCGATATAGGCGTGATCGTCCGCGATGCCGAGATCGTAGATCTGCACGATGTTCTTGTGCTTGAGCCCCGCGACGATCTCGTACTCCTGCAGGAATCGATCGAAGCTCACGAGGCGCTCGGACACGTCGGGAACCTGCTGGAACACCTTGAGCACGACCACCGTGCCGTCGCGTTCGCTCTCCGCGAGATAGATCGTGCACATGCCCCCTGAGCCGACCTGCTTGATGCAGCGGTGGCCGCGAATCACGATGTCGCCGAACCGATAGCGTTTGTCGTAACCGGGCCTCGCCCGCATCATCGCGAGCGATTGCCGGTGCTCGGCGGCGGCGGCCCGCAGCGCTTCGAACAGCGCGTTGCGGTCGAACTTGCGCCCGTAAAGCCGATACAGGCCGGCCTTGGGCGCGGGCGCCGGGTCGGGCGCATCGATGAGCTCCAGCAGCACCACCGGGGCGAATTCCGGCTTCGCGACAAACTCGGCGGCCAAGCGCTCGGCCGCGTCGATCGGCGCGGGCGTCACGACCACGACCGCGTCGAAGCCGGTCGCCGCGAAATCGGGCTCGAGCGGAGGATCCTCGCCCAGCCGGTGCTCGACGACGACGGCCTCCGGCCATTCGATTTCCACGTGCTTGCGGACCAGAAGCCGGTAATCGGCATGCGCGGCCATCACCAATAGACGCAGGCTCATGGCGCGGCCTCGCGTCATTGCCGCCTACAGGATTCGAACCGTCTTGAGGCCGCGGCCGTCGAGCCCGCGCCGCTGCCGCTTCGCCTCGTCCGAGCGCTCGAGCTGCAGGCGGGCCAGATATTCCGGCGTGACATCGCCGGTGACGTACTGGCCCGAGAAACAGGAGGTATCGAAGTCTTTTATCTTTGCGTTGTCGTGGCGCACCGCATGTTCCAGATCATCGAGATCCTGGTAGATGAGCCAATCGGCGCCGATGATGTTGCGCACCTCGTCGTCGGTGTGGCCTGCGGCCACCAGCTCGGAGGTGTCGGGCATGTCGATGCCGTAGACGTTGGGATAGCGAACCGGCGGAGCCGCCGACGCGAAGTACACTTTTTTGGCACCGGCCTCGCGAGCCATATCGATGATTTGCGCGGAGGTCGTGCCACGCACGATCGAATCGTCGACGAGGAGCACGGTCTTGCCCCGAAATTCCAGATCGATCGCATTGAGCTTGCTGCGGACCGACTTGGATCGCTGTTCTTGGCCGGGCATGATGAAGGTCCGTCCGATATAGCGGTTCTTGATGAACCCCTCCCGGTATTTGACGCCCAGCAGCTGGGCGACCTGAACCGCGCTCGTGCGGCTCGTGTCGGGGATCGGAATCACCACGTCGATGTCGTGGTCGGGTCGTTCCCGCTTGATCTTCTCGGCGAGATGCTCGCCCATGCGCAGGCGCGCCTTGTAGACGGAAATATTGTCGATGATCGAATCGGGCCGCGCGAAATAGACGTACTCGAAGATGCAGGGTGTGTGGCGCGCGCCGGCGACGCATTGCTGCGCGTAGAATCGGCCTTCTTCGTCGACGAACACGGCCTCACCGGGCGCCACGTCGCGCACCATTTCGAAGCCCAGCATGTCGAGCGCGACGCTCTCCGACGCGAACATCCACTCGGGTCCCTTCTTGGTGTCGCGCTTGCCGATCACGAGAGGACGAATCCCGTTCGGATCGCGGAAACCGAGCACCCCATGGCCGATCACCATGACGACGACCGCGTAGCCGCCGCGGCAGCGCCGGTAGACGGCGTTTGCGGCCGCGAAGATGTCGGCCGGAGTTACGCGCGGCGTACCGACCCGCTGCAGCTCCGAGGCGAACACGTTGAGCAGCACTTCGGAATCCGACGAGGTATTCAAATGCCGGCGGTCCTCGCGGATCAGCACTTCGGTCAATTCGCGCGCATTGGTGAGGTTGCCGTTGTGAGCGAGGCACAGGCCGTAGGGTGAATTGACATAGAACGGCTGTGCGTCATGGGCGCTATCGCAGCCTGCGGTCGGATAGCGGACGTGTCCGATCCCGACGTTGCCCTTCAACTTGAGCATGTGCTTCTGCTGGAATACGTCGCGCACGAGACCCGAATCCTTGCGCATGTAGAGTTCGCCGTTGTCGCTGGTCATGATGCCGGCGGCATCCTGGCCACGATGCTGCAGCACGGTCAGCGCATCGTAGATCCGCTGATTGACTGCATTGACACCGACCATTCCGACGATTCCGCACATGAAAGGACCTCCGGTCTATTTAGCCTTGACTCCGGTCAGACGTTCGAACTTGGCCCAAGGTTCGCCTTTCTCGCCAACCATTGCCCGCAGCCAATCCCCGACCGTCTCACCATATGGAATCAGCTTGGAACGATGCCACCAAGATTCGTGATTCAGATGCACCAACTCGCCGAACATGATCAGAACGCCGATCAACAGCACCCCGCGCAGCATTCCAAACAGCATGCCGATCATGCGGTCCATGACGCCGAGGCCGGCGCTGCGCAGTATGTAGGCAAGCAGCAGCCCGACGAGATAACCCGCGAACAGCACGACGACCAGCACGGCGAGGCGGGCCGCCCACGGTCGAATTGCGGGATCCGCCAGATATCCGCCGAGATAGGGTTCGACTCTCGGTCCTTCAACCCAGGCGACCCATATTCCGACAACCCAGAAAGCGAGAGCGGCGATCTCACGGACGAAGCCGCGCAGTAAACCGACAATTGTGGAAGTCAACAGCACCAAAACGATAACGAGGTCGGCCCCAGTCAAGCTTCTGTCCATACCATACGCCACATTGCCCATTCTACCGCAGGCTGGCCCGCGGTTGGCGTGAAACGCTCGGCAATTGAGTCGGATCAAGGCGCCGGGGTAACCAGGCTCGCAGCATGGCCGCGTGATTTGAGCTGCGCAATCGATCGTTCGGCGGCGTCACGATCGACCAACGGCCCGAGTCGCACGCGATAGCGCGCCGCAGATCCGGCACCGCTCGACAAGACATAAACCGTATAGCCCTCGCCCTTGAGCACCCGCGCGAGTTTGTCGGCGTTCGCCTTCTCGGCGAAGCTGCCCAACTGCACGGCCCATGTGCCGGCGGCCGCGGGAGTGGCGGCACGTTGGGGCGCCTCGGCACGCGTTGGCGCTTGCGTCGGATGCGAAGCGCCCGGCGGCGAACCTGCCGGCGCCGTGTTGCCGTCCGCGCCGGCGCCCGGCGCGGCAGGCGCCGTCGCCGCGTCGACAGTCGCTGCAGCGTCACGCGCACCGGCCGTCGATGCGGCGGCCATGGCGGGCGCTTCAGCGGGCGCCAGCGTCGCAGCGTGCGTGTCGATTTCGACCGTGATCGTATGAGCCGCCACCGCACTCGCCGCCGTCGGCGCGCCGGCGCTGCGCGAGTCGCCGCCGAACATCGGCACGCCAGGCGCAGCGACGCCCGGCGCGGCGCCGCCCCGCGCTGCGCCGCCCGGCCCGCCCGCGGGCCGCTTCGGCCCCGACAGCAGTTCCGGGACGACGAGCACGACGAACGTCAACAATATCGTGGCGCCCACCATGCGTTCCTTGACGCGACGATCCATGCCCTACAATCCTTTTGCGTCGAGCCACGCGAGTGCGGGCCCGACAGTGTGGAACGATCCGAACACGACGATGCGATCCTCGGGACGCGCGGCCGCGAGCGCGGCTTCGCAGGCGGCGGGAATCCCGTCGTATGCGGTCGCGGGCACGCCGGCGCGGGCGCCGTAGCGCGCCGCGAGCGCCGCGCCCGACGAGCCTCGCTCTCCGTCGGTCGACACGAAAAACCACACGTCGATGCTGTCCTCGAGCTCCGCGACGATGCCCGCGGCATCCTTGTCTGCCAGTATCCCGCAGACGGCGAAGCTGCGTCCGAGGACCGGCAGCGAACGCAGGTTCGCGGCGAGCACGCGCGCGGCGTCGGGATTGTGGGCCACATCGAGGATCCAAGTCGGGCGCTGCGCGCCGGCAATGACTTGAAATCGCCCGAGCAAGCGCACCGCTCGCAGGCCCTGCGCGACTGCCCGCGGCGCCACCACGGACCGCAACGTGAGTTCTTCCAGCGCGGCAATCGCGGTCGCCGCGTTCTCGAATTGCCGATCGCCGCGCAAGGCCGGCGCCGGCAGATCCGGCAGATCCCAGCGCGGGCCGCGGTAGTGCCAGCTGCTCGCCGCCCGGGTGTAATCGAACTCCCGCCCCAAGCGCTTGATCGGCGCGCCGAGCGCGGCCGCGGTGGCCTCGAGCACGGCGGGCGGCTCGCGGCTGCCGAGCACCGCGGTGCGCCCGGCGCGGAATACGCCGGCTTTTTCGCGCCCGATCTCCTCGAGGCTGCGACCGAGAAACTCCATGTGGTCGAATCCGATGCTCACGACCACGGCGACGTCCGCATCGACGACATTGACCGCGTCGAGCCGGCCTCCCATGCCGACTTCGAGGATCCAGGCATCGAGCCGCGACGCCTCGAGCACCAGCAAGGCCGCGAGCGTGTTGTACTCGAAGAACGTCAGTCCGGTATCGCCGCGCACCGCCTCGATGCGGCCGAACGCGGCAATGAGCTCCGCCTCCTCGACATTGCGATCGGCGACGCGAATGCGTTCGCGATAGTCGCGAAGATGCGGCGAAGTGAAGGTGCCGACGCGCTGCCCCGCCGCGGTAAGAATCGCCGCGCAGTCCGCAACCACCGATCCCTTGCCGTTGGTGCCTGCGACGGTGACGACGGGCACCGGCGGGCGCCGCCATTGGAGTCGCGAAAGCACCTCGGTCAGCCGTCCCAACCCTAAGTCGATCGCGCGCGGATGGACTTGCGCTTGATAGGCAAGCCACTCTTCCAAAGTCGACGGGACGGGCCGCACCGAAGCTTCAGGCAGCTGCGGGTTCTTTGCCGGTCAACAGGCGCAGCATGCTTCCGATGCGGTCGCGCAATTCGCGCCGATCGACGATCATGTCCAGCGCGCCGTGCTCGAGCAGGAATTCGCTGCGCTGAAACCCTTCAGGCAGGGTTTCACGCACGGTCTGCTGGATGACGCGGGGACCTGCAAATCCGATCAAGGCCTTGGGCTCGCCGATGTTGATGTCCCCCAACATCGCGAGACTCGCCGACACGCCACCCGTGGTCGGGTCGGTCATCACGGAAATGAACGGCAGGCGCGCCTCGGAGAGCCGCTTGAGCGCGGCGCTGGTCTTGGCCATCTGCAGCAGCGAATACAGCGCCTCTTGCATGCGCGCCCCGCCGCTCGCCGAGAAGCACACGAGCGGCATCCGATGTTCGAGGCAATGCTCCACGGCGCGCACGAATTTCTCGCCGACGACCGAGCCCATCGAACCGCCCAGAAAGCGGAATTCGAACGCGCAGGCGACGATGTCGAGACCCGCCAATTTTCCGCTCATGACGACCAGCGCATCGCGCTCGTTGGTCTGCTTCTTGGCAAGCACGAGCCGGTCCTTGTAGCGCTTGGAATCCTTGAACTTGAGCGGATCCTCGGGCTCGACGTTCACCGCGATTTCGGCGGTCGAGCCCATGTCGAGAAATTTGAGCAGCCGTTCGCGCGCATTGATGCGCATGTGATGGCCGCATTTCGGGCAGACGTGCAGATTGCGCTCGATTTCGGCGCGATACAGCACGGCATCGCACGCCGGACACTTGGTCCACAGGCCCTCGGGCACCGATCGCGTGCGGCGCTCGGTCTTGATACGCGAGGGAACGATGCGTTCGAACCAGGACATGGCGCCTATTAAACCAGATCAGCCCGGCGGCCGCAGTAAAAGCCCGTGCGCGGGGGCGCCGATGCGGTGCTCCGGATGATAGTCGACCTGCCATAGATAGAGGCCGCAGGGCGGCGCGGTCGCGCCCGCCGCGCGCCGGTCCGCGCCGCGAAATACCGCGGCCATTGCGGCCGCCGGATCCGCTTCGAGCTGAACGTCGATGAGCGTACCGACGATGTTGCGCACCATGTGATGCAGATACGCATTGGCGCTGATCTCGACCCAAATGTAATCGCCGTCGCGCGTGGCGCGAATCGACTCGATGCGCCGGACCGGAGTCTTGGATTGGCACTCCTTGGACCGAAACGCCGAGAAGTCGTGCTCACCGAGCAGCACCTGCGCGGCCGCATGCATTGCGGACGCGTCGAGCGGTCGATGGACCCAGGCGGCCCGCGAGCGCTGCAGCGCCGATCGCGCGCTGCTGTTCAAGATGCAGTAGCGGTAGGTGCGGCGTATCGCCGAGTGGCGCGCGTGAAAGCCCGCGCCGACCTCGCCCGCCCATTGCAACGCGATGTCCGGCGGCAGCTTGGTGTTGGCGCCCAGCACCCAGGCGCGCGCGCTGCGCTCCGCGAGCGTATCGAAATGAATGACCTGAGCGAGCGCGTGCACACCGGCGTCGGTGCGGCCCGCGCAGATCGCCTCGACGCTGTGCCCCGCGACGAAGCCGATGGCCTGCTGTACCCGATCCTGGATCGAACTCGAGTGCGATTGCGCCTGCCATCCGGCGTAGGCCGTGCCCTCGTATTCCACAACGGCGGCGATGCGCCGCGCGGCCGCGGACACGTCAGCCGGGCAGGGATTGAATCAGCCGCTGCGCTTCCTGTTTTTGGCTCGCCGAACCCTCCTGAACGACCTCGTCCAGAATGTTGCGAGCGCCTTCCGGATCGCCCATGTCCATATAGGCACGCGCCAAATCGAGCTTGGTGCCGACTTCGCTCATCGTCACAGGTTCAAACTCGGGCGCGGCGGCGGTCGTCGCGGCCGTCGACTGCAGCTTGCCCGAGCCGTTCTGCGTTCGCGCGCCCGGCGCATGCGCGTCCGATCCGTTGAGCGCTTCACCGACGTCGAGGTCGACGCGGCGGCTGCGCTGGCTCGCTTCGAACACCTCGGTCGAGAACACATCCTCGGCCGCGCGCGGCTGCTCGAGGGTATCCCCGCCGCCCAATGCGGTCGCGAGCCGATCGAGGTCCAGATCGACGCTGTCGGCACTGATGTTGCGCAGCTTCGAGGTCGAATCCGGATCGCCGTGCACGGGCTCGAGCTTATCCGTGTAGTCCGGGGTCTTGAATCGCGACGTCGCCGCGGAGTCCAAGTCGCGCGGCATCTGCACCGTGGGAGCGGACTCCGGTCCGATCACCGCGGTCTTGATTTCTTCGTGGCTCGACTCGAGCTCCGAGATGAACGAGGCCTCGAGCTCGCGCTCGAGTTCGGTCAGATCGCGATCTCGAGAGCGGCTTTCCGCGTCCGCCATCATGCGGCGCGAACGCTCGTCGAGGCCCGCGACCATGGTCGGCGCATCGTCCGGATGATCGGTCTCTTCGAGCTGGCGCACCTTGGCCGAATCGGCGCCGCCGTCATCGAGCCCTTCGAGATCGAGCCCGAGATCGTCGATCGAGACCTCGGCGGTCTGGTCGGTGCCGGGCGTGCCGAGCTTGTTCGAGATGCGATCGCGAATCGAAGTCGATTTGACCGCGGGGGATTCGCGCGTCGGCGAATCGGAAAACTCCATGACCTCGGATTCGACCGTAGGCTCGTCGCGCGGCGGCATCTCGCGCGTCGTCGTGACATCGGCGCCGCGCTCCGGCGCGTCCAGCATGAAATCGAGCCCCGCATTGCTGGTTTGCAATTGCGGCGATTCGCCGGTCTGCTCGGTATCCGAGCTCTCCTTGGCGATCGAGTGGTCGAGGCTGCTGCGCTCGCCTTCCGGATCGCCGAACAAATCGATGTCGATGCGGTTTTCGCCGCCTTCGAGGTTCAGATCGACGAGCGCTCCGGCGCCGCGTCCGCTCCCCGTCGCCTTCGAGAACAGCGGCTCGTCGGGGCAAATCTGCTTGCCCATGATGACGATCTTGTCCCACTCGCCGGCCGGCGCGCGATCGCGCGACGCCTCGAGCACCTTGGCGGTCTGCAGGAACGCGTCCTTGTTGCCCCAAACGAAATAGATCTCGAGCAATTTGAGCCGCAAATCGCGCCGATCGGGCTCGCGATCGAGCGCGATGCGCACCAGATCGGCCGCCTGGTCATAGAGGCCGTAGGCCATATGAAAATCGGCCTCGGCGAGCGGGTCGCCTTGGTCGAGGTTCACGGCGCTTTCGCTCGAAAGCGTGTCCTCGGACGGCTTGGCCACTTCGGCGACCGGCTCGTGCGCGAAGTCCGGGGCCGGGTGTTCTCCCGACTCCTCGACGAGGAATGAATCATCGCCCTTGCGGATCCCCAGGATCTTCGCGGTCGTGTCGCTGCCGCCGCCGGTGTCATCCGGCTCCATCGACGGGAACGAACCGGGCTGGCTCTTCTGGCGATTGCGGACGCGCACGAAGACCACCCCGGCAACCAAGGCCAAGATCGCGCCGACCGGAATCATCCAGTTGTCGGTGATCACGTCGAGCCAGGAACCGGAACTGACCGGCGCAGGCTTCACTGCCGTCGGCTTCTTCGGCGCGACGCCGACCACGGGCGGAGTCGGAGTCGCGGTGGGCGCGGCTGCCGACGCCGGGGCCTCGGCGGTCGCGACCGGCGCTGTCGCCTCGGGTTGCGGCGTCGCGGCCGGTGGCGGTATCGCCGCCTTGGCCGCCTTCTCTTGCGCGGCCTTTGCATCCTGTGCGGCCTTCGCATCCTGCGCGGCCTTTGCATCCTGCGCGGCCTTTTCCTGCAGCGCGTTCAACTCCGCATTGTGAATATCGATGAGGCGCTGCTGTGCCGCCTTGAGCTCGCGATCCTTGAGTGCTTGCGCTTCCGAGTTGGAGGCGGAGCTCGGCGCCGGCTTCGGGGCGACGGCTTCGGCGCTCGTCGAGCTGCCGGTACCAAGCGTCCCATTGGCTTTCGGCGTGACCAGCCGCAGGTGGCTGCCGTCGGCAAGCGCGCCCGCACGGCTTCGCCATGCGCTCATCTGCTTGTTGACTTCGCTGATCGCCTCTTGCTGATTCAGCGCCGCGATCTCGTCGGCACCAGGCACACGCAGAATCGCGCCCCGGCGCAAAATATTGATATTTCCATCGAAGGCGCGCGGATTGTCGCGGAACAACGCGACCATCGTCAGATCGATTTCCGCGCGATTGCGCGCGTTGAGGCTGCGCGCGATCTTCGTCAGCGTGTCGCCGGCATTGACGCGGTAGGTGCCGGAGGCCGCGATCTTTTCGGGCAGTGCGGTCGCCTCGGTCGGCTCCGGGCTCGGCACCGGCGCCGTTTCGGCACTGCTCGGCGGCGCGGTTGTCGTCGGTTGCGGCGCTGGGGTCTTGGTGCGAGGAGTACGCGGCGCGGCGGCCGGCGTCGGCGCGGCAGCGGCCTGAGCGGGCGCCGTGGTCGCGGCCACGACCGGCGCGGAGCTGGTCGCCGTCTCGCCGGGACTGTAGACCGGCGGATCGAGCAACAGCGTGTATTCGCGCATCAGCCGGCCATGAGACCAGTTGACCTCGACGAGGAAGGTCACGAACGGCTCGGGAATCGCGTCGGTCGATCGGACCAGCAAGACGTCGCGATTGTCCTTGCTCTTGCCGACCTTGAACGTCAGCGAGGTCAGGAACGGCGGCCGATCGATGCCATAGCGCGCAAACGCATCGCGGCCCGCGAGCGAGGCGCGCAGCGCCGTCAATTCCTCGGGGGTCGCGGCAATCAAATCGATCTCGGCGCGCATGGGCTCGTTCAGCGCCGAATTTAGATGGATCTCACCGAGACCGAGCGCCCAACCCAGCGAGGGGCACAGAGCGCAGGCCATCAGAATGAGTCGAGGCACCTTCGCGGACATTTGGACTCCAAGAATACGGGCAAGAAAGCACTTTAAGTTCATTGTGTTAGGGGCGCCTTGCAATCACTGTCTCGCTTGCCTGTCAAATTGCCGTTTAATGTTAAATCGCCGTTTAACTATAGCTCACAAGCATCTATTTACCAAAATCTGGGCCACCGAAAATGCGTTATACGCCGCACATTTCCTAACATTGTCAGCCACAACCCAAAAATTTAGAGATCGGTCACGGGTTGGGTCCCGCCGCAAGCGCCCGACATAGACCCGATCGGGTGCCGTTGCCTCGGTCGCCGGCGTCGGGAATTGTGCGGTCGAGTCCGCCTCGATGAGGCCAATTCCGCTGCTGCGTCGCAGCATCTCCGCGGCACCAGCGACGCTGACATCGCGCACGAAGCTCGCGTGCACTGCGAAGCCGTGGCCGAAAAATACCGGTACGCGCACCGCGGTCGCATTGATCGCAAGCTGGGGCAATCCCAGCACCCGCCGCGTCTCATCGAGCAGACGCCTCTCTTCCAGAGATACTCCATCGGCATCGATGGCGTCGACTTGAGGGATCACGTTGAACGCGATCTGCTTGCCGAAGCTGTATTTCTTGGTCGTGCGGCCGCTCAGCAAATCCACGGTCTCGGATGCAAGTCCCTCCATGGCGCGGCGACCGCCGCCCGACACCGCCTGATAGGTCGCCACCTCGACGCGTTCGAGCCCCGCAAGCGCCTGCAACGGCGCGAGCACGGTCGCGAGCGCCGTGCTCGCGCTGCCCGGCAATGCGATCAGGCCATGCCTTGCCCGGCCCTTGCCGGCCCCGCCGTTCGGCTGCGCGCCGCCCACTGCGTCGCCATTGACGTCGGCGACCAGCAGCGGCACGTCGGGGCGCGCGCGAAACGCGCCGGAGGCATCGATGACCCAGGCATGCGCGGCCGCGGCCTCGGCGTAGCGCTGCGAGACGGCCGCCCGCCCGCAAAACATCGCGATATCGACGCGCGTGAAATCGAACGCGGCAACATCGCCGATCTTGATATCGCGCTGCTCGTCGGGCTTCGGCCGGCCAAGGTCGCGCGCCTCGTCGAGCGCGTGCAGTTCGGCGAGCGGAAAATTGCGCTCCTCGAGCGCCTCGAGCAGCGCCTCGCCGATGAGGCTCCCGGCCCCGACGACGGCAACTCGCGGTCCCGTGGCGGTGCGACTCACGGGGCCGCCGTGATCACGGGTGTCGGCGACACGACGTCGCCGCATTGTGCGCGGTGGCGCAGATAGTGATCCATCAAGACGATCGCGAGCATCGCCTCGGCGATCGGCGTGGCGCGAATTCCGACACAGGGGTCGTGCCGGCCCGTCGTCGCAATCGTGGTCGGCGCACCCGTCACGTCGATCGTTTCGCCCGGCAGCGTGATGCTCGACGTGGGCTTGAGCGCGATGCTCACGACGATGTCCTGGCCCGAGGAGATCCCGCCGAGCACACCGCCCGCATGATTGGACTTGAACCCGCGCGGCGTGAGTTCGTCGCGGTGTTCGGAACCGCGCTGCTCGACCGCCTTGAATCCCGCGCCGATCTCGACCCCCTTGACCGCATTGATGCCCATCATCGCGCTCGCCAGATCCGCGTCGAGCCGTTCGAACACCGGCTCGCCCCAACCCGGCGGAACACCGCAGGCCCTGACCGTGACGCGCGCGCCGATCGAGTCGCCGGCCTCGCGCAATCGCCAGATCAGATCCTCGAGCTCCGGAATGCGGGTGGGGTCGGGGCAAAAGAATGGATTGTCATAGGCGCTGTCGGGATCGAGCGGGGCGAGCACGATCGGGCCCATTTGCGCGAGGTATCCGTGGATGCGAACCCCGATCCGTTCGCGCAGGAACTTGCGCGCGATCGCGCCGGCGGCAACCCGCATCACCGTCTCGCGAGCCGAGGAGCGCCCGCCGCCGCGATAGTCGCGGAAGCCGTATTTTTGCTGGTAAGTGTAGTCCGCGTGCCCGGGACGAAATCGATCCTTGATCTTGTCGTAGTCGCGGGACCGCTGGTCCTCGTTCTCGACCAGCAGGCCGATCGGCGTGCCGGTCGTGCTGCCCTCGAACACGCCGGAGAGAATCCGCACGCGGTCCGGCTCGCGCCGCTGGCTGGTGAAATGCGACGTGCCGGAACGGCGCCGCTCGACGTCGGATTGGATGTCCGCTTCGCAGAGCCCGAGTCCCGGCGGGCATCCGTCCACGATGCAACCGAGCGCGGGGCCGTGACTTTCGCCGAAGCTCGTCACGCTGAACATCTTGCCGAAGGTATTGCCTGCCACTGTCGCTAGCTCTCCAGATCCTCTGCCTTCAAAACGAAGACGCCGCCACCGCCCATCTCGATCTGCGGCCAAATGAACCGCGTGTATGGAAACGCCCGCAGCAGCGCCTGTTCGGAATTGCCGACCTCGACGACCAGGATTCCGCGCTCCGCAAGGTGCGCGCGCGCGCCGTCGAGGATGGCCCGAACGGAATCCAATCCGTCGACGCCGGACGCGAGGCCGAGCGCGGGCTCATGCCGGTATTCCCGCGGCAGGGACCGCATCTCACGGCGGCCGACGTAAGGCGGATTGCTCACGATGATATCGTAACGGCGGCCCTCGACCCCAGTGAAATGATCCGACTTGAGCACTGCGACACGCGAACTCAGGGCGTGGCGGCGCACGTTGCGGCGGCAGACCTGCAGCGCGGCTGCGGAGATGTCGACGGCATCGACGCGAGCGCGCGAAAAAGCCTTGGCGCAGGCGATCGCGATCGCTCCCGACCCGGTGCCGATATCGAGAATTCGGCGCACCCGCGACGCGTCGATCCAGGGAGCGAAGCGGCGGCGTGCGAGTTCGGCGATCGGCGAGCGCGGCACCAGCACACGCTCATCGACATGCAGCTCGAGGCCTGCGAAGAACGCGCGCTTGGTAAGGTACGGCAGCGGCAGGCGCAGCGTCGTGCGCCGCTGCAGCAGCTCGTCGATGCGCGCACGCTGGCGCGCCGTCAGCGTCTTTCCGTACGCCGCGGCGCCCAGCTCGTGCGCGAGCCGTGCCGCGAAGAACACGAGTTCCGCGGCCTCGTCGCGCGCATTGTCGGTGCCGTGCCCAAAGTGCACGCGCGCGCGGGAAAGACTCGCGGCGCAGCGCTCGATCGCGGCGCCCACCGTTTCGGGAGCGTTATGGGATAATCGTGGCATGCAAATTCGACCGAAATGGCTACCTGCAGTCGTTCTGTTGATCGCCGCCGGCGCCGGCATTGCGCTCATTTTGCGCCACCAGCAGCTCGCCGACCCAATTCTTGCCACCGGCCATTTGATCGAGCCGCGGAGCCGGGTCGCGGATTTTAGCCTGATCGACCATCAAGGGCGGCCCTTTACGGCCGCAAATCTCGCAGGCCACTGGTCGATGCTGTACTTCGGCTACACCAATTGCCCGGATGTCTGCCCCGCAACCTTGACCGTCCTCGCGGCGATGGAAAAGCGGCTGCGCGCTTCCCGGTCCGCGATGCGTCCGCAGGTGCTGTTCGTGACCGCCGATCCGGCCCGCGACACGCCGGCCCAGCTCGCAGCCTACGTGCCCTACTTCGACCCCGATTTCATCGGGCTCACCGCCCGCGATCAATCGACGGTCGAGGCGTTCGCGGGCCGCCTCGGCATCGAGGTCGACCTCGTGCATCAGCCCGACGGCAGCTACAGCGTCGAACATTCGACGGCGATTCTGGTCATCGATCCTGAGGGCCGGCTCGCGGCGGTGCTCACGGGTCCGTTCACGGCCGCAGCCCTGCAAGCCGACTTCGGCAGCATTGCCGGCGCGCGCTCCTGATGCGCGCGATCGGGGCGCGATTGTTCGTCGGACTGCAGTACCTCCTGCCGCAACATGCGATATCGCGCCTCACGCTCGCCGCGACGCGTGTGCGCAGCGCTTGGTTCAAGAATCTCTTTACGCGGCAATTCTTAAGGCTGTTTGCGGTCGACATGACGGAGGCCCGCGAGGTCGACCCCTACGCCTACGGCAGCTTCAACGAGTTCTTCACGCGCGAGCTCGCGCCCGGCGCCAGGCCCATCGCCGCCGACCCGGCCGCCATCGCATCGCCGGTCGACGGCACCGTGAGCGAATGCGGCGCGCTCGACGCGGACCTGCTGCTGCAAGCCAAGGGCCGCCGCTACCGCTTGTCCGAGCTGCTCGCGGGCCAGGCCTGGGCCGAGCGGTTCGCCGGCGGGAGCTTCGCTACGATCTATCTGGCACCCTACAACTATCATCGGATTCACATGCCGCTCAGCGGCACGCTGCTCGACACGGTCTACGTGCCGGGCCGGCTGTTCAGCGTCAACGCGGCAACCGCGCGCCACGTCCCGCGTCTGTTCGCGCGCAACGAGCGCGTGCTGACCCGCTTCGAGAGCGCGGCGGGCGAGTTTTGCGTCGTGCTCGTCGGCGCGCTCAACGTCGGCAGCATCGCGACCGTCTGGGCCGGCGACATCACGCCCGCCCGGCGGCGAGCGGTGACCGTGCTGCCGGCCGCCGCGCTGTCGCTCGCGAAGGGCGCGGAACTCGGCCGCTTCAACATGGGATCGACCGTGATCCTGCTGTTTGAGAAGAATCGCGTCGATTGGGATCCGGTGCTGCGCTGCGGACTGCCGCTGCGACTGGGGCAATCGATCGGCAGCATCCGCCGATGAGCGTGTGGCGACCGAGTGCCGCGATCGGCGCGTTGCGCCGAAGGGCCGCGATGCTCGCGGAAGCGCGCGCCTTTTTCGCGCAGCGCGGTGTTCTCGAGGTCGAGACGCCGATCTTGAGCGGCGCCGGCGTCACCGACCCACAGATCGAGTCACTGACGACCCGGGTCGCGGGCGTCGAGGGACCGCTGTATCTCGGCCCCTCGCCCGAACATGCGATGAAACGGCTGCTCGCGGCCGGCAGCGGCGACATCTATCAGGTCTGCAAGGCGTTCCGCGACGAAGAGCGCGGCCGCTGGCACAACCCGGAATTCACGCTCATCGAATGGTATCGGTTGAACTTCGATGATGCCGCGCTCATGAACGAAGTCGATGCGCTGGTGCGCCGCCTGCTCGCGCCCGAGCGCGAACTAGGGCCCGCCGAGCGCTTGAGCTACGCGGCCGCGCTCGAGCGCCATGCGGGCGTCGACGCCCATCGCGACGGCGAACGCGCACTCGCGGCGGCTGCCGCGGCTCACGGCGTGGTCTGCGCGGCGGCGCTCGATCGCGATGCAATGCTCGACTTGCTGATGGGCCTCGTCGTCGGCCCCAAATTGGGCCGCGAGCGCCCGACGATCATCTGCGACTACCCGGCTTCACAGGCGTCGCTCGCGCGCTTGAAGCCCGGCGAGCCGCCGCTCGCGGCGCGCTTCGAGTACTACCTCGACGGCCTGGAGCTTGCCAACGGATTTCACGAACTCGGGGTTGCGGCCGAACAAAAAGCGCGATTTCTCGCCGATCAGGCGACGCGCCGCACGCGAGGCCTCGCGGTCCCGCGCCTCGACGAGCGGCTGCTTGCGGCGCTCGACGCGGGCTTGCCGGACTGCGCCGGCGTCGCGCTCGGCTTCGATCGGCTGGTCGCGATCGCGATCGGCAGCGCCTCGCTGCGCGAGGCGATGGCGTTCTCTATCGACGAGTCCTGAAGGACTCTTGCCTCAGTTCTTGCCGCGCGACAAGTATTCGCCCGTGCGCGTGTCGATTCGCAGCATCTCGCCTTCGTTGACGAACAGCGGCACGCGCACCATCGCGCCGGTTTCGAGCTTGGCCGGCTTCGAGCCGCCGGTCGCCGTGTCGCCGCGCACGCCCGGGTCGGTCTCGATGACCTTGAGCTCCATGTGGGCCGGCGGCGTGACCTGCAGCGGTACGCCGTTCCAGAGCGTGATCACGCAGACGGTGCCGTCTTTGAGCCACTGCGCCGTGTCGCCGACGACCGTCCGGGAAGCGGTCAGCTGCTCGAAGGTGTCGGGCACCATGAAGTGGTAAAAGTCGCCGTCGCTATAGAGATACTGCATGTCGGTGTCGACGACGTCGGCCGCCTCGACCGTGTCCCCGGATTTCCAGGTGCGCTCGATCGTTCGACCGGTCTTCAGGTTGCGCACGCGCACCCGGTTGAAGGCCTGACCCTTGCCCGGTTTGACCATCTCGTTTTCGACGATCGCATAGGGGTCGCCGTCGATCAGAATCTTCAATCCGGCTTTGAATTCGTTCGTACTGTAGTTCGCCATGGCAGGCCTCGGATGTTCGCCCGCTCGTCGCGGGCACGGCAAAGGGCGCGTATCATAGCCGCCTTCCGGTCATCAAGCCACCCACGCGCTCGTAGCCGCCGTTTTCGCGGCAAGACGCGTGTCCCAGTATCGCCAAAACCCCGGTGCTACACTTTGCCGCCTATGTTCAAACATAATCCCGGCCCGTGAGAGAGCAAGGGGCGGTCCCGATGATCGTCATGGCGCGGTCCCAGGACCACGTCGAAGCGATCAACAGCACGCTGCGCAATGCAGGCCACCCGGTGCACTGCACCTGGCTACCGGATGCGCGCGACCTGTCCGATGCGCTGACCCAGCTCAATCCCGAGATGCTCGTGGTGTTCATCGACGAGCTCGGAATCGATCTCGCCTCGGTCATGAAGATCAAGGCGCAGAGCGCACCCGAAATGCCGGCCCTGATCGTGCGCGAGAAAGTCGACGAGGCCGTGATGGCCGAGGCCATGCGCTTGGGCGCACACGATGTCGTGACGCTCGCGAATCGCAACCGGCTGCAGGCGGTCGCGGCGCGGGAACTGCGCGCCTACCGCCTCGAGCGGGCGCTCAACACGACGCTGTCCTCGGCGCGCGAATACCGCGAGCAGCTCGCGCGCTTTCTCGACGGATCGGCCGACGCGATCACGCACGTCCAGGAAGGCATCATCGTCGACGCGAATCGCGCCTGGCTCGAGCTGTTCGGCTACTCGGGCGAGGATGCGCTCACCGGCACGCCGCTCATGGATTTGTTCGAGCAGGAAACTCATCCGGCGCTCAAGGGCGCGCTGGTGGCGTGCCTGCAGGGTAAGTGGACCGATCACGCGCTCAACGTCCAGGCGCTGCTGTCGGACGGGTCGGCCCTGCCGCTCGTGCTGACGCTCACCAAGGCCGATCACGAGAACGAGCCGGCGATCCGCATTTGCATCCCCGCGCGCCAGGACAAGGAGCGCGGCCTCGAGTCGCAGCTCGCGGAGGCGGTCAAGAACGACGCGTCGACCGGCTTCCTGCAGCAGACCTACCTCATCGATGCGATCCGCGCGCGCTGCGCGCTGCCGATCAAGGGCGGCGTGCGCGCGATCGCCTATATCAAGCCCGATCGCTTCGCCGAGATCCAGAGCGCGGTCGGCATTCTCTCGATCGACGACTTCCTCGCGCAGCTCGCCGGCTTGGTGCGCACGCAGCTCGTTCCCGGCGATCTCAGCGGCCGTTTCAGCGGCAACGGCTTCCTGCTGCTGCTCGAGCGCGGCAACGTGCGCGACGCGGAAGCCTGGGCGGAGAGCATCGTCAAGCGCGTCGGCGAATACACGTTCTCGATCGACGGCAAGAGCTTGGCGGCCACGGTCTCGGTCGGTCTTGCGATGATTCCGGCCGCCAATCCCGACGTCGAGCAGTCGGTCACCGATGCGGTCGACGCGCAGCACCGCTGCCGCGACCAGGGCGGCAACCGGATCGACACCGTCCAACACATCGATACCGACACGCGCGTGCAGGCCTACGACAAGATCTGGGTCAAGCACATCAAGTCGGCGCTCATGGAAAACCGCTTCCGCCTGGTGCAGCAGCCGATCGCAAGCCTGCTCGGCGAGGACAAGGGCATGTTCGACGTGCTCGTGCGCATGCTCGATGAGCAGGGCAGCGAAGTGCTGCCCGCCGAGTTCATGGCGGCCGCCGAACGCAACGACTTGATGAAGAACATCGATCGATGGGTCGTCGGCGCCTCGATGGCGTTTTGCGCGAATCGCAAGTCGGAGTGTATTTTCCTGCGCGTATCGAAGGACACGCTGCTCGACAAGACGCTGGTCTCGTGGCTCGAATCGCAGCTGCGGGCGACGCGCATCGACCCGAAGCGCCTGTGTTTCCAGGTCTCCGAGGAGCTCGCGACGCAGTATCCGCGGCAGACCAAGGAACTCGCGCAGGGGCTCGGAAAGCGCGGCTTCCGCTTCGCGCTCGAGCACTTCGGCACCGGCAATCAGTCGATCCGACTGCTCAGCGAACTCGACGTGCATTTCATCAAGATCGACGGCTCCCTGATGCAGGGACTCTCGACGAGCCAGCTGCAGCAACAGCGCGTCAAGACGCTCGTCGAAGCCGCCAAGCGCAAGAAGATCGAAACCGTCGCGGAGCGCGTCGAAGATGCGAACACGATGGCCGTGCTGTGGCAGCTCGGCATCGAGTTCATCCAGGGCTACTTCGTCAATGCACCCGAGGACGTGACGATCGCGGGCGAGCGCTAGCGCTCAGAGCGGCGAGACCTCGAGCCGGTCGACCTGCTTGTAGGCCCGCGAGAAGCGCTGCCGGCGCTGACCCTTCTTGTCCTCGAACTGCTTGAGATCCTCATAGCGCAGCCGCATCGGCGCGCTGTTGCCGCTGTAGATCGTGAGCTGCTCGCCCGGCGCCACGACCGCGAGCGCGACCAGGAACTCGTCGCGCTCGGCCGATTTCTTGCCCGGGATGCCGTAGAGATTCTGCCCCTTGCCGGCGCTCATCTCCTCGATCGCCGCCACGGGAAGCGCGAGCACCTCGCCGTCGTTGTTGACGAGAATTGCGAGCGCCTGCCCGCTCGAAATCGGCTGCGCGGGCAGCACGAGCGCATTTTCAGGCACCTTGAGCACCGATTTGCCCTTCTTGTTGCGCGCGTACAATTCGCCGAGCTTCACCTTGAATCCGTAGCCCGCATCACTCGCGATCAGCCAGGTGTCGGCGGGCTCGCCGATAAGCACCGCCGCGAAGGTCGCGCCGTCGGGCGGATCGACGCTGCCCGAGAGCGGCTCGCCGTAGCCGCGCGCCGCCGGCAGCTGGTGAGCATCCAGGCTGTAGGCGCGCCCCGTGGAATCGATGAACACCGCCTGCTGCAGGTTGCGGCCCTTCGCCGCCGCCTGAAACTCGTCTCCGCTCTTGTAGCTGAGTGCGCGCGCGTCGATGTCGTGGCCCTTGGCGGCGCGCACCCAGCCGAGCCGCGACAGCACGACCGTGGTCGGCTCGCTCGAGAGCAGCTCGGTCTCCGAAATCGCCTGCGCCGCCTCGCGCTCGACCAGGCGCGTGCGGCGCGCATCGCCGTACTCCTCGGCGTCGTTCTGCAGCTCCTCGCGCACCAGCTTGGTGAGGCGCGCCTTGCTCTTCAGCGTCTTGTCGATCTCGGCGCGCTCCTCGGCGAGTTCCTTCTGCTCGGCGCGGATCTTCATTTCCTCGAGTTTCGCGAGGCGCCGCAATTTGGTCTCGAGTATTTCCTCGGCCTGCGCGTCCGACAGCTTGAAACGGCGTATCAACGCGGGCTTCGGCTGGTCCTCGGTGCGAACGATGCGGATGACTTCGTCGAGATTGAGATACGCGATCAGCATGCCGTCGAGGATGTGCAGGCGCGCCTCGACCTTCGCGAGCCGGTGCGCGAGCCGCCGCACGACCGTCGCTTTGCGGAACTCGAGCCACTCGAGCAGTATTTCCTTGAGGCCCATGACGCGCGGCCTGCCGTCGAGGGCGATGACGTTCAAATTGACGCGGTAGTTGCGCTCGAGATCCGTGGTCGCGAACAAATGCGCCATCAAGGCCGGAATATCGACGCGGTTCGATTTCGGCACGATCACGAGGCGGGTCGGATTCTCGTGGTCGGACTCGTCCCGCAGATTCTCGACCATCGGCAGCTTTTTCTGCTGCATCTGCGCCGCGATCTGCTCCTGGATTTTGGAGCCGGACACCTGGAACGGCAGCGCATCGATGACGATCTCGCCGTCCTCGACGTCGTAGGTCGCCCTCGCCCGGAAGCTGCCCGAGCCGGTCTCGTACATCTGCACGAGTTCGGAGCGCGGCGAGACGATCTCGGCGCCGGTCGGCAGATCCGGCCCCTTGACGTGGCCCATGAGCTTGCGCGTCGTGAGATCGGGGTCGTCGAGCAGCGCGATACAGGCGGCGACGACTTCGCCGAGGTTGTGCGGCGGTATGTCGGTCGCCATGCCGACCGCAATCCCCGACCCGCCGTTCAGCAGCAGATTCGGCACGCGCGCGGGCAGCATCGTGGGCTCCTCGAGCGAGCCGTCGAAATTCGGCGCCCAATCGACGGTGCCGTCGCCGAGTTCCTGCAGCAGCAGGTCCGCATAGCGCGTCAGGCGCGATTCCGTGTAGCGCATCGCCGCGAACGACTTCGGATCGTCGGTCGAGCCCCAGTTGCCCTGCCCATCGACGAGCGGGTAGCGGTACGCAAAATCCTGGGCCATGTGCACCATGGCTTCGTAGCAGGCCGAATCGCCGTGCGGATGAAACTTTCCGATCACGTCGCCGACCGTGCGCGCCGACTTCTTGTGCTTGGCGCCGGCCGCGAGGCCGAGTTCGCTCATCGCGTAGACGATGCGCCGCTGCACGGGCTTCAGGCCGTCGCCCACGTGCGGCAGCGCGCGATCGAGGATCACGTACATCGAGTAATCGAGGTAGGCGCGCTCTGCGAACACCTTGAGCGGCTCGCGCTCGATGCCTTCGAAATTCAGCTCCTGATCCTTCATATCGCGCGCGAGGTTCCCCTTGGTCTCGAGCCATTCGCGCCGGTCGCCGGCGCGCTTCTTCGCGAGCAGCATGTCGAGCAGCTGATCGGGACTATCCTTCGCGTCGATCGTCATTTGCACGAGGCGCCTCGTCTGCGGCGCCATCGTGGTTTCGCGCAGCTGCAGCGGACTCATCTCGCCCAGGCCCTTGAAGCGGGTCACGACGGGCTTGATGCGAGCGTTCTCGGCGGCGACGCGCGCCAGCATCTTGTCGCGCTCGGCCTCGTCGAGCGCGTAGTAAACCTGCTTGCCCGCATCGATCCGAAACAGCGGCGGCATGCACACGTAAATGTGGCCAGCCTGCACCAGCGGCCGGTAGTGGCGCAGGAACAGCGCGCACAGCAGCGTTGCGATGTGCTGCCCGTCGCTGTCTGCGTCGGCGAGTATGCAGACCTTGTGATAGCGCAGCCCGCTGATGTCGCTCGAGGCCGGTTCGACACCGATCGCGACGCTGATGTCGTGCACTTCCTGGGACTGCAGCACGTCGCTCGCGGCCGATTCCCAGGTGTTCAAGATCTTGCCGCGCAGCGGCATGATCGCCTGGGTGACCCGGTCGCGGGCCTGTTTCGCCGACCCGCCGGCCGAGTCGCCCTCGACCAGGAACAGCTCGCCGCGCGCCGGATCCTGCGATACGCAGTCGGCGAGCTTGCCGGGCAGCGCCGGGCCCGCGACGATGCGCTTGCGCGCGACCTTTTGGCTGTCGCGCAGCCGCTGCTGGGCATTGGCGATCGCAAGCTGCGCGATCTGCTCTCCCTGATCCGGATGCTGGTTGAGCCACAGCGCGAACGAGTCCTTGATGACGCCCTGGACGATGCCCGCCGACTCGCGCGACGAAAGCTTCTCCTTGGTCTGCCCCGCGAACTGCGGCTCGCGCATCTTCATCGACAGCACGTAGCTCACTCCGTCCCAGACGTCCTCGGGCGCGAGCTTCAGGCCGCGTGGGACCAGATTGCGGAACTCGCAGAACTCGCGCACCGCATCACTCGCGCCGACACGCAGGCCGTTGACATGCGTACCGCCCTCGATCGTCGGAATCAGGTTGACGTAGCTTTCCGCGACCCCCTGCTCGGATTGCCGGACCCATGCGAACGCCCAGTCGAGCGTGCCGCCCTCGATGTCGCGCTTGCCGTAGAAAGTTTCCGCCGGCAGCCAGCTGCCCTTGCCGAGCTGCTCGGCGAGGTACTCATGCAGACCGCCGGTGTAGAACCACTCGTCGCTCTCGCCGGTGATCTCGTTCTTGAGCGTCACGCGCAGCTTCGGGCACAGCACCGCCTTGGCGCGCAGAACCTGGCGCAACTTCGGCGTCGCGAACTTGTCGGTGTCGAAATATTGCGGATCGGGCCAGAACCGCAAGGTCGTGCCGGTCTTCGACTTCGGCACCTCGCCGACGACCTCGAGCTTCGAGGTCGGGCGGCCGCCCGCAAAACTGATGCGGTATTCCTTGCCGCCGCGGCGCACGCGGCACTCGAGCCGCTTCGAGAGCGCGTTGACGACCGAGACGCCGACGCCGTGCAGGCCGCCCGCGTGCTGGTAGGTCTTGTCGTTGAATTTTCCTCCGGCGTGCAGGCGCGTGAGGATCAGCTCGACGCCGCTGATCTTCTCCTTCGGGTGGATGTCGACCGGCATGCCGCGTCCGTCGTCTTCGACCTCGAGCGAGCCGTCCTTGAATACCGTGACGCGGATGTTCTCGCAGTAGCCGGCGAGCGCCTCATCGACGCTGTTGTCGACGACCTCGTGCGCGAGGTGATTCGGCCGCGTGGTGTCGGTGTACATGCCGGGGCGGCGGCGCACCGGATCCAAGCCGCTCAATACTTCGATATCGGACGCCGTATAAGACGATGCCATCAATCACCTCTCGGGAAGGCCGCGGAGTCTACCACGCGCTCGGCGCCGCAGGTGCCGGCTGGCAGCTGCGCGGCGATTGCGCTATGGTTCGAGGCATGGGCATCGCCAACGCGCAAAACATGACTCACGCCATTCCGCAGCTGCCGCGCCCGTACGGCATCCGCGTGCGATTGCGGCCCGGCGATCCGTTCGCGAAATTGTTGGGCGCCGACTGGCAGAAGACGCATTGGTTTTTCACGGCGATCGAACGCGACCGCTCGCTCATCGAGATGTCGCGCAAGCACGAGTACTCGCGGATCGGCGACCAGCCCGCGCTGGTGTTCGAGAAGGTCGAAAAGCTCGCCGAGAGCCGCAGCCTCTGAGGCCGACCGCTGCGGCGCCGGGCTGCGGGCGAGGCGCCGGCCCCTAGAAGGTGCGTCCGAGAAACAGGTAGAACGCACTGTGGCCGATCTCGTCGTAGCCGGTTCCGATATAGAGCGGCCCCAACAGCGTATCGAGCCCCAAGAACACCGAGGCGTCCTTGTGCGCCGTGTTGAAGCCGATGTCGCCGCGTTGCGCATAGGTGTTGCCGGCTTCGAACGATACGCCGAGATAGGTCGGGAAATCGAACAGACCCTCGCCGCCGCGGCCGATCTTGCGGAAATAGACGCTGCGCACGATCGCATAGTTGGGGCCGGTGAGCGACTGCGGCGCAAGGCCCGATAGGTTCAAGAAACCGCCGAGCGTATAAAAATCCTGAAGCGCCGACGGCGGAATTTTACCGTCGAGGCGTGTGCCCATCGAGGTCCATAGCATCAGAGTGTTGCGGCCCGCCGAGCGGGCCATGAGCCAGTCGGCCGCGAAGCGGTCCGAACTGACGTTCGAACCGAGATTCTGCCGATCGGCATCCCAGCGCAGCGAGAACGTCTGGCCGTCGCGCGGAAAATGCACGTTGTCGAGGCGGTCGTAACTGAACTTGAAGAAATACTCGCCGTCATTGAACTGGCGCTGCACCAGATCGGGGTCGCCGAAACGCAGGCTCGTCGCGCCGTTGATGCGGTGAAAGCCCGCGCGGATCTCGCCCCAGTTGCCGAGTTCGCGGCCGAAGTCGAGGTCGGCCTCCGCCTGCCGCATGCGGAAATCGGCGACTTCGACGTAGTTCTGATAGACCGGCAGATCGCTGCTCTCGATGCGCCCGCTCGGCGCGGCGAACCATTTGCGATCGGCGTTGAGCGGCTGGTAGAACTCCGTATAAACCTTGGGATTGTCGCCGATCTGCAGATCGGTGAGCCATTCGGCGTCGAGACTGTCGATCTCCGTGAGAAGAAACCGCGCCGCGGCGTTGTAGCGCGTGTTGCCCTGGAAGTCGTCCTGCAAATTCAATCCGAAGCGCACGTAGTTCGGACCCCAGGATTTCCTGCGCGCCCGCACCTCGATGCCGGTCCGCTGGTCGGCGCCCTCCCCCTCGGTGATGACGCTGTAATCGATCGTTTCGAAATCCCCCAGCCCGTAGATGTCGGTGATGCGCGCGCCGAGTTGATCGATGTCGAGCGGCTTGTCCAACAGGGGCTGCATCGCCGCGAGAATGGTTTTTTCGTAGGGCCGCGAAGCCTCATCGACGCGCACGAACTGCACGAGCGGCCGGATCGTCGCGTGCACTGCGCGCGCCTCGAGGTAGCGCCCGTAAGCGGCCTCATCGAGGCCGAGCGGCGCCAGCTTGGCCGCCTCGCTCAATGCGGCCCGTTCGCCGAGCTCGATGGTCTTCCCGACCGAGGCGAAATCGGTCGCAGGCGTGAGTCCGAGCTCCGGTGCGATCAGAGTATCGGCCGGCTTCAGCGTCGCCTTCTGCCGATCCGCGTCGCGGCGCACGAGTATCGCGAGCATCTGATTGGAGATCGACAGCGCGGTGTTGAGCTGCTGTCGCGGCAGCAGCGGAAAGGTCACGTCGACGACGATCAGCACATCGGCGTGCATCGCGCGCGCCACTTCCATCGGCAGGTTCTCGGTGAGGCCGCCGTCGACGAGCATGCGCCCCTGATCCTCGACCGGCGCGAACAGGCCGGGGATCGACGCGCTCGCGCGCATCGCAAGCGCAAGGTCGCCCCTGTCCATGACGACCGCCTGTCCGGTCTCGAGGTCGGTCGCGACCGCGCGAAACGGCGTCGGCAGGTCATCGAAGCTCGGCGTGTCGCCATAGGCGAGCGTCAGCGAGCGCAGCATCTGTTGCAGCTTCTGACCCTGCAACAACCCGCGCGGCAACAGCACCTCGTAGTGCTTGAGCCCGAACGGCAGGCGCACGAGATAATTGAGATCGTCCTGCTTGCGCCGGAACGCCAGATCCTGGCGCGGCGGGGCGTCCCGGAATGCCTCCTGCCAATCGACAGAGTTCATTCTCGCCTCGATCGCCTCGGCCGACATGCCGCTCGCATACAGCCCGCCGACGATCGCGCCCATGCTCGTGCCGGCGATGCAATCGATCGGGATTCTCAGCTGTTCGAGCACCTTGAGCACACCGATGTGCGCCATGCCGCGCGCGCCGCCGCCGGACAGCACCAGGCAGATCCGGGGACGTTCGCCGCCGCGCTCAGGCGCGCCGCCTAAGGTTGCGGCGCGGCTCGCTGCGCAGCACGCAAGCAAGCCGCAAGCCAAGATCAGCCGGAAGAGTTGCGTCCCCATCGTGGGGACGCATTTTAGAGCACAAAGTCGATGCTGTTCGCGGTAAACGTATTGGTGGTCCGATCGAAGTATCCGTTCGCCACCATTTGGAGCGCGGGCGCCGCCGTCGTGAGGTGCGCGTTCAAAGCGGTGATGAACGCGGCGAAACCGTTGTATTCGTTGATCGCGGTCAACGCCGGCGTCGTGCTGGTCGCCGCGGTCGTCACCGTGCTGAACGCGAACAGCGGCGCGCAGGGCTGCGCCTTGGTATTGCTGGTTGCGACGCAATTGGCGACCGTGTTCGGCACCACGGTGACCGGCGCACCGAGACTCGCGAGCGCAACGACCTCGGGCCCGATCGCGATGACCGCGCTGGCGAGCGCGGCATCAGTCCCATCGATTGCGACCGAGGCACCCGAAGCGCTCGCGAACGGCGTGGTCGTACCGCCCGTGACCCAGACGAGCTGCAGACTCGCCGGGACTGCCGCTTCCGCGTTGATGCCCGAGACGACGTCTCCCGGCGCCGCAGGCAACTTGAGGTTCGGAAACGACGAGAAATCCGGCGGTGCCGCGCCGAACCCGGCCGTGAAGCCGTCGATCCAAAGCGAGGTGCCGGCCGCCGCTGCGCTGAGGTCGGCGCCCGAATTGGTAGTGTCCACGAGATAGGCGCTCGCAGTCGGGTCCTGGGCCGCAGAGCTCCCGTCGCCCGTGAAATTGAACAGACTCGCGGGCAACCCGTCGATCGTCTGCAGCGTCATCGTCAAGTCGCCCGCCGCCGTGCTCTGCAATTGTCCGAATGCTCGGGTCGACTGCAAGCGCACCTGGCCGGCCGTCGAGCCCGTCGTCTGGATGACCGCGTCGATCGTGGGGAAGGTCGCGCCCGTCACCCAGTTGCCGATCGCGGTGATGTGCTGACCAACCGCGATCGAGTTGTAGTCGAGATGGGCCAGGCTGGCGTTGCCTTCGGCCGTTACGATCGTTCCGGGACCGATCAATACATTGGCGATGCCGGCCGGATTGGTCGTGCTCGCCGGAATGTATTGAAAATATAACTCCTGCAATTGCAGCTGCGCGCCGGCCAGCGTGGAGTTGGCCAAGGTCAGCGTATTGCCGGTGCGCGCGATGACGTCGCCCTCGACATTCTCGGTGTAGTTGGTCTCGAGGCTGCCGCCCATCACCGAGTAGAGCGCAATGAACTTGCCCGCGGTGTTGGTCGGCTGTCCGCTGACGTTGATCGTGCTCGGCGTGACCTCGAAGGTGGTGTAGGCCTCGGTCGCGGTGACGCCGGCCGACAATTCCGAGATCGCCGTGTACGCGCTCGCGCCGCGGTAGGCCGTGCCGTTGATCGTGTACAGCGTCTGCGGCGTCGTGAACAGCGTCAAGGTCCCGACGCTGCTGGCTTCGTCGTAGAACGGGCGCTCGTAAACCGAATAGGTCGAAAGCACCGCGTCGGAGTTCACGAGCGGACCTCGCACGCGGATCAGGCGCGTATCGGCGGCCGTGTTGGAGATCCTGAAGAACGGCGTCGCGGTCACGGTCGCGGGACTCGTGGTCAAATCGACGACGTTCGATGCGGCGAGGTCGAAGTCCAGCGCGACGCGCTGTGCGTTCGTCGTCGCGTAGCTGTTGGTGATCACGAGCGGATTGGCCGGATCGAAGGTCACCGTCACCGAGACGGTCGTGAGCGTCGCATCGCCGGGGATCTTGACGGTCGCCGCCGTCGGAACGCCGTTGACGAGCAGCGCGACCGCCGCGTTGGAGTAGTCGATGGTGATCGTCGCGGAAACGTAGGTGTCGGCAGGAATCGTTGCGCTGCCCCAGAGCTCGGCGATATTGGTGAGCTTCACGAAATCGACGGGCTCGTAGGTCTGTATCGCCGAGTATTGATTGCCGACCGCATCGTTGAGGACCACCGAGTCGACGGTGACGACATAGCTCGCGAATTGCACGTTGTTGCCGTAGCTGCCGCTACCGTTGGCGACCGTGACCCAACCGAACCCATAATCGCTGAGCGTGATGCCGTTGTGGTGGCAGCCGGCGGCGAGGATCGATCCCGCGCAAACGAACAAGCTAGCGTATCGGCGGACGAACTTGGGCAACACTTTCGGCAATGGGTACACGACGACTTCCAATATTGTGAAGGCCCACCTGGTGAGCGGCTTGTGACGACAGGGCGGGTAGAATAATGGCTTTCGAGGCCGTCCGCGCAGCAAAGTTCCGCGGCGGCATCATTTACCCCGGAATCAGGCCCTCGGCGCGCGTTTGGCCTGCGGCGCGGAGCTGGAGCGCGCCGCGCCGGCAGCGGAGCGGGCCGGCGCGGTGCGAGCCGGCACGGTGCGCGCGGGCATCGGGATCTGCTGCGTGATGCAGTGGATATTGCCGCCGCCCAGCAATACCTCGCGCGTTTCGACGCCCACGACCTCGCGCGTCGGAAACAGCCGCTTGAGCGCGGTCCGCGCGGCGCCGTCCCAGCGCTTGTCATATAGCGGCATCACGACCCGCTTGTTCGCGACATAGAAGTTGATGTAAGACGCCGGCAGCCGATCCCCGGCGCGGCGCGCAATGCTGCCGCGCTGGACGTCGACGCCGCCCGCCTCTGCGGCCGTGATCGTGAGCGGCCCGGGCTGATGAATCTTGTGAATCGAGAGTTCCCGGCCGCGTGCGTCGCGGGCTCGGCGCAATCGCTCGTAGGCGTCGCGCGAAATCTCATACTGCGGATCGTCGCGATCCTCGGTCCAGGTGAGCGCCACCACACCGGGGCTCGTGAAGCACGCGAGCTCGTCGACATGCCCGTCGGTCTCGTCGCGGTACACACCCCTGCCGAGCCAGATGACCTTGCGCACGCCCAAGTAGCGGCACAGCAGCGCCTCGATCTCGGCGCGCGTCAGCTGCGGGTTGCGGTTGGGATTGAGCAGGCACTCTTCGGTGGTGAGACAAGTGCCGCGGCCGTCGACGTGCACCGCGCCGCCCTCCAGAATAAACGGCGCGCGGTAGCGGTCGAAGCCCTCGATTTCGAGGATCTTTTGCGCGACCTCGTCGTCGCGATCCCAGGGGAAGTACAAGCCGCCCTGCAAGCCGCCCCAGGCGTTGAACATCCAGTCGACGCCGCGCCGCCGACCGCGGGCATCGACGAGCAGCGTAGGTCCCGTGTCGCGCACCCAGGCGTCATTGCTCGTGATCTCGACAACCCGCACCGCTGCGGGCAGGCGCGCGCGCGCGTTTTGAAATTGGCGTGCCGATACCCCGACCGTGACCGGCTCGCCGCCGGCGATTGCCGCGGCCACGGCCGCGAACGCGGCTTGCGCGGGTTTGGCCCCTTCGCGCCAAACATCGGTGCGCTCCGGCCACAGCATCCAGCAGCCGCTGTGCCGCTCGAATTCCGCGGGCATCCAATAGCCGTCTTTGGCCGGTGTCGAGGTCAGGGTTCGCAATAGGGTCCTCCGGTCCCGCATGCTAGCATTGGCGGCTAGTCATTAGGAGCGCTGCCCATGTCTGAGGTCAAACCCGTGATCTTGCAGGTGCCTGCCGAAGGCAGGAAAATTACGGTCGCGAACGGCAAATTGCAGGTGCCGGATCAGCCGATCATCCCGTTCATCGAAGGCGACGGCACCGGCCCAGACATCTGGCGCGCGAGCGTCCGGGTGTTCGACGCGGCGGTCGCGAAGGCGTACGGCGGCAAGCGCAAGATTCGATGGCTCGAAGTCTTCGCGGGTGAAAAGGCCAACCGGATCTACAATACCTGGCTGCCCGAAGAGACCGTGCAGGCCTGCCGCGATTACCTGGTTTCGATCAAGGGCCCGCTGACGACGCCGGTCGGCGGCGGAATCCGCTCGCTCAACGTGGCGTTGCGGCAGATGCTCGACCTGTACGTGTGCCTGCGTCCGGTGCGCTGGTTCAAGGGCGTGCCCTCACCGGTGCTCGCCCCCGGCAAGGTCGACATGGTGATCTTCCGCGAAAACACCGAGGATATCTACGCCGGCATCGAGTTCGAGGCGGGCTCGCCCGACTGCCAGCGGTTTCTCGATTTGTTCAAGCAGAATTTCCCCAAGCAGTTCGAAAAGATTCGCTTCCCCGCAAGCTCCGGCATCGGCATCAAGCCCGCCTCCAAGGAAGGCACCGATCGGCTCGCGCGCGCGGCCCTCGAGTATGCGATCGCCTTCAAGCGCAAGAGCCTCACCATCGTGCACAAGGGCAACATCATGAAGTTCACGGAGGGAGCGTTTCGCAACTGGTGCTACCAGATTGCCGAGCGCGAGTTCCCGGCGCAGACCTTCACCTGGGAGCAGTGGGAGCGCATCAAGGCGAGCAAGGGCGAAAAGGAGGCCAATGCGGCGATGGACGACGCCAAGCGTTCCGGCAAGATCATCGTCAAGGACGCGATCGCCGACATCACGCTGCAGCAGGTACTCACGCGGCCCGACGAATTCGACGTGATCGCAACCATGAATCTCAACGGCGACTACCTCTCTGATGCGCTCGCCGCGCAGGTCGGCGGCATCGGCATCGCTCCCGGCGGCAACATCAACTACATGACCGGCCACGCGGTGTTCGAAGCGACCCATGGAACCGCGCCGAAGTACGCGAATCTCGACAAGGTCAATCCCGGCTCGGTGGTGCTCTCGGGCGAAATGATGCTGCGCTACATGGGCTGGGTGGAGGCGGCGGACGCGATCCTCGTCGCGATGGACCGCTCGATCGCACAAAAAACCGTGACGTACGACTTTGCGCGGCTGATGCCCGGGGCGACCGAGGTCAAGTGCAGTGAGTTCGCTGATATCCTGATTCGCAATCTGTAGCCAGCGCGGGCGCCGGCACCTCGCATGCCGGCGCCTCGCGTGCCGGCGCTTGGCGCAGGCAGTCGAATGCGGCGATGCGGTAGGCTTCGGTCATCGTCGGAAAGTTGAACATGTGATCGACGAAATACTCCGCCGTCGCCTGCGCGGCGATCGCGAACTGGCCGAGATGCACGAGCTCGGTGGCGCCCTCCCCGATCGCCTGGGCGCCGAGCACGCGCATCGAGCCGCGCTCGCACAGCAGCCGTAAAAAGCCCGAGGGTTCGCCCGCAATGTGGGCGCGCGCCACTTCGCTGAAATTCGCGCGGCCGACGACGATGTCGGCCTTCGCGCGCAGCGCGTCGCTCTCGGATAAGCCGACGCAGGCGATTTCGGGAATCGTGTAGACGCCGGTCGGCAGCAGGTCGACGCGCGCGGGCGGATCCAGATTGAAGGCCGCCAGCGCCGCGCGCCGCCCCTGGTCGGCGGCCGCGCAGGCGAGCGAGGGCGGTCCGATCGCGTCCCCTGCCGCGAATACGCCGGCGACGTTCGTCTCGAAGCGCTCGTCGACCTGCAAGTGTCCGCGCGTGCTCAGGCCGAGACCCAAGCGATCGAGGCCGATGCCGTCGAGATTCGCGACGCGCCCGAACGCGGCCAGCACGATTTCGGACGCCAGTTGGCGGCCGTCCGTCAAGCGCACCAAGACCTCCGAGACTCCGTCGAACCGCGCCTCGGCAACCTCGGCGCCCGCCAGATAGCGCCCTCCCATCGCTTCGAGCCCCGCGCAGAATCCGCGGCGCAGTGCGGCGTCGAGAAAGCCGAGCGGTTCGGCCGCTTTGTCGAGGATCGTTACCTCGCAGCCGAGCGCCGCGAATATCGAGGCGTATTCGCAGGCGATGACGCCGCTGCCGAGTACGATCATGCGGCCGGGAACGTAGGGGAGACTCAGTATCGAGTCGCTGTCGAGCAGGCGCTCGTGGTCCACCTCGACGCTCGCGACATGGCGCGGCCGCGAGCCGCTCGCGATCAGGACGCGCCCCGCGTCGAGTTCGGTGCGAGTGCCGTCGAGACGCCGCACTTCGACGCAGTTGGCGCTCTTGAGAGCCGCGAGACCGCGGAACAAGCTCACCCGATTGCGCTCCAATTGCGCGCGCAGGTACTGATCCTGGCCCGCAATGACGCGGTCGACGCCGCGCAGCAGCGCCGAGAGCGGTGTCCCGCCGCCGAGTTCGACCTTCAGCGCCGAAGCGCTGAGCCGCATGCGCCGGTAGCGCAGCGCCTGCTCGCGCAGCGCCTTGCTCGGTATCGTCCCGGACAGCAGGCACATCCCGCCGACCTGCGACTCGCGCTCGACGACCGCGACCCGGTAGCCGGACTTGGCGGCCTGAATCGCCGCGGTCTTGCCCGCGGGTCCCGAGCCGATGCAGACCAAATCGAATTTCGTGGGACCGTCCATGCGGGCTTACATGCCCGAGACCTGGCGCACGCGCTCGCGCTGCCCGAGCACGGTCGCGCGCTCCTCGGGGAACACGCCGAGCTGCTCGAACACCGCGTCGGTGAGCACGGTCTCTTCGCCGAGCAATTGCGGGTACAAGGTGTGCTGAGCCAGCAGATGCGCCGCGTTGACCGTGCCGGCAAGGTCGATTTCGCGCGACGAGCGGTAGCTGCGCCAGGCGCACGCAGCCTCCTGAATTTCGCCCGGAATGCACCAGTTGCTCATGAGCAGCCGGCCGCACGGCGCCTCGAACTCGACGACCAGGCTGCGAAACGTCTGCGCATCGAGCGCGGTGCGCCGCTCGCGCTCGAAGCGCGCGAACAGCTTGAGTGCGAGTGCGGCGCCCGCGCGATGCATCAGCCCCGCCATGAAGGCGGTCTCGACATGCTTGCGGCGCAGGCGTGCGATCTCCTTGGCCCACAGGCCGCCGAGCCAGGCTTCGCGCCACAGCTCCTCGCACTCGGGCTCGTGACCCGGCGCGCTGAACACCTCGCCGTGCAGAACCGTCGCGACCGTGATGTTGCGCACCGTCGCGACGCCCAGCCAGGACACGGCCTGCTGCAAGGAGCCGATTGGATTGCGCGGCCGCAGCGCCGCGGAATTCGCGACGCGCATGATTTCGCCGGCGACCACGGGGTCGGATTGAACCAGACGCACGAGCTGCACGGAATCGGTTTCCTCGTGTGCGGTCAGCTCCGCGAGCTTCGCGCAGATATGCGGCATCGGCGCGATGCTCTGCGGCAGGCTCAAGGCATCACACAGATAATCGCGCGCCTCCTGGCTGTCGAGCGGCGACAAAGTGGCGGCGGAGTCGAGGTGCACGGTGAATCCCTTCCAGTTAGACGGTCTCTAAGCCGTAAGGTCGGCAGCGGCGGCGAATTCTTGAGTGCCGCCAGTGCGATGCGGACCGCTTATGTCATCTGCGCCGGCCGGCGCGCGAGCTCAGGCGGCAGCGGTCACGCGAACGCGGTCACGCGAACGCGCGATCGAGCGCCTGTGCGAGATCCTGCACGAGGTCCTCGGCATCCTCGATGCCCACCGACAAACGGACCGTGCCGTGCGTGAGCAGCGAGGCGGCGCGCTGCTCGTTCGTGAATTCGCCTCCGCCGAGCAGGCGCGGCGGCATCACGAGCGACTCGACCGAGCCGATGCTCGCCGAGACCGCGAACAGCGCCAGCGCATCGGCGAACTGGTCGCCGTTCGCGTAGCCGCCGTTCAATTCGAACGAAACCACGGTTCCGAAGTCGCGCATTTGCTTCTTGGCCAACAGGTGCTGCGGGTGCGACGCCAAACCGCAATAGAAGACCCGCTTGACGCGCGCATCGCCGGCGAGGAACCGCGCGACCTGCAGCGCATTCGCACATTGCCGTTCGTAGCGCAGGAAATACGTGCGCATGCCGCGCTGGATCAGAAACGCCGCGTGCGGGTCGAGGCTCGGCCCGATCGATACCACGTCTTTGCGCATCGCATCGATCAGCGGCTTGGAGGCGATGATCGCGCCGCCGAGAACGTCGCCGTGACCGGAGGCGTACTTGGTGAGGCTGTGCAGAAACACGTCGATGTCGTAAGCGCCGTGGTTGTGAAATCCCGCGAAGGTGTTGTCGAGCACCGTGAGCGCACCAAAGCGCCGCGCCGCCGCGGTCAGATGCTCGATGTCCGCGATCTTGGTCACGGGATTCGTCGGACTCTCGAATATCACGAGCCGCGTCGGCGTGTCGCGCAGCACGCGCTCGATGCCGGCAAGATCCTCGATCGACAGCAGCGTGTGGCGCACGCCGAATTTTCCGAGCAGGTGCTGAATCGAGATAGCGCGTCGGCCCGTAGGATTCGATGAATGCGAGCACGTGATCACCCTGGCGGCACAGCGACAGCAGCGCCGCCGCGATCGAGGCGACGCCGGAACCCGTCAGCAGACAGGCCTCGCGGCCCTGCAGATCGCTGAGCAGCAGCTCCAGCTGCCGCAAGGTCGGGTTCGATGTCCGGGAATAGAAGAACCCGTCCCGCTCGCCGCGCAGAAAACTCGCGGTCTCGGCCGTATCGGCGAATTCGAATTTGACCGACTGGTAGATCGGCGCCACCAGCGGGCGGTTGCCCACGGGCAGCGTCACGACCTCGGGATGCGTGACGCGGGTGTTGTCTTTCATGCCGCCACGATAATCGAGCCGGGCACGCATTGAAAGCCGGGATCTTCAGGGCGGTAGGTACGTGTCCAGATCCGCGTTGATCGAACCGGCGGCGTCGAACAGCGCGATCGCGTCCAAGTCCGCGAAGCCGAGATCCTGGTAGGCCGGTTCGACGACGAGCAAGTCGCGCGAAACGCGGATCGAGTCGTTCAACGTGCAGTTTGCGAGTCGATCGGCGACGTTGACGACGTTGCAATCGAGCCGCGACTCGCCCGCGGCGGCGTAGGCCTCCCAATGCGCGGCCACCGTGATCACCGGCTCGGGCATGCCCCAGGCGGCGAGCACTTGCGTGCCGATGTGGCGATGAAAGGTTTCGACGAGCCGGTCGTATTCGTCGCCGGTGAGCTTGACCTGGGCGCGCTGCGCGAGCTCATGCGCCGCGCCGAGCGCCACGGGTTTGCCGATCGTGTGCAGCAGCCCGCACAGGTAGCTCATGCCGGCGTCGCGCGCGAGCATCGAACCCAAGTGGCGCGCCCACAGTGCGCTCGCGAGCGCATGGCGCCACAGCCGCCGCGCCTTCTGGTTCTGCCCGGGAATGTTCAGCATCTTGCCCTGCAGGGCGAGCGTGAAGGCGATGTCGGCGACTTCCTCGAAGCCGAGCCAGGACACCGCGTGGTGCAATGAGACGATCGGCGTGGCAGGGCGCTTGGCGGCGGACGCGGCGACCCGCAGCACGTACATCGTCAGCGCCTGGTCGGCGTTGATGATGTCCGCGAGCTGCGCTGCGCTCGCATCCTCGCTGCGTGCGAGGCGCATGACTCGAATCGCGACTTCGGGCAGCAGCGGCAGCTCGATTTCGTTGCGTGCGAGGCGCCGCTCGAACAGGCCGTGAATGAAATCACAATTCTCGGATCGATCCAAAACATGAAGATTCGTGCTGCTCATGGCTTCCTTGGGTATCGGCAAAACCGATGAGCGCTTGAGTGAGAATGACCGGTCCGTAGCCGCCGCAGCAGGGCTGTTTTGGCGCGCATGGTGCGCGCCTGATGGAGTACCGGAGGCTCTCTTGAGGGAGATCCCCTACAACGCGAGGCTCGGGGCTTGCGTGCAGTGCAGCGGCGCCGCTAGGGTGCGAGCTTCGCGATCCGACTGCTGCGCGCCATCCACAGGCTCACACCGACGATGATGAGCGTCACCGTGGTGATCGTGAGCGTCGCGAGCACATTGATCTCCGGACTCACGCCGAGCCGCACCTTGGAGAACACCACCATCGGCAGCGTGCTGCTGCCGGGCCCCGAGGTGAAGCTCGAGATCACCAGATCGTCCCAGGAAAGCGTGAACGCGAGCAGCCAGCCGGAAAGGATCGCCGGGAAGATGATCGGCAGCGTGATCACGAAGAACACCTTGAGCGGCCGCGCGCCGAGATCCATCGCGGCCTCCTCGAGCGCGGTATCGAAAGTCGCGAGGCGCGATTGCACCACGACGGTCACGTAGGCCATCGAAAAGGTCATGTGGCTGATGGTCATCGTCGTGATGCCGCGTCCCGCTGGCCAGCCGATGACCTGCTCCATCGCGACGAACATCAGCAGCAGCGAGAGGCCGGTGATGACTTCCGGCATCACGAGCGGCGCGGTCGCCATCGCGTTGAGCGTGAAACGGCCGCGGAACTGCGTGAATCGCGCGAGCGCAAATCCGGCTAGCGTACCGAGTATCACCGACCCCGAGGCGTTGATGACCGCAACTTTCAGCGAAATCCACGCCGCGTCGAGGATCTCCTCGTTGTTCAGCAGCGAGTAGTACCATTTGAGCGTCGGCGAGTTCGCCGCGTCCCAGACGGTGACGAGCTTCGACGCGTTGAACGAAAACACGATCATCGAGAGGATCGGGATGTAGAGAAACGCGTAGCCGAACGCCAGGCATGAAATGATGAACACGGAGCGCCGCTGATTCATCGCGCGCCCGCCGACTCACGCGCCTGGATGCTCTGGTACCACAACATGAACGGCACCAGCACCAGCAGCAGCAGGATCGCGACCGCGCTCGCGACCGGCCAGGCGCGATTGGAGAAGAACTCGTCCCAGAGGATGCGCCCGATCATCAGCGCATTGGGGCCGCCGAGCAGCGCCGGGATCACGAATTCACCCACGGCCGGGATGAACACCAACATCGAGCCGGCGAGAATCCCATTGCGCGACAGCGGCAGCGTGATCTTGTAGAACGCCTGCCAGGGCCTGCATCCGAGGTCCTCGGCCGCCTCGAGCAGTTGCCAGTCCATCTTCTCGAGATTCGCGTACAGCGGCAAGATCAGGAACGGCAGGTAGGAATACACGATGCCGACGTACATCGCGAACGGCGTGTAGAGCATCGTCAGCGGCTCGTGAATGATGCCGAGCGACAGCAGCAGGTTGTTGATGACGCCGTTGGGCTTGAGCAGACCGATCCACGCGTATACGCGCAGCAGCAGCGAAGTCCAGAACGGCAGTATCACGAGCAACAGCAGCACATTGCGCGTCGTGGACTTGGCGCGGGCGATGCCGTAGGCCATCGGATAGCCGATGATGAGGCACAGCAGGGTCGAGATGAAGGCGACCTTGATCGAATTGAGGAACGCCGTGAGATACAGCTTGTCGGTGAACAGGAACTCGTAGTTGTTGAAATTCAACTTGATCGCGAGCACGTTCTTTTCGGTCCATTGAACCAGCGGCGTGTACGGCGGGATCGCGAGATCAACGTCCGCAAACGAGATCTTGAGCACGATCACGAACGGAACGACGAAGAACAGCATGAGCCACAGGTACGGCAGCATAGCGACCATTCCGCGGCCGCTGATGCCAAAGCGCTCGGTCAGAGGGGCGCGTCTCATCGGCTTAGCGCGTGACCACCACGGGACTGGTCGCATCCCACGAGAGGTAGACCTGCTGGTCCCAGCTGATCGCCTCGGCGTGGCGCGAGGTGTTCGGCTGCGTGACGCGCACGACCTTGCCGGTCGGCAGCCTGACGAGATAAATCGACAAGTCGCCGAGATAGGCAATGTCCTGGACCGTGCCGCGCACGACGTTGTCGGCGCACTCCGGCGGTGCGGTCGACATGAACACCTTCTCGGGCCGCACCGCCGCCCAAACGGTCGCGTCCGGCGCCGCGCTGATGCCGTGGCTCACGTAGATCGTGCCGCCCAACTCGGGTGACGCGATGCGCACATATTCGGGCTCGTCCTCGATGAGCTTTCCCTCGAAGATGTTGACCGAACCGATGAAATCCGCGACGAACTTCGAACTCGGGAACTCGTAGATCTCGGACGGCGTGCCGGCCTGAACGATTTCGCCGTAGTTCATGACCCCGATGCGGCTCGCGAGCGTCATCGCCTCCTCCTGGTCATGGGTGACGACCACGAACGTCACGCCGAGTTTCTCCTGCAGGCTGATCAGCTCGAACTGCGTGTGCTCGCGCAGTTTCTTGTCGAGCGCGCCGAGCGGTTCATCGAGCAGCAGCAGCTTCGGCCGCTTGACCAGCGAACGCGCGAGCGCGACGCGCTGGCGCTGTCCGCCCGACAACTGGTGCGGCTTGCGCTTCGCAAAATCGCCGAGCTTGACGAGGTCGAGCATCGTGGCGACGCGCTCCTTGATCTGCGGCTTTGGCACGCGGTCCTGCTTGAGACCGAATGCGACGTTCTGCTCGACGTTCATGTGCGGAAACAATGCGTACGACTGAAACATCATATTGACGGGCCGTTCGTAGGGCGGCACGCCGGTCATGTCCTCGCCGTCGATGTATATCTTGCCGGAGCTCGGCGTTTCGAAACCGCCCAGCATGCGCAGCAGCGTCGTCTTGCCGCAGCCCGACGCGCCGAGCAGACAGAATATCTCGCCCTTGTAGATCTTGAGGCTGACGTCGTCGACGGCCTTGAAGTCGCCGAACGACTTGGTGAGGTGATCGAGCTGCACGTAGGCCTTCGCGTTCGGATCGGTCCACGGCGCGGCCTTTGCGGCGGGCACCGCCTTGACCGCCGAGCCTTCGGGCGTCGCCATCACCTACTGGCCCGTCTTGAATTTTTGCCAGACGCGGGTGATCGCGCGGGTCTGCTCGGCCGAATCAGCGAGCTGCACCGACAGCCGCTGGCGCTGCTCCGCGGTCGGGTAGATCGCCGGATCCGATTTGACGTCGGCGAGCACCAGCGGCTCGGCCGCCGCGTTCGCGTTGGCATAGCGCTTGAAGTTGGAGATCTCCGCGGTGATCTGCGGCGTCATGATGAAGTTGATGAACGCGTAGGCGCTGTCGGGATCGGGCGCGTCCTTCGGAATCGCGAGCATGTCGAACCAGAGAATCGTGCCTTCCTTCGGGATCGCGTACTTGATGTCTACGCCCTTGTTGGCCTCCCGCGCGCGGTCGCGCGCCTGCATCACGTCGCCGTTGTAGCCGACCGCGATGCAGAGGTCGCCGTTCGCGAGCGCCTCGATGTATTCCGAGGAATTGATGTTGCGGATATAGGGGCGAATCTTCGCGAGCACCGCTTCCGCCTGCACGAGGTCCTTGGGGTCCTGCGAGTTCGGATCCTTGCCGAGATAATTGAACACCGCACGCAGCATTTCCGCGGGTGAATCGAGCACGCTGATCCCGCATTTGGCGACCTTGGCGGCGACCGCCGGATCGAACACCAGGCGCCAGCTGTCGAGCGGCGCGTCCGGCATCAGCGCTTTGACCATCTTCTCGTTGTAGCCGATGCCGTTCGTTCCCCACAGATAGATCACGCCGTGGGCGTTGTCCGGATCGTGCTGCGCGACTTTCGCCATGAGCTGCGGATCGAGATTCTTGAGGTTCGGCAGCTTCGATTTGTCGAAGGTGAGGTAGACGCCGGCCTTGATCTGCCGCTCGAAGTAGGACGCGGTCGGCACCACGACGTCATATCCGCTGCTGCCCGCGAGCAGCTTGGTCTCGAGCGTTTCATTGCTGTCGTAATAGGCGGCGTGGACCTTGATGCCGGTTTGCTGCTCGAATTCGGCCAGCGTGTTCGGCGCAAGGTAATCGGACCAGATGAAGAGGTTCAGCACCTTGGACTTCGCCGCGGGCGCCGAAGGCTCGGGCGCCTTTTCGGCTGCGGACTTGTGGTCACCGCAGGCACTCAGCAGCAAACAGCAGGAAACCACCGCGAATCCCGACCGAAAAGCGCTCAACATCAAACCCGTCCCCCTATGCGTTTCACAGCGGCAGCCCGCGAGGCACTCCGAGCGTTTGCTCAAGGCGCATAGTTATATCGCAGCCGGCGCCCCGGGGACAGAGCAAAAAAACATTTAGTCCCGGCGGCGCGGCCGCGACGCGGCCCGTTGGCGCTTCAGACGTTGAGCAGCAGGTGCTCTCGCTCCCACGAGCTGATCACCTGCGCGAAGGTCTCGTATTCGGCGTCCTTGACGGCCGTGTACGCCAGCACGAAGCGATCGCCGAACAAGTCGACGAGCGGCTTGGACTCGCGCAGCAGCCGCAGCGCCTCGGCGAGGGTGCGCGGCAGGGCAATCGCCAATTCGTAAGCGCTGCCGGAAATCGGTTCTGACGGCTTCAGTCCTTCGACCATCCCTAAGTAGCCGCAGGCGAGCGAGGCGGCGATCGCAAGATACGGATTCGCGTCGGCCCCGCCGAGCCGGTTCTCGACTCGCCTCGCCTCCGGACCCGACAGCGGCACGCGCAGCCCGGCGGTGCGGTTGTCGTAGCCCCAATGCACGTTGATCGGTGCCGCGGAGTAGCGGCTGATGCGCCGATAGCTGTTCACGTTGGGCGCGAACAGCGACATCGCGGCCGGCAAGTATTTCTGGAGGCCCGCGATGTGCCCGAAGAACAAGGTCGAGGGCGATCCGTCCGCGTTGCTGAAGATGTTCTTGCGCGTCTTGGCGTCGATGATGCTCTGGTGCAGATGCATCGCGCTGCCGGGCTCCTTGGCCATCGGCTTCGCCATGAAGGTCGCGTACATTTTGTGGCGCAGCGCTGCTTCCCGGGCGGTGCGCTTGAAGAGGAATGCCTGGTCGGCGAGGCTCATCGGATAGCCGTGCAGCAGGTTGATTTCCATTTGCGCGGCGCCGGCCTCGTGGATCAGCGTGTCGATTTCGATGTCCTGAGCCTCGCAAAACGAATACATGTCGTCGAACAGGGGATCGAACTCGTTGACGGCCGCGATGCTGTAGGCCTGCCGGCCGATTTCGGGGCGGCCCGAGCGTCCAATCGGCGGCTTCAGCGGATAATCGGAGTCGATGTTCGGCTCGACGAGGAAGAACTCCAGCTCAGGGGCCACGACGGGCTCCCAGCCGTGCGCCTCGTAGAGTTCGAGCACCCGGCGCAGCACATAGCGCGGCGCCATCGTGACCGGCCGGCCGTCTCCGTAGAAGCAGTCGTGAATGACTTGTGCGGTCGGCTCCGCGGCCCACGGAACCACGCGAACGGTCTTCGGGTCGGCCTTGAGCACGATATCGATATCCGAGGGGTTCATCGCGCTCTGATCTTCCGGATAATCCCCGGTGACCGTCTGCAGGAAGATCGCCTCGGGCAGTCGCATACCCTCCTCCTCGGCGAATTTTTCGGCAGGCATGAGCTTGCCGCGCGCGACTCCCGCCATGTCGGGGATGATCGCCTCGACCTCCGAGATCCCGTGTTCTTTCAGAAATTGCTGAATCGTGCTGGCCATGTGTCACCTGTCGCTGACTCGCCGCCTGCACGCCGCTCCAAAGGCGGCGAACAGGGCGCGAGAAAATGGATTCTCGGAAAATTGCCACTCGGGGTGCCATTGCACCCCGAGCGCGAAGCTCGTGGCATCGGAAACGCTGAACGCCTCGATCAGACGGTCCGGCGCGCGCGCCTCGACGCGCAGTCCTTCACCGAGTGTCTGAACACCCTGCCAATGCAGGGAATTGACCTGCAAACGTTCACTGCCGGCGATTTTTTCGAGTAGCCCCCCAGGCTCGAGCAGCACTTCGTGAGCCGGGCCATATTGTTCGGCGAGGCTCGTGGATTCGTCTTCGCGGTGATCGAGCTGGCCGGGCACCTCGTGCACGCGCTGCCAAAGGGTCCCGCCATAGGCAACATTCATTTCCTGGAAACCGCGGCAGATCGCGAGCACCGGCAAGCCGGCCGCGACCGCCCGCGGAATCAACGGAAGCGTCGTAGCATCCCGATTTGGGTCATGTAAGGTTCCCGGTGCACTGGCCGGGCCTCCGTAGTGGTGAGGTTCGACATTCGTTTCACTTCCTGTAAACAGCAGCCCATCACAGACCTCCAGCAGCGCGCCCAAGTCCAGCTCAGGCCCGATCGCCGGCACCATGACCGGTATCGCCGCCGCGCCGCGCGCCACGGCCGATATGTATTTGTCGCCGACGACGTGGAAATAATGCTTCCCAGTCAGGCGGCGGTCGGCTGGAATTCCGATAAGCGGCTTGCGAGACATGTTTAATATATTAAACGCCTAGAAGCATCACTAGGCTTTCATATGACAGCCATTAGACCATATGGCGTGAGCGTCGTCCTGAGAAAGGCGCAGGAATCGCCTTAGATTTAGGCATTTCCGCGACTTACCCGCGTTTGTTGCCGTGCAACAATATTGCACCCGAACAGAAAAACCCGGTAGGCTCACAGGGCTCAAATCCTGTCAATAGCCATAACATTTTAAACACCCCATCGGGCTCGAGTTGTCAAGTGCGCCTATCGGAACCGCCCGCCGCCTCCTATTACGCAGACTCCGCAGGGGCCGAGGCGAGCGAATCGGCTGGCACCGCTCGCGAGCCGCTGCGCGGCGAGCAGCGCGCCGACGTGGGTGTGGTCGGCGGCGGCATCGCGGGCTGCTCGGCCGCGCTGCACTTGGCGAAGCGTGGCTTCAGCGTCGCCTTGCTCGAGGCGCGCGAAGTGGGCTACGGCGCCTCGGGACGCAGCGGCGGACAAACCATCTTCGGCCTCGCCACCAGTCAGCCGGCACTCGCGGCCCAGGTGGGAGCAGGCGATGCACGGGCTCTGTTCGACCTGTCGGTCGAGGGCCTGGATCTGATCCAATCGCTGATTCGAGACCACAAAATCGACTGCGACTACCGCGCGAATCACCTGCATGTTGCGGTCAAACCGCGCCAACTGCGCGAACTCGGCGACTGGGCGCAGGAGCTGCAGACACAGTACGGCTACCGGAGCGTATCGGTGCTCGATCGGCAGCAGCTGCGCGCCCATGTCGCGAGCGAACACTATCTCGGCGGATTGCTCGATACGCGCAGCGGTCATCTGCACCCGCTCAAGTACACGCGCGGCCTGGCACGCGCGGCCGAGTCCGCCGGAGTCCGCATTTTCGAAAATTCGCAGGTGCTGCGCTATGCGGACGGACCGCTGATCGACGTGCACACCGGCGCCGGCGTATTGCGCTGCAAGCAGCTGGTGTTCTGCGGAGGCGCTTATTTGGGAAAGGTCGCACCGACGCTCTCGCGGCGCATTCTCGGCGTGGGCACCTATATTGCCGCCACGGAGCCGCTCGGCGAGGCGCGCGCGCGCGCGCTGCTGCCCAGCAACGCGGCCGTGGCCGACGTCAACTGGATTCTCGACTATTTTCGCCTGTCGGCCGATCACCGGCTGCTGTTCGGCGGGCGCGTCAGCTACAGCGGACTCGAACCGCCGCGGCTCGCGGAATCGATGCGCGGGCGGATGCTGCGCGTGTTTCCGCAGCTCGGGCCGATCCGCGTCGATCGGACCTGGGGCGGCTATCTCGACATCACGATGAGCCGCGCGCCGAATTTCGGGCGCCTCGCGGCCAACGTTTTTTATCTGCAGGGCTTCTCGGGTCACGGCCTCGTGGTCACCGGGCTCGGCGGCAAGCTCGTCGCCGAAGCGGTCGCCGGCAGCGCCGAGCGATTCGACGTGTTCGCACGGATCCCGCATCGGGACTTTCCCGGCGGACCGGTCCTGCGGCGTCCCTCGCTGATGCTCGCGATGCTCTACTACCGCCTGCGCGATTTATTGTGAGCGGCGCTCGATCGCGTAGCAGTGGTGAATGCGCGCGTTGCGCTCGAAATCCTTCGGTACCGTGCGGCGGCTGAGGTCTTCGATCTGCAGGTCCGGCAGCGCGGCGGCATCGAGCTTGAAGCGCGTGAAATTGGTAGAAAAGACCAGGCGCCCGCGCTCGCGCAGCATCAGCATCGAACGGCGAATCATCCCGACGTGATCGCGCTGCACGTCGAGCACGCCCTCCATGCGCTTGGAGTTGGAGAAGGTCGGCGGATCGAGAAACACCAGATCGAAGCGCGGCCCGCGCGGCGCCTGCTCCTCGAGCCACTGCAGGCAGTCCGCGCGGTAGAGTTCATGGCGGTCCGGGCCGAAACCATTGAGCACGAGATTGTCGCGCGCCCAGTCGAGATAGGTGTTCGACAAGTCGACGCTCGCGCTGCTGCGGGCGCCGCCCGCGGCCGCGTACACGGTTGCGCTGCCCGTGTAGCAGAATAGGTTCAAGAAATCCTTGTCCTTGGACCACTCGCGCAGCAGCGCGCGCGTGATGCGGTGGTCGAGGAACAAGCCCGTGTCGAGGTAGTCGCGGAAGTTGACCCAGAATTTCAGTCCGCCCTCGTGCACGACATGCCGCTCGTCGGTCATCGCGCGCTTTTCATACTGGTCGCTGCCCTTCTGCTGCCGGCGCAGACGCGTGTGGATTTGGGGCAGCGGAATCCCGAGCACGTCCGGCAGCACCGAAAGCGCCTCGCGTCGGCGCTCGCGTGCGCTCTCCTGATCGACGGTCTTCGGCGCGGCGTATTCCTGCACGAAGGCGTGGCGCGTTTCACGACCATACAGATCGATCGCGAACGCGTACTCCGGCATGTCGGCGTCGTAGAGCCGGAAACACTCGATCTGCTCGCGCAAGGCCCAGGGCTCGAGCTTGGCGAGATTCTTGGCGAGACGATTCGCGAACATCTGTGCGCCCGGCCGGCCGGCCCATTCGGCGCGCACGATTTCCGGGGCCTTCTGCTCACTCGCTTCGTCGAGTTCGAAGCGCAGCAGCCGGCATTCGATGGTTCCGTTGAAGACCCGGTGGCTGCGCTTTGCATGGATTCCGAGGTGGCGCGCCATCGACGGATTTCCCGTGAGTATCGCGGCCTTCCAGCCCCTGAATCGTTCGCGCAGCAGACTGCCGAGCTGTGTGTACAGTTCGGACAGGCCTTGATCGGCGCCGATGCGCTCGCCATAGGGCGGGTTGGCGACCACGAGGCCGAGGTCCGCGGCGGGCCGCTGCACCTCGAGCAGCGCGCGCTTCTCGACGTGAATCCAGTCGGCGACGCCGGCCGCCTCGGCGTTCGCGAGACTCATGCGCACCGCGTCCGCGTCGATGTCTGAACCCTGAATGCAGCGGCGCGGCGCCGCAGCGACGCGGCGCGCGCGCGCATCGACGCACAATCGCTCCCAAAGACTGCGCTCGTGCCCGCGCCAGCCGTTGAAGCCGAAATAAGCGCGGCCGAGTCCCGGCGCCGCCTGCGCGGCGATCAACGCGCCCTCGGTCAGAAAGGTTCCGGACCCGCACATTGGATCGACGAGCGTTCCACCGCGCTCGTAGAGCGCCGGCCAGCCGGCGCGCAGCAGCACGGCCGCCGCGACGTTTTCCTTGAGCGGCGCCCTCCCGCTTTCGGTGCGGTAGCCGCGTCGGTGCAGGCTCTCGCCGGAGAAATCGATCGACAAGAGCGCCTCGCGCCCCTCGACGTGCAAATGCAGCAGCACGTCGGGCCGCTCCGGTTGAATGTTCGGCCGCTCGCCGGTCGATTCGCGCAGGCTGTCGCAGACCGCGTCCTTGAGCAGCTGCGCGCCGTAGAGCGTGTGTCGGATCGATTCATTGCCGCCGCTGCAATCGCAGGCGAGCGTCGCGCCCGGCGCGATGTGGTCGCGCCAGTCGATGCGCTTGACCGCCGCGAACAGATTTTGCGTGCTGGTCGCGTCGATCGACCCGAGGCTCAGCAGCACGCGCGTCGCGGTGCGCGACCAGAGGCACGCCCGGTAGCCGACCTCGAGCGTGCCCTGAAATTTCACATCGTTGCTGCGTTCGCGGATGTCGCTCGCGCCGAACTGCAACAGCTCCTCGGCGAGCACGGAGGCCGCCCCGATCGGGGCGGTCGCGATCCAGTAGCGGACGTTATCGATCACGCGCAGCGGTCGCAGCACGCAAATCATGCCAGTCGCGATTTTTCCCGGCCGCGGCCGGCGGCCGCATGGCCCGCAAGATGGCGCACTAGAATCCGATAAACGTCGGCGTCGAAGCGGCGCGACAGCGGGCCTCGCGCAATTCCGCCAGATCCTCCTCGCTGCGCGCGGTGCCGAGGTGGATCCAGTCTTCGAGCACGTGCAGGTCGCAGCCGCCGCGGCCGTCCTGCTCACGCAGCGCGATGCGCCCCGGAAACGGCCAACACTTGAGCTTCAAAGACGACAGCGCGAGCTGCAGGCGCATCCGATGCAACGCGAGCGGCTCCTTGCCGACGCAAGCGCCGCGGCACTTGCCGAGCTGATACGCAAAGCAGGACCCGGCGCTTGCCTCGAGGCCCAGCACCTTCAGACAGAGCTGCTGTGCGCGGGCGATGTCGGTGAGCGCCTTGAGCGCCTCCTTGCGCGAGCGGAACAGCCCGAAGCAGTCGCCGAATGCCGCGGCTTCGATGCTGCCGATGTCGGTGAGTTCGACGCAGGCCGCGGATCCGGGCGGCGTGCGAATCGTCAGCGTCTCGGCACTGTCCTTGAGACGCCGGTTGTGCAGCGGCCGCAGAGTCTTGATCCATTCGGATTCGCGCAGCAGCGCGCCGAGTTCGCCGGCGGTCTCAAACCAGTCGATGCGGCGTACCTGGCGCGCGAGGCGCTGCTCCTTCGAGTCCCCATGCTCGGCGGCGAAATGCGCGAGGATCCGCGCGCGCAGCGAGGTGCTCTTGCCGACATAGAGCAGCGCATCCTCGGCGCCGAAAAAGCGGTATACGCCGGGTCCGTCGGGCAGTTCGTCGGCGAGTTCCGCGGGCAAATGTGCCGGCAGCGCATTCGCGCCGAGCAACGCGTGAACCGCTTTGGCGAGCTCCGTCTCGGTCAGGTCGGCGCGCAGCTTGCGCCAAAAATCCCAGAGCACGCGCGCATCGCCCAAGGCCCGATGGCGCGCGCCGCACGCGAGGCCGTGGCGCTGCATCACGGCATCGAGATTGTGCCGCGGCTCCTCTGGGAACAAGCGCCTCGACAGCTTGACGGTGCACAGCACCTTGGCCGAGAAGCGGCGCTCGATGCGGCGGAATTCGCTGCGCAGGAACGAGTAATCGAAGCGCGCATTGTGGGCGACAAAAACCGCCCCCTCGAGCTTCTCGCGCACCACGGCGGCGATCTCGGGGAATCGCGGCGCGTCGGCAACCATCTCGTTGGTGATGCCGGTGAAGGCCTCGATCGCGCTCGGAATACGGCACTCTGGATTCACGAGCGAGCTCCATTGCTCGACGAGTTCGCCGCGCTCGACGCGCACGATGCCGACTTCGGTGATGCGGTGCCAGGCGGCGTTGCCGCCGGTCGTCTCTAGATCGACAAACACCAGATCCTGCGGCAGCGCGAACCCGTCAGCCGCGGCCATCGAGCGAGAGAATCGGATAATAAAGATCGGGGCGCCGGTCGCGAAAAATGCCCCAGGCCTGGCGGTAGCGGCGCACCTCGTCGAGATCGAAGCTCGCCGTCAGCACGGTCTCGCTCGACCGATCGGCCTCGGCGATCTTCTCGCCGGTCGGCGACGCGATGAAGGAGGACCCGTAAAAGCTCATCGTATATTTCTCGCCCTGCTCGGTACCGATCCGGTTCGAGGCGACCAAGGGCATGATGTTCGCGGCCGCATGCCCTTGCATGGTGCGCTGCCAATGCCCGCTCGAGTCCAGGTGCGGATCGTTCGGCTCCGAGCCGATCGCGGTCGGATACAGCAGAATCTCCGCGCCCATGAGCGCCATTGAGCGGGCCGCCTCCGGAAACCACTGATCCCAGCAGATCGCGACGCCCAAGCGAGCGTAGCGCGAGTCGAACACCTTGAAGCCGGTATCGCCCGGCGAGAAGTAGAACTTCTCGTGATAGCCGGGACCCTCGGGAATGTGCGACTTGCGATAGCTGCCGAGCACCGAACCGTCGGCGTCGACGACGACCACGGAATTGAAGAAGGCATTGCCGGCCTGTTCGAACACGCTGACCGGCAAAACTACGCCGAGCTCGCGTGCGAGCCCGCGAAAATGCTCGACGGCCGGATGCCCCTCGAGCGGGCGTGCGAGATCGAAATGACGCGACTGGTGATCCTTGCAAAAGTACGGCGTTTCGAACAATTCCTGGATCAGGATGATGTTGGCGCCGCGCGCCGCCGCATCGCGGATCAGGCGTTCCGCACGCGCGACGTTGGCGTCGCGATCCCAGCTGCAAGCCATTTGCGTGGCTGCCAAAGTGACGAGTTTCATGGAACGATTATGCTACCTCAGGCGGCGGACCGAACGGAGTTTGCGCTAAAAAGTCGGCGGCGAGCTCGCGCTGACCATTTCGCATTCCTCGCGCCCGGGATTGCGAAACCGATGCGGCAAGGTGCTGCGGAAATAGTAGGCGTCGCCCGGCCCGAGGATGCGCGCCTCACCGCCCACGGTGAGCTCGATCTTGCCGCGCACCACGACCCCGCCCTCTTCCCCGACATGCGTGAGCATCTCCTCGCCGGTGTCGGCGCCCGCCGCGTACTTTTCGTGGAGCAGCGCCATGCTGCGCTTCGCCAAGCGGCTACCGACGAGCCGCAGCTCCACGCTGCCGGTCCCGATGTCGGCGAGTTCCTCCTTCGGAAAGAACACTTGCGGCTTGCCCGCGAGGTCGAGCGTGAAGAAATCGGCCAAGGCCATCGGCACGCCGTCGAGCACCTTCTTCAGGGAGCTGACCGAGGGACTCACGCGATTTTGCTCGATCAATGAAATCAGTCCGTTGGTCACTCCCGCGCGCTTCGCGAGTTCGCGCTGCGAGAGCCCGTACATCTGTCGCACGGCCTTCAGATGGGCACCGACATCGAGATTCATGGTTTGGACCCGTAACTCCGCGTGTTGAGTATATTAAACACCTTGGACTCGATTTCGCCCCGAATTGAGCTAATTGTCAATTTTCTTTATCATTATTCGATCCGCCGTGGTCGTTTCATTGATTCACCCGTGTCGCTCGAGGTCCTTCGCCCATGAATGCCAAGTTGTCGCCGCTCCCGTCCCATGAGCAGTTGGATGCGTTCTGGATGCCGTTCACGGCCAATCGCCAGTTCAAGGCGAATCCGCGGCTGCTCGCGCGCGCGGAAGGCATGCACTATTGGACCCCCGACGGCCGCGAGGTCATCGACGGCGTCGCCGGACTCTGGTGCGTCAATGCAGGTCACGGGCGCCGCGAGATCTCGGAGGCGGTCGCGAAACAGCTCACGACGATGGACTACGCGCCCGCGTTCCAGATGGGCCACCCGATCGCGTTCGAGCTGGCGACCCGTCTGGGCGCGATCGCTCCGCCGGGCCTCGACCGCGTGTTCTTCACGAATTCCGGATCGGAGTCGGTCGACACCGCGCTCAAGATCGCGATCGCCTATCAGCGCGCGCGCGGTCAGGCGACGAAGACTCGCCTGATCGGCCGCGAAAAGGGCTACCACGGCGTGGGCTTTGGAGGCACGTCGGTGGGCGGCATGGTCAACAACCGCAAGGCCTTCGGATCCTCGATGCTGCCGGGCGTCGATCATCTGCCGCACACGCTCGATCATGAACACAATGCGTTCTCGCGCGGTCTGCCGAAATGGGGCATGCATCTCGCGAACGAGTTGGAGCGCCTCGTCGCGCTGCATGACGCCTCGACAATTGCCGCCGTCATCGTCGAACCGATCTCCGGCTCCGCGGGCGTGATTCTGCCGCCGGTCGGCTATTTGAAGCGCCTGCGCGAGATCTGCGACAAGCACGACATCCTGCTGATTTTCGACGAAGTCATCACGGGCTTCGGCCGCATCGGCAAAGCGTTTGCGTCACAAGTTTTCGACGTGACGCCGGACCTCATGACGACCGCCAAGGGCATCACGAACGGCACGGTGCCGATGGGCGCAGTGTTCGCCCATCGCAAGATTTACGACGGCCTCATGCAGGGGCCCGAAAATGCGGTCGAGCTGTTCCACGGTTACACCTATTCGGCGCATCCGGTCGCTTGCGCAGCGGCGCTCGCGACGCTCGATATCTACGCGAAGGAGAACCTGCTGACGCGCGCGGCGACGCTCGCCCCGCAGTGGGAAGAGGCGATGCACTCCTTGAAAGGGGCACCGCATGTCATCGACATTCGCAATTTCGGGCTCATGGGCGCAATCGATCTCGAACCGCGGACCGGAAAACCAGGTGCGCGCGCTTTCGACGTGTTCGTCAAATGCTTCGATCGCGGTGTCATGGTGCGGCAGACCGCGGACACCATCGCGCTGTCGCCGCCGTTGATCGTCGAGCCGGCGCAGATCGAGCGCATCGTTGGGATCCTCGCCGAGGTCGTTCGCGAGACGGCCTGAAGGTCAGGGCTTCGGCTCGAAAATCGCATACCATTTTTTCGAGGGCTCGATGACCTCCCAGGTGCCCTCGAAGCCGGCCGGCACGATGAACGCATCGCCGACCCGCAGCTCATAGCGCTCGCCGGACGCCGATTCGATGCGCATCCGACCCTCGATGATCACGCAAAACTCGTGCTCGGTGTAGCGCACGCGCCATTTACCCGCGGTGCTGGTCCAGACGCCGCAAAAAAATTGCTGGCTGGTGTCGGTGTATTGGTTGGCGACGCGCGCGCGCGGAATGCCGGCAAGTATGCGTTCGGGCGCCGGATTCGACGATTCGCCCATCAACAGCCGATCAAGGATCACGATTTGTGGACGCGCGCTCATCGCCTATCGTAGGCATGCGGGAGCCGCGGAGACAAGTGCGGCCCGGATGCGATTGCACCCGGGCCGCCAGTCGATCGCAGCGCAGCTCGCGCCATACTCAAGGACGATTACGGACCCGGACCCGCGCCGTCCGCGGCAGCGGCGCTCGTGCTTGCGCTCGCGGCCGGCGCGGCGCCGGCTTGCAGCGTCAGGCGCACACGGCGTTCGAGCGCGTAGCCGTCGGTGTCGTCGGAGACACTCAGCGACTTGCCGTAGGCATTGACCTCGAGCGCCTCGTCGCTGACCCCCGATGCGAGCAGCAAGTCTCGCACCGCATTGGCACGCGCCTCCGAGAGTTTCATGTTCGCCGTGACTCCGCCGCGCGGATCCGCGTAACCGTCGACGCGGATCTTCAGCTCGGGGGACTTCGCCATCGCCTGCGCGAGCCCCTGAATCTGGCGCACGACATCCGGATTGACCTCCGCGCTGCCGGTTCGAAACAACACGTCGCCCTGCAGGCCGTCGAGCGCCTCGGCCGGGTCGTTCTTGGCGAGCTGCGCAGACTTGACCGCGCTCGAGAGCTGTTCGACCTGCACCGTCAGCGAGCGGTTCGTCTCCGCGAGCCGGGCCCTCTCGACTTGCAGTGCGGCCTCGCGGCTTTCCAAGGCGCTCTTTTCCAGTTGCAGCGACGCGGCCAGGGTCTCGGCCTTGGCGGCCTCGCCGGCGCGATGCACGCGGTTGCCGAGCCAGGTTCCGAGTCCTGCGCCGACGAGCGCGCCGACCGGTCCAGCGGCAAATGCCCCGATCACGCCGCCGGTCACGAGGCCGATCGGCTCCTGCGGCGGCGCAGGCTTTCTCGCGTCGTTCGCGGTCGCTTGGCCGCTGCCGGCCGGCCCCGCAAAGGCCAGGCTGCCGACGCATAGCAGCCCGACGGTCCATACACACTGAGACAACGACTTGTTCATGACAGCTCCTCACCTTGAATTCGCCCGACCAGCGAGGCGATACGCCCGTACCGCCTTCAAGGAGCTATTTCAGTCGTCAATGCGGACGGCGCGCCGCGCCGATCCTGACCAATGCGGGCGAAACGCCGATCAATTCACGAAATGGCGCGGGCGCGTCCTCAAGGCTGGAGCGAGAACGGCGTGAAGTTGGTGTCGACGTCGTAGTAGTCCTCGTTTTCGGCGCGCTTCAGGAAGGCGACGACCCGGTAGGTCAATGGCGCGGCGATGAACTCCCAGAGGCATTTGAGCACGTATTGAGTGAACATAATCGTCTGCAAGTGTTCCCAGCTGACCCGGCCGTAGAACGCGATCGAATAAAAGAGGGCGGAGTCGACGAACTCCCCGCAAACCGTCGAGCCGACCAGGCGGGTCCACAGCCAGCGCCCCGCCGTCCAGATCTTCATTTTGGCGAGAACGTAGCTATTGACGAACGTACCGCTCAGGAACCCGATCGTCGAGGCGACCACGATTCGGGGGGTGTAGCCGAAGATCGCCTCGAGCGCGGGCTGTGCTTTGATCCCATCGGCGGACGGAGGCAGGTGCACGATCACGGCCGCCATGATCGAGGCAAATGTCAGCGCTCCGAATCCCGCCCATACGACGCGGCGGTCCCGCCCGTAGCCGTACACCTCGGTCAATATGTCGCCAAAAATGTAAGAAATTGGGAAGAACAACACGCCAGCGAGGAACGTGAGGTCGCCAAATAGCGGCAGGTGAATCGTCGTTTCCTTGGCGGGTCCGATCAGATTCGAGCACAGCAGGATGCAAACATAGGCCGCCATCACGAAATCGTAGTAGCGGTATTGCCGGCCGGCGGGCGTCAGGGTCATGTGTTTACTCGGGAATAAATGATGATGAAGCGCTGCAATGATATGTCACAGAGCCCGGGTTCCGCCCGGCCATGAAGCCGCCTGCCGACGTGGTTCCGCTAGTTGCAAAGCGTTTGGCGAGAACCATCACACCGCGGCGCGACGGCTTGCGGTATGAAGGTTGCTTGACAGCAGTACCGTGGGCCTATGGATCAGGGTAAGAACCTCTCAGCGACCGATGCAGCGCTCGTCGACTACGCGGGCGTTTGCCTGAAGATTCGTGCGGCGCTCGAACCGGTTCGCGCCCATGCGGTGTCGCTGCACGACGCCGAAGGCGACATGCTGTGGCTCACCGAGAGTTCGATGGGCCCCGACGAGCACAACGCGGTTCAACAGGCGCTCGAGGTGTTCGGCGACCGCGGCGGACCCAGCGCGATCGCTTACGATCTCGGCGACGCGCGCTCCGCGGTGCTCTTCAAGGTCGCCAATTCGAAGCTTGCGCTGATCGGCGCCGTGATGGTCGTCGTCGAGAGCCGCGCAATCAAGCCGGATGAGCGCGGCGCCAGCAGCTTGCTGACGCAGAAAATGCTGCGCGTGCTGTCGGATTTCGCAAAAATGCGCCGGCGTGCGACCCCCGGTATCGCCGATTCCCAAACGGCACCGATACTGCCGCGCTTGCCGGCTGCGGCCGCGGCACCGAGATTCGTCGGGTCCGCGCCGCCGAATCCCGCCGCAAGTGTGGCCGGATCGAAGGCCGCCGCGCCAGCGCCCGCGATGCCGGCAGCCGCGAAGCGCACGCCGGCTCCGGTCGCCGTGAAGTCAGCGCCGGCCGCGACGCTCGAACTCGAAGCGGCGCCGCCGCGCAATACGGCGGCGCCCGGCCGGGCTCGGCCGCCGCAGCCGCCCGCGAAAGCATCCGCGGCACCGGAACCTCAAGGTGTGGAGCGCGAACCCGTGAGTCCGGAGATCGACCGCCTGCACGCGGCGCTGCGGCGCAGCCCGATCGCGCTCGCGGTGCAGCGTTTGGTTCCGTTGACCAAAGGGAGCAAATTGAAGCGCTTCGAGGTACTGCTGCGATCCGCATCGAGCTCTGCGCCGAACGAGGCGCCGCAGGCGATGCTCAAAGCGGCCGTCGAGCACGGACTCGGCTCGATGATCGACCGGCGCGTCGTCACCGAGTTGATCGGATTCCTGGTTCACCATCCGAACGTATGGCAGGACAACGGCAGCATGTTCTCGGTCAATCTCACGAAGACCGCGCTGCACGACGAGCACTTCATGAAGTTCGTCGGGCTCTGCCTCGAAAAATCCTCGCTGCCCTTGGGCACGATCGGCTTCGAAGTCGATGTGGCCACGGCCGTCAAATGCGCCGACCGCATCGCGCAGGTCGCCACCGGCCTGCGGCGGCTCGGATGCCCGCTGGTTCTCGATGACTTCAGCATGCGGACCGAATGCTTCAGCCTGCTGCGGCTGCCGGGCGTCAAGTACATCAAGATGGCGCCGTCGATCACCGCGAACATGCGCACCGACAAGATTTCGCAGGCCGCGGTCACTGCTCTCGTACAAATGGCCCGCGTGCTCGGTTTGCACACGGTCGCGAAGCGCACCGAATCGACCGCCGAACAGGAATGGCTGACCGCGCTCGGCGTCGACTTCGTCCAATCGAACGCGGTCTCGCCGCCGATTACGATCGAGGCGTTGGCGAAGCTGCCCAACCCCCGCCGAGCGCCTTGACGAGGTAGACCGCGGTCAACATCCGCTGTCCGCGGATCTGCACCGTTTGGCGCCGGTCGGCGAGCACCGTCTGCTGCGCCGTGAATACGTCGAGAAAGGTATCGACCCCGCCGGCGTAGCGGTCGTTTGCGATGTCGAGCGCGCGCTGCGCGCTCTCTTCGCTCGCAGCCGACCGGCGCTCGGCCTCCGACAGCGCATCGAGACCGATGACGCCGTTTTCCACCTCTTCCATCGCGCCGAGCACGGTTTGCCGGTACCGCGCGACCGCCGCCGTGTAATCGGCGGCCGCGATCCGGACGTTGGCGCCGATCGCGCCGGCGTTGAAGAGCGTCGCGGTTGCGGAGGCGCCCAGCGACCAGAAGCGGCTCGGCGCGCTCAACAGGTTCGACAGCGCGTTGCTCTCCGCCCCGAGATTCGGCGCGAGCTCGATCGCCGGAAAATACGCGGCGCGCGCCACGCCGACGCGCGCGTTGGCGGCCGCCATCGCGCGCTCGGCCGACGCCACGTCGGGGCGCCGCTGCAGCAGGTCCGAGGGCAGCCCGATCGGCACCGCCGGCATCGACGGTGCGGCCAGCTGCGGCGCCAGCGAAAAGCTCGGCGCCGGCACCGCGATCAGCGTCGCGATCGCGTGTTCGTTTTGCGCGCGCTGGTTCTTGAGCAGCTCGATTTGCGCCTCGCTCGCCTCGAGCAGCGCCTGCTGCTGCGCAAGGTCCAGCCCGGTCGCGAATCCCAGCTCGTGCCGGGCGGCGATGATGTCGAGCGAACGGCGCTGCGAGTCGATGCTCGTGCGCAGCACGTCGATTTCGGCATCGAGCTCGCGCAACGCGAAATAATCGCTCGCCAACTGGGCGACCAGCACCAGGCGCGCATTCTCGAAATCGGCCTCGGACTGCTGTTGCGAGGCGCGGGCTGCCTCGACGCTGCGCCTGACGCGTCCGAACAAGTCGAGTTCGTAGCTGACCGACCCGGTGAGCACGAAGTCGTTTTGCACCGTCGATTGGTTCGGCACACCGTAGCTCGATTCGGGGCGATTGGCCGACGTCTTGATCCTAGCCGCGTCGAAACTCGCGCCGACTTGCGGATACCACGCCGATTGCGCGATCGTTACTTCGGCCCGCGCCTGCTCGAGCCGCGCGGCCGCGAGCTTCAGGTTCTGGTTGTTCTCGAGCGCGCGCTCGATGAGGGTATTGAGCTGCGGGTCGCCGAACGAAACCCACCAGTTGCCCTTGAGCTCGGCGTCGTTCGGCTGCGCCGGATGCCAGGGGTTGGTAGTGCGCCATGCGGCCGGCATTTCGACCGGCTGCCGGTGATAATCGGGTCCGACCGCGCAGGCCGCCAGCAGCGCCGCGGCGGCGCCCGCGCCGAGCGTGGCTCGCGGGGTCAATTCGCGGGCCTCGCGGGCCCCGCGGGCCCTGCAGGCGCGGTGACCACCACCGGATCGCCGTCACTCAAGGAATCCGCCGGATGCGAGACGAGCTGCGCGCCGGACGCGACGCCGCTCAAGATCTCCACGACGTCGCCATAGTCGGTTCCGAGGCGTACCGTGCTCAAACGCACTTTGCCGCCCGCATCGACGATCGCGACGCGCGGCCCCTCGGGCCGGAACAGCAGCACGTCGGTGGGCACGACGAGAGCGTTCGCCGGTCCCGCGATCGGCAGCCGCACCTCGACGAACGAACCGGCGATCAGCGCGCCTCGCGGATTCGGAACCCGGATCTCGACTTGCATCGTGCGCGTCGCAGTGTCGATCGCACGCGCGGTCCGTGCAATCGCCCCCGAAAAGGACTCCCCCGCGCGTTCGGCGAGACTGATGGACACCGGATCACCGACATGGATGCGGTGGGCGTAGGCCTGAGGCACATAAACGTACAAGCGCAGCGGATCGACCTGGGCGACTCTGAACAACGCGCGGCCGGTGCTGCCGTTCCCGCCGCTGATGAGGTCGCCCACGTCGACGTCGCGTTGCGTCACCACCCCCGCGAAGGGCGCCACGACCTTGGTAAAGCCCTGCAGCTCGCGCAGCCGGGATACGTTGGCGTCGGCGGCCGCCAAGTTCGCTTCGGCTTGCCGATAGGCGCTCAATCGCTCGTCGAGGTCCTGCTGCGTGACCGCGTCCTTGAGCCGCAGACTCTGCCAGCGCTCGGCCGTGGACTTCGCTAGCTTCAGGGTCACATCCGCCTGCGCACGCGCGGCGACGGCCTGCGACAGTTCCTGATCGACCTCGGGCGCGGTGATTTCGGCGAGCAGCTCGCCCTTGCGCACCTCGCTGCCGATGTCCTTGGTCCAGCGCAGCACGTAGCCGCTGGTGCGCGCGTAGAGCGTCGCCTCGATGCCGCCCTGCAGCGTTCCGGGCAAGGAGAGCGGCTGATCGTCGCTGCGCGGCCGAACCTCGATCGTCGTCACGTATTGGCGCGCATGGATCGCGGTCGCGGTCGCGAGCGCGCTCGCCTGAATGCTTCGGGCGACGACCACGGCGACGGCGCCGACCGCGAGCGCGGCAACCACGCCGCCGGCGATCAGTTTGGCTCTTTTCAGGATTGCGGAAGACTCGGTATCGGGCATCATGGACTCGGAGTTTGTGCTAAGCGTCGATGGATGCCGGCAAAAATGACCGGCACGAAAAACAACGTCGAGACCGTGGCGAACAGCAGGCCGCCGATGACGGCGCGGCCCAAGCGGCGCATTCTGCTCCGCGCCTTCGCCAAGCCCAAGCGCCATCGGAATCATGCCGATGATCATCGCAAGCGCCGTCATCAGCACCGGCCGGATGCGGGTCGCGCCGGCCTCGAGCGCGGCTTGCAACGGCGGCAGGCCTTCGTTCATGCGCTGGCGCGCGAACGCGACGATCAGAATGCTGTTGGCGGTCGCGACGCCCATCGTCATGATCGCGCCGGTCAGCGCCGGCACGCTCAAGGTCGTGCGCGGTCAGGAACAGCATCCAGCAGATGCCGGCGAGCGCCGCCGGCAGCGCGGTGATGATGATGAACGCATCGACCCACGACTGGAAATTGACGACGATCAGCAGATAGACCAGCACGATCGCCACGGCCAATGCCGACTCCCAGCTCGATGAACGAGGAACGCATCGTCTGCACCTGGCCGCGCACGCCGATGCGCGCGCCGCGCGGCAGCTCGGGCCGCATCCGATCGACCAGCCGGTCGATCTGCTTGGCGACGCCGCCGAGATCGCGGCCCTGAACGCTGACGTAGATGTCGATCGACGGGCGCGAGGTTGTAGCGCGACAGCACGGCGAGCTGCACCGCGGGCGCCACCGAGACCAGATTGCTCAAGCACCTGCGGCGCGGCGCCCGCCAACGCGGCGCTCGCCTGCGTCGCGCGCACCGGCGTACGCAGCAGCGACGTCGAGGCCGTCGATCGCGTATTGCGGCGTCTGGACCGCGACGTTGTAGACGATGCCGTTGGCGGGGTTGAGCCAGAAAGCTCGGCGCGGTCTGCGTGGCTGCCGGCAGTCGAGAGCGAGCATGTTCTGCGCGACGTCGGTCGGGTTCAGGCCGAGTTCCTGCAGGCGCGTGCGATCCATGTCGCAGCATCGATCGTCGGCAGGTCGAGGCGCTGGTGAATGTGCGTATCGACGGCGCCCGGAATTTGTTCGATCTGCTTCATGATTTTGGCGGCAAGCGCGTAATTGGCCGACATGTCGTTGCCGCTGATCTGCACGTCGATCGCGGCCGGCACGCCGAAATTCAGGATCTGCGTGACCATGTCGGCGGGCTGGAAGAAGAACTCGACGCCCGGGAAACGCTTCGGCAGCTCACGGCGCAGCTGCTCGACGTAGTAGGCGGTCGCGCGATGACCCGACTCGAGCGAGATCTGGATTTCCCCGTCGAGGGTGCCGAAGGTTCCCGAATTGCTGTAGGAGAGGTTGATGCCGCTGTATCGGCACGCCGAGGTTGTCGAGCATGGTCCCGAGTTCCCGCGCCGGAATGATCTCGCGGATCGCCGCATCGACCCGATCGGCGAGTCGCGCGGTCTCCTCGATGCGCATCCCGGTCGGCCCGCGCATGTGCAGGCGAATCTGGCCGGCGTCGACGCTCGGGAAGAAATCCCGTCCGAGCAAGAACACGAGGCCGCAGGACAGCAGACAGAAGCCGAGAAACAAGGCGCCGAAGCGGCGCCGCTGCGCGAGCACCGCGCTCAAGATCACCTTGTAGGCGCCGCGCATCCTCTCGAAGCGCGCGTCGAACGCCTGGTAGACTCGTTGCAGCGCGTTCGGCTTGTCCGCGGCGGGCGCGGCCGCGCGATCCATCAGCAGCATCACCAGCGTCGGCACCAGGGTGCGCGACAGCACGTAGGAGGCGAGCATGGCGAATACCACGGCCTCGGCGAGCGGCGCGAACAGAAAGCGCGCGACGCCCGCGAGAAAGAACATCGGCACGAACACGATGCAGATGCAGAGCGTCGAGACCAGCGCCGGAACGCGCGATTTCTCCGGCGCCCTCGAAGATTGCCTGGTGCAGGTCCGAACCCAGGTGCAGGTGGCGTTCGATGTTCTCGATCGTCACGGTGGCGTCGTCGACCAGGATTCCGACCGCCAGCGCGAGGCCGCCGAGGGTCATGATGTTGAGCGTCTCGCCGAGCGCGTACAGGACCAAAATCGACGACAGGATCGACAGCGGGATCGAAACGGCGATGATGCAGGTGCTGCGCCAATTGCCGAGAAACAGCAGGATCAGCGCCGCGGTCAGGCCGGCCGCGATCAGCGCTTCGCGCACCACGCCGCTGATGGCGGCGCGCACGAAAACCGACTGGTCGAACAGCGGCGTGATCTTGATGTCGCTCGGCAGGAGCTGCGCATCGGCGGGCAATTGCGCGAGCAACGCACTCGACGATGTCGAGGGTCGAGGAGCCGCCGTTCTTGAGCACCGACAGCAACACGCCGCGCTCGCCGTTCTGGCGCACGATGTTGGTCTGCGGCGAAAATCCGTCGCGCACGTGGGCGACTTCGCGACAGATAGGTCGTCGCGCCGTTTTGGGTGACGACCGGGATCGCATTGAGCCCCGCGATCGTGTCGGGCGAGCCGTTGAGCGCGATCGCGTACTCGCGCGCCCCGATTTTCGCGGTGCCCGACGGCAGGATCAGGTTTTGGGTGTTGACCGCGTTGACGACGTCGGTCGGCGTCAAGCCCTTGGCGAGCGAGCGCCGCGGTATCGAGATCGACGGAAATCAGGCGCTGTTTGCCGCCGTATGGCCAGGGAATCGCGACGCCGGGGATGGTGACCAGGCGGCGGCCGCAGGAAGTTGACCGCGGCGTCGAACACCGCCTGCTCGGGCAAGGATCGTGCTCGACAGGCCGATCTGGATCACCGGAATGTTCGACGCCGAGTACTTGATGATGAGCGGCGGCGTATGCCCGGGCGGCAGCTGCCGCAGCTGCGTCTGCTCGATCGCGACGACCTGCGCGATCGCGGTCGCGATGTTGGCGTTCGGCTGAAAGAAGATCTTGATCACCGAGATGCCGGCCAGGGACTGCGACTCGATGTGGTCGATGTCGTTGACGGTGGTCGTCAGACTGCGCTCGGTGGGCGCCGTGATGCGCTGGCCCATCTCCTGCGCCGAAAGGCCGCCGTAGTTCCAGATGATGCTGATGACCGGGATGTTGATTTCCGGGAAGATGTCCGTCGACATCTTGAGCAGCGCCAGCGGCGTCGCCAGCAGGATCAGCAGCGCCATCACGAGGAATGTATACGGGCGCCGCAGCGCTAATTGAACGATCCACATGCCCGGTCGGGACCCCTAAATTCGACGAGAGCGAGAATGTACCGGATATTGATTGCTTTGCGGGAGCGAAACCCACCGCATCCGAGCATCGGCGTCCGAGAGTCGGCGTCCGCAGAGGACGCCGTGACGATTATCGCCCATTGCGAGCGACAATGCTGTAGCCGCGGTCGCTAGCCGACCAAAACGGCGACGATACCTCCGCCGTACTTGCCGAGGCCGATTTCGAAGTCGATGCGCCCCTTCGCAGCGGCGAGGATCGCCGCGGCGGCGGGCGGCAGCTTGCCGATTGGGCAGACCGCATCGAGGCGCAGGTGCGGCGAGTTCTCGCGCAGCACGAGGCGCGTGCAGATGTTCATGACCTCGCGCAAATTGGCGATCATGACGTCGGTGAGCTGCTGGGTTCTCACCGCATCCTTGGCGATGTTGGGCGGCAGCATCGAGAGCGCCGCACCGCTGTTGGCCGCGAACGAGATGTCGCAGGCGCAGAGCGCCGCCGGTGCGCCCGAGTCGGTCACGTAGCTCGCGGCATACGCGCTCGACTTCGGCGACAGATCGAGCTTTGCGCCCGGCTTGACCGCCAAGCCGTCGAACAGCATGCCGAGCAGGTCCCTGACTTGATTGATGTCGGGCAGCGGGTAGGCCGTGCCGGCGACGGTGGCGTTCATTTGATGAAGGGTCCGAGGGTTTCTTTGAAGGATTCCGGCGTGAACGGCTTCGAGATCAGGAAGCTCGCGCCCGCGGTTGTCGCACGCTGGCGCATATCGGGTGTGGCTTCAGTGGTTACGAAGCCGAATTTCACCTTGACCGCGTCCTTGGTCAGATTCTCGAGCAGCTCGATGCCGGTCATGTTCGGCATGTTCCAGTCCGACAGCACGAGATCCGGTGCTGCGGCCTTGATTGCGGCGAGCGCCTTGGCGCCGTCCTCGGCTTCGGTGTACTCGTGGCCGTCGAAGCCAGCCTGGCGCATGGTTTTCCTGACGATCATGCGCATGGCGGTCGAGTCATCAACGATCAGGATTTTCAAGACATTGCTCCACTGTTCAGAATTGCACGGTACCGAGTCTCGATCGGCCGCAGGATAGCTGCGAACTCAAGCCTTGGCTGTTCGGCGCGTCACATCCATCTCATCGGATAAGGCAATGATGCGATTCGGGATTTCCCCTAATGGCAATACATCCTGAGCCGCACCGACCGCGACCGCCTCGCCGGGCATACCCCAGACCATGCTGGTCGCCTCGTCTTGCGCGATCGTGGGACTTCCCGCTTCGCGCATCTCCTTGAGCCCCAAAGCGCCATCCTTGCCCATCCCGGTCAAGATCACGCCGATCGAATTGCGTCCGACCTGCTGCGCGACCGAGCGGAACAGCACGTCCACGGACGGCTTGTGTCGGTTCACCGGGTCGCCGTCGTCAAGCCGGCACATGTAGCGCGCGCCGTCGCGCACGACCAGCAGGTGCTTGTCGCCCGGGGCGATATAGGCATGTCCGCGCAGAATCTGCTGCCCATCCTCGGCCTCGCAGACCGTCATCTGGCAGACGCTGTCCATGCGGCGCGCGAATGCGCCGCTGAAGAGCTTCGGTATGTGCTGCGTGATGACGACGCCCGGCATGTCGTGGGGCAGCTTCACGAGCACGTCCTTGATCGCCTCGGTGCCGCCCGTCGACGCGCCGATCGCGACGATACGTTCGGTGGTCCGCAGCTGGCGCGGCGGACCCTGTTTGATCTGCGCTGCACCCGCGCCGCCTGCGCTCCCTGCGGCCGGCGCCTCTCGCGAGTAGACGCGTGTGCGCGCCGCCATCTTTACCTTGGCGATCAATTCATCCTTGTAGTCGGATAAGGTCGCCGCGAGATCGATCTTGGGCTTCGGCAAATAGTCGACCGCGCCGATCGCCAGCGCGTCGAGCGTGACTTCCGCGCCGTGTTCGGTCAGCGACGAGACCATGATGACGGGCATCGGCCGCAGGCGCATGAGATTCCGCAGGAACGTGAGGCCGTCCATGCGCGGCATTTCCACATCGAGGGTCAGCACGTCGGGGTTCAACTGCTTGATCTTTTCGCGCGCAATATAGGCATCCCCCGCGGCGCCGAGCACTTCCATCGAGGGGTCGCTCGTGAGGATGTCGGTGAGAATGCGCCGCACGAGCGCGGAATCGTCGACGATCAGCACCTTGATGCGCCGCTCGGATTTCGGCTGATGCAAAGCGATCGTGGAATGGTTCATCGGTGTTCTCGCGCCGCGCTAATTGAACAGTTCCACGTCGTCGTCCGCCGGCTTCTTCGCCAGGGTCTTGAGGTATTGCGTCTCGCGGCTCGCGATCGACTCGGCGTCGAGAGCGCGCAATCGCTTGACCATCACTCGCCCGGTCTTCGGGAAATACACGACGCGGCGCGGAAAGATCTCGCCCACATCCTCGGCGGCGATCTTGAACCCCTCGAGGCCCAGAAATCCTCGCGCGAACGCGATGTTCTTGGCGCCGACATCGGTCATCGCCGGCAAGATCTTGCCGCCGCCGAAAATCTTCACCTCGAGGCGCTCGCGCCGCGCGCCGAGCTTCATGAGTTCGTTGATCAGGCTTTCCATCGCATAGGAGCCGTAACGGGTCGAAAGACCGTCGGCGCCCTCCATCCAGCTGTTCTTGCCGACCGAGTTGTCCTCGGGAAGCATGAAATGGTTCATGCCGCCGCAGCACAGCACCGTGTCGCGGATGCAGGCGGAGATGCAGGAGCCCAGCACCGTCGTGATCGTTTCATCGTGGGTCGTGACGAAGTATTCGCCGGGCAGGATTTTCGCGGTCCAGGCGTTGCTGGTGGTGTCCCAGTAGCGCTGCACGTGCTCGAATCCTTTGAGCGCCGGCATTTTGGGCGCGGTCGCCTGACTCTTGAGAAACTGATTCACGCCTCGCTCCGCCGGTAGATCGTCTTGCCGATCAGCGTGTAATCGGCCGAGACGTTGAATAGATTCTCCGAATGGCCGAGAAACAGCAGATCGTCATAGCGCTGCAGCTTCGCGATCCGCGCGAACAGTTCTCGCTGCGTGTCCTTGTCGAAATAGATCACGACGTTGCGGCAGAAGATGACGTCCAGGGGTCCGGACATCGGCAGCTCGTGCGTGAGATTGATCTGCTTGAATGTGATGAGGTTCTTGAGCTCCGGCAGCACCTCGAAGGAGGTCGTGTTGCCGTCCTTGGTCTCACGAAAGAAGCGGGCGAGACGCTGAGGATTGAGGCCCTTCACCCGGTCCTGGTGGTAGAGCCCGCGTCTCCCGATTTCGAGAATATTCGTGTCGAGATCCGTCGCGAGTATCTTGACGTCCCATTTCTTCAGGTCCTTGATCGTCTCGCAGATCATCATCGCGATCGAATACGGCTCCTCGCCCGAGGAGCAGGCCGAGGACCAGATGCGGATGCGGCGCGAGCCGTGCGGATCCAGAATGCGCGCGCCAAGAAACTCGTCCCGCAGATAGTCAAAATGGTGCGATTCGCGAAAGAACGACGTCAGGTTGGTGGTCAGCGCGTTGCAGAACTCGATCAATTCCGACGCGTTCTGGGATTCGAGCAGGCGACGGTACTCCGCGAAGGTCTTGAGGCCGAGGGCCCGCAGCCGCCGCGAGACCCGGCCATAGACCAGCTCTCGCTTGGTCTCGGCCAGACTGATGCCCGTCATCTTCTTGACGAGATCACGTAATGCGCGGAAATCGTCGTCGCTGAATTCGTATTCGCGATCGGACTTCTGAGCGGAGCTGGCGGCGCGGTCCTGAATCATGTCGGTTCGCGCGCGAGTCAGGCCGCGCCGGCCAGCGCCTGCGGTGTTCCGATGGCCAGATCGCGGCCGAGCAGCGCGTCCACGTCGAGCAGGATCACCATGCGCCCGGCGACGGTCGCGAGCGATTCGATGAAATCGGCGTTCATTTTGCCGCCGAGGTTCGGAGTCTCCTTGACGTCCTCGCCGCGGATGTCGACGACGTCGGAGACGCTGTCGACCACCAGGCCGAACTCGCTCAAGCCCTTTGCGGTCTTGATCGACAGTACGATGATCACGGTCAGCGGCGTGAACTCGGCGCTTGCAAGGCCGAATCTGACGCGCATGTCGATGATCGGCACGATCGAGCCGCGCAGGTTGAGGACACCGAGCACATGCGGCGGCGTCTGCGGAATGCGGTTGACGGCGGTCCAGCCCCGAATCTCCTGGACTCGCAATATGTCGACTCCATAGGTTTCCTCGTTGAGCGAAAAGGTCAGTACCTGGCGTGATGCCCCGGCGACGCTCTCGGGCTTGGTTTTTTGTGCGATTTCAGACATGGGCCTTATTTCCGTGGAACCGGCTCATCCGGGTCGGTATTGAGACATATCGGCCGGAATTGCCGGTTTCTTTAGATCGGCGGGCGGTCTCTAGAACAATTCCACGCTGGAATTGTCGTTGGCGGGCGATGCATCGGCGCCGCCCGCCTGCGCAGGAGCGGCGTGCGCGAGGCGGTGCCATTCCAAGTGATAGGTTCGATCGACGTTTTGCAGCAGCTCCAACCATTCCTCGGACGTTCGCTGCGCCTCATGACGCAGCAGCTTCTGCAGATGGTTGAGTCCGACGCGAATATGACCGATGCGCTGCGTGAGCCGGTCGTGATACTGCAGTGCCACGACCGCCGCTCCGATCGACTCGTCGATTTGCGCGCATTGGCGCCGCAGAATCGACTCCTGAGGCTCCGGGCAGGCGACCCGCTCGATGATGCCGCGCGCTTCCGCGAGGTCGTGGAAGGAGTCGCCGACGACCGTGCAATCGCGATCGGCCTCCTGCAGCGATTCGGCGAGCTGGGCGCTGAAGATCTCGAGCAGGCGGCCGAACTCGTCGATGACGCCGCGCAACGTGGCCTCTTTGGGTTCGACCGTTTGCGAGGCGACCGCACTATCAGCCTTCATGACGAGACGCCAAGGTCAGCGCTCCCTGCAAGCCCAGCATGCCCAGCGCGCTCGACAAGGCCGCGGACTCGCCGCGAAACTCGACGCCGACGCCATTCTTGGCCGCGGCGTTGCGCAGCGCGAGCAGCAACTGGACGCCCGCCGTGTCGATGCTCACGACCCGGCTGACGTCGATGGTTATCGGCAGCGCGCGCGCGAGCGACTCGACGAGGTCGCGGTGCGTCTCTTCGATGCTCTGGATTTCGAGATTCGGCTCGAGATGGTAGACGGAATCGCTGCGATCGGCGGGCGATGGCTCGGAAACCGGTGATTTCGCGTTCTTTTTGGACATGGATCAGGCCGCCGCTTTGGAGCCGGCGCTCACGCTCGCGAGCACGAGTCCGTCGACGTCCAGCAGGATCAACATCTTGTTTTCGAGGCAGGCAAGACCCCGCACAAACACTCTTTCGACCGAGCCGAGGGCGTCGGGGGGTTGCCGGATACTCTCAGCCGCGATGTCGTGGACGTCGGAAACCGCGTCGACGACCATGCCGACGGTTCGCTCGCCGCGCTCGCCGGGCACGTGCACGACGATGATGACCGTGGTCGCGTCGTGGGGAACGCGCTCGAGCCCGAAGCGGATTCTCAAGTCGATCACCGGCACGATCGAGCCGCGCAGATTGATGACGCCGAGCACGTAGCTCGGCGAATACGGCACTCGCGTAACCGTGTCCCAACCCTTGATCTCCTGCACCTTTTGGATGTCGACGCCGTACTCCTCCCGGCCCAGGATGAAGCTCAGGTATTGCTCCTTCGTCGAATCCGCATTCGACGCCGGTGCAGCCCATCGCGCCCATCGCGCCCGTCGCGCCCGTCGCGCCCGAATCAGTGGACATCTTCGTCTCCATGCCGTTCAAGCCGCCAACTCGACGCGTCCGGACTGGCGCTCGAGGAAATTCGTGATCAATCCCGGGGACATCGAGGATCAGGGCGACGGTTCCGTCACCGTGAATGGTGGCCCCCGCGAGTCCGGGCACCTGCTTGAAATTCGTCTCCAAGCTCTTGATGACCACTTGCTGCTGGGCCAGCAGTTCGTCGACCAGGATCGATGCGCGCCGGCCGTCGGCCTCGACCACGACGAGCAGTCCCTTGGCAATGTCGCGGCTGTCGGGTTCGATGTCGAATAGATCGTGAAGCCGGATGATCGGGAGGTAGCTGTCGCGGTGCCTGAACAGTTCGGAACGGCCCGCGACGCTGCTCAAGTGCTCGCGCGTCGGCTGGACGGTCTCGATGATCGACACCAGCGAGGCGACGTAGATTTCCTTGCCGACCCGCAGGACCTGGCCTTCCAGTATCGCCAAGGTCAGCGGCAGGCGGATTCTGATCGTGCTGCCGGCGCCCTCTTTGCTGAATATCTGCACATGACCGCCGAGGTCATTGATGTTGCGCCTGACCACGTCCATGCCGACGCCGCGCCCGGAAACGTCGCTGACCTGCTCGGCGGTCGAAAAGCCGGCGACGAAGATCAAATTGTAGATTTGCTCGTCGGTGAGCGTCTCGTCGGGCTGCACCAGACCGCGCTCGCGGGCTTTGGCGAGAATGCGCGCCTTGTTGAGGCCGGCGCCGTCATCCTTGACCTCGATGATGATGCTGCCGCCCTCGTGGAATGCATTGAGCTCGAGCGTGCCGGTCTCGCTCTTGCCGGCCGCGAGCCGCGCCGCCGGCAGCTCCATGCCGTGATCGAGCGCATTGCGCACCAGATGGACCAGCGGATCGCCGATCTTCTCCAAGACGGTCTTGTCGAGCTCGGTGTTCTCGCCCGAGAGCTTGAGCTCCACCTTTTTGCCGAGCTTGCGTGACAAATCGTGCACCAGGCGCGGAAATCGATTGAAGGAGAAACCGATCGGCAGCATGCGGATCTGCATGACGCTTTCCTGCAGCTCGCGCGTGTTGCGGGTCAGCTGGATGAGGCCGCGGCGCAGCGCCTCGAGGTCCGCAGGCTCGTATTTGTCCGCGAACCGTCCAAGCATGGATTGCGTGATGACGAGTTCGCCGACCAGATTGATGAGCGCGTCGACCTTTTCCGTCGAGACGCGGATCGAACCGGCGTCGCCGCTGGTCTTGGCGGCCGTTGCCGGCACCGCGGCGCCCGCCACGGCCTCGCCCGGATTCTTGCGCGCAGCGACCGGCGCAGGCGGCAGACGCACCGGACTTGCCCGTCGCGGCGCCAGGCGCTGCGGCGCCGGGGACGGCAGGGCTCGCGCCTTCGAGGTACAAGGGCTCGTAGGTGATCTTGGACACCGATTCGACCCAATCGAACACTTCGATGACGCGCGCATGCTCGACTTGACCGCGCAGCACCAGCGTCCACGACAGATAGCAAAGCGTAGGATCCATCGCATCGATCGCGGGCAGCGCATCGACATGGGCGACGACTTCGAGCGAACCTAAGCTCGTGAGTTCGTGAAAGATTCTGAGCGGGTCGTTGCAGGTCTGAAACAGCGTCGGCTCGGGATTGAACGTGATGCGCCAGCCCGCGAGGGTGTCGAGCGCCACGACGAGCGGTACCGCCGCAACGGGCTTCTCGGCGGCCGGACTCGCCGCCGGCACGGCGTCGCCGGCTGCCGTGGAGACCGCGGGCGATGCGGCGGAGGGATTCGGGGCCGCGGCTGCGGGTGCGGCAGCGCCGCCTTTTTGCGCGAGTATGCGCGCGAGTTCGCCGCTCAATGCGTCGGCGCCAACCGTCACGATCGGCTGCTTTGCCTGGGCGGATTGCGTCATTTCGCGAATCACGTCGACCGACTGGAGCAGCACCTGCACGGCGTCCGGCGTGACCGCTCGCATGCCGTTGCGCATCTCGTCGAGCAGCGTTTCGACCGAATGCGTGAACTGCGAGATCTCGAGGAATCCAAAGGTTCCCGCGCCGCCCTTGATCGAGTGGGCCGCGCGGAAGATCGTATTGATCGTTTCGCGATCCGCCTGGGCGTCGAGCGTGAGCAGGCCCGATTCCATCGCGTCAAGACCTTCAAAGCTTTCCTCGAAGAAAACCTTGACGATCTCTTCCATTTCCAAGTCGAGCGACATGGGCTCAGAGCACCTTGGCAATCGTCGCCAGCAACTTCTCGGGGTTGAACGGCTTGACGAGCCAGCCCGTGGCTCCAGCCTGTTTGCCCTCCATCTTTTTGTCCTGGCCGGCTTCGGTCGTCAGCACCAGCATCGGGACGAATTTGTAGTCGCTGAGCAGCCGCAGCTCGCGCACCAGCGTAATGCCATCCATGCGAGGCATGTTGACGTCCGTCAGAACCAGATTGACCGAATTGGAGCGCGCGAATTCGAGTGCCTCGACCCCGTCAACCGCTTCGACGACGGTATAACCCGCGTGTTTGAGCGTGAAGCTCACCATTTGACGCATGGATGCCGAATCGTCGACTGCAAGAATGGTCGCTGCCATAGTGGTCTCTATATCCTCTGATTTCAGTCGTCCGGTGATGCCGCGAGCAGCTCTTGTGCCCCGGCGTCACCATGTCCAGGCAGGAATCACGCGAAAACCCTGACGCCGTTGCGCCCCCGTTTCTTGCCATGACTGAGAATATCGGCGTCCCGCACCCAAGGTTTAGCGGGCGTTGCACAATTTATTGTGAACAAATCGAATGATTTGATCCCCTTCGGCGGCGCTCGATTTTTGTGGTTTGCAGCGAGAATTTTGCGGCTCGACAACGCGATGCACGGACCTCGTTATCGACCGTTCGCGCAGAGAGGGCTTGCAAATCGTTGAAAACACCGCAAACTACCGGTGTCTGCATTGAGACACCGGGACCGGGCTAAGTGTTTTGTTAGTCCCATGAGGTTCGGTTCCGGTTCCCTTGCTCGCCCTACGGGGCTCCCTTCAACTACTTGCCTAACCACGCCAACGTGCGCCGGATCGCATCAATCCGGTACTCGTGCTTCGCGAAACCGTGACCCTCATTCGCGCAATTGTGTGCCTCGACGCTGTTTCCGCCGTGCAGCGCCGAGAGCGGCGCCTTGATGGCGCGAATGCGGGCCACTCGCGATGCGGCGTCGTCGGTTCCCCGATCCTTGCGCGAATCATCGAGCGGGGCTTTCTCGTATTGATGGAGCATCCGGCTCGCGCGCTCGAGTGTCGATGCGCACCGACGTCTCCGAGGTGGCGTCGGGCGATGCGCCGCCAACCGTAAGAGTCGCTTCGAAGTGCCGCATCATCATTAGGCACCGGAATTGAGACCCAATTGAAATGGCGGAGAGAGTGGGATTCGAACCCATGCAGGCGCAAGTAGAAATCAGCGTGTTGCTGGAATCTTTCAGGCCATCGTCCCCTGAAATCCCCTCGCCTCCCCGCTTTTGGCAGCAGCAATGCGCCGCCAACGATCCAATGCAATTCCTTGACACTCTTATCGGGCCGCCGGAGGATCGGAACCCGTTCGCGACTGGCTCAAAGGTCTGTCTCGCGACGATAAACGCATCGTAGGCCAGGACATTGCCACCGTGGAATTCGGCTGGCCGGTTGGGATGCCCCACTGCCGCTCGCTCGCGCCCAGGCGTGGGTTGTGGGAAGTTCGAAGATCGCTAACCGGCAACCGGATAGGCTGGATCCTATTCTGCATCCACGGGGGACAAATGGTGCTCCTGCACGGATTCATCAAGAAATCGCAGCAAGCGCCCGATCAGGAATTGGACCTTGCGGTGAAACGCAAGAAGGCAATCGAGAATGACGGAAAAACGAAAGAATAAGCATCTGGGCTCCTCGTTCGATGCCTATCTCGTCGAGGAAGGACTCTATGAGGAAGCGACCGCCGTGGCCTGGAAGCGCGTGCTCTCCTGGCAGGTCTCCGAAGCGATGAAGAAGGAAGGCATCAGCAAGAGCGAAATGGCCAAGCGTATGAACACGAGCCGCAGCCAGCTCGAACGGCTGCTCGACCCGGATAACCCGAACGTCCTTCTAGAGACGGTGCAAAAGGCGGCGGCGGCGGTCGGCAAGCGCATGACCATCAGCCTCGCGGATGCGCCCTCGTAGAAGTCCCGAACCGATCTGACGAGGGCACATTGTCTAGGTGATGCTGCGCATGTATGCGAGCTGGCTCGACGGCGCAACGGAATCCGACATTCGCGCAATCAAACAAGCGATGCAAGCAATCCAGCTGCGCACCCTTCATCTGAGGATTCTCGCACTGCAATTGCTTCGATCAATGCAGCGAGAAATCGCATCCCGCGAATCGAGAGTCGTCCTCCAAAGTCCCCGGAATTTAGCGATAGCTTGGCAATAGAAAAATCCGGCACACCCTTAAGTACCGGAATCGATTTGGAAAAGACATGGCGGAGAGGGTGGGATTCGAACCCACGTGCCGGAATTACCCGACCATCCGATTTCGAGTCGGCGCCGTTATGACCACTTCGGTACCTCTCCGGTTAACTTATGTACTTCTGCATTGTGATGCAGTGGGCAACCAATACTAATCGCTCTTTGTCAAGTGCCCGTAGTTGCCGGTAAACCTTTATTCTAGCTTATCGGCAGCAGGCGCGTCTCCTCTGGAACTTGCCCGGCTGCACGGGACTCGAATGATATGAATACCGTGCAACAAGCAATATTTAGGCCGAAAAACCTTTCGCCATGGGCGAAAATCGCCGTCGCCGCGTCCGCCGTGACCCTGCTCGGCACGTTTTCCCCAGTTCCGAGCTTGGTCGATCAGATCAAGACCCTCGGCGAACTGCGCGTGGTCACGCGAAACGGCCCGCTGGCGTTTTACCGAGGCGCCGACGACATGCCGGAGGGACCGGAGTTCGAACTCGCGCGCCGCTTTGCGAGCGAACTCGGCGTACGCCTCAAAATCACGCCGGTGCGCACCTACACCGAGATCTACGCAGCGATCACGTCGGGGCGCGCCCATTTGGCGGCGGCGGGCCTCAAGATACCGTCGGCGCCGATCCCCGGGGTCGCGTTTGGCCCTGCCTATCAGAGTGTGCGGGAGCATCTGGTCTACCACCACGGCGCGGAACGGCCCAATTCCCTCGCCGACATCGGCGGCAGCAATTTGGAAATCGTGGCGGGCAGTTCGCACGCCTTGACGCTCTATGCCGAACGGCAGTCGATACCGGATCTCGTCTGGGTTGAAAACGCGAGCACCGACACGCAAGCGCTGCTCGACGGCGTCGCCGACGGCACGATCGACTACACGATCGCCGATTCCACGGAATTCGCGCTCGCGCACGACGTGCATCCGGAGCTGCGGATCGCGTTCGATTTTCCGGGCAGCCAATCGCTTGCCTGGGCGGCGAGCGATCGGGACCGCAGCTTTTTGCGCGACATCGGCGAGTATTTTTCGAGCGTGAATGCGACCGGCGAACTCGCCGCAATCGTGCAGCGCTATTACGGCCGCTCGGAGAATATGGAGTTCGTCGGGCCGCGCGGCTTCATGCGCGACATGCAGAGCCGCTTGCCGTTATACCGCAAGTGGTTCGAGGAGGCGGCTCTCCAAAGCAGCCAGGATTGGCGGCTGCTCGCCGCCATCGGCTACCAGGAATCGAAGTGGGACCCGCGCGCCGCATCCGCCTCAGGCGCAAAAGGTTTGATGCAGCTCACCGGTATCTCCTTGAGCGCGGCCAAGGTCAGCGACCCCGCCGATCCGCGCCAAAGCATTTTCGGCGGAGCCCGCTTCTTCAAGCAGGTGTACGACAAGATCCCGACGCACGTGCCGGAGCCCGATCGGACTTGGTTCGCGCTTGCGGCCTACAACATCGGCTACGGGCATCTCGAGGATGCGCGCGTGCTCACGCAGAAAGCGGGCCGCGACCCGGACTCGTGGCAGGACGTGCGCGAATATCTACCGCTGCTCGCGCAGGAGTACTGGTATACGCAGACCGAAAACGGCTATGCACGGGGCTGGGAACCGGTGCGCTATGTCGACAACGTGCGCGGCTATCGGGATCTGCTCGAGTGGGTTTGGGGCGGAAGCGCGGCGCTCAATTGACGCTCAGCGCCGCTCGAGGAAGAATCTGCGCAACAGCTCGCCGCACTCGTCGCTGCACACGCCGCCGAACACATCGAGGCGGTGCGTGAGCCGCGGTTCGCGCGGCAAATCGAAGACGCTGCCGCAGGCCCCGGCCTTGAGGTCCCAGGCGCCGAACACGACGCGCGCGACGCGCGCATTCAAAATCGCTCCCGCGCACATTGCGCATGGTTCGAGCGTCACATACAGAGTCGAGTTCTCGAGCCGGTAGTTGCGCAACTGCGCGCCGGCGGCCCGTAACGCGATGATTTCCGCATGGGCGGTCGAATCGTGCGTGGATATCGGCCGGTTCCAACCCTCCCCGACGATCTGCCCGGCGACGACCAGCACTGCACCGACCGGCACCTCCCCGGCCTGCTCGGCGCGCCGCGCGAGCGCAATTGCGAGGCGCATGAAATGCTCGTCGGTTGAGGGGCCGTCGCTCATCGTCGCCGGCCGGCTCGCACGAAATGAACTGCGGTGTAGAGCGCGAACAAGGTGCCGGTGCTGAGCGCGAGGGACCGATGAATACCGAGAACCGCGCCGAGCACGCCGACGCTGAGCCCGCTGAAGGCACGCAGCCCCATCGCCGCCATCGAAAACACGCCGATCACGCCGCCGCGGATCTCGTCCGGCGCGTGCATCTGCACCAGTGTCTGTGCCATCGCGTTGAACGCGAGTTCGACGAACCCGGCCACGAACAACACCGACAAGGACAGCAGATAGGATCTCGAGAGCGCGAACGCCAGCAACGCGAGGCACCAGATCGTGGCCAGCAGGTAGGCGCTATTGGGTCGCGGTGGCAGCAATCCCCGGCTCTCGAGCAACAGGCCTCCGGCAAGCCCTCCGGCCGCATCCGCGGCGAGCAACATGCCATAGGAAAAATCGGGTCTACCGTGCCCGAGGTCGAATGCAAAGCCAGGCATTTGCGCCTGGTAGGCATTGCCGACCAAACACGAGGCTGCGCCGACCAATAGCGTCATCGACAGCAGCACGGGGCTGCGTGCGACGACCCGCATCGTCAGCCAGATTTCCGAGATGCGCCCGATCGCCGCCGATGGCGGCCGAGTGCCCGCGGGACGCCGCCCGCCGGGCGCTCGGATCAGCCACACAAACAAGGGCGCGTAAATCAGCGCGTTCACCCAGATGCCGACGACCGGGCCGCAGACCATGAGCAGGCCCGCTCCGACCGCAGGCCCCGCGACGAATCCAAGGTAGCGTCCGGTGGAACTGAGGCGCACCGCGCTCGCGAGTTGTTGCGGCCTCACGAGCCGGTTGATGAGCACCTGCGCGGCCGGCAGCCAGATGACTCCGGCGAGGCCATGTACCACGAGCAGCAGCTGCGCCTTCCACAGCGTCACGGAATCGCTCGCAAACATCAGGCCCCAGCTCACCGATACTGCGATGAACAGCAACATGCCGACCTGGATCAGCCGCCGAATATCGATCCGATCGGCCAGCGCGCCGGTATAGCCGGCAAGCAGGAGATACGGGACCCAATGTGAAATGACCGCAAAGCCGGCCAACGCCGCCGAGTGAAATTTCTGGAAGACCATCCAATAACTGATGACATGCTCGATGTTGTCGGCCATCATCGCGGCAGACGCACACAGGAAATAGATCCGGAAGTCGGGATTCCCCAACGCCGCGAACGCGCGGTGTGGCGGCGCGGCGGGTTCAATGGCGCTCGTCTCGATGCTCAAATCCTGACATTCCTCGCCAGCGTGGCCATTCAGGATACCGCGGAGTCCGCATGTCTGTAAAAGTGGATCAGCTCAGTGAACCCGGGGAATACGACGAGGACATGCTCACTCTGCTTCAGATCCTCTGGGGCGATGGATTTCTGTCGCCCGGCGGCGCGGCTGAAATCGCGCGGCTGCTCGAGGGCTGCGACATCACGGGCTGCCGCGTGCTCGATATCGGTTGCGGCCTCGGCGCCGTCGACGCGTTGCTCGTGACCGAATACCGGGCGGCGTCCGTTGTCGGCGTCGATATCGACCCGGCATTAATCTCAGCGATGAAGACGCGGATCGAGCGTTCGGGTCTCGGCGCCCGCATCGAGGCAATGGCGGTCGACGGCGGCGCGCTGCCGTTTGCGGCGAATAGTTTCGATGTGGTTTTCTCGAAGGACGCAATCGTCCAAATACCGGACAAGGCGGCAATGTTCGCCGAGATTCTGCGCGTGCTGCGCCCGGGCGGGCGCTTCATCGCAAGCGATTGGCTGCGCGGCGGCAACGGGCCCTATTCCCCCGAGATGCTCGAGTTTTTCCGCTTGGAGGGGATTACCTACAACATGGCGACGCTCGAAGAGAGCGCCGCCCGACTTCGCGAATCGGGCTTCACCGAGGTCGACATTCGCGATCGGCACGCCTGGTACCGGGAACTCGCACACCAGGAACTCGCCGCGATGCAGGGCCCGCTCAATGCCGTCATCACGGCGCGCATCGGCGCGCAGCGCACCGCGCACTTCATCGACGATTGGCGCCAGCTGGTGCTCGTCGTCGATCGCGGCGAGCTGCGCCCCGGGCACCTCAAGGCGATCAAGCCGGCGTCGCTAATGCAGCGGGCCGGCGCATGAGCGTCAGCGCGCGGCCTCGATGCTTCGGTTTACGCCTCTCGCAATTGTTTGGAAGCTGCCTATGAAGTATCTGATTGTTCCGATGACCGTCGCAGCAATGCTGGGCTGCAGCCACTCGGGCCCGCCGCCGGCTCCGGACGCGGACGCCGCGAGTGCCGCGGCCGCAGCCAGTGAGGCCGCCGCCGCAGCGGCGCGCAACGCCGCCGCCGCAGCGGCGCTGGTCTGGAAGTACCACGAGGATACCGAGGCGGCGACCAATCAGAAGTCGGTCTACGCCACGGTCAATTCGTCGAACACGATCGAATTCGGATTCCCGTACGCCGGCGCGCAGCGTGCAACGCTGCTGATACAGCCGCGCACTCATGCGCCGACGATTCGGCTGATCATCGAGCACGGTCAATTCCTGTGCCGCTCGAGCACCGACGGCTCCAACGGCTGCTTCGTTCCGGTCAAATTCGACAACGGCGGTTTGGACATTTGGTACGCCCAGCTGCCGACCGACGGTCGCACGAACGTGCTCGATTTCGGCAAGCCGGGGGATGATCCGAAGAGCGGCGCAAGCTGCATTGCCGATGAACTCGCGCGGACGAAGTCGCTCACGCTGCGAGTAACGTTCTACTATGAAGGCGACCGGACCATCGAGTTCAACGTCGGCGGTCTCGATCAGCTGCCGATGCCGGCGGTGTCGCTCGGCAAAAAACAGCTCGAGGAGTGCCGCGCCAAGAGCGGGCATTGATCGGGGCGGATACGGGCCCTGGCGGTCTCAATTGGTCAGCGACACACCTCGGCCGCATCCCGCTCACGCCGATGGACGCCGCGGCGGCGCGGCCTGACGCGCCTCGATCGCGCGCCGGACCTTTGGGAGCCACGTCAATCCGAGCAAGGTGATCACCCAGACGATGCCGAGAAACCAATAGCGCTCCGGCGAAGGTCTGACCAGCAGCACGCAGGTCGCGGCCAGCAGATTCACCAAATAGATGGCCACGAGTCCGAGAACGATGAGGTAGCCCCATGATGGCGGTCCTCGGCTTCGATCGGCGCGCGTTTTATGCTGATTTGTCAAATGATCCCTTGGGAGTGCGTTCGTGGACTCCCGCGCCGCTCGGCCGATCCTCGGCCGCGGCGCACGCAGTATAGCGCCTACGGAACCCCCGCGTTGCCAGCCGCGTGCCTCGAAACCACCGAGCGCTTCATCCAGCCCCGCGGCTGCTCACATCGGACCCATCGCCCGAACCTCCATGACCTGGATCGAGGAGCGCGGAATCGTGAGATGCGGATGCTTCGCGAACGCCGCCGCGGCCTCATCATGGGTTGCGGCCTCTACGAACGAATACAACATGATTTCGTTCTTCGTGTCCGCGATTCCGGATGCGGTGACTTCCTTGGTCTTCCCCGCAGCCTCCGTGGACAGAATCATCTGCGCATGCGCTTCCATCCAGCGCTGCCAGCCCGCGCGCATCTTTTCTTCCTCCGTCTTCTTGAAGGCCGGATCGGTCTTGGCCCAGTCCGCCAGAACCTCGGTCGGCGCGAGGAAAAGGACCATGAACTTCTTCAAACCTGAGCTTGTCATGATGACTCCTGGAATTGTCGAATCGGTGATGGAACGCGAACAAACAATCGCTGATTTATCCGGCATCAGCCGGGGATTTCGGGCTCGACGAGCCGCGCGAGGTTTCGCAGCGACTCCTGCCAGCCGAGGTAGCACGCCTCCAAGGGAATGACGGCGGGTAGTCCCTCTTGCACGATGCGCAGCTCCGTGCCCACGAGCACCTTTTTCAAGGTGACGGTAACCTGAATCTCGCCGGGCAAATTCGAATCATCGAAGCGGTCGGTGTAGCGCAGCCTCTCGCCGGGGACGAGTTCAAGATATTCGCCCCCGAAACTGTGACTCGTGCCGGTCGTAAAATTCGTGAACGACATTTTGCGCGTGCCGCCAACCTTCGCGTCCAGATGAGAAACCTTGCCGGTGAATCCATTCGGCGGCAGCCATCGCGCCAACGCGTCCGGGTCCAAGAATGCGCGATAAACCTTCTCCGGCTTTGTGGTCAAAACGCGATGCAGCTGCACCGCCCTCGTGGTTTCCATGACTGACCCTCCTCTGATTGAGACAGTGATTCTTGGATGGACAATGTATACGACGAACGGGCCGCGCTGAGATCGACACGATCCACTCCGCATGCTGCCTCCAGCGGCAAATGATCTCGATGATGCCGTCGATTTCGAGTCGCCCCGTTCGTCGTACTTAGGCAGGCCGACCGAAGCCGGTGCGAAGAATTCGACGCCTCTTTGTAACATATTGAAATTACTGGAGAAATCTCGTGAAAGTAATGATTTTGGTCAAAGCGACCAAGGACAGTGAGGCCGGCGTGATGCCGACTCCGGAGCTGCTCGCCGCGATGGGTCGATTCAACGAATCTCTCGTCAAGGCGGGAGTCCTGCTCGCGGCAGAAGGACTCAAACCGACCCGATACGCGAAGCGGGTACACTTCGCAGGCAGCGGCCGCACGGTGCTCGACGGCCCGTTTGCCGAAACGAAGGAGCTGGTCGCGGGATTCTGGCTCTGGCAGGTCCGTTCGATCGAAGAAGCGGTCGAGTGGGTCAAGCGCTGCCCCAATCCGATGTTGACGGACTCGGACATCGAGATCCGGCCGATTTTCGGGCCCGAGGATTTTGGAATCGACCCGACCGCCGGAGTCGGGAACCCCTAGAGGCTGACCCAAGCAGCCCGCGGACTTCAGGAGAATGTGCATGGCGTACATGCTTCTCGTGGTTGAACAGGTCGGCGATCGCGAGGCGCGATCCCCCGGCGAGGGTAGCGCGCGCTACGACCGCATGGTCCGTTTCAGTGCGGACCTCAAAGAGCGAGGACTGCTCCGCTTGAGCCAGTCCCTGAAAACCCCAGGGGCCGGCGTGCGGTTCACGCACGAGGGCGAACGGTCGGCGCCTCGCGACGGACCCTTCGCGGAGGCCAAAGAGTTGATCGGCGGCATATTGCTCCTCAGCTGCGAGACGCGAGATGAGGCCATCGCGATCGCGCGCGCCTGTCCGGCGGCAGAATGGGCCGCGATCGAAGTGCGCGAGCTTGGCCCGTGTTTTTGATGCAGCCCGCATGGCAAGCATAGAGTCGGTGAATCGCGGTGCGCTCGAGCGGACGATCGAGGCCGTTTGGCATATGGAATCGGCCAAGATCATCGCGAAGCTCGCGAGGATGTTGCGCGACGTCGGGCTCGCAGAAGAGATCGCACAAGACGCGTGGCTCGTCGCCCTCGAGCGATGGAAGGAAGGCGGCATCCCCGACAACCCGGGCGCGTGGCTCATGGCGACCGCAAAGAACCGAGCGATTGATCAGCTTCGGCGCCGGCAGCTGGAAGCGCGCAAGAACGCCGCGATGCCGCACGATCCGGAGTTGATCGGCGAACCAGAACTCGAGGCGGAGGATCCCGACTCCATCACCGACGATCTGCTGCGACTGATCTTCGTCGCCTGTCATCCGGTGCTCTCGATGGAGGCGCGCGTGGCGCTGACGCTGCGACTATTGGGCGGGTTGACGCCCGTGGAGATCGGACGCGCGTTCCTGACATCCGAATCGGCGATTCAACAACGCATCGTACGCGCCAAGCGCACGCTCAGTGAGGCCCGCGTGCCCTTCGAAGTGCCGGGACCTGCGGAGCGCGCTTCGCGCCTTGCCGCCGTTCTCGCCGTGATTTATCTGATTTTCAACGAGGGCTACGCCGCGACGTCCGGCGACGATTGGATGCGACCGGGACTCTGCGAGGAAGCGCTGCGTTTGGGAAGAATTCTCGCAGCAATGGCGCCGGATGAGGCCGAAGTGCACGGACTCGTGGCCCTCATGGAGCTGCAAGCATCCCGCAGCGCGGCTCGCGTTGGCGCAGCGGGAGAGCCGATCCTGCTGCTGCAGCAAAATCGCAGCAAATGGGACCAACTGCTGATTGCCCGAGGGCTTGCGGCACTCGAGCGCGCAGAGGAGTTCGGAGGCCCGCTCGGGCCCTATACGCTGCAGGGTGCGATTGCCGCCTGTCACGCACGGGCGCGGACCGCCGAGGCGACGGACTGGCCGCAGATCGTCGCGCTCTACGACGCGCTCCACGAAACCCAGGCTTCTCCGATCGTGGCGCTCAATCGCGCGGTCGCGGTATCGATGGCCTACGGACCGGCGGCGGCGCTCGCGATCGTCGACGGCTTGCGCGGTGAATCGCAGCTCCGCGAATACCACCTGCTGCCGAGCGTGCGCGGCGATTTGCTGGAGCGCCTCGGCCGCCTCGAGGAGGCGCGTGCGGAATTTTCCCTGGCCGCGTCGTTGACCAGCAACGCTCGGGAGCGGCGCCTGCTACTCGAACGCATGGCGTCTTGCGAGCTCAACGCAAACCGCATCAATTGATGCGGTTGGCAAGTCGCCGGACAAGGCAGCGCGAGCGCTTCCGGCAGCGCTCAATCTCGCGACCGAAAGCGTAACCATCGCCGCAGCCTGCGCCAGCGGCTCGCCGCGACGGCGATCACGCCGGCGCCGGAGGCGGCTGCGCCGGCCGAGAGGGCCGCGCTCGTGATACAGATGGGACACATCGCTAAGCCTCCTGGTATTCGTCGTGACGCCGCCACCAGATGCCCGCCTCGTTGCGAGCCAAGGGCGCGCGGTCGAGCCACTGGTAAGCGCCCCAGAGGACATCGAGGCCGCGCGCATAAGTGGAGTAGCTGTGATAGACGGCTCCGCCCTCCAATATGAATGCGCTCATGCCGGGCCGATCGCGCGTATAGGTGGGCGCATCGGTTCCGCACATGGCGGCAAACCCGCGCACGGGTTCCGGCGCATTCTCCGCGTCCATCGCATGGCCGCCGCGCCGGTAGTTGTACTCGATGCCGCCCGCGCGCTGCTCTTCCGCCGAGTACGAGACACTGAAGTCGGAATTGAACTCGCTCCGGGACGACGACGCCCACGGGAACGTCCATCCCATGCGCCGCTTGTAGGACTGCAGCTTCGCGAGCGGCGCCCGCGAGACCGCCGACAGCATCACGTCATGATTCGCGAGGTGCACCGCGAACCCGTTGAAGCCGTCGGCGATCATCGAACAAGACGGACATCCGGCGCTGTAATCGGGCCCGAACATGAAGTGATAGACGAGCAGCTGCGAACGCCCGCGAAACAGGTCCGCGAGCGAGGCGCCGCCTTCGTCGGTGTCGAATCGATAGTCCTTGTCGACGCGTACCCACGGCAATGCCTGCCGCCGCTGCGCCAATTCGTCGCTGCGGCGGGTAAGCTCCTTCTCGGCTTCGAGCAGCGCGAGCCGCTCGGCCAACCACTCTTGACGTGTCGCCTTTTTGTGCGCAGTCATCTCTGGTCTCCTGCTGTTGATTGATGATGAGTTAGATTAGGCGCAGGGCAGCCGGGAGTGGGAGTGACAAATATGTCGGGATTTCAGTGGACTCGTTGATCACGGCGGCGGCGCGCGCGCTAGCGCTCGGCGACCCGCTGAGTGCGCTGAAGCGGATCGCTCTGCGCGAAGATCCGGCGGCTCTTGCGCTTCGCGGCACCGCGATGGCGCAACTCGGCGATCTCGCCCGGGCGAGATCCCTGATGCGCAGCGCCGCGCGCGCCTTCGGAGCGCGAGAGCCCTTGTCTCGCGCCAGGTGTGTGGTCGCCGAGGCCGAAATCGCGCTTGCCTCGCGGGACCTTGGCTGGTCGCCGAGCGCACTCGAGGCGGCGCGACTGCTGCTCGAGCAGAACGGCGATCGGCTCAATGCGGCCCATGCGCGGTATCTCGAAATTCGGCGTCTGCTGCTGATCGGTCGTGTCGATGAGGCCGAGCGGTCGCTCCGCCGACTCGACCCGAGCGCCCTTCCGCCGCCGCTTAGGGTCGCCCACGAGCTCATTGTCGCGGGGATCGCCGTGCGCCGACTGCGCGCGCAGTCGGCGCGCTCCGCGCTCGACCGGGCGGCGCGCGCCGCTCGCGTTGCGGGAATTCCCGCGCTGGCCTCGGAGGTCGAGGCCGCAAGCCTCGTCCTGACTACGCCTGCCGCACGCCTGGTCGTGCACGGCTCGCATCGCGACCTGCGGCTCGAGGAGGTTGAGGCCTTGTTGTCCTCGAGATCGCTCGTCGTCGACGGCTGCCGTTTCAGGGTCTGCCAGGGCGACACCTCGATCGAACTCGCTCGACGTCCGGTTTTGTTTACTCTCGCGCGTCTGCTCGCCGAAGCGTGGCCGACGGACGTGCCGAGGGCGGCGCTCGTCGCGGCAGCCTTCCGCGCCAAGCGCGCCGATGCATCCTATCGAGCGCGGCTGCGCGTCGAGATCGGGCGCCTGCGCAGAGTGCTCAAGCCGCTTGCGGATGTGGTCGCGACCCGGCGAGGCTTCACGATGTTGCCGCGCCGCGCAGCCGAGATTCTCGTGCTTGCGCGGCCCATCGAGGCCGGGCACGCCGCGGTACTCGCCTTGCTCGCCGACGGTGAGGCGTGGTCGAGTTCGGCCCTTGCGCTCGCGCTCGGTTCCAGCCCGCGAACCGTGCAGCGGGCGCTCGGGTCCCTGGCGGCATCGGGCAAGATTCAGGCTCTGGGTCGCGGACGAGCGCGTCGCTGGATGACACCGCCCTTGCCCGGATTCGCGACGACTTTGTTACTCCCGCCTTTTCTGCCGAGCGGTTAGGATAAGGCCATGAAACGATCACCTGCCGAACTCGTCCGTGAATACGGCCCCTTCCCGGGCGTCGACCGCGTGAATGGCGTCACTTATGACGGTCAGCAAATCTGGTTCGCCGCCGGAGACTCATTGAAGGCCGTCGATCCGAACAGCGGGGAAACGTCGCGCTCGATCGAGGTCGCCGCGCACGCTGGCACCGCCTTCGACGGCCAACACCTGTACCAGATTGCAGAGGATCGGATCCAGAAGATCGATCCGAACACCGGCCGGATACTCGCGACGATCCCGGCACCGGGTCACGGCACTGACTCGGGACTTGCATGGCACGAAGGGACTCTCTGGGTGGGGCAGTATCGGGATCGCAAAATTCACCAGATCGATCCGCAGACCGGAGAGGTTCTGCGCACGATCGAATCAAAGCGCTTCGTCACGGGTGTCACTTGGGTCGACGACGAGCTCTGGCATGCGACCTGGGAAGGCGACGTCAGCGATTTGCGCCGCGTCGACCCGAAAACCGGCGACGCCCTTGAGGCGATCGAAATGCCCGCGGGGGTGGGCATCTCCGGACTCGAGTCCGACGGCGCCGAGCAATTCTTTTGCGGCGGCGGCGGCAGCGGGAAAATCAGAGCGGTCCGCCGACCCAAGCGGCCGGCCCGGCAACCGCGTCGCCCTTGATCGCCGGTCCATCATTGATCGTCGGCGATACCGTCGTTGCGCATCTGCAGCGGTCGATGGCGGGTACGCGGTGTTCAGGGCTCTAGATCGTCGAACTCAGCGGGTACCTCTTCGCCGCTGAGGCCGATAAATGGCTTCAGCTTGGATTCAAAGCGCTCGCGCGCGCCGGGCTCTGAAATGGCGGCGTCGAGCGCACAATTGAGCTCGTAGGCACTCACGTCGTACCCCTCGTCGCGCATGGCGATGCTGACCGCTTCGACGTGCGCACCGCCTGCCTGGTACACGCCGGGGGCGAATTCCGGGTCGATGTCCTGGTTTTCGGGCTCTTCGTAGGATTGGCGGCAGCCCGCTACATTCGTCGCGTGATAGTTGCGGCAGGTCTGGGGACGGGCCGCGTACACGCTGCATCGTCCTTCGGTCAGAAACGGGCACTTGAGGTTGCGAGTAACACGCTCGCCCTCCGCGAGAGTCCTAAGCGCCAGACTATTCGCGCGCACCTCTGCAAAGACACGGGCCTTCTGTTCGGGCGTGAACGACGCCTCGACGAAGTCGAGGAGTCTGAAGACCTCGGCGGCACGCACATCCACCGTGAAGTAGCAGCACCAAGTGCAGCCCGCTCTGCAGGCCAGCGTGCCGAAATCCGCCGCAGCCGCGATTCGAGCGTCATGACGCTGCTGAGAACTCTCGAGCGCGCGAAGCACTCCAGAACCCCGAATCTCGTCGCGAGTACGCAGGCGCTCCCGAGCGAGTATGTCGCGAACCAGCAGGACGTCGAGGGTAAATTCCATGGCCGAATCTTAATCCCAATCCGGCTTGCGGGCCCAGCGCGATATACTTCCTCACATGAGCGAACTGCGAATCCTCTCGATCATTCCGCCGATGACGCAGCTCAACACCCCGTATCCGTCGACGGCGTATCTCACCGGGTTCCTGCGCTCGCGCGCAATGATGGCGGAACAGGCCGATCTCTCGATCGGCCTGGCGCTCAAGTTGCTATCGGTGGCGGGGCTACAGGCCATTCACGCGCAAGTGCTGGCTCTGCCCCGGAAACGACACATGGCCTCGACGCGCTTCTTCCTCGAGCACTTCGAGCGCTACCGCACCACGATCTCGCCGGCCATCCGGTTTTTACAAGGTCGCGATCCCAGCCTCGCCCATCGTATTGCTTCGAGGCGCTACCTGCCCGAAGGCCCACGCTTTGCATCGCTCGAGCACTACATCGACAGCCACCAACGCCAAGGCGACGCGCTCGACTGGGCCTTTGGCGCGCTCGGACTGCAGGATCGCGGCAAGCACCTTGCCACCCTTTATCTTAATGACCTCGCGGACGTCATTCGCGATGCAATCGATCCGCGCTTCGAGTTCGTGCGCTATGCAGAATCGCTGGCGGCGAGCCAACCGTCGTTCGATCCGCTGCAGGCGGCGCTCGGCGCACCGCGAAGCCTCGTCGATGACTTTCTTCATGGGCTCACGCTCGATGCGCTCTCGCGGTTTCAACCGACGCTGGTGCTCGTCACCGCGCCGTTTCCGGGAAACGTGTATGGCGCGTTTCGCGTGGCGCAAACCATCAAGCAGGTTTACCCGGCGATCGTCACGGTATTGGGCGGCGGCTATTGCAATACCGAGCTGCGCTCCTTGGACGAGCCGCGTGTTTTCGATTATTTTGATTTCATCACCCTCGACGCCGGCGAACGTCCGCTGCTTGCGCTCGTCGAACACCTGCAGAACAGGCGACCGCTCGAGCGGTTGGTGCGCACCTATACACGCGAGCTTCAGTACGTCGACTTCAAAGAGCCCGATGTCGCTTTCTCCGAATGCGGTGTCCCCACGTACGCGGGCCTGCCGATGAACGACTATCTGTCGCTATTGGACATGCTCAATCCCATGCACCGCCTGTGGTCGGACGGCCGCTGGAACAAGCTCACCGTCGCGCACGGCTGCTATTGGAAGAAATGCAGCTTCTGCGACGTAACCCTCGATTACATCTCGCGCTACGACCTCGCGACCACCGATGTGCTCGTCGCTCGGATCGAGTCTCTAATTCGCGAGACCGGGCAGACCGGATTCCACTTCGTCGACGAGGCGGCGCCGCCCAAGGCGCTGAAATCGCTCGCGAACGCGCTGCTACAACGGAAGCTCGACATCACCTGGTGGGGCAACATTCGCTTCGAGAAGTCATTCGACGCCGACCTGTGCCGACTACTTGCAGAAAGCGGCTGTATCGCGGTCACCGGTGGATTGGAAGTGGCATCGGATCGCCTGCTCAAACTCATGAAGAAGGGTGTGTCGGTCGAGCAGGTCGCCCGGGTCGCGCGCGCCTTTTCCGATGCGGGAATCCTCGTGCATGCCTATTTGATGTACGGCTTCCCTACCGAAACCGCGCAAGACACCGTCGACGCTCTCGAGTACGTGCGCCAGTTGTTCGCCGCCGACTGCATACAATCGGGATTCTTTCACCGCTTCACTTGCACCGTGCATTCGCCGGTCGGAAAACATCCGGAACAGTACGGAGTCAGCCTATCGGCTCCGCTCCATGCCACGTTCGCCAACAACGACATCAATTTCACGGACGATACCGGCATCGACCATGACATCTTTGGCGCGGCGCTCAAGAAGGCGTTGTTCAACTACATGCACGGGGTTGGACTTGATCTCGACGTGCGTGAATGGTTTGCGCAGCCGGCGCCCGATCGAGGCACCAGCAAAAAGGATTCGAACTCGCGCGATCTACACGGTGCCGCGCACCCGCGTGCCGCGCAGATTCATCGAGCAAGCGCTCGCCTGACGGCGCCCGCGTGCTCATCGCCTTCAACAAGCCATTCGGCGTCGCCTGTAAATTCAGCCCCGAACCGGGCCGCGAGACGCTGGCGGACTACCTCGCTATCCGAGGCGTCTATCCCGCCGGTCGCCTCGATACCGACAGCGAGGGACTCGTGCTCCTGACCGATGACGGCGTCCTGCAGGCGCGCATTGCGGAGCCGAAGCACAAGTTGGCGAAGGTCTACTGGGCGCAGGTAGAAGGCTCACCGACTCCCGCGGCACTGGATCAGCTGCGCAATGGCGTAACGCTCGGCGATTTTACGACCTTGCCCGCGAAAGCGAATCTCATCGAGGAACCCGCGGGACTGTGGCCGCGAGATCCACCGATCCGCCATCGCGCGAAAATCCCGACGGCTTGGATCGAACTCACGATCAGAGAAGGAAAGAATCGCCAGGTTCGGCGCATGACGGCCAAGGTCGGGTTTCCGACGCTGCGCCTGGTGCGGGCCGCGATCGGCAAAATCAGCCTGGCCGGAATGGCACCGGGCGCGTGGCGCGAAATCGGTCCGGCCGCCCCTTGGAGCGGCTAGCGATCGAGGGTGACCGATCCCCGAGCGGCAGCGGTCACTCCCATGCGAGGCCATAAACAAAAATCAACGCCTTGGATCGCACGAGTCGCTCGAGGGTACCAACTCCGCACGATTCGGCGTATTCGCCGTAGAAATTCGGGCGGCGCGTATGCGCCGTCTGATGCTATAATGCATCACAATTGATGCGCAAGGACTTGCCCCTTTGAGAACCACCGTCACCATTGATGACGAGCTCTATCGCCGAGCCCTCGAGGTCGCTGATCCGGGGACGGACAAGGCAGACCTGTTTCGCGAAGCAATGAAGGTTTTCGTCCGCGTTCAAGCGGGGAAGCGACTTTCCGCTCTCGGCGGCAAAGCCCCCAAGATGAAGATGATTCCGCGTCGCCGGCCCGCATAGGGTTGCACAATTGGCTGCCATCCTCGCAGATTCGTCTGTCTGGGTTGCTCATTTCCGTAAGTCCAACGGCGTACTTCAATCGCTGTTGGCAGCGGACCGGGTGTTGTGTCATCCGCTGATCGTGCTAGAACTCGCCTGTGGGACGCCCCCGGCCCCGCGTGAGCGCACGCTCGGCTACCTCAAAAAGCTGCAGCAATCCGCCATTGCGACGGCCGAAGAGACGCTTGCGCTCATAGAGAAAGAGCAACTTCACGACTTGGGCTGCCGCGCAGTCGATATGTCGCTGCTCGCATCCGTCCTTCTGACTCCTGAAGCCTTACTGTGGACCGTCGACAAAAATCTCGACGCTGTGGCTTCGCGATTGGATGTGGCCTTCCGCGACGTCTTAGGGTGATTTACTTCCACTCAATTGTCTCCGGCACGCATAAGCACCTGACAATATGAGACTTTTTCTCAGGCTACGCCAAACTTGCCGTCAAATCTACCGCCAGCAAATTGCGCTTGAAGACGATAGAGAGCGATGGATCCGGTAAGGGTCGGAATGCTTCGGCAGCCCACCAGCGCGTATCGCAACTAATGACGCATCAGCCACCAAGCGATTCGCCGCGCCCTTAGCTCACCACGGACAAGCTGCGGTCAGACCTCGCCCCTGCCGGTCTTGTCCCACGCCAAGCCGCTTAGCGAGCGCTCGAGGTCAGCGCGTTCCACGCGGCCAGCGAGTCCATGTAGTCCCGCCAGTGCGCGATCCGTCGATTCTCGATCCTGATGATCGAGCAAAACCTATTGTTGTATTCAGCGTTAGTCGCGAGGATTGTCCCGTGAACCTCATACTCAATGACCACGACCTGACCATCGTCGGTCGTATGTTTGATCAAATGATCGGCGGACTGAAGGGCAATGTGCTTGCCGTATCCCCGGAAACTCTCCATGAGATCCGCCCGACCTTGGATGACTCTCGGCCAACCAGGGAAGTCGTAAAGGACCTCGTAGACGATGTCCCCGGCAACACAGTCGAAGAAGTGTTCACCGTCAACCAATTGCCCCAGTGCACCCCGAACCAAGTCGAAGTAGGGGCGGACTGGCTTGAAGATCGCGTACTTTCTCTCAGACATTCCCAATCTCCATTCCCAATGCGATCTGTTCGAGAGACAGCTGAAATTTAAATGATAAGGCCCCAATCATGATCGCCACGCTGAAGCGGTCTTCGCAGCGAACGCCTCGAAGCGTGTCGGCGATGCGCCAGTCGTCAGGAGGACATCGTCATTCGGCTTGGAACCTGCCCCCACGCGCAACTGTCTCGGTGAGCACCCGAAGCACTTCTCCATAGTCGAAAGGAACACCCGCCAGGGTCATCGCATGGACCAACTCGCTCCGATCGGTGTCTCTTCCGAACCCTTCTGCTGTCGCTGCTTCGACCAGTCCTCGCGCCCCTCTTTCCTGATTTGCTCAAGTTCATTTTGATCGCTCTTGGCGGGAAAGGTGGGACTTTGCTGCCGATCGATCTCCTGGCTCTGGTTGCTTTCGCGTAAAGCATCGACATCGATCAAATCCTGTGCTCGGCCAGCCGCAAGCTTGGCAACCACCAGATCCTGTCGCGAGATAAAAGGCACGGACAAATTTTCGTCTATTTGTACATGAACTCGCCGGCTCCATGCCTCCTCGAATTCAACGCCGGTAATTTTCGGCATGATGTCTACCATCACTGGCGGCGTACCCATGCGAAAGAAGTTATCGGGCTCGGCGAAATCCCTGGCGCTCAAGCCTTCGATTGGTGCTCCAAACTTTGCGAGAGCGGCATATACGGCCTTGCTGTTTTCCGCATCGGCGCCGATCAAGATGTCCAGGCCCTTGGTCGCACGCGGCTGGGCGTGATACGAAACCGCGTATCCGCCGACAATCAGGTATCTAAGCTGTCCGGCGTTGAAGGCTGACAATAGTTCTTTGAAGTCTTGGTGCATCAGCGGCCTGGTTCTTCATTGCATACAGGTCAAGGTTGAGGTCCATGACTGCGCGAATGCGTTCACATCCTGGCAAGCGCTGCCAGGCCCGATATTCGTCAGACTTCATCGCTTTCAGGCTGTTGAACCGTGTGATGGTCTTATCCATCGGACGAAACTACCACATACAACTGTCGGCCACACTTCGAGAAACCAGGCCCCGAAATCGACCTGGAAATTTCGGAGCGGGGTTTTCGCCAGTTTTGCCCTGGTTTACAGGGTTCCATATTGTGCGAGAACCGTGGCAAACTCCGCCGGGACCCTTGTCACTCCCACTCGATCGTTGCGGGAGGCTTGCCGGTGATGTCGTAGACGACGCGCGAAATGCCAGGCACCTCGTTGACGATGCGCAGCGCGACCCGATCGAGGAATTCGTAGGGCAAATGCGCCCATCGGGCCGTCATGAAATCGATGGTCTCGACCGCGCGCAGCGCGATCACGTGGTCGTAGCGGCGCGCGTCGCCCATGACGCCGACCGATCGGACCGGCAGGAACACCGCGAACGCCTGGCTCACCTTGTCGTAGAGATCGTGACGGCGCAATTCCTCGATGAAGATCGCATCGGCGCGCCGCAATAGATCCGCATGCGGCTTCTCGATCGCGCCGAGAATCCGCACGCCGAGTCCGGGCCCCGGAAAGGGGTGCCGATAGACCATCGCAGCGGGCAAGCCGAGCTCGACGCCGAGCTTGCGCACTTCGTCCTTGAACAGCTCGCGCAGCGGCTCGAGGAGCTTGAGCTTCATGCGCTCAGGCAAACCGCCGACGTTGTGGTGCGACTTGATGACGTGGGCTTTGCCGGTCTTGGCCCCCGCCGACTCGATGACGTCGGGATAGATCGTACCCTGCGCGAGCCACTCGACGCCCGCGAGCGCGCTCGCCTCCTCGTCGAACACCTCGATGAACTGGCGGCCGATGATTTTGCGCTTTCTCTCGGGATCCGCTTCGCCGGCGAGCGCCTCGAGGAAGCGCGCCTCGGCATCGACGCGTATCACGCGCACGCCCATGTGCTCGGCGAACGTCGACATCACCTGGTCTCCCTCGCCCTCGCGCAGCAACCCATGGTCCACGAACACGCAAACGAGCTGCGAACCGATGGCCTCGTGCAGCAGCGCGGCGAGCACCGAGGAATCGACGCCACCGGAAAGTCCGAGCAACACCTTGTCGGCACCTACCTGCTCACGAATGCGCGCGACGCTGTCCGCGATGATGTTGTGTGTATCCCAGTCCGAGCGGCATCCTGCGATTTCGTGGACGAAGCGGCGCAGGATCTCGCCCCCCTGCGGCGTGTGGGTGACCTCGGGATGAAACTGCACCGCGTACCAACGGCGCGCTTCGTCGGCCATCGCGGCGATCGGCGCATTGGCGCTGCTCGCGGCCGCCGTGAATCCGGGCGGCACCGCGACGACCCGGTCGCCATGGCTCATCCAAACATCGAGAACGCGTTCGCCGCCTGCGCCGCGGCGATCTTCGAGCCCGTCGAGCAGCTGGGAATTCGCGGCCGGCGTGACCTGCGCATGTCCGAATTCGCGATGCGTCGAGGATTCCACGCGGCCGCCGAGCTGCGCCGCCATGGTCTGCATTCCGTAGCAGATGCCGAGCACGGGCACACCGAGGTCGAACACTGCGCGGGGCGCCTGCGGCCCGCGCGAGTCATAAACCGATTCGGGGCTGCCGGACAGGATCACCGCTTTCGGAGCAAATGCGCGAATCTCGGCGGCATCCGCATCCCAGGCGAAAATCTCGCAGTAGACGCCCAATTCGCGTACGCGGCGCGCGATCAGCTGCGTGTATTGTGAACCGAAGTCGAGGATCAGAATCCGATCGGCATGAATATCGGGCATCAACCAATCCGGTAGTTGGGCGCTTCTTTGGTGATCGTCACGTCGTGCACGTGGCTCTCGCGAACGCCGGCGTTGGTGATGCGCACGAACTGGGGCCGGGTTCGCATCTCTTCGATGCTGCTGCTGCCGGTATATCCCATCGCCGCTCGCAGGCCGCCGGACAGCTGGTGCAGGATCGCGACCAGGCTGCCCTTGTAGGCGACGCGGCCTTCGATGCCCTCGGGTACGAGTTTCTCGAGTTCGCTCGTGGTGTCCTGGAAATAGCGGTCGCTAGAGCCGTGCGACTGCGCCATCGCGCCGATCGATCCCATGCCCCGATAGGCCTTGTACGAGCCGCCTTGATACAGCTCGACCTCGCCGGGCGACTCTTCGGTGCCAGCGAACAAGCCGCCGATCATCACCGTGTGCGCGCCGGCGGCGAGCGCCTTGGCGATATCGCCGGAGTAGCGAATGCCGCCGTCGCCGATGATCGGGACGCCCGTGCCCTCGAGCGCTTTCGCGACGCGCGAGATCGCGCTGATTTGCGGTACGCCGACGCCCGCAACCACGCGGGTCGTGCAAATCGACCCGGGGCCGATGCCGACCTTGACCGCGTCCGCGCCGTGCCTCACGAGATCGAGCGCCGCTTCGGCGGTCACGATGTTGCCGCCGATGATCTGCAAATCAGGATATCTCGCCCTGATCTTGGCGACCGTCTCGAGCACGCCGCGCGAATGCCCGTGTGAGGTGTCGACCACGATCACATCGACGCCCGCCTCGCGCAAGGCCGCGACACGGTCCATGGTGTCCGGCGCGGTGCCGACCGCCGCGCCGACGCGCAGGCTGCCGACCGCATCCTTGCAGGCATTCGGAAATTCCGTGGCCTTTTGAAAATCCTTGACGGTGATCATGCCCTTCAATTCATGGTCGCCCGCGACCACCAACACCTTTTCGATGCGGTACTTGTGCAGCAGCGCGAGCACCTCGTCCTTCGGCGCATTTTCCCGCACGGTGATGAGTCGCTCTTTCGGCGTCATCACCGAGGAGACGGGGGCGTCGAGCTTGGTCTCGAAGCGCAGATCGCGATGCGTGACGATCCCGACCACCTTGGTGCCGAGCACCACGGGTACGCCGGATATGTTCTTGGCGCGCGTGAGCTCGATGACCTGGCGGATCGTCATATCGGGATTGACGGAGATCGGGTCGGTGATGACCCCGCTTTCGAACTTCTTGACGCGGCCGACCTGGCGCGACTGATGCTCGATCGACATGTTTTTGTGGATGATCCCGATGCCGCCCTCTTGGGCGATCGTGATCGCGAGTCGCGCCTCGGTCACCGTGTCCATGGCGGCGGACATCAGCGGCAAATTGACGCGGATTTGACGCGTCAGCTGCGAACTCAAGGAAACTTCGCGCGGCAGCACCTCCGAATAGGCAGGCACCAACAGCACGTCATCGAAAGTAAGGGCCTCTTCAAGAATACGCATAGGGGTAGCGTTCACGCAGGTTCGTCTAAGAGGCGGCGCATTCTACCTTGCGCCTGGCGTGCGGTAAACCGCAGTATCATGAGGCCGATGCAGATACCCCCAAGCGACGCCCCGCCCGCGTTCGATCCCGGCTCCCGGACGGCCCGGGATGTCTACAGTGTCTCGCGACTCAATCGCGAGGTCCGGGTCCTGCTGGAGCGCGGTTTCGGCAGCCTCTGGCTCGAAGCGGAAATCTCGAATTTCGCGCGGCCCGCCTCGGGACACTGGTATTTCTCGCTCAAAGACGCGACTGCGCAGGTGCGCTGCGCGATGTTCCGACAGCGAAATATGCTCGCGGCATTCACGCCGCGGGACGGCCAAAAGGTCCTCGTGCGCGCCCGAATCGGGCTATACGAGCCGCGCGGCGAGTTTCAGCTGCTCGTCGACCACATGGAGGATGCGGGCCTCGGCGCCCTCAAGCGCCAGTTCGAGGAGCTAACCGCCAAGCTCGCGGCGGAGGGCTTGTTCGCGGCCGAACGCAAGCGGCCGCTGCCGCCGCTGCCGATGCGGATCGGCGTGATCACCTCGCCGAGCGGGGCGGCGATCCGCGACATTCTGCACGTGCTCGCCCGACGCTTTCCGGCGGCTCGTGTACTGATCTACCCGGTCCCGGTGCAAGGGGCGCAGGCCGCGGCCGAAATCGCGGCGGCGGTCGCGCTCGCGGGCCGGCGCGGCGAGTGCGACGTGCTGATCCTCGCTCGCGGCGGCGGTTCCCTCGAGGATTTGTGGGCGTTCAACGACGAGGCGCTGGCGCGCGCTATCGTCGCCTCGCCGATCCCGATCATCAGCGGCGTCGGCCACGAAGTCGACTTTACGATCGCCGATTTCGCGGCGGACGTGCGCGCACCCACTCCGTCGGCCGCGGCTGAACTCGTGGTTCCGGATTCCCAAGAATGGCTCAAGACGATTCGCACCCTCGCCGCGAGGCTGCAGCAATCCTTGCGCCGCGGGCTCGACGATCGGCGCGAACGCCTGCGCTGGCTGACCGGACGCGCCGCGCTCGTGAGTCCGGTCGCGCGCCTCACGCAGCAAATGCAGAGTCTCGACGACCTCGAGGATCGGCTGATGCGCGGCATGCGACAACGCTTGACCGAACTGCGCGCGGACTTCGTCGAGCAGCGCAGCCTGCTGTGGCAGCTGAGTCCGATTGCGCGGGTTCGCGAGGCTGCACAACGCCATCAGTCGCTGCTGGCGCGCCTCAATGCCGCGGAACTGCAGCAGTTGCGAAGCGCGCGCGAGCGGCTGATGCCGTTGATACGCACATTGCAGGCGGTGAGCCCGCTGGCCACCTTGGATCGCGGCTACGCGATCGTGAGCCGCGACGGCGGTGCGATTCTGCGCAACGCCGAGCTGGCGCCGCCGGGCACGATCATCGAAGCGCGGCTCGCCGTCGGTACGCTGCGCGCCAAGGTCGAAGGGCCGGCCTCGTGAGGCTGCGCATGATCGCGGGCCTTTGCCTAATGCCGGCGTTTGCCGCAGCGATGTCGCTGCCCACCGAAGAGCCGGTGCCCGGCGGAATCAAGATCATCCGGCTGGCCGCGGACGGCGACTCGGCGCCGGGCGCGGCGGCGACCCCCGAAATCGATGTCGGCGGGCATCGCGGCCTCGCCGTTCGGGACGGCGCCGACTGGATCGCGATCATCGGCATACCGCTGTCGGCGCAGGCCGGCCCGCGCACGGTCACGATCAAGCGCAACGGCGGCTCGCAGAGTGTCGAGTTCTCGGTCGGATCCAAGGAATACCCGACGCAATCGCTGACGGTGCCACCGGGCCAAGTGAATCTCTCCAAGCGGGACCTTGCGCGCTTCGAGCGCGAGCGCGCACGCATCGACGAGGTGCTCGGTCGGTGGACCGACCGCCAGCCCGACGCTCTGCAGTTCGATGCGCCGGTCCCGGGCGCGCGCAGCAGCTCCTACGGCTCGCGCAGGATTTTCAACGGCGAGGCGCGCAGTCCGCACACGGGAATGGATATCGCCGCGGCGAACGGCACCGCGGTGCTCGCGCCCGCGGCCGGCGTGGTGGTCGAGGTCGGCGACTATTTCTTCAACGGCAATACGGTGTTCCTCGATCACGGGCGCGGCTTCATCAGCATGTACTGCCATTTGAGCGCCGTCGACGTGAAGCCCGGCGAGCGCGTTGCGGCCGGTGCGCGCATCGGCGCGGTCGGCATGACCGGGCGCGCGACCGGGCCCCATTTGCACTGGGGCCTCAGCCTGAATCACACCTGGGTCGATCCCGCGCTGTTCGTGCGCTCGCGCAAATAGTCATCGAGGCTGTGGGCGAGCGACACGAAGTCCGACGGGATCATGATGACCGTCGTGCTGTTGTTCTCGGCGCCGACCTCGGAGATCATCTGCATGCGCCGCAGCTCCAAGGCGGCCGGGTTCGCGGCGATTTGCGCAGCCGCGGCCGAGAGCTTCACCGAGGCTTCCAATTCGGCCTCCGCCTTGATGATGCGCGCGCGCTTTTCGCGTATCGCCTCGGCCTGCATCGCCATGACCTGCTGCATCGCCACGGGCAGCTCGACGTCCTTCATTTCGAAGCGCTGCACTTCGAGGCCCCAGTCCGCGGTGGAACCAGCGATGAATTGCCGTAGCAGGTCGTTGATCTTGTTGCGCTCCTGCAAGACCTCATCGAGATCGTGCTGGCCGATAATGTTGCGCAGCCCGGTCAACGCAAGCTGATAAACCGCCGCCGGCGCATCCGTGACCGCGATCACCGATTTGGCCGCATCGACGATTCGATACCACAGCACCGCATTGACCTTGATCGTGACGCTGTCGCGCGTGATCGTTTCCTGCTGCTCCGCCGACACGGTCCGCGTTCGCACGTCGATCCGCACCGAGCGCTCGATATTGAGCGGGATGATCCAATAGAGTCCGGGACCGCGCAGCCCCTTGAAGCGCCCGAGCCGAAAGATCACGCCGCGCTCATACTCCTGCGCGACCCGCAGTCCGGAGATTGCGAGCGCGATCAGTACAAGCGGCAGCACATCGACGAGCATCGACTCACTCCGGCCCCGCACGGGTCGCGGGGTGTGCCGCTCATCTTATCCTAGAAGTCGTTCCATTCCTGGTCGGGCCTAGCCGACCAGCTAGCTAGGCGGCCGGCGCACCGATCGGCGCCGGGGAGGCTGCGCTCTCTTCGTATTGGGGCCCGGCACTGCTGGTCTGCACGAGGCGTTCGAGATCGATGAGCAGCAGCATCTGCTTGTCGAGCGTCGCGATGCCGGCGAGAAAATGGCGGTCGACCGACCCGCAGGCGCTCGGCATCGCCCGCTCGGCCTCGGCGCCGAGGCTCACGACGTCGGAGACGGCGTCGACGAGACAGCCCATCGTGATCGGTGCGGCCCCGGCCACCGCGACCCGCACGACGATCACCACCGACGTCGAGGAGCGTTCGCAGACCGGCATGCCGAGGCGCGCCCGCAAATCCAGCACCGGCACGACCGCTCCGCGCAGATTCATGACACCGAGCACGTACGGCGGCGCATGCGGCGTGCGGGAAACCGCCTCCCAGCCGCGGATCTCCTGCACCGCCAGGATCGGGATTCCAAACTGTTCGCCGGCGAGTCCGAACGTCAAATACTGGCCTGCCGACGCGGCGTTCGCGGCCGGCGGATCGCTGGCTGACCTGAGGGCATGCTGCGCGGGCATCGGCGGAATCCTTCTAGAAGTCGGTCCATTCCTGATCGGCGTTGGCGGCCTTGCGCGGCTCAGGCGAGGCAGCTGCGGCGGCCTTCGGCTTGGCGCCGCCGCTCCAAGGTCGGTTGGGCGTGCGCCGCTCGAGCGGCGCTGCGCTCTTCGCCGCGGCGGCCGATTTCGCGGCCGGTTTCGCCGCGGGCGCAGCGCTCGGCGCCGGGGATTCCGACTCCCCGCCGATCCGGTAGCGCTCGATCAAGTGCATGAGGTTCATCGCCTGTTCGGTCAGCGCCTGCGCCGCGGCGGTCGCCTGCTCGACGAGCGCCGCATTCTGCTGCGTCGCTCCGTCCATCGAGGTCACTGCCTGGATCTTCTGGGCCCTTTTCATGAGCTACGTGCGGGGTGAGGATCGCGGTCAGGCGGCGCTTCTGCCGTCGGCGCTTGAGGACTATGTAACGGCGGACGGGCCGGTGCGGGTGATCGACGCTTTTGTCGACGGGCTCGACGTGAGGGGGCTGGGATTTTGGCGCGCTACGCCGGCGGGTACTGGGCGTCCGCCTTACGATCCGCGCGATCTCCTGAAGCTTTATGTCTACGGCTATCTGAACGAGGTGCGCTCGTCGCGGCGATTGGAGCGCGAGTGCCGCCGCAACGTCGAACTGATGTGGCTTTTGCGTCGGCTGGCTCCGGACTTCAAGACGATCGCCGACTTTCGCCGCGACAACGGTGCGGCGATTGTCGGGGCCTGCCGCGCCTTTGTGCTGTTCTGCCGCGACCAGGGGTTGTTCAGGGCGCGCCTTGTGGCGCTCGACGGCTCGAAGTTCCGCGCTGCGGCGAGCGCGAAGCGGATCATGGGCCGGCGGGAGATCGCCGAGGAGGCGGCGCGGCTCGACCGGCGAATTGCCGACTATCTGGCGGGTCTCGACGAGAGCGACGCGCGCGAGCCCGATGAGGCGCTCAACGCGACGGCTGCGGCGCTTGAGACTCTCAAGGCGCGCCGCGCCGAACCCGATCGCATGGCGGCTACGCTCGAGGCCGAAGAGCGCAACACGCTGGTGGAAGGCGAGGCCGACGCGCGCCCGATGGGTTACGGCAAGGGAGTGAAGCCGCCGTCGTACAACGTACAGACGGCGGTGGACGCCGACACGGGTCTCATCGTCCATCACGCGGTGACGAACGAGCCGAACGACACGCGCCAGCTTCACCCGATGGCCAAGGCGGCCAAGGAAACTCTCGGCGTCGAACGCCTGACGGTCGTGGCCGACGCCGGCTACTCGAACGGAGCGGGGGCCGCCGCCTGCGAGGCCGACGACATCACGGCTTGCGCGCCGGCCAATCGGACGGTCAACAGTCAAGGCAACGGCGCGCTGTTCGATCGGTCCGCCTTCGCCTATCAGCCCGAGGCGGATGTTTACGTCTGCCCTAACGGCCGCGTCCTCGCTCGCAAACAAATGATGCGTCGCGACCGCCTCATTCTCTATGCGGCAAGCGATTGCTCAGACTGCCCGCTGAAGTCACGCTGCACGACCGCAGAACGCCGCTTCGTCACCCGTCATCAGCACGAGGAGGCGCTCGAGCGGATGAACACCCGCGTCAAGGCCGATCCGAGCCTGATCCGGCAGCGACGATGCGCCGCCGAACATCCGTTCGGAACGATCAAACGCATGACCGCGGGCGGCCGGTTCCTAACCCGAGGGCTCAAAAAAGTCGCCGGCGAAGCAGCCCTCAGCGTCCTAGCCTACAACATCATCCGCGCCATCAACCTCGCCGGAGCCCGAGCCCTGCGAGCGAGGCTCGCCTAACCGCGGCAGGCCCCTCGCGCCAACAAAAAAAGAGGCCCCGAAAACCCGGAGCCTCTGACTTCTCACACAGCCTGCGAAAGGCGGCCGTTTGTTCGCCGGAAGCGAACCAGTCGCGCGGGATCAAAGCGCGGCGTAGCGCGAGCCCTTGCGTCGCCTGGACATTCCGACCAGGCCGACCCCGGCAAATCCGATGCCGAGCATGGTCCAGGTGGAGGCTTCGGGAACTATAGTGGCGACTTCGGAAAACTGGTTTGCGAAGGCGGACACGTGTGAAGTGCCTGCAACTGCGCCGTTACCGGCCGACAGGAAATGTGTGTCCGAAACCCACTCCTCGTCAACCGGAGGCGCTAGGGG
>CAWALM010000009.1:0-342832 GCA_963782845.1 uncultured Gammaproteobacteria bacterium | reverse complement strand
CTTTCACGAGCTCACGCATGCGTGGCAGTACTATCACCGCATGGACGTGCTGTTCAGCGCGGTCGGCCTGTGGCTCAGCAATCTCGGCTGCGGATACGGTGCCGCATACCCTTACAGCCTGCGTTCGTCGAAGAAATTCTCGAGCTTCAACATCGAGCAGCAGGCTTCGATCGTCGCAGACTATTGGCTCATGACCCAATCGGCAAATCCGGTCCGGAACAAAGACCCGAATCCCACGGTTGCCGAGTACCAGCCCTTCATCAATCAGCTGCAGCTGTCGGGCGCGCCGCACATCCCATCGAACGATGACTACAACGGAATACTCGACGGCCGGCAAGCGACCTGAGCGCGCTCAGAACGGCTCGAGGTGATTGCGCAACTCGAGTTCCCAGCTCCATGCGCCGCGCGGCTGCTTCAGGGCCGCCATATACGACTGCGCGATTGCCTGGGGCGTGAACGCCCCCGGTGAGGCTGCGTCCTTGCCGGTGTCCCGGACGACCGCGCCGTCGATGACGAAATGCACGACATGGATCCCCGCGGGGCCGAGTTCCCGCGCGAGGCTCTGCGCCAAGCCGCGTACCGCGAACTTGCCCATCGCGAACACCGACGATCGCGCGAAGCCTTTGACGGCGGCCGTCGCGCCGGTGAAGAAAATGCTGCCGCTCCCCTTGATCATCATGCGGCGCGCCGCCTCCTGCGCGGTGACGAGCGCGCCGAGCGCAGTGGCTTGGATCGCCGCCGCCGCCGCTGCGATATCCAAACTCACGAGCTCACCGCGAATGCGCGCGCTCGGATTGAAGAGTACGACGTCGGGCGCCCCCAGCGCCTCGTCCACACCCGCGAACAGTCGCACCAAGCTCTCGGCCGACGCGGCGTCCGCTTCGAACGGCGTTGCTCCCAAGGCGGCCGCGAGCGGCTGCAAACGATTCAAATTGCGCGCGGCCAGCGCGACACGATAGCCGTCCGCCGACAGCGCCTCGGCGAATGCACCGCTGATCCCGGGTCCGGCTCCGACGATCAACGCGACCGGTTTACCCATGGATTTCTCCGCCGTCACGATTCGAGTTCATGGTTTCGCGAGCCAAAGGGACGCGACCGACGCGGTCACGAGGAACAGCACGCCGAGCGCAAAGCCGGTCGCAAGCGTCGTCAGAAAGATATTGATCAGAATGGTGATCCAGTATGGGGCGGGCTGCTGGTCGCGATTGTAGGCTGCCGCACGGACGCCGAACAGCGCCCGCAAATCGAACAGCAGCCTCGCCTCGCCGCTGCGCCACATCGAATGCGTGCCGATCCATCCGTAGATGCCGATCGACAGGCACGTGATCCCGACCACGATGGCGATTGCGTATTTCACACTCCGTCCGCCCTACTCCCCGCAGCGACCCGCCGATGTGCGCGGCCCGGCGATTTGAGTGTAGGCCGAAACGATTGTTCGTCCAAGCGAACAACCGCAACCGGTGCGCGAAATCCGCACGCCGAACGAGCGTGTTTCGCTAGAATTCGACGAGCATGGCCGCCTTGCCCACCGACGAACCGACTCCCGACCTGGACAGACGCGAGTTTGCAATGCAATGCCTTCGGTTGGCTGCATTGCTCGCAGTGCCGCCCGCGGCATTGTGCCTCGCCGAATCTCCGGAGCCGGGACCCTTCGATGTGCTCGTGCTGCGCGACCTCATGGTGCGCATGCGCGACGGCGTGATGCTCGCAACCGATGTCTATCTGCCGGCCCGCGATACAGAGCGCGTCGCAGAGCGCGTGCCGTCGCTGCTCGAGCGCACTCCGTACGGCAAGTCGCAAAGCGGCACCCGCCATGCGAGCACCGCGGTCGCGCGGCTGTTTGCGAGCCGCGGCTACGCGGTCGTATTTCAGGATTGCCGCGGCCGCGGCAAATCCGAAGGCGCCTATGTCAAATATTTGAGCGACGGCGCCGACGGCAGCGACTGCTGCGCATGGATCCTCGAGCAGGCCTGGAGCAACGGGCGCATCGGCACGATGGGTCTCTCCTACGCGGCGCACACCCAGGGAGCGCTGGCGAGCGCGGGCGCACCCGGCGTGAAAGCGATGTTCATGGATTCGGGAGGCTTCTCGAATGCGTACCAGGGCGGCATTCGTCAGGGCGGCGCGTTCGAACTCAAGCAAGTGACTTGGGCCTTCAACGAAGCGCTCGAATCGCCGCAGGTCAAGGCCGATCCGCGCAAGCTCGCGGCGCTGCAGTCGATTGACCTCGCCGACTGGTTCAGGCGCATGCCGTGGCGGCGCGGGGCCTCGCCGCTGTCGGCCGTGCCGGACTACGAAGCCTACGTGTTCGACCAGTGGGAGCACGGCCGCTTCGACGCCTACTGGAAGCAGATAGGCATCTATGCCGCGGGCCACTACGATACCTTCTGTGACGCGGCAACCCTGTTGATTTCATCCTGGTATGACCCGTACCCGCGCACCGTGACCGACAATTTCAGCGCACTTCGTGCTGCCAAGCGCGGTCCGATCCACATGATTCTGGGCCCCTGGACGCACGGTAATCGCGAGCAAACCTTCGCCGGCGACGTCGACTTCGGCTCGCAGGCGAGCTTTTCGGGCCACGTCGCCGCGAGCTACCTGTCGCTCAAATTGCGTTGGTTCGACCGGTTTCTCAAGGATCAGCCGACCGGAGCCGAACAGGAGCCGAGCGTGCGACTATTCGTGATGGGAGGCGGCAGCGGCCGGCGCAATGCCGAGGGCCGTCTCGATCACGGCGGCTGCTGGCGCGCCGAATCCACCTGGCCGCTCGCGAGAACGCGCGCGACGCGCTTCTATCTGCACCCCGACGGCAGCCTGTCCGAGTCGGTTCCGTCCGCACACGGCATGCCGCAACAGTTCCGCTACGATCCATCGGCACCGGTGCCGACGATCGGAGGCACCATCACCTCGGGTCAGCCAATCATGGTCGGCGGCGCGTTCGATCAGCGCGAAGCAGCGCAATTCTTTGGCTGCCGCGCACCCTACCGGGCGCTCGATCAGCGCGACGACGTGCTGGTGTTCATGACCGCACCGCTCGGCGCGGATCTGGAGCTCACGGGGCCGGTTTCGGCGGAACTGTGGATCGCCTCCGACGCGCCGGATACGGATTTCACGATCAAACTGATCGATCTCTACCCGCCGAACGCGGACTATCCGGACGGCTACGCGATGAATCTCACCGACGGGATTCTGCGCTGCCGCTACCGGGACTCCTGGAGCGAACCTGCGCTCATGCAGCCCGGCAAGGTCTACCGGATTCGAGTCGACGCGTTCCCGACCTCGAATCTGTTCAAGGCCGGCCATCGGATCCGACTCGATGTCTCGTCGAGCAACTTTCCGCACTTCGATCTGAATTCCAACACCGGCGAGCCCGAGGGCAAGGCGACGCACTGGCGCATCGCGACGAATCGCGTGTTCCTGGATCGCGATCACGCCTCGCACGTGATACTGCCCGTCATCCCGCCGGATCCGGCACTTGACTCGCGATAGGAGCGCAACGATGTCGACGATTGCATATGCGGCGTGGGCGATGGCTGCCGGCGCGTTGATCCCGCTGATGGCGATTCTCAATGCCGGGCTCGCGCGCGCAGCCGGCGGCACGATTCAGGCGACGGTGCTGCTGTTCGCGACCGGATTGACGGCAGCGCTGCTGCTCGCCGCAGCGACGCCGGCGCCGATTCCTTCGCTGCGAGCCCTCGCGGGCGCGGCGCCCGCCAACTACGCGGGCGGACTGATCGTCGCGTTCTATATTCTCAGCATTACCTTTCTCTCGCCGCGCTTCGGCGTCGGCAACGCCATCCTCTTTGCCGTGACCGCGCAGCTGCTGACCTCGGCCGTCATCGATCATTTTGCATTGGCGGGGGCCGCACCGCGGCCCGTCACGATGATGCGTGCCGTGGGACTCCTGATCATGGTGATCGGCGTCGTCATCGCCCAGGCCGGAGATCGACTCTGGGCCGGCATGCGGTGACGATGCGCACCGAACGGCCGGGACCGCTCTGCTCCTGCAGCATGCCTCGATTGCGCGCCGCCCATTTGGCGTCGACCAATCGCGGGCGGCGCCGATCTCGGCAAGTATGGGGGGCTCTCGCTGCCGGCGCGATCGCCGTGTTGTTCGCGGCGCTCCTCGCATTGCGGCATTGGGATGGCGTCGTCGCAGCAACATTGCTCGCGTGGTATGGGCATCGGCTGCTGCTCGCCGCCGTCGGCGCCGCCGTCGCCGCTTTGCTCGTCTCACGTCGTCGCGCCGCGAGTCGCGCCGCGGCGCTGCAATCGTGGCTTGCGGCGCTGCCGGTGCCGATGGCTGCGATGCGCTTCGAACGTGCGATCATCGAGACGTCGCCGGCGAGCCTGATCACCGTTCTATCGGCGGCGGGGTTCGCGGCGGCCGGCGCGATCATCGGCGACCGGTCCGGCGTCGCGATGGTGCAGATCGCCGCGGTGTGGCTAGCCCTGAGCGCGGGGCTCGCTGCCGGCATGCTGGTCGGCTTGCTCGCACCGCTGCCGAAGGACATCCAACTGCCGCCCGGGTCGCGCTATGTCCCGCATCGGCGTATCGCGGGACGCGGGGCGCCGGCCGCATCGTTCGCGGCCCTGGGTCATTGGCCGATTCGCCGGGTATTGGCGAGTGCGCGCCCAAGAGTCGTCGCGAGGGCCGTCATTCCGGTGCTGCTTGCGATGCCCATGGGCACGTCGGCCGCAACGGGCTTGCTCGTGGTCGGCATCAGTGCCGCCGTGGGCGCGCTGATCCAGCTGCTCGTCGCGATCGTTTCGGTCGGCATCGCGAGCCGGCGCTGGCTGCAACCATTGCCGCTGCCCGCGGTTCTCTTGGCGCGACATCTCCTGGGCCGGCCGCTCGCGGCGATCGTGGCGCTCGCGCTCACGGCGGCGTGGCTGCTCTGGGTGATGGGCGCTTCGATCGTGGCGTCGGCGCAGACCGGACTCACGTTGATGATCGCGGCGTCGTCGATCGCCGTGGGCGGATGTCTCGCCGCGATTCGCCACGGTGCGACGAACCGGCGATGAGCGACGCGCACTTGACGATCGACGGCCTGCGTGCCGGGTACGGCACCCGGGTCGTCATCGACGGCGTCTCGTTGTCGATCGCTCCCGGCGAGTGGTTCGTGCTGATGGGTCCCAACGGCTGCGGAAAATCCACGCTGCTCGACTGTGTCGTGGGTCGGCACGAGCCGGCGGCCGGAGTGATCCGGATCGCAGGCCACTCGCTCTTCGATGACCCGATGCAGGCCAAGCAGCGGATCGGCTACGGCTGCCATCCAGAAAGCCTGCCGGGACTGCTGACGGCGCGCCAGTGTCTCGAGATCCATGCGGGCGCCAAGCGTCTCGCGGCGCTCGGCGAGGATATCCTGCAGCTCGCCGATGAATTGCGTTTCATGCCGTACCTGGAATCGTTCGTCGATACCTTGTCCCTCGGGACTCGGCAGAAGCTCGCGGTGTTGCTGAGTCTGCTCGGCGACCCACGATTGATCGTCCTCGACGAGGCCTTCAACGGCCTGGACCCGGCCAGCGCGCTCGTCGTAAAGCGGCATCTGCGTTCCCGCCTCGAACTGCGGGGCAGCAGCTTGCTGCTCGCGACCCATGCGATCGACATCGTCGAACATTACGCGGATCGCGCCGGCCTGCTGATCGACGGCCGGCTGCGGCGCATCTGGAGTCGCGAAGAGATCCTGCGGATGCGCGCCTCCGCCGCGAGTTTCGACGAGACGCTCGCGCTGGCGATCGAAGACTCGGATCCTAGCGTGCGAGCGTGATGACAAACCCGGCGCGCCGTTCGTCGATCGGCACGCAGCGCGCATCGCCGCCGTGGCGCCTCGCGATCTGCCGCACGAGCGACAGGCCGAGGCCGCTGCCGGCGTGGCTGCGCCCGTCGAGGTGGCGATGAAACGGCACGAACACTTGTTCGTATTCCGCCGCCGCAGGTCCGGGTCCTGCGTCCGAGACGGTGACGATTGCGGTGCCGGGCCCGGCGTCGATGCGCACTTGCGTCGGCGGCACGCCGTGTCGTTTGGCGTTTTCGAGCAGGTTGCGCAGCAGCCGGCGCAGCAGCCGGGGATCACCGCAGATCTTGACCGGCGTGCCTTCGAGATGAACGTCGTCGTAGCGCGCGCATTCTTCCGCCGCAAGCGCCAACAGGTCGACGTCCTCGGTGACCTCGAGCGTGCTGACGGCGTCGAGGCGGCTCGCAAGCAAAATCTCGTCGACGAGTCCGTCGAGCTCCGCGATGTCCCGCTCGATGCCGGCCTTGGTTTTTTCGTCAGCGGAGCCTTTCATGAGGTCCAGCGCGAGACGTATTCGAGTAAGCGGCGTGCGCAGTTCGTGCGACGTGTTGGCGAGCAGCGTGCGATGGGCACCGACGAGCTGTTCGATTTGGCTCGCCGCGCGATTGAAGCTCGCCGCGAGCCGCGCGACCTCGTCGCGGCCTTCGACCTTGACGCGCGCACTCAAATCGCCGGCACCGAGGGATTCAACGCCGCGCTGCAGGCGCTCGAGGCCGCGCGTGAGGCGCCGTACGATGGGGAAGGCCGCGACTCCGATCGCCAGCACCAGCAGCAGCAGCACCACGTGCAGGAATTGCCGGAAGTTTGCGAGTCCGATCGGAACGCTCGCAATGAGCCGGCGTCCGTCGGCAAGATAGATCGCCGTCACCGGTTCCGCCTGCCAACGCGGCAAAATCAGCGTGCGATGCGATCGAGGGGCTGGCGCCGTGAGCGGTGGTCCGATTGCGGCGATCACGGTTCCGTCCATTGCGAGCAGCGTAACATCGGCGTTGAGGCCCGCGGCCAGACGGCGCAGCGCCTCCTGCTGCTCGGGCTGCGGCGCTTGCGGCGGCGGCAGCACGTTCTGCACGAGCCGACCGAGACTCGTCCCGGCCTGCTCCATGGGGCCGCCGACGATATGCCAGACCACCGCGGTGGCGACTCCGAACGCGACGAGGCTCGCGATCAGCGCGAGATAGAGGCGCAAGTACAGACGCAGCATCAGTCCTGCGCCTTCGCGAACACGTAGCCGGCGGCTCGCACCGTGATGATGCGGCGCGGCTTCTTCGGGTTGTCCTCGATCGCGGCTCTGATCCGCGATATGTGCACGTCGATCGACCGGTCGAAGGATTCGAGTTCCTCGCCCTTCATGAGATCCATGAGCGCTTCGCGCGACAGCACTCGCCCGGCGTGCTTGGCGAGCGTCGTGAGCAATTCGAATTGGTAATTCGTCAATTCGCACAGCACGCCGTCGAGTCGCGCCGCGCGAGCCGCCGGGTCGATCTCGAGCCGCCCGAAATGCAGCGCCCGGTCGTTCGCGGACGAACCCGGCATCCGGCGCCGCAGGATCGCGCGCAACCGTGCAAGCAGCTCGCGCGGCTCAAACGGTTTCGGCAGATAATCGTCGGCGCCGAGTTCGAGGCCGACGATGCGGTCGACCGCATCTCCGCGAGCCGTCAGCATCAGCACCGGCAGATCGTTGGTCGAGCGCAGCTCACGGCAAACCTGCAGGCCGTCCATGTCCGGCAACATCAAGTCGAGCACCACGGCATCGAACAGCTCGCTCGACAGGCGCTCGAGCGCCGTTGCGCCGAGCGCCGCAACGGCAACCTCAAAGCCCGCCTGACCGAGATACTCCGAGAGCATATCGGCCAGGCGGGGATCGTCTTCGACAAGGAGGATGCGCTCTACCATCTCAGGCGCGACTCTAGAGGCCGCGGGCTGCTTTGGCCAGCGCGATCAGGAGCCGCCCATGCCGTGGGACGCGCCCATGCCGTGCATCGTTTGGAGATGCGCGGCGAACGCGGCGCGCTGTGCCGGGGTCAGCAAATCGCCGACGTCGGCGATCAGTTGCGTGAAGCGCTTGGAAGCCTGGTCCGCCACCTGCAGATGAGCGGTTCGTGCGCTTTCGAGCGCCGCGCGATCGATCGTCGCTTGGGTCAGAGCACCCATGACTTCGGTGTGCGCCGCCTGCAGCTGCGCGCGCAGCGGCAGCAAGTCGCTGACCGCCTGCTGCACGAGCGGGCCGATTTGCGCCTTTTGCGCGTCGGTCGCGTCGATCTCGACATAGAAGTGCTTCAGTACATGGTCGACGTGGGCGGAGATGTCCGCGGCGCTTTGCGTGCCGCCCATGAACATGCCGTGGTGCCAGCCGCTCATTTCCGTCCCGGCGGCGAACGCAGCGATACCGGCCGCCAACGCGCCGCCCGCAAAAAAGGCAATCAGCGTCGTACGATTGAGAATGGAACGGCGCGCGGATGTTGCGGCCGGGTCATTCGGGGAGTTGCTATTCATGAGATATCCTTTGCATCGGTGGTGGAGAACACGATGCAAAGCATGCGCTGCGGCTGTTAGCGCCGTTTGTGCGGCGAGTAAAGATTTGTAAAGTGCGGCGAAGGGGCCGGACGCAACCGCGCCCGCATTCCGGTCGCCGGGGAGCCTTCCCTTGATTAAGGCGATGCCGCCACCAATTGTTCGCTTGGCAGCCGCTTGCCTCGCAGACAATATTTTCATGCCTCGACCGTCTATCAGCCTATGAGCCACGCAACCGCGATTTCGGGTTCCGCGATCACGGACAACGATCGAATCGCCGCTGTGATCGCCGCGCAGGGACCGAGGCTGCGGGCATTCGTCAAGGCCCAGGTTGCCGACCTCAGCGAGGCCGAAGACATCGTGCAGGACACGTTTGTCCAACTGATTTGCGCCTATCGGCTCATGGAACCCATCGAGCATCTCGCGGCCTGGCTGCTGCGGGTCGCGCGCAACCGCATCATCGACCGATTTCGCGAGCGGTCGCGATATGCGCAACCGCGCGCAGCCGTGATGCCGCACGACGAGGAGGCGGATTTCGCCGGCACGGGGGACTCCGAGCCGTGGACGGCGCCGCCGGGCGCCGGCCCCGAGGCCGCTTACCTGCGCGCGATGCTCGCGGATGAATTGTTGCGCGCGCTCTCCGACCTGTCCCCGGAACAGCGCGAGATTTTCGTCGCGCACGAACTCGAGGGCCGCAGCTTCAAGGAACTCGCTGCGCAGAGCGGCAGCAGTGTGAACACGCTGCTCGGGCGCAAACACGCCGCGGTTCGCCATCTGCGGCAGCGCTTGCGCGAGATACATTCGGAATTCGACCACTGAGGAGATTGCAATGAAGCGTTTTTGGATCGCCAGAGGACTGAAGTTCGCAGCCTTCGCCGCATTGGCGATCGGGTTGCTGGGTTTTGTCGTGATGTCGCTGTGGAACGCGGTGATTCCGGGCGTCACGAGCCTGCATGCGATCACCTATCTGCAGGCGTTGGCGCTGCTGGTCCTGTCACGCATCTTGTTCGGAGGACTGCGCGGACGCGGACGCGGCGGGTGGCATTGGCGGGCGCGCATGCAGGAACGCTGGCAGCAGTTGACGCCCGAGGAGCGTGAGCGCTATCGCGACCGCATGGAATCGCGGCACGGGTATTGCGGGCGGGCGCGGTCCGATCAACCTCCGGCCGGTGGCGTCGGCAGCACGTCGTAGAGCGCCTGCGCAGGCTTCACCGGCGGCGGCTCATCGCTGACGGAAATCGCGAGGATACGCAGCTTGGCGTTGTCGGGCAGCTGGATGCTGTGCACGCCGGGCGGCAGCTGGATCGGATAGGCGAACAAATAAGAGTAGCGATACGGCACGTTGTGCCCGGCCGCATCATGGTGATGCGAGCTGTACCACGCGAGATTCGCACGCTTGATGTAGCCGGGCTTGATTCCGACCATGTCTCCATAATCGTCCTTCGACGTGTCTTGCGAGGTCCACTGCCGGTCATCCCATTGGCCGATGAAGCCGCTCCAGTTCTGGATATCGAGGCTGAACTTGAGGCCGCCGGCTTCAAAAACTGCCCGTTGGTCGCCGTCCGCCGCGGCGGCGAGCAGGTAGGCGCGGCGATAATTTCCGGCGGGCAGTTCGATCGATTGGCCCTTGGGGGTCAACGCATTGGGCGTGCCGGCTGGCTGCGTCGCGAGATTGAACACGACGCCGTTGTAGCGGATCTGCGTCGGCAACATTTCGGCCGGCAGCGCATTGCCGGCGCCGTCGAATCCGCCGGCTGATGCCGCGCCGACCGCGCTCGCCACCGCGACGTCGTAGTGCAGGGCCACGGGCGCGGAGTGCGCGCGCGGCAGCCGCGTCGGCGACGGCCCCAAGGTCACGGCGAAGCTGCGCGGCTGAAACGCCGAGAATGAGGTGACGAGCGCTCCGTCCACGACGACGCCGGCGCCGCCGAGCGGGCGCTCCTGGCCATTGACTTCGCGCGCCGTCTCGATCGGAGCAGCGAAGCGCAGCCGCACATTCGCCTGCGGCTTGCCGTCGAGTTCCACCATGCGCACGATCACGGCGTCGCCGGCTTCGGCTTCCTTGAGCGCGAGAACCCGAATCCGCGGATTGTTGATCTTGAGCAGCGAGAACTCGCGGCCCATGACGCCCGCATGCTTCGGCGCTTCGAAGGCGACCAGCGGATCGTTGAGGCGCTGACCCTGCCAATCGGTCTCGGCCTTGCGCCAGCCGGCCGCATGGCCCGCAATTCCATAGACGAATTCGTGGTGCCCGAGATCCTGCGTAGCCTGGTCCGGATAGCCGCCGCGCGTGCCGGGCGTACGCAGCAGCGTCAGGCGGATCGTATGGTCGTCGGGCTTATCCGATCCGTTCTTGCAGTCGGTGAGGATCGTCGCGCCGAACTCACCGCCGACGTCGGTCAAGTCGATCCATTGATGCGTCGGCACCTCGAACATCTTCGGCTCGGCGCTGGGTCGCTCGATCGTGCCGATGTCCCAGTTATAGGTCGCCAAGCGATTCGATGCGGTCAACGGGAATGTCGCCTTGAGATTGGACTCCTTGGTGTTCCAATCGATCGCGTTGGCGATCTCGAGGCGTTTTCCGGCATCGCCCGCGGCGAGTCGGATCGTTTGCACGAAGCGCGATCCGGCGGTCTCGCGCGCGACCTCGACGGCGACGCGGACCGGACCGCGTTCCACGACCCGAATGTGCGCCGGACCGCCGACAAAGGCGACCGGTGCCCCCTGCTCTTGGTCGAAGTCCATGTTCCACGCGGGCCATCGCTCAGGATTGTCGTAGGAAATCGCGAGACGCGCAGGCGCCGACAGCAGTTCCTTGCCGATCGTCTTGTCGAAGATGCTCGCGATGTCGCCATTGCCGTCCAAGCGCACGCGGTAATACTGGTTGGACAGCGAACTCTCGGACACTTGCAGCGCTGAGTCGGCCCGCTCCTCGACCGCGCCCGGCTGCACATCGTAGACCGCGAAGCCCACGGATGGCGCCTTCGCGACGAACAGCACCCGGCCGCCCTCGACTTGTGCGGGCAGGCTTTTTCCATCGGGGCCGGTCACGTGCACGGACTTGCGAGCGCCTCCAGGGAACGTCACGTTCGCCTCCACGACCTCCTCGCGCTCGAGGTTCAGCGGGTTGAAAACCAGTAGCGGTATGCCATTGGTCTGCGTGTCGAGAGCCGCGGCGACGGCCTCGGTCGCGTCGGTGAGCACGCCGGCGAATTGATTCATCGCGATCACGTCGTCGTTCCAGGCGAACTCATAGGATTTCGGACTCGCGGTTCCGGCCGCGATATCGTGAAAATGACCGCCCATCGCCAGTGTCCAGGCGTCATTGAGCCGCTGCAGAGGATACTCGCGCGCGCCGAGCCAAACCGCTGCGAGCGAGGCCTTTTCAGCGGCGTCGGCCAGCAGCTCCTGCTTCCGGATCCAGCGCTTTTGATAAGCCTGCGAGGTCAGCGATCCCGCCGAATGGTTGGTGAGCTCCATCTCGCCGCTGTAGCGCGGAAGCGCGGCGCGCTCGGCGGGCGTGATCGCGAGGAACATCTGCTCGGCGTTCGCGGATATCACGTGAACCGGGCCGTCCCCCACCGGCACGGGCGGCGATGCAGGCACCTGCGGCACGGCCGCTCGCTGCGGCAGGTACGCCGCGTCCGGCGGCACGAGGCTCGCGGTTCCCTTGCTGACGATCGCCTCGAGACGTTTGATCGATTCCTCGTCCGGCGCCCCACCGATATCGCCCGTGCCGAAATAATGATAATCGGCGAAGAGGCCGGTGGCCTGGCCGTTGCGTTCGACCCGCGCGGCCCAGTCAGTCTGCAGGCGCCGCTGCAGCCGATCCTGCTCGACTTTCGCATAGGCCTTCTGCTCGCTGCGCAGTTCGTCGAATTCCTGGATCACGAGCGGATCGGCGGTCTGCCGGTTGCGGTCGGCGTCGTCGAGCAGTTTGCGCAGCGACGAGATTCTGCTGTCGATGCGCCGCTCGAGGCCCTCGAGCTCGGTGTTCGCGGCCGGCGGTGGCAAGGGCTTGGAGAGGTCGGTGTAGATACCATGGCTGTAGTCGCCGGGGTTCAAGGCCGCCAACACACTCTCGCCGTCCGGCCCGACCCACACACCGACATTGAATGGCGTGCCCTCGGGCGTTGCTTCCGCGGATTCCGGGCCGCCCGCATCGGCCGACGAGCCCCAGACGAGCTTCTGGGTCGAGAATCCCTTGACGCCGGAATGCGCGAGAATGGTCGGCAGCGAGGCCGGAAATCCGAAGCAGTCGGGCAGCATGTATTCGGCGCTGTCGCGGCCGAGCTCGCGGCGAAACCACTGATTCCCATAGAGAACTTGCCGGATGATGCCCTCGGCGCTCGGCGCGTTCACGTCGCCCTCCTCCATCGAAGAGCCCGCCGGAAACCAGCGGCCGGCGCTGACGTATTGCTTGAGCTTCGCGAAATCGGCCGGAAAATATTCCTTGATGAGGCGATAGCGGTTCGCGCCGCTGAAATTGAAAACGTAATGGGGATATCGCTCGAAGAGCTTGAAATTCTCCTCCAGGGTCTTGCGCAAATATTCGTCGATGACCTGCGGATATTCCCAGCGCCACTCGGTGTCGAGATGTGCATAACCGACGACGTAGAGCCTCGGCTCCTGAGTCAGGCCGGGTGATGGACTCGTCTCGGCGCGGGCGGCACCGAACGCGAGCAGCCCGCCGAGCGAGACCGCGACAATCCCCGCGCCGAAGCTTTGCATTGCCAGACTCCCCAAAGAATCGCCGATTCATTGCAGGCCGCCGGCCCGACCCGACGGCTCGATGCGCACAATTATGCCGCATTCTTCCCGCGCTGCCCGCCGCGGACGCCGCTGTGCGGCGCTGTCTGAATCCGCCGACAATTGCGCCGTTTCATGCGCCCGCTCTACACTCTTGCCCATGAATCACTCGCTCGACAATCCGTTCGATCAGCTGCAGCTCGGCGAAGCGCTGCTCGCAAGCGGCGTCGAGAAGCTGTTCCAGAGCTGGCAGGCCTCGAGCGAGGTCATCGGCAAGCTCTGTGCGGGCGGCGCGGAACGTTGGCAGGCCGCGATTCGCCAGATGCAGGCGCCCGTCGACCTCGCCGAGATCCTGCGCGCCCGCACCTTTCTGCATCGGCCGCGCTAAGCGCGTCGCGCGGGCAAGAAGCGGCTGTTGCGCAGCAGTCCGGCCGATACCAGGGACACGAGCACGCCGACCGGAAAGATCTCGGCGAACGTCATCGGCAAGCGGTAGAGCGGATTCGCGTATTGGACCTTGAACCGGTCCATGTCGGCGGTCAATTTGGCCAAGGCCTCCGGGGTGGCGCCGTGGGCTCTTTGCTCCGCGATCACCGTTCGCGCATAGCTGCCGGCGAAATCCATGTGCGTATAGGCGACCGAAGCCTCCCATGCCGCGACGTAGATCAAGCCCGCGACGAAACTGATGCCGAGTCCCAATCCGAACGCCGGCCAGAACTTGATGACACCGCCCAACTCCAAATCGCGGCGCCGCTTGATCGCCGCGAAAACCGTGCTGAGCGCGATCAGCATGGTCAGATAGCCGATCACCATGCTGTAGGCGAGCGGCGGATGGTCGCGCATCGCGACCGTCATCGCAGACATCGGTATTCCGACGATCAGGCCTGCGACCGTACCGTAGGTCAAAATCGTTCGTTGCATTGAGACGCTCCTGTTGAATCGATCGGGGCCCGAGTTTCGGCGACCCCGGCCCCCGCAAGCCATCGTAAAAAAGGGTGATTCGGGCGAAATCACCCGAAAACGCGCGCCCTCAACGCACAATGCCGAGTTCCCGCGCCTTGTGGATCGCGTCCGTGCGCCGTTTTGCGCCGAGCTTGTCGAAGAGCCGCGCGACGTGGGTCTTGACGGTGTCGGGCGACACGTGGAGGCGCATCGCGATCTCTTTGTTCGAGCGGCCGACCGCGATTTCCTGCAGCACCATCAGCTCTCGCGCGCTGATGCCGAGCGCGGCTCGGGCCTGCGGGTTGCCGTCGAAGTCCGCGGGTTTCGGCGCACCGAAGACGCGCATGCCGAGGTAGACGCCGAGCCCGAGAAACGCGATCGCGACGAGGAACAGGTAGAACTCACCCGAATGCGACCGCGCGAGGCGCAGGTAATCGAGCCACTGCAGCGCGAATGTTCCGGCCGCCAATAGCGCCCCGTAGATTGCAGCCCGCCTCCACATCGACCCCGTCCTTCGCGAAACCGCCCGCCCGCGCTGAGGCGCAAGCCTACCCGCAGTAAACCTGCGTCAGAATTCCGCGAAAATCAAGCCTACCGGCCGCCGCGGCGGTCAGCGCGACAGGGTGTTCGGTGCCTGCGGCGATACGCCTCCGCCCATCGAATCGAAGTCCGCAATCAGCTGGCTCCAATCGAAGCCGCTCGGCGCCTTTTGCGAGGCCTTGTTGATCGCATCGGCGCTCACGACCGTATAGACCGCGCCGTGCGAGGCTTCGGCGCCGTATTTCGCGATCGCCTTGTCGGTCAGCAAACCGGTCATGCCCCAGGTATCGATCGTCACGCCGGCCGCGTTGTAGCCGACGCCGACGAAACAGTGTCCGTTGTTCGGGTCGGCCTTGCCGGCGGCATCCCAGGTGAATCCGGATGCCGAGGGCATCGGGTTGATCCAGGCGTCGGGCAGCTCGAATCCGAAGTAGAGGTTTTCGAACAGCCATAAGGCGGTGCGGTATTCGGCCGGGTCCGAGGCATTGACCGACAGCCACCCGGCTATCCTGTGGCTGCCGACCGGCGCGCCGTTGTTTTCCCAATAGTTGAGCGCGGTTACCTCATCGCAGCCGCGATCGGTCGAGGGATCGTTCGGCACGTAGCCGCCGATCGCGCTATAAAGCACCGTGATTTGGTCATTGGTGTAGATGAACGGCGGTCCTCCGGCGTTGCCCGTGAATACGCCGACGACGTGGGCGATGCCCGCAATCACGCAGTCGCCGAGCCGATCGTTCTCATAAATGTTCGCGAGCGCATCGGACGCGGCCTTGGTGTAATCGATGGTCGCCGGCGGCGCGGCGATACCGCGCATCAAGTAATTATGCAGGCTCAAGCGCGGGCCGCGAGCGATGGGGCGCGTGCGTCCCAATTTGAAGCTTCGATTCTTGGTCGGGTGCTTGATGGTCTTGACGCTCATGATCGGTCGACCTCCTTGGTTGCTGGTGCCGCGCGATGCGCGGTCGTCGAGAAAGGCCTGAACTTGCATCCGCAGCAGGCGGTGCACTTCGTCCTGGGTCGTGGGCTTCATGACCGCCGCCGGCATGCCGGGCAGTCCGCCGGTCGCGTTGCGCCATTGCTCGGCCATTTCACTCATGACATCGTCGGGTGCCGCGCGAGTCGCATCGAACGGGGGCAATTTCGCGGGACGGCGCACGAGTGACGCGGGCGCATCGCTGCGCGGAGTGGCGAGAAATAATCGCTCGAAGCTCGCCGCCGCGGCATCGCGCTTGGTCAGCGAGCCCTGGATTCCGAACAGCCGGCGCACCGTGACGAGCACCGAGGTGTGTTGCAGCGGATCCGAACAGACGAGGCCCGCCGGCAAATATGGCGAGGCGAGAATCGTCGGCACGCGCAACCCCAGACGGTCGAACGCAAACGGCGGCGCGAACGAGGCGCTGTCTCCGGGCGCCGGCGAATTGATGCCGTCGGGATTGACGGCGGCGGGAGGTGTCACGTGGTCGAAATAGCCGCCGCACTCGTCGAACGTGACGATCAACAGCGTATGCGGCCACTGCGGACTCGCTCGCAGCGCGGCATAAACGTCCGCGACGAGCTGATCCCCCGGGCGCACATCCTGCGGTGCATGCATCGACGTCACCGGACCGTCGGTGGTCGAGCCCGCAAAGCGCGGAATTAGAAAATTGTAGTTCGAGAGCTTGCCGGCGGCCGCGTCCGCGGCAAAGCCCGTCTCATAGAGCTTGAAGTTCGCGCGCTGCGCGTTGATGCGTGTGTACTGCGCGACTTCGTTCTGGTCGCTGTAGTAGACCGCCCAGCTGCGTGCGTTGTCCTGCAGCTGCTCGTAGATTGTGACCTGGTCGAGCGGCAAGCTCCAATCGTTGCGGGCCCAGCCCGCGGACGTCGCCGCATGCATGTAGAGGCGGTTCGGCATCGTGGGTCCAGGCACCTCGGAATACCAGTGGTCGCACAGCACGAAATTCCGCGCGAGCGCGGACAATCCGGGCAGCTGCGCGGCGCTGAAAGTTTGCATGACCGGGCTGAGGTCCACACCGGGGCCGCCGAATCCGTCGACCGCCAGTTCCGATTTGTAGCTCTGCACGAACCCGCGGTCATTCGGCGCCTTGACGACGGCGCCCGCGGCGACGGACTTGGCCGCAAACAGCTGCACATTGGTCGCGTCGAGCGAGTGGCCGGGACCCTGGCCTTGCGCGACCGAGAATAGCGCCGGCTGCCCCGCGGCGATCGCCTTGTTGGTCGCCGAGGCGGGTGCCGCGGGGTTCGGACGATTCGCGAACGGCCCGTCGGCGAGCCCTGCGACGCCCGGCCATTTGCCGAACAGATGATCCAAGGATCGATTCTCGAGCATCAGCACGACGACGCAGGAGATCGGCGGCAACGGCCCCGGCGGGGCCTGTGATCGTGCGGAGGCGGCGGTGCGCCCGTGCTGATGAACAGCGCGCTCGCGCGCGATCGAGGCCGGCTGCGGATTTCTTGGCGCGAGGCGCCGACCGAGTCTCAGGTCTTGAGGTTGCCATGCGATGCGATCCTTCGCGCCGAAGACGAATGAGCAGATCCGATTGCGGTCATCCGACTTCGCAAAGCTTCGTACCGCCGGAATCCGATGTCAATAGGCGCGGCGTCGCCGCGATCCGCCGTTGCATCCTGTCATGCAGCCGTCATCAAATCCGGCGCCGGAGCGCGAGTTGACAGCGCCGTGCAGCGGCGTAAGTTAAGTCGCAAGACCCGCCACGGAGGCAAGGATGCATCAAGCAATGCGTGCGGTCGGCTTGATCGGCTTGGTCGCGCTGCTCGACCCGCTGGCGCAGGCGGCCGGCGCCGCGGCGGTTGCAAGGCGCGGGCCGCACGGCGCCTCGCCGCAGATGGAGGCTGCGGAATTCATCGCGCACCGCTATCCGCGGGCCGCAAGCATCAGCTTCGCCATCGTCGTAGTTCCCGATCCCCTGGTGCCGCGCTATCGGCGCCCGTATGACCTCAACATCAAGGCGATCGAGCTCGGCATGCTCAAGGACAACTACGTGTTGGACCGCTACACCTTTCCCTGGAGCGGCGAGCTGCAACAAGACGATGCGCTGAATGCGGCGTCCACCTTGGGTGCGGCCTCCGCCTCGGCAACGGCGGCAGCGCCCGCCGCGCCCGCCGCGCCCGCTGCGCCCGCTGCGCCGCCCAGCGCCAACCGCAGCGCTTACGGCCTCATGGTCTTTCGTTGCGATGCCTGGCGCGGCGATCCCTGTGGCGCGATCGGATCCGCGACGGCGGGCGCGCATTCCACGGTAGGCGCGCGGCTACGCGCAATCTATATCGTGACCGATACCGCGACGCAGGGCGTCGCTGCGGCGGAGCTGCGCTGTGCGATCGAAACGATCGAGGCGCAGCTGCCGCCTCCCGATGAAGCGCAGCGCAACAAAGCACCCGCCGACACGGCACCGCCGGCGAAACCGACCAGCGCCCAGCCGCCCGCAGGCGCTTGCCCCACGTCGAGCCGCCAGAGCGAGCGGGAAGCACCCAATGCGGACGCCGAGCCGTTGCGGTCGCCGCTCGCCTATCCGGACACGAAATGCCCCGACCCGGGCAGGCGTTCGAGCCTCGTCATTTTGGGTCCGAACTTTTCCGGCGCCTTGGAATCGGTCGGCGCAGTGGCGTCCGAGTTCAAGGCCCTGCAATTTTGCGTGATTTCGAGCGCCGCGACCGACAGCACCAACGGGCGCATCGTCGCGCCTTACCCTAACGTCCATTACGACAGCCTCGCACTGCCGGATTCCAAGAAAATTCTGCACCTTGCGCGCTACGCACGCCAAGCCGGCATCGACTTCCCCGACGCGCTCGCCGCGCCCGCGGCCAATGCCCGCTCGAAGATCGCGATCCTCGCCGAGGCCTCGACGTTCGGCTACGGGGTTTGCGATTTTCCACCGGCCGAAGTCGCCGCGGCGCTCCAAGATCCCGACGGGCTTGGTTTGGTTTACAGTTTCTGCAGCTCGGCGACGCGCTTGTCGTTTCCTGCGACGATCGCCGACATTCGCTACGGCCTGCAACAGCAGCAAGCGCAACAGGCCAATGATTTGGCGGCCGCTTCGAGCCAAGTGCAAAACGATCAGCATCTGTCGCTCGAGGACGGTGCGGAGAACGGCAGCGAGTTTCCCGACAGCCAGGAATCCGCGCTGACCGCCGCGAGCGATCAGCTGCAACTCGATCAAACACTCGATCAACTGACGAACCTTGCGCCGCGCATGGTCGTCGTCGTCGCGACCGACGTACGCGATCGTTTGTTTCTGTTCGACCAGCTGCGCGAGCGCTTGCCGCGCGCGCTGCTCGTCGATCTGGAGGCCGACAACCTGCTCACGCACCCCGATTTTCTGCACGCGAGCCGCGGCGCGCTCGCGCTCGCATCCGCGAACTTGACCGTGCATGATGACATCACGTTCGGATGCGAAAACCGGTTCGTCGAGCCGAGCGCCGCGGCCGGCGCTGCCGCCACGAGCCTCGCCACATGGTCCACCGACGTACAGGCAATCGCCGCCGATGCGGTCGCGCGCCTCTATGACAGCGCCGCCGCAATTTCGCCCGAGGCCTGCCTAGCGCGGGCCGCCGCGCACGGCGCTGAACGCCAATCGGCGCTGCAGGTCGTGACGCTCGCCGGCTTTCGTTCAGTCAGTGCGCCGTTCGCGGCCGCCGACACCTCCACGCCCGGCGCCTGGTGGCATCACAGGGCGCCGCGCTGGTTCCTGGCCGCGGAGTTGTATGCGCCGTTTTGCTGTTTGCTGCTGCCATGGATCTGGCTGCATCCGCAGCGCCTGCGTCATCGCACGCGATCAGCCGGCCGCGGAAGCGATCGCGATGTCGCCGGCCCCTCGACCCTGCCCTGGCTGCTGTGCGCGCCGATGCTGGTTGTTTCCTTGATCGTCGCAGCAACCAGTGCACTCGGCGTGAGCCACGGGCTCGCCTACGCGATCGCGACGCTCGAGGTGCTCGGTGTGTGGGGATTGTGGCGCTGCGATCGCAAGCTGCAGCGCGCGGCTCGCGCGCAATTTCCGCTCGCGGCACCGCAGCGCTCTCTCGCGGAACCGGGCTGCTGGCTCGCGGCATGCCTCGCGCTCGCGGCTGCGCTGCTCGCCGGCGCGCCGTTGATTTGGTCGCTGCGACCCGCCGCGGTGCCCGCGATCGTCGACCGCACGGCATTGATCGCGCTGGGATTCGACGCGGGTTCGGGACTCGCGTTCTTCCTCGCCATTGTCGCCGCCACGCTCGTGCTGCTCGCAACTTCAGCCGGCGTCGCGACCGGCGGCTGGATCGCAAATCGCCACGCCCGGCTGCTGATGCCGCAGCAACCGGGCGGCGCTCCCGCCAATGATCCAATCTACCGACCGCTCTCGTCGGTGCCGGCGCTGCTGTCCGCGACGCTGATCCTGGTCCTCGCCTTGCCCGGATTGCTCGACGCGCTGGGCGGCGCCCGCTTGACGATATTCGATCGCGGCGCCTCGACGGCAGCGTTCTGTGCGTTGGCGGCAACCACGTTTTGCGCTGCGGTCTTGCTGTGCGGCGCCGCGGGCATCGCCCGGCGCATCGTGATGATTTGCGGATATTTCCACAACCGCATCGCGCAGCACCGCAAATCCGGCGACAACGGCGAGATACCCGGACTCTGGAAGGGGAGCGTGTCGATGCCGCTGAGCTTTGCCGCGACCCCGGTGCTGGCGCGCGAGCCGGACCCCGGAATCATCGACTCGACGCTCGCGGATCCGGATTCCGATTGGCGCAAGCAGTTGACCAGCCCGCTCGTCGACGGCGCGATCGACGACGTCAATCGCCTGGCGCTGTTGCGGCTGCTCACGGCGGAGATTTCGCTGTTTCGCTGGGCTGCATCCGGCGCCGCTGCGAGCGCGCTCGCGAGCGTCATCGTCGTCTATCTGTACCCGGTCGAGGCGGATACTTTGCTGCTGCTGAGTCTCGTGGTACTCGCGCTGACGGGCTTGCTGTGCGCGGCGACCGCGACCGCATTCGAACGCAACGAGGTCCTCAGCAATGTGCTGTGCAATCGGTCCAAGAAGGCGCAAATTTCGACGCCGTTCTTTTTGTTCATTGCGTCGCCCCTGCTGGTTCTCGCCGCGGCAATCGCGGTCGTCGCAATTCCCGGAGTCGTCGATTGGGCCGGCGGCCTGCTGGCGATGATGCGTGCGCTCGGCGTGCATCCCTGAGCACCGCGCGCCCTTGGATTGGCGTAGATTCCGCGCTTGGCGAATTCGGATACTGAAGGAATGCGGCCATGCCTCGACCGCCGCCGGACATCGCGCAAATCGTCGAACTGCTGGGCAAGCAATATGCCGGCCTCGAGACGATCCCGACGAGCGACCCGTTCGAACTCGTCCTTTGGGAAAACGTCGCCTACCTCGCGACGCCCGCACGCCGGGCTGCCGCGTTTCGGCTGCTGAGGCGCGAGATCGGCACCTCACCGCCCGAAATCCTCGCCGCCCCGGCGGGCGCGCTCGAGCGCGTCACGGCGCACGGGATCATGAAGGCCGAGTTTGCAGCCAAGCTGCGCACCTGTGCCGAGATCGTGCTCGATCAATTCCATGGCGACCTTGGAGCCGCAGTCACCGGGCCTCCAGCGCAGGCAAAGCGTGCGCTGCGTGCATTTCCAGGGATCGGCGAGCCGGGCGCGGAGAAGATCCTGCTGTATGCCGGCATTCAGCCGTTCTTGGCGCCTGACTCCAATGCGCTGCGGGTAGTGACGCGCCTTGGTCTAATCAAGGAAGAACCATCCTATGCGCGCAGCTACGCCGCCGCCCGCGCGGTCGAGCGGCAGCTCGGCGCTCACTTCGATCGGCTGCGCCGGGCGCACGAGCTGCTGCAGCACCACGGCCGCATGACCTGCAAGCGCAGCAAGCCGGCCTGTGATGCATGCGCACTCGCCGCGTGCTGTCGCTACACCAAGGGCTAGCGCGCCTTCGACCCCGGGTCGCCGCCGAACAAGTTGTGTCCCAACAAGTAGAGCGGCAGCCCGGTGGCGAGCACCGCAACCCCCGCCATGCCGAGCGGCGGATCGAGCGAAAACACCCGCAGCGCGACACCGACGAGGCAGCCGATGTAGATCAGCGGCAGAATCGGATACCCCGGCATCGCAAAAGCGCCGCCACCGGCGCGGCGGCGGCGCAGGACAAACAGCGTCGAAGCGACCACAGCAATCGTCAGGGTATCGGTGAAGATCACGTAGTTGAGCAGCTTTTCGAACGAACCGAGCATGAACGCCGGAATCAGCATCGTCGCGCCGAAAAACAGCAGTCCGACCTCCTGCGCTTGAGTATCCGGATTGACGCGCAAAAATGCCCGCGGCAGCACGCCGTCCTGCGCCATCGCATAATAGCTGCGCGACATCTGCATGATCGTTGCATTGACGAAACCGGCCGCCGACAGAAAGACGACGACCGAAATGACGGCCTCGCCCGAAGGTCCGAACACGGCGCGAGACAGCGCCGCGGCAGCCAATTTCGAGTCCGCGACGCCGCCGATGCCGAGCACGCGCACGTAAGCGAAATTGATCAGCAGGTAAAGAGCGACGACGGTGAGCATCCCGCCCGTGATCGCGATCGGAAAACGCCGGCCCGCCTCCTTGAGGTCGGCGCCGAGATTCATCGTCATCTGGTATCCGCCGTAGGCGTAGAAGCACGGTATCAGCGCCGCGGACAGGCGCGGAGCCCAGGCCGCATCGATCGGCGGCGCGCTCGCCACGGCATGCGGCGCGAGCAGCAGCGCGAGTGCGGTGAGCCCCACGATCATTGCGATCTTCAGCACCGAGAGCGTGTTTTGAGTCCGCGCGCCGGGTTTGACGCCGCGAAAATTCAGGAACAGCAGCAAGAGCATCGTTGCGCAGGCGAGCGCGAGCGAGGCCTGCGGCGTGCGCCACTTCAGCGGCAGCACGACCGGCATCAGGTAATCTGCGCCGATGAAGGCCACGCCCGCGGCGCCCGCACCCTGCAGCAGGGTCTGCGCCCAGTTCAACATGAAAGCGAGCGTCGGACCGTAGCAGTCGGCGACGACGCGGTAGTAGCCGCCGGCGCGCGGATGGCGCGAGCCGATTTCCGCAAACGTCAGCGCGCCGATCATCGCAATGATCCCGCCCGCAAACCACGCGGCAAAGAACAGCGTGGTGCTGCCGGCGGCGCCGGCGACGCCGGCCGGAGTCCTGAAGATACCGATTCCGACGACCAGGCTGAATACCACCATCGCGGTATCGAACGCCGAAAGTCGCGCCTGGATCGCGGCCGGCGGCGCCTCAGCCGGCATGAAATGCCCGGACCGCGAGGCTCGCAAGCCGCTGATACTGATCGATCGAATTGTAGAGCTGGGCCGACAGACGCAGCACCGGAAGCGGATGCGCGTGCAGCCAGGTCTCGACGCCCTGCTTGCGGAACCAGTCGTGCAGGCCCGCGCAATCGAGGCGCGCGGCCGGAGATCCCGGCGGCGCCGGCGGCAGCGCGAGAGCAGCCATCGAGCCCTGCATCTGCGGCGGAGCGGCCGGGGCGACCCCGAGCGCCCCCGCGACCAGATCCCGAGCCTGCAGTGCGAGCCTGCGATTGGCCGCCATGACGTCGGGCCATCCACCCGGCAACAGGCCGCCGACGACGCGCAGCGCCTCCGGAATGCACAGCCACGGCGTCGGATCACAAGTCCCGGTCCAGTCGAATTCCGCATGGAATCCGGACTGGTAGCCGTGGCTGATCACGGTCGGGTGCAGAGCGGCTTGTCGGTCGCGCCGTACGTGCAAGAACGCGGCGCCCTTGGGCGCGCACAGCCATTTGTGCGCGTTGCCGGTATAGTAGGCCGCGCCGAGTCTCGGGAGTGAGAGCGGCACCATGCCGGGCGCATGCGCACCGTCCACGAGTGTATCGACATCGCGCGCTTGCAACTCGCGGACCAGCCGCTCGATCGGCAACACCAAGGCCGTCGGACTCGTCACATGGTCGATCAGCGCGAGTCGCGTCGAGCGGGTCACGCATTTCAATACCACGTCGACGATGTCGTCCTCGCCCCGGACCGGAAACGGCAGGTTCGCGACGACGACGCGGGTGCCGTGGCGCGCTGCCACGAAATCGATCGTCTTGCGGCAGGCCGCATAGGTGTGGTTGGTGACCAGCAACTCGTCGCGGTCGGTGAAGACGAGAGAGCGCAGTACCGCGTTGACGCCGGCGGTCGCGTTCGAGACGAACACCAAGTCCTCCGGTACGGCGCCGAGAAAGTCGGCAAGCGTCGCGCGCGCGGCATCGAGCCGCGCAGGCAAGGTCCCGGATAGGAAGTCGACGGGCTCTGCCTCCATCTCGGCGCGCAGCGCGGACTGCGCCGCGAGGACCTCTGTAGGACAGGCGCCGAACGAGCCGTGATTGAGGTAGGTGACGGAAGGGTCCAGGCCCCAATGGGACGCGAAGCTCAAGCAGGATCTCCTCGGCGCGGGGACGGAAGTTCCTACGATGCTTGAGTTCTTCGAATGGCGCCAGGGGAATCCGCCTCAGGCGCCGCGGCACCGTCGGGCCGCCGGGTGCTCAGCGCCCGGCGGCCGCGCCTAACCCGAGGCGCAATCGGCCTCGGGCGAGCGGCTTACTGGTAGGTGCCCGCTTTGAAGATCAAACCGTCCTGGACTTCCCAGTATGCGGTCTTGTTTTCAATTTTGCCGCTGACGGGATTCTTGCGCCCGTAGTTGAGCCAGCCGCTCGGTTTGGTCTTCGCGGTGTCGATCATTTCCTTGATGAACAGCTTGCCGCTCGGGTCCGCGGTGTCCAGGCGATTCAATCCGACGATGCCCGGGCTGATCGGGTGGGCGACGCAATTGCCGCTGGTGTCGTGCACGTCGACGTAGTCCTCGCCCTTGGCGAACTGGCCGTCCTTGTTGTTCATCTCGGCCAAGGTCTTCTCGCGGCCGTTCGCCTTGTAGAACGCGACGGCTTTCTTGACCTGGGCGACGACTTCATCCTTGGTCGGTGCATCGGCACGCGCCACCAGAATCGGCGCGAGCCCGAACATCATCAATGACATTCCCAAACATATCTTTCGCAACATAGAGACTCCTAGGTGTTTTCTCAGTTCGCCCCGACGACGCGCGCCATGCGCGGCGCTGCGGCATCCGCGCGCCCCGCCGAAACGCGATATCGATCCATCAAATCCGTCAAGCTCTGCGACTGCTCGGCGAGCACGCGCGAGGCGTCCGCGGCCTCCGCGACCAGCGCCGCGTTCTGATGCGTGAGCTCGTCCATCTGCGTGATCGCATTGCCGACCTGGTCGATGCCGCTCGCCTGCTCGCCGCTCGCGCCGGCGATTTCGGCGATGATGTCGCCGACTTTCTTCACGGCCACCGCAAGTTCCGAGAAGGTCGTGCCGCATTCGCCGACCAGCTTCGCGCCGACCTCGACCTGCGAGACGCTGTCTTGAATGAGTCCCTTGATTTCCTTGGCCGCCTGCGCACTGCGCGAGGCGAGCGTCCGCACCTCGCTCGCGACCACCGCGAAGCCGCGCCCTTGATCGCCGGCGCGGGCCGCTTCCACCGCGGCATTGAGCGCGAGCAGATTGGTCTGAAACGCGATTTCGTCGATGACGCCGATGATGTCGGCGATCTTGCGCGACGAGCCGTTGATGCCCTCCATCGCCTGCACCGCGCTCGCGATGACCGTTCCGCCGCGCTCGGCACGTCGCCGCGCATCGATCGCAAGCTGGTTGGCCTGGCTGGAATTCTCGGCATTCTGGCGTACCGAACTCGTCATTTGCTCCATCGACGCGGCGGTTGCCTGCAGCGACGAGGCTTGATTATCGGTGCGCTGCGAGAGGCTCGAGTTGCCGTCCGAAATCTCGCGCGCGCCGCGCGAAACCTCGGCGGCGGATTCTTTGACGCGACCGACCATCGTCGACATCTCGCCGACGAGGCTGATTGATGCCGCTGCCGATCTGGCGCTCGAGGCCGCTGCGCTCATCGAGCTGCATGCGCTGCGTGAGATCGCCGCCATTCGCGCTGTCGACGAGCCGGCTGACGCCGGTGACGACGTTGGCGACGTTTTCGATCAGCCGATTCATGCTTTCGGCGAGTTCCAGCGCGAAGCCGCTCTTGCCGGCCGTCCCGAGGCGTTGTTCCAATTGCCCGTCCGCCACCGCCAGCGACGACGCCCTTGATCTCCTCGAGCGCGCGCCGGTCGGCTTCACCGCGCAGCCGTTCATCCTCGCGGTGCTGCCGGTCGAAATCCGCGCGCTCTCGCAGCTGCGCCTGGGTGGCCGACAAGCCGGCGAGCATTTGTCCGATTTCGTCGCTGCGCGTTGTATCGATCGCATTGTCGAGCTGCCCGATGGCCGATCTTGCCGAGCAACGCGATCGTCTCGTGCAGCGGCCGAGTGATCGCCCGGGTCATCGCCACGGCGATCGCGATGCCGATCGCGGTCGCCGCGATCAACAACAGAAGCACCATGCGCCGCGCTTTGGCCGCCGTCGCAAACGCGGTCTGGCGCGCGCGTTCTGCATCCTCGTTGCCGTAGTCGATGAGCTTGCGCAGTGCAACACTCGCGTCGTCGAATTTGATCTTCGCGCCGCCGATCAGCACCTTTTGGGCGTCGCTCGCCAAGCCGTCCTCGGCGATCGCGATCGCGCGCTCCTGCTCCTTCTTATAGGCCTTCCACTTGGCGTCGGCATCCGCCCAGAGCGCTTGCTGCTCCGGAGAATGCATCAGCGGCAGATAGGCCGCCATGTTCGCGCGCATGTGGGTCTCGACGTCCGCAAGCGTCTTGCTCGACTCCTCGGCGCCGGCGGCGTTGTTGAGCTGCAGGCGCGTCAGCACTTCGAGAGCGGCGGAGCGGCTCTGAGCCGCATTCGTGTCGATCGCGGAGATCCGGTAAACGCTCGCGAGCGCCTCGTTTGCGATCACGTCGGTCTGATGGGCGAGCTCACCGAGCTTCGAATCGGAGGTGATTGCGATGACCGCCGCGAAAGCCAGGACCAACAGGAAGGCGAGCAGCAATTTGATCCCAATCTGCAGGTTCTTGATCATGTTCGACACAGCGGGGACTCACCTTCGTATTCAACTAAATGGGTCGGCTACCGGATTTGCGCGGCGCCGCGAGCATGCTCCAAGGCGCTTATCGGCAGAGAGTGGTCGGGGTTGAGTCTGTGAGCGGGTGCGCATCACATTGTTGGCGATTGGCCGCCGGACGCCGGGTTCGGGGGCCAAGTCCACCAGGTGCACGCGCTGATGCATCGCACCGGACCGGGGGCCCGCCGCGGTCCCGCAATCCCCTAACCCGGCACTGGTCGCTGTCGCGTTCGGACCCGATTTGTGCGCACCGCATACCGATCGGAGTTGCGGTTTCGGGTAATATATCAGGCTATGATTGCCCGGTTGGATCTGCGAGACCTAAGGCTCCGATGACTAAAACTTCGCCGCGGCGTGTGATTCCGATCAAATCCGAACCGATGTCCTCGCTCAGCGACGCCGAGCGCGCCGCCGTGCAAGACGCGTGCGCGCGTCTCCAAGGGCTGCCGGGTGCGCTGCTGCCGATCCTGCATGCCGTCCAGGAATCCTTGGGCTTCGTCCCCCGCGACGCCGTGCCGCTGATCGCCCGCGCACTCAATTTGTCCATGGCCGAAGTGCATGGCGTATTGAGCTTTTACCATTATTTTCGCAAGGAACGCGGCGGCCGCCACGTCGTGCATCTATGCCGTGCAGAGGCCTGTCAGGCGCTCGGTGCGGTCGGCTTGGAAGCGCACGCGAAGAAAGCGCTCGGCATCGATTTCCACGGTACCACCGCCGACGGCGCGATCAGCTTGGAACCGGTCTATTGCCTCGGCAATTGCGCGCTCGGACCCTCGGTGATGATCGACGAGCAGCTGCAGGGACGGGTCTCGGCCGCTCGTTTCGACGCGCTGATCGCCGAGGCGCGCGCGAAGTTGAAAACATGAGCGCAGCCAAGATTTTCATCCCCTTGGATGCGGCCGCACGCGCCGTTGGCGCCGACCAGACCGCGCGCGCCATTGCCGCCGAAGCCGCACGCCTGCAGATCGATCTGCGAATCGTCCGCAATGGCTCGCGGGGTCTGCTATGGCTCGAGCCGCTCGTCGAGGTTGAGATTGCGGGGCTGCGCCATGCGTATGGTCCGGTGAGCCCGATGCGGTCGCGGGGCTGTTTGCCGCGGGGTTTGCGACCAACGCCCTGCCGGCCGGCGGCCATCCGTTGGCTCTGGGCCCGACCGAGCAAATCCCGTATTTCGCACGCCAGCAGCGGCTTAGCTTTGCGCGCGTCGGCATCGTCGATCCGCGCTCGCTCCCGACTATGTCTCCCACGGCGGCTACCGCGGCCTCGAGGCGGCGCTGCGCATGCAGCCCGCCGAGATCGTCGCTGCCGTCAGCGCCTCGGGACTGCGCGGCCGCGGCGGCGCCGCGTTTCCTGCCGGCATCAAATGGAAGACGGTGCTCGGGGCCGCCGGCAGCGAGAAATACGTCGTCTGCAATGCCGATGAGGGGGATTCGGGCACATTTTCGGACCGCATGCTCATGGAGGGTGATCCCTTCGTGCTCATCGAGGGCATGACGATCGCGGCGCTCGCGACCGGCGCGACGCGCGGCTACATTTATCTGCGCTGGGAATATCCGGACGCCAAGCGCGCGCTCGAGGCGGCGATCGTGGCCGCCTATGCCGACTCCTACCTCGGTGAGGACATTCGCGGCAGCGGCAAGCGCTTCGATCTCGAAGTGCGCATGGGCGCGGGCGCCTACATCTGCGGCGAGGAAACGTCCTTGCTCGAGTCCCTCGAGGGCAAGCGCGGACAGGTCCGCTTCAAGCCGCCGCTTCCGGCCATCGCCGGCCTGTTCGGCAAGCCGACAGTCATCAACAACGTGATCACCTTCGCGTCGGTGCCGATCATCCTCGACCAGGGCGCGGCGCATTACCAACACTTCGGCATGGGACGCTCGCGCGGCACGCTGCCGATGCAGCTCGCCGGCAACGTGAAATACGGCGGCCTCGTCGAGATTGCCTTCGGCATGACGCTGCGGCAGCTGCTCGAGGATTTCGGCGGCGGCACCTTGAGCGGTCGGCCGATTCGGGCGGTGCAAGTCGGCGGCCCGCTCGGGGCCTACCTGCCGCAATCGCAGCTCGATACGCCGCTCGACTATGAGGCCTTCGCCGAGATCAAGGGCATGCTCGGACACGGCGGCATCGTGGTCTTCGACGACAGCGTCGACATGGCGGCGCAGGCGCGCTATGCGATGGAGTTTTGTGCAATCGAATCCTGCGGCAAGTGCACGCCCTGCCGCATCGGATCGACGCGCGGAGTCGAAGTAATCGACCGCCTGGTGGCGGGCGCCGACGCGCCCGCGCAGGAACTGCTGCTCCGCGATCTCTGCGAGACACTGACCTACGGCTCGCTATGCGCGCTCGGCGGCTTGATTCCCTACCCGGTGCTCTCCGCCTTGAACCATTTTCCCGAGGATTTTGTCAAATCACAGCGGGCGCAGGCGTCCGCATGAAGTCTCTGTAGCGAGGTTTCCGCCATGTTGTCCATTGTCGAACAGGATTTTGGTACGCCGCCGCGTGACAGCGCGAAGCTCGTGACGCTGCAGATCGACGGGCGCGAAGTCACGGTTCCCGAGGGGACCTCGGTGATGCGCGCCGCGGCGCTCTCCGCGATCAAGATTCCGAAGCTCTGTGCGACCGAACAATTGGAAGCTTTCGGCTCCTGCCGGATGTGCCTCGTGCAAATCGAGGGCATGAAGGGACTGCCGGCCTCCTGCACGACGCCGGTCGCGCAAGGCATGAAGGTCCACACGCAGAACAAGCAGCTCGCGAACATCCGCCGCGGCGTCATGGAGCTCTATATTTCCGATCACCCGCTCGACTGCCTGACCTGCCCGGCCAACGGCCACTGCGAGCTGCAGGACATGGCCGGCGTCGTGGGCCTGCGCGAAGTGCGCTATGGCTATGAAGGTGCGAACCACCTCGCCGCCCCGAAGGACACGAGCAACCCTTATTTCACGTTCGACGCGAGCAAATGCATCGTCTGCTCGCGCTGCGTGCGCGCCTGCGACGAGCAGCAGGGCACCTTGGCGCTCACGATCCAGAGCCGCGGTTTCGACTCGAAGGTCGCCGCGAGTCAGGACGTGCCGTTCATGGATTCGGAGTGCGTGTCCTGCGGTGCTTGCGTGCAGGCCTGCCCGACCGCGACGCTCTCGGAGAACACCTTGATCGCCAAGGGCCAGGCGGAGCACAGCATCACGACGACCTGCGCCTACTGCGGCGTGGGCTGTTCGTTCCGCGCCGAGATGCAGGGCGAAGAAGTCGTGCGCATGGTGCCGAATGCGAACGGACACGCCAATCACGGGCACTCCTGCGTCAAAGGGCGCTTCGCGATCGGTTATGCGACACATGCCGATCGCATCCTGAAGCCGATGATCCGCGAGAAGATCTCGGATCCCTGGCGCGAGGTCACCTGGGAGCAGGCGATCGGCCATGCGGCGAGCGAGCTGAAGCGCATCCAGGCGAAATACGGCCGCAACTCGATCGGCGGCATCACCTCCTCGCGCTGCTCCAACGAGGAGACCTACTTGGTGCAGAAGCTCGTACGCGCGGGCTTCGGCAACAACAACGTCGACACCTGCGCGCGCGTCTGTCATTCCCCGACCGGCTACGGACTCAAGAACACCTTGGGCGAATCAGCCGGCACTCAAAACTTCGATTCCGTGATGAAGGCCGACGTGATCCTCGTGATTGGTGCGAATCCGACCGACGGACACCCGGTCTTCGCCTCGCAAATGAAGCGCCGTCTGCGCCAGGGCGCGCGTCTGATCGTCGCCGATCCGCGCTCGATCGATTTGGTTCGCACGCCGCACATTCAGGCCGAGCATCACCTGAAGCTCATGCCCGGCACGAATGTCGCCTTGATCAATTCGCTCGCCCACGTGATCGTCACCGAGGGGCTCGTCAGGGAGGATTTCGTGCGCGCGCGCTGCGAAATCGAATCCTTCGACAAGTGGCGGAATTTCATAGCGCTGCCGAAGAACTCGCCCGAAGCGATGGAGCAGATCACCGGCGTGCCGGCGGCCAGCGTGCGCGCGGCGGCGCGGCTCTATGCGACCGCTGGCAATGGCGCGATCTACTACGGCTTGGGCGTCACCGAGCATAGCCAGGGTTCGACGATGGTCATGGGCATCGCGAATCTCGCGATGGCCACCGGCAACATCGGACGCGAGGGCGTCGGCGTCAATCCGCTGCGCGGCCAGAATAACGTCCAGGGCTCCTGCGACATGGGATCGTTTCCGCACGAATTCCCGGGCTACCGGCATGTGTCGGACGATACGGTGCGGCATTTGTTCGAGGGCGCTTGGGGCGTCGAATTGCAGAACGAGCCGGGGCTGCGCATTCCGAACATGTTCGAAGCGGCGCTCGACGGCGAGTTCAAGGGTCTGTACATCGAGGGCGAGGACATCGCACAGTCCGATCCCAATACCCAGCACGTGACCGCCGCGTTGACCTCGATGGAGTGCATCATCGTCCAGGACCTCTTCTTGAACGAGTCGGCGAAGTTCGCGCATGTGTTTCTGCCGGGCTCCTCGTTCCTCGAAAAAGACGGAACCTTCACGAACGCCGAGCGGCGCATCTCGCGCGTGCGCAAGTGCATGGAGCCGAAGAGCGGTTATGCGGACTGGCAGATCACGCAACTGCTCGCCAACGCCGTGGGCTACCCGATGAATTACGCGCACCCGTCCGAGATCATGGATGAGATCGCGAGCCTGACGCCGACCTTCACCGGCGTGAGCTTCGCGCGCATCGATGAGTTGGGCAGCATCCAATGGCCCTGCAACGCCGCGCATCCGAACGGCACGCCGACGATGCACATCGGCGAGTTCGTGCGCGGCAAGGGGAAATTCCTGGTCACCGAGTACGTCCCTACCAATGAAAAGGTCAATGCGAAGTACCCGCTGATCCTGACCACGGGTCGCATCCTCAGCCAGTACAACGTCGGCGCCCAGACGCGGCGCACCGAAAACAATCGCTGGCACGACGAAGACCGCGTGGAAATCCATCCGCACGACGCCGACGAGCGCGGCATCGCCGAGGGCGATTGGGTCGGCATAGCGAGCCGCGCCGGCGAGACCGTGCTGCGCGCGAAGGTGACCGAGCGCGTGCAGCCGGGCGTGATCTACACGACGTTCCACTTCCCGGAATCCGGCGCCAATGTGATCACGACCGAAAACTCCGATTGGGCGACCAACTGCCCCGAGTACAAGGTCACCGCGGTGCAGGCGACGCGCGTCACGCAGCCCTCCGTTTGGCAGCGGCGCTTCCGCGAGTTCACCGAGACGCAAGAGGGCCTGCTGAAGAGCGCGGGCGCCGATGTGTTCGTCGGCAAGTAGCAATGTGACATGAGCGATTCGCAGCACCTCGTGCAGATGGCGAACGACATCGGCAATTTCTTTCGCTCGGAGCCGAAGCGCGAGGATGCGGTTGCGGGCATCGCCAATCACATCGCGAAGTTTTGGACGCCGCGCATGCGCGAGAAACTGCTCGCGCACATCGCCTCTCATGGCTCCGATGGACTCGACGAGCTGCCGGCCGCGGCAATGAGCGATCTCGCGGCGCACCGCGCGGCGAAAGCGCACGCGGAACCGCCGGGCGGGGACGCCGGATAAGAGCGTGCGGCGCGCCCGGCGCGCCGCTGCGATTCAGTCCGGGGCTAGAGTCCTGCCAAGGTCCGCACGTGAGCGGCCGCACTGCGGCCCAGCGCACCGAGGTGGTAGCCGCCCTCGAGCATCGAGACGATGCGCTTTTCTGCGTGACGATCGGCCAAATCCATCAATTCGCGCGTGAGCCAGGCATAGTCCGCTTCGACGAGTGCCATGCCGCCGAGCAGATCCTCGCGATGCGCATCGAAGCCCGCGGAGATCAGAATCAGCTGCGGCTTGAATGCCTCGAGTGCGGGCTGCCAGTACTGCTCGAAGACGCTTCGGACCGCCGCGCCGCCGCTGCCGGCGGCCAGCGGCACGTTGATCATGTTGGGCGCGGGATTGACGGTGCCGCTGTTCGGGTAGAACGGGTGCTGAAAAAAGCTCGCCATGCGCACGCTCTCGCGCCAGCGGGGCGCGCTGAACATCTCCTCGGTGCCGTTGCCGTGGTGCACATCGAAGTCGATGATCGCGACGCGCTCCAGCCCCTTGGCCTCGAGCGCGTAGGCGGCCGCGATCGCGACGTTGTTGAAGATGCAGAATCCCATCGAGCGCGTCTGCGTCGCATGGTGTCCGCAGGGCCGCACCGCGCAGAACGCGTTTTGCGCGCGCCCAGCCATCAGTTCATCGACCGCGAGCAGTCCCGCGCCGGCCGCCCGGCGGGCCGCGCCGAGGCTCGATGGATTCATCGCCGTATCGGGATCGAGCTGCACGTAGCCCTGCGAGGGTGCGTTTTCGAATATTAGATCGACATAAGACGTATCGTGGACTCGCTTGATATCGCGCGCATCGGCGAGCGGGGCATCGAGGCGGCGTAAGCTCTCGAGCAGTTCCGACTTCGCCATATGCTCATTGACGGACCGCAGCCGGTCGGGGCATTCGGGGTGCCCCGCACCCATCTCGTGCCGCAGGCAGTCCGCATGGGTGATGTAGGCGGTGGTCATGCGCTGCGCAACCGTCCTGCGTCGGGAGGATCATACAGACCGGCAACACGCCCGCGCTCCTGGATGAGCGCCAAGACCGTGTCGACGGTCGGGGTCGGCACCGCGGCGAGGCGCCCCAGTTCCTGAACCGCCGTCACGAGCGCATCGATCTCGAGCGAGCGCCCGCGTTCGAGGTCTTGGAGCATCGACATTTTATGAGTCCCGATGATGCGCACCGAGGCGAGCCGGCGATCGAGCATCTCCGCCGGGATCTCGATCCCGAGCGCCTCATTGACCGCCTTGGCCTCGAGCATCATCTTGCGACACAGTCCGAGCAGCGAGGGCTCGCCCGTGATGCGTGCGAGCGTCGCGCCGGTGAGCGCACTGATGGGATTGAAGCAGACGTTGCCCCACAGTTTGAGCCAGATGTTCCAGCGGATGTTGGTGCGCACCGGCGCTTCGAACCCCGCCCCAATGAGCGCCGCGCTCAAGGCCGAGACGCGCTGCGACTCCGTGCCGTCGGGTTCCCCGATCGTGAAGCGTTTGAACGCGTAATGCTGGACGACCCCGGGCGCGACGACTTCACACGCGGGTTCGACGACGCAGCCGATTGCACGCTCGGGCCCGATCGCGTCCCACTGCCGTCCGTCCCGATCAACCGACTCGATGCGATGACCTTCGAAAGGGCCGCCGGCCTTGTAAAAATACCACCAGGGTACGCCGTTCATCGCCGTCAACACCGCGGTCGCGGGGCCGAGCAGCGGTGCGAACGACCGGGCGCATTCGTGGGCCTGATGCGCCTTGAGCGCACAGAGCACGTAATCCTGGGGACCAAATGCGCCGGCATCGTCGCTGGCGGCGACCCGAACCTGCTTCTCGTGTCCATCGATCAGCAATTTGAGGCCGTGCGCTTGAATCGCGCGCAGATGCTCGCCGCGTGCGACCACGCACACCTCATGGCCCGCGGCCGCCAACTCGACCGCCAGCAAGCCGCCGATCGCCCCCGCCCCGTAGACGCAAAATTTCATAGATCGGAGAATATGGTATTCGATCCCGACGCGTCACCTCGCACCGTTTCGCCGGCCGTGCGCGCCGATTGAGGTAGGATGCGCACCGTCCAGAATGCGTGCAGAGGATGAACTCCATGGCCAATGTTCCCGCTGAGATGACGGTGGTCGAGATTGCGGCACCCGGGGGTCCGGAGCAGCTGAAAACCGCAGTGCGGCCGGTGCCGCGCCCGGCCGAGGGCGAGGTCCTCGTGAAAGTCGCCGCAGCGGGCGTCAACCGGCCGGATGTGATGCAGCGGCAAGGGCGATATCCGCCGCCGGCCGGGGCATCCGACATTCCCGGCCTCGAGATTGCCGGCGAAATCGTCGCTTTGGGGCCCAAGGTCATGGACCGCAAGGTCGGCGACCAGGTCACCGCCCTGCTGCCGGGCGGCGGCTACGCCACTTATGCGGTGGCGGCCGCGCCGCTGTGCCTACCGATTCCGGAAGGGCTCAGCATGGTCGAGGCGGCCGCGATTCCCGAGACTTTTTTCACGGTGTGGACCAATTTATTCGATCGTGGCAAGTGCGCACCCGGGGAAACGGTGCTCATTCATGGCGGAACCAGCGGGATCGGTACCACGGCGATCCAGCTCGCGAGCGCCTGGGGGGCGCGCGTGTTCGCAACCGCCGGCACGGCCGATAAGGCACGCGCCTGCGAGCGCCTCGGCGCGGTGCGCGGCATCGACTACAAGAGCGAGGATTTCGTCGAAGTGATCCAGCGCGAAACCGCGGGCAAGGGAGCCGACCTCATCCTCGACATGATCGGCGGCAGCTATTTGGCGCGCAACTTGGAGGCAGCCGCGGTCGAAGGACGGCTCGTGATCATCTCCTTGATCGGCGGCGCGCGCGCCGAAATCAACCTGCTGACGATCATGAGCAAACGGCTGACCGTGACCGGCTCGACGCTGCGTGCGCGCAGCGTCGAGCAAAAGGCCCTGGTTGCACAAGGAGTCCTCAAGAATGTCTGGCCGCTGCTCGCCTCGGGGCGCGTCCGGCCGGTCATCCACGCGACGTTTCCGTTGGCCGAGGCCGGCGAGGCGCAGCGCCTGATGGAGACTTCGCAGCATATCGGCAAGATCGTCTTGACCGTATAGGCCGCCCGCGCAGGTGCGCTGCAACGAAACCGCGCCGTGGTGAGCCGGCGCAAAACCACCCCAACGGCGGGAGGACTCTCCGTGATATATTACGGACTGCATTCCAAGAAAAGGCTAGGCCCGGTCGCGTCCTCCGCGAGTCGCCGCGGCTTCATCAAATCACCGAAAAAATGGGAGTAAACGTGCGTTCCGACATTGAGATCGCCCAAAGCGCAACCCTGAAGCCGATCGCCGAAATCGCGGCTTCCTTAGGCATCCCGGCCGCGAGCGTCGAGAATTACGGCCATTACAAGGCCAAGATCGCGCTCGACTACATCGACACTCTCAAGGACAAACCGGACGGCAAGCTGATCCTGGTCACCGCCTTGAGCCCCACACCCGCCGGTGAAGGCAAAACCACGACGACGGTCGGGCTCGGCGATGCGCTCAACAAGATCGGCAAGAAGACCGTGATTTGCCTGCGCGAACCAAGCCTGGGGCCCGTGTTCGGCATGAAGGGCGGCGCCGCCGGCGGCGGCATGGCCCAAGTCGTCCCGATGGAGGATATCAACCTCCACTTCACGGGGGACTTCAGCGCGATCGGGCTTGCCCACAACCTGCTCTCGGCGCTGATCGACAATCACATCTACCACGGCAACGAACTCGGCTTCGATGTGCGGCGCATCGCGTGGAAGCGCGTCGTCGATATGAACGATCGCGCGCTGCGCGAGATCGTCGTGGGCTTGGGCGGAACCGCGAACGGCTATCCGCGCGAGGACGGCTTCGACATCGTCGTGGCATCCGAGGTCATGGCCATTTTCTGCCTGTCGCGCAGTCTCGAGGACCTCAAGCAGCGGCTCGGCAACATCGTGGTCGGCTATCGGCGCGACCAGACGCCGATCCGCGCGCGCGAACTCAATGCGCAAGGCGCGATGACGGTGCTGCTCAAGGAGGCGCTGAAGCCGAATCTCGTGCAGACGCTCGAGAACAACCCGGCGTTCATTCACGGCGGCCCGTTCGCGAACATCGCGCACGGCTGCAACTCGGTGCTCGCGACCGCGACCGCGCTGAAGCTCGCCGACTACGTCGTGACCGAAGCGGGTTTCGGTGCCGACCTCGGTGCCGAAAAGTTCATCGACATCAAGTGCCGCAAATCGGGGCTGCGGCCCTCGGCGGTCGTGATCGTCGCGACGATCCGGGCGCTGAAATTTCACGGCGGCGCGGATCTCAAGCAGATCAACACGGAAAACCTCGCGGCGCTCGAGAAGGGCATCGCCAATCTCGAGCGCCACGTCAACAACGTCCGCAACCACTACGGCCTGCCGTGCGTCGTCTCGGTCAACCATTTCACGGCCGACACGGCCGCCGAGCACGCGCTGCTCGCCAAGACGATGGGCGCACTCGACGTGCCGCTGGTGCTCGCGCGGCATTGGGCCGAGGGCGGTGCGGGCGCGGTCGACGTCGCACGCAAGGTCGTCGAGATCGTCGAACGCGGCAAGTCGAATTTCCGCTTCGTGTACGACGAGAATCAGACGCTCTGGGACAAGGTCAAGACCATCGCGACCAAGATCTACGGAGCCGCCGACATCTCGGCCGATGCGAAGATTCGGGCGCAGATCGACAAACTGCAGGCGGACGGCTACGGGCACTACCCGGTTTGCATCGCCAAAACGCAGTACTCGTTCTCGACCGATCCGGCGGCACGCGGGGCTCCGAGCGGCCATACCGTCAATATTCGCGAGGTGCGGCTTGCGGCGGGCGCGGAGTTCATCGTCGCCGTCTGCGGCGACGTCATGACGATGCCGGGACTGCCGAAGGTGCCGTCCGCCGACCGCATCGACATCGACGCGCAGGGCCGCATCGTCGGTCTATTCTAAAGAATCCGAGTTCCGGTGCGCGCGGTCGCTGGGCCGCGCGCACCGATTCGCGGTCAGGCGCCTAAGATCGTGCCCACTGTGAGATTGGTCGCGGCGCTAAATTCCGCGGCTTTGAGTTTTTTGCCGTCCTCGAGGCGCAGCGCGAAGACCTCGATCTGACCGCCCTGGGCCGTCACAAACAGGCTTTGATCGGTCATCGCGGTGACCGCGCCGATGCGGCCTTTGACCGCCGAGAAAGTCCGGGCCGGGTGTTTGCGCGCATCGAAGATCTGCAGTTTCTTGCCGTTCAACCGCGTCCACGCGCCCGGCGCCGGGTTGCAGCCGCGAATCAGGTTGTAGACGAGATCGACGTGGTTGTGCCAATTGATTTCGGCTTCCGAATCGCGGCACCAGCCTTCGTAACTCGCCTCGGATTCATTTTGGACCGTGGCGGTGGCTCGCCCACCCACGACGAGATCGGCGGCCTCTAGCAGTGCCGCAATGCCGAGCGGGAACAAGCGGTCGAAATAGACGCTGCCGAGCGTGTCGTCGGGACCGATCGGTGTTTCTTTTTGCAGCAGCACCGGCCCCTCGTCGAGTCCGTCGCTCGGCCGGAAGATCGTTAGCCCGGTCAGCGTGTCGCCCCGGATGATCGGCCAGTTGATCGAACTCGGCCCCCGGTAACGCGGCAGCAGCGACGGGTGGAATTGAATCGTGCCGTGGCGCGGAATCGACGTGAATTCCTCGGGCGCAAATTGCAGCACGTAGGCCATGATGCCGAGGTCGACATCGAGGTCGCGCAGGGCGGAGAGCGCCTCCGGACCCTTGAGCGACGGCAGCTGGAACAGCCGCAAGCCGCGCTGTTCGGCGCCCACGCGTAACGGGTCTGGCGCGGTGCCGGGCTTCTCGGGCGTGCAGAATACGCCGGCAACCGTATCACCGCGCTCGATGAACGCATCGAGCACCGCCTTGCCGAACTTTTGTTGTCCGATGATTGCGATTCGCATTAGGTTAACTCCCCTCGGTCGTTCCACCGGCGGCCGTGCGGGCAAAAGCCATGACGGCCGAGAAAGATGCCTCCATATGATATCTCATATATCATAGGAAAGGATTGTCTGCGTACAATCTGTTAAGCCCACTTTATAGGGAGTTCTCGATGGCAGGCCGCAATTTTCTCTTCGTGCCCGGTCCCACCAATGTTCCCGACCGCGTGACCCGCGCGATGGTCGTCGCGATGGAGGATCACCGCTCGCCGGTCTTCCCGGAACTCGCGCGCGCCTGCCTCACCGGCCTCCTGCCGGTGTTCAAGACGACGACCGCGAGCCCGATCCTGTTTCCCTCGTCGGGCACCGGCTGCTGGGAAGCCGCATTGACCAATTGCCTCAACGTCGGCGACAAGGTGTTGATTGCGCGCTTCGGCCAATTCAGCCATCTATGGGTCGACATGTGCACGCGACTCGGCTACGAGGTCGAGTTGCTCGAAACGCCCTGGGGTGAAGGAGCGCCGGTCGAGCGCTACCTCGCCTCGCTAAGCGCCGACAAGCAACACAAGATCAAGGCCGTCTTAGTTTGCCAGAACGAGACCGCGACCGGCGTCACGAGCGACGTCGCCGCGATTCGCGCGGCGATGGACAGCGTCAAGCATCCGGCGCTGTTGTTCGTCGATTCGGTCAGCGCGCTCGCGAGCATCGACTTTCGCATGGATGAGTGGGGCGTCGACGTGTGCGTCAGCGGCTCGCAGAAGGGGCTGATGCTGCCCGCCGGACTCGGCGTGACCTGCGTGAGCCAAAAGGCGCTCGAGGCGGCCAAGACCGCCAATTCGAAGCGCTGCTATTTCGATTACGCGGACATGGTCAAGGCCAACGCGACCGGCTACTTTCCGTATACCCCCTCGATACCGATGCTCTACGGGCTGCGCGAGTCCCTGACGATGCTCGCCGAGGAAGGACTGGAAAATGTGTTTCGCCGCCACAGCTACCTCGCCGGCGGCGTGCGCGCCGCGGTCTTCGAGGGCTGGAAGCTGAAGCTGTGCGCGACCGCGCCGAAATGGTACTCCGATACCGTCTCGGCGATCATGGTGCCCGAGGGCATCAATGGCGCCGAGGTTATCGCGCGCGCCTTCAAGCGCTACAACCTCGCGCTGGGCGCCGGGCTCTCCAAGGTCGCGGGCAAGCTGTTTCGCATCGGCCACCTCGGGGATCTCAACGAACTCATGCTGGTCGGCGCGATCGCGGGCTCTGAAATGGCGATGCTCGACCTCGGCGTGAAGATCGAGCCCGGCAGCGGCGTCGCTGCCGCCCAGAACTATTGGCGCAGCAATTCCGCCGCCGTCGTCCCGCAGGCCGCGGGCGCAAAAGCGGGCATCGCGGCGTGACGCGGCGCGTCGTTTTTCTCGACCGCGCCTCGCTCAAAGCGAAGGTGCGCATGCCCGCTTGCGCGGCCGAGTACATCGAGCACCAAAAGACCGCGGCCGAGGACGTCGTGCGCCGGCTCGCGGGCGCCGAAGTGGCGATCGTCAACAAGGTTCCGATGCGCGCGCAAACGCTCGAACAGTTGCCGCAGCTCAAGATGATCGCGGTCGCGGCGACCGGCTACGACAACGTCGACGTCGCCTATTGCAAGGCGCACGACATCGCGGTCGCCAATATCCGCAATTACGCGATTCATACGGTGCCGGAACACGCCTTCGCGATGATTCTGGCGCTGCGGCGCAACTTGCTCGCTTATCGGCAGGACGTCGAAAATGGCGTCTGGAACAAGTCCGAACAGTTTTGCTTCTTCACGCATGATATCGGCGATCTGCACGGCGCCACGCTCGGCATCATCGGTGAAGGGGCGATCGGCCAAGGAACGGCGGCGATCGGCCGAGCCTTCGGCATGCGCGTGCTGTTCGCCGACCACGCGCCGCCCAAGATGGAGGGCGTGAGCTTCACGCCTCACGATCAAGTGCTCGCCGAATCGGATGTGATTTCGCTGCATTGTCCGTTGATGCCCGCGACCCGCAACCTCATCGATCTCGCCGCCTTTCGCAAGATGAAACGCAACGCGCTGCTGATCAACACCGCTCGCGGCGGGCTCGTCGACGAGGCGGCGCTGATTCAGGCGCTCGACGAGGGCTTGATCGCAGGCGCGGGCTTCGACGTGCTCACCGTCGAGCCGCCGCGCAACGGGCACCCGCTGCTCGACTTGCGGCGTCCGAATTTCATCCTGACGCCGCACGTCGCGTGGGCATCCGACGGCGCGATGCAATTTCTCGCCGACCAGCTGATCGACAACATCGATTTGTGGGCCGCCGGCAAGCCGCAGCACCTCGTGACCTGAGGCAGCTCGCGGCGCGGCTAGCGCTCGATCAGGATCGCGCGAAAATCATTGACGTTGGTGAGCGTCGGCCCGGTGACCTCCGAGTCGCCGAGCGCGCCGAAAAAACTGTGCGCGTCGTTGGCGGCCAGCACGTCCTTCGGCCGCAGGCCCAAGTCCCAGGCACGCGCGAGCGTGTTCGGCGCGAGATAAGCCCCGGCGATCTCCTCCTGCCCGTCGACGCCGTCGGTGTCGCCCGAGAGCGCGTGGATCCGGGCGTGTCCGTCGAGCGCGATGGCGAGCGACAGCAGGAACTCCACATTGCGCCCGCCGCGCCCCGCGCCGCGCACCGTAACCGTGGTCTCGCCGCCCGACAGCAAGATGCAGGGCGCGCGAAACGGCTCGCCGCGCTCGGCGACTTGCAGCGCGATCGCGGCGAGCACCGAGCCCACGTCGCGCGCCTCGCCCTGAATCTGGTCGCTCAATATATGCGTCTCGATGCCGGCCGCGCGGCTCAACGACGCGGCCGCTTCGAGCGACATTTGCGGAGTCGCGACGATGCGCGCTTCGGCGCGCGCGAGCCGAGGATCGCCCGGCTTCACGGATTCGCCGCGGCCGCTCTCGAGCAGCTCGCGTACCGCCGCGGGCACCTCGATCCGATAGCGGCGCAAGATGCCGAGCGCGTCCGCGCAGCTCGTGGGATCGGCCACGGTCGGGCCGGAGCCGATATCCATGAGACGATCGCCGGGCACATCGGAGATCAGCAGGGTGAGTACGCGCGCCGGCGCGCAGGCGGCGGCGAGCCGGCCGCCCTTGATCGCCGAGAGGTGCCGGCGCACGCAATTCATTTCGCTGATGGTCGCGCCCGACGCCAGCAGCGCGCGGTTGACCGCCTGCTTGAGCTCGAGCGTCAAGCCTGCCGCAGGCAGCGGCAAGAGCGCGGATGCGCCGCCCGAGATCAGGCATAAGACCAGGTCGTTCTCGCTGAGGTTCTGCACGCTGTCGAGAATGCGCTGCGCCGCCCTGTATCCGGCCGCATCCGGCACGGGGTGCGCCGCCTCGAGGATTTCGATGCGCTCGCACGGCACTGAATAGCCGTAGCGCGTCACGACGAGGCCCGCCAGCGGTCCCGGCCAGTGCTGCTCGACCGCGCGCGCCATCGCCGCCGAGGCCTTGCCGGCGCCGATCACGATGAGCCGGCCTGCGGGGGGCGCCGGAAGCTGCGCGGGGATGCATTTCGCGGGCTGCGCCGCGGCGATCGCGGCGTCGAACATCCCGCGCAGGAGCGTGCGCTGCCGGTCGCCGTCGCGGCTCATGGAGGCGCGAGCGTGTTGATCAACGCGCCGATTCCGTCGATCGCAACTTCGACCGTCGAGCCGTCGCGGATCGAGCCGACGCCGACCGAGGTTCCGCAGGCGATCACATCGCCGGGCAGCAGAGTCATATCGTGCGAAATCATTGCGACGAGGTCCTGGGGCGCGATGATCATGTCGGAGAGCGGATAATTCTGACGTTCCACCCCATCGAGCCGGGTCGTCACGCGCGCCGCCCGCCAGTCGAAATCGGTCGCGATCACCGGACCCACGCAGCCGAAGCTATCGTAACCCTTGGAACGACACCATTGGGCAAAGTCCGCAGTCTCGTTGAGCACGTCCGCCGCGGTCACGTCGTTGACGCAGGTATAGCCGAAGATGGCCTCGGCCGCGGCAGTGGGAGATGCGTTGCTGCAATGCCGGCCGATGACGATTCCCAGTTCGCCTTCGAACGCAATCTTTCCCTGATAGCCCGCGGGCCGTCGGATCGGCTCGCCGCTCCCGACGACCGATGTGCTCGGCTTGATCAAAAACAGCGGATGCGCGGGAGCGCGCTTGCCGAGTTTTTCGGCCAGCGCATGAAAGTTGTTCCACAACGCGACAATCTTGGACGGAGCGCAGGGACTTTGCAGCGCGACCTCGCCTACGCCGAGCGTCTCGCCGTTCGGCCACGCGGCGCCGAACAGGTCACCCTGATGCACGGCGATCCGGTCCGCGTCGAGGATGCCGAATCCCGCGCGGCCGTCGCGAGACCGGTAACGTACCCAGCGGCTCATGCTTAGCTGTGCCTTTCGCGGTCCAACGTCGAGCGCTAGTGTGCGCTACCCAGCAGCGGCCGCTCTTCCTCGAGACACTTCGCCAGCAGCTTGGTCAGCGCATGGACGGTGTCTAGATGCGGCGTCGCCGTGTCGGTGAGCCGCGCCATTTCGATGACTGATCCCAGCAGCGCATCGATTTCGAGCGTGCGCTTGGCCTCGACATCCTGCAGCATCGAGGTCTTGTGATGGCCGACGCGCTCGGCGCCGGCGATGCGCTTCTCGATCGGCACCCGGAACGTGATGCCGAGTTTGCCCGCGATCGCCTGCGCCTCGCTCATCATGGCGTACGCGAGCGCGCGGCTCGGCGGATATTGGCAGATGCCGGCGAGCGTCGCGCGCGACAGCGCGCTGATCGGGTTGAACGTGAGATTGCCCCAGAGCTTGAGCCATATCTCGGCACGGATGTCGCTGAGCACCGGCGCCTGCAGGCCGCTGCGTATGAAACATTCCGACAGCCGCGTCACGCGCTCGCTGGCGCTGCCGTCCGGTTCACCGACCGGGAATCGGTTGCCCTCGACGTGCTTGATGACGCCGGGCGCGATGAGTTCCGTCGCGGGATACACGACACAGCCGATGACGCGTTCGCAGGGAATATTCGCGCCGATCTCACCAGTCGGATCGACGCTGTTGATCCGCGTGCCCTCGAGCGCGCCGCCGTGCCGATGAAAATACCAGTATGGAATCCCGTTCTGCATCGGCACGACGATCGTATCGGGGCCAAACAGCTTCGGCACCTCGCGGGCAACCGCCTCGACCTGGTGCGCCTTCATGGCGAGGATCACCACTTCTTGGGGCCCGGCGGCCGCGTAATCCGCCGTGGCTTTGACCTTCTGAACGGCCTCCTCGCTGCCGTCGGCGAGCACCAGACGGATGCCGCGCGTCTGCAACGCCGCGAGATTCGCGCCGCGCGCAATGAAGGTAACGTCCTCGCCCGCGTGGGCAAGCCGCGCACCGACGAAACCGCCGATCGCACCGACACCGATGATCGCAATCTTCATCCCGCTGAATCTCCGCATCCAAAAACCGAACCCGCCTACCGAGTGACCGCCGAATCGCTGATCCCGCCGCGATCGATCTCGATGCGATCGACCACCTTGGCAACACCCGGGACCTGTCCCGCGATGCGGATCGCCTCGAGCAGTTCCGGCTGGGTCCACACATAGCCGCCGAGCACGACGACTCCGTTGTCGGCTCGGATCGTGATATGCCGCGCAAAAAGCTCCTTGTCGGTATTGAGTGCGAGCTGTACGCGATCCGCGGTCTCGCTATCGGCCTGCTGTTGGGCGTCCGACTTGCGAGGTCCTGTCGCGCAGGCAACGATCGCCGCACACAGCAGTGCGATCGCCAAGCCGGAACAAATTCGTCGATTCCAGAGATTGCGCATGAGTTCACCCTCCGAATTCTGATCCTGATATATCATAATCAATTGCCGTCATCGTCGGTTGGAATGTATTCGAGAGCGTTGACGACGCGCCCTTTGCCCGCGATCCGGCGCGCCAGTTTCAATATCTGAAACAAATCGGGCAAGTCCCGAACGATTCCCTCGAGCCGAACAACGCCGTTAACGGTCGTTACATTGACGTGGCCGCTAAAGAGATAGGGATCCTGGCAGAGCGCCGCCGATACGCGCGCAGAGAGCGCCGCATCCGTCTGCCTGATCGGCCGTGACCACGATCTCTTCGCGAATCTGGTCCGACGGCGACGCGCCGAGCGCCAAGCCGGCGTGCAAGCCTACGATCAAGGCCACTCCCAGCGTTCCCGCCAGGAGTGGCCGCATCGCATGATTCCCAATGCCACGACACCCAGCGCTTGTACGCAACGTGCCGCGAGACGCTCAGAACTTGTAACTGACCCCGGTCGAGACGCCGATCTCGTGGCATCCGCCCCAGGTCGTCGGTCCGGCGCTGCTGTAATCGATGAACTGCTCGTGCGTCGCATCGTGGCAATCGGTCTTGATGCCGTGACCGCCGGCGCCGATATCGTAGTGCGCGTTGCCGTCATTCGCAGTCTCAGCGACATCAAAATACCAGGTCAGCTGCTTATCGAGCTTGTGCCACCACTGCGCGGTATACATGTTGGCCTGATTGTCTCCGATGCCATTCGGATTGAAATTGTGCTGACCACCCGGGTCGCCGACCGAGGCGCCAGCGTGCGCCCAGCCAACTGCAACGACGTCGCGACCGCCGTTGAGAGTCTGTTGCAGTGCCAACCAATCGCCGGTGCGCTGGCGTTCGTTCTGGAACTCCATCGACGCGGGCAGCACCCGGTGCATGTCCTCATAGAGGTAGGAGATCGTCAGGCCAAAATCAAAGGAATATTGGGCCCCAAATTTCATCGCCCACTCATCGCCGACATCGAACGCCGTCGCATAGGCCGGCGAACCCGCCGCTGCCGCACCCGGATACTCAGCCTGATACGCTTGATAGTCCGCCCAGTCGAGCAATTGCGCGTTCGGCCCATTGGGACCTTGACCGAACAGGTACCCGTAATACGGGTTGTTGGCGCCGATGCCGTCGCTGCTGCGATTGACACGCTTGTGCAGCTCATAGGCCGCGACCAGATACAAGCCATTGCTCTCGAACTTGAGGTCCGCGCTGTAGGCATCGGCATAGCCGCCATCGTCGCAGTTCAAGAACAGATTGCCGCTGCCGGGGCTGTTCGAGCCCGCGCAGTCCGAGGAACCGAGCGGGGTGAGATCGCTGTTCGGGTCGATCTGCTGGCCGAATGCGTAGGCCGCGTCGAAGCTGAAGCCGCTCCAATTCGGTGAACTGTAGGACATCACGTCATCCGAGCGCGTGCCGAATTCCACCCGATTGTCGCCGCCCGTGTTGCCCATGATGACCGCGTAGTTGCCCAAGCCGCTGCCGAAAGGATTGAGCCGATCCGTGGATGTTTTATACGGCAAGTACATTTCGCCGAACCGGATTCGGCCCCAGGACTTGTCCTGGAAACCCAGGAACGTATCGCCGAGGCCGATAGCACCCTGGACCGTATTCGAGGACTTGGTCCAGGTATTTTGCAGTCCGGGCGCCGCCGCCATGTTGATTGCGGCTGACACCTGATAGATGAAATCCACGTCCGAACCGTTGATTCTTTGCGAGCCGCGGTAGCCGATGCTCGAACCGTTGCTCGACATCATCGGAAGCCATCCGACGGTGCCGTACGGACCCGCCTTCGCGCCACCGGTGATCACGAACGGGCTGCCCGGCGCGCCGCTCGCATAGCCCCAAGGGTAGGCGACCATTCCGGTTTCGCCCTTGGTCGTGTAGTCGATCGATACGTCGAGAGTTCCAAAAAATCCTTTGAGAAACTTGTCGAACTTCGGCTCCGCTGGCGGCGCTTCCTTGGCGGCCGTGGCGACGCTCGGACCGGCACCGGCGGAGGGAGCCGCGGCAGGTGGGGCCGCCACTTTTTTGGACAACATGTCGATTTGCTGCTGCATTTGCTGCATCTGCTGCTGCAGAATCCGCAATTGTTCCTTGAGCTGTTGTTTATCCTGAACATCGTCCGCAAGGACATTGCCCACGAAGCCGCCATTGACGGCACAGATCGTCAACGCAACCAGAATTGGTTTTGCCCATTTGAAACTTGGCATCTTGGTCCCCCGTGAAGCGCGCGCGCGCATACTTGAATTGATTTTCTCAGCCACGACGGGTCGCCCCGTTGTTGCAGTTACGCCAATTAACCCATCTCTCATCGTCAAAATCAGTCTCGTGATCGTCGCAATAATGCCACGTAATGCCTGCGAATGCGCACGCCTCGATCAAATGACCTTGGACTGGCGCAGCGAATTGATTTCCTCGGCTGCCAATCCGAGCTCCCTCAGGACCTCTTCGGTGTGCTCGCCGAGCAGCGGCGAGCGCTTGACCTCGGTCGGACTGTCGCTGAGCTTGATCGGGTTGCCGACGCTCAAGTATTTGCCGCGTGTCGGATGGTCCACTTCGACGATCGTGCCGCTCGCGCGCAGCGACGGCTCCTTCGCGAGTTCTTCCATCGAGAGAATCGGACCGCAGGGTATGTCGTGCGCATTGAGCAGATCCATCGCCTCGAATTTCGTCTTCGTGACCGTCCATTGCTCAACCGTGGCGAACACCTCCTTGAGCCGCGGCAGGCGGGCGTCGGGCGTCGCGTAATTCGGATCGGCGATCCAATCCTCCTTGCCGATCACCTTGCAGATCTCTTTCCACACCGGCGCCTGCGCGATGAAATAAAGATACGCGTTGGGATCGGTCTCCCAACCCTTGCACTTGACGATGGTTCCCGGCTGGCCGCCGCCCGAAGCGTTCGCGGCGCGCGGCACTGCGCTGCCGAACTTGCCGTTCGGGTACTGCGGATATTCCTTCATGACGTGGGTGCGCTCGAGGCGCTGCTGGTCGCGCAGTTTGACGCGGCATAGGTTCAGCACGCCGTCCTGCATCGCCGCGAGCACCTTCTGCCCGCGACCCGTCGTATTGCGCTGATAGAGCGCCGCGACGATCCCGAGCGCGAGATGCAGGCCCGTGCCGCTGTCGCCGATTTGCGCGCCGGTCACGAGCGGCGGGCCGTCGTCGAACCCCGTGGTCGAGGCCGAGCCGCCCGCGCATTGCGCGACATTTTCGTAGACCTTGCACTCTTCGTACGGACCCGGACCGAAGCCCTTGACCGAGGCGACGATCATGCGCGGATTGAGTTCTTGAATCCGCTCCCAGGTGAAGCCCATGCGGTCGAGCGCACCCGGAGCGAAATTTTCGACCAGCACGTCGCAGTGCTTCACGAGCTTCTCGAGCACCTTCTTGCCCTGCTCGCTCTTGGTGTCGAGCGTCACCGAGCGCTTGTTGTGATTCAGCATCGTGAAGTAGAGGCTGTCGACGCCCGGGATGTCGCGCAGTTGCTCGCGCGTGATGTCGCCGGCGCCGGCCTTTTCGACCTTGATCACGTCGGCGCCGAACCATGCGAGCAACTGCGTGCAAGTCGGTCCCGACTGCACATGCGTGAAATCGAGAATCCGAACCCCATCCAAAGCTTTTGCCATTTCCTCGTTCTCGACTATTACTTGTACATCGTCTGGTTCTTGGTGCCCGGCGCGTACTCGCGCGGATCGACCCAGATATTGACCACCGCCGAGCGGCGCAGCTTCTGCACCGATTCGCGCGCACGCCGCAGCGCCGGCGCGATCTCGGCGGGATCCCGCACTTCCTCGCCGTAGCCGCCCAGCATCTCGGCGAATTTGCCGAAGGGCACGTCGCCGAGCAGATTACCGACATTGCCGCGCTGTTCGCCGTACTTGGCGAGTTGGCCGTAGCGAATCTGGTTCATCGCCGAGTTGTTGCCGATGACCGCGAGATACGGCACGCCGAAACGATTGGCCGTTTCCATGTCGAACGCCGTCATGCCGAACGAACCGTCGCCGTAGTAGCAGAGTATTTCCTTGGACGGATGCGCGAGTCCCGCCGCAATCGCAAAACCGGTGCCGACCCCCAACGACCCGAGCGCGCCGGGATCCATCCATTGTCCGGGATTGCGTGGGCGCACCGCCTGCGCCGAAATCGTCACGACGTCGCCGCCGTCGCCGATATACACGGTGTTTTCGCCAAGGAACTCGTTGAGTTCCCAGGCGACGCGATACGGATGAATCGGAACGCTGTTCGACTTGAACAGCGGCATGAGTTTCTCGGTCGCAACCGCTTCCGCGTCGCTCAATTGTTTGAGCCATTGCTGGCGCGCCTGCCGGCGGTCGCTTTTGATGCGCCCGGACGCAGCCTGCAGCACCGCGCCGAGAATCGCGCCCGGGTCGCCGACCAACCCCAGGTCGATGTCGCGGTTCTTGCCGACCGTGCGATAGTCCATGTCGATCTGCACGAGCTTCAGTTCCTTGCTGATGCGCTTGCCGTAGCCCATGCGAAAATCGAACGGCGTGCCGACGATCACGAGCACGTCGGCACTCGCGAACGCTTGCGTGCGGGTGCGGTCGAAGTGGTGCGGATCACCGGGCGGCAACAGGCCGCGGCTCGCGCCGTTGAAGTAGCCGGGAATATCGAGTCCGCGCAGCAGCGCGATCGCCTCGTTCTGGCCGCGCGCGGTCCACACCTGCTGGCCGTACAGGATCGCCGGGCGCTCGGATCCCACGAGCAGATCCGCTAGCTTCTCAATGTCGCGCGGATCGCCGATCGAGCGAGTCGAAGCTCGATATTTGCCCGGCTGTGGAATCACCGCTTTGGCGAGATCGACTTCGCGGTCGAGAATATCGCGGGGAATCTCGAGGTACACGGGGCCCGGAGCGCCGTTGAACGCCTCGCGCGCGGCCATCGAGACCATATCGGCGACGCGCTCGGTGCTGGTCACGGTCGCCGCGAACTTCGTGATCGGGCTCATGATGTCGACGTGCGGCAAATCCTGCAGGGACCCCATCTTGTTTTGCGTGAGTGCGCCCTGGCCGCCGATGTGCAGGATCGGGCTTTCGGAGCGAAACGCCGTGGCGACGCCGGTTACCGCATTCGTGCAGCCAGGACCTGCGGTCGTGACGACGCAGCCGAGCTTGCCGGTCTGGCGCGCATAACCGTCGGCGGCATGAGCGGCGACCTGCTCGTGGCGCACGTCGATGATCCGAATGCCCTCGTCGATGCAGCCGTCGTAGATATCGATGATATGGCCGCCGCAGAGCGTAAAAATCGTGTCGACGCCTTCGTTCTTGAGCGCCTTGGCGACCAAATGGCCGCCGGAGATCACTCCCGCGTCGCGGCTCTTGCGCTGCAGCGTGTCGTCGGCGGTCGTGGTTTTGGGCTGAGTCGATGCGGGGGTTACGGTTGCCATAGGGTCTCCAAGCTCCAGATACTGATGACTGCGGCGGACTTAGGCGCCGGCCGGGCGGCCCGCCGGTAGTCGGCGGACCGCTGGATGCCGGCGGTTCATTGAGCGACGCGCAAGTCGTTGACGCTGTTGCCGTCGGGCGCGGGATGCAGCTCGCGACTCTTCGCGAAGTGGCGCGCGCGCATCGGCCTCAAAACGAACAAGGCCATGAGACCAGCGACTACGTTGAACGTCATCGCGATCGAAAACACCGGACCCCAGCCGCTGGTTTTTGCAATGCCCGCGGCGATCGGAACCAGCAGCGCACCGGCGCCTTTGGCCGTGTAGAGCATGCCCGCGTTCGCCGCCGCATATTTCGATCCGAAGGTATCGCCCTGCGTAGCAGGAAACAGGCTGAAGATCTCGCCGTAAACGCCGAAGTACAGCGCCGTCACCAGCACGAAAGTCACGGGATTCGAACCCGATTGACTCAGTATGAAGAGTGCGCCGGCGCCCGCGAAGAACGCGATCGCCATCGTGTATTCGCGGCCGATCTGATCCGAGAGCCAGCCAAAGAACGGCCGGCCGACGCCGTCGAAGATTCGGTTCAAAAAGATCGCAAACGCCAACGCGGGCATCGCGAGGCCGAACAGCTCGACCGGCACCTTGTCGATCTTCAGGTCCTTGGCGATCGGCCCCATCGAGGCGGCCATCGTGAGACCGCCCGAAGCGATCAGCACGAACATCGCGTAGAGCACATAGAAAACCGGGCTGCGCAGCACCTCGGTCGGCGTGTAGCCGTGGCGCGTCTGGTTGGGCTTGACCGCTGCGGTCAACAGCTGGGCCGGCGGCGCGAGCAGCAGCCACGCGAGCACGAACACGATCCCGCCCTGGATCAAGCCGAACACGAGGAATGCACGCTCATAGCCCGCCGCACCGATCATGTGCGAGATCGGCACGATCGTGAGCGCCGCGCCCGCGCCGAAGCCGGCAGCCGTCAAACCGGCGGCAAGCCCACGGCGGCCGGGAAACCACTTCAGCGCATTGCCGACGCAGGTGCCGTAGACACAACCTGTGCCGATGCCGCCGAGCGCCGCCGCGCAATACAGAATCGCCAGCGAAGACGCATTGGAATTGATGATCCAGGCGGCACCGACCATGATTCCGCCGGCGAGCACCACCCAACGCGGACCAAAACGGTCGACGAGATAGCCTTCGACCGGAATGAGCCAGGTCTCGACCAGCACGAACAAAGTGAATGCCCATTGGATTGCCGGACGGCCCCAGTGATATTTGTTGTCGATCGGATCGACGAACAAAGTCCAGCCATACTGGAGATTCGCGACGCATGCCATGCAGATGATGCCGATGATCAGCTGGACCCACGGATTTGCCAGTGCAGATTTCGCAGCCGACGGTGATGTGAGATTGGATGATGTGTTCATAGGCTTGTTCTTCTCCCAGGTCGCGTTTACCGAGTGCCACAACAGAACGATACCGAGCACCCCAACCCAAGCGCCCGACGGTGCAGACGTCGAGCCTGCCCTGGCCAGGACCCCAAAAAACCTTCGGATTTCACAATCCTAAGGTTTTTCCAGCCTTCTTTTTTTTCGCTGGTATACCATATATGAATGGATTCGAAAGTGTCAAGGTAAGGTGGCCGCAGGACCGCAGCATGGGGGGTATTTAAATGCTGCGCCGGGCGCTGCAATATAGATTTGGTCCGATAATTCCCTGCGCTTGATGTTCGTTTGTCATATGCCGAGCGTCAGCGACAGCGGGGTCGCGACACCCAAGATGAGAATGGTTGCCTCGAGGGGATGTGGTCATGCACGATGAATCGATCGGGTTATACCCGCGAGCTGCGTTGGAGCCGCGATGAGCAGCATCTCGAAGCTGGTTCAGGGCGTTTCGCGCGCCGCGCCGTTGTCGTTGGGTCCGCTCAATGCGACGAGCTTGCGGGATCAGGCCTATGCGCTACTGAAAAACGCGATTGCCGATACGGACATTTATGACCCCAATCAAGAATTGCGGCTCGACGAGCGGCAGCTGACGGCCGCGCTCGGCGTGAGCCGCACGCCGATCCGCGAGGCGCTCTCGCTGCTCGAACAAGAGGGTTTCATCCGTACGGTACCGCGTCGCGGCATCTATATCGTTCGCAAGTCGAAACGCGAAATGATCGAAATGATTCAGATGTGGGCCGCACTCGAGTCGATGGCCGCCCGGCTCGCGACCTTGCATGCGTCGGATGCCGACATCGCGACGCTGCGTCACCTGTTCGACGAGTTCCGCAACTCCCCGCCGGCCGAACACCTGTCCGAGTACTCGGACGCCAACATCGCCTTTCATGCCGCGGTCATCGCCTTGGGCGGCTCACAAACGATCATCGAGGCGACACGCAACCTCCTGATCCATGTGCGCGCGATCCGGCGAGCGACGATTGCACAGAATGACCGAGCGGCCCGCTCGATCATCGATCATTTGAACATCATCGAAGCACTCGAGAAGCGGGAAACCGAACTCGCCGAGCGGCTCACCCGGCAGCACACGCTCGACCTCGCAGTACACGTCGATCGGTATTGCGATTTTCTCGGCTAGCGCCGGCGTGCGCCCGCGACGGCGCGGTCATTCATCGGCGGTCGGCGACTCGGCCCCACGAGCCGAGCGTGCGCTGCATGGACTCGTTGCCGGCCTCACGCAGATCCTGCGGCCTCTCAATCGCCGCTACACCACCCGATAGCGCGCGCGGCGCGACCGCGCACACCCCCGCGAGCGTATCGGGATCGCGGATCGCCGCTTGCAGTTCGCCCGCATCGACCGCAACCGGGATCCCGGATTCGATCTGCAAATAAATCCGGCCGCTCGCCTGATCCGCAAAATTGACGTGCCGGAACCCCTCGACGCAGCGCCGTAAGAAACTGGTGTTGTGTTCGGCCGCGAGCAGGCGCGGGTCCCGGTACAGCTTGTCGGGCGCCGTCGCATCGATCGATACCCGACCGTAGCGATCGATGTCGAGCAAGCGCCGAACGTCCAGCACGTTGACGGTGTCGTTGTCGCCGAACGCGACGGTACGCGGACTCTGGCCGAGGGGCACCGTGTTGTCGAGGAACTCGAATTGGATGCGCTTGTCGGTGCGGCGCACCCAGGTGAAAAACACACCGGGCATCCCCGTGTAGGCGTCGACCGCATGCGACAGCGTGTCGTCAACCGCCTTGTAGCGCCCGAACTCGAGCCCGCGCTTCCAGGCGCGCTCCACCAGCATCTCGGGAGGCGTGATCACGAAGAAGAGGTATACGGTGTGGCCGAAGCGCGTCAGTAGATTGCTGCCCGCCTCCTCGGAGTCGGGCGCGAAGCTGTCGAAGCGGAACCGGTCGATCAGCAAATGGGTCATCTCGCCGCTCGCGTATTTGCGCGCCATGTAGCGGTCGAGCTTTTGGTCGATGATCTGCAGCTCCTCGCCAGTAAAGGCGCCGGCGTACTTGTAAGCCGCTCCCAGCGACCCATAGTCGAGCAGCTGCTTGCGCCAGATATCGGGACTGATCAGCGCAAAATCGCTCCAGTTGACGCCGATGTCTCCGGCCAATTGTTTTTGGAGCGGGCGCAGCGTGCTCTTGCCGGACGCCGACGCGCCCTTGGTATTGATGACGATCGGCAGCTGTTGGCGCGGCAACAGGCCGTAGCCTTCCTTCAGTACCGCGCGCCGCAACAACGGCTCGATCGCGACCCCGACTGCATCGCTGGCAAAATCATTGCAAACGAGGTCTCCGGTCACCGATGCGATGAGTTCTCGCGTGCCCCAGGCATGCCCGTTGACGGCGAACAAGGCCGACAGAACCCGCGCGAGGTTGCGATAGACGAGACGCTGCAACGGTTCTTGCGCCGCAACGGCCCGACGTTCGCAATCGACGATTTGAGCGGGACCCCAACTTCGATCGGCCGGCGGGCGCGCCGGCACGCGTCGCCAATACTTTCCTGCCGATGAACCGCATGGCCGATGCCGGCCCTCGCGGCACGGCAGCCGGCACAAGCGCGAACACGGCGTCGCGGATCGCCGCCTCGGCGGCAGCCTTCGCTTGATCGCGCGCCCGATCGTAAGCGTCGGCGATCTTGTCCATCTCCGGATCGAGGTACTCGGAGAGGATGCGGCTCGCGATTCGGCGAAAATTGATGCCGAGGTCGCCGATTTCGGTGCCGTCAGGCACCGAGAAATCGGCGGTGACTCGGACCAGCAGCTCATGCAGCGCGAGGCGCTGCGGGCGGAACTGCACGAGTTCGCTCAACGGGAATCCAGTGAGGCCGTGGAGTTCCTCGGCGGCACCGAGGCTGGTCACGACATTCTCCGGCCGCAGGATCGTCGAGAGGGGGCGCAATTCCCTCGGTATCTGCGACAGGATCCCCGGGTTCCAGGGACCGAAGCGGCCGGCGGAGTCGCTGGTGGCGCTCATCTCGAGAGTGCCTCGGAATCGATTTGCAACTTGCAGCTGTCGGGATAGACGCGCAGTGCCGGGATCTCGCCGCGCAGCAGCTTTCTTTGAACGTCCTCCCAATACTGGACGGTCATCAGATCCGCGTTCTCCTCGCGAAAGATACGGCGTGCCCGCGAATCGGGGAGCTGCATGCCGTGTTCGAGCTCTTCCGGCAAAAAGATCACGCCATCCTCGAAGAACCACTCAGGGACCGCCTCCTCCCCCGGTTCGCGATCGGTGTTGGTGCGGATCTTCACGTCGGTGAGCTTCTCGACGGCGTCATAGTCGAACAGAAACACGCGGCCGTAGCGGCCGACGCCGTAATTTCTCGAGTCCAGGTCCTTGTTGAAGATGTTGGTCGCCGCATTGTTGCGGATGCAGTGCCCCAGGCTCGACGATCACGTCGCGGGTCTCGTCCTCGGTGGCCCCCGCCAAGAACACCGGCAGCGGAACGATCTTCATCTGCACGATCAATGACATCAGGAAGACGCCGTCGCGGTCAACCTGCACCGTGTTCGCCGATTCTTCGCATAGCTCGTCGAGCAGATCCGGGTCGAACATTTCGCGGTCGAGTCGCAGCCGGAAGTACATGACGTTGTCGAGCATGCTGCCCGCCCGGTTGATGTCGTGAACCAAGCGGTATTTCTCGATCACGGCCGCGGCACCCGGGAACGCGCCCCACTTGTACGACTTGGTCGGCCGATCACGGATGACCTTGAGATGATAGGCGCAGGCATCGAACGTGAAGCCGAATGCCACCGTGCCCGCCGCCCCGGGCGATCGCGCGAAGCGCTGGCCGCTGTCGCGCATTTGTTCGACGATTTCGTTGAGGATGGCAACCTTGCCGACGTGGTTGAAGCCGATCGTCGAATAGTGATGCCCCAACGGTCGACGCGGCATCAGGCTGAATAGAAACACGCAGGTCTGGTAATACAACCGAGTGGTCACGTGCATGTTCGCGAGCGTGGAGCTGAATAGATCGTGGATATCGGAAACCCGATGCAGCAGCGCGTCAGCGTAGATGCCCGCCGCGAGTTGAGGAGCGCCACGACGAACGGCACGAAGCTGTTGTCGGACAGCACCCAGCGGCCGACGATGTACGCGCTGCGGCCGCGAAAAAATCCCGCCTCCACCACGTCAAGCGCAATCGGCACCGGCGCACCCGGCGCTGGGTGAATGAGCGGCCCGAGGCGTTCGACGATGCGCTGCGAATCGCCGTTCATGTCCCGAAACGGAACCGCAAATCCCGGCATCCGCAATGCCCGCGCCACGAGTTCCGCGTCGATTCGGCCCTGTACCGGCAGGCGCCGGTGGACCGAGGCCATCGAGAAGGCGCGACGCTGCAGCAGCGGGCGGAAACGAGTAGGCGACCGGGCGCCAATTCTCGTTGCTGATATTGCGCCGCATCGAGTGGGCGAAGCTGAACGCGATATCGGCCTCGTACCGATCGACGATCATCGCGACAAAGAGCCGATCGACCGCGTCCCAAACTGCAGAGTCGACCGCCAGGGCGGGAAACGCGGCGCGCACTCGGGGTCCATGCTCGGAGATGAACCGGCTATAGAGCTCGAGCCGCTCCACGCTGATGCGAATCGATGCGTGCGTGTCCATCGTTTCGAACGCGTATTTCGCTCGATACGGGTACTCGCAAAGAAGTCGCGTAGAATTCGTCGTGAATCGACAAAATGAGCCCGGCGGTCGCCGCAATCCGTTCACCGTCATCGCTGCACTCGCGCACGCGGCGATAGGCGCTCATCCACCTGCGAATCGGCCTGCGACGCTTGCGGGTTCGAGCTGCTGCGGCGTCATCCGGCACGGCTTCCGCGCGGACGCCCGCGCGATGCGCGCCGGCATGGAGAAAATTGGATCGGTCATAGGTGACACGTGTCATGATACGCCCGCGGCGGCACTGTTGCCGAGCCTGTCCGGAGCTTGCCCGGGTGAATCGAAATGCAATCGCCGACGCCGCATTCCGCAACGCTTTGAGAGGAGCGCGATCATGACCGAAGTTAAGCACGACGCGGCCGCCCATCGCTTCATCGCCGAGGTCGAGGGCGAGCGCGCGGTTCTCGACTACACGATTTCCGGGGATCTCATGACGATCACCCACACCGGCGTTCCGCCCCGCATCGGCGGACGCGGCATTGCCGGCGATTTGATGCGCGCCGCCCTGCAAACCGCGCGAACCCTCGGGTGGAAGGTGCTGCCCGCCTGCTCCTACGCGGCCCGATACATCGCCGAGCACCCTGAATGGGACAAAGCGCATCAAGACGCGCTGCTCGACGAGGCGCTCGACGAATCTTTTCCCGCGAGCGATCCGCCCTCGGTCGGCAACAGTTCCTGACGCTTGGGCCGATTCGCGTGAGCCAAGTACCGCCATCGTCCACGTCGCGGGGCTCGAGAAGACCTATGCGGGCGGCCTGCGCGCGCTCGGTGGAATCGATCTCGAAATCCGCCCTGGCGAGATTTTTGCGCTGCTCGGCCCCAACGGCGCCGGCAAGACCACGCTGATCAACATCATCTGCGGAATCGTGACGCCGAGCGCCGGCACGGTCACCGTCGACGGGCACGACGTGCAGTCCGAATTTCGTGCGGCCCGCGCGCGCATCGGCCTGGTGCCGCAGGAACTCGCGACCTCCTCGTTCGAGTCCGTGATGACGAGCATGCGCTTCAGCCGCGGGCTGTTCGGCAAGCTGCCCGATCCTAAGCACCTCGAACAGGTGCTCAAGAGCCTGTCGCTGTGGGACAAGCGGGACAGCAAGATCATGACGCTCTCCGGCGGGATGAAGCGGCGTGTCATGATCGCGAAGGCACTGTCGCACGAACCGCAGATCCTGTTTCTCGACGAGCCGACCGCCGGCGTCGACGTCGAATTGCGCCGTGCGATGTGGGACGTGGTCCGCTCGCTGCGCGATACCGGCGTCACGATCATCCTGACGACCCACTACATCGAGGAAGCCGAGGAAATGGCCGACCGGATCGGAGTCATCGATCGGGGCAGGCTGATCCTCGTCGAGAACAAGAGCGAGCTGATGCGACAAGCTCGGCCGCAAACATCTAACGCTGCAGCTGCAGGCGACGCTCGAGTCGCCTGCCGCCGGAGCTGGCTGCACTGCCGCTCGTGCTCTCGCAGGACGGACGCGAGCTCAGTTACACCTACGACCAAACATGGGAACGCATCCGGGATCGCGGCGCTGCTCGACCAACTGCACCGCGCGGGTATCCGCTACAAGGACTTGCACACGAGCCAGAGCTCGCTCGAAGAGATCTTCGTGGCGCTCGTCGGGCGGATGCAATGAACGTGCTTGCGATTCGAGCGATTTATCGCTTCGAAATGGCGCGCATGGGCCGGACCCTGCTGCAAAGCGTCGCGACGCCGGTGATCTCGACCTCACTCTACTTCGTCGTGTTCGGAGCGGCGATCGGCACGCGCATCACACAGATCGACGGCGTGAGCTACGGCGCCTTCATCGTGCCGGGGCTCATCATGCTCTCGGTGCTCACCGAGAGCATCTCCAACGCCTCGTTCGCGATCTACTTCCCGAAATTCACCGGCACGCTCTACGAAGTGCTCTCCGCACCGGTCTCCTATGTCGAGGTGGTGCTCGCCTACGTCGGAGCCGCCGCGACGAAATCCATCATTCTCGGACTGTTGATCCTCGCGACCGCGCATCTGTTCGTGCACTTCGAGGTCGCCCATCCCCTATGGACCGTCGTGTTCCTGGTGCTCACCTCGGTGAGCTTCAGCCTGTTCGGCTTCATCATCGGCATCTGGGCGAACAGCTGGGAGCAGCTCGCACTCGTCCCGATGCTGATCGTGATGCCGCTGACCTTTCTCGGCGGGAGTTTCTACACGATCAATATGCTGCCGGGTGTTTGGCAGAAGCTCGCGCTGTTTAATCCGGTCGTCTACCTCGTCTCGGGATTCCGGTGGAGCTTTTATGGCATCGCGGACGTGCGGGTCGGCGTCAGCCTGGCGATGGTCGCATTGTTCCTCGCGCTGTGCCTAACGCTGGTCGCTTGGATCTTCAAGACCGGGTATCGCTTGAAAACATGAGCCGCACTGCGGGCCGCCGCCATCACTGCGCGTCAGCCCCGCCGTGCGCGTCAGCCCAGCCGAGCCGCGTTTCGCGCCCCAGCGAGCCGCGAGGCCACGTTGGCACACCCAGTATTCGGCTAGTACAGCTCACTCACCCAGCGTTGGCTCGATTTCTTCGGGCGCTTGTAGCCGGTGTCCTCCTGGCGCGGCGGCAGCTCCACTTCGATCGGATGCAGATCCTTGTAGGGAATGCTGGTGCAGCAGGTGGGCGATGCAGTTCAGTCGCGCCCGCTTCTTGTTGTCGGCGTTGACGATGTGCCAGGGCGCCTTCTTGCGATCGGTGTACTCCAGCATCACGTCCTTGGCCCGCGAATACTCCACCCAGCGCTCGCGCGCTTCGATATCCATCGGGACTGAGCTTCCAGCGCTTGATCGGGTTGCGCATGCGCTCGGAGAAGCGGCGCTCCTGCTCCTCGTCGTTGACCGAGAACCAGTATTTGATGAGGATGGATGCCCGAGCGCACCAGCATCTCCTCGAACAGCGGGCAGGAGCGCAGGAATTCGCGGTATTCGTCGTCGGTGCAGAAGCCCATGACGTGCTCGACGCCGGCGCGGTTGTACCAGCTGCGGTCGAACAGCACGATTTCCCCGGCCGCGGGCAGCTGTTCGACGTAGCGCTGGAAATACCACTGGCCGCGCTCCCGCTCCGTCGGCGTACCCAGCGCCACGATGCGGCAGACGCGGGGATTGAGGCACTCGGTGATCCGCTTGATGACGCCGCCCTTGCCGGCGGCGTCGCGCCCTTCGAACATCACGCAAACCTTGAGTCCCTCGAAGCCGCACCCACTCCTGCATCTTGAGAGCTCGAACTGCAGGCGGGTCGAGTTCGTCGATGTACTGGTATTTCGCCGGGGGATCTTGGGCGGCTTGGCGTCCCCGAGGATCCTCCAGCGCCCCTCGAGCAGCGCAAGTTCCCTGGCGTCGCGGCGCAGCTCGCCCGCCACGCCGCTCGACGCCGAACTCGAACTCGAACTCTTTTTTTTCTTAGCCTTGCTCTTCATCGGTCCATCGCTTCCGATCCGGTGGGCTCGCAAATCCAGGCCCAGTTTGGCACAGAATCCCGCGATCGGTCGGCCGGGAGCCGCGCAGCACCGCAGCACCGCAGCAATGCTTTCGCATGAGGGGTTTTGCCCGTGAATATCGCATTTCAAGGGAGAGACCGGAAAGACTGCCGACGCGCATTGTTCGATACGACCCGTTGCAAGGAGTGCAATACGATGCAAATCTCAGTCATGGCGGCGCCATCCACTGCGTCCGGATTCATCCCGGCGGGGTCAGGTTTCCCGCCCACAGCGGCGGGCGGCGCGCCCATGCGGCTTCCGACTCGAGGTCCGCCGCCAGACGCAGCAGCACATGATCCTCGTCCTGGCGCCCGACCAATTGCATTCCGATCGGCACGCCGGTAGCCGACCCAAACAGCGGCAAACTGGCGGCCGGCTGGCCGGTCACATTGAAAATCTCGGAGAACGGCGAGAAGCCGTATGCCGCGCCGCCCAGCGCTGGTAATCAAAAGCGCTCGAATGGCTATCGATACTGCCGACCGGCGGCGGAAGGGTAGCGGTCATCGGGGTCAGAATCATGTCGAAGCCCGAGAATTCGCGCGCCATCGCGAGGCTGACCTCGTGCGCGACCCGCCGCGCGGCGAAGTAACCGGCGGCGCTCAAGCGGCCGATATAATCGACGATGTAGCGCGGCAGGCGCTCGATTTCATCGGGGAGCGGATCACGGCCGAGTTCGGCCGCACGATCGGCGATTGCAGCCGCGATGTCCATGAACCAGAGCGGCAGCCACCCATCGCCCGACATCGCCTCGGCGACCGTTGCGGGAAAGCGCCCCGCGACTACCTCGTGCCCCAGATTCTCGAGCAGTCGGACGGTGTCCTGCAGCCGAGCTGCGATTTCGGGCGCAATGTCGGTGCCGTCGATCCGGCGCTCAAGGGCCACGATCCGCAATCGGCCGACGGGTCGATCGAGCGCCGCTAGGTACGACGGGACCGCGCGCAGCACCCGGTAAGGTGCGCCGATCTCGGGTCCGGCCGTCGCGTCGAGAAAAGCCGCACTGTCGCGTACGGTCCGCGACAGCACGTGCTCGCAATTGAGATTCCCGCCGGTCTCGGCCGCATAAGGGCCCGCCGGGTTGAGGCCGCGCGAAGGTTTGAGCCCGAACAGTCCGCAGCAAGCCGCCGGCACTCGGATCGAGCCGCCGACGTCCGACCCATGCGCGACCGGCACCATGCCGCTCGCCACTGCGGCGGCCGCACCGCCGCTCGACCCACCGACCGTGAGGGCTGCCTGCCATGGATTGCGCGTCACGCCGCGGAATACGGGTTCCGTGACGAAATCGTCGGCAAACTCCGGCGTGTTCGTCTTGCCGAGGAATACGATGCCGGCCGCGCGCCAACGACGCACGATCTCGCTGTCCGGCCTCGGCTTCGCCGCGGCGAAGAACCGAGACGAGTGCGTCGTCGGCCACTCCTCGCAATGAATCGTGACATCCTTGACGAGGAACGGCACACCGGCGAGCGGTAATTCGCGTTGCAGACCCCGCGCTCGCGCGCGTGCCCTCTCGAAATCCCGAAGTACCAAGGCGTTGAGGCGTGGATCGAGCGCCTCTATCGCGGCGATCGCCGCATCCGTGACCTCGATCGGATCGAGCTCTGCGTCTCGTATCGCCGCAGACAGTGCCACGGCGTCCATCGCAGCGTATTCCTGGATTTTCATGAATTGGCCCCCGGCAGTTCGTGCTAAAAGATCACGCATCGACCTTGGAATCGCAAGCCGCAGTGAACAGCCCAAGCCAGTCCTCGACGCCTCGCCATTTATACACGCCGCTGGTCATCGGCTGCTTAGCGGCGACGTGGCTGGTCTGGGGATCGACGTATCTCGTGATCCGATTCGCGCTCGCCGGATTCGCGCCCTATTTTCTCATGGCGACGCGCTTCGTCGTCGCCGGTGGACTCTTGCTCGCCTGGCAACTCGCGCGCGGCGCGGCGCTGCCGACCTTGCGCGAGTGGCGCAACGCGCTCGTGATCGGGACCTTGATGCTCGGCGGCGGCATGGGCGGGGTGGCTTACGCCGAGCAAACCATCGCCTCGGGACTTGTCGTGGCGTTCATCGCGATCATTCCGCTGATGTTGGTCCTGATCAATCTGGCGGTCGGCGTACGTCCGCAGCGAAGTGAGTTGATCGCGGTATCGGTCGGCTTCGCCGGCGTGCTGATGCTCACTCAAGGGGCCGGAATTCGCGGCTCACCGTCGGGACTTCTTGCGATCGCACTCGGGACGAGCGGCTGGGCGCTCGGCAGCGTGCTTGCGCAACGCGGCTTCGCATTGGCGCCCGGTGCGACCGGCTTTGCGACCGAGATGCTCGGCGGCAGCCTCGCGCTGCTCGCCGTGTCGGCACTGCGCGGGGAAAGCTGGCACTGGCCGGTGCAGACCGGGGTCTGGCTCGCGTGGTGGTACCTCGTCGTATTTGGATCGCTGATTGCATTCAGCGCTTACATGCTGCTGCTCGCGCGAACCTCGGCGAGCCTCGCGGCGAGCTACACCTTGGTGAATCCGGTCGTGGCGCTGCTGCTCGGCGTGACGCTCGGCGGCGAAGCGATATCGGCCTGGGAGTGGCTCGCTTCGGGCATCGTCATGTTCGGCGTGGTCCTGCTGTTTGCGGGCAGACGCCGATAGCTGCCGGCGCCTGCGATCGTCCGCGCAACGCTACAATACAGGGGTTGCCGGGACCTCGGCGGCGTCGATTGACGCGCAAACGGAGATTGTCGATGAACACTGCACTAGACCCTCTCGGGCATGCGAAAGACTCGCTGATCGATCTCGCGATCCGCTTCGGGCCGAAACTGCTGGCGGCGACCATCATCCTGGTGGCGGGAGTATTCGTCGCGAGCTGGGTTGCGCGCATCAGCGGGCGGGGACTCGACCAGCTCGAACTCGAGCCGCCGGTAAAGCAGCTGCTGACGCGTGCGGCTCGCATCGTTGTGCTCGCGCTGTTCTTGATATTGGCGTTGCAAAATCTCGGTGTCGAGCTGCTGCCGCTGATCGCGGGCTTGAGCGTCGCGGGAGCCGGTCTCGCGCTCGCGACCCAAGGCGTGCTCAGCAACATGGTCGCCGGACTCACCATCATCTTCACCAAGCCCTACCGCGTCGGCGAATACGTCGCGGTCGTCGGCATCGAAGGCCAGGTGGAGAACATCACGCTGTTCAGCACGGTGCTCACGCATGTCGACAAATCGCGGATCATCGTACCGAATCGCAAGATCGTGGGCGAGATCTTGCACAACTACGGGCGCATTCGCCAATCGGAAATCTCCGTTCCGGTCGCCTACGAGGCGGACCTCGCGCTGGCGCTCAGCTCGATTCGCGACGTCGTTCAGGCCAATCCACGTGTGCTCAAGGATCCGCAACCCGTGATTCAGGTCGCGAGTCTCGCCGATTCGGCTGTGCAAATCTCGGTCAGGCCATGGTCATCGGTTGCCGACTCCGGAGACGTCGTAGGCGAATTGAACTTAGCGCTCGTCGACCAATTGCGCCGGCTCGGGATCAGTATCCCCTATCCGCAGCGGGAAGTGCGCCTGATCGGCGGTACGAGCTGAGCGGCTGCGCCTGGGGTCGCGCCCGCGAACCCCGGGGTGTTCAGTGGGCGGCGCGCCGCGCCAGTCGCACAAATCGCGGCATACCTGCTGTATCGTCCAGCGGCCGATCTCGCCGATCAAGCCCGTCTCCTCCGCAACGGCGGTGAAATCACCAGGTCGGAACCTGGCCACGCTCGGGATGAAACCAGCGCAGCAGCGCTTCCCCACCTTGCGGTCTGCGTATATGTCAATTGGCGCTGCGCGATGACGACCATGATTTGTGACGTATGCCGGGGAAATTCGTGCGTGGGAACGCATTTTTCCGGCGCACCGCCGCAGTTAGTAACAATCGAAATGGCTTCCGCTCACAGCGGCGAGTCGAGCCGCGACAGGATCGCGAAACACCGCGCGGCTCGCTACGCCGCCCCTGTCGCAGTGTCGGCGGCAAGCGGCCGCGTCGTTCTCCACGCGAGCAGCACCGCGCAGACCACCAGTGCCGCCGCCAGCAGAAATGGAGCGCCCGGCATGCCCCAGCCGGCGCGCGTGCCGATGAACACTGCGAACGTCTGGGTGAACACCAGCGGTCCGATCAGGCTGGCGAGGCCCATGAGGCTCGCGAGTGCTCCCTGCAGGCGTCCCTGCTCGGTGGCATCGACGAGCCGCGTCATGATCGTTTGCAGCGAGGGCGTCGCGATCCCCCACAGCGCCATGACCGGCACCCCGATCCAGAACATCGGCCCCGTGGATGCGAGCCCATAGATCGCGAAGCCTGCGGCACCGAACGTCAATCCGACGGCCATCGCGCGCCGCTCCTTGAGCCAATGCACCGCAGGCTTCACGAGGAAGCCTTGGACCAGCAGCGAGGAGATGCCGACACCCGCAAGGACGATGCCGACCGCGCGCGTGTCCCACCCGTAACGGTAACGCATATAGAGCACCGTCATGCTCGGCAGCACGACATGCGCGAAACTGATCAAAAAATAGCTGACCGCGAGACCCGAGAGCATCGGGTGGGAGCGCAGCAATCGAAGGGCCCCCAAGGGGTGCGCATTTTTCCATGCGAACGGCACGCGCTTGTCCTTTGGCAAGGACTCCGGCAGCACGAACAGCCCCCAGCAGACATTCGCAAGGGCCATGCCCGCCGACGCCCAGAACGGCAGCCGCGGCGAGATCGCGCCCAATAAACCGCCGAGCGCGGGTCCGACGATGAATCCGACGCCGAACGCGGCGCCGATCATCCCGAAACTCGCGGCGCGCTTTTCCGGCGGCGTGACGTCGGAAATATAGGCGGCGGCGGTGCTGAAGCTCGCCGCGGTGATGCCCGATATGACGCGGCCGAGCAGCAACCACCAAAGGTTCGGCGCGAGCGCCATCAAGATGAAATCGAGTCCAAGACCCGTACAGGAGATCAGGATCACGGTGCGCCGGCCAAAGTGATCCGAGAGCGAGCCTTGCACGGGCGAGAAGACGAATTGCATCAGCGCCCATGCGGTGCCGAAGAGCCCGTACATTTGGGCGGCGCGTGCCGCGTCGCCGCCCACGAAATCCTGCACGAGCACGGGCAGCACGGGAATGATCATGCCGAACGCGAGCATGTCGATGAGCACGGTCACGAAAATGAACGTGAGCGCCGCGTTGCGGCCCGATTGGACGGGGTTATCCATGGTGGCGAGTCTAGCGCAGAGGTGCGCCGAACTTCCTGGCTGGTATGGAGCCCAGCGCACCGCGCCGGGTTGCCGCCAGCTCAAGATCACGCGCGCCGATGACCATCATCGGCGCGCGTGCGTGGGACTCAAATTATCGTTCTCGTTAGTGCTTATGCCCGAACGCCTGCACGAAGTTCCAGCCATTGGGCGTTCCGACTCCGGTCGCCTGATCCCAGCCTGGGCCGGCCTGCAGCGTCGAGTCGTTGCCGAAAGTCAGCGTGAACCAGCGCGTCGAATACGGGCTGTTATAGAGCGCGCTGTAGAGCGTCGGCTGACCCTGCAGCGGCAAGCCGAGATCCAATGCCGTCTGGTATTGCACGCCGCTCGCGTCGGTGAGCACACCCTGGACGTTATCGGAGCCGCCGGCGACCGCACCGATGTCCATGATGGCATCATCCGGCAAGTTGTACAGGTGCGGAGCCGCCTGACCCAACGGATGGCCCGCGCGCTGGTTCGCAATTCCCCAGAGTGCGGAGAACATCGGCGTCGCGAGGCTCGTGCCGCCGATCACCTCGATGAACTGATCGCCTTGCGCATCGAGCGTGATCACGATCTCGACGCCGGTATAGGGATCGGCCACCCAGGAGATGTCGGGGGTTTGGCGGCGCTGGCCGGGAATATCGCGCTGGAAGCCCGGCTTGGCGTACACGTTGCTGGTTCCGCCGCCGCCGCCGTACAGGAAGCCTTCGTTGTTCGGCGGATCGATCGGCGGGCTGCCGAGCGCGATCTTGTCGGCGAGTTCCGTGATGTTGTTGCCCCAGCTCGACTGGAACGAGATGCGGCCTTTCGCGTCGAGCGCGACGCTGACGCCGCCGACCGCGGTGGCGTACGGCGAGCTCGCCGGATAGTTCACATCGACGTAGCCGAGGTCATAGGTCTCGTTGCCTTCGTCGCCGGTCGCAAAGTTGACCGACTGCCCCTTGGCGTTGGCAATCATCAGAATTCCGTCGCCGGTTTCGCGCAGCGGAATATCGGTCCCCGACTCGTAGCCCGACCAGCTGTTCGAGATCGAGGTCACGCCGGGCTGCTCCGACGCGGTCACGATCGCGCTGAACAGGTCGTCGAAGGAATTCGTCGTCGCCACGACCAGAACGATGTTGGCGCCCGGCGCGACCGCATGCACCCACTCGATGTCGAGCGTCGTCTCGTCCGCCCACCCGGCGTTGGCGTCGCCCGAATAGGGCGACTCGGTCGGTGTGCCGATGATCGTGAAGTTCGGCGCCGGCAGACCCATGGCGGCCGAGAACGTCGCGAGGTCGCTTGCGGCGGTGGTCGACCCGTAGGCGTCGACGATCGCGATCGTCTGGCCGGTGCCGTCGAGACCGGCGCTATAGAGCGGGCTCAAATTGTATGCCGTCTGCAAATCGCTGGGCTGGTATCCGCAGGGACCGAGGGTTCCCAGCGCGGTATTGTTGATGCTCGCGCCGTAGACTCGTCCGGTATAAGTCGCGCTGGCGCCGCCGCCGCTGAAGGACACCGTGGTCGCCGGATAGAAGCACTGCGCGGCGTAAAACAAGCCGTTCGATTTCGCGGCCAATTTGATCGGCGTCGGCTGCAAGCCCTCGCCGTCACTGGGGCGAACCACGTTCGGACGCGTCCCGGAGAGCGCCGCGCGCGCGACGTTCGGCTTCGCGCCGAGGTTCGTCAGACCGCCGACCGATGCCACCAGCGGCGCGATCGTGTCGGGCAGCTTCGGACTGGCGGTGTTCGCATGAAACGTCGCGCCGTTGAAGCGATACTGATGCAATTCGACGCCGAGCGCCGACTGCACGCTCGCGACCGTGCCCGCGGCTTTGACAAACATGTTGTGGGGTCCGACGTCGCCGACACGAAGTCCGCGTGCCTTGAGGAAGTCGCGGACCGCGGCGACGTCCGCCGCCGCCGGTGAGTACCGCGCTTCGATCTGCGCATCCGAGAGCCACGCGGTCGTACCGTCATTTTGCGCTGCGAGCGTGTTCTGCAGACCGGTGTTGTCGTGCAGCTTCAGCCACACGGTGATTTCGATGGGACTCGATCCCTTGACGGGACCGAGGTCGGTCGCTCGCGAAATCAGCGCGTTGGCGCCGCCCGCGGCGCTGCTCGCCCGTGCGATCGGGACAACCGCCGTACCAACCGATAAGAATAGTGCACCAACGGTGAGAAAAATCCGCTTTGACATGATCCCCTCTCTATGGTTTTGAATTCGCGCCCTTTGAATCCGCACTTCCCTGTTGCATGGACGGTCTCTATTCTCGGAGCGCTACGATTGGTTGCAGGCGTCGAGCTTTATTATTCCAATTCGCACCTACCCTTCAATGGATGAAGCTACATCCGCACAACCGCCGCGTCAACGGTCGCTCATGTGACATCGCCGAGTTATTGTTAAGTCGCGCCGGAGCCGGATCACCAGGCGGTTATCGGTTTTGGCGCGGGTGCACTTCGCGCGCGATCAGTTCTGGCCGCTCTGCGCTGCGGTATCGATGCGCAACCGCGTCGCGCCCGCGGCGTCGGCAATCTCGACGCGCAGAGTCTCGCTCCCGGCGTCATAGCGGCTGGCGAGTTCAGACTCGCCGAGCAGCACGCGGCGCGGGGCGGCGATCATGCCGTGGATCACGACCTCGATGCGGCTCCACCACGGCGGGTATGAGCCTTCGCGCGCATCGAACTCGAGCGTGATTGCATCCGGTTTCATCTCGCATCGCAGATTCTGGCGCAGGAACACGCCGCGCCGGTATGCGAAGCTCAACCCGTCGTCGAGATAAATCTCGCCGTGACAATCGGCGCCCGGATATACAGCCAACTCGAGCGGTCCCTGCGGGATCTGGCGCGTGCTCTGCACGAGCGGCTGTCGCGGCAGGATCGCGCCGGGACGAACGAAGACCGGCAACCGCTCGAGCCGCGGAGTCTCCTCGAGCTTGGGTGCCACGACGCGCTGGCCGGTCCAATAATCGAACCAACCTGGGCCCGGCAGCACGATCGAATACGCATAGGGAGACTCCAGCTCCGGCGCCGGCGCGATCAACAAATCCGGACCCAGCATGAACTGGTCGGCGGTCCCGCCCAGGTTGTCGCCCCGGCCGAGCAGGCCCGGAAACTCGAGAAATACCGGCCGCATCAGCGGCAGCCCGCTGCGGCTGTTCTGCTCGGCCAAGGCATAAATATAGGGCAGCAATCGGTAGCGCTCCTCGATATAGCGCCGCCGGATCGCCTGCTGTTCCATACTTCCGACCCAAGGCTCTTGCGCGGCCTTGCCTTTTTGCGCATGGTCGCGAAACAGGGCATTGAAAGCGCCGATTTCAATCCAACGCGTCAGCAATTCGGGCGAAGGGCCCGCGCCGGCATACCCGCCGATATCGTCGCCCGCATACGCGAAACCGCTCAATCCCAGATTGACGAGCATCGCGACCGACAACCGCAAATGATTCCAGGTCGAGGTGTTGTCGCCGGTCCAAGTCGCAGCGTAGCGTTGACCGCCGGCATAGCTCGCGCGCGTGAGCACGAACGGGCGTCGATCCGGGCGGAGCCGCAGCAGACCGTCATAGGTCGCTCGTGAATTCAGCATGCCGTAGACATTGTGAATCTCGGCATGGCTCGCGTCGCGAATCTCGAAACCCGGCTCCTCGATGCGGTGGACCACATCGAGCGGCATGGTCTTTTCGCGCACCCGGAAGATCGCGGGCTCGTTCATGTCGTTCCAAAAGCCCGCAACGCCGGCGTGAACGAAATCGCCATACAGGCCGCCCCACCATTCGCGCACCGACGCCCGGCTGAAATCGGGGAACACCGACGGGCCGGGCCATACCTCGCCGACGTACGGTGCGCCATCGGCGCGTCGGACGAATGCATGCTGCGCGACGCCGGAATCGTAAGGTCGATAGTTCTGATCCGGCGCGTCCGCAATGTGCAGGTCGGTGATCAGCACCACACCAAGATCCATCGCCCCGAGGTCGGCGACCAGCTTCGGCAAATTCGGGAAAGCCGCTGCGGAAACCGTGAACGGGCGATTGCGGTCCTGGTAGTCGATGTCCAGGTACAGTGCGTCGGCCGGTATCCGGTCGGCGCGCAAGCGCTCCGCGATCGCGCGCGCCTCGGCCTCGGATCCGTACGAATAGCGCGACTGCTGGAACCCGAGCGTCCAGAGCGCCGGCAACGGTGGGCATCCGGTCAGATAGGCGTAGGCACCGACGATCCCCTTCGGATCGGCGGCGGCCATCACGTAATAGTCGACGGCGCCTCCCTCCGCGCCGAAGCTCAAGGTGTCGCGCTCGGTCTTGCCGAAATCGAAGAAGCTGCGCCAGGTGTTGTCGAAAAATACGCCGAAGCTGGGCCCATGTTCGAGCACGCCCAACACGAAGGGAACCGATTTATAGAGCGGATCGGAGGATTCCCCGAAGCCGTACGCGTCCGTGTTCCAGAGCGTGACAGTTTGTCCGCGGCGATCGAGCGGTCCGGCTTTGTCGCCGAGACCGAAATAATGCGCGTCGGCCGGCATTTTCTTGCGCAGGCGAATTGCGCGCGAACCCGCGGCGCGCGGCTCGGATATTTCGAGCGCCCGGCCCGGCGCATCATCGAGCACGACGCGGCCGCCGGCATCGAGAACCGTCACGCGCAGGCTCGCCCGATCGACGCGGACGGTCAGCGAGTTCGTGTGCAGTTCCACGCTCGTGCCGGCCGCCGACCAACGCAGCGGCCGCAACGATGCGCGCACGGCGCTCGGCACGGCCCAGGAGGCGTCTTCGGCCAATTTGCCGCGCGCCGCCCGAATCCGGACGATATCATCCCGCGGCGCGCTGATCTGCAGCGTCACACCGTTGCTGTGCAGCTCGTAGCGATCGGCTTCGCCGGGTGCCTGCCCCGCGAGCGCAGCGGCCGCGAACAACACCGCGGCCGCTGCGATGAGCTTCGTGCCCACGCGCGCCTTGCGCCGCGCGGCGCGACCCCCGGCCGCCGCGCTTGCCGGTGCGCTCACTCCTGGTCCGCGAGGTCCATATCGCGCGGTGGCGCGAGTCCGATGATGAGCGCCGGCAGGCGCGCTTTGCGCAGTGCCGAATTCAGCGACGCAAGATCCGCGGAGCGCATTTGCGCCCATTGCGACGCGAGCGGCTGCCAATCGGCGATCGCGCGCTCGGCCTCGGCACGCTGCACTCGCGTCGGCGCCGCATCGGCTCTCGCGATTTCGCCGTAGAGCGCCGCCATATCGCCATTGAGGCTCTCGATCCGGCGCGGTGGCTCGGTGCCCGCCGGCTGGTCGCTCTCGGGAGCCTCGACGAGCGCCGCGACGCGCTGATCGAATGCATGCAGGCGTTCGCCGAGGGGTCCGGCGCCCGGCGGCTTCGCGTCCTTGAGTTGCGCGCGCAGTGAGCGCGCCTCGAGCAAAGCGCCGGTGCTCGCATCGAAGGCAGCCGCAAGGCGTCGCAAGAGCGCATATTGGGCATCGAAATCCGCGGCCGACGTTTTGACCCGAGGATCGGCAATCACCGTGAGCGGCCGCTCCCACTGCTGCTTGCCGATACGCAATCGGACGCGATAGGTGCCCGGCGCCACAAGCGGCCCCTGCGGCTCTGGCGGCGTCTCGCCGGGCACCGCGGAAATCGGAAATCCGCGCTGCGCCGCGCGCGGTGCGGTGCAATGCAAGTCCCAAACCCAGCGATGCATGCCGGCAGTCGCAGCCGGCGGCCGCGCAACGCGTATCCAGTAGGCGGGGATCAGCTCGCGCTGCGATTCCTCGGGTGTGAATTGCGGCGCGTCAGCGCTCGATGCGCGGCGCAACACCGCTCCGCTCGCATCGAGAATCTCGATCGCCAACGGCTCATTCGTGCCGCGCGCGAGGTAATAGTCGATGAGCGCGCCATCGGGAGGATTCGCACCCGCCGGCTCATCCGGCGGGATCGGCGTATCGGTGCCGGTGCTGCGGCGCGCGCGCACCGCGGCTGCCGGCTTCAGGAGCAGCGCCGCGCCCGGTGCAAGGCCAGTCCCAAACTCGCGCAGCGGACTCAGTCCGTCGAGGATCCAGAACGAGCGCCCGTGGGTCGCGACGATCAAGTCGTCCCCGTGGACCGCCAGGTCGCGCATCGAGGTATGCGGCAGATTGAGCTGCAGCGGCAGCCAGTGGTCGCCGTCGTCGAATGACACCCAGACGGCTTTCTCGGTGCCGGCATACAGCAATCCGCGGCGCGCCGGGTCCTCGCGCACCGTGTTCGCCGGCGCGTCGTCGGCGAGCCCCGCCGTGATCAGCTGCCAGGTCTTTCCGCCATCGCGCGTGCGGTACAGATATGGCTTCAGATCGTCGATGCGAAACCGGCTCACCGAGGCATAAGCGACTTGCGGATCGAAATGCGATGCCTCGATCTGAGTGACCTTGCTCCAAGGCGTGAGCTCGGGCGGCGTCACGTTGCGCCAGTTCTGCTCGCCGTCGCTCCCCACCCAGATCTGCCCGTCGTCGGTGCCGGCCCAAATGAGGCCGGTCCGCAGCACCGAAGCGCTCGCCGCATAAATCACGCCGCGCTGCTTGGCGGCCTTGGGTTGCAGCAGGCTGCCGACGCTCGCCGGCACACCGGGATCCTCGCGCGTCAGATCGGGACTCACGACGCTCCAGGAGTCCCCGCCGTCGCTGGTCGCATAGAGACGGTTGGCCGCGTAGTAGAGCTTGTGCGGGTCTTGCGGGGAGAAGAACAGCGGCTCGGTGCGATCGGCGCGCACGTCGGCGCGCTTCACCGGAATCGGCGTGATGTTTTGCACCTGACCCGTCGCAATCGAGGCCTTCGAGACCTCGGTGCGGCCGGCGCCGTACACGATGTCCGGATCGAGCGGGTCGGGCACCACGTAGCCGTACTCGATCGCGCCGACCGGATGCCAGTCCCGGAAATTGATTTCCCCATCGTTGCCGCGAGTCGCGATGCAGACCGAGCCGCTCTCCTGCTGGCCGGAACAAATGCGGTAGGGGAAGCCGCTCGTGACGCCGATGTGATAGAGCTGCGCGGTCGGCTGGTTGAACCAGGAGCTCCAAGTCTCGCCGCCGTTGACCGTGATGATCGCGCCCTGGTCCCCGACCAGCGCAATGAGCCGGGAATCGTCGGGGCTGATCCACAGATTCTGATAGTCATCGCCGCCCGGCGCGCCGCGCAGCGAACTCCAATGCACGCCCCCGTCGGTCGATTTGACGGTCACGATGGTCGCGCTGTAGAGCACGTCCGCATTCGAAGGATCGACCTTGATGATCGGCAAATCCCCGCCGCCGATCCGCAGCGCTGGCCGCGGGTCGCTCGTGATGCGCCGCCAACTCTCGCCGCCGTCATCGGACCGATAGACGCCGAGTCCTGCCGCCGAACTGTAGTCTCCGGATTGATTGGTCGCGACGGTCGCATAGAGGCGGCCCGGCATGCTCGGTGCGACCGCCACGTCGATTTGCGAGAGATTGTCGGGCAGTCCCTGTTTGAGCTGCCGCCAGTGCTCGCCACCGTCCACCGACTTGAACAGCCCCCCCGCCGTGCCGTTGAATTCGTTGCGATCCTCCCAGGGCCCCGAACGCGCGTTCCAGAGCGAGGCGTACAGGACGTTCGAATCCCGCGGGTCGATCTTGATCGCGGATCCGCCGGTGTTCTCGTCCTTGAAGAGCACCTGGTTCCAATGCCCGCCGCCGTCGGTGGAGCGGTAAATCCCGCGCTGCGCGCTGGGGCCGTAAGGGTGCCCCAACACGGCCGCATACAGCCGATTGGGATCATGCGGATCGACTGCGAGGTCCGGAATCTGCTGCGCATCGTCGAGCCCCAGATGCGTCCAGGTTCGGCCCGCATCCGCCGAGCGATAGATGCCGTTGCCGACCGAGAGGTCGGGGCGATACAGGCCCTCGCCGCTCGCGACATAGATGATCTTGGGATCGGAGGGCGCGACTGCGATCGCGCCGATCGACTGGGTCGGCTCGGCATCGAAAATCGGCGTCCAGCTACGCCCGTCGTCATCGGTCTTCCAGACACCCCCGTTGACCGCGCCCACCAAGAACGTCTCGGGGCTGCCCGGCACACCGGTCACCGCACGCGTGCGGCCGCCGCGAAAGGGACCCACGAGCCGCCAATGCAGGTCCTGCGTGATGCTCGCGACCGATGGTTCGGCCGCGCAAATTTGCGGTAGCTGGAACGCGGCGAGCAACGCCGCGGCCAGCGTGAAGCGATGGGTCGTCAACGGTGTTCTCCGATTTGGCTAGCGCAGCAACTTGAAATCCGCGGGAATCGTCTGTGGCTGGGTGCGCGCGTCCGGATCGGCGCGACCGGTTCCTCGATTCGCCGACGCCTCGTCGGCGTCGAGATCCGCATTTTCGTCGATCGGCTTGACCTCGATCACGGCGCGCTTCGCCGTTGCCAATTGCCGATTGAGATCCGGCAGCGACTTCTTGGTCAGGGCGTCGAAGTCGGCGCGGATGCGCTCGAATTCGGCCTCGAGCGCGAGGATGTTGTCGTGCTGGTAGACCGTCGGCTTGCCCTCCCAACTGAGGATCGCGCCGTACAGCTGGTCGGTGTGCTCGCGAAGACGCTCCTCGCCCGTGATTGCGCCTCCCTCGGTCGTCGCGACGATGCGCTTGCGCACGACGTCGACGTCGGTATCGAGGCTCTTGAGCGCGCCGGCGAGCGGATCAGCTTGGGCCAAGCCCGCGCCGCTGCGCGCGAGATCCGCACGCAGGCCCGTAATGCGCTCCATGAGCTGGCTCTCGTTGCCGAACAGTTTTTTGACCCGGATCGCGGCCGTATGCTGCGCCTCGCGATCCGCGAGCGTGAACGTCGCTGCCGGGTCGATACCGACAACGAGCGGCGACTCGTAGCGCTTGCCGTTGTCGGTGATGCGCAGCGTGTAGTTGCCCGGCAGCGCCCGCACTCCTTGCGTTCCGGCGAACGCAATTTGCGCGGCCGGCGGCACGTGCGGCGGCTTTTCGAGCATGTTCCAGACGACGCGGTTGAGCCCCGGACGCTTGCTCGCCGGTAAATCCGCGATGAGCTTGCCGTTCGCGTCGAGAATCTCGAGTTTGAGCCGGCCGTAGATGTGCCGCGAACGCTGGTAGTAGCTTATCGCGGCGCCGTCCGGCGGATTGTCGCCGATGAAGACCGCCGCGCCGGTCGGATCGCCGCCGTTCGTGCGCAAGCGCTGAATCGCCGGACGCGTGGGCACGATCGTGAAATCTGTGGCGAGCAGCTCGGCCGAGAGTGCGCGCAACGGCGTGATGTCGTCGACGATCCAAATGCCGCGGCCGTGAGTCGCGAGCACGAGGTCGTTGGCCTGCGGCTGAATCGCGAGGTCGCGCACGGCGACGTCCGGGATGCGGCCGCCCTTGAACTGCGCCCAGCGCGCACCGTCGTCGATCGATACATACAATCCGAATTCCGTGCCGAGGAACAGCAGCGAGGCACTCTTGAGGTCCTCCTTGACGACGTGCGCGTAGCCGCGCACCGATTTCGAGTCGGCGGGAGACACGAGCGCGGTCCAGGTCTTGCCGAAGTCGCGCGTGCGATAGACATAGGGCCGCGTATCGCCGAAGGTGTGCAGGTCGAACGCCGCATAGGCGGTGCCGGCATCGAAGCGGCTCGCCTCGACCCAGTTGACCCAGGCGGCCTTGGGCAATCCCGGCACGTTGCCGATCATGTCTTGCCAATGCAGGCCGCCGTCCTGCGTGAGCTGCAGGCGGCCATCGTCGGTGCCGGCCCAAATGACCTTGCTGTTCTTCGGCGACTCGCTGATCGAATAAATCGTCTCGTACATTTCAGCGGCGGAGTTGTCCACAGTTACGCCGCCGGACTGCTCCTGCTTCTGGTGCTCCGGATCGTTGGTCGTGAGATCCGGCGAAATCCGCTCCCAGGTCTGTCCGTGATCGCGCGATCGAAACAGGAACTGGCTGCCGATGTAGATCGTGCCCCGCTCGTTGGGCGAGAGCGCGATCGGCGTGTTCCAGTTGAAGCGCAGCTTCTTGTACTTGACGAGGTCCGCATCGCCGAGCAAGGGATGAATGTCGCGCGTCTCGTAGCTGTGGCGGTTGACGCGGCCCACGAAGCCGCCCTGCGCTTCCGCATAGACATAGTTGGCATCCGCCGGGTCCTCGAACACCCAGAAGCCGTCGCCGCCGTACACCGACTGCCACTGCGCATTGGTGATGCCGCCCGGATGGCTGGTGTCGCCGATCCAGGAACCGTTGTCCTGCAGGCCTCCGTAAACGTGGTAGGGATCCGCGCCGTCAATGCTCACGTGATAGAACTGCGAGACCGGGAGGTTGCCGCCCTTCCACCATTTGGTGCCGCCGTTATACGAGTACCACATGCCGCCGTCGTCGCCCGCGAGCACGGTTTGCGGATTGGCCGGATCGATCCACACGTCGTGCACGTCTCCGTGCATGCCGTTGAACCCGCCGACGGTGCTGAAGCTCTTGCCCGCATCGTCGCTGACGATCAGCGCGCCGTCGGTCTTGAACAGACGGTCGGGATTCTTGGGATCCACGACGAGGTTCGCGAAATAGAACGGCCGCCAGACCATCCACGAACTCTTGTCGCGCTGCTGCCAGGTCGCGCCGCCGTCATCGGAGACGTAGAGCGCGCTGTCGGTCGACTCGACGAACGCATAGACGCGGCTCGACTTGCTCGGCGCGATCGCGACCGCGATGCGCCCATAGGGTTTGTGGGCAAACCCCGCGTTCGCCGATTCGCTGATCTCATGCCAGGTCTCGCCGCCGTCGCTGGATCGGAACAATGCGCTCGCCGAGGCGGCGGCGGCACTTTCCCCACCCGAGCGGAACGTCCAGCCTTTGCGGCGAAAATCCCAGAGCGCCGCGAACATGACGCTGGGATTGGACGGGTCGAGCGCAACGCTCGAACAGCCGGTCGAGAGGTTCGGACCCGGCAGCACGAGCTTCCAATTCTTGCCGCCATCGGTCGTCTTGTAGAGCCCGCGATCCGCCGAGTCGGTCCAGAGTTTTCCGGCCGCGCACACGAACACCGTCCCGGAATCCTTTGGACTCACCAGGATCTTTGCAATGCGCTCGGAATTCGGCAAGCCCACGTTCGACCAGGTGTTGCCGCCGTCCATGGACTTGTAGACGCCGTCGCCGACCGAGACGCTGTTGCGAGTCCACGCCTCTCCGGTGCCGACCCACACGGTCGAGGCATTGGACGGATCGAGCGCGATCGCGCCGATCGACTGCACCGGCTGCTCGTCGAAGACCGGCTTGTAGATCGTTCCACCGTCCTCGCTCTTCCAGACGCCGCCGCTCGCCGCCCCTACATATAGAAGAGTGCGGCCCGACGGATCCTTCGCGCCCGCGATCGCCGCGATGCGTCCGCTCATCGCCGCCGAGCCGATGTTGCGCGCGGTGAGTCCCGATATCGTCGCCGACGAATACGGCGCCTGAGCGCCTGGTGCGGCCGGGCCGGCGGCGAGGGCCTGCGAGCCCGCGAGCAGCGCGGCGACGCCTACGATCGAAGCCTGGGTGAATGTCATGGGATCGGTCCTCACGATCCGTTGCTGCCGGACTTGGCCGCGGCGGCTGGGAACGCAAACTGCGTATCATCCATTTTTGCGTTGACCTTGGCGGAGCTCACGATGAGCTTCTGCCGGTCCGAAGAGCCCTTGAGGCCGGACTCCACCGAGAACGGCACGAACACGCCTTGCACCTTCTCGTAGTCGCCGAGATCCGTTTCCGTCTCGACCGTCACGCCGTGCTCGGTGCGCTGACTCAGCAGCCGGATCTCGAGATAGTGGTCGGGGTCGAGGTAAACGTACTCGGTGTCGCCGCTCTTGCGCGTGAGCTTGATTTTGTGCGCAAGTGTACCCTCGACGTCTTCGGTACCTAGATACTCGAGTTTGTTGCCCTTGCTTTGCCAATCGACGAGCGCACCGTCGAAGTCGGCAACGGTCTCCGCCAGGCTCTTGATGTCGTCGGCCGACATGCGCTCAGGGTCCTTGCGGCCCTGGAACGGGTTGATTTGCCACCCCGTCGAGCCATCGTAGGCTTGTACTTGCGTCAAGCCCTGAATGCTTGCCTCGACGCGAATGCTCCGCGGCCGAGCGACGGTTTGAACGAAGCCGAGCTCGAATTGTCCGTCGTTGACGAGCAGCTTGCCGCGCAGCGTCAGCGAATGCATCGCGTGCAGCGCCGTGATGCCGCCCCGCGCCAGAATGTTTTTCGCAACCAGATCATCGAGCGCCGGCGCCGATGCGGCCAGCGCAGTCGACGCAGCACAGAGCATGCCGAGCACGAGTAAGGAGATCCCCCGATTCATTGTTGTTGCTCCGTGGCGATTCGTAGGCGCCGGATTATAGCCCGCAATCGGCAACCGCAACCCACCGACGGAGCCTGCGATGCGCGTTTCGATCGGCTTCCTGCAAACCGCAGCGCATGGCCGCCAGGCGGCACCCCGTCGATGCCGATCCGACCGGGATCTTGTCCCAAACCGAAGGCACCAAGCCCCGGGTTGCGCAAATTCCGGTGCCGTCCGGCCCGCCGAAATATAATCCGCCGATGCAATCCGGCCCCACATCGCCCACCCGGTCTGCGCATGCGGGCGCCTCGCAGTTGATGGACCTTGCCGCCAAGCTCGACGAGGCGCGGACGCTGCATGAACAGCGACGATTGGCCGAGGCCCAGGCCCTCTATGAAGAAGTAGTCAAGATCATCCCCAAGCATTTTCACGCACTCCATCTGCTCGGCGTCATTGCCGGTCAACGGAACAACCCGAGGAGGGCCGTCGAGTTCATCGGCCGAGCCATCGAAGCCGATCCGGGTAACAAGGCGGTTTGCGCGGCGCACATGAACATGGCGTTGGCGTTTCTCGAGCTCGGAAAATTCGATTCCGCGCTTGCGAGCTATGACCGAGCGATCGCGATCGATCCTGCCAATGCCGACGCGCACTTCAACCGCGGCATAGTCCTCGAAAGGCTGCGCCGAACGGATTCTGCGCTTGCGAGCTACGAATGCGCCATCGCGCTCAACGCCAATCATGCCGACGCGCACCTGAATCGGGGCAGCCTGCTGCGCGAGTTGCGGCGGTTTGAGGCAGCCCTCGAGAGCTTCGACCGCGCGATTGCGCTCAACCCCCGGATAAAATTCGCGCACGGAATTCGAAATCACACCCGGATGCAAATCTGCCAGTGGGAGGGTCTCGAGACGGCTCTCGCGCAGCTGCGCGAGAGCCTATCGAAGGATCTTCCGACCTCCAGCCCGTTCTTCGTCGTTGCATCGTCGGATTCTGCGCCGTTGCAACGTCGCGCCGCCGAAATCCGCGTCCGTGAAAAATGCCCCGCAAGGCCCGAATTGGGTGCCATTCGAAAACGGCCGAACCAGCAGAGAATGCGGATCGGCTATTTTTCGGCCGACTTCCACAATCACGCAACGATGTACTTGATGGCAGGGCTGTTCGAACGGCATGACCCATCCAAGGTGGATCTGACGATCTTTTCGTTCGGACCGGACTCCAACGACGCGATGCGCACCCGGCTGCGCTCTGCGTGCCAAGATTTCGTCGACGTGCAAAACCTGTCCGACCTCGAGGTGGCCAAACTCGCCCGCAAGCGCCAGATTGATATCGCGGTCGACCTGAAGGGTTTTACGCAAGGCAATCGAGCCGGAATTTTCGCGCTCCGGGCCGCGCCTCTTCAGGTCAACTTCCTCGGCTATCCCGGCACGATGGGGGCCGGTTACATGGATTATCTGGTAGCCGATCCGGCCTTGATTCCGACGGAGCTGCAACGTCATTACGCCGAGAAGATTGTTTATCTGCCTGACAGCTATCAGCCGAACGACAGGTCGCGCAAGCTCTCGGATAAGGAATTCAGCCGCGGCGAGCTCGGCTTGCCGCAGGCGGCTCTCGTATTCTGCTGCTTCAACAACAGCTACAAGATCACGCCCGAAGTCTTCGATTGCTGGATGCGGATCTTGAGGCGGGTCGAGGGCAGCGTTCTGTGGCTGCTCGAGGATAATCCGTGTGCGTCGAATAATCTGCGAACGGAGGCGAGAAAACGTGCGGTCGATCCCGAGAGACTCGTTTTTGCGCCGCGCGTTTCGCTCCCGGAGCATCTCGCGAGGCATCGCGCGGCGGATCTTTTCTTGGACACCTTTACCGTGAACGCGCATACGACAGCCAGTGACGCCCTGTGGGCGGGTGTTCCGGTACTGACCTTGATCGGCGAGGCATTTGCCGCCAGAGTCGGCGCGAGTTTGGTGAAAGCAGCAGGGCTGGCAGAACTCGCCGTGTCCAGCGCCGATGAGTACGAGTCGACCGCGATAGCGCTCGCCGTCGATGCACCGCGGCTGGCCGAAATCAAACGACGGCTCGCCGACAATCTGCGCAGCGCCCCGTTGTTCGACGTGAGGCGTTTTGCCGGACATCTCGAGGAAGCCTACCGAAAAATGCTCGAGCGACATCAGCGGGACTTGCCGCCGGAGCATATTTACGTCGCCGGGGCGCCCGCCGACAAATCGCCTTAGCCATCGACGTGAAGGCCGCGCAACGCCGCTATGCCCGGACGCTGCGATATTCCCGAGCGCCGTTGTTGTGCAGTAGCCCCGGGCGCATGCATCATGCACGGACGAGTTCTGAGAACGGGGCGGCCCGCCTAGACCATGGAAGCAATAGCGGCGCTGTGTTGGATCTGCCGGGAGCGGCCTGCCGCCAACGTCGGCGGCACCGTGACCGAGGCCTTCCCGGCCGTGGCCGCGGGTTGGATCTGCCAATGCTGCGACCATGAGCTGACCGCGCCATATGATCGGGCGTGGCAGACACTCGAGCAATACTTGCGGCTGCATTGGCACGACATCGTCAAATTGGGCCGCTTCGATTTGTCGAAGCCGTTTCCGGCCGATGCGCGCGCGGGCGCGAGGCATGTGCACTTGTACTTCGTTAAATCATTCGGCGCAAAATTGCTCGCCGACTCGGTGGCGGTCGACCTCGCGAGCTTTTCGCGCGCGCTGCTCGAGGACCGGGAACATCCCGAGGTCAGCCTGTTCGTCGCCGATGCGCGCGTCCCTTCTGGCTCGATGCGTCTGTTCGATTCGGAGGTGCGCGTGCTGCGCAATCAGCTCGGCGAAGTTCAGAGCGCTCTATGGACCCATCTCGCTCATCCGATTGCAATCAAGGTCAATCACGTCAAAGCGGGCGCACCGCTGCAGGCGCCGCCGGGCAATCCATGGCATCCGACGCGGCAGAGAAGAATTGTCGTGTTGAGCCCCTTCGTCGGCGAGGCGAAACCGATCGCGGGACCGCAAGGACTCAGAATCTGAACTTCGCTTGGTCTGCTGCTCGCGAGTTCGCGCAAATGCGGGTTGAGCAACTGCAGCGGTCAATTGCGCGTCAATTGCGCACCGGGCGCCCCGACTCCCCCGGGCGCCTGCCCCGAGAGCGCGAGCACCGCGTACGCGGTCGCCGCGTCATCCATGAACCAGCTGGCTTTGCTCAGCAACGAGCGGTGCCGCCGATTCAAGGAATATCCGCTCCAATGGCCATTCCAGCGACTCTGGTTCGCCGCGAGCCATGTGAGACCGCGTGCAAGGCGCGCATCGGCGCGGTCGACGCCGACTTGCGTCAGCGTGATTTCGACCAGTCCGGTTGCATACCCATCGCTGCGCGCGGCCAGCGCCGAACCATCCTCGAATTTCCAGTCGCCGACCAGCGTGGCCGCGGACCAGCCTCCGTCCGCCCGCTGACGCACCCAAATGTCGTCAATCAGCCGTTCGCGCTGCGCGCGATCGAGCAACCCCGGAAGCCGGGCCGACGCCATCAGCAGCGCGATGCGATTGAGCGGGGTCTGTGCATCGTAGTGGCGGCTCAAATATTGGCGCAGGCGCTCGAGCGAGTCCTGTATTTCGGGCCGCGAGCGATAGTCCTCGGGTGCAATGCCGACCGCCAGCGCCGCGAGCGTCGCTCCGTAGTAGTCGGAGTCGTAGGCTTCCCATGGCTCATTGTCGAATCCGATCCAGTTCCAAGCCCCAGCGTCGGAGCCGGAAGTCTGCTGCAATGCCCACATCGCGGCGAACGCGGCGCTGGAATCCGCGCTGCGCCGGCCCGCGCGCGCGTCGGCATCCGCAAGAATCAGCGCATTGAGCACGGACTCCGTGCCGCGCGACGCGGCGGCCATGTTACCGCCGTAGTACGGCTGCATTTGCGACCAGCGGCGCACCCGCTCACGGACGTCCTCGAGCAGCTGCCGCTCGGCCGCGCTCGGCCCAGCTTCCGCCAGCACTGATCGCAGTGCGGAGCGCGCGAGCGCATAGGGCAAGGCCGTGTGACAGGAGATGCAGAACGTCCCCTGATCACGCGCCGCTTTCGGCCAGCCGGCCCACCACTGCTCGCGTTGGTCAAGATAAGCGGCCGCACTGCGCGGGTCCCAGGTGCCGCCGTCGTGGGGCGCGCATGCCGCGAGCAGCGTGCTTGCGCTGCACAGCGCCGCGAGCCACGGTCGGCAGGGATTCCCCAAAGAATTCATGTCGCGAGCCATTGCCGGCATTCCCGTGATCGAGCGTCGCATCGGCGTTACAACGGTAGGATAGCGACAAAATTGCCACGTTGGACCGGGGAATCACGGAAATCCTTGGCGTTCGTCGAATGATCGCCTAGCATGCCGCATGGCGAAAAAACGCGAACCCGTGGACGAACTCCTCGACGCGCTCGTTTGGATGCGCCGCAAGGCCAAGAAGCACGAAGCCGTCGACGACCTCGTCGATGCGCTGGTAAAGATGCGCCGCAAGGCCAAGGTCAAGGCCGCCAAGAGCAAACGCACCACGACCCGCAAGAAGAAATCCGCGCGCTAGACGCTGGTCAAGAATTCGTCAGTCCAATATAAGCGTCTGACCCACTGTGAACTTTTGGTGACCAAGAACCGGTTATGCACAGGCTTGTGCACCGGGATTGGGGATGACACCGGCTACGAGCGGCCGCCGGCCGCCTCGCGCGCCGCGCTATTTCGGAGCCGGCTGGCTTGGCGTCGCGGGTGTCCAGTTCTGGACCTGCTGCCAGGCCTGCTGTGCCGCCGGCGGCAATTTATCCATGTGATTGAGGAACGACGCGAGCGTCCATATCTGCTGGTCGGTCAACGAGTCTTTGAATGAGGGCATCGCGGTCAGGCGAATGCCGTGTTTGACCTTCCAGAACGTCATGCCCTCCGCGTCGTCTTCGACGCCGTCGCTCGCGAGCTGCGGCGGCTTTTGATAAAGCCCCTTCGCGATCGGCGACGGCGCAGCGCTGCCCTGCGCCGAGCCATGACACACCGCGCAATATTCCGCGTACAGGTGGATTCCGGCGATGAGATTCTGCTCGTTGAAGGCCACCGGATTGTCTTTTTTCGGCGCCTCGCGGCGCAGCGTCGCGTCAAGCGATTTTTCGGCCACCCAGGTCTCCAGCTGCGACGGCTTGTCATCGGCATTGATCGGCACGAGACCCTTTTGAATCGCCCAGTAGGCGCCACCTGCGGCCGCGGCCAGCGTCAGGATGATCCCCACAATGATGCCCTTGAACATAGCCTCTCCTTCACTCCGACTGGAATTGCGCGCTTTTGCCGTCAGCCGCCAGTCTGCCCCCGCTCAGCCGGTATCGGCAATCCTTTTGAGCTAACAGATGGCGCCGCGACCGCCGACCCCGCGGACAGGCGGCGCCCGGCGACCGCGATGTACGGCCGACGATCATTGGGTCATCAAATCCGCGACCTCGCGCTCGATCTCGGCGATGGCGATCGGCGGTGACCCGCGCGCCTTCAAGTCTTGATTGAAATTCGCGAGCGCGCCGCTCTTGATCGCGGCCCACTGCCGGAGCTTCGCCCGGGAGGCGGCGTTCCCTAGTGCATAGACCGCGAGTGCCTGCGAGGGGGCCGGCCGGTCCGAACTCTCGACCGCCTTCAGCGAGCTCGCGAGTTCCATGTGGGCGGCATCGAGACCGGTGTTGCCCTCAACGATCGCCGCGAGGTCCGCGAGCAGCGGCCCCGCTTTCTTGACCATATCGCCGTCGCCGGCAGCGGCCTTCGCCACGAATTGCTCGAGCTGCTCCTTGACCGACGCGATCTCCGCGAGCGCGCGCCGGCTCTCGAGCGAATCAACAAATATTCGGTGTGCGCTTGCGAACTGCCGCGCGAACTGCGCCGCCGTCGCCGGCGAGCGCGGATCCTTAGCGAGCAGCAATGGCTCGACACCGACCTTCGCTCCGTTGACTTCGAGCTCGATCGAGTAGGCCCCCGGCGAGACGCGCGGTGCCTGCGGGATACGGCCCTCCCCATCGTCGGGTTCGTCATTGTCGGCGATCCCGGAGCTTCCCCACGCGAGGTTCCAGACGAACCGGTGCATGCCCGCCGACGTGTCGAGCCGCTGCGGCCGGGGAAACCAGCGGTCTGCAATCGGCACCGACACATGGCGCGCCGGCCGCTGCGCCGAAGACGAAACTTCCCTGACCAATTTACGGCTCGAGTCGTAAATGCGAAGCACGACTTTCTGTGCCGGCGCCGGCAAAAAATAATCGATTGGCGCACCGTTCGGGGGATTGTCCGCGGTCGGCTCCTCGGGCGGAATCGGTGTGCCGGAAAACGCATCGTTGTCGACACGCACCGTGACTTGCGGCTCGTAGAGAAAAGCCGATTGTGTTTTCCCGCGTTCCGCGGCTTCACGCAAGGGTGCGATGTCGTCGAGAATCCAGAACGACCGGCCATGGGTCGCGACGACCAAGTCATCGCCATGAACATCGATATCCCGGACCGAGGTGACTGGGAGGTTCAGCTGCAGCGGCTGCCAGTGGTCACCGTCATCGAAGGACACGTCGATGCCGAACTCGGTGCCCGCGTAGAGCAAGCGCCTGCGCCGCGGATCCTCGCGTACGGCGATGACGAAATTGGGCGCTTCCAGTCCGGTTGTGATGGCCTGCCAACTACGGCCGAAATCGGCGGTCCGATACAGGTGAGGCGTTCGGTCGTCCATGCGATGGCGCTCGACAGCGGCATAGGCCACCGCTGCGTCGAAGTGTGACGGCTCGATCAGCGAAATCTTGCTCCAGGGCGCAATGCCCTTCGGCGTCACGTCGGTCCAGCTCTTGCCGCCGTCACGCGTCAGCGAAATGATGCCGGTGTCGCTGCCCGTCCAGAGCACGTCCTTGTCGAGGTAGGACGGCGCGACCGTTGAGAGCGTGCCGTAGCCGAGCGCGATCGCCTGCTCGGGCGTCGGCGCCTCTTGCGCGTCGGCTGAATTGCTCGCCGACGGGTTGCCGCCGCCCGCCGCGGCCGCATTCGCGGTCGTCGCGGCGATCTTGCCGCCGGTCAGATCCGGGCTGATCTTGACCCAATGCAAGCCGCCGTCCGTGGTCTTCAGGAGGTACTGGGTCCCAAGATACAGCGAAGTCTTGTCGACGGAGGAGAAAGCGAGCGGCGGCGTCCAGGGATCGCGATATTTTCGCTGCGCGAGCGGCGTCCCAAACACCATCACCGGCCACGGCGAGACATCCTGCGCGAGCGAGCGACGCCGGTCCCAGCGCGAAACGCCGCCGTAGGCGCCGCTTGCGTAGATGATGTCCGGGTCGTTCGGATCGAGCGCGAAATAGCCGCTCTCGCTGGCGCCCGCGGTCAACCAGTCGCGCGCCGTGATCTGCCCGTGGTCGGTGCGGCTCGGCACGGCGATTCCACCGCTGTCCTGCTGCGCGCCATACACCGTGTACGGAAATCGGTGATCGGTAGTCACGTGATAGAGCTGCGCGGTGGGCTGGTTGTACCAGCTCGACCAGGTAGCGCCGCGATCGAGGCTGATCGACGTTCCCTGGTCGGTCGCCGAGCACGAGCCGATCTCGATTCCTGGGGTCCACCCACAGCTCGTGATAGTCGTCGCCGCCGGGAGCGCCGCGCACGACGGTGATCGTCTTGCCGCCATCGACCGAGCCGAACAGCGCAATGTTCGGAACGTAGATCGTGTCGGCATCGCTCGGATCGACCGTGATGCGGCTGAAATACCAGGCGCGGCTCGTGAGGCGCGAATCCGCGTTGGCTAGCGTCCAACTCTCGCCGCCGTCCTCGGAGACATAAAGCCCTGCGGGTTTGGCGTCGATCAAGGCATAAACGCGCCGGCCGTCGGCGCTCACGGCGACGCCCGTGCGCCCCCAGTTGCCGTCGGGCAGTCCATGGCCGACGCAGGCTTGCCATGTCTCACCGCCATCGGTCGAGCGGAAGATCCCGCTGCCGGGACCCGCGAGCGGCGCATAGGTACTCCAGGGCGGTCGATGCGCTTCCCACACTGATGCGAACAGCACGCTCGGCTTGGCGACCGCGATCGCGAGGTCCGCCACTCCGATCTGCGCACCGCGGTCGAGGGTATGTCTTCCAGGTTGCTCCCCCATCGGTCGACTTGTAGACGCCGCGCTCGGCGTTGGGGCCGTAAGCGTGCCCCAGCGCGCCGACATAGACGACATCGGGGTTCGTCGGGTCGATCACGATTTTGCTGATCTGGCGCGTCTCCCCCAAGCCGGCATAGCGCCAAGTCTCGCCGCCGTCGATGGATTTGTAGACGCCCCCACCGGACGCGAGATTCGATCGGATGTCGCTCTCGCCGGTGCCGACGTAGATTACCTGCGGATTTGCGGCAGAAACTTCCAGGGCGCCGATAGAGGCCACCGGTTGATTGTCGAAAACCGGCCTCCAGACCACACCGGCGTCCGTGGTCTTCCAAACGCCGCCGTCGACCGCACCGAAGAAAAACGTGCTTCCCACGCCCGGCACGCCGCCGACCGCAACCGCACGGCCGCCGCGAAACGGGCCGATCATGCGCCATTTCAAGTCGCTGAACAGCTGCGGCGCCACGCTCTGTGCGAGGCAGGGTGCCGCAAGGGGCAGCGACAGCAGCAGGCAAGCGACGAGCCGGGCTCTGCCGCGGCTTCCGGGGGTACAAAGGTTTCTCAAGTCTCTCTCCATGGTTCCGGCCTCGAGGCGCACAGCCAGGCGTGCCTCGCGGCCAATCATAAACGGCCCTTGGCGAGCTCGGTTGGATTCCGCGCGACGCATCCGCAGGCGCGGACAGGTCGAGCACACACGGTGTCGCCGCGGTTCCGCCCAGTGCGTGTCTCGTCCATAATCGAGACACTCTAAGAACACGAGGGGGACGAGGTGGCATCACGGCGGGCAAGGAATCGGCGCGGACCCTTACCTGCGCCGTCCGTGCCGCTGCAGCCGCCCGCATCGGCGCCGCCAACCTCGACCGCCTTTGAGCCGTCGTCGTCCGCGGCGCAGCTGCCGCCGTCGGCGACTCACGCCTTGGTCGGAATGAGCGGTATGGCGTGCATGCTGCTCGGCGTTGGAGCGATATGGGTCTGGTCGCCGTTCCGTGACATTGCGCACCGTGCGCTGTTCGTCATGGCTTTTACGGCGGTCGGCGTGTTCGTTCCCGACCTGTTCTGGCAGCACATATACCGGCGCGCCTTGGTCCCGGCGACGCGCGCAAGCACGCAGAGCTTTCCGCGTGTCCTCACGAAATTCGCCGGGCTGCTCGGCAGCGTCGGATTCGTGGCGCTCATCTACCGGCTGTTCCCGGAGTATCGCGGTCAACCGAGTTTTTATGACCACTATTGGGCCGCGCTCGCCGTACTGCTGCCTGTTTGGGCCGTGCTTGCGCTGCCCTATCTCTATTGGGTCGACCGCCGTCTCGCGCGACCCGAAGATTCGCTGTGGCAAATGGGTCGGCTCGTCTCATGCCGGTGGCGCGGCCTGTCGGCGCGCGTGATCGGCCAACACCTGCTTGGCTGGTTGGTCAAAGGCTATTTTCTGCCGTTGATGTTCACCTACTTCTGCGACAACCTCGATCAATTCTTGAATTACGATCGGCACCGGCTCAGCGATTTCATCGGCGTCTTCGATTGGGCTTTTTTCACGCTGTACTTCATCGATGTCGGCCTGGTTTCGATGACCTATCTGCTGTCGCTCAGACTCACCGACACTCATATGCGCTCGACTGAGCCGACGATGCTCGGCTGGGCCGCGGCGCTCGTCTGCTACGAGCCCTTTTGGTCGCAAATCAACAACCTGTACATCGCCTACGGCACCGGCCGCGACTGGCGCGCTTGGCTCGGCGGCAGCCCTTGGCTCTTGGATTTTTGGGCTTCACTGATCCTGATCCTCGTCGCGATCTACCTCTGGTCGACGGTCGCGTTCGGCGGGCGCTTCTCGAACCTCACGCATCGGGGCATCATCACGAACGGCCCTTACCGCTATTCGAAGCATCCGGCCTATCTCTCGAAGAACCTCTCCTGGTGGCTCATTTCGATGCCGTTCATGATCAACACGACGTTTGCCGAGGCGCTTCGGCATAGCGCCTTGTTGCTGCTGCTCAACGGCATCTACTATCTGCGTGCGAAGACCGAGGAGCGGCACCTCGCGCTCGATCCGGTCTACCGGCAGTACGCACGATGGATCGATGCGCACGGCGCGTTGCGCTTCGTCAACCGGCTCCCCGGCATCGCGGTGCTCGCGCGTTGGCGCCTGACGTTTCGAGCCTACGAATCTCCCGCCGTTTTTTGAGCCGCCGGCATGCATCGACCCTCGTTACCGCCCCGCGACCGGCCCGTAAACCTGCAAATCGTGGTTCCGTGCTTCGACGAGGAAGCCGTATTGCCGGAGGCGGCGCGCCAGTTCGATGCGCTGCTCGCGCGATTGGTCGACGCAGGCGCCGTCAGCACCGATAGCCGCGTGACCTTCGTCGACGACGGCAGCCGCGACCGCACCTGGGAACTCATCGAAGGCGAGGCCGCGTCGAGGAGCCGCGTCGCCGGGATCCGCTTGTCCCGCAACCGCGGCCATCAGAACGCGGTTCTGGCGGGACTGATGTCGGTTGGCGGCGATGCAGTCGTCAGCATCGATGCGGACCTGCAGGACGACGTCGATGCGATCGAACGGATGGTCGCCGAATTCCGCGACGGCTGCGACGTCGTTTACGGCGTGCGCACCGACCGATCGAGTGATACGCGCTTCAAGCGCGGTACCGCGTCTCTGTTTTATCGCTGGCTCGCACGGTTCGGGGTCGAACTGGTCTACAACCATGCGGATTTTCGGCTCATGAGCCGTCGCGCGATCGAGGCACTGCGCGAATACCGAGAGGTCAACCTGTATTTGCGCGGAGTCGTGCCGCTGATCGGCTTTCGTCAGACCAGCATCGGCTACGTCCGCAAACCACGCGTCGCCGGCGAATCCAAATACCCGCTGCGCAAGATGTGGACGCTGGCGTTCGACGCGATCACCTCGTTTTCTACGGCGCCGCTGCAGGTGATCTTCGTCGCCGGATTCATCGTCTTTCTCGGCAGCATCGCAGTCTTCGGATGGGTACTCTGGGTGACGCTGTTTACCAGCCGTGCCGTTCCCGGCTGGGCGTCGACGTTGCTGCCGGTGCTGTTTCTTGGGGGCATCCAAATTCTCTGCACCGGGGTCATCGGCGCCTATCTCGGCAAAGTGTACGGTGAGATCAAGGCGCGGCCGCGGTATTTCATCGACCGCACGGTCGGTATCGATACGCCCGAGGCCGGCACGGCACGCAACTCCCATGGGTCGCCGCGTGGAGACGAGCCGCGTGGGTAGCGGCGGTGCTGAAGCGACCGGGAGCTGGCGGCACCAGGCATTGAAGTTTGCCGCGACCGGCGCGATCAACACCCTGCTGTCGCTCGCGATCATTTTCGCGCTCAAGGATCTCGCCGGCGTTGGCGACGTGGTCGCGAACCTCTGCGGTTACGTCGCCGGGCTGGGCTGCAGCTTTCTCTTGAATCGCCGCTGGACCTTCGAACACACCGCGCACTGGCTGCCGGCGCTGCTGCGGTTCGTTGCGGTGTTTGCCGGCTCCTATCTGGTCAACATCGCGCTCGTGCTGGCATTGCTGCGCGCCGGCGTCGAGGGCCACCTAGCTCACCTCGCAGGCATGCCGCTGTACACGGCCGCGTTTTATTTTGGCTGCCGTCACTTCGTGTTCGCGGAGCGCCCTGCGGGCCCGCTATCGCCAGCCGCGATCGCGCGCCTCGAGCACCGGCTGCGATGGGCATTCGGCGCTGCACTGCTGCTGCGCCTGCTGTTCCCGTTATTCGATAACCCGCTGAAGCACTTGTACTCCGACCCGGCACGCCATTGGGAAAACGGACAGCGCCTGCTCGACCCCACGTTCATGGGCAGCAGCGATCCGTTGCTTTATCAGGTCTGGCTGTACCTGCTCGATCGGATTCCCGGCGACCTCAATGCCGTGATTGCCACCGGTGCGGGCTTCTTGTGCGTCGCCATGCCTTACGGGTGGTACCGTGCGCTGAAAGAGTTGCTGCCGAAGCGCTGGGCACTCGGTGGCGCGCTCGCAATCGCGGTCATCCCGGGCTCGATCAGCATCTTCGCGTATTTCGCGAATGAGACCCTGCTGCTCGCATTGACGGGATTTGCGTTCTGGGCGACCTTTCGCGCGCAGCGCAAGCGCGATGTTCCCTCGTTTGCAGTCGCCTGTGCGCTGTGGCTCGCGGCGGGCTTCACGCGCTCGGTCGCGCTGCCGATGGCGCTGTTCTGTTTGCTCGCAATCTGGCTGCCGCAGCGGCAGCGGATTCTGAAGGCGGCGGTCGGCGTCGCACTGCTGCTGGTGTTCCTCATTCCCGCGGGACTGCACGCGCGCGTCAATCTCAATTTTTTCGCGCCATTCGGCAATCCTTATTTGAACCGGATCTATGCCGCCGGCGGCAACAAGAACATCGAGATCGATCTTGGCCCCAAGGGCCGCTACGGGTTCGGATCGCCGAGTTTTTACAACCCGACGTTTTATCCGCTGTCCGACTGGACGACCGATCGCGGCGGAACGACATCGATCGCGATCGACTTGAGGAACGGTCGCGAACCCTGGATCGCGGAGCTGCAGCGCATCGAGCATGAGCGCAGCTTCCCGCGCTGGCGCAGCTATTGGGAGGGCTTTCTCTATGCAAGCCTCGGCCAATCCTGGCCCGACAATGATCGCGGCTCGGTGACCGGGTGGCTCACCGTGTGGACCCGATGGGTATGGCCGCCGTTACTCCTCGTGGTCGCGATCGGCGCTGCGCGCGGCTGGGTCCGCGGCCGCGAGTGGCTGCTTCCGGTTTGCGGCCTCGGCATGTTTTGTTACTTCATCGTGCAACAGCAAGGCGTCATGGAAGGGCGCTATCGCAAACCGATCGAACCTATCCTCGTCGCGGCAGCGCTCGTGATGGCGCGACGCGCCCGGATCGCCCCTGCGGATGGCGTGCCGCCGCTGAATCCGATTGACAGCCAAGAAGGCCGCGGCTAGGGTTTTCAATTTGCAGGCTTCCCAGCGTGCCCGATCGATCGACCGATGAGCTCATAGTCCGATGGCGCGCCGGTGATCCCCAGGCCCTGCAGGATCTGCTGCCGCTGATCTACGAGGAACTGCGCCGCGTGGCGCGCCGGCAACTTCGGTCGGAGCGCCGCGACCACACGCTGCAAACCACGGCCTTGATCCACGAGGCGTATCTACGGCTCATGGGGGGTGAACCCGCCGACATTCGCGACCATTGCCATTTCGTCGCGCTCGCCTCGCGCTTGATGCGCCAGGTGCTCGTCGACCATGCCCGCAGCCGGTCGGCGGCGAAGCGCAGCGGCGGGCTCCGGGTCACGATGAATGAGGAAGTCGCGGTGGCGGACCGCAGCGAAATCGACCTGCTCGCGGTCGACGAAGCCCTGACCCGACTGTCCGACCTCGATCCGCAGCAAGCCCAGGTCGTCGAACTGCGGTTTTTTGGGGGCCTCTCGATTCTGGAGACCTCCGAAGCACTGCGCATCTCGACCGCGACCGTCAAGCGCGATTGGACCACGGCGCGCGCCTGGCTGCGACGGGAACTTGGACGCGCGGACAGTCCGTGAAGCCCGAGCACTGGCAGCCGATCAAAGCGGCGCTGCACTAGGCCTTGGGACGCGCGCCCGCTCGCGGCCGCGCGTCGGGGGACCGAAATGCGACGCATTGGCCGAAAATCGGCCGGCCGCTCACGTCAGCACATCAACTTTTGCCTGAATCTGCCGATAATCCGTTCAGCGCCGAGTCATTGCGGGAACCGAAGCCGCATGACCCGTGGTACGCGCGGCGTTCTGCCGGAATTAGCTCGGGAGTTTGTGTGATGCGTAAGCCGCTTGCGTCGATTGTGCCGCCACCTGTCGCGTTTGCAGCGCTCGCGCTGGCGTTTGCGGGCATCAATCTGCTGGCGGTCCAGATCGATCCGGCATCGACCTCGCACGGATTCCCGGTCGCGTCCCTGGACACCCTGAGCCGTGGCAATCGTCTCGCGCTCATCGGGTTCCTGCTCAATTGTGGTTTCGTGCTCGGATATGGCGCGTTTGCCTATTTCTCCGGCGCCAAACGCCGGCGTACGAGGTCGATGGTTTATTACCGCCGCTGGTGAGCCCGCGCGCCGTCGCGGCATCGCCGCACTTGCGCGCCTGCATCCGATCGGCTCACACGCTCAATTCCCCAACACGGTCGCGATCCGCGCATTGATCTCGATATTGGTCGCGTGGAGTCCGGGGGTTTGTCCGTGCAAGTCGAACACCGGCTCGACGCCCGGCCGAAAGATCAGGCAATGCGTGGACCCGCCAAAGTGAAACATGCCGATCTGATCGCCCTTCTTCACTCGCTGTCCTTCATAGACGGTAATCTCGCAGGAGGACACCTCGGCCATCCCCACGCCGAGAAAGCACATCATGCCGATTTTGGGATTGTCGGACTCGATGAACACGAGCGCGCGGCTCGCGACCGCCGTGATATAGCCTTGCGAATCGTTGGGGCCCGCCGGATCGAAGCCCTCCGACGGCGCTTCCGAGAAATAGGTTCCATCCTTGACGAAGGCTTTCGCGACTCTGCCGTCAACGGGACTGTGCCAACGGTGATAACTCAGCGGACTCAAGTAGGCTTGATAGACCGTGCCGCCGACGAACAGGGCGGCCAACGCATCAGTGGCGAGCATGTGCACGATCGAGTACGGCTGGGCCTTGATCCAAAATCGGTCGTGCAGCTTGACCTGCCGCGCAATTCGATAGGGCGCCGACTCACAGGCATTGACGATGATCGCGGGATCGTGGGGCTCCGCGACCGGGCGCACACCCGAGCGAAATTCCCGCGTGAAGAAATCGTCCCAAGACTTGAAGCCATGGTGCCGCAAATCAGGATTGCAGCGAAACTCCGCGCGGAAATTCGGCATCGCGCGCTGCGCGTCGGCGCCGAACCAGCCTCGATGCGGGTGTTCGCTCAAGACATGGGTGGAATCGCTCGAACTCAAAAATCGACCCCATTCTCTCAGGATCCGCTTCAGATGCGCATTCACGCGCTCGTTCAGGAACGCCGCAAATCCAGCCGCGGTTCCCATCGGCCAATCGAATATCGCGTTGATCGGGCAACCGACGAGACCCGACTCGTTGAACTCGGGCGCATGCGTCATGATCGTGTTCAGAAGCTTCAGCATTTGATGATAGTCGCGCACCTGCGGCCTGCCCGTTGGATCCTTGTTGTAGGGCATCTTCCGCGGGACCTGTTCGAACATCTGATGGAACAGCATGAACACCGACGGATCGTTCTCGATGAAATCGCGGAAATCGGCGATCACCGGATGTAGCGGACGTTCCGCGGCGTGGGTCTGGTCGATGATCTCGGCGAGCCACCGTTCGAGAAAGGCCTGATCGGACGACAGCCAGGCGCCGACCCGAAACGGCAGGCTCGATCCGCTGGTTGTTTTCATCCGGCCGCGCTCCTTTTCTATCAATGGTCATCGGGCGCAAGATCGCTGCGCCAACCCCCCAATGGGCAGACTTGATATTGTGCCGCATGGGAACATCGATTCCATCACATTCTCGGCGCACCCTGCGCCGCCACGGCCTTATGGGGCTGGTCTCGAAGCACCAGCTTCTGGTTCAATGATCGCGGCGAAACAAGCCGCTAAAAATGCAGTCGGCAGCCGGAGACCGCTGAGATGCTCGATATCACGGAACGTTTGAACAATCTCGAGAATCGTCTTCTTGCGATCGAAATCAAGCTCGGCATCGCAAAGGAGACCATGATCGCGCCGCCGCCGGCTGCGGCGCCCGCGCAGGCTGCGGCGACGACCGCTCAACGCGCGTCCGCGCCGGCAAGGAGCACGAGTGCGCCGGCTGTTCCACCACGGCCGCCCTTCGGCGATTTGCGCGAAGCGGCGCGGCGGAGCCCGTCCGCTCCGATTCCAGAAAGTACGCCCGTAACGACCTCGATCACGCAATTGATGGCTTGGAGCGCGGGTTTCGCGCTGCTGCTCGCTGCCGTGTACTTTCTCAAATTGGTGTATGACGTCGGTTGGCTGACGCCCGAGCGGCAGCTCGGGCTCGCAACGCTCACCGGCGTCGGCCTGATCGCCGGCGGAATCCTGTTTGCGCGCGTTGATCGAGCGTACGCGGCATTCTTGCCCGCACTTGGGTTGGTCATTCTGTATCTGACCGGCTACACCGGGCACCTCTATTATCACCTGCTGAGCAGCCAGGAAGCGATCGCCGCGATCAGCGCCGTAACGCTGATCGGGATCTGGCTCGGCCGTCGCTTCGATCACAGCGTGTTCGTGGTCGTGGCTGCGACCGGCGTCTATTTGAGCCCGCTGCTCATGCAGGCCTCCCCGGACCGATTGATGGACGTCGTGATCTACTACTCCGCCTGGAGTCTGCTGTTCTCGTATTGCGCGCTCAACGAGGGGCGGCGCATTACCTACATGCTGCCGATGGTATTCGCGTTGATCGGGTTCGACGCCGTTTGGAGGACTTCCGGCGAGACTGCGTGGCAATTGGCGGTATGGTTTCAGGCGATCCAGCTCGTCGTTTTCGCGGCGACCGCCGGTGCGTTCACCGTGATTCATCGGCGGCCGCTCGCAGGCTTCGACGCCGCGGTACATGGCTTCGCTTTGATGTGTTTTTACGGGCTCGAATACATCGTGCTGAAGCAACACGTGCCGCAACTGGCGCCGGTCGTCGGCATCGGCAGCGCGGTGCTGCTGCTCGCGATTTATTTTCTTGCGAGAGCCGCGCTCGAGCAGACCGAGCGCATCGGGGCCGGCGCGGTCATCGTCAGCACTTACTGCTCGGTTGCGCTGGTTCACGCCGTGTTCTTCGAGTGGATGCCCCACGCGCTGTTCGTTTGGGCGGCGCTGCTCGCCGGCATCGGCGTTGGGATCGCCTACACGCAGCTGCCCGATAAGAGCAGCCCTGCGTTCAAGCCCATACTCATCATCACCGGCCTGCTGTTCGGCTGCAGCTATTTCGCGCTGCTTCTAAGCGGGAACGGCAGGACCAACGTCGTGATGCCGACGACCGCGCTCGCAATCTACGCGGCGACACTTTACGCAGGCTACTATCTGTTTACCCGAGCCGAGGGCGGTAGCGGCGCATCACCGATCATTTTGTATGCGGCGCATTTTGCGGTCATGGTTTGCGCCTCGCAGGCGGTCGGAAACGGCATGGAATTGTCGATCGGATGGGCCGTCCTCGCAGTCGCCGTCATGATCGTCGCGATGCTCGCCAAGGACAAATTGCTCGGCCAGTCCGCGCTCCTGATATTTGCGGCCGCCGGCATCAAGGTTCTACTGCACGATTTGTCGGCGAGCGGATCGCTGCCGCGTGTGCTGACGCTGGTCGTACTTGCTGTCAGCCTGTACGCAGGCGGATGGCTCTATCAATCGCTAGTCAGAAACACCGAGGGCTGATCGATCGATGCGCATGAGGACCGCCGGCGTCAGGTGCGACGCCGGTCGAATCGCGCCGTGCGCATCGAGGGCGTCCCAGCCGGAGTTCGCGATATAAAAGAATGAGCTTCCAACGAAGACGCCGTGCGTCGGTTCCCCCAGCGTGCGCGTCGCGCGCTCGACGGCCTTCTCGGCGAGAATTTCGGTTCGCGCCGCATTGAGCGAAAACGCCGTGACGCGCTCCGGCGCGGCGCCGTTCTGAACCGCGATCAGCGAGCGGCCGCGACAATAAAGCCCGTCGACTCCACTGAGCGCAAATCGATCCTGCGTCGATAGCCAGCGCGCGGCACCGCTCTGCAGGTCGAGCCTGGCAATGCCGCGGACGTAATCCGGAATGAACACGTGCCGATCATCGCCGCAAATCGCGGGAGTTTGCGGTGAGATGAAATCTCCTCGATCGATTCGCACGAACGCACCGTCGCGCAGGCGGTAGACGCCGCCCCCGGCGCCGTCGGACACGATTGGGTCGCCGTCGGCCGCAAGTGCCATATCGCCGAGGTCCGCATGCGGCGGCCCATCGTAACGAGCGAGCAGCGTGCCTCGATCGAGGTCGTATTCCAGCAGCGCCGAGCGGCCCCGGTCGGCGGCGGAGACCGACGTAAATCCATCGAGCGCGACTTCGGTCGCCCATAGGCGCCGCCGCTGCGCATCGACCTTCAAGGCCACCATCGGCCAGTTGCTCGGCGACACCGCAAAGGCCACCGGATGCCCGCTTTCATCGAGCCCAACGACGCGGTGTTCGAGAATCGAGCTGACGAAGAAGCGCTTGGACGCGGGATCGTAATCGATGTCTTCGGGCAGCAACTCGGGGTCCGAAATCTCGAATGCCGCGGTCGCCGCCGAAATCGGCTGCCGATTGCGGGAAATCCGCGAGGCGATTGCGGACCGCAGCGGCTCAAAGAGCGGTGAGTCGAGGATTGGATTGATCTGACCCATCGCGAGGAAGCGCTGCGTCTCGCGCAGCGCGGCCGCGCGATCCCCGACGAGCAGCTGCGCGCGCGCGAGTTCGAGCACCGATGCGGGCGAACCTTTGAGAAAGATCTCGAGCTGCTGCGCCTCGTCGAGAAACGCGGCCCAGTCGGAGCGTTTCTTGTCGTCGGCGAGATTCCGCTGCAGTCGTTGAAACTGATCGACCGCGGGACTCGAATCGGCCGCGCCGGCTGGTCTCGGGGCCGGCGCCAGCGCGCCGCCGATCAGCGCGGCGAGAAAGATCGCCGCCGATCGCGCCCGGGGGCTGCGTGAGCGCACAAATTCGCAAACTGCCCGTGGATACCGGAACATGTCGACCTCTTGCCAAATCGGTGCGCCGAGCGCGAACCGGCCGGTCGGCGGCGCCACCCGGCGCCCGCGGATATTCTACAATGGCGAATGATTTGCGCCGCAGGAGTACACCGCTGAAAAACGTTCGGGTCTTGCTTTTCGACGTGGGCGGCGTCCTCGTACAGCTCAGCGGCGTGGAGACCATGCTCGACTGGCTCGGCGGCAAACTCAACATCGAACAGATGTGGCGAGCGTGGCTGCATTCGACGCCGGTGCGGCAGTTCGAGACCGGCAAGATCGACGCGGAAGTGTTCGCATCCGGCGTCGTCGCCGAATTCGGCCTGCCGGTTGAGCCTGGGCAGTTCCTGGATTCGTTCAAGTCCTGGCCGACCGGGTTGTATCCTGGGACCCTGGAAATGCTCGCCCGAATTCCGCGCTCCTATCATCGCGCGTTGCTCTCGAACAGCAATGGCTTGCACTGGCCGCGTGTCGTCGGCGAGATGGGGCTCGGTGCGGCGTTCGATCGACATTTTGTTTCGCACCTCACGGGGCGCATCAAACCGGACCCGGAAGCTTTTGCCGACGTCGTCGAGTCATTCGGATGCGCGCCCGCCGAGGTGCTGTTTCTCGATGACAATTCGATCAACGTCGAGGCGGCGCGCAGTTTCGGCATGCAGGCGTTCCGCGTCCGCGGTGCAGACGAAACCGAGCACTTGCTCTTGCATCTCGGCATCATCGACCCAAGCGCCGACTCGGCAGGCGCTGCGCCGACTGGTCTACTCGGCCGGAAGGTGTAGGATCGACACCATCGATTCGGGGCGAGCCGGACACATTCGTTTCACCGCCAGACTACAGGGGCTTCGATGATCTACTTCCTAGCGCTGATTCCCGCGACCGCGCTCACGGTCGCCGGCTATTTTGTGCTGTTCCTGGCCAATCGTTCGGAGGGCGCAATGCGAACCTTCGGCAAGTATCTCGGCTTTTGGGCGTTCACCCTCGCCGGGCTCGTGGTCCTCGGCGCCATTTTTGCGGCCGCTCACGGCTGCCGCCATGGACCGATGATGGGCGGGCATCCCACGTACGATCGATGGCACGGCTATTGGCCGAATGACCCGCATGGCATCGGTCCACACGGCGAAGGATCTGAGTCCCTTGGCCCGCCCGCGCCGCAAGCACCGCCGGGCCCACCATCCGCGACACCCCATTGACCCGCCGCGGCGCGTAGCCGATCGCGGATCACGCGTCCGGCGCCGCAGCTTTCTTGATGAGTTCGACGACGCCGGAAATGTTGGCGATCAAGCCGGGCGGCAGCGCATGCCGCGACGCCAGATATTGCGGGTCGTTGCAGGAGAGCCATACGAGGCCGTGATCATCCTCCCACGCAAGCGCCTTGAGCGGCAGGTCGATTCCGACCCGTGGCGCGGCGACGAGCAGTGGAGTACCGGCCTTCGGATTTCCAAAAATCAGCATTTGCATCGGCCGCATCGCAAGACCACTGCGGGCGGCATCACCGCTGAAATCGATGCGCGCAAACACCGTCAAGCCGCGCGCCTTGGCGAGCGCTTCCACGCGATCAATCGTCTCCGGCGCCGAGTATGAGCTGCGTACGTCGATGATTCCGGATTTGTCTTGTGACACGGTAGCCACCCTCTTCCGTAGTATTGCGACTCAGAATTCGAAACCCCTCCGGACGCCGGCGCGCCGCGTCACTCGGATTGCCGCCCGGCGCGGCGGTCATCGGCGATCTGCACGCTCCCGTTCGGATTCCGGCAAAGGTTCGATATCATGAAATTTCCCGTAATCGAAGTGCAGAGTGCCGTCTTCCGCCACCTCGAGAATGTCGTGAAAACTGGCATTCCAGCGAATGTCGTCACTCGAATATTCGGCGCGGGCCATGAGCACCTGGCCCGTCGTTTCGTCCGTGCCGCTGAGGCTCAGCACGAAAGCGGCGGAGGCTTCGTGCAAGGACTCGGCGGTCTCCTTGTACAAGGGGCTCGCGCTGTCGATGACGTGCATGATCGTCCATCCGAGAACAAACATCGGGTGCTCTGATCGAACCAGTGGAATATCGACGACGCGACGAATGCGGAAGCCCTCTTCAGTCACCTCGTCTCGGAGCATGCGCAGCTGCGCGGACGCATCCTGGACGACATTCTGGCGCTCGTTGGCGGCGCGAATCACCAGTGTCTTCTTGCCGTCGACGGGCCGCACGACCAGATTCTTCGTGAATAGGAAGCGCGCTCTTGGGCGGGAGAAACGCGCGAACATTACGCCGGTGATCAACGCCAGGGACATCAGGCCGACGAAGATCTCCGCCATCGCGACGACGTGACCGTAGGGGGTTTGAGGATGCATGTCCCCGTAGCCGACGGTCGCAAAGGTTTCGACGCTGAAGAAAAACGCGCCCGCGAATCCGGGCGGATTCAAGTTGGCGATACAGCCCGGCATGAGGTGGTACAGGAAACCGAACAGCAGATCGAACGCAAGGAAGAATCCGGCGAGCGTCACGAATACCTGCGGCCAGCTGGCCGTCATGAAATAGTGATACAAATCGTGAAACACCGCCCGAGACAGGCCTTCGGTGAAGATCTCGCGTTTACCGAGTTTGATCCGCCGGACCGGGGTTCTGTGCCGGACAGCAACGCCGTGCGTGTGCGAAGGTTTGGCCGGCCGAGGCGTCTTGGGGGTATTCATGCGGGAATGAAGCTTACGCCGATGTCGGGCCGCTTCTGCTTGATGCAGCGTTCGTAATACTCGAGCAGGTCGCGCGTCGTCGAATCGATTTGCGGGTTACGCAGCAGTACCGAGACCTCGGTCGCGGCGAATACCTTGTCTGCAACGCGAATTCCGGATCCCACGACGAAACTCACGGAGCCGACCGCATTGCTCGCAAAAATTCCCGACAGCGCCCGCCAGCCGATAAATCCGTTCTCGTTCCAGGGCACCAGCGAATCGAGCGACTGCGCCCAGTCGAGCAGGTTCGAGAACCGCTCCCCGACGAGGTGGATCGCTCCCAGAACCTCGGGAAGCGTCCTGCGGCTGCGCAGATATGGGTATCGGAGTTTCAGATCCTCGATTTCGCGCCACGCCGGCTTGATGATCCTTCCGGAGTACAGGATGGTCGCGTCGGGGCCGGCCGCTATTTGATCGCGGACCGCGGGGTTGCGCCTCAGGAACGACAGCAGCTCCCGCGTCTCGGCCAGTAGCGCCATCGTGCCTCCTGCGTCGAATTTGCGTTTTCGTTCGAATCACGTTCGCGGGGCCGATTGCTCCGCCCCGGCATGTAAGCCTCACGATAGCATCGCATCGGAATCGACGAAAGTCCGCGAGCGGCGGCCCGGACGGCGCAATCAGCGCGCGGAGCGGATTGCTAGGCGCGCTCGACCGCGCAGAAGTAGCAACCCCATTTGGCATTGTGCAAATGGATGTAGGCGACCGTCTCTCGACTGAACATGGCTTGAATTGCGCCGGCCGCTTCGCTGCCGGCGCAAACGGTCGCCTCGGTGATCGAGTGCGACGAGTCATAGGCGCGTACCGAGATCAATCGCCCGCTCACGTAACTCGGAATCGCGCCGGGTTCGATGTTGGGCGCGACCGCGGCCCTTCTGACGAAGATCGGCCCGGACGCGCGGTAGGGTGAATTCGCGGATTGGTGTTCAAACGGCAACAGCAGCAGCTCCTCGCCGATCTGCGCGTCCTCGAGGCTCACTCGACAGGGATATCCGGGATTCGACGTCGCGACGACCCGCCGCATGCCGCGTTCTCGCAGCGCGGAATCCGACAGCGCGAATAACGGTGCAAATCGCTCGAAGGACAGGCCGATCAATTGAAACGACTTCATGGCTCGCCGGCTGACTTGGTTCATGGGTGCAGATCATCGCCCGGGGACGCGCTCACGTCTCGCCGTTTCCGGACGCGAAATTCTCGCGCCAATCAGCGCTTTGCAGTAGTCTTTCGGACGCAGGCGGCCAGCACGGCAACGGTGGAACGGCGGCGGGGGGTCATCGTGGCATCCGATCAGCAATTCGTGAATTTCATTTGCGAACAGATGGCCGACGCGGGATCGATATCCGCGCGCAAAATGTTCGGCGAGTTCGCGATCTACTGCGGCGAGAAGGTCGTCGCGTTGGTTTGTGACAATCAGCTCTTCGTGAAGCCGACAACAGGCGGCAAAGCGCTGCTCGGCGCTCCCGCCGAGGGACCGCCCTATCCCGGCGCGAAACCGCATTTTCTGCTCGACGAGGGACTCGACGACCGGGAGCTGCTCGCGCAACTCATTGCGATCACGGTGCGGGAATTGCCCGAGCCGAATGCCAAATCCTCCAAATCGTCCCAGGCGCCCAAGGCGCCCAAGTCGAAAGCCGCGAAAAAGCATCCCGTCGCGCGCAAGCCGCGCAAGGCGGTCGGGCGCAACACCTCACGCCGGTGACGGCCGCGCCGCCGCGCATAGGTGACCGCCCGGATTGGTGGAAGTGCCGATTGCGCCGAGCCTGCGCACGCCGCCTCTCGCGATATCGCCAGTCGCGACCGGTGCCGGTATCATGCCTTTCCGCGTCACTGGAGCCCCGAATCGAGTGCCCTGTCTCGACTCACTGAAATTGGAACTTGGAGCTGAGTCCCCGCATGTCTAGTGAGGACCTCGCGGCCGCCGATATTCCGCGCCCAACTGCCTTCTTGAGCTATGCGACCGAGGATCGCGCCGCGGCCCGATCGCTGCGGGACGCGCTATCCGAGTGCGGAGTCGAGGTCTGGTACGACGAGAGTGAACTCGGCGGCGGGGAAGCCTGGGATCAAAAGATTCGCAAGCAAATTCGCGAATGCGACTATTTTATTCCGGTCATTTCGGCGCAGACCGAGGCGCGACTCGAGGGTTATTTTCGCCGGGAATGGCGCTTCGCGGTCGAGCGCACGCTCGACATGGCCGACGACTACCTGTTTCTGCTGCCGATCGTCATCGACGAAACCGATCAATTGCATGCGCGCGTTCCGGACAAATTCCTCAGCGTGCAATGGCTGAAGGCGCCCGGCGGCCAACCGACATCCGCACTCAAGGCCCTTTGCCGCCGCATCGCGTCCGGCCGCGACGCGATCGCACAACCCGCGCGCAAGTCGCAGGCTTCGCGCCGGGGCGCGCGTACGCCCAACATCGCCGCCGAGTACCCCGCGTTTCCGCGGCAAGAGCCGGGTCAAAAACTGCGCTTTTCGCTCGAGGTCCTGAGCTGGGCCTGCCGCAGCGCTTGGGTTGGATTCAGGCGCTTGCCGCGCTGGATCCGTCTGATCGCCTATGTTTGGCTCGCATTCACGATCTCGTCGCGCGGATGCGCGCTGCACCGTCATGCCCCGGACGAGCTCTCGCCGGCGGCCGCCAACAAGCTCAAGACCATTGCGGAGCAGTATCAAGGCAGCACGAACAAGGAGGATATCGCAAAGCTCGGTATGCAAATTGCGCGCGAGGTGGCGAGCGACACCGAGGAAACCCCATCGCAAGCCAATCGCTTGTTGGCCGTTCCGTTTCTCGCGCCGGCTGGCGATGCGGCGGCCTCGAAATTCGCGGATTCCGCGTTCGCGATGGTTTACGGCAGGCTCGCAATATCCCGGCGCGGTCATGTCGGGCTGAACCAAGAACCCGCGCCTCCCGCTGATTTCGGATCGGCACTCGAGCGCGGACGCGCGCTCCATGCAGCCTATGTGCTATTCGGCGCCGTCGAGGGTTCGGGCGCCGTTGAGGCGCTCGACATCAAGATCGGCGAAGTCGAAGATCGATCGGTCGTTTGGACGAAGTCTTACCCGATCGCAGCCGCCGATCCCGCAAAGATCGCCGCGGAGGTCGACTCAAAGATGCCGTCGCTGTCCGAATGACCGTGCCCCGCGGGCGCTCTGCTAGGGAATCGCTCGCTCGGAACGCTTGCGCAGCGTGAAGTAGCCGACCTTGTTGTTGGAGGGTGAGCCGTACCACATGCGCCCTCGCGGAATCGCGAAAGAATTCGCGAATCGTATTTTCAGAATGCGGGAACGGATACTCGACCGTCTTGCCGGTTTTTGGATCGAAGCGGCCGAGCACATCCATGTTGTAGGAGGCATACCAAATCTGGTTGTCCGCGTCGATGCCGAGGCCGTATGGCGTCGGCTCGGGGCCGGGCAGCGCGAATTCAGTGAACGATTGCGTCTTCGGATCGAAGCGCCCCAGTTTTCCTGCGTTGAACTCGCCGAACCAAACGATTCCGTCGGCGCCGATTTGCAGGCGTCGCGGAAACGACCGCGGTGTCGGTGGTGTCCACAGCGAGACCTCGAGGGTCTTCCAGTCCACCATGCCGATTTGACTGGTGTCGGGCTTTGTAAACCAGATATTGCCGTCGTTGCCGACTTCGACGTGATAGGTCGACGGAATGTCTTCGAAGCGGACGAATTTCTTGGTGGCGGGATCGAATCGGGTCAGAGGGTTGCCGGAAGACCAGACATTCCCGCCGGGATCCAATCGCAAGGTGTGCTTTGAGCCGGCTCCGTAGGCGAGCTTCCCGGCAATATAGGCATCCTGGAATTCGGTGATCTGCCGAGTTTGCGGATCCCAGCGGCCGATCTTGTTGGCGCCCTGCTCGGTCAGCCACACCGATCCGTCCGCGGCCGGCACGGCCGAGTGAACCGCGGCGGTTCCGACATTCGGAACCGGAAAATCATCGATCTCCCCGGTGGCGGGATCGAGCCGGCTAATCTCGTTGGCAACCCCGAAATTGGGTATCCAAAGATGGCCGTCCTTGTCGGGCGCGGCGCTGAACGGCATTCGACTCGGCGCCGGCATGTCGTATTCGACGAATACGATGTCCTGGGCGTCGTTGCCGAGGGGGCGCAAGGTCGCGTGGTAGGCCGGCGCATCCTCGGGCGATTTCGGCAGCACCGAGGGCTCGCCGAACAAGCCGGTCAAATAGGCGGCGATTTCATCGGCTTGGGCATCGTTGAGCCGATCCGCCAACCCGAAGTTCATTGCGGCCTGCATGTACTTGACGCGACTCAGCCAGCCTTCGGCGTCGCGCGGCGTCGAGGCCATCCGCGTCTGAAATCCATGGCAGGTAAAGCAGGTGGAAAAGATCTTGTCCTTCGCCGGCGAGGCCGGCCACAGCTCGCGCGCTTGATAAATCGACAGCTCGTTCCATCGCACCGGACTCTTGATCAAAGGCAAATCGTAGGAGGCATTTTGCTGCGCCGTCAGCGTCACGGTGCGGGGCGCCGCGCTGCGAAAGCCCGCGACCTCGGTCGATACGCGATATTCGCCCGCGGCCAACTGATCGAATCGGTATCGCCCACGCGCATCGGTCAGCACGATCGATGTCCTGTTGGCCTTGTCGTTGCGCGCCTCGACGAACACGGCGGCGCGCGGTAGACCCTGCGGATCCTTGACGCTCCCTGCGATCGTCGCCGCATGGCAGGGTGGCATGCTCAATGCCGTGAGGATCATCAAGAACGGCGATGCGTTGCGCAATTTCATCGGGAACTTCTTTTGAGCGGGCATAGAGGCGTGAATGGGCTCAATCATGGAGAGCCGGGGCCGCGAAATCAACCTTGCGGCCGGCCTCTTCGAGCTTCTCGAGCATCGGAGCGATCTCCGGGTTCGACATGAACGTCTTCCACAGCAATGCGGTGCGGTAATTCTCGATCATCGCGACGATCGGCGCCTGATTGAGACCCATGTAATGCGCTGCCACCCAGTGCTGCGACGGATTGTAATTGTCTCGCGGACCGTAGATTCCCCAGAGTTCGGCGCCGAGATCCCGATAAAAGTGCTTGAAAGCCGCCATCGAGGCCTCGGGCGTATAGGGGAAGGACGACAGCGCGCCGGTCAGCGTAATGGTCCCCTCGTCATGCAGCGTGTCGGGCGCGGGCGTCGTGTAGCCGTTGAATCCGAAACTCGCTGTCAATCCCCAGGCATCCGGTCCATAGCCCTCGAAATGCCCGGGATCATCGATGCACCAGGCGCGATTGATCAGCGCAATATTGCGGCTGTTGTCGAAATACGAGGCCGTGAAACGGTCGTGCAGTTGGTGCGGGTCGAATCCCATGAACACGTAATGCGTGAAGAACAGCGGTCCGCCGGTGCCGACTCCGACGTCGAGTTTGATCCCGTAATAGCTCTTGCCGTTCGCGTACCGTTTGCCGTCGGGACTGCCGGACCACCCTTCGCGGTACTCGAGCGCGCGGGCGCTCTGGCTCGCCCAGCCGGAATAATACATCTCGGCGGATACCGGATGCGTGGGAGAGGCGATTGCAAGCAAATAGATCGCCAGCGATTCGTTGAACCCGATCAAGGGGTGATGGATCTGGTAGCTCCACTGCGGCGACCAATGCCAATAGATGAAGGGACTTTGCGCTGTCTGCTTGTACCAGTCCCATTCCACCGCCTCCCACAGCGCGGTGATTCGCGCGCCGAGGGCGCGCTCACGCGGGGAGTCGGTTCGGAAATACTGACGCGCGGTCAACAGGCCTTGAATCAAATATGCCGTTTCGACGATGTCGCCACCGTTGTCGTACATGCCGAACAAGGACATCGTCTGCCCGGTCAGATCGTTCATATAGTGCGACCAGGCGCCGTGATAGCGCGGCGCATGCTCGAGAAAGCCCACTATCTTCTCGAGCCGCTCGAGGCACTGCTCGCGCGTAATGAAGTGCCGGTCGACGGCAACGACCAAGGCGCTGATCCCGAATCCGCTCGCTGCGGTCGCGACGATGCGATCGTCGCCGGGAACGTTCTCTTGCGCCATTCCGGAATTGCGGCCTGACGCCTCCCAGTAATACTGGAAGGCTGCCTCCTGCAGCATCGTCAACAAGTCATCGTCATTGAGTTCACGAGTCATCGCGTGCGATGCCGCCGACAGCTGCGACGTGCGGCCTTCCCGATCGGCGGCCGCGACCCGGTATTGCGCCTTGACGTTGCTGCGGCCGATGAAATCCGAATAACGGTAAGTGCCGGGCGTTTGGATACCCACGGGTTCGAACGCTCGATTCTCAAGTGAGCGATAAATGACGTAGTGGTCGAGGGCCGGCGTCTCTGTTGCGCGCCATTGCACGAGGACATGGCGATCGTAGCCCCGCGCCTCGACATGATCGGGCGTCACCAAGGCAGACGCGGACTCGACCGGGTCGTCGTCGATGCGGATGTCGTCGACGATCAGCACGTGCTTGACGCCATCCGCGCGGCCCTGATGAAAGATCAAGCTCTGAAGCCGCTCTGGATGAAATTCATAGACCGAAGCGGTCCGCAGCGCCTCGAACGGAATACGCACCTGGACCCAGCGGCCGGCCGGAACGTCCCCGCAAAATCTGCCGAGCGGCTCGGGCGTGGTGAAGCTCCCAGGAGTCGTTGCGACCTGCAGCCCCTCCCTGGCGTCCGATAGAACCACTTGGGGCAGATCCGCACCGGCGATTGCCTCGGGCGCATAGAGCCACAGGAACAACGCATGACCGGAGAACTCCGGAAAGCGATTCGGAAAGTTGACCGGATGAATTTCCGCATTCCAGCCGCCATTGACTTCCGACCGCCATTCGAGCCGCAGTGCATTCGGCGGCGTACGGAAGATCGCCGATTCGACCGGCAAATGGTGGGCTACGCCGGTGAGCGTGCTCGGCATCGTCGCCGATGCACTGCTATGCCAATCGAGCTGCAATTGCTGACTATTGTCGAAGACGACGTGCCGGTAGTAATCGGACTGCGCAATGCTTTCGCCGCAGCTGCCGAATCCTACGGCCGCCAAAACCAGACTCAACGAGATGCGTGATTTCGGCCTGGTACCTTCCGCTTGAGGCATGTATGAATCCCCGCAACTTCCGGCGCCCAGCGTACAACCGTCAGAGCGGTATGCAATCGTGCGCCATCATCATAAGATAAGCCACAGCGCGAACGAATATCAGGGAGAACGATTTGACGGGGACGCGATGCCGGATCTGAGCTGCCCGGCCTGCCAACGGATCTTGAGGCCGAATCCCAAGTGCGATTCGGAAACGATCGTCTGCGGCGCCTGTCACGCGATCGTCTGGCTCAAGAGCGGCCATGCTCAGTTGGGCGGCCGTCAGCCGGACTCGGTTGATACACTGCTCGGCGTCCCGCCGATGAAGCTCGGAGATACCGGCGTTCTGCGCGGCAAGCACTTGACGGTGATCGGCATCCTCAAGCGCGCGGATGGCGAGTACGCATGGTACGAATGCGCGCTCGCGGATCCTGCCGGCGAAGTGACCTGGCTGTGGGTCGACCGGGGTCATTTCAGCGTGTGCGTCGCGGAGAGCCGCGACTGCGTCACGCGCGACTCGCTGCGGCACTATACCTACAAGGGCCACGGGCTCAAACAATTCAACCAGGGTCACGCGCGCCACGTCGCGGCCATCGGCGAGTTCCCGTTCCGTCTCGATCCGAAAGAGGACTCCACGATCACCGACTACATCGCTCCGCCGTTCGTCGCGAGCTTCGAATCAGGCGTCTGGTGGGTTTTCGAGTACATCCCTTATCAGGAAATGCTGCGCGCTTTTCCGCTGGTCCGCGCACCCGAGGGCATCGGCATCAATCAGCAGTCGGGCTTTCAGCGACAACGGCGCACGATCGGCGCGATATTGTTGATTGCGATCGCCGCGCTCATCGCAATACACGGGCTCGGCCGCGGCGATCCTTCCGAGACGCTGCTGAACGCGGAGGTCGATCTGTCGCGCCCCAAAGATGCACCGGTAGAGACGCTCGGGCAGCTCACGCTGACGCGCGCCTGGAACGCGCTCACGCTCGAAATCTTCTCTCCGGTCAACAACGCCTGGACGGATCTCGACGTCGAACTCATGAACGAGCAGACGGGGCAAGCCTTTTGGAGCAGCGGCGGCGTCGAATACAATTCCGGCGTCGACGCGGACGGCGCCTGGTCCGAAGGGTCTCAGGCATCGAAAATCGTCGTGCGCTCGATCCCGTCCGGGACCTATACGGTGCTCGCCAAGGCGGCAACCGGATCCTGGAACTCGGCGACCACGGCCTCGAGGGCAAGGTTGCGCATTTCCGCGGCCGGCGCCCCGCTCGGTAATCTCGTCATGGAAATCCTTCTGCTGCTGCTCGCCTCGGTTCCGTTCGTTTGGGCCGCGCACCGGTTCGAACAGCGGCGCTGGGAACTCAGCGACTTTTCAGCTTAGGCAACCACATCATGAATCCAATCTCCGCCAACTCAATGTCGATCGTGTATGCCGCAGTCGCGTCGCTGCTGGTTGCCGGCGGCGGCGCGCTGAATCATTACGGCTACGCGATTTTCGGCCAGACCGCGTCTAGGACGCAGCCCGGATACCAGACCCACTACTACAATCATTTTCACAAATGAGGGCGACTCCATGAACCTGACGAATGCGCCAATCTTGAGTTCTCTGCTGTTCTCGGCGATCGGCATCCTGGTGTTCATCGTGGCATTCGTCGCGATCGACCGTGCGACCCCCTACCATCTGTGGCGGGAAATCAATGAGAAGCAGAATGTCGCGCTCGCGATTTTGATCGGCGCTGCGATGATCGGCATTGCGCTGATCATCTCGGCGGCAATTCACGGCTGACGCGTGAGCATATTACTTCTCGCCTCGGCATTCGCAGTTGCAACCTGTGGACTGATCTATGAACTGCTCGCGGGCACCCTTGCGAGCTATCTTCTAGGGGACTCCGTCACGCAGTTCTCGACAGTGATCGGCACCTATCTGTTCGCGATGGGCGTCGGCTCCTGGTGCACGAAGTATTTCCGCGGCGATCTTCTCGCGCATTTCGCAAGAATCGAAGTGCTCGTGGGCGTGGTCGGCGGCTGCTCGGTCCTGCTGCTGTTCTGGCTCTATGGCCACATCATTCATTTCCGCATTGCTCTTTATTTGACGGTCTTCGTGATCGGCGCCCTGGTGGGCGCCGAGATGCCGCTGCTGCTGCGCATTCAGCGCGGCACGCTCGACTTCAAGGACATGGTGTCGCGCGTCTTTGCGGCCGACTACGTCGGCGCGCTGTTCGCCGCCCTGCTGTTCCCGCTCTGGCTGGTCCCGATGCTCGGACTCGTGCGCACCGCGTTTCTGTTCGGCCTGCTGAACATTGCCGTTGCGCTGATTCTGCTTTGGAGGATGGCCGCGAGCCCCGCGCTGTGGGCGTCACGGGCGTTTGCGATCGTTGCACTGGTCGGGCTCACGATCGGATTTTCCGTCGGCGATGAGGCGCAGTCCTACGCGGAGACCGCCCAATACCCCGGCGAGATCATTTATTCCCATTCGACGCCGTACCAACGCATCGTGTTGTCGGCGGTCGCCGGTGACCTGCAGCTGTTTTTGAACGGGAACTTGCAATTCTCGGGGCGCGACGAGTACCGCTATCACGAAGCGTTGGTGCATCCGGCGATGCGGCGCGCGGCGAATCCGGAGCGGATCCTGATCCTAGGCGGCGGCGACGGCCTCGCCGCACGGGAGGTCCTGAAATACCCGAACGTCAAATCCATCCAACTGATCGACCTCGATCCGGGCGTCACCGCGCTGTTCAAGAACACACCGTGGCTGCGAAGGCTCAATGCCGACTCGCTGAACGAGCCGAGGCTGATGATTTCGAATGCGGACGCTTTCGAGTGGCTGCACGACAATCCGCGGCAGTTCGATGTCGTGATCATCGATTTTCCCGATCCATCGAACTACTCCGTCGGCAAGCTCTATTCGACGAGCTTCTACCGGCGCGTCGCCGCGGTGCTCGCGCCCGGCGGCGTGGTGGTCGTCCAGGCAACTTCCCCGTTCGTCGCCAAGAAGGCTTATTGGTGCATCGTCGCGACACTCGAGGCCGAAGGGTTTGCGACGCAGCCCTACCACGCGCTCGTGCCGAGCTTCGGCGACTGGGGTTTCGTGCTCGCGACGCGCTCCCCCTGGGAAACGCCGCACGCCCTGCCGGCGGGCTTAAGATTTCTCGACGAGCCAAACGAGGCCGCGCTATTCGTGTTTCCGCGCGATTCTCGCGTCGAACAGGTGGGCGTCAATCGCCTCAACGACCAGGTGCTCGTCCGTTATTTCGACGAAGAGTGGTCGCGGTATCTCGGCGGCTGATGCATGACGACGCGGCGCAATTTCCTGCAATCCTGCGGCGTGCTCGGCTTGAGCGCCTGTGCACGCGGCGGTCGCGACCGTGACTACACGGTTCCGGGTCGAATCGCCGGCGGCTGGTCGGACCGGGGCCACCTGCTGCGCGAGCCGTACACGACGGCGAGTGAACCGCAGCAGACGATTCGCTGCGATACCGTGATAGTCGGCGGCGGAGTATCCGGCCTCGCTGCGGCCGATGCGCTGCAGCGGGCTGGCCGGCATGACTTTATTATTTGCGAATTGGGCGACGAGGCCGGCGGCAACGCGATTTCCGGCGCGGCGGCCGCTTCGCGCTATCCCTGGGGAGCCCATTACGTCCCGATCATCGACCCCGATGACGAACCGCTGCGCGACTTCTTTGCGCGTGCCGGCATCATCCGCGAGCTGCGGGCCGACGGAATGCCGGTCTATGAGGAAACCATGCTGTGCTCAGACCCTGACGAGCGGCTATGGATTCACGGACTGTGGCAGGAGGGATTCGTGCCCAACGTCGGTGTCGCCACCCACGACCTCGCCGAAGCGCAGCGATTCCTCGCGAGCGTCGAGGTCCTGCGCACGGCGATCGGCGAGGACGGGAAGCCGGCATTCGCGCTGCCGCTCGAGCGCAGCTCCGCAGACCCGCGCTTCCGCGATCTCGATGCCATGATCTTCACGGACTACCTCGAACGCCAGGGTTATACGAGCCCCCCGCTGCGCTGGTATCTCGATTATTGCTGCCGCGACGATTTCGGCGTCTTCGCGGGCCGGATCTCGGCGTGGGCGGGACTGCATTACTTTGCCGCGCGCCGCGGCCGCGCCGCCAATGCGAGCCACTCGGACGTCGTGACCTGGCCCGAAGGCAACGGCTTTCTGGTACGTGCGCTCACCGCTGGTCTTGGGACTCGGCTGAAGCGCGCGGTCCTCGCGCGGCGGGTCACGGTCGCAGGCGGCCGTGCGCTCGTCGACGCGGTCGATCGCAACGGCCAGACGCTCCGAATCGAGGCGGACGCGGCGCTCCTCGCCGTTCCCAACCACGTGTTGCGACACCTCGTCGACGACACCGCGGCGATCGGCCGAGCGGTAGCGCATACGCCTTGGGTCGTCGCCAACGTCACGCTGTCGATCCGCCCAGGCGGCGACGGCGCCCCGCTGTCCTGGGACAACGTGGTTTATCGCAGCCGGATGCTCGGCTACGTGGTCGCCGACCATCAGAGCCTCGGGCCGCCCGGCGATGCGATGATCATCACCTACTATTGGCCGCTGAACCATTTGCCGGAAGCGGAGGCGCGGCGGTGGGCGCAGCGGCGTGCGCATGCCGATTGGTGCGCCGACTTTCTCGGCGAACTGTATCTGATACATCCGGAGGTGCGCGGCCACGTCGAGAATCTCGATGTTTGGATTTGGGGGCACGGCATGAGCGCCCCCGAGCCGGGATATTGCTGGGGACCGGATCGAAGTGCACGTCTGGCTGCGCGGCCGCCGCTGTATTTCTGCCACACCGACCAGAGCGGCATGTCGATATTCGAAGAGGCGTTCTCGCTCGGCAATCGCGCAGCGAGCCTGCGCCTCAAGCAGGTCGGGTGACGCCATGCGCATCGTGACACCATGGATCGATTCGGCAGCCGTCGATGGTGCGTTCATTTTGGGCCCCGCGTGGCTGATCACGGCGGCGGTCATCGCGATGCCGCGCATCTTCGCGGCCCCGACCCCGATTGGCGACGTGACGTGGCTGCTGCTGGTCGTGTGCCTCGATGTTGCCCACGTCTATTCGACGCTGTTCCGAACCTATTTCGATGCGCGCGAGCGATCGGCGCACGGCGCGCTGCTGACGCTTGTGCCGCTGTCTTGCTGGGTCTTCGCTTCGGTCGTCTATGCGCTGTCGGCGGCGGCGTTTTGGACCGTGTTTGCCTATGCGGCGGTGTTTCATTTCGTCCGCCAGCAATACGGGCTCATGATGCTCTACGCAACCGCCGGAGAGCGCGCCGATCGCTACCAACGCCCGCTCGATGAACTCATGATCTATGCGGCGACCTTGTACCCGTTGATCTATTGGCATGCGCACTTGCCGCGCGCGTTCGTCTGGTTCATCGAAGGAGACTTCCTGCCTCTGCCGCTCGCCGGCTCGGCAATTGCGGGAGTTCTTTATGTCGCGATCATCGGCGCCTACACGGCCCATGAAATCTGGCGATACCGGCGCGGCCGGCCGCTCAATTTGCCGAAGCTGCTGCTGTTGCTCGGCACCGCGGTGTCCTGGTACACAGGCATCGTCGCGCTCGATGCCGACCTCGCGTTCACCGCGACCAACGTGATTGCGCACGCGGTACCGTACTTCGCGCTGGTCTGGATCTACAGCTCGAATCGCGAGCGGCGCAGTCGCGGCGGAATTCATTTATTTCGGCTGCGTTACCTGCCGATGCTCGCGCTCACGTTGCTCGCATTCGCCTATATCGAAGAAGGCTTGTGGGATGGATTTCTATGGCGCGACCACGCAGACCTGTTCGGTGCCTTCTCGGACCTGCCGCCGCTCAGCGGCGGACCATGGTTGGCGCTCGCCGTGCCGCTGCTGATGCTGCCGCAGCTGACGCACTACGTGCTCGATGCCTTCATCTGGCGGCTGCGCTCCGATCCAGTGTGGCGCGAAACCTTGCTATGGCGCCGTTGGCAGAGCGCGCCATGAACCCTCGACGAGCCGCCCGATGACGATCCACGAGCCCGCCGGCCGTCACTTGCTGGCCGAACTCGATCAATGCGCGCGGCTCCCCGACACCGGCGAGCTGGCGCGCCTGCTGCGCCGCGCAGGAGAAGCCGGCGGCGGTACGGTGTTGGCGGTGCACACGCACGACTTCGGCGCGAGCGGCGGGGTCGCGGGCATCGCCCTGCTCGCGGAATCCCATATCTCGGTGCACACCTGGCCTGAATATTGCTACGCCGCCGTCGACGTGTTCATGTGCGGCGAGGCGGCACGGCCCGAGGCCGCGCTCGACGTGCTGGCGCGATCGTTCGGGGCCGAGCAAATCAGCGTCCAAACGATCGCGCGCCGCGCCGCGCCGTCAATTTCTTGATGCGCAGCGTCGTGCCAAGGTCGGTTCGGCAAACGCCGGCTTGCGCTCACCTTCAATCGAGCGCGTAGAGATTTCCGTCGGCGCTGCCAAAATAGACGACATTGGCGTCGACGGCCGGCGATGACAGTACCGCGCCGACGCTCATCATCTTCCACATGCCGATCACGAGGTCGTCGTAAAACGTATCTCCGAATGCTGCTTCGTAGTTCGGCTCGCCGTTCTTCGCGGTCAATGCGGATGCGTTGCGAATTGCGCCGTCGCTGCGGTAGGTCCAGGCGACTGAATGCGTGCCGAGATCGAGAGCGACCAAGGTGCCGGCATGCGAGCCGATGTACAGGATACCGCCGGCGATCGCCGGCGAGGAGAACATCGGCCAATGCTTGAATTCCAGCGAGTACAGCGCGGCGCCCGTTTTTGCGTCGAGCGCATGGAGCAGTCCGGAATCCGAGGTTGCAAAATAAAGGGAGCCACCATATACGATCGGCGTCGAAATCACCCAGGAGCCGTGGTTAGAGAACGACCAACGCTTGGACCCGGTCGCGGCGTCGAGCGCATAGAGCTGGGAATCGCGGCAGCCAAAGTAGACGACGCCGTCGATGACGACCGCCGATGATTGGATGCCGACCTGGTTGTGGATGTCGGGATCCTCGCCCGTTTTGAACCGCCATTTTTCCCTACCCGACTCGGCGTCCAAAGCGTAGAAGTAGCTGTCCCAACTGCCGATGTAAACCGTGTGCTCGGCGACGGCGGGAGATGCGTGCACGACATCGCCGGTCTTGAACTTCCATCGAAGCGCACCGGTGTCCGCCGCGAGGGCGTAGACCGCGCCGTCGCCGCTTCCGACATAGACCGTACCGCCAGAGATCGTCGGCGAGGAGAGGAACAAATCGAACGGGTCGGGCATGGATTCTGCAGCCGGCAGCGAACCATGCAGGTGCGTCGCCGTGAAACGCCGCTCGCCCTGCGAGGCGAATTTCCAGCGCAGCTCGCCGCTGCGAGCATCCAGTGCGTAAACATAGCCGTCATAGCTCACGAAATAGACGCGCCCCGCGGCGACGGCCGGAGACGAGGAGACGCGGCTCCCGGTTTTGAATCGCCAGCTTTGGGTGCCATCTGCGGCCTTCACCGCATACAGGTAGTGATCGTTGCTGCCGAAATAAACCATGCCGTCGGCGACCGCGGGCGACGAGATGATGGGGCCGTCCGATTTGAATTTCCATTTCAGGCCGTGAAGCGCCGGCACTCCCGGCGCGAGGTAGATCCCGCTGTGGCTCGCGTCGCCGCGAAACAGCGCAGTGTCCGCCGCGGCGGACGCCGCTGCGATCACCAGCCACAGACAGAGCAATGCGACTATTGGCTTCATCGACGCCTCGCGATGCGGATCGCGAACTCCGCGCATCAGTGCGCCGCATCCGCCGACGGCGCGTCGTAATAGAAATGGTACTCGGCGATCAGCTGCGCATATTTGGCGTCGTGCGCGATATCGGCCGCAAACTGGCTCGAGGTTCCGGTGACCCACGCGAGGCCGTCCGCGCCCAACCCATGGGTCTTGTCGGTCGCATGAACATTGAATACACGGCTGAGGTTCTTGGAATAGGTGTAAGTCGTCAACACGCTGCCGTTCACGATCACATCATAGGTGATCACCAAGTCGCGATTGGAAAATGCCGGCAGCAATCCGAGAGTACCGCCCACGAGAATCGCGCTCGCAATGCTCGTGGCCGTCGACAGGTGGCCATAGATGTGGCTGACGCGAATCGTGACCGGACTCCCGGGCTTATCCTTGTCGATCGTCGCGAATATCGGCGCGCTCTTGAGCGCCGCGTAGATCTCGTCCGATGCGATCGTGGATCCAAATCCGATCGACGGCAGCGATTCGGATGCGCCCGCGCCGGAGGGTGCCGGACTCTCGGTGCTATCGGCGGACTCTGCGCGCAGCGGCACTCCGAACAGCGTCGATACGATGATGATGGCGGCGACTGGACGCATGGCATCTGCCTTCTATTGATAGCAAACGAGTTGAACGACCGCCGGCAACGACGCATCGATTGCAGGGTGCGCGCCTGCCTGCTGATTCGGCACCACGGATACGTACGCGATTTTGTTGCGGTCCATGAATTGCGCGGCGTAGCGGGCATCGAGCGCGAAATTGACGTTTTGCGGCAGGATGCCCTTCTGGATGAGTCCGGAGATCCCCATCGTCCCGACGGTCACGCCGAGCAATTCGCCGCTGTCGGAAACCACGGGGCCGCCGCTGGAGCCCGGCTGTACCGGCGCGGAAAATTGAAATTGCCCGAGCGAACCTGCGAGCGCGGCGCGCGAGCTCACATTGCCGCGCGTGAGATTGGGCGATCCGGCGAGTACCCCGTCCAAGGGAAAACCGATGTTGGTGACCGACTCTCCGAGCGAATAGGAGGTTCCAGCCCGCAGCGGGATCACATGCGCGGCAGCTGCGCCGACGTCGACGACAGCGAGGTCGAGAAGCAGACTCTCGGCCACGAGCGCCGCGTCCGAGGATTTTCCATCGATCTTCACCGCGGTTACCGGGCAGTCGTGGACGACGTGCGCGGCGGTTATCACCTGGCCGCGCTCGTTGATGAAGAATCCGGTTCCGGACTTGGCCGGCTTGTCGCGGCTCACGAGCAGCGCGCGATTGAACGCCTTTGCGGTTGCGGTAACCGCAGTCGCGCGCTCGGCCGCCGCCCTGTGCAGCAGGCCGGAATCGGACAACACATCCTTGAGCAGGCCTAGCGAGACGGAGTAGAACGCGTTGTCGAACAGCAATTTTTGAGTCTTGATATCGTCCTTCTTTTCTCCCTCGGCGAGAACGGTGCCGGCGGCAGTCAGTAACCTGTATTTGACGGTCAATATCGAGCTTTGGTCCTTGGACTCCCATTTCGGGTGCATCGCGAGCACCAAATTGAACTCGGTTCCCGGATCGGCGAATAATGCAGCTGATTTGAAGTAGAAATTTCCCGCATCGACAGCGGCGTCCTCGAGGGCTTTGCCCGGCGCAAACGACGTGCCCAGCTGCGGAACGAAAACACGTGTGTCGCTGTCGGTCTGCGGCAGGTAAACCGCCAGCGTGAGGTCGACCGCGTCTTTGGATTTTTTGGCAGGCTCGTTGCGCGGCGTGCCCGCCTGCGCCGCAACGGCGCAGCCGATCATTGCAGCCAGCATCACGAGAAAAAAAGGCCCTCGAGGGACGTTCAGAAATCGCGCCGATCCATGACTTGCCAAGCCACCCCCCTCGTTCGCCGCCCCGATTCTCTGCATTCTACCGGCACGGCAAGCGGTTTGATCGTCGGAATTGCCTCGAACAGGCTCGATTCAAGGTTGCCGTTCGCCGCTGCCCCAAGCGACAGCTGCTATGATCGCGCGGAGCCGAACGCCACCCCGGAGAGGCGCCGCCATGAGAGCTTACCTTGTCGCTTCAGGATCGATTTTTGCATTGATCGGGGCCGCGCACATCTGGCGCGCCATTGCCGAGGGTCCTGAAACCCTTAAGAACCCGCTATTCGTCGGGCTGACCGCGGTTGCCGTGGCGCTCGCCCTATGGGCAGCGCTTCTGATCATGCGCTCGCCGCGATCGTGATGCGGCGAAGGTGCCCGCGCTGCGCATTGCAACCGGCCACTTCGCGCCGCCTGAACGAATGGTTTATTCTTGCGGTCCCCTCTCCTGCGCGGCACCACCCAAGGTCGTGCCGCGACAGGCTAGACGAACCGAACTAACCCGGGGTAATCATGAGTGCACTCGACGATTGGCGTATTGCGGAGGAGCCGTATTACGCGCCTCAGGGCGATGAAATGACATTGTTCGAGGCCGCGTATGCCGCGCGCCTGCCGGTAATGGTCAAGGGGCCCACGGGCTGCGGCAAATCGCGCTTCATTGAACATGCGGCGTGGAAACTGGGTCGTCCGCTCGTGACGGTCGCCTGCAACGAGGACATGACCGCAGCCGACCTGGTTGGCCGGTTTTTGCTCGAGCCCGGCGGTACGCGCTGGCAGGACGGGCCGCTCACGACGGCAGCGCGCCATGGGGCGATCTGCTATCTCGATGAAATCGTCGAGGCGCGGCAGGACACCACCGTCGTGATTCATCCGCTCACCGATTATCGGCGCACGCTGCCGCTCGACAAAAAGGGCGAACTCGTGCGCGCCCATCCGGACTTTCAGCTCGTGATCTCCTACAACCCCGGCTACCAGAGTCTCATGAAGGATTTGAAAACCTCGACACGGCAGCGCTTCGTTGCACTCGACTTCGACTACCCGGCGCCGGAGCTCGAAGCACAAATCGTCGTGCGAGAAACCGGCATCACGGACCAACAGGCTGTCGCGCTCGTGCAGGTGGCGGCAGCGGCTCGACGTCTCAAGGGCCACGGTCTCGACGAAGGTGTTTCGACGCGCCTTCTGGTGTACGCGGGCCAGCTCGTGCGCCAAGGTATTGCACTGCGCGACGCGTGCCGCATGGCGATGGTGCGTCCGATCACCGATGACGCCGAAATCCGCGAGACTCTCGAACACACGATCGACGCCGTGCTCGTCTGACCGCGAATGACCTTGATGTGAGCGCACCGACAACGCCCTTTGCTACCTACGGAACCGGGCCGGGACCCGCGTCCGCCGCGCGTCGGCTGCTGCGGCACCAAAAACTGCGCGAGCGGCTCGATTGCCGCTTTGATGCAGTCGACGACGTGTTCGACGAATGCATCGACGAGGCGCTGCGATCCTTGAGTGCAACCGGCCTCGATGCGTATCTCGCGCAGGCAAGCCGGCTCGGCAAGCTCGGTCGCGGGGTCGAACCGTTGCTCGTGTTCCTGGAGGTTTGGCCGAGCGTCGCGGTTTCGGCGGGAGAAGCGTCGCTCCCGCCGCTCGATCGGGCGATCGAGGCATTTCAAAAGTCGCCGAACGGACGCGCCATCGCGCCGCTGCTGCAGAGCCTCGGCGCGGTCGCGCGGCGCCTGCGTTCGCCGGAGTTGCTGGCGCAGTACTTCGCGATCGTCGTCGAGCTCATGCAACGGACCAGCATTTCGATTCACGGGCATCACGCGACCGAGCCGAGCCCGAGCCTTCCGACGTTCCTGCAGCAGGCGCCGATGCTCGCCGGCATGGTGCCGCTCGACGGGCTGCGGCGATGGGTGTCCGAGGGCATTCGCCTGCACGTTCAGCACCCGGAGCGCCAGGTCGAATACTTCGCGCTCGCGACACCCGACAGTCGAGCGCTCTTGCAGCGTGAACGCCACGGCACGCTGCTTGTCGATGTCGAGCGGCGGCTCGAACTCACGCTGCGCTGCTTGTGGAATGAGCACGTTCCGCTGATTCCGTATCCCGTGAGCACCGACCCGAGCGAGGATGCTTCCGCGATTACGATGCCGTTTGCGCAGGCGGACGGGTTTCGACTTCCCGAAGTCCTTGACGATTGGCAGGCATCCGGCCGGCAGTCGGTGCCGGCCGGCGCTCCGGGGGGCCCCGACAATCGAGCGGGCACGCGGCACATGGCGCGGCTCAGCGGGCTCGATCGTTATCGCGCAATCCTTACCCACCTCGCAGCGCACCGGCGCTGGAGTCTGCCGCTGGTAGCCGACAACTTGAGCCCGCTGCAGCGCATGGCGGTTGAATGCTTCGAGGATTGTCGAGTCGATCACCTTGCATTGCTGCGCTTCCCCGGACTGCGTCCCACGTTCCTTGCGATGCACCCGGCTCCGAATGAGGATGCCTGCGACCCGCGCCAAGAGTCCTGCGTGCGTCACCGGCTGGTCTGCATCTCGCGCGCTCTGCTCGACGCCGCGCATGGCTACCAAGATCCAGCGTTGCTGGAGTTTCGCGAGCGCTTTCTCCGGTTGATGCAGAGCGGCGAATCGTCGAGCCGTGAAGTGGCGGCGCTCGCACTGCAGTGGGTCGCGCGCACTCGGCGGCAAGACGACCAGCAGGCGAAGATGCGCTTCGAGGACACGATCGTGTCTTACCGCGACGACAATCGCCATCTTTGGATCTATATCGAGGCCGGCGACGAGGAGCAGCAGTTCGAGGACCGGCGCTCGAGCCCCGCGGCCGAAGAATCGGCGCTGCCGCCGCGTCACTATCGCGAGTGGGACGAGTCGATGCGCGGCTATCGGCCGGATTGGGTCAGCGTCTACGACAGCTTGCAGCCGGCCGGCAATCCGTCGGACATCGATTCGCTGCTTGGCCACCATGCGCCGGTCGCCAAACACCTCAAGCGCGTGCTCGACCTACTCAAGCCGCAGGACCGTACGCGACTGCGCTATCAAGAGGAGGGCACGGAACTCGACCTCGACGTCGCGCTGCGGGCGATCACCGACTGGCGCGCAGGCGCGCAGCCCGACCCACGCATCCACATGAGCACGCGCACTGACGGACGGGACATTGCGGTCTTGCTGCTCGTGGACTTGTCGGCCTCGGTCAACGACGCCGTTGCGGGAACCGACGAGACGGTGCTCAGCATCAGTCGGGCCGCAGTCGCGCTGCTCGCCTGGGCGATCAGCGAGCTCGGCGACGAATTCGCAATCGCAGGATTTCACTCGAACACGCGCCATGAGGTACGCTACCTGCACATCAAGGGTTTCACCGAGTCCTGGGATGCGACGCCAAAGGCGCGCCTCGCGGCAACGCTCGGCGCGTACTCGACCCGCATGGGCGCCGCGCTTCGGCATGCGGGACATTTACTCAGCGGCCGTCGCGCGCAGAAGCGCCTATTGCTGGTACTGACCGACGGCCAGCCTGCCGATGTCGACGTCTCGGATCCGCTGCACCTACAGGCCGATGCCGCTTGCGCGGTTCGTGAACTCGATGCGATGGGTCTGCATACTCACTGCATCAGCCTCGATGCGAAAGCAGACGACTACGTCGGGCGCATCTTCGGCAATCGTTGGACGGTGATCGATCACGTCGAACAATTGCCGCGTCGTTTGCCGGAGCTGTTTCTCTCGATCACCCGTTGAGCGCGGTGCGCGCCACCCGGTGACCGGTGCCTGCGAACCGGTCGTAAGCTGGAATCTCCGGCGTTTATTCGATTATCATGGCGACGAGAAAGCCTTAACGGACCCATCATGTCCGAGGAAGAGCCTGATGCATTTCCGCCTTTTGTCCGCGCTCGTGACGAGCGTCTGTTTGCAGGCCTGCGCGACGGCGCCGACTCCTCCTCCCGTAACCCGCGTAGCGGTCGCCACGCCAGCTTCGACCGCACCACCGGCAGGCGCTGAGGCGTCTGCCGAGGACCATATCAAGTTTCTGGCCAAGCGCGCTCACGAACTCGAGTACAAGATCCAGATTCAAAAGGGCGAAAGAGTCTACTGTCGCAAAGAAGCGGCGCTCGGCACCCGATTCGTGACGATGACCTGCTTGACCGAGCCGGGATTCGAGGACAAATTGCGCGACATCGAGTTGACGCAGGCCACGATGCGCCAGTCGGGACCTTGCAACACGCCGGGCTGCCAGCACAACTAGCGCTTGCGAGCGGCGGGCCCGGCGCGCGCGACGCCTTCAATTCGGGGCGGCGACCAGGATTTGCAGTCCGTTCGCCGTCATTGCCGGCACAAAAAGCCGGTGCGAAGCCGCATCTTCGACCCGGTCTCGAGCGTGCGCTCGGGTATTGATCGCGGGACTGTGCCTCGACGATCGTGATGTTGGAGCTATCGCGGTGAGAGCTGAAAACCAGCGTGGCGCGGTCTTGATCAAGGCTCCGAGCTGAGCCGGCGGCCGTAGTCGCTCAACAGGATTTGGATGCCGAAATATCCCATGAATGCGGGTTGACCGTCCGAGGTCCCGTTGAGACTTCGTCCGGCCATGAATAGCGCAATGATGCCGCGTCGCAGCTTGTAGCGGCCGCCGATGTCCAGAGTCGTATCGTGCGGGGGCCCGCCGACCGCGCGATCATCGTACAGCTCAGCGTACAATTCGAACCTCTGGGTGAGCGGTCGGCCGGCGACAAGCCCGAGAATTCGCTCGCGCAGCCCATATCTCGGCAAGAAGTACCCAACCTCGAAGTCGGCATCGAGCGAGCCGATTTTTTTGGACACCTCCAGCGGCAGCAGATACCGGGGGCCGAGCGACGCGACCCCCTTGCTCCTCGCTGCGGCAGACGAGCCGGTCTCGACTTGGGGGAAGGCCGACAGTTGCCAACCGTCTTCGCCCTGATCGAGGAATCTCCACTTCACGCCCGGGTAGGCATTACTCCAACCGCTCTGTTCGGCTTGACCGTCCGCCGTCTGCACGACGTAGGGAATCTCATAAGTCAGCTGCACGCGATCGCCGAGGCCGAAATTCAGATCGATCTGGGGAACTTGATACGACGCCGTGCCGCGAGAGATGGACTGCATCGAGCCAAGATTGATTTCCCAGTTGCCGTTGCCGGGAGTCCCCGGATCATTCGTGAGAAAGGGAGGGCCGGCCTGGGCACGAGCGCTGTACGGCACCTGCAGTATGGCGGCCCCTAGCGCCCAGAGCGGCGCCGTCCGAATCAATCGCTTGAAGCCTGTCTCCAATAAGCCACCATTGCGCACGCCGGTTCCTCGTGATCATGCGATTATCCGCGAACGCGGTGGAGAATACGGCATGTTCCCGATCCGATGCGAACCTGGAGCGCAGCGCACCGACGGTACACTTCGGCCGCGGCAAATAGCCTGCGGGCCTCCGGGAAGTTCCGCTCGGCTCCATCGAATGCGGCGATTGCATGCGCAGGCGACGACTTGCGCGCAGCGATCAGCGAGGGCCGTGTGATGAGAGAACCCCTCGGGGAAAGGCCGGTTCACCGCGCTGTGTTTCCGTGCCATTCGGCGCATGTCCGCGCTTGGCGCGATGCCGACGACTTGCTCCGCGTTATCGTTCCAGTAGCAGCTCGATAATTCGGTTCCGCGGCCGAGGTCGACGGCCAGCTCGGGCACCCGAGGCGGCTCGGGACGATGGCGGTCACAGGCATCTGCGAAAACGCTGAAGCGCTCGATCGTCGCCGAAACGTTCTCTGGAATATTGGACAGGTCGCGCTAAATAGAATCATCAGATTTGCAGAATTTCACGATGCGAATTCAATCGCTTTCGCTCGATGCGAGTTCGCAATTAAGTATGCCGTGACTCCGATCGTCGAGAATTCGCGCCGGCGGCAAAGGTGAGCCGCGCAATCACAAGAATGGATGGTCGTACGCGGGTCGGCGCGCTGAAATGGGGATCAGAAGAATCACCCCCAAGGATCCTCGCGCATCCACGCCCGTCGTGCGTGCGATTGCGCGACGGCAGTCTTGCCGCAAACCGAGCGCGGTTGCGTCCTGCGCTCGCTCTCGCTCGGCCCTGGAGCCCCCCGTCAGTGCGCCCTCATTCGAGCGGCGTGATCGAGGTATTCGGCAGCGAGAACTGCCTTATTTGCAGGCCCGCAGGATCCAGGATCAGTCCGGCTGGGAATGTCGGTCCCGACGGCTGAACCAAGTAGCCTTCCGCAAACGCGTTGGAAATCCCAAACGAACCGATCAGATCGCCGGCCGGCACGACATAGGTGGAAAGGCCGCCGGTCGGTTGCGGCACCAGTGCGCTCGGCGCAAGGGTCGTCATATCGACGTTGTAGAGCGTTCCACCGCCGTACGTTGGGGTCGCAGTGTCGGTGATGCCGCTGAGCTCCAAGATGGACTTGGAGAAAAACGTGCCGCGTCCCAAGAAAACGGCACCGGTCTGTATCGCTCCGCCGGTGACCAAGTTCCCCGAGGCGGTCCTCACCTGGGTCGAGTAGGCATAGGTCGGTCCGGCCGTGAGGTTCGTCGTCGAGATATAAACGAGGGCTCCGCCGAAGTCGCCCAGCGTCGGCGCCAAGACCTGCACATTGACCGTGCCGTTGACGGGATTCGGTGCCGAGACGCTATTGGCGTATAGGATTGGTAACTGCCCGGTACCGGCCGTGGCATTGACCTGCTCTAGCGTCGAGGAAGTTCCGGTACCCGTGATGTTGGTCTGGTGGAGCACGACATACACGCCGTCAGAACCGTCCAACGTCGCGGACCCGCGCGTCGCCGTCGTGAACGTCGACAGCGTCGTCGTGGCGCCGCCGGCGATGGGTTCGAGGACGATGTTGGTGTTCGTCGACGTGACGTCCAAGAAATAAACATTGGTGGCATCCGCCGTGCCCACCGGATCGATCGTGCCAAGCGCGGCATAGACGTTGCCGCTGCTGCCGGTGTACGGAACCCGCATGACATTCGTGCCCGATGTCGTGGTCACCGAATAGAACAGCGTCGTGCCGTTGAAAGCGCCGGTATTCTTGACGCCCTGGCCGGTGTCGATCGAATTCCACGCTGTAATGCCCGAAACAAGTGTAGTCGGGCTCGTAAACGTAATGTCCGCGAACTTGTACATCGTGCCGGCGTTGCTCACATAGATGAGACCGGTCAGAGCGCCGCTGGTTGAATACAGCGGCGTCAGATTGGAAGTCAAACTCGTGCCCGCGCCCGGCAGGGTAATCGATGTCGGCGCGGTCGTCGGCGAATCCATGTAGTGCACGACGACATAGGTGTCGGTTCCCGAGCCGCAGGTCGTGCTCGTCAAATGGATCACGGCAAATGAGGTAGAGGGATTCAGCAGGTTGGTTTGCGCAACGCCGTAATCACAGATCGCGGTCGCAGAGGTCGCGCTGAAAGAACTGATTTGCGTCGGCGTCGGCGCACTCACCGAGGCATTCGTGAGATCCAACCCATAGAAATGGACGTTGGTGTCGGCGCCGACCGCCCAATACGCGAGCGCATAGGGGAAATACCCGCTCAGCACGCCGCCGGTCAAAACAAACTCCGGCAGGACTCCGATGAGGCTCCCGGCCTCGCTGGTCGGACTCGGCGTGATGAAAGTCGGCGTGATCGTGGTGGCCGTGATCGCGCTCGGCGGGATCACGAATAGCCCGGATGAACCGCCGCTGCTCGAGGAACTCGGCGTCGCGTAATATGGGAGCCAGCCCACGGACGTGCCGCCCGAGGAGCTGCTCGAGGAGCCGGAAGAGCTGCTCGAGGAGCCGCCGCTGGAACTCGAACTACTCGAGCTGCTGCTCGACGAGGAACTGCTGCTCGATGTACTGCCGCCGCTCGAAGACGAGCTGCTGGAGGAACTGCTGCTGCTCGAGCTCGAGCTGCTCGAGCTGGAGCTACTGCTCGAACTCGAGCTGCTGCTCGAGCTGGAACTGCTGCTCGAGCTACTGCCGCCACCGTAACCGCCACCGCCGCCGCATGCGGCAACGAAAAAGCCCGTCAGTAGAAGCGCCGTTAATTTCGCTGGAATCGGACGGAGTTGTAGCGGCATTGTCGTATCTCCCTATATTGGCCAAGCCTGCCGGATCCGAGTTTTAGTCGGTTGTTATCTTGGTGTTCAAACATCCATGGCGAACAGCGATCACGCGACCGCAGTGGCGATCCTTGCCACGATTCTATGTCAGACCATCGCCACTGGGAACGCTCTGAGGAGGATTAATCGCGTCGTCTACCGCAGCACCGAAGTGACTCGGGGCCGAGATACGCCGTGACGTGACCCGCTACCGCCATCAATTTCATCAAGCGAATCAATGAGATGAATCGCATGGGCGCGGGTTGATTGACGGCCCCTACGGCGACCATCGCGACCCCCGACTCCTTGCACTCGATGATGCAACGCTGCGCTCAGAGCCCGGAAAGCGGGCAGTCGAAGTGCTCCAACTCATGCATTCGAAACGGATTGGTTGCGACGGAACTCTCGACGTCGAAGCTCGCGCGCCGGCCGCCGACGTTGAATACCACATGAAAATGCCCCGGCGCTCCGGCATCCTGAATGGCCGCATGATCGAACAATCGAAACAATGCCCAGGGGCCGCTGAATTCGAGCAGGTCACCGTCGGCCGCCGGCGTCAGATCGATACGCGCGCTGCCTTGCGGTCCTGGCCAGGTGACGGTAGTCGCGGCTGTCTGTCCTCGTGAATAACGGACGATCTGTCCGTCGATCTCGAGCTGGAATCGATCGATATTTTGATCGATGTCCAACGGCCGGAACGTCAATTGGATCGCCGGCTGCGCGGCCCCATGCGCGAAAAAGACGTCGCGGATCCGCGCCGCCGATCGAAATCGATCCAATTCCGCATCGTCGGGAACGATGCCCGTGCCGCGCGCTTGCCAGTTCTCGCTCGAGGTATCCACGTGCGGTGCGAGCAATTGGGTGAAAACCGCGTCAAAGCTGCCCTTGGGCGCGAACAGCTTCGAGAAATCCTCGAGCGTCGCGTCATGCGCCGCACTTCGATCGAACGGAAAATGCCCGGCCACGAGTCGCAGGCACGAGACACCAAGCCGTGCCTCGACCTGATGCGACAGCGCGGCCGGCGTCGCGGCCGGGGTTTGAGCCGGTGTGATCGTCGGCGATGACGTGAGCGTCAGCAACATCGACCGCACCGGTTCGGGCTCGCGCGCGGCGTCGGCGGCGAGTCGCGCAAGCCGGTCACGCGATAGTGAGTTCGAGGCGCCGGGCGGCGCTCCACGGAAATCTGCAGCACGCAGCGCCGAGATTTCCCGGAGCTGCTGCAACGTGCGAGCCAGAGGCATGCCGCCGTTGGAATCTGCGGTCACGAGACCGTTAAGCGCGAGAAAGCGCTTCGCCGACGGATCGGACGGCGCAATCGGCCCCTCTGTGCCGACGAGCAGGCCGCTCGAGGTCTGTCGCACGATTGCATTGAGCAATTGGACCAGCGGCCCGTCGGGCGAGCCGAGCGCACGCGCCTCGTCAATGGCCCCCTGATTGTTCGCGGCAGCCTTGAGGCGCAGATCGTTGATGAAATCCGCCCAGGCCTCGGCATATTCCCGGTCGTATGCGGACTTGAATTCCGCGACGGCCTGTACGCCGGCCGCATCCGGAGCCCCCAGCACCCAATTGGATTCGGCGGTCAGCTGTGCCGCAATCGCCGGAACCTCCGTCGCCACCACGTCATGGTATGCCTCGATCGTATAGCGTCCTGGCACTGCGCGCGGCGGGGACCGGCCGTCGGCGCCCACAAACAAATCCGCTGCTGCCGTCCCGAGCGATGCAACACTGAAGTCGGCGTGCGGACGGCTGGCGAGCAGCAGCGCGAGACGCAGCGCGATGCGCTGCACCGGCGACTGCGCGCTCAGGCGGCTGCGCACCGACTCGACCAATGCCGGCTCGATCGTGATGCCGGATTCCACGGCGCCCGCATCGATCAGCGCATCGAGGTGCTCGCCAAGTTCCGCGCGTTCGGTCGAGCTCATCGGCGGCGAAAGCGCTGAATCCCAATAGGACATCACGAAGACCTTGAATCCCGCCGCATCGAAATGTTCGGGATGCGTCAACATCGCATAGGCTTTGAGACCCTCGTACTGCACGTTTACGTCGACTCCGGCTCGCAATGATGCGTCGATGGCCCTGCCGATGCGCCGCTGGAACGGCCCCAGCAAGATGCGGTCATACGCGTCGCGAGCCGCGGTCGCCAGTTTTTGGCGCGATCCGCTGCCGAGTTCGACGAGTTCCATCGGGCGGACATCGGGCGCGGTACGAGACAGTGCACCCATTGCGTTGAGCACCGGCAGCAACGCCCTCGGGTCGGGACCCGCGCGAGTCGGCATCGCATCGACGATCTCGCGCACTCGGGTGACGTCGCCGTCGAGTCGCGCAATATCATCGACGGTGCGAAGGTATGCGCTGACCCACCAGGTCGCAACCGCGACCGCACAGAGCTGCAGCGCCACGATCAGCGCGAGCCGTACACGCCGCTGTGCACGCCGGCGCAGAGGCGTGCGGCCGCTCAGCTCGGCCTCGGCGAACACGAGGTCCGTCAGCAATCGGGACAGGAAGAAACTCTTGCCGCTGTTTGGATTCGGCGGCAGTATCTGCCGTTCCAATCCGAGCTCGCGACCGAATGCGGACAACATTCGGTCTATCGGCGTCCCCTGCTGCGTTCCACTGGTGAGGTACACCCCGCGCAGGCACGGGCTCGAGGCGCCCGCCGTCGCGGGCGACGGCGCGAATGCGCGGCGGACAAGAATATCGAGCGAGCCGCCGAGGCCGCGCAATTGGCGCGGCAGAGAAAAGATTCTCCCGCGCCGCTGGGTGTCGCGCTCGGTCTGCAGCCGGCCGGGCAGACCGTCCGCGAGCCGATTGACCAGGCGATCGAAAGCCGGCGCAAATTCCGCGGCGGCCTGGGCGGAATCGCTCGCGCGCAAATCGAAGGTAACGCCCCAGATCTGATCGCGGTCATTGCGGTCGAGTGCACCGAACCAATCGACGAAGCCGGGCAGCAGATCGCACTTGGTCAACAACAGGTAGACCGGCAGGCGCACACGCAGCGCCAGCTGCAGCTCATCGAGTCGCGCACGCAACACTCGGGCGTGCTCGACGACCCCATCGGCGGAGAGCTCGAGCAGGTCGGATACCGAGACAGCGACCAGCACTCCGTTGAGCGGGCGCCGCGGCCGCGAATTACGCAGCAGCTCGAGAAATGCGCCCCAAGCTTGCCGGTCGGCGATTCGATCGCTTTCGTGCGTGGTGTAACGTCCAGCCGTGTCGATCAGCACCGCGCGATCCGTGAACCACCAGTCGCAATTGCGCGTACCGCCGACGCCTTGAACCGAACCGCGCCCGAGCGCCGCCTCGAGCGGAAATTCCAATCCCGCATTCAAAAGCGCCGTGGTCTTTCCGGCCCCGGGCGCGCCGATGATCATGTACCACGGGAGCTGATACAAATATGAACGCCCGAAATTCCAGGAAAACGACCATCCACGCCCGCTGCGCGACCGGAATCGCGCGCGCCGCATTTCGGCGAGCGCGGTCGAGAAGCGCTCGCGCAGTCTCAGAGTTTCGGCCGGCAAGCCGGATTCGGCGGCGGGCATGAGTGCCGAAACCACTCGCGCGTTGGTCCGGCGGGCCCGCCAGCTCTGCCACAGCTTTTGCGCGAGATACTGCAGCGTAAAAATCGCAATCACCGCGAGGCGTGCCTGCGGCGACGCCAGCGGAGCCTGGCCTCCCAGCAGCAGCAGCGGACCGGCAAACCAGACCAGCACAGCCAACGCCGCCAGGCCCAAGGTCGCCAATGTCCAGGATTTGAGCATCAGCGCCCCGCGAGCAACACGATCTCGACACGGCCGTCGGCGCCGCCCTCGCGCGCTGTGGGCGCCGCCGGCGGTTCGATGCCGGCGCGACCATCGAAGCTCATGCGCGGACCCGCGATGCCGAGCTCGCGCAATGCATCCCGTACGGTGCGAGCGCGATCGACGGAAAGATCCCAGTCCGAGGGATAGCGCGCCGAGCGCACCCCGGCGCCGTCGGTGTGGCCGATGATTTGTAGGCGTCCCGGCGTGTGCCCGAGCGCGATGGCAATCGGCTGCAACAAGGCAGCGCCGTCCCGGAGCAGCGTCGCGCTGTCGGGGGCGAACAATTGCGCCGCGGGCACCACGATCACACTGCGATCGACCTCATCGCGCACAGTGAATTTTCGTGCGAGGAGCCGCTCGGGAAGCGCACCCGCGAGGCGCGGCTGCGTCGCGGGCAGCGGCTGCGCGGCCAGCGTCGGCGGACCGTTAAGGGTCGCGAGACGGGCATACAGCCGATCCGACTTCGCTGCCAATGACAGTTCGAGTGCGAAAAAAAGCACGGCGAGCGCCGCGGCGACCACGGCGCTGGAGACCCATAGCGGCAACCATCCGGTCAGCGCGCCCACTCGCCCCACCGCAGACTGCGGCGGCGCAAATAGATCGTGCTCCTTGCGGACCGCGTCGTAGGACGCCTGTGCCGCGAGCTGAGCACGCAGCTGACCGATCTGCGCGTCGGTGCCGGCGCTCCCGCCGTCGAACCCCAGCGCAACCGCGACCCCGATCAGCTCGCGCATCCCGGGGTCCGCGTAGGAGCGGTTGGCGATCTCCAACAAGCGTTGTGCCGCCCCTTGCGGCGTGCGCTGGCCGAGCGCGGGCGCAGCACCGAGCGACCGCCAGTCGGCCTCCGCCCCCCAGGGCATCGATGTGACGACGTGGTCGATCAGCGCCGTGAGCACTTCGGTCGCCTGTTCGACACGCGTCGGTTCGATTCCGTCGCGGCGCGCGCGTGCATGAAAATCGCGAAGCTTGGCGGAAAGCTTTTCGCGCAGTCGCGCGAGGTCCGACACGAAAGCGGTCGCGCGCAGCTCCGGAATCAACGCGAGCAGCGGGTCGGCTTCCCACAACAAACGAGGGCCCGGCCGCGCAACCGGCTCCGGCGACGCCGTCACGCTTGCCCCGGATCAATGCGGTGGCTCATGGTCCGATCGACGTCGATTGCAGTGGGGAACACGGCGGTTCCGGCGCAGACTCGCCGATCCAGCACGCAATCGCCGAGTAATTGTCTTGGCGCGAATCGGCAGGCTCGCGAGTCGGAATGATCATGGCGTCGAGCCATAAATCCGGCGTTGCCGCTTGCGTCAAGAGACCAGAGATGCGCGGAAGCTCGAGCCCATCCCACCAGCCGTCCGTGCACAGCAAGAAGGCGTCCGTCGATTTGATTTCCAACGGGTCCGAGACATGCGGCGCAATTTCCTCGGCACAGCCGAGCGCGGCGAGCAACACGCCGCGGTGTCGGACCGCGCGCGCGCTTTCGGCGTGCACGAGCCCCGTATCGAGTACCGACTGCCATACGCTGTCGTCCCGCGTCACATGGGTCAGCCGTCCTTCGCGCCAATGATAGAGCCGCGAATCGCCGACGTGCCCCCAGAGCGCAACATTCTTCGACGAGTCGATGACCAAGACCACGACCGTTGCCTGCATACCCGCCGCGCTTGCGGTGACCGATCTCTTGCGCTGCCCCGCCAACACGGCGTCATGTGCATCCAGCAACAGCTCGGCGAGATCGCGGCCGTCAACCGGAGGGCGGCTGCGGAACCCCTCGAGGACCCGTCCAACCGCCAGCTGTGCGGCGCGCGCGCCTTCGCCATGTCCGCCTGCGCCGTCCGACACGACGAGACAGGAATAACCGTCCCGATGCTCGACCGCGAGGCAATCTTCATTCTGCGTGCGCGAGCCGATACAGGTTCGCTGTGCGACCTGGATGGCGAGCCCGTTCATTTGGACGATCCGCCGACGGGCGAGCCGCCTTTCGACGCCGCATCCTGCCCGGCCTCGAGGCTGCGCACCTGCGCCTCATAGGTCTCGAGAAAGGCCTCGCCGAAGAGGCGCCGAAAGTCGCCCTGCGCCTCCGCGCGCAGCGATCGGTAGTGTTCCAAATAAACGTCCCACAGCCGTGCCCGCCGATGGGCCGGCCGCAGGGAATCGAACACCGATTCCGCGGGCAGCAGCGCCTCGACCTTCGCAGGGTCGAACCGGTCGAACACTTGCTCGAGCGCAGCGCGCATTCCGCTCATCACGCCGACCTGGTGCGACTGCAAATCGACCAGCGCGTCGCGCAGCGCCTCGGGGCCCTCGAGAAACCCGCGCACCGGCGGCTGCAACAACAGTTGCAGCGCTACCTGTCCGTCGGGCGCGAATTTGAGCGGATTGTTTTCGCGCACTTGGACGACCGTCATCTGCGCTTGCATTTCATCCTTTGCGATCGCGCGCATCTCGACCAGCCGGTGGATGCCGCCGACGGCGATCCGCATCATCGTGCCGATGGCCGCAAAGAGCTCCGGCGACGGCGAGGCGGGCAACGGCGAATCGATGCCGGCGCCTTCGAGGAAGGCGCGCCACAAGCGCTCACCACCGGCTGCCTGCGCCGGCGCGCCTGCGCCCGCGCCCGCGCCTATTCGCGCGGGCGACGGCGGGCCAGGGGGGGTCCGCGCCGGCGCCGGGTCGCTGCGCGCTGAGAGCGCCGAGCTTGCCGGCCTCTCCGCCGGTGGCGGTGTGATTCTCGGTTCGGCCTTGCCACCCTCGTGTGTCTTGCCGGTGCGCCCGCGCAGGACCGTTGCGCTGGTCTCGTCGTCTTCGTAGGCGGCTTGCAGCACATAACCGCCGATCCTGATCTCGTCGCCCTCGCGCAGCACGACTCGCATCCCCACGCTCAGCGGGCGCTCATTGTGCAGAATCGGGCTGGCGGCACTGACGTTCTCGATCCAGTAGCTGTCGTCCGCGTTCACGATCCGCGCCTGTACGCGCGAGATCATTCGTTCCGGATCCGGAAGCGTGAATGTGGCGCTGTCGGATCGCCCGACCGTGCCGCCTCGCTCATCGAAGCGGCCGACGAGCGGCTGACTCATGGGCTCCTCGTTGAGCGAAATACACAGCAGCACAAGGGTCATGATTGGACTACTTCCCCGGTTTCATTGCGTCATCCCGGGTGCGGACGCCGCCAGCCAGCGTGCCCAGTTGACCGCAGCAGCGGGGGCACCGGCTATTCACTAAAGTCATATTGACCTCGACCAGCTTGTGCATCGCAACAATCCCCTTGGCTCAACGTCGCAAGTGCTTGACGAGGCGCAACAGCACGCGTGGTTGCAGCGGTTTATGCAGAATGACGAGCCCGTTTTCATGCGCCATCTTGAGAAGGTCCGGCGAGGTGTCACCGGTGATCAGCACGGCGGGAGTTGCCTCCCCCGCGACGGCGCGCACCGCGCGCACGGCTTCGATGCCGTTCTCCTGTCCGCGCAATCGCCAGTCGGAGATGATCAAGTCGATGCGCTCGGGTGCCTCGCTTGCGAGTCGCACCGCCTCGGCAATCGTGCCGGCGGCGAGCACATCGACATGCAAGGGCTGCAGCAACACGCTGGTCGCTTCCCGGATCGCGCGCTCGTCATCGATGAGAAGCACGGTCACGGTGCCCAGTTTGCGCGGCGGCAGCGTATCGGCTTCGGCCGCCGGCGTATCGATCGCGCTCGCATCCCCCGCGGGTACGACAACCCGGAACAGGGTGCCGCGGCCCGGAGTCGAATGCACTTCGAGCGGATGCTCTAGCAACGAGCAAAGCCTCTGGACGATCGCAAGACCCAAGCCGAGCCCGCGACCGCGATCGCGCTCGGGGTTGTCGAGTTGATAGAACTCCTGGAAGATCATCTCGCACTGGTCCGACGGAATCCCGACGCCGGTATCCCAGACTTCCAGTGCGATGCCGTTTGGGTGGCGCCGCGCGGCGGCCAGTACGCCGCCCCGGCGCGTGTAGCGCAGCGCATTCTGCACGAGGTTGGCGAGCACGCGCTCGAGCAGCTGCGGGTCGCTGCGGACAATCCGGCGAGTTGCGCGAAAACGCAGCGATAGATCGCGCGCTTCTGCATCGCCACCGAACTGCTGGTAGAGACGTCGGAACACATCACGAATCGGAAAAGTCTGCGGCACCGCCCGTACGACGCCGGCGTCGAGCCGCGAAATGTCGAGCATCGCACCGAAGGATCCTTCCAAGGCCTCGATCGCCTCCATCATTTTGCGGACCAGCGGCGCTTCGGGCGAAGTGCCGAGATGCTGCTCGAGTGTGGCGCAGAACATCCCGAGCGCATGCAGCGGCTGGCGCAGATCGTGCGCAGCGGAGGCCACGAAGCGGGACTTCTCCTGGTTGGCGCGGGCCGCGACCTCGATCTGCGACCGCAACTGTTCCACCAAGTCCTCGTTGCGAAAGCGCACCGCCAGCAGCAGCGCGAGCGAATCATTCTGATTCAACGTCAGGCGCAACAGCACCAACAGGAAGGCGGCTGCGAGCGACGCCAAGAGCACGACGTTGGCCGACACCGGCAGCACGCCCAGTGCAGGTCCGAGCGCCAGGGTCAGCAGCAAGGGCAAGAGCGCCGGAAGCAGCGACAGGTACACGGCCGGTCGCGAGGCGGCCGCCAGCGGCGCCGACAGCCCCGCCGCCGCGAGCAGGATTCCGGTCAACAGCGTGTCCGCAGACGGCTTCGCGAGAATGAACAGCGGCGGGCCGGCCCCCCAGGTCACGGAAGTCGCAAACAGCAACACGAGCCAGCGAACACGCGTTGACGCGGCGATGAGTGCGGCCTTGTCGGCGCCCGCCCGAAACAACAACAGCCGCAAACCTGCGAGCAGCACACAGGCGCCGCACCAGAACCACGGCGCATGGAGCGCATGCTGCTGCTCGATCAGCGATGCGACGAACAACGCACCAATGATCGTGGTCGCGACGGCCCAGCGATCGCCGGTGAGCGCGATCTTGTAAAGCATGTCGGCGACCCGCTGATCTGCGCGCGCCGCATGCGCCGCGCGCGCCGGCACTTCGCTGCCGGAATCCCGAGCCCCGGCATTCATGAGGCGCCGGAGTCGCGGCGCGCGAGCCATGCACACGGCGGCGCGACGTTCAATGGAACAGGCTGATCAGGTGCGACCGCGAATCCACGTCGAGCGCCAGCAGGATCGCCGACACATAATTCTTGACGGTGCCCAGCGACAGTTCGGTCGCCTTGCTGATTTCCTGGTTGCTGCAGCCCTCGAGTATCAGCTCGAGGATCTGCAGGTGGCGCGTCCCGAGTTCCGCGACACGGTCATAGTGCGAGGTGCCGGCAAGCCGGGGAAAGCGCTCGGAAATCGTCGTCGCGGACGGCGCCGGCGCCGGATGCAGCAGCGACTTCAGCGCGAGCTTGATGCGGTCGGGGGTCCAGGACTTCAGCAGGTAGCCGACCGCTCCCATGGCCTGCGCCTGGCGGATCACGAACTCATCCTGCGTACCCGTGAGGATCACGAATGACACCTCCGGACTGTCCTCGCGCATCGTGCGCAACCCCTGCAGGCCCTTGGCATCCGGCAGATTGAGATCCAGCAGTACGAGGTCGAACGGCCCGCTCTCGCGGCAGGCGGTGCGCGCCTCGTCGAGCGAGCGACAGGCGGTGATCGCGCAGTCGACCTCGTCGAGGGATTCCAACAGCATGCTCGTGCCGAAACGCACCAGATCGTGGTCGTCGACCAGGAGCACCTTCTTCTTGGTATTCATCGGCACTACTTCCCTACGTCCCGACGACAAGGCTAGCCCCGCAACGCCGATCGTGTCCAGTTTTCACGGGCGTCATACGGTGCCTCAATCCTCCTGCTTCCAGGCGGGAGTCTGCATCTGCACGGTCGCATAGGCCACGATCGGCACACGCCCCCGACTATAGAAATTTGCACAATCGTCGTTGACGGGCCCCTTGCCGTCGCCGAAGGCGTCTATACCCGAATTGACGCCGCACATGACGGCCTCGACCACGGTCTGCATGAGCGGCACCTTGAGCTGGTATCCATAGGTCACCTTGACCCGCAAAGCATTGGCGTCCTGGATCGAAAGTCCGGAGCTCGCTCCAATTTTGTCGTGTGGGCGAAACTCCAGATTGTCGTTGGGAATGTAGGTGCGCCCTCCCGAGGCGGCGCTGACGACGCCGAAGTCGTCGAACGCCTCGCTCCCCGGATTCAGGACGTCCACCCGGATGAAGCAAGACACCGACGGAATGCAAAACGGCGGGGCCTCGAATTGCGCCTTTCCCCATGCCACAGCCAGCCGTTCGAATTCGGTCACCGCAGAGGTGTCCAGATAATTCGTACTGTTTTGATAGAACGGCACGAGCCCTTTGACGAGGGCCTGCATCATGGGACTGTTCTCCTCAGATCGGGCGTTCGACACCGCTCCGGCACGGGCTGCCAAAAATGCAGCCTCGTTGACGATTTCCTTGGCCGAATATAATAGGCCGGCTTGGATGATGCCGAGCACCAGCAAAAGTGCCAATGGACTGACGATCGCGAACTCGATCATCGCAGCACCTCTCTGACGCGAACGCCGGGCGCGGCTCTCGAATTGCCGCGAGTGCAGTCTGGTTAATCCGTTCATCGTCCGCTCCTTGCGCGCGCGCGCAATGTTTCACGTAACCGGTGGTTCGACACGCTGTCGGTTGGCGCCGATCGCCGCACCTGCATTCGAGCCCTCTTATGAAGCGTACTGCGAGCGCCGCGGGACGTGGAGAAAATTCGATAGGACTTTAGTCAATAGAAATGCGACGCGAGTTCGAGGACGATTGCCTCCGACGATTTGTTGAAGCGCGGATTTCGATCCGCGCGATTGGAACCAAAATCTCAATCACAGGAGTACAGACCATGAATCGCAAGCTCAGCAACCGCATCGCCAAGTCCAAGAAGCAGCTCGGCCAAGGCATGACCGAGTACATCATCATCGTGGCCCTGGTGGCGATCGGCGCGATCGCCGTGTATAGCGCCTTCGGACACACCGTGCAGGACCAGATGTCGGCGATCACCAATAGCCTCGGCGGAAACAACCAGGCCGCCACCACAGCCGTGCAAGATGCCGCGAAGGAAGGGCAGGCTGCCACGAAGGATGCCGCCAACCCGCTCGGCATGGACAGCTACACCAAGACGAACACGGACCAGTAGACGACCTATTCGAGACTTCCCCAATTGCGGCGGCCTCTGGCCGCCGCTTTTTTTTGCGCGCCGCGAACGTGATCGCAGATCTCGACAGGACTTAAGTCAATAGGCAATCGCCGCCAATCCGGTGACGATGTTCGCCATGGCCGCCTGACCGAGCCGGGTCGAACAGATCGAGGAGTCTGCCAATGAAGTCGCCACATCGTCCCCTGAATCACCGCCGGCAGCGGGGCCAGACAATCCTTTGGTTTCTCGCGACGGCCGCGGCCTGTTGTTGCGCTCTCGCGCTGGTCTACAACGTGGGACAGGTCGCGAACAAGAAGGAAGCGACCGTCAATGCCGCGGACGCCACGGCGCTCAGCGGCGCGCTCGTGGAGGCGCGAATGCTCAATTTCGAGGCCTATACAAACCGCGCGATGATCGCCAACGAAGTGACGATCGCGCAAATGGTGAGCCTGGATTCCTGGGTCCAGTACGACGATAAATTCGCGCAATGGATCGCCATTTATTCTTCGTTCGTTCCCGGGCTCGATGAAGCCACCGCGGCCGTCGCCGGAATTGCCGACGAGGTTTACTCGGTGATCGACGGTGTCGTTCGCGTGCCGATTGCCTTGGCGGAAGCTTCCAACGAATTGCTATGGGGCGCGCGCCAGGTCGCCAATTCGGTCGCACCGATCGCGGCGCACGAGATCGCCACACAAATTGCGAGCGCCAACGCCACAACCGAGATGGAGAACTTTGATGCCGCCCAATTGCTGCTGCAGAACTCCAATTTGAACCAGTGGAATTCGTTCACGAGCGACTACAACGACGACCAACGTGCGAACGCCAAGCAAGTCATCCTCAATTCGCGCGACCAGTTTTCCTGGGTTCGCGGCAATGGAGCACTGATCGACGACGTCGTGAATCCCGCGCTCGAGATCTTTGGGATCACAACGGAATTCTTCGTCGGCTATCCGGGTGTGCAGAAGACTTCGGGGACCGCGACATTGCAGGGCTACGACCACTGGGAAGCGCAGGACTCGCTCGACCCGACATTTGCCTCGACCAAGTACTGCAAGTTCCTGTTCATCTCCCTGCCCTGCGGCTTCAATTCGCCGAGCGTCATCCCGGTCAGTCTGCCGATCGCCTATGGCGGCGCAGATGCCGACGCCGACGGGACGTACGGGACCGATCAATGCAATTACCGTCCCACCACGACGAACTGCACGATGGCCGTGAACAATGCGAGCGTCATCGATTGGGAAGGGACGAACGGCAAAGGGATTCCCAACATTATCGATCTCGCCCAGGGACTTTCGACGATAAATCCGTGCTCGACCAACAACGCCAGCGATGGTCCCTCGCTGAGTTACGTGGCCGCCGTGCAAAAGGCCGGCGCTGCCACTCAAACCACGCAGCTCCTCAACATGAACAATGTCGACGAACCCGGACCGCAGGGATCGGCGCAGATGACCGACCAACTGCAGAACGACTCGCTCACGTCGATTTCGGCCGCCTGCACGTTTTTTCTGCGACCAGACCTCAGCACGAAGGATATCAGCCAAGGCAACCTAGCTCGTGCCGACGGCGTGCATGAATACGCGAGCCTTTACAACCCCTACTGGCAGTCACGCCTGACCCAACCGGACGCGGAGTCGACGACGCTGCTGTATGCGCTCATCGGGCGGCCCGGACTGAATCTGGCGACGCCGTGATGACGGCAGCGCTGCGGAAATCCCCACGCAAACACCAGGAATTCAACATCATGTGCCCCACCCCGAACCGACGCCAACGCGGCCAAGCGATGAGCGAATTCGTCGTAGCCGCGACGCTGCTCTTCATTCCGCTGTTCATGGCGGTGGTCTACGTCGGAAAATTAGGCGACATCCAGCACCAGGCGATCCAAGCCAGCCGTTATGCGGCGATGGAGCGCGCGCTGGACCCTCAGGTGGGACCCGAGGATGACGCGGTGGTCGCCGATGAGACCGTCGCGCGCTTCTTCCGAGACAATGGGTTGCACGCCATCAGCCGCAACGAGCAAGCAAACGAACCGACCGCGGGCGACGAGAATCCGGTCTGGAGCCAGTTGAACGGTGACCCGATGCTCGCGAGCTACAGCAACGTCTCGGTGACATTGAGATCGCCGCAGTCCTCGATTCAGAGCGCTTCGCTATGGCCGGTCAACTATCCGGAAGCCACCGCGGGATTCAATCTCAGTGCCGGGTTCGATCGGGACGCCGGCTACGACGCCAACAGCTACGGTGTCGAAGCCGACGTCGCCGTGCCGATCGCGAACATCGCGCACTTTGCACCGCTCGACAACATCAACCTCAGCATCGGTGCAAGCACGGTCATCGCCGGCAACCCCTGGAACGGCGGAGGCGCGGGCGACGTGGCCGGCCATTTCACCGCAGTGTCGGTGCCCGGCAAGTTATTCGGCTGGATCGATCAGATCCCCGGTATCGGCGCGCTGTTCGGCGCACTTGCCGGCGCGCCTCCTCCCCAACTGGGCTGCGTGAAACCGGACGTGGTGCCGACCTCGACGGCTCCCGGAGCACCCTACAACCCCACCGACGCCTGCCTTTGAGATAAGGACCCCACGCCATGACATCACAATATCCGTCTTGCAATCCGCGCTGCCGGTCGAGCGCCGAGCGCACGCCGCGCCCCGTCGTTGCCGTACTTAGCTTCGCCGGCCGCGCATTGGAGGCCGTTGCGCTGAGCACGATCCTCGTGATCTCGTCGACCGCCGGCCGTTGCTGGGCGGTCGAACCTTGGCCGCAACTGCCGCTACCGCCGCAGGCCGATGTGCAGTGGATCGCGCAGAGCATGCGTGTGAACGGCGTCCCGACACGCGTGCTGCAGTTCCAGTCACGCGCGAGCCGCAGCGAGGTCGCGGAGTACTATCGCGCCCACTGGACGGGCGGCTACCCGCACAAAGCGTCGGTGCACGCGCTTGGCGAGGCGACCATCGTCGGCCAGGTGCATGGCCCCTACCTGCTGACCCTCAAGGTCGAAGATGCGCCGCAGGGCGCCAGCAAGGGATTGATCTCGGTTGCGCAGGTGGTCGGCTCCCGCGTCGAGCGTGATCCGGGAGAGCTTCCGCTCATGAACGGCGCTCATGTGGTTTCGGTGGTCGAGTCGGACGATCCAGGCAAGCACAGCCGCGAAGTCGTCGTGGTGATGCCGCAGCCGCCGTCCTCTGTGACTTCGTATTACGAAGCTTCGCTCGGCAATGCCGGTTGGCAACAAATTCAAGGCAATGAGACCCCGCGCGACGCGTCGGTACCCGCCGGCAGCTTCGTCGCATTTTCCCGCGACAGTAGCGAGTTTCAGCTCAGCATCACCGCGACTCCCAGAGCACGAGGTTCCGTCGTCGTGGCGAACCTCGTGACCAAAGACACTGGGACGGGTGAGCGCTGACAGGCACAGTCCCTTTCAATATCCGCCGAGTAACCGCCATGAACAGCAAGCCGAAACCTTTTCAGTCCCCACGCCGCCAGTGCGGCCAGTCGATGACGGAATACGCGGTCATTTGCGCAGGACTGGCGATGCTGCTGTTTGCGGCGACGCCAGTCGGGCAAGAGCTGGCGCAGGCCATCCGTGGTTTTTACTTCGATCTGACGTTGTACCTTTCACTTCCTTGAGGAGAGAACGATGAAATTCGCAATGAAGCTTCCGCAGCTGAACCGTAGCTGGCTGATGCTGGCCGGCGCCGTTGCGCTCGGTATCGTGGCCACTGGTCTCACCCACAAGCTGCTCAAGGACCGCATGGCTGCGCTCGAGGCCGCCGCGCGCATCTCTCACCCGACGATAGAATTGGTCGTCGCCAGCCAGGACCTCCCTCGAGGCGCGAAAATCGAAGGGAGACTCTTCGAGAGACACCCGATTCCGGTCGAATATGCGTCTGCATCCGCGATCGATCCGAAGCATTTCGGTCAATTCGTCGGGCAGAAACTGGGCGCACCGCTCAAGCGCGGCGAGGTCTTGCTTGCGGTGGATTTGGAGTCGACGACGCAAGTATTCTCCAACACTTTGGAGAACGGCAATCGCGCGCTGACCACCGAGGTCGACGAAGTGAATTCTATTTCCGGAATGTTGCGGCCCACCGACCACATCGACCTCATGGCGACGGCCCGCGGCACAGGCTCCAACAGCAAAGAGGTGACATTTGCGCTGCTGTCCAACGTGCAGGTACTCGCGACCGGCCAGGTGACCCGCAAACGGGATGGCAGCGACAAGCCGCACACCTATACGACGATTACTCTTTCGGTGAGTCCGGATGACGCGGAGCGCATCGTCGTCGCGAAGAACTCGGGAAGGCTTACGGCGGTGTTGCGCAATCCGGACGACGCGCAGCCCAACGCGATCAAGGTGATGAGCATCGACGACGTGGTGCCCAAGAAGCCGAAGGCGGCCGACCAGTTCGCGGTCCAATACATCGTGGGCGGGCGCTCCTGAGCTCGCGATCCACGCATAGCGCCCCCACCGAGAGAGTCGAACTCCGGACGCCGGCCGCCTTCAAAGGCGGCCGGCGTTTTCGCTTCTACGCTGTGCAACCGAGGGGCGTCGAGCGAAGGTATGCCTTTGGTCACATAGGGCGCCTCGAGGCCGGTCCGACATGTCCTTGGTCACTATTCGGCGCCGCTCGCTGCGCGCAGGATCTGCCCATCGCCAATGCACTTTCCGACCTTACAACAGGAGCCGCCCATGAACCCCAAACTGCAGTGCCTGATGATCGCCGTCTGCCTCGCCGCGTACCTCCGAATCGCGGTGGCGGACGACACGACGACACCGACCGGCGGCAACCAAACCGCGACCGTTGGGCGTGCCACACGCGAGGACGCCACCCCGGCCCGATCCACCGTCGACGGGCCGCCGCTGTCCCTGTACCACGGAGAGGTTCAGGTTCTCGACCTCGCCAACGTCACGCGCATCGCCGTTGGAAACGGGGATGTGCTTCGCGCCAAGGTGGTCGAGTCGAATCAGGTTGTGCTGATCGGCCAGAGCGCCGGCAGCACGTCGCTGCGGGTCTGGACGCGCAGCGGAACCCAATTCACTTACGATGTCAACGTACGTTCCTTCGATGTCGCGCAAATCCTGCGGGATGTTCAGGATCTCTTGGTCGACGAACCCAATATTTCCGCCCGACAGGTCGACGGACACGTGTTGATCGAGGGGGATTACAACGCCACCCGCGCCGCCGCGCGAATCGCGGCGCTTGTGAAGATCTATCCCCAGATCGTCAGCACCGTGCAATTGCGCGCGCCGGTACAGAAGGACCGCATGGTCTACATGGACGTCCGCGTAGTCGAAATCGAAAAGAGCGCGCTGCGGCGCCTCGGCGTGAATTGGGCCACGCAGACCCCTACCGGCCTCAACGCGGGCGTCAACCTCGTGAGCGGTAACCGTCCGCTGTCGGCCGTCATGAACAACACGCCGACCCTGCCCAGCGGCTCGCTGCTGCCCACCGGCGGATTCTTCGGCATTGCGGCCAATCTGACCTCGATGCTGGACACGCTCGAGCAGGCGGGCGAGAGCTGGACCCTGGCAGAACCTACCGTGAGTTGCAAGAGCGGCGGCTCCGCGAAATTCACGGTCGGTGGCGAAATCCCCGTGCCGGTGGCGGCCGGCCTCGGCACCTCGACGGTGATCTACAAGGACTACGGCGTGATCCTTGAATTCAAACCGGTCGCCGACGAAGAAGGCAACGTGAGTTCGTCGATCGTGGCCGAGGTGAGCCAACCGGATCCCACGTTCTCCAACGTCGGCAACAACGGCTTGGTCGCTTTCGAGAAGACCCGCACCGAAACCGAGGTGAGCTTGAAGGAGAACGAGACGCTCGTCATCTCGGGCCTGCTGAAGAACAACGGCAACAAGTCGGTCAACGGCCTCCCCGGAGCAAAAGACATCCCGGTACTCGGTAATTTGTTCAAGTCCAGGCAATTTCAAAACGATCGGACCGAGCTGGTTGTAATGGTGACGCCGCGATCGATCGACGCCTCTAGCGAGATCAACACGGCGGCGATCCGACAGGCGGATCGGATGCAGGCTCACATCATGCCCACGATCAACGAAATCAACAGCAAGCGCACGGAGTAGGGTCATGTGGACAATCCAATTGCAAGAGGCCAACGACAAATCCGCTGCGCGGATCGGCGCAGGCAAGGTGAAGATCGGGCGGGACGCCGACAGCGATTTGAAGCTCTCGGGGTGGCGCGTCGGCGGCAAGCATGCGGAGCTTTTCGTATCGAACGACCAGGGCTTCCTGCGCGATCTGGGTTCCTCGGCAGGGACCACCGTGAACGGTAAAGCGGTGACGACTCACGGCCCGCTAAAATCCGACGATCAGATCAAGATTGGAGCGCATACCTTGACCGCGAGTTGGAACGCTCATGCGGGCCAATCCGCACCGAGCAACGCACCCGCCCCGCTGAGCGCGCCGGGCGCCCAACCCACGATCGTTATATCGGCCGCGCCGACGACGGCCGCAGCGGATCACGTGCGCAGCCCGGCGGTAGACGAGTCATTCAGCTGGCGCCGGATCCTGCACGACCGCCTGCTTGAAGCGTTCGACGTGCGGCGTGTGGACGTGCACCGGATGGCCGATTCGGAACTGCGCCAGCGCACGGAGCAATTGATCGCCGAGTTGATCGCTCAAATGCCTGAAATTCCGCCGCACCTCGATAAGGCCTTGCTGCTGACTGCCGTGCGCGACGAGGCCATTGGTTTGGGTCTGCTCGAGCCGCTGCTCGCCGACGCGTCGGTCACCGAGATCATGGTCAACCGGGCCGACGAGGTCTTTGTTGAACGGTCCGGCGTGCTCGAGCGGTTTCCATTGGCGTTTACGAGCGACCGCGCGGTTACCGGCATCATCGAGCGCATCGTCGCCCCGATCGGCCGGCGCATCGACGAAAGTTCGCCGATGGTAGACGCCCGGCTAAAGGACGGCTCTCGGGTCAACGCAGTGATTCCGCCGCTCGCCCTCAAAGGGCCCAGCATCACGATCCGCAAGTTCTCGAAACGCAAGCTCGAGGCGCAGGATCTGTTGCGATTCGATTCCGCAAGCCGCGAGATGATCGAGTTCATGAAAGTGATGGTTGAGCACAGAAAGAACGTCGTAATCTCCGGCGGCACGGGCTCCGGCAAGACGACACTGCTCAACATTCTTTCGAACTTCATCCCGAAGGGCGAACGCATCGTGACCGTCGAGGACGCCGCTGAATTGCAGCTGCACCATCCGAACCTCGTATCGCTCGAGTCGCGGCCTGCCAACATCGAGGGCAAGGGTCAAATCTCGATCCGCGATCTCGTGCGGAACTCGCTGCGCATGCGGCCCGACCGGATCGTGGTCGGCGAATGCCGCGGCGGCGAAGCGCTCGACATGCTGCAGGCCATGAATACGGGTCACGACGGTTCGCTCACGACCGCGCATGCCAACAACCCGCGCGACATGCTCGCCCGACTCGAGACCATGGTGCTGATGGCCGGCCTGGATCTTCCGGTCAGCGCGATTCGAGAGCAGATCGCCTCTGCGATCGACATCGTCGTTCAGCAGACTCGTTTTGCCTGCGGCACGCGCAAGGTCACCCACATCACCGAAGTGACGGGCGTCGAAAGTGGAAGAATCCAGCTGCAGGATATTTTCGTATTTCAACAGACCGGTGTCGATCAGGCGGGGAAGACCCAGGGCTACTTCAGCGGTTGCGGCTTTGTACCCGAATTCTATGACGAGTTGCGGCGCATCGGCATACCGCTCGACATCGATATCTTTGCGCGGCGCGAGCCGCAGAGAGGTGCGGCGTGAACTCGAATCTAACGATTGCGGTCATCGGCGGCGCGGCGTTCTGCGGTGCGTTCATGCTGATGCATGCCGCCATCGCGGGCTATTCAGCCTACCAGCGGCGCTTTACGTCGGTCGCGCGTAGCCGGCTCAAGGAGGCGTTCCTGTTCATCAATCCGAATCTGCTGTTTCTTCTGAGCGTCGGCGGAGTGCTCGTCGTATCCCCGCTGCTGTGGTTCCTCGCCGGAAGTCCCGGGCTCTCGATTGCGGTCGCCGTGTTCTCCGTGATCGGACCGCGCGTCGGCTTCGCGGTCATCAATCGGCGACGACGCGCGAAGATCGTCAAACAGTTGCCGGACGTGCTCCTGATGTTGGGCAGCTCGCTGCGAGCGGGCACGAGCCTGCAAATCGCGCTGGATCTCGCGATCCGCGAGACACGCGCGCCTCTGTCACAGGAGCTCGGGGTCGTCGTACAGGAGCAGCGGCTCGGGGTCGCGCTCGAAGACGCACTCGATACGATGTCGACGCGTCTCAAACTCGAGGAAATCGATCTCGTCGTCACGGCAATGGTCATCGCGCGAGATGTCGGCGGCAACCTGGCCGATACCCTGGACCGGCTCGCGCACACACTGCGCGCGAAGGCGACCATGGAAGGCAAAATCCGTTCGTTGACCTCGCAAGGCAAGCTGCAGGGCCTGATCGTCGGCAGTTTGCCGCTGTTTCTGATGTTCGTGCTGTCCTCGATGCAGCACGATGCCATGCTGCCCCTGTTTCATACCTTGATCGGTTACGCGGTGCTTGGCGTCATTGCCATCCTCGAATTGGTCGGCTTCTTGATGATCCGCAAAATCGTAACGATTGACGTTTGATCGGTCTGCAGCCGTCCGCCCAAAGGAGACTTATCATGATTCTGCTGATAATTCCGGTCCTCGCCGCTATCGCGGTGATCCTGATGGTGATTTCTGCGCGTCAGATCGTGAGCGAGGTGCCCGATGATGACCGCCGCTACATGGACCCGCCGCCGCGATTCTACCGGCTCACCGGGCCGCTCGTGCGTTTGGTGGCCTACTACTGCGGCTGGGCCGTCTCAGGTGCAACGACGTCGCGCATCCAGGCATCTCTGAGGCGTGCCGGACAGGACTACACGCTGACTCCTGCACAGTTCTTCGCCGGCAAGCTCGTGGCATCGGCCTTGTTCGGCGCCGCGCTCGGCTGGACGACCAACAAGCTGGGACACGGCGCTCTGCTCGGTGCGTTTGCCGGCGCAGCATTCGGATTTTTCATGCCGGAACTGTGGCTCGCGGACATGACCAAGGCGCGCAACCTCAAGATTCTCAAACGCATTCCGCCGTTCCTCGACATCGTCACGATGGCGGTCGAAGCCGGGATGAATCTTTCGGTCGCGCTGCAGAAGTCCGCGGAAAAGATGCCCCCAGGTCCACTGCAAGCGGAGATCAACCGGCTGTTGCGCGAGGTGCGCGCCGGCAAGCCGCGCACCGATGCGATGCGCGATATGGCCGCGCGGCTGGATTTTGCGCCGATCAACAGCCTCGTCAGCGCCCTCGTACAGGGCGAACTCATGGGCAGCAGCATCGGGCCGATTTTGCGCGCACAGGCCGAGCAGCGCCGCACCGAACGCTTCCAGCGCGCGGAGAAGCTCGCGCTCGAGGCTCCGGTGAAGATGCTCGGCCCCTTGATCTTGTGCATCTTTCCGTGCACGTTCATCGTGATCGCCTTCCCGATCGTGATGCAATTGATGAAGTCGGGGCTGTAATGGCCACCGTCGAACGGTGCGCGACGCCCGCGGGATCTTTGCGGGTCAAAATTGCCGAGACTTTCGTCGCCCGCGGCCTCGGGCTACTCGTGGGTGCGCCGCTCGGCGCGTCGGAGGGCTTGTTGATCGCACCGTGCTCGAGCATCCACACGATCGGGATGCGCTATCCGATCGACGTCGTGTTTCTCGACGCGCAAGCGCGCGTCTTGCGCGTCTGTCCCGAGGTGCGTGCCGGACGGATGCGCTTTATGTTCGGCGCCCGAGGGGTGCTGGAATTGCGGGCAGGGATCGCGGCCCGCCACGGACTGGATAGCGGCGTGCAACTGCGCACACTGATGTCGGCACTCAGCTAGCGGGCTTGCCGCAGTGCGTCCCGAAACTCGGCCGCGGTTGCGAAACGATCCTCGGGGCGACGCGCAAGAGCCCGCATCACGATGGCGTCGAAAGGGCGCAGCGCGGGCCAAGATCGCACCGTTGACGGCGGCACCGGCGTCTCATAGCAGACTTTGACCATGATCTGGTCCGCGGTCCCGACGTAGGCCGGCACGCCGCTGAGCATTTGATAGAGCACGGCGCCCGCCGCAAATAAATCGACGCGGCCGTCGAACGAATCACCGAGGTAAAGTTCGGGCGCGACGAAGCCCGCGGTCCCCAGGATCTCGCCCGGGTCAGGCTGCGTCGAGGACTTGATGTGTGCAATGCCGAAATCCGTGAGCTTCACACGGCCGGCGCTGGTGACCAGGATGTTGGCCGGCTTGACGTCGCGATGCCAGACACCGCGTTCGTGCGCATATTGCAGCGCCTCGAGCAGCTGCGAAGCGATGTCCGCCGCATCGGCGACACCGATTCCGTGCCGCTGCTCGAAGCACTCGCGCAGAGTGCGCCCCTCGACGTATTCCAGCGCAAGATAGGCGAACTCGCGCTCTTCGCCATACTCGACTACGGCGGCGATGCCGGGGTGCTCGAGGCCGCCGGCCGCGCGGGCCTCGGTGCGAAAGCGCGCCAGATGTGTCTCGGCGTCCTCATCCTCGAGCAGATCACGGCGGATCGTTTTGAGCGCGACCTGCCGATCGGCGTCGGGATCGACCGCTCGGTAGACCACGCCCATCGAGCCTTGACCGGCCACGCCCTGCAGCACGTATTTCCCAATCCGATCGGGCACCGTGAGACTTTCGGGAGCGGCGTGGCCATTCTCCGGAACGGGCGGGTGCGACATGGCCCGGTCCCATTCGAGCTTAACGGGTCACTTTAGGATGACCTGCAAGCGGCGGTTCTCGCGCATCGCCTGCAGGTCGCTGCCTGGATCGATCGGATCGCTGGACCCACGCCCTTCGATTTCGATGTGCCCGGCGAGTGAGGGTTGCAGTTCCAGAACCGCGGTGCGCATCGCTTCGGCACGCTTGCGCGAGAGGTCGGTGTTGTAGCGCTCGTCGCCGCGCGCGTCCGTGTGCCCGATGAACACGAACTGTTTGTTGCCCGACGCCGCGTCGGCCAGCTCACCAGCGAGCGTCTTGAGGTTCCCGCGCGTCTGCTCGTTTAGCTCGACACTATTGAACTCGAAATTGATCGGAATGTTGACCTGGCGGTGGTCCGCCCCCGAGATCGGCTCGCCCCCCACCGTCGACGGCTTCAGCGGCTTGTAGACCGACAGCCCGAAGGATCGCGCGAGCTGCCCCTTCTTGGGAATCCGCACCTGCTTTTGGATTTCCGAGGAAAGATTGCCGATATCCTTGCGGCTCGGATCGAGTGCGTAGGCCCTCTTGATCAGCGCGTAGGCATTCTGCGGGTCTTGATCGTCATTCAACAACGATGCGTACTGAAAGAGCGTTTCGGCACGCGCCTGCGGCGTGGCGGCAAGCGCATCCGCATTGACGAATGCGTCCGCGGCGCCGCTCCAGTCGCGGCGATTCCTCGAGTGACCGAGCGCCAAACCCATCGCTTCGTAGGCATCATAGGATGGGCATACATCGATCGACCGGCGCAGCAGGCCAACCGCCCCGGTACTGTGGGAATTTCCGAGTTGTTGTTGCGCTTGCGACAAATATTGCTTGCCGAGTGCACAATCCTCCGCAAGCGCGGCGCCGCCGAGCAGCAGCGATGCAGCGAACAACGATCCAATGCTGATTCTCATTTTAAGAAACCTCGTCTTCAAGATGTTGTCGATCGTCATGCGCCCGGAGCGGCGGCGCCGGCGGGCACATCGGGCCAGATTTCCGTGGAAGCGGCGCAGCGCACGCCGGTGTCGACGCGCGCGTGTACTGGGTTTTGGCGATCGCGCGTGGCGAGGCGCTGATAGAAGGGCACGCTGACGAGATACGACGAACCGCGAAGAATAGGCCTCGCGTCGCCGGCCCCCTCGGTCCATTCCCACACCTGCCCACCGAGACCCCGACCTCCGAAATATCCGGCTGCCGGCAACCTGGAGACCGGCCAAAGCCGGCCGCTGTCGGCGTTCGGCGCATCTTCCACGCGGTCGCCCCAGGGAAAAACCTTTCGGCTCGGCCCGCGCGCCGCGAATTCCCACTCGTCCTCGGATGGCAGCCGTTTCCCGCTCCAGGTGCAATAAGCCTTCGCGGCCGCGTAATCGATGCCGCGTACCGGGAAATCCTCGGCCGCGAAATCCTGCGGCAGATCGCTGTCGCGCAAGGTCTTCCACGATCGACCGGGGAGCAGCACCGAGTTTTCCGCGGCCGAGTACAGGCCATTCGAACGCTCTGCGGCCGTCACGTAGCCGGTGTCACGGACGAACTTCGCGAACTCGGCGTTCGTCACGGGCGCCTTGTCGAGCGCGAACGGCCGCAGCGAGACACTGCGAGCCGCATCGTCGGACAACGCCGCCGAAGTGCAGTTGCGGCTGTCGTCGGTCTCCTGACGGCACAGCTGCACCGCGGCGTCGATTTCCGCAGGCGTGTTACCGACCGTTGCCGCTCGCGGACTCACGCGAATCGCCTCTTGTAACGACTGCTCCGCTTTTTCGAGGTTGGGCTTCGCATCTTCTTGCGCGCCCGAATGAATCTTGTCCTGGGCGTCGGCGAGGGCGAGTAAGCCTCCCTTCAAGCGGGAATCACTCGGATCGACTCCGAGCGCGGCGGCCCGCTGCGCCAGCAGCTGGTCCTGAGCCAGCGTCGACTCGTGTGCCGGCATGCGCGCCTCCCACAATGCGACCACGCGGTCGACCCAGCCCCGGCCGGCAAACAAAACTGCCGCCATCGCGATCAGAACCGCGCCGAGCGCGAGCCTGGGACGAACCGACGGGCTTGGCGCCTGAAGTTGTGCCTGGACGGCCTCGACCGAAGCTGTTCTTTTTTCGCGATCGAAGCACAGCGCCTTGGCCAGTGCCGCATTTTGTCGCCGCGAGAGCGAGGCGAGCGGGGGCGGCGCGAGTTTGAGGTCTCGCGCATGCGAGCCCGAGCGCTTGGCGAACGGATGTTTGCCCGAGAGCATCTCGTAGACGACGCAGCCGAGCGCATAGACGTCATCGCGGGTGTCGGGCACCCCACCCTCGAGCATCTCGCAGCTCGCATAGCTTTCGGTCGCGGCCGCGCATGCCGCCGGATCGAAGCCTCGAATCGGACCGCGCGCCACCCGTGCGATCCCAAAGTCGAGCAGTTTGACTCTTCCGCTGGTCGTCACGAATACATTCGAAGGCTTGAGGTCGCTGTGGATGATGTTGTGGTCGTGCGCGAATGCGAGCGCCGAACAAATATCGACGATCAGCGGCCAGGCCCGGGGAAAGGGTATGCCGCGACCGAACTCTTGGTCGAGCAAGTTCTGCAGAGTGACCCCCTCCAGATACTCCATGAGCATGTAGTCGCCGTCTTCGTCGGAATTGATCGAGTACGCGCTGACGATGTTCGGGTGGCTGAGGGTCTTCGTCTTACGAAGCTCTTCGCGCAGCGCTCCGAGCAGCTCGCGATGACCCTGCAGCTTCGGTTTGAGCACCTTAATCGCAAATACCTCTCCCGGCACCTGCAGGTCGGCTGCACGGTAAACGACTCCCATGCCGCCGGTACCGAGAAGCTGCTCGAGACGATAGCGATTGCCAAGCACCCGACCGATGAAGGGTTCGAGCGCGGTGTGAATCTTTGGCGCGTCGGAAACGCTCGGGGAATAGGCGCCGTAATTGGTGCGCCGCTGCCTGGTCTCATCCGGATCGGCGTCTGCGCCGATGCCTCCGGCAGCGATTGGCGGCGTCTCAGACGGCCGCCCCGGTATGCGTGTGGCGTCGAGATCCTCACCGCCTAGCGCGTCTGCATCCACCACCGACATCAGAGCCTCTCCCTACGCCCACCCGTGACGCGCTCTGCCGCAAAGTCCATCCCTGCGACGCACATAACTCTTACGGAAGGCGTTCCAGCTTGCCTTCACCCAACTGCAACTGATCGGTGTCGAAGAACTTGAGCCGGCCCGAGAGGACCGCTTCGCGCTGTCCCGCAAACCGACGCGCATCAGTGCGCGGCACCGGAACCTGAAATGAGTAGACCCCAACCTTGACCGCATAGGTCTCCGCGTCGGGATTGTAGTCCCCGAGTTCGACGAGCGTGGTGAACGGGGAGGACCACTCGGACAGTCGCTTCTCGTATTCACTCGTCGATTCGTAGGTATCCCTGCGCAGCTTGTCGGCGCCTTCGACGTCGGGAAGCCCCCAGAATTTCGCAATGCGCTCCCTGCTGAAGCTCACGAGCCGCTTACCGCCGTCCGCAAAATTCACGTGCGAAATCGTGTCGACATGGCCTTTCAGCTGCGAGACCAAGTCGCCATGCTCGAAATCATAGAGCCGCAGGCTGCCGTCGTTGCCGGCCGTCGCAAACAAACCGTTGGTCTTCGGCCCGACGAACGCCGTTACTTGGTCCGGCATGCGCGCCACCGGCGTGAGCGTGCGAGCATCGTAGAGACGGACGCCCACACCCTCGCGCGTCAGCAAGCGCGTACCGTCGGTCGAGAAACCGATGAACTCCGCGCCCGACAAGGTCGTACGCACCGCCTTGGTGTTCATGTCGAATATGCGAATCGCGTGGTCCGGAGTCGTCACGTAGATCTGCTGGCGATCCAACGAGAACTGCAGATCGGTAATCGGAGAATCCGCAATCAGTGTGCTCAGCGATTTGCCGCTGCTCACGTCCCAAACGCCGAGACGCTGATGGATCCCGGTTTGTTTGTTGGTCTCGGCCGCATGAATCAACAGGTGCTTGCCGTCATCGATGAATTCTGCGTGGCTCGGCAGCGGGCTCTTGTCGCCGAGATCGAGCCGCGCAACCTTCGAACCGTCCGCGGCGCGCCACACGAACACCGCATCGTCTTCCGCCGCGGTCATGACCAAACTGCCGTCCTGGCTGAAGCGCACGAGATTGATCGGCTTGCGATGCGACGAACTGCGGCCTGCGCGCTTGCCACTGTCCATATCGATGAGCAACAAGTCGCCGTTCTTCGCCGTCCAGACGGCCGCCCGGTTTCCGCTCGGCGAGAACTGCACGATCGGATCTCCATCGATCTTGATCGGCGCGCCCACGACGGTATCGCTTTCAAGCTTCAGCACCGAAGCGACGCCGGCGCGAGAGATCACGAGCATGCGCTGCCCATTCGGCGTGATGAACGCGGACTGTACATCGCGCACCGCATGATAGGTTTTGACCGCGAATTCATCGGCAGCGACATCGAGCACGTTGATCAACCGGTCGTCCGAAATGCCGACGACGTAGCGACCATCCGCGGTCAAGTTGGCGGCATCAAAACCTGCGTGACTGAAGCTCACGTTGCCGGTGGCCGCATCCAGAGCCTTGAGCTGGCGGTCCTGGGTCACCATCACATAGCGGCGCGCGTCCGGCGTGAACTCGCCGACGGCGAGCGGTGCCGACAGCGGAAAATTAGCCGTGAGCTGGTAGTTCTCGACCAGCAGCCGCGGCACCAGAACCACCCTCGAAATATCGCGGGTACGCGCGGCCCCGGCTCCGGTTTGCTCTGCGCGCATCACCGGCGGGAGAACGGCGAGCCTGGTCTGGCCCGGTGTGGGGATGAAGTAAAATTCGTCTACCAGGGAGGTGTTTTCCCACGGAACTTGTTCTTGACCGGATTTGCGGCTGACTTCGGACCGGACCTTCTTGAAAACTTCCTCGACGCTCAATCCAGGTTCTTGAAGCGCATTCAGCAACTCGCCCGTGTAGAGCCCATGGGCTCCCTCGCCGTCGATGGCGGTTCGTCCCGGTGCAGTCGCAAACTCGATGATCATCCCGTTTCCTTCATCCATGCGCGCGAGCCCCACGGTGGCCGAACGCATCTTGCGCACCAGCGGGTTGTTGCGACAGGCATCGAGGATCACGATATTGACGCGGTTCTTCGCCGCGACCATTTTGCTGATCACCTCTTTGGCGTTGAATGCGCGCGTCGCGAGTTCCGTTTCGTCCTGAATGTCGGCGTCAACTGGAATCAGGTAGTTGGCTTCGCCGGATGAATCGCCTGATTGGACGCCATGGCCCGCGTAATAAAAAAGTCCGACCGCGCCGAGCGCCAGCCGGTCGCCGAATTCGCGCACTAATTTGCGCATGTCCTCGAGGCTTGCATTCTCGCGCTCCATGACCTTGAAGCCGAGCGTTTTCAACGTGGCTGCCATGGCGCGTGCGTCGTTCGCCGGATTCGCGAGCGGCGCGTCGCGATAGCTCGAATTGCCGATCACGAGTGCAAGCCGTTCCTCGGAGGCTCCGGCATCGGCAGATGTTGAATTCGCGCCGGGGCTCGCATTCGGCGCGGACTGCGCGGCTGCCGGCGCATCGCTCTGCATCTGGCTCGCGGCCGGCACATCCTGGGCCGATGCGTCGCGCTCGAACCCGACACTCGCCGCCGCGAACAGCGTGACCGCAGCAATCGCAATGCGGGAGATCTTGCAGCGGTTCATTGTTATCAGAGTGTTCATTCCGCCCCCAAACATATAATCCGCGTTCGAATAAACGCACCCCATCTACCTGGATAGACGGAGGTTCTTCCCTGCCCTTATGCTATCAGGGCCCCGATAGAGACGCAGTACCGCAGCGGCCGAGTCGGCTAAATGCACTGACGTCCATAATTTCAAATGACTGCAGTGATTTACCAAACTAGACGTTAAATTTCTCACGCAACCCTCGATAATCATTACTGTTCCATTTTCGCCTGCATGACCGTCGCCGATGGCTTCGTTCGCCAACTGTGGTCCATGAGCGCATTGTCGGTAACAACCGGCTGCGGCGGGTAGTGCCCTAAGTCACAGGGATGGTCGCTTCGAGGGGGTCGCGCTATCCGCCGAAGGTCCAGTGAACTTTCATTCGCCCCCAATAAGGGATCGGCTTGCTTCCACTGTGTCGCGTCTGGAAATGCGCGGCTTCGATGACGCAGTTCACGGATGCCCGGTCGAGAACCTCGGAGCCGCTGCTGACATCAACGACCGTCTTGCGAGCAGATCCATCTTCGGCGACAAGCACGAGCAGCTCCACGGTGCCGGTGTCGCCGCGGCGGCGCGCCTCGGCCGGATAGGGGCAGGCATCGTCAAACGAAGGCTTGGTCGGCAGCGGTTGGATCGCCGGCACGACTTTGCCGATAGCCGGTTCGTCGTGGACATCCGGTCGTCTGGGCTGAACCACCGTCGGGGTCACCGGTTTGTAAGCGACCGCAGGGGCCGCCGGGACCGCAGCAACCGCAGGGCCCGCAACAACCGCAGGGCCCGCAGCAACCGCTGGGCCCGTGAACTTAGCCAACTCCGCCTGCGCCAAGCCTGCCACTGCACTCGATGGATCGAGCTTCAAGGAAAGCTGAAATTGCGCCCTGGCATCCGCCTCGCGCCGTAATGAAACATAGGACTCGCCGAGATAGAAATGCGCCACCGCATTCCCAGAATCCTGCTTGAGGCCCTCCTCGAACTTCGCAGCGGCTGCGGTGGCGTTGCCGGCTTGGAGCAGATCGTATCCATCCGAAAACAAGGCATGCGCCGACTCAGAAAATGAAGTTCCCGGCCAAGCGAGCAACTGACACGACAGCAGTGCGGCGGACCATCGGTAAGCTCTCATCGTTGTTCCCTTTGGAGTGGACGGGAAGAATAATCCACGTCCGGGCGCTGCGCGAGACCCTCAGGACGTCGCATCCGCCGGCCGCCCAGGCACCCACGAAGTCCCCGCGAGCGGGATCCCGGCCATCGCCGCCGCCTCGACGGTGAGCGCGACCAGATCCTCTTTCTCGAGGTGGTGCACGTCCTGCTTGCCGCAGGCGCGCGCGATCGTCGTGAGCTCCATGTTCAGCGTCTTCGAGATAGTTCTTGAGGCGCTTCGCGCCCACCGCGGGCTCGAGGCGCAGTTCGAGTTCCGCATCCTGGGTCGTCATGCCGACCGGGCATTTGCCGGTATGGCAGTGATGGCAAAACCCAGGCGCCGTGCCGAGCCGCGTGTAATCCTCGACGGCGGAATGGTGCTCGCCGCTGGCGATGTAGCTGTCGCTGTTGCAGCCGAGCGCAATCAGCACGCCCTGCCCGATCGCCACTGCGTCGGCGCCCATGGCAAGCGCCTTGGCGACATCGGCGCCGCTGCGGATGCCGCCCGAGATCACCAGTTGCACGGTGCCGCGCATGTTGAGGTCGTCGAGCGCGTCGACGGCCTGGCGCAGCGCGGCGAGCGTCGGGATGCCGACGTGCTCGATGAACACAGTTTGGGTCGCGGCGGTCCCGCCCTGCATGCCGTCGACCACGATGACGTCGGCGCCCGCATGCACCGCCAGCTTGACGTCGTTGAATACCCGCGTCGCGCCGACCTTCACGTAGATCGGCTTTTCCCAATCGGTGATCTCGCGCAGCTCCTTGATCTTGATCACGAGATCGTCGGGCCCGGTCCAGTCGGGATGGCGCGATGCCGAGCGCTGATCAACGCCCTCGGGCAGGGTGCGCATGCTTCGCGACGCGCGGATTGACCTTCTGTCCGAGCAGCATGCCGCCGCCGCCGGGCTTCGCCCCCTGCCCGATCACGATCTCGATGGCATCGGCGCGGCGCACGTCATCCGGATTGAATCCGTAGCGCGACGGCAGGCACTGATAGACGAGCAGCTTGGAGGAAGCGCGCTCTTCCGAGGTCATGCCGCCGTCGCCCGTCGTCGTCGAGGTGCCGACTTCGGTTGCCGCGCGGCCGAGCGCATCCTTGACGCGCGCCGACAGCGCGCCGAAGCTCATGCCGGCGATCGTGATCGGAATGCCGAGTTCGATCGGGCGCGTCGCGAAACGCGTGCCGAGCACGGTTTTGGTCGCGCAGCGCTCGCGATAGCCTTCGAGCGGATAGCGCGACAGCGAGGCGGCTAGAAACAGCAGATCGTCGAAATTCGGCACACGCCGCTTGGCGCCCAGTCCGCGGATCTCGTACAGACCGCTTGCGGCGGCGCGCTGGATGTAATCGATGGTCTGGCGATCGAAACCGGCGGATTCCTCTTTCTGCAGATGCGTCATGGCCTCAATACTCCTGATCGGCATCGGCATGCCAGTGATAGAGACTCCTCGCGGATGCGATTCGCTTGAATTCCGCGGGGTCGTGCTTGAAACCCGCGGCCGCGAGCAGTTTCGCAAGCGCCGCGCGATCGGCGTCCGTCATCGGCTCGAAGCGCGCATCGGCGCCGAGCGAGCGAACCTTGCCGCGCACGTAGATGACGGCCTCGTACAGCGAGTCGCCGAGCGCATCCTCCGGCATCGCCGCAAATCACGATGCGCCCCGCCTGCGCCATGAACGCCGAGAAGCTGCCGACGCTGCCGCCGACGACGATGTCGGCGCCCTTGAGCGAGATGCCGCAGCGCAAGGAGGCATCTCCGTCGATCACCAGCAAGCCGCCGTGCGCGGAGGCGCCCGCCGCCGTCGATGCGAATCCGCGAATGTGCACGCGGCCGGACATCATGTTTTCGGCGGCGCCCGGCCCCGCATTGCCGTGCACGGTCACCGAGGCGTGCTTGTTCATCCCCGCGACGTAATAGCCGACGTGGCCGTGAATCTGCACGTCGAGATCGGCATCGAGACCGCAGGCGACCGAATGGGCGCCGTCGGGATTGTCGACGCGCACGCGCTTTACGCCGGCTTGCACCGCCTGCTTGTGCAGGAACCCGATTGAGCTCGCGCAGGCTCTCGAGGCGCAAATCGAATCGCCGCGCCGCGGGGTCGGGGCGCGGCGCCGGCTGCGCGCCGGCGGCGCCCGCGGCGACGCCGGGGTTCAAATTTGCCATGAATAGATCTCCTCGGGCTTGGGCTCGAACAGCTTGGCGTGCGCGATGTCGGGCAAGTGTGCGAGCGAGCGAAATTCCGAGGCGATCGCGACGTAGTCGTCGCTCTCGGCGACGATTGCGGGTTTGCAGGCAAACGCGTCGCGCACGATCAACAGTTCCCGGTCGGTGCCCATCAAGAACGTGTAGAAGCCGTCGAGTTCGCTGAAGCCGCGCTGCACGGCGGCCTCGAGTTCGTCGCCTTCGCGCAGGCGCCATTCGAAGAAGCGGCACGCCGCCTCGGTATCGTTATCGGTTTCGAATTCGATGCCGAGCGGCTCGAGTTTCTTGCGGACCAGGTGGGGATTCGAGAGCGAGCCGTTGTGCACGAGGCAAAAATCGCGGCCCGCGGTGAAGGGGTGCGCATGCGCGGGGGTCACCGCCGACTCGGTCGCCATGCGCGTGTGGCCGACGAGATGCGAGCCGCGCAGGCTCTTGAACCGGTAACGCTCCGCGATTTCGGCGGGCGCACCGACGTCCTTGTACAGGTCGATCGACTGGCCGATCGACAGCACCGCGACCTGTGGAGCGTGAACGCCGAGCCACGCAACAACGTCGTCGGGATTGGCGGCGCTCGTGAGCACCGCGTGGTTGCCGTTGACGAGCACTTCATGTTCGCCGCTGACGTCCTTGGAAAGTGTCGCAAGCAGCTGTGACCAATTTACGGGATGCGCCCCGCGATAGAGGCTCAGCTTGTGCTGCAGGTCGGACACCGGCGCCGTATAGACCGCGAGCCCTGCGGAATCCGGGCCGCGCTCGGTCATCCCGGTCAGCATCGGCACCATGAGCGCGCCGAGCCGTTCGCGCAACTGCGGCTTCTTTACCAGCAGACCCACTATTCCACACATAGGGATACTCCTTTCAATGCACCCTAGAAAAATTCGAGGTAGCGCTTCGACTCCCAATCGGAGACGTGGCGCGCATACTCGGTCCACTCCATGCGTTTGAGGCGAATGAATTCGCGCGCGAGCTCCGGCCCCAGGCCCGATTGAATGACCGGATCCGCCTCGAGCGCCTCGACGGCCTCGAGCAGATTCTGCGGCAGCAGCTTGATGCCTTGCGCGTGGAGCTCCTCGGCCGACAGTTCGTAGAGATTGATGTTCTTCGCCGGGCCCGGATCGAGCTTGCGGTCGATGCCGTCGAGACCGGCCGCAATCATCGCGGCGGTCGTCAGATACGGATTGCAGCCCGAGTCCGGCAGCCGCACCTCGAGGCGTCCATGCGGAATGCGCACGCAGGCGGTGCGATTGTTGTCGCCGTACGCGATGTACGCCGGCGCCCAGGTCGCGCCCGACAGCGCGCGGCCCACGACGAGGCGCTTGTAAGAGTTCACGGTGGGAGCTGCGATCGCGCTGAATGCGCGTGCGTGCGCAAGCACGCCGGCGAGGAATTGATAGGCGAGCGTCGAGAGCCCCATACCGCTCTTGTCGGTCGGATCGTGAAACGCATTCTTCTGCGTCGCCGACCCCAAGGAAACGTGGAAATGCGCGCCGCTGCCGGCGCGGTTTGAAAACGGCTTCGGCATGAAGGTCGCGATCATGCCGTGCTTTTGCGCGATCTCGCTCGCGGCCATCTTGACGAACGTGAAGCTGTCGGCCGACTTGAGTGCCTCGGCATAGGTGAAATTGATCTCGAACTGCCCGTTCGAGTCCTCGTGGTCGATCTGATAAACGTCGATGCCGGTCGCGCGCAGCGCGCCCACCATCTCATCGAGTACCGGACGGGTGCGCGACAGGCCCTTGTAGTCGTAGCAGGGCTTGTCGAGCGTGTCGGAGGCATCCGCGGGACCCAAGCTGCCGTCTCCCCTGCGCGTGAGCAGCATGAACTCGGGCTCGATGCCCGTGTACATCGTGAGACCGCGATCCTTGAGCCGCGCGAGCTGCGCTTGCAACGCGACTCGCGAACAGTAGGGATAGGCCTTGCCCTTGACGGTGCCGTTGCAGATGATGCGTGCATAGCCCGGCATCCACGGGATCGTCTGCAACGTCGAGAGATCGCCGACCGCCATGTAATCCGGCCCTTCCGGGCCCATGCCGAAACCCCAAAGCGCGAAGCCCGCGAACCCGGCGCCGTCGGTCAGCACCATCTCGAGGTGCTCGATCGGAACGGCTTTCGCTTTGGCCGACCCGTGAATATCGACGAATTGCGCGAGCACGTAGCGAATGCTGTGCTGCGCGAAAAACTGCTTGGCCTGCTCGAGATTCATCTTGTCACTCCCCTCAAATTATTCACCGCTCTCGACGACCACTGCGCCGAGCGCTTCGCTCAAGTATGGACCGAATGTCGGGTCGCACCAGATCCGGTAGCGGCGGCCGCCCGCGGGCGCGGCTTGCGGCACCACGAGCACGGCGACGCCGACCATCAAAGTCATGATCGCCGGTCGTGGCATGAGCGCCAGCGCCGCGAAATTGACGTTGCAAACCTGCGCGAGCACCTCGTGCACGTCGGCGCCCGCCAGATCAAAAGCCCAATCCTCACGCAGTATCGGATAGACGCCGGGCGGCGGTGCGGCGAGGCTCTCCGCGAGCTGCGCGGTCGCCGCGCCCTCGGACGCTTCGATGAAAAACTCGGCGCTGCCGAGGCGGGCGATCAACAGATCATCGGCCGCGCCGATCACGACCGTGTTCGGTGCGGGCGGCAATTCGAGACCCCGTGCCGCGAGCCAGGCACCCGCCTGCGGACCCTTGAAGCCCCAGCGCGACACCGCGGTGCGCCGCTCGAGAGAGAGCGCCGTCATGGAGCGGCCGCCGCTTTTTGACGCAAATTTTGCGGATCATAGAACGGCGTCGGCACGACGTGCGCGCGCGCCGTCGCGCCGCCGTCGACGCGAATCGACAATTCGCTGCCCGGCTTGGCGAGCATTGGGGCGACCAGCGCGAGGCCCACGATTCTGTTCAAGGCCGCCGAGCGCGCAACGCTCGTGACGCGCCCGGCGATCTCGCCTCGATCGATGACCAGGTGGCATTCCTTCGGCACCGGGCCGCCGGCTTCGACTTCGATGCCGACCAGCACTTGCCGCGGAGCATGCGACTGCAAAATCTTGAGGCTTCGCTGCCCGACGAAAAACGGCTTCTGCATGTTCACGGCCCACATCGCGTTGGCCTGGATCGGATCGGTCAGTCCGTCGGTATCCTGGCTCACGATCAGATGCCCCTTCTCCAGCCGCAGCAGACGCTGCGCTTCGACGCCGAAGGGGCGCAAGCCCTGATCGCGCCCGGCCGCCAGAAGTGCGCGCCAGAGGCCGGCGGCATCGCTCGCGCGCGCGTGGATTTCGTAGCCCCATTCGCCGACGAAACCGACGCGCATCAAACGCACCGGAACACCCGCGACCTCGGCTTCACGGACCGCGAGGTACGGGAACGCGCTCTCGGCGAGGTCGCAGGCGGTCAAGGTCTGCAGCAGCTCGCGGCTCGCGGGACCCGCAAAATTAAACGCGGCGCGATGCCCCGTGACGTTGACGAGCGCGCAGTCGAGGCCCCACAGCGCATTCCAGCGCAGCAGCTCGCGGAACACGGTCGCCGAACCGCTCGTGGTCGTCGTGAAATAGAACGAGTCGGCGCTCAAGCGCGCGATGACGCCGTCGTCGATGATCACGCCCGATTCGTCGAGCATCAGGCCATAGCGCGTCATGCCGACGCGCAAGTTGGAGAACTTCCCGGCATAGACGCGATCCAGGAACTCGCCGGCCTGGGATCCGTAGATTTCGAGCTTGCCGAGCGTGCCGACGTCGATGAGGCCCACGCGCTTGCGCACCGCTTCGACTTCGCGCGCGATGCTGATCGCGCGCGTCTCGCCGGTCCGCGCATAGTATTCCGGGCGCCGCCAGTTGCCCGCCGGCATCCAGACGCAGCCCAATGCGCAGTGCTCTGCATCGATCGGCGTGCGGCGTTCGACCTGAAAGCTGCGCCCCGCGAGCAGTTTGAGCGCAACCGGGTGGTAGAGCGGGCGCGCGGTCGTGAGTCCGAGCTCACCGACGCGCAGGCCGCGCACGCGCGCGAGCACACGCAGCGCATTGAGATTCGAGTGCTTGCCCTGCGACGGCCCCATGCCCACCGTGCTGTAGCGCTTCAAGAGCTCACTCGAATCGAATCCTTCCTGAGCGGCGTTTTCGAGATCCTTGACCTGCAAGTCCTCATCGAAGTCGACGAAGTTCTTGCCTTCCGGGTGGTCGAAGATCGGAAAGGCATGCGACGGGCAACGTCGGCTGCGCGGCGCGGGCACCGCATCCGCACCGCGTTCCGCGGCCGCGAATCCCGCATGCGCGGCCGCAGAGCAGCCCGCGCGCCCGCCATCGGCGAGGCGCGCCTCGACATCGTAGTAGCCGTTGAGCCGGCCGGCGGCAAACACGCCGTCCGGCAGATTGTTCGGCAGGAACTGCTGCAGCTCGTCGGAGAACTCGAGCGTGGCGCCCGCCTGCAGCAGCAGCTGCGCGGCGGCGGCGAAGCCCACGCTCATGAGCACGGCGTCGCAGTCGATGCGCTGCACCGCATTCGAATCGATGCGTCCGGCCGAATCGAGCGGCGCGAACTCGAGCGCGCGCACCGCCCCATTCGCCCCGGGCAGCGCGCGATACGGCGCGTGCGCCTTGATGACGCGCACGCCGAGCGCCGCGCAGCCGCGCACCGCCTCCTCGTCCTCGATCTCGCCGCGCAGCTCGATGATCGCCTCGACCGCGACGCCGTGCGCATGCAGCTCGAGGCAGGCCGCGTAGGCGTCCAAGTTCGCGGCGACGATCACGACGCGCCGGCCGGGCGCCACCCGATGGCGCGCGAGCAACTGCAGCGCAGCGGACGCCAGCAGGATTCCCGGCAAATCGTTGTTGCAAAACACCGCCGGCTGCTCGGCGACGCCGGCCGCGACGACGACCGCACGCGCGCGCATCTTCGTCATTCGCGCGGGCTCGGCGAGCGCGACCCAATGATCGGCGTAGTAGCCCGCGGCATAGGTCGAGGGAAGCCGTTCGATCATCGGCGAATTCGCAATCGCCTCGAGCAGCCCGTGCAGGAGCTGCTGCTCCCGCGTATTGGCGATGTGGCATGCGGCACTGCCGCCGAATCGCGGCGACTCCTCGACGAGCGCGACGCGCGCACCGGCGCGTGCCGCCTCGAGCGCGGCGGCGAGGCCGCTGGCGCCGGCGCCGATCACGAGCACGTCGCAAAAGCCGTAGCGCTTCGGCGTCGGGCGCCGCGCGGCGCCGAGGGACACTGAACCCAGCCCGGTGAACGCGCGGAACATCCGTTCCCAGCGCGGAAACAGCACCCGGGAATGAAACGCCTTGTAATAAAAGCCGACCGGCATGAATCGGCCGAATCGACCCAGGATGCGCGCTTTGTCGTGATCGAGGCCGCCAAAGGTGTTGACGGCCGCGACCTGCATCCCTTCGCGCAGCGGAGTCACGTCGCCGCGTACGTTCGCGACGCCGTCGACTTGGAACATTACGTTGCTGTCGTGGTTCGCAAACGAGAGGATCGTGCGCGGCCGGTGATACTTGAAGCTGCGCCCGAGGTAGGCCACGCCCGCCGCCGCGAGCGCCGAGGAAATTGTGTCGCCGGCATAGCCTTGATACTCGCGCCCCTCGAACCGGAAGCCAAGTTTCACGCTGCGGTCGAGCCATTCACCGGCGCGCGCCTCGAGCCGGAACATCATGTGCCGGGACCTCGCGGGCGCGCGACGGGCGGCCGCGGCAGGCCGCCGCGCGCCGCCTCCGCCGGATGAGTCTCGAGGATCAGGTCGCGTGCCGTGTCGCGCAGCGCGATGAACCAAAATCCCGAGGCAATGTGGCACCACCATTCGTACTTGAGGCCCGGCGACCCCGAGCGGTTGAAGACGTAATCCGACCACTCCCGGTCGCTGCAGGCATCCGGATCCGGCATCGGCCGCAGCTCACCGCCGTAGGCGAACTCGGACGCTGGACGCGGGCCGTTGAGCGGGCAGGCGATGAGCTTCATCGCGTCAATGCCCCACCGAGGCCGCACCTTTCTCGCCGGTCAGCTGGTAGCGTGCGAAGCGGTCGAATGTGAAGCCTTCGATCAAGGGGTGGTTGCGCCCCGTCGCCACGGTGTGGCTCATGGTCATGCCGCAGACCGGTGTGGCCTTGAATCCCCAGGTTCCCCAGCCCGCATCGAGGAAGAAGCCCTCGACCGGTGTCGTGCCCATGATGGGCGCAAAATCCGGCGTCATGTCGGCAAGCCCCGCCCACTGGCGATTGACCTTGATGTCGCCGAGAAATGGGAACATGTCGAGCATGTGGGACGCCAGGCCCTCGACGAAGTCGAGCGTGGAGCGCGTCTGATGCAGCTCGTAGGGGTCGAGCGACGCCCCCATCACGAGTTCGCCGCGTGCCGTCTGCGAGACATAGACATGCAGGGAGCCCGAAACGATGATCGGATCGAGCCAGGGTTTGATCGGCTCGGTAACCATCGCCTGCAACGGATGAATGTAGATCGGCGTATGCAAATCCACCATATCGAGCATGCGAGGCGTGAAACCCGCCACGGCGCACAGCACGCGCGGGGTTGCGATCGCGCCGCGCGTCGTCTCGACACCGACGACCTTGCCGCCCTGCAGCCGGATGCCGGTGACCTCGGTTTGCTGGTGGATCTCGACTCCGCGCCGGTCGGCGCCGCGCCCGTAGCCCCAGGCGACCGCGTCGTGGCGTGCAATGGCGCCGGGCGCGTGGTAGAGCGCGCCGAGGATCGGCGCGTGCCCGCCGCATTCCATGTCGATCATCGGGATCGAGCGTTTGACGAAAGCGGCGTCGACCGCCTCCGAATCGACGCCGTAGTGCTTGTTTACCTCGGCGCGCCAGCGCATTGTGCGCATCGCCGAGTCGGTATGCGCCAGGGTGAAATGTCCGCGCGTCGAGTAGAACAGGTTCAGGTCGAAATCCGCGGACAGATCCTGCCAGAGCCTGACGCTTTGGTCGTAGAACTTGACGCCTTCGGGCGTCAGGTAATTCGAACGGATGATCGTGGTGTTGCGCCCGGTATTGCCGCCGCCGATGTAGCCTTTCTCGAGCACGGCGACGTTGCGTATCCCGTGGTCGCGTGCCAGATAATAGGCGGCCGCGAGGCCGTGACCGCCGGCGCCGATGATGACGACGTCATAGGCGGGTTTCAGGCTCTCATGGCGCGTGAACATGCGCGGCTCGGGGTGCTTGCGCGAGAAGCCGAACCGCAGTAATCGATGTGGCATAGAACTTAAGGGCGGGCTGCGGTGCGATCGGTGATTAACAGCGGCGGCGGCATGTGCGAATATAAGCACGAATGTTAACTGTGGAGCAAATTCAATTGCACAATATGCAAGTCCACACCCTCAGCCAAATTTCGCTGATCGGATCCAATGGCTCGTAAAACTGCCGCCGTGTTCGCCCGCCCGCCCGCGAAGCGCAAATCTCTGGGCGATGTTCCGGTCGCGGAGCGTGCGGAAAATCCCGCGGTCGACCTCGGCAGGACCGCGCGGCGCCTCCGCGAGGCGCAGGACTTGACGCTCGCCGACGTCGCACGGCGCGCCAACATCAGCAGCGCCATGCTGAGCCGGCTCGAGACCGGGCGCGTGAGCCCGAGCTTGGAGACGATCGTCGCGCTTTCGCAGGCGCTCGGCGTCACGGCCTCGGTGCTGATGCAGCGCGTCGGCGCCAACGACGGCGGCGCGCAGCTCATCAAGGCGGGCGAAGGCCTCGAAACCGTGCGCAGCGGCACGCGCCGCGGCCACACCTATCATTTGCTGGCAGCGCAGCGCGGGCCCCGCAAGATCTTCGAGCCCTTCCTCGTGACCTTCAACGACAAGAGCGAGATATTCCCGGGGTTTCAGCATCCGGGCATCGAATTCATTCACATGCTGTCCGGCATCATTCACTATCGCCACGGCATCCACACCTACGTGCTGAAGCCCGGTGACACACTGACCTTTCGCGGCGACGTCGCCCACGGCCCGGAGCGGCTCGAGAGGGTGCCGATCCGCATGCTGTCGCTGATCATTTACGCGAACGAAGAAGAATAGATTTGAATACCGCCCCGCCAGGAGTCCGCATGCCCGCCCGCAACGCAACAACCTTCGCCTGGCTCGCCGCGCTGTGCGCACTCTATGCGATGACGCCGCTTGCTTGCCGCGACGCGCGCGCCGAGGCTGCGACGCGCCCGCCGGGCTATCTCGACGCGGTGCGCCTGCAAGCCGCCGACGCGGAGCCGCAAAACTGGTACACGCTGGGCCGCGACAAGAACGGCACCTATTTCTCACCGCTCAAGGGCATCGATGCCTCCAACGTCGATCGGCTGGGCTTTGCCTGGGAATACGACCTCGGCAATCCGCAGCGCGGCCAAGAAGCGACCCCGATCGTCATCGACGGCGTTCTTTACACGTCGGGCACTTGGGGCTATGTCTACGCGGTCGATGCGGCCACGGGCCGCGAGCTGTGGCGCTACGATCCGAAGCCCAATTATTTCTACGGCAGAAATCCCTGCTGCGACCTCGTCAACCGCGGCGTCGCGGTCTGGAAGGGCAAGGTATATGTCTCCTCGGTCGACGGACGGCTGCACGCGCTCGATGCCGCCACCGGCGCGAAGCTCTGGGAGACCGAGACCTTCACCGACCACACGCTGCCCTACTCGAGCACCGGCGCACCGCAGATTGCCGGGAATCTCGTGATCGTCGGCAACAGCGGCTCGGACATGGGACGCGGCGGCGTGCGCGGCTACGTCGCCGCATACGACCTCGACACCGGGGCGCTCCGATGGCGCTTCTACACGGTGCCGCCCGCGGTCGGCAGGCCGTTCGAGAACCCCGAACTCGCGGCGGCGGCAAAAACCTGGGACCGGCATCGCGCACCCGAGTACCAGGGCGGCGGTACCGCTTGGGACGGCTTCGCCTACGATCCCGACCTCAATCTGGTCTATTTTGGGACCGCGAATGCGGCGCCCTACGACCTGCGTCAGCTCGGCCCCGCGCGACTGGACAGTCTCTACACCGCATCGATCATCGCACTGCATGCCGATAGCGGCCGCATGGCTTGGTATTACCAGACGACCCCGCACGACAGCTGGGACTTCGACGCCGTTCAGAAACTCGTGTTCGCCGACCTCGACCTCGCGGGTGCAACGCGCCACGTGATCATGCAGGCCTCGAAGAACGGGTTCTTCTACGTGCTCGACCGCAAGAGCGGCAAGCTGTATTCGGCGCACAACTACACCTACGTCAATTGGGCCAAAGGCGTCGATCTCAAAACCGGCCGGCCGATCACCACCAAGACCTCGGATTGGTACTCGGGCCCAAAGAACGTTTACCCGTCGTGGGCCGGCGGCCACACCTGGCCGCCGATGTCGTATAACCCGCAGACGCATCTCGTCTACATTCCCGTGATCGATCAGCCCGCCGTCTGGGTCGACCTGCTGCATAACGGCGGCTCGGTCAAATTCATCGACGGCTTCTTCACCGTCAACGGCATCTATCCGGACGACACCTACAACGCCGACGACGTCAAAAAGCTCTACGGGCCGCTGCCGGACCGCAAGACGCTCGATGCCGGGCGCAAGGTCAAGCCGGTGCGCGAGCTGATCCGCGCCTGGGACCCGGTCGCCGGAAAAACCGTCTGGGAGCACGAGACCTCGGCGGGCATTCGCGGCAATGACGGCGGGATTCTCTCGACAGCCGGCAACCTCGTATTTCAAGGCCGCGGCAGCGGCGAACTCTGGATCTACGCGGCCGACACCGGCAAGGTATTGAAGTCGATCCAGACCGGCAGCCACATCATGGCCGCTCCCGTCACCTATGCGGTCGGCGGCGAGCAGTTCGTCGCGGTTCAGGTCGGCTACGGCGGGGCCGCGATCACCGTGGGCCCGATCCCGCCGAGCAGCGCTGCGTTGAAATACCAGAACACCAATCGCATCATCGCGTTCAAGTTGGGCGGCGGCGCTGTCCCGACGCCGCCGCCGCGCACGCTGGATCCCATTCCCGAACCGCCCGCGCAGCACGCGAGCGCGGCGAGCATCGAAGCCGGCGAAGTGCTGTTCATCCAAGAGTGTTCGCGCTGCCACGTGCTGGGTCCCAGCTCGACGCCGGACCTGCGCCGCTTGAGCCCAGGGCTGCACGAAGCGTTCAAAGATATTCTGCTGCGCGGGGCGCTCGCACCGAACGGCATGGAGCGATTCGACGATCTCTTGAGCGACAAGGATGCCGACGACATCCACGCCTACTTGATCGATCAGAGCTGGCAGGCCTATCGCGCACAGCAAGCGGCGCAGCGGCCATAGCATAGTGGAGGAGCATTGCGCCGCAAAATCCGGCGGCGCTTGCGAATGCGGGGACCGATGTAAATTACTCGACACGCAATTTATTTGCACTACAGTTACTAGCGTGATATCTACCACGCACCACAGAGGACAACAAAATGGCGCGCGATCCCAAACACGACATCCTGTTCCAGCCGATCAAGATCGGACCGAAAACGCTACGCAACCGCTTTTATCAGGTGCCGCATTGCATCGGCGCGGGCTCGGATCGGCCGGGCTTCCAGGCCGCGAACCGCTCGATCAAGGCGGAAGGCGGCTGGGCCGGGATCAACACCGAATATTGCTCGATTCACCCGGAATCAGACGACACGCATCGCTTGTCGGCGCGCATTTGGGATCAGGGCGATGTGCGCAATCTCAAGGCGATGACCGATCACATCCACCATTTCGGCGCGCTCGCCGGCGTCGAACTCTGGTACGGCGGATCGCATGCGCCGTGCATGGAATCGCGCGCGACGCCGCGCGGCCCGAGCCAATATGCCTCCGAATTCGAGACCCTGACCTACTGCAAGGAAATGGATTTCGCCGACATTGCGCAAGTTCAGCAATTCTACGTCGACGCGGCGCTGCGCTCGCGCGACGCAGGCTTCGACATCGTCTACGTCTACGGCGCGCACTCCTATTTGCCGCTGCAGTTCCTCTCCCCCTACTACAACAAGCGCAAGGACAAGTACGGCGGTTCGCTCGAGAATCGCGCGCGATTCTGGCTCGAGACTCTCGAGAAAGTGCGCCGCGCGGTGGGCCACGACTGCGCGATCGCGACGCGCTTCGCGGTCGACACGCTCTACGGTGAGGCCGGCGTCGAGGTCGAGCGCGACGGCATGAAGTTCGTCGAACTCGCCGATCCGCTCGTCGATCTCTGGGACGTCGATGTCGGCGACATCGCCGAGTGGGGCGAGGACGCGGGGCCGTCGCGCTTCTACCAGCAGGGGCATCAAGTGCCCTGGACGCGCTTCATCAAGCAGGTCGCGAAGAAGCCGGTGCTCGGCGTCGGGCGCTTCACGGATCCCGAGAAAATGACCGAGATCGTGACCAAGGGGATCGCGGACATCATCGGCGCGGCTCGCCCGTCGATTTCCGATCCCTGGCTGCCGAAGAAGATCGAGGAAGGTCGCTACGACGACATCCGCGTCTGCATCGGCTGCAACGTCTGCATTTCGCGTTGGGAAATCGGCGGACCACCGATGATCTGCACGCAGAACGCCACGGCCGGCGAAGAATACCGGCGCGGCTGGCATCCGGAAAAATTCCCGAAGCGCGGCTCGGACGACTCGGTGCTGATCGTGGGCGCGGGCCCCTCGGGCTCAGAGTGCGCGCGCGTGCTGCTCGAGCGCGGCTACACGGTTCACCTGTACGACACGGCCGCGAAGATCGGCGGCCACCTGAATCAGGTCACGACGCTCCCCGGTCTCGGCGAGTGGAGCTACCATCGCGACTACCGCGAACTGCAGATCGCCAAGCTCATCAAGAAGAACAAGCAGTCCCAGGTCGCGCTCAACCAGAAGCCGATGACCGCGGACGCAGCTCTCGCCTACGGCGCCGACAAGATCGTGATCGCGACCGGCTCGAGCTGGAATACCGACGGCACGAATTGTCTCACGCACGACCCGCTGCCCGGCGCGGACGCCTCGCAACCCAATCAACTCACGCCCGAGCAGGTGCTCGAGGGCAAGAAGCCGATCGGCAAGCGCGTCGTGATCCTGAACGCGGACACCTATTTCATGGCGCCGAGCCTTGCCGAGAAACTCAGCGTAGCCGGGCACGAGGTCACGCTCGTGACCGGCGTGCACCTCGCCAACTACATGCACTTCACGCTCGAATACCCGAACATGATGCGGCGGCTCCACGAACTGCACGTCAAGGAGGTGCACAATGCATTCGCCTCGCGCATCGAGAAGAATCGCGTCGAGATTTACGACATCTACGGCGACGGTTCGAAGCGCAGCTACCGGGGCCCCGGTGTGCTGCCGCGCAACGCGAACGCAACCCAGCGCTGGGTCGAGTTCGATTCGCTGGTGCTCGTGACGGGGCGGCACTCGCACGACGGCCTGTTCCGCGAACTGAAAGGCCGCGAGGGCGACTGGCAGAAAAACGGCGTGAAGGCCGTCTACGTGATCGGCGACGCCGAGGCGCCGCGGCTGATTGCCGATGCGACTTTCACGGGGCACCGCCTCGCGCGCGAAATCGAGGAGCCCGGTGCGCAGTTCCCGCTGCCCTACAAGCGCGAGGTCGCGGTGTGGGGCGTGGCGCACATGCCGGACGGCAAATTCGAAATCGAATACAAGACCTGATCGCCGTCGCCCCCGATTCGAGGCACTAGAGAGCGTGAACGACAGCAGCGCCGTTACTCGGATTTTGTTCGAGGCGTTTCCTGCGGTCGAAATCGGCGTGTTCTACGCGTTCGGATTTGGCGCGATCGCGGTGTTTTGCTACGGCGCTTACGTCCAAGTCCGAAAATACCGGCGCGGCGCGCCGCTCGTGCTCGAGCGTGGTTGGGGACCGCGCCTGCGCGAAATGGTGGCCGCGGTGCTTTCGCATCGGACCATCGAGCGGCGGGATCCAGCAGCCGGCGGCGCGCACCGTCTGATCTTCTACGGCTTCGCGCTGCTGTTTCTCGGCACCGCGACGATCACGCTGCAGGTCGACATTCTCGAACCGTTGTTCGGCATCCGCTTCTGGCAGGGCACGTTCTATCTGGTGTTTTCATTGGTCCTCGACGTCGCGGGCGTCGCGCTGATCGCGGGCCTCGCCTACATGATGGTCCGCCGCGGCTGGCTGAAGCTCCCGAAACTCGACTACGCGCGCCCCGACCGCGCGCCGTCGGATCCGGATTTCGACCGTCCGCAGTACCGGCGCGAGGACTGGGCGTTCCTCTGGATCCTGATCGTGATCGGCGTGACCGGCTTCGTGCTCGAGGCTGGTCGGCTCGTCTGGCTGCAAGAGCGCCCCGAAGTCTGGGATACGCGCTGGTGGTCGCCGGTCGGCGCGCTGCTCGCGGCGGCCATGCGCGCCGCGGGCCTCGGGCCAAGCGGCGCCGGCCTGCTGCGCCACGGTCTCTGGTGGTTTCACGGCCTCATTGCGCTCACGCTGATCGCGCTGATGCCGTTCACCAAGGTCAAGCACATCTTCACGGCGGCGGCCTCGCTGCTGGTTCGCGACCCGCTCGCCGCGCAGCGGCTGCCGCGCATTCCCGAATCGCAAAAAGAGCCGGGCGTCGCCAAGATCACCGACTTCACCTGGAAGCATTTGCTGAATCTCGATGCCTGCACCAAGTGCGGCCGCTGCCACGAAGCCTGCCCGGCGCGCGCGGTCGGCGCGCCCTTGAGCCCGCGCGACGTGATCTTGAGCTTGCGCGAATTCGCGAATGCGACGCTCGAGTCGGGTGTGCTGCCTCCGGCCGCCGAACTCGACGTGCACGGCAAGGCGCCGGGCCAGGTCGCCATGGAAACCCTCTGGTCGTGCCGCACCTGCATGGCCTGCGTCGAGATTTGCCCGGTCGCGGTCGAGCACATTCCGATCATCGTGCAAATGCGCCGCAAACTCGTCGAGGACGGCGCGATGGATCCGCTCCTGCAAAAGACTCTGCAGACGATTCACAAGACCGGCAATTCCTTCGGAGAATCCAAGCGCAAGCGCGGCGCCTGGGCCAAAGGGCTGCCGGTTCCCGTCAAGGATGCACGCAAGGAGCCCGTCGAGGTGCTGTGGTTCGTGGGCGACTACGCTTCGTTCGATCCGCGCAACCAAAAGGTCTCGCAAACCTTCGCGGCACTGCTCGCCGAGGCCGGCGTCGATTTCGGGATTCTTTACGACGGCGAGTCGAACGCCGGCAACGACGTGCGCCGCGTCGGCGAAGAGGGCCTCTATGAAGTCTTGGCGAACGCCAACATCGCGGCGATGGCCGGCGCCCGCTTTCAGTCGGTCGTGACGACCGACCCGCATTCCTTCAATACGATCCGCAACGAGTACCCGGATTTCGGCGGCAAGGTCGAGATCGAGCACTACACCACGCTGATGAAGCGCCTGTTCGACGCCGGCCGCTTGAAAGTCACGAAACCGCTCAAGTCACGCGTGACCTTTCACGACCCCTGTCACCTCGGCCGCTTCAACAAGGGTTACGACGCGCCGCGCGAGCTGCTCGCGCTGCTCGGTTGCGAACTCGTCGAAATGGGCCGCTGCAAATCGAATTCATTCTGCTGCGGCGCCGGCGGCGGTAGGATTTGGACCCCGGATCCGGTCGGCAGCGAGAAGCCCGCGCAGAATCGGATGCGGGAGGCCGCGGCGATTCCCGGCCTCGAAGTGTACGTCGTGAGCTGCCCGAAGGATTTGACGATGTTCGAAGATGCGCTCAAGACGACCGGAAACGAGGGCAAATTCGTCGTCAAGGAACTCATTGAATTGATCCGCGAAGCGATTCCCGCGACACGCGGCACGGAGATTGCGGCATGAAAATACTGGTGGCGGTCAAGCAAGTTGCCGCTCTCGATGATGATTTCGAAATTCGCAGCGACGGCCGCGACGTCGATCCGGATTTCCTGGTTCGCGACTTGAACGAATGGGACGACTTCTCGCTCGAGGAGGCGGTCAAGATCAAGGAGGCTTCACCTGAGCCGGTCGAGGTCGTCGTGGTCTCGGTCGGACCCGAGGAGGTCGACGAAAGCTTGCGCAAATGCCTCGCGAAGGGTGCCGACCGCGCGCTGCGCGTCTGGGAGGATGCCGTGCAAGGTTCGGATCCAATCGCGATCGCGCGGATTCTCGCCGCGGTCGCGCGCCGCGAGGCGCCGGATCTGCTGTTCGCGGGCGTCCAGTCTTCGGACCAGGCGTTCGCCGCGACCGGAATCGCAACCGCGGGCCTGCTCGGCTGGCCGCATGCCGCGGTCGTCGCACGCTTGAGCTTCACGCCCGGCGCCAAGTCGGCGGTGTTTCGCCGCGAGCTCGAGGGCGGACTGCTGCACGAGGTGGAGATTCAAGTACCCGCGGTGCTGACGATCCAGGCCGGCATCAACACACCCCGCTATGCGTCGCTGCGCAGCATCAAGCAGGCCGCGGCCAAGCCGATCGAAGTCGTCGGTCTCGGCGACCTGGGGCTCGGCGCCTCCGACGTCGGAGAATCGGGATCGCTGTCGCGCGTGCGCCGCGTCTATGTGCCCGAAAAGGGACGCGCGCAACTGATCGAAGGCAGCGCGGCCGAGCAGGCCCAAAGGCTCGCCGCGATCATTCGCGAATTCAAGGGAGCGCCGCTATGAGCGGCATTTTAGTGATTGCCGAACAGCGGCGCGGGGAATTGCGGCCGGTTTCACTCGAACTCGTCGGCGCCGCGCAAGGCTTGCGCCGCAGCGGCGAAGAAGTCGCGGTCGCGGTGCTCGGGGTCGACCCTGCGCGCTTCGCGCCGGCCTTAAGCGTCAGCGGCGTCGATGAAATCATCGCGATCCCGACCGGCGCCGCGGAGTTCGATCCGGACACCTTTGAGGCCGCGATCGGCGCACTCATCGCAGCACGCCGCCCCGATCTCGTGCTCGTCGCCCACAGCGTCGACTCGTTCGGGTTTGCTGCCGCGCTCGCGGCCAAGCTTGGGCTCGGCTTCGCGACCGACGTATTCAAGCTGGAACGCATCGAGGGCGAACTCGTCGCAACCCGCGGCGGCTACGGGCAGAAGCTCAGCGTCGAGGTCGATTTTCCGGGGCGCAGCACCGTGTTGGTCGCGCTGCGCGGCAACGTATTCAAGGCGCCGGAGGGCGCAGCCACGCCGCGTTCGAGCACGTTCGCAGCGCCGCCGGCGCCGAGCCGCGCTACGGGCAAGGAATTCGTCGAATTGAGCTCGGCCGACGACGTCGACATGACGAGCGCCGAATTCATCTTGAGCGTTGGCCGCGGCATCGGCGAGGAAGCGAAAGTCGAGATTTTTCGCGAACTCGCGCAGGCGATCGGCGCAACCTTGGGATGCTCGCGGCCGATCGCGGATGCGGGCTGGCTGCCGAAGAGCCGCCAGGTCGGTCAGTCCGGCAAGACCGCGACCGCATGTAAACTCTATATCGCGATGGGGGTATCCGGCGCGATCCAGCATCTTGCCGGTATGAAGCACGTGGGCACGATCGTCGCGGTCAACAGCGACGCGGGCGCGTCGATTTTCGGCGTCGCGACATATGGCATCGTGGGCGATCTTTTTGAAATTGCTGAGGAGTTACGCCGTCATTTCTAATCCACTTAGGCGCTGCGAATTGCACGGGGTCGGCTCATGAGCGCACCGGCCGAAGCGGCCGCGGCCCCGCCGGTCGGCCTCGAGCGAGGCATCGACTGGACCGGCGCATTCTGGGTTGCGAGCGGCGTGCCGCCGCTCGTATTGTTTTCGATCGGCGCGGTCGCCGCGACCGTCGGTAAGCTCTCCTGGGTCGTCTGGGCGGCCTCGATTGCGATGGGCTTCATCCAGTCGTTCACTTACGCCGAGATCGCGGGCTTGTTTCCCAATAAAGCGGGTGGCACGTCGATCTATGGTGCGATCGCCTGGGTGCGCTATGGCAAGTTGATCGCGCCGATCTCGGTCTGGTGCAACTGGTTCGCCTGGTCGCCGGTGCAGGCGACCGGATCGGCGCTCGCCGCGGGCTACATCCTGACCGGCTTGTTCGCTCCCGATGCGCTGGTCAATACCTGGCAAATCACGCTGCTCGATCTCGGAATGATCAAGACGGGCCTGAGCCTTCGGATCAATTCGATCTTCGTGCTCGGGGCCGCGATCCTGCTCGCCGTCAAATTCATCCAAGACGGCGGCATTCTGCGCTCGGCGAATACCACGAAAATCCTCGGGATCTCGGCCATGATCCCGCTGATCCTGATCGGCGTCGTGCCGCTGTTCACCGGCGACATGGTCAAATCGAATTTCTACCCATTGGCGCCGCTCGCGCACGATTCCCTCGGCAGGGTTGTCGACGGCAGCTGGAACATGGCGGGTATCACGGTGTTTGCGGCCGGCATGTTCCTCGCGGCCTGGTCGACCTACGGCTTCGAGACTGCGGTCTGCTATACGGGAGAGTTCAAGAATCCGAAGACCGACACCTTCAAGGCGATCTTCTATTCCGGACTGCTCTGCGTCGTCGTCTACACGCTCGTGCCGTTCGCGTTTCAGGGCTTTCTCGGCCTGGGATCCTTGGTCACGCCCGCGGTCATCGATGCGGCAGGTAGGGTCACGACGCCGGCGGTCTACGGCGGCATGCTCGCGCCGGATATCTACAGCGGCATGGGCGTGGCGTCGGTCATGGCGCAGATGGTGCACGCCGGTAGGATCGGCGGCATGATCGTCGTCGTCATGCTGATCCTCGCGCTCGTGCTGTCGCTGATGACCTCGATGGCCGGCTCCTCGCGCACGCTCTACCAAGCGTCGCTCGACGGCTGGCTGCCGCGATATCTCTCGAAGGTCAACGCGCACGGCGCGCCGACCAATGCGATGCTGACCAATCTCGGGTTCAACCTCGTGCTGCTGCTGATGTCCGACTCGGTGTTCGTGATCGGCGCCGCGAACATCGGCTATCTGATCTTCAATTTTCTCAATTTGAACGCGGGCTGGATCCACCGCCTCGACCGGCCCAAGCAGGAGCGGCCGTGGCGCGCACCGACGTGGATCCTTGCGGCCGGCGCGGTGCTGTCGTTCGTGAATCTCGCGTTCATGGGATTCGGTGCCGACACTTACGGAGCGGGAACGCTGATCACGGGGCTGCTGTTCGCAGCCCTGATCGTGCCGGTGTTCGTGTTCCGTCATTACGTCCAGGACAAGGGCGTGTTCCCCGCCGACATGGCCGCGGATCTCGAGACCGCGGACGGCGCACTGATCGCCAAGCGCGGCGGGGTCTGGCCATACCTCGTGCTGATTCTCGGCATTCTGGTCGTCGCGATTACGCACCACATTGCGAAGTACTGACCATGCTCGTGACCGGCATCAAGAGCAAACCCGTTTATGCGCCGCTCCGCGCCGACACCGGCGGCCGCTACCACTTGCTGCTGGGGCTCGGGCAAGGCGGCGAGCCGCTGCTGCGGATTCTCGATGAACTGCGCGCGGCCAAGCCGCAAGCGCTCGCGCAAACACGGGTGCTCTACACGCCCGGCAGCGACGGCCCGGCAACCCAAGCGGCCGCGTTCGAGACCGCCGGCGCCGCCCTGAGCCGCTGCTTCGACAACAGCGCCGCGCTGCTCGAGTCGTTTCGCGGCACTCTCGAGCAATCGCTGATGGGCACGCGCCTCTACGTCGCGGGACCCGAGAGCTTCATCGGTCTCGCGATGAAAATCGCGCTGGAATTCAATCTCAACGAGGATGAGATTCGTGCCCAGGAGTGCGGCACGCTGGCGCGGCGCGTGCGCTGCATCCATTGCCGCGAAACGACCGAGGAAGTGCGGACCAACGTCGTGCGCTGCATCGGCTGCGGCCTGTGGCTCCTGGTCCGCGACCATTATTCGAGGCGCCATGCGGCGTACATGGGCGTCATGGTCGACGCCGAGGCACCCGGCGAACTGCCGCCGATCAAGGAGATCTTCCTATGAGCGACGGCCAGACGATCGCCGTGGAAGTCACGCGCATTGAGCAAGTCACGCCTCAAATCAAGCACTTCACGCTCGCATCGATCGGCGGAGGCGCGCTGCCGGCGTTTTCGGGCGGCTCGCACATCGTGGTCGTAATGCGCGGCGGCACGCCGGGCGCCACCCGCGTGCATCGCAACCCTTATTCGCTGCTGAGCCCGCCGTATGAGCTCGACAACTACCAGATTGCAGTGCGGCGCATGGAGGAATCGCGCGGCGGCTCGCATTTCATGCACGACCGCGTCGAAGTCGGCAGCGGCCTCGAGATCGCGCATCCGGTCAACCTGTTTCCGCTCGACAAGATCGCGCGCAAGCACCTGCTGATCGCCGGCGGCGTCGGCATCACGCCGATCCTCGCGCAGCTCGAGGATCTGCACGGTGGAGCCATCCCCTACGAGCTGCATTATTCGGTGCGCTCGCCCGAACATGCGGCGTTTCTGGCCCGCCTGCGCGCACGCGAGGGCGAGCGCGTCCGCATGTATTACGACAGCGAGGGCCAGGCGATCGACTTCGAGGGCCTGCTCGCGCGCCAGCCGCTCGGCACCCACGTCTATGTGTGCGGACCGGCCGGCATGATCAACCGCGTCATCGACACGGCACGCGCGGGCGGCTGGTCGAACAGCCATATCCACTGGGAACAGTTCAGCGCGCCGCCCGTCGGCGACGCTTTCGAGGTGTACCTCGCGCGTGCAAAAAAATCGGTGCAGGTGCAGCCCGAGCAGAGCCTGCTCGAGGCGATCGAGGGCGCCGGCGTCGAGGTCCCCTATTTGTGCCGCGGCGGGGTCTGCGGCTTCTGCCAGACGCGCGTCCTCGAGGTGGACGGCGAGCTGCTGCATCACGACCATTTCCTGTCGGATGCGGACAAGGCCAAATGCAACACGATCATGCCCTGCGTCTCGCGGGCCAGGGGCAAACATGTGGTCCTCGACCTCTGAAGTAACCGCGTTGGAGAGTCATCGATGAGCGCACAATTCAAACCCGACGAGACGTTCCGCGGCGATTTCTCCTATCGCAACAGCCCGCACGCGATCCGGCGCTTTCCGCTGCCGTTTGCGGAAGACGAGTATATGTACTCGGTGAACATCGAGCCGCACCTGCCGGGTCCTCCGGGCTCGGTCACGGAGTTCGCGATCGACATCGACGAGCATTACGTCGCCGAATGCCGCGAACGGGCGATCGTGCTCGCCGCCGAGCCGCTGCGGTTTCAGGCGCTGCCCCACATGCTGAGCTCGCAGTGGGATTGCCTCGAGCTGATCATGGAGTCCCTCGCGCGCGACTACCCCGCCCATTTCTCGCTCGTCAAGCAGGGCAATCGCTGGCATTGGATCAACCGGCCGCTGCAACTGGAGCAGCGGTTTACCTTCGGCGATGTCGCGACGCTGCCGCAGCCGCCGCTCGAGTACATCACGCGCCAGACGCCTGGCGACTGGGTCGTCATGGATCAGCGCGACGGCGACCTGTGGGCCGAGGCCGGCATGGTGACGACCCAGGCGGATTGGTCGCTGGATTTCGACGTCGGCATGCGCTTCAACGAATGGCATGGTCCGGTGCCGCTCGCGCACGAGCTGCATGTCTTCGAGCGCGCGCTGAAATTCTTGCTGAACCTGCGCTTGGGCGCGCCCGTGCGCCGGCTCAATTGGACCATGACGATCAATCCGCGGCTCGACACTGCGCCCGAGAACTACCCGAAATGGGGTCCGGACCGAGCAACCGTCACGGCCCAGAACGCCGGCGATCGCGCGCATTTGCGCGTCGAGCTGCAGGCACTCTGGCGGCTGCCGCGCAGCAACGGCATCGTGTTCAGCATCCGCTGCTATTTGATCAGTGTGAGCGAACTCGCGACTATTCCCAAGTGGGCGCGGCGCGTGCATCGCGTCTTGAAGACGCTGCATCCCGCGCTCGTTGATTACAAGGGCTTGACGCGCTATCGCGACGCGGTCGTCGAGTGGCTCGCGCCGTTCGACGACGGTTCGCCGACCACGCCCGGCGCGGCCCCCGAGTAACCGCGGGGCTCTCGAAGACACCAGACTTTCGTTCATTTTCAGGAGAACAAAATGGCACTCAGTTGGCGCACCTCGGCACTGGCCGATCGGCATCGGGCTCTCGGCTCCAAGCTCGAGGATTGGAACGGCATGGGAACCGCATGGACCTACAACAAGGACGTTGCGGTCGACCACGTCGCGATCCGCACCAAGGCCGGTTTGATGGATGTGTCGGGGCTCAAGAAGCTGCACCTCGTCGGGCCGCACGCCGCCGCGATCCTGAACTACGCGACCACGCGCGATGTCACCAAGATCTATCCGGGCAAGTCGGTCTATGCCTGCATGCTCAACGAGGCGGGCTTCTTCATCGAGGACTGCGTGCTGTACCGCACCGGACCCAACGCCTGGATGGTCGTTCACGGCAGCGGCGCGGGCCACGAAACCCTCGGGAAATACGTCGTCGGGCGCAACGCCGCGATGATCGTCGACGACGATTTGCACGATCTGTCGCTGCAAGGCCCGATCGCGGTGGACTTCCTCGCGAAGCACGTGCCGGGCATTCGGGACCTCAAATATTTTCACCACATGCCGGCAACGCTGTTCGGCAAGCCGGTGCTGATCTCCCGGACCGGCTACACCGGCGAACGCGGCTATGAGCTGTTCTGCAAGGCCGAGGATGCTGGCTTGATCTGGGACACGATCCTCGCGGAAGGCAAGGCGCAGGGGATCGTGCCCGCCTGCTTCACGACGCTCGACTACCTGCGGGTCGAGAGCTCGCTGCTGTTCTATCCCTACGACATGTCGCAGATGTACCCGTTCGAGCACGATCCGCCGGGCGACAGCCTCTGGGAGCTCGGCCTCGACTTCACGGTCAGCCCGGGAAAGAACGATTTCTTCGGCGCCGACGCGCACTATCGGCTCAAGGGCAAAGAGCGCTTCAAGATTTTTGGACTTCTGATCGAAGGCAACGCTGCCGCCGACATGGGAGACCCCGTCTATGCGGGCGGCAAGAAAGTCGGCCTCGTCACCTGCGCAATGGTCTCGACCTTGACGAAGAAATCCATGGCAATCGTGCGCCTCGACCTGCCTTACGCGGTGCACGGCACGAAGCTCGAGCTGCGCGGCAAGAAGCTGCAGGCGGGGGCGACCGCGCACACGCTGCCCTTCGACGATCCCGAGAAGAAAAAGCGCACCGCGGTCGGATAAGCTGCAATCTCAAGGGGCTCGCAATGCAAACCAAGCTGTTGATCAACGGGGATTTAGTGGCCGGCGAGGGTCCGGCCGAACACGTGCTCGATCCCGCGAGCGGATTGAAGCTCGCCGATGTCGCCGAGGCGAGCCGAGCGCAGATCGATGCGGCGGTCGCCGCGGCCGAGGCCGCGGCGGCGGGCTGGGCGCACACCGCGCCCAAAGACCGCGCGACGCTGCTGCTGCGCCTCGCGGATCGCATCGAGGCCGAAGGCCCCGCCTATGCGAAGCTGGAATCGGACAACACCGGCAAGCCGCTCGCCGCGGCGTTCAACGACGAGATGCCGGCGATCGCCGACGTATTCCGGTTTTTTGCGGGCGCGGCTCGAACTCAGCACGGGCTGCTCGCCGGCGAGTACCTGCCGGGCTACACGAGCATGATCCGCCGCGATCCGGTCGGCGTGGTCGCCTCGATTGCCCCCTGGAACTATCCGCTGATGATGGCGGCCTGGAAATTGGGGCCCGCGCTCGCGGCCGGCAATACCGTGATCTTGAAGCCCTCGGAACAGACCCCGCTGACCGCGCTCAAGCTTGCAGCACTGCTCGCCGAACTGCTGCCGCCGGGCGTCGTGAACATCCTGTGCGGCCGCGGCGAGAGCGTCGGTGCACCGCTCGTGAGCCATCCGCGCGTGCGTATGGTTTCCCTGACCGGCGATGTCTCGACGGGCCAGAAGATCCTGGCCGCGGCGGCCGGGAACCTCAAGCGCACGCATCTCGAGCTCGGCGGTAAGGCACCGGTCATCGTGTTCGACGACGCGGACCTGGATGCGGTCGTCGCTGGCGTGCGGACCTTCGGGTTCTACAACGCGGGGCAGGATTGCACCGCAGCCTGCCGCATTTACGCGGGCCCGAAGATTTACGAGCGGCTGGTCGCCGACTTGAGCGCCGCCGTGAGCTCACTGAAAGTCGGCGCACAAACCGAGGACGGCGTCGAAATGGGACCGCTGATCTCGGCCGAGCAGCGCAGCCGGGTCGCGGGCTTCGTCGAGCGGGCCGCGGCCTCGACGCACATAGAAATCACGGCCGGCGGCAAAGCGCGTGCCGGCGCGGGCTTTTTCTTCGAACCCACGCTGGTGGCCGGTACCCGGCAGGCCGACGAGATCGTTCAGCGCGAGGTGTTCGGTCCCGTGGTTTCGGTCACACGTTTCACCGACGCCGACGAGGCCGTCGCCTGGGCCAACGACACCGAGTACGGACTCGCCTCGTCGGTCTGGACCCGGGATGTCGCGAAAGCCCTTGGCGTCGCCGCGCGGCTGCAATACGGCTGCACCTGGATCAACACGCATTTCATGCTGATCAGCGAGATGCCGCATGGCGGCTTCAAGCGATCGGGCTACGGCAAGGATCTCTCGGTCTACGCGCTCGAGGATTACAGCGTGCCGCGGCACGTCATGGTCAAGCTCTAGCGCGTCGCCGGCGGCGCAGCGCGAGCGCCGCGAGCAGGCTCGCGGCGGCAACCGACAGCACCGCGGGCAGACCGCGGTGCGGCCATTGATCCATCGCGTAGCCGCCGATGCTCGGACCTAAGATGCCGCCGACGCAGTAAACCATCACGAACAATGTGTTGGCGCCGGCAAGATCCTGCGCGGGGAACTCCTCGCCGAGCAGCGCAACGCCTTGACTGTAGAACGCGTACAAGGTCCCGCCCCAGACGAACAGCAGCGGCCACAAGAGTGTCGGCCGATCGATTACGCTCGGCAGCAAGAGCGGCCCGACCGCGCTCGCGGCGGCGCATACGCCGAGCATCAGACGCCGGCCGACGCGATCCGCGAGCAGCCCGATCGGCAGCTGCAGCGCCACGTTGCCCGCGAGGAATACCGTTACGAGCAACAGCGCCGTGCGCTCAGCCAAACCCGCATGGAGCCCGAACAAGGGCAGCAGGGACAAGTCGGCGGACTCGACTAGGCCCGCCACCGCGGCCGCAAGCATGATCACCGGAGCAGCCGGCAAGAAGCCGAACAGCTTCCGCAGCGCCGCCCGGCGCGTTGCGAGCGGCGCGGCTCGGGCGTTCTCGGCGGCAAGCGCCGCATGAGCTTCGCTGCTGCGGGCGGCCTCCGGCAGCAGCGCAAGTGGCAGCAGCGTTACACCTAAGCACAGGCCGCCGACCAGAAACGGCGCCGTCCCGCTCGTGCCCGTGAATTCCAACAACAGCGGTCCCGCGACAGTGCCGATCGAAAAGACCGTGCCGTAGACTCCCATGACCGCGCCGCGCGCTTCATCGCCGCTGACCGTGTTCATCCAAATTTCACTCGCGATCCAGCTGAGGCCGAGCGCGCAGCCCGTCATGACGCGCAGAAAGATCCACGCCGGCACGCTGTTCCAGAACGGCATCACAAACAGGATCAGCACCGCGACGCCGATGCCGCTGATGACCGAGCGCCGCAGCCCGAGCCGTGCGATCGCATAGGGGTAGAGCGGTCCGATCAGGGACACCGCGACCAAGCTCACGGCGATGACCACGCCCACGAGAAAACTCGAGTGGCCGGCGCGATTCAAGACCATGGCGATCAGGGGCGGCTCGAACCCGAATATCAGGCCGACGCCGAGGCTCGTCGAAAACACCGCTGCCAGAATCCAGTGCGAGGACCGGGGGTTCATGGCTTCGACAAGTCGAACGCGCAGCAATCGGTGCAGCCGCTTGGGTGCATTTCAAGACGCCTATATTCGGTGCAGGACGCGCAAAGCGGCGCTCCGCGTTCGTGCGCAACGCCGCCGCGGTCCCAGTCCGCAGTGTAGCCGTTTCGAGGGCCGCCGCGCTGTAATAAATCATGCCTGTGGTGCAATAAACTTGCGTGTCAGTAAACGCTATGTTACGTATTGAACCTGTCGGGACGAAACAATAACGATTACGCGATCAGGGGAACCACTCGAACGGCAGGGCTGGCGCTCCGAGGGCGGAAGATGCGCCCCGGCAGGTGATACGCGTGCATGGCAAACGTCGAGTGGGATGGCGCGAAGCGGATTTACACATTCTGGGAGATGCATTAATGAAGAAATTGTTGTCTGGCGCCTGCGCTTTTGCGCTTGCGCTCGTTTGCGCCGCGGGACTCGTTCGGCCGCTGCAGGCGGCGCCGCCGACCTCCGGCGACCCGAGTCTCGAGGAAATCGTCGTGACCGCGGAAAAGCGCGACTCGACGGTGCAGGCAACCCCGATCAGCATGACCGCACTCAGCTTCGATGCGCTTGCCGCGGAAGGCGTCACTTCGATCGAGGACATGACGACCAAGGTTCCCGGCGTATCGATCCGCACCGCAGGTCCCGGACAGACCGAGTACGAAATGCGCGGCCTTTCGGCGGGCGGCGGCACCGCCGCGACCGTCGGATTTTATATCGACGAGACGCCTTTATCGGCGTCCGCCGTCGCGCTCAACGGCCGTACCGTCATCGATCCGGACCTGTTCGATCTGAACCATGTCGAAACCCTGCGCGGCCCGCAGGGCACCCTGTATGGATCGGGCTCGATGGGCGGCACGATCAAGCTCGTCACGAACCCACCCAAACTCGGCACCTTTGAAGCCGCGACCGACACGAGTCTCTCGGAAACCTCCCACGGCAGCACCAACGGCGGCGGCAGCCTGATGGTGAACCTGCCGATCGGCGACACCGCGGCTCTGCGCCTCGTCGGCACCGGCAAGTACGTCAGCGGGTGGATCGATCGCATCGTGATCGCGCCCCAGAATTTCCCGACGCCGACCAATCCGATCGGCACGCCCGGAGCGCCCGCCAATTGCGCGGCCTACTATTGCACGCGCGGCGATGTTGCCGATGCGCCTCAACAGACCGTGGTTCCGGGGTCGAATCTCGAACGATTCGAGTCCGCCCGGGCGTCGCTGCTCGTCAAGCCGGCCGACAATTTCTCGATCACGGCCAATTTGATGTATCAAAAGATCAACGCCGACGGGTACAACAACTTCCAACAGCAGCCCGGCGGGCTCGCGATCTATCAGCCGTATGACGAGCAGGAGCCGTACCACGACACCTTCAAGCTCGCGAGCCTCAAGCTGGAATACGGCATGGGCTGGGCGACGCTCACGTCGGCGACCAGCTACTGGAAGCGCGATGTGCTGCAGTCGACCGACTCGACCGAGGCGCTGCAGAACATCAACAACGTGACCCAACTGGTCAACGGCGCTTATGTGCCGAATTTCATTCAAAACCTCTACGAAGAGGAAGATCCGACTACGCAGTTTGCCGAGGAGCTGCGGCTGACCTCCGACACGACGGGCGCCTTCCAGTGGGTCGGCGGCCTGTATTACGCGAGATTGAGTTCCGGATACATCACGACCAATCAGGCTCCCGGGTATGCGACCGCGCTGACTTGCGGCTTGCCGCAAGCGTCGAACCCGCGGGCCGGCTACTGCCCCGCAGCCGATGTCGGCTTCATCAACAGTCCGCTGCGGTACCCGGATCCGTCCCTGCCGCCGTACTCGAGCCCCGAAGCGGCCAACCCGAACGGCATCATCTTCAACGACAACAATCCCGATGTGTTGACGCAGTCGGCGATCTTCGGCGAGGGCACCTACAAGATCCAAGACGATCTGAAGCTCACCGCGGGCGTTCGCTTCTTTCATTTCGCGATCACGAATTTCGCGGATCAATCGGGTCTCGGCACCGCCTCGGTGAACCAGGACGCGACGATTCTTTCGCAAAGCGCGAGCGGCAGCGCGGTGCTGCCGAAGATCAATCTGTCGTATCAGCCGACGCCGGACCTGAATGTGTACGGGACGATCGCCAAGGGTTCGCGTCCCGGCGGCTTCAACCTGCCGATCCCGCTGCCGAGCCCCCAGGTGCTCGCGGTGAATCCGTACGCCTACAACTGTGCGGTCGGCGCGGTGACGGTTTCGGCCCAGCCGAATTTCTCGCCGGATTCCGTCTGGAGCTTCGAAGTCGGCGAGAAGGCGAAATTCGACGATCGGCGCTTCACGATCAACGCCGACGTCTATTACATCCAATGGAATAACATCCAGCAGGTGCTCTCGCTGTCCTGCGGCTATCCCTACAACACGAATGCCGGCAACGCGAAGTCCTATGGACCGGAACTCGAAATGTCGGCCGTGATCGTTCAGGGGTTGACGCTCGACCTCAACGGCACATGGACCCAGGCCTACATCAGCGATCCGACCGCGGCCGCCATCGCGTCGGGCATTTCGCCCGGCACCCGCGTGCTCAACGTGCCGCGCTACACGGCAGTCGCCGGGCTCAACTACGCGACCGCGGTCACCGAAAAGCTCAACGGCTCGTTCAACATTTCCAACTCGTGGATCGGGCCCTCGCGTGACCAAGCGGCTTTTTCGCAGGTTTTGCCCTCCTATAACCTCGTCAATGCGCGCGCAGGCGTCTCGAGCGGTCCCTGGGGCGCTTACCTGGTCGGCACCAACCTCACCAACAAGGTTGCGGAACTGACGATCGACAACACGGTTTTTGCATGGCAGACCTCCGCGATCACGCGCGTCTCGACCAATCAGCCGCGCACGATCGGAGTCGATTTCCAGTACAAATTCTAGTTAGACTAGGATCTGGTATAAAACTCTCGGGGGCGTTCCGGCCCTCGAGAGTCCTCCAGGAGAGCCCGCCTTGGCCGTTGACGAAAACGCCCCCTCGATCGACCACGATGCCGCGCAATTGAAGGCGCTCGGCTACGAATCAAATTTCGTACGCACGATGACCAAGTGGGAGAATTTCTCGCTTGGCTTCACTTATTTGTCGCCGGTGGTCGGCGTTTACACGATATTCGCGAGCGCCTTCATCGCGGGCGGCCCGCCGATGTGGTGGACCTACATTATCGTCGGCATCGGGCAGCTGTTCGTGTGCCTGATTTTCGGCGAGATCGTCTCGCAGTTTCCGATTTCCGGCGGCCTCTATCCCTGGGCGCGGCGCCTCATGGGCAAACGTTGGGCCTGGATGGCGGGCTGGGTCTACGCATGGGCGCTGTGCTGCACGATGGCGGGCGTCGCGACCGGCGTCGCGCCGTTTCTCGCGCAGCTCTTTGGCATGGACAGCACGCCGCTCGCAACCACCGTGATCGCGCTGATTTTGATCGTCATGACGACGGTGCTCAACTTGAGCGGCACGCGGCTGCTGGCGCGCGTCGCGATGTTCGGCTTCATCTGCGAGCTTGTCGGCGCGATCGTCGTCGGCGTCTATCTGCTGCTGTTCGCGCGCCACCAGTCGCTCGCGGTGCTCATCGACACGAGCTACGTGCACACGGATGGCCATTACTTGCCGGCATTTCTCGCCTCCTCGCTTGCGGCGATGTTCTGCTACTACGGGTTCGAGGCCTGCGGCGACGTCGCCGAGGAGACCCCGGACGCGAGCCGCATGATCCCGAAAGCGATGCGCATGACGATTTACATCGGCGGTGCCGCGGCGACCTGGGTGTGCCTCGCGTTCGTGCTCGCGATCCCCGACATCGGCGCCGTCATGGCGGGAACCGACAAGGATCCGATCGTCACGCTGCTGCGGGCGGCGATGGGCGAGACGGGCTTTCGCGCCGTCATCGTCGTCGTGCTGGTGTCGTTCATATCGTGCTTGCTCAGCCTGCAGGCCGCCGCGAGCCGGCTCATCTTCGCGTATGCGCGCGATCAGATGATCTTCGGCAGCAAGTTCTTGAGCCGCATGTCCCCGGGGCATCACGTGCCCGCGAATGCGCTGATCATCATGGGCGCGATTCCTGCGATCATCGCGCTCTCCGCGCTCTGGCTTCAGGACGCGATCGCGACGATCATCAGCTTCGCGGCGGTCGGCATCTATATTTCATTCCAGATGATCGTGCTCGCAGCATTGCTCGCGCGCAACGCCGGCTGGCGTCCGGCGGGGCCCTACACGCTCGGCCGCTGGGGCTACCTCGTCAATCTGCTGGCGCTCGCCTACGGCGTGGGCGCGATCGTCAACATTCTTTGGCCGCGCAGTCCGAACGATCCCTGGTACGTCAATTATGGAATGCTCGTGACCACGCTCGGCGTCATCATCGTCGGCGGCATCTACATGGTCATCGCCAAGCCCTACGAGCGCGGCAATGCGCCCGCGGGCGACGCGCACTTGATTCATCAGGCTTAAGGGTATGGACCGGCCGTGGCATCGTTGCCGCCGTCTACGGGAAGATTCGCACCCGTCACGTAGCTCGCGAGATCCGAGGCCAGGAACTGCACGCAGCGCGCGACTTCGACGGGATCGGCGAGCCGGCGCATCGGAATTCCCGCTGCGAGCGACTGCAGTTCAGACGCGAGATCGCCGCCTCGCCTCGCGAGGATCTCATCAACCATGCGCGTATGGATTTCGCCGGGGCAGACCGAATTGACGCGGATGTTGTCGCGCGCATGATCGAGCGCCATGCACCGTGTGATCTGCAGCACCGCGCCCTTGCTCGCACAATAGGCCACGTGATTGGGTTCGCCGTTCAAGCCCCATTCCGAGGCGATGTTGACGATTGCGCCTTTGCCGCTCCGGCGCATCTGCCTCACCGCGGCGCGGCTCATGAAGAAGAGCGCATTCACGTTGACGGCCATCGTGTCGAGCCACTGCTCGTCGCTGGTCTCGAGCGCCGTGGCCGTATAGAGGATCCCCGCGTTGTTGACCAGGATGTCTAGGCGCCCGAGCGCGGCGACCGTCGCGGCGACGAGTTGGTCGCAGGCACCGGGCGCGCGCAAATCGGCCGCGCTGAATTCCGCGGTGCCGCCGGCGGCGCGAATTTCGCCGACGACCGCGGCGCCGCGCGCAGCGTCGCGGCCCGACACCATGACGGCCGCACCGGACTCGGCAAACACCTTCGCACAGGCCGCTCCGATCCCGGTCGTCGATCCGGTCACCAAGGCGACTCTTCCGACAAGGTTCTTCATTCGCGGCCCCGATTCCCCCGGGGTCGTCCCCGTGACTGTCCTATTATAGTTGGTGCACCATGGCCCGCGACCCCAAACACGACGTGTTGTTCGAGTCGATCAAGATCGGACCGAAGCAGACCCGCAATCGCTTCTGGCAAACCTCGCATTGCGCGGGTCCCGGTTCCGAGCGCCCCGGCGCCCAAGCGCACCTGCGCGGCATGAAAGCCGAGGGCGGCTGGGGCGTCGTCTTCACCGAATATTGCTCGATCCACCCGGAGGCCGACGAATACCCGTATACGTCGGCGCGCATCTGGGATCAGGGCGACGTCGTCAATTTGGGCTACCTCTGCGAGGTCGCCCATCGGCACGGGAGCCTCGCGGGCATCCAGCTCTGGTACAGCGGCGGCAACGCGCCCTCGCTCGAATCGCGTGAGTTCGGTCGCAGCCCGAGCCAATGGTTGTCGCCGATTTTCGCCTCGCGCTGCGTCTATGGCTACGAAATGGACGAGTCCGACATCGAGTCGGTCATCACGATGTATGTCGAGGCCGGCAAGCGTGCCGAGCAAGCGGGCTTCGACCTGCTCGAGGTATCCGCGGGCGACGATACATTGCCGATCCAATTCCTCGAGCCGCGCTTCAACCGGCGCACCGACAAGTACGGCGGCAGCTTCGAGAATCGCTCGCGGTTCTTCATCGAACTGCTGCATGCGCTCAAGCGCAATCTCGGCGACCGCTGCGGCATCACGACCCGCTTCGAGATGGACACGCTGCATGGGCCCGAGGGCGTCGAAGCGCACGAGGACAGCGCGCGCCTGCTCGAGTTGTTCCGCAAGGAGGGCGTCGTCGACCTGGTCGCGCTGAAAATCGGGGACTACGCGGAATGGGGCGAGGACGCCGGCGTCTCTCGCTATCGCAAGTCGGGCTGGATGACACCGTTCATCAAGCAGGGCAAGGAGATTCTCGGGCCCGGCATACCGGTGGTCGGCAACGGCCGCCTCACGAGCCCCGACGACATGGTCGCGCTGATCCGCGCCGGCGTGCTCGACATCATCGGCGCGGCGCGCCCGTCGATCGCGGATCCGTTTCTGCCGACCAAGATCTCGGAGGGCCGGCTCGAGGACATTCGCGAATGCATCGGCTGCAACATCTGCGTCTCGAAGTTTCAGCAGGGCGGCCAGATCATGTGCACGCAGAACGCGACCGTCAACGAAGAATATCGGCGCGGCTGGCATCCGGAGAAATTTACGAAGACCAGCAAGCCGTGCTCGGTGCTCGTCGTCGGCGGCGGTCCCGCGGGCATGGAATGCGCGCGCGTGCTGGGCGAGCGCGGCTACACGGTGCATTTGCGCGAGGCCGAGCGCGAGCTCGGCGGACACTGGAAGTCGGTCGCGACACTGCCGCGCCTCAGTGAATGGGGCCGCGTGATCACCTATCGGCAAACCCAGCTCGGCAAGCTCAAGAAGAACGTCGACGTGCACCTCGGTGTCGGGCGCATGAGCGCCGACGAGGTATTGCGCTACGGCGCCGACCGTGTGGTGCTCGCAACCGGTTCGCACTGGGCCGCCGACGGGCGCAGCGCGACCGCGGGTCCGATTCCGGGGGCCGACGACACGCTCGCGCACGTGCTCACGCCGATGCAGGTGATCGGCGGGAAGCCGGTTCCGGGCCGGCGCGTGATGATTTTGGATGGCGACGCCCATTTCATGGGCATTGCACTCGCCGAGCTCATGGCCAATCAAGGCAAGGAGGTCACCTATGTCTGTGACGCCGCCGACGTCGCGGAGTATGGTGTGTTCACGATGGAGTCGTTCAACAACAAGCGCATGCTGTTCGAGAAGGGCATCCGCATCTATTGCAGCCACTGGGTCGATCGCATCGAGGCGGGAAAGGTCCGCATGAGCTACGCCTACAAGTTCGGCCCCGACTTGCTCGGGCCGACGTCGGGCAAGGTGCCGCGCAAGGACAATGGCGGCGAATTCGACCTGGACGTCGATGCAGTGATTCTCGTCACCTCGCGCTCGTCCGACAGTGCGTTGTGGCGCGAACTGAAGGGCCGCAAAGCCGAGTGGCCGGCCAACGAGATCCAGGACGTGTTCCGAACCGGCGACTGCAAGGCGCCGGCGCAATTGACGCAGGCGATCTGGGATGCCCATCGCCTGGCACGCGAGTTTGACAGTCCCCATCCCGCCTACCCGCTGCCGTGGATCCGCGAACGCCAGCTCTGGGGCACGCCGACGGTGCCGAAACTGGGCGACTCCCGAACCAACGTCGAGGCCGCAAAATGAACGAACCGAACCCTCCGGTCGCGCTCGCGCCCGGCGACGAGCCGGCGCTCGCGCCGATGCACGAACTCAGCCATTCGCTGCAGAAGCGGCATCTGACGATGATCTCGATCGGCGGCATCATCGGCGCCGGCTTGTTCGTGAGCAGCAGCACGGCGATCATCGCGGCCGGGCCCGCGAGTTTCATCAGCTATGCGATCGCCGGCTTGCTGATTCTGCTCGTGATGCGCGGGCTCGCCGAGATGGCGACAGCGCTGCCGCACGTGCGCACCTTTACGGAATTCGCGCGCGCGGGCTTGGGCGACGGAGCAGGCTTCGCGGTCGGCTGGCTCTATTGGTACTTCTGGGTGCTCGTGGTTCCGGTCGAGGCGATCGCGGGCGCCAAGATCCTGCAGCAATGGATACCCCTCACGCCGCTGGAAATCGGCGTCGGGCTCATGGCCATCATGACCGCCGTCAATCTGATGTCGGCGCGCTCTTACGCGGAATTCGAGTTCTGGTTCGCCTCGATCAAGGTCGCCGCCATCGTGGTGTTCATCTTGATTGCAGCCTCGTACGCAATGGGATGGATATCTCCGGACGGACCGACCTTCGATAATCTCACGGCCTTCGGCGGCTTCGCCTCGCATGGCTGGATCGCGGTGATCGCCACCGTGCCGATCGTGTTTTTCGCGATGACCGGCGCCGAAATCACGATGATTGCGGCCGCGGAATCCTCGCAGCCGGGACTCGCGGTCGCGCGCATGAGCACCCAGGTCATCGGGCGAATCCTGCTCTTCTATGTCGGATCGCTGTTCTTGATCGTGAGCGTCGTGCCCTGGACCCAGGTGCGCTCCGGCGAATCGCCGTTCACGCTGGCGCTCAACACGATGCACGTGCCGGGTGCGGGTTTCATCATGAGCGCGATCATTCTGACCGCGGTGCTCTCGTGTCTGAACTCCGCGTTCTATGTGAGCTCGCGCGTGATGTTCGTGCTCGCGGCCGCCGGGGACGCGCCCCAAGCCCTGGTGCGCCTCAATAAACGGCGCGTTCCGATCGTATCGGTGCTCATGGGCTCCCTCGCGGGGTTCCTCGGGATCATCGCCGCCACCCAGGCGCCCCAGCAGGTCTTCGATTTTCTCGTGAGTTCCTCGGGCGCCCTCGGCGTCGTCATCTATATGGTGATCGTGGTCGCGCAGATCGTGCTGCGCTATCGGCGTGAGAAGAAGGGCGAGCCAACGCCGCCCGTCAATATGTGGTTGTTCCCATGGCTCAGCATCGTCGCGCTCGTCGGCATGGCCACAGTGCTGATCGCGATGGCCTTCACGCCGGCGCTGCAGTCGGATTTCAAGGCCAGTTGCGTGACTGTTTTGGTGACCGTGATTGCCTATATGGCGGTCAAGATCCGGCGCCGGAAGTCGGCCGCGCCCTAACGGCCGTGCATATCCTTAGATGAAAAAAATTGCATTGACAGTGAGAAAGAGTATTCCTCCGACCCGTTCGAATTTGGCACTATGGACCCGTAAGTTCGATGCAGCACCAGGGCGCGCGAACTGACAGGTTTAGGAGCTATTCGCGTCGGCAACCAGCCAACTCCCCCGTCGGCGCGATATTCCAACGGTGTGGGACTTTTTCGAAAGACCCGCACCGCATTTTCTTCTCCAGGCGGCGATCCCCCGCCGTCACCGCGCGAACTTCGTCGACAAAATGATCGACGAAGTCGTGCGCTCGACGCCCGCGACGGCACCGATGCTGTCGATGACCTGATCCATTTCGGCGACCGTCGCGGTTGCCGCCACGGCGATCAGGTCAAAATCACCGCTCACCGAATGCAATAGCCGCACTTGGCCGATGGCTGCCAGCGCGGCCGTCACCACCCGGGCCTCCTTCGGCCCCACTTTGATCATGACGTGCGCCCGCACCGCGCCAAGCTCGTGTTCAGGCGCGAGCCGCACGGTATATCCGGTGATGATGCCGTCGCGTTCGAGCCGCTCGATGCGGCTCTGGACGCTGCTTCGGGATCGGCCAACCAGGCGCGCCAACAGGGCGGTCGAGGCCCGCCCATCCTCGCGCAGCTTCGCAATCAGCTGATTATCGATCGAATCCGTCATTTCGCCTGTCTAGCCCTACTATTCAACGGGATTATACCGTCATATTGCGCAGGTTGACCATACCATTTGACGGGCATTTCGCTGAAAATGGGCGCCTATCCTTGGGAGACAGCTATGAAGAACATCGTTATTGTCGGTGCGGGCAAGATTGGCTCCATGATTGCGGAGATGCTGGTCGCGAGCGGCGACTACGCAGTGACCGTCATCGATCGCTCGAGCAAGCAGCTCGATCGGCTCGAAACCGCGCTACCGATCCGCAAAGCCGCGATCGACATCGGCGACGGCGCCGCACTGCGCGCTCTGCTCGCCGGCCAGTTCGCGGTCCTGAGCGCGGCCCCCTATCATGCGACCCGCCTGATCGCGGAAGCCGCCAAGGCCGCCGGTGCCCACTACCTCGACCTTACCGAGGATGTCGCGAGCACCCGCGCGGTCAAAGCTTTGGCCGCGGGAGCCCGCACGGCGTTCATTCCCCAGTGCGGACTGGCGCCGGGCTTCATCACCATCGTCGCGAGCGACCTGGCGTCACGGTTCGACGAGCTCCAGGACGTGCGCATGCGGGTCGGCGCCCTGCCGAAATTCCCCTCGAATGCACTCAATTACAACCTGACCTGGAGCACCGACGGCGTCATCAATGAGTACTGCGAGCCCTGCGAAGCGATCGTCAACGGCCAGCTGCGGGAAACACAGCCGCTCGAGGAGTGCGAGGAGTTCTCGCTGGACGGCGTTTTGTACGAGGCGTTCAACACGTCGGGAGGTCTCGGCACGCTATGCGAGACGCTCGCCGGCAAGGTCCGCAATCTGAATTACCGCACGATCCGCTATCCCGGCCATGCGGCGATCATGAAGGCGCTGCTCAACGACTTGCGGCTGCGCGACCGGCGCGAACTTCTGAAGGACATCCTCGAGAACGCCGTGCCGATCACGCTGCAAGACGTCGTGATCGTGTTCGTCACCGTGAGCGGCCTGCAGAACGGCCAGCTCGTCCAGGAAACCTACGCCAACAAGATCTACGCCGCACCGATCGGCGGGCGCATGCGCAGTGCAATCCAAATCACGACTGCCGGCGGAATTTGCGCGGTGCTCGACATGCTGAGCGCGGGGCAATTGCCGCAGTCCGGATTGATTCGGCAAGAGGAAATCAAGCTGCAGTCGTTCCTCGCGAACCGCTTCGGACGCTGTTACGCGATGCCGGCAGCGGCCGCCAACGCGGCCTGATCGGGTTTCAGCGGCGCACCGCGCCCGGCCCGCCGAGCAGTCGCGCGGGCAGCAGCACGATCGCGCGCAGCAGTTCGAACATCCCCTCGAAAACGACGCCGACGAGCCGGAACGGCAGCGACAGCAGCCAGAGTATCGGCCACAACAGCAGCGCGATCAGGGCGACGGGCCAACAGAGCACCAGGAGCACGAGCCACAGCAGGAATTTCAGCATCGGAGCCTCCCCGGAAAGATGCTCTAATTGTCGCATATTGGCGCCGCGCCGCGCAGCCGCGAGCGGAGCGGCGCAGGGCCCCGTTGCCGCGGAGTTTGAGGAGCCACGCGAATCATGGCAGTGTTGTTGCGCATAGCGGTCAGTGCCGACATTCCGGCGATCGAGCAATTGATTGCGCGGTCGGCGCGCGGCTTGAGTCTGGAGGACTACCGGCCCGCGCAGGTCGAAGGCGCGCTGCGCGGGGCGTTCGGCGTCGATACCCAGTTGCTCCGCGACGAGACCTACTTCATCGCCGAGCAAGACGGGGTGCTCGCGGGTTGCGGCGGGTGGAGCTACCGCGCGACCCTGTTCGGCGGCGACGCCCGCTCGGGACGCGACGCCAAGCGTCTCGATCCGACCAGGGAGTCCGCGCGCATTCGCGCCTTCTTCGTTGATCCTGAGCATGCGCGCAGCGGCATCGGGACGCTGCTGCTGGCCCGTTGCGAGCAGGAGGCGCGTGCACAAGGATTTACGCGTGCCGAATTGATGGCGACGCTGCCCGGCGTCAAGTTCTATTCGACAGCGCGGTTATCGCGGCGCCGAGCAGGTTCGCTATGAGGTCGGCGGCGGCGAGTTCATCGAATTTGTGCCGATGCACAAAGATCTCGTCGCCGACTGATCCGGACCGCGATGCGGATGCCGCGGCGGCGACGCGCCCGGAAATCCGTGACCTGCATCGCATACAGCGGCGCAATCGCCGCAATCCCTCAAGATCCCGTCGATGAGAGCGATACCCATGCATCGACAAACGTGCGGATCCTCCCCTGGGATGCGCGGCTGCCACCGCCGACGCCTCGTCTCATGGGGCCGTTGGAGTGTTATGTTCAAGAATCTGACGATCATGGGTCGCCTCAGCGCCGCCTTTGGCCTGCTGCTCGTGCTGATGCTCGCTTGCGCCGGCGTTGGCGTGATCGGGCAAAACATGCTCTATTCGACCGCCTACCATGCCGCAACCAACGACGTGCAGCTCGCTTCGCACGCCGCGAAAATCGATTTGCTCGTGCTGACCGAACGGCGTTTCGAGAAGGACGCGTTCATCAACATGGGCGACGCTGAGAAACTCGCCTCGTACAAGCAGAAGTGGGACGTTGCCAGGGCCGCGCTCACCGCTGAAATCGACAAGGCCAACGGCCTCGAATTGACCGCCGACGACCATAAGGCGCTGGCGGCGATCGACACGGCGTTCCGCGCCTACTGCGATGGGTTCGACAAGACGTATGCCCACATCCGGTCGGGCGACCTCAAGACGACTCAGAGTGCCAACGATGAGTTCAGCGCCTACAAGGCCGCGGTTCACGGCATGGAGGATTCGAGCGAGGCGCTCAACCAGGCGGCACTCGGGCGCGTCGACAACGCCGCCGCGTCGCTGTCGGCGACGCGCACCCGATCCTCGATGCTGCAAATCGGCATCGCGCTCGTGTGCCTGGTGTTCGGTGCCGGCATGTGCGTCGTTTCCACGCGCTCGATCACCGGCCCGTTAGGCCGCGCGATCGAGGTCGCGCGCAACGTTGCCGGCGGCAAGCTCGACAACGCGATCGACGCATCGGGCCGCGACGAAACCGCCCAGATGCTGGGCGCCCTGCAGACCATGCAAGCGGCGCTGCTCGAAAACGAACTCAATGCCAAGGGTCAGATTTCGGCGATCAACAAAGCGCAAGCGGTGGTCGAGTATGAGCTCGACGGCACCGTGCGCAGCGCCAACGAGAATTTCCTGAAGCTCTTCGGCTACCGGGTCGAGGAGGTCGTCGGCCGGTCCGAGACCTTGTTCGTGCCGGGCGCGGATCGCTCCGGATCAGCCCACGCCGCGCTCTGGAACAAACTGCGCCGCGGCGAATTCGACGCCGGCCGGCATCAGCGCGTTACCAAGGGCGGCGCGCAGATCCACGTCCAGTCGACGCACAATCCGATCATGGACTTGGGCGGCAAACCCTACAAGATCGTCGAGTATGCGACCGACGTCACCGCCCAGGTGCAGATGGCTGCGGCACTCGACGCCGCGGTCCAGCAGACGCGCGACGTCGTGCAAGCCGCGATCGACGGCGATCTGACGCGCCGCATTCCGCTCGATGGCAAGAGCGGCCCGATCGCCGCACTCGGAGAAAGCGCCAATTCGCTCGTCGGCGCGATGATGACGCTCGTGCAGGAAATAAAAACCGTCTCCGGCGAAGTGCACGGCGGCGCCGCCGAAATTGCCCAGGGCAATTCGAACTTGAGCCAGCGGACCGAGTCGCAGGCCGCGAGCCTCGAGGAAACCGCCGCGGCAATGGAACAGATGACGACCACGGTCAAGCAGTCGGCCGACAACGCGGGCCAAGCCAATCAGCTCGCGGCGGCCGCGCAGCTGCAAGCGCAGAACGGCAGCTCGATCGTCACGGCCGCAGTCGCGGCGATGGGCGAAATCGACGCGTCGAGCAAGAAGATCTCGGAAATCATCGGGGTCATCGATGAAATCGCGTTCCAGACCAACCTCTTGGCCCTCAATGCGGCCGTCGAAGCGGCGCGCGCCGGTGATCAGGGCCGCGGCTTCGCGGTCGTCGCGAGCGAGGTGCGCAACCTAGCGGGCCGCAGCGCGACGGCCGCGCGCGAGATCAAGTCGCTGATCAAGGACAGCGTGACGAAGGTCGAGGAAGGCACCAAGCTCGTCGATGAGTCGGGACGCGCGCTCGTCGACATCGGCGCGGCGGTCGCCAAGGTCAAGTCCGTGGTCGCAGAGATTGCCGGCTCGAGCCAGGAGCAGGCGACCGGCATCGACCACGTGAACACCGCCGTCGTGCAGATGGACGAGATGACCCAGCAGAATGCCGCGCTCGTCGAACAGGCCGCCGCTGCGAGCGAATCGATCGTCGAAAAGGCCCGCCAGCTCGCCGACCTCGTCGCGCATTATCGCGCGGACGGCACTGCGCACGCAGAATCTGCGCGCGAGGCAGCCTCGCGGCGCGCACGCGCGGCTGCATAGCCCGACGCATCGATTCGGAGCCGTAAAGCCGCGACTCGACGGAATCCTGGAGCTGCGCCATACTCGCCGCAAACAAATGACAACAGGGAAGTCGCATGCAGATAGTGACGTCGGGGCCGGCGAAGGCATTGCTCGGGCTTCTCGCAATCGGCGTTTACTGCAATCCGGCCCGCGGCGAGGATTGGATCGCGGCCACACCGGAAGAACTACGAATGACCGAGGAGCCGAAGGCGCCGAAAGCGGCGGCGATATTCTTATACCGCCAGGTCGACCGGGACGACCGCGCATCGTACGAAGAGCAGTACATCCGCATCAAGATTCTCAACGAGGAAGGCCGGCGCTTCGGCAACGTCGAGATTATCTTCGATAAATCGAGTGAACAGGTTCGCAGCATCGAGGCGCGAACGATCCATCCCGACGGCGCCATCGTGAAGTTCGACGGGACGATTTACGAAAAGACGATCGCCAAGGCGCGGGGCGTCAAATGGTTCGCCAAGACCTTCACGCTGCCCGACGTGCAGGTCGGCAGCATCATCGAGTACCGCTACAAGCGATCGCTGCCGATGAATATCCTGTTCAATTCGCACTGGATTTTGAGCGACGAGCTGTTCACGCGGTACGCCAAATTCTCGCTGCTGCCGTACGAGGGATTCACGCTGCGCTACAGCTGGCCGGTGGGACTGCCGGCCGGAACGGACCCGCCCAAGGAGATCTCGCGCAAAATTCGGCTCGAAACCCGCGACGTTCCGGCCTTCGTGAGCGAAGAATCCATGCCGCCCGAGAACGAGTTGAAATATCGGGTTGATTTCATCTACCTCGATAGCGATGCGGTACGCGACCAGGAGCCCGCCGCTTTCTGGAAGAACGTCAGCAAAAGAGCCAACAAAGAGGTTGAGCGCTTCGCGGACAAGCGCACGGTGATGGAGCAGGCCGTCGGCCAGATCGTCGCGCCCGGCGACCCGCCGCTCGAGAAGCTCAAGAAGATCTACGCGCGTACCCAGCAAATCAGAAACACTTCATTCGGACGCGCGCGGACCGAGCAGGAAATGGCTCGCGACGAACAAAAGGAGCCAAAGAACGTGGCCGACGTCTGGACGCGCGGCTACGGCGACGGAGAGCAGATCACCTGGCTGTTCATGGCACTGGCCCGTGCGGCCGGGTTCCCGGCCGATCCGCTGCTGGTACCGACCAGGGATGCCTATTTTTTCGATCAACGAATCATGAATCCCGGCCAGCTCAGCACCAATATGGTGGCGGTCCAAGTCGACGGCAAAGAGCTGTTCCTGGATCCCGGCGCGGCCTTCACCCCATTCGGTCTGCTGCCGTGGCCCGAAACCGGGGTCGTTTGCCGCCGGTTGAACCGGGATGGCGGCGCGTGGGTTACCTCGCCCTTGCCGGCGGCGTCCGAGTCGCGCGTCGAGCGCAAAGCATCGCTGCGCCTGTCCGCGGCCGGCGCACTCGCGGGCACTGTGACGGTTACCTATACGGGATTGGAGGCCTTGCGTCGGCGCATCACGGAACGCAACGAGGACGACGCCGAACGGACGGCGTTTCTCGAGACTGAGCTCAAGGCGGACATCCCCACAGGTATCGATGCGAAGTTGACCAACGCGCCGCTCTGGGAACAATCCGAGCCGCCGCTCGTCGCGGTCTTCGACGTCGAAGTGCCGGGCTGGGCGAGCGCGGCTGGGAAGCGCTTGCTGATGAGCTTCGGACTGTTCGGCGGCGGTGAAGCGAACGCGTTTCAGCACAGCGTGCGAGTTCATCCGGTTTACTACGATTTCCCGCACGAAAGCCTCGATGACGTGACCATCGAACTGCCTGCCGGCTGGCGCGCCAGCAGCCTGCCGCAAGAGCACGTCGTCGACCGCACCGCGCTGGTTTTCAAATCGTCCGCCGTCAGCAGCGGCTCAGCGATCCACCTCGAGCGGGACTTCACCGTCAATTCACTGATGGTGAACGCCGCGCAATACGGGGCGGTGCAAAGATTTTACGAGGCCGTGAGGGCTGCCGATCAAGATCAACTCGTCCTGTCGGCCGCGGCTGCGCATGGAGGGCAATGACCGTGTCCGCGCGCCAATTGTCGGTCGTGTTCTGCGTCATTCTCGCACTGCTCGCGTTGATGGGTGCGCGCCGCGTTCATGCGGCGGATGCGCCCGCATGGATGCACGCGCTGGTCGGCGCGCAAGACCCGGCGCACGACGACAAAACCGACGCGGTGCTGCTCTATTCCGAGACCGTGCTCAGCGTACAAGCGAACGGCGAGATCCGGCGGCTTAAGCGCAAGGCATACCGGATCCTGCGCCCGGGCGGAGAATCCTACGGGACGGTTCTTGCGAATTTCGACGCGGAAACCCGCATCATCGGCCTGCATGCCTGGTGCATTCCAATCAGCGGCAAGGATTTCCAGGTCAAGGAGGGCGACGCCGTCGAGACGGCAATCTTCGGCGTGCAGGACGGCGAACTCGTCACCGATCTTCATACCAAGGTATTGCGCATTCCGGCGGCCACGCCCGGCAACATCGTGGGATATGAGTTGGAACAGCAGCTGCGGCCCTATCTGTTGACCGAGCTATGGGACTTCCAGGACTCGATCCCGACTCGTCAAGCACGTTTCTCGTTGCGGCTGCCGCACGGATGGTCGTATTCGGCGACCTGGCTGAATCACGCGGAAGCGGCACCGACCAGCGTTGGGCCGGATGAGTGGCAATGGGTACTCGACGACATCGAGCCGATCCGGATCGAAAGCCGCATGCCGCCATGGCGCGGCATTGCGGGCGGGCTGGTAGTCGCGCTGTCGCCTCCGAACGGCCAAAACACGACCCTGCAGAGCTGGGAAACTTTCGGCAACTGGTATCTGAACCTCGCTCGCGGCAGGCGCGATTCATCTGCGGAAATCAAACAAAAGGTCGCCACCCTGACCGCGCAAGTTCCGAGCTTACTCGGAAAGATGCAGGTGCTCGCAAAATTCGTCCAAGAGGACATTCGCTATGTGGCGATCGAGCTCGGAATCGGCGGTATGCAGCCACATGCGGCGACCGACGTGTTGGTCAACCGCTATGGCGACTGCAAAGACAAGGCGACCCTGCTCAGTGCGATGCTCGGCGAAATCGGCGTCGACTCCTATTACGTCCTCATCGACACCGAGCGCGGAGCCGTGACCACGGCCTCCCCGCCAAACCCGAGCTTCAACCATGTGATTCTCGCGATCCGACTGCCGGCAGCGGTCGAAGACCGGACGCTGCTCGCGGAAAAGCCGAATGCGTCGCTCGGCAGAATCTTGTTTTTCGATCCGACCGATGAACTGACTCCGTTCGGATCACTGCGCGGGGACCTGCAGGGCAATGTCGGCATGCTGGTGATTCCCGACGGCGGATCGCTCGTCGAACTGCCGCAATTGGCATCCGGCACCAACGGGGTAAACCGCACCGCGCACTTGACGCTGGACACGGAGGGCACCCTGAGCGGCGAGGTGCACGAGGTGCGTTACGGCGACCGGGCCGCGTCGCAGCGCGCCGCGCTGCGCAGCGCGGCCCAGTCCACCGACCAGATCAAGCCGGTCGAGTCCCTGCTCGCCGCCTCGCTCGCGAAGTATCAAATTCTCAAGGCGACTGTCGCCAATCTGCGTGCGACGGACAAGCCGTTCGAATGGATCTACGAGTTCGAAGCCGATCACTACGCCAAGCCGACCGGTGATTTGCTGTTGGTACGACCGCGCGTGTTCGGCAGCAAATCGAGCGGCCTGCTCGAAACCAAGGATCCGAGGCGCTATACGGTGGAATTCGAGGGGCCGGAGCACGACACCGATGTCTTCGAGATCGCGATTCCGCCCGGATACACGGTCGAGGACCTGCCGGCGCCGGTCGTTGCCGAATACGATTTCGGATCGTACCGAAGCAAAACGGAAATCCAGGGACGCACGCTGCGCTATACGCGTTCGTTCGAGATCAAACAACTCAGCGTGCCGGTCGGCAAGATTGCCGACCTCAAGGAGTTTTACCGTACCATCGCCGGGGACGAACGAAATTCCGCGGTGCTGAAGCGCGTGGCACCCGCGCCGTAGCACCCGCGAAGCAGCGCGCGGGCCGGCGCGCGGCCGATGCAGGCTCATCGACAGGCATAAGTCGGTGCACCGGCGGCGTCGATGAGCCCGTGATCCTGCAGCCACATTCGCGCATCGTCCGCATCCTCATCGAACCAGGCCGCTGCGCTACCGAGCCGAAACGTATAACCCCACTCATCCATATCGCGGAACATGCGCGAACGCCCGACATTCGGGAGCCAGTCTGCCATCAATATCTGCAGGTAACAAACGGCATTTTCCTCTTGATGGTCGCCGCCCGCATCGGTATCCAGACCGGCGCGCCGCTCGGGCGTCATGCAGATGAAATGAGCGCTCTCGTGCAGCACCGAATGCAGCGGCGTATCGAGGCGCGCATAGATCCGCGCACCGATGAGGCCGGCCTCGCGGTCTCCCCAATACGAACCAGGGATCGCTTGTTCGGGTGCGACCAAATGCAGTTCCAGGCCGTAACGCTCGAGCATCAGGCCGAGCGCCGGACGATCAATCGCGTTCAACAGCAACACGCACGAACCTCCCGCGTTCGCGCTACTTCAGGCTGCGCAGCCGGCGCAACGCGATCGCAGCCAGATTGCGCGCCATCTGCTCGCGCAGGATATCGGCCTCGTGCTCCTTGGCGAGCACGACGTTCTCCGCGAAGCTGTAGTCCTGCTGCACGGCGATGGTCTGCGGCGCCAGCAGCTCACCGTCGGGCCCGCGCACCGAAAAAGTCACGGTGTAGATCAGGAGATACTCGGTTGGAATGTTGTTTGCCGATACCGACAGCGTACGCTGCTCGATCGAGTCTCTCGAAATGTCGATCGTGGCGCTGGCGCCCGCGGCAAGCGGCTGCAGCTCGGCTCCAGCGCCTTTCAGTTGGCGCTCGATTTCCCGCGAAAAGTCGGTGTACGGATCCTTGAGCGACACGTACGGCCGCGCCAAAACGGCCGGCCATGGACCGCTACCCGCGAGCCGAAAACCACAGCCGGCGAATCCCAACGAGACCGCGAGACAAAGCATCGTGCGCAGAGCGCAACGATCAACGGCGGATTGCGGGCGGCGGGCGGTCACGCTGCAGCCGGTCAAACCACGATATTCACGAGCTTGCCCGGCACGACGATCACTTTGCGCACGGCGGCGGTGCCGACGAATTTGCGCACGTTCGGATCGGCCAGTGCCGCCTCTTGCGTCGCGCGATCGTCGGCATCGACAGGCACCGCAACGCGGCCGCGCAGCTTGCCGTTGACCTGTACGATGATTTCGCGCATCGCTTGCTCGAGCGCCGCGGCGTCCACCGCCGGCCATGCTTCGTCGATGAGCGCGGTCGAGTGTCCGAGCCCCTGCCAGAGCGCGTGAGTCACGTGCGGGATGATCGGCGACAGCGAGATGACGGCGATTTCCAGTGCTTCATGCCGCACGCGGCGATCCTGCACGCTCGCGCACTGGAATTTGCCCACGGCATTCAGCAGCTCCATGACCGCGGCGATCGCGGTGTTGAAAGTGCGGCGACGCCCGATGTCGTCGGTGACCTTCGCGAGCGTCTGGTGCGCCTGCCGCCGGATCGCGCGCTGGGGTTCGCTCCAGTCGCCGCTCGAGTCGCCGCTCGAGTCGCCGCTCGAGTACGCGACTTCGCCGGCCGCGCCGTCGGGGCGGCCTGGCGCATCGACGAGGTGATCATGGACCGCCTTCCAGAGGCGCTTGATGAAGCGATAGGCGCCCTGAACTCCCTCATCCGACCACTCGAGCGTCTGTTCGGGGGGAGCCGCGAACATCGTGAACAAGCGCGCCGTGTCGGCGCCGAATTCGTCGACGAGGTCCTGCGGATCGACGCCGTTCTTCTTGGACTTCGACATCGTGACGATACCGCCCGGTTCGACTTCCAAGCCGTCGGTGCGCAGCATCGCGACGCGCCGGCCGTCCTTGGGATCGATCATCACATCGACGTCGGCGGGACTGAAATACTCGATGCGCCCAGACGCGGGTTTGCGAAAGAACACCTCGTTGAGCACCATGCCCTGCGTGAACAAGTTCGCGAATGGCTCCTTGAAAGGAATCGAACCGAGCTCGTGCATGACGCGTGTCCAGAAACGCGAGTATAGAAGGTGCAGAATCGCGTGCTCGATGCCGCCGATGTATTGATCGACCGGCAGCCAATAATTCACGCGCGCATCGACCATTTCCCGCTCGTTGTCGACGCAGGCGAAGCGCAGGAAATACCACGAAGAATCCACGAAGGTGTCCATCGTATCGGTTTCGCGGCGGGCGGCGCCCTTGCACTTCGGACAAATGCACTCGAGAAACGCGGCATTCTTCGCGAGCGGGTTGCCGCTGCCGTCCGGCACCAGATCCTCGGGCAGCAGCACCGGCAGATCTGCGTCGGGTACGGGCACGACGCCGCACTGCGCACAGTGAATGACCGGAATCGGGCAGCCCCAATAGCGCTGCCGCGAAATGCCCCAGTCGCGCAAGCGCCAGGTCGTCTGTTTGGCCCCGAGCCCCAAACGCTCGAGGTCGGCCGCAATCGCGTCGATCGCAGCCTGGAACTCCAAGCCGTCGTAGGCACCGGAATTGACGCAGCGGCCGTGCTCGGCGTACCAAGGCTGCCAGGCCTCCGTCGAGAATGTACGGCCATCCACGTCGATCACCGGAACGATCGGCAATCCGTATTTCTTCGCGAATTCGAAATCGCGCTCGTCATGGGCCGGCACGCCCATGACCGCGCCTTCGCCATAGCTCATGAGTACATAGTTGCCGACCCACACCGGCACGTCGGCGCCGCTCAACGGGTGGCGCACGACGAGCCCGGTGGGCATGCCCTTCTTCTCTTGCGTCGCGAGCGCCGCCTCGATCGACGGCCCCCGCTTGCACTCCTCGATGAATGCCGCGAGCGACGGATTCCGTCGCGCCGCGATCGTCGCAAGCGGATGCTCGGCGGCCACCGCGCAGAAGCTCACGCCCATGATCGTGTCGGCCCGCGTCGTGAACGCGCGCATCAGGCCCCGGCTTCCGTCGATCTCGTACGGGAACGCCAGATTGACCCCCTCGCTCTTGCCGATCCAGTTCGCCTGCATCGTGCGCACGCGCTCGGGCCAACCGTCCATCTCGCCGAGCGCCTCGAGCAGCTCTGCCGCGTAGTCCGTGATCTTGAGGTAATACATCGGGATCTCGCGCTTTTCGACGAGCGCGCCGGTGCGCCAGCCGCGGCCGTCGATGACCTGTTCGTTGGCGAGCACGGTCTGATCGGCCGGATCCCAATTAACCTGGCCGGTCTTCCGGTAGGCGATCCCCTTCTCGAGCATCCTCAAAAACAGCCATTGGTTCCAGCGATAGTATTCAGGGCGGCAGGTCGTGAGCTCGCGCTTCCAGTCGAGGCCGAAGCCGAGCGACTTGAGCTGCTGTTTCATATGGGCAATGTTGTCGTAGGTCCACTTCGCCGGCGGGACCTTGTTGTCGATCGCGGCGTTCTCGGCCGGCAGCCCGAATGCGTCCCAACCCATCGGTTGGAGCACGTTCTTGCCGTTCATGCGCATGAATCGCGCGAGCACGTCGCCGATCGTGTAGTTGCGCACATGACCCATGTGGCAGCGCCCGCTCGGATAGGGAAACATCGACAGGCAGTAGTACTTCTCGCGCGACGGGTCCTCTTTCGCCTCGAAGCAACGTTGTTCTGCCCAATACCGCTGGGCCGCCGCTTCTACGAGCGCGGGTTCGTATCGTTCTTGCATGATGGGTGGCGAGAATACCGAAGCGCCGACCAAACTGCTGGCCAATGCGGCCGCCGCGGCGGCGAGCCGCGCAGACCGTCGCCGAGGGCCCCGTGCAGATCCTGCCTGCGGCTGGTCCTCGGGGCTTATGTCAAAAATCCAATCCTGATAAAATGGAATTTAATTTCATTCTACGGAATTTCGCAAGAGAATCCCGGCTAATGCTGCAGCGCGCTCGAGACTTGGCGACACCCCGCTTTCGGGTGAGAGACGGTTGCAGAGTTGCGATCGCTGCGGGCCGGAAATGAGCCGCAATCGCTCCCTGCCGCTGCGGGCCCGATTGACCGATCTGGACCCGGGAGACCAACCGCGGTTCGCGCAGTCGGACGACAAGCAATTCGTAACGGCCTTGGCCCGCGGCCTCGATGTGCTGCGCGCGTTCTCGGACGGCGCCGGATTGCTCGGGAATCAGGAGATCGCAGCCGTTACCGGCCTGCCAAAGGCCACGGTCTCGCGGCTGACCTACACTCTTGCACGCCTGGGCTTTCTCGATTACGAGCCGCGGCTCGCGAAATACCGGCCCGGCCCGGCCGGTCTCGCGCTGGGCTATAACGCGCTGGCTGCGCTGCCCGTGCGGCGCGTCGCCCGGCCCTTGATGCAGGGATTTGCCGACGTGGCGGGCGTCTCGGTGCTGATGCTCGTTCGCGACCGCCTCGATGTCATGATCATCGAGCAATGCGGCGGCGAAGCCGACGCCGCGTTACGCCGCGAACGCGGCACTCGGGTCGCGATAACGAGCAGCGGCATCGCGCGCGGCCTGATCGTCGGGCTGCCGTATGACGAACGACTCTATGTGCTCGAACATCTCGAGCGGCGCCATCCGCGCGATTGGCCGCAGACCGAAAGGGATGTCTACCAGGCTCTGGCGGAGTACCAGCGCCTCGGGTTCACGATCAACGAGGGCGACGGCGCCGATCGTGCGCCGAGCATCGGCGTGCCGCTCGATGCGACTTGCGGGTCGCGCGCGCTTGCGCTCTGCGCGACCGCACCTGCATTTCGCGTGCCGCGCGAACGGCTCATCGCGGACGTCGGACCCCGGCTGGTCGAAATCGCGGAACGCATCCGGGAGGGCCTGGCTGCGGTGACGGGCTCTCGAGACCGATCGACGATGCTCGATTCTCCGATGCGCTAGAATGTTTTTTTTGAAGCGGCGATCGCAGCGTTCATGCCCGAAGACCCTTCCGGTCAAGTGACCACCTTGTTGACGCACTGGGCGGGCGGCGATCAAAAAGCGCTCGGTGAGCTGGTTCCCGTGGTCTACAACGAGCTGCGCCGCCTGGCGCACCTGCAGCTTCAAGGCGAGCGGCCGGACCACACCCTGCAGAGCACGGCGCTCGTCAACGAAGCTTTCATCCGCCTGGTCGGCAGTCGACCCGCGGACCTGCAGAGCCGTGCCCACTTCGTCGCGGTGGCCTCGCGGCTCATGCGCCAGATTCTCGTCGACTATGCGCGCAATCGACAGGCAAACAAGCGCGACGGAGGCTGCCGCATCGATATCGACGCGCTCGCCAACTTGCCGGTCATCGGCGACCTGCAGCTGGTCGCGCTGGATGACGCGATCCAGGAACTTGCGAAGCTCGACGAACGCCAGGCGAAAATCGTCGAGATGAAGTTCTTCGGCGGCTTGACCGCGCCCGAGATATCCCGCGTGCTCGGAGTTTCCTTGACGACGGTCGAGCGCGACTGGTCGGTCGCACGGCTCTGGCTCCGGCGGCAAATGGACGAGGCGCAGGTGCGATGACGGATGAGCGCTGGGAACGGGTCAAGCGCATCGTCCACGAAGCGCTGCAATTGCCGGTATCGCAACGGGCGCAGTTCGTTCTCGACGCCTGCGGCCCGGATCGGCAGCTGCACTCGGAAGTCGACTCCTTGCTCGCGATCGACCGAAAAATCGACGACAGCTTCCTGGATTCAACAACGGCCGGCGGAGCGGTCGCCGGCGCGCTGGTCGCCGGCGAAATCTTTGAGCAGCGCTTCCGGCTGATCCGCAGTCTCGGCGAGGGCGGGATGGGCCAGGTTTGGCTCGCCGAGCAAATGAGCCCGGTGCGCCGCCCCGTCGCGATCAAACTAATCCGGGCCGGCATGTACGACGCCGGCGTCGCGCTGCGCTTCCACGCCGAACGCCAGTCGCTCGCGATCATGGATCATCCGTGCATCGCGAAGGTATTCGACGCCGGCGCGACGCCGCAAGGGCAGCCGTACTTCGTCATGGAATACGTGCCCGGGCTGCCGATCACGGAATATTGTGATCAGAAAAGACTCAAGGTCCGCGAGCGTCTCGAACTGTTCATTCAGGCCTGCGAGGGCGTCCAGCACGCGCATCAAAAGGCCGTGATTCATCGCGACCTCAAGCCCGCCAATATTTTGATCGTCGAAGTCGACGGCAAGCCGGTGCCGCGAATCATCGACTTCGGCCTCGCGAAGCCCGCGGTTCCGAAACCGGCGGGTCAGACCGTGTCGACGCAATTCGGGCTGGTGATGGGGACCCCGGGGTACATGAGCCCCGAACAGGTCGAATCCGAGAGCCAAGACGTCGACACGCGCACCGATGTCTATTCGCTTGGAGTCATTCTCTACGTACTGCTGACCGGGATGCAGCCGTTCGAAACCAAGCGCGGACAGCGTCCCTCGCTCGAGCAGTGGCTGCGCCAGCTGCGCGAGGAAGAGGCGCCCCGCCCCAGCAGCAAAATCGGTGTCGATCGCGATTCCGTGCGCGCCACCGCCGCGGCGCGCGGTACCGACGAGCGACAGTTGTCGATCCAGCTGCGAGGCGATCTCGATTGGATCACGATGAAAGCGCTCGAGCGCGAACGCGAACGGCGCTACGGGACGCCGACCGAACTCGCCGCGGACCTGCGCCGCTACCTCAACGACGAACCCGTGAGCGCACGGCCCGCGAGCACGGTCTATCAAATTCGAAAATTCATCCGGCGCAACCGCGTCGCCGCGGCGGTTGCGGCCATGGTCATTCTGTTGGCGCTGATCACATCGGCCGCCGGATTGATCGCGATCCGAAAGCAGCACGAAGCGCAATATCAGGCCGAGCAGACGCTGCAAGCCCAATCACGGCTACTCACCCAGGCCGCCGCGCAGCTGCTCACGGACTCGAACGTTGCGGGCGCTCGAGGCATCATCCTCGAGGTGCTCACCAATCCCGTGTTCGAGAGTGCGCACACACCGGCCGCGATCGGCGTTTTCCAAGGCATCCGAGCGGCCGACCGGCAGCTTGCGGTGCTCGCGGGCCATGGCGGCTGGGTCTATTCGGCGGCTTTTTCGCCGGACGGCGCACGCATCGTCACCGCGTCATTGGACAAGACCGCACGCATCTGGGACGCCCGCACCGGCGTGCACCTCGCGACTCTGACCGGCCACGAGGGCAGCGTGTATTCCGCGGCTTTCTCGCCCGACGGCACGCGCATCGTGACCGCATCCTTGGACAAGACCGCGCGGGTCTGGGATGCGAGGACGGGCGCCCAACTCGCGACGCTGGTCGGGCACGGCGATCGCGTCTATACGGCCCAATTTTCGCGCGACGGAAGCCGCATTTTGACGGCGTCCGCCGATAAATCCGCCCGGATCTGGGACGCGAGCTCGGGTGCGCCGCTCGCGACGATCGCGGGTCACGACGATTTCGTGCGCTCCGCCGCATTCTCGCCGGACGGCTCGCAAATCGTGACCGCCTCCTTCGACAAGACCGCGAAAACCTGGGATTCGCACACGGGCAAGCGGCTCGCAGTACTCGCGGGCCACGACGATCGCGTCTACTCCGCGGCCTTTTCACCTGATGGGAAGCTGATCGCGACCGCCTCGGCGGACAACACGGCACGCATTTGGGACGCGCATTCCGGCACGCAGCTCACCGTGATATCGGGGCGCAGTGAACCGGTTTATTCCGTGGCCTTTGCGCCCGACGGGCAGCGCATCGTCACCGCGTCGGACGACGGAACCGCGCGCCTGTGGGATGTCGCCACGGGAGCCCAGCTCGCGGTGCTTTCGGGTCACCGCAAGAACGTTTACTACTGCGCATTCTCGCCCGACGGAACGCAGGTCCTGACCGCCTCGGCGGATCGGACTGCGCGCGTCTGGGACGCGCGCGCCGGCGCGCAGCTGGCGGTGCTCGAGGGTCGCGGCGGTTGGGTCTTGGACGCCGTCATATCCTCCGACGGCGCGCTCATCGCGACTGCACATGCCGACAAGATCGCACGCATTTGGGATGCGAAGTCGTTCGCGCCGATCGCCTCGCTCGCCGGCCACGAGGGAAGCATCTATAGCGTGAATTTTTCGCCCGATCACACGCGCATCGTGAGCGCCTCGAACGACAAAACCGCTCGGATTTGGGACATTCGCAGCGGCGCGACGCTGGCGACGCTCACCGGTCACGGAGAACGCGTCACCGACGCCGCCTTCTCTCCCGACGGCGCGCGCGTCGTCACGGCATCCGCCGACAGGACCGCCCGCATCTGGGACGCGCGCAGCGGCGCGCAGCTCGCGGTGCTCGCAGGCCACGCCGATTTCGTGAGCTCCGCGAGCTATTCGCCCGACGGCGCGCGCATCGTCACCTCGTCAAACGACAGGACCGCGCGCATTTGGGACGCGCGCAGCGGCGCGCAGCTCGCCGTGCTCACGGGCCATAGCGAGGACATCAACCGTGCGAGCTATGCGCCCGATGGAACCCGGATCGCCACGGCCTCGGACGACGGCAGTGCGCGGATCTGGGACGCCGGCTCCGGTGCACAGCTCGCAATCCTGCTGGTACCAGGCGTACGGCAGCGCTCCGCGGCATTTTCGCCTGACGGCAGTCGAGTCGTCACTGCGTCGCGCGACAACGCCGCTCGAATCTGGGATGCGCACACGGGCTCGCAGCTCGTGCTGCTCTCCGGCCACCGCGGCGCTGCGAATTCTGCGTCCTATTCGCCCGACGGCACGCAGATCGTTACCGCCGCGGACGACAAGACCGCGCGGATCTGGGATGCAACGGTGCCGGCAGATCTTGCGGCCCAGATCGTTTGGGAGTCCGCGGCCGAGACCGACCCGCTGAGCGACCTTGATCGAACGCAGCTCGGCCTGCCTGCCGATGCACATGCGCGAGTTTGGTCAGGCGAGTCATCCGCCTGCGATCAGGCCGCCGCCGCGGTCTACGATCCCGATCGCGCGGCGCCGGGCGTACTGCAGGAAGCCATCACGGCCAATATTGCAAACCCCGCTTGCGGCCGCGACAGCGCGAAACAGGAGCACCCGGCGCGAACGGATTTTCAAATGGGCCGGGCGCTGCTCGCGCAAGGCGATCTCGATGGTGCGCGCCGGGAATTCGAGACCGCAGCGGCGCGCGGCTACCGGGCCGCCGCGGTCGATCTGGCGGATCGGCTGCTCGATGCATCGGATCGCAGCTTCGATCCCGGGCGGGCCGTCTCGCTCTACGAACGAGCCTGGCAGGACGGCGTCCCGATCGCGGCGTTCAGGATCGGCCGGTTGAACGAACTGGGCCTCGCGGATTCTGCGGTATCGGGAGTCCGCGGCATTCGGGCAAACGCTGCGCAGGCCTGGCTCTGGTATCAGAAAGCCGCCGACGCCGGCGAGCCCAATGCGCTCGCGCGCTTTGCGGAAAGCGACGAGACCCGTGCGCTCGCGCAATCGGATCCGTCGATGAAGAACGCTGAACTGTTGAACGCCTTTACGCTCTACACGGCGGCGGCCGAGCGCGCCCGGCAGGACGCGTGGCCCGATGATGCCTGGAAGAATTGGCGCTATCGCCGGGCGACCCTCGCACGGTTGCTCGCCAAGGAGGGCATGATGGCGCAGGTCGCCGCCGCCTACACGAGCGTCGTCGAGAAGTGGTCGCCGCGCCCGCGTACTGGCGGCGCCCTCGCCAGGGAAAAACTTTCCAACCAATGAAGGGAAATGCGGGTCCTTTACGCAATTAGGGCTTAGGAACCTGCAATTTCTACAGCAACCCTAGGAAGGCTAGACGATGAACCTGCAAATACCAGCGACTCATGGACTCGAAGAGACCGGTCGGCAGTTTCGATATTCGACCCTATTCGCGCTGTGCGCCTGCGCGCTCATTTTGGCTCTGCCGAAATCCATCGCCGAACCGCGTTTCAGCGCCGGTCATCATGGCGTCGAGCTCAATGGGTTCAAGCTCAATGCCATCCGCCTCAATGCCATCCGCCTCAATGCCATCCGCCTCAACGGCTCCGCACTGAACGCCGCGTTGGCCGATCCGCCGAGCGGTGCCGGGTTGGTCGCGGGATCCGCAGACCTCGTCGGCATCACGCTGCCGAACGGCGAAAGGATTTCGCAATAGGAACCAGATCGCGCGTGTCCGGGCTGCCACCTGGCGAGGCCGCGAGCACGCGAGCAAGGCCGTTGCCCAAGGCGCTGATCGGCCTCTGGGTAATGGCGGTTGGAATCTGTTCGGCAAACCGCGCCTTGCCGGACCAACTCAAATCCACCGAGGTCATCGGCACGACGATTCAAGTGAGCCTGCAGAGCGGCAAGATACTACGCACCGCGGAACTTGTCGGCGCGGTGCTGGAACTTGATCTCGCGGGAATCGGCATACGATCGGTGCGCATCGACAGCGTCAGGCCCGATCCGCGCGACGAGTCCGGAGAGATCTTGCTGTATCGCATCAGCACACGAGACAGCGGCTCCGGCGACTGGAACCCGGCCTGCGATAGCGACCCGGATGGCAACCCAGACGCGTTCCCGCTGCAGGGAAAATGGGACAACACCGGTCATCGCGTTTCCGCAGAGGGTCTGACTCTGGCCTGCACGAGCGGCGCGCTCGCGAAATGCGTGCGATTCGGATACAAACCGTGGAAGACCCTTGTGGATGGCACCGCCTTGATCCGGTATCACGAAGCCTGCGTTCACATGGTGCGCGCGGACTATTGCGGCAACGACTCGGCCACGACTCTCAACGGCACGCCGATCGACGTGTTCGACGACATCGGCATCGAAAACCCGGAGACCCAGCAGGTATTCCCATTCGAAGCGGCCTGGGACGAGCACGGAGCTGTCTGCGTCGCCCATACGCGCATACCGGCCAACATCCGTTTGGAACAACTGGCGCTGCGCTGCCCGCGGCTCGCCGCGCATCTCGGCGAGCGCGCCTGTAGCGTGGACACGGCGCGCAAGATCGGCAATCCGCTCGTGTTCAACCGCTCGCGCTAGCCGGGACCGCGAGCCGCCTCTTGTGCGCGGCATGCGCCGATGAGCTTAGATGCAAATCGATCCACCGTGACCTGTGCGTCGGCCCAAGGATCGGCGGCCATCGAAATGCGGTAGATATCGGGCGCAAAGCGCCGGTAGGCGACCGTCGTGAGCGCCCGGCCGTCCGCACCGAGCAACCGGCCCGTGAGTTCGGCGCCGCCGACCGATTTGGAGTACAGAAAATCGAGCGAGGGATCATTTTCCATTTGCCAGCGCGTCGGATGGGTCGGGGTCGCGTCCTCAATCTGAATTTGGATGTTGGCGGCTTTGCCACAGGCGCCGGATCCCATTTGCTTGTGCACCGCATCCGCTACCAGCTTCTGCAATGCGGGTATCTCGCGATCTCCAAAGCTATCGTGCATGCGTTTCATCAACGACGGCGACAACGTGACCGGAGCAACATTCACGGCATCCGCTGCCTGCGAGGACTGAATCAAAGCAGCGGCCATTGCGCCCAGCAGGCCGGCGATTTGAGATGAACGGTGCATCTTGACACCCTCCGTTACGACCATGCAAGGCGACGGCAATGCGCGGACGCCAGGCATTTGGCGATCATTAGAACGCATCGAATTTCGTATTCGTCATCGGAAGCACCGGAGCTTTCAGCAGCGCTGCGTTCCCAATCAGCCGACCCCAAAAACGATAGGCCGGAATGTTCTGGTTGGCAACTATTCCATCGGCGATCGCGTGCAGGCGCTGTCCTGCACGCACGACTCAAGCGCCGATTCGCCCCGTTTTAGCGGCACCCCCGAACAGCGGAACGAGCACACGCAGGGTCGTACCTTGTCCGGCACCCGACCTGAACTCCAAGGTACCGCCGGCTCGTGCGGCCCGATAGCGCATGGTCCGCAGCCCGATCCCTTCGGTGCTGCGCTGCTTCGCTGGGTCGAAGCCTGCGCCGTCGTCGTGAATCGACAGCTCGAGCGCCATCTCCCGCAGCACGAGCCGAATTTCGATCTTGCGGCAGCGTGCATGCTTGAGTGCGTTCGTGATCCCTTCTTGTGCGATCCGATACAATTCGAGCGCACTCGCTCCGGTAATGAACGTGTTCACGGAATCCGAGACGACCGCAACGCAGGCGACACCTGTCAGCGCGGTACGCGCCGCGAGTTCTCGCAGCGCCGCCGACAAACCACCCTCGACGATCGGCGCGGCGCCGTGCGCCAAGCTGCGGCACACCTGCATCGCCTCGTTCATCGCCGATGTCGTCGTCGCGATTTTCTCGGATAGCGCGGATCCCGACGCCACGGCATCGTGAGCGACGGAGGCGAGCAGCAGCGACGCGCCGCACAGCAGCTGCCCTAGATTGTCGTGCAGCTCCGACGCGAGGCGACGCCGTTCTGCATCCGCGGCCCCCAGCAGTTCGGCTTCGAGCCGCTTGCGTTCGCTGATGTCTTGCAGCGTGCAACTGATTTCCGTTCTGCCGCCGTCGCTGCGCTTCGGCACGCCGTACAGCCGAATCCAGCCGCTTGGGCGCGCACCGACTCGCAGCGGCAGGTCGATGTCGATCGCATTGCCGCTTTGCGCAGCCTCCTCGAGCGCGACGATCAGGATGAGCGCGATATCGTCATCGAAGGCCGCCTCGAACGACTCGCGATCGGCGGCCGTGGCCGCGCGCAATCCAAGAACGACGGGCGTGCCCTCCGACCACCACAGCGACCAGTCGGGCAACATCAGCCGGATCGCGCCTACACGAACCGTCGCCTCGATGTCGCGGATCATTTCGAGGCTGCGATCGAGCGCTGTGGCCCGATGCAGGCTCTCGAGGCCGAACGAAATGTCGGCTGCCATGTCGTCGAGCAGGGAAATCTCGCGTTCGCCGAAATGCTGGGGCACGGAACTGTGCACACTGAGGATGCCGATCACGCGGCCGGACCGAAGCAGCGGAAATGCGCCGGACGAGCGGATGCCGAAGCTTTGGGTGCGCTGCCGCCAGGGCGCCAACAGGTCGCTCGTTGCGACATCGTTGACGATCACGTGCATCCCGGATCGAAGCGCATGGCCGGCGGGGCCGCGTCCCGCATCGACCTGCTCGTCGGCCGACAGCCGCAGACCATCCACGTAGGAACTCGCCGGGCCGGCGGCGGAAACGACTCGCAAGAACCCATCGGGCTGGAGCATCCCGATCCACGCCAGCGCGAATCCGCCGTCCTCGACGACGATGTCGCAGATGCGCGCAAAGAGCTCGCCCTCGGTTCGAAAGCGCGCGATCGCCTGGTTGGTATGCGAAAGCGCAAGGTGCACGCTGTTGAGGCGCCGCAACTCGATCTCGGCCTTCTTGAGCTCGGAGATATCGCGGCTCACGGCTGCGATGTTCATCGGTTGGCCATTGATGTCGTCGATTCGAAAAATCTCGCTCAAGGTCGGGATGGCCGCGCCGTCGGTCAGTCGCCGAAAGTTCAGTTCACCGGACCAGCGCCCGCTCTCGAGGACCGTCGGCAATATTTCCCGAGCAACTCGATCACGATCGACGGCGTCGGCAAACTCCTCGAGTCCGGCGCCCTCGAGGCTTTGAGTCGGCCCGATGCCGATCATGGTGCGGCCGAAACCGTTGATGAACTCCGGCCGGCTGTCGAGGGTCGTGACTGCGATCAACACCTGTGCCCGCTGCACCAACGAGGCGAGCTGGCGATTCACGCGATCGACCTTCCCGCGTTCCGTCGTGTCGCGCCATACGATCGCGAGATACACGCGGTCTTGGTGCATCACCGATCGGCTCGTCAGCCACACGGGCAACAGCGACCCGTCGCGTCGTCTCAGCTCGGTGAGCCCAAAGTCGCCGCCCGCCGAGGAAGCGGCGATCAGCTCCGGAATTCGCTGCGCCGCCGCCGTGTTCGGCGCGAGTTCGGGAAACCTCAGTGCCGCGAACTCATCGCGCGAATATCGAAGCATTGCGCAGGCCGCGTCGTTGAATTCGACGAAGCGCAGCGTCTCCCGGTCGACGAGCGCGATCCCTTCGGCGGACTGGCTCACCACGGCGCTGTGGATCTGTTCTCGCCGGCGCAGTTCGCGCTCGGACTGCTGTCGATCCGTCACATCGAGCACCGCGCCGACGGTACGGATCGGTCGCGGCTCGAGACTGTCGGCGGAAAACAGCGTGCGCGATCGCGTGACCAGCCAACGGACCTGGCCGTCGCGGCGGACGATCCGGTGCTCGATATCGAAGTATCCGTCGCCGGTCGGATCATGCGCACGCGCTACCGCGATCCCGACCATCGCGCGATCGTCGGGGTGAGCGCGGGAAAGAATCTCGTCGAGCGTCACCGGCTCGTCGGCGGAGAAGCCGTAGGTTTCGCGCAGCTCCCGCGACCAGTAGATTTGGTCGCTCTCATGTTCGTGGTCGAAGACTCCGATATGCGAGACGCGCAGCACCTGCCGGAGCCGCTCGCCGTTCTGACGCAGCGCCTCATCGGCACGGCGGCGCTCGGTAAAATCGGCCACCGTTCCGATCGTATGATGCGCGCGCCGCGAAGCGCCCTCCCCTTCGAAAATCGTCAAGGAGCGTACATCGACCCACCGCACGGTGCCGTCGGAGCCGACGATGCGGAATTGAAACGCGAATTTGCCGGAACCCTGCGGATCGTGTGCGTGTTGAATCGATGCGAGGACCGCGCCTCGGTCCTCCGGATGCACCTGCTCGACGAATTCCTCGATGGTTCCGCGACCATTGGCCGCGAATCCCAACTGGCGGTAAAGCTCGGGCGAGCGGTAGATCTCGCCCGTGATGTGATTGCGGTCGAATACGCCGATGTGGGAGACATCGACGGCAAACCGCAGGCGCGATTCGCTCTCCCTGATTTCCGCGAGTTCACGCCGTGATCGCTGCAGCAGCAGCGCGAGTAGCGCGGCAATCGCTACGAGAGCGACGCCGATCAGAATCAGCGCAATCATCGTGCCGGTGCGGATTGCGTCAATGACTTTCTCTTCCTCCTGAGATGCATCGCGCAAGACGCTGGAGATGATCTCGACGAACGGCAACAAACTATCACGTTTTCACAGGCCGGCGCACCGAATCCAAGTAGGCCCGCATATGGAAACGCGCTTGTTCCGGCACGTAACGATATCGATCTCCGGCCGGGCAGGCCCGGCGTGCAAGACAGCCGCGTTCGCGGCAGTCAGCGCCGGCGGCGCTGCTCACGTGGTCGACGCAGGCTTTCGCATCGAACCCCGCTGCGCCGAACGCATCGACCGGACATGCCGACAAGCAGGGTTTGGCAGCACAGCCCGCACATGGACTGGCCGACCGTGCGGCGCTCGGCAACTCGATTCGATCCGGCAGCACGAGCCCGCCGCGATAAGCGTGCCAGAGACCCCATCGGGGATGAATCGACAAGCCGATCGGGCTCGGGTGCACGGGCTCGCAACGCGCCGCGAGCTGCTGGAACGGCAACGGCGGGGTGGTTCCGCTCGGATAGAAATCGAACGCGCCGAACTGGCGCGCGAGCGCGCCGATCACCCGCCGAGACCAGCGGTCGAGCGGATTCGCCATGGCGTCGCCGGCTTCGGCCGAGCGCCGAAAGAATTCCCATTGCAAGCTACCCGTGAAGCCCAATAGGACGATCGTGCCCGCGGAGGCGCCCGGTAGCCGCGAATCGAATTCGGCGGGCTCGGGATGGAACGCGCCGCGCACCGCGAGCCCCAGCGCCAATGCTCGCGCGCAGAGCGCATCGAAGCCGGTGGCTTGGCCCGTTCCGACCATCACATTCGCGCGTCGGCAGTGGCGGCAACGCCCCCGCAATCGATGGGCTGCACGCGGCGCTCGGCAGCATTTCCACAAGACAATCGGCCTCTTTTCGTGGCGCCTCGTCCACGGCGTGAAGATGAAGAAATTATAATATCCACCCGCAATTAGGCGCTTATCCGCGTTTGGCGCCGACCGGCACGCTGCGCCGCGCGCCTCGCGGCCGCCGAAGCGTCTGCCAAGCGGACCAGCGAGTCAACGATTTGGCCTCTCGCGCGTCTAACACCATGACGCGATAAAAGGGACGCCACGCCGATGCCGATATTCTGTGAAACGGACCGCTCGATCCACTACCTCGAGCGCGGGCGCGGGGAGCCGCTGTTGCTGATTCACGGTCTTGGGTCGAGCGGCGCCGATTGGGGGCTGCAAGTCGCGGCGCTCGAAGCGCGCTTCCGTGTCATCGTTCCGGACCTACCCGGCAGCGGCCTGAGCCCGCCGCCGGCCGCAGGTTGCAGCATCGCCGAATTCGCGGCGTCACTTTGGGCACTGCTCGATCACCTGAGCGAACCGCGCGTCAACATCGTCGGGTTCTCGCTCGGCGGCGCCGTGGGATTGGAGATGGCTTTGCAGCGCCCGCACGGCGTGCGACGGCTGGCGCTCATCAACAGCCTCGCGAGCTACCGCCTGGACCACTGGCGCAAGTGGTTGGAGGCGGGCTTGACCATGATCCTCGTGCCGCTCATCGGAATGCATCGCGTTGCGCGCTTCGCGGCGAATCGGCTGTTTCCGATGCCTTGGCAGCGAAGCCTGCGTGAGCGCGCCGCCGCCGCGGTGAGTGCGGTGCCCGCGCGCTCCTACCTCGAGAGTGCGCGGGCATTGCTCGGGTGGACGGCGATCGACCGGCTGCATCGCCTACGCAGCAAGATCCTGGTCATCGCCGCCGAGAACGATTACACGCCGCTCGCCGAGAAACGCGCGCTCGCGCGGCGGCTCGGCGCCAGATTCGTCGTGGTGCGCGGGTCGCGACACGGTACGCCGTTCGATGCCGTCAACGCGACCAATGCCAGCCTGATGGCGCTGCTCACCGACCGCTCGCTGCCGCCACCTCAGCAGCGGATTTGCGATCAGGTCGCGCTGTTCGATCCGCTGTCCGTCGCGGGCGGCCTCGCCGAACCGCATGCGATGCGGCCGGCCGCGGTATTCGATGCTCGGCAAGCGGCCACGTAGCCGGCCGATAATCGGCTCACGCGAGCCGCTTCAGCCGCCGGAGGGGGCGGCGGCATAGTCGGCGGAATCCCGATCGGACAACTGGTTGCGCGCCGGATTGAAAATCCAGTTCGCCGCGAGCCCCGCGCAAAGTACCGCGGAATAGACCGTCGCCAACACGAATCCGTAGCGCGCGTGTCCGAACGCATCGCTGACCGCGCCCATCGCCAGAGGACCGAGTGCCGCGCCCGCGCACGTGAAGAACAGAATCACGCCGGCGACGGTCCCGTGCTGCGAGCGGTGAAAACAGCTGATCCCCTTGGAATTGAGCGTCGGATATATCACCGACATGAAAAGGCCGGTCAGCGGCAACGAATAGACGGCCACTGCGGAACCGCCGATCGCGCTTGCGAGAAAGCAGGCGAATATCGCCAGACTCGAGAGCGTCAGAGTCGCCGACCAATTGAAATGCGCGAGCAGCCAAGCGCCGAGAAAGCGTCCAGCCGCGCGCAGCACGAAGAAAATCGAAATCGCGTAGGTCGCGACCGGCAGCGCCGGCCCGCGGTAACCCTGCAGCAGCGTCGGCATCCACACGTAAATCGCGCATTCCGTCGCGACGTAGAAAAAAGCACCGAGGCTGAATCCCAGGGCATACGGGTTTTTCATCATGGCCAAGGTGCGCCGCAGGTCGATCGGCTGCGCCGAAACTTGTTGCACGGCCGGATAGCGCAGCAGCGCGGCAATCACGATCAGCGACGCGCACACGGTACCGACGATCACGTAGAGCCACTGCCACGACAGGCCGGCCGTGAGCAGGCGGGCCACGATCGCGGGGCCGATGATCGCGCCGACCCCGAAGAATCCTTCGACCATGTTCATGATCGACGTGTGCTGCTTCGTGGAGCTGGAAATGTCGCCGATCAGGGCGAGCGCACCCGTCTTGAAGATCCCGATTGCGCAGCCCGACACCAACAGCAGCGCAATGAAGAACGCCACCGCGTGGCCGATCGCGAACAGGTAGGAGTTGAGCGTGAACAGCGCGAGGCCGAGCATGATCGATCGTTTGCGACCGATCTTGTCGGCGAGGAATCCGAGCAGAAGGCCGGCGCCCGCAATCCCGATCATCGTCGCGTATTGAAAGGACGCCGCCTGCGCCATGCTCAGGCCAAACTGGCGGATGATCTGCGGGATGATGACGCCGACCGAATCGGTCGTCATCGCGAACATCATGAATATCAAATAGGTCAGCCACCGGATCGGGGCGACGTTGGTCGCCGCGAGGACCTCGGCCGAACCGGCCACCGGACTTTGCTGCATTTCGGACTCCCCGCTTTGCAACAGTACAATCGATTGCGAAGGACAATGCAAATATCGCTGGCCGGGACCCGCCATTACGGGTCGCGGGGGCGCGGCGCGCTGCTTTCGCGCACGATCAACTCGGTGGGCAGCATCAGGGGGCTCGGGTGCCGGCCTGCAATGATGCCCAGCAGCGCATCGACCAGCGCTTCGCCGCCCTTGTCGATGGGCTGCCGGATGGTCGTGAGCGAGGGATGGAAATATTGGGCGAGCTCGATGTCGTCGTAACCGACCACAGCCACATCGGCGGGCACCAGCAGGCCGCGTTCGCGCAAGGTGCGCACGGCTCGCATGGCAAGCAAGTCGCTGCTGGCGAAAATCGCGTCGAAGCGGACCTTCTCCTCGATCATCTCCTCGACCGCGCGTCGCGCGCTGCCCTCGGCGAAGGCCGTGGGGCGCACGAGTCGCGATTCGTAGGCGATCGAATGCTCTTTGAGCGCGCGGCGGTAGCCCTCATGACGGTGCCCTACCTCGGGCAGTTCCGGGTCCCCGAAGAAGGCGATATTGCGCCGGCCGGTGCTGATCAGGTGTTCAGTGGCGAGCATGCCGCCGGTGATGTTGTCGCTGCCGATCGTGCAATAGATCTGCTGCGGCAGACGCGCGCCCCATACGACGATCGGGATATGCCGGGCCGCGAGCTCGTTGAGCTGGTCATGGTGGTGCCACTGCCCGATCAAGATGACCCCGATGGCCCGCCCCGAGGCCTCGAGCTGTGCGGCGAGGTCGAGCCTCTCGGCATCGACTCGCGACAACAACATGTCATAGCCGCGATCGGTCAGCGCATCCGCGAGGCTGCCGAGGATGCTGACGAAGAACGGATCGGAAATGTGCTGACGCGTTTTGGCGTCATATGGAACCACGACCGCTACGGTTTGATTGCGCTGCAGCCGAAGGTTGCTCGCGCCGACATTGATCGAGTAATTGAGCGAACGCGCGAGTTCGGCGATGCGGGTGCGCGTCTCTTCGTTCACCAAGGAACTATGATTGAGTGCCCTCGAGACCGTCGACACCGAGACGCCCGCGAGCCGCGCGATGTCTTCCATCTGCAGCTTGCGGTTGTTCGGCGCGGGACCTGGCGTCTTGATCGGCTTGCTCGTCTTGGCGCTGCGGCTGCGGGCAGTCTGTCGTGACATAGGAACTTTCGCGGAGCGTGGGCGGTGGGCCGTCATGATAACAACCCCACGCTCGCAGCCGGCAAGCCGTTGACGAGACGGCGACCCATGTCGTGACTCTCGAACTTGCAATCGATTGCAGACGCCTCAACCCGCAATTCAAATCGTTGACCCATATCGCGGCGCTGTCGCGCTGGTTCAACAGCGTCGCCAACTTGACTTTGAAATATTGAGCTCGCGCGCGACAGGGCCCGGGCGAACGCGCCCGCGTCCCGGCCCTTCTGCTACAGTGCGCCGCACGCTGGAGAGCGCGGCCTGAACACCGCGTCGCGGAGATGACTATGAAGCAGTTGTTTCGTGCGCTGACCGCCTCGGGTGTCCTGTGCGCTCTGAGCGGCGGTCCGACGATTGCCGTCGGCGGCTCGCCCGGCCCGCTCGAGCCAACCGGTCGTTGGATGGGAGCTTCGTTCGGTGACGCGGCGCTGCCGCCGATGGGCTGGAACAGCTGGAATGCGTTTCACACCCAGATCGACGAGGCGAAGCTGATCGGCTCGGCGCAAGCCATCGTGGATTCCGGCCTACGCGAGCTCGGATACCGCTACATCAATATCGACGATGGCTGGTGGCAAAAGCGCCGCCAGCCCGATGGACGCATGGTCATACGCACCAGCATTTTCCCGAGCGCCCAGGGATCCGATCCCGAACAAACGAGCTTCAGGCCGCTCGTCGATCGGCTGCATGGGCTCGGGCTCAAGGCCGGCATCTACTCGGACATCGGGCGCAACGCGTGCTCGCAAGGGTATCCGGAGCCCGACTCGCTGCTGCCGACCGGCACCGTCGCCGAACGCGAGGTGGGTCTCTACGACCACGTCGCACAGGATCTCGCTCTGTACTTCCAGGAGTGGGGCTTCGACTACATCAAGGTCGACGGCTGCGGGCTCAACGCCTTCAGTCCCGACAAGCCCTCGGTCCAAGCCGGGCGATTCCGGCCGTTCCCGGCTTACGTCGTTTCCGACTCGGTCAACCAAACGCGTGTCTCTGACATCCGCGCCCTGTACGGCGAGGTGCGCGACGCGCTGATCCGAGTGCGCCCCGCAGGGGACTTTGTGTTCTCGATTTGCAACTGGGGCACTGCCAACGTGCGGGCCTGGGGACGTGATACCGGCAACCTCTGGCGCACCAGCGACGACATCGAGCCGCGCTGGACCCGCATGCTCGCCAACTTCGATTCGGTCGTGACACGGGAGCTGTATTCGGGGCCGGGGCACTGGAACGATCCGGACATGCTCTACGTCGGCCAGGGCGGCTTCGACGTCAATCACCTCGTCGAGGCGCGCAGCCATTTCGCGCTGTGGGCCGTCGTCGATGCGCCGCTGATCATCGGCTACGATCTCCGGCAAGCGCCCAAGGAACTGCTCGACATCCTGGGTGCGCCGGAGATCGTGGCCGTCAATCAGGATCCGGCCGGCAACCAGGGGGTGCTCGCCTACACCAGCGATGATCTGCAGATCATCGTCAAACAATTGGCGGAGCGCGACGAGAAGGCGGTCGTCATTTTCAACCGCGGGACCGAACCGGTCGACGTCAAGCTCACGGCCGCACATTTGAAGTTCCAATCGGGAACGCCGATTGCCGTGAGGGACCTCTGGCTGCGCAAAGACTTGCCGGCGTTCACCGACGAGGCCGCAATTCCCGTTGCGCCGCGCGCATCCGTGATCCTGCGCGTCACGGGTCGGCCGCTGCTCGCCGACGGAATCTATCTGTCGGAGATGCCGGCGCGGATCTACGTTGCTGCGGACGGAATTCGCGCGCTGCAAGCCGATCCGCAGATTCACAGGCCGGTGGGAATGGGCGATGACTCGACTCGCGGCTCCGGCCCGCGGCCCGCACTCGCCGGCTGGGGCGGCCCGCGCGCCGACTCGACCCCCTACAACAACCAACTGCGCCTGCGCGGCAAACGTTACGACTCCGGCATCGGCGCCTTGGCGAATTCACGGCTGCAAGTCAAAGCGGATCGGCAATTCGCGCACTTTTCCGCGCAGGTCGGCATCGATGACAGCAGCCTCGAGCGCGGGACGACGCTGCGCTTCGAGGTTTACGGCGATGGCCGGCTGCTGGCCCGATCGCCGGCACTGGGCGCAAACGACGCGCCGTTCCTGCTCGACGCCAAGCTGCCCGGCGTGAGCTCGCTCGAACTGGTCGCGCGCGAGATCGGCAGGGGATCCGCCGCCACCATCGTCACCTGGGGTGAGGCGGCACTCAGACATTGAGCACGCGCCGCGGCGGCGTGAACATGCACCGGGGGCGAACGCTGCCAACCGCTCCGGCCGACGCGGGCTGAGGCATCATAACGACAGTTTTACGCGGCGACGCAGGTGTTCGCGGCATGCATGAGATTCGAAATCCGGCCACTCTGGAGCCGCTCGGCAGCGTGCCCGAAAGCGGGCCCGACGACGTATCCGCGGCCATCGCGTTGGCGCGCACGGCGCTGGCGCCATGGCAAGACCTGCCGGCGGCGGCGCGCGCGAGGCTGCTCGGCGCGATCGCCGCGCGCATTCGTGCGCGCGAACGCGAACTCGCGACGCTGCTGACGCGCGAGTCCGGCAAGCCCCTATGCGAGTCGCTCGATTGCATCGACGCGGTCGCCGCCGTATTCGCGTGTTGCGCGGCAGGCGCGCCGCCGATCGCGCGCACCGCCGGCGTCGTCGCCGCCATCGTGCCGTTCAACTATCCGCTGTTGCTGGCGGCCGCCGCCATCGCGCCGTCGATCCTTGCGGGCGATACGGTCGTTTGCAAGCCGCCGCCGCAGAATCCGCTCGCGTGCCTGACGCTTGCCGAGTCCCTCGACCTACTGCCCGCGGGCGTCGTCCGCTTCGTCACCGGCGGAGCGCAGACCGGGATTGCGCTCAGCAGTCACCCGCACGTGGATCGCGTCGTGTTCACCGGAACCGCGGCGGTCGGGCGGCAGATCATCGCCGCTGCGCGCGTGCCGGTCGAGTTCGAACTCGGCGGCGTTGATGCGATGATCGTTTGCGCGGATGCGGATCTCGAGGTGACCGTACCCGCGATCGCTTGGAATCGATTGACGAACGCGGGCCAGGCTTGCGCGACCGGCAAGCACATCTACGTCGCCCGCGCGATCGTCGGCGAGTTCGTCGAGCGCATGCACCAATGCGTCGGCTTCCTCGACGTCGACGACCCGATCAAACCGGCCACCGACCTCGGCCCGCTGATTTCACGCGATGCCGCGCGCCGCGTCGAGGATCAAGTCGGGCGCACGCTGCGCGACGGCGCGACGCTGATCCTCGGCGGACGCGAGTTCCGGCCGTCGGGCCTGCCGGGCCATTTCTTCCAACCGACCATTCTGACCAACGTGCGCCCCGGCAGTGTCCCGGTGCGCGAGGAAATCCTGGGTCCCGTGATCACGATAACGCCGGTCGCCGGCCTCGCCGAGGCGCTTGCGCTCGCCGCCGAATCCAAGTCGGCATTGGGAGCGTCGATCTACACGCGCAACGCGCAGGCCGCAATGCAATCCCTGGATGCGGTTCCGGCGGGCTCCTTTGCGATCAACGACCCGCTCGGCGCCCGCCGCGCGAACCCCCTAACCGGCCTGCGCCACGGCGCGATCCGCCGCCTGCTCGCGGGCGAATCGGCCGATGCGATCCACCGAGCGAAACAACTGCAGCTCGCAGAGCGCTTGGAGCCGAAGCCCTGGTGGTTCCCCTACGCGGAGCGTCGGTGCGCGAGCCGCTCCCCTTAGGACCTCGTCACGCGGGCCGCCTGCCGTTCGTTAGGTAGTTTCCACGTACTTCGTGCTGAAGTACGAATTGCGGCCGCACGCCGAAAGCCTAGCCTGTGGGTTGCTACGCCATCGATGGCGCGCTGCCCGGGGGACAAAATGAGGAACGCGTTTATGAATACCATTACCAAACTCGCGGTCGGACTGATCGCCGCCACCTTCGCAGGCTCTGCCGTGCTTGCACAACAGGTCCAGGAAGTGACCGTTCAGGCCTCGCGAAACATCGAAAAACATCAGGTCGGCCGCACCAGTTCCGGGGTTCCGATCGTCGACATCTCGCTATCCTATGGCGTGAGCTACGCGGGTCTCGATCTCGTCTCGCATGCCGGCGTCATGGAACTCGAAAAGCGGGTCAAAGATGCAGCGGCACAGGCCTGCCAGGAACTGAACCGCCAGTATCCGATCGATGCCGACAAGACAGCGGATTGCACGAAGGCTGCGACCGACAACGCCATGGTCAAGGTTCGTGAAGTGACCGCCGCGGCGCAATCGCCGGGCAAGTGATCGGTATGGGGCTGTGACCCCGGTGCCGAAGCCCGGGGTCGCAGCGCAATCACGGTTTGGCGCCGAGCGCGCGCGTGGTATCGGCCACGATTTCCGATAGCGCCATGTTGGCGGCCTGCTCATAGGCGCCGACGATCGCCGTCAGGCGATTATCGGACGCACGCTGGACTGCATTGGCCTCGAAGCGGCCGAGGATATGTCGGTCGCTCGCCTTGCCGAGCGTTGCCGAGAAATGCACATGGATCGTCGGATTGGCATCCGCGGCCGTATATTCTGACTGGAAATCCGTCACTTCGATTTGCAGCCAATAGCCGGCCGAGAACGGCGATGCCTCGCTGTTCACGCTGCGCAAGCTCGCGTGCGTACGAAATGATTGCAGGGCGAGATCTTGCACGACTTCGTCGAGAGGCGCGCTCCAACGCGCAACCGCGTAATAATCGAGGCGCCGGTCCGCGTAAAGAACCGCAATCCGATCGGTATCGAGGCCGGAACGCACTTGCGGCCTCAGTATGCTGAGATCCGCCGCGATTTCGGCACCCGCTTGCCCGGGGCTCACCGACAGCAAATAGAGCGACGGCGCGGGCTCCTTGCTCGAAAACAAGGAACCGCAGGCCGTGAGAGTCATTGCCGCGGCCACGAACAAGGAGGCACTGGCGAGAGGACTTCGGACGCTCATTGGGGCACTTCCAGGCCGCGACGATTCGGCTCGTAGATGAGCTGGGAGGGATTTTGTTTCAAGGAGCGCGACAGGTCGCGAACGTCGCGGGCGGCTGCGCGAGTATCTCGCAGCAAGCGCTCGAGTTCCGGCAGGCCCCGACTCGAAAAACTCGAGATCCCGGGGCCGCTGTCGGCGACGATCTGGTCCAGGCGCTTCGAGGTCGCGGCGAGACTGTCGGTGAGTTCACGGATGTTGGCGACTGCCGCCTTGATGTCCGGGGCGGCACCGACCGTGACCGACTGAAGGCTGTCGGCGGCATCGTGGACCTCATGCGCGGCACCGCGCATGTCGGCAGCCATCTCCTCCAAGCCGCGTACCGTCGCCGGCAGGCGCTCGCTCGCCAGGCTGACGTTTTCGAGCGTTTTTCTGACCGCATTGATGTTCGCGTCGCCCAATAGTCGATTGAATCGATCGACCGCGCCGACCATGCGAACCGCCAGGTCCGGAAGATTGTTGAGCAACACGTCGAACTGGGACGGCGTCGAGCGAATGGACGGGAATTCGGCGCCCTTGGCGAGCGGTCCCGCCGTCGCGGCATTCGGATCCAGCTGCAGGTCGATGAACAGCAAGCCCGTGACCCCCTGCAGGTTCAGCGAGGCGAGCGTGCGGTTGTCGAGCGGCATCTTGGAATCGATGTCGGCGATCACGAGCACCCGGTCGCGGTGATCGAGGTCGACCGACATGCGCTTGACCGTTCCGACGTTCACGCCGAGATAGCGAACCGGCGCGCCGTTGGCGAGGCCGCTGACCGAACCCTGAAAATAGATTTCATAGCGCTGATAACTGCGCCGATCAGCGTGATTCGTATACCAAAATACGAATGCGACGGCCATCGCGATGACCAACAGGACGAACGCGCCGACGGCGACGTAATTTGCGTCCCTATCCATGCCGCTCCCCCTGCGCCGCCCGAGCGCGCGGTCCTTGAAAATATTCCTGAATCCAGGGATTCGAATTCTGCATCAAACCGTCGAGCGTATCCGTGATCATCCGATGATCGATGATGACGCCCACCCGGTTGCATGTATGGAACAGGGTATTCAGGTCGTGCGTAATCATGACCACGGTCAGCTGCAATTGCGAATGCAGATACAACAGTAGCTCATCGATGGCCGCGGCGGAAATCGGATCCAGGCCCGCGGTGGGCTCGTCGAGGAACAGCAGCGTCGGCTCGAGGGCGAGCGCTCGAGCAAGCGCGGCCCGCTTGACCATGCCCCCCGACAGTTGCGAAGGGGTTTTGGCGGCCGTGTCCAGCGGCAACCCGACCATGCGCAGATTCAGGCCGGCGAGCGCATCGAGCGTACCCTCGGTCAAGGGGCGATACTCGCGTATCGGCAATTGGATGTTCTCGGCGACGTTCAAGGAGCTGATCAGCGCCCCGTTCTGGAACAGCACGCCGTAACTCTGGACGAATTCGAGGCGATCGGCGTCCGCAAGCGTTTTGACGTTCGTACCATACATTTCAACGGTACCGGCGTCGGGCCGATGCAAACCCAGTATCGAGCGGAGCAGCACGGTTTTGCCCGAGCCGGAGCCGCCGACGACCCCAAAGATCTCCCCACGACGCACTTCGAGATCGAGACCGTCGTGCACCACCTGCGCGCCGAAGCGGTTGACGAGCCCTCGCACACGAATCACCGGATCGAAGTTTCGATCGACCATTCAGAAATCCAACTTTTGATAGACAACCGCAAAAATGGCATCGGCCAGGATCACGAGAAAAATCGACTGCACGACCGCGAGCGTCGTGAGGCGGCCCAGTTCGCGCGCGCTATCGCGGACTTGCATGCCTCGATAGGTGCCGACCATCGCGATCAGCACCGCGAACACCGGCGCTTTGATCAAGCCGGCCCAGAAGGTCGTCGGTGAAAGCGCCTCGCGCAGGCGCTCGGTGAATTCAGGCAGCGGAATTTTGAGTTCGATGAGCGACAGGAGTGCTCCGCCGGCGAGCCCCATGGCGTCGGCGACGATCGTGAGCAGCGGCAAGGCGATCACGAGTGCGAGAACGCGCGGAATCACCAATAATTCGATCGGATTCATGCCCATCGCGCGCAGCGCGTCGGTCTCCTCGTTGAGCTGCATGACGCCGATCTCCGCGGCGAAGGCACTGCCGGAACGGCCGGCGACGATGATCGCGGTGAGCAACACGCCCAACTCGCGCAGCACCGCGATCGTCACGAGGTCGACGACATAGATGTCGGCTCCGAATTGGCGCAACTGCTGCGCTCCGATGTAGGCGACAATCACGCTGATCAGGAATGCGATCAGCGCGACGATCGGTATCGCGGTGATCCCGGTCTCGTGGGTATGGCGCACCAGCGATGAGATGCGCATCGCCCGCGGTCGGGTGAACATTTCGCCGAAGACCGACACGATCCGGCCGAAAAACGCGACCGATGCGCGCACCCCGCGCCCCTGGCGCAGCGTCCATCGGCCGACTTCGGCGGCGATCTCGCGAATTGCCGGGTGTCGCGCCGGCGCGATGCCGCCGGCCGCCGCTTGATCGAGCTGCAATTTCTCCAGAAATTCCAGGAAATGCGGCGGATTGCCTTCGTGCCGGATCCGCAATCTGCCGCGACCGAGGTCTGCGAGCCGGGTGAGCAGAGCCCAAGTGGAGGCGATGCCCGGAGTTCTGGCGCCGCTCCAATCGCAGACGAGATCCCCCTCGAGCGTCGCGGGCAAGGTCTCGAGCTGATCCTGAATCGAGGCGATCGCCGCGAGCGTCCAATCGCCGCTCAATACGAGCCGCCAATTGCCGCCGCCACCCCCTAGCGACAATGAGGCCGTCATGGTTCATTTCATCGTTGGTGCGGTCATCTCGATATGCTAACAGGCGTCACTCGGACCGTGGCCGCCGATGGCCGTCGCGATTCGGCGCACGAGCTCGTCGATCGCCTCTGTACTTCGATTGCAATCGATTGCATAATCGCATGCTCGCACGAAGGCAAGGGGGTTGGCGGCCATGCAGGGACCGATGCTGCGGGTGTTCGCGCCGTGACCCGGTAAGATTGGCTCGCATCCATGACAAACCTCGATGCCTTGCGCAGGGAATTCCGCGGGCGATACGCCGCCGCGCCGCGGCTGTTTCGCGCGCCCGGCCGCGTTAATTTGATCGGCGAGCACACCGACTACAACGCGGGCTTCGTGCTGCCGGCCGCGATTCCGTTCTACACGACCGTCGCAGCTTCGGCGCGAGCCGACCGGCAGCTGCGCGTCCGATCCACGAACTACCAGGAGACCTTGACGCTCGCGCTGCCCGGCGCGGGCGAATCCCCCATTGCGCGCGGCGGCGGCGTGCACTGGGTCGATTACGTGCTCGGCGTCGCGCGGGCATTACAGGCCGACGGCGCCGAGCTCTCGGGCGCGGACCTGCTGATACACGGCGAAGTGCCGTTGGGATCCGGATTGAGCTCCTCGGCGTCGCTCGAAGTCTCCGTCGCGCTGGCGCTCTCAGCGGTCGCGGGCAACCCGGCGCTCGACAGACTCGCGCTCGCGAAGCTTTGTCAGCGCGCCGAGAACGACTACGTCGGCATGCGCTGCGGCATCATGGATCAATTCGCCTCGGTGTTCGGCCGCGCGGGACACGCCGTACTCATCGATTGTCGATCCTTGGAGCACCGCTTGGTGCCGTTGAGACCCACGGCCGACGCGGCCGATGCCGGCGCGCAGATCGTGATCTGCAATACGATGGTGCGGCACCGCTTAGCCGGCGGCGAATACAATCAGCGGCGCGAAGAATGCGAACGCGGCGTGCTCGCGCTGGCGCGCTACCGGACCGGCATCGACGCCTTGCGCGACGTTTCGGAAGACGAACTGCACCGTCATGAGTCCGACCTCGATCCGCTGGTTTACCGAAGGTGCCGGCATGTGGTCAGCGAAAATCGACGCGTTCAAGCGGCTGCGGCCGCACTCGGCGCGACCGATCTCGCCGAGTTCGGTCGGCTGATGGACGCCTCGCATCGCAGCCTGCGCGATGACTTTGCCGTAAGCTGCGACGAGCTCGATCTCATGGTGCGGCTCGCCGGGAGCATTGACGGGGTCTACGGCGCGCGCATGACCGGCGGCGGGTTCGGCGGCTGCACGGTGAATCTGGTGCGCGCCGATGCAGTCGCGCAGTTCACCGCGACGATCCGCGAGCGCTATTTTCAGGCCACCGGCCACCGGCCCGAGATCTACGTTTGCGAGGCGGCCGAAGGAGCCGCGGCGCTTGGAGCGTGATTCGATGAGGCGAACCGACTTGAACCTGCAGAGCGATGCGCATCGACGCTACAACCCCTTGAGCGGCGAGTGGGTGCTCGTGTCGCCGCACCGCACGGTGCGGCCGTGGCAGGGGCAGACCGAGGCGCGCAGCGAAGCGGCATCGGCGGGATATGACCCGACCTGCTACCTGTGTCCGGGCAATGCACGCGCCGGCGGCGTCTCAAACCCCCACTACGAATCGACCTTCGTGTTCGACAACGACTTTTCCGCGCTGCTGCCGAATGCCCCGAGCGGCGAGTACAACAAGAGCGGGCTGCTCGTTGCAAAAAGTGAAGCGGGCCGCTGCCGCGTCGTTTGTTATTCACCGCTCCACAATCTCAGCCTCGGCAATATGCCGCACGCCGCAATCCGCCGCGTCATCGACACCTGGGCCGACGAATACGCGCAGCTCGGCTCCGACCCGCGGATCAACGCCGTGACGATTTTCGAAAACCGCGGGGCGATCATGGGTGCGAGCAACCCGCATCCGCACGGACAGATTTGGGGCAATGAAACGATCCCCGACGAGATGATCAAGGAGACGCTCGCCCAGCGCCGCTACCAGAGCGAACATGGCTCGTGCCTGCTCTGCGACTATGCGGCGCTCGAGGCCGATTTGGCGGAGCGCATGGTCGCATCCAACGAGCATTTCGTCGCCGTCGTGCCGTTCTGGGCGACCTGGCCGTTCGAGGTGCTCATGCTGCCTCGCCTCCATGCGACTTCGCTTGCGCAGATCGAGGCTGCGGCGCGGGACGGCTTTGCGAAGCTGCTCAAATCCGTGACGAGGCAATTCGACGCGCTGTTCGACGTTTCGTTCCCGTACACGATGGGGCTGCATCAGCAGGCTTGCGACGGCGGTGACCATTCGGAAACCCATCTGCACGTGCATTTCTATCCGCCCTTGCTGCGTTCGGCGACGGTGCGCAAATTCATGGTCGGCTACGAAATGCTGGCCGGTCCGCAACGAGACATCACGCCCGAAGTCGCGGCGGGACGCCTGCGCGCTGCCGCGGCCGGCTGAACGCACGAGTCGCGGCCGGTATTGCCACGGCGCCTCGCCCCCCTCACAATCCGCGACCTTGCCGTGCGAGTCTGAAGACGGCGCCGATTTCACCGGGGGAATTGCTGATGAAAGGCAACTATTTGCTGGGGTGCGTGCTCGCTGTCATTTCGTCGGCTGCGATCGCGCAGGTGCCGGCCGCCGATCTCGCCAAACCGCCCGCGGACGCTCGTCACTTCGTCATCGAGTCGACCGGCGGCAAGCACGGTGACTCGTGGAGCTGGGTGACCGCCGACGGAACCCGCATGGCGCGCGAGAGCATGAATCTACGCGGCCAGGTCTGGGAAATCGACTACAGCGGAACAACGGGGCCCGACGGCATGCCAGCCGCGATGACGATCCGCGGCGTCACCCCGCAGGGAGACGCCGGCGAAACGTTCAAGATCGCGGCCGGCACCGCGAGTTGGCGCAGCCCGATCGACGCGGGCAACGCCGCTTACACCGGCCATGCGTTTTATTCGCCGCAAGGCGGTCCGATGGACACGAACGCCTGGCTGCTCGAGCGCATGCTCGCGAGCCCCGACAAGTCGATCGACTTGCTGCCCGGGGGCAAGGCCCATGCAGCCAAGTTGACGAGCCTCGAGGTCGGCGGCGGCGCGGACCGGCAAACGATCAATCTGTGGGCGATCACCGGCATCAGCAATTCGCCGCTACCGATGTGGGCCGACAGCAAGGACAAGTTCTTCGCGTTCACGTTCGGCTTGGGATGGCTGCCGGAAGCCTACGCCGGCGAGCAGCAGCGCATCCAGGACGCGCAGGCCGCCGCGCTCGCGTCGCAAACCGCGAGTCTCGTCAAGTCGCTGGTCACGGTGCCTGCGGCGCCCGTCGCCTTCGTCAATGTCCGCATGTTCGACGCCGACCGCGTGCGGTTCGTTACCGGACAAACCGTCGTGGTCGACAAAGGCTTGATCGTCGCCGTCGGCGCAACCGGGCGCACCAAGGTCCCGGCGGGCGCCAAAGTGTTCGACGGCCGCGGCATGACCTTGATTCCGGGCATGTGGGATTGTCACATGCACGTCGGCGACGATTTCACCGGGCCGCAGGAATTGTCGATGGGCGTCACCTCGGTGCGCGACCCCGGCAACAGCGATACGCTGACGATCGACCGTCGCACGCGCGCGGCGGCCGGCAAATTGCTGTTTCCGCATGTGTATCCCTCGTCGCTGATCGACGGCAAAGGTCCGTACACCGCACAGGTCGCCAATGTCGCAACGAGCGAAGCGCAGGCGATCGAACTCATCGACAAGGCCAAGGCCAACGGATTTACCGGCATCAAGTTCTACGGGACCTTCAATCCCGCATGGCTTCCGGCGAGCATCGCGGAAGCGCACAAGCTCGGGCTGCATGTCCATGGCCACATCCCCGCGGGCATTCGGCCGCTCGATGCGATCAATGACGGCTACGACGAAGTCACACACATCAACTGGATCATCATGCAGGCGATGCCCGACAGTGTGATCGCGGTGTCGAACGGCATCATGCGCTTCGAGGGTCCCGGCCGCTACGGCAAGGATGTCGATCTCGACGGGCCGGCAATGACCTCGATCGTCGCGACGATGGCCAAGAAGCAGATCTACAGCGATCCCACGATGGTGGCGTTCGAAAGCATCTACGTGCCCGAGAACGGCGACCTATCGCCGGCCTATGCACCGTTCGTCGGAACCTTGCCGCCGACGACCGAGCGCGGCTTTCGCAGCGGGGGCTTCGCCGTGCCGAAGGACTTGACGCGCGCCGACTTCCGCGCGAGCTGGGCCAAGATGGTCCAACTGCTCGGGCGCATGCACAAGGCGGGCATCCCGATCGTCGCGGGCACGGACGGCTCGGGCATCGAACTCGTCCGCGAGCTGGAAATCTATACCGACGCCGGCTTCACCAACGCCGAGGCGCTCGCAGCGGCCACGATCGTCCCGGCAAGGCTCGTTGCAATGGACGGGCACACCGGCTCGATCAAGGTGGGCAAGACCGCCGACCTCGCGCTGGTCGAAGGCGACCCCTCCTCGCGCATCAGCGATCTGCGTCAAACACGAGTCGTCATGCTCGACGGCAAGTTGCTGGACGCCGATGCGCTGCGCACCGCGGCCGGCTATTCGGGCCGGCCGAAATAGATCGCCGGGCGCGCGCATCGAACGGTGCGCGCTCCACGGAACGCGCTCAGCAGAGGATAAGCCAGGCGACGCAGAACTGGCAGCCGACGCCGACCGTGAACGCGAGGGTGCGCACCCAGGGAACCGCCAAGGTGTAGGCAACCGCGTGTGCGGCGCGCGCCCAGAAATACACGAGCGCGGCGCCGGCGATCGCCGGCTTGTGCACGCCGGCGGCTACCGCGATGAGCACGAGCGTCGCGAATACCACGAGGTTCTCGATCGCGTTGTAGTGGGCGGCCTTCAGGCGCTGCGCCCACGGCGCGAGCGGCTTGGGGTTGTCCGGATAGCCCACCGCATCGCGGATTCCGCGCACGATGATCATGTTGAGGATGTAGGGCACCCATAGCAGCGCTGTCAGCACGGTTACCCAGGCGAGATATTTGAGCTCCAAGGCCATGGTATTGCTCCTAAAGTCCTCTAGCCGCATTTTACGCCGGTTCGAACGCTAGCGACCGCGGATTGCGGCGCCAACGGCCCGCCCCTCATTGCGGACCCAGCCCCGCCCCGCTCGTCAGGTACACCGCGAAGGTTCCAAGCCAATGCCCGCCCTCGTAATGCTCGCCGGTGACGGCGGGGAGCGCCGCGTCGCGATGCCGCCGGGCCGCGGCCAGTAGCGAGGCGACGCGCGGATCCTTGCCGCCGAGTCCGTGTGCGATGCCCTCGAGCATCCAGGCGCGGCTCAAGTTCAACCCGTCGATGTGCGCGAGCTTGGGATCGGACCGATCGGTCACGACCGCGGGCTCGAGCCAGCGGCGCGCGCCGCTGCGAGGGACACCGGGCAGGAACCGCGTGAGCCAGGCGCCGAACTCGCGCTGCGTGAGCACGCGGCGCAGAAAATCGGCTTCGGCGAGACAAGGCGAAAGGAAATCCTCGCCCGACGGCTCGTAGGCGAGCGGACAGTCGCGGTCTTGCAAATAGAAGCGCCGGGCGGCGTCCGCCAGCAGCGCACGCATCTCGGCATCGCCGCTGCGCGCCGCCCAGTCCCAGATCAAACCGAAGGAAAAAGCGGTTTGATCGTGTTCGCCGATGCGAATCGGGTAATGCAGCTTGGGGATCCAGCTCTTGATGCGCGCCGCCGCTTCGCCTTGCAGCGGCTGCAGTGTCTGCGACCAGCGCTCCGCGTCCGGATCCGGCCACTCGGCGAGTTCCGCCGACAGCTGCAGCAGCCACGCGAGGCCGTAGGGGCGCTCAAAGGATGCGCGTCCCGCATGCTGCAGGGACGCGAGCTCGCCGGCGACGTGTTCGGCGGTCAGGCTGCGGGCAAGTTCCGCGCGCGCCTGCGGCGCAAATTCGGCATTCGGCGACAGCCGCAGCAGGCGCACCAGTAGCCAGTGCCCATGCACGTCCGAATGCCAGTCATAACAGCCATAGAATGCCGGGTACAGTTCGTGCGGCGGGCGCGCGTCGGCGTCCTTGTCCAAGGTCAAGGAAACATGATTCGGATATTCATCATGCAGGCACTTGAGCGCGAGGCCGGCGAAGCGCGCGGCACTCGCCGCATCGAGCGATAATTGCGGTTGCTGCGCAGCCGGCGCAATCCCCGCCGCACAAGCGCTCGAGGCAAGAATGAGGGCAAGCCGCGTGAAGAGGCGCATCGAAGACTCCCGGTGGCGCGGCGGGAATCCTCGATGCGCGTTGACGTCGACGCTAAACCTGGGCGTTAACGCTCGCGCCGAGTAATCCCGGCGTCTGCACGCCATTATGGTGCAGATTCTGGATGAGATTTCCGAGGAAATTTTTCAGGTCCGCGGGCGAACTCGTTGCACTTGCCGTGATGGGCGCGGTCGCGGCGCCGGAACCCGACAACTGGACACCGCTCGCTTTGAGGCCCTGCACGAGGTTATTGAACGCCGTCGTGAGGTTTGCGGTCGCCGGCGTCGAAGCGCCGTTCGATCCCAGCTGCTGGATCAGGGTTTGCAGCGAGGATTCGAGGCTGCCCGCGTACTGGCCGACACCCGCGCCCGCGGCGCCGGTCGCAGCCGCCGGCGTTGCCGCGGCCGTCGCGCCCGCAGCACTTGCGGTGCTTGCGCTATTTGTAGTGCTTGCGGCGCTGCCCGCCAGACCGTCTTGTCGCAGTGTCTGGAACAGGGAGTGCAGGAAGGTACTGAGCTGCTGCTTGACGTCGGAAGCGGCGGGTGCCGGCGCGGCCGGGACTGCAGCGCCGGCGGACGTTGCGCTCCCGGCCGACGTTGCGCCGCCTGCCGCGGTAATCGCGCCGGCTGACTGGGTTCCGATCGCTTGTTGGAGCGACTGCAGCGCATTGCTCAGCAAGTTCTGACCGGCCCCGGCGGGAATTTGACCAATGCTGCCTGCGCTGCTTTGGATATCCCCTGGCGACACCTTCTTGCGATTGTGTCCGAGAAAATTGACGGGCTGCAGTGCCGCCGATTGGGAAGCGTGAGTGGAAATTCCGAGTAACGACATGGGGTCTCCTTAGAAAAAATCCGGTTGCAAGCGCGATGCCGCGCGTCGAATGAAGCGGGCGCGGCAAGCGCTTGCCGCTGCAGGCGGCCGACCTGGCCGCTTGCTGCCGCTACCAGACCGCGCGATGCCGCAGGCATCGCGCATTGGCCGCCCGCGATCGGCATGGCGTTGTTGGTGAGCGTCTAATTCGGGCATTTGGGGTCCATCGGTTGCGGTTCCCTCAGGACAAAGCACGATCCATGCCAGGCTGGATTCGACGATGCCTAAAGTTTGCCGGAGCGCTGCCGACACGGATTCCACTTATGCGGCACAGTGGAAATTATTATGTCAAATAGCACCGTTTCTGCAGCCAATCAGGGAACCAATATCGCGTCGATCGTCGACCTGGTTCGACCGAATGCACGCCGGGCTCATCACCACGGCGGCGACCGCGGCTACTCCGGATCCTCCGGCGCGACTGCCCCCACCAGCGCCGGCGGCGGAAGTTCGAGTCTGTTCACGGCCCTGCTTCAGGCCCTGACCCAAGCGGTGGCTCAGTCGAACGGTGCGTCGAGCACCTCGAGCGCGACCGCGGGGGCTGCAGCAGGCTCGGCCAGTACGACCGGAGCCGCCGCAGGCACGAGCGTCGCGAGCACGAGCGCCGCGGCCAGCACGAGCGCCGCGGCCAGCACGAGCGCTGCCGCGAATACGAATACCACGACCACGAGCGGCGCAGCCACGAGCAGCGCGAGCACGAGCGGCACGAATTCGACGTCCGGGTCCAACCTTGGGCAAGACCTGCAGGCGTTTCTCCACGATTTGTTCAGCGCTCTGCGGCAGGCGAGCAATCCGCACCACCGCGACAATGACGGCGCGCGATTCGATGGTCAGCGCTCGTCGCAAACCGCGGCAGCGACACCGGTAACGACGGCTTCGACGACACCGGCGGCAGCGACACCGGTAACGACGGCTTCGACGACACCGGCGGCAGCGACGGCGGCAGCCGCCGCCCCGGCCACGTCGGCACCGGCTGCGGCGACTCAGGGTACGACCGCCGCTTCCTCCGCGCCATCTGCGGCGACGCCCGCCACCACCGCAAGCACGGCGACTGCGCAGCCGGCGCCGGGAGGACCCACCAACAGCAGTGCAGCGAGTCTCTACGGTCGAAACGGCCTCATCGGCGCGCTCCAGGACCTCATCAAGGACCTCAGCAACAGTCAGATCGTGACGAGCACGACCGGGTCGAGTCTATCGGCGGGCGCGATTTCGAATCTCAATAACGCCTTCACGCAACTGATCAGCGCGCTCGGCGGCAACACTTCCGCGAGCGCGACCGCAACCGGCAGCACCGCTGCGAGCGCGACACCCGCCGCGACTTCGACGGCCGGCACGACCTCTGCCACGACTTCGGGATCTGCGGCGTTGCAGTCATTCTTGACCAATCTGCTCAACGACCTGCAGAACAACGGCAGCAACTCGCTGAATAGCCTCGGCGGCACGATCAACACGACGGCCTGATTCAGGCGCCGCGCCGGCGGCGCCAAAATCCCCAGGCGAGCAGCAGACAGGCGCCGGTGACCACCGGATAGTTTCCCCAGCGCGCATACGGCGTGAGTCCGCTCATCGGCTGCACCTCGCCGTGCAACACCGCCTCTTGGAACTGCGGCAGGCGCGCGATGATCTGCCCTTGCGGACCTATCAGCGCGGTGATGCCGTCGTTCGCGGCCCGGATCAGGTAGCGGCCGGCCTCGAGCGCGCGTACGCGCGAAATCTGTAAGTGCTGGTGAGGGGCCGCAGAGTCGCCGTACCACGCGTTGTTCGTGACGTTGACGAGCAGCGTTGCCTGGCGCAAGACCTGCAATTGGCTGCTGCCGTAGGCGTCCTCATAGCAGATCGTCAGACCCAGCGTTTGCCCGGCCGCCCTCAAGAGCGGCTGGTACTCGGTGCCCGCGGTCAAGTCATCGAACGGCAGGCTCATCAGGCGCATCCACGACCGAATGAACCCCGGCACCGGAAAATATTCCCCGAACGGCACCAGGTGTCGCTTGTAGTACCAGCCACCGCCGGAATCGCTGAGCACGAGCAAACCGTTGAAATACCGGCTCGTGGCCGGGTCGTAGTTCACGAGGCCGATCGCAAAATCCGCGCCATGTCGCCGCCCGGCGGCTTGCAGCCACTGCAGGTAATCCGGAATGCTGGTGGCGAGCACCGGGAGGGCCGCTTCAGGCCAGACGATCAGCCGCGCCCCCCAGGCCTGCTCGGTGAGCTCCGAATATCGCGAGATCGTTGCTTCGCGATTGTTCTCCAGCCACTTTTGATCCTGCGGAATCGCCGCTTGCACCGCCGCGATTGGAAACGCCGCGCCGATGGGGTGCGTCCACGCGACGCGTGCCGCCAGGGTCGGCGTGATGAACAATGCGCCGAGCGCAACGAGCGCCGCGCCTCGTCGCAGCGCACTGGTGGCGGGCGCAAGCAGTGCATGCATGGCGACCGCCGCACAGGCCGCCGCCCATGTGATGCCGTAGACGCCGAATAGCGGCGCCCAGCCGGCCAGCGGTGAATCGATGAACGCGTAGCCGATCGATAGCCACGGAAACCCGCTGAGCAGCCAACCGCGGAGCCACTCGAGCAAGACCCACAATGCGGGCAGCACGAGCCAGTCGCGCGTCGCGCCGCCCTTGAGCCAGAAACGGTTCGCAAGGAAACACAGCAGCGCGGAATAACTCGCCATGATCGCGACCAGCGCGGCCTGCAAGAACAGCGTCAGCCAAATTGGCGCCAAACCGAAACCGTGAATGCAGGTGTAGAGCCAGTAGGTACCGACGGAAAACAGGCCCACTCCGAAGGCCGCACCGGCGATCGCGGCGCGCCGCGGCGGCAACCCGCGAATCAGCGCAAACAGCGCGGCCGGCGCGAGAATCGCGAGCAGCCACCAACCAACGGGTGCAAAGCTCAAATTGAGCGAGGCGCCGATTACAAACGAGAGCAGCAGGCGCCCGCATGCGTGCGCGCGCAATGCGGCGCCGACGCCGCGGATGCTGAGCCTCAAGTAGCCGACTCGTCGTGTTTTGGCGCCTCGACGTCCCTTGGCGTGAAGACGCGCAGCATGTCGATGCGCCGGCGGTCGGCGCGCACGACTCGAAATTCCAGCTCACCGATTTTGATGGTCTCACCGCGGCGCGGCAGACGGCCGAATTCATGCATCAGCAAGCCGCTGATGGTGTCGAATTCCTCATCCGGCAGCTCGGTGCCGAAATAGCGGTTGAAATCCGCGATCGAGGTCAGCGCGTGCACCGTGAATTCACGCGGACCTTCACGGCGAATCGTCTGATCGTCCTCGACGTCGTGCTCATCGTCGATTTCACCGACGATCTGCTCGATGACGTCTTCGATCGTCACCAAACCGCATACGCCCCCGTATTCGTCGACGACCATCGCGATGTGATTGTGGCTGCGCCTGAATTCCTTGAGCAAGACGTTGAGCCGCTTGCTTTCGGGAACGAATACCACCGGCCGCATGTATTCGCGAATCTCGAATGATTCCTCGCCGGCGGCGTGCAATCTCAGCAGATCCTTGGCGAGCAAAATGCCGAGGATCTGATCCCGGTCCTCGCCGATGACCGGGAAGCGCGAATGCCCGGACTCCACGACCAGTGCGACCAGCCGGTCCGGCGGCTCGTCGCGCTCCACGAATACCATTTGCGAGCGCGGCACCATGATGTCGCGGACTTGCATGTCGGCGACCGACAGGACGCCCTCGAGCATGACCAGCGCGTCACCGTCGAACAGACCGCGCTCGCTCGCCGCCCGCAGCACATCGACGAGGTCCGCAAGATCGCGGGGCTCGCCGGCCATCGACTTGGTAATTCGCTTTAACCAGCGGCCGGTGCCGCCTTGTGGCTGTTCGGACATAAGCTAGCAGGATACTCGATCAGGCGTAGGGGTCAGAAAATCCAAGCCGATCAAGGATTTGAACCTCGATCTTCTCCATGTCGCGGGCCTCGCGGGCGCGTTCGTGGTCGTGGCCTAACAGGTGCAGCACCCCATGGACCGTCATATGGGCCCAATGCTGGTCGCGCGTTTTGAGCTGGGCGCGCGCTTCCGACGCGACGACCGGAGCGCAAATCACGAGTTCGCCGAGGATCTCTCGCCCGTCCGGCAGGCGACCGGCCCCCGCAAAAGACAGGACGTTGGTCGCCTTGTCCTTGCCCCGATAGTGCTTGTTGAGGCTGCGGCTGCGCGCGCTCCCGACGACGCGGATCGACAGGGCGGCAGAGCGCGGCATGCCCTCGAGCGCGGCGGCGGCCCAGCGGCGGAATTGCGCGCGCCGCGGCGCCCACGGGCGCCGCGCGGCATAGGTCACGTCGAGCTCCAGCCTGTCCCCGGCGGCCTTCACGTGCTCTGATCGGGGGAATTGGCCTCGTAGGCCTGCACGATCCGCTGCACCAGAGGATGGCGCACGACGTCGCGCGAAGTGAACATCGTAAAGGCGATGCCGCGCACGCCGCGCAAAATCTCGATGACGGTGCGCAGCCCCGATTGTTTCGCGCTCGGCAGGTCGACCTGCGTGATGTCGCCGGTGACGACGGCCTTGGATCCGAAGCCGATGCGCGTCAGGAACATCTTCATCTGCTCGTTGGTGGTATTTTGAGCCTCGTCGAGAATGACGAACGAGTCGTTGAGCGAGCGGCCGCGCATGAAGGCGAGCGGCGCCACTTCGATGACGTTGCGCTCGATGAGCTTCGCGACGCGCTCGAAGCCCATCATTTCATAGAGCGCGTCGTACATCGGCCGCAGGTAAGGGTCGACCTTTTGCGACAAGTCTCCCGGCAGAAAGCCCAGTCGCTCGCCGGCCTCGACCGCGGGCCGCACGAGCACGATGCGCCGGACTTTCTCCGATTGCAGCGCTTCGACCGCGCACGCGACGGCGAGATACGTTTTGCCGGTGCCGGCCGGACCGATGCCGAAAGTCAGATCGTGCGTGCGCACGTTCACGAGGTATTCGGTCTGGTTGGGCCCGCGGGCGCGGACCGCGCCGCGCGAAGTGTGCACCTTGAGTTCGTCCGGGGATTCCGCCGTGCCCGAGTCCACGGGACCGCCCTCCATGCCCATCTCCTGCAGCGCGATGTGCACACGTTCGCCATCCACAGGCTCGCGCTGGGCACGCGCGTAAAGGCTCTGCAGCACCGCTTCGGCGCGCTTGCCCGCAAGCACCGGTCCAACGATTTGAAAGCGATTGCCGCGGCGCCGGATTTCGACGCCGAGGCGCGTTTCGATCAGTCGCAGATGCTCATCGAGTGGGCCGCACAATTCGACCAGCCGCACGTTGTCCGATGGGTCGAGAAAGACATCGCGCGTAGATGGAACCGAACTCACGACGGCGCTTCTGCGACGAGCCGTCCGCGCAGCGAATTGGGCATCGCTTCGGTGATGACGACGTCGACGAAGCGATTGATCAGGGAGCGCGGCTCGCCGCCCGCCGCGCCGAAATTGACCCAGCGATTATTGTCGGTGCGCCCCGCAAGCTGTCGCGGGTCGCGCTTGGCCGGCCGTTCGACGAGCACGCGCTGCGTGCTTCCCACCATCGACTCGGAAATGGCGCGCGCTTGCGCATTGAGCCGCTGCTGCAGCGTCGCCAAGCGCTGTTGCTTGATTTCCGGCGCCACCTCATCGGCGAGTGCCGCGGCCGGAGTGCCCGGCCGGCGGCTATAGAGGAACGTGAAGGACTGATCGAAGCCTGCGTCCTCGACCAAATTCATCGTTGCCGCGAAATCCGCGTCGGTCTCTCCCGGAAAACCGACGATGATGTCGGTCGAGATGCAGATATCGGGACGCACGGCCCGCAACCGCCGCAATTTTTGCTTGTACTCGAGCACCGTATGTCCGCGCTTCATCGCGGCAAGTATGCGGTCCGATCCGCTTTGTACCGGCAAATGCAGGAAATTATTGAGCTTTGGAACATTCAGATACGCCTCGATGAGACTTTCGTTGAATTCGAGCGGATGCGAGGTCGTAAAGCGGATGCGCTCGACCCCGTCGACCGCGGCGACGCTGTGGATCAAGGTTGCGAGGTCGGCACGCATCCCTTCCGCCATGGGTCCTGCATACGCGTTGACGTTTTGTCCGAGCAGCGTGATCTCCCGGACCCCCTTGGCGGCGAGCTGGCGAACCTCCAGCATGACCTGCTCGAACGGCCGGCTGACTTCTTCGCCGCGCGTATAAGGGACGACGCAAAAGCTGCAGTACTTGCTGCAACCTTCCATGATCGACACGAATGCGGTCGCGCCGCTCGCGCGCGCCTCCGGCAAGCGGTCGAATTTTTCGATTTCCGGAAAACTGATGTCGATCTGCGAACGGCCGGTTTCCTTCAATCCGCGAATCATGTCGGGCAGGCGGTGCAGCGTCTGCGGGCCCGAATACCAAGTCGACGAAAGGTGCGCGAGAGGTGATGCCCTCGCCCTCCTGGCTTGCGACACACCCGCCCACGCCGATGACGACCTGCGGCCGCTGCTGCTTCAGAAGACGCCATTGCCCGAGCAGCGAGAACACTTTCTCCTGCGCCTTTTCGCGCACCGAGCAGGTGTTCACGAGTAAAACGTCCGCCGTCGCCGGGTCGTCGGTCAGGGCCATGCCATGCGCATTTTCGAGCACGTCCCGCATTTTGTCGGAATCGTACTCGTTCATTTGGCAACCGAACGTTTTTATGTATAAAAGGCCAGGCATAGGCTCACGTGGAAAAGGCCGATAAGATAACCGGAACCATGGCAATACGCGACGTTCTCAAGATGGGCGACCCCCGGCTGTTGGCGGTCAGCGAGCCCGTCCAGGCCTTCGGCACGCCGGAACTCGACGCCCTGCTGCTCGATATGCAGGACACTATGCGACATCTCAATGGTGCTGGACTTGCTGCACCGCAAATCGGTGTCGGCCTGCGGGTCGTCATTTTCGGGGTCGACCAAAACCCGCGCTACCCCGATGCCGAAATTGTTCCGTTTACCGTGCTGATCAACCCGGTGATGACGGCGCTCGTATGCCGAACAGGACGAGGCGTGGGAGGGCTGCCTGTCGGTCCCTGGCATGCGCGGCGTCGTGCCGCGCTATCGCCATTTGCGATATACCGGCTTCGATCCATGGGCCAAAGATCGATCGAACCGTCAGCGACTTCCATGCGCGCGTCGTGCAGCACGAGGTCGACCATCTCGATGGGATTCTCTACCCGCGACGCATCCGCGACCTGACCCAATTCGGCTTCACCGAGGCGCTGTTTCCGGGCCAGGACTTGATCGACGAGTAGAATGCGAATTCCACCGGCCGCGCGATCAACCGATACCGATAAGAGTGGCGCGATCATATCACCATGAGGAGAGATGCGATGCTTCAGCGCTCAGCAGTCCCGTGCGCAATGGCACGCGGTTCAAGGGCATCCTGCGCTTTGATCGCCGGGTTGCTCTTCCCGGCCTCACAAGCGCTGGTCGCGCGCCGTCCGATTGCTCGCACCGCACACAAGACCCTCGCCCACCAGACCGCGCATAACCAGCGACGACGCCGGACAGTTCTACTTGGTATGGTGGCTCCCGCAGCTGCTGTCCGAGTCGATCCTCCGGGACATCCCCAACCGCCGGCGCGACTGATCGCGATGCATGCTGCGCGCGCTCGAACCGTATGTGGTGTTTGCATTGTCGCGCGGCCAGGTCGGCGAACATGGCCTCGTCGAAACTTCCGACCGTGCGGATCTGCTGCGGCGCTCCGACTGAGCGTCAATGGGCAAACTCTCACCGCCGACGCCGCCGATCAGAACGACCCCGCCGCGCTAGCCGCGCTGGATTGATCAAACCGTGCTCGCGCAGTGCTGGGGCCCATGCTCGGTCGCGACGGTGGCGGCATTGAATTCGCGCTGTTCCGGCCGGCTGCCCGGCTTGCACGTGCCGGGCCCCAGCGAGGGCGGCAACATCGAGTACCGGCTCTATCGGAAGCGCTATACGCTGGCAACTGCCGATTTGGGCGCCCGCCCATCGCGACCCTGCAGCCCTCGGTACCGCGCCGCCGCGCGCCGGTCGCGCCCGCGGTGGCTGCGGCAGTGCCCGCCGCACCCCTGCCCGCGCCAGCGGCAGCCGTGGCGGCGCCCGCTGCTGCCGCAGCGGTCAACGCCGCCGTTGCCCGCTGTGCCGATACCGGCCGTTGCTACGCCGGCCGCGCCGATCCCGGTGCAGCGCCGCAAGATCGATCCGATTTCAGGCGAAGAATTCCCTGAAAGCTACAACTACAACCCGTACACCGGGCAAAACTCGTGAGCCAATGAGGCGAGGGGCGGCGCGCGCCTAAGCAGCGCCGCGCCGCCTCAGTAAGAAATCGCGCGTCATGCGCCGGTCTCGGCGCTAGAACGGGATGTCGTCGTCGAAATCCTCTTTACCGGATGCGCCCGCAGCGGGCGCAGGCGTCTGATCGTAATCGTCACGTGGCGGCGCAGCCTTGCGGCTGCGCCGCGTTCGGCGCCACCCATACCGCCGCCCCGGGCACCCAACATTTGCATGTTATCGGCGATGATTTCGGTCGTATACCGGTCATTTCCCTGCTTATCCTGCCATTTGCGGGTGCGCAGCTTGCCCTCGACGAATACCTGGGACCCCTTGCGCAGATACTCCGCGGCGATTTCGCCGAGACGACCGAACAGCGCGACGTTGTGCCATTCGGTGCGCTCTTGCTGGGCTCCCGAGGATTTGTCCTTCCACGACTCACTGGTCGCAATGCGAATGTTCGTGACCGTCATGCCGCTCGGCATCGATCGCGTCTCCGGATCCGCGCCGAGATTGCCGACCAGAATTACCTTATTGACCCCGCGCGACATGACGAACCCCCGATTTCATGGATGGCTCCATTGTACACGGGCCGCAGGCCCCCAAGATGGGGCTTGGCCGCCGCGTTTGCCAGAAACGCGATGGCCGGCGGCGCGCTCCGCGCGGCGCCCAAGCCACTCCTCCGCGGCGTGGTTTTACCGGCGCTTGACCTCGCGCGTATAGTGATTGGTTACATGCAATACTATTCGTATCCGGGGCGCCCGGACGCACAATCTGAAGAACATCGATCTGGATTTGCCGCGCGACGGCTCATCGTGCTGACCGGCCTCTCCGGCTCGGGCAAGTCGTCGCTCGCGTTCGACACGATTTACGCGGAAGGCCAGCGGCGCTACGTCGAGTCGCTCTCGACTTACGCGCGCCAGTTCCTGTCGATGATGGAAAAGCCCGATGTCGACACGATCGAGGGCCTGTCGCCGGCGATTTCGATCGAGCAAAAGTCGACGTCGCACAATCCGCGCTCGACGGTCGGCACGGTCACCGAAATTCACGATTATCTGCGCCTGCTCTACGCGCGCGCCGGCACGCCGCGCTGTCCCGACCACCTGATCGATCTCGCGGCGCAGACGGTCAGCCAGATGGTCGATGCGGTACTGCCGTGCCCGAGGGGACCGCGCTGATGCTGCTGGCGCCGGCCGTCGCCGAACGCAAGGGCGAGCATGCCGAGACCATCGAGGAACTGCAGGCCGGCGGATTCCTGCGCGCACGCATCGACGGCCAAGTCGTCGAGCTCGACGCGGCGCCGAAACTCGACGTGCGGCGCAAGCACACCATCGAGGCGATCGTCGACCGCTTCAAGGTGCGCGCCGACCTTGGGCAGCGCCTCGCGGAGTCGTTCGAGACCGCGCTGCGGCTCGGATCGGGCGTCGCGCGCGTCGCCTACATGGACTACGCCTGAGCGCGCCGAGCTCGTGTTCTCGGACAAGTTCGCCTGCCCGATCTGCAATTATTCGCTGAGCGAGCTCGAGCCGCGGCTGTTCTCGTTCAACGGTCCCGCGGGCGCCTGCCCGACCTGCGACGGCCTCGGCACCCAGGAGTTCTTCGATCCCGCCAAGATCGTCGGCGAACCCGCATCTGTCGCTGGCCGGCGGCGCGGTGCGCGGCTGGGACCGGCGCAACGCCTATTATTTTCAGCTGATCCAATCCCTCGCGCGGCACACCAAGTTCGAAATCGAGGCTCCGTTCGAGAGCCTGTCCGCCGCAGATTCAGCAGCTCGTGCTGTTCGGCAGCGGCGAGGAGCAGATCGAGTTCAAATACTTCGACGGCAAAGGCGGGACGGTCAAGCGCAAGCATGCGTTCGAGGGCATCGTCAACAACCTCGAGCGCCGCTACAAGGAAACCGAGTCGGTGACGGTGCGCGAGGAGCTCGCGAAGTACCGCTCGTCGCGCGCCTGCCCCGAGTGCCATGGAACCCGGCTGAATCGGGCGGCGCGCAACGTGCTCGTCGACGGCAAGAGCTTGCCCGACGTGTCGTCGCTCTCGGTCGCGCGCGCGATCGAGTTCTTCCGCAAGCTCGAACTCACGGGCTGGCGCGGCGAGATCGCAGTCAAGATCGTCAAGGAGATCGGCGACCGGCTCGGATTCCTCGCGAACGTCGGCTCGGGATATCTAACGCTCGATCGCAGCGCCGATACGCTGTCGGGCGGCGAGGCGCAGCGCATCCGGCTCGCGAGCCAAATCGGCTCCGGGCTCGTCGGCGTCATGTACATTCTCGATGAGCCGTCGATCGGCCTGCACCAGCGCGACAACCAGCGCCTGCTCGACACGCTCGTCAATCTGCGCGATCTCGGCAACACGGTGATCGTCGTCGAGCACGACGAGGATGCGATACGGCAGGCCGACTACGTCGTCGATCTGGGCCCCGGCGCGGGCGTGCACGGCGGACGCGTCGTCGCTCAAGGCAGCGCGGACGAAGTCGCCGCCCATCCCGATTCCGTCACCGGTCAATACTTGAGCGGGCGCCTGCCGCATCGAGATTCCGCGATCAGCGACACAGCCGTCGATCCGAAGCGTCTGCTGCGCGTATCGGGAGCATCGGCCAACAACCTGAAAAACGTCACGGCCGAGTTTCCCTTGGGGCTCATGACCTGCGTCACCGGCGTCTCCGGGTCCGGCAAATCCACGCTCGTCAACGACACGCTGTTTCGGGCGGTCGCGACGCAGCTCAATCACGCCTCGCCGGGAAGCGCCCATTTCGACCGCATCGAAGGGCTCGAGCACATCGATCGCGTGATCGAAATCGACCAAAGCCCGATCGGCCGCACGCCGCGATCGAACCCCGCGACTTACACGGGACTGTTCGCGCCGATCCGCGAGATCTTCGCGAGCGTGCCGGAATCGCGCGCACGCGGCTATCAACCCGGGCGCTTCAGCTTCAACGTCAAGGGCGGGCGCTGCGAGGCCTGCCAGGGCGACGGCGTCATCAAGGTCGAGATGCACTTTCTCGCCGACGTCTATGTGCCCTGCGATGTCTGCAAGGGCAGGCGCTACAACCGGGAAACGCTCGAGATTCGCTTCAAGGGCAAGAACATTCAGGAAGTTCTCGAGATGACCATCGAGGAGGCGCTGCCGTTCTTCGCGGCGGTGCCGACCGTGCAACCGAAACTGCAGACTCTGCTCGATGTCGGCCTGTCTTACGTGCGTCTCGGCCAAAGCGCGACGACGCTCTCCGGGGGCGAGGCGCAGCGGGTCAAACTTGCCAAGGAGCTCTCGAAGCGCGCGACGGGCCGCACGCTCTACATCCTCGACGAGCCGACCACCGGCCTGCATTTCGCCGATATCGCGTTGCTGCTGACCGTGCTGCATCGGCTGCGCGATGAAGGCAACACCGTGATCGTCATCGAACACAATCTGGACGTCATCAAGACGGCCGATTGGGTCGTGGATCTCGGCCCCGAGGGCGGCGACGGCGGCGGGCGCATCGTCGCGGCCGGAACGCCCGAGAGCATTGCGGCCAATCCCGCCTCGCACACCGGCGGCTACCTGCGCGCGGCGCTCGAGCGCACGCCGGAACTCTCGATCCGATCGTCGCGGCGTAAGCGCGCATGATCGCCCAGTGGCGTCTGTTCCTGTTGGCGCTGCGCTATTTCACGCGCATTCCGCTGCCGCCGTGGGTGATCCTCGGCAAGACGCGCGTCGACTCGGCCGCGCGCTTCCTGCCGCTCGTGGGCGCGGTCGTCGGCCTCGCCGGCGGCGGCGTGTATTGGGGCGCCGCCGAATTCTGGCCGACCAGCGTCGCCGTGGTGCTCTCGATGCTTGCGACCATGCTGATCACGGGTGCAATTCACGAACTCGGGCTCGCGGACACCTGTTGCATGCTGGGCGCGGGCAAGGCGAAGGAAGCGTCGCCGGACTCGAAGGGCGCGAACCGCCTCGGGAGTTTCGGAATGCTGATCGTCGTGTTCTTCCTGTTCACCAAATACAACGCGCTGATGGCCTTGTCGGCCGCCGGCCTCGCGTTCGCGATTCCGCAGAATCTCGTGCTCGGTGTGATCATGGTCGCCGCCCACGCCGCGAGCCGCGCGCTCGTGGTCTCCGCGATCGCGATTCAGTCGCCGGCGCCCGGCGGACGCGAGGCGGCGGCGCCGCGCGTTTCGATCGGCGAGCTGTGCTTCGCGCTGCTGACGGGATTTCTCCCGGCGACGCTGCTCGGCACGCCCGGTCTCATCGGACTTGCCGCGGCGATCGTGATCCGGATCGTTTTCGTGCCTTACGTCAAGAGATACCTCGGCGTGAACGTCGGAGATTACCTCGGAGCGACGCAGCAGCTGACCGAAGTGGGCTTTTACTTGGGGGCACTCGCGGCATGGACGTATATCTGATCCGCCACACCAAGCCCGAGAACTGTGCGGGTCTGTGCTATGGCCGCCTCGATCTCGCGCTGGGTCCCGATTTCTCGATCGCCGCCGAGAGGCTGCCGGCGCTGCTGCCGACCAAGGCACCGATCGTCACGATCGACGTGCAGCGATGCATGCGCCTGGCGACGTTTCTGTCGGCAGTGCTCGACGCGCCGCTGCGCCTCGACGCCCGACTCCAAGAACTCGACTTCGGCGATTGGGAGGGCCGCCAATGGTCGGACATCCCGCGTGCGCAGACCGACATGTGGGCCCGCGACGTGTTCGGGCAGTCGCCACCCGGGGGCGAAACCTATGCGGAGCTCTACGCGCGAGTCGGTGCCGCATGGGAGTCGCTGCTGCAGATTGAAGCGGACGCCCTCCTGATCGTCGGCACGGCGGGACCGTTGCGCGCGCTGATCACGATCGCCTTGGAGCTGCCGGTCGACTCCTCGCTGCGCTTCCATCTCGATTATGGCGGCGTCGCGAAAATTTCCGACTCTTCGGGAGGATGGCGGCTGGATTTTGCGAACCGCTGAAACGCGGCACCCCGCCTCGAGGCCGTATTGCTCCGCTCGGCGCGCGCGCGTAACGTAATGCATCCATGCATCAGCTGCTCGTTTACTCGGATTCGCTCTCGTGGGGCATCATACCGGCCACTCGGCGCCGCCTGCCGTTCGCGCAGCGATGGCCGGGCGTGCTCGAGTTGCGCCTGAACCGGGATGCGCCGCGCGTGCGCGTCATCGAGGACTGCCTCAACGGCCGGCGCACCGTCTGGGAGGATCCGTTCAAGCCCGGCCGCAACGGGCTCGCCGGACTCGCCCAGCGCATCGAGATCCATTCACCGCTCGCACTCGTGATCCTGATGCTGGGCACCAACGACTTTCAGTCGATGCATCCGCATACGGCGTGGCATTCGGCGCAGGGCATCGCGAGCCTCGTCGCCGCGATCCGGCACGCGCCGATCGAGCCCGGCATGCCGGTACCGCCGATCATGGTCATAGCCCCTCCGCCGTTCAACACCCCGCGCGGCCCGCTCGCCCCTAAGTTCAGCAACGCTGCGGCGAAATCCGCGGGTCTCGCAGCTGCGTTCCGCGAAACCGCGCAGGAGCTCGACTGCCACTTCTTCGACGCGGGCGCCGTCACGCCGGCGAGTGCGGTCGACGGCATTCATCTCGACGCCGCGCAACACGCGGTGCTGGGGATCGCACTGGCTACCGCGGTTGCAGATCTGCTGCCGGCGCATACCGACGCATGAAGCGGCGCGCAATGGCCGCGCTCGCGCGCGCCTCGATGCCGCTGCTCACGCGTCTCGAGCCGGAGCTCTCGCACCGTCTCGCGTTGGCAGGACTTTCGCTCGTGAGCTCTTCGTGGAGCCCGCCGCGGGTTCCACCTGAATTGTCGCTGCGCTGCTTCGGTCTCTCGTTCGCGCACCCTCTCGGGCTCGCGGCCGGCTTCGACAAGAACGGCGACTATCTCGATGCGCTGGGAGCGCTCGGCTTCAGCCACATCGAGCTCGGCACCGTGACGCCGCGGCCGCAGCCCGGCAACCCGAAGCCGCGGCTCTTCAGGCTGCGCGCGTCGCGGGCGATCGTCAATCGCATGGGCTTCAACAACAAAGGCGCCGATCACCTCGTCGCACGACTGGCGCAGAGCCGCTATGCGGGCGTTCGCGGCGTCAGCATCGGCAAGAACTTCGATACACCGATCGAGCGTGCCGCCGATGACTACGTGGCCTGCATGCGCAAGGTGTACGCGCATGCCGATTACATTGCCGTCAACGTCTCATCGCCGAATACCGCGAGGCTGCGCGAATTGCAGGCTCGCGACGGCCTGGAGCGCATCGTCGGCGCGCTGCAGGCCGCGCGCGAAGAGTTGTCGCACGCGACGGGCAAGCGCGTGCCGCTGCTCGTGAAAATCGCACCCGACCTCGATTCGGAGCAGATATCGGCGCTCGCGGATCAATTGCTCGCGCTGCAGCTCGATGGCGTGATCGCGACCAATACCTCGACGGATCTGCGCGCGTACGCCGCGCAATTGCCGCCGAACCAATTGGGAGGACTCAGCGGCGAGCCGCTGCACGCGCAATCGATCTCGGTCATCGCGCGCCTGCGCGACGCACTCGGCGAGGAGTTTCCGATCATCGGCGTCGGCGGCATCATGGGCGCGAACGACGCCCTGGCGACGCTGCGGGCCGGCGCGAACTTATTGCAAATTTATTCGGGTTTTGCGTACCGCGGTCCGGCGCTCATCGAGGACATCCTCGCGGCGCTCGCGTTGAAGGCCGGTCACGGCGCATCGACCGTGTAGCCGCGCTGCTCGAGCGCCGCGAGCAGTCCGCCGCGCTCGAGCAGCAAGTCCATACTGACCACCGCGACCGTCGAGTCGCCCGCGCGTAAATGCGCATCGAGACTTTCGACCCAGGTGCGCCGCACGTGGGCCAGCAAATCGCTCGCGCGCGCATCGCCGCTGAGCGACGCCAAGCAGGCCTCGACCTCCGCTGACTCCGGCAGGCTTTGGATGCGCTCGAGGTCGCCGGTCACCCACGCTTGCGCCCGCGCGACCAGCCGCGGCAGCCCGGTCTCAATCGTCGCCAACGCCGCCACCACGCAGGTGTTTTCGGTCGCCGTCGGCATCTGCTTGAGCGCATCGAGGAAATCACGCACCCCCGCGATCTTCAGCTCCTCGATCCGCACGTCGTGCTTGCGGGCAAGGGCGCGGACCTCGTTGCCGATGTCGAGCTTCGCCGACAGGCCGACCTGCTTGAGCGCGGCCTGCTCCAGAAACGCCGTTGCGATGATCGGCCGGTAGCGCGCCCATTTCTCGGGATCGCTGCTGTAGCGGGCGCGCTGGGCTTCGAAGCGCGCATACAGATCGGGCGACATGACGTCCTTGAGCGTGCGGCCGCCGGGGACCATCAACAAGTCGCGTTGCGTGATGAAAAGCCACAGCGCGCGCAGAATGCCGATTTCGAAGGGCTTGGCGACCAGCACGACTTTGGTGCCCGTGAGGATCTGCTCGAGCTGGCGTGAGCGCCAGGTGATGTCCTTCGGCAGCGGCGAAACCGTGCCCATGATCCAGGCTTCGCCCGCGGCGCCGTGCACGTGCCACAGGCCCGGACCCGTGCGCTCGCCGGTCACGACGAGCTCGTCGATCGTGGTAGCCGGCGCGGGCGCTTCCGCGCGGCAAAGTTGCGGCAGCGACCACGCCAAAATCAGCCCCAGGGCAGCGGCCGGCCGCCGAAAACGCACTGTGCGGCTCATTGCGTGCGGATCATACGCCGCGTTCCGATCGATTTGCGACCGCCGATCGGCACGCGACGAGTTCCTCTCGCCTCAGCGAAGCGCGGCCCGCTCTGTTCCGAGCGGGCCGCGCACCCTCACGTTCATCCTTTCGACGTGAGCTTCGGATCACTCGCCGCGGAACACGTCGCGAAGCGCATGTTCGACGGCATGGTGAGCCTCCTCGATGTGATGAATGACACGCAGCTGCAGGCCTTGGGTGTCCGCCTGGTCCTCTTCTCCGGACGCGTCGCGTCGCGCCTTGTCGAGCAATTCGAGCGCCTTGTGAAAGCGGCCGGTGCGGTTCAGGTGAACATCGACGGGCGTGTGATCCTCGATGTTCTTGCCGTCCTCGATCGCGGCGCGCTTGACCTCGTGGATCGCCTTGTCGATCTCGTCGATCGCGCGCAACTCATCATCGATGACCTTCTCCGAGCCCATGTGCTGCAGATGCGCGCGCGCATCGCGCAAATCCGAAAGCGCATGCAAATACGCCGGGTGATGCCCCGGATTGTCGGCCCACGCGGGCGACGTCGCGACCAGGCCGAACGCGGTGACCGCAACCAATCTCAGCATTTGAATTCTCATGGAATCTCCTTTGATGTGTAACGGAACTACAAGCCAGCCGATCCTGGCCCATACTAGCCATGCCTCGACGGCGCGGTCATCACACTTTTCTTTCATTACCCGCTTGTAATGATCCGCGACGATGTCGAGCGCGCCGCCGGGTGTTGCACCCGGCGCGGGTCCAAGGGGCGGTACGCGGCTCGGCCGCGCGAGCCACCGGTTCGCCGCGCGGTGGTATCCTGGCCGCCCCATCGACAGCGCAACGCCAAGAGGAACACGATGACCGCACTGAAGAATCGCGCCGCGAAGCGCAAGGTATCGCGCGCGGCCGCGGAAGCGGCCGTGCAAACGCTGCTGATTTGGGCCGGTGAGGACCCGCATCGCGAAGGCCTGCGGGAGACGCCGAAGCGCGTCGTCAATGCCTACGCGGACTGGTTCTCCGGATACCGCAGCGACCCGGGCGAATACATGCGCCGCACGTTCGAGGAGGTCGACGGCTACGATGAAATGGTGGTTTTGCGCGACATCGCATTCGAGTCGTTTTGCGAACATCATATGGCGCCGATCATAGGACGCGCGCACGTCGGGTATCTGCCGACCGATCGGGTGGTGGGTATCAGCAAGCTCGCGCGCGTCGTCGACGGCTTTGCACGCCGCTTCCAGGTCCAGGAGAAGCTCACGGCGCAGATCGCCGGCTGCATCAACGATGTGCTGCAACCGCGCGGCGTCGGCGTGGTGATCGACGCCGTTCACCAGTGCATGACGACCCGCGGCGTGCACAAGCGCGGGGTGTCGATGGTCACGAGCAAAATGCTCGGAACGTTTCGCGACGATGCCAGTACGCGCGCGGAATTCCTGCGCTTCATCGACATCGAGCGCAAGATCAGCGGGTGATACGCGGGCGCTTCAGCTGCGCTTTCGATCCGGGGCACCGCGCGCCGGCATGAGATCGACCGAGAAGCTGTACCGGTGCCGCTCTCCCGGCTGCAGCACACCGACTCCGACGACCTGACGAGCGATTTTTTCGCCGCGTTCGTTCGTGATCGCGACGACGACGCAATACTCACAGAGCTCATCGGCGCCCACGTGTTCGATCGTGCCGTCGAGCCGCATCGCCGAAACGGCCGCGGTCTGCGGCTCGGCGGCCGCGGCGTTGAAGCGCAAATGATGCTGGCAGCCGGGGCATATATTGGCGCTCATGAGCACGGTCGCTTTGCAATGCGGACAGATCCGCGTTGCACCGGCGGGACCTTGCCGAGCGGCATTCATCGCTAGTTGCCTTCCCCGCTGCCGCCGTATTTCTTCGGTTCGATGCCGCCGACGACCTTCTCGTCGCCCCAGCCGAATTCGACGTGCCCGCGCATCCTCGAGCCCGCAGCGACCGTGATGGCGCCCGCCTTGACGTCGCCGACGATCACGCCGCCGTCGAGCACGTCGATGCGCTTCGCCGATCCGATGTTGCCCTGCAATTCGCCGCCGACGACCACGACCGCGGCCAATACCTGGCCGGTCAGGTGCGCGCCGGGCTCGATGTTGAAATTACCGTCGATTTTCACGTCGCCCTTGAATCGGCCGGCGATCCGTACATTGCCGCTGCCTTCGATCTTTCCTTCGATCGAAAGGTTGGCCGCGATTACCGATTCGCCGGCGTCGGCGCGCGCCGCGGGCGCGTCGGGTCGCGGCGCCGGTCGACGCAATGCGATTGCGGCATTGGCGTCAGCTGCACTGCGGTCCGGCGCCGCGGGTGCCGCCGGGGGAGTTACCGTGCCCGTACCGGGGGTTCCGGGGCTACCGGGCGTCGTCGTTTCTTTCCATAGCGCCATGAGATCTGTCTCCCGTGATCAGAGGTTGGTGAGGTCAGGCAAGCGTTACAGCCTAAACCTTAACTCCCATGCGTGTCACTTGGCGCACTGTCTTCAATTGGCGACCGCGGCGCACGCGGCTTCGATTGGCGCCTGCCCGGATACCGATTCCAGCGTCCGGCGATGCTCATGAACGTCGGCACCGGGAATCCGCGGATCGGCGTCGAATCGACGAGCACCGCACCACACAGGCCGGCGCCGATCATCTTGACGCCCGGCAGGTCGGCGACCACGAATTCGCTGGATGCGAAACAGCTGGATGCGAAACAACAGGAACGATTCATAGTCCATCGACAGCCCGAAGCTCAGGCAGAAAATCATGAGCGGAACCTCGAGCGCGATCGCCGCGAACGGGCGCTCGAGGCCGACGCTGGCATGGAGCCAACCGAACTGAAAAATGGCGGCGACGCTCAAATGCGCGCTGTCGATGTGCGCACGGCTATAATGAAGCATCGCAGCCAGTGGAGATTTCGCCTTGTTCGAACACCTCGTCCGCCTCAAAGACGATGCGATTCTCGGCCTGATGGCGGCGTTTCGTGCCGATCCGTCGGCGCAGAAAGTCGATCTGGGTGTCGGGGTCTACCGCGACCTGAGCGGCAATACGCCGGTCCTCGATTGCGTTCGCAGCGCGGAGCAGGCAGTGCTCGCGACCCAGTCGACGAAGTCCTATGTGGCGGCAGCGGGCCGAGCGGAATTCAACGAGGCCGTCGGTGAACTGGTGCTCGGTAGCGCGCGAAGCGCCGCGGACCGCAGCCGCGTGCGCATCGTGCAGGCCCCCGGCGGCTGCGGGGCGCTGCGCGTCGGAGCCGAGTTGATCAAGGCGGCGGCGCCGGCGACCACGGTCCATCTCAGCGATCCCACTTGGGGCAATCATGCGCCATTATTGGGCAATTCCGGCCTGAAGCTCGAGCCGTATCCCTATTACGACACCGCCGCGCACCGGCTGCGATTCGATGCAATGCTCGAGAAATTGGATGCGGCCGCGCCGGGCGGAGTCGTGCTGCTGCATGCGTGCTGCCACAACCCGACCGGCGCCGACTTGAATCTCGCGCAATGGCGCACGCTGCTCGAGCTGCTGCGGCGACGGCGGCTCGTGCCGTTTCTCGATCTCGCCTATCAGGGCTTCGGCGCCGGACTCGACGCCGACGTGGCGGGCGTGCGGCTGATCACCGAAGGACTGCCGGAATCGCTCGTCGCGGTTTCCTACTCAAAGAACCTCGGGATCTATCGCGAGCGGCTCGGCGCCTTGATCATGGTCGGCGAGAACGATGCGCGGGCGCAAACCTTGCAGAGCCACGTGCTGCAGATCGCGCGAGGCATCTACTCGATGCCGCCGGATCACGGAGCGGCGATCGCCGCGCACATCTTCGCGCATGCGCCGCTGCGCGCGGCTTGGGTTCTCGAGCTCGGGGCGATGCGCGAGCGCATCGAGGCGATGCGCGGCTTGCTCGCAACTCATCTGCGGCAAAGCACCGGCGGCGCAGAATTCGACTTTCTCGAAGGCCAGCGCGGCATGTTCTCGCAACTCGGAGTCTCGAGCGACGCGGTCGCGCGCTTGCGCGAGCGGCATCACATCTACATGTTGGGCGACAGCCGCATGAACGTTGCGGGCATCATGCCGCACAACGTCGAGTACGTCGCCGAATCGATTGCTTCGGTGCTAGGAGCCTAGCGCACTGCGCAGTGCGCTGACCTCGGACGCGAATTCCTTGAGGATCCCGGCGGTCTTTTTTTCGTTGAGCCGCATCCGGAACACCGCGGGCACACCATTCATCGCGACCTGAAGAGCAGCAGGATCGGCCGAGAACGACGCCATCAGGATCGCGACCACGATGACGTCGCTGAGATCGGGAATCTCCATGTCCTCGGCGTCGCGCGTGACGTCGTTTTGGTCTGCGACCGCCTTGACCATGTTTTCCGAGAATTCCCAGTTCTCGAGGATTGCCTTGCCGATCTCGGCGTGCCAATCGTCGATGATCTGGTGCAAGGTCGCGGTGTCGCTGAATAATTCGGGATGATCGGCAACGCGCGTCAGAATGTAGAGCTTGCCGATCGCATGCATCATGCCGGTCAGCATCGCCTCGTCCGGATTGATCTTGGTGCAGTTGCGCGCCACGACGAACGCGAACGCGGCAACCAGGGTGCTTCGCTGCCATAGTTCATCGAGAAACGGCTTTACCGAGGCGAGCTTGGCATTGCCGCGGATTTGCGCCATCGCGAACGACATCGAGGCGCTGCGGACCATGTTGTAGCCCATGCGATTGATGGCCGTGCGCAGCTCCGTGATCGGTTTGCCGGTCGTGTTCAGCGACGCGGAATTCGAGATGCGCATCAAGCGGGCGGCCAATGCGGGCTCGGAACCGACGACCCGAACGACCTTCTCGAGCGTTGAATTTTGATCGGACAGCACGCGCCTTACGCGAACGACGATTTCCGGGAACGAAGGTAAGTCGACGCGGCCCGCGGACAACTCGGCGGCCAAGGAGCGTACGAATCCAAACGCGACTTCATTGGCGGATTGCGGCTGAGAATTGCTCAATTTGCCCCTCGCTGGCGTCATGCTCCATCCAACGAGATGAATCGACCATGGACCCGATTTCTTGAGTCCGCTGGCCGGGCAATGTGAGCGGCCGCGCATTTACCGTAATGAGGCGCGGGGGCGCCCGTCACGGGCGGCGCCAGGCAGCCTGGTTCCACGCAGGTTCAGGAGACCGGAAACGCCCGCGGGCGGCTGCGGAAGCGGTGGTGCACCTCGCCGTTGCGGAAGCGCTCGGTATAGCGCCCCAGGGAATACGCGGCCACGACTTTGCGCCAGAATTCAACCGAGCCGGGATTGCGCTGGTACTCGACGATTTCCCACTCGCCCGCGAAGCGGTCGAAAATCAGGGTCGCGGCATTGCGGCCGATGCCGATTTGGCGGTGCTTTTCGCGCACGAAGAACTCGGACATCAGGAAATCAACGGCGGGAGCGGCCGCCCCCGCGGCGGGAATCCGCGGCCGGGTGACCAGCGCGAAGCCGACCGCCTCGCTACCCTTGACGATCAGCAGCGGATGCGAATGATCGTTCGCGAACCAATTCGCGAAGATTTCTTCCTGTTGGGTGTTGTCCGGGCTCAGGCCGAGGAAAAAGCCCGTATTGAGGTCCGAAAGGGACTCCACGTACTCGCCGTAGACTTCCTCTATCCATCGTCGATCTTTGCTGGAGCGCTTGCAGTCGCGAATGCTGATGGGCAATGGCGCTGACTTCCTTGTGCGTTAAAAAAGCACAGCCCGGGCGGACGCACCAACGAGGGGCGCCCGCCCGGGCTAGTACAACCGACTATCGAAGCGTGTTACGGCTTCGCAGCTGAGGCCGCCGAGGCAGCCATATCGGAGGCAGCGCTGGCAGCGCTCGCATCGCCCATCGCGGCGGAAGCCGCAGGAGCAGCGGCCATCGGAGCCGGTTCAGCAGCCGGAGCCGGAGGAGCCTCGGTCTTGCTGCCGCAGGCGCTGAGTAGGGCCGCAGCGGCAAAAGCGCATAGTGCAAGTTTGGTCTTCATCTATCGATACCCCGAAAATATTTGTTTGAACAGACGTAGGGACACAGGTTTGTCTTGGGCCTTCGCCAAGAGGTCGCAAAGGATTTTAGAGGGTTTCCGCCGAATTTCATATCTCTTTCGCTGGACCTTAACGCCAATTAACGTCGCCCATCATTCGGTCATCGCCGGTGCCCTGTAGCTACGCCGCGCTCCGGCGCATAATTCATCGGCAAATACTGCGGCGATCGCAGAATCAGCCCGACGGAGGCCTCGTGGATCAAGACAGTCTCGATGCGCACTATGCAGCACATGTGATCACTCAAAGAGCGCGCGCCGATCGAGCGCTCGCGGCGACGGGCTTCGACTGTTTGGTCATCCACTCGGGTATCCCGCCGATCCAATTTCTGGATGACCAAGATTATCCATACAAGGTAAACCCGCATTTCAAGGCCTGGGTGCCGGTGCTCGACAACCCGCGCTGCAGCCTGATTTATGCGCCCGGAGACCGTCCTAAGCTGCTGTTTTATCAGGCGAACGACTATTGGCATCAGCCGGCTGCGTTGCCGCAAGCCAGCTGGACCGAAGCCCTCGAGGTCACACCGATTCAAGATCCCGGAAAAGCCCGCGAGCAGTGGGCCGGACGCGGGCGTGTGGCGTTCGTGGGGCCCGCCGAGGTGTTCGGCAGCGAGGACCGACTAGCGGTCAATCCCGCCGATTTGCTGACGCAGCTGCATTACGACCGAGCGGTCAAAACGCCCTACGAGCTCGAATGCATGCGCCGCGCCAGTGCGCTCGGCGCGCGCGGCCATCGCGCGGCGCTCGCCGCGTTTCGCGCAGGAGAATCCGAGTACACCGCGCACATGCGCTACTTGGAGGCTTGTGCGCAGCGCGAAGAGGAGATGCCCTACAACAATATAGTCGCGTACAACGAGCATGCGGCGGTGCTGCACTACCAGCACTTGGATCGCGCCGCACCTCGGCCCTTGCGATCCTTCTTGATCGACGCAGGCGCGCAATATCGCGGCTACGCCGCCGACATCACGCGCAGTCACGCGGCCGCCGCGGGCGCCTATGCCGACTTGATCGCTGCGACCGATGAAGCGCAGCTGTTATTGTGCGACGAAATCGTCGCCGGTCGCGACTATCGCGAGGTGCATTTGACGGCGCATCGGCTGCTCGGCGATGCGATGCACCGCCTCGGCTTGATCAAGGTTCCCGGCGACGCGGCCATAGAGCTCCGGCTGACGGGCACGTTCTTCCCGCATGGCATCGGCCATCTGCTCGGACTCCAGGTACATGACGTCGGCGGCGTGCTCGCCGACTCCGCGGGCCACGAGCGCCAACGTCCCAAGGGTCATCCCCACCTTCGCCTGACGCGCATGCTCGAACCGGGCGTCGTCGTCACTGTCGAGCCCGGGATCTACTTCATCGATTCGCTGCTCGCCGCCGCCCATGCGGATGCGAAAGGCGCGCATATATCGATTGGTCGATGGTCGAGGAATTGCGCCCCTTTGGCGGGGTGCGTATCGAGGACAACGTGGTCGCGACCACGGGTAGACCCGAAAACATGACGAGGGACGCGTTCGCGGGCCTCGAGGGCTGAGCCGGGCGTAGAGGGGGCCGGCCTATCGCCGCGGCGGGTGAGAGCGCTTCCGGCTGCCTGCTACTTGCGCAGGGCGTCGCGAATCTCTTCGAGCAGCACTTCGGTGCGGGTCGGCGGCGGCGGCGGCGCATCCGCTGCCGGCGGCGCGGGCTTCTTGAGCTTGTTGATCGCGCGCAGCGCGATGAACAAAACGAGCCGCGATGATCACGAAATCGAAAATCGACTGCAGGAACGAGCCGTATTTGACCAGCACGGCGGCGCCCTTGGGATCATTGCCCAAGCTGAACGCGAGATCCGTGAAGTTGAATCCGCCGATGGCCTTGCCGAGCAGCGGCATAGATACGTCGCCGACCAGCGAGGAGACGATCTTGCCGAACGCGCACCGACGATGACGCCGACCGCGAGATCGACCACACTGCCCTTCATCGCAAATTCTTTGAATTCGCTGGCCAAGCTCATCGCTATCCTCACTCGATTGCCGCTGGTCCGCAGGTTCGCCGCGCCGCCGGCCTTAGGCGGCGGCTTTCGCCTTGCGGCGCTTGGGCGCAGCAGCCGCCTCGTCCGCAGCCTTCGCGCCCTTCGCGCCCTTGGCGGCGCTTCGCGCCCTTGGCCGCCTTCGCATCCTTGTCGCTCGCGACCGGCAGCTGCGCTCTCGACGAGCTGCATGAGCGCCATATCGGCCGAATCGCCCGGGCGCGGCTCCATCTTCAGGATCCGCGTGTAGCCGCCGGCGCGCGCCTTGAAGCGCGGACCCAACTCGGCGAACAGCTTCTCGACCACCGAGACGTCGCGCAGGCGCGCGTACGCGAGCCGGCGCTTCGCGATCGAATCGATCTTCGCGAGCGTGATCAGGGGCTCGACCACGCGCCGCAGCTCCTTGGCCTTCGGCACGGTCGTGCGGATCGTCTCGTGCCGCAGCAAGCGATGCCGCCATGTTCTGCAGCATCGCGTGCCGGTGCGAGGAGTTGCGCGACAGCTGTCGGCCGCTATTTCTATGACGCATATTCTAAAGCCTCAGCTGTCGCATGCGGTTCAGATGCTGTCGCGCTCGTCGTCGCGCTTCAAGCCCGGCGGCGGCCAGTTGTCGATCCGCATGCCGAGCGTCAAGCCGTGGCTCTCGAGCACTTCCTTGATCTCGGTCAGCGACTTCTTGCCGAGGTTCGGCGTGCGCAGCAGTTCGACTTCGGTGCGCTGCACGAGATCGCCGATGTAATGAATGTTCTCGGCCTTCAAGCAGTTCGCGCTGCGAACCGTGAGCTCGAGTTCGTCGACCGGGCGCAGCAGGATCGGATCGAACTGCGTCTCGGTGGCCTTGGCAGTCGACTCGTCCTGACCCTGCAGGTCGACGAACACCGAGAGCTGGTCCTTCAGGATGCCGCCGGCCCGGCGAATCGCCTCTTCGGGGTCGATCGTGCCGTTGGTCTCGATGTCGAGGATCAGCTTGTCGAGGTCGGTGCGCTGTTCGACGCGCGCGCTTTCGACGTTGTACGTCACTTTACGCACCGGGCTGAACGAGGCATCGAGCTGCAGGCGGCCGATCGCGCGCGACTGCTCTTCGAACGCCAGGCGCTGCGCCGCCGGCCGATAGCCGCGGCCGCGCTCGACCTTCAGCGACATCGACAGCTCGCCGGCCTTCGTCAGATTCGCGATCACGAGGTCGGGATTCAGGATCTCGATGTCGTGATCGGCGGAAATGTCGCCGGCGGTCACGGGGCCCGGGCCCTTCTTGTGCAGGCGGATTTCAGCGACGTCGCGCGTGTGCATGCGAATCGCGACGGCCTTGAGGTTCAGCAGGATGTCGACGACGTCTTCCTGCACGCCCTCGATCGCCGTGTATTCGTGCAGCACGCCCTCGATCTCGATTTCGGTGATCGCGGCGCCCGGCAGGGACGACAGCAGCACGCGCCGCAGCGCGTTGCCGAGCGTGTGGCCGAAGCCGCGCTCGAACGGCTCGATCACGATGCGCGCATGTCTCGGCGAGACCGGTTGCACCTTGACGACCCGAGGCTTCAAAAATTCGTTGATCGATCCTTGCATGGATATCACCTACGTTTACTAATCGCGAAAATCGCGTTCACAAAGGCCGCCGGAAGGCGGCCCAGGTGTTACTTGGAGTACAACTCGACGACGAGGCTCTCATTGATGTCGGGCAGGATTTCCTGGCGATCCGGCACCGACTTCAAAATGCCCGACATCTTCTTGTCGTCCACTTCGACCCAATCCGGGAATCCAACCTGCGCGGCGATCGTGAGCGCCGCGACCACGCGCGTCTGCTTCTTGGCCTTCTCGCGCAAGTTGATGACGTCGCCCGCCTTGCACTGATAGGAGGCGATGTTGACGAGCTTGTCGTTGACCGAAACGGCCTTGTGGGAGACGAGCTGGCGCGCTTCGGCGCGCGTCGCGGCAAAGCCCATGCGGTAGACGACGTTGTCGAGCCGGCATTCGAGGAACTGCAGCAAGGTCTCGCCGGTAGCGCCGGGGCGCCCCGCGGCCTTCTGATAGTAGTTGCGGAACTGGCGCTCGAGCACGCCGTACATGCGGCGCAGCTTCTGCTTTTCGCGAAGCTGCAGGCCGTACTCGGAGAGCCGCTGCTTGCGCTCGCTCTTGACGCCGCCCGGCGGAACCTCGAGCTTGCACTTCGATTCGAGCGGCTTGACGCCGCTCTTCAGGAACAAATCAGTGCCTTCGCGACGCGACAGCTTGCACTTGGGACCGGTGTATTTTGCCATTACAAACCCTTCGCTATTAGACGCGGCGCTTCTTGGGCGGACGACAACCGTTGTGGGGGATCGGCGTCACGTCTTCGATGTTCGTGATCTTCAAGCCGCAGCCATTGAGCGCACGCACCGCGGACTCGCGGCCCGGGCCGGGTCCCATGACGCGCACTTCGACATTCTTGACGCCGTGCTCCTGCGCTGCATTGCCGGCGCGCTCCGCGGCCACCTGCGCGGCAAACGGCGTCGACTTGCGCGAACCGCGGAAGCCGCAGCCGCCCGAGGTCGCCCAGGACAGCGTGTTGCCCTGCCGATCGGTGATCGTGATGATCGTGTTGTTGAAAGACGCGTGCACGTGCGCGATCGCGTCGAGCACGTTCTTGCGGACCTTCTTGCGGACCGGCTTGCCGCCCTGTGCTTGAGCGCCCGCCGTTCCTGCATTTTGCTTTTGATCAGCCATAGTCTCTGTTCGAACCTCTTACGCCTTACCGGGCGGTGCATTCATCTTGACCGCCTGCTTGCGCGGACCTTTGCGGGTCCGGGCATTGGTGCGGGTACGCTGGCCGCGCATCGGCAGCCCCTTGCGGTGGCGGATCCCGCGATAGCATCCCAAATCCATGAGACGCTTGATGTTCATGGAGACTTCGCGGCGCAGGTCGCCTTCGACCGCGAATTTGGCGACCTGGGAGCGCAACGACGCCACTTCGGCGTCCGTGAGGTCCTTGACCTTGACGCTGTGCTTGACCCCGGCCGCATCGCAAATCTGCTGCGCCCGGCTGTTGCCGATCCCGAAAATATGGGTCAGACCGATGACCACATGCTTGTTCATCGGAATATTGATGCCGGCGATACGCGCCATCTACTTCTCCCCCAATTGTGAGCCACGGGGCACGCGAAAAAGGCGCGCAAGTGTATAGAAAACTCTTCCGCGAATCAAGACATTAGCTGCACTTGAGGCCATCGGATCAGCCCTGCCGCTGCTTGTGCCGCGGGTCGGTGCAAATGATGTAAACCACTCCGCGGCGGCGCACCACTTTGCAGTTCTTGCAGATCTTCTTGACCGAAGGACGAACTTTCATTTCTTACTCCCGATGCCCCGTAGGCTGGCCTTTTTCATGAGGCCCTCGTATTGGTGCGACATCATGTGCGAATAGGCCTGCGCGACGAAATCCATGACGCCGACCACGATGATCAGCAAGGAAGTGCCGCCGAACTGAAACGGAATCGCCGGGTTCGCCATGCGAATGATCTCCGGCAGCAAACACACGGCCATGATGTACAGGCCGCCCCAGAGCGTCAGGCGCGTGAGCACCTTGTCGAGGTATTCGCCGGTCTGCTGGCCGGGGCGGATGCCCGGGATGAAGGCGCCCGCCTTCTTGAGGTTCTCGGCGGTATCGCGCGCGTCGTAGACCAGCGCGACATAGAAGAACGAGAACCCGATGATCAGCAGCGCGAACAGCACGACGTGCAGCGGCTGTCCGTAATTGAGGATCGAGGCGACCCGCTGCAGCCCGCGCTGCATCGAATTGGGATTCGGGCTGTTGCCGAAGAACTGCGCGATCGTTGCCGGAAACACCAGGATGCTCGAGGCGAAGATCGGCGGAATGACGCCGGCCATGTTGAGCTTGAACGGCAGGTGGGTGCTCTGTCCCTGCATCATGCGCCGGCCGACCTGGCGCTTGGCGTAATTGACCTGGATCTTGCGCTGCGCCTTTTCCACGAACACGCAGAACAGCGTCACGAGCACCACGACGACGACGATCAGCAGCACGATCAAGGGGTTCATTTCCCCGGAACGCACCATTTCCAGCGTATTGCCGATCGCACGCGGCAGTCCCGCGACGATACCCGCGACGATGATCATCGTGATGCCGTTGCCGACGCCGCGCTCGGTGATCTGCTCGCCGAGCCACATCACGAACATCGTGCCGGTTGCGATCGAGATTGTTGCAACGAACAAGAACTGGAAGCCCGGGTTCGAAACCAGGTGCCCGCCCGAATTTTGGATCGCAAGCGCCGCACCGAACCCTTGAAAGCCGGCAAGGAACACCGTGCCGTAGCGCGTGTACTGCATGAGCTTGCGCCGTCCCGACTCGCCGTCCTTGCGGATCTGGTTCCACGGCGGATAGACCATCGAAGCCATTTGCACGATGATCGAGGCCGTGATGTAGGGCATCACGTTGAGCGCCAGGATACTGAACCGCTGCAGCGCACCGCCCGAAAACATGTTGAAAATGCCGAGCAGCGTGCCCTGCTGGGTCGAGAAGAATTGCGCAAACTTGGCCGCGTCGATGCCCGGCACCGGGATGAACGTGCCGATCCGATAGACGACGAGCGCACCCAGCAGGAACAGCAGGCGCTTGCGCATTTCTGCGAAGCGCGGCATGTCCGTGAGTGCGGCGGCGGCGTTGCTGGTATTGGTCGACACGATGCTGCTTTCCAGTCTCTGGCGCGGCCGCTCAGGCCTCGAAACGGCCTCCGGCCGTCTCGACGGCGCTCTTTGCGCCTTTGGTCGCCGTAATGGACTTGTCCTTGATCACGTAAGGCTTCGCGAGCTTGCCGGACAGGATGATCTTGACGCGCTTGGTGTTCTCGGGAACGAGATTCGCTTCGATGAGGCCCGCAATCGTGACGTCGGCGCCCGTGACGCGCGCGAGATCGTCAAGGGTGAGCTCCGCGCGCGAGGCCTTCATCGCGGAACGGAATCCCGTCTTCGGCAGCCGGCGCTGCAGGGGCATCTGGCCGCCTTCGAAGCCGACCTTGTGGTAGCCGCCCTTGCGCGCGCGCTGGCCCTTGACGCCGCGGCCGCAGGTCTTGCCTTGGCCCGCAGAGGCGCCGCGCCCGACGCGCCGATGCTCCCGCTTCGCGCCCTCAGCGGGCTTGATCGTGTTCAATCGCATTAGTGCTTCTCCGCACGCGTTATCGGTTCCATTGCGAGCAGGTGGCTGGCCGTGTTCACCATTCCGCGGTTCGACGGCGTATCCGCAACCACGACCGTGTGGCCGATCCTGCGAAGTCCTAAGCCGCGAGCCGAATTGGCGATATTGGCCAATTGCCCATGGAGGCTTCTGACCAGCGTCACCTTGATAAGTTTATTGGTCATGACGAATCACCCCACGATCTCGGCGACGGTCTTGCCGCGTTTGGCCGCGATGTCGTCGGGGGTGCGCAGCTTCGCGAGCGCATCCATGGTCGCGCGCACCACGTTGATCGGATTGCGCGAGCCGTAGCTCTTGGCGAGCACGTTGCGCACGCCGGCGCACTCGAACACCGCACGCATGCCGCCGCCCGCGATCACGCCCGTACCGTCGGCGGCCGGCTGCATGTACACGCGCGTCGTGCCGTGGCGCCCCTTGACCGCATAGAACAGCGTGTCGTTCTTCAAGGACACGTTCACGAGGCTCTTGCGCGCCTGCATCATCGCCTTGGAAATCGCGACCGGCACTTCGCGCGCCTTGCCGTAGCCGAATCCGACGCGGCCCGCGCCGTCGCCGACCACGGTCAGCGCCGTGAAGCCGAACTGCTTGCCGCCCTTGACGACCTTGGCGACGCGGTTGACCGCGACCAGCTTCTCGAGCAGGTCATCGCCGGACATTGGTTTTTCTACTCTTGCCATAGCGCCCTCAGACCTTCGGTTAGAACTCGAGACCCGCTTCTCGCGCGGCGTCCGCCAGCGCTTTGACGCGCCCGTGATACATGAACCCCGAGCGGTCGAATGCGACCTTCGAGATGCCCTTGGCGCGGGCCCGTTCCGCGATCGCGCGGCCGACGGCCTTCGCGGCCTCGATATTGCCGGTCGTCTTCAGCTCGCCGCGCACGTCCTTTTGCAGCGTCGACGCCGCCACCAGCACCTGGTCGCCGCCGGGGGCGAAGATCTGCGCATAGATGTGCTGCGGCGTGCGATGCACCGAGAGGCGCACCGCCGCGAGTTCCTTGATCTTGACGCGTCCACGCAGCGCGCGGCGCAATCGGGTGTCTCTTTTGTCGAGTTTCATAGGCCTACTTCTTCTTCGCTTCCTTGAGCGAAATCTTTTCGTCGGAGTACTTCACACCCTTGCCCTTGTAGGGCTCGGGTGGACGGAACCCGCGGATCTCGGCCGCGGTTTGACCGACACGCTGCCGGTCGATGCCCTTGACGACGATTTCGGTCTGCGTCGGGGTCTCGATGCTGATGCCGTCCGGGACCGGGTAATTGATGAGGTGCGAGTAGCCAAGGGTGAGCGTGAGGCTCTTGCCGGCGACCGCCGCGCGGTAGCCGACGCCCACCAGCTCGAGCTTCTTCTCGTAGCCCTTCGAGACGCCCGCGACCATGTTCGCGAGGTGTGCGCGCGTCGCACCCGCAATCGCGTTCAAGCCTTCCGCGTCGGAAGTCGCTTCGACCGACAAATGCTTGTCGACCTGAACGACCTTGATGCCGCTCTTGATCCCGAGGCTCAACGAGCCCTTGCCGCCTTTGATCGTCACCGCATCGGATGCGACCGTGGCGCTGACGCCCTGCGGAAGATCGACCGGCATTTTTGCAACTCGAGACATGATTGGAACCCTTATTGAACGACGAACAACACTTCGCCGCCGGTGCCGGCTGCGCGCGCCTGACGGTCGGTCATGATGCCCTGCGGCGTGGAGACGACCGCGACGCCGAGTCCGCCCAGCACCTTCGGCAATTCGTCCTTGCCGCGGTAGATCCGCAGGCCCGGACGGCTGATGCGCTCGATGCGGTCGATGACCGGGCGCCCGTCGTGGTACTTGAGCTCGATCGACAGCGTCGACTTCGCGCCGTCGGTCTCGACGCCATAGGCGCCGATGTAGCCCTCGTCCTTGAGAACCTTGAGAATCGAGATCTTGAGCTTCGATGCGCCCACGCCAACCGTGGGCTTGCCAGCGGATTGCGCATTGCGGATGCGGGTCAAGAGATCGGCGATCGGATCAGTCATACTCATTGTGCGCGCCTCACCAGCTCGCCTTGGACAGGCCGGGAATCTCACCCTTGTTGGCCGCTTCGCGCAGCTTGGTGCGCGCCAGCCCGAATTTGCGGTACACGCCGCGCGAGCGCCCGGTAATCGAGCACCGATTGCGCTGCCGCGTCGCGGCCGCGTCGCGCGGCTGCTGCTGCAGCTCAACTTGAGCCTTTTCGCGCTCCTCGTGCGACGTTTTCGGGTCGCGGATCAGCTCTTTGAGTTCGGCGCGGCGGGCCGCAAATTTCTTTGCGACCTTGAGGCGGCGCTTCTCGCGCATGAGCATGTTCGTCTTTGCCATGGGCTGTTACCCTACTTGCGGAACGGAAAGTTGAAGGCTTCGAGCAGTGCACGGCCGTGCTTGTCGTCGACGGCCGACGTGGAAATGGTGATGTCCATGCCACGGATTTGATCGATCTGGTCGTACTGGATTTCCGGAAAAATGATCTGTTCCTTGACGCCGAGGCTGTAATTGCCGCGGCCGTCGAAGGAGCGCGCGCTGATGCCGCGGAAATCCCGAATGCGCGGGATCGCGATGTTCACGAGCCGGTCGAGGAATTCGTACATGCGCGCGCCGCGTAAGGTCACCTTGCAGCCGATCGCCTGGCCGTCGCGCACCTTGAAGGTAGCAACCGACTTCTTCGCCTTCGTGATCGCCGGCTTCTGGCCCGTGATCTTCGCCATGTCGGCGGTCGCCGCGTCCATGACCTTCTTGTCCGCCACGGCTTCGCCCACGCCCATGTTGACCGTGATCTTGACGATGCGCGGAACCTGCATCGTGTTCTTCAGGCCCAAGTTCTTCTTGAGCTCCGGAACGATTTTCTCGCGGTATATCTGCTGTAGTCTTGCCATGTTTGCGTTACTCGAGCCTTGTTTAAGCGTCGACCACTTCGTTGTTCGACTTGAACACCCGCACCTTGCGGCCGTCGGCGAGCGACTTGAACCCGACGCGATCGCCCTTCTGGGTCGAGGGGTTGAACAGCTGCACGTTCGAGACGTGCAGCGGCGCTTCGCGCTCGATGATGCCGCCCTGGAGCCCCGCCTGCGGATTCGGCTTCTGGTGCTTCTTCGACATGTTCAGTCCCTCGACGCGCACGCGATCGTCGGCGAGCACCTCGATGACGGCGCCGCGGCGCCCTTTGTCGCGGCCGGTGATCAGCACCACCGTGTCGCCTTTGCGGATCTTTTTCATCTGCGCTTTCCTAATCTGTCCGGATGAAAACTAAAGAACTTCAGGCGCGAGCGAGATGATCTTCATGAACTGCACGTTGCGCAGCTCACGCGTCACCGGTCCGAAAATACGCGTGCCGATCGGTTCGAGCTTGTTCGTGAGCAGCACCGCCGCATTGGTGTCGAAGCGGATCAAGGATCCGTCGGCGCGGCGCACGCCGCTCCTGGTGCGCACCACGACGGCGTCGTAGACCTCGCCCTTCTTGACCTTGCCGCGCGGGATCGCATCCTTGACGCTGACCTTGATGACATCGCCGACGGCCGCATAGCGGCGCTTCGAGCCGCCGAGGACCTTGATGCACATCAAGCGCTTGGCGCCGCTGTTGTCGGCTACGTTCAGCATTGTTCGAAGCTGGATCATGTCGGTCCTTTATTCGGCCTGGGCGCGTTCAACGACACGAACCAGGATCCAAGATTTGCGGCGCGACATCGGCCGGCACGGCTTGATCGACACCGTGTCACCCTCTTTGCACTCGTTGTTGTCGTCGTGCGCGAGCAGCTTGGTCGTGCGGCGAATGTACTTGCCGTAGGTCGGATGCTTGACCAGCCGCTCGACCGACACGGCGATCGTCTTGTCCATCTTGGTGCTCACGACCTTGCCGGTCAGCAGTCGCTGTCCGACGATCGGCTTTCCAGAAACCGGCGCCGCATCGGCAGCCGCCGCCGTTTGAGTCTCGGTCGACATCAGGCCTTACCTCCGCTTGCAAGCACCGTCTTCACGCGCGCAATGTTCTTGCGCACCTTGGCGAACTGGTCGGGCTTGGCCGCCTGTCCGGTCGCGCGCGCCATGCGCAAATTGAACTGTTCGCGGCGCAGCTTGAGCAGCTCCTCGCCGAGATCCTTCGCGCTCTTCGCGCGCAATTCTTTAGCCTTCATGTGCGCACCTTATGTTCGGACGTGGCGCTTGACGAACGCCGTGGACACCGAGAGTTTGGCGGCCGCGAGCCGGAACGCTTCGCGCGCGATTTCCTCGCTCATGCCTTCCATCTCGAACAGCACCTTGCCGGGCAGCACCTTGGCGACCCAGTATTCGACGTTGCCCTTGCCGCTGCCCATGCGAACCTCGAGAGGCTTCTGGGTGATCGGCACGTCCGGGAACACGCGGATCCAGATTCGGCCGCCGCGCTTCACGTGGCGCGAAATGGCGCGCCGCGCCGCCTCGATCTCGCGCGCCGTCATGCGTGCGCGGTCGGTCGCCTTGAGGCCGTATTCGCCGAACGCGACGAAGTTGCCGCGCTGGGCCTTGCCCGCGATCTTGCCCTTGAACTGTTTGCGGAACTTGGTCCGCTTCGGCTGCATCATGTGTCGTTACCTATCAACCCGCCGCAGGCGCTGCGGCCTCCGGGGCTTTTTGCGATTCCGCGTCGGCCTCGGGGGCTTCCGCGGCGGGCTGGTCGAACACTTCGCCCTTGAAGATCCAAACCTTGATGCCGATCACGCCGTACGTGGTCTGCGCTTCCGCGAGGCCGTAGTCGATGTCGGCGCGGAACGTGTGCAGCGGCACGCGGCCCTCGCGATTCGTTTCAGTGCGCGCGATCTCGGAGCCGTTCAAGCGGCCGCTGATGCGCACTTTGATGCCGAGCGCCCCCGAGCGCATCGTGTTGGTCACGGCGCGCTTCATCGCGCGCCGGAACATCACGCGCTTCTCGAGCTGCTGCGAGATCCCTTCGGCAACCAGCTTCGCGTCGAGCTCGGGCTTGCGGATCTCGGCGATGTTCAACCGCACGTCGTTCATCGTCATGCCGAGGATCTTGGCAACCGCGGTGCGGAGCTTTTCGATGTCCTCGCCCTTCTTGCCGATCACGATGCCCGGACGGGCCGTATGGATCGTGATGTTCGCGCGGCGCGCGGCGCGCTCGATGTGGATGTTGCTCACCGAGGCATCGGCCAACTTCTTGTTGAGGTACTGGCGCACCAGGAAGTCGGTGTGGATGTTCGAGGCGAAATTCTTCGAGTGGGCGTACCACTTCGACGACCAGTCGCGGGTTATGCCTAACCGGATGCCGATCGGATTTACTTTCTGACCCATTAGGCTTCTCGCTTGCCGTCGGACACTTGAACAAGAATGTGGCTGCTGCGCTTGGCGATGCGTACGCCGCGCCCCTTGGCGCGCGCGTGGAAACGCTTGAGCATCGGCGCCGGATCCACCTCGACCCGGGTCACCTTGAGATCATCGACATCCGCGTTGTGATTGTTGTAGGCATTCGCAATCGCGCTATCGAGGACCTTGAGAACGATCTTGGCGCCCTTCTTCGGCATGAACTTCAGCGTGTTGACCGCGAGCGTCGCGGACTTGCCGCGAATCGTATCGACGACCAGGCGGCACTTCTGCGGAGATATGCGCGCGTAACGTAAAATCGCTTTGGTCTCCATGACTTACTCCGCCGCCGTGACTTTTTTGTCGCCGGAATGGGCTTTGAAGGTGCGCGTGGGCGCGAACTCGCCGAGCTTGTGCCCGACCATGTTCTCCGAAATCAGAATCGGCACGTGCAGCCGGCCGTTATGGACGGCGAGCGTCAACCCGACCATATCGGGGATCACCATGGAACGGCGCGACCAGGTTTTGATCGGACGGCGATCGTTTTTCGCGCTTGCCGTCTGCACCTTCTTGGCGAGCGGCAGATCGACGAACGGACCTTTCTTTAGCGAACGAGGCACTGATGATTCTCCAGTCGTTTACTACTGTCGTTTGTTCTTTCTGCGCTGAACGATCATGCCGTCAGTGCGCTTGTTGCGACGCGTCTTCTTGCCCTTGGTCTGCAGGCCCCACGGGCTCACCGGATGCGGGTTGCCCTGACCGGACTTGCCTTCGCCGCCGCCGTGCGGGTGATCGACTGGGTTCATGACGACACCGCGCACCGTCGGGCGCACGCCGAGCCAGCGCACAGCGCCCGCCTTGCCGAATACCCGCAGGTTGTGTTCTTCGTTGCCGAGTTCGCCGATCGTCGCGCGGCAATCCACATGAATCTTGCGCATTTCGCCGGACTTCAGGCGCACGCTCGCGTATAGGCCTTCGCGCGCCGCGAACTGCGCGGAGCCGCCGGCGCTGCGCACCAGCTGGCCGCCCTTGCCGGCTTTGAGTTCGATGTTGTGCACGGTGCTGCCGATCGGAATGTGCCGCAGGGGCAGCGCATTGCCCGGCTTGATCGGCGCATCGGCGCCCGAGCGGATCTCGTCGCCCGCCTGCACGCCCTTGGGCGCGAGGATGTAGCGGCGCTCGCCGTCCTTGTAGAGCACGAGCGCGAGGTGCGCGGTGCGGTTCGGATCGTACTCGAGGCGCTCGACGACGCCCGGCACGCCGTCCTTGTCGCGCTTGAAATCAATGACGCGGTAGCGCTGCTTGTGACCGCCGCCGATATGGCGCGTGGTCTGGCGGCCGAAATGATTGCGCGCTCCGGTGCGGTTCTTCTTGACAGTCAGCGACTCGATCGGCCCGCCCTTGTGCAGGTGCGAGCGATCGATTTTGACGACGAAGCGCGTACCCGGAGAAGTCGGCTTCATTTTGATGAGTGCCATGACGCGTGTCCCTTACTTCGTGGAGCCGCCGGTGAAGTCGATCGACTGCCCGGTCTCCAAACGTACGTATGCCTTCTTGAAACCGGTGCGCTTGCCCGCGACGTTGCGGAAGCGGCGCGTCTTGCCGGGCTTATTGAGCAGGTTGACGCCCTCGACCTTGACCTCGAACATCAGTTCGACGGCCTCTTTGACCTCGGCCTTCGAGGCGTCGTCGAGCACGCGAAACACGTATTGGTTCGCCTTCTCGGTGACGTTCGCCGCCTTCTCCGAAACATGCGGCTGGATCAGCACGGTCATCAATCGTTCTTTGTTGCTCACGGGGTGCCTCCGAGGCGCTGGTCGAGCAGCTTCAATGCCCCGACCGTCGCAAGGACCTTGTCGTGCTTGATGAGGCTCACGGGATCGAGCGAGGCGACCGGCAGGACGTCGACGTAGGGGACGTTGCGGGCGGCCAGGAACAGTTTCTCTTCGTAGGCTTCGACCAGAATCAGCGCGCGCGTCAGTCCGTATTCGGCGAGCTTGCTCACGAGCAGCTTGGTGCGCGGCGCCGCCAACTCCATCGACTCGACCGCGAACAGGCGGTCGGTGCGCGCCAACTCGGAGACCATCGACTGCATCGCAGCGCGGTACATCTTGCGATTGACCTTCTGCGTGAAGTCGCGCGGCTTGGCGGCAAAGGCGCGGCCGCCGCCGACCCAAATCGGGCTGCGAATCGAGCCGGCGCGGGCCTGGCCGGTGCCCTTCTGGCTCCACGGCTTCTTGCCGCCGCCGCGCACTTCGGCGCGTGACTTTTGCGCCTTGGTTCCGGCGCGCCCCGCCGCTTGATAGGCCGTGACGACTTGATGAATCAGGGTTTCATTGTAGGCACGGTCGAACGCGGCATCCGATAATTGGATTTCGCTGCCCGGCTTGCCGTTCTTGAGCTGGAGCTTCATGGCGTCTACTTCTTCGCGGGCTTCGCCGCAGCAGGGGCCTTGGCGGCGGCTGGGGAACCCTTGGCAGCAGCCGCGGGGGCCTTGTTCGGCATCAGTCTCTTGCGCCGCGACAACGAAGCGGCCTTGACCGAAGGCCGCACGACGACGCGGCCGCCCTCGGATCCGGGCACGGCGCCGCTGATCAACAGCAGGTTCCGCGCGACGTCAATTTCGACGACGCGTAAGTTTTCGATCGTGCGGTTGCGCACTCCCATGTGGCCCGACATGCGCTTGCCCTTGAACACGCGGCCCGGCGTCTGGCGCTGGCCGATCGAGCCCGGCGCGCGGTGCGAGACCGAGTTACCGTGAGTCTTCATGCCGCCCGCGAAATTGTGGCGCTTCATCGTGCCCGCGAAGCCCTTGCCGACGGTCGTGCCGGTGACATCGACGGATTGGCCGGCGGTAAACATGTCGACTTTGAGTTCGCCGCCGGTTGCGAGCGACTCGCCCTCGCCCGCTTTGAGGCGAAATTCCTGCGAAGTGTAGCCCGCGGCGACATTGGCTTTTGCGAAATGGCCGGCGAGGGCCTTCGATACGCGGGACGGGCGCCGCGAACCGATGGTCACTTGAACGGCCCGGTAGCCGTCGGCTTTTTCGCTCTTGATTTGCGACACACGATTCGGCAGCGCTTCGATCACCGTCACAGGCACGGTAACCCCGGCGTCAGTGAAAACGCGGGTCATGCCGCACTTGCGGCCAACCAGACCAATGGTCATTGTCAGTCCTCGTACTGCGAGAGCGACTAGGCTCGCGCGTCAGTTGCAATCAGCCGGCGGTTTGGGCACGCAGTACCCCAGGACCCTCTCGGGTGACTGGCGTCTGAGCCCACGCGCTCCGACCTCGTAAAATTGGACGGCGAAGTATACGGGAATCCGGGCCGAGTTCAACCCTCCAGACGGTCTGTCGCGTCTTTCCGGCCCCTTTTTGATGCGCTGCGCGCAACTTCTACGGGGTCGAAGCGACCCCGTCCGATAGAAATAAGCTCAATTCAACTTGATTTGAACGTCGACGCCGGCCGGAAGCTCGAGCTTCATGAGCGCATCGACGGTCTTGTCGGTTGGATTCAGGATATCCATCAAACGCTTGTGCGTACGGATCTCGAACTGGTCGCGGGCATCCTTATCGCCATGGGGCGCGGTCAGCACCGTGAAGCGCTCCATTTTGATCGGCAGCGGCACGGGGCCCTTGACGGTCGCGCCGGTGCGCTTCGCGGTATCGACGATCTCGCGTGCCGACTTGTCGATCAGGCGATGATCGAAAGCCTTGAGGCGGATCCGGATGTTCTGGTTTGCCATGTTTGTGTCCAAAGGCGCTACGCGCCGAAATTAGCGGGGTCGATGCGACCCCGCCCGAGATATAAGGGGTGCGGATACTACGCTATTACCTTCGCGACTACACCTGCTCCGACGGTTTTGCCGCCCTCGCGAATCGCGAAGCGCAAGCCCTGCTCCATCGCGATCGGCGCGATCAGCTCCACCACGATCTTGATGTTGTCCCCGGGCATCACCATCTCGGTGCCCTCCGGCAACTCCACCGCTCCGGTCACGTCCGTCGTACGAAAGTAGAACTGCGGCCGGTAGCCCTTGAAAAACGGCGTGTGCCGCCCGCCCTCTTCCTTCGTCAGCACGTACACTTCGGCCTCGAACTTGGTGTGCGGATTGATGCTGCCGGGCTTGCACAGCACTTGCCCGCGCTCCACCTCTTCGCGCTTCGTGCCGCGCAGCAACACCCCCACGTTGTCCCCCGCCTGACCCTCATCCAAGAGCTTGCGGAACATCTCCACACCCGTGCAGGTCGTCTTCTGCGTCGCGCGTATCCCCACAATCTCCACTTCGTCGTTGACCTTCACGATCCCGCGCTCGATCCGACCCGTCACCACCGTGCCTCGGCCCGCGATCGAAAATACGTCCTCCACCGGCATCAAAAACGCCCCTTCCACGGCCCGCTTCGGCACCGGAATGTACTCATCCAGCGCTTTGACCAGCTTGATCACCGAGGGTACCCCGATCTCGCTCGTGTCCCCCTCGAGCGCCTTCAGCGCCGAGCCCGTGATGATCGGCGTCTTGTCGCCGGGAAACTTGTACAGCGTCAACAGGTCCCGCACCTCGAGCTCCACCAGCTCGAGCAACTCCGCGTCATCGACCATGTCCGCCTTGTTCAAAAACACCACGATGTACGGCACGCCCACTTGGCGGGCGAGCAATATGTGCTCGCGCGTCTGGGGCATCGGGCCGTCGGCCGCCGATACCACCAAGATCGCCCCGTCCATCTGCGCCGCTCCCGTGATCATGTTCTTCACGTAGTCCGCGTGCCCAGGGCAATCCACGTGCGCGTAGTGACGCGCCTCGCTCTGGTACTCCACGTGCGCCGTGGCAATCGTGATGCCGCGCGCGCGCTCCTCGGGCGCCTTGTCAATCTGGTCGTAGGCCTTGAATTCCCCGCCAAACTTCTCCGCCATCACCTTCGTCAAGGCCGCCGTCAAGGTCGTCTTGCCATGGTCCACATGCCCAATCGTCCCCACGTTCACGTGCGGTTTCGTTCGCTCAAACTTACCCTTCGACACGGCACACCTCTTGGATTGTCAATTCTTGCGTAATGGATCAGGAAGCTTTCTTCAAGACGGCGTCGGCGACATTGCTCGGCACTTCCATGTACTTCGCAAACTCCATCGTATAGTTCGCCCGACCCTGGCTCATCGAGCGCATATCGGTCGAGTATTGGAACATCTCGGCGAGCGGCACGTCGGCCGTGACCACTTTGCCGGAAGCCGAATCCTCCATGCCGATGATCTGGCCGCGGCGCCGATTGAGGTCGCCGACGATGTCGCCGTAATAATCTTCGGGCGTCACGACCTCGACCTTCATGATCGGCTCGAGCAGCACGGGCTTCGCCTTGCGAAAACCCTCTTTGAAGCCCATCGAACCCGCGATCTTGAACGCCATTTCGTTCGAGTCGACGTCGTGATACGAGCCGTCGAACAGCGTGACCTTGACGTCGACGATCGGATAGCCCGCGATCACGCCGGTCTGGACCGCCTCTTGGATGCCTTTGTCGACCGCGGGAATAAATTCGCGCGGTACCGCGCCGCCGACGATGCCGTTGACGAATTCATAGCCCTTGCCGGGCTCGAGCGGCTCGAGTTTCAGCCAGACGTGGCCGTATTGGCCGCGGCCGCCCGACTGGCGCACGAACTTGCCTTCGGATTCGACGGTGCCGCGGAGGGTTTCGCGGTAGGCGACCTGCGGCTTGCCGACATTGGCGTCGACCTTGAACTCGCGCTTCATGCGATCGACGATGATTTCCAGATGCAGCTCGCCCATGCCGGAGATGATCGTTTGGCCCGACTCTTGGTCCGTATGCACGCGGAACGATGGGTCTTCTTTCGCGAGTCGCTGCAGCGCAAGGCCCATCTTTTCCTGATCGGCCTTGGTGCGCGGCTCGACGGCGACCGAGATCACCGGCTCCGGGAATTCCATCTTTTCGAGAATGATGACCTTGTCGGGATCGGACAGCGTATCGCCGGTCGTCACGTCCTTGAGGCCCACGGCCGCCGCGATGTCGCCGGCGCGCACTTCCTTGATCTCGGAGCGCTCGCTCGCATGCATCTGCAGGAGGCGACCGATGCGCTCGGCGCGGCTCTTGTTCGGCACGTAGACCTGGTCGCCCGAATTCAGCGTGCCGGAGTAGACGCGAAAGAACGTGAGGTTGCCGACGAACGGGTCGTTGAGAATCTTGAACGCGAGCGCCGCGAACGGTGCGTTGTCGTCGGGCCTACGCGTCAGCGGCTCGCCGCGCTCGCTCTGGCCCTTGACGGGCGGCATGTCTTCGGGCGACGGCATGTACTCGACGATCGCGTCGAGCACCGCTTGCACGCCCTTGTTCTTGAAAGCCGAGCCGCAGGTCACGAGACAAATCTCGTTCTTGAGCGCGCGCTCGCGCAGGCCCTTCTTGATTTCGTCGTCGGCGAGCTCACCGGTCTCGAGATACTTGTTGAGCAGCGCGTCATCGCCTTCGGCGGCCGCTTCGATCATTTTCGCGCGCCATTCGACGCATTCCGCGCGCATGTCGGCGGGGATCTCGCGATACTCGAACTTCATGCCCTGCGTTTCTTCGTCCCACCAGATCGATTTCATCTTGATGAGGTCGACGACGCCGACGAAGCCGTCTTCGGCGCCGATGGGGAGTTGGATCGGCACCGGATTGCCGCGCAGCCGCGTTCGGATCTGATCGACGCAGCGCAGGAAATCCGCACCCGCGCGATCCATCTTGTTGACGAACGCGATGCGCGGCACATGGTACTTGTTCATCTGGCGCCAGACCGTCTCGGACTGCGGCTGCACGCCGGACACCGCACAGTAGACCGCCACCGCGGAATCCAGCACGCGCAGGCTGCGTTCGACCTCGATCGTGAAATCGACGTGGCCCGGCGTATCGATGATGTTGATGCGATGCTCGGGGAAGCTCTTGTCCATCCCCTTCCAAAAGCAAGTGGTCGCCGCGGCCGTGATCGTGATGCCGCGCTCCTGCTCCTGTTCCATGTAGTCCATGACGGCCGCGCCGTCGTGAACCTCGCCGATCTTATGCGACACGCCGGTGTAGAACAGAATGCGCTCGGTCGCGGTGGTCTTACCCGCGTCGATATGAGCGGAGATACCGATATTGCGGTAGCGCTCGATTGGCGTAGTACGTGCCACTAGCTGTCCTCAAACCTTGACGGCCCGAACGCGCCGGTCGTTACCAACGGTAGTGAGCAAACGCCTTGTTGGCTTCGGCCATGCGGTGCGTGTCTTCGCGCTTGCGAACCGCCGCGCCGCGATTTTCCGCGGCTTCCATGAGTTCCGCGGCGAGCCGGTGCGCCATCGACTTCTCGCTGCGATCGGTGGCCGCCTCGATAACCCAGCGCATGGCGAGGGTTTGGCGGCGGTTGGCACGGACTTCGACCGGGACCTGGTAGGTTGCGCCGCCGACGCGGCGCGATTTGACTTCGACGACCGGCTTGACGTTGTCGAGCGCCTGCTGCAGCACGCCGATCGCCTCGCCGCCGGCCCGGCCGGTCTTGTCGCCGATTCGGTCGATCGCACCGTAGACGATCTTTTCGGCTGCGGACTTCTTGCCGCGCTCCATGACCATGTTGATGAATTTGGCCAACATGTCGTTGCCGAATTTGGGATCGGGAAGAATCGTGCGATGCGGGGCTGCTGCTCTACGGGACATGGGCTTCTCTATATATCTCTAGATTATTTCTTGGGGCGCTTGGCGCCGTACTTCGAGCGGCCTTGGCGCCGGTCGCTGACGCCCGCGCAATCGAGCGCACCGCGCACCGTGTGGTAGCGAACGCCCGGCAGGTCCTTGACGCGGCCGCCGCGGATCAGCACCACCGAGTGCTCCTGCAAATTGTGGCCTTCGCCGCCGATGTAGCTCGACACTTCGTAGCCGTTCGTGAGCCGCACGCGGCAGACTTTACGCAGCGCGGAATTCGGCTTCTTCGGTGTCGTCGTGTAGACGCGCGTACAGACACCCCGCTTTTGCGGTGAGGCCGCGAGCGCCGGAACCTTGGATTTCCAGGCAGGCTCGTTGCGGCCAGTGCGGATCAATTGTGTCGTCGTCGCCATAAATACCTTTAGGGGGTCGGCCCGCAAGGGTGACCATCGGTTGAAACTTAAGCGCGCGGGGCGATATGCCCGGCGACAAAGGCCGGCGATTGTAGGAACCATGCGTGCAGGTGTCAAGGATATTGCTGCGACGCAGCAGCAATAGTGCCCGATCGAACAGCCGCCGGGCGCTCCGCCTCAGCGCATCGTCGGCATCACGAAGGCCGTATCGCCCGCGACCGGTTCCGGCCAGCGCTGCGTAACGGCCTTCATGCGCGTATAGAAGCGAATCCCCTCGGCGCCATACATATGGTGATCGCCGAACAAGGACTGGCGCCAGCCGCCGAAGCTGAAGAACGCCATCGGCACGGGAATCGGCACGTTGACGCCGACCATGCCGACCTCGATGTGCTGCGTGAAGGCACGGGCCACCTCCCCGCTGCGCGTGAACACCGAAACGCCGTTCGCAAACGCATGGGCATTGATGAGGTCGATCGCCGCCTGCAGGCTCGGCACGCGCACGACGCACAGCACCGGCCCGAAGATCTCCTCGCGGTAGATGCGCATGTGCGACTCGACGCGGTCAAACAGCGTCGCGCCGAGGTAGAAGCCCTTGAGCTTCGAAGTTTCCTGGAATTTGCGCCCGTCGACGACGAGCCGCGCGCCCTCGCGCGCACCGATGTCGATGTAGCCGGTCACGCGCTCGCGGTGCGCGTCCGTCACGAGCGGACCCATTTCGGTGGCCGGATCATCGGGCGCCCCGACCTTGAGGCTCGCGATTCGCGCGGTCACCTGTTCGACGATCCGATCGGCGACCGCATCGCCGACGGCAACCGCGACAGAGATCGCCATGCAGCGCTCGCCGGCCGACCCGTAGGCGGCGCCCACCAGCGCTTCGATCGCCTGGTCGAAATTCGCGTCGGGCATCACGACCATGTGATTCTTGGCGCCGCCGAGCGCCTGTACCCGCTTACCCGCCGCGGTACCGGTCAGATAAACGTGCTTCGCAACCGGGGTCGATCCGACGAAGCTGACCGCCGCGATGCCGGGGTGCGCCAAAATCGCGTCAACCGCGGTCTTGTCGCCGTTGACGACGTTGAGCACGCCCGGCGGCAAGCCCGCCTCGTGCATGAGCTCCGCGAGGCGCATCGGCGCCGACGGGTCGCGCTCCGACGGCTTCAATATGAAGGTGTTGCCGCAGGCAAGCGCCATCGGAAACATCCACATCGGAACCATCACGGGGAAGTTGAACGGCGTGATGCCGGCGGCAACGCCGAGCGGCTGGCGCAGACTGAACGCATCGACGCCGGTTCCGACGCTTTCGCTGAATTCGCCCTTGAGCAAGTGCGGCGCGCCGCACGCGAACTCGACGACCTCGAGTCCGCGCGTGACCTCGCCGCGCGCGTCGCTGACGGTTTTGCCATGCTCGCGCGACAACAGGCGCGCAAGCTCGTCGGCATGCGCCTCGACGAGTTCCTTGAAGCGCGACAAGATGCGCGCGCGGCGCAGACTCGGCGTCGCCGACCAGGCCGGCAAAGCCGCCGCTGCGGCGCGCACCGCGGCATCGACGTCGGGGCCTTCAGCGAGCGAGACTCGCGCGATCACGGCGCCGGTAGCCGGGTTGAAGACCTCGGTGGTGCGAGCGGCAGCGGGACGGACATGGCGTCCACCGATCCAATGACCGATGGGCGCGAGCATTTCGACGACGGGGTTGGTACTCATAGTGGCCCGGATTTTCCGCCTAGCCGCGCTCTCGCACAAGGGGAGCGGGATCTCGGGCGAGATCCCGCTCTCAGGCGAATGCCGCAGCGCACCTGCTCTGCAGGAGCGCCGCGGATTCCGTCACCGGTCGGCGTCAGTCCGTCAGCGTCGCGATCAGCACGTCGACGGACATCACGCCGGTTGCGGTCGCGTACGGACCGACCGCATTCAACTGCACGAGCGCCGTGGTGCCGTTCAAATCGGCCGACAACGCGGTTTCGAAATCGCTGAAATTGCTGTATGTATCGAGACTCCAGCTCGATCGATGAGCGATCAAGAACACCGAGGTGCTCGATCCCGTATCGGGCACGAGTTCGAGGCCGCCGCTCAAGCTCGACGGATCGATCGTTTCGAATCCGATCCTCAGGACGTGCTGTGCGCTCGCCGCGAGCGTCGCCTGGCTGATCAGCAGTTCGCTCCCTGTCGAGGTCGCAAACGGTGCCGCGGTCCCTGCCTGCGACCAATAGATCCGCAGCTGCGCGAGCGTATTGGTGTAGTTGACGGCCGACGCGGCCGTGAAATCCGGCGGCGCCTGACCGAACGGCGTCACGAAGCCCGCGAAACTCGCGGGCGCGCCGACGCCCGGCACCGTGGTCAGTGCCGACGGAATCTGGACCGTGTAGGCGCTCGCGACGGCGTCATTGGCGGTCGTGGTGCCGGTGCCCGCAAAATTGAACAGCGAAGCGGGTCGCCCATCGAGCGACGTGAGGTTCAGCGTCACTTGGTTCGAGCCGCTCGCGGTCACGGTGCCTGCGACCTGCGTCGCGATCAGCTGCACGCTGCCGGCGGTCGCGTCGAGCGAGCTCGACGGGGTCGGGTTCATGCCGGGAGTCGGATTGCTGCTCGGCTGCGCGAAGGTCCCCGAGACCTGGACATGCTGACCGACCGAAATGTCCTGGACCGTGTAGGCTCCGGTTTGGCCCTGGGCGGTCACCATCGTGCCCGTGCCCACGGTCACCGTGACCTGCGGTGAGAAGCCCATCGGACCGCCGGTGCTCGCAATATCGGGATGCGCGATCCAGCCGTTGCCGACCACAAAACTCATTCCCGTGCGCGACAGCACCGTGCCCTCGACGCTGTCGAGCTTGCCTCCCACGACGCTCGAGCCGACCAGCACGTTGCTGGCGGTAAAGGTCTTGGTCGACATATCCCAGACGCCAAAGGCCGCCACCGGCGTGCCTGCGGAAACCGTCGCGAGCTGCGCGAGCCCGGCCGACCCGCTGTAGCTCGTGCCGTTGATCGCGTAGGTCGTCGTCGCGGTCGTCGCCACGGTGACCTGGCCGCCGTCACCCGAGGCGTCGTCGAACGGGTGCACCTGGATGATGAAGTCGCTCGCCGTCGTGCTCGCGCTCACGAAGCCGCCGTGCACGCGCAGTGGGCGGGTCATATCGGGCACGAGGCTCGCGGTCAACACCGGGTTCACCGTGACCGTCGTCGGCGCGGTCAGCGAAGGCGTGATCGTATTGGACGCCGAGAGGTTGAAATCGAGCGCGAGATTCGCGACCGCGCCCGGCGTCACGATGAACGGCTTCGCCGGGTCGAGCATCAGCTTCAAGGTGATTTGCGTCGGATTCGGGCTCGCGAGCGGCATCGAGGTCGCGCCGTTGACGAGATTGGTGATCGGCACCGAAGCGGTGCCGTTGTCGACGACGATCGTGGCGCCCGCGTAATCGACGGTCATCGACGCGGACACGTACTTGCCGGCGGGTATCTCCGCCGCGCTCACGACCTCGGACAGATCGACGAGCTGCGCGAAATCGACCTGCGTGGTGTTCGGCAGGATTTGCACCGTGGTGCCGTTCGCGTTGGTGAGCTGCAACGAATCGAGGGTCACGATGTAGCTGACGAAATCGCCGGGCGCGTCGGTCAAGGTCACGAGGGTGCCCCCGCAGTTGCCGCAGGACTGCGTCGTGCCGGTCGAATTGGAACTCATCGAGGAGCCGCCACCGCCGCCGCAGGCGGACAGCAGACCGGCGCCCAGGATCGCGAGCGCCGGTAGAATATGTAACATAGCGGCGCTCCAGCCAGAGCGCCGAGCAGATGCGGTTTTCATGGTGCGTAACTCCTATCGCGATTGATCTCGAACGATGGCATCGAAGCCTTCGGATCACGATTCAAGGTCGAAGTTTCCATAACCGCAAATCATTCGGCAAAATGTCGCGCATCGACGACAGGAAATCGCGTTGTAAAGATTGCAATCCGATGGCGGCGATCCGCGTCGCACGAGGCATGCAGCCTTGGCGGCCGGCGCGGCGCGCTTCGTCAGAACGCGCCGCGCTTCAACTCGGTCCCGACCCGCATGAACAGCGCGTTGAGCCAACGCGTGAATGCGATCATCGCGGCATTCGGCCTGCGCTGGCGACTGCGCAGTAAATAATAGGCGCCGCGCGCCTTGATCTTGGTCGTGAACGGCGACACTAGCTGTCCGTTCGCGAGAGCGCCGCCGCAGGTCACTTCATCGCCCATCATGATGCCCTGGCCGGCGATCGCCGCGGTCTGCACCAGCATCATGTCGGAGAACGTGATGCCGGCGCCGTGGCGCGGAGACTCGACACCGCAAACGGCGAGCCATTGACGCCAATCGACCGAACTCTGCAGATGCAGCAGAGGAAACCGCAGCACATCGCCCGGCTGATCCAGTCCGCCCTGCATGTTCTGCAGCGCAGGACTGCAGAGCGGCAGGAACTCGACGTCGTAGAGGTGCTGCACGGTGTGTTTCGGCCAGTCCCCTTCGCCGAACACGATGAACAGATCCACGTCCTGGTCGGTCGCCTCGTCGAGCTCGCGGCTCGTGACGATCCGCAGGCTCAGGTTCGGGTGCGCCGTTTGAAACGAACCAATGTGATTGCAGAGCCACATCGAAGCGAACCCGGCGGTGCTCGAGATGCGCAGCGTACCCTCGACCGGTTTGCCGTTGCCGCCTTCGGTCGCATCGGCGAGCAGCGCCAGCGATCTTTGCACGTCCTGCGCGTAGCGCCGGCCGCGCGTCGTCAAGGCGATTCCCTTGCCGCTGCGGCTTGCAACCTCGAATCCGAGCATGGTTTCCAGCATCGCGAGCCGGTGACTCACCGCACTGCGCGTGATACCGAGGTCCTCGGCCGCCTCCCAGACGGTGCCGAGACGCGCAAATGCATCGAGCGCCTTCAAGGCATGAATCGGTGGAATCCGCGATTTCATGGGGTGCGAAAAATTCACCTCAAAACTGAAAACTTTGCACGGCCCCGTGGCCGGGCCCAAGCATACTCGCGCAGTTAGAGTCTCGTCACTCGGGGCGGCGCTCGTGCGCCGCTGCCCACACGCTGGGGATGTCCGATGAATGATCCTTCAAAGCCCGCGCTGCCGGCCGCAAGATGCCGCGCCCCGCGCCTGTCCGCGGCGATCGCCGCGATCCTCGCCGCCGGCGCCCAGGTAACCGCGGTGCCGGCCAGCGCCGACGATATCGACGAAATCGTCGTCACGGCAACCCGGCGCAACGTGTCGCTATCGGATATCCCGTACAACATCTCGGCGGTCGGCGCGGCCGACATCGCCGCTTCGGGCGTCAGCGACCTGCAGGGCCTCACGCACATGATCCCGGGCCTCGTCGCACCCGACCTCGGCGCGCGCGCGAGCAACATCAACGACACGCTGACGATCCGCGGCCTCAATGCGAGCAGCGTGAACGCCGAGAGCCAGGAAATCGCGGCACCGCTGGTCTCCACCTACGTCGATGAGACGCCGCTGTTCGCGAACCTCAAGATGACCGACATCGCGCGCGTCGAAGTGCTGCGCGGGCCGCAGGGCACGCTCTACGGATCCGGTTCGGTCGGCGGCACGGTGCGCATGATCCACAATGAGCCGGATCCGACCGCGACCGAATTCGACGTCTCCACGAGCGCCTCGCACACCGCGAATGCCGCGAACCCATCGGAGTCCATCGACCTCATCGGCAATCTGCCGATCAGCGAGACGATGGCGTTTCGCGCCTCGGGCGGCTACGAGAGGCTCGCCGGATTCACCGATGCGCTGTCGGTGGCCGTGCTCGGCCCAAATGCCCAGCCGGTGCTCGCGGACCCCGCGAATCCCGCTGACGAGCCCGGCGCTGTTCACCGAAAAGCGCGGCGTCGACTGCTCGAAGACCTGGTATGTGCGCGGGGCGTTGCTTTGGAAACCCTCGGACGAGCTCAAATTCACGCTGAGCTATCAGCATCAGACCGATCAATCGGGCGGCTATTCGCAGAGCGCTCCCGGCTACCGTTATGAGCAAACGCTCTACATGGATCAGCCAGGCTCGTTTCAAACCGATTTGGGGGCGCTCGATCTCTCCTATGATGCGGGCTTCGCGACGGTTTCCTCGTCTTCGTCCTACACCAGCCAGTCCGCCTTCAGCCAGTTCGATCTGACCGGGCTCATCGAATCGCTGGCCGCGTACTACGGCAACTATCCGCGTACGCTGTCGCCGATCATCGACCACTCGACGCGACAAGGCGTTCACCGAGGAACTGCGCTTCGTGTCGAAGAATTCCGGGCCCTGGGACTGGGTCACGGGCGCCTATTACAGCGACCGCAAGCAGACGCTCAATCAGGTCGAACCGATTCTGGGCTTTGCGAGTTGGAGCGAAATCCCCGGGTCCGGGCAGCCTGCCGGCTGCACGACGCTGAGCGCAACTTGCCCGTATCCGACCTTCGGCGACGTGATTCAGTACTACAAGGGCGGTATCCGCCCGTCGCTCAACCCCTATCCGGACCTGAACTTCACGCTCGATCGGCACGTGAGCTTCACCGACTTCGCCGCTGTTCAACGAGACGTCCTACCATTTCACCGATAAATGGCAGGCGACCGCGGGTGCTCGTGTTTTCTGGCAGCACTACGATCAGAGTCTCGAGCAGACCTTGCCGATGTGCGGACCGTTCTGCTCGGAGTCCGGCACCGATGCGAACGGCCTGACCGCGGATACCAACGAGAAAGGCTTCCGCAGCCAGGTCTTCAAGCTCAACACCTCCTACGAGATCGCCGCGCACACGCTGGTCTACGCGACCTGGTCCGAAGGGTTTCCGCCGCGGCGGCGTCAACGCGCTGCCCACGGGAAACTGCTACTACTGCGAAACCACCGCGCTGCTCACCTACAAGCCGGACCAGGCGCAGAATTCCGAAATCGGCATCAAGGGTTCGTTGGGCCGCGGATCGAGCTATACCTTTACGCTCTACAACATCGAATGGAAGGACCCGCAGATCGAGGCCGCGACGGTCACCGGCGGTTTCGACTTCGTGACCAACGGCAACACCGCGCGCTCGCGCGGCGCCGAAGCCGAACTCGCGATGCCGATCACGGATTCGACCAAGATCGAATTGGGCTACAGCTATACCGACGCGATATTGACTTCGGGTTTCGAGCGCGGCATCGTGCCCGACCTCGTCGGCTATCGCGGGCGACCGGCTGCCGGGCGTCTCGAAACAGCAGGCAACCGCCGCGCTCGAGTATTCGGTGCCGTCGCTGAAAACCGCGAATTCCACGCGCGACTCGACGCTTCGTACCGCAGCGACTTCTGGACCGCGTTGCCGCATTCGGCGACCGCGACGGATCTTCCCGGCTTCACGCTGCTCAACGCACGCGCCGGGTTGAGTATTGCCAAGGCCTGGCGGGTTGATGCGTTCGTGACCAATCTTTCCAATCAGCAAGCCGCCACGTCGGTCTCCACGACGCCTGGTCCCGCGCACGACCGTGCGCTCTACGTGACCCGGCCGCGGACCGCCGGGCTCGAATTGCATTACTCGTTCAAGGATCACTAATCAGCGAATGACGCGGCGCGCGCCTCGCGCGCCAAGGGGAACAATCATGGCAACCGAGAAAACCAGCGGAAATTCCGACACATTCACGCTCCAGGCACGCAAGGCCGCCGGCGGCACGAAACCGCTCGTCGACTGGGGATTTCGAAACGAGACCGATCCACTCACCGATGTGCTGCTCGGGCCCGCCGATCATCTGCGTCACATGGCCACGAGTTCCTTGTCGCGCAAGACGCTGCGCGAACATCCGGCCGATATCGAGGTCGCCAAGGCCCAGCACCGGGAGCTGCAGAGCGCCTACACCCATTTCGGCGTGCGCATTCATTGGCATCTGCCCGAGCCCGAGCTGCCGATGCAGGTCTATTCGCGCGACTCGAGCGTGATGACGCCGTATGGCGCGATCATCACCGCGATGGCCAACTGGTGGCGGCGTGGCGAGAATTTTGCGTCGATCCGCACCTACGAACGGCTCGGCATCCCGATCTACGACATGGTGACCGCGGGCACATTCGAAGGCGGCGACTTCAACGTCATCGAGCAAGGCTGCGTGCTGATCGGCTGCGGCGGAGGACGCACGCAGGAAGAGGGCGCTCGCCAGGTGGAGTCGTGGTTCAAGAAGGAAGGATGGGAGACGCGGCTCGCGTTCTTCGATGAGTACTATGTGCACATCGATTTGATGGTCGTTCCGGTCGCTCCCGAAGCTCACGGCCGTGTGCCTCGCCTGCACCGAACCCGGGATCGTCGCGTGGCTCAAGTCCAAGGGGCACGAGATCATCGACGTGCCGTTCGAGGACACGATCAGCCTCGGCTGCAATTTCATGTCCCTGGGCCGCGACCGCGTGATCGTCCCCAAGTCAAGCCGCAAGCTCATCGAGCAACTGCGGGCGCGCGGCTTTGAGGTCGCGGCGATCGACATGAGCGAGATCTCGAAGACCGGCGGCGGCATTCATTGCATGGCGCAGTCGCTGCGCCGCACCGCCTGAAGGCGGCGCACGCCTAGACGGCGATTCCGGCCGCGGCGATCGCCTGCTTCAGCGGGGCGAGCTCGGCTTCGTAGTGCCGCCACTGCGCGACCGATGACGTGTAAATCGGACGGCGCACTTGAGAGGCGCTCGCGGTCGTGGTCGCCGTCGGGTTCCGATGGAACGCGGCGCACCCCGCTTCCCATTCGAGTCCGCAGAAGGCGAGTAGCCGGCGAGTCTCGGCTTCGCTGTCGGCGACCAGATTTTCGTAGCGCAGTTCATGGATGACGCCCGGCATCGTCCGCTGCCAATGCTGCATGAGGCGCCGATATGCGCCGTAATAGCGGCCGATCTCCCCCAAATCGTAGGAGAATGGGTAGCCGCTCTTGAACAAGGTCTTGTACATCGCGTAGCCGACGGCCATCGGATCGCGCGTCACGTGAACGATCCGCGCGTTCGGCAGCGCGCGGTGAATCAAACCGCAGTACAAATAATTGAGCGGCATTTTGTCGGTGAATCGGCCGCCGCCGCCGAAGGCCGCGTGCGCGCGGCGCAAATAGTCGGCGCCGAGCACCGCAAAGTCCACACCCGCCGAGGCCGCAACGAGTTCGCGCCGCGGCAGCTGCGCGCGGCCGCTGCGCGCGCGGGCCGCATCGACGAGCGCCAACGCGAAGCAGTCGAGCTCGCCCGCGGGCGTCACCGCCGAATGGCTGCCGAGGATGCGCTCGACGAGCGTCGTGCCGCTGCGCGGCAGTCCAACGATAAAGATCGGCGCCTCATCGCCGGCGGCGGCGGTGGGGCCGGTGGGTCCAGCGGGTCCAGTGGGGCCGGTGGGAAACGCCTCGATGATCCACTCGACAGTCTCGACATCGGTGGCCACGTCATATTTCAGGTGCTGGCGCCGACGCTGGGCACCGCGGCGCAAGCGGGTGAAGGACTTCGCGTATTCGCCGAGGTCCTCGTATTCCTTCGCGAGGGCAAACAGGATTTGCACCTCGCCGTGCCAGTCCGCGCTGTTTCCGGACAGCAGGGCTTCGAGCTGCGCGACGTGGTTGCGCTGCGGTGTCTGAACGCGCAGGTCGGAGCGGTTGATGTAAGCCTCGTAATCGGCCGGCTTCAGCGTAATCACACGATCGTAATCGGCTTCCGCGCCCTCGAGATCGCCCAAGAAGCGGCGCACCGATGCCCGGTTGAACAGCAGGTGCGGGTCCGCGCCGCCGAGCGCGATCGCATGATCATAGGCGGCCAGTGCGCCCGCCTGGTCGTTTGCGAAGCTGCGTGTCGTGCCGATCGCGCCCCAGAGCGCGGGATCCGCGGGCGCGCAGCGCTCGGCCGCGAGCGCAGCCGCGAGCGACTCCTCGCGCCGATGCAGCGCGAGGAGAATTTGCGAACGCTGCACGAGGTACCCGGCGTTGGCCGGTTCGACGCCGAGTGCGCGGTCGATCGCGGCGAGCGCGGCTGCCGCGTCCTTGCGCAGCATCGCGATCTGGCTGGCCGAGACCCAGCCGGCCGCGAATGCCGGGTGGGCCTCGGTCAGGCGACCGCAGAGCCGGTCGGCCGCGGCCGGGTCGCGCGCCTTGAGCAGGCGCAGCACCTCGCGATGCATGCCCGCCGCGGTGTCGGTCACGCTCTCGCCTTGCCGTTTCGGACCACGCCGATGCAAGGGTTGGTGCCGAGGCCGTAGCAAAGTTCGGCGGGCCGCTCGATGCGCCACAACGCAAAATCGGCGCGCTTTCCGACCTCGAGCGTACCGCGATCCTGTGCCAAGCCGAGTGCGCGCGCGGCTTGCACGGTCGCTCCGCCGAGCGCTTCGGCCGGCGTCAAACCGAACAATATGCAGGCCATGTTCATCGCCAGCAGCAGCGAGGTGCATGGTGAGGTGCCCGGATTGCAGTCGGTCGCCACCGCAATCGCGCAGCCCGCCTGGCGCAGCAGCGGCACCGGCGGCGGCGTCGTCTGGCGCAAGGTGTAGTAGGCGCCGGGCAGCAGCACCGCGACGGTGCCGCTGCGATCGAGCGCCTCGCGCACCCGCCGCGCTCACGTATTCGAGATGATCCGCGGACAGCGCCGAATACTTGGCCGCGAGTTCCGCGGCGCCCATGTCGCTCAGCTGCCCGGCGTGCAGGTGGATCGGCAAGCGCAGCGCCGCAGCGGCGCGCAGAAACTGCTCAGTCTCGGCGCCGCTGAAGGCGATGTTCTCGCAGAACGCATCGACCGCGTCGACGAGGCCGTCGCCGCTCAGCGCCTCGAGCCACGGACCGCTCGCCAAATCGACGAAAATGCGCCGCTCGGACCGGAACTCCTCGGGCAGCGCGTGCAGGCCGAGGTAGGTCGTCGCGATCGAGACCGGCAACTCGCGCTCGAGCGATCTCGCAACCTCGAGCAGACGGCGCTCCGCTTCGAGTTGCAGCCCGTAGCCGGACTTGATCTCGATCGTCGTGACGCCCTCGGCCATCAACGCCAGCGCCCGGGTGCGCGCCGCCGCGCGCAGCTCGTCGGCCGTTGCCGCGCGCGTCGCGCGCACCGTCGACTGAATGCCGCCGCCGGCCTTGGCGATTTCCTCGTAGGACGCGCCGCTCGAGGCGCCGTTCGAATTCTGCGACGCGATTGCCGCCGTAGACCAAGTGGGTATGGCAATCGATGAGCCCGGGCGTGATCCACACGCCGCGCAGCTCATGGCTCGGGATCCGGTGCTGCGCGGCGGCGCGTGCCGCCGTGTCGGCCGCACCGATCCACGCGATGCGGTCGCCGCGCACGGCGATCGCGGCGTTCTCGACGATTCCATAAGGCTGCGCGCCTGCGGCCATGGTCGCTAGGTGAGCGCCAACCCAGACCCGGTCCCAGTTTTTGCCGAGTTCTGACATGGATTCATCGGTCGCTGGTTTCACTATGGATCGCCGCCCGCTGCGTTTGAGATCATGGATCGATTGATGTGCGCCGAATGATAAGGCAAGCTCGGTTATATATACAGGTATAGGCAAGTGCGGGAGCCCGGATGACGCGACACTACTCGATCGAAGCGGCACTGCTCAGTGAAGGTTGGGCCGAGGAGGCGGTCGTGACCGTCTCGGATGCGGGCTTCGTGACCCGGATCGATCTCGAAACACCGCCGCCCGGCGCGGAGCGCGTCGCGGGAATCGCGGTGCCAGGAATGCCGAATGCGCATAGTCACGCGTTTCAACGCGCGATGGCCGGCGCGACCGAATTCCGATTGTCGGCTCGCGACAGTTTTTGGACCTGGCGGCAGGCGATGTACGCACTTGCAAATCGCATCGAGCCGGAGGAACTCGAACTTATCGCGACGCAATTGTTCATCGAAATGCTGAGGGCCGGCTACACCTCGGTCGCCGAATTTCACTACTTGCACCGCCGCCGGGATGCGACGCCGTATCTCGGCAACAACGATATTTGGAACGCGGTCGCGGCCGCCGCGAGCGCCGCAGGCATCGGACTTACGCTGCTGCCGACGCTCTACCAAGCGAGCGATTTCGGCGGCAAGCCGCTCAAGCGCGAGCAGGCGCGCTTCGCGCTGCAGACCGACGAGTTCCTGCGCGCGATCGGCGAGCGCGTCCGCGCCGAACGGCGCGAGGCGGCCGCAAACGGCGGCGCGATGCGCACGGGCGCTGCATTTCACAGCCTGCGCGCGGTCGGCTACGAGAGTTTGCGCGAGGCGGCGCTGCAGTTGCGGGATATCGACCCCGCGCTGCCCGTTCATATTCATGTCGCCGAGCAGCTGCGCGAGGTTCAGGCCTGCAAGCGCGAGACCGGCCGGCGGCCGATCGAACTGCTGCTGGAATCGGGCTTGGTGACGCCCTATTGGTGCCTCGTGCACGCGACCCATGCGACGCCCGCCGAACTCGAGGGCGTCGCGGCGCTTGCGGCGACGATCTGCGTGTCGATCAGTACCGAAGCGAATCTCGGCGACGGGTTCTTCGACGCAAACCGCTTCCTCAAGGCGGACGGGCGCCTTTGCGTCGGGTCGGACAGTCAGGCGACGGTCTGTCCCGCCGAGGAATTGCGATGGCTCGAATACCAGCAGCGCCTGCGACGCAAGCGCCGCGGGGTGCTCGCGAGTCGCGCCGAATCGCATGTTGGCACACGCCTGTGGCGCGATGCCGCAATTCACGGCGCGCAGGCGATCGGCCAAGCGGTGGGCCAGATTGCGGTCGGCCGGCGCGCCGATTGGATCGTGCTCGACCGCGCACATCCCAGCATGGCGGGCGCCCCGGTCGAGGCCGCGCTCGACCATTTGTTGTTTGCCGGCGCGAGCGCCGCAGTCCGCGATTGTATGGTGGCCGGCCGCTGGGTCGTCAAAGACTACCGGCATGCGGCGGAGGCGGCGCTTCAGCCCCGGTTCGCGGATTTAATGTCCCGCCTCGGCGCCGGGACCGGTTAGCCTCGGCCGGCGCCGACCCCGCCGACCGGATCGGGGTGCGCCCCAGTCACTTGACTATACCTGTCTATACAGGATAATCTGCGGCCATGCTGAAGCCCACCACCGGATCCAACGCCTCGGCCGTGCCGCTGTATTTGCAGGTCAAGAGGCACATTCTCGACAACATCGGCTCGGGAAAATGGCGACCTCGACGCGCGTGCCGTCGGAGAGCGAGATCGTGAAATCATTCGGCATCTCCCGCATGACCGCGAATCGCGCACTGCGCGAATTGCGCGACGAGGGCGTGCTGGTGCGCGTCGCCGGCGTCGGCAGCTTCGTGGCCGACGCCCAAGCGCGCGCGCACCCACTGGAAATTCGCGGCATTGCCGATGAAATTCAGCGGCGCGGTCACCGGCATCGCGCGGAGATCATCGCGCTCGAGCGCAGCAATGCGCGCGGCGCCCTCGCGGAGGATTTTCAGGTCGCCGCCGGCAGCGAGCTGTTCTTCTCGTCGATCGTGCACTTCGAGAACGATCGCCCGGTGCAGCTCGAGGACCGCTACGTGGCGCCGCTGCTCGCGCCCGATTACCTGAACGTCGATTTCACGCGCACGACCGCGCACGACTACTTGATCAAGGTCGCGCCGCTGCAGGAAGCCGAGCATGTGCTGCGCGCCGTGATGCCGACGACCGGACGCGCAAGCTTCTCGAGATGAAGCGCAATGAGCCCTGTCTGTTCGTGAATCGCCGCACCTGGCCTTTCGGCGCGGTCGCATCGGTGGCCAAGCTCTACTACCCCGGCTCCCGCTACGAAATGTCCGGGCGATTTCGCCCGTAAGGAAGTGCGATCATGCTCGAAAAAGTCAGACCCCCGCGTCATCCGCGCCGCGCACGGCACGCAGCTAGTCCGCGCGCAGCTGGACCACCGAGGCGCCGCTGCGCATGCTCATGAACAACCTGGACCCGCAGGTTGCCGAGAATCCCGAGCGAGCTCGTCGTCTATGGCGGCATCGGCCGCGCGGCGCGCGACTGGAATTGCTACGACCGCATCGTCGAGACGCTGAAGGTACTCAGCGAGGAGGAAACCCTGCTGGTGCAGTCCGGCAAACCGGTCGGCGTATTTCCGACCCATGCGGATGCGCCGCGCGTGCTGATCGCCAATTCGAACCTCGTGCCGCACTGGGCCACCTGGGAGCATTTCCACGAGCTCGATCGCAAGGGTCTCGCGATGTACGGCCAAATGACCGCGGGATCCTGGATCTACATCGGCAGCCAGGGCATCGTCCAGGGCACCTACGAGACCTTCGCGGAAATGGGGCGCCGCCACTTCGGCGGCCATCTCGCCGGCAAGTGGATCCTGACCGCGGGCCTGGGCGGCATGGGCGGAGCGCAGCCGCTCGCCGCAACGATGGCGGGAGCCCACATGCTCGCGGTCGAATGCCGCAAGGATCGCATCGAGAAGCGGCTGGAAACCGGCTACGTCGACGTCGAGGCCCAATCGATCGACGAGGCGCTCGCGCGCTTCGACGCCGCGACCAAGAGCGGCAAGGCGATCTCGGTCGCGCTGCTCGGCAACATCGTCGATGTGCTGCAGACGCTGCTCGAGCGCGGCATTCGCCCGGATGCGCTCACCGATCAAACCTCGGCCCATGACCCGGTCAACGGCTATCTGCCGCAAGGCTGGAGCGTCGCGCAGTGGGACGAGCGGCGCGTCGCCGACCCGGAAGCGACCAGCGCAGCGGCGAAGCGCTCGATGGCAAAGCACGTCGAGTTCATGCTGCGCTTTCAAGGACATGGGCATGCCGGTGTTCGACTACGGCAACAACATTCGCCAGGTCGCGCGCGATGCAAGGCGTCGCGCGCGCCTTCGATTTCCCGGGATTCGTTCCCGCCTATATCCGACCGCTGTTCTGCCGCGGCATCGGCCCGTTCCGCTGGGTCGCGCTATCGGGCGATCCGGAGGACATTTACAAGACCGACGCGAAGGTCAAAGAGCTGATTCCCGACGACCCGCATCTGCATCAACTGGCTCGACATGGCGCGCTCGCGGATCCAGTTCCAAGGCCTGCCGGCGCGCATCTGCTGGGTCGGCCTCGGCCAGCGGCATCGCTTGGGCCTCGCGTTCAATGAGATGGTCGCGAGCGGCGAACTCAAGGCCCCGATCGTCATCGGCCGCGATCACCTCGACTCCGGCTCGGTCGCAAGTCCCAATCGCGAAACCGAAGCCATGCAGGACGGCTCCGATGCGGTCTCCGATTGGCCGCTGCTCAACGCACTGCTCAACACCGCCGGCGGCGCGACCTGGGTATCGCTGCATCACGGCGGCGGTGTCGGCATGGGCTACTCGCAGCACGCCGGCGTCGTGATCGTCTGCGACGGCACGGCGGCCGCCGGTCGGCGCATCGCCCGCGTGCTCTGGAACGATCCGGCAACCGGCGTCATGCGCCATGCGGACGCGGGCTACCAAATCGCGATCGATTGCGCGCGCGAGCAAGGACTCAATCTGCCGATGATCGGACGGCCGTGATGGAAATGCGCGCCGGCGAATTGACGCTGCCGAATCTGCGGCGCATCTACGAGCGTCCGGTCCGACTGCAGCCTCGGCGCGGCGGACCGCGAGCGCATCGCGTCGGCGAGCCGTCTCGTCGACCGGATCGTCGCCGCGGGCGACGCCGCCTACGGCATCAACACCGGCTTCGGCCTGCTCGCGCAGACGCGAATTCCGACCGAGCAGCTCGAGCTTCTGCAGAGCAATTTGCTGCTCTCGCATGCCGCGGGCGTCGGTGAGGCGCTGCCCGATTGCCGTCGTGCGCCTGATTTTGGCGCTCAAGATCAACGCGCTGGCGCGCGGCTTTTCCGGAATCAGCGCAGAGCTCGTCGACGGCTTGCTCGCGCTGCTCGCGCACGAAGTGTATCCGGTGATCCCCGCACAGGGCTCGGTGGGCGCCTCGGGCGATCTCGCACCGCTCGCGCACTTGAGCATCGTGCTGCTCGGCATCGGGCAGGTCCGCGTCGCAAGGCCGCGTGCTGCCGGCGGCCGAGGGCCTGCAGATCGCGGGCTTGCAGCCGTTCAAGCTGCGCGCCAAGGAAGGTCTCGCGCTGATCAACGGCACGCAAGTCTCGACCGCGCTCGCGCTCGCCGGACTGTTCGGCGCCGAAGACCTGTATCGCGGCGGCGGTCGTTGCGGGTGCGATGTCGGTCGATGCGCTCAAGGGCAGCGATTCGCCGTTCGATGCGCGCATTCACGCCGCACGCGGCCAGCCCGGCCAGATCGCGGTCGCCCGGGTCTACCGGACCTCATCGCGGGCAGCGCGATACGCGCCTCGCACGTCGATTGCACGCGCGTACAGGACCCCTATTCCTTTCGCTGCCAGCCGCAGGTCATGGGTGCATGTCTCGATTTGATTCGCAATGCCGGCGCGACGCTCGCGATCGAGGCGAACGCGGTCACCGATAACCCGCTGCTGTTCGTCGAGCAAGGCGACGTGCTGTCGGGCGGCAATTTCCACGCCGAACCGGTCGCTTTCACCGCCGACACGCTCGCGCTCGCGATCGCCGAAATCGGCAGCCTCTCGGAGCGGCGCATGGCGGTGCTCGTCGACCCGAAGATGAGCGGCTTGCCGCCGTTCCTGGTCGAGGGCAGCGGCCTCAATTCCGGATTCATGATCGCGCAGGTTACCGCGGCGGCCTTGGTCTCCGAGAACAAGACGATTGCCGTACCCTGCAGCGTCGACTCGATCCCGACGTCGGCGAATCAGGAAGACCATGTCAGCATGGCAACGCACGCCGCGAAGCGCCTTGCGCGCATGCACGAGAATGCGGCCGCGATCGTCGGCATCGAGCTGTTGGCGGCGGCACAGGGCATTGATTTTCACCGACCGTCGCGCTCCTCGCCGAGCCTCGAAAGCGTCCATGCGAGCATCCGGGACGAGGTGCCGTTCTACTCCGCCGATCGCTACTTTGCGCCGGATATCGAGGCGGCCAAGCTGTGGGTCACGAACGGCCGCTTCGCGTCGTTCGTCGAACCGTTGCTGCCGTCGAGGACCGGCGCGTGAGTGAATGGCGGCCGGCCGGCCGGCGCGGCGACGATCCTCAAGGGTTTCCGGTCTACGAATACGCGTCGGGCGATGCGCCGCTGCTCATCAGCTTTCCGCACTCCGGGACCCATGTTCCGCCCGCCATCGCGCAGCGGCTGCGACCCAAGTCCTCGACCTGCCCGACACCGATTGGTTCGTGCCGCGAGCTTTACGACTTTCATCGGGAAATCGGCGCCTCGGTGCTGCGCGCGACCCATTCCCGCTATGTCGTCGACCTGAACCGCGCGCCGGACGATGCGCCGCTCTACCCGGGCCGGCGCGGAACCACGGTCTGCCCGACCGAAACCTTCGACGCGGAGCCGCTCTACGCGCCCGGCGGCGAACCGAAACGCGAGGAAATCCAGCAACGCCTGCAGCGCTACTGGCAGCCTTATCATTCGCGCCTTGCGGAACTCTCAGCGCAGATCGCTGCCCGCCACGGCTACTGCGTTCTCTGGGATGCGCATTCGATTCTTTCGACTATCCCGCTGCTGTTCGAGGGCCGCCTGCCCGACCTCAATCTCGGAACCGCCGACGGACGCAGCTGTTCCCCGGCGCGCGCATCTCGGCTGCAGCAGCGCTTGAGCGCCCAGTCGGGATTTTCGTTCGTGGTCAACGGCCGATTCAAAGGCGGATACATCACCCGCCACTACGGGAACCCGGGCGCGGGAATCGAGGCCGTGCAGTTGGAGATTGCGCAAGCAGCTTATCTCGAAGAAGCACGCACTCCGCAATTCGACCACACGCGCGCCGCGCCACTGCGCGCGCTGCTGCGCGAACTGGTGCGCTGCGCGCTCTGAACTCGGTGCGCCGGGCCGCTCGGCGATGCCGCTAGTGGCTGGTCGTCAGCGATGGATCGAGCAGCGGCAGCGCAGCTCCGGCGGTCGTCGCTCCCGTGCGATTGATGTCATCGCTGGAGTAGGAATGCCCGGATCCGGCGCAACCTGTCGCTCCGACCGGCAGCCGGCTCCCGGTTTGCTTGAGACAGCTCGGATCATGCGACGCCGCGGCCTGCGGCGGTGCCGTGGGAGCCGTCGCAGCGCATGCCGCAAGCCCAACGATCAATCCAATCATGCTGATCAGGCGAATCGAAGTCCTCATCACACACCTCCGCAAGCTGGCGCCCATAGTAACGCTGCCGCGGCGTGAGACCAATGAGCACCGGGAATCTCCCCAGGACGTCTCGATGCACGCGCGAGCTTGTGCGCCGCGATCCGCCGCCGGAGGAGCGGACCGAAGCGGCCGTTGGTTCGTGCCCGAATTTGCCCGAATTTCGCCCGCGGTATGGCCCAATGCGCTGCGACTATTGAACCGAACCAGCGCCATCGAGTCCCAATCCGCAGACCCGCGACAGCACACAGGAGAATGCCGTGATTAAAGTCCCACCCGATACCGTCCGCTACCTTGCGGGTGCCGGTCTCTTATTGAGTGCCTACCTCATCGGTTCCCTGCTCAATGCCCAGAATCTCGCAGCAGTCCCGGCGCTTTGAACCGTTGCGGTTCGATCCGTCGGCTGCCCGGCTTTGCCATGAGCGCGACCATCTTGAGGCGAACCCGCGGAGATTCGCGACCGCGATGGAAATGGGCGCTGCCGCGGCGACAAGGCCGCAGGCCCTAGAAGGCAGCCGGGCCGCAGAGCGCCTTGCGAAAATAGACCACGCGCTCCGTCTCGATGAAACCGAGCGCGCGATGGAAAGCGTGGCTCTCGAGATTCTCGATCGCCGCATCGGACGCGAACTCGCTGCACCCGGCAGCCTGCGCCCACGTCAGCGCCGCGGCCACTAACGAGCGCCCGACCCCGCGGCGGCGGACCGGCGATTCGACCCATATTCCTTCTAGAAATGCGACCGGACTGGTCGCGCACCCGTTGACCGGATCGTGCCGCAAACGCACTTCCGCGAAGCCGGCCACTTCCACCGGCACGAACGCGAGCAATGCGAGAAACGGCGGCGTCGCGCGCAGCAATGCTGCCGCTTCGCGGTAGTGTTCTGCGATGTCGGTCTCGGGCCAAAGGCGCGCGCGGCGCGCGATCCAGCGCGGATCCAACGAGGTGCACGCAGCGACGCGAATTTCCATGGAACTCCCGCGGAGGCGGCGCTAGGCGCCCTGAATCTCCCCAGAATCTAACCGCCGGAGGCTTGCGCTAGCGTGCACCGCCGGGGTACTTGTTGCGCACGACATCCCGGACCAGATGGGTGTCGTAGACCAGTACGATCGAGGCGATGTGACCGGTCTCCGGATCAAAATTGAACACGTCGGCGCAGTCGAAGGCCACACGCGTGCCGTCCTTGAGGCGCCAATCATAGAGGTAGTAGGCGACTGCCCGCGTATGTCCTTCGGCGCTCACGAGGACGTCGTGGACCGTGAGCTTCGAATCGCCGGAAGCACTTGCGACCGTCGTCACGAAGTCCCTGACCGGGAGCCGGCCAAGAAACGGGGACTGCACCCAGCCGTCCTTCGTGAATAGTTCGCCGGCCTCGGCGGCATTGCCTGCCTCGAGCGCCTTCAGATATTTGCGCACCGCCTTTTGCATGGGTCTCTCCAGGTTCGCGAGTCCACTCGGCCTGCGGTCCGGACGTGTCGCCAGCCGTTCGGGCTAGCCCGCATCATACGGCGCTGCGTTGCACCATTCAAACGCGGATCCGCGCGCGGGCCGCGGCTCACCACGCGACCGCCTCGCCGTCCTTGCGGAAGTCCGAGGCCGCGCGATAGTAACCATGGACGGCCGGCGGCGTGCGATGCGCCTCGCGCGGGTCCGAGTTGGACTCCGGCACGAACATGATCGACTGAACGCCACCGACGTCCGCACCGTCGATCGAATGCACCGTGTGTCCCATCGCAGCAAGGTTTGCGCCGACCAGGTCGTAAAGCGGCGCTTCGAGGCTCAATGCATTCGGAACTTGGCTGTGCCGAAAACGCGCCATATCTGCCGCAGCTTGCAAGTTGGCGCCGAGGTCCAGAACGTTGACGAGCAATTGCGCATGCCCCTGGGCTTGCATGTCGCCGCCCATCAGCGTCACGGTCATCAGCGGCGCGCCGCCCTGCATCACAAAACCCGCGGAGAGCGTGTTGAAGGGTCGCTTGCCGGGGGCGATGACGTTGGCGCTCGCGGGATCGAGCGTGAACAGCGCGCCGCGATTATGCAGCAGAAAGCCGTAGCCCGGAACCGTCACGCCGGAGCCGAACACAGAGAAATTGCTGTTGACCCAGGACACCATGTTGCCTTCGCTGTCGGCCGTCGAGAGCACGATGGTGTCGCCGGGCACCTCAAAATTTCCGAGCGGACCCGGTGTCGAGGCGTGCTTCGGATCGATCTCGTGGCACAGCGACGCCGCGTAAGATTCCGAGAGCAGCCGGGCCAGCGGCACGGGTGCGAAGTCCGGGTCCGCGTTGTACTTGTAGAGATCTGCGTAGGCGAGCTTCTTCGCCTCAATCATCAGATGCCAAAAATCGGCGCTCGCGGGACCCAAGGACGCGAGCGTCTTGCCCGGCGCCCAGCGCGGCACGCAGGCCTGAAGAATGTTGAGCATCTCGTTGGCGGCCCAGGCCTGGGCCGGCGGCGGCAGCTCGATGATATCGAAGCCATGGTAGCTCGTGCGCGCGGGTTCGACCCACGCGCCGTGATAAGCGGCGAGATCCGCGAGCGTCATCGTCCCGCCGAGCGCCGTCGATTTTGCGACGATCGCCTTGGCGATCTCACCGTCATAGAACGCCCGGGCGCCTTGCGCCTGCAGCAGGCGCAAGGTGCGCGCGAGATCCGGGTTCTTGAAAATCTGTCCGGCTCTCGGCGGTTGACCATTCAAATACCAGGTCTTGATCGAGTCGGGATCCGGCTCGGAGCAGCATTGTTGCAGCGGCAACGCGTTCGGCAATCGCCAATCGCTTGCGATGCGCTCGGAAATCGGAAACCCGTCCTCCGCATAGCGAGCGGCAGGTTCCAGCGCTTGCTTGAAGCCGATCTTGCCGAATCGATCGAGCGCCGCTTGCCACCCCCAGACCGCGCCGGGAACCGTCACCGACAGGATCCCATGAATCGGCATCCCCGACATCGGCCCCCAATTCTTGGGATCCCAGTGATACCCGAGGTGATTGAACCGCTCAACTGTCGCGCCCGTAGGCGCGGTGCCGCTCGCGTTCAATACGTAGACCTTGCGATCCTTCGCGATATAGATCACGGCAAACAGATCGGATCCCACTCCGACCATCATCGGTTCCACGAGACTCAATACGGCGGCAGTGGCGACCGCAGCGTCGATCGCATTGCCCCCGCGCATCAAGACCTGCAATCCGGCCTGCGCCGCGAGCGGTTGGCTGGTCACGACGATTCCATGTTGTGCCATCACTTCGGATCGGCTTTGCGCGGGCCACCCCTCGGCGCGGGCGCCGCGAACCGCGCTGCAAAATGCCGGTGCGGGCACGATTCCGCAGGGCGCCGGTTCCGTCGGCGCCTGGGCTCCTGCGTAACTTGCAGTCGTGAAAATTGCCAGCCAACACAGGGCAGCGGCGACTTGGAACCTTTGCATCATCGTGCTCCTTACCGCTCGCGCAGACGGCGCTCGCTCAACTGCGAAGCAGGCCCTGTGACATCACGGCCCACCAGTCCGAGTAGCGGATCCAGATCGCGAGCAGTTGACCCATCATCAACAAGGGAACACCAATCTGATAGACGCGATGGACACGGCGCTGCACGATCAGGTCGCGGGCGATGCCCGCGAAAATCATGACGTCCACCGCCAGATAGAACCATCCGCCATGCGGGACGATAAACGACGGGAAGCGCCCGAAGCCGGCGCCGGTCAAGCTCAGCGCGGCCATCAACATCAGCCGCCGGTGCGTCTCGGCCGACTTGCGATACCAGACGCCGAGCCCGAACAACACCGCGAAAAACAGCATGTCGGCAAACGGGATCGCCAGAAACGGCCCCGCATGCGCATCGCCCTGCTGTGCCTCGATGCGCGCCATCACGATCGAAACCCAGATGCCGACGATCGGCAGCGCGACGCCAAATCCGACGCTGCTCAAACCAAGCTTGCGGTGCAGCTTGACCTGGCGCGCCTGGACCAGTCCCGTTTGCACTATCAGCAGCAGGATCCAGCCCACGAACAGCGCGACATGCACGTAGAGAATTAGAGGGATAACGAAGCTCGGGTGAATCAGGCCTTCATCGATCGTCCGGCTGAAGCCGTAAGCGACGACCGCGGCCGCGAGCACAGCCATGACAAAATAGAATCGCCGGCCGAGAAATGTTCCCGAAGGCCGTGCCGCCGCAGCGCTGATTGCTCCCATGCTGTCCCCGTTCGTTGGTTTTATTGGTCGAGTCGCCGCAGAGGATTCTAGTGCAATATCGGGCTGCTCGCTCGGACCCGCAGAATCGATCGGTCGCGGGCACCGGCGCCCACCGCCGCTCCCTCACGCCGGCCCGACAATCGCGCGGGTTGCCGGTCGCATCGCGGTGGCGCATCATAATTCTCACGGCGCTCGAACGCAGGACCGCATAGGTGACGAGCGGCCGCGGCACTGTTTCAACCGTTGAACGTCAAAACCGGTCTGTGGGAACTGACCAAGGCCGTCACATGGACCGACGTCCCGCCGCAAATGGCGCCCATGATGCGCGCCACGCCACCGACGATGACTTACAAGTCGTGCGTCACGACGCAGGACTTGAATTCGAAACCATGGGCAGACGGATCCGGCGACAAATGTACGTGGACGGTGCTGACCTCGACCGGCAGCGACATGGAGGTCAAGGGAAGTGGCTGCGAATTCGGAGGGAACTCCGGCATGTTCGCGGAAGTCCATGGCCGGATCCACGTGCTGGACTCGGAAAACGGCGTCGGCTCGATGGCCCTCACCTTGACCGCCAATGGCCAAACGATGCACGGACTCGCGAAATACACCGGCAAGTGGCTCGGTGCGAGTTGCCCCGCAAGATGACAAGGAGCGGCGATGATCATCGATCATATTGGGATTGCTGTCGGCGATTATGAGCGCAGTAAGGCGTTTTTCTGCAAAGCCCTCGCGCCACTCGGAATAGAGTTGGTGATGGAAATTCAGGGCTGGGCGGGCCTGGGTAGGGGCGGCAAGCCTGAACTCTGGTTCGGTGTGCATACGGAGCGGCAGAAGCCGATGCATATTGCATTCATCGCAGAGAATCGCGCGCAGGTAAGAGCCTTTTATCTGGCAGCTCTATCGGCCGGCGGCAAGGACAATGGTCCGCCCGGGATCCGCGAGATCTATCACCCCAATTACTACGGCGCTTTCGTGATCGGGCCCGACGGCCACAACATCGAGGCGGTTTGCCATCAGCCGGAAGCTTGAGTCCGCGTCGATGCCGCAACTTGGCTAGCGGCCATTCCTGAATGGCTTCTTAGCTGTCACCCACATTTCGGCGGCTCATGGGTAGCCGGCATTTTTTGACCGCGGTTATGATCGGCGCGGTCTCCGCCATTGGCGGCTCGCTTGCCGCTTCAGTAGACTCTCAGCCGCCGATACCGCTTGGAGGAGCAACCAGCCCCGGGGCCGACGCGCGACAATGGAAATCTACGACCGGAACAACTGCATTTTCTATGTGAAGGAACTGATCTCGCAGCAGCAATCCCTCAGGTTCATAGAACTGTATGAAAATGATCCGCGCAAACACCCAGGCTATACGGACAGCGCCGGCGGACAGAGGCAGCTCGAAGTCGACGTCAAGATCAGCACCGACTTGGATGTTGAAACGGAAGGCGTTTGGGCGGCGGCGTTTGCCGAGCTGCATTCGGCCGTCAGCACCGTCATTCTGAGCATCGCTGCGCAGTTTCCGGCACTGCAGGTCGCGCCACTGCGGTGCACCGGCTACAAGATTCAGCATTACCAGCAGAACGAAGGGCATTTCAAATGGCACTTTGATGCGCTTGGGCCGGGCGCTTGGGATAGGCAACTCGCCTTGATTGTCTACCTGAATTCCGTCGCAGACGGTGGCGAAACGTGCTTTCAACGGCAAAACCTTAAAATCAAACCTGTCGCCGGGGATGCGCTGTTTTTCCCCACGTTCTGGACCCACCTGCATTGCGGCGAGATTCCACGGTCCGGCGACAAATACATCATCTCGTCCTTCATCAGGTTCGCGTTACCAGGGACTGATGAGAAGCCGGCGTAGCAGCGATCGGCATTGGCGGTCGGCTGACTCAAATGTGTAGAGAACTACCGGGCTTGCTGGGTTGACTTCGATTTTGATTAATACGCTGTGCTTTCTTGGCTCGGCTAAATTAGGGCGCCGTCCGGATGCGGAATGAGCGCAATGGGCCGATCAGAGGCACGCGATTCGGCCTGCCGCTCGAACTGTGGCGCTATGGCTTGGTTGGCGCGCTGGCGTTCGTGGTTGACTGGGCGATATTGCGTCTGAGCATCGGCCTTGGTGCGCACTATTTGGTGGCTACCGCCCTCGGATTCTTGGCGGGGTTGAGCCTCAACTACGGCCTGTGCGTGGCGTGGGTTTGGCGCGGCACCAATGCGACGACCCGGCGCGATATCGCGGTGTTCACGCTGATCGGAATCGGTGGCCTGCTCCTTACCGAATGCCTGATGCGCATTGCCGTCGAATCCGCAGGGCTAGCCGCCCCGATTGCGAAACTTCCGGTCGCCGGCATCGTGCTCTTGTGGAATTTCGGGCTTCGCAGGCATTTCGTGTTTTTTCACTAGATCGTGACGGCCGTGGCGCGAGCCATTCCGGAGCCATCGTTCGGCGTCGTGAATAGAGTTTGGGCGCGCACGACCTTCACGCCATCGGACGGCCTGTTGCCGTCTTGCAGGTTCGCCGCCCTATTCCCCTCCATCGCGGCGCCGACGATCGGGCCAGGAAGACCAAGATCGCTTGAATTTTAATACACCTTTTGGTGTAATGTTGACATGAATCAATTGAACGATGTGTTCACGGCGATTTCGCACCCCTCGCGGCGAGCAATCATTGAGCAGCTGTCGGCGGGTCCTGCGCGGTTCAGTGATATCGCCAGACCGTTCGATACCGCACTAAATTCGGTGACCAAACACCTGAAGCTTCTCGAAAGAGCGGGATTGATAGAACGAAGAAGGCAAGGACGTGAAGTGTTCATCTCGTTTCGCGGGGAACCGCTCCGGCAGGCGGCCGGCTGGGTGCATGAGTACGAGCGGTTCTGGAACACTCGTCTCGATCAATTCGAGCAATATTTCAAGAAGAAAAAACATGGAAAGCGGCAGGAGAAACAGCGATGAAGGCAGCGTTGCAGACTCTAGAGTTCAAATTTGAACGGACTATTTCCGCGCCGCCGGAAGAAGTGTACGACGCCTGGCTCGACCCGAAGGTTCCCGGCAATCCCTGGCATGAAAGCGACAAGCTAATATTCAATCCGGTGGTTGACGGACTCTTTTACTGGCTCATCAGGGGTACTCCACATTTCGGGCGATTTACCGAGACCGGGCGCCCGGACCGCCTGCAGCATACCTGGATGTCGCCGAACACTCTGGGCGTCGAATCGACAGTAACGGTCACTTTCAAGAAGGTGGGAGAAGACACGCTCATGACGCTCGTGCATGCGGGTCTTCCGGATCATGACTTGGCAAAAGGGCACGAGAAGGGCTGGAACTATTTCTTGGGGATTTTTCCGCGCCATTTCGGCGCCGGGCGCCCGCACATTCGACCTTGACTCTGCGGCAGGACTCGCGGTTGCCGTCGCAGGTCGCGTCGAGACCTAACGGAATGAGGCGCCAGGCCCTTCCGCCCTCATTGGTCCCGAGACAGCGTTGGAGAACCTATGCGCACTTTCAAGAAAGCTTTCCGAACCGGCGCGTTCATGCTCGCACTCGCACTGTTGGTGGGCTCACCCGGCGCACTGACCGCAGAGACGCCGGAGACTCCTGGATCAACTCTCGTGTCTGCAATGACCGTTCCGCTGTCGACCTACCTCACGCCACGCGCCAAACAGGTGATCATCACTCGTGATGCGTGGGATCTCAATGGATTTACCGCACCGAGCGGCGACCCCAACGCCCAGGTCGAGTCTCGTGAGCTCCAGGAATCCTGTGCCGCCCACTCGAAACAGATCATCGAGGGGCGGCTCGACAAGCAGTACCCGTCCATCATCGAGCACAAGGTGATGGGCGGCGTGCCGACTGACGTCGTGACGCCCAAAGCCGGAATTGCGGGGCGCAATCGCGATCGCGTCTTGATCAACCTGCACGGTGGCGGGTTTCTCGGCAAATGCCCCGACGGCTTGGTCGAAGCAATGCCGATCGCGGGCATCGGCCGTATCAAGGTTGTTACGGTCGACTATCGCGAGGCGCCCGACGCGAAATTTCCCGCGGCGAGCGCGGACGTGACCGCGGTTTACCGCGAATTGCTACGCAGTTACCCGCCGCAGAACATCGGGCTCTATGGTTGTTCCGCCGGCGGCGAATTGGCGGGTCAGGCGACAGCCTGGATCATCACCCACAAACTTCCGCGGCCGGGCGCCATCGGCGTGCTCTGCGCCGGATTGGCGGACTGGGGCGGCGACTCCCTGTATACGGCGCGGTTTCTGCCGTCGAATCCAACGGCCGGAATCTTGCATTTGATGACCTACACGAAAGACATCGACACGACCGACCCGACGCTGCACCCCGCGAACCATCTCGATCTATTGGCGAAATTTCCGCCGGTCCTGTTCGTCACCGCGACGCGCGACTCGGCGATGAGCAACGCAATCTACAGCCATAACCAGTTGGCGAAGGTCGGCGTCGAATCCGATTTGCGCGTCTGGGACGGCTTGTGGCATGGGTTCATTCTTGACGATCTGCCGGAAGCCAGGGATGCAAACACCATCATCGTCAATTTTTTCGACAAGCACCTCGGCAGAAAGAGCATCCTAGGCACTTCGCCCGGCTAAAGCGATCGCGCGGTCGAGCACGCGGTCAACTCCGGCCCGCCAGTCTTTGAAACTCAGCGAGATCACTTCGTCCGGATCGAGCGAATCGACCCGGTACTCGAAAAGGTAATTCAGCCAGAAACAGACATCCCAATCCGTGCAAGCATGCTGATAATCGTGCTTTCCGGTCTCGTATGCGACGCACAGGCGGGCATTCGGCAGGCATCCCGAGCCTCCTTCCGAAAAGAACACCAGGCGGTCGCCAACGGGTTCTCCCAAAATCACGACCTGCCGCAGTCCGGCGTGTTTGACGAAGGCGGTGATTGAATGCATGTTCCCGGTAGGCGGAGGCCTCGAAACGCGACCTCAAAATGGGTCCAGGCGAGCGGCAACGAGTGATCCGGCCCGAAAGCGCTCCATCGCGACGCCATGCCAGAAAGGGGTTCACTCGACAACCACCGCTTGGCCACGATCGCCGACTCAGCGGCCGGCGGCTCGTTGGGATTCAGTCGCCTCGTAATCTTTACCCCAGCAGGAGTCTCCACCGTCCAATTGGAGTGCGTGATGTCGGGGGCAACATCGATGCCGTACAGCAGATCCAGTTGCACCAGGTATTCCGAGGCATTCAAGCGCCGCCACGCGGACCTACCGCCACGCAACTCCTGGAGTTTGCTCGTGACGTTCTCGATCGGTTGTCCGTCGATCGCCACTACCCGACCACCCAACAGATCCGCGTCGTTGTCGGTCGCCCGCATGATGTAGATACCGTCCGAAAAACTGGCCACCCGTACGGGCAGATCCAGCGGAGGGGTACCCACTTGATTCTCAACTCGGGAATGGCCATTGTCCGCAAGGGCGTCAATCTGCATCAACGCCACGCGAAGATGCGGCCGATCGAGGACATCACCGAGCGCCTCGAGGGCGCCGGCGGGCGGAAATGATGGAGCATTGCTGCGAACACGCTCGCTGCGGCCATGGCCGCAAGCAGGACCAACCCGATCGCCAGGAAGCCGATTCTCTTCGCCAACTTCTTCATCGGTGATATTCCAGCTTAGTGTCGGCAACTCCAATGGCCGAGTTCAATGAGCGGCCGTGAGAGCACGGCAACCGAGGCGCGAGAACTCGGCTTGGAAAACGGTCCATCGACGTAGATAACACCGAACCCGCGAAAATGTTGCTTGGCACGCCCACCGGCGCAGATCCATGCATCGAACGGCGTTGCGACCTCCCGCTGATCTTCGCAGTTAGTTTGCGGGCAGCTCCAGCCAGCCGTGCATGACCGGAACCGCTCGGCCCGCAATATGCACGGATTCCACGATTCCGCCGCGCCTTTGAGTGCGGCCCAGCAGCAGGCTGGGCCGGCCCATGTCGACCCCTTGCTCGACGCGCCAGGCGACTTGCGCATCGTGTTCCTCGTGCAACGAGGCAAGTAGCGCGATGACCGCCGCTGTGGCGCTTCCGGTGGCGGGATCCTCGATCGAGGCATCGAGCGGCGCGAACGTGCGAGCGTGGAGGTCCGTGTTGACCGCGCCACGACAATACGCATAGACCGCATCGGTGCCAATCGCCGGAAGCACGCGCTCATGGGCTGCGAAGTTCGGCTTCGCCCGCCGCAACGCTTCGCGTGAGGCGAGTTCCACGGCGAGGAACGCTAAACCGACGGATACGACTTGCGGCGTATGATGCGTCGTGACGATGTCGGCCGCCGCCAGCGACACGCAATCCGCCGCGTCCTCCAGCGTTACGCGGGATCCGATCGACAGCCGCTGCGGCGCAGTCAATTCCGCCCCAACCACCGCCTCGCCGTCGCGGATCAATCGGAGCCGCACCGGACCTGCGGCCTCTTCAAAGATCACCGTATCGATCGGTCGAACGCCGGTCTCCTCCAACTCTTTAGCGACGACGACGGCGGTACCGATGTTAGGATGGCCCGCGAACGGCACCTCGGTTCGTGCGGTAAATATGCGCACCCGCGCGGTGTTGCTTGCCTCCGTCGGGGGCAGCACAAACGTGGTCTCAGAATAATTGAACTCGTTCGCGATGCTTTGCATCTGCGACGCCGTCAATCCTTGCGCGTCCAGAACGACGGCGAGCGGATTGCCCCCGAACATCCGCTCCGTGAACACGTCGATCGTGACATAGCGCCTGCGCACGACGGTGCCTACTGCTCACCGATCAAGGTCCGGCCGCGCGCGCCGACTTCGACGCATCACGAAATAGCCAGGCGGCGATCGTCCCCAGAACGACGGTCAGCGCGCCGTCGCAGACGATCTGCTTCAGCGCCACCTCGGCCGGCATCGGCTGCACGACGAAATAGATCATGTAGGTGGGCACGGCGGTCAACAGTGCGACGGCGATGCCGAAGCGCACACCCTGCGCCAGCCATGGTTTCGCCTCGGCGCCGCGCGCATAGATCCATACGAATGCACCCGACAGGCTCACATGCGCCAGGATCATCAGCGGAAAGTACCTCTGCTGATCGCCTTCAGTGCGGAACAAGCCGGTCAACTGCATATAGTCGGAGCGCAGCAACATGCCGTGTACGACAAAGCTGCCGAAAAACCAAACGATGAATACCACGAACCAGGCCGAGATGAATTTTTTGCTCATGGCGTCTCCCTTTAGATTTGCGGGCGCGGGCCCGGGCCGTTATGAATCGGCGCGACGAAAGCATACGCCGGCACGAGTCCCGTGCAAGTACTTGCCCGCATGAGCGCTCATTCCGGCTGCGTGATCGGCCGAGCCGAGGTGGATCGGTGTCAGTCGGGAAGATTGACCGACCGCAGAAACACGCCGAAGCGCGGGTCCTTCACAATCGATCTCAGCAGCGGATCGCCGCGCACCCACACGACACCCGGATCATGTCGATTGCGCGCGTTGTCGAGCCATTCGAACGCCTTATCCGTCTGCCCCAAAAACGCATAAGTTTCGGCAACTTGAAATTCCGCCCCGGACGATTGTGCGAGCAGCGCCTTCAAGGCCGCCTGTCGGTCATCGCCGCGCTTCAATGCCGAATAAACCAGCGGCGGGCCGAACAGCCCCCACTCGTTGCCGGTCTCGGCCTTGAAGGCCGCAAGTGCCCCCTGCAAATCACCGCGCGCGAGCAACACACGGCCGAGCTCGTAGTGGGCCACCGTTGCCTGCGAGTCCAGGTCCAGGATCCGGCGCAGCGCGGCCTCCGCCTCCGGCAGACGATTCTCATAGTAAAGCGCGCGCCCAAGATAGCGCCGGTATTGTAAGTTCAGCGGATCCAGCTCGATCGCCCGGCGAAAGTCGCTCTCCGCTGCGGCGAGCGTTCCGGTCGCGACCGCGATGTGTCCCGACAGCTCGAGCGCCTGTGGATTGTTCGGATCCAGCGCCAGCGCTTTGTTCGCCATGGCGGCGGCGGTGCCCCAGTCGAGCTCGTACTGCATGCGCGCCATTCCGAGCTTCACATAGCCCTCCGGCAGCGCCGGCTCGAGGGCCATCGCGCGCTCCGCCGCCGCGCGCGCCTTGGCGTAGCCGACGCCGTCGGTGTCGAGACCATTGCCGACTCGTCGACCGTGGCAATCGGCGAGCCACGCATAGGCCAGCGCATAGTTTGGATCGAGCGCGATCGCTTGTTCGAACAGGCTCACGCCCTTGTTGAGGTCCTCGGTCGTCTCATGGCCGCAGGCATGGCGGGCTTGCAGGTACAGCGTGTAGGCCTGCGAATTGTGGGTGGCTCCTGGCTGAGAGGCGACGCCCGTCAAGGCGACCTTGAGCTGCTGCACGACCGCGCCGGTAATCTCGTCCTGGATCTTGAAGATATCGTCGAGCTTGCGATCGAATGTCTGGGACCAGGCATGCGAGTCGGTACGAACGTCGATGAGCTCGGCGGTGATCCGCACCGTATTGCCGGCCCGACGAACGCTGCCCTCGAGGACATGCGCGACGCCGAGCGCCTTTCCCACTTCCGCAATCGTCGCCGTCTTGCCCTTGAAATAGAACGAGGATGTGCGTGCCGGAACGCGCAAATCCGGAATTCGGCCAAGCTGTTCGATGAGTTCGTCGGTCAACCCGTCCGAAAAATAATCTTGATCGCGCTTCTCGCTGAGGTCGACGAACGGCAGCACCGCGACCGATTTCTCCGAAATTGCGGCCGCGCCGGTGACCGCATTCGCCGGCGCCTGTGCGGCGGCCGGCGGCGGAGACGGCGCGTTGGTTGCGGGGCGCTGATTTCTCGCGGTAAGCAGCGCGATTCCCGCAAAAGCAACCGCGGCCGCCGCCAATAAGATCAGCAACTTCGCGCGCGCATGCCGGCGGCCGCGGCCGGCTTCTCGAGCCGGCGCGGGACCGCCGGCTGCAGCGGCCGACGGCATCAATCGAGATTGAACGGCGAGCACGATCTTCGCAACGGCCTTTTCGGTACCTTCCGCGCCGAGGTCAATCCACTGCGATTCACTGAGAAAATACTCGAGAGCCGGCGGCAGAACGGCGGTATCGGTGCGGACGGCGATGATCGATTTGTTTTTGGACGAGGCGCGCTCGACCTCCTTGCCGACATGCTTGGAGGCCATCGAGTGCGCGGATAAGATCAACAGCAGCACGCCGGTGGCGTTGATCGCCTGAATAATGCTCTCGGCGTAGTTCGCTCCCGCTGTGACGTCGCGGGGCGCGATCCAGCAGCTCAGGCCGCATCGCTCCAACGCGCGCACCACGGCGGCGGCGATTTCCGCATCGGGAGAGGCGTAGCTGACGAACACATCGCGATGGATGCCAGGACCCGGACCGGTGAGCGGCGCAGATGAGTCCTGATTCGAATCAGACGTAGATTGCTCGCTGTCGGACATTAGAATTGTTTTCCTTGCCGGGTGCCGATGGTCGCCGATGTTGCGGGGGTTGGCAACAAGGGCTCGGCTCCCGAGCGCAGACCTCGCGGGGATCGCGCGGAGGATTCACTGAGCTACCGCGCGGCGCTCAAGAAAGGCGGGAATGTCGGTTGAAATCCGTTCACGGCGACTTAGCCTCCAGCACATCGGCGAGCACGATCACTGCGGGAGACGCGTCGGCGCGCCGATGCTCCCACGACGAGCCGGAATTCCAATCCGACACGATTTCATAACCCCAGTATGGCCTGCCGCGTTATGTCGAGATGCTCGCAAAGATCGCCGAGCGTCCGGGCGTCGTTCGAGTTCAGCAGATCAAGGAGCTTTCGGCGGCTGGGACTCGCGAGCGCCTAGAATACGAGATCCTCGTCACTCATGCGATGCGCCGGCAGTGGAAATATGTGACGCATGTAAATGCTTGCCGGTCGAGTTTCACGGCGCCCCACCCGGTGAGTCGGCCGGCATTGAGATTGCGCGCCGCCGCTACCGGCCGGTATTGAGCTTGAATCTCTCGAGAATATCGTAGACGGGTTTGTTGTCCGCGTAGATTCGCCATTCCTTCACGAGCCCGCGCTCGACGATTGCGAGCCATGCGGCCGAGATTCGCCAGCGGTTCGCCGGCAGCAGCTTTCCGTCGACAGCGATCGTGCCGCCCGCGGCGCCGAAGACTGCGACTCGATTGCCGTCCGCAAATATCGCTTCGTGTGTGACCCAATAGTCCGGACAGAATGCGTAATAGCCGCGCCAGCCCGAACGCATGTTGTCGCGACCACTCACCGACTGGCCGAGCGAGTCGATGAACTTGTGATCGTCGGTCATCAACTCGGCAAGCTTGTCGGCGTCACGCGCATTGATGCGTTCGAGGAACCGCACAACGGTGTCGACTGCCCGCTGGTTGCCATTGTCCATGCTGTGACCTCGCGGCTCCGTTACCGCGACGCAGGATGCGCCGAGTATCGCAAGAGACGATGCGCCAAATAATAGTAGTCTCCGATCGATTGTCATGTGGGGCCCCCGCCCATGTTAAATCACCCGGGTATGCCGGAGCCAATCGCACTCGCCTTCTCGGCGCATCCCGCCCGCGGGATCAGGGCGCCTTGCGCGAGATCACGAGTCGTTGGATCAGCGCCGGGCGTGTCGGGGCGAGCAAGAGGCTGCCCACGATGCGCCCGTGCGCGCAGCGCCATGTGAACTCGCCGGACAGCGCGCTCGAGGCCGCCAGCGGGGCAGAGGTATCGCAGTCACCGACTTGCCCTCTGAGGGCCGCGAGGTCGCGGCTCCATCCAGCTGCGTCACGGTCCAGCAGAAAATTCATCGCAAGCGCATCCGCGCCGGCGCCGACATCGCCGCGCTGGTAGATCGCAGCGGCCGCACGGTAGGCCTTCGCGAGATCCGCGCTGATCGCGACGGACCGATCCTTGAAGTACCCGGCCTTCTGCAGCGCGATTGCCGCGTCCCACACTGGTCCCGACGGACCTGCATAAGTTCGGTTCGCGAACGCGAAGATGCCGACGCCGTAATCGGGGAGCAGCAGCACATGGGATCCATATCCGGGATAACCGCCGCCATGACTCAACGTGAGCCCGAGCTCGCAGTCGACGGCCACCCACATGCCCATCCCATAGGTCGCGGCTTGCCGGCAGGAGTCGGTGCCGCTGTGACCGAAGCGCTGTCGCACGGTGGGAAAATCCGAGCCCTGCAACAATTCGCGGACCGTCGCGCGCTTGACGGGGCCGAAATCCTTGTCGTCGCGCGGCGGCCATGCGGATAACAGATACGCAATCCATTTCGCGTAGTCATTCGCGCTGGTCTGCAATCCCCCCATCGCTCCAAACGCGCCGTGCGCGAGCGTCGGCTCGGGGCGCCAGGCGTCATCCTCCCAGCGATAGCCGAGCGCCCGCCGCTCGGCGGGAGCGGCGTCGACAACGAATCCCGAGGATCCCATGCCGAGCGGCTCCAGCAGCGTGTGCGCGATCCGATCCGCAAAGGGCTCTCCCGATACGTTGGTGATCACGCGCCCGAGCAGCGCGAAGCCGAAATTCGAGTACGCCATGGCGGTGCCGGGCGTGCGAGCGAACGGCACGCCTTCACGCAACAGTTGCGTGAAGGCCGCTTCCGGCATCGGCGTTTGCCGGTCTCCCCAGGGATCATCGGTCACGAAACCCGCGGTGTGATTCAAGAGATCGCGCACGCGGATGTGCGGTGAATCTTGCGTCGGATAGCTCCACGTGCGCAGCTCCGGAACGTAGGTCTCCGCCGGCGCGTCGAGCTGCAGTTTTCCCTCATCGCGCAGCTTCAGCACGGTGAGCGCCGTGAACGCCTTCGTCATCGAGGCAATGCGAAACAACGAATCAGCAGTCACCGGCCGCAGTGACTCGAGGGACTCGACACCGAGACCGTGAACGTAGACGAGCCTGCCGTCCGCGACAATTCCGTAGACGAGGCCCGGAATGTGCGCATCGAGCGCGTAGTCGGTAAATAGTGAGTCCAGCGCGCCGAACGGCCCCGGATGCGCCGCCGCGGCGGCCGGCGCCGGATCGGACGCGAGCGCACTCGCGGCATGGACCAGCAATGCAAAGACCGCCGCAAGCCTGCTCATACGTGTCCCTCCCATCAAGCCTCTCGCAGCCCGCCGCGTCGCGCGGCGGCGGCCGGTCCGAATCTATTCCAGTCCGACGGTGCGGCCGGGAAACCCGCCGACATCGAAGTAGGCGGTATTCCCGACAAACTGTTGCCGCAAGTACGTCACCAGCCCATTGTCGGCCGCGGCGGACACGACGGTTGCCGCGCGGTAAGGAACCGGCTTGCCATGCGTCAGCGCTTCGGTCAGCGGTCTGCCGACGAGCGCGCCTTTGGCGGTGATGTGCAGTTTCAAGATCCGCGCCAGAGTGACCGCGACATCCGCGTTGCTGCTCGGCGCTCGGTCGACGAAGCCTGCGCGAAAATCCGGCCCGATCGCCGCCATGAAATTCGCCGTATCGCCGCGGCCGAAGCTGCCGTGCATGCCCTGGCCCTGCTGCAGCACCGTATCCGCCACCTCCGCCGAACAAACTGGCGGATTGCCGCAGCCGGTATCGAACGAGCGGAAATTGACGACGATCGACGGACGCGGCGTCAGCGCCCTACCCTCGAGGTTGATTGCGCTGAGCGGCAGCGCGCCCGGGATGCGGCCCAGGGAATCGTCGACGAACAGGCCGCTGACATAGTCCTGCGCCAAGAGCGCCTGCACGACCGCAGGGGCGATCTGCTTCGCGTTAGCCTGCGGCAGGTAAACCAGATCCGACCCGCCGTTGCTCGCGACCACGACGTCGGGGGCCGAGGCATTCTTGCCGATCGCGCCGTTGCCGAAAATCGAGTGATGGCCCGCATTGAAGTCGATGCTTGCGAGCTTTGCATCCGGATCGGCCAGCGGCAGACCGAGCGCAATCGCGAGATCGATCGCGAGAAACCCCGGCGGCAGCAATCCTGCGGGCACGTCCGCGTAAGAGCGACCTGCCGCCCCGCTCGTCTTGCTCTGCTTCGAGATCGTCGAAAACCCGTGGTCGGCCGATACGAACACGTCGGTCGTCCGCTCGAGCCCGAGATCCTCGAGCGCCCTCATGATCGCAGCGAGATTGTCGTCCGCATTCTTGATGCCCGCCATGCTGGTCGCGCCGTTGATCCCGGGAACCAGGCGGCCGAGGCTATCGCCCTGATTGTGCTGTGATCCGTCCGGATCGCGCGACCAGAAAACCATGACGAACGGCTTGCCGGCCTGCCGAAACCGCGGCAGCAAGACCTTCGTCACGACATCGACGAAATAAGCTTGCTGGCTTTTGTTGGCGCTGCTCGTGCCCGGCGTCGTGGCGTCGCCGGACTGGCCGTTGTCCCCGCGCGGCGGAGTCTGCAGCGGCAAGCCCGCCTTTTCCATTGCCGCAGCGATCTCGGTGCCGAGCGGCAATCCGCGGTTCTGCCCGGTCCAATCGTCGATGACGATCGTGTTCGCGCCGCTGCGCTCGGAAACGTCTTGGATGCTCACGGGCCCGAGCTTGCCGATCGCAGCCGTCGCAAACCCTCGCGCGCGCGCGGCCGCGAGTAGCGACTCCTCGTTTAAATAGTTGCCCGCAAAGTGCGCGTCCATGTCGCCGAGCACGGTGTCGCTCTCGAGAAACGGCGTGATGCTGCCGCCGGCACTCGGCACCGGATATCCGCTCGCGATGGTGTTCGCAAAATCTCCGGTATCACCGAGGTAATGGCCGGTCGCGAACGCCGATGCGTTGGCGGTCGTAAACGTCGGGAACAAAGCATGCGTGTTTGCGAAATGCACGCCGTGCTCGCGGATGCGGTTCATGGTCGGCGCCGTTTCCGCGTTGACGATGCCCGCTCTCAGCCCGTCGGGAACGAACAGAATGACGTTGTGCACCGGTTCGGCGCCGACCGCGGCCGCGAGCGCCACGCTCCCGGCAAGCGCCGCGATTGCCGCGCGTCTCCAGGGACGGACCAGTGCCCGGACGAGGTATTGCGCAACAATATTCAAAGTGCGATTCCTGTGGTGATGGCGATCAACGGGCCGGCCGCAGCGGCGCATGCACCCGAGGGCAAAGCATTCTAGTGCAAATTCAGCGCACGATCATCGCGACACCGCGGGCGCGCGGGTCGGCGGCCGCGACGGTGCGCTTGCCGATGACCTCGATGGCTTCAATATCGCCGTTGAAGTCCTGAGCCTCGACTCGATAGCCGCGCTGCGCCAAGGCCGCGGTCAATGCCGCGTCGAAGGGCGCGTAGGGCTCGGAGAAAATCGTATTTTCGGGCAACAGTTGATGGTGAAACCGCGGCACCGCGAGCGCCTGCCGCAAGCCGAGTCCGAAATCGTAGACGTCCGCGAGTATCTGGAACACCGAGGTGAAGATGCGCGAACCCCCGGGTGTTCCGATCACCATCGCGACGCGCCCCTGCTGGGTCAGAATCGTCGGTGTCATCGAGGACAGCGGCCGCTTGCGGGGCGCGATCGCATTGGCGTCCGCGCCGATGACCCCGTACATGTTGGGGGCGCCCGGCTTGGCCGAAAAATCGTCCATCTCGTCATTGAGCAGGAATCCCGCGCCTTCGACCACGACGCCGGCGCCGAACCAGCCGTTGAGGGTCGTGGTATTGGCAACCGCGTTTCCCCAGCGATCGAGTATCGAGTAATGCAGCGTCTGCGGCCGTTCGGCGGCCGCCGCGGCGAGACCTGGTTTGACGGCTGCGAGAGCCGAGGGCTGAACCGCGTCGATTTCCGCCGCGCGGCGCGCCAGATACTGCTCGCTCAACAACGCATCGACCGGCACTTTGACGAAATCCGGATCGCCGAGATACTCGGCGCGATCGGCAAACACGCGCTTTTCGATTTCCGCGATCAGGTGCATGTACTGCGGTGAATTCAAGGCGACACCCCGGAACAACGCGGCCGCGTCCTGCTTCATGGCGAGCAGCTGTAGCAGCGCGATTCCTCCGGAGCTCGGCGGCGGCGCCGTGACGACCTCGAAGGAATTCCAGCGCTGCCGCAGCGGCTCGCGCCAGACCGCGCGGTAGCCTGCGAGATCCTCGCGCGCGATCAAGCCCGGCACCGGACCGCGCGCCATCTGCGCGACCAGCAGCTCCGCCGTGCGTCCTTCATAGAATTCTCGATCGCCGTGTTTGGCGATGCGCTCGAGCGTGCGCGCAAGATCCGGCTGCCGAAACACCGTACCGGCTTTCATGGCCGCGAAGCCGCGATCGAAGTTCGTGACGCCGACGAACGGCCCGCGGCTGTCGTCGCGCACGCCGATCAGCTGGGCGGTGACCAGAAATCCGCGCCGCGCCGCGCGGATCGCGGGCGCCAGATCTCGCGCCCAGGCGAGTTTGGCAAAGCGCCGATGCGCTTCGGCGAGACCCCGCACGGTGCCGGGTACCCCTACCGCCCGATTGCCAAATTGACTCAGAGCGGCAATCGGCTCGCCGTGAGCGTCGAGATACATCGTGGCGCTCGCCGTCGAGGGCGCGGTCTCCCGATAATCGAGAAAATAGGACCGCCCGCCGATGACAAGCGTCATGAACCCGCCACCGCCGAGGTTGCCGGCCTCCGGATAGGTCACGGCAAGAGCGAATCCGGCGGCGACCGCCGCATCGACCGCGTTGCCGCCGGCGCGCAGCACTTCGCGCGCCGCGAGCGCTCCGTAGCGATCGGGAGCTGCGACAGCGCCCGCGGCGAAACCCGGTTGCGGCCGCGCGCTCGCCGCGCCGGGCGCAGCGACGGCCGCCGCGGCCGCGATCCAGGCGGCCACGGCGAGAGACGCGATCAGCGGGCCACGTCGGCCTGACGGGGTCGGTCCAATGCGCATGGGTGCAGTCAAGGCGCTGCTTGCGAAGCCGGCCGGCTCGCGCGCAGCCGCGCTGCGACCTGTTCGGCGCTCGCCATGACACGCAGCACGTTCTCTCCCGCGAGTTTGGCAATGTCCGCATCCGACCAGCCGCGGCGCATCAGCTCCTCGAGCAGCGCCGGGTAACGATCCACGGCCTCGAGTCCGCGCGGCGCATCCGGGACTCCGTCGAAATCGGATCCGAGGCCGACGTGGTCGGCGCCGGCGATGTTGCGCACGTGCTCGACGTGGTCCGCGACCTGCTCGAGCGTGACGATGGGGCGCGGGTGCTCCTTGTCCCAGGCCGCAAGCGCCGCCGCCGCGCGCTCCGGCTGGCCGATGTACAGACCGCCGAACGGCGGGCTGCTGTAGCGCGCCTGCTCGGCGGCGCGATCGGCTTCCCAGCGATTGCGCTCCTCCGAGACGTAGCACGGACAGAAATTGACCATGACGACGCCGCCATTTTTCGCGACCGCCGCAAGCACGTCGTCGGGCACGTTGCGCGGATGATCGACGAGCGCACGCGCCGACGAATGCGAGAAAATCACCGGGGCCTCCGTGACCTCGAGCGCAGAACGCATGGTCTCTGCCGAGACGTGACTCAAGTCGACGAGCATGCCGAGGCGGTTCATTTCGCGCACCACCTCCTTGCCGAACGGCGTCAAACCGCGGTGCGTGGGCTTGTCGGTCGCGGAATCGGCCCATGCGGTGTTCATGGAGTGGGTCAAGGTCATGTAGCGCGCGCCGACGTCGTACATTTGGCGCAGCACCGCGAGCGAGCCGTTGATCTGATGGCCGCCTTCGATGCCTATCATCGAGGCCACCTTGCCGCTCTTGTGGATGCGTCGCACATCCGCGGCCGTGTAGGCCATTTCGAGATGCGCCGGATAGCGCGCCGCGATGCGTTTGACCAGATCGATCTGTTCGAGCGTCATTTGCACGGCTTCCGGTCCCTTGGTCTCGACCGGAATCCAGACCGACCAGAATTGGCCGCCGACCATGCCCGCACGCAGGCGCGGAATGTCGGTCATCAGCGGGGAATCGCCGGCGCGCAAGCTCAAACGGGAGGTGTCGGCCGATAGATCGATCGCCGCGAGGTCGCTCTTGTACCGATCGCGGATTTCCCACGGAAGATCGTTGTGTCCGTCGATCAGAGGAGTCGCCTTGAGCACGCGCGCGACGCGCGCGTGATAATCCGAGTCCACTGCGGCACCGCTTGCGAGCGCGCCGATCGACAGCGCGAGAATCGCGCAAATCATCCGTTGCATCGTAAATCGCTCCCCTTGTGGACGCTCATCCCCAAACTTCGGGCCCGAACACCGATACGCGGCCGCCCGCATACTCGATGCCGGGCAGCCGGTCCGTCTTCTGCAGCAGCGGACCGTCGATGTCGACGAGATCGCAGAGGCAGCCGACGACGAATGTGGGCGCCATCGCGAGCGAGCCGCCCGCCATGCAGCCGACCATGAGCCCGAGACCCCGCGCGCGCGCCGCGCGCGCCAATTCGAGCGCATGGGTCAAACCGCCGGTCTTGTCGAGCTTGATGTTGATCATCTGATAGCGGGCCGCGGCCTGCTCGAGCTCACCGAGATGCAGGCAGGATTCGTCGGCGCACAGCGGCACCGGCGAGCGGTATCCCTCGAGCGCAGCGTCCGCGCCGCGCGGCAGGGGCTGTTCGATCATCTGCACGCGAAGTTCGGCAAAGGCCGGCGCGAGCCGCTCGAGCTCGGCGAACGTCCAGGCTTGATTCGCGTCGACCACGATGCGTGCGTCGGGCCTTGATGCGCGGACCGCGCGCAGCCGTTCGAGCGGCTGGTCGGCGCTGAGCTTGACCTTGAGCAGACCGTGAACGGTCGCCGCCGCGGCCTTGGCCGCCATTTGCTGCGGCGTCGCCTCGAGGCCGATCGTGAATACGGTCTCGAGCGGCTTGGCCCTGACGGCCGCCAGGTCCCATACCGTTCGTCCGCTGCATTTGGCATCGAGATCCCACAGCGCGCAGTCGACCGCATTGCGCGCACCGCCCGGCGGCAGCAGCGTCTGCAGCGCCGCGCGGTCCACGCCGCGCGCGAGATGGTCCGCGATCCCCTCGATCTGCGCCATCAAGACGTCCATGGTCTCGTCGAGATAATAGACGCCGAGCGCCTCGCCGCGGCCGATCTTGCCGTCGCGCGACAGCTCGACGACGACCGAATCGAAGGTTTCCCAGACGTTTCCGGTGATGCGAAACGGAATGATCGCGGGCCAGCGCTCGATGTGGACGCTGAATTTCATCGCGGATACTCACGGATCAGCTTGTCGACGATCGGCGCGACCCCCTCGATCAAGGGATCGACGCAGGGCAGCTGCGTTTCGTCTGCATAGCGCGCGAGCAGCCGCGGGCGTTCCGCGGCCGGCACCTTGGAAGTGTTCAGGCTCACCCCGACACAGCGGATCGCCGGATTCGTGAGGCTGCCGAGCAGCACGGTTCTTTCGATCAGGGCGGGCAGCGTCGGCAGCGCGAAGCCCGGCCAGCCGCCGATTTCCTGGCTCAAGGGATCGTGACAGACGACGAACGCATCGGGCTGGGAGCCCACCAGGAGACCGACCGTGACCTGCAGATAGCCGGGATGGAACAAACTGCCCTGGCCCTCGACCATGTCCCAATGGTTCGCTGCGTTGTCCGGCGACAAGAGTTCCGCGGCGCCGGTCAGGAAATCCGAGACGACCGCGTCGATCGGCAAGCCGCGGCCGGCAATCATGATCCCGGTTTGGCCGGAGGCGCGAAAATCGCTGCTGCGGCCGCGCGCCCGCATTTCCTTATCGAGCGCGAGCGCCGTGTATTTCTTGCCGCAGGCGCAGTCGGTGCCGACGGTCAGCAGCCGCAGGCCGCTGCGCTTGCGGCCGGTTCCCACCGGCAGGCCCGGCGGCGGAACGCGCACGTCGATGAGCCTTGCGGCTCCCGCCTTCGCGGCAGCCTCGAGTCCCGGCAGGCTCGCGAGCCGCACGTGCAAGCCGGCAACGACGTCGATGCCGGCCGCCGCGGCCTCGCACAGGGTCGGGACCCAGTGCGGCGGCACACCGCCGCCGACCGCCGCGGATCCGATGATGAGGCTGCGCACCCCGGCGGCCCTCGCGGCCGCGACGGTGAGATCCGGCACTCCCGCATCGACGCGGCAGCCCGCGAGCCGCAGCTGCCCGGCGCAGCCCTCGCGGCGCCACTGTACGAGACCGAGCCCGGTCTTGCCCCAGCTGTCGTCGTCGATATCGCCGAAATAGACCACGAAGGGTGTCGCGAATTCGATTGTGTTGCCGCTCATGTCGTGTCTCCCGCGAGCAGTCCCTCGGTCTCGATGAACTCGATGACCGCATCCAGTCCTTGCTGCGTCTTCAAATTGGTGAATACGAATGGCCGCTTCGCGCGCATCAGGCGCGCATCGCGATCCATGACCTCGAGCGATGCGCCGACATGCGGCGCCAGATCGATCTTGTTGATGATCAACAAGTCCGACTTGGTGATGCCCGGGCCCGCCTTTGCGCGGAATCTTGTCGCCCGCGGCAACGTCGATCACGTAGAGCGTCAGATCCGAGAGCTCCGGGCTGAAGGTCGCCGCGAGATTGTCGCCGCCGCTTTCGACGAACACCACGATCGAGCCGCGGGAAATCGCCGCGTCAAGCGCGCGACTGCTTCGAGATTGATCGAGGCATCCTCGCGGATCGCCGTGTGCGGACAGCCGCCGGTCTCGACGCCGAGGATCCGTTCGGGCGCGAGCGCCTCGTTGCGCACCAGGAATTGCGCGTCCTCTTCGGTGTAAATGTCGTTCGTGACGACCGCGATTTCGTAGCGCTCGCGCAGTGCGCGGCACAGCGCGAGCGTCAGTGCGGTTTTGCCCGAGCCGACCGGGCCGCCGATTCCGACGCGCAGCGGCGAATTCAGGTGTTTCACGTCAGGACCGGAACAGCCGAGAATATTGGGTCTCGTGGCGCGCGCTCAAGATCGCGAGGCCCGGCGCAAAGTTCGAGCGCTCGTGCACGTCGATGTCGGGCAGCGCGCCCTGCAGATTCGCGATGCGGGTGCCGATCTGCAGCAGGATCGCGCTGGCCCGCGGATTGTCCCATGGGCAGCGTCTTGACGGCGGCGAGCACTTGGTTCTCGGCCCAGGACCAGAGGTAGGCGCCGGCCGCATCGGAGGGTTCGATCGACCAGTGGATCGCCGCCCCGCTCCACACGCAGGGCAGGCTCGGCTCATCGATCGCACGCAAGGCCTCGAGCAGGTCCGCGGCGACGCCGGGCAGCACACCGAGCAGGGCCCGCAGCGAATAGCCCATTTGAACCGTTGCCGCGCGCAGTTCCGAGGACTCGCGCGTCGCGAGAAATTCGTCGTTGAGCCGACTCAGGCCCGGCAGATCCGCTGCGCTCCAAGCGCCGCACATCTCGAGCAGCATCGGCAACTCGTAGGCGGCGACCGAAAAGCTCGAGCACATCGCCGATCCATGCGAGCACGCCGGCCTCGTCTTCGACGAGGTCGCGCCTCGATCGCGGCTTCCAAGCCCTGCGAATGGCTGTAGCCGCCGATCGGCAGCGCCTGGCTCGCGAGCTGCAACAGACGTAAAGCGGGCAGGCTCATCGCGAGGAAAACTCGTGAATTTTCGGGCGCGCGAGCGGCCGCTCGCTGCCGTGCGCATGATGATGGCCGTATGCCCCGCCTTCCGGCTCGAACGGAGCGACCAGCGCCGAGACTCCCAAGCCTAAGCCGCGGACCATGTCGGCGAGCACGTGATCGTCGAGGAAACGCAGCCGGCCGCTCATGACTTGCACCGCGACGTGCCGATTACCGAGATGGTAAGCCGCCTTCGCGATCGAGCAGCGGATCGTCGCTGCGACGCCTCGAGCAGCGATTCGTCGGCGGCGACGATTTCGACCTCGCGCCCGTCCTTCGAGGCGCAGGCGGTCGCCGCCGCGCAAGATTCGGCCCCGCTCAACGATCAGCGCGGCCTGTTCGCCGCCGCCCAGGCGCAGGAGCAGGCGGCTCTTGCAGCGCGCATCGAAGTCCAGTCGGACTTTTTGAACCGCGTGTCATCGGTGTTCAAAACAGGAAATACCTCTGCGTCATCGGCAAACTCGCCGCCGGCTCGCAGACCAGCAATTCGCCGTCCGCGCGCACCTCGTAGGTTTCCGGATCGACCTCGATGCGCGGCAGCGCATCGTTGTGAATCATCTGGCGCTTGCGCACCGTGCGCGTGCCGCGTACCGGCTCGAGGCGCTTGCGCAATCCGAGCGCACGAAAATCCGGGATCCGCGAGCGCGGCCTGCGAGACGAAGCTCACCGACTTCTCGATGGCGCGGCCGAAGCAGGCGAACATCGGACGGTAATGCACGGGCTGGGGCGTCGGAATCGAGGCATTCGGATCCCCCATGGGCGCCATCGCGATCATGCCGCCCTTGATCACGAGACTCGGCTTGACGCCGAAGAATGCCGGCTTCCAGAGCACGAGATCCGCGAGCTTGCCGACCTCGACCGACCCGACCAGATGCGAAATTCCGTGCGTGATTGCGGGATTGATCGTGTATTTGGCGACGTAGCGCTTGACGCGCGCGTTGTCGTGCCGCGACGTATCGGCGCGGAGCGCGCCGCGCTGCTCGCGCATCTTGTGCGCGGTTTGCCAGGTCCGGATGATGACCTCACCGACGCGCCCCATCGCCTGCGAGTCGGAGGACATCATCGAGAATGCGCCGATGTCGTGCAAAATGTCTTCGGCCGCGATGGTCTCGCGGCGGATCCGCGACTCCGCGAACGCGATGTCCTCGGCGATCGCCGGATCGAGGTGGTGGCAGACCATGAGCATGTCGAGATGCTCGTCGATCGTGTTGATCGTATAGGGGCGCGTCGGATTGGTCGAACTCGGCAGTACGTTGTCGTAGGAAGCGGCCTTGATGATGTCGGGCGCGTGGCCGCCGCCCGCCCCTTCCGTGTGGAAAGTGTGGATCGTGCGGCCGTCGATCGCCGCGATCGTGGTCTCGAGAAATCCCGATTCGTTCAAGGTGTCGGTGTGAATTGCGACCTGCACGTCGAATTCATCGGCGACCCGCAGACAGTTGTCGATCGCGGCGGGCGTCGTTCCCCAGTCTTCGTGCAATTTCAAGCCGATCGCGCCGGCTCTTATTTGTTCGCGCGCGGGCTCGGGCAGACTCACGTTGCCCTTGCCGAGGAAGCCCAGGTTCATCGCGAAGCCCTCGGCGGCGAGCAGCATGCTGTGAATGTGCCAGGGTCCCGGCGTGCAGGTAGTTGCGCTCGTTCCGGCCGCGGGTCCGGTGCCGCCGCCGATCATCGTCGTGACGCCCGAGACCAGCGCTTCCTCGATTTGTTGCGGGCAGATGAAATGGATGTGCGTGTCGACGCCGCCCGCGGTCAAGATCATGCCTTCGCCCGCGATGATCTCGGTCGCGGCGCCGATCGGAATCGTCACCGCGGGCTGCACGTCGGGATTGCCGGCCTTGCCGATGCGCCAGATGTTGCCGCCCTTCATTCCGACGTCGGCCTTGACGATGCCCCAGTGATCGACGATCAGGGCGTTCGTGATCACGGTATCGGCGACCTCGGCGCCCGTGCCCTGGCCTTGGCCCATGCCGTCGCGGATCACCTTGCCGCCGCCGAACTTCACTTCTTCGCCGTAGACTGTGTAGTCCTTCTCGACCTCGATGATCAGGGCCGTATCGGCGAGCCGAACCCGATCACCGACCGTCGGCCCGAACATTTCGGCGTACGCCTCGCGGGAAATTTTCACCGACACTTCTAAAGGTTTCCCATGATCTTGGACTGAAAGCCGAACACTCGCCTGAGGCCGCCGTACTCGACGAGCTGCACGGTGCGCGATTGTCCCGGCTCGAAGCGCACCGCAGTGCCCGCTGGAATGTCGAGGCGAAATCCGCGCGTGAGTTCCCGATCGAAGCGCAAGCCCGCATTGGTCTCGAAGAAATGGTAATGCGAGCCGACTTGAATCGGCCGGTCGCCGGAATTCTCGACCTTGACCGTGACGGTGCGGCGGCCGGCGTTCAACTCGATCTCGCCCGGGGCTGCAAACACTTCTCCTGGAATCACCGCACGCTCCTTGCGTCAAACGACCGGATGATGGACCGTCACGAGCTTCGTGCCGTCCGCAAAGGTGGCCTCGACTTGGATCTCGGGGATCATTTCCGCGACGCCATCCAAGACCTCCGCCCGAGAGATGATCGTCGTACCGTAGCTCATCAACTCCGCGACCGTCTTGCCGTCGCGCGCGCCCTCGAGGATCGCGCCGGTGATCAAGGCGACCGTTTCCGGGTAGTTGAGCTTCAAACCGCGCGCACGGCGGCGTTCCGCGAGCAAGCAGGCGGTGAACATCAGCAGCTTGTCTTTTTCCCTGGGAGTCAGTTCCATATCATGCCCTCGAGGATTCCAGCCTAGGTTGCCCAGAGCCGCGGCGCGCTCGCCGCCGTACCGAGCACGGCGGGCCTCAGCAGGCTCCACAACGCGCGAAACCATTGAAACGCCTGCTCCGAAGAATGCCCCAGATAGCGCGCGACCAACAGCTGCGGCAGCGCCGTGATGCCGCGCCGCGCGCCCCGCGCCCCGCCGTCGTCGGGTTCACCGGCCGCACGGCAGGCCGCGAGCAAACCGGCATCGGCGCCAAACCCCGCCGCCAGGAAGCTGCCGCTCACGGTACAGCCCGCAAAACCGACCGGCGACTCGATGAATCCGCTGCTCGCCGCCAAATTCGCCGATTCGGACCATATCAACCGACCCTCGCTGCGCACGCGCGTGCGCATCGCGATGCTGCCCGCGCGCCAGCGCTCGCCGGAAGCCGTGCGTCCGAAGCAGAGAATTTCCCACCCGAAGAATTTGGCGGCGCGATCCAGGTTCACCTCGAGGCTCAACGCGGCCCGCGAGCCGTCGAAAAAAATCGTCTCACGCGGCAGCCATTCGAGCACAGCATCGGCTGCTAGGCAAAATCGCAGCTGCTGCTCGGCCACGGCGCCCATCGATCGATACCATTTGGACGCACCTGGAGTGGTGAGCAGCGCCGCGCTGCCGGCAGCCATCCGTGCCTCGACGCCGAGCCGATCTCCGGCCGCAATGCCTCCGGGCGGATGCAGCAGCGCGAGGTGGCAAACCGCCGGCCCTTCCGGATAGAGCGCCTTTTGCACCTGCAGCGGTCCGAGATGCTCGTTGTGCGCGAGCACGGTGCGCGCGCCCCGCCGTTCGAAGCCCAGCTCGAGCCGCGCATTCCACGACCCGGCGCAGCGCGGAACATCGAACTGGCTCGGTGGCGTGGCGGGCATAACTCGAGAAATCGTACCTGGTTGCGGCGCCGTTGGGTATCGAGCATCCGGAGCCCCGTGATGGTGCGCGAGCTTGTCTCGCATGCCCTGAATGGCGCAGCATGCGGTCATGGACAAACTTTTTATTTCGGCGGACTCCTTGCTGCGCGACTCGATGGAATTGGCAAGGCGCATCGTCGCGAGCGGACTCAAGCCCACGTTTCTCGTCGCGATGTGGCGCGGGGGCACCCCGATCGGTATCGCGGTCCAGGAAGTGCTCGAATACCACGCGATCCACACCGACCACATCGCGATACGGACTTCGTCCTATACGGGCATCGATACCCAGGACAAGACCGTGCGGGTGCATGCCTTGGACTACCTGGTTTCGCGCTTGTCGGCCGAGGACGAACTGCTGCTCATCGACGACGTCTGGGACTCGGGCCGGAGCCTCGATGCGGTGTTGCTCGAGCTGGCGCGGCGCTGCCGCCGGAATTTGCCCGACAAGATTCGGATCGCGACGGTCTATTACAAGCCGGCGCGGAATCGCAGCACGCTGGTGCCCGACTACTACATCCACGAAACCGACCGTTGGCTGGTGTTCCCGCACGAGATTCAGGGGCTGACGCGCGAAGAAATCCTTGCAAACAAGCCGGTTGGCGCGAATTTCTTCAATTCGGTCTAGGCGCGGGCCGCAGCTTCGCCCTCCGCATCCCGACGAATCCCGGGGGATCCGGCCGCGGGCCTTGCGATGGCGCAGCCCGAGATATCTCGGAGTATACTTTCCGAAAACGTCGCGTTACAGGGAAGCGACGAATTCCGAAGGGGAGGGCCTATGCAGACGGTGCAGCAACTGCTCAATTCGAAGAACGTCGAATTGTTTTACGTCGGTCCGCGCGAATCGGTGTTGCGCGCGATCGAGCTCATGGCGACCAAGCACGTCGGTGCGCTCGTCGTGATGGACAAGGGCGAGCTGCTCGGCGTGATTTCCGAGCGGGACTATGCGCGCAAGGTCGTGCTGATGCACCGAGCGTCGCACGACACGCCGGTCGCCGACATCATGAGCGCCCCCGCGATCACGGTGACGCCGAATGACTCGGTGCGCCATTGCATGGAAATCATGACCGAGAAGCGCATACGGCATCTGCCCGTCGTCAAAGACGGCAAGTGCATCGGAATCCTCTCGATCGGCGATCTGGTCAAGGCCGTCATCGAAGATCAATCGCACCAGATCGCCGAACTGCAGAAATACATCGCGGGCTGATCGCGGGGTTGCGGACCAATGGCGCGGCGGCGCCTGCAGTTCAGGAACCGGCGTGAAAGCTGCGGCCCAAGGAGGCCGGCCGATTCAGAAGAATCGTCTTGGGATTGCGGCAAATCACGACCAGCACCGCGATCGTGACCCCGTAGGGTAGCATCGAGAGAAATTCGCTCGGAACGTGGAACGGCAAAGTCTGCGCGTAGAGTTGCAGCACCGTGACGGCCCCGAACAAATAAGCCCCCCCGAGCGCGCGCCACGGTTTCCAGGTGCCGAACACCACGAGCGCGAGCGCGATCCAGCCGCGGCCCGCACTCATGCCCTCGACCCACATCGGCGTCAGGGCCGTCGACAAATACGCGCCCGCGATGCCGCTCATTGCGCCACCGAACAGCACCGCGAAATAGCGGATCCTCAAAACCGGCTCTCCGAGCTCATGCGCGGTGTCGGGCGACTCGCCCACCGCGCGCAGCCGCAGCCCGAGTCGCGTCCGTCCGAGCATCCAAGCAATCGCCGCGCACAGCACGATCGACAAGTACTCCGGCAGGTCGTAATGAAACAGCAGCGGACCCAGGAACGGCAGATCGGTGAGCAGCGGGATCTGCAACTGCGGCACGCGCGCGATCGGCAGGCCGACGAAGCTGCGGCCCGCGAACGCGCTCAACCCCACGCCGAAGAGGGTAAGCGCGAGTCCCGTGGCAACCTGGTTGGTTTGCAGGCTCAAAACCAGGACCGCAAACAGCAGCGATACCAGGAGCCCGGCGATCGCGGCCGCAAGATAGGCGAGCCATAGGCTCCCCGTCGTCAAACCGACCGCGAAGCCGCCGATCGCGCCCACCAGCATCATGCCTTCGACGCCGAGATTGAGGACGCCGGCGCGTTCGGCGACGAGTTCACCGAGCGCCGCATACACGAGCGGCGTCGCAGCCGCCACCGCGCTGACCACGATCGCAGTGCCGGTGCCCGCGCTCAATGCCGTGGCCTGCGAAGCCGAAAATGGATGAACAGCTCCGCCGCGAGCAGAAAGAACAGCAGCGCGGCTTGAAACACGCCGCTGACCGACGAGGGCAGCTGCAGCTCGATTTGCGCCGACTCGCCGCCAAGGTAGAGCGCCGACATCAGCAACGATCCCAGCACGATGCCGACCGGATGCAGCCGGCCAACGAAAGCCACGATGATCGCCGTGAATCCGTAGCCCGGCGATATCACCGGCTGCAGCATGCCGATCGGGCCGGCCACTTCGAGTAGGCCCGCGAGACCGGCAGCGCCACCGCCGATCATCATCGCGAGCCAGATGTTGCCCTGCGCGCTGATACCGGCATAGGTTGCGGCAGCCGGCGCCAAGCCGCTGACCCGCATGCGAAAGCCCGCGGCGGTCGCGGAGCCGAACCACCACGAGAGGGCCGCGAGCCCGAGCGCGATCGGCAGCCCGATCGTCACGCGCGCGCCCTCGAAGAGCGTCGGCACCAGGGCATTGTCGGCAAACGCCTGGGACTGCGGAAAATTTTGACCGGCCGGGTCACGCCAAGGACCGTGGACGAGATACGAGAGAAACAGCTGTGCAATGTAGACGAGCATCAGACTCACGAAAATTTCACTGGTGTTGAACCGCGTGCGCAGCAGCGCCGGAATCGCCGCCCAAGCCATGCCGCCGAGAACTCCTGCGAACATCATCGCCGGCAGCGTCCACACGCCGAACGCCGTGCCGTAGAACAAGCCGACGCCGCTGCCGGCGATTGCGCCAATCGTCAGCTGCCCCTCGGCACCGATGTTCCAGACGTTGGCTCGATAGCCGAGGCTGAGCCCAAGCGCACAGAGCATCAGCGGCGTCGCCTTGAGCAGCAGCTCGCCGATCCCGTAGATCGAACTGAAGGGCTCGACAAAGAAAACGTTGAACGCAGCGATCGGATCCCTGCCGAGCGCGCTCAAGGTCACGACGCTGCTCAACACCATGAGCAGCGCCGCGAGCGGCGAGGAGGCGATCCGCATCAGTGTCGAGGGCTCGGCGCGCCGTTCCAATCGCAACGGCCAGGTCCACGGTCGCCGCTGCGCGGGCGGCGGTATCGGCGGCGGCGAGATGGTGCCGCTAGGAGTAGGCATGCTCGGACTCGGGAACAGCGGCCCCGAACGCGCCCGTCATCGCGAGGCCGACTGATTCGGCGGTCCACCGCGAACTCGGCATCGCCGCGGACAGCCGCCCGGACGATATCACCGCAATTCGATCGCAGATCGAAAACAGCTCCTCGAGCTCCTCCGATACGACCAAGACTGCGACGCCTGCGTCGCGCAGGCCGATGAGCGCTTGGCGGATCACGAGCGCAGCGCCGATATCAACGCCCCAGGTCGGCTGGGCTACCAGCATGACCTTCGGCTCGAGGCGAATCTCCCGGCCGACGATGAACTTCTGCAGATTGCCGCCCGAGAGGCTCTCGGCGAGCGCAAGCTCGCCCGCGCACTTGACCGCAAAACGTTCGATGGTTGCGCGTGCGAATGCGCGCGCGGCGCGCTTTCTCACGAGCCCGCGGCGCACGAGCCCGCAATCGGCGCCGGTCAGCACGCTGTTGTCCGCAAGATTCATCTCCTCGACCGCGCCACGGCCGAGCCGCTCTTCCGGCACGAAGCGCAGTCCCAGGCGGCGGCGGCGCACCGGACTTGCGCGGCCGGCGTCGACGCCGCAGAGTCGCACCGCGCCGGCCCGCGCCAGCGCCTCCCCGGAGATCGCCGCCAGCAACTCCTTCTGGCCGTTGCCCGACACGCCTGCGATACCGACGATCTCGCCGCCACGCACGCCGAGGTTGATGTTCTCGAGAGAGGTGCCGAACGGATCCGCGCTCGGCAGCGCCAGATCGGTGAGTTCGAGCCGCAGCTCGCCGGGCTTGCGCGGCAGCAGCGAGCATTCGGTGAGCTCGCCGCCGACCATGAGCCTCGCGAGGCTGGCGTTCGATTCCTCGCTTGGAATCGCCGTGCCACTGACCTTTCCATTGCGCAGTATCGTCGCCACGTCGCAGAGTTCGCGGATCTCGTCGAGCTTGTGGCTGATATAGAGAATGCTGACGCCCTCGGCGGCGAGCTGGCGCAAAGTCTGGAATAGCACGCGCACCGCCTGCGGAGTCAGCACCGAAGTCGGCTCATCCATGATCAGGAGCCTCGGCCGCTGCAGCAGGCAGCGCACGATCTCGACGCGCTGTCGCTCGCCGACCGACATGCCGTGCAGCACGTGGCCGGGATCGATCGGCAATCCGTAGCGCCGCGAAACCTCGTCGATGCGCGCGGCAAGCTGCTGCGCCGGGATCGGCTCGTCCAAGGCGAGCGCAATATTCTCGGCGACGGTCAGCGTCTCGAACAGCGCGAAGTGCTGGAAGACCATTGCGATCCCCAGCCGCCGCGCCTGCGCAGGGCTGCGAATATCGACGGCAGCGCCTTCCCATTCGATGCTCCCCGAATCCGGCGCGGTCACGCCGTACACGATTTTCATCAGCGTGCTCTTGCCCGCGCCGTTCTCGCCGAGCAGCGCGTGAATCTCGCCGGCCGCCACTTCGACGTCGATACGATCGTTCGCAAGGAGATTGCCGTAGCGCTTGCTGATACCGCGCAGCGCGAGCCGCGGGGCGCCGCCCGTCGGCGGCGGCTCGGACGCCTGCGGAACGGCCGGCGTCATCGCAACGCGGCCGTCACGGCGCCGCGGCCGCCGGTACGCCGTTTTCCCATTGATCCCAGTGCCGCACGATCGCATCGACGAGCGGCAGCCCCGCGCGCACCAGATTGTCGGTTGCGATGCGCGCCGCCCCCTCGAGCGCGAGCTGCGCGCGCAGCCCCTCGAGCACGCCTTGATGCGCGTAGGGTCGGTCGAAATCAGAGCCGCTGCGCAAGATCGCGACGCGCCGCAGATCGAGCAAGCCCGAATGCGCACCGCGCGTCAGGGAACCCAAGGTCGCATTGTCTTCCTGCTGGGTCGTGCAATAAACGCCCTGTCCGTCGGTCAGCAAGCGCGTCCAGCGGCGCGCATGCTCGCCCAGGCGATTGCCGGTCCACCAGGTGTCGGCGCCGAGCGTATCGCACTGGATCACCGCGGGCGGCCGGTTGGCCGGCGCAGCCGGGTAGTGGCGCCGGTACGCCGCGACATCCGCGCTATCCTCGAGCGCCGCCGTGCGCGACAACGCGAGCGCATGCTGCAGCAGATCCTCATCGAGCCGATAGACTTCCGTGTGATACTCGAACTTCGGCACCGCGTTCGGTGAATCCGTGAGGACCCCGAAGTAGCCGTCGCGCCAGCCGCGCGGCAGTTCCCGCGCGTCGATTTCATGCGCGATGCCGCTGTCGACCGCGTATCGGGCCCAGGCTGCCGAGCCGATCGTCCCCCGCTTGGGGTCGATGCCCGCGATACCTGCAATCAGGAAATAGGTCTTGCGCAAATCGAACATGCCGCTGTAGATCAGCGCCATCGAGGAGGCCGCCGCGTTGGCGTGACCCATGCCGGTCGTCATTTGGCAAACCGCGTCCGCATTGCATTGGACCGCCGGATAGTCGTCGGCGAGCCCCGGCACCGTAATTTTCAGCGTCGGCTGCAGGGCCGCAAGCCACGGCGCGGCCTCGGGTTGAAACATGTTGATGATCAGAACTTTGACCGCGAGCGGCGCCGCTCGATCAGCGGCGCCGGTTGGGACGGCTTCGCCGCCACGTGATTGGCCGACGTACGCCGCGCAAATCAGCAGTAGCAGCGCCGCACCGCGGCTCCGCAAGCGCGGCACGCGCGGCGGTCGACGCCCGGTTGGATTGGAGTTCATGGCAATAGGCATCCCAGGCAGGTCGAAAGCCTTGATCGTACACAAAGCGTGCCCGCACCGGCAGACCGGGCCCCGCCGGGCGAAGCGCAAGGCGGCCGCCACGCCGCGAGGCGCGTGCGGCCGCTAGAACTTCGCCCGGAACTGCGCTCCGAACATGCGCGGATCGTTGATGACGCCGGTCAGGTTGTCGAAATCGATCGCGTAAATGTCGCGCACCTGGTTGGTGCAGTTTCGGCAGAACACGGCCGCATCGTATTTCCCATCCGCCCAGCTGTAACCCAAGCGCAGGCCGCCCTGCGTGAGTGACGGGCCGTCGAATTCGCGCGCCTCATAGAGAAAATAATTGAATCCGCTGCGATAGGACCAGTCCGTGTACACGTAGAGCTTGCCGCCCACCGACAACGGGATATCGTATCGCAGCGAGAGGTCCCCGACCCATTTGGCGGCCTCGGGCAGTGGATTGCCGTTGACGTTGGCGTAATAGACGGGACCGAAGGCGCCGGCAACCGTGCGATACGGATTGAGGATGTCGGCTGCCGGAACGCTGCCTCCGACGACGACCTCGAGCGACGGATCCTCGATCCGAGTGATGTTGAGGCTGCCGCTGAAGCTGAACGTGAGGTCCGGCGTCGGGTGCGCTTCAATTTCGAGCTCCGAGCCATAGCCCACCGTGTCCTTCGCGGTGATCAGCTGGGTCACATCCTGTACGCCGCCGACGATCGTGATCTGTTGATTGCTGACATGGTAGTAGAATCCGTCGAGCGCAACGCTCGCGTGTCGATCGAACAAGTCGGTCTTGACGCCGGCCTCGTACGAGATGTTGGTCTCGGACGGCGCGGTTTGGATGCCGAGACCGGGCGTCGGCGAGCCGAAACTCGGCGCTCGGAACCCGGTCGCGACACGTGCATAGACGCTGACATCCGGGGTGATTTTATAAGTCCCACTGAGGTCCCAACTGGTATTGTTGGCGCTTTGGCTCGCGTTGTACGGCGGCGTCGGTTCATTGTTGGTCGGCGCAAGAAAGTCGACGTAATACGCATTGAAGGTCTTGTGATCTTCGGTGAAGCGCACGCCGGCGCGCGCGTTGAACTGATCGGTCGGTGTGTACGAGAGCGAGCCGAACAGCGCTTCGGCATCGTTCTTCTGGGTCGATACCGTCGTGTCCTGCAACGCGAACAGCTGCGGCGAAGCCGTGCACTCTCCGGGACCGCAATAGTCGTTGTCGGCTGCCGTCACGTCCTCGTAGAACAGGAACAGGCCGGCCTGGCCCTTGAGCGGACCTTCGTTCTTCGAGATCACGCGGAATTCCTGGGTCCACTGACTATGATGGTTCAGCTGGGCCGAAGTCTCCACGGTGAACGGAATGAAGCCAGGACCGCTGCCGCTCGGAAACACCGCATTGCACGCCGGATTGGAACCGAACGCAAACCCGCAGCCGGCGTCGATGTCGCCCAGCGAGAAATATTTGCTCACCGTTTCAAATCCGGTGATCGACTGCAGCGTGAGGCTCGGAAGCTCCCAAGTCAGGTGCAGGTTGGCGCCGATCGTGGTCAGCGACGAGCTGTTCGGGCCGTCCGTATAGATCGTCGCCGGGTTGAATCCCGGCACGAGATCGTTGGTTCCCGGCTGAATGATGTTCGCGCGGAACAGCGACGAGGAACCCGTGAGATCGCGCGCATGCACGTTGAGGAGCGCCGTGAACGTGTCGCTCGGCTTGAACAGCAGCTGCATGCGCGCAGCCCAGTCGTTGAAGCCGCCGAGCTTGTCGGCCGTGATCGGGTCGTTGACCCAATTGTCGCGGTGCTGACCCTGGATCGACGCGCGGAACGCCATTTGATCGCTGACCGGCAGGTTCACGACGCCTTGGAAAACGCCGGAATTGTAGGTGCCGTCCGATATCGAGACGAACCCCGAGGTCTCGCCGAGCACCGGCTTCGCAGATTCCAACTTGACGACGCCCGCCGGCGAATTCCGGCCGAACAGCGTGCCCTGCGGTCCCCGCAGTACCTCGACGTCGGCTTGGTCGAAGATCGGGAAGCCCTTGAGGGCCGCGTTTTCCTGCACGATGTCGTCGTATATGAGACCGACCGGCTGCGATGCGAAATCGTGATAATCGGTGTTGCCGTAGCCGCGGATGTAGAAGCGCGGGAAGGCGCGACCGTTCGACGACTCGACCTGCAAGCTCGGCACCTTGAAGGCGAGCTGCTTGATGTCGTCGCCGGTATCGCCGAGAGCCGAGAGCAGGTCGCTGCTCAGCACCGAGACCGACTCGGGTACGTCCTTGAGCTTTTCCTCCTGCCGGGTTGCGGTCACGACGACTTCCGTGAGGACGTCGGCGGCCTCGCCGGCGGGCGCGTCTGCCGCGAATCCAGCAATGGGCGCCAAGGTCGCGGCGGCGCCGATCACACCAAGAAATTGCGCGCGAACCCGCAACGACTGCAAGGTCCATTGTACCCACGAGCGAGCATTGCGATCTGTTGTTTTCATACCGTTCCCTCCCAAGGCCTGAGCGAGAAAAACGCTGTGTGCTTACTCCCCCCGCCTTGCACACGTTCTTTGTCAGCGGATCGTTGCAACCCGCTAGTGAAACGTTACACTACACACGTCATCCGGCGCTGTAAAGAGACGCGAATGCGCGCATCGACGGCTCTCCGGCGGACGCTTGGAGATCTATAAGAACTGTTGTTTTTTTGGGGAGTGCGGACATGGCTCTGTCGGCAAGCCTGGCCTGGACCTTGATGATACTCAGCATGGTTTGCTGGGGATCTTGGGCGAACACCTTCAAACTCACGCGCGGCGTGCGCTTCGAACTGTTCTACTGGGATTACGCGATCGGGGTGGCGCTCGAGCACATTTCTGCTGGCGGTGCTCGGCGAGGCCTCGGTGCCGGGGTCCGCCGCATTTCCTGCGAATCTGCTCAGTGCATCGGCGAGCGCACTGGCGCAAGCCGCGGCGGCCGGCGTGGTCTTCAACATCGCGAACCTGCTGCTCGTCGCGGCGATCTCGATGGCGGGACTCGCGGTCGCATTTCCGGTGTCGATCGGCACCGCACTGATCATCGGAACGGCGCTCACCTTTTTTGTCGACCGCAAGGGTGCCCCGCTGATCATCGCGCTCGGCGTCGGACTCGCCGCGGTTGCGATCGTCTGCTGCGCCGCAGCCTACCGCGCGCAAGCGAACAGCACGACCGTTTCGCGCAAGGGCGTCATCATTTGCCTCGTCAGCGGTCTGCTGATGGCGAGTTGGGCGCCGCTCGCAGCGGCCTCGATGCAAAAAGCGCCGGGTGCGCTGACGCCGCTCACGAGCCTCGCGGTATTCGGGATCGGCGTGCTCGTCTCCACCGTGCCGTTCAACCTGTATTTCATGCGGCGCCCCTTGAACGGTGAGCCGGTGTCGATGCGCGCGTATTCCGAGGGCGGCACGAGCTGGCATTTGCTCGGACTGCTGGGCGGAGTCGTTTGGACGATCGGCACGGCGTCGAATCTCGTTGCCGGCAGCTCGGTCGGCTTCGCGATCTCCTATGCGATCGGGCAGAGTGCGCCGCTCGTCGCATCACTTTGGGGCATCTTCGTCTGGAAGGAGTTTGCGGGCGCGAAGCCCGCCGCGACGCGCGCGCTGGCCGGAATGTTCCTGTTCTACGTTGCCGCGATTGCCGTGTTGTCGAACGCCGGTTAGGCGATCGAGAAGGTCTTCATGAGCGAACCCGATAAAACCCCACCGTTCGTGCTCGTCATCGGCAGCGCGAGCATCGATGTCTCGGTCATGACAGCGGCGCTGCCGCAGCCCGGGGAAACCGTGATCGGTCACGGATCCCTGATCGCGCCGGGCGGCAAGGGATCCAATCAAGCGGTCGCGGCCGTCGCGTGCGGCGCCGCGACCCGCTTCGTCGGCCGCACGGGCACCGATGTCTTCGGCCGCATGATCCGCGACGGCCTATCCGCGCGCGGCGTGCAGATCGATGAATTGCGCAGCGTCGAGGATGCGGCCTCGGGACTCGCGACGATCAGCGTCGAGGACTCGGGCAGAAATGCGATCGTCGTCGTACCAGGCTCGAATGCCCGCCTTACACCCGCCGATCTCGACGCGCTGCGGCCGCTGATCGGCAGCGCCGCCGACGTCGTCCTGCAGTGCGAGATCCTGATGGAGACGGTTTATCATGCGATCGATGTCGCGGCCGACGCCGGCACGCCGGTGATTCTGAATCCGGCGCCGTTTCGCGGTCTCGATCTAGCGCGTATTGCGGGACGCCTCGCCTACCTCGTGCCGAACGAGACCGAGGCGGCGCAAATGATCGGCCGGCCCGTTGAGGCGTCCAGCGATGCGCTCGCCTGTGCGACCGAACTACAGGCGCAGGAGATCGACTGCGTGATCGTGACCTTGGGCGCCCAGGGCTGCGTCGTCGCCGACGAGCAGCCGGCGCGGCATTATCCAGGACACCGCGTCACCGCGGTCGACACGACCGGCGCGGGCGATGCCTTCGTCGGGTGCCTCGCGGCGTCGCTCGCGAGCGGGCGGTCGCGCGATGAATCCGTGCGGCGCGCGCTGCTGTATTCGGCGCTTTCAGTGACGAAGCGCGGCGCACAGGTCTCCTACCCGCGTGCCGAGGACTTCGAGCGTGCCTGGAGCGCGCCCGCCCGCGCTTGAGTAAGTGATGGCGACCATCCGCGACGTCGCAGCCGCCGTCGGCGTGTCGGTCACGACGGTCTCCAATGTATTGAACGGCCGGCCCAATGTCGGCGGCAAGATCCGCGAGCAAGTGCTGCGCACCGCCAAGGAATTGGGCTATACCCCGAACCGCGCCGCGCAGGCGATGCGCACCGGCCGCACGAGTGCGATCGGGCTGGTGCTGCCCGATTTGACGAACCCATTTTTCCCCGAACTCGCGCAAGCAGTCGAGAACACCGCGCGCCAATCCGGGTTGCTCGTCTGCCTCATCGACAGCCAAGGCACCGCGGTGGGCGAGTCGGACGGCTTCGCGCTGCTGCTGCAGCATGCGGTCGATGCCGTCATTTGGTGTCCGGTGGGGCCGGATCTGCCGGTCAATCTGCGCGGCTTTTCCCGCCCGCTCGTGCTCATCGATCGGCCGCGACCCGGGTACGACGTCGTGCACTCGGATTACGTGCAGGGCGGTCGGCTGCTCGCCGAATTCGCGCGCAAGATGGGCCATACGCGCGTCGGGCTGCTGTCCGGCCCCCGGAATCTCGAGAGCGCGCGGCAGCGGCGCGAGGGGTTCGTCCGAGCCTTCCCGCGTGAGATCAAAATCGCCTGGGAGGTCCACGTCAACTTTGACGGCGTGCTCGGCGAGGCCGCTGTCGCCGCGCTCACGCACCGCAAGGCTGCGACGCTGATCGTCTGCGGAAATGACTTGATCGCAATCAATGCGATGCGTTGCCTCGCCGAACACGGCACCAAGGTGCCCGACGATGTCTCCGTGACCGGCTTCGACAACATCCGTTGGACCGAAGTCGTCACCCCACGCCTCACGACGATCGCGCAACCGATCGGCGCGATCGGCGCGAAAGCCGTCGAACTGCTACGGGAGAGAATGTCCGGCACCGCACTGGTCAATCGGCGCACGCTGTTCGATGTGATGCTCATCGAGCGCGACTCGGTCAAGCGGCTGCGATGAGGCGGTCGTTCGCCGCTTGACGGCCCAATTTATTTGAGGCTTGATCGAATCCGAAGCCACCGACCGGCAATCTCGAGGAATGGATCGTATGCGGCACTGGATTCGCGCGGCGCTCGTGGGCGCCTGCCTCTCCCTGATCATGGCGCTCGGCACGAACGCGGCGCTCGCCGCCGCATCCGGTGCCCCTTCCAGCGCCCCTTCCGGTCCGCCGCTAAAAGTCGCGTTCGTCTACGTCGGACCGGTCGCCGACGGCGGCTGGTCCTACCAGCACAATCTCGGGCGGCTCGCGATCGAGCACGAGTTCGGCGCCAAGATTGAAACGACCTACGTCGAAAACGTCCCGGAAACCGCCGATGCCGAACGCGTGATCCGGCAGCTGGCCGCGAAGGACTACAGCCTGATTTTCGCGACCTCGTTCGGCTACATGGAGCCGACGCTCAAGGTCGCGAAGCTGTTCCCGAAGGTGCGCTTCGAACACGGCACGGGCTACAAGACCGCGGCCAACGTCGTGACCTATGAGGCACGCTTCTACGAGGGCGCCTACCTGCTCGGCGTGCTCGCCGGGCGCATGACCAAGACCAACACGCTGGGCTATGTCGCTTCGTTTCCGATTGCCGAGGTGATCCGCAACATCGACGCCTTTACGCTCGGCGCGAGAAGCGTCAATCCCAAGATTCACACCAAAGTCGTCTGGGCCGACACCTGGTATGACCCCGGCAAGGAGCGCCAAGCGGCCGAGGCGCTGATCGCGCAAGGCGCCGACATCCTTTGCCAGAACACCGATTCCCCCGCGGTGGTGCAGGTCGCCGAGGAAAAAGGCATTCACGCATTCGGCTGGGATTCCGATATGTCGAAATTCGGGCCGCATGCGCAGCTGACCGCGAATACGGAAAACTGGGGCGTCTATTACATCGATGAGGTCAAAAAGGCGCTCGACGGATCCTGGACCGGCGCGCGCCAGACGCGCTGGGGCATCAAGGAGGGCGTTGTCGTGCTCACGCCGCTGAACCCGTCCGTTCCGGCCGACGTCGCGCGCGTGTTCGAGGCCAAGAAACAGGCGATCATCGATGGATCGCTCGCTCCGTTTGCAGGGCCGCTCAAGGACAATGCGGGCGCCCTAAAAGTTGATGCACACGGCGCGCTGTCGAGCGCCGATTTGGAGTCGATCAATTGGTTCGTCGAGGGCGTCGACGCGTCGATCCCAAAATAATCGTCGTCGCCGACGAGGCGGTCATCGCGCGCGCGGATTCTCCTGAGGTTAGCGCCCAACCGCACCGCGCCTGGGCGATATCAGTTCGCGCGCCAACACCTGATGCATCGATGCAAGCTGACGAGATCGAACGTACTGCGCATTATCTCGATGTTGATCTGTACCCTCAAAGGCGCGAACTCCTCCGCGGTCGACTGCTGCACGAAATCGCCAAGAAGATAATCGATGATTCACCCAATGACGACCCGGAAGAGCCGATCGCAAGCGCCGGCTTTGAGGCACCCAATGGCGGTGATAGCATGGCCGTGTTCAACGCGAGGCAGGTGGCAGTTGGCCCACGGGATACTTCCACTGGGATCCCGCGTCACTTCATGTCAAACTTGATTGCGAGCTGCGCGCAGCCGGACAGTTGCTGCCCGTTCGACGAGGTGTCTGGCCGGTAGTAAGCAGAGCCGGATGCGGCAATTCTCACCGCGGCCTGATCCAGAGACGCCATGCCCGAAGAATGGACGATCGTCGGCTCGTGTTCGAGTCGTCCCGCTTCATCGACGCAGACATGCACGGTCACGCTGTTAGCCTGGCCGCCGGAATCACTCTGCCTCGCATTGGCTGCTGTCTGCGCCGGCGCCGCCGCGACGGATTCGGATGCTTGACTTGAGCCCGATGACGAGTTTTGCGAGGTCATCGCTCGCGCTTCCTCCGCATTGACTGGATTGGCCCACGTGAAGGCAATCTGCTGCCACGAGTCGATCGATTCGCCGTCGCCGAGCGTGGTTGCCGGTGCGAAACGAAGTATGGAGACGCAGCCGAGCGCCGCCGAATCCAGCGCATTCGAACCGGAAGGCGATTTGATGAAGATCTTTGACGGGATGCCACTGCGTGGGAGCCAGAAAACAACCACTGCCATGGTTCCCCCATCAGCGACCCGCAGATCCGGACACCGCTTCTTGGGATTGAATCCCAAGAACGTTTGCGCCCGTATCGGATTGTCGGGAATGGCCGGAATCTGAGCGGCACGGATTTCTGCCGAAGCGCTCAGAACCACGCATGCGAGAGTCAGGCCAAGCCAATTGTGCATTAGGACCGCCAATGTTCAGGCACTGCCCGCGACGACGCGGAGAAGTCTCGATGTTCCGTAGCGGGAGGCCGTCCGTGAGACAACACCTCGGCGGCATCACAGCCTTCGCAGCGAGTTTGCATCGTAATCAGCGCCTTTTATAGCGCAATCCGAACAAATAGTCTCGTTGCTCCCGTGGCGTCGACGGGATGCTCAAGCGCAAAATCGCCCGGCCTGCAACACGGTCCGGCGCACCGTCCGAGAATGCTCTGAGTCCACAAAAGCCGATGCCGGATTCTTTGTGCCACTTTCGCATGACCGTATTGCCGTCGCTCTGGTTCGGCTGCGTAGCGGTTATTGAGTCAAGCACGCCACCGCGTCGTGCAACCCTCGAGCACTTGAGCAGATCGGCATCCATCCCGATTTCATGCTGAAGCGCACTCGCGCTCCATCCGTGATTGACGACTTACAACCTGGCATTTCCGGCCGCCAGAGTTTCACCATGTCGATCTTGCGAAGGTTCGTGAGCTGGGAAACGATCGGAGTAACCATCCAACATCAACGACTGTTTGCCGCGGGCGGCGAACCACCACCAGGCGGAATGGAGTGCGGTAGCGTCAGCGTCCGTACCGACCATTCATCATCGGCCTGGGTAAGCAATTGCGCTCGTCGGATTAGCGCCTGCGCATGGCCCCGCCGGAGCCCACGAAGCACCAAGCACGTTCACCACGAGCCTTCCGGCCATGATCGCAGTGATGCCGTTCGCGCTGTCATAGCTCGGCGCGACCTCGACCACGTCCATGCCTACCACGCGGTGAGCGCGGGCGATGCGCCGCAGGACGGGGGCGATCTCGCGATAGAGGATGCCGCCCGGTGAGGCAGCCATGACCGCCGGCATCTCGGTGGGGTCCATCCCGTCCGCATCGATCGTGATGTATACGGCACTGCCCTTCGGGATCGTCGCCAGCACCGGCTCCCAGCCCTTTTGCGTGCAACTCATCGGCCGGAAAAACGTGCGATCCGTACGCGCGGGCGGCCTCGACCTCGGCGCGCCGCGCACTGCCCGTCTGGCGCATCCCGACCTGCGTCATGCCGGTGACCTGCGGTTTCCTGCTCGCCCAGCGCAGTGGACTCGAATAGCCGCGGGCCACGCCGCCAACTTCGTCGCGCCAGTCGAGATGCGCATCGACATGAAATACATGGACCGTCTCGCCGACGGCGTCCAGCGCATCGAGCACGGGAATCGTCACGCCATGATCACCGCCGAGCGCGAAAATCTGCGCACCCTGTTTCCATAGGTGGCGGACGCGGGCACTGATTGCGGCCGAGTAGTCATCGTAACTGCCGCCGGTCCAGGCAACGTTACCCATGTCGATGCAGCGCGGCAGCAGCGCGCCAAGCGGAGCGTCGAGATCGAAGTCCCACTGCTCGCGGCCGTAGGAAATCTGCTCAGAACGGAGGCGGATCGCGTCCGGCGCGCGCGCCTGGTCGTTTGGGCGCGGGTCGTGCGCATAGGGCTCGCTATGCTGGATGCCGATGAGCGCTACGTCAGCAGACCATTCGGCGGAATCGGTCGCCACCGGCCAGTCGAGAAAGCCGCGCACCGGCGCCGCGGTTGGGAGTAATCCTTGTCATGCCATGCACCTCCTGCGATTGCACGCTCGGGCGCGCGACGTCGACCCAGAACCATAGCGCCGCCGCGCCGAACGATGCCGCCGCGCCTAGCGCGAAGATCGCATGCCATTGATGATGCGCCGATAGTGCCGCAATCGCGGGGGTCGCCACAACACCGCCCAAGTTCCCGCCGGTGTTGAGCACGGCAGTGGCGGCCATCGAATCGGCAGGTGCCAGGCGCATGGTCGCCGACCAGTACGGCCCCTCGATGAGTTCGCACCAACCGAAGGAGAGGCACAGCGCGGCGACGGCGAAGATGGTCGTGCTGGCGGCGCCGGTGAGCCACAGGAATAGTCCCGCGCACGGCAGCGCGATGAGCGGCAGGATCCGCATGCCCCAACGGGCGCCGAAGCGCAGAATCAACGAGTCGCTCAATTGCCCGCCGGCGGCGCTGGCCACCGCCGCGGTGAGGAACGGCAGGCTCGCGAGCCAGCCACTCTCGAGCGTCGTCATGTGCCGCTCCTGGCGCAGGTACAGGAACGACCAGAACGTCACCAAATAAAAGACGTAGTTCATCAAAAAGTAAGAGGCGGTGATGAGGAGCACCTGGCGATCGACGAGCACGTGGATGATGCGCGCCAAGGCTCACGCGCTCGTCCGCCGCTCCGGCGTCTTCGGCCAAGTCCGCGAGCTCCGCGGCGCCCACGGCCGGATGCTCCGCGGGCCGGTCACGGGCGTCGTATCTGCCACCACGCCAGCAGCAGCACCGAGGGAACGCAGACGGCCGCGAGGGCTTGCCGCCATCCGAAATGCAGCACGAGCGCGCTCACGATCGGCGGGGTGATCGCGCTGCCGAGCCAGGCCCCGGTGATCAGGAATCCCTGCGCGAATCCCCAGTTGCGCGCCGGAAACCAGTTCTTTATCGCGCCGGTGGCCACCGGGAACAGCCCGCCTTGAGCCGCGCCGAGCAGCAGGCGCGCCCCGATCAGGATCGCGAACACCGCGGCCACACTCGGCAGGCGCGGCGCGATCGCGGTTGCCACCGTCGCGAACAGCGACGCCGCGCCCATCCAGGTCAGCGTACGACGCGGGCCCCAGTACTCGCCGAGCACCCCTCCGGGAATCTGAAACACTGTGTATGCCGGCGAGAAATACCGTGAGTAGCCAGCCGAGGGCCACCTGATCAAGACCGAGTTCCTGCATCATCGGCTCGGCGGCGATCGCGATGCCGGTTCGCTGCATGTAGCCGAACATGGAGAAGCCGAACAAGCAGCCCAAGAATCGACCAACGAACGCGAAGACGCGTACGATTGTGCATCTACCTGATATTACACGGACTTTGATCGTGCCCTCACTACTCCCCGCTATAGGCGCCACAGGACTCCGCTGTCTCTTCCGCTTCCGGGAAATGATTGCGGGCGGAACATTCCCATTGCTGCCGCCCTAAATCGGCGTGATTTGACTAACGGGAGCTGGTCCCCTGCACGGCAGCTCGTTTGACCAAAGGACGCTATCGAGTTTGCGGTAAGGCACTATCAGCGAATTGGACACCTGCAGTTCCGTGCCAACGACGAGATTGCACTTTATCGCTTTCGCCAATTCCGAACAGAATCGATGGCCATTGCCGCTCATGCTGAGACCACTGATGAATCACCCGTCGCCCTCTTTGAGCGTATCGCTGGTGACGATGCCAGCTTTCCGGTGGACGTGCTGCGCGCGACCGTTGCCGTTCAATCGACGATGTGTTGCTTGGTGTCGGTATTCAACAGCGGATTTTCGATTGCCCAGCAAATAGCCCATATCGCCATCAGTCTGGGCAATAACAACGACATTCTGTACACGGGCGGCCTCGTCTACGCGCTCACCGGCTCTATTGACGATCCCTCGACGCAGAGCGTCAAATCGCCTTTCAACATGCTCAGGACCTCGAGCTTCCGAGGGAATTCTCAGAGCTACGCGCACGCAGTTGACGCGCCACTGTGGACGAGCGGCCGGCCGCCACGGAGATTCCACCGACGGCGGGCGCTCGACCGCTGCTGTTCGGCGAAACTGAAGATTGCCGTTATTATCTTCGTCGCGCCAACGAGAGCGCGCCTCCGTACCAATTTCACCGCGGCGGCGCATATTTAACAGGCTGTTGAAAAAACAGGTTTTAGAGGCATGAAAGCACCCGCAACAGATGTCGGATCAATCCCGGTGATGGCCGGAGATCGGTCGGCCCTCGCGGCCACATCGATATGCCGATGCTCGATCAGGTGGTCGTAGGAGTTCGATTTCGTGGCATTGCCGGTATTCATCGCAGCATCACCTAAAATCCGGCGCCAGCAGGTTGCGCATGCGGATCAGGTTGTAACCGGTGAACGTGAGCAAGGCGGCATACTCGATCCTGTGGCGGCCACGGAACTTCGGTCGTCGCAGCAGACCGATGTCTTTGCCCCAGCCGAAGGCTTCCTCGATCAGCTTCCTCGCCCGCAGGCTCAGCGCGTATCCGGCGTGGCGGGTCGTGCGTCCGTCGATCGCCGAGCCGCCACTGCGTTCGATGTTCTGGGCAACGTGCGGCGTCGCATTGATCTGGCGCATCTGTTTCACGAAACCGCGGGTGTCGTACGCCTTGTCGGCCGCGACCGTGCAGGGTGCCTGATCGGCAACCGTCTCAATCATCTCGATCGCGCTCGACCGCTCGGCCGTACCGTTCGCTTCGCTAACTTGCACATCGACGACCAGGCCATGGCGGTTTTCGCTCACCGCATGCCCCATGTAACAGAGCTTAGCCGTCGTGCCAGGGCTCTTTCTATAGAGCTTCGCCTCCGGATCCGTGGTCGAGACATGGGTCTCGTTGCTGCGCGTCTCGCCGTGAAAATCACGGGCTTGATTGCGTCCGCCACCGCCCGGAGCATCATCCGAATCGTCCTTCGGCCGGTAGCTGCGATTCGAGGCCCAGGCCTGGATCAAGGTCCCGTCAACGCTGAAATGCTCGTCGCTGAGCAAACCCGTGGCATGCGCTTGCGCGATGATCGAGTCGAACAGATCTCGCGCGATATCCGCTCCGAACAGTCGGTCGCGGTTCTTGCTGAAGGTCGAGTGATCCCAGACCGGCTCATCGACCGAGAGACCCACAAACCAGCGAAACAGCAGGTTGTACTCAAGTTGCTCGACCAACATCCGCTCGCTGCGGATCGTGTAGAGAACTTGCAGAAGCAGCGCGCGAATCAGACGTTCGGGTGCGATCGATGGACGGCCGTTTTGCGAGTACAGACTCTCCAGCTTGCGGTCCATCTGCACCAGCGCTTCGGCAACAATCGCCCGGATCGGACGCAATGGGTGGTTCGTCGGGATCCGGCTCTCCGGCGAGACGTAGCTGAACATCCCTTCTTGCTTCGAATCCGCTCCGCGCATCCGCTGACTCCAATTTATCGATCAATTATCCGTACTGTGCCTCATGCGCAGACTTTTTCAACAGCCTGTTAATGAACAGATCAGTGATTACGACGGATTGGACGAGAGGCCGGCAAGGATTCCGAATAGCGTATTGGTGAATGGCGGAATGATAGCCTTGCTGGCGCTCTGGCTGACTTGCGTACGGGCCGATGCAGTTCGCGGAGTGGCCCAGTCCACTCAGTGGAATAAGGCCGATATTCACGGTCACAAAATCTATTATGCCGTGCGCGGCAGTGGCCCGACGCTGGTCTTCTTGCATGGCGGAGGCGACTCGGGTGAGCACTCCTTCGTGCGTCAACTAGACGTATTTTCGGAACATCATCATATCGTAGCGCCAGATCAGGTGGGCCAGGGACGTACGCCTGACGTACCAGGACCATTGAGCTACACCGCAATGATGGAAGATACCGCTGAGCTGCTGAGGATGCTAAAACTTCAGCATGTTGATGTTGTGGGATTCAGCGACGGCGGTATTTTGGCACTGATGCTCGCGGTCCGGCATCCTGAGTTGGTCCGACGACTCGTCATCAGCGGCGTTAACATTTCTCCAGAGGGTTTGAGACCAGAGGATCTGGAGGAATTGCGCGCGACCGCAGATCCCCAAGCCGACGACGATCGATGAAAAACTTGCGCACCTGTGGCTCACGTCCCCCACGGAAGCGGAACTGAACCTCGGGCTGCTGGCAAAAATCACTCAGCCGGTGCTGGTGATCTCAGGCGATCGCGATGCGATCACGCTCGAGCATACGCTCAAGATATTTCATGCACTGCCCGACGCGGAACTGTGCGTGCTGCCTGGAACGGACCACGCGACGTTCTCGGGGCGATCCGAATGGTTGAACCCAATCATTAGTGCCTTTCTAGATCGTGTACGAAGCACTGCTTCAACGGCTCCGGAGTTCTAAGAGAAAGTGCTGTAGCCAAATCGCGAACACTCGCGGCGCACACCCACTGCGGCCGGTCGTCAACGGCAGCTTTGCGGCGGCGTACTGCATATCAATTTGCATCCCAACGAACGGGCCAAGTTCTCAGGTTTCGACTGGTTGGACAATCGCCCAGCAGGTCACACCACCGGGTTCATGCGCACATTTGCGCGCAATAATTCGGGAAAATCATTTTCATCCATCATCTTACCGTGAATGTTTCGATGCTCGCGATTCAAATAGACGATCGTATATTGCGCGTTGCCGTCGCTGGTCCAGCCGTCTCGCGATGACGGATCGACAACGCCGTCGGCCTTCACGAGCAGGTGGCGCGAGCGCAGATTGCGCTGAAACGACTTGATCAGCTCGAGAGTTTTCGGCCCGATGTAGCCGTCGCGCGCAAGGTAGTTCGTGATCTCCCGCCCGTGTTCGTCGGCGAGCGAGAGCTGCGCCATTACGGTGTTGAGCGCATGCTGCACAAGCATGACGTCGGGCCGCGGCGTGAACGCGTGCGGCGACACCGAATTAGATACGTTCCAGATCCAGGCGATGTCTAAGGATCGCGGAGCGAAATTCATTGCATAAGCCATCGCTTCATACTCCTAACCTGCCGTTGACATTGTATCTCTCAAGTTGCACTCGACTACCGTAGGCGGCAAATGCCCCATGAGTTGTGCGACGAACAGTTTTCCTGTGTGCATTGTTGAAGCTCTAGGCAAGTATTCCAGCGTCGACAACGCAGTCGCTCAAAGAGAGTCTCAGTGTGAACCTCGGCGGCGGGATCAAGTTATCGCTTGAGGCGGCAACTGGATCCATTGACACGCCGGCGCGCGAGCTGGCCTGGCGTCGGTGATAGCGCACCTGCGTAGGGTTTTTTGCGCTTCGGCTTCGAACCTCAGCCTGCGGAAAAATGGCCTGCCTCGCCACACTGTCGCCGTGCGCAACCTGATAGCGGCGACGGCATGCCCTCGCGCCGCAATTCCCGCCGCAGATGCTTGCGCGGTCGAGGTAACCCACAAAGTGAACGGTAGCGTGGCTTATATCCGCGTCCTCCCGAAGATCGCCGAAGACGATAACCTTGAATTTCGCGGCTAATTATCCGAACCCAGCAGCTGCACGGCATCGACTTCATTGTAGCCAGGTACCAAATTGGTCGCGAGCGTTACCTTGACGTGATTGACTTTGTATTCGGTCTTGGGAAAGGTCAGGATCAAATAGTTGAGCCCCTTGGTTGGATCCTTACCGGTCCAAAGTGGGTGCACATTTCCTTGACTATCGATCAAGTCGACCTTGAACACTGCGCCCGCGCCGGCACTCTCGCGGATCCGCAATCCCGTGGCAGCTACCGGCCTTGCGAAACCAAGGTCAATCCATTCGATCCCTGCATCGGGGGTTTTAGAGGCCCATGCATTGCCGTTGTCCCCTTCCTGATCGACATTGGGAGCTCCAGTCGCCTGCCACGCGGAGAATCGAGCATCGCCCTTGGCGTCATTGTAGGCGGAGGAAGCCGTAGCGGAGACGGCCCACTGGCCGGCAGGATCGTTTTTGACCTCGTCCTGTTTCAGCGCCCACTCCACGCCGCTGCCTCCGGTCGCGTCAATCGTCACGCCTGCGGATACGGGGGTCGGCGTGGTTTGAGCGCGAATCGATGTGGCCGCACTCGATAAGAGAGCGCCCATCGTGATCGTGAGAAAAAAATTATAATTGAGGGTCTTCATAGGCGGTACCTTCCTCCATGTTTGGCTTAGTTGATGCATCGAATTAGCAATCCTGAGGGGGCGCAACGGCGCAACGGCGCAACGGCGCATGTAGCGCTAACCGCGATGCTCGCTCGCACGACACCCCACTTTGCAGACGTGACGACAGCACATTGCAGCGCGCCGTTGATTGGTTCATGCGATTTACTCCTTGTCGGAAGGATTGAGAATACGCGGGGGCGGTCCATCGACCCCATCCGGCGCGATGACCAGAAAGCTGCCGCTCCAGAGTCCTTCGTAACCTTCGCTCGGTATGAAGTGATTCCACGAGGCCTCGTAGTGCGATTGCCCTGGGCGAATTTCACTGGCCACGATGCCCCCGCTTGCAGCCTTGATGACAACCGCGTGTACCCCGGCGGCGCAGATCGAGGAGCCGTCCGTGTAGGGTCCGCTGCCGAAGACCTGGCCCAATCGTGCCTTCCCCGACGGGCAATGGAACCGAAAGCGCTCGCCGTTCCGGCCCCGAAGGTTCAGATCGAGCGGGCTGGTGCGCCAATCGACCTCGTGGACCGCCGGTGCGGGCGTTACGGGCGCCGCCACCGCCGCCAGTGCGAGCAACAAGTTGGCCGGCACGCAGATCCACCGTGGATATCGAGGCCGACCGCGACGCCATGCAACCATAGGAACACCTTATCCGTCGCACCCTCGTTGGGGCGCCGATGATGGAGCGGCAGCTTGGCGAGGACGGGCATCTCGGTCATCGCCGTTCTGCTGGTATTTTTCTGGCAAATTTGCGGCAGCCCGGTCCAATCACGATAAATCCTGGAAAACCTTGGAAAAGCGCATTTATCGATTCAAGGATTTTCAGCTCGAGCCCGACGAGCGCCGGCTGTCAGCGGGCGAAAAACAGATCGCCCTTACCCCGAAGGTGTTTGAGGAGAGTTCGCGCTTCATTGAAACGGTTCCAAAGCTCGGCTACCGCTTTGTCGCGCCGGTTACCTGGATTGAGAGGCCGTAAGCCGCAATCCCCGAGGAGGCACAGCCGCCGACGCCATCGCCCGTCACTACTTCCATGTCCCGCCCTTTGCGCCGGGTGCCTTGTCAGCCGTCCCGGCAGGAGGACCGCCTACACCGAAAGGCCGAATAACCAATGAATCGCTTCGCGAGAAACGGGCCGGGCGAGCCCGCGCGCTTCTCTTCTGTGAAGGCCTGCAGTCGCGCCCCGCTGCGCGGCGCGACCAATAGAGTTTCTGCGCAATCGAGAATTCGTTCGACCATCGCCAGTGAGCGCTGCTTGGAATCCTGGGCGATGTAATCGTGGATGTCCGCAAGACGTGTCCGCGCCCGGGCGGTCCACGCAAGCCTCATCGGCGTAGGCCGTATTCCCGTCGCCGATCCTCGGCGCCAGTGACGCGCCCAGCCTTCGCATCGGCAAGTCCGGCCTCAATATCGCCCCGGAGGTCCAATGCATACAACAGGTCTTGCCAGGTTGCATCGTCCGGCAACGCTTCTATCAATTCATGTGCTTGCTGCTTGATGGCCACTGTCAGTGTTCCTGATCTCGAGGCAACTTGGCGATGCCAGAATCTTAGCCGATTGCCGACGCTTGGCACCGGCGCAGAAACGTAGCACTTGATGCTGTTTCGTGCGCTACGGTGCCTACTTCGGGTGAGGGCGGGCCTTTTAAGCTATTGAAAATTAAGAACCTATGAAATCATCATTGCGACTTCGAACCAGGTGGTCGGCGGTTCGAGTCCCTCAGGGCGCGCCAAAATCACGCGAGATTCATTTTTCCAGCAGTGCCATTGGATGAATGTTGTGACATTCAAATGCCAGAGCTCTTCGATTTGTCCGACTGTGTCGCGTGAGCGATCGCAATGTGGCCTGTCCTCTCCCTTTTGATCGATGAACCTCTGGTTCCGGTCATTTGGGCTTGAATTGCCACGGTTGGAGATTATCCGCGAGATACGCTAGAAAGTTCGCGAGGGTTTCGCGGTTTTCTCCGCAAATCTCAAGCACATGATTCCTATTAACGCTGATTGGCGACGGGTACTTTGCGCCGGCCAATCTGTATCTGGCCGGGCTGCGCTTGATGGCGACGAAGGGGACGAGTCGACGTCGATCCCGCAAACCAAGCGAATCAGACTAAATCGCCCGATCCAACCCGTCACCGCGGTTTTGCGACTCGAATTTTATGAATCCAACGGTCTTCGCTGGTCCGTTTCTTGCGCGCTATC
>CAWALM010000008.1:0-257291 GCA_963782845.1 uncultured Gammaproteobacteria bacterium | reverse complement strand
CTGGCTCATCGCGCCAAGCGCGGAACGTATGTTTATTTGCCCACCTGGTTGCTGATGGCGGCCTGGTGCGGCTTTCCTGTGCATGCGCCGACGTTCTTTTGGATCAATACGGTCATTCTTTGCGGCCTCACAGCGGCACGGCTCATTCTGCACTCGCGCTTCGCGAATTTGCTGAGCACCCGCCCAAGCTTCGCGAAGGGCTTGGGACTGGCCCTGGTCCTGCAGCCGTCGCTGCATTCGGGTCTGCTCACGGCGGCCTGTCTGAGCTGGTCCCCGCTGACCCCATACTTTTTTCCGTTCATGTTTTGCTCAGTGGCCATTGGCGCCACCGGAACGATTGTGCTGTCCCTCAACCGCACGGTGCGCGTGTGGTTTCCCACCTGCGTATTGGCCCCCGTCATCATTGCGCTGCTGTTTCACCCGACCCACGAGAATCTGCTATTGGCGGTCATGGCTTCGATTCTGTTGGTCTACATTTTCAAAGCAACCGAGGTCGTGCACGACGATTATTGGGCGGCAATGGAGGCACGCGAGCAGTCAGCGGATCGTGCACGCAAAATGGAGTTGTTGAGCGTCAAGGCGGACGCCGCCAACCGCGCCAAGAGCGAATTCTTGGCCAACATGAGTCACGAGATCCGCACGCCGCTCAATGGTGTGATCGGTATGTCGGGACTCTTGATGGAAACCTCGTTGACTCCGGACCAGCGAGAATATGCCGAAATTTCTCTCTCGAGCGGGCGTTCCTTGCTCGGATTGGTCAATAACATTCTCGACGTTTCCAAGATCGAGGCAGGTCGACTCGAGCTGGAATCGGTTGAGTTCGATGTGGGCGCCGTGATCGACGGCGCGATCGATTCGGTGGCACTGCGCGCAGCAGAAAAGGACCTGGAGTTCATCGTCGACATCGACGCCGGCCTGCACCGCCGTTACCGCGGCGATCCGACCCGTTTGGGCCAAATTCTGCTGAATCTCCTCAGCAATGCGGCCAAGTTCACCGAACGTGGGGAAATCGGGCTGTCGCTGCGCGTGACTGTGGATGCCGATCGAAATGGACAGTTGAATTTCAGGGTCTGGGATACGGGCATCGGCATTCCGCCCGACAGGATCGGCTCTCTGTTTGCGCCGTTCATGCAAGCCGATAGTTCTATGACGCGCAAATTCGGCGGCACCGGCCTGGGCCTCACCATTGCCAAACAATTGGCGGAGGCGATGGGAGGATCGGTTGCGGCGCAAAGCGAGCCCGGTATCGGTTCGACGTTTCTCGTCACGGTGTGCTTGCCGCTTTGCGAGGCGCCGCCGGCCGCGACGACTGCGGATCGGCTCTCGGGGATGAAGGTGCTCGTCGCCGTCAGCCACATGCGCACCGGGGCGATCATCCTCGAGCAGCTGACAGCCGCCGGATGCAAGGGAGAACTCGCGGACTCGGCGCAGCAAGCCTTGGATAGCTATCGCAGAAGCATCGCGGACGACGCGCCGCCGGCAGCGGTGGTCCTCGATCAGCGACTCCGCGATCACGACGCCTCCTGGCTCGCCGCGGCAATCCGCGATTGCGCGGTGCCGCCGCCGAGGCTGATTTTGCTGCGCTCGCTATCGAAGTGCACCACGGAGATGGAAGGCAGTTCGTTCGATCGATTCATCACGAAGCCGGTCAAGCAGGCGATGTTGATCAACACCTTGACCGAAGTCACACAAGATTGCGTCGCCGAATCGGCCGTGGCGCGGCCGGACGCCGGCCCGACGGGGCAGAGAAGCGGTGTGCGGGTGCTGGTCGTGGATGACAACGCCGTCAACCAAAAGGTCGCGGCGCACATGCTGCGAAAACTGGGCGCCGATGCGCACAGCGTGTCGAACGGAATCGAAGCGCTCGAAGCACTTCGCACCCGCGATTTCGATGTGGTACTCATGGATTGCCAAATGCCGGAAATGGATGGCTACGAAGCGACGCGGCGGTTGCGCGGGTCCGATGCTACGCACAAGAATCGAGATATTCCGGTGATCGCCTTGACCGCCAATGCGCTCGCCATGGACCGCGAGAAGTGCATCGCCGCGGGAATGAACGATTACCTCTCCAAGCCAATCGATCGAACGCGCCTCGAGCAGGCGCTCGATCTCGCGATCGACGGGAACCACGAGCGGCGACCCCCACGGGTACTCGAAATCAACCGCCGTTGAGGCCGGACGATTTGAACCCATCACCGACGAGATGGGTGGGTCGGTGACCGCCGATCAGGGGATAATGCCTAAATGGCAGACGTACCGAGATCTACATCGGCGGTCGATGGGCTCCTCGCAGCCATGCGACGGCATCCCCAGCTACCTGGGCTCGGGACGGCGATCGTGCGGATCCTGGCCATGGTCGATTCCAACGTTGAATCGATTCAGGAGCTGCGCAACGTCATTCTCGCGGACGTCCACCTGACCCAGCGAATCATCGGCATCGCCAACAGCGTCGGATATCGCCTCAGCTCGGCGGCGCGCATCACGACCGTTACCCGGGCGATCGTCGTAATCGGCTTCGAACAGGTCAAACTGGTCGCGCTCGGGATGCTGTTTGTCGATCAGATGCCGGAACAGGAACGGGCAACCGCCCTGAAGGCAGAATTGATTCAGGCGCTCCAGGCTTCGCTGCTTGCCCGGGAAATGTCCCGTCAATTGGCGCCTGACGACATGGAAAAAGCCGGCATCGCCGCACTCCTCGGAAACGTCGCCAAGTTGCTGCTCGTGATGATCGACTTCGATCGCTACCGTGAGATTTCCCGGCGTGTCGCCGGCGGTGCCACCGAGGCGAGTGCAGCCGACGACGTGCTTGGAATGCCGCTAAAGACGCTGACCAGCGAAGTTCTGACGATGTGGGGAATCCCGGAAATGCTGGTCTCGCTCAGCATGGGAACAGTCGCGCCCGTCGAATCGAAAAAGATGAAGCACCTGGATCGGATCGTCGAATTGGCGAGAACCACTGCGCAGCATCTGAGGCATCGGGGCGTTGCGGAGCGCGAAGCACTCATAGCCAATGTCCGCGGGCAGTGTATTGCCGAAAGCGGGGTCTCGGGCGAGGCCTTCGATCGCTGGGTGAGCGCCGCCGACGCCCAGATGGCGCCGGTCCGCTCCATGCTGGAGAGCGCGATCCCTGAGACCGCCGTAGCCGACGACGGCTTTCCGCAAGGCAGTGTGATCGACGACTCTGCGCCCGAGACGGGCCAGCTCAATGCCATCGGCAAGCCGGCCAACAGCCACGAGCTGGTGCTCTCGCGCCTCCAGGACCTTACGCAACTGATTGCCGACCGACAAAGCTTGAGCGCGATCCTGTTGACTGCATTGGAATGCCTGCATACCGGATTCGGCTACAGCCGCTCCATTTTGCTGCTTCGGGATGCCGGTACGCCGAAAATGCGTGCACGCGTGTGGTGCGGGGCAATCACGAAAGCCCAAGCGAGTCATCTGGAGATCAATATCGACTCGGCGGGGGATCTGTTCGCCGTCGCAGTTCGCCGCGGCACCGACGTACAGATCCGCAACGCGCTCGCTCCCACGATAGCCGCGCGGCTTCCGCCATATTTCACCAAAGCCTGTCCGCACACCGCCAGCTTCATCATTTTACCGATCATGTCGGAGGACTCGCCGATCGCCTGCATGTTGGTCGGTCGCGACGTGCCGGAACCGGAACCCATCAGTCCAGAAGACATGCGCCTGCACCGTACAGTACGCGGTCAAATCATCTTGGCGATGCGAACCGTCCGATAATGAATCCGAGTTTCGCAAGCCCGGCTCTGAGGGGTCCAACACGCTCGTCCCCACGGGTACACCAGCCTAACCGCCGTAAATGCCAAAAAAGCCGCAAGTCTCACCAGATCGCTCAGCGGACTTGCGCTTCAATCTGACCTTCAAGCTTTTCATAGGATTCAAACTCCACACGATCCACACGCCCAAAATAGTGCCGATATATTCCACTGAAGGCATATTGTGTATTTATGCCGTAGAAGGCATGTATTGTATCTATGCCTTTAACGGCATATACTGCACCCATGGACTATTTATTGCAGACCCCGGCGCAACTCGCGAACCATCTGCCATCCCTGCGGAATTCGCGTCATCTCACCCAAGCACAGCTTGGAATGCTCGTCGGCTTGGACCAAACTCGAATCGCAAAAATCGAAGCCGATCCGCGGCGTGTCAGCGTTGGACAGTTACTCAAGATCTTGCGTGCTCTCGGGGTCCAAGTACTGTTGCTTTCCAACGAAGCCGACTCAGCACCCAAAGCGCCGCCAGCCGCCGCAGATTGGTAACTTGTGGGTTCCCTAAATGTTTGGATGAACGGGGAACTCGTGGGTGAGTGGACGACGCTGCGCACCGGCACACCCGTGTTTCGCTACACGACCACGTGGTCGCAATCGCCGCGCGCGCGCGCCCTGTCATTGTCCATGCCCATCACCGCCGATCTCGAGGTTCGCGGCACGGTCGTGGACAATTACTTCGATAATCTACTGCCCGAGAACCCGGCAATTCGCCGCAGAATCCGTGAGCGCTTCGGCACTCGATCGACTCAAGCTTTCGATTTATTGGAGGCTATCGGCCGCGATTGCGTTGGTGCCGTACAGTTACTGCCCATCCATCAGGAACCCATCGGTTGGAACCGGGTCGAAGCCGCTCGGCTCGATGATGGTGACATGGAGAGACTGCTGCAGGCGGTTCCGTCCTCGCCGCCACTTGGCCATGATCATGATGATGATTTCCGAATCTCGATCGCCGGAGCGCAGGAAAAAACCGCGCTTCTCTCGATGGGAGGTGCGTGGTACCGGCCCCACGGCGCCACTCCCACGACGCACATACTGAAATTGCCTTTAGGGATTGTCGGCAACTTCCGCGGCGACTTTTCAGATTCGGTGGAAAACGAGTGGCTGTGCGTGCAATTGATGCGCGAGTTCGGCCTGCAGATTGCCGACGCCGACATACTCACTTACGGCAAACAGACCGTGTTGTCGGTCAAGCGCTTCGACCGGCGCTGGATTGGTGCGGCCGATGCGGACGTTTTGCGCCCGCAATTCGATGCTAAGGCAGGCCAGTGGATCGTGAGATTGCCGCAGGAAGACTTCTGTCAAGCGACGGGTAGATCCCCCATCGAGAAATACGAGGCCGACGGCGGCCCAACGAGCGAAGAAATTCTGGAGATTCTCGAGGGCAGCGAATCCCGGGATGCCGACCGAGCACACTTCGCGCTCGCTCAACTGGCATTTTGGTTGTTGGCAGCCACCGATGGACATGCAAAGAATTTCTCCATTTTCCACCGCGCTGGGGGCGCGTTCGGCATGACACCGCTGTACGACGTGCTATCGGCGTGGCCGGTCATCGGACCCGGCGCCAACCAACTACCCATACAAGATGCCAAGCTTGCCATGGCGGTCCGCGGCAAGAGCCAGCACTATCGTCTGAGAGAAATTCATTCTCGGCACTGGCATGAACTGGCTCTCCGAATGGGAATACCGGGACTGTGGGGTCGCATGAGAAATCTAGTTGAATCGGCGGATGCGCATGTCGCGGTGGTGCGAGCACGATTGCCGTCGCGCTTTCCGGAACGAGTCATTGACGCTATCGCCGCAGGGGTCAAACTGCAGGCGCAGGCCTTTACCGCGACGGCGCCGCCGGCTTCGGCGAAATGATAGGGGCGCGCTGCACCAGGCTGCGAGAATAGGACAATGTCGCCTCACACGCTTCCACGCTCCGCACCTGCTCTGTTCAGCCATGTCATTGCCGACAACGCACCGTTATACCGAGCGATTCTCGATGTTTTCGCGGCATCGAAACGCCAGTTCCGGCTGCATCTAAGACCTGACGACGTGCTTGCTGAAGCGGCTTGGCCGGCCGGCCCACCCACGATGGAGATAGTCCAGCAAGCCCTCGGGCAGCTCGTCGACTGGGGCAATCTGCAGTCGCAACCGGACACAGCTCGGGTCGCGACAATCGAAGACTTTTACCGCAAACGACTGCTGTACCGGATGACCCCCGGCGGAGAAGCGGTCGAGGCGGGGTTGCAGGCCTTCGTGGAGGCTCTTGCGCGACGCGCTGAATTGCAGTCCGTGGCGCTCGACGATATCCGGGCACGCCTCATCTCCCTCGGGCAGCTCATGCGCGAGTCACCGCCCGATGCGGCCAAGGTCCACGGCGCACTTCGGGATCTCGTGCATGTGTTCGAAGACTTATCGAACAACGCGGAGGCCTTCATGGCGGGTCTTGCACGCACCATCGAGCTGCAGCGTGCCGAGGTCGCTGCCGTGATGAGTTTCAAAACACGGCTGATCGACTACCTGCAGCGTTTCATCGGCGATTTGGTCACGCGCTCGAGTCAGATCGCCGAACTATTGATGGAACTGCGGCCGCTCGAGCGGGCGTTGCTGCAAATCGCGGCCGAGCGCGATGCACGCAACGCGGCGCCGGGCGATGTTGCGATGGACACCGAAGCCGTCGACGCCCGACTCATCGCCTGGAACGAGCGTTGGGCCGGCCTGACGCGCTGGTTCGTGTCCGACGGCCGGATCCGTGCCCAAGCGGAGCTGCTGCGCGCGAGCGCTCTGTCGGCGATTCCTCGCCTGCTGCAGGCCGTCTCGCTGCTGCACGAACGGCGCGCGGGCCGAAGCGATCGCGCGGCGGATTTTCGGCGCCTGGCGCTATGGTTTGCCGCGGCGGGCGGCGACGGTAACGCGCATCGGTTATGGCGGGCCGCCTTTGCTTTGTCTCCGGCGCGGCATCTGGCGCTGGAGATCGCCGACGAGAAGGTCAGCGCGAATACCGCGTGGCGCGACTCACCCGGTATCGCGGTCCTGCCGAAACTGCGCGAACAAGGCGTGCTGCCGACCCGCGGCGCACCGCCCCGGATCCAGGATCGCTCCGCGGAGCGCAGCTTGCTCGCGGCCCGCGTCGCGAAAGAGGCGGCTCAAACCGAAGCGGCGCGACAGCGCCTGGCCACCAATCGTGAGACGCGGCTGTCCGAGTTGGGTCGGCTCGATTCATCGTCGTTTCGATTGTTCCTGACGCTGCTGGGTGAGGCTCTCGCCAGCCAGACGGATCCCGACGAGGTCGTGGAACGGTTGACCGGTGATGGTACGCTCATCGTTCGGCTCGTTCCCCTCGCTGCCGACACGGAGGCAGAAATTGCAACGGACTTGGGAACCTTCCGCGGTCGCGATCATCTCCTTCACATTCGTAGGACCTAGCGCATGGTGGCCCCCGGATTAAAGGACGTTCTGAAACACCAGGAAGCTGAGGAACGCGAGCGCGCACTGCGCGCGTTGCTGATGCGCCCGCTCATGCCCGCCGGTGATCCGGCGCTCGAACTCGTGCGCCGACACGCGGGCTACTTGCGCGACTGGTTCGGGCGTGAGACGGGATGGAACCTCCAGGTGGAGCGGCAATGTGCGCGGCTGTATAAGAGACCCGCCGCACTCGACGACCCAACACGGGGATTACCGGAGTTCGATCAGGATCGCTATGTACTCCTTTGTCTCGCCTGCGCGGCGCTCGAGCGCAACGAATCGCAGATCACCCTGAGAACCTTGGGTGAGCGTCTATTGGAAGGCGCGGCGGACCCCGAAGTCGTTGCCTGTGGTTTCGTCTTTACCCTTGAGAGCGCGCGCGAGCGACGCTCGCTGGTCGCCGTGTGCCGCCTACTGCTGGAACTCGGCGTGCTCACGCGCGTCGCCGGCGACGAAGAGGGTTACGTCAACCAATCCAGCGACGTTCTGTACGACGTCCATCGCCGCGTGCTCGCGCGATTGCCCGCCGGTACGCGCGGCGCCAGTCTCATTGCAATGACGCGGGCGGACCTCCACTTCGACGGCCGGCTCGCCGCGCTCGTGGATGAGTACGTACCGGACAGTCCCGACGGCAAGCGCATGGCACTGCGTCATCGATTGGCGCGACGGCTGCTCGATGATCCCGTGATTTATCATGACGATCTCTCCCCGGACGAGCGCGAGTACTTGGTCAGCCAGCGCGGGCCCCTGGCATATCGACTGGCGCAGGCAACTGGACTCACCGCCGAGCTGCGCGCCGAAGGCCTGGCGCTCGTCGATGGCGAAGGCGAGCTCTCCGACAAACACCTGCCGGCGGTAGGCACGGAAGCACACGCGACGCTGCTGGTGGCCGAGCACCTGGCCCGCGCCGCACGCACCGAGCCCGAGCGAATTCATTCGCTGCACGAACTTGCGGGTTACCTGCGGTCCGCCGGTGACCGGTACGGCCGCTACTGGCGCAAAGATGCGCGCGAAGCAGGCGCCGAGGTCCAGCTCGCCACCGAGGCGGTCAATCGCCTCGAGGCGCTGCGGCTGGTTCGACGCGTTGAGAACGGGGCGCGGGCGCTCCCCGCCCTGCATCGCTACGCCATTTCCGGGCCGTTGACTTGACCCACATTCCTCCCCCGATTCCATTGCCGTCCCCCGGGCGAGGCCGGTGGCAACCGCTGCGCCTCGGCCTCGTCGAGCTATATCACTACGACGTCGAGGAGTTCTGGTTCCGCGACGGTCACCTCATGCTCCGGGGTAACAACGGCACGGGCAAATCCAAGGTGCTGTCGTTGACACTGCCGTTCCTGCTGGATGCCAACCTGAGTGCTTCCCGCGTCGAACCGGACGGCGACCGCGGCAAGCGCATGGAATGGAACCTGTTGATGAACAAGCGCTACGAACGCCGCATCGGCTACACGTGGCTGGAATTCGGGCGCCTCGACAGCGCCGGGAAAGTGCGGACGCTGACCCTGGGCTGTGGCTTACGCGCCATCGCCGGCCGTCCGACAACGGACTCGTGGTTCTTCATCACCGACCAACGCATCGGCGCGGATCTGTGGCTGACCACGCCGGAGAAGACCGCGCTGTCCCGGGAGCGCTTGATCGAGGCCATCGGCGCCCACGGCCAGGTATTTCCCACCGCGCAAGCCTATCGGCGCGCCGTGGATGAGAAGCTGTTTCAGCTGGGGACCGAACGCTATGACGCGCTGGTCGATACGTTGATTCAGTTGCGCCAGCCGCAACTCTCCAAGAATCCCGACGAAGGGCGACTCTCGGAAGCGCTGACCCACGCCCTGCGGCCCCTCGATCGCGCCGCACTCGAGGATGTCGCCGAAGCCATGAGCGAACTCACCGACATCCGGCGGAACCTGGAAGAGATCGAGGCCATGCGCAAAGCGATCGGATCGTTCGGGACCCGCTATCGACGCTACGCCCAAGTCGCCACCCGGCGCCGGGCCAGAACCGTGCGGCAGGCGCAGACCGATTTCGACAATGCGAGCCGTGACCTCAACGCCGCGCAGGCGGAACTCGACGAGGCGCGCGCCCGGGTCACCCGTTACCAGTCGCAACAGCAAAGCTTGGACGAACAGCTGGCGGCCGACGAAGCTCGCCTGCGCGTGTTGCGATCGGACCCCATCATGCGGGATGCGAACCGGCTGTCCAGCGCCCGCGATCGAGCCGGCGAATGCCGCGCGCTGATGAATGAGGCGGCGCAGCGGGAATCACTCGCCGCCACCCAGCTCACTCGCGAAGCGGAAGCGGCCAATCGTCGGCGCGCGCAGGCTGATGCCAGCCGCTCGACGCTGATGGGCTCCGCATCGAGTGCCGCCGATCTCGCGCGCGACACGGGACTCGCCGACGACCATGCACGCGCACTGCGGAGCATCTCTGTACCTGACGGCGTGACGGATCTTTCGGAGGCCGGCATAACCGCCCTGCTTCGCGAGCGGCGCGAATCCGAGGCGCGCCGCCGCGAGGAGACGGCGGTGATCCGCAAACGGCTGCGCGAGGTGGAGTCGGCCGCGCAGGCCCGCACCCGTGCACAGGACGCTCGAGCCTTGCATGCCGAGGCGTTCGACATCGCATCCGAGGCCGCCCGTCACGCCGCGGAGAAATTGCTGGACGGAAGTGCCAAGCTGCTGGCCGCGTGGCGGCATTATGCAGATGCCGCGCAGGCACTGCGCATTCCCGAGGTCGATGCTGTCCTGGACGAGCTGGAGCTGTGGCATACCACTCAGAGCGGCATCAATCCGATGCGAACTGCGTTGGGTCGCGCGCTCGAGCTTGTGGAACAGAATTTCGCGGCGCGCGCCGCGGCGCTGGCAGAGCAACGCCGCCTCTTGGTCCTGGAACAGAGCGAATTGCATGCGGAACGCGCGCGTCTCGAGGCCGGCGAAGACCAGGCGCCTCCCGTGCCCTACACCCGAGATGCCTCGATCCGCGCTCAAGCGGCCGGCGCTCCGCTGTGGCAGCTCGTCGATTTTGCCTCCCACGTGCCAAGCGGCGCGCGCGCAGGAGTGGAGGCGGCCTTGGAGGCCGGCGGCCTCCTCGACGCGTGGGTGCTGCCGGATGGCACCGCGATCCAGGGCCGCACCCACGATGTCATCTTGACGGTGCGGCCGCCCAGCGCGAATTCCTTGGCGGACTGGCTGACGCCCACCATCCCGGCCACGGGCGACGGCTCCTCCATCGACGCACACACCTTATCCGCTCTGCTGCGCTCGGTGGCCTGCGCCGAGGACGAGCCTGTCGATGCCGAAACCTGGGTATCGCCGAGCGGGCAATTTCGCGTCGGTACTGTGCGGGGCGCCTGGACGAAACCAGCCGCGCGATATATCGGTCACGCCGCGCGCGAGGCCGCGCGCCGGGCGCGCCTCGATGACATCGCCACCCGCTTGGGTGAACTCGCCGCGGCACTCGAGACCCAAGCATCGGCCGCTGAGCGACTCGCCGCCCTGCGCGAAGATGCGCGCAATGAATACGCACGCGCGCCGGCCGACGACGGTCTCCTGCGTTGGCACGCCGAGCACAATGCCGCCGAGCAGCGGCGCCGTGAGGCGCAGACGCGTCTCGGCGAGGCAGAGTCCAAACTCGCGCAGGCCGACCACGCCCTTGCACGCGCGCGGGACGGCCTGAGTCTCGACGCACGCGACCTGAATCTACCGGCCGCCATCGCCGACCTCGATGTCATTGAACGGGCGCTCGGCGAGTATCGCGTGGCGGTCACGGAACTTGCCAACGCGCTGCGCCAGCACAAAGCCGCGCTGGCCGAACTTGCCGACCAAACGCTGCGCGAAGCCGACGCACGTGAATCGTTGGGAGCAGCCATCGAGGATCATCGGGACAAGCAGACACTGCTCCACGCCGCGAGCGAGACGGTGGCCACGCTGCAGGCGACGGTCGGCAAACAGGTGAGCGAGTTACTGAGCGACATCGAGGCCACCCAGCAGGCGCAGCAGCAACACGAGCGCGCGCAGAAAGACTTGCTGGCGCAATTGGTGGTCGTGGCTGCTCAACGCGGCACCGTTGAGCAAAAGCACTCGGAGCTCAACCAGAAACTCGAGGAGCGCGTGCACGCGCGTCAGACCGCCGTCGAGACGCTGCAGGCGTACACGCAGCAGACCGGTTTCGTGGCCATCGCAGTCCCGGATCTGCCGTTGCCGGACGACACGGCCGCATGGGGCATCGAGGCCGCACTGACGATCGCTAGGCGCGCCGAGCAGGCATTGGTCGATATCCCGGCGGAGGAGGCGGACTGGGATCGCGTGCAACGCGAGATCGGGCGCGACCTCACGGAGCTGCAGAGCACAATGTCCACCCAGGGCCACGCCGCAACGGCGGAGCCCAGCGACCACGGGCTCATCGTGCGCATCGTCTATCAGCAGCGACCGGAGCGTCCCGACGCGCTCGAACAGCGGCTCGACGCGGAACTGGCGGAACAACGCCTGATCCTGTCCGCCCAGGAGCGAGCGTTGCTCGAGGAGCATCTCGAGAAGGAGATCGCCGCCAACTTGCAGCGCATGATTCGCGACACGGAGGAGCGAGTCGCGGCAATCAACGTCGAGCTGCATAAACGGCCTACTTCCACCGGGTTGCGCTACCGACTTGTGTGGGAGCCACTCCCTGAGAACGATGAGAATGCGGTGCCCGGACTCGAGCTGGCGCGCAAACGGTTGCTCAATACCAGTGCGGATGCCTGGTCCGCCGAGGACCGGCGGCTCGTCGGCGAGTTTCTTCAGGCGCGCATCGATGGCGAACGGCAGCGTGACGAACGCGGCACGCTATACGACAGCCTGGCGCGAGCGCTGGACTATCGCCAATGGCATCGATTCACGGTCGAACGCAACCAGGACCGGCAGTGGAAGCCGCTCTCCGGCCCCGCATCCAGCGGCGAACGCGCGCTCGGTCTGACAGTGCCGCTCTTTGCGGCCGCCAGCAGCCACTACGAGAGTTCGGACCCCCACGCTCCGCGGTTGGTGTTGCTCGACGAAGCTTTCGCCGGCATTGACGACGAAGCACGCGCGAGCTGCATGGGGTTGATCCGTGAGTTCGATCTCGACTTCGTGATGACCAGCGAGCGCGAATGGGGCTGCTATGCGGAGATCCCCGGCCTCAGCATTTGCCAGATCGTGCGCCGCGAAGGCATGGACGCCATCTTCGTGTCGCGCTGGTCGTGGGACGGCCGCGAGCGTCGCGAGGAAGCGGACCCCGTGCGCCGCTTTCCGGAAGCGGCCGTTGCGGGCGAATGAGCGGGGATTCCATTGACGGCGAACGCCTGCAGAAGCTGTTGGGCGGAGTCGAACTCGCGAATCTACGCCTGCGGCTCCGCTCGCGATATGAAAGAGGCACATCGCGCGACGAATTCACCCTGACGGATCTATCGAGCCACGAACTTCGCGCGCTCGCCGGCCTGCTCGGTCGGCGCACCGTCGCCGTGGGCTCCATGCGCATCCGGCGCTCCGAACTCGACGCCGCGCTCGCCCACGCGGGAATCGCGGTCACACTGCGCGAGGCGCTGGAGTTCCTTGACGGACCGTTGTCGGATCGCCGGGCCGATCGGGCGGCGCGCGAGCAAGCATGGAGTGCCGCGTTCTCTCGCACGGCCGAGCCGCGGCTCGCGGCATTGCTGACAGAGCCGGCCGGCGCCGCACTGGTAAAACGCCTCGCGGGTAGCGATCCTGCGAACGCCGAGCTACTGCTGGCGCAGGCCGCTCGGGTACTCAGCCGGCTGCCGGGGCACGGCATCTCACGGGCACAACTCGCGGCTGAAGTTCTCGGTGATTCGCACGGCCTCGATAACGGACGTCCAGTGGCAACCCTCGTGTTGCGGACGCGCGCCAGCGAGACGTCCATCGACGTCATCGAAGCGGCCGGACTTCAGGACGCCGAAGAATCCGTCCGCGAGCGATGGGCTCGTCTGGGTATCACGGTCAATGAGCTGGCACTCCCAGCGCTATGTCTCAACCTCCCGGGTCTGGACATCGACGTCGCGCATCTGTCCGCGGGCGAGCCAGTACACCTATCGCTGCGCACCCTGTTACGCCGCCGCCCCATCTGGCAAGTGGCCCAACGCGACGTATTCGTCTGCGAGAACCCCAACATCGTCGCCATCGCCGCCGACCGCTTAGGTGCAGCTTGCGCGCCCTTGGCCTGTACGGACGGGATGCCGTCAGCCGCCCAGCAAACCCTGCTCGCCCAGCTTGCCGCCGCCGGCGCCCGACTGCGCTACCACGGGGACTTCGATTGGGCTGGTTTGGTCATCGGCAATTTCGTGATGCGTGAATTCGGGGCGGAGCCCTGGCGTTTCGGGGCCGCGGACTACCTGTCGGCGACCGCGGACCACAGAATAACGCTGCGGGGCGACAAACCCGTCGTGGCGCGATGGGACGATCGCCTCACCAGCGCGATGTCGGAGCGGCGAGTCGTTGTGCATGAAGAGGGTGTGGCTGAAACTCTGATGATGGACCTCGCGGCGAGCATGGACTCGGAGCCGGTGCCCGAATAGGCCGTATGCAACGGCGCGTCCTTTGAGGGCAACGATTCCAAGTCGTCGATCTCGTGATTCTGCATGTGACTACTTCCGAGCGGCAAAGCGACGAATCGTCGTCTTGGCCGTGTCCGATAGCAGGGCCAAAGTGGCGTCCCTAAGTCTAGAAAGTTCGAACCAGCTTTTTGAAACCCTAGAGGAATGGAACGACTACCTCGAGCGCTTATGCCCCCGCATGCCAGGAACGGCCCACCATACTATTTGGATGACAAAGCGCTATTGACCGAGATCGTCGTCAATCGAATGACTTTGATCTTCCTTGGCGCCTCGGTCAGGGTCCTTAGAATAGTCCACATCTTTTTCGACCCCGACTTTTTGCCGCAGCTGCAACCAGTTCTCGCGAGCCTGGCGTCGTATTTCCTCGAGCGATACCGGCTTCAACCGCGCGTAGTCTGTCTCAGATTGCTCCATCGCAAGGTCCGGCTCTGAGATTTTGTCGTGGGGACTAGCGCTGTCGTTGCCTAGATTATTTGCAACAGATGATTCCTTGAGGGCAAAAGCTTTCTCAACCGTACTCACGAATGCTTCCGCCCGCACCACCGTTTCGGCTGCGGTTTTTGCATCGATAAGTCTAAGATCTCGAGCCAGAGGAGTGAGCGTCAAAGGACGATCCCATCGCGTGCAACATTGCGCAGGAAACCTGGCCTTGGGAAGCGCTCCGGGTTCAACCAATGCCTTAACGAGATGGGAACTGGCTGAATTAGAACGCCACGCTCGAGAAAGACGTCGTAAGCCAACTCAGCTAAGTTCCCGACGAGTTCCCAGTCGCCCTCGCCTTCTGCCAGTATCAGCGCAAGATCGGCATCGCTATCCGGCCTGTCCTCGCCGCGCGCGCGCGAGCCATACAGAATGGCATGCTGCAGCCGCAATTCGGCCGGAAGCCGGGCTAGAAACGCGCGTACGGCGCTCTCTGTATCAGGATCCAAGAACTTCATAGGCGTATTTTGGGCGCAACGCCACAAGCAGGCAAACGCCCGGGAAGTGGCGTCCCCACGGGGATTCGAACCCCGGTTCTCACCGTGAAAGGGTGGTGTCCTAGGCCTCTAGACGATGGGGACGCAGGCAATCAAATCGAACAATCGACCGTGAAAATCTGGTGGAGCCAGGCGGGATCGAACCGCCGACCTCTTGCATGCCATGCAAGCGCTCTCCCAGCTGAGCTATGACCCCACGTGGAGGCGCCGCACGTTACCTCACGGTGCCCAATTCGTCAAGAAAATGAATGGACTAGGCGTTCCAAACGGCCAGGGCATTGTGCAGGCGCGCGAGGGCCTCCTCCTGCCCTAAAATCGCCAAAGTCGCATCGATTGGCGGCGAAACGGTCCCGCCGCAAACCGCGAGACGAATCGGCTGCGCCAATTTTCCGAGAGATAGGCCTTTTTCGGCTGCAAAAGCGCCGATGAGCGCATGCAGCATCGGTGCGGACCAATCTTCAACTCGATCGAGCGCCACCGCCAATTCGCCGAGCGCCGCCAATATTTCGGGCGTCACATGCTTGGACTTGGCTTTCTCGTCGAACGCGGTCGGCGCCTTGAAGAAGAACAGGCTGTTGACAGCCATCTCCTTGATCGTTTTTGCCCTTTCGCGCTGGACGAGCACGATTTGCTCGAGGCGCGCCTCATCGTCGGCTGTCACGCCCTCGCGCTCCAATTGCCAACGCAGGAAGGCGGCCATGCGCGGCAGCGGCGCGTGCATCAGGTGTTGTTGATTGAGCCATGAGAGCTTCTCGAAATTGAACGCCGACGCCGATTTGTTGACATCGGCGATGTCGAAGAGCCGGATCATTTCTTCTATCGAGAATATCTCCTGATCGCCATGCGACCAACCCAGCCGCACCAAGTAATTGAGCACGGCCTCCGGCAGAAAGCCTTCATCTCGATATTGCAGAACGCTCACGGCCCCATGGCGTTTCGAGAGCTTGGCGCCGTCGGGACCCAGAATCATCGGCAAATGCGCGTAGACCGGCGGCTTGCGCCCCAGCGCGAGCAGCATGTTCATCTGCCGCGGTGTGTTGTTCAGGTGATCGTCGCCGCGGATCACGTGACTGATATCCATGTCCATGTCGTCGACGACGACGCAAAAATTATAGGTCGGTGTACCGTCGGATCGCGCGATGATCAGATCGTCGAGTTCTGAATTTTGAAAAACCACCCGGCCGTGGACGACGTCATCGACTACGACTTCGCCGCCCAAGGGGTTCTTGAATCGCACGACCGGCGCAACCCCGGGACGGGAATCGGTCCGGTCGCGCCAGCGCCCGTCGTAGCGCGGCTTCTCGCCGCGCGCGATTTGCGCGGCACGGAGTTGGTCGAGTTCCTCTTTGGTGCAATAGCATCGATAGGCGTTGCCGCTTGCCAGCAGCTCTTCAATGACTTCCTTGTAGCGATCGAACCGTTGGGTTTGATAGAACGGACCCTCGTCATGGTCGAGGCCCGCCCACTCCATCCCATCGAGAATCTGCTGGATTGCCGCCTCGGTCGAACGCTCGAGGTCGGTGTCCTCGATGCGCAAAACGAACGTGCCCCCGTGGCGCCGTGCATAGAGCCAACAAAATAGAGCCGTGCGCAGCCCGCCAATGTGCAGAAAGCCGGTTGGACTGGGAGCAAAACGCGTGCGAACGGTCATTGATGGGCGACTCGAGGTTTTGGGGCGCCCGAGTCTACCAGAGGGGCCTCAACGCGCGAGCATGCGCACTGGCCTGGGCGTTTGTCTTACGGGTATCTCGGTGTCATACTTTTGCGGTGATTCTTGGGCGGTTAGCTCAGCGGTAGAGCACTGCTTTCACACGGCAGGGGTCACAGGTTCAATCCCTGTACCGCCCACCAAATAAATCAATGAGTTAAGACGGAAGCCGGCGCCGATTTGCCGTCTGGCGACGCCTGAACGATCCTGCGTTGCTCTCTCTGGCGATGGCTGGGTTGTTGAACCTCGCAAGCATCGGCTCGCGAAATCCGTCTAAGATCGCCATAGCGATGCGGGCGCGCGACAACCCGTCGATCGCGCCGCAGAAATCCGCCGTTGCACCTATCGCGGCGCCGAGAGCTGCACTGTTGCGGAGCAGCACCGCCGGATCGATAATTTCATTTTAGTCGCCGCATGCGATGGGGAGTGAGCCGTGGCTCGAGACGGAGGCGAGGCTCAGCAGACCATCAATAATGGATCGACGGGTCCGGACATGGCGCCCGAGGATTGGCGCATCGCGCCGTTTCCCTTCAAACCGCTCAAGCACAATTCATTGATTGCCCCGGTCGCGCGATATGTATTCGGGTTGAGGGCACGTGAGGTTGAGAGGTTTATTTTCACGGCGACCACGGGCCGCAGCGGAACGCTGACGCTGACCAAGCTGTTCTCCGCGGTACCCGCCTGCGCCGCGGTTCATGAACCCCATCCGGTGATGAATGGCCCGGTACTCGAGGCGGCGACCCACGGCAACACGGCGCTCGTCGATCGCGTCTACCGCCAAGTGAAGTCGGTCAACATTCTCCGCGCGGCGGCCGGCCACCGCTACTATCTCGAGGCGAATCATCAGTTCATCAAAACCTTCTGGGAACACGCGATTCGAGAATTCGGCGACCGGATCGCTGTAGTCCACTTGGTCAGGCCCGCAGTGGAAGTCGCCGAATCAATCTACTGCCTGGAGGATTATCCCGGCAGGGAGCGCGGCAACTATTGGTGGCTCGACTATCGGGCGCCCGGCAATCTGATCAGAATCGCGGACATTCTCGAATCTGATCCGGAGTTCTCGCACCCGTTCTACAAGGCGCTCTGGTATTGGCATGAAATCGAAGCCAGGGTGTCGGACCTGCGCACCCGGATGCCCGCGATCAAGGTCACGCGCTTCGAAACGGCGTGGCTCAACGACGGCAAGAAGGTGTTCGGATTGCTCGACGAGCTCGAAATGCGCTACGACACTTCGGCGATCAAGGCAATACTCGGAAAGCGCGAGCACACCAAGGATCACCAAAAGACCGCGGCACTGGTCCCAACGCTGCAAGCCGAGCAGATGGCACGCCGATTTCAGGATCTGCTTGCGACTCGCGGCCTCAAAGAGCCTGACCAGGCCCATGGCTCATAGAATCGAATCAGGAGTTTCCCGGCTTCTTGGCGATGTACGAGGCGAACGGGCTTAGGCGCGGAACCAATCTGATCAGCGCACGCGCAAACGTTCCGGCATATTCGCCGCGAAATAGCACCGAGCTCATCTCGAATCCGACGGCCTGCAGAAATCCGCCGATCTCGGTCGGCGTGTATTCCCTGACGTGACCCATGTGGCCGATATCGGAGAGCTTGTTATATTCAGCATGAATGTCACCGGAACAAGAGTAAGCCTGGTCCCGGATCATGAAATTCCTGATTCCTCCAAGCGACTTGAGATTCGGGCTAGACAATGTCAAAACGCCGTTCGGCTTCAATACGCGAAGTACTTCCGAGAGCGTGAAGTTCGGATTGATGCGCAAATGCTCGAACAATTCGTTGAATATTGCGGCATCGAACGAATCGTCGGCGAAGGGCAGCTGCTGGGTTTCGATATCGCATTTGACCACCTTCATGCCGGTCGACCTCAAGGTCGAGGCGTAACGCTCGGGCGCGATGTCGCAACCGGTCACCTGGTAGCCGCTGCGGACCAATGCGGAAGTCAGCAGCAGCGGCACTGAGCCGAACTCGAGCACAGTGTGCGTCACCGGGACGATCTGTTTGACGAGGTCGAGGTCAAGCGCAATCCGCACGCGATGGTCGGCGAGATACTCTGCATGCCACTTCAACAGCGCCCCGCCCTCGGGAGCGAGATCCCGCGCACAGTCATCGATCAAGCGCAGCGCCGCCTCCGACGGGTAAAAGCCCAATCGTGCCGATCGAACCCGCATCGAATCTCCTCGATCTCACTGCGCCCAGGGAGCGCGACGACCATTCCAATTCAGTTTGAATCAGCCTGCTCGATAAACCTTCGCGTCAACCGGTTGAAGTCGTCCGGGCGCTCCTTCATTGTTTCATGGCCGGTTCCCGGAAGGATGCATAGTTGCCCCTTCGGCAATGCGCGATAAATTTTGATCGTATGTTCAACTGAAATTACATCGCGGTCCCCGGCCATCACCAGCACCGGAATGCGAATGGCGGCCAGGTCCGCCGCGTCCAACAGCGACCAAGTTGACCAAAGCTCCTTGGTCTTTGCAACGACGGTCGGCCAATGTTGATCGCCGTCCGGCGAAACCCGGACGTAATCCCGGCGAAACATCGCCGGAAAGCCTGCGGCAAAGACCTCGTTCGACATCCATCGGAACCGCAGGTAGTTCACGATTCCATTGAAATCACCGCTCACATTCGCGCCCGATACGATCAGTCGCCGGACGAGCTCCGGGTGGTAGCGGGCAAGCAGTAGACCGATATTCCCGCCGTCGCTGTGACCAACCACGTCGACCGGCCCAAGTCCGAGTTTGCGAAGCAGCGCCGCCGTATCCTCGGCCATCTCGCGATACGAAAAGGGCCGGTCAACGTCCGGGCTGCGCCCGTGACCGCGCTGGTCAATGCCGACAACCGTGCGGAACGCGGAAAAGTAGAGCTTTTGTGCCGCGAAGGCACTATCGAAGAAGCTCAAGCCGCCGTGAAGAAAAACAATCGGGGGTCCGCTGCCGGTGATCTCGGCGTACAGTTTCACACCGCGCACATCGTAGAGCTTACCCGCATCGGAGCTCGGCGCATCGGAGCTTGGCGCAGCGGCGCCCTGCGCAGCGGCGCCCGGCGCAGCGGCGCCCGGCGCGCGCGCGGCGCGCCCGCGACAGCCGCTACAGAGATGGATGCGCCGAGCAGCATGCGTGCGACGTGCAGCGCCATCCGCGATCCTCCGCGATAGAAACCGGTGACAAACAGCCCTGCTTGACCGCAATTCCTTGCATCACTCAGCTTCGCTGCCGACTCGTTCAGCGAGATCGCCCGTCAAGGCTGAGCGGCTCCAGACATTCTTTTTATGCCTGGCGAGCATCGCGAGGTGGGCGACCAACCCACGCGGATTCCAATTGGGCGCGAAATATGACCATACGACCGTGACTCGCGGTTTGAAAAAAATCGCCCAATCCGGATTATTGACCAGGTGAAGAATATCGATACCGGGATCCTCGCACGATTCGCGGATGATCCGTTCGAGCAGCAAGAGTCCTGGAGCGAACTTCGCGTGCGCCTCACTAAATCCGACTTTGAGAATATTCAGTGTCTTGCCGATCTGCAGACAAAGCTGGCCGGCGACGGGCCGGTCACCATGCCACAATATATTGACGGTACACGCACCCCGCGCTCCAAACTCGCGCACCACTGCGGTGTAAAACGAGAGTATCGATGACCGACAGCGGATCGCCGACGAAGTGCCCGCCTCTCCCTTCCAACCCGAGGCTTCAATATCGAGGAAGGTCTCATAGGCCTCCTCGAGTTCGTCCGGCCGGCGGTAAATTTGATGCCGCAGGATCGCGGACTCCTCGGCAATCCGATTGCGTCGACGGAGATTGCTCTTGAATTTCGCCGTCATCGACTGCGTCGCTTGCTCAAACGAAGAGTCGACCGGAAAGTAGGCGCTTGCGCGAAATCGCAAAGCAGCCATTCCACGCGGCAAGCGCGCGCGCGCGGCGTATGCAATCGAGGACTCCGCGGATACTCTTCGCAGTCGCAATGTGTCCCAGATGAATAGGCGCTGCTTTCGCAGCCAGTGCGTCAGCTCGAACAACAGATCCAGATTCTCGACGGTCTGTGGGAAAACAAAATCGGACAATAACATCTCATCATGCTCGACCGTGCCCAGCTGTTTATGGCCGAGCGCACCCTTGTTGGAATATCGAATCTGCAGCGGGAACACTGCTGCCAAATTCCCGTCTCGCCGCCCTGCGATGAACCAGGCGCGACTGGCGTCGGATTCCAATGACGACAGATAAGCTCGATACCACTCCGGAAATTGATTGAACCGCACATCGGGCATCGATTCGGCCAGCCGGCCCCATTCGGGCGCGAGCCGCTCCAATCCTTCGAGCCCTTGGTACGCTTGAAAATTCATCTGCTTGCAGCCGCCGTTGTTACGGGCATCAGAAATACAGGCCCACAGCCGGCTTCAACCGGAATTGATCGGTTCATTCCGTCAACGGAAGATGAGGCGTGCCCAGAGCTTCATGGCGATGAACATCAGCATCCCATTTGCCTGCCGGTACTTCGCCTGAATGAGACGCCTGGATACCCGAAGTTTCTCATCATTTTCGACCAAGCTGTTCATCATGGAGGGAGCGCCCGTGCGATAGCGCACGACGGTCCTGTCGATGAAAACGTGCCCTCTTCCCTGTGCAATGCGGGCCCAAAACTCTGCGTCCTCGCATATCGGTATGTTGGGATCGAATCCGCCCACCCGGTCAAATGCCGAGCGCCGCGCCATTCCCGCAGAACAGACCAGGACCGCGCCTCGAAACGTCTGATAGGCGCTCAGCTGCCGCCGCCCCCGCAACTTTTGCGCGATGCGCCGGGCTTCCGCGAAATATTGGCGATTGTGCTGCAACAGGGCTTCATCAACACCGAACGGCGAGATCACGCCGAAGGCCATGCCTGCCTCGGGCGCCGCGTCGAGCGCTTGGGACATCGCGGCGAGCACATCGGGCTCCAATAAGTCGTCGTCATCGAGAAAATAAAGATAGCGACCCCGTGCGATGCTCGCACCGTCATTGCGGACGCGGGCAGGACGGCCATTGGATGGGATTGGGCGCGAGAGGTAGCGAATACGCGGGTCGGCCAAGGATGCGACGCCGTTTTTGGCCGACCCCTCGGCGCTATCGTCGACAACGATGATTTCGAATGCAACGCCGCGCTGGCTTTGCACACTCTTTATCGATTCCAGCAATTGCTGCTCGCGATGGAAGGTCGGAATGATGACCGAAACGTCTACCGCAGGGTCCGCATGAGGTTCGTCGTCGAGATGAATCTGCGGTGCTCCTTGCATCGGACCAGATCATCGGTTTGCCACTACGATCTGTCAATCGATCGGCGCGAATCCTGTTCCGAGATGCCGTGGCGTCGGCATCTCAACTCTCGTGCCTATAACAATCAATAGCTTATCGTGCACGACGCGCATCCGTTCGCTGTTCGGGCGCGCCTCGACTGCAGCCAACGCGTGCGCGCCGCCAGCGCTTGTTATCCAATTTCACTTTTCGACCAACGATTTGCGAACCGCGGCAGCGCTTTTTGCATGCAAAGCCTTTAGTATTGTTTACTTAATCGATGTCAGGAGCCTCACGGAATGTCGGTACGAGCCACGATCACTTCGCAGTTCGAGCAAGTCGCTCGTGAACAAAACCGCAAACTGGCACAGTTGTCCGACGATCTGAAATTGTTTGACTCTGGGCTCGACTCGCTCAGTTTTGCATTGATCGTGGCGCGCCTGGAAGATGCGCTCGGTTATGACCCGTTCGACGTTGCTGCCGTTTCCGCGTTCCCTGTGACTTTCGGCGACTTCGTGAAGATGTACGAGAAGCATCCCGCTTAGTGCAAGCATTGCCCTTTCTTAGAATTGCACCCGTGGGATGCGACGCGCCGGCAAGCGCCATCTGCCGATAGTCACGATATGTGTGCGCACCCCACCAAGCAAGTCAGCGTGTGTCTGGCGACGTTTCGGCGCAATGAGCGCTTGCGGGAAGTGCTCCAAGATTTGGTGGCCCAGGATCGGCTTCCGGACCAGGTGGTCGTCGTCGACAATGACCCCGCTGGCGGTGCAAGGCCCGTCGTCGAACAATTTGCCAGTTCCGGCGTGCCATTCAAGATCGCGTATGAAGTACAACCGGAACCGAATATCGCGATCACCCGGAATCGAACGGTGCAGCTGGCCTCGGGTGACTGGATGGCTTTTATCGACGACGACGAGCGCGCACCGAGCCATTGGCTGGGCGAGCTGCTGAGGGCCGCCGAAACCTATCAGGCCGATGCCGTCTTGGCGCCGGTGGAGCCGAAAGTGCCGTCAAGTGCACCTGCGTGGATCCAACGTGGCCGATTCTATGATTTTCCGCACCAACCCGAAGGCGCCGACGTACCACTGAACTGCATGCGATTCGGTAATGCGCTCGTGCGCGGGGATCGCATGCGAGCAGAACCCGAACCCTTCGATCCTCGTCATGGATTGATGGCCGGCGAGGATCTCGACTTGTTGGTGCGATTGGTTCACAAGGGCGCTCGAGTCGTCTGGACGGAAAAGGCGCCCGTATTTGAGGCGATCGAGCCGAAGCGGCTGTCTCTGCGATTCCTCGCGCTGCGCGCGCTGGGCGCCGGGCAAGGTTTCGCCCGCTATTCGCTCGCCGGAGGCTTCCGACCCATGACCCGCTGGGGCCGCTGCTGGTTCCTGGTGCGCGCTCTGCTGCAATTTAGCGCCGCGGCTGCCTTGTCGATCGTGTCTCTGCCTTTCGGGCGCCACCATGCCGCCACATGGTTCATCAAGGCGAGCGCGAATTTTGGCAAGCTATCGATTCTTTGGGGGAGCAGCTACCACGCCTACGGCCGGCGGTCCTGAGCCGGAGAGAATTGCGCTGCCCGTGGCAGCGAATCGTTCGACGCCGGGACGGCGCGAGTAAAGCTCTTCGGACAAGACCTGTCCGAGCGCGGCGCGAGCGTTGGTGCGCGTAAATTCATGATCGGCCCCGTCGATCACCCGAATGCAGTAGCGCTCACTGAGTTGCTGCATCGACAATCCGCTTTGGGTTTCCAATAGGCGCATTCCTGCGTCGCCACGGGAAAAAACGAACACCAGGCGGACGCCACGCGTCTTGAGATTCTTGAGTTCCCGGCCAAGATCGTCCTTGAGGCGAATATGCGCGGCTCTGGCAAGGTTTCGAATCAAAGATCGCATGGCCATCAGCGGGACGTGAATATAAATCTGTGCGACTCGCCAGATGCTGACGTCGCCGAAAAGCAGCCGCCGCCAGGACTCCATCGACAGTGCGCGCCCAAGATATGCCGCAGGCTTGTGCACCACTTCCCAAGACTGTATGTCGTTTACGTCGACGCCATCTTCCCAAAAGAACACCAGCGGATTGACCGCCAACACTCGATTGACCGCCACACCTTCCATGGCCGCGCGCACCGCGTGGGATGCTCCAGAACAAATGCCCGCCAGCGTGATGTCCTGCAATCCATGTTGGCTGCGCATGTACTCCACGGCAGCGCGTACATCGCCGATCGCGCCGGCAGGGAACAATTCGTTACGTGATTTTCCCGGCTGTTCGGCGCTGTCCCCTAAACCCGATAAATCCATGCGCAGCACGAAGTAGCCGCGTTTAGCCCATTCGCGCGCCAAGGAAACGTGCAGGCGGCGCGGGCCGATATGATGGTCTCCGCCCGAATTGAGAAGAATTACGCCTCGGCGCCGCATTTCGCCGTCCGGCGGAGAGGTCATGATGCCGAACAGCAAAGGATCCTGTCGCAGCGAGACCGGCTGATCGGCAACGTAGTCCCCGCTTCCGGTTGGCAAGCTCGGCGCCTCCGCGAATGCGGGCGCGTTTGAAACGCCGACAATCTCGTCGGCATGCGAATCCATCCTCGCAGCACCCTGATGAGCCAGCCAGTCCCGCACCGCCACAATCATCGCTTGCGGAACCACGGTCAAATTCGGCGGCCGCATGACCATCTCGACAAATCCGGGGAGCACCGCATATTGCGTTGCGACCCCGGCCGCCGACAGCTGGTCGCGCCACGCGCTCGCACCCGGAAGGTCTTGCCGGTCAATGATCAGGGCGTCCGAAATGGGCGGGGCCGCCAACGAGCGCAAATCGATTTCTTCGAGCGCAGCCATGGTCTTTGCATTGAGGAAGAATCCGCTGACCTCCAAATGTCCGGAGCCCGCCAAATCTTCCTCATGCGATCGAGTCTGCGAGGTCGCGAGCCCGAGTCCAGCCTGCGTATGCGCCGAGGCAAGTTCGAATGTTCTGAGCTCACGAAGATAGCGCCGCCCGCTCAGTACCGGTGCAATCGCGATCAGCGATTGAATTCGCGGACATCGCGATGCGGCCACGGTGGCGAGCAAGGCACCGAGCCGTATGCCGAGCACGCAGACGCGTCGCACCCCGGTGCGGCGCATCAACTCTTCGACTGCGGCGTTCACATTCTTGAGCCACGCCTCCAGCTGATCCGCGCCCGGCGGCAGATCTTCCGAGTCTCCCGTGCCTGCGTAATCGAATCGCAGCGCGGGGACTCCTACCGCAGCGGCGCTTTCGGCGAGCGCACGCATGCTCAGATGGGCAGACATCGCTTCGAAACCAAACGGCTTGCAAATCACGAGGCCAAGGGAAGCCCGGGAATCGCCGGCGCTCGAATGCAACCACCCGAACAGGCGCGTAGCGTCCGACACGAAATATAGTGGCTCAGAAATTGCGCGGTTCGGCGCCATCGACTGCTTGTCAACTGGATCGGCGCTCACGCTTTGTATTCTTTTGTCAGACCATCACCTGGAAGCAATTCCTCACCGACGCGCAATCAAAGGATCGATGCCCCCGCCGCGATGCCTGACTGCGAGAATTCTCCACTCTGCGCGTTGCGGCCCGGTCGCCAACCAGCCGACGGCAAAGGGCAACATAACGCACTCGACCACAAGGGTGCCCCGAGGCCGGCGGACCCCAAGATGGCCGGAGATTACCCATTTGTAACATCTGCTGCCAGTGACGTAGATCTCAAGACCTTGAACTGGCCTCAAAATCCGCACTTACCCCCAACGACCAGATAGTATTATAAGCGGATAGTCGCCGAGAACTGCAGGGGGATTGCGGGAGGTTTTGGAGTGTCAATTCGCTCGATTGCTCGATATTACGGGCTATTGGTCCTCGTTCTCGCGGTTTTCTGTGTTTCAGTCGGCACGGCACAATCGGTCAAGGTCGATCAATTGCCGAAGGCGCCGGACGACGCGGTATCGCGAATCATTCAACTCGGCGCCGGGGACAGCGTCAGTATCCAGGTCTACGGGCAGCCTGACATGGCGACGACCGTCTATGTGGCGGACGATGGAACAATCGCGGTCCCGTTGGCAGGCGCTGTTCAGGTTGCCGGATTGTCGCCGGCGGAAGCGGGTCGGAACATCGAGAAGGCGCTCAAGGATGGCGGCTACCTAATCGACCCCCATGTCACGTTGACCGTGACCGTATCGCGCAGTCAGCGCGTCAGTGTGCTCGGCCAGGTCGGGCGCCCGGGTCTATACCCGATCGACTCGAGCACGACGATTTTCGACCTGCTGGCCCAAGCCGGCGGCGAGCTTGAAACGGGTTCGGATGTGATTTTTCTATTGCGTCCCGACGCTGCCGGAGTCGTCCAGCGCTATCCGATCGATTTGAAAGGTCTCGTGGATGCGAAGAATGCGATTCCGACCCAGGGCCTGCATGGCGGCGATTCGATTTTTATACCGCACGCCGAACAGTTCTACATTTATGGCGAAGTGATGGCACCGAACAAATATCGCGTCGAACCGGGCATGACGGTCATCGAGGCGATTGCCCGCGCGGGAGGCGTCACGGCTCGCGGCAGCGAACACCGGGTTGACATCAAGCGCCTCGGCGCCAACGGCGGCTACGTGACCGTCAAGGCCAAACTGAACGATGTGGTCAAGCCCGACGACGTGATCCACGTCAAAGAGAGCATCTTTTGAAATTACCTCGGAACCAACGCGCATCATCGTTCGATCGTGCCGAGGCTTCGCCGGATTCGCAGACCGCGTCAGGGACGGTCAATCGGCGCATACGCCGCCGCAACCCGCGGGGGCCGGCGTGCGGCATCCCGACGGTCAGCGTGTTTGCTGCGATGAATTTCGCAGCGAGCTCGGCATGAGCACGTCCTCTTCCGAGGAAACACCGGCTGGCGCGCAGGATCCCGGTGCCGAGGTCGATTTGCACGCCGCACTGTTGGCGCAATTCAAACTGCCGCCTGAGACGGTCCGCGCGGTCTACGAGGCTATGCGACTGCAGTCCTCGAGCTTCGCCGAGGCGGCGCTAAGCCTTGGAGTAATCACTCAATCACAAGTGGATGACGCGCTGCTCTGGGTCCAACGCAATCATCGATCAGAAAGCGTCGGTCTGATCGAAACGGCTATACGCCGAATTTCATCGAACCGGCAAGTCGTGCTCGCCCAGGGAGAGACGGTCAAGCCGGGACCTCAACTGATATTGGCGCACGACGCAGACAATCCCCGCAGTGAGAAAATTCGCGCCTTGCGTACCGAATTGTTGCTCTTGAGCGCTACAAGCCTTCGTGCAAACCCGATTGCTTTGTTGAGTGCGTGCGCGCAAGAAGGTCGTTCGCAATTGTCGGCCGAACTCGCGATCTCGTTTTCTCAACTTGGCAGGCGCACGCTGCTCGTCGATGCGGATTTGCGCCGACCCAGACAACATCAGTTGTTCGGGTCGAGCAACAATTCCGGCTTGGTCGAAGCCATCTCCCGCGGTCAGAAGCCAATATTGCACCCGGTCGACGGTCTCCCGTACCTCTCCTTGCTGACATCGGGGGTCATACCGCCAAACCCCCTGGAATTGTTGTCCGACGGCCGCTTTTCGAAATTGATGCTGGAGTGGTGCAAGAACTTCGAGTTCGTGGTGATCGACACGCCGCCCGTGCAAAATTACGCCGACGGCTTGGCGGTCGCTACGTTGGCCGGCCGGGTGATCTTGCTCAGCCGTGCTCAACATACCTCCTTCAAGGAAACGCGTGACCTATTGCGGCGCTTGGCGACCACTCAGTCTCAAATTCTCGGCGCAGTGATAAATCATTTTTAGGTATCCATGGAAATCAGCAGAACGGACCAGAAAGGCGTGCCAGTCGGTCGAACAGCGGTTCAAGGTATCGAGTACGCGTCGACAAAATCCATGAACATCTCGGTCTGCATTGCGACCTACCGGCGCGTGGATCGGCTCGGCGCCTTGCTCGGTGATTTATCCGCCCAGACCTTGCTGCCGACGGAAATCGTGGTCGTCGACAACGATGCCGCCGGAAGCGCTCGTTCGACGATTGAACAACATCGCCGGCAGGCGACGGCTTACCCAATTCATTATGATATCCAGCCGGCCAGAAATATCGCATTGACGCGCAATCGCACCGTGGAGCTTTCCACCGGCGAGTGGCTTGCTTTCATCGACGATGACGAGCGGGCGCCGGAGAACTGGTTGTCGCAGCTTGCTGCGGCGATTCGACACCACTCCGCCGACGGAGTCCTCGGTCCCGTGATTCCCGTCGTGCCCGAGGCCGCTCCGACCTGGATTCGGCGAGGCCGCTTCTACGATTTCTCCAGATTGAGCACGGGCACCGAGGTTCCGCTCAACGTCATGCGGTTCGGCAACATCATTTTGTGCGGTGAGCGGCTGCGTCGAGAAGAACGGCCGTTCGATCCCGCCTACGGATTGTCGACGGGCGAAGATGCTGATTTGCTGATCAGGCTGGCCAACAAGGGCGCCAAGATCATCTGGTGCGACGAGGCTTTCGTCTGGGAGCCGATTGAGTCGGCGCGGCTGTCACTGCGCTGGCTGCTACGGCGCGCATTCAGCGGCGGCCAGGAATATGCACGCAAAACGATCGCCGGCCGCTACGGACCGATTGGTTTGGCGGGTCTCGTCGCGCTCGTCACCCGAGCGCTCGCGCAAATGCTGATCGCGGCCGCTCTCGCCCTCTGCGCGCTGCCGCTCGGCCGTCATCGCGGCGCCGCATGGCTCGTGAAGGCGTCCGCCAATGTGGGCAAACTATCGGTGTTCATGGGGCAGCGCTACCAGGAATACGCGTAACCGCCCGTGAACATCGCGACCTTTGTCTTGTTGTTGGTCCTCACGGTCCCGGCGGTTGTTGCGAGCGCGTACCTGCTGATATTGACGCTCTTATCGCAGCATCTGCGAGCGCCGATCCCAAAATCACGACTGCTCAAGTTTGACGTCATCGTGCCTGCGCACAATGAAGCGAGCGTCATCGAACGCACCGTCTCAAGCCTTCGCAAAATCGACTGGCCGGCCGATCGCTTTCGCGTTTGGGTCATCGCCGACAACTGCGCGGATACCACCGCGTCGCTCGCGCGCGGCGCGGGCGCCGAGGTGCTCGAGCGGCAGGACTCGACCCTGCGGGGCAAGGGCTATGCGCTGGACTTCGCTTTCCGTGCGAGCCGCAGCCGCGCATGGGCTGACGCCGTTGTCGTGGTCGACGCGGACGCCGAGGTCTCGGTGAATTTGTTGTCTGCCTTCGCCGCACGCCTGGAGACGGGCGTCCACGCGGTCCAGGCGCACTACGGCATCCTGAATCCCATGGCGTCGTGGCGAACGCGTCTGATTACGATCGCGAAAGCGGCGTTTCACATCGTACGGTCGCGCGCTCGCGAGCGACTCGGTGTCTCATGCGGAATTCGCGGAAACGGCTGGTGCGTCACGCACGAATTGTTGAATCACATTCCCTATCAGGCGTATTCCCTTACCGAAGATCTGGAGTTTGGAATCGAACTGGGCCTGGCGGGATATCGCGTCGCGTACGCGGACGAGGCGCACTCGAACGCGGAGATGGTTACCGACGAAAAGGTGGCCGGAGTCCAGCGCCGCCGCTGGGAGGACGGCAGATTCCAGCTGATTCGCTCACGAACAATTCCCCTATTGCGCGCTGCGTTCCGCCGCGCCGATTTGATGTGCCTCGATTTGGCGCTTGATCTGATGGTTTTGCCGCTGTCTTATGTAAGCATCAACGTGCTGCTGTTGATGGCCTGCGCATCGATGGCCGCATATTGGCGTTTGGCCGATGTCGGCTGGGTTTGGATTGGTTTCTCGTGCGCGACCTCTTTGATCTTGTACGTACTGCGCGGCTGGCAATTGAGTGGAATCGGTGCACGCGGATTCTTCGATCTCTTGAGGGTGCCGTCGTTCCTCGCGTGGCGGATCCTATCGATGCTGCGGCCCCGCTCGCGAGGCTGGGTGAGAACCGATCGCGAGAAATAACACCGGCGTGGACTTTATGCGCCGACCTGGGCCTTCAAGTGCGCCGCGAGCCGAACCGCCAGCGCCACGATTGTAAGTGTGGGATTCGCGTGGCTGCTCGTCGGAAACACCGCCGAACTCGCAATGTACAAATTCGGCACGCCGAACACGCCGCAGTTCGAGTCCACCACGCCGCCCGGCTCCGAGGCTGCCATTCGCGCGGTGCCCATATGGTGGCCGCCGAGCGGTAGCGAATGGCCGATTCGTTCGCGTAACTTGGTCTCGTCGAATTCGAGCCGGCATACGCCGCTGCGGGCCAGGGTATCGCGCAATAAAACGTATGCCCGGCACGCCGCATCTGCATCGTCATCGCCGATGCGCCAATCGATGTGCACGCACCGAAGACCATCCGGGTCTATCTCCTGAGTCAGCGTCACTCGGTTCGTGGCTTGGGGAGTTTGCTCGGAGTTGAACTCGAGCGGATACGTCCCGTCTGCATTCGACACGAGGGTATAAGGCAACTTGCGCTGGGCCAAGCGCATCCGAAACAGCCAGTCCGCCGCGAATTTCATCAGTGGCGGCACTCCTGTCAGTACATTGCGCAGGTGCGCAAGCGGCGGAGAAACCGGCGAATCGGTGTTGGTCGCCAATATCGCGCGATACTCCGGAATCAACGTCGACTTCGCGAGATAAATCGTGGACATGACTGAGCTACCATGGCTTGCGTCCGAATAGCTCGGAAAATGCAGCCGAAATGCCGTATTCAACAAATGGTGACTCTGCAGGGCTTCGGGAGTAAATCGAAGCTGGCGGCGGCAATAGACACCGTCCTTGGTGCGTTCGAAATCGAACACCACCGCGGCTCCGTGCGGAACGATGCGGCCGATGGTGTTCTCGAAGTGGCACATGTAATGGCGACCGAGGCAGTCGCCGCGATTTCCAAGGCCCACGCCATCGGGATCGGACAGCATCAATAGTCGCGGAACTTCGATACCGCCGACCGCAAGCACAAACTTATCCGCTCGAACCCTCCGCAGGCGGCCGGCCCGATCGACGATCTCCGCGACCTCGATACGCTCATCCCCTGCCCGCCTCCAGAGCCGCAGGCAGCGCGCCCCCAGCACCGCGGTCACATTCTGCGACGCATGAATCTTTTGGCGATAGCGCCGGCCAAAGTCCGTTGGCAGGCTATAGCGTTCTATTCGGTCCGTCATGACGATTTTCTCGCCGTCCGGGCCGATTCCGTCAGCTCCACTGATGGTTGGCGCAGGCGCGTGCAATGAGCCCGCCAGCGAAAAATCGAAATTCCCCGCGTCACAGTACTGCATTGCCTTGGGGTAGTACTTCTCGAGTTCCTCATAGCGGATGGGCCAGCCGCTGTCCGCAACGTACGCACGAGGTTGCAAATCGATCGGATCGAAGGGAACACAGCGTCCGCCCCATATTCCCGTCGTACCACCGAACGCCGCTCGCCGGAACTGGGTTGGATCCGGATGCGGACTGGTCGCCGTCCCGCGGTAATAGTCGGCGAGGCTTGCGTCGGGCTTGAGACCGCCGGCTTCCAGCAGCAGGACTTTGAATCCGCAGCCATCGAGCTCGGCGGCGAGCGCAATGCCGGCTGCGCCGGCGCCGACGATGCACACGCGGGCGTCCAGGGCAGAATCGTCGATGATATCGAGTGCTGTGAGAATCACTGCGCGAACATCGACGGCAAGTGGGACTTCAAGGCGATGTCATCCATGACAGGCACGCACCGTTCAATCATCTTCTCGAGCCGATCCAATTGCGAGGAGCGACGAACGGCTTGGCCGCGCTCTTTAGAGCACGCGAATACTGCTGATCCAGCAAACCGCGCGCCAACGTGAAGGTCGACAATGTCATGATGACCAGAGGCAAGATTCCCATTGGGGAGAACCAGCAGCTCTCCGACAGGTTGGTCATCGCCTGTTGGAAGAATAACGCCAAGTATAGCGCCCCCTGAGACCGATCCGTTTTGAACAGTTGCAACGATTGACGCACGTATACCATGAGGTAGCCGAGCAGGCATATTAGGCCCACGAACCCAAGATCGTTGACGACATCAAGATAGCCGTTGTGGGCCTCGCTCGGCCAAAAATACATGCGGGACAGGAAGACATACGACGGAGACGTAGGGTCGGCTCCGGTCCAATATGCACCGAACCCCGTGCCGAGAATCGGATGAAATTGAATATGCTCCTTAACGATGTCCCAGATCATGGCGCGATTGGTGAAGGTCATATCCTTGCCTGTTATCGCCGTGATCGGGCCAAGCAAAAGCGTGGCAAGACCCGGCACCAGTTGCAGTACCGCGAGCGCGTATGCAACGACGAGGCAGGCGAATGAACCAACCAGGTAAGGCGTATATCGGCGCAATGCCGGGGCGGTGCGCAAGATCATCAGCATCAGCCAGGAAGCGAAAACAGTCGCGAGAAGAGACGTGGAGCTCTTCGAAAGCCATAGACAAGTCCATCCGAGCGCCGCACCCGCGAGGGCTTTCGAGCTCTTCACCTCGCCGCTGATCCAGCCGTGCATCCACAGCAGCGTACCCAAGGCGCAGAGCTCGCCGAAAGGGTTCTTCTGGCTTGAAAGTCCGTGATAGCCGGCCCCATCGAAGTCCAACGCAGTTTCCGGCGCCATGACGATGTAAGCCAGCGAACCTGCCAGCACCAATGTCAATAATCGGACGCACGACGTTTTGGAAGCGTTTGCGATGCCACCCTGCGAGGCAGAACGCGCAAGATACCAATACCGTTGCGATATTCGAGACGTATCTGTTGAGAGTGGCGCTCGGATCAAACGACCAAGTAACGCTGATCAGCGCAAGGAGCAAAAAGAGAAGAAAGAAAACATTAACGCGTTTCAACAGCGCGCGAGTTTCTCTGACATGCGTGAACATTACGAGCACGCCGATTAAAATCATCGCAATCTTGAGCGCTCGGGTCACCGGATTTGGCTCCAACCCTACCGTCCCGACCGCGGCGGCTGCAACCGCAACCCGTGGCGGACCCAGGAGGCCATCGAAGTCGACCGTGGAAATAACAATGCGGACCCAGATGGTGACGCCAGAAGGCCAATCAGCGCGCGAGTTCTCGGGACGTGCAGATCTCGAACGCGCGGGCCCAGCCGTGACCGCGTCCTGGTGCGCGTGCTGATAGCCGCACCATTCGTAATTAACCGAGTCGCCCGCTGCCGGCGAGCAGGGGCATCATGAGGCGAACACAGTCACTCATCAGCAAAAGCACTCTTTAAATTCTTGCACAGCCGTTAGCATGCCACACTCGCGGTGCGGCGGGCCAACGCCGCCGATCCATCCGGCCGCCCCAGCCGGAAGCCGCAAAATCACCTGCAACATTGCAATCATCGCACTGCTATCGCGCACCGCAGATTCATACCTTCGTGGCCAGTACGGGCAAATTCGCGTAAACTCCGATCGGGCATACGAACTGCCGTGTGAGTATTTAATCGAATCGAATTGAGCTTGGTGGCGGAATGACGCAAACGGTGACTTCACTCTCCAAACCGATTGCCGGGCATGCGGCAGACGCCGCACAAATCGCCGTTATGATCCCGTGCTACAACGAGGTCGTCACGGTCGCCGCTGTCGTCAAGGAATTTCAGGAGTCTTTGCCGACTGCGCAAATCTACGTATATGACAATAACTCCACCGATGGCACGGCCGCGGCGGCGGCGGCGGCTGGCGCACACGTTCGGACCGAGCCACTTCAGGGCAAAGGCCACGTGGTTCGTCGGATGTTCAGCGACATCGATGCCGACTCTACGTATTGGTAGATGGCGACTGCACCTATGAAGCCGCGGCAGCGCCCCGCATGATCCGTACGCTGATCGACGGCAATCTTGATCTGGTCAACGGGGTTCGTCGTTCGCAGGTTCAAGAGGCATATCGACCGGGTCACCGGTTCGGAAATTGGATGCTGACCGCGCTCGTTGCATTGGTGTTCGGGCGACGCACCACCGACATGCTGACGGGATACCGGGTGTTCTCTCGGCGTTTTGTAAAGTCGTTCCCTTCGCTAACGACTGGGTTTGAGATAGAAACCGAGATCATCGTACATGCACTGGAACTGCGCATGTTGATGGCTGACATCGAGACCGAATATCGCGGCCGCCCGGAAGGATCGGCAAGCAAGCTGAGCACGTTCCAGGACGGCGGCCGGATCCTGCGACTGATCGGCATCCTGATCAAAGAAGAACGCCCTTTGTCCTTTTTTGCATTGATCGGGCTCGGGCTTTTTCTCGCGGCGGTGGCGATTTTTATTCCGGTATTCATCGAATACTTGCAAACCGGCCTCGTTCGACGGTTTCCCACCGCCATCCTGGCGACGGCTCTGGTGCTCGCGGCCATGTTCAGCGTCGTATGCGGGCTCGTATTGAGTACCGTGACGTTGGGCCGCCGCGAGATGAAGCGCTTGTTCTATTTGCAGCAACCCGGTGCGGGAAGCGCGCGCTATGGCGCGGGCTGATGGGATGGCGGCACTTGAACTTACGATTGCCGAAATCTTCTCATTCACCATCATCGGGGCGGCCGGTTTCGTCGTCGACACGTCGGTGCTGTATGCCGCCCTCTACGTCGGCTTGGGACTCTACGCGGGTCGCGTAATCTCGTATCTTGCAGCGGTGACCTTCACCTGGGCGCTCAATAGCCGCTTCACTTTCAAACAACACACGATCGTCAGCAGTCGCTTCAGGCAGTGGCAGCGATTTGCCGTATCGCAGCTGTCGGGCGCCGTAATCAATCTGGGCGCTTACGCCGGTCTGGTCCGGATGAGCCCTTATTGTGCCGAACATCCCGTGATAGGCGTTGCCATTGGCTCGCTGATGGGATTGATGGCCAACTATCTCGCGGCGCGACGATTCGTCTTTCGCGAACGGTAGTGCGTCGACAATCTTCGTCCAGATCTGGCGGATTTCAGGTTATGCGCAACTCTCTCGCGGTTATAGCATTGGGATTCGATCGTCGCGATAGCGGCATTGATGTGGCCGGCGTTCTACAACGGCGAGCCGCTCTTTTTCCCCGATACGCTGACCTATGTCCGCGGCGCTGACGCTGGGTTACAGAGGCTCACCGGACTCTCAACCCCCTGGACGCGGCTCGAAGATGATTCGCCGACGGCGGACGCGAACATCCAACCCGGCGAAGTGGCCGCAAGTCCGAGCGTCAGCTCGATCAAAGACAAGACAGTGCTGTCTGGGAGGTCTGTGTACTACGGCGCCTTGTTATATCTGGGAGATAGAATCGGCCATTTCTGGTTCACAGTTCTCGCTCAGGCCGCGCTGCTCATGTTGGCGATGGGGCTATTTTTTCGGGCATTCGGCGTGGCTCTGTGGCCGCAGCTCCCAATTGCCGGTGCGGTGATGGGCGTGTTTACGTCGGCCTCGTTCTTCGTGAGCTTCCTCATGCCGGACGTGTTCGCAGCCGTGACACTATTGGGGTGTGCGAGCCTGATTGGTGCGCGCTCGCTCAAACGGGCCGACTACGTGATTTGGACCGGGCTGCTGGCGTTTTCACTGGTTTCACACACATCACATGTGCTGATTGCCGCGGCGTTTCTGCTATTTGCTCTGCTGATTAATATCCTAAAACGTTCGTGGACGAACTGGTTCGCCCTCGCCGTGATCGCCGGCTGCTTGGTGCTCGCCGGTGCCGCCGAAACCGCCTTCAACATCGCCGTTGAGCGGCTCGTCGGAGCGCCTCCGTTGCGGCCTCCATTTCTGATGGCTCACGCTATCGAAGACGGTCCGGGCTATCAGTACCTACGCGAAACTTGCCCTGCGAATGGCTTCAAGGTGTGTGAGTTCCTCCCTCGCTTGCCGATGACGCGCGGATAAATTCATCTGGAGTTGGGATCCTCCCGGCGTGTTCGCGCCGGCTTCGGCATCCGTGCGGCGCGAGTTGTCGGCCGAACAATATCGGTTCATTTGGGCGGTTTTTCGACATGATCCAATGGGTGTTGCAAGTGCGTCGATCAACGATGTGCTTCGCCTTGTGCCGATGATGGGCTTGGATGAATTCAACGCGCCGAAATACCGCGAGGTAAACCCAGCGAAATTGCCAGCGAGTTATCGTCCGGCATTTCGTGCAAGTGCCGCGTACCGAGGGACGATGCCCACGCCCATCGCAACGGTCATTCAGCTCGTGACTCTCGGCGCTGGCGCAATGACGCTTCTGGTAATTCTCGTCTTGCCGCAATTGCGGCGACATTTCGAGGGCTGGCAACTCCTTATGCTCGCGCTTCTGGCGATTGGACTCATTTCAATGCGGCGATTTGCGGGATTCTGTCTGGTCCGACATGGACCGCTACGAGACGCGAGTCGTCTGGCTCGTACCTTTCGCGGCGCTGACTGTGTCCTTCGTCGCTGATGCAGCAGCGCCGTGGGCTCGGCTCTCTGGCAATCGATACGGAATCGGGAATGAAGAGTCGACGAGGCCGAGCTTTAAGCGCCGATTTCGCGATCGCGATTAATTGACTGTACGCCTCCCCGACCGGACGTTGGGGGTTCATGCTGATATTGCCCGGCACAGAGACGAATAGAGGCGCTTATGCGTGCACGTACATTGATCGCAACCTTTTTGTTTCAGATGGTCGCTGCTTGCGGCGGGTCCGCTGCCGAGGCGCCCCGACCTACTGCCACCCGGTGCGGCTGCCGGAATTCCGTTTGTTGCGAATATTTTGGTAGATCAATTCGGCTATCGACCCCACGATACCAAAAGTCGCAGTGATCCGCAACCCGGAACTGGGATATGACAATGCGCAGAAGTTCGTGCCGGGAACATCCTACCAATTACGGCGGGCAATCGATGGGGCAGTTGTATTTTCGGGCGGATTGAGCCCAGTGGAATCACGGTGCCGTTGAGGCGTCCTCCGGCGATAGCGGCTGGTGGTTCGATTTTTCCAGCGTCGTGACGCCCGGAGCATATTTCATCTACGACAAGAGCAATAACTCGCGGTCGGCGATCTTTCAAATCGATCAGCAGGTTTACAAGAATATCTTGAAAGCCGCCATGCGCATGTATTTCTATCAGCGCAGCGGATTCGCAAAGCAACCCCCGAACGCAGACGCATGTTGGGTGGATGATCCCGCCTATATCGGCCCAATCAAGATAGCGAAGCACACGACATTACCGACCGCGACAACGCCGGCAAGGTCAAAAATCTCAGTGGTGGATGGTTCGATGCCGGAGACACGAACAAATATGTAACGTTTGCCACGACAGCCGTGCACCAGCTCCTGACCGCCTATCCAGGCAACGCCGAGCGTATTCACCGACGATTTCAATATTCCTGAATCCGGTAATGGTATTCCCGATTTAATTGACGAGGTCAAATGGGAAACCGATTGGCTCAAAAAGATGCAATTTCGCGACGGCAGCGCCGCGCTCAAAGTGGGGGAAATTGTCGACGCATTGGCCGATCCGCCAAGTTCGGATAAAAATGCCCGCTTCTATGTACCAAGCTGCAGCTCGGCAACCATTGCGGCCGCAGGCATGTATGCCCATGCATCATACGTGTTCGGCACTATCCCGTTATTGTCCGGCGAAGCGCCGATCTTCGCGCGCGCGCCGGGGCGGCCTGGAGAAATTATCAGAGCCTCAACAGCAAGCAGACCAATTGCGACACGGGAATCGTCCGTGCCGGGCGCGCCGACTGGAGCGAGCAAGACCAGAACGCGGAGGCGGTCGTCGCCGCTGTCTACCTGTATGCAATCACAGAGCGATCCGACAATACGCCGCTTACGTCGGCGCGCACTATCGCGAACTGCAGCCGTATCACGACATCGGCTGGACCCGCTACAAGCCCGAACAGGGCGAAGCGCTCTTGTTTTATGCGAGCCTTCCTAACGTGGACGCCGATTTGCGAAAGAACATTCTCGCCGACAAAGCCAGCGACGTACGCGCGGGCAATCACGTCTACGGATTTATTCCGGAGGACGACCTTTACCGGGCGTACATTCACGACCCGCAATATCACTGGGGCAGCAACGGTCCTCGCGCAAACTACGGCAACTCCAATGTCGATGTACTCACTTACAAAATGGATGCCGGCGATTCCAAGAGCTATGAAACTCGCGCCATTGAACAGCTGCACTACTTTCACGGCGTCAATCCCGCTAGGCATGGTCTATTTGAGCAATATGTATCGCTATGGCGCGACTCGCTCCGCGAATGAGATTTATCACACGTGGTTTGCGCACGATTCCCGATGGAGCGATGCCAGGAGCTCCCGCTTGCGGTCCGGCTCCGGGATTCGTACCGGGTGGGCCCAATGTCTTTGCCGTGCGCGACGGCGTCCCAAGTTCGATTTCGCCCTCCAGCTGGGCAACCCGCCCAGAAATCCTATCGGGACTGGAATGCCGGATGGCCGCAAAGTTCATGGGCCGTCACCGAACCTGGGATTTACTACCAATCGGCGTATGTCGAATTGCTTATCGAAATTCGCGCAGTAGTCGCATACATCGCCACTGCCTTGCACATATCAAACTACATTGTGATTTAGTCGAATGCAAATCCCACCGGCTGTCGGCTGCCGATCACCTTCGCCGAGCGTCCCCAGAACCGTGCACAAATGAAATTGAGCTTTGGCCGCCGCGCATTGCCCTTTCGGCTTTGCGATATTCGATCAGGTGGTGCTGTCACTTACTAATTTCCTGGTTGGGTTCGCGCTGATTCGATATGCGAGCGATCGTGACTACGCACTATATGTCCTGGTGCAATCGACCTTGGTCCTCGTAGTCTCGGTGCACAATGCTTACCTGGCAGGGCCGGTCGCCATAGTGACACCAAAGCTGCCGGACGGAAGAGCGGTGGCAGACTATCGGATCCGTGAAGCGAGTCCAGCGTCGCCTGCTGCGCACAGCAGCCGTTCCGCTACTCTCTTGCCGCTGCTTGGCTACCTGTCGGGGATTCTGGATGGTTGCTCGCTTCGGTGATGGTGGCTGGAATCTTCGCGGTTTGGGCGGCACTGAGACGCGAGTATCTGCGCAGCGTGCTGTTGATGTACTTCCGCCCGCACACATTGCTCGGCGCGGATGCTGTGTATGCCGTGACCTTGCTCGCAGGCGTGGCCGCGTGCCATTTCATCGGCAAGGACGTCGTCGTTGGCGCGACCTGCGCACTGGTTGTGCCGGCTGGGCCGGTGCGGCCGCGGCGCATCGATCACTTGCCAAAGATCAGGCCTGGCAGGAAGGACGCGCGGTCACCATTTGGGCGCAGATCCACACTCTCGGGTTCTGGGCCGTAGTGGGCTCAACCATATGGTGGTTTCTCGGTCAAAGCTATAGCTATCTTCTGGCAACTCGGCTCAATTAACTGCGGTCGCCGACGTCAGTGCGACGCGCCTGTTATTGATGCCCGCGATCGTTCTGGCGATTGGCGTGGGGTCGCTGCTCGGCCCGACTGCGGCTCGCTGGTATGCACAGATCGGCATACATCGCCTTGTTCGTCGATTGTTGATGTTTCTACTCGCAGTGGGCTTAATTGAGACGACTTATTTCCTTGCCGTATGGCTGGGACGGGACTGGCTGGTCGTTGGCATCCTGCATAAGCAAATTCACGATCTCGATCGGCTACTACTTCTGTGGTCCGGTGTGGCGCTCATCGGCCTTTGTCGCGACGTGCTGCAAAGCGCCCTGATCGCGCTCGGCCGTCTCAAATCGCTCGCTTGGCAAGTCGGAGTGAGTACCGCCATCGCCGTTGTCTTGATGTGGTACGGCTTGGGATGGTGGGGCGCACCCGGCGTCTTGGTCGGGATGATCGTCGGCGAACTGATCAATCTCGCAGGAATTATTCTCTTGCTGCGCAAATGCATGCGCGCGGACGTGGTTTCGTGAACAATCGCAGCTCCGCAATTGGTCGTAAGGGGCGCCCCACTCTGAGAGTGACTTCCTGTTGCCGGGAAATTCGATATTGTCGACGAGCAACGTATCGGCGACCGACCAATCGGGGACATATGCCTGAGATGCATAATCCAGTTGGACCGAGAGTAACAACCTATGAGCACGTACGTGCACAATTAGTGGACACTAAATGAAAGAAATTCGTCCGTTGACCGGGATCCGAGGGACCGCCGCACTGACGGTCTTCCTTGCGCATACTCAGGAGACGCTTCTGCCAAAGGGCATCGATCTTTCAGCCCCCACATTGGTCGAGCGACTTCTACTGAGTGGCGGCCGTCAAGTCGATATATTCTTCGTACTCAGTGGTTTCATATTGACATTGATCTATTGCAGCTGGTTTGACTCTGGGGTGAGCCGCAACAGCTATTTTAAATTCCTGCGCAAACGCCTGGCCCGCATCTATCCTCTACAGGCCTTCATGCTGGTGCTGATCACAATGTTTGTAATTGCGGCGTCGCTTAGCCATGCACAGGTAGCCAACGGGCTCGAGCGATTCAGTTGGATCAAGTTGCCGCTGAACTTTCTTCTGATTCACGCCTGGGGATTCGACAAGGAGGGCGGCACCTGGAATCCACCATCCTGGTCGATAAGCATCGAGTTTCTTGCGTATTTACTGTTCCCGATATTCCTCTGGATGACCACTACCGCCAGGAAAGTGCACCCATGGATTCTACTTGTTTGTGTTCTGGCATGTGGGTTCGCATGCAACGCCGTGATGTTCTGGGGCCAAGCCGGCATAAGCGGCATCAGTCGCGGGCTTACGGAGTTCGCGCTTGGCAGCGTTTGCATTTCATTTTTTTCCAGCAGCCTCGCCGATTGGTTGAGGTCGAATATCGGCAGTGCAGTGGCATTGCTCGCTTTGCTGGTCTGTTACGCGCTTACTCCAGAAACGAGTTTCGCGATTGCTGTATGCGCCGCGCCGCTTATCCTCGCGCTGACGGGAAAGAACCCCGTAAGTTCCTTCTTCTCATGGACACCCGTGTACTTTCTCGGGGAGATCTCCTATTCCATTTATCTTGGTCACTTTCTGTTCACCTCAATCGCGTATCGCCTGGTCAGCATGGAATGGATGCGTTCGAGCTCACTCGCAACCTGCTTGGGGCTGATCTTCATCATTGCCTTCGTCCTGAGCCTATCAACGGTAACTTATTTCGCGATCGAGCGGCCGGGACGCGACTGGCTCGGCGGGGAACGCAAAGGAAGGCCGGCGGCCGACGTGGCTCAGGTGAATTAGTGCGTTGCCTTGTGGGTGACGTTTGGCCGCCACTCCGCCCGATTACCGCGGAGCGACTGGTTTTTCCGTTGCTCCGAGTCCTACCGATTGTTGCCGCGGCCGGGACGTTCGCTGACGCGCCGGCTGCATTGCAACAGGCGCTCTGAATTTTCGATCAGTTCCTGGAGCACAGTGCTCCCAGCAGGCGGACTGTAATTTCACTTCCATCGCAAATGAAATGCCGGCGAATTACCGGCATCAGGAGGCCGGCGGATCGGCGCATCATCATCTGCCCATTGATTCATGAACGCATCTTGAGCTCGAAGGCCGCAATTTTTTGTTGGCTCATACGAAGTCGAGCATCACGGCATTCTTTCAATGGTGCAGATTTCCCAAGCTCCGTCTCCACAACCGGGGCCGCCAGACTCGCGTGCCCTCCCTCGGCAAGGAATCACTCGTCGCGGTATCTGCAATGAAACCGATAGATTGGAGTTGGGATCGAATCACCCCTTGCGGGTCGTGGATCCCGTGTCGACGCGAAAATTCCAAGCACCACGCCCCATGAAACAGCGGATGAACAAGACGTGGTTAACATTTGCACCAAAAACGCGCAAGCTTGCAAGTGATAATTTAACATAACGAAATCCGGAATGCGACATGGCTGCTATCGCAGCACCGCCAAACGATGACTCGCTGATTTTCGTCTTACGCCCTTCTTATTTTCGTAGTAAAACAACTCTCGACGATTTGGTCGGCGCGGTCGGCCACAGTAATCCAAATGTGTAAGGGAGCTATTTAAAGTGATTTCCGGCGTCCGGCGGGCCTTCGTGCCTGCGATTGTCCTTGTGTGCGTAACCTCGGGTCTCGTCAATGCACAAGTCAACGTAACGACCTTTCACAATGACAATTCGCGCACCGGCCAAAACACGCAGGAAACGATCCTCACGCCGGCAAACGTAAATAGCACGCAATTCGGTAAGCTGTTTTCGGTGCCGGTCGACGGTACCGTGTACGCCCAGCCCTTGTATCTTTCGAACCTTACAATTGCCTCGGGCGTCCACAACGTTCTGTATATCGTGACCGAACATGACAGCGTTTACGCCGTCGACGCGGACAACGGAACCATTTATGCCCACGTCAGTTTGATACCGACTGGCGGAAGTACAGTTAATAGTGCGTCAGACATCGGCTGCAGCGACCTCGTGCCGGAAATGGGGATCACGGGAACTCCTGTGATTGATACGGTCGGTGGCACGCTCTATGTCGTAGCAAAATCGAAAGTCAATGGCAGCATCATCCAACAACTGCATGCTCTCGACGTCGGCACCTTGGGCGAGAAATTCAGTGGCCCCGTCAATATTCAGGCGACGGTGCCGGGGACCGGAATCGACTCGGTCGGCGGCTCGGTGGCATTCAGCCCAATTCATGAGCACCAGCGCGCGGCTTTGCTGCTGGAAAACGGACACGTCGTGATCAGTTGGGGTTCACATTGCGATAACAATCCTTGGCACGGTTGGGTGATGTCGTACAACGCGACCACCCTAGCGCAGGAGGCAGCATTCAACACCTCTCCGAACAGCAGCGAAGGCGGCGTATGGATGAGTGGTGGCGGACCAGTGGCGGATGCCAACGGCAACATTTATTTCCCCACGGGAAACGGAGCCTGGAACGGGACTACCGATTTCGGCGATACCATTGTGAAATTAGGACCGCCGGCGAACAATGCGTTCCCGATCCTGGATTATTTCACTCCGTATAACCAATCGTCGCTGGATGCTGGTGATACGGACGTAGCCTCCGGCGGCCTCGTTTTGTTACCCGCTCTACCCTCGGGGACCGCAATTGCTGGCGCAACAGGGCAAACGGGCTGGTCTTCCTGCTCAATGTCAATAATCTCGGAAAGTATTGCATCAACCTCACGCCGGCCTGCGCTAATACGATACGCAAATCGTCAAGAGTTCTGAATGGCAGCGCTGGAATTTGGGGTTCACCTGCATACTGGAATGGCAACCTGTACTGGACCGGAGCCAACGATACGATCGACGCCTTTTCGTTCAATGCCAACAATAGTGGATTGATCTCGAAGACCCCGACTTCCACCAGTGCGCAAATTTTTGCGTTTTCCGCCCCCACACCCACGATTTCATCCAACGGCAATTCAAACGCGATTCTTTGGGCACTTGACGGCAGTGCGGACGACTCAACTTGCGACGGCGGGGGCTCGAATTGCTTGGGACTGTACGCGTACGATGCGACCAATCTCAAAAACCTGCTGTATATCAGCAGTCAGGCGGCCAATAACCGCGATTCACCGGGTACGGCGGTAAAGTTTGAAAAACCGATCGTCGCCAACGGCAAAGTTTATGTCGGTACTCAGAGTTCGGTAACCGTATACGGCTTGCTTGGAGGACCACAGACGGCGACGCCGACCTTCACGCCGGCGGCCGGGACCTACTCGAGCACGCAGTCGGTGACGATTGCCGATTTGACTCCGGGGGCGGCGATCTACTACACCACCAACGGCACGACGCCGACCACCGCCTCGACGCTTTATGGCGGCGGGGCGATCACGGTGAGTGCGAGCGAGACGATCGAGGCGATCGCGGTCGAGAGCGGCTACAGCAACAGCGCGGTGGGCTCGGCGACCTATACGATCACAGCGCCGCAGCAGGCGGCAACGCCGACCTTCACGCCGGCGGGCGGCACGTACTCGAGCACGCAGTCGGTGACGATTGCCGATGCGACCTCGGGCGCAGCGATCTATTACACGACCAACGGCACGACGCCGACGACCGCCTCGACGCTTTATGGCGGCGGGTCGATCACGGTGAGCGCGAGCGAGACGATCGAGGCGATCGCGGTGGAGAGCGGCTACACCAACAGCGCGGTGGGCTCGGCGACCTATACGATCACAGCGCCGCAGCAGGCGGCAACGCCGACCTTCACGCCGGCGGGCGGCACGTACTCGAGCACGCAGTCGGTGACGATTGCCGATGCGACCTCGGGTGCAGCGATCTATTACACCACCAACGGCACGACGCCGACGACCGCCTCGACGCTTTACGGCGGCGGCGCGATCACGGTGAGTGCAAGCGAGACGATCGAGGCGATCGCGGTAGAGAGCGGCTACACCAACAGCGCGGTGGGCTCGGCGACCTATACGATCGGCAGCGGTACACCGCCCGTGGTGAACTACCCGAGCGGCTTTACCTCCTCGACCGGCTTTAACTTTGTCGGCGGGGCCTCGCTCGTGGGCCAGACACTCGAGGTGACCAGCAGCAGCTCCTCGGAGGCGCGCGCGATCTGGTATACGACCCCTGTCAACGTGCAGAGTTTCACCACGGACTTTAACTTCCAGGAAACCTCGGCCACGGCCGACGGCTTCACCTTCACCATCCAGAATGTCGGCACCGCGGCAATCGGCGGCAATGGCGGCAACCTGGGCTATCAGGGGATCGGTTCGAGCGTAGCCGTCAAATTTGATCTGTACAGTAATGCCGGCGAAGGCTCCGACTCCACCGGCTTTTACACGGATGGAGCCGCACCGACGGTGCCCGCGCTCGACATGACCGCTTCCGGCGTGAATCTGCACAGCTCGAACATCCTGCATGCGCACATCACCTATGACGGAACGACGCTGACGCTCACGCTGACGGACACCGTCACGAACGACAGCTTCACCGCCTCGACGGCGATCAATATTCCGGGCACCGTCGGAGCCAACACTGCGTACGTGGGCTTCACCGGCGGCACCGGCGGTGGGACCGCGATCCAACAGATCCTGAACTGGACCTACAGTACTGGTTCCGTGACATCTGTTGCGGCGACGCCGACCTTTACGCCGGCGGGCGGCACGTACTCAGGTACGCAGTCGGTGACGATTGCCGATGCGACCTCGGGCGCAGCGATCTACTACACCACCAACGGCACGACACCGACCACCGCCTCGACGCTCTATGGCGGCGGGTCGATCACCGTGAGTGCGAGCGAGACGATCGAGGCGATCGCGGTGGAGAGCGGCTACACCAACAGCGCGGTGGGCTCGGCGACCTATACGATCACTGCGCCCCCGCAAGCGGCAACACCGACCTTCACGCCGGCGGGCGGCACGTACTCGGGCACGCAGTCGGTGACGATTGCCGATGCGACCTCGGGCGCAGCGATCTACTACACCACCAACGGCACGACGCCGACCACCTCCTCGACGCTCTACGGCGGCAGCGCGATCACCGGTGAGTGCGAGCGAGACGATCGAGGCGATCGCGGTGAAGAGCGGCTACAGCAACAGCGCGGTGGGCTCGGCGACCTATACGATCACAGCGCCGCAGCAGGCGGCAACGCCGACCTTCACGCCGGCGGGCGGCACGTACTCGAGCACGCAGTCGGTGACGATTGCCGATGCGACCTCGGGCGCAGCGATCTATTACACGACCAACGGCACGACGCCGACGACCGCCTCGACGCTTTATGGCGGCGGGTCGATCACGGTGAGCGCGAGCGAGACGATCGAGGCGATCGCGGTGGAGAGCGGCTACACCAACAGCGCGGTGGGCTCGGCGACCTATACGATCACAGCGCCGCAGCAGGCGGCAACGCCGACCTTCACGCCGGCGGGCGGCACGTACTCGAGCACGCAGTCGGTGACGATTGCCGATGCGACCTCGGGTGCAGCGATCTATTACACCACCAACGGCACGACGCCGACGACCGCCTCGACGCTTTACGGCGGCGGCGCGATCACGGTGAGTGCAAGCGAGACGATCGAGGCGATCGCGGTAGAAAGCGGCTACACCAACAGCGCGGTGGGCTCGGCGACCTATACGATCGGCAGCGGTACACCGCCCGTGGTGAACTACCCGAGCGGCTTTACCTCCTCGACCGGCTTTAACTTTGTCGGCGGGGCCTCGCTCGTGGGCCAGACACTCGAGGTGACCAGCAGCAGCTCCTCGGAGGCGCGCGCGATCTGGTATACGACCCCTGTCAACGTGCAGAGTTTCACCACGGACTTTAACTTCCAGGAAACCTCGGCCACGGCCGACGGCTTCACCTTCACCATCCAGAATGTCGGCACCGCGGCAATCGGCGGCAATGGCGGCAACCTGGGCTATCAGGGGATCGGTTCGAGCGTAGCCGTCAAATTTGATCTGTACAGTAATGCCGGCGAAGGCTCCGACTCCACCGGCTTTTACACGGATGGAGCCGCACCGACGGTGCCCGCGCTCGACATGACCGCTTCCGGCGTGAATCTGCACAGCTCGAACATCCTGCATGCGCACATCACCTATGACGGAACGACGCTGACGCTCACGCTGACGGACACCGTCACGAACGACAGCTTCACCGCCTCGACGGCGATCAATATTCCGGGCACCGTCGGAGCCAACACTGCGTACGTGGGCTTCACCGGCGGCACCGGCGGTGGGACCGCGATCCAACAGATCCTGAACTGGACCTACAGTACTGGTTCCGTGACATCTGTTGCGGCGACGCCGACCTTTACGCCGGCGGGCGGCACGTACTCAGGTACGCAGTCGGTGACGATTGCCGATGCGACCTCGGGCGCAGCGATCTACTACACCACCAACGGCACGACGCCGACCACCGCCTCGACGCTTTATGGCGGCAGCGCGATCACGGTGAGTGCGAGCGAGACGATCGAGGCGATCGCGGTGAAGAGCGGCTACACCAACAGCGCGGTGGGCTCGGCGACCTATACGATCACAGCGCCGCAGCAGGCGGCAACGCCGACCTTCACGCCGGCGGGCGGGACGTACTCGGGCACGCAGTCGGTGACGATTGCCGATGCGACCTCGGGCGCAGCGATCTATTACACGACCAACGGCACGACGCCGACGACCGCCTCGACGCTTTATGGCGGCGGGTCGATCACGGTGAGCGCGAGCGAGACGATCGAGGCGATCGCGGTGGAGAGCGGCTACACCAACAGCGCGGTGGGCTCGGCGACCTATACGATCACAGCGCCGCAGCAGGCGGCAACGCCGACCTTCACGCCGGCGGGCGGCACGTACTCGAGCACGCAGTCGGTGACGATTGCCGATGCGACCTCGGGTGCAGCGATCTATTACACCACCAACGGCACGACGCCGACGACCGCCTCGACGCTTTACGGCGGCGGCGCGATCACGGTGAGTGCAAGCGAGACGATCGAGGCGATCGCGGTAGAAAGCGGCTACACCAACAGCGCGGTGGGCTCGGCGACCTATACGATCGGCAGCGGTACACCGCCCGTGGTGAACTACCCGAGCGGCTTTACCTCCTCGACCGGCTTTAACTTTGTCGGCGGGGCCTCGCTCGTGGGCCAGACACTCGAGGTGACCAGCAGCAGCTCCTCGGAGGCGCGCGCGATCTGGTATACGACCCCTGTCAACGTGCAGAGTTTCACCACGGACTTTAACTTCCAGGAAACCTCGGCCACGGCCGACGGCTTCACCTTCACCATCCAGAATGTCGGCACCGCGGCAATCGGCGGCAATGGCGGCAACCTGGGCTATCAGGGGATCGGTTCGAGCGTAGCCGTCAAATTTGATCTGTACAGTAATGCCGGCGAAGGCTCCGACTCCACCGGCTTTTACACGGATGGAGCCGCACCGACGGTGCCCGCGCTCGACATGACCGCTTCCGGCGTGAATCTGCACAGCTCGAACATCCTGCATGCGCACATCACCTATGACGGAACGACGCTGACGCTCACGCTGACGGACACCGTCACGAACGACAGCTTCACCGCCTCGACGGCGATCAATATTCCGGGCACCGTCGGAGCCAACACTGCGTACGTGGGCTTCACCGGCGGCACCGGCGGCGGGACCGCGATCCAACAGATCCTGAACTGGACCTACACAGTTAACTAGGTCGCAAAACGGGTGCCGACCTTGGACTTCAGCGAGCGCGCTTTTTGCACGAGTGTCCTGAGCTTGTTGCTTTTGGCTTCGCCCATGGTCGGGAGTGCCGAGGCGTCAACCGCCTGTGAATCGACGAGCGACATCGCGACGCGCTATACGTTAGTTGCGCTGCCCTTCGTACCGACCTCGATCAATGCCAGGCGCCAAGTGGCAGGCACGACTGAGGCACATCGCGCGGCGCTCTGGACCGCGAAAGACGGCCTGACCGAACTGCCGCTGCCAGAGGGCTTTGTCTACTCTGAGGCGGTGGACATCAATGCATCGGGACATGTGCTTCTAATGGCGTACGACCATGCTTTCAACAGCCACCAGGCGTACATTTTTGCAAACGGCTCACTCAGACCACTACCGGGAAACAATCCGAGAGCATTTCGCATCAATGACTCGGACGAAGTCGTAGGCGAGGCCGTCGCGCCGGGGACGAGCACCGCAGTACCCGTCTACTGGGTGGAGGAATCGCTAAAACGGATCGAAACCTGTTGCGGTGGCACTGCGAAGGCCATCAACGCCAATGGAGCCGCCATTGGCGACGCATACGATGCGCAAGGGCGATACAGTGCCTTCCTTTGGACGCCAACGCGAGGCATGCAACGCATCGGCCCCGCCAACGGCTACAGCTCAGCGATCACCATCAATGATCGCGGAATCGCAGTGATACAGACTTTCCCAAAGAATCTTTTTGTACGAATCGGAACGCCTGACTCAGCTCAGCTTGGCGCGAAAATTTCCGAGCTACCCGAAAGCAATGAATAATTGCGACGTGATCGTCGGGGGTTACGGGCCGTTCGCCGACAAGTACCGCGCGTTCGCATGGGGACGCGCCAGCGGCTTCCAGGATTTGAACTCGCGCATCGCGCCGGATTCACAGTGGAAACTGCAATCCGCTCTAGCCATCAACGACGCCGGCGAAATTGTAGGCCGAGCCGAGTTTCGTGGTGAGGATGATCACGGCTTTTTGCTCACTCCCGAACATTAAGGCGTCGCCTTACTCCTGCAGTCACTCGGGCGGCACCATTCGGCCGATCGGGCGTATCTTCGACGATCTCCTGGAGCGCAGAAAACCATCGCCTCGTCGCAGGATTGGCGCAAGCCGCAGTTGATGACGAGAGACAGGTCGAACGACGAAGCTCATCTACGAGCTGCATACGGCTGCCCCGGAAGGTCGCGCGGCCAGGAAGTGAGCTGACGGGACACAATCGATGAGACGCGACTACTCCCGACGCAGATGCGTGGCGGAGAGCAACGCGCGGACCGGCTCTCCCAACAATTCGTTGACCGCCGAGCAGGATCGTTCCAGCGCGCTGGCATTCGGCAAATATCGCGCTACGCCTGGCTCGTGGATCGACACGCATACCGAGAGGCGCAGGGATACTCTCGATACCTGCATCTGTGAACTCGTGTACGGCGCGCCACATTTGGCTGGCATGCGTCACGAAGATGATGCGGTGCACGCCGTCCGCCTTCAGCAACTGCGCAGCATTCCGCGCATTTTCATATGTGTCATAGGCGCGATTGTCGACCCATCGTGCGTCGATCCCGAAATTTCGTTGCAGCGTATCGTGCATTGCTTGGGCCTCAATGAAAAAGCCCGTGACGAGGATTGGCAAGCCCGTCCTGTGCGCCAAGAAGGCTCCGTAGGTCAACCTTTCGAGCAGCAGTGCATCGGCTGAGGGACCTCCGTACTCGGGGGCGAAAGCCCGCTGCCCGCCACCACCTAGGATCACGATTGCCTGAGCGTCGGCGGCCGAACGTAGATCAACGGGTGGGTAGTGTTGCGCAAGACCTGCAATTGCGTTGGAAATGAAGGGTGTCGACATCAACCAAAGCGAGCCGATGCCCGCTATCAGGAACGTGCGCGCCAATACCTGCCGCCGATTGATCAACGTGACCCCGATCAGCGCGAACAGCAGCGGACCGGCAGGCGGAAGAACCAGATGCTTGACCAGTGCCTTGAGCTGCAACCAAAACATGTGGGTCTCTCCCGATTTAGCACGCCCCCTTTCTCAAGGCAGTTCTCGCGTCCTGTCATGATAGATCCTTTACAGACCGCAGGTCCCTTGAATATGTGGACGCGTGAAACGATGGCATCTCGAGCCCACGGGAAAGCCGATACCGAATCCAACTCAAGATGACTCGAAGATCTCCAGTTGATCCTGGCAAGGTGCGGCCCCGGTCATGATTTTTACGCCGCACTGAGCGTATTTATCGATCTCCGGGAGTGGCCACCAGCCGCCTCAAAATGGCCCGAACGAATGGAGCCCAAGTGGATTTAGACATAACGGCCGGTGCCCGATGTCTCCCATGTAGCGCCGATGATCTGGCTCCGCGAAGAGGACTCCGCTGTGACGCGGCTCGCCTATGGAATTGCCAGCAATATCTGGAATTGCCCCGTAGAATCGGCACTCTCCCGCCAGAGCGGGAAATTGCGATAGGATTGGTGCTTCGCATGATCACGGGGTGATTTTGGGGTCTTGTCTGGAGGTTTTGGCGTGTCAAGTCGCTCGGCCATCCTAAGTTCCGGGCTCTGGTTTGTAATTTGGTCGGTCGCTGTCTTTCGATGAAAGCGGCGCAATCCTCGGGTGCGAGCGGTCCGCAGGCGCCGATGTTCAATGCATCGCGGCGAATTGTCCAACATGGACCTGGCGACTGCTTGAATATTCAAGCCTTTGGCCTGCCCGATGTGACTGCGACCGGTTATGCATCGGATGACCGTAGAGATTCACTGTCGCTCGCCGGGCCCGTACGAATCGCGCGCCGGGCGGCGGCGAGTCGGCTGATCGAACTGGCGCTCGAGGACAGAATGCCCCTCGACGACCGGCGTGTTCCGATGTCCCTGACGGCATCACGCAGCCAGCGAGCCAATGAGCTGCGTACGGACATTGGGCTTATTTCCGACGGTTTTTGTGCGAGCGTGACGGCAACGTTAAGCGACTTGGCCACGTCCGGCGACGTGATTCACGTCAAGGAGAGAATCTCTTGAATAGTTTTCGAAACCTACCGGTGCTCACGGCCGCCCGCGTTGAAATGCAGCCGCAAGAGCAGATGGCGCCATCTTTTGATCACGATGCTGCGTCGCCCGGGATGTCGATATCCCAGGTTCGGGCGATCGTGCTCGCCTACCGTTGGCAATCGATTCTGATCGCGGCAGTAATTGTGATCTTAGTCGCCGGCGTAACGAAGATCATGCCGAAGACCTATGCCTCGACCGCGACTCTGATGGTGAACTACGAGTCGAATGACCCCCTTGCGGCACGAGGATTTCCGGCTGGGCCGGTCTCCGCGTATATCTCGACCGAAATCGAGCTGATGCAGAGCAGCGAGGTGCTGCTGCCGGTGGTCGATAAGCTCAATCTCACTGCAGATCCGAACTACACGGTCGGCTACCGAGAGGGCGGCGGAGATCTGCGCGATTGGGTCAAGGACGTTGTCGCAAAGAGCCTCGAGATCGAACAGGGCCGTCTCGGCAGTCAGCTGATCTACATCACTGCATTGGCTCGAAATCCTGCGCTCTCCGCCTCGATCGCCAATGCGGTCGCCGACATCTATTTGGACCAGCAGCGCCAAAGAGTCTCGGGCCCCGCCTCCGAAAGAGCGCAGGACTATGCTCGGGAACTTGCCGAACTCAAATACAAAGTGAGCGTCGCGCAAGACCAGGTGACTGCGTTCAGACAAAAGACGGGAGTCACCGACGCGGCGGGGCAGGCGAACAATGTCGAAGGCGATCTGCTGACGAGTCTCGAACTGAAATACCAGGAAGCACAGAACCAACGTCGAGCCGCGGAGGTGGCCGCGGCCCGTGACCGACTGAGCTTGCAGGCTGAAAAGGCCTCGGACCCCTTTCAAATGTTGAGAAAACGGCTAAACGACCAAAACTCTCAGCTGGCCGTGTTGCGCGCCACGATGGGTCCGGCACATCCCAAGGTCATCGAACTCGAAAATCAGATCGAGGCAACGCGCAAATCGTTGAACGAGGAAATTACGGCAAGTCAGAATAGCGCGACGGCCGATCTGGTTGGGGCCAGAGAAATCGAGCAGAAATTAGCCACCGCGGTGGCAGAACAGCGTGCCAAGGTGCTTGGCATTCGTAAACTGCAGGATGAAGGTACGAAGTACGTGCTCGAGTTGGAGTCGGCACAGTCGGTCTATAAACGGGCGCTGGACGGGTACGACCAAATCATGTTTGCGAGCGGCGAGCACAATGCCAACGTCAATTTCATCAGCCGTGCCGTGCCAGTCATGAAAGCGATCAAACCCAATAAGCCGAAGTTGGTATTTCTTGGGGTGCTCGCCGGCTTGTTCATCGGCTTAGGCACACCTTTTGTTTACGAACTGTTGTTTAATCGCCGGGTACGCTGCCGCGATGACTTCGAACGCGGCTTCGGCGTGCCAGTATTGATCGAATTCGACGCGATCTAACACGCCCGTGCGCTCGAGCACGGCACGGTGCAAGAGTCGCTTGGACCGGATAACCCGTAACCACGCAGGGTAGTCGGCCAATCACCTCTCGCGCTGCATCGATCGACCGCGGCATCTAGCGCGAAACCCGTAGAGCAACGGACAAGCGCCCCATCGCTTTACCCGCGGAAAACAGGTTGGAATACAGCACGCGCTGCAGTGCTAGATTTTATCCCGCCGTGAGAGTCGCGGCCGGTAGGCACCGCCCCGCGCGTGCTCATTGGCAGGCGCCTAGTATCGGGAATTTCCAAGCGTTCAGTCTTAGCTAACGTCGCCTCGATCCCTGCCTTCACCGCCAACCTCGTATTCCTGCCGCCCTCTTCGTGCGGCAACGCACAGAGCCCCAGCCCATACTGCGGCTAGTCTTGCCATCGGGCCGCACCGACGACCCGCGATCGTGGCCCCAACTTTTTCGTGTGGATCCCTGGCATCGTTTGGTGCTGCTAACAACTTTGTCCGCTCGGCGATCTGCGGCTCAATGCTCGCGAGCCGAAAGGCAAGAGATGCTGAGGGCTTGCACATGAATGCAGTATCAAAGTGGATGATGGAGCGGGCGCGGCAGGCGAGGCCGGTCGCGGCGTACGCGGCAACTACCAATTCGCCGGCAACCGCAACCTTTGGGCCAAGATCCTCGGGAAGTCCGTACATCCCGACCCTTGATGGATGGCGCGCGATCGCGGTGACTCTCGTCATTGGCGCGCATAGTTACACCATGCTGATGAACAATGGCACCAAGGCCGCCCGATCGTTGGCGACCATGTTTAATCATGCTGGGTACGGCGTCGATATCTTTTTCGCCTTGAGCGGCTACCTTATATGCACCCTGCTTCTAAGAGAAAAAAATATAACCGGAACCATCAGTCTCTTCAGATTCTACGTCAGGCGGGCGTTCCGCATTCTTCCACCCGTCGTGCTGTTTCTCGCGATTATCTTGCTGCTATCGAATACAGAAATGTTGCCGCATATTGAAATCGGAGAAATCCTGGGGACACTGTTCTTCTACAGGAACTATGTGGAGGGAAGCTGGTACACTGGGCACTTCTGGTCGCTCGCGGTTGAAGAGCAGTTCTACGCAATAATTCCTCTGTTTCTGCTGCTGGTCAACAGGCGATGGGCGGTGCGTAGCGCGTTAGGACTGATTGCACTTTGCATCGGCATACGCTGGTTTGAGTATGCGCATGAGTGGTTCGCCGGCCCAAATTCGCAATTTCGGACCGAGAGCCGCTTCGACGGGCTTTTGTGGGGATGCCTGCTTGCCCTAGCGATGCAAAATTTAGCGATACGCGCCTGGCTCGAAAAGCATCTGACAAATTGGATCTTTTTTGCGACGATTGCGGTCCTCGGGGTTCTGCTTGTGGTCTTCAGCTCCCAACCAAGCCGTCGAACCCTCGTGGCTGCTTTCATGCCATTCCTGATCGGACACACCATACTTCATGCGGACAGCAATGTGGGTCGCATCCTAGAGCTGCCGGCGCTAAAGTGGATTGGACGTCACTCCTATAGTCTATATATTTGGCAGATGGTGTTCCTCGTTCCGTACGACCGACCCCTGGGGGTGCTCCAATCGTTTCCGCTGAACCTGATTTGCCCACTGATTTGTGCTGCGTTGAGTTACCACATTGTTGAAAAGCCGATGATCAAGATGGGTCATAGGTTGGCTGGCTCTCCGGGAGAGATGCCAGCCGGGCGCTTTGACCAATTGTGCGTTTGCACGATGGTTAATAGCGACGCTTGCTGCCATTGCGGGCGCTCGCCGGTTAGGTGATCGCTGGCCCCCGGGCCGTCTCAGGACGCCTGACAGGACGGTTTGAACGGCTGGGACGCTTGCCCCGGAAGCGCCCGCCTGCCAATCCGTGCACCAGAGCAAGTAGTTTGGGCGGTGTCCTGAAAAACACAATTCCCCCCCGGGACTTGAGGCCATGTCCAGCCCGAAGCCGCCAAAGTTGAAACTGCTACAAGGCAATGCTGGTCGCGATGTCGTACGGCCTCACGCCAATTCAAGGGGTCGCGTGAATTACCTCGAATCTAATTTCGCCCCGAGGTACGACTGGCGCCACAGCGCTTTCTCGGGGCCGATCAGCATAAGTTTTGAGTCGACGTTGGCGACCAAGGCGAAGTCGCGAGTACGATGCAATGGTGGAATCCCGCCGAGAATCGCGGACATTGCTATCAGGCAGTCATTCGCCGAACGTGGTCTCACGCCGGTCCACCGGCATCGAGCCTGCACGTGCGCCGCGCTCCGCGCTACCTCTCGGGCACCGGGCGCGATGATCATCGGCAACTCGATGGCCATACCCAGGGGGACTGTCGCGTGCAAGAACACCACACTGTCGAATCGGTGCGATGTCCCGCAAGCGCCGGCCCGCTATTTACTCCGTCGTGAAGCCGATGTTATTGATGAAAAAGGCGCCGGCGTTGGCTGCAAAATTGCCGTTGTATTGCCACCCATGCTTGTAGCAGCCCGTTTGCTGGACGACATAGGTGCCCGATCCACTCTCGTTGCCCACGATGTTCGGGCCGCCAACATGGAATTGCCACGGACCTGCGCCGGTGTACGGCGCCTTTGGATCAGTCCAATTCGGGCCGTTGTTGGTGTACGTGTTGGGCGGAACCCCGGGTCCCGTGACATACCCTGCGCCGTCGATTCCAAAAAAAGTCATTGAATCCCAACTGGTGACGGTAAAAATACCGTAATACTGCGATGTTGCCTGAAAGGATCCGTGTACGTGGGCGAATCCATAGGGGAGCGCCGAAAAGGGAATCTTGCACCGTACCCATTCGCCCACGATCGGCGTGCAATAGTCTTGCACGTGGACAGATCGCCAGTGTGCATTATCCGCACCACCGACGACGCCGTAGGCTCGCAAGACCGGAACATATTGAAGCGGCAACGTCTCGAAAAGATTGTCCATCACCTTGATGTCGAAGGTGAAGAAATTGAATGCTCCGCACTCGAAATGCTGCACGGGGCAGAGACACCCGTTCGTGTCGGGGCCTGCGCCCCCCCACACGGGTTGGAACCCACCGCCGCCTTGCGGGAAAGTGAGCGCGACGTCGTAAGGTCCGTCGACAGGAGCACCACTGGTATCGGTGAAGTTCTGGACGATAGCGCCATAGCTGAACTGCGCATTCTGGCACTGGCTGATGCCCTGGTACTGGTACACATCCGGGTACGCCTTCGGCCCTTCATTGTTCAGGGTATCGACGGCGCAGACCGCGTATTCGTAAACCGTTCCGGGCCCGGTGAAATCGTAATGATTGCAGCCCGTCGCTGCCGTATCGTTGTAGGACCATCCAGTGAAAGTCACCGGGCTCGCCTTGCTTCCACAGGTTTGCGAGAAGTTTACCGAGTAGGTGCCGGCGCCGCCGCCTCCGGTGTTCGCCGTCGTGTACTCGACAATCACGGTGCCCTGAGAGAATCCTGCCGCGCTCGAGGTGAGCTTGAGTCCCGGCAATATCTTGCCATCGGAGATGTTTGTCGTGCCGCCAGACACAGACCCCGATGTGACCACGAGCACGCGACCGGAGATATACCCGGTGAAGGTGATTGGCTTGGCAATCGTGTCGTACAGCTCGCCGTTGCGATAAATCCGATAAGACGCCACCGGGTTGAGGCCCGGGGTCGCCGCAAGCCACGAGATCGCCTGATAGTTGGCGTCCGCTTGAAGCGATACGGAAACCTGCGATCCAAGGAAGGAATAGAATCCCTGCGGCCCGTTGTTCGGGCCGCCCTGATTGATTACCTGCAAATTTGCAGGAGCAGTGAGCGCGCCGCCGCTAATCGTATAGGACGCCGTCCCGACCGCGCTCTGCACGCCGCCGCCGGTCGCGGTCGCAATCGCATTCACCGTCTCGGTCGTTTTGACACTAAACGGCGCCGTATAGAGCGAGCTTCCCGTGCTCGGCGGTGAACCATCCGTGGTGTAGTAGATCGCGGCCCCTGAGGTCGCGCACGAGATCGTCACGGTTTGCGCGGTGGTGTACGCTCCCGCGGCGGGCGAGAATGTCGGGGTGGCGACGGTCGGCTTGGAACTGATCGTATAGGCGGCGGTCGCGACGGTGCTCGGCTCCAAGCCGCTCGCGGTAGCAATCGCCCGCACCGTCTTTGAGTCGCTCACCGGGATCGCACCACCGTAGACCGGACTGGTGGTCGTCGGCATCGTGCCGTCCACGGTGTAATTGATCGTGGCGCCCGAGGTCGCCGTAGAAATCGTCACGTTCTGGGCGCTGGAGTACGTCCCGGGAGCCGGCGCGAACGCCGGTGTCTCGGCGACCGCTGTGTTGCCGCTCGTGGTTGCCTTTCCGGCCGCAGACCCGCCGCCAGCACATCCAGCGAGGACGCCCGACGCGGCAGATCCGGCAAACGCCAAGGAGCTACCGAGGAAGAAACGTCGCTTCAGGTCGGTCTTTGCCTTCGTGTCTTTTTCAGTCGACATAATCGTATTCAACTCCGCTTGAAATAGGTCCTAGCCATGTCTCGCCGCCGCTTGAAGCCAACGTTCGCGATGCCATACGATCTTGTCGCGGCTGCGAGCAGGTCAATTCCGATGCGATGACAACCAAGAGCGCGATAGGTCAAACTCGTTGCCGGCTAACTTATTGCGTGGGGCAATTACATTATGCGAATGCCGATCGCGCAAACTGTCGGCGATTGGTGACGGCCCCAAATAAAACTGTGATCTCCGTCACGAGGGGCGGCCGGCCGGCCTGGGAAATCAGCGAAATGGAGGCGCAGAGCCCAGATCAAGGCCTCGAAGAGGATCGAGTTTTCCGGCTGCCAGACTTTTTAGCGGGTGCCCGCGGGGGCTGCATCGTCCATGGGCAGCACTTCAATTCGCCTGAATTCAATCGGGTGACCATTCGACTGAATGGAGATGTAGCCCGAAGTGAGCGCCTTGTCCGCCCCCAATACCATGAGTCGGCGAGCATCCGCATTGCCTTCATCGAGCGTGATGCCGGTATATTCGACCACGAGCGCACCGTTGACGACCTGGCGGACGCGAGTGCCTCCATCGACCTCCGCCAGCGCCGTCGTCCAGCTGTCATCGCGAATGGTTACGTCACCGATTTTTGAGCACTGCCCCTTGAGCGGTGCGCCGTCGATCAAAACATGTGTCCCGTTTTGGCAGACATCTCCGGTCGGGCGCTTCCCAATGATCCATCCGCCGACGATATCGAATTCCACCGACACGGGAAATTGCTGGTCGACGCGCATCGTCTCGGGGGCCTCGCTGTGGAGCTGAATACCGCTGTTTTTGTACGCCCATCTCGGCGCACCCGGCGCCAACGAACCGACGAAGCGGTACTCCGCGCGAATCCAGTAATGAGAGAGCTTTTTCTTGTAGAACAGGCTGCCAAATCGGTCGCCAAATTTGTCGTACTGCTGATAGGAAACCTTGAGCAAACCGTCCTCAACCCGAAAGGTGTTTCGATAATTGTCGTTGAGCTCCTGGCCCGCGATTTTTACCGTCCAATCGTCGAGGTTCTTGCCATTGAAAATGCTGATCCAGTTTCCGGCTGGCGCGGAAACCAAAACCTTGGGCTTCTGCGAGCACGAGGCCAGCGTCGCAAGCATCGCGATGAAGAGAATCTTGCGGATCATGGCGTGGCTGCGCTCCGGCACATCCGGTGAAAGCCGGCGCCTTGACGACGGCGTCATCGCGCGTCAGCCCGAAGTTTCACTGTCCACCGCCGGCCGAGCGAACGGACTGCCGCAGGCCCGCATCGGATCGTAGAGACCCACGTATTGAATGGTGCGAGATTCGTCGGCGCCCTGGGAAAACAGGTCGCTCGACAGTAGATATATTGTGGTGAGATTGTCCGCGAGTCGCTCCCGACGCGAGCGCGTGTCGGTCGAGATGCCCCAGCGTGCGCCCGGCTTTCGGAAGAGCGACTGGATGTGGTATTTCCACCGGTACCAACTCGGACGCTTGGCAAGCAGAGAGCTGATGTAGTCCTTCGCGAACGCGTGCAGGCCCGCATCATCCAATCGCAGAAACCCGAGCCGTCGGCGGACAGCCGACACGATTTCCGACTCGCTGGCGATGTCGACTCCCCATACTCCGAGAACGGCGACCGCGGCAACGCCCAAACCGATCTTTAGAATGCTACGGCGCTTGATCATCAAGAATCCCGCCCCAGTACATGATCCGCCGCCCACAGCGACAACGCCGATATCGTGAGACTCGGGTAGGCCGGACTTGCGGTCGGATACGCACTCGAGCCCAGAACCAGCAAATTGCGATATTTGTGGTGGATCAGGTGGCGATCGACGACGCTCGTGGCCGGGTCGTTGCCCATGACGACGGTGCCTTGGATGTGAGCTGCGGTGGTTCCGAGAGCGGTCCCAACCAGCCGCTCGATCGGCAATGCCTCGGCGAGCTTGTCGATCATCTTCGGAATCTGCTCAGCACCTCGCATTGCATAATCGGAGTAATTGGTGAAATGCGCTTTGGCCAATCGTGGATTGCTCGCACTGACCGTGACGGTGTTGGCGTCGCTCGGAATGTCGTCGAAGAGGAAACCCAAGCATCATGCGTTCGTTCCATCGTCCCGACTGCAATCGCAGCGTATCATCGGGTCGGTTCGCGAACGGCGAATTCCACGTCTCGATCATGCACGCGGCATGGTCGCGCCGATGCTCGCCTTCGTAGAATAGATACCCGAGGCCGGATAGTACCGTGCTGCCGTTGTAGCACTTGACTCCCTTCAAATCGAGCGTGACATAAACCGGCATCTGCTCGTGAAGTCGACGCCCGATCAGCGGATGATCGAAACCGGAACGCAGCAGAATGTGAGGATTAAATAGAGCACTGGCTCCGAGAATAATCAGGTCGCCGGTTGCGCGATTGAGCCTGCCCTCGCTGAGGTAGGTCACCCCTTGCGCAACGCCTGCCGCGGTTTCGATCGTCTGCACCTCTGAACGCAACCGCAGCTCGACCCGCGAATCCTGATAGAGCTGAGCCAAACCATTTTGAATCGTGAATTTCGCGTCAACCGGGCACAGAGAACAGTAGCCGGTCGAACAGCAAACGCCTCGCTTGCCCGTGGCGACGCTCGCCCTCGACGTCGCCATCTGATACCAGCCGTCGGGAAAATGCTTTTTGAGGAGCGCGTCGGGGTCCGAGAAACGATGTGGCGGCAATGGGAACGGCATCGATCGGCGCATCGGGCTGTCGCTCGGCCCGGATATCAGCATCACCTGTTCTGCGGTGCAATAGTGCGGCTCGAGTTCGTCATAGGAGACCGGCCAGTCCGTTCCCACCCCATAGCGTGACCGGAGCTGAAAATCCCCCGGCATCATCCGCGTCGTGCCGCCCATCCAGCACTTTGAATTCCCGCCGAATCCGGGACTCGTGTACCACTCCTTGAACGGGTTGTCGTTTTCAAAAACCTCTTCGGGTTCGATGCTCGAGTGGCGCCGATTGGTCAGCTGCCAGCCCTTGGTATCTTCATTGCCTCGCTCGAGCACTAGAATCTTCGCCGTGGGCGACGCGTGTTCGAGATAGCGCAGCAAGAAGAATGAGGAGGCGAAAGAGGTACCGACGATCACTACGTCGAAGTGGTCAGGCATGCGGACTCACGGTCATTGTGTTAACGACAACACTAGCACAACGAGGCGAAAGATCCGAGCGACTGTAGCCGCAGCCATCACGCCGGTAAAGCGTGCTATTCTCTCGAAGCGCACGAAAATTGACATATCCGCAGCGGCCACGTAATTTTCTGGAAAAGCGCATCACCCTGGTTTCGAGATTCGAAGGGCCGCGATTTCTCCGTGTTGGACCGCCAATGAAGCAATCCATTCTAGTGCTCGGCGCCAATGGATTCATTGGCAGAGAGGTCGTCGCTGGTCTTGCCTCGACCGACTGGGCGACGCCGATCCTCGCCGTCCGTAAGCCGCGGGCACTCCCCAAGGATCAATTCGAGCAGCGCACGGTCGAGGCGACCCTCGCCGAATCGGTGTTCGCAGCCATGCAGGGCGTTACCGGCGTCGTCAATTGCGTGGCCGGGGATGCCGCCACCATCGTGAGCGCCTCCAAGGCGCTGATCGCGGCAGCGGAACGTGTGACACCGGCCCCACGAATTGTGCATCTCAGCACGATGTCGGTCTATGGCAGCGCCGTGGGCCTCATCGATGAGACGGCACCGTTGCGGGGCGATCTCGGTCCCTATTCCGCGGCAAAAGTGGCCGCAGAGGAGTCGATTGGCGCCTATCCTCGTGCCGTCATGTTCCGTCCGGGCTGCGTATTCGGACCGGGAAGTGAACAATGGAGCATTCGCATTGCGAGGCTGCTCTTGGCGCATCGATTGGGCGACCTCGGCGCCGCCGGCGATGGCTTCTGCAATGTCGTTCATGTCGGCGATGTCGTGCAGGCAATCCTTCGGGCTCTCGAGGACCCCAGCCTCGACGGCAAGGTATTCAATCTGTCGACGCCGGATCCACCGACCTGGAATGAGTTCTTGGTCAGGTACGGCACACACCTCAATGCGGCACCGGTCAGCCGAATATCCCGGCGACGATTGCAAATCGAGGGCAAGCTGCTTGCGCCTCCGTTGAAGATCGCGGAAATTCTCTGTCGCATCTGCAAACTCGACGCGGCGTTCTTACCACCGCCGATTCCGCCATCCCTGGTCAGATTGATGGGACAGGAGATCCGGCTCGATACCAGGCGTGCCGAGAGCCAACTTCCCCTGCGCTTCAGAGATATCGACGCTGCGCTCGGGTCGACCGCGCGCTGGTTTCTGGACTCTCGGTTCGCGGGATGATTGACCGCGCCCGCGCAGTCATGCGATGAGCCGGCAGGTATTGGTGCTGGGCGCTAACGGCTTCATCGGTCGGCGCGTCGTGGCGCAATTATCCCGCGATAATTCGCTGACCGTCACGGCGGCCGGCCGCAACCCGGTTCGCATCGATCCGGCCGGCAATGTCCACGCCCGTGTGCTGGACGCGACCGACCAAGACGCGATGCGGCGCGCTCTGGCGGGTGTAACCGGTGTGGTCAACTGCATCGCCGGAAGTCCCAGTGCGATCATCTCGAGCGCAAAGAGCCTTTTCGCCGCGGCCGCGCAGCTCCGCCCCGCTCCTCGAATTGTCCACTTGAGTAGTCTCGCCGCCTATGGATCGATTGAGGGGATGGTTGATGAGACCGTTTCACCGCGCGGCGATTTGGGTCCCTATTCAGCCGCGAAGCTGCAAACCGAAAAGCTCGCCGGCGAATGCGAATCGGTGGTAACGCTGCGACCGGGAATCGTCTACGGCCCGCGAAGTCCGTGGTGGAGTGATCGGATCGCGCGCCTGTTGTGCAGCCGACGCCTCGGCGATTTGGGCGAGGCTGGCGAGGGGCTTTGCAACCTCATCTACGTCGATGACGTTGCGAGTGCGGCCGTGCAGGCGCTGCATACATCCGGCATCGAGGGGCGAATATTCAATCTCGGGATCCCGTCGGTGCCGAGCTGGAACGATTATTTTTCGCTGTATGCGAAAGCCTTGGGCGCCTTGCCGGTGCGCCGTATCTCGCGCTTTCGCCTCACGATGGAACTGCATTGTTTCGCGCCGCCGCTCAAGTTACTGGAACTCGTCGGCCGCCTGGGAATTGCGCGTCGAATCTCGCCGCCGCCTCCGATTCGCCCGTGGCTTCTGGAGCTTTGTCGACATCGGATCGGCATGGTCGTGTCCCGTGCCGAGCAGGATCTCGACCTGCGATGGACGAGCCTCGAAGAGGGGCTCAAGGTCACCGCGGCTTGGTATCTGGCTGGCGCAAAATATTAGCCGCGCCTCTTGCCTGAATTCCCAACCGACTGAATCGGCCGCCCGCCGGATTCAGCCGCCGCGCCGCCGGTAACGGAAATGTAATGCATCGTAATGCACCATCTTGGAATTCGAGCGCTGAGTCCGAGGCTCAACATGGGGCAGCAGCGGCGGATTGCGAACACATAGGCTGACGACTCCGCCATCCCCGACCGCCACAGTTTTTTTGGCATGCGGCGGCGGCCGTTATGGTAAAGCGCAGCTGAGTCAATCGCGGCCGATGCACTTTGTGTGCAAGCCCCGAGATGGTATCGTGCTCCGGTTAAAGGTCACGCTGAGTAGTGGATCCGTAATGGAGTGGTTAGCCAATGTCCGCCGAGGTATCGCGCAACGGCTGCGCGAACACCCGAAGCTGTGGAACACACTGAATCCGCCGTACCGGGCGACCAAGGACGTTGTCAACGAGCTGCGGGTGCTGCAGTTTCGTCGGGACATGACATTCAATGCATCGCGGGGCAACGACATCGTGCGGCAGGCCATCAGCGGTGGCGGGCCCCTCGGACTCGGCAAGATCGGGTCCCTCGAAGCGGAAGCGGTGGTCTGCTACCTGCGCGGCCGCGACTACTCACCGGTGCTGCGCCAGCAGCTGCTCGTGAACGTGGGCATCCACCCGCCCGACCGTACCCACCTCGATGCGTTCTGCAAATTGTTCCTCGAATCCGTCGACACGCTCGACATCCTCGCCGCCTGGGGGCATCCCGGCGAAAGCGAGATCATCAGCCGCGTCGCGCACCGGCCGCTCGTGCGTTTGCGTTCATTTGAGTCCTGGAGACACCCGAGGCCATGGTCGTCGGCGCTCGCCGGCAAGCGGGTGCTGGTGGTCACACCGTTCGCCAGAAGCGTGATCTCACAGTTCAAGCGCCGTGAGGAAATATGGCGCGACCAGACCATCATGCCGCCCTGCGAGCTGCGGGCTGTGAGGATGCCGTTGAGTCCGGGTCTCGTCCCGCCGCTGCACGCCAACTGGCGCGAACGATACGATGCTCTCGTCAAGGAATGCGACGAGGCTCCCTACGACGTGATGCTGGTCGGTGCCGGCGGCCTTTCCGTACCGTTGGTGGCGCATGCGAAAGCGCGCGGGCGCATCGGCTTCCATCTCGGCGGCCACACCCAGATTCTGTTCGGCGTCTACGGCAAGCGCTGGGACCGAGACCGCCTGCTAGCGGACCTGCAGACTCCGGCCTGGGTGCGGCCGAGCGGCGACGAGGCGCCATCCACGGTCGTCAAGGTCGAACAAGGTTGCTATTGGTGATGCGCGGGGCGATGCGCCGAGCGCGATAGCCGCGCAATTTCGATTCATTGCGCCGAAGGCGAAGCGCGGCCTTGCGCGGCGTGCCGCGAGTTGACCGAAGTCCCAACACAAAGTGCAAGCCCCCGCGCCCGACCGCGGGCTTCGATGCCGTCAGTTGGAAATACCAAGGCTCTTCTAGAGGGTGGTTTCATAACGATGTTGACCGATAGTGGTAAAGCGAGCGGCCGCGACGCCCCCTCAGACGGACCGACATGATCATCGATGCCCGAGAGATTCCTGACGCCAAGGTATTGTCCGCCGATTTGTGCATAGTCGGTGCAGGCGCCGCGGGAATTGCAATGGCATTGCAATTCATCGATACCAAGCTCGAGGTGCTGGTGCTGGAGTCGGGCGGTGAAGGGGCGGAACCGGATGCGCAAGCCCTTTACGAAGGGACTGTCGCCGACGAAAGGCTGCATAGCCCACCGCATCGATACCGCGAACGCCGTTTCGGCGGCACCACGACAATCTGGGGCGGTCGTTGCATGCCATTCGACGCCATCGATTTCGAAGCGCGCAGCTACGTTCCAAGCAGCGGCTGGCCGTTTGACTACCAATCCTTGCTCCCCTACTACGAACGCGCGAATCGTGTCTGCGAGGCCGGCGAATTCAGCTACTCGGCTGAGCAGGCTTTGGGAGACCGCGATCGACCGATCATCGAGGGGTTCGAGGGCGATTATTTCACCTCCAATACACTGGAGCGATTCAGTTGCCCAACCGATTTTGGCGCGCGCTATGGACACAAGCTGAGGGCCGCAAAGAACATTACTGTTCTGCTGCACGCCAATGTCACAAATGTTCAGCTGCGAGCCGACGGGCATCGAGTCGAATCGCTCGAGATTCAGACCTTGGGCGGCAAGCGGCTTCGCGCATGCTCGTCCCACTTCGTGCTCGCCGCGGGCGGCCTCGAGGTTGCGCGCCTGCTGCTCGCAAGCCGCGATGTGCAGCCCCGGGGAATCGGCAACGAGCGCGATTTGGTCGGCCGTTATTACATGTGTCATCTGGCGGGAACGATCGGATCGATCAAGATCTCGCGTCCTTTGGATGCAGTCCATCACGGCTACCAGCTGTCAAACGAAGGGATTTACTGTCGGCGCCGTTTTGCGCTCAAGCCGCAAGTCCAGCGTGCCCAGCAGCTCGGTAATTTCATCGCACGGCTGCACCATCCTCGCATTACCGACCCGGCGCACCATCACGCGGTCCTCTCCGCCCTGTATCTTGGGAAGGCATTCATTTCCTATGAATACGGCAAGCGCCTGCATGGCGAGGAGCGCCAGACATGGCCGGCTTGGTGGCGGCACGCACGCAATGTGTCGGCCCGACCCTGGGATCTGGCCGCGTTCGGCTGGCACATGCTGCGCGACCGGAAATTGGCGGAGCGGAAGTTCCCTTCGATCATCATCAAGTCGAAAGCGAATCTATACAGTCTCGATTTTCACGCGGAACAGCAGCCCAATTTCGCGAGCCGCGTCAGCCTGGGAGCGGAGACCGACGCGCTCGGCATGCCGCGGCTCAATATCGACTGGCGCTACACCGAGGGCGATGTCGATACCGTGCGCCGTTCGCTGCAGCTGTTGCGCGAGGATTTCGAGCGATCTGCGGTCGGCAGCTTCGACTATGATCCGTCGACCGTGGAATTCGAGATAACACGCTACGGAGCGTACGGCGGTCACCATATCGGCACCACGCGCATGGGTGAGGATCCCGCGACCAGCGTCGTCGATCCAAACTGCCGCGTGCACGGCGTCGACAATCTACTCGTGAGCAGCGCCGCGACCTTCCCGACGTCGAGCCAGGCGAATCCGACCTTGACGCTGGTGGCACTCGCCCTGCGTACCGCCGAGTACTTGAAGAAAACACTGTCCCAGCGCCCGCAGGAGATCAGCGCCGCCGCCGCGACGCTCGCCGATCGCTAGCGTTGCGGGGGCGCGGGGCGTTTCGCGAGCAATTGAATTCCGACGGTCGTACCCGTGAACCCGAACAATTCCACGTCCGAAACGCGGCGCTGATAATTGACATAGGGCTGAATCAACAGCCAGCGAAGCGCCTGATAGTTGATTCTGAGCCAAGCACCCTGGGTCGTATCCTTGCGCCCGAGCGCGTCTGATCCGGGAATCGTCTGCCCCAAGAAGTCCGATGTCGTATGCTGATAGCCGAACGAGACTCCAGTCTTGAAGGTCCACTGATAGTTGATCGAAGCGCTGATCGCCGAGTCGAGTTCGGATCCACCGGCTCCGATGTAGCTATTGACCGCTCGTAAATAATCCAAATGAATCGAGGTCTTGCCGCCGAGCCGTCGGGTGTACCCCAGTTCTCCCGTGGCCTCCGATATGTTGCCTTGGCCCTGCCCCTGGTCGCGCTGCGTGTGGCCCACGGTGGCATTGAAGGACGACAGTCCGGTGGCCTGGTAAGTCATCGTCAAGTCAATGTTGCTTTGCGTATAACTGCCGGGAACCGGGGCATTCCGAAACTTGCCGTCTAGATAGTCGGCCGACAACCCGTACGTGAATTGCGCTACGCCGAGATACTTCAGTGCCACGTGGCTCGTCGTTTCGGTCAGGCCGTAATCCGGATAATTCTGGATCGGCGAGCTCAAATCATGGTAGTCGACAGCCGTTTCCAAGCGCCATTCCGGCGCAATGCGCACATTGAGTTTGGCGATCGAGTGGCGATCGAGATTCAACGCCAATTGCGTCTGGGTGTTGCGATCGGCGAACGGCGCCATCACTTGTTCGATGCTGTCGAGCAATGTTCCGTCGAAAATGTTCGAAAGCTTCCAGTCGAGTCCCAGCTTCGCGAGATATTCGGCGTGGCTCAAATAGCCGAAATGTTCGTAGTCGATGTAGCGGCCCTCGACGGTCGCGTAGAAGCGCTGACGTCCGAGCAAATAGCTTTCGTCGATGCCGGCAACGGCTCTCAAATCCGAATCGCCCAGCCTCGAGTCCCCGCTGGCGGCCAATGCCGCCGTTGAATTCGGTAGAGCGAAAACGTTGTTGTTGTATTCGTATTGCGTCGACGCGTAGGGCAGAAACACGGATTGGCCGTACGCCGCTCCCGATGCGAACGCAACGACAAGCACCAGGATCGGCCTCCAAATGCCGTTTCCGCCGGCCCCAACTGCGATCATAGGAACATCCCGTCACGCGATAACGTGCGGCAAACTATCATGAAAGTCACCCTAAATTCATCCGAAGAGCTGTTATTTTGAGAGTGAATTGATCACGCCCAGTGAATCGTCAGATCGATTCTGGCGTATCCGCAGGGGCGGTGATCGTCGCAAAGGGCGCAGGCATGCGGTTTTGGGTTCGAGCCTTCACATTGGTGAGGCGCAGCAGGGAAAAGACCCGCGGTCCTCGCACGAGGTAGCGCCTCGCGAGTCGACCGGGATTGCTGGCGAGCCGAAACAACCATTCCAACGCGAGTCTCTGCATCCACTGGGGCGCGCGGCGTTCAACGCCTGTAATGAAGTTGACCGAAGCGCCGATACATAGAGCCATGCCGCGCGCGACGCCGCGCGCCTTGAGCTTTTGAGCGAGGGTCTCCTGCTGCGGAGCACCGACGGCCAGAAAGCAGAAACGGAACGGGCTGTGCGCTTCGACGAATTGCAGACATTGCTCGACGGCCTGCGGGTCGCGAAGAAAACCCATCGGGGGATTGTAGTGCTTCAATTGCGTCAATCGGTATCGAGTCGCGAGCAGATGGGCCTGCTCATCGCTGCACCCGATCAACACGATACGATCATCCGAAGCGATGACCCGATCGAAGAGCCGCGCCGTCAAATCGCTGCCCGGGCAAACTTTGACGCTGACGCCCTTGGTGATGCGGAAGACATGCGACAGAAATCGGCTGTCGAGCAACACATAGGTCGCCGCCGCATATTGGGCGCGAAAGCTGGGATCATCGTGATAGCGAATCAAATGATCGACGTTCGGAGTGACCACAAATCCAAAGTCGTTCTGCCCAAAACCCGCCGCCACGGCAGTGAACTCATCAAGATTGTAGTCGTCGATCGGGTATTGCAAGTCCATGATATTTCAGAAATTACCTATCCCGATAATCCAGGGATCCTAAGGATAGTGTAGCGCGATGCCAATGCTGCAACCAGGATGAATGATGGGCACGTCGATTCCGTGATCCAATCAGCAGAATTGTCGAGAATCCGCCGATCCCGCTCGTCTACAATTTTCGCATCCGACTACACATCGAATCCTGGGTTTAGCGGACCGTCATGGGAGCGCGAAGTGCCTCTGGAATTGCAATCCCGACCGACTGCCAATCAGGAAGCTCCCGCGCCGCTGGCTGCCGAGCGCTCCGGCGGTCTCGTGATCGGCTTGATCAACAACATGCCGGATTCCGCGCTGGAAGGCACCGAAGCCCAGTTCAGGGGGCTGCTGAATTCCGCGGCGGGCGAGCGGCACGTGATCCTGCGACTGTCTTCGCTGCCTGAGGTGCCGCGGGGATCCGAGGCAAAGGCCCGAATTGCCGCGCGCTACTGGCCCTTGGAACAACTACTCGACCATGCGCCCGATGCCGTCATCGTGACCGGCACCGAGCCGAAGGCCGCGGTATTGTCGGATGAGCCTTACTGGGCTCGCCTCGTCGAACTCATCGACTACGCAGATGCCAATTTGATTTCGAGCGCCTGGTCCTGTCTTGCTGCGCACGCGGCCGTGCTGCATCTGGACGGCATCGCACGCGAGCGGCTCGAGGCGAAACGATTCGGCGTCTTTGAGCAGCGCGTTCGCGAAGCGCACATCCTGACCCAACACCTCGGCGCGCAAATCCGTATTCCCCATTCGCGCTGGAATAATTTGCCGCTCGATGCGCTGCTTGCGTCCGGCTATCAAGTGTTGACCGAATCGGCCCAGCGCGAGGCGGACAGCTTCGTGAAGCAACGCCGGAGCCTGCTGGTCTTCTTCCAGGGCCACCCAGAATACGAAGAACGAACGCTGCTCAAGGAATACCAGCGCGATATGGGCCGCTTCATCAGCGGCGAGTATCCAGAGTGTCCGCGCGCCCCACCCGGCTATTTCGGCTCGGACGCGCAGGCGCTGGTCGCGGAATTTGAGCGCGGGCTGCGCGCTGGAGAATTTGCGCGGCCGCTCGCCGCATTCCCGTTTGCGGCCCTGGCAGCCTCGATCGAGGCGTCCTGGCTCGCGCCGGCGGCACAGATCTATCGCAACTGGCTCGATTACATTGCATCCCGAAAATTCGCGTCCCGAGGGAATACGGGACGATCCTAAGCACTCATCGGATGGCGGGCTTGCTCATGCCCGGCCATAGTGCAACGCCAAGGCCCAGGCCGCGCTGAGCAGTCCCACCGCAACCGCTCCTGCTGCGATCTGCAGTCCGGCGCCTCGGCTACGCGGCATCCGAGCCTGGGCGTGTGCCCAGCCGACCACGACGCCGGCGAGAAACCCGAGCAGATGGCCGAGTACGTCAACGTGCTCGGTCCCCGTTCCCGCGCCCAGCAGCGTGAGCAGCGAGGCACCGGCAATCAGCGGCGCCCATCGATAGAGCCAGCGCTCACGCAAGTTCAAGCGTTGTCGCGACGCGAATCCAGCGAGCAGGCCCAAGGCCGCAAATACTGCGGTCGAGGCACCGACCGCGCGATGCCCGATCGGCGCGATCCAGATTTCGAGCAGATTCGCGCCCGCTCCGGCCATGAGTATGCTGAGCCAGGCGACGCCCGGCCCCAACAGACGGCTGCAGAGTCCGCCCGCGACGATTCCGAAGAATAGATTCCCAAATAGGTGCTCGGGGCCCGCATGCAAGCTGAGCGCCGTGAACGCGCGCCACCATTGTTGATTCGCGGGCCGGGACGCATCCAGCGCGCCGATACTGAACCAGTCGGCCGTGAACAGGCTCGCGCCGGCGCAGTACGCGACGACGAGCAGGACGAATGCATAGCCGATCGCACCCAGGCCGGCGCCCTCGAACGGAACCAACGACGGCTCGCGCTCGCGCTTGACCAGACGTTCTTCCGCGTAACGCTCGAGTTCGTATCGTGCCTGTTGAGCCAAGTCGGGCGTGACCGCCAAGACCCATTCGCGCTCGAGCACGATCGACTGATACGGAATGCCTTTGGCTTCGAGAACGAGCCCGAATTCCGACGCGGCCGCGCGCGTTCCGCGAAACACGCTGACGTAATCGTCGTCTTGCGCGAGGCTCATGGAAAGATTATCGCCCGCCAGGGTATGGCGGGCGGATCGAAGGCGCGGGCTTCGATGCGCCGCGCACCTCGGCACCGTCGTGCCGCAGTCAGCGAATTACGCGCGCGCTTTGCGACCGCGCAAAACGACCAAGCCACCAAGCAGCAAGCTGACGCCGGCGATCGTCGAGGCCGGATCAATCTCGGGCGCCCGAAGCGTACCGCCGCCGCCCTGGCCGCAATCCGGGGTGATGCCGAAGAAGTTGTCGACCCACTCGATGATCGGTCCGCCGCGCCCACAGCCGCTGGATGTCGGTGATGCCGAAGCGATGCCGGACGACAGTGCCAATATGGCGAACGCAGCAATTAGTGATCCAGTCTTAGACATGTATTCGAAACCTCAGCAATAAATCGGACGTGGCCAAGTAACCCAATCAAATCGTCATCAAACGTATGATAATCCAACTGTCGGTCAAAAAAAGTGACGATTGGCGCACATTTCAAGACGTTATGTCAAAAGAAGTTCGGTCGAATCCGATCGCCGAACCGAGTCGCGAATTGCGCTTTTCTTGGCGGGGGCGCCCGGGCGACTTCAAGTCGTGCGCGCCTGACCCTCGAGGAAGTGAAAGATTCTCAATACCTTCGGCACGTAGGCCTGGGTCTCCGAAAACGGCGGGATCCCGCCGTTGCGATCGACGGCCTGCTCGCCGGCGTTGTAGGCCGCGAGCGCCAGGCGAATATCGTGGCCGAAGCGCTCGATCAGGAACTTCAGGTATTGGGCGCCCGCGTGCACATTCTGGCGCGGATCGTAGGGATTGGAGACGCCGAAGCGCATCGCGGTGGCCGGCATGAGCTGCATGAGGCCCACAGCGCCGCGCTTCGAGAGTGCATGGGAGTTGAAGCCCGATTCGACCACGATCACGGCGCGCAGCAGGTTCGACTCGACCGAAGCCGAGGCGGCCGCCCGCTCGATGATCGGGTCGTACTGGCTCGAGCGGGCGAGCAGCATCGGGTCATAATATTGACCGCTCTCGGTCAAATCATGCGGCGACAAATGCAGCAGCCGATACCGGCTGTTGTCGGGAATGTCGGTGTAATGGCGCTGCCCTTCCGCATCGACATAGGAATAGATTTTTACCGCCGCTTCGGCGCTAGCCGAACTCAGCATGATCAACGCGAGCGTTGCGAGGCGGTAATACATAAGGGATGCGGTTCCTGTAGGCCTGCAGGCTAGCCCGAAACCGCCTCTTCAAGATGGGACGCAGCTCATGGAACTGGGCACCGGGGGGCTGCGCATCTAACAGATATTTAACGAAGTTTGTCGGCGCCCGCCACAGATTTCCTGTCGAACCCCCATATAGAATCCACTGCAGTTGCATTGTAGCGGCCGAGATCACGGCGACCTTTCGATGCACCGCACCATTCGAGTCTTGATCAATCGGGAACCTATGAGCAGCATCGAAAAGACCATATTGGCGCAAGAGGCGATCGCGGTCGCCGATTCGGTGAGCGTCGGCGCCAATGAGATCACGATCAGTCCGAGTGCGACGGCCGCGAGCACGAGCCGCGCGGCGCACCGGACCTGGCTGCTGACGGCGCTGTTCTTCCTCGTTCCCTTGCTCGCCTACTGGCCGACGACGTTTCACGACTTCGGGCTCCGCGACGACTACTCGAATCTGCGCGAAGCGCACGAGGAGCCCGGCGCGGTGCTCAAATTCTGCGCCTCGCACGCGCGTCCGATCTACGGACTGCTGTTGCGCACCACCTATGGGCTGACCTCGAGCGTGCAGAATCTGCAGTGGATGCGCTTCGGGGCAACCCTGCTATTGGGTGCGATCGCGTTCGCGATGTTTCGTGCGCTGCGCCAGTACGGTTGGACGTTCTATTCGAGCCTTTGTTTTGCGCTCTTGGTCGCGCTGGTGCCCTCCTCTCAGGTGATTGCGAGCTGGGCGGTCGGCTGGCCTTACGCGGTGACGGCCTTGCTTGCGATCGGCGGATTTTTCGCAGCCGAAGGCGGCTTGACCCCGGGCAACACGCTCGGCCGCTCGCTCGCGCAATGGGGCGTCGCGCTCGCGATCATGGTGGTTTGCCTCCTGATCTATCAGCCGAGCGCGATGTTCTACGTGGTGCCGCTCGCAGCGGCCGTGATCGCGCAGCGCGAGCGCCGCGCGAAACACACGGTGCGCTGGGTGGGAATCCATCTCGGCTTCATGGCGGCCGCATTGGGACTTGCCTACGGGATCATGAGCGCGCTCTATGCGAGCGGCGTGTTCGTCAAATCCGGCCGCATCGCATTCGAACAGCAATGGGGTTCGAAGCTCGATTGGTTCATGCAGGAAACCCTGCCGAATGCGCTGAGCCTGTTCGTGCTCAACGACAACAATCATCGCGATCACCTGCTCTACCAGACCTGTGTCTTGGTCGCGGTCCTCGTGCTCATCGCCGGCGTCGTGCTCGAATGGCGCCGCCACGGCCGAGAGCGCGGACTCGTCTGGATCGCAGCGCTCTGCGGCCTGCCGGTGTTCGCCTGCCTCGTGAGCCTCGTGGCCTCCGAGCGCTATTCGACCTACCGCACGATCCTTGCGATGACCGCGGTACTGCTGCTGTTCCTGATTGCCTCGGTGAATGCGCTGATCAAGGAGCTCGACACGAACTCGCGTCGCGCGATCGCGGGCTTCGCGCTCGGGGTTGCCTTCCTGACCGCCCAACACCACGCCTATGCCTTGATCGCCGTGCCGCAGGGCAACGAGTGGGAAATCATCGTCGACGGCGCCAAGCGCGTGCAACTGCCGCTGCAAGCGGGAGCCCCGCGCCCCCGGATTTTCGCGATCGCTTCGACGCCTGCGGATATCTCGACGGCGACGATTTACCACGACGAATTCGGCTCGCTGTCGTCGAATTCCGAGTGGGTTCCGCGCGAGATGTTCAAGCGGGCAATCCACGATCTGCATCCGGAGATCGCGAATATCGAGGCGCGCTACGAGTTCGCGACGGGCCCGAAGTTGCCCGTGGGCCAGCGCTTCGACGTCGTCATCGACCTGCACCGGCTGCGCCGCTACTACACCGACAATTGATCGCGGGCGCTAGAGCCCGAGCGCATCCCCGATCCTGGCGATCAGGATCGCGGCCGGCACCGTGACCGGCCAATAGCGCTGAAATGCGATCGGCTTGATCGCGGTGATCGGCAGCGGGAATTCCCGTGCGCGATCCAGAATTCTCGCCGCGATCGCCGCGCCCATCGCGCTGCCCATGGCAACTCCGCGTCCGCTGTAGCCCAGACAGATCAGCACGCCGTCGGCGGGCTCGTGCACGTGGGGGTACTGATCGGCGGTAAATCCGAGCCGCCCGCCCCAGCCGTGCGTCCATCGAGCGGTGCACAGCGCAGGCCAGAGCCGCGCCGCGTAATTGACGATGTGCGGGATGTCGGTCGCCGCGCGGATCTCGCGCATCGGGCCGCGACCACCGATCAGCAAGCGCCGTGCGCCATCGAGCCGGTAATAGACCGTCACGGTGCCGACCTCGTAGAGCACCTGGCCGCCGGGCATGACGGCGCTCGCAACCGCCTCGCTGAGCGGCTCGGTTGCAGCGATCGCGCCGAACAGCGGTACGATGCTGCGCTCGAGCGTCGGCCACAGCCCATCCGTGTAGCCGTTGGTCGCGAGCACGATTTGCGGGGCCGTCACCCTGCCCGCCGCGGTTTGCACGCGCCAGTCACGGCCCACCCGCTCGATCTTAAGCGCACGCGTAGCGCCATGGATCTGCGCGCCGGCGGCCAGCGCCGCATGCACGAGCCCGCGGGAGTAGCTCAAGGGATTCAAGGCACCTCCCCGCCGATCGAGCATCGCGCCCGCATAGCGGTTGGTGCCGGTGACGCGCGCCGCCGCTTCCGCGTCCAGCAATTCGACGGGAGCGCCGCGGCGCCGATGCTGCTCGGCGGTGCTCTCGAGCTTCACGAGGTGTTTCGGATGCGCCGCTGCGCGCAGCGTGCCGCACTGAACCAGTTCGCAGCCGATCCCGAGGCGTGCGATCAAATCGAACACGAACGCCGGCGCGCTGCCCGCAAATGCGACCATGCGCGCGCCCAGTTCGGCGCCGAAATCGCGTTCGACGATGTCGGGATCGTGTTTGAGCCCTGGATTGACCTGGCCGCCGTTGCGCCCCGAGGCGCCGAAGCCGGGCTCCTCGGCCTCGAGCAGCACGACGCGAACCGCGCGCTCCGCCAAATGCAGCGCGGTCGACAAGCCCGTGAGCCCCCCGCCGACGACCACCACATCAGCACGTGCATCGCCCACGAGCGGCGGCGCCGGTGCGGCCGGCGCCGCGGTCTGCTGATACAAATTTGTCATCGATGCGGGTCGCTTCGGGATAATGTCGCGCATGCTAAACGAAACCCTGGGCTTCGGACCATGGCAGTGGGCGGTTGCGGCCATGGGGGCGCTCATGGTGGGTATCTCCAAGACCGGGATCACGGGCCTCAGCGTGCTGTTCGTCGCGCTGTTCGCGGCCGTGTTTCCGAGCACGAAACAGGCAACCGGGATCGTGCTGCCGCTCTTGATCTTCGGCGACTTCGTGGCCGTGTATTCCTACCGGCGCCACATGCAATGGAAGCATCTCGGCAAACTCTTTCCGTGGACCGCCGCCGGGGTCGTGCTCGGCTACGTCGCGATGCGCCTGATCAGCGATCACACCGCGCGCCTCCTGATCGGCGCGATCATCGTTGGTCTCGCGGCCTTGAGCTACTGGCTGCGCTGGCGCAAGTCGCCTGCCGAGCAGAGCCCGGCGCTCGCGCACTGGGGGGTCGGCGCCGCGGTCGGGGTCGTGGCCGGCTTCACGACGCTGGTTGCAAACGCGGGCGGACCGCTGATGGCGATTTATTTCATCTCGATGCGTCTTCCCAAAATGGAGTTCGTGGGCACCGCCGCGGTGTTCTTTTGCCTGCTGAATCTGTTCAAGGTGCCGTTCATGGTGAACCTCGGACTCATCACGACGACGAGCTTCGGGTTCAACTTGGTGCTCGCGCCGCTGGTGTTCGCGGGCGCGCTCATGGGGCGCTGGCTGCTGCCGCGGATCAATCAGCGCTTGTTCGAGGAAATCGTGCTTGCCTTGAGCGCGGCCGCGGGGTTGCTGCTGCTGCTCAAATAGCGCTTCGCGTTCTTCCGCCTCGCGCAATGTGGCGCCAACGCGCAATGCGAATGATTCCAATCATCGCGCCGCCGGTCCGGTCGATGCCGTGCGATTCACGGTGCGAACGCGCCAATATGGAAGGCCGCCCGGATTCGGGCTATCGTCGCGGCGGTCGGCGCCTCTCGCCCGCTTCACCCAAGGATTCCGCATGCGCTATCAAGGTCTTGGCGGTCTCATCGTACTGATCGCCGATGTATGGGCCGTCATCAATATTTTTCAAAGCAATTCCGACACGGCGAAAAAAGTGATTTGGACCGTGGTCGTGATCCTGCTGCCGGTCGCGGGGTTCATCTTGTGGCTGATCTTCGGGCCAAGATCGAATCGGAGTTGAGAGTTTTGCAGCGGCGCGCGGCCGCGGCGGATGGCGCGGTGCCGGCGATGGGCGCGCCTCGAATCGCGCCCGGGCATCTTCAAACAGGTTAGAATCTCGAGTTCGCAGAAGGGAAGCCGATTCACATGCGTCCTCGCGGTCACGAAGCTCACAATCTCGGCGGGATCGCCTGGCTGCGCGCCGCGGTGTTGGGCGCCAATGACGGGATCGTCTCGACCGCGAGCCTGATCGTCGGTGTCGCGGCGGCGCACGCATCGCACTCGAGCATCCTGCTGACCGGCATCGCGGGGCTCGTCGCGGGCGCCATGTCGATGGCGACCGGTGAATATGTTTCGGTGCATTCGCAAGCCGATACGGAAGCCGCCGTGCTCGCGCAGGAAAAGGCCGAGCTGGAATCCGATTTTGCGGGCGAAAAGCTCGAATTGACCGATATCTACATGCGCCGGGGGCTCGACAAAGCGCTCGCCCGGCAGGTCGCCGATCAACTGATGGCGCATGACGCGCTCGGTTCGCATGCGCGCGACGAACTCGGATTTTCAGCCACCACGAGTGCCCGCCCGGTGCTCGCGGCAATTGCCTCCGCGAGCAGCTTTGCGATCGGCGCAGCGATGCCCTTGGCGGTCGCCATCCTCGCGCCGCAGCCGTATTTGTTGGGATCGACGGTCGTCGCCTCGCTGCTGTGTCTGCTCGTGCTCGGCGGACTCGCGGCCAAGGTCGGCGGCGCGAGCATCGTCAAGGGCGCCGTGCGGGTCGTGTCCTGGAGCGCGCTCGCGATGGCGATCACGGCCTCGGTCGGCGCGCTCGTCGGCACGCTGCCGTAGCCCCGAGGAAGAGTCCATCATGACGGATGCCGCGCTCAATCACCGCGTCGTACTCGCGCAGCGCCCCGGCGCGAGCGCCGCGCTCGAGAATTTCCGGCTCGAAGCGGTGCCGCTGCCGGGTTTGAACGACGGCGAGGTGCTACTGCGCACGCTATGGCTGTCGCTCGATCCCTATATGCGCGGCCGCATGAGCGATGCGCCCTCGTACGCGGCACCGGTCGCGATCGACGCCGTCATGACCGGCGGCACGGTCTCGCGCGTCGAGGCGTCGCGCCATCCCGGCTTCGCCGCCGGTGAAATGGTGCTCGCGATGAGCGGCTGGCAGGAATATGCGGTCTCGGACGGCGCGGGACTCGTAAAGCTGCCCGCCGCGATGCCGCGCCCGTCCTATGCGCTTGGGGTGCTCGGCATGCCGGGTTTCACGGCTTATATGGGACTGCTCGACATCGGCAAGCCGCGTGCCGGGGAGACCGTCGTGGTCGCCGCGGCGACCGGCGCGGTCGGATCGGTCGTGGGCCAGATCGCCAAGATCAAGGGTTGCCGTGTCGTCGGCATCGCCGGCGGCGCGCAAAAATGCGCCTGGGCCGTCGATGAACTCGGATTCGACGCCTGCATCGATCACCACTCCGCCGAGCTCAATGCCTTGCTCGCGGCCGCCTGCCCCGCGGGCGTCGACGTGTACTTCGAAAACGTCGGCGGCAAGGTCTTTCGGGCCGTGCTGCCGCTGCTCAACGCGCGCGCGCGCGTGCCGGTCTGCGGGCTCATCGCGCAATACCAAGCCGGCGCCGGCGCCGCGATCAGCGATCTGACGCCGACGCTGATGCGCACGATCCTCGTCAAACGCCTCACGATGCGCGGCTTCATCATCTTCGACGATTACAGTGAGCAGTTTCCGCAGTTCCGCGAGCAGATGTCGAAATGGCTGTATGCGGGCCTCGTCAAGTATCGCGAAGACATCGTCGAGGGTCTCTCGAACGCCCCGCGCGCCTTTCTCGGACTGCTCGAGGGCCGCAATTTCGGCAAGCTCGTCGTCAACGTCGGCGCCTGAGCGGGTCTCGAAGTGAACGGCTGGGTCGGCGCATTGATCCCCCGTCTCACGACGCACTCGCTCGCCATCGTCGTGAGCTTGCTGACTTACGTACTGACGACGCGCGTCGAGCGCGAGCGCCGTCCGCCCTCGATCGCGATCGCCTGGGTACTCGGCTTGATCGCGATTCCCTATCTCGTGCTGCCGCTCTACATCCTGTTCGGACGCCGCAAACTGAGCCGCAAAGCGCTGCCGAAGGGCAGTTGCCGTCCGCTCGGCCGACATTGGGCCGAAGACTTGATCTTGAGCTTCGGCCTCGCGGAATCCGAACCCACGCCGCTGCGACTCCATGCGGACGGCGCCGCCTCGATGGCGGCGCTGTTCGCGACGATTGCGGCGGCGCGCGAGCGCCTCGACATCTGCACCTACATTCTCGGCAAGGACCCGGTCGGTCGCGAGGTCGTCGATGCGCTGATCGCGCGCGTGCGCGCCGGCGTGCGCGTGCGACTGATGATCGACGGCGTCGGCGCGATCCAGCTGCCGAAGCAGCTGCTGCGGCGCCTGCATGCGGGCGGCATCGAGACGGCGATCTTCAGCCCGCTGCTCGCGCGCAGCACGAGCGGCCCGCGCAATTTGCGCAATCACCGCAAATTGGTGATTGCCGACGATCGGCTGCTGTGGGCCGGCGGTAGAAATCTCGCGGCCGAGTATTTCATCGGCGTCCATGGCGAGCCGGCCTGGATCGACCTCACGTTCGATCTCGAGGGGCCGGTCGCGGCCGCCGCCGCGCGGCAGTTCGAACTCGATTGGGTCGCCTCGCACGGCATGCCCGCAGCGCCGCTCGGCGCTCCCGGCACGCCCGCGGCCGACGCCGACGCGCAGGACCTCGGCCGCGTGCAATTCCTGCCGAGCGGTCCCGACCAAGCCGAGGACACCGTCCAGGCGCTGCTGCTCGATGCTTGCTACCACGCCGAGCGGCGCATCATCGCGGTCACGCCCTACTTCGTGCCCGATGCGAGCTTGAGCCTCGCGCTGCGTCTCGCGGCGCGGCGCGGCGTCGTCATCGATTTGTGCCTGCCGGCCGCGTCGAATCACATCCTTGCCGACTTCGCGCGCAGCCGGGCGCTGCGTGCACTGAGCGCTACCGGCGCCGGGATCCACTTGCTGCCCTACATGGTGCATGCGAAGGGCATCGTGTTCGACGATGCGCTCGCGGTCTGCGGTTCGCCGAATCTCGACTCGCGCAGCCTGCTGCTCAACTACGAATCGGCGTTCGTGCTCTACGGCACGCGCGAGATCACCTGGCTCGCGAGCTGGATCGGCGCGTTGATGGCTGATGCAGTCCCGTTCGATGACCGCGCGCCGACGCTCTGGCGCGATGTCGCCGAGGGTGTCCTGCTGACGGTCGCGTACCAGCTCTGATGTCGGAAAAAACTTACAGGGGATAGTTGATCGGGCCGGAGGCGCCCATAGTATTCTTGGGCCTGGCGTGGCGCTACTTTCATACTGCGGGTGATCGGTGGAGTTCAAGGATTACTACAAGATCATGGGCATTCCGCGCGACGCGACCGAAGCGCAGATCAAAACCGCCTATCGCAAGCTCGCGCGTAAGTTTCACCCTGACGTCAGCAAGGAAAAGGACGCGGAGGCGCGTTTCAAGGATCTTGGCGAAGCCTATGAGGTGCTGAAGACGCCCGAGAAGCGCGCGGCCTACGACCAGCTCGGCCAGGGTCCGCGCCCCGGCGAGGAATTCAGGCCGCCGCCGGATTGGGGCTCGGGCTTCGAATTCAGCGGTGCGGGCGACCAGGACGCCGCCTACAGCGATTTCTTCGAATCGCTGTTCGGCTCTCGGGGACGCGGCGGTGGGCGCAGCAGCTTCGGGGGCGGCCACAGTGCGGATCATCACGCGCGAATCTCGTTGGACCTCGAGGCGAGCCTGCTCGGGGGCCAGCGTACGCTCACGCTGCGGTCTCCCTCGCTCGACGCCACCGGGCACCTGGAATCCAAGGAGCGCACGCTCAACATCCAGATCCCGAAGGGGATTCTCGCGGGCCAGACGATCCGCCTGCCGGGGCAAGGTGCGCCGGCGGGCGAGCATGGACCGGCGGGCGATCTGTATATTGAAGTCGAGTTCCAGCCGCATCGCCACTACCGCGTCGAGGGCCGCGATCTCGTGCTGCCGTTGCCGGTGGCGCCGTGGGAGGCGAGCCTCGGCGCGAGCGTCGCGATTCCGACGCCGGGCGGGCCGGTGCAGCTCAAGATTCCGCCGGGTTCACATGCCGGCAGCAAGCTGCGGCTGCGCGGCCGCGGGATTCCCGCGACCCCTCCCGGCGACCTCTACGCGGTGCTCGAGATCGCGCTGCCGCCGGCGAACGACGACAAGGCGAAGGCCGCCTATCTCGCGATGGCTGCCGCGCTGCCGTTCAATCCACGCGCCAACTTGGGAGTGTGAGGACTCATGACGCAATCCCCGTTTGAGGCTCTCTCGGGCGAGATCGTCGAGCACACGATGGTGCTCAGCATCCGCGACTTGAGCCGAATTTGCACCGTGGAGGCGAGTCGGATCGTCGAACTCGTCGATGAGGGCATCCTCGCCGCCCAAGCGAACGAGGCCGGCGAGTGGCTGTTCGGCGGCGAGGCACTGCGCCGAGCGCGCATCGCGCTGCGCCTGCAGCGCGACCTCGAGATCAATCTCGCGGGCGTCGCACTGGTGCTCGACCTCATGGCGGAAATCGAACGACTGCGGCGCACGCGGCCGCTGGAATCTTAAGCCCATGGGCACCCAGAGTTCGGATGCATTCGTATTCTTCGGAGCCACCGGCGATCTCGCCTACAAGAAGATCTTTCCCGCGCTCGCCGCGATGATCCGCCGCGACGGCCTCGACATCCCGATCATCGGCGTCGCGCGCGACGGTTGGACGCTCGACCTGCTGCGCCGCCGCGCGCGCGAGAGCATCGAGCACTGCGGGGAGTTCGATGCGAGCAGTTTCGAGAAGCTCTCGTCGCTGCTCGTCTATGTCGACGGCGACTACGCCGACGCCGCGACCTACAAGAATCTGCGCAGCGCGCTCGGCGCGGCGCGCCGACCGATCCACTATCTCGCGATCCCGCCCAGCATGTTCGCTGACGTTGTCCAGGGACTCGCGAGCGCGGGAGCCGCGGAGAACGCGCGCCTCATCGTCGAAAAGCCATTCGGGCGAGACCTGCCGTCGGCGCAAGCGCTCGATCGGACGCTGCACGCGGTGTTCCCCGAGGAGTCGATCTTTCGCATCGACCACTACCTCGGCAAGGAGGCGGTGCAGAATCTGCTGTATTTCCGCTTCGCGAATACCTTCCTCGAGCCGCTCTGGAATCGCCAGTACATCAACGACATCCAGATCACGATGGCCGAGAACTTCGGCGTGCAGGGACGCGGCGCCTTCTACGAGGAGGTCGGCGCGATCCGCGACGTGGTGCAAAATCACCTGCTGCAGGTCATCGCGTTGCTCGCGATGGACGCGCCGATCGGTCAGGCGCCGCTCGCGATGCAGAACGAGCGGCTGCGGCTGTTCCGGGCGATCCGGCCGATCGACCCCAAGGACCTGGTGCGCGGGCAATTCCGCGGGTATCGCGCCGAACACGGCGTCGCGCCGGACTCGCAAGTCGAGACCTTTGCGGCTCTGCGCCTGCACATCGACACCTGGCGCTGGGCCGATGTGCCGTTCTACGTGCGCGCGGGCAAGAGTCTGCCGATCACCGCGACCGAGGTCATCGTCAACCTCAAGTGCCCGCCGCTGTCGATTTTCGGCGCGCAGCAGGGCTCGCGACCCAATTACTTCCGCTTCCGCTTGAGCCCCGAGGTGGTCATCAGCGCCGGCGCCACGGTCAAGAAGATCGGCGAGGAGATGCACGGCGAACCCGTCGAACTCGTCGCGCGCCATGAATCGCGCATCGAAAAATCACCCTACGAGCGCCTGCTCGGCAATGCGATCCACGGCGATACGACGCTGTTCACGCGCGACGATTCGATGGAGGCCGCCTGGCGCATCGTCGATCCGATCCTCGTCCGCGCATAAGACTCCGGTGCTCGAATATGAACCCGGCAGCTGGGGACCGCCCGCGAGCGCGCGCATCATCGCCGGACCCGACGGCTGGCACAACCCGGGCGCCGAGATTCCCCCGCCGTGACGGCGCAATCCGGCATCGTGTTTCTGCTCGACGTCGACAACACACTGCTCGACAACGACCGCTTCGCGGTCGATCTCAGCCAACGCCTCGACAGCGCATTCGGCACCGACCAACGCAAGCGCTACTGGGATCTGTTCGCGACGCTGCGCGAGGAGCTGGGACGCGCCGACTACCTCGCGACGCTGCAGGCGTTTCGCACCGGGCTTGAAGACCGTCCCGAGCTGCTGCACATGTCGGAATTCATGCTCGAATACCCATTCGCCGCAGCTGCGATTCCCGTTCGCACTCGACGCCGTCGCGCACCTCGGGAACTTCGGCCGAACCGTCGTGCTCTCGGACGGCGACATCGTTTTCAGCCGCGCAAGGTCCAGCGCTCCGGCATCTGGGACAGCGTCGAGGGCCGGGTGCTGATTTATCTGCACAAGGAGCGTTCGCTCGATGACGTGCAGCGGCGCTATCCGGCGCGCCACTACGTGATGGTCGACGACAAGCCGCTGTTGCTCGCCGCGATGAAATCGCGCTTGAGGGACAGCTCACGACGGTATTCGTCCACCAAGGACATTACGCGAGTCCGCACAAATGGACCTGATCGAGCCGCCGCCCGATCGGATCATCGAGCGCATCGGCGATCTGCGCGATCACTGCAATCGAGGATATTCTGGAGGGCGCATGAACAGTACGCAAAAACTTCACGACCTGGGGCAGAGCCTGTGGCTCGACAACATCACGCGCGAAATTCTCGACAACGGCACGCTGCGCCGCTACATCGGCGGCTCTCGGTCACGGGCTTGACCTCGAACCCGACGATATTCGACGAGGCAATCGGCAAGTCCGGCGCCTACGATGCGGGCATCCGCGCCAAAGCCCACGCAGGACCTGCGGGCGAGGAGCTGTTCGTCGAACTCGCGCTCGAGGATTTGCGGCGCGCCGCGGATCTGTTCCTGCCGGATTTTCCGCGCGACCGACGGCCTCGATGGCTGGGTTTCGATGGAAGTCTCTCCGCTGCTCGCCGATGACGCGACGCGCACGCTCGCCGCCGCGAAGGCGATCTATCGCCAGGCCGACCGGCCGAATCTGTTCGTCAAGATCCCAGGCACGAGCGGCCGGGATCGCGGCGATCGAGGAGGCGATTTTTGCGGGCGTACCGATCAACGTGACGCTGCTGTTCTCGCGCGAACAGTATTTCGCGGCGGCCGAGGCCTACCTGCGCGGCATCGAGCGGCGCCGCGCCGCGGGTCTCGACTTGCGAGTCGCCTCCGTCGCTTCGCTGTTCGTGAGCCGTTGGGATCGCGCCGTCGAGCGGCCTCGGCCCTGCCCGAGCCGCTGCGCAATCGGCTCGGCATCGCGATCGGCGGGCGCTGTTATGCGGCCTACCGCAAGCTGTTGAATTCAAATCGCTGGCGGGATCTCGCCGGCGCCGGGGCCCAAGCGCAGCGGCTGCTCTGGGCGAGCACCGGAACGAAGGATCCGAAGGCGAATCCCAGCCTCTACGTGGAGGCCTTGGCGGCTCCCGACACGGTCAACACGATGCCCGAGAAGACGCTGCTCGCATTCTGCCGAAAAAGGCCGCATCGCCGCCACGATCCCGGACGACGGCGGTGACTGCGAGTCGATTTTGGCGGAATTCGCGAAATCCCGGCGTCGATACCGACGCACTGGCGCATACTCTGCAGAAAGGAAGGCGCCGAATCGTTCGTCAAGAGCTGGAAGGAACTCATGGAGCTGATCGTCGTGAAGAGCGCAGCGTTGAAGGGACCTGTGAGCGGCGGCATCAGTCCGCTGGCCGGCAAGGCCGCGCCCGCCTCGATCCTCGTCGATGTGCCGCGGCTGATCACGGCCTATTTCACCGAACGGCCCGACGTGAGCCTGCGCGAACAGCGCGTCGCCTTCGGCACCTCCGGGCACCGCGGCACATCGTTCGACGCGACCTTCACCGAGTCGCACGTGCTCGCGATGACGCAGGCGATCTGCGCCTATCGCAAGCAGCAAGGCATCGACGGTCCGCTGTTTCTCGGCTTCGACACGCATGCGCTTTCGGCGCCCGCATTCGCGAGCGCGCTCGAGGTGCTCGCCGCCAACGGCGTCGAAGTCATGATCGCGGCTGGCGACGAATACACGCCGACGCCCGCGATTTCGCACGCGATCCTGAGTTACAACCGCGACCGCCAGGCCGGGCTCGCCGACGGCATCGTGATCACGCCCTCGCACAATCCTCCCGACAGCGGCGGCTTCAAGTACAACCCGCCGAACGGCGGACCGGCCGACACCAACGTCACGGCGTGGATCGAGACGCACGCCAATCAGCTGCTCGAGAAGCGGACTCGGCGAGCGTCCATCGCATGAGCTTATGCGAAAGCGCGGCGCGCCGCGACCACGCATACGTATGATTTTGTCGATGCCTATGTCGGCGAACTCGGAAAGATCGTCGATCTGGGATTGATTCGCGACTCCAAAGTACACATGGGCGTGGATCCCTTGGGCGGCGCGGGCGTGCATTATTGGGCGCGCATAGCCGAGCGCTATGCGCTCAATCTCGACGTCGTCAGCGAGGAGGTCGACCCGACGTTTCGCTTCATGAGCGTCGACTGGGACGGCCGGATCCGCATGGATCCCTCCTCGGCTTATGCGATGCAGCGACTCATCGGGCTGCAGGACCGCTATGACGTCGCATTTGCCTGCGACACGGATCACGACCGGCACGGCATCGTCACGCGCTCGAGCGGCCTGTTGCCGCCGAACCATTACCTGTCGGTCGCGATCGATTATTTGTTCCAGAATCGGCCGCACTGGCGCCCGAAAGCCGGCATCGGCAAGACCGTGGTCAGCACGTCGATGATCGATCGGGTGAGCGCGCGCCTGGGGCGACCGCTGTACGAGGTGCCGGTCGGCTTCAAGTGGTTCGTCGACGGCCTGCTCGACGGATCGCTGGGATTCGGCGGCGAGGAGAGCGCGGGCGCCTCCTTCAGCCGCATCGACGGCACGGTCTGGACCACCGACAAGGACGGACTCGTGCCGGCGCTGCTGTCGGCCGAGATCACCGCACGCACCGGCAAGGATCCCGGCGAGCGCTACCGCGCGCTGGCGGCAGAATTCGGCGCCGTCTACGCCGATCGCGTCGAGGCGCCCGCGAACGCCGCACAGAAGCGCAAGCTCTCGAAGCTCGCACCGAGCCAGATCACGATCACGGAACTCGCGGGCGACAAGATCACCGAAGTTCTCGACCGTGCGCCCGGCAACGGCGCAGCGTTCGGCGGCATCAAGGTCATCTCGGCGGGCGGCTGGTTCGCGGCGCGCCCCTCGGGCACCGAGGATATCTACAAGATCTACGGCGAGAGCTTTCGCGACGAGCTGCACCTGAAGCGCATCTCTGCGCGACGCCCAGACGATCGTCGACGCCGCGCTCGCGGGCGCATGAGCCGCGGCGCGACGCCCCGAAAGACCCAATCGAGCGGCGATTCGATGGCGGACGGAACCAGCCGCCGGCTGCTGCCGTGGCTCGTGGCCGTCGCGTTCTTCATGGAAGCGCTCGACACGACGATCCTCAACACGGCCGTGCCGACCATAGCCAACGCGCTGCAAGTACCGCCGCTCAGCATGAAAGCGGTGCTCGCGAGCTACACCTTGAGCCTCGCGGTGTTCATCCCGATCAGCGGCTGGATGGCGAACCGCTATGGCACGCGGCTGGTGTTCGCCGCCGCGATCGGCATCTTCACGCTCGGCTCGTTTCTCTGCGGGCTGTCGAGCGACATCCATTTGCTAGTCGCATTTCGCGTGCTGCAGGGCATGGGAGGCGCGCTCATGATTCCGGTTGGACGGCTCACGATGGTGCGCGCGTTCCCGAAGTCGGAGCTGATCCGCGCAATGAGCTTCGTCGCGGTCCCGGGGCTCATCGGCCCGATGCTGGGCCCGGTGGCGGGCGGTGTCATCATCGGCTACTTCCATTGGAGCGTGATCTTCTTCGTGAACATCCCGATCGGCATCGCGGGACTCTGGATGGTCTACCGCCACCTGCCGAACTTCCGCGCCGAGCGCAATTATCCGCTCGACTTCGTCGGCCTGGTACTGTTCGGTTCCGGCATTGCGCTGCTCTCGTATGTGCTCGAGGTTTTCGGCAACCACACGCTCTCGGTCCGCGAGATCACCGGTCTGCTCGCGATCTCCGCGGCGCTGCTCGTCGCCTACGGCATCAATTCGGCGCGCACGCTGCACCCGCTGCTGCGGCTCGGCCTGTTTCGGATCCGCACATTTCGCACCTCGGTGAGCGGCAGCTTCGTGACGCGCCTCGGAATGGGCGGCATGCCGTTCTTGCTGCCGCTGCTCTATCAGGTCGGTTTTGGATATACGCCGGTTCAGTCGGGCCTGCTGATGATTCCGCAGGCGCTCGCCGCGATGAGCCTCAAGCTCACGATGCCGCGGCTGCTGCGCCGCTTCGGATTCCGGCAGGTGCTGATCGTCAATACGGTCGTGATCGGCGCCATGATCATCGCGCTCTCGCAGCTGCAAATCACGACGCCGCTCGCGGTGCTCGTACCGGTGCTGTTCTTCTTTGGGTTCTTTCAATCGCTGCAGTACACGAGCATGAACACGCTCGCCTATGCGGACGTCAACGAGGAGCAGGCGAGTTCGGCGAGCACGATCGCGAGCACCGCGCAGCAAATGTCGCTGAGCTTCGCAGTTGCCGCCGCGTCGCTCGCAACCGAGTTGTTCGTCCCCGGCGGTATGCACGCGAGTTCGGCGCAGATGATCCACGGCATCCATCTCGCGTTTCTGCGTGCTGGGCAGCCTGGACGATCGCCTCGACGATCGTATTTTGGAAGCTGAAGAAGCGCGACGGCGAGGCCGTGAGCCGCCATAACGCACCGAGCGGCAGCGAGTAGCTGCGCCGAAGCGCCGCGGCCGGCGGCTATTCGGTTTTGATCGCGTGGCCGCCGAATTGGTTGCGCATCGCCGCAAGCAATTTATCGGAGAACGAATCGGTATCGCGCGATCGCAGGCGCTCGAGCAGCGATGCGGTGATGGCGACCGCCGGAACGCCGAGTTCGATCGCCTCGGCGACCGTCCAACGCCCTTCGCCGGAATCGGCGACATAGGGCGCGATGCCGTGCAGCGTCGGATTCTTGTCGAGCGCGTTGGCCGTCAAATCGAGCAGCCAGGAGCGCACGACGCTGCCGTAGCGCCAGATCTCGGCAATCTGATGCAGATCGAGATTGAATTCGGTTTTGTGCTGCAGGATCGAGAAGCCCTCGGCATAGGCCTGCATGAGGCCATATTCGATGCCGTTGTGGATCATCTTCGTGTAGTGGCCTGAGCCCACCGGCCCGACTCGGCCCCAGCCACGATCCGGCGCGGGCGCGAGCGTCTTGAAGATCGGCGCCAAGCGCGCGACCACGGCTTCATCGCCGCCGATCATCAGGCTATAGCCTTCGGCGAGACCCCAGATCCCGCCGCTCGTGCCCGAATCGACGTAGTCGATTTTGCGCGCGGCGACGCTGCGCGCTCGGCGCTGGGTATCCTGATAATTGGAATTGCCGCCGTCGATGATCGTGTCGCCGGCAGACAGAAGCGGCTGCAGCGCGGTCACGGTCGCGTCGGTGATTTCGCCGGCCGGCACCATGAGCCAGACGGCGCGCGGCGCCGCGAGCTTTTCGACGAGCGCCGCGAGCGAGGCGGCGGTTTGCGCCCCATTGGCTTCGAGCGCCTCGCGCGCAGGCAGGGCGGGGTCGTAGCCGACCACCCGGTGGCCGCCGCGCATCAATCGCAGCGCCATGTTTGCGCCCATACGCCCTAAACCGATCATTGCGATTTCCATGAGCGCTGCACCTTAAAGCGACGCACCCGCGTCGGTGCATCGAGTATACGGCGCGGTTTGCGCACTGGTACAGGAGAGTTTGGTGCCGACGGCGCAGCAATCGGTGCGCCCTGCATGCTGCACCCGGGCAGCCGTGTGGAAAGTTTATGCGCGCGGCGGCGTCGGCATGACCATCGACGCGGGACTCCCGACCGCATCGAAGCGCCCCGTGAATTGCAGCGTGCCGGCGCTCGCGGATATCTTGAACGAGGTGATCGAATCGCCTTTCTGATTGCAGCTATAGAGGTAGTCGCCCTGGGGATCGATGAGGATCGCGCGCGGCGAGTCCGCATGCGTCCAAGTGTCGCCGATCGGGCGCAGCTGCCCGTCCGCCTCGATCTGGAAACTCGCGACCGAGTTGTGCAGCCGATTGGCGGCGTAGAGGAAGCGCCCGTTGGCGCTCACCACGATGCCGGAGGTCAAGTTGCTGCCGGCGAATTTGGGCGGCAGCGTCGAGACCGTCTGCTTGAGCCGCAGCGCGCCGCGCGCGGCGTCGTAGTCGTAAACGGCGATTTTCGCGTCATGCTCGTAAAGGTTGTAGAAAAAAAGCGCGCTCGGGTGAAACGCAAAATGGCGCGGCGCAGAGCCCGCCGGCGCGCTGATCACGGGCGTATCGGCCGGCAGCAGGCGGCCTGCCTGCGGATCGAAGCGCCAGACCAGCGTGAGGTCGAGTCCGGCGTCGTTCGCGAGCACGAATTCGCCGCCGGGATCCGACGCGACCATGTGAATATGCGCACCGTCGTGATCGCTGACGGCGAATTGGCCCGGCGGATCATCGGCCGCATGCGCGCGATGCCGCTGTCCGACGCTCGGCCGCACGTCGCTCGCCTCGGCGAGCGCGCCGTCCGGCCCGACCGGGAACACCGCGACACTGCCGCCGCCGTAGTTGGCGACGAACACGAATTTTCCGCTACCATGCACGCTCAAGTGCGCGGGCGTGGCACCCTGCGAGGCGACGATGCCGATGCGCGCGAGGCGCATGCTGCGCGGATCGACCGCGTAGCTCGCGACCGCGCCGGCATGTCCGCCGCCGTAGTTGTCGATCTCGCTGACCGCGTAGAGCCGGGTTTGATCGGGACTCAGCGCGAGCCAGGAGGGATTGCGAATGTCGTCGAGCAGCTGAATCTGGGTCGAGCGCGCCGCGTCGCGGCGTCGACGCGGAATACGTAAATACCGCCGCCGTTCGGCGTATAGGTGCCGACGTAGGCAATACTCGACGGCGCCGGCTGCGCGCTGACCGGGCCGACGGCGAGGACAGGGCGGCGCCGAACCGAAGAAACCCGCGGCGGCTGATTGCTGTCACTAGATGTTCAAATACACCGTTACACTGTTGGCAGTCAACGTATAGCTCGCCGACGTGTAGATGCCCTGAACCGTCATGCCGGTTGCGAGCGTCGTGCCGTTCAAATCCGATTGCAGCGCGTTGATGAAGTCGGTGAACGTATTGTAGCTGTCGATCGTCGAGGTCGAGGCGTGGCCGATCGCGTAGACGATCGCGTCGTCGCCGAACTCGGCACGATCAGCACGTCCGACGGCAGCGTCGTGAAGTCGATCGACTGCGAGCCGTATTGAATCGCGTGAAGAGCGCCGATGCTGCTGTTGTGGATCAATAAATCGATCGACGCGGTCGTGAACGTATTGAACGGCGTCGGCTGTACCCGAGCCCCAGTTGACCGCGAATTCCGCCTCGATCGTGGTCGGATCGAGCAGGCCGGAGGCCGTGAAATCCGGCGGCGCCGACCCAAACGGGATCGCGAGACCCGCGAGCTTGCACCGGCGCCCCTGCGATCGCATTCGCAAGCTACAAATTGCCGGCGGTGCTGACCCTGATACTGGCTCGGGATTCGAATCGACGCCGGTGCCGCCGTTCGCGGTACCGGTACCGGCGAAGCTGAACGGCGCGACGCTGCGCCCCGCGAGCAGCGTGAGCGTCTGATCGTCACAGCTCCCGTGCCTTGCACGGTCGACCGTCCCGGCGGCGGTCGAGTTCTCGAGCCGCACGCGGCCCGCGCTCGCATCGAGTGAAACGGCACCCGAGGTCTCGGTCGCGAGCGTACCGAACGCATTGATGATCGAGCCGATCGACATTTGCTCGGCGCGTATTGGTGACCGATGCGCTGCTCTGGCTCGGCAGCGTCACGGCAGTTGCGGCTGCCGACCACGACCGTCGCAGTATCGGGCACGAAGGAATCCGCTCCCGCATTCGTGAGCAGCGTCGAGGGACCGAGCGTCAGCGTATCGCCGCTGCGCGCGAGCACGGCACCCGGTGAGCCGGTCGAAGCTCGCCGCCCTGCACGCTCGTGCCCGCGAGCACTTGGGTTGCGGAGAAGGTCACGTTCTGCGAGCTCGAGGTGCCATCGCCCGAGGTCGAAGCTGCCGTAGGCGACCGTCCAGGCGCCCGAAGCGAGGCCCACGAATTGGGTCTGGCCGATCGCGCCGGTCGAGGGGATGCCATCGATCTCGTAATTCGTTTGGCGCGGTCGGCCAGACCTTCAGGTTGCCGACGCCCGCCGCTCGCGGCGTCGAACGGTGTAATGCCGGTCGAATACACTAGCGACGTCGTATTGGTCGACGTGTCGGTCGAGGTCGAGCTGCCCGCGAGCTGACCACGGATTCGGACGCTCTTGGCGTCGATCGGCGATGCACTCGCGAGGATCATCGGCGTCACGGTGACGGTCCCGGCAGTCATGTCCACGAGATTGGATGCGGTCAAGTCGAAATCCAGCGCGAGGCGCGATGGCCTGCTTCGAATTGATGCTCAAGCGGCGTGCTCGAATCGAGCTGCAGCGTGAGCGCCACGGGTCCCAGCGCGGCACCGCCCGGTCCCACGGCCTTCAGTTCGACGCCGGTCGGCGACCCATCGTCGGCGACGATCAGCGCATCGGTATAATCGAGAGTCACGACCGCCTTCGAGTAGCTGCCGTGGTTGACGGTTGCGGCGCTGACGATCTCGCTGACGTTTTCCAGCTGCACGAGGTCGACCTGGGTGCTCGTGCCCAAGGTCTGCTGCGTCGTCGAGCCGCTCGAGTTCTGCAGCTCGATCGACAGCAGCTTGACTCGATAGGTCAAGAACGGCGTCTGCGGCGGATCGGCGGAGAGCGGCGTCTGCGGGCCGTTCGGCGGTCAGGGTCACGATCGCGGTGCCGCTGCACCCGGCGAGCCCACCGAGAAAGCCGCTGCAAATTCCGCCGATCAGCAATCGACGAGCAGCTCGGATCAGAGGCGACATCGTGACACCGCATGAGGAAACTTAAGCCCGATTCTTGCGGGAGCCGGCCCGGTAAGCAAGCCAAGATCTGTTAAGAATTCGTGATGCTCGCGGCGTAGCCCCCCGGCGGGCCTCGATGCACGCTCGGTTGTGCCACGCAGATCACAATAATTGCGCAAATCCGCCGCTGCCGCGTCAATCGCGGCCTACATTTGCTAGGATTGCGGCGATGGCGCCAGCACATAGCGGACTCGGATTTCGTCCCCTGATCGTAGGTATCGGCGGCACGATCCGCCGGGGATCCTCTACGGAACAGGCGTTGCGTTTCGCACTCGAGCAGGCGCGCGCGCTGGGTGCCGACACCGAGCTGCTGTCGGGATCCGACATCGCGCTGCCGATCTATGCGCCCGAGGTAGCCGATCGCGATGCAACCGCGCGGCATTTCGTCGCGGTGCTGCGCCGTGCGCATGGCATCATCGTGGCCTCACCCGGTTATCACGGCTCGATGTCCGGACTCGTGAAGAATGCGCTCGATTATGCCGAGGATACGCGCGACGACGAGCTGCCGTATTTCGACGGCCGCGCGGTCGGACTCATCGTCTGTGCGTCCGGCTGGCAGGCGACCGGCTCGACGCTGAGCGCGCTGCGTTCGATCGTGCATGCACTGCGCGGCTGGCCGACGCCGCTCGGCGTCACCATCAATACCAGCGAAGCCTCGTTCGACAAGGACAGCATCGGGGCGAACCCCGCGGTCGCGGGCCCCTTGAGCATGTTGGCAAATCAGGTCGTGCAGTTCGCGCGGCAGCGCGCAGCACTCGAACTCGCGCCTCAGAGGGACGCGGGATCACTCCGCCGGCTTGACCGGCACGGTCGCGTCGGCGGGCACCGGCGTCCCGCGCCGCTGCTGCTTGGCATCCTGCCGCGCCTTGCGGGCGGTCTCTTTCTGCTTTTTCGCGTGACGATAATTCGGCTTTGCCAACGGGATCTCCTTCAATTGGCGGAAATGGGTTCGCCGGCACCGATATTACTCCGGCTGCACCGAAACGCGTACCGATAAACGATGGCGGGCGCCGCCGATGATGACGCCGCGCAACGGCGAGACGTCGCCGAAATCCCGCCCCCAAGCGATCGTCACATGATCGGTACCCACCCGGCAATCATTGGTCGGATCGAGGTCGATCCAGCCGAGCGGCGGGCAATACACCGATACCCAAGCATGCGAAGCGTCCGCGCCGATCAATGGGCGGGCCCGCGGCCCCTGCCTGCATATCCGATCGGGACCCTGCGATTGTGACTGGGTCAAAGCGGTCGGCCGCAGCGGCGCGGTGCGCAGATAACCGCTGACATAGCGGGCGGCGAGCCCGCGCGCGCGGAAACAAGCGATCATGATGTGCGCGAAATCCTGACACACGCCGCGGCGCGCCTGAAATGCCTCGATCGCCGAGGTCTTGATGTCGGTCGAACCCGGCGCATAGGCGAATTCACCGTGGATCAGATGCATGAGATCGAGCGCGGCCGCGAGCAGCGGCCGCGCCGGCGCAAAACAATCGGCCGCATAATCGGTGAACGCGTGCTTGACGCGCACATACCCCGACTCCATGCGAAAGCGGCAGGCCTCGAGGCGCTCGGGCGTCGCCGCGTTCGCCGGATAGCACAACTGCTCGCTCACCTGCTCCCAGGGAAGAGCCTGCTCGGGCGCGGCCGGCGGCGCCGAGCGCACCTCGACATGCAGATCGGAGTGCACCTCGAGCCGATCATGGGGGCGGTCATACTCGAGCCGTGTGACCGGGTTGCCGAACGCATCGTTGTCGTCGCGTCGTCCGCTCGGACTCGGGTCGAGGTCGAGCGCATGCGACAAACAGGTCTGATGCGGCGCGCTGCGCGGCGCAAGGTGCAACAGCTGGTGCGAATGCGCGACGTCGCCGCCGTAGTAATAAATCGTCTCGTGACGCACGTGGTAACGCCGCGGTTCGCTCATGCGGCCACCATGCTCGAATTGAGCTCGATCAGCGAGAAATGCTTGAGCGAGAGCCGGTCCGACAGCAGGCCGGCCGCGTTCGCAAGTCCCGCAAGATGATCGCTCAGCGAGACGCGCGCGCGCTCGGCGCGCGCGCTGTCGCCGTCGAGCGCGGTCAGCTGCAGCTCCTCGACCGAGCGAAACGGCGGCGTCGAGCGTCGAGTCCGGCGTCCCGCCCGAGCGAGGCGGCGATCCGCAGCAGCGAGATTTCGATCTCGTCCCACTGAAACGCGAGCGCGCGCGGATTGGTCTGATCGAACACCAGCAGATCGATCGTCGCCGCCAGCCGCGGCGAGGCGAGATAGCGCGTGCGATAGGTGATCGTGCTGTCGCCGATGTCGAGCAGCCATTCCAATTCGCCCTGGCTCGGCGCGGCGCCTGAGCTGAGCCGCTGCGCGAGCAGCTCGGCGAGAAATTGCAGGCGCTCGAGGCGCCTGCCGAGCATCATGAGCCGCCAGCCGTCGTCCTGCGTCATGTCGTCGTGGGCAAAGCCTGCGAGCGCCGCCAAGCGACAGCAGCATGCGATCGAGGATCTCGCGACGGATCGGCGCCGCGCACGGCGGCATCGTGGAATTCGCGCTGCAGGACGCCGATGGCGCGCCAATTTTCCGCCGACAAGCGGCTGCGCACCTGCGAGGCGCACCAGACGAGGCGCTGCAGGTCCGACGCGAGGCCGAGCGGATTCGCCTCGCTGAACATCGGCAGCGTCGCCTCGCCGGGCTTGGGCGGCGCGTCCTCCTCCGGGCTGCGCAGGCAGCCAAAATGCCGGCAAGCCGCCGAGTGCCCGCGGGCCACAGCGCCGCGTTGCTGCGCACGCGCGATGCTCGCGCGCAGCAGCCTCGCTTTGCTGTCGCAGCGCTCGCTGTAGCGGCCGAGCCAATAGAGGTTCTCGACCATGCGCGACGGCAGCTCGTCGTGCCTCACCGGCGTGCGCGGCTGCGGCGCCGACCCATTGAATTCGTCGATCGGCCGCAGATCCGGCGTCAGCACCCAGACGTCCTTGCTGCCGCCGCCGCGCTGCATCGAAACGATGTCGACCGCACCGTCGCCCGCGATGCGCGCGAGGCCCCCCGGCATGACCCGATAGCCCGTGGGTGTCGCCATCGCATAGACGCGAATGCCGAGCGCACGCGCCGCGAACCCTTGCGCCGCGCCGTTGCGCCAGACAGGCGCCTGGGAGAACGCGAGGCGCTCCTGCGCGACGTAAGCGTGCGGCCGCTCGCGCACGCGCTCGATGAGGCCGTGCACGCGCAGCTGCGTCGAGATCGCGGCCGAACACCGCTTCGAAGCGCTGGTTCGGATAGGTCGGCTTGATGACGAGTTCGTCGATGTGCTGCACGACGTAGTCGAGTGCCGCCTGCTCGCCGCACCACCAGGTCGCGACCGACGGCAGGCGCAAGCTCTCTCCGAACAGCGCTCGCGAAAGCGCCGGCATGAATCCCATCCAGGCGGCGGATTCCAGCACGCCGCTGCCGAGCGCATTGGCGATGAGCACGCGCCCCGCACGCACCACGCCGATCAGTCCCGGCACGCCGAGCGCCGAATCCCCTCGCAACTCGACCGGGATCGCAAAAATCGTCGTCGAGGCGGCGCAGCACCGCATGGACGCGCCGCAGCCCGCCGAGCGTCTTCAAGAACAAGCGTGTCGCCGCGCACCGTCAAGTCGTGGCCCTCGACGAGCGGCAGGCCGAGTTGGCGCGCGAGATAGGCATGTTCGAAATAGGTCTCGTTGAAGGACCCCGGCGTCAGCACGACCGCAAGCGGCGCTTCGCCGTCATCGGCGAAGCTCAGCAAATGTCTCGCGCAGCGCGATGAAAAACCCGCCGAGCGAGCGCACCCCGAGTTCGTTGACGAGGTCCGGGAAGATGCGCGTGACGATCTGGCGGTTCTCGAGCGCGTAGCCGGGCCCGGACGGCGTTTGCGTCCGGTCGGCGAGCGCCCACCAGCGCCCGTCCGCCGAGCGCGAGATGTCGACCGCATAGACATGCAGCCGATTGCCACCCTGCGGCTCGAGCCCGTGACAGGGCCAAAGGAAATTGGGATGGCCGAACGGCAGTTCCGGCGGCACCAAGCCCTCAGCGAGCAAGTGCTGCGGCCCGTAGAGGTCTGCGAGCAAGGCGTCGAGCAGCCGCGCACGCTGCGCGACGCCGAGTTCGATCTCGCGCCACTCCTCGGCGGTCAGCAGCAGCGGCAGCGGATCGAGCACCCAGGGCCGGTCGCGGCCCTGCGGGTCGGCGTAAACGTTATAGGTCACGCCGTTCTCGACGATGAGCCGCCGCGCGAGATCGGCGCCGCGCCGCACCGCCTCGGCTCCGTCGCCGGCGAGCCGGTCGATCAGCTGGCGCCAATGCGGGCGCACGGCGCCGCCGTGATCGAGCAACTCGTCGTAGCGGCGGGTATCGCTCAAATAGGTTTCGAGCCGCGTTTCCGACATTTATCGATCCGAGGCGCTGACCGCGGGTGTGCCCGCGATCGAAGGCCCGCCCGTCACTTGCGTAAATCCAGCGTGAACGGGAACTCCGGATCCCGAGTCTCCGGGGATACCTGCATCGCGCCCGGCGTATGGCCCATGCGAAAGAAGCGCGCGAGCCGCCGGCTCTCGGCCTCGAAGGAGTTGACCGGAAACACCTCGTGGCTCAAGCCGCCGGGGTTGGTCACGTGATACTGGCACCCGCCGAGCGAGCGGCCCATCCAGGTGTCGAACAGGTCGAAGGTCAGCGGCGCATGCACGCCGATCGTCGGGTGCAGCGCCGACGGCGGCTGCCAGGCGCGATAGCGGACTGCGCCGACGAACTCGCCGACGCGGCCGGTGGGGCGCAGCGGCACGCGGCGGCCGTTGCAGGTCACGGCATAGCGGTCCGGCGCCAAGCCGGTGACGGCGACTTGCAGCCGCTCGACCGAGGAGTCGACGTAGCGGACCGCGCCGCCCGAGGCGCCCTGCTCGCCCATGACGTGCCAGGGCTCGAGCGCCTGGCGCAGTTCGAGCTCGGCGCCGCGCACCGCGAAATCGCCGAGCTTCGGGAAGCGGAACTCGAAATGCGGCGCGAACCAGTCGGCGCGCAGCCCGAAGCCGGCGCGCCTGGCATTCCGCGATCACATCGGCGAAATCCTGCTGCACGAAGTAAGGCAGCATGAAGCGATCGTGCAATTCGGTACCCCAGCGCACGAGTCGCGCGGGCGCATAGGGCGTGCGCCAGAAGCGGGCGACCAGGGACGCCAGCAGCAGCTGTTGCGTCAAGCTCATGCGCGCGTGCGGCGGCATCTCGAATGCGCGCAGCTCGAGCAGCCCGAGCCGCCCGGTCGCGGTCGTCGGGCGAGTAGAGCTTGTCGATGCAGAATTCGGCGCGATGGGTGTTGCCCGTGACGTCGATCAGCAGATTGCGCAGCAGCCGGTCGATGAGCCAAGGCGGGCAGGATTCGCTGCGGCTTCGGAAACTGCCGGAATGCGATCTCGAGCTCGTACAGCGAATCGTTGCGCGCCTCATCGACGCGCGGCGCCTGCGAGGTCGGCCCGATGAACAGTCCGGAGAACAGATACGAGAGCGACGGATGGTTGTGCCAATAGCCGATGAGGCTGCGCAGCAAATCGGGTCGGCGCAGGAACGGCGAATCCTGCGGCGTCGCGCCGCCGAGCACGAAGTGATTGCCGCCGCCGGTGCCGATGTGGCGGCCGTCGAGCATGAATTTCTCGGTCGTCAAGCGCGACTCGTGCGCCGCCTCGTAGAGATGCGTCGGTGCGTCTCGACGAGTTCGTCCCAGCTCGCGCAGGGCTGCACGTTGACTTCGATGACGCCGGGATCCGGCGTGATCGCGAAAATGCGTGAGCCGCGGATCGCCCGGCGGCTCGTAGCCCTCGATGATGATCGGGCTGCGCGAGCGCTTCGGCGACCGCCTCGACCGCGCCGACCAATTCCAGATAGTCCTCGAGCTCCCGCAGCCGGCGGCATGAACACGTACAGCACGCCGTTGCGCGCTTCGGCGCACAGCGAGGTGCGCGTCAGCGCCGCGGCGGACCTTGGCTTCGTGGCGGCGCATCCGACGACCTCGGTGCGCGCGCTCGGATCGCGCTCGCTGGAATTGGCGGCGAATCGCCGCATGCGGCGCGAGCGCCGGAAATTCGCGCGACGGGTCGGGCGCATGGATGAACGGATAATCGCCGCTCGCGATCCAGGGCTGCGAATCGAGCGGCAGGCGGTAGCCGATCGGCGAATCGCCGGGAATCAGATAGCAGCGCTCGCTGCGCAGAAACCAGGGGCCGGTCTGCCAGCGCAGGCCGTCGGGGCTGTGCGCGATCGGCAGCACGTGGCCGACGACCTTGTCGAGCCCCTGCTCGAAGACCTTGGCGAGCCGCGCGCGCTCGAGCGGATCCTTGAGCTCGGATTCGAATGGATCGACGTTGACCGGCAAGCGGCGCTCTTTCCACAAGTAATAGAACGCGTCCTCGTAAGCCGGAAACACGTATTGCGGATCGAAGCCCAGCTCCGCGGCGACGCGCGTCGAGAAAGCGCTGCGAGTCGCACATCGCTCGCGCCGTAGATAGGTGCGCTCGATCGGCGATCAGTGCGGGATTCACCCAGATCGGCTCGCCGTCCTTGCGCCAATAACAGTTCAACGACCAGCGCGGCAATTGCTCGCCCGGATACCACTTGCCCTGCCCGAAATGCGCAAGTCCCTGCGGCGCGTATTTTCGTCGCAAGCGGTGATATAGGTCGGCGGCGTAGCGGCGCTTGTTGGGCCCGAGCGCGGCAGTGTTCCACTCGTCGCCGTCCGGATCGTCGATCGCGACGAATGTCGGCTCGCCGCCCATCGTGAGACGCACATCCTGCGCCTGCAGATCCGCATCGACCGCGGCCCCCAGCGCCTCGATCGCGGTCCACTCGGTCTCGGAATACGGCTTGGTCACGCGCGGGGCTTCCCAAATGCGCCGCACGCTCATCTGATGTTCGAACACGGTTTCGCATTCGTCGACCGCGCCCGACGACCGGCGCGGCGCCCGACGGCTCCGGCGTACAGGCGAGCGGGATGTGCCCTTCGCCTGCCAGCAGTCCCGAGGTCGGATCGAGGCCGATCCAGCCCGCGCCCGGCAAATACACCTCGCACCAGGCGTGCAGGTCGGTGAAGTCCTGCGAGGGACCCGAGGGTCCATCGAGCGACTTGACGTCCGGGACGAGCTGAATGAGGTAGCCCGAGACGAAGCGCGCCGCGAGCCCGAGGTGGCGCAGCAGCTGCACGAGCAGCGCTGCGGAATCGCGGCATGAGCCCGAGCGCTTCTCGAGCGTCTCCTCGGGACTCTGCACGCCGGGTTCGAGGCGGATCAAGTAGCGGATGTCGCCCGCGACACGCCGGTTCAAATCGACGAGAAAATCAATCGTTCGGCGCGGCTCGGTCGAGACGCCGGCAAGGTAGGCCGCAACCAGCGGCGACACCGGCAGCCGCACGAGGTACGGCGCCAATTCGCGCCGTTCGGTCGACTCATACTTGAACGGCGCTTTCTCTGCGTACGGCGCGAGGAAAAAATCGAATGGATTGTAGACCGACATTTCGGCGACGAGATCCACTTCGATGCGCAGCTCGCGGGTCTCGTCGGGAAACACGAGCCGCGCGAGGAAGTTCGCTTCCGGATCCTGCTGCCAGTTGATGAAATGGTCGGCGGGCGCGACGCGCAGCGAATAGCTGAGGATCCGTGTGCGGCAATGAGGCGCCGGCCGCAGCCGCACGATCTGCGGACTCAAGCCGACGGGGCGATCGTAGCGATAATGCGTGAGGTGATTGAGCGCAACATGAATCGACACGGATCTTCTCCAGGAAACCCGGCTGTCGCACCAAGATGGTGCGACATTTACGCGCGGGATCGGCTAGGCGGCGCCGCCGCCCCCTAGTTTATAACGCCGCTCCGGCGGAATGGGATCGGAACGCCGACTATTGCCGGCTGACCAGCACATTTCGATCGGCGAATCGAGCCAATTCGCGCATCGGGAGGCCCGCGCCGGCAAGCCGGTCGCGCGTCGCGCTGGGCATGATCGCGAAACCGGCACCGAGCCCGCTCCAACGCGGTGCGAACTCCTCGAGACTCGCGATCGCGCGCCCGGGATCTTGGCGCTCTCCGAGCGCGAATTCATCGTGATAGTCGACGAGAATCAGCTCGCGGCCGAGATAGAACGGCAAGGATTGTTCGTAAGTCTGCACCGAGTACAGCGGCACGCCGGGCGCTGCGACCCGATTGAGCTCCGCGGCGATGTCCTTGGCGCTGAAGTAGCGCTGCACGTCGCATGCGCCGACCGTGATCGCGGTGCCGGCGGCGAACCATCCGACACTAAGCGCGGCGAGCGCGCCCAGGTAGCGGCGGCGCATGGCGAGCACGCCGCACGTGGCCGCTCCCGCCGTCAATGCGAGGCCCACCCCGATGAGCGCGGGACGCAGTTCGAGCACGAGCCCGCGGCCGGCCGCGGAACTCCAGTGCGCGCTCGCGTAGCCGGCAGTACCGATCGCGAACAGCAGGCTGAAGGCCGCGCCGGCGAGCAGATGCCCGCGCTCCCGGCGCTGCGCGGCGTACGCCGGATGGGCGCACAGCAACGCGAGCGTCGGCACGCAGGGCAGAATGTAGGGAATCAGCTTCGAATCGGACAGGGAGAAAAATACCAGCACGAAAGCCGACCAGATCCACAGCAAGCGGCGCGCGTCGAATTCTCCGGCGGGCAGCGCTGCGCGCCAGCCGCTCGCGAGCGCACGCGCCGCCTGGGTTATCCACGGCAGCACGCCGACGATAAGAACCGCAATGAAGAACCACCAGGGTTGGCTGCGCGCTTCGATCGGCGTCAAGAAGCGCTGGAAATGCTCGCGAATGAAGAAAAACTGCAAGAATTCGGCGTTGGCGCGTGCCGCGAGCACGAACCAGGGCGCCGCGAGCAGCGCAAAGAGCGGAATTCCGCCGCGAAAATTCAAGCCCGAGAACGCGCGCGTGTCGCGCTGCCACAGCACATAGGCGACCAGCGTGAAGCCGGGGATCAGCGCGCCGATCAAGCCTTTGCTCAAGACCGCGAGCGCCATCGAGGCCCAGCAGCCGAGCATCCAGGCGCGGGCCGCGGAGGGCTGCGCGCGACCTGCTTGCGCGAACACGAAACAGGCGAGCGTTGCGAGCAGCCAGAAGCACAGGCCCATATCGAGCGTCAGTTGGTGACCGAGCAGGAAGAACAGAATCGATCCGGCGGCGAGGAGCAGCGCCTTGAGCCCCGCCTCGAGCCCCCACAGGCGCCGCGCGATCGCAAACACGAGCAGCAGCGTGAGGTAGCCCGTGAGGCCGGTATAGAGGCGTGCGCTCCATTCGGACCTGCCAACTGCGGCGAAAATGAGCGCGGTCGCCCAGTACTGCAGCGGGGGCTTCTCCAGATAGTTGAAACCGTCGAGTCGCGGAATCACGAAATCGCCGTTGGCGAGCATCTCACGCGGGATTTCCGCGTAGCGACCCTCGTCCGGATCGTACAACGGTCTTCCCACGAGCAGTGCGAACCAGAGAATCGTGAACGCGAGGGCCGCCGCGGCCAGGAGCTTCGCGGTACGGTCAGATCGCATGAATGCGCATACTTTTAAGCCCAAGCGGTGGCACCGTTGCTACTATACCGGCACGCATGCAGACCGAATCGCAAAAATCATTCGGATACGGCGCGGGCCTCGGTCTTGCAGTTCTCGCGTTCATCAACCTGTTCAACTACCTCGACCGCTATGTCGTCTCGGCCTTGTTCGAGAGTCTCAAGCATTCGGTGCTCGCCTTGTCGGATGCCCAGCTGGGCTCGCTGATGAGCGCGTTCTTGATCGTCTATACGCTCGCCGCCCCGCTGTTCGGCGCACTCGGCGACCGGCGCGGCCGGCCGCGGCTCATCGCGTTCGGCGTATTTCTCTGGAGCCTCGCAACGACGCTGTCGGGTTTCGCGAGCAGTTATCGATGGCTGCTGCTCGCACGCGCCTCGGTCGGCATCGGCGAAGCGGCCTACGGCACGATCGCGCCGAGCCTGCTCGCCGACTATTACCCGCTCGCGCGCCGCGGGCGCATCATGGCGATCTTCTTCTGCGCGATACCGGTGGGATCCGCGCTCGGCTATGTGATCGGCGGCCTCGTGGATGTGCATTACGGCTGGCGAGCCGCATTTTTCGTGGCCGGCGGACCCGGTTTGGCGCTCGCGCTGCTGTGCCTGTTCTTGCGCGATCCGCCGCGCGGCATTCACGACGCGGCGCCCCCCGCCGCTGGACCAGCCGCTGCGCCGGCGGCGCCGGGCGCCTCGGTCGGCGCCGCGACGCTTGCGACCTATCGGCGCTTGATCCGCAACAAGCCGTACTTGTGGACCGTGCTCGGCTATGCGGCCTACACCTTCGCGATCGGCGGACTCGCCGCCTGGATGCCGGCGTTTCTCGAGCGCGTGCGCGGCATTCCGAGCGGCGAGGCGGCGATCGGCTTCGGCAAAGTCGTCGTGATCACGGGACTCGTCGGCACTTTCGTCGGCGGCTGGCTCGGCGACTACTGCCTGCGGTTCTCGCGCGAGGCCTATTTGTGGCTGTCGGCGATCGCGACTTTGATCGCGGCACCGTTTGTTTGGGCCGCGCTCACTTCGTCCGCGCCCGCGCACTTTTGGACCTATATGGTCATCGCACAGCTGCTGATGTTCCTCTCGACGGGCCCGATCAACGCAGCGATCGTCAACCTGGTCGCGCCGATCGAGCGTGCGTCCGCGGTCGCGCTCAGCGTGTTCGCGATCCACATTCTCGGCGACGTGCTCTCGCCGTATTTGATCGGCGTGATGTCGGACGCGACCTCGCTGTCGCTCGCGGTCCGGATCGTGCCGGTCGCGGTCATCGTCTCGGGGCTCGTCTGGTGCGGCGCGGCCCGCGCCCAGGCGCGCGCCGCATGAAGGACGCGGCAACGCAAGACGATGCCGCGACGATCGGTGCGATCGGATTGATGGCGATGTGTCTCGTGACTTTCGATCACGAGGCGCTCGGGCACGGCGGCATGTGCCTGGCGCTCGGCGGCAGAATTCTCGAGCTCACGAGCTCGATATTTCGCTGTGAGCTGCGCTCCGAGTGGATATCGCCGGCGGGACCCCTCGCGAATCTCGCGGTCGGGACGCTCGCGCTCGCGCTCTCGCGGCGCACGGCACGCGAGCGGCGCCGCACGCGGCTCTTTCTGACGCTGGTCGCCTGCCTGAGCTATTTCTGGGAATCGGGCTATGTGATCCATGCGATGCATCGGCGCGACGGGGATCTGTATTTCGCGGGACAAGATTTTCTCGGCGAACCCTCGTTCGCCTGGCGGCTCGCGGGCGCGGCCGCGGGTTTCGCGCTGTTTCTCTATACGATGCGATGGGTGTGGCGCGCATTCGACGACCTGTGGCCCGGGGCGTTCACCGCGGCCCGCCGTGCCGCGCGCATCGCCTGGGTGAGCGCGACGCTCGGCGCCGTCGGCGCCGCGCTTTGCTATCGCGGCGCGGGCACTGCGGATCTGCGCGACGCCTTCTTGGAAATCGGCGCCTCCGCATTTCCTCTGCTGTGGCTAGGACCGACGCGAGCCGCCGAACCCGGTGCGGGTCCGGCCGCGCCGCCGATCGCTCGCGACCGCCGTCTGCTCGCGGCGGCGGCGCTCGTCTACGCGGGCTTCGCCGCGACGCTCGGGCGCGGCATTCTTTTTGGACAGGAGTGAGCGCATGGCAGTCGATGGCCCGGTGCCGGCATCCCGCGCGATACGCGACGCGGTGCTCGAGGACATCCCGGCGATCGTCGGGATCTACAACGAGGTCATTGCCCACACGACCGCGGTTTACCGGGACACACCGGTGCCGCTTGGCGAGCGCGAAGCCTGGTGGCGCGAGCGCCGCAGGCTCGGCTATCCGGTGCTGGTCGCGGTCGATGCGGACGAGGTCGTCGCTTTCGCGTCGTTCGGCGACTTTCGCGTGTGGCCGTGCTACCGGCATACGGTCGAGCACAGCGTCCACGTGCGCGCCGACCTGCGCGGCCGCGGCGTCGGCAGCGCGCTGGTTCGCGCGTTGTTACCAATCGCGGCCGGGCTCGACAAGCACGTGCTGATCGCGGGCATCGACGCCGCGAACGGCGGTTCAATCGCAATGCATCAGAAATTGGGGTTCGAGCGCGTCGCGCATTTGCGCGAAGTCGGGCGCAAATTCGATCGCTGGCTCGACCTCGTGTTCCTGCAGCGTTACGTCTGAGCGCTGCGGGATTTCAGCGCCGTGCGCGGTCGATTTCGGCGAGCGCCGCCGCGAGATCCGCGCGCCGCGCGATGTCCTCGATATCGGCCGACAGCTTGCGCTGCCAGTTCGGATATTCGCTGCTCGTACCCGGCACGTTGACCGGATCCTCGATGCCGAGCAGATCCTCGATTTGCAGGGCGGCGAGCGCTGCGCTCGAGCGCGCGAGATAGAGGTGCAAGGCCTGCGCGAGTTCGCTCGTGAAGGGCTCGAGCGGCGCCGCGGGCCGCTGCGGCGCGAGCCCTTGGGAGCGCAACGCCGCAAGCACCGCCGCACGGTCCTCGTCGCGTTCGCGCACGACTTGGGCCTGCACGGCCGCGCTCGGATACAAATGCAGCCGGATGCGCAGGCCGATATCGCGCGCCTCCCAGTAGCCGCGCAAGGTCGGCATGTCGTGGGTAGTGACCGTGGCGAGTGCTCTGCGCACGAACTCGCCGGGCGCGCGAAACACGGCGCCGTTCTTTTCGAACAGCATGACCTTGTAGTGATAGAGCCCGAACTGCGGCATTGCCACGCGCATCTCGTCCGGCACGACACCGAGATCTTCGCCGACCACGAGACACTGATTGCGCTCGCTCTCGAGCGCGAGCACCGTCAGCAGCTGGTGCAGCGGATAATGCACATAGGCGCCGTCGAGCGGCGAGCTGTGGGCCGGCACCCACCAGAGCCGGAACAAGGACATCACGTGATCGAGCCGCAGCGCGCCGTAATAGCGCATGTTCGCGCGAATCAGCCGGATGAAGCCCTGGAGCCGGTCGTTTTGCATCGCGATTGGATCGGGCGGTGGGATGCCCCAGCCCTGCCCGTTCAAGGCGAGCGGATCGGGCGGCGCGCCGATTTCGGCCTGCAGCCGATAACTCGTACGGTCGACCCAGGTCTCAGACCCCGAAGCGCTCGCCCCGACCGCGTAGTCGCCGTAGATTCCGATCGGCATGCCGAGTTCGCGCGCGAGCGCCTGCGCCTGCGTCAACTGGTCATGCGCGAGCCATTGCAGATACAAAAAGAACTCGACGTCGGCCGCATGCTCGGCCGCATAGCGGCGCACCGCCCCGCCGTTCGGGTCGTGAAACTGGTGCGGCCAGCTCATCCAACCCGTGGCGCTGCCGGCACTTCGGTGCAAATGCCGATCGAGCGCATCGAAAATCGCGTGCTTGCGCAAATTCTCGCCGCCGCGCGCGACGAACGCGCGGAAGCTCTCGGCGCGCGCCCCCCCGTGAATCAGCTGGGTATCGCGAAAATCCCGATACAGGATCTCGAGCATCTCGAACTTGGCGTCGGCGACACCCTGGTAGTCGACGAGCGGGGCCGCGCGCAGCGCGTCGAGACGCGCGGAAAACTGCGGATCGACCATGCGCCGGCGCGCCGCATCGCTGCGCGGGAACTCCGGGATCGCCGTCACCGAGATGTACAGCACGTTGAGGAAATGCCGGCTCGACGCGCTGTAAGGACTCGAGCGCTGCGGCTCGCACGGGCTCAGCGCATGCAGCGGATTGACGCCGACGAAGCCCGCACCGAGCGGAGCGAGCCAACGAATCAGACTCCGAAGATCGGCAAAGTCGCCGATGCCCCAGTTGTCGCGCGAACGGACGGTATAGAGCTGCACGGCGACGCCCCAGAGGCGCCCGCCGCCCGCGATCGCGGGCGGCTCATAGCAGGTCGGCGGCGACATCACGATGAGGCAGTTCTGCGGCGGGCCGCCGCCGACTTGAGCCTGCAATTCGTGATAGCCCGGCGGCAGATCGAGCGGCAGTTCGAAGCGCCGCCGTGTGATCCAGGCGCCCGCCGATTCACCGCGCCAAACTTCCCGACAATCGGCGGTCGAGAGCGCCCCTTCATGCTGGCTCCCGTCCTCGAGGCGCAGTTTCCAGACGAGCGCCGAGCCGAACTGGCTGCCGGTGATGTTGAGGTCGAAGCCGATGCGCGCGCCGCGCGCCGCGGCGATCGGCGGCAGCAGGTTGCGGATGCGCTGCGCCTCGAGCGCGCGAATTTGCTCGCCGAGCGCGGCCGCATCGTCGAGCCGGCAGCCCATCGCCTCGAGGATCGCGCTCTTGGTCTCGAGGCTGAAGTAATGCAGTTCGCCGCGATAGTCGTGGTATGCATCGCCCAAGCCGCGCAGTGCGGCGAGTTGGCGGATCAGGTCGGGTTCGATCAATTCAGCACTCCAACAGCACGACGCTGCGCGCAGTCAGTGCATAGGCTTTGGCGAACGCCGGCGCGCCATCGGCGGCCACCACGGCCCCGTCGGAGACGAGTTCGCGCGCAGTGTCGAAGCGGCAGATCCAGGGCGAGCCGGGCGCGGGCAGCGCAAAGTTCTCGTCGGCCGCGCCGGCATTGAGCAGCACCAGCAGGCGCCCGACCGGATTGTTGCCTCGGCCGAACCACGCGCCGAGCGTACGCAAATCGTGGTTGAGCCAGTCGGTGTGCTGCATCTCGCCGCCGCGGGCATGCAGCCAGGCGATGTCCTTGGCGCCGGCACGCGTCGCGACGCCCTTGAAAAAGGTCTCGCGCCGGAATTCCGCGTACTGGCGCCGCAGCCGCGCGAGCAGCTGTACGAACGCGACCAGATCGCCGTGCGCCTCGAGCAGCCGCCAATCGACCCAGGAAATTTCGTTGTCCTGGCAATAGGCGTTGTTGTTGCCGAGCTGGGTGCGCGAGAATTCATCTCCGGCCTGCAGCATCGGCACGCCTTGCGAGAGAAACAATGTCGCGAGAATGTTGCGCTGCTGGCGCCGACGGAGGCTCTGCACCTGCGGATCGGCGGTCGGTCCTTCGACACCGCAATTCCAGCTGAGGTTGTGGCCGCTGCCGTCCTGGTTGTTCTCGAGATTCGCCTCGTTGCGCCGCTCGTTGTAGGTGACCAGATCGCTGAGCGTGAAGCCGTCGTGCGCGGTCACGAAATTCACGCTCGCGGTCGGCTTGCGGCCGTTATGGCGAAAAATGTCGCTCGAGCCCGCAAACCGCTCGGCGAGCTCGCCGGCTTTGCCGCCGTCGCCGCGCCAGACCGAGCGCACGGCGTCGCGGTAGCGGTCGTTCCACTCGGCCCAGCCCGCAGGAAACCGGCCCAATTGGTAGCCGCCGAGCCCGACATCCCACGGCTCGGCGATCAGCTTGATGAACGCGAGCACGGGCTCCGAGCGGATCGCCTTGAAGAACGGCGAATTCTCGTTGAAGCCGCCGGAGTCGCGCGCAAGCACCGTGCCCAAGTCGAAGCGAAAGCCGTCGACGTGCATCTCCTCGACCCAGTACTTGAGGCAATCGATGATGAGCGCGCGCACGACGGGGTGTTCGCAGTTGACGGTGTTGCCGCAGCCCGTGAGGTTCTCGTAGTAGCGCGAGTCGCTGCGGATCAGCCGGTAATAGACCGCATTGTCGATGCCGCGCAGGCTCAGCGTGGGGCCGAATTCGTTGCCCTCGGCGGTGTGGTTAAACACCACGTCGAGGATGACCTCGATGCCCGCCGCGTGCAGCGCCTTGACCATCGCCTTGAATTCGCCGATCGGATCGGCGACCGCGTATTCGCCCGCCGGCGCAAACCAGGCGACCGGGTTGTAGCCCCAATAATTCGTGAGTCCGCGGTCGAGCAGGAACTGCTCGCCGACGAATGCCTGACACGGCAGCAGCTCGACGGCCGTAACGCCAAGCGACTTCAGGTGCTCGAGCACGGGCGGTACCGTGAGCCCGAGATATTTGCCGCGCCAGGCTTCGGGCACCGCCGGATGGCGCTTTGTGTAGCCCTTGACGTGCAATTCGTAGAGCACGGAGTCACGCCAGGGTATCGCCGGCGGCCGATCGCCGCTCCAGGAATGCGGGGAACCGACGACGCGCGCGTGCAGCGGCGCGCGCCGCGACAGCTCACGCGCATACGGGTCGATCAGCGGTATTTCGGGATTGAAGCGATTTCCGCTCTCCGGCTCGTTCGGCCCATGCACGCGATAGGCGTACTCGGTACCCGGTCCGGCGCGCCGCGCCGAGACCGCGACATGCCAGACGTCGCCGGTGCGCCCGGGGAGGTCGAAGCGCGCCTCCTCGGTGCCCGTGGCCGCGTCGTAGAGGCACAATTCCACGCGCGTCGCGTGCCGCGAGAACAGCGCGAAGTTCACGCCGCGCTTCGTCCAGGTAGCGCCCAAGGGTTTCGGCAGCCCCGCCTGGATGCCCCTCACGTCTAAACCGGCCCGATGAAAAAGAGTGCCCCCAGCGGCGGCAGATCGACCTTGAGGGAATGCGGGAAGCCTTGCCAGCCTTCTTGTGAGGCCTCGAGTTCCGATTGCCGGTTGTAGCCCGAACCGCCGAAGCGCGGTTCGTCCGTATCGAGAAGCTTTCGATAGCGCCCGAGGTCCGAGACCCCGAGCGAATAGTGGTCGCGCGGGACCGGTGTCGCGTTGAACACGCAGGTCAGGGGCGCGCCGCTGTCGCCGCCGGTGCAGCGGCGCTGGAATGCCCAGACGCTCTCATCCGCGTTGTGCAGATCAACCCAGCGAAATCCGTCGTAGTCGGCATCGCTGCCGTAGAGCTGCGGGCTGCCGAGGTACAGATGGTTGATCGCGCGGCAGAAGTCGCGCAGCTGCCGGTGCGCGGGCTGTTCGAGCAGATACCAGTCGAGCTGCTCGTGGTCGCGCCACTCCTGCCATTGCCCGAACTCCGACCCCATGAAGGTGAGCTTCTTGCCGGGGTGGGCCATCATGTAGGCGAGCAGCAGCCTGAAGTTGGCTCTCTTTTGCCAATCGTCGCCCGGCATTTTGGTCAGCAGCGCGCGCTTGCCGTGCACGACCTCATCGTGCGAGATCGGCAGAATGAACTTCTCGGACCACGCGTACATGAATGAAAACGTGATGAGCTGGTGGTTGTAGCGCCGGTGCACTGGGTCGAGCGCGATGTACTTCAAGGTGTCGTTCATCCAACCCATGTTCCACTTGAAGTTGAAGCCGAGCCCGCCGTATTCGGGCGGCTGGGTGACCCCGGCGAACGCGGTCGATTCCTCCGCGATCATCAGCGCGCCGGGAAACTCGCGGTGTACCGCGGAATTGAGCTGGCGCAGAAAGTCGATCGCCTCGAGATTCTCACGGCCGCCATAGCGATTCGGCAGCCAATCGCCGGGATTGCGGCTGTAGTCGAGATACAGCATCGAGGCCACCGCGTCGACGCGCAGGCCGTCGATGTGGAAGCGGTCCAGCCAATAGAGCGCGTTCGCGACCAGAAAGTTGCGCACTTCATGGCGCCCGAAATTGAAGATTTTCGTGCCCCATTCGACATGCTCGCCGAGGCGCGCATCGGCATGCTCGTAGAGCGCCGTGCCGTCGAAATACGCGAGACCGTGATCGTCGCGCGGGAAATGCGCGGGCACCCAGTCGAGAATCACGCCGATGCCCGCCTGATGGCATGCATCGACGAAGCGCATGAAATCCTGCGCGGAGCCGTAGCGTGCGCTCGGGGCGAAATAGCCCGTGACCTGGTAGCCCCAGGACGCATCGAGCGGGTGCTCGGCGATGCCCATGAGCTCGATGTGCGTGTGCCCGAGATCCGTGACATAGGGAATCAGCTGTTCGATGGCTTCGTTCCAGCTCATGAACGGCGGTTTGCGCTGATCCCAGGGACGTCGCCACGATCCGAGGTGCACCTCGTAGGCGTTGAACGGCCGGCGCAGCGCATTGCTGGCGGCGCGTGCGGCGATCCAGTTCGCATCGTTCCACGAGAATCCCTCGAGCGACGCGACGATCGAGGCATTGTCGGGCCGCAGCTGCATCGCGAAGCCGTAGGGATCCGCCTTGAGATGCAGGTGGCCTTCGCGCGTTCGAATTTCGTACTTATAGAGGCTGCCCGCGCCGATGCGCGGCACGAACAGCTCCCAGACTCCCGACACTCCGCGCGGCCGCATGGGGTCGCGGCGCCCGTCCCAATCGTTCCAGGGACCGACGACGCTCACGCGTTCGGCATTCGGCGCCCAAACGGCGAACCAGGTGCCCGGATCGGCCTCGGCCTGCTGCGGGTGGGCGCCGAGCTTTTCGTAGATTCGATTGTTCGTGCCCTCGCCGAACAAATAGAGATCGAAATCCGAAATGTGGCTAATCGTCAATTCGATTCAATCCGGCAATCAAATGACCGGCTTCACGCCCCAAATGCGGTCGGCGTATTCGCGGATGCTGCGATCGCTCGAGAAATATCCCATGCTCAAACAATTGATGACCGCCTTCTTGCTCCATGCGTCCTCGTCCATGTACAACCGCTCGACCTCCGACTGCGCACGGTCGTAGTCGGCGAAATCCGCGAGCACCAAATACGGCTCGCCGTCGCTCAACAGCCGGTTCACGATCATCTTGCCGTCCTCGTCGCGCCCCGGCGAGAAGAAGCCCGATTCGATGAGCTCGAGCGCCGCCTTCAGCTCCGGGTTGCCATCGAGTTCGCGGCCCGGCGCGTAGCCGGCCGCCTGGCGCAGCGCCACCTGTTCGGCCGTCATGCCGAATATAAACACGTTTTCGGCCCCGACGTGATCGCGAATTTCGATATTGGCGCCGTCGAGCGTGCCGATCGTGAGTGCGCCATTGAGACTCAGTTTCATGTTCCCGGTGCCCGACGCCTCCATTCCCGCCGTCGATATCTGCTGGGACAAATCGGCGGCCGGCATGATCTTTTGCGCAAGCGACACATCGTAATCCGGCAGAAATGCGACCTGCAGCTTACCACGGACGCCCTTGTCCGAATCGATCGTGCGCGCGACGTTGTTGACGAGCTTGATGATGGCCTTCGCCATCGCGTAGCCGGGCGCGGATTTGCCCGCGAACAGCACGGTGCGCGGCACGACCGCAGCATCGGGGTTCGCGCGGATCCGGTTGTAGCGCACGATCGTGTAGAGCAGGTTCAGCAGCTGACGCTTGTACTCATGGATGCGCTTGACCTGCACGTCGAACATCGAGTCGACGTTGACCTGGATTCCCGACCGCTTCTTGAGCTCCTCGGCGAGCCGCAGCTTGTTGGCGCGCTTGATCGCGCGAAACGCCTGCCGGAACTCCGGGTCCTCGGCCGATCCGATCAACCGCCCGATCTCCTCGAGATCGTTCTCCCAGCCGAAGCCGAGCCGGTCGGTGAGCAGCGCCGAGAGTCCGGGGTTCGACTGCTTGAGCCAGCGACGAACCGCAATGCCGTTCGTGATGTTGATGAAGCGATTCGGGTACATCTCGGCGAAGCCTGCGAACACATGCTGGCGCATCAGCTTCGAATGGAGCTTCGCGACGCCGTTGACGCGGTGACTGCCGATTACGGCCAGGTGCGCCATGCGCACACGGCGGGTGTCGCCCTCGCTGATGATCGAAAGGCGGCGCTGGCGATCGTGATCGCGCGCATAGAGCGCATCGACCGCCGCGAGAAAATCGCGGTTGATCAAATAGATGATCTCCAGATGTCGCGGCAACAGCCGCTCGAACATCTCGACCGGCCAGGTCTCGAGCGCTTCGGGCAACAAGGTATGGTTCGTGTAAGCGAATACCGCGCTGGTGATGCGCCACGCCGCGGTCCACGGCAACCGATGCTCGTCGACGAGCAAGCGCATGAGCTCCGGAATCGCGACCGTCGGGTGCGTGTCGTTGAGTTGGATCGCGATCGCGTCGGGCAGCGACTCGAGCGAGCGGCCCTCGCCGAGGTGCGTCGCGAGCATGTCCTGCAAGCTCGCGCTCACGAAGAAATATTGCTGCTTGAAGCGCAGCTCCTTGCCCTGCTGCGTCGAGTCGTCCGGATAGAGCACGCGCGAAAGGTTTTTCGCCTCGATCTGCTCGCGCACCGCCGCCGCGTAGTCGCCCTCGTTGAATGCGTGGATGTTGAACGGACTGATGCCGCGCGCCGACCACAGCCGCAGGTGGTTGACGGTCGAGCAGCGGTTGCCGGGAATCAGCTGGTCGAATCCTATCGCGTTGATGTCGTGCGTGCCGACCCAGCGATGCGGCAGCGTCGGGTCCTGAGCGTCGACGGGCTCGCTGCGGCCGCCGAATTTCACGAGGTAATGCACGTTGCCGCGCGGGGTCTCCCAGACGTTGCGCAACCGCAGCCAGCTGCTCGCGATCTCGCGCTGCGCACCGTCGGCGTCGATGACCTGCGTGAAGATTCCGTAGTCGTAGCGAATGCCGTAGCCGACGGCCGGATACTGCAGCGTCGCGAGCGAATCCATGAAGCAGGCCGCGAGCCGGCCGAGACCGCCGTTGCCGAGACCCGGGTCGATCTCCTGCGCCGCAATATGCTCGAGCTCGTAGCCCATGTTGCGCAGGCTCGCGCGGGCTTCCTCAACGAGGTTGCCGCCGAGGCTCGCGAGCGCATTCAACAGCGATCCTCCCGGGCAGGTACTCGACCGAGAGATAGCAAATGCGCTTGACACGCGCTCTCGCGACGCGCTGCTGCGAGGTCAACCAGCGCAGCGTCAGCTCTTCGCGAACCGCGAGCGACAACGCGTCGTAGATGTCGCGCGGCGTCGCGGTCTCGGCGCTCTTGCCGAGCGAACGCGTGAGTCGATCGAGCAGCGCCGCCTGCACGTTGCCGGAATGCAACTCGAGCCCGCGCCGCATTGAGACTTGTGTCACAGCCGATTTCATAGATCCCGCATTGTCCTTGATTCGTAGCCCTCCAGTATAGGACGGCCAATTTACAGGTTACTATAAGGGGATTAACGGAGCCACGTCGCGGAACCTTAGAGACCATGCAACACCCACCCTCAAAACCTTCCCCGAGCCGTTCCCTGGCGGTCGGCGTCGACGTCGGCGGCTCCTCGATCAAGTGCGCGCTCGTCGATCTCGAAAGCGGCGAATTCGTCGGCGAACGCTTGAGCGTTCCGACGCCCGCGAAGGACTCGACCGAGACGCTGCTCGCCGCGATCTCGGATGTGGTGAAAAAGATACCGGGAGAGCATGCGGTCGGCCTCGCATTTCCGAGCGTGATCACGCGCGGCACGGTGCGCACCGCGGCGCATCTGAACAAGGATTGGATCGGCCAGCCGCTCGCAGCGCTTGCGACACGGCACCTGAGCCGAACGGTCGTCGCGATCAACGACGCCGATGCCGCCGGTCTCGCGGAGTTGCATCACGGCGCCGCGAAGGACGTTGCCGGCACGGTGCTGCTGCTCACCCTCGGCACCGGCATCGGCAGCGCGCTGTTCATCGACGGACACCTCGTGCCGAACACCGAATTGGGGCATTTGCAAGTTGCGGGCCGCGAGGCGGAGCTGCGCGCGGCTGGGCGCATCAAGACTGAGTTGAACTTGAGCTGGGATGCGTGGGCCGGCGAACTCAATGCGGTGCTGCACGAGTTGCATTCGCTGCTTTGGCCCGACCTGATCGTGTTGTGCGGCGGCATCACCGAAGAGCCGGAGCAGTTCATGGATAAACTGCATTGCGACGCGCCGTCTGCGCAGTCGGCGCGCTGCGCGCGCGAAGCCGGCATCGTCGGCGCGGCGTTGGCGACCACCGCTCTAGCGCGCCGTGATCAGGACGGCAGCCCTCGCGATCTGTGCGTCTGCCTCTCGGCCTGCGCATGCGCGCGCGACGCGACCGAACCTTGCCCCGAGCGCGCCGCCGCCCGCCTCCGCGCCGCCGATCGCGCCTGCAGCCGAGACCGCGGCACCGGCACTGCGCAGCGGCGCGAGGGTCGCGCAGAGCGCTTTCCATGCTCGGTCAACCCTACCGCTTCGGCGGCGCCGAGCCCGGCGGCTTCGACTGCAGCGGCTTGGTCGCTTACGCGGCCGCGAACGCCGGCTTCGCGTGCCGCGCACTGCGCAGGAACAGCAACGCGCGGGTATCGCGGTCGCGCGCGGCGCGCTGCAGCCGGGCGATCTCGTGTTCATGCACCTGGCAGCCAAAGATCTGCACGTCGGCATCGCGATCGATCGCGATCCATTTCGTGCACGCGCCTCCTCCGGCGGCCGCGTGCGCATCGACTCGCTCGATGCGCGCCCTTATGCGAGCGCATTTCTATCCGCGAGGCGGCTCGCGACCTCCCCCTGAACGAGCGCGGGGCGGCCCGCGCGTGGTACCATTCGGCCCCCTACGACCCTAAAGCCATCGAGGACAGTGTTCCCATGAAACTCTTTTATCTTTCCCGGTGCCTGCTCGCTCTCGCCCCATATCGTGCTGCTCGAAGCCGGCGCTGCCCTTACACCATGGAAAGAGTCGATACCAAGACCAAGAAGACCGAAACGCGGTTCGGACTATCTGGCGATGAACTCCAAGGGCGCCGTGCCCGCGCTGCAATTCGATGACGGCCGCGTGCTCACGGAGGGTCCGGCATCGTTCAATATCTCGCTGATCTTAAGCCCGAATCGGGGCTGGCGCCGCGAGCCGGCAGATTCGAGCGCTACCAGCTCATGGAAATGCTGAACTACCTCACGTCCGAGGTGCACAAGGGCTTCTCGCCATTGTTCAATCCGAAGCTCGGCGGAGGTAAGGAAACGCGAAGGCGGCGCAATTTGGACAAGAAATTCGACTGGCTGTCGGGCTTCCTCGGCAATAAGAGCTTTTTGCTCGGCGATACCTTCACGGTGGCCGACGCCTATTTGTTCACGTTGCTCAACTGGACCGGGCACGTCAAGATCGATCTGGGCAAATGGCCGATCTTGAGCGCCTATCAAGCGCGCATCGCGCAGCGGCCGAAAGTGCAGCGAGGCGATGAAGGCCGAAGGGCTGCTGAAGTAGCCGCCGGCCGCGGCGCGCCTCAGGCATCACCACGCCGCCCTCGAGTTCAGCGCCGCGCTGTCGAGGCCGGTCACGACCGCGAATTGCAGCGCCGCGAGCCGCGCATAAAGCGGGCTCTGCAGCAGCAGCTCCGCATGAGTACCGACGGCGATCTTTGCGGCCGTGGTCCATGACGACGATCCGGTCGGCTTTGAGCACGGTCGCGAGCCGATGCGCGATGATGATCGTGGTGCGGCCTTGCATCAGCTTTTCGAGCGCCTGCTGCACGAGCCGCTCGGACTCCGCGTCGAGCGAACTCGTCGCCTCGTCGAGCAGCAGAATCGGCGGATCCTTGAGTATCGCGCGCGCCAGCGCGATGCGCTGGCGCTGGCCGCCCGAGAGGCGCGTGCCGCGCTCGCCGAGGAACGTGTCGTAGCCTTGCGGCAGCTTGCGCAGGAACTCGTCGGCCGCGGCCGCGACCGCGGCCGCTTCGATCTCGGCATCGCTCGCGCTCGGACGTCCGTAGCGGATGTTTTCGCGCGCGCTCGCGCCGAACAGCACCGTCTCCTGCGGCACCAGCCCGATCTGCGCGCGGACGTCCTCGGGCCTGAGATCGGCGAGCCGGCTACTCGTCGATGAGCACCCGTCCCGACTGCGGATCGTAGAAGCGCAGCAGCAATTGGAACGTCGTGCTCTTGCCGGCGCCCGAGGGGCCGACGAAGGCGATCGTCTCTCCGGGCGTCACCTCGAGGCTGAAATTGTTCGAGCGCGGCGGATCTGCGGGCGCGAGGGATAGTGAAATGTGACATTGTCGAAGCGAATGCGCCCTTGAACGCGCGCCGGCAGCTCGAGCGGCTGCGCGCGGCGCGGCGATCGTCGGCCGCGCTTCGAGCAATTCCGAGAGCCGCTCCATCGCGCCGGCGGCGCGCTGCATGTCGCCCCACATTTCGGTGAGCGCCGCGGCCGCGGTTGCGACGAAGACCGCATACAGCAAAAACTGCCCGAGCTGACCCCAGGTCATCTTGTCCGGCGAGCACGTCGTGCGCGCCGAGCCACAGCACGAACGTGATGCCGCCGAACACCAGCATGACGCCGACCGCGGTCAGCAGCGCGCGAATGCGCGGTGCGCCGCACCGCCGTCTTGAAGCTGTCCTCGACCGCCTTCGAATAGCGCCGGCTTTGCAGCTCCTCGAGCGTGAACGCCTGCACCGTCTGGATCGCATTGAGCGTCTCGTCGGCGAGTCCGCTGGTATCGGCGAGACGGTCCTGGGAGGCGCGCGACAAGCCGCGCACGCGCCGGCCGATCAGGATCAGCGGCGCGACGACCGCCGGGATCATCACGAGAATCACGCCCATGAGCTTGGCGCTCGTGAGCCCGAGCATGCACGAGCCCGCCCATGAGGCTCAGCGAGGAGCGCAGAATGATCGACAGATTGACGCCCGAAATCGCCTGCACCAGCGTCGTATCGGCGCTGAGGCGCGACAGCACTTCGCCGGTGCGCGTCGTCTCGTAGAACATGCGGGTCCATGCGCACGACGTTGCGGTAGACCGCCGTGCGCAGATCCGCGACGACGCGCTCGCCGAGCCAGGTCACGAGATAAAAGCGCAGCGCCGCGAATACGCCGTAAATTACCGCCGCCGCCAAGAATCCCACGAAATATCGGTTGATCGTGCTCACATCCTTGCCCGCGAGTCCGTGATCGATGAGCTGGCGCAAGCGCGACCGGCAGCACCAGCATTGCGGCGGACGCCGCGAGCAGCGCGAGGATCGCGCCGACCAGCGTCCAGCGGTAGGGACGCAGAAACGGCAGCAATGCGCGCAGCGGGTTCAACGATTTGGCGCGCGGCCGGTCGGCGGGGGTGCTCATGCGGCTCATGATCCCACAGCGGTGCAGGCCCGTCGGCGCCGCGGGCGCACGCCCCAGATTGGTGCCCGGCGCATCGGCGCAGACCGCGCCGGCCGTTGCGCCTTCGCAACGCCCGCCGAATTCCGGCGCCGCGGCAATTGCCTTTCGATGCCCGGGGCGCTATGGTGAGATTGGCCGCCAAAATGCGCCTCGAAGGGCAGGCGGCGCCAACACCAATAATTGGGGATGCATCATGCTGAGACTGCGGCAGTATCTAGCGTTGCACCAGGGCCACGCGCACTCCGGATTCGCCGTGAGACACCGTGCGCGCGGTGCGCACCGCCCTCGCCGCGCTCGCCGCGCTTGTGCATGGCCCTCGCCGGCTGCCGCCGGCAGCGCGAGCCGCGCGCTCGCCGCCGATCACCGGCCGCGGCACCCGCGCCCGTGGCCGAAGACAAGGGCCGCTCGCAGGAAATCGTCGTGACCTCGACGCGCCACGAGGAGAGCCTCAGCAAGGTGCCGATCAGCGTGACGGCGCTCACCACCGAGATGATGGACGTGCGCGGCATCAAGGACTTTCAGGACGTCGCGCGCTTCACGCCCGGCGTGCAGATCGACAACTCCGGCACCAACAACATCTCGATCCGCGGCATCGCCTCGACCGGCGGCGCCGGCACGACCGGCATCTACCTCGACGACACGCCGATCCAAATGCGCGCGCTCGCATTCAATCCCGACGAGGCGCTGCCGAAATCCTTCGATCTCGACCGCGTCGAGGTGCTGCGCGGCCCGCAGGGCACGCTGTTCGGCGCCGGCTCCGAGGGCGGTACGGTGCGCTACATCACGACCCAGCCGAGCCTCACCGCGACCAGCGTCTACAGCCGCGACGAGGTGTCCTTCACGCAGCGGCGGCGAGCCGAGCTACGAAGCGGGCATTGCGGCCGGCACGCCGCTGATCGACGGCACGCTCGGCATCCGCGTGACCGCCTGGTACCGACACGACGGCGGCTGGATCGACCGCATCGATCCGTATTCGCTGGCAACTGCAGCAGAAGGACGCCAATTTCGACCAGACCAAGTTGCTGCGCATCGCGGCCGTGTGGGCGCCGTCGGACCAGGTCAAGGTCACGCCGAGCTTCTACTACCAGGATCGGTACCGCAACGACGTCGAGAACTACTGGGCCTCTATTCGAATCCGAGCAGCAACGATTTCGTCGACGCCGATCCGACGCAGCGCACCGATCCGGACACCTATTGGATCGCCTCGCTCAAGCTCGAGGGTGACCTCGGTGCGGCGAAGCTGATTTCGAATACCTCGTACTTCCATCGCGCGCGAGGAGACCGGCTACGACGGCACGCTCTACAACCTCGGCTTCTATCAGACCTTCTTCGGCGCACCCTTGAGCTACGCCGCTATCGACTGCTCGACTGGCACCGGCCTGCACACTGCCCGCCGGGGCAACTCGAGCTTACTGTCGCGCCCGCCAGCCTCGATCGACAACGGGCAGAAAAACTTCGCCCAGGAAATCCGCCTGCAATCGTCGGATCCGACCTCGCAGCTGATCTGGACCACGGGCTGTTCTTCGGCATGAATCACCAGACGTATCTCGAGCAGATTCACGACCCGCTGCTCAATGCGCTTGACGCGAGGCGGTCACCGGCGTGCCCTATACGAGCATATTCGTCGATCCGAACGGCAATCCGGTCTCTACGATCCGCGTTTCCCGAACGATTCGTACTTCCTGCAGACCCACTCGGAGGACAAGCAGATCGCCTGGTTCGCCGAGGGAACCTACTGCTTCACCGACCAGTGAAAGCGACCGTCGGCGCGCGCTTCTCGAGGACCGAGTTTCTGTTCAACACGCTGACCGGCGGGCCGCAGCTGTTCCTCGCGGACCAGAGCAACAGCGGCGACAAGACGGAGAATTCCTTTACGCCGAAAGTGAGCCTCTCCTACCAATACGATCCGCACAATCTGTACTACTTCACCTATGCGAAAGGGTTTCGCCCGGGCGGCGCCAACAATCCCGTGCCGCAGGCCGCGTGCTCCGCAGGACTTCCAGAACTTCGGGATCACGGACTCGCCGGCGACCTTCAATTCCGACACGGTCAACAGCTTCGAAGTCGGCGCGAAGAATAATTTCGACAATCGCGTCAAGATCGCGAGCAGCATCTACTACATCCGCTGGAACAACATTCAGCAGACCGTGCGTCCGCCGATCTGCCAGATCTCCTTTATCGACAACCTCGGGCAAGCGGTCGCCAAGGGCGCCGACATTCAGGCCGACATCGCGGTCACCGACGCCTTCACGATGCAACTGGCCGCCGGCTACACCGATGCGCGCTACACGCAGAATTCGCTGCTCTCGCCCACGGGAACGACCGGACCCGTGGTCTCGAGCGGCGATGCGATCACCGGACAGAGCGGACAGCCGAGTCCGCCGTTCACCGCGACGATCGGACTCGAATACCACTTCACGGCCTTCTCGCTCGAGTCGTTCGTGCGCGTCGACGACGAGTACGAGGGCCGTGCGAAATGGCCGTCGCCGCAGCAGGATCCCAATACGCTGCAGTACGATGCGGCCAACTACACGCTGTCATCGACGAATTTCGCGTCGGCGCGCGCCGGCGTGAATTTCGGCGGTTGGCAGATCGCGGCATTCGTCGACAACCTGACCGACTCGCATACGATCACGAACTACGAGTGGTCGATCGATCCAGGCGACGGCACGAGCCGCCTGCAGCGCCAGTTCACGTTTCGTCCGCGCACGATCGGCTTGACCTTCACTTACCACAACAAATAGCCGCGCGTACGCGGCCGGGATCGGCGGCGGCCGCCACCTCTTCCGGTGGCGGCCGTCAGCGCATCAACCGGTAGACGCGCTCGAATCGCGCGCGTGCAACGACGCCGTAGTCGCCCGGTGCGTACTCGAGCAGCCAGTCGCCGGCCTCTCCCTGCAACAGATCCCCGCCGGCCGACCGCGCGACGGCAAACGGCAGCGGCATCTGCTTCGCGAGCACCGGTACCGGCAAATTGCGATAGCGCCCCGCCTCGCCTTGCCGGGTCGGCGCTTCGGGCCGATACTTCGCGTCGAAGCGATCGCGCGAAACGCACCAGCGATCGCCGGTCGAGCCGGTCAGCAAGGCATCGCCTGCCGTATACCGATTGGCGCCGACGGCGCTCGTGAGGCAGCCGGGCTCGGCGGCGAATTCCACGTCGACGAGTTCGTCCTTGACCGCAGGACGGGCGGCGGCGTCGTTCGCGAGGTCCGGATTATCGAGCTGGAGAATTTTTGCCATGCCGCATGATGCCGAAAAACCACATAAAAATCCCTGGTCTGTCTTTCGGTTGCAGAGGCCCGGAAGCGGTGTTAGTGTCGCGATGTCAGTAATTTATATAGTCATATAAAACCGGGGAAATGATGCAAGCCATCCTTCATAGGCCGCGGTTGCGGCTGGTCCTTCGGAATGTATTGTTGTCGGGCTCCGCCATCGCGGCTGCCGCCTCGGCCCCGATCGCAAGCGCCGCGGATACGCCCGCTGCCGCCCCTTCGAGCAGCGGCGCGCTCGAGGAAATCGTGGTCACCGCGACGCGGCGCGAAGAGGGCATCAGCAAGGTGCCGATCAGCATCACGGCACTCTCGCAGGATGCGCTCGACCAGAAGGGCATCAAGGATTTCTCGGAGATGGTGCGGTTCACGCCCGGCGTAACGATCGACACCTCCGGCACGAACGCGATCTCGATTCGCGGCATTTCCTCCTCGGGCGGCGCCGGCACGACCGGCATCTACATCGACGACACGCCGATTCAAATGCGTGCGCTCGGTTTCAACCCCGACGACACGCTGCCGAAGGCATTCGATCTCGATCGCATCGAGGTGCTGCGCGGCCCGCAGGGCACGCTGTTCGGCGCCGGATCCGAGGGCGGTACGGTGCGCTACATCATGGCGCAGCCGAGCACTACCACGGAGTCGACCTACGCGCGCACCGAGCTGTCGTTCACCGAGCACGGCGATCCGAGCTACGAGGCGGGCATCGCGCACGGCGGCCCGATCATCGACGACGTGCTCGGCTATCGCGCGAGCGTCTGGTATCGCTATGACGGCGGCTGGATCAATCGCGTCGACGACACGACCGGCGCGACCACCGAGAAGAACGCCAACTTCGCGAACACTGAGGCGCTGCGCTTCGCGCTGCTCTATCAGCCCGCGGACAACATCAAGATCACCCCGAGCATCATCTATCAGAACAAAGAGCAGCACGACCTGGGGACTTATTGGCCGGCCTATTCGAACCCCGGCGCCGGCGTGTTCAACAATGCGACGCCCGAGCGCATTCCGATTCCCGACAAGTACTATTTGCCGGCGCTCAAGATCCAGGTCGATTTCGCCCACGCGACCCTGATCTCGAACACCTCGTATTATCATCGCGACGAGCAGGACTCCTATCAGGGCACGGGCTACGATTTGGCGTACTTCCAGAGCCAGAGTTGGCTCGGGGTTAACGCAAGCGCGACGCCGGCCTGCGGGTCGGCCTCGACGACCGCGGTGCCGCCCTGCTCCTGGTACCCGCTGCTCGACGCCAACGGCATTCATTTGCCGGCGGGCTTCACGAATTACTCGACGCCGAACTCGATGACGAACCAGCAGCGTACCGTGACCCAGGAAGTGCGCCTACAGTCGAATGATGACGGCGCATTGAAATGGACGGTCGGCGTATTCTGGTCGCTGTCGCGCGAGCTCAGCACCGAGCAGCTCTACGACACGCAGATCGTGCCGTTTTGGACTGCACTGTTCGGCAGCAGCCCGTTCGACTATGCGCTGTTTCAGGACGCCAACGGCAACGCGAACTACTACTGCAACGGTGTGGGTACGCCGGGCACGGGCTTGCCGAACTGCGATATTTATTACAACAACAACGTGAGCCACGACCGCCAGCTCGCGGAGTTCGGCGAGCTGACTTACAGCCTCACCGACCAGCTGAAAGTCACGGCCGGCGGCCGCTTCGCCGACATGAATTTCGATCTGAGTCACTATGCGAACGGACTCGAGAACAGCGGCTTGGGCACCTTCAGCGGTACCTATCACGAGAATGCTTTCACGCCGAAGCTCGGGCTGTCGTTCCAGGCCGATCCGATGAACCTGTTCTATGCGACCTATGCGAAGGGCTTTCGTCCGGGCGGCGTCAACGCGCCGCTACCGGCCGCCGAATGCGGCACGACGCCGGCCGGCTACCAGTCCGACACGACGCAAAGCTTCGAACTCGGCTCGAAGAACAACTTCGACAATCGCGTGAAGATTGCCGCGAGCATCTATTACATCAAGTGGAACGGCATCCAACAAAACGTCTATGACCCGGGCCCGACCGGCGGCTGCGGATTCCAATACACGAGCAACTTAGGCATTGCGGTCGCCAAGGGCTTCGACCTGCAGATCGACGCCGCGCTCGGCGGCGGCCTGTCGCTCGAGGCCTCGGTCGGCTACACGGACGCCCGCTACACCAACAACACGGTGAATTCGAGCTCCGGAGACGCAATTTCGGGCGAGGCGGCGATCAACTACAGCCCCGGCACCAATGCGCCGTGGAACATTGCGGTCGGCCCTCAGTTCAGCTTTCCGATCGCGGGGAATGACGCGTTCGTGCGCCTCGACTGGGAGTATTCGAGCCGCAATCCTTGGCTCGCCTCGGTTCAGGATCCGAACAACGTCAATCAATACGACCAGTACTCGTATACGCTGCCCGCGACGAGCTTCACTTCGTTGCGCGCCGGCGTGAAGCTCGGCAACTGGCAGATCTCGGGGTTCGTCGACAACTTGTTCGACTCGCACACCGTGACCAATTATGCGCTCGTGCAAAACGACTACAACAACCCCGCTGGACCGCCGCCGCCGCAGGAGAACGACTTCACGTTCCGCCCACGCACGATCGGCATCACCGCAAGCTTCCGTCAGTGAGGCAATCGGCGGCGTGAACCGGACCGGTTCACGCCGCTCTGCATTTACGCGACCGCGCGCGCCGATTCTCGGCCGTAGGCGGCCTTGACGGCCTCGTCGAGGATATTGAGGCCTTCCTCGAGCACCGCATCGGGAATCGTCAGGGGGCTAAGCAGCCGCACGACATTCGCCGAAGTGCCGCAGCTCAGCAGAATCAATCCGCGCGCCTCGGCCTGCGCGACGATCGCGGTCGTGAGCGCGGCATCGGGCTCCTTGGTCTTGCGATCCTTGACGAGTTCGAACGCCACCATCGCGCCGAGGCCGCGCACATCGCCGATGCACGCATTGGCTTGCGCGATCAGATCGAGCCTCGCGCGCATGCGCTGACCGATGCGCGTGGCGCGCGCAAACAGCTGTTCGGACTCGATGACGTCGAGCACCGCGTGCGCGGCCGCAATCGAGATCGGGTTGCCGCCGTAGGTGCCGCCGAGCCCGCCGGGATGCGCCGCATCCATGATCGTCGCGCGGCCGATCACGCCGGAGATCGGAAAACCGCCGCCGAGGCCTTTGGCCACCGTGATCAGGTCCGGCACGACGCCCGCATGTTCGATCGAGAACATCGTGCCGGTACGGGCAATCCCGCCCTGCACCTCATCGGCGATCAGCACGATGCCGTGCTCGTCGCAGAGGCGGCGCAAGGCGCGCAGAAACTCCGCGGGTGCGACATTGAAACCGCCCTCGCCCTGCACGGGTTCGATGATGATCGCCGCGACCGACTTAGGATCCACGTCGCCGTGAAACAGGCGGTCGATGTCGGCGAGCGCCTGTTCGGTCGTGATGCCGTGATAGGGATGCGGGAACTCCGCATGATAGACCTCGGCCGGGAACGGCCCGAAGCCGCGCTTGTAGGGCATGACCTTTCCGGTGAGCCCCATCGTGAGCAGCGTGCGGCCGTGGAAGCCGCCGGAAAATGCGATGACCGCCGAACGCTTGGTGTAGATGCGCGAGATCTTGATCGCGTTCTCGACGGCCTCGGCGCCGGAATTCAAGAAGATCGTTTTCTTCGCGAAGTCGCCGGGCGCCGCGGCGTTGAGCCGCTCGGCGAGGTGAACGTAGGATTCGTAGGAGACCACGTGAAAGCAGGTGTGCGCAAACAGCGCGCATTGTTTGGCGACCGCGTCCATGACGCGCGGATGCCGGTGGCCGGTGTTGACCACCGCGATGCCGGCCGCGAAATCGATGAATCGCCGGCCATCGACATCCCAAATCTCGGAATTCTCCGCCTTCGCGACGTAGATGCCCTTGGTACCAACGCCGGTGGGCACGGCGGCCGCTTGGCGGGCTTTTAGATCGGCGGTTTTCGACATGGGGGTCCCCTTTGATGGCGTAGGCAGCGGATAGAACGGTATCATTGGCGCCGAATTTGAGCAAAATCTCCGCGGTCAGGCTTGAATATGTCTGAAGTCTTCATAGCGCCCTCCTCCAACGCGGCAAGCGGCACGCTCGCGGTGCGCATTTTGCGCCTGCGCGCGGATCGCGCCGTCGCTGCCGACGATCGCGTCGCGGTGGAGGCGCCGCTCGAGTTTCAGCTGCATCACCCGGCCCTTGGGCTCGAGCCCGCGTCGTTCGGCACGACGATGCGCACGCCGGGAGATGACGAGGCACTCGCGGCCGGGCTGCTGTACGGCGAGGGGATCATCAACCGCGCCGACGACATTGCGGCGATCGAGACCAGTACGCGCAGGCCTAACGTCGTCAACGTTCGCCTCCAGCCGCAGGTACAAATCGAGGTGCAGGCGCCGGCCCGGCGATTCTCGGCGGGATCGAGCTGCGGGGTTTGCGGCACCACGGGACTCGATGCGGCGATTGCGCGCGCAGCGGCTACCCGAATCGAGAGCCGGCTCACGCTCGAGCTTGCCGTGCTGTTCGATTTGCCGGCGCGCATGCGCGCTTCGCAATCGAAGTTTGGCGATACCGGCGGAATTCATGCGGCGGCATGCTTCGATGCGCGCGGCACACTGCAGGCGCTTGCCGAAGACGTCGGGCGGCACAATGCGTTCGACAAATTGGTTGGGGAGAGCCTGCTCGCCGGCCGGTTGCCGCTCTCGAATCACGTCGTGCTATTGAGCGGCCGGGCGAGCTTCGAGTTGGTCCAAAAGGCGCTGCGCGCGGGCGTCGCCGTGCTCGCCGCGATCGGCGCGCCGTCGAGCCTCGCGGTCAACCTCGCCGCGGCATCCGGCCTGACCTTGATCGGATTCCTGCGAGACACGCAATGCAATGTTTACGCAAACGCGCAGCGCATCATCAGTGCCGGCGCGCCCTCGGGTTCGGCCGCGCAGCAGCGCGGCTGACGCCAGCCGCACGCTCACCGCCCTGCGGACCAGGATCCGGCACGTCATGGGGTGCTTGATCCGGGAATGGCACCGGATTGGGCTCTTCCGGACTCGGAATCTCCGGTACGCTTTCAGCAATGGCATCCATGCGGGACCTTTCAGACTGTTGAAACCGATCGTTCAATTGACCTGATATCCGCGCGCCTGCAAGCAGGCCGACATCGCACGATTGTAATTGCCGCGATTTTGTTCGCCGCCCTGCGCGCCGCCACCAGGCTGCGTCGGATCGAAGCCAGTCTGGCCTTTCGCCCAATTGTGGCATTCATAGCGATCAGCCGCTTGCTGATCGGTCGTCTGGCCATTCTTCGGGTAGACGATCAGATCCCCTTGGGCGGCCCCCGGAGGCGGTGCGGCCGAGGGCTGATCCGCGCCTGCGGGCGGCTCGACGACGACATAGCCGTTCTGCGCCGGGTCCCAGGAATAATAGACATTGTTCGCGTAATAGTATGGCGAGCCGCCGATCCACACCGTCGTGTAATACGGCGGCAAGACCGAGAGCGCTAAGCCGAACGGCGGATTCACGACGACGAAGCCGCCGGGGCCCGGCGCATACCAGATGCCACCCCAGAAATAAAACGGGCTGCCATGATAGAAATAGGGCCGATAGCCGCCGGGCAACACCCCGACGTGTGAGCCGAACGCCGGATAATAGTGCCCGTGGTTATAGCGGCCGTCGAATACCTGGCCATGGAACTGCCCCGGGTGTCCGCCGCCGAAATGCTCATGTTCCTCGGCGCCCGCCTGCATCGCAGACAGACTCAGCAGGCCAACACTGGCGAGCGACAACAACGCGAACTTGGAAATTCCTTTCATGACCGATTACCCCTAAACGAACCGCTTTGTTTGAAACACCTGGATCGAGCCGCGCGCAATGCGCCTCAGCTGACCGTATACCCGCGCGCGGTGAGGCAAGTGCTGATCGCGCGGCGATACGCATTCGCATTCGCCCGATCGGCGGCCTGCTGTTGGTTAATCTGCTGCTGCGCCTGGGACGCTTGTGCCTGCGCCTGCTGGTCTGCCGAGGAGCCGATGATCGCGCCAGTGGCGCCGCCAACGAGCGCACCGAAACCGCTCGCACGTGGACCCGCGAGGATCGAACCCACGATCGCGCCGCCGACCAAGCCCGTCGCGGTTCCGGAGCCCGGTACCGGCGCGACGACGACGCGCTCATAGGGCCCCGCACCCGGCCGGCTCGGGTCAATACCGGTCTGATCAACGGCCCAGGCATGGCACTCGTAACGATCCTTCGCGAGCTGGTCCGGACTTTGGCCGTTGGCCGGATACACGAACAGTCGCGCGGGCGGCGGCGGCGGCGCAACGGCGACCGTGCGCACCGGCTGCACGCAGGCGCTCAATAGCGCTGCTGCCACGACCGGAGTCGCGTAACGCCAGACGCGGCTGCGGACAGACGGCTTGTATTCGAAATTCATGGCAAAACTCCTCAGTATCCGAGAGAAAACGGCCGAAGCCCCACTACCGGATAACGTCCCGGCCGTGTTCTAGTTGACACCCCGCAACGCCGGGAGTTCGTTCCAAACCACCCTGCGGTGCTTCAATGCGCCTTGGCCGGCTTACGGAATTTCAATATAAATTGATCCGTTTTTCCACGAATCAAGGGGTCGAAGACTTTTGCCGTATGCGGATCGTCGGCGTTGCGCAACAAGTCGCTGCTGCCGTCGAACACGAACCCGGCCGCGAGCACCTCCTTCTTGACCGTTTCCGGGTCGATCCGGTGCAGCGTCGAGGTGTCACGAACGCCCGATCCCGCCGCGGCCGCATGGTCGAGCACGAGGTAGACGCCGCCGGGCTTCAGCGCGTCGAAGACTTGTTTGTCGAGCGCCTGCACATCGAGACCCGGAACATTGTGAAGATCATGATAGTTCTGCGAGGTCCACACGAGATCGAGCGGTGCAGGGAACGCGATTTGGGTGAGCGGCGTTTCGATGACCTGCACGTTCGCATAGCCGGATTCCGCCGCGATCGCCTTGACCGGTGCCGCAGGTGCGGGTTTATCGGCCGGCGCATCGGCAGCGCGCGGCCGCGTGAGCGCATAGACATGGCCCTTCGCGCCGACGACCTTGCTCAAGATGCGCGTGAAGTAGCCGCCGCCCGGCAGCAGCTCGCCGACGCTGTCGCCGGGTTTGACCCCCGCAAACGCCAGGGTCTCTGCCGGCTTGCGCGTCGCGTCGCGCTCCTTGTCGGCCGCGGGGCGGGATGCATCGGCGACCGCCGCCGTGATCGCCGCGGGAGCAGCGGCGGCAACGGCCGCGAGGCTCGCTGCGCAACCGACCGAACCTGCCGCAATCAGCGTTGCGGCCCGTAGAATGCTGAGGTGTTTCATAGCCGACTCCTGTGAATAGTCCGCAGAGTTTAATGATACGACGGCGTATCATGCGCGTCGCGGCAAGAAATCGTCCAGATCAAGGTTGATGGAATGAGTCTCAGCGTTTTCGACATTTTCAAGATCGGCATCGGGCCCTCGAGCTCGCACACCATGGGACCGATGAACGCGGCGCGCCGCTTCGTCGAGCTATTGTCGGCGCGCGGCCTGCTCGAGACCTGCGCGCAGGTCTCGGCGCAGCTCTACGGGTCGCTCGCCTTGACCGGACGCGGACACTGCACCGACCGCGCGATTCTGCTCGGGCTCGAGGGATTGAGTCCCGATACGATCGATCCGGCGGTCATCGAGCCGACCTTGCAGCGCATTCGGGGCACCGGAAGAATCCGCCTGGCGGGCCGATATGAAATCGCGTTCGACGAGCCGCTGAACCTGCTGTTCCATTTCAGTGAAGTGCTGCCGGGCCATTCGAACGGTATGCGCTTCACGGCGCACGATGCAGAGGGTGCGCAGCTCGCGCGCGAGGAGTATTACAGCATCGGTGGCGGCTTCGTCGTGCAGGCGGGCTCCGACGGCGGCGCTGCCCCGACCCGCGCGACGCCGCCGTTCGAGTTCGATTCCGCGACCCGCCTGCTCGAGCACGGGCGCCAGCAGGGACTCGAGATTCACGAGCTGATGGCGGCCCGCGAGCGCACCTGGCACAGCGATGCGCAAATGCGCGCGGGGCTGCTGCGCATTTGGAAGGTCATGCAGGACTGCGTGCGCCGCGGCTTCGAAGCGCAGGGGTTGCTGCCGGGCGTTCTCGGCGTGCGGCGCCGCGCGCCGAAGCTCTACCGCCAGCTCATGAGCGGCGATCCCGACAGCCCGATGCACGCGCTCGATTGGGTCAACGTGTTCGCGCTCGCGGTCAACGAGGAAAACGCGGCCGGCGGCCAAGTCGTGACCGCGCCGACGAACGGCGCGGCCGGAATCGTTCCGGCCGTGTTGCACTACTACATGCGTTTCGAGCCCGGCGCCGACGACAACGGCGTGATCCGCTTCCTGCTGACCGCCGCCGCGATCGGAATGCTCTACAAGCAAAACGCGTCGATCTCAGGCGCCGAAATGGGTTGCCAGGGCGAAGTCGGCGTCGCCTGCTCGATGGCCGCTGCCGGCCTCGCCTCCGCGCTCAACGCGAGCAACGAGCAGATCGAAAATGCGGCCGAGATCGGCATGGAGCACAACCTGGGCCTGACCTGCGACCCGGTCGCCGGCCTCGTGCAAATTCCCTGCATCGAACGCAATGCGATGGGCTCCGTCAAAGCCATCAATGCCGCGCGGCTCGCGATGCGCGGCGACGGCTCACACAAGGTCTCGCTCGATCAAGTCATCGCGACCATGCGCCAGACCGGGATCGACATGTCGACGATTTACAAAGAGACCTCGCAAGGCGGCCTTGCGGTCAACGTCCCCGAGTGCTGAGCGGCCGATCAACCCGTCGCTTGCAGTCCGAGCGCAATTCCGCTGATCGTCGCCCGCAGCGCGCTGAACAGCGCGCCGTCCTGGCGCCCGCTTGCACGCCAGCGCTTGAGCAAATCGACCTGCATGAAGTGCATGGGATCGATGTAGGGGTTGCGTAGGCGGATCGAGCGCTGCAGCGTGGCGTCGCGATCGAGCAGCTGATCATAGCCCCGCAGGCGCAGCACCTGCCCGACGGTGAGCGCGTACTCGGCGCGGATCGCGGCCGCGACCTGAGCGAAACGCTCGCCCGCGAGTTCGTCGTAGCTGCGCGCGAGCTCGAGATCGGTGCGCGCGAGCATCGCTTCCACGTCGTCGACCAGATGACCGAAAAACGGCCAATCGGCGAGCATCGCGCCGAGTTCCGCCGCGCCATGGCGCTCGAATGCCGCCGCGAGACCGCTGCCGACGCCGAACCAGCCCGGCAGCATGTGACGGCTCTGCGTCCAGGCGAACACCCAGGGAATCGGGCGCAGCGCACCGATGCCCTCGCCGCCGCGCGACGAGGGCCGCGATCCGATGTGCATGCGCTCGATGACATCGAGCGGCGTCGCCGCCCGAAAGTACTCATAAAAGCCGGCCGCACCGAACACCAACGCGCGGTATGCCTCGGCGCTCTCAACCGCGATCGTCTGCATCGCGCCGCGCTCCGCCGCTGCGCCGCCGGCGGCCCCTTTAGCGGAGCGCGACTGGGCGCTCGCAAGTGCCACGGCCGCGAAGCTGCGCTCGAGCGTGCGCATGGCAATCGGTCTCAGGCCGTAGCTCTGATTGACGACATCGCCCTGCTCGGTGAGGCGCAGCACGCCGTTGATCGTGCCGGCCGGCGCGCTTTCCACGAGATGTTCGGTGCGTCCGCCGCCGCGCGCCGGCGTGCCGCCGCGCGCATGGAACAAGGTGAGCTTGGCGCTCGCTTCGCGCGCCGCGTCGAACAGCGCGACTTGCGCGTTTTGCATCGCCCAACGGGACGCGGCGATGCCGCTGTGCTTGTTGCATTCCGAATAGCCGATCACGACGATCTGCCGATCGTTGCGCGCGCTCAAGTGGCTGCGGTAGGCGGGCTCGCGCAGCAGTCCGCGCATGATCTCGCCGGCGCTTTCGATCGCGCTCATCGACTCGAGCGACGGCGCGACGTCGAGCGCGCACTCGCCGCTGCGACGGTCGATGACGTCGGCCCAGCGCGCCAGCAGCAGCACCGCGAGCACGTCCGCCGGCCCCTCGGCGTCGTTGACGATGTATTCGCCGATCGATCGGGCGCCGAACTTGTGGCGCGCATGCGCAATCGCCTGAAACACCGAAAGGCTGCGCTTGCCGACGGCGTCGAGCGGCGCCGTCGGGCCGCGGTCGCGAGCGATCAGTTCCCGCAGTCGCACGAGCCGCTGCTCCGACGGCAGCGACGGCCATTCCGGCTCGCCGATCCCGCGCGCAATGATCTCGTCGTGAACGCGCGCATGTTGCGTGATGTCGAGCGCGGCGAGGTGAAAACCGAAGGTGCGCACGCGCCGCAGCAGCCGGCGCACGAGAAAATATCCCGCGTGCCGGCCGCGATTCTGGATGAGGCTGGCGGAGACCAGCTCGATGTCGGCAATCAGTTCCTCGGCCCCGGCGTAGCCGTTCGGCCGCGCCTCATAGCTCGCCTTCAGCCGCTCGCCGATCTGGCCGAAGAATATCCGGTAAGGCATGCGGTCGTGGCGCGCCGGAACGAGCGCCTGCGCCGAAGGCAGCATCGAGGTATACACCTCGACGCGTTCGGCGAGCGCCGGGGTGATCGCGACGCGGTTCGCGCTCTGACTCAAGGATTCGGCGAGCTGGCGGCATTCCTCGAAATACGCGGACAAGATGACCTGCCGATGGCGCTGCAGCGTCTCGCGAATCGCCTTGCCGTGCACTTCGGTGTTGCCCTCCATGTCGCCGCCGACCCAGGAACCGAATCGCAGAATGTTCGGCAGATCGAGCGACTCGCGCGGCACTTCGAAGGCCGCCGCGAGTGCCGCCTCGATTTCCTCGTAGAAATGCGGCACGACGCGGTACAGGATGTCGATCAGATAGAAGATCACGTGCTCGCGTTCGTCCGCCACGGTGAGTTTCTCGCGCGGATGCTCCTCGGTTTGCCAAATCGTCGTGATCTCGAGTCGCACGCGCGCCCAGAGCGTCATGAGCTCTTCGCCCGTCAACCCGGGATTGAGACGGTCGAGCAGATCCTGCGCGATATGCTGCTGTTTTCGCAGCGTCGTGCGGCGCGTCGATTCGGTCGGGTGCGCCGTGAACACCGGCTCGATGCTCATCGATGCGATCAAGTTCATGACTTCGGCCAGGCTGTAGCCATCGCGGTGCAGGCGCGTGACGCAAGCCGCGATGCCGCCGGGCTGAGCCGTGGTCGCATCACTCAAGTATTCGCGGCGGCGGCGCACGCGATGCACCTTCTCGGCCGTGTTGACGGCCTGAAACCAGATCGAAAACGCGCGAATCAGGTCGGCCGCCGCCGCCGGCGTCCGGCCCGCGGTGCGCGCCTGCAGCGCGGCGTCGGACGCCGGCTCGCGCTCACGCCGCTCGATCGCGGCAAGCCGGTCGCCTTCGACGAGATCGAAGAAGCCCTCGCCGCCCTGCTCCCGCAGCATCTCGCCGATCGAGTCGCCGAGCGCATGCACGTCCTCACGCAGCGCGGCGTCTTTGACGGGAAACTGGATGCTTTGACGGGCCATACTGGGAACTCGTTGCCTGATCGCAACGAATTGTATGAGTTTGTCGGCGCCTGGCGCAGTATTTCTCACGGGCAGGCTTCGCGCCTGCAGCGCGACGGCACGCCGCGCATGGCGCGCAAGTGCCCGGAACTCATGGAATTTGACCCGTTCGACGCGGGCTAGCGGTTGTTCAGCAGCACCGTGGTGTCGAAGCTCTCGAAGCTGCCGAGGACCCGCCGGTAGGCGTTGTGCACGATGCGCTCAGCCTGTTTGTCGGTGCGCGAGCCGAGCAGCATGCGGATGATCACGTCATCTTGGGGCCTTCCCAAATCCTCGCTGAGAATCTGATAGCTGAATCGGATCAAGCGCTGATTGATCTCGGTCACGAACTTGAAGCGCACGGCCTCGTTGCCGTCGGAAGGGCCGTTCTTGGCCTCCTCGGCGATCTCACAGACGATCCGGCAGATGAATCGGACCTTGTCGATGAGCCCCAGGTCGCCGAAGAACTCGATTTCTGACTTGATGTTCATCAGGCCGGGAAGAAGTCGATCGGCTTGGTGGTGGTGAGCGGCGCGACATCGCGCGCCTCGAACTTGAACAAGCGTATCCGCGCGATCAGCTTGCTCTCGAACTCGGGGTCGCTGAGCTCGCTCGAGATGATCTTCGCCGCCGTCACCTCGCCGCTCGGGGCGATCGTGATTTCGACGACGACCTTGCCCTGCAGCGCGGGGTTTTCGCGCAGTGCACGCGTATAGAGCGCGTAGATCGCACCCTTGTTCTTGTCGAACTCCAGGGCCACTTCCTCGGCGCTGCGTGACGCCTTGCCGCTGGTGCCGGCGCGCGTCGAGCCCTGCCCCTTGGCGAGCGTCGGGTCTTGAACCTGGGTCGTGCGGATGCCGTTCAAGGATCCGGAACCGGCGGCGAGGCCGCTGCTCATCGGCGAGGAAATTCCGCCGCTCGTGCCGCCCGCCTTGCTCGTGATCAGTGAACGCGTGACCGTCGTGACGTCGCCGGGGTCGGTGGTCTTCGGCTGGTCCTTCGCGAACTTGTCGATATCCTTGTCGCGCAAGGCCGCGAGGTCATCGAGGTGCGCGAGCAGCCCGCTCTTGGAGGCTTTGACGCGCGGATCGACGGGCTTCGGAACCGGAACCTCGACCGGCGTCTTCTCGATCGGCTTCGGAGGAGGGGGCGGCGGCGGGGGCGGCGGCGGCGGCTCCTGGACGAGCTGCACGACGCGCTCCGGCAGGGAGTCCGTGTTGTTGTAGGTTTCGTGCTTCGGCAGAAAATAGATGATTATCGCGAGGATCGTGAAGGCAATCGCGAGATTGCGCAGGATCGTGCGAAAGCGCCGCTCCATCTCCTCGCTCGGCGACCACGGCAGATCGTAGCGCCGGAAATATGGCGCGATGCCGTAGCCCGGCACGGTATTCGCGGCGGCCATTTAACTCGCCGCCCTTTCGCGCTCGACGACCGCGAACGACACCTTGCCGTACTCGGCTTCAGTGCAGGTCAACATGATTCTCTTGAGCAGACTGTAGGGCGTGCTCTTGTCTCCCATGATCGTCACTTCCCGTTTGGAAATATCGGCCTTCTGCGCGGCGGAGAGGATCGTGTCGTTCTGCGCCATCAGCGCGGCCTTGAGCGGCGCAATGACCGCATCGTGACTGGCCGCAAGATCCGCCATGGAACTCACGAGCTTGCCGTCGACGAGTAGCGAGTCCTTGGTGATCATGACGACGACCGTGGGACTCGGCTTGCGCTCCGACAGCGACTGCGGAATCGCGATGTTTTTCGAGTTCGGCAAAATATCGACTTCGGCCGTGTGCGCGAGCAGGAACACGACCAGAATCGTCATCATGTCGATGAACGGCACGAGCGCAAAATGGCTTCCGCCGTGCAAGCGCTTGCGGTGGCGTTTGATGCGATAAGGAGTCATGTCGGCGCATCCCCCAGCGAGATCTCGGGAAATAGTTCGGCCTTGGAGAACGGCGCGACGGGGAGCTGTAGACGCGCACCGTGTCCATGACCTGCACGAGATCATCGTACGCCACGTCGGGACCCATGAGCATCGTCGCGTCCATCATCGTCGGAAACTGCGACTTCACCTCGCGCATGAACACCGACAGACCGTCGAGATCGTAGCCCTTGTCAGTGTTCAACATGCACCTTGAGCGGTCCGGAATTGCGGTCGTTGATGACGATGTCGTGGGGGCGCAGGATGATTTCGAGCTTCAAGCCCTTCGGCAGATCGGGCGTCGCGAGCTGGCTGTTTGCCGGAAGATTCAGCTGCAGAATGTTCGTCTTCGAGAACACCGCAGTGAAAATCAGGAAGAACACCAGGATCACCATCATGTCGATCATCGGCACGATGTTCAAATCATCGCGCCCCTGGTGGTAGCGGGCGTGATTACGGCGGACAAGGCGCGCAGCTTTTGACTTCATGAGTAAGACACCATCCGGGTGAGCGGTCCTGGGAGCGTTTCCGTTGCCTTCAGACGCTGCTGCGCGCAGCGCTTGCGCGTGCGGACGGCGCGGGTGATGCGGCGGGCGCGCTCGCCGACTCGCTCGGTCGTTCGGTGATGGAATTCAAGAACTTCACCGACGCGATCTCGAGGCTGTCGATCAGCGAGGTAGTCTTGGATTCGAGAAACATGTGCGCGAGCAAGAGCGTGATCGCGACGCCGAGGCCCGAGGCGGTATTGTTCATCGCGACCGAAATCGCGAGCGACAGCAAGCTGGCTTTTTCAGCGGGATTCGCCGAGGCCACCGCGCTGAATGCGCCGATCAGGCCGGTGATCGTGCCGAGCAGGCCGATGAGCAGGCCGACGTTTGCGAGCGACGAAAGATAATGCGTGCGCTTCTCGATGCGCGGAATCACCTCGAGCAGGCTCTCGTCCATCGCCTTCTCGATGTCGTCGCGGCGGCGGGCATTGGCGACTCGCGCGACTCCGTAGTTGAGGATCGTCGCGATCGACGCTTTCGAATTCTGCGTGAGCGACACGACTTGCTTGAAGTTGCCGGCGCTCAGCGCCGGTACCAGCGCATCCCAGAGGCTGCGATTGCGCATCGTTTCGCGCGTAAGGTACACGTACCGCTCGAATCGCGATCGACACGCCGACCACGAAGATCAAGGCGAGCGGGTACAGGAAGAACCCGCCGTCCTTGAAGAAATTGACTGCCAAATTGAAGAAATTCATCACGCGCTCCTAAAGATAAAATCCTGCCGCCAGAAACATCCGCTCACCAGCGCCGATTCAACCAGATTCCGTAAAATCGGCTATGACTTACTTCTCAACCTGCTTCGCCGGGCCGCCGCCTTGCGTCCCGTTTTTGGCCGGCGTCGGGCTTGACGGCGTCGTAATAGCGCACTTCGCGCCGGAACACGTCCCGGTCCACGGGCGCCAATACCTCATCGAGCAGGCTATTCATGGGCTTACCGGCGAGATCGCCGATATCCGATTTCTTCCACGGGACGATATACATGACCTTCGGCAATTCCTGGTTGCCGGTCACGGTCGTCGTATCGAGTTCCACGCGGTCATTGGACCGCCGGCGGCGGCGGCGCCGCGGTGCCGCGCGCGCGCGGCGCGGGCGCCGGCTTGGACTGTGACGCATGCACGGTCGGTTCCGACGTGTTTGCGCGCGGCTCGCCCGCGTCGGTCTGTGCAGTGTGCTTGACGGGCGCCGTCCCGGCGGCCGGGGGTGCGGCCTGTTGTGCCACGGCGGCGGTCAGGGCGCAGCCGAGCGCGAGGCCGAGAGAAAGCTGTTTCCAGTTCATCCTGGCTCCTTTTTCGGCGCGGCGGCGACGCCGACACGCTTCTTCAATTCCGCGAGCCAGCCCGCGACCTGTTTGCTCTCGCCGGCAATCGCGACATAGCGTTCGAACTGCTCGAGCGCCTTTTGGGGCTCGCCGAGATAGAGGTCGTACAGCACGCCAAGATTCAGGTGCGCGCTCGCATAATCGGGTTCGGCCTCGATCGCGTGCAGATAGGCGGCTTCGGCGTCGGAGAATTTGCCGAGCCGGCGCTCGGTGATCCCGAGTTCGTTGCCGGCGACGGCGTTCGCCGGGTTGCGCGCGAGCACGGACTTGAATGCGGCTTCGGCCTCGGGCAGGCGCGAATCATGCAAATACAGCAGCCCGAGATCGAGCTGCGGTCCCGCATAGTCCGGGTAGGCCACCGCGAGCTGCTTGAGTTCGAGCTCGGCGTCGACGCTCTTGCCCGATTTCATCATTTGCAAGGCCTGCACGAATTGGGACTGCGCGCGCTCGGGAACCGGAGCCGGCACCACCGGGACGGGTGCCGCGCTTGCCGCGCCCGCGGCCGCAGGGGTCGCGGGCGCTGCCGCGGCGGGCGTGGGCTTTTGCGGGTTTGCGGCCGCTGGCGGCGTCGGGGTTTGCGTCGATGCCGCGGCCGCGGTCGGGGCTGGAGCCGGTGCCGACGTCGGAATACGTGCGCCCGTGGGCGATTGGCCCTGTTTCGGCGTCGGCGTGCCGCAGCCGGCGAGCAGCGCCGCGAGCGCCGCGCTAACGAATTGTTTCGACGAGCTGTTCACCGACTTCCACCTTGCCGTAGCGACCGGGATTCAATTGGGCGAGCGCGGCGAAGCTCTTCTGCACCCACTCGTCGTAGGTGCCTTCCTTGGTGCGCGCCGTGTTCACCTCATGCAACTTGATGGCCTTCTCCTCGAACGGGAAGGCCTGCTCCTCGAGCAGCACGTCGTATTGCTCGAGTTCGTCCTTCGACAAATTCTTCGGCCGTTCCGAACTCATGAGGTCCTTGCCGAGTTGCCGATAGAGCTCGGCGCTCTCGTAGGTCGCCGCCGTCGTGACCTCGGCGACCTGATAGTCGGCCGCATCCGAATAGGCCTTGAGCGCGGCTTCCATTGCCTTGCGCTTCTCCACGAGCGATTTCTTGAGCGGCGCGACCAACTTGATGCGCACGAACTCCTCGCGGACCGGCGCGGCGAGGGTGAGCGTCGCCTTGGCCGCGAGCGCGCGGCTGCGATCGGTGCGCGCACTGCCGGCGGCCCGATCGGCCGCGATGATGTCCCGGTACCAATAGGCCTGGGCGACGCTGTCGCCGCTCTTCGTTGCGATCAGCCGCAGCTTGTTGCGCGCCTCCATTGCGGGATTGAGCGGCTGCGGGAACTTCTTGACGAATGCCTCGAGCATGGTCCGCGCCTTCGGCGTGTTGCCGGCCTTGTCATACAGCTCAGCCGCCTGCAGCGTCGCTTCGCGCTGAACATCGGGCGACTCGCCCGGAGCCGCGGCAATCTGCTCGAATTCGCCCGCAGCCTGCCCCGGCCGGTTCGATTCCGAATAGGCGACCGCGAGTTTGCGCGTGACGTCGGCCTGCAGCGGGCTTTGCGGAAAGTTTCGGCGGAACCCTTCCAGCACGACGATCGCGCGGTCCCATTGTTTGGCGTTGATCAGCAGCGCCGCCGCGTCGAAATCCGCATTGACGCGCACCTTCGACCCCGGCGCGAGCTGCGCGACTCGCAGGAAATCCTCGACCGCCGCCGCGCTGTCGCCGGCCTTGTCCTTCGCTTCGCCCTGCTTGTAGATCGAGGCGGCGAGACGCTCGACGATCGCGGCGCGCTCCGGATCGTTTGCGGGCATCAGCGCTTGGGCTTTGACGTAGGCCATCTCGGCCTTGGCGAAGTTGGCCTGCTCGAAGTTCGAATTCGCGATCACGGTCCAGGCAATGCGCTGCTTGCCGGCATCGACCGGGGGTTCGCGCGCCAACAGTTTTTCGGACGCCGTCACGGCGCGCGCGTAGTCCTTGGTCGCATAGAGGTCGGTTGCCGCGCGCGTCAGCACGAAGGCAGCCTCCGGATGCGTCGGGAACGCGTCGGCGAAGCGCAGCGAACTGTCGGTGCCGGACGCGTGCACCGCGGCTTTCGCCTCGCCGCTCAGGGTCTCTTCCTGCTTGCCGTAGGCGACGATCGCGGCGTAGCCCGCGGCCGGCGCTTTCTCGTTGCGCCCGTAACCATAGGCCGTGCGTTCGTATTCGTGCGCGGCATCGAGGTATTGGCTTGCTCTCAAACAGCGTATCGGCAAGCAAGTAGTTGGTCACCGCGGAATCGGGGTCGTCGGGGAATGAATTCAAGTAGTTGCGGTACCACTTGGCCGCGACTTGATAGTCGGCCGTGTTCTTACTGCGCTGTGCTTCCGCATGGTAATACTGCGCGAGATCCTTGAGATTGGTCTTGAGCTCGGCAACGACCTTGGCCTCCTTCGCCGGCTCGCGGCCTTGCCAATAGGCGGTGCCGAAGCTGTAGTCCTCGACGAATTCCTGCTTGCCCTTGAGCACGAGCTCTGGGAATCCGCCGCGGCCATAAGCTTCAATCGCCTGCATTTGCAGCAGCGGCGCCTTTTCATTGTTGCGATCTTGGAGCACGAACGCGCGGTAGCTGTCGGCCGCATCGGTAAAGCGCTCTTTCTCCGTATATAGGTCGCCGAGACGCGCATACAGCAGGTAGGCGTAAGGCCGCGGCCGCATATGCTTCAAGAACTCGTCGATCGTTTTCGGGCCATCGACGTAGGAGAACGTGATCGCCATGACCCGGAACGTATCTTCGACGAGTTCGCGGTTCGCTCGGCTCAAGGTGTCGATTTCGATGAGCGCGGGCGGTGTTCCCTTCGAGACCAGCACGGCGTCGAGCACGCCCGCGAAGGACTCGAGGCTGCGATGATCGTCGCCCTGCTTGAACAGCGCCCAACCGTGCTTGTAGAGGCTCTGGTTGAAGAATGCCGATGCCGACCCGAATTTGATGACGGCTTCATAAGCGGCCTGCGCAGCCGGATACGACTTGGCGGAGAACAGCAGCTCGCCGCGCCGAAACTGCGCCTCGTCGAGGAGGCGGCTCTGGGGGAACTCGGCGACGAGCCGGTCGAGGGAGGCCAGCGCCTTGTCGACTTGCGCGTTGAGCTCGTAGGCGCGCGCGAGCTGGTAGAGCACCGAATCGTTGCGCTCGTACTTGGGGTAAGCCTTCAGCAGCGCGCCGTACAGCGCGATTGCCTCCTTCGCGTGCAGCCCCTCGTTGGTTGCAAGTTCGCGCTCGATGCGCTCGGTCTCTCCGCTTTCCAAATGCAAATCCCCGAGTCGCCGCATCGCCTCGGCGCGCAGCTCCGCATCGCCCGCGTTCAGATCGAGGAACCGCTTGTAGGTATCCATGGTCTTCGCGGCGCTGATTCCCTGCGGCGGGTCGGACTTCACCTCGACCTCGCCCTTGTCGATATCCTTGATCGTGGCCGGCGGCGGCGTGGCCGCGCGCGAGGGGGTAAATGCCAAGGCCAGCGGCACGCCGAGCAGCGCGGCAGGCAGCAGGCCGCGCAGCGAAGTCGTTGAAAGCGGGGCGCGGGCGCGCATATTAAGGATTCGCCTTCGGCTTTTGGTTCGCCGCGCGATCGTAGATCGTGGCCAAGGCGTAGCGCGCCTGCACCTGGTAGGTCTCGATGCGCTGCTTCTGGCGCTCGAGCTCCTCGACCGCGAGCGACTGCAGAAAGCGATTCTGGTCGTCGGTGACGATCGTCAGACGATCGTGCAACGCATCGATGCGGTCGCGTACGTCGGTCACACGGGCGGCGTATTCGCCGTTGTCGCTCGGGATGCTCTGTCGCGCCTGCTGCACCTGCAGCGTGCGCCGCTGCGTCTCCTTGAGCGACGCGGCGAGTTCGCGCACCGATCGGCGTTCGTTCCAGAGGCGCGCCTTGAAGCTCTCCGAGAGCTTCCAATACATGACGCCCTTCATGAGGCGGTGCTTGTCGCGCATCTCCTGGAGGTCCGGATCGTCCGGGTGCGCCGCCAGATAGGTTTCGATCTCCTTGAGCCGCGCCCAGGTCGCCTGTTCCTCGGGCGTGCCGAGCGCCGCGACGTCGTTCGACTGCTCGATCTCGTTGATGCGCGACTCGAATTCGACGCGCTTGCGCATGAGCCCGTCGAGGTCGGTCGACGCCAATACTGCATCGGCCTTCGGCACGCGCTCCGTATAGGCGTGCTGCTTGGTGTCGATGATGTCGTCGAACGCGGTCAAGCTGTCGCGCCAAGTCTCGAGATTGCGGATCATGTAGACGAGCACGCGGTAGTTCTTGAGCCCTTCCTGGAAGTCGTTGCTCGCGAGCAGCGCGTACAAATAGCGCGATTCGGGCGCGTCGGGCAGATTCTGCAGCTGCCAGTACCAGGTCACCGTGTCCTTCTTGTCTTCGCCGAGCAGACGCTCGAGCAGGTTGCCCGAGCGGATCTGGTCGATCGATGCGTCGATTTGCTGCAATTCGCCGTCGAAGGATTCGATGGCCGCGGTGTAATATTCAGCCGCCTGCCCGTCCGCGTGCAGTTCGCCGAACGCGTACGGCACCGCGAGGAACGACTCTTGGACCGCCGCGTCGAGCAAATTGCGCTTGTGCAGCGCGAGCCAGGGGACGAGCGCGCGCTTGAATTCACCGAGCGCCGCGTCGGCCCAGCCGACACCGAGCAGCGCCTTGCTCGAATAGGGCCCCTCGACGCGGATGCGCTCCAGAATCGGTCTAGCCTCCGCGGCGCGCTTGCCTTGCAGCAGCGCGAACCCCAGCGCGAGGTTCGCCTTGTCCTTGAGCGCCAGGAACTCCTCGCTGCGGCTCTCGATGCGGCCGACCGAATCGAGGAACGGGATCGCATCGTCGAGCCTTCCTAAGCGCACGAGCGCGACGCCCAGATTGAAGTTCGCATACGCGGTCCAGCTCGGTGCGCCGCGCCATGCGCGCAGCAGCGTGATCGCGTCGTCGTAGCGCCCCTGGCGCATCAGCAGCTGCGCGAGCAGCATGTAGCGCTCGGCATTGATGCGCTTGTCGATCTTGTCCGAGACCTTGCGCAGCGCGCGCTCCGACTCTTCCAAATAGCCGCGCTCGTACCAGACTTTGCCGAGGTAGTACCAGGCGCGGTTGCGGACCGGCTCGGTCGTGTGTGCGTCCAGCAGCGCATCGAAGATCTTGCCTGCCTCGACATGCTCGCCGAGCGAGAGGTACAGGCCGCCGAGCAACAGCTCCGCCTCGCCCTCGGTGTTCGGGACCCGGTGCAGCTGCTGCGCAGCGAGCAGGCGCGTGATCGCCTGGAAGTAATCGTCCTGATAGAAATAGAAGAGTACGTCGCCGTAATGCAGGTCCAAGACCGGATGCGGCGGCAACCCGTTGGGATCGGGTTTGACGTTGGCGGCGAACGCAAACGCGCACGGCAGCGCCAGCAAGACGGCCCCCGCTCGCAAGCTGCGTAGAATGTCAGCCAAACCGATCACGCCTCATTCCCAGTCTTTGACCAAGAACTCGGGCTGATGTTTCGGCACGCGGTCCGTGATTTTGAGCTCCAGATACTTGGCGCCGACGCCCTTCTCGAACACCAACGTGGCACCGCGCCGATAGTCGCGCTCGACCGGGCCCTTGCCCGTGAAGAACGCCACGAGTTCGTGCTTGCCAACCTTTTGATTGCCGAGGTAAATCCGCTGCACGCCGCCCTTGAGCAGGGCATCGGCTTCGCGCGCGGTGTACAAATGATTCGCGACCTCTTTGTTGTCGACCTTCACCGTGACCGAGTCGAGCGCGAAGAAGGTGCCGACGTCCATCGACAGGAACACAGCGACCTGGGTGTTCGCCGGGAACAACAGTTCCTCCTCGAGCACGAACAGATCCTTGTTGAGTTCGATGACATCCTTCTTCAGGCCCTGCACTTCCTGATCGAGCGTCTTGGCATCGTTTGCGGACGGCGCCTCGGCGGCGGACGGCGCCTCGGCGGCGGACGGCGGGGGTGGAGTGGACGACGCGTCCGGCACGGCCGCAGTGGCCTCTGCGGGGGGCGCCGGCGGGTCGGCAAGCGAGGCCGTGGTCCCGGCCCAGCCCAAAAGGGCCGCGCACAACGTGATCGAAACAACTCGACTGTTGAAATTCATAACTGACCTATCGTTTATTCGCGTAGCAATTCGCGGATTTCATCGAGATAAGCGTTCTCGTCGCCGCGCTTGAAGCCGACGTTCGCGTAGCGCACGACACCGGCGCGATCCACCAGGAACGTGATCGGCATCTTTTGGATCATGTAGTCCCGGCCGGTGCTGCCCGCCGGGTCGAAGAGAATCGGATAATTCACACCCATCGAACTGGCGAACTCGGCCGCGCGGCGCACGTCGTCATCGACCGAGACGCCGAGAACGACCAGACCCGCGCGCTGGTAGGTCGCATTGATGCGATCGAGCGCCGGCATCTCCTTGCGTGAATCGCCGGCCCAGCGTGCCCAGAAGTTGACGAGTACGACTTCGCCGCGAAATTCCGATAGCCGCAAATTCTTGCCGTCCTGTGCCTTCAATACGAAGTCCGGTGCATCCTTGCCGACGAGCGAGGGCGGCGCCGCCGCCAGGGAGGACATCGACATCATGGTTGCGAGCACGAGCAACCCGCCGAACCGCAAGCTCGCGCCGAAGCGCGGCAAATCATCCATCACTCTGGTAACCCCGCTGTCCTAGGAACACCCCGTAGACCGGAAGCTTTGCGCCCTCGACTTTCGGCGAGTTTGCCCTTATCAGACCTTATGCAAAATCGCATACTGCGTGGCGCAGTGTCAACGCGGCGAGAAACAAGTTGGGGGAATCGCTGTATGACGTGGCGCACATTTGCGCAAGTTCATCGTTGCGGAGGAAATCGGCTGTCTGCGCAAACAGACAGCCATGTACCAGTCGAGCGTCGCGAAACTCGGGCCGAACGCCAAGATCGGCCCCAATGCGAATTTGCGCCTGATCGGCCTGCGGCTGCGCTCCGAACGCTTGCGCACCGGCACGACTCGCTGTCGGCGGCTAGGTCGCGGGGACCTTGCCGTTGACGAGTCCCGCGAGCGGCTGGAACGACACGAGCGCATCCAACGCCGAGCCGGTCCCGAGCGTGTTGTTCACGTTGGGTGCCGGATAGAGCGTCGGGAAGCCCGCGTACGATCCGTGCAGCGCCATGTAGTTCAGCACGACGGTCTGCACCAGGTTGAAGACGTTGTTTCCCGCGGGGCTGCTGGTCGTGCTCTGTGAGCCGTCCGGATTGAAATAGCCGAGCTGCAGGCTCATCTCCGGATTGGCCTGCGCCGACTGCGCCTTGCCGGCCGGGTTGTAAACGAGGAAGTAGGTCGCCGCGACGTTCGCGTTGTCGGCGGTCCAGACACCCTTGCCGCGTCCTGCGACCGAGCTGTCGATCGTACCGTCGCTCGCGAGCGAGCCGTCGCTGAACACGTAGATCATGACGGGCTTGCCGCGCAGCGCCGCATATTGGAGCACCGCGCCGATGCAAGTGCCCGCGTTGAAATCGCGGGTCTCGCCGGTCGCACGCGTGCCGTCGTGGTAGTCGAAGCCGTCCAATTGAATCGTGCCGGCCGCGGCATCGCCGTTGATGACGAGCTTCATGACGGCGGCGGTCTTCTTGAAATCCGAGCTGGCTTGGTATTCAGCCGTCGTGAATATGCCGGTCGGGCCGACGATCAAGGGGTCGAGATCCGGGTCGATCGCCGAGGGACTCGGATAGCGATTGAGCAGGTAAGCCGCTTTGGTGTAGGCGCAGGCCTGCACTTGCATTGCATTGGCATTCGCGGTCGGCGAGACGTAGGCCTGAACCTGCGGATACTTCGCGTCGCTGATGCGCTTCATCGATTCGAGCACGTTGACGACGTCCGAGGAACTCGGCAGCAAGGTGCTGAGCTGGCCGGTGCTGACCAAACCTTGGGAGTCGCTGGAGTCGGCGATCTTCGTGGGTGTCGCCGCCACATTGATCATCGACGGCGGCGCCATCGAACTGCCGCCCGACATGCTCGCATCGGTGCCGATCAGGTCGAGCAAGGCGCCGCGCGCGCCCACTTGCCAGATGCCATACATCGGATTGTGCGGATTGGTGCCGGTATCGTTGCTGGAGAGCGCCGGGATCAGCGTGCCGGTCGTGTTGGCCATGGCCGCCGCGCTCGCGCGCGCCTTGATGGCCCGCAGTTGCGCGCTGTCCGAGTGGAAGCGCAGCCCGAGGCTCGCATCGACGAAGCTGCCCGTCGCGCTCGCGTTGGGAACCATGGTGCCGGGAAGTCCCTGCTTGCTGTAGCCGGCCACGCTCAGGAAATCGAGCTGGCCGCCGGGGCCGCCGCCGAGCACGTTCGAGCCGACCATATTGGCGCCGCCCGAGAGGTCGAAGCAGATGAACGGGATATTGCCCGATCCCGCCGTGATGTTGCACGAGGTGACCGCGGACTGGATATCCGTCGCGAGCTGCGCATGCGCGATGCGCGGATCCGCCATCAGACTGAAGATCGAGGGCAGCAGCACGGTCGCGCCGCCCGTCATGAAGCTCTGCGCGATGAATTGCCGCCGAGTTCTCGGCACCGGGTGATCCGGATGGCGCAGCGGCTCATGCAATCCCAGACCTTTCTTACTCTTGCGCATATGAAAAACCTCTTCGATTCGTCTGATGCTGAATTAATTGATCATCATTTCGGCGTTGCCGAACGCCGCGGCACAGGCCGCCGCCGTCACGGCCAGAACGCGCGCCGGATTGCCGTTGCACGGCGCACTGCCGTTGCAGAGGATCGGGATCAAGGTGTTGAGCTCGTTCGTGATCGCCGTGGGCGCCGGCTGGCTCGCCAAGGAGCCGTTGCCGATCACGCGTGCGGCGAGCGCGCTCGAGACCGCATTGATGCCGGCGGCGGTCGAGAACGTCGAGCCGTTGAAGGTGATGCCCGGGAAGATCACGGACTGATAGGACGGCGTGCTCACCATCGTGTTGCAGTATTGAACCGCGATCTGCGCGACGCCGACCTGGTTGGCCGCGGAATACGCCTCGAGCGTCGGCATGTTCGGCAGCTGCTGCTGCACGGTCTGGTAGGTCGTGTTGACCGCGGTATTGGTCTTCGGCACACCCGTGAGCACCGACAGCGTCGAATTGATCTGCGCAAAGGTGCGCACGCCGACATCCGAGACCGGCGCGAGCGCGACCGGCGGCGGCGGCGTGTAGGTCTGCGCCGTCGCCGCGTAGCTCTTGCCGCCGAGCTGGTTGAAGGCCAGGAAGAACTGGTCCGCGAGCGGGCCGTTCTCGAGGCCGATCACGGTGCCGACCGACGAGAGCAGCTGGCCGGCCTGCGCGGTGTAGCTCGACGAGTTCACGGTCGTGCTGAGCGGCAGGTAGGCCTGACCCACTTGCGGGATCGTGCCGTTGATGCCGATTTGGATTCCCGCGATCGGGAGATTGTTCGGCACGACGGTTGGATCGAGCGAGATGAAGGTCGGCTTGGCGAACAGATAGCTGTAGCTGTCGAACTGGCTGACCGTGAACATCACGTACGACTCATTGAGCCCTGTGACGGACGAGACGTTGAACAGCATGAAGTACTGCTCGCCGACGCCCGCGTTGTAGTTCTGCACGATTTGCGCCTGCGTCATCGCGCGGCTATGAATCGCAACGAACTTGATGAGCCCCTGCCAGGAATCGTCACCCGACACTTCGTTGCCGAGCACCAGCGCAAACGTCTGGTCCCAGTCGGATATCGTGCCGCCTTTCTGCGGATCGACGAGGCCGGTATTGACGCCGTTGACCCAGATCTGGCGGCCGTTGACCGGATCATAAGTCAGCACGACGTGCTGCAGCGTCGCCTGCAGCACATCGGCGGTCGCCGGCGTCTCCAAGGTCGGCATGCCGTTCAAGCCGGTATTGGAGTTGCGCAGCATGAAGTCGTAGTCCTGGTTGGTCTGCGCGAGCGTGAAGTTGCGCGTCGTATCGCTGCCCGAGTAGCTGACCATGTAGGAATTCTTGGCCGCGACCAGAGCGGGCGCGACCCAGGCCTCGACCGAGAACTCGCCGGTGGCCTGAATCAGGTTGTAGAACTTCTGGCTGCCCGTGGCAGTGGCTTGCGCTTTGCCGCCGGCGCCGAAGTTGAGGCCCCAGCCGCCGGCCCAGGTCACGTTGCCCGTGATCGTGAGGTCCGCCGACGGGTCGACGCCGCTGGTGTCGTACGCGACATAGCCGTTGCCGGTCTGGAACTCGTACTTGGCGATCGTGTCGGCATCGTAGCGGTTCGCGCCGCTTGCGACCGTGCCGTTCGCCAAGGTCAGCGCGTTGCTGATGACCAGCGTCGGATCGATGTTGGTCGGCGTCAGCATGTTGGCGAATGCCTGGATCTGAGCGAGCATCAGCGCCGCGTCGGCCTGGCAGTTGCTCCAGCAGTTGTGGTTGTCGGTCGCAAGGCGCTGGTAGAAGCGCGAATTCACGCCGCAGGTCTGCGCCCAGGTCGATGTGCCGGACGGCACGCAGCCGGTAAAGTCGATCTTCGGAATCGCCGCAGCGTAGTCGGCCGAAATTTGATTGACCGGGCCCGCGAAGTACGGGGACTGCGGTGCAGACGCGTTCGGCGAGTGGCAGCGCGAGCAGTAGACGCTCGTAATCGTGTAGATCGTGTTCTCGTAGTCGATGCCGCCGTCATTGGGGAGGTTCAAGCTCTGTCCGACGGTCTGGATCGGCGGAGCGACGAGCTGCACCGACGAGGTGGTCGCGCCGCCGGGGTTCGCGGCGTTCGCCCAATTCGTGATCCAGGTCGTCAAGATCGATCCGCAAGCGTTCGGGTCGGCGAGCCAGCAGTTGTGGCCGCCGGCGACCTTGGTGACCATCATCGAGGTCGAGGGTTGCTGCAGATTGACGACGAGGTTGGCCTGCGCATAAGCGAGGTTCACGTTGTCGGCGCGCGCGAAATTCGGCATTTGCGCGGGCGTCGTCGCATTGTGGCAGCCGCCGCAGCGGTTGGTCGAGTTGATGTTGGCCCACAGATTGACCTCGAAGGCCTGGACGTCGGGCGAAGCCGGCGCAGGACCCGTGTAGGTCGCCGCCGTGCTGGTCGTCTGCGTCTGCGGATTGAGAGTCGTTCCGACTCCGCCGCCGCCGCAGGCGCTCAAGGCAAGCGACGCCGCAAGGGTGAGCAAGCCGATCGTGCGTGTAAATTTCATGGCTTAATTCCCCATGCAATAAGCGGCGGCTTCAGCGAAGACTTGCCGCAGCGAATAGTTGTTCGACTGGAATGACGCGATCATCGATGTCACCTGATTGAAGTCAGCCGTATTGCTCGGTGCGCGGAAGCAGACGTCCTGGAACACGCGCGTGACCTGGCAGTTGGTGAACTGCGCGCTGCTCTCGAGTTCGGTGCCCAGCGATTTCGCGCCGTTGCCGCTGCCCGGGAGGCTCGAACTCCAGCCCAAGATCATGTTCGGGCCGGCGCGCCAGCGGTTGGTCCAGCTGTCATCCGGTGTGTTGAAGCCCAGCGGAAAGTTCGTCGCGTTGATGTGGTACTTCGCCGCCGTGACGCCCGGCGTATAGATCGTCGTATTGGTCGCCACGTCGAAGTTGTAGTAGGCAAAGGCCTGCGTCATCGGATCCATGCCGCTGTGGCAGCCGATGCAGTTGGTCAGAAACAGTGTGCTGACGCCGCCCGGGCTGCGGGTCACGTCCTGGCGGATGCGGTCCGGGGGACGCGTCGTATCCATGACGGCCGGCAGGTCGTTGCAGAGGTGGTTCATCATCGTGAAGCGGAACATCGCCCGGTTCGTACCGTTGATGAAGAACGCCGAGGAGGCGCCGAAGGTCGTGATGATGCCCGCGGTCGCGGTCGCCGGCAGTCCCGTGACCGCCGACTGGGTGCTCGCCACCAGTGCGGTCGACAGATCGACGCTGTTGGCGTCCATCTGCGCGTACAGGTCGTTGTTCGAGTAGGAGTAGGCCGGCAGGTTGTTCGCGGAGCTCGCCGCCGGGCTCGCGATGTAGACGAGGTCGGCGCTCAGCAAGGTATTGAACGGCACGTTGTCGCGCACCATGCCGACGACCGTCGCGATGTAATCGTCGAGCGGCACGAACACGCTTTGGCTGCGGTTCGTCCAGGGTGCGGCGAGATTGCGGATCGTGTCGTTGTAGAACGCCGGGTCGTTGGTCGCGATCAGCGCCGCGCTCACCGGATCGGGCGCCGAGGTCATCTGCGACAGCACGGTCGCGGATGGCGGCACGCCGGCGATGCGATTATATATGCGCACCGCCTGATCGGGCGTTGGGCTTTGAGCCGCGGCGTTCGCACCAAGCAGTGCGATGCTGCCGAGCAGTGCCGCCGCCTGCGCCGCAACCGCTGCAGCTCGCGATAAGCGACGCGCGCCCAGTTGTCGTTTGCTGTCCATCTCGATCGTCCCGTACTTCATATGCACATCCACTCGCGTGAGTTGTGATTTCGACTTGCGGCCAATATACCCACTGAAAAATCAATCAAGTAATGTCTCATTCGACCGACGTCGGCGATTCGCGACAGTACCGAGAGCGTGAAATCGGCCTATATCCTGGCACCATGTTTCATCAGACTATTCGTCTGTGTCATGCAGAAAACCGCAAGCGGTGCGTTTCTTCTGTGAGTGCGTTAACAGATTCAATGCGTGCGACGAACGAAGATGCGAATATGATGCCCATTAAGTTCAATGACGACGTTCGTGTGCCCGCTGACGACCACCGCAGCCATTCAGGTTCAAGTCTTTCAGCTTAGGGATCCACACATGAACATCGCGCATACTCGTGAACTGCGTCACGCAAGCTTCAAATTCGCAGCCTGGTTCCTGCCGCTCGTCGTGCTCGTGGGCTGCGAGAGCGCGAGCAGCGGACATGCGCCCGGCTTCGCCGGTGGTCAGACGCAAAATCCCGGCACTACCAACTATCCGCTCGCCTACGTCAAGGTCCCGGTGCCGACGACGACCAAGGCGGGGACGACGACGATGACCGATATCATGGTCACGGATCTCATTACCTCGATGACGGGCGGCGATCTGTATATCCGCAGTCAGGCGAACGCGGCCGGCACCGAAGTCAACGTGACTTCGAGCATCACGGGCGGCCTTGGCGCAGTGCGGGATCTCGACGTATCCGCCGACGGCACCAAAGTGGTTTTTTCACTACGCATGCCGCTCACCAAGGGCCTGAAGAACGACGATCCCAAGCAGCCGAACTGGCACATCTATCAATATGACGCGATCGCACAAACCGTCACGCAGCTGACCAACGACGACATCACGGCCGGCCACGACGTCGGAGCCCACTATCTGCCGGACGGGCGCATCGTGTTCGCCTCGACGCGCCAGACCACGACCGAAGAGATCGAGTTGAACGAGGGACGGCCGCAGTACCCGGCACAAACCGAAGACCGGCAAATGCCGATCTTTGAATTGCACGTGATGAACGCGGACGGCACCGGCCTGCACCAGATCACCTTCAACACCAATCACGATTTCGCGCCGTCGGTGCTCAACAACGGCCAGATTCTGTTCTCCCGCTGGGAGACCACCAACGGCCTCAGCCACATCAGCCTCTACCGCTGCAACCCGGACGGCTCGGGCCTCGAGCTCTATTACGGCGCCAACAGCAGCGCGACCGGCGCCAACATCGCCGGCACCAACAACAACTTGATCGAGTTCTTGAGCGCGCGCCAGCGCCTCGACGGCAAGACGCTCAGCATTGTGCGCCCGATGCAGGGCACGCAGTTCGGCGGCGACGCACTCGTCATCGACGGTGAGAACTACGTCGAGTTCAATCAGATGGCCTCGCCGGCGGCGCTGCCCGCGGGCGGCGTCGGCCAGGCGAGCGCCACGACGCTCGGCATCACGACCGATGCCGACATGCCCTCGCAGGGCGGCCGCTTCTACTCGGCATTCCCGCTCTACGACGGCACGAACCGGATGCTCGTGAGCTGGTCGCCGTGCCTGATCCTCGATACGACCGTGACCCCGAACACCACGAACGTCTGCACGCCGAGCAACTCGGTCGGCGCGAATGTCGTGCAGGCGCCGCCGCAGTACTCGATCTGGATCTACGATCTCGACAAGGGGACCTTGAGCCCGATTCTCTCGGCCGAGGTCGGCACGATGGTGGTTGAACCGGTCATCATGCAGGCGCGCATCCCGACGCCGACGATTCTCACCGACGGCTCGACGATTCCGAAGACGACCGACGCGGCCAACATGGTCAACAATAGCGTCGCCCTGCTCAATATCACGAGCGTTTACGACTTCGACGGCGGCCCGCCGCCCGGCTTCCCGAATCTCGATATCTCGACGATTTCGAACCCGACGATGACGAGCACGACGCCGAATTTCTATACGCGCCCCTATCGGTTCGTGCGCATCGTCAAGTCGGTCGAAATTCCCAATATGAAGGTGCGCAAGCTCAATAACTCGGCATTCGGGCCCGCGGGCATGGGCATGCGCGAGATTCTCGGCTATGCGCCGGTGCAGCCCGACGGCTCGGTGCAGCTGCAGGTGCCGGCCAACGTGCCGTTCATCGTCGAAGTGCTCGATGCCAACGGCCGGCGCGTGGGTCCACAGCATACGAGCTGGATGCAGCTGATCCCCGGCGAGGTCAAGACTTGCAACGGCTGTCACACGCCGCCCGCCGGCAATGCGACCAGCTTGCGCCCCTCGCACGGACGATTCGGCCTGACCGACTCGATCAATCCTGGCGCGCCGACCCAAGGGTCGAACTTCCCGGGCACGAATCCCGCGATCCTCGCGCAAAACGCGCTCGATACCATGGCCACGACGCTCGCGTTCGACAGCTGCGGCTCGACCAATCAGAGCGAAACCGCGACCACCTGCTCGCAGGTGCTGAGCAGCGATGTGTTGTACGCGCCCGTATGGACCAGCGGTGTGACGGTGCCGGCCGGCATGACGGACACGGCGATCTCTTATACCTACGCGGGTCTCAACGGCCTCTCGGAACTGCCGCCGACCAATTCCGGTTGCGTGCCGTGGACCGCGCAGTGCCGCATCGTCATCCACTACGCCTCGGCGCAGTCGCCGGCGCAGCTCTACATCCAGGGTCTTTGGAATCTGACGACGCGCCCCGCGGTCGTGATCGCCGGCGTCAGCCAATCGCCGACCTGCATCGTCTGTCACAATCCGACGGTCATGAACCCGGTGAATCCGGCCGATGCGTTCCAGGTGCCTGCGGGTCAGCTCGACCTCACGGGCGGCGTGTCGAACACCGACCCGACGATCGTGAATTCCTATTTCAACGTGCTGAGCAGCAACCAGCGGCCCGAACAGTCGCTGAGTAATGGTATATTGTTAAATACCGTGCCTGAACCGGGCCCGCCGGGACCGACCGGGCAGCCGACAACAATCGAAGTCGTCGTCAACACGGCAGGCCCGATGGCCGCGGGCAGCGCGGCGGGGTCGGAGGCATTTTTTGGGATGTTCGATGGCACCGATGCCGCCGTCAATGGCGGCCAGGCCGGTTATGTCGATCACACGGGATTCTTGACGCCAGCGGAGTTGCGTTTGATTTCTGAATGGCTCGATGTCGGCGGTCAATTCTATAACGATCCGTTTGTTGCGCCGGCTGCGCCTTGACCTGATGCCACGCCTGCTCGCGCTCATCATTTTGCTGCAGGCGTTCCTTATCGGTGCCGCTCAAGCGAAAAAAAGCCCTCCACTCGAATTGGTGGTGACGCGCCCGTTCCTGGAAATGCACACCGGACCCGGGCGCGGCTTTCCGGTTTTCTACGTCGTCGGACGCGGCGAAGTCGTGACCGTGCTCTACAGCCGCACCGACTGGTACCGCGTGCGCGCCGCACGTGGTGAAGAGGGCTGGGTGCGCCGCGACGATCTCGCCGCGACCGAACTCGAAACCGGCGATCCCGCGCCGATCCCGCCCTACCCCGATTTTTCGGCGCATCGCTGGGAATTGGGCGCGGGCTACGGCGTCTACAACCGCGAAAATCTCGTCTCCGGCTACCTCGACTTCGGACTCACCGACAGCCTCGACGTGGAATTGGCGCTGCAACAGGCCTTCGGAACGATCGACAGCCGCAACATCGTGACGATCGGCATGCGCAACACGCTGGTGCCCGAGTGGAAGTGGTTCTCGCCGACCGCGGGAATCGGAGCGGGCTACCAGAAGATCAGCGACAACGTTCCCCCCGCGCCGCTCGAATCGCACAATGAACTCGCGTATGCGTCGCTCGGAGCGCGCGGCTTCATCACTCGGCGCTTCATGTGGCGCTTCGATTGGCGCGCCTATTACGTATTCAATCAGCTCAATAAGAGCGAGGTATTGGAAGAATGGAAATTCGGCTTGGCAGTGTTCTTTTAGCGGCGCTGCTGCTATCCGGCTGCGGCTGGTTTCATCGCGGCGACAAGGGCCCTGCCCCGATCCCCGCGGACGAACCGCAGCCGGAGCCAACGATCGTCGAGCCGCAGGTCACGCGCCGCGCGGTCAAGACGCCAAAGATCAAGTCGAAGGACTTCGAGCTCGGCGCCTATTACGGCGCGCTCAGCATCGAGGATTTCGGCACGAATCCGCTGTACGGCGTGCGCGGCGCATACCACGTCACCGAGGACATCTTCCTCGAGGCGTTCCTGGCCCGTTCCAAGGCCGGGCTCAGCAGCCTCGAGACGACCTTCCCGGACATCACGGTCATCAGCGCTTCTGGGAGGCAGTTCACTTACTACGACCTCGACGTGGGCTACAACATCCTGCCGGGGGAGATTTTCCTCGGTCGAGGTCATGCGTTCAATTCGGCGCTCTACGTGACCGCCGGCATGGGCGACGTGAAATTTGCCGACAAAAACCAATTTGCGCTGAATTTCGGCGTCGGTGAGCGGCTGCTGATCACGCATTGGCTTGCCGCGCATCTCGATGTCCGCGATCACGTGTTCGAATCCGACTTGTTCGGCGTCACCAAAAACGTCCACAACGTCGAGGCGACCTTGGGATTGACCATCTTTTACTGATTGAGGAGTAGAGATCCATGCGTATTTCAACCGCGAAACTCATCCAGCGCTGCGCCATGGCCGCAGTGCTCTGCGGCGCGAGCCTGTTCGCCGCCGCGGGCGACGCGAACGGACCGGCGCCGGCCTTCACGCTGACCGACCTGTCGGGGCAGAGCGGCGGCCTTGGCCAATACAAGGGCCAGGTCGTCATGGTGAATTTCTGGGCGACCTGGTGCGGTCCTTGCCAGCAGGAGATGCCGCTGCTCGACCAGATGTATCGCAAGTACAAGCCCGCGGGATTCACGCTGATTGGCGTGAACGTCGACAAGGAGGCGCCGCCCGTCAAGGAACTGCTCGCGCGCAAGCCCGTGAGCTTTCCGGTGCTGCTCGACCCGACCAACGCGGTCAGCAAGGCCTACCATCTCGACGAGATGCCGAGTTCGGTGATCATCGACCGCAAGGGCAACATTCGCTACCTGCACCGCGGCTACCGGCCCGGCGACGAGAACGAATACCTCGATCGCATTCGTCAACTGATTCGGGAATAGCCATGCGAAACCTGCGCGCAGCTGTCGTGCTCGTCGGTGTGCTGATGCTCTGCGCCTGCGGCGGCATCCAGCCCTGGGTCAAGCCCTATGAGCGGGATCGGCTCGCCGACCCGATCATGGTCTGGGACCGGGACGCGACTTCGGCCGCGTATCTGGACCACGTCTATGAATCGCGCGAGGGTTCGCGCGGCGGCACCGGCAGTGCCGGCGGCGGCTGCGGCTGCAATTGATGAAGATGACCTGCTTTCGCCGCCTGCTGGTCCCGCTCGCCGCGCTTGCCGCATTGGGCTTGCGTACCGCGAGCGCGGACGTCCTGCCGGACGACCGCGCGGACTTGTTCTACAGCAAGTACAGCGGCGGCGGCATGGACATCACCGGCGAATCGGTCTCGGCGCGCAAGAAGTTCACCGAGAACTTCGCGCTCGACTACAGCTATTTCGTCGACAAGGTCAGCGGCGCCTCGGTCGACGTGCTGAGCCAGGCAAGCGTCATCAAGGACGAGCGCAAGCAAAACAGCGTGACCGCGACGGTCGTGCACGACAAGACCACCTATGCACTGTCGTTTTCAAACAGTATCGAACGCGACTACATTTCGAATACGCCGCATGCCTCGCTGAGCCAGGACATGTTCGGCGATCTCACGACAATCACGCTCGGCTTCGGCCGCACACGCGACAAGGTCGGCGAGAACAACGGCACGGCGCTCGTGCCGAACGTCGCCTGGCTCGGTCACGCGGAAAGCCGCAGCTATGAGCTTGGACTTTCCCAGATCCTCACGCGCAACTGGATCACGAGTCTCGATCTCAACGTGATCGCGGACGACGGCTATTTGTCGAACCCCTACCGCTCGATCCGCTACCTCGATCCGACCGCCGCCAAGGGCTACTCGCTCGGCAGCCAGATCTACCCAAACACCCGCACGAGCACCGCGGTTGAGCTGCGCACCAAGTACTACCTGCCGTATCGCGCGGCCGTCTCGCTCTCCTACCGGTACTTCCGCGACACCTGGTCGATCGTCGGCAGCACCTACGAGTTCGACTATACGCAGCCAATCTCGAATCGTTGGATACTCGAGGGCAGATTTCGCTACTACCAGCAGACGCACGCAAGCTTCTACAGCGATTTGTTCGGCTACGCCAACGAATACAACTACGAGGGCCGCGACAAGGACTTGGCGGCCTCGAAGAACTACACGATCGGCGCCAAGGCGACCTACGCGTTCCTGCCCGACGGCTGGAAAATATTCAAGCGCGGCACCGCGACGCTCGATGTGAGCGAAATCCGCTTCAAGTATCTCGATTTCACCAATATCAAGGACTTCAACAACACGCCTGCCGGCGGCAGCTATGCGCCCGGCGACGAGCCGCTGTACCATTTCAATGCGTTCATCTTTCAGGGCTATCTGTCGATGTTCTTTTAGGCGCTGCGGGCTTCGCGGCGCCACCAGACGAGCAGCATGGGGGCTAGCGCCGCGACAATCGCGATCGTGTCGGCGACCCAGTCCCAAAAGTCTCGATCGCGATGCACGATCGGCAGGCCCTGCACGAATTCGATGAGCGCACCGAAGCCGGACAACGCGGCGGCAATCCATAGCAGATTACGCTTTGGAAACGCCGCGGCGGCGAGACCGGTCAGGGTGTAGAACGCGATGAAGTGTTCGGCCTTGTCCCAGGGAACGAGCTGCAACGCCTTGTGCGGCGGGATCACGGCACTGTAGAAGGTGAAGACCAGTGCCGCGAAAAACACGATCTGGGCGAGAGGTACGAGGCTTGCGATTTTGGGCATGGGAATCTTGGTTGTCGGCTTTGCAGGGTAACGGAGCATAGCAAACATGGCGGAATCGATATCGCGTCGCGCGCTGCTCAAGCGCCTGAGTCTGACCGCTGGCGTCGGAGCCGCGGTGCCCGTGCTGCCGGCGCGCGCTGCCGAGCCCGCGCGCCTCGCCGTCAACGACCCGGCCGCGCTCAAAGTCTCGTACGCACTCGAAGCGACGCTGATCGATCGAAAAACGAATCCGAGCTACGTGCCCGGCCGCACTTGCGAGAATTGCGCGCTGATCCAGGACCGGCCCGGCTACAGCTACCGTCCCTGCAGCCTGTTTCCGGGAAAGCTCGTCAAGATCAGCGGCTGGTGCACGTCCTGGACGCCGCAAATTTAGCGCGCAGCACCGCGCCGATTAGCCGCGCCTCGCCTCCCAAGCATCTCGTGCGCGCACGCCGGCGGCTGGAAAATCAGTGAAGAAACCGTCGATGCCGCGCGCCAAATAGCGCTCGATTTCAGCCTCCAAATTTCCGTACGCTTGCGGGTCCGCGCCGATCTGCAGATCCTCGGGCAGAAACTCGTTTTCCGCACGAAACGTCCAAACATGCACTTGAAGCCCCGCCGCATGAGCGGCCCGGACTCCCGCTTCGGTCGCGAGCGGCTTGTAGACGCCGATCGCGTCCGCGTAGCTCGCGACATCTGCGAGGTCTCCCAACGAATGCTCGAGCAGTTGGACGAGCGGCAGGCGCGTCACCTCGCTCAAGAACCGCAGGTTGTTGGGATCGAACGACTGGATGAACACCGGCGAGCCCGGCTCGCCGTAGCCGTGGCGCTCGAGCGTATCGAGCACCGCGAGTTCCTGCGCAAGACCGATGCTCGCGAAATGCGCCGGATGTTTGGTCTCCGGATACACGCCGATGCGCGCACCCCCCGCTCGATCGCGATTCGCGGCGACGGCGAGTTCCATGATTTCATCGAAGGTCGGCACCTGGAAGCGGCCGTCGAAGGCGGTGTTCTTCGGTCGCAGCGCCGGGAGCCGCTCGCGCGCGCGCAGCGTCTTCAACTCTGCGAGCGTGAAATCCTCGGTGAACCAGCCCGTCATCGTTTCGCCGTCGATGACCTGAGTGCGGCGTCGCGCCAAATATTGCGGGTGTTCGGCGACATCGGTCGTGCCGCCGATCTCGTTCTCGTGACGAGCGACGAGCACACCGTCGCCGGTCATGACGAGGTCGGGCTCGATGTAATCGGCACCCTGCTCGATCGCGAGCCGATACGACTCGAGCGTATGCTCCGGGCGCTCTCCGCTCGCGCCGCGATGGGCAATGACGGTCACTCGTTTCAAGGGTCACCTGCTGTGAATGTCGCGCGCCGTTGATCGTTACAAACCGCCAGTCTAGCGCCTTGCGGGAGTATTATGGCCGTCACGAGGGGAACTATCCGCTCGCGAGCGCGGTCCCTTACGAGGTAGGGGTTCCCGCTTTGCGGTTTCTTCAAGGGGTATATATGAACGTCGTCAATCAAAGAATCACGCTGCCGATGGGCGCGCTATTGCTCGCGGGCCTGCTCGCGATCGTCAATGTGGCGCACGCCGGTGCCCGCGAAGAGGGCCGCATCCTCACGGCAACCGAGGTTCTCGAAGAAGTCCAGGGCATGCCCGACCAGCGTGTGCCCGACTGGCTGCTGCAGCGTGCCTACGGGATCGCCGTGATTCCGGATGTCACCAAGGTGGCGTTCATTTTCGGAGGGCGCGGCGGCAAGGGCCTGTTGGTCGTGCGCAATTCTTTGACGGCGCCCTGGAGCAATCCGAGCTTCGTCTCGCTATGGGGCGGCAGCTGGGGATTCCAGGCCGGCGCACAGTCCTCGGACATCATCCTGGTGTTCACGACCAAGAACGGCATTGAGGGCATCGCCGGCGGCAAGCTCACGCTCGGTGCCGACGCTTCAGTCGCGACCGGCCCGGTCGGCCGCCAGGGCTCCGCGTCGACCGATATCGGGCTCTCGGAGATCTATTCCTATGCGCGGACCCGCGGCTTGTTCGGCGGCGTCTCGCTCGACGGCAGCGTCATGCACATCGATCGCAAAGCCAATGCCGACTTCTACGGCAAGAGCGGCGTCACCGCGACCGATATCTTTTCGGGCCAGTCGCCGGCCGCGCCGGCGACGGCACAGCGCTTTCTCGAACGCCTCGCCGCGATAACCCAAACTGCGCTACGATCCCCGGCGCCGGGCGCAGCGCCTGCAACGGCGGTCGCACCGCCGCCGGCCGTATCGGAACCGCCGCGCACGTATCCGCTCGAACAGCAAAACGTTGCGGTCGAACACTAGACGCCAGATATAAGAGTGAGGGGCCCCCGATGAACCAGTTATCCGTACTCGTGCGTGCCGCCATGGTTGCGGGCGCGACCATCGTATTGAGCGCCACGTCGCTAAGCGCTCGCGCTGCCGAGCCGCGGCATGGCGGCGGCGAAGCGCCGCACAGCGTCGGCGGCGGCCATATTCCCGCACATGGCCCGACGCGAGCGCCGTCGTCGCACGCCAACATGCGCCTGCCGCAGCCGAATCGGCCGACGGAGAATCGCGGGGCGGCCGGCGCGCCGGACCGCGAAGGCCATCCGACGGCACCGCACGTGCACGCCGACACCGACGAGTGGGTCGGCCACGACACCGGGCGCAACGATCCGCACTACCACCTCGATCATCCCTGGGAGCACGGACATTTCCCCGGTTCGATCGGCCCGCGCCACATCTGGCGCCCGCATGGCTGGGACGGCAACCGGTTCGCGCTCGGTGCGTTCTTCTTCGGCGTTGCGGCGTTCGATCTTGCCTACGTCTCGGACTGGCTCTGGGACAGCGACGATATCGTCATTTACGACGACCCCGACCACGTCGGCTGGTACCTGGCCTACAACGTACGTCTCGGGACCTATGTTCACGTGCAATACATGGGCGAATAGCACGGCTTAGAACGTGATGCGCTGTAGCTCCGGGTGCTTGTCGACCCATTGATGCTTCAGCGCGGCGCCGATGTGGAGCGCGAGCAGCGCGTAGAGCGCATAGCCGCTCCAGGTATGGAAATGGCCGAACAAGGTGTGCAGCGGCTCCTTAGCGAGGGGATCGAGATTCATGATCATCGGAATGCGCGGCCATTGAAATAGCTGGAACCATCGCATCGGATGGGTGGCCGCGTCCTTCCAAGCGGAATCATGCATCCAGCCCGTGACCGGTATCGCGACGATCAGCACGTAGAGCAGCGCGTGGCCCACCTGCGCCGCGATTCGCTCCCAGCGCGGATAGGCAGCCGGCAACGGCGGCGGCGCATGTCCGATGCGCCACAGGATCCGCATCAACGCGAAACCCAAAATCGTGATGCCGATCGACTTGTGCGTATCGATCACGGGCCGCACCCAGGCGTCGGGAAGCACATCGACACTCCACGCGAGCATCGCATTGGCACAGATCGCGGCCGCGATCGACCAATGCAAGGCAACGGCAACGCGCGTGTAACGGAGCGGCGCCGGTGCGGCCGACGCACCCACCTGCGCCTGCACCGTGTCGGCGGGCGCCGTCATCGCGCGTTCGCCCCGGCCACCGGCAGACTCGGCGCGGCTTCCCAGCGGTGCCGGCGAGTGAGAAACGCGAACCAGCCCCACGTCGCGCCGAGGTGCCGCACGAGCTGGAAGCTGAACGGCTCCGCAAGCGCCGAGAGCAGCGCCATGCGAAAGGCCCCGGCGCCGGCGCGCTCGCCGATCCAGCGGGAATAAATGCGCACCCACCAGAGGTGGAATCCGATGTCGATGAGAACCTTCGTCGCGATGAGCGCGAGCACCGGGACGACGATGTGAAGCTTGCTGAGCGATGCGAACAGCACGAGCAGCACGAACGCCGTGAGGCCGAAAATCGGCTGCATGGTATCGAGCGCCTTGATCGGGAGCATCCAGCGCCCGACCGCGCCGTAGCGGCGATTGAAGGTCATGTCCCGGTTCCAATACTGGGTCTGCAGAAACCCTGCAAACCAGCGTCGCCGCTGGCGCAGGAAACCCGGCAACGAGGCCGGCGCGTCGGTCGTCGCGCGCGGCGCGGGGAGCACGCGAATCTGCCAGCCGAGTCCGCGGTCGTAGCTGTAACGGTGCAGGCGATGGATCAATTCGTAGTCCTCGACCAGACACTCGGGGTCGAAACCTCCGACGCGCAGCAAAGCGTCGCGCCGGAATCCCGCGAACGCGCCCGAGACCAGCAGCAGCGCGCCTGAGCGCATCCAGGCGATGCGGGAACAAAAGGCGCGCATGTACTCATAGGTTTGAAACCATTCGAACAGGCCCGACAGCGGCGCGGGCGCGCACGTGGGCCGGATCACGCAGCTGGCGCCAACCATCGCCGGATCCTGCGCAAATGCGCGCCGCAAGGCCGACAGCGCGCCGGCCGACAGCTTGGTGTCCGCATCGACCGTGACGATCAGGTCGGTCGACAGGTGTGCGACGCCTGCGTTGAGCGCACGCGCCTTACCGCCATGCGCATTGCGCCAAACGCGCAAACCGCGATGGCGCGCCGAGAGTCCGAGCGCCATCGGCGCCGGCCAAACGACCCCATAGCGTGCGCTCAGCACCGCGCTCGTGTCGTCGCCGGAACCGTCATCGACAACCAGCACGACATCCCCGGCTTCAAGCTGCGGAAGCAGCGCGTCGAGAGTCGACGGCAGTGCGGGCGCTTCATTGTAGGCTGCGATGATCACGCCGATGCTCAGGTCTTTCGCCGCGGCTGCATCCGGCGCGTCGCCGGACGGCGCGCGCAGAATGAAGCGGGTCGCGCGGGCAACATAAACGAGCAGCCAAGTATCGTAGATCACATACAGCAGACCGGCGGTCCACGCGAAGACCCCGTGCGCGAACCACGCACCGAACAGCGCGGCGAACCAGAGCGCGAGCACCCCGCCATAAATCGCGACGCTGCGCACCGACACCGGGGGATGCCGGAATCGCGGCGACACCTGCCGCAACGTCGCCGACAATTCGGCCGATTGTTCGATCAAGCTCAGACGAATCTCCGTCGTGTGCGGTGAAGGACTGACCGCGCCACGGCGCGAACCACTGCTGCAAGCATCAATTGGGTTCGGGCAGGCCGCGAAAGTTCATTTCTCGCAATTTAACTATTAGATTCATGTACCTATGGAATTGGCGCGAGACCCGCCGGCGGCCCGGAACCGGCCTGCTATGGCGGGGCGCAAGCTTAGCTGATTATAGTGTGCTGCGTTTCCCGACCACCCGGCGCAAAGTGCGACGCGAGGATGAGCTCATGAGTGCCCCAAGCGACCCGCCCGCCGCGCCAGCCGGTCGGGTCGAGACTCAATCCGCGGTGCTCCACTGGCTCGAAGCGCTCGCAGCGGGCGGCTGCGATCAGCGCACGTTTCTCGCGCGCATCGATCCGTTGCTGCGCGGATCCGAGGATGCCGCCTGGGAGCTGTTGGCGCTGCTCGATCAACATTACCGCCGCGGAAAAATTCAGGCGAATCAGTTTCAAGCGCTCAAGGCACATGTGCAGCGCTTGGCGCTCGGAGCCGGCGACGATGACGGGGCGAACCAATCGCGTGCAGCCGCAGAAGTTCCGCGCCCCGCAAGCACCACAGCGCCGGTCGTCGCTTCGAACCCCACGTCGGCGCCGGCCGCCGCAACCGCCGCTACCGCGGCCGAACCGCGTCCCGCGGCGGCGCGCCCGCCGCGTCAGGAGCGCGAGCGCATGCCGGGGCCGGGTGATGTGCTTCGTGGCCGCTATCGCATCGTCGGCGTGCTGGGACAGGGCGGTATGGGCACGGTATTCGACGCCATCGATCTGGAACGCGTCGATCTACCGCCGGCCGGTCAACATTTGGCCCTCAAGGTGCTGCACACCGCCGTCATGCAACGCCCGGCGCTGCTCGCCGAATTGCGCAGCGAGTTTCAACATCTGCAGGCCCTCACGCATCCGAACATCGTGCGGGTGCATGAATTCGATCGGGACGGAGAGACGGCCTTCTTCACGATGGAGCTGCTGCGCGGCTCCTCGCTCGGCCAATTGCTCGCAAAGCTCGAAGGCGGCAGGCTCGAATGGCCGCTGGCGCTCAGCATCATTCACGCTGTCGGTGCGGCGCTTGCCCATGCACACGCACGCGGCATCGTCCACGGCGACATCAACCCGTCGAACATCTTCATTACCAGCGACCACGAGGTGCGCGTGCTCGACTTCGGCGCCTCGCACAAGCTCAAACGCGGTCCATGGATCGCGGAGTTCGAATCGCGCATACCGCCACCGGTTGCGACCGCTGGATACGCGAGCTGCCAGGTGCTCGAGGGGGAGGTTGCCGAGGCGCGGGACGACGTGTTTGGGGTGGCCTGCATCATCTATCTGCTGTTGACGGGCACACATCCGTTCCAGCGCCGCACGTCGCTCGAAGCACGTGACCAGCGAGTGATTCCACCCCGCCCGGCCGGTCTCAGCGGCAGTCGGTGGCGCGTGCTCCAGCAAGGATTGTGCTTCGAGCGCGAGGGGCGTCCGGCCGCGATCGACGACTGGCTCGCGGCGATCGATCTCGAGGCCCTGCAGAGCGGGGTCGCGCGATCGAGGGGCCTCGCGGTATTCGGTATCACGCGCTCCGAGTGGTTCATCGCGGGCGCATGCGCGCTCGCCGTCGCCGCGGTGATCGGCGCTTTCACGTTCAAGCGCAATGCCGACGTGCCGGTCGGGAGCGCCGCCACCAGCGGTGCGGCAACGCAAGCGCCTGCGGTCGGTGCAAGCGAGGCGCAGGCACCATCGGAGGCGCCGGCCGTGCAACCGACTGCAATCGCTGCGCCGCCGGCGGCGCCGGTCACCGCCCAACGGGTCGCGCCCGCGGCGGCGCCGATCGCAGCGCCCATCGCACCGCCCGCGATCCAACCGATCACAGCGCCCATCGCGGAGCCGATCGCGCCGCCCGCTGCGACCGCCGCAGCGACCGCCGCTGCGACCGCCGCTGCGACCACCGCGGCGCCACCGACGTCGAGCGCGCCCGCGGCGCCCACGACCGCATCGGCATCATCGCCACCCGCGGCGCTCGCGACACCCACCGCAAATCCGGTCCCGGCGACCCATGCACGTGTCGAACTCACGGCCGCGCTGGTCACGGTTCCTGCGACCGCGCCACTGGCGCTCGTGATGGTGCGCCGCAAAGGAAGCCTGCGGGGAGATGCGAGTTTTCGGTGGTGGACCGAGTCGGGCACGGCCAAAGCGGGCGGGGATTTCGCGGCGATCGCGCCGCGTATCGAGCATATCGCGGATCGCAAGAACAGCGTGAGCCTCGCGATCCCGGTGATCTCAAATCCGACGCGCCGTGAACCCCGGAGCTTTTACGTTCTCATCGATACGGCGGATCCCGGCACCGCCACCGTCGCGCGCACGACGACGATGGTGACGATCGAGGAGTCCCAATAGACCGCGAGACGCTAGGCGAGATTGCGTCGCGACGTGAAAAAACCATTGAGCGTCAGGCGGCCCGTGAGCGGATCGGCGCTGAGCTCGTCGGGCGACGGGATATCACTCGAGTGCAGCATGCCCCCATCGTAGAAGATCAGTCGATTCCACTTCGGTGCAATGCCCCCGACCCGCTTGAAATAGGCATTGCCGGCGTTCATGTAGCCCGAAGCGATACCGTAGCGCTCGGTGAACGCCTCGCCGGGCATCGTCTTTGCGTCCTTGAACAAGGCAGCAATTTCCGCATCGGATCGAATCGGCGCGTAGAAGCTCGTGCCGCCGAGACGCTCATTCCGGAATAAGTAGAGCACCGAAGCCTGGATGCTGAGACGCGCATCGAGGTTGGCGTTGTCGACGTGGCATATCCATTGATATGGGCGCAGCTCGCTTGGAGCCAGCGTGACCAGCGAATAGCGGCAATGCACGCCGATGCAGCGTCGTGCATCGAAGCGCCGCCGCACGTGCTGTCGAAATAGTTCGTTGAGCGCATCGACGACGTCGGGCGGAGCCATGACGTAAACGCCCGGATAGACGCTGATATCGACGGTTTTGAACGCGTCGCGCCGCGCCGTCGCCCACTCGACCAGGCGCTGCGGCTCGAGCAGCGCATCGTCGAGAACTAAGCAGAAATGCTCGTCATCGAATTTGACGCTCTGCAGTATGGCGTTCGGATTGAACAAGCGGCCGCGGACCTCACTCTCATCAAAGCCGCGAGCGGCGGCGGCCGTTGCGCTGCGCCCGAACATGGGGCAAGTATAGTCGAGCGCGCGGGGCTCGTGCGCGAGGTCTAATGCGCGAGCAGCACCACGATTCCGATCGTCAACAGCGCCATCGCCGCAATCAATACGTTATGGCCCCATCGGGCTATCGATCCAATCATATGCATCTCCTGTCAATTGAGGATGCTGCAAACCGGTGCACGGCTGCAGTTCCAATGCGCTTATTATGGGCGCTAGCCGGGGCGGTTGGCCAATCGGCGAGCCGGCGATAGTGTTCCGATATATCGTTATTTTTCAATAACTTAGATTGCGGCGTTGAGCAAATCTCAACGCCCCATGAAAACATCTCGCGTGCCGCCGGCGGAGCCCGCGAAAGTGCGGTATCAGACCGAGGATTGATGTTCCGAGGGCGCCGCAGGCGGCATCGCCCGCCCCGCCTTGCGCCCAATGGAACGCAACAGATGACGGTGAAACAAGTGACAAAATGCGGCCTCGATCGGCCGCCACACGACGCGCGGCTGCCTGCCGCCGGTATAGCGCGTCATCACGCAAAGCTCGGTGCGGCCGCCGATTTCCTGCAGCGTGTAGCTGCCTCTGGACAATCGAATTGCCGCACCAAAGGCGAGTTGCTGTTCGACGACCGCAAATTCATAGCGCACACCGGGCTCGATGCGAGTGACGCGCTTCACCAAGTGGCCTCCCTCATATAAACAGAGCGCCTCGTCGCCAACCGCCGATTTCTCGCCCTCGGTGCGAATCGGCCGCGGCAGCAGCAGCCGCAAGTACCACGGCGGCGGCTCGTCGATCTGTTCGTAGAACATGAGGCTACGCCACAATTGTCCCGGCGCAACCGCGAAGCTGCTGCGAGTCTCGACGACGACCTGCGCGAGTTCGTGACTCATCGCATGGATCCGGCGGGCCGCACGTCGACGACTCCCCAGAGCATCGCGCGGTCGGCGGCTGCGCGATTGTAAGGATCGGCGCCGCGCGGTTCGCGGAAGCTGCGCAGCACGGCGATCGCGTTCGGTTTGGCCGCGCGCTCGACGGCCGCGAACAGCCGGCGCTCATACGCTGAATCCGTGCCGTCAAGAATATTCGACAGCGTGAACCCATCGAAGCTCGCGGCCGGCTGTTGCTCGAGATACGCGGCCGCGTCGGCGTGTATGAGCTCGATATCTGCAGCCTGCGGAGGCGGCGGAGCGTCGGCCAGCTCGCCGAGCAGCAGCGCGCGCAAATACGGATTGCCGCGATTCGAATGCAGCGCAATACCGCGCGCGAGCCGGCCCCGCATGACTGCACCCAGTCGAGGCGGCAAAAAATCGAGGAACGGGGATGCGTACACCGCGCGCAGCGCGGTCAGCGAGAGCATGGCGTCGACGGCGGCACGAAATCTCGGCGTGTCGAGATATTGCTGCCAGTAGCTCATCTGATGTGCCGGGTCGTCGAGGTCGAGGAAATGCCGCAAGCGCGACGGCCACCAGCCGACGAGCGGCGCGAAGTTGCGGCCGAACGCCATGAAACGCTCGGCACTGCCGCGGCTCGGCCTCCGGCCGGCGAAACGCCGCTCCGCGTAGCGCAGCTGCACGGGATTGATGTCGACCGCCACGACCTCGTAGTGGGGCGCGAGCGCCATCGCCGTACACCCGGCCGAGGCGATGCATAGTATCCGTCCGCCGCGCGCAAACGCATCGAGCTCGATCGCTGCGTCCTCGTACATGCGGCCGAAGAGAATCTTTCCGGGGCCGTCGGCCGCATCGAAGCGGCCGCGCTCCCAGACATTCCCCGTGCTGATCGCATTCATTTCCATCCCGGCAAGCTTGCCGACACCCATACGAGCACGAGAAAGGCGAAATTCTTGACAATCATGCCGGCCGGATCGTGCAGAATCCGCCGCGCCCACAGCAGTCCATTGGCGTTCAGTACAATCAACAATCCGCTCTGCACGATCGCACAGAGGGTCGGCGCAGCCGCACTGATCGCCCACACTGCGATCGCGACTTCGACCGCCCCGAGCGCCAGCAGGAACATCGTGCCGATGCGTGGCCCGAAGTAAGGCACGGCCGCCACGACCGCAAACTCATGCGGCTGGCCACGCAACAATTTGCACCACAGTCCCTCGTAGAGCCACACGGCCGCGACCGCGCTTCGAATCAACCAAGAAGGCGGCAATGGCGTGATCGTAGATGCTCCTGGTCGGCCGCGGGCGAGGCAATGCGCCCGGCCAAAGTATGCGGCAATGCAGTCGGCAAAATCTAGTGCGGAGCGTAGAGCGCGTGGGCGCGCGCTTCGAAGGAGGAGAGAATTTCGTCGACGGAAGCGGATAGCGTCGCGCCGACGACGAGCTGCTGCAGCCGCGAACGCAGCTCGAGCTCCGCGGTGATCTGCAGGCCGCACTGTTGCGGGCCTCGGGCCGCAACCAGGAAGCACAGATTGAAGCGGCGGAACATCGGGTCTGTCGAGCTCACGTCGAGCCGCTCGGGCCGCTGCAGCAGCGCTGTCGAGGCGAACTTCAGTTGCGCGGGGCCCGTGCCCAACACTTGCTCGACGTGCAGCACCTGCGCTTCCCGGCGCACGATCTGCGCCGAAACCCACCAGCGCAGGAATTGCGGATAGCGCTCCACATCCGCGGCAATGTCGAAGATTTGCTCGCGGCTATAGGGCAGCGGCCGGCCGAGTCTCTCTATTCGCAAGCTTGAGCCCGCCGCCTGAACCGCACCTCGACGCACCTTTCGAAGATCGCGGGCGCACCCGGGCCCGCTCGTGGTTCAGAACGTATACTGAACTCGGATCCGGAACAAGTTCACGTCGTAGCGAGGGCTCAGGTAGCCCAGCCCCAGCACGTTCGAGATGGTTCCCGGGTCGACGCCGCTCAAGGCCCAATCGGCGGTGTCTTCCTTCGCGTAGGAGTAGTCGAAGCGCACCGTGCAGCGCGCATTGAGGTGATAGCGCGACCAGAGTCTTGCCGCCAAATCGCGCACGTAATTCTGCGGGAAGACGGGCCCCGGCACGCCCGTGTTGACGCTCGTGTCTTCGGTCGAGTAGGACCAGTTGTAATTGAGGCCGAGATCGACGCGCGGTAGCGCATCGCGCCATTGCAGGCCGGCTCCCACGGTGTCGATCGCGACGTTGGTGCCGCCGAACCAGTCTGGAACCGAAAAGCTCTGGCTGCCGGCCTGCGCCGTCTCGATGAGTTCTCGCGTGAAATGCAACTCGAGCGTGAGCTTCTCGGTCGGCGTCCAATTCACATCGAGCGTGCCGCTGCGGTCATCGTCGCTCGATAATCCGAGCACGGTATCCGGATAGCGGTCATCGTTTTGCTGGAATGCCACATCGATCATGAACTGCGGAACCGGCGCATAGGAGAGCGTACCCAGCCATTGCTGGCGCTTGCGGTCGGCGGTCGTGAATTGCTGCAGCAGTGGATTCTGCGGCGACTCGAGGCCGGGCACCGGCGCATACAGATCGAGCATGCGCTGTGCATGCAAGTACTTGATCGCGAGCCCCAAGCCGTATGCGAAGCTCGAGTTCAGCTCCGCCCATTGCGTCTCGGTGTGATTGCGCAGCTCGGCTTGAAAACTGCGGTCGGTCCGCTCGTACTCCGCACCGGCCTGCAGCTTGATCTGCGAGACGAACGCGATACCCGGCACGATCCGATAGGCCGCATTGAGCTTCGCATGATCGCGATCGTAGCTATAGGGCAAATTGGTCTGCGCCGCACCGACGAACGCATCGGTGATGACCTGCTGGAACGCGTGCTGCGGCGTCGCGTTGTCGCGTCGATCCTCGACGTACTCGGCGTTCACGGTCAAATGCCGCAGCGGCGACGAATTGAGCCGCAACAGGTAGTTTCCGGTATTCACGCGCCCATCGAGATTGCCGGCGGGCGATATCGCGCTCATCAGCGCGGAATTGATCGTCGCCGGGACGAAGGGCGCATCTTGCGTCTCGCGCCCGACTGCGAGGCTCGTCATGAGCCTCGTACTCGGCAGCATCTGCCAGCCTCCGGTCAATGCGAGCTGCTGGAAATTATTGCTCGGCGGCAGACTCATGCTGCCTTCGGTCGCGCCCGCCGTGATCGGCAGGAATGGATTGGTCCAGGCGAATGAAGGATCGTCCTCGACAAAGAACGACCCGTAATAGGCGAGCCGCGCCTGCAGCCGGTCGTGCGAATAGCCGGCCGAGGCATCGATCTGTTTGGTGAGGTAGTCGATCGGAGATGCGAGCTGTGCCGAGTCGGTGAGGATATTGGCGCCGGTAACGGCGTTGCCCGAGAGCAGGTCCTCGCGAATGTTGAATGCGAAGTCCCAGTCGGAGGTCCGCGGCAAGAAATCCGCGCCGACCGCGATCGTGTGACGCTGATTGCTGATCCCGACCGGCTGCAGACTCGACGCCAGCGTCGACATCTGGGAGGTCGCGCCGCCCGCGACCCAATTGGCCGGCAAGGTCTGGTATGTGCCGCCGTTGGCGATGAACGGAGTCTGGCCGGAATCGTAGAGAAACTGCGGCGTGCGGCGGTACAGCGCGTGCATTTCCAGCACGCCCTGCGTGCCGCCCGCGAGGTCGATCCAGCGAGAGTCCAATCCGAGATTCCCGCCGGATGCGTCGAAGTAATCCCCGTTCTTGTCGTGATACTGGACCGCGCCGTCGGCATCCGCGTAAACGCCGCTGCGGTAGTAGCCCGAATACTCGCCGAAGCGGTAAGCATCACCCGTGACGCCGTCGATCCCAAGGCTTGCGACGCCGCTCCAGCCATAGACCGCCGGACAGACCGTGCAGAGCCAGGTCGACAGATTAGGCGCTGCGGTCGTGCCGTCGGCCTGCGCGACCGAGATCGAGAGCCCGCCGATGAGCGCGAGCGAGGAGCCGAGAGCGCGGCGCTTGCGGCGTATCGCCGCGTCTCGACCAGAACTCTTGAGGTGCATCGCCGGATCTCCTACCGGTTCAAATCGGCGCCCGAGGGCGCGTTCGATCCGTGCACTTGGGCATGACAGTTGGCGCAGCTTCCGGCGAGCAGGAAGCTCGAGGCTTGGCCCTTCGCGAGGCCGGCGCCGGTTGCCGCCATACTCGGATGATCCGCTTGCGAATGGCATTGCTGACACAACAGCGGCGGTCGGCTCGTGAGGAGCGCCGGGTTCACCGAGCCATGCGGCGTATGGCAGTTGCTGCAATCCTCGGCCACCGGCGCGTGCTCCCATAAATAGGGGCCGCGCTTTTCGGCGTGGCAGCTGTAGCAGGTCTGGTTCAGCGTCGGGCGCAACAGCAGCGCCGGATACAGCGCATCGTGCGCCGCATGGCAGGACGAGCAGCTCATGTCGCCGTCACGCACCGGATGCGCCGAGAATTTTGCAAAATCGGCGCGAACTTTTTGATGGCATTGATAGCAAACCGCCGGCTGCTCGGCGACCACGGTGACCGGGTCGTGCTCGGCATGCATACGGTGACAGCTGACGCAAGCAACGTCTTCGCGTTCGTGCACACTGCCCTGCCAGCCGATGCGGTGGCCCGACTGATGGCAAGCGAGACAGGCGCCGTTTTCGCCGGCGACGCTCGCCTTCGAGCCCGCTGCGAACAGCGGCATCGGCGGCCGCGGGTCGCCGACGTGCAGCTTCTGTGAATGCTCCGCGCCGGGGCCATGGCAGGACTCGCATTGCTCCTGCGCGAATGGCGTGCGCGCATCCGCGCTCACGGCATGCTTGGTCTTGAAGATTCCGGTGACCGCCGGCTCGCTATGGCACTTGAGGCAGGTATCCGCGCCCGTCGCCGTATAGGCCGGCGTCGCGGCGGGTGCATCGGCCGCGAGCGCCGCGATCGGCAGAGACGCGGTCATGAAGAGCGCCGCGAACCATAGACTCTTGGTCATGACCATCCCGTCGCCGCCGCTCGCTGTGGCGAGACCGATCACGGCACCCCGTGTTCGACGGCTACGTCCGCAACCGCTCCTGACCCGTGGCAAACCGCGCAGGTCTCGGTGGTTGCCGGCGTCGTACCGATGAGCGCTTCGGTGATGTAGAAAGATCCGCCGTTCTGCTGGATGTGCGCCGCGCTCGTCGGGTCGTTGTGGCAGGCCGAGCAGGCCGATGCGGTCGGCGAAATCCGGTCGTAGGCCGCCGTGTTCGCAAGAGCGCCCGCCGGCGTGAAGTTCGTGGTGCCGAACGCACTGGAACTAGCCACGGTTGCGTGCGTATCGACGGTGGTACCGAGCGTCGTCGCCGCCAACGGCGGGACAAAAGTCTTCGCCGTATGGCACTGCGCGCAATCGGCGAGCACGCCGGGATAGCGCAGCGTCGAGAAGTCGTTGACGCTGTTGCCGTAGCCGTAGACCACGAACTTATTGGTGCGCACCGCGGCGCCGTGGATCGCATGGATGAAGTACTTGAAGTCGATCTGGCGCTGTTCGAGGCCGTCGACCGCGGCCGTGTTCACGCCGTTGGCGATGCCGTCCGGATCGGTCGGGCGCAGCGCGAGATCCGTGGCGTTCGGATTGTGGCAAATGACGCAAAGCTGGGTATTGTCGTTGCGATTGCCGCCGTGCAGCGATAGTCCGTCGTTCTGCCCGTGGCAATTCTCACAGTTGGTGGTCTCGACGACGACGCGCCGCGCCACCGGCTTCGGATCGGTGATCGCGAAATAGGACACGACACTCGCAACGGGGACGGCCACCGCCGGTGTTACCGCCGTATCGGCCGGATGGCCTTCGAGCGCGGCCGTGCCCGAGCCGGTGGTGCCCACCGGAACCGCGACCGGCGAGGTCGCCGAATAGGTCCCGTCGCCGTTCGGCGTCGCCGTCAACGCATTGAAGGAAACCGGCTGCGACGGCTCGGTGCCGCTGCCGATGTTCTGATAGTCGGTCGTGCTCCAGGCCAGATCGATTTCCAGGCGCGACGTGCTGCCCGCGGTGAAGGCCGGGTCGGTCTGAATGTTGTACGGTGCGTTGCTGTTCGCGGGATTCGTGACCGAGAAAGTCACCACGGGCGCCTGACCGGGCTTGGTGTTGGTGACACTGACGATGTTGAACTGGAAATTCGCCGCGGCGGCTTTCGAGGCGATCACGTGCGATTGATCGACGCTGCCCGCGGCGCCCCCCGCGACGTGGCAAACCGCGCATTGGCTGTTGTCGGTCTGGACTCCGCCGGGGTGTCCGCCGGTTGCTCCCTCGGCAAAATTGACGTTGTCGTGGCACGATCCGCAGGCCTGCATCGTCGGCGCGGTCGCGTAGTTACCCGCGTCCGGTGTGCTGAGGTCGGCCGGATTGTGGCATTTGGTGCAATTCTCGATGTTCTGCGGAAACTTGACGGTCGAGAAGTCGTTGACCGAACTGCGGTAGCCGTAAATGATGTAGGGCGTACCGGCAACCACGCTCGGCAAGTTCGAGGCGTCATGCAGCTTGTGCAGCATGACCTTGAAGTCGAGGCTGTTGGTGCTGTTCGGTTCGGTGCTGCCCGCGTTGTGGCAAGTCACGCAGTAGCGCGGGTCCTGACGCGGGCCGCCATGCACATTGAGCTGCTCATGACAGGAATTGCAGGAGGTCAGATCGATCATGTTTTGCGTCAGGATTCCCGTCGTTGCGCCGGTCGACGGCTGGAAATCATAGATCGCGTTCGTCACTTGCTGCACGCCGTTCGCGGAGACCGGCAGCAGCGGCGCCGTGTTGGCCTCGTCGCGCAGCGCAATGGCAACGCGATGGGTCAGAGTCGCATTGTAAGTCACGGCCAACGGGGTCGTGACCGCGGTGATGTTCGTGCCGAGCGTATAGACGTAGCTGCCGTTCTTGTTGTCGACCAGCGTGCCGCCGGTGTCCGTCGTCGCCTCGATCGTCGGCGTCGTACCGATGCCGAGCCCCGGCGTCGGATTCGCGGTGACGTTGATGTAGCTCTGCCAGGCATTGTCGTTGCCGTTGGTGCCGGGCACGAGCTGGGCAATCGTCAATTCGACGTAGCTCAGCGGCAGGCCGATGAATCCATTGCCATTCTGGTCGAGCACTTGGAAATTGACGGTCGACGTGGATCCCAAGCTCACACCGGTGATCGTGACGTTCAGGGCAGTGATCGTGCCCGGATTGACCGTGATCGGACCGGTGGGGCCGGTCGGACCGCTCGGGCCCACCGATCCCTGAGGACCATTTCCGCAAGCTGCCAGCGCAAGCGCCGCGGTCACGATGGCGGCGAACAATCCCCGATTGAATCTGACTATTGAAGACATGTTCGCTGTCATCTCCCGATGGATATCCGGGATTCAAGTTAACAGGCGAGCAATCCGCGAACCAGCGCGGGAGTGAGCCGGTCTTGACCACGGTCAAGCTTTGCAGCAATGAAGAATGTTATTTTGCAATACAACGAGTCTCATTCAGACGCCGCTTCGCCGTGTAACGTCGTTGACGCACGGCGAAGCGCTTACTTCGGGAGAACATCGATGCTTGTCGGAATCACTTATCGGGCGATAGTCATGCACACAGTGCTGGCAACTTGGTCGCTGCTCGGCGCCGGTGCGGCGCTCTCGGCGCCTACACCGGCGTTGTTGGCTCAATGCGCCGAATGCCACGGCGAGAAGGGCGTGAGCACACACAAGGACGTGCCGTCGATTGCCTCGATGTCGTCGTTCTACTTCGAGGGCCAGATTACCGCTTACCAGAAGGCGCAGCGGCCTTGCCCGAAGAGCACGGTCGCGAAGACGCCGACCGATATGTGCGAGGTCGCGAAGAAATTGGATGCGCCGCAGATCAAGGATTTGGGCGCCTATTACGCGGCTCAAGGCTGGGCGGCAGCCGCGCAGCCCGGCCTCGATGCCGCCAAGATCGCCGCGGGCAAGGCGATCCACAGCGCGAACTGCGAGACTTGCCACACCAAGGGCGGCAGCGTCGCCGATGACGACGCCGGCATCACCGCCGGCCAGTGGCTGCCGTATCTGGAACTGACGATGCAGGACTACAAATCCGCGAAACGCGCGATGCCCGACAAGATGAAGCCGAAGATGGACAAGTTGTCCGCGGCCGATGTCGAGGCCGTTGCGCAATATTACGCGAGCGAAAAATGAAACTTCGGGCGATCGCGGAGAATTATCATGATGGTGACGGCACATGAATGAACCGGCAGCAAAGACCACCGCAACGCAAAGCCGGCTCTGGCGCCGTCCGCGCTTTTGGCTGCTGCTCGGAATTCCGCTCGGCGGGTTCCTCGCATTCGGGATCGGCATCGCATTCAGCGGCGGATTCGCAGCGGGAACTCACTATGCGAGCACGCTGAAGTTCTGCTCGAGCTCCTGTCATGAAATGGAAATTCCCTACCAGGAACTCGCAACCAGCACCCACTTCAAGAACGAATTCGGCCAGCGGGCGACTTGCGCCAACTGCCACGTTCCGCCGACGTTCATCCCCGAGCTGATTCGCCATATGAAGGCGAGCATCGAGGTTTACCAGCATCTGCGCGGCAAGCTCGCAACGCCCGCGGATTTTGAGGCGCATCGCCTCGAACTCGCAAAAGACGTTTGGAACGAATTGAAGGCCAACGATTCCGCGGAATGCCGCAGCTGCCATACCTACGACGCGATGGACTTCGACAAGCAAGGCCATTCGGCGGCGAAAAAGCACGATCCCGTCTATCTTGCGAAGAGCGGCGAAACCTGCATCGATTGCCACAAAGGCATCGTCCACAAGCTGCCCCCCGACGCGACTTGACCGCCGCATGACCTCTCTGCGGTCGAAGCGGACCGCGGCCTGCTTCCGGTATTCGTTGGTGCGATCCCGCACAGACCGCGCAATTCGCGCAATCTAGGCTGTAATAGGCAGTTTCGTGGCAATCCCGTGAAGTGCGCGGCCATTCCGGTACTTGTTGCGGTAAGTACGAATGGTTCGCTTTTGGTCGCCTGCTATCGTGGCATCCAGAACAATCCAACGCTCCCCACAAGCCTTTGGATTCGACGGCGGTTCTTCTGGGATGAGGATGCTTCATGAACGCAGGCACGACAACGTCGCAGATCAGGCCTCTCTGCAGCTACCGTTCGGATCCCTATGAAGCGAATCCAATCGAAGTGCTGATGCAGCAAATGCTCCATAGCGGCGCGGAATATCCGATCGTGATGGCGAAGCGCACTTTCCGCCGTGGGCAGCATTTGTATCGGCCCGGCTCGGTCGGCAAGCACGTTTACTCGATCAATCGAGGCACGTTCAAGACCTACCGCATCGGTGAAGACGGCCGCGAGCGGATTCTCGGGTTTCACTCCGAGGGGATGCTGCTCGGCCTCGATGCGCTCGCGGGCCGCCAGACACATTGCGGCGCCATCGCGCTCGACACGACCGTGATCTGCCAAATACCGATCGCCGCAGTGATGGCCGGGGCGGATCGGTCCAAGCAGCTGCGACAGCGCTTGTTCGAGCAATACGACGACGAGATCGACCGGCTCGGCACGCGGCTGTCGCTGCGGACTTTGCCGGCGCCGCAGCGGCTCGCGCATTTCATCTTGAGCATCGCGGGCGCATCGGCGAGCGTGACCGTACCCATGACCAACAAGGAAATCGGCAACTATCTGAATCTCGTGCCCGAGACCGTATCGCGTTTGCTCACGAAGTTTCAGCAGCGGGAATGGGTTGCCGTCCTCGGGCGCGAAATGCAGGTGTTGGACCGCACGGCTCTACAGACCCAAAGCGCCGTGGCCGAGGCGCCGCCCGAGCAGGTGAAATACAGCGGGTCGGTCATCTGCGAGTGCGCGCCCACGCCGTGAAAAATCCCCGGTTCTAGCGCGCCGACCCCGATTCGGACGAGGACGCTGAGGGCCAAGTTTCGTTGGCGTGACGCAATAGTTCGGGATCCTTGCGGCAAGTGCGCACGAATTCGGCGACCTGCGGGGATTGCCAGGCGCGCCGGTAGCCATCCCAGGCCTCGGCGATCTCGACGCGCCGCAGATCGGCCGCGACGAACGGCAGTGCATTCATGAGCTTGACCTTGCCGTTCGGCACGACCAGTAGCATCGCCTGCGGACTCGCGAGGCGCCGCTGCATTTCCTCGACGATGTCCCAAGGATAGATCGCCAATTTCATCGTCGAGCCGCCCGCGCGTGCGCGTTCTTCCAGTCTGAGCGCGATCTGCTGCCATTGCTCGGCGCTGCACGCGAGGGTCTGCCAGCTGGCCGCGGCGCGCCCGAGGCGCATCAGGGGACCCGTTACGAAGGCTTCGCAGCCGAGACTCGCAGCGAGATCGTAGGCGGCTTCTGCCTCATGAACATTCCGGCGCGTGGGCACGAACACCAGTTGCGGGGTGGCGCCGCGAGCCACGAGCCGCTCGATCGCGCCGATCGTCGCCGCGAAGCTCGAACCGGGCCGCACTTGTTCATGCGTCTTCGCGGTGGCCCCATCCACCGAAATCTGGATGCACTGCACCGGCAGCGCCGCCAAACGATCCGCCGCCGCCTCATCGATGTGGCGAGCGTCCGTTTCGAGTTTGATGCCGATGCCGGCCGCGGCCAAGCGCTCGAAGATCTCCCAGCAATGCGGCACGCCGAGCGGCTCACCGCCGCCGAATGCCACGTAAGGAACGCCTGCATCGATGATTTGCTGCGTGATGCGCAGCGCTTCCCCGCGCGTGAGCTCGTCGGGCCAGCCGCGATCGGGACCGGATTCCTCGCAGCATGCGAGGCACGCCGCGGCGCAGCGGTTGGTCAATTGCCACGCGACCACGAGCGGCGCGCGGTATTGGTCGATCGGCGCGCCCGTCAACCGCGATCGCTCCTCACTCGTCTCGGGATGCCGCGCCTCAGGTGAAGCGGATGTAGGGTTGCGCCGTCACCTGCTCCGATACATCTTCCATGCAGGGCGTTTCCCAGTTGATTTTGCGATCGGCCTCTTGCGATGCGCTTCGATCTTGCTTTTGGGCGGGATCTTCCTGCAGCTTCAATGTCGTCTCATTCATCGCTGTCTCCATCCGGGTAGGGGGCCGAAACGTTTAATGGGCAACCAATACTTTCCATGTGTTCGCGTCGGGGTGTCGTGCATCAGTCGCTATCGCCGTGGCCGCCGCATCGAGGATCCGGTGATCATCCCAAGATCGACAGTAGGCGCGCCAGGCGTCCTCGATCGTGTCGCGGCGCAAATCACCGCATACGTACGGCAAAACCGCCGCGACCTTCACCCACCCGTTGGGCAGAACCAACATCGTTGCAGGAGGATCGGCCACGCTGCGCCGCAATCCCTCCTCAATCGTGAAGGGACTGTAGCAAAGTTCCATGACAGCGTCACCATCGCCGGCGGCGCGCCGCTCCAGCAATGCGCGAAATTCCCGGTACTGGTCGGCACTCGGCGCCAACCGGCCCCACTGGCGCGCGGCGGTTCCGATGCGCATGAGCTGTCCCGTATTGAATCGAAATGCCCCTAGCGAGCGCGCCTGATCGATGACCGTCTCGGCCTCGTGGAGATTGAGTCGGGTGGGCGCGAAAGTCACCTCGAGCGGCAATCCGGCGCCGCGCGCAGCCCGACACGCCCCATGGGCTTTCGCCAGCGAGCCGCCGGGACGCTGGCGCGCGTAGGTTTCGTCGGTTGCGCCGTCGAGACTGATTTGGATCGATCGAATCGGCAGCCGCGCCAAACGCTCGGCGGTCTGCGCGTCGAAACGCTGGCCATTGGTCTCGATCTTGAGCTGCACGCCCGCCCCGCCGAGCACGTCGGCAATCGCCAAGAAATGCGGCACGACCAGGGGTTCGCCGCCGCAAAGCATCACATAGGGCACCTCGCTGCGAACAAGCGCGCGGGCGACCCCAAGCGCTTCATCGGCATCGAGTTCGCCGGCGATGCGTTTGCCGGGCGCCGATTCGGTGCAGCAATGGAGGCACGCGAGGTCGCAGTCGCGCGTCAGCTGCCAGGATACGAACAGCGGAGCCTTGAGGCTGTCGATTCGGTTCATGCTCAACCCGCGCGCGGCGCGCTAGAACAAGCAGTCCGGCGATGAACAACCCCACGCCGACGACATAGCAGGCAAGAATGCTGCCGATCGCCGGGCGGAAACGCAGCGCCGATTCGTAGCTCGCGAACGCGCGGCGGCCGCTCCGCAGCAGCAACGGCAGTGCCAAGAGCGCGGCCAGGCAGGGTGGCGGAAATTCGCCGGCGACAACGCCAATCGCGGCGGCCGCGAGCCCGGCGCCGGCGAGCAGCAGATAGAGCCAAACGCCGCGGCGCCGGCCGAGACGCACGACCAGGTTGCGTTTGCCGACCAGACGGTCCTGATGAAAATCCGGAATGGCATTGACGACCGCGAGCGACATGATAAGGAGCCCCGGAACCAGCGAAGCCCAGAATGCAGCGGCACTAACTGCTCGAGTCTGTAAATAGAGGCTGCCGAGCACCATCGCCGGTCCGTAAGAGACCGCGATGACCGTTTCTCCGAGCCCGCGGTAGACCCACCGCAGCGGCGGTGCCTCGTAAAAAATTGCGGCGGCGCCCCCGAGCAGCGCGAATACGAGGATCGGCCAACCCTCGCGCAGCGTCAAATAGACGCCAACGGCCGAGGCACCCGCGAAAGCGGCGATCCCCAGCCAAAACACCGCATCGGAAACCGGCGGCAGTTCGTCGGGATTGAAGACCCGATCAGTGCCCATCTTCGCGTCGAAATACTCGTTGAACGCCTCGACCCCGACAACCGAGAGCGCCACGCCGCCGAGTCCACTCCAGAACATGCCCGCATCGAATTGTCCGAGCCAATGGAACGCCCAAGCCGCCCCCAGCAGATACGGCAGCAGGCCCGCGAACAAAAAAAAGCGATAGCGCACGAGCCGCAGCACTTGCAGCAGCTGCCGGCCGCCGCCGAAGGGGCGCCCTTGGCGCTGCGCAGCGGAGGTGCTCAGAGAGCCACCCAGCGGTGCAATTCCGAGGTCTTGTTGCGGATCGGTCGCGAGGTTCTCGACGAAGTGCTTGACGCGCGCGTCGGCCCAGCCACGCTGGAACCGCGCCCATATGTCGCTCAAGGATTCGCGCCGAAAATCCCCGCAGACGAACGGCAGTGCGTTGAGGAGCTTCACGAGCCCATTCGGCAGGACGATCAGCAGCGCGGCCGGATTCAGCAGGCGGTAGCGCAGCTCTTCGAGCAAGCCCATCTCGTGGAAGTACACGCGCATGCGCCCCTGGTACTCGTCGGTCTTCGCATGCAAGGTCGCGAAATACTCCGTGTACTGCGCCTCGGTCGGCACCAGCAGCCGCCAGGTCTTGACGGCGTTGCCGGTGTACATCGTGCGCCCCGTATAAAAGCTGTAGGCGCCGAGTTCGTAAGCCAAATCGACCGCAGCGGCAATCTCATGCATGTTGAAGCGCGTCGGCGAGTAGTTGATCTCGACCGGCACGCCGGCCTCGCGAAGACGTGCGGATTCCGGCGACCGTACAGTCGAAATCGCCGCGCACGCGCATCCGATTGAATGTCTCGCGCGACGCGCCGTCGAGGCTCACTTGCACCGCCTTGACGCCGAGTTCAGCGAGCCGCCGGCAGTTCTCGGCGCTCAAATAGTGTCCGTTGGTCTCGATTTTCAGCTGGCCGCCGCGCCCGCAAACGTATTCGACCATCTCGAAGAACCGCGGATGGATCATCGGTTCGCCGCCGGAAAATGAGAGATACGGAACCTCGCCGTCCATGAGCTGCGCGAGAACCGCGAAGATCTCGTTCTCGTTCAGTTCGTCGCGGAACGCTTTGCCCGGCCCGCTCTCCTCGATGCAGTGCAGGCAGGCGAGATTGCATTCGTTGGTGATTTGCCAGGCGACATACAGCGGGGCGCGCAAGTCGCTCGACGCGGTCGACGCGGCCGGGGCCACCGGCTTCTCGGCCGGATCGGTAGCGGCTTGAGGCATCGAAATATTCAATCCTCCAGCAGGCCCTTCTGCCGCAATTCCGCGAGGTAAGCGCGCACTTCGGCCTCGATGGCTCCGCCCGCGTCGATGAATCGGGCTTTGACGCGCTCGACGATCGCTTGCTCATCGACCCCGGGCGCGATTTCGCGAACGACCGCCGCCGCGGTCGGATTCAACGAGTAAACTTTCTCGGAACGCGTCTCGAACAGGACGCCTCCGAATTTTTCCTCTCGAAACTTCGTGTATTTGGCGAGCTTCATGGGATCTTTTGGGTCGTGGGAGCTCGGCAAGCCCCGGAAATTTCAGTCTACGGACTTCAAAACAGTCTGTAAATCGGCCCGCAGCAGTTCCGCACCCCGACGCAATTGTTCGGGATCGACCATCAGAATCGCCGGCACGGCCGCGATCTCGAGGAACGAGGCGACCAACATGCCGTTGCGATCGCGGTGCTCGTTCCACCAAACGCCCTGTACGCTGGTTTCGCGGATCGTCGACTCGCCGTCGGCCTGCAGGACGATGAGCACTTCGCCGGGACCCAGCGTCTCTTTTAATCGCGCCTGTTCATGCGCATCCTGACCGGGACGGCATAGATCGATGTGGCCGGACTCCCCTCCCGCTGCGACTCGCTCCAGCAGCGCGGCGATTTCGCGCAAGGTCGCCGCAACAGCGGGCCGGCCCGCGACGCACCGCCCAACCGCGTCGCCGGGCCCGGCCGATCTTGGTCGCCCGCCTCGCGTCGTCGGCTCGGCCAATCGCGTCATGTGCCTCGATAATCAGCGTGGACCAGCAAGCGCGGCCTCGGTGAGTCCGCGGATCAACGAGCTAGAGCTTACGGGATCGGCGGCTTGCGGATCTTGATCTGGATCAACCGGGCACCCGATCGACGATCGTCTGCGCCGCAGCATCGCGAGTGTGATGCATCATGGAGAATGCCCGCCGAGGCCCGACCGGCCGCAGGTGCCGCCCGCACCCCACTTCCAGGCGATCACGGAACCGACCCAAGCAATCAAAAACAGGCCGACGACGACATATCCGAGATCGGCGAAGTCGATGCTCGCGACGTTGCGAAAGAAACTGCCGTCGAACCCGAGTACGCCGCCGAGGACCTGCAGCAACTCGATGGAACCAATCACGAGCGCGATCGCCACCGATAGGCCCGTCGTCGTGACATTGTAAAAAATCTTGCGCACCGGGTTCTGCAAGGCCCAGCGATAAGCGCGGCACATCAACACGCCGTCGGTCGTGTCCATGAGCGTCATCCCGGCGGCGAACAAGATAGGCAACGACAGCACTGCCGGTATCGGCAAATCGCCGGCGGACGCACCGGCGGTCATCGCCAGCAAGCCGATCTCCGAGGCCGTGTCGAATCCCAAGCCGAACAGCAGGCCGAGAGGATACATTTGCCAGCTGTGGCTCATGAATCGGCGCAGCCGTCCGCCGAACAGACGGTTGAGCATGCCGCGCTGCGCGAGCAAGGACTCGAGATGTTGGTGCCCATGATTGCCTTTGTCGGCATGCCGCCAAATCCTGAGAATGTCCAGCAGGACTCGCAGATTCAGCAGCCCGATCAGCAGCAAGAACACGCCGGATACGCCGGCGCCGATCAGCCCGCCGAAGTTCTGCAATTGCGGCATATCGCGCTTGATCGCGGTGGCCGCAAATGCAATCGCGACGCTCAGGCCGAGAACGATCGTCGAATGGCCCAACGAAAAAAAGAATCCGACGGCGAGCGGATGTCGATCCTTTTGCAACATGTAGCGGACGGTGTCGTCGATAGCGGCAATGTGATCGGCATCGAACGCATGACGCAGCCCAAACAAATAGGCAACGAGGCCGAGACCCACGAGCGCCGGATAATGCGCCGCGTAGTGCAGATACAATCCCCAACCGAGCGCATGCAGCAGCACGATGATGCCGTAGAGGCTGCCGACGCGGGTCCACTCCGCCGCGCTCAGCACGAACCGATCGGCCGCAGCCGGTCGCAGTAGTATTTCGAGATCGACGTTCTCGGCGGCCATGGGCGCGAGGTCCTCGTGGATTTTCTCTACTATTGCACAAGCGGTTTGAGGAATCTAAAGATCCTCCGAACAGGACGCCGGCGACAGATACGGTAAGAACGCTGCCGACGCAAGTGGGGAAATCCGACGCTGCCGCGGATCTTCCCTAATCCGCGACCAAGCCTCGAACGCGGCGCGCTGACATCAATGTGACCGGATGCGCGACCGCGACGGCAGCGAACTATCCAGACGGCCGCCGCACGCCCCGCGGCATCCTCAATGAATTCGCGCGCTTAGCAGCTCTCCGGCCTTGGCACGCATCTTGGTTATACCTAGGGCCGAGAATCGTCATCGTCAGGGGGGTCACATGAACGAAACTTTCTACGACATTCTGCGCCGCCAAGGCATCACCAGGCGCAGCTTCGTCAAGTTCTGCAGTTTGACTGCGACCTCTCTGGGACTCGGGTCGGCCTTCGTGCCGCGCATCGTCAATGCATTCGAGACCAAACCGCGCACCCCGGTGCTGTGGCTGCACGGCCTCGAATGCACTTGCTGTTCTGAGTCGTTCATCCGCTCCGCGCACCCGCTCGCCAAGGACGTCGTGCTCTCGATGCTGTCGCTCGACTATGACGACACGCTGATGGCTGCATCCGGCCATCAGGCTGAAGCGGTGCTCGCGGCGGTTCGAGAGAAGTACAAGGGCAACTACATCCTCGCGGTCGAGGGCAACCCCCCGCTCAACGAGGACGGCATGTACTGCATCGTGGGAGGTCGACCGTTCGTCGATGTGCTCAAGGAAACCGCCGCGGACGCCAAAGCCGTCATCGCCTGGGGTGCCTGCGCTTCTTACGGGTGCGTACAGGCCGCCAAGCCGAACCCGACCCATGCCGTACCGATCGACAAGGTGATCACCGGCAAGCCGATCATCAAAGTTCCGGGCTGCCCGCCGATCGCGGAAGTCATGACCGGCGTGGTCACCTACATGCTGACCTTCGATCGCATTCCGGAACTCGACCGCCAAGGCCGGCCAAAGATGTTCTACGGCCAGCGCATCCACGACAAGTGCTACCGCAGGGGCCATTTCGACGCCGGCCAATACGTCGAGAAATGGGACGACGAGGGAGCGCGCAAAGGCTACTGCCTCTACAAAGTCGGCTGCAAGGGGCCCACGACCTACAATGCCTGCTCGACGGTTCGCTGGAACGACGGAGTGTCATTCCCGATCCAGTCCGGCCACGGCTGCATCGGCTGCTCCGAGGACAACTTCTGGGACAAGGGCGGGTTCTACAACCGCGTCACCAACATCAATCAATTCGGCATCACGTCGAACGCCGACAAGGTCGGCGGGACGGTTGCCGCAGTGACCGCAGTCGGTGTCGCGGCGCACGCCGCCGCATCCGCGCTGAGCCGTGCACGCAGCGACAAGCCGAAGGAAGAGGGCAAGCAGACATGAGCTACGAGACTCAAGGGTTCAAGATGGACAATTCGGGCAAGCGGGTCGTCGTCGACCCGGTTTCCCGGATCGAGGGACATCTGCGTGTCGAAGTGAACCTCGACAAGGACAACGTGATCCGCAACGCCGTGTCGACCGGCACGATGTGGCGCGGCCTCGAGGTCATACTCAAGGGCCGCGATCCGCGCGATGCCTGGGCCTTCACGGAGAGGATCTGCGGTGTCTGCACCGGAATGCACGCACTTGCTTCGGTGCGCGCGGTCGAAAATGCGCTCGGGATCAATATCCCGGAAAATGCCAACTCGATCCGCAACATCATGGAGATGACGCAGTACGTGCACGATCACCTCGTGCATTTTTATCATCTGCACGCACTCGACTGGGTCGACATCGTCTCGGCACTCAAGGCCGACCCGAAGGCCACCTCCGAACTCGCGCAAAGCATTTCCGATTGGCCGAATTCCTCGCCGGGTTATTTTCGCGACATTCAAAACCGCCTCAAGAACTTCGTCGCGTCGGGCCAGCTCGGGCCATTTGCGAACGGCTACTGGGGCAGTCCCGCGTACAAGCTGCCGGCCGAAGCGAATCTGATGGCGGTCACGCATTACCTCGAAGCCCTCGACTTCCAGAAGGACATCGTCCGCATCCACACGATTTTCGGCGGAAAGAATCCGCATCCAAATTGGCTGGTCGGCGGCATGCCCTGCGCGATCGACTTGGACAGTGCCGGCTCGGTCGGCGCGATCAACATGGAGCGCCTCAACTGGGTCGACAGCATCATCACCCGGGCGCAGGAGTTCATCGACAAGGTCTACATTCCGGACTTGCTCGCGATCGCATCCTTCTACAAGGGCTGGCTCTACGGCGGCGGCATCTCCTCGCAGTCGCTGATGGCCTACGGCGACATGCCGGAGCGCGCCAACGATTACTCGGTCGGCAATCTTCTGCTGCCGCACGGGGCAATCACCGACGGCAAGCTCGACAACGTGCAGCCCGTCGACATCAAGGACGTCGAGCAGATTCAGGAGTTCGTGACCCACTCCTGGTACAAGTATCCCGACGAATCCAAGGGCTTGCATCCGTTCGACGGCGTGACCGATGCCAACTACGCGCCGGAGGGCCCAAACTTCAAGGGCACCCGCACGCGGCTCGACAACGTCGACGAATCGGCCAAGTATTCCTGGGTCAAGGCGCCGCGCTGGCGCGGCCACGCGATGGAGGTCGGACCGCTCGCGCGCATGGTTCTCGGCTACGTGCAGCCGAAACAATATCCCGGCATCAAGGATTCGGTCGATGCAGTGCTGAAAAAGCTCGACGTGCCCGTGACCGCGCTGTTTTCGACGCTCGGCCGGACTGCGGCGCGCGGCATCGAATCGCAGTACTGCGCGGCCCTGTTGCGCGGCCAGTTCGACAAGCTCATTGCGAATCTCAAGGCCGGCGACTCGGCGACCGCAAACGTCGAGAAATGGGAGCCCGAGACCTGGCCTGCCCAAGCGCAGGGTGCGGGTTTCTGTGAAGCGCCGCGCGGCGCGCTCGGCCATTGGATCAAGATCAAGGACCAGCGCATCGAGAGCTACCAGTGCATCGTGCCGACGACCTGGAATGGCAGCCCCCGCGATCCGAAGGGCCAGATCGGCGCCTTCGAGGCCGCTCTGATGAATACACCGGTCGCGAAGGCGGAAGAGCCGCTCGAGATCCTGCGGACGCTGCACAGCTTCGATCCATGCCTCGCCTGCGCGACGCACGTGATGAGTCCGGACGGCGTGGAGATGTCGGTCGTCAAAGTCAGCTAGAGCAAGGGGTCTGCCGATGAACACAAGAATTTCCGCACCCGATCTGGCCACCGGCACGACCGTTTACGCCTTCGACGGGCTCGTGCGGCTCTGCCATTGGGTCTACGTGCTGTGCATCTTCACGCTGATCTTCACGGGATTCTTGATAGCGAGTCCGCTGCCGAGCGTCGACGGCGAAGCTTCGGACCATTTCGTCATGGGGTATATCGCGTTCACGCACTTCACCGCGGGCCAGATCCTCAGCGTCGCGTTCCTGCTGCGCGTCTACGCGGCCATCGTCGGCAACCCGCAGTCGCGCGAGGTCTTCGTGCTGCCGCTGCTGAACCGCGATTGGTGGCTCGGCATGTGGAATGTCATTCGCTGTTACCTATTCATCGACAAGCATGAGCCGAAATCGATCGGCCACAATCCGCTCGCGCAGGTTTTCATGTTTCTGTTCAGCAGCGTATTCGTGGTATTCCAGCTGGTGACGGGCTTCGCGCTGTTCGGCGAAATTCGCGGCCAGGGCAGCTGGTTCGATCGCCTGTTCGGGTGGGTGATTCCCTTGTTCGGCGGCAGCCAGGCCGTGCACAGCTGGCACCACCTCGGCATGTGGGTCATCATCTGCTTCGTGACCGTGCATCTGTATATGATCACGCGCGAGGAAATCATGTCGCGGCAGTCGATCTACAGCTCGATGATCAGCGGCTTTCGCTCGTATCACGACTGAAATGCGGCCTGCGGACCTGCGACGATGAACGTGGCAGCCCAGAGAGACAGCGCCGGCTCGAGCCGGCGCGCGCGCCTCACGCCCGGGATGTTTCTCGAAACACGCTTCCTGCGCCCCTTAAATCTCTCGCAGGACGCGCTTGCCAAGCGCCTCGGCGTGTCAAGGCGACGCGTCAATGAGATCGTGCGCGGGCGCCGGGGCATCACACCCGATACGGCGCAGCGGCTCGGACGCTACTTTGGTACCGGGCCGGACTTTTGGCTCAGCCTGCAGCAGTCCTGGGATTCTTACAAAGCCTACCGGTGCGCGCCGCCGGCTCCCGAGGCGCCAAGGCAACTTCCACCCAAGTGACCGGACTGGAATATGCGCACCCGGCCGCGGATGCGCCGGCCGCAGGCTTTGGATCGCCAACCCACCGATTCCCTTAGTGGTTATCCACGATAGGCAGATTGGCACGAGTCTTGTAACACTGGATGTAACAGTACGGGGGATCATGGGCGCCATGCCGATCGCAATGCAAGAGACTCTGGTCCTCGGTATCGGCAACCTGTTGTGGGCGGACGAGGGTTTCGGCGTGCGTTGCGTCGAGTACATGGCCGAGCACTACGAGCTGCCGGAAGCCGTGGAGCTGCTCGACGGAGGCACCCAGGGTTTGTATCTTCTTCCCTACCTGCAGCAGGCCCGCCGGCTCATCGTCTTCGACGCGATCGATTACGGTCTACAACCGGGCACCATGCGCCTCATCGAAAACACCGAGGTCCCTCGCTTCATGGGCGCGAAGAAGATGAGCTTGCACCAGACCGGTTTCCAAGAGGTCATCGCAGCGGCGGAGCTGACCGGCAAATGCCCCGTCGAGATGCTGCTGATCGGCATACAGCCGGTGGAACTCGATGACTATGGCGGCAGCCTGCGTCCGCAAGTCGCCTCGCGCGTCGCCACCGCGGTGTATCTGGCGGTGCGCCGGCTGCGCAGCTGGGGCGTCGCTGTGCGCCGCAGAACGGCGCAGCTGACGCCGCGCGCGCCCTCGCCGCTCGCGCTATCGGCTTATGAGAGTGGCCGGCCGTCGGCCGATACCGCCTGTCGATTCGGCGACGAGCGCGTGCTCGCCAATCCCGCGGAACGCGGCTGATGTGCATTGCAGCTCCGATGCGCGTCTTGCGGATTCTGCCCGCGGCGCATTTTGCGGAGTGCGTCGATCGGTTGGGCGTCGAAACGCGAGTTGATCTCTCGCTCGTCGGCCCGGTCGAGACCGGCGCGTGGCTGCTCGTGTTTCTTGGGGCCGCGCGCGAGGTCATCGATGCCGATCGCGCGCTGCAACTCGATCTTGCGCTCGGCGCGCTCGAAGCGGCGCTGGCGGGCGATTTGGCGGCGATCGACGCCGCCTTTCCGGACCTCGTGAACCGCAAACCGCAATTGCCCGAGTTTCTCCGCTGAAGGAAACCCATGGAACCGATCATTTTTTCGAGTCCCGACATTGCGCGCCTGCTGACGTTGTTCTCGCGCCAAGTGCGCGAATCCGGTTTCACGGCACTGTCGTCGGTCACCGCCGCTGAATTTGCCGCGTTGCCGGGTCCGACCGTGCTGTTCTTCCCTGATGACCCTAAGCGCGTGCCGGAAACCTGGGACGTCGCGGTCGTGTTGCCCGACATCTTGCGCGCGAGCGCCGAGCCGCTGCGGGTCGGACTGTTGGATCCGGCCGCCGCGCGCCAGCTCGCCGCGCGATTCGGCGTATTCCGCTGGCCGAGCCTCGTGTTCTTGCGCGACGGCGCCTATCTCGGGGTCATCGAACGCATGCGCGATTGGGAGGAGTACCTCGCAGAGATACCCAAGATACTCGCGCTGCCACCCTCGGAACCGCCGAGATCCGCCAACGCGATGTCGCCGGCCGCCGGGTCGCCGGCCGCCGGGTCGCCGGCCGCCTCATCCGCTCCGTCCTCGACTACTCACTAACAGGCAGCGCGCGTCATGAAACCCTTCCCGATTTCGGTCGTTGCGATTGGACCCGGCACCCAACCGGTTGAAGAGCCCCTGCAGTACATCGCGTCCCCCGGCGAGATGTCGATTTTTTTGCCGCCGGCACCCCGCAAGTCGGCGAGTGCCGCCGCCATCGAAGGGGCGCGTGACATCATCGGCCGCTTGATCGCGGCGATGGAGGAAACGGACTTTCGGACCATGGATGCGCGCGAGCCGCCGCGAGCGGATCTACGGATTTCGTTGCTCGACTATGATCCGGAGGTAATCGATTCGGTCAACGAACTGCTTGGGCATGGCGAAGTCAGCGCGCTGGTCGCCGCGAGCCGACCGGTGCGGATTCAAGAAAGCGCCTTTGCCGGCGTCTGGCGCGTCCACGCATTGCGCGAAGACGGCACGCTCTCGAGCGACGAGCTCGAGGCAGGCACGATCCCGCGGGTCCTGCGCCAGGCACTCGATCAGGTCAAAACGCGGTTGCAGGACGTTCCGGCGGCCTCGGAGGGCGTGATGAACGCACCCGCGATTCTTGGCGAGCTGATCGACGCCTCGAACGCCTATCGGCCGGGAGCGGATACGCACGTCGTCAACTTGACGCTGCTGCCGATGACCGCGGAAGACTTGAACTACTTGGCCGTGAACCTGGGTCGCGGGCCGGCCACTATTCTTTCACGCGGCTACGGAAACTGCCGGATCTCCTCGACGGCGCTGCCTCACACCTGGTGGGTGCAGTATTTCAACAGCATGGATCAACTGATCCTCAACACGATCGAAGTCGATGACGTACCGGTCGTGGCGCTTGCGGCACCGGAGGATCTCGAAGACAGCATCCCGCGTCTGCGGGAATGGGTCGCGACTCTTTAGGAGAGCAGCTTGGCGAACACCATATCGAGGGATCAGCGGCGCGAATGTGGCATTTGTTGGACCGTTTACGATCCCGCCGAGGGCGACCCGATCGCGCAAGTGCCGCCCGGCACGCCGTTCGACGCGCTACCGGAAAACTGGACCTGCCCGCATTGCGAGGCGCCGAAACACAAATTCATGGTGGCGGTCGATGCCTGACGAAGCGCTCCTCGAGAATGCCTTCCGCCGGATCCACGCGACCCGCATGGCCGGCATTCCGATCTTGAATCCCTCACTGCAAGTCGAAGCGCACGGGTTTCGCGATTGGAACGGCATGCGCGTCGGGGTCTTGATCACCCCGTGGTCGATCAATCTCGCGGTGCTGCGCGAGGCGAATTCGGCAGTGCCTGCGCTGCGGCTCGACGAACGACGCGCATGGGTGTTTCCGTCCGGCCGCTATGAGTTCATGGGCGCCGATGAGCCGGAATGCGGCCCATTCGATTTCTGCTCGCTATTCTCTCCCCCGGAGGAGTTTCAGGATCAAGCCGCTGCGCGTGCGGTCGCGGAGGCGGTGATGTCTCAGCTGTTTGCGCCTCTCCACGGAATGTCGCGCCGCGCGCTGCTCGTGCCGTCGGCGAGCCACGGCGACGACGCGTCGATGCGGGACTCAGCCTAGATGCACGAAATGAGCCTCAGTCAAGGAATTGTCGAACTCATCGAGGACGCGGCGCGCCGCGACGGGTTTTCGACGGTGCGCACTGTGTGGCTGGAAATCGGCAAGCTGGCGTCGGTCGAGATGCAGTCCCTGCGTTTCTGCTTCGACGTCGTGACCCGCGGCAGCTGCGCCGAAGGCGCGCGCCTGGAGATCGTCTCGACTCCCGGCCAGGCATGGTGCCTCGCGTGCAGTCGGTCGATCGCGATCGACGAGGCGCTTGCCGATTGCCCCCTGTGCGGCAGCGGGCAGGTGCAGGTCACGGGCGGCGCCGATATGCGAGTCAAAGAGTTAGAAGTGGAGTAGCGATCATGTGTACGACCTGCGGCTGCGGCACGAATGAAATTCGCTTGGAGGGCGCGAGTTCGGCGCCGCGCGGGCCTGGTCAAGACCACGACCACGGTCACGTGCATTCGCACTCCCACACGCATACCCATGTCACTCATGACGAGCACGGCTATGCGCAAGTGCCATGGGCCCCGCACGCTCCCGCTCCGATGGGCACGCGCATCGTGCAGATGGAGCGCGACATTCTCGAAAAGAACAATCGCTATGCAGCGGCGAATCGCACCGAGTTCACCGTGCGCGGCGTGCAGGCGCTCAACCTGATGTCGAGCCCCGGCTCGGGAAAAACGACACTGCTCATCAAGACGATCGAGAGCCTGCGCGATACGAGGCCGATCGCCGTCATCGAGGGCGATCAAGAGACCACGCGCGATGCGGAGCGCATTCGCGCGACCGGCGCGCCGGCGCTGCAGATCAATACCGGCAAAGGCTGCCATCTCGACGCTCAGGCCGTCGGCCGAGCCGTCGCCGACCTTCCGCTGCGTCCAGGCAGCCTGCTGCTCATCGAAAACGTCGGCAACCTCGTCTGTCCGGCCGCATTCGACCTCGGCGAAGCCGACAAGGTCGTCGTGCTGTCGGTGACCGAAGGCGAGGACAAGCCTCTGAAGTATCCCGACATGTTCCGCGCGGCATCGCTGCTGCTGCTCAATAAATGCGACCTGCTGCCGTATGTCGAGTTCAATGTCGACTTCGCGATCGAGTGCGCGCATCGCGTCAATCCCGGCCTGCCGGTGATCCAGATTTCGGCGAAGAGCGGCGCCGGCATGGCGGAATGGCTCGCCTGGATCGAGCAGGAGCGGCACGCGGGCGTAGTCGCGCACGGCATCTGATGACCGCTGCACAGCACATCCGCGTCAGCGGCGTCGTCCAGGGCGTCGGCTTCAGGCCGTTCGTGTGGCGCCTCGCGCACGACCTGGATCTCGCCGGCTGGGTGCGCAACGACTCGCGCGGCGTCGAGATCACGGCCGAGGGATCGCAGGCCCAGCTCTATGCGCTGATCGAGCGCTTGCAGCGCGAGGCCCCGCCGCGCGCGCGCGTCGACGCCGTGATCGCACGCCCGATCGCCGCCGAGGGCTTGGACGGTTTTCGGATCGTGGATAGCACCAGCACGCGCTGCGCGACCGCCATCGGCGCGGATACGGCCGTTTGCGCGGACTGCCTCGGCGAGCTGTTCGATCCCGCGGGGCGCCGCTGGCGCCATGCGTTCATCACCTGCACACACTGCGGCCCGCGCTATACGATCGCATTCGGGCTGCCCTATGACCGCTCGCGTACCAGCATGAGCGGATTCGCGCTGTGCGCCGATTGCAGCCGCGAATACGGCGATCCCGCCGATCGACGCTTTCATGCGGAACCGATTGCCTGCCCGAATTGCGGACCGCACCTGCAGTTGCGCGACGCCGCCGGCAGCCTGATCGCGGGTGACCCGATCGCCGCGACGGTCGCGCAGCTGCGCCACGGCGCAATCGTCGCGATCAAAGGTCTCGGCGGCTATCATTTGGCTTGCGATGCCCGCAATGCAGAAGCTGTTGCGATGCTGCGCGCGCGTAAAGACCGCGAGGCGAAGCCGCTTGCGGTGATGGCGGCAAATACCGCCTCACTCGCGGGCCTCGTGATGCTCGATGCCGATGCGGTGCGGCTGCTTGCCTCCGCCGAGCGGCCGATTGTGGTCGCGCCGAAAGGGGTTCGAGCCGACCGGGAACTCGACGGCATTGCGCCCGGCCTCGCGTCGCTCGGCGTGATGCTGCCGGCCACGCCTCTGCAGTGGCTGCTGTTTCACGAAGATGCCGGCCGGCCCGCGGGCCTCGCCTGGCTCGCAGAGGCGCAGCCGCTGGTGCTCGTGATGACGAGCGCGAACCCGGGCGGCGAGCCGCTCGTGACCGGCGACACGGAAGCTCTCGAGCGACTCGCGGGCATCGCGGACGCCTACTTGCAGCATGACCGATCGATCGTCATTCGCTGCGACGATTCGGTCGTGATCGCACCCGACGGCGGCGGCGCGCCGATGTTCGTGCGCCGCGCGCGTGGCTACACGCCGCAAGCAATTCGCCTCGCCGCTGCGGGGCCGACGGTGCTCGCGGTCGGCGCATCGCTCAAGAACACGGTCTGTGTCACGCGCGCCGACGAGGCGTTCGTCTCGCAGCATATCGGCGATCTCGACGATGCGGCCAGCGTGCGCTTCTTCGAGGAGTCGGTGCGGCACCTGCTCGCGATCCTCGAGGTCGAACCGCAAATCGTCGCGCACGACCTGCACCCCGATTTCCACTCGACCAGCTTTGCGGCCGCGCTCGGCGCCGCGCGCGGCATCCCGACGCTAGGCGTACAGCATCATCATGCGCACGTCGCGGCGGTGCTTGCCGAGCATCGGCATCGCGAGCCGGTCATCGGCGTCGCGCTCGACGGAATCGGCCTCGGCGACCGACGGCGGAGCCTGGGGCGGCGAGCTACTGCTCGTCGACGGGGCGCGCCTGCGACGCCTCGGACACCTGGCGACTCTGCCGCTGCCCGGCGGCGATCGCGCCGCACGCGAGCCCTGGCGCATGGCAGGCGCAGCCTTGCATCGACTCGGCCGCGGCGACGAGATCGCGGCACGCTTCCCCAGGCAGCGTGCGGCGCGACAGCTCGCCGAACTCATCGCCCGCGGCGCGCATTGTCCGCCGACCTCGAGCTTGGGAAGGCTGTTCGACGCGGCCGCGGGGCTGCTCGGCATCACCGAAATTTCCCGCTTCGAGGCCGACGCCGCGATGCAGCTCGAGGCGCTGGCGCGCGGCGCGCGCGGCGAAGTCGCCGCCGGCACTTGGCGCATCGAGGCCGATGGGACGCTCGATTTGCTGCCGCTGCTCGCACGGCTCGCCGACTCGCGCGACGAGCGCAGTGCGGCCGCGGCACTGTTCCATGCGACGCTCGCGGCGGCGCTCGGCGAATGGATCGCCGCCGCGGCCGCCGCCGCCGGAATCTCGACGGTCGTATTATGCGGCGGCTGTCTGTTGAACGGCATACTGCGGGAGCGCCTGAGGGCCGCGCTCCACGACGCAGGATTGCGGGCCTTGTGTCCGATCAACCTGCCGCCCAATGACGGCGCGATCAGCGTCGGTCAAGCCTGGGTGGCACTCTGCGCGGGGGAGGTCTAAATCATGTGTCTAGCCATTCCGGCCGTCGTCGTCGAACTGCTCGACGGCGACAGCGCCGTCGTCGATCTCGACGGAGTTCGCAAACAGGTATCGCTGGCGCTCGTCGAGCACATCGCCGTCGGCGACTATGTGATCATTCATGTCGGCTTCGCATTGCAGCGGCTCAACGTCGATGAGGCCGAGCAGACGCTCGCGCTGATGCGACAGCTCGGATCCGACGCGCAGGGCGGCGCCGCGGCGATCGGGGCGGCGCCATGAAATACATCGACGAATTCCGCAGCGGCGAATTAGCCTCAGGGCTCGCGGCGGCGATGCGCCGCGATGCCCGGCCCGAGCGCGAATACCGGTTCATGGAATTTTGCGGCGGCCATACCCACGCGATCTCGCGTTACGGAATCGAGGATCTGCTGCCACCGAACGTGCGCATGATCCACGGGCCGGGCTGCCCGGTCTGCGTGCTGCCGATCGGGCGCATCGACCAAGCGATTCGCCTCGCGCGCGAACAGGGCGCGATTCTCGCCACTTATGCCGATACGCTGCGCGTACCCGCCTCGCACCGGCTCACGCTGCTGCGCGCGAAGGCGCAAGGCGCCGACATCCGCATGGTGTACTCGACGAGTGATGCGCTCAGTATCGCGCGCGCGCATCCCGACCGCGAGGTCGTGTTCCTCGCGATCGGATTCGAAACGACGACACCGCCCACCGCGGTCGCGGTTCTGACGGCCGCCGCAGAGGGCTTGCACAATTTCAGCGTACTCTGCAATCACGTGCTGACCCCCGCGGCCATGCACGCGATTCTAGCGGCGCCCGGTGGCGTGCCGCTCGACGGTTTCGTGGGTCCCGCCCATGTCTCGACCGTGATCGGCAGCGCGCCCTATGAGCCCTTCGCCGACGATTACGGCAAACCCGTGGTGATCGCCGGATTCGAGCCGCTCGACGTCATGCGCGCCGTGCAGATGCTGATCGGCCAAGTCAACGACGGCCGCGCGGTCGTCGAGAACGAGTTCACCCGTGCGGTCACGCGCACCGGCAACTTACGCGCCCAAGCGATCGTCGCCCAAGTCTTCGAATTGCGCGAAGACTTCGAGTGGCGCGGGCTCGGCACGATTCCGGCGAGCGCGCTGCGGTTGCGGCCCGCGTTTGCCGAGTTCGATGCCGAACGGCGCTTCACGGTGCCCTATCAGGCCGTAGCCGACAACAAAGCCTGCGCCTGCGGTGAAATCCTGCGCGGCGAAAAGCGGCCGCGGGAATGCAAGATATTCGGCACCGTCTGTACGCCGGAGAATCCGATCGGTTCGTGCATGGTGTCTTCGGAAGGCGCCTGCGCCGCGTATTATACGTTCGGCCGTTTCCGCGAGGCGGCGGCATGAGCGCGGCCTATGCCCGCCCGCTCGACGTCAAGCACGGCCATGTCGATCTCTCGCACGGCTCGGGCGGTCGCGCCATGGCGCAGCTCATCGAAGAGCTGTTCGCGCGTGAATTCGCGAACGAATTCCTCAACCAGGGCGATGACGGCGCGCGGCTCGCGGATCCGCGCGGCCGTTTGGTGGTCGCGACCGATGCGCACGTTGTTTCGCCGTTGTTCTTTCCGGGCGGCGATATCGGCTGTCTGTCGGTCCACGGCACGATCAACGACGTCGCGGTCATGGGCGCCGTGCCGCTCTACCTGGCCGCGAGCTTCATCCTCGAGGAGGGCTATCCGCTCGCGGACCTCGCGCGCATTGTCGCCTCGATGGCGCGCGCCTCGCGCGCCGCCGGAGTTCCCGTTGTCACCGGAGACACCAAAGTCGTGGAACGCGGCAAGGCCGACGGAGTGTTCATCACGACCACGGGCGTCGGTGTGCTGCGCGACGGCATTGATTGCTCGGGCGCACGCGCGCGGCCCGGCGATGCGGTGCTGCTGTCGGGAACCATCGGTGAACACGGCATGGCGATCATGTCGCTGCGCGAGAACCTCGCATTCGACGCGCCGATCGTCTCGGATACGGCGGCGCTGCACGGGCTGATCGGCGCGCTGCTCGGCGCGGTTCCACAGCTGCGCACGATGCGCGATCCGACCCGCGGCGGCGTCGCCACGACGCTCAACGAAATCGCGCGCCAGTCGGGGGTCGGCATTCTGATCGACGAGAACGCAATCCGGGTGCTGCCGCCGGTCGAGGCGGCCTGCGAGCTGCTGGGACTCGATCCGCTCTATGTCGCCAATGAAGGCAAGCTGATCGTCATTTGCCCGCCCGAGCACGCGGATGCGGCGCTCGCGGCGACTGCGGGCGCACCCGCTCGGGGTCGCGGCGAGTCTGATCGGGCACTGCCACGCGGACGATCGGCATTTCGTGCAGATGCAAACGCGACTCGGCGGGCGGCGCATCGTCGACTGGCTGAGCAGCGAACAGCTGCCGAGGATCTGCTGATGCCGAGCAATCTACCGGTGGTCTTGATCGTCGACGACGAACAGCGTTCGCTCGAGGCGTTGCGCCGCACGCTCGACGAGGAATTCCAAGTACTGACCGCGGCGAGCACCGATGCGGCGCGCACGATCATGGAAAGCGAGTTCGTGCAGATCGTCGTCTGCGATCAACGCATGCCCGGCGCTTCGGGCATCGAATTTCTCAAGCTCGTGCGCCAGCGATGGCCCGAGGCGGTACGCATCGTGCTCTCCGGCTACACCGATTCCGCGGACATCATTGCCGGGATCAACGATGCCGGCATTTGGCAATACCTGTTGAAGCCCTGGTCGCCCGAGCAATTGTTGCTGACCTTGCGCGGCGCCGCCGAGGCGTGGCGCCTGCAGCGCGACAACCAGCGGCTGTCGCTCGAACTGCGCGACAGTCCGCAGGCGCTCAAGCAGCGCGCCGCACGGCAACTGCAGCAAGCGCGCGCCGCCGCCGGCTTCGAGCATCTGACACGGGCCCCCGGCAGTCCGCTGGAGGCGACCTGCGAGACTGCGCGCAAGCTCGCATTGCACGATTTGTCGGTGCTGATCACGGGCGAATCCGGGACGGGCAAGGAATTGCTGGCGCGCGCGATGCACTACGCGAGCCCGCGCGCCGACGGTCCGTTCATTCTCGAGAATTGCGGCGCGCTGCCCGATTCGTTGTTGGAATCCGAGTTGTTCGGCTACAAGCGCGGCGCGTTCACGGGCGCCTACGAGGACCGGATCGGCCTGCTGCGACAGGCGGACGGCGGAACGATCTTCCTCGACGAGATCGGCGACACCTCGCCGGCGTTTCAGATCAAGATGCTGCGGGCTCTGCAGGAAGGCGAGGTGCGCCCGCTCGGCGCCGCGCGTTCGGTGCGCATCGACGTGCGCGTGATCGCCGCCACCAATCGCAATCTGCAGGACGATGTGCGCACCGGACGCTTTCGCGAGGACCTCTACTATCGGCTCGTGGCGGCCACCGTGTGGCTGCCGCCGCTGCGCGCGCGGCTCGCGGATCTGCCGCTCATCGCCAACGCATTGCTCGAACGGGAGTCCGGCCGATTTGGACGCCCGCAGGCGCGCTTCGCCGCGAGCACGCTCGAATGCATGCGCTCCTACCAATGGCCCGGCAACGTCCGCGAACTTCACAACGAGGTCCTGCAGATGCTGGCGCTCGCGGATCGCGACGAGCTCGGCCCCGAGCTATTGAGTCCCCATGTCATCCAGGCGCCGCGCGAGGAGACGCAGGCCCATGATTTGCGGCTGCTCGCGGGTCTCGACGGCACGCTCAAGGAGCGCTTGGAGCAGCTCGAGGCGCGCGTCATCAAGGAGATGCTGGTCCGGCACCGATGGAACAAGAGCCGCGCGGCCAACGAGCTCGGGCTCTCGCGCGTCGGTCTGCGATCCAAGCTAAGCCGCTATGGGCTCGACAAAACGCAATGAGCGGCCTGCGACCGCCCCGCGGCGGGTGACGGCGATGACTAAACGCCGCACGACCGGCGCGACCGCCGACAAGGCAAAGCCGGGTAACTCCGGCGCCGCGCAGCGCCGCAGCGGCGAGCCGCCGGGCATCGAGGAGCGTCTCGGGCCGGCGGGCGCCGTGGGCGAGCACGCCTGGGTCGAAGTGATACGAAAGATGGACGAGGTGTATCGCGAGCTGCTCAATTATGAGGTCGCGCTCGAACAGAACAACGCCGCGCTCCAGGAATCCCAGCTGTTCATTTCTTCGGTCTTGAGCTCGATGTCGGATGTGCTGATCGTATGCGACCCGGACGGCATCGTCGAGGAACTCAATCCGTCATTGCTCAAGCTCACGGGCAGGCCGGAAAGCGAAGCTGCGCGGCAGCTCGATTCTCGGGCTGTTCGCCGACGGGAGCTCGCGCCTCGCGATCGAGACATTGCTGGCCGAACAATCCGCCGAGCCTGCCGATGGCGGCACCGGTGAGCCGCTGTCCGACTGCGAGCTGCAAATGCAGGCCTCGGGCGGCATGACGGTGCCGGTTGCGCTGAGCTGCACGCCGCGCTACACGAGCGACGGCCGCGGGTCGGATTGGTGGTCACGGGCCGTCCGATCGGCGAATTGCGCAAAGCGTATTCGGCGCTTCGGCAAACGCATGAGGAACTGCAGCGCACGCAGCAGCAATTGCTGCACTCGGAGAAAATGGCTTCACTCGGCCGCTTGGTCGCGGGCGTCGCTCATGAGCTCAACAATCCGATCAGCTTCGTGCTCGGCAACGTCGTGGCGCTCAAGAAGTACCTCGGGCGCCTGGACCGATATCTCGCGGTCGTGCAGCGCATGCCGTTGCCGGAGCCGGCATCGACGCTGCAGCACAGCTCGGCATCGCGCGGCTGATGGCCGACCTGCCGTCGTTGATCGACGGGACGATCGAAGGCGCGGAGCGCACCCGCGACGTCGTCGAGGGCTTGCGGCGGTTCTCGGCCCCTGGCGGCGATGCACAGCAGCCCGTCGACCTCGTGCCGATCGTCGAGCGCTCCGTACTTTGGGTCACGAAGGCGGCGACCGACCAATTCAAAGTCATCATGGAACTGCCCGCGTCGCTGCCGATCGTCGGCAATGCCGACCAATTGCAGCAAGTTGTGATGAATCTCGTGCAAAACGCCGCCGATGCGGTCGCCGGCGAGCCAACCGGCGCGTCTCGTGATCAACGGGCGCTGCGACGGCGGCCGCGCAATTCTCGAGTTCACCGACAATGGGTCCGGGATCGCGCCCGAAAATCTGCCGAAACTGTTTGACCCATTCTTCACGACCAAGCCGGTCGGCAAGGGCATGGGACTCGGTCTCGCGATCAGTTACGGAATCGTGGAACGCCACAACGGCACGCTGCCTGCCGCCAACGCCGGCGACGGCGGCGCCGTGTTCACGCTCGCCTTGCCGGCCCGCGAGGCCGCGCAGCGCTGAGCGCCCGGCGCACGCGGCGCGACGACCATGGATGCCGGTGCGATTCACGTCGAACTTCGCCGCGCAAACGGCCGAATCGCCGACGTGCGCGTCGCCTCACGGCGGCCCGCGCTGGCCCCCTGCTGGTGGGCGTTCCGCGGCTGCAGTGCCGAGATCTTGCCGCTGATCTATGCGGTCTGCGCGCAGGCGCAAGGCGCCGCGGCAACCGCGGCGATCGCGGCGGCCCGCGGTCAACGTCCGGCGACCCGCGCCGACTCGGCGTGCGCGCCGAAGCAGCCGGCGAACAGGCGCTAGCCGTGTTCACGGGCGAAGCCGGCGCGTTCGCCGCCGAGGCGCGCCGCGCGGCGCGCGAGCCACAGGTGCTGCGCGCGATGCTCGATCGCGGATTGCTCGGCCAGCCGCTCGAACAATGGCTGTCGTTGTCCTCGCCCGATGCGCTGTTGCGATGGGCCGAATCGCAGGAGGCGCCGTTGGCGCGCGAATGTCGTCGCCGGTTCTCGTTCATCGAGCCGCCGCCGCACACGGTTGCCCGCTCGCCGCCTCTCGGCGCCGCCGCTGGGTCTCGCGCAGTGGCCGCCCCTGACCGCGGAATTTGCCGCAGGTGCCGCAACTGCGCGGCCGACCCGCCGAAACGGGGCCGCTATCCCGGCTGTCGGGTCTGCCGCTGATTTGGAGCTTGAATTCCCGGCCGCTGTTGCAGCGCTGGACCGCAAGGCTCGTCGAGCTCGTGCACCATGCGAGCGGCGACAGCAGTCTTTTATGCGGCCGCATCTCGGCAGTGGCGGTCGCGCCGGCCGCGGACGAGCCGCTGTCGAAACGGCGCGCGGCACCTTGCTGCACGAGGTCGCGCTCGAGAACGAGCTTGTCACCGACTATGTCGTCGTGGCGCCCACCGAGTGGAACTTCCACCCGAACGGCGCGCTAAGGCGATGGCTGCTGGGCATGCCGAGCGATTCGACGAGCAGACCCGGACTCTCGCGATGCATGCAGTCGAGGCGCTCGATCCCTGCGTCGAGTGCCGCTACGCATTCATCTAGCGCGGGCGGATCGGCGCCGCGCCCGCAGTTGAGAAAATTCGCATCGCAGCGCAACTTTTGTCGTTTGTGGGCGTTGCGCGGGCCCATTAGAGTGATCCTGGGGCGTTGGTATCTTTATTCATTAAGGAATACCACGATGAAAATTCGACACCTCGTTATCGCAACCGCCTTGAGCTCCGCCGCGCTGCCGGCATTCGCCGGAACCTCGGCCCAAGACTCGATGATCCAAGCCTGCGGCCGCGCATTCGCCGCGAAGCTCGGGCTCGCGACCGGCGATGCGCCGGGCTACAAACTGACCACCCTGTTGGGGACCAACAGAGATGCGCTCGAGAATTTCTACGCAGTCGATTACAAGCTCGACATGATCGCGCGCGCCGCGAAGACCGGCACACCCTTGGCGCACGCGGTCTGCACCGTGTCGCGCCGCGGAGCCGTCATTTCATTGACCGAGGAACGCCTGCGCAGTGAAGCCCAATACGGCGCATTGACGCGCTAGCGCACGAACGCAAGCTTGGACCCGCACCGCCTCTCATCTCGAAGTTGAGGCGGTGCGGACATATGCGTCGGCAGCGGGTACGAGCGCGCTCTTCTCGGCGCGATTGAACCGCGCGATCTCCATGCCGCGCGCGACGTTGTCCGCCATCTCGGCGGGCACGTTCGCGCGCACCCACGCCTCGATCTGATCGAGAGGCGCGCAGTCCCAGAAATAGCCCGGCACATACTGTGCCTTGATCAGCGGCGCATATTTGGGATTCGGCGCGAGCAGCGCGTCGGCGTTCGCGGTGAACGTAGACCATGCCAAGTCCTGGTGCAATTCGGCAAGGCGCACGACCAAACCTAAGCGCCAGCGCGCGCCTTGGGTTGGAATCTCGTCGGAAAGCGCGATCGCCGCCGCCTGCACTGCGAGCTCTCGATCGCCGACCTCCATGAGTGCGGAGAAGTAACGCAGTTGCTCGGTTTCGTCGGTGGCTCGTTTGGCAATCGAGTGCAGCTGATCGAACGCGGCCGCGTCCGCATAGCGGGCCACGATCGCCAGGATCAGCGACTGGTCGTCCGGCGCGATCGCGCCGTGATCCGCAACGAACGCGTTGAAGCGCTTGCGCGCCTCGTCGATGACGGCGGTGTCGCCCCAGACTCCGAGGTTCTTGATGAGTGTCCGGCGCAGCTCCTTCACGTCCGGGGTTTCGCCCGGCCGCCCATCCCAACCAAGGCGCCGTACCGCCGGCTCGACGATCGATCGCGCGTAGACCGCAAACGCCGCATGGCCTGCTGTCCCGCGCTCGTCGAACTCAATGGTCTCCAGCGCTCCGGCGATCTGCTGCCAGGCCCGGGCGTCGAGGTCAGATCCCATCGAAGCGGCGAGCGCGAGGTAGCTGCCGAGACCCTCGGCACCCGCTTCGGCGAGCGCCCATTGATCGTCGAGCAATGCGATCCGGTCGGCGTCGCGAAGGCGGCCGAAGTTCTCGAGATTGGCCTTGAAGCTCGGCGCGTCATACCGTACGCGGTAATAGCCGATCGCATCGGGATTCAAAATCAAGGGTTCGCCGCAGCGCCCGGCGGTTGCGGTCTGGCCGTCGTGCGTGAGCAGCACGGCGCGCGGCGCGCCGTCGATTCCCGATCGAATGCGCAGCGGGACACTCCAGAGCGCCTCGTCGGAATCCCGGCCGTGCAGCAGGAATCGAGTTTGAGCGAGCGCCACGGTGCGGTTGCCGGCGGCATCGCAAGCGGCACCGACGGTCACGAGCGGAAAGCCGGCCTGCTCGATCCAGCCCGCCGCGACCTCGCCGACCTTGCCGCCGCTCGCTGCCGCGAGCGCATTCCACAGATCCGCGCTGCTCGCATTGGAATACGCGTGCGCCTTCAAGTAGCGGCGTACTCCGTCGCGGAACACGGTCTCGCCAAGGTAGGATTCGAGCATTCGCAATACCGCTTGGCCCTTGTCGTAGGTGATCGCCGGATCGAACACGTTGGCCGCCTGCAGCTCGTCGGTGACGTGTTGCTCGATCGCATGCGACACCGGGAAGGCGTCCGCAAGCATGGCGCGCTCCTTTCTCGCATCTTCGCGCTCCATCCACTTCCAGTCGGGGTGGCGCAGTTCGGTCTGCTTCGCGGCGCGCCAAGAGGCGAAGCTCTCGTTGAGCCACAGATCGTCCCACCAACCCATCGTGACCAGGTCGCCGCTCCATTGATGGGCCATCTCGTGCGCCTCGACGGAATACAGCGATTGGCGGTTTTCGAGGGTGCTGATCGGCGTGATCAGCAGCAGCTGATCGTTATAGGTGATCGCTCCCCAGTTCTCCATCGCTCCGCCGAATCCGCCCGGGACCGCGATCGAATCGAGCTTCGGCAGCGGATAGGGAATGCCGAAGTAGCGATTGTAGTCGGCGAGAATCTCGCGGGCGTCGGCGAGCGCAGTCGCCCCGTCAGCGCGCCGACCCCGATCGCTCCAGACGCGCAGCAGCGTTCGACCGCTGCGGGCCGACAGCGCGACCAGATCGCCGGCCGTGAATTCGATGAGGTACGAAGGCATGCGCGGCGTGCGCCGAAACGTCGTCGTCGCCGCGCCGCCGTGCACGACGCGCTCAGCAATCGGCATGTTGGCGATCGTCGCCCAGCTGCGCGGAACCGTTGCGGTCAAACTGAAAGTTGAACGGAATGCGGGTTCATCCCAGCACGGGAACATGCGGCGCGCGTCGGTGCTCTCCATCTTCGTCGACAGCAGCGTCGCCTGCCCGCCGCCGGACCGCACATACGACTGTCGGAATAATCCACGCGGCTGGACTTCGATCTTGCCGAGAAACGAGAACGCCAACCGATGCGGTCCGGGGCGTGCCGGAGCTGCGAGTTCGACCGTGGTCATCTGCTGCTCATCGTCCGACACGACGCTTTTGACCGGCCGCCCGTCGAGGCGCACGTCGTGCAGCGTCTGGTTCAGCGAATTGAACTTGATGATCGCGGTCGCCTTTCGGAACCGCAGCGCGACTGACTCGGTGCCCGAAATCGTGAGCGCCTCCATGGAGGGTACGATCTTGATGCGGTAGTCGAGCGGCACGACGTTCTTCGGCAGCCGTCCCGGCGCCGCGTCGAAGGAAAATGGCTCCGCGGCCGGCGCCCGCAGCGCGAACGCGAACGCGAACGGCGATCCAACAAACACCAGCCGTGCACATGCGAAATAACTTGAGTTTCATGATCGCCTTGGTTCTGGGGCCTGCCGGTACATTCGCTCGATCTGCGCCGCGTAATACGCAGCCAGGTTCGCACGCTTGGGCTTCAGCGTCGGGGTCAACAGCGAATTCTCCACGGTCCACTGCTCGAGGGCGAGGGCTACCGCGCGCGGCTGGGCATAGCTCGGGAATTCTCGGGTGAGTTCGCGGATCCGGGAGAGCACCGCTGCGCGCGCCGCATTGGCATCGAGGCTCTCGGGGCCGAGTGGATCGAGCTCGAGCGCGGTGGCCAAGCGCTGCCAGAAGCCGGCGCTCAGCACGACGACGCAACCGATGAACGGGCGATTGTCGCCGAACACGTAGGCCGCCTCAAAAGAAGAATCGGCGGTAACCGCACGCTCGAGATCGGCCGGCGCGATCTTCTCGCCGGTCGACGTGACGATGATCTCTTTGACCCGGCCCACGATGCGAATCCTGCCCTGCTCGAGGTCGGCCTGATCTCCGGTATGCAGCCACCCGTCGACGAGAACTCGCGCCGTATCGTCCTCGCGTCGCCAGTAGCCCTTCGTGACGCTCGGACCGCGCACCAGCAACTCGCGGTTTTCGCCGATCTTCACCTCGACTCCCGCGAGCGGCCGTCCGACCGTCGACGGATCATTGTCGAGCGGCGCGTTGGCCGCGATGACCGGCGAAGTCTCGGTCATGCCGTAGCCTTGCAGGATCGCGAGACCGAGCCCGAGAAAGCACTGCGCGACATGCGGCGGCAGCGGCGCGCCGCCGCTGATAGCTAAGCGCAGCCGGCCGCCGAACAGCGCGCGCAGCTTGCGCGCAGCGAGCCGGTCGAGCAGCGGCCACGCGAACGCGTCCAGAAGCGACGCGATTGCGCTGCTTGCCGAGTCTTGCGCGTGCGCCAGCCTTTGGGCGCGCGCAAAGCGGCGCCAACCGACCTTGCAAGCCCGCGCGAACAACCAGCGCCTGAGCGGCGCCGATTCCATGTTCCGCTCGGTTGCCGCCAATACCCGTTCATAGATATGCGGCACCGAGACCAGGATCGTGGGCCGGATCGCTTGCAGATCCTGCATCACGAGTTTGCTCGAACGCGCGAACGCGACGCAGCACCCGGCCGCAATCGGCACGTAGTAGCCTGCGGTCCGTTCGAAGGTGTGAGACAGCGGCAAGAACGACAAGAATATGTCGTCGGCCGCAGCCTCGACCCGCTGCAGAACCGCTTTGACGTTGGCGATGACATTCGCGTGCGTGAGCATGACGCCCTTGGGTCGGCCGGTCGTACCCGAGGTGTAAACCAGAGCGGCGAGATCCGCCGGCATCGGATCATGAGTCGCGTCCGGCGCTGCCGCCGGTGCGCTCGCCAGCCATTGCCCGAGCTCCGAGAGCGGCACGGTGCCGAGACTTGCCGTTTCGACCGCTTCTTTTTCCAACGCCACGACGGCGCGCAGGCCGCTGAGCGCAGTGCCGGTTGCGCTGATCGCCCGCCATTGCGCGGCGGACGCGGCGAGCAACAGCGAGGCGCCGCTGTCGTCGAGGATGTAGGCGATCGAAGCCGGGTTGTCGAGCGCGTGCATCGGCACCGGCACGAATCCGAGCGACAGCGCCGCAAGGTCGCTGCAAACGGCATCGACGCCGTTCGGCAGCAAGATTGCAACGCGTGCGCCGGGCGCCAAATTCATGCCCGCGAGCGCCGCACAGAAACGCGCGACGCGCCGGTGCAAGTCCCGCCACGTGATACTGACCCACGCGCCGCTTACCGCGTCGAAATATCGATAGGCCTCGCGCTCCGGTGTGCGTGCGACGCGCCACTCGAACAGCTGCTTGAGCGTGACGACGTGCCCGAGATCCACATCGGCGCTGGCAGGCTCAGGCATTGCGGTCTTGGATCACTGAGCGAGCCGGCGCGCGTCGATGCCTCGGCCCAGCGTGAACGAGGAGCCGGTCACGCTGACGACGGCCGTCTTGCGGGTCAAGCCGGCCGCCTCGCGCAGCCGATAGGTTGCCTCGATTCCGGTGCAGTGTCCCGCCAACAGGTTCTCGATCTGATAGTCCTTCAATTTTGCACCGGTCCAGGCGAGGGTTTGATCCGAGGCCGAAAACAGGTGCAGGCCTCCGACCACGGCCACGATCGGCTTGCTGCCGAGCCTGCCGCGCGCATACTCGACGATGTTGACGATGCCGGCGTGTCCACAACCCGTGAGGACCACGACTCCGAGTGCGGTATCGAACAGCAGCGCGGAATCCTCCGGCACGTTGTCTTCCTTGCGCCCCTCGCTCGTCGCGAGCATGAGGCCCGGGCTCCAATTCCTCTCCGGGTTTGGGCGCGGCACGGGACCGCTGAACCATACGCCCGGCAGCAGTTCGTCCGGCCGCTCGTGCACCACGAACACCCCGCCGGTTGCGAGGTACTGGGCCCTGATGAGCCGCAGCCCGTTATCGTCCTCGCCCGCCGCATTCAAACGCGGCTCAAAGATGCCGGCGCCCACGTGCACCCGGCTCATGGCGCGCGGATTGGATTTCGCGAATTCACGGCGCAGCGCCATCAATCCGCCGACATGGTCGGCATGGTTGTGCGAAAGCACGACATCCTCGACGTCCGACAAATCGATGTGCAGCGCCGACGCATTCTTCAGCACCATATCGGCCGATGCGCCGGTGTCGTAGAGAATCTTGTGCCCGTCGACCTCGACCAGGGCCGAGTATCCCCATTCTCCGTCGCCCGCCCGCGGATCACCGGCCACATTGGTGACCAACACCGTAATCTTGAGCGCCCGCGCGAGCCGCGCACCGGATTCGGAATCGGCCGGCGCACCCGTCGCGGTCAGCGCCGAGGCGGTACCGGTTAGCGCGACCGAAATCGCCAATACGATCGCGATAGCGATCGACGGCATCCGCCGCGCCCGCCCCCGCGCAATTCCGTAGTAGTAAGCCACCATGCCATGGTCCCCTGCGCCGCTGGGTATGCTCGTTCCCAAACCCTAGCACGACGAGACGCTGGACGGCCATCGCCGCGAGGCTATAGCATCGGAGCCGCCCTGCGGCAGATCGCCGCGGTATGGCTCCTGCCCGGCATTGGGGTCGACTATGCACCGATCATTCTGCGCGCCGCTCGGTCTGTTGATTTTTGCGAGCGGGGTGTTCGCGGGCCGCGCATCCGCGGACACCGCATCGCTGATCGACCAGGTCGACGCATTCCGAGCAGCGCACGAAGCGGCGATCGTCGGTGAGCTCGACGAGCTCAGTCGCCTCCGCAGCATCGCGGCGGATCCGGCCGGACTCGCGGCGACCGCCGATCGCCTGCGAGCGCTGCTCGTGGAGCGCGGATTCGAGGCGACCGAACTCGCCTCCCCCGCCGGCGGCCCACCGCTCGTCTACGGCGCGCTGAAGGTGCGGGGCGCCCGGCACACGGTAATTTTCTACGCTCACTACGACGGACAGCCGGTGACCCCGTCGCAATGGAGTTCCGATCCGTTCGTCCCCTTGATGCGCAGCGGCGCCCTGCATTCCGGCGAACGGGAAATCGACTGGAAACATACGTCGCCGCCATTCGATCCGGAATGGCGTCTGTTTGCACGCGCAGCGAGCGACGACAAGGCCTCGATCGTCGCGTTTCTCGCGGCCTTCGATGCGCTGAAGGCGTCCGGCGCCAAACCATCGGTGAACGTCAAAGTCGTCTGGGAGGGCGAGGAAGAGGCCGGCTCCACGCATCTCGCCGACATTCTGCGCGCGAATCAGCCGCTGTTTGCTGCCGATCTCTGGCTGATCGGCGACGGACCCGTGCATCAATCCCGGCGCCCGATGATTTATTTCGGCGCGCGCGGCAACCTGGGCATGGACCTGACCGTCTACGGGCCGATTCGAGCGCTGCACGACGGCCACTATGGAAATTGGGTACCGAACCCCGCGGCGATGGCGGCAACGCTGATTGCGAAAATGCGCGACGAAAACGGCAACATCCTGATACCCGGCTTCGCCGATGCCTTGCGACCGTTGACTCCGGCCGAGCGAGACGCAATCCGCGATCTCCCAGAGATCGACGAGGCGCTCAAAGCTGAGTTTCAGATCGGCGGATCCGAAGGGCACGAGGGATTGACGATGAGCTTGATGCGCCCGGCGCTCAACGTGCGCGGTATCCGCTCCGGTCAGGTGGGCGCTGCCGCCGCGAACGCGATCCCGACGACCGCAACCGTTTCGATCGATTTCCGCCTGGTTCCGGACCAACGGCCCGAGGCGGTGCGCCTGGCGGTCGAGAATTTCTTGCGCGCCAACGGCTGGACGATCGTCTCGTCCGAACCGGATGCGGCTATGCGACTCGCCCACCGGCGCATCGTGCGCATCGACTGGGAGCCCGGCTACCCGGCGCTGCGTTCCGACCTCTCGTCGCCGGCTGCCAAGGCGGTGCTGGCCGCCGCGAATTCGGGAGCTCGCGCACCGGTCGCCGTCATGCCGATGATGGGCGGCAGCGTACCGATTTATCTGTTCGCAGACCTGTTCAAGCGGCCGGTGATCGGCCTGCCGATCGTCAATCATGACAACAACCAGCACGCGGCGGACGAGAACCTGCGGCTGCGGAATCTTTGGGATGGCATCGATAGCTATGCCGCGATGCTCGGCCAGCTGAACTGGTAGTCGGGTTGCACGCCTACGGTGGGGGCGCCGCCGAAGGTTCGCTGCCAGACAGACTGCGCGGCTCGGATTCGGCCTTAATGCGGCATGCAGGATAAGTCGCTGCACCAAATTCCGACTTTCCAACCCGAAGGTGAAATCATGCGTCAATTCAATTTTCTGGCTTCCGCGGCAATCGCCGTGATTTGCCTTGCCGCCGCCCCGCCCAAGGCTCAGGCTCAAGTGAGCGTCAACATCGGCGTCGCGCCTGAGTGTCCGTATGGCTATTACGACGTCGCTCCTTATAACTGTGCCCCGTCGGGGTATTACGGCCCGGAATGGTTCAGCGGCGATATCTTCGTCGGTGCCGGCCCGTGGTTCCATGGCAGCAATGATTTCCGCGGCCATGTCAACAACAACTTCCATCCCGAGCACGGATACAAGGGCGCATTGCCGAATCGCGGCGAGAAAGCCGAACCGGCGAAGCGCGTTGGCAAAGAAAGCTTCAAAGGAAACGAGGAACGCGACGGTCGCGGTCACGCTACCCCAGAAAAGAAATAGCCCGCGCCGATCGTGGGGCCGCAACCGACTTCGGGACATTCCCGGTCGGTTGCCGACCCTCAGTGCTCGAGCAACCCGTTCTGTTCGATGAGCGCATCGCAGGACTCACCGAGGAACATTCCATGAGAATGCTAATGATTTGTACTGCGCTTGCGGTGACTGCAATCGTCGCTGCGCCCGCGATTGCCGATCAATCCACCGATTCCGACACGTCGCACCCCGGTGCGTTCATCAAGGATTCGATCGTCACCACCAAGGTCAAGGCCAAGCTCGCCGAAAAGCACCTGTCGACTCTCGCCGACATCCAAGTCGATACCGATAATTCGGGCATCGTCTGGCTGAGCGGCAAGGCGCCCACGAAAGACGCCAGCGATCTCGCCGAAATGATCGCCAAGGACACCGACGGCGTGAGGCACGTACACAACCGCATCGTCGTGCAGGAGTAGACCTGCCTCGATCAGGGTGGGCCGCAAGCCTCGATGACTGAACCGCCGGAGGTTCGGTCCGCCCAGCTTCGGAGATTGTCGCGCGTCGGTTAAGCTAGCGAGTCACTGGTACTCGAGGCGACACTTTGAACGCAGTCCTGCCGAAACGTTGGCCCACGGCCGATTCCCACAAGGCGACCACGATCCGCGTCTCGCCGCTCGTCGTCGAGGCGGCCGCCTTGGACGAACCGCAGGTTTACGCGAAACTCGGCACCCGTCCAGAGGGCTTGAGCGCCGCCGAGGCGCAACAGCGCATCGAGCGATACGGTCCCAATATCCTCGCCAAGGATCGGCGCGTCGGCATTGCCAAGCTGCTATGGCGCGCGATGCTCAATCCGCTCGTGCTGTTGCTCGGCGCACTCGCGGCGATTTCCTTTGCGACCGGCGACCCGCCGTCCGGCCTCGTGATGCTGGCCATGATCGTGCTCAGCGTCGGACTGAAACTCATTCAAGAAGCGCGCGCGGACAACGCGGCGGCCGAGCTTCGCGCGATGATTTCGGTCACTGCCTCGGCCTTGCGTGACGGCGCCGTCCAAGAGATCGCCGTTTCAAAGTTGGTTCCCGGCGATGTCATACAACTGACCGCAGGCGACATGATCCCCGGCGACGTGCGAATCGTCAGAGCCAAGGACCTGTTCGTAATCCAAGGATCATTGACCGGGGAGAGCTTCCCGGTCGAGAAGACCGCGGCCCCAGCCGGCGCCGCAATCAGTGCCGCCGCACCCATCGCACTGCGTAACGTCGCGTTTCTCGGGACGAGCGTCGAAAGCGGCACCGCGAGCGCCGTCGTCGTTGCCACCGGCAAGAGCACCTACCTCGGCTGCATGGCCGAATCCCTGCAGGCGCCACAACCGCAAACCTCGTTTGATCGCGGAATCGCCCAGTTCACCTGGCTCATGCTGCGATTCATGGCCGTCATGGTGCCGCTCGTGTTCGTCATCAACGGACTGACCAAGGGCAATTGGGTCCAGGCCTTCTTCTTCGCGCTGGCTGTCGCCGTCGGCTTGACGCCGGAAATGCTGCCGATGATCGTGACGGTGTGCCTCTCGAAGGGCGCCGTCGCCATGGGGCACAAAAAGGTCATCGTCAAGCGCATCAATTCGATCCAAAACCTCGGCGCGATGGACGTGCTCTGCACCGACAAGACCGGAACGCTGACGACGGACCAAGTCGTTCTCGAGCGCTACTGCAACGTCATGCTGCGCGAGGACGCCGGCGTGCTCGCACTCGCGTATCTCAACAGCCATTTCCAAACCGGGCTGAAGAACATCCTCGATCGTGCGGTGCTCGCACATACCGAGGCGCTGTCCCAGGCCGACGTCGCGCAATTCACCAAAGTCGACGAGATGCCGTTCGACTTTCAGCGGCGCATCATGTCGGTGGTCGTGCGGACGCCCGAAGGCAAGGACCGGATCATTTCCAAGGGCGCCCCGGAGTCGCTGTTCTCGAAATGCAAGAGCGCCGAAATCGACGGCGCGCTCGTGCCGATCGACCAGCGCCATCTCGAGCAGCTCACGAAGGAATACGAGATCCTCAATGCCGACGGCTTCCGCGTGCTCGCGATCGCCACCAAGGACGTCGAGCCGCACGGCGCGGTCGCGGCCGATGCGACCGCGTACGGCAAGGCGGACGAACAGGATCTGGTGCTGCGCGGCTACGTGGCATTCCTGGACCCGCCCAAGGAGGGCGCGGCCGCCGCGATCGATGCGCTACGGCGGCACGGCATCTCGATCAAAGTGCTGACGGGCGACAACGAGCTCGTCGCCTGCAAGATTTGCCGGGAGGTCGGGCTGCCGTCCGAGGTCGTGCTCATGGGCGACCAGGTCGAGAAGATGAGTGCCGACGAACTCGCCGATGCTGCCGAGAAGACCACGCTGTTCGCTCGCGTCTCGCCGGCCCACAAGCAGCGCATCATCAAGGCGCTGCAATCGCGAGGCCACACCGTCGGGTTCATGGGCGACGGCATCAATGACGCGCCGGCGCTGCATTCGGCCGACGTGGGCATCAGCGTCGACACCGCCGTCGACATCGCCAAAGAGGCGGCCGACATGATCCTTCTCGAGAAGTCGCTCGCGGTTCTCGACGAAGGCGTCATCGAGGGACGCAGGGTATTCTCGAACATCATCAAATACGTGCGCATGGGGGCCTCGAGCAACTTCGGGAACATGTTCAGCGTTCTCGGCGCGAGCCTGTTCGTGCCGTTCCTGCCGATGCTTCCGATCCAAATACTCGCGAACAACTTGCTGTACGACATCGGGCAAACCACGATTCCGACCGATTCCGTCGATCCCGAGCAGATCGAAACTCCGCGCCGGTGGGATTTGTCGGGCCTCACGCGCTTCGTCCTGCTGATCGGGCCCTGCTCGTCGGTGTTCGACTACACGACCTTTTACATCATGCTGTACGTCTTCAATTGCTGGAACGTCGCGACGCCCGCGGCCGCTGCGCACAGCGCGAGCCTGTTTCAGACCGGATGGTTCGTCGAGAGCCTGCTGACGCAGACCCTGATCATCCACGTGATTCGGACCAACAAGATCCCGCTGCTGCAGAGTCGATGCTCGGTGCCGGTGCTGGTCACGAGCCTGATCATCATGGCGATCGGAATCGTCCTGCCGTACTCGCCCGTCGGCCCCTACCTCGGTTTCACGACGCTGCCGGCGCTCTACTGGCCCCTGCTTGCGGCGACTCTGCTCAGCTACATGCTGCTGACTCAAGGAGCCAAGGTGCTGCTGCTGCGGCACAAGTGGATCTAGGGTCGTGATCAGCGCAAGGCCCAACCACCGCGCAGCGAGCAACCAGATCTCAGTCATCACGCGCCCCTTCGATGCATGCTCCCCGAGAGGCGGGACGGCTCAGGCGGATGCCGCCGTCACCGCTCCGCTCCTGCGTCGGACGCGATGCTCGGCGGATCGGCCGAATCCGGGTTGATGACGCCGAAGCGCGCCGGGATATGGGCATAGAACACCCGGATCTTCTCCTGATGGATCAGCGCGAGCAGGCTTTGCGCCTCCTCGGGCGTCACGATGAACTCGACCTCCACGGTCAGAGCTCCGGCCAGCTCGAAAAAGCGCGCCTCATGCAGCGTGTGATGCCGGCCGAATCCCGCCATGGCCTTGAACGCGGAACCGCCGCGGATGCCGAGTTTATTCGCATGCTCTAAGAGCCATTCCCAGACGAGGTGATGGCGATGGCGCTGACCTTCTTGCACGTAGAATCGCAGGAATGAGCCGTTCATGATTGCTCCATCTTCGCTGCAGCGCGCACGCCGCCGCGCTCAATGCCGGCCTCAAGGCCCGCATCGGTGAACATTGCGACGAGTAATTTCAATCGGCACCTATCGACGGTTGTCGGACAGGTCGCACACTGGTACGCCCACCATCCGGTAAAAGCGTAGGCATCATTAGCCGCGGCAGCGGCGGTGATTCGGAGAATGCCATCTCCTCGGCCCTATTCTTTCAGAGAACCATCACGGACACAACAGGAGCACCGGGGCGACAACGACCCTCTCGGCATCCACGGATAGCAGTAAGGGCGCAAAGGGGACTAAAGTCGCATCTCGCGGTTACATCGAACGCGCCGCCCATGGTCGATGGAAGGAGAATTTTGCAATGGACACTCGAATTCGATCCATCCATGCGCGTGAGATCCTCGACTCCCGGGGCAATCCCACCGTCGAGGTCGACGTCACGCTGTCGGGAGGTGTCCAAGGCCGCGCCGCCGTTCCGTCGGGTGCGTCGACCGGCATTCATGAGGCCGTCGAACTGCGCGACCAGGACCCGGCTCGATACGCCGGCAAGGGCGTCCGGCACGCCGTCGACCATGTCAACACGGCGCTTGCCGCCGCGATCGAGGACGCGGACGCGCTGGACCAAGCTGCCGTCGACCGTGCGCTGTGCGCGGCCGACGGAACCGTCAACAAAGGCAAGCTCGGCGCCAACGCGATCCTCGGCGTCAGCCTCGCCGTGGCGCGCGCCGCAGCTGTCGCCTGCCGCCTGCCGCTGTTTCGCTATCTCGGCGGAACCGTCGCCAACCGGCTGCCGGTCCCGATGTTCAACATCCTCAACGGCGGTGCGCACGCCAACTGGCAGGGCACGGACTTCCAAGAGTTCATGATCGCGCCAGTCGGGGCACCGAATTTCGCGGAGGCCCTGCGCTGGGGCGCCGAGATCTATCATCAGCTCAAGAAGGTTCTCAAGGACGCGGGTCTCTCGACCGGGGTCGGCGACGAGGGCGGTTTCGCTCCGGTACTGAAGCGCAACGAAGATGCAATCGACCTGATTCTGCGCGCCATCGAGGCGGCCGGGTACCGGCCCGGCGCCGACGTCGTCTTGGCTCTCGATCCCGCCTCGAGCTCATTCTTCGAGAACGGGCTCTATCAATTGCGGACCGAACGCCGATCGGTCGGCGCAGAAGAGATGGTCGCACTATATGCGGAGTGGGTCAGGAAATATCCGATCGCGGTCATCGAAGACGGCCTCGCCGAAGACGACTGGACCGGCTGGAAGATGCTCAACCGCGAACTCGGCGGCCAAATCGAGTTGGTTGGAGATGACCTGTTCGTCACCAACGTCAAGCGCATCGAGCGCGGCATCGCCGAGAACGCCGCGAACGCGGTGCTCATCAAGCTCAATCAAATCGGCACACTGACCGAAACCGTCGCGGCGGTTCACCTTGCCTATTCCGCCGGCTGGGGCGCGATGGTGTCCCATCGCAGCGGCGAGACGGTGGATTCCTTCATCGCCGATCTGACCGTGGCGCTTGCGACGGGTCACCTGAAAACAGGCGCACCGTGCCGCGGCGAGCGCGTCGAGAAGTACAACCAACTGCTGCGCATCGAGGAAAGCCTGGGAGCGGCCGCGGTGTACGCCGGCCAGGCTGCCTTCGTGCGGCGCCGCCCGCAAGCAAGATCAGTCTTGAAGACATGACCGTGTCGACGCAGCGGTCGCCGGCGGCGATCGCCGGCGGCGATCGCCGGGATCAGGCGTCGGCCGTTTCGACGAACCGGCGCAGCCGCTCGAGCGCGCCGTCCCATTGAGCGGAGATTTCATCGAGCGAAAGCCGTGCGCGCGCGAGGCGCGCGGTCCGCAGTTCCCAGATACGTTCGCGACCGGAGCGATCGCTGCGCACCAGGCCTACCGATTCGAGCGCCCGCAGATGCTTGGTGATCGCCTGCCGCGACACGCGCGCCCCGCGGGTCAAATGCACGGTCGATTGCGGCCCTCCCGAGCACAGCCGTGCAATGAGGCGCAGGCGCGTCGCATCGCCCAACGCAGCGAACACCGGCGCGGCATCGCCGAAATTCGGCGCCGAGGCGCGCCCCGGCGTCATGTTCCCGAGCCCTCGAGATCCGATTGCGAGGCGAGGTATTTCGCGACCAGCTGCGTCTGCATTTCCCATCCGCCTTCGTTGGCCTTGAACGCCTTCGCCCGGCGCTCGATCGGAATCCGGTCGAACCCCGACTCGCTGATGGTCAATAGCACGCCTTCGGCCGACTCCTGCAGCTCGAATACGATCAAGGTCGCGGGCTCCTGCGAATAATCGACGCCGGCCTCGACCGCGAACGGATGCCAGCGGAACGAACAGCGGCGCATCGGCTCGATTCGCTCGACGACGAACTCGAAAGCCTTGCCCGCATAGGGCTCCTGCAACTTCGCGATCGTGGCATCCACGGTCGTCGGGGATATCCGCCCGGTGAGCCGCGCACCCTCGACAAAAGGGCCGTCGAATGCGACGCCGAACCAGCTGCCGAACTGTTTCGCATCGCTGATCGCTCGCCATACCCGCTCGTGCGGTGCGCGCAATAGGACCTTCTTCTCGATTCGATCGGTATTCATATGCAACCTCCTGGTTGCTATTTATATCATTGGATTTCCGAGATATGCAACCGCGCGGTTGCGTATTAACCCTCGTCGGATTTTTGGGATCGACGGCCGCGGCCGCGCGAATCGAGCGCGCGGCGCGCGCGCTGATGGCGGACGGGCACGCGATGGAGTTGTAAAGGAGGGAGGCGGTAATTTGCTTCGTCACGGCTCGTTACCTCGCCGCGCCGACAGGACGGAATAGGACAAAGTGGTCAGCCGATCTCATCGCCACCGAAGACCCCTCTTGGCAGCTTCGCTGCCGAGCGGCGGGAGCGGCGTCCCCACCGATTACACGGTCACTGGTTCCAGAATTCAATTCCCCTGCAATGCCAACGCATTCCATTCCGTACCGAAGTTTGCGATGAAATCCTCAAACGCCGGATCATATGCTTCCTGCCAATTGACATTCTTCGCGACCTGTCCGTGATTCATGCCGTAACCTTTGATGACTGCCGTATGCACTCCGCTGGCATTATTGACTGTGATTGAGCAAGCAATCTTCGCCTCGAAAGTCAGCGCGAAAAATCCAGGGGTTGTCCAGGCCCAAAACTCCTTGACCGAAACCGTTGCCTTGTTGGGAACATTCGGGTCAGCGCTTACCTGGTACCCTTTTCGCTGGAAGCCCTGTTCAACGAGCAAGCGTGCACGTTTCGTGACAGAATCGTCGCCCGGAAGGGCAATATCGCCCATCGCGTGACCCCAAGTATTCCGTTGGCGGCCGACCATACGATCCTTTTCCGCAGCCGAGAGTTTGTTAACGTCCCCGTCGATTGACGGAATCGACGGATCCGACGGTTTGTTTTGGAACTCGCGGTCATCGCTAACCGCGGCAATGTAGACACGGCCCTGGATCGTACCCGCAATGTCGTGGGACTGAATTGGCAGCGAGAGTTCCCGGCGCCCGGTGACGCAACCAGTTTGGAGCACAATCACCACACCGACCAAGGCGACAAATAGCAGTCTCATTTGCCAAACTCCTGTACGTTGTTCTCATTGCCGCTCACTGTCGGGCGTCGTCCTAGACCAGCCGCAGCAGCGGCGTCCGCCCATTGTTCCAGGATCGCGTCACGGTGTCGCGGCGGCGATCAGGAACTGCTCGAACTTCCCTTCCGACGTCACATAAATGGAGAGGTCTAGCGGTCTGCCGCCGGCAACGATCTTGTAGTCGTAGGATTTCATTCCGCCGCGATCCTCGCTCCCGGTCCGGCTGAATGCGGTGGGTGGCCCCAGCGGTCCCAGGGTGCTCGCGTAGGCCGCCGTAGTTCGAGCGTCAAGATAGGCATTGAAATCAGCGGTGAATGCGCCGCGGTCGGGTCGCCCGTGTTGAAGACCATCGAAGACTGCGCGCACCTGTACGTCGATTCCCTTGGGCGGCAGAACGACGAAGTCGATGGCATCGGCAATTTCTTTTTGAGGGGCGCCGGAAAAGGTGTTTGTGAGCACCACCACAGCTGCGTCGTCGTCAGGGTAGATGCGGTTTGCCGACAAATAACCTGCACCCTCACCAGAGTGACTGATAATCCGGCGGCCATAGCGATTGGCGACATTGAGACCCAGCGCATAGCCGGTGTCCGTGCCGTCTTGCCGCTTTGCAGTAGTCAGCTCTGCCGTGTAGCTGTCTGCCGACAGAAGGGTGTGGTGCAGGATCGATAAGTCCCACTTGGCCAAATCCTCAGCGGTCAGAGCAAGTTGCCAAGCGCCGAACATCCATCCCGTCGCAGCCGGAGCTTGCGGCTGCGGTGGCGCCAGTGCCGCGCGAATGTAACCGAGCGCGTCGGGTGCTTCGAGCGCGCGGCGGTTAATGTCGAGCGCGTCAGTGATGCCGAGCGTCTGAAAGATGCGCTCGTTGATGACATCGAACAGCGGCCTGCCCGCGGCCATTTCGATGATCCGGCCAGCGACCACGTAGCCGGTATTGGAATATTGCCATTTGCCGCCGGGGTCAAAGGACAAGGGCTTCTTAGCCCAGTCCGCGAGAATGGCGTCCGTGCTGGTAGGACGCATCATCCATTCCGTCACGTAGTCCTGCGGCCAAAAGTCCGGATAGCCCGCCGTGTGTGTCAGGCATTGGCGGAGCGTGATTAGGTTTGCCGCTGTCAGGTCGGGCAGCCATTTCGCTACCTTGTCATCAAGGGATAGCTTTCCGTCTTGCTGCAGAAGCAGCGCGGCAGCGGCAACGATCTCCTTGGACAGGGATGCGATCTGATACCGCGTTGTTGGCATGGCCTTCACCGGAGGGGACAGTCGCGCCAAACCATAGGCGTGAACGTACGCAATCTTGCCGTCTTTGATCACGGCTATCGAGGCGGAGGGCGTCTTGGTCTGCTTGAGAATTGCCACGACAGCATGATCAATCTTCGCCTTGGAGGCGTCGTCGAGTCCCTCACAATGGCCGGGAAAGGCTGCAATCATGGCAGCAAAGAGAAGGATTGTTCGCATCATGTTCACTCCGATCGGAATGCCGCAATCATACTCCGGCGGGCGTTGACTCTGAGTCTAACCCGCTCGTCGTATGCGACGAGCCCTGCTATTTACACTCCGAAAAATCACTTTAAGACCGCGCTCTGTATTCCAAGAGCATCGTTACGTGTAATACCGGCACTCGCTACGGTTTTTCTTCCATCTCGGGCGGCTAACCCCGAATTGCCGACAGCGCTATGATGCGTGCATACTTCATCGAGCTGCGCCCGGCATTTGGGGGCTTACCGGCCCGGAGAATTCAAATGTCCCACTTCTCGCCGATCGTTGGGTTTTGGATCCTGCCGTCGCTTGCGACTCTCATAGCGTTGGGCGCGGATGCGCAACCCGCCAAGGTGCCGCAGGCGTATTCCGTCACGGAAGTGAATTCCATGTTCGGCCCGACCATGACCTTGAAGATCGATCGCGACGGTGACAAGGCGGTCGTGGATGAGACTGTACCGGCGCGCACCGCCGGTTCGCCGGACACCCACACGCACAGCTACTACGATATCAAGAGTCACCAGAGCAATTCTGTGGACCTCAATTTTGCCGAGCGCAATTGCAGCCACGGAACCTTCGATGACAACTGGTTCGATCCGTTTGAAATGTCGGCGCACCTCATGAGCGACTTCACGAATGCAAAGCAGGTCGGCACAGAGACCGTGAATGGCTTCGTCACCAAAGTGATGGAGTCGGGTGCAGCGGGGCCCGGACACAAGAAGGTTTGGCTCGATACGGCATCTGGCCTCATCATCAAAGCAGAAATAGGCGCGAAGACGATCATCGAAGTCAAACAGCTCAGCCTGACAAAGCCGCCGGCCTCGCTCTTCGCGGTCCCGGCAGCGTGCGCCGCCGCGCCTGGCTAGATTGGTCGCGCTTCCCTTGGGCGATCCTTCCTGGCGACTCCCGTCGCCGAGCCCGGAAGACGAGCAGCTCATGCACCTGGCGAATGCCGACGTGAGGCCCGGAAATTAAGCACTCGGCGCACGTATTAGCGCCGACGAGAGGCGGTGCGCATCGATCTCCTTGCTTCTTGGGTGACGGTCGTCTCTTGGCTTTCAAAACGCCCGTAAATTCTTATCAGCGGCGTCTGCCCGACCTCTTCGGCTTCCTTATGGATTTACGCGTGGCACGACGCACGTCTCCTTTTTTCAGAACAGGCGGACCGCGTGTCCGACCAGTCCATCACCGACAAAGAGCCCGAGAACGGGCGAGCAAAGAATCGGTGAGCTAGGTTAGCCGCCGCCCAGCTTGAACTCCCAGCCCCATTCGTTGCCGCCATCTTTCATATCGGTGATGAATTGCGTAAGGTAGGACGCCAGTCGATCCTGTGGAATCTCTTCTCCATCGTCGTTGATGAACGAATTCCCCTTTCGATGTACGCCATAAGATCCCTCGAGGTCCGGCGCAGTGACGGAGCACAGCTTGATGTTCGCTTCGCCGGAGGCCTTGGAGAAGGAAAGGCTCTTTCCCGACGCATCGCAGAAGACGTCCACATGATTTCCCTTCTGAACGGTCACCATGAGACTCACGAGCCTCGGGAGATTCGAATTGATGATTTGCCATGCCTCGCGTTCATTCATGTTGCAACACTCCTATTAAAAGTTGCCGCGGGTCTACGTGGAAGCATCCGGCAGAGCACCCTACTGCGGGCCGTGGACTGCGAACCCCCAACCGTCGTCAAAGCGTTTAGTCTCTTTGTATGGATCCCATCGAACGCATATTACTTCACTCGGCGGTCAGTCCATATCTGTTCCCGCTGCTGCTGCTCGCGATTGCGAATATCGCGCCATGGCTGGCAGCACTCATTTTTGGTGCAGAATTTGCCGCGCCGCTCGATTGCGGCATCACCTTACGCGACGGATCGCGTCTCTTGGGCGACCACAAGACCTGGCGCGGCCTGATTGGTGCCGCCGTCGCCTGTGGGGCCATGACGCAGAGTTTTCACCTCGGGCTTTTGCCCGGCGCCGCGTTCGGAACTTTGGCGATGCTGGGAGATGCCGCGGCCAGCTTCGTCAAGCGTCGCTTGCGACTCGCGCCCGGCACCGAAGTACTGGGACTCGACCAGCTCCCCGAAGCGCTCGTCCCGCTGCTCATATTGCAGCGGCCCCTCGGACTGGGGTTTGGCGAGTGCCTCGTCATCGCCGCGATTTTCGCGGCCCTTGACATTGCAGTCACAAAATTCCGTCACCTGGGATGACGGCTGAAGCCTTCCGCCTCACCTCCGCCGCTCGCCGCCGAGAGACCCCCCACCTTTGGGTGCGACATCTCCATTCACGGCAGGCCGATCAAAACATCCGCCCCGTCGTTTTTGACCGGATAGGTCACAATGATCTTCGGGGTCGTTGCCATGAACAGCAGTTTCGCCTTGCCGACCGCTTTGCCGTTCGTGAGATCGAATCGAGCGCCGTGCCGCGGACAGGTCACGATGCGGCCATCGAGCGCGCCGAGGCATAGATTCTCGGACATGTGAGCACAACGCCGGCTCAAGGCGTAATACGTATCCTCGATCCTGGCGAGCAGCAACTATTGCTCACCGATATCGACCGCCTTCATCGCACCGTTCGCGAGAACCGAAGTCGTTGCCGTCTCCACAAGCTTCATATCAGTCCTCCGCAATACCCTCTTCTCTCCCGTGTGGTCGTCGGGCCCAATCCAAGAGCCGATGAGACTGAGGGACTCCGCCTCGCGTCGGCGTCACGACCAGCAACGCGTACATATCTTCCGGCCATAATGGACGCCCTCAGTTAATATGGTTCCTGATCCATCGGAGTTCCCCCATGGGCTTTGCCATTTCCTGGTATGCCGTCCCCGAACCGCACGCCGACCAGTTCTTCAAGAGACTCGATCTCACTCCCACCGGCGAAACCGAGGAAATCCCCGAATCCTTGATCTGCACCGCCCAGTTGGATACCGGATGGAACTTACTGTGTTACAACGAGTACGGATGTCCATTTCTGCAGGAGGAGGACCTTACCCACCTGTCCGCCGACCACAAAATCCTCTATTGCCTCGTAGAAGAACACGTGATGGCGAGCTCTGCCGAACTCTGGTCTGTCGGCAAGCGCCAATGGTCAATATCACACGAAGGCGAGGATGGTCCGAAAGGACTTGAGGTCGATGGCGAAGTGCCCGACACCTTGGCCGCTATTCGCCAGCAAATGGAGCAACAACAGCAAGCCGAAGGCGGCGACGAAGCCGACGTCGATTACATTTTCGAAATCCCCTTGCTAGTCGCCAAGTCGATGGTGGGTTACAAACACGACGAAGACTGCCCGCATCTCGTCGGCGGTACATTTACGGTGATGTCCCGATCAGCCCCGAAATCCGGCTTCTTGAGTCGACTCTGGAATCGTTAGATCGCTGATGTCATCGAATTTTCACGCGCGACAGCGCCCCGTTTATCCCTAGCGTATACAGAAACGGCCTCCGCTCGCTGCGAGAGATGTTCAACATCTTCGGTAGTCTCGAAAGAATCACGTTCGCCGTGGCTTGGGCAGTCGCCTGCCCGGCAGTCAATACGAATGCACCGACGCCGGCATCACGTAACGAGGCAACTTCGAGCGTGCGATGCCTGACGCGCTGGTCTCGCATCAGCACGATCCATTTCTTCTCACCTGCCGTCCTTAGCCAGTCAGCGTCCGGAGTCCCGAACGGGATGTCAACACCCGGCCGGCACACGGACGCGCCGACCGACTCCAATGCCAGGCAGAGGTTTCGAGAAAAAATCGACTCGTCGAGATAGAAAACGGCCGATTCAAGCAGCTTTGCGGTCGAGCTCGCAGCGGAGCGCTTCCTCGATGTTCTGCGGCGAGGTCTCATAATCCTCCGCGAGCTGAATCAACGTATCTCCAGCCTTGAATCGATCCGCCAACACTGCTGTTGGTACGGAGCGACCCGCCAATACCGGTCGGCCAAATGCGATTGTCGGATCGACCACCACCGGCGACGGCTGATCAGCCGCACCATCAGGTCTCGTGAAAAGGAAGAGCTTGACCGGAATCCCTTTGGCGTCCCGCTCGATGCGCTTCAAGTGGTCGCGGAGCATCTCCGCCATCTCCGTCTGCCCTTCCCTAGTGACGTTGATGAGGGATCCCAGCTTGTCGACGAAAAGATCGAGGCCGTCTGTCTGAAAATCCGCCTCCGCCAACGGCCGCTCCGTACCCATCTTTTTACTCACGTAGAGCAGCGCCTGCCGCACCTTCGGGAGCGGAACGTGATGCTGGCGACGAATTGCCGCGAGAACATGCGCTTCAACAAGATTCAAAAACGACAGCGCCCGCCGATCGTTCCCGTCCAGCTGGATCAGCGGCAAGAACCGGCGCGTCCGGCCGTCTGATTGGTATCCCTGGCCAAGGCACCACGCCCGCAGCGTACTGAGAGGAAGGTTTAAGTAATGGGCAGCCTCTGCGAACGGATACGCCGGAGTTGAAAAGACCGATTTGGCGCTGCGTTTTGCCATTGTGTTAGAGGCCCCTCCGGAGCCAATCCCGTGATTTGTGAGTTTACCAGCATCGCCGACGTTTCGGCGCGTCCCACAGGCACCGGGAGTCAACCGTACGAAAGCGCCGCCCAAACAGCAATCGATGCCATCAGTGCGCCCGAATATTCCCACCATGATCGCCCCGCCGGCAAAGCGGACAATGGCTTCTCGGTTGAGTATCAGACGGGTATTATCCGCTCTCGCCCCAACACCGCAGCGATCGGAGGAGCGAAATGGCGCCGATGGATGATTGGAAGCGCGACATGTTTGAGGGCACCCGACGGGAAAACTGGTCATTGCGCGGCCCCAACTCCATCGTGAAGGTGATGCCGCTGGGCGTCACGCCCTCCGGCTCCATCGACGGATATATCACGGTCGGTAGATCTTTAGTCGGCAAGACTCCTCTTGAGATCGAGCAAGCCCTGGGATTAAAGGCCAATGATTTGGCAAACGGAGCACGGATATTCCGCTTCACTCGCTTGCCGATGGCTCATGAATATGAGTACGAACTGACGACCCTGTATCCCGGCGGTCTCGCATTCAATCCCGCGCACAGCAATCTAAAGTACCCGCCCGGGAGTGCCAAGATTCACCAATGGCGAATTCTCCGGGACACCCCGATACCGATTGATACCGTCAATTTCTTGGACTTGCTTCCCAACGAGCCCTTCCCCTACGACTGGCTGACATAGCGCGCGCCATCCTATGACTCGTCGACGCAAAGACCAAACGATCGCGGCCATGATCGGAATCCACTATTGGCGCCTGGGCAAAGATCAGCTGCTTCCCGACATCGTGACTTCCGTGTTAGTCGCGCGCCTCGCGATGCTCCCGGTTCTGCTATTGATCAAATTGCACTGACCGGTCCGCGCAGCTACCGTAGGCTCGACAAAGTCGCGGCGCCGATCAGCACGAGGAGCAATGCGACCCCAGACGCGATTGCACCGACTTTGATTAATCCCCGATTCGCGCCGCTGAACGTCATCTCTTTATCTCCGGCGGCTTCTGCATCCAATGCGCGCCTTGCCCAGGGAATCAGCCACATGAGGCAATTCGAGAGCAAGAGCCCAATGAAAATGGCGGGTATGAACAGGGGCATCGACATTAGAAAACTCGAAATAAATGCCCTACCCGAAATGCCCGCCCGCCAGAATTCCCGGACGTGAGCAGCGTGCTCCGGATAGAAGAGAAGGTGTATTTGCCACGCGGCCAGCCAAAGACCATATCCCGCAAACCCCATGATGACAAACGCGACGAGGATTCCCACGAGATTCCACGGACTCTTGCGCCTCGCCTGGCGTGCTCGCCAACCGGGCCGCGTCCTGTCCATGACTCCCTCAATCAATCTCTTTTCACCATTCCGATCATCCATCTAAGACTCTCCCGCAGCCACGCTCTTCCCACACTTCGGACACCGCCCCGTCACGTTGATAAATCCGCGCGGTTCATAGAGCGGCTTGCCGCAATGCGGACACAGGAAGCCCAACCGCTCGCAGAGCACTTTGTCGTACTGGAAGATGCGTGCAAGTGCATAGAATTCCGCAGCGAGGATCGCGAGGCCCAGCGCGATCATCGCGCCCTTATTCCATGGGCGCGGGACCAGCATAACGATCCCGAGCAAACTCCCAATGAACCCGAACAGCAAGCTAATCGTCAGCCGATTATGAATCCGCGCAATCGCCAGCCGTTTCTGCTCAAGGTCGGGGCGCAGCTCTGATTTCACGAAATCAATCCGTCCCTTCGCACTTTCTGCTGCGCCAGTAACTTCCCCGTCTTTCCGACCGATCGCGGCCACTGTAAATACGGCAAAAGGCTGGCACGCTCTTCATCCGTGAGCGGCGCAGCCAACGCTTGACCAACAGCCAGTACCTGCGGAGAGGGCGCCTTCGACGCAAACTCCGCCGTCATTGCCATGAGCCGCACAATGTTCTCAATCGGCGGCTGATCGAGCAGGGAGCTACAATCGAATGCACAGCTATATTCGAATGAGTTCATGCGCTTCGCCCATTCATCCCGCCGCCAACAATAAGCCGGATTTTCATGGAGCATAAAGTTCACAATGTTGACACCCTTCACCTCGGGGCCTTTCAGTTGCTCCCGGATCGGCTTCAATCGCAGGTCAAACCACTCGGCAAATCCCCAGTGGGTTTGAGAAAGTCGCCGCTCGACTTCCTTGTCGTCGGGGTAGAAGTAGATTCTGACGCTCTTAATCGTCATGGCTTCATGCAATCCTCGACCGACGTCTCACAGATCGCTGCTTGCCCATTCGCGAAACGCGATTTCCACACCGCGTAGGCACCATCGAACGTTTCCGGATAAACCGATCGCTCCCTCGATTTACGCAACACGCTGCGCCGAAGCGCTTGTTCCGTAATCGCCATATGCCGCACGAGATGAATGACTTGCCAGGAAGGATCCCCAGTCTTGTGGCCCAATAATTCGACGTGAAATAGCTGCGTGCCATTCCACTGCTCAATTTGATGCACCTCGACCCACCGGCTCTGCTCCGGCGTTCCCCGGATCATCCAGGTCCCGACTTCGATCGGAATTGCCTGTGCCAACGCTGAGCCCGCCAGGAGCGCGAAGACCGCGATCGCAGCGGCGGTGGTTGTAGACCTATTCGGTGTCATCACCCGCCTCCCTGCACCACCGCGCCCACTTGCGCGTCTTCCAATTCGGCATCCGCCTTTGCGACTTCACCGGGTTCGCTGAGCGGATCATGGTACCAATCCTCGTGCGGCGAAAACTGCTTGCAAGAAAGACATTGCGTAATGATCCACTTCCAAATGCACTTCGGACACACTCCGCGAGTCTCAAAGGTATTCCAGCTCGTTCCGCATCCGCCGATCTGCACGGTGCACACCCACCGGCTAGAAGGTCTCGGCACCCATCGACACTTCGGACAAAATATCGCGGTTTTACTCATGCAATCACTTGGCATATGCGGTGACGAGTCGCCGAAACGCGATCAGGCTCTGCAATTCGTTTGCTGAGACATCGAAACACATCATCGGGAAGACTCACCGATGAATCGCCGAACTCAGGACCGACCACGCCAGAATCCCGGTCGTTGTCGACGGTGCGCGAGCGCCAGAATGCGCAGCGTCTCGCCATCTACCCGATAAATGATGCCGAAGGGGAACCGCGTCAGCGGAAAGCGTCGGCGGTGCCGATCCAAGCGCCGTCCGATTTCCGGATTTTGTGCGAGAAGCGCCACGACGCGCCGCACTTCAAGGAGTAACTCGCGACCGAGGCCTGCCGCCCTCATCTCGCCAATCTTCATCGCGGCCAGCAACTCCTCTTCGGCGGCCGGATGAAATCGAGGCGTCATTTCTTCAGTGAAGTCTCGAGCCTCGCAAACACCTCGTCCGCCGGCAACGACTGCACTTGGCCGTCGTCCAATTCCTGATCGCGACGCTGCGCCTCCGCAAGCCAGGTTGCATCTACGTCGACATCCGCCGGACCATCCAATTCTGCCCACAAGGACCGCAACAGCGCCTCCTTGTCGGCGGTGCTCAACGCCCGGATTTCTTCCTCAAGGTTCGCGAGAGAACGTGCCATGGGACAACGCTACACCTTCTCGACTACCGGTGCAAAACCGTCAATTGGCAGCCAGGATTACACATAACCCCCGATCAGAGCGAACCCCTGTGGACTCCCCACCATTCTATTGCGGCGGCCTACGCCGGTACATGAATGCGTTCCTTAATGTGCTTGAGGTTCGCAACAATCGTGAAAGTCATGATGACGAGCAGTGACCACGAACTCCACTTGCCGAGGTGCACGACTGCCCAGGCGCCCATCTGGTTCGGATACCTCCACACGCCGAAGAACGTGCTGATGTTCTCCGCGAGCCAAATGAAAAACCCGGTGAGCACGAACCCCAAAAGGAGCGGCATGCGACGATCCCGGTCAAGGGGGCGAAACACCACCGTTGCGCGCGCATAAAGTCCCATGGTCACTGCCGCGATATACCAGCGGTAATCGCCAATATAGTGATGCGTAAAGAAATTCGCATAGATGAGGAGCGCGATGAGTCCCGCCATCCAGTACGGCGGATGATGTCGGATACGCAGGTCCAAAAGTCTCCAGGCTTGAATGACGTAGCTACCGACCGCCGCGTACATGAAGCCCGAGAACAGCGGCACCCCGAGGACCTTGGTATAGGCAAAGTCCGGGTAAGCCCAGGACTGGATTGCTTCAGAAGTCTTGAACACCTCGAGTACAAAGCCGATGACGTGAAAGAGGCAGACCGCTTTGAGTTCATCCCAAGTTTCGAGTTTAGCCCAGACCATCCAAGCCTGGATGGCCACCGCGATCACCAAGAGCGCATCGTACCGAGGGATGCCAAACAGGCCACTTCGCGGAACCGAAAAGACCGCCGCAAAAAATAGCCCGACGAAAAGACAGGCACGGGCCTCCTTGACACCAAAATAAAAGAACTCCACCGCAAACCGTCGCACGCCCGCCAATTGTCGCCGCGGAGCGAAATCGAGCAGATGACCATCGAGCGCCGGCAAATACCCCGGGATGCGTTGCAAAACGATGCGCGCCGAATTCAGCACGAAGTGCTCCACAAGCGTTCACTCATGCCTCGACATCTCATCATTCCCAATTCTCCCGCGCGCTTTTAGCAATGCTCGCCGAAGACCTTGGCATTCCAGCGCCGCAATTCTGACCAATTGGGGCAGCCCGGCTCCCTCCGCCGATCTCCTCGGCGCCCGACCACCCGCGTGCACATAACCCCCGCCCGTCGCCTCTACCGACCTTGGACGAGGTACGCAATCGCCGAGCCTCGTAGCCCTCGTCGCGAACGTCGCCAACGTGGCTTCCGGGGCTCTCCAAGCGAGAGGACGTTGAGCGGGGCGTGCGAAACAGGACGTTTCGCCCGCAGCCTCCAGGGACGGATTTACGGCGTCCCGGGAAATGTCCTCTCGTTTGGAGAGCCTCTTACCTCGGTGACTGCTCGTTCCGGTGTCGGCGCACCCGGCCGGCTTGATCCGCCCTTGTCCCGTACTCCTATATATAGAGAGTGCCTGTTCTTCTCCTCTTCCTCCCTTTCGAGCATCGATGGCCCCATGATCGCCAGCGCGCGTCGGTCGTCCGCTCCGCCTCCTCTGCAATGGGGTTTCGCGGCATAAAGCCGTCGTTGATAGCTTCGCCCCGCTCCGATGTTGATTATTTGTGTTCTTCTTCTTCGCTCCGTCGGCGTGCCCAGCCTCCCGGCCAATTTTTCACGCCGCCGGTGCAATTCTCGATCAACTGCCGATTTATTCCACAACCCATTGACAGCCGCCGCTAATACGCTGAGCGCTGCACGGCCCATCGCTCGAAACGTCGGGCGATACAAAGTCCAAACACTTAACTAGGAGTACGCAGATGAACAATCGCAATCAACCCACCCAAGCCCGCCTGCCCGTCGCACCCGCTCCGGCCGCAACGCCCATCCACCTCAACGTCTTCACCGTCGAAGAGTATGAGCGCGACGGAAAGACGCAAAAAAAGTGGACCCGCATCGGCGCCGCGTTCCCGCACAAGGAAGGCCCGGGCTTCTCGATCGAACCGAGAGCATTTCCGATCGATGGTCGATTGGTGGTTCTGCCACCCGACACGACAGAAGATCGATCGAAATAACCGCTAACCACAGCGCTCTTTGGGGGCCTCCGGGCCCCCATTTTTTTGTGCGCGCAGAGTCAACCGGCACCGAATGCCCGGCCTCACGTCGGCACTCTCCGCCGACATGAATTGCACCACTTCCGCCCCGTCGACGGTCGCCTAGTCGTGTTGCCGCCCGATAACGGCGGCGATACCCGCAACAACAAATTGCCGGCCGCGGTGATCAATTCGGGGCCCTTCGAGGCACCCTTCTTTTGATTTGGGCGACCGCACACGAGTGTTTCATCAACGACTTGCGAAAACGAACGATCGTGCTATTCTGGGTATCATGGCGACCACGAAAACGCAAGCCACTGCCACGGTTGGCAGAAGGGATAAAGGCCAACCCAAGGGAGAGCAAACCCGGCGTACGATCATCTCTCATGCGCTCGGCATCGTCAGCGATGTGGGCTATGAAGGTCTTTCGATCGGGGTGCTTGCACAAGACACGAAGCTTTCGAAAAGCGGGCTGTTTGCGCATTTCAAATCGAAAGAGGCCTTGCAGCTCGGGGTGGTCCAAGAGGTGGTCAACCGATTCACGGATCGCGTCATCCAGCCGGCGCTCGCCTTGCCGCGCGGGGAGCCGCGTTTGCGGGTCTTGTTTGAAAAAAAGCTCGATTGGATTCGCGGAGAGGTGAACGCGCGAGGCTGCTTGCTGCAGAAGGCTGCGCTCGAATATCACAATCGCGTCGGGCATCCCGTGCGCGAACGCATCGTACACGCCCTACAGGATTGGCGAAATTTCGTGACGCGGTGTGCCCAAATGGCGATCGCCGAAGGGCACTTTCGAGCCGATTTGGACCCGCAGCAATTTGGATACGAGTTCGACGGCATCACCATGATGTATCAACAGACCCAAGGACTCCTGCGCGAACGCGGTGCGGGAGAGCGCGCGCAGACCGCTTTTGAATCTCTGCTCGATCGCAGCCGACGTTCTCTTCGGCTTCGGTAAGCCACCCGACTCCCGCCATGATCATCTTCACTACAGCCAGGTCGAATTCTTTCAGTTCTATAAAAGCACGATCGTTCGTTCTTTCATCATTATTCTTTAACCTAGCGAGATGGCCGAACCAGGCCAAGGGAATTCCGACTATGAACACCCTACAAAACTGCATGCTGGCAGCACTGATTGTTGGCGGCGCGTTGCTATCACCCAGATCCGCCTCGGCGGGGTCCGACATTGTCACCGATACGCCCCCGCCGGCACCGCGTGTCGAACACGAGCCGCCGCATCGCGACGGCTACGTTTGGGCACCGGGTCATTGGGAGTGGACCGGGCATTTCTTTCAATGGAATAGCGGCACTTGGGTATTCGAACGCCGTGGCAAGCACTGGGTCGCAGACCGCTGGGATCAAATTGAAGACAAGTGGCACTACATCCCAGGTCATTGGGAGCCGTAAACCCGCTCGCCATGAATGCGGCGAATTTTGTTGGTGAACCCGTCTCGTCTTTATGGCGATTACCGCAGAGGCCACCGCACCTACTTATCGGCCCCCCCGAGGGGCCCCTTTAGCTTCTGTAACTCTGCTAAGCCGCCTTCCGCTTGATCGATCGCAATCGAACTCCCAATCTCATCGCCTTCTGCGACACCGCTCCCGGCGATCGCTTCAATTTCTTCGCTATCTGCGGTCCGGACAGCTTCGCCTTCGCAAGCGAGCGCAGACTCTTAACATCGTCCCGTGACCACGCCAATTGCTTCTTCTTCGCTTTTGCCATGATTGCTCCAACTCCATAAAAGGCAGGCATCTTAGCGCCAAAACCGATCTATGCAACTTCCCCTGCCCAGCCACCAGATCGCGTTAGTTCGCGTCGCGCCAAACTAGGTTGTGGGTCTGCTCTTCAACATCTTGGTCAATTGTTGTTGTTTTTGCAGCGCATCGGGTAACCGACCGTACATTAGCGACGTGTTGCAATCCTCGAGCGCCTTTTGCAGATGACCGAGCTTCATATGAGCGAAGCAGCGATTGTTGTAGCTCAGTGCCAGGTCATCCGGCGGCTGCAGTGACGCATCGAAGAGATAGCTGTACTTGTCCAAGACGGCAAGCTCCCCCGCATAATCGCCGCGAAGTGCGTTGATGTGCCCCATATCGATCGCCGCGCCGACGCGAATGTAGTTATTCTCGCCGTCGGCAATCGGTCCGAATTCTGCCAGCGCCGCATCCCAATTTCGCAGGCCCTCGTTGGCTCTGGCACGGTAGTAGTGCGCATCAAGGGAATTGCCGTAGGTATTGAGAACAAGGGTGCACTCATCCACGGCGTCTTGGAAGTGATTGAGCTTAAAGTATGCGTAGCATTTGAAAAATTGTTTGCCGCCATGGTTGATGCCGCCGACAGCATTGGCGGCATCGTGGTAGGCGATGATTCTTACGTACTGGGTGTAGTTTCTGGCAACCTGAGTCATGTCGTCAAAGATGCCAGCGATCGCAATATCCTTTTCTTCTTCGTTGGGAAATGCCGTGCGCTCGGCGTCGCTCAAGGCCTCTTTGAATTTCTGGTCGACATTTGCCTGGTTGGAATTGGTTGGGTAGCCAAGTTCGGACCAGACGCGGGCGGTCATAGCGTCGAGAACAAAGTTGTTGTGCCCGGCCTCATGGATCAATTGATTGTCGCTGCCCATCGCATCCGCAATGACCTGCAGCAATGGGCTCAGTATTTTGGCAGCGTAGGGAATGTCGACTATCTGCTGTAAAATCGGCCAGACGGCATTGCTGTACTGAATCGGGTCGGAAGTTCGGTAGATGCCCGCGGCCTTCTTTACCCCATCGGAAACGCTGGTCGAGACGTGTTGATTCAGGTAGACGCCCATACAATCGGTCAGGGCTTGATTATTCAGGGAATCACACTCGTAAAAGGCCGCATCCACGAGATAAGCGGTCATCTGTAAATAGAGCAGTTTTAGTGGCGAATTGTCGGGCGCGTGTCCCGCATATTGATCCACGAACTGCTTCATTGCGCCGACCGAGCCGCCCCATTTTGGCGTCAGAGAATACAGTCGCAGCCGATAGAGCTGGTAGTAGCCCGGGAAGCGCTTGATGCTGGCCCGAAATGCAGCATCTATTTCCTGCGTATTTTCGTTGCCCGACACCACGCTTAGCCAGAGCCGATAGCTCCAGGGAATGTTGGGGTTAAGCGCAATCGACCTGCGGACATCTTCGTCCGCCTTATGCAGTAGGTCTTGAAATGCTTGTACGTGTTCATCGGAGATAGTCGAGGAAGCCCCTTCTCCGCGGATCGCCCAGGCACTTTGTTCGTAGTACTTAGCCCGCATGAGATGCGCGATTGCCGACTCCGGGTCACTTTCAACCCATGCTGTCAGATTCTTGAGCAGATCGGGATCGTTACCCAAAGTGACACCCATCATCAGCAGGTCGAACGGGTGAAACTCCCAGGCCTGCAGGGTGCTGTGCACCAAGACGTCGTTGGCAAGCGTTTCGGCTCCCGAGTAATCTCCATGCCGTATCGCTGTTGCCACCCGCAATGCCTTGTCGGTGGTCAGGACAGCCGTATGGGGCTTCACATTGAATTGGGCTGTTTCATCTGCAATTTGAGCCGCGAACGCGGACGCTGGTTTCACATCAGTTGGGCTCGTCGTGGCGGGTGAGAGGCGCTGCCACAGCAAGAACGCGGCGGCTGCCAACGCAATTGCGGCAAGAAATCCGCCCAGAAATCCCCCGAGAGGCCTGGATGTCTTCTCCGTTGCTGGCTTGTCGTCGAGCATGTCCCTGTTCTCGTCACCGACTTTCACCGGAATGCCGAATTTTACGGGTCGAGGCTAAAGAATCCGTGACGCAGTATGCCAGTCGGAAGATTTGTGTCAGAACACACCACCGAAATCTAAGCTATTCCGAGACCGGCTCACGTCCTGCCTTGCTGCTTCGCCGCCCTCGCCATAGCCCCTCGCGCCGCGAGCACCTTCTCCCCGTACCGCATCGGCATCCGCGTATCCTTCCACCGCCCCGCCTGCATCACCGACGGCAAGTCCATGTTGAGTGCCAACAAATCCTGCGCCGCCCCCACGCGAACCGAGTGACCAGATATTCTCTCCCACTGCGATCGCTCCAACCCAATCCACGTCCCCACCTTCCGAAAGATCGCCGTGACATTCTGCGCCGTGAGCGATTCGCCAACACCGTGAGAACCCACGACCCGGACAAACAATGGTCCCTCCTTGATCCCCGCTTTCTCGGCCCACTCCGCCACGAACCGCATCGACAACGCCGACAAATACGCCGACGCCCCCTCACCCGATGTATCCGTCTTCGATCGCGCAATCAGCACCGGTCCCCCACATCCCGCAAATTCCTTGGGCGAAATTCCAAAAACTCCTCGATCTCCTTCCACACCAGCCCCCGCGCCTGCCGCTGCCGCGCCGGCACCTGCCGCGACATTTCCTTCAGGGCAAGCTTCACCTCTTCCGAACTGCAAGGATCCGCAACCCCCGCCGCCCGATGCGCCCGCCCGATCGTCGCCACATAGCGCCGCACCGTCTTCGCCGACGCCGGCAACACCGTTAACTCATGCTTCAGGCAAAACACCCCAAACAACTCCCAATCCGCCCGCCACGCCCGCACCATATTCGCCGCAAACGCCCCCCGCGCCATCGCCGTCCAATCGTTAAGCGTCGCGACAGCACCATTGCCGGGCCTCCAATCAATGTCTACGGATTGATTAGCCATGCTCGGCTACGAGTGGAAGCAAGCGCGAATCCTCGAGCGCCGCGGTACGGTGGCCAATACCCGCCAGATACTCCGGATTTGACGCGAACGCCAAGAACGCACTCAAGCTGCTTTGTTCGACCAGCATTGCCGCGTCCCAGCGCTCCTCGCTTGGGCCGATGAGGAACGCACCACCACGGCCGAAAAATAGCACCCGGCCCCCGGATCTCTCCAAGTGCGGAAGTGTGTGTTCCATATAAATCCGGTAGGCTGCCTCGCCCGAAATGGCGGCGGCCGGTGCTAGCTCCGGAGTGGCCGAATAATCCGCGACGGCGCGATACTTCAACAGATTGAGCATGACGACGCTGCCCAAAATGCCGCGTGAAAACAAAGCACGTCCCGCCTCTTGCGTCGGCTCGAGGTAGGTCTTGATAGCTGACTCAATCATCGATCACCCCTATGTAATTCGACCCAGCCGCGTGTCCTCCATTCTGAGAATACGCGATGCGCACCAGTCGCCATCGCTGCATTCGTCGCGCGAGGTGCCTACAAAAACTCAGTCCTACCCCTCGGATTACCGAGAAATCCTACCGGCACTTTTGGCACTGAAATCAAGGGGAGGCCGTCTCGGGCACCCGCCCGCGTGATCCTGTGCCGCGAGTCGACCGTTGCGGTACGCTGCGCACTCCACACTCCGAGTGAAGTCCCATGATCGACGTCAAACCGAGCGTCTGCCCCCTGGATTGCCCCGACACCTGCAGCCTCTCGGTCAAGGTGGCCGACGGCCAAGTGCTCGCGGTACGCGGCTCCAAGGTCAACCCGATCACCCACGGCGCCGTCTGCGCCAAAGTCGCCAATCTTTACCCCGAGTTCGTGCACGGCCCGAATCGCATACGCCATCCGCTCAAGCGTGTCGGGCCCAAGGGGTCCGGCCAGTTCGAGCAGGTCTCTTGGGAGACGGCGTTGGATACGATTCACGAGCGCGTTGCGGGAATCATCGAACGCTACGGCCGGCAATCGGTGCTGCCGTTGAACTATGCGGGCCCGCACGGAATGTTGGCGGGCGACTCCATGTCGCTGCGCTTCTTCCATGCGATCGGCGCCTCGTTGCTGAGCCGCAGCCCGCTGTGCGGCGGCATACGCAGCGCGGCCTATTCCGGCACTTTCGGCGCGACCCCGGGTACTCCGTTGCAGCAAGTGAGCCTTGCGCAGCTCATCATCGTTTGGGGCAACAACGCGACGAGCTGCAATTTGCACCTCATGCGCCAGATCAATGCGGCAAAGCACCATGGCGCCAAACTCGTCGTCGTCGATCCGCGCCGCGTCAAAGTCGCCGAACAGGCCCATCTGCATTTGGCGGTGCGGCCCGGCACCGACGTGGTGCTCGCTTGGGCGCTTGCGGTCGAACTCGAGCGCATCGGCGGTCTCGATCGAGCGTTCATCACGGAGCACGTGCTCGGCTACGAGGCGTTCATGGACGCGGCCCGCGCCTACCCGCCGGAGCGCGCCGCCGAAATCTGCGATGTTCCTCTCGAGGACATCCGCATGCTCGCCCAGTGGTATCGCGATGCGACGCCCGCGGTCATTGCCTGGGGCAACGGACTCGAGCGCAACCAAAACGGCGGCTCGGGACTGCGCGCGATTGCCGCGCTGCCCGCGCTTGCCGGCAAATTCGGCGTCGCCGGCGGAGGCCTCGTGGGCGGCGCCGGCCACGCCTTTCCGAAAGCCGCGGACCGGCTCACGCGAACCGACTTCGTGGCGCCGCAGACTCGCACGATCAATATCATCGACGTCGGCGCATTGCTGCTCGACGAGCGGCTCGATCCGCCGCTGAAGGCGCTGTTCGTCTACAACCACAATCCGCTGGTCGTCCACCCCGATCAGAATCGAATGAAGCGGGCACTGCGGCGCGAGGACTTGTTCACGGTCGGGATCGAAGTGGCGATGACCGACACCATGGCATACGCCGATGTGGTGCTGCCCGCCTGCACGCACTTCGAACATGCCGATCTCTACGCCGCCTACGGCCAGCAGTTCTTGCAGCGGGCCGAGCCGGTCATACCGCCGGTCGGCGAAAGCCTGCCGAACACGGAAATTTTCCGCCGCCTCGCCGCGAAGTTCGGCCTCACCGATCCGGCATTTCACGCCACCGATGCCGAACTCATGGATGCGGCGCTGAATCTCGATGATCCGCGCATGCAGGGGCTGCGCGCGAGCGAGCTGCCGCTCGATCGAGCGATCAAAATGGAATATTCCGGCAGCGAGCCGGTGCTTTTCCAAAACGTCGCGCCGCGCACGCCGAGCGGCAAGGTTGAGCTGGAATCGGCGGTGCTCGGCACGCGCTACGGGGCAAGCTTGCCGCGCTATCTTCCGCTCACGTCCAAGTACCCCTTGACGCTCATTACGCCGGCGTCGGATCAACGCATCACCTCGACCTTCGGCGGGCTCGCCGCCAATGACGAGGCGCCCGTGCTCGAGATGAACCCGTCGGATGCGCAGCCGCGCGGTCTCACCGACGGCGCGCCCGTCAAGGTGTGGAACGAGCTCGGCGAGGTGTTCCTGAGACTGCGCGTCACCGCGTCGGTGCGCCCCGGCGTGGTCAGCTCGGACAAGGGCGCATGGTTGCGCACCAGCCCCAACGGACAGACCGTTTCGGCGCTTGCCCCGACGCACAAGGCCGACCTCGCCGAGGGCGCCTGCTACAACGACACGCGCGTCGAAGTCGCCGCGCAATAGTCGGGCTAGTCCTGCAGCGACCGGCCGAGCGCATCGAGCAGAAAATTCGTGCCCTGTTCGCGCGAGCCGGCATCGTCATAGCCGTCCAAGAACGCGCCCTGCTCGGTCATCACGATACGCGTCCCCGCGCCGGCGGCCTGCAATTCGATCGTCGCCATCGATACCGAGATCTTCCGTTCGTTGATGTGCATCACGTAGGAATAAACGATGCGCTGGTCTTGCACGACGTCGTGGTACACCGCATCGAAGCACGAGACGACGCCACTGTCCCAGCGGCCTTTGACATGTTCGCGGCCTCCGTTGCGCACGTCCATTTCTCGGGCGACTATCGTATGGCCGGGCCCGCCCGCAAACCATCCGGCTTTAGCGGCGGGATCGGACAGCGCCTTGAACACTCGAGCCGGCGACGCACTGTAGGTTCGCTCGATGGAAAACGTCGCGTGCACGACCGAACGGTTGGCGGGCGCCGACTGCTCCATGCGCGCGAGCTCCTGTGCGAGCCGATCGAGTGTTTGCGCCCACCCCTGCTGCGCGCCTTGAACCATCGACATCGCCTGCGGGTCGAGGATCGTGTAGCTCTGGGTCACCTCGAGCCGCGTGCCGTGCGCCTCATCGGCGAATGCGACGACCGTGTGCGCACGAAACAAGATCCGCTCGTCGTCGCCCGTCGCATTCATGTCGATCACGAGCCGCGTCTTTGCGGCGATCTCGGTGTATTTTCCGCGAGTCCAATGATTGCGACCCTCGGGTGAGCGCATGCAGATGATGAAAGCGCCGCCGACCCGAAAGTCCGCCTCCGCTGCCGGCACGCTGTAGCCGGCCGGACAGAACCAGCGCTTCAGATGCTCGGCGGAACTCCAGGCGCGAAAAACCAGTTCGCGCGGCGCCGCGAACAGCCGCGAAACCACGAGCGGCGCGGGCTGCGCAGCGGCGCTCGGCGTATTTTTATTGGTCTGTGCCATCGGATTCTCCTGGCTCTTGCTTGAGGGTTTCCAGATATTCGCCGAGCCGGTCGAAGCGGCCCTGCCACTCCAGCCGCCGGTGATTGATCCATTGTTCCGCAACGCTCAGCGCCTTCGGCTCGATGCGGCAGGTGCGAACGCGCCCGACCTTGACCGAGCGCACGAGTCCCGAATCCTCCAATACCGTCAAATGCTGCATGACGGCCGGCAGCGACATCGAGAGCGGCCGTGCGAGTTCACTGACTGAACTCGGTCCGCGGCTCAAGCGGGCCAGTATCGAACGCCGCGTCGAATCGGCAAGTGCTTGAAAGGTCAGGTCGAGTGCGTCGCTTTTGTTAAGCATATGCTTAAGTATAGTATGAATAATTAGTTAAGCAAGTGCTTAATAATCTCAGCCACTGCCTGGCGGTCATGAACCAGGTCGCAATCCCCTCCCGGTAACGGTCGTCGCAACGTCTCGCGCCGAGTCGCGCCGGCGGAAGCGAGTCCGGCTTCCCCGCTTTGTGGTCCCGGAGTAGATTGGACGCCGGCCGACGCGGTGCCTCATGCCTGCATCACGGGTGCCGCGCGCAATGCCGGCCAATCCAGCACCAGGAGAGTCGCACATGCCCATGAATCCACCCGAAAACACCCCGCGCATCACGCCTTACCTGCTGTACGAGGACGTCGGCGGGGCGATCGATTTTCTCGCCAAGGCATTCGGTTTCCGAGAAAGTTTTCGGTTGCCGGGTCCCGGCGGAAAAATTGCCCACGCGGAAATGCGGCTCGCGGACGGCATGATCATGCTCGGTTGTCCCAGTGCCGACTATAGGAATCCGAAGCACTTGGGCCACGCGACGCAGAACCTCTATGTGTATGTTGACGACGTGGACGCGCATTTCGATCGCGCGCGCAAGGCCGGCGCGCAGATCTCGCAGCAACCGACAACCGAGTTTTACGGCGACCGCCGCTACGGCGCCGTCGATCCCGAAGGACACTGCTGGTATTTTGCGCAGCATGTCCGCGACGTGAGTCCCGAGGAGATGGCGGCGTCTGCTCAAAAGAGCTAGCGCGGATCGCCGCGAATGGGCCGATCGGCGCCGATCGGCCGGCAAGCGAGTATTGGTCGTCCTGCAGTATCCTCGCCCCCAACATGACGATCCACGTCGCACTACTGCGGGCGGTCAATGTCGGCGGGACTGGAAAACTGCGGATGGCCGACCTCCGTGCGATCTGCGCGGAACTCGGCTTCGGGCGGATCGAGACTTACATCGCGAGCGGCAACGTCGTATTCAGCTCGAGCGCAACACCCGCAAAACTCGAGGCGCAGATCGCCGAGCGATTGCTGGCGTTCTGCGGCAAACCGGTCGGCGTATTCGTGCGCAGCGCCGCGGAAATACGCTCGATCCTCGCAAATAACCCGTTCGCGCAGCTCGAGCCCAGGCGCACGTACTGCATTTTGCTGCGCGAAAAGCCACCCGCCGACGCGTTGTCCGGGGCGCGCGGCCGCAGCAACGAGCAGATGCACCTCGGTCGGCGCGAGATCTATGTGTATTACCCCGACGGGATGGGCAAATCCAGATTGCGGATCCCCGCAGCCGGTTCGGGAACTGCGAGGAACCTCAGCACCCTCTCGAATCTCGCCGCACTTTGCGCCCGACAATGATCACGAGGACGGCGTATTGCGCGCATCGAAGATCAGCCGGCCGCCGCGAATCGTCATACGTACTTTCGCATAGGCCGTCACGTCCGTCGCCGGGTCGCCATCGAGCACGACGAGGTCCGCATCCATACCCTTCGCGATGCGGCCCTTGTGCGCGGCCCATCTGGCGATACTCTTCGGTCGTATCGACCGCATCGATATAACCGACGTCGGTGCCGAACAGGATCTGGCCGCCCGCCTGCGAGAACAGCCCGAGCTGTTGAACCGCAGCGTCCGAGAAGCGCCTCTTCTCCTCCTCCCCTGCACCCGCCCTCGTGAGCTCCACCTCGAACAGCGTCAGCGTCGGAATCAGCGACATCCGATGAGCGTGAATCCGAGCGGCGAGCGCCGAAGGTGCAGTGTTAACAGCAGTATTGTGAAACGCGACCGGCCGGCCGCGGCGCGAGCTTCTACATCGATTGATGGTAAGTCGCCGCGCGAATCAGATCGAGCGCGGTTTTGGCAACGGCCTCCTGGCCGTCATTGGTTAGAATCGTGAACAAAAATGGAACACGATCAATGTTGATCATTCCGGTCGTCATGTATTTCCATTCACCCGGCGCGGGCGCCCGATCGGTCGCGAAGAAATAGAAGCCGTAAACCTTCGGCCCCGACAATTCATGCACGGGAATCGACATTTCGACCGATCGCGCCAGCGCGTTTCTGGAGGCCGACGTGACGATCGCACGCAGCCTCTGGTCGTCGGCCATCGCCGCACCGACCGTCGTGCCGGACAGCGGTGTGATCAGCACATTGAACGACACCCCCTCGCGCGGAGTCAACCAGACACTCGGCGGCGTCTGCGTGTTCGGCGACTCGAATTTCTCGTTCCAAGCCGCCGGGATCGAAATCCACAATTCGTCCCCGCCGGGCATCGCAATGTGGCTCGACGGCGCATCCAACGCCGCCAACGGACCAGAGGCCGCGAGCAGCACGAGTCCCAGCCAATTGCGTGCACGAATCGTCATCCCAGACTCCTTGCGCCGGAGCGCGATCGCCGATGCGGCAACGATTGCCGGCCGACGATCGACCATATCGGCATCGGTCGCGCTATTGAGGCTCCGCGCAAGCCATCATGCGGCGAACACCCCGCTCGACAAAGTGCGGCGGTTGGTTTTTGACGAATCCGTCACGATTTTGCCGCGCGAGCGGCGCGCGCGGGCGGTCCCGATCAGGCGTTGCCGAAGGTCTGCCATTCGTCGCAGCGGCCGCCGTGCGCGCGCGCGATCTCATTCAACTGCGTTCGCGCCGCAACGACGGCCTCGTAGGTCGCGAGCATGAATTTGGAGCAGAAGACACTCCAGGACGCGGCGCCGCCATTGTCCGAAAGCGACGGATCAAAGCCTTCGGCGGTAACCAGTTTGGCAATGAGGCGCGCGGCCTGCTCATTCGGGGCGTCGACGATGAAATCGATGCTCATCGGCTGCGAAAGGTCGGAGCCGCTTTCCACAACGCGCCGCAGCGAATCACCGTCCGAATCATTGGGGAAGTCACTCATGGGCCGCCTGACCGCCGCGGCGGGCGACGCCCGAATGGGTGACGTTTCGCGGCCCGCAATAAATCCTACTCATCGGCTGCACCCTCCCTGGACGACCGTTTGCGGCCGCGTTCGGACCGCATTGCACGCCGATCGCGTCGAAATGGAGCGTCGTCGGCACCTTGCAACCGCCATATGATACTGCTTGGAGGGAAAATGTCTTGCTCCCAATCGCGGCAGGGGCGATCAATCGAATCGCTGCGGCTGCAGAGCGGCGGGAAAAGCCCGCGCCCGATCGCGGCTGGGCGTTACCATAGCGGCCGCGTTGGCGAATCCGGGAGTGGTCGATGAAACGAATGACGACGGCGCTGCTGTGGCTTTGTTGTTTCGCGAGCGGCACTCCTGCGCAGACGGTGCTGACCTATCAGAAGCCTCCCGCCGCCATCGAGGCATTGCTGGACGCGCCGCGAGCGCCGGCGGTCTTGCTGTCACCGGATCATTCGACGCTTTTGGTCGAGCAGCCGCAGACGTTTCCGACGATCGCCGAGGTCGCGCAGCCGCGCTACCGGCTCGCAGGGATTCGCTTCAACCCCGCGACCAACGGACCGAGCCGCGAGGTGTCGATCGTCGATCTCTCGCTGCAGCCGATCCGCGGCGAGGCGCGGCGCTCGATTGCCGGGCTGCCGCCGAAACTCAAAGCCAGCCATCTGATGTGGTCGCCGGATTCCAAGCACCTCGCCTTCGTGCAAAAACAGGCCGGACCGGACGCCGGACTGCAGCTCTGGGTCGTCGATGTGGCGAGCGCGTCGGCGCGCCGCTTGGGCGCCTATCGATTGAATGCGGTGCTCGGTGCGCCGTGCGAGTGGATGCCGGATTCTGCGGCGCTGCTCTGCAAACTCGTCCCTGCTCGACGCGGCGCCGCACCCGCATCGAGCGAGGTTCCCGCGGGGCCGAACGTCGAGGAAAACCTCGGCAAAGTCACGCCCGCGCGCACCTTCGAAGACTTGCTGAAGACGCCCGCCGATTCAGCGCTGTTCGAGTACTACGCAAGCTCGGATCTCGCGATCGTGCCGCTCGACGGTGCGGCGCATCGATTGTCCCCGAGCGGACTGATCGTGGGTGCGCAGCCCTCGCCCGACGGACGCTTTGCGCTGGTCGAATCGGTGCATCGCCCGTTCAGCTATTCGCTGCCGTTCGAGTATTTCCCGGCCAAAGTATCCGTGGTCACGTTGCGCAGCGGCGAATTCAAGGATCTTTCGGACCACCCGCTGCTGGACACTTTGCCGATCGATTTCGACGCCGTGCAGACAGGTCCGCGCGATTACCGCTGGCGCAGCGACGCACCCGCAACGCTCGTATGGGTCGAAGCCGGCGACGGCGGCAACCCCAAGCTCGCAGCAGCGGTCCGCGACCGGCTCGTCGAACTGTCGGCGCCGTTCGAGGGTCGGGGCGTCACGCTGCTGGAATTGCCGATGCGGTTTCGCAGCGTCGAATGGGCCAATGATCATTTGGCGATGGCAACCGAGACGCGTTGGTCAGACCGGCGCATCGCAATGCTCACTTTTGATCCAAGCGCGGCCCCCGCCAAGCCGACCACGCTGTATGAAGGCTCCTCTCAGGATCGGTATCACAGTCCCGGTCACGCGGTCTCGACCGTGAATGCGCAGGGGAAGCCCATCATGCGACTGACCGCGGACGCCAAGAACGTCTTTTTCTTTTCCGCGGGCGCGACCCCGGACGGCGATCGGCCGTTTGTCGGCGCCATGCCGATCGGCGGCGGCGAGGAGCGGATCCTGTGGCGGTCGCCGCCAAAGATGTACGCGGAGCCGGCATCATTGCTCTCGGATGACGAGGTGTTGATTCGCGTGGAGAGCGAAACCGTTTCGCCCGACTTCTTCGTCGCCGCGCTGTCCCAAGCCGCTGATCAGAGTGCGCCGCTGCAACAGGTGACGCATTTTCCGTCGCCCTATGCGGGAATCCAGTTGCCGACCAAGCAGCTGCTCAAATACCAGCGCGCTGACGGCGTCGATTTGACGGCGACGCTGTGGCTGCCGGCCGGCTATGACAAGTCGCAGGGACCGTTGCCGACTCTGATGGAAGCCTACCCGGCAGAATTCAAGACCCGGGCCACCGCTGGCCAAGTCAGCGGCTCGCCGGATCGATTTCCGCGGATCGGCCCCGGCTCGCCGATTTTCTTTACCGCAACCGGCTATGCGGTGTTGGAAAACGCGAGCATTCCGATCATCGGCGAAGGCAACGCCCAGCCGAACGACACTTACGTCGAACAATTGGTGGCCGGAGCGAAGGCAGCGATCGACTACGGCGCATCGCTCGGCGTCGTCGATCCGAAGCGGGTCGCCGTGATGGGACACAGCTACGGCGCGTTCATGACCGCGAATTTGCTCGCGCATAGCGACCTCTTTCGCGCGGGCATCGCACGCAGCGGGGCCTATAACCGCACGCTCACGCCCTTTGGCTTTCAGGCCGAAGAGCGCAGCTACTGGGAGGCGCCCGATGTTTACTTCAAGATGTCGCCGTTCAGCTTCGCGGACAAAATCAAGACGCCGCTGCTGCTGATCCATGGCGAGGCGGACGACAACCAGGGCACGTTTCCGATCCAGTCCGAGCGGTTCTACGTAGCGCTCAAGGGCCACGGCGCCACGGTGCGCCTGGTCTTCCTGCCCCTTGAAGCGCACGGCTATGAGGCCCAGGAAAGCTTGTCGCATATGTTGTGGGAAATGAGCCGCTGGCTCGACACCTACGTGAAACCGGCGGCTCCCATTTCCAGCGGCTCGACGCAAGCGCCGTAGCCGCGGTTCGCTTCGCCGATCGCAGAGTTCGCTGCCCGCGAAGTCTTGCTCGATAAATCCCCGGGTCGCGCCGGCCGATACCTGCGTTGATCCGTGAGGCACGCGCGTCGTGCGCGCGTATCGTGACCGTCGCCAATCTCCGGCGGTCGCACAGGGAGTATCGAGCATGCACACCGAGCCACGCCATAAACGCAAGCTTGGGCCCAATCACCGACCCCGCCCTGCTCGGCTGAACATGACGGTGCTCAACGATGTCCACGCCCGCCTGAATTCGTGCCGGCCCGCGCTCTACCTGCGTCCCAATTCGATCGGCGAGGTATCGGCCGCCCTGATGCAGGCGCGGCGGCGCGGAATCCCGGTCTCGATCGCCGGCGGTCGGCACGCGATGGGCGGACAACAATTCTGCGACGCCGGCTGTGTGCTCGATCTGCGCGGGCTCAACCGGATCCTGGCGTTCGACCGCGAACAAGGGTTGCTGACCGTGGAAGCGGGTGCGACCTGGCCCGAACTCATGCGCGGCTATTTGTCGCTGCAGGCAGGCGAGGCTGTGCAGTGGGGGATTCGCCAGAAGCAAACCGGCGCCGACAAGCTCACCATCGGCGGTGCGGTGTCCGCCAATATCCACGGTCGGTGCCTGGCGAGCCCGCCCTTTTCCGTCGACGTCGTGGCGGTACACATCGTCACCGCCTGCGGTGAATCCCTGCTTTGTTCGCGCGAACGCGAGCCGGATCTCTTCGCACTCGTCGTGGGAGGCTACGGTCTGCTGGGCGTTGTCGTCGCCGTGACGCTGCAGCTCGTGCGGCGACAAAAGGTCGAACGGGTGGTCGGTCTGCTTTCGCTGCCGGAATTGATGTCGGCCTTCCGGGCGCGCATCGCCGAGGGCTACACGTTCGGCGACTTTCAATTCGCAACCGACCCGAGGACGGCAGGGTTCCTGTCCGACGGGGTCTTCTCCTGCTACCGGCCGGTCGACAATGAAACTCCGATTCCGGCGAACCAAGTTCGCCTGTCGCAAGCCGACTGGCGCCGGCTGCTGTACCTCGCGCACGTCAACAAGCATCGAGCATACCTGGAGTTTGCGGACTTCTACCTGCGCTCGAGCGGACAGATCTACTGGAACGACACGCACCAGCTCAACATCTACCTCGACGACTACCACCAAGCACTCGACCGCCATATCGGCGTCGGCGTTCCCGGGTCCGAGATGATCACGGAGCTCTACGTACCGCGCGATCGTCTCATCGCGCTGATGGCGGCGATCCGCGACGATTTTCGTGCCCACGACGTGAATTTCATCTATGGAACGATCCGCTTGATTCAGCGCGACGCCGACGCATTTTTGAAATGGGCCAAGCAAGACTTCGCCTGCGTCATATTCAACCTCCACGTGAACCACGACGAAGGCGGAAAAGCCCGCGCCGCCGAGGAATTTCGGCGGCTCATCGACCGCGCGATCGAGCAAGGCGGGAGCTATTTCCTGACCTACCACCGCCTCGCACGGCGCGACCAAGTTTTGCGCTGCTACCCGGAGTTTCCGGAATTCATGCGGCGCAAACGCCGCTGGGATCCCGAGGGCCGTTTCATGAGCGATTGGTCGAGTCACTACGCGCGGCTATTCTCCGGGGAGGCCGATTGATGGCCGGCGCCATGGATCGTCGCCGTCGTCAGGCGCTATGGCTATGCCTCGCGCTGTTCGTCATGCGCGTCGTCGGACAGATCGAAGTGCGATTGCTGGCGCCGCCGTGGCTGCCGCGCTTTTCGGCCTGGGAGTCGGGCTTGATCCCCTATCCGCTGCTATTGCCGCTGCAAGTGATGCTGGTCGCGTGGATGGCGGCCATCGCGAGCGGCCATCGACGGGGGAGCGGCCCATTCTGGGTAGCGAGCCCGCGGGTAAAGAAGCGCCTCAGGGCTTTGGCGATCCTCTATGCGTCGGCCATGCTCGTTCGACTCGTCGTTACCGCCTCGCGGCCGCCACACTCATTGATCGACCGGGGCCTGATCCCGATCCTCGCGCATTGGGATTTGGCGGTGTTCTTGTGGCTGGTCGGTTCGACACCCGCGCCGGCTGTGGAGCACTCCATCGCGAACCCCAGCCTCGCTCGCCGGCAATGAGGTATAACAGCGCATGCCGAGCAACCCCATGCGGCGACGTCCGGAAAGCTCGCGAACCCTCAGAACGTGGATCATCAAGACATGACTGCCTCCCCTCAAACCTATGCACGCGCCGGCGGCGCGCTGTACGTCGTGATCATCGTTCTCGGAATGTTCGCCGAGGGATTCGTCAACCACCAATTGATCATCTCCGGAGATGCTGCGGCGACGGCCCATAACATCATGGCGTCCAGATCGCTGTGGCGCGTCGGCGTCGCGGCCGATACGATCATTCCGCTGTGCGCGCTGCCGCTCGTGATGATCTTCTACGTTCTGCTGAAGCCGGTCAGCAAATCGCTGGTTCTCGTCTCGGTATTCTTCAATCTCGTTTCTTTGTCGGTCGAGGCCGTCAGCAAGCTGTACTTGCTCGCCTACACGGCTCCGTTGGACGACGCCGCCTACTTGGCGGCGTTCGATCCGCGACAATTGCAGGCGCTCGCCTACCTGACATTGAAATCGCACGATATCGCGTTCAATATCGCGCTCATTTTTTTCGGCTGCGCCTGCCTCGTTGACGGCTACCTGATAATCAGGTCGCGCTATCTGCCGAAGGTCGTCGGGCTATTGATGCAGATCGCGGGCGGCTGCTATTTGGTCGGCTGTTTCGCGGCGCTGTTCGCGCCCGCGCTGTTCGACCGCATATCTCCCGAGATTCTGATTCCGCCGTTCGTCGGCGAATCGACGCTCTGCCTGTGGCTACTGATCAAAGGCGTCGATATGGCAAAGTGGCGCGAGAGAACCGGCACTGATACGGTTGGATTCTCCTAGAACGTCTGCGACGCCGCGAAACGTTCAACAGCGAGTACTTATGCGCACGCTCATTTTGCTGATGATCTCCAACGTCTTCATGACCTTCGCCTGGTATGGCCATCTGAAGTATGGCCACGATTGGCCGCTATGGAAGGCGATCGTGGTCTCGTGGGGAATCGCGTTCCTCGAGTATTGTCTGGCGGTTCCCGCCAATCGCTACGGCTACCTGCAGTATTCCGGATTTCAGCTCAAGATCATTCAAGAAGTCATCACGATCTCGGTGTTCATCGCATTCGCGATCTTGTTTCTGCGGGAGAAGCTCGCGTGGAACTATCTCGTCGCATTTGCATTGCTCGGAGTCGCCGCATTCTTCGCATTCGCGTTCAAGCCGCCCGGATCGATCGTCTGACGGAGCCGCGTCCCCAAATCCAAGAAGCATGCGCGCGGCGTCGATGCCCTTGCTAACTGAATTTGGCTTTGAGCCGCTCGCAGAACTTCGCGAACTGAATCACCATGCGCTCATGGGTCCCGACGCCGATCTCCTCGGCCCCGTCGACCGCTCGAATCGCGAACTCGATGCGCCGCCCGTCGACCGCCGTCACCGTCGCTTCGCCGGTGACGCGCCGGCCTGCCGGTGTAGCGGCCAGATGGCGCACATCGACGCGCGTGCCGAGCGCACTTTCGCCGGTGTCGAGGTAGGGTTTGATCGCATTGAGCGCCGCATTCTCCATGATCATGATCATGACGGGCGTCGCGAGCACCGGTGGCAGCGTCGCGTCCTTGAATCGGTTGGCGAGCTGATCGGGCGCGACGATGAGACTGAACGAGCCCGTGGCTCCGACCGGTATCGATTTCATGCGGTTTCCTCGATGACGAACCGTACCGATGCGCTCGACGTGGGCGCATCGCAAGCGCCTGCATTCTACGGACAGTTGGCGGCCTGCGGCAGGGGGGGCGAATCCGCGACCGGCGCAATGGCGAGCCGCAGGCGCGCAAGCCTGCGTACCGTCGGGTCGTTGATCAAATGCAGTACGCGCGAATAAAGATGCTTGCGGTTCTCGGCGCGACCGATGTGGATGAGGCCGGTCTCCCTGAGATCCTTCGTGAAGATCTCCATGACGCGGGCCAGCGTGTCGACATCGAGCGCATCGAGCACCTCATCGGCAACCACCCATTGGGGCGCCTGCAGCACGACTCGCGCAAAGCTGAGCCGCTGCTGTTCCTCTTCGCTCAATTCGCGCTCCCAGCGGCGCGATGCGTCCAGCAGCGGCGTGAGACGCTTGAGCCGCAGCCGCGCCAGCGCGTTGACGAAGGATCGCTCGCTGAATTTCTCGACCCCGTGCGGATAGGCCAGCACGCCCCGCAAGCTACCGGGAGGCAAATACGGCACGCGCGGCAGATACAGAATCGACTCGCCCGCCGGACGCAGGATCGTGCCCGAACCCCAAGGCCACAAATTCGCGAAGACGCGAAACAGCAGCGTCTTGCCGGTACCGGGTTCGCCGACGATCAGAACGCGCTCGCCGGCCCGGATCTCGATGCTTGCCTCCTCGAGCATCGTGCAGCCGGCCGGGGACGCGATTTCCAGATGATCGACGCCGAATTTGCCGGGCTCGCCTTCGGCGATTGCGATCTGATCCTGGACCTCGTGCAGGGTATCGGAGACCAGCAGCGCGCGGCGGAAGTTCGCGACCCGCAGCAACGTCGCACGCCAATCGGCGATCACGCTGAAATTGTCGACGAACCATTGCAGCGAGGACTGCACCTGGTTGAATGCGCCGGCCGCCATCATTAGACCGCCGAAGGAAACCTTCCCGGCGAAAAAAATCGGCGCCGCTACGATGATCGGCGCGACGATCGTGAACCAGCCGTATCCGGCGGTGACCCACGTGAGATTCGTCAGTCCGGTCACCAGCCGGCGCATCGCGCCGAGCACCGCCGCGAGATCGATTTCCAGCCGCCGCGCCTCGTCCGCTTCGCCCGAGGCGAGCGAGATGGCGTCGATGTGCTCATTGACCCGGACCATTGAATAGCGCAAATCGGCTTCGCGCGCATAGCGCTCGGCATTGCGGCTTACGAGACTCCTGCCGACCCAGTAGCTCAAGATCGACGCCGAGATGGCGTAGATGAAGGCTGCCCACACCATGTATCCCGGTATCGCAAGATCGTGATCGCCAATGCGAAACGCGAATCCGCTCGAGAGCGCCCAGAGCACCTGCACGAAAATCACGACGAGAATCGACGCTTGCAACAGACCAACCCCAAGGTCGGCCGACAGCTCGGTCAAGTGGCGCGTGTCCTCGTGCAAGCGCTGATCTGGATTCACGCCCACGGGTCCGGCGTTGGCGAGCCGGAACGCGCGGCGCGGCCGCATCCATTCATGGATCAGGTCGTGACTGAGGCCGGCGCGCAGCTTGAGCTTCAGCATTCCGACGAGCCAGCGCTGACCGACGTTTAAGATCAGCAGCGTGCCCGCGATCAGGCCGAAGACACCGAGTTGCACCAGGAATTCGCCGAGGTCGCGGCGCGCGAGCGCATCGTAAAAGGGCTTGTTCCAGTCGTTGAGGCGCGTCTGGCCATAGGCCGTGATGATGACCACCAGGCAGATTGTCGCCGCGAGCGCGAGCAGCGTCGTGCGAACGCGCGAGGCCCACAGCGCGCGGAACATCATGGCGAGTTGCGCCGCGAGATCCGTGTGCGGCATCTCCTCGCCGTCGGATCGATCGGTCGCAATCGCTAGCGATGGGTCGCGCGTCATGGAAGGCATTAGTCCAGGGTATCGACCGCTTTCGATGAACCTGCCGTCGAGCGTAGCGAAAAACCGCGATAGATTCTTATGTCGAATCCAGAAACGTGTGGTGCATCCCAAGAGCCAGGACGCGGCGATCAGGCCGGCCTCGATCCGCTAGTTGGTTCGTCCGACTACCGGGGTGTCCGGTGTGGCGGGCGGCGGCGCTACGGAGGCGGCCGGCGGTTCGACGGGCACGAGCGGCAGGTGATAGGCATCCACTTTGGGTGTCGCTGCCTTGGCCGCCCTTTCCTTTTCCTGTGCAATGCGCAGCTCTTCGCGCTTGCGCTCGAATTCCTCTTCGCGCTTTGCGGCGTCGTCGGGCTCATGGGAAGCGGCGAGCCGGTCAATCGCGATGCGTGCGTTCTCGCACTCGACGTCGGTTTTGGCCATGCGCGGATTGTTGTTGCACTTCATGACGATGCCGTCGAGGGTCACGCGGTCTTCCATGAGATCGGTGACCGTCGGAGGCGGCACGCGCGGCGGCTTGCAGCCTGCCGCGCCGACTGCGGCGAGGCAAACCAAAGTAAGATATAGCGCTCTTCCGACCGTACGTGGCATGTGGCTTCCTCGCCCGCAATGTTACCTAAATCAAACGCATTGGCTGCCTCGGGGCATGTGACGCGCCTCACGACTTCGCAAACTTGTTTGCCCCGGGGCGCGCCCCGTGCCGTGTCGGAGCCGCCGGCGTCCCGTTTCGGCCGCGGTTTGACCTGGTTACGGCGCATGTGTACCGTTCGCTAGAACATGGTCGCCAGAAAAACAGAAAAGGAAGCCAAACCGGTCGATTTCGAGGCCGCCATGCGCGATCTCGAGGCGATCGTCGAACGTCTGGAACGGGGCGACCTGCCTCTGGAAGAGTCGCTGGCCGCGTTCGAGCGGGGCATCATGCTGACGCGAACCTGTCAGAGTGCGCTCAAGGAAGCGGAACAAAAAGTCGAAATTTTGCTCAAGAAATCCGGTGAATCCGTCGTTGAAACCTTCAATCCCGACGAAACTTGAGAAAGCGGCGCCCGCTGGCGCGAACACGGATTTGATCGAAACTCGAATACGCGACTACCAGGCGCGGATCGAGCGAGTACTCGATGCCGCACTGCCGAGCAGCGATGCCATCCCGCAGCGTTTGCATGCCGCACAGCGCTACTCGGTGCTGGGCGGCGGCAAGCGCTTGCGGCCCGTGCTTGTCTACTGCACGGGCGAAGCCCTCGGGATCGACGCCGAAACGCTCGATGCGCCGGCGGCGGCGGTTGAGCTGATTCACGCCTATTCGCTGGTGCATGACGACCTGCCGGCCATGGATGACGATGATCTGCGCCGCGGCCAACCGACGACGCATCGGGCCTTCGACGAGGCAACCGCGATCCTGGCGGGCGACGCGCTCCAGGTCGCCGCATTCTCGGTGCTGGCGCGGGAAAGCAATCCGAACATCACGCCGTCAGCCCGGCTGCGAATGGTTCGCATCCTGGCCGATGCCAGCGGCACGGCCGGCATGGCCGGCGGCCAAGCCTTGGACCTTGCAGCCGTCGGACGCGAGCTCAGCCTCGAGGAGCTCGAGGCCATGCACCGGCTCAAGACCGGCGCGCTGATCCGGGCGAGCGTATTGCTCGCGGCCGCGGCCGTGCCGCAGCTCGCCGCCGAAGCGCACGACGCCCTCGACGGGTATGCACAGGACATCGGCCTCGCGTTTCAGATTCAGGACGACATTCTCGATGTCGAAGGGAACACCCGCGATCTTGGCAAGACGGTCGGCGCGGACGCCGCCAAGTCGAAGCCGACTTACGCGAGTCTGCTGGGGCTCGAAGGGGCGAAACAGCGCGCCCAAGCGCTCAAGAATCGCGCCTGCGAAAGGCTGATCCCCCTGGGCCCGCGCGCGCAGATCTTGGCGTGGCTTGCGCGCTACGTGGTCGATCGTCGAGTTTAAGCGGTCAACATTGTAAACTAAGCTTCATATGACACTTGCCGACGACTTTCCGCTGCTCTCGAAGATCGAGGCACCCGCCGATTTGCGCAGGCTGTCGCGCGCCGAACTGATGCCGCTCGCCGACGAACTGCGCAACTACCTCATTCATACGGTCAGCCAGCGCGGCGGCCACTTCGCAGCCGGTCTCGGCACGGTCGAACTGACCGTCGCACTGCACTATATTTTCAATACGCCCGACGACCGCCTGGTCTGGGACGTCGGTCACCAGGCCTATCCGCACAAAGTGCTGACCGGCCGCCGCGACTCGCTGCATACGATCAAGCAGCACGGGGGCTTGGCGCCGTTCCCGAGCCGCTCGGAAAGCCAGTTCGACACCTTTGGGGTCGGCCACTCGAGCACCTCGATCAGCGCGGCGCTCGGCATGGCGATCGGCGCCGCGGCGCGCGGCGAGAAGCGGCGCGTGGTCGCGATCATCGGCGACGGAGCGATGACGGCGGGCATGGCATTCGAGGCCATCAACCATGCCGGCAGCCTCAACGTCGACCTGCTCGTGATTCTCAATGACAACGACATGTCGATATCGAACAATGTCGGCGCGATGTCGAATTATTTCGCGCGAGTTTTGTCCGGCAAGCTCTACGCGACGCTTGCGCGAGGGCGGCAAGAAGGTTCTGCGGCAGATGCCGACGGTCTGGGAACTCGCACGCCGCTCCGAAGAGCACATGAAAGGCATGATTCTGCCTGGCACCGTGTTCGAGGAAATGGGACTCAACTATATCGGGCCGATCGACGGGCATGACCTGCATGCGCTCGTCGCGACACTCGAGAACATGCGCGACCTCAAAGGCCCGCAGCTGCTGCACGTCGTGACGCGCAAGGGCAAGGGCTATGCGCCCGCGGAGGCCGATCCGATCAAATGGCACGGCCCGGGCCCCTTCGATCCGGCGAGTGCCACGATCTTCAAGGAAAAGAGCACGGGACCGAGCTATTCGCAGGTTTTTGGACAATGGATCTGCGACATGGCGGCCCGCGACCCGCGCATCGTCGCAATCACGCCGGCAATGCGCGAGGGTTCCGGCCTGGTCGAATTCGAGAAGAAATTTCCGGATCGCTACTTCGATGTCGGCGATCGCGGAACAGCACGCGGTCACGTTTGCGGCGGGTCTCGCCTGCGAGGGCATGCGGCCGGTCGTGGCGATCTATTCGAGCTTCCTGCAGCGCGCATACGATCAATTGGTGCACGACGTCGCGCTGCAAAATCTACCGGTCGTGTTTGCGATCGACCGCGCCGGACTCGTCGGCGGCGATGGTGCCACGCACCAAGGCAGCTACGATCTGTCGTTCATGCGCTGTATCCCGGGCCTCGTGATCATGGCGCCCAGCAACGAAGACGAATGCCGCCAGATGTTGTTCACGGCCACCACGCTCGATGTGCCCGCCGCGGTGCGCTACCCGCGCGGCACCGGTCCCGGCGTGCCGGTGCAGAACGAAATGCACGCCTTGCCGGTCGGGCGCGGCGTCGTGGTCCGCGAGGGGCGCAGCGGTCTCGCGCTGCTCGCGTTCGGAAGCATGGTCGCGGCCGCGGAGCGCATCGGCGAGCAGCTCGACGCCACGGTCGTGAACATGCGCTTCGTGAAGCCGATCGACGAGGACTTGATCGACCGCGTCGCGAGCAAGAATCACCATCTGATCACGCTCGAGGAGAACGCGATTTCCGGCGGCGCCGGCAGTGCGGTCGCCGAGGTTCTAGCCGCGCAAGGCCACCGCGTATCGCTGCTGCAGATCGGCATCGCGGATACGCCGATCGCGCATGGATCGCGCGACGAATGTCTGCGCGAGGCGGGGCTGGATCTCGCGTCCGTGCAGGCGCAGATCGACGCGTGGTGGCGGCCGCGCCTGCCGCGAATCGTCGACGCGGCGAGCTGAATTAGATCCGCGACTCGGCGGTCTGCAGACGGCCGATGATGCTGCGCAAGAACACCTGATTGAACCGCAGCTGGCACTCCGCCGACACCTGCTCGAGCAGCGTCGAGCTGACCTTCATGACGGTGACCTCGCGCGCGGCCGTGATCGTCGCGGTGCGTTTCGCGCCGCGCACGTAGCTGGTCTCGCCGAAGCATTCGCCGGTCTCGAGGTAGCCGAGCGCTCGGCCGTGCCGCTGCACGGCGACGCTTCCCTGCACGATGATGTAGAAGCGGTCGTCCATCTCGCCTTCCTTGACGATCTCCTCGCCGGCCGCGTAGTCCTGCCAGCTGCTCGCGCGCAGCACTTCCCAAATTTCGCCGTGCGAGAATTCGTGGAAGAACTTCAGCTTGCGTAGCAGGCTGAACTGCTCCTGCTGGTCGATGCGATTGTATTGGGCGCGCAGTTTTTGGTGTACGCGGGTCAGTTCGGCCGCAAAATCCAAGCCCGTGCGATAGCGCTTTTCGGGATCCTTGAGCAGCGCCATCGCGGTCACGTTCTCGAGTTCCTCGGGGATCTCGGGGCGCAGCGTGTGGATCGGCGGCGGCGTCGCGTAGACGATCTGATGCAACAGCTTCTGAAGATTGCCGGCGCGAAACGGCCGGGTGCCGGTCAGGAGTTCATACATGACGGCGCCCAGCGAATACAAGTCCGAGCGATTCGTGAGTTCGATCGATTGGACCTGCTCGGGGGACATGTACGACGGGCTGCCCGCAATGCCCTCGATGCGCGATATTTCGGAGTCGGCGACCAGCGCAATGCCGAAATCGATGATGCGCACGTCACTGTCGAGCGTCAGCATGATGTTGCTCGGCTTGATGTCGCGATGGATGACGCCGCGGCTGTGTGCGTAGTGCAGCGCCCGCGCGGCCTTATAGACCAGCTCGACCACGTCGTCGATGCGCAGCAGGTTGTCGGGACGGCAGTACGCGGCGAGCGTACGCGCGCCGTGCACATGTTCGGTCACGATATAGCAGTGGCCGTTCTCCTCGCCCGCGTCGTAGATCGGCAGGATGTTCGGATGCTGCAACATGCCGACCATGTGCGCTTCGGACAGGAACATCTTGCGCGCGATGCGCTTGCGATTCTCATCGCCGCTGGAATCGACGTTGTAGACCTTGATCGCGACGTCCCGACCGTAATAAGGATCGTGCGAGAGATACACGACCCCGGTGCTGCCGCGTCCGACCTCGTTAATAATCAGATACTTGCCGATCTTTTCAGGCAAGGGCGGGTTCCCGCTCTGCGACTTGGGAATAGTTTTAGAACGGGCGATATTCAAGTTTGACCCAGGTGCGGAGGCGCGTAGCTTCGAACAATTGCCCGCCAGGATACTGGGCCGGTGGAGCGCAAACTGTGATTTGGGTCCTAAGGTCAGCGAAAGTGATCGTATCCCTGCACCCCGGGGACGTAGCGGTGGCCGTTCAGGACCCAGGTCACACCGGTCCCGGCGCCCACTTCGCCGATTACGGTCAGCGCGAGGCCCATTCCCGTCGCCGCCGCGGCGAGCTCCTCGAAGCGATTCGGCGGCAAAGCGAGCAACAGCTCATAGTCGTCACCCGCAGCGAGCGCCCAGTCGCGCGCCTGTTGCGGCACTGCGAGCGCGCATAGCGCGCGCGACAGCGGCAATCGATCGACCTCGATGCGCGCCGAAACTCCGCTGGCCGCCGCCAATTTGGGCAAATCGCCGACGAGGCCGTCTGAGATATCCATCGCGGCGCTCGCGATACCGCGCGCCGCCAAACCGAATCGGACCCGCGGTTCGGGGTATTCAAAGCGCCGGAGCAGTTCGCGCGCGAGCGCCGCGTCCTGCACTGGGGCATCCGCGGCGCGAGTCTGCGCCAGCCAAAGACCCGCGCCGGCGTCGCCCAGCGTGCCGGTGACCGCGAGCCAGTCGCCGGGACGGGCGCCGCTGCGCAGGATCGCGGCGCCCCGCGGCACGTTCCCGAGCAGCTGCAAGCTCACGGTCAATGCGCCGCCGGTCGTATCGCCACCGACGAGCGCAACCCCCGAGCGGTCCGCGAGTTCCCAGAATCCCGCGGCGAAGCGCTCGAGCCAGCTCGGATCGGCCGCCGGCAGCGTCAGCGCCAATGTCGCCCACGCAGGGGTCGCGCCCATGGCTGCAAGGTCGCTGAGGTTGACCGCGAGCGCCCGATGACCAATCGAGCGTGCGTCTGCATCGAGGGGGAAGTGGCGACCGGCGACGATCGTATCGACGGCCGCGACCAAATCGCAGCCCTCGGGAACCCGCAGTAGCGCGGCATCGTCGCCGATGCCGAGCAGCACGCCGCGCGCGGCCGGCACGCGCTCGCCGCCGCGCGCGCCGTCGCCGCCGCGCAAAAAGTAGCGCTCGATGATGTCGAACTCGCCGATGCTCAAGGCCGTGTCACCGAGGCTTCCCGTCAATCGAGTCTCTGTCCGTATTCCTGCGGCCGCAGCTCCTGCGCCGCCCGATCGAGCACCGCATTGACGAACTTGTGCCCATCGGTGGCGCCGAATTGCTTGGCGAGCTGTACGGCCTCGGCGAGCACCACGCGGTACGGCACGTCGGCCGCTGATTGCAATTCATGCACGCCGAGCCACAGCACCGCGTGCTCGATCGGATCGAGTTCACGCGGAGGAATCTCGGAGTGGCGCGCGATCAGCGCGTCGAGCGCATCGCAGTTCGGCGCGATCGCCTGCAACAGACTCGCTGAAATACGTCCGGTCGACGCGCTCCGCCTCCGGATCCGCCGCATATTGCTGGTGCGTATCCTGCCAGGAGCGCGGATTGATCTGGATCTGGTAAAGCGCTTGCACGGTGAGGCGCCGCGCGAGACTGCGCGCGCGATGGCCGGCGGCGGCGGGGCGATCGGCCGCGGGCCGTTTGGCGCCCATCGCCTAGGGGCCCAGGCGGCGCAGCAGATTGGCCATTTCGATTGCCGTCAACGCGGCATCGGCGCCCTTGTTGCCGTCCTTGCCGCCGGCCCGGTCGGTCGCCTGCTCGACCGTGTCGGTCGTGAGCACGCCGAACGCGACGGGCAATCCGCAATCGAGCGCAACTTGCGCGAGACCGCGGGCGCATTCGCCCGCGACGTAATCGAAATGAGGCGTATCGCCGCGAATCACCGCGCCGAGCGCGATCAGCGCATCGTACCTTCCCGACAGCGCGAGTTTTCGCACGATCAGCGGGATCTCGAAAGCACCGGGCACGCGAACCATGTCGATCTGCGAGGCAGGCACCCCGTGGCGCTTGAGCGTCTCGACGGCGCCCTGCAGCAAGGGCTCGACGACGAACTCGTTGAAGCGCGCGGCAACGCAGGCAAAGCGCAAATCGCCGGCCGAAGATCTCCCTCGATTATTCTCGGCTGATCAGTGGGCACGATTGCAATCCTCGGGATCCGTTGTCGGCAAAGTATATGCTCCTCGGTTCCATCATTCCCCGCCGTGTACGTACTCGGTGACCTCGAGGTCGAAAGCCGCGAGCCCTTGCAGTTGTTTCGGCGCGCTCAACACGCGCATGCGCTTCAAGCCGAGGTCCTTGAGAATCTGCGCACCGATGCCGTACGTCCGCAGCACCGTGCCGCCCGCGGCGCGCTTGCCCGCCGGCGCCTTCGTATCGAGCGAACGCACACTGTCCATGAAGTCGCGGGGACTCTCGTCGGGCCGCAGAATCACGATGACGCCGGACGGCTCGCTCGCGACGCGCCGGATCGCCGAACGCAACGGCCAGCCGAGCCGGTCGCTGCGCACGCCCAACACGTCGCGCAGCGTCTCCTTGATGTGGACCCGCACGAGCGGCGGCGGCTCCGCATTAAGGTCGCCCTTGACGAGCGCGATGTGCACGTTCTTGTGGACGTGATCCTCGTAGCAATGCAGCCGAAACGCACCGTATTCCGTGTCGACGTCTTCTTCGTAGATGCGCTCGACCGACCGTTCGTTCTTGAGCCGATAGCGGATCAGGTCGGCGATCGTGCCGATCTTCAACCGGTGCGTCTCGGCAAAGAGCTGCAAATCGGGACGGCGCGCCATCGTACCGTCCTCGTTGAGTATCTCGACGATCACGGCCGCGGGCGCAAATCCTGCGAGCCGCGCGAGATCGCAGCCGGCTTCGGTGTGTCCCGCGCGCGTGAGGACCCCGCCCGGCTGCGCCATCAGCGGGAAAATATGGCCCGGCTGGCGCAGATCCTCGGGCTGTGCGCCCGCGGCAACGGCGGTTTGGATCGTGTGCGCGCGATCGTGCGCCGATATCCCGGTGGTCACGCCTTCGGCGGCCTCGATCGACAGCGTGAAGTTCGTCTTGTGCAGACTGTCGGTGTCGCTGACCATCAGCGGCAGGCGCAGCTGCCGGCAGTGGTCGCGCGTCAGCGTGAGGCAGATCAACCCCCGGCCGTAGCGGGCCATGAAGTTGACGTCCTCGGCGCGCACGCAGGCCGCGGCCATGACCAGGTCCCCTTCGTTCTCCCGATCCTCGTCGTCCATGATCACGGCCATCTTGCCGCGGCGCATGTCCTCCAGAATCTCGTCGATCGTATTGAAGCCGGCCATTGGTCGTTTCACTCTTTGGTTTTTGAAATGAGTCGGTCCAGGTATCGCGCGATCACGTCGATCTCGACATTCGCGCGGTCGCCGACCTTCAGTTCGCCGAGCGTCGTCGCTCGATGGGTGTGCGGAATGATGTTGACGTCGAAGCCCGCGCCGCGAACCTCGTTGACCGTCAAGCTCACGCCATTGATGCAAATCGAACCCTTCGGCGCGACGAAGCGCGCGAGCGCCGTGGGGAGCGCGAACTCCAGGCGCCAGGAGCGCGCGTCCGGCTCCAGGCTCACGAGTTCCGCCACCGCATCGACGTGGCCGCTGACGAGATGGCCGCCGAGCGGGTCGCCGGCCCGCAGACTCGGCTCGAGATTCACGCGCGAGCCCAGCACGAGCGCGCCCAAGGTCGTCTTGTCCATGGTTTCGCGCGACACGTCGGCGAAGAATATCGCTCGGCTCCTTGCGCGTCACGGTCAGGCAGACGCCCTGCACGCTCACGCTGTCGCCGATAGCGATGCGCCCGAGGTCGAGTTGCCCCGGCGTCGAACCCCAACTCCAGATCACCGCCATTCGCGGCGCATTCGCAACGAGCTTGCCGGTCGCCGCGACGATTCCGGTGAACATAATCAGGACTTCCTCGGTTTCAACGTGAGGCGCAGGTCCGCGCCGATGCGCCGCATGTCCTGGAACTCGAACGCAGGCATTATCGCATCGGAACCGCGCAGCGCCGCGAGCGGCGGCGCATCGGCGCCGAGAAACGCCGGGGCGACGTACAGCAGCAGCTCGTCGACGAGCCGCGCACGCAGCAGGGAGCCCGCCAAGCTCGGACCGCATTCGACCAGCAGCTCGTTGATTTCCAACTCAGCCAGCCGGCGCAGCACCGCGTCGAGATCCAGGCCGCCGTCGCGCGCGCGACACGCTCGACGCGCAAAGATGCAGCGCGCCCAGGCATCGGGAGCGGACGCATCGGGAGCGGCGAACACGAGTGCGCCGCCGGCGCGAAAATTCTGCGCCGTCGGCGGGCACGACAGCGAAGGGTCGAGCAGTACGCGCAGCGGCTGGCGCACCCAGCGGCCGTAATCGAGGCGCACATCGAGCCGCGGATCGTCGACGCGAACCGTTCCGGCACCCGTGAGCACCGCCGAGCTGCGCGCGCGCCAGAATTGCACGTCCGCGCGCGACTCCTCGCCGCTGATCCACGCGTTGAGCCCGCTCGCATGGGCGGTTCTCGCGTCCAGACTCATCGCGAGCTTGAGCCGCAGATAGGGACGGCCGCGCTCGAAGCGGGAAAAGAAACCGGGATTGAGCGCTCGGGCCTCGGCGCCGAGCATTCCGACCGATACGCCGATGCCCGCATCCTGGAGGCGGCGAATGCCGGCGCCCGCGACCTTCGGATTGGGATCGGCCGTCGCGCAGTGCACCTCGAGAATTCCGGCCGCGATCAACGCATCGGCGCACGGCGGCGTACGCCCGGTGTGGCTGCAGGGCTCCAGCGTCACGTAGGCCGTCGCACCGCGCGCCTCCTCGCCCGCCGCACGCAGCGCGAGCACCTCGGCGTGCGGCTCGCCGGCACGTTGCATGCCAGCCCTCGCCGACGACGCGTCCGTCGCGCACCAGTACGCAGCCGACCCGCGGGTTCGGGTCGGTTGTATAGAGACCGCGCTCGGCGAGCTGCAGCGCGCGCGCCATCTGCATCGTGTCCTCGGCGGCGGGCTCGGCGCTCATTTCTTTTTGCCGCCGAGATCGCCGGCGGGCAGCAGCGGCAACTGGTTCGCACTCGGTTCGCGGCGCCGCCGATGATGGCGCAGCTGGTCTATCTCGGTGCGAAACGCCTCGATGTCCTGAAAGCTGCGGTACACGGACGCGAAGCGCACGTAGCCGACCTCGTCCAAGTGGCGCAGCTCCTCCATGACCATCTCGCCGATGGTGCGCGAAGCGATTTCGCGCTCGCCGAGACTGCGCAGCTTGTGGCATATGCGGGCCACCGCATCCTCGATCGCTTCGCGGCTCACGGGACGCTTCTCGAGCGCCTTGCGCATGCCGCCGCGCAGCTTGTTCTCGTCGAACGGTTCGCGGTTTTGATCGCTCTTGACGACCATCGGCAGCAGCAACTCCGCCTCCTCGAAGGTCGTGAAGCGCTCGGTGCACGACAGACATTCGCGCCGTCGGCGGATCTGGCGGCCCTCGCCCGCAAGTCGCGAATCGATGACCTTGGTCTCAGTGTGGCCGCAAAATGGACAATGCATCGGGGCAGCTTACGCAGGTCCCGACGCAGCCCAATGCGCAGCTATGCATAGACCGGGAATCGCTTGCATAGCGCCACCACCTCGGAGCGCACGCGCTCCACGGCCGATTCATCGCCCATGTGGCCGAGCACGTCGGCGATCCAGTTCGCGAGCTGCCGGGCCTCGGCCTCCTTGAAGCCGCGCGTCGTGGCCGCCGGCGTCCCGATGCGCAAGCCGCTCGCAATCGACGGCGGGCGCGGATCGTTGGGAACGGCGTTCTTGTTGACGGTCATATGCGCCCGTCCCAAGGCCGCGTCCGCATCCTTGCCCGTGATGTTCTTATCGATCAAGTCGAGCAGGAACAAATGATTGTCAGTGCCGCCGGACACGATCTTGTAGCCGCGCGACTGCAGCACTTTGGTCATTTCGCGCGCGTTCGCGACCACTTGCAGGCAGTATGACTTGAACTCCGGCTGCAGCGCCTCGCGGAACGCAACCGCCTTGGCGGCGATCACGTGCATCAGCGGGCCGCCCTGAATGCCGGGAAACACCATGGAATTGAATTTCTTGTGCAGCTCCGCATGCGGCCGAGCGAGGATCAGGCCGCCGCGCGGACCGCGCAGCGTTTTGTGCGTCGTCGTCGTCACGACGTCGGCGAAGGGAACCGGGTTCGGATAGACGCCGGTCGCCACGAGTCCGGCGACGTGCGCCATGTCCACCATGAAATAGGCGCCGACCGAATCGGCGATCGATCGGAAGCGCGCCCAGTCGATGACGCGCGAATACGCCGAGAAGCCGGCGACGATGAGCTTCGGTCCGTGCTCGCGCGCGAGCCGGTCGACTTGCTCATAGTCGATCTCGCCGGTGTCGGGCTTGACGCCGTATTGCAGCGCCTTGAACAACTTACCGGAAAAATTCACTTTGGCGCCATGCGTGAGGTGCCCGCCGTGATCGAGGCTCATGCCGAGGATCGTGTCGCCCGGATTGAGCATTGCGAGATACACGGCGGCGTTCGCCTGCGAACCCGAATGCGGCTGCACATTGGCGTAGTCGGCGCCGAACAGCTGCTTGGCCCGGTCGATCGCCAGCTGCTCGGCGATGTCCACAAATTCGCATCCGCCGTAGTAGCGCTTGCCGGGATAGCCTTCGGCATATTTGTTCGTGAGCACCGAGCCCTGCGCCTCGAGCACGCGCGGGCTCGCATAGTTCTCCGAGGCGATCAATTCGATGTGATCCTCCTGACGCTGCCGCTCGCCTGAAATCGCTGCGTTCAGCTCGGGGTCGAAGCCGGCAATAGTCATCTGCGCATTGAACATGTAGCAAGGTCTCCTGGGAACTGGCCGCCCACGATTGAGTGCCAAATTAGCCGTTAAGTGTAGTCGATTCGGCCGCGGATCCCTAGCAGGAAACGCGCTCCAGGGCCCATCCCAGGCCCGTCGCGAACCGCCTCGGCCGTGACAAGCAGGGCGTTGTCGCGGATAATTCCGACCCGGAACCCACCGCGCAGTCGCCGCACTTACACTGAAGGTTGCTAATGGCTCAGTTCATTTACACCATGAACCGGGTAGGCAAGGTCGTGCCGCCCAAGCGCATCATTTTGCGCGATATTTCCCTGAGCTTCTATCCGGGCGCCAAGATCGGCGTTCTCGGGTTGAACGGCTCGGGCAAGTCGACCTTGTTGAAGATCATGGCGGGCAACGACAAGGACATCGAAGGCGAGGCGCGTCCGCAGCCCGGCATCAAGATCGGCTATCTGCCGCAGGAGCCGCAGCTCGACGAGAGCAAGTCGGTGCGCGAGGTCGTCGGCGAGGGCGTGGGCGAGGTGCAGAAGCTCATCGATCGGTTCAACGCGATCAGCGACCGCTTCGCCGAGCCGATGTCCGACGAGGAAATGAACAAGCTCATGGAAGAGCAGGCCAAGATGCAGGACCAGATCGACGCGGTCGGCGGCTGGGAGTTCGAGCGCAAGCTCGAGATCGCCGCCGACTCGCTGCGTCTGCCGCCCTGGGAGGCGCTCGTCGGCAAACTATCGGGCGGCGAGAAGCGGCGCGTCGCTCTGTGCCGCTTGCTGCTCTCGAAGCCGGACATGCTGCTGCTCGACGAGCCGACGAATCACCTCGACGCCGAATCGGTCGCGTGGCTCGAGCATTTCCTCGAGGAATACCCGAGCACCGTCATCGCGGTGACCCACGACCGGTATTTTCTCGACAACGTCGCGGAGTGGATCCTGGAGCTCGATCGCGGCCACGGCATCCCCTGGCAGGGCAATTATTCCTCCTGGCTCGAGCAGAAGGAGCAGCGCCTCGCGCAGGAAAACCGCCAGCATGACGCGCTCGCGAAGACGCTCGAACGCGAGCTCGAGTGGGTACGCAGCAACCCGAAGGCGCGCCAGGCGAAGTCCAAGGCGCGCGTGCAGCGCTACGAGGAGCTCGCCTCGCAGGAATTCCAGAAGCGCAACGAGACCAACGAGATCTACATCCCGCCGGGCGAGCGGCTCGGCGATCTGGTCATCGAGTGCAGGGCCTGCGCAAGGGCTACGGCGACCGGCTGCTGATCGACTCCTTGAGCTTCAATCTGCCGCCCGGCGGCATCGTCGGCATCATCGGCCCGAACGGCGCCGGCAAGACCACGCTGTTTCGCATGCTCGCCGGGCGTCGAGAAGCCCGACGCCGGCGAGATCCGCGTGGGACCGAGCGTCAACTTGGCGCTACGTGGACCAGTCGCGCCAGTCCCTTGATGACAAGAACACGGTGTGGCAGGAGATCTCCGGCGGCCTCGACACGATCAAGGTCGGCAACTACGAGACCCCTTCGCGCGGCTACGTGGGTCGCTTCAATTTCAAGGGCATGCAGCAGCAGCAGCTGATTGGCGAGCTCTCCGGTGGCGAACGCAACCGCGTGCACCTCGCCAAGGTGCTGAGTTCGGGCGGCAATGTGCTGCTGCTCGATGAACCGACCAATGATTTGGATGTCGAAACCTTACGGGCTCTCGAGGAGGCGCTCGGCAATTTTCCCGGCTGTGCAGTCGTCATCTCGCACGATCGCTGGTTCCTCGATCGCATCGCGACGCACATTCTCGCATTCGAGGGAGACTCACAGGTGGTGTGGTTCGAAGGTAACTATCAGGAGTACACCGAGGACTACAAGCGCCGCAAGGGCGAGGACGCCGCGCAGCCGCATCGCATCCGGTACAAACCGCTCGCAGGATAACCATACCATGTTCATCGACAGCCAGGACGAATTGCACGTCGAATACCAGGGAATCGCGCTGACCTGCCCGCATTGTCAGACGCTGACCCACCTCACGGCGGTCGCGCACGCCGAATTCGAAGAACTGAGCCACCGCCGCCCGAAGCACATCGGCATCGTGTTCGCTGCGACGCCTGCGGCGAACCCGTATTCCTCAAATTCGCGGTCCGGGCTTCACGGCGCGGCGCATGGAGCTCGCGCGGCAATTACGCCGAGATCGAGCGGGCGCGCGAAAATTTTCCGCTGACCTACCTGCCGGAGGAGGCCGAGGCCCTGTTCAAGGAGGCGCTCACTTGCTACGCGGCCGGCTGCTTCAACGCGTTCGGCGCGATGAGCCGGCGCACCGCCGGAATCCCTGTTTCGCGAACTCGGTGAACGCGGCAAGCTCGAACTGTTCGACACGCTGCAGGAAATTCGCGCCCTTGCCGCGCTCGACGACGAGACCTTTGCGGAGCATGCGAGCCGTTCTGTTCGGCAGCGACAGCGACCCTTGGCCGCATCACCCGATCTCGACGCGGAACGCGCGGGTATTCTGCTGGAGGTGATCGCGATTTGCTCTACCAGACCTTCGTGCGCAAGGCGCGGCTGTTGCAGGCGATGACCTTTCGCAAGTTCGTGGTGCCGGCACCGAGCGAAACAAGGCCTGAGCCGAGTCGCCGCGCAGCGCCCGTGCGCCCGTGCGCCATGGCGAGCGTTCGGGCTAGCTCCGCGAACACGCGCGCGTTGCGAAATAGGCGCGTCCAGCCGCCGTCCTCGCCCCATTGCGGGCGCCCAAGAATTTTGTACGCTGCGAAACACCCGTTGGGTGCGGCATCAGCGAGGTCACGCGGCCGTCCGCGCTGCACAGGCCGGCAACGCCCGAGGGCGGATCCGTTCGGATTGAAGGGATATTGTTCCGTCAGCCGCTCGCGATGATCCACGTACTGCAGCGCGACCAATTGTTCGACAGCAGCCGCCCGGCTTCCGCGCCTTGGCGAACTCGGCCTGGCCCTCGCCGTGGGCCACCACGATCGGCAACACCGAGTCCTGCATCCCCGCGAGCA
>CAWALM010000007.1:0-90891 GCA_963782845.1 uncultured Gammaproteobacteria bacterium | reverse complement strand
AAAGAGCGGGCCGAAGCCCGCTCTTTCTCGACAGTTACCCGCTTACGGCAGGTTTTACATGTCCATACCGCCCATGCCACCCATGCCGCCGCCCGGGGCGCCATGTGCATGCTCTTCGTCCTTCGGCGATTCGGCAATCATGACTTCCGTCGTGAGCAGCAGGCCCGCCACGGACGCCGCGTTCTGCAGAGCCAGACGCGTGACCTTGGTCGGATCCAGGATGCCCATTTCGATCATGTCGCCGTATTCGCTGGTCGCCGCGTTGTAGCCGAACGTGCCCTTGCCTTCGCGGACCCGGTTCAGAACGACTGCCGCATCTTCGCCGGCATTCGCGACGATTTGGCGCAGCGGCTCCTCGATCGAGCGCGCCAGAATCTTGATGCCGTGATTCTGGTCCTCGTTCGCACCGACGAGCTTTTCGATCGCCTTCAACGCACGGATCAGCGCAACGCCGCCGCCCGGAACCACGCCTTCTTCGACGGCCGCACGGGTCGCGTGCAGAGCGTCTTCAACGCGTGCCTTCTTTTCCTTCATTTCGATTTCGGTCGCAGCGCCGACCTTGATCACGGCAACGCCGCCGGAGAGCTTCGCGACGCGCTCCTGGAGCTTTTCCTTGTCGTAATCGGAAGTCGCTTCCTCGATCTGCGCACGGATGCTGTCGACGCGGCCCTTGATGTCCGCCGCCTTGCCGTTGCCGTCGATGATCGTGGTGTTCTCCTTCTCGACGAGGATCTTCTTGGCTTCGCCAAGATCGTTGAGCGTCGCCTTCTCGAGCGACAAGCCGACTTCGTCCGAAATCACCGTGCCGCCCGTGAGGACCGCGATGTCCTGGAGCATGGCTTTGCGGCGATCGCCGAAGCCCGGCGCCTTGACTGCGGCGACCTTGACGATGCCGCGGATCGTGTTGACGACGAGCGTCGCGAGCGCCTCGCCCTCGACGTCTTCGGCGACGATCAGCAGCTGGCGGCCGCCCTTGGCGATCGCTTCGAGCAGCGGCAGCAATTCGCGGATGTTCGAGATCTTCTTGTCGACCAAGAGGATCAAGGGCTTGTCGAGCTCGGCGCTCTGACTCTGCTGGTTGTTGATGAAATACGGCGACAGATAGCCGCGATCGAACTGCATGCCTTCGACCACTTCGAGTTCGTTTTGCAGACCCGAACCCTCTTCAACCGTGATCACGCCTTCCTTGCCGACCTTCGCCATCGCGTCGGCAATCGTCTTGCCGATGCTCTCGTCGGAGTTCGCCGAGATCGTTCCGACCTGCGCGATCGCCTTCGGGTCCTTGCAGGGCTTCGAGAGCTTCTTGAGCTCGTCGGTCGCCGCAATGACGGCCTGGTCGATGCCGCGCTTCAGATCCATCGGGTTGATGCCCGCGGCGACGGCCTTGAGGCCTTCGCGGATGATCGCTTGCGCGAGAACGGTCGCGGTCGTGGTGCCGTCGCCGGCCTCATCGGAGGTGTTGGACGCGACTTCCTTGACCATTTGCGCGCCCATGTTTTCGAACTTGTCCTTGAGTTCGATTTCCTTTGCGACCGAAACGCCGTCCTTGGTGACGGTCGGGGCGCCGAAGCTCTTGTCGAGAACCGCATTGCGGCCCTTCGGGCCGAGTGTGACCTTGACGGCATTCGCCAGGATATTCACGCCTTTGAACATGCGCGACCGTGCGTCGTCGCTAAAGCGTACGTCTTTTGCTGCCATTTGCTGATACCTCTAAGAAATTTTGATTAGCTGGAAATTCAAGCGAGAGACCGATGAGCGTTGCGGCTACTTGCCTTCAACCACGGCCATCACGTCTTCTTCACGCATGACGACCAGCTCTTCGCCATCCATCTTCACTTCGGTGCCGCTGTACTTGCCGAACAGGATCTTGTCTCCGACTTTCAGATCGAGCGGGCGGATTTCGCCGCTTTCCAAGATCTTGCCCTTGCCAACGGCAATCACTTTCCCGAAGACGGGTTTTTCCGCGGCGGTATCCGGAATCACGATGCCACCGGGGGACTTGCGCTCCTCCTCTTCTCGTTTCACGATCACGCGGTCATGAAGGGGACGAATCTTCATAGAACAAGACTCCTAAAGCTTTTGAATAAGGGGTTTACTTCAGAACAAAGGGCTTGTTAGCACTCTCCATTCGTGGCTGCTAATCATAGCGACGGATTTCACTCTTTCAAGGGGCACATGAAGGAAAATACTTGCTGCATCGCAACAATCAGAGCGTAACGTGCCCTGCCGGCCGCGGCTTGCCAGCGTTGCGCCCGGGACTCGGTTAAAGTGCCCCTATGACCTCGCCTCGCTTCGATCGACTGCGTTTTTGCCTGTTATTGCCGGCATTGATCGGCCTCACGGGGGCTGCGGCTGCGAGCCCTTGGTGGTTGCGCGGGGCGACCGGCACCGACCAGGACTTCCTGCCGCCCGATGTTGCCTTCCACCTCAGCGCCGGGCTCGATGGCGACGCCGTGCGGCTGAGCTGGGTCATTGCGGACGGCTACTTCCTTTACCGCAACAAGATTCAGGTTCGCGCCGAGAGCCCCGATCTCATCGTCGGATCCGTGGCGCTGCCGCCGGGCACACGCTTCGAGGACAAGAATTTCGGGGTGCAGCAGGTGTTTTTCCAGCAGGTCACGGCGACCGTCCCTGTCACGCGCTCGGATTACGGCGCGCACCCGCTGCAGCTCGTGGTGACCTACCAGGGTTGCGCCCAGTCGGGCTTTTGCTACCCGCCGATCAGCAAAGTCGTGTTCCCCGAAAGCGGCGCGCGATCGGCGAACCGGCTGCTCGGAAACGGCCTGCTCGGCCAACCGACCGCCGCCGTTGCGAGCCCCTGGGTTCCGGTCGCCATTGCCGGCGGCCTCGCCGCGTTCCTGTTTGCGGGATTCGTGCAGCGTCGGCGGCGGCGCCTGCCCGTCGGCCCACTTTGAACCGGCCATTGCGACCGGCGCGCCGGCGCCGGTATGAGGACTCCTAGAGGCACAGCGCCGTGAAGAGATCGCTGCGTATCGCGGTGGGATTCGGGTTCGCGGCCATGGTGATTGGCGCAGTGTGGGGGCTGTCGGGGCATTGGCGCGCAGCACCGACCCCGCCGACGCGGGTCGGGGACGCCCACCCAGCCGCACAGCCCTTGCCCGCGAACGCAGCGCGCGAACCGGGCGGCGCCGACGAATTAGGGCCGCTCGAGCCGGCGAACGAGGCCGTAAAAATCCCGGAGCGGCTGCCGGATTTCACGCTCGACGACCGCAACGGCAAACCGACGCCGATTTCGGCCTGGCGAGGTAAATCGCTGATCTTAAATTTTTGGGCGACCTGGTGCGCGCCCTGCCGGCGCGAAATTCCGATTCTCGAGTCGATCGACGCCGAGTGGTCCGCGCGGAACGTCGCCGTGATCGGCATCGCGGTCGACCGCCGCGACGAAGTGCTGGCATTCGCACGCGAATTTCACGTGGCCTACCCGTTGCTGATCGGCGAGCAGGATGCGCTCGATGCGGCCGCCGCCGTCGGCGTGGCCACGCCGGTGTTCCCCTTCACCGTGTTCACCGACCGGCGCGGCGAGGTCGTGGCGGTCTTCATCGGCGAACTGCATCGGCCGCAGGCCGACCTGATACTTCGCGAGGTCAAACAGCTCGACGACGATCGGATCGCGCTTCCCGCCGCCCGCCGCGTGATTGCCGAAGGTCTCGACGTGCTGCACGCCTCCGGCGCCGGTTGACTTTTTCGATAGAAGCGGTGGTCGGCGAAGTTCGACGCCAAAGCTTGCCATATCTGCTCACAAACTGGTTATTATCGCGGACCTTTTTCAAGCGGCGGCGCCAAGCCTAGTCCTCAATGCCTCGAATTCTGTTGCTAAACGGACCCAATTTGAACTTGCTGGGCCTCCGCGAGCCCGCGATTTATGGCGCCTCGACGCTACAGGCCATCGAAGTTCGGCTCCAGGAGCGCGCCCGAGCGCTGCAAATCGACTTGGTGTGCCTGCAGAGCAATGCCGAGCACGAACTCATTGCGGCAATTCATGATGCACCGCAAAACGCCGTGGAGTTCATTCTGATCAATCCGGGCGCACTGACCCATACGAGTATTGCGCTGCGGGATGCGCTGCTGGGCGTTGCCATTCCATTCATCGAGATCCACCTCAGCAACATTTTCGCGCGCGAAGAGTTTCGGCACCGATCCTATTTCTCGGATATCGCAGTCGGATGCATTTTCGGGCTGGGTCCGCTCGGCTACGAGCTGGCGCTCGAAGCCGCCGCACTGCGCCTGCGCAAAACTTAAAACGACCGCTTCTTCAAGGAGTTCGCGGATGGATATTCGGAAAGTAAAAAAACTGATCGAGCTGCTCGAGGAATCCGGCATCTCGGAGCTTGAAATCTCCGAGGGCGAGGAGTCGGTGCGCATCAGCCGCTATCCGCGCGGCGCGGTCCAGCTCAGCAGCCAGGCGCCGGCGGCGCACCTGCAGGTCGCGCCGCTCGCCGCAGCGGCGGCAGCGCCCGCGACCCCGGCTACCGCCGCAGGCGAGCATAAGCCGCGCAACGACGAACACATGGTGACCTCGCCGATGGTCGGCACCTATTACTCGTCGCCCTCGCCGGGGGCCAAGACCTTCGTCGAAATCGGCAGCGAGATCAAGATCGGCCAGGTTCTGTGCATCATCGAGGCGATGAAGATGATGAATCAGATCGAATCCGACAAAGCCGGCCGGGTCACGGCCATTCTCGCCAAGAACGGTGATCCGGTCGAATTCGGCCAACCCTTGTTCGTCATCGAATAAACGTAATGATCGAAAAAGTCGTCATCGCCAACCGCGGCGAGATTGCGCTCCGCATCTTGCGCGCCTGCCGCGAGCTCGGTATCAAGACCGTCGCGGTTCACTCGACCGCGGATTTCAATACCAAGCACGTGCTGCTCGCCGACGAAACCGTCTGCATCGGGCCGCCACAATCGGCGCTCTCGTATTTGAACATGCCGGCGATCATCAGCGCCGCCGAGGTCACGGATGCGGTCGCGATCCATCCGGGCTACGGTTTTCTCTCGGAAAATGCGGATTTCGCCGAGCGCGTCGAGAAGAGCGGGTTCATCTTCGTCGGCCCGCGCGCCGAGACGATCCGGCTGATGGGCGACAAGGTCTCGGCAATCCGCAACATGAAGGCCTCGGGCGTGCCTTGTGTGCCGGGCTCGGAGGGCCCGCTCGGCGCCGACCCGGACGAGAACTTCAAGATCGCCAAGGACATCGGCTATCCGGTCATCATCAAGGCGTCGGGCGGCGGCGGCGGACGCGGCATGCGGGTCGTGCACACCGACGCGTCGCTGTTGAACGCGATCGGCGTCACCAAGTCGGAGGCGCTCGCGGCCTTCGGCAACGCCGAGGTCTACATGGAGAAATTCCTCGAGAAGCCGCGCCACATCGAGTTCCAAGTGCTCGCCGACAATTACGGCAATGTCGTGCATCTCGGCGAGCGCGATTGCTCGATGCAGCGGCGCCACCAAAAGGTCATCGAGGAGGCGCCGGCGCCCGGCCTGACCGTGAAGCAGCGCAAGATGATGGGCGAGAGATGCGTGCGCGCGTGCCGCGAGGTCGGCTACCGGAGCGCCGGCACGCTCGAATTCCTCTACCAGGACAATGAATTCTATTTCATCGAAATGAATACGCGTGTTCAGGTCGAGCATCCGGTCACGGAACTCGTGACCGGCATCGACATCGTCAAGGCGCAGCTGCTGATCGCAGCCGGCGAACCGCTGCCTTACGCGCAGGGCGACATTCAAATCCGGGGACACGCCGTGGAATGCCGCATCAACGCCGAGGATCCGAAGAATTTCACGCCCTCGCCCGGACCGATTCGCCTGTGGCACGCGCCCGGCGGGCCGGGTATCCGCGTCGACAGCCATGTGTACACCGGCTACAACGTGCCGCCGTTCTATGATTCGATGATCGGCAAGGTCATCTCCTACGGCGACACCCGCGAAACGGCAATTGCGCGCATGCGCAACGCGCTCGCCGAGATGGTCGTCGAAGGAATCAAGACGAATATCCCGCTACATCAAGAGATCTTCAATCACTCCGCGTTTCGCCAGGGCGGCACCGACATTCATTACTTGGAGCGCCGCCTGGGCCTCAAGTGAGACCCGGACATGGAGCGTGCCGATGCCGTTCTATGAGATCGAATTTCCGCTGACCGGGCTCACCGAAGAGGCCGTCGAGGCGGCTCTGCTCGAGTGCGGCGCGATTTCGGTGACCTACCTCGACCGCGGCGACGAGCCGGTGCTCGAGCCGCGCCCCGGCGAGGTGCGCCTCTGGAGCGACACGCTGGTGCGCGCGCTGTTCAACGCGGACGCCGGCAGCGGCGCGGAGCCCGCCGCCGCGTTACGCTCGCTGGCATCGAAATTGAGCCCCGAGATTGCGAACGCGGCACAAGTGCGCGGCGTCGCCGATCAGGCCTGGGAGCGTGTCTGGCTCGCGGACTGGAAGTCGATGCAGTTCGGGCGGCGCCTGTGGGTTTGCCCGACGAGCGCCGATCGCCCGCAGGACCCCGAGGCGGTCGTGGTGTGGCTCGATCCGGGGCTCGCATTCGGCACCGGCACCCACCCGACGACCGCGCTGTGTCTCGAGGCGATCGATGGACTCGAGCTGCGGGAAAAAACAGTCGTCGATTACGGCTGCGGATCGGGCATTCTCGCGATCGCCGCATTGAAGCTCGGCGCCAGCGGGGCGCTCGGCATCGATTTGGATCCCCAGGCGCTGCTCGCGAGCCGCGACAATGCGGCCCGCAACGGTGTCTCCGCCCTGCTCGCAACGCAAGAACCGGCCGCGAGCGCTGCGCCCGCCGATTTCGTCTTCGCGAATATTCTCGCCGGCACCTTGATCGACTTGCGACCGGCGCTCGAGTCCCTGATCAAGCCCGGCGGCGAATTGCTGTTATCGGGTATCTTACTCATGCAGGCGAGCGCGGTGATTGCAGCCTACGGCGCGCAGTTTGATATCGTCGCCTGCACGCAGCGCGACGATTGGTGCTGCATTCGCGCGAAACCTCGCGCGACACGCAGCGGCGCGGGAGATTCTTAGTTTGTTCACGCAATGCTCGAAATGCGAGACGATTTTCCAGCTGTCGGCGGACGTGCTGCGCGCCGCCGGAGGCCAGGTGCGCTGCGGGCGCTGCGGCGAGGTATTCAACGCGCTCGCCCGGCTCGCCGAAAGCCCAAGCGCGTTCACGGCCTCAGAATCGCCGCTCGAGCTGGAAACGCGCGCCGACCAGATCCTGCAGTCCCCGCCCCCGCGGTCGAGCCCGGCCCCGGCGCCGCCGATCGAGTTCGACGAATTGGACACTGCGGGCGTCGAGATCGCGCATCTGGAAATACAAGGCATCCACGACGAAGCGCCTGCGGAAGATGACGCCTCGCTCGAGTTCACGTTGCCGCCGGGCGAACTCGACCGGATTTTCGTCGAAGCCAAGAAAAAGGGGGCCGCCAGGCCGCCGCTGCGCGCCGTGCCAAACAGCGCCGCACCATTGCAGAGCACCGGCTTGGAGATTTCAGAGGATGTGCGCCGCGAGCTGCTCGGCGTCGTACCTTCGGCCGCGAGCGACGCCGGAGCCGCGGGTGAAGCGGATGCGAGTCTCGAGATCCCGGAATTGTCGCTGCTCGAAACCCCGCCGGCGCCGCGCGCCGCCTGGAGGTGGGTGACGGCGGCGGTGCTGCTCGCGCTCGCGCTCGGCGCACAGGTCCTGCACCGCAACCGCGAGTGGCTCGCGGCCAACGCGCCATTCGGAGCGATGCTGCGGTCGATCTATGCCGAGGTCGGCAGCCCGCTGCCCGCACCGGCGAACCTTGCGGCCTATCAACTGCGCCAATGGGGCGTGACCGGGGACCCGGACGCGAACGGCGCGTTGCACGTGCGCGCAAGCATCCTGAACTCGGCCGCGGAATTCGAACCCTACCCGCTGCTGCGCGTGACGCTCGAGGACCGGTTTGGAAACCGCATCGGCGCGCGGGAGTTCGACGCGGCGGAATATCTCGGCAAGCCGACCGTGAAGTCTCTCGCGCCCGGCGAACGCGTCGACGCGACCATCAACATTCTGGATCCGGGCAAGAATGCGGAAGGCTTTGAAATCGACGTTTGTCTGCGCGGCGCCGACCGCAAGATCGTGTGCGCGAGCGACGCGTCGCCGCGAGCGAAATGAACCGCGTGAAGATCGGCGCCTATGAGCTGCCGTCCAATGTGCTGCTCGCGCCGATGGCCGGCGTCACCGACCGGCCGTTTCGCATGCTCTGCCGGCGCTTCGGCGCGGGACTCGCGGCCTCGGAGATGCTGACCGCCGATACGCGCCTCTGGGATACGCCGAAGTCGAGACGGCGCATGGACCATACGGGCGAGCCCAGCCCGCGCGTCGTTCAGATCGCGGGCTACGACCCGACGATGATGGCGGAAGCGGCGCGGCGCAACGTCGAGGCCGGCGCCGAAATCATCGACATCAACATGGGCTGTCCGGCGAAAAAAGTCTGCAATCGACTCGCAGGATCGGCGCTCATGCAGGACGAGCCGCTGGTTGCGCGCATATTGCAGAGCGTCGTGGAGGCCGTCGACGCGCCCGTGACGCTGAAGACGCGCACCGGCTGGGATCCTGAGCACAAGAACGGAATCCGAATCGCTCGCATCGCGGAGGATGCCGGCATTCAGGCACTTGCAATACATGGCCGCACGCGCACCGACATGTATCTCGGCGAGGCGGAGCACGACACCGTGCGCGCGATCAAGGCGAACGTCAAGATTCCGGTGTTCGCAAATGGCGACATCGACACACCGCAGCGCGCGCGCGCCGTGCTCGCGGCCACCGGCTGCGACGGCGTCATGATCGGCCGTGCGGCGCAAGGCCGGCCATGGATCTTCGACGAAGTCAATTTTTTCCTCGCAACGGGGGAATTGCGGGCCGATCTTCCACAACAAAAAGTCCGTGATATTATGCGCGCCCACCTCGAAGACCTGTATGCGTTCTACGGCGATGCATGCGGCGTTCGAGTGGCGCGAAAACACTTGAGCTGGTATTGCCGGCAGCACCCGGGAAATGAATCGTTGCGTGAACGTCTGATGAGAATCGAGACCGCGCGCGAACAGCTGTCGGCAGTTGCAGAGCTTTTCGACATGGAAGTATTTTGCGCGGCATAAGCAGGACATAGTTAAAGAACAAGAATGAGCTGATGGGGACACTAAAAAACGCTATGGCCGCAAAAAAGAAATCTCGCACGCGCAAGGAACAATCGCCGCCGTTCAACGGCCGCGATTTGAAGGTCAACGGCAAAGGCGTGCCGCTGCGCTCGCAGGCCGAGGAGGCACTGCAGTGCTATTTCGAAACGCTCAACGGCCACAAGCCCGCGCATCTTTACGACCTCGTGATGCGCGAGGTCGAGGAGCCGCTCTTCAAGGTCGTCATGGACCACGTGCAAGGCAATCAGAGCCGCGCTGCGATCATCCTCGGCATCAACCGCGGCACATTACGTAAGAAGCTCAAAGAGTTCGGCATCAGCGAGTAAGGTCCCGTTGCTCACGCCCGTCCGCCGCGCTTTGCTCAGCGTTTCCGACAAAACCGGTATCGTGGAGCTCGCGCGCGAACTACAGCTGCGCGGCGCCGACATCCTCTCGACCGGGGGCACCGCCAAGCTGTTGATCAGCCATGGGATTGCGGTCAAGGAAGTCGCGCAGCACACGGGCTATCCGGAAATCATGGGAGGCCGCGTCAAGACGCTGCATCCGATGATTCATGGCGGATTGCTCGGTCGACGCGGCATCGACGACGAGGTGATGCAGCGCAACGGGATCGAACCGATCGATTTGCTCGTCGTCAACCTCTACCCGTTCGCCGCGACCGTCGCGCGACCCGACTGCAGCTACGAAGATGCGGTCGAGAACATCGACATCGGCGGACCCGCCATGGTGCGCGCCGCGGCCAAGAATCACGCGTCGGTGACCGTGCTCGTCGATCCCGCGGACTACCGCTCGCTGCTCGACGAACTCGCGGCCAATCAGGGCGCAACCAATCTGAGCATGCGGCAGCGTCTCGCGGCCAAGGCCTTCGCCCACACGGCTCAGTATGATGCGATGGTATCGGCGTATTTCACGAGCACGATCGGCGGAGAACAGCCGAGCTTCTCGGACGATCTGAATCTGTCGTTTCGCAAGCGTCTCGATTTGCGCTACGGCGAAAATCCGCATCAGCAAGCGGCGTTCTATTCCGATCCGCGTGCGATCGGCGCATCGGTGACCGCGGCGGCGCAATTGCAGGGCAAGGAACTGTCGTACAACAACATCGCCGATGCGGACACCGCGCTCGAGTGCGTACGCCAATTCGAGACGCCGGCCTGCGTGATCGTCAAGCACGCGAATCCCTGCGGTGTCGCCTTGGCGGACACGATCCTCGCTGCCTACGCGCGCGCCTACCGCTGCGATCCGACCTCGGCCTTCGGCGGGATCATTGCGTTCAACCGCGGCTTGGACGCGGCCACCGCGAGCGCGATCCTCGACCAGCAGTTCGTGGAGGTCATCCTGGCGACCGCTGTCAGCGACGATGCGCGGCGCATCCTCGCCGGCAAGGACAACGTGCGCGTCATGGTCACCGGAGATCTCGACCGGCCCGTCGCGCAGCGACTCGAATACAAGAGCGTCACCGGCGGCCTGCTCGTGCAGACTCGCGATGACGGCGGCGTGAGGGCGTCGGAATTGCGCGTGGTCAGCAAGCGCCACCCGAGCGATCTCGAACTGCGCGACCTGATGATCGCCTGGCGGGTCGCGAAATATGTCAAATCGAATGCGATCGTCTGCGTCAAGGAAGCCGCGACGGTGGGCATCGGCGCGGGCCAAATGAGCCGCGTCGTCAGCAGCAAGATCGCGGCGATGAAGGCCGAGGATGCGGGCCTGTCCTGCCGGGGCGCCGCAATGGCCTCGGATGCGTTCTTGCCGTTTCGCGACGGCCTGGATGCGGTCGCCGATTTCGGCATCACCTCGGTCATCCAGCCGGGCGGTTCGATCCGCGATGCGGAAGTCATCGCAGCCGCCGACGAGCACGGCATCGCGATGCTCTTCACCGGCCTGCGGCATTTCCGTCACTAGGAGTTCGCCGGCCGTATGAAGCTGCTCATCGTCGGCGGCGGAGGCCGCGAACATGCTCTGGCGTGGAAATGCGCCCAGGAGGCACGCGTCGAAGCTGTGTTCGTCGCCCCCGGCAACGCAGGTACGGCGCTCGAACCCAAGGTCGAGAACGTCGCGATCGCCGCCGACGATATCGAGGGGCTGCTCGAGTTTGCGCGCGCGCAAGCCGTCGCGCTCACCATCGTGGGACCCGAGGGACCCCTGGTCGCGGGCATCGTCGACCGGTTTGCGGCCGCGGGCTTGCGCTGCTTCGGTCCGACTCGGGCGGCCGCGCGCCTCGAGGGGTCGAAGATCTACGCGAAAGATTTCCTCAAGCGCCACCGAATCCCGACCGCAAGCTACGCGAGCTTCACGCGCGCGAACTACGACCCGGACTACCTGCGCGCGCAGCGCCTGCCGCTCGTGATCAAAGCCGACGGGCTCGCGGCCGGCAAGGGCGTGATCATCTGCGAAACCCACGAGGAGGCGATTGCGGCGGCGCGCGGCATGCTGCAGGGTGATTTCGGATCCGCCGGCGACACGATCGTCGTCGAGGAATTTCTCACGGGCGAAGAGGTGAGCTTCATCGTGATCGCTCACGAGCGGCAGGTCCTGCCCCTCGCGACTTCGCAGGACCACAAGCGGCGCGACGACGGCGACCGCGGCCCGAACACCGGCGGAATGGGCGCCTACTCGCCGGCACCGATCGTCACGCCGGCCTTGCACGCGCGCATCATGGCCGAAGTCATCGAGCCCAGCTTGAGCGGACTCGTCGCCGACGGTACGCCCTACACCGGATTTCTCTACGCGGGCCTCATGATCGGCGCCGACGGCACGCCGAACGTGCTCGAATTCAATTGCCGATTCGGCGATCCGGAGACGCAGCCGATCATGATGCGCCTTTCCAGTGATCTCACGAGTCTCTGCGATGCCGCGCTCGACGGCCGACTGGACGCGTGCGTGGCGTCCTGGGACAGCCGGGCGGCGCTCGGTGTCGTGATGGCCGCCGGCGGCTATCCCGATTCGTACCGCAAGGGAGAGCGCATCAGCGGCTTGGAGGCCGCCGCTCGCCTGCCGGGCAAGGTCTTTCATGCCGGCACGCAACTGCAGGGCGGCGAGATCGTGACCAACGGCGGACGGGTGCTGTGCGCCGTCGGCTTGGGAGCCGACGTGCGCTCGGCGCAACGCCAGGCCTACGACCTCGTCGGCGCGATCCACTGGAACCTCGTGCAGTACCGCCGCGACATCGGCTACCGCGCGATCGAGCGCGAAGCCTGATCGGCGACTCGCTGCGGCCGGTGCCGCGGCGCGTGACATCGCAGCGCGCTTGCCCAATGATGCGGCGGAACCTGTAGCCTACGCGCCAACCGACCAAAAGCCGCACATGAATTCAACGCCGGATCAGGATCAGAAGACCGAGCAGCTCAATACCAAGGCCGCCGGGATCATCGGGCTCGCCGTCATGTGCAGCCGCGTGCTCGGTCTCGCCCGCGAGCAGATCTTCGCGGCATTGTTCGGCAGCGGCGCCGCGATGGATGCCTTCACCGCCGCCTTTCGCATCCCGAATTTGCTGCGTGACCTGTTCGCAGAGGGCGCGCTGTCGACAGCCTTCGTCACGGTCTTCAGCAAGACCGTGGCGCAGAGCGGCGACGAGGCGGCGTGGCGGCTCGCGAACAAGGTCACGACGCTCACGACCGTGGTCCTCGGCGCCATTTGTATTGCCGGCATCGTGTTCTCGCCGCAGCTCGTCAGCCTGCTCGCACCGGGTTTCGATCCCGAGAAGGCCGCACTCACGGCCGAGCTCACGCGCATCATGTTCCCCTTCATCCTGCTGGTGTCGCTCGCCGCCCTGATCATGGGAATCTTGAACGCCAAGAGCGTGTTCGGCGTGCCGGCGATGGCCTCGAGTTTCTTCAATCTGGGTTCGATCATCGGCGGCGTGACGCTCGGCTACTGGATGGATCCGCATTTCGGTCCGCGGGCCCTGATAGGACTCGCGATCGGCACGCTGATCGGCGGCGCGCTGCAGCTGCTCGTGCAGCTGCCGCCGCTGCGCGCCCTGGGACACCGCTTCCGGCCGGACTTTCATTGGCGCGACGCCGGCGTGAGAGCGCTGCTGCGGCTCATGGGGCCGTCGGTCATCGCCGGCAGCACGACGCAGATGAACGTCTTGGTCAATTCGATGTTCGCCTCGACGCTCGGGAACGGCGCGATCTTCGCTCTCTCGATCGCTTTTCGGCTCATGCAGCTGCCGCTCGGACTGTTCGGCGTCGCGCTCGGCACCGTGACGCTGCCCCTGCTCTCGCGTCTCGTGGTCGCGGGCCAGATCGATGCGTTTCGATCGGAGCTCGCGCGCGCGATGCGGCTCGCGTTTCTGCTCACGGTGCCCGCCACCGCGGGGCTGATGATGCTCGCCGAGCCGATCATTTCGGTGCTGTATCAGCACGGCAAATTCGACGCCGCGGCGACCACGGAGGCGGCCAGCGCGCTGCGCTTCTATGCGCTCGGCCTCGCCGGCTATGCGGCCCTCAAGGTGCTCGTCAACGCGTTCTACGCGCTCGACAAGCGCAAGACGCCGATGTTCGTGAGCTTCTTCTCGGTCGCCCTCAACCTCGCGCTCAATTGGGCGTTTACCTACCGGCTCGCCTGGGGCATCCGCGGGCTCGCGTTCTCGACGGGGTGCGTCGCGACGTTCAATTTCCTCGTGCTCTATGCCCTCATGCGCGGGCACCTGCGCGGCCTGGAATCGGGGCGCATGCTGGCGCTGCTCGGAAAAGTCGCGCTCGCGACCGCGGCGCTGGTCGCGCTGTGCGCGGCGTCGTCGCACTGGCTGCTCGCCGATTGGGCGACCGCGCACTTCGCGGTCAAGTTCGCAATCCTGATCGGCACGGTGATCGCCGGCATGCTCGTTTTTGCAGCCTGCGGCCTGCTGCTGCGGATCGACGAGCTCGTCGATCTCGTCGCCGCGCTGCGGCGGCGGCTGGGCTGAACCGGCGGGGCGCTGCTATCGCGCCGCGCCCGGCGCCGGCGGCGCCGCCGGCTGCTTCCTCGCGATGCTGGTCGCCATCGTGACGATCGATGCAAGATCGGTGAGATTCGCGGGCACCACGAGCGTCGTGCCGGCCTGCGCGAGCTTGCCGAACTGCTTGACGTATTCCTCGCCGATCCGCAATTGCATCGCCTCGATGCCGCCGCGGTCGGAGAGCGCGATGCCGACCTGGCGAAGCCCCTCGGCGGTCGCGGTCGCGACCGCGAGAATCGCCTGCGCCTGGCCTTCGGCCTCGTTGATCTGCAGCTGCTTCGTTGGCCTCGGACTGTTTGATCACGCGCTGCTTGTCGCCTTCCGCCGAGTTGATCTTGGCGTCGCGCTCGCCTTCCGAGGTCAGCACGACCGCGCGCTTCTCGCGCTCGGCGCGCATTTGCTTCTCCATCGCCTGCAATACGTCGCGCGGCGGCGTGATGTTCTTGATCTCGTAGCGCAGCACCTTGACGCCCCAGGGCGCCGAGGCCTTGTCCAATTCGGCGACGACGTTGGCATTGATCGTGCCGCGCGCCTCGAAGGTGCGGTCGAGCTCGATCTTGCCGATCTCGCTGCGCAGCGTCGTCTGCGCGAGCTGGGCGATCGCGAAGCCGAAGTTCGTGATGCCGTAGGATGCAAGGTGCGGGTCGAGCACTTGCATGTACAGCACGCCGTCGACGCCCACCTGCACGTTGTCGCGCGTGATGCAGACCTGTTCGGCGATCTCGATCGCGTTCTCCTTGAGGCTGTGCCGATAGGCGATGCGCTCGACGAACGGAATCAGGATGTGAAAACCCGCCTGCAGCGTGCGGCTGTACTTGCCGAGATACTCGACGACGAACGCGCTTTGCTGAGGCACCACGGTCGCAGTCCGCGCCAGCATGATCACGATGATCACGGCGATCACGATGACGCCGTAGCTCAGGGAAAAATTCATGTCTTATGCTCCTTTGTCGCCGTGCTCGGCGCGCAGCACGAGGGTGAGCCCCTCGACCCGCTCGATGCGCGCGCGGGTACCGGCCGCGATCGGCGCATGGCCGCGATTGACCGCGCTCCAGGAGCTGCCGCGGTACTCCAGGCGGCAGCTTTCGCCGGGCGGCAGCCCGACCTCGAGCGTCACCGTTTCGCCGGCGGGCCCCGCCGCGAGCGCCGGCAGCTTGCCGCGCATGCGCTCGTAGATGCGACGTCGGAATCCCAGCATGAAGAACACGGCGAGCAGCGTGAAGATCAGCCACTGCAGCCAGGCCGGCAGATCGAGGCCCGCGAGATGCAGGCAGCCGACCAGCAGCGCCGCGGCGCCGACGAACACCAAGTAGAACTGCGCGTCGACGAACGCCAATTCGGCGCCGAGAAGAATTCCGCCGACGGCCATCCATGCCCACCACTGCATGACAGAACTCCGGGGTATGCCCGCTGCTAGCGTTTCATCGCGTCGAAGAAGTCCGCGTTGGTTTTCGTGTCCTTCATCTTGTCGAGCAGGAACTCGATCGCCGCGAGTTCGTCCATCGGATGCAGGAGCTTGCGCAAAATCCACATCTTGGAGAGCTCGGCCGGATCCGTGATGAGTTCTTCCTTGCGCGTGCCGGAGCGGTTGATGTTGATCGACGGAAACGTGCGCTTCTCCGCGATGCGCCGATCCAGGTGGATTTCCGAATTTCCGGTGCCCTTGAACTCCTCGAAAATGACGTCGTCCATCTTCGATCCGGTGTCGACCAGCGCGGTCGCGAGGATCGTGAGGCTGCCGCCTTCTTCGATATTGCGCGCGGCACCGAAGAACCGCTTCGGGCGCTGCAGCGCGTTCGCATCGACGCCGCCCGTCAGCACCTTGCCGGAGCTCGGCACGACGGTGTTGTAGGCGCGCGCGAGGCGCGTGATCGAATCGAGCAGAATCACGACGTCCTTCTTGTGCTCGACGAGGCGCTTGGCCTTCTCGATGACCATTTCGGCCACTTGCACGTGGCGGCTCGCCGGCTCGTCGAACGTCGAAGACACGACCTCGCCCTTGACGGTGCGCGCCATCTCGGTCACTTCCTCGGGCCGCTCGTCGATGAGCAGCACGATCAGGTAGACCTCGGGGTGGTTCGCCGTGATCGCGGTCGCGATGTTCTGCAGCAGCATCGTCTTGCCGGCTTTCGGCGGCGAGACGATCAGGCCGCGCTGGCCCTTGCCGATCGGAGCCACGAGATCGATCGCCCGCGCGGTCAGATCCTCGGTCGACCCGTTGCCGCGCTCGAGCTTCAGGCGCTCGGTCGGATGCAGCGGCGTGAGGTTCTCGAACAGCACCTTGCCGCGTGAACTCTCGGGCGAGTCGTAGTTGATTTCGCCGACTTTGAGCAGCGCGAAGTAGCGCTCGCCGTCCTTCGGCGGGCGAATCAGGCCCGAGATCGAATCGCCGGTGCGCAGATTGAAGCGCCGGATCTGGCTCGGGGAGACGTAGATGTCGTCGGGACCCGCGAGGTAGCTCGAATCCGACGAGCGCAGGAAACCAAAACCGTCCTGCAATATCTCGAGCACACCGTCGCCGTAGATGTCCTCACCCTTGCGGGCATGCGCCTTGAGGACGCCGAAGATGATGTCCTGTTTGCGCGAACGGCCCATGTTCTCGAGACCCATGGTCTCGGCGAGCTTCACGAGATCGCTGATCGGGCGCTTCTTGAGCTCGGTGAGGTTCATCGAGCTGCGGCTGCGCGCTAGATCGGTCGGCGCAATGATCTCCAGGTCGTCGCCGCCCTCGGGCAGATCACCGTAGTCCTCGTGCTGCGAGCGCCCGCCGTTGGTATTGCCGTTGCGATTGTCGTTGCGGGGTCGATTGGAGCGATTCGAACGCCCCCCGCCCTGTCCGCCTTGTCCGCCCTGGCCGCCTTGTCCACCTTGGCCGCCGCCGCGCGACTGATTACCCAGATAGCCTCTCACAGGTTGCTGTCCAAAAAGGCGGCGAGCTGCGACTTGGTGACAGCTCCCACTTTTTGGGCCTCCACAGTGCCGTTCTTGAACAAAATCAAGGTCGGGATGCCCCGAATGTTGAATTTCGGCGGCGTCGCGGGGTTCTCGTCGATGTTGAGCTTGGCGATACGAATTTTGTCTTTGTATTGCTCGGCGATCTCATCGAGGATCGGCGCGATCATTTTGCAGGGCCCGCACCATTCCGCCCAGAAATCGAGCAGGACGGGTCGATCGGACTTCAAAACATCTTTGTCGAAGGTGGCGTCGCTGGTGTGGACGATACTTGCGTTACTCACTGCGGATGGTCCTCCTGTTGGAGCAAAAAGGGTGCGAGATTTGGCTCAATTTGGCTGATGGAAAGGAATTTTGTGAAAAGGGCTCTTGGGGAAGAAATGCCACGAGGATAAGCGCGAAGTGACGATGCGCGGCCGTTCGGGCACAATACAGCGGCTTTAGCGGTGTTGATTACCTTAACAGGTTACCGGTGATACGGTTGACGGGAGCGGCTAGACCGACTCCGAATTGACCGTATTGTTAACCGGTCGCCTACCATTTTGCAAGTTTCTGCAGTTCGCAAAGAGAAAATGTCAGACTCCCATCTCAGTCAGCTTACGTTCGATTCCCTCCAAATTCCCGATTCCTTGAAGCGAGGCATCGCGGAGCTCGGCTTCACGCGCTGCACGCCGATTCAGGCGCAGACCCTGCCGGAGGCGCTCGCCGGCCGCGACGTCGCGGGCCAGGCGCAGACCGGCACGGGCAAAACCGCCGCATTTCTCGTGGCGCTTGTTCAATCGCCTGCTGACCGAACCGCCCGCCGAAGGCCGCCCGAAAAACGGGCCGCGTGCGATCGTGATCGCCCCGACGCGCGAGCTTGCGGTGCAGATCCACGCCGACGCCGAGGCGATCGGCAAGTACACCGGGCTCAAACTCGCGATCGTGTTCGGCGGAGTCGATTACGAGAAGCAGCGCCGCGTGCTCGAGGACGGCGTCGACGTGCTGATCGGCACGCCGGGACGCATCATCGATTATTTCAAACAGCACGTGTTCGATCTGCGTTACGTGCAGGTGGCGGTCATGGACGAAGCCGACCGCATGTTCGACCTGGGTTTCATCAAGGACATTCGCTTCATTTTACGCCGCCTGCCGCATCCGACGCTGCGGCTCAACATGATGTTCTCCGCGACGCTCTCGCACCGGGTGCTGGAACTCGCCTACGAGCACATGAACAACCCGACCTTGATTCGCATCGAGCCCGACAAGATGACGGTCGACCGCGTGCGTCAGGTGCTCTATTTTCCGTCGACCGAAGAAAAAATCCCGCTGCTCATGGGCTTGCTGCGGCGGATCGACGCGCGGCGCACGATGGTGTTCGTCAACACGCGCCGCGTCGCCGAGGTCCTGGAGCGCACGCTGACCGCCAACGGCTTCGTCGCCCAGGCGATCTCCGGCGACGTCCCGCAGCCCAAGCGCCTGAAGATGATGCGCGACTTTCACAACGGCGACGTCGCGGTGCTGATCGCAACCGACGTTGCCTCGCGCGGTCTGCACATTCCGGACGTCAGCCACGTTTTCAATTTCGACCTGCCGAACGATGCCGAGGACTACGTGCACCGCATCGGCCGCACGGCGCGCGCCGGCGCCGAGGGCGATGCGATCAGCTTCGGCTGCGAGGAATACGCAATTTCTCTGCCGGACATCGAAGCCTACATCGGCCACCAGATTCCGCGTGCCGCGATCGACAGCCAGGACCTCGCGGCCGTCACCGCGCCGCCGCCCGCCGAATGGCGCGAGCGCGCACCGCGCCATCCGTCGTCGCGCGGCGGCGGCCCGCGCTCGGGCGGCCCGCGCTCGGGTGGGTCTCGCTCCGGCGGCCCACGCAGCGGCGGCGGCGCAGGCAGTCGCGCGCCGGGCGGCAATCGCAGCAGGCCCCCCAGCGGCGCTCGTCCCGCGCCGAGCGCCGTGCGGCCGCCTGCGGCGCCCACAGCGTCACCGGACAAGCCGCCGGGCGGCCCTGAGGCGGCCTCGGGCGATCCCGCGCGTCGGCGCAGGCGCCGGCGGCGCGGCGGCGGTCCTCCGGGCGGCGCGCCGAATCCGGGCACGGCGGGTCCGGCGACTTAAGCGTTTAGAGCAGGTCGGCGATGCGGTCGACCGCAGCAAAGCTCTCGATCTCGTTCGGCGGGCGGCCGGAATCCGGCCGGCGCACCGCGCGCAACCAGGCGATCCCGAAGCGACGCGCCGATTCCAGCACCGGAACGCTGTCGTCGACGAACAGGGTGCGCTGCGGCTCGAACGGCTCTTGCGCGCGGAACCGCGGCCAGAACGCGGCGTCCTCCTTCGGCGCCTCGAACTCGTGCGACGAATAGCTCGCGTCGAAATGCGCGGCGAGCGGCACGTGCTCGCATTTGATTGCCAAGGTCTCGGGATGCGCGTTGGTGATCAGCACGCGCCGCTTGCCCATCGCCGCGAGCTTCGCGAGGAACTCCTCGGCGCCGGGCAGGAACCGCACCTCGTGGCGCACCGCGCGCTTCAGCAGCGGAATGTCCAAATCCAATTCGCGCGACCAGTAATCGACGCAATACCAATTGATCGTGCCTGCGGCCGCGCGAAATTTCGGCTCCAGCGCGGCCCATGCCGCGCGCTCATCGAGCCCCTTGGCGCGCCCGTAATGCTCAGGAACGTGCTCGCGCCAGAACCAGTTGTCGAATCGCAGATCGAGCAGCGTGCCGTCGAGGTCGAGCAGCACGGTGTCGATCTGCGACCAGTCGACTGCAGTGGGTGCGCTCATCCTCTGTATGATAGCAAGCGATGAAGGACCTGCATGCTCTCAGCATCGCCTTGATGCCGATCGCGGCCCGCGCCGCAAGCGCAATCATGGCTGTCTATGACGGCGAATTCACGGTCGAGCGCAAGCGCGACGACTCGCCGCTCACCCTCGCCGACTTGGAATCGCAGCGCGTGATCTTGGAGGGTCTCGCGGCGCTCACGCCCGTTGTCCCCGTGCTCTCGGAGGAGTCCGCCCAGGCGCCATGGAGCGAGCGGCGCGGTTGGAAGCAGCTCTGGGTCGTGGACCCACTCGACGGGACGCGCGAATTCGTCAAACGCAACGGAGAATTCACGATCAACATCGCGCTGATCTGCGAGCATGAGCCGGTGCTCGGCCTCGTGGCCGCACCCGCGCAGCGCATCGTCTATTGGGGCGGCCGCGGTATCGGCGCGTTTCGCCGCCGCGGCGATGAGCAGCCCGCCGCCATTCGGGTCAGCCCGGTCGCACGGCCGCTGCGTGTCGTCGGCAGCCGCTCGCACGCGAGCGCCGAGACCGCCGCCTATCTCGAGCGCGTCGGACCGCATGTGATCAGCGGCATCGGCAGCTCGCTGAAGTTTTGTCTGGTGGCGGAGGGCAGCGCAGACCTCTATCCGCGCTTCGGCCCGACCTCCGAATGGGACACGGCCGCGGGACAGGCAGTTCTCGAGGCGGCCGGCGGCCAGGTCACGCGTCCCGACGGGCATCGATTGCGCTACAACTGCCGCGAAAGCCTCGTCAACGGAGATTTCCTGGCCTTCAATCACCCGAGCGCCTTGCTGCGCTAGCACCGGCGCGGGCGCGGCCGGCTATGCGTGTCCGACCGGCTCGCAGAGCTGCAAGGTCGCATCGAGCAAGGTGGGGATATCGAATACCACCTCGTCTTCAGCCAAGGTCAGCCGGGCAACGCCGGCCGCCGCGATCAGGGCTGCGGGCACGTGAATCGCGTCGCGCCGCTGCGGCGTCGTCCAGGAACTCACGCGTGCGTCGCCAAATGCACGATTCAAGGCGCTCCATCGCAGCTGCGCGGCCCGCGCAACCGGCGTGTCGCCGCCCCACTGACGCTGCGCCAGGCGCGAAGACTTTTCCGAACCCGGTTCGGCGCGCCGGCTCGTCATCAAGGCATGGACGTACTGAACCATCTCGGCGGGGTCGACCCGCACGGCGAGATCCGCTCGTGAATCGGCATTCATACTTTCGGTTCCTCCAAATGCAATCATTCGCCGAATCTTTATGGGGCGCACCACCGAAAAACCAAGCCCACCCGAAGCGTACAACCATTTGCCATGCAGTAGCGGTAAGCTTTGCCGCATGAGCGACGACCTTTTGCTGCTGATTTTGGCCTCAGGCAGCTTCGGCCTAGTTTACAGAATCTGGCAAACCGCTCTAGATGCGCGGGAAACGGCCAATCGCATTGCCCGGGAGACCTGCTCGCGCGCGGTAGTCCAGCTGTTGGATGGAACCGTCGCCTTCGCCGGATTCCGCCTGCAGCGCAACGCGAGCGGCAGGCGCCGCCTGCTGCGCACCTACACCTTCGATTACACGCGCGACGGGTTCGAGCGGTCCCAGGGCTTCGTCGTGCTCTCCGGGCGGCAGCTCGAGGCGGTGGGCCTCGCCGACAGCGCATCGTGACCGAGCTCCTGAACATCGATTTGCACACCCACTCGAACTGCTCCGATGGGTCGCTCGAACCCGCCGACCTGGTCGCGCGCGCCGCCGCCGCGGGCATCGAGGTACTCGCGCTGACCGACCACGATACCGTCGCCGGCGTCGCCGACGCGGCGCGCTGCGCGGCGGGCTTGGGAGTCCAACTGGTCGCGGGCGTCGAAATCTCCGCGTCCTGGCACGCACAAGCGATTCACGTGCTCGGCCTCTGGATCGATCCGGAGTCGGCGCCGCTGCGCGTCGCGCTCGACGGCCAGGCGGCTCACAGGGCACTGCGCATGCGCAAGATCTGCGCGCGGCTCACCGATGCGGGCTTGCCGGGGATGCGCCTGCTCGCGGCCGTCGAGGCGAATCCCGGATTGCCTACGCGTGCGCACCTGGCAGCCGCGATGGTCGCCGACGGAATCGTGGCGCGCAGCGACGATGCGTTCCGGCGCTATCTGAAGCGCGGCCGGGCGGCGCACATCGCGGCCGAATGGCCGGCGCTCGAGGTCGTCGTCGGATGGATCCGCGCGGCCGGCGGCTCAGCCTCGCTCGCCCATCCCGCGCGTTACTCGCTGTCTGCCGGCGCCCGCCGGCGGCTGCTCGCGGATTTCGCGGCCGCAGGCGGCGGCGCGATCGAAGTGATCACCGGCGGCAACGCGGCGCATCACGTCGAGGCCTGTGCGCAGCTCGCGATGCAGTTCGGCTTCGCAGCGACGATCGGCTCGGATTTTCATCATCCAGAAGTTCCGTGGAATCCCCTGGGCCGGTTAGCTAAGCTACCCGCTGGCGTCACCCCGCTGTGGCGCAGCCATGGGCTCTAGAATGACAAAAGCAGCGACACCGTGAGCGACGACGACAGCAACGTCAATACCGATTTGTTCAAGAAATTCGAGCGCTTGCGCCAGCTGCGCATCGAACATCGCGATCTCGACGACATCATTTCGCGCCTCACGCTCGACTTCAAGGTCGACGAACTCCAAATGAAGCGGCTCAAGAAGCGCAAGCTCATGCTCAAAGACCAGATCACGCGGCTCGAGAGCCAGCTGATCCCGGATCTCAACGCATGACGGAGATCTGGCAGGACCTCGAGCGATTCATCGCAATCCTGACGACGCGCAGCGTGCTCATCGAAGTCGCCGCGGTCGCGCTGTGCGTGCTCGCCGCATGGCTCACGGGCGCGTGGCTGCGGGACCGCGATCTGCGCCGCGGCGCGCGCTGTGAGACCGCTTTGACGCCCGAGCACTTGGGTTCGCAGGGCACGATCGTGATCGCGCCCGTCCTGGTCGCGCTGCTGCTGGCGATCGCGGCGCGCGGCGCGGCGGCGGCGGCACACCTGGATACCGCGGTGGTCGACGGGGCACTGCGCATGATCGGGGCCTACGCCGCGGTGCGCATCGTCGTGTTCCTGTTCGCGGCGAGTCTCGGCAACAAATCCTGGATGCAGCACTGGGAAGGCCGCGTCACGCTCGCGATCTGGTTCGTGATCGCAGCCCATTACCTCGGTTGGCTCAGTCCGATCGTCGACGGCCTCGAGTCGATCGGCATTTCGGTCGGGAAGTTGCGCATCACGGTGTGGTCGGTCCTGAAGCTGCTCTTCACGCTGACGCTGTTCGTGCTCGTTGCCGCGTGGCTCAGCCGCTGGTTCGAGCGCTCGCTCAACAAGCTCTCGACGCTCGCGCCCTCGACGCGCATCGGCATCGGAAAATTCGTCAACGCGTTTCTCATCGGCCTCAGCGTGCTGCTCGGGCTCAACGCCGCCGGCGTCGACCTCACGGCCTTGACGGTGCTCACCGGCGCGATCGGATTGGGCTTGGGCTTCGGCCTGCAGTCGATCGCGGCGAATTTCGTCAGCGGCTTCGTTCTGCTCATGGACCGCTCGATCAAGCCGGGCGATGTGATCAGTTTCTCCGGCCAGAGCGGCACCAGCACCGAGAATTTCGGCTGGGTTCACGAACTGCGCGGCCGCTACGTCGTGCTGCGCGACCGCGACGGCGTCGAAACCTTGGTGCCGAACCAGCAGCTGATCTCGAATCCGGTCGTCAACTGGAGCTATACCGATCCGCGCATTCGCTTGAAGCTGCCGATTCGCATCAGCTACGCGGACGATCCGGAGCTCGCCCTGGTGGTCCTGCTCGAGGCCTGCGTGGGGCAGAAGCGCGTACTGAACGAGCCGCCACCGGTCTCGCGCCTCATGCACTTCAGCGACAACGGCATCGAGATGGAGCTGCGATTCTGGATTTCCGATCCCCAGGAGGGCGTCAACAACGTCCGCTCGGAAGTCAACCGCGCGATCTGGCGTCTGTTCAAGCAGCACGGCATCTCGATGCCGGTTGCGCAGCGCGAGATCCTCGTGCGCCGCGCGTCGCCCGACCTGGACTGAACCCGGCACAAATGCCGCTCATCCTCAGCAGCGAACTTCTCGTCCCGGACGAGGACTTCGAATGGCGGTTCGTCCGCGCGTCGGGTCCCGGCGGACAAAACGTCAACAAGGTCTCGAGCGCGGTACAGCTGCGCTTCCTGCTGCCGCAGAATTCGACGCTGCCGGCTGCCGTCAAGCAGCGCCTGCGGCGCCTCGCCGGCCAAAGGCTGAATGCCGACGGCAGCATTCTCATCGCCGCGCGCAGCGAGCGCAGCCAGGAGCAGAATCGTCGTGAAGCGCTCGAGCGACTCGAGGCGCTCCTGCGCGAAGCGATGGTGGTGCCGAAGATTCGCAGGAAGACCAAGCCGACTCGCGCCTCCCAGGAACGGCGCATCGACACGAAGAAGAAGCGCGGCAGCGCCAAGCGCGATCGCCGCGCTCGCTGGGATTAGCGGCGCCTAACTGAGCGTCACTTGCAGGATGCTGTGGCGGATCTGCTCCGAGAGCACGAGCTGCGCGTCGGCCGCAACCGCGAGCAGCGGCTCGCCGTATTGCAGCTCACCGGTGGGACCCGCCTGCACGACGCCGCGGCTCATCAGCAGATCGATGAAATTGCGGAACAAGCTCTTGTCGAAAAATTCCGGTGAATTGAGGCCGTAGAGCAACGACATGCGCTGGCCCATGAGCCGGCAGCGCTCTTCGAGGGCCTCCTGTCCGATCGCACCGCTGCCGGCCTGCAGCAGCAGCGCAATGACCAAATAGTAGCGTTCGATCGTTTGAATCGTCGCGGCCGCGAGCAGCGACAGGCGCATCGCCGCGAACGAGGTCGTCGGCGGCCGGCGCCACTCGCTGCGATCGGCATTCACGGTCAGCAGGTTCAAGCCCGCGAACGCGTCGAGCAATCCATCCATGACCGCGCCGACCTCGCCCTCCTCCCAGCGCAGGAACAGCTCCGCGCGGATATAGGGGTAGACCCGCCAGACGAGCCGCTGGATGTCCAGCGTGCTCATGCTCGCGTTGCTCACGAAGCAGCAGGCGAGCAGCGAAGGCAATGCAAACAGATGCAGGATGTTGTTCCGATAATAAGTCGCGCGAATCGCATTCTCGTCGCTCATGCGGATGATGTCGCCGAGCGGGTGCGCCTCACGCTCGAGGAAGCCGAGGCGATCGGCGTATTGAATCATCGCGGCTCCGCCCTCGGCAGTGCAGGTGACAAGCGGGCCGTAGGGCGCGGCGCGCAGCAGCGCCTGGTAGAGCTCGAGCTGCGCGATGAGGTCGGATTCCGGCAGCGCCTGCCGCGGGGTCGCGAGCAAGGCCATCGCCACGAGATTGACGGGCGTCACGGCCGCGGCCGCGTTGATCCCCGAGACGATGCGATTGGCGAGGTCGCCGATCGCCTGCTCGATCCAAGGCGCGTCGGCCTCCTCGTCGCCGGGGTCTGCGGCGCGCCAGTCGGGATTGTGCCGATTGAGCACGCCGTCGAGCCGGATCGGCTCGCCCATGTTCACGTGGACCTTGCCGAATTGGCTGCGCAGCGCCGGCAGCGCCTTCAGCAGGCCGAGCACGCTTTCCTTCTGCTTCGGCTTTCCCGAAAGTTCGCCGATGTAGGTCCTGCCCTCGACGATCCGCTCATAGCCGAAATATACCGGCAGGAAGACGATCGGACGCACCGGATCGCGCAGGTAGCTGCGCAGAGTCATCGACAGCATGCCGACGCGCGGCGCGAGCAGCCGGCCCGTGCGGCTGCGGCCGCCCTCGATGAAATACTCGAGCGGGTGGCCGCGCGCCATCATGACGCCCAGATATTTCTTGAAGACGGCCGCGTACAGCGCATTTCCCTTGAACGTGCGCCGTAAGAAGAATGCGCCGCCTTTGCGCAGAAAGCGGCCGATCACGGGCAGGTTGAGGTTGACGCCCGCCGCAACGTGCGGAATCGCGAAGCCCTTCCGATAGATCACGTACGACAGCAGCAGATAGTCCATGTGGCTGCGGTGACAGGGCACATAGATGATCTCGGCGCCGTCGCCGACTTCCTGCAACTTCTCGACGTGCTCGACCTCGACGCCGTCGTAGAGCTGATTCCAGAGGCGGCCCAAGGCCACCGACATGAACGAGACGAACACCTGCGAGTAGTTCGCGGCGATCTCGTCGGCATATTTTTTTGCGCCGAGCAGCGCGGCGCGTCGAGTCAGTCCCTTCGAGCGCATCTCCAGCCTGACCGCGGAGCGCACGGCCCGGGTCCGCAGCACCTGCGCGACGATCGTGCGGCGATGCGACAGATCCGGCCCGATCGCCGAGTCGCGCTGTGCCCGCAACGCGGCGCGCAGCGCGCGGGCGATGCGGCGCACGTTGCGAGGCTCGTTCAAGCCGTCCTGCATCGCCTCTCGCAAGCGCAACGGCTCGCCGAAATGCAGCAAGGTGTTGTGCCCGTTCAGCACGACGGTCAATGCCCGGCGGAAGCGGCCCACGAGCACCCAGTTGTCGGTGAACAGCAGCCGCCACCAGCTCGCCTCCTTGTTGGCGGCCCGCCCCCAGAACACCGCGACCGGGATCAGGTCGACGTCGAAGTCGGGCTCCGCGGCCGCCGCCGCGACGAGATCCGCGAGGTAGCGCGGCGGCCTGCGGTCGGTGCGCATGCCGAAGAAGCCGACGCGCCGCTCGAGCTCGAAATGCGCCCGATCGGCGCGCCGTCCGCCGATCAACAGCCTGCGCGTCGGGCGCGGTAACCGCAGGCGCCCGCAGCTGTCGTTGAGCACCGCGAGGTCCGCGAGGCTTTCGCGCTCGAGCACGTAGCAGACCGGCCGCGGTTGCGCCGCGATCTTCGCTGCGGCATCGCTCGGCTTGATCGTGACCTTGAGCCAGACGCCCAAGGTTTTGCGCACGACCCAATGCCAGGCCTGGCTCAGCCCGACGAGGAGTGACATCGTGGCGCCGGTGCCTTAAGGATTTTCGCCGCGCTCTTGCGCGTCGACTGCCTTAACTGTCGCCTTGGCGCTTTGGTCCGCCGTTTTCTGCACATCGCGGGCACGCTGCTCCTGCTGAAGCAGCGGGTCGAAGGCGGTCTTTTCGGACGACTTCGCTGCAGGGGCCCCGGATCCGCAGCCCAGCAGGAGGCAGACCGGCACAAGCATTTTCCATAAAGAGTTCATGCCCAGGTTGAACCTCGGTTGCGACGGTTGAGTCGGGGCATGAGTGTACAATCCGCATGTCCACCCGTCATCCGGAGAGTCTGCATGTTTCGGTTCGCCTGTTTGCTGTTGCTGTTGGCCGGCTGCCGCGCGATTGCGGCGAGCGCGCCCAAACGGCCGTCGACATCGAGACCGCGGCAGATGTCTATCAGGCCGCCGAATTGCGCGCGCAGGTGCGCGCCTCGCTCGGCTCGATGCCCGCGAAGATTCGCCAAATGTTCGCGTCGGATCCGTCGGCGGCGCTCTCCGATAAGCACCTGGACGCCGTGACCGCGGCGGCCAAGCGCGCGTATCAGATCACCGTGTTCGAACCACCCGCTTTGAATGCGCTCGCGACCAATCTCGACCCCGCCACGGTGAAGAAATCCCTCGCGTTTCTGGGCAGCGATCTCGGACGGCGCATGGTCGCCGCGGACGTGGCTCTGGCCGAGACGAACGAATCGCGCATCGACGACATCATGACTGGAAAGCTCGCGGCGGCCTCGACGCCCGTGCGCGACGCACTCACCAAACAGCTCGAGCTCGATACGCTGTCGACGGACTCGGCGGTCGAAATTTTCTTGAAGATCGGCAAGGCGCTCGCGATCGGCACCGCAATCGGATCGGGAATGGACCCGAAGGCGGCCGCGGAGCGCGCCGACCGCGCCGCGGGTCCCACGGCGCGCCAGGATTTGGCGAAAGACCTGCGCGAACCGCTGCGCCGCTATATCGCCTACGGCTATCGGGATTTATCCGACGACGACCTCAGGCGGCTTTCAGAATTTTTGGAATCTCCGGCCGGCAAGCGCTTCGTGACCGCCTACAACGCCGCGATGGATGCCGGCTACGACGCCATGAGCCGGCGCTGCGGCGAGCAAATCGGCGAGAGCTGGCGCGAAATCGCGCAGGCCCAGGCGAGCGCGCCGGCGATGCTCGCGGCCCCATCCGGCATCGCAGCGCCATCCGGCATTGCGGCGCCACCGGCGGACGCGACCCCGAGGCAGCCACCCGATCCGGCGCCCGCGCACTGACGCAAGGGCGCGCGCCGACGAGCGCGGCGCTTCAGCCGAGGTTCTCCAGAAAGTCCTTGAATAGGCGCCCGATCGCGTCGATCTGATTCTCGAGGCGATGATCCGAGTCGAGAATATGCAGCTGCGCGCGCTGCTCGCCGGCCCACCGGATGCTGTTTCCGACCGGCACGATATCATCGCCCCACCCGTGCACGATCGACACCGGGCAGCTGACACCCGGCGGCGTGTACTGCTCGAACCCTGGCATATAGAACGCCGGCGCCATCAAAAAGAGTGCCCGCACCGTCAAGCGCGGTGCGGCCGCGGCCGCAACGTGCCCGCCGAGACTCGAGCCGACGAGCACGAGCGGCGCGGGTAGCGCGGCACCGACCGCCACGAGCTTCTCGACGCGCTCGCGCGGATCGTCGATGCCCCGATAATCGACCGATTCGACTTGCAGTCCGAGGTCACGCGCAACCGCGGACAGCGCCGTGATCTTCGAGCCCCAGGGCCCGCTTTCTTTGCCGTGCGAAAACACGACCGTTTGGTAGGATCGAGGCATCGTCGAGGTGCTGCGTGCCGATGCGTTAGAGCTGCAGCTGGCCGGCAAGCCGATCGACCCACTCGAGCTCGCCGGGGCTGTAGTGCTGGTACTTGAGGCGATTGACCGTCACGGGGCGAATCTCGCTCCCCAGGCGTGTCTGGGTGATGCGATAGCAGTGGAATTCGCCGCTGCGGGCCGCAGCGATTCCGACGACGAGGTCGAAGCGCGGCGCCCCCGCGGCCGCCGCGTCGCCCCGCTCGCCGCAGACGACGAAGAAAGCATCCTGCGGGAGCCGATCGCCGAAAGCGCCGTCGCGACGCAATGCCTCGAAGAACTCGCGCACCTGCGCTTCGACGACCGCCGCGAGGCTCTCGCGCGATTCCTCTGCCGAGACCCAACGCGTCCCGAGTTCGAGACTGCGAACCAGTGAGAGCGCGAAGCGGCGCGTCGCGAGATATTGCCAATCCGCGCTGCCTGCGCGTCCCGCCGCCAGAGTACGCGGCGCATGCAGCGCGCGCACCGCCGAGCGAACCGAATGAATCACATTGATCCCGGCAGCCGCGAGCCGCTCGCGCGCGTGCTCCGGGACGAGGCAACTCGGCCGGTAGCCCGGGCGCAGCACCGGCTCTTCGGTTTCTCCCGACGCCCATTGCGGCATCGGCGGATCGGTGCGTGAGAGCATGCCGGCGACCGCACCGCAGGGCGCGAATGTCTCGAAGCGGCCGCGCAGCTTGTCGAGCGCGAGAATGCGCGGAAAATACATGAACGCGTCCTCGCTCGCGAATCCCCATTCGCGCACGTTGGCGAGCGCCTCCTCGGCCGTGTGCCACTCCTTCGGCGGATCCACGATCAACAGTGCCTGGCGCTGCTTGCAATAGCGGGCTGCCACGAGCAGCGTACTGAAGCCCACGTCGCGTTCGCGCGAAATCGGCGGAATCACGAGGAAATCGAACTGATCAGCGGCATCCAGGGCGAACAGGCCGGTCCGCTCGCCCGGTGATCCGATCAGGTCGTAGTCGGTCAGCGGGCCGCCGTCGTCGCCGTCGGAATTCGAGTAGACATAGCCGGTCGCGAGTCCGCTCGCCGGATCGACGGTGCGCTGCGGCCGCAATTCCGGGGCCGCGCCGACCAGACGAACCAGCTCGGACTGAGCGAGCGCACTTTCGACGTGGGCGGCCGCGCCGGGGCGCGTCGACAGCGCGCGATAAGTTTCCTGATCCTCGACGCGCAAGGTGCCTTGGGTATGCACGCGCTGCACCGTGAGGTTGAACTCGTCGGTGCTCTCGCCAGGGATGTTGTCGTAGTCGACCGCAGCGCGCAAAAATTCGCGCGTGCCGGGCCGCAGCGCCCGCAGCACGAGTTTCTCGGCGCCCGCGGGCAGGCATAGCGTTGCGGCGCGCGCGCCATTGACGACACGCACGATGATCGCTTCGCGTCCACCGTTGTCGAAATATTGCTCGACGGCGTAGCCCAAGAGGCTCGGTTGCCACAATCCGCCGAAGATTTGCGAGAACTCGCTGAAGCTGCGAATCCGCACCGGGCGGCCCGCGGGTCCTCGCAAGGTGCGCCCGACGAAGGCGGTGCTTGCCGCAGCGGCGCGGGCGATGAATTGGTGCGGGCCGCGATCACCTTGGACCTGGTTGCCCAGGCTGCTCGGCATCACCACTCAAGCTCCCGTTGATCTCGATTCGCGAATGTAGCACAAAGCAAACGACCGGGTAGCCCTTGCGAAGCGCTCAGCGCGCGCGCTCGTCCTGCGATTTCGAGTCGGTGGGCTGCTCCCGACAGCGCTGTTGACGCTCGGCTTCGGCCTGCTCCGCATCGGCTTTCTTGCGCGCGATTTCCTCGAGCATGACCTTCATCCATTCGCTAAGCATCGTGCAGTCCTGCGCTCATTCGGCGGCCGCGCTCTCGACCTTGACGAGAGCATCGATCTGCTGCGCGGTGCCGGCATCATATCCGGGACGCGCGGCGGTGTAGATACGCTTTGCGAACTCGTAGCCGGCCGGCGTCCTCGCGAGTTCCGCGTACAGCGGCGCGATGAGGCGCGTGCGGCCGACCGATCTCAGATACTCCTCGAGCCGCGCATAGGCGGGCCGATAGTCGGCGCGAATCGCGAGCTGCAACCAGGCTTGCGCCACCGCCGGATTGCGGCTCGCGGTCAAGGAAAATGCCCGGTCCAATTCGCCGAGTTGCGCGGGCTTGAGGTCCGCCGGCATATGCCTTAGGAAGTAGATCCAGTGCAGACCCGCCCAGTCGTGGACGTCGATTTTCGCGGCGGCGAGCTTGCCCGCGACGAACGCCGCGCTCGCGGCATCGATCGATTCCGTCGCGGCCGCGGTCGCGGGCAGCACCGCGTCCTCCGGGATACCCGGGTTCGAAATCCAGGCGCCCACCGCTGCTCGCGACACGATGCCGGGATAGCGATCGAGCAGGTTCTCCTGCAGATAGCTCTCGAACTGCTCGGTCGAGACGCTTTGGGACGCAAAGCGCGTGACATAGCCGCGCAGGAACGGGTCGAACTTGTCGCGCCCGAATTTCGTCTCGAGCCAGGTCAACAGCAGGCTGCCCTTTTCGGCCGCGACGCCGGCACAGACCTCGTCGGCTTCCACGTCGGTCAGATCGGTCGCCAACAATTGATCGTCGCTGTCGCATGCGGCCGCCGCGGCACGGAACGCATCGGCACCGAGGGACTCCTCGAGCGCCTCACGCTGCGCGCCGACGACGGCGCTCATGATGCGGTGCTGCAAATAGGTCGCGAACGCCTGATTGAGCCAACGATCTCGCCAGGTCGCATTCGCGATGAGCTGTCCGGTCCAGGACTGCGCCACGGCATTGGCGAGCGGAGATTCCAGGCTCTTGTCGCCGGCGATCAGGGTCGGCGACACGTAGGCGATCGCCGGGAAGGCCGCCTGCGCGATCGGAAAAGAGGAAGGCATCACGAGTTCATCGAAGCGCCCCCAGGGATAACGGCCGAGCAGCTGCTCGGCGGCGCCGAGCATCGCCTCGGTGTCGGCGAACTCCTTTGCCGCGGGCTTCGCGAGCGAGGATTCCGCGAATACGCCGCTGCGAGGACCGGTCTCCCGAAACTCGAAATCGCCGATCGCGAGATTCAAGAGGTCGGGCGGCACCGCGCGCGGCATCAGAAAATTGTAATTGCCGTTGTGCTTGGCCTTCGGATCATTTCCGGCGCCCATGACCGCGAGCAAGCCCTGCCCCGTCTTCACGAATGCCTTGTAGGTCACGCGCACCTTGGGCGTGTCCTGCAGCGGGATCCAGCTGCGCGCTTGAACCGGCCCGGGCGCGCTGTACATATAGGGCCCCCGCTTGCCGTCCGGCTTCTCGGGCACGCGCCAATGCAATCCGGTCGATTGGTCGGTGGTTTCGTATTCGATCTTGACGGTCTCGGTGCCGTCCTTCGAGGGCGCAAGATCGATGACCAGCGGACTGCCCAACTCCGGGTTCGCTTTGCCCAAATGAAACGGCCGTTCGACCCAGAACGCCTTGGTTTTCTCGGTCGCGCCCACAAAATTTGCGGTCAGTTCGTTGACTGACAGGATCCGCAAGCCCCGCGTATCGAGCACGAGCTCGGTCGAATGGGGGTCCACGCGCTTCAACTCGAGCACGGCGATGCCGTCGAGTTCGCGATTCGTGAAATCGACGTCCAAGATCAGCTCGAGGTGCGTGAGCCGAAATTCATCGACGTTCGCGTACGAACGGTAGTCGGCGTCGGCGCCGCCGAGCGTCACGGCGTGCGCCGTCTCGCCCGCTGAGGCGATCGCGGCCAAGCCCGCAAGCAAGCGGCCCACCGCGGCTGCGCCGCTCACGGCGGTTTCGTCGCCGGGGGCGCCGGTTCGCGATCGCCAAGCAGCTGGCGAAAGCTCTTTTCATCGATGAGCAGTCCGGATTTCCCGTCCCAATTGGAGCCCGTCGGCACCGTGTTCAGGACGAGCTGTGAATCGGCGACGATGGCCTCGAGACCCGGCTTGCCGCCGGTGACGGGCACCGGCACGCCGCGCGGCTTGTGGGCGAGATCCTGCACGCGCTGCCAGTCGATGTCCTTGTCGAGAGCCGCGATTCGCGGCCGCAGTTTCGGATTGAGCAGCTGCTCGAGCAAGCGCTTGCGGTTCTTCAGCAAATCGCGCGAGTCGTCTTCGAGCACGGCGTAAGCCTGCAGATACAACGTACCGTCGCGCCAACCGAACAAGTAGGGCTGGTTGACCACGGTCACCTTGGTGCCGATCGGAATGAGATCGAAGAATACCGCGATATCCTCCGGGTAGAGGCGTATGCAGCCGTGGCTCGAGCGCATGCCGACGCCATACGGTTTGTTGGTGCCGTGAACGAGGTAGCTCGGCCAGCCGAGTCGAAACATATATTGGCCGAGCGGATTGTCAGGCCCGGCGGGCACCTTGTCGGGCAAAATTTCGCCGTCCTGCGCATGTTCATCGTGCACCGATTTCGGGACGACCCATACGGGGTCCTTCTGACGGCTCACGATCGTCGTTGTGCCCTCCGGAGTTTTCCAGCCGACTTTGCCGATTCCGATCGGGTGCGTGTAGACGATCTGCGGCTCGCCCTTCTTGTGCGGCGGGTAATAGAAGATGCGCATCGCGGCGACATTGACGACGACCCCTTCATGGACCGCCGCCGGCAGCACGAACTGCGTCGGCACGACGACCTCGCGGCCGACGCCCGGCAGCCAGGGATCGACGCCCGGATTGGCGAGCAGCATCTCCTCGTATCCGACGTCGAACCGCCGCGCGACGTCCGGCAGGGTGTCGTCCGCGCCGATGAGGGTCCTTTGCACATAGCCGACAACCTCGCTGCCCGCCGGCTCGATCTCGAATTTGTGCGTGGCTGTCGGCTGCGGAAGCTGCGGCGCCGCGGGGGCCACCACGGCGGGCGGATGCGGCGCGGGCGGCGTCCGATGGATCAGCGAGCAGCCCGCGGCCCCGAACGCGGCCCAACCGGCGATTGCGAACCCCGAAACGACATTGCGCAATAAATGGCGACCCAAGCAAACGCTCCGCTACAGCAAGGCCGGGCGGTCCGGCAGCTCGTTGTTCGATTCAGCCTCCGCGGAAGCCCCTGCGCCGGGATAGTAGCGCGACAGCAGCATCCCGACGGCTTCGACGCCGGCGACGGCACCGTCCTTGAAGCGGCCCGCGCGAAAGTGTCCTTCCATGAGACGGCACACGGCCTCCCATTCGGCGGCGCTCACATGTGCACCGATGCCGCGATCGGCGACGATTTCGACGATGCGGTCCGCCAGCTGCACGTAGATCAACACGCCGTTGTTGTGCTCGGTATCCCAGACATGCAGCGCGGAGAACACCTCGACGGCTCTGGCACGCGGCGTGAGGTCGCGCAGGATTTGCATCGGATGAAGTGCCGTTTCGATCGCGAAGCGAATCTGACCCGCGTGCGAGCGCTCGGCACGCGCGACGCTGAGCTCGATCGCGTCGAGCGCCTCGGCGGGAAATCGCAGTCGCGTTCGCCAGTGCGCGGCGAGCGAATGTCGCAGCAATCGCAGCAGTTTGCTCACCATCCGCCCGACGCTCCGCCGCCGCCTCCGCCGCCGCCCCCACCGCTGAAGCCGCCGCCGCCGCCGAAGCCGCCCCCGCCGCCGCCGAAGCCGCCGCCCCAGCCGCCGCCGCCCGTCCAGGCAGTCGAGGATCCGGACAGCAATGCGAACAGAAAGCCGATGACGCCGGCGCCGATGGCGATCGGCAACGCATGCGTGAACAGCGCCGCGAGCACGCCGATCACGCCGCCGGTTGCGACCGAGCCGAACAGTCGCCCGAACATGGCACGCAGCACGATGCTGCCGATGAACGCCGCGATCAGGACGAACGGCAATAGATTGCCGATTCGGCCGCCGCCCCGTTCCCATTTCTTGTCGGGAGCCGGCAGCTGCTCACCGTTGACGACCGCGATCATGCGATCGACACCCGCCTCGACGCCGCCGTCGAAATTACCTTGCTTGAACAGCGGCGTAATCGTCTCATCGACGATGCGCTTGGCGATCGCATCCGGGAGCGCGCCCTCCAAACCGTAGCCGACCTCGATGCGCACGCGCCGATCGTCCTTCGCAACGATCAGGATCGCGCCGTCGTCGATGCCCTTGCGCCCGACCTTCCATTGATCCATGACCCGGATGCCGAACTGCTCGATGTCTTCGGGCTCGACCGTGGGTAGCACCAAGACCGCGATTTGGCTGCCCTTCTTGGCCTCGAGATCCGCGAGCTTGGCCTCGATGCGCTGCACCGCCGCACCCGAGAGCGTGCCGGTCTGATCGACCACGCGGCCGGTCAAGGCCGGGACCGGGACCTGCGCGGTCGCGGCCAGCGCGACCAGGCAGGCCGCGAGGATCGCCGTTGCGCGCCGCAAACAGGCCAAATGGCTCACTACTGACGCGGCGGCGCCACGGAAGCCGGCTGCGCGCCGAAATCCACGGTCGGCGGCTTGGAAATCACCGCTTCATTCTCGACCGTGAAATTCTCCTTGGGCTTGTAGCCGAACATCATCGCGGTCAGGTTGCTCGGGAAGGAGCGCACCGTGGTGTTATAGGCCTGCACGGCATCGATGTAGCGCTTGCGAGCGACCGTGATGCGGTTTTCGGTTCCCTCGAGTTGCGCCTGCAGATCCCGGAAATTCTGGTCGGACTTCAATTGCGGATAGTTCTCGGTCACCACGAGCAGGCGCGACAGTGCGCTCGTGAGCTGGCCCTGGGCGGCCTGGAATTTCGCGAATGCCGCGGGATCGTTGATCAGTTCCGGCGTCGCCTGGATCGATCCGACCTTGGCGCGCGCCTCGGTCACGCCGAGCAGCACCTGCTGCTCTTGCGCCGCGTATCCCTTGACGGTGCTCACGAGATTTGGAATCAAATCGGCGCGCCGCTGATATTGATTGAGGACCTCAGACCATGCGGATTTGATCTGCTCGTCCTGCGACTGCATCGCGTTGTAGCCACAACCCGACAGCAGCACGCTGCAACCCAATAACACCAACAAGCCCAGTTTACGCACGATGTAGATCCCTCCTGGTCGTTCCTCGATTCGGGAACAGGGTCACAGTTTAGCACCCAAAAAAAAAGCCCCGAGAGCTAATCTCGGGGCTGAGGTGCGGACTTCATTGAAGGGAAGTAAAGCCCGCTAGGGGATAAAACCGGTGCCTGTCAGTGCAACTGGTCCCACTGCAGGACTTGGATGTCGTTTTCCTCCAAATCGAAGGAAAGCGCCAGAACGCGCGCAATTTCGCGATCCTTTTGCACCGCGCCCGACTGGCCGAGCAATTCGACGACGCCGCGGTACTCGCTGTAGTCCATCGCACCGTTCAGATGCGCGATGAAGTGCGTGTAATATTTGAGGCTCATGGGGCGTGAGCATAAAAGTCCCGACCGGCCTGTGGCTGTGAGCAACTGCTCAAATGAGCGCATCGGGCTGGGAAGCGGATCACATCTTCGGGCACCGAGGCGAGGAGCAGGGCAGCATGTCTAGATATCGGCCCCCGGTCGCGCCTGGGTCTCAATACATCACGCCGGAAGGCGCCGAACGGCTGCGCGAGGAGTTGCACCGGCTCTGGCACGATGAGCGCCCCCGGGTCACCCAGGCGGTCGCCGAGGCTGCGGCCCAAGGGGACCGATCGGAGAACGCCGAATACACCTACGGCAAGAAGCGCCTGCACGAGATCGATCGCCGGGTGCGCTTCCTGCGCAAGCGCCTCGACGGCATGAAAATCGTCGATCCGCTCGCGCCGGGGGTCCGCCGAGACGCGAGTCGCGTCTTTTTCGGCGCGTGGGTACAGACCCGACAGCCGGGCGGCGAGCTACGGTGGTACCGCCTCGTCGGACCCGACGAGTTCGACATGGCGGAAGACTACCTCAGCATGGATTCGCCGCTCGGCAAGAGCCTGCTCGGAAAGCGCCGCGACGAGGAGATCACGGTGACGCTGCCTGGCGGTCCGTGCACGCTCGAGATCGTCGAGATCCACTACGGACCCCGTCCCTGATGTCCGCCCCGCTCCTGCCGCAGGCCGCGCAACCGCGGCGCGCTCAAACGACGCGGACGTTCTTGAACTGCCAGGGATCGGCGGTATCGAGATCCTCGGCGAACAGCTCGCCGCGCTGGTGCAGCGGCGTCCAATCGGTATACCGGCCGACCAGACTTCCAAGGTAGGGCCGGCAAATCTCGAGCGGCCGCTCGAAGTCCATTTCGTCGGGCTCGACGATCCCTCGGTTCGGATTCTCGATCGCCCAGATCATGCCCGCCAAGGCGGCCGACGTGACCTGCAGGCTCGTCGCGCTATTGAACGGCGCGAGCGCGCGTGCCTCCTCGATCGACAGCTGCGAGCCGAACCAGTAGGCGTTCTTGGCGTGGCCCGCGAGCAGCACGCCGAGCTCGTCGATGCCCGCGGTAATCTCGTCGAGCATGATGCGTTTATGATCTTGCAGGTGCCAATTGCGACCCGCGAATTCATGCACCGACAGCACCGCGCAGTCGGACGGGTGGTACGCGTAATGGCTCGTCGGCCGGAATACGACGCGCTCACCCTCCCGGACCGTGTAATAGTCGGCGAGCGAAATCGCCTCGGAATGCGTGATCAGAAATCCGTGGAAACTGCCCGCCTCGGGGGTCCAGGTGCGGACCCGCGTACTCGCGCCGGGCCGATTCAAATAGATCGCGCAACCGGAGCCGAAGCTGTGCCGGCCGCCATCGGCAGGGAAATGCTTCTCATGCGTGCCCCAACCGAGCTCGGCGGGCTGCGCACCCTCGCTGACGAAGCCGTCGACCGACCAGGTGTTGACGAACTCGTTGGCCTTCTTCGGAACGTTCGTGACCTGGCTGTCGCGCTCGGCGATGTGCATGACTTTGACGCCGAGGCGCCGCGCGAGGTCTGCCCATTGCTCGCGGCCGCGCGGGCGCGCGACAACCACCCCGGTATCGGCCGCGATGTTGAGCAGAGCTTGCTTGACGAGATGTGATACCAGGCCCGGATTGGCGCCGTGCGTGAGCACCGCGGTCGGACCGGTCGCATTGCCCGCGCGCAAGCCAAGCGCGTCGATGCGCATCGCATAGTTGCTGCGCTTCTCGACGCTCAAGTTGGCGTCGACATAGCCGCCGGCCCAGGGTTCGATGCAGGTGTCGAGATACAAGGCGCCGCGCGCGCGCGCGAGTTCGATGAGCGCGATGCTGGACACGTCGACCGATAGATTCAGCAGAAAATCGCCGGCGCCCAGCAGCGGCGCGAGCACGCCGAGGTAATTTTCCTTGGTGAGCGCAGCCTGCACGAATTTGACGCCGTACGCTTCCGCCTCCTCGCGGCCCTTGGCTTCGGCAGTGACGATCGTGATGCGGTCCGACGAAGTGCCGATGTGACGCAAGATCAGCGGCAGTACGCCTTGGCCGATGCTGCCGAAGCCGACGAAGACGATCCTGCCCGAAAATTTCACATGCACTTCGTGCTCGCTCATAGTTCTGCGCCCTTCACCATTATTGTTCCCGTCGACCGACGCCCTGCGGCAAAACCCCGCCAGCGTACCTGGCGGCGCACAGAATGCTCAAGTTTCGCGCCAATGCGGGGGATAGGTGCGCTCGTAGCCGGGCAACGCCTCGATGCGCGCGATCCAGCGAGCGAGCGCCGGATAATTGCGTTCCATCGGCAAGAAGCGCGCACCGAGCTCGGCGGCGGCGCTGCGGTCCAAGGCGCGCCGCAACAATTGAATCCAGGGGAAAATCACCATGTCGGTCGCGGAGTAGTCGGCGCCGACGATCCACTGCTCCTTGCTGAGACGGCCTTCGATCGTACGCGCCTCGCGCGCGACCACATGCATCGCGTCGGTGAGTTCGTCGATCTCGGCCGCGACGCGGCCCGCGAAAATCGCCTCGACGATCCTTGCCAACGCGGGCTCGGCGTAAGCCTGAAACTCGCAGATCACGCGCATGATCACGCCGGCCTCCTCGGGAGTCCGGCCGAAAATGGGCGCCCGGGGATACTTGACCTCGAGGTAATAGAGCACCGCGACCGATTCGAACACGACGTAGTCGCCGTCCTTCAAGACCGGCACCCGCCCGCGCGGATTGAGCTTCAGCATCTGTGGCGACTGGTGCTCCTGGCGATCGAGGTGCAGCAAGTGCGATTCGTACTGCAGCCCCTTGTGCTCGAGCGCGAGCAGCACGCGCCACGAGAACGGGCTTCCGCTACCCCAATATAGTGTGAGTGCCATTGGCGGCGATTGTAGCGGATGAACTGGAGGCGGCATCGCGCTAAGCTCGAAACATGATCCACACGACCCTCATCGATGCGTCGGCCCTCGCGGCTCTCGGCGGGGCGTCCGGCGTCGCCGTCGTCGATTGCCGCTTCGACCTCAACCTCCCGGGCGCCGGCCGGGAGGCCTACCTGAGCGCTCACATCCCGGGCGCTCGCTACGCCGATCTGAACCGGGACCTGTCGGGGCCGCTTCAAGCGCATACCGGTCGCCACCCCTTGCCCGACCCGCGGCGCCTGGCTGAGCGCTTCGAGCAGCTCGGGATCGGTGACGACACCCAGGCGATCGCTTACGACGCCGGCAACGGCGCGTTCGCCGCGCGCCTCTGGTGGCTTGCGCGCTGGCTCGGGCACCGGCGGATCGCGGTGCTCGACGGGGGATTTGCCGCCTGGACGGCCCTGCGACTCCCAACCGAGTCGGGCGATCTGCCGGATGCGTCGCCGGCCCAGCGGTTCACGGCCCGGGTCTCGGACGACGCCTTTGTCACGAGCGAGCAAGTGGCGGCGGCGCTCGAGGAGCCGGGGCGGATGCTCGTCGACGCGCGCGCGCCCGAGCGCTTCGAGGGCAAAGTCGAGCCGCTGGATCCGGTCGCGGGGCATGTTCCGCACGCGGTGAACTTTCCGTTCAACGACAACCTGCGGGCGGACGGACGGTTTCTGGCGCCCGCCGAACTGCGCGAGCGCTGGCTGCAGGTGCTTGGGCCACGCAAAGTCTCCGATTTGATTGCGATGTGCGGTTCCGGCGTCACCGCCTGTCACAATCTGCTCGCCTTGGAGGCCGCCGGACTTCCGGGCGCGAAACTCTACGCGGGCTCTTGGAGCGAATGGATTCGCGACCCCGCACGCCCGGTCGCATCCGGCCGCTAGCCGCCCGCGCGGCGCCGCGCGCGCGCCTCCCGGCAGCGGCGAGCCGGCCGTGGTGCGCAAACCGTCATTTACAACACTGCGCAATTTGTTATCGTTCGCGCCACATGAACGCTCCGCTGAAGAAGCTGCTCGCGAACCAGGCTTGGAAGATCGAAGACGCGCTCGACTTGTACCAGGTCGAGGCCTGGGGCAAGGGTTATTTCTCGATCAATGCCGACGGCCACGTGGTCATTCGCCCGCGCATGGATGCGGCACATGAGATCGATCTGTATGACGTCGTGCAGGGACTCAAGGCGCGCGATTTGCACACGCCCGTCGTGATCCGCTTTTCCGATATTCTTGCGCACCGCCTGCGGCATCTCGCGGACGCATTCAGCACCGCGATCGCGGAAAACGACTATAAGAACCGCTACGCGGCGGTGTTTCCGATCAAGGTCAACCAGCAGCGCCTGGTGGTCGAGGAAGTGTATCGCTACGGCAAGGAATTCGGGTTCGGCCTCGAAGTCGGCTCGAAGCCCGAGCTGCTCGCCGTGATGTCGATCACCGAGGATGCCCCGGATCGCATCGTCGTCTGCAACGGCTTCAAGGACGACAGCTACATCGAAGCCGTAATCCTCGCGACCAAGCTCGGCCGCACGATCATTCCGATCATCGAGAACTTCGAGGAGATCCACCTGATCCTCAAGCACGCCGAGCATTACGGCGTGCGGCCGAAGCTCGGCGTGCGCGTCAAGCTTGCGAGCGAGGGCGCGGGCCGCTGGCGCGAATCGGCGGGCGAAAAATCCAAGTTCGGGCTGTTCATCAGCGAAATTCTCGATCTGTACACGCTGCTCAAGGAGCGCAAGATGCTCGATTGTCTGCAGCTCGTGCACTGCCATCCGGGCAGCCAGCTGCAGGACATCCGGCGCGTCAAGGACGCGATCAACGAACTCGCCCACGTCTATGCGGAGCTCAAACTCATGGGCGCAGGGCTCCAGTACATCGATATCGGCGGCGGGCTGGGCGTCGACTACGACGGCAGCGGCACCAACTACGAATCGTCGATGAATTACACGCTCAACGAGTACGCGAGCGACGTGGTGTACCGCATCAAGAGCGTCTGCGATGCGCGCGACGTGCCGCACCCCATGATCGTCAGCGAGTCGGGGCGCGCGATCGCCGCCCACCACAGCCTGTTGGTTTTCGACATTCTGGGCGCCTCCAAGCTCGACCAGTTCAACGTCACCGGACGCGCCGAGGAGGACTACCACGGACACGAGGAGCTGCCCCAGCCGGTGCGCGACCTGTTCGACAGCTACCGCTCGGTCAACGAGCGCCGGCTCGTCGAGTGCTATCACGACGCGCTGCAGGCCCGCGAACAGGCGCTGCAGATGTTCAATTTCGGCTATCTCTCGCTCGAATTCCGCGGTCTCGCGGAAAAGCTCTATTGGGCGACCTGCACCAAGATTCGCGAGCTGTGCCGCAAGCTCGACCGGATCCCGGAAGAGCTGGAAAACCTCGAGTCGATGCTCAGCGACATTTATTTCTGCAATTTTTCCGTTTTCCAGTCGCTGCCCGGACAGCTGGGCGATCGGCCAGCTATTCCCGATCATGCCGATCCAACGGCTCGGCGAGCGCCCGACTCGCAATGCCGTGCTCGCGGACATCACCTGCGACTCCGACGGCAAGATCGATCGGTTCGTGAGCCCGCGGGAGACCAAACGCACGCTCGAGCTGCATGAACTCAAGTTCGGCGAGCCGTATTATCTGGCGGCCTTCCTGGTCGGCGCCTATCAGGAGACGCTCGGCGACCTGCACAATCTGTTCGGCGACACGCATGTCGTGCACATCCGCCTGCACGACGAGGGCGGCTGGTGGATCGAGGAGATCGTCAAGGGCGATACCGCCAACAAGGTCCTCGAGTACATGGAATACGACACCGACGAGCTCTATCCGCGGGTCGAGCGCGATTGCGAGCGGGCGGTGCGTGAGGGCCGGATGACGCTCACCGAGGCGCAGGCCGTCAAGCGGTTCTACGAAAACGAGCTCAACGGATATGCGTATCTGGAAGTCGAATGAGGCGCCGCCTCAGCCCTGCGCCGGCCGCGTGCGGGCCTGTAATTGTTACCGTTTGCCAAGCTTTAGGCCCTGGCGTAGCATCGGTTTGTAGGTTCGTTCCCTAGGTCAGTTAGCGGGTTTCTGAGTGAATGTCCTGCCTAAGTGGAGTAGTGCACGGCCGAAGGTACAGTCCTTCGTCGCGGGTCCAGCCGCGCGTCGGTCTGCTTGTTGAAACCGCGTGCGAGCGGGATCAACCCGCACTTCGCGCGCACTGTTAGTGAGACCAGTTGAATGACGACGATTTATGTTGGCAACCTGCCATTCACCGCTACGGAAGATGAAGTGCGCAGCTTGTTCGAGCGCTACGGTAAGGTCGACTCGGTCAAGCTCATCAACGATCGCGAAACCGGCCGTCCTCGCGGGTTCGCGTTCGTCGATATGGCCGCCGGCGAAGCGCAGAACGCAATTCAGCAAACCAACGGCTTCCAGATGGGCGGTCGCCCGTTGCGGGTCAACGAGGCCCAGGAGCGCGCGCCGCGGTCGAAGCCCCCGGGCGGCGGCGGCGGGTCCGGTGGTGGCGGCGGCGGCGGGCCGCGTCGCTGGTGATCGGGACGTAACAAATCCCTGGGATTGAACCGAGACCCCGCGGTGCGGGGTCTCGTGTCACCACATATCTTTGAGCTGGCCGACGACGTCGACGCGAGCGCTGTCGACCGGGGCGTCGTCTGCGGCGCGCAGGGTCTCCGCGCCGCGCAGGCTGTTGTAGGTGGTCTTTTCGAAGCAGCTCAGCACCTTGTCGGTCATGAACCGGCTCTTTGCTCCGTACACATGGGCATCGCCGTCCTTGGCCTGCTGCGTCACGGAGTAGCGCAGCGGCGCGCACAAATGCAGCTCGTTGCGGGCCCGGGTCATCGCGACGTAGAGCAGCCGGCGCTCCTCTTCGACGAGGTCCGGTTTGCCGTTGGAAAATTCCGAGGGAAAATTTCCGTCACCGACATTGAGCACGTAGACGAAGTCCCATTCTTGCCCCTTGGCCGAATGGATCGTCGAGAGAATCACGTACTCCTCGTCCTTCGAGGCGCGGCCCGATAGGTCGCCGGTGACGCTCGGCGGATCGAGTGTGAGTTCGCTCAAGAATCGCTCGCGCGTCGGATGCTGCACGCTCAGCTGTTCGAGCTGATCGAGGTCACCGATGCGCGCATAGCCCGATTCGTAGATGCGCTCCATCTGCGGCTTGTACCAATCCTTGACGAGGCCGACCTGGCCCGCCCAGGGCGTTTGGGGATCGGCGAGTTTCTCGAAGAATTCGCAGAATCGCTTCCAGTCCATTTTGACGAGCTGCGGGACCTCGAAATCGCGCAAGTTCGTGACCGCATAGCCCTTCGCCTCGAACATATCGAGCGCAGTCTTGGCGTGCGCGGGACCGATGCCCGGAATCAACTTCAGCACGCGAAAGCCCGCGACCGAGTTGCGCGGATTGTCGGCCCAGCGCAGGATCGAGAGCAGATCCTTGACGTGCGCGGCCTCGAGAAATTTGAGCCCGCCGTATTTGACGAACGGAATATTTTTGCGCGTCAGCTCCACTTCGAGCAAATCGCTATGGTGGGAGCTGCGAAACAGTATCGCGTGGCGCTTCAGCGAGCCGCCGCTCTCGCGCGTCACGAGGATCTTGCGCGTGATGTATTCGGCTTGCGCTTGCGTGTCGTCGAGGCTCACGTACATCGGCTTCTGCGAGGACGGACGGTTCCCGATCAGCGTTTTGCGGTGCTGGCGCGCACCCTCCGCCATGAGCGCGTTGGCGCCGTCGAGGATCGGCTGGGTCGAACGGTAGTTCTGCGCGAGGACGACGACGTCGGCCTTGGGTTTGTATCGATCCGCGAAACCGAGAATGTTCTCGACCGCGGCCGCACGGAACGAATAAATGGCCTGCGCATCATCGCCGACCACGGTCACGCCGGCGCCATCGGGCTTCAAGGCGTGGACGATATCGCCCTGCAAGGTGCTCGTGTCCTGAAATTCGTCGACGAGCACGTGGTCGAAGTTCTTCGCGAGATTTTGCGCGAGCGCGGGATTCTGCATCATCACATGCCAATAGAGCAGCAGGTCGTCGTAGTCCAACACGTTGTTCTTCTGCTTGCGCAGCACGTACTCGCGATAAATGCGCGTGAGCTCCGCCTCCCATTCCGCAACCCAGGGGAATTGCTCCTCGAGCGTCTGCTTGAGCGAGAGCCGGGTATTGACGCGGTACGAGTAAATCGCGAGGCAGGTGTCCTTGCGCGGGAAGCGCTTGTCCTTCTGCGAGAATCCCAACTCGTGGCGCACGACATCCATGACGTCGGCGGCGTCGGAGCGGTCGAGTACGGTGAAAGTCGGCTGCAGACCAAGGTGCCGCGCATAGAGGCGCAGGATCCGATTGGCGATCGAATGAAAGGTGCCCGCCCAGAGCAGCCGCGACGTCACGCTGCGGTCGCCGTGCTTGCCGCGCTCCGAGAGGACCTCCGCGACGATGTGCTGGGTGCGCCGGATCATGTCCTGGGCTGCGCGGCGCGTGAAGGTCAGCATCAGGATCCGCGCCGGGTCGACCCCGTTCAACACCAAATGCGCGACCCGATGCGCAAGCGTGTCGGTCTTGCCGGTTCCGGCGCCTGCAATAATCAGCAGCGGCCCCGCCGTCACTCCCTTGCCCGGGACGGCGGTGCCGAACGTCGCGGCGCGCCGCTGCGGCGTGTTTAAGGCGTCAAAGGGTGTTGCCTTCGGTTTGATCATGCGCAGACTATACTGATGGACTGTACGTATATCCAGATGCTTAACAAAAGCTCGAACTCGCCGTTGAGGATCGCCGATCGACCCCCCCGCTTGCGCGGAGATGGATCACAGCGGGCGGTTTAAACGCTCGACGTGGTTCCGATTTGGCGGCTCCCGAACCAGATTTCGAGGTCATGGAGCAGCTGGGCGTAGCTGCCGGCCTCATCGCCTCGATACACCCAGGCGGGACCGGCCAGTGTCAGGAACCGCGGCTCGGCTCTGAGCGTCGGCGCGATCGCGCTCCATAGGAGGCCGTCGAGATGACCGGCGTGGCGCTGCCGGCTGCGAAAGCGGCGCTCGATCTCGGCGGGATCCGCATGACAGCAAACCTGAGCGAACGGCGATTCGAGCCCCTGTCCGAGCGCCATCAATGCCGGCTCGTGCTCGCCGCGCCAGTTGCCCTCGAGCAGGCAGGACCGGCCGGCTCGAAGCTCCGCCGCCGCGATCGAGAGCAGCAACGCGAAGCTCGCGCGGCTCAAAGAAGCCGACCATTCGCGGTCGCCCAGCCCCAGCGAATCGAACAGGGTCTCCTTGATGTCGTCCTTGCCGAAGCAGGGGATGCCGAGATCGGCCGCCAACGCCGATCCCAAGCGCGTCTTGCCGCTAGCGGGGCTGCCGAGGATGATCACGAGGCCGGAGCGCTTCACCATAAAAGGACCAGCATGTTGAAACCAACGATCATCGCAAGCAAGCTCGAGCATCGCGGCCGCGTCGTCGATGTGTGCACCGAACGCCTGCGCTTCCCGAACGGCCGCGAGGAAAACGTCGACCTGATCCGCCATCCGGGCGCCGCAGCCGTCGTGCCGCTCGACAACGCCAACCGCGTCTGCCTCGTGCGCCAGTACCGGCATGCCGTCGAAGACTTTCTCTGGGAAATTCCTGCCGGCAAGCTCGATGCCGGCGAGGCGCCGGAACTGTGCGCGGTCCGGGAATTGAAGGAGGAGGCCGGTGTCGTTGCCAAACGCTGGACGTCGCTCGGGGTCTATTTTTCCGCGCCCGGAATCTTCAGCGAGGTGATCCATCTCTATCTCGCGCGCGACCTCGAAATCGGCGCGCCGGATCCGGATGTGGATGAGGATTTGGAGCACCAGTGGATGCCGCTGCAGCAGGCCGTCGAGCACGTGCTGCGCGGCGACTGGAATGACGGAAAAACCGTCGTTGCGCTGTTGCGCACACGTTTTGAGCTGCAATTGTGACGGGCCTCGAAGATTTGAACTGTCGCCATTGACCGACTAGGGATCAGTCGATAAAAAAGCATCATGAGCAAGGAAACTCCGAAATTTACGCAGCGGCCGATCGGGCTTCCCGACGACGGGGATACGTCCGAGGTCGCCAAGACCCCGGGTAAGCCTGCGGGACAAGTGAAGTTCGACGCCCGCGGCAACGCGATCTTCGATTGGGCGACGATGACGGGAGAATTCGCGCGCGACACCGCCACCGCGCGGCTCAAGAAGCTCGAGAACCCGACTTTGTCGCTCGCCGAGGATGCGCCGTCGCCGGTCATCAAATCGGTGAAATCGAACCCCAACGGGGTCGTCAAGGGCTATAACCCGTACGACAGCGGCAAGCTCGGCAACAAGGAAGTGCCGCGCAAGAAAGATCTCAAGAAGCTCAGCGAGTGGCTCGCGCTGAAAAAGCAAGCGGCGAGCAACAAGCTCAGCGAGGATTGAGGCGGACGGCTAGTCGCGGACGGCTAGCGCGGCGTAGCTGACGCTGCGGGCGACTTAGCCTGCCCCTTTCGGATCAAGCGAGCGCATGGCGCATTTTCGCCGTGCAACCCAAGCGATAAAACTTGCGCAGTTCGCGCAGCAGCGCCTCGATGCGCGCCTCGCCGCGACTCACAAAGCGCCGCTCGAGCCGCCGGCAATACTGGGCCGCGGAGCGATGCGCGGTGCGGTAGCGGTCGTATTGATGCGCATCGAGCCGCGGGTCGAACGCGACCCGATCGAACAGCCGGGGATGCACGTGGCTGGGATAGGAACCGCCCTGTTGCCCGGCCACGAGAAACACCGTCGCGGCGTATTTGTCGACCTCGGCTTGCGTCTCCAATTCGAGCAATGACACCGGCGCATCCCGGTGCAGCCGCCAGGTCGAATACAGAAAGTGGCTGACGCCCTCGAGTGCCGTGCAAAAGTCCGCCAAATTGCGTTCGGTGAGCGCGCCCAGCGGATTGGTCCGCTCGAGCCGCTGCAGCAGGTCGTCATCGAGATAGAGCGCCACGCCGGCGCCGTCGGGCGTATCCGCGAGCAGCAATTGCTCCTCGGTCGCGCGGCGGTCGTTGGCGGGAGTCAGGCCTGCGAGCGCACGCCGATCCGTGACGAGAAAATCGTAGATGTCGTAGTTGGGCTCGACGTCGTAGAGGCGTCCGAGCAGGGATTGCAGGCCGCGCAGCACCATCGGGGCTAATGTTCGCGGCCCGAACCGGCAGGCATCACCGGCCGCACGCCGAGGCTGCGCAACAAGCCGTGGGCACGCCGGCTGCCGGTCTTCATCCAGATCTCGTAGAGCCGGAGCACGTCGGCATCGGTATGCCGGTAGGACATCTCGCTGACTTCGTTGAGGGCATCGACGAGGCGCTGAAACTTGCGGGCGAGCTGCGCGTAGATGCCCGCGGCGCAGCGGCCCGACATGCTTCGCTGCATCGTGTCGGCGAGCGAGCTGTAGGCGTTGCCGCCCATCGCGATGTGATAGTCGATATCGATGAGCTTGCGAGCAAAGCTGCGTGCGAAAAAACCGGCGATGAACAGCGATACGTCGCCGAGCCGCTGCAGCGCGCGCTGTCTGGCATGCGCCGACGGCGCATCGAGCGCCTCGGCGAGCATGTGGGCAAGCGGCTTGATGCGCAAGCCCTCGGCGGTTTGCTCGTAGAGCGCCTCGGCGCGCGAAAACATCGTCAGCAGATTGACGACGTAGGCTTCCGCCTGTTCGTCGATCTCGAGATGTTGATGTTCGCTCGCCGCGTGAAACGCGTCGCGAAAGAATTCGCGCAGCGAGGTGACGGCTACCAGAGATCCCGCAGACATTGCTTGCATGCATGGCATCCTTCGTGAGCTACATCGATCCTATCGACACTCGGAGTGCGAAGTGAAGTAGCAAATCACAGAATGTGCCGTAAGTTGTCTGATCAGCAGTCGCGGTCCTTGGCTGCTAAGCAAGTTCCGCGAGCGTCGTCACGATCCGCGGCGGTGGCGCGTATTGAGCGGGCCAAGCGCGCGCCTCGCGGTTGAGCCACACCGAATGCAGGCCCGCGCGCTGCGCGCCGACGACGTCGGCGAGCGGATCGTCTCCGACGTGCAGCACTTCGTGCGCGGCGGCGCCCGCCTCGGCGAGCAGCCTCGCGAAGATGCGCGCGTCGGGCTTCGCGGCGCCGGCGGCGCGCGCGGTGATGTGGCCGTCGAACAGCTCGGCGATCCCGCATCGCTCGAGATCGGCATTGCCGTTGCTGAGCGCGAACAGCCGATACCGATCGCGCAAGCGCTGCAGGGCCGGTCGCACGTCGGGGTAGAACTCGACGCGGTTGCGCGCCTCGAAGAACACCTCGAGCGCATGATCCGCGAGCGCCTCGGGGTGACCCGACGCGAGGAACTGCTCCGCGAGCGCCTGGCGGCGCAGAAACGTCAGATCATGGCCGTGCTGGGGAAAGCGCTCCGCGACGCCGGCGCGCAGCGCGCGCATCGACTCGACGCTGTGTCCGCGCGCCGCGCCCGGATACCGATCCTGCAGCCAGTCATAGAGCTCGCGCTCGGCCTGTGCAATGACCGGCGCGATCGGCCACAGCGTGTCGTCGAGATCGAAGCTTAATATTCGGGGTGCGGTCATGCTGCGCCGACCGCTGCTAAACTAGTGCCCATGTCCACCGTCCATCCGAAACCTGACAGAATCCGTCCGCGCCTCGCGCGCGTCCTCGCCGCCCTTGCCGCCCTCGCATTGACGCTCGGCTCGGCCGGCGCATCCGCGTTCGACGTGCAGGATTTCCTGAGTCTCAAGAGGCTCTCGGAGCCGGATGTCTCGCCGGACGGCAAATACGCGACTTTCACGCTGCGCTCCGACGATCTGAACACCAACCAAGGTCGCACCTCGATCTGGCTGCTCGATACGACCAAACGCGGCGCGCGCGCCGCGCAGGCTCAGCGGCGACACGTCGCATGATAGCGCCGCGGCCTGGAGCCGCGACGGGCAATTCATTTATTTCCTGTCGTCGCGCAGCGGCTCGGCCCAGGTCTGGCGCATGGCGGCGGCTGCGGCGACAGCGTCCGCAAGCGCAGCCGCGGGTGGCGGTGCGGGCGCCGAGCCCGCGCCGGTCGCGGCGGTCCAAGTGACCAAACTGCCGCTCGATGTCGGCAGCTTTCGGATTGCGCCGACCGGCGATCGTCTGCTCGTGAGCCTGGAGGTGTTCCGCGACTGCGACGATCTGGCCTGCACCAAGCAGCGGCTCGAAGTCGCGGAAAAGTCGACCGCGACCGGGGTACTCTACGACCGGCTATTCGTACGGCATTGGGACACTTGGAGCGACGGGCGACGCTCGCAGCTGTATTCGCTGCTGCTCGACGCGCAGGGCATCGCGACCGGCGCGCCGGTCAATCTCACGGCCGGCATCGACGGCGACGTGCCCGGCAAGCCGTTCGGCGGCCGCGAGGACTACGCGATCAGTCCGGACGGCAAGCAGGTGGTGTTCTCGGTGCGCATCGCCGGCAGCTCGGAGCCCTGGTCGACGAATTTCGATCTGTATGCGGTGCCTGCCGGCGGCGGCGCGGCGCGTAATCTGACCGCCGACAATCCGGCCTGGGACGGCCAGCCCGCGTTCTCTCCGGACGGCGGCACGCTCGCCTATGTCGCGACCGATCGACCGGGATTCGAAGCCGACCGGTTTCATCTCGTGCTGCTCAACATGGCATCCGGCGTCAAACGACCGCTCACGGAGCACTGGGATCGCTCGATCGTGAGCTTCGCGTGGTCGCGGGACGGCAAGACCTTGTTCGCGACCGCCGAACACCTCGGGCAGCAGCCGCTGTGGGCAATCGACGCCGCGACCGGTCGGTCCTCGGCAATCACCGCGGCGGGCACGGTCGACGGATTCGCGGTCGGACCGCGCAAGCTTTTCTATGCGGCGAGCAATCTTGCGAGCCCGCCCGACCTCTATGCCGTCGGGTTCGACGGCGGCAGGACGCAACAGCTGACCCGGGTCAATCAAGCCGTGCTCGGCGAGCGCACGCTCGGCAGCTATGAGCAATTCAGCTTTGCCGGCTGGAATCAGGAAACCGTCTACGGCTACGTCGTCAAGCCGCCCGATTTGAAGCCCGGCGAACGCGCGCCCGTCGCCTCGCTCGTGCACGGCGGACCGCAAGGCAGCCTCGCGAACCTCTGGCACTGGCGCTGGAACGCCGAGGTGCTCGCGGGCGCGGGCTTCGGCGTCGTGCTCGTCGATTTTCATGGCTCGACCGGATACGGCCAGGCGTTCACCGACTCGATCAGCCGCGACTGGGGCGGCAAGCCGCTCGAGGATCTCAAAGCGGGACTCGAGGCCGCGATCAAGCAGTATCCGTGGCTCGACGGCGAGCACGCCTGCGCGCTCGGCGGCTCCTACGGTGGCTACATGATGAACTGGATCGCGGGCCAGTGGCCCGAGCGGTTCAAGTGCCTCGTGACGCACGACGGGATTCTCGACAACCGCAGCATGTATTACTCGACCGAGGAGCTGTGGTTCCCGGAGTGGGAAATGGGTGGCCCGGAATACGCGAAGCCGGAGCTTTACGCGAAATTCAACCCGATCGACTACGTCCAAAATTGGCGCACGCCGACGCTCGTGATCCACGGGCAGCTCGACTATCGCGTGCCCTACGAGCAGGGGCTTGGCGTGTTCACGGCGCTGCAGCGCCGCGGCATACCGAGCGAGCTGCTGTATTTTCCGAACGAGAATCACTGGGTGCTGAAGCCCGCTGATCGCGTGCAGTGGTACCAGACGGTGATCGCGTGGATGAATCGCTGGACCAAACCCTGACGCCGGGAAGCGCCGCGCTAGGCCTCGGCGATGCGCCAGGCCGCCGGATAGCTCTCGCCGAGCTGGATGATTCGCTGCAATAGCGTCGGGTAGTCGATGCCCGCGGAGCGCGCCGACTGCGCGAAGTCCTCGGCCGCCGACAGGTTCGGATTCGCGTTGGCTTCGAGCACGTAGAGCGAGCCGTCGTCGCGCAAGCGGAAATCCATGCGCGCATAGCCGGTCAGATGCAGCGCGCGGTAGATGCGCTTCGTGAGCTGCTCGAGACGCGCCGCCGTGCCGTCGGGCAGGTTGGCCGCGGCGGCAGTCGTGATCCCGTACTTTTCCTGGTACTTGCGGTCCCATTTCACCTTGCGCGTCGCGATCGCCGGCAAGTTCTCGGGCAGCGTGCCGAAGCTCATTTCCCAAACCGGCATTACCTTGAGCCGGTCGTTGCCGAGCACGCCGACATAGAGCTCCCGACCCTCGATGTACTCCTCGACGAGCGCGTCGGAATGGATTTGCTCGTGAATGAAGACGACCCGTTCGGTGAGCTGGCGCGGGTCGACGACGACCGAGGCGTGCGCGATACCGAGCGAGGCATCCTCGGTCGAGGATTTGACGAACAAGGGAAAGCGCAATTTACGCGGAATTCGCAGCTTGCGCCCACGCGGAAACACCAGGAACTGCGGCGTCGGGATGCGATGGTAGGAGAGCAGCTGTTTGCAAAGCACCTTGTCGCGCGACAGGAGCATGCCGCGTGGATTGCAGCCGGTATACGGCTGGCGCATGAGCTCCAAGAATGCGACGACGTGCTGATCGTAGGTGACGATCCCGTCGAATTCCTCGAGCAGATTGAAGACGATCTCTGGCTTGCCATCGAGGATCTCGCGGCGCAGCTCCGAGAGGCTGTCGCTGATGCCGAGCGTGCGCACCTCGTGGCCGGCGGCCTTCAGATGCGAAATCACGTCATATTCGGTGCGCCATTCCTCGATCTCCTTCGCAGAGGCGCCCTCCAGAGAATCGGGCGGCACCAGCGTCGAGTGCACGATCACGAGCGCGCGAAGTCGCTTCATGGGGCCGCTCGCCGCCTCACAGCGCGACGCGCGGCAATTGACGCTCCTCGTAGGACTCGGCGAGGCGGCCGATCAGCCAGAGCAGGTGCGAGCGCAGCTCGCGGCGCGGCCCGCGCACATACAGGTCGAGCGCCTCGCAGCGCTCGAGCACGAGGCGCAGCACCTGATGAACGAGGTATTCGCTGAACACGCCCGTCTGCACCAGATGCTGGCGCAGGGGCTGGCGCCACTCGCGAACGATCGTCACCGCCCGGACCTGGTTGCGCCGCTGCGGCGCAGTCGTGAACACCTTGAGCAGCAATTCGTCGGCGCCCGATCGGCGCGGCAGGCGGTAGCGCGCGAATTTCTGTTCGTAGTGCTGGCGCAAGCTGCGCGTGTCCTCGGCGATGTCTTCGATGCGGCTGCGATCGGCAACCAGCGGCTTGCCGCCGCAGAACTCCTCGGCGAGGGAATCGATGAACTCCAATTTCGCGTAGGCGGGCCAACCGCGATATTCGCGCCGCCAGGCCGAATTGGGCTTGAGCCAGACCGCGAAAGTCTCCGCAAAGTCCTCGGTCGGATGCGCCTGCGCATACCAGGCGCCGAGGTGCTGCACGAATCGGCGGCTGCCGGGCCGCGGTCGGTAGGCATCGGGATAGGGCAAAGAGGCCGGCCCGAAAATCTCCCGCCACCGGCGGCGGCGGCGCAATCGATACGCCGAGTCGATCGCATGGCCCGCCTCGTGCCGCAAAATTCGCATCAGCCAGTTGCGATTTCCGCCCTCGACCTCGCGCATGAAGTGCCGCTCGAGACCCATGAGGCGCCGGTGCGCCAGGTAGAACGGAATCGCGATACCCGGCACGCCATCCGGTGAAAACCACTCCTGCGCGAGCCAGCAATGCGGCTTGAAGCGGATGCCGCGGGCGCGAGTTCCCGGTAGAGCTTGTCGATCGCGGGTTGCAGATCGGTATGCTCGATGCGCAGCCGCAAATCGCAAAAACGCAGGCTCAGCAGCTGCTCGTCGGATAGCAATTCCCAGGCGTGCTTAGCCAAGCGCGGACGGCGCGATCGCACGGCGATCGGGCGGGGTGGGGCTGGGGCACGCCAAAAGTATAGGGAGGATCGCGGTGCAGCGCCACGCTCAAGACAGTGTTCGGCGCTACGCGCCTCGCCCCCGTCGGGGCCGACCTTCGGGCGTTCAACTCGGCCGCAGCGGCCGAGCTAGTATTCGGCGCTTCGCGCCTCACCCTGCGGGCCGCCCTTCGGCGTTCAAGCTCGGCCGCTGCGCCCGAGCTAGTCTCGAGGCGAGAGTCCCGCGACGAGCAGCCGGTCGGCGACATCCTCGAGCAGTCCGCGCCGAAGCAGACGCGCGGTTCCAAGGCTCCGGGATGCCGTGCACGCCGTAGAGCGCCCCGGCAAGCTGCCCAAACAGCGCGCCGCGGATGTCGGAGCCGCCACCGGTTCACGACCTGCAGCAGGCCCTCACGAAACCCGGGCGTCGCGAGCAGGGTCGCGAGCACGTGTGCAGCAGCCGCCAGCGGCCCCGCGGCGGGCGGCGCGCCCGCGGATTGCAGGGCTCCCCGTCAGCATCCATCGCTCGAAATCGAGCGATTCCGAGCCCTCCCCGTGCGCCCGCAAGATCTCGCGGGCCTCGCTCGGCAGCCGCTCGCGCGGCGTGCCGCGCAGCGCCGCGAGCAGCAGCGCCGCAAAATAACGCGCGGCGACTCGCAACGCCGGCGCGCGGTCGGTGACCGCCGCCGCCGCCGCCGCCCAATCGAGCACCCGTCCCGGTGCCGATACCGCAAACAGAGCGACGACGCCGATGCGCGTGATGGCCTGGGCATCGGATACCGCGTTCGGGATGAGCGCGGGCTCAGATCCGCCCTCGCCGCCCTGCAAAAGGGCCGCGACGCCGGCCGTGATGCCGAGGCATGCGCCGGTGCTTGAGAGCTCGCCCGCGAGCTGCCAGCGCCGGTAGCGGCGGCGCTGGTCCGCGGCGTCGAAGCCGTCGATCGCGAGCAAACTCTCGGCGAGACACAGCGACATCGCGGTCTCGTCGGTCCATGCCCCGCGCGGCAGCTGCCAAGGCCCGCCGCCGACCAGATCGGCGACCTTCGTGAATTGTCCGGGCTTGCGAAATTGCAACGTCGCACCCATGGCATCTCCGCAGGCGAGCCCGAGCACGGTGCCGAGATAGCGCGCGCGCAGCGCGCGCGCCGCATCGAGATCGACCTCGATTGCTGCGGCGTCGCGCGGCTCGAGCCACTCGATGACGTAGCTCTCCTGCTCCGCGGGTTTCGGGCACGCGAGGCCAGGTCCGCGAGCGCGCGTTCGCCCGCCAGAGCGCATTGAGGCGTTCGACGGCCTCGGCCCCGGACAAGCCTTCGCGCCGCAGCCAGCAGCCGATCACGGTATTGGTGCGGCCGATCCCGGCGCGGCAATGCACGTAGACTTGGTGCCCGACCTCGATCGCGCGGTCGATGTAGTCGAGAATCTCCGCCATGATTTCGGGATTTTGCGGCACCCCGTGGTCCCTAATCGCCTTGCGCACGTAGATGATGTAGCGGCCATCGTCGGCGCGCGTGGTCGGCAGGCAATGATCGTAGGGCGCAAGCTCCCCGGCGTCGGTCAGATCGATGAAATAGCTGATCCCGGCGCCGATCAGCTCGCCGAGTCTCGCTTCGGTGCTCGCCCGATCACCGTTGCCCGGATATTCGCCGGCCAGCAGTCGTCCCGGTTCGATCCAAAAGCTATTGGCAAGCGGCGGCGAGCGCATCCTCGTCGTCTTCGGTCATTGGTTGCAGCTCGCGCAGGCGCTCGAGACCTGCGAAATCGAACAGCGCGGGATCCGCGAGCTGAGAAGCGGCGACGTTGCAGACCGCCGAAAATATCGACTCGACGCGGCCCGGGAATTCGCGCTCCCATTCGCGCAACATGTTTTTCACCGCGAGCCGCTGCAAATTGGTTTGCGAGCCGCACAGCGTACAGGGAATGATCGGAAATTCCCTTGCGGCCGCATAGCGCGCGATCAGGCGCTCCGCGACATACGCGAGCGGCCGAATGACGATGTGGCGGCGGTCTTCGCTCAGCAACTTCGGCGGCATCGACTTGAGCTTGCCCGCGAAGAAGAGATTCAAGAACAGGGTTTCGACGATGTCGTCGCGATGGTGGCCGAGCGCGATCTTGGTGACGCCGTGCTCGCCCGCAAATCGGTACAGCGCTCCGCGGCGCAAGCGCGAGCACAGTCCGCAAAGCGTCTTGCCCGAAGGAATAACGCGCTTGACGACCGAATAGGTGTCCTGTTCGATGATGTGATACGGCACGCCGAGTTTGGCGAGGTACTGCGGCAATACCTCGGCCGGAAACCCGGGCTGCTTCTGATCGAGATTGACCGCGATGAGCTCGAAGCGCACGGGTGCGCTGCGCTGCAGGGACAGCAGCATGTCGAGCATCGTGTAGGAGTCCTTGCCGCCGGACAGGCAGACCATGACCCGATCGCCATCGGCGATCATCGCATAGTCGCCGATCGCTTTGCCGACCGCGGCGCGCAGTTGCGCCTGCAGCTTCTTGAAATTATTCGAATGCTCGGCGGTTGCGGAATTCACGGGCGGACGCAGGGCTTCAAGGCGCCTCGAGGTACTTGGCCTCGAGATAGCGCAAGTACGCCGCCGCGCTCAACGGCTTGCCGGTGGCCTCCTGGATCAGCTCCTTGACCGGCAGCCGCGCACCGACGCCATGGACGTTGTCGCGCAACCATTCCATGACGCCGCCGAACTGCCCGCGCGAGATTTCCTCGTCGAGCGCCGGCCGGGCGGATCGCATCGCCTCGTACAATTGCCCCGCGATCACCGCGCCGAGCGCATAGGACGGAAAGTAGCCGAAGTGTCCGACGCCCCAGTGGATATCCTGGAGGCAGCCTTCGACGTCGTTGCTCGGCTTCAATCCGAGACGCTGATCCATGCTCGCGTTCCATGCCTCGGGCAAATCCTTGATCGGCAGTCCGCCTTCGAGAATTTTCCGCTCGAGTTCATAGCGCAACATGATGTGCGCGGGATAGGTCAACTCGTCTGCATCCATGCGGATCAGACTGCGCCGCACCCGCACCAAATGCCGGTACAGGTTCTCGTCGGTCCACTCCGGACCGCTGACCTGCAGGTGCTTTTCCATGAGCGGACGCAGGTATCTCACGAACGAGCGGCTGCGGCACAAATTCATTTCGAACAGCAGCGACTGGCTCTCCTCGAGCGCGAGCCCCCGATCGCGGCCGACAGGCTGATCGCGCCATTGCGCCGGCAGTCCGAGGTCGTACATGGCGTGTCCGGTCTCGTGGACGGCGCCAAGCAGGCCCGTGAACGGGTCGGTCGCGTCGAAACGTGTCGTGACGCGAATGTCGCCGGGCACGCCCTCGGTGAACGGATGTTCGCTTTCGTCCAATCGGCCTCGATCGAATGGGAATCCGAGCGCCTTGAGCACATCGACCGCGAGCTGGCGCTGGCGCACCACGGTGAACTTGCCGGTGAGCGGCACGGGCGCGCGATCGGCTTGCACCTCGATCGCGCTGTTGATGAGGCCCGGAAGCTTGCGCGACAGCGCCTTGAATATCGTGTCGATATCGGCCGTCGATATTCCCGGCGTGAACACATCGACGAGCGCATCGTAGGGCGCGAGTCCGCGCGCCTGCCCGAGCAGCGCCGCCTTGTCGCGCACCAGATGGACGACCTCCTCGAGATGCGGCGCAAACAGCTTGAAGTCGTTGGCCTTGCGCGCCTCGACCCAGTAGACCTCGGCGCGCGCGGTCGCCTTGGCGAGCCTCGCGATCAAGGACGGCGGCGTCGCAATCGCGTGATCGCGCTGGCGCCTCATCTCTCGCAAGTTCGCGCGCGACCAGTCCTCGAGCTGCGAGGCGCCGGCCTCGGCGCGCTCGAGCAGCCGCGCAACCTTCGGCGTCGTCAGCAGCGCGTGGTGCTCGGTTTCGAGCGCCGCGAGTTGTTCGCCGCGCACATCGGCGCTGCCGCGCGGCATCATCACGGCCGCGTCCCAACGCAACATCGAGAGCGCTCCGCGGAACGCGTGCAGGCGGCGAAACTCCTGCTCGAGTTGTTGATACGGCGTCAGGCTCATGCTCGCCCCGTGATGCGCGGCGAAAGTTGATTGCAGGATTTCATGCGTTGTTGTTCCTAACCGGCGCCGAAGTCAGCTTCGGACGTATCCTGCGGCAGCGTCCTCAAAAACCCTCCAAGACGCTCAAGAAATCCGCGGGCATCCGATCATTCTACCAGACAGGCAGGCGGTCGGATCGCCGTCTGGCATCAGAAAATTCTTTATTTTCAGTAGCTTAAGGCGAGACCCGCGAATTGCTGCGCTGCGGAGCGGCGCGCACGACTACGGCGCGTCACAAATTCAGCGTGCCAGTTTGATGAAATGTCATCGTGCGAAAAAAAGGCAAATCGAGCGCGACTTCGCCGGCGAGGTCGTAGGCGATGCCCTCGGCGCGATTGTCCGAGTGTTCCTTGAGCTTGAGCAGCGCGAGGGCCATGTTGGCCTTGATCGTGATGTCGACATCCGTGTCGCCGAGCGCGCTCACGGTGAACGGATGGTCCAGCGTGCCGCTCGCGATTTCCTCGCCGCTCACACGCAAGTCCGCGGTCAGGCCCTTGACCGGCAAAGCCCTGTCATTCGGATTGTGTATCCTCAAGGTGACCCGAAAATTCTGCTGCAGAAAATTGCCGCCCGCTAGATTGATGCTCACGACCGACAGGGTGGGCTTTTCGAACTTGGGCGCCAACGCGGCGCAGGCCACGAGCAGCATCGAGAAGGCGAACAATAGTGGTGCACGTGGCAACATAGGCGGAAATGATACCGACAAACCCGACCGGCAGCAGTGCCGCGCGATGGATCGCGCCTTGGATCGCAGTCGTTGCGTCGTGCGGCGCCGGCGCCGGTGAGCCGCCCGCGGATGGCGCCGCCACCGCGGCAGCCGCGCCTGCCGCCATCAGCTGCCTGCCCTCGGGCGACGGCTATCTGCGGGCCCACGTCGGCGGCGCGATCGAGGCGGAAATCGACTGGCCGAACAGCGGCACGGCCTGCGAGGGCGGGCCCAAATTCGACCCGGCCGGCGTGCGCTTGAGTTTCCGCCGCGCCGCCGGCGCCCGGCCGAATCTGCTGTTTCTGTTCGGTTTGACCGGCGTTCACGAGGGCGAGCCACTAAGAGCCGGCGGCGCGAACCTCACGATCATCGTGCAGGACACCGATCGCATTTACGGCACGCGCGGCGACGGCCGCTGCACCATCGACTCCCTGACGCAGCGCAAGCTCGCGGGTGAGCATGCCTACCGCGTCGAAGCGCGTGGCTTCTGCACCCAGCCCGCGCACGCCGTGCGCGGCGAGGACTCGGTGATCGTCAGCCGGTTTGATTTCGCAGGCATCGTGAATTACGAGGAGAAATCGCCTTGAAACTCAAGTTCCACCCGACCTCGGTAAGGTTCCACCTGGATTCGCGAGCTGCGCGCGGCGCGCTGCTGTGCGCGGCGCTGCTGCTGGGCGCGCTCGCCCCCGGCGGTCGTGCGTGCGCCGACGTGACCGCGCCCGAGCCGCTTTCGGCCTTTCCGCAAAGCCTGCTCGCGATCCGCACCGCCTCCGGCAAGGTCGTCAATTTCAAGATTTGGACCGCCGACCGGCCGAGCCGTCAGGAGCAAGGCCTAATGTTCGTTCGTGATATCGACGATCACGCCGGCATGCTGTTCCTGTTCGAACCCGTGCGCCAGATCTCGATGTGGATGAAGAACACCTATCTGCCGCTCGACCTGCTGTTCATCGATACGGCGGGACGCATCGACTATATCGCGGCGCGCGCGACCCCGCTGTCGACCGCCATCATCAGCGATCCTCGCCCGGTCGCCGCGGTCCTCGAGCTCAAAGGCGGCATTGCCGAGAATTTCGGCATCAAGGTCGGCGATACGGTGCTGCACGAGAGCTTTCACAAGGCGCATTGAGCGCTGATCCGCGCGCAGCCTTCGAGCGGCTGCGCACCTCCCGTCGGAGCCCCTCCAGCGGAGTGCGCCCTGCCGGGCGCACCAAAAAAAACGGCGGGCCTTAAGCCCGCCGTTTCGAGGTCGTCGATACTTTTTCTTATATTGACTTAGAACTTCGCCGAGATGTGCGCGTACAAGTAACGGCCCAGCGCATCGTAGGTCCCCGGCCAGGTGTTGCCGTTGCACGAACTTCCGTTGCCGGTGATCGTCGGGCAATTCGACGAGTATCCGCCACCGCCGGAATTGACCAGCGGCGGATCCTTGTCGAAGATGTTGTTGACGCCGAGCTGCAGCGTCAGGGTCTTGTAGAGCGCGAACTGCGCGGTCAAGTCCAAGTAGCTGTAGGCCGGAATGTGCGAGGTCAACGGCAGCACGACACCCTTGTTGAGCTGTCCATAGTTGCTCGTGAGCTCCGAATCCGCCGAACCGATGTAGCGCCAGCGCGCGGTGATATCGAGTGCATCCCACGGCGTCGACCAGGTCGTGTTGAAGACATGGCGCCAGTACGGATTGGACGCACCGCAAATGGTGCCGAAATAGCCCGCGCAATCGTAGGCCGGCCCGTTGGTCAGAGGCTGCGTGCCCAAGTTCATGAGCTTCGTGCCTTCAAGACCGAAAGTCAGCGAACCGAGCGGGATCTGCTGGCGGTAGTTCGCCTTGAGGTCGACGCCCCGGGTCGTCAAGGAGCCGAAGTTCACGTTCGTATCCGAGATGAAGCCCTGCGGAGTCTTCCAGATCGAGCCGTTCGCGTCGCGATGAATCGCCTGGCAGTAAGGTGACGATGCGTCGCCCGACGAGATGCAGTTCGAAATGATCGTATCGGCGCCGATGCCTCCGATCGTGTCGTTGACCTTGATGTTGAAATAGTCGATCGACAGGGTCAAGTTCGGCAACACCCGCGGCTGAATCACGAGGCCGGCCGAGTAAGTATCGGATTTCTCGGGATTGAGGTTCGGATTGCCGCCAACCAGACCGTTGTACTGGCTCGCCGGATTCGGCGCGATGTTGCCATATTGTCCCGGCTTGACGCCCGCCGCCGCACACTGCGCCGGAGTGGCCCCCGAAGGAACCAGTCCGTTCGCACCGATTGCTCCCGCGCAGGGATCGGTCGAGCCGTCGAGCGCGACCGATTGCGGCGAGAACAATTCGAGAATGTTCGGTGCACGCACCGCGCGCTGGTAGCTCGCGCGCACCTTCACGTCTTGCACCGGCGCCCACTCGATACCCATCTTGTAGGTGTTGGTCTTGAACCCCAGACTATAGTCCGAATAGCGGTAGCCGCCGGTGAAGGACAGCGAATCGGCGAACGGCATCTTGTCGGCGAGCGGCACACCGATTTCGGCGAAGATTTCCTTGGTGTTGAACGAGCCCGACACGGGAGTCGTCGGGCCGCCGGAGCCCGCGGCATTGCCGAGTTGGCTCTCGAGGTCCGGCGCAAAGACCGCGCTCTCTTCGCGCCATTCGGCACCCGCGCTGATGCTCACGCCCTGTTGTGCCATCGGAATCTGGACCCCGTACTTGCCGAGATCCCCCGTCATGGAACCGCTGACGATCTCTTCGGTCGTGGTCAATGAGATGAGCAGCGGGATCGAGAGGTAGTTCGTCGCCGCCGACGTCACGCCGTTCGGCACCCAAATGTTCCACGGTACGCATTTCTTGTCGGTGCCATTGATGACCGACGCGCAAGTCGGCGCCCCACCCACTCCCGGAACCACGTCCAAGGAATTGATGATGTTCGCATTGCTGAAATAGTTGAGGTTCTGATTGCTGCCGTCAACCGAGCTGCGCTGCGCGTACACATCCCAGGTCCACGCGTCGGTGAGGTCGCCTTTGAGTCCTACGAGCGTCCGGATCGCGTTGCTGTCGAAGGTCGCCTGACGTCCGCCGCCTTCGACGTTGCGTCGGCCGATGTACATGTTGATGCCGCTGTAGTTGACCCCACCGATCGTCTGGCTCGGATTGCCCTGCGCGGCGAGATTCGCCGGTGAGCAGATCACGCCACGCTCCTGAGCCGTCAACAGCGGGTCGGCGCAAGGAATGAAGGAGTTGTTGAAAAAATCACCGCTCGCCGCGATCTGAGCGACCGACGTGTTGCGCGTGAACATGACCTCGGAATACGCGGTCACGTGGTCGTTGATCTCATAATTGAGAAACGACCCCGCAGTCCAGCGCTCGCTCGGCGTCTGGTAGAAATTGAGGGGGCCGAAGTTATAGAGGTCGCTCGAAAAGTCGAACGGCCGGAACTGCCCGGTCTTACCGTCGACGGTATTCGTAAACAGCGCCGGTCCCGGCGTCAAACCGTAGGCCTGGAAGTAGCCGCCGGCGCCATTTTTCGCCGAAGTTCCCGAGCCGCCGCAATGCAACCCGCCGCCACTATGCGCGTCGAGCACGCAAGCCGAATAATCGTACTTCGCCTGCAACACGGCCGCCTTGGTGTCGTACGTCGCATAGAACGTCGCATTGCCCCTATTGTCGGCGAAATTCGATCCCATGAGGATCGACACGTCCTTGCCGAAACCGGTATTGACGCTGCTGGGGGGAGCTTGATCGCCGGCCGTAGCTACTGCCGCATCGGCGATGCCATTGTGCTGGTTGTGCTCGTAATAATTGTAGCCGGCATCGACCTTCACACCCTCAAAATGCGTATTGAGCACGAAGTTCACGACGCCCGCGACCGCGTCCGCACCATACACCGCGGATGCGCCGCCGGTCAGGATGTCGATACGTTCGATGAGTGCCGCGGGAATCTGGTTGATGTCGGAGAAGCTGCGACCGTCGCCGGCACCCGGGCCGAGGCGGCGGCCATTGACGAGAACCAAGGTACGCTGCGGACCTAGGCCACGCAAATTGACTGTTGCGGTGCCGTCGGAACCGTTGGAAACCGTCGAGTTTTGGCCGGCAAACACCATCGGCAGGTTGTTGAGGATGTCTTCCGTACGCGTCAGGCCCGTCGCCGTGATGTCGGCCGCCGTGACCGAAGTCACCGGGCTGATCGAGGTCAAATTCGCGCTCTTGATACGCGATCCGGTGACGACCACTTCCTCCAACGCGGGAGCAGCGGACTCCGATGAGGGCGGCGGCGCGGTCTGCGCATAGGCAGCCGGGACCACGGACGCCGCGGCCGCGGCCGCGAGTACGGCGTGAATTGAATAGCGTAATGTGCGGTTATTCCCCATTATCTTGCTCCCTAAATATTTGAACGAATATTAGTCCGTGGTCTGTCCGGGCCCGCGCATCGGTGGCGCGCCTTCATCCCTTCATCGGGCCCAGAGTAGATGTGCGCAGATTACAACATGACAATCAGGCGTTGCCAAGCCATCGTGCATCGCCAATGCCCGCGTCCCGCGGTCGGTGCTGCGGGGAGACCGCGGCGCAAGGGAAGTTCTCGGCCGCGGTATTTTGCCGCTCGTGGCCTGCTCCTCGGCGCTCAAAAGGCACAATCTGACGCCTGCACCGACCATTCGGCGTAACCGCAGCGTGGCAGCGAGAACGCGTCCGCGTGCGCCGCATCGCGCATGCCGCCCGGTGCTTGCCGCGAATCCGTGGTTTGAAAACCACGATCGCCGCGACCCCCCGGGGGGCGCCGCTTAGGCAATGATGTCCTCGGGGCGGTGGTTCTTGTCGCGGAAAATAGCCGCTCCGGGGCCTCAGGGCGGGCGCTCCCGCAACCGCACCGCCCTCCCACCGCGCCGGTGGGAGGCTCGGTAAACTGCGGTCGATGCCTACGGTCACCGCATATTGTCAGGGCCTCGGGGCCGCAAGCGCCGCGGCGACGCTCGCCTGGCTGCTGAGCCTGATGAAGCGCAATGTCGCGATTGTCGACAGCCTCTGGGCCCTCATGTTCATCATTTTGGCCGCGGTCTACGCGTTCGATGCGCCATTGCTAGACGTGCGCGCCCGGCTCGCGATCTTCCTCGTCGTCATATGGGGCCTGCGGCTCACGGTCTACATCACTTGGCGAAACTGGGGACGGGGCGAAGACCGGCGCTACCAGGCGATCCGTGCGCGCAATGGTCCTCATTTCGCGGTATCGAGTCTTTTTACGGTGTTCCTGCTGCAGGCGGCACTTGCGTGGATCGTCTCGCTGCCGCTGCTCGGCGCCATTTTCCGCTGCGCCGTCCTAGGCCCGCTCGACTATCTCGGCGCCGCGACTTGGCTCGTCGGATTCGTGTTCGAAGCGGGCGGCGATTGGCAGCTCGGCCGCTTCAAAGCGAACCCCGACAACCGCGACAAGGTCATGGACCGAGGATTCTGGCGGTTCACGCGTCATCCGAACTATTTCGGCGACTTCTGCGTCTGGTGGGGGTTTTTCCTGATGGCCCTCTCGGCCGGCGCGTGGTGGAGCGCCGTCGGACCGCTACTCATGTCGGTGCTGTTGCTGCGCGTCTCGGGCGTCACGCTGCTCGAACAGGACATCGGCGAACGTCGGCCGAAATATGCCGATTACATCCGTCGCACGAACGCTTTTTTCCCGGGCTCGCCGAAGCATTGAGCGCCGCCCGCTACGATTTCGCAGTCGGCTCGAGATCGGCCAGATAGTCCGCGAGTTCGGTCAGTTGGGTCTTGTAATGGCGGGCGCGTCCCGACGATCTTCGATAGAGCGGCTCGCGGACCTGCCAAACGCTTGCCGTTTTGACCGCGGCCCCGGCGGCGCTCGTCGCAGGTGACGGCGCTGCCCAGTCGAGATCGAGGGATTTGCTGAGGCGAAGCAGCGATGCGTCCGGTTCCCTCACGAGCGTGTCGTAGTCGAAATCGATGATGTCGGGGCCGAATTCGCGCTGCCAATGCGCCATCAAACGCCGGTACTCGCGGTAATAGTGCCCGATGTCGAGAAGATCGAGTGCATAGCTCAGCTGCTGATCGAGATGCAGGAAATAAATCGACAGGCAGTTGTCGAGCGGATCGCGCCTCGTGTGAACGATCAGGGCATCCGGAAACAAGCGCTTGATCAGCCCGATATAGAGGAAATTATCGGGGCGCTTGTCGATCACATGGGCAGCACCGGCGCCGACCCGCGCGAGCTCGGCGCGGTAGCGCGCCGCGATCCCGGCCAGCTGCTCCCCGCTCAAGCTTGCGAGCGACTCGGGGAACGGTGCGAGTTCGCCGGCGACGAGGCGTGGCAGGAAATCCAGTTCACCCGCGGACGCGACACCCGGGGAATCCAACAACAGCTGTTCGGTCAGTGTCGAGCCGGAGCGAAACATCCCACAGATGAATATCGGGCGCGGCTCGATCGATTCGCGTTTCGCAGCGCGCGCCGCCGGTATGCCGTTCGCAATGAGGCGATCGATGAATTCGCGGTGCGAAGCCCGATCGTACCGCGCGAACCGCCCGCCGGCGCTCGCCCGGCTGGCCCGATTTGCCGCCTCGTAGGCCGCGAACGCGGCCTGATAGGCGCCTGTCGCGTCCAGTATTCGGCCCAGCGCGAAACCGAGACTTGCGCGCTCAGACATTGAAATTGCGGGGTCGGCAAGCGCCTTCGTCAGATGGCCGATCGCGATCGGAGCCATCTCGCCGGGCGGGATGAGGTTCGCGCGGCGTGCAAGCGCTTCGAAACAGCCTGGATCGAGCGCGAGAACGCGCTGATATGCGGCGATTGCCTCCTCTCGCCGGCCGAGGTCCTCGCATAGGTTCCCGAAATTCAGAAGCGCGGGAGTGTACGACGGATTGAGCGCGATCGCGCGCTGCAGTTCCCGTTCCGCTGCCGCGTGGTCCCCGAGGCAATCGGTGTAAATCACGCTGCGATTCAAATGTACCTGCTCCGGCTCAGTCACACCCCGCTCGAGCGCCTGCTGGTAGCAAGCGAGCGCCGCTGGAAATGCCCGCGATTTGCGCAACAGAACCGCGAGGTTGTACCAGCAGTCGGGTAGATTTGGATGGTTTGCGAGCACACGTTCGTAGACCGCTATCGCCTCGGATACGCGCCCTTGGGCGTCGAGCCGCATTGCTTCGCGAATCAATGCCGCGGGCCCACCAGTCATTGTCGTGGTCAAGCCGGATCGGGCAATGTAAACCAGCAGTTGAACGCAACCGTGACGCGCTCACCCTCCCCCTCGAACGGCTTGACGTCATGCAGCACCCATGAAGGGAACAACACGAGTTGACCCGCCTCCAAGCTCACGTTCGCGATCTGATAACCATACGGCAGCGGCATTCGCGCGATGCCGGCGTCCATGTGCATCGCGCTCGTGATCATTGGATTGACGAAGCTCAGGAGCCCACTATCCTTCTTCTCCGCATCATGCCTGCCGGGATCCACGCAATAGACGCCGCTCCATGATGCATTGGGATGATTGTGCAACCCGAAAAATCCGCCGCGACGGGTCACGTGGAACCAGCAGTCGTTGAAGATTTGCAGGCGCTGCAGCGTCGGCTGGTCGTAGCCGTTCAGATACCCTACCATCGAGACGAGTTGACTGAAGCAAAAGCTCTTGAGCTCTTGAACGGCCGAATCGCTCGCCCGGAAGAAGTTGAAATGACTTTCGAACATCGCGGCGTTGCGTTGGGTCAACGGCCGCGGGTTCGCCGCCACGCCGCTTTTCTCCTGTGCAAAGATAATCGGCTTCAGAGACGCGTTGAGACGCGCGGGGTCCGCGTGACGGCTGAATGCGAACGGCACCGCAAACATGTTCACGAGGTCGGGCGGCTGCATGCAGGTTCCTTAAGTTGTTCCGCCGGTCGCGGAATATCGTTCGATGACGTCGCCCAAGGCCGCCTTCAATTCCCCGAGCCACGGCTCGTAATTACGCCATTGGTCGACGCTTTCCGCATAAAGCGGCCGACGCACCTGCTCCGAACTCGCAGTCTGCACGACGCGCCGGGTCTCGTGGAAGCGCAGGCATTGATCTTCAAAAGGCAGCCCGCAATAGGCGAGCAGGGCTCGTATTTCCGCCTCGGGATTCGCGACGAGTGCTTCGTAATGGACGCGGTGCACCCATCCCGGCAGCACGCCGTCGAAGTGATCCATGAGTCCAACGTAATCGCGATAATAGAGGCCGAGATCCCGCAGGCTGTAACTGAACCAGACGCCGGACTGAAAATGCTGTTTGAAGTTCGCGAAACAGCAGCCGAGCGGCGATCGGCGCGCGTCGATGATGCGGGCGTTCGGCAAGATCAGGCGGATCAGTCCCAAATGAAAAAAATTGCTCGGCATTTTGTCAATGAATCGTGGTTTCCCGAGCAGCCGATTCGGGCGCGTCTGAGAAAGGTATCGCTCGCCGAGCGCCGCAGACTCATCGCGGCTCAGTCGCGAAACCGATTCCGGGTAGGCGGGCGGTTCACCGGGCACCTCGCGGGCGCCGAGTTCCAGTGCAAAGCCCGGCACATCCGGCAACTCGCGCGTTCCCTCGACCTGGGAATGGCTCGCCAGTATTTGTTCGAGCAACGTCGAGCCGGAGCGCGGCAGCCCGACGATGAAGATCGGATCCGGCGCCCGGCAACCGAAGCCTTCGCGTGCCGCGAAAAATTCGCGCGTGAAGAGCCTCTTCGATCGCTCGACGAGGCGCGTATTGCCGCCACCCTCGTAGAGCACCATGGCGCGCCGCAGCGCATTGCCGTGCGCGTAGTGCGCAAACGAGTCGGCATACTCGCGCGCATCCTCCAGAGCCTTGCCGAGCGCGAACTCGAATTGCAGTCGGTCGTCGTCGGAAATGCCGCCGCGGTCGAGCTGGGCCTGCATTTCGGCGCGATCGTCCGCGCTGAAGCGGAAGGTCTTCAGGTTCGCGAGGCTGAACCAGGCTTCGCCAAATCCCGGCCGAAGCGCAAGGCTCTTGCGATACGCGTCGATTGCCTCGCGAGAGCGGCCGGCAGTGCGAAAAGCATGCCCGTAGGCGAGCCACAACAACTCGTCGCGCGGGTGTTCGTCGATGAGACACGCGAGGATTTCGATTGCGCGGTCATTGAGGCCCAGAAGGCCGTAGGCCGATGCAAGCAGCGACCGGTAGCGCAAGTTGGCCGGGTCGAGGACCAGCAGCCGCTCGAGCAGCGCAAGGATCGGTCCGGCCTTCTGTTGACTGTAGAGAATCCGCGCCAAGTCGAAACGCGCGGCGCTGTCGCCCGGCGCAACCCGCAATGACTGCTCGAGCAGGCGTTCGGCTTCGACATAATCTTCCTGTTCGGCCGCGACTTCGGCGAGCATGCGCATCGCTGCGATGTCCGTCGGCGCCTGCGCGAGGCGCCCCCGAAGCAACGAGGCGGCCGCGCCGAAGCGCCGCGCCGCAAGTGCGGTGCCTGCGTCGGCGAGATGCTGATCCGCCGGTGTGAGGCGCGTGTAGTGTGCATAGGCTACGTCGCATGCCTTCGAGTCGCCTGCAGCCGCGTAGAGCATCGACAGCTCGCGCCAGGCTTCCGCAAGGTTCGGCTCCAACTCGACGGCGCGAGCCAGGACGTCGACCGCCTGCGACCGCCGTCCTTGGGAGTGAAGTGATCGGCCGAGCTCGAGTTGAATCAGCGCCGAATCGGGCTGCGCCGTCGCGAGTTCTTCGAAGATTTTGGTCGCCTCGGGATTATTTCCGCAGCTTCTGAGCGCAGTTGCGAGCAAAAGCGTCACCGCACGGTGGCCTGGATGCTCCTGGAGAATCTTGGCGGCCTCCCGCGCCGCGGCAGACGCATCACTATCCAAGAGTGCAGCCGCCCGCATGAGCCTCAAGTCGAGCGCCGCGTTCGCACCAGCCAATTCATTCTCCGTTCAAAAACCGCGCTAGAATCGCGCCAGCGCACATTCTGCACCATAGGGGAAGCTCTTGAGCAACGTCAATCCCGCCGCCACGGACAACGCCGCGGTCCTGCGGATGATCCAGGCCTCGAAGGCGGCGAGCGCCGAGGGCCGCGGGAACGAGGCCGACCAGCTGCTCGCGCGCGTCGCGCAGCTCGCGCCCGCGCACCCGGCGGTGCTCAACGAACTCGGGCTTCGAATGATGCAGCGGAACGACCCGGCACAGGCGCGTCAGCTGTTCCAGCGCGCGGTTCAGGCCGACTCCGGGCATCCCTCGCTGTGGTCCAATCTGGTCGCGAGTCTCAGCGCTCTCGGGTTGCCGCAGGAGGCTATGGAAGCCGTCGAGCGCGCACTCGCGCTCGAGCCCCGGCATTTGGCCTCGCTGCTGCAAAAAGCTGCGCTGATCGAGGCACGCGGCGACCTGCGCAACGCCGCGCGCGCCTATCGCAATGCATTGGCGACGATACCGCGCGGAGAGCCGGCGCCGGCCGCCGTTAGCGCCGCGGTCGAACACGCGCGCGACGCGGTGCGCGCCGATGACGCCGCGCTCGCGGCCGCGATCGAGGAGCGGCTGGCGCCGATCCGCGGCACGCACGGACGTGCCAACTTTCGTCGCGTCGATCGTTGCCTCGAATTGCTGACCGGCAAGCGCCGGCGCTACATTCCCGAGCCGACGTTCATGTATTTCCCGGAAATCCCGGCCGTGGATTTTTTCGATCGCGAAGATTTTCCGTGGCTCGATGCGATCGAGGCCGCAACCGATGACATCCGCGCGGAACTCACTTCCGTGTTGGTCTCGGACCGCGCCGGTCTCGAACCCTATATCGGCTATCCTGACGGCGTGCCGCTCGACCAATGGAGGGAACTCAACAAATCGCGGCGCTGGAGCGCCTATTTTTTATGGAGCCAAGGCGTGCCGCAACCGGCTCATCTCGCGCGCTGCCCGCGCACCGCCGAAGTACTCAAAGGCGCGCCCCAGTGCGATGTCGAGAGGCGCGGGCCGACTGCGTTCTTTTCGGTGCTCGATGCGGCAACGGCGATTCCGCCGCACTGCGGGGTCACGAACACCCGCGTGATCGTGCATCTGCCGTTGATCGTACCGCCGAATTGCGGATTTCGCGTCGGCGCCGAAACGCGTGAATGGGTCCCGGGCAAGGCCTGGGTGTTCGACGATACGATCGAGCACGAAGCCTGGAATCGATCCGACGTGCCGCGCGCGATCTTGATCTTCGACATTTGGAACCCGTTCCTCAGCGCGGCCGAACGAGATCTCGTGCGCGCGGCGACCGAAGTCGTAGGAACGTATTATGGCGCGAACGCGCCGGGGTACGAATGAGCTTGGCGATGAGAATCATCCAGCTTGCTGCGCTCGCGCTCCTCGGCGTCGCGGCCGTCGCGGCCGCGCCCGCGGATGCTGCCGCCGTGTCGATGAGCCAGCTCAAGGCCTGTGCCAGGATCAGCGCGGCGATGGATCGGCTCGCCTGTTACGACGCGTTGGCGGGGTTGGCGACGCCTCTACCCGCGGCGCCAGCATCGACGGCGCAGCCGACTTCCGCAGCGGCATCCGTTACCGCCCAGCAAGCGCCGCCCGCCCCGACACCGCCAGTCGCGGCCCCACCAATCACCGAGGCACCAGCGCGCGCGCCGGCAGCTACGCTTGCCCAAATGCAAGCACCCGCGAACGCGCAGCCGCCGCCGCAGGTATCGGCACCCTCGCAATCACCGCCGGCGGCAGCGCCGCCGGCACGCGCCGATACATTTGGTCTCTACGCCGCCGAACACCCAACCGCACCAAGAGGAGCGGAGTCGATCAGCGCAACGGTCGTGGCCTTCGGCGCGAGCGCAACCGGCCGGCAAACACTCACGCTCGACGGCGGCGGCCTGTGGGAGCTCGAGGAGCGCGATCCGCTGCTCGCGATCGGCGCTTCGGTGACGATACAGCGCGCCGCGTTCGGATCCTTTCTATTGACGACGCCCAACGGCCGCACGCATCGCGTGCGGCGCTTGCGCTAGCGCGACGCCTGCGCCCGCGATTGCCGACGACCGGCGCCGGTCGCGCAATTGCATGCGCGATGCCATTACTTCGATGAAGTAATCACTCAATAATCGTAAGGACCCCCGCGCTGCAGCGCACGCTGATAGGCCGCGCGGGCGCGGATGCGCTCGAGAAACCCCGACATAGCGCGGCCGGCTCGAATCGAGGCCCGCGCGAACCGCGGCCGCCTCGAGCGGATAACTCATTTGCATGTCGGCCGCCGCTGAATTCGGGACCGGCAAACCAGGCGTCGCGCGTGAGTTCGGACTCCATGAAAATCCAGATGCAGCTTCAATTGCGGGCCGATAAACGTGCGTCTGCACCTTCGCCGCGATGCCCCGAGCGATCGCGCTCACCGGCCATGGCGCCTTCGGCACGCCGCGATGCGGTCGAACACCAGTTTCAACAGCAAGGGCGGCATCGCCGAGCCCTTCCGCGTAATGCAGCCAATAAATATAGCGCAGGCGCTCGGCGCTGCCCGGCGGCGGGATCAGCGGCCGCCGCCGAAACGCTCGACGAGATACTCGACGATCGCGCCGGATTCCGCGACCGTCGTCGATCCGTCGGTGATCACCGGCGACTTCCCGAGCGGATGCACGGCGAGCAAGGCGCGAGGCGCGAGCATGGTTTTGCGATCGCGCTCGTAGCGCTTGACCTCATACGCGACGCCCAACTCCTCGAGCAGCCATAAAACGCGCTGCGATCGCGAATTGTTCAGATGATGAACGATAATCATTCGTGGATTGTAATCTCGCGGATGGCGCGGCGCGTCTGTGGAATCCATGTGCGACCCACGGCTTCATGGCATGCTAGCCGGCATGGAAAAGCCGCACGAGAAGACCGCTGCCGACGGCCGGATCGCTCAGCGATTCGATTCGAATCCTCTCGCTGCAATCGCACATCCTCGCCGAGCAGGTCCATCACCCGCACGCGACCGGCACCTTTTCATGGATTCTTTCGGCGCTGTCGATTTCCACGAAGATCATCGCCGACAAGGTGCGCCGCGCGCGGTTGGAGAGCGTGCTCGGCAGCGTCGGGCAGGAAAACGTGCAAGGTGAGGTGCAGCAGAAGCTCGACGTCATTGCGAACGAAGTGCTGCTCGCAACCCTGGGCGGTCGCGAGGGCGTCGCGATCGTCGCCTCGGAGGAGAATGAGGAGCCCGTGATCCTGCGCGAGGACCAGCATGGAGCGCCGCCGCTATTGCGTGCTATTTGATCCGCTCGACGGTTCGTCGAATTTGGACATCTGCGGCGCGGTCGGCACGATCTTCAGCATCCTCGGGCCACGACGACCGCGTCGAACCGGCGCGCGATTCCCTGCTGCAGCCCGGCACTGAAGCAGATCGCGGCGGGCTATGTGCTGTACGGCTCCTCGACGGTGTTCGTGCTTGACCATGGGCAGAGGCGTCGACATGTTCGTGCTCGATCCCTCCGTCGGATCGTACATGCGCGTCGAACGGCATCTGCGGATTCCGAGCGGCAACAAGACCTACTCGGTCAACGAAGGCAATCGCAACAGCTTCCCCGCCGGGTATCAACACTTCCTCGATTGGGCGCAGGACCATGATTACTCGAGCCGCTATGCAGGCGCCATGGTCGCCGACGTGCACCGCATCCTGCTCAAGGGCGGCGTGTTCTTCTACCCGCCGACCGCCAAATCGCCGCAAGGCAAGCTGCGCCTCATGTATGAGGCAAACCCCATGGCAATGATCATTGAACAAGCCGGCGGCAAGGCGGTAGCAAAGCCGGGCCAGCGCGTGCTCGAGATTCAACCGACCGCGATCCACCAGCGCACGCCGGTGGTGCTCGGGTCGGCCGACCAGGTCGACCGTGTCGTCGAGCATTTGAGCGGCGGCTGATCGCGCCGCCGCGCTAGTGGCCGCCTTGAACGAAGAACCCGGCAGCGACAAGCGCCTCCGCGAATTGCTCCTCGATGCGCTCCGCCTCGCTGCGCTTGATGAACTGCAAATGCAGCGTGGGCCCGGTCAGCACCTCGAGACCCCGCCGCAGCACGCTGCCGGCGGCACGAATCCCGGCCTTGTGCTGATCGAAGCGCTGCGCGGGGCTGTACTTGCTCATGCCGACATAGAGGCCATAGGGGTCGTCTGCGACTATCGGAGTAGTCGAGCAGCACGAGGTAGATGTTCGACTTCCCACCGGAGGCGGCCCGGAAGCGCGCCGCAATTTCGTAGATCTCCGCAAGCCGCTCGACGTAGCGCATCGGCAGCCAGTCTGGAATCGAACTCGCCGCCCGCGCCCACAAGGCAGCGAGGTCGCGTTCGATGTTGAGCGAGATTTCGCCGCGCATCCATAATTCGTGGATTGCGTGAGCGCCGGCGATGCCGTCGCCGGCGGCGAGCGCTTGATTCGAGTGAGGTCTTGAGCTGGGCGTCGTCGAGCGTTTGCAGCGGACGATCGGCGGGACCTATGCCGGGTTCGAGCGAAGAATGCGTTTGCCGCACTACCAACTGCATTACTTGGTCGGCGATTCGTGTGCTTCAGCGTACCGATCGAGGAGCGCCCGAATCATTCGCTGATATTGCGTCCCATGGAGACTCGCCTCCCGCTTGAAGAATGCGACGCTGCGCTTCGATAACGCGATCGTCACCTTTTCCGTGTCCTCGCGATGGACGAGATCGCCAGGCGGCGGCAGGAAGTCCTCGACCACCTTGAGTCGCCCCAGCGGTTCATTGGTGTATTTGATTGGCTTTCTCATAGATTTTCAGCCCTCTCGTCCAATAACCAGCGCCGAAGATACGGATGAGATTCCGGCGAAATGTAAACCGCACCGTAACAATGCCCGGTCCGCATCTGCCGATACAAAAATACCGCCTTTCGCCGCCGGAGCTGTGAGCGACATCCACCGCAATTACCCGCCGCGGGTCCTCAAATGCTGCCTGGGCATCGAAGAAGCCGATCACCATACCTCGCGCGGTTCAGAAGGTCCTTTCCGGGATCCCATTCGAACTCTGTCACTGATGCAGGCCCAATCTAGCATCTATATGGCGATTTTTGCCATATAATAATATGGATGTGCCATTTACGGTCGACGATGCGCATCTCCGCCCCGCCATCGAATCTGCCCCACGCAGGGATCGATGAGCCGCGAGACGTCGGCATCGATGCCCATCGTGCGAAGCAGTGCAAAGGCGCGAATCGGCACCAGCGGGAAACGCCTCGTGAACACGCGTCGCAGCCGCAATCAGCGTTCGCCCCTTCGTGACCACGTCGTCGATGAGCAAAATTCGCCGCGGTGCTGGGTCGCGGGGCTCGACCGCAAACGAGTCGTAATGCTTCGCGACCGTCGGGCGCTCGAAGCCCGGCGCCGTCGCCGATTTGCGCACCGGACGAACACGCGTGAGGCCGCTCCACACGGCGGCGCCGAGTCCGGCGGCGACGAGGGCTGCCGCCAAGCGTTCGGCGACCGAGGTCTCCCCCGGCGCACGCGGCCGGCACCCGGGAACCGGCACCAAGACCGTGCTCGCGTCGAAATAGCCGCCGAATCGTTGGTGATCGAATACCTCGAGTCGGACGCGGGATGCATAGCGGTTCAGGTATTCGGCATCGGCCGACTTGAGCAAGGTGCAGAGCAGCCGCGAGCGCCGCGAAACCTCACACTGCCCCGCCGGAGAATAGACATAGCACGATCCGAAAGAAATACCGGCAATCACGTGCGTCTATTGCGCGAGATCGTCATCGAGAGCGCGTTCCTGCGCCTTCGCGGGCGGCGCTGCGACCCGCTGCGGCCTCTCGCAGCCGAAGCCAGTTCTCGCGCGCCTGGCGGCGAATTTCGTCGATCGATTGGGCAGGGCCCGCGGGCTTGGCGAGCTGCGGCGCGAACTTCGCAGCCGCCCGCTGCACACGCTCGCGCACGCGCGCCTCGTGTTCCGCGCGAATTCGCTCGGCGACTGCGTTGAACTCGCCGCGGCGCTCCATTTCGTAGACGGCTCGCGGCAGCTGCGGTCTCGGTTCGCGGTCGATGCCTTGTGCCGCGAGCGACCTGTGATCGACGCGCGCAGCGATCTGCGCGTCCCGCAGGGCCTCATTGGTCCAGGTTGCCCAGCGCTCGCGCGTCGCGATGAGCTCCTGGACGAACGGCTGCAAACCGCGGTTCATGCGCGCGGTGTCATTGAGTTCGAGCGTCGTCTTGGCGCCGAAACCCGCGGTGTTGATCTCACGCGTGCTCGCGAGCAGATGCGCATGGAAATTGCGGGGGTCCGTGCGTGGCGCGTGAATCGCGAGATCGACCGCAAACTGATAGCGATCCGCGAGTTCCTGCGCGAATCCGCGGACCAGATTCAAGCGCCCTTCGGGGCCGAGTTCGGCGGGCAGCGCCACCAGAAACTCGCGCGCGACACGCGAATTTTTGCGCGTCTCGGCCGCCTCGACCGCATTCCACAGCGCGCCTCGGTCCCGCGCCCAGCCCATGTCCGCATCATCGAGCCGATGCGGCAGCACGATCTGCGTGTGCACGACGCCCGGGCGGCCGGTGTGGTCGTAGACCTTGCCGGTACGCTCGTCGCGGATGCGCTCGCCCGCGCGATACGCGATCGCGCTCGTCGCACTGCTGCCGTTGGCGCGTCCGAAGGTTTTCATGTGGAGAAAATAGACGGCCATGGACGTCAGGCCGGCGGCTCATGGCTATAGCCGCCGGCGGTCGCCGTGAGCCGACGAGGTACTTCGAGCCGTGCGATCGCCCCGGCGATCGCACTCCCTTGCGGCGTTCGCTCGCCGGCCGCCGTGAAGGCGCCGCCGGGCTCGCAATGCAGCTCATGGTCTTCCTGCGGCGCTCCGCAATGCTCGCAGTGGTTCATCCAGTACGCGCTGCCTCTTGCCTCACTGGGCGCGAGGCGGTACCAGGGAGTGAGTTCGCGAACCGTCGCCCGGACGCTTTCCGATAGATCTTCCACGTAGAACAGCCACGCACCGAGAGCAGAGCGCTCCCAGGCCGATTCGATCAGCACCTCGTGATCCGGCGGTGCGACGAGGGCCACCACGTGCGTCCACGCGCCGCAGTCGACGCACACGGCGCCTGCATTCGCGATCGCGTACTTTGGTGAGCGGATGTTCACGGTCTGCGCTGCGCGCGGCCGGCGCGACCCGCGCGCAGCGAGACCTTGAACCAGCTGGGCGAAGACGCCCTCTTGAAGTAGCCGCTGAGGTCCGGCAAGCGCTCGAGCTCCGAGGCAAGCACCGCAAGCTCGGTAACCCGCTGCTCGCTGATGTTGGTCGAGCGGCGCGAGCCGCGCGCCGACAAAAGGCCTTCGCGGTCGCGGCCGCGCGCGACTTGACGGCGGATCACCTCGCGCTCGCCGATGAGTTTCGAGGCGAAATGCGAGGTCCCGCCGTTCTCGCTGCCGGAGCAGCGCAGGATCAACGTATTGGCGCAGTTTTCGACAATTGTCTGGCCGTCACCAGCTCCATAGGTACTCGACACTTGGGCAATCGACTGGAAGCCCAAGGCGCAGCGGCCGCCAAATTTTCGCAATCGCGCGAGCGCATCCTTGAGGCCGTCGATCGCGCCCAGGGCGTCGAGCTCATCGACGACGAACCACAAGCGCTGATCGCGCTCTTCCGGGCCGTTCATTGCCTCGAAAATCGCGAGCCGCACCCAGGCCGCGATCATCGAGCGCAGCGCCGCGATTTGCCCCGCCTTGTAAGGAATGAACAGCAGTCCGGATCCTGAGCCGCGACGCACCCATTCGCGCACCGAGAACGGCGCCGCGCGCTGCGCCTGGATGTATTCGAATGCGGCGACTGCAGATCCGGTGACCGAGCGGATCGAGCCGAACATGCGCGCGTTGTCGGGATCCAGGAACGGCTGAGCGGGAGTCCCTGCGACGATGGGCCGCAACTCGTCGTGCGCCGCCACGGTCAGCAAACGCCAGACCTCCTTGGGATCGCGCCGTCCGGTCTGGTGGCAGCGCCGCACGACTGCGGTGAGAAACGTGCGCGCGTAGCCGCGCCATTCCTGGCCCGATGCATCGTTACTCGAGGGAATGAGACCGCTCGCGAGCTGCTCTACGTCATAGCTGTGGCGAATTTCGGAATACCAATCCCATTTGAGCGACTGCGGCTCGAACGGATTGAGAATCACGTCGCCACGGCGGCGGTCGAAGAACCGCGCGAGGTAGCCGCCGTCGGGATCGGCAATCACGGCACGGTCGCCGCGGTGGACCGCGCGATCGAGCAGTTCCCGTATCGCCGTCGACTTGCCCGTGCCTGTCGTCCCGATGAACTTGAAATGCTTGGTCTCATCGACGAATGGAATCGCGACTCCGGCCAGGCTCAAGCCCGGCCGGCGGCCGCGCGCGAGCTGCGCCACGACGGCGGCGAAAGCCGCGCGCCTCGACAAGCTGGACGCCGCGCTTGTGGACCTCCGCGCGCGCGCCCGATGCGAGGCGCGTGCCGACCGCGACCGCGAGCATCACGAGCGCCAGCAGCGCCGTCGCAGCCGGCGGCGGGATTGAAACTCCGGATGCGAATACCGACCGAGGCGTCCATGGCTCAATATCCCTTGACGACCAGGAAGTCGGCGTGATCGCCGAAGGCGGGCGCAGTCCGCTCGACGCGGACGCAGAGGCGCTGCGTCGCGCCGCAGCGGCGCCACTCGATCCGGCCTCCGGCCGCTTGCAGACGCGCGATGCCGGCCGCCAATTCGTCGCGCTGCGCCCGCAGCGCCGACATTTGGGCCTCCGATGGCAGGTCCACCAGAGCACGGCGCCGGGAATTGCGCTGCAAAGCGCCGACAATCCAAATCCCCAGATCGCGGCGCGAAGACTCGCGAAGCGACCCAATGACTGCAGCGCCGCGGTCGCGCGCCGCGATTCCGCGGTCAGCGCCTCCAGTTCCTCGATGAGCGTCCGGCGGATTGCATCGCGCACGATGTCGTCGAGGTCGCGCGTATGCGCCTGCAGGCCCGCAACATGTTCCTCGACGAGTTTCTGTTGTGCCTGGACACTTTCCATCAAGAGTCCGAGCTTCATCGTGTCGTCGTTCATGTGCCGGCAGCCCGTCATCCCTGGCCCCACCCGCCATCGTGCGGACGAGCGCTCGCACCGGAGCCGCAAGTCGCGCGCGGACTCGCGCTTGCGCCGCTGTACGCGCTCGCGGCCGGCGACAAACGCACACGCCGCCAGGTCGGGTCCGAAGCGAATTTCAGGTAACCGCTGAGATCAGGCAGCTGCTCCAATTGCGACGGCAGCAGTGCGGCCTCGATCGTGACGTGTTCGCTGAGGGTCTTTGAACCGACCCACTCGCCGAAACGGCGGCTCCGCGACGCCGTCGTGCGCATGACCTCACGGTCGCCGACGAGTTGCGAGGCGAAGCGCGCGGTGCCGCCGCCCTCGCTCGCCGAACACCGCAACAGCAGGCTGTTGCCGCAGTTCTCGACAATCGTGTGGGCGTCGCCGTGACCATAGGTCGAGGAGACTTGTGCGATCGACTGGAATCCCAACACGCACCTGCCCTCGAATTTTCTCAAGCGCGCGAGCGCATCCTTCAGTCCGTCGATCTGGCCCAAGGCATCGAGTTCGTCGACCACGAACCACAGCCGCCGGTTGTCTGATCGCGGCGCGGCCGCGACCGGCGCGCCCTCGTCGCGATTCATCGTTTCGAAGATCGCGAGGCGCATCCACGCCGATATCGAGCCGCGCAGCGCCGCGATTTGGCCCGCCTTGTAGGGTATGAACAAAACGCCGGGCGATCCCGTGTTGATCCAGCGACGCACCGACAGTGGCGCTGCAGATTGCGGGGCGATGTATTGCAAGGCAGCGACCGAGTCGCTCGTCACCGAACGAATCGAATCGAACATTCTCGAATTGTGCTGGTCCAGGAACGGCTGCGCGGGCGTGCCCTCGACGAGTGCGCGCAATTCGCTGGAATCCGCGGCAACCAGCAGCCGGTAGAGTTCTCCGACGTCCCGGACGCCGGCCTCGAGCGCCTGACCGGTGACCGCGGAAAAGAAGGTGCGCGCGTAGCCGCTCCAGATGCGATCGCCGCCCTCGTGTTCCGGTATCAGCGAACGCGCCAACTGCTCGACGTCGTAGAGCGTCTCGATCTCGCCGAACAGGTCCCATTTGAGCGATCGCCGTTCGAACGGATTCAGTATCACGTCGCCGCGGCCCTCGGAGTAAAACCTTCGCAGATAGCCGCCGTCCGGATCGGCGATCACCGCCCGATCGCCGCGCGCCAACGCGCCGGCGAGCAGCTCACCGATCGCGGTACTCTTACCGGTTCCTGTCGTGCCGATGAACTTGAAGTGCTTGGCTTCGTCCGCGACCGGCACCGGGATTGCGGCCAGCGTGATTCGCTGCGCGCGGCCATCGCCGGCCGCGGACACGGCGCCCGCCGCGAGCGCGCGCCGGCCGCGCGCAATTCAGCGCGGCGGTCTGCTCGAACCGGTGTGCGGCCGCCGGATTCCGGCCGCGCGGCGAAACCGCGGAATTCTCGTCGATGACCGTCCCGCGACGATACTCGGCGGCTTGGTCCGGCGCGCGCGCCACGACACCGCCGCCGATGTAGCCGAGCCAGGCGCCGAGCCCGGCGCCGACCATCCACTGCAGCGGACTTTGCGCGCCGAGTCCGATGCTCTGCAGCACCGGATTGGCCAGCGACATCCCGAGACCGGTCATTACGGTCAACGGCGCAGCGACCGCGGGCGCGATCAGGTATTGCTTCAGCGGCGCGTGGTTGCGCACCATCGACGCGAACATCGGCACCTGCACAGTCGCAAACGCGGTCAGAAGCCCGAGCCAACCGTGCGTGAGCGCCGCTCCCGTCATCGCGGCGCTTCCTCGCGCTCCGGAGGACGCCGTTTGCGCTGCGGCTCGTACCAGATTTCCCGGATGTATCGCTCGTGGCGATCGACGCCGAATTGGATCACGACGTCAATCAGCAAATACAGGAGATTCTTGATGTCGCGGCGCCCGAGCTCACGGCCGCCCTGGTTTTGCTTGACGAGCAGCACGAGCTGTTCGAACGCGAGTTCGGCACTCGCCGCGTGCACGCTCGTGATGGACCCCGGGTGCCCCGAATTGACGTTGCGCAAGTAGTCGAACGCCTCATCGGATCGCAATTCCGCGAGTAGGATTCGGTCCGGTTTCATGCGCAGACAAGACTCGAGCAGCTGCTTGGGCGTAACCCGCGCAAGCCCCTGGTCGTCTTTCGAATAGAACAGGCGCACGTGGTTGGGATGCCGATCGAGATTGAGCTCCTTGGCGTCCTCGATCGTGACGAGGCGCTCATCCGCGGGTATTTCGCGTATCAAGGCCTTGGTCCAAGTCGTCTTTCCGGAACCCGTCGGCCCGGAGACCAGGATGTTTTGGCGGCTGCGCACTGCGAGCCGCATGAATGCCGGATAATCGCGCGCTGCCAACAGGCCGAGCAGCTCGCACTCGGTTTCATCGATGGTGGTGGCCGAACCCAGAGTGCGGCGGAAGATGCCGCGCTGTGCCAGTTCCTCGACCGACCACACCTGTTCTGATGGCCGCCGAATCGTGATCGCGACGCAGCCGGCAGTCGTTGCCGGCGGGATCACGATTTGGACTCGCTCGCCGCTCGGTAGGCTCGCCGAGAGCAGCGGCGAACGCTCGTCGATGCGCTGTTGCGTCGAGTTCGCGACGAGTTTGGCAAGCCGCTTGCACCAGTCGAAGTCCGCGAACTCGATCGGCTCGCGCCGCCATCCGCTTGGGGTCTCCAGGAACGCCTCTCCGGGACGGTTGATGCAAAGCTCCATGACTGCGGGATCGGCTAGCAGCGGGCGAAGCGCGCGCAGCGTCAAGGCGAGCGCAGATGCATCGCCCTGCGAACTAGCGGGCGCCGGGCTTGGTTCGCAGTTCATAGACGGACCGAAAATCGAGATCGCGCGCGACCAGGACCTGAACTCGATCGCCCTGCTGCTTGGTGATCGTGGGCGCAATGTTGATCGTGCCTTTGAGCACCTCGGTCATCACGCCCTGCGAACCCGAGGGGTTGTAGATCACCGTGCCTGCGCCATTGTTGGAGGACTGCACCGCAGCCTGCACCGCTCCATCGATGATCGAAACCAGCATTGCAGCGCCAAACCGCTGCCAGAAATGCCGGTCGACGGCGCCGGGCAAACCGGCGCGGCCGAGCTCATCGGCGCCCGGCGAGGCGAGTGGCACGATCACGCCGGTCGGCGTGCGCGCCTCGTTCCAGAGCACGAATATGCGCGCGGCGCCCTGCTCGACTTGACCGCGCACCTCACCGACGAGCTTGGTTCCGCGCTCCAACAAGACGACCTTGCCATCCGCGCCGAACGTATCGGTTGCCGTGATGCAGGTCGTCATGCCGGGCAGCGTCGAGTCGATCGCGGTCTCCAGCGTGCAGTCGATGAACGCCCCCTTGGGCAGCAGTAGTCGCAACGTCGGCAGGACTTCGGCACGCACTGCAGCGGTGACGCTGGGGCGCAGGAGTGTCGTCAAGCTGTGTGTATCGCCACCTGCAGCCGGGGCAGCCGGTGACGAGCCGTTTGCGCTCGCCGGCAAAGTTCCGGGCGCCGTATCCGATCCGGCCGGCGCGCCGACCGGTTCGGCAATCATCGCCGTTCGGGGCGCCAGCGTCGGGGTCTCGGTCGCAAACGCCGCTCCCGACAAGCGGCGCTCGAAATCGAGTTGCGCGGGCGTTTTGGCGGCCGCCGCCGCGCCGCCTGCATTCGGCAAATAGGCGTTCTGAGCCGGCAACGGCAACGGCGGCGCCTCGCCGAGCAATGCGATATTCGCGCCTCCAGAACCGCCTTCAGCCGGCGGACCCACGGTCTCGACGCGCGGGCTCGCGCCGGGCGCCGCCGCGCCGGGCACCGCCGCGTCCTGCACCGCGCGCGGCGGGATTTCTATTTTGCCAAGCGGAGGCAGCGGCAGGTCGCCCTGCGCTCGGTGCACCGTTGCCGATTGCGCGTTCTGCCGAAGCTGCGTCTGACGTTGCGAGGTGGTCGCGTAATACCAAGTCAACGCGCCGAGCCCGAGCGCCGACATGAGCCCGAGGGCCAATACGTTGCTGACTCGCGATTGCACCGAGCGGGCCGCGAGCATGGCCGGTGCGTCTCGTTCGCCTCGAACGCCATCGTCGGCCGGGTTCGGATTGCTCACGGCCGGACCCCATCGGTGGCGCGCTCGACCGACGGAGCGACGGTGCCGGAGTCCAAACGCGCGCCGCCACCGGAGTAACCTTGGTTGACGATGCAACCGGTGAGGCGGCCCCGTCGGATGATGAATCGCCGCGCGACGCGGTGCACGATGACATCGCCCGCGTCGAGATGGAAATTCAGCAGCGACTCACTGCCGTCGTCGTTGCGCACGAAAATCGCGGGCAGTTCGGATTGTGCGGCGAAGCGCAAGCGTGTGTGGACGCCGTCGTCGCCGGCTGCGATCGGCTTGATCGTCGGACTGCCGCAATACCAATAATCGATGTTGTTCGGCCGGCCTTGCGCCGCATCGGCGAGTCGCGATTCGAGATCCGCTGCCGCCGCTTTGGCCGATTCGGCCGCGATGTTCGCCGCATCCCTCGACGCCGGATAGCTGAAACGCAATGCAAAGATCACATCGGGGTCCTCGCCGCCGGGCGGCATCGGCCGCGAGCTGTAATCGAACTGGTAATGCCGGCGAGTCGTCAACACCGTGAGATTCGTCGCGATTTTGGCGGCCTTCGGCTTCAAGAACAGGTGGTTGTCCTGCGCGACGAACGACAGCGCCTCGATGTCCCCGGCGCCGAGGCCGACGAAGCTCTCGCCGCTTTCGAATTCGAGGTCGATTTGGTACCCCACATAACCGTGCAACCGGTAGACCTCATCGGCCCGGTACGTAGCGACGCGGACGCGTGCATCGACGCTGCCCTTGTCTGGAACCGACTCTCCGTACGCAAGGCCCCCGCCGAGGACCGAGCAGAGCAGCACAATCGCGCGCGTGCCGGCGCCGGACTTGGATCTCATCATGGCTTGCGCTCCGCGCCCTGCTGCGGCGAGGCGGGCGGTATCACCGCCGCTTCCGCGAGAACTTCGGGTTCTGACTTGAATTCGAGGACCTTGAAGCCGAGCGGATTCCAACGCCGGATCTTCGGATCCCCCGCCGGAGACGCATAGGCGTATTGAATCGTCGCGATCCAATGCGTGAATTTCTCCTCGGCGCCGCCGCCTTGCTTGGCCGCCTTCAAATAACGCACCTGCGCGAGATCCGACATGCCGCTCGAGCGCGTGAAAAAGCTCACCGACTCGACTTGAGCGCGCACGCTGCTGCCGTCCTTGTGCACGTTGAGCGGCGACAACGGATTCGTGACCGTCCAAGCCGCAAACCACGCCTGGTTGCGTTCGGCCGCGTGAAAAGCGCCACATTCCTCGTAGTCGCTCTCGGCTGTGGCGAAGTTGAAGCGCTCGCAGACGGTCACGTAGTGCGTCAAGAAGTAGCGCGTGATCGCCTGCTCAGGCGTCGACGATCCCGCGTAGACAGGCACAACGTCGACGACGCCGGTGCTGTTGTCGACCCGCACCACGAACGGCTCGACGCGCTTCAGCGGCATCAGCAGCAACAGCGCGATGCTGCTCGCCAGCGCGCAAAGCCAGCCCGCGGCGGCCACCCACCAGGCGACACGCGCAGTGCCGCGCAGTTGGCGCACGCGGTCGGCATCCCAGGACTCGGCCTCGCGGAAATAATCGAGCGGGACGGACTCGCCGCTCATGGCACGCTGCGCGACGGCGAGGCCGGCAAGGCCGATCGGGTCGGCGCGGCTGGGTCGACCTGCGTCGCGGGCGCGGCAATTCTCGGCCTCGGGAGATTGATCGGCTGCAGCCGTCCATCGCAGCGCACTTCGTCGGAGGCGCAGGCGCTCAACGTGCAAATCATCGTCAGAATCCACGATCTCTTTCATGCGCCCTCCATGGCGTCAACCGATCTGCGTCAGGCACCCGCTCTTGGGTCGCTCGGTCGGTGGTAATCCCCGGTAATCGCTCGGCGCACGCCACCCGCGAATCCGCGCGAGGTTTGCGCCAATTTCGGTGCCACGCGCGCCGCCAGCGGCTCGCCGATGATTCCGCCTGCGCGCAGTCCCTTGGCGGCCATTCGGCTCACGACATTCATCGAGTTCAGCGCGAAGCCGCCCGAAAGCCCAGCCGCGATCGGCATGATTTGACGAAGCACCAGGAAGACGAGGGCCGCGATCAACAGCATGTTCAATGCATCGACGGTCATGATTGCACTGCCGCGCGCAGCCGTCTGCGCAGCATAAGAATTGACGACCTGCAGCAACAGCGCCGCAAGCATCACCGTCAAGATCGTGACCAGTGCATAGTTGGTCAGTTGCCCGATCCACGCGGCAAAGAATCGCTTGGTCGAGTCGAAAAAAAGCAGCGCAATGAAAATCGGCCCGAGCGCGAGCAACAGCGCCAATGCGATGCTCGACAGCGCGATCAAGAACATCGCGTAGATGCAGAGAATTCCGATCAAGAGCCAAACCACGGCGCCCGCGAGCACGAAATCGATGTTTCCGTCCCACATTCCGCCCTTGTCCCAAAGCACCTGCGCGACCGTTCCGCCGCTCGTCCAGATCGCGTCGATCGTCGCGACCGGATCGGTCGCCCCCACGACGGCCGCCGCGAGCTGCGCCGGCGCGTTGTAGAAGGTATCGACGATCAGTGTGTTGTAGAGCCAAAGACGCAGGCTCACGCCCAATACGACGGCGAGCACGACGAGCCGCTTGAGCCCTGCGGCCACGGGCTCCTCGAGCTTGCCGGTCAAATGCAGATATCCCCAACCCATGACGTAGATCGTCGCGAGGCTCACGATCGCGGGCTCGAGCACGCTTGCAAGGCGCGCGGTGTTGTCGCCGATATAGGCGCCGAGCTGGCCGTTGAGCCAGGACCAAAATGTCGCGAAAAATCCCATGGCAGCTCCTGCGCCCTCATCAATCCGATGACGGTCTACGGGACGGGCTGAAAGCGGGTCATGAAGTTGCCTTGCGCCGCGATCGACCGCTCGACCTGCTGCTCGCGCAGTACCGCCTCCTGGGCGCCGAATGCTTGCGACAACACCTGGATCTTGGTCTGCTCGTTTTGGAGCATCGCGAGCTCGGCGTTGATGCGCGCCTGAAGGTCCAATATTCCCTTCTGATCTGTCGCGCTCGACATGGCATTGATCAGGCTCTGAATCGTCGCGAATCGGCCGCTGGCGTTCGCGAGCGCGCTTTGCGAAATCGCGACCCGCGTTGCCGCCCACTGTCGCTGCGCGCCGATCTGCTGTTGATCCGCCGGAGCGAGCGCCGCGAGTTGCTGCGGCGACAAAACGGCGTTGCCGCCGACGAGGACTTGCAGGTTGCCCGACAGCGATCCATAGGCGCCCCCCGGGTTCTGCGCGAGGGTGCTCAACTGGTTCCAGTTGGTCGGCAAATAGTTGCGGCTGATGCCGCCGAGCAGCTGCTGCATACCGCGCGGGCCGCTCATCGATTGCAGCGCCTGTTCGGCTTGCTGCAGCTGCGAGCGCAGCGTGATCAGCTGCTGCCTCGCGGTCAGGACCTCTTGAATGAGCTGCGCGGTCGCAGGTACGTCGACGACCGCCCATTGCGCGCGGGCGGCGGGGGTACACGCGAGCGCGAGGCTCGCGACGACAGACCATCCTCGGATTCTTGCGGTGAGCATGACGATCTCCTGACTTACGCTGCGGAGCGCGTGCCGCCATCGCGGCCGTTCGGCGCTCGGGTTCATGAATTGCGGCAACCAATCGGCCGGCCGACGCCGCGAAACGGCTGAAAGGATCGTCATTGCGCATCGCCTTGCCCAGCGCGCGGATGACGATGAAAGCAAACAGCGCGACCAGAATAAGGCAAAGCACGATGCCGAATTCTTCCGCCGCGACCGCGAAGACGAAATCGGTGTGGCCCTCCGGCAGGATGCGCTTGATCGTGCCCTCGCCCGGGCCGCGGCCGAACCAGCCGCCGCGGATGAAGCGATTCGGTCGCGATATCGATGTTGAAGAGTGTCGCCCGAGGCCGGATCGAGGAAGCGCTTGATGCGCTGCGCCACGTGCGGGACGGTGTAGAACGCGGTCAGCAGACCGACGCCCGCGGTGCGCGGCGAGCCCGATGCACCCAGATAAAGCGCATGCCGGCCATGTAGAACAGCGCGCCCCAGACCAGCGCGATCAGCATGGTCTGGCCGAAATCCGGCTGCATCACCAGCAAGCGCAACCACGACCACGAGCAACACCAGCGCGAGCAGATTGGCCGGCATTTCCGGGCGCTTGGCCGATTCGCCGAACAGCCAGGCGATCAGGATGACGAAGGCGGGCTTGAGAAACTCCGACGGCTGGATGTTGATGCCGAGGATCACCAGCCAGCGCCGCGCGCCCTTGATCTCGGCGCCGAAATAGGGCGTTGCCGCGACCAGAACGAGGCTGACGACGAAGACGATCGAGCGAGAGTTGGCGGATTTCGCGCGGCGACAGAAACGAGGTCGCGATCAGCACGCCGGCGGCGGGGATGAGAAAGAGCACCTGGCGGTTGACGAAATGAAACGGGTCGAGCCCGATGCGCGCGGCGACCGGCGGGCTCGCGGCCAGGCACAGCACGATGCCGCCGAGCATCAGCGCGCCGAGCGCCGCCGAGCGTCAGCCGGTCGACCGTCCACCACCATTCGCTGAAAACGGCGTAGGTTGCGCGCGCGAGGCCATGCCGCCTGTCCCCGCGACAAGTCCCCGCCTAGGGTGACACCGCGATGGTTTAAGGGGATTAAGAATTCGCCGGCTCGATCCCCGGCAGCGCCAGCACCAGCGCCCGGAACGCGTCGCCGCGCACCTCGAAATTGCGGTACTGGTCGAACGAGGCGCAGGCCGGCGACAGCAGCACCACCGGCTCGGCCGCAGCGCGAAGCCTCGGCATCGCGCGCCGCCGCCGCCAGCGCCTTGTCGAGCGTGCCGTCGATCTCGTGCGGCACCTCGCCGCCGAGCGTCGCGGCAAATTCCTCGCGCCGCCTCGCCGATCAGATAGGCCTTGCGGATGCGCGGGAAAAACTTGCGCAACGATTCGATGCCGCCGGTCTTCGGCTTGCCGCCGGCGATCCAGAAAATATCGGCGAAGCAGGCGAGCGCCTGGGCCGCCGAGTCGGCGTTGGTGGCTTTGGAATCGTTGACGAACAGGACTTTGCCGCGGCGGCCGACCTCTTCCATGCGATGCGCGAGCCCGGGAAACGAGCGCAGCCCGGCCTGGATCGCCGCCGGTTCAAGGCCGAGCGCCAGCGCCGCGGCGGCGGCGCAGGCGGCGTTCTGCGCATTGTGCAGGCCGCGCAGCGAGCCGATGCCGCGAAAGCTCGGCGATGGCGCAACGGCGCCGCCCTGGCGCGCATGATTCGCTGTCCGCTCGACATAAAGGCCGTCGCGCAGCTGGCGCGCGCACCGAAACGCGCACCACGCGCTTGCCGGATTGCGCGAGCCGCTCGGCGATCGCGCGGCACCATTCGTCATCGACGCCGACGATCGCGGTGCCGTTGCGCCGGCACGCCGGCGACCAGGCGTTCCTTGACCGCGGCGTAGTGTGCCATGGTGCCGTGACGGTCGAGATGATCTTCGCGTGAGATTGATCAGAATGCCGATCGAGGGATCGAGCGAGGGCGCGAGATCGATCTGATAGGACGAGCATTCGATCGACGTGGACGCGGCCGGCGCCGCGGCGGCTGCAGCGACAGGATCGCGGTGCCGATATTGCCGCCGATCTGCGCGTCCATGCCGGCCGACGCCGCGAGGTGCGCGACCAACGCCGTGGTCGTCGATTTGCCGTTGGTGCCGGTGATGGCGACGAACGGCGCGTCGGGCGCGAGGCGCGCGCGCTCGCGGCAGAACAGTTCGATGTCGCCGATCACCTCGACGCCGGCCTGTTGCGCGAGTTGAACGATCCAATGCGGCGTCGGATGCGTGCAGCGGCACGCCGGGCGCGAGCACGAGCGCCGCGATCTTGCGACCAGTCGACGCTGCGCAGATCGGCCGTCGGAATGCCGGCCGCGTTGGCCTTGGCGACGCTCTGCGCATTGTCGTCGCAGGCGACGACGTCGGCGCCGCCGGCGAGCAGCGCGCTGGCGCTCGCCAGCCCCGAGCCGCCCAGCCCGAACACCGCGACCTTTTTGCCCGCGAAGGTCGTGACCGGGATCACGGCGACTCTACCGCAGCTTCAAGGTCGACAGCCCCGCCAGCGCCAGCACGACCGCAACGATCCAGAAGCGGATGACGATCTGCGGCTCGGTCCAGCCGAGCTGTTCGAAATGATGGTGGATCGGCGCCATCTTGAAGACGCGCTTGCCGGTGAGCTTGAACGACACCACCTGGACGATGACCGAGACCGCCTCGAGCACGAACAGGCCGCCGATGACCGCGAGCACGATCTCGTGCTTGGTGGCGACCGCGACCGCGCCGATCATGCCGCCGAGCGCCAGCGAGCCGGTATCGCCCATGAAGATCGAGGCCGGCGGCGCGTTGAACCAGAGAAAGCCGAGGCCGGCGCCGAGCACGGCGCCGCACAGCACCGCAAGCTCGCCGGTGCCGGCGACGTAGTGAATTTGCAGATAATCGGCGAAGACGGCGTTGCCGGACAGATAGGCGATCATGCCGAAGCTCGCCGCCGCGATCATCACCGGCACGATGGCGAGACCGTCGAGGCCGTCGGTCAGGTTCACCGCGTTGCCGGCGCCGACGATGATGAACATCGCGAACAACGACGAAGAACCAGCCGAGATTGAGCACCAGCTCCTTGAAAAACGGAAACACCAGCGACGTCGCGAAATCGGCGCGTCGGCCATGCAGCTTGACCAGCGCGATGCAGGCGAGCGCCGGCGATCACGCGCTTCGATGCCAGCCGCGTGCGCGCCGGAAATCCGTTGTGCGTCTGCTTTGGTGACCTTCAGATAATCGTCATAGAAGCCGACCATGCCGAAGCCGAGCGTGACCCACAGCACCACCCAGACATAGGGGTTGGCGGGATTGGCCCACAGCAAGGTCGACACCAGCATGCCGGACAGGATCATCAAGCCGCCCATGGTCGGCGTGCCGGCCTTGGCGATGATGTGCGATTGCGGGCCGTCGGCGCGGATCGGCTGGCCCTTGCCCTGGAACAGCCGCAGCCGGTCGATGATGGTCGGACCGAACAGAAAACACGAACAGCAGCGCGGTGATGACGCGCGCCGCCGGTGCGGAAGGTGATGTAGCGGAATACGTTGAGGACGGAGAGCTTGTCCGACAGATCGACCAGCCAATAAAGCATCGCCTCAACCTTGCGCGGACGCGCCTTCGAGCGTGGCTTCGTGCGTTCGTCGTAGCGTCTTGGTGCGGATACGCCGCGTTGCAGCGCCTTGACGATGGGCGCCATGCGCGAGCCGAGCGAGCCTTTGACCATGACGACGTCGCCGGCACGGATCGCGGACACCACTTGCGCTTCGAGCGCGGCGGAGTCCTCTGCATAGCCGCCGCGGCGGCTGGCGGGAAGAGCCTGCCACAAATCGCTGCATCAGCGGGCCGCAGCAGAACACCAGATCGACCGCGTTGGCGCTCGACCGGCTTGCGACCAGGCCGCGATGCAAGCGCCGGCCCTTTCGGTCCCAGTTCGAGCATGTCGCCGAGCACGGCGATGCGCCGGCCGCGCGGCCCGATGCGGCGCCTGGCCGAGCAAGGCCAGCGCGGCGTCGACCGAGGCCGGATTGGCGTTATAGCTCTCGTCGATGAGGAGCGCCGCGACCGCCGGGCAGATCGATTTCGATCGGCGCGCCGCGGCCGGAGACCGGCTTGAAGCTCGGCGAGCGCCAGCGCCGCCAGCGCGAGATCGGCGCCGACCAGCACGGCGGTCGCCAGCACGGCGAGCGAATTGACGACCAGATGCCGGCCCGGCGCGCCGATCTTGTAGGTGAGCTCGGTGCCGAAGATCTCCGCCTCCACCGTCGAGCAATGCGGATGCAGCGCGCATTTGATCGAGGCGCGCATCGGCCTTGGCGTGCTCGCCGAACGACACGATGCGCGCGACGCCGGCCTGCCTGGCGCGGCGCGCGAGCTGCGCGAACTGCGCGATGTCGCGGTTGAGGACGGCGGCGCCGCCCGGCTTCAGCCCGAGAAAAATCTCCGCCTTGGCGTCGGCGATCTTGGCGAGCGTAGCCGAAGAATTCGAGATGCACCGGCGCGATGGTCGTGATCAGCGCCACATGCGGGCGGGCGAGCCGCGACAGCGGCGCGATCTCGCCGGCATGGTTCATGCCCATTTCGAGCACGGCGTAGCGCGCGCTCGCCGGACAGCGCGCGAGCGACAGCGGCACGCCCCAATGATTGTTGTAGGAGGCGACCGAGGCATGGGTCTCGCCGTCCTTCGACAGCGCGAGCCGCAACGCTTCCTTGGTGCCGGTCTTGCCGACCGAGCCGGTGACGCCGATCACCTTGGCCCGCGTGCGCGCGCGCGCCGCGGCGGCAAGATCGCGCAGACGCCGCAAGCACGTCGCGGCACGACCAGCAGCGGCGCATCGTTCCGGAAATTGCGCGCGCCGGTCGGCGGCGACCACGGCAAGGCCGGCCTTGGCGGCAAGCGCGGCGGCGACGAACTCGTGGCCGTCGCGGCGATCCCGAATGGCGAAAAAGGCTTCGCCGGGCGCAATCGTGCGGCTGTCGATGGAAATTCCGGAGACCGATTGCGGCAGCGCGCCGTGCCGCTCGGCGCCCATCGCCGCCGCCATCGCGTCGACGGTCCACAGCGCACGCGCGTCATGCGGCAAGCTCCTTGAGCGCCGCGGCGACCGCCTCGTGATCGCTGAACGGCACGATCCGGTCGCCGATAATTTGGCCGGTTTCATGGCCCTTGCCGGCGATCAACAGCACGTCGCCGCGGCGCAGCTCGGCGATGGCCGCGCGGATCGCCTCGCGCCGGTCGCCGATCTCGACGGCGCCGGGCGCGGCCGCCAGGATGGCGGCGCGGATCGCGGCGGCATCTTCGCTGCGCGGATTGTCGTCGGTGACGATGACCCGGTCGGCCTTGGCGGCGGCGACGGCGCCCATCAGCGGCCGCTTGCCGCGATCGCGGTCGCCGCCGGCGCCGAACACCACCGACCAGCCGGCCGGCCACGTAAGGCCGCAACGCGTCGAGCGCCTTGGCGAGCGCATCGGGCTTATGCGCATAGTCGACGAAGATCGGCGCGCCGCGGCTTCGCGCCGACCAGTTCGAGCCGGCCCTTGGCGCCTTTGAGATGTGCAAGCGCCGCGAACACCGCAGCCGGATCGCTGCCGGTCGCGATGGCAAGACCGGCGGCAACGAGCGCGTTTTCGACCTGAAACTCGCCGACCAGCGGCAAGCGCACGGCGAAAATTTTTACCGGCGTGCTCGACTCGCAGGCGTCTGCGCAAATCCGTCGATCGTCGCTTCGACGAGGCGAATGCCCGTTCCGCTGCGGCCGACGCTGAGGATCGACAAGCCGCGCGCCTTGGCGGCGGCGACGACCGCGTCGGCGTGATCATGGTCGACATCGATGACGGCGCGCGCCGCCCGGCTCGAGCAGCGCCTCGAACAGCCGCAGCTTGGCGGCGAGATAGGCTTCGAAGCTCGGATGATAGTCGAGATGATCGCGGCGTGATGTTGGTGAAGCGCGCCGGCCGCGATGCGCAACCCGTCGAGCCGATATTGATCGAGGCCATGCGACGACGCCTCGATGGCCAGATGGGTGACGCCGTCGCCGGCGAGCGCTCGAGCGAACGGTGCAGCGCGACCGGATCGGGCGTCGTCAGCGAGCCATAGGTTTCGCCGCGCGGCGAAACGATGCCGATCGGTGCCGATGCTGGCGGCGCGATGGCCGAGCGCGCTCCAGATCTGCCGCGTGAAGGCCGCGACCGAAGTTTTGCCGCTGGTGCCGGTGACGGCGGCGATGGTTTGCGGCTGGCGCGGATAAAATTTGGCCGCGGCCAAGCGCCAGCGCGCGCCGCGCATTGCCGACGCGGACGAACGCGACGCCGTTCGGCAGCCTCGCCCGGACGCATGCCCGACAAGACATCGCCGGCTGCGCTCGGCGACGATCGCCGACCGCGCCGGCGGCGACCGCCGGGCGACAAAGCGCAGGCCGTCGGTCTTGCTGCCGGCAATCGCGACGAACACGTCGCCGGGTCTTGACCGACACGGCTGTCGGCGGTCATCCCGCCGATCTCGACATCCGCATCGCGTGGCGGCGATTTCGGCATCAGGAGGCAGAATGTCGCGCAGCTTCATGATCTTGGTCGCCGACATGCGGCAAGGCCTTACCTGCTTTCCTTGAGCGAGGCCAGTATCAGCTGGTCGGCCGGCGGCAAGTCGAGGCGCGGTTCGATGCCGAGCAGCGGCGCGATGCGCGCCACCACGCGGCCACCCATCGGCACTGCATTCCATCCCGACGTGGTAAAGCCGTGCGTCTCCGGCGTGGCCTTCGGCTCGTCGAGCATGATCAGCAGCAGATACCGCGGCCGATCGGCCGGCAGAACCGCCATGAAATCGGTCAACACCTTGTTCTTTGAGTAACGGCCGTTGACAACCTTG
>CAWALM010000006.1:0-516163 GCA_963782845.1 uncultured Gammaproteobacteria bacterium | reverse complement strand
ATGCGTAGGGATGGCATGTTTAGGCCTGTTGCGTTTCTAGACGTTTCCACCAGTTATTCACCACAACAGCCTGGGGCCTGAATGGTAGGTTTAGCCGTTGCATCAATTGATGGATGCCGGCTTGTTCCAACAGATCTACAACCCGTTGGTTCCCATTGCTCTTCACGGTCCGTTGCTCACGGATCAATCGGGACTGCCGAGATATTGGTCAACAATCTGGTCAGTGGTTTCGTCTGGCCAGCTTGCCGCTTCGACGCACACAAAGAAACTGCGTTACGTAGAAGACCTTTACGCGCATGCAGACCGCCTGCTCGGTAAACACGCTCTGGATGACGCCTTAGGGAGTCTGAACGAAACAGCTTTAGCCGAGATTCTCGAATCCTGGTTTGTGTCGATTCGAAACCGATCAACAGTAACCCGGTCTGATGAGAAGCGCTGGCAGACCGGTCTCGCATTTATCACCTCTACGGTCACCTGGCTCTCCACGAGCGGCACATCGAACGATCGGCTCCAGAGGATCGAACAGCGAATTCATCGGCTCTCAATGCTTTACAATCAGCTGCACGTCCACAAAAGCGCCCAGGCCGAAATCATTCGTTCACTGCCGGCGACTACGGTCGAATGGCTCTATGAGACGTTGGACCCCGCGTCAGCTGTAAATCCGTTTAAACGCACCAGAAAACGCTGGTGCTTGTTCGTCGCCTTCGTCCTGATGCTGCATCAAGGCCTCCGCCGCGGCGAGATGCTACTTCTGCCGGCCGACGTGATTAAAAGCGAGTACGACCACAAACAAAAAAGAACGCGGCATTGGCTATCCGTACGCGAAAGCAAGTATGCGGAGTCTGATCCAGATCCTCGATATTCGAGGCCCCAGATCAAGACGGTCCATTCACTCCGCCAGGTTCCGGTGAGCGAGCTAACCGCGACGTTGGTGCAGTCTTATGCTGAGAATTATCGGGGTCGGCCGAACCATTCGTTCCTGCTAAACGCCCAGTCGAATAGGCCGCTTTCCACTGAATCATTGACGAGCGCGTTCAAGCAAATCTCAGGCTCGATGCCCCCGCGCGTATTGGACGATTTGAGGCAGCGTACAGGCAAGGAATCTATCTCACCACAGGATCTCCGGCACACCTCCGCCGTCGTCCGACTTCATCAATTGCTCGAGAATGGCGATTCGATGGACGAGGCCCTTCAAAAGCTGCGAACCTTTTTTGGCTGGTCAAAGAACTCACAAATGCCGCTGCGGTATGCCCGCGCGGTTTTCGAGGATCGACTGGCGGGTGTCTGGAACAATGCGTTCGACGATCGCGTCACCCTACTTCGCTCCCTTTCACGAGAACGTTAGTATGAACCGGTCTGCCACATCCTTTGAGCCGATCAGCCAGTCTGCGGGCGCCGATGATCCCGTCGATCACGTGATCGCGCGTTTACCCCCGCTTCCCTCCGTAATTCGTTACTACGATGAATTCGACGATACGGCCCGCTCTATTCCCAACCCGACCGACACCAACAAGTTTGAGGTGTGGATAAATGGAACTCGGACCCACATCAATTTCGGGCGGCTTGAAAAGCGCGGCGACGGTAATCTACTGAAGCACTTATTCACTTTTTTGCTCGCTCAGGATCTCAGTATTCAGGGGATAAACGGATACATTTGCGCATTCCGGCCAAGGCGGACAGCTGATCCGGGCCATGCCGGACAGTCGGAGCGAAGCGACGTAAGCTCAGCGGTTAGATATCAGACTGTCCGGCATCGGGCAAGTCGGGATGGCTTTTTCGCATCGAGTCCTTGGACGCAAGCTCGATGCGATGAGCGTTATGGATGATCCTGTCCAAGATGGCGTCGGCGATTCGCCCACCACCGAGGTACTCGTGCCAGTCGGCCACCGGTAATTGCGATGTGATGATCGTGGCACCGGTGCCGTAGCGTTCCTCGATCGCTTCAAGGAGATCTTGCTTCTGCGGTTCGGTCAGGGTCGCCAGACCGAGGTCGTCGATGATGAGCAGCGCGATTTTCGAGAGCCGCTTGATGCAGTCGATCGTAGGTGCCTTGCGCCCGCGCTTGTACGAACAGCGTCAGCAAGGCCGGCATCCGCAGATACTGCACGGGGAAGCCGGAGCGACATGCGTGTTGGCCAAAGGCCTGCGCGACGAAGCTCTTACCGGAGCCGGACGGACCGGTGATCAGCAACGACTCGTGGGCACGGAGCCAGCGATTTTGCGTCAACTCCAGAACCTGATCCTTGCGCAGTCCCCGCGGCGTCGAGTAGTCGATACTCTCGATCGTGGCGGCGCGCAGTTTGAACTTTGCGACCTTGAGGCGCGCCGTGAGCTTGCGATTTTCTCGATACAGCCACTCGTCATCGATCGAGTAGGCCGAGGAACTCGGTTTTGCTGAGGTCCTGATGGTCACGCCGCTCGATTCGGTCCTTCAGCGCGGCAGCCAGGCCGAAGAGTTTCATGGCGATCAGCTTTTCGTGGGTTTGTTCATGCAACATGTCAATGCTCCTGAGATTGGGATGTACCGTTCAAAGATTGAGACTTCGGGTCTGATAGTTTTTCGTGGGCGTGGGGTCTCCTGCGGTGGTGACGATGTTCACGATCGGTGATGCTCAGTGGTAATAGCCCGGCCCGCGCACGTTCGAGGCGCCGAAGGCGGCGCTGGATTCCGCGGCGCCGTCAGCCGCCGCTCACGCCCTCCATGCGCTGCTTGAGCATGGTCTTGATGGTGCGGTAGTGCGGGGAGCGGATATCGAGCGCCCGGGCGCAGGCGAGCTCGAGGCGCGTGGCGCCGGCGGAGCGCGACAGGCGCAGGATCCCGAGCGCCGAACGGTACCCTTGCTCCGGGTGCGGCTTGCTGCGGATCACGTGGTCGATCACCGCCGCGGTGTGTATCCCGATGCTGCGGCCCCAGTCGATCAGCCGCGAGGGCGTCCACTCGAGGTGCGCCCGGTGCGAGGCGGGTCGGTGCTCGGGATGCGTGCTGTAGTCGTACTTGACGAAGCTTCGCACGTGAGAGGTGATGCGCTTTCCCAGGTGGATCAGTTCGATCGTGCGCCCGGTGGCGCGGCACCAGACCGACTCCCCGACCAGTGTGTACGGGACGCTGTAGAAGTGATCGTCGAAGCTCACGTGATAGTCGATGTTCACGCCGACCTGTCTTCCACTCGGCGTACTCGTAGGCGTGGGCCGGCAGGGCTTTGAGCGCCGGCCGGTCGAGTCGCTCGTACAGCTGCCGGCGTGATTGCTTGACATGCCGCATCACTCGGTCGTTGAGCCGGGTCAGCAGCTCGGCGATCGCGCGGTTCAGGTCCTCGAGGTGGTAAAATCGGCGATGTCGCAGGACCGCTAAAATCCAGCGCTGTGCCACGAGCACCGCCGCCTCGACTTTTCCCTTGTCGCGGGGTTTTCTTACCCGTGCTGGGATAATGCAGGTGCCGTAATGCTCGGCGAGCTCGCGATACGCCGGGTTGATCTCGGCCTCGTAGCGATCCGGGGACTTGATCGCCGAGCGAAGATTGTCGGGCACGGTGATCGCACTGACGCCGGAGAAGTACTCGTACATCCGTACGTGGCAGTCGAGCCAGGTCGGCAGATCCTGCGAGAGCGTCGCCCACGCGAAGGTGTAGGAACTCGCGCCCAGCGCGCCGACGAACAGCTCCGTGCTGATGCGCTCGCCGGTGTGTTCATCGAACAGCGGCAGGCCGTCGCAGAAGTCCACGAAGCACTTCTCGCCAGCGCGGTGTGGCTGTCGCAGCACCACCGACAGGCGCTTCTCGAAGCGTCGATACAGCTCGGCGAACTGCGAGTACTGGTAGCCGTCCGGGTGTTGGCCCTTGTACTCCTCCCACAGCAACGCGAGCGTCATCTGGTGATCGGCGCGGGCCAGCTCCTCGCGCACCTTCGTCCAGTCCGGCAGCGGCCGGGCCGACGGGCGCTGGGCCGTGACCCCGACCGGCGGATACAGTCGCCGCGACAACTCGACCTCATCGAGAGCGGCAACGCTCGCCCAGTCGTTGAGATTCGCCACCCGCGCGCGGCGTAAACAGTCCGCGACCGCTGACTTCCCGCACCCCACCGCTCGCGCCATCTGCCGGCAACTGCCGACGCCGCCCAGCAGGTGCATCCTCAGCACGTCCTTGATCTTTTGCATTGCAAGCCTCGGTTGCGCCACCGGTTCGCTCCTTTTTCGTCAAAAAAAGGGCGAAGGATGACGGTTAACAAAGGCTTACGTCGAATCGACCAACGCCGGGCGGTCAATCCCGTGGTTGGTCATGCCGGACACCAATCCGGCATGCCGGACAGCATTCCGCTCCCTCAGCAAAAGTGTCCGCCATGCCACCGGATCACTGTCCGGCATCACTCCGGAATGCTGTCCGCCATCAGTCCGGAATCCTGTCCGTCATGACTCGGAACGGGCATACATTCAGGCGCTCAGCAGCCTTACCCATGAGGATATAACCCAAATTGTCACGGCTGGTCCCACTCTGATTGGTACGGTGTGGGCTCGGTTACGTGCGCAGAATTTACACCACCTCGCCTACCCCGGCGTCAAAGGAATTCTTCGACTGTTGTGCCATCACAGGCTAAATGGTTGGTCGAATGACTTTAGTGCTTATCTGACCTCGAACCTGCCCCTGCCGGCTGGCGATAAGTATGCATCCGTGCGCACGGGCACTGCTTTTCTTTCAATCGACGAGGAAGCCGCTGTCGTTCGGTACTTGGACGAGATGGCGTCGTCGATTACGAGCGACAGCGTCGCCATACCACCGGCTCAATTGGCGGACGCCTGCATGTTGCTGTGTGCATTTCAATTTGCAATGCGCCCGGTTCAAATCGCGAAATTGACTGTACGTAGCATGCGAGTCTGGAGAGGTGCCGATGATGATCGGCCAGCCGTGCATTTGACCTTCCATATGGCGAAACAGAAAAGCAGCGCGATGAGACGGCCACTTACGCGAAGAATAAAGCAGGAGTGGGCACCACTGTTCTTGGCATTGCAGGCGGCGCGTCAACCGCAATGCGGAGACGGCGCCGACCGCCTATTCCAGGTTGCATCGAGTAAGGAGACGCAAGAACGTCTTGCGAGGCTACTGAAGTCACTGACTGGTGCCAATCACGTCGCAACTGATCTTCGCCATGCAGCTGCGCAACGGCTTGTCGACGCGGGCGCCAACCATGAGGAGCTCGCAGAGTTCATGGGCCACTCCGACGTCAGAACCGGTTTGGTGTACTACGAAGCATCATCCACACAGGCTGAGCGGGTCAACAAGGCACTCGGCCTGTCGACGATCTATCGGGCGGTCGCGAAGATCGCCCATGATCGCTTTATTTCCTCGGAAGAATTGACTCGCCTCAAAGAGGATCAGCAGATTGCCGGCGTTCCCCACGGCATGCCCATTTCCGGAATCGGCGGTTGCACGTCAGGCCAACCTGCCTGCCCCTACAACCCGATCACGTCCTGCTACGGTTGCAGGAAGTTTATGCCCGTTCAAGACAAGGCGGTACACGAGCGAGTGCTCGGCGACTTTCGAAGTGTGGTCACCTTGTTTCAACAATCGTCGCGCGGTGACGCCAATTCGCCTGCGTATCTACAGCTGCAACGTACGATAAACGAAGTGAATGTGGTCATCGAGGAACTCGAGGGCGAGCACCGATGAACCCGCACTACTCGGCTTTCGTCGAATTGGGTAAGTCTCTTGCGGCCGAGCGGGCGCTGCAATGGGAAATCCCACTCAACACGGACGGCGCCGCGGCCGATGGTGTCGGCTGGAATCTCACAGCGGCCGCCAAGGCGATATCCCCGCCCAATCACTATTTACGCGACTTCACGCCTGACTCGAAAGCATCGGCATTTCTGAAAGGCGAGTCGCCCGATTCGGCTGCCGGCAACCTCCGTCGCAGCGCTCTCTCCCCATCCTGGCAGGACCTGATGAAGGCCGCTGCCGCGGAACAACTGTTCTTTCGGCGAAACTCGGTACTTCATGTGGTCGGCCAAGTCTTGCGTCCGTTGCGCGTGCTCTCCACTTGTACCGTAAGTGAGCCCTGGCAATTGAACGCCCATGACATTCGATCTGCGATCCTCGTAAGTGCAGCGATACAGCCATCCGGGAAATTGCGGGACTTAATCATCGGCATCGTCAAAACCGTGTTCGATGCCCACCACTTGACCGACGCGGGCCCGCTATACGCATCGCTTGGTGACCGGCAGCAATATGTGAACGCACATGCGCGGGCGAAATACACACTGTCAAAGGAAGCACTGCGCGAGGGACTGAGAGACAGAAAGCGGGAGGAACGATTGCCCGAACGGCGCGCGTTCTGGGAATTGATCCGCATTGTCATGACGCAGGATCCGCGCACCTTTGTCGACGAGATCAGGTTCGCGGCAATAAGAACAATGATCGTAACCGGTTTTCGTATTGGCGAAGCCGCCCTCCTTCCGTTGGATTGGAAACGGGAGCGCAATTACTTTGACGCGAAAGGAAAACCCGCGGGTCTCTCCGGAGGTATATCAACTTCAGTAATGATCCGTCATTTTGCAGAAAAGCAGCAGTCTGATGAGTCTGACAGCAATATATTGGTTGAAGGAGTTCAACCGGTTCCGGAACTGTTTCTGGATATCATCAAACGGACGCTCGAGCGGGCCGTGAGTTTGACCGCCCCCCTGCGCAAGACTCATAAACTTCAATGCGAGACAGGTCGTCTCTTACCCTGGTACAACGCCGATGAACTAATACCGATTCCGGACGTGTACATTCACCTGACGGGCAATCCCATTTGGACTTCGCGATCTAACGAGAACTTGACCGAGCAGTATCGCAAGACGTTCGATCCCACACTCTTGCAAGAATTGTACGAAAGCCAGTGGAAACACTATAGACGTGGCAATGCCCGACTGGCCGCCAGTCTGTACGTTTTCCTGAATAGGCTTCAGCGGCTGATGCGAAACGATAAGATTCCCCTTCGCTTCCGGAGTGCAGCCGGGCGCGTCATCGATCCGACTGACCGAATGGACTGGGGAGGCGCTTACCTGCAGGTGAGCGAAGTAGAAGCGTATATCGCAACTGAAACGCCCTCCAAAGTCTCCGACATGCAACCAATTCCTACGGCTTCCGGCTCGATAAAGCCGTGGGAATTCATGTTTATCCACCCCAAGAGATCACTCATGGAGGAACGAAATGGTGGAATCTGCGATGTCAATCGTTTCATCGCCGTGGGTCGGCCCGATTCGTCATTCATTGGTTTGTCAATCGGCGCCCAGGAACTTGGCGAGACCATCTTCGCAAAATATGGTGAGACGGACGCCGATCGCGCGCTCAACCTGGAATCGCATTCGCTAAGACACCTCCAGAATACCGAGCTATTCAGGCTCGGCGTCGCCGACACGATTATATCTAAGCGCTTCAATCGCCGCAGTGTCGCACAGAGCTACGAGTACGATCACCGGAGCCTGGCTGAAGACCTTGATCAAGTCGAGTTGTCGCCCGAAATTGAAATTCAGCTCGGTACGAAAGCTGCGACGGTTGCAAAGATGATTAAGACCGGCAAAGCGAACGGCCCAATTGTTGACGCCTTCAAAGAGATTCAGTCGACCGATGGCGATGAGGCCGCATACGAATATCTTCGAGTTGAAGCCGATGGTTTCCACGCCACTCCCTATGGTCACTGTCTCAATAGTTTTACCGTGGACCCGTGCCCGAAGCATTTGGAGTGCTTCTCGGGTTGTAGGCACCTTTCGGCGACCAATCTCCCGGAGAATCGCGATCATCTCATTCGACTAGAGAGCAAGCTTAAGGACGCGTTGAAGACCATCAGGTCGCGGACGTCATCGGGCATTGGATTGAAAAATCAGATCGCTCATGCAGAGCAGCGGCTAGCTGGGGTGAGAAAGGTCTTGGCGGCCGACAAAGGCGAACACCCGTTTCCAAACGGACCAGACCTTTCGACGCAACCGATACCGGGAATAATTGATGACTAAATCTTCCGCAAAAATAGCTGATGCCGACGAATCCATGCTGCGGATTCTTGAATCGTTGCTGGAACGGGACGTCGACATCACGGCTCGTGCAGTTGCGCGACTGCATCCATCATTGAAAGCCGCTTCGTCGATAACGCGAAGCGAATCGCGCAGCACGCTCGTCGCCCAATATCGTCAACGTCAGAACGAATTTCGCCGATGGCGGGGTCGCGCCGGCAAGCGATCTGGAAATCAGAATGCAGCCGCTTTGCTCGACAAGCAAAGCAGAATCGACCAGATGCAAGCGATGGTGGCACTTCTGACAGCTTCACATGTCGCTTTGCTTCGGAGTCTTGGAGAACTAGGCGGCTTCGCGAAGTGGGCCGCATTTTACGAACGCTTCCGGGAAGCCAGGGATGTTCTTCAAGAAACTGGCGCAATTCCTGCAGATGACAAATCCAGTGCGACCAGTTAGGAAGACGCTCCCCGTCTCGACCGAGGGCGACCTGTCACGGGTAGCTCCATTTTCGGCAATTGAGTTAATTTAGAGGGCCAATGCACCAGCAAGAATTGCCCACTTTGCTACTTCGATACCACTTCCGGTTTCTGATTATGGAAGATAGCCGCGATAATCCCGCTCGATCGAAAGTCATTTCTTCGTCGTAGAAGTCAAAGGTGTGCGGAATGTCATCGCACCAGCCGCCCCGCTAATCGCTAGCCCGGGACCGGCACCGACCCCGCAATTCACTTTCACCGAGCACCAACTCTGAGCGGCGAATCCCGCTTCGAGAAACTCGGTAAGTGCCCGCGAGCGCCTGAACCTACGAAAGGAACTGAGATATGGTTGATATGCGGTCCGCAATCGATCGAGGTCGGGGCCAGCAATCAATCGGGCCACCGCAGCGAGTTCCGGCCTCATATATGGCCCCGACGGCAACCCTCGGGTTCCGGACGAAATCCGTACTTGCTCACTTAAGGCCAATGAAAGCAGCTCCGTTGTTTCGGGCGATGGCGCCGGGGGCGGTTCATTTCGCGGCCTCGAGTAAGACTCGTAGTGTAAATCGAGCTCCCTCTGCGCCTGCGATAAAATCGGCTGCAGTCGATGCTGAAAGAAAACAAACTCTCGCCCTTCCAGGGAACGATAGTAGCGAAGCAACTCTTCGATTGCTTGATCTGAAAGCATGGCGCGGGCGGCTTTTCGCCATGCGCTTGAGATGTTCTGAGGATCTACGACTGTAGGTTCGGTGGTTAGTATGGGGATGCGCTCGTGTTGCGCCTCGATGAGATCTCGGGCATACCCCACGAGCTCCTTCATTTCGGGCGATTCGACAGAGTAGCGTGCATTTGCCTGGGAAAAAGCAGATCTGGGGCAAAAAGTGCCATCCTCGTTGCTTTCTCCATCGGAACTCAGGAGTGTTTCTTTTACCCATAGATCGGTCTCTGGGCGCCATATCTCGGCGTCGCGTGGCCCGTCCGCCGGGTCTCCCGCGCGCACGCCAAATATGAAATTCTTTCCACGCACGAAGGCCGCAAGCTGCTGCGGTCGGTCGACGATGATTCGGTCCGGCACTGGTAGAGTGATGCCGTCCTGCCTCGGACTATTTTCAGAGTTGAACTCGACCGTCAACTGTACGGTTGTCCCAGCCTGGGGAACATTTGGGGCGCCGCTGACTGGAACGCCAAGAATCTCCAGAACCTTGACCTTTACAAGCGCTCTGCGTGTGTCCGCGCCCGGTTTCCACACGTCATCTTCTTGACCTGGCCCGACATGCTCAATTTTCCCGCGGACGACGTATTCGGACCAGCAAAGAATTTCCTGTGGGAATGCGGGCAGGGAGGCCCAAGCGAGTCTGGGCATTACCAAGAGCATAATGTATATCAATCTCAAGCCAGCGGTGATTGCTGTCGAGGTATGGCGGTCAATGGGAGGAATAGATTCCAACTGGCTCTCCTGTTCCCTGGATTTCAGCAGCAAGTGCCGCCGCTTCGCACAGTCACATCGAAACGCGGGCGGAGCCCACTCTACGCCAGATTTTCCCTGCACGTTCAGTGGCCTCGTCTACGTTTGACGAAGTGCCGCCCCCACATGAGCAAATATCGTGCCCGAGGACAATGCAGGTCACGTGTAAATGAGAAAGCCTCTCGTAGCCTACCTCTCGCCGCGAACGGCGGCTTCTCGAGGTGCATTCTTGTGCGATGCATCTCCGCTTTTGGCCGGCCACCCTTGCGCCCGAGCCTGCGAACGCCATGTTGCCCGAGGAGGCAGCCCAACTGGTGGAGATGTGGGGTGCGCGTCCCTGCGCGACGGCGCACGTTCGATCGACTCTTGCCCTGCTCTCCCCTCCCTGGCGCCCCGCCGCCCTGGTGGCGGGAGGCACTCCTTACCCGGCCAGGGACGCAACAGAATGCGGAAACGTCTTACGGAATAGTCTACTAGCGTTGCGGTACCGGCGAGAAACAGCGCAACAAATTGAACCATCTCGCCATCGCAACAGCCGTTCGCTGAATAATCGACAAAACCTTGCCAAGCGATCCGTAAATAAGCCGGAAAACTTACACAAGCCACGAGCGCAACAGGCACCGTACCTGCTGAGACTGCGTAGTGTGCGGGCGATTATATACATGACAAACCCAGTGCTACGCGATAGTCTTGGTGCGCGTGACAGGCCGGGAGATAGAAAGGCCGCCGCAAACGGCGGCCTTAGCTATGTGCGGGCTGGGAGCCTTGGGCCTGATGTCTCAAACGCAAACCTACCTAAGTACCGCGCAAGGTTTTCTGCAGTGTTGCAACCAGTTCGGCGGAGACCGCAAGCGGATCGAGCTGCGCCCCCAGTGCGGCATCGCAGTGAGGACAAGAAAAAATGATTGCTTTATACGCGGTCGCTCGGCCCGCTTTCGCGGTCAAAGCATCGACATCGATATTGCGAAGTGATCTATCGCATTTGGGACATTTTGCCATTGGCTGTCTACTCCCTGTGATAGCTACGGAACCAGCCTACTTAGCGGGCTTTCTGGATTTCTTTGGTTGCGGCTTCTTATGCGGGTCTGGGGGCGTCGCCAACATCCGGCGCAGAACGTCATCCGGCTTTGGTAATCCTGTTTGCAGTGGTTTCGATTTCATGGGAGCGATCCTATGAATGAGGACGTGAAAAAATCAAATCTGGGTTCGCTTTGCCGCAAAAGCTTTGACGAAATTGTCGAAGAATTGGCGCTTAGTGACAGCACGCATAGTCGCAACTACCTCCGCCTCTTTGTCCCCGAACTCTGGGAATGCGGTCTCGCCCTTTTTGATCAGGTTGGGATGATGGATGAGCATCCATCTTACGAACGTATGTTGTATGTCAGTCAGTTGCTCCCCCAACTCCTTAAGTCCATTGACGGCGAAAAGGAAGATGTACTCGTTGATGTCGGGAGCAAACTCTAGGATTGCATGAGGGTCACGGTTGCTATGTTTGAAAAAATTCATCGGCTGTTTCATCCTCTGCATGACTTCTGGCAGGTGTTCAGGCTTTGCCAGAATCTCCGTGAGACCTTGAAGAGTTACCTCCTTATTGCCCTTTTTGATGTTCAGATCATTGACGATCTCAAATGCGGCAAATGCCAGGGTGTGAATAGAGACAGGATCGTCGTCATTGACCCAAAGCTTGAGGGCACAGTCGATCTGCCTGCGAGCAGCATCGAGCTTAGAAACCTTTATTTTCCGATATTTCGTCATCGCTTACGCTTGCGTACCAGGGAGGCGATAGGTCAATCTCTTGCCCTCAATACCTTTGAGCGCAATTACAGTGCGCGCTACGTCGCCGACACCGAGTTTGGCGCGGGTGTTGCGGCGGAAATCAAACTCGGCCAAATAGCGATCCAAGTGTTTCTTGTCCATATGCTGATAGGTGCCTACCAGCCCGCGCTTGAAGATCGAAAAAAAGTTTTCGAGCGTATTGGTATGAACATCGCCGCGCGCCCACTCGTATTTGGAATGGTCGACGGACTCGTGTTTCGCTACCTGAAATTTATAAACCTTCGACCCATCCGTTACCAATCGGCTAGCATCATGCAGATGGTCCATGAGCGCACTGCGGACGTTTTTGTCGTCCAAGTACATCGAACGAATGTTCCCGCCACGCTCGACAAGGCTGAATACCTGCGGCGCCGGTTTGGCGTGCAACGGCTGTCCTTTTGGCTTGCGGGTCTTAGGGGATTTTGCGAGGTAGGTTTCGTCCGCCTCAACCGTTTTGCCTTCGCCGCCAAGCTGGCCGCCATCGGCAGCTGGTTTCATCGCTTCACGGATGCGATGCGTCATGAACCAAGCGGTCTTGTAAGTCACTCCCAGAGTGCGATGAATCTGGTGGCTACTCATGCCTTTCTTTGACGAGCAAAGCAGATGCGTCGCCAGGAGCCATTTGGTGAGGGGGATCTTCGAGCGTTCGAAAACCGTTCCCACGGTCACGGAGAACTGTTCGCGACAATCCTTGCACTTGAGCAAGCCCGGGCGATGTTTGGCGCCATCGAGGCGGTACGCACCGTCGCAGGAGCCGCAATGTGGGCAAACCGGACCGTTGGGCCAGCGAATTGACTCTAAGTACTCGCGAGCCTTGGTTTCGTCGGTGAAGTGCGGAGCTGAGAATGACATGGCGGAACCCTCTGAAGTTGAGAGGGATTGTCCGCCAATCGCATGGGTTTGTCAAGTATATAATCGCCAGTGTGCGTATAGGAGCTGAGTTCGGACGTCCGCTTCCAGCAGGCTTCTAATGTCCCTTGGATCCGTTAAAACTGCCGAACTATCAGCCCATTGTGCAGTGACCGCAGGCCTGCCGTTTGGTGCTTTCACGAGAACCCCGGCCGCGGGCACCGGGGTTCTGTCTGGCAGTGTTATACCAAACGCTTGCTCAAACTTTACGGCGACGGGTGACCAAGGCCAATCCGCCAACGCCGGAGAGCATGAGCCAGGCTCCGGCCGGCAACGGGACCGGGGCCGTGTAATAGAACCCGCCTCCAACGCTATCAAACAATGAATCCGTGGGAAGCTTGAACGCGAGGTTGTTGTAGAAAGTTTCTGCAGCCTGCCACGGGCCCGAACCCGACGACATCTCGAACAGCCACGTGGCGTTGAACCCCGAACTGGGTACGAGCAAAGCGCCGCCAACGGAGGCCGGCATCCCGGCTATCGTCGTTGCGGTCGTTAGCGCGAGCGGGTTATTCGCCAGGTCGGTCACGCCGAGCACGAACTGTTCATTCACGGTCACCGGTCCGCCAGTCGTCGCGATGGTCGTTGTTCCCGACCAAACTGCTTGCCCCGCGGCAAGATTGCTTGCGGCAAGGTTAAAGGTCAAAAGACCCGGCGTGGAATCCGCCGTCATATGTGGGCCGCTTGGGTCGAAATTATACGACGGCGCGGGATAGTCACCGATAACGTAATACAGGCTGCTATACGCCGACGGGTTGAAGCCCGTGTAGGTGTTGGTCACCGTCCCAACGGCTGGGTCAGACGCGCCGGACTGTGTGTCGGTTGTGCCGCCCGGCGCCGGATACCCTCCCGGCGCAACAATCACCGAATCCGCGAAACTGTATCCCGCGAACAATATTGAAATCACTATGAATGAGGCGGATGCCAACCCAACGTGTTGATGTGTTCTTTTCATGGCAAGTTCCTTCGTGTCGAATTGCGAGGTGTGTGTGTTGCCTCGGCGCCCATGTAGGCCGCACGCGGTCGCGACTTGGCTCATCAACAAGATTTTCTAGCGAGATATCGTTTGTTTTGTTCGCGGTCACGATCCGTGGACCTTCAGTCAGCTCGCTGAAGCGCTCTAAATGTAATCCGCTGGTTTCATCGAGTGTCGCGTCGGGATGAAAGTTTTGTGAACTTTATGCGGCACACGGCTTGGACACCGCGCTCGACCACCTGAGCCAGTGCGTGTGTTTTTTTTAGGCCATTCGCGAGCACGCAATGCTTGCCGGTCGGCGCACCGCGCTTACGTCACTCTCTCCGCAATGATTTCCATGACCATCGGAGTCACGAGGATTGCATCGGGATTCGCCGATATTCCGATGAATTCATTGTTCACTTCATGCGCCCACCGTGGAGTGACCTTGCCGAGATCGGCGAGCCGCCGGGTATTACTCTCGACAAACTCGGCTGGCCATTGCCACATAAAGTCGGCCGGTCGAACCGCAAAGATCAACGGCCGAATCTCGGTAACCTTGAAACCGACTTCGTTCATCAACGGAATCAGCGCAGCTGCGATGTTCGGTTCGCCGCCGGAATCGCGCCAGCTGGCCATCACTTGTTGGACAAAATCCTCGACTCGTTGGCTCGTCGGAATCATGCGCCACGTTTCATAGGAGTGGTATTCATGAAATACCGCTTTCCCGCCGACGCGCAAGGAGCGGCGAATTGTTGCGACCAGCCGCTCGGGAGCTCTAACAAACGAGGCCACCCAGCGGCACCACGCAACATCCAGCCCGGCCGGCACAACATCATCGCCCATCAAATCGCTTTCGATCAGGCGAACGTTCCTCACAACGCGCCTGCCGAGCTGTTGGGCGGCGAACTCGAGGAAATTCGTGGATCGCTCAATCGCCACCACTTCACCCTGAGGGCCGACGATTTCCGCTGCGTCGAGCGTTGCAAAACCAGGCCCGGCGCCGAAATCGATGACTCGCGATCCGCTCGTCATTCCCGCGCGCATCCACGCGTCCAGCATATGCGGCCGCCAGACTCGGTGCTGGATCCCGAGTCGGGTGATCTCGGCGTCGTGGGTCCCAAGCACGTAATCGTCGTTGCTCATCGCCATTCGGTCATGTCCTTGCCGTTGTCTTCCTGCAAATCGGCGGCCGCTCGTACCGCCGCTCAATGTACCGCGGGCTTGCGGGCATACTCGGCCGCATTCGGACATGGAATTCGGATTGACCGCGGTCGATATCCGCCGACCGAGGCATTAAGCAGAAATTGGCGGATCAGCGCTTGGCTTTGGACTGGTTCAGAGCGACGGCGGCGCGCAATAGCGCTTTCAAGGCCTTCTCGTTGACCTTCTCGCCCTCCTTAATATCGATCGCCCGCCTCGTGTTCCCATCCAGACTCGAGTTAAAAAGGCTCGACGGATCCTTGAGTGCCGCGCCGTTGGCGAAAGTCATCTTCACGACGCTCTTGTAGGTCTCGCCCGTGCAAATCATCCCGTCGCGATACCAGGTTGGGACGCCTCGCCATTTCCATTCCTCAACGACGTCGGGCACTGCCTCCTTGATCAAGGTACGGAGCCGGCTCAGCATCTCGCCGCGCCAATCGCCGAGCTCCTTGATTCTGGCGTCTATCAGCTGAGAGGGAGATTTGCCCCCCAGCGACTCACCCTTCTTCATCTCTCATGCTCCTCATTCATTCCTTGACGCCGTAGGTCTCGCCGGCGCCGACCCGAAAGCGCAGGCGATTCTCGGCCGGCGGAATCGGGCACATCACGAATTCGTTGACCGAGCAATATGGATTGAACGCCTTGTTGAAGTCGAGCACCGTCTGCCCATCGGTCGGCAGCGGCGCATGCAGGAATCGACCACCGCCATAGGTTTCCTTGCCGTTGGTCTGGTCCTGAAACAGGATGAATAGTTCGCCTTCATCGATGAATGATCTTAGGCGCACCGTCTGGCCGCCAAGTTGGAATGTCACTTCGCCGGTCGAGGTGAAAACTTCCTTTGAATCGACGTGAGTCATCGGCAAACGGCGTTGTTGTGGCCGCTCGTAGGCGGTAAATGTCGCCGCTACCCGATAGCCAGGATCAATCGGGAACCAGGTCGTACCAGCGAACTGTTGAATCGCCGGATTTTGTGAATCCGAGGCGAGCAGATAGAAGTCATCGCCGATCGCACGAACGCTCAATCCTAGGTTGCCCACTTGAATCCGTCCGGCGCCCGGCTTCGTCTGCAGCATCGTCGATTGCGCGAGAGGATGGCCATCGACGGTGGTATCGACTCCCACTTTTGGCGTGAAGCGGAACTGATCCGCGTGTCTCGTCAATGTTCCAAGCTTTTGCGCCGACAGCGTCGGCGGCAGTTTGACCGTGGACGAGGGGTCGCTGCCAATCGTCGAAACGCCCTCTTCGATCTTGAAACGTCCGATCAGCGCCAACCAACCGCCCTTGCGCACGTCGACATCAAAGTCCTGACGCCACTTCTGGATCTCTGCGACGTAATCGGCATCGGTGGCGACGGCTAGATTCGCCAACAGCAGCAGGGCCGGCCAAGCTCGCCTTATCGCGTGGGGCATACAAGAATCTCCATGACGGAAAGCAGTCTCAATCTAGCACTCCTGCAAGCGAGCGACCATCGCGGCAGCCGCATCGCGAGATCGATGGTTATCTGCGCCTGCGATCCGCCGCTGAACCGCGGCTCGATCGGACGACCAGCAGATTGCGGTACTGCGTTCCTTGCGGCAGCTTCGCAGCCTGTGGTGTACTGCGGCCTCGACGCACCGCGCGGGGCTCCGATGAGCGGACGAATCAGCGCAGCGATTCATTGGGTGCCGGGCCGGCGGCGCCGATCTTGGCGTTCATGCATCGCGGGTTCGGTCACGGTGGTCGCGCTCGCGGGGCTCGGCGTCCTATCCGCCACGGCGAATTCGGCTCCGGCCGACAGTGCCAAACCGACGCTCGAGCCCATTACTGTGGAAGCGCAGCGACAGATGGAGCGCGAGGTGAGCCGTTACGTCTCCACGGTCGTGGTTCACTATCTGCACGATTCGCTTGCACGTTGGGATACGCCGATCTGCCCGCTGGTTGCCGGCTTGGATCGCGATCGCGGCGAATTCGTTCTGCAGCGAATTTCGCAGATTGCGGCCGCGGTGCACGCGCCCTTGGACGGTGAACACTGCAAGCCCAATTTCTACGTGGTCGCAACGTCGGAACCCGAGGTGCTGCTCAAGAAATGGTGGCGCCGCAACCCGACCATGTACAAGACCGCCAATGGAATGGGCAGCATCAACCGATTCATGCACGCCCCCCTCCCGATTCGCAGCTGGTACAACAGCGAATTCCGCTCGAGCGACGGCAGCGCCGTCTCCTCCGATAGCCTGGTCAACGGGCTCTCCATGTCGGGCATGCAAATGATGCAGGTTCCGATCAATACTGTGCACGACGGCTCGCGGCTGAAATTCATGGCCGTCCAGAGTCTCAGCTCGGTGATCATCGTCGTGGACACGAATCGCACCCGCGATATCAATCTAGGCCAGCTCTCGGATTACGTCGCGATGGCGGGCCTTGCGGAAATTCGCGTCGACGCCGACCTTGGCGGAGCGCCGACGATATTGCGGCTGTTTCATGATTCCAAGAACCCGCCGCGGGCCTTGAGCTCGTGGGATCAGGCATTCCTGTTTTCGCTTTACAACACGAGTCAGGCAAGCACGTTGCAGGCATCGACGATCAAGCTCGGGATGATCAAACAGATCACGACGGGCACGAATTGACGTTGATCTCGCCTGGCGCCAGCGCACCGTTGAGTGCTTGGGTTGACAGCGTGCATGCCAGACTGCATAGTACACCATATGGTGAACTATCGCGGCCCGCAGCTCGATCGAACCTTTGCGGCTCTCATGGATGGGACGCGGCGCGCGATCCTCGCGCATCTGGAGCGAGAACAAAGCGCTTCGGTGAGCGAGTTGGCAAAACCTTTCGCGATCAAGCTGCCCGCCGTCATGAAGCACTTGGACGTTCTCGAGAATGCCGGCCTCATTACACGGACGAAAGCCGGGCGCGTCGTCACCGTGCGCCTCGAACCCGACCCGATGCGGGAGGCGATGGAGTGGCTGCGGCGTTACGAGCGATTTTGGTCGCAGAGCCTCGATCGTCTCGCCGTCTATGCGGAGCACAAGGAAGCCGAATCGAGGAGGAAGCGACGATGACCGGGTTGACCCTCGTGCGCCGCATTCGAGCGCGTCCTTCGATCGTATTCGCGGCCCTGACCACGCCCGACGGCATTGCATCCTGGTGGGGACCCGATGCGGGTCCGGTATTGCTGGCCGAGACCGACGCACGCGTTGGCGGGAGATTTCGCGTGCGGTTCCGCATGCTCGACGGCAGCGAACACGAGAGCACCGGCGAGTACCTCGAGGTCGTCGAGGCCCGACGCCTCGTCATGAGCTGGCAGTGGACCTACGGCGGCGAACCGGAGGAGAACGGTGAAGTCTCCCGGATCGAAATCGACCTCAAACCCGTCGACGTCGGCACCGAGATCACTTTTGCACACGCGCGCCTCCGAACCGAAGCGTCGAGACTGAGCCACGCGCAAGGCTGGGCCGGAGCGTTCGATAAGCTCGAGCGCCGATTCTCTGCGGAGCTGACCGTTTGAATTCAACCCAACGGTAGCCGGGGGCGAGCGATGATCACGATTTCCGCGTTCAAGTGGGTTCCCGAGTTTGCCCGCGGCCAAGTGCGCGACCTGCGCGCACGCTGGGCGCTCGAAGAGGCGGGACTGCCCTACCGGACTCGCCTTCTCGAGCAGGGAGACCAGGACAAGCCGGACTACCGCGCCCTGCAGCCCTTCGGGCAAGTGCCGATCCTCGAAGAGGACGGCCTCGTCCTATTCGAGTCCGGCGCGATCGTGCTGCATATTGCCGATCGGTGCGAGGCGTTGCTGCCGAAGGAATCCGGTGCCCGCGCGCGCGCAACGCAGTGGTTGATCGCCGCACTCAATTCGATCGAACCGTTCGTGATGAATGTCGCGGCGATCGATCTATTCTATCCGAAGGAAGAATGGGCAAAGCTGCGGCGGCCCGGCGCCGTCGAGTTCCTGCAGAGGCGTCTCACCGCGCTGTCCAAGTCGCTCGGCGACAAGTCATTCCTGGATGGCAACCGATTTACCGCCGGTGATCTCATGATGGCGACGGTGCTGCGCATCCTCGCGCATACCGATATCGTTTCGAGCGACCGGCGTCTGGCGGAATACCTTGAACGCTGCACATCGCGGCCCGGATTCCAACGTGCAATCGACGCGCAGTATGGAGATTTCACGAAAGCCGCCTGAGCGCCGTCATAGCGCTCCGCACGGCACCGACCGTCACCGTGAATGCCAGCAAACTCTATCTCAAGTGATAGTTTATAATAGCTATGTATATCATTAATTTATATACAGTAACTCGGTCGCTCGATCATGCGGCGACCTCGCCTTATGGACCTTATGGATGTGTCGCGGCGCTCGCGGAATCCGTGCCCGCGGGCTTATCTTGAGCCGCCGCGGCTCGCTGCTTGGCCTCTTTGTCCTTGACGTGCGCTTCATGATGTCCGATCACGCAGCCGGCCGCCGCACCCGCGACCGCGTGATGACCCGCCACGTGGCCGACGACGGCGCCGACCGCGGCTCCTTTGAGGCAACCTTTGGCACTTCCAATGCCGGGCAACGCTGCCAACGCCGCAGTGAAGGCAATGGCTCCTAGAATATTGCGCATTTGAGTTCCTTATTTGACCCCGATTATCTGTCCCGTGCACCCAGAACACGGCGGCCTGAAAATAGTTGCACAGACCTCGTAGGTCGCGGCGGCAGCGCCGGTCAGATGCGTCGATCGCGTAGAATCGGGCGTCGCCGGCATGCCGTCATAGACCGAATAATTCGAGGAAGCGCCATGATTTATCCGATGTTTGCAATGGTCATTCTTAGCTTCTCGGTGGTGCTGATGCTGTTTCGCAGCCGGGTTCGGGCGGTTCGCGAAGGCCGCGTGTCCTTGGACTTTTTCAGAATCTACCAGGGGTCGGCGGAACCCGAGGCAAGCGCCAAACTTGCACGCCATTTCGCCAACCTGTTCGAGGCCCCGATCCTGTTTTATGTGGTCTGCCTCGCGGCAATGATCTTGCATTACACCGGACCCGCCATGCAGGTGCTCGCCTGGCTCTATGTCGCGGCGAGATTCGTCCACGCCTACGTCCACCTCGGCGAGAATCGGATCCGTCACCGAGTGCGGGCCTACTTCTTCAGCTGGCTGATCCTGCTCGCTCTTTGGATCACTCTCGTCTTTGGAGTCGTGCTCAACCGCTCGAACGTGATCTAGGCGCCCGACCTTACCGGCCGAACAGCGCGTCGAGGTCGGCCCCCGCCGCCGCCGCCGCGAACCCGTCGAAGCTGCCCCGATTCGCGAGCAGCTGCGCGGCGCGCGTCAGCGCGCCCCATGCGCAGCGCGCCAACGCGCCTCCGACGCTGATGCGACGCACGCCGAGAGACTCGAGGTCCTGCACGGTCATCGCAACCGCGGATCCGATCAGCACGTTGACGGGCTTTGGTGCGACGGCCGCAACCACGGCGGCGATCTCCTCGCGACTTCGAATTCCAGGCGCGTAGAGACAATCGGCGCCGGCGGCTGCATAGGCCTTGAGCCGCGCGATCGTTGCCTCGAGATCGGGTTGACCCACGAGATACCCCTCGGATCGCCCGACCAGAACGACATCCCCGCCGGCGCTGTCGATCGCATGCCGCGCGCCGCGAATCCGTTGGACGGCTGTCGCGACATCGTAGAGCGGCTTTTCCGGGTCCCCGGTCGAATCCTCGATCGAGATTCCCGCGACCCCGGTGTCGACCGCGAGCGCGACACTTTCGGCAACGCCGGCGGCATCACGTCCAAATCCGCTTTGAAAGTCGGCGTTGATCGGAACATCGGTTCCGGCAACGAGGCTCTGGAGATGCGCCAGTATTTGATTTCGAGACATATCGCCGTCGGCATGCGCTTGCGACCAGGCGAACCCGGAACTGGTCGTCGCGAGCGCCTTGAACCCGAGGCTCTCGAGATAGCGCGCACTGCCGAGGTCCCAGGGATTTGGGATGACGAAGCAGCCCTGCCGGTGCAATTCCCGAAAACTGCGGCGCTTGTCTGCAATCGATCGGCGAGCCATTTTCATAGCAAGGTCTCCCGCATATCGCGCTGCCGACAGCCCATGTGATCGGCAGCCTTGGGTATGATCGATTCTAACGGCAATCGATCATTCGGTGGGCGGCTCGACCGGCACCACGGTTATTTGGCGCCTGCGCCCAAGGCGCCAAACCTCGACCGGCACGCGCTGGCCGATCTGATCGGCGCTCAGCAATCGATGCAGATCATCGATGCCGACCACCGGCTCGCCGCCGAAGCGCAGCAACAGATCGCCGTCTTCGAGGCCGCCGCGAGCGGCCGGCCCCTCCTTCTCGGCACGCACGATCCGAACCGCGGTACGCGCCTCGATTTCCGCATGGCGGCGCAGGCGCTGCGGTACCACGACCGTTTGCGCGACGATGCCGAGATGGCCGCGCCTGACACGGCCGTGACGCAGCAATTCCATAGCGACCCAGCGCACCGTATCGATCGCGGTTGCAAAACAAATACCCTGCGCAGACGCGATGATCGCGGTATTCATGCCGATTACGCGCCCCGTGCTGTCGCACAAGGGGCCGCCGGAATTGCCCGGGTTGAGCGCTGCGTCGGTTTGGATCACGTTGTCGATGAGCCTCCCGGTTCCGCTACGCAGGCTACGGCCCAGCGCGCTCACGACGCCGGCCGTCACTGAGCAGTCGAAACCGTAGGGATTGCCGATCGCAATTGCCAGTTGCCCGACCCGCAAATTGCGCGACGTGCCCAGTTCCATCGGCGGCAATTCCACGCGGGCGCGCAGCAGCGCGCTGTCGGTGTGCGGATCTTCGCCGACCAACTCGGCGTCGCAACGCATGCCCTGCGTGGTCTCGATCCGTATACGGTTCGCTTTGTGAATCACGTGCGAGTTCGTCAAAATGAGTCCATCCGGCGTCAGCGCAAACCCGGATCCCGAACCGGCGCCGCGATTCTTGAAGCTCGCGTGAATCGATACGACGGATGCGCTATTGCGCTCCGCCACCGTTGAGATGACGGTGGAATAGGCATCGAGCACTTCACCGTCGACTGTCGCAGTCTCGTCGCTCATGCCGAGAGTTCCCGCGGCCAAACCGTTTGCAATGGGTGCATCGGGCCAATGTTTGGGCGGTGTTCGCAATTCGCAAGGGGCTGCCTGCGGCGCCCGATCCGGCGACGACCGGTGTCGATCACCAGGTGGGCGCCGTCGCCGCCATCTGCGGCCCGCGCTGCACGAAGAACTCTTCGACGGCCGATACGAAGCCGTCGCAGTCGGCGTCGGTCGTCGGCAGGGACAGCGCGACGTAGCCGCGCCGCGCGAAATAATAGCCGCGCTCGAGCATCTCGAAATGCAACAAGGCTTCCAGCGCCTGCCGCTCGCTCGCGACGCCTGCCGCCTCGCCGCGCGGCACCGGCCATGCGCCGCAATGCAAGCCGATCAGCGAGCCGATGCCGGTTGCTCGGAAAGCGACGGCGCGCTTTGCGGAAAGCGCGTTGAGTTGCGCACGCAGCCGGTCGCCGCGCGCGTTGATTCGCAGCGCCTCGGCCGGCGTGAACACCTCGGTCAGACCCGCAAGCCCGCCCGCCATCGACAACACGTTATTGTTGAACGTACCGGCGTGTTCGAACGGCTCCGAGCGCGCCGGATCGAACCGTTCCATGATGTCCTGCCGACCGCCGAAGGCGCCGAAACTCACACCGCCGCCGAGGTACTTGCCGAAGGTCGTGAGGTCCGGCCGAATTCCCAGCGCGCCTTGGAGCCCTGAGGGCGACAGTCGGGAGGTCATGACCTCATCGAAAATCAGCGCGATGCCATGCAAGGTGCACTGCTCGCGCAGCAGCGCGAGAAATTCGACGCTGCCGGGAATGCATCCGCCGCCCAGCATCGGCTCGACGATGACGGCCGCGAGCCGATCCGCATGCGCCCGCAGTAGCGCCCGGGCGCCCTCGGCGTCGTTGTACTCGCCAATCACCCACTCGAACGGCACATTGAGGCGCGAGCCGCCGTGACGGAAGTAAAAAACTCCGCCGTGGTAGGCGCCCTCGAATGCCATGACACGGTGGCGCACGGGATCGAGTGCGCGCGCCGTCGAAAGCGCCATCAAATTGGCCTCGGTACCCGAATTGGTGAAGCGGATGAGATCAATCGACGGGAAGCGCGCGCGAATCGCCGCAGCGAGCGGGGCCTCGTAGCGGTTCGGACCGCCAAGCACGAGGCCGGCATCGATCGCCTGTTTGAGCGCGCTCTGGATGATCGGGTTCGAATGCCCGTACAGGCCGGCCGAGTACTCGCCCAAGAAGTCGAGATACTCATGGCCGTCGACGTCGATCAGGCGGTTGCCCCGGCCGCCGGCCCAGGTCAGTGGGAACGGACTGTAGTGAAGCACCGAGCGGGTATTGCCGCCCGGCAGATGGCAGGCAGCCTCGGCGTGGCGGCGCGCACTTTCGGGGTTGCGTGCGCGGTACCGGCGCTCGGCCTCCGTCACGGCCTTCAGCAGTTCGCTCACCATGGCGGCCGCACGGACTCGACTTGCACGCTCGGCGCGGGTCCGGCGGCGCCATCGCCCGTCTTGCAGTAGAAATAAATCCGGTCCGCATAGGCCTCAGCCGCGGGGTCGATCGACATCGTGATCGCACCCGCAGCGCCGCCTGCGCCTGCGAGTCCGTCCGACCCGGCGAGTCCATCCTGTCCCGACATCCCTGGCGGACTGCCGCTGCCGCCGGATCCGCCGCGCCCGCCTCGGCCACCCGAACCGCCGGGGCCGCCGGCACCGCCGTTTGCATCGACGGTCAGGCTGCCGCCCTTGGGGTCGATCAGGAAGTAGTGCTCATGCCGGCTGCTGGCCGCGCGCACCTGCAACAGCGGCACATTGCCGGGGCGCAGTGCCACCCAGAGGTGCACATTCTCGCCGGGATCGCCGGGTGATCCGTTGGAACCGTCTCCGCCCCTGCTGCCGTCGGTTCCGTTGCCGCCCGCCGATGGATTATTGGGATCGGTGGATCCGTCGCTGCCGGACATCCCGTCGAGTCCGTCGGATCCGTCGAGTCCTTTCATACCGTCGGCACCGGAGAAGTGAGCCTGGAACGCGACGTCATAATGAACCGGAACATCGAGTTCGGCGCTGATATCGGGATGCCCGATCGCCGTAACCCGGATGTGCGGCAACTGCGACTCGCTGAGCCGCGGATCGGCCGGCAAGGACACGACGCCGTCGCTGCTGACGGTAACAATCGACGCGGTAAACGTGAAGCTATCGAAGAGCACCTTGCCGTGACCCGGTCCGACGGTCACATACTGCTTGCCGTCACTCGTGGTCGCCGTGATCACGAGGCGACCCGAGCTTCCCGGGCTCAGTGCCGCTTGCGGCGATAAGGTCGCCGACAATGCCGTAACCGGCAACTTGTCGAGCCGGGTTCGCAATCCGAGCAGCACCTCGAGTGATCCGCAGGCGCAGAGCTCGACCAGCGCGAGCGCGAGGCCGCTGCAAGCCAAGCTGCGTCGCCAGCAAGCGGCTTTGAAGTCGATCATCGATGAGTCCCTCCGTGGCTCGGCTCGAGCGGCTAACCCGCCTTGCGAAAAGTCAGGTTGACGCGGCAGTCGCCGAATGCCGCATGATAGCCCTGCTTGAGCGGCATCACGCCGTGATAAATGAGGCGAGCGCTTCGGCCCCAGACGATCACATCACCATGCCGTACCGGCACGCGCAGCGCGCGGTCGCTGCGTTTGAGGCCGCCAAGCTGAAACACGGCCGGCACGCCGAGCGAGACCGAAACGATCGGCGCAGCGAAATCCCGCTCGTCCTTGTCCTGATGCAGCGAGAGACGCGAGCCCACCGCATAACGATTGACGAGACAAGCGTCGGGCCGAAACTCCGGAAACCCGGCGCTCGCCGCCGCGTCCTCGGCGAGATCGCGCCAGCACGCGGGCATCGACGGCCAGCACTTTCCACTCTGCGGGTCGGTCGGAGCATATCGGTAGCCGGTGCCGTCGGATACCCAGCCGAGTGCTCCGCAATTCGTCATCGCAACCGACATGCGGAAACCGCCCGGAGTCGTCATGTGACGGAACGCTGCGGCCGATTCGACGGCGCGCACCGCGTCGAGAATCTTTGCTTCGCGCGGCAACGCGTACCCGCGCAGCAAGAGTACCGACGGGCGCAACTCCTCGACGGATGGTTCGCCGATTTCGCGATTGAACAGGTCCAGGCTCATCGGGTCCACGCTCATGCTCCTGCCGCCGCGCGCCGCGTCAGGCGGCTTGCAATGCCAGATGCTGGAACGCGGGAATCGCGCGATCCGACAGAATCGCCTGCAATTCGTCGAGCGAGTGGCGCTGCGGCGTCAGCCATGCGTCGATATGCTCGGGCTTCAGGTTGATGATGCAACGGTCATGACCGGCCGCCGCAATGTCCGCGGGCGGCACATCGGTGATCGCGGCGAAACCGCGAATATCGGGCTCTTTCGGATCGGTCCAGTGCGACCATAGGCAGGCAACCAGCATGCTTTGTGCCGGCTCCGGCGTGAACTGCAACACGACGTTGCTCGCCTCCTCCCCTTCGCGCAGCTCGCGATGCTCCATCGTATGTCGTTGCACGTTCTCGTAGAACCGATCGACCACCAGAATCGCGTGACAATGGCCGAATTGCTGCGCCCAGAACTTCTGCAAATTGTCGCGCCGCGCGTTGTAGAGGCCCGGAAATTGCCGGTCGTAGGAAGCGGGCTTGCCCGCAGGGCGGCAGAAGTAGCGCATCGGGGTCAGGAGCTTCTGGCCGTCGCGCTCGATGATGACGCCGGCATAGACCATCGGAAAGATGCGATTGTCGCGCGGCAGCGTCTCGACGCGGCGCAGATCCGACAGTTTCGCGGCCAGGGACTCGATTTTGTTGCCGGCAATCCGCACGTCTTCCCGCGCCTTCTTGGTCTCCTTGATTTTGAGCGAGCGCTGCGCATTGACGAGGCGCGTCTTCTGAGAAAAAAGCTCCTTCTCGAATTTGCTCGCCGCGCGCGATCGATGCTCATCGATCGCGGCCTTGATGCGCCTTTCCTGCTCGTTGGCCGGCTCATCGAAATTCGCCTCGAAGCCGCGCGATATCATGAGGCTCGAATCATCGAGCCGGCGCATGAACAAGCGCTCGGCCTCCGCATAGTCGAGCCGGATTCCCATCTCGCGATAAAGCCTGCGGACGCTTTGGCCGACCTGCGCGGAGTAGCACATGCCGCTATTCTACATCGGCCGGCAAGCGCACGTAGCAGACCGCGACCGGCATCTGCTGCTCGACGCAGAATTCCAGCAATCGGCGCTGGTTGTCCTGCAGCCGGTCGCCGGGGCCTTTGACCTCGACCAGCCGATAGCGCCGCTGCGCCGGCCAGAATTGCACGAGGTCCGGAAATCCAGCGCGGTTTTCCTGCAGATCGGAGAGGATCCATTCGAACCACAGACGCAAATGCGCGGCGGGAAAACACGTCAACGCAAGATCGAGCAGACTCCTCGAGAGCGATGCCCAGGAGACAAACGGCGACTGGATTCCGATCTTATCCGCAAAGCACCGCCGAATGGCTGACTGATACTCATCGGAGTCGAGCCGCGCAAGACACTCGGCGAATGTGCCGCGCCGCCGCTCGACAAAGCGCGCGCTCGACAGGTCGGCCGGGCCGTGCTGAAAGTCATGAAAGAATGCGCCGGGGACCGGCTCGAAGATCGCCTTCCAGCAGAGCAGGCCGAACAATGACAACACCAGCGAGTTCTCCACGAAATGAACGCTCGTATCGTGATCGCCTTCGAGAATGAGCCGGTCGCGGACGTAGTATTCGACCGAGGACGGCGCGGTCGCCGCCGGGTGCTCGAGCTCGAAAGACGGCAAATCCTGCACCGGCGGCAGCGGCGCCTCGCGAACGCCGAGCTTGCGATTGAGACGCGGCAGCACACGCCGAGCCTCCTGGGATTCGAGCGCACTTTCGGGGTCGTCGCGCGCCACCCTGCATAGTTCGCGCGCAATCCCCGACTGCCCGGCCCGCTCATGGAGCCGGACCGCACGCATGCGCGCCCCACGGTGCCTGCATACCGAGTATCCCAGGAGTGCCGAGACCCGGTCGCCCTTGCGTTCGTGAGCGCGCGCAATTTGGAATAGCAGCCGCTGCCGAAGTTCCTCGAGCCAGTCGCAATCCTCGATTTGAGGCGGCATGTGGGCCTCGATCAGCGCGGGCTGCGCCTCGGAGTCGAGCAGCCGCCGGCACTGATCGAGGGCCAGCAAAGCATCGATTTGCGCCCGCGACGCAAACGCGGTCGAATGCAATGAATCTTGTATCTTTTCGTAACTCAGCAGGCCGAGATCTGCGAGCACGAACTCGCTCCAATCCTGGTGAAAATTCCCGAAGAACATCAACCGCAGCTGGTCACAAAGCGCGGCAACCCGCAAGCGGTAGACGCTGTCGCCGGATTCCCGCTGCCACAGTTGCAGCGGCACGGGCTGCGGATACTGCGCTCGCAATGCGGCCACCAATTGCGGCTTGCTGAGATGTCGCCCGACTCCCGGAAGCGCGAACTGATCGAGCAGCTGCGGCTTCGTGAAGATTTGCGCGAGCTCTTCGACGTCGAGGCTGCTCTGCGGCTCGACCCAGCCACGTTCCGTCAGCGGCTCGACCGCGGCAAAGGTCGCGCCGATCTCCGGGTAGCTCAGGCGGCTCGCGCGAAACAGCTCGCCCTTGCGGATCACCATGCGCACGAGCAACGCGCGCGCCGCGCGCGGCAACGATGCAAATTCGACGATGAAACACCGCTCCTGCGCGCTCCACAGCGCCGCATAGCGCGCATCGAGCGACGCAATGACGCGCTCGAAGTTGTTGAGGTAATAGAATGGATCTGCGAGCGCGCGTGCGCGCCGCGGCTGCCGCATCAGAGGTTCGGGGGCGAATCCGGTCACGAATCCAATTGTTGCCGCGCGCGCTCTGCGCGTCCATCCAGTGCCGGCAGCCGACGAACACTGGATGACCGCGCGGCGCGTTGCGCGTCAGTGCATATGCACCGGCGCCCCCACGGGATGCCGGCTCCAAGCGCCTACGGGGCGCGGCTGGCTATCCCGCGCGTGCGCGGCCCGCCATGCGGCGCGGCGTCGGCGCCTGTGCGATAGACTTGCCCACGGAGTCCGCGCCGAGCTTGAAGCCCGCCATCAGCCGTGACAGTTGCGCCGCTTGCTCGGTCAACGATTGCGCGGCAGCCGCGGCTTCCTCGACGAGCGCCGCATTCTGTTGCGTCATTTCGTCCATCGAAAGTACGGCTTTGTTGACCTGCTCGACGCCCGACGCCTGCTCGTGACTCGATACTGCAATCTCGCCGACCACGCTCGTGACCATCTTCACTCCCGCGACGATTTCTTGCAGAACCTTGCCGGACTCGGCCACGAGCTTGCTGCCGTCGTCGACTTTGCCGACCGACTCCCGAATCAGACCCTTGATCTCCTTCGCTGCCTCCGCGCATCGCGAAGCGAGATTGCGGACCTCGGAGGCGACCACGGCGAAGCCCCTGCCCTGCTCACCGGCGCGCGCGGCCTCGACCGCGGCGTTCAACGCCAGCAAATTCGTCTGGAATGCGATATCGTCGATGACGCCGATGATGTCGGCGATGCGCTTCGAGGACGCGTTGATCTCGCTCATCGCGAGCACCGCCGACTGCACGACCGCGCCGCCGCGATCGGCTTGGTCATGAGCCGCGCAGGCGAGCTTGTTGGCCTGCGCCGCGTTTTCGGCGTTGTTCTTGACCGCCGCGGTCATCTGTTCCATCGAGGAACTGGTTTCCTCGAGACTCGAGGCCTGCTGCTCGGTGCGCTGACTCAGGTCCGAGTTGCCGCGCGAAATCTCTTCGGCTCCCGCGCTCACCTCGGCCGCCGCGCTCGCAATGCCTCGCAACACATCCGCCATGTTGCCGACGAGGCGATTCATGCCAACCGCGAGATTCTTCAAGAATCCTTCCTTGCCGTCTTCCGATATTCGTACAGCGAGGTTGCCCTCGATGACACCGGCAACCGTGGCCTGGATCTCCTCCTCGATCGCGGCCTCCTGGGTTCGATCGAACCATTGAACGATCGTGCCGATGCGTTTGGCGCGTTCGTCGAGCACCGGATTCGCGACGATGCGCAGAATCGCCTCTCCCATGCGGAATTCCGCAACCTGGGAGCTCGCCAATCCGGCGAGCAAGCTCGGCTCGAACACCGGCACTTGGTGAAACACGCTCAGCGGGCAGCCGAGCAGGCGCTCGACATCGAGCTGCGGCAGCGCGTGCGACATTTCGGTGCGCCGGCGGCCGACCAGCGTCTGCATCGCCCCGTTCATGTAAATGATCTTGCCTTCGGTATCGGCGAGCATCGCGGCCACCGTGACCTGATCGAGCGCGTTGCGGATGCGGGCGTTCTCGGCAGCGAGGATGTGCTCTTCCTCGGCTCGCAGGCGGTCCTGCTCGCTGCGCTGCTTCAGACTCGTTTGCATTTTCGCGACGCTTGCAAACAGGCTGGTCTGGTCGCCGGAGCGCAGCGAAATCTCGCTCGAGAAATCGCCCAAGGCCACTTTGTTCGCGACCGCGGCCACATCCGCGGGCTCGCCGCCCAACTGGCGCCGCAGCTGCCATGCCGACAGCAGCGCAACGAATGCCGCCAACGCGGCGGCTCCAACCGACAGCGTCAGCAGCAGCTTCTTGGTACGCTCATAGGCCGGATCGATCGCGTCGGCGCGGCTCCTGACGAGCGAGCGCTCCAGCTCGACGAACTTCGCGAGCTTGTCGATGTATTCGGCCTGCGCAGGCCCCGCCTCGACGAGGAGAATTCGCTTGGCCGAGGGAATCAAGCCCGCACCGACCAAGCTCAAGTAGCCGCCCTCGAGCGTCATATAGACGTTGCGCGCTTCGACGACCTCCTGCAGCGCGGCCTGTTCCTCCGGCAGATTTGCGCTCGCCGTGAGTTCATCGAGGTACTGCTTGCCCTCGGCCGTATCCCGCTGCACGGCGTCGAGCTCTTCCTTGACCTTGTCGGGGTCCTCGAGAATCAGCATGTTGCTGGTGTGATGCGCGACACGCAGCAGACTCACGATCCATTCGTTGGCAGTTCGCTGCTTCGGTAGGTCGCCCGCGGTGATCGAATGGACGGTGACCTTGAAATCGGTGAGCCGTACGATGCTGAGGGCGACGGCGCCGCCGTAGACCGCGATCACCGCGGCAAATGCGATCAGCAGTCGCGTCGCTATTGGAATCCGGATCTTCATCGTTACCAACCCTCGCAATGCAAAAGAAACCGGCGGGCCGGCCTCATCACGGCTTATCGGCAGATTCCGAGGAAATTGCAGTGCGGCGGACGGATTTGTCCGTGATGCGGCGCGAGCTCCGACGGGTGTGGAATTCTTGCGGCACAGGCGAACCCACTCGCAGCGCCACGCCAATCGTTTGCAATCGTTTGCGACGGCAATGCCGGCCGATTGGACCCGGCGGCAGGTCCGCGCAGCCGTGCCGAACGCTGTTGGCGCCTTGCGCGGGCCCGAAGCTCGCATCCCGTTTGTTTGCACGACTTCAGGGTATCGGCACACCGTGCGCGCCACCGACCTGCTGCGCGAGGCTATCGCGATGCGCGTGCCGTAGCGTTCGCAAAAGCCGCGCTGCGCGAGTGCCGACGACTCATACCAACGCAGATGCTCGCTATTCGTCACGCGCAGCTGCGAGGCGGCACACGCGGTGGCCGCGAGAAAATGGCCGGTCGTCCGGCGACACATCGAGCAGTGGCAATAGACAATCGCCCGCAGCGGCGCGCGCTCACTCATCGCCGGCGTCGCATCATCCCCAGACACCCGCGAGCGCCGCATAAACGCCGAATGCCGCGGTCACGGTAATCGTAAGCGCCGCGACCACCGCATAGCCGCCACGGAGTCGATGCGGCAACGGCAGGCGGCGCGCGAGCAGATACAGGAATCCGAGTACCAGCGGCAACAGCAGCGCGTTCATGACTTGCACGCCGACACTGAGCTTGATGAGATTGATGCCCGATGCGACGAACAGTCCGCACGCCACCAAGGAGACCGTATAGATTCCATAAAACCACGGCGCCTCGCGCGGTGCATATTCCAACGAATGCTTGACGCCGAGGATTTCTCCCAAGGTGCGCGCCGTGGTCAGCGTCACGACGATCGTCGCGACGAGCGCCGCGCCGATCATGCCCAGAGCAAACAGCAGCTTGCCGGTCCCCTCTCCGATGAACGGGGTAATCGCTCCGGCGATTTGCTGTACCGTATCGAGCGCGGCATGGCTGCCGGTCATGCCGATCGTTGCGGCCGTCGCAATCAACACGCAGGCCATGATGACCTGCGTGATGACCGCGCCGAGTGCCGTGTCCCAGCGCGCCGCGGCGAGGTCCGCAGGACCGAGCCTCTTCTCCACGACCGCAGACTGTTGATAAAAGACCATCCATGGCATGATCACCGCACCGATGTTCGCGGCGACCAAGTACAAGTAATTCGAGTCGCTCCAAGGAATGCGCAGCGCCCCAGACAACATCGCGGCGGCCTGCGGCTGCGCCTTCCACGCAACGACGAGGAACACGAGTTCGAACGCGCCGATGCCCATCGCAATGCGCTCGACCGACAGATACGAACCCGTATACGCCATCAACGTGAGGCCGCAAACGATGACGCTCATCGTGACCCACGCGGGCAGACCGAATATCAGTCCGACGCCCGCAAGGCCGCTGAGCTCGCTCAGCAGCGCTCCGATGCACGCCAAGACCAGCGCGCCTACCGATATCCAGGCCCATACGGGCCCAAAGTGCTCTCGAATCAATTCGCCGTGGCCTTTACCGCTCACGATGCCGAGACGAACGGTGAGTTCCTGGACGACGAACAGGATCGGAATCAAGATCAGCTGCAGCAACAGCAGACGGTATCCCCATTGCGCACCGCTCTGGGCAGCGGTGATGATGCTGCCGGCGTCGGTGTCGGCGAGCATCACGACGAGACCGGGGCCGGCGACCAGCACAAACCGGGACCACCGCGACCGCAGCATTGCGAGGCCTGAAGCGTTGCGGCTCGATGGCATCGGGCTAGGACTGCGGTTCGATGATCGGAATGTGCGCGCCCGCGGTTCGCGGTACGAGGCCCGTGAGCCGCGGATCCGCCGCGATTTCGACGCGGCGCGCGTAGGCCCGGAATCCCGAGCGCAAATAAAAGCCGAGCGCTTCTGGATGGTCGTGGCTGCAGGTGTGAACCCAAAATCGATCGATCGGTCTCTGCCAGGCGCGCTCGACGGCGCGGTTCATGAGCCAACGGCCGGCTCCCAAGCCCTGAGCCTCGCGTGTGAGCCCGAAAAATGCGAGTTCACATTGCCCCGGCTCGCGAAAATCGAGTTCGAGCAGTCCCGCGTCGCGGCCATCGATCGCCAATGCGTAGACTTCGTTGTCGGCGCTGCCCAGGATGGATTCCAACTCAGCGGGCGGCATCACGAGCCTCGAGAACCACAGCCATTCGGCGCCGATGCGCCTAAACAAATCGCGATACCACGCCGGATCGGGGCGCGCGACGCGCCGCAGCTCCCAACCTGGGCGGGCAACTTCAGGACGCAGCTCGGGTCGTTCGAGCATTTGCAGGCAGGTCACGACCGCGGCCAGGCTGCCGTCGGGGACCTCACTATAGCCGTGGGGTAGCAGCATGCGGGCTAATCCATTTTCATTGCGGGCATCGCGCCGTGATCCATATTGTCGTGCCCCTGCTCGTCATCGTCGGTCGACCAGACATTGCGCGAATCCTTCTCGTATGGGTAGACGTGCACCATCCATCCGAACAGATGCGGATAGAACGTCCCGCCGGCCGCTTCACAGTCTTCTTTGGTCACAATGGACCCGCGCAGCCCAAACTTCGCGTCGGGGCCGAAATACGCCGCCTTTTGCCCTTCCGGCGCCTTGCAAAAATTGGTGTGCTGATGCCAGCGAGAAATGCTCAAGGGAATGCGATCGTCGAGCTCTTCGAGGGTCGCATCGACCCGATCGGTGTACATCGCACCGACCAGCGTGTATCCGCCATCTGCCGACTTCTTGTAAAGCAGCGAGGTCGGCTTCAATGGATCGAAATGGCTGCGTGCCGCGAGTCCGTAAGCATAGTTCGTAAAGTGGTACTGAGGCTGCGGCACATTCGGCAGGAAAATCTTGTAGCCGTCCGCGAGCGCCTTGCGGTAATCCTGGTAAGGCGCCATCGCCACCTTGGCGGCCGCGACGATTGCGTCGGCCTTTTGCTGATCCCCGTCCCGCTCCGGCCGCGGCTCGGTCATCGTCATGTGGCCGGGCATTCTCGACATCGCGTCGGCGGCGGTGCTCGATACGGCAGCGGCCAACGCAATGCCAGCGCTCCCGCCGAGGCCGACAAGCAAATACATCGAGGCGCCGGCCGCCGCAAACGACCGCCATCCTCGGACTCGCAAACCGCACATCGTTCGTCCCCCTTACGATCGAATGGATCTCAGATCATTCCGCTAGGGAAGATCGCTGTCCTTTTTGCCCGTCGCATCCGCGCGCCGCAGTACCAAATGCGTGCCGACTTGCTGCATCATCTTGCCCTTCTCCTTGAGCATGAGTCCGCACCGTGAGGCCTGCGCCTGAAACACCGACGGCTTGCTCATCATTGGCGACTCCTTGAACAGCAACTCCTCGAGATCGGCGTGCGGGGCGATCACTTCCAAGCGTCCCAGAAAATACATCGACACGACGATCGCGCTTTGTTGAACCGCGGGATCGTCGCTTTGGACCGCCTGGACACCGACATAAATGCAGCGGACGTCGTCCGCGACCTCACTGTCGTCCGCCAGCGCGGCGCGATGCAGGGATACTCCGAGCAACAACACCAGCAATAATCCGATCTTTCGCATAACGACATCCTCTGGCAGCGGCCCGCTCCAACGTCGGTGGACCGATGCGCTCAAATCGCCATCAACACTGCGCCCGCCGTGATCAGCAAAGCGCCCAATCCGAGTTTCCAGTTGAGACTTTCGCCCAAAAACAGCACCGAGAACAACACCACGAGCACGACGCTGAGTTTGTCGATCGGCGCGACGCGAGACGCGGGTCCCAATTGCAGCGCGCGATAGTAACAAAGCCACGACAGCCCCGTCGCGATACCCGAGAGCGCAAGGAAAATCAGGCTCTTTGTCGGCAAACTCTCCGGCCGTTGCCATTCCTGCTTCGCCCAAATGATCAAAGCGGTCACGAACAAGATGATGACCGTTCTGATCAAGGTTGCCAGATCGGAATTCAATTCGGACACGCCGATTTTGCCGAAAATTGCAGTCAGCGCCGCAAACAGCGCGGACCCGAGCGCAAAAGCCCGCCAATCGAGATTCATCGACGGCCCGATCGAGAGCGCTGGCGATGGTCCGAATTCGGCAATTGCATCGTTTTGCTCCCCCCGAGTACCCGTGCATCGACATACCCATCGAACGGCGGAAATGGGTGCCACGATGCCGGGCGCCCCGCACGATGCGATCACCCGCACCCGAAGTATGCCGTCTTTTCGATCCACGGCAGCGTCTTTTGCAAGGTTCCCGGCGAGTCTACACTCGGCAGTGCGACGCGGCTGCAACTCGGCGAGAACTCGTTTGGCCGCGGATCGGCGGTGCCGACAGGCGGATGCGCGCCGTGGCGGACACGGTTGGCCGAGCGCGCCCGAGTTGCGCAGCGCTCGCGCTTGAGCGCAAAATCTTTGCCCTCCCGATACCGCAGCGGAGCCCCTATGTGTGAACACGACGACCTGGATGAATTTGCGCGGCGTGCGAGCGATATGACGCGCCGGCAATTTGGTGCGATGGCGTTGAGCGCCGGTGTAGTGGCGACGCTGCCGCGCGCGGCCAACGCCGCGGAGACCAAGGGAACCGATGTCGATATCAAGACCCCGGACGGGACTTGCGACGCTTATTTCGTGCATCCCGCGAAGGGCATGCACCCCGGCGTGCTCATTTGGCCGGATATTTTCGGACTGCGACCGACCTTCAAGCAAATGGCGACGCGGCTTGCCGAGTCCGGCTACGCGGTGCTCGTGATCAATCCATTTTACCGCACGAAAAAGGCGCCGACGGCGCCGGACAATCCGGATTTCAACGATCCGCCGACGCGCGATGCGCTGATGTCGCTCGCGGGAACCTTGAATGCCGCGACCGCCGCGACCGATGCCAAGGCATTCGTCGCATTTTTGGACAGGCAGCGTGCAGTCGACAAGAAGAAAAAAATGGGCACGACCGGGTACTGCATGGGAGGTCCTTTCGTACTGCGCACGGCCGCGGCGTTCCCGAATCGCATCGGTGCGGGCGCGACGTTTCATGGCGGCGGCCTCGCGTCCGACAAGCCGGACAGCCCGCATTTGCTGATTCCGCAGATGAAGGCGCATTTCTTGATTGCGATTGCGGAAAACGACGATCAGAAGCAGCCGGACGTCAAGAACACGCTGCGGGATGCGTTTGCCAAGGCAAATCTGCCCGCCGAGATCGAAGTCTATGCGGGTACCATGCACGGATGGTGCCCGCCCGACTCGCGCGTGTACAACCACGACCAGGCTGAAAAAGCTTGGAGCCGGATGCTCGCGCTGTTCAGCGGTTCGCTCGCCTGACGCAGGAATCCAGACCCGTCGGCGCGGCAGGCGCGGGCCGCACGAGAATGGCCGGCCGCGTTCAGGCGCCAGCGTAGTTATCGCGAATCTCGCGCGCGCCGAGCACGCGCGGATAAATCGCGACATCGGCGAGAGCGCCGGCGAGAAAACTGTCGCGATCGCGCGTTCCCAAGCGCAACGGCGCCGATCCGTGACGCGGATGAATCGCGTAGCTCGAATACCGGGCACCCCGCGAATCCAAAGGTCCATGACGCAATACCGCGTTCTTGTAGATCGAGACGCCCGCAGATGCGCTGCGCGCATCGCCGGGGTCGAAACAGGCGACGACGTGGATCCAGGCACCTGCCTGCAGCGGGTCTTCGAAGTACGCGCCGGCGCCCTCATTTGGGACGCCCGGCTCGGACGACGAATTCCAGATGTAGGCGGACACGCGGTTTGGACGCGATGAATTCTTGCTGTAGAAGCGGAATCCCCATTCAAATTCGCCGGACTGCCCCTTGCCGAGCCAATGCAGGTAATGCTCGCCGGTCTGGCCCGCGAAGGCCAATGCGTCGGGCCGAAACCATGCTTCGACCGACAATCCCCGGCCGCTGTTTGCTTGGCTGAACATCGGGCTGTCGGGCACTTCGACATAGGCGTCAGTCCCGTTGAGCCCGATCGCGCCGGGGCTTTCGGCTCGCATTGGACCGTTCTGCCGGAACCTCACCGCGCCGCGGTATTCGCCGTTGCAGGCGTAAGGCCCAAGGTCGCGCGCGGCCGGTCCTGAGGCTTCGTCGAGCGGCCAATACGCAACCGGACGCTTCGCGAGCACCCGCTCGCGATAAGTTGTTGCCGCTGCGGATCCGCGCGGCGCGAGCCCGGCGATCGCCGCCAATCCGAGACCGCGGAGCACGCTGCGACGCCTCAGGCTCGACATGCGGCGCTCACGATGCCGCCCGAGCGCGCCCCGAACCCGCGAACCGGCGCAGCCCGCGTCTTGTCATTGGGTAATTTCAATGCGATTTCCGTCCGGATCGAGAACCACGCTCTCGTAGTACCCATCGCCGGTGCGCCGAGGACCGTCGAGCACTTCGTAGCCGTCGCTCCGCAGCCGGTTCGTGAGTTCATCGACGCGCGGCTCCGACCCCACGGATATTGCGAGGTGCGTGAAACCCATGCGCTGCGCGCCGGGCTCGTGGATGACCGGGGAGAGCATCGTGGTCTTCATCGCCTCGATGCGCGCGCCGTCCGTGAACGACAGAAAGCAGGACGTGAATCCCTTGGCCGCATTCACATACAGGGTGCCCGCGACCGCGCCGAAATATGCCGTATAGAAGCGCGTGCAGCGCTCCAGGTCACTGGTCCACAACGCGACGTGGTCGATGCGCATCCTCGGGCTCCTGCAAGGCGGCGCAGTGCTACGGCCGGCGGTACACGACAGGAAACTCCGGCACGTCGAGCAGCGCCCCGTCGCCCAGATCGAGGCCCGGAAACGGCGGCGAAGTGCGCCCCTGGCGACGAACGAAGCGAGCGTCGGCGCCCATCCAACGTGCCGAGAACACACGCCTCGCGCGCGTGGACCGGTTTGCGGGCGCGCCGTGAATGGTACGAAAATGAAAGGCGACCGCGTCTCCGGGTTCCATCTCCCAGCCACGAATCGTCAAGCGGTCGCGCTGCGCCTCGATGTCCGGCATCTCGGAAAAATCGTCGTCGGCATATAACGGCGTCCCATCGAAGCGCGTTGGTCGATATCCGGACGTGCTCCAGCGGTGAGAGCCCGCGATGCATTCGAGCGTGACATTGCGCGACACCGGGTCAAGCGGTATCCAAAAACTCACACTCTGGTCAGCTCGAACGCAGTAATACGGTTCGTCGTGGTGCCATGGCGTCACGGTACTATTGCCCGGATCCTTGACGAGTACGTGCTCGTGAAAGAATCGGCTGTGATCCGAGTCCATCAGTCGCGCAGCCGCTTCGCCGGCGGGCGAATCAAACACGAATGAGCGGAACGTTGCGATCCGCGCCCAATTGCAATAGTCCTGGAAGAAGTTCGCCGTGCCGTCCTTGGGACGGACGGTGCGTTCGAATGGACTCGGCTGCGCCCGAACCTCCGCGATGCCCTGCGCCAACGGGTCGATCCAGTCGCGAAAAATCCCGCGCAGCACGACCACGCCGTCCTGTTGGTAGGTCTGAACGAGGTCGTTGCTGATCGGTGGCACGTCGTGATTGTAATCCGCTGTCTCGGCGAGGCGATAAATCAGGGCTGGCAAGGGCTTGAAATCCGGACCAGCCTGAGATACTGTATAAAAACACAGTATCATCGTTTCGCCGAAATTTTCGTCTGGAATTGGCCCGACCCGCGCCATGCACGTCTTCGAGCTCGACCTGCCGTTTTGCGCGAACCCGCATTGCGAGTTGCACGTGCGTGCCGGAGATCCCGGCGTTCGCGGTTCCGGCAACTGGGCGCAACTGGCGGATGGCCGCATCATCGGCCGCAGCGGCCATGGCGGCGTTTTCTTCTGCGACAGCTGCGCTCGCCGCGAGGCGGCGCACACGGGCGGGGGCGGCGATCGGCTGACCGCGGCCTAAAATCCGCTGCCGAGCGCCTCCCGCAACAGCCTTAGTCGGTCGGCTATCGGGCCTTGCGGCGGATCGATTTGAAGCGAATTCCGAGCCGCATCGCCTTCTGGGTGACCGCCCCCGAGGAGCGCCGCAGCCGCTTTGCCGCCTGGGTTCCCGACAGCTTCGCCTTGGCAAACGCCCGCAGATTTTTCACGTCTTCCTTCGTCCACGCCAGAATCACCCGCTTCTTTCGCTTCGCCATAGGTCCCGCCTTTCAAAAAAAGCAGGCATCATAGCTGCAACGGCGCGGCTCGTGAACCACTGCCAGCTCACCGCGCGGGAACCGGCCCCGGGCACCCGAATCACGCGCCGCCACGCCGCCACGCCGCCGCCCCGACTCACCGCGATTCCCGGCTGCCGCCCGCAGGACCGCTTGCAATGCGCCGGCCATGTCTGCAATCTTCGGGCTCCTCCGAGGGGTTCTCTATGCACAGAACAATCATTGGGGCGGTCGTTCTTGCCCTCGCGATACAGACGGCCGGCCGGGCGCAGGAGGCGCCGATGGGGGCGCTGCGGCCCGACCAAGTCAGCTTCCTCGCGCTCTACAAAGAGTTGGTCGAGACCAATACGACGCTCTCGGCGGGCAGCTGCACGCTCGCGGCAGAGCGGCTTGCGGCACACCTACGGACGGCTGGCTACAGCGAGGCGGATCTCACCCTGTTCTCGACGCCCGAGCATCCGAAGGAAGGTGGTCTCGTCGCGATCCTGGCCGGGACGTCGAAGAAGGCCAAGCCGATGCTGCTGCTTGGGCATCTCGACGTCGTCGAGGCGAAGCGCGAGGATTGGACGCGCGACCCGTTCACGCTGATCGAGGAGAACGGCTATTTCTACGGCCGCGGCGCAGCCGACATGAAAGCCATGGACGCGACCTGGGTCGATGCGCTGATGCGTTTCAAGCAAAGCGGCTATCGGCCGAAACGCACGATCAAACTGGCGCTGACCTGCGGAGAGGAGACGACCTTTGCGTTCAACGGCGCCGACTGGCTCGCGAAAAACCGCCCGGAGCTGATTTCTGCGGCGTTCGCGCTCAATGAGGGCGGCGGCGGACGCACCGACGGCCACGGGAAACTCGTCGTCGAATCGATTCAGGTGGGCGAGAAGGCGGCTCAAAATTTCCGTCTCGAGGCGGTCAACGCCGGCGGGCACAGTTCGATTCCGATTCGCGACAACGCCATTTACGAACTCGCCGACGCGCTCGCGAAGATTCGCGACCACGAGTTTCCGATGAAGCTCACCGACACGACGCGCGCGTTCTTCGCGAAAGCAGGCGCCGCACGCACTGACGAACTCGGTGCGGCGATGGTTGCGCTGTCGCACAACCCCGGCGACGCTGCGGCCGAGGCGCTCGTATCGAAAGATCGTAGTTATCACAGCATGCTGCGCACGACATGTGTCGCGACCCTGTTAGAGGGCGGTCACGCCAACAACGCGCTGCCCCAGCGCGCGACTGCGAACATCAACTGCCGCATCTTTCCCGGCGAGACCGTCGAAGGCACCCTGGCCACCCTCGTCAGCACCATTGGCGACCCGGGCGTCAAGGTAACGGCGGTGCCGCCGGTGCGCCCGATCGCCGTGCCTCCGCCGCTCGACCCCAAGATCATCGGGCCGGCCGAAAAGCTCGTTGCGCGCTATTTTCCGGGCGTTCCGCTGGTTCCGACGATGTCGACGGGCGCAACCGACGGCATCTTTCTCGAGGCGATTGGTATTCCGGTCTACGGCGCACCGGGTGGCTGGGGCGATCCCGACGGCAACGGCGTGCACGGACTCAACGAGCGGCGGAGCATTCGTTCGGTATTCGTCGGACGGGACTTCTTGACCGATCTCGTGAAGGCCTACGCGGACGCGGACTGACCCGGGAGCCGCAAAGCGCGCCCGCTGCCGCCGGCGTAGCAACATCAAGGATTGCTGCGACACCGCAAGCGGTACACCGCGCAATCGCCGCAGCGCTGACTACGGCGAGCGCTTCGACTCCGACGGCTTGGGCTGCGCGCTCTTGAGCGTCGATTTGGATTTATCCGCAATGCCCTTCGCGGCCGTGCCGATCTCGTGCGCGCCCTTCTTCGTCGCATCGGCCACCGTGTGCGCGGTCTTCTTGGCTTCGACTCCGACCTTTTGAGCGCCCTGCTTGACCGCGGATCCGACCACCTGCGCATTGCGCTTCACGACCGCGGCCGCCGCTTTCAAGTGATCCGACATCGTCGTACCCGAAGAATCCGGTGTCTCATCGGCAGCGAACACGACGAGCGCACACACGAGCAGCGAGCCGAACAGAGTACTGCGGAGGATATTGCGAGTCGCGACGTTCATGTCCATGCCAGTTGTGCGTTACACGAGTGTAACGTACCACCGGCGCGCCGTTGCGGCAGCATTCCATACTCGGCTGGTCGCAGATTGGCGACGCAACGACCTGTATTCGCCGCATTGCCTGCAGTACAATCGATCCTGCGTGCACTAACCCAAAATCGGAGCCAAAAATCACTGCATGAATAATTCGAACCCGTCGAACCCTACCACCGCTCGCGTCACGCTCAAGCTAAAGCCGGGCGCACGAAAATCCCCGAGAGAGAGCGAGACGCCTCCGCTTCAGCCAACGCAAAGCAAGGCGAAATCAAAACCCGGCGCTCATTGGTCCGATGAGTACAAGGAGCGCATGCAGGCGGACATGGATGCTCTGACCTCGCGTTGACGAGCAACGGCGCGGCGCCGAGCGGCGGAGCACGTCGCAAGACCGAAGGCCTCGCGCGCGGGCCGCGGGTATCCCGTCATCGTCAGATTCTGACCCACTCCAGTTTCTCCGAGCGCAACTCGGCTTCCCCGTCCCAGCGATAGGCGACCAGAGGTCCCTCGCGCGCTGCGCTGTAATCAAGGCAGGCAAAGTGGTCCGAGATCACTTCGGGGGTGCCGGTGAACCAATAGTGACCGAACAGCACGGGACAGCCGCCGTAGGGGTGGCCCTGCCATTCCGTCGGCAAGGGCAGATCCGGGATGCGATGCTCGTCGCCGCGCGGCACGATCGCGGCGTCCCGATAAGTCCTCGCATTCGCAAGCCACCAGCGCACGCGAACTGCCTGCCGAACCTTGCCGTCCTTGTCCTTGAAGGACGTTCCTTCCGGTAGCGCAATTTCCGGCCCCTTGCAGATCACCTCGATTGCTTCGTATTCGGGACGACCCGGTTGATTGGCCGCCTCGATCAACGCGGCCGTCAAGGTATTGCCCGGACCCAACAGCGGTTCGATCGCCCGCATTGACTGCGGGTGCCAGCATGCATGCACGATCCTCAAGCCCCCAAGATCGAGCCACAGCGGCAATGTCTTGAACCACGCGATGATTTCGTCGTGGCGCGGTGTCCCTTCGACCTCCCTCAGAAACGCTCGATGCTGCTCGCGGTTTCCCGGCTTCCCCCGGGGCCGCAGGAACTCGCCGGGGCTCGAACGATTCGGCGTCGCCCACGCGATTGCATTGAATTCGTGATTGCCGAGGATGCAGCGCGCCGCTCCCGCAGCGACCATGGACCGTACGAGTTCCACCGTCTCGACCTGCCGCGGACCCCGGTCGATGAGGTCGCCGACAAACACGGCGGTGCGGGTCGCGTGCTTCCAGACGCCTGCAACCGGCGAATAGCCGAGCCGAGCGAGCAGCGCCTCCAGCTTTCCGAACTGGCCATGGACATCGCCAATGACATCAACCGACATTCGGCATCACCGGCAACGGCGTGGAGCGGCGAGTTCGAGCGGAACGATCGCCGTGCTCCGGCCAATTCCCTGCGTCGCGCAGCGCAATTTCACAGCCGGGATCTCTCATGCAATCATTATAGGTAGATGAGCCGCCCAAGTACCCCATGCTCGCCGATCTGATTGTCATCGTGCATTTTTTGTTCGTGCTGTTCGTGGTTGCGGCGGTTCCGCTGGTCTATCTTGGCGCCGCACTTCATTGGAGCTGGATCAGGCGCCCGGCCTGGCGAGCGCTCCACCTCGGGGCAATCGTGTTGATCGTGGCGGAGTCTTTACTGGGGATCGCTTGCCCCCTGACGGTCTGGGAAGACTCGCTGCGCGGGCAACACCCCGCGGCCGGTTTCATCGAGCGCTGGTTTGACCGCCTGCTCTTCTACCATGCGCCCACCTGGGTATTCACGGTCGCCTATGTCGCATTTGCCGTGCTGGTGTTCGTCACCTGGTTTGCAGTGCCACCCAAGTGGCAGCCGCGCAGCCGATGAGCCGCGGCCCGCGGCAGCGAGCGCGGCGGACAAGGTCAATGAAGGAATTTTAATCATGGCGGCATTCCTTCAATGGATTGGGTCGACTCTAATTCAACGCGCCGCTGCGCTGCCCGTTGACCCCCCGCATTTGCGTGAGTCCGGCGCGAAGGATTGGCAGCGTCGCGATCGCCCCATCGGCAGCGTCACCGGATGACGTACCCGCCGCCTGCGATCGACGCGCACCTGATTGCCGCGATGCGCGCTGCCGCTCGAGTAACGGTGCTCACCGGAGCCGGCGTCTCGGCCGAGAGCGGGATCCCGACCTTTCGCGACAAGCAAGTCGGTCTGTGGGAGCGATTTGACGCCGCGGAACTCGCGACGCCGGCCGCATTCGAACGCGATCCCGCACTCGTGTGGGGCTGGTACGAATCGCGCCGCGCGGCCGTGCGAGACGCGGTCCCGAACGGCGCGCACCGGGCGATCGCCGCGATGGCGGGTCGCGTCCCGCAGTTCGCTTTGATTACCCAGAACGTCGACGACCTGCATGAGCGCGCCGGCAGTCGCGCCGTGTTGCATCTTCACGGCGAACTGTCGCGCCCGTACTGCGAAGCCTGCCGTGAACCTCATGTTTTCGCGGCTGCGACTCCGCAGCCTCGGCCTGGCGGCGAGCGGCGCGACCCCCCGCGCTGCACGCGCTGCGGCGCCCGCATTCGTCCGGGCGTCGTCTGGTTCGGTGAATCGCTGCCGCACGAGACGTGGCGGCGCGCGCGCGCCTCGGCCGAGAACAGCGACGTGTTCATCGTCTGCGGCACCTCCTCGCTGGTGCAGCCCGCCGCTTCGCTGACCGACATTGCGAACCGGGCCGGTGCAACGACGATCCAAGTGAATCCCAATGCAACCGCCGCCGATCACAGTGTGCGCTTTACGCTGCGCGGCGAGGCCGGACGCATGTTGCCGCAGTTGGTCGCAGAAACTTGGAACATCGCTGGAGAGCAAGGTCTTGGAACCTGAAGAAATTTTCCTGTCCGAACGGATTTGCATCCGTGACGGCGTTGAAGCGGATGCCGGCGAACTCGCGCAGTTCGCGGCACGGACCTTTGCAGAGACCTTTGGTCCCGACAATCGACCCGAGGACCTGCGAGCGCATCTCGCGGCCTCGTTCGGCATCACGCAGCAATCCGCTGAATTGCGCGACCCGAACGTCGCGACCCTGCTCGTGCGCGACCGCGAGACGCTGATCGCGTTCGCGCAGCTCAGGCGCAAGCCTCCACCGCCATGCGTGCCGCATCAGCATGCGATCGAACTGCAGCGCTTCTATGTCGACCGGGCCGCACACGGCAAAGGAATCGCGCAGCGCCTCATGCAGGCGGTCCACGAAGCTGCCCGGCGATTTGACGGCCGCTATTTGTGGCTCGGCGTCTGGGAGCGCAATCCGCGCGCCATCGCGTTCTACGAGAAGTGCGGTTTCATCGACTACGGATTCCACGACTTCATCGTCGGATCCGACCGTCAAACCGATCGGGTACTTGCTGCGCAGATTCGGCCGCGCGCAGATCTCAAGAATCGCTGATCGCCGCCTGCAGCGCGAACTCAAAGCTCTGTTTGCCGATCTCGCGGCCGTCGCGATCCCACGACCATTCGTCGAAATACGCGTAGCCGACATCGTCAACGCGATAAACCGTCGTGCAGCGGGTGCCATAGGTATCCGCTCGGATGAAGGCGCTCGACAACAATCGCTCCCATTCCATGTTGATGCCGGTCTGCGGCAATTCGGCGTCGGGCGCCTGCCGATCGTCGCGCAACAAGTGCATCAAGGCGGCCGCATCTTGCGTGTCCGACAGCGCGGCGGCGAGCCGCGATTTGGCCTCCCTGACCTTGGGCCAGGGCGTGTCGAGCAGATCATTCGACAAGCCGAATATGCCAGCTCCGAGTTCACGCCCCTCGCCGCGCACGCTTTCGAACACGCCGAGGTTCGCGCCGTCGCTGAAGATCACGTTGAATGGGTTGTAATTCGCGGCGGTGCCGCGCAAAGACACGAGAGTTTCCGCCACCGAGCTTGCGGATTCCAGAATCTCGGCCACGAGATGTCCGCGGCTTCGAGCACCGACGCGCTGCCGGCGTGGATCGCGAAAATTCGTCAAGGCCGCGAAGCGGCCGCTGCGCGTGACGCCGAGCCAGGTGCCGCCCTCTTTGAGATCCCGTCCGGCGAGAATTCGGGTTTGATCCGGCCACCAATCGGCGCGCCGGGTCGGGCGCTCGTGAAATTCGTCGCGGTTGGCGGCAAGCACGCAGGGGTACCCGGCATGCACTCGCCAGGCGAGCAGGATCAGGCACATCGTGCGCTCACTCCGCGGCTTTTCACCGCTCGATATCGAAAATGGCGGCGTCCGCAATCACGCCGTCCGCTTGCAGTTTCAACGTACATTGCGCCGTACCATTCGCAAACCGCAGCTTGTAGACGTCGGAACCGTCGGGTGCGACCTCCTTGAAGATCGCGGATTGCAGCTCACCGAGGCCCATCAGCAGCGAGCGAATCTGGGGCAGTTGTTCGCGCGTTGCCGCGGCCAGATTCGGCGACATCGTGTCGTAATTGGGAGTACCCGCGGATAAATCGACTATCAGTTGGCGCAGAGCGGAATTGCCGCCCGGACTCGGCGTTTGATCGTGAATTCTCTTATTCAGGGCCGCGAGCGCCTCCTCGATCGGTCTCGCAATCGCCTCCTCGAGCCGCGACGCCGACCGTTCCTGGTCGTTCTGGTGCAGCACCAGCTTGGTCGCGCGTCCTCGATCGTCGGTGTCAAATGTGAGCCGCGCGTCGATGGTTTTGGCAAAAAACTCATGGCCGCTTTCAGCAAACAGCTCGACCGGGCCCTGATCCGTCGCCTGCGACACCAGGTGGTCGCCGTCGCGCAATATGGTCAAATCGAGATTGGGCTCGATCTGATAAGTGCCCGCCAGTAAATCCAGGCGCGACGCATCGACCTTGATGATGCTGTGTACCTTTGGTTGGTAGTCCGGCCAGTCATATTCGTGCGCGATGGTGCGCAGAAGCTCCTGCGCCAATTGGCCGCCGTTGTCGGCATTGGTCATGATGACGGCGCCGTCTCCTGCGTCGTACGCGACGAGCTCGCAGCGATACCCCTCATTCGCCCCGCCGTGCTCAAACAATGGCTGGCGTTGCGCGCCGCCGATATGCAGTCCGAGTCCCCAGTTGTTGCGCCCGGCGGTCAGCATCTGCTGCGTCGTCGCGGCCGAGAGCACGCGGTTCGATTTGCCATGTAGCGAGCGTTGAATTTCGATCGCGAAGCGTGCGAGATCCGAAGGTGTCGACCATAGCCCGGCCGGCGCCATCTCCGGATAGACATGCGGGCCGCCCTTGATCGGCGCGCCAGTCGCGCCGTACGGCGTTGCGGCCTCCGCGAGGCGTTCGGGTGGCAGCGGCTGCAAAAAAGTGCTTCGCGTCATCCCCACGCGATCGAGCACGGTTTCGCGCATGAACCTTGCGAAGGGCTCGCCGCCGACGTCCTCGAGCAGCCGCTGGACGATGAGGTAGCCGCCCCCGGAGTATCGCCAGGTGGAACCCGGTGCGACGTCGACTCGGACCGCGGGGCTGTTGGCCGGCGGCAGCCCGTCGAGGATCTGATCCAGGCTCGGCAGCAGCGAACCACTCGCGTATCCCAAGAATCCGTGCACCGTCAATCCGCCGGTATGAGTGAGAAGCTCCCGCAGTGTCACTGCATGCTGGTCGGTGAATGCGTTGCCCGGGATTTTCCAGGACTTGAGATACCCATTGACGTCCGCATCGAGGTCGATCTTTCCGGATTGCACCAATGTCAGCGCCCCGAATGCAGTCACCGGCTTGCTGATCGATGCTGCTTGAAACAGTGTATTGGGAGTGACCGCCGGACCGCCGATCCGGGTCACGCCAAAACCTTGCGCCCATTCGAGAGCCCCGCCATGGATGACCGCGATGCTGACGCCCGGAACGTGCAGCGCCGCCATGCGATCGTTGAGCGTCGTCGGGCGCGCGTGTTCGCCACGGATCAGCACGAGGGGCAGCACCGCGCCGCGCACGTGTTGAATATGCTGCGCGGCTGCCGCGCCGCCCGGCGCCGCGGCCGACGCGCCGGTCGGCACGCTCGCCGACAACGCGCCAAGCGCCGCCACTGCCGCAAGTTGCGCGCCGATGCGCGTCCGGCCACGCGTTGATGCAACTATCATGTCGACTCCTTCGTCGATGCGACCGGCGATCCGCATTGCGCACGGTTCGACGGACCGTTTCCAGCACTCGATCCTTGCATTGTACTTGCTCGCGAGACTTGCACCGCGCCATGCGGCGCAACAGGATCGACGCCGCGAATATCGACATGCGACGGGACGCTGTCGGCAATCCGCGACCCGGCGTGGACCGTTGCCGCGAGTGGTCGGGATCGGGGCTGCGTGATAGGCTGATGCTTCCAATTCCAAGTGTGAGCGTCAGGATTGAGAGTCTTCGCACTGATTGCCTTGATGTGCCTTTGCGGGTGCAGTTGGTTCGGTTGGCGCAAGGCGCATGGACCGGAGCCGACCCAAATCGTCGTGACGGGTGCGCCGAAGGGATCGTTGATCTTTATCGACGATGTTCAAGCCGGAGTGCCGACCGCCGGCAATAATCGACCACAGATCCTCGACGTCGCGGCCGGCGCCCACAAGGTCGACATTCACATGGGTGCCTCGCTCGTCTATCACGAGGACACCTATGTCGGTCCCGGAGAACATCGCGTCATCACCGTGCTGTCTGGCTTCAGCCGCTAACGGCGCCTCGACTCGTAGCTAAGCCATTGATTTCGCGGTATTCGTTGACTGCGGATGCCCGCACTGCTTAATATGCGCCTCCCCAAGTGGCCAGGTAGCTCAGTTGGTAGAGCAGCGGACTGAAAATCCGCGTGTCGGGGGTTCAATTCCCTCCCTGGCCACCACTTCCACCGCGAATCGCAGCGCAGACTCCACGCATGCGTCGCGCACCCGACAGGCGCGGTGGGGCCTTCGAGGTGTGATCCTGTTCATCGTTTCCGGCTCGCGCTACGGGCATAATTTTTTCATGAGTCAAAGCGCGAAAGATGAGCTGCTGCCGTGGGTCGTTGGCGGAGTCTTGTTGATCGCGACGACGATTGCGGTCGCGGCCGTCACGGGATCGCGTCAGGAGCCGGCCGCCGCTGTCGTACAAAGCGACGATTCGCGCCCAAGCCAGATTCCGTCCGCCCGCTAAGTCACGTTTCGCGATCTGCCGGACGCTCACTGCCGACTTGCCGGCACCGACTCAGTGCCGCTGATCGGCGCTCGCGAATCGCCTGCGACGTTCATATCCAGTAGTCATCGCGCCCGAGTACTGGGTGGACGTGGCACAGCGCATCTGTCACGATTTGCCGTGACTTGCGAGGTGCACATGGCAACGGAACTTCCGATCACCTTGTTTCATTCGCCCCAGACTCGGTCTTCCAGCACGCTCACTTTGCTCGAAGAACTGCGCGCGCCGTATACGCTCCACGGACTCAACATGAAAACCGGCGAACAGCGCGGCAGCGCGTATCTTGCGGTCAATCCAATGGGCAAAGTGCCTGCCATCCTGCATGGTGACGTCCTGATCACCGAACAGGTTGCGATCGGAATCTATCTTGCGGATCTTTTTCCCGAGGCGGGCATCACTCCCGCGATCGGTACGGCGCTGCGCGGACCTTACTTGCGCTGGTACGTCTTCTATGCCGCATGCTTCGAGCCGGCGGTCGTCGACAAGGCGCTGAAACGGGAGCCGGGTCCGGCGGCCATGATGCCGTATGGCGATGTCGAGACGACGCTCAGGGTCATCGTGACACAGTTGACCAAGGGGCCGTGGCTCCTTGGCGAGCATTTTACCGCGGCTGACGTTTTGTGGGGCGCGGCCCTCACCTGGATGACCGGCTTCGGCCTCGTCGAGGCCGTTTCGCCGATCAAGGCCTACGTGGAGAACTGGAAGGCGCGGCCCTCGGTGCGCAAGGTCGCAGAGATCGACGCGAATTTATTGAAGGCACAGGGAAACGCCTGAGCGACGAGGCGGCGGTCAGTTGATCTGCGGCGCCTGATCCGCGGACCGCGGGAGCCACCCACATCGACATGAGGTGAACGATTTCGGGATCCGTCTGATCCGGCAGGCCGGCAACGATGCCGCGCACCCCCGCTCGATCTTCGACGAAGAAGGTCGCGCCGGTTCGCAGCCAGCGCTGCCAATCGGCGGGCGTGCGAGCCAATTCCTTTTCGTACGTCGATCCGAACGCCTCCGGAGTATCCGCGAGCGCGAGAAGCCGCACCGCGCGCAGCACCGCCTCGTCATCGGGTACCGCGCGCCGCAAAACGCGGCCGTCGTTCATCGGATCAGAACCGCGGTGGCTTCGATGCCCCAAGCCCTCAGTGGCCCACTTGTGTCGGAACCGGCGGAGCGGTCCTGAGCGGCACCGGCTTCGCGGTCTTGAGTTGCTCGAGAACCTCGGCAATCGCCGCGTCGAGTTGCGGATCGCGGCCCGCGTTGACCGCCGCGGGGTCCAATGGGACCTCGATGTCGGGTGCGACGCCCTCGTTCTCGACGCGCCATTCTCCCTCAGGCGTGAAGATGCGGAAGTACGGCACGGTCAAAGTACCGCCGTCGATCAGCGGCGGATTGGCATAGATGCCGATGAGGCCGCCCCAAGTGCGCGTGCCGATGAGCTTGCCGAGACCGAGGCGCCGGAATCCATAGGGGAGAAAATCGCCTCCTGAACCCGCGTCCTGGTCGATCAGCATCGACCTTGGGCCCGTAAATCGCGGCACCGGGCGTGTTGAACACCAAACCGTCGCGGTCCTTCCAGCCGGATAAGTACTGTCGGTTCAGCACTTCGAGCACGTAGTTCGCCGCCTGTCCCGCCGCTGTTGCGCCGATCGTCGACGATCAGCGCGTCCTTATCGACTTGCGCAAAGAACATGCGGTTGAAAAACTTGTAGCCGCCGCCGGCCGTGTCCGGCAAGATAGACGTAGCCGATCCTGCCGGCGCTCCTGCTCTCGACGTACTCGCGATTGTGCTCGACCCAGCCCACTGCCGCAGGCCGACTCGTTCGGTATCGGTATCACCGCGACGGTGTGCGCCGTCTTCGCGCGCCGTCCTTGCTGACGGTCAGCGCGACCTGCTGGTCCGCGGTGCCCTCGAGCAGTGAGAAGATATTCACCGTGCGGTCGAGCGCATGGCCGTTGATCGCGAGGATCGCGTCGCCCTCGGACACGTCGACGCCGGCGGCCGCGAGCGGCGCGACGAGGAACGGATTCCAGCGGTCGCCGCGATAAATCTTCCGGATTCGGTACAGATCGCTCTCGAGCCTGAAGTCGGCGCCGAGCAGGCCGGAGCCGACCGATCGGGCCGAATACACATCGCCGCCGCTGATGCGGTTATGGCCGACCTGCATTTCACCGATCATTTCGACCAGCAGGTCGTTGAGATCTTCGCGGCGCTGCACGAACGGCAGCAGCGGCTCGTAGCGAGCGCGTATCGCCGACCACGGCAGGCCGTGCATGTTCGGGATCGTAGAAGAATTGCTGCTCCATGCGCCAGGTCTCGTCGAATATCTGGCGCCATTCCTCGCGCGGATCGACGAGCATTCTGCAATCCGCCGAGATCGACGGGCTTGGCGTCGAGCTTCTCGGCCGCGTCGGCGACTTCGAGCTTGCCCTCGCCAACCGCGAGCAGCAGCTTCTTGCCGTCCGCGCTCGCCGAAAAATCGATGAGCTGCGAGCGCAGCAGCTTTTCGCTGCGGTCTTCGAAGCTGAATCGATACAGGTCGGCGTTCGCGTCGTTTGCCCGGCCCCGGAGGCTCCGCTGCTGGTCCCGGGCTGCTTCCTCGCGAGGTACAGCAAGGCGCCGTCGGAGGCGACGGCCAGGCGTCTCATAGCGGCGCTCGGCCACCGGAATCGGCACGAAGCGCTGCGAGAGCCCCGCGAAGTCGATCCGGTGGGCTTGACCGGTTTATCCGCTTTGTCATCCTGCGTCCTTCTTCGATTTCTGGTCGGTATCCTTCGTTGCTTGTCCTGCAGTCCTTGTCCTTGCCGCCCTTCGGCTCCTCGTCGCCGCTTTTTGGCGGCAACGGCGAATGCCCGTCGGCGGCAAGCACTGCGGCGTAGATCGCAGTTCGCAGCGGCCGCTCCTGGGTCGACATGTCGAGCCACACGCGCGTCGGTCCCGCGTCGATCGACGCCGTGAAATACAAATACTCGTTGCCGCCGAATACCGGATTGTCGGTCTGGATGAAATGATCGGCGAGTTCGCTGCTGCGGCCGCTCGCAAAGCTGTGCAGTTTGACCTGGGTGAAATAGTTCTCGCCTTCACGGTGTAGGCGAGCCATTGGCCGTCGCTCGAGAATGCCGGGACTGAAAGAGTTGCGGCGCGGGCTCGTATCGATGAGGCTCACCGCATCATTGCCGAGATCGATCGCATACAGGTGCAGATGATTGTCCTGAAACGCGATGCGCCGCTCATCCGGCGACCAGCCCAACAAAGTGAAATAGCCCATGCTACCGAGCGCATGGCGCATCGGCTTTCGCCAGCCCGACTGCGTCGCGGATCAGCAACGCCTGAACGCCGCCCGCATCGCTGAGATACGCGACGCGCTGTCCGTCCTTGCTCCACAGCGCGTCGGACTCGCGCACTCCCGCAGCTCGCCGTCAAATTGCGCACCGAACCGTCCTTGACCGGCACGCTGAACACGTCCCCGCGAGCGGTGATCAGCATTCGCTTGCCGCTCGGCGACAACTGGGCGGCGGTAATCTGCTTGCCGGCATCCTTCCATTGCGGGCGCGCTTGGATCGATTGCAGCGCGAGGCGGATCGGTATCGCTTGAATCCGGCCGCTCGGAACATCGAGTGACTTTCAATCGACCGCCCGACTCGTAGACGATCGTCGGCCCGTAGGCGCCTGCATTGCGCACGTCCCACTCCGCTTCATGAGTCAGCTGCCGCAGCGCATGGGTATGGGTGTCGTAAAGGAACAGATTGGCCGCGCCGTCGCTGCGGTCGGAGATGAAGGCGATGTCTTGTTCGATCCACATTGGATTGCTGTCCGAGGCATTGACATGCGGAATCTCTTCGAGCGTGTTGTCCTGCGGCCCGAAAATCCAGATCGGCGGCGTCTCTCCGCCGCGGTATTGGCGCCAACCGCTGATGCCCGCATACCCCATGATGTACGGCCGATATGCGAGCCGTTTGCCGTCCGGAGACCAAGCCCCTTCGACCGCGACCGCCTCCATGACTTTCTGCTCGTACCCGCCTTCAACCGCCACTTCGTACAGCTGGCCGCTGCGGCTGTTAGCAACTTCGCGGTTGGACACGAACAGCACGCGTTTTCCATCCGCACTCCATCCGGTCACGATGTCCGCCGCCGGGTGCCAAGTCAGGCGCCGCGGCTGCCCGCCTTCGGTCGGCATCACATAAACATCCGTATTATTGTCGTAAGTCGCCGAGAACGCGATCCACTTGCCGTCGGGCGAAAAATGCGGCGCAAATTCCGGCGCCGGGTGCGCTCGTGAGACGCAGCGGCCGCTGTCCGTCGCGGTCGCTGACCCAGATGTCGCCGCCATAGACGAACGCGAGGTGGTCCTTGGAGATCGATGGCTGGCGCAGCAGCAGAGTCTCTGCGTCGTTCGCAGCATGGACATCCGCCGACCGACCTAGCGCGAGCAGCGCGAGCGCCGCCGCCAGAATGACGCGAAATGACATGTTCCCCCCAAAATCATTGGATCGTTGTATCGGCAAAGAGTGGCGACGACACTAGCAAAGGAATTGGCGAACTGCACGAATTCCGATTGTTGCCGGCCATCGTCGCCGCGCCGATGGCGCAAACGATGTTTGCGCCTTGTGCTGCCGGCGGCCGCTTACCTTATACTGAAAATCGCCCGTACCTCGGGGGCTGCCAAGGGATGCACGGAAATGGCGTATTACATGGAGTTCGACGGCCAAGGTCCCGGCCTCGCATGGATCTGGAACATATCCGGGCCGGTATCGCCGCGCGCCTATTCTCGGCGTCCGGATGTCATGCTCGTCCAGCACGCGCTCAATACCTTGATGTCCCCACTGGGCCTCAAGGACGATAAGGGCTCACCGATCACGAGCTACCTGAAGCGCGACGGCTATATTGGTCCGAAGACCAACGAATACGGCAAAATGATGGAGGAGAAGGATTTCCCCGAATTATTGCAAGCCGACCTGCGCGTCAACAAACTGCCACGCTGAGGCGAGCGGCGCAGCGCCGCTTCACTCGAGCCAAGCGCCCAACGCCGGCCGATACGGCGACTCGCCTTTCGCACACTTCAGCCCTGTAGAAACTCCAGCACCGACCGCGTGACAAATTCCGGCTGCTCGATCGTGGAGGAATGTCCGGATTCCGGTATCGTGACGAGACGCGCCCCGGCAATCGCCGTCGCGATCTCGGCAGCCCGATCGTACGGCGTGATTTCATCCCCGTCCCCCACGAGTACGAGCGTCGGACAACGGATTTCGCCGAGCCCCGGACGCGAATCCGGTCGGCCGATGTTCGCGAGCTGCTGACGTACGAAGCCCTCGACGCCGACCTCGGCGGCCATCTGCTGCAGCAGCTGACGCACCCGTGGGTCCGAGCGGTGCTTGGCAAGCACGAGGCGCGGAATCGAAGAGTCGACGATCTCCGCAAGCCGCCCGTCACGGGCGAGTTCGATCTGCTCGCGGCGTGCGGCCGTCTGCTCCGGCGTATCCGGCCGTGCGGACGTATCGAGCAGCACGAGCTTTACGATGCGCTGCGCGGCTTGCCGCAGGATCTCGAATGCAATGTAGCCGCCCATCGAGAGTCCGACGAGCGCAAATCGCGGCGGTGCCGACCCGAGAATCCGCCGCGCGATACCGCCCATGCTGTCGTCGCGCGTGTGGTCCGCGATCGTCACGGGTCCAACCTGCCATAATAGCGGCACCTGCTCCGCATAGAGTCGCGGCGAGGCCAGCAGTCCTGGAATCATCAAGACCGGAGTTGGTTCTGTCATTGAATCCGAATCATTGTGAGGACGCCGGGGCCGCAGTCTAGCGCTGTGCACGGGGCTTGTGTAGCGGCCCCGCGGGTGCGACCGTATGCTAACATCCAATGAAATGATTCCCGCATCCGAACCTGCGGGGTTCGGTACTTGCGAGGGGAGAAATTCGCCATGCATCCGACATGCTCGACGACCCATCGCCCGAGCCGGTGGTCCCTGCTCGGACTGTTGATTCGCGCGCCGGGATTTTGAATCGCGCGGCTTGACGGTCGTCGCCGAATCCAACCTGCTGCGCAACCCCGCCGACAGCCGGGATCAATTGAGCTATGAGGGGCCGATGCTCGGAAAAACCGATCGCTTTGTGATCGTATTTCGCAAAGGCGCCGCGGCGCGCGCTATGAATTCCCCGTAGTGCCGCTCTCGCAAGTTCGGCGGGACTCGATCACTCGCTGGGCACGAAGATCCACAGCAGCAGGTACAACAGCAAGCCGGCGCCCGCGCATATGAATAGCGCCGTGAACAGCAGTCGCCAAACCCACGCGTGGATGCCGGTCGTGCGCGCGAGGCCGCCGCAAACGCCGCCGAACCACCGGTCGGAGCGGCTGCGTCGCAGGGTGTTCACCGCGGATGCAACCGGTTCGCCGGTTTGCGTGTGCGCATTGTTCAGCAATCGTTCCTTCGCGCGAACGAACTCTTCTTCGGTCAAACCGCCGTTCGCGCGCAATTCCGCCAACTTTCCGAGATCGTCCGCAAGCGCCATGGAGCTATCCTTTAGTTGTCTCTGTACCCATAGAACACCGTAACCGCGAAAAAGTCGCTAAAGAACGTCATCCGCGCGCCGCGCTGCGCTCGGCACTCGCGCGACACAGTCAAGAGCATACGCCGCTCGACATCTGCGCAAACGATCACAGCTTGCGCCCGAGACCGATGTGGAAATGCAGCGCGATATTCGGGACCTCGGCGCTGCCGTTGGCGATCGGCACGTCCCACGCATTTCCGGCGGTGAGTTCCAACTCGACCACCGCGAAAGTCCGCGTCGTCACGCGAAAGTCCCTTTCTGCCGACACACCCATTCCGATCCCCGACGTATAGTAGCCCCCATTGAACAGCCAGCCGCCGACGCTGCGATTTTCGTGGTGCACGGTAGTTGCCGGATTCGTCACGATCGGTCCGATGCCGGCATGATAGACAAACTCGCCGCGCCGCCAGGCATGCCCAAACAGCAAATAGCTGTATCCGTAATGAATTGCGAAATATTGGATGCCGGCAGGTGGGTCGGCAAGAAACAATCGGTGATGCACCTGGCCGAATTCCCAGGCCTCATCGCCGGACCAGCGGCTGAAGCGAAACGCGTAATAGGGAAAATCCGGTCCGAACGGCCTTGTGTCGTAGTGCGCGGCGGCATCGACATTGGGATAGCCCGCTTGGTGAACGATCAGCGGCGTCGTGAAATTGACTGCCGTGCCGCCCATGATTTCGGCGGTCCAGGTCTGGGCCAAAGCGCCGGGTCCCGATACGAGACCCGCTGCAATCAGCAGAAGATGCACCGCAAATCGCGGACGTCGGAACGCGGAGGCGACGCGACGCGTTGGGCTACCTGCCGGTGCTTCTCGAGCGATCACCGGTCGCGAAGGAAACGAGCATCGAACCAAGCCGGCTCCTCCTTGAGGGGCATCGATTGTAAATGACCTGGCCGCGCCCGTACGAGTCTAATACACGAGTTGCCCCCGCCGATCGGCAACCGCAATCGTCGCCGTGACTCCCGACGTGAACTCCAGAAAGTCGCTTTCGATCCCGTCGCTGAATATGACCCCGTTTTCCGGCATCAGAGAGCGGATGATCAACGGAGATTCCCTCGCGGCCTGCCCGGATACGAGCGTCGTCTGCGTCGCGACGCTCGGGAACGGCTCGCGTACCGCAAATCGCAGATATGGAGCGTCCCACGGAACCGCCTGGTAGGCGATGGGTGCGGCGTGCTCCGACTGCGCCTGCATCAGCATTGCCGCCCCGGTGAGAATGCTGCGCATCCATGCGGTCGATCCGAGACCGGTCGATATGATGACGCCGCTCGACGACTGGGTCTCCTTGCGCTTGCCGAGCCCGATCTCATAGCGCGCCGAGGTATGCGACTTGGGCCCGACAAACAGGTCGTTGACCGCGTACAGCAATTGGCCGTCCGAAAGCGTCGCCTGCGCCATGGTAATCGTCTTGACCGGCCGCTTGAACGCCACGAGCTCGTGGAGAATGCCCTTGACGTCGTTCGGCGCAAACGGCAGCAGCACCCCATCATAGCGACGCGGATCCGGATTGATGCCGACGAGCGGCTGCCCGTCGAGATACTTCATCGTATTTGCGACGAGTCCGTCCTGCCCGAGTGCAATCACGATGTCCTGCGGGCCAAACAGAAACGTCGGCACGAACTTGCGATCGATCGAGTGCACCCGGCAGCGGCGCTGCAGCGAGTCGGTGACGATTCGGCTTGCCGCGTGGTAGGCCGCGTCTTCGGCGACATAGTCGCCGAAGTCCGCTCCGAGGTGCTCCACGTAGAACTTGGCTTGCGCTACCGTCAGATGCCGGTTGACTAGTTCTTCCAAACGCGTCTTGCGAGTCACCAGTATGACCTTGCAATCAGGATCGCTCACGGCCGTTCTCCTGAATTGCCGCGGGCGCCATCAGCGACTGCAGCAAATCCGGCGACATGTTCAACTGGCCGATTCGTTCGGCACGCTCCGCAATTCCACCGAAGGCCTGTGCGATCAACTGTCCGGGCTGCATGCCCATGGCGGCGAGCGCCTGGATGATCCTCGGGTCGGTGGTCTGGATCGCCTGGGCAAACGCCCCGATGCGATGCGCTTCCGCTTCAGCGAGCGTGCGGGTATTGGCCGCGGTGGCTTGCACGTATTCGGTGCGACGCAGTTCGGCGGTGATGTCGGCCTCGATGTCGCTCTGGCGCATTTCCTGCTTCTTGCGTCGCACGCTCGCTTCGGCATCCATCTGCGTCTCCCGGATCGTGCGCTTCTTTTCCTCGACGGCGATTTCGGTGTCCAATTCGCTTTGCTTGATCGCGCGCTCCTGCTCGACGGCCGAATTGCGGCGCGCGTACACCGCATCGTCGGCTACGCGCAGAAACGCTTCGCGCGCCTGTGCTTCCAGCGCACGCGCCGTTTCCGGCGTCGGCTTTACCGCGAGCACCGCGACGCTCAAGATTTCGATTCCCAATGACAGGACAACTGGATGGTCTCTGAGGCCCGCGGTGATTCCGGAGGCCAGGCTCGCTGCGCCGCGGATCGCATCCTTGAGATCGGCACCCTGGACGAGGCTCTGCACGAGAACCTCCACCGCGGCGATGATGCGCTGCGGCAGATGCTCCGGATCATCCGACGTGTACCCCTTGCCATTTGGGCTCAGCGAAAAATTGAGCGCCGCCGCGGCCTTGATCGGTTCGGAAATACGGTAGGAGACCTGCCCCTGGACCCGCAGCATTTGGAAATCCGCGGTGACCTTCTCGAGCATGAACGGCACGTCGCGGCTGCCGATCGGCACCGCAACCAGATTGGTCGTAGGCGAGTAGTACAGCAGCGACAACCCCGCGCCCTGACGAACGGCTCTGCCCTGTTTGAATGCCATGAGATAGGTCGTCGGTTGTGCCTTGATGAATTTGACTCCGAACATGATCTTCTCCTATTGTTCGTGGGTCTATCCCACTAACTAAGTGGCACAGTACCACTATCTGAGGTAGACTGCAACACGCCGACGGTGGCCAATCCGAATCGACGATCCGAGGACCAGAGGACCCGCATGAGCTCATTTTTGACATTTCCCCGGCCGTTCACGACGGTCGACGTTGCGATCTTTTCGATCCTCGAGAACCGCCTGCACATTTTGCTGGTACAGCGGCCGACCGACTCGGGCGAGCCCTTCCCGGGGCTGTGGGCGCTGCCGGGTGGCTTCGTCGATATCGGCCTGGATTCCGATCTCGAGAGCTGCGCCAGGCGCAAGCTCCGCGGGAAGACCGGTGTGGAGCCGTCCTATTTGGAGCAGCTCGGCAGCTGGGGGAGCGCGACCCGTGATCCGCGCGGGTGGTCCGCGACGCACGTATATTTCGCATTGATGTCCGCCGACGACGTCAAACTGCGCGCCGGCGGCAACGCGAGCGACACTCATTGGAGTCCCGTCGACGGGCATCGGGTTCGCGAGAAGCTAGCGTTCGATCACGCCGACCTGCTAAAGGCCGCGGTGCTCAGGCTCCGCGGCAAGGTGGAATACACCTCGCTGCCGGCATTCCTGATGCCGCAGGCATTCACGCTGACCGAGCTGCAGAGAACCTATGAGGCCTTGCTCGGCCGGCCGATCGAGAAAAAATCCTTTCGCACGAGGATACTCGCCACCGACCTGCTCGAAGAGCTTGCGCGCCGCAAGCAAGGCGCCAATCGGCCCGCGCAAATGTATCAGCTGCGCAATCGCAAGAAGCCGGTGTTCTTCACACGAGCGCTGCTCGCGAATCCCTAACGCGGCCTCATATCGCAGCCGAGCGCCGGCGGTTCATGACGCAGGCGCCTCCGGCAGGCCATCCATTGCGTGTTCGTGCACTTCCCATCCCGCGCGCGTCAGATGATCGCGCGCGATCGGAGATATCTCGCCGGTCACCCACAATTCCCGCCTCGCCTCAGTCGCCGGCAAAGCCGCGCGCAGCGCGGCCTCGTAAGCCGCTACTTGCTCGGTCCAATACACGCCGTCGAAAGCGCCGCATACGATGATCCTTCCGTCGCCGAGTTCGGCGGCCGGCAATCGCACGCCGCTCAGTATTTTGGCGATCGGCTGACGCTGGTGCAACGCTGCCATCAGTCGCGCGCTCTGTAGGAACACTTGGATTTCCTCGACCGAGCCCACCTCCATCGCATGGCGGAACAGCTCGTCGCGCCCGGCGGCGCCGTCCAAGGATTTTGCGACCTCTTCGAGCACGCGCTGGCGCGTGGGGCTGAGCAGCAGCGTGTCGTCGAAGCGCTTGAGCTCTTGCGGCGTAAGCCCGTAGCCGAGCAACTGCTGCTTGCGGCGGGCGCGCAGCACCGCGGGATCTTCCGTGTAGATCGCATCCGTGGCCCGCTGCACGTCGCCGAAATATGGCAGGCCCGGCACGCCCGCAAAATGCAGCCCGAGACTCGCCGCTGCATCGACCCTGGCCGCGCGCTTGACCGCCTTGCGCAATACCTCATTGTCGGTATACGGGTCGACGCCGAGCTGCTGATAGATGCGACGTTCCGCCGCCGATACACCGAAATAGCGATCCGCATAGCGGCCTGCGGTTTCTTTCGCTGATTGCGCGACTCGAGACCGCGCGGATCCCGATGCAGAATCGCCGGCCTTCAGGCTGTCCGCGACCTCGTCGGCCTGCGCTCTGTAGCCACCGAGCAAGTGCGCGATGCCGACGGGGATTCCAGTCACGGTCTTCACCGGATGGGTCGCCAATTGTTTGATTGAGTCGGCCTGATTTCGCAGCTGGCGAACCGCGGCGTTGACGGCGATGTCGAGGTCGTTGTTTTTCGACATCTGCGTCAGTGCCTCGACCTCGCGTACGCGTATCTGCAACGCACTGCGCCCATACGCGGAATAATTGCCGAATCGGCTCTGCAACTCATAGTGGTGCATTAGGCCGTCGACGCCGACCGGTTCACGCACGATGAAATCGGTGCCCGAGATGAGCCCCGCAGGCAGGCTCGCCGCCGCCGGTTCCGGCGTCGGCACCTCGAAATCGGGGACCTGCGCATACGCCGCCGCGAGCGCCGCAATCGTCGCCAATGCACCGAACAGCAGTTCCCGAGATCGACACGCTGAATTCACGCGACCTGACTCCTCATTGCGCCGATCCGGCGAATAAACCTGTGCTAGTTTACAGTCACCGCGACGGCCTTTCCGGGATTTGCTCGGCTGCGATCAATGCGAGGTTCAATGATGCACTCGGTGCGAACAAGCTCGCGCAATCGACGGGGCCTAGCGGCGATCGCCGTCCTCTGCCTGTCGGCATTGCTGTCGGTCAGCTGCGGCGGCCGGAACACGGGCACACCGGCTGCGCGATCGGCCGCGAGTAATGGCGAGGCGCCGGTGCTCAACTTCTATAATTGGGCCGATTACATCGCTCCGGACACGATCGCCTCGTTCGAAAAGCTCACCGGTATCAAGGTCCGAATCACGTACTTCGACACCAATGAAACTCTCGAAGGCCGCATGTTGACGGGGAACAGCGGTTACGACGTCGTCGTACCGACCGCGCCTTTCTTGCAGCGGCAGCTTCGCGGCGGCGCTTACCTTCCCTTGGACAAAACACTGCTTCCGAATCTCGTGAATCTCGATCCTGCGATCATGGCGAGAGTCGCACAGAACGATCCCGGCAATGCCCACGCGGTCGTCTACATGTGGGGCACGTACGGGATCGGCTACAACGTCAAAGCGCTCGCGCGAGCGCTCCCGGGTGTGCCGGTGAACAGCTGGCGTTTGATCTTCGATCCGACGTTTGCCGCCAAGTTGGCGCCTTGCGGGATCAACCTGCTCGACGCACCCGCGGGCGTCGTGCGCCTGGCGCTCAAATATCTCGGCAAGGACCCCAACGCTCCGCGCCCGGAAGACCTCGCCGGCGTCGAGCGGCTATTGACCTCGATCCGGCCCTACATCCGCAACATCGACTCTTCGATCGGCACCGAAGCCCTCGCAAACGGCGATGTTTGCGTGGTGCTCGACTATAGCGGCACCGTCGCATTGGCGCGCGAACGCGCGAAGGAAGCCAAGAACGGTAATCTCATCGACTATGCGATTCCCGACGAAGGCTCTCTGCTGTGGTTCGACCTGCTGGCGATTCCGAAGGATGCTCCCCACCCGGCCAATGCCCACGCGTTCATCAACTTCCTCATGAATCCGCGAGTCATTGCCGAGGATTCGAACTTCATCAGGAATGCCAACGGCAACGCGGCCGCGACGCCGCTGCTCGATCCGTCGATCGCGTCCGATCCGATGATCTACCCTCCGCCTGAGGTGCGCCGCCGGCTGTTCGTGCAAACGGAAGACTCTCCGGAGCAAATGCGCGCGATTACCCGCATCTGGCAGAAATTCAAGACCGCGCAATGATGGATTGTGATTATGCCGAATTTGATTTGACTGCGATTTCGGTGTAAATATGCGGCTCTGGCTCGCAAAGGAATTGCAACCCATGAACTCCCATTTTCTCGGCGGCCGATCCACGTTGCTTACACTCGTCGCGGTCACGATCGCGGCCCTCGTCTTGCCGAAGCAGACGCAAGCGGGCATGCGCATCGGCGGTTGGTCGCTGCGCGCGAACGGACAACTCGCACAGAATTTCGAGTACAGCGGACCCTGCCCGGTAGCCTTGAAGTTCGGTTGGGGCGTCGTCAGCAGCGATGCGACCGAAGCAAACTATGGGTTCTTGAGAAATGACGGCGCGACCTCGCCCTCGAGCGGCATCTCGCTGGCCGGCGGCGGCCGCTCGACACCGATATACGATGACTGGGAGCTCGGCGCGAACACCCCGAGTTTCTCCAATTATCGCGGCTGGGTCGAACTGGTCGTCGAATCGCCGACCCGTCTCTCTCAACGGATCAACTTCACGCTGCATTGTGGGGGCAATCCCACCGCTGCCGCGAGCGTGCGGGTCGGCGGATCCGCGTTCTTTGCCAATGGCCGCATCGCAAGGGACTATCAGTACACGGGCCCCTGTCCCGTGTCCTTGAAGTTCGATTGGGGTATCGTCAGCAGTGAGCCGACATCGATCAGCTACGCTTTCCTCAGGAATGATGGGGCGCGCGGCCCGTCAGCGACGCGGCCGCTGCCCGGCGGCGGTCACTCCGAATCGATCACTACGGACTGGCAGTTGGGCGCCAATCTGCCGCAGTTTCAGAATTACAACGGCTGGATGGAACTTCACACCGATCCGCCGCATTCTCTGTCTAACAGGATCTCATTTACCTTGCATTGCCAGTGATCTCCTGCCGATGCATGCGAGGCCGACCAGTCAATTTGCGCGCAGAAACTCGATGAGATCGGTAAGGTTGCGCCCTTCACCGCTCGGCACGATGTCGAGCCGTTCTGCGGGTCTCCCCCCGATTGACCCAGTAGCTGCGGTAGCCGAACCACGTCGCGCCGCAGGCGTCCCAGCCATTGGAGGATACGAACACCAGCTGCGCGGCGGGACAACCGAACGCGGCGACGCCGAGATCATAGACCGCAGCAGATGTCTTGTATTGGCGCACCTGGTCTGCGCTCAAGACGTGGGTGAATTGCCGCTCCAACCCGGCCGCCGCAATGGCGCTCTCGAGCATCTCGGGAGTCCCATTCGAGAGGATCGCGAGAGGGATCCCCTGAGCGCGCAGACTGGCGACGGTAGGAAGCACGTCGGGAAAGGCGGTCAACCGTCGATATTGTTCGAGTAGCCGACGGACGTGGTCCGCGGTGAGATCGAGGCGCATACGCGCACAGCAGTAGCGCAACGCCTGTTCAGTGACCGTCAGAAAATCGGCGTACTGGTCACTGAGCGTTCGCAACCGCGTGTATTCGACCTGCTTGTCGCGCCACAGAGCCGCAAGCAGGGCGCCCTTACCCGGAAACATCTCGTCCGCGAGCGCGCCAATCGAGTAGACGTCGAACAGCGTCCCATAGGCGTCGAAGAGTACGCCGCGGGCCGCGCTACGGATCAATCCTCATCCCCTGCGCTCCTGACTGGCGGATCGACGCGTGCATTTTACTCCATTTCGGTCGCTCGATTAATTCGAAGCCGCTCGTCGGCTCGGTGGACTGATTCCGACATCGGCACCCGTACTGCCGTCAGAACAGCGGCTTCGCCGCATCGCGATTTGCGATGCGGCTCGCCGCGCCCTCCTCCGATTCTGACCTGGGAAGATTGCCTTCGATGAATTTCTCGATGATTGCATTGGGATCATCCGCGCTTGCAATCAAGCCGGACGCGGCGGAAATTCTTGCCGTCACGATGCCATCCGGCACCGGCACGCCGTGTCGCGGCGCGCCCTCGAGCGCCGCATGCATGAAATAGAGCCAGGTCGGCAACGAGGCCGCGGCGCCATCCTCGCCCGCGCCGAGCGTGCGCGCCTGATCGAATCCGGTCCAAACCGACGTGACCAGGTCCCCGTTGAACCCGTTGAACCATGCATCATTGTGATCGTTGGTCGTGCCGGTCTTGCCGGCGATGTCGTCGCGGTTCAAGACCCTGGCGCGCGCTCCCGTGCCGCCCGGTTTCGTCACGTCCGCCATCATGTCGGCGAGCAGATACGCGACTTGCGGCCGAATGACTCGCGGCGCGAGCTTGCTCGGCGCCAGGATGGTCTTGGCGCCGTGTGGCGCCTCGTCGATCGCGCAGACACGCGATCGGGTGCTCGGCTCTCGAGCGCCGCGCTGTGGCGGATCACTCGTGTCCGCGCAGGCGCTGCAGGCAATCGCCGGTGCCGCCTGCGCGATCGCCTTGCCGTTTGCATCGTCGATCCGATCGACGAGGTATGGCTTGACCGCATAGCCGCCGTTTGCGAACGTCGAGTAGGCCACGGCCATTTGCAGCGGGCTGACGGCCGCGGTGCCGAGCGCGAGCGTGAGATCGTTGGGCGTCTGTGACTTCTCGAAGCCGAAGCGCTGGACGTAGTTGCGTGTGTAATTCAACCCGATGTCGCGCAACAGGCGAACCGTTACGAGATTCAGCGATCGGGTCAGCGCTTCGCGGAGCCGCACCGGCCCCAGAAACCCGTCATGGCTGTCCTTTGGTCGCCACGCGACCTCGTCGCCGGCAGCGTTGATGACGAGCGGCGCATCCGCCAACACACTCGCGGGCGTATAGCCCTTGTCGAATGCCGCGGCGTAGATAAAGGGCTTGAATCCGGAACCGGGTTGTCGGCGGGCTTGCGTGACGCGATTGAACGCACTCTGGTAGAAATCGAAGCCCCCCACCAACGTGACCACCGCACCGTCCCGTGGATCGACCGACACCAGCGCGCTTTGCGCTTCGGGTGCCTGGACGAATTGCAGCGCGCCCGGCGATTCGCCCTCGGTGTAGATGAGGTCGCCGGCGGCGAAGATGTCGGATGCCTGCTCCGGGGGCGACCCAAGCGAGTCATCCGGCAATTCGGCCCGCGCCCAGGAGAGCCTGTCCCACGGCATGGTCACGGATCCGAGGCCCTTGACGTAGATCTCGGCGGTTTTGCCGGCGACACTTTGCACGAGCGCCGGCCGCAGCCCGCCGATCGCCGGGATCTGTGCGAGCGCCAGATCCATGTTGTCGGTCGAATCCAAAATTTGCCTATCCAGCTTGCCCGTCGCGCCGCGCCAGCCGTGGCGCCGGTCGTATTCGAGCAATCCCGTACGCAGCGCCACCACCCCCGCGCTCTGCAAGCGCGAATCTATCGTCGTATAGACGCGGTAGCCCGCGTTGTAGATGTCATCGCCGTAGCGCCTTCTCATTTCACTGCGAACCATCTCGGCGACATATGGCGCGTCGAGCTCGATTGCGGGACCATGCAGCCGTGATTCCACCGGCGTCGCAACCGCGGTCGCGTACTCCGCTTCACTGATGTATTTGAGGTCGCGCATGCGCCCCAGCACGTGAGCGCGTCGCGCGGTGGCCGCCGCCGCGCTCGCGACCGGGTTGTACAACGACGGAGCGGCCGGAATCCCGGCCAAAGTCGCCATTTCCGCGATGTTCAACTGATCGAGCGTCTTGCCGAAATAGACCTCGGCGGCGGCTCCCACTCCATACGCTCGCTCTCCCAGGAAAACCTTGTTCACATACAGAGAGAATATCTCCTGTTTCGTGAACTGGGTTTCCATGAGCAGCGCAATCGCGACTTCGCTCAATTTTCTCTTCATATCGCGCCGCGAATTCAAGAACACGTCCCGCGACAGCTGCATCGTGATCGTGCTCGCTCCCTCGCGAAAGCGCCCGGCTCGCAGGTCGTCGACGATCGCGCGCATGACTCCCCGCCAATCGACCCCGTGATGCTCGAAGAACCGATCGTCTTCGGTTGCGAGAATTGCCTCGACAAGCTTCGGCGGGACCTCGTCGTAGCGCACGGGAATGCGCCTCTGGTCGCCGATCGAGGCGATCAGCTTGCCGTCTCGCGAATAGATCCGCAGCGGCCCCTGTACCCGGATGTCGCGCAGAGCGCCGACATCGGGCAATCCGGGCCTCAAGTAGAGATAAATACCCGCGATTCCAACCGAAGCAGTCGCAGCCGCGCCCAGCGCGACTGCGCCGGCGCGCAGCATGAACTGCCGCAGTTTCTCACCCACGACGGGCTCGCGGCAGTTGCAACGTCAGATCGATAGTCTCATACACAGGACCGCCTCCGCTTTTACCGAGCTTCGCGCGGAATCCTGGCGTGCCACCGCCGCAATTCTGATCAATTCGGGCAACCCCCGATATCCTCGAGCGTTGTCTTCCACCTCCGGGGCCCTTGGCCCGATACGGCGCTAGGGTTGGGTCGGCACGATCCCATTCGCCGGGTAAGCCGGCAGCGCAGGAGGCGGAGCAGGCAGCCCGCTCGGCTTACCAGCGATCGCCTTCATCATGAGGTCGATCGCCGCCTCGAGCTGCGCATCGCGGCCGGCAAGCGAATCGGCCGGCAGGTTCTCGACTTCGAGGTCGGGCTCGACTCCATGATTTTCGATTGCCCACTGACTGTCGAGCGTGTAGATCGCATCCTCGGGAATCGTGATGTAGCCCCCGTCCATCAATTGCCAAAAGCCGCGAATTCCGCGCACGCCGCCCCAAGAGCGCGTGCCGACGAGCTTGCCGAGACCGTAGAGCCGGAATAGATACGGAAAGATGTCGCCGTCGGAAGCCGACCAATGATTAAGGAGCGCCACTTTCGGGCCGTTCAACACCTCGAGGGGTTCGGTCGCAATTGCCCCTTCCCGATTGGCGGCGAGCGCCACCAGCATGCGGCGCAACCGCTCGACCGCGAACGGCGCGATGAAACCGCCGCCGTTCCACCGGTCGTCCATGATCAGCGCCTGCTTGCCGAGCTGCGCGTAGAACTGGCGCACAAATTGCTGCAAGCCGAGCTGCTCCATGTCGGACATATAAACGTAGCCCACGCGCCCACCGGACCGCTTGTCGACGATCGCGCGATTGTGTGCGATCCAGGCGGCCTCCCGCAGACTGATCTCCTTGCCGATCGGGGTTACGACGATCTGCCGACGCGCGCCATCGGGCCGCTCGGCAACCGTGAGCTCCACGGTCGTGTCGGCATCGGCAAGCAGCAGCAAGCTGTCTGGATCGGCCGGAGCCTTCAATTCGGCGCCATTGACCGCCAACAGGTAGTCGCCGGCCTTGACGTTGAGACCGGGTTGAGCGAGCGGACTGCGGTAATCGCTGCGCGTATTGTCGCCGGGATAGATCGTCGCGAAGCGGTAACGGCCGGAGGCGGCATCGAGCGTCCAATCCACGCCGAGCAACGCGCTGTGTGCGGCCGGCGTCGTATCGCCGTCGTCGCCGCCGCCGACATAGGTATGCGAGTTGCTGATCTCTCCAAGCATTTCCCCGATCAGATAGTTCAGATCCTCGCGCGACCCGGCAAGCGGCAACAAGGGCCGGTAGCGCTCGTGCACTCCCTTCCACTCCACCCCGTTCATGAGCGGCGAGTAGAACAGGTCGCGCTCCAGCCGCCAGGCGTTGTCGAACATTTCGGCCCACTCCTGGGCCGGATCGACGAGTTCGCGCAAATGATCGAGTTTGAGTTGTTTCTTGGTATCGGCGTCCTTGGCCGCGTCCGCCTTGGTTGCCAGCACCGTGTAATCCTTCTCGTGACGGACCAGCACGCGCTGCCCGTCGTGCGACAGCGAATAGCTGTCCACATCCTCGCTGAGCAGCGAGGCTTTGCGCGTCTTCAGGTCGAAGAAGCGCAGCGCCGACTTCTCGCCGCTGAGCGTCCCGTCGATGAGTCCGAGCGGCTGGGTCAGATAGAAAATGCGATCCCCGCGAACGTCGAACTGCGCGATGTTTGCCGCGTCGATCGGCAGGACGACGGCCCGCGTCATCAGCCCGTCTAGGTCGATCCGCATGGGCTTGATCGGGCCGACCGGCTCGGGCGCCGCCGTCGTCTCGTCGCCCGACTTCTTCTGGCTGTCCTTGCCGGGTTTGGCGCCCGCTTCCTGCTTGGCGTCATTCGCCGGCGTCGACGGGCCATCGTAGGACGCGCCGCTGCCCTCGTCGGACTTCGGCGCGACCGGTGAGCCGGTGTCCCGCGTCAGCGGGATCGCGTAGATTCCTGCCGACTTGAGGAGCGCGAAATCGAATTCGATGTCCGATCCGACCGGATTCTCATGCCGGCTCGAAGTGAAATAAAGATACTTTCCGTCGGGCGACCATACGGGATTGGAATCGATTTCGCCGCCGTCTCCGAGGCGGGTCAATTTGCCCGTCCCAATCTCGTAGAGTGCCAGGTCGCGGCGGCGGCCGACTGCAGACAGGCTCAACGCGATCCATCGGCCGTCCGGCGAAAACGCCTGATCGTGAATCTCCGTGAGCTTGTCCTGCGCGACTTGTTTCGGGGCTCCCCCTTCGGTGCCGACGATCCAGAGCCGGTGCTCGCCATCCGAGAATGAGAGCGTCTTCCCATCGGGGGAAAAGACCGGGCCGTAAAAATAACCCGTTGCAAACGACGTCAAGACCTTCTCCGCACCGCCTTCCGCCGGCCGAATCGCGATTTGCTGCGCGCCACCGGCATCGGTGGTGTAGGCAATCATACGACCGTCCGGCGACCAAGCCGGATGGTCTTCGTCCGCGCCTTGCGTGTTGGTCAAATTTCGCGTTGCGCCGTTCTCGGTGGGTACGCTGAAAATATCGCCCCGCGCCGAGAACAGTGTGCGCTTGCCGTTCGGCGCCAATGCAAAGTCGACCTGCCCCGCGGGATCGATCGCGCGAATTTCACCCTTCACATCGGCGACGTGCGGACGGGTTCGCAATCCGTCATCCGGGATCGAAAACGGAACTTCCTCGAGGTGCTCGCCGGGCAGATCCAAACGATAGAGTTTGCCGCCTTGCTGAAAAGCGATTGCGTCGCCGCCCAGGGCAGGGAAATCGATATCGTAATCGGTGAAGTGCGTGACTTCGCGGGTCTGGTGCGTCGCTGGATCGATGACCCAGATGTTGGCTCGACGCTGCGCATCCTGGTCCGAGAGGTAATAGATGCGATTGCCGTACCACATCGGCGAGGAATTGGTGCCCGACCAATTCGTCAGCTGCTTGAGCTCACGCGTGTCGAAGTCGTACGTGAACAGCTGCTGCGCGAGGCCGCCGTTGTAGCGCTTCCAAGATCGGAAATTTCGGAAGATACGATTGTAGGCAATCGTGTGCCCGTCGGGCCCATACGTCGCCAAGCCGACCGAGCTGTCGATCGGCATGGGTGTCGGCAGTCCGCCCGCGACCGGAACCTCATAGAGGTTTTGAATCCAGGAATTCCATTGGTCGCGCTTGGACAAATAGACGACATATCGGGAATCCGGCGTCCAAGTGACCACCATATTGTCCGGCCCGTGGCGGCCGCCGGTGCCCGCCTCGGTCGCGGCATGAAAGGTGAGGCGCCGCGCCGCTCCGCCGGCCGCGGGGATCACCCAGATGTCGGTGCCCGCTTTGCTCGCCTCCGTATAGGCGATCCACCGGCCGTCGGGCGACACCCGGGGAAGCATGTCCTGACCCGGTGCACTCGTGAGGCGCACCGCGGTGCCGCCGGTGCGAGCGACGGACCACACATTGCCGTTTGCAACGAACACGATATGGTCACCGAATGGCTGCGGGAAACGGGGCAGTGCCGCCCGAGCAGCGGCGAGCGGCGCCGACACCACAAGGACGATCGCCAAGCAGCGATTGATGAACAGCGGGAAGCTTCGAGACGCGGGGTTCGACATGGTTTGCACCGGCAGTGTGAATTCAAGGTCCAGCCATCGAAATCTACTATGACCGATGCGCGAGACGATGGCAAAAGAGCTGTCCCCGGCATGAACGGTTCACCGCGATGGAAGCGCCGATTCGGAAAGATGGAGCGCAATTCGCTAAGATGCGAGCAGCCCCATGCTCCTGCACCGTCCATCCCTGCTACCCGCCGCCGCGCTGTTGATCGCTTTGATCGCGACGGGTGCACGCCGCGCAGAGGCCGGAATCGTCGCGGCGCCGGGCGAGCAGCTCGAGATCTTTCTGCTGACCTACGGACCCGGCGCGATCTACTGGGAGCGCTTCGGACACAACTCCATCGAGGTTCGCGACAAGGCCGGCGGCGATGCGGTGAGCTTCAACTATGGGGTTTTCGATTTCGACGAGCGCGGCTTTCTGCTCAACTTCGCGCGTGGCCGCATGCACTACATGATTGACGCGGAGCGTGTCGGCGACGAACAGCAAATGTACGTCGATGAAGGCCGCTCGGTAATCCGCCAGCGGCTCGCGTTGAGCCCAACCCAAGCGGCGGCGCTGCGCAACTATCTAATCTGGAATCTGCGCCCTGAAAACCTCCGCTATGATTACGATTACTTGATCGACAATTGCAGCACGCGTGTGCGTGACGCGCTCGACCGCGTGCTCGGCGGTCAGCTGCAGCGGCAGCTGTCCGAACGCCCCGCCGCGATGACCTATCGCGATCAGATCGACCGGCTGATGAGCCCGCAACCTTGGCTGATGTTGCTGATGAACCTCGGACTTGGACCATTTTCGGACCAGCCGCTGAACGCCTGGCAAGAGAGCTTTCTGCCGGTCGTCTTGCAGCAGCAACTGCGTTCGGTGCGCATCGACGACGGCGATGGCGCCTCGCGGCTGCTCGTCTCCGCGGAGGAACTCGTCGCGCCGGATCGCCTGCCGGCGCCGCGCTTGCAACCACCCGACCTGCGACCGCCGCTGGCGATCGCGGGCGTCGCCTTCGGATTGCTGATCGTCGCCGCGCGCCGTCGCGCCCCGCTCGGCGCCGCGATCCTGGGCTCGCTGTTCGTGACATTCGCCGGGTTGACCGGCGTGTTTCTGCTCGGCCTGTGGACACTGACATTGCATCGCGCCGCTTGGGAAAATGCCAATCTGCTGCTATTTCATCCGCTGGCATTTGCGCTGCTGCACCCCGTCTGGCGTGGTCTTCGCGGTGCTGCGGTCTCGCGCTGGCGTCGTCGCCATGCTCGGCGTCCAATTGGCTGCCGCTGCAGTTGCCGTGCTGTTGCATGCAGTGGGGGGCACTGCGCAGCAAAACCAGCCCTGGCTGCTGTTCTCGATTCCAATTTGGTTGTCTTTGACCTGGGCTCTCTGGCGGCATGGAACAACGTACGACGCGAACTGCGGCTCCGCCCGCGGGGCGGCGCCGGACGGGATTAATTTTCCGCCTCCCCGTTGGTTTGCGAAATCCCGGGCGTAAGATCGGGCGGCCATTCGGATGTTTTTGAGGAGACATTGATGTCAGCTCAAATCGCCAAATCGATATCGAGTCTGCTCCTTTGCATGACCCCTCCGGCGCTGGCGATGGCTCTCGCCACGCCCACGGATGCGGGGTTCCAGAGCCAACGCGGCGGGTACGAGAGTTCCAACGCGTTCAGCGAGGACCCCAATCGTCGGGGCGTCATCGTTCCGCCCGCCGCACTTCGCACCGGTGACTGGCTGTTGATCGAGCCGCTGCGAATCTATTCGGACGAATACCTGATCCTGCAAGCATGCGTCGATCCGGATTGCAGCAAGGCGCAAGTCGTCCGGGCCTGGAACGCCTACGGCCCCATGGGCCCTTATCCGATACTCACCAAGAAGATCCGCGTAGAAACCGGGGTTCGCTACCTGTTGTGGTTGCAACGCGTACCGACCAAGGGAAACGGCAGTTTCAAGCTCATCGAACGGGACGCACCGCCCCTGGTGTTCATGCCGGCCGGTTCAATCGAACTCATGCACGTGGCGGATCTCGAGGCGGCGCGCGATCACGGACCCTCCCAGGTCAAGCTTGCACGCTCCGAGGGAGAAAGTTTTGTCGTGACCTTTGAGCGCGGGTCGATCGTTCGGATGCGCGCCCTGCGGCCGGATCACCCCGGCGCAACGACCAATCCCTAGTCCTGCGGATGCGGGCGGCCGTGCGCGACCGCGCTATCTGACGCGATAGGCGATCTTCACGCCGATCGTCCGCGGCGTCGACACCAGCGCCTGGTAGTACTTGCCCCACTGAACCGGATCCGTATAGGAATTGATACCGATTGCATCGGTGAGATTGTCGACGAACAACGTCGACTCCCAGTGCGACTGCGTAAAGCTCACCCGCGCGCCGACGATCGTATAGCCAGGCACGGTCGGCACCGTGGCCGACAGCGCCGGCAGCTGTGAACTCTGATAGTGCGCATCGGCTGCGAAGCGCAGCTCGCCGTCGCCCACCACCAGGTGATCGTAAGAGAGCGCGAGGGCCGCGGTGTTCTTCGGCGTTCCCGGCAAGGTCGACCCCGATGGCGGCGGCGGAACCGACAATCCGACATTCACCAAGGAATTGTACGAAGTCAGCTTGGTCTGATTGTAGGTGTAGTCGAACTGCGCCGTCAGGTGATGAGTCAGCCGTCCGACCAGCTCGGTCTCGAATCCGCGGCTGTAGGCTTCGCCGATGTTGATCGCCCCCGGCAACGCCAGCGGGGTCAAGAACGCGCTTTGCTGGACGTTGTGCCACGCAATGTCGAACAATGCCGCCGAATAGCGAAATCGATCCTCGAGCGTGCCTTTGACGCCGAGTTCGTAGTTGTCGGCGGTATCGGGGCTCACCTTCGAGAGCTGCGGAGGCGTCACATAGCCCACGGCCGCTTCGGTCGGCGGCAGGGCGTTGACCGCCCCGCGACGGAACCCCTGCGACCAGGTTGCATACGCCAGATTACTGGCGTCGATCCGGTAAGCCAGATTCACTTTCCAAAGCGCCTTTTCCCATGCCTCGCTTTGTGATTCGTTGGCGATGTACTGCGGGCCGTCGAACAACAAGCCGGTCTGCTGTGACTGCGCGACGGTCTGCCGGAAAACACGCGTTCCGCCCGTCAAACTCCATGCCGAGGACAGGTGCAACGTGAATTCGCCGAAGGCCGCGAGATCCGTGTAGCGGGTCTCGAAGTCCCCGATGTATGCCTGATCCTTGTTGATCGGTATGCCGTCGATGGTGGTCAGCGGATTCGTATAGGAGGTCTCGCCGATTCCGCACCGGGACGGATTGACGCCGTCGCCAGGTCCATACATTGGCACGCAAGCATTGTAGTAATCGAGGTAGCCCGGATAATAATCGTGCTCCTGGATATCGGTGGTTTCGCTCTTGTAAAACAAGCCGCCGACCCACTCATACGGACCTCCGGTCTTCGACGCCAGCCGAATCTCCTGGGCCCAGGGCTTGTCGTCAAATCCCTGGTGCCCGACCACGAGCGCGCGCGGGTTCGCGCCATAGAGCGCCGGATAGAACGGAAAGAAATCGTAGAGCGACGTCACATCGCCGCTGGTCGTGCTTTGGTGGTGCGCCCAGGAACTGTTGGACGTCAGCGTCGCGAATCCCATGTCGTATTCGACGGTCAGCGCCACGACGTCCACCGGATTGTTCGATGTTGCCGGCACATAATCGCTCGAGGACAGCGCGTTCACTCCGTAAAACGGAGCCGCATAGGGGTAGCCGTCCGCCGACGCCAGCTGGTAGTAATACGAGAGCTCGGCGTGAAATTCGTCGCTGGGTTTCCACAGCGCCGCGGCGCGGAACGATCGGTACTCGTACGAATTGACGCCGTCGCGCGAGTAGGTTTGCGGCGGACTCAGCAGATTTCCGGGCTGCGCGGCAAGCGGCGCGCCGGTGGAGTCGAGCGCATAGAGGTTCGGCATGTCGATGAAGCCGGCCTGCTCCGTGTACCCCGCGTTAAATCGAACGGCGATGGTATCGGACACCGGCAGGTTCAACATGCCGCTCACGTCGTAGTTCAAGGCGTGGGAATGCGCCGTGTCGCTGAGGCCTGCCTCCACCTTTGCGTCGAACGCCGTCGGATCCGGCGCATTTTGCACGAAGCGAATCGTACCGCCGAGGGAACCAGACCCGTACAAGGTGCCCTGCGGGCCCCTCAGGACCTCGACCCGGTCGAGATCCTGCAGGCGCAGACTGAAAAACAGCGGCGTATCGTCGACGTACGTCGCGACGGCCGGCACGATCGGCGAGGATTGAATGAATTCACCCGACGTCGAGTCGCTGTTGAGGCCGCGAATGATCAGGCCGGAGCCGTTGACCCCACTGAAGGGGCCTTTGTCAGTCACGTTGATGCCCGCCAATGACCTCGCAAGTGAAGCGGTGTCGACAATCCCCGCCTGCGCGAGCGACTCTCCGGAGATCGCCGTGATGCTTGCCGGAATATCCTGCGCAGACTCCGAGTGGCGGGTCGCAGTCACGATGATTTCCTGCAGCGACGTGTCATCGGCGGCCGCCGCTGACCCGTAGAGCGCGGCCAGCACCGCGAGGCCCACCGGCTTGAGCGAATGAACCCGCCCCTTGGCAGGAGAGCCGCCGAATCCAACGATCCGAGATCTCGAAGCAGTTGCCGCCATGAGTTGTCACTCCCCTCTGATAGTTTCGGCGCCACCGACTCTCGGCACCCGTACTTCATTGCTTTGTGCCACCGACCCCGGTCGCCAACCCGCGCCCATCCCGCTGTCGCCTTCGCGCGCGCTCCGGCAGGCGTCATCGGTTGGTTAATGCGATTAACCTCCCAGCGAATTTATCAGCAGCCTCACGAAGCTGTCAATCGGGCGCCGAGTGCGCCGAATCAGCGCTTCCTGGCCGCCGCGGGCCGACGCGCCGCGCCGGGGCGGCCTTCTCTCGAATGTGTCGCGCGACCGGCGTGTCGCGGCGCGAGATAGCCGGTCGCAATATCCCAGAGCCAGCGCTGGGTTGCCCGAACCTCGGCAGACGACGGGGGGCGCAGCAGCGCAGCATCATCGGGAAACACCAGTCGGATCAGCACCGAGGCTTTGATCAGCCGGTATAGGTCGGGCGAATCGACGGCCCTAAATGCGCCTGAACGGATACCCGCCCGCAGCAGCCTCCGCAGGCGGGCGTGCATCGAGGCGAGCGGCCCTTCGAGAAAGTTGTCCTGAAACGATCCTCCGGCCGCGGTCTTGACGTAGTCCACTCCCCCGCCGGGCGTCGCGAAATCCACGAGCGCCAGGCGTACATACGCGGGATGGGTCATCATGAATCCAACGAAGTCATCGAGCGCCGCGCGCAGTGCGGCGCTCGGCGCGAGTTCCGAGCGCAGCGGAAATTGCGTCGACAGCAGCGCGATGAAGCGGCGCGAGACCTCGACCATGACGTCGTCGCGACTCTTGAAGTGTTTGTAGATCGCCGGCACCCGCACCCCGAGCGGTCCGGCGATGTCCCTCAAGGCGAAGCCGTAGACGCCTTTGACAGCGATCAGGCGCTCCGCCTCGTTGAGGATCCGCTGGCGCGTCGGTATCAGTGCAACCCGCGCTCCGGCCCTCGTCATAAGTCGCCCCCCCCTGAAAATCCGATCGAGACTGTGGCAGAGCCCGACGACCAAAACAACAACAACGCATCGCTTGCACGGGCACGACCCGTGGTTTAGATTTGCGCAGGTTAATGTCTTTAACCGGTTGGCGCTGCCGCCGAACAGGAGTTTGCATCATGCCGATCTCGACGGGCACCCTGACCGCCCTACACCGGCCGGGCGGATTGGCTGGCGTTCGGCCGGCCCTGCCGCTGCATCTCGTCGGAGGCATCGGGCGGTGATCGGAGCACCGCCGGAACGACGGGGAGTTCAACCGCGCGGGCTGTCGATCGGCGCATACAACAAGGCCGAATGGGATCAGCCGACGGCGCGGCGTCACGGCTTGCGGGAACTGCACCGGCTGCACCGCTACGGCCTGTCGATTCGCGCTCCGCGCGTGCTGGAACTCGAGACCTGCCTCGATTTTGAGCTCCACGACATCGATGCGCTGCGCTGGTATCTCAGCCATCCGTTCTTCACCGCAATCGCGGTATTGGTTGGGCAGCGCGTCGTGCTCGAGCACTACGCGGGTGATTTCGGCCCGGATCAAGTCCATTCGATCCAATCGATCAGCAAGACCGCCGCACACCTGATCGCGGGCCGGCTGATCCGATCGGGATTTCTCGATCCCGCGAAACGGATCTCGAGCTACCTCGCGGAAATCGGGCCCGGCTACGCCGACGCGACGGTTCAGGATGCGCTCGACATGGCGGTCGTCAACGACTACAGCGAGGACTTCTATGATCCGGCCGCCACCGTGGGCCGGCTCGAGGATGCCCATGGATGGCGCTTATCCGATGGTGCCGCACATATCGACATCCGGACTTTCCTCGCCCGAATCGGTGCCGGCGCGGGCGAGAACTCGAAGCGCACCATGCATTACAAGAGTGCAAATACCGATGTGATCGCCTGGATCTGCGAACGGCTGACCCGTCGCAGTCTGCGCGACCATTTCATCGACCTCGTGGAGAGCTTTGGCGCGGCGGATCCGGTCTATCTGTCGACCGACCGCGCAGGCACGCCGTTCGTCGGGGGCGGGTTGCACATGACGCTGCGCGACTTGGCCCGCTACGGCCTGTTTCTCGGCCGCGCGGGCGCCACGGCGCAAGGCGCCTGCATCGGCAGCCGGGACTTTCTTGACGCCACGCGCACTCAGCGCGCCAAGGGCACGCCCAGTTTGCTCGGTCAGGGCTACTACCGAAATTTTCTCGAGACCGACGGTACATGGATCGGACACAACGGGTACGGCGGACAGTGGTTGATGGTGTATCCGGATTCGGACATCGTCATTGCCTGCCTCAGCGGACTCGCTGACGATGGCGGCCTCGACTGGGGATTCATCCGCAGGCTCGCGGCGCTGGGTTCCGAATTGGCCGATGCGCTCGGGCGCGAGTAGACCCATGGCAATCGAACACAAGACGATCGACTACATTGCCGAGCATGAGCGCCACGGGCGCGTCATCGACCAGGTACCATTTTGGTTTCTCGGCAATTTCCACTTCTTTACCATCGCGATCGGCTTCGTCGGACCCAGCATGGGACTGAGCTTCGGCTACACGTCGCTCGCCGGGGCGCTTGGGATTCTGTTCGGAACGATATTCGTTGCATTTCACGCTTCGCAGGGCGCCGAACTCGGGCTGCCGCAAATGATTCAGTCGCGCGCCCAGTTCGGATATCGCGGTGTCGTTGTGGTACTGATCGGCACGCTCTTTACCTTCATCGGCTTCAATGTGGCCGACACGGTGCTGGTGACCCGGGGGCTGGAGGGCATCCTCGGATGGAATCAAATCGTGACGACTCTCGTCATTGCCGCAATCGCGGTCGGCATCGCGATCTACGGCCATGACTGGCTGCACCGGATTTTCCGCATCTGCTTCTGGCTGTGTCTGCCGTTGTATAGCGCGCTGACCCTGGCCATCATGACTGGACACGTGCCTGCACCGCATCTTGCGGTCGGTGGCTTCACCTGGGTCGCCTTCCTCGGGCAATTCGCAGCCAGTGCAGCCTACAACATTACGTACGCACCCTCGGTCTCGGACTATTCGCGCTACCTGCCCCGCGAGACCCGGCCCGCACATATCATCACCGCGGTGTTCGTCGGCGCGACCTCGGCGGCGATCTGGCTGATCTCGCTGGGCGCGTGGCTAGCCACCCGCCTCGGCGCATCCGACGGGCTCGTGGCGCTGCATGATGCCGGGATGGCCTTGTTTCCCGGATTCGGCGTCTTGATGGCGTTGGCCTCGGTGACGGCGCTCGTGGCCACGATGGGCCTCAACGCCTACAGCGGCATGCTGACGGTGGTCACTGCGCTGACATCCCTGTTCGACATCAGGCCCTCGCTGCGCTTGAAGATCATTGCCATCATGGCGGTCGCGGCGAGTTGGATTGGGATCACCTTCGCGATCACGGAAAACGCCATCGCGCTGCTGTTCGCAACGCTCACGATCATGCTGTATCTGCTAGTTCCCTGGACCTCGGTCAATTTGGTCGACTATTTCTTCGTTCGCCACGGCCGCTATGCGATTATCGACCTTTTCGAACCGACCGGGATGTACGGCGCCTGGGGTGCGCGCGGACTCGCCGCCTATGCCCTCGGTTTCGTCGCCACACTGCCGTTCTTCGTGCTGCCGGATGTCTACATGGGTCCTGCGGCGCGGGCGCTCGGCGGCTTCGATGTCGGCTGGCTCGTGGGCCTGATCGTCGCCGGCGGAGCCTATTGGCTACTGAGCCGCTCGCTGGATGTCTCGGCGGAGATCGAGGCGATTCAGGCGAGCGAAGCGGCGCTGCGGTCGCACGGCGGCAGAGCAAGCGGCACGGACTCCGGCAACTGATAGCCTGGGCTGAATCGGAAGTTCGATAGCCGCCGCTCGATCGCCTGCGTGTCACAGGCGATGGTGCAATCGGCGTAGGATTGGCGTTCGAGGAGAACTCAGCCATGAATTGCGAGCCAATCCCGAGGATAGCCGAGTACCTTGCATGCTGACGGCGCGCGTCATACTTCTGACGGTCTTGGTCGCGGTCAACGTCGCGGCGCTGCTTGGTTGGATCGTCGTTTGGCTGCGGCGGCGCGTGCACGGGCGCCCAACGTGGTCGGACGGCGCCATAGGCTACGTCACGAGCTTCCTCGATACGCTCGGAATCGGCTCCTACGCGCAGATCACGGCGGCATTCAAGCTGCGCGGCAGGCCGGACGACGAATTGATCCCTGGCACGCTCAACGTCGGGAGTTTCGCTCCGTCTTTTCTCGGCTCTTTGCTGTTCTTCGGTGCGTTCGGCGTGGAACCGGTTTTGCTGGCGAGCATGGTGATCAGCGCGGGCGCCGGAGCGTGGCTCGGATCGGGTCTCGTCAGCCGCATGCCTCGGCGGATGATTCAATTGTTCATGGGCGTTGCGCTGCTGATCGCCGCATTTTTCTTTGCGATGACGGCGCTCGAGATAATCCCGCCATCCGGCCTGGCGCTCGGACTCTCGGGCTGGCGTTTTGCGGTGGCTGTCGTCGCCAACGGCATATTCGGCGCGCTGATGTGCATCGGGATCGGCAACTATGCGCCCAGCATGGTGCTGCTCGGAATCCTCGGCATGCATCCGATCGCCGCATACCCAATCATGTTTTTGAGCGACGGCGTGCTGATTCCCGTCGCGAGTCTGGGTTTTCTTCGCTCCAAGCGCTTCGCGCATGGCAGCGCCGCGGGCGTTGCCATCGGCGGCGTCCTCGGTGTTCTGTGCGCGTTTCCATTGGTGCAACTGATCTCCAAGCACTTGACCTTGATGCGCGGGCTGGTAATCGTCGTCATCGTCTATGCGGCGGTGTCGATGCTGCGCTCGGCGCGCGCTCCGGGTCCCGAAGCCGCCAAGCTCGCGGTTGAAATGCATCGGTGAGAAAAGCCGGCGTGTCCAGCGGCCGCACCGGCCCCGAGGTCATCGTCAGGCGCCGTTGGAATGATCCCTGTTGCGCAGGAATTGCGCTGCCGGCGCTCAAGGACGTGTTCATCAAGAACGACGCCGGCGGCGTTTGTCGCCCGACTTCCCGTCCGTTCCCCTACGTCAGAGTTTGGTGCGACCAACTGCTTGACGGTCAACGCATCCACCTCTGCGACCCTTCCACGGCTCCCCACGAACTCGAGCTCTGCATCGTCGAATCCGACAACACGCCCGAAGTGAACTCCCGACTGCGTTCGCTATTGCGTCGCTGACCGCGGGCCCGAGCAATCCGCGCGGGCACCGCGCCGATTGCAGCGCGATCGCATCGTCCCGATCGGGTTGCCGCAGGCGCGAATCCATCCTCGCAATGTTGCAAGAATATTTCGCTTGTTGACGCCCGCCGAGAAAAAAAGCTCGGGACTCGCAACCTCCGCTCGGCGTTCGCGCAACTCACGGATGGCCTTTTACAACCAGCCACGAAACGGGAGAAGCACTCATGGATCGGTTCATTCGCATATTTGGCGCGGCAGCCCTCATCGCGGTCGCAGCCGGCCCCGCGATCCTCCAGGCCGGCGACGACGACTCGCGGGAACGCCGCGACTCCTACGTGGTCGCTCCGCTGGTCTCCAACCTCGCCGGCGCGGCCGCGACCCAGGATCCCGTCCTGCAGGATGCATGGGGAATTGCATTTGCCCCCTCGGGCGGTCCGTTTTGGGTCAACGACAACCAAACCGGTTGCTCGACCGTCTATCGCGCCAATGGAGCGAAACTGGGGCTTCAGGTATCCATTCCGCTGCCCGGCAATTTCGTGGCGACCGGCTCCTGCAGTGCCGTCAACCCGAACAGCCCGCCAAATCCGACGCCGGCCGCGCCCACCGGCATCATTTGGAACCCGTCGAGCTCTTTTCTCGTGCCGGGCACCAAAATCCCGGCGGTGTTCATCTTCGACACCGAGGATGGGACCCTATCTGCGTGGGCCGGTGGACTCAGCCCGCCGGACAGTGCCGTGCTCGCGGTCGACAATTCGGCAACTCCGAGTCCGGCGACAGGCGCCGTCTATAAGGGGCTGGTGTTCGGACTCAATGCAAGCGGAGGCTTCTTGTTCGCAACCAATTTTCGCGCGGGGACGGTGGATGTATTTGGGCCGAATGGCGCGGACGGCCTGTTTACTCCCGCGACCACCGCCGGCGGCTTTGCCGATCCGGACCTGCCGGTTGGCTACGCGCCTTTCGGCATCGCCAATATCGACGGCGATCTGTTCGTCACCTACGCCAAGCAGGACTCCACGAAACACGACGACGTCGCCGGACCGGGACGGGGATTCGTCGATGTGTTCGACACGGATGGGCATCTGTTGCGACGATTCGCAAGTCGCGGCACTCTCGATGCACCGTGGGGAGTGGCGCGGGCGTCCTTTGCGTTCGGTCGCTACAGCGGCAAGATCCTCGTCGGCAACTTCGGCAACGGGCACATCAGCGTGTTCGACAGCGATGGACGCTTTATCGATGAGTTGAGAGATTCGGGTGGCAAGCCGATTGCGATCAGCGGCCTCTGGGATTTGACGTTGGGCGGCGCTGGCGGCTCGAGCTCCGATGCGCTGTATTTTTCGGCGGGCCCGGACAACGAGAACAACGGTCTATTCGGCACCATTGCTCCGGCAGCGAGTTCGACAGGACCCTGAAGCGGCGAATCGCCAAGTCCCCCGACGGATGAGCTCAGCTCAACGTCGGGGGACCGCCGGTCGCCGCCGAGCCTCCGACCCGATTCAAAGGATCGGCAACCGCGCATTGCTAATCGATACCTTTCGCGCGGAGCATGCCCGCAACGTCGTCGATTTTTTCGTCCAGCAGATTCAGTTTGCGCGCGAGTCCCTGGATGTCCGAGGCCGCGCGGCGATTGACGTCGAAATCGAGTTCGCCGCGCAACCGGTCTTTCGTGTCTTGGCGGTTCTGGCTCATCATGATCACCGGGGCCTGGATTGCGGCGAGCATCGATAGAAATAGGTTCAGCAGGATGAACGGATACGGGTCCCAGGCTTTGTCGTGAAGCGCGATGTTGATCGCCGTATATACAACCATCACGACGCCGAATGCGATGATGAAGGTCCACGAGCCGCCGAACCGTGCGACGTCGTCGGCGACGCGTTCTCCGGTCGTGGACTCCGCTTCGATGAGTTCGTTCGGATTGCGCGTAACGCGCATTTGCACGAGCGCCTGAGCGGCATGAAACTGCCGAGCCAGCGTCGTGAGAAGATCCATACCGGCATGCGGTTTACGCTGCAGCAGGGTGGCGATGTCGTCGCGCGACACCTCGAGACAGGTAGTCTGCTCCAGCGCGATCGCAGTCGTTCGATGCGGAGTCTGCTCGATCATCGAGGCGAAACCGAAGAACTCGCCGTCCCGGGGCTCGTCGACGACAACCTCCTGATGGTCCTCGTCGACCGCCGTGACGCGCACCTTCCCGGAGATCATCACGTAGGCCTGGCCGTTCGAGTCTCCAGTCTTATAGATTCGCTCGCGTGGCTGAAAAGTCTTCAACTCGACTTGGGCTGCCAGCACCGCGGTCTCATCGTCATCGAGCAGCGAAAAGAGCGGGATACCTTTGAGCACTTCCGGGCGACAGGACATGAGAATTTCTCCTTCGAGTAATTGAAAACCGGCGGTCTCGCATCCAGCGGGGACACCTCGACCTGAGCCCCGCCGGCGATGCCGCACCCTATCGGCGGCGGGAATGCGGCGTCGCCCCGAGGATTTGTGGCCGTCGCCGGCATTCTCACAACGAAACGCCGGTGTGTCACCTCGTCGAATCTACGATCTTTGTACCGTGCGCCGATCAATAGCGCCCTGCTCCATCACACCGTTGACAAACACGCGTGACGGTCCAATACTTCACCTTATCGTGAAGTATCAGTGCGGGGAGGCGACCATGCGGACGAAACCGAGTGCGATTGGACTGATATGCGGGGTGGCCTTCGGACTGTATGCGGTCGGTGGGGTCGCCGCCAATGACGCAACGTCTCGCTACCCTGCCATGGCGCCCCTCGCACAATACCAGATGACGAACGCAGCCGAGGAAGTCACTCTGGCGCGCAGCGCTGCGCCGCCATCGATTTCCGGTGGGGCCGACGTGATGACGCTCGGCATACGCGGATACGAGGCCGCCGCAAAGGGAAACAATGGCTTCGTCTGCATGGTCTGGCGGTCTTGGGCTGCCGACTTCGGCGATGCCGAGTTCTGGAACCCCAAGCTACGCGCGCCGATCTGCCTCAACGCCGCCGCCGCCCGCACGGTACTGCCCGCCTATCTCGAGCGAACGAAATGGGTTCTCGCCGGCGTCTCGAAATCCGAGATGCTCGCGCGCACGAGAGCCGCGATCGCCGCCAACACCTTTGTGCTGCCGGAATCCGGCGCGATCGGCTACATGATGTCGAAGCAAGGATACTTGTCTGACGCGGGCGGCCACTGGCATCCGCATCTGATGTTCTTTGTCGCACGCACCGAGCCCGCCGCCTGGGGCGCGAATCTCGCCGGATCTCCGATCATTGCGGCGCAGGGCGATCCGGAGCCGGTCACGACCTTCTTCACTCCCGTGACTAAATGGTCCGACGGAACTCCCGCGGTCATGGAAATGCAATAGAACGCTGTTAGCGGCCGACGCGGTGGTTCTCGGCGCGTGCGCCGCGCTTCACGGCGGCAATCGAAGATGATCCTCGATCACGTGGAAGTCCGGATAATCCCTCAATGAGTCGAGCAGAGAGTTGACTCTCAAGCTCTGCAAGCTGGGGTCGCGCCGCTGGTCGGCCGTGGCAAGCCATGCCAAAGCCTGTCGCGTTTCGCCCCATTCCGCGTAGACTTCCGCGTAAGCAAACGCCGCTTCGTCTCCGGCGAGCGCCTTCAACTGCTCCAATTCGCGTTCCGCAGTCGGTTGCGCTCCGAGCCGGTGATAGGTCAGCGCGAGGCAGTAGTGCCGATTTTCCTCATCGAGCGCCGACGACTTCGATTCGCAGTACGCGCGCGCCTCTTGCAGCTGACCGGATGCAACCAAGGTTCCGGCAATGTTGCCCGAGATAAATTTCGACCCCGGCTGCAACGCCAGGGCGTTGCGAAACTCGATCAACGCATCTGGGTAGTTGCGGGCGTTGTGCAGTACTCGCCCCAGCGTCACATGGGACGCAACGTTCTGTGGATCGAGGCTGACCGCGTGCCGCGCCGCCGTAATGGCCTGCAGATGATGGCCAAGCGAGGACGAGAATTCCGCATAAAGACGCTGGACGCGCGCATTGCCCGGGGACAGTGCGAGGGCCCGCTCGAACTCGGGCGCTGCCCCCATGAAATCGAGAAGTCCGTATGCGCGGGTGATGGCCAGAGTCGCATGCACTTCACCGAGTTGCGGTGCGAGTGCAACTGCGCGCTCACCGGCCGCGAGCGCCTGGCGCCTTACTTCGTCGCGGGAAACGGCGTTGACGTTGAACACCGCAAGCGTCGCGAGCGAGCGAGCGCGTCCCGCATAGGCCTGCGCATAGCCGGGATCGAGCGCGATCGCTTGATCGAACAACGCGAGTGCGCCGCGAGTGACCGCTTCGCTGTCATGACCCTTTGCGAGCTGCTGTTCGGCGCGCAAATAGGCCTCATACGCCGCAGGATTTCGGGTTTCCCCCAGCGCGAATCGCGCAGATTCGTCGGGCGACAGCGTCACTTTCAGCGCCTGCGCGACCGAATTTGCCACGCTCGACTCGACGTCGAGAACATCGCGCATGTCGCGGTCATACACATGCGACCACAACTGAAACCCGCTCGCCGCATCGATGAGCTGCACCGTGATGCGCATTTGATTCCCGACACGGCGCACGCTGCCTTCCACGATGGAAGCCACACCCAGCAGCTTGGCAACTTCCGCGACAGTCGACTGCTTGCCCTTGAAGTAGAAGGACGAGGTGCGGGCCGACACTCGGATACTCGACAGCTGTGCGAGCTCATTGATGAGTTGCTCTGTCATGCCGTCGGCGAAGTACTCCTGGCCCTTGTCCTCACTCATGTCCACGAAAGGCAGCACGGCCACCGAATGCGGTGTCGGCGCCGGCGCTACTTCGACCGTCGAGACCGAGACGGCGGGTCCCGCCGCCCTCGGCCGCAACGCGCTTACTCCGGCGAATATCGCGCCGATCACGACTATTGTGATCGCCACGCTTTGTAGCGCCGGCTTGTGGCGTAGCGTCCATTTCTTGGCCCTGTACGCAAGCGAGTCGGGCCGGGCGCTGATCGCCTCGCCCCGGAGCAGCCGACGCAAGTCCTCGGCAAAGTCGCTCGCAGTGCGGTAACGTTCCGCGGGCTGCTTTTTCAATGCCTTGAGCACAATGGTGTCAAGATCCCCCTGCAGCGTCCGGCGCACTCGCATCGAAGCGGTCGTCGCCTCTTTGGTTCCCGTTTGGCTCGTCACGACCTCGCTCGGCGGACGCGGATCGGCCGAGAGAATTGCCTGCTCGAGGGCCCTGCGCGATCGCGGCTTGAACTCATAAGGTCGCTGTCCGGACAACAGCTCATACAGCACGACACCGAGGGAATAGATGTCGGTCGCGGCTCCCAAGGTTTCGTCGCTGATCTGTTCGGGCGAAGCGTAGTCAGGTGTCAGGACCGCACCTCCATGGTGCGTCAGAGCGCTTTCCCCCGCCTCACCTTCGACGAGCAGCTTGGCAATTCCGAAGTCGAGCAGGACGACTTGGCCGCCCTCGCGCACCAAAATGTTCGAGGGCTTCAGGTCGCGGTGAATCACGTTCTGAGTATGTGCATAATGCACCGCAGACAGCACCTGCAGGAATAATGCGAGGCGATCCGCGATGCTCAAGTCGTGTGAGACGCAATACTGCGTGATCGACTGCCCGGCGACGTACTCCATCGCGAGATACGGTTGGCCCTCGGCGCTGATACCGGCATCGTAAAGATGGGCAATGTTGGGGTGCGTGAGGTTCGCGAGAATGTCGCGTTCGCGCGCGAAGCGCTCCGCGAATAGCGCGCCTTGCAGGTGCAAATGGGGCAGCTTGAGCGCGACGAGCCGGTTCACGAGTTCATCGGTACGCCGCGCGAGCCAGACACTACCCATGCCGCCGCAGCCAAGCAGCCGTTCCAGGCGGTAGTTGCCGACCTGGGAGTTCGGCTCGAACACAGCGCCATCGCTCGACTTCGGTACATCGTCGATCAGGGGAACTTTGAGCAGCGTGTCGAGCAACCCTTCGCCCTCGGCGCTTCGGTCGGCATGCAACATCTTGAGCAAGATTTGTTTTGCGCCTGGGAACGGTTCGGACAGGTCCCGCAGCCATAGTTCGCGGGCGTCGTCGGGCAAATCCATTCCCTGGTCCAATAAACTCGAGAGCGATGACAGTTGTGCGACAGAAATTCGCATTGCAAATATGTCTAATCTAACGGCGCATCCGGGCCGCGGTAGGATAGCGGCGCGCCACCGCGGGGACTCGCGAGTTCAGGCGGGCGAGATTCTGCTAGATTATCGAAGCTACGAGACATCGGTGACGGCCCGCTTGAGAACTACCCTTATTATTACCCCTATCGGGCGCGCTGCATGAGTGAGCTTACGCAGCTATTTGACGCTGTCAATGCAGGCAATCGTGCCGACGTCGACAAACTGACGGCCGCAATGTATCAAGAGCTGCGCCAGCTCGCGCACCGTCGATTGAAGGCCTCGCCGCGAGGCGACACCTTGGAAACCACCGGACTAGTACACGAATCGTACCTGCGGTTCCTCAACGCGGGTCGCTTGCGATTCAGCGATCGGGCTCATTTCATGGCGTATGCCTCCAAAGTGATGCGTTCCATCATCATCGACCTGGCGCGCGCTCACGGCGCCGAGCGTCGAGGCGGCAACCTGCTGCAAGTCACTCTCAACACGCAGGTCGCCGACGAGGCATACACCTCGGAGCAGCAGCTCATCCGCATCAATGACGTGCTCGAGGAGTTGGGCCAATCCGAACCCAGGTTGGTGCAGGTCGTTGAAATGCGCTATTTCGGAGGTCTCAACGAGACCGAGATTGCGGAAATGCTCGGTCTCACGGAACGCACCGTGCGGCGCGATTGGCGCAAAGCGCGCATCTTGCTCGGTTTCGCGCTCGAGTAGCAGGCCGATGAGGCAACGCGGTCCGCCGGCGCCGACGCAACCGGCGACTTGCGGGTAGCCGACTATTTCACTCGCGCAATCCGGGTTCTGCGCTTCACGGCCGGCGCTGACTTGATGAAATCGACGAACGCGCGCAACGGTGCCGGCACCAGGCGCCGGCCGGGATAGTAGAGAAAAGGCCCTGGAAAGCGCTGCCACCATGGCTCAAGGATGGCCTCGAGTCCGCCCGCGTCGATATGCGGGCGCAGCCAATCCTCGAAAAGGTACACGATTCCCGTACCTGCGAGCGCCGCCTCGACTGCGAGGTCGGTAGCAGCGCCAATCTGCACGAGCAGCGGTCCGGACGGATCGAGCTGCACGATCTCGCCTTTGCGTTCAAACTCCCACAACGGCGTTGCGCCGCTGGTGAAGCGGCCGCGCAGGCAGGCATGCTTGAGCAGCTCGCGGGGGTGTTGCGGCCGCCCGCAACGGTCAAGGTAAGCGGGAGACGCGGCGGTGGCGAAGCGTTGGACCCGGGGTCCAATCGGTACCGCGATCATGTCCTTTTCCAGTCGCTCGCCGTAGCGAATGCCCGCATCGCACCCGGCGGCAAGGACGTCAACAAAGCTATCGTCGGCGATCACCTCGAGTCGGATGTCTGGATACGCGGCAAGAAAACGCGAAACGATCGCAGGGAGCGTCAAGCGCACGGCGCTGACCGGAACATTCAGCCGCAGCGTGCCGGCAGGCCGGTCGCGAAAGCTATTCACGACGTCGAGGGCTGCGTGCACCTCATTCAGCGCCGGTTCGAGTCGGTCGAGCAAGCGTTTTCCCGCCTCGGTCACCACAACACTGCGGGTCGTGCGGTGGAGCAGCCGCACACCTAATTTGGTCTCCAGCCGGCGCACCGCCTCACTGAGCCCGGAGGCGCTGCTGCCGATCGCTCGCGCAGCGTCGCGAAAGCCCTGCGCGCGCGCGACGGCTAGGAATGCCTTCAGATCATTGAGATCGATGCTCATTGTTCGCGATTTCGTACAGCCTGTATTAATTATAGCGGATTGTCGCACGACGAATGGGCGCCTAACATGACGGCCCATCGACCTCCTGAGGAACCGCCATCATGTCCTTCGCGCACCAATCCGGCACCTCGAAGCTCGGCAGCCAACTCGTCAATCGAATCGGCTACGGGGCGATGCAACTCGCGGGACGCGGCGTGTTCGGTCCGCCCAAGGATCGCGACGCGGCGCTGGCGGTATTGCGCGAGGCCGTGGCTGGCGGTGTGAACCACATTGACACCGCCGACTTCTATGGCCCGCACCTGACCAACCAGATCATCCGCGAGGCACTGCACCCTTATCGCGACGACCTGGTCATCGTCACCAAGGTCAGCGCCCGGCGCGGCGAGGACGGATCTTGGATCCCGGCCATGTCTCGCGACGAGCTGATTCGTGCGGTCCACGACAATCTGCGCCATCTTGGCCTGGACGTGCTCGCGGTCGTGAATCTGCGCAGCATGTTCAACGTACATCATCCGGCAGAGGGATCGATCGAGGCGCCGCTGACTGTCCTGGCCGATCTGCAGCGCCAAGGCCTGATCCGCCATATCGGACTGAGCAACGTCACTTCAGCCCAGGTTGCGGAAGGCCGTCGGATCTGCGAAATCGTTTGTGTGCAGAACCATTACAATCTCGCACATCGCGCCGACGACGCATTGATCGAGGACTTGGGCCGGCTCGGGATCGCGTATGTTCCGTTCTTCCCGCTCGGCGGGTTCACGCCCCTGCAATCATCGACTCTGACCGATGTGGCGGGCCGCCTTGGCGTCCCGCCGATGCAGGTCGCGCTTGCGTGGCTGCTGCGCCGCGCCGCGAACATCCTCCTCATCCCCGGCACCGCGTCGGTCGCACATCTGCGCGAAAACCTGGCCGCCGCGCAGTTGGCGCTGCCGCCGCAAATCACAGCGGAGTTGGACGGCATCGGGGCCGGGGCGGCAGCGGCGCAGCACTGAGTGCCGCGATTCGCAGCAGCCGTCGATCCAAGCTCAACTCTTGAAGCAATAGTCTCGATGATACCGTAAGTACGGCCTTTGCCCGATCTGAAACGGACCCACGTTCATGGTCGGAGTGACTCCCCACGCCGTCAACACGGCACGCGAACACCACGGCGAGACCAAGATATCTCCGTTGTCCGTAAAACTGATGAACCCCTTGGCAAAAAGATGTTCAATGTGCGGCGCCAACATCAGCCCATTGCTGTCCGACAGTCGCTCCGCATTCGACGCCTCACTCCACGGCTTGATATGTCTCGCGATCAGATGATCGGGATCCTTGATACGCGTCACGCGACAACAAGGTTCCACACCCAGGATCTTGTCCCGAAAAACCCCCTCCCCGCGGCGCGCCACAATCAGCGCTTCCTTTTCGACCCACGAGATTCCGGCTTCCCGCAATATTGCGATCTCCTCCTTCAGTTCCCCGGCGAACGGATGCGACTCGATGATGGCATCCTCCACCCAATCCCGCGTAATCGGCAACGAGTCTCTTGCAATCTCGTTGTCAGCCGAAGGGTTCGGCGTTTCGCGTCCATCGCGCTGCGATTCCGTGTCGTGTGCGGGCGGCTCCGCATTTTTCTTCGCCGCCGTCCACCGCCTATCGAGTTCGCCAACGATCAGCTCCGGGAGCGCGACACCGGTTGCAAAGACGCTCCATTTGAATCGCGCGAGGGGCCGCTGCTGCAGCTCCTCCCATGAAATGACCGGCGCTTCGTTCAAATCGGTGAACCGCACTTTCACGTACAGTGCTTTGATCCTTTGCCGCCGCTTTTCCGGATCCCAGTGTTTGTCTTCGTAGGGCAACGATGCGGTCACGCCGCGGCCCACGAGCCCCTTCAACGCGGGCCCCAGCCGAACCAGAAAAAACTCGCTGCCCTTCGGCAGGTCCGCCCGATTGCCGCAGGACCAACGCCCCGTGAGATAGCCCTTACGCCGAACCCGAACAATGTCCTTGCGCAGCGATTTCCACAGGTACTTCTCTGGGTTCCAAGACAATAAGAATGCCGCCATCGATCGACCCCGCCTTCCGTTTTGCCCACCACACGACACCGGGAACATGGTCATTCGTCGGCACCGACAATTGTAGTCCTCCATCTCGCCGTTTTCGCCGCCCCTCACTGTCGCCAATTCCCGTCATCCGCTTTGACGCTTCCCATGCGGCACATGCTCCGCTGCCGCCGACCATTCGAAGCCGCCTCGAGTTCATCCTTGCCGCCTGTCGGCCCGAGCACACACGCGCACCCTGACGCTGCGCTCTCAATGTTAGAATGACAGCTCCCCTCGAGGTGACCGCATGCTCCTATACGTTGACGCCAATTTTGCAAGCCCCTATGCACTCGTCGTGTTCGTGAGCCTGCTGGAAAAGGGTGTCGCATTTGATATCGAATCCATCGATTTGGTCGCGCGCGCGCAGCAAGATCCCAAATTCGCCGGCACCTCGATCACCCGGCGGGTCCCGACTCTCGTTCACGACGGCTTCGCATTGTCGGAGTCGTCCGCGATCTGCGAGTACATCGACGAGTCGTTCCCGGGCATCCGCCTCTACCCCGCCGATCGCCGCGACCGTGCGCGGGCGCGCCAAGTGCAAGCATGGTTGCGCAGCGACCTCACGCCGATTCGCGAGGAGCGCCCGACGTTTGTCGTGTTCAACGGCGCCACGCGTCCCGCGCTTTCTGTGGATGCCCGCGAGGCCGCCGAGAAGCTATTCTCGGCCGCACTGATCTTGCTCGATGAACATGCCGACAATCTTTTCGGTGAATGGTCGATCGCCGATGTCGATCTTGCGATGATGCTCCAGCGCCTGGTCGTTCTCGGCGACCCGGTGCCGCGACGTCTCGTCGACTACGCGAAGCGGCAATGGAGTCGTCCGACGGTCCGGCAGTGGGTCGACCGGGCCCGACCGCCATTGATCGGATATTGACGGTCCACGCCGCAGACCGTCCGCACACCGCATGGGAATTCCGGCCCACCCGGGGTCACGAACGAGGTAACGGGGGGGACGGGCGTCAGGGAATCGGCGGTGCGCTCTGCAATTCCCATTCGATCCGCTTGACGTGGCGGACATCCGATTCGCCAAATCGCGCGAGAATCTGCTGGTACCCTTGCGGCCCTGCGTGATAGCTGAAGATATCCTTCATCGACACCACGTCTTCGCGCTTCCACCAGCGCGGCATGTCTTGAACCGCTTTCGGTACGATGGGAATATGCTCGAAGAAGCAACAGGCGACACAGGTCCCGAGATCGTCTTCGGCGGTCGTTCCGGAGGGCTGCCGACAGCACCATCCTGCGTAGTCATAGATCGCACGAATCAGCGACTCGTTGTCCTCGGCGTAGGCGGTTGCAAATGCCGCGTTCAAGTCAATCCAGACGGTGTACGGGTTGTCTGCCCGCTCGATCGAATCGGTCAATTGCGGAAAGCGCCGAAGGGCTTCCGTGTGCCATTCAATGCTTGGTGACAAAGAGGACACTCCTGCCGGCTGCGGTTCCATAAAACTGCCGGCGCCATTGCCCAATCGACACCGTTGCTAGGCGGCCTTGCGCCGAATCGATCGGAATCTCACTCCGGTCTTCAGCGCCGCTTGCGTGACCGAAAGATTCGTCTTCGCGAAGGCCCTCGAATTCTTCATATCTTCCTTCGACCATGCCAAGACCCGCTTCTTTGCTTTGTCAATCCGCCCGGCTTGCTAGCTGGGGGTTGGGGACGCGCGCTCCTGTCGCGCATGCAGAGCCATGGAAATCAGCGCGGATCCGCCGAAGACGAGATTGATCCCGACGAGCAGTCCAATCGCCCACGCCGCCGTGCCGGGCAGACCCGCGAAAATGATTCCCCCCAGAATGATATCGATGATCCCGCTCGCAAGCATCATGCCCCAGCGCCCCGATAATTCGCGCTTGTGGTCCAATGCGTAAAAAATCGACAGAATGCCTTCGATCGAGAGGAATGCGGTCAAGACGATCGTCAGCGATAGCGCCCCATTGAGCGGCCACCAAAGCAAGACGACGCCCGCGGCAATTCCCAAAGCCGCCGACAGCAGCGACCAGCCGAACCCCGGCGCACCGCGCACCATGAAAGTGGAGACGAGACCGACGATACCGCTAATCAACAATAGCCAGCCGACGAGGATTTCGACCGCCAATGTCGCTATCGGCGGAAGCACCATCGCCGCCAAACCCAGTATCAGCAGAATGATGCCTTCGACGAGAAACTGCTTCCAATGAAGGTGCATTGCCCGCTTGATGACTGCCTGAAGTCGATCCGTCTCCGCACTGCTCGTCGACATTGTTACTCTCCCATTTCCAAGAAGTGACACGCCCCGAATTCAAGCTCGATCCCCGCAGAGATGTTCGCTCCCACGCGAAATCTACTGCAAAACCAGCGCCGCTTCACCCTCGCGAGAGCCCGACCAGCGGATGCCGAGGATCGCGGCGACTTCGCCGGCTCGAGTCCAACGGTCCGGTCCGTACGCTGCCGGAATTTATCCTTGAGTATTATCTACTTGGCGGAGCTTCGACACGAGATTTACGGGCCTCGCCAACTTCGTTCGCGCTGCTATTGCTGGTCAAAGCGCTACTGCAGGCCGAAGACTCCTCGGCCATGTGATTCCAGAAGTTCGAGGATTCGTCCGCCGCCGCGGGCGACGCAGGTCAGCGGATCGTCGGCGATGATCACCGGCAGCCCGGTTTCCTCGGTGATCAGTTTATCGATGTTTCGCAGCAAGGCGCCTCCCCCTGTGAGCACGATTCCTCCCTCCGCCACATCGCTGCCGAGGTCCGGCGGGATTTGCTCGAGCCCCTGCCTTACCGCATTGACGATGCCCAGCAACGGCTCCTCGAGCGCCTGGAGTATTTCATTGGAGTTCAACGTGAATGCGCGCGGAATCCCCTCCGAGAGGTTCCGACCCCGGACCGTGATTTCGCGCACTTGCGCGCCCGGAAACGCCGACCCGATCTCGATCTTGATGCGCTCTGCGGTCGCCTCTCCGATCAGAATGCCGTAATTGCGCCGGACATACTGAATGATGGCTTCGTCGAATTTGTCGCCGCCCATGCGCACGCTCGCCGCGTAAACGATGCCGTTCAAAGAGACCACGGCGACCTCGGATGTGCCACCGCCGATGTCGAGAACCATCGAGCCACGCGCCTCATGCACCGGCAGGCCCGCACCGACCGCGGCCGCCATCGGCTCAGGCACGATGTCGACGCTGCGCGCACCGGCGCCTTCGGCGGATTCTTTGATAGCGCGGCGCTCCACTTGGGTTGAGCCGAAGGGAACGCAGACGAGCACGCGCGGGCTCGCTCGAAAAAACCGGTTCTCGTGAACTTTGTTGATGAAATACTGCAGCATTTTCTCGGTATACGTGAAGTCGGCGATGACGCCGTCCTTCATCGGACGCACCGTAGTGATGTGCCCCGGGGTTCGGCCGAGCATCCTCTTGGCATCAGCGCCGACAGCGACCACGATCTTACCGCCGCGATTCGGCTCATTGCGCACTGCGACAACCGACGGTTCGTTGAGTACGATCCCGCGCGACTTGACGTAAATCAGGGTATTGGCGGTACCCAGGTCGATCGAGAGATCATTGGAAAACTGGCCCCGGAGGCGTTGCAGCATGAATTGTGGTCTTTCTCGAAGGGGTGAAGGGACGCCGTCACAGCTCTCGGCTGTCCGACAGGCATTGGGGCGCGTGCCACGTGTAACACGATTCCGAATGTGTTGCGCGTGTGCTCTAACGAATCAGCTGCCCGATCAGCTCGCGAGCTCGGCAACCATGGATACAATGCCGGACAGAACAACCCCGCCGACCCGGAGCCGGCAGCATTCAATGTCCCGGCGGCTAAACGACCTCTCTGTCGCCTTTCCTTTCACGGAAATTGCAATGGTCGCACCCTCGAGAACGTGATCCGCGCTCTCGGCATCTACGCAAGTCACGATGCCGAAGAATCCATGGCGCACCAACTGGCTCTTTATTTCGTCCCTGATTTTGGCGAGAGCCGTGTCAAATTCCTCTCTGAGCAGTTTCTCTTCCATGCAGATATCACCGTTTGTCGATTGCGCGATTCATAGTACGCCCTCCAGAGCGTGCGCGGCGACAATACGCTGAAGCTCAATGAGCCCCGGTTCCGAGGGATACGATCGCCGCGCCGCGGCTGGGTGATCGGCAGATTCTCGAGCCAAACCTTGTCGACGATGAGCGCCTCGTAGACGCCGCCGCCAAGTCCGATCGCGCCAATGACGAGTGCAACGATCAGAAGGAGGGATCCCGCGGGAACTTCACGATCGCCTGAATCAATCGCCCACCGCATCGCGTCGCCTTTGCCTCTCCTCCGCTTCGCGACGCTCGTCCTCTATTTGTGCGATGACTGCGTCGACGTCTGGCGGCGATGTCTCGCGCGCAAATCGTCCGGTTAATACCGTCTCCGGTGCCAATCCGCCGGCTTCATAAAGAGCCCATATTTCATGCGCATACTCAGTCTCGAGCAGCTCCGGTGCGGATCGGCCGAAGGCCGATCGCATATTGTTGACATCGCGCTCCAGCATCGCGAATGCGTTATTGTTGCCGGCGGCGTCAACCGCCTGCGGCAAATCGATGATGACGGGGCCATCCACGTCCAGCAGCACATTGAACTCGGATAGATCCCCGTGAATCAGTCCCGCGCACAGCATTCGAACGATTTGCGAGATCATGAACGCGTGCCATTCTCGCGCCTGAGAATCGGAAATCGCCAAATCGTTGACGCGTGGCGCCGGATCCCCGTGTGAGTCCCGCACCAATTCCATCAGGAGCACGCCCTCGTGAACGAGGTACGGTTTGGGAACCCGGACGCCAACATTGGCCAGCCGGAAAAGTGCGCTGACCTCCGCGTTCTTCCATTCGGCTTCCTGCACTCGACGACCGTGCCGCCCGCGCCTTCCCATTGCGCGCGCATCCCGACTATTGCGGGTCTTGCGGCCTTCTTGATACTGCGCCAGCTTGTGAAAACCGCGCTTTTCTGCCTCTTTGTACACCTTGGCGCACCGGAGCTCACTGCCGCAGGCCACGATGAACACCGATGCCTCCTTGCCGCTCTTGAGGCGCCGCACGACCGCATCAACCATGCCGTCGTCGATCAGCGGCTGCAAGCTTTGGGGGATTTTCATTCGACATCTTCGCAGATGCGCCGCACTCCGTCGACATCGGATACTGCCCGCACCCCCAAAAATGCCGCCCCGAGAACTTTCCATGCCTGGCAACTCGATCGACCATTCGCGCGCCGCACTTCGGGCATGCGGGCACCGCCGGCGTGCCTGCAAGCTCCGCCTCGTCCCGCGCTGTCGCCGAAACGCCGTTCCCGGATCGCGTGAAGGCAATCATTCGCTCAAGCGCATCTGCGTCGACGAGCCGAATTTTCGCCATCCTCGCAAACGTGCTCGCCTCCATCGTGAACGTTCCACTGCTGACGACGACGCCGCCGTCCGGCGCCGATCCATCGCGTTCCTCGACTCGATAGCCTTCCCGTCTGAATGCCTCGCAGAAGCAGTCGCTCAAAATCCTGGCGCCCCAACGATGCGATGAGGCCCGTCGTGCGCACGGCTGATGCTCCGACTAGCCCTGGTCCATGGACCCGATCGATGAACGAAGCGGCCGCACCAGTCAAACAAATGATCGGCAGGATAATCTCGGCGATTGACGCGAACGTGTGAACGCCCGACAGGATGACGGGTGAGCTGAGGTCTCCGAGCTCGTTTGCGGTCGCCGGCGTCTGGAATGCCCCTGCAACCAAGTGCAACACGAGAAACGACACCAGGGCAAATCCGACGCCGAGCCACCACGGCAGCTTGGAGGCGACCGCCATCAAATCCCTCACGAACCGCTCTCGTTTCGCCATCGCCCGGCATGCCCGTCAATCGCGGTACCGATTATTCTGCGCGCAAACTCACACGATCCGCCGCGACGCCGGTCACGGGGCCACGCGCTCGCGTCAGTCCGAGCGACGTTACCGTCGCGAGCGCCTCGCTGCCGGGCGTCTTCACATTTCTGGCCTTGCCACCATTAAATAGAAAATCACCATGACCCCAAGGAACGCCGGCCAGCCCAACCAGAACCACCATCGATAATACCGCTGGAAAACCGCGGGAAGCGGAATTGCGGCCGCTGCACTATCGGCGGCCAAATCCCGCATGCGGATTTGCAGCCACAGGACCCGAAGCCAGCAGCAACCCACCACGACATAGACCATGATCGACCAAACCACCCACCGCGCCGACAGCGGGAATCCCGCCACGATTGCCAGCAGAATTCCTGTGATCGGCTGCAGAACGACGGCCGGCGCCGTAAAGATCATATCCGCGCGCACGACATCGCGGCTGACAGCCGCGATGATGCTCGAATCCCCCGTGCGCCGCGCCCGAACATAAAAGAAGGCAATTCCGGCACCGGTCCCGAACAGAAAGGTCGACGACAGGATATGCAACCATTTGAGCGCCAGATACGGACTCATATCGGCTCGTCGCGAATCCGCGCCGATATGCGCCATCGAGCGAACTCCGACTCAAAATCTTCGAGCCCGAGCACCCCCATGCACACCTTCGCGCCCGGCGGAATCGCAACACCGCGGATCAGGCGCTTGGCGACAATGACCGCCGCCATGCAGGGAATTTCCGGACCATGGTTGCTTTCTGCCACGAGCTCCCATGTCCTGCGCAGCGTCGCTCCCGCGACACTTTTTCCAACCACCCGAACCATCATGCCGCCGGTCTCGCTGCCAAGCCAATTGAGCCAAGTGCCGACATGATCGAATGCTGTTCCCCATCGCGTCATCGGCAATGCCAAACCCAGGCGCCGGATTGCGGCCACCGACCACAATGCATAATGCTGCAGCGACACCTCGAGTGCAGCCCGAAACGCAACCGTCAGAACTCCCGGATATCGAGCGGGAAACAACTCCAAATCCGGCACATCGCAGGCCGCAGCGACCCGGCGGCCGAACGAAAAGCGCTCTCGCTTGAATTCCTGCCATCCGTACGCGATGCGCCATGCACCGTCTTGCCACCAGCGAAATGAACGACCCGCATATCCCAAAACAGCCGCAACCGTGGCCGCGCCGCGCGGCGCCCGTTGACCGGGCGCGATGACGACTTCGATCGACTGCAACGATGCAAGGGATTCCTGCAGGCAGTCCACGACCGCTGAAGACAGCGCCGGCAACGTGCTCGCGCCGGTAATCGCGAATCGCCCTGCGGCTTGCGCAGCCGCCCCCACTGCGCCCACGAATCCCACGACAAATTCTTTGCCGTCCGCGATGTCGATGTAGTTGGCACCGCAAGCGAGGCTCGTCAGCGCGACCCGATAGTTCTGACCCTGGAATGGCCCTGCACAGTGGATGACCAAATCGGGCGCCAGCGCCTTCAAATCGCTCGCGAACTCGGCGCCGTCGATATCCAGTGTCGCGGTCTTTACCGGCGCTGCCGGGGCACTGCCGCGAGCGCGCCGGCTCGTCGCAATGACTTCGATTCCAGGTTCCAGCGCCAACCGTCTGCAGATTCGCGCGCCAAAATTACCCAAGCCCCCAATGACTGCAACTCGCATGCGCTACCGCGGCAACGGTCGCGCCCGCGCAATGTGGTAGCCCACAACCAACAGGGCCGCAAACGCTCCAAAGAGACCAGCGGCCAGTGCCGTTCGCACGATGTTGACCGGCTCCGGTGCGCTGACCGTCGCTTCGAACACCATCGTAAACATCAGCGGCGTCACGTAGAGCATCACGGTCGTAAAGCTCACCCAAAAGCCTGTTGCATCGCTGCCCGGGCACAGTTGCGCAAGGATTGCGCGCAACGGCTTCCTCATGACCGCGGAGATCGCGGTGCTCAGCGCCAGGCTAACTGCAGCCGCGATCGCGAGAGCTGATAATGTAATCATCGTTACCTCCTGGACGTTGGCGTTAGCATTCAACCAAGCCGTTTTCCGCCGCGATCGAGCAAGCGCGCAATGCCGCCACCCAATTTGATGAGCGTCGCAATCGTGGCGCGCGGCAGCGCGATCATCTGGTCGTACCATCGACTGATTCGTTCGACGAATTCGAGCATCTCCCGGAGCCTGAGCTGCACGACCGGATCGATGCTTTTGTCGTCACGGGACATCTCCACGCACTGGCGCAGCGCGGCAGTCGCCGGATCCAATTCGCGCGCCTTGCGGCCTGCCGCGATACGTGACACCAGTGTCCAAAGATCCGTTTCCGCCTCGAAAAACGTGCGCCGGTCACCGAATACCGGTACCGACCGAATGAGATTCCATGACTGCAGCTCGCGCAGAGAATTGGAAACATTGGATCGCGCGATTCCCAGCACGTCGGCGATATCCTCGGCTGCGAGCGGCGTTTGCGATGCGTAGAGCAACGCATGAATCTGGCTCACCGAGCGATTCACACCCCAACGTTCGCCAAGATTGCCCCACTCCAGGACAAACTGGCGGACCGCGTCCGGCAAGTTGTCCTTATTGTCCGTTGGTTCTGTCATGACGGAAATTACAGTCTATACGAGAACATTTGTCAAGCCGAGCGCCGGTTGCTCGACAAATCAATGAGTTGAGGATCAACCCGCGGATCGGTGCTTCGCGAAATTGCGAGCAACGCCTCGAGTTCTGGCCGCGGCAGGCCGCGCTTCACTCCTCGAGGTCACCGATCGGCATGCCCGGCGGCGCTTCAATGAGCGGTGCCGGAACAAATTTTTCAGGATCCCGATCGAAAAGATCGATGCGGCGGGCAAGATAAAGATCAACAGGTGAATCTGCGTTGGCTTGACGTCGAATCTCACGCAGCTTCGCGTAGGCGATCGCCCGTACCGCGGCCGCCGCATTGCCGTTCGCCGCCAGAGTCAGCAGCGCTTCGACGGCGCGCATGTACACGGCATCCGCCACGATCGATTCGAGCGTTGCCGGCCGCGCACCGGCGCCGCCTGACGCCGGTGCCGCGCCTTTTGTCGCCGGCCTCGCCGGCCTCGCCGTTGCGAGCACCGCGTCGATGACGTCCTCACGCAGTCTCGGGCTCTTGGCGTCGCGCGCGTGGTATTGCACCAAACGCGCGGCACGCTCGGGATTGAACAATCCCGCCAGCGTGAGGTCGGCCGCGCATTCGGCCGCCGCGACCGGATCGAAGGTGAGGCCGGTATGCGCCGGAAACGACTCGGCACTCGCCTCGAGGCCCGGGGGACGCGGCGGCAACAGCCTCAGCAGGGACTCCGGCAGCGTGAGAAAGGCCGGTGCAAGCGTTTTCAAAACTGCCTTCAGCGCCTTGCTTTGATCGGAGGCCGCGACAATCGATGGGCCAGCCTGGCCATCGCCGCGCAGCTGATAGCGGTAATCGAGGCCGCCGATCTCCTTGATCGCGGATTCCGTTTGATACCGGTGCAGCAGATAGAGCGGGACCAGCGTGTCCTCGAGCTGTGCGATCGCAACTCCGGGGCGAACGGCCGCCTCGCCGAAGCGCTCGAGCGCCGCGGCGCGAATGCGCAAGATGCGCTCGAGCTCCTCGGCCGGATCCGGGCCGTTGTCCCAGAGGTGGGCGTGCGGGTGCGCGCTCCCCAAAGGCCTCGCATCCTGATCGGTGATGAAAAGAATGCCGGTTTTCGCCGAGTCGGTCAGAATCTGGTCGAGTGCGGCGGTCTCATCGGCCGAATTGGGGAATTCACGATACCCGTAATTGATCGCCACCTTGTCCCACTGGCCGACGCCCACGGCATAAGCTTGCGAAAGATCCGGCGCGCCGCGACCGTCTAGAGTGATCCACGGGTGGGGGTAATCCATGACCGACACGGATTGCTGCGGCGAATGCGGGAACGCGCTCGCCGCGAAGTTGTGGGCAAGACCGAGTGTGTGACCGGTTTCGTGCGCGGCGAGCTGGCGCAAGCGCGCCAGTGCCATCGCCAGCATCGGGTCATCCTGTCCGCTGCGCGCATGGCCGCTCGCGTAGGGAGATGACAGCGCCTCGGCAATCAAGTAGTCCTGCCGCCCTCGCAGCGATCCCAGGGTCACGTTGCCCTTGATGATCTCGCCGGTGCGCGGATCAGTGATCGGATAGCCGTAAGACCAGCCGCGGGTGTACCGGTGGACCCACTGAATGATGTTGTAGCGCACGTCCATGGGGTCTGCATCCTCCGGCAGCAGTTCCACGACGAAGGTGCCCGGCGCCCAGCCCGCGGCCTGGAACGCCTCGTCCCACCACCGCGCGCCGGCCAGCAGCGCGGAGCGGATCGGTTCCGGCGCGCCGCGATCGACGTAATAGCGGATCGGCTGCTCGGGCTTGCAGGCGTCCCTGCATTGCGGATCCGCCTTGATCAGGCGATGCCGGACTATGAGCTGCTGATCCAGCGGCGCTCCGAGCGGCGCCGAATAATCGCGGTACGTCAAATCGAAATAGCCGGCGCGCGGATCGAACCGGCGCGACTTGAATTCCGGTCCGGGCAGCTCGATGAAGGACTGGTGTTCGCGCAGCGTCACTGCGTGCGCATCAGGGGCCACCTCGACAACGATTCGATTTTTCGCCGGCGAATCGGCGGCAAAGGTCAGGATCGACTCGACTTCGATGTTCTTCGGAAACGCGCGCAACGCATCCGCTACGATGACGGAGCGGTCGGCATCGAGCTTGTAGCCGTCCTGGTGACTGCGGGTCAGCGATTCACCGATATGGTGCGCATCGCGCAGGAAAAACTCCGTCGCGTCCACCAGCACCGCTCCTGCGGCATCGTGGCGCTCTTCGGCCAGCACGGTGAATGCCGACAATACCGATTCAGGGAAGGATTCCGTGACCGCTTGGCGCTCCGCAGAATCAGTCGCGGAGGAGCGGAACGTCTCGTTGCGCTCGACGAGCAGCACCTTCGGGCCGAAGCGCTCGAATCGCACGATCTTCGGCGCGCCCATCTGGCCGCGATCCAGCCCGATCTCATTTGAGCCGATGCCATAGGGCAGTGAATCGACATAGAGCAGATCCGCGCCCATCCGCGGAATCTCCAGGTAGAGCCGGCTTTTCTTGGCGTCCCAGTGCAGCGGCAGCAGCCCGGGCAAATGCGTCATGCCTGCAGTCCGATCCGAAATCAGGGCGGCCCGCTCTTCCGAACTCGAGACCGACTTTTGCGCGATCGACGGCGGCGCGAGCAATGCAGCGAGAGCAAGACAGCGGATCATCGTTTTCATCGTCTGAATCATCGTTGCTCCGCAGGTACGCTTGATTATGTGGCTGCCGCCGGCCCTAGCCCGCGAAAATCGGGTTGCTCCGCTCGTTCCCACGATGGGACCCGCGGGCGATGTCTAGCCTCCGCTGACGCTCTTCGGCAGATATTTCTGTTCGCTTCTTGCGCTCCATCGGTACAGATTTTCGTCCCCACAATGGGGGCACTTGATCGCAGTCAACTGGTCATCGAACTCCGTCGCTGCTTTGCCGCCGGGCGCGGTCGCGGCAATCGCGATGACTAGGCCGCAAGTTCGGTTCTTACATAGCCAACCGGTGTAGAGCTCCCCCGGCGTCATTTGCTGCGGCCCCCTGACATCGACGTGGCGCAGCGGGGCGGATGCGACCGCCTGGTGTGAAGACGTACCCCGGCTTTTTGCCGGTCGTTTGATCGCCATTGCCGCCTCTCCATTATTGCAATGCGTGAAAGACTACCGCGGCTGCGATGCAAGCGCCATTCGGCTTGGAGTAAAATCTCCATCCCGATTTGGCGGAGCTGGATCCCCAGCCTCGCAGCCCTCTAAATCTGAGACCGCGACAGCGGATGATGGTGGTGCCGTGATGCAGACCTCAACGAGGATTCGCAGCTTTCAAATGGGTGCTCTGAGTCTTGTCGCAGCGCTGTCAGTCGGCACGACAGCCATGGCCCAGAGTCATATCGGCGGTTTCGGCGGAGGCCGCGCGGCTTTTGGCGGGTGGCATGGAGGTTACGGTGGATGGCGCGGCGGCTACGGCTGGCGCGGGTATCGTGGTTGGTACGGAGGCTGGGGCTGGGGCGGACTCGGATATGGACTTTTCTTCGCCACCCTCCCCTGGTACTACTCGACCTATTGGTGGAACGGAGTGCCCTATTACTACGCGGATGGCACGTACTACGTCTGGAACCGGGCGGTAGCCCAGTATCAGACCGTCGAACCACCGCCGGACCTTGCCAATCAGCTGGCGTCGGCCGCGGCTCCGGCAAGTTCCAGGCTTTTTGCTTATCCCAAGAATGGGCAGACAGCGGAGCAGCAATCGAAGGACAGGATCGAGTGTGAGCAGTGGGCTGCTGCGCAAATCGGGTTCGACCCGACACGGCCGGTAACAGCTGCAGCATCGTCTCCCGGTGCCGCCGCCCTGCCCACCGGCATTGCGTCGCCGGCCGTGCGGCAGGATTATTTACGAGCGCAATCAGCATGTTTAGGCGGTCGCGGTTATAGCGTGCAGTAGCGCTCAAGCGCGTCGACTCGTCCAGAGTTCGGCTGCGCCTCGCGCTGCGCGCGCCATCCGTGAGGCGACGATCGGCGATCCGTCGACCTCTACATGAGTGCTTCTTGACGGATTAGGATTTCGGGGTCCTGCCCAGGGATTGCGGTTGGATCGCGCGGTAGCCGGCGCGAGCCTCATCGAGGCCGTTGTCGCAACAAGCCGCTCAAATCTCTGCTTTAGGTCGATTCCGCATTCCGTGCGGAGCCCGCGACAGAATCGGTCGACTAAGCCGCCTTGCGCTTAATCGAGCGAAAACGCACACCAAGCTTCATCGCTTTCTGTGCGACCGCCCCGCGCGTGCGCTTCAACTTCTTTGCCGCCTGCGTGCCGGACAGTTTCGCTTTCGCGAGCGCCCTCAAGGTTTTCACGTCGTCTTTCGACCATGCCAACGCCCGCTTCTTTGCTTTCGCCATGATTACTCCAACGTTATACAGGGCACGCATGATAGCGCCAAAAGCGCTGCGCGCAACTGTCGATGCGCGGCGGCGCTGCGGCCTGCAACCAATTTCCGGAATGGCCGCTAATTGCGACCGCAAACGTCGACCTCTACGGGTCGAACGACGACCACGCCGACTGCGCTTGTTGCAAACAGTGAGCATCCGCCGATACACAGGTCGGCGCATACGGAGCTACCGCGTACGGACTGACACCAAACGGCTTGGGTAGATAGAGCCCGTTCATCAGCAATCGCGAATCGACATTTTCATCCGAATTCAGCGGCCGCATCCCAAAATTCGGCTTGTACAGCTCAGCGGCCAAATTACCGGAAGCGCACCCGGACAGCGCCAAAGCGCTGAAGACTGCGGGAAACAACCTAGCCGTGACTGCGAGCTTCATCGTGACCTCACATTGTAAACGCGCGTCCGAACATCGCATTGACGCGACGAGGACCGCGCCCTTCGATTCCATTGATACCATAACGCAACGCATAAATCCAAATCCGGTGGCGCGCCGCTGCCGATGTTTCCTTGACGAGCACCGTCGCGGCGCGGCGCCGAGGCGCCGCTTCGCGAGCCGACCGCAAGCGTTTACTAGCGTGCAGATGAACTCTCACACAGTCGCAATCGGTGTCGCGTACGCCGAGGAGCGTTTGCCGTGAGAGCCACAAACTGGCGAAGCAGTTGGTGATTCGCGCTTCGTTCACACGCGCATGATCAGATGATCCGAACGCACCCAATTGAAATTGCTTGTCTTGCAGATTTCCCAATTCACCGTGAACGTGTCCTGATCGGCGACCGAACACACGAATCGGTTGACTGCAAAGGGCGCCTTGTCATCCGTTGACGCGGCAGAAATCATCGTCAGTACTCCATTTCGCCAGCCGTCCTCATCACTCGTGTAGGCGGCGGCAGCGAAGTTGTTCGCGTCGAACTCCACCAGATGCTTCCCTTGGGGTCATAGCCGATCAGATACTTCGCCGAATACCCGGTTGCGCGTGTGACGTGTTCGGTCAGTTCCAACCACTTACCCTCCAGAATCATCCTGCCGTTAAACACCGCCTCATGCATTATTGTTGCCCAGGGTATCGAGGAAGTTGAGAATGAAGCCCTCCAATTCGAAGAATTCACCGCCTCGTTAGCCAAGGATTTCCTGCAATGCGACGCGACGGTCCCGAGTGCCGCATCGCGATGCGACACTTTCGTGAACCCCAATCTGGTCGATTTGGCGCGCTGCGCGCGAGAGGCCGATCCCGCCGATGATCGTCCGACAATGGAATTCAATACACATGTCATATAGCGTATTATTTATCACATGCGAGAACCGCCCAAGCCCTTGAGAGCCTACGGGCCGCGGTTGCGCGGCGTGGGCGCGCGCGACGTCCATCGGGCCGCCGACGCGCTGTTGCGCGAGGGCGAGCGACCTACGATCGAAAAAGTCCGCGCCAAACTTGGCACCGGCTCGCCGAACACGATCAACCCCTTGCTCGACGCTTGGTGGCACACGCTCAGTCAGCGGCTCGACGCGGGCCCGGCGGCCATGCACCGTCTGCCGGAATCCGTAGTCCTTGCTGCCGAGGCGCTCTGGATGCACGCCCTCGAGGAGGGCCGGCGGCGCGCTTCGCAAGAACAAGCGTCCGCGGGCCGCGCAATCGCCACCGACAAGCAACGTCTCGAGGTCCGCTCGCATGTCTTGTCCTTGCGCGAGGGTGAACTCGAAGCGCGCCTGCGTGATCGCGAACGCGAGCGTGCCGAACTCGAATCTCAACTGCGGGAGCTCACGACTTTGCTACGCAAAGAGCAGGCATCGCGCGAGTTCCAGGCGCAGCGAATTGTGGAATTGCAATCCGAACTTCAGAAACAGGCCCGCGCCGCGAGCAAGTCCGCGCGGCGCCCGCGCGCTGCTGAAGCTGAACGCAAGCCCGGCACGAATCGAGCGGCGGGGCTCGCACGGCTTTCGAAGTCCAATACCACTCGTAAGGCGCAGAATAAATTGCGCGCGGGCCGGCGCCAGCGGCGATGAATCGCGGGAAAATCGCTAGAATTGCCGCTGGCGCGGTCGGATGTACCCATGGGGACCGGTGAATTCGTCGAGACGGAGAATTCAGGATGACCGAATCGTTGGTGACGGGCTGGGACAACTTCTACATCATGGTCGGCTCGTCGGCGGCCGGCCTCATGGGACTGACCTTCGTCGTGATCGCGCTCGCCGCGGATCGCGGGCGCGTGACAGCGGGTGGCCTGCGCGCTTTCATTACGCCGACGATTGGCTATTTTGGAACCGTTTTGGCATTTGCGGCGTTTCTGACCGCGCCGCGGCTCGGCGCCTGGACCTTGAGTCTCGGGTTTGGCGGCGTGGGACTGGCCGGTCTGATCTATTCCACGATTACCGCGGTCAGCATGCGTAAGATCGGCGCCGCTTACGTGCCGGTGCGCGAAGACTGGGTCTGGCACGTGATTCTGCCGGCTACCGTGTACGTCATCGTATTCGCGATGGCGTTCATGATCTGGCGCTCGCCGACCGCGGCTCTCGACGGAATCGCGGTCGCATCGATGCTGCTGCTTCTGATCGGCATCCACAACGCCTGGGACGTGGCCACGTCGATCAGTCTGCGCAAGGACGCCGATACGGGATCGAGTGGATCGAGTTCATGACTCCGGTTACGCTCGGGCGCGAGCCGCAATATAATCGACTGCGCATACCTCGCGGAATGCGCTCCAGCGGGCGCCGGCAATTCCTCTACGCAAAAGGATAGTTACGATGGGCACGACGGTCTCCTACAAACGCCCCGACGGCAAAACCGCCCACGGCTATCTCGCCGAGCCGCAGCATGCGGCCGGCGCTCCGGCAATCGTCGTGATTCAGGAGTGGTGGGGTCTCAATGCACAGATTCGCGGCGTTGCGGACCGTCTGGCGAATGCCGGCTACCTCGCACTCGTGCCGGATTTGTACCGCGGCAAGTCGACCGTCGAGGCAGAAGAGGCGCATCATTTGATGACAGACCTCAATTTCGCGGACGCGGCCTCCGAGGACATCCGCGGCGCCGTTCAATTCCTCAAGGCTCGCAGCCACAAGGTCGGCGTGACCGGCTTTTGCATGGGCGGTGCGCTCGCGCTGCTGACGCTCTGCGCCTCACCCGAAGTCGATGCGGGCGTTGTCTGGTACGGATGCCCACCGCTCGAGTACATCGACGCGAGCAAAATCAAGGTACCGCTGCTCGGGCACTGGGCGACGCAAGATGAATTCTTCCCGATCGCTTCGATCGACAAGCTGCAGGATAAGCTGCGCGCCGCCGACGTCAAATTCGAGTTCCATCGCTATCTCGCGCACCATGCGTTCGCGAACGAGACCGCAGTCGGGCCGGGCCGCATCCCCGCGACGCAGTACGACCCCATCTGGGCACAGCAGGCCTGGGACCGGACTTTCAGCTTCTTGGGTCGAACCCTGCGCTGAGGCGCGTCGCGCTGCGCGCAGTCACTTCAAATACTTTGCGACCCAGCCGACCCAGCGCTCGTAGACATCCATTTCCAGAATCGGGTCCGAGGGAAAGTGCCCGCCGGTCGGAATCGCATAGAACTCGGTCGTCACATGATTGTCCTTGAGCGCGCGATAAAGCCCGAACGACTGCGCGATCGGCACGCGAAAATCGCCGGTGTCGCACAGGATCAACGTCGGTGCCTCGATGTTGGCGGCATAACTCGATGGGGACTGTCGGCGATTGACTGCCATGCCGCCGCCGACATAAGGAGAGGCGCCGGTGGCCGCCGATTGGGTCACGTTGCCGTCGGATAGGTCATACATTTCGACCCAGTCGGTGAGCGGCGCGCCCGCGACGGCCGCTCTCCACACCGGATAATGGCCGGCGAGCCAGGTGCTCATGAACCCCCCATAGGACCAGCCGGTCACCGCCATCCGCGAGGCGTCGATGAGGCCTCGGCTCTTGAGGAATTCGACGCCCGACATCACGTCCTCGCCGGGCCCCTGCCCTGCATCCTGGTAAATCGACGCATAAAAAGCGTTGCCGAGATTGTCGCTGCCCCGGTAGTTCGGCTCGAATACGAGCCAGCCATGCGTTGCAATGACTTGAGGCATCAAGTTGAATCGCTCCCGCGACGAGGAATTGGGTCCGCCGTGGATGTAGAGCACCAGCGGGTAGCGCCGATCGGCTCGAAAGTCGGCCGGATACGTCACGACGCCATCCAGTTTTCGTCCGCCGGGGCCTTTCCAAGTCACGGTCTCGGTGCGGCTCAGCGCCAGGTCCGCAAGCTCTGCATTGGCCTGCGTGATCGCAAGCGGCGCTCCGCCGGCGGCGGGAATGATGAAGACCTCGGACGGATCGACGCTGGTCTGGCCGACGAAGGTAATATCGCCGCTGCGCGAGATGTCTGCCTCGATCCAATAGCCGTTGTTCGGCGTGACGGCGCCGAGATTGACGCGCGCGGCCGCGCCGCTTGGGTTCAGGCGCCAGAGCCCCACGGTCGTATCGACATTGCCGCCCACCAGCAGCCAAGCGCCGTCCGGCGCCCAGCGCGTGAGGAATACGTTCTTGTCGAGCGCCACACTGATATCCCGGCCCTTGCCCCCCTCGAATGGCGCCAGCCACACGTCCTGATATTCCCACGGCTTTGCATCGCGGTTGCGCCAATAGGCGATCGTCGAGCCGTCCGGCGACGGTACGGGATAGCCTTCGAGCGTCGTGTCGCCGGTCAGCGAGCGGATATTGCCGCTCGCGACATCGAGCACTTGTACGCGCGTCAAAAACTGATCGCCGGTCGACGGCGTCTCCTGCCGCACGAAAACGATCGATCGGCCGTCCTTGGACCAGGCGATCGGAGACGACGGCGGACCCGGCGGTAGACTCGAGGGCAGCGACCAAGTGCCGCTCGTCAACCGCTTCGGGTCCCCGCCCAGCGCCGAGATCATCCACAGATGAACCGGCCGGACGGCCTCGCTGATGGTGATATCGTCGTTTCCGACCTTGAAGGTCGTGCGGAATTTGTCCTCGCCTTTCAATTCCGGCTTCGAGTCGGTCACCGCATACGCGATGTTGAGACCATCGGGACTCCAGGCAAATTGATTGACGCTGTCCTTGCCCTTCGTGAGCTGCAGTGCGTCCCCGCCATTCATCGGCATCACGAACAATTGCAAGACATTGTCGGCGTCGAAGCTCAGAAAGCCGATGCGGTCTCCGCTCGGTGACCAGCGTGGCGAGGCCGCGTGATGGCGCGCGCGCGTCAGCGGCCGCTGCTCCCGGCTTTGGACGTCGACCAGCAAGATTTCCGAAAAGAATTTGTCGGACTCGAGATCGGCGCGCGACTGGACGAATGCAATTGTCTTGCCGTCGGGCGAGAAGCGCGGGTCGCTCAATCGAACCATTCGCGCAAGGTCTCGGACCGTCGGCGGGTGCGCATTGGCCCAGATCGGCGTCGGAGACATCAATAGCGATGCGATGATCCCGGCAGCAGCATGCTTGTTCATCTGAGATTCCTCCTTGAGATCGATGAAAAATCACTCGGCGCGGAGCAGCCCTTGCGCCGGAAGCTCAACTCCGCGCGCCGGCCTTGCGCGCATTCTGTTTCGCCCGCAGCTTCACAATTCTTGCAATCAGCGGGTACGGGATTGGCCGATCGAGCGGGAATCTCAAGTTGCCCTTCGCTCCTGCGTAGGGCGAAACCGCCGCGCGCAGCTGCGGGTCGCCGCGGACCGGCGGATAGAATCCGATGTGCTTGCGAAACGCCGCAAAGTGCGCGAGCGTGCCGTTCTGCTTGAAGGTTGGAATCCGATAGCTGATCGACTCTTCGGCCCGCGGCGCCGCGTCCCTGATCGTCGCGCGAATCCGCCGCAGAATCCGTCCGCACGGCCGGCGCGTGGCCCGCAATGTACTCCTCGACGGTCTTCGGCGTCGAGACGGAACTCAGCATCTCCCCTCCGATGCAATCGTGGCGAGCCATACTAGGTCATTGTGATTCCGGCTGGCAATTCGGCGCGCCGCTCGCAGTAGCGCGAACATCGTTCACGCGCGCCCCCGCCCGCGCCACTCGGCGCGGGCGAATGCACCGGCGGTGAAGGCCAATAGCAGCGCCAACGCGAACCAGGTCAGTGCGTAAACCAGATGATTGTTCGGAAGATCGAGGACGGTCAGGCCGCCGACCGGGAAGCCGCCTGGTATCGGCGTCGCATCGGCGTCCAAGAAATAAGGCGCCGTCGTCGCGAGACCTCGCGCCGCCGCAATCGCGCCGACGTCGCGCGAATACCAGCGATCCGCGCCCGCATCGTTCGCATGCAAGAATGCGCCGCCGGGTTCGCTGATGCGCAGCAGGCCGCTGACGACCGCGGGATCGTCGATTAGCCCCTCGGCGCGCGTCGCCGGGTCGCGCCGCTCGGTCGGGACAAAGCCGCGATTGACGAGGATCGTGTAACCCGTGCTCGGTGCTTAGCGGCGTTAGAACCCAGTAGCCGCCGCCGAACCGAGTCACCGCCCGCACGAGCGTTTCGCGATCATTGAGATAGCGGCCGGCTGCGCGTATGCGCCGGTAGGTGAATTCACCTGCGATGACCCGCGGCCACTCCGAAGGGCCGGGCGCATCGATCGGCACCGCCTCGACGCGCCGCGTGATCTCGTCGATGAGCTGCAGCTTCCAAACGCGCCGTTCGAGTTGCCAGATGCCGAGCGCGGTCAATGCACAGATTCCGAGCGCGCACAGCGAGCCTAACAGCGAGAGCGCGAGCAGCGAGCGCGACCGCAACCGGCGCTCGACGCCGCTCAAGGCATCTGACTCATGTCTCCGCTCGGCATCATATTGCCGTTGAGGTGGTAGATGATCCACAGCGAGCCGACGAGCGCGATCACGACGAGGATCAACGTGAACATCAGTGCCATGATCGACCAGCCGCCTTCCGAGCGCGTATTCATGTGCAGGAAATACACCATGTGCACGGCAATCTGCACGATCGCGAACGTCGTGATGGCCACTTCGGCCGCGATCTTGCTGTTGAGTACTCCGGTCATGACGAGCCAGAAAGGGATCGCCGTCAGGAACACCGACAGCAGGAACCCCGTGAGATAACTGCGCAGCGAGCCGTGGGCCGCGCCGCCGGCGTGGCCCGCGTCATGATCGCCGGATACCGGATCGCTCATCGCAGCATCCCCCCGAGGTAGACGAACGTGAACACGCCGATCCAGATCACGTCGAGAAAATGCCAAAACATGCTGAGGCATGCGAGGCGACGCACGTTGGCCGGCACGAGCCCGCGCCGCCCGACCTGGATCATCAGCGTCGCCATCCAGATCAGACCCACGGTCACGTGCATGCCGTGCGTGCCGACCAGGGTGAAGAAGGCCGAGAGGAATGCGCTGCGTTGCGGGCCCGCGCCGTCGTGTATGAGGTGCGCGAATTCGAAAAGCTCGATGCCGAGGAAGGCCAGTCCGAACATTGCCGTGACTGCGAGCCACGCTTGCGTCGCGCCGACACGGCCTCGATAGGTCGCCAGCATCGCAAAGCCGTAGGTGATCGACGAGAGCAACAGCATCGACGTATTGACGGCGACGAGCGGCAGCTCGAACACCTCTTTCGGGCCTGGTCCACCCGCGTAGCTGCCGCCGAGCACGCCGTAGGTCGCGAACAGTGCCGCGAACAGCAGGCAATCGCTCATCAAATAGATCCAGAAACCCAGCAAGGTACTGCCGCCGGCCGCGTGCTCGTGTTCCTCGGCGAGGCAGAAAACCGGCGCTTCCGGGGCGCCTGCGCTAGTGGCGGTCACTTGCATGGGCTCACCCCGGCGCCGAAAGCAGGCGCGTGCGCCCGTCCTCGACCCGACCGACCTCTTGGGCCGGTATCCGGAATTCGCGCTCGTAGTTGAAAGTGTGCGCGATCGCGAACGCGATCACGGCCACGAACGAAAGCGCCGCGAGCCACCAGACATGCCAGATGATTGCGAATCCGAAGATGCCGCAGAGCGACGCAAGAATGAAGCCCGCGCCGGTATTGCGCGGCATCAGAATCGCATTGAACCCCGCGACCGGCCGCTGGAATCCGCGCTGTTTCATATCCCACCACGCGTCGTTGTCATGCACGACGGGTGTGAATGCGAAGTTGTAGTCGGGCGGCGGAGAGGCCGTCGACCACTCGAGCGTGCGCCCGCCCCAGGGATCGCCGCTGCGGTCGCGCAACGCCTCGCGGCGCCGGATGCTCACGAAGATTTGGACCAGGAACGACAGGATCCCCAACAGAATCAATATGGCTCCACAGGCCGCGACCACGAACCAGATCTGCAGGCTCGGATCCTCGAAGTGGCGCAGCCGGCGCGTGACGCCCATGAGACCCAGCACGTAGAGCGGCATGAACGCAAGGTAGAAGCCGACCACCCAGCACCAAAACGACATCTTTCCCCAGAACGGGTCGAGTCGGAATCCGAAGGCCTTCGGGAACCAATAGCTGATGCCGGCAAACACGCCGAACACCACGCCGCCGATGATGACGTTGTGAAAATGGGCGACCAGGAACAGGCTGTTGTGGAGCACGAAATCCGCGGGCGGCACCGCGAGCAGCACGCCGGTCATCCCGCCGATCACGAAAGTCAGCATGAACGCGAGCGTCCAGAGCATCGGCAGCTCGAAGCGCACGCGTCCGCGATAGAGCGTGAACAGCCAGTTGAACATCTTGGCACCGGTTGGGATCGAGATGATCATCGTCGTGATACCGAAGAACGAATTGACGCTGGCGCCCGACCCCATCGTGAAGAAATGGTGCAGCCACACGAGGTACGATAGGATCGTGATGACCACGGTCGCATAGACCATCGACGTGTAGCCGAACAGCCGCTTGCCGGAAAAAGTCGCCGTCACCTCGGAAAACACGCCGAACACCGGCAACACCAGGATGTAAACCTCCGGATGGCCCCAGATCCAGATGAGGTTGATGTACATCATCGGATTGCCGCCGCCGTCGTTCGTGAAGAAGTTCGTGCCGACGTAGCGGTCGAGACTCAGCAGCGCGAGCGTCACGGTCAATACCGGAAAGGCGGCGACGATCAGCACGTTCGTGCAGAGCGCGGTCCAAGTGAAAATCGGCATTCGCATCATCGTCATGCCGGGTGCGCGCAGCTTTACGATCGTCGCGATCAGATTGACGCCCGACAGCAGAGTTCCCACTCCCGCGATCTGCAGCGCCCAAATGTAGTAATCCACGCCGACGTCGGGGCTGTAGGCAACTCCCGAGAGCGGCGGGTACGCGAGCCAGCCGGTTCGCGCGAATTCACCGACGAACAGCGAGACCATGACGAGCGCCGCTCCCATCGCCGTCATCCAGAAGCTGAAATTGTTGAGGAACGGAAAGGATACATCGCGCGCGCCGATCTGCAGTGGCACGACGAAATTCATGAGGCCCGTGATGAACGGCATCGCCATGAAGAAAATCATGATGACGCCGTGCGCCGTGAAAATCTGGTCGTAATGATGTGCCGGCAGGAAGCCTTCCGCGCCGCCAAAGGCGACCGCCTGCTGCGCCCGCATCATCAGCGCGTCGGCGAATCCGCGCAACAACATCACGATTCCGAGGATCATGTACATGATGCCGATGCGCTTGTGGTCGATCGTCGTGACCCACTCGCGCCACAAATATCCCCACAGCCGAAAATAACTGATTGCGCCGAGCACCGCGAGCCCGCCGAGGGCCACGGCCACAAAAGTCGCGACCAGAATCGGCTCATGGATCGGAAATGCCTGCGCGTCGAGGCGCCCGAAAACCGCACTCACGGGGCTGGCCTCGATCGCCATGACGCGCGCCCCTCGTTCATCGGTCGCTCGCCGCGCCCATGGCCATCATTTCGTTGATGCAGGGCTTACCCGCCTCGACGCAGCGATTGAGAATCGCGCGGTACAGGCCCGGGTCGACGCCCGCAAATCCTTGCACCGGCGCGTTTTCGCTGGGCGTCTCGAGCTGCAGGTAGCCGGCTCGGTCGAGTTCTCCGCCGCCCGCGCGCATGCGCGCGACCCAGCGTTCGAAGTCCGGGTTCGCGAGCGCTCTAAATACGAAATGCATGCCGGAGAATCCCGCGCCGCTGTAGTTGGCGGAAAATCCCTGATAGTCGCCCGCGGCGTTGGCGACCGCATGCAGCTGCGTCTCCATGCCCGGCATCGCATAGATCTGCCCGGCGAGCGTCGGGATGAACAGCGAGTTCATGACCGAGGACGCCGTGATTCGAAAATCGATCGGCCGATCGACGGGAGCGGCGACTTCGTTGACGGTCGCGATCCCATATTGCGGATAAATGAACAGCCACTTCCAATCGAGCGCCACGACCTCGACCTGCAGCGGCGCGGTTGCCGCGGCCGTGGACTGGCCGGACTTGATGCGGCTGAGTGAGCGATACGGGTCGAGCAGATGGGTCCCAACCCAGGTAAGGCCCCCGAGGCCGATGATGATCAGCAGCGGCGCAGCCCAGATCAGCAATTCGAGTTGAATCGAGTGGTCCCACTCGGGCTCGTAACGGGCCGCATGGTTCGAATGGCGAAACCGCCAGGCGAACAGAACCGTCATCACCATGACCGGAACGATCACAAACAGCATGAGCACCGTCGAGTAGACCAGCAGGTCCCGCTGCTGCTGCGCGACATCGCCCGATGGATCCAAAACGACCGCGTGGCACGCACAAAGAATTGCGACGAGCGGCAGGGAAACGATGAAACGAATTCGGCCCAATGCATCTCCGATCAATGAACGAGCGCGATTCGCGGCAGAGAATCACTTGCCCTGCTGTTTCAAATCCCTACAATGGGGTTCACGAGGCGTAGCGCAATCACGCCTAGCATTCCATTTTAATGCAGGCGACGCATAAATTGAAAGCGCGGATCGGATCAAGCTCAGCAATGACCGCAAGTCGGCCGACGCCGTGAGCACTCGCGGCGCGTCAGCGCAGGCCTCGGCGCCCGATCCGTCCGCGGAGTACTCCCATGACTCGCGCGGCCAGGCGACCGCGAGCGACATCGCGGTCGGCGTCATCATCGGCCGCACCTCCGAATACTTCGATTTCTTCGTTTACGCGATCGCGTCGGTCATGGTGTTTCCGAAGCTCGTGTTTCCGTACGTCGACGCGCTGACCGGCACGCTGCTGTCGTTCGCGGTGTTCGCGGTCGCCTTCGTCGCGCGCCCCCTCGGCACCGTGATTTTCATCGCGATCGATCGCGCCTACGGACGCGGCGTCAAGCTCATGATCGCGCTGCTGCTGCTCGGTGTTTCGACCGTCGCGGTCGCGTTCCTGCCCGGCTACGATCAGATTGGACCCTTCTCGGCAGTGCTGCTGATTCTCTTTCGGTTGGGTCAGGGCCTCGCGCTCGGCGGCGAATGGGACGGTCTTGCGACGCTGCTGGCGCTCAACACGCCGGAGGAGCGGCGCGGTTGGTACGCGATGATCCCGCAGCTCGGCGCGCCGCTCGGCTTGATCGTCGCGAGCGCATTGTTCGCGTTCTTCGTCGACAAGCTGCCGCTCGCGGATTTTCTCGACTGGGGCTGGCGATACCCGTTCTTCGTCGCCTTCGCGATCAATGTGGTCGCGTTGTTCGCACGGCTGCGGCTGGTCGAAACGCCGGAATTCGCTCAGCAATTCGAGGCCCTGTCGCTGCGTCCCACGAGTGTGCCGGAAACACTGCGCGCGCAGGGACGCAACATCGTGATCGGCGCATTCACGCCGCTCGCGAGCTTCGCGCTATTTCACACCGTCACAGTGTTCCCGCTGTCCTGGGTGCTGCTGAACACGCGCGAAGCGCCGGCCCGATTCCTCACGATTGAAATGCTGGGCGCCGTGGTCGGCGTGGCCTCGATCGTCGCTTCTGGAATCCTGGCGGATCGCTACGGTCGGCGCACGATGCTAGGCCTGACCGCCGGCATGATTGCGGCATTCAGCGGCTTCGCGCCGCAACTCTTGAACGGCGGCGACGTCGGCGAGGCCATCTTCATGCTGCTCGGATTCGTGCTGCTGGGACTCTCGTTCGGCCAGTCCTCGGGCGCGGTTGCCTCGAGCTTCCCGATATCCTACCGCTACACGGCTTCCGCCTTGACCGCCGATTTCGCGTGGCTGTTCGGCGCCGGATTCGCGCCCTTTGTCGCGCTGATCCTTGCGAGCCACTTCGGCCTCATGGCGGCGGGTGCCTACCTGTTGTCGGGTGCGATCTGTACACTGGTCGCGCTTGCGCTGAGCCCGCGCCGCGACCCGCAACGCGAGCCGCCGCACGAACCGACTCGCTGATGGGCGGCGCGCTCCGGCCCCGGCGGGCCCGAGGACGCCTCGCCGCAAGAATACGATCGGCTACCAGACCAGATCGTCCGGGACCGTGAATCCCGCATAGGCCGCGTCGATTTCGGTGCTCGGCGCGGCGCCGCCCGCCGCTACGAAGAGCTGCGGATCGCGCTCACGCAGGCCGCGGGCAACCGCTTCGGGCAGCACGCTATAGCGCCCCGCGTGGCGCACGATCACGAGCTCGCCGCTACCGAGACGCGCGCGCATCGGCGCATCAACCGGTATGTGGCGAATCTTGGCACCGTCGACGAAATGGTAGGACTCGCCGACCTCCGGCAACGGCAGCCGATGGCCGTCGATGACTCGTTGAAGTTCCGCGAGCCGCGCCTTGCGTTCGGCCTTTTCCTGTTGCCGGCGCTTCGCGGCCGGATCGTGCGCGGCCATGGGGCCTTGAGCCGCCGGCGGCGGCGGCGGCCGCCGTGGCGGCTTTCCTGAGTGCGTCGGGCGTGCTGGTCGCCGCGCCTGCCGCTGCTGCTCGCGTTCCGCCTCATTCGCTTGTTGCTGGCTGATCAGACCGGCCTGCAGCAGTTGGTCGCGCAAGGAGGTATTCATGGTGGCACGGTGCTCGTAGTCGGCGGTGGACGCGCCGATTTTACGCTGCTCGAGGCTGCCTGGCCCATTGCTTTTGCCAACAATCGGCGATATTGCGGGACGGCGGCGGCGGTGAAGGCGCGCGCTTCCTGCTCGAATCGATTGTCCCAATAGCCCCGGCGCAACGATTCAATGAGGTATCCAGCGCGTGTCAAACGGCCGGTGCGCCATTGCCTCAGCACGTGAAAATATTCGTGAACCAACAGTTCGGGTTCCGCGACAAACGCCGCGCCGCTGATCGCGAGCAATATCCGGTTTGGCCACGTCGTCGCCACCATGCCGCGGTGCAGCCGCGCGTAGCGCGAATGTTCGATCACGCGCACCTCCTCGACCGGTTCGAGAAAGACCTCGCACAGCGCAGCCGCTACCGGACCCGGCAGCCGGTAGCGGCTGCCCCCAAAAGGCCTGTTGAAATACCATAAGCTCATGTCAAAATCGCGCTAGGCAGCTTGCAGGCTGCACCTTACTCTAACCGCTTGCCGGACTCCTCCGGCGCCGAGGATCGTCACATGGCAGAATCTCGCGGACGTGAAAACTGGCGTTTCGAAACGATTTCGGTGCACGGCGGCTACTCGCCAGAACCGACCACGAAAGCCGTCGCGGTACCGATTTACCAGACCGTCGCGTACGCGTTCGACAATGCCCAGCACGGCGCCGACCTGTTCGACCTCAAAGTACCAGGCAACATCTACACGCGCATCATGAATCCGACGCAGGACGTGCTCGAGCAGCGTCTGGCGGCGCTCGAGGGCGGCATTGCCGCGCTCGCATTGGCATCGGGGCAGGCGGCGGTCACCTACTCGATTTTGACGATCTCCGAGGCGGGCGACAACATCGTGGCCTCGAGCGCGCTCTACGGCGGCACCTATAATCTGTTCGCGCACACACTGCCCCAGTACGGCATCGAAGTGCGGTTTGCCGATTATCGCAATCCGAGTTCCTTCGAGCCGCTGGTCGACGGCAAGACCAAGGCCCTATTCGTCGAGTCGCTCGGCAACCCGGCAGGAAATGTGACCGACATCGAGGCCGTCGCGGCGATCGCACATCGTCATGGCGTGCCGCTGATCGTCGACAACACGGTGCCGACTCCCTACTTGAGCCGGCCGTTCCAGCATGGCGCCGACATCGTCGTGCATTCGCTGACCAAGTACCTCGGCGGGCACGGCACGAGCGTCGGCGGCGCGATCGTGGATTCGGGGAAATTTCCCTGGGCCGAACACAAGCAGCGATTTCGCCGGCTCAATGAGCCCGACAAGAGCTACCACGGCGTCGTCTACACCGAAGCGCTCGGGCCGGCCGCTTATATCGGCCGTGCGCGCGTCGTTCCGCTGCGCAACACCGGTGCCGCGATCTCGCCGTTCAACGCATTCCTGATCCTGCAGGGCATCGAGACGCTCTCGTTGCGCATGGATCGGATCAGCGAAAGCGCACTTCAAATCGCTCGGCACCTCAAGAGCCACGGGCAAGTCGCGTGGGTCAACTATGCGGCGCTCGAGGATCATCCGGATCACGCTTTGGTCCGCAAGTACCTGTCGGGCAAGGCCTCCGGGGTTCTGACGTTCGGACTCAAAGGGCCTGCGGCGCAGGCGCGCGAACGCGGCGCCAAGTTTCTCGACGCGCTGCAGCTATTCACGCGGCTCGTCAACATCGGCGACGTGCGGTCACTCGCGACGCATCCCGCCTCGACGACGCACCGGCAATTGTCGCCGAGCGAGCTGCAGCAGGCGGGTGTGTCGGAGGACACGGTGCGCCTGTCGATCGGGCTCGAACACATCAAGGATCTGACCGCCGACCTCGATCACGCGTTGTCGGCCGCCACTTGACCCGGCAGCGTATCGTAGACCGTGAGCTGCGGCGGCAGCACGACCCAGGCGGGCCGGTCGCGCGCGAATATCACGATGCTCGGCCGAAACCATGATGGATCATCGAGCGATCCGGCGTAGATCGTGAAGCGGTCGTCTTTGCCGACCACGCCGCCGAACACGAGTCCGCCGCAGACTGTGCAGAAATTTCGCGCAGACTCGGTGCCCCGCGCCGATGTCGACTTGAAAACGCGCGTTGCTCCGAAAAATTGCAGTGCAGAGCCGTCGAAGCCCATGAACGGAATGAAGCCCGAGCCCGATGCCTTGCGGCAGTCCCCGCAGCAGCAGTAGCCCGACATCGACGGCTCGCCGTGCGCCGCGTAGCGGACGGCGCCGCAGAGGCATCCGCCCGTGTATCGCTTGACGCCTGACGCTATCATGATGTTCCTACCCGGCTCGCAGTGAGAAACCAATAGCACTATGCAAGCAATCAATCTCGCCGACAAGTTATCCAGATTCTCGGAGTACTGGCAGCCCCGAGTCGTCGGACAGTTCAACGACAACGATCTCATGGTCGTCAAGCTCAAAGGTGAATTCATCTGGCACAAGCACGAGGACAGCGACGATTTCTTCCTGGTGCTGAGCGGGCATATCCGCATCGAACTGCGCGACAGAGTCGTCGAACTTGATCCGGGCGAGATGTTCGTCGTGCCCAAAGGCGTCGAGCATCGGCCGGTCGCTACCGTGGAATCCCATGTGCTGCTGATCGAGCCCACGGGAACGCCCAATACCGGGAATCGCGAGACGGCGGCGCCCAGGCGATTGCTCTAGTGCGGGTCGCGGTGGACGCGGCGGCACCTCAAGGATCCGCTAGAAGCGGATCCGCCCGATCAGGATGTCCTTGAACAAGACCCAGTCGCCGAGCAGACTGTAGACGGGGTAACGAAATGTCGCGGGCCGGTTCTTCTCGAACGCGAAGTGGCCGACCCACGCGAAGCCGTAGCCGATGATGGGCATCGCGATCAGCCAACGCGCATCGGCCGTGACGATGGCGGCCGCCAAGGCGGCGAGCACGAGCGCCGATCCGATGAAATGCAGGCGGCGGCAAGTCCGGTTGCGGTGCTCACTGAGATAAAAGGGGTAGAACTCACGAAAGCTCGCAATCGGCGCGGATGCGTGTGTAGGCATTGCAATCTAGCCGCTCGGCTTGGCGTCGTAGAAGAAGTAATTCGCAGTGTAGGGAACACGCGCCTCACGGCCGACTTGGCTCTGGTCGCAGCCGCCCGTGGGTGCTTTGCCACCGCCGGTGTCGAGGCGCTGAACACTCGCCGTCGCGCCGAAGATGCCCTGCCCTGCATTGGATTTTGCGCGCAGCAGCAGCCATGGAATCGCCGTCGGGTCCGGACTGTCGGCACGCGCAACCACCTCGCCGACGACTTTGCTGCCGTCGAGCGCCTCCCAAGTCGGACCCGCAAAGTGCCGTCCGATCAAATGGTCGCGGCCATCGCGAAGCTCGGCCTCGGGCGCCCGAAACGTCCACTCGATGCGCATCGGATCGTCATGACTCGGCTTGCATTCGTAGATCTGCACCCCATGGACGCGGAACATGCGCGCGAGCGTCTGGTTCGCAGGTACCGCCAATGGGCCCGGAACCGTCGAAGGCGGCGTCGGGGACGCGCTCTGACAGCCCGCGAGCAGCGTCAGCGCTGCGAGCGCTGCGACGACGGTCGCGGTCGTGCGGGGATCGGTCATGCCGTTTCACTAGGTACTCCCGATCACCGCCGGCGTCAACCTCCGGCCGCGCCGCGCCTACCGGCGCGCAGCGCCCAGATGCGCTAGATCGCGGAGTCGATCGCGTCGATTTGCGCCTCTGCAAGCCGCCAGTCCTCTTCTTCATGGCCCGGCGCGAATCCCCGCTTCTGCGCAATGTAGTATGCCGCCGTGGCGATTCGCTCCCGGCGCCAGGCGTCCGCGCGCTGCACGGCGAGATGCGCGGATTCAGATTTGCGGATGCGCGGCGCAATCGCAGGCAGCGCCTCCGGCATCTTGAGATGGGGAATGCTCTCGTCGAATCGTTCCGAGCGGCGTTCGGCGCCGCTGCCATCGAGTTGTGAATGCATGGTCGCGTTCCTCTCGAGTGATTTTTCCAGATCGAACTTCGGTCCACTGATCTTAGATAGAATTGTCTCACAGCGATTCCCCGGCACCTTCACCGTCGTGCGTTATATTTTCGCATGACGACATACACTTGTTGCATCGCGAACCACGCAGCGCGTCGCGCGGGGAATCGCGGCGCGGCAGCGGCGTCACACAAACGCAATGCGGAGACATGGATGCATGCAATGATGTTGAGACAGCACAAGACTCCACTCGAATGGGTCGAGTTGCCGGATCGCCTCCCGGGTCCGAACGAGATCCGCGTTTCAATCGCGGCGTGCGGAGTCTGCCGCACCGATTTGCACGTCGTCGACGGCGAACTCGACGAGGCGAGGCTGCCGATCGTTCCGGGGCATGAAATCGTCGGGCGCATCGACGCGATCGGCGCGGGCGTCACGGGCTTGCAGTTGGGTGAACGCGTCGGCATTCCCTGGCTCGGCCGCACGGACGGAACCTGCTGGTATTGCCGCACGCAGCGCGAAAACCTCTGCGATCATCCGGAATTTACCGGGTTTACGCGCGACGGCGGCTACGCGACTGCCGCGCTCGCCGATGCGCGCTTCGCATTTCCCTTGGGCGAGTCCGGCAGCGATGTCGCGCTTGCCCCGCTGCTCTGTGCGGGGCTCATCGGCTGGCGGTCGCTGCGGCTCGCCGGCGACGGCGAGCGACTCGGTCTTTACGGCTTCGGTGCCGCCGCGCACATCCTCGCGCAGGTTGCACGCTGGCAAGGCCGGTCCGTCTACGCATTCACCCAGCCAGGCGATACCCGCACGCAGGACTTTGCGCGCGCGCTCGGCGCGACTTGGGCGGGCGGCTCGGATCAAGACCCTCCCCATCAACTCGACGCCGCAATTATTTTCGCACCGGTCGGCGCGCTGGTGCCGCGCGCATTGCAGTCGGTGCGCAAAGGCGGCCGCGTCGTCTGCGGCGGCATTCACATGAGCGACATTCCGGCATTTCCCTACAGCCTCATGTGGGAGGAACGCGAATTGAAGTCGGTCGCGAATTTGACGCGCGAGGATGGACTCGAATTCCTGCGCTTGGCGCCGCGGATCGGCATCGAGGTCAAGACCACGCGCTATCCGCTGCGGCAGGCGAATGAGGCGCTCGCGGACCTGCGGGCCGGGCGTTTCGACGGGGCCGCGGTGCTCACGCCCTGAGGCTCGGCGACTTGGCGCGATAGGCCCGCGATTTCTCGGCGCGCGCAGCCTTCTGGCATAATCGGCCGCACGATATGCATACCTCAAGGTTCAGATCATGCACACGCTGCATTTCTACGGCGTCGCGTAGATTCCGGTGTACGGTAATCTCGATGGTTACCAGCTGCTTCCCCGGTGGACCGCGACTGCGGGGATGAGCTATGCATTTTGAAAAGCGATCGTTCGCCGCCGCCGCGATTCGCACTGCGCTGCTTGCGCCGCTTGTATGGCTCGCGCTCGCAGCGGCACCGGCGTGGGCGGCCGCAGCGGATCTGAAAATCGAGGAGGCCTGGATTCGCTGGCTGCCGGCCAATTTGCCGGCCGCCGGCTATCTGCGCATCACGAACGTGGGTGACGCGCCTGCAACGCTGGTCGGCGCATCGAGCCCCGCCTACGCGCACGTGTCCCTGCATCGCAGCGTCGCCGACGGCGGTCGGATGCAAATGACGCCCGTCGATCGCATCCGGATCGCCGCGCATTCGAGCCTCGATTTCGAGGCAGGCGGCTATCATCTGATGCTCATGGATGCGACCAACGCTCAGGAGCCCGCGAGTCGCGTGCCAATCACGCTGCGCTTCGCGGACGGCTCATCGCTGCTCGTGCAATTCGAAGTGCGCAAGCCCGATGCGGGCTGAGGAGCGGCTCCGCCGTGGCGGTCTCCGGGCGGCCGATCGTCGTCGCTACCGTCGTCGTGCTCGCAGTGTCCGGCATCGGCATCGACTGGGTTGCGCATTTGCACCGCACCCAGTCGTTGCGGGTGCTCGACGACGCGCTGCGCGTGTTGTTCGTGCTGCTGCTCGCGCTGCTCGATGCGGCGGCGTATCGGCTCGCCGAAAATTTCGATGCCGGCGCGGGTCAGCGTGTTTCGCTATTTCAGCTTCGTGAGCTTGACGACGCTCGGCTACGGCGACATCCTGCCGGTGAGCCCCGCGGCCGGTTCGCTCGCGACCAGCGAGGCGCTGTTCGGACAGTCGTATCCGGCGGCTCAGGATCGCAGAAATAGTGCGACCGTGAGGCCGATGCCGATCAGCGTAATACCGATGCACAGTGCGGTCTCGTTGATGCGCCGGAGCAGATAGACACCCGCCTGGCCGCCGAGGATGGCCGCGGCCGCGACCGGCGCGACGACCTTCCAGTCGAATCGGACCTGGAACAGGAATACCAGCACCGAGGAGGCGCCCATGACCGCCGCCAGCAGGTTCTTGGTCGCGCCGGCATTGCGCACCGAGATGCCGGCCGCGGTCAGCGCGGCGAGCATCAGAAAGCCGATGCCGCCGGCGAAATAACCGCCGTAGATCGCGATCATCAACTGGATGCCGGCGGCCGCGCGCGGACCGAGATGCGGTGCGGCCTCGGCAGCGCGTGGGGTCCGCAAGAAACTCCCCCAGGCGAACACCGCGGTCGCGAACGGCACGAGGTACGGCACGAGCCGGTTGAACACCGCGACCGGCGTCGCCACCAGCAGCAGTGCGCCGAGCGCTCCGCCCACGAGCGAAAGCAGCACGAGCGCACGCACCGAGAGCCCCGCGGCCCCAGTCACGAGGCGGCGCCCGACGATCGAGGTCGCGACCGTGCCGGGGAACAATGCGACCGCCGACGTGATATTCGCTGCGAGCGGATCGAACCCGGCATAGAGCAAGGCCGGAAACGTAATGAAGCTGCCACCGCCGGCGAGCGCGTTCTGGGCACCGGCGATGAACGCCGCGACGATCAGCACCGTGTGAGCCAGCGTCATCGCCAAAAATGGTAACACGCACCATCGTCAGTCCTGCGATTCCATGGTGTAATCGCGGCTCATGAGCGTTCGCACCGTTCACGCCGCCTGCCCGCACGACTGCCCCGACACCTGCGCGATCCGCGTGACGGTCGACGCGGGCGTGGTCGTGCGCATCCAAGGCGATCCCGACCACGGTCCGACCCATGGCGCGCTGTGCACGAAGGTTGCGCGCTACGCCGAACGCACCTATCACCCCGATCGGCTGCTGCGGCCGATGCGGCGCAGCGGACCGAAGGGCAGCGGCCGTTTCGTGCCGGTCAGCTGGGACGAGGCGCTCGATGCAATCGCCGCGCGGCTGCGCGCGATCGCCGCGCGCTCGCCGCAAGCGATCCTGCCCTACAGCTACTCAGGCACCTTGGGCCTCATTCAGGGCGAAGCCATGGCCTCGCGCTTCTTCAACCGGCTCGGCGCCTCGCTGCTCGACCGCACGATTTGCGCGAGCGCCGGATCCGCCGCGCTGCACGCGACCTACGGCAAGAGCGTCGGCATGCACGTCGAGCACTTCAAGGAAAGCCGGCTGATCCTGATCTGGGGCAGCAACAGCATCGCCTCGAATTTGCATTTCTGGACGATCGCGCAGGAGGCGAAGCGGCTGGGCGCGAAGCTCATTTGCATCGACCCGCGGCGCACCGAAACGGCGGACAAATGCCACGAGCACATCGCGATCCTGCCCGGCACCGACGGTGCGCTCGCGCTCGGACTCATGCAGCAGCTCATCGAGCACGATCGGCTCGACGGCGATTTCATCGATCGGTACACCGACGGCTGGCCGCAGCTGCGCGAGCGGGCGCTCGCGTGGACGCCCGAGCGCACCGCCGCGGTCTGCGGCATCGACGCCGAGGTCGTGCGAGCACTCGCGCGCGACTACGCGGGCACGAAGCCCGCGGCGATTCGCCTCAACTACGGCATGCAGCGCGTGCACGGCGGCGGCAGCGCGGTGCGCCTGATCGCCGCCCTGCCCTGCCTGATCGGCGCATGGCGCCATCGCGCCGGCGGACTGCTGTTGTCGGCGTCGGGCTGGGCCAGGGTGCGCCACGATACACTCGAAATGCCGCAGCTGCGCACGGCGCCCGCGCCTCGCACGATCAATATGTGCACGATCGGCGATGACCTGCTGCGCGAACCGTCGGCCGGCTTCGGGCCGAAGATCGAGGCCTTGATCGTCTACAACAGCAACCCGCTCGCGGTCGCGCCGAATTCCACGAAGGTGCAGCGCGGCTTGGCGCGCGAGGATCTGTTCACGGTGGTACTCGAGCATTTCCAGACCGACACGGCCGACTATGCGGACTATGTGCTGCCGGCAACGACCCAGCTCGAGCATTTCGACGTGCACACGAGCTATGGCCACACTTACGCGATGGTCAATGAGCCGGCGATCGCGCCGCTCGGGGAGTCGCGCCCCAACGCGCAGATTTTTCGCGATCTCGCGGCGCGCATGCAATTCACCGAACCTTGTTTTCGGGAAACCGACGAGGAACTCGGCGCGGCCGCGTTCGGCGGCGATATCGATTTCGCGACGCTGCGGCGCGTCGGATGGGTGCGCTGGCCGGTCGAGGACGCGCCTTTCGCGGCCGGCGGATTTCCAACTCCCGGCGGCCGCGCACAGTTCGCACCGAAGGATCTCGGCGTCGCGGATTTCGTCGCGCCCTATGAGTCGCGCCAGTCCGCTCCCGAGCTTGCCGAGCGCTATCCGCTCGCGATGATCTCGCCGCCGGCGCGCCATTTTCTGAACTCGAGCTTCGTGAACGTCAAGAGTCTGCGCAGCATCGAAGGCGAGCCGCTGCTCGAGATTCACCCGCTCGACGCCGCTCCGCGCGGATTGCGCGACGGTGCGCTGGTGCGGACGTTCAACGACCGCGGCGAATATCGCTGCAAAGTTCACGTCAGCGAGCGAGCGCGCCCCGGCGTCGTCGTCGGACTCGGCATCTGGTGGCGCAAATTGGGGCCCGACGGCACGAACGCCAACGAGCTCACTCACGCGCGCCTCACGGACATCGGCCGTGCGGCAACCTTTTATGATTGCCTGGTCGAGGTCGCGGCAATCTGAGCGCGCCGCGCGGGTCGATCGGCGCGTTGCCGGCCGCGCACCGCGGCTAGTAGACGATGGCCGCCCGCAGCCGATGCTCCCGCCAGCGGTATTCGCCGACGAGCTGCAAATCGATGAGCGTCACGAGCGCCTGGACCCGATATCCCGCCCGGACGCAAAGGTCGGCCGCCGCGCTCATCGTGCCTCCGGTCGCCAGCACGTCGTCGATGAGTACGATGCGGCCCGACCCGGGCTGCATTTCGAGCACTCCGGAACCGTACTCAAGATCGTAGGTCGCGTCGAGGACCGGCGGCGGCAATTTGCCCTGCTTTCGGACCAGCACGAACCCCTTGCCGAGGCGCGCCGCAAGCGCCGCTCCCAGAATGAAGCCGCGCGATTCGATGCCCGCAATCGCGTCGATGGCACGCCATTCCGCCGCGTTCAGCAAGGCCTCGAGCGCCTCCAGCGTGGCGTCGAAATGCGCGCGCAGCAACGGCGAAATATCGCGAAATAGAATCCCAGGACGCGGGAAATCCGCGACATTTTCGATGTATTGTTTCAATTCCGACATAGCTCGCGCCTATGATAATGGAAACCGGCCGCCGACCACCGAGGAATTGACGATGACCGCACCCGAGAGCGACGCCGATGGACTGGAACAACTGCGCGCCTGGATCAGCACCGGCAAGCGTCCGCCGATCGGCGAGGCGCTGCAGTTCAATTTGATCGAGGTCGATGCGGGCCGGGCCGTCTTTGGCGGCATCGCCGGCGCGCACGCGTACAATCCGTTCGGCGTCGTGCACGGCGGCTATGCGGCCACGCTGCTCGACTCCGCGTGCGCTTGCGCGGTACATACGCTGCTTGCCGCGAACCGCTCCTGCACGACGATCGAATTGAAGGTGTCCTTCCACCGCACGATGACGGCCGAGAGCGGCGAGGTCCGCGCCGAGGCGACGGTGATGTCGCTGGGAAGCCGGGTCGCCTTTGCGCAGGGCAAGCTCACCGACGCCGAGGGACGCTTGTGCGCATCCGCGAGTTCGTCGCTGCTGGTATTTGACAGGAGGCCGCCCTAGAGGCGAGGCTTCGCCTGCGGCCGCCGCGGCGCAAGGGGAGTGTCGATATGACGATGCGCAGGGGGACGAACACCGTTTCTGTCGCGCTGGCGCTGGTGTTCGCGTTCTGCGCCTCGGCGGCCGACCGGCCGCAGGGAACCCGCCACGCCGACGCGCCGGGCATCGACTGGTTCGCCGGTGACGTCGGGTCCGCGTTCGATGCCGCGGCCCGCGCCGGCAAGCCGGTGTTGCTTTATTGGGGCGCAAAGTGGTGCCCGCCCTGCCAACAGTTGAAATCCTCGGTGTTCTCGCGTAGCGACTTCATCGCCAAGACCCGGCAGTTCGTCGCGGTCTACCTCGACGGCGACGACCCGGGCGCACAAAAATGGGGCGAGAAATTCCGCGTACTGGGCTATCCAACCGTGGTCATACTGCGCGCCGATCAGCGCGAGATCACGCGGCTCTCCGGAGGCATCGACTTGTCGCTATACGCCGATCTGCTCGATGCGGCGCTCGGCGACGTCGAGCCGATCAGCGAGGTGCTCGCGACGCTCAAGCGGAGTCCGGCCGATCTGAGCGCCGCCGAGTGCCGGCGGCTCGCCTACTACGACTGGGATGTCGCGGATTTCTCGACGACCGACAAGGAGTCGATCGCGGCAGGCCTCGCGCAGACCGCGGCTACCTGCGCCGGGATTTCGCCGGTCGAGCGCGCGCGCTTCACGGTGATCTCGGCGGCGCTCGCGCCGACATCCCAAACGGTCGGCGCCGTCATGCAGCTGGTCGCGGACCCGACGATCAGCCTGCGCGTCGCGGACGCCATCCAAAACCTCGGCGAGAGCTTCTATGCGGCGGTCGATGCGCAGCCCGGCGCCGATGTGGCGAAGTTCCAGCGGGACTGGTCGCAGGTGATGGAACGGCTCGCGAACGATCCGCGGGTCATCGACGCCGACCAGCTCGGGGCGCTCGGCAAGGAGCTCGAGCTCGTGAAGCATTTCGCCGCGGACCACACGGTGCCCGCGGATCTCGCCGCGCCGGCGCGCGCGCGCCTCGCCGCGGTGCTCGCGAAGCCGATGGACCCGTACGTGCGCGCGGGCGTGGTCAATTCCGCCTCGTTCGTCTACGACCAGCTCGCCGACGAGGCCGCGGAATACTCGATGCTCGAGGCTGAAGTCACGACTGCGAAGGCGCCCTACTACTACATGGTCGGCCTCGGCGAGATCGAGGAGAAGCGCGGACACGCCGACGCAGCGCTGGCCTGGTATGCGCGCGCCTATCGGGAGTCGCGCGGCATCGCGACCCGGTTTCAATGGGGCAGCACCTATTTGCAGGCGCTGCTGCGACTCGCTCCCCAGGACCGCGCACGCATTCGTCGCGTTGGGCTCGCATTGATCGGCGAGCTCGATGGGCCGGATCGAATCCAAGCCCGCACCCGCCGGCGGCTCGAGAAGCTCGATACGAGCCTGCGCGAATGGAGCGCCGCGCAGCACGGCGCGAGCGACATTCGCGCGCTGCACGCGCGCATGGCGGCGGTGTGCACCAAGCTGCCCGGCGACGACGGCGGCGTGGCGAGCTGCCGCAAGTTCCTGCAAAGCACGGGCTGAGACCCGCACCCAACTCATTCAACCGTTCACGAGGATGCATCGCATGGGCACACCAGCGCCGCGATTTTTCGGCGCCGTCGAGGCGGGCGGCACCAAGTTCGTCTGCGCGATCGGCGATCAGGACGGCCGCCTGCTCGTCGAGGAGCGCTTTGCGACCACGGATCCGGAATCGACCATTGCGCAGCTGATCGACTGTCTGCGGCGGCAAAGCGGCGAGATCGGGCCGCTGGCCGCGATCGGGCTCGGCTCATTCGGCCCGGTCGAGCTGCGCCGCGACGCGCGCCACTACGGCTCGATTTTGAAGACTCCCAAGGCGGGGTGGTCCGGAACCGATCTCGCCGGCGCTCTCGCGCGGGCGTTTTCCTGTCCGATCGGCTTCGACACGGACGTCAACGCCGCGGCGCTCGCGGAGCACCGCTGGGGAGCCGCACGAGACCTCGAGGACCTCGTATATTTGACGGTCGGTACCGGCATCGGCGGCGGCGCAATCGCCCGCGGCAAGCCGATCCATGGGCTCATGCACCCGGAGGTCGGCCACATGTATCCGCGCCGCAATCCCGCCGATCCGGTGTTCGCGGGTGTATGCCCGTTTCATGGCGATTGTCTCGAGGGACTCGCCTCGGGGCCGGCAATCATCGCGCGCTCGGGAAAGCCGCTCGACCGGCTCGACGCGACCGATCCGCAATGGGCGATCGAAGCGGACTATCTGGGCCAACTCTGCGCGCAGCTCGTGCTGACGATCTCGCCGCAGCGCATCGTGCTCGGCGGCGGCGTCATGAATCAGCAGCGACTGTATCCGCTGATCCGGCGGCGCATGCAGCACTGGCTCGGCGGCTATATCGACCGCGAAGAAGTGCTGGGTTTCGTCGACGACTTCGTGGTCGCGCCGGGCCTCGGGGCGCAGGCCGGCGTGCTCGGTGCGCTCGCGCTCGCCTACGATGCGGCATTCGACGCGGCCGCCGCCGCCGGGTGAGGACGGTCAGCGGTCGGCAGCCGCGCCCGGGTGCGGGATCTTCGCGACATCGGCGGCGGTGACAGTCTCCGGAAAGCCGTTGCCGAAATGGCTGCGCACATAGTTGATGACCCGGGCAATCTCGTCGTCGTCGAGCCGCGCGCTCAAGAACGCGAGCGGCTCGGATCCCCGCCGCCCGAACGCCGGCATGCCGCTGCGGCCGCGAACCACGGTCAGCGCGGCGAATTCCCAGGAGCGAAGCTGCGGATCGCCGGCGAGCTTCGGATAGCGTCCGGCGCCCGCAGCGCCTTGCGCCTCGGGCATGTGGCAACCCTGGCAAACGTGGCTGTAGATTTCCGCGCCGCTCGCCTTCGCAAGATCGGCGGGTGCGAGGTAGGACTCTTGATCCGCGCGCGCGGCGCCGCAGGAGCCGGTCAGAAACGCGAGCAATGCCAATCCGCGCGAGGCGCGCGCAAGCGGCCGACTCATGTGCGCGCCCCTTGCGCCACGGCGCGCTGATGCAGGCGCAGTATCGCGTCCTGCGCCGAGGTCACGGCACCTTCCTGCCAGCCGTTGATGTACGAGGCGTGCTCGCCCGCGAGCGCGATGCGATTGTCGATGCGGCAGAGATTGTCGTAGTGATCCTTGCGCGCCTCGTCGCTCCACATCCCGAAGCATCCCATCGTGAACGGCGAGCGGTGCCAAGCGACCGCGACTCCGTTGTCGAACTCCCGCGGATACTGGGGGTGAATCTGCGCGCCATATTCGACCGCCTTGCGCACGCGTTCCGCGGGTGTCATTCCTGTGAATTCCATGCCCGCGAGGCCCCAGATATACGCGCCGAGCAGCACGCCTTTGCCGCCGCTCTGGTAACCGGTGCTGGGGTAGCCGATATTGAAAATCGGCAGATCCGTATAAGTGATTCCACCATAGATTTCCTCGTCTTCTTCCCAAAAGCGGCGCTTGAATTGCAGGCCGATCTTGACCGCGGATGCGTAGGGAATCGCCGAGATCGCGGCGCTCAATGCCGGTCCGACGTTCATCGGGATCCGCGCGAGGATCGCGAGCGGAATCGTGCACACGCACCAATCCGCGCGGGACGTGAGCGCGGTGCCCGGCGTGCGCGTGTCCTCGTAGCGCACCGTGACGCCGCGGTCGTCCTGGCGAATGTCGACGACTTTGGCGTTGTAGCGGATCAAGTTCCCCAGTTCGCGCCCGAACGCCTCGCCGATGCGTCCCATACCGCCGACCGGCTGAAACAGCGCGGTCTGCATGTCGTATTCGTCGCCGCTCGGGATCGCATTCCACAGATTCGAGTGCAACAAATCACTGAGGCTCGTCGGCGTCGAGGAAACCGGGCGCGCGGTCAAGCCGCCGCCCGGGTCCTTCTGATACCCGCGCCGGCGGCTGCTCGCATCGCCGGTCGAATACGCAAAGTTCTGGTCGAGTGCGCCCCAATGCCGCAGCGATTCGAGCAGTTTTTCCTGATCTTCCTTGGTGACCAGCGCGTCGAGCGCGCTTTGCCGCGAGGCCTTCGCGAGCAACTCGGCGACGTGACCCTGATAGTCCGTCTTGACCTCGCGATAGCGCTGCGGCTTTCCGCCGAACGCCGTGCTGCTGTGGACATAGGCGTTGTAGTTGACCTGCACGAACGCCTCGAGCGGCACACCGAGGCGCTTGACGTAGCCCAGAATGCCGCGGTGGTGGTAGGGGATCCGCCACGGACCGGGATTGATGTACAGATCCTTGTCGAACGCACACTCCTGAGTGTAGCCGCCGAGTTCGGTGTAGCTGTCGCCGCCGCGCAGCGACCAGTTACGTCCGCCGGCGCGCCCGTTGTACTCCAACACCTCGACGCGGTACCCGGCATTGCGCAACTCGTATGCGGCGGTCATGCCCGCGATACCCGCGCCGAGCACCAACACCGATGCGCCCTTCGGTGCGCCTTGCAAATCGATCGGACCGCGTGACGGCGATTCGGCCGCCAAACCTAGGCTGCTCATCGCCTGGTACATCGCGGCGCTGCCGGCCGATACGCCGATCATGCGCAGCAGTTCGCGCCGGCTCAGCGCCGGCGTCGTCGAGTCGTCTTGCATCGTATCCCCGGAGCTGGACCTGAGGGACCCAAGTCGATCGTCAACCAAGGACCTAACGAACGGCTATGAGCTTGTGCCGAATAGTTATCACAGTTACGGCAACGCAACAAGTGAGATTATGCTCGCGGTTTCGCGAGCTGCCATTGCAAATGCGACTTGACGCTCGGCCATTCGCTCGCAATCACGCTGTACACGCAGGTGTCGCGCAGCGATCCGTCGGAAGCGCGCTGATGCTGGCGCAGCACACCGTCGAGTTTGGCGCCGAGCCGCTCGATCGCGCGGCGGCTTTGCTGATTGAGGAAATGCGTCCGAAACTCCACGGCGATGCACCCGAGCGCCTCGAACGCGTGCCGCAGCAGCAGCAGCTTGCACTGCGTGTTGATCGGAGTGCGCTGCACACTGCGCCGCATCCAGGTAGAGCCGATCTCGAGGCGCCGATTGACCGCGTCGGCATGCATGTAGGTCGTCATGCCGATTGCCCTGCCGGAGAGCGGGTCGAGCACCGCGAACGGCATCATCGACCCTTCGGCCCGCAGTCGCAGCCGGCGTTCGATTTCGGCGCGCATGCCGTCGGGCCGCGGAATCGTCGTGTACCAAAGATTCCACAGCGCGCCGTCGTTGACCGCGTCGATCAAATCCTCGAGATGCTCGATCGATAGCGGTTCGAGACGCGCAGCGGGTCCATTCAAACTGACGGGTTCTAGCCAAGCCATGGCCGGGATTCTAGCCGCTGTTACGGCAGAACTGCGATATCACGCACCAACAGCACCTCGCAGGCACCCGGTCCGGTGTCGTCGCGCACCATCGACGTCTTGATCCAGCGTCCGTCGTCGCGGGTCCCATCGACGAGATCGCCGCTCAAGGACACGAGTTGCCCCGGCCGCAGTCGCAGCAATTGCCGACGCACCGCGCCGTCGGCGGGTATCACGTGGGTGTTGGCGCTGTGATCGATGATGGTCGCGGCCGGAATCGGCGTATCGGCATGCGTATGCCAGAAATAGAAACGCCCCGACTGGGAGATGTCCATCGTGCGCAGGATCCGATTGTCCGACATCGGCCCCCATCCGAGTGCAAGGTCCTCCGGAATCAGATCGGCGAGCCCGTCGATGTAGTAACGTTCGCGAGACAGAACGCGGGCCGTGATTTCGTAGTGAGCGCGCGGGGTCAGCGTCCAGCGTCCGAGCGGCACCGGCGCGCTGGCGCCATAGTCGGTTTGCTGCGGGTCCGCTTCGGCGAGGATGCCGTCGCGCGGATGCACCGGCCGATCGGCGATCCAATTCGACAAGCTCCAGAGGAATAATGCCGCGAGCAGGGTCGCTAGGAAGGGGTGCTGCCGCATGAAGCCATTTTACCGAATGCGACGCTTGGGCTGCCTCTCGCGCCATGAGATATAGTCGTCAGATCGAGGAACCGCCGTGAACCGCCGTCGCATTTTTGGATCCTCTTGGCCCTCGCGCTCACCCTCGCGGCGTCAGCGATCGCCTGCGCCGAGGACTGGGACCCGCCCGCGCGCGTGGCCCGCCTCGATTTCGTCGAGGGCAGCGCGGCGCTGCAGCCCGCGGGCAGCGCCGGTTGGTTGGAGGACGTGCTCAATCGGCCGCTCGGCAATGGCGACAAGTTCATGTGCGACAGCGGTTCGCGAGCCGAAATGCATGTCGGATCGACTGCGCTGCGCGTTGGTGACGAGACCGCGCTGCAGATCCTCAACATCGGCGATCGGATCATCCAAGTCGGCTTGTCATCGGGTTCGCTCAGCCTGCGGGTACGCAATTTGGCCGATGGCGACACCGTCGAAGTCGACACGCCGAGTCTTGCGGTGACGGTGCTCGCGCCCGGCGAATACCGGATCGACGTCAACGCGGCCGGTGAGCTGGTCGATGTCGCGGTGGTTTCGGGGTATGCGCAGGTCACCGGCCAGACGCAAGACTTCACGCTGAACGCGCGCCAGCAGGGCGAGTTCAGCGGCAGCGAGACGCTCGCGGTCAACTTCGGAGATCTTGCACCCGCGGATGCGCTCGACGAGTGGGCCGAATCACGCGATGCGCGCGAGGACAACCTGTTGTCCGCCAATTATGTGTCGCCGGAGATGACGGGCTACGAGGATCTCGACGACAGCGGGACCTGGCAGGAGCTGCCGGAGTACGGCATGGTCTGGCAGCCGCAGCGTCAACGCCGGCTGGGCACCGTATCAAGTCGGCCGCTGGGTTTGGATCCGGCCGTGGGGATGGACTTGGGTCGACGCTGCCGCTTGGGGCTACGCGCCGTTTCACTACGGGCGCTGGATCTACGTCAATTCCGCGTGGTGCTGGGCGCCGGGCAATCCGCGCCTGCCGCCGGTCTATGCACCCGCGCTGGTCGCATGGATCGGCGTCCAACCGGCCGCGTGGGTGGCGCTTGCCTATCAGGAGCCCTATCAACCCGCGTTCCGCGCGAGCGGCGCTTACCTTCGCCGTGTCAATGCGGCAAACCTCGCGACGTCGCAGGGCGCGGCGGTGCCGGCCGCGAATCGGCATTTCGCGAACCAGGCGATTCCGGGCGCGGTGTCGACCGCCGCGACCGAGACGTTTGCGGCGGGCCGCCCGCAGAGTGTCGGCCGGCTGCAACTCGACGCGCGCCGCGCCGATGCCTTGCTTCCAGCTGCAGCGCCGCCGGCGCCTGCATCAAGCGCTCTGGCTGCGCCGTCCGCCACGCGCATCGCAATGATGCGTTCGAACGCAGCGCTGTTCGCGCAAGGATTGGTTGCGCGTACGCCTGCGCGCAGCATGCCGGCGACCGGCGCCGCGTCGGCGCCCGTCAATCTGATTCCCGCACAGGTGGTTGCGCTGCACGCGCGGCGCGAGATTGATCTCGCGCCGACGCCGGCCGGCGCAAGCGCCGGCGAGACGCCGGTCGCGCACGAGGGCAACGCTGCCGCGCCCGAGATCCGCACCCGAGCACGAGCGCCCGGGGGCGCGCCTGCCTCTCACGGGGAGTCGGAGCCGGCGGCGCCGAGCGCCGCGCCGAAAAATGCCGCGGCATCGAAATCGGCAGCCGCACCGAAGGACTCGCGCAAGTCCAGGCCCGAACCGCGCTAAACGGGGCGTCCTGCCGTCACGACGCCGCTCGGTCAGGATCGCTTCAATCAATTCAGGCGAGCGCCGCCGATCGCAGGCCGGTTGGTCGTATCGAGCGCGGGCTTCTTTGCATCGGCCGGCGCTTGGTCCCCCAACAGGTAGGCGTCGAGTACCTTGCGCGCGATCGGCGCCGCGATCGATGCGCCGAATCCGCCGTTTTCCACGAGCACCGACACCGCGATTTTGGGATCGTCGGCGGGCGCGTATGCAATGAACCAGGAGTGGTCGCGATGGCGCTCGTCCTGGATTTTGGCTTTGGTCGACACGTTTTGCTTGATCGTGAAGACTTGCGCGGTGCCGGTCTTGCCGGCGATCTTGTACTTGGCCCCCTGCCCCGCAACCGCGGCCGTTCCGCCCGGCTGCAACGCGCCCAACATACCGTCGTAGACGACATCCCATTGCTCGTCGGTCGCAATGTTGACGGGCGGCATCAGCTGCGGCTGGCGCGGTGTCACGACATTCGACGCCGGATCGCGGAATGCCGCGACCAGCCGCGGTGTCGCAATGATCTGCCCGCGCTCGGCAATTTCGGCCGCAAAATGCGCCTGCTGCAGCGGAGTCACGGTCATCGCACCCTGACCGATGCCCATGCTGATGGTCTCGCCCGGAAACCACACTTGGTCCGCGGCGCGCTTGAAGTTCTGCCGCTTCCATTCCGGCGACGCCATGAGTCCGGGCTTCTCGCCGGGAATGTCGATGCCGGTGAGCGAGCCATAGCCGAACGCCTTCATGAACTCCGCCATCCGGTCGATCCCCAAGCGCTCGGCGACCCGGTAGAAATAGACGTCGCAAGATTTCGAGATCGCGTGGCGCATGTCGAGAAAGCCGTGTTTTTCGTCGTCGCGATATTGGTGAATGCTGCCGGGCAGCGTGAATACGCCACCGCAATACTGGGCTTGCAGCGGCGAGATGATGTTGTACTTTTGCGCGGCCAGTGCATAGAGCGGCTTCACCGTCGATCCCGGCGGATAGGCGCCGCGCAGCGCGCGATTGATCAGCGGCTTGTCGATGTCGTTTTGAAGCGCATCGAATTGCGCGACCGACAAGCCGCGCACGAAATCATTGGGGTTGAACCCCGGCGTACTCGCGAGCACGATGACGTCGCCGGTCTTTGGATCGAGCGCGACGACCGATCCGCGCCGGCCCGCCAACGCGTCCTCGGCGATTTTTTGCACGCGGATATCCAATCCGAGGATCAGGTCTTTGCCGGCCACCGGCGCGTTCGTCTTCAGCTGCGGCGCGAATTCGCCTTGCGCCTCGACCGGCCGGCCCGCGGCATTGACGAGGATTTCGCGCCAGCCGCGCTTGCCGTGCAGCTGCTGTTCGTAGGCGCCCTCGACGCCCAGCTTGCCGATGAGGCTCGTGCCGGCATATTCGTCGCTGTCGATTTGCTTGAGATCTTGTTCGTTGATCGCGCTCACGTAGCCGATCGCGTGCACCGCGCTCATGCCGAGCGGGTAGTGCCGCGCGAGACGCGCACGGATATCGACGCCGACGAATTGGTAGCGATGCACCGCGAAGACCGCCATTTCCTCGTCGGTCAGCGCGAGTTTGATCGGAACGCTCTCGTAGACCTTGTGCACGAGAATCGTACGCCGGATGTTTGCGACCTCGTCGGCGCGCAGCAGCCCGATGGCGACCAGCGAGGCGAGCGTCGCGTCGAGGGCTCTGGTGTCGCCGACCTGCTCGCGCACCAATTCGATTTGAAATGCCGGCTGATTCTCGGCGAGCACGACCCCGTGCCGGTCGAGGATCAGGCCGCGGCTCGGGGGAATCGGGTCGGTGTGAATGCTGTTGCCGATCGAGAGCGTCGAGTAGTACGCGTACTTCAGCACCTGAAGGTAGAACAGCCGTCCCGCGACGAGCACGAGCAACAGGCCCGCGAACACGCCGGCGACGATGCTGCGGATCGCAAATAAGCGATTCTCCGCCCAGTAGTTCTTGATTCGATCTTTGTTGCTTCGCATCATCTCGTGGTCAACCCACCCGGCCCGGCACCCAAGCGGCGCCCGGGGGTCCGTTCTCCGGTCATTCTACCCTGCGTCGGCACGCACCGGGCCGGCTTAACCCCATTCGTCCGGCTGCCGCGTTTCAGTCTGCAGGTAATTCAACACGAGAGGCTGACATGAAAACCGTGATGCTCTGCTTAACCATGCTCGTTGCAACCCCGGGCTGCGATGCGCTGGCGTTCAACCGGCTCGCCGATGTGTCGATCATCGACCGCAACAGCGGTGTGACGCTGACCCCGCATTATTATCGCGGCGAATATTGGGTCGCGGGCGCGCCCGGCGCGCGCTATGCGATCGAGATTCACAACCGGATTGGCGAGCGCCTGCTCGCGGTCACCTCGGTCGACGGCGTCAACGTCGTCTCGGGAGAGGATGCGGCATTCAATCAATCCGGCTATGTGTTCGCACCGGGCGAGCGCTATCAAGTGACCGGATGGCGCAAGTCCGACGCGGAAGTCGCCGCGTTCACGTTCACGGCGGCCTCCAATTCCTACGCCGAGCGGACCGGGCGGCCGGCGAACGTCGGCGTCATCGGCGTCGCGATTTTCCGCGAGCGCCCGCCGGAGCCGGTGTACGCGGCGCCGCGCATCGGCGGGCAGCTGCCTTACCGCGAAGTCCCGCTCGCCAACGCGGCACGATCCTCGCTCCCCGGCGCCGGCAACGACGCGCCCTCATCCAACGCGCAAGCGCAGGCCGGCTCACCCGCGCCGGGTTATGACGCGCTGGCCCGGGAAAGAACCGCGAACGCAGAGTCGGCGGCGAGGGTTGCGCCTAGCGTGGTCGGCGCGCCCGCTCCGCTCGAGAAGCTCGGCACCGGCCACGGCGAGCGCGAATACTCGTACACCTGGCACACAGAATTCGTGCGGCTGCGGCCGCAGCCGGACGAGATCATCCGAATTCGCTACGACAGCCTCGAGAATCTGATCGCGATGGGCATCATCCCGGGCCGCGGTATCGAGGGACGGCCGAGTCCGTTCCCCGGGTCGAACGCGCCCGGCTACGTGCCGGATCCGCCCGGCTGAGGTCGGCGCCGCCACCGCGATGGAGCGGCGCACAGCCATGTGGCACGCCAACTGCCATAATGGTGTCGATGACCGACCCGGAGGACAGCGACGAGACCTTGATGGCGCGCTACGCGCGCGGCGATGCAGCTTCCTTCGAATTGCTCTACCGGCGGCATGAGTTGCGCATCTGGCGATACTTGGAGCGCAACGTGGGCAACCGGGCGACGGCCGACGAATTGATGCAAGACGTCTGGTTCGCCGTCGCCCGCGACGCCGCCGGCTACCGGCCGACTGCGAAATTCACGACCTGGCTGTTCACGATCGCCCACAACCGCATGATCGACTCATTGCGCGCGCAGCGGCGCGCGGTGAGTCTCGATGCACTCGGCTATGAGGCCGACGCCGTCATCGAGCAGCTGACCGCGCAGCCCGCCGATGGCCCGCTTGCCGCCGCGGATGCCGCCCGCAAGGCAGCGGCGCTCCTGCATGCGGTCGGCGAGCTTCCGCGCGAGCAGCGCGAGTCGTTCCTGCTGCAGATCGAGGGTGAACTCAGCGTCGAGGAGATCGCGACGATTACCAACAGCAGTTTCGAGACGGTCAAGAGCCGCCTGCGCTACGCGCGCTCGAAGTTGCGCGAGATGCTCGAGGAGTACGCATGAACGACATGCCGCCGAGCGGCCCAGGATCGGACGATCTCGACGACGAGTACCGGCGTGCCGCGCGCCTGGCGGGCAGCCGCCCGAGCGAGGCCGTGCGCCGAGCGATTCTCGAGCACGCCGCGCAGCGGGCCGCGGAGCGCGCGGCGGCGTACCGGACGCAACCCGCTGCGAATGATCCGCTGCCGTTGCGCCGACAATCCGCGCGCATGCGCTCACGATGGCCGCTCGCCGTGTTCGGAACCTTGGCCGCCGCCGGCATCGCCGGGCTGCTGGTAGCCCCGCAGTTGCCCTGGCACCGGGTCGTGCCGGCGGCAAGCGTCGCGCCAAGCGTCGCGCGCAGCGTACCGCCGCGACCGGAAGCCTTCCCGGCTGCGCCATCGAAGTACTCCGTCGTCGAACCGACGGCGCAGGCGCCAGCGGCCGCCGCGCGGCCCACCCAAGAGCGGCTCGCCGATGCGCAGCGCATTGCGCCGAGCCCCCGGGTCAACTCCAGTCGCGCGGCCGAATCGCAACCGGCGCTAGCCGCTTCCCGCCAGGAAGAATTGCCGCGCGAGGCGGCGGCACGACTGCAGAGCGATTCCGTATCACCCTATGCGGCTGCTCCGGCCGCTGCGGATCGCGCAGCGGGCGCTACGCTGAATGCCGCCGCCACGGCGCCGCCCGCGGCAAACTCCGTGCTGGGACAGGCTTCCGCAAGCGGCGATGTGGCGCGACTCGAGGTGCTGCTCCGTGAGGGGACCGATATCAATGCAGTCGACGCGCTGGGCCGCACGGCCCTGATGATCGCCACCGAGAACGCCCAAGCGGCGGCCGTCGACGCGTTGCTTGCGCACGGCGCCGATCCCAACATCGCCGATGCGCGAGGCAGGACGCCGCTCGCGATCGCGCGCGCCTCATCCGAGACCGGGATCGCGGCGGCACTGCAGCGCGCGGGCGCGCGCTAGCCGCGGCGCCGGGACTACTTCGTGCGGGCCGCGACGGCCGGCACGGCGACGAATGCGTCGAACTGCAGATTGATATCGGATCCAGATTCCTGCTTCGGGACGCACGTGGTCTTGTTGGTGACATTGCGGGTCGTGAACATCGGCAGCACCGCGCTCGTGAATTGCTCGACGACCTCGCAATCGCCGATTTGCAGTCCGCGCGGCGCGTGCGGGGCGAATCTCACGGGCCGCCAGGCCCCGTCGGCGCGCGCGGCTGCCGCGGGAGCCGCTGTGCCGTCGGGCGCCAAGGTATAAAAGCTCAGGTCGGCGCGCGCAAACTTGTCGGGGCGTCCGAAGCCGGCGGCGCAAGCGCCCGGGCTCGCCTTGGCATCGGCGCGCGCACCGGCGGCTATCAGCAGGATCTTGAGCTTGTCGGCCAGGCCGTCGCAGGAATAGGTCGACGTAAAGCCCATGTATTGGAACGAGTATTCATGCTTTTGCCAGACGCCCGGCGAATGCTCGGTGGGCGCCGCCGGCGGGTCGGCGACTGCGGCGCCGGCGGTAAGAAGCGCCGCGGCGCTAAACCCCATGATGCGTAGAATCCAAAGCTGCGACCGGTTCATAGGCGATCCTCCGATGCATGGCGACGATGACGCTCGCTAGCATAGAGCAAGTTCGGGCCGCAGAGTTCCCGCCGCGCACTCCGGCGCACCCTTCGATCGGACGCGCCGGGGGCCCTACGGCTCCGTTCCGAGATTGCGCTGAACGATCGCGTCCGCCTCCGCGTTGGCCTTCTCGATATCGCGCGTGTAGACCTGGGTGTCGCCGATGAACTGATCCTCGGTATCGGCCGCGAGCACCGGTCCGTCGCGCCGAGTCGTGTCGACCGTGACGGTGGTCGACAAGCCGACACGCAGCGGGTTGGCGGCGAGATCCTTCGGATCGAGCTCGATACGCACCGGCACGCGCTGTACGACCTTGATCCAATTGCCCGAGGCGTTTTGCGCCGGCAGCAACGAGAACGCGGCACCGGTGCCCGCGGACATGCCCTTGACGCGCCCATGGAACACGAAGGTTCCGCCGTACAAGTCGCTGCGAATTTCGGCGGGCTGGCCGATTCGCAGATGGCGCAGCTGCACCTCCTTGAAGTTGGCATCGACCCACAGCGCGTTCAAGGGGATCACCGTCATGAGCGCCTGGCCGGCGCTGATGTGCTGGCCGAGTTGCACGCTGCGCTCCGCAACATAGCCGGTCACGGGCGCGACGACCGCGTTTCGCTGCGCGCTGATCCACGCATCCCGATATGCCGCCTTGGCGACCAGCACCGATGGGTTCTCCGCGACCTTTGCGCCGTCGACGAGCGCATGGGCGGCGTGCGCCTGCAGGGTCGCCTGCGCCAACGCGGCGCGCGCGATATCGACGGTTTCCTGTGCGTGGCGGAGCTCTTCGCCGGCGATCGCCTGGTCGGCGAGCAGCGGTTTGCGCCGCGCGAGGTCCGCCTCGGCGCGCGCGAGCTCGAGCTTGCGCGTGGCAATGCCGGCGTCGTACTGACCCGCAGTCGACTTCTGCTGGCGCACTTGGCGTACCGTTTGCGCGAGCGCACTGCCGGCGCGGTTCAGCGCCGTCTCGGCGTCGATTGGATCGAGCCGCGCGAGCACCTGGCCCGCCTTGACCAATTGGGTGTCATCGGCGAGCACCGCGATCACGGTGCCGGGGATTTGCGCCGAGATCACGACCTTGTTGCCGTTGACGTACGCATCGTCGGTATCTTCGCGTTTCGATAGCACCAGAACCCAATAGAATGCCCAGAGCACGCCGATTGCGATGAAGACGAGCGCGATCACGGTGAGGATCTTGCGCCGGTGGCCGTTGGCCGGCGCGGCTGGGGTTTCGGTGGTTGCGTTCATGGTTCGCTTTACTGAGGTTTCGATGGGGAATTGGCTAATTGCGCGGGCATTTCATAACCGCCGCCGAGCGCCCGCTGCAAGCCGATGTCCGCGGAGAGCGCGGCCGCATCGAGCTGCAACAAGGCATCGCGCTGCTGGAGCCAGCTTTCTGTCGCGCTGAGCTCGGCGCGCGAGTCGATTAGCCCCTCACGCACGCGCGCGGCGGCGCTCTCGCGCAGTTGGTGCGCGGCATCGACCTGAATCAGGCGCTGCGCGCGCTGCGCCGAGATTTGTGCGCGCATCGCGGCTTGCGTCGCAACTTCATGCGCGGCATCGACGAGCGTCTGGTTGTAGGCGGCGACCGCCTCGTCGATCACGATCTGGGTCGCCCGATAACGCGCCTTGAGCCGCCCGGAATCGAACAGCGGCAGATGCAGCGCGACACCGGCAACGGGCGCGCGGCTGCCATACTCGAGCAGATGGTCGGCCGTGATGCTGTTGAGATTGGCGAGCACGTTGACGCTGATGTCCGGATAGAAATCGGCGCGCGCGGATTCCAGATTCTTCTCGGCAGCCTCGACGCGCCACCGGCTCGCGGTGATATCGGCGCGGCGCGCAATCAAGTCGAGGCGCACGTTGTCGGGCAATGTCACCGGCACCGCCGGCAGCGGCTTCGCCTCGAACGGCGGCAGCTCGGCCGGCGAGCGGCCGGTCAGTGCGGCGAGCGCGACGACGCGCAGTCGCGCCGAACCCTCGAGAACGGCAATCTGTTCGCGCGCGGCCGCGAGCGCGGTGTCGGTCCGGTGCAGGCTATCGGCGGCATCCAGTTCTGCGGCGACGCGATCCGCGCTGATCTTGCCCTCGCGCTGCACGGTCGCAAGCCACTCGCGCGCGAGGCTCAAGCGGCTCTGGTCGGCCTGCCAGCCGAAATAGGCGTCGGTGACGGAGCTCGCGAGCACGAGCGCGGCGGCCGTGCGCTCGGCTTGCGCGGCATGCGCCTGGTCCATCGCGCCCTCGACGAGCGACCGCTGCTTGCCCCACCAATCGAATGTGTAGTGCGCATCGATGCCGAGATCAAACGTGCTGTACCAGTGGAACGGCAGCAACGCCGGCGGAAAGGCGCTCACGATGCCGTTATCACTGAGGCGCTGGCGGATTGCATCGCTCTGCAGGTCGACCTGCGCACCGCTCTGCGCCCCCGCCTCGCGCACCGACTCGCGCGCCGCGTCGAAACGCGCGCGCGCCGTCGCGAGCGACGGCGCGGTTGCAAGCGCCTCCTCGACGAGCGCGTTGAGCGTTGGATCCTGATAGCGTTGCCACCAGTCCTTCGCGGGCCATGAGTCCCCGGCCGAATCCTCCAGGCCGCTCAGCGGCGCGCTCGTCGAAAGCGCAACCGGCGCCGGCTTCGGTGGAAGGCCTGCGCAAGCGGCCAACAGGACCCCGAGCACTGCCGGCGCGAGCCGGGTCGCGTTCATACCGCCTTCTCCACGCTCGCGTCGGCAGCGACCTCATCGATGCGTCCCGACAGGCGCTTCAGCTGGTCGATCAGCGATCGTTGTTCGTCCTGGGAGAAATCCTGCGAATACCGCGCGCAATCCGCCGAACATCGTCGGCAACAAATCGCGAACCAGTTGATCGCCCTTCGGGGTTGTTCTCAGCACCATCTTGCGCCGGTCCTGGGCGCTCAAATCGCGGGTGATCAGATCGCGCGTCACGAGCGCATCACAAATTCGTGACATATTCGCGGGGCTCTGCGAGGAGCGTGCGCAGAGATCGGTCGGATGCGCGGTGTTCTCGGGCTGCGAGAACAGCGCGGTCAACACGCGGAATTCGCCCTCGCCGAGGCCATAGGGACGAATGTGGTGGTCCATCATCTGCGACATATCGTGCGCGAGAAACAGAATGATGCGCGTCAGTAGCACCTCATTGACCGGCACGTGCTCGAGTCGTCCGCTCAAATGCTGCAGACTGGCCTCGACCATATCGATTTGTTGCTGTACCATAACCATCAGGTGGCTAACTATTTAGTAGTTGATATTCTACCGTGTGAATATATATCATGCAAATAGTTATTGATTTTGAAAACGACAACTGCCATTTTTGCCGCCATGGATGATCTCGGTAACAACAGCCCCATCGCGGCGCACCGACCGGACCGACCCCGACGCGGCACCGAACCTCAGCATCTCGACGCGCTGCTGCACGCGGCAACCAAGACATTTGTCAAAGAGGGCTATGGTCTCGCGAGCATCGACAAGATCGCGTCGGAGGCCGGCATCTCGACTCGCACGATCTACGAGCGCTTTAAGAAGAAGGCGGATCTCATGGCCGCCGTGGTGACGCGGCTCATCGACCGGGACATGGAGATCATGTTCGCGGCGGATGAGCAGGGCGCAGCCGACCCTGAAGCGGCGCTCACGCGCATCGGGCGAACTCTCATGAGCCGACTTTCCGATCCCGATTCGGCGGCGCTGTTTCGGATCATCGCGACTGAATCCCAGCGTTTTCCGGAACTCAGCGCGAAGGTCCGTGAGCTTGCAAGGGCGCGTCTCGACGCCGCGCTCGCCGCGTACATGGGCCGCCAGATGCAGCGCGGCGCGTTCGTCGCCGACGATCCGGAGCGCGCCGCGTCGCTGTTTCTGCAGATGATCAAATCCGAGCTGCAGGAGTCTCTGCTGTTCAAGTCCCAGGAATCCATTCGCGAGCTCGACCACGCGACCCACGTGACGCGCGTTGTACGGCTGTTCCTGTATGGCGCGGCACCGCGCGTGATGATTGCGGCCGGTGGCGCCGTCCACCAAGGGACTTGAGCAGCCATGACGACTCGCGCCGCGTTACCGACTGCTCCTGGGAAGACGCTCGGAACGCTTGGCGGCGCGCGGCATCCGACTGCAGCGGCGGCAATTGCGCCCGCGGCGATCGCGTTCGCGGCAATCGTGCTCGCGAGCTGCGCGGTGGGCCCCAATTTCAAGCCGCCCGCGGCTCCGGCGACCAAGGGCTATCTCGCCGGCGGCCTGCCGGCGAGCACCGCGACGAGCGAGGCCAAGGGCGGCGATGCGCAGCGCTACGTCGAGGACCTCGACATTCCGGGTCAATGGTGGACGCTGTTCCAATCGGCGCAGCTCAACGCGCTCATCGAGCGCGCGCTCGCGCGCAACCCTTCGCTCGAATCGGCGCAAGCGGCGCTGCGTCAGGCGAATGAGACTGCCGCCGCAGCGCGCGGCACGCTTTTCCCGGCGGTGACCGGGTCGCTCGGCGCGACGCGCAGCAAGTCGACGGGCGCCGCGATCGGCCAGCCGCAGCTCGGCGCCTACTACTACACGCTCAACAGCGGCACGGTGAACGTGTCCTACGGCATCGATGCCTTCGGCGGCACGCGCCGCCAGATCGAAGCCCTGCAAGCGCAGTCCGAATACCAGCAGTATGTGCTCGAAGCGAGCTACTTGAGCCTCACTGCGAACATCGTGACCACCGCGGTCAGCGAAGCCTCGCTGCGAGAACAGATCTCTGCGACCGAGCAGATCGCGCACTCGCAGCAGACCCAGCTCGATATCGTGAATCGCCGACTCGCGGTGGGCGGCGCCTCCCGAGCCGACGTCGCCCAACAGCAGGCCGCGCTCGCGAGCACGCTCGCATCGCTGCCGCCGCTGCGAAACCAGCTCGCGCTGCTGCGCAACCAGTTGGCAACCTATACCGGAGATTTGCCCGCGGAATTTGCATCCGAAGCCTTCACGCTCGATTCGCTGAAGCTGCCGGCCGAGCTGCCCGTGAGCCTTCCCTCGAAGCTCGTCGCGCAACGGCCGGATGTACGCGAATACTCGGCGCTGCTGCACGCGGCGACCGCGCAGGTCGGGGTCGCGACCGCCAATATGCTGCCGCAGCTCAGTCTCACCGGCGATTTCGGCGGCGAGGCGGTGAAGTTCCACGATATATTCAGTCCCGCCTCCGCGGTCTGGAGTATTGCGGGCTCGGTCACCCAGCCGATCTTCAAGGGCGGTCAATTGCTGCACCAACGCCGTGCCGCGGTTGCCGCCGCACAGCAGGCTGCCGCCAACTACAAATCGACGGTTCTGAGCGCATTCCAAGACGTCGCGAACGCGCTGACGGCGTTGCAGGGCGACGCCGAGGCGTTTGCGGCGAACGCGGCCGCCGAGCGCGCCGCCGCCGTGAGCCTCGATCTGGTCCGCGTTCAATTCTCGAGCGGTGCGGCGAGCTACGTCCAGGTGCTCACTGCCGAGCAGAGCTATCAAATCGCCGCGATCGCGCTCGTCAAAGCACGCGCGCAGCGCTATGCGGACACGGCCGCACTGTTCCAGGCGCTCGGCGGCGGCTGGTGGAACCGTACCGATATCGCTTCTAACTCCAGCGACTGATGCAAAGGACACCCGTGAGTCATTCCGAAATCCAGGCAACCGATCGCAATACGGCGGCGCCGTCGCGCTCCGCAAAAATCAAATGGACGATCGTCGTCGTCGTCGCGGCGATCGTGATCGTCGGCGGCATCATCGGCTCGAAGATCTATTTCGGCATCCAAATGGGCAAGAAAATGGCGGGCTTCGCGAATTTCCCGCAGACCATTTCCACCGCGGTCGCGACGCGAACCGGCTGGCAGGCGCATACCGATAGCATCGGAACGGTGCGCGCGCTGCGCGGCGCGGACCTCGCGGCGCAGGCGAACGGCGTCGTCGACAAGATCGAATTCGAATCCGGCAATGAGGTGGCTGCGGGCAAGACGCTGCTGCGATTGCGCCCCAACGACGATCCGGCGAAGCTTGCGCAGTTGCAGGCCGCCGCGGTGCTCGCAGAACTCACCTACAAACGCGATCAGGAACAGCTCGCGGCCCAGGCGATCAGCCAGGCGACGGTCGACACCGACGAAGCCGCGCTGAAGTCGGCGCGCGCGCTGGTGGCGGCTCAGCAGGCGCTCATCGAGGAGAAGATCGTCACGGCACCGTTCGCGGGCCGGCTCGGGATTCGCCAGGTCGACGAGGGCCAATACTTGAGCGCAGGCACGACGGTGGTGACCTTGCAGGCGCTCGACCCGATCTACATCGACTTCTTCGTCCCGCAGCAGGCGCTGTCGAATTTGAAGCCGGGACAGGCAGTGACCGCGACGATCGACGCCTACCCCGGCGTCAGCTTCGCCGGCGTCATGACCTCGATCAATTCCAAGATCGACACCGCGAGCCGCAACGTGCAGGCGCGCGCCTCGTTCCACAATGCCGACCGGCGCCTGGTGCCGGGTATGTACGCCAATGTCGCGATCGACAGCGGCGCGCCGCAGGACCTCGTCACGGTGCCGCAGGCCGCGATCACCTACAACCCCTACGGGGCCACGGTGTACGTCGTCGACCAGAACGGCGGCGAGAAGGGCGCGCCCAAAGCGGTCGCGAAACAGCGCTTCGTCGAGCCCGGTTCCACCCGCGGCGACCAGGTCGCGATTATCAAGGGCCTCGCGGCCGGCGACGTCGTCGTGACCGGCGGGCAGCTCAAGCTGCGCAACGGCTCGCCGGTGACCATCAACAACACGGTCAAGCCGACCGACGACGCTGCACCGACGCCGCCGAACGAGTGAGTTCACCCACATGAGATTCACCGACATCTTCATCCGCCGGCCGGTGCTCGCGAGCGTCGTGAGCCTCTGATTCTGGTGATCGGCATCCGCTCGTTCACTTCGCTGCAGGTCCGGCAGTATCCAAAGACCGAAAACGGCGTCGTCACGATATCGACGTCCTACCCCGGCGCCGATCCCGACGCGATCGCGGGTTTCATCACGACGCCGATCGAAGCTGCCGTCGCGCAGGCGAACGGCATCGACTACATGACCTCGACGAGCCAGAGCGGCTCGAGCACGATTTCGGTCAACCTGCGCCAAAATTACGACCCCTCGAATGCCGCGGCCGAGATCAACACCAAGGTCAATTCGGTGCTGAACCAGCTGCCGACCGGCTCTCAGCTGCCGCAAATCACCGTCAAAGTCGGTCAGACCACTGACGCGATGTACATTGGGCTTCTCCAGCACGGCGCTGGAGCGAATCAAATCACCGACTACCTGATACGCGTCGTGCAGCCGAAGCTGCAGGCGGTGGAGGGCGTGCAGACCGCGGAGATCCTGGGCGGCCAGTACTTCTCGCTGCGCGCCTGGCTCGATCCGAAGAAGCTCCGCGCATACGGAATGACCGCGAACGACGTCTGCGCGGCGCTTGCGAACAACGATTTCGTCTCGGCGGTCGGCAACACCAAGGGCCAGATGGTCCCTTAACGCTGACCTCGCCGACCAACCTGCATACCTTGAAGGAATTTCGGCAATCTGGTTGTCAAGCAGTCGACGGCGCCAACGTGCGCCTGAGCGATGTCGCCAATGTCTCACTGGGCGCCGAAGACTACGATTCGCCGGTCGCATTCGACGGCAAGCCGCGCGTGTTTATCGGCATCAAGGTCGCGCCGCAGCGAACCTGCTCACTGTCGTCGACGGAGTCAATGGTTTTTCCGCGATCCAAGCCGCAGCTGCCGGAGGGCCTCGACGGCATCATCGTCTATGATGCGACCGACTTCGTCAATAGCGCGATCAGCGAGGTCGCCAGGACGCTCGTCGAGGCGCTTATCATCGTCACGCTCGTTATCTTCCTGTTTTTCGGATCGCCGCGCTCGGTGCTGATCCCGGTCGTCGCGATGCCGCTGTCGCTGATCGGCACGCTCGTCATCATGCTGGCGCTCGGATTCACGATCAACCTGCTGACGCTGCTGGCGCTGGTGCTGGCGATCGGGCTCGTGGTCGACGATGCCATCATCGTCGTCGAAAACGTCAACCGGCATCTGGAGGAGGGCAAGCCGCCGCTCGAGGCGGCCTGCCTGGCGGCGCGCGAGCTCGCGGCGCCGATCGTCGCAATGACCATCGTGCTGCTCGCGGCGTTCACGCCGATCGGATTTCAAGGCGGACTCACCGGCGCGTTGTTCACCGAATTTGCCTTCTCGCTCGCGGGCGCGGTGACCGTATCCGCGGTCATCGCGCTGACGCTCTCGCCGATGATGTGCTCGAAATTGCTCAAGCCGCATAGCCCCGACGCAACCGACTGGGAATCCCGGCTGGTGCGCGCCATCGATCGGCGCTTCAGCGCGGTGCGCGACTGGTACGAGCGCCGGCTCCGGGCGAGCCTCGGCTACACCTCCGTGACGGCGGTGCTGGTGCTGATCGTGATGGGGAGCATCTACCTGCTGTACGGATTCTCGAAAGGAGAACTCGCGCCGCAGGAGGATCAGGGCTTCGTCGCGATGCAGCCGACCTCCGCACCGGATTCGACTCTCCAACAAAAGCAGCTCTACGCCGAGCAGGTCTACGCCCTCGTCGTCGGGGCCGTGCATCCTCAGCACCTGTTTCAGATCGACGCACCCGGGCAGTCGTTCGACGGCCTCGCGGTCGGCCCGCGCAGCCAGCGCGCGATGGGGACCGACGAGATGCAGCAGCTGCTGCAGCAGAAGGTCGGCGTGGTCGCCGGCCAGCGTCTCGTGGTGTTTCAACCGCCCTCGCTGCCGGGCGCCTTCGGCTTGCCGCTGCAAGTGGCGATCAAAACGACCGACTCGGCCGCGCGCTTGAACGATGTCTCGAAGAATTTCCTCGCCACGGCCGTGCAAAGCGGTAACTTCATGTTCCTCGACACGGACTTGAAGTACGACCTGCCGCAGTCGGTCATCGAAATCGACCGGGAAAAGACCGCGCAAATCGGCCTCACGATGACCCAGGTCGGATCGGCGCTCGGCAATCTGCTCGGCGGCGGATACGTGAACTATTTCAGCATGGACACGCGCTCGTACAAGGTCATCCCGCAGGTGCAGAGGAGCTCGCGGCTAAACGTCGAGCAGCTGCTCGACTACCCGATCGCCACCGTGGGCGGCGTCTCGGTGCCGCTCTCGACGGTCGGCAAGGTTCGCAACGTGACGGTGCCCGAGACGCTGAATCACTTTCAGCAACTCAATTCCGCGACGATCGCCGGCGTGATGCGCCCCGGCGTATCGCTCGAGGACGCCTTGAAGTATCTGCAGGACCTCGCGGCGCGCACGTTGCCCGCCGGCTACACGATCGACTACGCCGGCCAGGCGCGGCAGTTCGTCAGCGAGTCGAGCGGCATCATGGTGACATTCGCGCTCGCGATCATCATCGTGTTCCTATCGCTCGCGGCGCTATTTGAGAGTTTTCGAGACCCGTTCGTGATCCTGATCTCGGTGCCGATGTCGATCGCGGGAGCGCTGATCTTCATCGCGATCGGGATTCACGGCGCCTCGATCAACATCTACACGGAAGTCGGTCTCGTGACCCTCATGGGGCTGATCAGCAAGCACGGTATCCTGATCGTCGAGGTCGCCAACCTGCAGCAGCAGCAGCACGGATTGTCGAAGTACGACGCAATCGTGGCGGCGGCCTGCGAGCGCTTGCGTCCGATCCTGATGACGACCGCCGCGATGGTGCTCGGCGTGATGCCGCTCGTGTTCGCGAGCGGCGCGGGCGCCGCGTCGCGTTTTGCGATCGGACTCGTGATCGCCGCGGGCCTCTCGATCGGCACCATGTTCACGCTGTTCGTGGTTCCCGGCGTGTACCTGATGGTGGGCGCGGACCACTCTCGGGCCGCGAGCGCCGCCCCGGCGGCAGCCCGTCCGCAGGAGACTTGAGCCGCAATGGCCGAGGAAACGCAGCCGGCGCCGCTGACGGGTGCCGCCAAGATATTCGGCACCTTCGCGCTCGCGCTCGCGACTTTCATGAACGTGCTCGACACTTCGATCGCGAACGTGTCGCTATCGGCGATCGGCGGCGATCTCGGCGCCGCCACCACGCAGATCACCTGGGTCATCACCTCGTTCGCGGTCGCGAACGCGATTGCCGTGCCGCTGACCGGCTGGCTCACGGTGCGCTTCGGCGCGGTGCGCCTGTTCGTCCTCTCGATTCTGCTGTTCACGCTCGCCTCGTTCCTCTGCGGAATATCGACCTCGCTGCAAATGCTGATCTTCTTCCGAGTCGTGCAGGGAGCGGTTGCCGGCCCGATGATCCCGCTCTCGCAGGCGCTGCTGCTGTCGAGTTTCCCGAGGGCCAAGGCGGGCACCGCGCTCGCGATCTGGGCGATGACCACGCTGATCGCGCCGGTCATGGGACCGCTGCTCGGCGGCTGGATCACCGACAACATCTCGTGGCCGTGGATCTTCTACATCAACATCCCGGTGGGCCTGTTCGCCGCCTTCGTGACCTGGCAGATCTACGAGTCGCGGGAAACGACTCGTAAAAAGCTCCCCATCGACACGGTCGGCCTAGGTCTGCTGATCATCTGGGTCGGGTCGCTGCAAATCATGCTCGACAAAGGCGAGGAACTCGACTGGTTCTCCTCCTCGACGATCGTCACCCTCGCGGTGATAGCGGCCGTGACCTTCTGCGTGTTCCTCACCTGGGAGTTGGTCGCAAACCGCCATCCGATTGTGGAATTGCGCCTGTTCAAGCGGCGCAACTTCTGGACCGGCACGCTCGCGATGTCGCTCGCCTACGGCGTGTTCTTCGGCAACGTGGTCGTGCTGCCGCTGTGGCTGATTCAGTTCATGGGATACACGGCGACCGATGCGGGACTGCTGACCGCCCCGGTCGGAATTCTCGCGCTGCTGCTGTCGCCGTTCGTCGGCAAGCGCGTCGGCAAGACCGATCCGCGCGTGCTCGCGACCATCGCATTCGTGATTTTCGCGATCTCGCTGTACATGCGATCGCGCTACAACACCCAGGCGAACTTCGCATTTCTGGTCGTGCCGATCATCGTGCAGGGCGCCGCAGTGGCTTTCTTCTTCGTGCCGCTCGTGTCGCTGATCTTGTCCGGGCTCCCTCCCGAACAAATCCCGGCGGCGTCGGGACTCTCGAACTTCGCGCGCATTCTCGCGGGCAGCTTCGGCACTTCGATCGCGACGACCCTGTGGGACAACCGCGCGATCCTCCACCACGCGCAGCTCACCGAATACGTGAACAGCGCGAGCCTGCCCGCGCAGCAATATTTGCAGACCCTCGAAGGCGGGGGTCTCTCCACGGCGCAGGCCGCGGCCGCGGTCAACCGCGGCATCGACGTCGAGGCCCATCTACTCGCCGCCAACGATGTGTTCTTGATTTCCGCGGCGCTGTTCGTCGTGCTGATCGCCGTGGTTTGGATGGCCCGGCGGCCGAAGAGCGCGGGACCCGCCGGTGCGGGTGCCGGCGCGCATTGAGCGCATGCCGGACGGGCACTGCTCCGGGCGCGCGATACCCCCACCGAGTCGCAGGTTTTCTTTAGCAATTAATTATTTCAATAACAATAGGTTATGCGAAGCATCTAATGTCATTAAGTACTTGAAATCGACCCACCGGCTGCCCGCCTCGCGTGGTTGCGGCCGCAGGCAAGCCCGCCGAGCCGTGTTCAACTTCCTTGCAAAAGTGCGAGAAATGGGCGTTGCGTTTTATGAATTGTCTTGTATATTCCAGCCGCAGAGTCTTGATTTATCAAGCCTCTTAGGGAGTAGCGCAGCCTCGAAACCACTTTAAGGTTTCAGTCTTTGTTGAAAAATACCGAGGCCTTCATGATCAGTGCGTGGGATTGTTTTCATTTTGCGACGCTCGAGCTCGTGCGCTCGACCCCCATCAAGCAACGTCTGATTTGCGCCTACCGGCGGCACCTTTCGGTCATGCCGGAAGATCAGTTGCCCGGCGAGATCCAAGAATCGTTCGGCCGCGTGATGCGCTGGCTGCGCGGCGTGCAGCCGCTGCGCGGCGAAGACGCGGTTGCGGCATCGGTGCGCAAAATGTCGAATCAGGAAGCGGACGATTGCGCTGCGTTGATCGTCGAAATGTTCGGGCGCATGTGCCGCATGCAAGCGACCGCGGGCAGATCGAACAGTCCGCTCGTCAAGCTGCACAGCGTCGAAACCGACGCCGACTTCGACTCTCCGGCGCTCGTCGCGAGCAACTAGCGGGCCTGCAGCGCGTCGCCGCGGCGCAACGCCGAGCGGGCGCGCGGTCGTCAGTCGAGCTTGAACTCGATCGTGTCCCAGCGACTCGTTTCCTGGTGCCGCGCCTGCCGGCGCAATGCATCGATTAGATTGCGCTCGTTCCAAGCGCTCACTTCGTCGGCGAGATCCTTGATCGCTTTCGGCAGCTCGGCAGTCGAGCCGAAATTCTCCATCGCGACGACGGGACGATCGGCGGCCTTCGCGAAATTCAACTGGAACAACACCAGCTCCGGCTCGCGTCGGTAGGCGGCCGGCACCACGATCACGACTTCGCAGGGCGCGATCTGACGGCGCAAATCCTCGCGTTGCGCCTCCGGGTCGACCGGACGGTTGGCATGCGGCAGACTCGTATTCTTGTAATAAAAAGTGCCCGGCGACTCGAGATACTCGAAAACGCGCGTGTAGTCGTCGTTTTCTTCCCAAGTGTGGGTGACGAACAGCCGGATCGGGTCATTCAGATTGGGCATCGCTCGGTAGTGTATCCCGACGATGGCCATGCGCAAAACTCCGCTCGCCGATACAATGCCGCGCATGCGCCTGCTTGTTTACAATATTCGCTACGCCACGGGCGTAGGAGCCGCTTTTCATTTGCCGGTGCCCGGGGCCGGGTATCTGCGCTCCAGCCGGCGCACGCTCGACCGGCTGACCGAATTCATCAAGCAGCAGGATCCCGACGTCGTCGGCCTGATCGAAGTCGACACCGGGTCGATCCGCACGGGCATGGTCAATCAGGCGGATTTCATCGCCAAGTCGCTCGGCCACTACTCGACCTACGAATGCAAGTATGGCATCGCCTCGGTCAACCAGCTGGTGCCGATCGTGCGCAAGCAGGCCAATGCGTTTCTCGCAGGCCCCCGCGTCCACGGCGAACGCTTCCACTATTTCGACGCCGGCATCAAACGCCTGATCATCGAACTCGAGCTTGATGACGTCGCGATCTTCCTCGTGCACCTGTCGCTGAAATTCCGCCACCGGCAGTATCAGCTGCGCTACCTCTATGATTTGGTTCGCCAGGCGCACAAGCCCGTGATCGTCGCCGGCGACTTCAATACCTACTGGGGCGACCACGAAATCTACCTGTTCAACCAGGCCGCCGGCCTGCGCAGCGCCAACGTGCGCGGCCTCCCCTCGTACCCGAGCCATAGCCCCCGCAAGGAGCTCGATTTCATTCTCTGCAGCGAGGAGATTCAGATCAATCGCTTCGAAATGCCGGACATCCGCCTCAGCGATCACCTGCCTCTGATCTGTGATTTCACGGTCACCGCGCAGGCCCTGCAGGCCGCCTGAATCCCGGCAGCTAAAATGCCAATTGCCCTAAGTCCGGGCGGGGCAGCCTGCGCCACTGTGACCTACTATGTGGTTGTGGCCCCAGCGGGTTATGTTAGCATCCGAAAGTAAATTACTATGGATGAACGACCCCTCGATCTCGCCGTACTCAAGAGTTTTTCCCCGCTCGACGGACTGAAAGCGGAAAACTTGTACGCGCTCGCGCGCAAGACGCAAATCAAATCGCTCGATGGCGGCCGCCTGCTGTTCAAGGAAGGCGATACCGATAAGCGAACTTTCTACCTCGTCACCGGCAATGTGGAGCTGCGTACCGAGGAAGGCCCGGTCGGCATGATTCGGGCCGGCTCTCCGGAAGCGCGCGCGGCGCTCGCGCCCGGCCTGCCGCGCAAGTTCACGGCGCGTGCCAGCGGCGATGTCGAATACATCATGATCGACAGCGATCTGCTCGACGTGCTGCTGACCTGGGACCAAACCGGCCAATACGAAGTCGCCGAGCTCAACAGCGACAGCCTCGGCGTCAACGGCGATTGGATGACGACGCTGCTGCAAACCAAGGCCTTCCACCGCATTCCGCCCGCGAACATCCAGGCGATCTTCATGCGGATGCAGCGCATCAACTACCGTGCCGGCGACGTCGTCATCAAGCAAGGCGCCGAAGGCGACTACTTCTACGTCGTGGTGGCGGGCAAGTGCGTCGTCACGCGCGAAACGCCGCTCAACAAGGAAGGCATCAAACTCGCCGAGCTCGGGCCCGGCGACAGTTTCGGCGAGGAGGCGCTCATCGCCGAGGCGAAGCGCAATGCGACCGTGACGATGGCGACCGACGGCACGCTGATGCGCCTCGGCAAGAACGATTTCAATACGCTGCTCAACGAGCCCCTGCTGCAATGGGTCGAGCAGGACAAGGCGATGGAGATCGTCGCGGGCGGCGGCAAATGGCTCGACGTGCGTCTGCCGAGCGAGTTCCAAAATTTCCGGATCGACGACGCGGTCAACATCCCGCTGTATTTCATCCGCCTGAAGCTCAACGCGCTCGACAAGAAGACGCGCTACGTTGTGTGCTGCGACACCGGCAGGCGCAGCTCCGCTGCGGCCTACATCTTGAGTGAACGCGGATTCGAAGCCTATGTGCTCAAGGGCGGGCTCGCGGGCACCGAGGCGGCACGCGCCCGCAAGCGCTGAAGCCCCGCTACATCGTGTGCGTGGGTTTGTCGCCGCCGAGCGCCCCGGCGAGGTAGTTTTCGATCTTCTTCTGGGTGTTGCCGCGATCTTGTTCGCTGAATTGCACGCCGATGCCCGCGGTGCGCTTTCCCTGCGCCCCTTTGGGCGTCATCCAGATGACCCGTCCGGCGACGGGGAGCTTTTCTTCCTCGCCCATCAAATTGAGCAGCATGAAGACTTCGTCGCCAAGGCGGTAATTGCTGTTGGTCGGAATGAACAGTCCGCCGTTTTTGACGAACGGCATATAGGCAAGATACAGGGCACTCTTGTCTTTGATCGTCAGCGTCAGCAGACCCGGTTTGTTACTTGGACTTCGCAATGCCTACCAATCCCGAAAAAGACCTCATGATGCCAATGCCGCCCTTCCGCGCAGCAAAATGGCCTCCAGCGCCAGTTGCTGATTGATGCCCGTCGACGCAAGGCGCTTCAACCCGCGCAGTGAATCGAGCACCCCGAATAAGTTTTGTATCTTGGGCTTAAGTAAAGCGCCCCGCAAGCGGACTGGTTCCTCAGTTTGCAAGGTATTGGCGGCTCCAAGCTCGAGTCGTAGCCGCGATGTGATCCAGTTCTCAAGCCAGGACAGGCGCAGCGCCGCGTGCGATTTTGTCCAGCGCTCCGCGAGCAGCGTGACGTCGACCGCGCCGGCCGCGAGCTGCCGCAAGTCCTCCCGCATCTCGGTCTCGACCGCAGCGAGTCCCGACCCCTGGATTTCGGCGGCGAGCAGCGGCGCCCCGCCGGCGAGCTCGAGCGCCGGACCCCAATCCGCGCACGTAGGCGCATGCTCGCGCAACCACGCTCGCGCGGCTTCAGGCGCGGGGGCCCGCAGCTTAAGCCGCTGGCAGCGGCTCGCGACGGTCGCCGGCAGGCGGTGCGTCGGCTTCGCGGTCAGGATCAGCAAGGTATTCTGGGGCGGCTCCTCGAGCGTCTTCAAGAAAGCGTTGGCGCCGTTGGCGTTGAGCGTCTCGGCGCCCTCGATGAGCCCGACCTTGTAGCCGCCGCGGTAGCTCGTCAGCGCCATCGAGCCGATGAGTTCACGGACCTGGTCGACCTTGATTTGCTGCGAATCCTCCTCGAGCTCGACGATGTGCGCGTCGGGGTGGCTGTCCGATCGCAGCAACTGGCAGGCGGCGCAGACGCCGCAGGGTCGCGCGGCCGCCGCCGCTTCGCAGAGCGCGAAGGCGATCGTCCAAAGCGCCAGGCTCGCGACGCCCAACCCCGGCGGACTGAGCAGCAGCAGCGAATGCGGCATGCGGCCGGCCGCGGCGGACTCCCGAATGCGATCCTGGCTCTCGCGCAGCCACGGCAGCGTATCAGCATGCGCGAAGTTCATGGCGATGGTCCCAAGTTCACAGACTCGATCGCCGCGAGCACGGCGCTGGTCACCTCGGCCTCGGAGCGCGCGGCGTCGACGACGACGATGCGCGCGCCGACCTCTGCTGCGCGCGCGAGGTAGCCGCTGCGGATGCGCTCGAAGAACTCGCGGCGCTCCGCCTCGAAGCGATCGAGGCCGCCGGACGCCGCGCGCCGCTGGACCCGCGCCATCGCGAGATCGACCGGCGCATCGAGCAGGATCGTGAGGTCCGGGCGCCGCGATCCCTGCACGAGCTGCTCGAGCAGCGCGATGTCGGACGTTCCGAGACCGCGGCCCGCGCCCTGATAGGCGTAGGTCGCATCGGTGAACCGATCGCAGAGCACCCAGCGGCCGGCCTGCAGTGCGGGTTCGATGAGATTCGCGAGATGCACCGCGCGCGCGGCAAACATCAGCAGCAGTTCCGCGAGCGGCGGCAGCGGCTCCTCACGGCGCTCGAGCACGAGGTCGCGGATCCGCTCGGCGAGGGGCGTTCCGCCGGGCTCGCGAGTCACGAGCGGGTCGATCCCGTGTCCACGCAGCGCGTGCGCGGCATGCAGGATCTGCGTCGATTTGCCGACGCCCTCGATGCCCTCGAAGGTGACGAATCGCGCCGAGCCCGTGTTCATTGCGTAGAGCCCGCGGATTCGCGCCGCCGAAGCTTCGCAAGATATTGCGCGACCGCCGCGTTTTGCTGCTGCAGCGTCGCCGAAAATACATGGCTGCCGTCGCCGTTGCCCGACGCGACGAAATAGACCGCATCGGTCGGTTCCGGGTGCGCGCAGGCGCGGATCGCGGCGGCCGACGGCAGCGCAATCGGGCTCGGCGGCAGCCCGACGCGCGTGTAGCTGTTGTACGGCCCGTCGGTGCGCAGGTCGATTGCGTGGATCGTCCCGTCGTAACGAGCGCCGAGGCCATAAATGACGGTCGGATCCGCCTGCAATCGCATGCCGATGCGCAGCCGCCGCAAATACAGTCCGGCGATCTTCGGCAGCTCCTCGGCGAGCGACGATTCCTTTTCGACGATCGACGCGAGCGTCAGCAGCTCTTGCGGGGTTTGCAGCGGTTCATCCGTGTCGCGATCGTTCCAAGCGGCCGTGAGCTCGCGCACGAGCGCCGCGTGGGCCTCGGAGAGCACCTCGACGTCGGTCGTGCCGCCCGGAAACTTGTAGGTTTCGGGCAGGAACTGCCCTTCGGCGTCGGCCTCCGTGCCCTTCCCTGCGATTCCAAGCTTCTTGGCAGATCCGCGGCGTCGGTCTGGCCCTCGGCATTGGCGGTCAAAGTCACGGCGACGTCGGGATTGCGCCGCAAAGCGGCCAGCACGTCCCGAACGCGCCAGCCGTCGACGATCGTGAAGCTGTGCAGGACCACATCGCCCTTGACCATTTTCGCCAGCAGGCTGCGCGGCGTGAGGCCCGGCTCGATCTCGTATTCGCCCGCCTTGACCGCCGATGCGAGTCCTTTCCAGCGCGCATAGAGCACCCAGGCCCGAGGCTGGCTAACGACGCCGAGCGCCGCAAGATCCGCGGCGACCCGCGCAAAACTCGCGCCGCCGGCGCACCTTGTAACGCAGCGGAGCGGCATTCGCGAGCGGCTCATCGAGACTGCGCACGCCGAGCCAGGCCGCCGCGCCCGCCGCGGCGAGCGCGAGCAGCAACAGCACGCTGACCAGGCCGACGAGCCGTTTCACAGCGCGTCCAGCCGCGCCCGCAGGCGCGTTGCCGCTTGCATCTCGGGAGGCCGAATCCGGGCATTGCCCACGCGGATCTCGGCAACCGGTACGACGCCGACGACCGCATTGCTCATGAAACACTTCATCGGCCTGCGCAATATCGTCCATATGAATGCGGCGCTCCTCGACGCGCAAGTTCAACAGTTCCGCCTGCTCCATGATCCAGCGGCGCATGACGCCTGCGACCCCGCAGCGATCGAGCAAGGGTGTCCTCAATTTGGAACCCGTGCACAGGAATAGGTTCGACATGGTACCGCAGACCACATGGCCGTCGCCGTCCTGCATCAGCCCCTCCCAGACGTTCGCATCGGCCCATTCCATGCGGGCGATCACCGACTCGAGGCGATTGAGGGTCTTGATGCCGGCGAGCGCGGGATTCGCTCCGAGCCGCGTGCGGCACAGGCGCACGCGCGCAGGTCCCGGCGGCCCCGGCTCCGTGCCGCGCGCCAAGCGCTGCAGACTCAGAATGCGCGTGCTGCGCTCGGTCCCGACCGGACGATAGCCGCGGGTCCCGACCCCGCGCGTGACGATCAATTTGAGAATTCCCGCCATCGCAGCGTGCCGCCGCGGAGCGAATTTCGCGTCGCAACAGCCGCTCATTGGGCGGCGTGATGCGCAGGCGGCGGCACCCCGCATCGAGGCGTTCGAGATGGAACTCGAGCAGGCGCACCGCCCCGCCGCGCACGCGCATCGTTTCGAACAGGCCGTCTCCATACTGCAGCCCGCGGTCGCGATAATCGATGCGACGCGTGCGCTTCCCGTCGATCCAGACACTCACGGCGATGCCACCAGGGCCCGCAGCATGCCCTTCGCTTTGGCGCGCGTCTCGGCGAGCTCCTGCGCGGGTATCGAGTCGGCGACGATGCCGGCGCCCGCGCTGAAGCAGAGGGTATGCGCCTGCGCCGAGATCGTGCGGATCAAAATGTTGAAATCGCAGCTGCCGTCGCGATTGATGTAGCCGATCGAGCCGGTGTATGCGCCCCTGCCCGACGCCTTCGAGTTCGCCGATGATTTGCATGCAGCGTACCTTTGGGCAACCGGTGATCGTGCCGCCCGGAAACAACGCGCGGATCGCCTGCACGGGCGAGACCCCGGCGCGCAATCGACCGCTCACGTTGGAGACGATGTGATGCACGTGGGCATAGGTCTCGACGGTCATGTATTCATCGACCTGAACGGTCCCTCCCCTGCAGACGCGTCCGAGGTCGTTGCGCTCGAGATCAATGAGCATGACGTGCTCGGCGCGCTCCTTTTCACTGTCGCGAAGCGCCCGAATCAGCGCCTGATCCTCGGCGTCCGAGGCCCCCCGCGGCCGGGTCCCGGCGATCGGCCGCGTCGAAATGCGGTCCCCGCGGATCTCGAACAGGCGCTCCGGAGAAGAGCTGATCACGGCAAATTCGCCGTCGCGCAGCAAAGCCGCGAATGGGCCCGGGTTGGCCGCACGCAAGCGCGCATGAACTGCGGCGGGGTCGATACGCAGCAAAGATTCGCCGCGCCAGCGCCGCGACAGGTTCGCCTGGTAGACATCGCCCGCCGCGATGTAATCGAGCGCTCCACGCACCGCCGACAGAAAATCCTCCGGATCGTCCTCGACGAGAACGAGCGGGCTCGGCGCACCGATCACCGCGGCGCCCTGCGACTGCACGTGCGCTTCGAACCGATCCAGCAAGTACTCGCTGCCCGCTTCAGCGACGAGCCAGGCGCGCCGCGAGGCGCGGTCGCGGATCCACGCGGCCGGAGTACGCAGCGCGAGCGCAACGATTGGGTCGCCGGCCGGCGGCAGTCCGAGGCGCGATTCGATCTCGGAAGCGATCTCATAGCCGAGATAGACGAACCATCCGCCGCTGAACGGCAGGGCTCCGGGCACGGGCTCCGATCGAAGCGTCGTCCACCAGCGCTCGAGCGCGTCGAGAAACCCGCCGCCGGCATGCGCGTGGGATCCCGCGACCGAGCCGTCGCGGCCAAGACGCAAGCTCTCGCCCGAGCGGATCGGCAGGATGTCGTAGGCGGCCCGGCCGGCGGTCGCCGCCGCCGCGCCGCTTTCGAGAATCCCCGGATAGCAATCCGGGAACGTGGCGACTAGCCCGAGTGGGTCAAGCTCGGCGGAAAATGAGCGAACCGTTGGTGCCACCAAAGCCGAACGAATTGGACAAGACATGCTCGAGCTTCATGCGGCGCGCGACGTTCGGCACGTAGTCGAGATCGCATCCTTCGCCGGGGGTATGCAAATTGATCGTCGGAGGGGCGACTTGGTCGCGCAGCGCCAGTATCGAAAAGATCGCCTCGACCGCGCCGGCGGCACCCAGTAGGTGCCCGGTCATCGACTTGGTCGAACTCACCGCGAGCTTGTCGGCTGCGGCGCCGAAAGCGCGACGGATCGCGTTGGTTTCGGCCCGATCGCCAAGTTCGGTCGAAGTCGCATGGGCATTGATGTACTGCACCTGATCGCCGGCCAGCTGCGCGTCGCTCAAGGCCTTCGCCATCGCCTTGCGCGCCCCCTCGCCGTTCTCCGGAGGCGACGTCACATGATACGCATCGCCGCTCATTCCGAATCCAACAACCTCGGCATAAATGCGCGCACCGCGCGCCTTGGCGAGCTCGTAGTCCTCGAGCAGCATCGCACCGGCGCCGTCGCCCATGACGAAGCCGTCGCGATCCTTGTCCCAGGGCCGGCTGGCGGCGGTCGGATCATCGTTGCGGTGAGAGAGCGCCTTCGCCTGCGCAAATCCGCTCATGCCGGTCGGGCAGGTCGCCATTTCGGAGCCGCCCGCGAGCACCGCGTCGACTTCACCGTATTGAATCAGGCGCATTGCAAGGCCGATCGCGTGCGTCGAAGTGGTGCATGCGGTGGCGACCGCCAGATTCGGCCCAGTCGCATGGAAGATCATCGACAGGTGGCCGCTGACCAAGTTGATGATGCTGCCGGGGATGAAAAATGGCGAAACCTTCTTCGGCGAATGAGTCTCCATGTACCGATCGTAGGCTTCCTCGATCGATTCGAGGCCGCCCATCCCGGAGCCCATGAGGATGCCGACGCGATCCGAGTTGGCCTCGGTGACCGCGAACCCCGAATCGCGCATCGCCTGGATCCCCGCGACGACGCCGTACTGCATGAAAGCATCCATGCGGCGCGCTTCCTTGGCGCTGAAATACGGCTCGAGATCGAGGTCGCGGATCTCCCCGCCGAAATGCACCGGGAACGCCGTGGTATCGAAGCGCTTGATCGGCGCGATGCCGCTGCGACCAGCAACGAATCGCATCCCACGCGCTGGCAACATTGTTGCCGACCGGAGAGACTAACCCCAAGCCAGTGACGACGACGCGCCTTTTGCTCAATTAGGCCTTGCTCTTGTGCGAGTTGATGTAGTCGATCGCCTGCTGCACGGTCGTGATCTTCTCTGCATCTTCGTCGGGGATTTCCGTCTCGAATTCCTCTTCGAGCGCCATGACCAGCTCAACGGTATCCAGCGAGTCGGCTCCCAAATCGTCGACGAACGAGGCGTCATTGGTTACTTCTTCTTCTTTCACGCCCAATTGTTCTGCGACGATCTTTTTAACTTGCTGCTCGACAGTACTCATCGTTATGGTGTCCTCTCGAAATTTCTAGGTATGCGCCGTCGTCAAACGGCCCTTTGGGCCAGCCTCTGGTACCGGCAGGGCGCGTATTTTATGTGAACGCGAACGCGGCGGCTACCGTGAACGCGCAATTGCTGATGCGCGGCGGGATGTTTCTTGACAAAAGTTAGGGTTTTAGGGCGTTATTTTGCCAATCAGGCCATGTACATCCCGCCGTTGACGTGCAGCGTCTCGCCGGTGATATAGGACGCCTCCGGGGACGCCAGAAACGCCACCGCCGCGGCAATATCCGCCGGTTGGCCGAGGCGCGCCAGCGGAATTTGCGCATTCAAGCCCGCGCGCTGCTCCTCGCTGAGCGCCCGCGTCATGTCGGTGTCGATGAACCCCGGCGCGATCACGTTCGCGGTGATGCCGCGTGAGCCCACTTCGCGCGCCAGCGACTTCGTGAAGCCGACGATTCCGGCCTTGGCAGCCGCGTAATTCGCCTGGCCGGCGTTGCCGGTCGCGCCGACCACCGACGCGATGCTGATGATGCGGCCCTTGCGCGCCTTCATCATGCCGCGCAGCACCGCTTTCGAGAGCCGGAACACCGAGGCAAGATTGGTGTTGATCACGACGTCCCAGTCGTCCTGCTTCATGCGCAGCAGCAGCGTGTCGCGCGTGATCCCCGCGTTGTTGCAGAGAATGCCGATCGCCCCTTCGCGCGCCTCGATGTCGGCGAGCAGCGCATCGATCGACGCCTGATCGGCGACATCGAGGACCGCGCCGCGCCCGCCATGCGCCGCGAGGTTCGCGCTGATGCGCGCCGCGCCCTCGGCAGTGGTCGCCGTGCCGATCACGCGCGCGCCGTCTGCGGCGAGCCGTGCGGCGATCGCCATGCCGATGCCGCGCGAGGCACCGGTCACCAACGCACAATCTCCGTTCAACATGGTTTGGCTCCGCTCAAACTCGATGCAGGACTGTTTTTCATGCCACGCTCGCGAGCGCATCTTCCAGGGACACCGGATCCTCGAGCGCCATCATCTTCAACTCCCGGTTCCTGTCGATGCGCCGATTCAGGCTCGTGAGGACCTTGCCCGGTCCGCACTCGATGATTCGGGTTGCCCCCGCCGCGATCATCGTGCGAACCGTGGCGGCCCAATAGACCGGCGTGTGCAATTGTCGCACCAGCCCCTCGCGGATTTCCGCCGGGGTCGAGCGCGTCCTCACGTCGACACCGTAAAAGGCGCTGCCGGCGATGGCCGCGATCGGCGTTGCCTCGAGCCGTTCGCGCAGCTGCTGCGCTGCCGGCAGCATCAGCGAGCTGTGGGACGGTACGCTGATCGGCAGCAGCACCGCGCGCTTCGCGCCGCGCAGCGACGCGATCTCGATCGCGCGGGCCACCGCCGCGGCGTGACCGGCGATCACGACTTGGCCCGGCGAATTGAAATTGACCGCCTCGACGACGTCGCCCTCTTCGGCCTCGGCGCAGGCCGCCTCGACATCGCTGTCCTCGAGCCCGAGGATCGCCGCCATCGCTCCCTGTCCCTGCGGTACGGCGCTTTGCATCGCCTCAGCGCGAAACCGCACGAGCGCCACGGCGGCTTTGAAATCCAAAGCGCCGGCGGCGACCAAGGCCGTGAACTCGCCGAGGCTGTGGCCCGCGAGAAAATCGGGTTGGGCGCCGTCGCGCTCGCGCCACACTCGGTAAGTCGCGACGCCCGCGGCCAGCATCGCCGGCTGCGTCGTTTCGGTCGCGTTGAGCGCCTCGGCAGGTCCCTCCTGGCAGAGCTTCCACAGATCGAAGCCGAGGACTTCGGACGCCTCGGCAAAGGTCGCTTGGACTTGCGCCGAGCGCTGCGCGAGCGAGGCCAGCATGCCGAGCGATTGCGAACCCTGGCCGGGAAAAACGAATGCGGTGGTCATATTGAATTTGCCTCTGATCGCGCAGGCCTCGGCAAATGCCGCTGCAACGCCTCTATGGCCGATGCCGGTGGCGGATTATAGCGATACGCCAGCAGAGTGCAGCCCCAACGGCAAAACCAGCTGCCGACCCATACAGATGCGCATCGACGACGACCAGAGGCGCCGAGCGGCCGAGGAAGTGTTGATACTGCTCGAAGCCGAGTTTCGCGATGAAACAGCCGAGCAGTATCCAGCGATCCCAGCTGCGCGCCGCCAGATGCGCGACACACCCCGCGGCCATGATCGTATGCAGGACACCCGAGGCCCCGACGTACCAGCCGACCCGAGGGACTCAGCCACCAAAGGCCCGAGCTGATCGCGAGCGCGCCGGCGAACACGATGATCGCCCAGTCGACCGCGTCGTAATCCGATGCGAACAAGGACCACAGCAGCACGAGACCCAACTCGTTGAGGATCAGATGATGCAGATCCAGGTGCACGACGTGGGCCGTGAGCAGCCGCCACCAGCCGCCGGCCGCAATCGCGGCGCGTTCGTAGCGCAGAGCTCAACGTTATGCCGTCGCCGAGAAAGAGCAAAATATGGAAAAAAACCACGATCGACAGCAACCAAATCCATCGGCCGCGATCCCACTGTAGGGCGCTCGCGAGCTGTGCCATACGATTTAGGTCCGTCGCCGGGCATCAGCTCCCCCCTTTTTGGTATCATGATGCAACGTTTTCGAGGTCACTGTATGCGTATTCGGTCAAGCGGGTTCACTCTCATCGAGATCATGGTGGTGGTCGTCATACTCGCGGTGCTCGGAGCGCTCGTCGTGCCGAGTATCATCGAAAATGTCGACAAGGCGCGCGTCACCCGGGCACAGCAGGATATTCGAGCGATCGAGACGGCGCTCGATTTGTATCGTCTGGACAACTTCAAGTACCCCACGACCGAGCAAGGCCTGCAGGCGCTCGTCAAACAGCCGGTCGATCCGACGCTCACGAATTACAATCCGGCCGGCTACCTGCACTCCCTGCCGATCGACCCCTGGGGCCGGCCGTACCTGTACGCGAGCCCCGGGACCGACGGGCGCGACTATGACATCGTTTCCTACGGCCGCGATGGCAAGCCGGGCGGCGAAGGCTACGACGCGGACATCAGCACGCTGACGCTCGAACCGCGCTAGCGTTCGCGCCGGCGGCTGCCGCAGCATGCGCGATACAACGGGTGCGCAACGGGATCGAGATGCCGCGGCTTCACGCTCGTCGAAATCCTGGTCGTCGTCGTCATCATGGCGGTCGTGATCGGGCTTGCGGTGCTGTCGATCGGCGTCACGGGACGCGACCAGCAGCTCGATCAGGAGAGCCTGCGCATCGAGGGATTCTGAGCCTGCTGCATGATCGGGCCTTGATCGAAGGCCGCGACTTCGGCATGCGCATCGAACCAACGGCCTATGAATTTGTCTTTTACGATACGCGCCTCGCGCGCTGGACGCGCTTGGATCAGGAGCGCGAGTTTCGCCATCGCGCGCTGCCGAAGGGACTTATGTTCCAATTGCAACTCGATTCGGTTCAAGTGGTTTTGAAGCCCGTCGATCCGAGCCTGAGCGGCGACACGCCGCCTCCCCCGCCGCAGATTGCAATTGCGGCGAGCGGCGATGCGACGCCGTTTCGATTGTCGGTCGTGCGTCCCGATACCGCGGCGCGGGCTTCGGTGACCAGCGATGCGATGGGCAAGCTCGCGATCGAAAACTCGGATCATCCGCCGCCCCCGAACCATTCATGAAGCGCGACGCCGCCAGAGGTTTCACGCTCGTCGAGGTGCTGGTGGCGCTCGTGGTCATTGCGCTCGGGCTCACGGCGCTCATGCTTGCGGTCAGCAGCACGGCGAACGCGAGCGGCTATCTGCGGGAAAAAGCGCTCGCCCAGATGATTGCGATGAATCGGATCGTCGAGGTGCGCCTCAATCTGACGCGGCCCGCAACCGCGAGCGCGACCGGCTACGGCACCAGCAGCGATACCGGTGAGCTGGATTTCGCGAACCGCCATTGGCACTACGACACCCGCTATTTCGACACGCAAATTCCGTCCATGCAGCGCGTCGTGGTGCGTGTGTGGCCCGGAAAGGCCGACTCGAAGTCCAATCCGCTCGGCGAATACATCGGTTTCACGGGCAAAATGCTCGGGCTCCCGGGCGGCTCGAATATCGATTGGACGCAGGGCAGCTTGCCGCCGGCGGCCGCGCCGGCGGCACCCGGGAACGGCACGACGGGGACCAATCCCGTCGGCGCCCCGAGCCCCAATCCCATCGGTCCCGTGAAACCGGTGAATCCGCCGTGACGATCGCCGGTTGCATTCGCCGCGAAAGGCGCGGCGGCCGCGGCACCGGCGGCGGCTTCACGCTCGTCGAAGTGCTGGTCGCCCTGCTGATCCTTGCGATCATGTCGGCGCTGGGGTACGGCACCTATCGGTCGGCGAGCATCGCCGCGCTGCGCGCGCAGGACTCGATGAATCGCACGCGCGAGATCGAATTCGGGCTTCGCATCATGGCGCAGGATTTCTCGCAGGCGGCCCCGAGGCCGGTCCGCGATCCCTTGGGCTCGACGCGCCAACCGTCGCTGCGCGCCGGTCTCGGCAAGCCGACGCTCGTCGATTTGACGCGCGCCGGCTGGTCGAACACGGCGGGCATGCAGCGCAGCACCTTGCAGCGGGTTTCCTACCAGTTGACCGGCGACAAGTTCCAGCGCAGTTATCATGACGGTGCTCGACCCGACTCAGACCACGACGCCGATCGTCCAGGATCTGCTGACGGGAGTCAGCAAGGTGACGTTGAACTACCTCGACGGCAACCAAGTCTGGAACAACCAATGGCCGCCGGCGACGCTGCCGCAGCCGGAGAGTCTATGGACGCGACCCGTCGCGGTCGAGATCATCATCGAGTTCAAGGACTGGGGACGCGTGCGGCGTCTCGTCGAGATCGCAGGATGAGTCCGCGCGGCCTGAACACCCTCCGGCCTCGAAGTTTGCGGCGCAACCGGCAGCGCGGCGTCGCATTGATCATCGCGCTGATTCTGGTCTCGCTGGCGACGATCCTCGCATGGAAGGTCGGCTACCAAGGCTATCTCGAGCGGCGCCGCTCGATCGGCATGCTCGCGGCCGAACAAGCCGTGCAATTCGGCTTCGGCGCCGAGGCACTTGCGGCGGACGTGCTGTCCCGCGACATGCAGATGAACAAGCAGACCACGCTTGCCGGTCCCTGGGCCCAGGTGACGCAGCCGCTGCCTCTGACGCCCAAAGCAATCCCGACGGCGAACCGATCGGTTACCTGCAAGGCAGCCTCGAGGACATGCAGGGACGTTTCAATCTGAACAATCTGGGCCGCACGCTCGCGAACGGCCAGCCGGATCCGGTACCGCTGGAGCAGTTTCAGCGGCTGCTGCAGTCGCTCAATTTGGAGACCAAGTGGGCCGGACTGCTGCGCGACTGGATCGACGCGACAACCTGCCGCCCAACCCCGACGGCGCCGAGGATTCGGTCTACACCTCGCAGACGCCGCCCTATCTCACCGGCAACTGGCCGATGACGAGTACCAGCGAATTGATGGCCTTGCCGGGATTCGACTTGGCGCACTATCAGAAGCTCGCCCCCTTTGTGACGGCGCTGCCGACCGCGAATTCGCCGATCAATCTGTGTACGGCGAGCGCATTCGTGCTCGAAAGCCTGGCACCCAACCTCAACGGCGAGTATTCCGGCAACCTCGACGCGCTCGCCATCGGTCGCAAGAATGGCTGTTTTCCCGATCCCAATACCTTTAGGGCGACCGTGGGACCGCAGAATTTGGCGCAGATCAACGGACTCTATGCGGACACAGCTCGTATTTTCGCCTGACCACACAGGTTACGCTTGGCACTTCGGAATTCACCTTGTACAGTCTTTTGTTCCGCGGCAATGGCGGCAAGATCACGCCGCTATCGCGCAGTTTTGGAACCTTTGAATAAACCATGCCGCTGACGCTACTGCTACGATTGCCGGCACCGGGTCAAACCGATACCGAGTGGCTGACCGTCGACGAGACCGGCGCGCCCGCGGGACCCCGCCAAGCGGGGCCGCTGCAGCTTGCCGCCGCGGTCGGCGCGTCGGCAAAGATCGTCGTGCTCGCCCCGGCGACACAGTGCTGCTCGCAGAGCCGGACCTTCCGCCCGGCAGCGGCGCGAAACTCGCGCGTGCGGTACCGTTTGCGCTCGAAGAGCAGCTTACCGAAGATATCGACCAGCTGTACTTCGCGATCGGGCGGCGCGGCCCTGCCGGCAAGACGCCGGTCGCGGTCGTATCGCGGACACATCATGGAGTCCTGGCTCGGGAGCTCACGTGGCGCGGGTCTTGCGCCGGCCGCGATCTATCCGGATATTTCCCTGATGGAGGAGAACCCAGGGCAGACCGTGCTTTGGCTCGAGCGCGACCGGCTCGCCGTCAGGCGGCCCGGCAGCCTGCCGTTCGCGGTCGAACTGACGCCCGTGACCGAAGCCCTCATGGTCGCCGGCATGATTACGGATCCCACCGACGAATCGGCGCCGCCAAGGGTTCCGGAGAACGCGATCTTGTATTTGTCGCGTGAAGACTGGCTGCGCGTCCAAGACGAATTCGAAGGACTGTTCGAGCAATTCGAATCGCTGAAAATCCAGTTGCTCCCCGACGGGGCCTTGCCGTGGCTCGCGCGAGGTCTCAACGACGGCCGCGTGATCAATCTGCTGCAGGGCGAGTTCGCGACAGAAACCGACTACGGCGCGCACTGGCGACAATGGCGCGTCGCCGCCGGCCTCGCGGCCGCTCTGCTCGTCGTTCACTTGGGCGCGCAAGCCGTGCAACTGCAGCGGGCCAAGCGCGATTCCGCGCGGCTCGACGCGGACATCGTGCAGGTGTTCGGTGCGGCGATGCCGACCGAGAAGCCCGATGACCCGCGCCGCCAAATGGAAGCGCGACTCAACCTCGTGCGCAAGTCCGCGGTCGGCCCGCAGTACTTCTTGCATGCGATGCAGGCGCTCAGCGCCGGGGTCGCGGGAATTCCCAAGACCAGCATTGATTCGCTGAGCTACCGCGAGCAAACCCTCGACATGAAGCTCACGGCACCGAGCGTCGAGGCGCTCTCGCAGCTGACGCAGGTAATCGGCAGCAAGGGCCTGGCCGCGGCAATCCAATCGTCGACGCCGGTCACGGGCGGCGTCGAGGCGCACATGCAGATTCACACCAGCTCCGCTCACCCGCACCCATGAACAAGCTGCGCGCCTGGTATGCAAGTCAGACCGAGCGGGACCGGCGCGTCCTGCTGATCGGCGCAGTAACGCTCGGCGTTTTGATTTTGGTGCTCGGCGTGTTGCTGCCGATGCAGTCCGCGGTCTCGAACGCCGCGCTTCGCGTCGCGACCCGCCGCGAGGATCTGGAATGGATGCGGCTGCACGCGGATGAGGTCCGCGACGGCGCCGCGCAGCTGCGGCGCGACACCGGCGAAGCCCCGGTGGTGCTGGTCAATCGGGTCGGACACGAAGCGGGCCTCGGCGACGCGCTGCGCGGCACCCAGCCGTCGGGAGCGGCCGGAGTTCGCGTGCAGCTCGAAGGCGCGCCGTTCGACACCTTGATCGAGTGGCTGGCGACGCTCGAGCAGCGCTACGGACTTGCGACCGAATCGATCACGGTCGATCGCACAGCGCAGGCGGGACTGGTCAATGCCAGCGTTACGCTCAGCCAATCGCAACATTGAAAGCGGACCGAGCGGCGCGGGGCGGCGCCGCTACGGGCTCCTGATTCTGATCGCCGCGCTCGCGGCGCTCGGAGTCTTCATCAGCGCACTGCCGGCCGCAGCGATCAAGACGCTACTGCCGCCGAACGTCGGTGCCGACGATCTCTCCGGCAGTCTGTGGCATGGCGCCGCGGGCAAAATCACGGTCGCCGGGCGCGACGCGGGTGCGGTCGAATGGCGCTTGAGTCCCGCCGCCCTGCTGCGCTTTGCGATCGAGCTCGATTTGCATTGGGTTCACCGAGGCTTCGGCGCCCAGGCGAATGCCTCGATCGACCGCCGCGGCTTGAGCTTTAGCGCCGTGCACGGCGGCGGACCGATCGAGGATCTGCAGGACCTCGGTGTAGCGCGCGGCTGGCGCGGCACGGCCGAGATCGCGATCGACCGGCTCAGCACCGATCACGCGCAGATTTCGGCGGCACGCGGAGACCTCAAAGTCCGCGGATTGAGCGCCGACCAGGTGGCTTCGGGCGCGGATCTCGGCAGCTACGTGCTGCATCTCGGCGACGACGCGATCGACAGCAACGGCGCGGTTACCGGGCATATCAGTGACGACGGCGGCCCGCTCGCATTGAAGGGCACGATCACGGTGTCACCACAGCAGCACACCGGCATGCTGTCCGCGACGATGCAGGGCCGCGCGGGGATGAGCGAGCAGTTGCGCGAGGCACTCGAGAATCTCGTGCAGCTGCGCGGGCGCGACGCCGAGGGCCGGATTCCGGTCGACCTGGAATTCAGTTTCTAAGGCGCCCACTCCCGCCAAGCCCGCATCAGCGGAAAATACAGCCCGAGTCGCACCGGCTCGGCACCGAGCCGCGATGCAAACACGGCGTAGCGCTGCATCGGTGCGCGGTAGCGCTCGACCTCGCGATCGAGAAACTCCTCGAGCCCGCCGCCGAGATGCCGGCTCGTCTTGTAATCGATGACCCAGCGCACGCCGTGCTCGTCGATGAAGCTGCGGTCGAACACCACGCGGACGATCTCGCCGTTCCAGATTCCCGAGAGCGCGTATTCGCGTGCGTCGTCGCGAAATGCGCCGCCGAGAATCCAGCGCCCGCGGGCGTCCTCTCGTACGGCGAGCAGCGCCTCGATCACGCGCGCGCTCGCCTCGCCCGAGCGCTCCGGCGGCACGCCGCGCAGCTCGAGCCAGCGCCGGAAATGCGGCTCGCGCGCCGCGACGCGCTCCATGGTGTCGCGCTCCAGTTGCAAGGTCTGCAGCTCGGCATGAACCAGGCTCCCGACGAGGCGCGCGGTCTCGCCGACCCAATCGAACGGCGGAATTTGCGAGCGCGCCTCGACCGGTCCCGGCGCATCGACCGGCTCGGCCACACCCGGCATCGGCGCCGGCTCCCAGCCGAGCGGCACGCGCCGCAGCGGTCCTCCATGCGGCGCGCGCGGCTCATGCGGGTCGAAGTCCGCCGCGCCGAGGCCGGCCGAGGCGATCGCGGCCGCGAAATCCGCGCCCACCGTAGGCCACAGCACATGCAGCAGGCTGCCCGAGCGCGGCGCCCATTCGCCGCCCTCGAGGCTTTGCGCAAACGCCGCGGTCATTTGCAGCTGCCACTTGGCGCGCGTACACGCGACGTACAGCAGCCGCTCGGCTTCGAGCAGCGCCGCCTGCTTCGCCTGAGCGCGCAAGAAATCAAACAGCGAGCGATCCTCGGCGCCGATCGCGGGCCGCGCGGCCATCACGAGCCCGTCGCGCTCGCCATGCGCGAACTGCGCCGACAGCAGAAACTCGTCGCTGCGATGGGCGATCCCGCGCTCGAGCGCCGGCAAAATGACCAGGTCGAATTCCAGGCCCTTGGCCTTGTGGATCGTCATGATCTCGACGCCGCCCGTGTTCGAGTCGCGGGCAAACAAGTCGTCGAACGCCGACTCCAACTCCGCGGGATCCGGCAAGCCGGAACGTTCGAGCGCCCGTACGCGCGCAAACGCCATGCGCGCCTGCTCGAGCTGCGCTTCGCCGCCCGCGCAGTGGGCGCCGCCGAGCGCGAGCCAGGTTCTCTCGAGCCAGCGAACGAAAGTGCCGTGCGTACGCACGCGCATCGCGCTCTCGAGAACGCCGCGAATCCTGCGGCAGCGCTGCGCGCCGCCGTCGCTGAGGCGCGCGATCAGCGCCTCGTCGCCGAGCGCGTCCCAGACGAGCGGCGCAGCACGCGAGATCTCCAATAGGTCGCAAAGCTCGAGTCCGGCCCACGGAGCGCGCAGCACGGCGAGCCATGCGGTGCGGTCGCCCCAGTGCAGCAGCGCGCGCGCGAGCATGATCAAGTCCCGCACCACGGGGCGGTCGCGCAAAGCTTCGATGTCGACGGCGCCGAAAGCGATGCCGCGCGCCCGCAAGCGTTCCGCGATATCGCGCGCATGCGCCTTCGCGCGCACTAAAATCGCGATGTGCCAGTCCGGATGCTCGGCCACGCGCGCGGCGACCAATTCCGCGATGCCGCTTGCCTCGGCGCCGCGGCTCGGATAGCCCGCGAATGCGACGCCGGGGCGGACCCCGGGCGCGATCGCGCGCGCCGACTCGCTCGGACGGAATGCGATCGCGCCCCGATCCCGATCGTCGCGGCGCGGCATGATCCGCGCGAAGGTCGCGTTGATCCATTCGACCAGCGGCCGCGCGGTGCGAAAGTTGCTCGTCAGCCGCTGCAAATCGAACTGCAATTCGCCGATGCCGTCTTCGGCGAGTTCGAGGAATGCGCGCACCTCCGCGTGCCGAAATCGATAGATCGACTGCATCGGATCGCCCACGCAAAACACGCTGCGGCCGTCACCCTGCTGCCAACCGGCGGTCAGCACCTCGAGCAGCGCAAGTTGGCTCGCGGAGGTGTCCTGAAATTCATCGATCAATATGTGCTGCAGGCGATAATCGAGGCGCAGCGCGAGGTCGGTCGGATGGAGCGGGCTGCCGAGCGCGCGCCGCGCCGCCATCGCAACGGCCGGAAAATCCGCCGCGCCGGCCTCGCGAAACACGTTGTCGAGCTCCGCGGCCGCAAGCACCAGCACTTGCGCAACGTCGCGGATCGCCGCCCAATCGGCGTCGCTGTAGCGCGGTTCGGGAAGCGCCGCCGCATCGGCAAGCACGCGCGCGGCGTGCGGCTCGCGCGCGAGCTCCGCGAGCAGATCCTGCATCGCGGGCTTTTCGGCGCAGCTCGGCGCAAAGCCCTCGGTCTTCGTGACCTTCGAGCGGATCCCGCCGCTCGCCAACAACACGATTTCGAACATCGCGCGCCAGCGCGGCAGGTCGGCCGGGTCCTCGCGCAAACACGAATCATCGGCGCGCCAAACGGCGAGCGACGGCCGCTGCTCAGCAAGGCGCGCGGCGGCGCCCGCGATCAGCCGCGACAGCACTTCGATGCGCTCGGCCCCGATCGCGATCGCGGCCTGGCCCAGGCCGCGCCGCACGAGAAATTCGAGATCCGCGTCGAACAGCGAGCGGATGCGCCGCAGCTGTGCCGCATCCGGCGCGCCCACCGCCTCGAGACTGCTCGCGAGCACGGGCAACCAGCGGTCGCGGTTCGGCAGCATGTCGGCGATGTACTCGACGAGACTGCGCCAGCGCAGATCCCCGAGCGCGAGCACTCGATCGACCGCCGCGCCGTAGGCGTCTTCTGCATCGTAGGCGAGCGCGCGCCGGGCCGCATTCTCGTACAGGGTTTTCGCGCTGTCTTCGGTGCGCAGCCTCGAGCCGGTGCCCGCGAGGATCGGCAACTGCGCAGCGAGCCAGCCGTTGAATGCGTCGATGGTTTCGATGCGCAGCCGCGCCGGATGCTGCGCGAGATCCAAACCGAGCCGCTCCAGCTGGCGCGCGGCCGCGACGCCGAGTTCCCAGGTCTCGCGGATTCAGGCCGGCGGGGCACTCCCGCGAGGCGCGCCGCCTGCAGGGCACCGACGACGCGCGCGCGCATTTCCTCGGCGGCGCGCCGCGTGAAAGTCAGCGCAAGAATGCGTTCGGGAGCCTCGACTTGCGCAAGCAGCCGCAGGTAGCGCTGCGCGAGCAGGGTCGTTTTACCGGAGCCCGCGGGTGCCTGCACGAGCACCGATCCCTCGTCGCGGATCGCCCGTTCGCGCGCCTGCGCGTCGCCGATGCCGGGGATCGCGTCACTCATCGAGGTTCGCCGGAATGCGGCACAGGCCCTGCAAATGGCAACTGGCGCAGGCCTGCAGCGTCGGCGCGACCTCGGCGCGGCCCGCGGCAAACTCGGCCGCGAGGCGTTCGATGCGCCCCGACCAAACGTCGAGCAATTCCTCGAAGCTTCCGAGGCCTTCGAGTTTCGTTCGGCGTTGCTGCGGTCCAAATACCGCGGGCCGCTCGGATTCGGAGACGAAGCCGATGTCGGCGGCGTTGAGGAGCCCATAGGCCACCGCAACAAGCTGCTGGGCGAAAAGTTGCGCATAGATCGGCAATTGCGGGTTGTCGGGCCGCTCGCCGCGCCAATCCGCGCTGCCGGAACCCGTCTTGTAGTCGATGAGCACGCGCGCGCCGTCGCGCAGCCGGTCGACGCGATCGACGCGGCACTCGAAATCGATGCCCGCGTGGTGCGCGAGCATCCGGCCTTGCTCGAGCCGTTCGACGCTGAACGGCTCGCGCAGCCGTTCGACGTCGAGCCAGCGATCGAGCAAGTCGCGCGTGCGGCGCAGCTCGCGCAGGCGCCAGCGCTCGCCGGGGTCGCGTGCGGCGCTGATCAGTGTGACCGCGGCCGCAACGCTCGAGTCGAGCAGCTGCGCGCGCGCCGCAGGCTCCAGCGCCTCGAGCCCCGCAGAGTCGCGCAGCGTCGTCCAAATGCGCTCGAGCGCGTCGTGCACGAGCTGGCCGCGCTCGAGCGGGCTGAAGCCGGGTGTCGGCAGCGCAAGCTCGTCGCTGCGCAAACGCGTGTGCGCGAATCCTCGAAACGCACAGCGGCTCTGCTCGCGCAGGCTCGCGACGCCGCGCGTGCGCTCCGCTCGCGAGAACGGAGGCGCCAGCTCGTCGGCGAGGCTCTCGAGCGGCGGCGCGTTGCCGAGGGCGAGCCGCCAGTGCGGCTGCGCCGCGGCCAGGTCGAGGCGCCGCGGCGCGAGATCCGCGGGCAACAGCGGACTCGGGGCCGAGGCGCCGGAGCCGTCGGACTTGGCGCAGCTGAACACGATATGCGGCGCTCGCGCGCGCCAGCACTGCTGCAGCTGCAGGGCGATCTGCAATTGCGATTGCGCGGTCGCGCCGGCGACGCCAAATTGGCGCTGCAAGGCGATCGGCAGCATCGGATTCGGATCCGCGCGCGCCGGCCAGCGGTCCTCCGAGACTCCCGCGATCCACAGCGCGTCGTAGCGCAGCCAGGGATCGGCGTATTCGCCGCTGACCCAGATCGGCGGGATTCCGGTTTGCGGCTGGAAGGGCGTGTCGCGTGCCGCGCTCGCGAGCAGCCGCTCGGCCGCAACCCGCGACAGATCGCCGAACAATCGATCGGCCGACGCCAGCGTCGAGAGCAATTCGCGCAGGCGCTCCGCCGATTGGAATTCGCCGCTCGACCAGCGATGACGATGCGCCCAAGGTCCGCTCTCGAAGGCCGCGATCCACTGCGGTACCCAGCGGCTCAAGGGCTGCGGACCGCGGGATCGTTCGAGCGCAGACAGCGCGGCCCGCAGCCGCACGAGCGCATCGACCGGCGGCAGCTCGAGTCCGCGCGCGACGCGCTCCGCGATTGCGAGCCAATCCGCCAGGCAGAGCTCGCTCGGCGCGCGCGCGCGCAAGCCGACGTCGAGCTGCGCCGCCGCGCTCGCGTCCGCGCCGGTTCCCTGATATTCGGCGGCGCGCAGCAACGCGCTGAAGCGCTCGAAACCCACGACGCCGCGTGCCAGATTCAGCGTTTCGAGCGCACTGCGCACCGGCGCGAAATCGCTGAGCGGCGCGCCGCCCGCGAGTGCATAGGCGGCGGCCGCAGCGCCACCCGGCAGCGATAGTCGCTGCGGAGCCAGGGCCGCATCGAAGGCATCCTGCAGCTCGCCGCGCCGCGCGCCGAGGTCCGGCACGCAGATCCAGGCGCGAAACTGCGGCGAGGATTGCAAGCCCGCGCGCGCCCAATCGGCAATCGCGGCAAGCTCTGCGTCAGGGTTCTGCGCCTCGAGCAGGGCTGCGCTGCTCGAGCCTTCGGCCGCGGGCAGCAGGCGCGGCCCGCCATGGCGTTCCAACCACGCCCTCGCGACCGGCCTCCAGGCGGGGCTCTCGATCCAAGCGATGGGCTCGGGCGACGCGCGCTGATCCTGCAGCAGCTCGTCGCCGCGCACGCAGCCGAGCGCGCGGCAGCGCGCCTCGAAGGCCCGAATCCATTCGGAGAGCGCCTGCGACTCTTCGGTAAGCGTGCGCCGCAAGCGCCGCGGTCGGGATGCCGTAGTCGGCCATCGTGCGCCGCGCGCGCAGCGCCGCGACAGCGGCGCCCGACGGCTCGAGAAAGTCTTCGCCAAATCGGCTGCCCTGCACGATGAGGCGCCACAGTTCGCGCTCCTCGACGTCGTTGAGCACACGCAGCGCCGAAGGGTCGCTCGCCTGGCGTCGCAGATGCTGTTCGCGCAGCCAGGAGGAGAAGTCGCGGATCCGCGGAGTCGGCCAGACCTCGAGGCCTGCGCCGCGCCGCCCGCGCTCGACGCAATCGAACAACGCCGCCGCAAGCTCGGCGGTCGGCGCGAGCACCGTTTGCCCTGCTGCGAGGCTCGCCTCTACTCCGCCCGCAGCATCCCCGGAGTTCAGCGGGCCTGCGCCTTGCCGGCCGCGGGCACGACCTGCAGCGCCGGTGCCGCGGCGGCTCGGGCGTCGAGCAGTTCCTCGATTCGATCGAACACCGTGCGCAGCACCTGCGGCTCCGGCAAATTCGTGATCCGAAAGAAGTTGCGGTCGGCGACGTTGAAGCTCACGCCCGGCGCGACGAGTACGTGTTTGGTCTCGAGCAGATCGAGCGCGAAGGCTTGATCGTCGAAATCAGGCGCCGCTTCGCTGCGCACCTCGACGAACGCATAGAGCGCCCCCATGGGCTGCGACAAGCGCAGATACTTGCTGCGGGCCGCGCCCTCGAGTATCGCCTGGCGCGACTCGTAGAGCCGCCCGCCCGGGCGCGTCAGTTCGCGAATGCTCTGATAGCCGCCGAGCGCGGTTTGGACCGCCCATTGCCCGGCGACGTTGCTGCACAGGCGCAGCGACGACAGCAATTCGAGCGCACTCAAATACTCGCCCGCGTTGCCGATGTCGCCGGAAAATGCCGCCCACCCGACGCGATAGCCGCAGGCGCGATAGACCTTGGAGAGTCCGCTCATCGTGCAGCACAGCGTGTCGTGCACGAGCGTCGCCATCGGCACGAATTGCGCGCCGTCGTAGAGGATTTGATCGTAGATCTCGTCGGATAGCACCACGAGCTGGTGCTTCTCGGCGATGCGTGCGATCGCTTCGAGCGTCTCACGCGGGTAGACCGCGCCCGTCGGATTGTTCGGATTGACGACGACGATCGCGCGGGTGCGCCGCGTGATCAGCGCTTCGATTTCGAGCGGATCCGGAACGAAGCCGTTTTGCGGCCGGCAGGAATAATGGACCGCGCGTCCGGTGTTCAAGTTCACGGCCGCCGTCCACAAGCGGATAATCCGGACTCGGCACCAGCACTTCCTCGCCGGCGTTCAGCAAGGCCCGGAGGCACAAGTCGATGAGTTCGCTGACGCCGTTGCCGATGAACACCTCATCGACGGTCACCCCGCGCACGCCGCGCTCCTGCTGCTGCATCACGACCGCTTCGCGCGCCGGAAAGATTCCCTTCTGATGCACGTAGCCTTCGCTGTGCCGCAGATTCTCGATCATCGCTAGGCGCATCGTTTCCGGCGTGCGGAAGCCGAAAGCATAGGGGTTGCCGATGTTCAACGAAATGATGTCGTGACCCAAGCGCTCGAGCTCGAGCGCGCGCCGCGCCAATTTGCCGCGAATCTCGTAGCGGACATTGGCTGAGCGCATCGCTCGGGCGCACCTGCTGTCGTTTGCTCATGGCTGAGGCCGTCGGTTCATGGGCGCAAGAATAGCGGAATCCGGCGCGGACGGCAGCTGCCGCCACCGGTGGCAGGCGACCAGGTGCCGCTCGGCGACCTGCTGCAGACGCGGCGCCGAGACCAGGCACTCGGCTGCGCGGTGGACGCAGCGGCTCGCGAAGACGCAACCGGCGGCGTTCGGCTCGGCGGGCGCGGCTTCGCCGCGAGCAGCTCGCCGGACGCGGCGGCCTGCGGCGAATGCATCCCCTGCACGGCCGCCAGCAAGGCTCGCGTGTAGGGATGCGCGGGCGCCGCGAACAGCCGATCGCGGGGCGCGAGTTCCACGGCCGATCCGCCGAACAGCACCAGCACGCGCCGGCTGACATGCCGCACTACGCCGAGATTGTGGCTGATGAACAGCATTCCCATGCCGAGTTCGCGCTGCAGATCGTGGAGCAGGTTGACGATCTGCCCCTGAATCGACACGTCGAGCGAACTGACCGCCTCGTCGCATATGAGGATTTTCGGGCCCGGCATCATGGCACGGGCAATCGCAATGCGCTGACACTGGCCGCCGCTGAATTCGTGCGGATAGCGCTGCGCAAAATCGCCCGCGAGGCCCACGCGCTCGAGCATGCGTTCGACGCGGTCCCGCCGCTCGCGCGCGCTCATCGACGGCGAAAAAATCGCGAGCGGCTCGGCCAGGATGTCCCGAATCCGCATGCGCGGATCGAGACTCGCGAGCGGATCCTGGAACACCATTTGCAGGTTGCGCCGTTCGGCGCGCAATTCCCGCGATCCCATCGTCAGCAGATTGCGGCCGCGCCACAGGACTTCGCCGCGCGCCGCCGGCACGAGCCGCAATATCGCGCGCGCCAGCGTCGACTTGCCGGATCCAGACTCCCCGACGAGACCGAGCGTCTCGCCGGCGCCGATCTCGAAGCTCACGTCATCGACTGCCGCAAAGACCTGCGGCGAGAATGGCTCGCGCGCCGCGGAAAACTCCACGCGCAAATTCTTGACCGCGAGCAGCGCCTCGCTCATGCCGGCAGCGGATGATGGCAGGCGAACTGCGCGGCCGCGCCCACGTCGTGCAGTAATGGGCGTTCGAGGCGGCAGCGCGGCGTCGCATTTGCGCAGCGCGGCGCAAACGCGCAGCCGTCGATTTGCAGCTCCGGATTGGGCGGCTGCCCCGCGAGCGTCGGCATGCGCTCTTGCGCGGCGCCCGCAAGGGCCGGGGCACATTGGATCAGCGCCGAGGTGTATGGGTGCCGCGGGCGAGCGAACAGCTGTGCGGTCGGCGCACTCTCGACGACGCGGCCCGCGTACAGCACGACGATGCGGTCGGCGAGACCGGCAACCAGCCCGAAGTCGTGGCTGATCAACACCACGCTGAAGTGAAGTTCGAGGCGCATCGTCCGCAGCAGTTCGAGCACCTGCGCCTGCACGGTGACGTCGAGCGCCGTCGTCGGCTCGTCCGCGATCAGCAGGTCCGGTTCGCACAGCAGGCTCATGCCGATCAACACGCGCTGGCGCATGCCCCCCGACAGTTCGTGCGGGTATTGGTGCAAGCGCCGCTCCGGTTCCGAGATCCGGACCCGCCGCAGCATCGCGAGCGCGGCGGCCTCGGCTTCACGCCACGAGCGGCCGCGATGGCGCACCAGCACCTCGGCCATTTGCACGCCGATCTTCAAGTGCGGAGTCAAGGCCGACGACGGGTCTTGGAATACCATCGTGAGCTTGGAGCCGCGCACCGCATCGAGTGTCGAGCGGGGAGCCGCGAGCAATTCAGTCCCGAAAAAGCGCACGCTGCCGCTCGCGCGCGCATTGGCGTCGAGCAGACCCAGCGCGGCGAGGAAGATCTGGCTCTTGCCGGATCCGGATTCCCCGACGATGCCGAGACATTCGCCCGGCGCGACGATCAGCGAAACCTCACGCACCGCGGCGCTCGAGCGGCCGGCGCGCAGGTAGTCGACGCTGAGCGCGTCGATCGCAAGCGCGGGCGCTGAGGGGTCCGATTGCATGAGCTAGCGCTCCTCGCCGTCGAGCGCGTCGCGCAGCCCGTCACCGAACAAGTTGAAGCTCAACAACAGCGCCGCGAGCAAGCTGCCCGGCACCAGCAGGATCCATGGCGCGGCCTCCATCTCTCCGGCGCCGTCCGCGATCAGGGTGCCGAGGCTCGCATGCGGCTCTTGGATGCCGAGCCCGAGAAAACTCAGGAAACTCTCGAACAATATCATCTGCGGCACCGCGAGCATCGCGTAGACGATCACGGGTCCGATGAGGTTCGGCACGACGTGCCTGACTATGATGCGCGTCGGGCTTGCGCCCCCCGCGACGGCCGCTTCGATGAACTCGCGCCGGCGAATGCTCAAGGTCTGGCCGCGCACGATGCGCGCCATCGTGAGCCAGCCGATCGCACCGATCGAGGTGAGCAGCAGGAACACGCCGCGGCCGAAAAGCACCGTCAGCAGAATCACGAAGAAGATCAGCGGCAGGCCGCTCAATATTTCCACGATGCGCATCATCCACCGGTCGACGCCGCCGCCCGCGAATCCCGCGACAGCGCCGTACGCGACCCCGACCGCAAGGCTCATCGCGGCGGCGACCACGCCGATCAGCAGCGAGATGCGCGCGCCGTCGAGGGTGCGCACCAGCAGGTCGCGTCCGAGCCGGTCGGTGCCGAGCCAGTGGCCATGCTGCGTGCCGGGCGCAACCGCGACATTTGCCCAATCGAGACTGTCGAAGCGGTGCGCATCGAGGAGCGGTTCGACGATCGACAGCAGCGCAACGCCCGCGATGAACCCTGCCGCGAGCAGCGCGGGGCGGTTCGCCCGCAGTCGCCGCGCAATGTCGCCCCACAGGCTCATGTTTGCAGCCGGATGCGCGGATCGAGCCACGCATAGAGCAGATCCACCACCACTCCCATGCCGATCAACAGTACCGAGTAGACGATCACCATGCCGAGCACGAGCGTGTAGTCGCGATTGAGCGCGCCCTGCACCAGGTAGCGCCCGATGCCGGGCAGTCCCGCGATCGACTCGACGACCAGCGATCCGGTCATGACTGCCGCGACCGCCGGCACGAGGTAGCCCGCGACCGGTACCAGCGCGGGGCGCAGCGCGTGGCGCAGCATCGACCGTCGACAGCGGCAGCCCCTTCGCGAAGGCGGTGCGGATGTAGGCGCTGCGAAGCACGTCGAGCATGCCGGCACGCGTGAGCCGCGCGATCGTCGCAAGCGGCGCCAGGCTCAGCACAAACACCGGCAGCACGAGGTGCTGCACCGAGCCGTGCTCCCAGCCCGCGACGGGAAGCCAGTGCAGGCGAATCCCGAATGTCAGACCCAGGAACGGCAGCAGCACGAACGAGGGAATCGCAATGCCGGCGACCGCGAGCAGCATCGTCGCGTGATCGGCGAGCGAACCCTGACGGAGCGCGGCGACCGTGCCGAGCGCGATCCCGACACATCAAGGCGAGTGCGATTGCAATCGCTCCCAAGCTCGCGCTCACGGGCAATCCCGCGCCGATCAATTCGGTTACGGTGACGTCCCGATACCGATAAGAGGGTCCGAAATCGCCGTGTGCGAGCGCGCCGAGATAGCGTCCATATTGAATCCACAACGGCCGATCGAGCCCGTAGCGCGCCTGCAGATTCGCAACCAGCGTCGGCGGGCAGGTTTTGCTCCTCGTCGAACGGACCTCCGGGAGCGAGGCGCATCAGAAAAAAACTGATGCTGACGATCGCGAACAAGGTCGCAGCGGCACCGCAAAGCCGTCCCAAAAAATAGCGGATCGTGCGCATGCCCATGTCAGAGTGTATCGATTGACCGCAGTGTGGACAAGGGAAGCAACGATCCTTAAACTAGCGCGCCGAATGATTAGCGTAGCGCGCCAATCTTAATCCGTTTCCCGAGGTCCAATGGAATCCACACGCCCCATTCGCTCGCTGATGCGCGGGCTCGATGCGCTGACGGTTCTGAATTTGCGCGACGGCGCAACGGTTTCGGAGGTCGTACAGGAAATCCGCCTGCCACGTACCACCGTCTACCGCATCCTCGAGACACTCTGCGACGCCGGCTTCGTTTATCGCGATGGAACCGACGATCGCTATCGCCTGACGATCATGGTACGCGGGCTTAGCGACGGCTTCGACGACGAGGCCTGGGTCACGCAGATCGCAAAACCGTTCATCTACGATCTTTGCAAGGAAATCGTCTGGCCGGTCGCGATCGCGACCCTGTCGGGAACCTCGATGCTCGTGCGGGAGACCACCGACCACAGCAGCCCGCTCGCGGTCGCGCGCTATTCGGCCGGATTTCGTGTGCCCTTGCTCACGAGCGCGACCGGGCTCGCCTATCTCGCACACTGCCCCGCGACCCAGCGCGACACGCTGATCGACGTGCTGGCGCGCTCCGGCAAGCCCGAAGAGGCGCGCGCCGCTTCGCGAACCGAACTGCAGCAGGTGTTGCGTGAGATTCGCGCGCAGGGCTACGCGGCGGCCAACAGCAGCCGGCCGGGATCCGACGACATCACGATCAGCGTGCCGGTGGCGCTCGACGACCGGGCGCTCGCGGGCTTGACCGTGCGGTTCGCCTCGGCGGCCTTGACGCTGCCCGCCGCGCTGACGCGATTCCTGCCCAAATTGCGCGACTGCGCGGATCGCATTCGCAGCGACTTTTCCGAGCAACAGGCCGAAGGGCGCCGCAAGAATGCGCCCGTCACGGTTTCCTAAGGAGTTTCAATGCAGAAGATCATGGTGTGCATCAAGCGCGTCGTCGACTACAACGTGCGCGTGCGCGTCAAACCCGACGGCAGCGGCGTGATGCTCGACGGCGTGAAGATGAGCGTCAATCCGTTCGACGAAATCGCGCTCGAAGAGGCGTTGCGCATCAAGGAGCGGGTCGGCAACGTCGAGATCGTCGCGGTCAGCATCGGCGTCGCGGACACCCAGCAGCAATTGCGCACCGCGCTCGCGATGGGCGCGGACCGCGCAATCCTCGTGCAGACCGACGCGCCCATCGAACCCCTGACCGCCGCCCAGGCCTTCCTGAGCATCGCCAAGAAGGAAAATCCGGATCTCATATTCCTCGGCAAGCAAGCCATCGACGACGACGCCAATCAAACCGGCCAGATGCTCGCGGCGCTGTGGGAGCGTCCGCAGGCGACCTACGCATCGAAGCTCGAAATCAGCGGCGGCAAGGCGACCGTGACGCGCGAAGTCGACGCGGGTCTCGAGACCATCGAGGTCGACCTACCGGCCGTCGTGACCGCGGACTTGCGCCTCAATGAACCGCGCTACGTGAAGCTGCCCGACATCATGAAGGCCAAGAAGAAGCCGCTCGACACGGTCACGCTCGACTCGCTCGGCGTCACCGGCGCGAGCCTTCTGAAAACGGTCAAGACCGAGCCGCCCGCTCAGCGCCAGAAAGGCATCGTCGTCAAGGACGTTGCGGAACTCGTCGATCTGCTCAAGAAAAAGGGTCTGCTCTAATGGTCAAAGTACTGCTGATTGGCGAACACGACGGCAAGACGCTGAACCAAGCAACGCTCAAATGCGTCACGAGCGCGAAGGGGCTGCCGGAAGCCGAAATTACGATTGCCCTGCTCGGCGCCGACACCGGCGCGATAGCGGCGCAGGCCGCCGCGGTGCAGGGCGTGCACAAGGTCGTGCGCGTCGACCGGCCCGAGAATGCGCATGCGCTCGCCGCCATTTTTGCGCCGCAGATCGCGGCGCTCGCCGCCGATTACACCCACGTGTTCGGACCCTCGACGAGCTTCGGCAAGGACCTGACGCCGCGCGTCGCGGCGCTGCTCGGCGTACCGCAAGTCAGCGATCTGATGGCGGTCGAGGGCGCCTACCGGTTCCGCCGTCCGATCTACGCGGGCAATGCGATCATCACCGTCGAGGCGGATCCGTCCCGCAAGCTGGTCGCGACCGTACGGGTCGCCTCTTTCGAAGCGGCGCCGGCGAGCGGCGGCAGCGCGACGCTCGAGGCGCGCAGCCTCAATGTCGCCCTGCCCTCGCATACGCGCTATATCGGCGCCAAATCCGGCTCGACGGACCGCCCCGACCTGCAGACTGCGGCGAAAGTCGTCTCGGGAGGGCGCGCCTTGGGCAGCGCCGAGAACTTCAAGCTGCTGTTCAGTCTCGCCGACAAGATCGGTGCCGCGGTCGGCGCATCGAGGGCCGCGGTCGACGCCGGCTATGCCGCCAACGAGATGCAGGTCGGCCAGACCGGCAAGATCATCTCACCGGAGATCTACTTCGCGATCGGCATTTCGGGCGCGATCCAGCATCTGACCGGCATCAAGGATGCGCGCACGATCGTTGCGATCAACAAGGACGCGGAAGCGCCGATCTTCGAGGTCGCGGATTACGGTCTCGTCGGAGACCTGTTTCAGGTCGTCCCGGAATTGCAGCGGCTGCTCTGACGGGGAAGCGTGCCGGACCGGCGCGCCGGCGCTGCTAGCCGGCCGGCACGGCGCGCGCGGCTGCGGCGAGCGCATCGACGAGCAAGTCGGCGTGCGAGCGCGCGAAGCACAGCGGCGGTCGCAGCTTCAGCACGTCGCCGCGCGGACCTTCGAGGCCGGTGAGGATGCGGCGTTCTTGCGCGAGCCAATTGACGATGCGCTTCGCGCGCGCGGCGGCCTTGGGCTGCGACTCATCGACGAGTTGCAAGCCCAAAAGCAGCCCCGAGCCGCGCACCGCGGCAAAGCCCGGATCCTCGCCGGCGAGCGCCTCGAGGCGGGCCCGCAGGTAGCCGCCCATGTCCGCGGCGTTTTGTTGCAGCCGCTCGCGCTCGAGCACTTGAAGCACCGCCAGTCCTGCCGCAGCCGCAACGGCATTACCGCCAAATGTCGAGAAAAATCCGAACCTTGCCTGAAATTCCTCGATAATGGATCGGCTCGAGATCACGACCCCGAGCGGGAAGCCGTTGCCAACCGGCTTGCCGAGAGTCACGAGGTCCGGCCGCAGTCCGCGCCGTTCGAATCCCCAGAAATGCGATCCGGAGCGGCCCAAGCCATACTGCACTTCGTCGGCGACCAGCAGCGCGCCGGCAGCCTGCAGCGGTGCCGTGAGCGCCGCAATCCACGCCGGCGGCGGATCGAAAATCCCGTTGCTCGTCAATGCGGTGTCGACATAGAACGCCGCCGGTGCGAAGCCGCGTTCGGCAAGCAAGGCGAGCGCACGCTGGGCATCGCTGCGCGCGGCCGCGAGCTGCGCCGGGCTCTGGACATCGCCCGCCTGCAGGCCGGCCGGCGGCGCCTGCAGCGTTGCCACCCAGGGGACCTGCGGCCGGCCGGCCGCGGGCGAGAGCGCCGCAATGGCGTCCGTCACCCCGTGGTAGGCATGTTCCATGATCAGCGCGCCGCGATGGCCGGTCGCCGATCGGGCGATGCGCCACGCGACATCGTTCGCTTCGCTGCCGGAATTGACGAAAATGCAGGTATCGAGATGGGCCGGCAGCCGCGCAACGAGCGCCTCCGCGTAGTCTAGGATGCCCTCGTGCAGATAGCGGCTATGGGTCGCGAGCGTCGCGGTCTGGCGCTGGATGGCGGAGGCCACGAGCGGATGTGCATGGCCGACATGGGCGACGTTGTTGTAGACGTCGAGATAGCGCCGGCCATCGGCATCGACGAGCCAAGCGCCCTCGCCTCGCACGAGGTGCAGCGGCTCGTCGTAGAACAACTCTGCGCCCGCCCCGAGCCGCCGCGCACGGCGTCGCCGCAGGCGCGCAGCAGGCGATAGCGTGCCTGCCGCCTCATGCCAGACGGCAGTCAATTCGCCTCTCCCAAGCGATCCCAGCCGCTCCAGCGAGTCGCCCGCGAGGCTCGCCGCCGCCCGCACCGCCGGGGCACCGGCCGGATCGTGCCGGCAGCGCCAGGCATGCACGAGTACGGTCACTGCGTGGCGAGCCGCGATCAGGTCGTAGAGACACTCGACTTCGGCCGGCTGCAGCGGAAGCACCGCGGCGTAGGCCTGCAGCAGCACCGGCAGCGCCTCGATGGGGCCGAGTCCCTCGGATAGTAGTTCGGACATGGCGACGGCCGGTTCGAGCACCCGTGGCGCGTAGATCATGTCGCCGAAATCCACGATGCCGACGATCGATTGGGATGCGGCGTCCACGAGCAGATTGCTCGCGTGGCAATCCCCGTGGATTGCCTGCCCCGGCAGGCTCCGCAGCGCCGGCAGACGTTCCGCGATGGCGGCGGCCGCCGCCGCGACCAATCGCTGTGCTCGCGCCTCCGCGAGCGGTCCCACGAGCTGCGCGAGTTCGGGCAGGCGGCGCACGTCCCAGACCAAGGATTGCGCAAGCGCCGGATGAAAAAATCCCTGCAGCGCGCGGTCCAAGCGGCCTAGCGTGGTTCCGAGACTGCGCAGCAGCGCCGCGTCGGCCGTTCCCGCCGACAGCAGCGTTCCGGGCAAATGGCCGATCAGCAGCGTCGAGTGCCGGGTACCTCCCGCATCGAGGGTACCGACCGGCTGTCCGCGGCGGGTCGGCTCGAGTCTTGGGACCGGCAGCGCCGGGTCGATCTCCGCGAGGTGGCGCAGCACGCAGACCTGGCAGTCGACGATTTGCGCGTCGGCCGCTGCATCTAGAATTTTGAGGACGAAGCTCGCGCCATCGCCACGACGCAGCAGGAAATTGTCGTCGCGCTCGCCGGCGAGCGGCGCGGGCGCGGCGTCGATGCCGTAAATCTCGCGAGCCGCCTCGCCTGCCTCGACCGCGGTAACGCCGGACGAAGCGGTCCTAAGCGCCAGCAAGGTCTTAGGCCGCAGGCTAGAGCTGGGCTAGGACGTAGTCGGCCGCCGAGACCTTGAACTCGCCGGGCGCTTCGACATTGACGTGGGTCGCAACGCCGTCCTTGACGATGAGCGCGAAGCGCTGCCCGCGCTGGCCCATGCCGTAGCCCGTGGCGTTCAGTTCGAGCCCCAGCGCTTTGACGTACTCGCCGTTGCCGTCGGCGAGCATCAGGATATCGTCGCCGACCTTGCCGTGCTTGCCCCAGGCGTTCATGACGAACACGTCGTTGACCGCCGTGCACGCGATCGTATCGACGCCCTTGGCCTTGATCGCTGCGCTCAGTTCGACGTAGCCCGGCAGGTGCCGGGCATCGCAGGTCGGCGTAAAGGCGCCGGGCACCGAGAACAGCACGACGGTCTTGCCTGCGAACAACTCGTCGGTCGTGATCTTCTTCGGGCCGTCCGGCGTCATCCGCGAGAAGCTGCCTTTCGGGAGCTTGTCGCCCACTTTGATCGTCATGCCAGGTCTCCTTAGCTCAGACGGTCCGAGTACAGTTCCCAGAGCTTGCGAATCTTCGGGCTCATGTTGGGAACCGTCTTCAAGGCGGCAAACGCCTTCTTCGCGTCGGCGATGTTCTTCAGCTGGGCCTCCGCCAAGCCGAGATAGACATAGGCTTCGTCGAGATTCTTGACCGAACCCTTCGCGATGCCCGCATTGATCGCGGTCACGGCATTCTGATAATCGCCGAAGCCGTAATAAACCTCGCCGAGCTTCACCGAGAGCTGGCCGGACGGGTTCTTCGCCGCCTCGGCCGCGAACCCCGGCAAGCCGTTGCGGTCGGTATCGGCGCGCGCCTTCAAGGACGCGACCAGCCGCGCACTGCGGTCCTTCTGATCGGCGCCGATCAGGCCCGAGGCAATGCCCTTCTCGAGTACCGCTTGCGCCTCACCCGGCAACGCCGGTGCGTCGGCGAGCAGCTGCGCCATTTCAATGTAGTTGCTGCCCGAATTGAAGGAGTTCGTCGCCATCATCACGCGATAGATCATGAGGATGTTGCGGTCCTCCTTCTCGTCCTGGATCTCGAAGCGCAGCAGCTTGTTCCAGTAGTCGGTCTTGCCGTTGAGGCGGATCAGATCCTCGAGCGCGGCGATCGTGCTCGGCGTGTCGTTGTTGTCGAACGCGCATTGCAGCTTGAACAGGTACAGGTTCTCCTTCGGGGTCTCGCCGCTCTTGCGCGCAAAGGCGATCGATTTATCCGACCATACCACCGCGTTCTTGCAATCCTTCTGCAGGTAATAGCTCTGCGTGATGATCGCGTACGTATCGGTGTTCGCAGCCTCGGTTTCGACGAGCTTCTTGCCGTAATCGATGGCCTTGCCGTACTGCTGGAAGCTGTAGCTGATTTGGAACGCGGCCTTGGTGTAGCGCGTCGTCTCCTCGGCGGTGGCGGCCCCCGATGCAATCGCCTCTTCGTACGCGACCAGCGCGGCCTTCAGGTTGTTGGTCTTGACGTAGGCATAGGCTTTCAGTTCATCGATCGTCTTGTGATCGAACGGCGTCAAGCCGCTGACCGCCTCGGCCTCGGCGAGGTGTTTGAGACCGTCGTCGAATTGATTGCCCTGCAGCGCCTTTTGCGCGGCGATCATTTCCTTGGCGATCGAGCGGCTGATTTGCGGACCCTTGCTGTCCTTGCTATCGGCCGCCTCCGCGCGCTGCAGCGCGAGGCCCAGACTCAACCCGGCCGCGGCCAGCCCGAGGCACAGCTTGGCGGTCCAAGCGAGCGGCGCCGCGCGCCGATTGTCTTGTTTTTTTGAATTCATCGTAAGCAAACCTCGTGTTCTGCTGCGGGAACCCTTACTCAAACGAACGGCGCGCAACCCATGTCATTGGGGTTGACGCGCCGCAATATCCTTGAGTTCCGGCCCCTAGAAAAAGTCGTTGTTGACGAAACCGATTTTCTTCAAGCCGCGGCTCTGCAAATCCGCCAGGGTCTGCGCGACCTTTTCGTATTTGGCGAACTTGTCGACCGTGATGTGCACTTCGGGCTGCGGCTGTTTGCTCGACTCCGAGACGATATAGCTCTGCAGCGTCTTGCGATCCACCGCCGTGCCGTTCCAGAGCAGCGTCCCGTCGAAGTCGATCGACAGATTGACGATCTCCGGCGGCGGCGGCGGCACGAAATTCGGCGGCGGCGGCAGCGGATTGTCGATCTTCACCGCATGCGTCATGACCGGAATCGTGATGATGAAGATGATCAACAACACCAGCATGATGTCGATCAACGGAGTCATATTGATGTCTGAATATGACTCGCCCTCGCCCGAACCAACACTCATAGCCATTGCGAACTAACTCCTAGCGAGTGACGACGCCGAGATGATCGGGTTCCGTCAAAAACGCCACTTTGCGGATGCCGATTTGCTGAGAGGCGACGAGAACCTGCCCGACGAATTGATAACGCACGTCCGAATCGCCGCGGATATGCACTTCCGGCTGCGGATCCATGCGCGCGATTCCGCGCAGCTCATCCTTGAGAGCCGCGATGTTCGGCAACAGTTTGGTGTTCCAATACATGTTGCCGTCCTTGTCGACCGAAATCGTGATGTTTTCGGGTTTCGTCTGGGTCGGCAGATTGGTTGCCTTCGGCAACGTCAGGTGCACCTGCGCCACGATCACGGGGATCGTGATAATGAAGATGATGAGGAGCACCAACATCACGTCCACCAAGGGCGTGACGTTGATGTCCGACATCACTTCGCCTTCGCTCTTCCCGCCGACGTTCATGGCCATGGGCGTAGGGTCCTAGCGGGCGGTCGCGGGCACGGGCTTGCCGGCCGCGGGCGCCGAGTTGTCACGGCCGAGTCCGAGCTTTGCGCCCGAGAGCGTGAACGCATGCAGCTCGTGCGCGAAGTGGGTGACCCGCTCCTGCACGCTCTTGTTACGGCGCAACAGCACGTTGTAGCCGAGCACCGCCGGCACCGCGACCGCGAGGCCGATCGCCGTCATGATCAAGGCTTCGCCGACGGGTCCCGCGACCTTGTCGATCGAGGCTTGGCCCGCGAGGCTGATCGCGATCAAGGCGTGATAAATGCCCCACACGGTGCCGAACAAGCCGACGAACGGTGCCGTGGAACCGACCGACGCGAGCACCGGCAAACCGGACTGCAGCCGGCTGATCACGATGTCGGCCGTGCGGCTCAGCGCCTCGGACATCCATTCGCTGGCGTCGATCGCGCCGGCAAGGCGGGTCTTGTTGAGCTCGTGATGCTCGTAGGCCTGCTTGCCGGTTTCGGCGAGCGCGCGAAACGGATTGCCCGAGCCCTTGAGCTTGCTGATCGCATCGGACAGGTTCGGCGAGCTCCAGAACTCGCGTTCGGCCTCGATTGCATAGCCCCGCAGGCGACGCTGATCGAGGAACTTCGTGATCATGATGAACCACGTCAGCAACGACATGATCACCAAAATGATCAAGGTCGCCCGCGCGACGATGTCGCCTTGTGCAATGAGTGCGCCAAGGCCATACGGGTTTTCAACGACTGTCTCTGACATGGACCGATTCCCTCTACTTAGGCGAGTTTATTTAATGTCAACGCAAAAAATCTTCGGCAACGAAATCTAAACTGCGGCGATCAAATCCGACTGCAAATCAATTCTTCAGCTTCCAGACGATCGGGATCAAGGCCGTGGTCTCGACGGGCTTGCCGTCTTCGGTGGCCGGCAACATCCGCTGGCCGCGCACACCTTTGAGACAGGCGTCATCCAAACGCGGAAAGCCCGACGATGTCTCGATGGCTTGATCGACGATGCGCCCGTCGGCTGCGACCGTCAACTTGACGATGCACCGGCCTTCCTCGCCGGCGCGCTTCGAGGCGTCCGGATAATAGTCCTCGCCGATCTTCAGCGGATGCTTAAGATCCTGTTTGACGCTCGTGCGGCTGTGCTGGACCGTCGGCGCCGCGGCGACCGGCGGCGGAACGTAGTTGGTCGTCGCGGTCTGGGTGATCACGTTCTCCGACACCGGCGCGGAGATGTCGACGAATTCGGGGGGCGGAACGTAGGGCTTGATGTCTTCGAGCTTCGGCGGCGGCGGCGGCGGCTTGTCGTCGGGCTTCGGCTTGTCGATTTCCGACACCTCAACCGGCGGGATGATCGTTTGCACGATACGGCGCGCGAGCCCGGAATAGAAACCATAACCAACGATGATGTGCAGACCGATGACCAGCAGAAGGATAAAGCCCTTCTTGCCCGAAAACATTGATGGTTCGTCGTAGTTATACATAAGTCTCGCGACCCTATCCCCTATCTCGTTACGTTGAACCGCGCTGAACGCGCCCCACTCGCCCGGTGCATGCGCCACAATCGCACGCCGCGCAACTGCTGATTCACGTCGCTGAATTTTTCAGCGACGTCCTTAAATCTTCCCTTCAGCTTGAGAAGAGACTGACACATAAACCGCCCGAACTGCAAGCGCGACTTGCAGTCCAAACAAACTGCAATCGGCGCGGCCCGCGCGTCCGCGCCCGCGGAGCGTGCCCGCGTGCCGCACACTGCTGCGACACGGGATGGGTTCGTTAACATAGGACGGGCCGGCCCGCCGCCGATCATGCATTCCGGAGCTCATTCGAGGTCGGTCACGGCGCCGAGCGTTGCGCTGCTGACACATTTCGCATACTTGAACAATACGCCCCGCCGCGCATAGGGGCGCGGCGCCTTCCAGAGCTTGCGACGGCGCTTGAGCTCGGCTGCGCCGACCTGCAGGCTGATCTCGCGGCGCTCTGCGTCGATCAGAATCCGGTCGCCCGTTTTTACGAGCGCCAGCGGTCCGCCGACCGCCGCTTCCGGCGAGACATGACCCACGACGAAGCCATGGCTGCCGCCGGAGAAGCGCCCGTCGGTGATCAGCGCGACCTCCTTGCCGAGTCCCTTGCCCATGATCGCGCCGGTCGGGCTCAGCATCTCGCGCATACCGGGACCGCCTTTCGGCCCTTCATAGCGAATCACGATGACGTCCCCGGCCCGCGCCCGCCCCTCGAGGATGCCTTGCAGCGCCTGCTCCTCGGAATTGAAAACGCGCGCCCTGCCCTCGAATCGCGTTCCTTCCTTGCCGGTAATCTTGGCTACCGCGCCCTCGGGCGCGAGATTGCCGTAGAGGACGACGAGGTGGCTGTCCTTTTTGATCGGGTCCTCGAGCGGCCGCACGATCTGCTGCTCGGGCGGATAGGGTTTGACGTAATGCAGGTTCTGCGCGAGCGACCTGCCGGTGACGGTGAGGCACTCCCCGTGCAGCAGCCCGGCGTCGAGCAAGGTCTTCATCAGCGGCTGGATGCCGCCGATCGCGACCAGTTCGGAGACTGAATAGCGTCCGCTCGGCCGCAAATCCGCGAGCACCGGCACGCGCTTGCCGATGCGGGTGAAGTCGTCGAGCGCGAGTTTCACTTCAGCCGCGGACGCGATCGCGAGCAGATGCAGGACCGCATTGGTCGAGCCGCCGAGCGCAATCACCACCGTGATCGCGTTTTCGAACGCCTTGCGCGTCATGATGTGGCGGGGCAGAATTCCCTCTTTGATGAGCCCGACGACCGCGGCTCCAGCACGCGTGCAGTCGTCGCGCTTTTGTTCCGAAACGGCATCCTGCGCGGAGCTGTTGGGCAGGCTCATGCCCATGGCCTCGATCGCCGACGCCATCGTATTGGCCGTGTACATACCCGCGCAGGAGCCCGGTCCAGGGATCGCCGTTCGTTCGACGAACTTCAGTTGTTGCTCAGAAACAGCACCGCGCGCGTAGCCGCCAATCGCCTCGAAGACCGTCACGATGTCGCTGCGATCAGGCCCGGGGCGAATGGTTCCGCCGTAGACGAAGACCGCGGGTCGGTCGAGGCGCGCGATGGCCATGAGGCAACCCGGCATGTTCTTGTCGCAGCCGCCGATCGCGACGACCCCGTCGAAGCCTTGTGCCCCGACGACCGTTTCGATCGAGTCGGCAATGACCTCGCGGGAAACGAGCGAGTAGCGCATTCCGGGCGTGCCCATCGAGATTCCGTCCGAGACCGTGATGGTGTTGAACGTGACTGGCTTGGCTCCCGCCGCGAGAGCCCCGGCTGCCGCCAAGCGCGCGAGCTCATCGATATGCATGTTGCAGGGCGTTAAATTGCTCCAGGTCGAAGCGATACCGACCTGCGGCTTCTCGAAATCCGCATCTGTGAAGCCGACCGCCCGCAGCATCGCGCGCCCCGGCGTCTGTTTGACGCCGTCGACGACCGTACGGGAATACTTGCGCGGATCGACGCCAGCGGATTTTTTTTGAGGCATGCTTCGGGTCGCCAGTGGAACGATCTTCAGGGGGCGGGAAGCATAAACACCCACACCCGCAATGCGCAATGCCGGCCGCAAAATTCTTGCAGGGGCCGCGAGCCTGCCGAACTCGATCCCGCGGCGCCGTAGGGCGCGGTCAGTGCAGGGCGCCGTAGCGCGCGAGCAAATAGCGAAATACCCCGCGCAGTCCCTGGGCCTCGGCGCCGACGCTGCGGCCGGGGCGATCCTTCGAGTTCCAGGCATACAGATCGAGATGTACCCAACGCGGACTCTCCGTCACGAAGCGTTTGAGGAACAAGCCGCCGAATATCGCGCCCGCAAGTCCCGAGGGTGAAACGTTATTGAGGTCAGCGATCTTGCTGCCGAGTTCATCGTCGTAGGCGCTCCAAAGCGGCATCGGCCAGAGCGGGTCATGTTCGGCGGCGGCCGCGTGCGCGAGATCGCCGACGACCTTGTCATCGGTGCCGAACAGGGCCGGCAACTCCGGCCCCAAGGCAACGCGCGCGGCACCCGTGAGCGTCGCGAAATCGATGATCAAGTCGGGCTGCTCGACATCGGCGAGCGCCAGCGCGTCGCAGAGCACGAGCCGGCCCTCGGCATCGGTGTTGCCGACTTCGACGCTCAGGCCCTTGCGCGTCGCGAGCACGTCGCCGGGCCGATAGGCGTTGCCGCTGATCGAATTCTCGACCGCCGGAATCAGCACGCGAAGGTCGACGCGAACTCTGGAGGCCATCAGCAGGTTCGCGAGCCCGAGCGCAACGGCCGCCCCACCCATGTCCTTCTTCATGAGCGCCATGCCGGTGCTCGCCTTGATATCGAGGCCGCCGGTATCGAAGCAGACGCCCTTGCCGACGAGCACGAGTTTCGGAAGCGCTGCGGCGCGCGCGCGGCGCGGCGCGCGCGCCGGCGCGGGCGCGCGCCAGCGCAATTCGACGAGCCGGGGCGCTGCGGCGCTCGCGCGCCCGACGGCGTGAATCGCCGGAAAGTTCGCGCGCAGCAATTCCTCGCCGACCCATTCGGTATAGCTCGCGGCGTGACGCTCGGCGAGACGACGCGCCGCGGCGGCGAGTTCCGCGGGCCCGAAATCTCCGGCGGGCGTATTGATCCAATCGCGTGCCATCGCGAGCGATTGCGCCGCCGCCTCGACGTACACGAGATCGGCGTTGCGCGGCGGCTCGATGCCCGCGCAGTGCTCCGGCTTGACGCGCTTGTAGCGCTCGAAGCGATACGAGGCATAAGCGAATCCCAGCGCGATCTGGGTCGCCTCGGCGGCGCCGAAGGATTGCTGCAAAACGTAGCGGCGCGGCGGCAGGCGTTCGGCGATGCCCGCCGCGTGCCACAGCGAGATCGAACCCTGGCGCTTGCCGAGTCCGCCGAGTGCGGCCGAGAGGCCGCCTTGCGCGTCGGGCAGCAGCACGACGCGGTGGCGCTCACCCTTGAAGTTTTGCTCGCCGACCCAGCGGCGCAGCATCGGCGACTGCGACGCGGCCCAAGCCTCGATTTCATCATCGTGGAGCAACCACAACGCAATCGCAGCAGCGCTATCGGTATTCATGGCGAAAATTCCTTGCGGCCGATGCTCTCGAGACCTCGGATCCGAACTTGCATGATAAGAGATAATGTGGTGCTATTTACGGCTCTTTACCGGGTTAGTCGTTGTGCTCGGCGCGACGGGTCCGCACGCGATCCCGCGCCCATGTGTATTTTTCATTCGATCGAGTCGGATTACCAGGAGATCAGCATGCGTTTGTATTCGCAAAAAGATGTCGACCACAAGGCGCTGCGCGGCGCGCGGATCGCGATTCTCGGCTACGGCAGCCAGGGGCGAGCTCATGCGTTGAACCTGCATGACAGCGGATACGACGTCGTCGTCGGCGTGCGCAAGGGCGACAGCTGGAAAAAAGCCAAAAAGGACGGCTTGAACGTCATGGAACCGAAGGAAGCCGTCAAAGGCGCCTCCTTGATCGCGATGCTGGTGCCGGATCTCACGCAAAAGGCCCTTTACGATGAACTCAAGACGCACATCGAGAAGGGTGCGACGCTGCTGTTCGCGCACGGATTCAACATCCATTTCGGCCAGATCAAGCCGCGCAAGGATCTGGACGTGGTGCTGATCGCGCCGAAGGGCCCCGGCGATCTCGTGCGCCGCCAATATCAGCAAGGCCGCGGCGTGCCCTGCCTGATCGCGGTTGCGCAGAATGCCTCGCGCCGCGCCAAGGCCAAGGCGCTCGCGTATGCGGACGGCATCGGCGGGACTCGCGGCGGGGTGCTCGAGACGACTTTCGCCGAAGAGACCGAGACGGATTTGTTCGGCGAGCAGGCTGTGCTCTGCGGCGGCGCGACCGAACTGGTCGTCAAGGGCTACGAGACGCTCGTCGAGGCGGGCTACCAGCCGGCTGTCGCCTACTACGAGTGCCTGCATGAGCTCAAGCTCATCGTCGATCTGCTGCACGAAGGCGGCATCTCGAAGATGCACCGATTCATCAGCGAGACGGCCAAATACGGCGACCTCACGCGCGGTCCGCGCATCGTGAACAAGGCGACCAAAAAGGAAATGAAGAAGATCCTCACCGAGATCCAGCAAGGCAAGTTCGCGCGCCAGTGGATCGCGGAAAACAAGAATGGCCGGCGCAAGTATTCGAAGCTGCTCAAGGCCGACATGAATCATTCGATCGAAAAGATCGGCGCAAAATTGCGCGCGCGCATGCCCTGGTTGGAAGCCGGGCGAGCCTGAGGCGATCCGCCCTGCCATGACCGCGCAAACGATGTTCGAAAAAGTTTGGACGGCGCACGAGGTGGTTGCCGAATCACCGGACACGCCCGCGGTCCTGTACGTCGACCTGCACTTGATCCACGAGGTCACTTCGCCGCAGGCATTCTCGTTGCTGCAAGCGCGCGGACTGCCGGTGCGCCGTCCCGACCGCACGCTCGCAACCATGGACCATTCGACGCCGACCAGCACCGACCAGCTGTTCGGCAACGTGCCGATCAAACTCGATGCACCCGCGCGGCAGGTGCGCCAGCTCGAGCAGAACGCGGCGCAATTCGGCGTCGAGCTGCTCGGACTGCGCGACGCGCGACGCGGCATCGTGCACGTGATGAGCCCCGAGCTCGGCGCGACCCAGCCGGGCATGACGATCGTTTGCGGCGACAGCCATACGAGCACGCACGGCGCGTTCGGCGCGCTTGCCTTCGGCATCGGCAGCACCGAAGTCGGGCACGTATTCGCGACGCAATGTTTGCTGCAGCGCAAGCCAAAAACCTTCGCGGTCAACGTCGAAGGCCGCCTCAGACCGGGTGTCACGGCCAAGGACTTGATCCTCGCGATCATCGGCAAGATCGGGGTCTCGGGCGGCACCGGCCACGTTCTCGAGTATCGCGGCGCTGCAATTCGCGCGCTGTCGATGGACGAGCGCATGACCGTTTGCAACATGTCGATCGAGGCCGGCGCACGCGCGGGCATGATCGCGCCCGATGAGACGACCTTCGCGTATCTTGCCGGCCGGCCGCGCGTTCCGAGCGGGCGCGAGTGGATTGATGCGGTCGCGCGCTGGCGCGCGCTCGCGAGCGACGCCGGTGCACGCTTCGATGCCAGCGTCGATATCGATGCGAGCGGCCTCGAACCGATGATCACCTATGGCACGAATCCCGGCATGGTGCTGCCGATCAGCGCATCGATCCCCGAGCAGACCGCGGACCCCGTCGACGCGAGAGCGCTGGCCTACATGGGATTCGAAGGCGGTGAGGCGATGCTCGGCAAGCGCATCGACGTGGTCTTCATCGGCAGCTGCACCAACGGGCGGCTCGAGGATTTGCAGGCTGCGGCGCGCATCCTCAAGGGGCGCAAGGTCGCCGCCGGTGTGCGCCTCATGATCGTCCCGGGCTCGCAGCAGATCAAACGGGAAGCCGAGGCGACGGGCCTCGCGGAAGTTTTCATCGCAGCCGGCGCCGATTGGCGCGAGTCCGGCTGTTCGATGTGCCTCGGCATGAACGGCGATACGGTCGGCGCCGGCCAGTACGCGGTGAGCACCAGCAACCGCAATTTCGAAGGCCGCCAGGGCGTCGGCGCGAGAACCCTGCTCGCAAGCCCCTACACCGCTGCGGCGAGCGCCGTGACGGGGAAGATCACCGACCCGCGCGAGTTGCTCTGATGGAACCGATTCGACAATTGCGGTCGACGACCGTCGTCATGCCGTCGACCAACATCGATACCGACCAAATCATCCCGGCGCGGTTTCTCACGATCACGACCAAGCTCGGTCTCGGCAAGTCGCTGTTCGCGGATTGGCGCTACTTGCCGAACGGCGAGCCGAATCCCGCATTCATATTGAATCAGCCGGCGGCCGCGGGCAGCTGCATTCTGGTCGCAGGCCACAACTTCGGCTGCGGCTCCTCGCGCGAGCACGCGCCTTGGGCGCTCGTCGATTTCGGCTTCCGCGCGGTTGTCAGCTCCGGTATTGCGGACATCTTCTGCAGCAACGCGCTCAAGAACGGGCTGTTGCCGATCGTCGTCGATCCCGAGACGCACCGCTGGCTGCTCGACAACCCGGGCGCCGAGGTGCTCATCGATCTCGAGACGAAGCGCCTCACCCTGCCGAACGGGGTCAGCGTCGCATTCCCGATCGAGGCGTTCGCGCGGCATTGCCTGCTGAACGGTCTGGATGAGTTGGGTTATCTGCAGAGCAAGCTCGCCGAGATCGAGCGCTACGAAACGCGGCGCGGATCACGGTGAGCGGCCGATGGCACTGAGCGCACGATGCAGGCCCTGATCGCGGTTCTACCCGGCGACGGCATCGGCACCGAGGTCACTGTCGAGGCGCTGCGCGCGCTCGAAGCGGTCGCCGCGCGCTTCGGACATTCGTTCCGATTCGAGTCGGCGCTGCTCGGCGGCGCCGCGATCGACGCGACCGGCGAGCCGCTGCCGGCCGCGACGCTTAAGCTGTGCGAGCGTGCCGACGCGATCCTGATGGGCGCGGTGGGCGGTCCGCGCTGGTCCGATCCAAACGCCAAAGTGCGTCCGGAACAGGGCCTGCTGCAACTGCGCAAGGCGCTCGGCCTGTTCGCGAATCTGCGGCCCGTGGTGCCGCACCCCGCGGTGCTCGACGCCTCGCCGATCAAATCGCAGCTGCTGCACGGCGTCGACATCATGGTCGTGCGCGAACTTACCGGCGGGATCTATTTCGGCGAAAAGCACCGCACCGCGACCGAGGCCACCGATGTCTGCCGCTACACGGTCGCCGAAGTCGAACGCGTCGTGCGCCTCGCCGCGGGGCTCGCACGGCAGCGCAGCCGCCGCCTGACATCGGTCGACAAGGCCAACGTGCTCGAGACATCGCGGCTGTGGCGCGGCGTCGTCGAGCGCTTGTTGCCCGCGGAATTTCCCGAGGTGCGCTTCGAACACATGCTGGTCGATTCCGCGGCGATGCATCTGATCCGCAAGCCGCGCGACTTCGACGTGATCGTCACCGAAAACATGTTCGGCGACATATTGACCGACGAGGCGTCGATGCTGGCCGGATCGCTCGGCATGCTGCCCTCGGCCTCGCTCGGCGCCGGTGCGCGCGGCGGACTCTACGAGCCGATCCACGGTTCGGCGCCCGACATCGCGGGACGCGGCATTGCGAACCCCTATGCGACGATCTTGAGCGCCGCAATGCTGCTGCGCTACTCGCTGAAGCTCGAGGCCGAAGCGAAGGCGCTCGAGGCGGCCGTGTCGGCCGCGCTCGAGGGCGGCGCCCGGCCGGCCGATCTCACGGCAGCCGGCGAGCCGTCCGCTTCGACGCGTGCGACCGGCGACGCGGTACTCGCGGCGCTGCGCCGGCCTTAGGCGTGCCAGGGGCGCCCTGCCCCGACGCGGCGCGACTGCTAGGCTGCCGCGCTCTGGGTTGCGCGCTCGAGCGCGTTGCGCAGGTCGGCGACCAGATCGTCAGGGTCTTCGATGCCGACCGACACGCGCAGCAGGCCCGCCCCGATGCCGGCGCGTGCCCGCGACTCGGCGTCCATCCCCGCATGCGTCATTGAGACCGGGTGGGCGATCAGGCTTTCGACGCCGCCGAGCGATTCGGCCAACGTGAAGCACTCGAGCCCGTCGAGGAAGGCCTTGACTGCGGCCTCACCGCCCGCGAGATCGAAGCTCAGCATCGCACCGAAGCTCGACTGCTGGCGCGCCGCGAGTTCGTGACCGGGATGGTCGGCGAGCCCGGGGTAATAAACCCGCGCGACCGCCGGATGACGATGCAGCGCAGCGACGACCGCGGCCGTGTTCTCGGCGTGGACGCGCATGCGCGCACCCAGCGTGCGTACGCCGCGCAAGGTCAGGAAGCTGTCGAACGGCGCGCCCGTGACGCCGATCGCGTTGGCCCACCAGGCGATCTGTTCGTGCTGTTCGGCGCTCGCGCTGATCACGGCGCCGCCCACGACGTCGCTGTGGCCGTTCAAGTACTTCGTCGTCGAATGCATGACCCAGTCGGCACCGAGCTTGAGCGGCTGCTGCCACAGCGGCGAGAGAAACGTGTTGTCCGCGACCACGGAGGCGCCGGCCGCATGCGCCGCGGCGGCGACCGCGCGAATATCGACGATGCGCAGCAGCGGATTGCTCGGAGTTTCGATCCAGACGAGCTTCGGTTTGTGGGCGAGCGCGCGCTGCAGCGCCGCCGCGTCGCCCTGGTCGACGAAATCGACGACGATCTTGCCCTGGGCGTTGAGGCCCGTGAGCAGCCGGAATGTGCCGCCGTAGCAGTCATGGGGAGCCACGACCCGGGCGCCCGCGGGCAAGGTCGCCATGACCAGTGCGATCGCGGCCATGCCGGTGCAGGTTACGACCGCAGCGGCGCCTCCTTCGAGATCCGCGAGCGCCTCGGCAAGCTGATCGCGCGTCGGGTTGCCCGAGCGGGTGTAGTCGTACTTGCTGCGCTGCTGCCGGTAGCCTTCGAATGCGAAATTCGAGGACAAATAAATCGGCGGTACGACCGCGCCGAACTGGGTGTCGGATTCGAGGCCGGCGCGCACCGTACGGGTGGCGATTTTTCGGGGATCTTTCTTCGTCATTTAAGTGGCCTCCGTGAGCGCCTGTTCCAGGATGGGTTTCAATTCCGCGCCTTCCTTCAGGAAGGCGTCGTGACCGAAAATCGAGTCGGATTCGAACAGTCGGTAGCGGCCGCCGAGACGGGACGCGAACGCACGCATGTCGGCGAGCGGCACCAGCAAATCGTCGCGCACCGCAAACAGCGTCGCCGGCGTGCGCACGCGCGCGGCGTCGATCTCGAATAGATCGATCGATTCGCTGAGTGCCAGAAACGACTCCGGCCGGTAGCGCTCGATGTAGCGGTCGCCGCGCGCGAACAAATAGTCCTCGACCGGGAATCGGAACCGCTCGCCCGCTCGAATCGGCGCCGAGCTGAATCGCTCGGCAAATTCCGCGGCGCTTCGATAGGTCGTCATCGCGAGCGCACGCGCGAGGCGCAGGCCCCCGGGCCCGTCGCCGCGTTCGAGCGCTTCGCGCACGATCTGGCGCTGGATGCAGCGCCAGGCGGTCGAAAGCGCGCGCGAGCGGTCGGCCGCCGAGAGCACGATCAGGCGCTCGAGCAGCGCTGCGTGACGCTCCGCGAACGCGAGCGCGACCATGCCGCCGTAGGAGGCTCCGACGATCGCATGCAATCGCGCGAGACCTAAATGGCGCACGATCGCCGCCAGGGCCGCCGCCTGGTCATAGGCGCTGACCGGCGGAAATTTCTGAAGTCCGTCCGAGGTCGAACTGTCGCCGGTGCCGCCGATGTAGTCGATGCCGAGCACGCGATAGCGTCGTGTGTCGAGTGCGAGTCCGGGCCCCACGACCGCGGGCCACCAGGCCTCGCCCTTGGCTCCGGCGACCAGGCGATGAGCCGAAATGCCGCCTAGCGCGGCAACCACGGGCGCATCCGCTGGGCCCTCGAGCCGGTACGCAACGCGCGCGCGCGCGAGCACATCGCCGTGGTGCAGGACCCAGGAATCGGGAAGATTGAGAATGTCGTCTGAACCCAAGTCTCGAGCGCTCCATACAGGTTGTCATTACCCCTGTGGAGCGGCGACGCTCGTTAGACCTCGAAAAGCGGCAGCACGCGCCGCAAAAAGGCCGCTCATCTACCGGTACCGTGCCCAACGGGCGCGCTACCGCAGGAGTTGGCACCGTTCCTTCGAAGTCGTGAGACTCCTGGGTGGTTGCCCCGGCTTCTAAGGGCCTTTCCCTCAGCCGGTCTAGATGAGACCGGGAATTTTATGCACTGATCGGCGCTCCGTCAAGGGCGCGGCGGCTTGCGCATCCTGGCTCAATGTATTAATGTACTAGTACGTTAATACATTGGGCAGCCGCCCGAAGTTTCGACCACGATGAAAACCAACCGACCGGTGACCTTGCGCCAGGAACAGCAGCACGAGCGCGCGCTGTGCGCCGCGGTGCTGGCGCTGCGCTCCGTCGAGGAGTGTCGCAGCTTCTTTCGCGATCTGTGCACGCCGGCGGAGCTGCAGGCGATGGCGGATCGATGGGCCGTCGTCGAGCTGCTCGAGCGCGGCCTTCCCTACCGCGAAATCCACAAGCAGACCGGCGTCAGCGTCACGACGATCGGCCGAGTCGCGCGCTTCCTGCTCTCGGGCAACGGCGGCTATCGCGTCGTGACCGAACGATTGAGCGCGGCGCGCGGTCCGTAACAAAGAGCGAGTATGGCGATGCGGCTGAAAATTGCGGTTCAAAAAAGCGGCCGGCTCACCGACAGCTCGCTCGACCTGCTCGCGCGCTGCGGCCTGAAGTTCAGCCGCGGCAAGGACCAGCTCATGTGCTACGGCGAGAACATGCCGCTCGACGTGCTGTTCGTGCGCGACGACGACATCCCCGATCTCGTGCAGGAAGACGTTTGCGATCTCGGGCTCGTCGGCTTGAACGTCGTCGAGGAGAAGCGGCTTGCGTTCGCAGCCCGCGGCCTCGCGCCCTTGTTCGAACAGGTGCAGCTGCTCGATTTCGGCCGCTGCAAACTCTGCATTGCGGTTCCCGACGGCTTCGACTATCGGGGCGCGCAATCGCTTGCGGGACGGCGCATCGCGACGACCTACCCCAATATTCTCAATCGGTTCTTGAGCGAGCGCGCGATCCGCGCCGAGGTCGTCGTGCTCTCGGGCGCCGTCGAGATCGCGCCGCGGCTCGGCCGCGCCGACCTCATCTGCGATCTGGTATCGACCGGATCGACGCTGGCCGCGAATCATCTGCGCCAGGCCGAGACCGTGCTCGAATGTCAGGCGGTGCTGATCCGCACGCCGGTGCCGATCCCCGCCGAAAAGCAGGAATGGACCCGTCGGCTGCTGATGCGCATCGACGGCGTCGAACAGGTCAAGGGCAGTAAATACATCATGCTGCATGCGCCGCGCTCGGCGCTCGCGGCGATCGCGAAGCTCCTGCCGGGCAGCGAGGCACCGACCGTGATTCCGCTCGAAGGCCTCGGCGACCGGGTCGCAGTTCACGCGGTCTGCCGGGAGAACGTCTTCTGGGAAACCCTCGAAGAGCTCAAGAAGGTCGGCGCAAGCTCGGTGCTCGTGCTGCCCGTCGAAAAAATGCTGGCCTGAGCGATGCGAATCCTCGACTGGCAGTCCCTGTCCGACTCCGAACGCAGCGCGGCTCTGCGCCGCCCGGCGCTGCGCGATGAGGAGCGTGTCGTTGCGGGCGCGCGCGCGATCATCGCGGCGGTGCGTGCCGGCGGCGACGCGGCGCTGCGCGAATTCACGGAAACGTACGACGGCGTGCGCCTCGATGAGATCGCCGTGGGAGAGCCAGAATTCGCCGCGGCCGAACGCTGTCTCTCGAGCGTCGAACATGCGGCGATCGAACGCGCGATTGAGACCGTGCGCCGCTTTCACGCAGCCCAGATGCCGGCGCCGCTGCGCGTAGAAACGGCGCCGGGCGTGGTCTGCGAGCGGCGCAGCGTGCCGATCCGCGCCGTCGGTCTCTATGTGCCCGCAGGCTCGGCGCCGCTGCCCTCGACCGCGATCATGCTGGCGGTGCCGGCCGCGATCGCTGCTTGTCCTATTCGCGTGCTCTGCACTGCGCCCGCCGCGGGCGGCGGCGCGAACCCCGCGGTTCTGGTCGCGGCGCGCAGGGCGGGCGTCGAACGGGTTTACAAGGTCGGCGGCGCGCAGGCGGTCGCGGCCATGGCCTACGGCACGGCCAGTGTGCCCAAGTGCGACAAGATTTTCGGACCCGGCAACGCCTGGGTCACGGCCGCCAAGCTGCTGGTCGCCGGCGACGCCGCCGGCGCCGCCGCGGATCTGCCGGCGGGCGTCACCGAGGTTCTCGTGATCGCCGATGACGGGGCGCGCGCCGACTTCGTCGCCGCCGACTTGCTCGCGCAGGCCGAGCACAGCGTCGACGCGCAGTGCCTGCTCGTCACCGACAGCCTGGCGTTCGCGCGCAGCACAGCCGCCGAAGTTGCGCGCCAGCGGACCGGCCTCTCGCGCAGCGACATTCTCGGCGCGTCGATCGCCAACATGCGCATGATCGTCGTCGACCGGATCGCGACCGCGTTCGATGTCGCGAATGCCTACGCGCCCGAGCACCTGCTGATCGAGCTGCGCGAACCGCGCGCCTGGCTCGATAAGGTGACCGCTGCAGGCGCGGTATTTCTCGGCAGCTGGTCGCCGGAGTCGATGGGAGATTACTGCAGCGGACCGAATCACACGCTGCCGACCTACGGCTACGCGCGGGCCTACAGCGGCCTCTCGCTCGAGGATTTTCAGAAGCGCATCACCGTGCAGGAACTCACTCCCGCGGGCTTGCGAGACCTCGGCCCGACCGCGCAAACGCTCGCGCGGCTCGAGGGTCTGGACGCGCACGCGGCCGCCGTGAGCATCCGACTCGCCGCACTCGCGGGGCAGCCGAGTCCGTGAACCCGTTGCTGTCGCTGGCGCGCCCGGAAATCCTGGCGTTGAAACCCTACTCTCACGCGCAGTGGCTGCCGGGCCTCACGCGCCTCCATGCGAACGAAGTCCCCTGGCGCCCGCCGGGAGATACCGGCGAGCTCGGCCTGAACCGCTATCCCGAACCCCAGCCCGCGGCGCTCGTGGCGCGACTCGCGGCGCTCTACGGCGTGCGTCCGGCGAACCTGTTGGCGACGCGCGGCAGCGACGAGGGCATCGACGTGTTGTCGCGGATATTCCTGCGCTCCGGCGTCGACGCGATCATGCAGTGCACGCCGACCTTCGGCATGTACCAAGTCGCCGCGCGCATCCAAGGCGCGGGCATCATCGATGTGCCCTTGCAGCGCGCGCACCAGTGGCGCCTCGACGTCGATCGCCTGATCGGCGCCTGGAACCCGCTGGTCAAGATCGTCTACTTGTGTTCGCCCAACAACCCGACCGCCAATTTATTGGACGCGGGCGCGATCGAAGCGGTTTGCAATGCGCTCGCCGGCAAGGCGATCGTCGTCGTCGACGAGGCTTACGTCGAGTGGACCAGGGGACCCAGCCTCACGACCTGGCTCGAGCGCTACCCGACGCTCGCGATCCTGCGGACGCTCTCGAAGGCCTATGCGCTCGCCGGCGCGCGCATCGGAGCGCTGATCGGCGCGCCGGAATTGATCCAGATTGCAAGGCGCGTCATTCCGCCCTATTGTCTGGCGCAGCCGACGATCGAAGCGGCGCTGCGCGCACTGGCTCCGGCCGAGCTCGAGGCGGCGCACGCGCGGCTCGCGATGCTGCTCGCCGAGCGCGAATATCTCGCCAAGGGCCTCGCCGCCTCGCGGCTGGTCGAGACCGTGTGGCCGAGCGACACGAATTTCCTGCTGCTCGACACCTACGATGCCGACGGCTTCATGCGCCGAAGCATCGACGGCGGCCTCATCGTGCGTGATCTACGCGCCAATCCGGCGCTCAGCCGAAGCTTGCGCGTGACGGTCGGCACGCGCGGCGAGAACGATTCACTGCTGGCCAGCCTGGAGACGCCATGAGCGGCAAACGCATCGTGTTCCTGGATCGAGACGGAACCCTCAATGAGGAGACGTCCGACGAGAAGATCGACAGCCTCGAGAAGATCCGATTCATGCCGGGCGTGTTCGCGGCGCTGCAGGCGCTGAAGTCCGCCGGCTTCGGCTTCGTCATGGTGACGAACCAGGACGGACTCGGAACGCCCGAGCTGCCGAACGACCGGTTCGACCCGGCGCATCGCTTCATCCTGAACGCGTTCAGCTCGCAGGGTATCGAATTCGACGAGGTGTTCATCTGTCCGCACTTCCTGCGCGAGAATTGCGATTGCAGAAAGCCCAAGATCGGCATGGTGCGCGACTATCTGGCGGCCAACGCGCTCGACCTCGCGCACAGCTACATGGTAGGCGACCGCGACACCGACCTGCAGTTTGCCGCGAACCTGGGCCTGCCGGGAATGCGCGTGCGGCAGGGCGGCACGCCCGAGGAAACCTGGCCCGTGATCGCCGCGCGCATCTTGGGTTCGGCGCGGCGCGCGCGCGTGCAGCGCAAAACCAAGGAGACCGACATCGACGTCGAGGTCGATTTGTCGCGCGAGGGGCCGAACGAGATTTCGACGGGCCTCGGCTTCTTCGATCATATGCTCGAGCAGATCGCCAAGCACGGCGGCTTTGCGCTGCGCCTCAAGTGCAGCGGCGATTTACGGAGTCGACGAGCACCACACCGTCGAGGATTGCGCGCTCGCCTTGGGCGCCGCGCTGCGCGATGCGCTCGGCCAAAAGCGCGGCATTGCACGCTACGGGTTCTTGCTGCCGATGGACGAGTCCGAAGCGCAGGTGGCTCTCGATCTTTCGGGCCGGCCGTACTTCGTCTGGGATGGCCGCTTCAATCGCGAACGGGTCGGCGAGCTGCCGACCGAACTCGTGCCGCATTTCTTCCGCTCGCTCGCCGAGTCACTGGGCGCGGCGCTCCACCTCAGCGTGCGCGGCGAGAACGCGCATCACATGATCGAGGCTTGCTTCAAGGGAGTCGGCCGCAGCCTGCGCCAGGCGGTGCGCATCGAGGGGACCGAGTTGCCGAGCACGAAGGGCCTGCTGTGAGACCGGTCGAGGTCGTCATCATCGAGAGCGGCGGCGCGAACATCGCCTCGCTGCAGTACGCACTCGAACGCCTCGGCATCAGCGCCCGCCTCTCGGCGGACGCGGAGCGCATCCGCGGCGCTACGCACGTGATCCTGCCCGGCGTGGGCGCGGCGGCGAACGCGATGCAACGGCTGCGCGCCGCAGCGCTCGATAGCGTGATTCCCCAGTTGACCCAGCCTGTCCTCGGCATCTGCCTCGGGATGCAGTTGTTGCACGCGTCGTCCGCCGAAGGCTCGACGTGCTGCCTCGGCATCATCCCAGGACACGCCGAGCGCTTCAACGAGGCACCGGGCCTGCCGGTTCCGCACATCGGCTGGAATACCATCGCGATCGACGCGCAGAACGCGCTGCTCGAGGGGCTCGTCGACGGCGACTATGCCTATTTCGTCCACAGTTTCGCGTTGCCGGAGACCTCGGCGACGATCGCGACGACAGTCTACGGCAGGTCGTTCAGCGCCTGCGTGCAGTGGCGTAATTTTTTCGGCGCGCAATTTCATCCCGAGCGGTCGGCGGCCGTGGGCGCGCGGCTGCTGCAAAACTTCGTGAACCTGCAATGAATCGGCCGGGAGAGGATCGAGCATGCGCCTGATCCCATCGATCGACCTGCGCGCCGGCCGATGCGTGCGGCTGCTGCACGGAGACTTCGACGCAGAAACCGTTTACTCGGCCGAGCCCCGGGATCTCGTCGCGCGATATCGCGGCCTGGGCGCCGACTGGATCCATGTCGTGGACCTCGATGGCGCGCGCGACGGCGGCGGCACCAATCGCGAGATCATCCGCGAGCTGGCCGCGCAGGACGCGGTCAAACTCCAGGTCGGCGGCGGTTTGCGCCGGCGCGAGGCGCTCGCGCAAATGCTCGACATGGGCGTCGCCCGCGTAGTCGTCGGCAGCGCCGCCGTGACCGATGCGGACGGCGTGCGCGCATGGATCCGGGAATTCGGCCGCGAGCGCGTAACCTTGGCGTTCGATGTGCGATTGGATGACGGCGGCGTGCCGCGCGTCGCCACGCACGGCTGGCGCGAGCAGTCGCAGCTCTCGCTGTGGGACGCGGTCGAGGGCTTTGCCGCGCAGCGGCTCGTGCACGTGCTGTGTACCGACGTACGGCGCGACGGCGCGCTCACCGGGCCGAATCTCGATCTGTACCGTGAGGCGGTGCGGCGCTTTCCGGCGATCGAATGGCAGGCCTCGGGCGGGATCCGCGATCGGCGCGATCTCAGCGCGCTCGCCGATGCAAAAGTCGCGGCCGCGATCAGCGGCAAAGCACTGCTCGAAGAACTGATCCCTCCCGAGGAGTTGCGCGCATTCTTGCCAAACGCATAATTCCCTGTCTGGATGTCCGCGACGGCCAGGTCGTCAAGGGTGTGCGGTTTCGCGATCATCGCGTAGTCGGCGACATTCTGGAGCTGGCGGCGCGATATCGCGACGAGGGGGCCGACGAGCTCGTGTTTTACGACATCTCGGCGAGCCCGAGCGGCCGCGGCGTCGATCGCAGCTGGGTGCGGCGCGTCGCCCGACTGCTCGACATTCCATTCTGCGTCGCCGGCGGAATCGGGTCGGTAGCCGAGGCCGAAGAGGTTCTCGGCGCGGGTGCGGAGAAGATTTCCGTGAATTCCCCCGCCCTTTCCAATCCGTCGCTCATCGACGCCTTGAGCGAGCGATTCGGCGCCCAGTGTGTCGTCGTCGGCATCGACAGCCTGAGCGTCGCGGGAGCCTATCGCGTGCAGCAGTTCACCGGCGATCCCGATAAAACGCGCGACACGATGCGCGACACGATCGATTGGGTCCGCGAAGTGCAGCGTCGCGGCGCCGGCGAGATCGTATTGAACTGCATGACCAATGACGGTGTTCGCGCTGGGTACGATCTGACCCAGCTGTGTGCGGTTCGAGCGGTCTGCACGGTACCGCTGGTCGCCTCGGGCGGCGCCGGTGCGGTGCGGGACTTTTCCGATGTGTTTCGGATCGCGGGAGTTGATGCCGCGCTCGCCGCGAGCGTGTTTCACTCGGGGGAGATCCGAATTCCCGAACTCAAACAACGGCTGCGTGCAGACGGCATCGAGGTTCGAACATGACGGCGTTGAACGAATTGGATTGGGGCAAGGGCGACGGCTTGCTGCCGGCGATCGTGCAGGACGCTAACAGCGGCGCCGTGCTCATGCTCGGATATATGAACCGCGACGCGCTCGAGGCGACGCGCCACAGCGGCCGCGTGACTTTCTGGAGCCGCAGCAAGGGCCGGCTCTGGACCAAGGGCGAGACTTCCGGAAACTACCTGGAGTTGCGCGGCGTCGCGGCCGACTGCGACGGCGACGCGCTGCTGGTCCTCGCGGCGCCAAAGGGTCCGGCCTGCCATCTGAATACACCGACCTGCTGGGGTGCGGCGCCGCCGCGCGCGGCCGCCGAGGATTTGGCGTTTCTCGGCGAGCTGCAGGCCGTGATTCGCGCGCGTATCGCGGAGCGGCCGCCGGGCAGCTATACGGCGAAGCTCCTCGATGAGGGGATCGTTCGCATCGCGCAAAAGGTCGGAGAAGAAGGGCTCGAGCTGGCGCTCGCCGGCGTCGCGCAGTCCGACGAGAAAATCGTTGCAGAAGCGGCCGATCTTCTCTACCACGCGCTGCTGTTGCTCGAGGTCAAGAATCTCGCGCTCGCGCGCGTGGTCGCCGAACTCGCAAGGCGCCATGCTGCAAGCGCCTGAGATCCGCATCGTCGTCGAGAAGACCGCGCGCCGGCTGCGCGTATACGCGGGCGACGTGGTTCTGATAGAGTCGCGCGTCGCAATCGGCCGTAACGCGGCCGCCGACAAGGCCGTCGAGGGCGACGAGGCGACGCCGCTCGGCGAGTTCTTCGTCTGCGCGAAAAATCCGCGAAGCCGATTTTTTCTCTCGCTCTGCATCAGTTACCCGAACGCGGCGCATGCCGATCGCGGGCTGCGCTGCGGTTTGATCGACGCCCGGGAGCATGCACAAATCATCGACGCACTATCGGCGCGGCGCACGCCGCCGCAACACACTCGGCTCGGCGGCGAGATTTACATCCACGGCGAAGTGCCGGGCGCCGCCGCGCCGGGCGCAGACACCACGCGCGGCTGCATCGCATTGGCGAACCCGCAGATGCGCCGGCTCTACGATCTCGCGCCTCTCGGTACGCCGGTCGTGATCGAGCCATGAGCGGCATGGAAGACCTATGGCTCGCCTGGGCCAAGCGACTGCAAAGCATCGCCTCGACCGGTGTCCACTACTGCCAAGGCGCCTACGACCGCGAGCGTTACGAGGAGGTCGCCTCGATCGCCAATCAGATGCTCGCGCAGCTCGGCAACGTTCCGGTGGGCCGCATCGAGGCGCTCGTTCCGGATTTCGCGACGGGCTACGCGACGCCGCGGGTCGACGTGCGCGGCGCGCTGTTCCGGGACCAAAAAATCCTGCTGGTTCGCGAGCACAGCGACGGTCTCTGGTCGCTGCCCGGCGGCTTCGCCGATATCGGACAATCGCCGAGCGAAAACATCGAAAAGGAGCTTTGGGAGGAAGCAACGCTCAAGGTCAAGGCGACCGCGCTGTACCTGGTCCGGCACAAGGCCAAGCACCGATACGATCCTGACGCGCGCGACTTCTACAAGCTGTTCTTTCTATGCGATCAGGCCGCCGCGGGGGAACCCCTGCCGGGCCCGGAGACACGCGCGGTCCAGTTCTTCGGTCGCGATGAACTGCCGCCGCTCTCGACCGGCCGCACACTCGAGAAAGACATCGACGCGGCGTTCGCGAGCCGCGCAAATCCAAATGCTCCGACCTCGTTCGATTGAGCGGCGCAAGCGGCCGGTGTTCTTTCGCGTCTTACCCGCGCAGTCGCCGAGCCGACTCGGTAATTCGTCAGTCGGACAGGTGGTTCAGCTCGGAACCCGCCAAAAAGACATCGACCAGGGCGTTGAGGCCCGCGGCATCTTCCGCGTCGAATCGCGCTGAGAGCGGACTGTCGAGATCCAGAACGCCGATCATTCGTTCGCCCAGCAGCAACGGCACGACGATTTCCGATCGGGACGCCGCATCGCAGGCAATATGCCCGGGAAACGCGTGAACATCCGCTACGACGATCGTTTCCCTGCGTGCGGCCGCCGTGCCGCAAACCCCACGACCAAGAGCGATTCGAACGCAAGCCACCTTGCCTTGAAAGGGCCCGAGCACGAGTTCATCCCGCCGGAGAAAATAGAAGCCAACCCAATTCAGGTTGGGCAACGCGGCATAGATCATTGCCGTGAGATTCGCGGCATTGGCTAGGCCGTCACGCTCCCCAGCAAACAACGCAAGCGCTTGATCGCACAACTCGCGATAGAGGACCGCCTTGGATGCGCCAGGCGAGGGGTTCACAACTTGCATGTCAGCATGTTGCCATAGGGAAAATGATCGCGCGACCAACCAATGGACCGGTTCCTCGACTCAAGCCATGTCCGAACCGCACAACGATCGCAGCCCCCACGCCATCGCTCGTCGGTACCCGATTATGCAGTAGCGCGCCTTACGGCGCATCGGGGTGCAAGAAATTCAGCGCGTCCGCATAGGTTCTTAGCGATTTCGCCTGAGCTGTTGATCGCATCACCGTTCCCTGGTCGGTCGGAGTCGCCGTGTGTTGTCGCGCAGCGGCAGCAATCAAGCTCATTTGGAGCGAGTTCAGCGGCGTTTGCAGAGATTGATCGTCGGTCCCGATGCTGCACGCCGCCGCAATGGTGGGCCAGTTGGTATTCCTATTGCTGACATCGAGCGATAGCACCGCGTCCAAGGTCGGCGCACGACGAATTCGCGGGCTCGTCAAGAACGGTTTGCCGGCATCGGTGTCGAGAGTGAGCCAGTCTCGCAGGGTCGCCAGGATGGACGTGTGGTCATACGGCATCTGCCCGGGCGGCGCGCGAAACACCGTTCCTGGTCGAACATAGGACGACACCACGACGGTCGGCACGCGCACGCCAAACTGGCTGAAATCGAAGCTTCCGTCGCGAGACTGCGGCGAGGGATCCGGTGCCGTGGCTCCCGTGGGCGGCGGGACGTGGTCGTAGCAGCCGCCGTGCTCGTCGAACGTGATCACCAGCAGGATGGAATCGCGATAGGGACTGGTCCTGACGGCCTGGTAGATGTCCGCGAGAAACTGCTCGCCGCGGCAAATATTGTGCGGCGGATGATAATCCGACGGAAAATCGATTGCGAACAAGCCCAGCTCGGGCGTGAAGCGCGGCTCCAAAAATGAATATTGAGGTAACTTCTGCGCCGGCGCCGCTGTCGCCTCGGCGGCGCACAAATTCTTGAAGATATTGTAGCGCTGAATCTTTTCGGGATAGGGAATCAGTCGCGGGAAGAACTGCGCCAACGTGAGCGAGGGGATTAGGGTTGTGTCGTGGAATATTCCCCACGTCTTCCCCTGGCTCTCCAAGACATTGAAGATCGTTGGAATGTCATAGGGCTCGTAGTCATCGTTATTGATGTGCCCGTCGGACGAGCCGGAGTGAACAAAGCCGCGATTCGGCCAGGTTTGCGTCGGTACCGACGCAAACCACCGATCGCATACGGCAAAATTCCGAGCCAAGTCGTTGAGTACATTCGCTTCCCCTGGGCCAAAGGTCTGCATGATCTGCGCGGCATTGGCGCCTCCGGCATCTGGTGCCGAGTAATCCTTGAGAAAGCCGCTCATGTCGGCGAGGGCGCCGGGGGCCGGGTTCGCCGCCCCAAACAGCTGCGCTCTCACGAATTGGAATCCTTCGTGCGGATCTGGAGACGGTACGACATTGGGATTGTTGGCCGGCGGCCACGCCGTCGGGGGGCGACTGGCGAAAACGATCGCGCCGTTGAGCAGATTGGAATAGGTCATCGCCCGCAAGCCGTCGAACACCGGCGGATTTCGATCAGGGTTGTTGAAACGCGGGGGATCGGTTTGATTGTCGTAGAGCCACCCCAACAAATTGTCGAAGGAGCGGTTTTCCATCATCACGACGACGACGTGTTCGATATTCTCGAGCGCCATGATCCTCCTCCTTGAATGACGACACCCGCGAATCATAACCCGATCAGATATCCGCAATCATAGGCGGCTGGTCAGCCACCGATGCACGCAGTTCAATGGCTATGTGATTGAGCCGACGGTGGCCGTGAAACGATGCGGGTTTCTATGTCGGCCCAACCCGATTCGACCTGGCCAAGGTCAATCCAAATCATGATTGTTGTCAGGACTCGACCGGGACGCCGCGCAAGCTGCCCTATTTCCTCAACTCAAATCGTACTCGAAACGCATAACATGACCCGACCGGCTTGCCATCCTCCACCGTCGGCCGATAATGACCGGTACCCGCCTTCGCAAGCAGAAGCGCCCCCGCATCGAGCCGTGCGCTGCCAGAACTCTCCGCGGTGACCGGCTGCTCCGTGAGCCGCCCATTCGCATCCACACAAACCCGAACCGTGGTGATCCCCTCCTCACCGTTCCATTTCGCGCTCGACGGATAGAAATCATCGGTGTTCGGAAACCCACTTCCTGGTCCACCGAGTACGCGATTGACGGCAGGAGGCTGCGAGTGAGGTAGAGGCGGCGTCGGCACCTTTGGCACGTCCGGAATGAGTTCCGTGCCATCGTCGATCTTGCCCACCGGCGGGACGTCCGGCTCAGGAATAACGAGTCTCCATTTATCCACGACAGGCTGCGGCAGCTTCGGCAGTACCCGTGGATGCGTATCCGGAATGAATTTTGGAACGATCGGCGCCTCCGCGATCTTGTGACTCTTGGTGACGACCGCGTTCATCAACGCGAGGAATATCGCGGCGTGCATCGCGATCACCAGCAGTAAGGTTAACGATCGGCGCGAAAAATAACCCGCACCCTCAAACAAATTCGCGGCGGCAAAGCGCGGCCCGACAGCGGTGCTCGCGACCGGTACTGCAGTTCGAAGCTCATGTGCAATGATCGCCGTCGCCCAACAGCAGCCCAAGGCAAAGCGCAAGCGCGAAAGCACTGAAGACCGCGCCGATAGATCCGCAAGCCATTCCTCTTCGAGCCGCGTCGCGAGCTCGGAAGGCGCCGCGGTCGACGCGCGACGAATCAACCAATGACTGACATGGTCCCACCGGCTCGAAACGCCGCCGGCACCTAAGTCTGCAGGCTCACTCTCATCGCGCTCGTTCATGTGAGGATCCCTCGGTTGAAACTCGCGAACACTTCACTCGCGCGCCGCAGTCCGGTCGAGGTCAGCCGATAGAGTCGCCGGCGCGGCCGGCCGACGCTCGACGGGTCAACCGACTCCCAGCGGCTCACGAACCATCCCGCTGCCTCGAGTCGCAGCAATATGGGATACAAGGTTCCAGACGCAATACCGCATTGCTGATGCACGTCTGCGCCGGAGAGCGACGCCGTCGGGCTTTCAAGGAATGCCTCCAGCACGCGCAGGGTTTGCAGCGACATCCGAACATTGCGTTCCTCTTTACCCATAGTAGGAACTCTACATAGGGTCAGGAACAAATGCAATCAAGAGAATGGATGGGTCGTGGCTGAAGAGGCGGCGCGGTTTCCGCGCAGACGCTCGAGCGCGTGCGGCGCACGGCATGATTCGCTATAATGGCGCCGCAAAGGTCTTAATCATCAAAGACTTATACGCACAGTGGTTCTTATGTTAAATCGGATTTACTGCCATCAATTCCGTCGGTCCACCCGCGAAGCCATCGCCCCATCGGACTGATCACGCCTCGATTGCCGCAAGCCTTGCCGACTCCAACCAAAGGCGCTGAGCCGCCGCTTCGTTGATGGCTTCCGCCGTCGGTGTCGCCGGTCGACATTGGTGGAAATACTCTCCGCTGACGCTGGCGACCTCGGGCGACGAGGCAAGATAAACGATGGTTTCGGCACCCTTCTCGGGTGAGATCGCGAAAGCCTTGCCGAGGCGAGTGGCCAGCGACAGCAAGCCGCCGCTGCCGTCACCGAAGCGCGTTGCGACGAAGCCGGGATGCAGGCAGTTCGCGGTAACGCCCGTCCCGCGCCAACGGTGCGCAAGTTCCCGCGTGAACAGGATATTGCACAGTTTGGATCGCCCATAGACTTTAAATCCGGAATATCCGCGCGTCGCTTGCAGATCATCGAAGTCCAGCTGATTTCCCCGATGTGCATCCGAGGCCGTGTTGACGACCCGTGATGGCGAGGATTCCAACAGTCGCTCACGCAACCCCAACGTGAGCACGAAATAGGCCATGTGATTGAGCGCAAACGTCAGCTCCAAATGATCCGACGTTTCCCGGCGCGCGCCGAACATGGCCCCCGCATTGTTGATGAGCACGTCGATGCGCGGTTCCGCGGCGGCGACCTCCGCGGCCAGTCGCTTCATTTCCGCAATGCGCGACAGATCGCCGTAGTGGACAGAATGCAACCCGCTCGTGGTGCCGCTGCGCAAGCGCCTCAAGGTCGCATCAGCGCGCGCCTTGTCGCGCGCAATGAGCACGATCCGTGCACCCATCCCGGCGAGCCGCAGTGCGGCTACTTCTCCAATTCCCGACGTCCCGCCCGTGATGACCACAACCTTGCCGTGCATAGGTGCCTCGATGTGGAGGAAAACACTAATTTACGCGCTACATCGCCTCGAGAACAATTGTTGGAATCGATCCCTTCGCCCGACCGGAAGAAAGTCGACAGATCGTGCGTCATCATGCCCAGGGAATGCGACGTTGTTGGCCGCGCGAAGCAGTGAACCAGAGCGGGTGTTATGCTCGACTCTCGGCGATCGCCCTTAAAACCATTGTTATTAGAGGAGGAGCAATGCGCGAACTTCGCTGCGCCCTGATTTGCGGCATGGTGTTATTACTCCCCCTTCGGAGCTACGGGCAGGGTTCGGCGCACGAGCGCTTGGTGAGCTTGGCTCAAGACCTGACCTACACGTCGGCAGACCTGTACCCTCTGCAGGCCACCGCTTTGGGCATCGCGGGTCACGATGCGGAACTCGAAAATCCCAGCGAAGCCTATCGCGCAGGCTTCGTCGACCGTCTCAAGCAATGGCAGCAACAGCTGCGCGAGATTACCGGGACATTCACTTCCGCCACCTCGCTCGTCGATCGCGATGATGCGACGTTACTGAATGCCCAGCTTGAAGCGCAACTGAACGGCTTGCTCGCATACCAGATTGATCGCAAGGACTACAGTGCGCCGGCGAACAACGTCGTCCAGACCATTTTCATCCAGTTCCAGCACCTGCCGGTCGTAGGCCGCGACGGCGCGTCGCCGGCCGCGCTGCGCAAAGCCTGGAGCGACCTGACGACCCGGCTCGCAAAGACGCCGTCCTATCTCTCCGCAGCGCAACGCCTGGTCACGATGCCCGGGAATCTCTATGGCACCGTCGGCAGTAAGCAATTGGGCGGAGCTCCGGAATTCTTGAAAGGAGCGCTCACCGAGGCCGCCAAGAATCAGCTCAGCGGTGAGGCTGCCGCGTTTGCTCGATTCGTGAAGGCACGAGATGCGGCGTTGGCCGCAATCATGGCGTCCAAAGCGTACATCGATGCGCACGTCGCATCGTGGCCGGAGAACTACGCGATCGGACGCGAAGCCTATGACCGGATGCTTCACGAGGAGCAACTGCTGCCGTTCGATGCGTCTGCTATTGAGCGGATGGGCCATGACGAACTTGCCCATGGATGGGCCGAGGAGGCATGGCTGACCGCGGTGTCGCAGCGCACCTCGACGCCGTTCGGCGCACCGAGCGGCGGCGGCATGGCACCCGGCGGTCCCGCACTCATTGACTACTATCGAGACCGCATCGCGGAGCTGCGCAAGTTCGTCACCGACAACGAGGTGGTCACCATTCCCGCCTGGCTGGGTTCGATGCAAGTCATGGAAACGCCGCCGTTCCTGCAGCCGGTGAGTCCCGGCGCGTCCATGAATCCGCCGCTGCTGTTTTCCCGTTCGACAACCGGCTATTACTACATCACCCCTCCGGCCTCGCTCGACGAAGCGGCGGCGCGCTTGGACATGAATGAGGATTTTGATCGCGACCGCATTCTCAGCACCGCGGCTCACGAGGCACTGCCGGGACATTTCATGCAGTTGTCCATCGCCAAACGGCATTCAGACTTCATTCGCAGGATTCAGTTCACGAGCGTCTTCGCGGAAGGCTGGGCGTTTTATGGCGAGGAAATGTTCGTCCGGCTAGGCCTGTACGGCAACGACCTGGATGGCCGGCTGTTCGTGGCACGCTGGGAGCGCGTGCGCGGGGCGCGCGCGATCATCGATGCAAAGCTGGCCACGGGGGAATGGACGTACCCGCAAGCCGTCGATTTTTTTGCTGCTCAGACCGCATTTACCCACGATGCATCGGAAGCTGCGGTTGCGGCGCTCGCGCTCAATCCAGGCTACGGGTTCACCTACACAGTCGGGCGCCTGCAGATAGAAAACCTGCTCGCCGACTATTGGCTGAAGATGCAAGGCAAAGGCTCGCTGCACGATTTTCATGACCGCCTGCTCTCATACGGCACCACTCCGCTTGCGATCGTCGGCAAAGAGTTGCTTGCCGATCTGGACAAGCCGACAAGTGAAGTGCGGGCCGCGGCGAATTACTGAATGCCGGGGGATTGCGATTGGAGGAACGCTGGCGCCGAATCGACCCCGGGGCACCACGCCAACTGCGAGGGCACGAATCGGTGTGCCTTAGCAAATGGAACGCGCGGCATCCACCGCGATCCTCGCGTCCGCACCGCGCGGCGTCGCGCAGCGATGCAAGTTGTCAGCTAGCCGATGGCGCGCCGTTGCGCAACGCATTGAGCAGCAACACGCCGTTCGGCGAGCCCAACCCAGTGCACGGATCCCAGCCGGGACCCGCAGAAAATGCGCCATTGTTGCCGGAAGTGACGTCGAAGAACGGTGCCTCTCCGAGTGGATAGAGGCGCGGGTTCAAGAACCCCACATGTGTACCGAGTTGTTGATTGAGTACCGCGATCAGCGCTGCCCAAAGCGGCGCGACGGCGCTCGTGCCGCCGACGACTTCCTGCGCATCATCAACCAGAATTTGATAACCAGTCTCCGGCGACGCGTCCCCGGCAACATCCGGAACGCCGCGGCCTCCGCTGCCCGCGGATGCCGGCACGCCCGCGTTGGCCTGCCAGCTGGGCAGCGAAAAGACCGTGCTCACTCCGCCCCCACTGGCCCCCCCGCTGGACGCTTGATCGTTCCACACGACCTCGGACAATCGCCGGCCGGTGTCGGCCGTGAGCGCCGTGCCACCGCAGCCGAGCACATGCGGGCTCGATGCTGGAAAGTCCACGTTGTTGCCGCTGGCGCCGTCAGTCGATCCATTGTCGCCTGACGCGACCGTGACGGTGATCCCGAGCGCCGCTGCGGATTGGCAGGTCGAGTCGATACTGCCGATGGCGGCTTTCGACCACGAAGATTCAGGACCGCCCCAGGAAATGGAAATCACGCTGGGATTATTGGTCGCGTCATGGATCGCGGTCGAAATGGCGTCCTGAAAACCCTGATCGGTATTGCTCGTGAAGTAAACGACGATTTTGGCACCCGGCGCGACGGAACCTGCGACTTCAATGTCGAGCAGCACTTCGGCGTCGGCGCTGTTGGCGTTCGTTGGGTCATTGGCGCCGCCGTCGAGCGTCACGTCGGTGACCGTGGGCGGTGTGATACGAATCGTTTGCGAGAAGTACGTGGTAAGGTCGGCCGGATTGTACCCTCCCCCGAGTTCGATGATACCGATCGTCTGGCCCGCTCCTGCGGATGTCCCGCTGGGAGCCGATGGAAAGGCGTAGACCTGCGCCACCTGGGGCGGGGTAAATGTGCCGGCATTCTGACTTGCGGCGGCCGCGGCATTTCGTCGGCGGAATTTCGGAGTTGCGATCGGGCGGTTGTCGAGACCCAGCACCGCCTCGATCGATCCGATCAATTCCGCGGGTACCGTGACCGGTCCCGTGATCGCATGAAAGCGATTGCCCTGTTGATTCGTGCCGCTCGGTTGATAATCGTGGAGTTCAACTCCAAAGGCTTGGTTGAACGCGCTGATGGGTCCCCGCAATTCAACGCGCCGACGCAGTAGGCTCGACTTGGTTGCATCGACCCGCAGACCATTCGCCAAGGCAAAGGATTTGACGGCATCGAAGTCGTTCTGCGATGCGCCAAAGCTCGCGGCGTACTCGTCCCGTGAGAGTTGACGGCCCTTCAGCGATGGAATATCAAGCGGTGTGCGCCGATTCAGGATCACGGATACGCGTATTTCCCGAGCGCCCGCGGCCTTCCCGATCGCGGTGGCGTTTGGGACCGGCGAGTGGACGCTACGCGGGAGCTCAACGCGGTTTGTCGAGGCAGGCGACATGTTGACCACTCCAGTCGCGAAGGAAGCTGCTGTTCGGCTGCGGGTCGCAGACAAGTTGCCGCCGAATGTACACCCGCACGCGTTTCGGTGTCACCGCCCGAATGAACTCGACTCCCGACCATCGGTAGGCGAAGGCGATCTCATGCTATGCCACCCCTTTGATACCCCCGATCGCCTCGCCGCAGTATCGTTCGTTGCCGGTAGCAGGCTTCGGGCGTAGTCTGCAGCTCTCGCCATCAAGGGGTTGCATCATGTTCAATCACGCCCGCACGTGGGTTGGCTGGTTTTCTGGCACTTTGTTATTCGCCTCCGCGGCGGGCGCGGCGCCCGCGCTTTCCACTCAAGACACTGCGGCGCTGTTACAGCGGGCGGTCGATGGCGAGTGGCGCTCGGCAGAGCACAAGGCGCGCGACCGATATCGTCACCCGGTCGATACCTTGAAGTTCTTTGAAATCCGGCCGAACATGACGGTGATCGAGTTGGCGCCTGGCGGCGGCTGGTACACGGAAATCCTCGCGCCTTTCCTGAGCGCACACGGTCGCCTGATCGAAGCGGCATCGCCAAAATTCGAGCAGAAGATCAAGGAGAATCCCGCGGTCTTCGGGCACATCGTCAAGGTCATCCCCTTCAAGCCCCCGGGCGACGTGGCGCTGGGCAGAGCGAATTCGGCCGACCTCGTGCTCACGTTCCGCAGCACCCATGATTGGCTCAATGACAGCCCGGCGACGCTCGACGCGGTGTTCAAAGCGGCGTTCGACGTGCTCAAACGCGGCGGCACATTCGGCGTCGTGGAACATCGAGCCAAACCGTTCGCCGATGCGGTAGAAAGTTCACTGCAATTCCATCGCATTCCCGAGGATTACCTCATCGAGTTGGGTCTGCGGACCGGTTTTCGGCTGCAGGGCGTGTCGGAAATCAACGCGAATCCGCAGGATCCCGAAGACGTGAACGTGCATCATCTGCCGCCCGATTTGGACGGGCCCGAGTCCGAGCACGCCGAGATGAAGGCGATCGGCGAGTCCGATCGGATGACGCTGCGGTTTCAGAAGCCTTGAGAGGGCGTTCGCTCGACGCCCCGGGGAAATCGCCGTGATCACGGTCATCTTCAATGATGAGCATCAAGAGATATCCTCGGTCGATGCGGTGAATCAGGCGCTAGCGCAATTCGATCTTGAGCCGAACTTCGATTTGTGGGTATCGATAGCTGACGGGCCCATGATCAATATGATGCGCAGCGGACCGGATGCATTCCTGATGTACCTTCGCTTCGCCGAAGACACCGGATTCACCTCTCGATCGCCCGTGCCCAGGGTCGGAACCGCCTCATTTCGCCTTGCCAATGGACAGATGGACGAGTTCCCGCTGTCTTGGTGCATCGATCGAGAGCAGTGTTACCAAGCCATCGCGCACTTTTGTGAAAATGAGGGCGACATGCCCAAATGGATCGCCTGGCACGAGGATTAGTCCGCCCGCAACTCCTCGATCGCCGCGATCAAGCCCATTGTTTGGACAGTCGGGGAAAAAAACACCGCTTCTGCCGCAAGCCTGTGCGTCGACAGAAAATCATCCCCGCAATGTGCCGGCGGAACGACCGTCGAACCCTACGCGGGCGTGGGCACCGCCTCGGGCGGCGGGTCAGAGGTGAATGTGGCCCCTGGTTCGCGTTCCGCGGTGCGTGCCGGCGCCGCCGGAGGCTCCTCGAGCGCGGGCGGTGCGATTGATATCGGCACTGCGCGCGTGAACGCAGCCTGCCTCAGCTTCACGTCGACCTCGGACCACAACGCCGCGTACACGGTTGCCGCCGCGCTGTGCGGCGCATACGCCGGCAGCGGAGCGCGCCGCAAGGTCATCCGCTCGATCTCGCTCCAATAGGGAACTTCTGTTTTCAGCATGCCCGGGAACTGCAGGCGCGTACTCGCGATGACCTCGTGGTGCAGCGCCTTGCGCCGATCGACCATTGAGAAAAAGGGCAACAGCGTCATGTCGACCCAGGCGTTGGCGAGCAGGAAATCCCGCAGCTGGATCAGCATGCGGACAGACAGCGGGCTCGGCAGCAGCGGCACGACGACGGCATCGGCGGCACGCAGCACGTTCTCCGACAGCAGCGAGATGCCGGACGGGCAATCGAGGAACAGCACGTCGTAGATCTCGCGCAGATTGCGGCTCATGCGCAGCAGCCGTTCGGTGGGATTCTTTCGAGCGCTGAGATGCAGATCGAAGTTGCGGTAGGAAAAATCGGCCGGCAGAACGTCCAGCCCTTCGTGCCCGCTGGCGACCACGAGCTCGTTGAGTCCGCGTTTGCCCGAGACCAGCTTCTTGGCCGACGCATTTTCCTGTGGCTCGCCACGCAGGATGTAGGTGGCGGCGCCTTGCGGGTCCAAGTCCCACAGCAAGGTCCGGCGTCCGCTTGCCGCGCATAAGAAAGCCAGGTTCACGGCCGTCGTTGTCTTGCCGACTCCGCCCTTGATATTGGTGACTGCGACGATCTTCATGGGTACGTGCGATTTTGACACAGGAAGGGCTGTGCCCGGAACCGCATGAGACTCTATAATCGACTTACCGCCAATCATTGACCGCAAAGTGCCCGCCATGAATTCGAAGCCTGTGAAAGCGCCGGGTCCCGATCATCCAATTTCCATCGAGCCGAGCAATCTGCATGTCGTCGTGTCGGTGGCCGGTCGCATCATCGCCGACACACGCGGAGCGCTCGCCCTACGCGAGGCGAGCTACCCGATCGTTCTATACGTTCCGCGAAAAGACGCTGATATGTCGCTCCTGCAGAGATCGAGCTTTTCGACCTATTGCCCGTACAAAGGCGATTGCACGTATTTCCATATCCCGCTCGGCGGCGAAAGATCCGCGAATGCCGTGTGGTCCTACGAAGATCCGCACATGCCGGTCGCCGAGATCAAGGACTATTTGGCGTTTTATCGAGATCGCGTGGACGCGATCGCTGAAGATTGACGTCGGTGTCGGAAGTCTGAACACGCCTGCATCGTTTAGCGCTCCGCGGAGCGGCGGGAGCGGCATCCGCCCTGCCCTTTCGACTTCTTCTCTTGTCCGATCCCAATGCTCGGCCTCGAGTCCCGCAGTCTGCGGCGAAGACTCAGCGCCTCGATCCGCCCAGCGCACGCGCAAGCGCATTGAAGAACAATACCTGTTCGTCGTAGAGCACGGCCGGCGTCTCCGCTTCCTTCCAGGTCGACCACTGCACCATGACCAAAGACTCACTGGGGTCGATCGCAATCGTTTGCCCATAGATGCCTTCAGCCCAAAACGATTGTTGGGCGGTCCGCGTGACATCGTCGGTATCGCGGTGGTTTGGGTCGACGCCGCCAAACCACCATTGGTAGCCGAACTGGCCATCGGGCGTCCCCGGCGCGACCGAGCCTTTGGCTTTGGTCCAAGTCACCGATTGCGCGATCCAGTCTGGCGGCAGTAAATCCTCACCGTCGGCGAGCTTGCCGCCGCCCGCAACGAACAGGCCAAATCGCCCCCAGTCGCGCAAGGTCGCATTGAATCCATGGCCGCCAAAATCGACCTGCCCCTTGACCAGCGCCTCCCATACCCCGTCGGTTTGCATCGCGTATCGGCTCCAGAGGCGGGTCTCGAGGTACTGAGCGATCGTCATGCCCGTGGCCTTCTCTAATACCCGGCCCACGAGCCATGCCCCCGCCGTGTTGTACGACCAGACCGCACCGGGGTGTGTCCCCGGCCTGCGCTTCAAGGTACTCACCAAACGCCAAACGCACTGATAGGCCTTAGGACTCGATTCACAGCGCGTGAGGCGCGCAAAGTCCGAATGGGGGTCGCCGTAATGTTCGTTCCAGGCGACCCCGGACGTATGCTGCAGAAGATCGCGAAGCGTTACTCCGTCCCACGCGCTGCCCTTGAGCTCGGGCAAATAGCGCGTGACCGGATCGGTGACCGATGCGATCAATCCCTCCTTGATGGCCATGCCGACGAGGATGGAAACGATCGACTTCGCGACCGACCGCGAGGTCCACAATGTCGTGGCGGTATTGCCGTTGCCGTAATGCTCATAGACGACCCGTCCTTCCTTGAGGATCAACAGTCCGGTTACGCTTTCGCGACGCAGATAGTCCGCGAGACCATAGGTATGGCCCTCCAATCGGTAATGCACCGAGGGCATCGGATCATTGGCCGCAGGCAAGGGATAGGCCGTGCCGCCCCGCGTTCGGAAGACGTCGCCCGGATAAAGACGATAGGTGTTGCGAAATCCGATGATCCTGCTGCGCTGATCCCAGCTCAGCATCGTCTCGGCCGCCGGCAAGACCGCGTCGAACGGCTGCGGACAAGTCGATAGCCCGAGGAGCTGACACTGGGCCGAATCGGGTACCCGATCGACAGCGGGCGCGCTGCCCATGGCGAGACTGGCGCGACCTGCGAGACTCAGCATGATCATGAGCGCCGCGTGCGGCGCAAGGCACGCTCTGACGGGCATCGTCGTGAAGTTTCCATCATGCGGAAGCACTGTTAGCGACATCCGCTGATCCGCACCGACGCCACGCAATTCAATGGTTCAGCCGCCCGTACTTGCGCAATACGGCGCGCAGCGCATCATGCGGAATGGCGATCACGCGGTGATCGTCGACGCCGGTCATATCGTGCGCGGCGATCATCGCGTTGACGATTGCCTCCTCGGTCGCCTCGACGGTCGCCTGAAACACCGCGTCGAGCGACGCATTGGGCAGCATTTTCAGATCGACCGGCTGGTCGACGACCGTCGCGGCGCGCGAATTGGCCGTGGAGAACGCAATGAAAATATCGCCCGATCCATCGCCGGAAATGCTGCCGATGCGGCCCAAGCCCAGAGTCACCCGGCGTGCAACCCGTTTGAGCTGGTGGGCGAGCAGCGGCGCATCGGTTGCCACGACCACGATGATCGAACCGTGCTCCGCAATGTCCGAGGGAATGAACGCATAGGGTTGCGGCGCCGGGATCTCGCGACCCACCGGAATTCCGGCGATGCGCAGATTCTTGCGGGTGCCGGTATTGCATTGAACCAGGACGCCGACGATGTAACCGCCATCCTTGGCATCGAGCCGGCGCGACGAGGTCCCGATTCCGCCTTTGTACCCGTTGCAGATCATGCCGGTGCCGCCGCCGACGCTGCCCTCTTCCACGACACCCGCCTGAGCGGCCTCCAGCGCGTGAAACACATCGTCGGGCTTGACGTGGAAGCCGTTGATGTCATTGAGCCAGCCATCCCAGGTTTCGGCGACCACCGGCAACGACCACCAATACCCAGTGGCATCCGCATCGGCCTGGGCCGTGCGCCACTGGATGACTGCGTCGCGCACGACGCCGACACTATGTGTATTCGTGATCATGACCGGGCCTTCCAAGAACCCCGACTCCTCGACCCAAGCAGTGCCGGTCATTTCGCCGTTGCCGTTTTGCGCAAACCAGCCTGCAAATACGGGATTGGAGAGCGATTCGCGGCCGCGCGGCAAAATCGCCGTCACGCCGGTTCGTATGGGCCCGATCCCGGGCTGCAATTTGCCGCTGCCATCGATTAGCGTGGCGTGACCGACGGCGACTCCGGCTACGTCGGTGATGGCGTTGAGAGGACCCGGCTCGCCGTCGAAGGGGATCCCGAGGTCGCGCGCCCGCGGCACCGTGGGCGGCCCACCGGCTGCGGCCGCAGTCCAGATCAATGCACCTGCAATCGCGCAACAAGCGGCGCGCACGCGGCGGCTCCACAACAGCGGGTTCTCCACAGTGCGCGTCCTAGTTTTTCACGATTTCTACGCGCCGGTTCTGCGAGCGGCCGAGCGCCGTATCGTTGCTGCTGACCGGCTGGCTCGCCCCAAATCCACGCGTCGTCAAGCGGTTCTGATCGACTCCGGCATTGACCAGATAAGCCTTGACGGCGGCAGCCCGCTTTTCAGAAAGCGCCTGGTTGTGCGCATCGGTGGCGGTGTTGTCGGTGTGTCCCTCGATCGAGAATTTCCACGCCGGCTCGCTGCGGGCCGCGCCAAGCAGCGCATCGAGCGCCGGTTTCGATTCGTCCTTGAGACGGTCGGAGTCGGTGTCGAACAAAATCCCGTAGAGCCGCGCCCGGCCTTGACTGTTGATCTGCTGCACGACATCGTTGCTGGTGCCCGGCTTCCAGTGCGGGCAAGCGCCGATCTCCTTTGAAATGCGCTTGCCGACCCAATCGCCGGAGGGGGTCTTATCGGCGCTGCCTGCATTCCACCAGAAGCCGAGAAACGATTGGCCATCGTCGGTGAAAATCATCATTGCCGGACCGCCTCGGCGCGCCCCGGCCACTTCACCCTCGGTCCAAGTGAAGCGAAGCACCCTGCCGTCGAATCCTCCACTTTCGATTAGACCGTTGTTGCGCTCGTAGCAGCCATCGACGGTCGCACCGGTCTGCTGCACGCGAAAGACACCGTAGCTGGACGAAAACGCGCCGGAGTTATCGGTCAGGGGTCGTTTGACGAGCGGCTTGCCATAGGCATAGATATCCATGAGCTCGGTGTACCGGGTATCGCCCCAATTGTTGAGCACCGTCAGCTTGAGGTAGCGGCCGCTCGCCGGTGTTTTCAGTGCGAACTTCTGACCATCCTTGAGGGATGCGAGCGAGGGCTTGGCGATCTCGGTAAAGCCGCCGTCTTTGCGGTCCGAAATTTCCACCGTTAAGTCCTTGGCCCCACGCCCGGCGTTTTCGACTTGCGCCGTATCGAATGCCAGGCTCGAAATTTCGCTCCTCTCCGCCAGTTCGAACACGAAAACCTTGGGAGTCACGTCACCGTTCGGCGTCGCCCAACCCGTGTTCGGGAGTTCGTCGAGAAGCGAGTTGGCTGACCAGTTGCCGGATGTTGAGTAGGATGGAGGCGCTTCCACGACGAGTGCGCCGGCACCGTAGGAGAGCAGGTTGACCTCGTCGGTACCGCCTTCGGCCATGGCCGCCGGCGCCATCCACAGCGAACACAGTACGGCAAGGCAAACGACGCCGGCAGAACCATCGGATATTCGCATACGGCTCCCCTGTGGACTCACGAATGTTATTGGCCGGCACGACAATATCACTTGTGATCTCGAGCACCTAGGGCAAGATCGTGCCGAACGCGTTGTGGGACTGTTGCGAAGCCTCGCTGAAATTGGCCGGCTTGAACGGGACCCAGCGCGCCACTCGGCGGCGGTGCCTCCAGGTGGCTATCTGAACGGTCGCCTGCCTTACCGACTAATTGGTGCGAACACCCATGGTTTTCATCGAGTCGAGAAGCACACGCGTTGCTGCGCAATCATCCTCGTTATAATCCAATATCCTTTGTTTGATCTTGGGATCCCCGGTCTTTACCCACTGATCAAACCATTCAATCGATGCCGCGCCCGAAGGGTCCACGTCCCGCCATCGAAACTTCAAGAATTTCGCCAAACTCTTGATCGACCAATCCAAGGTCGGCCACTCTGACTTGAATACCGCCTCATACAGCAAATCGAATGAGCGCCCGGCCGAAAACAGCGCCTCGATGTCGTCGGCCGAGCAAACGTCGGGATACTTTGCCTGGAGCTTCCGATACTTGGTGCGCTCGTGCTTCGAGTAGTAATAGACGATGTGATCGGCATGCCGGCGCAAGAACGCCCAAGCCGCCGCAAACGCCTCGCGCTCGCCCGTCGCGGTCGCCGCGTCGGCAAAAACCGCCAAAAACTGCTCGCCTTTCGAATCGCCGTACTTGCGCACCACAAATCCGTGCAAGTACACGAGATCCCGCATCGGATCGTCTTCGATATCAAAGAACACCTCGAGCGGGTTCGTGGGTAGCTCGACCGGCTCTCGAAAGAACGGCACCGGATCGGGATCGACCGCGAGTTTTGCGCGGACCTGCAGTTTCTTGAGCGCATCCGCCGAAATGCCCTTGAATGGCGCCTTCTTGACCTTCGCGTATTGGGCTAAATCCGCTCCGGCAAACCACTCGACCGTCGGGAACGTCTGCACTAGCGCATCGCGCTTGGCCCGCCCTAGTTGCGGCAGCAGCGTCAAATCCCCTGCTGCCTGCATTTGCCGCAGGCAACTCGAGCCCCAGACGCAGAGCTTGCAGACCGACGCGCGCGCCGGCTGCGTCGTCGAATCGCCGGTGAGGATCCGTTCGACCGCCGCCTTGGTCTCGGCATAAAGTTGCGCGATCGACGGGCTCTTAGGCCCCATCGGCGCATCGAGCTCATACCGAATCTCCTTGCCGTGTACGTCGTAGATATAGCCATACCGGCCTGCCGACTGCCCCAGCCGCTCGAGAATGTCGGTGTAGAGCGCTAATTGCACGCCGTAGTGCCGTTTGGGCTTGCCCTCGTCGTCATCGTCGGCTCCCTCGAGCCCGCCGCCCGACTTGATGTCGATCGCGACGTATTTAGGCCCTTCTTTGCGCAGCAAGTCGGGCTCGCCGAGCAGCTCGTCGACGGACAGCCGCCCGCCATATATAAGAGTCTCGCCGCGCTCCATCGCCGCGCGCGTTGCGGCTTCCTTCTTGTCGCCAGTGGGCCCGGAGAGGTCGACGAATGGAGTTCCGAGACCGGCAATCACATCGTGCTCGTAGAGGGTTCCTTTTTCCCAGAGCAGCTGCACGAATGGACTGACCGGATCGCGTAACGCAGCGTTGCCGAAGGAATCCAAGAAAACGCGATGCGGGCAATAAATAGAGTTGTAGAGAAGGGAGGCGGTAATTTGCTTCGTCATAGCTCGTTACCTCGGCGCGCCGGTTTTTGGACGCACTGGAAAATGCCGGACCCACGCCTCAGGTCGGCGATGCCATCGAGCCGCGAAGCGGCGCCGCTGCTATCTTGACTCCACTGCCGGTCTCGGACGGTCGCGCCCGCTGCGCATCCGAACAAGCGACTTTCAGGTGTCGCGCGGCCTCGCATCGACGCTCGGCACCTGTCTTGCCGGCGAGTTGGCTGTCCGCCGCCTACTTCTTAGGCTTCTTATCCAAATCTCGCGCCTTCGCAATGAGTTCATCCGCCGTAGCCAGCATCTTGACGTGATCATCGCTCACGGTGTACCGACCTCCGATCGCCATCGTCGGAACCGCATCCACTCGATAGTCGGACACCATCTGCTCCGATTGGGTGACGCTCATGTTTACGCTAAACGAATGAAACGCGTCGGTGAAATTCGCTGCCTTGACTCCGTGCTTCCCGACCCATGCCGTAATGCTGTTCTCGGAAAACAACGCCACGTGATCCTTGTGAATCGCATCGAAAATCGCGGAGTCCAAGCGCGCCAAATCGCCCGTGGTCTCGAGCGCATAATAGGTTCTCACCAGAGCGTCCCATTCCGGATGTCCGAATCCCACCGGCACCCGCCTAAAAGTGACGTCCTTCGGTAGCTTTGCCAACCACCGATCGAGCAAGGGGTGAAACTCGTAGCAATGCGGACAGCCCCACGAGAAGAATTCGATGACCTCGATTTTACCTGCAGCGTCCTGTGGCCGCGGAACAGCCAATACCGCATAGTCGTGACCCGCGACCGCACTTGCCTGAACTGGGGCACACAGCGCAACGAACGCCATCGTCATGCCGACACCCAAAAACCTAGCAAATCCCGCCGCGACGCAGCGCCATTTGTCCCGATACATGCAGCTCTCCGTTGCTGATCGAATCGCCAATAGTACAGCCGATCTTAACGGGCGGCTACGCGGCGGCGGCATCACTATCTGCAGAATTGGCATGTCTTCCAGCCCGCTCGTCGACGCCTTGAAATCGACCAGTTCGACACGCGCGGGGCATCCCGCCTCGCACCCCTCGATAGAACGGCGTTCGGCGGATCGCGGAAGCCGGCGATTTCTGCGGTCGCCGGTGAAACCACAGGAGAAAGGCCAGCACCGCACCCCCCGGCACAACCGCGATGAGCAGGGCATAGGGCGCAACTCTTCTCAGCTTGGCAACTGCGGCCTCCAGATAGGCGCCCATTCTTTCCGCCATCGGCTCGAATCGTCCAAAGCGACTACCGGCTCGCACGAAGTCGCCCTCGAATTTCAACAAGGCTTCAATTCGCCCGGTTCTTGACCGCGTCGGCATAGGGGCTAAACGAGCAGCGGACCGAACAGCGTCACGAGTACCGCAACGACAATCACGGCGGCTACCAGCAGGACCTGCCCGAACTGCGCGATACGATGTGTGTCGTTCATGATGTGCGTGCTCCATGGGTCAAATGGTTCGAACGACAAGCAGATTGACCTGCGCGCCGATGCACAACAAACGGCATATCTGATCGTCGCTTAAGTATTGCTTAACGCCGATCTGCGTCTGGCGATGCCAGTCATACCGGGCAGCGCACATCGGTCATTGGAGATCCGGCCGGCATGACCAGTGGCCCTGCGCCGGGCCCCTCGTTGGCCTGATCGCCTGCGCCGCGCGCATTTCCTCCGTCCGCATCACATCTTTTCTGCACTTTGGCCCGTAATCTCTGGTCCCATGTGCGAGCGCTACGTTTTGCCTGCTCAAAACACCGCAGAGCGAGAGTTCCTGCCGGCGCGCTCCTGGTGGAGCTTCGACGCGAAATACAATGTCGCGGCGCAGCATTACGTGCCGATCCTTCGCTGGCACGAGAGCCAGTCCGAGGCGGTGATGATGCGCTGGGGCTTCGTTCCGTCGTGGGCAGAAGGCAAGTGGATCGATGTGCCGCCCGCCTGGGTCGAGATCGAGGAGTTCCTCGACTCACCGACGTTTCGAGGTCCGTGGCTCAACAGTCAACGTTGTATTTTCCCGATCGCGGGCTTTTATGCCTGGGAGCTCACCGACGCGAAATATCGCCAGCCACATTTCGTGCACCTACTCGACCGCTCCGTGTTTGGCGTCGCCGGAATCTGGGATCGCTCGGTCGGTGGCGACGACGATGTCATCGAAAGTTGCGCCATCGTTCGCGTGCCGGCGAACTCGCTGATGATGAAGATCGGCAACACGCGGATGCCGGCGATTGTAAAACGCAAGGACTACCAGACCTGGCTGCGCGGAACCCCGGTGGAGGCAAAGGCGACCCTGCACGCATACAACCCGAAGGCGATGCACGCATACGCAGTCAGCCCGCGAATAAACTCCACCTCGACGAACAGTCCAGAACTGATTCAACCGCTCGCCTGAGAGCTAAGTCCGCATGACGATCGTCATGGCCTCATGCAATCCTCGACCGACACGCCACTGATTGGTGCCCGTCCGTCTGCATTGAGTCGATTCCACTGCGCCTATGCGCCATCGAAGGTTTCCGGATATACCGCCCGCTCACGCGATTGACGCGACACGCGGCGGCATAACGCCGGCTCCGTGATCGCCAAGTGCAGGACGAGCCGCTGTTCCCCGGATTTTCCAAGTGCTCAATCCGATCAACGGCTCCTGGGCCAACGCGGCGGTTGCAAGAACTTCGAGCAACATGGCCATCACCGCATTCGTTTTCGGCGACTTCAATGTCATCACCGTCTGCCGTCGATTCAATCGCCTAAATGAGCTCCGGATCCGGCAGCGCCTTGCGGTAAACCGCATGGCCCTCACCCGAATAGCAACAAAAGACAATCTCCTCCAACACGGCATATCGACTCATATGCGCCCGTACGGTGCTGACCGCAATTGCGGTCGCCGCCTTCAATGGATACGAGTAAGCGCCCGTGCTGATTGCCGGAAACGCGATCGATCGGATCCCGTATTCCCCTGCCAATCGCAGAGAGTTCGCGTAACAAGCAGCGAGCAGTTCGCCCTCGCCACGAGCCCCGCCTCTCCAAACCGGTCCCACGGTATGAATGATCCATCGTGCCTTCAAACGAAAACCCGGTGTGATCTTTGCTTCCCCAGCGCGGCAGCCGCCAAGTTGACGGCATACTGCCAGCAGCTCCGGGCCCGCCGCATAGTGAATCGCACCATCCACACCGCCGCCGCCGAGCAAGGTGGCATTCGCCGCGTTGACGACCGCTTCGGTATCGAGTCCCGTGATGTCGCCGCGAACGATCCGAATGATCTGTCTTGTCACGGCCTGATCTCGATTGGCGTCCCGTGGAACACGCGCCGCGATCGAAATGGCGGTGCCAATTGCGAGCGCAACGACGAGACACCGAAATGGAAGATTCACATCGGTGTCCCCCGTTGCAAGTCACTTAGAACATCGTACGGACTAAGCCGCCTTCCGCTTGATTGACCTGAATCGCACTCCGAGCTTCATCGCCTTCTGAGCGACAGCCCCGCGCGTGCGCTTCAACTTCTTCGCCGCCTGCGTGCCTGAGAGCTTCGCCTTCGCGAGCGCCCGCAACGTTTTCACGTCCTCCTTCGACCACACCAATGCGAGTTTCTTCTTTGCTTTCGCCATCATTTCACCTAGTTAGTAAAGCCCGAACAAATCGCCCTATTTGCCAATCCGACGCGCGCCACATTTAGGGCCCCGCATCGGCACTCGCCACCGGCGCTCATTTCACAGCCTCCGCGCGACGATTACTCCTACACCATAAACGCCAAACATCATAGCGCTATCGAATACATTCTGAAATCAGGGATTTCCCCGATCGCCCCCGAGCCAATGTCCCACAACTAACAGGGGTTCCCGGACGAGAATGCATTGACCACTTCTGATACGTCGCTCGTCCGGTCAAGAACTCACGCGACAGAGAGGCCCGGCCTGTCAGCTGCCCTAACACCGGCGCCGCCGGCGCGCTCTTCATCCGTCCGCCTCGGCGCTGGCGTATCCAAGCTTGCGAAAGCACCGCCAAGATTTCCGATATTGAAGGCCGAGAACGATTTGGAGTAGTGTCTGCTCATGGCAGCGGCGAAGACCAAGTCCAAAACGCCCCGCACCCGAAAATCGGCGGCCCCGAAGCGCGCGCGCGGAAAGCTCGCTCCGGGCACAAACGCCAGAGGCTTGGATGCCGCCGATGTCGTCATCGCCATGGACAGCGCCGAAATCGCCGACGTCGCAGCGCTGATACGAAGCGCCGGCGGCGCGCTCATCGGCGCCTACCGTGATCCATTGGGCGGGCGGCCACTCGTCTTGGCGTCGTTACCTCTGAGCGCCGTTCAGCCAACCCCCTTTCAGCGAGACTTGTCGCCCACTCACGCAAAGCGGCTCGCGACAAAAATTGACGAGACTGCGGCCTTTTTGGACCCCCTGATCGTCGTGCGTGGGGAAGACGGGCGACTATGGACGCCGAATGGCCGTCACCGCTTGGCTGCCGGGAAAGTTCTCGGCCTAAAGCAAATCACTGCGCTGATCTCCCCCGATGAGGCGCTGGCTTATCGGATTCTTGCGCTCAACACGGAGAAAGCCCACAACTTGCGCGACCGGAGCCTCGAAGTCATTCGCATGGCCCGAAGTCTCGCGGCACGTCACCCAACATCCAAGGAGTCCCAATACGCTGCGGAATTCGAATCCGCCGAACTCCTGACCCTCGGGATCGTCTATGAAAAGGCAGGACGCTTTGCGGGGGGCGCCTATAGCTCCTTCCTGAAGAAAGTAGATCGGTTCAGCGAGCGCACACTCGCGGCCAGTTTGCGCGAGCGAGAAGGATTCGCATCGCGATTGATGGAAATCGAGGCGCAAACCAAGCGCATCATGCTGACGCTGGAGAAGCGGGGTTTCAAGTCACCTTACCTACGCAATTACGTCGTGGCGCGCATCAACCCGGTGCGATTTCACAAACAGAAGAAGGGCGATCGCGAGCCGCCCATGCCATTGGCGCAAGCGCTCACGCGGATGGCGGCGGCCGCCAAGAAATTCAATCTCGAGTCGGTGTCGAACGCGGATCTTGCGTGGGTGGCGGTGGGCGCCGGAGCGCAAGACTAATGCGCACCATGGCCTGGGCCAGCATTTGTCGCCATTTGTGCCAATTAGCCGGCGATTTACCGAAGAGCATGCCCTGCATCGCGACTGCATCGATCGGCGATACCACGGCGATCCTTCCATGCAAATCGGCGAAATCACCGGCGATTCGAGCGGCACATCCTTCCCATACCACTGCTTCATTCTCGCCTGCTCTGCCGGATTCGTGCGTTTGAATTTCCGCACCCGCTGCATCTTTTCAATAGGGATCCCGAGCATCCAATCACCAATCTGACGTAACAGTCGCTCAGGGCGCCGCGTCGCCGGTGACCGCGATAAAGGTCCCGACCCCGTCGCGCACGATCCGCAGCAGCACGGGATTTTCCGGAGTCGGCTTGCTGACAGAGACAATATCTGCCACTTGGATCAACTGCTGCGTGCCGACGTGCGTGATGAGATCGCCAACGCGCAGGCCCGCCAATGCTCCAGGTCGCGCCGGTCGCAATTGCGTGACGATCATGCCGGTCGGCTCATCGTTGGCCTTGATCGCCCGGCGAATCTCGGCGGTCGTATCCGCGACGCCGATTCCAAGCGCCGGCACCCAGGTATCTTGGGCGCCCGTCAGCGTTGGATCGGCGGGCGGTTCCGGCAGCCGGCCGATCTTCAACGCGACCGACTCCGGCGCACCAGCGCGCAGGATTGTCAGCGTCGTGAGCGCGTTTGGGACGAGCCGCGCGGTAATCTTGTTGAGGTCTTTGAAGGTCACCTCTTCGGAGCCAATATTGAGCAGTACATCGCCGATCACGAGCGCCCCGACGGAGGGTCCCTGCCCATCCACCGCGGTGACCAGCACACCCATGGGAGTCTTCATGTGGAGGGCCGCAGCCAAGAGGGGCGTCACCGGTTGAGCAGAGATTCCGAGATACCCCCGCTCGACGCGTCCATGGGCTTCGATTTCGCGGACGATTCCGGCAACGGTCTCCGCTGGAATTGCAAAACCAAGCCCAACGGAGCCACCACTCGGCGAGAAAATCGCCGACGTCACGCCAACGACGGTGCCGTCAACAGCGAGTAGTGGACCGCCGGAGTTACCGCGATTAATCGACGCGTCCGTTTGCAGGAAGTCGATGTACGGATCGTCCTCGAGCGTGCGGGCGCGCGCGGAGACGATACCGGCGCTCACCGATTGACCTAGTCCGAACGGATTGCCGATCGCGATGACGGCATCCCCGACGGAGACCGCCGCGGACGATCCCAGGCGTAGCGCCGGCAAACGGCCCGCATTGACGCTGAGGAGCGCAATATCGGTGACGGCATCGGCGCCGATGATCTTCGCAGCGACCTCGCGACCATCGGGCAGACGCACGCGGACGGTGTGAGCACCGACGATCACATGCCGATTCGTGACGATGAGACCATCTTCTCGAATGACGAAACCCGATCCGAGAACGCCGGATGCGCCTTCGTCACGTCCTGTGTCACTACCCGGCGCAGAGAGGAGACGCCGAAGGATTGCGCTGATTGCATTGGGATCGGCGGCGGCCACCGCTCGTCGTTCCGCACGCTGTGCGGCCCGGTCCGCCGCACTGATGCCCTCCTCGACCACGAGGACGGTGACCACACTAGGCGCGACCCGTCGGACGAGATCCGCATACCCCGTGGGTGCGGCGCAGCTAAACGCGCCCGTCCAGAGGCCTGCGAGAGCAACGAAAACTAAGCTTGCCCATCGCACCGAGTCGTTCGATGCATCCCGTGCACGCAGTTCGCATGCCAATCGCGGCGCTAAGCGCAACGATCGCATTGATTCTCGAGGACTGCGAGTCTTCAACGTTAGCGGCTCCAGGGCCGGTGGAACGTCAGCTTTCTGCGGTTCTACCAGCCGATCATGTTCTGCCTCCCGATGTGCGCACAATACACCCCTCGAAACAGCGAACAGCAAGTGTTTGACCAGCTTGGGAAAATCGGTGTCAGGCGCTGGAATTGCCGAGAGAAAGCAGCGGCACTTTTGGCACGGAAATCAAGGAAACCCCGAAGAAGAAACATTGGGGCGAGTTGCTAGCAAACCGTACGTCACATTTGCTTCAACAGTCGGCCCAGGTCACGGGGCGAGAGGTCGCGCGTCCCGGATCTGGAAGAATTCATCGAAGGCCGCTTCAATAGGGATCGCAAAGCCGATGCCTTGGGTTCCACGCAGCACCATGGAGTTAATACCGACGACCTGACCGCTCTCCGTGACCAGCGGCCCGCCGCTGTTGCCGGGATTGATCGGCGCATCGGTTTGCAGCAGCCGCTTCTTGTCCTGGCCGCGTTCACCGGAGAAGACGCCCGACGTCACGCTGTACGCAAGGCCTGAGGGACTGCCGATCGTATATAGGCGCTCTCCGAGGATGAGCCGGGTGGAGTTCCCGGGGACAATATGCGGGCAGTGATCGGCGGGCAGCGTGAACATAGCCAGGTCGACGTCGTCCGCGGTCTCGGCATGCAGCCCCGTATATTCTGTGCCATCGACCAGTGAAGCCGTGAATCCGTTGTGACCCGAGCTTTCAACCTTTTGGCTGATGACCTTGCTGACTTTCCCTGGGACGTCGGCGAGGTCCGCCTGCATGGCTTTGATGCGGTTATCCAGTTGGAGCTGCTCGAGATTGGTGCCCGGCTGACCGACCAACGCACGGCGTAGTCGCTGCGCATAGTTGATGGATGCTTCCAGCTGCTGTTGGGCAACGGCGATGCGGCCTCTCATCTCGGGATCCGTCACCACGTTGTTCGCGACCCGAGCACCGTCGGTATCTACCACGTGTCGATTGGTAATCACGTGACAATCTTCATCGACAATGAATCCAGAACCCATACCCCATCCAGTCTTGATGAAAACCGTCGCATTGCGCGCGGCTTCGACCGCATTCCGCGCCGGAAAGAACTTAGCGAGTTGCGCCTCGAGACCCGAGGCGGCACGAGTTGGTTCCGCGGGCTCCACGGGCGCAGCGGTGGTCGAGGGCACTATGGCGACTGAGGCGGGTTTCTGGCTCGCTGAGCTGGCGGATATCGTTGTGCGGTGCTCCCGCATCAATCCGAAGACGACAGCGGCGGTTACTAGGGCGGTCAAAGCGAGAGTGCCGATGCCGATTCCGGACGCCTTCGCCTCGGTGCGCGATTGACCGCCGAACGGAGCTGAGGTCGATGCCGTGTGTTGCTGCAGTTTCGCGAAATAGACCCCGCACGACTCACATTTGACCGTGTCGTCTTGTTTGTGACCGCACTTGGGACAGTCCATGAGCGGACTTATACCAGCTCGTTACCAGACATTACTGAGAATGGCTTCTCAAGCCCCTGATCAACACAGCGGATGCCGAATACCTAATTTGGCGAAGCCGCCCGGCGCCGAGATGGGTCCCACCTGCCCGTCCGCCGCACAGCCCACGAACGGCACTTGCTCCTCGATAACTCGGTTTACAGAAGCTGACGCACCTGCCGCCGCCTGCGCAACCGCGCCGATCGCGAACGCAACGGCGAGACACCGAACTGCAATCTTCATTCTGGTGCCCCCGTCGCAAGTCCCTCAGACCATCATAATAACTAAGCAGCCTTTCGCTTAATGGACTTGAATCTGACTCCGAGCTTCATCGCCTTCTGAGCGACGGCCCCCCGCGTGCGCTTCAACTTCTTTGCCGCCTGAGTCCCTGACAGCTTCGCCTTCGCCAAGGCCCTCAGGTTCTTAACATCATCTTTCGACCAAGCCAACACCAACTTCTTCTTAGCCTTTGCCATGATTCCTCCAGTACTAACAAGGCAGGCATCATAGCGCCAAATACGCTCCCCGCAACCGTTTCACGCGTACCCGTTGCCAAACCCGTCCCGGTGCGAAGCACCGAGCGGCTCCGCCGCGTCCGCCTTCGTTTTCAGTCCACCCCATCCCACATTTTGTCAAAGGGCCGAGCTATGCGAAGATCGGAAGGTCAACGGAGTTCGGCTAATACCTAGAAGCGAGTGCGCAAGGCGTTGAAGACTTATGACTGATAGTTACGCGCCCCGTGCTGAACACGCGAAGGTACGCGCACTATCATGATCTTCGGCCCCGTCAGCTATGTCCTGGTGCTCGCCGCGATCGCACTGCTGCTGCTCGTATCGCGCGATAACATACACGCCCTGTGGAGACGCCGGCCGGCCGCCCAGCGCGCCGCAGCCGAAGCCCGCCGCCGTTACGAAGAACGGCTGATTTCGCCTGATTGGACTCGCTATGAAGCGCATCTCCAGCGGCCGATCCCGTCCGAAATCCGAGAACTCTACGCCGATCGCACGCTCATCGTTCGCGGCGGGGTAATCTTGCGAGACCATTTCTATCTGAGCACCTTCGTCCCGCTCGACGCCTTGTCGATGTCCGAATACGCGCAATTCGGCGTCGACGCAATGCCGATCGCCGATATGGACGGCGATATCCTCTACCTGCGCTTGGGACCCAAAGAACCCGACGTCCTGTGGGTGACCCATCACGACGGCGGCGATACGGAGCCATTTGCGCTTTCACTGAAAGACTTCGTCGCATCCGTGCGAAAGGCCGAAACGGTACCCAGTGAATTACCAATACATAAACGGTAGTGTCCGCGGCAAATCGCCAACTGATCAAGGCCACGTCCAATGAACGCGTCCACTCGCTTTCCCCTCCGCCAACTCGTCACCGACCCGTCGGACCGCTTCCCGCTCCGTTTCGCCCAACAGGCCGCCTTGCTACTCGAGGGCTTCGCCGGCATCTCGACCGAATCGACCGCCAAAGGACTGATCGTCAAAGCCGTCGCCGAACGCGACCTGAACGCCGCGGCCGCGATGCTCCGCGCCGCTTTTCCAATCCTCCGAGCCGATCCCATCGAAGTCGTTTATTTGAGCGACGGCACCTTAGAACCCTACGTCCGCGTTCGCGTGACAACACCGGAAGACTACTACGGCGATGTGGTCGGTCAATTGAGCAAACGGCGGGGGTGGATTGAGGACATGGCCAACGCGGCTGACGGATTCAAACTCGTCACAGCTGCCGCGCCGCTCGCGGAGATGCTCGGCTACGATGAACTCTTGGCGGAAACAACAAGAAACTGCGCAATGGCCGACTATCAATTCCTCGACTACCGACCAGCACGCACCGAACCACCAACACCGCCCGGGCCTGCCGCGGCGATGGCCTAGACCCACTGCTCCGGGTGCGAAGCACCGAGCGGCTCTGCCGCGTCCGACTCCGTCCGCTTTACGGCAACCACCGAATCCATAACCGACACCGTCACGACGACTGCACCAACACCCACGACCAAACCAACGGTCGCGCCGCAACCAATCCTCACCGCAGTCTCGCCACGTTCTGAATTAGCTGCCACAAGAATCGCCCGCTACTTCGCCGACGAATTGAACATACCCGGCATGGCTTCCGATCGCTCATCGAGCACGAACCGGTATCCTCGTTGCTGGAGCGATGCAATGGTCGGTTCCGCGTCCGCGCGAGTGGAGTATCCGGATAGGACGACGATGAATGCCGACCCGGGAGCAAGTTTGACGCGATCCTGCAGAATAGCCGGCACATCACGACACACCAGATTCTTCATCAGAGTCCCGGGCGGAATCCATGTCTCGCAATCGCCGGGCGAGTTCACGAATCGCACGAACGCCTTCACGGCCGTGCTATGGCGAGAAAGATACGACGTGAATCCGAAGTACGCGAATGCGCCGATAACAAACGCGATGACGACAAATCGAACCGTCTTCGAGTCCCTCATTTGGCGAACTGCTCCGCATTACGCGTATCTGAGCGCGTCAATAGTTGCTGCTTCAAGAACCCCACGACATGCGCTTCGTATTCGGCAGAGTCGAACCTCAGAAAGTCCTGATGCCGCGCCCCTTCGACGATCCACAAACTCTTCGGCTCCGCTGCCGCCGCAAACATCTCCCGCGATTCCGCGAGCGTCGTATGCTCATCCCGCGAACCCGCGACGACGAGCACCGGTGCCCCGAGCTTGCCGATCGACCGGATCGGCTCCAACTGCGACGGCGATATGTGCAGCCGCGGCTCCATCTGCATGAGCAGTAGCGGCGCCAACACGGGAGCGAGCGCTCCCAGCCGAATGCGAATCCGATCCTCCACCGCCTGAGAGATCCTCGGAAACACCGCCTCCAAAACGACCGCATCGAACCCTGACGGCTGCGGCGCCAGCAGCACCGACGCCCCACCAAGTGAGGTCCCTATCACCCCAACCCGACGGCCAGGCGCCGTACTGCGAATCCATTCCCTCGCTGCGACCACATCCCCAGACTCCCGAAACCCCAAGGCGATCGCATCCCCCGGCGTCTCCCCATGCGCCTGCAAGTCGATGAGCAATATCGCGAATCCATGCCGCGTAAGCAGCTGCGCCCGCGAGACCATCGAAGTCCGATCCGCCCGCACACCGTGAACGAGCAGCACGACCGGCGCATCGCTCCCGCTATCGACCCACCATCCCGCGACGGCATGACCGTTCCCAGGGATCGACACCGATTGCGCCGCAAAACCAACCGGCAGAGAAACCGCGTGATTATTCGGCTCGATGAGCTTCGACCCGATACCCCAAACAAATGCTCCGATCGCGATGCAGACCACCAGTAGTCCAACCAAACCCTGCCGGAGGATTCGTCGGTTCATCTGCTATGGCTTAGTCGCAACGTGCAATGCCACGATCCCAAAAGTCATATACCGATATGCCACCTTCCCGAACCCGCTCGCCTCAATTTCGCCTGCGAACCCAGGAGCGCCCGGAAAATCGTGAATGCCTCGCAACAGGTAGTCGTACGCCCCACGATCCCCCCGGGTTGCGATCCGCGCGATGAGCGGCAGGCACCAATCCATATATCGCAGATAGGCCAAATGAACCCATGACACCGGAATCCGGGACGCCTCCAGACAATAGAACATGCCTCCCGGCCTAAGAACTCGGAACGCCTCTTTGAGAACGAGCGACCGATCGCAAATCTTCATACCGAACGATATTGCGTAGGTGTCAACGGACTTATCCGCTATCGGACTTAAATGGTGCGCGTCGAGATGTTGAAATTCTACGGGCAGCTTGAGCGCCGCCGCTTTCGCTTTCGCAATCGACAACATCGCTGGACAGATATCGCTCGCAGTAATCGCTTTCCTATTGACCCGACATCGTTTGGCAACCCGAACCGCGATATCGCCGGTCCCCGACGCCACGTCCAGGATGACGGATCCACGATCGCCCGCGATCTCGCGCGCCATCGTCGACTTCCAGTACCGGTGTGCTAACAGGCTAAACACATCGCATAACCGGTCGTAGCGCGCAGCAATCCGGGTAAACACGTCGTCTGAACTCGCATCGAATTCCGCCGCGTTCGTTGAATTCGTTGACGTACTCACCTCACTGCAGCGCCGACTCGGCACCCGGCTTCTCCTCGATCATCGCTCCGTCCGGCTTGAACCGCAGAACGCGGGGTGCCTGATCTCGAGTGATTCTCGGGCCGCGTATGCTGGTAAACGTTGCCACGAGCCACATTCGTACCACCACGTCTGCGCCTTCCACGGTCGCTTCGGGCGCATGTCCCCCATCGAGCGTCGACCATCCCCGCGCTTGCAGTACGTGGCCTGTGGCCTGCTCCGGGAGCCAAAACAAATGAGGGCTGCTCCCGTCGATCCACACTCCATCCACGATAATCCCTTTTATCCTCGGCCCGACGTCGTCGACGTACTCAATGAGCCGCAGCACTTCGGGGAATTCGATGCGGCGCTCCAGGGACTCATGATATCGCAGGCGCTTCCCAATGTGCTGTTCGAGCAATGTGCGTTCCGCGGGCGTCAGCTTGATGTTCCCATAGGGCGCGGTGCCCGCCCACGCGGGAAAACTCGACAGACACAACACCCATAGCGCGATGAGAGTCCCTTGTTTCATAGATCTCCGCTACTGTCGTTTCTCTTTCATGGCGGACACCAAAATCTTCCCTCCGACACCTCGCGTCGTAAGCGACCGCCGCGAGCGCCCGATCCCGAACGTCTCCCCTACAACAGATCCCGGCTTATCACGCTAGGCGCCTCGCGTCGGAATATCTCTACCTCGCCCTTCTTCGCCACGACCCATTCTTTCAGATGGAACTCTTCAGCGGTCGCGGTGAGCTCACCCCCGTACTGGATCGTGCAGTCCCAATCGCCGCGCTGCCAGCGATCGGTGCGGTCAAATCGCATGCGGCAACTGGTCGGATCGCCCTCCGTGACCTCGATGGCCCTGTTCGATGCGTTCGTGCTGGTGGTGCCGACGGCCGAGATGTACGTGCTGTTTGGCGCACCGTCCCTGTCATATCGGATATGTCCCGTCGCATCGCGTATTGGCATCTGTGGAAGCTTCGGGGTCGTGAGCGCTGTCTTCACCCTGGCAGTGTGGATGACCGGGATCGTGAACGGTGCTTCCCTTGCGGGGGTGGGACGCACCGGCAGTACGAGCTGCGAGGCGCCGAGCACGATGTGAAGCGTTGCGATCTGGGGCGAAGGCCAAACGAGCGGCCATAAGCTCTCCGAGATCGCCGCTCTAATTCGATTTCCTCGTTTGAACCGATGCGCGATCAGGTACAGCGGCAGCTCGATATCGTAGAACTCGCCGGGCTGCAAGGCGGTTGGCTGCTCCATGGAATTGCGCCGCGTTAAATTGAGCACGTTGTAGCTCACCAGCCAGGATTCTCCCTCCGGTGTCACTTCCGTCAGACGCACCGCGATCTGCGCCACCGGAACATTGGCGCTGACCCGGATCTTGGCGATTGGAAGCCCGAGGATTTCCAGATCGCGATCGAGCGGCGCGGAGTCGAACGTCAGCGAATTGCGGTCGTCCAGGGACTGCTCGAACTCCGTCGGGTTTCCATAGACCCATTGTGGTTTGGTTAAACCAACGATCTTGTCGCCAACATACTTGACCTGCTCGCGGGCACGCGCGCTCGCCGACAACCGTCCACCCGCGTCGAAGTAAAGGGTCGAATCGGCGGTACGATGCGAGGGCCAGCTGTTCTCCGCCACCCAACGGCCCGGCACCTCGTCAGGAAAGGCCTCCGAATCCGCCTTGTACATCATATAGACCCGGAGCATTGGCTCATCCATGATTCCAGTATTCGATCCCTCGAGCCACTGCTGCCACCAGCGCACTTCCTCGTACGGCCAGTCGAGTCCGAGCGGCGTCGCGAGATTCGGGAAGATGTGACCCCACGGTCCGATCAAACCCTTGCGCGGAACTTTGAGATTGGCGAGAAGCTCGCCAATGATGCTCTCGTAAGGATCACCCCAACCGTCGACTACATAAACCGGGCATTGGATGGCCGTATAGTCCGCCGCAACGGAGCCGCGCTTCCAGTAGGAATCATAGCGCTGATGCGTCGACCACGTTCGCAGTATCGCCGGCGTCGCTTCCAGGCGCTGACGCCACAGCGCCTCCCAGTGCTCGCCAACCACTTGCGGATCCGGTGGAGCCGCCATGACGCCCTTGAAGGCGGTGCCCCACCCCATGTTCTGTTCGCCGTAGGCGCCCCCCATATAATGCGCATCGCCGGTGTAGCGATTGACGACGCATCCCATGGGCATGATGGCCTTGAGCTCGGGAGGCCGCATGGCTGCGACCTGCAATGCATTGATTCCACCCCAGGAAATGCCGCGCATACCCACCGATCCGTTCGACCAAGATTGCCTTGCGAGCCAGGCGATCACCTGAACGCCGTCGGTCAGTTCCGGAACGTCGTATTCATCGACCATGATTCCTTCGGAATTCCCGGTGCCGCGCACATCAACCCTCACGAATGCGACCCCATAAGGCGCGAGGTTCGCCCCCGTTTTATCGTCGCGCCAGCGCAAATCGTCCCATAGCCGGTAAGGGAGGTATTCCCAAACCACCGGCACCGGATGGGCATCCGCGCCTTCGGGGATCCAGAATCGGGCCGCCAGACGCACGCCGTCCCGCATCGTGATCCACTCGTTCTCGATGACCTTGAACGCCCGCTTTACCGGCAAGCTCCATGCGGGCGCAGCCCTTGGTCGGTCGCTGATCAGCGAGAGGGAGCAGCCGATTGCGGCAAGCGACGCTGTGGCAGCACTCCTCAACACTACTTCACGGCGGGAAACGGTCATCGGTTCTCTCCTACCAAGCGTTGACAGCGCCAATCGCGTGAGCTGCGTCAGTTCCTGGCGCAAGCACTCAATGTATAGACGAAGCCATTTCAGTGGGTGTCAATTGTTGCCGTCGAACATTGCGAGCGTGATCGAAAAGATCATTCCGGCGGCACGGCTCGTCTGTATGGCTTAAGCCCGTCCCTGCTGCTTCGCCGCTCGTGTCATGGCTCCTCTTCCAGCGATAATTCGCTCGCCATACCGCATCGGCATTCGAGTGTATTTCCACCTGCCGGCTTGCATGACCGACGGTAAGTGTCATCATCGCTCGTCAATAGGTATGATTTCATGCCGCAGTCATATCGCGGATTATCCACGACATGTGCGGGCCATCCAAGCCCTCCAGAAAACGCGGCCCGCCTTCGCAATGCATCCGCAACCCTCGCCGATGATACGACATAAAGAAATGAGATCCTTCGACACCGCGAGCTGGATCACGCTGCGTTGGACGCGAGGCACGCGATATTAGCGCGTGCATCTCGAGCAGGATTTGTGGAGCAGATGGCTATTGACCCGAGTAAACGATCGTTTCGACTCGCGATTGGGGCGTGCCCCCGCGCGCATCCGTCGCCGAATATTGACACCGCCTTGCACCGACTCGCAGAGATCGCTGCGCGCCGCTCCAAGCACGGCTATCAGCTGATGAGTTAGAATCAAACCGAAGGGAGAACCACGTTGGAACCACTACACGAAGCGCTGCGCCTGATCAAACGCCAGACCGAACTGGAAGCCGCGATGCGCCGCCCGGGCGGCATTCGCGTGACGGAGGAACGAGAGCTATTCCAACTGCGCGATGCGCTCGCCCGGTTTCCCGCCGCGGTCACGGCGATCGTGGACGCGTCCGCGAGGATGCGCAGGCCGATCGACGCGATTTCCGCTGAGGATGTCGAGCAGCTGATGACCTCCCACCAACTACCCACGCGGCGCCACTCATGAATGCCGAACGTTGCACACACCGGGGCGGCTGCCTCTGCGGCGCCGTGCGCTATACCGTCAGCGCGCCGCTGCGGGACGTGATCGCCTGCCATTGCTCGCAGTGTCGGCGCACGAGCGGCCACTACGCCGCAATGAGCAGCGCCCCTTCTGCGTCGATTTCCATTGCGTCATCGGTTGCGCTCCGCTGGTATCGCTCCTCCACGACCGCGGAACGTGGCTTTTGCCAGATCTGCGGCAGCAACCTCTTTTGGCGCGAACTCGGCAGCGACACGACGAGCATTACCGCCGGCACGCTCGATACCCCGACGGGCCTCAAAATCGAAAAGCACATTTTCGCTGCCGACAAATCCGACTATTACGAACTGAACGACGGTATTCCCGCATCGGCTGGCTGGTGAATCAGCTCCGGTGCCCTTCGCCGCCCCTTCGCCACGATCACGGGCCGCATGCTGGGCCCCGCGCGCACATCGAGCAGCACGTCGGGAGCACCCCAGCGGCACCGGGAGTTCAGCGGTCGCGCTCGTGAGTGACCGAGGGCCGCGACAAGCCGGTGGAAGGCGCTACGGTACGCGTCGCCTCGAGGTGGCCGCGTCCCTCCAGCTCACCAACATGCTTTGCGCCTTCGCGTGCCGAATTCACCTGATGGAATTCCGAATTCGTTGGGGGGGGGGTAGAACACCCGTAGCTTTCGCCTTCGAACGACTAGCAAACAGGAAGGACGCTGGATATGCCGCTACCAGTCGCACTTGCTGCTCCGCCTCTTCTGTTTGCTCTATCGATCGGCGGATTCGCGGCGGCCACGATCGCGAAGCCCGGTTCCGACGATTCGGCGACCATCCACGGAACCATCGTCGATGAATCCGGCCGGCCCGTCGAAAACGCCACAGTGTTCGTCTATTCCGCGCGCCTGAAGAAGGTCTACGCGATCGTTTGCCCCACTTGCTGGATTGACTGCGGCAAGCACACGGAAACGAACGCGCAGGGGCAATTTGCGATCACGGGCTCAAATCCCGCTTTGAAATTCAGATTGCTTGTCCTCAAAGCGGGTTTTGCGGCGACTGCCATCGGCGGCGTGGATCCTGCCCAAGGACCCGTGGATCCCATCGAGCTCAAACCACGAGCGACCTCAACGGAAGAACCCGAGATCGTGCCTGGGCGCATCACCGATGCGTCTGGAAGCCCGGTTGCGGGCGCGCTGATAGAGCCGGTCGAGGTGTTTGAACCGGGAGGGACTTATTCGATCGGTGCCATTTCCTGGATCGATCCACTCGCCGTGACCGACGCTTCCGGCAATTTTGAAATCGTTGCGTCCAGGCCCGTCAAAAGGATCATGCTGAAAATCAGCCCGCGTCCGCTCGCGGCCCAAATCGTGACGGGACTGCCCGGACCTGCGACCAATTCATTCGTTCTGACTGAGGGCGCAACCGTCATGGGCCGATTGGTTGAGCCCAACTGCAAGCCCATCGCCGATGCGGAAAGCGTGATGATTTCTCACACGGATCACCTCGAACAGAGCTTCGGCGACAAGCATGTGGGCACTGAGCCTGTCACGAATAGGACTTCCAATGCTGCTCGACGACCCCGCCGGAGTGGGTCGAAAGCACCGATTTGTGGTCGACTGGCGACGATGCGAGCTGCATTCGCCGCGCCACCCAGCGGTCAATCGGCCGGCACCTGGTCAGCTCGCCACCGGGGACAGCGTGTTTGCATCGCGGGCGAGGAGCCAGCGCCCATCGGGCTGCTTGCGGTAGATCGTGATTCGATGACCGGCCAGCTCGGTTGCTACGCCGCCGGTACGCGGTGTCACCGATAACGAGTCCCGGCATCGTGTGTAACCGACTTCGCCGACGACCACGACCTCTTCCAACTCGCTGATGCAACGAATTCGAGATTGTTGATGGGCGTTTGAGAAGCCCGCGGGGAATCCCTCCCGGCCGAATGGCGCTCGGCCCGGATTCAGAAATACGACATCGTCAGTCATCAGGGTGAGCAAGCGGACAAGATCGCCGGCGTTGACGGCATCAATCCACGTTGTATGTACTTCCCGGATCGCTCGTTCATCGGTTCCCATCTGCAACCTCCACTGCCAAACCGGTTTGATCGCGCAATATTCAGGGCTTCGCCCTTCGACGGGCAGCGGTCTCCATCTTACCCAAGTACTCGTCGCGAGATTGTCGGCTGGGAACGGTTGCTGTCGACCCGACGCGATGGTCCTCACGTCGCTGTCGACGTTGGGAGACCAGCGGCCGTTCGAACGATGGACTGCCACCCTTCGAGAGCGGTGCGCCGCCTCAGCTGGCGCGCTGCCCTTTTGGGTGGACAGCGCGGCCAACGGTCGTCTCGCTCGGAATCGAATTGCGCACGCTTGCGACGGGCTGCAATGGGCCAAAAACAGTGGGCGAAACGGGGAGCACCCGGCGCCGATATAGACAAACCTGAACCCCCGGAGTAGAAGGAAATGGCTCTACCTACCAACACGCGGAGGGACCCATGCGTGAATCAACGGTCAATCGGGTCTCCACGATCGTACTGCCGGCGATTTTTTCCCTGACGACGGGCTGCACGACGCTGCATTCAATCAGCATTGAGACCGGTGGCGGTGAAGTACGCGCGAATATAATAACGGGAGACAAAGTCAGAGTATTCACGAAAGATGGCGCCTTTCATACCCTGAGGGTGAGTCAAGTCGGTAGCTCCTCGCTGATCGGCACCGCGATCCGCCTGTCACCGTCTGGAGCGGAACCCGTGGGATCGCGCATCGAAGTACCCTACGAACAGATGAATCGGCTGGAAGTACAGCGAGTCAAGGTTGGCACGACAGTTTTGATTATCGCAGTCGCGGCATTGGCGATTGGCGCTGCGGTTGCCTCCGGAGGGGGGCATCACGATATCGGTTACGGCAACAACTAGCCGGCCATGCCAGGGAAAAGCAGAAAGCGAAGTTACGAGCGACCCTCCTGACTCGCGGACCGCTCGAGCGGCACTCGTCCAGGCGGTAGAACTGCTCGAGCGGCTTGGGATAAGCTTTGTCGGACTGGCGCAGAAGCCGAGGGGTACACGATGAATATCCTGTTGTGGGTCCTGCAGATCCTCGCCGCGCTCCTATACGGATCGTCAGGCGTCATGAAGGTCTTCCTGTTCGACAGAGTCAGCCAGGACGTGCCGTCGTTTGGCGCGTTGCCGCGCAACGCCTGGATGGCCCTGGGCATCCTGGAACTCGTGTGCACGGTCGGGCTCATCGTCCCCGCAGCGTTCCATTGGCAGCCGCAGCTGACGATCCTGGCCGCCTCGGTCTTGGCAGTCGAGAGCCTGGTGTTCATCGGCGTACACCTCAAGTATCACGAGAAAACCCCCGTGATAATGAGCGCGGTGCTGGGCGTCGTCATGGCCTTCATCACCTACGGCCGGATTGTTCTGAAGCCCAACTTTTGACCGGCGGGCGTTGACCACGAATCGCGCCGGGTCGTATGGGCTTGTACCCTGATGAGGTGGGGCATCGCATCACTCCTCAGCAGGTCGCTCACGCGGGTCCGCACTACCGCCATCGCCTGACTAGGTGCCGATTGAAAATCTCGCATAAAACCCGATCCGCTCAGCGGCTGCGCCACCTCCGTCGAGCGGAGCTTCCCGTGGATACCGTGGAGTTGGCGCGTTATCTCATCGGCAAGCTCGTGGTTCATGATACGGTCTCCGGCAGATTGAGCGGGCGTATTGTCGAGACCGAAGCCTATCCGGTCGGTGATGCAGCCGGCCATGCCTTCCGTGGAAAAACACCGCGCAATCAGTCGCTCTTTCTAGAGCGAGGGCACGCCTACGTTTATCTTTGTTACGGGACCTCGTTCCTGTTGAATGTGACGAGCGAGCTGGCCGGGGTGGGTGGCGGAGTTCTATTGCGTGCGATCGAACCGCTGGAGGGCATCGGCGACAGCATGACCGGCGCTCGCGGCACGATGCGCCCGGTGGAGCTTGGCAGGGGCCCCGGGCGACTGACCAAGGCATTGCAGGTGGATCTGCGGCAGGACGGATTGGATCTATGCGGTGGCGGCTCGCTGTGGTTGGCCACGCCCGCGCGGAAAATCGACGGAATCGGCAAGAGTGTTCGCATTGGCATCACACGCGATGTCGATCGGCTGCTGCGCTTCTACGAGCCAGGGAATGCCCACGTGAGTGGCGTGAAGAAGCTGCGCCAATAGCCGCGATGACCGCCGGGTGGCATGATCGCTGCAATCGGCCATGCCGCGCCGTCGCTTAGGTGTCGATCCGCTCGACCTATTGCGCGCGCCACGCGGCGGCCTCGAATGGGTCCGCAAAGCCCTGCGTCTCTCGCGCCACCTTTTCGCCCCTGAGCTCCATGATGCTCACGGTGTAGGACGGCTTGTCGTCATAGGTCAAGATGTGCCGAGTTCGCCGCTCGGAATCACGGTTTTGAAAAAGCGGATCGGTCGCTGACCGACCAATCCTCGTGGGCGAAGACGCCGCCGCTGCTGCCACACTACGGCCACTCGCCGAGAACCCGCGACAATTGCTATTCTGGCGCCCAAGGTCGGTTTGTCGCGACCGCACAGGAGATCGACCGTGGACGTTCATCCGCCGCAGCACCCGATACACAACTTGAAAGATTTCCTGATTCATTTGCTGACAATTACCATCGGATTATTTATTGCGCTCTCCCTCGAAGCGGCCGTCGAGGCCGCCCATCACCGGCATCTGGTCCGCGACGCGCGCGAGAATCTGCGACGCGAGATCGACGACAATCACCAACTCTACGCGAAGAATGCGCGCGCCATTCATTTAAACCGTGCTCGGCTCGCCCTCGACATCGAACAGTTCCGCGAACTGCGCAGCGGAAAGAAACTCGACAATCCGACTCTGAGCTGGGCTTGGGAATGGGATTCTTACGCTGACGCAGCCTGGAAGACCGCACGGGAAAGCGGCGCTACCCCGTATATGAATCCAGGCTGGATTTCCACTTACACAGAAATCTACGCTCAACAAGACTACGTCAACTCCACGGCGCTCGCGATTGTGAACGAGGAGACCGGGGCCGGTGCACCTCTGCGGGTTGTCGAGGATCCGTCAAAGCTTGGCGCCGATGAGGTTCAAAAATTATTGATCAAGTCAGCGGAAATCGACCTAAGCCTCGAGACTCTCGAGACGACAATGAAAGCGCTGGATGGCATGTACGTCGACGGGTTGAAAAAGCCCTGACTTCCGCGGCCTGTATCGTGATGATTCAACCGCCGATGGGGCGAAGACCGCTCAGAGACGGTCGCCCGCGCGACTCGGTTCATTGTGCCGACCGGTCTCTCGACGAGCATTGGGCCAGAACGGCCCGCGACGTGACGGGTGGGTAGAATCAGGTCAGCGTTCATCCAGCGGAAACATCGGCCCGCTCATTGTGATGACGAGCGATTGCTACGCTGACGATGCGGTCCGGCGCAGGCGTGTGAAAATGCTCGGCTCCCAGCGTCGCTGGGCGAGGAGCACACCAACGCCGCGTTTCTCGGCGATATCCGCGGAGACGGATTGCTCGTGGAGGCTCGCGAGTTTGCCACGAAGGCGCCGCAGTTCGAGCTTCAGCTCAGCTTGCGCGGCCGAGGTCAGCATGCCGTGTGCAAAGTCGAGCGATTCGTCATCGGGGTCGAAGGGACCGGCGATGAAGTCGACGAGCCCCTGCTCCGCGAAGTAGCGGCGAATCGGGCCGTCCTGGATCCAGTCGAAGTCGCGCTTGACGCGGCGGCGAACTCGGTCCCCCGGCAGCAGTTCAATGAGCCCCATCCGATCGAGAATTCGCAGTCGCTTGATCGCTTCGATCTTTGAGATTTCGTAGAAACTTACCATATCCGCCAATGACCAGTGATTGAGCGCGCACACGGCCACCAGCATCAACTTGTCGTCTGACAGAAGTTGTCTCTCTTGGTCGATGGTCAGCGTGTCGAGGGGCGGCACCGAGGTGGCGGCCAAATGCAGCAGTTCCGCGAGCGTAAATCCAAGCAGCTCACTGATTTGCGCGAGGCGGACTAACGTAAATCTCTCGTTGGCGAAGGTGCGCTTGATGCTGCCTTCGGACACGTTCAAGGACCGGGCCACCTCCCGGTATGTGACGCCCTGGGCCTTGAGTTGGCGTTTGATCGTGGCAATGAGCCCGGTGATTTCTGATCGCATAGTATCGATTTACGCTACTTTCGGTGTCATTGTAAACGACTGGTCAAATCAAGTCGCACTTTTCGTTACCGTAGGGCATTCTCGGATCCAGGTTTTCAACGAAAGGAAGCAACACATGAGACTCGAGAGGAACCACGGTGGGTATCCCGGGGGCGGGTTCCCAACCGCACTGACGGTCGGTGACTTGGTATTCATTCGGGTGCCGGCACTCCCATTTCGCCGCGTGGCGCGCGCCACGGCATCATGGACGAATCACGTCGGCGTAGTCATCGACGTTTGCGAGAAAGAACCCACGGTCGCCGAGAGCCGTTTTCCTCTGTCATGTACGACCCCGTTGTCGAGCTTCATTGGCAGATCCGAAGCAGGTCGAGTCGCGATTGCTCGGCTCAAGACGCCGCTGACCGACCTGCAGAAACAGCGCATTCGTGTGGCTGCCGATGGCCGGCTCGGGATCTTCTATGACAGCGGCTTCAACCTGCACTCCCGCCGGCAGTTCTGTTCGCGTTATGTGCGCGAAGTGGTAGCAGAAGCGACCGGTATGTCGATTGGCGAGGTCGAGACGTTCGCGGCATTGTTGGCGCAACAGCCGACCAGCGCCCTAGGCTTCTGGCGCCTCTGGTACTTCGGCCGGATCCCCTGGAACCGGGAAACCGTCTCGCCCGCTAACTTGCTCCGCAGTTCAGAACTGGCCACCGTGTTCGATGGTGTGGCTTCGACCCGCGGCTCCGCCCACCACTTGAAAGGGAGCGGCTAAAACATGCTTGGACTCATATTGGTTGCATTCAGCGGATGCTTTGTGCTCGAGCGCGTGATTCCCGGCTGGGAATTGCCGAAGGTCCGATCATGGACGTTGCGGGTCCTCGCGATCAACGCGATCCAGATCGGCGTGGTGATGCTTGCGGGCGTGACCTGGGAGCGATGGCTGTCCGCCTGGTCCGTCTTCCACTTGTCCGAGTACGTTGATTCGATCGCCGGCGGCTTCATCGCGTATTTCATCGCGACGTTCGTCTTCTATTGGTGGCATCGGTGGCGTCACGAGGTCAATTGGCTGTGGCGCGGGTTTCATCAAATTCATCACAGCCCCCAGCGGATCGAGGTCATCACGTCGTTTTATAAACATCCGGGAGAAATGATCGTCAACTCGGTGGTCGGGAGCCTATTGGTCTATACGCTGCTGGGTCTGTCGCCGGCCGCGGGCGCGATCTACACGCTGTGCACTGCGCTTGGGGAATTTTTCTACCACACGAGCGTGAGGACACCGCGCTGGGTCGGGTACATATTTCAGCGGCCGGAAATGCACCGGATTCATCATCAATTCAATCGCCACCGGAACAACTATGGCGACATCACGTGGTGGGACATGTTGTTCGGCACCTATGAGAATCCCAAGGAGTGGACGCAAACTTGCGGGTTCGATGATGCGAAGGAACAGCAGTTGTTGCAGATGCTGGCTTATCAAGATGTGCATCCGGAGACGGAGTAACAGCGGCGGCGGCTGCACGGCGCGCTGCGATTGATAGTTGGGCCTCATCGACCTGATCGATAGGTGGTGGGGGTTACTCCCATGATTCGGCGAAATGAATGATTGAACGTCGACAAACCGCCAAACCCTTGATCCGCCGCGACGCGAGCAACGGGCTCTCGAGTAGTGCGCAGCTTTAACGCAGCGGCGTGAAGGCGGCGACCGAGGACATATTGGTGTGGCGTCACGCCGCTCGCCTGCTTGAAGCTTCGAAGAAAATGGTACTTGCTCATGGCAGCCAGCGCGGACAATTCGGCAAGGTTCAAGTCGCTACCCAAACGAGCTTCGATATAGTCAAACACGGCTGTCATCCTTCGATTCGCCGCGGGTCCCGGCTTGCGCGGCGATGTGTGGTTCGTTCCGACGGCGCGCACTACCGTCGCGATGGCACTAAGGACCGCCTCTTCCAGCGCCAGTTGCGATATCTTTGAGGGGGCCTGGCGGAGAGAAACTGAGATCGACGCCGCCTGTCCGTCACCGCCGTATCCCAACCCGACCTACTGCGGCACGGTATCGGTGACGGATAGTTACGAGGATGTCTACACCGGCAGTTTCTATTTCATACTAATTCCCGGGGGCGCGTCCGGTGTCGCAGATCAGATCACCACCTGCTCGGTCACGATAGCCGCCGCGAGTTCACCGACGGTCTTCCTCACGGCTGCGAACTCTTGCTCTGGTCAAGTGGACAGCGCCGGGAACCTCTATAGCACCGTCTCTGGCAATAGTTTTGATGGGACCTTCACCGGCACCGTCGTCAGCGGCACCACGAGCGGCACGCTGATCCTACCAAACGCCCCGGAGGGAGGATCTGGCAACGGCACTCTTTCGGGCGTCGCGCAATGACGGTCGAGTGAGAACGCTTGCATTTCGCTGAGTATCTCGCGTTTGCGGCCTTGATCGGCTGCCCATTTCACCACTGGCCGTCACGGGTTCGTCGATAGGGTAAAGGCCGACAATGAGTTGCCGGCAGGCACCACGAGCAAGCCGTCGCCTGCCGCCAGCGCCGAAATGACGTTGCCGCTGTTTGGAGAGACGATCGCGCCGCCGACATTTGCCGTCCAAAGCTGCGCTCCCGTTGCCGCGTCGAGCGCGTAGACCTGTCCGCTCGAGGATCCGACGATGACCGCCTGGTCTACAACAATGGGCGAGGTGACCAATCCGCCGTCGCCCGTGAAACTCCACACGGTCGAATAGTTACTCAATGACTGGGCGTTCAAGGTGCCCGACTGAAGAAAGAACCCGGTCGTCGAGTTGACCGCCGGCACGACGTCCGCCGTGAAAGTGCCGAGTTGTGCTCCGGTCGTTGCGTTGACATAGACGTCGCTCCCTAGGGAATAGAGGACGTTGTTGGCGACCACTGCGGTGGTACCGCCGCCGCCGCTGCAACCGGCGCTGTCCGCAAACAAGGTGGCGCCGGTCAATGGCGCGAATCCATCGGTGCTGCACGCGGGCGAAATATATACCCCTAGCGAGGTGACCGCCGGCGTACTACCCGTCCCACTCGGGGCATCTTGCTGCCAAACGATTGCCCCGCTGCCCTCATCGACTGCGAACAGAATCGCGCCGCCGCTTCCTCCGACCAAGTAGACAAAGCCATTCGCCGCCGTGGGTCCGGTCTCAAAGGCGATGCCTTGGACGAAAGTTGTTGTCCAGTCGAGCGCTGCCGTCTCGGCGTCGTAGGACTGAAGCGTTCCGGGACCGTTGCAGCAAGCGGTGATCACGAAAACTTTACCCCCGTCGTAGGCGGGAAACGCCCAGCCCTGCGCAAGCTGGATCGGACCCCAGACGGTACGGCCTGTGGCCTGATCGAGCGCAATCAGCTGACTACCGGTTTCGCTCCCCGGACCCACCTTGACCGTCACGAACACCTTGCCGTCCGCGATCAAGGCATAGGACGGCTGACCGCCCAGATCGACGCTCCAGGTGCTTGAAGTCGGGTAGCTCATCGAATTGAAGCTAACCACCCCCGCATGGTCAGGCTTGATCTGCAGTGCGACGGCATCCGGCGCAGGATTCTGGATGCTTACGGGCAAAGCCGCCGAGGTGCCGCCAGCACCGCTCGAGTTTTGGACGGTAATCGACGCCGATCCGGGCGTCGCAATATCGGCTGCCGGCACCGTCGCGCGCAGCACCGAACTCGAAACTTGGCTCGTCGCTAGGGCGGTGCCGTTCCATTGGATCACGGCATTGGACGCAAATGACAGTCCGACTGCTGTCAGGGTGAAATCGCTGCCGCCACTGGTGATGATGCTCGGAAATACGGAATTCAGCGTCAGAGGCGGCACGGGCGCAACGGTAAAATTCACCGCATCCGAGACTGGCGCGCTGGGGTTCGAATACGCCTGAACCGACACGGGCATCGTACCGATGTTCGATACCTGCGATGCACCGATCGACGCCGTTAGTTGATTCGGCGACACGAAAATCGTCGCGAGCGGCTCACCTCCCCAAAGCACGACGGAACCAATCGTGAAGTTCGCGCCATTGACCGACAATGTGAAACCGGACGATCCAACGATCACTGAGCTTGGCGCAAGACTCGTCACTGTCGGATCGGGCCCCGGCGCCAAAACAAGGAGCGGCAAGGCCGCCGACACCTGTGCATACTGCTGGCTTGAGCTCTCGACAGTGACAAGGCCTTGCTCCGCCGTGACCAGCATGGTGGCGTCGATGGTCGCCGTCAATTGTGTTGCGGAAACGAACGTCGTTGGCTGAGGGGTTTGATTGAGAATCACGATCGAATTCTTCGAGAAGTTGGTTCCTGTCAGCGTCAGCGTCAAACCATCGGCGCCTGCAAGAACAGCGCTCGGGTTGATGCTGGTCAGAGTTACCGGATCCGCCTCCACGGTGTAGGTAACTTGGATCGTCAGCGGACTGTCTTGAATCTGCTCACTGCACGCGCTGTCGTAACAGCCCTCCATCGTGATCGTGTCGGTGTAGATACCAACACCGAGAGCGGCAGGCAATTTGAACGTTATCGTAAAGGCGACGGCGCCATTGGCAGCCGACCCTTGTATTGAGGCGATGCCGTTTTCCGTGTACCAGCCACGTATGTAGTACGTCGTGGCGGCAGTGGCGTTGGTCGTCACCCATGCGTCAAAGGAACTCGTCGGTGCGGATTGAGACACCGTTGCACTCGCCCCAAGTGTGCTGACATTGCCGAGCCAAAGGCTTGCCGTTGTCGCACTGGGCGAGGTTGTCGAGGTAGTCCCGCTGGCCGGAATCGGCACGCCAGGAGGAGTCGTGTTGCCGCCGCCCCCGCCGCCCCCACCCCCGCCACCACAGCTTGCGGCACACATGGTGACGAAGAAGATTGCGGCGATCCGCGCGAGTGTGGCAGCTAACATCGAGATCCCTATCTGTACTGCTCTTGCAGGGTCACTCTCTCACATTCGGCGCTTGGCGGCTACGACCGGCAGACTATCGAATCGCTTTTTGCAAAGTCGGCGATTCCACGTCTCACCGACGCGTTATGCAAACCGCGCCGCGGCGGCTAGAAGGTCGTCCAACCACGGGCATTGCGTTTCCAATGCGCATTTCACGCGACCACTGCCAAGGTTCGTCGGCATTCCATCGGTCCTGGTTTGAAGGGACTCGGAATCGGTCGCCTTGAGCTGGGACCGTATATTAGGTAACAAAAAGGCGATGTATCTGCCTGTTGAGGCAGCTCGCGAAACAATCTATACGCTGAATCATTATCTCGAATGCCACTCTCAGACGAAATTTCCAAATCCAATGTCCAATGGGACGACGTACCTACGTCCCGCGAAGGTGGTCTGGCACAAAAGTCCGCTGGCGGCTGGAAGTACAGGTTGGCGGCTGGTATCGACGCCACGGGCTGTTCTGCCTGAATTTTAAGTCGGCACCGCGGTCCAGGTTGCCGGATCGCGGACGGACTCCCTTCACAGCGGTATGATTTGGCGCTCAGCTCCAACGGTCCCAGGAGGTACGCGAATGAAGAAGCAGACTATCCACGCGCAGGGAGTGCCCGGCTCGCCCCTGTTCAGTCAGGCCGTCAAAATTGGGACGACCATATATGTCTCGGGTATCGTCGGGATTGATCCAAAGACCGGCCAATTGGCGGGATCGACAATCCAGGAACAAACGCGGCAGGCGCTCCTCAACTGCGATAGCATTCTGCGCGCCGGCGGCGCAAACCTTGAGAATGTCGTTGACGTCCTCGTGCTGCTGGCCAGACCAAGCGACTTCGCCGGTCTCAATGAGGCATACGCAAAAATTTTTCCAACCGATCCACCAGCGCGCGCGGTAGGAAAACTTGGGGTTGAGCTCGCCAACGTTCTCGTGTCCATCAAGCTCACGGCAGTCCTATCAGATTGAAATTCAAAGCCCGCGCCTTACCGCATTCGCAGGCGCCAATCGCGCTGTTGAGTTGATCGCCGACGCCGCGCGACGGTCTCCACGCGAGCAGGACTGAAACTCAAGTGAAGATCGTATGATTGCGCCTGCTGACGAGAAGAGGATGCTGACGCGAGCAAAATTCATTCAATTTGAATCGAAAACAACCCACGCGGTCTATTTTTCTCGGCCAGATGAAGTTGCCAAGGTGATTGAGAAAGCGGCGGCAAATTGAATCCCTTACCGGCGGGGCATGCCACGACATCCGCTGCGCCGCGCTCGACGGCGCTCATGCAGTGAGCGCGTCGATACCGGAACAGTTGGGCGGTGCCGGCGGCGGTCTCGATCCGATAAACTATTCTCCGCCGGCGACGCGACCGGGACCGGGACCGCCACAGACGACCTTGGTTCTTAGCTGGAGTGAAACAATATGGAAGTCAAAGGTGCAGTCTTTTTGTACACATTGGCTGGCCTGATGATCACGTTCGCGGGATTCTCGGCGCTCTTGTTGGGCCTTCGACAGGCCGCTGGGGCGAGGTTGTCGCTGCTTGACAGATACCTTGCAAGAACGGTCATGACGTACATTTTTGTATTGACGGCGGGGGCGCTGCTGCCTTCGCTGCTGGCGCTCTACGACATTCAGGAAAAGTGGATTTGGCGAGTCTCCGGTGTGCTTTTTGCAGTACCAATGCTGTCTCTTCAGGTCACCTATCCGCTGCGACGCCGCAACGTCGTTGGCCAAGGACCGCCGCTCGCAATATTCGCGGTCTTCGTTGTGTTCGGTTCCGCGGTGACATTGGCGATGCTTTGCTACGTTCTAATAGGCCGCCAATACGTCGCCGCAGCCTACATCACGGGGTTGACGATCGACTTCTTTACGGTCGCCTTCGCGTTCGTGACCGCGGTTGACGTCATCATGAAACAGCCCATGGAACTATCGGAGCGGCCGGCGCCGCATTAGCTCCGTGGCCCAGTGCGCGACCTCATCAACGTCCGACTCGGCGCCGCACCGGAGTCCACTCCGGAGCCGGAATCGGCCTTCACACAGCGCAGGTGGCACTTCCATCAAGGTGCGTAACGCGTGAAAACAAAATCATGCGAAGCCTTTGCGTGGCAGGGAGCACACGTCTTGAGCAGCGCCTCGCCCCCAGGTTTGCCATCTGTGTTGAAGTGCCCGAACCCCCAGCCACCAGTCGCCGCGTACTTCTTCGAATCCTTGATCTCGAACTGAATGTTGGTGGGGGAACCGGGAACGAAGGATTGTTCGCGGCCAAAGACTTTGTTGTTCTCGTCCGACGGGAGGTGACCGTAATGCAAGGCGGCGATGATTGTGCCATCGGGAAACGGAAGTTTCCCGTCGCGGTACGCCTTGATCGCGATGTCGTTGCCCAAAACGACAGCGAAACTGTGGAGGTCGCCTTCTTCGTGGGCGACGGAGATCACTTTCCAGTCGCGGTACCCGGAGGGAATCCTGGCCAAGTAGCCCGTGGCGGCATTCTCGTCTGCCCGTCCAGGCGCTGCGATCCCGTAGGCGATCGCGCCAGCCAACGTTGCGACTGCGACTGGGATTAAGCGCTCGAGCTTCATGCCGACACCTATGTCGTTTTCGGCGACCCGCCGATTTTAGCATCGTTGTCCAATCAACTTTGGTCGACGATGGCAACACCGATTCGACCACCCCGCGGATGTGCGCGATGTCGTGGCAACGCCTACCCACCGGTGCGGATTTCCTTCGGGTCGTTCGGCTGCTGCTTAGTCACATACACCGGAAAGCATGGTCCGCCCCATCGCTGCGAACTCGAGCCTGCCTCAGGTCGAGTCACGGAGCCGGAACCTGCCTGCCTTCCGCATACCGCAACATCCCGATGCGTTGAAGAAGCGTTCGATCGACTTGCTTTCGACTAAACATGGCGCTCACCAATCCGCCGCATATTCAACAATCAAATATTTGTGGGGGCGCAAATCGCCCAGCCGAATCGGATGATCGCCCGCATCGAGGAGTCCGTCGAAATTGGTGGCGACATGCTCTCCGTACATGATTTTGACGCAATCGACCGGGGGGCCACGTTCCGACTTCTCGGCGGTGCCCTCCGACACGCAGCAAAAAAGCGCCTCCCATGTTTTTTCCAACTTCCTCGAGCTCCGCCGGCCATTTTTCGGCGGGAAGCAGCTGATTGCGCGAGTCATAGAGAAATATGCGGGGAAGACTCAGCCGCCCATAGTTGGCCAATGATTCGTCCGTATAATGGCCTATGAGGTGGGGCGGAGCCTGCGGGGGTTCCGACGAGAGGACTGCGATGCGGATGCCGGCAATTGGGAAAAAGGGGGTCCCTGGAGGTGTGATTTGTCGGCATTTGTACTCGCCCTACCGTGTCGAGGCTCTTGGATGATGCGCATCGCCCTGCTGATTGTCATCGTGGCAGCTGCTGCAGGATCGACACCGGCTTCGGCACAGGAAAGCTCGACGGTGCGCGGTGATTTCGTCGGCACGCTCGGGCCGCTGCACTTGAAGCTTCACATTACGGCGGCGCCGGACGGCAGCCTCACCGGCACATTGGACAGCCTCGACCAGGGCGCATCGGGTCTTCCCTGTGCCGATTTTCATCGGGAGGGCCGCAACCTCAGTTTTAGCGTCCCGGTCGTGCACGGCAGCTGGAAGGGATCGGTGGAAGACGACGGCGCGACCTTGATTGGAACCTGGAATCAGGGCAGCCCGATGCCCCTCAACTTCACCCAAGACCGCTTTATCTCGGCAGCCAAACCGTCGATGGCCGACGGCATCTGGCTGGGAACGCTGCAGGCGGGTCCGCAGTCGCTGCGGATCCAGATCTCCGTGACGAGCGATGCCGGCGGTCGGGAGTTTTGCGCGATCGATAGCATCGATCAAGGCGCATTCAATCTGGCCTGCGCGAACGTCGAGTACAAAGACCGCACGTTGTCGTTCGACGTCCCCTCGGTGCATGGCCGTTGGACCGGACAACTTTCGAGCGACCACAACGCATTGACCGGCACTTGGAACCAAGGCGCTGCGCTCGCGCTCAATCTGACGAGGCAGACCGAGCGTTGGGCCCCGCCGCCGGTGACGCTCAGTGCGGCAATCGCTCCGGTAGACGCCGCCCAGATGCAATCGGTGCTGAGCCGCGATTTGGAACAAGCCCTCCAAAGCGGTGCCATTGCCCCGGGGACCTCCACCGGCCTCACGATTGGAGTCCTTCGCAACGGCGTGCGCCGCGTTTTCGCATTCGGAAGCGCAAAACCCGATTCGATCTATGAAATCGGCTCCGTCAGCAAGACCTTCACGGGTCTCATCTTGGCGCAACTGGTCGAACAAGGCAGCGTCAAGCTCGATGAACCCGTCCGGCAACTATTGCCGGACGGAACGGTCGCGAAGCCGGCCGGCGCCGAGATCTCGCTGCTCGACTTGGTGACTCAGCACTCGGGACTGCCCCGACTGCCGGACAATCTCAAGCCGTCCGATCCTCTCAATCCCTATGCCGACTATCACGCGGCAAACCTCTATGCGTTTCTCTCCGCGCACGGGCTCGACAAGGCGGGAAACCCACCTTTTCTCTACAGCAATCTCGGCGTCGGATTGCTGGGACAAGCGCTTGCCAATCGCGCCGCAGTTGCCTACCCGACTTTGCTTTTGAATCAAGTCACGGGTCCACTCGGCATGAAGGACACCGTGATTACCCTATCCACAGAGCAGCGACAGCGATTTATCGACGGGCATACCGCGGATCATCGGCTCGCCCATGCTTGGGACCTCGATGCATTTGCCGGCGCCGGCGCGATCCGCTCGACGGCCGACGACCTGCTGACATACCTCGAAGCGCAACTACATCCAGACGCAATCGCTGCCAAGGTGTCGCACCAGTCCAATCAAACACGCACCCTCCCCGCTGCGCTCGCACTTTCACACCAGCCTCGCGCCGACGCCGGACCCGACACCAAAATCGCGTTTGCGTGGTTCTACAACGCAGCGACCGGAACCTATTCGCATGGCGGCGCGACGGGCGGGTACAGCAGCTTTGTGTTCTTCAATCCGACGGGCGACTACGCTGCCGTCGTTCTCGTCAATACCACTGTTGGCGCGAGCGGCAGTTTCGCCGACTTGGTCGGCCACCACATTGCGCAGCGATTCGCAGGCGTTCCTGCGGTCTCGATCGGCGACTAAGGTCGGATACCCCGCCAATCGCAGTTTGATAATCCTCGTCGCACGCATCGCCGCCCATAGGGCCCGCACGCCGCGCGTCGAGAGCGGCGCCGCGGCGGCACACCGAGCGCGCTCGACGTTCAGTCGCTTGAAGCGGCCCGCGAGGTCACCGCGGCTCGCGGTTCGATCCACCAGCTGCGCAGCAGCCCCTCGGCGGAATACACGGCGAGCGCGGTCCAGATGATCACGAAGCCCGCCATGCGCGCGCCGCCGAACGGCTCATGGAACAGCCAGATCCCGAGCAGCAGCTGCAGCGTCGGAGCAATGAATTGCAACAGTCCGAGCGTCGACAGCCGGATGCGCCGGGCCCCCGCGGCAAACAGCAACAGCGGTATCGCGGTGATCGGCCCGGCCGCCATCAGCAGCAGTCGCAACGCGAAATCGGCCTGAATGAAAGCATTGTCGCCGCGTAATGCGGCCCAGGCCAGATACGCCGCGGCCAATGGGAATAACAGCAGTGTCTCGAGCGACAGACCTTCGAGCGGCCCGAGCGCTGCCAGCTTGCGCATCAAGCCATAGAATCCGAACGTCAGCGCGAGGACGACAGCGATCCACGGGAAGTGGTGACCTTGCCAGGTCAACCACAACACGCCGAGCGCCGCGATGAGGACCGCGAACCATTGCGCGGGGCGCAGCCGTTCGTGCAGCAGTACGAAGCCCAGCACGATGTTCACGAGTGGATTGATGAAGTAGCCCAGGCTCGCGTCGATCACATGGCCATTGTTGACCGCCCAAATGTAGAGAAACCAGTTGCCCGACAAGAGCGCCGCGCTCAGCGCAAAACTGACGATGAGTCTCGGTTGCCGCGCGAGCGGCCGAAGCCACGACCATTGCCGGCGAACTGCCAGCACGAGAGACAGGAACACGAGCGACCAGATCATCCGGTGCGCGAGCACCTCGACGGGCGGGACCGACTTCAGCAATAGAAAATAGGCCGGAAAGAGCCCCCAGGCTACATAGGATGCGGCCGCCAGCACGACGCCCTTACGCATGGGTGAGGGTGTGCTACCGAGCGCGACGCGGCGTCGGCCGATCTGCGGACAATTGCATAGTGCGGTGCATGCGAGCGCAGTCTAGCAGAGCGCTGCGGCGCCATAGTGCCGCACGCGGTACCAGTGCCGCTGTGTCGGAAGCTCCACCGTCCAGTGCCGACCCCTATTGCCTATTCGCCCGGCTGCATCAACACTTCGCAACACCTTCATTGCACGCGCGGGCACCGCACTCATGGGATTCAAAGCGATTGTCACCGGTGCGACCGGCATGGTCGGAGAAGGGGTGCTGCTCGAATGTTTGCGCCATCCCGCCGTCGTGCAAGTACTCGTGATCAATCGCAAGCCGGCAGGCGTCTCGCACCCGAAGCTGCGCGAAGTCATTCTCGCGGATTTCTTCCAACTTGCACCCATCGAGGCGCAGCTCTCAGGATACGACGCCTGTTTTTTTTGCCTCGGCGTCTCCTCAGTCGGCATGAGCCAGGACGCTTACAAACACATTACCTATGACCTCACCTTGAACTTCGCGCAGCTCTTGGCAAGGGGCAATCCGGATATGACCTTCTGCTACCTCACCGGAGCAGGCACCGATAGCAGCGAACAGGGGCGCATTGCGTGGGCGCGCGTGAAAGGCGCCAGCGAAAATGCTTTGATGCGACTATTCAAGCGCGCGTATATGTTCCGTCCCGGCTTCATGAAAGCCAGTCCCGGGCAGAGAAATCTCAAACGCATTTACCGCTGGCTGGCCTGGATCTACCCGCTCGGTCGTGCACTTTACCCGGCCGGCTTTTGCACCCTGCAGGAAGTGGGTCAGGCGATGATCAATGCCGTAATCAAGGGCTATCCGCAACCGATTCTCGAAGTGAAGGACATCGTGCAGCTCGCGAAAGCCTGAAGCAGCGGATACTCGCCGAATTTCGGGATGCGTCCCCGTGCAATGCCGCAGCACTTCGCTCTCTTGATCCGTCCTCTGGTTCTCGGCATCGCGTTGTGTGCCCCGTCGACGGCGTCCTGGCCCATCACCGCCGCCGCACCTCCGTGTTCAATTGCGCTCAAGGGCTGGGGCCTCGGGTCCGAGAGTATCAACAATGGGATTCTCGTTCTTCTAGCGATCGAGGACTGCAAATGGCGCCGCGCAACTGATCGATGCACGCGCTGGAGCGAGAGCATGCGGACGACGGGCAACGACGACATATAAGCCACCGAGCAACCGCACGCGCCATGCAGCCTTCGCCTCGGATTCAGCTCGACCGGCTTGCAGCAAGCCTTAGGAGGATTTCTTGCCTGCCCGACGCCGACGAGTGCCCGCTGCGACCGAACGTGCCGTCGACGCACTCGGCATACTGGATTGAACCAGCGCATCACGCTGCTCGCGACTCAGCGGCATCGCGGAGGCTTCAACGAGCTCGCGCTCTTCGACCGTATCCCGCGGAAGCACCTCGGGGCGTGTCGGGCGAAACGGAAACAACTCTTTGAGTTTACCTGCCGAGACGAGCGCCAGGATTTGCGCTTCCGGGTAGGTACTGAGGCGTGTAACGGCCTCCACGACCGCGCCTAAGGTAGCCGCCTTGCTCGCCTCTAACTGCATGAATTTACTCATAATTTACCGATACCAAGCCTTGAATTGTCGACCCGAATCAATACTATACGCCGAAGCCCCTGCGCTTCCCTAACGACAAGGATCAAGCATCTCGGCCATCGCCTCCGCTTGTGTCTCATCGGCGATGAAGAAGCGACCATCGTTCTCGGCCCTCACAGGCAATTTCGCAGTCTCCTGCAACTGTCTTAGACCGCAACTCCGGTAGACGTTCAACAGTGTGCCGCCGCCTGCCGCAGCGGCATGCAGACCGATTCGGCCCCCGAGGCCCGCGTTTTGGCTCAATACGACCGCATTGTCCAACAGCGCGCGGCCCAAGGCCGGCGGATGAGTCATCCCAAAATCTGCTTGGAGAATCCGCGGGTCCGCGGCACTGATGAACCACACAAAATGTGAGTCGAGGTTTTGCGCAGCATCCAAGTACGGGTAGCTCTCAATGAGCATCGACATGCCGACTCTCAAGAATCGGCCCGCATCATTGCGCGCCCAAATCACCAGCGCTCGACAGTGGCGCCGCTTGGCGAGTTGCACCAAGTGGCACATCGGCAAGAGCACCGACCAAACCCAATGCCGATCGGCACGCGGCAGCGGAATCTGTTTACTACCGACCTTTGCGTCCCACCAGGCCGCGTCGCCCGCTCCCATGTCGGTCACTCGAAGATCAACGAGCCGGGCCTTGTCGACTCTGCTCGGCGCTCTCCTCACGAATCGACGTGGTTGCTTGGCCAACGAGTAACCCCTCATCACGAATGTGCGTCGATTCGGCGTCGCTGCAAACGATCGCCGCCGTAAAGCCCCGCTCCACACCAGCGAGCGCGCGCGATCACGATGCCGTCAGCCTGAATCCTCGCCTGGGAGGCGCCCGGTCGCGAGAAAATCCAGCTCCGCTTCCGAGAATTCCCCGAGTTTCAGCAACCATCGCGCCCGATGCACCTGCGCCAATCCCACGAAAATCCCGCACGGACCCACCTCACCCAGCAGGTCCGATCCCGCCTCGATGCGCGTTGCGACCCCATGCGCGAGCAGCGAGCCCGCCAAGGCCTGCGCAGCAGGCCCGTTTGGCGCCGAGGTGAGAAAAACCCACTCGATGTCCGCCATGCCCCGAATCCCTCCCCGCCGAACCGCGTCCCGGGACGCCAGCACGAAGAGTGCTTCCCCCCCAGGCCACTTACTCCGCCGAATCCTCGCTGCGAAACCCGACCGCAACCCGTATGGCCTCCATGATCGCGTCCCGCGCTCCCGCATCCGCGAACTCCACCACGAGCTTCCCCGCTCCACTCGCCTTCTGCTGTAGCTCGACGCGCACCGATTTCGTCTTCAACACCTCGCGAATCGCCGCTGCGGACGGCGCCTTTTTCTGCTCGCCGCTATTCGTCGGCTCCGCCGCCCGCCGCACGAGGTTTTCAACCTCTCGCACCGAGAGCCCCCGCTCGGCGACCGCCCGCGCAAGCCGCACTCGCTCCCCCTCATCCTCGAGCCCGAGCAAGGCCCGCGCGTGTCCCATCGAGAGTGCCTTGGCGTCGATGAGCGCAACGACTTCCTGCGGCAAATCGAGCAGCCGGATGAGGTTGGACACGGCCGCCCGCGACCGCCCGACCGCCTCCGCCACGTCCGCGTGGGTCAACGAAAACTCCTCGGCGAGGCGCTTCAGCGCCCTTGCCTCCTCGGCCGGCGTCAACTCCTCGCGTTGGATGTTCTCGATGAGCGCAACCGCGACGGCCTGCGCATCGGTAAGATCCCGCACGATCGCCGGAATGTCCGCGAGACCTGCAAGTTTCGCAGCCTGCCAACGCCTCTCACCCGCGACGATCTCGTAGCGAGCGCCTCCTACGGCGCCCTGAGGCAAGGCGCGCAGCACGATCGGCTGAATGACCCCGTTTGCCTTGATCGAGGCCGCGAGTTCCTCGAGCGGCTCTTGCTGAATCGCCCGCCGCGGCTGAAACGTCCCTGGCTGCATGAGGCCGATCGGCAGTGTGCCGCCACCACGGCTCGCACTCGCGCGCGGTTCCGCGCCCAACAGTGCCCCCAAGCCCCGCCCTAGCACGCGTGTTTCCTTAGCCATTGCGCACCGTCGGTGTGTTCCTGTCTGCGCCGCGGCGCAATCCCACCGCACTGTCAGGTCGCAAGCGCTCGCGTGTCTCGCTCGCCGACATCGTCGCACTCGATCGGTCGTTCAGTTGATTCACATCGCCTCGCTTCGCCGCGCCAGGCGCTGCATTCCTGGCGGCCCCAAATGCGGCGCTACTCCCATGGGACCACCAATCGCCGCAGATTACGGGCGCCGTGGACGACGCGAGCAATCACGATGCCAAACGCCGTCGGCCGATAGACCACGAGAAAGTCTCCATGCGGAAAGCTACGCAGTTCTTCGCCGAACTCTGGCCGCTCAGCCCCCATGAGCGGTTGCTCCGCAATCCGCTGCGCGCGTTCGCGCAGTTCCTCGACAAACCGATCTGCAGTCTCCATCGGATTGATCGCGATCGATACCCAAATCTCCGCAAGGTCGCCCTCCGCAAATGCTGAGAAGACCGCGTGGCTCAACGCTTCGCGCTCTTCAATTCAGCGAGCTTCTCACGGCCACGGCGCTTGATGCGCTCCACCGCCGCAGCATCGAACGGTGACTCCTTGCCCTCGTCAATCTGCTGTAACCCGGCGTCAATCTCCGCGCGCAGCTGCACGAGTCCCTCGTCGAACGCCCGATCATGGGCTTCGAGCAGCCGCAGCGCTTCTCGAATGACCTCACTTGCCGAGGTGTAGCGGCCCGACTTGACGCGATCCAGCACGAGCTTTTCGAGTTGCGGCGTCAGCGAAATATTCATTGTCGACATCGAGACCACTCCGAACGGATAATCAGAAAATTGGCAAAGTTTGCCATTCCGCGCCGGTCGGCGCAATCGGCCAAGTCTCGGGTCCCGGCGCCAATCCCCGCAGCGAAGCCGCATAGGCTGAAGCATCGAAATCCCAGAACCTGCTTGATCCAGCCAAACACCGGTTCCCCTATAGACCAGCGTCATCTGTGGACACAGTCCGGTATTGCACTCGGCCTGTTCAATCATTGGCTTCAGACCGGCACTGTCGCTCGCGCTGTTTGACAGTGCAGCTGGCGAAACTCCCGGATCGTGCGATGCGCCGGAAACATGAAAAGCGAGGTCGGGAGCAGCAATTCCCGCTCCGGTGAATAGGGGCGCCAGCGGGTAGGCATGCGCCATCCTGCCGCTGTGAAATCCTACCGCCCACACTCCTAGCTGCGCGTATCCATGCGCAGCTGCAGCTCGTGGCGGCGGTAATCGATGATCAGCGTGTCGAGCAATCCCAGCACGTCCATGCCGACCAACACCGCGGGCTCGTCGAGCAGCTTCCATTGCTTGAAAATCGTGACATCCGAAAAGGTGATGCCGGAATCGCGGATCTTGATCGCGCCGAGCTCGATGTCGGGCGTCCTGATGATCTCGCCCTTTTCGGCCACAAGACTCACGCCGATGATTTCGTCCGGCCGCCCCTCGGGCTGCACTGCACGTCGTGCGAGCGCCCTTCGCAGCGCCGTGTTTGCGATCGTGGTTTGACCACCGGTATCGATGATTGCCTTGGTGCGCACGTGGCCGACGTATGCGTCGATGACGACGAGCTGGCCACCGACCGAGCGGAACGGGATCGTCAGATAACCCTGCCCGGCCCGTTCGCCGCGCGAGTAGGTGATCGTCAGCATGTCATGCCGAAAGTCGATGTATACCCGCTTGTCAACCAGCCCTTCGTAGCCAAGCACACCCTCGGCGCCGCCGAAGGCATCCGGCAGGATCGGCAAGACCGTCGATTCGACCGACAACTCGCCGACACTCAAGTTGTCGACTTGGATCGTCGGGACTTTGGTCGACCCGGTAACGCCGCTCAACAGCACCGGCCGACTCAGGTTGGTTGGGATACCGAGCACCAAAGCGACGATGCGCGTGATTCCCGAATGGCTCGCGCCGGTATCCAGCACGAGTCGAAACGGCCCCTGGCCATTGATGCTCACGGGTGCCCAAATCCGGCCGATCTCGTCGCGGCGCGTCGGCGACACGAAACGCGGGCCGCGGCCCTGGACGACGATTTCTGACAACTCGTCAATCGACGCATTCGCGGATGCATTCGCCGCGGCCGCCGCGGTCGCCGCCGCGGCTGCGGCCGAGGGCCCGGTCACGGTGGTCGCAACCGTCGAATTCTCCGGGGCGGGTGCCGGCGCGGTCTGACCGGCCGCCGAGGCGGATGTGAATATCGATGCAGAGGTCAAAGCGGCGAGCGCAACAGCCCCCGCCAGATCACACAGTGATCCCCAGAAACCCGCACGAGCAACAGCATGCATTGAACGGAACTCCAGAGTTCCCAGCATACCACCAGCCGCGCAAACCAACCACAGCCGCAGCCGGCGGGTGCGGTGGCGCAGCAAGGCGCTCAGAGAGTTCCAGCGACCGCCTGCAGACTGGCACTACCGCGAGAATTGAGCAGGTACAAATCCCGGGTCATCGGGTCTTCGGTCGACAGGGCGTTCGACGCTTCGAGAAACCCGGTATGCGCGCCGTCGCGGAATGTGCCGCTGAGGCTGGTCGCGCTGCCGGCCGCGAGTGTCCCGACGGTCGCGACGACCTGGTTCGAACTGGTGTCGATCGCCAGCAGCGATGCGCCGCTGACGCCGTCGTATACATAGCGCTCGCCGGTCGCGAGGTTCGTGACCGTCACGGGCGTGAGCCCCTGCACCTCGAAGACGGTCTCGTAGGGCGTCGTCGTGGTCGTGCTGTCGTCGGGCCAGGGGAATTGCTCGCCGCCGTTGACGAACGTCGAATCCGCGAGCGGCGCTTGAATCACGGTGCCATCGAGGCCGACGATACCGGACTCGGTGCCGCTGCGGGTAATCGTACTCGTCGCCGCGTCGTTGGCCTGGAACCAGGTTTCGAAGTACACGGTCGTGGCCGTCGCGATAAACGTGCCCGCATTCGCGGCGCTCGCAAACAGCGCCGCGGCCGAACCGCCCGCGGCCGGCATTGAGCGAATCGTGTAGGTTGGATCTTCGACGCCCCAGAGCAGGTTCGATCCCATGACCGGAAACAGCAGCGTCGCGACGCGGCCCGGTTCAGTGTCGACGACGATCGGCTGGGCACTGCCGTCGGCGGGCATCGAGTAAATGGTCGTATACGCCGGCGTCGCGCCGACCTGCGGGGTATTGATCGAGAAATAAAGGCTGGTCGGCGAGGCCGCGAACAACGCCCCGGCCGCGGTCGGCAGCCAATTGGGAATCGTGAATAGGCTCCGCGAGATCGTGTGCGCGGCGTAATCAACGAACACGATGTTGCCGTCGACGACGTAAAGCTGTCCGGTCGGATAGCCCTGCGTCGTGCCGACCGGCAGTGCGACGGCGACGCCGATCGGTGCGGCGAAACTGCCGAGCACGACCGGATTCGCGAAATTCGCGTCGACGAGCTGCAGCGTCGCGCCGCTCTTCACGATGAACCCGGCGATGCCGCCGTCGGCGCTGCGCAGCGTCGCCACCGGCATTCCCGCCACGGCGATCGGCGCGTCGCTCGCCGACATGCCGGTCTTGACCATGCGGAACAGATCGTCGGCCGTGTTGCAGACTCCGTCGGGTCCCGGAAGCCGATAGATGTACGAAGAATTCGTGGGATTTTGCAGATCGGCGGTGAAGTAGACGCCGACATAATCGTAATTGGCGCCCGCGACCGCGGTTCCCGAAAGCGTACAGGTGTCATCGATCGTTGCCGCGGTCTCCGCGGACAATCGTTGGGCTTGCGGCGCACCATGCGACGTCAGATCGAGCGCATAAATGTGGCCGTCGGAACCTTTGTATACCTCAACTCCGGCCGGCTGGCCGAGACTCATCCCGGAGAGGAAGTCCACACTGCCGCGCAATATCTGCTTCTTGCCCGCGTAGCTGCCGATCGGCGCAAACGCAAATGCGCCGCTCGTTGCATCGGCCCACGCGGCGAACACGCCGGTCGTGCCGACATAGCTGATTGCCGAGGGCGGCGGCCCACCGCCCAGTCCGTGTCCGTAGCCCGACCCATCGCAAGCCGATAATGCGGCCAGCGCGCCTACACCCATCGCGAAAACTGAAGCTTTGAGCCGCATCGTCGATCTCCCCTGCGCTGATTGGATGGGTAACGAGTTCGAGAACGGCAGCCGGCGCCTGGCGTTGACAGGGATCCCTTGAAATCCGCATTACGATCTCGACAGGTGCGCGCCGCGAATCGCGCGCAATCGGCATCGCAGCGTGACTCGCGGCACGAGTCGCGAGCGGATTCGTGCGGCAGAACTGCGCGGCGGAACCGCGCCGTTTAGCGCTGCACGCCTTCGCGCGCCGCGCGTCGGCTGGCCGGTCGTCTGCCCGCCGCGCCGGGTGCCGCGCCCGATAGGCGATCCATATCGCCGCGCAGCTGCGCGCTCGCACCGGTCGATATGGTGCCGAGCTTTGCCTCGATCGTCGCGAGATCCGGCACGGAGCCGCGTACGTGCTGCTCGAGCGCGCGGCGCATCACGCGCAGGTGCTCGGGCGTCGTGCCGCAGCAACCGCCGATGATTCGAGCGCCGGCGTCGAGCGCGAGACAGGCGTATCGCGCCATCAATTCCGGCGTGCCGCTGAAGCGGATCGCGCCGTCGACGAATTGCGGTATCCCGCAATTGGCCTTTGCAACCAGCACCGACGAGGCGTCGGAGGCCGTCGCGAGATTGACGATCGAGGCAACCAGCTCGGATGGGCCGACGCCGCAATTGCTGCCGCAGGCGGCAAGCCCATGGCGGCGGTGCAGGTCGGCGAGTTCGGACGGCGTGATGCCCATCATGGTTCGTCCGTTGGTGTCGAAACTCAAGGTTGCGACGATCGGCAGCTGCGCCGCGCGCGCACCGGCGACTGCCGCTTCGGTCTCCTCGACCGACGACATCGTTTCGATCCACAAGATGTCCGCGCCGCCGCGCGCGAGCGCGACGGCTTGTTCGGCGAATGCGTCGCGGGCGTCGTCGCGGCTCAGCGTGCCGAGGGGCTCGAGGATCTCGCCGCTCGGGCCGATGCTGCCGGCTACCAGTACCGGCCGGTCGGCGCGGTCCGCTTCCTGGCGCGCAATGCGCGCGGCCTGCTCGTTGAGTTCTGCGACGCGCGACTCCGCTTTGTGGAGTTTCAAGCGATAGCGCGTACCCCCGAAGCTGTTGGTCAGGATGATGTCGGCGCCCGCCTCCACGAACGCGCGCTCCAAATCGGCCACGCGCTCCGGATGGTCGACATTCCACAGCTCCGGCGCATCGCCCGACTGCAAGCCGCGATCGAAGAAATTGCTGCCAGTTGCCCCATCGGCGAGCAGCCAAGGGCGTTCAGCCAAGAGTTCGGTCAATCGATCGGTCATGCGTAGATCCGTTCCGCCGAGATGTGGTTGGGGATGGGAAATCTTACCATGATTGTCAAGGCGAGCCGCCGGCCGCCGGCCGCCGCCGCGCCGCGGGGATCGCGGTGCAAGCCTGCGTTCAGCGGCTCGCCTCCGCGCAATCGGCTGTGCTAAGTTGCGCCCCGTCTGCTGCGGCGAGGCGCTGCGCGCGGAGTAAGCGATGAAGGATCTCACTGAGAGTTCGATCGGCAGACATGTCGTGCACATGGCGGTGCCGATGGCCGCGGGCATGCTGTTCCAGACGCTGTATTTTCTGATCGACCTGTTCTTCGTCGGACGCCTCGGCGATGCCTCGCTTGCGGGCGTCGGGGCGGCCGGCAACGCAACCTTCATTGTGCTCGCGCTCACGCAGGTGCTCGGCGTCGGCACGGTGACGCTGATTTCGCACGCGGTCGGGCGCAAGGACCGCGCCGATGCGACGCTCGTGTTCAATCAAAGTCTCGTGCTCGCGGCGCTCTGCGCACTGCTCACCTTGGTTTGCGGTTATGGATTTGCGTCGTGGTTCTTGCAATTGCTGGGTTCCGACACGGCGACGCAGCATGCCGGAGTGACCTATTTGTACTGGTTTCTGCCGAGCCTCGCGCTGCAGTTCGCGATCGTCGCGCTGGGCTCGGCACTGCGCGGCACCGGCATCGTCAAGCCGACGATGTTCGTGCAGGTGATTACCGTGATCTTGAACGCGGTGCTCGCACCGGTGCTGATCGCCGGCGTCGGTTTCGGAGGCGGCATGGGCGTCGCCGGCGCGGGGCTCGCGAGCTCGCTGTCGGTGGCCGTCGGCGTCGTGTTGCTCGCGGCCTATTTTCACCGTCTAGAGAAATTCGTGGCGTTTGATCCGGCCGCGTGGCGGCCGCAAGTCGCGACTTGGGGACGGCTGCTGCGCATCGGCCTGCCGGCCGGCGGTGAATTCGCACTGATGTTCGTCTATCTCGGTGTCATATACTGGATCATCCGCCGCTTCGGCCCCGACGCGCAGGCCGGCTTCGGCGTCGGCATGCGCGTCATGCAGAGTCTGTTTCTTCCGGCGATGGCGGTGGCGTTCGCGACCGCGCCGATCGTCGGCCAGAATTTCGGCGCCGGCAAATTCGGGCGGGTCCGCGAGACGTTCGTGTTCGCGAGCATCACGGGCGCAGGGATCATGCTGCTCTTGAGCCTGTGGTGCCAATGGCAGGCGCCGCTGTTCATTCGCGCATTCACCGCGGTTCCCGCCGCTCAGGCCGTCGGCGCGCAATACCTGCAAATCTGCTCGTGGAATTTCGTCGCAACCGGGCTGGTATTCACATGCTCGGGCGTTTTTCAGGGGCTCGGCAACACGCTGCCCGTGGTGTTGAGCTCCGGGAGCCGCATCCTGAGCTTCATCGCGCCCTCGCTTTGGCTCTCGGCACAGCCGGGCTTTCAGTTGACCGAACTGTGGTATGTGTCGGTTGTGAGCGTTGCGCTGCAGGCGCTATTCAGTCTCTGGCTGGTGCGGCGCGAATTTCGGCTGCGGCTGCGGGCGCACGCGGCCGCTGCCGGGCGTGAAGCCGGCTTCGGCGAGGCGCCGTCGGCCCGGTGAGTTCAGGGCTTGCGCAGCGCTGCCGCGTCGCGCGCTAGTTCCTCGATCGCCGCCCAATCGCCGCGCTCGACGAGCTGGCGCGGCGCGACCCACGAGCCGCCGACGCAAACCACGTTCGACAGCGCGAGATAATCGGGCGCTGTGCTGCGCGTAATTCCACCTGTCGGACAAAATTGCACGTCGGGAAACGGCGCGCCGAGCGCTTGGAGCATCGGGATCCCGCCGGCTTGATGTGCGGGAAATAACTTGAGAACGCTGAAGCCCTGTGCGCGCGCGGCGATCAGTTCGGTGGGCGTCATCACGCCCGGCAGCAGCGGAAAGCGCGCGCCGCGCGCCGCGGCGGCTAGCTCCGGCGTCAGCCCCGGGGTCACGCCGAACTGCGCGCCGACCCGATTCGCGCCCGCGAAATCCACCGCGCGCGTCAGCGTGCCGACGCCGACAATCGCTTCGGGCACGGCCTTGCGCATCGCCTCGATCGCATCGAGCGCCACGGGCGTGCGCATGGTCACCTCGAGCACCCGCAGACCGCCCGCCGTGAGCGCGCGCGCAAGCGGCACCGCGTGATCGAGTTCGGTGATGGTCAGCACCGGGATCACGGGCGCTAGCCCTACGATATCGCGTATATCCACGCAGTAGCCCTCTTTAGAACAGTGATATCGCGCCGGCCTCCGCGTCCCCCGCGCAACGCCGAAACGACGCAAACAATTCCCTTCCGGTCCCGTGCTCATTGCGGATGTGATCGAGCCGGCTCGCTTCGCGCAGCCGCCAGACCGATTCGGGTACCTTGGCCTCGAGCACGCCGCTCGTCGGCATCGAGCCGAATGATGTCGCCGTCGCGAACGCGCGCGAGCGGTCCGCCGCTCGACGGCTTCGGGCGTGAGGTGAATCGCCGCCGGCACGCTGCCGGATGCGCCCGACATGCGCCCGTCGGTGACGATCGCGACCTGAAAGCCCTTGCGCTGCAGGGACGCGAGCGACGGCGTCAGCTGGTGCAACTCCGGCATGCCGTTCGCGCGCGGCCCTTGAAAGCGCAACACCGCGACGAAGTCTCTCGCGAGCCTGCCCTGCTTGAAGGCCGTGATGACCTCTTCTTGGTCGTCGAACACGATCGCGGGCGCCTCCACGACGCTGCTTGCCCACGATCGACGAGGTCTTGATCACCGCGCGTCCGAGATTGCCGGTCAGCAGCTGCAATCCCCCGTGTGCGCTGAACGGATTCGAGGCCGGGCGCAGCACCTCGAGATCGGCACTCGTTGCCGGCGCAGCGCGCCAGGCGAGCGCGCCCTCGTTGAGCCAGGGCTCCTGCGCATAGGCGCGAAGTCCCGCGCCCATGACCGTCGTGACGTCTTCGTGCAGCAATCCGGCATCGAGCAGCTCGCGGATCAGAAAGCCGGTGCCGCCGCAGATCTGAAAGCGGTTGATGTCGGCGCTGCCGTTCGGATAGATGCGCGCGAGCAGCGGCACGACCGCGGACAAATCGCTGAAGTCGTCCCAATTGACCGTGATACCGGCGCAGCGCGCGATCGCGACCAGGTGCATCGTGTGATTGGTCGAGCCGCCGGTCGCGAGCAGGCCCACGATCGCGTTGACGATCGCACGCTCGTCGATCCCGGAGGCGAGCGGCAGGTATTCGGAGCCCTGCGCGGTGATCGCGGCGGCGCGGCGCGCGGCCGCCGCCGTCAGCGCGTCGCGTAGCGGCGTGTTGGGCGCCACGAAGGCCGCGCCCGGCAGGTGCAAGCCCATGACCTCCATGAGCATTTGGTTGCTGTTGGCGGTGCCGTAGAACGTGCAGGTGCCGGCGGTGTGATAGCTCGCCGCCTCGCTGTCGAGCAACTCGTCGCGGCCCGCCTTGCCTTCCGCATACAGCTCGCGAATTCGCGCCTTCTCCTTGTTCGGCACGCCCGAGGGCATCGGACCGCCCGGTACGAAGATGACCGGCAGGTGACCGAACGCGAGCGCGCCCATGAGCAAGCCGGGCACGATCTTGTCGCAGATGCCCAAACACAGCGCGGCGTCGAACATGTTGTGGGACAGCGCGACGCCGGTAGCCATCGCGATCACGTCGCGGCTGAACAGCGACAATTCCATGCCGGGCTGACCCTGGGTCACGCCGTCGCACATCGCCGGTACCCCGCCCGCGAATTGCGCGACGGCGCCCGCCTCGCGCGCCGCGCGCTTGATCAGCGCCGGATAGCGCTCGAGCGGCTGGTGTGCCGACAACATGTCGTTGTAAGAAGAGACGATCGCGAGATTCGGCCAGCGCAACTGACGCAGCGCCGCCTTGTCGCCGGGCTCCGATGCCGCGAAACCGTGCGCAAGATTGGTGCACGAGAGGCCCTGGCGCGCCGTTCCGCGGCCCGCAGCGGCCTGCATTCGCGCGAGATAGTCGGCGCGCGGACCGCTGCTGCGCTCCCGGATGCGCAAGGTTACGTCCCGTACACGCGCATCGAGCTTGGATTGTCCTGTCGCCATGCATCATTGTGCCATATCGGCAAGGCCTACAAGAGGGCCGCGCCAGATGCTACGCTGCGCCGCCACCCATAAGGAATCTCGACGACGGTGACCATACTTCCTGATTTCGACATGTTGCTGTTCGGCGGCACGGGCGATCTCGTGACCCGCAAACTACTGCCCGCGCTGTATCGCCGCCATGCGGACGGACAGGTCAGCGAGGCATCGCGGATTTTCGGGATCGCGCGCTCGCCGCTCTCCCGCGAGGTCTACATCGGGCATGCGGAAACCGCTTGCCGGGAATTTCTCGGCAAGGAATTCGACGCGGAGAAATGGCAGGCGTTCTGCAAGCTCATCGACTACATCAAGGTCGATGCCGCATCGCTGCAGGACTACGCGGCGCTCGGCGCAGCGCTGCGCGGCCGCGAAAACCTCATCCGCGTGTTCTTCTTCTCGACGGCCTCGACGCTGTTCGCGCTGATCACCGACAACCTCGCGAAGGCGGGACTCGTCACGCCGATCTCGCGCGTGGTTCTGGAAAAGCCGCTCGGCAACGATGTGGCGTCCGCGGAATTGATCAATCATCACGTCGGCGCGGTCTTCACCGAGAAGCAGATCTACCGCATCGACCATTATCTCGGCAAGGAAGCGGTGCAGAATCTGATGGCGCTGCGCTTCGGCAACGCGCTGTTCGAGCCGTTGTGGCGCCGCGGCCTCATCAAGCACGTGCAGATCACGGTCGCCGAGGAACTCGGCGTCGAGCGGCGCGGCCAGTTCTATGATTCGACCGGCGCGCTGCGCGATATGGTGCAAAACCATCTGCTGCAACTGCTTTGCATCATGGCGATGGAGCCGCCCGCGAGCAGCGATCCGGATGCCGTGCGCGACGAGAAACTCAAGGTGCTGCGGGCGCTGCGGCCGCTGCGTGACCGCGACGTGCTGATCAAAACCGTGCGCGGCCAGTACAGGGCCGGCTCGGTCCGCGGCTTGTCGGTGCCCGGGTATCTCGACGAGGCCGACATTTCCCCCGACAGCACGACCGAGACCTTCGTCGCCCTCAAGGTCGAGATCGACACCTGGCGCTGGGCGGGCGTGCCGTTCTACTTGCGCACCGGCAAACGCCTGCAGGACCGGCTCACGGAACTCGTCGTGACCTTCGACGACGTGCCGCACCCGATCTTCGAGCGGCCGCCGATCACCGAGGGCGCGAACCTGCTCGTGATCCGGCTGCAGCCCGACGAAAGCATCACCTTGACGATCCTCGCGAAGAATCCCGGCGAGGGCATGCGCTTGAAGCCCGTGAAGCTCGCGCTCGACCTCGGTGAGACCTTCAAGACCCGCAGCCTCGATGCCTACGAGCGGCTGCTGATGGACACGGTCAAGGGCAATCTCACGCTGTTCATGCGCCGCGACGAACTCGATGCCGCTTGGCGCTGGATCGATCCGATCATCGCAGGGTGGCAGCAATTCGACGAGCGGCCAAAGAGCTACATCGCGGGAAGCTGGGGGCCGGCGGCCTCGAGCGCGCTGATCGGGCGCGACGGCTTCGAGTGGCACGATGAGCTCTGAGCCGCGAGCGCCCAAAGATCAGCCGGATCTCGACGAAGACCGCACCGCGCTCGGCAAAGAGGCGATCAAGACCGCGTTCCTCGACGACCTGTTCTACATGCAGGGCAAGTTTCCGGGGCTTGCGACCAAGCGCGACTATTACATGGCGCTCGCCTATGCGGTCCGCGACCGCATGCTGCAGCGCTGGATCAGCACGGCCGCCAACTACACCAAGCACGGCTCGCGCACCGTAGCCTACCTCTCCGCGGAATTCCTCATGGGTCCGCATCTCGGCAACAATCTCATCAACCTCGGGATCTACGATCGCGTCAAGGAAGGCATCACCGAACTCGGATTGAACTTCGATGAGCTGCTCGCCGAGGAGGCCGAGCCCGGCCTCGGCAACGGCGGCCTCGGCCGATTGGCGGCCTGCTTCATCGACTCGCTCGCGACGCTCGAGGTGCCATCGCTCGGGTACGGCATCCGCTATGAATTCGGCATCTTCCGCCAGGAGATCGTCGACGGCTGGCAGGTCGAAAAGACCGACAAGTGGCTGAGCTTCGGCAATCCCTGGGAACTGATGCGCCCCGAATGGACCGTCGATGTCTATTTCGGCGGCAGCGTCGACCACTACACCGATGCCAACCACAACATGCGCGTGCGCTGGTTGCCGGAGCGCATCGTCAACGGCGTGCCCTACGACACACCGATCCTCGGCTACCTCTCGAACACCGCCAATACGCTGCGCCTCTGGAGGGCCGAGGCGCCCGAGTCCTTCGACTTCGCGATCTTCAACAGCGGCGATTACTACGGAGCCGTCAATCAAAAAGTCACCTCGGAAAACTTGAGCAAGGTGCTCTATCCGAACGACGAGCAGCTGCGCGGCAAGGAGCTGCGCCTTGAACAGCAATACTTCTTCGTCTCGTGCTCGCTGCAGGACATGATGCGCATCCTGCGGACTCAAAAGATCCCGGTCGAGCGGTTTCACGAGAAGTTCGCGGTGCAGTTGAACGACACCCATCCGGCGATCGCGATTCCCGAGCTCATGCGCCTGCTCGTCGATGTCTATCTGCTGCCGTGGTCCGATGCTTGGGCCGTGACCACCAAGACCTTCGCGTATACCAATCACACGCTGCTTCCCGAGGCGCTCGAGCGCTGGCCGCTCGCGGTGTTCGGAAAGATCCTGCCGCGCCACCTCGAGATCATTTATGAAATCAACGCCCGCTTCCTCGACGAGGTGCGGATTCGCTTTCTCGGCGACGAGGGACGCATATCGCGGCTCTCGCTGATCGACGAGAGCGGCGAGCACTTCGTGCGCATGGCGCACCTCGCCTGCGTCGGCAGCCATGCGATCAACGGCGTCGCCGAACTGCACTCCGACCTGCTGAAGACCGACCTGCTGCGCGATTTTTACGACCTGTGGCCGCAGAAATTCAGCAACAAGACCAACGGCGTGACGCCGCGGCGCTGGATGCTGCTGAGCGATCCGAAACTCTCGCAGTTGATCACCGACCACATCGGCGATGGCTGGGTCAAGGACCTCTCGAAGCTGCGGGCGCTCGAGCCGCTCGCCGACGATGCGGCGTTTCGCGCGCGGTGGCGCCAGATCAAGCAGGGCAACAAGCGGGACTTCGCGACGCTCGCAATGCACGACACCGGCATCGTCATCGACGCCGATACGATGTTCGACGTGCTCGTGAAGCGCATCCACGAATACAAGCGCCAGCATCTGCAGGTCCTGCACATCGTCTCGCTCTACCACGCAATCAAGTCGAACCCGTCGCTGCAGGTGCTGCCGCGCACCTTCATCTTCGGCGGCAAGGCGGCGCCGAGCTACCGCGTCGCCAAACTGATCATCAAGCTCATCAATTCGGTCGGCGACGTCGTCAACCGCGACCCGGACGTGAACGGCCGGATCAAGGTCGTGTTCCTGCCCAATTTCGGCGTCACCAACGGCCAGCGACTCTACCCGGCGGCGGATCTCTCCGAGCAGATTTCGACCGCGGGCAAAGAGGCCTCCGGAACCGGCTGCATGAAGTTCTGCATGAACGGCGCCGTGACGATCGGCACGCTCGACGGCGCGAACATCGAAATTCGCGCCGAAGTCGGCGCGGACAATTTTTTCCTGTTCGGACTCAGTACGCCGGAGGTCTATGCGCTCAAGGCGCGCGGCTATCAGCCCATGGACTATTACAACGGCAACCAGAAGCTGCGCGACGTCGTCGACTTGATCCGCAGCGGATTCTTCTCGCGCGGCGACACCGAGCTGTTCCGGCCGCTCACCGACGGCCTGATGCACCACGATCCCTACATGGTGCTCGCCGACTTCCAGTCGTTCGTCGATTGCCAGGAAAAGGTCTCAGCCGCTTACGCCGATACCGAGCGCTGGACACGCATGTCGATCCTCAATACGGCGCGCAGCGGAAAATTCTCGTCGGACCGCACGATCCGCGAATACTGCGCGCAGATCTGGGACGCAAACGCCGTGCCCATCGAGCTGTTCACGCACGCGGACGTGCGCGCCGGGCTCATGCAGTAGGCGCGCCCAACAGGAAGCGCATCGTGCGGCGCAGCGGCTCCGCCGCGCCCCACAGCAGCTGATCCCCGACCGTGAATGCCGAGAGGTACTCGGGACCCATCGCGAGCTTGCGCAAGCGCCCGATCGGAATGTGCATGCGGCCGCTGACCGCGGCGGGCGACAGCTCCCGAATCGTCGCTTCGCGCTCGTTCGGTATGACCCTGACCCAGTCATTGTCCGCGCCGATCAGCGCCTCGATCTCGCGCAAACCGACGTCGCGCTTGAGCTTGATCGTGAGCGCTTGGCTGTGACAGCGCATCGCGCCGACGCGCACGCAAATGCCCTCGACGATGAGCGGCTGCGCCTCGGTGCCCAAGATCTTGTTGGCCTCGACGCCCGCCTTCCATTCCTCGCGGCTCTGGCCGTTGCCGAGATCCTTGTCGATCCAGGGGATCAAATTGCCCGCGAGCGGCACGCCGAAATGGGCGTGCGGGAACTGCGAATCGGCGAGTCCCAGACCGACCGCCCGATCCACGTCGAGAATCGTCGCCGCGGGGTCGGCGAGCGCGGCGGCCGCAGAACGGTGCAATGCGCCCATCTGTTCGATGAGTTCGCGCATGTGCTGAGCGCCGGCGCCAGACGCCGACTGATAGGTCATCGCGGTGATCCACTCGACGAGACCCGCGCGCAGCAGTCCGCCCACGGCCATGAGCATCAGCGACACCGTGCAATTTCCGCCGATGTAGTCCTTGATGCCGCGCTGCAGCGCCGACTTCATGACCGGAAGGTTGACCGGGTCGAGCACGATGATCGCGTTCTTTTCCAGGCGCAGCGTGGAAGCCGCATCGATCCAGTAGCCCTGCCAGCCCGCGGCGCGCAGGCGCGGATGAATCGCCTGGGTGTAGTCGCCGCCCTGCGTGCTGATCAGGATCGGCAGCTTCGCGAGCGCGTCGATGTCGTGGGCATCGGCAACCGCGGCGGCCGCGCCGGACACCGCCCGGCCGATCTCCGGAGCCTTGGAGCCCGCCTGCGAGGTGCTGAAGAACACGGGGTCGATCAGGTCGAAATCGCGCTCCTCGCGCATCCGCGCGAGCAGCACCGAGCCCACCATGCCGCGCCAACCGATGATGCCGACTTGTTTCATGCGTCTATGATGAATTCTTGCGCCGGTGCACGCAAATTATAGTGCGATGCCATCGCGTAGCCGTAGGCGCCGCAATTCGCGAGCAGCAGCACGTCGCCCTCGCGCGTGGGCGGCAGCCAGCGATCGCTGCCGAGCTTGTCGGCGGATTCGCAGATCGGCCCGACGATCGTCGCAAGCTGCGTCGCGGGCTCGTCGATGCGCGTGAGATTCACGATTTCGTGGTAAGCGTCGTAGAGCGCCGGCCGGATCAGGGAATTCATGCCGGTCGCGATCCCTATGTAGCGAACCTCGCCTTTGCCCTTGAGCTGCGTGACTTGCGCGACGAGCACACCGGCGCGCGCGACCAGGAACCGGCCCGGCTCCATCCAGAAGCTCAAGGCGGGAAAGCGCCGCTTGAGCGCCGCAACGCCGCGCTCGAGTTCACTCAAGTCCATGCCGCAGGTCGTGCTGCGGTCCGCAACGCCGATGCCGCCGCCAAGATCGACGACCGTCACGTGTTCGAACCGCTGCGCCAGATCCGCGAGCAGCGCGCCGGTCTCGGTCCAATTTGCCGGGTTGAAGATGCCACTGCCCGCGTGTGCATGCAGCCCGGTCACGCGCACGCCGAGGTTCGTCGTGAGTTCGAGAAGCTCGTCGATTTCCGAGAGCGGCACCCCGAATTTGGAGTGGGTACCGGCGGTTCGCACGTGCTCGTGGTGGCCGCGGCCGACGCCCGGGTCGATGCGCACGAAGATCTCGCGGCCTTTGAACACCTCGGGCCACATCCGGATCGGATGCAGGTTGTCCAAGGTCACACGCACGCCCTTGCGAAATCCGAATTCGTATTCGCGCCGCGGCGCGAAGTTCGGCGTGAACAGCACGCGCTCGGGCGCGGCGTCCGCAATCACGCTGAACACCTGTTCGAGCTCGCCCTGCGAGACGCACTCGAGCATCAGACCGGACCGATAGAAGCGGCGCAGGATCTCGGGGTGCCAATTCGCCTTCATTGCATAGGCCCATCGTTCGATCGAAGGCACGCGACCGAGCAATGCGACCGCCGCATCGAGACTCGCGGCATCGTAGACATAGGCCGCCGACTCGCGCCCCGCGATTTCGAGCAGGCGCTTGCGCTTGGCATCGTCCTGCCACCACTCGACGGCCGCCGCGGGCGCCTCGGTACGGGGCGCAAACAGCTGCTGCCAGGTGGGTCCGAGAACCTTGTCCGAGCCGATGCGCTGAATGAGCCGCTCGTGCAGTTGCCGTACGAGCTGATCGCCCTCGGCCTCGTCAATGACGAAGGTGAAGTTCAGGTCGTTGGCGGCCTGACTCACGAGGTAGATATTCTGGTTCTGGAACAGCTCGAAAGCCGCCCCGAGCTGCGGCAAGATGCCGCGGATGTTGTGGCCAAGCAGGCTCAAGCTTGCACAGGGGCCAAGCACTTGCACGCGGCAAAGCTCGCCTAAGGCCGCAGTCAGCCGCTCGACAGCCGATGCATCGAGCGTGTTCGCGGTCGGATCCAGAGACACCGTGACATTGGTTTCCGAGGTGGATATCAGGTCGACCGACAATCCTTGTTGTTTGAAGACTTGAAACGCATCGGCGAGGAATCCGACTTGATGCCACATCCCCGGGCTCTCCATCGAGACGAGCGTGATGCCCTTTTTGATCGCGATCGCCTTGACCTGCGCCGCGCTATCGGCGACCTCGGCGGAAATCACCGTACCCTCGAGCCCGGGTGCCTGGGTCGCATAGACATGCAGCGGGATGCCGTACTGGCGCACCGGCATCACGCAGCGCGGGTGCAGCACTTTGGCGCCGTTGCTTGCGATCTCCTGCGCCTCGTCGTAATGCAACGAGCGCAGCAGACGCGCGGTCGGCACGTCGCGCGGATTGGCGCTGAACATGCCGGGAACGTCGGTCCAGATTTCGAGGCGCGACGCCGCCAGCTTCGCCGCAAAGTACGCCGCCGAGGTATCCGACCCGCCGCGACCGAGCAGCACCGTCTCACCGGCCTCGTTCGCCGCGATGAATCCCTGCGTGATAATGATCCGGCCGCGGCTGCGCCAAGCGGCCTGCAAGGCCGCGTCCGGCGCGAAATCGCAGGTCGCCGACAAATACCCGGCCTTCTCGGTCGCGTTATCGCGCCGTTCGGCGCGCAGTACCTCGCGCGCATCGACCCAGTCGGTCGCTAGCTGCTGCGCATTGAGAAACGCCTCGCCCAAACTGGTGGCGAGCAACTCGCCCATCGCCATGACGCGCGCGCGGACCCGGTCCTCGAGCAAGTGTTGCTGCGCGACTGCGGCGGCAGTGCGCCGCAGTTCCTCGAAAAATCGTTCGAACCGCTCGCCGGGGCTGATGCCGAGGCTTGCGGCGAGATCGCGATGCGTCGTCTCAATGCGCTCGAGCGCCGCGGCGTGATTGCCGGTGAGCGCGGCGCCGAGCAGCGCCTCGAGCCGATCGGTAATACCGGACAAGGCCGAATGCACGACCACGGGGCGCAGATTGGCGGCAATCCGGTCTCGGACGACACCGGCGATATTCCGCCAATTTTGCGCGGTCGATACGCTGGTGCCCCCAAATTTGAGGACCACCCACGGTGCAGCGCTGTTCACAAGGCGAGAACCGGCTATTCGTCTTCGAAAATGTCGCGCAGTTCTTTTTCCAACTGTCGCTCGGCAAGCACGTCCTCGACCCGACTCCAGGCTGCCTTGCCACGCTTAGCCGCAGCCGTTGCCTTGGGCCGTCGCTCCGCTCGCTCCACCATGGGATCGAAATCCTGAGATTCCTCGGCTTCCCCAAGAAACTCGTCGTCGATATCGAAATGTTCGTCTACGCGTTCGCTCATTGTTCGAGAAAAGCCCTTGAAATCAATAGGATCGACCGCGCCAGGGGCGCTTTGAAGCTGCGCACTATAGCCGATTCTGTCCGGCATTCAACTGCCGTGACGAAATTCGAATCAGCAAACTGCCGATCCTCTGAAACCACTCGACGGGCCACCGAACTCGCGCAAACCGATCCAGAATAATCTCTCTAAATATCAACCAATTGAAATATATTCTCAATCTATCTTGGGAGCTCAAGTGCCGGTGCGGGCATTTTGGCCGGCCGGCGACAGCGCTCCGCAGAGAATCGCTCGATTGACCGCCGACAACACCGCCAGCAGCGAGGCGGTAATGATATTGGGGTGCATACCCGCACCAAACAAGGTACGCCGCGATCTCGTGGTGATCTCTATGTAGGAGACGGCCTGGGCGGCGCTCCCCTGTCCGCGGGAATGCTCTTCGTAGGAGAGCACGTCGAAGTCGAGTCCGATCGCCTTGACGACCGCATCGATCGGACCGGAGCCTTGGCCGTGCAAGGTTTCGAGGCGCCCATCGCGCTCGATTTGCAGCGACAGGCGCTCACTGTCGGCGCCATCGGTCGACGCTGCCAACTGGTGCGAGCGATACACCAGGGGACGCTTCGGCGCGAGGTACTCGCTGGTAAACAAGTCCCATAACTCTTTTGAAGTCAGCTCCTTACCGCTGATATCTGCGGCAGTCTGCACGACCTGGCTGAATTCGATCTGCAGCCTCCGCGGCATGACGAGCTGATAGTCGCGCTCGAGCAAATAGGCGACCCCGCCCTTGCCGGACTGGCTATTGACCCGGATGATCGAATCGTAAGAGCGCCCGAGATCCGATGGGTCGATCGGCAGGTATGGCACGTCCCAGATTTCATCGGGGGTCCGCGCGTTCAAGCCCTTCTTGATCGCGTCCTGATGCGAACCCGAAAAGGCCGTGAATACGAGATCCCCGACGTACGGATGCCGCGGATGGATCGGCAATCCATTGCAGCTTTCGACGCAACGCGCCGCTTCGTTGATATTAGAGAAATCTAATTTTGGATCAATGCCTTGCGTGTACATGTTAAGAGCCAAGGTCACGATATCGACATTCCCGGTGCGCTCGCCGTTGCCAAACAAGGTGCCTTCGACGCGGTCGGCGCCGGCCATCATCGCCAATTCGGCGGCGGCGACGCCCGTGCCGCGATCGTTGTGCGGATGCAGGCTGATGATCTGACAGTCGCGCTTGGCGATATGTCTCGCAAACCATTCGATCTGGTCCGCATAAACGTTCGGGGTCGCCATCTCGACCGTCGACGGTAAATTCAAGATCGTCTTGTTCTGAGGAGTCGGCTCCCAGACCGCATTCACGGCATCGCAGATCTCAACCGCGAACTCGAGCTCGGTCCCCGTGAAGCTTTCCGGGCTGTATTGGAACACCCATTCGGTGTCTTTGCGCCGCAGCGCATGTTCGCGGATCGCAGTCGCGCCGCGCACCGCGATCTCGACGATACCGGCACGATCCATGCGGAATACGAGGCGCCGCTGCGCCGCCGAAGTGGAATTGTAGACATGCACGATCGCGCGCCGCGCGCCCATGAGCGCATCGTAGGTACGCGCGATCAGCTCGGGCCGGGCCTGCGTCAGGACCTGAATCGTCACATCGTCGGGGATCAGGTTCTGCTCGATGATTTCCCGCACGAAATCAAAATCCGTCTGAGAGGCGGCGGGAAAACCGACCTCGATTTCCTTGAAGCCGACCTTGACGAGCAAGTCGAACATGCGGCGCTTGCGCACGGCATCCATCGGTTCGATGAGCGCCTGATTGCCGTCGCGCAGGTCAACGCTGCACCAGGTGGGCGGCGCTTCGATCGCGCGGCTGGGCCAGCAGCGATCGATCAAATCGATCGGGGTGAATGCACGGTATTTCGTTGACGGGTTATGCAGCATGATGTTCTCGCGATCGCAATGCCATTGGCGGCTTCGGGTTCTTACGTCTGATTACTGTCCGGTCTTGTCAGCGCCGACCGATAGCGCATGAGTAGTGGCGCCTAGCGGCGCAGGAGCGCAAGCAGACGCAGCCCTGGGTGGCGGCGCGAAAAGCTCGAAGAAAGCGGTGCGGAAACACGCATAGCTCCGGAATCTAGCATCGCGGCAATGCTGCACGCAAGGCCCGCAGGGCTACGTCCGCCTATTGGAGCGATCCCGCGGCCGAATCCGGCCATTTCCAGCTAGAGCCAGCCCTTGATCTGATGACGCACGATCGCAGCGAGAACCTCCGCATGGCGATCGCTGTCGTTGAGCCCCGGCACGTAGCGAAAGGCCTCGCCGCCCAAGGCGATGAACCGGTCGCGATACTCGATCGCGGCTTCCTCGAGCGTTTCGAGGCAATCGACCGCGAAAGAGGGGCTCACGAACGTCAGCTTGCGAACCCCGCGCCCGGCGAGCTGCGCCAGCGCATCGACCGTGTAGGGCTGCAGCCAGACCACCCGGCCGAAGCGCGACTGATAGCAGTGTGTGTATTGGCCCGGTGACAATCGCAAGCGCTCGGCCAAGCCGCGCGTCGTCTCCTCGGTCTGCGCCTGATAGGGGTCGCCGTCGCCGACGTAGGATGCTGGAATTCCGTGATATGAAAGCAGCAGGTGGGAGCGCTCGCCCGCCTCGTCCCAGCTCCTCAGGATCTGATCCGCGAGCGCGTCGAGATAGCCGGCGTCCGAATGGTAATCGTTGACGAAGCGTGTTTCCGGCAGCCAGCGCCAGCGTGTCAGCGCCGCGGCAGTTCGATCGAACACCGATCCCGTCGTCGAGGAACAATACTGGGGGTAGAGCGGCAGCACGAGCAAACGCCTGACATTCTGCAGCGCGAGCCGCTCGATCGCCGCCGCAATGCCCGGGTTTCCATAGGTCATCCCGAGTTCGACGCGGATCCGGTCGCCGGCGATCTGCTGCAGCACCACGCCGATTTTCTGCGTCAAGCGCTGGGAATAGACCGCGAGCGGCGAGCCGCCCTCCATCCAGACCTTGCGGTAATTGCGGGCGGTGCGCAGCGGTCGCAGCGGCAGCACGATGCCATAGAGCAGCGGCAGCCAGATCCAGCGCGAGGTGTTGATCACGCGCCGGTCGCCCAAGAACTCGGCGAGGTAGCGCTGGACGGCGAAATACGTCGGGGTGTCGGGAGTGCCGAGGTTGACCGCCAACACACCGATGCGCTCGGGCGCCGGCACCGCCGCTTGCGCCACCGCGCGATAATAGGACATTGATCCGATCCTTATGGAAGCTCGCCTTGCCAGTATACTGCGAGCCGCATGCTGTCCTGCACCGCTTCTGGTTGATGAGCGCCGATGGCCTGGCTGAGCCCTGACGAAAGCACGGCGCTCTATTTGAGCCTGACGGTCGCCGGCCGCAGCGTGCTGCTCAATCTGCCGTTCGCTATCTTGATCGCGTGGGTGTTGACGCGCGGCCGATTCGTGGGGCGCACGGTGCTCGATGCGGTCGTGCATCTGCCGATGGTGCTGCCGCCCGTGGTCGTGGGGTTCGTGCTGCTGCTGGTATTCGGCACGCGCGGCGTGATCGGCGGGTGGCTCGATCGGGTGTTCGATATCCAATTGGTATTCACACGCAACGGCGCCGCTCTCGCGACCGCCGTCATGTCGTTTCCGCTCATGGTGCGCACGATCCGTCTATCGCTCGAGAACGTCGACCGGGGCCTCGAGGACGCCGCGAGGACTCTTGGCGCGGGACCCTTGGACCGTTTCGCAACCATCACGATGCCGCTGATCCTTCCCGGGGTGCTCGCGGGCGCGGTGACCGCCTTCTCGGCCGGACTCGGCGAGTTCGGCGCCGTCATCACCTTCGTTTCGAATATTCCCGGCGAAACGCGCACGCTGCCGCTCGCGCTCTACACCGCGTTGCAGTTGCCCGATGGAAACGCCGAGGCGATTCGCCTCGCGAGCATTTCGTTCGGCTTAGGTTTGGCCGGATTGCTGATCTCGGAATGGTTTGCACGCCGCCTGCGCAGGCGGTTCGGGCGCTGATGCTGCAGGTCCGGCTCCAGAAACGCTTCGCGAACTTCTCGCTCGAGGCAGAATTCGCCATGCCGACGCCGGGCGTGGTCGCCCTGTTCGGCCGCTCCGGCTGCGGCAAAAGCACGCTCGTCAACATCATCGCGGGTTTGCTGCGCGCGGATTCGGGGCGCGTCGAACTCGACGGACGCGTGCTGCTCGACACCGCGGCCGGCATCGCGGTCAAGCCCGAGACGCGCCGCATCGGCTATGTGTTCCAGGATTCCCGGCTGTTTCCGCACCTCGGCGTCGCGGCGAATCTGCGCTACGCCGAGCGGCGCGCACGCGCGCCCGTGTTCGTGCGTTTCGATGAAGTCGTGGATCTGCTCGACTTGGGACCGCTGCTCGCGCGCCGGACGCACCAGCTCTCGGGCGGCGAGCGCCAGCGAATCGCGATCGGCCGCGCGCTGCTCCGCCAGCCGCGCCTGTTGCTGCTCGATGAGCCGCTCGCGTCCCTCGACGCCGCGCGCCGCGACGAGGTCCTGCCGTACCTGGAGATGCTGCGCGACCAACTCGCGATTCCGATGGTTTACGTGAGCCACCAATTCGACGACGTGCTGCGCCTCGCGACGCACCTCGTCGTCATGGAAGCGGGCAAGACGGTCGCACATGGCGAAATCGGAGAAATGAGCCTGCAGGCGCCGCTGCGCGCGATCATCGGTCCCGACGCGATCGGCTCGGTCATCGATGCCGAAGTGCTCGGCGTCGACTCCGCCTCGGGGCTGCAGCGGGTCCGGGTCGGCCGCGGCGAACTCGCGGTGCAAGCGCCGAGCGCGCAGCCTGGAGCCAAGATGCGCGTACAAATCCTCGCACGCGACGTGATCGTTGCGACCGAGGAGCCGCACGGGCTCAGCGTGCGCAACCGGCTGCGCGGCACCGTGACGGCGATCGCCCGCGACGACGAGCATGCCGATCTCATTTCGATCGACATCGGCGGCGCAGCGCTGCTCGCACGCATCACGAGCGCCGCGACCCACGACCTGGGGCTGCGGACCGGCTTGCCGGTGTGGGCTCTCGTCAAGAGCGTCTCGCTGCGCGGCCGCTCGATCCGCGGCGCGCCGGCTACTTCGTGCGCGTCCCCAGGTGCATGATCGCGACGATATGGTCGTGCGCCTGCAGCCCCAGGCTCGATTTGACGCCCGCGTCGTAGGCAGCGGGCCCGGTCTTCCACATCACGCCGTAGCCGAGCCCATGGGCGGCCAAGAACAGATTTTGCGCGGCCGCCCCTGCGCTCAGCAGCTGCTCGACTTCGGGAACTTTTGCGTTGTCGCGCACCGGCGCGCAGCCGACCACGACGATCGTGGGGGAGCGCTGAATTTTTTCGCGCTCGATGTTCAGCTGCTCTTCGGTCGGTTCCGGCAGCCGGCCGCGGCGCGCGGCCACGACCGCATCGATGAAGCGGCTCCGCAGCGCCGCGTCGAGCACGATGAGCCGCCACGGCCTGAGGCGGCCGTGATCTGGCGCGCGCGCCGCGGCTTCCAAGATGCGCGCCAAGTGCTGCGGCGTCGGACCGGGCTCAGCCAGCCGCGCGGCGGACGCACGCGTCGAGATCGCCTCAAATAATTCCATGAAAATCAACCTTTATCGGCTATCATTCGCGGACCAAAATTATAATGGTTTGTTGCCTATTCACCCGGACTTTTTCAAGGAGCACTCAATGAATCGCATTCTCTTGGCCACGACGGCCGCACTGTTCGCCGGCGCGAGCGCATTTGCCGCACCGGTCACGTACGTGCTCGATCCCAACCACACGCACCCGAGTTTCGAGGCCGACCATTTTGGCGGCGTCTCCGTCTGGCGCGGGCGATTCGATTCCTCATCCGGCAAGGTGGTCCTTGATCAGCAAGCCAAGACGGGCACGATCGATGTCACGGTCGACATGAATTCGATCAGTTTCGGCATGCCGAAGCTCGACGCGCACACCAAGTCGGCGGAAATGTTCGACGTGGCGAAGTTCCCGACCGCAACGTATTCGGGCAAGTTCACCAAATGGAACGGCGACTCGCCGACCGAAGCGCAGGGCATGCTGACCTTGCACGGCGTGACCAAGCCGCTCACGCTCACGATCAATTCTTTCAAGTGCATCACGCACCCGGTCACGAAGGCGCCGGACTGCGGAGCGGACGCATCGGCGATGCTCAACCGCGCCGACTTCGGCGTCGACTACGGCGCCGCCTACGGGTTCAAGATGGACGTCAAGCTGCTGATCCAGGTCGAAGGCAGCCCCGCCAAATAGCAGGCGGCCGGTGCGACGCCGGCCGCAGGACATTCCGCCGCGAATCGGCCTCGAAGCGGTTCGCGGCGGAGACGTTCTCGCGCGATCAGGCGCGCCTCAGAACGGGTTGTAGCGTTTGGTGCGCGAGAAGTTGATGTAGCTCAGGCTGATTCCCTGCCGCCAGCCGACGCCGAAACGCACCGGCGCGAGCGCGACAGCTCCGCGCTGCAGATAATTGACGCCGAAGCCGCCGACGAAATAGAGGCTGCCTTCGACGCCGGGGAAGCGCTTGAACAGGGCCTCGGCGCTCGGCAAATCGTAGACGAGGATGAAGGTCTTGACCGCGTTGGCGCCCGCATCGAAACCAATCGAGGGACCCTGCCAATAGACCTTGCGCCCGACGCCGCCCTTGTAGAGAAGTTCGCCGCGGCCATAGCGCACGCCGACGCCGATCGCGCCGCCGGCCTCTTCGCCGCGAATGATCGCGACCGGGTGGCCCTTCTCCTTGAGCACTTTCTCCAGCACCTGCGACAGGTCCTTGGCTCCGGTGCTGAAGAACTCCGAGGCCTGCTTTGCAACCTCGTCATCGTTATAGGTTTCGTGGGCGGCTGGGGTGGCGGCGGTCGAACGCGGCGTGTCGGCGGCTTGCGCGAGCGCGCTTGCGAGACCGATGACGGCCGCCAGCAACCGCAGGCGAACGGGGAGCGAGGTCATGGAAGTATCTCCATTGTGAGAGCGAATTGTGGAGCGCTGGATTGTCGTGAACGGTCGCGGCGTTTGCAAGCTTAGGCGAGCCGCCGAGCCTCAGGCGCCGGCGCGCGTCGCGAAGCGCCAAGCCTGAGCCGCCATCAGCGGGATGCGGGCCGCCAATTCGCCGGCTCGCGTGCTTGATGCATTGCCGTCGAGCAGCCGCTTCTTGATGCCTTGAGCGATGCCGACGAGCCGAAACTGATTGAAGGCGAAGTACCAGTCGAGATTCTCGATCGGAGCGCGCGCCGCTTTCTCGCAATATCTGGCGACCATGCGCTCCTGCACCGGGATGCCGAGCTGCTCCAAATCGAGGCCGAGCAGTCCCGATCGACCGTCGATCGGCGTGACCCAATTCATGAGGAAGTAAGAGAAGTCCGAGAGCGGGTCACCGAGTGTCGAGAGTTCCCAATCGAGCACCGCGAGCACTCGCTCGCCGGATCGCGACAGGATCAGATTGTCGATTCGATAGTCGCCGTGCACGATCGCGACCCCGGCTTGCGGCGGCAGCGTCGCGGGCAGCCATTCGATCAGGCGCTCAACCTCTTCGATGCGATCCGTTTCGGACGCGCGATATTGCTTGATCCAGCGCGCGACCTGCCGCTCGAAGAAATTTCCGGGGCGGCCGAAGGACTCGAGGCCGACCGCTCGCGGATCGATGCAATGCAGCGCCGCGAGGGTATCGACCATTGCGTCGTAGATTCCGGTGCGCGTCGCGTTGGGAATGCCCGGAAGCGCGCCGTCGGTGAAGTTGGCGCCGTCGATCAAGTCCATCAAAAAGAATGCGGAACCGATGACCGTATCGTCCTCGCAGAGCGCGAGCACGCGCGGAACCGGAAAGCCGGTCGGATGCAATGCCGCGAGCACGCGATACTCACGCTCGACCGCATGCGCCGATGGCAACAGCGCACCGAACGGCTTGCGGCGCAGCACGTAGGCGCCGCTCGCGGCATCGAGCCGATAGGTCGGATTCGACTGACCACCGTCGAACTTCGTCAACGTGATCGGTCCTCGAAAACCCGCGACCTGCTGCTCGAGCCACGCCGCGAGTGCAGCCGCGTCGAGATCGGCGCTGCGCGCACCGATCGGTGAATTCATGGATCCTTGCATGAGCGCGTCGATCTCCCGGGTCGTGCCCCGTTCCCAAGGGCCGCCGCCGCCGCAGCTTAGCCCCAACACGCCGCAGCGTCGAGACGGCCCGGCATGCGCTGCCGGTCGCGGAATTCGCGCCGGTTGCGGAACTCGCTACCCGCGTTCCATGATGGCGCCGAAAGGACTGCGGGAGCCAATCGTCGTGGGGAGCCGGGAATTCGAATCGATCGAGGAGCTGCGGCGGCTCGTCGATGTGGAGGTCGCGGTCAGCGACTGGATCGCGATCGACGCGGAGCGCATCGGCCGTTTCGCCGCCGTCTGCGGCGACGAGCAGCGCACGCCCGCCGCTCCTCGCGGCGAGGATCCGACGACGTTGACGGCGGCGATGGGCGGCGCGTTGTTGGCATTGTCGCTGCTGCCGTGGCTCGCGCAGCGATCGATCGTGATTCACGGCACCAAGCTCGGTATCAACTACGGGCTCAATCGGGTGCAATTTCCCGCGCCGCTCACAAGCGGAAGTCGGCTGCGCGCGCGCTTCAAACTCCTGGGCTTCGAGGCGCTCCAGCCGCTCGACGGCATGCCGGGCGTTCAGCTCACCTGGGAAGTGACGATCGAACCCGCCGGCGGCGGCACGCCGGTTTGCGTCGCCGAGAGCGTCTCTCGACGGTACGGGTAATCGGGCGCCGGCATCAGGCGTAGGTCAATAAGCCGGGATCCGAATGCGGCTCGAGATGGGGCAGCGCATTGAAGCTCACGAGCTGGTGGCGCCGCGCCGACGTCGTGAATTCCGTGAGCGCCGTGTTGCGGATCCGCAGGTTCAGATCGATCGCAATTTGCGGCGGCGACTCGAGTGCCGCGGCGACGATCGCGCCGATCGGACCGCCGGAACTCACGATGAGCACGCTGCCTTCGGGGTGGCGCCGCCGCGCATCGACGAGCGCCTCGACCGCCGCCTGCTGAAAATCGCGCCAGGCCGGCATGCCGTCCGGTTCGATGCGCTCCTCGGTCCAGGCGAGCAGCGCCTCGCGCAATCGACGGAAATGCTCGCGCATCAACGCCGGGTCGTCGCGCGTCGCGGCCGCTGCGGACGCTTGTGGCGGCCGCGCGGGTGTCGCCGGCGCGCTTTGCGCGCCCGCCATCGCGGCAATCAGCGCTTCAGGTTTGTACTCGTCGAGACCCGGCACCATCTCGAGCGCACCGGCGTGGACGCTCTCGCCGCATCCGCCCGCGCGGTCGTGATCGAGGATTCCGAGCGCGGTCTCGCGATGGCGCCTCAGCGTTCCGGTGTAGACCGAGTCGAAGCGAATGTTGCGCGCGGCGAAATATCGGCCCAAGCGGCGCGCCTGCGTGAGCCCGATCTCCGTGAGGCGATCGTAATCGTGGGTTCCGAAGGCTGCCTGACCGTGGCGCACGAGATAAATGCTGCCCATGATCAATGAGCGCAGCCGAGCGACTGCGCGATCAGCGCCGTGACGCGCGCCGGCTGTTCATGAATGACCCAGTGCGAGCCGTCGGGTATGCGGGTGACCTGCAAGTCCGGACACAGCAGTTCGAGGCCGTCGAGCAAGGAGCCGAGCAAGGCGCTGTCCTGCATGGCCCAGATCACACGTACCGGGACGCGCACGATCCATTGCCGAAGATCCATCTCGACGCCCGGCGACGGCTCATCCGTAGTCGGCGGATGCAAGGGAGAAGCGCGATAGTAGTTGATGCCGCCGGTCAGACCGTGGCTTCCACCCTCGCCCGGAATCGACCACATCGCGTGATAACGCTCGCGCAGCCGCGCATCGAACCAAGGGCGCACACCGACCGCGCCGGCGGCGGGGCCGAACAGCGCGTCGAGGCGCCGGTAGTCGTCCGCGGCGAGCAGCTGCTCGGACCCCGGCTCGCGCAGCCAGTTCATGTAGGCCGAGGCCTGCCGCTGAGCCGGATCGGTGCGAAGTTGCCGCGCAAAAACATAAGGGTGCGGCGCATTCACGATCACGAGCGTGCGCACGAACTCGGGAGCGGCGATTGCAAGATTCCAGGAGAGCGCCCCGCCCCAGTCGTGGGCCACGATCTGCGATTCGCGATAGCCCAGGTGCGCGATCATGAGTCGCAAGTCCTCGACGATCTGGCGCGGCCGGTACGCGGCGACATCCGCGGGCTTATCCGAGAGATTGAAGCCGCGCAGGTCGACTGCAACCGCATAGAACTGCGTACCGAAGGCCTCGAGCTGCGCCTCCCACGCAAACCAGGCTTCGGGAAATCCATGCACGAACAGCAACAGCGGCCGTCCGGGAGATCCCGCGCTCGCGAAGTGCAAGCGCATGCCATTCGGCAGATGCGCGTATTGGCCGGAGCGAATGAGGCTGCCCATGATGCGGCCCGCGGCCCTCAGATGAGCTTCACGACCTGCTTGCCGAAATTCTTGCCCCGCAGCAGGCCGATGAACGCCTCGGGGCGCGTTCGCGAGATCCTGCGCGATCGTCTCTCGATACTTGAGCTTTCCTGCCACAGCAGCAGCGCCGCAACTTCCGACAGTCCCTGCGGCCAAAGCTCGAGATGGTCCGAGACGATGAACCCTTGCATCGTGATGCGCGCGACCAAGAACACCGCCGGGTTGCGAATTGCGCTGTGCGGCACCGTGCCGGCGTCGAGGTTGTAGTCGGAGATCAGCCCGCAGACCGCAACGCGTGCGAAACGGATTCACTAATCCCAAGACCGCATTGAGCACGTCGCCGCCGACGTTTTCGAAATGCGCATCGACGCCGTTCGGAGCCGCCATCCGCAAGGCCTTCGCGAGTTCCTTGGCATCCTTCGCCTCGCGATAATCGACGCAGGCGTCGAATCCCAATTCCTCGGTGACGAAGCGGCATTTCTCGGGGCCGCCGGCGATCCCGATCGGCGCGAAGTCCGCCGAGTTTCGCGAGTTGGCCGACGACGCTTCCGACCGCACCGCTCGCGGCGCTGACGACGAGCGTGCTCGCCCGGCCTTCGGCGCGAGGACTTTGTGGTATCCGTACCAAGCCGTCATGCCCGGCATGCCGACGACGCCGAGATAAGCGGATATCGGGATCCGGCTGCGTATCGATGCGCTCCAGCGCCTTGCCGTCGACGACGTCGAATTCCGTCCAGCCGAGCATTCCGCGCACGTGGCTACCGACGGGGAACCGCGGATGATTCGATGCAACCACCTCTCCGACCGTCGCGCCGATCATGGTCGCGCCGATTTCCTGCGGCTTCGCGTAGGACTTCCCCTCGTTCATGCGACCGCGCATATACGGGTCGAGCGAGAGGTAGTGATTGCGCACGAGCACTTCATTCGGCCCCGGGCTCGGGACCGGCAGTATTTCGAGCCGAAAATTCTCCGGCACGACCCATCCGGTTGGCCTGATGCAAGCACGATGCGGCGGTAGGTAGTCTGGACATTGGGGTGCTCCTCCTGCGCCGGACTCTACACGATCGTCCTGGGATCGAAACCACCATCGCGTGGACGCCGCGCCCGCCGATCGTCGAGGGACACGCCGCGGGCCGGCGCCCTTCACACCAGCGATACTGGCATTAGCGGGCGCGCATCAATAGACTCGCTGCTCTCGGTCTCCGGCGGGGCCGTAACAAACACCGCAGGTGGCATCGCATGGGCGTCCGCGAGTTGTTCGAGTTGGGCGGAAAGGTCGCTCTGGTCACCGGCGGCTCGCGCGGTCTCGGACTGCAGATCGCGACCGGACTCGGGGAGATGGGTGCGAAAATCGCGATCAGCGCACGCAACGCCGCCGAACTCGAAGAGGCCAAATCGCAGCTCGCGAAACAGGGCATCGATGCGTTCACGGTGGTCAACGATTTTCCGACGCGGCGCAGGCCCCGGCGCTCGTCGAGGCGGTGGTCGCGCATTTCGGCGGATTCAGTGCTGTCAACAATGCGGGCACCTCGTGGGGGGCACCGGCCGAGCAGCTGTCGCTCGATGCCTGGGACAAGGTCATGACGCTCAACGCGACCAGTGTTTTCGTTTTGAGCCAGGCGGTCGCGAATCGCTGCTTCATCCCGAATCGCTCCGGCAACATCATCGTCGTGGCATCGGTCGCGGCGCTGCGGGTCGCGATGCAGATGAAGGCGCTGCCCTACTACGCCTCGAAGGCGGCGGCGCTGCACATCGTGCACGCGCTCGCGAGCGAATGGGGTCCATACGGCATCCGCGTCAACGCGATCTGCCCGGGCTTCTTTCCGTCGAAAATGGCGAGCGGCCTGCTCGAAAAGATCGGACCTGCAGTCATCGCGCGGACGCCGCTCGGCCGCATCGGCAACGACACCGACCTGCAGGGTGCGGCCGTCTATCTTGCGTCCGACGCATCGCGCCACGTGACCGGTCAATACATCGCCGTCGACGGCGGCGCCTCGATCGTCTGAGCTCGGGCTGCGCTCGCGTCTCACCGGCCGTCGGCCGGCTGGTCGGCAGGGTGGCGGCGAATGTACTTGAAAGTGCCCATCGACTTGGCGATCAGGCGGTCCGCGTCTCGTCATAAACCTCGCCCTCGCAAAAAGCCAGAGTCGAGGAGCAGTGAAACGCGTGCCCGCTCGCGACGAGGCGGCTGCCGGCGAGTCCCGGCTGCACGAAACTCGTCTTCATCTCGACGGTCACACCGCCGCCGGCGTTTGCGTCGAGCGATCGCCCCGCGACCGCCATGACGACGTCGAGCAGCGTCATGATGACGCCGCCGTGGGCGACGTTCCAGCTGTTGAGGTGGCGCGCGCGCAGCTGCAGCGCAATCGTCGCGCGGCCCGCATCGGCCTCGAGAAACTCGACACCGAGATCGCTGAGAAACGGGATATCGGGCGAAATGCGCCGGAAGAGCTCACGGATGTTCGATCACTTTGCCGCACCGGCGGCCGAGCCCAGCAGCTCGCGCAGCACCGCCGCACCGTCGGCGCCCAAAACCGGCGCCGCGCGGCACACCGAACCCGGAGTTTCAGAGAGCTGGACCGGCGCGCCGAGCACGCGAATCGGACCCGCCTTTTCGTGCTGCACGGTCGTCGTCATCCGGCGGGCGGTGGTTTGCTCGTCGTCGATGACTTCTTTGAAATTGCGCACGAGGGTACAGGGAATTCCATGTTTCGAGAGCGCCTCGACCCAGTAGGCGCCGGTCCGACGCGCGAAATACCGCTTCGAGCATCGGCTCGAGGGTGTCGCGATTTTGCACACGCAAGGGATTCGATCGATAGTCCGGATGATCGGTCAAGTCCGGCCGCGCGATCGCCTCGCAAAAACCCCTCCAGAATTTGTCGCTGGCCACGGCGATGGTGAGCTCGCGATCGGCGCACGCGAAATTTCGGTAGGGCACGATGCTGTCGAACAGAGTGCCGCGGGGCAGCGGAAGCTCGCCCGAGGCGAGATAGCGCGCGAAGTTGGCCACCATCGTCGACATCAGACCGTCCATCATTGATACGTCGACGAACTGGCCGCGCCCGGTGCGATGGCGCGCCTCGAGCGCGAGCAATGCGCCGATCAGGGAAAAAAGCCCGGCGGTCGTGTCGGCAACCGAGTGGCCGGATTTGACGAGTTCACCGGCCGCGGTACCCGTGAAGCTCATGAGACCGGATGCCGACTGTACGATCAGATCCATCGCGGGCTCGAGGCGCCTTGGCCCGGTTTGACCGTAGCCTGAAATCGAAATGTATATGAGCCGCGGATTCGCCGCGGCCAACGAGGCATAATCCAGGCCGAGTCGATTCATGGTCCCGGGCCTGAAATTTTCGATGACGATGTCGGCGGCGAGCGCAAGTTTGCGGCAAGTCTCCAAACCCGCGGGCGTCTTCAAATCGATTGCCAAGCTCCTCTTGCCGCTGTTCAAGCCGACGAAGTACGCCGAATCCGAGCCCTGAAACGGCGGGCCCCAAGCGCGGCCGATATCGCCATGTTCGGGCTCTTCGATTTTCACGACGTTGGCGCCGTAGGTCGCCATGAGCATCGTGCAATACGGGCCCGCGAGCGCATGGGTGAAGTCGAGGACCAGGATGCCGTCGAGCGGCGCAGCTGCGTTTGTCATCTCCTCATCATAGAACAACGGGCCCGCTGCGTGTCGAGGTGCAGCCGGGTGTCGACGCGATGCGGGTCCTGCTGCGATACTCGGCGCGCAGGACTTCCCTGCAGCGGCTCTGGGGTGCGGCGTATGCATGCATTGCGGTCCAAGACGGCCATCGTGACCGGCGCGGCGAGCGGAATCGGACGCGCGACGCGCACTGCTGTTCGCCGCCGAAGGAGCCTCCGTGGTCGCGCTCGACCGCGCCGGGGAAGTCGAAGCGACCGCCGCGGCGATCCGAGCCGAAGGCGGCCGCGCGATCGCGCTCGTCAAGGATTCCGCGGTCGAGGAGCACGTCGCGAGCGCAATGGCTGCGGCGATCGCGGAATTCGGCGCTCTCGATGTTTGCTTCGCGAACGCAGGCGTCAGCGGCGGTCTCGTCCCTTTCTTCGACGAGACCGCCGAGCGCTGGACCGAGATTCTAAGGATCAACTTGATCGGTACGTTTCTCGCCGCCAAACATGCCGCGCTCGTGATGGCGAGGCAGCGGCGCGGATCCATCATTTGCACCGCATCGGTTGCGGGCTTGCGGTCGGGCGCAGGATGCATGCCCTACAGCGCGAGCAAAGCCGGGGTCATCAGCCTGGTGCAAACGGCCGCCAATGAACTCGCGGGCAGCGGCGTGCGCATCAACGCAATCTGTCCGGGACTCATCGAGACCGGCATGACCCGCCCGATCTTCGAGCAAGCGCGCGCACACGGCACTGAGCGCAAAATCGGACAGCTCAATCCGCTGCGCCGTGCGGGCGCGCCCGCCGAGATCGCGCAGATGGCGCTGTTTCTCGCCTCCGACGCGGCTTCTTATGTCAACGGCCAGGCGATCGCCGTCGACGGCGGATTGTCCTCGTCGCTCCCGATCGTCGTGCGACGTGATTGACGCCGCGGCTCCTGCGGCGCGCCGCATGGGGCGTCGACGCTCCCGGCATTTGCGGCTAAGCTTCACCCGGGGCGGCGGGGTCGGATGACGACCAGGGCTGGATATCCACTGATGCGCAACAATGCCACCGCAGGTCGCGGCTACATCCTCGCGGCGTGGATCAAGGCGATCGGCCGCGCTCTCGATGCGGCCGGCTGCAACGGCACGGCGCTGCTCGCCGAGGCGGGCTTCGATCGCGAGTCACTCGAGGGTCCAACCCTGCTATGCCCGCTCGTCAACACCACGCGCCTCTGGCAGATCGCCGTCGCGGCAACCGGCGATCCCGCCTTCGGCGTCAAGGTCGCAAGCCACATCCGGCACACGACGTTTCATGTCTTGAGCTATGGGCTGTGCGCCAGCTCGAGCTTGAAGGACGCTTTCGAACGGCTGCAGCGCTACTGCCATATCGCGAGCGACGCCGTCGACTACGAATTCTGGAAGAGCGGCGACGAATATCACTTCCTGATCGAGCCCGCGACCGACATACCGTTCGAATCGATCGATGCGCTGGTCGGCGCGCAGCTGCGCATGTGCCGCTCGCTGACCGGCCGGGATTTTTCGCCGCTGCGCATCGAACTGCGCCGGCCGAGACCCGCGGTCGTCGACGACTTCGAACGCCTGTTCCGCGCGCCGCTGCAGTTCGGCGCCGCGCACAATCGGCTGGTATTCGACGCGCTCGCGATCGAGGCACCGCTCGACGGCGCGAATCCGGACCTCGCACTGCGCGCCGACGCGATCGCACTCCAATATCTCGCGCGCATCGACCGCGACAATATTCAGGCACGCGTGCGTGAAGTGCTCAGACAGCGCTTGCAGCACGCGGAACCTTCGCAAGAAGAAATTGCCGAGCAGCTCTGCATGAGCGCGCGCACGCTGCAGCGCAAGCTCGGAGACGGCGGCACCACCTACAAGGAGATCCTCGACGAAACCCGCCACGAACTGGCCTTGGTGTACCTGAGCGCGCCCCATCACAGCGTCAGCGAGATCACCTATTTGCTGGGCTTCTCATCGGGCAGCAGCTTCACGCGCGCCTTCCGCCGCTGGACCGGCCGGTCACCGACGGATTGGCGCGCAAGCGCCGCGGCGCCGTGAATCAGCGGTCCAAAGCCGTCGTCGCGCGCGAGCTCGGCAGGCCCGTGTCGGTCGAGCAGATCGAGGTGCAGGCGCCGCGCCACGGCGAAGTCATGATTCGCCTCGCCGCTTGCGGCGTTTGCCACAGCGACCTGTCGGCGACCAACGGCACGATCGCCTATCCGCTGCCGCTGGTACTCGGCCACGAGGGAGCCGGCGTCGTGACCGCGGTCGGCGACGGCGTCAGCCGCTTTGCGGTCGGCGATCACGTCGTCAGCTCGTTCGTGAGCATCTGCGGCCGCTGCCACTATTGCCAAACCGGCCGCCCGCAGCTCTGCGTACAGTCGCTGCAGGCGCTCTTTACGCTGCCCGACGGCACCGTGCGTACCCATGACCTCGGCCGGCAATGCGCTCAACGTATTTTGCGGCTGCGGCGTCATGGCCGAACACGCGACCTTGCACGCCGACAATCTCGTGAAGATCGACCGGCAGATGCCGCTGGATCGCGCCGCATTGATCGCCTGCGGCGTCATGACGGGCTTCGGTGCCGCAGTGAACACCGCCGGCGTCGAGCCCGGCTCGGTCGCGGTCGTGTTCGGTTGCGGCGGGGTCGGACTCAATGCGATTCAGGGTTGCGCGATCGCGGGCGCCGCGATGATCGTTGCGGTCGACACGAGCGAAGCGAAACTTGAATTGGCGCGGCGCTTCGGCGCGACGCACAGCTTCAATGTCACGGGCCAGGAACAGGTCGGAAAGTCCCTCTACAAGCTCACCGGCGGCGGCGCCGATTACGCTTTCGACTGCGTCGGCCTCGGCAAAATTTCCGAACAAGCCTTCGGCATCCTGCGCCGCGGCGGCACCGCCGTGACGGTCGGCATCGCCGCGCCCTCGGACAAGATCGTTCTCAATGCGCAGCAAGTGGCGATCGGCGAGAAAACGCTGACCGGCAGCTACTATGGCTCGGCGCGGCCGCAACTGGATTTCCCGCGAATCATAGGTCTTTATCGCAGCGGCCGATTGAAGCTCGACGAACTGATCACGCGAACCTACTCGATCGAGGAGGCGCCGCGGGCGTTTGCCGATTTGCAAGCAGGCCGCGAGGGCCGCGGTGTCATCGTGTTTGGAAATCAAACCTAAGTGGCCTCCCCCGCTTTGCCGTGCGCCGCACCCGAGGACGTCGGGCTCAGCTCCGCCCGTCTCGATCGCATCACCGCCGTGATGCAGCGCGAGGTCGAACGCGGCCGGCTGCCGGGTGCGGTCGCATTGGTCGCGCGCGACGGCAAGATCGCGTACTTCGAGAGCTACGGCGAACGCGATCCGGTCATGGGCACACCGATGACCAAGGACACGATCTTCAGAATCTATTCCATGACCAAGCCGATCGTCACGGCCGCGGCCATGATGCTCCTCGAACAAGGACGCTTTCTGCTGGGAGACCCCATCTCGAAATACTTGCCGGAATTCGCCGACATGAAGGTTGCGGTGGCGCGCGGCGATGCAATCGATCTGATTCCCGCCGCGCGTGCGATCACGATTCAGGATTTGCTGCGCCACACCTCGGGACTTACCTACGAGTTTCGCGGCAATGGCCCCGTGCACAAGATGTACATGGCGGCAAAGGTCTACAGCCTCGAGATGAGCGCCGCCGAGCACGTCGCAGCGCTCGGCCGGCTGCCGTTGCTGCATCAGCCGGGCACGCGCTGGGAGTACAGCCGATCGACCGATGTCGTCGGGCGGCTCATCGAAGTGGTCTCTGGAACGACGTTGGGCGCGCATCTCGAGGAGCAGATCTTGAGGCCGCTGGCGATGGCCGATACCGCGTTTCACGTACCGCCCGCGCAGATTGCGCGCCTCGCCGAAGCGTTCGCGCAGGATCCGGAGACCGGCTCCGCGGTTCGGCTCATGGAGGTCGGGCAGCCGCCGAAATTCGAGTCGGGCGGCGCAGGTCTGGTGTCGACCACCGCGGACTATGCGCGATTCCTGCAGATGCTGCTAAACGGCGGGACGCTCGACGGGGTTCGACTGCTGAGCCGCAAAACCATCGAATTCGTGACGGCGGACCATTTGGGCGCGATGACTGCGGCGTCCGATTTGCTGCCGCCGGGCTATGGATTCGGTCTCGGCTTCGCGGTGCGGCTGCAAGCGGGCATCGCGCAGGTGCCGGGATCGATCGGCCAATATTTCTGGGGCGGGCTCGCGGGCACGACCTTCTGGGTCGATCCGGCGGAGCGGCTGTTTGCGATCCTGCAGATCCAGGCTCCCGGTCAGCGGGAGTACTACCGGATGCTGTTTCGCGACATGGTGTACGCGGCGTTCGCCGACTGAATGGGCCGAGGTGCCGATTGCATCGGCATTCGCGACTGCGGCTGCGACTGCAGAGCTCGCGAGCCGCTGCCGGCACGCCACGCGGACGGCGACAAGCCGGTCCAGCGCTTGAAGGCGCGCGTGAAGCTGCTGGCGCATGAAAATCCGAGCAGATGCGTGATTTCGTTGACGCTCGTCTGCGGCGTGCTCATGTAGGAGAGCGCGAGCGCGTGCCGGGTTTCATCGACGATTTTCTTGAACGTCGTGCCGCTGTCGCCGAGCTTGCGCTGCAGGGTTCGCGAACTCATGTTGAGGATTTCGGCGACGTCCTCCTGGGTCGGCTCGCTGCCCGGCAATCGCTGTGTCAAGACTTCCCGGACCCGGGCCTCGATGTTGTTGCGTTCGATTCTTGCAAGATACTGCGTCGAGATCGCGTCGCTCAATCGGGCGAGCTCCGGATTGCCGGTGTCGAGCTGCCGCTCGATGCTGTCGCGATCGAAGATCAGCCGGTTTCGCTCCTCGCCGAAGTGCAGCGGCGCACGCCACAGGCGCTCGAAATCGTCGATGACCGCGGGCCGCGGCCGCTGCAATTCGACCGACAACGGCGAAAAGCCACGCCCGATCAGCGAGCGGCACAGCTGCAGGTACATGCCGACCAAGGCGTCGATGGATTCGACCGGCACCTCGGTAGCAGGCTCCAGGATGAAGTGATATTCCGATCCGCGCCGGAAGAACTGGTACTCGACCGCGTCGCTGACCACATGCGAGAAGCGCTGCACCCGCTCGAATGCCTCCTTGAGCGTCGAACTCGCCGACAAGCCGTAGCCCAAGGCATGGAACATCGTGTGCTTGTATTGCTTGGTCAGCTTCAGTCCGAATGCCGGGTCCCCGGTCGCCGCGAGTGCGAGACGCCAGAGGTGCGCAGTCTTGGTCAGCGGGCAGCGCGCGTCCGGACCGTCGAGCTCCTTGAGATCGAATCCGGCCTCCGCGAGCAGCGCCGCGCCATCGCAGCCTGCCGCGTCGAGCGCGCGGCCGATGGCCTTGACGCAGCTGCCCAGTATCGAATTGTGACTCGAACCGGTCGATGTCTGCATACCCGTGTCGACCCCCCGCCCAAGAATCCGCAACGGACCGCCAGCCGTCTCAGCTTAGCTCCAAAGCGCCCGAGCGTCGACCGTGCGGGCCGCGTGCAACTGAGCCATGTGCAGCGCACCATCCGGCCTCGAGCGGCTGTGGCGCCAACGCGACCGACCAGACATAGAATTGCTGTTTATGGCGGCTGCAGTCAATAGGTTGGCGCCTGCGGTACCGCACCGTCGGTGTGTTTCCGTAAGCTGTTCGGCGGCATTGGTTGACGGCGATTCGAGCCATTGCGGCGGCTGGCCGCAGTCGGATCGGCGCCGACGAATCAAGGGACGGCCAAAATAACGGTGCCGAGGAAGGCCGCGTCATATTCGCTTGGGGGGGGACTACGATGACATTCACGTTACGAATCGAGGGTTCAGGCCGAACACATCGACTGAGCCGCTGGGCAAACCGTGTTGCTTTTCTGCCGGTCGTGGCCGCGATCGTGGCCGGAGCCGGCGCCGCCGGCGCTAGCTTTGCGGCCGACGAATCCAGCCAACCGACCCTCATGGAGATCGTCGTGACCGCGCAGAAGCGCGAGCAGAATCTGCAGGACGTCCCGATCTCGGTGATGGCAATCTCGGGCCAACAGCTCAAGGACGCGGGCATCACGGACATCAAGAATTTGACGGCCTTGACTCCGGGAATGACGACGACCTCGACGACGTCCGAAAATGTCACCACGGTGCGAATCCGAGGCATTGGAACCGTCGGCGACAATCCAGGCTTGGAATCGTCCGTCGGCATCGTCATCGACGGCGTCTATCGACCGCGCAACGGCGTCGGCTTCGGCAATCTCGGCGAAATCGACCGAATCGAGGTGCTCGAAGGCCCCCAGGGAGAACTGTTCGGCAAGAACAACGACGCCGGCGTCGTCAACATCGTGACCAAGCGTCCCTCGACGACATTCGGCGCGACCGCGGAGATCACGGGCGGGAATTTCGACGATAAGGAGGCGTCCGCTTCGATCACCGGGCCGGTCGGCGATTTCTCCGCGTTCCGCCTGTATGCCGGGTTCCAGAAGCGCGACGGCTTCCTCAATGTCGAGACCGGAACCGGCAACAACGACGACGCGGTCAACAACCGCAACTTCTACACGGTGCGCGGTCAGTACTTGATCACGCCGAGCAACGACGTCAGCGTGCTCATCATCGGGGACTTCTCGCGCCGTAACGAGATGTGTTGTCAGGCGACGCCGCTGGTTCCCGGTCCCTTTGCCGGGATCATCGCCGCGCTCGCGAGCACTCCCCAGCTCGGCGGTACCGCAGGACAACCGGCATTCCCGACGACATTCTCGAATCCCTTCAGCCGAGAGTCATTTGCGAATTACCCGCTCTCACAGCAAATCTGGGACCGCGGCTTTTCCGCTCAAATCGACTGGAACCTTGGCGCGGCGCAGCTGACCTCGATCAGCGCATGGCGCGACAACAGCGTCTTTGCGGGAAACGATCCGGATTACTCCGACGCCGCCCTCGTGCAAGAGCCGGCCAGCGGCAACGGCACGGATTTCAAGCAGATGAGCGAGGAGTTGCGTCTCGCCGGCAAGACCGGCGCACTGAACTGGCTGGTCGGCGGCTTCGTCGACCAAGAGCTGCTGAACATGACTTCGACGATTCTCGCCGACAATCAATTCGACCTGTATCTGAGTGCAGCGGCGTCGGCGGCCGCAGGCGCCAACCCGCCAAATTTCCTATTGCTGCCGGAGCTGACGGGCAATCTTCCAGGTCACACGTTCATCCCCGGCGTTTCCGGGCAAGCAGACTCCTACCAGCAGACCGCAAAGAGCTTTGCGTTCTTCACCAACGAAACCTACGCGCTCAGCGATCATCTGGATCTCACGGCGGGTCTGCGCTACACGCACGAATCGAAGGACGAGACGGCCAACTACAACAGCCCCGACGGCGGTTCGGCCTGCGGACAGCTGCTGCGTGCGCCCCCGGCATCGGCCGCGCTTCCCTACAGCGACTTGCTGTTGCTCGGATACGGCTGCTCGACGCCGTTCAATTTTGCCTTCGCCGGGGTCCAGCACGCTCAGTCCCTCAGCGAGGACAATCTCAACGCGACGGTCAAATTGGCCTATCGCTTCGCGGAAGATTTGATGGGGTACATTTCCTGGGGCAACGGCACAAAAGCGGGCGGGTTCAACCTGGCGCGGGTCACGAATCCGGCCGCCGCCACGACCGCGGCCAATCCTCTCGGACCCCTGGCGCCGGTCCTCGATACCGAGTTCCCACGCGAGACGGTCAATTCGTTCGAGATCGGCGTGAAGAGCGAACTCGCCGAAAAGACCGTGCGCCTCAATGCCGCCGTGTTCGACCAGCAGTACCACGATTTCCAGCTGAACACCTTTACGGGCATCGTGTTCGTCGTGAGTTCGCTGCCGGACCTGAGCTCCAAGGGCGCCGAACTGAGCCTTGACTGGCTCACGCCGGTATCGGGGCTCAGCCTCTCCGGTGGCGTCGTGTACGCGGACACGGAGATCACGAGCTTCGGCAACGCGCTGTCGCTGTTTGCCGCGAACCGGCTGAACGATCGGCTGTCGTTCTCGCCCTTGTGGTCGGGTGTGGCTTCGGCGGCCTATCAAGTGCCGCTCTCGTCATCCTTGGCGCTTCGCATCAGCGCCGATGAGAAATACAACTCCTCGTACAACACGGGCTCGGATCTGGACCCCGCGAAGATTCAGGGAGGCTATGGAATCTTGAACGCACGCATCGGCATCGGTGCGCCCGACGGCAAGTGGGCCCTGGAGGTCTGGAGTCAGAACCTCACCGATAAGGGCTATTTCCAGGTCGCTTTCGACGCGCCATTCCAGGGCCTTGCCGTACCGGGCATGAACAATCAACTCGACTCGTTCGTGGGCGATCCGCGCACGTTCGGCGCCACCGTGCGCGTGAAGTTCTAAAGTGGTACGCGTCGGCCTATGAGTCACCTGGACTTCGAAGTCAGCGGCGCGGTTGCCGTGCTGCGCCTAGAAAACCCTCCGGTCAACAGCCTCGGCCTGGAGATGCGCCGGCAAATCGTCGAGGCCTTGACGCGCGCGGAGGCCGAGCCCCTTGTCGAAGCGATCGTCTTGATCGGTTCCGGCAAGGGCTTTTCGGGCGGCGCCGACATCCGCGAATTCGGAACTCCGAAATCCTACGCTGAACCGCATTTGTTGACGGTCATTCGGGCAGTCGAGGATTGCACCAAACCGGTGATTGCGGCAATCGACGGGGTTTGCATGGGCGGCGGCTTGGAACTCGCGCTCGCCTGCCACTTCCGCGTCGCCGCACCGGGCGCGCGGCTCGCGCTGCCGGAGGTCAAGTTGGGACTGCTGCCCGGCGCAGGCGGCACGCAACGGCTGCCGCGGGTTGCCGGCGTCGAGAGGGCGCTCCACATGATCGTCACCGGTGCCACGCTCGGCCCGGAGCAATTCAGCGGCACCGCGCTCATCGATGCGCTCGCGGACGGCGACCTCGAGGGCGCTGCGCTGCAGTTCGCGCGCGCCATCGTCGCCGAACGGCGCCCGCTGAAGCGCGTGCGGGACATCACGATCCAAATGCCGAATGCCGAGGCCTATTTTCAATTTGCGCGCAATACCGTCAGGGCCGCGGCCGGCCCCTACCCTGCGCCGCTCGCCTGCGTCGAGGCGGTGGCGGCGGCCGTACAGCAGCCGTTCGAGGCGGGCATGAAGCGCGAGCGTGAGCTGTTCGTGGCCTTGATGGCGACGCCGGAATCGGCGGCGCTACGCCATATCTTCGGAGCCGAACGCGCTGCCTCGCATATCCGCGGCGTGCCCGAGTCGATCATGGTGCGCCCGGTCGCGCGGGTCGGCGTGATCGGTGCGGGCACGATGGGCGGCGGCATCACGATGAACTTCATCAATGCGGGCCTGCCGGTCACGCTGCTCGAGACTTCGCAGGAAGCGCTCCAGCGCGGCCTCGCGACGATCCGCCGAAATTACCAGGGTGCGCTGCGCAAGGGGACGCTCACCGAGGCGAGCCTCGAGAAGCGCTTGGCGTTGATCACGCCGACGCTGCAATACGAGCCGCTGCGCGACGCGGACCTCGTCATCGAGGCGGTCTTCGAGAATCTCGAGGTCAAGCGCAAGGTGTTCGAGCAGCTCGACGCGATTGCGAAGCCCGGCGCGATCCTTGCGTCCAACACGTCCGCATTGAATCTCGACGCCATCGCGGGCTTCACGAAGCGCCCCCAGGACGTTGTCGGCTTGCATTTCTTCAGCCCGGCGAACGTCATGCGACTGCTCGAAGTCGTGCGGGGCGCCGCCACCGCCGGCGACGTGCTCGCGACGGCGATGGCGCTCGCCAAGAAAATCGGCAAGATCGCGGTCGTCTCGGGCGTCTGCGACGGCTTCATCGGAAATCGCATGATCGCCCGCTACGGCATGGCAGCGCACGACCTGCTGCTCGCGGGTGCGCTGCCGCCGCAAATCGACGCGGCGCTGCAAAAATTCGGCATGGCGATGGGACCGTTTCGCATGGCGGATCTCGCCGGCCTCGATATCGGCTGGGCGGTCCGCAAGCGTCGCGCCGCGGAGTTTCCGAGCCAGGATTTCTCGAACGTCGCGGATATTCTGTGCGAAGCGGGCCGATTCGGACAAAAGACCGGAGCGGGCTTCTATCGCTACGAGGCGGGCGCGCGCGATGCGATACCGGACCCCGAGGTGACCGCGATCATCGAGCGATTTCGCCAAAGTAAAGGAATCACCGCGCGCAAGGTCGCGGATGCGGAGATCGTCGAGCGCTGCATCTACGCGCTCATCAACGAAGGCGCGCGAATCGTCGATGAGGGCATCGCGCAGCGCAGCTCGGATGTCGACCTCGTCTATCTCAATGGCTACGGATTCCCGGCCTACCGCGGCGGTCCCATGTTTTATGCCGACAGCGTCGGCTTGACGACCGTGGCGCGCGCGCTGCGGCGCATCGCGTCGGCGCCCGGTGCGGACGCCGCGTTCTGGACGCCGGCGCCGCTGCTCGCGCGCTTGGCCGAGGCAGGCCGAACCTTCAGTGAATCGCGAGGATCCCCGACGTGATTGAAGCCGTGATCGTTTCCACGGCGCGTACCGGCCTCGGCAAGAGCTGGAAAGGCGCCTTCAACATGACCTACGGCGCAACGCTCGGCGCGCACGCGGTGCGCCATGCGGTGGCGCGCGCTGGCATCGACCCCGCCGAGGTCGAGGACGTGATCATGGGCTCGACGTTCGGCGAAGGCACGACCGGCGGCAATATCGCACGGGCGATCGCGCTGCGCGCCGGGCTGCCGGTGACGACGGCGGGATTGAGCATCAACCGATTCTGCAGCTCCGGGCTGCAGTCGATCGCGCTCGCGGCGCAGCGAATCATGACCGAAGGCGCGCAGGTTCTGGTCGCCGGAGGCCTCGAAAGCATCTCCTGCGTCCAGAACGAAGTGAACACGCACATGCGGGCCGACCCCTGGATCCTCGAGCACAAACCGACGCTCTACTGGTCGATGCTGCAGACCGCCGAGACCGTCGCGAAGCGCTACGGCATTTCGAAGCAGGCGCAGGACGAGTACGGCGTGCGCAGCCAGCTGCGCGCAGCCGCGGCGCAAGCCGCGGGTAAATTCAAGGACGAAATCGTGCCGATGACGACGACGATGGGAGTCGTCGACAAGGCGACGGGCGCGATTCTCATGCGCGAAACCACGATCGATGCCGACGAAGGCATCCGCGCCGACACCACGCTCGAGGCGGTCGCCAAAATCCGGCCCGCGCTGCCCGGCGGCGTCATCACCGCCGGCAACGCGAGCCAATTCTCCGACGGCAGCAGCGCCTGCGTGCTCATGGAGCGCAAGCTCGCCGAACGGCGCGGCCTGCAGCCCTTGGGTCTGTTCCGCGGCTTTGCGGTTGCCGGCTGCGAGCCGGACGAGATGGGCATTGGCCCGGTATTCGCGGTGCCGCGGCTGCTCGAGCGCACCGGCTACCAGGTCAGCGACATCGATCTCTGGGAGCTCAACGAGGCGTTCGCCTGCCAGGTGCTATATTGCCGGGACCGCCTCGGCATTCCGGACGATCGATTGAACGTCAACGGCGGCGCGATCGCGGTGGGCCATCCGTATGGCGTCAGCGGCGCGCGCCTCACCGGTCATGCCCTCATCGAAGGCAAGCGGCGCGGCGCGAAGCTCGTGGTTGTGACGATGTGCATCGGCGGCGGGCAAGGCGCGGCCGGCCTGTTCGAAGTGGCCTGACGAGTGACCGCAATGGACTTTTCACACAGCGACAAGGTTCGGGACTTGCAGCAGCGGGTCACCGCGTTCATGCGCAAGTTCGTTTATCCGGCGGAAAGCCGATTCCAGGACGAAGTCGCCAAGAACCGCCGCGGCGGCAATGCGTTCCTCGCGACCGAAGTCGTCGAGGAACTCAAGCGCGAGGCGCGCGCGGCCCAGTTGTGGAACCTGTTCCTGCCGGAATCCGAGTTCGGCGCCGGTCTCACGAACCTCGAATACGCGCCGCTCTGCGAAATCATGGGGCGCTCGCTGCTCGGTCCGGAAGCGTTCAATTGTTCGGCACCCGACACCGGCAACATGGAGGTGCTGGCCCGATACGGCACGGCCGAGCAGCAGAAGCGCTGGCTCGTTCCGCTGCTCGACGGTCGCATCCGCTCCGGCTTCGCGATGACCGAACCCGCGGTCGCCTCGAGCGATGCGACCAACATCGAGGCTTCGATCGTGCGCGATGGCGATCACTACGTGATCAACGGCCGCAAGTGGTGGACCAGCGGCGCCGGCGATCCGCGCTGCGAGATCTTGATTTTCATGGGCAAGACCAATCCGGGCGCCGCGCGGCACAGCCAGCAGTCGATGATCCTCGTGCCGATGAATGCGCCGGGCATCAGCGTCAAACGCCAGCTCTCGGTGTTCGGGTACGACGACGCCCCGCACGGCCATTCGGAAATCGAATTCACCGACGTGCGCGTGCCCGCCGCGAATCTGTTGCTCGGCGAGGGACGCGGCTTCGAAATTGCACAGGGCCGGCTCGGACCGGGTCGCATCCACCACTGCATGCGACTCATTGGTCTCGCCGAGCGCGCGCTCGAGATGCTTTGCCGGCGCGCGGCCGAGCGCGTTGCGTTCGGGAAGCGGATTTCGGAACAAGGCGTGACACTCGAGCGCATCGCCGAAGCGCGTATCGACATCGATCAGGCGCGATGGCTCGTGCTGAACGCCGCCTACATGATGGACACGGTCGGCAATCGCGCCGCGAAGAAAGAAATTGCGATGATCAAGGTGGCGGCGCCGGCAATGGCCTGCCGCGTGCTTGACTGGGCGATCCAGGTTCACGGCGGCGCCGGCGTGAGCCAGGACTTTTTGCTCGCCCACGCTTACGCGAGCGCTCGCACGCTGCGGCTCGCCGACGGTCCCGACGAAGTGCACCGCGCGCAGATCGGCAAGCTCGAGCTTGCCCGGTATCAGTGAACCGGCGAGCGCGGGATGTCGGATAAACACTTCAAGTTTTGGCCGGACCATTCGCGCCAGCACCTGGACGCCCCGGCAACCAACGTGTTCTACAATCTCGAGGTGTCCGCGCGCCGCTATCCCGCCAAGCCCGGCATCGTGTATTACGACACGCCGGCGAGCTTCGCCGAGCTGCATGAGGAAGCGGTGCAAATCGCCGGGTTTTTGCAGCAGCAATGCGGCGTGCGCAAGGGCGACCGGGTGCTGCTCTACATGCAGAACAGTCCGCAGTTCGTGGTCGCCTATTACGGGATCCTGCGCGCCGGTGCGGTCGTAGTACCGCTCAATCCGATGTATCTCACGCAGGAAATTCTACGCTGCGCCAAGGACGCCGGCGCCGCAACCGCGATCGTATCGCAGGAGCTGTATGCGCGCATCGAACCCCTGCTCGAAACGAAGGATCTCGCGCATCTCGTGGTCGCCGCGTATTCGGACTATTTGAAGCGGCCCACGGACCTCGCGGTGCCGGATTTCGTCAGTGCACCGCGCGCCGCGATTGCGCGCCCCGGCGTGACGCTGTGGCGCGATGCGCTCGCGCGCGGCGCGGTCCCGCAACCCTTGAGCGCCGGTCCCGATGAGCTCTGCGTGATGCCCTACACGTCCGGCACGACCGGCGAGCCGAAGGGCTGCATGCACACGCACCGCACGGTGATGCATACGCTCGTCGCCTCGATGCGCTGGTTCACGGTGCAGCCGGAATTGACGATGCTCGCGGTCGCGCCGTTCTTCCACGTGACCGGCATGCAGGGCAGCATGAACGGCCCGATCTACAACGGCAACACCGTCGTGCTGTTGCCGCGCTGGGATCGCGTCGCCGCGGCGGAGTGCGTGCAGCGTTACCGCATCTCGAGCTGGACCGCGGTTCCGACGATGATCCAGGATTTCTTCATGAATCCGAACATCGATCGCTACGACCTGTCCTCGGTCCGCCGCTTGAGCGGCGGGGGCGCGGCGATGCCGGCCGCGGTCGCGCAGCGGCTGCTCGACCGCGGCATCACGTATTACGAGGGCTACGGGCTCTCGGAAACGATGGCCGCGACCCATATCAACCCGCCGGATCGAGCCAAGAAGCAATGTCTGGGGATACCGATCTACGATGTCGATTCGCGCGTGGTCGATCCGGCAAGCGGCGACGAGCTGCCGGCCGGCGAAGTCGGGGAAATCGTCACCCACGGGCCGCAAGTTTTCTTGGGCTACTGGAACCGGCCGCAGGACAGCGCGCAGGCGTTCATCGAGATCGACGGCAAGCGATTTCTGCGCACCGGCGATCTCGGAAGAGTCGATGAGGACGGCTATTTCTTCATGGTCGACCGCCTCAAGCGGATGATCAATGCGGCCGGATTCAAAGTATGGCCGACCGAGGTCGAGTCGCTGATGTATCAGCATCCGGCCGTGCTGGAAGCCTGCGTGATCGGCGCGAGCGACGCGCATCGCGGGGAGACCGTCAAGGCCTTCGTCGTGCTGCGCGCAGAGTGGAAGGGGCGCCTCGAGGCCGCGGCCATCATCGATTGGTGCCGGCAAAACATGGCGGCCTTCAAGGTCCCGCGAATCATCGAGTTTCTCGATGCGCTTCCCAAGTCAGGCAGCGGCAAGATCCAGTGGCGAGAACTGCAGGAGCGCGAGCGGCAGGCGGAAGCCGCGCGCGGCGCCGCAACGTGAGGGCGCTCATGAGCCACCAGCCCGGAGGTCCGGAGACCCTGGTGCTCGAAGAGGTTCCCGAACCGGTGCCGGCGACCGGCGAGCTGCGCGTCGCGGTGCGCGCCTGCGGCGTCAATTTTCCGGACCTGCTGATCATTCAGGACCTGTATCAGGTCAAGCCGCCGCGCCCGTTCGCGCCGGGCGGCGAAATCGCGGGCACTGTCGATGCGCTCGGTGCGGGCGTCGAGGGCTTTCAGGTCGGCGATCGCGTGCTCATGAGTCCGGTACGCGGCGGCATGGCCGAGAAGGCGGTGGGACCCTCCGCAAACTGCTGGAAGATCCCGGATGCGATGCCGTTCGACGAGGCGGCGGCGCTGCTGCTGACCTACGGCACCGCGCAGCACGCGCTCCAGGATCGCGCGCAGCTCAAAGCCGGCGAGGCGCTGCTCGTGCTGGGGGCCGGAGGCGGCGTCGGGCTCGCCGCCGTGGAGGTCGGTAAAGCGATGGGTGCTCGGGTCGTCGCCGCGGCATCGAGTGACGCGAAGCTCGCGCTCGCGCGCGAACACGGCGCCGACGAGACCGTGCAATATCCGGCAGTTGCGCTCGACAAGGCAACCGCTCGCGCGCTGACCGAGCGCCTCAAGGCCGTCTGCGGCGCCGATGGCGCCCAGGTGATCTTCGATCCCGTGGGGGGCGAATACACGGAGGCGGCGCTGCGCGCGATCGGCTGGCAGGGCCGCTATCTCGTCGTCGGTTTCACCGCGGGCATCCCGAAGCTGCCGCTGAATTTGAGTTTGCTGAAGAGCTGCCAAATCATCGGCGTGTTCTGGGGCGAGTTCACGGCGCGCAGGCCCCGTCAACATGCGGCCAACGTCGCCGCCCTGATGTCTTGGTACCTGGAGCGGCGCATAAAACCCGCGGTCACCGAGCGCTTCCCGCTCGCACGCGGCATGGATGCGATCGCTCGGCTCGGTGCGCGCAGCGCCCGCGGCAAGATCGTCGTCATGGTCGACTGAGAGGATACCGATGAATCTCGACTACACCGCCGAAGAGGACGCCTTCCGCACCGAGGTGCGCGCCTTCATGGAAGCCGAGCTTCCGGCCGATATCCGCGCCAAGGTGCGTCTCGGCCGCCGCATGCACAAAGACGATCTGATGCGCTGGCAGAAAATCCTCCACCGCCGCGGATGGGGTGCGGGCATGTGGCCGCGCCGATTCGGCGGCGCCGATTGGACCGTCGTCGAGCAGCACATTTTCGACGAGGAAGGAGCGGCGGCCGGCGCGCCGCCGCAGATTCCGTTCGCGTTGCGCATGGTCGCGCCCGTACTCATGACCTTCGCGACCGCCGCCCAGCAGAACTACTTCCTGCCGCGCATCATTTCCGGCGAGGACTGGTGGTGCCAGGGGTATTCCGAGCCGGGCTCGGGCTCGGATCTCGCGTCGCTGCGCACGAGCGCGGTGCACCAGGCCGATCATTACCTCGTCAACGGCCAGAAGACCTGGAATACACTCGGCCAATACGCCGATTGGATCTTCTGTCTCGTGCGCACGAGCAGCGACGCGCGCCCGCAGCAAGGCATTTCCTTCCTGCTGATCGACATGAAATCTCCGGGCGTCACGGTGCGCCCGATCGTCACGATCGAGGGCGAACACGAAATCAACGATATTTTCTTCGACAACGTGCAGGTTCCCGTTGGAAACCTCGTCGGAGAGGAGAACAAGGGCTGGACTTACGCAAAATTCCTGCTGTCGCACGAGCGCACCAACAATGCCGGCATCGGCAACTGCAAGCGCGCATTGAAGCGACTCAAGGAAATCGCGTCGCGCCAGCTCCAGAACGGCCGGCCGCTCATCGAGGATACCCGCTTCTGCGATCGCATCGCGCAGGTGGAACTCGAACTCATGGCCCTCGAGATCACGAACCTGCGCGTGCTTTCGGCGGTCGCGATCGAATCGCGGGCACCGGGACCGGAAGTTTCGCTGCTCAAGATCAAGGGGTCCGAAATCATTCAGCAGCTCGCGGAACTTCAAATGCATGCGTTGGGGCACGACGCCCTGCCCTATGTGCGCGAGGCGCTCGACGCGGATTGGGTGGCCGGGCCGATGCTCGCGGAGCATTACGCCGCCTATGCGCCGCCGCTCACGGGACAGTACTTCAACCAGCGCAAGACCACGATCTATGCGGGCTCGACCGAGATCCAAAAGAACATCATCTCGAAATTGATCCTGGGTCTGTAACGAGGGCTGCCATGGATTTTCGCTACTCCGACGAACAACTCGCGCTGCAGGAAACCCTGCAGCGCTTCATCGCGCGAGACTACGATTTCGAGCGACGGCGCGCGCTGGCGCGCTCAGCGCTGGGATACTCCGCCGAGGCCTGGGCACAATATGCGGCACTCGGTCTGCTCGGCCTGCCGTTCCCCGAGCAATTCGGCGGCTTCGGCGGCAACGCAGTCGACGTCATGGCCGTCATGGAGCAATTCGGCCAAGGGCTGCTGCTCGAACCATTCTTGAGCACGGTCGTGCTCTGCGGCGGCTTGATTCGCGATGCCGCCTCCGATGCGATCAAGAAAGCCACGCTGCCGCAGATCGCCGAAGGCAAGCTGCAGTTGGCGCTTGCGGCCTACGAGGCGGCCGGCCGTTACGAACTCGCGCATGTCGCCACAACGGCGGTGCGTGAGGCCACGGGTTGGCGCATTTCGGGCCGCAAGACCGTCGTGCTCGACGCGCCGTCGGCCGACTTGTTCCTGGTCTCGGCGCGCAGCAGCGGCAATCGCACCGACGGTGAGGGTATTTCGCTGTTTCTCGTGCGCCGTGACGCACCCGGATTGACGCTCGAGCCTTACCCGACGCAGTCCGGGGGTCGAGCCGCGGACTTGCAGTTGCAGCAGGTGCATATCGAAGATGCCGCTGTGATCGGCGCCCCGGAGCGTGCGCTCCCCGTGATCGAGCGCGCCGTCGATCACGCGATTGCCGCGCTCTGCGCCGAGGCGCTCGGCATCGTGACCGCGCTCAATCAGGCGACGCTCAGCTATCTGAAGACCCGCAAGCAATTCGGCACGGTCATCGGCAGCTTCCAGGTGCTGCAACACCGGATGGCGGATATGTTCATCGCCGCCGAGCAAACCCGGTCGATGGCGATCATCGCGGCGCTACACGGCACCGGCGACGAACCGGCGGCGCGCCGACGCGCGATCGCGGGCGCGAAGGCCTACATCGGCCAAGCGGCCCGTTTCGTCGGCCAGCAGGCCGTTCAGCTGCACGGCGCGATGGGGGTCGTCGATGACGTGATCGTCAGCCACTACTTCAAGCGGCTCACGATGATCGACATGACGTTTGGCGACGCCGACCATCACATGGCGCGCTTCAGCGACGGTCTGCGCGCCGCGGCAGGATGACCATCATGAAATTCAATCGCCACAGGCTGATTCTCGGTCTCTATGTACTCGCACTGATCGTGATCACCGAACTGCTCACCGAGCATCTGAAGCTGCCCGCATGGCCGGCGTTCGTCGCCTGGGTATTGTTCTTTGGCGAGCACATGAATGCACAGCGTGCGCCGCATATTCTGGTGGGTTCCGCCGTGGGGATCGTGCTGCTGCTGGTCGCGCCCGCCGCGATCGGCTGGCTCGCGCAGGCGCTAGGCGCCGAATGGGGCAGGATCGCCTACATCTTGGCAGCGGTTTATGCGATTTTCGCGTTCGGCGAAATGATTCCGCTGGTTCTGAACAACTTTACGTTCATGTTCTTCACGGTCGGCGGGCTCGCGCTCGCGACACCAAACCCGAATCCCTATGTCTGGCTGGGCATGGAGGCCGTCGGCGGCGGCCTCTTGATCGGCGCAACGATCATCGTCGGCAAGATCATCGGGGCACCGGCCGCGCCGCGGGCCGCGGTGGAGTCGCGCCCGTGACCGACAGCGCGGTTAAACCACGAGTCAGCGCCGCCGAATGGGACACGCGAGTCGATCTCGCGGCCGCCTATCGGCTCGTCGCGCTCTACGGCTGGGATGACTTGGTGTTCACCCACGTGTCGGCGCGGCTGCCGGGATCGGCGCACCATTTCCTGATCAATCCCTACGGCATGATGTTCGAGGAGATCACGGCCTCATCACTCGTCAAGATCGACCTCGCCGGCAATAAAGTCATGGACTCGCCTCATGAGATCAATCCCGCGGGTTTCACGATCCACAGCTGCATTCACGCGGCGCGCAGCGACGTCGGCTGCGTGATGCACATCCATTCGCTGAACGGCATCGCGGTTTCGGCGCAGCGGCACGGACTGCTGCCGCTCTCGCAGCAGTCTCTGTTCGTGCTGTCCTCGCTCGCATATCACGACTACGAGGGCGTCGCGCTCAACCCCGCCGAGCAGCCGCGCTTGGTGGCCGATCTCGGGAACCGCGCGTTTTTGATGCTGCGCAATCACGGGCTCTTGACTGCCGGCGCGTCGCCGGCCGACGCATTTCTGTACATGTATTTGTTTGAATCCGCGTGCGCGATCCAAGTGCGCGCGCAAAGCGGCGGGCAGGAATTGGTCCGGATATCGGATGCCATCCTGGCCGGCATCCAGGCCGCGGCGAGCCAGGTCACGCGCGGTTTGGGCAGCGGCCTCGTGTGGCCGGGTCTGCTTCGCAAACTCGATCGGCTGAATCCTGGATTTCGGGACTAGCCGCGCTTGCGCGTCGGCGCGCAGATCGTGTCGAGCGCCGCGTCGATCGTCAGCAGGAGCGCCTTGCGCGGTGCCCCCGCGCGCGCTTCGATCGACAGCAAATAGAGCATCGCGGAAGCCACCTGGGCCAACTGCGCCGGTTGCGCGTCCGGGGCGATTTCCCCTTGCTGTTGACCGAGGGCAATGCGAGCCGCGAGCGCCGCATCGAGCGCCCGCATCGTTTCCGCGAGCGACTTGCGCAAGTCGGAGTTCGTGACGGCCTCGGTGAGCGCGGTTCCGATCATGAAACAGCCGCGCGCCGCCGAAGGCCCTGTGAGATACAGGTCGATCGCGCGCTCGTAGAAGCTGCGCAGCGCGAGGCGCAGCGGCCGCTTCGCGAACGCTCCCGCGAACGCGGCGCGCGCATTGGCGCGATACTGGTCCAGCGCCTGCCGGTAAAGCGCCTGCTTGTCGCCGAATGCTGCGTAGATGCTGGGCCTGTTCATGCCCATCGCGCGGCTCAGGTCGTCGAGAGACGCGGCCGCATAGCCCTGATCCCAAAACAGGTCCATTGCGCGCGCGAGCGCGGTCTCGCGATCGTAGGCGCGGGGCCGGCCCCGTCGCCGCTTTATTGTTGGCAACACCTTACGCCCCGTCCCTCTCGGCGAGAATGATCGCCCCGGAGGATAACACCGCTCCCGCGGGCGGGCTCAATGCTCCCAGTGGCCGCGCAGATAATGCCAATGCGCGCCGTCTTGCTCCCAATGATCCGGGACCCAGTGGGCGCCGCGGCGCTCGAAAATGTAGCTGCCGTCGACCCAGTGATAGGCGCCGCCGCTCCATTGCCAATAACCCGACGCCCATACGTAGCCTTCGCGCGGCGCGACCCGCTCCGCACGCACCGCCGGCGGCGCGACATCGGTGACGATCTCGGCTGCGATGCCGGGTGACGCCAGTGCGGCCGCGACCGCGATCGCCGGCAAAGAGAGCATCGAGATCAGAACGCCGCGAATTCCCGTGGATTGCATGATTCCTCCCGCGACCCGAACCTGAAAGCCGAGGTATTTATATACCGGTTCGCATATAATAAACGCGAGCTTCACCGGGATCAATTATTATTGTTCTGGTTGGTACATAATTCGCCCGCGCCGCACGCCGCTTCGGCCGGCGCATGGCGGCGCCATTAGCGCGCCGCGGGCTGCAGCTGATAATTCAGCGTGATCCCGATCTGCCGGGGATCACCGAGCTGCAAGAAAGCCTGGTTCGGATAATTCGGAGGGATCAGGCCAAAGTAAAATCCTTGCTGCGCATAGCGCGCATCGAAGAGATTGCGGACCCAGAGGCTCGCCGTCAAGCCGCCGCGCCGTACGCCCACGCGCAGGTTTTCGAGATTGTAGGCGCGCGAGGTCTGCGCATCGCTGGTGTAGTAGTAGAAGCTGCCCAGCGCGGAAGCGTCCAAGCGCGCGAACCAGCCGCTCGGGTCGTGATACTCGGCCGCCGCCGCGAGCTTGTAGCCGGGCGCGAACGGTTGCGCGCGCCCGTCGATGTCGAGGCCCGCGAATAGGCCGCCGACGTCGAGATAGCGCGTGCGCAGCAGCGACAAGCTTCCCGACAGATCCCAGCGCGGGCTCAGGTGATAAGCGCCCTGCGCCTCGAGGCCGAAATTCTCACCGTTGCTCGCATTCTGGGTATAGAAGACGTAATTCAAGGGATTGCTCGACTGCAGCTGTTCCGACAGGTACACCTGCATATGCTCACGCAGCATATAAAAGAGGTCCGTTTGCAATTCGAGCGGACGGCCGGGCGCCGCGTATTTCAGGCCGGTCTCGAAGCTCCAGAGCGCCTCGGGTCCGAATTCCCGTTGCTCGGACAGGACCCCTGAACCAATGTTGAAACCTCCCCCCTTGTAGCCTCGCGCGAGCGTCGCATAGAGGTGCCCGCCGTCCCCGACGCTGTGGCTCCAAGACAGATCGCCGCCGATCATATGATTGGTCTCCCGGGGAAACGGCGTCCCGGCATCAGCGCTGTCCGAATAATCGGCGACGCGCTGCTCGAGGCGCAGGCCGCCCGAGATCGTCGTGTGCTTGCCCAAATCGGTCTCGAGCGACCCATAAAGGGCGAGGTTCGTCGCCCCATACTCGCTATTGAGCCCGCTCGCGCCGGCTCCAGGCGATCCTCCGGGGCCCGCATCGTATGCGTCCCAAACGAACATCTGTTGATCCGATTCCGTCAAGCGCAGCGCATAGACTCCGGCGACCCAGCGCAGGCGTCCGAACAATGCGCGCGAGGCATCTCCAATCAGCCGCAAGTCCTCGGCGAACGTGCGCCGCGTTCGATTGTCGCTTTGATAAAAGTCATAGGGCGCGTAACCCGTCGTTGCGGCCCAGTACGCGTCGTTGCCCCAATCTCCGTCGAACGAATAGATGATCGACGAGTCGGCGGCGCTCGTAACGCTACGCAACTCGCCGATTCCGTCGAGCTCGGCGACCACGCGCAGCGCAGCGCCGTTCGAGAGCTGCGCGTCGCGACCCGGCTGGTTGGAGTAAGTCGTATCGGTGTTGGTGATCGACCACGCATCGTAGCCGTTGTCGATGTTGACGTGCATCAGCGTGAGATCGGCCTGCAGGGAGTCCGTGAGCTGCCAGTGCAGCTTGCCGCGCACCGTTCCTTCGTCGTAGCCGTTGGTGGAATTCTCGTCGAGAAACGCATTGTGGCGGAATCCGTCGCTCGAGAATTGCTGCGCGACAAATCGCCAACCGCCGGCACCCGAGGCGAAGCCGTCCCCGACGGCGATTCCGGCGGAACGGGTATCATAGGTTCCGCCGCTGAGCTCGCTGATCAATTCGAAATGGCTGCCCGGATCGGCCGTGCGCACGCTGATCAATCCGGCGAGCGCATTCGCGCCGTAAGAGGTCCCTTGGGGCCCGCGCAGCACCTCGATCTGGCGGGTGTCGAACAATGTCGCCGGCATCCCGACTCCTGAAAAATCGATGTCATCGATGAGAAAGCCGACGGACGGGTTGGGCGCCCCTTGATACTGCTCGACCTCGCCGATCCCGCGCAGCTGAAAGAAGCGCGGTCTCGAGGTCCCTGCGGCCCAATTCAAGTCCGGGATCATACCCAGCACATCTTCGAAATGCTGTACCCCCGCCGTCTGCAGCGTCTGCTCGTCGAGCACCGTAACGCTCTGCGGCAACTCCGCGACGCTGCTCGCGTGCAGGCTCGCGGTGACGACGATCTCCTCGAGCGTGCTGTCATCGGCGCGCGCGAACGGCGCGACCGCGATCGATAGCGCAACGATGCCATGCAAGACCCATTGAGTGTTCATCCACCTGCTCCCTACGCCGGTACTAACCGGATCAGGTTCAACGGGTTCGCCGGATCACCGGCATCTCAGGTCCCGAGCGGACCACCCCAAGGTTTGTGTGGTGGACTATCGAACAAGCCTCGTGACTTTGCAAGCCTCATGGGATCTTTCGCCCGCCGCCGTCAGCAGTGCAGCACCGCAGGGTGGGCAGCGAACCGCGAGGGTCACTGCAAAGATGGGCCGCACGCAGCTCGCGCGGTCAGCGACTCGCCGACGATCCGCTGTCGACGGCTGCGGCCGCGGATTGCGCATGAATCGCCGCGTATTTGGCGGGATCCCGCAGAAAGCTCGTCCAGCAGCCGTCGCAGCAGAAGTAATAGGTAACGCCGCCGACCGTCTCGACGTGCACCGCATGCGCGATGCTCACGGCGGCCCCGCAAACAGGATTGATGAACGTGCCGCTGCCGGCCGGCTCGCGTTCGAGCCCCTGTGCCGCCGCGTGCGCCTGCACGGGTCCGGGCGCACGCACGCGCAGCGACGCGAGCACGCCTGCAATCGCCACGAGCGCGATTTCGCCGGGCGTCTTGGCACCAGCGTCCGGACCCGCGGGGGCCTGTAGGCGCGCGAGTTGTACCCCAGTGACGCCGCGAGTTTGCATGAGGGCGCGGAGCTTGTCGGCCTTGCGCCGACTCGCAATCATCAGGATCTGCCTCGCAGGACTGCGCAGCGCAGCCTCGAGCGCGTCCTCATCGCCCTGGCCTTGCGTCGCAACCAGCACCACGGGCGCCTCGTCCGGCTTCTCGACCAGCCGCATTCGGAGGCGCTGCGCGAGAAATCGCGCCTCGTCGGCCGCCGGTGTGCTCCCGAGCACGCAGAGCGCATTGCCGAGATTGTTGGGCTGAATGAATAGCTCGATGCTGCCGTTGCTCGCGCAAGACATCGTGTAGTGTTCGATATCGTCGTCGGCGTAAATCTGTTCGTTGCTGATGCGCACGAGCTTCGGCTCACCGCGGGCGATCGCTGCCTTCGCGGCGTTGATGACCAAGTCTCGCGCACAGCCGCCGCCGATCCAGCCGCGCAGAGTGCCGTCGGGGAGAATGATCGCTTGGGCGCCGGGATACGCCGACGTTGGTGCAACCGCTCGAACCACGGTAACAAGTGCATAGCCCTCGCCGCGGCCGTTGAGCTCTCGCGCCAATTCCTCGATATCCTCGTGTTTCATCGCAGCGCCTCCAGCAGCCGAGGCAGGATGGTCTCGACGGACGCCAAGTCAGCCCCGGCGGTCAGCAAATCGATGTGCGGCAGCGCAGCCTGCATGCCGCGGCTTTGCGGTGTGTAGCCCGGCTCGCTCAGCAGCGGGTTGATCCAAATCAAGCGCCGTGCACGGCGCCGCAGCACGGCGAGCGACTCGGCGAGCAGCGCGGGCTCGCCGGTATCGTAGCCGTCGCTGATGATGATCACGCCGGTCCGCGAGTGGACCAGCCGAATTCCGCGGCCGCGAACGAACTCGGCGAGGCATTCTCCGATGCGCGTGCCGCCCGCCCAACCCGTCGCAACGACATGCAGCCGCTCTTGCGATCGCCAGGGGTCGGGATCCTTGAGCGCCGCTCCCACATCGGTGATGCGGGTGTGGAAGATGTAACAGTGCGCGTCGGCCAGCTCGCCGCACAGCGCACGCGCGAGCCGCATGTAGAAAAAGCTGTATAAGCTCATCGAGCGGCTCACGTCGACGAGCAATATCAAGCGCGGGCGCACGCGGCGCCGCTGCCGCCATGCAAGCTGCAGCGGCGTGCCGCCGAAGCTCACGCTGCGCCGTATCGTGGCCTGCAGGTCGAGCCGGCCGCCGTGATCGGAGGCCTTGTGGCGGCGCAGCTGCAGCTGTTTGAGGCGCTTTGCAAACCGCCGCATGAGCTTTTCGATAGCATAACTATGCTCGGCACGATTGAGATCGCGAAAATTCGTCGACGAGAGTGACTCTGCATGGCTCGCGCCGCCCCGCGCCGCACCCGTATCGACGTCGCCGCTGCCGCCCACAGATGCTGTCAGCGACGATTCGTGAGCCGCGACCATGGTCGCGGTGCGGTTCGGCGCCTGCGAGGCGCTCTGCGCGCCGGCGGGCCCCGGCGGATCGCTCGACGACTGCGTCCCTGCAGCGCCGCGAGCGGCATCCGCTCCGCCCGCGCCTTCGGCGAATAGGCTGCGGTTTGGCGGTAGGAAATAGGCGCCGAATAGCCGGTCAAAACGCCGCCATTCATCGGCCCGCCCGCACAGCAAGGCCTTGAGATTCCAGCGCAGTACTCCGGGATCGAGAATGCCGGCGTCGGCGGCCGTCTCGAGCGTTCGAATCGCATCGGCGGCGCCGATGTCGAAGCCGTTTACGCGTAGAAATCCGGGAAATCCCGCGAGCCGTGCACGCAAGACGGCGCCGAGGCCGCCGCCCGCGGCAGCACTACGCGTCAACATGAGGCCGCGATGCGCGAGACCACCTCGCGCGTGAATCCGGCCCGGTCCTCGCGCGTCTTGATCAGTGCGCTCAGGGTCTCGAGAATCCGCTCCGCGCGATCCTCTTCGAGTGAGACTACGCCCATGCCGAGCAACGCGGCGGTCCAATCCAGCGTCTCCGCGATACCCGGCTTTTTCTTCAGATCCATGCGACGTACGGTTTGCACGAAATCGACGACCTGCCGAGCGAATTGTCCCGCTGCAAGCGGCGCGCGGATCTCGATGATCGCCAATTCCTTTGCGAAATCCGGGTAGTCGAGATACTGATAAAGGCAGCGGCGCCGCAACGCGTCCGAGAGCTCGCGTGTGCCGTTCGACGTGATGACGACGAGCGGCCTGGTGACCGCCTGCACCGTGCCGAGTTCCGGGATCGACATCTGGAAATCCGACAGCAGTTCGAGCAAATAGGCCTCGAATGCCTCATCGGCGCGATCCACTTCGTCGATCAGCAACACGGGCTGCTCGGCGCAGCTGATCGCCTCGAGCAGCGGGCGCTTGAGCAAGTAGCGCTCGGAGAAGATATCCTGCTCCTTGACGGACGCGGGGCGCTCGTCGTGCTCGAGCAGCTTGATCGCGAGCAGCTGGCGCTGGTAGTTCCATTCATACATCGCCGAGTGCACATCGAGCCCTTCGTAACACTGCAGCCGGATGAGTCGCGCCCCACGGGCCGTGGCGAGCGCCTTAGCAACCTCGGTCTTGCCGACGCCGGCGTCGCCCTCGAGCAGCAGCGGACGGCCCAGCTTCTGCATCAGCAGCAGCGCTGCGGCGAGCGATGCCTCCGCAACGTAGCCGGCCCGCTCGAGTTCGCGCTGCAATTCGAGGATCTCCGGCATGCGCGGCGTAGGAGCGTTCACGCGGTCTTCTTGGAAAACAGGCCGCGCAGCCATGTCTTGACGACTTGCCACGCAAGCCTCAATAAATTGAGCTCGCTCGCCGGCGCCGCGACGGGCGCCGCGGCGGCGCTCTCGGGTCTCGGCGCTCGCGGCGCCGAGCCAGCGTCCTGCGGCGGCGCGTTCGCCTCGCGTTGTGCCTGCAATGCGGCGACCTGACTCGCGAAGTTCTCGGCAAACTGCTGCAAGATCTGGTCGCCCACGGTACTCATCATGCGGCCGCCAAAAGCGGCGGCCCTGCCGCTCATGGATATTTCGCTGCTGCCGATGAGTTCGCTGCGCGCAGAGTCTGCATATTCAATCCGCGCGCCGAGATTCATCGAGGCGCCCGACCCGCCGGTCGTGTCGGTCCCCTTGCCGAGAAGGCGCAGGGATCGAGCATCGGCATCGACCTCGCGAATCTCGACTTCGCCGCGAAACGACATCGTCGCCGGGCCCAACTTGGTCGTCACCGTCCCCTTGTAATGAGCCGCGTCGATGCGCTCCGTGATCCTGGCTCCGGGCATGCAGGCGGCCACCGCCTCGATGTTCTGCAGGAACTCCCAGGCAATTTCGGCCGAGCACGGCAACGCGTAGCGCTTATCGATCTGCACCTTCACGGCGGTAGCTCGCGCGCGCGGCTCATTCGGCAGCGATTCCGAGCGCCTTGCACTGTTGCCAAACGCGAAACGCCGTGTGCGGCATATCCATGTGCGTCACTCCCAAATGCGCGAACGCGTCCACGACGGCGTTCGAGAAACAGGGGATGCCGCCGACGTGCGGTGACTCCGCGACGCCTTTCGCGCCGATCGGATGGTGCGGAGACGGCGTGACCGTATGGTCTGTCTCCCAATGCGGAGTCTCCACTGCGGTCGGCAGGAAATAATCCATGAAGCTGTTGCCGAGGTGGTTGCCGTTTTCGTCGAACGGAATTGCCTGGCCGAAGGCGACCGCAAACGCCTCGGTGAGGCCGCCGTGGATCTGTCCTTCGATGATCATCGGGTTGATTCGCGTACCGCAATCGTCGAGCGCATAGAAGCGCCGGACCTTGGTCTCGCCGGTAAGGCGATCGATATCGACGACGCAGACGTAGGCGCCGAACGGATAGGTCAGATTCGGCGGATCGTAATACTCGGTCGCGTCAAGGCCCTGCTCCATGCCCGGCGGAATATTGGAGGTGTGAGCCGCCATCGCGATTTCCTTCATGGTCTTCGCCTGCGCGGGGTTGCCCTTGACCTTGAAGCGATCGACCTCCCACTCGAGATCGGCCTCACTGACCTCGAGCAAGTGCGCGGCGATCTTCTGCGCCTTGGTGCGGATCTTGCGCGCCGCGAGCGCCGCCGCCGCGCCTCCTACCGGCGTCGATCGAGACCCCCAGGTGCCGGCGCCGTACGGCGCCTTGTCGGTGTCGCCCTCCTCGATCTGGATCTCGTCCGACGAAAGACCCAACTCGGTCGCAATGATCTGCGCATAGGTGGTCGCGTGGCCCTGGCCCTGGCTCATCGTGCCGAGCCGCGCGATCGCGCTACCCGTCGGATTGACTCGGATATCGCAGCTGTCGAACAGCCCGATGCCCAGTATGTCGCAAACCTTCGTGGGTCCCGCGCCGACGATTTCCGTGAAGGTGCTGATGCCGATCCCCATGAGTTCACCGTTGGCGCGCTTCTCGGCCTGCTCCTTGCGCAGCCCCTCGTAGTCGACGGCCTTGAGCACCTTGTCGAGCGCGCCATGATAATTGCCGCTGTCGATCGTCCAGCCGAGACTCGTCGTGTACGGAAACTTGTCCGCCTTGATGAAGTTGCGCGCGCGAATCTGCGCCTTGTCGATCCCGAGCTTTTGAGCAAGCACATCGATCATCCGCTCAATGAGATACACGGCCTCGGTGACCCGCAGCGAGCACCGATAGGCCACCCCGCCCGGCGCCTTGTTGGTATAGACCGCGTCGACTCGGCAATAGGCCTTGGGGATGTCGTAGGAGCCCGTGCAGATGCTGAACAGGCCCGCGGGCAGCTTGGTCGCCGAAACATGGGAATTGAAAGCGCCGTGATCCGCGAGCGCCGAGAAGCGCAATGCCCGGATGCGCCCGTCCTTGTCGGCCGCGAGTTCGCCGATGCCGTGATAGTCGCGCGCGAATCCGGTCGTCGAGATGTTGTCGATTCGCGATTCGATCCACTTGATCGGCACGCCCGTCACGATCGAGGCGACGATCGCGATCACGTAGCCCGGGTAGATCGGCACCTTGTTGCCGAATCCGCCGCCGATATCGCCGGAAATGATGCGTATCTTGCTCTCGGGGATTCCGGAGAGCATGGCCACGACGGTTCGCACCAGGTGTGGCGCCTGAGAGGTGATGTAGACCGTCAATTGGCCGGTGATCTTGTCGAACGACGCCACGCATCCGCAGGTCTCGAGCGGGCACGGATGGACGCGAGGGTTCAGGATTTCCTCGCGAACGGTCACCGCCGCGGTCGCAAACGCCGCATCGGTGCCTGCCTTGTCGCCCGCTTCCCAGGTGAAGATGTGGTTTGGATGGGTTCGTTTGCCGTGGCCGACTTCCGTCTTGTCGGCGATGTCCTCGCGGATGATCGGCGCATCGGGAGCCATCGACTTGTGCGGATCGACGATCGCGGGCAATTCCTCGTATTCAACCTCGACCGCATCGGCTCCATCGGCCGCGCAGTAGCGATCGCGGGCTATCACCATCGCAACCTCTTGCAGCTGGAAGCAGACCTTCTTGTCCGCGAGCACCGCTTGTACATCGCCACCGATCGTCGGCATCCAGTCGAGCTTCACCGGCTTCAGGTCTTCGGCCACGAGCACCGCGACGACTCCCGGCACGGCCAGCGCCTTCGCTTTGTTGATCGACTTGATGCGCGCATGCGCGTAGGGACTGCGCACGATCGCTCCGAACAGCATTCCGGGCAGCTTGATGTCGTCAACATACGTGCCCTTGCCGCGGATGAAGCGCGCATCCTCCTTGCGCAGCCTCGAGACGCCCATTCCCTGCAGCTTGGCCTCGCGTTCGAGTGTTTCGGTTGTAGCAGTCATCGCGAATTCTCCGTTGAATCAGGTGCCGGTGCGTGCCAACGACATCTTGGCGGCCGCATACTGCACGGCCTTGACGATATTCTGGTATCCGGTGCAGCGGCACAGGTTTCCCGCCATCCAGTAACGAATTTCCTCTTCGGTAGGGCTCGGATTCTCCTTGAGAAGGCGATACGCGCGCGTGATCATCCCGGGCGTGCAATAGCCGCACTGCAGGCCGTGCTCACGCGTAAATCCCTCCTGCACCGCATGCAGCGTCCCGCCCTGCTCGAGTCCCTCGACGGTCAACACGTCGGCGCCCTGGCATTGCACGGTGAGAACCGTGCAGGACTTGACCGACATGCCGTTGAGGTCGACCGTGCATGCGCCGCAATGGCTCGTCTCGCAGCCGATATGCGGACCGGTGTGCTGCAGCCGCTCGCGCAGCGTGTGAATCAGCAATTCTCGCGGTTCCACGACGACATCCACCTCGCCGCCGTTGAGCTTGAACGATACGGTTTGTTTTTTGACCATCGCTTACCCCCCTCTGTCGTACCCGTTCAGCGACCCGCACGCGAGCGGGCCGCGCGCAACGCGCGCCGCGTCATCTCGCCGGCCATCGCGATCTTGTATTGCGCGTCGCCGCGCTGGTCCGGCGCCGGATCGCAGATTCCCATCGCAAGCCCCGCGGCCGCGGCGATCGCGGCCTCATCGAGCGTCTTGCCGCGCAGGGATTCCTCCGCCGCGCGCGCCCTGAGCACGCTCGCGCCGGCATTCGTGAGCGCGATCGCCACCTCATGAACGCTCTCGCCCTTCATGCGCAGGGTGACGGCCGCCGCCGCCGTCGCGAAGTCGCCGATCTTGCGCTTGAGTTTCGAGTAGCTGTAGCCGGTATTGGGCGCTGGAACGGGGATCCGAATTTCAGTCATGATTTCGTCGGGTTTCAACTGTGTGACGTAGTTGGAAATGAAGAAGCCGTCGGCAGGCACCACGCGCTCGCCCGCCGAGCCCTTGAGCACGAAGGAAGCGCCGAGCACCAGCATCAGCGCCGGATGATCGTTCGCGGGGTCGCCGTGCGACAAGTCGCCGCCGATCGTTCCCTTGTAACGCACCTGCGGGTCGGCGATCAGGCGCGCACCTTCGACGAGCAGCGGGCAACGCTGCTGCAGCAGCTTGGACCAAATGATCTCGTTTTCTGTGGTCATCGCCCCGATGCGCAGCACGCCGACTTCCTCGCGGATCCCACGGAGTTCACCGATGCCGCCGAGATCGATGAGATGACCGGGCTGCGCGAAGCGCAGCTTCATCATCGGCAATAAACTGTGACCGCCGGCCAGCAGTTTGGCGTCATCGCCAAATTGCTTGAGCAAATGAATCGCGTCGGGAATGGTCCGTGGCGCGTGATATTCGAATTCTCGGGGTATCATCGTCGCTCCTTGTTATCCACCAGCTCACCGCAGCAATCGTCAGCTTGCCGAACGCCTCGCCGGACCGACGTTCCGGGCTCATGGGCTTATGTTTCGCACCGCTCCTCGGCAATTTCCCGCAGCGGCGGCAATTCAAGCTGCCAACCGGTGCGCCGCGCGAGCATCTCGAGGTCCTCGAGCGTGTCGAGGTCGGAAATGAAACGCGGGTTCGCGGTTTGGTAGGCGCTCACGAGTTCAGGGTGGCGGTCGATCAAATGCCGACAGGCAAGGTTCGCGGCACCTGCAAGGATTTGCGCATGCGCAAATTCATCGAGCAGGATCGGATTGCCGCGCCGGCCGTCGACGATCGGAATGATGATATGGCCGTCGGCGCGCTTCTTGAACGCCCCGATCAACTCGGTCAGATCAGCCGCGCCGATCAGCGGCAAATCGCACGGAGCGACGAACACCGCGTCGAAACTCCCGCTCAAGGCCTCGAGCCCGATACGCACCGAGCCTTCCTGGCCCTCGCCGAATGCATCGTTGTGCGCAAGCGTTACGCAAAAGCTCTGGACTTGCGCCTCGACCGCGGCGCGCGCGTGCCCCGTGACAACGACGACCTCATCGACACCGGCGCCGCTGAAGGCCACGAGCTGCCGGCAGATCAGCGGCACTCCGCGCAGTCGAATCAACGGCTTTGCAACGCCGCCCATGCGCCGCCCCTCGCCGGCCGCCAGCAGCACCGCACCGATTCGCAGCCTGGGATACAGGCCGCCACCTTGTTTTAGCAAGCATCCCATGCGTGATACCTACCAGGTTCAGTCGCAAGCGCATGCACGCGAACGACTCGATCGGAATTGCCAATCCCCTATAAAAAGTATACTCGGTCCCCGCTGAATGTGATCAGTTGCTCAAGTCCGCACCATCGCATGGTGGCCGGCGCGATTCTTGGGAATCCGTCCGCCGCGGGACCGCGCATTGCAGGTATCCGTAACTATTTGTTTTTGTTGATGTTTTCCGATATCGATGCGATCGAAACCGCCGCCGCCGCGGCTCGTCGAGCGCCGCCATCCTCGAGCCGCGCTCGGGATCGTCGATGCGGGGTTTCGGTGCTGAGATTTCGTTGAATTCGCGACCGGGTAGATATCCATACCCGCAAAGACGTGACGAAATACCCAATAGCGCCTCGGCCTTGCGGCGCGATCGCTCGGGCACATCCGTATCGGGCGGAATGTTGATCTGTGTCGGCCAAGAGGAGCAGTCTCGTGTTTCGCGGATTCAAGTTCCAAGTGGTTCTGCCCATCGCGGCGATCACGCTGCTGTTGATCAGTCTCAGCGCCGTCGGATTTTCAGTCTGGGCGATGCAGCACGAGCAAGACCTCGTGAGACAACAGGTCGCCGACAAAGTAACCTCGATCCAAGGCGTATTCGTCACGACCGCTGCGCTCATGGAAGATCGCACGCGCGCCAGCATGGCGTTGCTCAAAGAGCAGATCAACGTACGCGGCGGCGCCGACAAGGGTGGCGCGGTGACGGTCACCGGAAAAAGTGTCAGCGACATCCTGATCGGCGGGAAGGGGCAGGCCGGCAATTTCGAGATCGTCGACTACGTGACGCGGATCAACAAGGGCACCGCGACGATATTCTCGAAAGAAGGCGACCGATTCATCCGCATCGCCACCAACGTCTTGAAGGACGACGGCACGCGCGCGGTCGGCACCGAATTGAACAACACCACACCGGCCTATGCGGCCCTGAGCAACAAGATCGCGTTTTACGGCGTCGTCGACATTCTCGGCAATCCCTATTTCACGGGCTACGAACCGATGCTCGCGCGCAACGGCGAATACATCGGCATCGCCTACGTCGGGTACAAGGCGGAGTTGCCGGTGCTCAGCAAGGCGCTCGAACAATCCCACCTGCTCAACAGCGGCTTTGTGGCGGTCGTCGACAGCAGCAAGGCACGATACATGCCGTCGTGGGTCACCGCGGAACAGGTTCAGAGCGACATCGACAATAAGGACGGGTCTTGGGAGATCAATCGCTCGCCGCTGCCCGAATGGGGACTGACGATCGTCTCGGCCTATCCGGTCGCGGAACTGCGCTCCGAGGGCCGCAAGATCGGCTACAGCGTCGCGCTCGCGGGCGTCGTGCTTGGCGCGGTCATCTCCCTCACGCTGTTCTTCCTGCTGGACCAAAAAGTCCTGCATTTGCTCGGCGGCGAGCCGCAGATTGCTGCGCAGTACATGAAGAAGATCGCCGACGGCGATCTGGCCGTGCAGATCGCGATCGACGGCGAACGTCCCGACAGTCTCATGGCCTCACTCAAAGTCATGCAGCTGAAGCTCAAGAATCTCGTCCTAGCCGTCAGCGGCGGCGCCTCCGAGGTCAGCCAACAGTCTCACAAGTTCGAAGCGGCCTACGCCAATTTCCAGCGCGCCAACAAGGGCGCCGGATCGGACGAACTGTTGCAGCAGGTCAAGGGAATCAGCCGCACGCTCGCGCTGCTGGAAAAATCAGTCGGCAGATTCAGGCTTTAGTCTACGCCCCGAACGACTCGCGGAAATCCAGCGCTGCGCGGCGCCGCTAGAAGTCGGTGTCGTTGATTTCCTTGACGCAGGCGACCAACGCCGGCAGCTGGTCCGGGCAGCGCTTGTCGACTTCGGCGCGGATCGCATTGAGCGCTTGCTGCAGGCCGAAAACGTCGCTGCATAGGTCGATGACGTCGGCGAGTTCCTGACCGTTAGCGCCGAAGCAATCAAGGCAGAAATTCGCGAGCGTGAAGCGCGCCTGACTGGGTGATACGCCGAGTTTCAGGCTCAAGCGCATGTTGGTCGAGCCCGTGCCCGTGGAAGCGTCCGACGCGCCGGACTGGCTGATTCTGTCGCTGGTCGCACTCCCGACGTACCGGTCGCGCAGCAGCAGGCGCAAGGCCGCGCTCACCACATCGCGCGGCGACTTTGAGCGCTGCAGAATCGCCTCCTCGCTGGTCGATCCCTGCTGGATCAGCGAGAGGATGGTCTTGGAGATCGCGTCGAGCTTGGGGGCATGGCCGCGCAGCGCCTCGATACCCTTCGGCGTCAGCGACAGAAATTCCTCGCGTGCTTTCATAGGTTCACCAACAAGAACTCCCCAGCCGAACGGGAACGCATCGCCGCAGAAGACCCCAGGATTTTGGATCGCACGACGGCTGTCTCCCCGAGCTGTCTTATCAAGTATCTGTGATCGCAATTATTTTATCCAGCCGTCCGATCTCGCGCCGCTCGACAATGTTCCGACAATCCCTTGGCCGCGAGGCGACGTCGATCGACGTCGTCCGAATGCACTTGCAGCGATACTTGCACGCCATGCATCGACCGAGGAAACAAACAGCTGGCGTGTCGATCCGGCACCGGCTCGTTCGTCGTATCACTGAAAACCCGAGGAGGAACCATGAAATACCTGACCTTCATTCGCCATTCCGAGTCTTACCGCCAATCCGGACCGCCTGCTGGGCTGATGGAGGCGATGGGCAAGTTCGTAGAGAAATCCCTCAAGGACGGGACCCTGGTTGATACCGGCGGCCTGCTGCCGAGCAAGGACGGCTTACGCGTGCGGCTCGCAGACGGCAAGATCACGGTAACGGACGGGCCGTTTACCGAGAGCAAGGAAGTTATCGGTGGCTGGGCGATCTTGAACACGGATTCGAAGGCAGAGGCCGCACGAATTGCCGTCGAGTTCATGGAGTTGCATCGAAAGTACTGGCCCGAATTCAACGGCGAGTCGGAGGTGAGGCCGATGTTCGACCCCGGCGCAGGGCCGTAGCGCCCCGGGGCATTTGTTCAACCACGGCGATATCAAATTACTGGTTGCTCTCAAGTGCTTCACTGATTAGGCTTTCAGCGGGAATTTGGCTATCAGCAAGGGCCATGGCGGATATCCTGTGAAGCGCATTTGGACGATCATCGGCGTCAAGGACGTTGCGGCGAGCTTCGCATGGTACCGGTCGCTCTTTGGGCAGCCCGAGGCGGCTCCAAGTCATCGCGACTGGGGCCAGATTCGTGATTCGGACGGAACGGTGCTGCTGTGTCTCCATCAGTGGGGGTCGCACGATCATCCGCCGTTGATGAGCCCGGACATGGCCTTGCCTGGCAATGGGCTACTCTTGTTTTTCCGTGTCGATGATTTCGAGGCGGCACTGGCAAGGGCTCGTTCCCTCGTCGGCCGGCTCGATGAGGAACCTCACGTGAACCCGAGCACCGAAACGATGGAATTCTCACTTCGAGATCCGGACGGATACTACGTGACGATCAGTGCGCTCGCTGCGACGTAGCCCGCGCGATGACCGCCGCGATTCCCGGTTCAACCGATGGTGCGGAAAATGGTGTAGGTCCAACAAGGAGCAGGTGACATGGCTGCATTCAGACGGCGAAAGATGCGCACGGTAGTGACCTTGGGAACGATGGTCTTGGGGCTTGGAATTGGGGCACAGCGGACGTGGGCAACAGCAGCCCCGCCGGATCCCTGCTCGCTGCTCACGGCTGCGCAAGTGAGCAACGCGCTCGGCCAGCAGTACGGGACGCCGGAAAAGAGCGTCGCGCCGCGGCCCTTTAGGAACACGGCGCAAGGAACGGACTGTCAGTACAAGTCGGCGAACGGGCACGATCAGGTGCTTTTCCGCATATATTTTGATGACTCGGCTTCGCAGGCCACCGATCTGCACGCGCGGCTCAAGATGTTCTTTGGGAAGGACAGCACCGCGGCGAGCGTCGGCGATGAGGCGTATGTCGACAAGAAGGACGCGATCCATGTGCGCAAGGGCAACGTCCGCTACTTTGTTTCGATCAGCCACGGCGACACGCCCGCCGGACAGAAACAAATCCTGGATCTCGCGGCGCTGGTTGCGACGGAGTTATAGCGACTCGAGATCGAGCGCCCTACCGGTCTTGCGATCGGCGAAGGCGCGTCTCACGCCGCGGCCGGCAGACGGCGGCGCGCCTTTGTCTATCCGGCGCGTACGATGCGATTCAGCAGGATGGTGCGAACGCGCCGGAAGCCCAAGGACAGGTAAAGATCGATTGCACGCGTGTTCGGGGCTCCGACGTGCAGCCATGAACACAAACCGTCGCGTCGGTGGGACCTCACGAGATGACCGATGACATCGCTCGCGTAGCCCTTTCCGCGATACGTCGGGTGCGTGCAGATCCCGCTGAGTTCCGGATAGCCCTCGAGCCGCAAGCGCTCGCCGCCCATTGCAACCAGTTTGCCGTCGACATGGATGCCACAGTAAGACCCCATGCGGTATGTGCGCGCACGAAAGAATCCGGGAAACGCCGCGTCGGTGAGCCTGACCATCTCATCGGCATTTGCCGCGCTGAGCGGTCGAACCTCGTCCGAAGGCAGAGGCAGCTCCGCATTCGCGCCCAGCACCATTTGCACACAATCGAGGCTATCGATGACATTCAATCCCGGGACCGATCGCCCCTAGTCGGCGATCCAGACGGATTCTTCGGGCGCGAGCAGTATGCGCAGATCATCGAGCGGCCGGCCGGCCGGCGCGAGGATCGCGGCAAAGGGAGCCACATCGGCCGGATAGCGGCACGCCCGGCCCTCGACCATCGCCAAGTGTCGGTGCGGGCCGTGAAGCGCATGCCATACGGGATTCAAGAACAGCGCCTCAGGCAACTCGGTCATCGTGGGGGCGATTCTAGCGTCCGCGTCCGTCGATCGTAGGATTGATGACCGCCTCGACGGCCGGCGTCGCGCCCCTCCGAGTGCGGGGTGAAACCTCTGCGATTTGCGTATGGAAACCTATTCCCAATCTTGCCGATCGGATTTCGGGGCCCGGGCTCACGGATGAATGTGATGCACGAAGTCGTTCAATACCTTAAGCTTCTTATAGATAATAGTTATAATATATTGATTTTTTTAATATTTTTATGGCGATGATTGGCCAATGAAATCTCAGGTTCGCCAGCTCTGTTCGCGAATTCTCTATCGAGCCGCTCTTGTCGATGCCCCCACCGAGGCGTAGCGCGGAGCTCCCGCTTCGGCGGAGAGGGGTTGATGGCATGTGACGCTGATGGCATTGGGCGATCGGGCGAGGTCTTGGTCGAGCCTCGGCGCTGTGCGGTGACGGTCGCCACCGCACAGCGCGGGCAGCTAGCGCGTCCCCCCAGATGCAAGCAGGATCGGCTTCGACGTTTTGTTCTTCGCGTTGTAAACAGCGGACAGCTGCGGTTGGTTGACCTTGGTCACCGCATCGGTGATTGCTTTACGCACGCAGCGATCAGACAGAGTCTTGGACGCGAGGTCGCGGCCGTCCAGAGTCCAGCAGACCGAAATGGCCGCCGCCCGAATGCGCGAATAGAGCGCTGCCGCACCCTGAGGGCTCGATACCTTGAGATCCGCAAAGTTCACCGTCGCCTGGGGCGCGTCGGCGCTGCCCTCAGCCGTGCAGACTGCGGCGAAGCTCACGATCAGACCGCTGAAAACCGCGGTTGCGATCATGCGATGAAGCTGAATCGACTTCTGTTTGGTATTCATCGTCTTCTCCTCGTTAGTTGCTGATAGTGGCAGTTCGGTCGTTCCGTCGATGCCGACTGTGGTGACCAATTTCCCTGCCTCATACATCCAGACACGATCCGGGGGCCAAACCCGACATCCGGCTCGGTCCCCGGCGAGTTCGGACGATCATTTCGGGCGGACGGGGGGGTGCCTTGGCAGGGCTGCCTTGGCAGGACTGCGTTGCCGTGGCACAAGTGATACGGACGCGTTATCTTGCCCCTCATCGAACTCGAGCAGAATGCCGCGGCACTCGATGACACAGCTGACTGAGCTACTCGGGCGGATACAGGTAGGCGACATGGAAGCGCGCGATACCCTGTTTGCGGCCGCCTATGCCGAGCTGCTCCAGCTCGCACGAGCCCGGCTGCGCGACGGCGGCCGCAACACCGTGTTGGACACGACCTGCCTGGTACACGAGTCCTATTTGCGATTTGTCCAAGGCGGGCAACTTCGTGCCGAAGACCGACGGGCGTTCTTTGCCTACGCGTCGCAAGTGATGCGCTCGGTGATCGTCAATAGCGTGCGCGATCGGATCGCACAGAAGCGGGGCGGCGAATGGCGGCCTTTGACCTTATCGACCAACTTGGCGGCCAATCTTGCCGACGCCGACGACACGGTTCTCAAGGTGCACGAGGCGCTCGAGGATTTGGAGAAGGCAGACGCCCGCTTGGCCCAAGTGGCGCAAATGCGCTACTTCGGTGGTTACAGCGAGCAGGAGATTGCGGAGACGCTGGACGTTACCGAACGAACCGTCCAGCGCGACTGGGAGAAGGCACGGCTGATCCTTGCGGCGGCGCTGCGCTGAGCGTTGAGCCCTTCGTGGTGCGCGCGCAAGCGGTCCTCACGTTGAAAGATCGATGAGACTATCCATATCTCAGATGGCATCGATGAGCCGCCTGCTGGATGAGGCGCTGCCGCTCGATGCGGCCGGTCGCCGCGTCTGGCTCGAGAACTTGTCGCCCGAATACCAGGATCTTGCCCAACACTTGCGTGTCGCGCTGCTCGAGGAAAACTCTCCGCCCGCGGATTTCCTATCGGTGTCGATGCCGCAGAAATTCGACCTGTCGGATCTCGCTGTACCGATGGCTGCGAGCGCCCTGCAATCCGGCACGCGCGTGGGCCCATACGAATTGATTCGGCTCCTCGGCGCCGGAGGGATGGCCGAGGTATGGCTGGCCCGGCGTGCCGACGGCGCGTTCAAGCGCGAGGTGGCCCTCAAGCTGCCGCGGCTCAGTCACCTGCGGCGCGACTTGGAGAAGCGCTTCGCGGTGGAGCGCGACATCCTCGCGAGCCTCGAGCATCCGCATATTGCGCGCCTTTACGATGCGGGAATTGATCCCAAAGGTTTGCCGTACTTCGCGATGGAGTACGTCCAAGGTCAACCGTTGACGGACTGGTGCGATGCGCATCGTGTTGGGATCCCCGAGCGTCTCGGGTTGATTCTCCAGGCCCTCGAAGCGGTGCAGTTTGCACATGAGAAACAAGTCATTCATCGGGACCTCAAACCCTCCAATATTCTCGTGACCGAATCTGGACAGGTGCGCCTGCTGGACTTCGGCGTCTCGAAGTTGCTGCGCGCCGCCGATGATGCGGAGCAGATGCAATTGACGAGCATTTACGGGCGCGCGCTGACGCCGGACTATGCCAGTCCCGAACTGCTGCACGGGAATGCCGTCGATGCTCGCAGCGACATTTATTCCGTGGGCGTGTTGCTGTACGAAATGCTGACCGGTGTTCGACCCTACCGGCTCGCGAGCGCGGCCTCCATCGGCATGCTCGACCATGCAGTTGCCACCGTCGAAGTAAAAAGACCGAGCACCCAGTGCGAACCGGAAGCGAGCGCGGCGCGCAATACGACACCGGAAAAAATGATTCGACAACTGCAGGGCGGTTTGGACGACATCGTGCTGAAGGCACTCGCAAAGGAGCCTGCCGCGCGATACCAAAGTGCCCAAGCCCTGGCGGAAGATCTGCGACGCTACCTCAATCATGACGCGATCCGCGCCCGCCCCAATGCGCGAGTCTGGGTACGGACATTGATATCTCGTCACCGCCGGCTTGCAGGACTGGCCGCCGCAGCGGCAGTCATTCTGATCGCGGGCATGCTCGCCTGGCTCGCGGCCGAGAAGGATTACTTTTGGCGCAATCCCCTTGCCAATGCCAGATTCACTCGCCTTTTGGATTTTCCCGGGACCGAGCGGGCGGCGGCAGTCTCTCGCGACGGAAGCGTCTTGGCCTTTCTCGGGGATCGAGACGGCAAAATCGACGTCTGGGTCAGTCAAGTGGGCAGCGGCGCCTACCGAAACTTGACGAATGGCAACGGCGGCGAGATCGTCAACCCCGAGGTCCGAGTGCTCGGATTCTCCGTGGATTCTTCACTCGTGACCTTCTGGTCGAGGCGAGCGGGCGGCTCGCAGGCCGGCGATGTCAATATCATGGCCGCACCGGTTGCGGGCGGCCCGCTGCAGACGTATCTGCCGGAGACCGCCGAGTTCGATTGGTCGCGCGACGGCAAACGGCTCGTCTACCACACGACCGCACCGGGCGATCCGTATTTCCTGCGTGAAACAGCGGAGCTCGGCTCCCGCGGTGACCGCCGGTTCTATGTCACTGCGGCAGGCGCGCACAGCCACTTTCCGGTGTGGTCGCCGGACGATGCATACATCTATTTTATCCGCGGTCTGCCGCCCGCTGACTGGGATATCTGGCGAATTCAGCCGTCCGGCGCGGGGCTCGAACGGCTCACCTTCCACGATACTCGCGTGAGTTTTCCGGTGCTGCTCGATCGGCGCACGCTGCTCTACCTTGCGACCGATCCGGACGGTGCCGGGCCGCGGATGTACGCCATGGACGTCGAGCGGCGCATTCCACATCGCGTCAGCTCGGGACTCGAAAGCTATACGTCCCTTTCCGCCAGCGCCGACGGGACGCGCCTCGTGGCGACGATCGCCAACACCCGCACCAGTGTGTGGCGCATGCCGCTCGGCGAGGGTCGCGGCGCTGCGACAACACCAGGCGGCCCATCGCTGGTTACCGCGAATGCGTCGACACCGCGGCTGGGTCCGGACTATCTCTTGTATGTATCGTGGCGAGGCGAGCGACAGGGCATTTGGTCGCTGTCGCAAGGGACCACACGCGAGATCTGGAGCGGTGCGAGGTCGCATATCATTGGTGGGCCGGCCATTGGACCCGGCGGCCGGCGCATCGCCTTTTCGGTCGAGGAAGACGGAAAAACGCTGCTTTACCTGATGGACCAGGATGGCGCGCATCTCAGAGCGCTGTCGGATTCGCTCGCATTGCGGGGTAATCCCGCGTGGGCGCCGGACGGGCAATCGATCGTGTCTGCAGTTGTCCGCGACGGTGAGCCGCGTCTCACCCGCATATTCCTGAACGACGACTCGCCGCTTCCCCTGGTGTCGGAGCATTCAGTCGATCCAGTTTGGTCGCCTGACGGTCGATTCCTCGTCTATTCAGGCGCCGACGTCGGCACGAACTTTCCGTTGCGGGCCGCCGCCGCAGATGGCCGCCCGTATCCGCTGCCGAGCGTCATCCTGTCGCGCGGCGAGCGGGTCGCGTTTTACCGTGACCCGCAAACGCTCGTCATTCTCGGTGGTGAGATCGGCCACCAGAACCCTTCGCTCCTCGATCTGCGATCGGGTGTCCGGAGCGTACTCGCCGAGATTCCGGCGGATTTCGACGTTCGAGATTTCGACATCTCAGTTGCGGGCTCGGAAATTGTGTTCGATCGACTAGAGGTGAGCACGGATCTTGCGCTGATCGAGCGTGCGCCCTGAAGAAGCGCGCGAAGGCGATCGAGAGTTCTGAGCAGATAATCGGATTGATCGCGAGAGTGTCGCTGGCAATCGCGGCACCAAGCTTTGCCCGAGACCAATCGGCCCAGAGCGGGTCACCTTCGGGCACGTCGAGCAGACCACTCGTGTCGACCAGAATCATTTGGTAGCTGCGGGTCAGCGCAAGAATCTCCTCCGACGTCCTCTACACGGTGGCCCGACCGCGCAGCATGGTGAGCTTGCCGGCCCGTCGAGTTGTGCCTGTCTTGCTGGCCACCGAATTCGCACTCTGGGCGCTTGTTCATGCAGAGAAAATATTCTCTCGTTCAATTTGAGGGCCCAAAACAGGGCCTGAAAAGATATGGATTTCTCTGAACATCTCTGGACGCACCTTGATCGAAGGCTCGGGATCATTGCGGGGTGAATCGCGTCCCAAGCCACGGGGCTATCAAGCAATTCATCGAGTTCTTCGACATTTTCCGACTGCCGCTTGAGGTGGTATAATGGCCCCGTGTGGAAGGCCATTTGGCTCAATAGGATAACTCGATGGAATCCGCCTTTGTCTTAGCCGAAAAGCCCCTGTTGGAGATTCTTACTCAAGTTCGCAACGGCTTGCCGGCGCCCATGTTCGAGCAGGTTGCCTCAGCGTTGGGCCTTTCCACCAGCACGTTGGCTGCGAAGTTGGGAATTGCTCGTCGCACTGTGACCCGCAAACGCGGCAACGGCGCGCCCCTTTCCAGCGAGACTTCGGAGAAACTGCTGCGGGTCGCGCGGGTACGCAATCTCGGCCGCGCACTGTTTGCGACCGACGCAGCGGTATCGGAGTGGTTATCGAAGCCCGAGCAGGCCCTGGGCAGTATGGCGCCGCTCGATTTATTGGATACCGACTTCGGCGCCCGCGAAGTGGAGAATCTGCTTCGCGCGTTGGCTTACGGCCAGTTCGTCTAATCTGCATGCGGGTGTTCCGCATCGGGGCGGCGGTCTTTACACGGACCCCGAAAAAGGCCTTCAGCGGTCAGGGCGGCGTGTACGCTCCAGCCCGCTGGCACAGCGCCGGCCGACCAATCGTTTACACGGCACAATGTCTCTCCCTCGCCGCCCTGGAGATTCTGATCCGCCTCAAACAGACCAATGACATTCAACCTTTCTACGGCTATTCCATGGAAATCCCTGACCATCTCATTCTGACGCCCAAATCTTTGCCGGTACGCTGGAAGAGCAGGATCGCGGTCAGTCGAGCATTCGGCGACGCGTGGCTCAAGACGAATAATTTACCGGCACTGCGGGTGCCCACCGTGATCACGCCGGGCGAATGGAATGTCCTCCTGAATCCCCTCCATCCGCAGTTCTCGCTGAAATGGGTCGTGACGGGTCCCGACGCCTTCATGTTCGATGCGCGACTGCTGCCGGTCAAGAAAGGGATTCGATCTCGAAGAACGCCACGGGATCAATGACGCCACGATATTTCGGGATGGATTTATCCAAACAAAATTCCGTACGGACGACCGCCCGAGATTTCCTACTTGTAAACCGGCGTCAATGAATGAACAGACATGCCGGACTCGGAACTTATCGAAACATGGGCTTGCGATGCTGGCCGGGGTGCAATTGACGAGCCGATTCATGATTCCGCCTCTGTGATGCACAGAGCCGTCGGTTCTACCTCCCGCTCGGCACTGGATGATTCGCGACGACCAGCCATCAGCTGCCTTCGCGCCGCGCGTTGAGCAAACCACCTTGGGGCGTCTGAATTGTCCCGAGGATCACCGGCGTGATCCGGCACCGAATGACCGCTTCACTCGCCTGTCAAGAGTCACTCAAAAGCAGTTCCGGCCAGGGGACTAAACCGCTCGCGCGGTAGTTGTAGCTTCGATTTAGGATTGGTGGATTGCTGATGTTTGAGACTGTGTTTCGTATGTTGCGAAGTGAGGCAATCCGCCTCATCTGCAACCGGAGCTTCAGTCATGAACACTTCCACACCCAAGATCTCCCCGCTGCGTCAACGCATGATCGAGGACATGCGCATCCGCAAGCTCGAGCCCAAGACCCAGAGCGGCTATATCCGTGCCGTGCGCGATTTCACCGTCTGGTTCGGTCGCTCGCCCCATCGGGCAGGCCCCGAGGACTTACGCCTACGACGCAGGACCCGCTCGAGGGGGCATGCTTCGTTATTTCAGTTTCGCGACGCTCACCACACTCGGCGATGGGGATATCCTGGCCATCTGCCCGATTGCACGCTCTCGGGCAATTTTGGAGGCCTTGTTTGGCCAGTTCTATCCGGCGGTCATGATCGCGAGACTCATCAGTTTAGAGATCGCAGGTCGTCGTCGACCTTCCCGGGCGGGCTAGACCGGTCGGCGAAAAAAAGTGCGGCGAGGCGAATGGATATCAACTTTGGGTTGTCGCGTTTTCGAGCACGTTCTCTGCGTATCGCCTCGACAACACCTTGCGTTGTCCTTTCTAGTGCGTGCTCCGACTCAGATCCGGATCGAAATCCTTGATCTCGCCTGCGAGGCGCGCCGTATCGGGGCCGAGATTTTTCTGAAACACAATGCCGCGATGGGTGACCACAAGAGTCATGATTCCGGAATCGCCCCACTTCGCTGGAAACGCCAGCAGCGCGAAGCCGCCGTTCATGTGGCCATCAACGGTGTAATTCTTGGCGCCCCTGAGGCGTGCCGACGGTGTTCTGATGCGCCGAAACTCCAACGCAATGTTTGAGAACGGATACGTAATCACGGGTGATACCGGCCCAGGTGTCGCAATCAACGAGGTGTCTTCGGCGCAGTTCGCGAGTCCCGGAACAGTAATAGGCAACTCCGGCGGCACAGATATCCGGTGCGCGACCGCGTTTACCACCGCTCGTGGGACGACGACTGACGCCGGAGGCGGCATTACGAACTGCGTTGAGCCACCACTGTGGTCGCCGCGACGCTAATTCTGCCCGGCGAACCAGCTGATTCAAAGCTCGAAGCAACGGAACACTTATCATCTAACGTCTACGACGGTAACGTAACGCGCTCGATCCTTGCCTGCGCTGATCAGCTCAGCGATTCCGCGATCGAAAGTGGCGAGCGCTCCCTTGTGGTATTGGGCTAGCGCAAGCACATACGCGTCAGTTATCTGGCGATGACCCACAAGCGCCAAACTTGCGAACGTCATCGCTGCGGGGGGCGCGAGATCGTCGGGCCAGAATTCATGTCCGGGAATGGCTATGATTTTTTCCAGCATCGCAATTGCTTCGCGCGGACTGACGGCAGCAGGAATTATTTTCGCATTGGAGGAGATGCGAACAAATCCGAGTTGCGTAATCGGACACGTGGCCCACGCTTGGTGACCAGTCTTACCGAACCAAGCGTGCGCCTGCGCGTGATGGATGTGCTGTGGCCACGCCAGCGCAATCAAGAGATTGGTGTCCAGCAAGTACCGCGTCACGCCTCGTCTTCGTCCTCTCGCACTTGCTCCGGCGTCAACGCCGGCGCATTGGGCGGAACTTCAAATACCGGGAAACCATGCCGGGAGCCTACCTTCGAACGCGCTTCCAACCCGCGCCGCGCGAGTTCGGAGATCACTTCTCCGAGGCTGCTCGAGCGTGCCGCCGCGATCTTCTTTGCGGCGCTTAAGACTTCGGGATCAATGCTGAGGGTTGTGCGCATGAGAGAATTCCCAAGGTTGAATTGGCATCATAGCATCAACGCATCAGTGCATCCATTCCGGCGTAAATGCGGTGACGCAGCAATTCCCGCCTTTGCGTGATTGACCGCGCCGTCCCATAGGCATCTTCGCGGCGACGAAGACCGAACCGCTCTATCAGCTCAAGAAGTCAATCAACGGCGAGCAAACCGCGCAGAAGTCGCCGCCAACATGGCGAATTTTTTGCGCTGGCTTGGATATAGGACCAACCCGTAAAAATTTCCGTACAGATTTCCGTACGGACGGTTTTTGCCGGTAGCATATCACGCAAGCCTTTGTTTTTATTGGTGGGACGGCTGGGACTCGAACCCAGGACCAAAGCCTTAAAAGGGCCTTGCTCTACCAACTGAGCTACCGTCCCATGCAGGCGCGCATCATAACGGAAGTTCGCGGCCGGATCACCGCCAATGCGCGTCGGTTGGCTCGGCCCCGTTACACATAACGAGTCGGGTCGGGCACTCCGGCTTCTGCAAAACCGGCGGCCCGGATGCGGCACGAATCGCATTTACCGCAGGCTCGGCCGACCGCGTTGGCTTGGTAGCAGGAAACCGTCATTGCGAAATCGACGCCGAGCGCTAGTCCGGTGCGCACGATGTCCGCTTTGGACATTTTGATCAGCGGGGCGTGCACCGTGAGCGAGGCCCCGCCGACCCCCGCCTTGGTCGCAACCCGCGCAAGCTGCTCGAAGGCGTCGATGAATTCGGGCCTGCAATCGGGGTAGCCCGAGTAATCCACGGCATTGACGCCGACGAATATATCCTTGGCGGCCAGCACCTCCGCCCAACCGAGCGCCAAGGCCAGGAACAGCGTATTGCGCGCCGGTACATAGGTAATCGGTATCCCCGTTGTCGGCGACTCGGGAACGGGCAGGCGAGTATCGGTCAATGCCGAGCCGCCGATGCCGGCCAAATCCACGCCCATGATGCGGTGCTCATAGGCACCGAGACTCGACGCAACCCGCTCGGCCGCATCCAGCTCGACACTATGGCGCTGCCCGTAGCGCACGCTCAACGCATGACAGCGAAATCCCTGCTTCGCGGCGAGCGCCAGCACGGTGGCGGAGTCTAAGCCTCCGGATAGCAGCACAACCGCGGGCCGCGCACTCATTTGCCGGGAGTATCGCCCCACAACACTTTGTGAAGCTGCATTTGAAATCGCACCGGCAGGCGATCGGCGAGGATCCACTCGGCGAGATCCCGCGCCGGCTGTTCGGTATGGCTCGGCGAGAACAGGATTTGGCAGCGTCCACGCAGCGCGTGTGCCGCAATGAAGTCCTTGCTCCACTCGTAGTCGGCGCGCGAACAAATCACGAATTTCAGCTGGTCGTCGGGGCGCAGCAGCGCGAGATTCTCGAGCCGATTGCGGTGCGCCTCGCGCGAGCCCGGCGTCTTGACGTCGACGACACGCGCTACGCGCGCGTCGACCGCGGCGATGTCCATCGCGCCGCTGGTTTCCAACGAGACCTTGAAATCGCGGTCGCAGAGGCGGCTCAGCATCGCAAGACAATTCGGCTGCGCAAGCGGCTCGCCGCCGGTCACGCAAACATGGTCGGCGCCGAAGCCGGCGACGCGCTCGAGAATCGCGTCGATCGCGAGCCAATCTCCGGAATGAAAGGCGTATTCGGTGTCGCAGTACTGGCAACGCAAAGGACAGCCCGTGAGGCGCACGAAAACGGTCGGATAGCCGACCGCGTCCGCCTCGCCTTGCAGCGAGTGGAAGATCTCGTTGACGCGCAGGCGCTGGGCCTTGGCAATGCGCGCCGTTTCATCGATGGTCGCCGCGTCGATCAATGCTTTTCGGCCGTGAGCTTGTCGAGGCGCTGCTGCGCAAGACGCCCCGCGGGCGTGTCCGAGAATTTGGCGACTACCTCAGAAAGCACCTTCTTCGCCTGGTCCCAGCGTGCCAGCTCGTAGTTGCAGTAGCCGACCTTGAGCAGCGCGTCGGGCAATTTGCGCGACTGCGGATACTTGTCGACGAGGCCCTGGAACGCGGTCAAGGAATCGGTGTAATTCTTGTCCACGTAATAAGCCTCGCCGAGCCAATACTGCGCGTTGTCGGCCAGGCTGCTGTCAGGAAACGCAATCAAAAACTGCTGAAATGCCGTCACCGCCTGATCGTATTTGCTGTCCTTGAGCATCGCGAAGGCCGCCTGGTAATTGGCCCGGTCGTTGCCGTCCGGTACCGGCAGCGCCGCGCCAGCGCCCACCGGTGCGTCGGCTCCGCCCGGAGCAGCACCGCCCGTGGGGGTCGCCGCATTGGCGCCGGCACTTGCGGCGCCGGCACTTGCGGCGCCGGCAACGGCCGCCGCACCGCCCGACGATTCGTCGGCGCTCGGCGCGCCGGCGCCGGACGAATTGCCGCCCGTCCCCGCACGCTCGGAATTCGCGGCGGCGTTCGTCGCGGCACGCGCTTCCAGCGTCCGCAGCCGCCGATCGAGATCGGCGTACAGGTCTTTTTGCTGCTTGCGGCTCGCCGCGAGGCTGTTGTTGAGCTGGTCGAAATCGTTGTGCAGCGAACGCACATCGCTGCGCGCCGCTTCGACTTCATTCGCGAGCTCGAGCAGGCTCTGGTTCTGGACCACGCGTTCGATGCGCACCAGCCGCGTGTCGAGATCATTGAGCCGGATCTGCACGGGATCCTTCTCGGGCGGCGTCGCGCATCCGGCCAGCGCGGCAACACCGCAACCGATCAAGGCCAGCCGGAATGCGCGCATCGTCACGGCAGGTAGACCAATTCAACGCGGCGGTTTTGGGCCCAAGCCGTCTCGTCGTCACCCTCGGCCGCGGGCCGCTCCGCGCCGAAACTCACGGTCGTCAATTGCGTTTCGGCGACGCCGAGCAGCATCAGTGCGCGCCGCACCGCTTGCGCGCGGCGCTCGCCCAAACCAATGTTGTATTCGCGCGTGCCGCGCTCATCGGTATTGCCCTCCAGCCGCAGCTTCAAGTTCGGGTGCGCCGTCATATTGCGCGCATAGCTTGCGACGAGATCGGTGAACTCCGGCTTGATTTCCGCCTTGTCGAAGTCGAAATAAATGACGCGCCCCGAAAGCGGTCCATTCGCACCCGCGGCACCGGTCATGCCGTTGTCGCCGCCGAGCGGCGTCATCGATGTCGAGGGTCCGCCCGCCTCGCCCGAGGTCGAACTGCTTGCCGGCACTTGACTGCCGGTGCTCGACGGCTCGTTGATCAGCGGCTTCTTCGGGCAACCGGCCAGCATTGCGGCGCCGAGGATCAACAAGCTGACTGCAATCATTCGTTTCATGAAATTCTCCGTCGTAAATTCTCGATTTAAACCCAAGCCTACCCGAGGAACCTGCCCTTTAGAAAGGCCCCCATGCGGGCTCCTGAACCTCGCCCTCGGTCGACACCAATCGCTGCTGCACGCGGCCGTCGCTGCTGACCATCGCGAGCACTCCGCGGCCCTGATCGCGGCTCGCGAAGATGATCACTGCGCCGTTCGGCGCGTAGCTCGGCGAGACGTCGAACCGGCCCTTCGTGAGTACCTGCATATCGCCGCGGCCGCTCAAGTCCATCGTCGCGATGCGATATGCGCCGTCCTCCTGGGTCACGAACGTCAGCTGGGACTCATCGGGCGAGAGCCGCGGTCGCGCATTGTAGGCGCCCTGAAACGTCAGGCGGCGCGGCTTGCTGCCCGGCGCCAGCGAAATCTTGTAAATCTGCGGACCGCCGGCGCGATCCGAGGTGAAATAGAGGCTCGAGCCGTCCTTGGAAAACTGCGGCTCGGTGTCGATTCCGGGATCGTCGGTGATGCGCGTCAGGGCCTGGGTCGCCAGATCGAGCACGTAAATATCCAAGTTGCCGTCCCGGGTCGAAAGCGTCAAGGCAAGCTTTTTGCCGTCCGGCGACCAGGCCGGCGCCTGATTGACGCCGGCTCGAGCCGATACGCGATGCCGCTCGCCGGTCTTGAGCGTCTGCACATAAACCGACGGCAGGCGATTCTCGAACGATACGTAGGCGAGACTCTGACCGTCGGGCGACCAGGCCGGCGACATCAGGGGCTCTGCCGACTCCATGATGATGCGCGGATTGTTGCCGTCGGCATCCGCGACGATCAGGCGGTAGCGCCGGTTCGGCAGATGTCCGAGCACCGAGATATACGCGACGCGCGTTGCGAACGCGCCGCGGATGCCGAGCAGTTTCTCGAACACCATGTCCGCGACCTGGTGGCTGGCGAGGCGCAGGCCCGCCCGGTTCGTACCGATCTGGTAGCCGAGCAGCCGTTGCCGCGTGAGCACATTGTAGAGTTCGAATACGATATTGAAGCGATCCGGACCAATGCTGCTGAGCTGCCCCACGACCATGTAGTCGCTGTTGAGCCGGCGCCAATCGTCGAACGCGATCGCCGCTCCGTTGTGCGGCTGTTCGATCATGTCCTTGCGGTCCATGGGGTTGAACCGACCGCTACGCAACAAATCGTCGCTGACGAGATCCGCGACGTCGAAGCTCGCCGCGCTCTCCTCGGCGGTCGAGAACGGCACGATCGCGATCGGAATCGCGAGCGTCTGTCCGCGCGTGATTTCGACGACGAACTCGGCGCGCGCCGTATAGCACAGCGAAGACGCGATCAGACACAACACGACTCGCCAGGGTTTAATCATTGGGTTTGAACTCTAGGACGATGACTCGGTGGAACAGGGACGGATCGGGCGGATCCGGTAATGGGGATGCACGATACACCGCATTCTCGATCGATTGGCGCACGGCCGCGTCGCCGTTGCACTGGGTGACGCGCGCGTTGGTGACGTCGCCGCCCGGAATCTGGGTAACCTCGACGCGGCAGTCGATCCCTGAATGCGCGGAAGGCGGCTTGATCCAGGCGTGGGTGATGCGGTTTTGCAAGCTCAAGCGGTAACGGTCACCAAGCGGTCCCGACTCGACCTCGCTCACGTGCTCCTCATCCTGAATTTGCCGGCGCAGTTCCGCCTCGCGATCGGCCTTGGCGCGCTCCTCGGCGGCCTTTTTCGCATCGGCGGTGCGTTTGGCGTCGGCGGCCTGTTTGGCGATCGCAGCCTGCTTTTCCTCGACCTCGTGTTTCGCCTGCGCCGCCCTTTTCGCCTCGAGCGCCCGCTGCGCGTCGGCCGCTTTGACGGCATCGGCCGCGCGCGCGGCGTCGGCCGCCTCCTTGGCAACCGTTGCGCGCCTGGCGTCCTCGGCTTGCCTAGCCTCGGCTTGCTTCGCCTCGGCGGCCTTGCGCAGCTCCGCTTCGTGCTGCTCGGTTTGTGCGGCGGCAGCCTGTGCCTCTTGCTCGGCTCGTGCCGCGGCGGCGGCCTGGGCCTGCGCAGCGGCCTTGGCCGCGGCCTCCTCCTGCGCACGCGCGGCTGCGTGCAGCACTTCCGAGTCGACGACCGTCGCGGTCACGGGCATGGGCTGCAAATTCGACGGCGCATGCGTGAAGCTGATCTGCGCGGAATACACGACCGCGGCGATGAACAGCCCGTGCAGCAGCAGTGAAAACAGCACCGAGGGGGAATGTTCGCGCAAGAACATCGGCATCTACTGCGCTCCGGCGGCCGCCGAACTCGCATCCCGCGGCGGGGAATTCTTGATCTTCTCGGGATCCGTGAGGAAGCCGAGCTTGGATGCGCCGGCCTTTTGCAGCAGCACCATCGCGTGGATCACCGACCCATAAGGCACGGTGGTGTCGGCCTTCACGAGGATCGGCGTTTGCGGATCGCGATGAAGCACCGCTGTGGTGCGACTGCTCACGGTCGCCTCGGTTACCGGTTGGTCGGGGTTGTGGCCGATGTTCACGTAGAGCCTACCGCGAGAATCGATCGTGAGCACCAGCGGCTCGTGCTTGTTGAGAAAGCTCGGATCTAGCGGCTTTGCGGCGGCGGTCGGCAGGTCGACCTTGACGCCCTCCTTGAGCAGCGGTGCGGTAATCATGAAGATGATCAGCAGCACGAGCATCACGTCGATATAGGGTACGACGTTGATCTCGCCCATGAGCTTGCGCCGTCGCGCGCGCGTCGCCACGTCTTTACGCCTGAGCGCCGCGGGCCGGCCCGTAGCGCTGCAAAATGGTGGCGAACTCTTCCATGAAGGTGTCGAAGCGCAGTTCGAGGCGCGCGACCTGATCGCCGAATCGGTTATAGGCGATGACCGCCGGAATCGCCGCGAACAAGCCCATCGCGGTGGCGATCAGGGCCTCCGAGATGCCCGGGGCGACCGCGGCAAGCGTCGCCTGCTGGGCGTTGCCGAGATTGTGGAACGCACTCATGATGCCCCAGACGGTGCCGAACAGGCCCACGTAAGGGCTTGTCGAGCCGACCGTCGCGAGCAGCGCAAGGTTCGTCTCGAGCCGGTCGAGTTCGCGAAGCTGCGCAACCCGCATCGCGCGCTGCGCCCCCTCGAGCAGCTGTTCGGACGGACTCGCGAGCTGGCGCAGGCGGCTGAATTCGCCGAAGCCGGACTCGAAGATGCTCTGCAGTCCCGTGCCGGCGCGCCCCTTGGTCTCGATACTGCGGTAGAGCGCGCCGAGGTCGCCGCCCGACCAAAATGCGGTCTCGAACTGCTCGGCTTGCCGGCGCGACTTGGAGATGATGCGGCTCTTGGCGAAAATGATCGCCCAGGAGGCGACCGATGCGAGCCCGAGCAAGAGCAGGACGGCCTGCACGACCGGGCTCGCATCGAGCACCAGATCCACGACCGAGAAATCATTGCCCATTGCGCCACTCCGTAAACAAATCCCGAGGGATGGCACGCGGCTTCAAACTGATCGAATCGAGGCAGGCCACGCGCGTGCTGGCATCGATCAGCTGCACGTCGCCGCGCCAAATCGTCTGCTTAAAATTGATTGTCGCACCGCCGAGGCGCTGCAGTTCGGCCGTGACGGTAATTTCATCATCGAGCACCGCGGGCTGGAGAAAGTCGACGTTGACGTTCACGACCGCAAACTGCAGCTGCCGCTCATTGCGCAGCTGCGCCTGCCCGAGCCCGAGGTGGCGCAGCCATTCGGTCCGGCAGCGCTCCATGAATTTCAGGTAATTGGCGTAATACACGACTCCGCCCGCGTCCGTATCCTCCCAGTAGACGCGGTAGCGGCAGGAAAAGTTCGGCGCGGGCTCGTTCATTTGCCTCCTCGACCCTGATCGTCCTTGAACAGCGGCAGGTTCGGCTCCGCGTCAATCTGCGCATCGCGCGAAGGCGGCGCAAGTCCGAAGTGCAGATAGGCACTGCGGGTCGCGACCCGGCCGCGCGCGGTGCGCATCAGGAAGCCCTGCTGAATCAAGAACGGCTCGATGACGTCCTCGATCGTGCCGCGCTCCTCGCTCATCGCGGCCGCCAGGCTGTCGACGCCGACCGGGCCGCCGTCGAATTTCTCGATGACCGTGAGCAAGCAGCTTCCGGTCCAGCAAGTCGAACCCCAAGGGATCGACTTCGAGCATGTTGAGCGCGGCGATGGCGACCTCGGCGCTGATCAGGCCCGCGGCCTTTACCTCGGCGTAATCCCGCACCCGGCGCAGCAGCCGGTTCGCGATGCGCGGCGTCCCGCGCGAGCGCTCGGCAATGCGCTCCGCGCCGTCCGGCTGCAGCTTGAGCTTCAGGATCGAGGCGCTGCGAACCACGATGCTCTTGAGCTCCTCGGTCGAATAGAATTCGAGCCGCTGCACGATCCCGAATCGGTCGCGCAGCGGCGAGGTCAAGAGGCCCGCGCGCGTGGTCGCGCCCACGAGCGTAAACGGCGGCAAGTCGAGCTTGATCGAACGGGCGCCGGGCCCCTCGCCGATCATCAGATCGAGCTGAAAGTCCTCGAGCGCGGGATACAGCACCTCCTCGACGACCGGGCTCAAGCGGTGAATCTCGTCGACGAACAGCACGTCGCGCGGCTCGAGGTTGGTGAGCATTGCGGCTAGATCGCCGGGACGCTCGAGCACCGGACCCGAGGTCTGCCTCAGGTTCACCTTGAGTTCGTTGGCGATGATGTGCGCGAGCGTCGTCTTGCCGAGGCCGGGCGGGCCGAAGATGAGCACATGATCGAGTGCCTCACCGCGATTGCGGGCCGCTTGAATGAAAATATCCATCTGGGTTTTGACGTTGGGCTGCCCGACATAGTCGGCGAGCGTCTTCGGGCGCACCGCGCGATCGACGACCTCGTCGTCCCTGCCGCTCGTGCCCGCTATGATGCGATCCGGTTCGATGCCCATGGATTCAACCTTTGCCCGCTATTTTCAATGCGCGGCGGATCAGTTCCGTCGTCGACAACCCCGGCTCGTCGGCCGCCTTCAGCAGGCGCGTGACCTCCGGCGGCTTGTAGCCGAGCGCCACGAGCGCCGCATAAGCCTCGCTCTGCGGCGTGGAGGGAGCCGCGAACGCCGGAACGCTGTCGGGTCCCGCGAAGGGCATCGCGAACTTTTTGACGCTGTCGCGCATCTCGATGATGACCCGTTCAGCGGTCTTGCGGCCGATGCCCGGGATGCGCGTCAGCATCGCGACGTCCTCCGCCTCGATCGTGCGCAGGAAATCCTCGACGCTCGCACCCGAGAGGATGCCGAGTGCGATTTTCGGTCCCACGCCCGATACCTTGAGCAGGCCGCGAAACAGCCTGCGTTCACCCTCGGTGCCGAAGCCGAACAGCACGTGCGCGTCCTCGCGCACCACCAGATGCGTGAATAACGCGACCGCCTCGCCCGTGGCCGGCAGCCCATAGAACGTCGACATCGGCGCTTCGAGCTCGTAGCCCACGCCATTGACGTCGATGAGCAGGAACGGCGGATTTTTGGCTGCCAGCCGCCCCTTCAAGAATCCAATCATCGGCGCAGCGCCCCAGCAGGCAATGAGGCCCGCACGCGCGCTCGCAGCGCATGGCAGACGGCCGCCGCGAGCGCGTCGGCCGCGTCGGCTGCGACCGGACCGTCGAGTTTCAACAAGCTCTTCATCATCAACTGTACCTGCGCCTTCTCCGCGTTGCCGGAACCGACCACGGCCAACTTGATTTGGCGCGGGGCATATTCAAAAATCTCGGCCTTGGAATCCGCGGTCCCGCAAATTGCCGCGCCGCGCGCCTGACCGAGCTTGAGCGCGCTGTCGGCATTGCGGTTCATGAAAACCCGCTCGATCGCGATTTCCTGCGGCTGGTAATCGGCGACAATCGTCTGTATGCAGCGATAAATCTCGCAAAGACGCGCAGCGAAATCGCCGGCCGACGTGCGGATCACGCCGCTCGCCACGTAGGTCAACTTGGGCCCGACTGCGTCCAAGACACCAAAACCCGTGCGCTGCGACCCCGGATCGATGCCGAGCACCCGGACTCTAATGACTGCCATCCCGCGTATGATACCGGCAATGGCTGCCTAAACCCACCCGAGCCAACGGCGCGATCATCGTGGAAACCACCCCAACAAGCCGCGTCGGCCCGCGCGAACCGGTACTCGCGGCGCTCAGCGCCGTCAACGCACTGGACCTGCCGGCCGAGGCACAGGCTCTGCGCAGTTCGGCGATCGAGGTCGCCGAGATCGTCCGCTCCCTCGACGCCGACGACGCCGTGGTTATCGCCGCGCTACTGCGCCCGCTGCTCGAAGCGAAGCTAATCGAACGGGAGGTCGCCGAGCGCGAATTCGGCGCCGAGCAGACCCGGCTCGCGCGTGAGCTGATCCAGCTCGGGCAGTTCGGCCTGCCGCCGGATTGGACCCCCGAGCGGGGCCTGGAATCGGGTCAATCCGAGGCATTGCGCAAGATGCTGCTCGCGGTTGTCGGCGATGTGCGACTGGTCGTCGTCAAGCTCGCGGAACAATTGCAAAAAATGCGGGCCGCGAAGCGCAGCATCGAAGCCGTGCAGCGCAAACTTGCGATCGAGACACGCGAGGTCTACGCGCCGCTCGCCAACCGGCTCGGCGTTTGGCAGGTCAAATGGGAGCTCGAGGACCTCGCGTTCCGCTACCTGCAGCCCCTCGATTACAAGCGCATCGCCGCGGCACTCAAGACGCGCCGCTCGGAGCGCGAGCAATACATCGAACAGCTCAAGGCGCAGCTGCTGCGCGAACTCAGCGCCGCGGGAATCGAGGCGCGGATCGAGGGCCGCCCGAAGCATATCTTCAGCATCTGGCGCAAGATGCAGTCGAAGCAGCTCGCCTTCGATCAGCTCATGGATATTCGCGCGGCGCGCGTGCTCGTGCCGAGCGTTGCCGACTGCTATGCGGCGCTCGGCATCGTGCATTCTCTGTGGCAGTTCATCCCGGGCGAATTCGACGACTACATCGCGACGCCCAAGGACAATCTATACCGCTCGATACACACGGCGGTCATCGGCCCCGCCGGCGAACCGGTCGAGATCCAGATTCGCACGCACGAGATGCACGCCAATGCCGAGCGCGGCGTAGCGTCGCATTGGCGCTACAAGGAAGGCGGACGCGGCGACCAGGCATACGAGCAGAAGATCAACCAGCTGCGAAACTTGCTCTCCCCGGGCGAGGGCGGCGAGACGAGCCGCGATTTCCTCGATCGCGTGCGCATCGATCTGTTCCAGGACCGGGTCTACGTGCTATCCCCGCGCGGCGAGATCGTCGACGTGCCGGTCGGCGGCACACCGATCGATTTCGCCTACCAGGTGCACACCGATCTCGGCCACCGAACTCGCGGCGCGAAGGTCAACGGCCGCATGGTGCCGCTCGACTATCAATTGAAGAACAGCGACACCGTCGAAATCATCGCCGGCAAGACGCTGCAGCCGTCGCGCGATTGGCTGTCGCCGCAGTCGGGATACCTCGCGAGTCCGCGCCACCGCAACAAGGTGCGCGCGTGGTTCCGCAAGCAGGATGAAACGGTCAACAAGGCCGAGGGCCGTGCGATGTTCGACCGCGAACTGCAGCGCCTCGGCGTCAACAGCGTTCCAATACCGGAGCTGCTGGTCGAACTCAAATTGCAGACCACGGATGCGCTGCACGAGGCGCTCGGCTTGGGCGAGATCAGCGCAGCGCAGGTCGCCGGCGCGATCCAGCGCCTGCTGCATGCCCGCGAGGAGCGCCCCGAGGCCGCGCCGCGCGCGCGGCCGCCGCCGCACAGCGAACCGCCGGTCGAGGTGCAAGGCGTCGGCGATTTGCTTTCGAGCTACGCGCGCTGCTGCAAACCCGTGCCGCCCGAGGCGATTCGTAGGCTACATCACGGTCGGGCGCGGCGTGAGCATCCACGCGCAGTCCTGCGCCAATCTCGCGCGCCTTCGCGCCAAGGCGCCTGCGCGCGTGCTCGCGGTCAACTGGGGCACGGCCGCGGGAGCGGAATTTCCGGTCGACATCGAGGTCCAGGCCTACGACCGCCGCGGCCTGGTCCGCGATGTGAGCGCGGCGCTCGCCGACGAAAAAATAAGCATCCAGGGCATGACGAGCGCCACGGACAAGCGCGACAACATCGCGCGCATGCAGATCAGCATCTCGATCACCGGCCTGCCGCAGCTCTCGAAGGTGCTGGCGCGCATCGCGCAGACTCCCGAACATCATCAGCGCGCGGCGCAAGAAGTAGTGCCGCTTCACCAATCCGATCTTACGGAGCGCTCTTCAGTGCGCCTTCGCGGCCATCGGCGGCTTGGCCGCAATCACTTCGATCTCGACGAGTGCGCCCGGCGCGGCGAGCGCGGCGACCTGCACGGCGCTGCGCGCCGGCTTGTTGGGCTGCTCCTTGGTGCCAAAGAACTGGGTGTAGCCCGCCATCAGCCCGGGAAAGTCGAGCTTGTTGTCCTTGGCGGGATCTCCCACGAGGAATACCGTCATCTTCACGACGTCGCCGAACCCGAGCCCGAGGCGCGCGAGCGTCGCCTTGATCGACGTCAAGGCGCCGACGGTTTGCGCCTGCGTGTCCCCGTAGGCCGCAGGCGTGCCCTTCGGAGCATCCTTGTTGATCACCGGGGGCAGCGCGCCGCTCAAGTACACGGTGTCGTATCCGCTCGGAATCGTGACGGCCGCCGAAATCGGAAAATCAGTGCCGAGCAGCGGCGTGCGCACAACGTCCTGCGCGAACGCGGCACCGCCGCAGGCGAATACCGCGAGCAACGCGCCGCACAGTAATCCGTTCGAAACGCATCGTTGCGACCGAAATATCGTGATCTTTCTCATATCGACGCTCCCTTGATTGAGTGACTGCGGCTCGGCGGCCCGCGCCATCATCGTGGCGCGTCAAATGGTTATCACATCGGCGCACCGCCAACAAGCGTAGGCGCGAACCGCTTGCAAATCGTTGAGGTTTGGCCGCAGGCTCGCGTGATGAATCGACTGCACTTCCACCTCGAAGCCACCGCCGAGGGCTCGCGTGCGCGCGCCGCGCGCTTCACGACGGCCCACAACGAGGTGCTGACCCCGACCTTCATGCCGGTCGGAACCCATGCCGCGGTTCGCTCGCAGCGCCGCGAGGACCTGCTCGCGAGCGGCGCCCAGGTGCTGCTCGCGAACACCTACCACCTCATGCTGCGCCCCGGCGTCGACATCTTCGAGAAATTCCGCGGTATCCACGGGTTCATGAACTGGCCGCGCTCGGTGCTCACCGATTCCGGCGGCTTCCAGATCTTCTCTCTGCCCGGAAGCCGCACGATCGGCGAGGATGGCGCGGAATTCAAGAGCTACGTCGACAACCAGATCGTGCGGCTCAGCCCCGAGATCAGCGTCGCGGTCCAGAAAGCGATCGGCGCCGACATCATGATGGTGCTCGACCAGTGCGTGCCCTCGACCGTCGAGCACACCGTCGCCAGGGCTGCGATGGAGCTCACGCATCGGTGGGCGCGACGCAGCCTCGCGGCGCGCGGCGACTCGCCCCAGGCGCTGTTCGGAATCGTTCAAGGGGCGAGCTATCCGGATCTACGCGCCGAGAGCGCGCTCACGATCACCGAGCTGCCGTTCGACGGATACGCGATCGGTGGTCTTGCGGTCGGCGAAAGCGCCGGCGATCGCGAGGATTGCACCGCGATCGTCACCGAGCTGCTGCCCCCGGACCGGCCGCGCTACCTCATGGGTGTTGGCACGACGCGAGACTTGCTCGAGGCAGTGCATCGGGGTGTCGACATGTTCGATTGCATCCTGCCGACGGCGCTCGCCAAGCAAGGCCTCGCCTTCACGAGCCTCGGCCGGCGCGACTTGCGGCGCGCAGCCTATCGCACGCTCGAAGGTCCGATCGACCCCGCGTGCGCCTGCTACACTTGCGCGACGCACTCGATCGCCTACCTGTGGCATCTGCGGCGCGTACATGAGAGCCAGGCGTGGCAGCTGCTCGGGCTGCACAACATCCACTTCTACATGCGGCTGATGCGCACCATGCGCGAGCACATTCTCGGCGGCACCTGGCTCGACTACTACCGCGAGCAGCGCGGCGTGCTCGACGCGCGCGACAGTTACGGCCCCATTACGCGGCACGTAACACGCGCGCAGCGGCGCGAACGCGCCTCACAGCGCGGCCGCTACGAACTGCTGCTACAGGACGGGATCGGCCGCATTCGCGACAAGGTCTCCGGCGAAGTGATGCATTCGGTCAGCGACCCGGAAGTCGAGGCCCGAAGCCTCTACGTCGAGCAGTCGCGCGTGACGCTGCGACTGCAGCGCACCGATCGCGAGCCGCTCGTCGTCTGGGACGTGGGACTCGGCGCCGCGGCGAACGCGATGGCGACGATCGCCGCCGTCGAGAGCTCGGTGCCCGACGGGCCCGCGCGCGCGCTGCGCATCGTCAGTTTCGAGAACGATCTCGACTCGTTGATGCTCGCACTCGCCCACCCGCGGTGGTTCAAGCACCTGCGCCACGCGGCGCCGCGGCAGCTGCTCGCCGAGCATCGATGGCGCAGCGACAAGGCCGACATCGAATGGGCGCTGCTGGCCGGTGATTTTGCGGTGCGAAAATTCGAGGCGCCGCGCCCCGATATCATCTATTTCGACCCATTCTCGTTCAAGACCGACAGCGCGCTATGGTCACTGGCCGCGTTCCGCGAACTCGCCGCGCTATGCGCCGACAGGGCGACCGAATTATTCACGTACACCTATTCGACGAGCGTCCGCGCGGCGATGCTGGCGGCCGGCTTCTACGTCGCCAAGGGGCGGGCGACGGGCCCCAAGACGGAGACGACGATCGCATTGTCGCCGCTCGCCGCGGCTGCCGATCATCAGCGCGAGCTGCTAGGTCCGGAGTGGCTTGGCAAGTGGCACCGCAGCGATGCTCAGGCCCCGTTCGGCGCCGATGCAGAGGACTCGAGCTGGCTCGATGCGGTCAGCGCACACCCGCAGTTTCGCGATCACAGCGCGGAACCCGGCGAATGAACCTTCGAGTCCGCGCTCCGTAATCTCGGCGCCCGCCCCTATAATCAGTGCGCCTGTCCCTGCGTCCTATCCACCGAACGAGCGAGTCCTCATGACCCCATCGAATCCTTTCCGGCACACGATCGCGATCGCGGCCTTGGCCGCAGCGGCCGCCTTGAGTCCCTGGTCGGCGCCCCACGCCGTGGCGGCCGCGCCGATGGTGAAGACCTCCGCGCCCGGCTACTACCGCATGATGCTCGGCGACTTCGAAATCACGGCGCTATCGGACGGAACTTTCCAGATGCCGGCCGCCGATCTGCTGATCAACACGACGCCCGAGCATGTGAAGCAGGCGCTCGCCAAGGCGTATCTGACGAATCCGGTCGAGGCTTCGGTCAACGGATTTTTGGTCAACACCGGCAGCAAGCTCGTGCTGATCGACACCGGCGCCGGGACATTCTTCGGCCCGACGGTCGGCAAGCTGCTCGCGAATTTGAAGGCTTCGGGCTACGAGCCCGAGCAGGTCGATGAAATCTATATCACACACATGCACCCGGATCACTTGGGCGGCCTCATGAACGGCGATGTGCTCGCATTCCCGAATGCGATCGTGCGCGCCGACAAGAGCGACGCGGATTTCTGGTTGAGCCGGCAGAACCTCGATCAAGCCGCCTCCGCGCAGGCCAAGAGTTCATTCCAGGACGCGGCGGCTTCGATCAATCCCTATGCGAAGGCCGGGCATTTCAAGCCCTTCGAAGGCGATCAAGAACTCGTGCCGGGCATCCGGTCGGTCGCGACGCATGGCCATACACCGGGCCACAATTGCTATCTGATCGAGAGCAAGGGTCAGAAGCTCATGGTTCTCGGGGATTTGATCCACGTCGCGGCGGTGCAGTTCCCGGATCCCGCGATCGCGCTCAAATACGATGCGGACACGAAGGCCGCGGCGCTTGCGCGCGAGTCGGTGTTTGCCGATGCGGCCGACCACGGCACGATGCTCGCGGGCGCTCACCTGTCGTTCCCGGGACTCGGGTATTTGCGCCGCCAGGGCAAGGGCTACCAGTGGATCCCCGTGAACTATAGCGTCGTGCACTAGAGGCCCACGCCGGCAATGCGCGTTCGCAACGTAATTTTCGACGTCGGCGGCGTGCTGCTCGAGTGGAACCCGGGGCGGATCTTGACGGATTTTTACGCCGAACCGCAGCTCCGCGCACTCGTGCGCCAATCGCTGTTCGACCACCCCGAGTGGCGTGCGCTCGACCGCGGCGACCTCGGCGAGGGCGATCTCATCGCGAACGCGGGCGCACGCACCGGCAGGCCGGCCGCGGAGCTCGCCGCGCTGCTCGCGGCAGCGCGCGACTCGCTGGTGCCGAAAGCCGACACGATCGCGCTATTGCGCTCGCTGCACGCAGCCGAGGTGCCGCTCTATTGCCTCTCGAACATGCCGGTCCCGGTCTACGCGCACTTGCGCGCGCGCAACGACTTTTGGGATTTGTTCGACGGCATCGTGATTTCCGGCGAGGTCAAGCTGCTGAAGCCCGAGCCGGAGATCTTCGAGCACTTGCTGCGGCAATTCGCGTTGGCGGCGGACCAGTCGGTGTTCATCGACGATGTCATCGAGAACGTCGAGGCAGCCCGTGCCGCCGGATTGGCAGCGATTCATTTCGACGGCGCCGCCGCGTGCGCGCGCGAACTGCTGCCGATGCTCGGCCACGCCGCGGCCACGGGAGGCGGCGCCGCCCCTAGCGGTTGATCGCGTCGATCGCGCGCTTGTCGGCGGCCAAGGCCGCTTCGTGCAGGCCCTCGGAGAGCGTCGGGTGCGCATGGATCGTGCGCTGCAGGTCCTCGGTGCTCGCCGAGTATTCCATGGCAAGCACCGCCTCCGCGATGAGCTCTCCGGCCATCGGCCCGATCACGTGAACCCCGAGGATCTCGTCGTCATCCGAGGCCGCGACGATCTTGACCATGCCGGCGGCCGCCTCCATTGCGCGCGCCCGTCCGCTCGCCGCGAACGGAAACGTTCCGATCTTGTAGGGTCTACCGCTCGCCTTGACCTGCTCTTCGGTCTGGCCGACCCAGGCGATCTCGGGCGCCGTGTAGATCACCGACGGGATGACTTTGTAGTTGACCTCCGCGTAGCGCCCGGCGATCAAGTCGGCAACCATGACGCCCTCTTCCTTGCCCTTGTGGGCAAGCATCGGGCCGCGCACCACATCGCCGACCGCCCAGACGTGCTCGACTCCCGTGCGGCAATGCTCGTCGACTTCGATGAAGCCGCGCGCATCGAGCTTGACCCCGGTGCCGGGATCCGACAGCCCGTCGGTGAACGGGCGGCGGCCGACCGCCACGACGAGTTTGTCGACCTGCAGCGCGTGCTCGCCCTGGGCATCGCCGTAGACGACGTCGACGACCGCACCGTCGACCGATGCTTTGGAGACTTTCGCGCCCAATTTGATGTCGAGCCCCAATTTCTTGAAATGGCGCTGCGCCTCCTTGGCGATCGCCTGATCGGTGATCGGCAGGAACTGCTCCATCGCCTCGAGCACCGTGACTTCGCTGCCCAGACGGCGCCAGACGCTGCCGAGCTCGAGACCGATGACGCCGGCACCGATGACGCCCAGGCGCTGAGGAACCGCGTCGAATTCGAGCGCATTCCAGGAATCGACGATGAACTTGCCGTCGTGGGGAACCGCGCCGAGCCGCACCGGAACCGAACCCGACGCGAGGATCACATCCTTGGCCTCGAGCAGCGTCTTGGTGCCGTCCGCGGCAGTCACCTCGACCTGGTTTCCGGGCAGCAGCCGCCCATGGCCTTGGATGCCGACGACGCCGTTGCTCTTGAACAATGCCAGGATTCCGCTGGTCATCGCCTTGACGATCGCGGCGCGCCGCTTTTGCATCGCCGCGAGATCGAGTTGGACCTCGCCGACCCGGATACCATGCACCGCGAACTCGTGCTTGGCGCGCTCATAGAGTTCGGAGGACTCGAGCAGCGCCTTCGACGGGATGCAACCCGCATTGAGGCAGGTCCCGCCGAATGCGAAGGTGCCGTCGAAATTGCGCCACTCGTCGACGCAGGCCACCTTGAGCTTGTTCTGCGCCGCGCGAATCGCCGCCGGATAGCCCGCGGGCCCGCCTCCGATCACGACGACATCGTACGAGGCGCTCATATGCCGAGCACCAGGCGCGCCGGATCCTCCAGGCATTGCTTGACGGTCACGAGGAATTGCACCGCCTCGCGGCCGTCGATGATTCGGTGATCGTAGGTCAGCGCGACATACATCATCGGCCGCACGACGATCTGTCCATCGACGACGACCGGGCGGTCCTGGACCTTGTGCATACCGAGGATCGCGCTTTGCGGCGCGTTGACGATCGGCGTCGACAGCAGCGACCCGAACACACCGCCGTTGGTGATCGTGAACGAGCCCCCGGTGAGCTCTTCGATCGTGATCGATCCGGCGCGCGCGCGCGACGCGAACGCCGCGATCGACTTTTCGATGTCGGCGAAGCCCATGCGGTCCGCGTCGCGCAGCACCGGCACGATGAGTCCGCGGTCGGTCGAGACCGCAACGCCGACGTCGAAGTAGTCGTGATAGACGATGTCGTTGCCGTCGACCGAGGCATTTACGGCCGGGAACTTCTTCAGCGCCTCGACGCAGGCCTTCGTGAAGAACGACATGAAACCGAGCTTCACGCCGTATTGCTTCTCGAACGGGTCCTTGTAGCGCGCCCGCAGCTCGTTGACGGCCTTCAGATCGACCTCGTTGAACGAGGTCAACAGCGCCTGGGTCGACTGCGCCTGGACCATGCGTTCGGCAATGCGCGCGCGCAGACGCGTCATCGGCACGCGCTGGTCGGCGCGCGCACCGCGCGCGGCGGCGGGCACGACGGCCGCCGGCGCCTTCGCCGAAACCGGGGTCGGCGCCGCTGCGGCCGCGGGCTTCGCGGGCGCAGCGGCCTCCTTGTTGGCGAGGTAGTTGACGACGTCGGCCTTCGAGACCCGGCCGTCGCGTCCGGAGCCGGGCACTGCGGCCGGATTGACCTTGCTCTCCTCGACGACTCGCTTGGCCGCCGGGCTCAGCTTGGCGGCCGCCGCTTCGGCCTTTGCGGCACCCTCGGCCTTGGCGGCGCCCGCGCCCGCCTCGATGACCGCAATCAACTGGCCGCTGGTCACGGTCGAACCGTTGCCGAATTTGATCTCGCGCAAGATGCCGGCGGCCGGTGCAGGCACTTCGAGGACGACCTTATCGGTTTCCAAATCGACGAGGTTCTCGTCGCGCGCAACCGAATCACCCGGCTGCTTATACCAAGATACCAATGTTCCGTCGGCCACCGATTCCGGCAGCTGCGGGACGTGCACTTCGATGCTCATGATCCTGTCCTAGTTTGGGCGGGCGGACGTATCGTTTGCCGAGACGTCTCTTCGGGCGGAACTCCCTGCAGCGCGGCGCTGACGAGATTCTTCTGTTGCTGCTCGTGCAGCGCCGAGATGCCGGTGGCCGGCGCCGCGGCGCCCGCACGGCCCGCGTACAGCAGCTCGTGCTTGTGGCTGAGCTTCGCTTGCAGGCGGTGCCTGATCTGGTACCAGCCGCCCTGGTTCTGCGGCTCCTCCTGGCACCAGACGATCTCGCGCGCATTGGCGTACTTGCGCACGATCGCCTCATACTCATCGGACGGAAACGGGTAGAGCTGCTCGACGCGCACGATCGCGACCGAATCGACGCGCGACTCGCGCCGGGCTTTCAACAAATCGAAGTAAACCTTGCCGCTGCAGAGCACGACACGCGTCACCGCGGAGGGCTTGATGTCATCGATCTCGTCGATGAGATTGCGAAAGCCGCCGCCCGCGAGATCCTCCAGCTGCGAGACCGACATCGGATGGCGCAGCAAACTCTTCGGCGTCATGACGATCAGCGGCTTGCGCAGCGCGCGCACCATTTGACGGCGCAGCATGTGGAACATCTGCGCCGGCGTCGAGGGGATGCAGACCTGCATGTTGTACTCGGCGCAAAGCTGCAGGAACCGCTCGAGGCGCGCCGAGGAATGCTCCGGCCCTTGACCCTCGTAGCCGTGCGGCAGGAAGAGAGTCAGACCCGAGAGCCGCCCCCACTTGGCCTCACCCGAGCTGATGAATTGGTCGATGATGACCTGGGCGCCGTTGCAAAAATCGCCGAATTGGCCCTCCCAGATCGTGAGACAGTGCGGCTCGGTGCTCGAGAATCCATATTCGAAGCCCATGACGGCCTCTTCCGAGAGCACCGAGTCGGTGACCGTGAATCTCGCCTGCGCAGCCGACAGGTGCTGCAGCGGCACATAGCGGCGGCCGGTCGCCTGGTCGTGAAGCACCGCGTGCCGGTGGAAAAACGTGCCGCGGCCGCTGTCCTGTCCCGTGAGGCGCACCGGATAGCCGTCTTGGACCAGGCTCGCGTAGGCCAAATTTTCGGCGCAGCCCCAATCGAGTTCGAGATCGCCGCTCACCATCTTCTCGCGCGCCTGCATGATCGCGAGCACGCGCGGATGCAGTTTCCAGTCCGGCGGATAGGTCGTGATTGCTTTGCCGAGCGCGCGCAAGCGCGGCATGTCGATGCCGGTCTTGACCGGCTCGGACCAATCGGCACCGAGATACTGGCTCCAGTCGACCGTATATTTGTTGCCGATGAGCCCAAGCGCCGCCCGCGCCTGCGGCTTGCCCTCGTCGAGACCGTTGCGATATTGCTCGATCATCGCGGCGGCCTCGGCGGCCGTCAGTACCCCGTCGGCTTGCAGCTTCTCGGCATACATCTGGCGGACCGTGGGTTTCTTGCGAATGATTTGATACATCAGTGGCTGGGTCGCCGCGGGTTCATCCGCCTCGTTGTGTCCGTGGCGCCGATAGCAGACCAGGTCGATGACCACGTCCTTGTGGAACTTCATGCGATATTCGAGCGCAAAGCGCGTGACGAAGCAGACCGCCTCGGGGTCATCGGCGTTGACGTGAAAGATCGGCGCCTCGACCATCTTCGCGACGTCTGAGCAATAGAGCGTCGAGCGTGCGTCTTGCGGATCGCTGGTCGTGAAACCGACCTGATTGTTGATGATCACGTGGATCGTGCCGCCGGTCGAGAAGCCGCGCGCCTGCGACAGCTGCAGCGTTTCCATGACCACGCCCTGCCCCGCGAAAGCCGCATCGCCGTGAATCTGCACGGGAAGAATTCGTTCGCCCCGCAAGTCGCCGCGCCGCTCCTGGCGAGCTCTCGCGGAGCCTTCGACGACCGCATTGACCACCTCGAGGTGCGAGGGATTGAATGCGAGCGCCACATGCACATTGCCCGACGGCGTCTTGAGATCCGACGAGAATCCCTTGTGATATTTGACGTCGCCCGAACCGCGCAGCTTGGCGAGGTCGTACTGTCCTTCGAACTCGTTGAACAAGTCCTTCGGCGATTTGCCGAGCAGGTTCACGAGCACGTTGAGGCGCCCGCGATGCGCCATGCCGATGATCACTTCCTCGATGCCGACTTTGCCGCCCTGCTGCACGAGATCGTCGAGCAGCGCGATCATGCTGTCGCCGCCTTCGAGCGAGAAGCGCTTCTGGCCGACGTATTTCGTATGCAGATAGCGCTCGAGTCCCTCCGCGGCGGTTACCTGCCACAGAATGTTCTTCTTCTCGTCGGCGCTGAAATGCCAGCGCGTGCGCGCCGACTGGAAATGATCCTGCAGCCACAGGCGCTCGTCGGTGTCGGATACATGCGCGAACTCCGCGCCGATCGTCTCGGTGTAAACGAAGCGCAGCACGTCGAGGATCTCGCGCAAGGTCGCACGCTTCGCGAAATCCTGCGTGCGGCTGCCGGTGAAGAATTCGGTCTCGAGATCCGCGTCGGACAGCCCGAAATAGGCGAGATCGAGCACGTAGGGCCGAGTCGGGGCCTGTAATCCGAGGGGATCGAGTTTGGCGACGAGGTGGCCGCGGTTCGCATAGACCTGGATCAGTCGCGAGACCGCGCCCTGCTTTGCGTTCGACAGATCCGTCGGCGGGGCGGCCGCCGATGCGGCCGACGCCGGCTGCCGAGCCCGCTCGAGCAGGCGCTCTCGGATCAGCCCATGGGCGACCTCGCCGCGAGCGCCCGCAGCGACCCCTTCGAAATACTCGCGCCAAGCGGATTCGACCGACTGGGGTCCTGCAGGAATTGGTCGTAGAGATCTTCGATGTAAGCCGCGTTGCCGCCCGAGAGCGCCGTCGCAGCAACAGCTTCGCCTTCGTTTTTGCTCATGAACATATCGTAAGCTGGAAAAACCTCAATGACATCAATAAGATAAGAAGTGTGAACGGCATCGCGGAAAGGCGCCGTAGTTTAGCCGAAGGCGGCACAATATGGAATGTAAGGCCGCCGGCGAAAATTAGAAGGGCAAGGAGAGTCCGCGGGCGTGGAGCATCCAGATCTCGTAGACGATCAACGTGCCGTAGGCGAGCAAAATCGCGTAGAGCGCATATTCGACGCGCACGCGCCGCATGAAGCGATAGCGCGCCAGATACACCATCAAGATCACGCTGAGACCCGTCATCGTCATCTTGAGAATCGCGAATAGCATCGAGTCGCCGCCGACCACGAGCGCCATCACGGGATTCGCCTCTTCGGCGCCCGCCTCGATCAGCATCAGCGTCAAGCCGGCATCGCAGACGCTGAGCAGCAGGATGCAAATCGCGACCGCCAGTAAATGCGAGGCGTGCCAGTCGATGGAATGATACGTCGCATCTTCGACGCGCCGGGGCGCACGGCGCCGCCGCGGATTGAAACTGCCGTAAACAAGAGACCACCAGACGCGCCGGCGCCGGTCGCGCTCCTCGCGCCGGATGCGATCAGCGCTGCGCTCGGCGAGTGCCGCCGGCGCGCCTTCGGGCACTCCGCCGATTGGATGCGCGGCCCAATCGTCTGGATCGTTACTGGATGCCATGCAGCCCTTCATCGCCGGTCGGTATTGAGCAACACTATCGCGATTGCAGTGCCCGGCGGGCAAGCCCGATGCGTCATAATATGACGTTTCGGCACATAATATTTTCAGCGCGGAGCAACGTCCCGAGTGCTCTTGCGCAGCTCTTCCCAACTCGCGTCGGCGAGCCAGCCGCCGTCAACGGGCAAACTCGCGCCGTTGACGAATCCGCTCTTGTCGGCGTCGAGCAAAAACGCGATTGCGGTCGCAACATCCGCCGGGCTCGCAAACCGCGCCATCGGTACCCGGCCGACGATATCGGCGTCGCTGTAGGCCCCGCTGCCCTGATCCGCCGCATCCATCTCGGTCTTGATCCATCCCGGACATACCGCGTTGACGCGCACGCCGCGGCCGCCCCATTCGGCCGCGAGGGTGCGCGTGAGGCCGATCAAGCCGTGTTTCGAGGCATTGTAGGCGCTGCGGTGGCTCACGGCCGCGAGCCCCGCCACTGATGCGACGTTGACGATCGCGCCATGGCGCCGCTGCAGCATTTGAGACCCGAGATGCCTGCACATGAGAAACGGACCGAACAGATTGATGTCGATGACCTGCTTCCACTGCGCGGATGTCGTCTGTTCGGCGGGAGCGATCAAGCTGATCCCGGCGTTGTTGACGAGTGCATCGAGCGCCCCAAACTCCTGCTCGACGTACCCGGCGAGATGCTGCACGAATGCCTCCGAGACGACATCGCCGGAGAAGCCGATCACATCGGCTCCCCGCTGGCGCAGGCGCGACAGCTGCGCCTCGAGCGGCTGCAGGTCGACGAGCACGACGCGGTATCCAAGCTCGGCGAGCACATCGGCGGTTTTTAGTCCGAGGCCCTGCGCGGCGCCGGTCACGAGCGCGGTCTTCATGGGATCGATCGTGCCCGGTTCACGCGACCGAATCGCGCCGCAGAGCCTGGCACATGCAATGGACGGCGCCGCCGCCGTTGCCGATCATCGAGACGTCGGGATCGAAAACCGTGAGTCCCTCGGCGCGGCAAGCCGCGACGAGGTTCTTGCTCGAGGCCGGCACGAGCACGCGATCTGCGCCGAGTGCAACGACGTTCGTGCCCATTTGCATCGCGTCGCCATACGGGATCGGAATCACGCGGATGCGCTTCGAGCGCAGCCAGTCGACCAGCTTCGGCTCGACGGCTTCGACGCAGACGACGGCGAGGCCCTCGGCGAGCATTCCCATCTGCACGTCGAGGTGCAGAAAATGCGCGTCGAAGGCGTACGTGTGAAGTTCCCAGCCCTCGGCCTCGAACCAGGATTGCAGCTGCCGCACTGCCGGCTCGATCGAGCGGGCCCCGGAATAGCCGCAGGCGGCGACTCCCGGCTGCAGCACCATGAAGTCGCCACCCTCGACGTTGCCGGCCGTGATCAGATCGTAAATCGGAATTCCGGCGTCGAGATAGAAGCGCAGGCACGGAGCGTACTCGCCGCGCCGGTAGGCCTTCTCGAGCTGCATGATCACGGCGCCCCAAGGCGTCATCACGCTGCTGTCGCGCGCGAAAATTTGATACGGGAGGCCCGGCGACCGCCGGCAAAATATGGACCTCGACTTGCGCTTGCCGGTAGACATCGAGCATCTCGCCGTACTGCTTGCGTGCCACGCCGTAGTCGAACCGCAGGCCGACGCGCTCGGCGCGCTGTGCGACCGCATTGCCGGGCTGCCAACTGAAATGGTCGATCGGACCGATCAGCACATCGCGCAAAATGCCGTATTCGCTGTCGACGCCCCACGGCTCGCTGCGCGCGGTGCCGCCGCCTTCGCGCCGGGTCCTTAGCTGCATGGTCAAATCCTCTCGTTCGCGACGGCGAGTACCGCCTGCAGCAGCACGTCGGCGCCGGCCGCAAGATCCGCCGCACTCGCGGCTTCCGCCTCGTTGTGGCTCAAGCCCCCGGTGCAGGGCACGAAGATCATCGCCGTCGGCGCGAATTGCGCGGTATGCAGAGAATCGTGGCCGGCACCGCTCACGATTTTCATGTGACTGAAGCCGAGTTCGGCGGCGCAGCCGTCGATCAGCGCGACGAGACCTGCGTCGAAGGTCGTCGGCGGCATCCGCCATATCTGCTCGATAGAAACTTCGATCTGGTGTCGACTCGCGGCTTCGCTCGCCAACTCGCGAAACTCCGCCACCATCGTCCCGAGCACCTCGCGATCGGGATGGCGCAGATCGACCGAGACCACGAGCCGCTCGGGAACCGTGTTGCGGGAACCCGGCGAAACCTTGATGTCGCCGATCGTCGCGCGGCCCCAAGGCGCGTGCGCCTCGGCGAGCGCGAACGCGCCCTCGATGATCGGGCAAGCCGCCCTCCAGGGATCGCGGCGCGCCTCCATCGGAGTCGGTCCCGCATGGCAGGATTCCCCGCGCAGCGTGACGTCGAACCAAAAGGCGCCCTGAATGCCGGTCACGGCACCGATCGTCGTCGCGGTCTGCTCGAGGATGCGGTCCTTGCTCGATGTGCGCCTCGAACATTGCGCGAAAGCTGCGTGCGCGCGCCGGCGTCGTGCCGCGGTAGCCGATACGCTCGAGCTCCTCGCCGACCGACCGGCCCTCCTTGTCGGTTCGCGAATACGCAAATGCGAGGTCGTAGGTTCCCGCGACGACACCTGAACCCAGCATCGCGGGGGCAAACCGGCAGCCTTCCTCGTTGGTCCAGCTCGCGACCTCGATCGAGCGCCGGGTCGCGAGGCCGTGGTCGGCGAGCGTACGGACGACCTCCAAGCCGGCGAGCACGCCGTAGACGCCGTCGAATCGTCCGCCGGTCGCCTGGGTGTCGAGATGACTGCCGATCAGGACCGGCGGCGCATCCGGGATCAGACCCTCGCGCCGCAGAAAGATGTTGCCGATCTGATCGACGCTGACGCCGCAGTTCGCAGCGCGGCCCCAGGCCGTGAACAGGTCGCGGCCCGCCTTGTCGTGATCGGTCAGCGCCTGGCGGTTGCAGCCGCCGCGACCGGTCGCTCCGATTTCGGCCATCTGCATGAGACTGCCCCAGAGGCGGTCCGGATTGATGCGCAACGCGTTCGCCATACCCGCCATCATGAACTACGGGCCCACCGAAATGCTACTGCGCCGGAGATCACTTGCGCCGCGTGCACCGTCTTCGAGCGTCGCCCCGAGCGCATGCCCGAGCCGGCCGGCTTGGTTAACCGCTTTAACCGGGCGCGCCGGCGGGCGAAGCGGCACCGGAGCCGCATGCCGGCGCGCGGTTGTCGCGGGTCGGCGAATCTGCCAGAGTCCGATCGTATGCAAATCATCCGCCCAGCGGCGCGCCGCCGATGACCCGACGCAAGAGCGCGACACCCACTCGTGAGCGTATTTTGGACGAGGTGGAGCGGTTGATTGCCTCCAAGGGAGTGTACGGCTTCAAGCTGCACGACGTCGCGAAGCCGCTCGGCGTCCAGGTGCCGGCGATCTACAAGCACTACAAGAGCCGCGACGACGTGCTCATCGAAGTCTCGCGGCGCTTCATCGCGCTGCTCGCGGCGCAATTTCAGGCCACTCCCGGCGCATCCCCGGTCGAAGCGCTGCACGCAGCATTGAACCGCTTCGTCGAGTTCAAGATGTTCCATCCGGCCTACGTTCGCCTCGCGCTCATCGATTTCGCCACCCCCGGCGGCGGCATGGACTACGTCAAGGTGGCCGCCGGCGGGTCGTTCCAGGACAATTTCTCGAACGGCCCGCTGGCCGCGATGCACGAGCGCCTGCGACGGCTGCTGCGCGCCGGCGCGCGCAGCAAAGATTTCCGGCGCATCGACGCCACGGATTTTTACCGCATCATGAAATCGGCGTTGCTGATCCGCTTGGTGTTCCCCGATGACTCGCTGCTGCTGCGCCGGCCGAGACCCGCCGACCTGCGCAAGGTGCAGGCTTGGCTCTGGGAGATCGCCAAGCGCTACTGTTTCACCCCGTAAAGCCGGCCCGCATCAACTGGCGGCGGCGGGTTCCGCGCCGAGCGCGCGTCCGCGTGTCTCGGGCAGCGCCCAGACTGCGACAATCACGACCAGATAGGCGGCCGCGGTGACGGCGCCGATCGCTTCGCCAAGCGAATACTGCGCGGCGGCGCGGCCGATCAAGGCCGGACATACGGCGCCCAGCGCGCGCCCGAAGCTGTACGAAAATCCCTGTCCGGAGCCGCGCACCGCGGTCGGATACAGCTCGGTCAAATAAGCGCCGGAGCCCGCAAAGATGCCGGAATTGAAAAAGCCGAGCGGAAAGCCCAGCAATTCGGTCATCGTGTCGCCCGCGCGGACATGCATATACGCGAGCACCGCGGCGATGCCGCCGAGCGCAAACAGCACGAAGCACCGCCGCCGGCCGACCGCATCGGAAAGCCAAGCGCTCGACAGATAGCCCGCGAAACAGCCGGCAATGAGCACAAGCAGATAGCTCGCGGTACCGGCAACCGAAAGGTGCCGCTCGTTGTTCAAGTAGGTCGGCAGCCACGTCGACACCGAGTAATACGCGCCCAGCATGCCGGCGCAGAGGAGGCTCGCGAGCACCGTGGTGCGCAGCAAGGGTGGGCGGAAGATCGCGAGAAAGTGCGTGGCTCCCGGCTGCGGTTCGGGTCGCGCCCGCGACTCCAGGTAGACCGGCGGCTCGGTCACGTTACGGCGTATGTAGATGACCAGCAGTGCGGGCAGAATGCCGAGCCAGAGCAGCACTCGCCAGGCCTGCTCGGGACGCAGCAGCGCATAGGCACCCCAGAACGCGAACGCGGCGCAGGCCCAGCCGACGGCCCAACTGCTTTGAACCAGTCCGGTCGCCCTGCCGCGATTGCGCGGCCGGATCGTTTCCGCGATCAGGATCGAGCCGACGGCCCACTCCCCGCCGAAACCGAGTCCCTGCAGCGAACGCACGACCAGCAGCTGTGCGTAAGAGTCGGTAAACCCGCTCAAGAAGGTGAACAGTGCGAACCAAACGATCGTGAGCTGCAAAATCCGCACGCGGCCGTAGCGGTCGGCCAGCACACCGGCCGCCCAACCCCCGACCGCCGAGGTCAGCAGGGTGCCGGTCGCGACATAGCCCGCTTGTGCCTTGGAAATGCCCCACAGGCCAAGCAGCGTCGGGATGATAAACGAGTAAATCATGGTGTCGAAGCCGTCGACGCCGTAGCCGGCAAATGCGGCGGTCAGGGCGCGGCGCTCGAGTTTGGTGGTTAACTTAAGCCACATATGGTGCCCCGGGCCGGAATCGAACCGGCGACCTAACGCTTAGGAGGCATTCGCTCTATCCACTGAGCTACCGAGGCGGGTTTGCAGGATAAAGACCGGAGTCGATACTCCGGTCTTTCGGACTGGTGGAGGAGAAGGGGATCGAACCCTCGACCTTCGCATTGCGAACGCGACGCTCTCCCAACTGAGCTACTCCCCCGGAAAGGGCGACGAATACTAGCAGCAAAGCATTCCAAACCAAAGTGTTGCGAATCCGCAGCCGATCATTTATGTAGATCATACGCCGGCCGTGGGGCGGCGTTACGCGGCGCCAATAGCTTAATATAGGGCGTAATAAGAAACCGGGTCGCAAGGAAGGGGTCGTCAGGATGTTGCAAGTGGGCGAACGAGCGCCGGAATTCACGCTTCCGGACCATACGGGCCAGGACCAATCCCTGACCCGACTGCTGTCGGGCGGCGCCCTCATACTGTATTTCTATCCTGCGGATTTCACGCCGGGCTGCACGAGCCAGGCCTGTGCACTGCGGGATTTGCATGCGGATATCGAGGGCTCCGGCCTGCATGTCGTCGGCATCAGCCCGCAGAGCCCGGAAACGCACGCGCGATTCCGCGACAAGTATCGCCTGCCATTCACGCTGCTGTCGGACGAGCTCAAGACGGTCATCAAAATGTACGGCGTCAACGGCCCGCTCGGCATCGGCGTACGCCGCGCGACCTTCCTCGTCGACGCCGGCCGGCGGATTCGCGCGGCGGTGCTCGCCGACTTTCGCATCGGGCGGCACAAGGATTTCGTGCGCCACGCGATCATGGTGCGCCAAGGCATCGTCTGAGCGGTCAGTAGCTGAGGCGTAACAGCATCGCCGGGCCGAGCCGGGGCACCGTGACGATGTACATCGTGCCGTATTCCCCCGCCGCGATCGCAGGGATGTCGCGGCGGCCGCTGAGCGCCGCCACGATCGCGGGCACCGTATCGCTGTGCCCGACGATCAGCACCCGCCCGCCGGGGTTCTCGCGCAGCACCCGCCGCACGAGTGCCCGCGGATCGTCTTGCGGCGCAATCTGCGGCGCCAAGCCGAGCTTCGCGGCCACGGGTGCCGCGGTCAGCCGGTTGCGCAGCGCCGGCGAGACGTAGATCGCATCGATGTGGCCCGGCGACTTCGGGTCGCCGAACATGCTCGCGAGCAGCGCCGCGCGCGCCTCCCCTGCCGGCGTCAGCGCAGGATCTGCGCCGCCGTCCAATTGCTTCTCGGCATGGCGGATCACGATGACCGTCGTCGCGCCGAGCTCTGTCCAAGCCCAAGCCGCGATACCCACGGCAATCACGGCGGCGATCGCCGTGAGCCATAGCGGCGTGAGGAACGGCCTGCGCTTGAGGCCGCCGAAGTTTTTCTTGAGCTCGCCGTTCATGTCACCATGATAGCAATGAATGGCCGCTCCTTGCCGCAACTGCGCGTCGTGATCCTCGCCGCGGGCTATTCGCGCCGCTTGGGGTTCGCGAAGGCGCTCGCTCGCGTGCGCGGCTCGAGTCTGCTGCGGCGAACCGCACTGGTCGTGGCGCCGCTCGTCGCATCGGAGCTGCTCGTGATCGTGCCGCCTCGCGCGCGGCGCTATCGCGCCGAGCTGCGGGGCATTCGCGCGGCGCTGCACGCCAACTCGCTGCGGGCCGAGGGTCTTGCGAGTTCGGTACGGCTCGGACTGCGGCGGGCGCGCTTCTGTGCCGGCGTGCTGATCTTGCCCGTCGACCTCGCGGGACTGCGGCGCCGTGACCTGCGCCGCCTCATCGCGCGTTGGCGGGCGCAGCCGCGCCGCGTCGCGGCGCGCCGCATCGGCGCGCGCGGCGCAACGCCGGCCATACTCCCGAGGCGCCTGTTTGCCGCCGCGGCGCGCTGCGCCGGCGAGGTGGGACTGCGCGATTTGATCGCCGCATTACCGCCCGACGAACGCGTGCTCGTGCGGCTGCCGTCGGCGGGCTTCGACGTCGATACGCTCGAAGAGCTCTCTGAGGCCCGCCGGCGCCGCGCCGCTTCGGCCGCGGTCGCGGCTTCGTAACACTCAGCCGCTGGGATTTTGCACGAGCCGGTAGCCAACCGCGGTCTCGGTCACGATGTGCTTCGGCTGTGCTGGATCGTCCTCGAGCTTCTGGCGCAAATGTCCCATGTAGACGCGCACATAGTGGCCGTCCTCGGCATGCGAAGGTCCCCAGACCTCGCGCAGAATCTGGCGGTGCGTCATGACCTTGCCCGCGTTGGCAACCAGCAAACTGAGCAGCCGGTACTCGATCGGCGTCAGATGCACCGGATTGCCGCCCTTGTGCACGAGCCGCATCGACAGATCGACTTTGACGTCGCCGAACTCGAATATCGCGCCGGCGCTTTGCCCGAGGTCGCGGCGGCGGCGCGAGGCGGCGCGCACGCGCGCGAGCAGTTCCCCGACGCCGAACGGCTTCGTGAGGTAATCGTCGGCGCCGGCGTCGAGCGCCGCGATCTTCTCGTGCTCGTTGACGCGCGCCGAGAGCACGATCACCGGCACGGTCGACCAGCTGCGCAGGTCGCGCAAAAAATCGACGCCGTCGCCGTCCGGCAATCCGAGATCGAGAATGATGAGGTCGGGCTTGCGAGTGCCTGCATCGGTCAATCCTTGGCTCATCGTCTCGGCCTCATGCACGACCCAACCCTCGCCCTCGAGTGCGGTGCGCACGAAACGCCGAATCTGGCGTTCATCCTCGATGAGGATCGCGACCGGGTTTGGCTCACCCATGCGACGCCTCCGGTTCAACCGAAGCCGCCGGGGGGATGCCGAGCGGCAGCGTGAACGTGAAGCTCGCGCCGCCGCCCGGTCGATTGTTTGCCCAAATCTTGCCCGAATGCGAAGCGATGATCGCGCGGCAGATCGCGAGACCGAGGCCGACACCCGGCGTCGCCGACTCCCGTTCGCCGCGCGTGAATTTCTGGAACACCGCCTCTTCCCGGCCCGCGGGCAAGCCCGGACCGTCGTCGGCGACCGTGACCTGGACGGTGTCCCCCTGCACCTCGGCCGAGAGCGTCACCCGGCTGCCGGCCGGCGTGTATTTGGAGGCATTTTCCAGCAGGTTGACGAGCACCCGCTCGATCAGCAGGGCATCGAAGCGCACGAGCGGCAAATCCCGCGGCAGGCGCACGTCGATCGTATGCGCTTTGAGCATGCCGCGCGCCGCGCGCAGCGCCGCACCGACGACCTCCTCGAGCGGCTGCCATTCGAGGTTCAGCTTGACATCACCGCTCTCGATCCGCGCCATGTCGAGCAAGTTGCCGACCAGAGCGCTCATGCGATGCGCCTCGTCCTTCATTGCATCCGCAATCTCGAGCTGCGCGCTCGACGGCGGCGGCCTGGTCAACGCGAGCGACTCGGCGAGGCCGACCAGCACGGTCAAGGGCGTGCGCAAATCATGCGACAGCGCGGCGAGCAGCGAATTGCGCAAGCGCTCGGATTCCATGCGAATCAGCGCATCCTGGGCGACTCCGACATAATGCACGCGCTCGAGCGCGATCGCGATCAGTGCCGCAAACGTGTCGAGCAGCTGGCGCTGCTCGGGAATGCGCAGCAGCCGCCGGTTGCTCGATCGAACCGCGAGTACGCCGCGCGCGCGCACCGGTGCGCGCAGCGGAATGTAGAGCACTTCGCTGCCGGGCAGCGTATCGGTACCGAAGCCGGCCGGTTGACCCTTGTCAAACGCCCATTGGGCGATACCGACATCGACGGGAAGCGGCGCCGCCCGCTCGGGCGGCGTCAACCTAAGCTTGCCGACCGAATCCGGCAACAGCAGCATCGCGTTCGCGCGAAACGTCCGCTCGATCGACTCGTCGCTGATTTTGACCACCTGCTCGATCTGCACGGCTCCCGATAAATCGCGCGCGATCTCGTAGAGCGCGCCGGCGCGCTCCTCGCGGTGCATCGCGACGCGCGCCTGAAATCGCAGCCCGGCGGTGAGTTGGCCGACGATCAGCCCGACCGCGAGCATCACCACGAAGGTCAGCACGTACTGCACGTCCGAGACCGCGAACGAGAAGCGCGGCGGCACGAAGAAGAAATCGAAGCATGCGACGCTCACGAACGCCGCGAGCGCCGCCGGTCCCCGCCCGTAACGCACGGCGACCAGCACCACCGCCAGCAGGTAGACGACGACCAGATTCGCGCGGTCGAAGCGCAGGCTCAAGGGCGCGACCGCGATCGTCACCGCGAAGCAGGCGAGCGCCGCCCAGAGGTAGCGCAGGCTCTTTCTCTTGTGCCGTTCGCTCGCTTCCGCACCCGCCAAATCGGCGGCCGCGGACGCCCCGTTCGCGGCCGGCGAGCCCTGCGCGCCGCCGCCCGTGAATCGGCCGATTTCGACGAGGTCGATGTCGGGCGCCAACATCGCGAGCCGCTGGCCGTGCGAGCGCTGCCACGGCCAGAGCCGTCGCGACGGGTCGCGGCCGATCACGACTTTCGACAGGTTGCGGCTGCGGGCGTAGGAGATCACGCTCTCCGCGACGTTGGCGCTCGCGATCACCGCGGTCGTGCCGCCCAAGTCCTTCGCCAGGTTGAGCGTCGCGAGAATACGCTCGCGCTGCGCCGGCGGCAGCCGCTGCAGCGCCGGGGTCTCGACGTAGATCGCGTGCCAGTCGGCGCTCAGCTGGTTCGCGAGCCGCGCGGCGGCGCGCACCACCCGCTCGGCACCGGGGTCCGGCCCGACGCAGGTCAGCAGCGCGTTCGCGGTCTTCCATACCGACTCGATCGACTTGCCGACCCGATAGGCCTGCACGTCGCCCTCGACGCGATCGGCGGTGCGGCGCAGAGCGAGCTCGCGCAGCGCCATGAGATTGCCCTTGCGAAAGAAATTCTCTGCCGCACGTTCGGCCTGAAGCGGAATGTAAACCTTCCCTGCCTTGAGCCGCGCGAGCAATTCGTCGGCCGGAATGTCGACCAGCACGACCTCATCGGCCTCGTCGAAAACAGTGTCCGGCACGGTTTCCCAGACGCGCACGTTGGTGATGCCGCCGACGACGTCGTTGAGGCTTTCCAGGTGCTGGACATTGAGCGTCGTGAATACATCGATTCCCGCCGACAGCAGCTCCTCGACATCCTGCCAACGCTTCGGATGGCGCACGCCCGGGACGTTCGAGTGCGCAAGCTCATCGACCAAGACCAGCGACGGGTGCCGCTGCAACGCCGCGTCCAGATCGAACTCCGTGAGTTGCTTGCCGCGGTAGAGCGACACGCGCGGCGGCAGGATCGGCAGCTCGCCGAGCAGCGCCTCGGTTTCCGCCCGCCCGTGGGTTTCGACGACGCCGATCACCACCTCGCGTCCCTCGACGCGGAGTTTCCGCGCGGCAACCAGCATCGCGTAGGTCTTGCCGACGCCTGCCGAGGAGCCGAAATAAATCCGCAGCTTGCCGCGCCGCGCCTGCGCCTCTTGCTGCGTCACCTGCGCGAGAAGAGTGTCGGGATCGGGGCGCTGTTCGGTCGACGTCGGCATCAGCCGCTACTGTGCGCGATCCAAGCTCAAGTTCAGCAGCAACACATTGACGCGGGGCTCGCCGAACAGATGCCATTGCGGCCCCTGCACCGACGCCAATACGATTTCCCGCAATTTCACTGCATCCATATGCCGCGCCTGGGCCACGCGCGCGACCTGGTAGAGCGCCGCCGCAGGGCTGATCTCGGGATCGAGGCCGCTGCCCGAGGCGGTCACCAAATCGACGGGAATCGGCAGGCGGTTGTCGGGATCGGCCGCCTTCAAGGCGTCGATGCGCGCTTTCACCGCCGTGATCAGCGCCGGATTCATCGGCCCCAAGTTCGACCCGCTCGAGGCCGTGCCGCCGTTCGGCATCGGTGAGGTCGCGGACAGCCGGCCCCAAAAATACTTGGGATCCGTGAACGATTGGCCGATCAATTTCGATCCGACGACGGTGCCGCCCTGTGTGATGAGGCTGCCAGCCGCCTGATCGGCAAAACCGATCCTGCCGATTCCCGTGACGACCAGGGGATAGACGACCCCGGTCAGCAGCGTCAGCAGCAGGAACAGTACAACGACGGGGCGCAGCAGGGAGATCATGTTCGTTTACCTCTATACCAAGTGCAGCGCCGCGAGCAGCATGTCGATGAGCTTGATGCCGGCGAACGGGATCGCGATGCCGCCAAGGCCATAAATCGCCAAATTCCTGCGCAGCAGCGCGGCAGCGCCGAGCGCTCGGTACCTGACGCCCTTGAGTGCGAGCGGGATCAACAGCACGATGATCACCGCGTTGAAAATAACCGCCGAAAGAATCGCTGAATTCGAATTCGTCAATTGCATGACGTCGAGCACCTTGAGCTGCGGATAGGTGGTCGCGAACGCCGCCGGGATGATCGCAAAATACTTGGCGACGTCGTTGGCGATCGAGAACGTCGTCAGCGATCCGCGCGTGATCAAGAGCTGCTTTCCGACCTCGACGATTTCGATGAGCTTGGTCGGATTCGAATCGAGGTCGACCATGTTGCCGGCCTCTTTGGCCGCTTGGGTGCCGGAATTCATCGCAACGGCGACGTCGGCCTGCGCGAGCGCCGGCGCGTCGTTGGTGCCGTCGCCCGTCATCGCGACCAGACGCCCTTCCGACTGATACTGGCGAATCAGCTTGAGCTTGGTTTCGGGGGTTGCCTCCGCGAGGAAGTCGTCGACGCCGGCCTCTGCGGCGATTGCCGCCGCGGTCAAGCGGTTGTCGCCGGTGATCATGACCGTCTTGATGCCCATGCGCCGCAGTTCGCCGAAGCGCTCGCGGATGCCGCCCTTGACGATGTCCTTGAGCTCCACGACCCCGAGCACCTTGGCGCCGTCGGCGACGACGAGCGGCGTGCTGCCCTTGCGCGCAACTTCGTCGACGACTTGGGCAACCCGCGCCGGAAAAATATGACCCTGGGCCTCGACGTAGTTCTTGATCGCATCGGCCGCACCCTTGCGCACCTCGCGCCCGCCGATGTTGACCCCGCTCATGCGGGTATGGGCCGAAAAGGCCACGAAGGTCGCCTCCAGTCCGCTCAAGCTGCGTTCGCGCAAGTTGAAGCGCTGCTTGGCGAGGATCACGATGCTGCGGCCTTCCGGCGTCTCGTCGGCGAGCGAACTGAGCTGCGCGATGTCGGCGAGCTGCTGCTCGGTGACGCCGTCCGCGGGAATGAAGGCCGCTGCTTGGCGGTTGCCGAGCGTGATCGTTCCGGTCTTGTCGAGCAGCAGCACGTCGACGTCGCCGGCCGCCTCGACTGCGCGGCCCGAGGTCGCGATCACGTTGGAAGCCATCATGCGGCTCATGCCGGCCACGCCGATCGCCGACAGCAGTCCGCCGATCGTGGTCGGAATCAGGCAAACGAGCAGGGCCACGAGCGCGGTGATCGTGACCGGCTCCCCGAGCTTGGCGATTTCGACGCTGAACACGGAGAACGGCAGCAAGGTCGCGGTCGCGAGCAGGAACACAAGCGTCAACGCGATCAACAATATCGTCAGCGCAATCTCGTTGGGAGTCTTCTGCCGCTTCGCACCCTCGACCATCGCGATCATGCGGTCGATGAACGCCTCGCCGGGATTCACCGACACACGCACGATCAGCCAATCAGAGAGCAACCGAGTGCCTCCCGTGACAGCCGAAAAGTCGCCGCCCGACTCGCGCACGACCGGGGCCGACTCGCCGGTGATCGAACTCTCGTCGACCGAAGCGACGCCCTCGACGACGACGCCGTCGGCGGCGATTACATCGCCCACCTCGACGAGGAACAGGTCGCCCTTGCGCAGCTCCGGCGCCGGAATCGCGGTCCATTCGCTGCCGAATTTCGCGGTGCGCATCTTTTTTGCGGTCGCGGTCTGCTTGAGTCCGCGCAGCGAGGCGGCCTGTGCCCGGCTGCGTCCCTCGGCGAGCGCCTCGGCAAAATTCGCGAACAGCACCGTAAACCACAGCCATGCGGAAATCGCGAATATGAAGCCGGCGGGGGCCTCGCCCGACCCGCGCAGGCTCTGGATGAACAGCAGCGTCGTCAGCACGCTTCCGACGTAAACGACGAACATCACGGGATTGCGGATTTGCGTCGCCGGCGAGAGCTTGCGGAACGAGTCGACGATCGCCGGACCCACGAGCGCGCGATCGAACAACGTCAAGGTTTTGCGGACCATGTCTAATGCCTCAATGAATCGCGTGCAGCTGCAGGTGCTCGATGACCGGTCCGAGCGCGAGCGCGGGCACGTAGGTCAGCGCGCCCACCAACACCACAGTGCCGACCAGCAGCGCGATGAACAGCGCCCCGTGCGTCGGCAGCGTGCCCGCCGTGACTTCGATGCGCTTCTTCTTTGCGAGCGAGCCCGCGATCGCGAGCACCGGCACGATGAAGGCGAAGCGGCCGAACCACATCACGACTGCGAGCAGGATGTTGTAAAACGGCGTATTCGCGGACAAGCCCGCGAATGCGCTGCCGTTGTTGTTGCTCGCCGAGGACAGCGCGTAGAGGATCTCCGAAAAGCCGTGAGCACCCGGATTGGCGATACCGGCCTTGCCCGCCTCGGTCATGACCGCAATCGCGGTGCCGACCAGCACCAGTAGCGGCGTCACCAAGATCACGATCGAGGTCATTTTCATCTCGAATGCTTCGATCTTCTTGCCGACGTATTCGGGCGTTCGGCCGATCATGAGTCCGGCGATGAAGACCGCCATGATCGCAAAGATCAGCATTCCGTAAAGACCCGCGCCGACACCGCCGAATACGACCTCGCCGAGCTGAATCAGCCACATCGGCACGAGACCGCCGAGCGGCGTGAACGAGTCGTGCATCGCATTGACCGCGCCGCAGGACGCGGAGGTCGTAATCGTCGCAAACAGCGCGGATGCCACGATGCCGAAGCGCGTCTCCTTGCCTTCCATGTTGCCGCCGGCCTGCAGCGAGCTTTGAACCTGGTCGACGCCGAGCGGCGTGAACAGCGGATTGCCCTGCTGCTCGGCCCAGATCGCGACTCCCGCCATCACGACGAAAATCACGGTCATCGCCCCGAGTATCGCCCAGCCCTGGCGGATGTCACCGAGCACGCGTCCGAACACGAAGCACAGCGCCGTCGGGATCAGGAACATCGAGATCATTTGAACGAAGTTGCTGAGCGGCGTCGGATTTTCATACGGATGCGCCGAATTCGCGTTGTAAAAGCCGCCCCCGTTGGTGCCGAGCATCTTGATCGCCTCTTGCGAGGCGACCGGGCCCATGGCGAGCGTTTGGGTCTGCGTCGTGACGCTGACCGTCACCGGATTGCCGGCCGCGTCCTTGAGCGGCTGGCCTGCCGCATCGAGCTGCGGATTGTCATAGGTCAGGGGCTCGAGCGTGTGCACGTCGCGGTACGAATCGAAGTTCTGGATCGCCCCCTGACCCATGAAGATCGCCGCGACGATCAAGGTGAGCGGCAGCAGGACATAGAGCGTGCTGCGCGTAAGGTCGACCCAGAAGTTCCCGATGCCGGTCGCGCTGCGGCGCGCGAAGCCGCGGATCAGCGCATAGGCGACCGCGATGCCGGTCGCCGCGGAGAAAAAGTTCTGCACCGCGAGCGCGAGCATCTGCGTGAAATAGCTCATCGTCGACTCGCCCGAGTAGCCCTGCCAATTGGTGTTGGTCACGAAGCTGACCGCCGTGTTGAAAGCAGAGTCCGCCGACACGTTCGCGAGGGCCGCGGGATTCAGCGGCAGGGAGGCCTGAAAGCGCTGTATCAGGAACACCACGATCACGCCGAGACCGTTGAACAGCAGCACGGCGACCGCGTATTTGGCCCAGGACATCTCCTCGGCCGCGTCGACGCCGGCGACCCGATAGAGCGCGCGTTCGAATTTGCCGACGATGCCCGCGACCGGCCTCGCATCCGCGAGCCGCGCCATCCATGCGGACAGCGGAAGCCCGAGCGCGACCAGAGTCGCGAGAAAAATGACGAGCTGCGTCAAGGCCTGGGCGCTCATCTCAGAGTTCCTCGGCCCATATGAGAGCGATCAGCAAATAGATCAGCAGCGCGAGCGCGAGCACTCCGCTCAACAGATATCCGGCATTCATTTTTTCCGCTCCGATTTGCGCTCCAGCGCAGCGCAACCCCTGACCAGCGCGACAGTCATGATGAAGAGCGCGACGAATACCCCGAGAAAAAGTATATCCACGACCAGCCTCCGACCGCCTCGATCTTATGAATATAGGGGCGGCAATCGAAAAAACCGCGACAGTTTTTCATGGCGGACATAAAGGTTCTGTAAAAACCGCGTCGATGCAGCGACTTAGCGCCGCTCAAGATACTCCGAAATCAGTCGCAGCGCCGTTGTGAGACCATCGCGCGAAACGTCGCGGTGGGTCACGAAGCGCGTGCGCTCGGCGATCGAGGCAAGCACGCCCGCCGCGGCGAGATGCGCCGATATGCCCGCCACTTGCTCGTTCGGCAGCGTGACGAACACCATATTGGTCTGCGGGGGCTCGGCGGCAAGCCCAAGCGCGCGCAGTCCGTCGGCCAAATACAGCGCGTTTGCGTGGTCCTCGGCGAGGCGCCCGACATGGTGCTCGAGCGCATAGATCCCGGCGGCCGCGAGGATCCCCGCCTGGCGCATGCCGCCGCCGAGCGCCTTGCGCCAGCGCCGCGCCTGCGCAATGAACGGCCGCGATCCCAGCAGCAGCGTACCCGCAGGCGCACCGAGCCCTTTGGAAAGACACAGCGAGACCGAATCGAATCCGAGCACCGCGTCGCGCTCGGCGAGGCCCAGCTTGACGATCGCGTTATAGAGACGGGCCCCGTCGAGATGGGTCGCAAGCCCGCGCGCATGCGCGAATGCGGTCGCCGACCGCAGATAGTCGAGCGGCAGGACGCGTCCGCCGATCGTATTTTCAAGCGCCAACAGGCGCGAGCGAACGAAGTGAACGTCGTCGGGCTTGATCGCGCGCGCGATCCGATCGATCGCAATCGTGCCGTCGATTTCGTTCTCCAAGGGTTGCGGCTGGATGCTGCCGAGAACCGCCGCGCCGCCCTGTTCGTATTTATAGGTATGCGCCTCGCTGCCGACCAGATATTCGTCGCCGCGGCCGCAATGGGACATCAGCGCGGCGAGGTTGCTCTGCGTGCCGCTCGCGAAAAAGAGCGAATGTTCGAATCCGAACCGCTCGGCCGCGAGCGCCTCCAGACGATTGACGGTCGGATCGTCGCCGTAGACGTCGTCGCCGACTTCCGCGGCAGCCATCGCGGCACGCATGCCGGGTGTGGGCCGCGTAACGGTATCGCTGCGCAAGTCGATCATCGATGCTCCCATGGACGGGTCTCCTAGCGCTTGGTCGCCGGCGTGTCGTCGAGCAGCGCCGCGGCGCGGGTGACCTGGCCGTTGCCCTTGATGCGCTTGAGACCGATCGTCGTGGAGAATCGCTGCACGCCGGGCAGGAGGCACAGCTCTTCCCGGAGCAGTCCGTCGAGCCGCTCGACATCGCTCGTCATGATCTGCAACAGGTAATCATCGTGGCCGGCGGTGGTATGGCATTCGATGATCGCAGGATGTGATAGCACGGCACTCTCGAACGCTGCGCGACTGCCGAACTCTATCTGAACCTGCACGAAAGCGGTCAGCTTCAAGCCGAGCGCTGCCGGGTCGATGATCGCCCGATATCCCAGGATCGCTCGCGCTGCGGTGAGCTTCTGGACGCGGGTCCAACAGGGAGTCTTCGACAACGCGATGCGCTCGGCGAGCTCGCCGAACGCTGTGCGTCCATCGTCCTCGAGCGCGCCGAGAATTGCCCGGTCGATCTTGTCCAAAGCGGAGCCCTCGCTGGAACAAAACAAACAGCAGCTAATGATACGGCAATTCGGAATATCGTTCTTTGAATACGTATGCCTGAAGGCCGATTGAGAACAACCAATCGCTCGTGCGCGATTATCGTATGCGCCCTCGTAAGACCCCTTCCCGGGAGAATGTGTTCATGCCCATCGGTACCTCAAGCGTCGCGGTGCCCGACGCCCCGATGATGCCAAGGCGACGCAGTGGAGCCGACCTTCGCCCGCGAAAGCTCGATCTCAGCATCGCCGCCTATCGAGACGAACTCGGCGAGACCCCGATCTTCGACGCCGTGAAGCGCGCCGAATCGCAGTTGCTGTTGAGCCAGCGAAGCAAGAGCTACATCGGCTGCGAGGGCGAACAGGAATTCGTCGCGCTGCTCGGAGCCGAAGCATTCGCAACCCAGCGACACATCGGGGGCCTGCAGACTATCGGCGGGACCGGGGCACTGCGCCTCGCGGGCGAGTTGCTGGCACGAACCGTGCCCGGCCGGCGGCTGTGGTTCGCCACGCCGGCTTGGGAACATCACCTGCCGATATTTGCGGCCTGCGGATTGCAAGTCGCCGGCTGCTCGAATCACAAGCTGCTCGACGCCTTGCAGGCGGCCTCACCGGGCGATACGGTGCTCGTTCAAGCCTGCGGTCACAATCCGACCGGCCACGCCGGCGGCGCCGAGTTTTGGGACGCGCTCGTCGAAGTCATGCTCGAGCGCGATCTCACGGTGCTCGCCGACGTTGCCTATCAGGGTCTCGCGATGGGCTGGGCAGAAGATTGCGCGATGCTGCGCAAGCTGCTCGAGCGGCTTCCCAATCTGCTGATCGCGTATTCCTGCGGCAAGAATTTTGGGCTCTATCGGGAACGCGCCGGCGCCTTGTTCGTCGCCTGCCGCAAGGCCACCGAGATGCACGAGCGGCTGGGCCAACTCGCGATGCTCGCGCGCGCCAGTTACTCGATGCCGCCGCACCACGGCGCTGCCGTGGTGCGCTGTATTCTCGAAAGCCCGAGGCTCAGACAAGTTTGGCGGCTGGAACTCGAGGCGATGCGTGCCCGCATCGAGAAGCTGCGCGCCGCTCTGTCGACCTACGGCCGCGTGGGCGCCGTCGACCTGTCGCAGCTTGCGCGCGGCTCAGGCATGTTCGCACTATTGCCGCTCGATGCGGACGCTGTCGGCAGGCTGCGCAGCGAATTCGGCATCTATCTCGGCCCAGAGGGGCGCATCAACATCGCCGGATTCGCCGGGAATTCGATCGATCGGTTCATCGACGCCTTGGCTCGAGTCCAGCAACGACCGGGAGCGATCTAGCGGCTCAAGCGGCAACGCAGAGATTCTTGCCGCCGCTCTTGGCACGGTAGAGCGCGGCATCGGCGCGGTCAAATGCCACTTCGTGCGATTCTCGATCCTTGATCTCGGTGAACCCGCAGGAAACCGTCACGCGGACCGGCGTGCCGCGAAAGTGGAATCGTAACGCCTCAACCGCGGCACGCAACTCGTTGGCCATGCGCATCGCAGTTTCCATCTTCAAGCCGATCATCACCATCGCGAATTCCTCGCCGCCGACGCGCGCGACGAAGTCCGTCGATCGAACGCCGAGCGCAAAACAGCGCGCCACGCTCTGCAGCACCCGATCGCCGGCGCGATGCCCATAGGAATCGTTGATCGTCTTGAAATTGTCGATATCCCAGATCAGCAGCGTCACCGCGCCATTGGTATGAACGCGCCGGGCAATCTCTTGGGCTATGCGCTCGTCGAACGCCTTGCGGTTGGCGACCCCGGTCAGCGGATCGATGCGCGCGCGATCCCGCTCTTCCTCGAGTTTCCCCTGCAGATCGCGGGTCTCGAGCTCGAGCGCCGCCACGCGCGAGCGCATGCTGTCGGTCCGGGTCGACTGTTCGCGCAGCCGCTCCTCGGCGCGCGCACGGAAATCGCGGACGCACTGCCCGACCGACTCCAATCCTTTGCTGACGAGCGCCTGCAGCGACGGCAGGTCGCTGGCCGCATGCATTTCCTGCGACAACTCGCGAACCTGCGACATGACCTGGGAATTCAAAACCTCGGTGTCGGCAAATCCCGAGCGGCTGGCTTCGGCAGTGGTCGCGAAGAATTCGACCATCTCCTCGAGCCGCTTGCCGACGTCCGACAGCACGGCCGCGGCCTGCAAACGTTCGCGCGCGACCTGCTCGCTGCGCTCATGCACGAGCTCGGCCATCCGCAACAGCACCTCGGCAAGCGCGGTGTCGGTCTCGGCGCGATCGAGTTCCGCGCTGAGCGCAACTGCGACCGGATTTTCGATGTTGCCGCTCGTGAGGCGCTCGAGCAGCATGCGTACCGCAGCGCAGGTTGATTTCCAGCGTTCCGGCGTTGCGGCGATTGCCTGGTCCGAGCCCCGCTCGAAGTTTGCCGCACGGCCCGATCCTGCGGGCCGCCCCGAATTCGCGCCGCGCGCGGGCGCCGCGGCTCGCTGCGGCGAAGCGTCCCGATCCGCGGCCGCGGTTCGTTCCGACGCCGTTTCTCGCTCCGGCGCGGATTCGCGCTCGGGCGCCGATTCGCGCTCCGGCGCTGCGCCACGCTCCGGCGCTGCGCCACGCTCCGGCGTCGTGCCGCGCTCGGGCGTCGCGACGGTTTCGACCGCGCTGACCGCGGTCACCGCGTTCGTCAGGGACCGCGCCAGGGCCTCCAATTCTTCGACATCGGCCTTGCGGCGATTCGCGGCTGAAATCGCGGCAAGGTGTTCGTCGAGCTGCTCGTGGGCACCCATGCCGGCCGCGCACAGACGGTTCACGAGTAAGCGCAGCACCTTTTCCACGTGTTGCCAGCGCTTTTCCTCGGCCTCCATTTCACGGACGGAGGTCCGGTATTTTTCTTTCCAGTCGGGATTTTCGGGCACGGTGTGTCGGGCGATATCCTATTCGTCCTGGGTAGATCGGCAGGAATTGCGCAAGCTTTAGCGCCCGCGCCCGCCTGCGATTCACTCGATAACGAGACGGGGAAAATAAAACGAGACCGTCCAATTGGGGACGTCGACGATCTCGCTGATACGAAGGTCCGCGCATACGCTGCACAGCAAATAGGCGTCGACCGGGGACATCCCGCAGCGGCGGCTCAGGAGGTCGACCATCGAGCGCACCGCGGCGCGCGCCGCCTGCATCAGATCAGGTCCGATGCCGGTCGTCACTTCATAGCCGCCCGCATCGAGATGCCGTGAAACAGGTCCCGGCGTCGTGAATCGCGGGAACGGCAACGCCGTTTGCTTGATCAAATCGAACCCGAGCGCGACATTCATCGGGCTTTCGATCGCCGTTCCGCAGATTTCGCCGTCTCCTTGGGCCGCATGGGTGTCGCCGACCGAAAACAGCGCGCCGGCGGCCTCGACCGGCAGGTACAGTTCGGTGCCGGCGGCCAGGTCGCGCACGTCCATGTTGCCGCCGACGCGGCGCGGCGGCACGATGCTGTGCAGGCCCGGCTCGGCCGGCGCAAGGCCGATCGTGCCCGCGAACGGCTTGAGCGGCACGCGGCCCCAGCGACCGTAGAGCGCCGAGGCGAGGGTGCGCGCATCGTACTTCCACACGTGCAGCGCCGCCTCGGGAAAATCATCGCTGAGCAAGCCGAAGCCCGGAATGTTCGCCGTCCAGCCCCAACCGGACGGCGTAAACGACAGAATCGTGACCTTGAGGATGTCGCCGGGCTCGGCGCCGTCGACGTATACGGGACCGGTGACCGGATTGACCTTGCCGAAGTCCAATTGCCCGATCGCCGCAACCGTCGAGGAAGCGGACAATTGTCCGCCCGAGGAATCGACGGTTTCAAATTCGATCGATGCACCCGGTGCGACGCGCAGAGCCGGTGCGATCGAATTGTCCCAGCCGCGATGGTGCTGGTGCCTGTGAATCGTATGATGGCTCGTCAAGCTGCCCCTCCAATCGAATCTCCGTGATCGCATCGTAAACTATCGGCGTGGAATTGGCAGAGGCCGGTAGAATTGCGCCGACCATGGCGCAACTGACGGCAGAACTCAAACGGCATTTTGGCTTCGATCGCTTCCGACCGGGCCAGGAGGCCGTCGTACGCGACGTGCTAGGCGGCAGGGACGTGCTGGCGCTGATGCCCACCGGCGGCGGCAAATCGCTGTGTTTTCAGCTGCCGGCACTGCTGCAGCCGGGCGTCACCTTGGTCGTCTCGCCGCTGATCGCCCTGATGCAGGATCAGGTCCGGCTGCTGCAAGACAACGGGATCAGCGCGAGCTATCTGAACTCCAGCCTCGATGCGGCGCAGATTTCGCAGCGCACGCGCGCGCTGCTGCGCGCGGAGTACAAGCTGATCTATCTTGCGCCGGAACGCCTGCTGCAGCCGGAGTTCCTCGGCGGACCGCTCGCAAGCCTGGCCGCGAGCCCCGGCATCAATGCATTCGTCATCGACGAGGCACATTGCGTTTCCGAGTGGGGACACGATTTCCGCCCCGAGTACCGCCAGCTGTCGCAGCTGCGCGCACTCCATCCGACTATCCCGATCCTCTGCTTCACCGCCACCGCGACGCCGCGCGTGCGCACCGATATCGCCTCGCAGCTGCGGCTGCGCGATCCGGCGATTCACGTGATGAGCTTCAATCGGGCCAACCTCGAGCTCGAGGTGCGGCTCAAGGACAAGCGCAGCTACAGCGAACTGCTGGCGCAAGCCCGCGAAGGCGGCGCAGGAATCGTCTATTGCCTCTCGCGCCGGCGCGTCGACGAGATCGCGGAGCGGCTGCAGCGCGACGGCGTGCGCGCGCTGCCCTATCATGCGGGCTTGGATGCCGATGTGCGCCGAGATGCGCTCGAGGCGTTCGTGCGCGACGACATCCAGGTCGTCGTCGCGACGGTCGCCTTCGGCATGGGCATCAACAAGCCGGATGTGCGCTGGGTCGTGCACTTCGACCTGCCGAAGAGCCTCGAGGCGTACTACCAGGAATCCGGCCGCGCGGGCCGCGACGGCGACCCGGCGCGCTGTCTGCTCTACTTCGGCCCTGCCGACATTCGCACCGCTGAGTTTCTGATCCAGCAGAAGATCGACCCGCAGAGCGGCGCCGCGCTCGAGGATGAACAGCGCGTCGCACGCCGCCAATTGCGCGAAGTCCTCGACTACGCGGAATCGACGGAATGCCGCCGCGCGGTTCTGCTGCGCTATTTCGGCGAGCATTTCGAGGGCCGCTGCGGCTCCTGCGACAATTGCCGCGAATCACGCTCGGTCGAAGATTGGAGCGTCGAAGCAAAGCAATTTCTCTCCTGCGTCGCCCGGCTCGCGCAGCGCGGGCAGCGCTTCGGCGCGGCACACATCATCGAGATATTGCGCGGCGCGCGCTCCGAACGTGTGCTCTCCCAGGGTCACGACACGCTCAGCGTCTACGGCATCGGCGCACAGCGCTCCTTGACGGAGTGGCGCGCGCTCGCGCGCGCACTCAAGCATCAGGCCTTGATCGGCGAGACCGGGGACGGCTACCCGGTTCTTTCGCTGAACGCGCAGAGCTGGCTGGTGCTGCGCGGTGAGCGCGGCGTGTCGATCGCCAAGGCGGCGCAACCGTCGCGCGGTAGGCGCGGCGCGGCGGATCGCGCAGATCGCGACGGGTCGGCTGCCGCCGGGTCGCCTGCGGCCGAGGTCGGCGCGCTGTTCGAGCGTTTGCGTGCGCTGCGCAAGCAGCTCGCGAACGAGCAGGGTCTGCCGCCATACGTGATCTTCCACGATGCAACGCTGCGAGAAATGGCGATGCGGCGGCCTCGCAGCCTCGACGAGTTCGCGGGTCTGCCGGGGGTCGGCAATGCCAAGCTGATCCGTTACGGCGAGCGCTTCATCGCGGCACTGCGGGAGCCGATTCCTTGAGGCCTTTGTATTTGAGCATCGCATCCACGGTCGGCGCGCGGCCGCGCCACTCGGCGTAGAGCGTCGCAAGGTCCCGGGTATTGCCGCGTGACAGCACCATGCGCCGAAACCGGTCGCCGTTGGCGCGCGTCAGCCCGCCGTGTTCCTCGAACCAATGAAAGGCGTCGTCGTCGACCATCTGCGTCCACAGATACGCGTAGTAGCCCGCTGAATAGCCGGCGTTCCAAATGTGGCTGAAATAGCTGGATCGATATCGCGGGGGTACGGCCCCGATGTCCAGATGAGTCGCAGCCAGTGCCTCCTTCTCGAACTCGTCGGGGTTTTGCAGCGGCGCGCTCGAGGGCAGCGTGTGCCATTGCATATCGAGTTCGGCGGCGGCCAGCAGCTCGGTCAGCGCATAGCCTTCATCGAAGTTCTCGGACTTCTTGATCTTTTGCACGAGCTGCGCGGGCATCGGCGCCCCGGTCCGGTAATGGCGCGCGTAGTGCGCAAACACCGCCGGATACAGCGCCCAATGTTCGTTGAACTGGGAAGGGAACTCGACGAAATCGCGCGCGGTCGCGGTGCCGGAAAGGCTCGGGTACTCGGTGTGCGCGAACATTCCATGCAACCCGTGGCCGAATTCATGGAACATCGTGATGACGTCGCTGAAGCTGATCAGCGCCGGCTCCCCGGGCGCGGGCTTCGGCAGATTTGCGACGTTGTAAACCACGGGCAAGGTTCCGAGCAGCTTGGACTGGTCGACGAAATTCGACATCCATGCGCCGCCGTTCTTGTTGTCGCGCTTGAAGTAGTCGCAATAAAAGAGCGCGAGCGGCTTGCCATCGGCGTCAAACACCTCGAACACACGCACGTCGGACTGCCAGACGGGGATGTCCTTGCGCTCTTTGAAACTGATGCCGTAGAGACGGTGCGCGGCATAGAAGACACCGTCCTGAAGCACCCGATTGAGCTCGAAATAAGGCTTGACCTGCGCCTCGTTGAGCGCGAATTTCGCCTGCCGCACCTTTTCGGCATAGAAACTCCAGTCCCAGGGTTCGAGCCGGAAATCGCCCTTGTCGGCATCGATCGCGGCCTGGATGTCGCTCGCCTCGCTCGCCGCCTTGCGGGTCGCGAGCGGAATGAGCGCCGCCATGAATTTCAGCGCGGCCTCCGGAGTCTTCGCCATCTGATCGTCGAGCTTCCATGCCGCGTGGTTCGGATAGCCGAGCAGCGCGGCCTGCTGCGCGCGAATCTGCGCGATTCGCGCGATTGTCTCGCGCGTGTCGTTGGCATCGTTGCGCTCGGCACGGTTCCAAGAATTTTGGAAGATCGCGGCGCGCGTCGTGCGCACGCTCAAATTGGCGAGCGCCGGCTGCTGCGTCGTGTTCTGCAACGGCAGCAGATACCCCTCCATTTGGCGGCCGGCCGCCGCCTGCTCCGCCGCAGCGAGTTGCGCCGCGCTCAGTCCCGCGAGCGTATCGGGCGTCGAGGTGCGGTATGCGCCCTCCTTGGTCGCCGCCAACAAGCGCGTGAGGAACTTGTTCGAGAGCGTCGAGGACTCCTCGTTGAGACTCTCGAGCCTTGCTTTGTCGGATTCGGAGAGCTTCGCGCCCGCATGGACGAATCTCTCGTAGGTGACTTCGAGCAAGCGCAGCGACTCGGGATCGAGCTTCAGCGTACGGCGCTGCCGGTAAATCGTCGAAATCCTCGCAAACAGCTTCTCGTTGAGGTAAATCGCGTCCTGGTGGGCCGCCAACAGCGGCGCGAGTTCGGTTTGGGACTGCTGCAGCCGCGGATTCGTGTTCGCACCGCTCACGGCCCGAAACGCCCGCAGTGCGCGGTCCAGCAGCCCGCCGCTGGTTTCCATCGCAACCAGCGTGTTCCCAAAGGTCGGCGCGGCCGGATCGTTGGCGATCGCTTGGATTTCGAGCAGTTGCTGCGCCATTCCCGCTTTGATCGCGGGCAGATAATCCTCATCCCTGATCTTGTCGAACGGCGGCGCCTGAAACGGCAGCGAACTCGGCGTGAAGAACGGATTGGACGGTCCGAAATCCGCGTCGCCCGCGACTGCGGATCCGAAGCCTGCAAGCAATGCGGCGCCGATCATCCAAGATCTCGCATGGATTTGCACGATTTTCGCTCCCCCTCGTTGTTCCAGCGGAGCCAAGCCTAGCATGCGGACCTGCTCGAATCGCAGTCAATCGCGATACACTATCCGACCAGCAATCGCCAACCCGCAGGCCCCTCACCACCCATGTCCGCTCTCGACCAATTCGGCTACAAGGAACAATTGAGCCGGGCGCTCACCACGCGCGACCTAGTCGTCTACGGCATGATTTTCATGGTGCCGATCGCGCCGTACGGAGTGTTCGGCTTCGTTTGGGTCGAGGCCAAGGGCATGGTGCCGCTCGCCTACCTCATCGGGCTGGTCGGCATGTTTTTCACCGCCATGAGTTATGCGGCGATGTCGCGCGCCTTTCCGCTCGCGGGCTCGGTCTACACGTATGCGCACCGCGGGCTGCATGAGATCGCCGGGTTCTTTTCGGGCTGGCTCATCCTGCTCGACTACTTGCTGGTCCCGGCCCTGCTGTACTTGCTGAGCGCGGTCGCCTTACGGCCGCTGCTGCCCGCGGTCCCGGATTGGATCTGGCTCGTCGGGTTCATCACGATCAACGCGTGCGTCAATTTGGTCGGCGTGCGGCTCACGGCACGCGTCAATTGGGCGATGCTGCTGATGGAGTTGGCGACGCTCGCGCTGTTCGTCGGCGTCGGTTTGTTCGCTTTGTATCACGGCCAGGGCGCCGGAGCCTTGAGCTGGAAACCGGTCTACGATCCGAAAGTGTTCTCGCTCGCGACCGTAGCAGGCGCGACCTCGATCGCGGTGCTCTCGTTCCTCGGGTTTGACGGCATTTCGACGCTTTCTGAGGAGAGTCGCGGCGGCAGGGACGCAGTCGGCCGCGCGACCTTGATCGCGCTCGTACTGGTGGGCGGACTGTTCATACTGCAGACCTGGATCGCGACCGATCTTGCCCGCGGCATGCACTTCGGCGCCGCGGACACCGCCTTTTACGAGATCGCCGATCGCGCCGGCGGACCCTGGCTGCGGCTCATCACGATACTGGCGACGGTGTTGGCATCCGCGATCGCAAACGCCATGGCCGCCCAAGCCGCGGTCGCGCGCATTCTGTTTGCGATGGCGCGCGATCGGAAACTTCCCGCCGTCCTCGGCAAGATTCACGCTCGCTACAAGACTCCTTACGTGAGCACGCTGCTGGTCGCCGCGATCTCGCTGCTCGTCGGGTTGTTTTTCGGCACGCGCATCGACGACTTAAGCCGCATCGTGAATTTCGGCGCGCTCAGCGGATTCATGTTGTTGCACCTGTCGGTCATCAACCACTATTTTCTGCGCGAACGCAGCGGCGATTGGCTGCGCCACGTCGTGTGCCCAGCCGCCGGCTTGCTGGTGATTGCCTATGTGCTGCTGCAGATGGACACTTCGGCGAAGATTTTCGGTGGATGCTGGATCGCGGTCGGCGCCGTCTACTATCTGTTGCTCACCTTCGTGCTGAAGAGGAACGCGGCTCTCGAGGTGTGAATCCTGGAAATGCGGCCCGCAGAGCCGCATCGCTGCTCCCCTCGATCTCGAGAGTCTTGTGCCGATCCTTGCTTCCCGCAGCGAGCTTTACGCAGCGCTTCGCGAGCTCGAGCCGAGCGGCCACGAATTCGATGAGCGCAAGGTTTGCCGCGTTGTCGAGCGCGGCGGCGGCGATGCGAATCTTGACGACCCCGCCGTGCATGCCGGCGAGTTCCGTTCGCGAGGCGCGCGGCTGAACATAGACATCGAGGCGAACGACACCCGGCGGCATCGCGGTCGATGTGCTCAGACCGCGGTCAAGAAGGACACGCCGATCGCTCCGATGAAGCCGGCAGCGCGCCCTTCGGCGCGCATCGCGCCCGCCGGCGGCGTCTGCTGCGCCGCGCCGACCGAGCCGCAGTCGGTTGCGAAGATTCGCGCGACGCGGTGGCGATGAAAGCTCGCGAGCAGCTCGCGGCACGGGATCACCTGCCGGTCACGCTGCTCGCCATAGAGCGAGCGATGCAGCGCCGGCAGCCGATACCAGGGCTCGCTCGGGCGCACGTGGTGGGCGTTGTGATAGCTGAAGTTGAGCGTCAACAGATTCAACCAGGTCCAGCGCTCGGCAATGAGGTTCGAATAGGTATTCTCGTACTCATAGCGCAAGTCGCGCCGCGGATCGGCCGGCGCTGGGGCGAGCGTGCGCGTCGGAAACACTTCGTAGGTATGCTGAAACGCGTCCATGAACCGCAGTACCGTCACGAAGATCAGATAGGCAAGCAGGTACCACAGAATCGCCTTGATCGAATAAATTCCGAGCGCGGCAAAGGCCGCGATTCGGATCGACAGCAGCGACAGCAGCCTCAGCCGTCCGCCGCCGCCCTCGGAAGTGAACGGCGCGGCCAACACCAGGCCGCGCATCAGAAATTCGACCGCCGGTACATGGGCCCATTCCAAGCCGAGCACCGTGCGCCGCAGCCACTTCGGCGCGCGATTGAGCGCGGCGCGATAATCGAAGGTCACGACATCGAGCCGGTCGGCGTGATGGCGCAGATGCTTTTTCTTGAGTCCCGCGTAACTCGCAAGACACGCGCCGTTGATCCAGCTCATGAGCAGGCCGAGCCGATCGTTGGCGGCGGCCCCACGGAACACCGCATGGTGGGCACAGTCGTGAATCAAATAGGCCGAATAGACCAGCGTGTGCGCAGTCAACGCGACGCCGAGAAGATTCCAGCCAAGAGGCGCAAGCGTCATCAACCAGATGCCGGCCGCCCATCCGATCAGCGTGTAGAAAATCACCGCGAGATTGGGCAGCGCGCCGTCGCTGCGCCGGAAAATTCCTTGCATGCGAGCCTCCTGTTCCAAGCGGAGGGTAACAAAGAAAGCGCTCGTACATAAGGCACTCGGCGCGCGGCCGCGACGCCTGCGATCATTGCACCAACTTGAGTCGCGCGCGGAGCCGCTCGCGCACCGAATTGGTGTGTACCGGCAGCACGATGACGTCTCCGGCAAGCGCGCCCTCGAGCAAGCGCAGAGCGGCAGCCTCTTCGTCGGGTTCGATCTCGATGCGACCGGCGGCCACGCCCGCGTCCGCCAGCGCGCGCGCGAGCAGCACCGGCACCTCGCCAAGCGCACGACCGCGCAGCATCAGCGGCAGCTCCTTGATGATGATGCGATCGGGCGCGAAGCGCGCCGCCGTGCGCGCGAGGTCGCCGATCGCGGCGTCGTCGCGATTGCCGGCCTGCCCGAGCAGCAGTGCGAGGCGCTTCGGCTGCATTGCTCGCGCGACGCCGAGCAGGACGCCAGTCCATCCGGATTGTGCGCATAGTCGATGAGCACCGTGGCGCCGCGGTGCGTCCAACGCTCGAGGCGTCCGGGATTGTCCGACGGCGCGGCACCGAATCGGTGCAGCGTCCCGATGATCGCATCGATCGGAATGCGCAGCACCGCGGCGCCGAGCGCCGCCGCCGCCAGATTCGCGATGTTGTAGCGCGCCGCGCCGCCGACGCAGAGCGGCATTTCGGCGACCGCGCCGAGGCTGCGTTCGTGGCCGGCGTGACGGATCAGCATTTCCCCGCCGCGCGGGCCGCAGGTGCTGCCCAGGTTCGCGCGCAGGCCGACGAGCGCCGGATGATCATAGTCGGAGGCGAACAGCGCGCGGCGCACGCCCGCCGCGTGCGGCAAGCGCGTCATCGCGTTCGACAAGGCGGCATCCTCGGCATTGAGGATCAGCGTGCCGCCGGCCTCGAGGGCGCGCGCGACGACGAGCTTGGTCTCGGCGAGATCCTCGGCGTCCTCGACTCCGTATTCGCCGAGGTGATCCGGACTGATGTTGGTCACGATGGCCGCGTCGGCGCGGCGCACGGCAAGGCCGCGGCGCAATATGCCGCCGCGCGCAGTTTCGAGAATCGCGACCTCGACACGGCGGTCACGCAATACCGTGCGCGCTCCATCCGGGCCCGCATAGTCGCCCGGCGTGCACAGCTCGCCGCCGATCTCGATGCCCTCGGTGCTGCACAATCCCGGGGTCAGGCCGGCCGCCGCGGCCATCGCCGCGATCAGCCTCACGGTCGTCGTCTTGCCGTTGCTTCCGGTCACGAGCAGCGTCGGGATCTCATGCAGCTCGCTCCACGGAACCGCGTCGACCGACGGCGAAGCGCCGCGCGGCCAGCTGCGGCTGCCCGCGCCCTCGCCCAAGGAGACTTGCGTGTCGTCCTCGATCAGGGACAGCCCGTGCGCGAGCGCGGCGGCGCGCAGAGCGATGATCTCGGGCCGCCGCTCCGCCGCGGCGCGCGCCGCGAACACCGCGAGCGCGTCCGCGCCGAGATCCTGCGCCAGATCGAAGCCCGATTTCGCCGGCATCATGCGCGGCGCGCTCCCAGGCCCACTCGTTGATGTCAGTCGCGGTGAAGAGCACGTCGGGCGGAGCGCGGAACACGAGCAACGCGCCGCTCGCGCGACGCACGCTGCGCGGCTCTGGCTCCGGCCAGCCGAGCGCCGCCGCGACATCGCGCACCCGTGCCGCCCACGCCTCGTGTACCGCCGGATCGGCCTCGTAACGCCCCAGTGGCGTCAGCGTCACCGCCGATTCCGTGAAATAGCGGTTCGGGCCCGGGAGGCGCCGCGAGCTGTCGAAACACAGCCGAGGCTCGGGGGCCGGCGCCGCAGGCACGGCATCATGATTGGGCACTGCGCCGGCCTCGTCAGTCCGCGGCTTCGCCGACGAAGCGCAAACCGCGCTCATCGCGCACGAAGCCCTTCGATTCGAGCACCGCATCGTCCTGCACGGTAAGACTCGATGACTCGTCCTCGGGCGGCGCGGCGGAGCGCACCGAAGGCATCGCCGGCCGCGCGGCAGCCGGCTCGGCCGCCGCGCCCGCGCCCGCCGACGGTTTGAACTTGATGACCTGTTTCCAGGATCGCGTCAGCGCGTCGGCGAACACCAGCAGTAAATCGCCATGCCGGCCCATGCCGAGCGCCGCCGCAATGGCCTCGTGCTCGTCCGGTATGATCTCGATCGCCGAGTCCGGGACGCCCGCTTCGCGCAACACCTCGGCGAGCATCTTCGGTACCTCGTCGCTCGCGCGGCCGCGCAGACTGTCGTCGCGGCGGCAGATGTAGTGATCGAAATGGCCGGCGACCGCGGCGCCGATCGCACGAATATCCTCGTCGCGCCGGTCTCCGGGTCCCGCGACCACGACGATGCGCCGCCCACGCACGTCGAGCCGCGTCGCGAGGTCGGTCATCGCGGCGACCGCGTGCGCGTTGTGCGCATAGTCGAAGATGACCTTGAAGGGGTGTTCGTCGTAGACGTTCATGCGGCCTGGAGCCTGGTAGAACGTGCTGTCGAACGTGCGCAGCCCCTGCCGGATCGCGTCGAGCTTGATGTCGAGCGAAAACGCCAGCGCCGCGGCGAACATCGCGTTTTGAACGTTGTGCATCGCGCGGCCCTCGAGAGTCGCCGGGATCAGATGCGTCCACATCAGCGGAATGTGGCGGCCCTTGTCGTAAATCGTGATCATTTGGCCGTTGACGCCCGCCTCGAGCGCACAGGCGCGACCGCCCGCGCGCACGTGCTCGCGCACGATCGAATGCTGCGGATTCAGCGTCACGTAGCAGAGGTGCTTCGCTTCCGTGTGCGCCGACATGCGAATCGTATTGTCGTCATCGGCATTGAGCACCGCGCAGTCGCGCGCGACCTCGACGACGACCCGTTTGACCTCGGCGAGCTGTTCGAGCGTGTCGATGCCCTTCAAGCCGAGGTGGTCGGCCTGCACGTTGAGCACCGCGCTCACGTTGGTGAACGGCACGCCCATGCCGGCGCGCAGCAACCCGCCGCGCGCGACCTCGAGGACCGCGATATCGATGCGCGCATCGGCGAGCACCATGCGCGTCGCGACCGGCCCGGTCATATCGCCCTCGACGGTGCGCTGGCCGTCGATGTAGATGCCGTCGGTGGTCGTGAGGCCGGGCGTGTAACCGGCCATTTTTGCGATGTGCGCGAGCATGCGCGACGTCGTCGTCTTGCCGTTGGTGCCGGTGATACAGGCGATCGGCACGCGCGCCGACGAACCGCGCGGAAACAACATGTCGATGACGGGCCCGGCCGCATCGCGCGGCGTGCCTTCGCTCGGCGCGACATGCATGCGAAATCCAGGCGCCGCGTTGACTTCGCAAATGCCGCCGCCCACGGTCTTGTAGCTCTCGGTGATATCCGGGCACAGGAAATCGACGCCGCCCACGTCGAGGCCGATCGCCGTGACCGCGCGCACCGCCATGTCACGATTGTCGGGATGGATGACATCCGTGACGTCGGTCGCCGTGCCGCCCGTCGAGAGATTCGCGGTACTGCGCAGCGGCACGGCCTGGCCGGCGGGCGGCACGGACTCGGCGGTCAGGCCTTGACGCAGCAGCATCGTGTCCGCCTGCGTGTCGAGTTCGAGGCGCGTCATGACCTTCTCATGGCCGATGCCGCGGCGCGGATCCTGATTGACGATGTCGACGAGCTCGCGGATCGTATGCCGTCCGTCGCCGATCACGCGGCCCGGCGTGCGGCGCGTCGCGGCGATCAGCTCGCCGTTGATCACGAGCAGCCGGTGATCGTCACCCTGCAGGTAGGTCTCGACGATCACCGAGGCGGAATGCGCCGCTGCCGCCGCAAACCCCGCGCGCACTTCGTCGGGTCCCGTCAGTCCGATCGATATGCCCCGCCCGTGGTTGCCGTCATAGGGCTTGGTGACGACCGGATAGCCGAGCCGTTCGGCGGCGCGCACCGCACGCTCGGCCGAGCGCACGAGTTCCTGGCGCGGCACCGGCAGGCCGCAATTCGCCAGAATCTTGTTGGTCTCTTCTTTGTCTTGTGCGAGTTCCACTGCGATGTGGCTCGTGCGGCCCGTGACCGTCGCCTGGATGCGCTGTTGGTACTTGCCGTGCCCGAGCTGTATCAGGCTCTGCTCGTTCAAGCGCAGCCAGGGGATGTTGCGCTCCTCGGCCGCTTTGACGAGGGATGCCGTCGACGGCCCGAGCGCGCGCCGCTGCGCGTAGCGGATGTACTCGTCGCGCCGCGCATCCCAGTTCCAGTCCGCCGGTACCGACCCCTCGGGCTGCAGCTCCGCGGGCAGCAGCGAGCACAGCAGCTGGATCGCGAGTTCGCCGGCCGCAATGCCTTCGTCGCGCTGCGCATATTCGTAAATCACGGTGTAGACGCCGGGCGTGTCGGTGCTGCGGGTCTTGCCGAAACTGACATCCTCGCCCGCGATGTTCTGCAGCTCGATCGCGACGTGCTCGAACACGTGGCCGAGCCAGGTGCCCTCCTCCTCGCGCATGCGGCGTATGAGGCCGCCGGGCTCCCGATAGGAGCAGCCGTGTTCGTGGAGCCCGGGAAGCGCGCGGATCAAGGCCTCGATGTAGCCGGGGCCGAGCCGCGCCGTCGGCCATTGCTCGAGCGCGCCGAGGTCAAGCAATACCTTGATGACCGGAAAGTGGGCATATTGCGACGGCCCCACATAGACGTTGCGTTCGAGAATGCGCATGGTGTCCCTCTTCGACTCTACCCCTTGGCCTGGATCAGGTTACCCGCGTCGGCCTGGCGTGTGTGCAGATTGAACGTAGCACCCTGCGTCAGAATATGCAGCTTCACGCCGAGCAGACACACCGGCCTGCCCTCCTTGACGCTGTCCATCGACGAGAACTGTACCTCCGCCGCGTCGACGACCGTGATGCCGCCCGAGCCGAGCACGTCGACCGTGTTGTCCGGCGCAATGAACGCGGCGGTGTCCTCATCGAGTCCGATGCCGACCGCAAACGGGTTGTAGGCGAGCGCCGTCAGCAGGCGCCCGAGCCGATCGCGCTGGCGGAAGTGTTGATCGATGATGAAGCGATTCGTCAATCCCAAACCGGGCGCGAGCCGCACCGATCCCGCGACCGGGGTACTGCCCTCGTCACCGAATGCGATCATGTGTTCGCTGATGAAGGCCGCGCCCGCGCTCGTGCCCGCCACCGCAACGCCGCTCGCATTCATCTGGCGTACCGCCTTCGCGACCGCGGTCCCGCCGATCAGCGTCGAGAGCCGCAGCTGGTTGCCGCCCGTGAAGAATACCCCGGTCGCGCGGCGCAGGCGCTCGAGGCGCCCCGGCTCGTCGGCGTCGCGCCGGGTGTCGAAGTCGAGCGAGGCGACGCGCGCGGCGCCCATCTCGCTGAAGATTCGCTCATAGCGCGGCCCCGTGCCGCGCAGCAGGCTCGCGGTCGGTATCACGACGATGTCGGCAGCGGTCCCGCCCGCGAGTTCGACGAAACGGCGCAATATTTGCGGCGAATTCTCCTTGTCCTCGGCGCCGCCGATCGGAACGATCCAGCCGCGCTCGTTGCCCTCGATCACCTTGCTCGCACACATACGCCCTCAACCTCGCTTCGCTGCGCGGATCATGCCATTATCCAGCGTGGATATTCACTTCGAATGCACTCGCTGCGCCAAGTGTTGCCGCGATTCGAGGCTGCCTTTGACGGTTGCCGAAGCCTTGGACTGGCTCGAGGACCGCCGCGACCTGCAGGTGCTTTGCGAGGCGACGCCTTGGCTCGAGGAACCCGCAGGCGAGAATGCGCAGGGGCAATATCGGCGCAGGCGCTCGTTTGAGGCGCTGTCGGGGTCCCTGCCGATACGCATCGTCGTGATTCTCACGGCCAATCTTGCCGGCGCCTGCCCAAATCTCGGTCCGGACGACCTGTGCCGGATTCATGTGCGCCGTCCGCTCGTATGCTGCATTTATCCGACCGAAGTCAATCCGTTCGCGGCGCTGAATCCCGCAAACAAGAGCTGCCCTGCGGAGGCCTGGGGCAAGCATTTGCCGCTGCTGCAGCGTGACGGACAGCTCGTCGATCCGCGCGGAATCGAAGATCTCCGTCGAGCGCGCGACGCGGGCGAGGCCGACGTCGGCGTCAAACGCCGGCTATGCGCGCGACTGGGAATCAGCGACGCTGCAATCGTGAACGAGGGCTTCTGCGCGATCACGGTCGATCGCGAAACGCTGCAGCGCGAGTTGAGGCTGGCCGCCGCGCAATCTTGCGAGGAATTGCCGGCGCGCGACTGGCGGCTCGTATCGGACCGGGCCAAGACGGTCGCCGCATTGTCTGCGGTCAATGCACGGAGTGAACTTGCGCGGAACGTGGACGGCTCGGCCTTCGAATACCTGAGCACGAACGGCGCGGCGGCGCGCGCCCGGGGACCGTAAAGCCCCCGGGGCAGCGCGCAAGTCCGCGTCGTGCGTCGCCTCAGGCCGTCGCCTTCGCCTTGAGCTTCTCGGCGATGATCTCATCGGCGACGTTGCGGGGCACCGGATCGTAGTGCGAGAACTCCATCGTGTAGGAGGCGCGGCCGCTGGTCATGCCGCGCAAATGGCCGATGTAGCCGAACATCTCGGATAGCGGCACGTTCGCAACGACGGCAATGTTGGTGCCGCGCTCGAGCTGATCGAGGATCGAACCGCGGCGGCGATTCATGTCGCCGATCACGTCGCCGAGATAGTCGCCGGGCGTGACCGTCTCGACTTTCATGACGGGCTCGAGCAGGATCGGGCCCGCCTTGCGGATCGCCTCGCGAAAGCATGCCTTCGCGGCGATTTCGAACGTGAGCGCGTTCGAATCGACATCGTGGAAGCTGCCGTCGATCAGCGTCGCGCGGAAATCGACGGTCGGATAGCCCGCGAGCACGCCGTCTTCCTTTTGAATCTTGAGCCCCTTGTCGACCGAGGGTACGAACTCCTTCGGCACGGAACCGCCCACCGTCTTGTCGACGAATTCGTAGCCGGCGCTGCGCTCGAGCGGCTCGAACACGATCCAAACCTCGGCGAACTGGCCCGATCCGCCGGTTTGCTTCTTGTGGATGTACTGTTCGGTCAGCTTCTTCGTGAAGGTTTCGCGATACGCGACTTGCGGCTCGCCCATCGTACCCTCGACACCGAACTCGGTGCGCATGCGATCCAGAGTCACCTCGAGATGCAGCTCGCCCATGCCGCGCAGAATCGTCTGGCCGGTTTCGCGGTCGGTCTCGAGGTGCAGGGATGGGTCGGCGCGCACCATCTTGCCGAGAGCCGCGTTGAATTTCTCCTGCTCCGCCTTGAGCTTCGACTTGACCGAGACGCTGATGACCGGGTCGGGAAAGCGCATGCGTTCGAGCACGACCGGATTGGCGGAGTCGCACAAGGTATCGCCGGTCTCGGTATCGGCGAGGGATACGAGCGCAATGATGTCCCCGGCGCGCGCTTCATCGACGGGATTGGCTTCCTTCGCGAACATTTCGACCATGCGGCCGATCTTCTCGCGCTTGCCGCGCGTCGAGTTCTGCACCGAGGCGCCCTTGGTGAGCACGCCCGAGTAGACGCGGATGAAGGTCAGCGCACCATAGACGTCGTTGATGACTTTGAAGGCGAGCGCCGAGAACGGCTCATCGTCCGAGCACTTGCGCTCGCCGATCGGCTCGCCGTCGGCGTCGACGGTCTTGATGGACTGGACGTCGGTCGGGGCCGGCAAAATGTCGACGACGGCGTCCAAGACCTGCTGCACGCCCTTGTTCTTGTACGACGATCCGCACAGCACCGGCGTGAATGCGGAATGCAGCGTGCCCTTGCGCAGTGCGGCGCGCAGCACGTCACCCGAGGGGACGGTGCCGTCGGTCAGGAAGGCTTCCATCGCCGCGTCGTCCTGCTCGAGGCAGGTATCGACCAATTCGGTGCGGAACTTCGGCACGCTCGCGAGCAGCGCACGGTCGCTCGGCACCGTGATGTGCAGCTTGTCGGCAAGATCGGGCGTGTAGTCGAGCACCTGCCACTGCGCGTCCTTGTCGTCCGAGTCCCAGACCAGCGCCTTCATCTCGACGAGGTCGACCATGCCCTTGAAATTGTCCTCCGAACCGATCGGGATTTGGATCGGCAGTGGGCGCGAGCCGAGGCGCTTCTTGATCATGTCGACGCAGCGCAGGAAATTGGCGCCGCTGCGGTCCATCTTGTTGACATAACAAATGCGCGGAACGCCGTAATTGTCGGCAAGCCGCCAATTCGTTTCCGATTGCGGCTCGACGCCCGCGACGCCGTCGAATACGACTACCGCACCGTCGAGCACGCGCAGCGAACGGTTGACCTCGATCGTGAAGTCGACGTGTCCCGGGGTGTCGATCAGATTGATCTTCTTATCGCGCCAGAACGCCGAAACCGCGGCGCTTTGAATCGTGATGCCGCGCTTCTGCTCCTGCTCGAGATAGTCGGTCGTCGTCGACGTCTTCAGATCTTTGGTATCGTGAATGTCGATGATCGTGTGCTTGCGCCCGGTGTAATAAAGAATGCGCTCGGTCGTCGTCGTCTTGCCGGCGTCGACGTGGGCGATGATGCCGATATTGCGAATATCGGAAAGGGGCGTGGTACGGGCCATAGCAAAGTTCCATTAGGGCAAAACAGGGCGCGGATTCTGACACGGCATCGCGCGTGTGTCGAAAAAATTGCGGCGAATTTAGGGTTTATTGCGGCCGGATGGCAGTATGTCAAGGCGCCGCGGGGATTCCCTTAAGGGGAATGCTCTGCCAAATGGACAATTCGGAGCGCCAAGCCCGCGTAATCGCCGTCAAAATGGTGCCCACCCGCGAGTTTCACGACGGTCGCCTCACCCGGGGCGAGCTTCGGGCAGGGCGAATCGGCCTCGTCCGCGCCATAGAGGCAAAACACCGGCACATCGGCGATTCGACGGACTTCGGGAAGCGTTGCGAGCCCGGATTCGTCGTCTGAAAGCCAATTTGCGAGGTGAAATTCAAATAAAGCGTGTGCAGACAAGCCCAGCAGCACCGCGGCGGAGACCGTCGCGCGGGTCGCCGCGGGCAGGCGATTCACGGCGAACGGCAGCGTATCGGCACCCTGCGAATAGCCGATCAGCCAGACGCGCGATTTATGCCAATGCACACTGTAATAGCGAATGATTCGATCCAGGTCGCCCGCGAGCCCGTCCGGCGTTCGCGCAGTCCAGTAATAGCGCAGCGAATCGAGACCCACGACCGGGATGCCGCGCGCTGTGAGCGCCTCGGCGAGCCCCTGGTCGAGTCCGGCCCAACCGCCATCGCCCGATTGAATGACCGCAAAGCGATCTTGCGCGGCGCTGCCTGCGACCGCCTCCAGTTCGACGACCGGAAGGTCTCCGAGCAGTGCGGGCGGCAACGGAATCGCCGTGGCGACACCGCCCGCGACGAGGCGGTCGAATGCGGCCCCGTATTGCGGCATCCAGGCTTTCGCGGGACCGGCCGGCAGCTCGATGATCGACGCCCCGGGCACCTGCGCCGCGAACGCGCGAACCGCAGCCGGCGCACAGGCGTCGCCGGCGCCAGGCTCGGTGAGGATCCAGCTGCCGATCGACGCCTTCGCGGGCAATAGCTCGAAGCCGCCGCGGCGAGCCCCGGCCGCCGCCTGCGCCCTGAATGCGAGCTGCGAGCCTTCGGTGCACAGCGGCTTGCGCAGCCCGAGCCGCGGACAGAACCCGAGGCTCAAGGCACCCGCGAAGTGCGCTCTGGGCGCCTGCGCGAGGATCGCATATCCGAACGCGCCTCCAGACCCCAGGCCGACCAGCAGCGGCGTCAGGTAGGTCGGCAAATGCTCGTAGGCCTGTACGAAATGGCTGAGATTCTCCAAATCGCCGTCGGGAGATACGCATCGGCCGGCGTCGCGCTCGAGTTCCGCGGAGAATCTCGCCAAATCGACACCCGCGACCATCGCGCCACGAAGCGCTAGGCGGCGCGCCGTGGCGCTCGCAACCGCGGTCCAGCCACGATCGCCGGACAGCAGAAGCACAAAGCTCGTTGGCGCGCTCGGCGGCGCGTAGACCGGAAAATCGTGGAAGCGCCCGTGATCGAGCCGCAGCTCCTTGGGCGGAGCCGCCGCCGCCGGCGCGGCCGGCACCGCGGCGAACGGCATGGCAGCCAGCAGAATCAGCGCGCGCGCAAACCAGGGAACGCTCGACCCGCGGCCTTGGATTGAATTCGACATGGAGCATCTCCCGGCGGACGAGCGCGCGGCGCGCGGCACCTCGGCGAGTCTATCAAAGGCCGCGCGGCAGGAGCGTCAGGCGGACCGCGCGCCGTTGCGGCCGCCCTTCCCAGGATTCGGCAAAAAAAGCATGATGCGCGGCATGGAGATCATCGAGGTCATCGACTCGCATACCGGCGGCGAGCCGACACGCGTGGTCGTGTCCGGTTTTCCCGACCTCGGGGTCGGACCGCTCGATGGGCGGCGCGCGCTGTTCCGGGAGCGCTATGACCATTGGCGCCGCGCGATAGCCTGCGAGCCTCGCGGCTCGGACACCATGGTCGGTGCGCTGCTGGTGCCGGCCGCGACGGCCGACGCCTGCAGCGGCGTGATCTTCTTCAACAACGTCGGCTATCTCGGCATGTGCGGGCATGGCAGCATCGGTGTGATCCGCACGCTCGCGCACCTCGGGCGCATCGAGCCCGGCTTGCACCGGCTCGAGACACCGGTCGGAACCGTGGGCGCCGAGCTGCACGCGGATGGCCGCATCTCGATCGACAACGTGGAGAGCTATCGCCATGCCGCCGGCGTTGCCGTCGAGGTGCCCGGATACGGCCTGGTGCGCGGCGATGTTGCCTGGGGCGGCAACTGGTTCTTCATTTGCGAGGATTCGCCGGTGCCGCTCGAGTTCGCGCACCAACGCGAATTGACGGCCTATACCGAGGCGATACGCCTCGCGCTAGGCGTGGCCGGCATCAGCGGCCCCGCCGGCGCCGAGATCGACCATATCGAATTGAACGGCGCGTCGCCCGTGCGCGGCGTCGATGCCCGCAATTTCGTGCTCTGTCCGGGGCTTGCCTATGACCGTTCGCCCTGCGGCACGGGCACGAGCGCGAAGATCGCCTGCCTGGCGGCCGACGGTAAACTCGCGGCGGGCGCCGTCTGGCGGCAGGAGAGTTTCATCGGCAGCGTGTTCGAGGCGCGCTACACGCCGGGCCCGCGCGGCGTCTTGCCCCGCATCACCGGCAGTGCGCATATCGTCGCGCAGAGCCGATTGCTCATCGATGCCGCCGACCCGTTCGCCTGGGGCATCGTTGCGGCGTAACGGCGCCGCGGGCATCGAGACCGCCGCCTGCCGCGATACGAACGACCCATTCCGAACCATCCGCCCCCGAAAACACTTAGAGTATCGACCATGAATGACATTTCGATCTGGCGCGGCGTCATTCCCGCGATCACGACGCCGTTCACCGCGGCGGGCGCCGTCGATCACGGGTTCCTCGCCGAACACGCACGCATGCTGGTCGAATCCGGCTGCTCCGGCATCGTTCCCTTGGGCTCGCTCGGCGAAGCGGCGACCTTGAGCTTCGAGGAAAGAATCGCGATCTTGCGGACCTTGACCGGCGCTCTCGCGCGGCGCGCGCCCGTGATGCCCGGCATCGCCGCACTCTCGACGCAGGAAGCCGTGCGGCTCGCTCGCGAAGCGGCCGCGATCGGCTGCGCGGGCCTCATGGTGCTGCCGCCCTACGTTTACTCGACCGACTGGCGCGAGATGCGGGCGCACGTCGCCGCGGTTCTCGAGGCGACGCCGCTGCCGTGCATGCTCTACAACAATCCGGTCGCATATCGGACGGACTTCGGCCCCGCGCAGATTGCGGAACTCGCGGCTAAATACCCCAATCTCGCGGCGGTCAAGGAATCGTCGGGCGACGTGCGCCGTTTTGCGGCGATTCGCGCGCTGATCGGCGACCGACTCGATCTGCTCGTCGGCATGGACGATGCGATCGTCGAGGGCGTCGCAATGGGCGCGGCCGGATGGATTGCGGGACTCGTCAACGCCTATCCGCGCGAATCGATCCGGCTGTTCGAACTCGCGCGGCAAGGGGGCCCTAGCGCGGCATCCGACCTGTATGCTTGGTTTCTGCCGCTGCTGCGCCTCGACACCTATCCGAAATTCGTGCAGCTCATCAAACTCGCGCAGGCGCAGACCGGTCTCGGCAGCGAGGCGGTGCGCGCGCCGCGATTGGTTCTAGAGGGCGCGGAGCGCGCCGCGGCACTCGAGATCATCCAGCAAGCCAATGCCGTACGTCCGCGCCCATAGAGTTCGCGATTCATGAAAATACTCGCCGCTGTTTCGATGCTGAGCGCCTTGTTGGCCGCAAACGGCGCGCGCGCCGCCGCGAACGCGGAACCGGCGGACGCCGGCAGCCGCTTTCGCGATCTTTACACCCGCGAATGGGCTTGGCGCGAGGCGCAATTCGCCGGCGAAGACGACGAAAACGAAAACAGCCCACCGTCCGACCACCTGCCGAAGGTCGATCGGGCGGCGCAGGATCTGCGCGAAAAATATTGGAGCAGCGTGCTCGAGGAACTCGCGGCCATCGACGAAAATGCGCTCGGCGACGAGGATCGCGTCAATTACGCGGTCTACAAGAATCAAATCGAGGTGCTGCGCGAAGACCAGCGCCTGCGCGAATGGGAAATGCCGCTCAACAGCGACTCGACGTTTTGGACCGACCTCGGCTTCACGGCGCGCCGCCCGATGTCGACCGAGCAGAGCTATCGGCGCTACCTTGCGCTGCTCGCCGACGTGCCGCGCTATTTCGAGGAGCAGACGGCCAACATGCGCGCCGGGCTCGCGCGTGGCTTCAGCGTCCCGCGCGTGACGCTCGCGGGGCGCGACCAATCGATCACCGAGATCATCGATGCGCCGGGCGAGGCCAATCTGTTCTACACGCCGTTCGTGCACATGCCCCCGAGCATCGATGCGCAGACGCAATCCAAGCTGCGCGCCGAAGCGCTGCACACGATCCGCAGCGTGGTTATCCCCGCCTACGCGAAGCTGCTCGATTTCATGCGCAACGACTACATGCGCCGCGCGCGCGTGCCGCTCGCCGCCGAGGCGCTGCCGAACGGCCAAGCGTACTACCGCGCGCGCATCCGCGAGTTCACGACCCTCGATGAGGATCCGGACGAGATTCACAGCTTGGGGCTCAAGGAGGTCGCCGGCATCCGCGAGCAGATGCGCGAGGCCATTGCCGCGAGCGGATTCACCGGAAGTTTTCAGGAGTTCCTGAATTACCTCAGGACCGATCCGAAATTCTATCCGAAGAGCGGCGAGGAGCTGCTGATGCGCGCCGCCTGGATCGCGAAACGCGTCGACGGCAAGATCGGCCAATATATCGGCACCCTGCCGCGCAACCGGTTCGGCATCGAACCCGTACCCGCCGACCTCGCACCGTTCTACACGGCCGGCCGCGGCGGCAAGAGCACCTATTTCGTCAACACCTACGACCTGCCGTCGCGGCCGCTATATTCACTCGCTGCGCTCACGCTGCACGAGTCGTCGCCGGGGCACTCGCTGCAGATGTCGATCGCGGCCGAGCACGAGGGATTGCCGAAGTTCCGGCGCTACACCTATATTTCCGCCTATGGAGAAGGCTGGGCGCTGTACTCGGAGTATCTCGGTCAGGAGATGGGGCTTTATGAAACGCCGTACGAACAATTCGGATACCTCAGCTATCAGATGTGGCGCGCTTGCCGCCTGGTCGTCGACACCGGCATCCACCATTTGAATTGGTCGCGCGAGCAGGCGCAGGGCTACTTGCGCGACAACACGGCGCTCAGCGAACACGAGATCGAAACCGAGGTCGATCGCTATATTGGATGGCCTGGTCAGGCACTCTCTTATTATCTCGGCATGATGCAAATCAAGGCGGATCGTCGCAAGGCCGAGCAGGCGCTCGGCGCCAAATTCGACATCAAGGCGTTCCACGATGCGGTGCTCGGCCTGGGATCAGTGCCGCTGCCGGTGCTCGACCGCAGGATCGATCGCTTCATCGCTGACGGCGGCAAATGACGAGCGCGCGCGCTAGAATGCGCGCACCGAACGATCGGCTCTCGCTCGTCAAATCAATCGGAGTGCTCACGATGCGTACCCCCCTGCTCGGCTTGGCATCAGTCGCGATACTCGCCGCCGCGGCAAGCGGCGCGCCGGCCGGCGGCTACTCGATCGAACGGCAATTCAACTTGGGCGGCGCCGGGGGTTGGGACTATCTGACGATCGACTCGGCAACGCACCGGTTGTTCATCTCGCGCGCGGACCGCGTGCTCGTGGTCAATACCTTGGACGGCTCGCTGATTGCGACGATCGGCGATACCCAAGGCGTCCATGGGATCGCGCTCGCGCCGGATCTCGGCAAGGGCTTCACGAGCAACGGGCGCGCCGATTCGGTGACGGTCTTCGATCTCAAGACGCTCGCAGCCAGCGGCACAATCGCCGTTGACGGCCACAATCCCGACGCGATCCTGTATGACAAGGCCAGCGGACACCTCTTCACGTTCAACGGACGCAGCCAGGACATCAGCGTCATCGACCCGTCGAAAGGCACCGTCGTCGCGACGATTCCCGCGGGCGGGAAGCCGGAATTTGCGGCGAGCGACGGCGCCGGCCGCGTCTTCTTCAACATCGAGGATACCGCGCAGCTGAGCGCGATCGATTCGTCGAGCTCCAAGCGAGTTGCAACCTGGACGCTGCCGCATTGCGAGGAGCCGACGGGTCTTGCATTCGACCTCGCGCACCATCGGCTGTTCTCGGTCTGCGGCAACGGCGTACTCGTCGTCACCGACTCGAACTCCGGTCGGCACGTCGCCGAGGTGCCGATCGGCAAGGGTCCCGATGCGGCGGCCTACGACGCGGCAACCGGCATGGTGTTCAGCTCGAACGGCCAGGACGGCACCTTGACGATCATCCATGAGGACGACGCCGATCATTATTCCGTGGTCGCAACGGCGGTCACCCAAAAGAGCGCCCGTACGATGGCGCTCGATCCCGGTTCCCACGAGATCTATTTGGTTGCGGCCGACTTCGGCGCGGCGCCCCCGCCTACGCCTGAGAATGCCCATCCCCGGCCGCCGGTGCTCGAAGGAAGCTTTCGCGTGCTGGTGCTCGGCGCGGGTCCGCCGCGGCACTGATGCGCGCCATGGCCGCCGATCGCTCGACGCCCGCTCAGGTCTTTGACCAGCGCTTGGCGAGCGGCGGCAGCGGACCTTGTTTGCCGGTGATCTGCTGCGGCGTGATCGCATAGACGACCGTCTTGTCGAGCCTCGGGAACGAGCCGCGCTCGCGGCCCCAGGAGTCCGGCGGCGCGTATTTTTTCATCACGGCGGTATAGAACTCGATCTTTTCTGCCCTGTCCTCGACGATGCGTATCCGGCCGAATAAAACCACCGAGCGATACGAAATCGTGGTGTCGCATTCGGCTGCGCCGTACGGGTAGACCTCGCCGACCTCGTCGATTTCGAAGCTGACCCGGTCGCAATGGCGCACGTTCGTCATGAAGTGTCCCACGACCTTCGCGTTATGCAGGTAGATCTGGCCCCGCGCCCAGATGAAGAGGTTCGGAACGACATAGGGATAGCCGTCGGGGCCGATTGTCGCGGTGCGCCCGCAGAGCGTCGAGGCGAGAAACGCGTCGATCTCCTCGCTCGTCATGACCTTGTCGGCGCGCCGCAGCTTGCCGCGGAGCTCGATGGAATCGGACGCGCCCGCGACCGGGTTCGGACCCGTGGAAGTCTGTGTGCTCACTCGAAAAGCTCCTCTGCGGTCGCGCTGCCGTGAATCTAGTGCAGCGCCAAGAATACCGCCTTCGCTTGGCCGAGGCGCTCGAGGACGTGCGCCTTCTCGGCGGCGCTGTTCCAATCCGGATAGGCGGCGGTCGCTTCGGTGGTCCGGTCGACCCACGCGGCAAAGAACCGCGCGTCCTGCGGCGAACTCGGCCGGCGACCCGCGATCGTCAAATAGATCGGGCTCGTGGTTGCGTAGACATAGTTGTCGAGCACCGGATGGCGCGCGCCGTCGCTCGAGGCGCGCAACAGGCACCAGCCGCTCTCGCCGACCGGAATCGCGCCGCTGAAGCGGCCGGACCCCTGCGGCTTGCGCTGGATGAAGGATTCGACGACGCGGCCATTGCAAACGAGGTCGAGATGGTCGACGGGCACGATCGACTCGAGGCGCGCGCTGAAGGCGACGCGCCGCTGCGCGCGCTCGAATTTCAGCTCGTCGCCGACGGCCGCGCCGCCGAGCTCGAATCCGAGCAAGGGTCCGTTGGTCGCGAAGCTGCGCCCGGCCTTGAGCGCATCGAGCCAGGCCTGCTCGGTCAGGGGGCCGTCGGGTATGCGCGCATAGACGCGGTTCATGCCGACCGGTCCGCGCAGCGAGGCAAAATTCGCCATCGCGTCGGTGCCGCCGGCCGCGGGTATCCGAAATCCGAGATTCAGCAAGCGATACCAGACTGCTGCGGTCGTGCGATGGTCGCTGAATCCGAGGATCTCCATGTAGTCGACCTTGCCGAGCGCGACATCGATCGGCAGTTCGTTGGTGAGCGTCTCGCGCGGCTTTGCAATCGGCTCGGGCGGATCGTCGAACGGGTGCACGTAGCCCACCAGCGCGCCGCGCGCATGTGCAATGTCGGCGACATCGGCGTTCATCGGATAGAGGCTCGCGGCGGCCGTGTTCGGATACCCGGCGTAGCCCGGCAAAATGATCGAGCCCGCGATGTTGAGCAATCCGAGATGCCCCCAATAGCTCGTGTGATACTCCTGCCCGTGAACAACGAGCGCATCGGGGCGCGATGCCGGGTCGAGCTGCCGGCCGTCGTAGGTGATGTCGGGGAAGCGCTGCTCCTTGTTGACGATCAAGGCGTTCACGATGCTCAAGTTTTCGGCCTCGGCCTGCAGTGCGAGGTGGGCCGGCGTATTGCGATACACGCCGCCGTAATTCATGTGCACGTGCACGTCGGCGCTGATCCAGTGGCCCGCTTGCGCGGCGCCCGCTGGCCCGGCGCCCGCCGGTGCGGATGCGTCCGGCACCTGCCAGCGATCGGCGTCGAGATTGACCGCGAGATCCGTCGTCTCGCCCGCGATCGCCGTGAGATCGCGCCGCTCGAAGCGGCGCTCGAATCCCCGCAGGATCTCGACGTGGACGGGTCCTTCGGGCACATCGATCTGCGCGGTGCCGCGCGCATGAAAATAGTGCGCCTCGAAGCGCCGTTCGCTGCGGTCGAAGCCGTCATCGGCATGAATCCAGGCACCTTGCGGCGCGAAGAATCGTCCCTCCGAGTCAGTGACACTGACGCGCGCCGAGGCCGGGTCGCCGTGGGCATCGTGCAAATCGAGCCGCAGGCTTGCCGGACGATGCAGGTATCGCCGCTCGGAGGTCGCCAGGGGACGAACCTCGCCGCCGGGTACGCCGACGATCTCGATTTCGGTGCCGCCGCTTTGATTCGAAATGAAGGCGACTTGTGTCCCGTCGGGCGACCAACGCGGATTGGTCTGATCCCAATCCCCATAGGTCAGCGAAATCGGCGTCGCCGCCGCCGGCCGGCATGAGCCAAAGGTTGCCCCAGGGGCGCCCCGTGTACGAGCTGTAGACGATCCTCGAGCCATCCGGCGAGATGTCGGGGCGCGCTTTCCAATTGGTCTCTTCGTAATGAAACTCTTGCGCAGCCGCGTCCGGCAACCCGCCGCTCAGGGCATCGACGCCGCCGGCGCCAGCGTCGGCGCCGCTGCCGGCGATCGCCGGGGTTCGCCAGAATCCGCCGGTTCCGTAGATGTGGCCGCGATTCGAGACGTAGACGATCGCGGCGCCGTCGCGTGTCCAGACCGGACTGATTTCATGGTCGTAGGCGCTGTAGTAGTAGCGCGGCAAGCCGCTCTGGTGCTCGCCCGTGAGCCGCCGCAAGGTCCCGATGGTGCCCGCGTTGAAATCGGCGGTGAATATATGGAAGCGGCGCTTGTAAAGCGTCGAGACGAACACGAGGCGCTTGCCGTCGGGAGAGAAACGCGGTTCGAGGTTGACGGCGCCGTTGTGAGTGAGCGCGTGCGTCGCTCCACTTTGCAAATCGAGCACCCAGAGCTCGAGCGCGTCGCCTCGATACGAGGTGTAGATGACCCAGCGTCCATCGGGCGAGCAATCCGGTTGATAGTCGTAGGCGGCCGCAGCTGTCAGCTGCTCGGCAAGGCCCGACCCCAACCGCTGGCGCCACAAGGAACCCGCCATTGAGTAGATCAGGGAGCCCGAATCCGGCGTCCAGACGAGACTCGATGGGCCGCCGGTCAGCTGCGGAAGATACATTTCCCGGTAGTAATACGGGTGCGGCAAGTCGATCTGCCCGAGCACGGGCGCCCGTTCGGCCCAGCAGACCGAACTCGCGACCCAGCCGAGCGCCAACGCCGCACCCCAGATTCTCTTCATCGGATGAACTGCCTGGAGGCACCGGCGGACCCCATGGCCCGCCGGCGCATCCCGTGAGGGCTTAGAACTTCTGCCCGAACTTGATACCGAACGTGCGCGGCTGCGCCGGAATCGCGTACGGCTGGTTGCAGGTCGTCGTGGCGCATTCGACGAAGCGCGTCAGCTGCGCGAGCGCATCGAACGCGTTCGAGATGTACAGCTGCGCCGTCATGCCGTTGCGCTGCACTCCGCCCGAAAGATTGACCAGGGCGTAAGCCGGCATCTCGCCGATCGTTTGCTGATCGATGAGCCGCAGCAGCGGCGTCGTGCTCGTCTGGTACATCCCCGACGCTTGCACGAATGCATCCCAGCTGCCGACCGGGAACGTCTGGCGCACGATGAGATTCAACTTCGCTTGCGGAGCGACCGGCAGGCGCGTACCCGAAGGCGCCTCCGGTCCGTTCGGTGCGGTGCCGACCGCATAGGAATTGACCTGATTAGGACAATTCTGGGAGAGCTCCGTCGTACCCGGAATCGTCGCTTGCGGACCGCAATAATTCGCGGTGGTCACCGCATGCAGCAGTGTTGCGCCTCCGGAGATCGTGAGGCCGTTTCCTACCGCCCATTCGAGCTCGGTCTCGAGGCCCTTGATCTGCGCCGAGGCCGCGTTCTGCACGACCGTCACGCTGTTCGGCCCGAGGTAGAGGAACTGGAAGTTGTCCCAGTTCTCGAGGAACAGCGCGCCGTTCCAGCGCAGCCGATGCTCGAACCACTGGGTCTTCCAGCCGATTTCGTAATTCTTGAGCGTGTCGGCCTGATACGGCGGGAATATCGCCTTGATGAACGGATCGTAGACGCGATTGACGCCGCCGGGACGAAAGCCGGTCGAGTAGGTCGCATACAGCAAGTGATCGGGATCAAATTTGTAGTTGAGCGTGAGTCGCTCGGTATGTCCGCTGTCCGACACCGTCTGATTGAGATCGGTGCAGGGCGCATAGTGAAACGGCTGGTAGGTTGGGCTGGCGCCCGGACCGCCGCCCGGCGGCCCGCAAATGTCCTGGCCCGGATAGTAACCGGAGGCCGCCTGGAAGCCCGCCGAATAGCCATAGAACCCCTGCAACGAATTGTCGTACTTGTAGAACCGCAGCCCGCCGATGACCGACCAGTTCGGGTCGATGTCCCAGCTGACTTGACCGAACACGGCCTGGTCGCGGTCGACGCGCTCCTCGTCAGTGAGCCAAACCGTGTTTCCCGTGACTCCCGGAATCGACAGAGCCGGGTCGAGGCCCTGGGGATTGGTGGTATAGGGATTGCCGCCGAGTCCCGGGATCGTGTACTGCTCCCAGATCTCGTGGACTTGGCGCTGCGCGAACACGCCGACGAGACCCTTGACGGGGTACTCCTGCGGCGTGCTTAGACGCAGTTCGTTGCTCCATTTCGTGTAATGGCCGCGCGTGATCACAAATTCCTGCGGCTCGACCGGCTGGCCGGCCGAGTTGCGCCACAAGTTGCCGGATCCGAAGTACTTGTCGTAGAAATAGGAGTAGTCGCTGTAGTCCGCGATCGAGTGCGTATTGCGGTCGAGCCAGCCGCCCGCGTAGGTGATGTCGAAGTCGCTGACCTTGCCTTCGACGACGAGCGCGGTCGACGTGAACGAGTCCTGCGTGTTTTCCGGACCGGAGTGCACGAGGTCATAATTGCCGACCGCGGGGTCGTAGCCGAAAAAGCCGGAGGCCGCGATCGATTGGCCCATGAACGACGGCGTCACGGTCCAGTTGTCGCCGAGGTCGAGCTTCAGGGCCCCGCGGCCGCCCTTGGTCTCGGAAGTATTGTAGTTATTGCTGACGGACGCGGCGTTGTTCAGCGTCTGGGTGAACGTCTGCCCGCCGGCCGTAAACGAAAACGTGCGCGTGCCATCGACGATGCCGGCCGCGGCATTGGTGCCCGCGATGTTATTGATGAACCCGCCGGTGTGCTCATCCCAGCCGACGAGGCGAATCGCGGCGATCGGCGACAGCGGCATGTTGACGAAGCCCTCGGCGAGCCAGCCGGCGCCGCCGTGATCGATCTGATTCGCGCCGACGTCGTATCCGGCCTCGAACTTGGTCGGGTCCGGCTTGTTGGTGATGATGCGGATCGTGCCGGCCTCGGAGCTCGCCCCGTACAGCGTGCCCTGCGGACCTTCGAGAACCTCGATGCGCGCGATGTCGTAGACATGGATGTCGATCGTGCCGTCGATCGTCGTCACCGGCTGCTCGTCGAAATAGGTGCCGACGCTCGGTTGCGAGGCGGAGTGGTTGCCGTCCTGGCCGCTCACCACACCGCGCATGTACATATGCGTCGTTCCGATGCCGTTGCCGCCCTGCCCCAAGCCCTTGACCGTCGTAACGCCCGGCAAATTCTGCACGTAGTCGTCGATGTCGGCGATGTTGAGCTGCTCGAGCTTTTCGGTGCCGAGCGCCTGGATGCTGATCGGCACGTCCTGCAGATTCTCGGTGCGCTTCTGCGCAGTCACTACGACCTCTTCGAGCGTCTCGCTGGCGGCCTCGTTCGCGGCGTAGGCTGCGGGCACGCCGGCGAGTATCGCGGAAATCGCCGAGGCCAGCGGCAGTCGGCGCAACATCCTGGTGTGAATGCTGCGGGGCCGGCGGGAGGCGTTTCGGCTTGGATACTCGGTGCTGTTTCGGCTGCGCGTCATGATGTTCCCTTGCTCCCTGAATATGAATTTATCGATCATCACTCGAAACGACAGAAGACGAAAAATCCGGTACCGATGGATAGCGCGTGAGCACCGCGCCCAGCGCCTCCTTGAGCGGCCCGAGCCAGGGCTCGTAATGGCGCCAGTGGTCGAGGCCTTCCTTGAAGATCGGCCGGCGCACCTGCTCGGAGCTCGCGGTGCGGACCGCGCGCTCGTTCTCGTAAAAACGCAGCGTCTGCGGCTCGAACGGCAGTCCGCAATAGTCGAGCAGGCGGCGCACCTCAGCCTCGGTGTCCTCGATCATGCGCTCGTAGAACACGCGGTGGACTCGGCCCGGTAGCACCGCGTCGTAATGATCCATGAGCTCCACGTAGTCGCGGTAGTAGCGGCCGAGGTCCGCGAGGTCGTAGCTGAAATTCTGGCCGCGCGCGAACTGCTGCTTGAACGCCGAGAAGCAGCAGCCCAAGGGATGGCGCCGCGCGTCGATGATCTTCGCGTTCGGCAGAATCGCGTGAATGAGCCCGACGTAGAGCCAGTTGTTCGGCATCTTGTCGACGAAAACCGGCGCGCTGCTCTTGCGATGTATGCGCGTCGACGCCAGATAGCGTTCGCCGAGCGCGCGCAGCTGCGCGGATTCGAGCGCCTCGACGGCGCCGAAAAACGGCGTTTCGGCGTCGACCTGGTCGCGTCCGGCAAGCTCGCGCGCGATCTGCGGAATGTCCGGCAACTCCACGGTCCCCTCGACCAGCGAGTGGCTCGCAAGGATCTGCTCGAGCAGCGTCGATCCGGCGCGAGGCAGGCCGACGATGAAAATTGGATCCGCGGCATCGGCGCCCGCCGAGGCGCGCGCCGCAAAGAACTCCGCAGTGAACAGCTGCTTGCTGCGGCTCACAAATCGGCGGTTTTGCGCGGCGCTGTACGGATGCAGCCGGCGGCGGATCGCGTTGCCGTTCGCGTAGTGCGCGAATGACTGCTCGTAGCACTCGCGGTCCTCGAGCGCCTTGCCGAGCGAAAACTCGAAATGGAGGCGGTCCTCGCTCGCCAGGTCGGTTCGCGCAAGCGCGCGGTCGATCGCGTCCGTGTCGGCCGGCGAGAACCGAAATGTCTTGAGATTCGCGAGACTCCAGTAAGCCTCGCCGAGCGTCGGCTCCATGCTGATTGCGCGCCGATAAGCCTCGACGCACTCGTCCTGCCGTCCCGCGGTCTTCAGCGCGTGGCCCAGGCTCATCCAGACCTTCGGCTGCCGCGGATAGTCTCTGAGCACGCGCTCGTAAGTCTCGATCGACTCCGCGTACTCGCCCATATTGGCGAGAATCGCGGCTTTGAGATTCAGGTAGCCGGGATTGCGCGGCTCATTGGCGAGCAGCTTCTCGACATGCACGAGAGCCGCCGCCGGCTTCGCTTGGCGATTGAGAATGACCGCGTAGTTGTGGCGCGCCGCGTCGAAGCTCGGCGCGAGCTCGAGGCAGCGCTCGAGCAATTCCTGCGCGTCCGCGTAGCGCCGCAAACGCGCCGCAACCTCCGCGAGCATGCGCAGCGCCGCGATGTCGGTCGGATGCGCCGCCAAATGGCTGCGCAGGCGCAGGTCGGCGAGCGGCAGCTTGTTCTCGACGAGCGCCTGCGCCGCTTCGAGCAAACGCGGATCCTTGTTCGCCGCCTTGATGTACTGCGCGCGCGCTTCATCGGCGCGCTCGGACTCGCCGCTCGCATCGAACTGGTCGGCGAGCAGGCGCCACGCATCGGGAGCATCGGGTTTCAGCTGCAACGCGCGGCGCAGCGCCTCGATCGCCTCCCGACCAAAGCCCGCCTCGGCGCGCGCGACACCGAGTTCGAGATGCACGGCCGCCGAGCGCGGCTGTTCGCGCGCCAGGGGTTCGAGCACTTCGAGTGCCGCCGCGGGGTTGCCCATCAGCCGGCGCGCAGCGCCGAGTACCAGCTCAGCGTGGGGGTGGCGGGGCACCGCTTTGAGGATTTCGAGCGCCTGCTCGGCAGCCAGTGCGGGGTCCTTTTGCAGCAGTTGCGTCGCATGGTTCAGCGCGACCTCGAGCGTTCCCAATGGCTCCGCGACACTGCTCAATCGAACATCCTATGCATCCCACTAGTTATATGAGCTTATAAGAATCCCAGACGCCCGAATTGTCAAATCTGCCACAGGTATCGCGGCCGTCGGTAACGCAAAGCGCGTTCGCGCGAGCCTGCAATCGGATGCGATAATTATCGCGAGATTAAATCGGCAAGGAACTGTTATTTATGATTTTCTTCATGATTTGCAGCGCAGCCTCCGGATTTCCCCCTCAAGGCTCCTAGGCGCGCCCTCGATGCCGCCGTCGTGGCCGACGCGGGCTTTTTCGCCACAGTCGATTCGAATCGGCGCGGATCGCAAAGAATTCGATTCGCAAGCGTGTTCGTGCCGGTATGCTCGCGCTACTGCGGTGCGGCCGACCGCGGGGGATGCGAGCCACGAGCCCTGCGGCAGACCGGCGTTAGCGAGTCGAGCGACCTTGAATTCATGGCACTGACAACCTCCACGGGTGATCTGAACCCGCTCGACTGGCTCGTGATCGCGACCTATACGGGCGGCTTGCTCGCTCTCGGCGTGCTGCTCGCGCGCCGGCAAGTCCGGTCGGTCGACTATTTCCTGGCGTCGAGAGCGAGCCGCTGGCCGGTGATCGGGCTCGCACTGTTTGCCTCGAACATGTCGCCGACGGCGCTCGTGGGTCTCGCCGGCGGCGCCTATGCGATCGGAATCAGCGTCTACGACTACGAATGGACCGCGAGCGTCGTGCTGGTCTTTTTCTGCGTTTTCATGGTGCCGCTCGTACTGCGCAGCCAGAGCTACACGATGCCGGAGTTCCTGGAGCGACGCTATGACGGTCGAGTGCGTCTGTGGTTCGCGATCATGACTCTGTTCCTCAACGTGTTCGTCGACTCGGCGGGCGTGCTCTACAGCGCGTCGCTGGTCTGCCAGTTGATCTTTCCGACGCTCTCGCTCTGGATCATCGTGCTCGTGCTCGCGGGCGCGGCCGGCGCCTACACGATATCCGGCGGATTGCGCGCCGTGATGGTCACCGAGGCGGTACAGGCCGTCGTGCTGCTGCTCGGCGCAACGCTGATTTCCATCGGCGCCTTCAGCCGCGCCGGCGGTTGGCACGCGGTCATGAGCAGCGTGAGCCCCGCGGCGCTCTCGTTGCTGCGTCCGGCGGGCGACAAGGGCGTGCCCTGGCCCGGACTGCTGTTCGGCATTCCGATCCTCGGCTTCTACTATTGGTGCACGAATCAATTGATCGTGCAGCGAGTGCTTTCTGCGCAGAACCATGACGAGGCGCGCTGGGGCGCGCTGTTCGCCGGATTGCTCAAGCTGCCGGTGCTCTTCCTCATGGTGCTGCCGGGAACCTGCGCGTTGCTGCTGTTTCCCCACCTCGCTCAATCGGACCGCGTCTATCCGCGCCTGATCATGGAGCTATTGCCGAGCGGCACATTGGGGTTGGTCGTCGCCGGCTTCGTGGCCGCGGCGATGGTAGCCTGCGCCTCGATGTTCAATTCGGCTTCCTCACTGATCACGATGGACGTCATCAAGGTGCTGAAGCCGACCTTGTCCGATCGGGAGCTCGTCCGCGCCGGCCGGCTCAGCACCGCCGGACTCATGGTCTTTGCGGTCGCCTGGGCGCCGCAACTGCATTGGTTCGCGTCGCTTTGGCAGTATCTGCAGGCGGTGCTCGCCTATACCGTGCCGCCGGTGGTCGCGGTGTTCGTCGTCGGCTTGTTTTGGAAAGGCGCGACCGCGAACGGCGCCGCGGCGGCGCTGCGCATCGGCTTCCTGTGCGGCCTAGCGCTGTTCCTGATCAACGTCGTGCTGCATTGGACGCACTTGCATTTTCTCTATGCGGCGCCGTTGCTGCTCGCGGTCGATACCCTGATACTCGTGGGGTTCAGTCTGCGCCGGCCCGAAGCGCCGAGCGCCGCTCGCATCGCCGTGATGTGGCAGCCGGCGGTTTGGCGCGCCGAGCGCTTGGGTCTGATCGCAAAGCCGATGTGGCGCGACTACCGCTATCAGGCCGCGGCGCTGCTCGCGCTGACCGCGGGCATCGTGATCGCTTTTCGCTAGCGCTGCGCGCTGATGCTCAAGCGCCGGACGCGAGCAGCTTTCCGCCGGCGTCATGGTGCAGCACGATGCGCTGCTGCCGCAGCCACTGCGAGAGCACTTCGGGCGCAATGCCGTAGCGCTGCGGCACGCTGGGATTCAACGAAATGGGCACGCTCTTGCGGCGCATGACGCCACGGAACCGCGCCAGATTGTAATACGCCCAAATCAGCAGACTCGCGCCGAGGCACAGGACGATGGTTGCATAAAATCCGAGCAGGTGAAGCAAGCCGACATAGCCGTTCTTCACGACCATCTCGTAGTAGGCGATCTTGAATCCGAGCGCCCAGCCGATCAAAGCCAGAATCGGCAGCCACAGGTAAATCCACAAAGCCCAAAACGCGATCGTCATCGAGCCGAACAGCAGTCGTTGGCGCGCGGTCTGCAGCCCCGGTCTGTCGATGATCAGTGTCTTCATGGTCGATTCAATCCCCTATCCGGACTTGCCCAAAGCGCTCGTGTCTGGCGCTTGCGGTTCAGGATCTTAGGCACGGCGACCACGGTGGTCAACGCGCTGACGACCCAAAAGGCGAGCGGATACCAGATCATCCAAAAATAAATCCGGCCGAGCCGATAGTCGTAATGGCGATCGAGGATCAGCGAGACGCCGATCTGCAGCAGACAGGTCGTTCCGATCACGACTCCCGCCCAACCCGGCACGGGCGAGGCGACCCGGATGTAGGCGGGCAGCGGGAAGAAGAGGCCCAGCAGCCACAGCGAGGTGACCAGCAATATCGAGTAGGCCCAGCTGATGCTCAACAGGAATTCGAGAAAAATCCCCCACATGCGGCGGCTGCGCCAATGCGCAAGATCGCGCGTATATTTCAGCACGACCTGAAAGCCGCCCATCGCCCAGCGCAGGCGCTGATTCCACAGGCCGCGGAAAGTCTCCGGCATCAAGATCCACACCGACGCGTGCGGCTCGTAGCGTACGTCCCAGTGGCGAATCTGCATGCGCCAGGTGACGTCGATATCTTCGGCGAGCATGTCGGGCGTCCAATAGCCGACATCGTGCAGCGCCGACTTGCGGAACGCGGCGGCGACTCCGGATACCGTGAAGACCCGGCCGTAGGTCCGCTGCGCGCGCTTGATGAGTCCGACGATCGCGGAGAATTCGCCGACTTGGATCTTGCCGAGCAAGCTCGAGCGCGTGCGGATGCGCGGATTGCCGGTCACTGCGGCAACGCGCGGGTAGGCGAAGTGGCGCATCATCCAGCGCACCGCGCGCGGGTGCAGAATCGCGTCGCCGTCGATGCATACCAGAAATTCGTGCTTTGCGACCAAGGTGCCCATTTCAAGCGCGATCGCCTTGCCTTGATTCGCCGCCAGATGCACGACGCGCAGGCGCTCGTCGCGCTGCGCGAGTTCATCGAGCAATTTGCCGGTTCCGTCGGTGCTGCCGTCGTTGACGGCAATGACCTCGAACTCCGGATAGTCGATCGCAAGCGCGTGTTCGATCGTCTCGCGCGCGTTGGCGATCTCGTTTCGCATCGGAATGACGAGGCTCACCGGCTCGAGAAATTGCGGCTCCGGCGGAAACTCTTGCAACACGAGCTTGCGCTCGAACCGCAGATAGTAGTTGATCGCGCCGATCATCCAGACGTAGGCCATGAACAGCGGATAGAAGAACGTAAAGTCCAGCAGGTAGTTGCACCAGATGCGAATCGTATGCTGATCCATGAGTACTCGTTCTCGTCAGTCAGAGCCCGGAAACGCCCTGAGGGACATTGCGGGACGGATCGCCTCGAGCGCCGGTCGGCCGTTGCGAAAATCGTCGGGGTAATACCCGATGTTTCGCGCGCCGGCGCTGCGCAGGCGATCGAGCGCGGCGGCAAGCGAGCGCTCGGCGGCCGGCTCGCTCTGCGCGGTGCCGATCGGCCGGCGCAGCTCGAACACGGCCTTCGCGAGTGCGCCCGGTTTGGTCGCGGCTTCGGCAAGCATGCGTCCGAGCCGCGACTCATCGCCGCCCAATACGACATAGTCGAACGACGCAAGCGCGGCGCCGAGCCTGCGCATCAATGCGGAGCGGGCTTCGGTGCCGCCGGCATCGCCGGTGGACATATCGCGCGCGATCCGCAAATTGTCGTGATCGGCCCGGACCAGGTCGCCGATGGCAGCCGCGAGTGCCGCAGCGCCCGGCTCGTCGAATTCGTCACCAAGCGCGTCGTTTGCAAAAACGAGGCCCTGGAAAGCGCCGTAGGTCGCAAGATCCTCGTAAATGTCGCGCACCGCTTGCTGCGCCGTCGGATCGAGCGCCGAGAGGCGTCGCGCGCTGCCCGGCAGATCGAAGGCGAGCAGCGGCAGGCGCGCATAAACGGCGACACCGGTGCGCGTGCGCAACTGCCATGCGACCCGGTTGAACAGGTCCGCGCGCACCGGTAGCCGGCGATTCGGGAAATACAGAGCGCTTGCGGCGCCGGTGCGACCCGGATCGGCCGACGCCTGCAGAAAGACGGTATTGATGCCCATCGCCTTGACGCGATCGAGCAGCCGCGAGAGATTCGCTTCTTGCTGGATCGGATCGGCGTCGTAAACGTCGTCGAGATCGATTCGCAGCACGCGCACTGGTTCGATACGCGGCGCCTCCTGCAGCAGCCTCGCAAGATCGGCGGTCGTGAAGTCATAGGTGATCAGCGTGCGGCGCAGCCGCGAAAGCGGAATGTCGGGCGTGTTCAGACCGACCTCGAGCGTGAATCCGGTCGGCATACCGAGGTCCCGGGCAATTGCGTCGGTCGCGCGATTATGGTCCCCGTACGGCCAGACGATGATTCGGGGCCGCGCGCCGCTCAAGCGCAGCACCTCGTCGCTGCTCCGCGCAAGGTCGCGGCGAATTCGTTCGCGGTGGTCCGCATCGTCCTCGTATCCGCCGCGGGCCGCGTCGTAAAGCCGCGCGGCCGCCGCCGGCTCGAGGTTGCCCTGCGGGTTGGCGGCCACGCCGACATGCATCGCGTAGCTGTGCGACGCAAACTCAATCAGGCCTGAGTGGCGCATCTCGAGGATCTGTTCCGGACGCAGAAAATCCGCGCGCGACAGCTTGTCGTCGGGGAACTGCACCCGGCCTTCGCCGGCTGCCGGCTCGCCGAGCCAGGCACCGACCAAACCGACGACCGCCGGATAGTTGAATGCCTCGAGCAGCGGAAATGCGCGCGTATAGACGCTTTGCAGCCCGTCATCGAACGACAGCACGACCGCGCGCTCGGGCAGGCGGCGGTGCTCGCGCCTCGCGGCGATGACCTCGTCGATGCTGATGACGTGATAGCCCTGCGCCCGCAGCCAGGCAAACTGCTGGGTCAGCTCGCGGGTCTCGACCGTGTAGAGGTCCGGCCGCTCGCTCAACCGGTCGCGAACGTCGTGATAGCAGAGCACCGCAAAAGTGTCGGCCGGCCAGGGCTGCGCGGGCTCGCCGCGCGCCGCCGCAGCCGCAACGGGCGCGGCGCGCAACTGCGCTGCCTGCAGCAAACCAAGCACCGCCAGCAGCACCCACGAGCGCAAGCCGGAGCGCATCAGAATCGCCCCAGAATATTGAAATTGAAGACGTCGAGCCGCTCGCGCGCGCCGTCATAGGGCCGAATCGTCTGGCCGAGTCCACCCTTGAGGCTCAAGCGGTCGTTGACGTCGAAGATCAGCTGATAGCGCAGCGATGCGACGAGGCCGGCGCTCTCGCCCTGCTGCGAGTACTCGCCGACCCCGAGGTCGATCTCGTGCGACAAGGCGCGATCGTAGCGGCGATATTGCAGCCATTGATTTTGCAAAGTCACGGTGCCGGTGAAATCGCGCTTTGGATTGAAATAGTTGGTGTCGGCAAGCGTGTTGCTCGAGGTATCGAGTTCCCAGCGGGTGTCGAGCTTGTAGACGGGGCCGGTGACGAAGCGCTCGCGCCAAAACAGCAGCGCTTCGTAGCGCGAGTTGCTGTCGCTGAATTGCTCGTGATCGATGAGCACCCCGACCTCGCGCGCCTCGCTCGCACGATAGTCGAGATCGAGCGCGGCCCGATCCGCATGAATGCCGACCACGACCGCCGCGATCGGGACGTCGAGCGTGCGCAGCGCGTAGGAACCGCCGATCCGCCAATGATCATCCGGCGTCGCCTCGAGGCTCAACTGCGGCGCCAAGCCGCTGCCGTCGATATCGAGCAGTTCGGCGCTCGCGCGCCACTCCCCAGTGTGATACTCGAGGCCCAAGCCTGCGGCGTGTCGGTAGGTATCGCCTTGCACCGGCGTGCCTTCGCCCTGGTTCAAATGCAGATACAACCGGTATGCCGAACCGAAGACCGGCGAGTAGCCGTATTCGTCGATCGTCGAATCGATGACGCCCGGCCGGCCGCCGTAGCTGCGGCCGATTTGTCCTTCGATGTTGAAAAACGCCCCGGTTTGGGTCTGCCAGTCGCGCTCTGCGCGCTGCAGCGCCGCGTCATCGGCCGGCTCGATCGCGGCAAGCCGGTCGAGTGCCGCGCGCGCCGCGGCGAGGTCGCCCATCTGCAGGGAATCATCGAATAGTTTCGCGAGCGCGCCCGCCGCTTCCGGGTTCGACTGCAGGATTGCGCCCGCGATCCCCGCGGCGGCACGCGGCCGGCCGCGCAAGCCGTCGGTTTCCGCGAGCGCCAGCTGCACCTCGTTGTTCGCGGGTGCGGCCGCGGCCAAGGCGTCGAGATGCGCCTCGGCGTCCGCGAGCCGATCCGTGTAGGCGCGCGCGAGCGCCGAGAGCACGAGAGCGCCCGTGTAATCCTCGTTTTCGGCGCGCAATTCCGGCGATCCGGATGTGCTGTGCGCCGGCGTCTCCGCGGCGAGCCGGTCGGCCCAGGCGAGCGCGGCCTCATATTGACCGCTTTCGATCAATGCATAGAAGTAGTTCACGCGCACGCTCACCGCAGGGCGGTAATCCGGCGGCAGTGATCGGAACAGCGCGATCGCCCGCTGCGGACGCCGCTGCGCGAGATAGGCGCCGACCGCTGCGGCGCTCACGTAGGGCGGGATCTCGAGCCCTCCGGCTTCGAGACTTTCGTATTCTGCGACGGCCTCGGCCGATCGGCCGCGCTGCGCGAGCGCCTCGACGAGGTCGCGCCGCAATCCGGCGCGGGCCGTTGCGCTGATCGACGCGTCAGCCGCCGCCGCACGCATGCGCAGGATGACCGCATCGACGCGCGCGGCGCGGCTCTGATCGTCGCCGGTCGCATCGCGCGCCCAGCGGAACTCGAGCGCCAGCGAATCATGGAGTGCGGCGCCGCGTTCCGCGGGCGTCACGAGGCGCTCCGGCGTCAGCGCCAAGGCCAATTGCGGCGCGCCGCCGGCCAGCAGCGTTCGGAACCGCAGCCGCAGCGCCCCTTCGTACTGCGGGTCGACGCGCAGCGCCTGTTCGGCTGCCGCGAGTGCGGGGACGGTTTCGCCGAGCGCCTCGTCGGCGAGCCCGAGAGCCTCGAGAATGTCGACGCGATTCGGATACTGCTCATTCAACGCGAGCAGCTCGCGTTGCGCTTGCAGGCCCAAACCTTGGTCGATCAAGGCAAGATTGCGGCCGACTTTGGCGCCGACGTCGTCGGCCGCGCCGAGGATTTGGTCGTAGTAGCGTATCGCGAGATCCGGCTGATGCAGGTCGCGCGCGGCGCGCGCCAGCGCCTCGAGCACGTACACCGGCAGCGCGGCCGGATCCAAGGGCGCGCCCCGCCTGAGCGCCATGTCCGGATGTCCAGATGCAACCGCGGCGACGAGAAAATCGTTCCGATAGGCCGAGTCCTCGGGGCAACGATCGAGCGCCGAGAGCAGCAGCGCGTAGGCATCATCGGCGCGGCCGCCGCGATATTGCGCGACACCCTGCCGGTAGTCCGCATCGGCCGCGCGCCGCTCTTCCTGATTGCAGGCGCCGGCGGCGGCCGCCGCCGCCTGCGAGAGCACCGCCACCGATGCGATCAGGAGCCCGCGCAGCCGCCGCCATACGAGGAGATCCGAGAGCGTTCTCGGGAATTTATTCTGATTCATGGTCCGGGAAGCGCCGCCGGAGGCGGTGTGCGCCAATCAAGCGCTCCCTGGTTGCGCCGCAGATTCAAGCATCCGCAGCTAGTCTACATTGAACGCCACCGCATGACACGCACCAAAAAAAGCCGCAGCGATGCGACCGCCCGGCGCCGACTCGCGGATCGTCGTTTGCCAGCGCGTAGCGCGCGGTGTCAGTATCGCGCCGATGCAAACACGTCTCACCGCATTCGCATTCGCATTCGCAGCGCTCGCCTGCGCCGCGGCCGTTGCGGCAGACGCGTCGGCGCAGGCACTGCCGGCCGCGCACTCCGGCGGCGGCCCCGCGACCGGCCTCGCCGATTCCGCGGCGCTTCGCGCGACGGTCTTCGGCACGCCGCCCGATCAGATGGCGCCGCTGCCGCGATCGGTTCCGATTTCGGAAATCGACATTGCGATGCCGTGGGCGAGGCCCGTGCCCGCGGTCTATTGGTTCGACCGCAAACTGCGAGTTTGGATCTCGGCGCAACGCAATCCCGCGCCGCTCGCTATCGTGATTTGCCGGCACGGGCGGAGACGGCAATACCTCGAAACTCTCGATCCTGCGCGGAGCTCTCTACGGCGCCGGCTATCACGTACTCACGATGCCCTCGCCGACCTTTCCCGGCTTCATCGTCTCGAGCTCGAGCACCGGCGTGTCCGGCGATTTGCAGCAGGACAGCCGCGATCTGTATGCGGCGATCGGGCAAATTCTCGCGCACCTGCCGCCTCGCATCCGCATCACCGACATCGACATTCTCGGGTACAGCCTGGGCGGCGCCAATGCGGCGGTCGTCAAGTCGATCGATGCGGCGAGCGGCAATCCGCGCATTCACCGCGCGCTCATGATCAATCCGCCGGTGAGCCTGTTCGCCTCGATCAGCCGCCTCGACCGGCTGTTCGCGATCAGCATCGGTGCGGACGATGCCGCAGTCGACCGGCTCTATCGACAGCTCTACGCCGAACTCGCGAACCTGTATCGCGCCTCGGACAAAACGGAGTTGGATCAAAGCTTCCTGCTCGGCGCCGCGGCAACGGCGCTGCGGACGGACGCGGAATATTCGGCCGCGATCGCACTGAGCTTCCGGCTGAGCCTCGTCGAAATGTTCTTCGCGGGCGACCTCTACACCGGAGCCGGCGTCGTGGTCGATCCGCGCCACCCACCGCGCGTCGGCGACTCGCTCGAGGACGCGGCCAGCCGCTTGCGCAGCAAGCCGTTCGCGGAATACTTCTCGAGAGTATTCGCGCCCTATTACCTCAAGCACCGCGCCGCTTCGACCAGCGCGTCGCTGGTTGCGGATAACCGTCTCGACATCATCGGCGACGCGCTGCGCAGCGACGGCGACTACTACGCGCAGACCAACAGCGACGACCCGATCCTCGACCAGCGCGAATTGTCGTGGCTCGAGACGACGCTCGGCACGAGGATCGCCGTGTACGATCACGGCGGCCACCTCGGCAATCTCGGCGATCGCGCCCAGATCAAGGATATGTTGGACATGCTGGCCGGGCGATGGAGTGCCACGACGCCGTGATCCGCGATCGCTTAGTCCTGCGGGTAGCGATGCTGTTGCTGTGCGCCTGGGAACTCGCCGGCTGCGCAGCGTCGAATCTCGAAATTCGCAGCCTGCCTCCCGAGACGCCCGCCGAGGACCAGGCGGCTGCCGCGCAGAACGCCGCCGAACTCGCCAAGGCGCTCGCGAGCGAGTCGGCGAGCGTCTTGCCGAATGGCGAGCCATCACCGCCGCCGCTGACGCCGGCCGACGCTCCATCGATGGCGACGTTCGATCCCTGGGATCACCTCAACCGCTTCACGTACCGCTTCAATGCACGCTTCGACGAGGCCTTCTTCTTGCCGCTCGCCAACAGCTACCGGCGGCTGCCATCGCCGCTTCGAACCGGCGTGCACAACTTCTTCGGCAACCTCGCCGAGGTCGACAGCATCATCAACTACGTGCTGCAACTGCGGCCGCTGCGCGGACTACGCAGCGCCGGGCGGCTCTTGATCAACAGCACGGTCGGAATCGGCGGCCTCATCGACGTTGCGAGCAAGCTCGATATTCCGAGCGCTCCGACCGGACTCAGCGCCACGCTCGCGACCTGGGGAGTTCATCCGGGACCTTATCTCGTGATTCCCGTGCTCGGGCCCTCGACCTTGCGCGACGGCGTCGGATTCGTCGGCGATTTCGGGGTGGCGCATGCGGTCAATCTCGCAAATCTGTATCGCGGCAACGAGTCGTGGGGACTCGAAGCGGTCAATCTCGTCGATCAGCGCGCCAATGTCGACTTCCGCTACTACGCGAGCGGTTCACCGTTTGAGTACGAGACGATCCGCTTTCTCTACGTCCACAAACGGCTCATCGAAGATACCGCCTTGCGCCGCTTGGCGCCGCCGCAGAAACCCCGTCCGCAGGTCCCTGCGGGTAAATGAGGCGTGGCCACAGCCGTCTGCCCGGCGTCGCTCAGACGCGTTCGGCGATCAGTCCCGAATAGCCCGGAAATTCCCAGGCCTGCGCTCCCCCGACACGCTCGATGACGCGCCAGGAATCCGTGCCGGGCGGTTGCCAGCGGCACTTATCCGGCCCGAGATTGAACGCGCACAGCAGCCGCTGCTCGCGCGAACTGCGTTCGAAGGCGAGCAGTTTCGCCGACACCTCGACGAATTTCAGGTCCCCCGCGCGCAGCGCCGCGCTGCGCTGGCGCAATCCGACGAGGCGGCGCGTGAGATTGAGCTGTGAACTCGGATCGGCCTGTTGCGAGTCGACGGCGAGCGCCGCGTGGCCGGCACCGATCACGAGCCAGGGTTCGCCCGTCGAGAAGCCGGCGTGCGCGAGTGCCGTGTGCCACGGCATCGGCGTGCGCGCTCCATCCCGTCCGAGGGTCCGCGGCCAATTCGCGATCGCTTCGGGATCCTTGAGTTGCGCGAACGGAATCTCGGCCTGCGGAAGCCCGAGTTCGTCGCCCTGATACATGAAGATGTTCCCGCGCAGACTCACGAGCAACAGCGTCGCGAGGCGTGCACCGGCGGCGCGCTCGGCCGCCGGAAACCACCGAGTCACCGCGCGCGGTGCGTCATGGTTGGAAAATGCCCAGCTCGGCCAACCCGTGCCGGCCGTATCGGGCCAAGCCGCCAGGGATGCACGCACCAACGCCGGCGTCAGTTCCTCGGCATAGAGGAAGTTGAAGCCGTAGGCGGTGTGAAATCGGGATTCGCCCGCCGTATAGAGCTTCATCTCGGTCTCGGCGCCCTCGCCCCCGACCTCCGCGACCGTAAAGCGCCCGCCGTAGCGGTCGGTGAGAGCGCGAATGCGCTCGACGAAGCGCGGCACGTCGGCGTGCGACTTATTGTAAAGCGCGAGCTGGAAATCCACCGAGCGTGTCCGCGGCTTGTTCGTTGCCGGCAGCGGCGGATTGTCCCGCAGCAGCGGATCGTGCATCGCGTAGTTGATCGCATCGAGCCGAAAACCGTCGACCCCCGCATCGAGCCAGAAGGCCGCGCATGCCAGCAGCGCATCTTGCACCGCCGGATTGTGAACGTTGAGGTCCGGCTGTTCGACGAGGAAATTGTGCAAATAATATTGGCCGCGCCGCGCATCCCAGGTCCACGCGGAGCCCCCGAACACCGACTGCCAGTTCGAGGGAGGCGATCCATCCGGCTTCGGGTCGGCCCACACGTACCAATCGGCGCGCGGATTATCGCGGCTCGAGCGGCTTTGCAGGAACCAGGGATGCTGGTCCGAGGTGTGCGAAAACACCTGGTCGATGATCACGCGCAGCTTGAGCGCATGTGCCCGCGCGACGAGCGCGTTGAAATCCGCGAGGCTCCCAAAAATCGGATCGACATCGCAATAGTTGCTGATATCGTAGCCAAAATCCTTCATCGGCGACGCAAAGAACGGTGACAGCCAGATCGCGTCGACGCCAAGGGAGGCGACGTAATCGAGGTGCGCCGTGATGCCGGGAAGGTCGCCGATGCCGTCGCCGTTGGAATCCGCGAAGCTGCGCGGATAGATCTGATAGATCGTCGCACCGCGCCACCAGTCTGCGGGGCCGGTACTCATCGCGGGTAATCCGCGGCACAGACGAGAAAATCGAGTGCCGGGATGCGCACCGTGTAGCTGCCGGTCGCGGCAGTCTCGCGCCGGCAGTCGCCGTGCAGGCTTGCGAAGCGCCGCGACTGAGGCTCGACGCTGACCTGGGCCTCGAGCGCTGCTCAGGGAGGTATTGAAGGCGACCAGCAATTCATGCCCGGTCGCCGCATCGATCCGCGAGACCGCGAAGAGGCCCGGCGTCGGCCGCGGCGCTGCGCAGCACCTGCCGTCCGTCGCGCAATTCCGGATGGCCGGCGCGCAGCCGCGCGAGTTCGGCGATCGCCGCATAGAGCGGATGGCCGGTGTCGAAGCTGTCGCTCGCCGTCGTGCGCCCCGTACCGACGAGCGGCTCGGCGTTATACACCGCGACCCGGCTTGCGAACATGTCCTGGCGCGCATCCTGGTCGCCGCCGGTGCCGGCGAAGCCTTGCTCGTCGCCGTAATAGACGACCGGCACGCCGCGCAGCAAGAACAGCATCGCATGACCCAAGCGCACGCGCGCCAGTACCTCCGGATCCGGCGCCTTCGGTCGCGCCTTGCGCACGAAATAGGCGAATCGGCCGGCGTCGTGATTGCTGATGAAGGTCGGCAACTGCAGCGCGCCCGCCGGCGCCGCCCTCGTACAAGGAATCCGCGTCGAACAGCCGTCGCGAGCTCCTCGGTGCCGGCAGGATCCCGCGACCGTGTCGCGAACCGCCGCCGCAAACGCGAAATCGAGCACCGCCGGCAGTTTGTCGACGCGCGTGTGCTCGGCAAGCAGCGCCGGATCCATGCTGCCGGTCGCGACCTCGCCGAACATATGAAAATTGGGGATGCCGCGCGCGGCGGCACGCGCAAGTATCGCCGGCACGAACGCCTGCCAGAACTCGGCATTGACGTGCTTCGCGGTGTCGATGCGAAACCCGTCAATCCCGTAGTCGTCGATCCATTTTCCGTAGATTTCGATGAAGCCGCGCACGACGCGCGGGTTCTCGGTCATCAAGTCGTCGAGGCCCGAAAAATCGCCCGTTTGCGAACTCTCGCCGGTGAACGTCGAGTTGCCCCTGTTGTGATAAAAAATCAGCTCGTTGAGCCAGTCCGGGACCTTTAGGTGCTCTTCGCCGGCCGGCACGAATGGGGTATAGGCGTAGTCCGGACGCGTCAACTTCGCGAAATTCTCGTCCGTTTGCTGTGCCGCTTCGTCGCCGAGGAATCCGTCGTTGATCGGCGCGCCATGGATCCCGCCGCGCCGCGTGTAGGGGTACTGCGCGCGCGATCGATACGGGACAGGCGTTGCTCGGACATTCACGGTATCGAATGACGTCGGCCGTGTGATTGACGACGATGTCGAGGTAGACCTTCAGGCCGCGCGCATGCGCCGCCTCGACGAGCGCTCGCAGATCGGAGTTGCTGCCGAAATGCGCATCGACGCGCGTGAAGTCGGTGATCCAGTAGCCGTGATAGCCGGCCGATTCCCTGCCAGGAGGTCCCTGCACCGGCTTGTTCTGAAACACCGGACCGAGCCACACCGCGGTTGCGCCGAGCCCCTGAATGTAGTCGAGCCGCGCGGTCAAGTCCCTTGAGGTCGCCGCCATGAAAGAAGCCCTTGGCCGTCGGATCGTAGCCCGTCGCCAGCCGATCGCCGCTCAGATCCGCCGCGGTCGTTGCTCGGATCGCCGTTCGCGAACCGGTCGGGCAGCAGAAAATAGAGGATCTCGTCCTGCGGTTTGCGCTGCCGATAGGCCGAGGCGCGTGGCGGCCGCCCGCCGCCGCGCCCGCGCCCGCGTGAGCGCCCGCAGCGCCCGCGACTCGTACGCCCAGCAACGCGACGCCAGATGCCGAATACGGCGGCCCGGCGACCAGCGCGCGCCGATCAGATTAACGCGCGCCGGCATGAGCTGCTTCCTGTAGCGCCGGCGCCGCGCAATTTGCCGCGATGAATTCGGCGTGGTCCGGCATCGCCTCGACGCACTTTTGAATGACCGCCCGCGTGCTCGCGAGAAATTCCGCGAGATCCTGATCGCTGAGCACGTCCACGAGCGGATGGTAGCCGGATGCGCGCACGCCCTGGCCGTGCATGACCTCGAGCCAGCTCGTATGGGAAAACAGCTCGGTGCTCTCGCGAACGACGCGGCCGCTGCTGCGAAAGGCGCGCAACTTGGCCTCGAGAGTTTCGGGAACCGGCATCTCGCGGCAGTAGCTCCAAAACGGCGTGTCGTCACGGACCGTCTGCTTGTAATGCAGAATCACGAAATCCCGGATCCGATCCACATCGAAATCGCTGAGGCGATTGAATTCGTCAATATCGACCTGCGAGAGGCGCCGATCGGGAAACATCGACAACAGACGTGCGATCTGGGCCTGGATCAGATGGATGCTCGTCGACTCGAGCGGTTCGAGGAAGCCGCTCGCGAGCCCGATCGCGACGCAATTCTTGATCCAGGTTTTCTTGCGCTTGCCCGCCGCGAATTTCAGCGTCCGCGGGGCCGTCAAGGCATCGCCGTCGAGGTTGCCGAGCAGAATGCTCGTCGCCTCATCCTCGCTCATGAATTTGCTGCTGAATACGTGTCCGTTGCCGATCCGGTGCTGCAGCGGAATGCGCCACTGCCAGCCCGCGCCGTGCGCCGTTGAGCGCGTGTAGGGAAGCAACGGCCTGACCGACTCGCAAGGCACGGCGATCGCGCGGTCGCAGGGCAGCCAGTGCGCCCAGTCTTCGTAGCCGCTCTTCAGCGTCTGCTCGATCAGCAAGCCGCGAAAGCCGGAGCAGTCGATGAACAGGTCGCCGGCCACCCAGTCGCCGCTCTCGAGCCTCACGGCGTCGATGAAGCCGCTCTCCGGGTGCTGGCGTACCTCGACGATCTTGGCGTCGGTCCGCGCGCACGCCGCGCGCCTCGGCGACTCTGCGCAGAAAGCGCGCATAGAGGCCGGCGTCGAAGTGAAACGCATAGTCGATCTGCGACATCGGCGAATTCACCATGTCGGGTCGCGGCCGCGCGAACTTGTTACGGCGCGGTGCCACCGTGTTGATCGAATACGCTTCGAGATCCTCGGCTTCGCCGCGCAGGTAGGCCTTGAGCCAGTAATGATGGAATCCGACCAGTCCATGATCTCGCCCGATGCGGCCGAACCCGTGGATGTAGGAGTCGCCGATCCGGCCCCAGTTGCGAAATTCGATGCCGAGCTTGAACGTGCCCTGCGTTCGGCGGAGGAATTCATCCTCGTTGAGCGCGAGCGATGCATTGAATTGGCGGATCGTCGGGATCGTCGCCTCGCCGACGCCGACGATGCCGATTTCCGCGGACTCGATCAGGTGAATCTTGCAGGACGCCGGCAAGAATTTGGCGAGCGAGGCGGCGGTCATCCAGCCGGCGGTTCCCCCGCCGACGATGACGATCGACTCGATGGGCGCCTGCAGATTCATGCCGCCGCCGCCAGGCAATGTCGCGCGATGAAATCCTGCTGTGCCGGCATCACGTCGACGCACTTGCGGATCACCTGGCGCACGTCATTCAAGTACTCGGTCAGTTCACGATCGCTGAGAATGTCGACGAGCGGGTGGTGTGCGCCGGGCCTGAGGCCCTGCCCGTTCATGACCTGCAGCCAACTCGGCTCGGTAAACAGCTCGGTGCCCTCGCGCACGATCCGGCCGTGGCTGCGATACAGTTCGATCTTGCGGCTGAGCGAGACCGGAATCTCGATCGCGGCACAATGCCGCCAGAACGGCGAGTCGTCGCGCGCGGTCTGCTTGTAGTGCAAGATCAAGAAAGTCGCGAATTCCCTCGTATTCGAGGCGCAGCAGCCGGTTGAATTCGTCGATGTCGCGCGCGTCAAATGCGGCATCAGGGAAGAACTCCAGCAGGCGCGCGATCGCGGCCTGAATCAAATGGATGCTCGTGGACTCGAGCGGCTCCATGAAGCCGCCGGAAAGCCCGATCGCGACGACATTGCGGTTCCAGATCTTCTTGCGCATGCCGGTCGTGAAGCGCAGCGGCCGCGGATCGGCGAGCGCCTCGCCCTGCAGGTTCTTCAGCAGCATTGCGCTCGCTTCTTCGTCGCTGATGAATCGGCTGCAATAGACGAGGCCGTTGCCGGTCCGATGCTGCAGCGGAATGCGCCACTGCCAACCCGAGGATAGCGCGGTCGCGCGCGTATAGGGACGCGGCGCCGCGTCGCGGATCGACGGCACCGCGAGTGCGCGATCGCAGGGCAGCCAATGCGACCAATCGTCGTAGCCCGTATGCAGCGCGTTCTCGATCAGCAGGCCGCGAAACCCCGAGCAATCGACGAACAAGATCGCCGCCCACGCGCTCGCCGCTCTCGAGCAGCACGGATTCCACGAAACCGTCTGAAGCCCGCAGTGTGACATCGAGAATGCGGCCCTCGGTGCGCACCACGCCGCGCTGCTCGGCATATTTTCGCAAGTAGCGCGCATAGAGACTCGCGTCGAATTGAAATGCGTAGGTGATGTCCGCGAGCGGCGATTTGGGCAAATCCGGCCGCGGCCGCATGAACTTGCCCGCATAGGCAGCCGCGACCGAGATCGTGTATTCGCCCAAGGGCGCGGCGCGGCCCGGAGCGCGCGAGCTTTTGCCAGTATTTGTCGAAGCCGAGAACGCCGTAGTCCTGGCCAATGCGGCCGAAACCATGCATGTAGGACTCGCCGAGAGCGCCCCAATCCACGAATTCGATGCCGAGCTTGAACGTTGCCTGGGTCTCTCGCATGAACTCGTTTTCGTCCAATTCGAGCGCCGCATTGAATCGCTGGATCATCGGTATCGTCGCTTCGCCCACCCCGACGGTCCCGATCTCGTCGGATTCAATGACGCGGATCGAGAAATGGCGCCCAAGCGTCTTGGCGCATGCCGCCGCCGTCATCCATCCAGCGGTTCCCCCGCCGACGATGACGATGTCTTGAATGCCTTTCGCGCTCATGCCGCCACTATAGCCCGCGATTGCGATGGAATAAGGCCCCCCGCCGCACGCGCGGCAGGGGACCGAATTCCGATCGCGGGGGGATCTATTGGAACTTGTAGTTCACGCCGAACAACAAGGTTTCGCCGAACTTCTGCGTGGTTTCCGCTCCAGTCGTGCTCGTATAAGTTCTAAACGGCGTGTTCAAGATGTTCTGAGCCTGCAGCAGGAACGACAAGCCGCGCGCGGGTCCGCCCTGGATCTCGTAGCCCACCTGCGCATCCATGGTCCGCTCCGCGCCGATGAAGGTCGCGCCCGGTACGCCGAAATTGGTGATCAGCGTGCCGATGAACTGGCTGCGGAAACGCTCCGCAACGCGCGCACTGAAGCCCCACTTTTCGAAATAGGCGGTCCCGGTATAGACGTTCTTGGACAAGCCCGGCAGATCCGATGCCCCTGAACCCGTGAGGTTGGTCTGGTTCGGTCCCGCGGCCGTCGAGGGCGCCACCACCGAACTGTCGGTTTGCGAGAAGCTGCCGATGACGCCGAATCCGTCAAGCCATCCGAACGCTAGATCCAGCGGTACCGAAGCCGTCAATTCGTAACCTTCGATGTAGCCGCCGCTGCCGTTGACCGCGGTCGTGTACTGGCCATTGAGGCCGGTCGCGCCCAGCGAGGGTGATACGAGGCCGGTGAAATTGAAGTTGTCTTCGGTCGTATCCAAAATGTAGCTCTCGAGGTGCTTGTAGAACACCGCGGCGCTCATATACCCCTTGTTGCCATGGAAATATTTTTCATAGCTCAAGTCGGCCGCATCGGCGATGAACGGCTTCAAATACGGATTGCCGCCAGACCCTATGAGCTGACCGACGAACTGGCCCTGTCCCGGAGAAACCGCCGAGGAGGCATTCATGTCCGCCATGTTCGGCCGCGCCATCTGGCGCGCGAGCGCAAATCGCAAGGCTTGGCTATTGCCGAGGTCACCGACCAAATTCATGCTCGGCAGGAATTCAGTCGTCGATGACCCCAAGGTCACCTGAATCGGCGTACCGGTCAACACGTCTTGGGTCGGATTTTGCTGACTGGTCGCGAAGGCAGTCGAACTCTGCTTGGCATTGACGATCTGCAACCCCAAGTTGCCGCGCAGCGGCATCCCGAACAGCTCGCTCTTGATGTCGAGCTTGCCGTAGACGGTCGTCATTTTTTCCTCGACGCTCCAGGTCTTCGCCAAAATATCCGGCGTCGAACGCGCTCCGACCTGGAAGTAATTGGACCAGAGTCCACGAACGTCATAGGTGGGCATCAGGAGCCCCGACTCTCCCGCGACATTCAACGCGGTCCCGGGGATGTTCGCGCCGTTTTGATAGAGCGCACCATTCGTGCCCTTTACCCAGAGGTAGCCTTCGTCCGTCGAGTTGTCCTTCTGGCGATCGGAATAGTTGAGCCCGAAATCCACCGCGGTGAACCAGCTGTTCGACGGCAACTCGTAGCGGCCGCTGAGCTTGACGGCGGTCATCGTATCCGTGGTCAGGGGATACTTGATGTACCCTGGTTGCTCATCCTGGCAGCAGCTCCATCCGAGCACGTCGGTAAATACCGAGTTCGCGCGATTCGCGAAATTGATGCTCGAGCCGATCCCGAGATTATTCGCGTTGAACGAAATATTCGTCGTTTGCGGCACAGGCGGAGTTCCGGTCGCCGAAAACACCGTCGGCGTGCTCGCATAGGTCTCGATGTCGTACTGCTGATTGTTGGTATCGTTGATGTTCAAATCGGCCGACAGGGAGAGCGCGTCGGTTGCCTGGAACTTGGTGTTCCAGCCGAGTGAATGCAGGGACTGTGAGCTGCCGATTGCGATGTTTTGCATGACCGGGCGGATGCCGTCGATCGTTCCGCTGGTCACGTTATTGCCGTTGAGCACTGCATTGGTGAGCACGGGTTGCGGCTGGCGAATCACGGGGAACGTGGAATCGGTCGCGGGATCGAAGTAATTCGTGGTCGTCGCACCGGTCAATCCCATCTGGAATTCCCAGAGCTGGTCCTCGGTGTGGAACTGCGAATAGAACAGGTCGACCTCGCTCTCGAGGCGGTCATTGGGCTTGAACTGCAGCACGGCCATGATGCCGTTGCGCTCCTGCCGCGCACGGTCGCTCTCCTCGTTGAGACCGCCGTAGGGTACGTTGACGGTCGCTCCGTCGTAGCTCATCGTTCCGCCGCCCCAGGTGCCGCTGTCGTCGGTCGTGCCGCCGACGTCGTCGAGGCGCGCGAAGCCGATCGCAATGCCAAATTTGTGGTCGAAGAATTGGTCGATGAACGAAGCGCTCAATCGCTCGCCGTAGCCGTGCTCCGAGAGCTGCATGCCCAACTTTTCCTTGCGGTAGTTGAGTGCAATTTGCATATCGGAGAAATCGAGTGGCTTGACGGTGCGGATGTCGACCGTGCCCGCGAGACCTTGGCCGATCAGGCCGGAATCGGGGGTCTTGTAGACGACGACCTGATTGATCAACTCGGCGGGATATGCCGCGTAATCGACCGAGCGCGTCTGTTCGGTTGACGTCTGCTCGCGGCCGTTCAATGTCGTGCCGACGAAGTCCGGACCCATGCCGCGGATGCTGATCTGGCTCGCGTTGCCGTATTTGTCGCGCTCCGCGGCAAGGCCCGGCAAACGCGCGATCGAGTCGGCGATGCTGAGATCCGGCAACTTGCCGATGTCTTCGGCGGAAACGGCCTCGACGATCAGATCGGAGTCCTTCTTGACCGAGATTGCGTCCTCGATCGCTTTGCGGATGCCGGTGACCTGGATCTCCTCGAGCTGATCGGTGGCGCCGCCGCCTGCAGGCGCCTGCTGGGCGCGAACTCCGGGCGCCGCGGCCAACATCAGGATTGCGCAGCCGGCTGCCGTAGAACCCATCGCGACCTTGCTCGGATTGCGCGCCGCTTTCGCCAGACGCCGCCGCTTGGAATTATTCACTGATTAACCCCCATTTAATAATTATGTTCGGCGCGCACGCGCGCTCCGACGAGACGCCCCAAAAACCCACTGATCTAGTTACATCCCCAGTCGCAACTGCAGATGCAGTTGCATGCACTACTGTTCTTTTTTGCGATAGTAACTACCCGCGGCAGAATGCGAACCCTCTTGCATACGTATTCATCTGCGAGGACCCCAATTATTTTTCCTTGGCCGCGGCCGCCGCTGGAGCGTGCGATCGCGGAGACGCGATGGGATGCCCGCGTACGCGGGCACGCGAATTCGGCCGCGCACTGCGAGTCGCCCGATCCGAGATCGGCACGCTACGAACAAATAAAAGGTGTGCTCAGGCTCCCCAATTCATCAAGGGCCGCCCTTTCGAGTCGAGGGCAAGCTCTCGCTCTCCGGAGACTAGCGGACGGTGTGGATGCGCACGATATGAATACGTATGCAGGCAGCGTTTCGATGTGCGGCTGGCCATATTGCCGAGCGGCTGTTGCCGTCGCGCAACATCGCTCCTGCGAGCACCCGGCGCGGCGATTCGCAGTCCTGACGGGCGGGCGGGCGCAATTTAGCCAGCCGCCGGCCGCTGTGGCATCATGCATTCGGGGAGATAGCACGTGCATACAGAAAAAACGCGGGGTCCCGTTCACGGGAAGGCGACTTCTTTCGATATTGCGTACGAAGCCGGCGTTTCGCAATCCACGGTGTCGCGGGCCCTGCGCGGCAGTCCGACGGTCAGCGCCGAAACGCGCAAGCGCATCGAAGCGATTGCGCAACAGCTGCAGTACAAGGTCGACAAGAACGCCTCGAACCTGCGGTCCCAACATTCGAACACCGTCGCCCTGCTTTTCTTCGAGGATCCTACGCCGGATGACTCGCTGATCAACCCGTTCTTTCTGTCGATGCTGGGATCCATCACGCGCGCTTGCGTGCGGCGCGGGTATGACTTGTTGATCTCGTTTCAGCAGCTCTCCGGCAATTGGCACGTCGACTACGAGGACAGCCGCAAGGCCGACGGCATCATCCTGCTCGGCTATGGCGATTATCTCGCTTACCGCTCGCGCCTCGAGAAGCTCGTCGAGCAAGGCACGCACTTCGTGCGTTGGGGTGCGGTGCAAGCGGACCAGCCCGGATTGTCGGTCGGATGTGATAATTTCCAAGGAGGCTACGCGGCCACCGAGCATTTGCTCAGACTCGGCCGGCGCACCGTCGCGTTCATCGGAAATGCCTCGAGCCACTATCCGGAATTCTTCGAGCGGTATCGCGGCTACGCTGCGGCGCTCAACGCGGCCGGCGCGCCGCTCATCGAGATGCTTCAGGTCGACGCGATCACGACCGAACAAGCCGGCTATGCGGCGACCTCCGAGTTGCTGCTTCGCGGCGCGCCGTTCGACGCGATTCTCGCGGCCAGCGATCTGATCGCGATCGGCGCGATGCACGCGCTGCAAGAACACGGCATCGACGTTCCGAACGCCGTGTCGGTCGTGGGTTTCGATGACATTCCGGCGGCCAGCCTCGTGAATCCGGCGCTCACGACCGTCATGCAGGACACGCGCATGGCGGGCGAGGCGCTGGTCGATACGCTGCTACGCCAGGTCCGAGAGGAGCCGGCGGAAAATCTCGTGCTGCCGACTCGCCTCGTGATCCGTCGCTCTTGCGGTGCCGCGCTCGCGGCCCAGATCTAGCTTCTCGGCTCCGGTACCCGCAGCACGAGCAGTCCCGCGAGAAAGAAACTCGCGCCGCCGATCGCGAGCGCGTAAATCGGCGCGCCCCCGAACAGCAGCTTGATCGTCACTCCCAAGACGCTCGCCGCAACGAGCTGCGGGATCACGATGAAGAAATTGAATACGCCCATGTAGAGGCCCATTTTTTCCGCCGGCACACTGTCGGAAAGCAGGGCATAGGGCAGCGAAAGAATCGAGGCCCACGCAAACCCGACGCCTACCATCGAGCCGAGCAGCCAATGCGAATCTCGAATCACGAGAAATGAGAGCAAAGCGGCTCCGCCCAACCAGACGTTGACCAAATGGGTCACGCGCAGGCCGAAGCGGCGCACCATCCGCGGAATGCAGATCGCCGCAAGCGCCGCAAACCCGTTATACGCGGCAAACAGCACGCCGACCCAATCTGCTCCTTGATTGTAGGCCGCCGAGTTCGGGTCGGCCGATCCGAAGTGCACCTGGGTCACTGCCGACGTCGTGTAGATCCACATCGCAAACAGTGCGAGCCAGGAAAAGAACTGCACGGGGACGAGCCGGCGCATCGTCAACGGCATGGTCTCGATGTCGCACATCACCGCGCCGAACAGTCCCGAGCGATCCGCGCCGCGATGAATCACGAGCGCGAGGCCCCACGCCAAGGCGCCGCCGCAGACGAGATAGAGCTGCGGATCGAGACTCCCAATCCAAATCGCCGCGATTCCTATTGCGCCCGCGCCCGCCCATAACACGCCCTTGCGCCGCGCGCCGATCGCGCCGCGGGGAAGCGCCCCGCCCGCCTCGAGCGGCGCGTCGGCGAATGCAAGCAGCTCTTCCGGCGGATATTCGCGCGTGCGCAACACGGTCCAGCCGACCGCCGCCACGAGGACCACGGCGCCGATCGTAAACGCATCGTAAACGTTGTCCGGGACCGCGGAGCCGCCTGCGATCGCGACCGACTGATTGCTGACACCGAACCATGTCAGCAAGTAGGGCAACATGCTGGCGACGACCGCGCCGATGCCGATGAAAAAGCTCTGCATCGCGAAACCAGCGGGCCGCTGCTCAGGTCCCAGCTGATCGCCGACGAATGCCCGAAACGGCTCCATCGACACGTTGATCGAGGCATCGAGCACCCACAAGAGAGCCGCGGCGATCAGCAGCGTAGTCGAGCGCGGCATGCAAAGCAGTGCGGCTGCCGCGAGCACGGCGCCGATGAGGAAATAGGGCCGACGCCGGCCGAGCCGCGTCCAGGTGCGATCGGACAAATAGCCGATCACCGGCTGCACGAGCAGGCCCGTCAGCGGTGCGGCGATCCAAAGTGCAGGAATCTGATCGACGCTTGCGCCGAGCGTCTGAAAGATCCGGCTGACATTCGCATTCTGCAGCGCAAAGCCGAACTGCAAACCCAGAAAGCCAAAGCACATGTTCCAGATCTGCCAGAACGTCAATGTCGGCCGAATCCGGACTTGCGATTCGACCGTCTCGCCCTCGGCGACGACACTCACCGCTTGACTGCCGCTATCCAGGAGGCGAACGGCGGCAGGGTAACCGTGCCCGTGGATCCCGCCGCGCGCAGGCCCTCGTCGCTCGCCAGCAGCGTCGCAATGGACGCCGGCGCAACCCCGTGCTTCGCCAGATCCAAGGTGACCGTTTGCGGTTGCGCCGACATATTCAATGCGACCACCACATCATCGCCGTGTTCGCCGACGCGAAGGTACGCAAACACCGCCGCGTCGGTCTCGTCGAGCATCCGCATCCGGCCGTCTCGCAGCGCGTCGTTCGAGCGCCGCAGCGCGATGAGTCGGCGGTACCAATTGAGCAGCGAGCCCTCATCTGCCAGTTCGCTCTGTACGTTGAGACTCGTGTAGTTCGGCGGAACCGGGAGCCAGGTGCGTGCGTTGCTGCTAAATCCCGCCTGCGCATTGCTCGCGTCCCATTGCATCGGCGTGCGCTCGCCGTCCCTGCCCTTTTCCTTGGGCCAGCCGGTCACGCCGATCGGGTCGAGCACATCCTCGCGGCGCTGCGGCGGCGTCGTGCGCATGCCGATCTCCTCGCCGTAATAAAGCAGCGCGGTGTCCTTGGTCGTCAGCAGCAACGCGGCGATCAGCTTCGCAATCGATGCATCGTGGGCGCCGTCACCGTAGCGGTCCCAGCTGCGCGGGTTGTCGTGGTTGTCGAACACCAGCAGCGGCTGCGAGCCGTGGATTCGTGTTTCGACCTCCTCGATGCGGGTCCGAAACTCGCGCGCGTCGAGCTTGTTGCCGAAGCCGATTTTCATGTCCATCGGCAGCTGCAATTCATCGTGTTTCGCGCCGCCGTACCAGCGGTCGAGATCCTCGATGTTGCGCAGGTAGGTCTCGCCGATCAGCACGCGATCGCCGGGAAATCGATCCGACATCGCGCGCATCCGGCGCATCACCTCATGCACCTCCGGAAGATTGTTGGTGCGCTCCTCGGCGAGATTGGGATCGCCGAACGCGTTGGTACCCGGCAACTCGCGCTCGTCGCGCAGCTCAGGATCTTCGAATAGCGTCGGGATCGCGTCGAGCCGGAAGCCGGCGACACCGCGTTTGAGCCAGTATTGCATTGCGCCGAACATCGCACGTTCGACCGCCGGATTGCGCCAGTTCAGGTCCGGTTGCTGCGCGTAGAACTTGTGGTAGTAGAACTGGTCGAGCTTGCGGTCATACTCCCAAGCCGAGTGGCCGAAAACACTCTGCCAATTGTTCGGCGGCAGCCGCTTGCCGCTCGCGTCGGTCTTGCCGTCCCTCCACACATACCAATCGTGCTTTGGATTGGTCTTGGAGCGCGCCGACTCGATGAACCACGGGTGTCGATCGGAGGTGTGATTGAGCACCATGTCGAGGATGATGCGGATGTGGCGTTGCTTCGCGGCGGCAACCAGGCGATCGAAGTCCGCGAGTGATCCGTATTGCGGATCGATGTTGCGGTAATCCGCGATGTCGTAGCCGAAATCGACCTGGGGAGACGGATACATCGGCGAAATCCAGATCGCATCGACGCCGAGATCGCGAAGATAGTCGAGGCGTTCGGTGATGCCGTTGAGATCGCCGACGCCGTCTCCGTTCGAATCTTGGAAGCTGCGCGGGTATATTTCATATATCACGGCGTTCTTCCACCAGGGATCCGCGCTACGGGCGGCGGGGACGCTCTGTGATGCCCGATCGGTGGCAGCCACGGCGTGGAGGTTTGCCGACAGCATGGCGACGGCGGTCAAACAGATCCGCAGCGCAACCCGCGAGACACCCCTAACCGATCTCGGCCCTTGAACCATGGATACTCCCCGATCGAACCGATATTTTGTGAAATGACAGTCTAATTGCCGCATTGCCACCGCGGCCGAACCCGCATACGTATTCATTTGCGAGCCTGCCGTTTCTATATGCCCCATTCAGTGCGAAAATGCCATCGATGCGGATGCGCCGCCGTCCGTGATCAGCGTCGCAGTTTCGCAGCAAGCGAATTACGGGGATCCACGTAGGTGATGCTTATGACCATCGGGATGTCATAAGCTGCCCGCAAGGCTTCATCGATTCAAGTTCCAAACCCTTAGGCCGAAAAAACTGTGATGAAGGATGGGACAGACTACAGGCCCCCAGTGCGCTACGCCCATGGATGATCAAGATCATCCTCGCGTGTTGTGCGTGGACGATGACCGGGAAATTCTCGAGGCCATCGCTCCCCACCTGTATCCGACGTATCAGGTCGACTTGGCCACCAGCGGCGCGGAAGGACTACGGCTGCTCAGGCTCCATCCCGACACGGCCGTCATCGTCTCGGATCTGCGCATGCCAGGAATGGACGGCTCGAAGTTTCTGGCCGCCTCGCGCGCACTCGCACCCGACGCACGCCGCATCCTGTTGACCGGATGCGACGACATGTCCGCGGCGATCGCGGCGGTCAACGACGGGCAAATCTGCCGCTTTCTCACCAAGCCTTGTGCGCCGCGCACCTTTCTCGCCGGCATCGAATTTGCACTCTCCGAATACCGCTCCGAGATGGCTAACCGCAGTGCGATCCGGCAATTCACCGCCCGACACGTGCTCGGCGAGGATCGGGTCACGGGACTTGCGAGCCGTGAGCGGCTGCTCGAAACCCTCGGCGGCATCATCAATGAGCGCAATCTCGGGCGCGAAGAAGTCGGCACGGTGTATTTGCTGCATATCCACTTCGTGCCGCCCTTCGCCGAAAACGTCGATTCAGCGGCCGTCGACCAATGGATCCGCGCAATCGCCGAGCAGTTGACGCGCAAGGCGATGGGAGCGAATTGCATCGCGCGTTGGGACAAAAACGTGTTCGCGGTGTTCGACGATTTGCCGACGGATTCACATGATACAATGCTGCGACGCGGACTGGATTTGCTGGATTCGGCAACCTCGTCGTGGGAAATCGGCTCGGTGTACGTCACGACCGACGTCAGTGTCGGAATCGTCGTGATCGGGCCGGGCGCGGTCGAATCGCAAGTCGTCATGCGCCACGCAGAACTCGCCGAACAGGAAGCGCGCGGCAGCAGCGGCGCGAAGATCGCGTTCTACACCGCCGAGACCGGCGCTAAAGCCGAATATCAACGCGATGTGATTCGCTCGCTGCGCAACGCGATCATCGGCGGCGGACTCGAACTTCATTATCAGCCGATCGTCGACGTCAACACGCACCGGGTGCATTCCGTCGAAGCGCTGGCGCGTTGGTCGCATCCACGCTATGGAAAAATACCGCCTACCGTGTTCATTCCGTTGGCTGAAGCGGCCGGATTGATCGTATCCCTCGGCGCCTGGGTGCTTCGAAAGGTCTGCAGCGACGCCCGCGCCCTGTTGGATCTCGGATTTCCGCGAATCGCGCTCAATGTGTCGATCATGCAGTTGCTCGACAGCGGATTCCTCTACAGTCTTTATATAGCGCTCGAGGAGACCGGCCTGCCGCCGGCGACGCTCGAACTCGAAGTCACCGAATCGGTGTTCGCGCAGGACCTCGATCGGGTTCGCTCGATTCTGCTCGATATTCGCAAGCTCGGCGTACGCGTCGCGATCGACGATTTCGGCACGGGTTATTCGTCGCTTTCCTATTTGAACCAGTTGCCCGTGAATCTCGTCAAGATCGACGGTGCGTTCATCCGCGACTTCGAGCGTGGCGGCGAGGCAATCCTCGGCGCAACCATCGAGGTGGCGCACAAACTGCATCTCGAAACCATCATCGAAGGCGTGGAAACGCCGACCATGCTCGCGCAGGCGCGCTCGGTCGGCGCAACCCTGGTGCAGGGCTACCACTATGCGCGCCCGATGCCGCTCGCCGCGCTCGCCGAATGGCAGGCAGAATTCGCAAAGGAATCGGAACGGCCACTCTGTGCACCCGCTCGCGTTGCAGGCGGGCTGAGGCGAGCTAAATCCCGCTTTGCAGCAGGCGTGTGAAGTCCGCTGCGTCGATCGCCCTGCTGAAATAATAACCCTGCCCCTCCGGGCAACCGTAGCGGCGCAGGCACTCCAGCTGCTCCCGGGTCTCGACGCCCTCGGCGACGACTTTCATTTGCAGGCTTCTACCCATGCTGATCATTGCGCGCACGACGCTCGCGTCATCGGAATTGGTCGCCAACTCGCGAATGAACGAGCGATCGATCTTCAGCGCATCGATCGGCAGCCGGCGGACGTGGCTCAAGCTCGAATATCCGGTGCCGAAGTCGTCGAGCGCGAGGTGCACACCCATTTCCTTGATCGCCTGCAGCACCGAGGCGACCGCCTTGGAGTTCTGCAGCAGCGCGGTTTCGGTAACCTCCAGCTCGAGACTCCCTGGTTCGAGACCGGTCTCCGCAAGCACTCTGCGCACGCTCTCGACGAAATCCTTGGCTGCGCAGTTCGACCGCGGAGATGTTGATCGCCAATCGCACCGGCGGCATTCCCGCATCGAGCCACGCGCGGCCCTGGCGGCAACCCTCGCGCAGCACCCAGCGGCCGAGCGGAACGACGAAGCCTGATTCTTCTGCGATCGTCATGAATTTGTCCGGCTGCACGAGCCCGCGCTCCGGATGTTTCCAGCGGATCAGCACCTCGACACCCACGATCTGCTCCGTGATCAGGTTGACGCGCGCCTGATAATGCAGCACGAACTGCTCCCGATCGATCGCGCGCCGCAGATCGCTCTCGATCTCCTGGCGCTCGACCAGATGCAAGGTCATTTGCCGTTCAAAGAATCGGAAGGTATTGGCGTTGCTGTCCTTGGCCTGGTACATCGCGAGGTCCGCGTGCTTCATCAGTGTATCGGCATCATGTCCGTCATCGGGATACGTCGATGATGCCGATGCTCGTCGTGAGATAAAGGCTATGATGGTCGACCGCAAAAGGCTCGCTGAGTGCAGCGAGTATCTTCTCCGCGCAGACGGCTGCATCCTGCAGCTTTCGCACCTCCGACAGCAACACGACGAACTCGTCGCCGCCCTGACGGCTCACGGTGTCGGTATTCGCACGCAATGGCGCAAGCGCTCGGCGACCTGACTGCAGCACGCGATCCCCGATCGCGTGTCCGAGCGAATCATTGATGTGCTTGAATCGGTCCAAATCCAGGAACAGCACGGCGAGCTTCTTGCGCCGTCGTTTCGCGAGCGTGATCGCCTGAGACAGCCGGTCGTAGAGCAGAATACGATTCGGCAGATCCGTGAGCCCATCGTGCTGCGCGAGATGCGACATGCGCAGCGACAATTCTCGCGCCGCGCTGACGTCATGGAAGACGATCACTGCGCCCAGCAGATTTCCCTTGGTGTCGCGAATCGGCGCGATGCTATCTTCGATCGGAATCTGGGCGCCGTTCTTGTCGATCAACGCGGTGTGCGTCGGCAGGCGCGTGTTCTTGCCGCTCTTGAGCACGGCCTTGATCGGGTTGCTCAAGATCCGCTGCGTCGACTCGTTGACGATCCGGAATATCTCGTCGATCGGCTCTCCGAACGCGTCGGTCGACTGCCAGCCGGTCATCGATTCGGCGATCGGATTCAAGAAAGTCACATGTCCCTGGGTGTCGGTCGTGATGACCGCATCGCCGACGCTCGACAGCGTCACCTCGAACCACTCGCGCTGCTTGCGCAGCTCCTCGGTCTTGCGTGCGAGCTCCTCGTTGACCGCCAGGAGCGCTCGTTCGGCGCGCAGCCGCGCGATGCGCACCAGCTCGGCGGTCTTCATCGCGGTCGAGCGCAGCGCGTCGATTTCCGACCACTCCACTCCGATTCGCGCGTCGTCCGCCATCATTTGCGCCCGCCATGCAGGATCGCCGATGCCAGCTCGGTTCCGACGATGCGCGCGCGGATCTTCGCGAACGCGGCATCGCGCGTCGTCGAGGTGTCGTCGAAGTACGGCGCGAAGCCGCTGTCGTCGGTCGTGCCGAGTTGCTTGATCGGAATATAGCGCGCCGCCTCCAACACGCGATCCCTGACCACCTCCGGAGTTTCGATGCATGGATCGCCCGGAGCGACGACGCCGACGAATACACGGTGATGCGGCTTGATATGCCCGCCGATCACCTCGAGCACGCGCGCAGGATCGCGCGCACCCGCCACCGCGATATAGAAATTCACGACGTTGAGCTGGAAAACACTCGGCAGCAGCACCGCGCAGTCCAGCTCTTCGCCATCCGCACCCTTGGCGTCAACACCGTGGCAGGTATGCACGCCGAGGTGTTGGCGCTCGCCGTCGGAGAACTGCGAAAGCGCGAGGTTGTTGAGGTCGACGAAGCTCTCCAGCAGCGTCCCGGTCGGATCGAGCTGCAGCGCCAGGGGTCCTTCGGTGAAATCGATTTGGACCTTATAGGCTCTTTTTTCCAGACAGCGCCGGACCTCTTTGACGTGTTCCTGAAGCAGATCTTCGATGAACGCTTCGCGCGAATAGCTGGCGATCCCCTCATCCGGATACATGAGGCTCAACGCCGACGGAGAGATCACGGCCTGCTTCAGCGGAACGCGCGCGTAGCCGAGCGCCTGGTCGAGGTAGCGATCGGCGTACTGCGCATAGCGAAACGGCCCCGACCTCAAGCGCGGCATGCGCCGCGCGTGTCCGCCGGGAAATGGCATCCTGAAGCCGTCCGACGTCGTGTTCGCGAGTCCTTCGACGCTATAAGTCCAGAAATTGTGGTACTTGCGCTGTTCGCCATCGGTGATCACGGGCGAGCGAGTCGCGGAATATCGCTGGATCGTATCCCGGATCGCGGCATCATAAAGGGGATCCAATTCGGCGTCGGCGCCGTTGCCGGCGGCTTTGATCGCGTCGATCAAGCTCTGCGGGCGCGGGATGCTGCCTATCGGTTCGGTCGGGATGATCATCTTGTGCTCGTTCCGGTCCGCATGACATCAGCCCGCGCCGAGTATTCGACTTGCCATCGCCGTCCCCTCCACGCGCGCCGCGATCTTCGCGAACGCAACCTCGCGCGGTGCCGACCGCTCGTCGCCGAGCGGCGCGAAGCCGCAATCGTCGGTCGTACCGAGGCGTTCCGGTCCGATGAATCGCGCCGCTTCGAGCACACGGTCGCAAACCTGCTCGGCGGTTTCGATCCGCGGATCGATCGGATCGATGACGCCGACAAAGATGCGCTGGCCGGGCTTCGCGTGCTGCGCGATCAAGGCGAGGATGCGCGGCCGGTCCGGTTCGCACGCGAGTTGCAGGAAGAAGCTGCCGGCTTGCAGTTCGAACAGGGCCGGCAGCAGCGCGGCATAATCGGCGTCCGGGCAGTGGCGCGTACCGCAGTCGCAGCTGTAGCAGCTGTGGATGCCGACGCGGCCTCGATCCTCCGGATCGAGCCGATCAAGCGCCAGATTGTTCAGCTCGACGAAGCTCGCGAGCAGTGCGCCCGACGGGTCGAGTTTCGCCGCCAGGCGTCCCTCGGTGAAATCCACCTGGACGGTGTGCGCGCCGCGCGCGAGGCATCGGCGCAGCTCGGTGAGGTGCTCTTCGAGCAAATCATCGAGGAACCGGTCGCGGGTGTATCCCCTGATCGATTTGCTCGGATAGAGCAGGCTCAGCGCGGACGCGGATATCACGGTCTGCTTGATCGGCAGCTTGGTCAAACGCTGCGCGTCGCTCAGGAACTCGTCGGCATACGTCTTGTATCGGAACGGCCCGCGGATGAGCGCGGGCATGGTATCGGTGTGGCCGCGCGAGGCGCCGGTGCGCCGCATGCGCATGGTCGGCAGGCAATGAACGCCGTAGGTCCAGAAGCTGTCGTGCTTGCGCAGCTCGCCATCACTGATCACAGGCGACCCCGTCGCCTCGAATCGCCGGATCGTGTCCACGATGGCGCTAGCGTACACCGCCTCGAGTTCGTTGCGAGCGAGCTCTCCGCGTCGCAGCATTGCAAGGGCGTCGACGAGTTCCCGCGGACGCGGAATGCTTCCGACCGGTTCGGTCGGCAAGGCAGCAGAGCGGCTCATGTCTCGAGAATCCGTTGCAGCGTCGCCACGAGCTCCGACAAGTCATAGGGCTTCATCAACAGATCGACGCCAGGCTCCAAACGGCCGTTCTGGACCAAGGCGCTCGACGTGAAGCCGGACGTGAACAAAACCTTGATCGAAGGCCGCAAAGCCCGCGCGCGGCGAGCAACCTCGGCGCCGCTGAGCCCGCCGGGCATCACGACGTCGGTGAACAGCAAGTCGATCGGCTCGGGCCCCTCGAGAAGCTGCAGCGCCGCGGGCCCCCGATCAGCCGTCAGCACGCGGTAATTCAGCGACTCGAGATTTGACGTGACGGCGGTGCGCACGAGATCGTGGTCATCGACCAGCAGAATCGTATAACGCCGTTCGGTCGACTGGGCCGGGGCTGCAGGCGCCGGTGCAAGCGCCGGCGCCTCGCTCGCGGCACCACGCGGCAAATAGAGATTGACCTTCGTGCCGCGGCCCTCCGCGCTCTGTATTTGCAGCGCACCGCCGGATTGTTGTGCGAATCCGTACACGAGGCTCAGGCCGAGCCCAGGTCCTTCACCGGGGTTCTTGGTCGTAAAGAACGGGTCGCAAGCCCTCTCCAAGGTGTCGGCCGTCATCCCGTAACCCGTGTCTTCGACCGACAAGACGACATAATCACCGGCGCCCAACCCATCGAATTGGCCGTCCTTGACGGACTCATTGAGCGCCTGCAACCGGATGATTCCACCGTCAGGCATCGCATCGCGCGCATTGACGACGAGATTCAGCAATGCGGTTTCGAGTGTCGAGGAATCCGCGGTGAGTGTCCAAACATCCGACGCCGCAGTCATCTCCACGCGGATCTCCTCGCCGAGCGAGTCCGCGATGAGTTCCGAAAACTCCTCGAAGAGGCGCGCGATCTCGATATCTCGAGGAGCCAGGGGCTGTTGGCGCGTGAATGCAAGCAGCTGCCGCGTGAGTGCCGTGCCGCGGTCGACCGCGCGTTTGATGGCATTTGCATACTTGACGGTTGCGGAACCGGGCGCGGCATCCGCAAGGATCGACTCGGCGTTGCTGATCGCGACCATCAAGAGATTGTTGAAGTCGTGTGCGATGCCCGACGTCAGGCGGCCGACGGCCTGATCCTTCTGGGCTTGCCGGGCCCTGGCCTCCCGCCGCTTGCGCATCGCGAGGATCGCCTGCGTCGTCTCGCCAATGCACGCCGCAGAAAGCTTCGCGATCGCTTGCGCAGCGACCGGCTCTCCCTGGGGGGCCTCCGCGCAGCTCGATTGTTCCGGCCTCTCGCCGTCGCGCGTGACGTCGCTCGCAATTCGGCACCGGCCGCCGCCCAACAAGTGCAGATCCGAAACATGAATGAGCTGATCGAAGGCGCGGTAGTCGTAGGCCAATTTGGCGTTGGCGCCCGCCTCGAGCGAATGATCTCGTGCGAATCCCTCACGATCCCGCGACGCGGCAATCAGGTCCGCCCACTCGCGGCCGGTCGTGATGTGTTCGGTGACGGCCGCGAACTCGAGTTCGAAGCCCTCGTCCCAGTCGACCAGACGCCCAGCCGAATCGATGATCGCGCAACTACGAGTAAACATAATGTGTCGTCCTTGTCGGAGCGCGCCCAGTTCCGACGAGTGCGCATTTGCAAGCCGACGACCCGCGATGCCGCCGGCGGCTGTCGTGTTCCTTCACCGATCCTCCCCGTCGATGCACATTATATCTTCCGGCGGACCGCGCGGAACCTCGCAGCGCACCGCGAGACATCGCCGCGCGCGTGCCCCCCCAATTCGCATGATGTACAGACAGGGCTGTCTCGATCTACCCGGCAAACCCTTATTCATGGATGCCCTACGCGGAAACCCTGGATTCGCTACGCAATGCTGCCTTGCGGGGGCGCGCGAACTTGGCGCGCGGCCATCCGTCGAGCACGAGTCCAGCTGCCGCCTTTGCCTCACGCGCGGCCCCGCGATTTCCAGCGCCGGCCGACAGGATCGCGCCTTTCATCAGCATGTGCCAGACCTCCGCAAAATGTTGGGGTCGCGACAGTCCGGCCGCTCTCGCCAGCTTGACGATGATTTCGCGAATTCTCGCGAGGTGCGCCGCCGCCGCACGATGCTCGCGGCCGTCGCTCGGAAATTCCAGCAGCACATGAATGAACAAGCAGCCCTCAAAGTCGCCGCTGCGAAACCAATCGTTGAAAATGTCAAATATCGCCACGAGCCGTTCGGCGGGCGCGCGCGCGCGCCGCTCGATTTGCATCTCCAGCCATCGGCGCGTCCAAAGCATTTCATGGAGGTCGAGCGCCGCGATCGTCAGATCGGTCTTCGACTTGAAGTGCTTGTACAGAGTCGCCTTCGCATTGCCCGACTCCGCGAGGATCGTATCGATCCCGACGCGTCGAATGCCGTCCCGCAAGAACAGCTCATACGCCACCTCGACGAGGTGGTTTCGGACGTTGGATCCTCTGGACTGTTTCACGCGGCTTGACATGGGTTGACTGGTGCGAGACAGACCAGTCTAGGCGCGAGCGGCGCTCCGATCGAGCGGGAATTCCCCTAAATTACCCGGATTCCATCGGGTTATGGCGGCTGCCGCAGACACCGTGCGACGTCCTTGTCGGCACGGTACGCGGTTCATATCCGCGGTTTCCTCAGCTGCAGGATTTCCCGTGGTCGGGTCGATTGCCCTGCGCCTTCGCATCGGCTTCGGAAAGGTACTGGCCCTTCTTCGTCTTCCCGTACCACTTGTCGCCCTGGCAGTGGTACACCTTGCTGCTCGTGTTGACCCAGACAAGGCCCGGACCGCCGCCCGGCGCCGCTGTCGCCGGCGGTGTAGAGGTCGACGAACTGGCCGATTTGGCCGCAGGCGCCGCCGGCGCCGCAGGAGCTGCTGCAGCCGCGGGAGCCGCCGGAGCAGCCGCTGCTACCGGAGCGGTGGGAGCCGCAGCTGGCGCCGCCGCGGCCGGCGCCGCCGGCGCAGCGGCGTACCAGTCCTTGACTCCCTTGTGTCCGCGGCAAGCGCCGCTCTTGGTCGGACCGCTGTAATACGTCCCATCCTTGCAAAGACCGGTGGTACCGGCCGGCGCGTCGGCCGGCACCTGCGCGATCACCGCGCTGCCCGAGAGCAGCAAGAGTCCGAGTCCGATCATCCATCGTGTGTTTTTCATATGCATCCTTTGGCTTGCGTTGGAATTATCGCAACGCGACGTTTCCGTCGGTCGCTGCTTCTGTAAAACCGCTCAATCCTACGCTCAATGAGCTCGTCGAAGGTAAACACCGCGACGCGAAGGCGCAAATGGGTTTGATGCCCAGAAGCCGGAAAGGAGAACCGTTCCGTCGCTGAATTCGCAAGACCAATGCGCCGAGGAATCTTTGCGCACCGCTAACGCTTCGCGGATCGGACGAATTCCACACGCCTGAAGCGCAACGCCGACCAGTCCTCGTCGATTGCAACCTGCCGGACGCTCTCGAAGCCGCATTTGCGGGGCACGTCCCAGCCGTCGTCGCGATTAAAATCGCAGCGATATTTCTTCGATGTGCCCTTCGGGTATGCGAACCAAAGCACCGCATCACCCGCGGCCTTCGCGCACAACGCCTTCGCGATCCGATCGAGTTCGGCGCGCCGAGTTGCAAACCCCAGCGCGAAACCGTAGCTGTCGACGTCTTCGATCGTGCGTTTGACCGCCACGCCGCGAAGCCCCCGCAGAGTCTTCTCGAACTCTTGCGGCGCATTGAGCACGAGGATTTCGCGCTGGTCTTTGAGGTTGAGCTTATCGAAGACCGTCGGCATGGCACACCCTTTGGCTGCGACGCATCGGTACCACCTCGGCAATTCTAGCACCGTCCGATCGCCGGGTGCCGCCGTGGCGCGTAGTCCGGCCGCCGCGCACGCCATCGCAAGCCATTGGGCGCCGCCCGCGCGGGTTGGTATGCTGGGCACTACGATGCGGACGCCGGATCCGCACCGGTGCTCGCTACCCGAAGGTATTCAGCCATGGAAAGCTTCGCGACTCCACCATCGACAACGGCATGAACGGATCGCACGCGAACGCCGCGGTACCGCCGCTCGAAGGCTCTGCGGTCGATGCCAGGCATCTCGGGCGGCGAGCGCTGCTCGCTCTGTACCTTGCGTATCCGCTCGTATATGCGCTCGGCTATATGGCCAAGACAAACTTTCTGCCCGCTGCCATTTGGCCGGCGGACGCCCTGCCGTTCGCCGCCTACCTGGTGTTGCCGCTGCGCCGCTGGCCGCTCGTCGCGCTGGCGACCATTTCTTGGGAACTCGCAGCCGCGCCGGTCTTGAACTTTTTGAGCGGCGCCGGCAGCGTCCCATTGAGCAGTCAACTGGGATTCGCGATCGCGAATTGCCTGACGGCGCTTGTCCCCGCGGCGCTCGCGCGCCGCTTTCATTTGTTCCGCGGCGACAATCGAGCGCATCTGGCGGTCTCGCCGCTGTGGATCGCCGCGCTCGTCCTCGGCGTATGGCCGGGCGCGCTATTCGGGACCTGGACGCGGGTTCATTTGGTGGGGATTCCGCTGTTTGCCGCAGACGCGAGTCTGTGGGCAGTTGCGTCGATGGTCGCCATCACCGCTTTTGCACCCGCGGTCATCGGGATCCTGCTCGGCTTCTTCGAACCGGCGCCGTCGGCTGCCGGCCGCGTGGAAGGCTGGTGCGTCAGCGCATTGATCGCGGCGCTATTCCTCGGATTTGCGCTTTCCCCTTGGCCGCTTGCGAGTCAGCTGATCGAACCCATGCTGCTGAGCATCCCGATGCTGTGGCTTGCGCTGCGATTTTCGCGGCGCGCGACCAGCATCGGAGTCGCGCTGGTCGCGCTCGGAGCCACCGTACTATTGTCCTACGGAACGCAACCAGACCTTGCGCCCGCGGCGGCCGGGCCGTGGCGCGATGTCGCGATCTCCATCAACATATTTCTGTTGACGGCCTGCGGCGGCGCCCTACTGATCAATTTGATGACGTTGAGGCAACATCGCCTCATGGTCGAACTCGCAAAGGAGCACGAGGCGCTCAAAGCCAGCGAGGGACGGCTCCAGGCCGTGGTCCAAGGCATGCCTGTGCTGCTTGAGGCGTTCGACGAGAATGGACTGATTGCGGCCTGGAATTCCGAATCGGAGCGTGTGACCGGCTATCGCGCACACGAGCTGGTCGGCAATCCGCTCGCAATGACGCTGCTTTATCCGGAAACCGAGTATCGCCGCCGCATGCTGGCCGAGAGCGCGCTGCGACGCGACGATGACTATCGCAGCGTATGGAGGCTCTCGGCGAAGGACGGCTCGATTCGCGAGATCGAGTGGTTCAACGTGGGCCGTCGGCTCGCAATCGCGGGCTGGCGCGAATGGCGCATCGGAATCGACATCACCGAGCGCCGGCAGACCGAAGCCGAGCTGCGGCAGCTCGAAGCGGCATTTCTCGGCGAGACTGACCGCCAGCAGACCCGGCTCGGCCGCGAGTTGCACGACGGGCTTGGCCAGGAACTCACCGGGCTCTCGCTGCTGATCGGCGCTCTCGCTCAGCAGGCGACCGCCGGCAAGCCCGTCGATCAGCGGCGCTTCGAAGAGATTGCCGTGATCGCGCGCGAAGCGATCGTGACCGCGCGCGATATCGCGCGCGGATTGTCGCCGCTGACCGAGAGCTCCGGCGAGCTCATCGAATCGCTGCGGCGCTTGGTTGAACGGGTTGCGACGGTCTCGCCGTCGTCGGTGCAGTTTCGTGTCGATCAGCACTGCCCGGTGAGGATCAGCACGGAAGCCCGGAATCATCTCTATCGGATCGCTCAGGAGGCGCTCTCGAATGCGATCCGGCATTCACAGGCAAGCGAGATCACGCTGCGCGTCGTCATCGAACCCGATTCGATCCGCATCCGTATCGCCGACAACGGCATTGGATTCAGCGACGCGCCGGGCACGCGCGGGCTCGGCTTACGGACGATGCGCTACCGCGTGCACAGTGTCGGCGGCAGCCTCGCGATCTCTCGCGGCGCGGCCGGCGGCTGCGTGGTCGAATGTCAGGTGCCGCAGGATGCGAGCGCAGCCGATCCATCCAACGCCGGCCGCGAGCCGGCCGCCCGAAGCTGAGCTCGGCTGCGCTTGGCGCCTGCCGCACGGAACCCAAGCTCTTTACCGGCATGGAACATCTGTCGGTGCTCGAGGAGTTGCGGCGCGGGTGACGCGTCACGAGATCGGCTCGGATCCGCCTGTGAGGTACCCAAGGGATTGTCTTCCATTTAACTTACTGCGGCGCGAGATGAGGCACCCATCGCAGAGCTCGCACAAGGTCTCTGCGATGACTCGCTGTCTGTGTCACCGTTCCTATCCGTGGCAGTACGCAATATTCGCAGTGCCTGACAAGAAGAAACTTAGGTTGAAGGACAGATGACGCACCTGCTAACCGTGGATCCCCTGCATGGTCGCTAATTCGATCACCGGATCGCCGTCTTGATCAAAATGCTGGAAGGGCTGCTGGGCAAGTTTTCGCGCGAACGCCCCGCGAAGAAACCCGCGCCGATCGCGAAACCTAATCGGTCGATAACCGCCGGCGATTTCCGCGCCGTCTCGATCACGCCGAGCCTCGAGTGCTGTGCGGCGGCGATGCACGCCAGGGGCAGGCCCTATTTGCTGCGCGACGCGCCGCGGCTGCCGCTAGCAGCTTGTACGATGCCGACCAATTGTTCGTGCAAGTTCCACAAGAATGCCGATCGCCGCGACGGCGATCGACGACTGTTTGCAGCTACAGGAACAAATCAATGGTTTGCGGGCCCCGACAACCGCAGGAACGGCTCTCGGAGGTCGACCGGAAGGTGACCTGAGCCCTCCTCGCCGGCAGCCCTCGCCGGCTCTCGCCGGCGCCCGACTGACCCGAAAGCCGACCACCGTGGACGCACTACGTTTATGGGTTTGGCGGAGAGGGTGGGATTCGAACCCACGGTTCCGGTGAAGGAACGCCGGTTTTCAAGACCGGTGCATTCAACCGCTCTGCCACCTCTCCCGACCGCCGCGAATCTTACCTGAGCGCCATCGAGACTGCGAAATGCACGCCGCCGGGGCCCGTCCGGGCCGCGGCGAACTACGACCGCAAGAACTCGACGAAACCCGAATACTGCCAAGCCCGCGCCGCGAGCAGGAACGCCGAACCGCGCCGCGCCTCGGGCGGACTGTCGTCGCGCTCGATGATGTCGATGCATTCCCGCGCGGCGTTGCGTAGCGTGCGCTGCAGCCGTGCGAAGGATTGTTCCGAGACCGAGCCCCCGTGAAACAGAAACTCCTCCCCGGGCGCGACGAACTGCGACAACATGAATTCCTTGATGAGCTTCTGGTGGATGTAGTTCTGCACGGGCCCGCCCGGACGCCAGCTGAAGTGCCGTCCGACCAGCAGACGCACCTTGTTGAGCGGCTGCAGCTCGATGAGCCGCAACCGGTCGAGCCGGATCAAATAGCGCTGTAGCTCGCGCTCCGTGAAGCGGTAGTCCTTGACGATATCGGCGAAAGCGGTCCGGTTCAGGACCAACCACGTGACGAGGAACAGCTTGGGCTCAGCGACGATCTGCTGCTCCTGGGCAACCGACAATTTGTCGCCCGGCAGCGCCCGCCTGCCGGCGCGCTCGAGCACGTCGGAGAGTTCCATGCCGATCAGGTCGCAGATCGCATCGATGCGTTCGAGCGTGAAATCGCCGGCGGAGAACAGGCGTTTGACGCTTGCGAGACTCAAGTTGAGCCGCTTGGCGACCGCGCTGTAGGTGACACCGCATTCCTTGAGACTGCGTTTGAGCTCCGCGACGATTTGTGCTTGCTGCGCCACTGCGTTCGACCTCGTTGACCCCCGGCCGGCGACAAAAGTATCACGAGACGATACCTCGTGGTTCACCCGCGAATACGCATCCGATGAGCGTTGCGGGCGTCGCCCGTACCGCGGAGATTGTGCAGCGGTCACTTGCGAGGGAGTATGAACATGAAGATTCGCGCGATCAGCGGTGCATTGACGATGCTCGTTCTGCTGTCGGGGTGTGCGGGATTCAACGAGGTGCTGTGCGCGCCGCATTGCCGCGCCGAGACCCGCAATTCCTCGAGTCTCGTGAGTTTTCTCTACCCGGATGGCCAGCTGCCGCCGCCCCAGGACGCGGTTCCGGAGCTGCACCTGCCGCTGCGCGTCGGCCTCGCATTCCTGCCGTCGCAGTCCTCCGCCGCCGGGCTCGATGATGCGCACAAGGAGCGGATCCTAGAGCGCATTCGCGAGCGCTTTGCCGCACGCAAATTCGTCACCGATATCGTAATCATTCCCGATTACTACCTCGCGACGAGCCGCGGCTTCGAGGGGCTGAGCGGTGTGCAGCGACTCTACGGCATCGATCTGATGGCACTCGTTTCCTACGATCAGGTCACGCACCTCGACCAAAACAAATGGTCGCTCGGTTACCTGACGATCATCGGGGCCTACGTGCTGCAAGGCACGAGTCGCGACACCGCCACGCTCGTCGACCTGGCAGTCGTCGACCCTGCGACGCGAACACTCGTGCTGCGCGCAGGCGGCACCGATACGCGAGGCGGCTCCTCGACGCTCATTGACGAGCAGCGCGCGGCGCGCGCGGACGACTCCGGCAGCTTCGATGCGGCAAGCGATCGCATGGTCGCGAATTTCGACGCCGCCTTGACGCAGTTCGAGGCCGCCGTGCATGAGGGCAAGGCCAGGGTGAAGATCGTCGCCCGCGCGGAATGCGGCCGCGGCGGCGGCGGCGGGATCGCGGCTTCCGAGTTGCTCGTGCTGCTGCTGCTCGCCGCCGCACGCGCGCGAAGATCACTGTGCTGAGCTGATCTTCCGCTGCATGAACTCGTCGAGTCGCTGCATGACCTCGTCGGGCTCGATCAAGTCCATGACGCCCGGCCGCTCGATCTTGACCCACCACGGCAACTCCTCGGGCTCGCGACCGAAGACCTGTCTCGCCGCATCGGGAAAGCGGTTCACGCACCATTGAAGGCTGCGGTACGGCCCGCTGCGCGCCGGGTTCGTCGCCGCGTAGAGCCCGATCACCGGGCGATCCACCGCGGTCGCCATGTGCGCGGGACCGGTGTCGGGCGCCAAGAGCAGGGTCGACTCGCGCACCAGCGCCAGCATCTGCGGCAGCGTATCGCGGCCGATGTTGTCGATCAGCGGCAGCTTTGCGTGGGCGGCGATGCGCACGCCCATCTCGCGTTCGATCGGGGTTGGACCGCCACACAGAATGACGCGCATCCCGAAACGGCGCGCTGCGTGATCGGCGAGCAGTGCGTAGTATTCGGCGCGCCAGTTGCGCAACGCATGGCTCGAGCACGGGCTGATGAGCAGTGTCGGCTGCTCATCCGGTATCAAGCGCTTTGCATAATCGCGCGCCTCCGCGGGAATTGGGATGTTCCATTCGAGCCGGCGCTCGGCGATGCCGAGCGCTTCGCTGAATCCCCAGAAGCTCTCGAGCACGTGCTCGCGTTGGCGCGGCCTGATGCGGCGGTTGGTAAACAGCCATTGAAAGTCCCGCGCCCGCGCGCGATCGAAGCCGATCTTGACCGGTGCGCGCACCAGCGCGCTCACGAGGTTTGCGCGAAAACTCACATGGATGTCGATCAGCAGATCGAAGCGCCGTGCGCCGAGCAGCCTGCGCAGGCGCAAGAATTCGGACGCGAAGTTGCGCTTGTCGAGGGTGAGGAACTCGATGTCCGGCAGCAGCGAAAGGAGTTTCGCCTCCACGCGGCCGATGATCCAGGTGATCTTGGTCTGCGGCCAGGCATGCTGCAGCGTCCTGATCAGCGGCACTGTGTTGCAGGCATCGCCGATCGCCGAAAGACGGATCAGGCACAGCGTTCGCGGCGGCTCCCTGAATCGCATCGGGTCGAACTCGGCGTCGCGTAACTGCATCGTGGTGCGCGGCATTTTCAGTGCTTTCGCGGCGGCCCGCAAGGGGCGCCTTGAAAGCCCGGCACCGAGCCTCCATTTACCCGCGAATTCGGCCCGTTTTCGGCGCTAGGCGGCACGATGGTGCGCGCAATGGTAAAATCAACGGCGTCGGGACTTATCGGCATTGGCGATTTTATAGGAGTGTTGAACATGGCGACTTTCCCCAACAGCAATGCGTCATTTACAGGCGCCGGCACTGACAGCCGCAGCGTATTCATCACGCGCACCTACACGCACCTGGTCGCGGGGATCCTCGGTTTCATCCTGGTGGAATTGGCGCTGTTCGAATCCGGTTGGCGCGGTCAAATCGCCCGCTTCATGATCGGCTTCAATTGGCTGTTGATCCTCGGCGCCTTCATGCTGACCGGCTGGCTGGCGACACGCACGGCGCAGACGAGCTCGTCGATCGGCATGCAGTATTTCGCCTACGCGGCATACGTGGTCGCCGAAGCCCTGATCTTCGTGCCGCTGCTCTACATTGCCGATGGAAGGCGCCCGGTACGATCGACAGTGCGACCCTGGTGACCGCTCATGGGCGCGGGCGGCCTGATGTTCGTCGCGCACCGCACGCGCAAGGACTTCTCCTTCCTGCGTGCGATCCTGATGTGGGGCGGCGTACTCGCGCTGGTCGCGATCATCGGCGGCGTCGTGTTCGGCTTCCAGCTCGGCACCTGGTTCTCGGTCGCGATGATCGGCTTCGCGGGCGCCGCGGTACTCTACGACACCTCGAACATCATTCACGACTACCCGGAAGATCGCTACGTTTCGGCGGCGATGCAGCTGTTTGCCTCGATCGCGCTGATGTTCTGGTATGTGCTGCGCCTGATGATGGGCAACCGCAACTAGCCACCGCGCATGCCGCCGAGCGCGGCGAGATCCGGCGGGTGGGCGGCCTATTTCAGCAGGGCCGCTCCCCCCATATATCGCTGCAGCGCTGTCGGAACGCGCACGCTGCCGTCCGCCTGCTGGTAGTTCTCCAAGATCGCGACCAGCGCGCGTCCGACCGCGACGCCCGAGCCGTTCAGCGTGTGCACGAGTTCGGGCTTGCCGGTCGCCGGGATTGCGCCAACGCGCCTGCAGGCGCCGCGCCTGAAACGACTCGCAATTGCTGCACGATGATATTTCGCGGTATCGCTGCTGCGACGGCAGCCACACCTCCAAATCATAGGTCTTGGCGCTGCTGAAGCCGACGTCCCCGGCGCACAGTGCGATCACCCGATACGGCAACTCGAGCGCCTGCAGCACCGCCTCGGCGTGACTCGTCAGTTCTTCGAGCGCCTCGTACGACTGATCGGGACGCACGATATGCACGAGTTCGACCTTCTCGAACTGATGCTGCCGAATCATGCCGCGCGTGTCCTTGCCCGCCGCGCCCGCCTCCGAACGGAAGCAGGGCGTATGCGCGACGAACTTCAACGGCAGCGCCTCATCGCCTAGTATCTGGTCGCGCACCAGATTCGTGACCGGCACCTCGGCGGTCGGGATCAGAAAATATCCGGGGTCGCCGCTGACCGCAAACAAATCCTGCGCGAACTTCGGCAGCTGACCGGTGCCCTGCAGCGCTTCGGCGTGCACGAGGTAGGGCACGTAGGCTTCGCGGTAGCCGTGTTCTCCGACATGCAGGTCGAGCATGAACTGGATCAGTGCGCGGTGCAGGCGCGCGAGCGGACCCGTCATCACCACGAAGCGCGCGCCCGAGATGCGTCCCGCGGCTTCGAAGTCCATCCCCAAGCGCTCGCCGATCGCGACATGATCCTTGGGCTCGAACTCGAGCGCCGTCGGCTCGCGCCAGCGGCGGATCTCGACGTTCGAGTTCTCGTCGCGGCCCGGCGGCACGCTTGCGTGCAGAATATTGGGCAGACCCAGCTGCAGATTCTCGAGTTCGGATTGCAGCTGCTCGAGTTGCTTGGCAACCCCCTCGAGCGCCACGCTCAAGGTCTCGCCGGTCGCGAGCAGCGCGGCGCAATCCTCGCCCTTGGCCTTTGCGTAGCCGACCGCCTTCGCGTTGGCATTGCGCTCGGCGCGCAGCCGGTCCGCCTCGATCTGCACCGACTTGCGGCGCTCTTCGATCGCGGCGACACCGGCCACGTCGAGCACGAAGCCGCGGCGCGCCAATTGCGCTGCCACTCCGGTCAAATCGCTGCGCAGCAGCTTGGGATCGAGCACGATGTATCCTTTCCTTTAGTCGGGGCGGCCGAAGTCGACGCGCTATTGTAGGCGAAGCGCGGATGCGATCACGACTTCGGTGTACCGGCGGCGCCAGGCAGGCGCGGCGCCGCGGACTTTTGCCGATCGCGCGCGCGGCGCGCCTCGAGCGCCTCGCCGATCTTGATCTCGAGGCCTCGTGGCGCCGGAACATAGTAGCGGCGATCCGGCATTGCGTCCGGGAAGTAGCGCTCCCCGGCCGCATACGCGTCGGGTTCATCGTGGGCGTATCGATAGCCCTTGCCATAGCCGATCTCTTTCATCAAGCGCGTCGGCGCATTGCGAAGGTGCAACGGCACCTCGAGCGAGCCGAGCGATTTCGCATCGGCGCTCGCGGCATTGTAGGCCGTGTAAACGGCATTGCTCTTGGCGGCGCAGGCCATGAAGAGGATCGCCTGCGCGATTGCGAGTTCCCCTTCCGGACTGCCGAGCCGCTCGTAGACCGCACAGGCTTCGAGCGCGAGCGTCAACGCGCGCGGGTCCGCATTGCCGATATCCTCGCTTGCCATGCGCAGCGCGCGGCGCGCAACATACAAAGGATCGCAGCCGCCCGCAAGCATGCGGCAAAGCCAGTACAGGGCGGCGTCCGGGTCGCTGCCGCGCACCGACTTGTGGAGCGCGGAGATTTGGTCGTAGAAATTCTCGCCACCCTTGTCGAAGCGCACGTAGGTGCTGCCGATGACCGCGCGCATCGTGTCGAGGTCCAGATGCCGGGATGCGCCGCGCGGAGCCGCGAGGTCCGCCGCAGTCTCGAGCAGATTCAGCATACGCCGCGCATCGCCGTCGGCGGCCGAGAGCAGCAGTTCGCGTGCGCCCGCGTCAATCTCGAGTCCGAGGCTCCCAAGGCCGCGCGCGCTATCGGTGATCGCCCGATCGAGCAGCACGGCGAGGTCGGCGGCTTCGAGGGCTTTCAGCACGTAAACGCGCGCGCGCGACAGCAGCGCATTGTTGACTTCGAACGAAGGGTTCTCGGTCGTCGCGCCCACGAAGATCAGGGTCCCGTCCTCGACATAGGGCAAGAAAGTATCCTGCTGCGACTTGTTGAAGCGATGGACCTCATCGAGAAACAAGCACGGTATCGCGGGTGCCGCGCAGCGCGCGCGCCTGTTCAACTACCGCACGAATGTCCTTGATGCCCGCGAGCACCGCCGACAGCGCGACGAATTCGGCCTCCGCGCCGGTTGCGACCAGGCGCGCCAGCGTGGTTTTTCCGGTTCCGGGCGGGCCCCAGAGGATCATCGAGTGCGGACGGCCCGCCTCGAGCGCGCGCCGCAGCGGCGCGCCGGCGCCGAGCAGATGCGACTGCCCGACGTATTCGTCGAGAGACTGCGGTCGCAGCCGATCAGCGAGCGGGCGGTAGCTGCCGTCGCGCAGCGCCTTCACTGGCCGTTGCGCCCGATCACGTCAACTCCCGGCGGCGGAGTGAATGAGAAAAGGTCCGGCCGCAGCTGCGGATTGCGCTGCGCCCCCGAAAACGTCAATCGCGTGACCTCGTTGAGTTTATCGACGAGCACCATTTGCGAGAGCTCGCCCTTGGCGAAACCGATTTTGACGGACTGGAAATCGGTGCCCGCGCGCTTCGGTGTCAGGCGAAACCATTCGAGCCCGCCGCTCATCGGAAGCGACGCGATGTCGAATTGGCTGCTGATGGGGTCGGAGCTCGAGAGCAGCATCGCCGGCGTGCTCGCAAGCGTCGCGTCCACATCGCGCACGTTCGCCTGCGCGAGATCCTTGTCGTAGAACCAGAGCTTTGCGCCGTCGGCGAGCACGAGCTGCTCGGATGGGTCGGTGTAGTCCCAGCGGAATTTTCCGGGCCGCTGCAAATACAGGTGCCCGGCCGCGCTGCGCGACACGTTGCCGTGGTCGTCGCCGATCGTTTGGGTGAAATCGGCCGACCAGCTCGACACGCCGCTCAAGTACCCCTCGACGCGGCTCGCGGCCGAGGCGCCGACCGCAATTCCTGCGGCGACGAGGCTCAAGCAGCCGAGCGCCCAAGCGGCGAGTGAATGCGTTTTCGGCATCGATTTACTCCTCGGGCGGGGCAGCGCCGAAGATCTCGCGTGAGCCGTTCGGCTGCAGCGGCCCGACCAATCCGGCGGCCTCCATGCCTTCGACGAGCCGCGCGGCGCGGTTGTAGCCGATCTTCAAGCGCCGCTGCACGCCGGAAATCGACGCTTTGCGGGTCTCGGTGACGATTCGCACCGCCTCGTCGTAGAGCGGATCCTGTTCGGCGTCCACGGCGCCGCCCTCGGCGGCCTCCTCGTCGTCCGAAGGAAATCCCGGGATGGGATTGCGCGGTCCCTCGAGTATCTCGTCGATATACACCGGCGGCGAGGCCGCCTTGAGTCCGGCGACGACGCGATGGACCTCTTGGTCGGACACGAACGCTCCATGGATGCGCGTCGGGATCGAGGTGCCAGGCGGCAGATACAGCATGTCGCCGTGGCCCAGCAACGATTCGGCGCCGCTCTGATCGAGAATCGTCCGCGAGTCGACCTTGGCCGAGACTTGAAAGGCGATGCGCGAGGGGATATTGGCCTTGATGAGACCCGTGATCACGTCGACCGAGGGCCGCTGCGTCGCGAGGATCAAGTGAATGCCGGAGGCGCGCGCCTTCTGCGCGAGACGCGCGATCAGCTCCTCGACCTTCTTGCCGACGATCATCATGAGATCGGCGAGTTCATCGATGATCACGACGATGAACGGCAGGCTCGTGAGCTCCGGCACATCCTCGGCGACGATTCCCGGCACGCCCTGGGCGATCTTCTGCATGCGAATCGGATCCTTGATCGGCTTGCCCGCCTCCGCGGCATCCTTGACCTTGCGATTGAAGCCCCCGATGTTGCGCACACCCAGGGCCGACATCAGCTGATAGCGCCGCTCCATCTCGGCGACGCACCAGCGCAAGGCGTTCGCCGCCTGCTTCATGTCGGTGACCACCGGCGCGAGCAAGTGCGGAATGCCCTCGTATACCGAGAGCTCGAGCATCTTCGGATCGATCATGATCAAGCGCACGTGCTCCGGCGTCGCCTTGTAGACGAGACTCAGCACCATCGCGTTGATCGCGACGGACTTTCCCGATCCGGTGGTGCCCGCGATCAGCAAGTGCGGCATGCGCGCAAGATCGGCGACGACCGGTATGCCACCGATGTCCTTGCCGAGCGCGAGCGCGAGCGGCGAGGCAACCGCGTCGTAGGGCTTGGACTTGATGATCTCCCCGAGCGTGACGATCTCGCGTTTCTCGTTCGGAATCTCCAGGCCGACGACCGACTTGCCCGGAATGATCTCGACGACGCGCACGCTGATCGAGGAAAGCGCACGCGCCAGATCCTTGGCCAAATTGCTGATCTGGCTGACCTTGACGCCCGGCGCGGGACGCAATTCGAAGCGAGTGATCACCGGGCCCGGCTGCACGGCCACGACCTCGGCCTCGACGCCGAAGTCGCGCAGTTTCAGCTCGACGAGCCGCGACATGGCCTCGAGTGCCTCGGCCGAGTATGAACTTTCGCGCGCTCCGGGCTCATCGAGCAGCGACAAAGCCGGCAGCTCGCTCGATGTCGGCGCCTCGAACAGCGGCACTTGGCGTTCGCGCTCGACGCGGTCGCTCTTGGCCGGTAGCGGCGCGGCCGCTTCGATGCGCGGCGGGGTGCGATTCGCGATCTTCTTCTGCTCCTCGCGCACGACGTCCTGGCGCGCCTGCTTGCGCTGCTGGCCCGAGGCGAGTTCGCGTCGCTGGTCGAGCTTCTTGCGAGTCCACTCGATCGCCTGCAGCGTGCGCGCACCGAGCGCATCCATGACCGCGAACCACGACAGTCCGAGAAACAGCGCAACCCCCGCAAACCACAGGCCGAGCAGCAACAGGGTCGCGCCGAGAAATCCGAGCCCGCGCGCGCTGCCCGTCCCGACCAGGTCGCCGAGCACGCCGCCGGCGTTGTTCGGCAGACCGGATCCGTCCCAATGCAGCGTCGCAAGGCCGCAGCTCGTCAGCAACGTCAGCACGAAGCCGAACGTGCGCAGCACCGTATTGATGCGCGAGCGCGGATCGCCGAGCCCCTGCTCCTTGTGCACGAGCCAGCCCGCATAGGCGAGCATTACCGGCAGCAAATACGCAGGGCGCCCGAACAGGAAGAACAAGAAACTCGAGGTCCATGCCCCGATCGGACCGATCCAATTGGCGACCGCGCCCGGCTCGCCGGTGTCGGAAAATCCCGCGTCGCGCGCGTGATAAGTGATCAGCGCGAGCAACAGGATCAGCGCGAGCGCGCTCAAGATCCACAGCGTGCCTTCGCGCAGCGAGCGCTCGACTGCGGCCGAGAGCTTGGATTTGCTCTTGGACGGCTTGCTTTCTTCGGCGGCACTTAGTTCTAGACCTTTAATGATATTTACTTCTTAACTAGTTGAATAATATGTAATAGTAACCGACCTTGCGCGAGACCGCCAACCTGCGTCGCAGATCGGCAACGCTGCCTTGCGGTAATTGGCCGAACCCTTCAGATTTCCTTACCATGCTTGTACTGCAACACAAGGAACATTTCGCATGAGCGTCACCCGGCATAGCCGTCTCGTCATTCTAGGCTCTGGCCCCGCCGGCTACACGGCCGCCGTTTACGCCGCCCGCGCCAACCGGGCGCCGGTTTTGATCACGGGCCTCGAACAAGGCGGCCAGCTCATGACGACGACCGATGTCGACAATTGGCCGGGCGACGTCGAGGGGCTGCAGGGCCCTGCGCTCATGGAACGCATGCGCCTGCACGCAGAACGCTTCAAGACCGACATCATCTTCGACCACATCAATCGCGTCGAGTTGCGTCAGCGGCCGTTTCACCTGTTCGGCGACAGCGGCGAGTACAGCTGCGACGCGCTGATCATCGCGACCGGCGCATCGGCAAAATACCTCGGACTGCCGTCCGAGGAACTGTACCGCGGCAAGGGCGTCTCGGCCTGTGCAACCTGCGACGGCTTCTTCTACCGCGGCAAAGCGGTCGCGGTCGTCGGCGGCGGCAACACCGCCGTCGAGGAGGCGCTGTACCTCACCAACATCGCCTCGCACGTGACCCTGATCCATCGGCGCGACAAGCTGCGCTCCGAAAAAATTCTGCAGGATCGGCTATTTGCAGCCGAATCCGCCGGCAAGGCCAGCATCGTCTGGAATCATGAAATCGACGAGATCCTCGGCGACGAAACCGGCGTGACCGGCGCGCGCTTGCGGGCAGTGCCGGGCGGAGCCATGCGCACGATTTCAGTCGACGGGGTTTTCATCGCGGTCGGACATCAGCCGAATACCCACCTGTTCGAACATCAGCTCGAGATGCGCGGCGGCTACATCATCGTCAAGGGCGGCAGCGTAGGCGACGCCACGGCGACCTCGATCCCGGGCGTGTTCGCCGCCGGCGACGTCGCCGACCATGTCTATCGCCAAGCGGTGACTTCGGCCGGCACCGGCTGCATGGCAGCCCTCGACGCCGATCGTTTTTTGGAACTCATGGAAACCGAATCCCACAGCATACGGCGCACCGTGCACGCGTGACCGCACAGGCCGGACGCACGCGCTTTCTGTCCAGCATCGCGGAAATCGCGCCGCAGGCCTGGAACGCGCTGGCGGGAACCGCCCAGCCGTTCCTGCGCCACGAGTTCTTGCTGGCGCTCGAAGAGTCGCGCTGCGTCGCGCCGCGCACCGGCTGGACCGCGCGGCATCTCGTACTCGAGGATACGTACGGCCATGCCGTCGGCGCCGCGCCGCTCTACTTAAAGAGCCACTCGCGCGGCGAATTCGTGTTCGATTTCTCCTGGGCGAACGCCTATGCACAGCACGGCTTGCCCTATTATCCGAAGCTGCTGTCGGCCGTGCCGTTCACGCCGGTGTGCGGCGCGCGCCTGCTGGTCGCGGCGCAGGCGGATGCGGCGTCGACGCGCGCGCGCTTGATCGCGGCGGCAATCGACTACACCCGCGCTCACGACTTGTCTTCTTGGCACGTGCTGTTTCCTGACGCGCGACAGCGAGAAAGCATTGCGCGGCGCCGGGCTGATCCGGCGGCGCGATTGCCAATTCCATTGGTTCAACCACGACTATGAGTCGTTCGAGGCGTTTTTGGCGACGTTTACCGCGGAGAAGCGCAAAAAGGCCAAGCGCGAGCGCCGCCGCGTCGCAGAGGCCGGCATCGAGTTCGAGACGCGGCTCGGCGGCGAGATCGATGCGGCGCTCTGGGATCAGATCTACCCGTTCTATGCCGACACCTTTTATCGGCATGGGCACGAACCGTACTTGAACTTGGACTTTTTCAAGCGCATCGCAGCGAGCATGCCGGAGCAGCTGATGTTGAAGATCGCGCGCCAGGGCTCGGAGCCGATCGCCGTGGCGGTTTTCTTCGTCGGCGCCGACGCCCTTTACGGCCGCTACTGGGGTGCCGGCGGCAACTATCACAGCTTGCATTTCGAAACCTGTTATTACCAGGGCATCGAATATTGCATCGAACACAAGTTGCAGCGCTTCGAGCCTGGCACGCAGGGAGAGCACAAAGTGCCGCGCGGCTTCGTGCCGACGCTGACCGGCTCCGCGCATTGGATCGCCGACCCGCGCTTCGCGGCCGCGATCGGCGACTTTGCGGCGCGCGAGGCCCGTGGCGTCGAACAATATGCGGCCGCCGTCAGCGAGCATGTACCCTACCATCGCGAAACAGACGGGGAGCTACGCCTCTGAGCCGGCTCGTTTGGCTCGGTGAACATGCCGAAACGGACTGGTTCCCACCGGTCGAGCAGGCGCTGCGCGACCCGCCGGGGCTGCTCGCGGCGGGCGGCGACTTGCGCCCGTCCCGGCTGCTCGCCGCCTATGAGCGCGGCGTCTTCCCTTGGTATTCGTCGCAGCAGCCGATCCTCTGGTGGTCGCCGGATCCTCGTATGGTCTTGTTTCCAGAGGAATTCAAGTGTTCGCGCAGCCTCGCGAAGACGATCCGCCACGGGCCCTATTCGACGCGGCTCGACCGGGCGTTCGGGGCGACGATAAGGGCCTGCGCAGCGCCGCGTGCCTCGGGCGCCGATACCTGGCTCAACGCCGAGATGATCGCCTCCTACGAGGAGCTGCACGCGCTCGGATTTGGACATTCCGTGGAAACCTACCACGACGACCGCCTGGTCGGCGGTCTCTACGGCCTGCAGCTCGGCGGCGTTTTCTTCGGCGAATCGATGTTCAGCCGAGAGCGCGACGCCTCGAAGGTCGCAGTCGCGCGCCTGGTCGCCGAATGCGGCCGGCGCGGCATCCAGCTCATCGACTGCCAGGTGGCGAGTGCACATCTGGCAAGTCTCGGGGCGCGCGAGCTGTCGAGACGGGAATTCACGGCTCTGCTGCGTCACTACGTGCGGCGCCAGCCGTGCGGCTCGTGGGCAGAAGGCGGCGCTTAAATTGCTTTACCGGGGTGCTTTATGCACAATGCGCGCGGTTTCAGACGTCGCGCAAGTCACACCATAAGGAAGCATGTCAAAAGAAGAGGCAATTCAGTTCGAGGGCGAAGTCGTCGAGACGCTGCCGAACACAACGTTTCGAGTCAAGCTCAAGACTGGCCACGTCGTCACGGCGCATATTTCCGGCAAGATGCGCAAGAATTACATCCGCATATTGACCGGCGATCAGGTGACGGTCGAGATGACCCCGTATGACCTGACCAAGGGACGTATCGTCTACCGCGGCAGATAGGCCGCCGCTCCGAGGGGATCCCCGCCCCGGCGCCCACCGCTTACGCGTTTCCGCGCCTCAACTCTCGTGCGACAGCAGCGCGGGCTCGTTGGCCGCACGGGTCTCGAGCTTGAGTTTCTCGCCGTCCTCGCTCAAGGTCACTTCGACGTGGCCGCCGTTGACGAGCTTGCCGAACAGCAGCTCCTCGGCAAGCGGACGTTTGATGAATTCCTGGATGATGCGCGCCATCGGTCGCGCGCCCATTTTCGGGTCGTAGCCGCGCTTGGCGATCCAGCGGCGCGCCGGTTCATCGACCGAAATCGAGACGTGCTTGTGCTCGAGCTGCGCCTCGGCCTCGACCAGCAGCTTGTCGACAACCCGCTCGATCGTCGCCTGGTCGAGCGCGCCGAACTGAATGACCGCGTCCAGCCGATTGCGAAACTCAGGCGAGAAAAGACGACGGATCGCCTCCATGCCATCGGAAACCGAGTCGGATTGCGTGAAGCCGATCGTCGGGCGGCTCATCTCGAAGGCACCCGCGTTGGTCGTCATGACGATGACGACATGGCGGAAGTTCGCCTTGCGCCCGTTGTTGTCGGTCAGCGTGCCGTGATCCATGACCTGCAGCAGCAAGTTGAACACGTCGGGGTGCGCCTTCTCGATTTCATCGAGCAGCAGCACGCAGTGCGGATGCTTGGAAATCGCCTCGGTGAGCAGCCCGCCTTGGTCGAACCCCACGTATCCGGGCGGCGCACCGATGAGGCGCGAGACCGTATGGCGCTCCATGTACTCCGACATGTCGAAGCGCACGAATTCGACGCCCATCGCAATCGCCAACTGCCGCGTGACCTCGGTCTTGCCGACGCCGGTGGGACCTGAAAACAGGAACGAGCCCACGGGCTTGCGCTGATCGCCGAGCCCGGACCTCGACATCTTGATCGCGGCGGCAAGCGCCTCGATGGCCTTGTCCTGACCGAAGATCGTGAGCTTCAAGTTGCGCTCGAGATTGCGTAGCACGTCGCGATCCGACAGCGAAACGTTCTTCGGCGGAATCCGTGCGATGCGCGCAACCACATTCTCGATATGCGTCACGGTGACCGAGGAACCGCGATTCTCGACCGGCTGCAGGCGCAAATTCGCGCCCGCCTCGTCGACGACGTCGATCGCCTTGTCCGGCATGTGACGGTCGTTGATGTGCCGCGCCGCCAACTCCGCGGCGGCCTGCAGCGCATCGTCCTCGTACATGATGCCGTGATGCTCTTCGTAGCGGGACTTCAAGCCGCGCAGGATGTCGACCGTGTCCTGCACCGAGGGTTCGGACACGTCGATCTTCTGGAAGCGGCGCGCGAGCGCGTGATCCTTCTCGAATATCCCGCGGTACTCGCTGTAGGTCGTCGAGCCGATGCAGCGCAGTTCGCCGTTGGCGAGCGCCGGCTTGATGAGGTTCGAGGCGTCCATGACGCCGCCCGATGCGGCGCCCGCACCGATCACGGTGTGGATCTCGTCGATGAACAGAATCGCGCCGGGCTGCTTTTTGACCTCGGCGAGCACGGCCTTGAGCCGCTTCTCGAAATCGCCGCGATATTTCGTGCCCGCCACCAGCGAGCCCATGTCGAGCGAGTAGATGGTCGCGTCCAGCAGCACGTCGGGAACCTTGTTCTCGACGATCATGCGCGCGAGGCCCTCGGCGATCGCGGTCTTGCCGACCCCGGCTTCGCCGACGTACAGGGGGTTATTCTTGCGGCGGCGGCACAGGATCTCGATCGTGCGCTCGACCTCGAGCTTGCGTCCGATCAAGGGATCGATCTTGCCCTTGCGCGCCGCCTCGTTGAGGTTCGTCGAATACTTCTCGAGCGCACTTCCGCCGCCGTCTGCCTCGCGCTCCGCATCCGCCGAGCTGCCGTCGGTATCGCGCTCGTTGCGCTCCTCGCCGCCGGCCTTCGAGAGCCCGTGCGCGATGAAATTCACGACGTCGAGGCGGGACACGTCCTGCATACTGAGCAGATAGGCCGCATGCGACTGCTTTTCGCTGAAGATCGCCACCAGCACGTTCGCGACCGTGACTTCCTTCTTGCCGCTCGATTGGACGTGGAACACCGCCCTCTGCAGCACGCGCTGGAACCCGAGCGTCGGCTGCACGTCCCGGTCTTCGCCGACCGGCAGGCGCGGCGTCGTCTGATCGATGAATTGCTTCAATTCGGTCTTGAGCTTGGCCGTGTCGGCACCGCAGGACTTCAAGATTTCGCGGATCTTCGGCGTATCGACGATCGCGAGCAGCAGGTGTTCGACGGTCATGAATTCATGGCGCGCCTCGCGCGCGCCCGCGAACGCGTCGTTCAAACAAAATTCGAGTTCTTGACTGAGCACTGGTTACGCCTCTTCTAGCGTTGCCATCAGCGGATGCTGATGTTGTCGCGCGTATGCGATCACTTGAGCCACCTTGGTCTCCGCAATCTCAAATGTAAAGACGCCGCACACTCCTTTGCCTTTCTTATGGACCTCCAGCATAACGCGGGTCGCCTTGGTCCTGTCCATCCCGAAGAATCGCTGCAAGATGTCGACGACGAACTCCATCGGGGTATAGTCGTCGTTGATCAAAACCACTTGAAAAAGAGGCGGACGCTTGAGCTTCGGCGCCGCTTCCTCGACGACCAAACCTGTCCCATCGCGACCTCTTTCGATATCACTCATCAGATCTCAGTTTATAGGGCGCGGCACCCCGCTTTACAAGACGTGGGTCCCAACGACGCCCAATCACGCAAATGTCGCCGATTGATGTTAGGGGACTTTAATAAGGAAAAACAAATGCTTGAGCAGCCAAGCAAGGAGCCCGTATCATTGCACTCTTTACCATGAAGTGGGCGAGCTTCGGCCCCGCAGGCGCCGCAAAGACTCGACTAACGTCTACGATCCGCATATGGCCCAAACGCGCATCAATGAATGGCTGTCCCAGTTGCCTCAAAACGGCCCCTGGCTGGTGTCGTTGGTGCTCGCGGCACTGATTGCCGTCGAATTGGCGCTGCTGACCCAGACTTTTTGGGGCGCAAGTCCCGTGAAATCGGTGCAACTGCCGCCGCCGCGCCCCCCGCTGCGGTCCAATCACGCGCCCGGCGTCGACGTGCAGGGCATCGTCGCAGCGCACTTGTTCGGCATCCCGCCGCGCCCGACCCAGGATGAGAGCAACGCACCGCAATCCAGCGCAAACCTCGTGCTCGCCGGCACGATCGCGACCCAAGACCCAAAACACGGTATTGCAATCATCGTCGACGGCGGCCCGTCCAAGGTGTATTCAGTTGGCGACAACGTCGGCGGCGCCTTGCTGCACGCGGTCTATCTCGACCACGTGATTCTGGATCGCGGCGGGGCGCTCGAAACGCTGACTCTGCCGCGATTGCTGCTCGCCGGCGGCGCGCCGGCGGCGCGGCGTCAAATCGGGGCCGATCCGAACACGGCCGCCAATCTGGAAAACGTGCGCCGCATGGTCCAGCAGGACCCGGGTTTGCTCAACGAAGTCATGCGCACAGTCGCCTCCTATGACAACAAGGCCGGCAAACTGCGCGGCTTCCGCGTCTATCCAGGCCGCAACCGCGCGGCTTTCAACGGCTTGGGACTGCGGCCCGGGGATTTGGTAACGGCGATCAACGGGACGACACTCGATGATCCGCAGCACGGCCAGGAGATCTTCAATACGATCCAGTCGTCGGCAAACGCCACGGTCACGATCGAGCGCGGCGGCCAGACCATCGACGTGTCGATGAATATCGCCCAGGTCGCGAGCGAGGCCAGCAAAGACCTCGCAGCGGCGCCCGCCGCGCCGGGGCAAGGTTCGAGCAACGTGACCCTGCCGCCGCCGCAAGCCCCGGAATCGGCGCTCGGCAACGAAAACGCGGCACCGGCCCCGGCCGTCACGCTCCCGAACGGGGCTGCCACGGCCCCGGTTGCGGTCCCCTCACCTGCGCAGGACACTCCTCCCGCACCTCCGGGCGGGCGCGGGACAGGGCCGACGCAGGAGCCTTGAGTCCGGAAAACCTTGAATTAAACGAATTGCCCGGCCGCTGGTCGAACGCGACTGACACCCGAGACTTATGATATGGGACGCAATCAATATGCATAGACTTCCGCGAACGACGGCGATTTGCGCCCTGACCACCCTGCTCTCGATGGCAGCGCTGTCGAGCGCCGGGCCGCTGCCGCCCAAGCAGCAGGAAGGCGCAACGATCACGCCGAACTACAAGGAAGCGGACCTCAGCCAGATCATTCAGGCGGTCAGCGAGGTCACGGGAAAGAATTTCATCATCGACCCGCGCGTCAATGCGAAGGTCACGATGCTGTCCTCGACGCCGATGTCGCCGGCGGCCTTCTACGAAGCGTTTCTTGCGGTATTGCAGGTTTATGGCTACGCCGCGGTACCGGCCGGCAAGGTCATCAAGATCGTGCCGAACACCGAAGTCCGGCAGTTGCCGTCCAATGACTTGCCGAATGACGTGAGCTCGTCGTCCGACGAAATCGTGACCCAGATCATTCAGCTGAAGAACATCAGCGCGACGCAATTGGTCCCGATACTCAAACCCCTGACCCCGCAATATGGACACTTGGCGGCATTCGGCGCGGCGAACATGCTGATCATCTCGGATCGCGCGAGCAATGTGAGTCGCATTCTGCACATCGTCGAGCGCATGGATCAGAGCGGCGATGAACCCTACGATCTCGTGGAATTGCACAATGCGAGCGCCTCGGAATTGGTGCGTGTCGTCAATCAGCTCAACCAGGGCGCCGCGCAGGGCGGCGAGGTCAGTACCGTCAAGGTGGTCGCCGACGAGCGCACCAACAGCATCCTAATCAGCGGCGAGAAGTCGGTCCGCCTCAAGATCAAGGCGCTGATCATCAGCCTCGATACGCCGAAGAAAGGCGGCGCCGGCGACACGGAGGTCCGCTACCTGCGCTACGCGGATGCAGAGAAGCTCGCCGAAAAGCTCAAAGGCCAGGCGACCGCGACCGCCAAGGCCCAAGGCGGACCCGGCGGCGGCGCGATCCCGAGCGCGCCGCAATCGAGCGTCAGCGGCGGCTCCGGCTCATCGAATCTCGACGCCAGCGTGACGCTCTGGGCCGACGTACCGACCAATGCGCTGATCATCACGGCGCCGCCGAAGATCATGAAGTCGCTGATGGCGGTCATCGACAAACTCGATATCCGGCGCGCGCAAGTCGAGGTCGAGGCGATCATCGTCGAAATCGACGTCAACAAGAGCTCGAACCTCGGCGTGCAATGGATCACCGAAGGCAACAATACCGCCGCTGGCATCGTCAACCTGCCGGGATCCGGCACCAGTATCGTCGATCTTGCGGCTGCCGCGATCGGCTTCAGTTCGGGCGGGGTCAGCGGAGTCACCGGCACGACGACCACCGGCGTCGGCTCGGCCGCCTCTGCGATCAGCAGTTCGACGATCGGCACGGGAGCCACCTTCGCGGTTGGCCGCTACAACCCGAACTCCGGCATCAATTTCGCGGCGCTGATCCAAGCGCTGCGCAGCGACGGCAGCAGCAACATCATTTCGGCGCCGACGCTGATCACGATGAACAACGAGGAGTCCGAGGTCAAAGTGACCCAGGAGATCCCGCTGATCACCGGCTCCTACACGAATTCGACTGCGGCTGTCGGCGGCACGACGAGTCCATTCCAGACGATCCAACGCGAGGAGGTCGGCACGATCCTCAAGGTCACGCCGCATATCAGCGAGGGAAATACGGTTCAGCTCAAGATCGAACAAGAAGACTCGTCGCCCGGCGCGAAGCTCACCGATTCGGCCGACATTTCCACGAACAAGCGCTCGATCAAGACGACGATCCTAATCGAAGACGGCGGCGTGATCGTGCTCGGCGGCCTGATGTCCGATACGGTCACCGAGAGCGAGGACCGGGTCCCGGGGCTCGGCGCGATTCCGATCCTCGGCAACCTGTTCAAGTCGCGCAGCGGGTCGCGGCAGAAAAAGAATCTCATGGTATTCATCCGGCCGCGCATTCTGCGCGACGACGTGCAAACTGAATCCCTGAGCGAAGAGAAGTACAACGGCGTTCGCCAGGACCAGAAGACCTTGAATCACGGGCGCGTCACGCTGCTGCCGGGCGAGAAGCAACCGATGATCGCCCCGCCGCCGTTGCCGCCGCAGGTGCGCCCCGCCGGTCCCGCGGAGCCCACGAATGCAGCGGGCGCCGCACCCCAGTTCGTGCCGGAGGCGCCGATCGTGACGCCGCAACCGTCGACGCCGCAACCCGCGCACCGAAGCCGACACCGACGCCGACACCATGAGCGCGGAGATCGAGCCCGCGGCCGAAGCCAAGGACACGGCGCAGCCGCGTAAACTCTCGTTTCCGTTCGCGAAACGCCACGGCGTGCTGCTGCGCGGCGTCATCGACGGCTGCGCCGAAATCCTTTGCCGGCCGGGAGTCTCGCCGCTCTCGCTTGCCGAGGTGCGCCGTTTCGTCGGAGTGCCGCTCAAGCTCGAGCGCGTGTCGGTCGAACAATTCGATCTGATGCTGCGCCTCGCCTATGAAGCCGGATCCGGTGCCGCGATGCAGATGCTCGAGAGCCTCGACGACAATACGGACCTTGCGGACCTCGCCGAAGACATCCCGGAATCCTCCGACCTCCTGGAAAGCGACGATGAGGCGCCGATCATCCGGCTCATCAACGCGCTGCTGACCCAGGCCGTCAAAGAGAGCGCATCGGACATCCACATCGAACCGTTCGAGAATCGGCTCGTGATCCGTTTTCGAGTCGACGGCGTGCTGCGCGAGGTCCTGCAAACCAAGCGCGCGGTCGCGCCGCTCGTCGTCTCGCGCATCAAGGTCATGTCGAAGCTCGATATCGCCGAACGCCGCCTGCCGCAGGACGGCCGAATTTCATTGCGCATCGCCGGGCGCGCGGTCGATGTGCGCGTCTCGACGCTGCCGTCCGGCCACGGCGAACGCGTGGTGCTGCGCCTTCTCGACAAGCAGGCCGGCCGCATCGAGCTGACCTCGCTCGGCATGGACAGCCGTACCCAGGAGGTCATGGACGACATCATTCACAAACCGCACGGCATCATTCTCGTGACCGGACCCACGGGTTCCGGCAAGAGCACGACGCTCTACGCCGCGCTCGAGCGCATCAACGACAACATGCGCAACATCATGACGGTCGAGGACCCGATCGAGTATTACATCGACGGCATCGGCCAGACCCAGGTCAACACCAAGGTCGAGATGACGTTCGCGCGCGGCTTGCGCGCGATCCTGCGGCAAGATCCGGACGTTGTCATGATCGGCGAAATCCGCGACCTCGAGACCGCGCAGATCGCCGTGCAGGCGAGCTTGACGGGGCATTTGGTGCTCTCGACGCTGCACACGAACACGGCGGTCGGAGCAGTCACACGCCTGCGTGACATGGGCATCGAACCATTCCTGCTGTCCTCGAGCTTGATCGGGGTGCTCGCGCAGCGGCTCGTGCGCGTGCTGAATCCGGCCACGCGAGTTCCGTTCACGGCCCAGGAATACGAGCGGCGGCTGCTCAACTTGGATCCGAACGGCGAGCCGGTGCAGCTGTACCGGCCGAGCAACGACATCGGCACCGGATACCGGGGCCGCACCGGCATTTATGAGCTGATCCCGGTGGACGATCACATGCGCACGATGATCCACGACGGGGCCTCCGAGCAGGAACTCGAGCGCTACGCGCGCACCTCGAGTCCCGGCATCCGCGACGACGGGCGCCGCAAAGTGCTCGCCGGGGAAACGACGCTCGAAGAGGTACTGCGCGTCACGCGCGAAGATTGATGGCCGCGTTCGAATATACCGCGCTCGACGCGCAGGGCAAGGAACGCAAGGGGCTCATCGAAGCCGACACCCCGAAACACGTGCGCCAGCTGCTGCGCGAGAAGCAGCTGCTGCCGATGGAAATCCAGGAAGCGGCCAAGAGCGAACAGACGCAAAGCAGGCGACGCAGATTCATGCGCCGCGGTATATCGACGCTCGATCTGGCGCTGCTCACCCGCCAGCTCGCGACGCTGCTGCATTCCGGACTGCCGCTCGAGGAGTCGCTGCAGGCGGTCGCCGAGCAGACCGAGAAGCCGCGTGTCCAGCGGATCATTCTGGGCGTGCGCAGCAAGGTCGTCGAAGGGCACCCGCTCGCCGACGGGCTGCGCGACTTTCCGCAGGCTTTCCCCGAGATCTACCGCGCAACCGTGGCAGCCGGAGAACAATCGGGAAAGCTCGACCAGGTGCTCGAGCGGCTCTCCGACTTCACCGAATCGCGCCAGGTCATGGGCCAACAGGTCAGCAACGCCCTGGTCTATCCGATCGTGCTCATGGTGCTGTCGTTCGCGATCGTGTCGTTCCTGCTCGCCTACGTGGTGCCGCAGGTGGTGGCGGTCTTTGAGCAGGGGCACCAGGAACTCCCCATTGCAACCCGCATCCTGATCGGCAGCAGCGACTTCGTGCGCCATTACTGGTTCTATGGCCTGATCGGCATCGCGGTGATCGGCTGGGGATTTTCTCGCTGGCTCCGGGCGCCGGCTGCGCTGCTGCGATTTCACAGCTTTCTGTTGAAAGTGCCGCTTGCCGGCAAGCTGATCCGCGGCCTCAATACGGCGCGCTTTGCCCGCACCTTCAGCATTCTGACCGCAAGCGCGGTGCCGGTGCTCGAGGCGCTCAAGATCTCCGCCGACGTCGTCAACAACGTGCCCATGAAGCAAGCCGTCGTCGATGCGGCGCTGCGGGTGCGCGAGGGCGCGCCGATCGGCAAGTCCTTGGCGGCCCGCAAGATCTTTCCTCCCATGATGATTCATTTGATCTCGAGCGGCGAAAGCAGCGGCGAGCTGGAAAAAATGTTGGAGCGGGCCGCCAGCAATCAAGAACGCGAAATGGACGGCCTGCTGGCGACCATGACCAATCTGCTCGGACCCTTCATGGTCGTATTCATGGGCGCGGTCGTGATGTTCATCGTCATTGCGCTATTGCTGCCGATCTTTCAATTGAATGACCTCGTGAAGTAGCTCACATTAAGAGGCTGCGGGTGGTATTGCGTACTTGGCGCATTTCCGTTTATAAACGCGCGCGTGAGCACTGTACTTCTGGATGAAGCCAAGGCTTCGGTGGCATGAGCGAGAAACCGGAATCGGACGAATTCGAGGAAGAAGATGCGGAGGAGTCCGCACCGGGCGGCGATGACGTCGACGTCGATCACATCATGCGGGACGTCGATTCGCAGCGGCGGCGGGCCCCGAAGGGAGCGGAGCCTGCCTGGCGGCGGCTCGAGCGCGTCATGGAGGAGCGCCGGACCGCGGAGCTGCTCAGCGATTTCGACGATTACGATATCCGCGGCGAAGGCGACGATGCGAAGCCGCGCCCGCGGGCGCGGATCGGCCGGCGCGAAAGAAGAAGAAGGGCCGCTGAGCGCATCCGACCAACCCGCCAGCGCTAGTGAAAATTCCGTGACTCGACCACGAGTTGCCCCAATAGCACGGAAAGATCGGTGAGCTGCTCCGCGATGACGTGCAGCACATCACCCTCTCTTTGTATTTTGCCGCGCACCTCGAGCAGCCGCGATTCGAGCAAGGCGGCGCGCTGCGCGCTCGCGACGCGCTCCCAGACGATCAAATTCACGTAGCCGGTTTCGTCCTCCATCGTCACGAAGGTCACCCCGCCCGCGGCTGCCGGGCCGCTGACGGGTGATCACGAGGCCGGCCGTGCGGATCCGTTTGCCGTTCGGCAGATCCCAAAGATCCTGGGTCGGCGTGATGCCGCGTTGCGCCAGTCGTTCGCGCAGCAGCGCGAGCGGATGGCGCCGCAGGGTGAGTCCCACGCTACCGTAGTCGGCCACGATCTCCTGGCCCTCCCGGGGCGCGCGCAGCAGCGGTACCCCCTCCTCAACGGCCGTGGCGGCCGGCAGCAGGGGCAGCGCGCGTTCGACGCCGCTGACCTGCCATACGGCGCGATGGCGGTGGCCGCTCAAGTCTGCGAGCGCATCGGCGGCCGCGAGCGCTTCAAGATCGCCGCGATCGAGCTGCGCCCGCTCGGCCAGATCCGTGACCTGGGTGAACCCGCGGGCATCGCGCGCCGCGAGCAGGCGGGCGGCGCCGGCGCGCGACAGTCTCTCTCACGAGCCGCAGGCCCGAGCCGCAGCGCCGGCTTGCCGTCGCTCGAGCGCTCGAGCGTGCAATCCCAGGCGCTGACGCTCACACTCACGGGGCGCACCTCGACGCCGTGCGCGCGCGCATCGCGCACGAGTTGCGCCGGCGCATAAAACCCCATGGGCTGGCTGTTGATCAGTGCGGCGCAAAATGCCGCCGGCTCGTGGCGCTTGAGCCACGCGGAGGTGTAGACGAGCAGCGCGAAGCTCGCCGCATGCGATTCCGGGAAGCCGTATTCGCCGAAGCCCAGAATTTGGTTGAACAGCTGCCGCGCAAAGACCTCCCCGTAGCCGCGCTCCCGCATGCCATCGATCAAGCGGCGCTCGAACGAGTCCAAGCCCCCTTTGCGCTTCCAGGCCGCCATCGCGCGGCGCAGGCGATCCGCTTCGCCGGGCGTGAACCCGGCCGCGACGATCGCGAGCTGCATGACCTGCTCCTGGAAGATCGGCACGCCGAGGGTGCGTTTGAGCACCGACTTCACGGCCTCGCTCGGATAAGTCACCGCCTCCTCGCCGCTGCGGCGGCGCAAATACGGGTGCACCATCTCGCCCTGAATCGGACCCGGACGCACGATCGCAACCTCGATCACGAGATCGTAGTAATTTCGCGGGCGCAGGCGCGGCAGCATCGCCATCTGCGCGCGCGACTCGATTTGAAACACGCCCATGGTGTCGGCTCGGCAGATCATCTCGTAGACGGATGGGTCTTCGGCCGGCACCGTCGCGAGATTCAGCGTCGCCCGAGGCCGCCGCGCAGGAGCTGAACGCATTGATGAGGTCGAACGCGCGGCGTATCGCGGTCAGCATGCCGAAGCCGAGAACGTCGACCTTGAGCAGCCCCAAGGCGTCGATGTCGTCCTTGTCCCACTCGATGACCGTGCGCTCCGGCATCGCCGCGTTTTCGATCGGCACGAGTTCATCCAAGCGGCCGCGCGCGATCACGAAGCCGCCGACATGCTGCGACAGATGCCGCGGGAAGCCCAGGATTTCGCTCGCGAGCGCGATCAGGCGCGCAATCCGCGGATCTCGCGGATCGAACCCGGATGCGCGGATGCGCTCCGGGTCGATGCGCTGCCCGTCCCACCACTGGATGCCCTTCGCGAGGCGGTCGACCTGCTCGGGCTCGAGCCCCAAGGCCTTGCCGACGTCCCGCAGCGCGCTGCGCGGACGGTAGCAGATGACGGTGGCGGCGAGCGCGGCGCGCTCGCGGCCGTACTTGCCGTAAATGTACTGAATGACCTCTTCGCGCCGCTCATGTTCGAAATCCACGTCGATGTCGGGCGGCTCGTTGCGCTCCTTCGAAATGAAGCGCTCGAACAGCATCGACATGCGCGACGGATCGACCTCGGTGATCCGCAGGCAATAGCAGACCGTGGAGTTGGCCGCGGACCCGCGCCCCTGGCAAAGAATGCCTTGCGAGCGCGCGAACTGCACGATGTCGTGCACGGTCAGAAAGAACGGCTCGTAGCTGAGTTCGGCGATCAAGCGCAGCTCGTGCTCGATGCCCTCGCGCACCTCCTTCGGCGCACCCGCAGGCCAACGTTTGCGGGCGCCGCGTTCCGTGAGATCGCGCAAATGACTCGTCGGCGTCGCGTGCGCGGGCACGATCTCCTCGGGATACTCGTAGCGCAGTTCATCGAGGCTGAACCGGCAGCGCTCGGCGATCTCGAGCGTGGCCGCGAGCAGCGGCGCGGGATACAGCTCCTGCAGACGGCCCAAGGGACGCAAGCAGCGTTCGCCGTTCGGAAACAACGCGAAACCCGCCGCATGAATCGGGGTGTTCAACCGAATGGCCGTCAACACGTCCTGCAACGCGCGGCGGCCGCGCCGATGCATGTGCACGTCGCCGGCGGCGACCCGGGGAATATCCAGCGCCTTGCCGAGCGCTTCGAGCAGCGCGAAACGGCGCGCATCGAAGCCGCTCGTCAGCAGCTCGACGCCGAGCCACAGGCGCCCGGCGAAGCGCTCGCGCAACCAGCGCCCCTGCTCCTCGCGGCAGGCTTCGCGGCTCCCTGCCCTCACCCGGCAGCCAGATCAGCAGGCAGCCATCGAGCGCGCGCTCGAGATGCTCGCGCGCGAGCAGATAGCTGCCCTTGGCGCTCGCGCGCCGCGCCCGGCTGATCAAGCGGCTCAAGGCCCCGTAGCCCGCGCGGCTCGTCGCGAGCACGACGAGCTTGAGCTCATCCGCGCAGCGCAACTCCGCTCCGACGATCAGCGCGAGCCCGTGCTCCTTGGCGGCCGTATGCGCGCGCACGATGCCGGCAAGCGAGCACTCATCGGTGAGCGCGAGTGCCCGATAGCCGAGCCATTTGGCCTGCGCGACCAGCTCTTCGGGCTGGGAAGCGCCGCGCAGAAAGGAGAAATTGCTCAAGGCATGCAATTCGGCGTACACGGCTGCGGCGCTCTCACGCGAACACGCCGTGCAGATACCAGCACTTCGTATGCCGTTCCTGAAAAATCCACAGCTTGGCGCCCTGCATTTGGCGTGCGCAATAATAGTCGCGGGCGACGCCTTTGCCGTCCCACCAGCCGCTTTCGATGCGCTCGGGACCTTGCTCCAGAATCCAGGCGCCCCGCTGCAGCGCTGCGTGCTGCGACAGCAGCAAGGGTTCATCGAGCAGCCACACCGGCCGAGGCATCGCCTCAGGCCACCTCTCCGCCGCGGCGGCGAGCGTCGCGGCCAGATGCAGCTCATGGACGCGGCGCCAGGCCGCTTCGGGTCGGTGTTCGGGAACCGGCGAGATGCTGTAGACCGCATTCTCGCCGAGACGCGCCCGCAAGCGCTCCACGAGCTGCGCCGCCGTATCGGGGCCGCCGGCATTGCCGAACCCGCTGAATGCATCGAGCGAGACGGCCGATAGCGGCTGCAGAGCGCCTGAGACGAGTTCGAGCGCACGCACCGGCGCCGGCAATTCGAGTCGGCTCAATCGTTGTTCGAGCACGTCGGCCAAGCGGCGCCGCTCGCTCGTGGCGCTCGCGAGCCCCAGATGCACCCGCGTCGCGGGCCCGGTGCGGTGGCGCAGCTTGAGCTCCAAGGATTGGACACCGGCCTGCCGCTCGCAGAGGAACCGCGCACAGCGGCCGATCAAGGGTTCGAGCGCCTTGTCGAGATACGCGACGCTGTCGATTTCCGTCTCGAACTCACATCGCTCGCGAAATCGCCGGCGCCGTACGAATGCTCTGCGCGGTCCGGGCTGCCTTGCCAAGGCGATATCCAGATCGAGAACCGCGGAGGGACCTAAGCGGCGCGCAAGCCCGGCTCGCGGCAAGCGCAGCAATTCACCCAAGCGCGTAATGCCCATCGAGCGCAAAGTTTGCAATCGATCGGCATCCCAGGCCGTGCAAGCGACCGGCAGCTGCGCCAAGCGGCCCGCCAGCGCCGCACGGTCCTCGAGAGCCAAGGACAAGCCGCCGCGGGCGCACCACAGCGCCGCGAGCGTCGAGGGAGCGACGGCGCTCGATGCTTGCAGCGCGAGGGTCTTCCAGCGCGCATCGATGAGCGCATGCAACTGCCCGAGTGAGCCGAACAATTTGAGGCTGCCCTTGACTTCGAGCAGCAGGGCATTCGGCGGTTCGATGCTCACGAGCGACGTGAATTGCTGCGCGTGCAGACTCAAGCGCTGCAAGACGGACATCGGCGACGGTTCCGGCGACTGCGCCGATGGCGGCGCTTGCCCCGGCGCCGACGGCTGCGCCTCGAGCAGTTGCGGAAACACCGCTGCATACCATAGCTGGGTGCTGCGCGGCGCGGGGATGAGCGGCGCCGGAGTCGGCCGCAAGACGCCGCCCGGCGTCGACAATCTCGGTGCGGGCGCCGGTGCCGCCACGGCTGCGGCTGCCGCGAATAGATCCGCCGTCCGCGCTTTCACCTGGCGGGCCCTCACGGCACACTGAGGTCAACGAATCCTGGTCGACCGCCTTGCACTTTGAGCAGTTCGAGACGGGGCTCGCGTTCGCCTTGGGTCATCAACAGACGCAAGCTCGCGGGCGAAGACTCGAAGCGGTGGCATTCGGGACGAAACAATACACCGAGCGCACCGCCCGCCTCCGCCGCCAACTTCAGGCGCCGCAGCCAGCGATCATCGGTCCCCTTGAGCCACAGCAAAACGGCCGCACAAACACCCGAACTCAAGGCCTGCTCGGCCGCCCACAAGGCTTCCACCGCGGTGGTGGGACGTATCACCAATAAGCGATCGAGTTCGATGCCCTGCTGTGCCAGGGCAGGCGCGAAAGGCTCATGCGGCGGAGCGATCCAAGCGAGCCATGGAACGTCGCCGTCGGCGCTGCGCTGACATTGCACGAACGCCGGCAAGAACAGCTGCATTTCGCCGAGGCCGGTCGCATCGATCAACACTTCCACGAGTGACGCCGTCGGCCAACCACCGCCCGGCAAGCGCGCATCGAGCGCATTGCAACCGGTGGACCAAACCGGACGAGATGGCGACAGGCGCTGGCTGGCCGAGGCGTCTTTTAACTTCCAAACACGTGCATCGGCCAACAGATCCGCAAGCGATGATGGGTCACGCGGCATCCACATCTTTACCGCGCCGAAGCACGCCCACGACCACCCCTTCAATGATCATGGGCTGTTCTTTGAGGTCGACCCGAATGGGGTCGAAATCGGTATTCTCGGGCAGCAGCCAAACGATCGTGCCTTCTTGCCGGTAGCGCTTGACCGTCACTTCATTTTCCAAGCGCGCGACGACAATTTGGCGATTGCGCACCTCGGGCGTGCGATGCACGGCCACGAGATCGCCGTCCAAGATGCCGGCATTCTTCATGCTCATGCCGCGCACCTTGAGTAGATAATGCGGCTGCGGCTGGAATAGCTGCGGATCGATCTGGTAGCGCGTTTCAATATGTTCCTCGGCCAAAATCGGCCGGCCGGCGGCGACCCGACCGATCAGCGGCAAGCCCAATTGTTCGCGCAAGATGTCCTTGAGCTGGATACCGCGGGAAGCCCCCGGGATCAGGTCAATGACTCCTTTACGCTGTAGTGCGCGCAGATGCTCCTCCGCGGCGTTCGGCGATTTGAAACCGAGCGTGCGTGCGATTTCCGCGCGGGTGGGCGGCATCCCGCTTTCGGCGATCGCCTCTTGGATGAGCCTCAGAATCTGGGTTTGGCGGGGTGTAAGGTCCGACATGCAGCACCTGTATATGTAGACAGTAGTGTAATTATATACAGCAGAGTACTGGCATCGTCAACGGGGAATTTGTCGTAATATTTCGCATGCACCTCGATCCACCACCCCGCCGGCGCCCCGGCGGCACAGTATTCTCCCCCGCATGAAAGACGACAAAACCCTCGGCATGGATCGACCGATCACGCGCCGCGATTTCCTCAACGGCATCGCCATCGGTGCGACGGCCACGGCTGCCTACCCGATGTTCGCTGCGGCGCAATCCGGCGCCCCGGGAATGCCGGCCGCGGCCCAAGATGCTCCCGGCTATTACCCGCCACAGCTGACCGGCCTGCGCGGCAGCCATCCGGGCTCCTTCGAAGTCGCCCACGCACTGCGCGACGGCGCAGCCCAGCCGGCCGCCACGGACACCGGCGAAGAGTACGATCTCATCGTGGTCGGCGCCGGGATCAGCGGACTCGCGGCAGCCCATTTCTACCGCGCCCAGGCCGGCGCCAATAGCCGGATTCTGATTCTCGACAACCACGACGATTTCGGCGGCCACGCCAAGCGCAATGAATTCCATCTGAACGGCCGACTGCACCTGCTCAACGGCGGCACGCTCGAGATCGACAGCCCGAGGCCCTATGGCCCGATCGCAGCAGACCTGCTGACCAGGCTCGGGATCGACGTCGCGAAGCTCGCGAAGAGCGTCGAACACCGCGACTTCTACGAAGGTCACGGCTTGCATGACGGAGTGTTCTTCGACGCCGAAACTTTCGGCGCCGATGCGCTCATGATTCATGCGCGCGGCACCCCGCTAGCCGCGGCCTTGTCGCAAGCGCCGCTGTCGGCGCAGGCGCGCGCCGACATCGTGCAATTCGAAACCGGCGACGTCGATTACCTGCCCGGACTCGGTTCCGACGAGAAGAAGGAACGACTATCGCGCATCAGCTATGAGGCATTCTTGCGCGACCTCGTGCACGTCGACCCCGCGGTATTGCACTACTATTACGCACGCACGATGGGAGAGTGGGGCGTCGGCGCCGACGCGGTCTCGGCGCTCGACTGCTGGGGCATCGGCCTGCCGGGCTTTGCGGGCATGAAGCTCAGCAAGGGCTCGATCGCCCGCATGGGCTTCACGCCCGCCGGTTACGAAGACACCGGCGGCTCGCTGCGCCTGCATTTTCCGGACGGCAACGCAACGATCGCGCGGCTGCTGGTCCGCAAGCTCATTCCCAGCGCGGTACCGGGCTCGAGCGCCACCGATGTCGTGACCGCGCGCGTCAATTACGCCCGCTTGGATCGACCCGGTGCGCGGGTACGGCTGCGCCTCAACAGCGTCGCAATTCGGGCGCGCCACCTCGGCGAGCCGCGCGCGGGCGCGCCCGTCGAGGTGACCTACGAGCGCGGCGGACAGTGCTACACGGCACGGGCGCGCGGCGTGGTGCTCGCCTGCTACAACATGATGATCCCCTACCTCTGCCCCGAGTTGCCGGAGGCTCAAAAGTCGGCGCTGCACGCGCTCGTGAAGACACCGTTGGTCTACACGAGCGTCGCGCTGCGCGACTGGCGCGCGTTCGAGCGGCTCAAATTGAGCCGCGTATACGCTCCCGGCAGCTACCACACGTATTTTCATCTCAATTCGCAGGTCGATATCGGCGCCTACCGCAGCCCGAAATCCCCGGACGAACCGATCCTCGTGCACATGGTCCGCACGCCGTGCAAGCGGGGCTTACCGGAACATGAGCAAAACAAGGCCGGCCGCGCCGAACTGCTCGCGACCTCGTTCGAGACCTTCGAGCGCGAGATCCGCGACCAGCTCGCCTGTACGCTCGCGGGCGGCGGGTTCGATCCGGCACGCGATATCACGGCGATCACGGTCAATCGCTGGCCTCACGGCTATGCGCCAGAATTCAATCCGCTGTTCGATCCGGACGTCCCGGAAGCGCAGCGTGCCGCACGTGCTGGGCCGCGCGCGGTTCGGCGCAATCACGATCGCGAATTCGGATTCCGGCGGCGGGGCATACACCGATTCGGCGATCAATCAGGGTCATCGCGCGGTCATGGAACTGCTCCGCGGATGAGGCTCGCGGGCTGTTGGGCGCAGTTTTCCGCTGTTTTCGATTGTAAAAATTACAGCCGTTACAAACCATCGTGACGGCGAATTAATTTTCATTCGGCACCAAAAGAGACTCCAAAATCGTATCGAAACGGCGACAGACGATCATTTAGGTTGCATTGGGTGCACATAATTCGCTTTAATGCAGGACTGTGTTGCGACGCAGGTGAACCCGACTTTACGACTGGGCTCGCCTGCGCCAACACTTCCGGTTTTTTTGACACGAGTGATTAACCCTAGGGGAAAATTCTATGAACATCGCAACAACACTGAAGGTCTCCGCCGCGGCCGCCTGCTTGGTGCTATTCGCGGGCTGCACCGACTTGAAGCCGATCCAGGCGCAGATCGACGACCTGAAATCCCAGGTAAGCAAGCTGCAAGCTGACACGGCCAAGGCGTCCAGCCAGGCCGCCGCCGCCCAAGCCGCCGCCAGTTCCGCCTCCTCGGCCGCCGCCGGCGCGCAGAGCACTGCGAACCAGGCGCTGTCGCTCGCGCAAGCGAATCAGACGGCGATCGAAGCGATCAACGAGAAGATCGATCGCATCTTCAAGAAGTCGGTATCGAAGTAATCTCCTGATCGATCGATGAAGAGCACAGCGCCGCGGATTACCGCGGCGCTTTTTTTTGGCGCGGGTGTTACTACGCACGTGGCCAATCTCCTTAATATTCAATGCATTAGAAATTTCCCGCCCTGACGCGTTCAATTGGCGTCATTTCCTGGCGGGTACACGCGTAGTGCGTCGATCGCGGCGGGCGACCGAGCTCGCACCATACTTCGGTTTCCGGGCGCTGGGCCCAAGCCGACGAGCCGCTGCGCCTGTGCAGCTACCGAAGCCGGAGGCTTGCTGGCTGTAGCTGCAAGCCGGTAGAGCCGTCACGCCCGGGGTATCGCGGAAGAGTCCCTACACGCCAGATACCAGCTGGGCTGGGTCCAAAGCAAAAAAGAAGGGACCTCGTGCGTTTGAAGCAAATCGCTTTTCTGATCCTCGCGTCTTTGAGCGTCGCGAACTGCATTGCCGGCGGCGCGGATGGACGCGTCAGAGTCGAGAATATCGCCTTTAGCACAGACGTAGACTACATCGCAGTAGTTGGCCCAATTTCGCTGGACCAAGCCCGAGGGGTATTACCGTACGGACAGCCTTGTAGTCGAATAGTTGTGATTGGTACCTTCGGGCCTCTCATTGGTTCATCGTCTTTCATATCTCGTTTTTCCCCGTTTCCTGATCCGCCTCCGCCGCCGGAGGTATCAAGGACGGCCTACATAGAAGCCTTGGTCTTTCTTCGAAAGGCTGCAAGTTCTCACGCTACGATTGGATTAGGCCGCATGGGCACCGGCTTCGAACCGCTTGACCCGAAGCAACCGTGCATCGTTAGAAGTCGAGCCTTGGTGCTTGACCTGCGGAATAACGCGGTGATTTCGTACTACCACCACCTCTAAACTTCATCGAGAAAGCCCGTAAAGCATGAGTACCTTCAGCACGTTCCTTGGCGCCGCAACGTCTTTATCTCCGCTTGTTTTCGTCGGCATGTGGCTTTTTGTGACCTCGCACCTCTCGAAGCTATCCGGGTGGCGAGAGTTGAGTGCCAAATATCCAGATCTTCTCAAGGAGCCGGCGATCGCGAGCTTTTCCTGGCAGGCCGGCGAGATGCGTACAGTGGCGCTACTGGGTGTCTTGAAAGTGGCGGCATGCGAGGGCGGACTTCGCCTCGGCATCTTTCGCCTCTTTGCTCCCTTCGATAGGCCCTTCTTCGTCCCCTGGCAAGAGCTTAACGTCTCAATTGCGCCCGCAGGCCTTTTGCCAGTCACCTTGACCTTTGGTAATTCTGCCGTCAGCACCCTACGCATTACCTCAGAGCTTGCCCAAGAACTCCAGGCGGCGGCGGGTACTCGATGGCCCAGTGCCGTCGCGGTGGCCACAGAGATCGCAGCAAGCCCTCGCCAATCGCTGCTGCGGGAATGGCTCACGATTACTACCGTGGCGGCCGCATTCTTCTACATTGTGCCGCGTCTTGTGGGGCCTGCCACAGACGCCCCCTCCCTAATCGGCGCAGTACTCTTTCCTGCCATTTTCTTTGGGATCTTTCTGCGCCTGCACCGCTGGCTGTCTCGAGGCCGTCGCAGCAAATCTCCATAGCTTCCAAAAGTGCGGCCGGCTTCCGGGCAAGCGGACCACGGTCACTCGACTGGCCAAACGATTTTGGCGCGGCGGGCAATCTCCGGTCGAATCAGAAACATCTCATCGATTGCACCGCCCTTTGCAACCAATGCTCGGTCGCGGGCTTGGCTAGCTTTTTTCATCCTTCCTAGTTTGTCTGCCGAAGCAACGCGTTCCACGCGAGGCGGCGAGCCCCCGCGTCTCTTGGATGCGCTTGAGTTAGATCGCGTTTTCATGTCAATGTTGCCTTACTTGCCAAAGTCGCGAGCGGACAAAGACTACATGGTAACCAAATTCAAGGCGGATGAGTTCGATATCGACCAGGGGCTCGAGCAGTATTGGGCGAGCAACGTTACCGCGGTAGCGCTTCCCTTCGTTTCACGCGAATTCAACTACTCGATTCTCCCGGCGCTCAAGGCAACCGCACGTCGCAGCGGATATACGGCAGATCAGTACAAGAGCATGTGGATCCACGCTTGGGATGTGACTAACCAGCTCTTCAACGCGTTGCATGCATATTCTACCGAAGAGAAGGAAAAGCCGCGCTTTTTTTGGCTGCACCAGCGCTTTGACATTTTTCGTACTGACGATGCCTCACGCGGCTTTTCAATCATGAAAGGCGAGCTGCTAAGCGTTGCCGCGCTTTACCTGGGGCAAACCGATATTCGAACTGCCAAGTTCGACTGGCTGTTTCTCGATGCCATCGTATTTCAGGAACTGAACGCGTACGGCGAGCATTTATTGACGACAAAAGCGGGTACCGGCATAAACTGGGCAGCGGCTATTGCGCAAGGCAACCAAGCAAAGTATTACGGCTATTTGTTTCTCTTCTCACTGATTGGCTTCGGGCTGAAGTTCCTGGCACCACCGGTTCTTGCCTACTATCTCGTGGTGCGCGATCACCCAGTCGGCGCCATAGCAGTGGCCGGGCTGTGGCTCGTTTTCCTCATCGTCAGCCTGTTTGCCTATCCAGGGAGGCGGCGTAACCAGCGCAAGGCGACCGGATTGCTTCAGCATCTGGTAAATCTCTACAGCCTTTTGGGCTCCACGACAATCTCGCCGCGGAAGCTCAAAGAGGCGCTGGATGCGGCTGTTGCTGCTGGAGTGGTGCTTGATGGGGCTGCCTTTACCATTGTCGATCGCCTAATAGCCCTTGATCCGACCGCCTTCATACCATCACAGGCTGGTTAGTCGCGGGAGTAGTCAGAGAGTCCTCGGCCGGAAGCTAATCGCAGTCGATTTTCGTTTATGCAGGGAGCTTGACGCGACTCATCAAGTTTCTAATGGTCGAAGCATACCAGCGAGTACCGCGTGCGGTCGCGATACCGCGTTCATTTAGTTGTCTCGCCAAGGCATCGAGGGACGTGTGCCCTTCTGCTTTGAGTGTTTCGATAATCGGCAATATCTCGAAAGCCAGTTTGTCGGCGCTCGCTTTTCTAGCTCGCACATTAGCGGCAATCCCGGGCCCGCAAATGTCGCACGCAGGTAGGCCTTTCGTCCGCGATTGTTGAATATTGCCTTTGCTGCGGCGAATGATATGGTTCATGTTGATGCACCGCCATTCGTAGATGGCTTTGGTCCCTCGATACTCGGTGTCGAGCAGTTCCAGTCCGCAAGTCGCGCCCCAATCGCGCAGGCCCTGTAGACCTAGTGGCCGATTTCCTGCACACGACGGGCACCAACTTCCTTTTTCGATTCGCCACGGTTCAGCGAACCAGGTAGGGTGGCTTTGCTGCCCGCATTGCCATTCGTGTCGTTCGCTCCCGAGGTAGGTCGCAGAGATAAGTTCGCCGCCCCTTTGCCGGGCAAGCTGTCGCAGGTCTTCCAGTCTTCGAGGGAACAGGTCGTGGGTCGGCAGGACCGGGATTTGCGAAATGCCATTCTTCTGAAACGCTGTCATCACCTGTTTGAGTACGTTGCTCGGCGGAAAGGGCCTCTTGATTCCGAGTACCTGAATCAGTTTGACGCGTTCCCTGCGACAGGCTTCCATCTTAAGGTCGTCGGTCGCTTTAACGTCGGCCTTTTCGTGGTGATAGCCTTGGTACTCAAATGCGAGTCCCAAGCTTTCATTGTAGCCGTCCAATTCAAGGTTTTTCTCCGTTACCGCTGCCAGCCACGCAGGCTTTAATTTCGGAAATTCGAAGCCAGGGAACGTCGCTTCGAAGATTGCGCGCGTGATGTACTCGCCGTAAGTCGTCTGGCAGTGCGGACACCAACTGTAAGCATGCATCAGACTATCGGCCGTCACATCCCACTGATGCTCGTTTTGACAGCGCACAGTCAGCCGAGTGCTCAGCCCTTGCCATTCTCCTTGGACGCGCAAGATCCTACCGCCGCGTTCCCTCACGCGCTCTTCTACCTTCTCAAGAGGTATCGGCGGTTTTGGTGGATGCAAGCGCCGTCGCTCTGCATCACATTCTGGGCACCACGTTCCCGAATGCATAACGTGCGCAGTAGTTGCGAGAAATGGATTATGCGCGGGAATTGCACATCGCCATGGAATGCGGGTAAGCACCCCCACCGGAGATGACGCCAAACAATCGCCCTGATGCTGTTGGCGCGCGAATGCCTTTAATTCATCGACCGAGCGAAAACCCGCAGACATTCGCTTCGAATGGCGGGCGTGTTTACAGGTAGGGCACCATCGATTTCTTTTCAGATTGTCGGCAGTCGCTTCGAATTCATGCCCCTGGTCACACCGCACTATCAACTTGGATTTGGCCGATACGTATTTCGTTGAAAGCAGCCCCCCGCCGCGATTTTCGATTAAGTCTCGGACAATTTGCAGGCGAGTTTCCTTCATCGGGCGTGCAATCCAGCCGCCATTTTTTCTTGCATGCGCCGCTTGGCACTCGACGCAGTTAGTCGTACTGGTATATCGCGGCGCGATATGGCCCTGTATGCACGGGGTTCCAGTAAAAAAGCGGTTCGACCCGCGTGCGCGTGCGTCCTTCCGCGACGTGGGAAGGGCTGAAGACTCTTGCCCGCTCATTAGTTCCGAACTCAATAGCTGATTGCCATCGCATTTTCGCAGATGTTACTGACCGCTGTCGAGCAGCGCTTCGGTACGCCAAGAACTGTGAGTTTCATACAGTGCTAGGTTGATCATTGATATGGATACCGCAAGAAATTGCGGCGGCGTCATTACTTTTCGGCTTCTTTAGCTGACATATCCCTGATTTTTCTCCTCATACAGTATTGCTTTAGGTTTCCCGCCAAACCTAGAGTGTTGCTCACTGAGGCGAAGTTACATCCCATGTTCAAACGTCCAAAATCTAACCAAAAGGCAAGCCCGCCGCAAAGCGGCGGCTCTGTTCTCTTTCTTGATTTTGACGGGGTTATGCACCCTGACGCTGTGTACGCCTCCGGGCCCAAGAAGGCACCGACTATCAAGCTGCAAGTGCCAGGCCGCCGCCTTTTTGAAAATGCGGAATTCGTTGAAGGCGTGTTGGCGAGCCATCCGCATGTTGCGGTTGTGCTATCAACCACTTGGTGCCTTCATTACGGGATTGAGTTTGCGACACGGCGGCTCCCGCCTGCCTTACAGGCAAAAGTAATCGGGTTCACGTTCGATTCCGAGTACCCGCATTTTTGGCGAATGGCTCATTGGTCTCGGTACGACCAAATTGCCGCTGACGTAGCCCGTCGAAAGCCGACTGCATGGCTCGCGGTAGACGATGACCCGTTGGGGTGGCCCGACGCCGAGCGACATCACCTGCTGCTCACACCGTCCGAACTTGGGTTCGCGTGCGTCGAGACCCAAGCGGAGTTCCGGCGTCGAATGGCAGAGGTCTTCTGACATGCGCGCACTAGCGCAACAACTCGAATGTGTGAAACGGTCGGGTTTCGCCCTCTACATATTCGAAGATCCCCGCCGATCTAATGAGGTGGACCTTTCGCCACGCGCGTTCCGCGAGCACAGGAGAAATCAGTGAGAGTGCAAGTACGACCCATCAATGTGCACGGTGTAGCTCTGTCCACGAAGGAACGCGCTGAAGGGGCGGCGGTTCACGGCGACCTGCGTGTATCCGACGTTCGCGAAGATGCTTTTGGCAGAGTGCTATTGACGGCACAGGTCATCGATCTCTTGAACACTCCGGAGGTCGTGCAACTGGTCCTGCACGATGTCGTGCTGCTGTCGATCGTGGGTAAGAAGATGCGCCTGCGGGGCTTTGAAATAAAGGGGGACGCGCAGTATGCGCAAGCCTGGGACGTCGAGCTCGAATAGTGCTACGGGTCAGCATACATGCGGGCCCCCTTCGCGCCATTTCCCGGTTCAACCGACTCGATTGGGTTGAAATCGGCTATAAGCGCCTGGCGGAGGAAGCTGATTACAAAGTGGTTCTGTTTGAGGTGGGCTGCGGCATTCGTGATCAGGTGGTCCTGCACAATTATCCGCGTTGGTCGGCAAGTATCTGGGATCTCGCCGCTCGAGCCATTGCCGTCGCTTTCTCGCCGGACCCGAAAAACCCTAAAGAGGAAGTGCAGCTTGTTGATGACGTTTCCGAAAAGGTTGCGTTTGCAGACTGCGTGAGTGCTGTTATCCAGCACATTCCCAATGCCGGCAACGCCATCCGACAACTCGGCTCCATTGAGATTGTTGGCGATGACTTTGAACGGGGTTTCTACGGTGCCACGGTTGAGGAGGAAATGATGCCGACCTTGAGGCCGGCGCCCTTCTTCTTTGCCCCGCGGTTCTTAAAACCTTCCGAGCTGATTTTGCGCGGCATTCTCCAAGCGCTTACTGGAAATAGCACGCAATTACCGCCGCGTCCGAGCCTCGTGAAAATCGAGCCGGAAATCATCAACGACGAGAGCTACGCGCTGACCGAAAGAATTCCGGAGCCGGCCTGCAGCGGATTCAGACGCTGGCTCCTGCGACGGAAAAGAGATCCCAAGGAAAAGCCCTACGACGCTAGGGCGAGCGCTGTGCCTTACGCGTTATTCAACGAATTCTTAAAAAAAGCCGTATGAGCACGCCGGACCCAGTGCTGCGGAAGAGAAAGCGGCGGCGGTCGGGAACCGCGAAGTGGCACATGTCACGGGCTGCGGTGGATCTTTCGCTCAAGGAAATCTACGCGATGGGAGACAAGGAATGCGTAATATTCTTGGCACAAGCCCGTTGGGGTAGTGCCGAGGCAGTTCGCTGCCCTCATTGCGGATCGGTCTCGAACCACTACTATCGCCACCTCGAGCGACGCTGGAAGTGTCGCACGTGCGATCGCTCGTTTAGCGTCACATCGGATACGGTGTTTGCAGACAGAAGGCTGAAACTCCAGGACATCATTGCCGGCGCTCTCCTTTGGATCAATAGCTCCGCCGGACAACCAGCGCTTGAACTGAAGCGCCACTTCGATAAGACCTACAACACCGCGTTTACTTTGCAGCATAAATTGCGGGAGGCTCTGATGCGCGGCTACAACGTGGGGTTTCTCTCCGGCGACATCGAAATGGACGGCGCGCACGCATCTGGAAAAGATTCCGTAGCACGCCGCGGCAGACCGCAGATTTCCCAGGCTGATACTGAGGGCACCCCCCTCGAAGCAATGCAAGCGGTGATCGAGGAGGCACTGATCACGGGCGTCGCACAGCAAAAGCGGCGCAACGCGCGCAAGAAGGCCGCTGCGAAAAATCCCAAGGCGCCGCGAGATCCTCAATACGGTACACAGTTTCCAGAAGATCGGCGCCAGTTCATCACAATCCGAAAACGCTCCGGTGTGCGTGGATATGGGGCGGCGGCCACAAAGGTTGCGATTTCTCGTGCGGAGGATTTACCAAGCCTTACCGCAGTCATCAACGACTTCGTGGCAGGAGGTGAGAGCTTCTTGAACTCCGACGGCTTTGGCCCGTACAAGGAACCCGGCACCGGCTTTCTCGAGCATCGCCAGGCGAATCACAGCGTCGCGCTGGTCGGGCCGAACGGGGAGAACAATAATTTGTCCGAAGAGCTTAACTTCCGCATGGACCGCGCGGAGCAAGGCGTGTATCTCAACTTGGAGCCTAAATACTTGCTGGATTATGCGGTTGAAACCGCGTTTCGTGCAGACACGCGACGTATGCCTAATGGCAGCCAGCTGCAGATCGCGCTCCACCTGGCATTGAACGTGGGCCTATCTCACTACTGGCGTGGGTTCACGCATGGCCGGCATCGCCGCGAGGAACTCACTCATCCGGTCCCTGCCCCGGCAATGCCCAGCGGACCGGCTAAGGGGCGCAACCCTAGATCGCCTTCCAGCGGGCGACCTCCGAGATAGGGTGCCCTCCCTTCATTGTGTGAAGGGCCGCGATTTGCTTATCGGAGACCAGCTGGCGCAGTGCGCGCGCGACAGCATTCCGCCGCCAGGTTTTGAGCTCGTGCTCGGTGAGGAAGGTTAGCTTCCACCGCATCTCGATTTCACAGCAAATTTCGATTAGGGTCGGTGCCGCCGGCGCCACTTGTTTGAGAATCTCGAGCAGCAGAAGCCTGAGATCGCCTCGCTTGCCTTTGTGGTGGTGCCACTCCCGAATTGGCCCGATCAGCTCCGGGCGCAATCTCGAGTCGTATTTTTTGATGAGCCGGTCGCAGCTCTCGACATCCATTCTAGCTTCCGCCAACTCTTTGGCGACCTGTAGGGTCATCGCTTCAAGTCGCACGACGTCGCCCGCGGCGCGGGCTCGATTTTCTGCAAGGCCTTTGAGGTAGGAACGAACTCTGTGTCGCATGTCGGTGGGCATCCTGTAAGGGTACCCGACGTACAGCGAATGCGTTATGGAAAATCCTTACTGCAGGATTTCCTCTGTTGGGGACCCCCCAGTTTCCTCGGTTGAAGACCACCTGATTTCCTGAGTTCGGGACCACCCGATTTCCTCAGTTGGGGACCACCTGCGGGGCGCTTTTTGCGGCGCCCGGAGGGCACCAAAGGTCCGCCAATGACGAGATTTCCGTTGATTTCCGCGGGTGCGGCCACGGCCGTAGTCGTCGCCAGTCGATATTTCCGGTCCTCGGCACCGATCCCGCTACCTTCGTGGGTCCACACGAAGGAGTTGAGGATATGGGGATACGCAACATGACGGTGCAGCGGTTCGAGGAGATCCGGCGGCGGCTGTCGGAGGGCCGCAGACTGCGCGAGATCGCACGCGCGCTGGGCTGTTCGCGCGCACGGTACGCGAGGTCCGCGACGGGTTACGGGTCTCGCCAGAGGCGCCCAAGGCGCTGCCCGATCCGCTGTGGATGGCGCAGGTTGATTGGCCGGCGATCATCCACGATCTGGGGCTGGGCCATCCGCTGAAGTTCCTGTGGGAGGAGCGGGCTCAGCACCTCACCACGTACTCGAACTTCTGGAAGCAGTTTTACCGCAAGTTCCCGCAGTACCGCGAGGCCAGCGTCACGGCGCGGGAGTTCGACCGCCGGCGAGCGCGTCGAAGTCGATTACGCCGGCGATCCGATCGAGTGGGTTGAGCATCAAGACCGGCGAGATCCGTCAGGCCTGGGTCTTCGTCGCCGGCCTCGGCTTCAGCCAGCTGCTGTATGCGCTGGGCGGCCGAGGACATGAAGAGCCGCAACTGGCTCGGCCTGTCACCGGCGCATGTTCGCCTACTACGGCGGCGTGACGCACGTGACTCGTGCCCGACTGCCTGAAGCAAGGCGTGCTCAAGTGCCACCTGTACGATCCGGATCTGAACCCCGGCTACGCCGCACCTTGGCCGCCGCATTACGCCACCGCGGTGGTCCCGGCGCGTCCCGATCACCCAAAGGACAAGGCCATTGTCGAGAGGGCGGTCAAAATCCTGATGCGCTACCTGCGCTTCCGCTACCGGCACCGCGCTTCACCTCGCTCGCCAAGATCAACCAGCGCTCGAGCGAGTGCATCGAGCGCATCAACGAGCGGCGTCACACGCGCTTTGGCGTCTCGCGCCGCGAGCGCTTCGAGACGCTGGAGCGAGCGGCGCTCAAGCCGCTGCCGATGGGCGACTTCGACGGCGGGGAGTGGAAGGACGCGAAGCTGCACGCGGACTGCTACGTCTAGCATCGAGGGCGACTATTACAGCGCCCCGCACATCCATCGGCACAAGAAGCTGCGCGTCAAGATCACCGAGAACCAGGTCGAGATCTTCCTCGATCTCGAGCGCCTGGCGATCCATCCGCGCAGCCGCCACAAGAACGGTCGGCGCATCAAGATCGATGCGCACTTCCCGCCGAACACCGCAGGCGTACTACGAGGCGACGCCACAGAAGCTGCTCTCGCAATCACGCTTCATCCATCCCGAACTCAATCGGCTTGTTCGTGGAGCTGTTCAACGCCGACGTCTACGGCACACCTGCGCCGTTGCCCAGGGCCTCGTGCGCGCCTGCACCAAAGAGATCAACCCGCCGGCCACGAGCTCGCCAGCGAGCGCATCGTCGCCGCCATCGCCAGCATGCGCCGCTACAACAAGTTACCGCGTGCCGTACTTCCAGGCACTGCTCGACGCAAGCGCGCAAACAGACCCTATCCGCCCGAGTCGGACCGCGAGATCGTGCGCCGGCCCGGCAATCCCATGCTGCGTTACGCCGGCGGCGCCGTTCAGGCCGCCGACGTCGATGCTGCTGTTCCCGTACCTCAACAACCAGGAGAGCTCTAGATTATGAGTACCGCCATCGCCAAGAATCTGATGGCCGAGATGAAGCTGCTCGGCATGCTCGCTGCGTTCGACAAAGTCCTCGCCGATGCCACGCGCGATCAATCCAGCTACAGCGAGTTGCTCGATGCGCTGCTGCAGGCCGAGGCCGACTACCGACAAGAGCGCAAAACCGGCTACCGCATCAAGGCCGCCAAGTTCACTCTGCGCCCGGCGTTCGAAGACATCGACTTCACCGCCAGCCGTTCGATCACCAAGACGCAAATCAAAGAGCTCTACAGCCTGCAGTGGCTGCAGAGGCGCGGCCGGTGCTTCTGATCGGACAGACCGGCGTCGGCAAGACCTTCATCGCCCAGGCCGACCGGACTGCATGCCTGTGCCTGCGGGAAGTCGGTGCTGTACATGACGCTGACCACCTGGCTGGAAAACCTCGCGCTCGCTCGCTCCAGCGGCACGTATCTACGTTACCGCGACAAGCTCGCCAAACCCGATCGTGGTCATCCTGGACGACATGGGAATGCGCAAGATGTCAGCCATCGAGGCTCAGGATCTATGCGAACTGCTCGAGGAGACGATCCATCGACAAGTCTACGATCTTCACCACGCAGCTGCCGCTCGATCACTGGTCCGAGGTCATTGCCGATCCCGTCATCGCCGACGCAATCCGCGATCGCCTGCAGCACTCCGCCCTCACCATCAACATCACCGGCGAGAGCTACCGCGGCGTCAAAGCCAGAAAACTTGCCAGCAAGAAAAAAGACGCGTAAGAATCGTCGCCTTCGGCTCCGCCGGTAACCCCTTCACGGTGGTACCCAACTCAGGAAATCAGGCGGTCCCCAACTGGGAAATCCTGCAATCTTTGTACAGAAGGACTCCGCGTACATAGAGGTTGGTACTGTTTTCATCTGCGTCGCCGACGTGCTCTCGTGTCTGGGCGAGAGCCATTCGCGTCGCATCTTCCGGTCGAACCTCAAAGACCCACGTGAAATGCTCTCCGGATTTAAGGATGTTGCCCAAGCCCATATTGATTACAACTGGCCTGGGTCGCCAATTTTGCATTCGCACGCATTGCACGTCGGCGAAAGAGCCAAGCATCATCGCTGTGGCGTCCCCGCCGTTTACAACAGCGCACTCAATCCGCAGTTTTTCATCAGTAGAACCTTCATTGAGCGTCATTTCTCGGATCAGAATCCGAGGCCTGCGGCTGACCAGCAGAGCGCGCTCCATAACGCCTTTTTGTTTCCAGTAAACGAAGATTTGTCCCGCGCCAACCAGTACGAGTAGTCCCGTGAACAGGGTTATCGGGTCGGGCCATTTGCTAGATTCTTGATTGGTTTTTTCCTGTGTATGGGGGGCGGCGTATTGGGGATCGTTGGTTACGGTTACGTTGACAACGGCAGGTGCTTTGTCGGGACTATTTTGTTGGGATTCGGGATTATTTTGGGTGTTTTTATCGGCCCCTTTAGCTTGCCTGGTGACTGGTGGAACAACCATTTGCGGTAGTAGTGAGTCCGCCCATGTCAAACACGCAACTATCACGAGCAACGCAATCGATGCGACTTTCATTGGCATCTCTCTATTCCGTTTTCGCGTCCTTTTTCTTAGCCCTTTTCTTTCGCGCCTTCACCAGCGTCTTCTCATGCGGTGTGGGCGGCGTCGCCAGCATCCTGCGCAGAACGTCGTCTGGCGATGGTTGCGGCTTTAGCTTCTGCTCGTTCATGGCTGGAGTTTAGGCCGTGGCCACCAAAAAAAACAATGAGGTGCCCCCGAAGCGCTCTCAGAAGACGACCAAGAAAAAAATAAAGAATAGCCGGTCTCACGCCTGCGCCCGCCATCCCTATGGATGCGCTCGTAAAGCTCGGGTAGAGCACGCTGGGGATGATTAGGGCTGCTGCTGTGGCGGGGACTCCGCAACCCAGACTGAAGCCTTCCCCAATGCAGCGCCACCACCGCCTCCCAGAGCGACAACCAAATGTTTTCTCTTATTGGCGGAGGAAATGACGTGCTGGTCCAACAGATTCGTAATTTTCTGGCCGTGCTCAACCACTAGGTCTAGATTCACATTGAGCAATTGGCCTCGCTCTGCGAAGAGACTTTTTGCACTGCCTCTGTGGAGGAAGTTGCCACTTTTGCTCCACAGGTCAATCAGCTCATTCTTGCTCATTTGTGGAACTTTGTATTCGTCCAAATTTACGATACCGGCCTCGGCTCTTATTCTTATACCTCGCGGATAGAACTCAGGATTCAATGCGCTCAGTTTCTCGATGATATCGGCCGCACTCCAGGACTTAAGGATTTTGCGATCCTTAACATCATCGTGAGCGATTAGGCAGCCGAGGGCTATCGTTTCACACAGCATGCGCAATTGCAGATACGCGAACTCCTGCAGCAATCGCGGAGCCCATGCATTTCTTAGCGCAATCACATCGCGCACAGCACAAATCCGAATGCGGGCCTCGTCCATTAGGTCCGCATACAATTGATGCTGACTAGATAAGCCGCTCACGAGTTGCGTTTCTTAGCGCATTTCATCAGGCCGTCGGTAAGTGAGTCGCTTACCTTCGATACCGTTCAGTGCATTCACAGTACGCTGCGCATCGTTGATCCCAAGTTTTGCGCGATTATTGCGGCGGAAATCGAACTCGGCAAGATAGCGGTCAAGATGCCTCTTATCCATGTGCTGGTAGGTGCCGACCAAACCACGCTTGAAGATCGAAAAGAAGTTTTCGAGTGTATTGGTATGAACGTCACCGCGCGCCCATTCGTATTTGGAATGGTCAACAGACTCGTGTTTTGCTACCTGAAATTTGTAAACCTTAGTGCCATCCGTTACCAAGCGGCTGTCATCATGCAAATGATCCACCAACGCGCGGCGGACGTTCTTGTCATCCAGGTACATCGAGCGGATGTTGCCGTCGCGCTCGACAAGGCTGAATACCTGGGGAGCTGGTTTGGCGTGCAACGGCTGTCCTTTTGGCTTGCGGGTCTTGGCGGACTTTGCGAGATAGGTTTCATCGGCTTCAACCGTCTTGCCTTCGCCGCCCAACTGGCCAGCATCAGCGTTTGGCTTCATCGCTTCACGGATGCGATGCGTCATGAACCAAGCCGTTTTGTAAGTCACTCCCAAAGTGCGGTGAATTTGGTGGCTGCTCATGCCTTTCTTTGATGAGCACAACAGGTGGGTCGCCAGGAGCCACTTGGCGAGAGGAATTTTCGAGCGCTCGAAAACCGTCCCGACGGTCACAGAGAACTGTTCACGACAGTCCTTGCACTTCAACAAGCCCGGACGATGCTTGGCACCCTCTAGACGATATGCGCCGTCACAGGAGCCGCAATGTGGGCAAACTGGACCGTTGGGCCATCGGACCGCTTCTAAGTATTCGCGAGCCTTGGTTTCATCGGTGAAGTGCGGAGCATCGAAAGACATGCCGGAACCCTCTGAACTGGAGAGCGATTATCCGCCAAGCTCATGGGTTTGTCACGTATATAATCGCCCGCACGGAGAGTGGGCATCCGACGCCCGCCAGCGGGAACCGCCGCGGGTTTTCGGATGCCCCTCGCCGAACCCGGCGTGCGCCTTTCGATACGCACCGGGCTCTCCCTCGATGTTTACGCATAGGCGGGGCCGGGATCACTGCCCGGCGATAGCGCACGACGCGGATGCGCGCCGAGCGATACGGGAACCGTATCGCCGTCGCGCCAACGCAGCGTACGTTGGCGAGGTTGGTGCCAGCCGTATTGCTTGGCGAGATCCCGTATTCGCGCATCGGGGTGCTTCTTATGGAGCCATCGGAAGATGGTCCACCAAACATGGTGGTCGATGGCCAGCGAAGACGCGCTTCGCGCCCCACGCATGTCGGTAGAAGTTACCCCAGCCGCGCAGCAGCGGGTTGAGCAATCGCAGACGGCTATGCGAGCGTGTCGCGTGAGTGTCGAGCGATCGAAGATCGCAGTGATGCTGCGTCGCAGGCGTTGCGAGCGATCCTTTGGGATCAGCAAGTGCGCGACCGTATGTCCGATCGGTCGGATGCGGCCGCACGCGCAAGTGATGTCCCAGGAAGCGCATCGTCTTCGTCACCGGCGTGACGAGTGTCTTTTCCGGGGAGAGCGTCAGACCCAGTTCGGTCCTGAGCATCATCTCCCAGAGCGCAGACTTTTCCTGCTCGGCGGCGACCCGGCTTTGCTCGGGATCGCCGTCGGCGACAGCCACCAAGACGATGAAGTCATCGGCGTAGCGGATGGGCATGAAGACCGGCATGCCCCGGCGCCGGTCGTTGCGCACGATTCGCGCACGCTCGCCGAGCAATCAGAGTCGGATCGGTCAGCGCTTTGCCGGGCGGCCGCGAGGACCGCCCCTTGCTTCGCTGGCGCTGGCCACACGTGCTGCTCGTACCGCTCCTCGATGAGGCTCAGCGCGACATTGGCGAGCAGGGGAGACAGGATCCCGCCCTGCGGAGTGCCGCTGTCGCTGCGGGTAAATTGCGCTTCCGACAGGACGCCGGCTTTCAAGAACGCGACGATCAACCGATTGACCTTGCCGTCGCCGACGCGGCGGCGTACCCGGTTCATCAGTGCATGATGGTCGATGTGATCGAAGCATCCCTTGATGTCCCCTTCGATGGCCCACTGGAAGGGCAGCTTCTCAGCTGTCTTCCAGCGCTTCATTCCGCGCGGGGGCAAGCAGCACCTTCAAATGCGCCAATGCGCCACGCACGGAACGACCTGGCCGAAAGCCGTACGAAGTAGGGTAGAACCCCGCTTCGAAGATCGGCTCCAGGATGTGCTTCATCGCCGCTTGAATGACCCGATCCTTCACGGTCGGAATGCCCAGGGGCCGAAACTCCCCGGGTTTACCGGCTTTGGGGATGAGCACTCGCCGCACCGGACTCGGGTGAAACGACCCGTCCCGCAGCTCCTCGCGGAGCGCAGCTACGAAATTGCTCCGCCCCCTGCTGCACGATCCTTCTGTACCGTGATCCGTCTACGCCCGCCGTGCGCGCACCGCGATTGCGCTGCACGCGACGAAGGCCATCCGAAGGTTGCGGGGGTCGGTAACCAGCCCCCACAGTTCCTCGAACGATAGTCCGGATGTTCTCGACTTCGCGCATACAGCTTGCGTTGCACGCTCTGGAGCCAAAGACGATCTTCTTCAGTTGCGATATACATCGCTTACCCCAGCGGCTGCGCCGCCGTACTCATCGACTGCCTCCCTTCGCCATGTGCGCGGCTTTCCCGCGCTCCGACTACTACGGAGGCTCCGCCCCTCGCCCGAGACGTCGCCGGACTTGGCGGCTTGCCGGATGTTTCATTTCCGGCGCTCGACTCGAGGTTCCCGTGTTCCCGAGGAGAACCCGTGGTGCGGTAGGTGGCTCAGCTGTACCCCTGGCAGCGCTGATCGCCGGCGCTTCGGGGCCCGAGGACGACGCGCCGGACTTATCCCGGCGCTCGAGTCCGTATCAAACTAAACGCAGACCCGATCACGCTGCATATCCACGATCAGTCGCGGTTCTATTCTCCGTACAGAGGCTTCCAACACTGACGTTCAACGTGCGCGCCAATCAACGCGCGTGCTTCACCATGACACCTGTGGTAGCCTGCCCAAGAGCGTTCGCATCCGTCTTTGCAGGCATTTAACGCCGTTCGGCTTTTGCAGCTCGTCGTTCCAACCTCGGCGAGGTTCACGGCGCCCTTACTGACTCAATCCGACTTGAGTCGTGGTGAGTCCGCTGCTCACCGGTCCTCCTAGCGCCTCACGGCGCACACTACGCATAATGTATATTATGTTAAATAACTATATGATCGACTGCGTGAGTCGCCCACGCTTGTCGGTGACCGGAATTTTCGGTAACCCTTTTGTGCTTTTCGGTAACACGCCGTCCCGGTAAAGAGACGCCCGTCTCAGTTCAACCGGCGTGCACTCCATCGACCAAAGTGGCGCTTGGCGGACCCGGCCCGCGTCGGCGATCGGTTAGTCTTCGCAGCGCTCACCGCCTATCGAGTCGCGATTAGCGAGGGCCGCTACACCACACAGTTCGAGGCCGGCGGGCTGATTAATCACCGAGCGCCGCATGCTCGAGCGCGATATCGATGGCGGATGTGCACGATTGCATACAGCGAGGCCGCATCTGCGTGTTCGCACCCCGGGGACCGGATTGGGTTGGTGGCGCTTATCTGCTGGCGGATGTCATGGTTTATGTGCAGGCACTGGCGCCACCTCGGCCGGGACTGGATTTTAATGACCTCGTGCCGTGCCTCTGCACCACCTGGCGCACCGATCCCTGTCGAGTCGCGCCGAGCGCTGACGGCGCCGGTGTGCGAACTGGCGCAATGCTGACGGTCGGCATCGATCCCGGAGGAACGAGCGGCGATCACGCCGCGCAGATGATGCACTATACGAAGTCGCGCTCGGCGGCGCCCCTCGATCCGCCGTTCTGAATCGCAGCTGCAACTGTCGTCGATCGACCCAAATCCGCACCTCACCGCCAAAAAAGAGCGGATCTACTCAGCCGTTACATGGGCAGACTGGCGGCGCGAGACCGCTTTCACATAACTTGGTGAGCCGTTGGCGGTAGGATGACAAAAGACTGGAGGCACCATTGATGAAGATATCAATTGTAATCGCTGCCGCAGCGTCTGACAAGTTGTGGCGCCGGATACGAAAAAGCCACGACCGCCGACATGAAGGGGCTAGTCGGCAAACCTATTCGCGCAGTCATCGACCGAGTGGGTTACCCGGTACGCGAACTCAATATCACCGGCAGTAAGGTGTACGTGTGGGAAGGTAATGGCTGCACACTGCGGGTGGCCGTGGATTCCAGTGAAAGCGTGGTCCGTGCCGACTATGACGGAGATCACAGCGATTGCAAGCACTACCGGCGCGTGCTGGAAGGACAGCACAATTCGACCGGCTTGTTTGGAGGCTGATGCAATTGGTTCGATCCGCTGTCGATCGCTCTATTCGAGGCGCCGGTATTTTCCGCTGCCCGTGATCATTCAGAAGAGCGAACCCAGGTGGATTGACCGCACCAGATCGCATGTAGGAATCGATCACCTGGGCCGCCACGATCTCCCTCTTCTCAGTGCGCCGTATCGATTCCGCTCGCGAACTCCGACTCGACGAGAGCGATCAAATGCAGTTGCTCGAGAACACCCTTGTGCTGCGCCGGCAGAGTTTTCGCCCCACGCAAGACCAGTTCCGCGTTTTTGCGGATTCGCCGGAAGCTTGCAGTGCTCTGGCGCAGAGTTTTCGGTATTCGCTCAAGACACTGTGTTGCGGGTCCAATTTTTCGAGTTCCGCGATCGACTCCCGCAGCCGCCGCTGCAGGGCGACAGTCGCTACCGTCTCACGCATCGTCTCGCTCATGACCGCAAAAGACTGTCGACTTCGGCGCTTTGCCGATGGCGTAGGTTGCTTCACGATATCGCTGCTCCCTGGTGGCTCGCGGTCGAAATCATATGCCCGTCGTCGCTTGTGGTACCGATCGGCACGGCCGTGGGAGACTGACGCCAGGGAGGCCGAGAAAATGCAGAAATCAATCATGCTGGCGCTACTCCTCACGTGCGGCGCCGCGCGAAAGTCAGCCCGCTAAAGCGTCCATTCATTTGGCGTTAGGCTTGCGCGGCGGCGGATACTTGCTAAATGCTCGAAAGTACTGCCAGCCGTACCAGATCGTGAGCACGGCGGGCACGACCCCGATGTATATCCACGAACTCCGAATATAGCTCTCGCCAAAGCTGATTGCCGTCCACAAGCACGCCCAAAGAGCCATGGGCTTGAAATAGCGCATCCTCTTCGACTGGTTGGGATCGGCTTCCACCCGGCAACAATAGCACAGCAGATCGTTTGCCTTTTCGCGCAGACTCAGATGCAGAGGGGACCGCCCACCCTAAAGGTCGCAGGGCCGCAGCCAACGGTACCGGTCCGCTAATCTCAACGGCAAGTCAAGAATCACTGCGCCAATTGTCCAACTGTCCGGTAGATGCCTGCCTGGCCTCGCGCCTATCGAGAAGGTGGAACACCATCGGTCCAAATGAAATATTTCTCTCTCCAATCGATAAAGCAGATGACGAACGTTGCCGACATGAAAATCGCTCCGAGCTAGTCGCTCATGTGAGGATGATAGGTCCCAAAGCAAATTGATGATTATGGCCTTGGCTTTTCGGTCATTGTCTTCGTGTTCATCTCTATGGTTCTTGAGTCCCATGATAATCCATGTAGATGCCGCGGAAGCTGTAAAGACCATCCAGGTTATCAACGGATTGTTCGTCCAAAACGTTATCAAGTAAGCGAAAATGCCGGACAAGACAAGCGTGATGACACTCCCTATAATTCGTCCTATTCCCGCCCCGACGACTTTTGCTAGCACGCCTTTCCAACTTGTATCTTCTTTATTCATCGCGACGAGATAGTCGATTCCCAAGAGCGGTCCCTTGACGGACTGGCCGCTGATTAATCCCGGTAGCCTCCAAGAAAAATATGCTGTCGTTGTATAGTCAACAATCGTCAGATATACGAGTGCATTGATCAACACCCATTCTAGGGTTGGCGATGACAATCCCTTTTCCCTGAGATATTTGTCTGCGAGAGATTCAAGATCATCAACACGAGGACTGATGTAGAGCTCCTCGAGAAACTTCGGCCACGCCCCGGTCCTAACAAATTCCCAAGCGCGCGAATGCACCCATAGAGAACCATAGGCGCGGAGGAGTTGATTTTTCGTATCCGCTGGAAGATTCGCGGCAGCCGCATTGATTTCGTCAAAATTCCGAGAGAACAAATAATCGTTTTTGGAGTCATGAAGCTGGTTAGGTAGGTGATTGGCGGTAGAAATGTGAAAGGCACCTGTCACCTCGCGGAGGAACTCCGCAATTGTTTCCCGCCTTTCGTCGAGAAATTCGTCTCTCGAACCCGCGATTCGGAGTTTGGCAACTTCTGACGGCTGAAGTGACTCCGCCATAGCCGTAACGAGTTCTGACATGACCGCATTGCGTTGACTGGGTGACTGAGGTACGCGCAATTCGTCCCGTAGCGAACGTGGGAACCGAGAACATCCTGCTGGTCGGTTCGACCGACCGGTGCGCCCTCAAGGTCCAGAACGCCGCCTACGGCCTCTGCTCGCAGGGCGTCAACGGGGTCAACAGCGACGTCGTCATGATCCTCCACCTCGACCCGACACCGACACCCGGTCTCGATCCTCTCGATCCCCCGTGACCTGTTCGTGCCCAACGCCCGCACCGACCGGGGCGAACAAGATCGACGCCGCCCTCTACCAGGGGCCCGACCCAGCTGGTCGCGGCCATCAACGAGGACTTCGGCATCCCGATCCAGCACTACGTGGACCTCAACTTCGACACCTTCGCCAACGTGGTCGACGCCCTCGGTGGGGTCAAGATGTACTTCCCGGAACCGGTCTTCGACGCCTACTCCGGGCTCAAGGTCCTCACCCCGGGGTGCCTCTCACTCGACGGGTTCCACGCGCTGCAGGTCGTCCGGGCCCGGCACCTCCACTACAAGCCGTCGGGGGTCACCACCTCCGACCCGAACTACTGGCCGTCGGAGAACCTGAGCGACCTGGCCCGCATCCGCCGCGACCACGAGTTCCTGCGGGTGCTGGCCACGGCCGTGTCGAAGAACGGGCTGGCCAACCCCATCACCGACGAGCAGCTGATCAGCGGGGTGGCTCCCCAGCTCAACGTCGACCGCTCGTTCTCGACCGGGGACATGGTCGGGATCGTCCTCGACTTCCACTCGGTCAATGTGAACTCGGCGCCCCAACTCACCGTGCCGGTCCAGGTCGACCAGTTCGGTTCGTATCTCTACAAGGGGGCCTACTACGGCGACATCGAATTCCCGTCGATCGTCCAGGACAGCCAGGTCATCGACCAGTTCCTGCATCAGCGCCTCGACGGACACCATGACCGGAGAACCGCTGCCACCCCCGAGCGCGGTGACCGTCTCGGTGCTCAACGGCACCGGCGCCTACAACCAGGCCACGGACACCGGGGCCGCCCTGCACGCCCTCGGCTTCCAGATCTCCGGCGTCGGTGACTCGCCGCCCGTGGGTGCCGAGGCCGAGACCGTGGTCTATTACGCCAACAAGACCGCGGCAGACCAGGCCGCCGCCGAAGCCGTGGCCGGGTCGATGACCGGCTCGGTCATCACCGCCCTCGGTCCGACCACCGACGGCGCGGAGGTCACCGTCGTCACCGGGACCCAGTTCACGGTCGCCGCCCCCGCCTCCTCCACGCCCGCCTCCGCTCCGGCCACAGCACCCGGAGCCACGGCCACAGCACCCGGAGCCACCACTCCTGCGACCACCGCCCCGGCGGCACCGGCCTCCCCAGCTTCCAGCGGGGCATTCCAACCGGTCACCACGGCAACCTCCCCGCTCCAACCGTGGGATCCGCGCTCGTGCACACCCTCCGGGGGAGAGGGACCCTGACCTTCACGAGTCGATGTGCTCGGCGGGAACCTGGCCCAGCCGGCCGGCCTGGTAGTCCTCGAAGGCCTGGGCCACCTCCTCCTTGGTGTTCATGACGAAGGGCCCGTAGGCGTACACCGGCTCCCGGATGGGACGCCCGCCGAGGATCGAGCACATCGAGCTTCGGGCTGCGTCCGGAGCTCCTGGTCGCATCGGCCGACAGGGTCAGCGAGTCCCCCGCTCCGAACACGGCCAGCTGGCCGGTGGTCACAGGACGCCGCTCGCTCACCGACCGTACCCTCGCCGCCGAGCACATAGACCAGCGCATTGAACTCGCTGTCGCCACGGGATGTCACCGAGGCCCCGGCCGAGACGCGTGGCGTGGACCATGGCCATCGGCGAGTGGGTCGATCCCGGACCGGCGTGGCCGCCGAGGTCCCCGGCGATGAGCCGGAACAGGGCCCCGCCGTCGGGCGAGGTCAGCAGCACGACCTTGGCCGACTGCCGATGTCCTGGTAGCGGGGGGCGATCATCTTGTCGGCCTTGGGCAGGTTGACCCACAGCTGGATCCCGTGGAACAGTCCGCCGGACTGGCCACCAGCTCCTCGGGCGGGGCCTCGATGTGGAGGATCCCGCCGCCGGCGGTCATCCACTGGGTGTCCCCGTTGGTGATCAGCCCGCCGCCGCCGATCGAGTCCTGGTGCCGGAAGGTGCCGTCGATCATGTAGGTCACCGTCTCGAACCCACGGTGGGGGTGCCAGGGGGTGCCCTTGGGCTCTCCGGGGGCGTACTCCACCTCTCCCATCTGGTCCATGTGGATGAACGGATCGAGATGGACGCCGGTCCACCCCGGCGAACGCCCGTCGCACCGGGAACCCCTCCCCCTCGAGCCCCGAGGGAGCGGTGGTCACCGAGAGCACCGGCCGGGCGGGCGCCGTGCCGGGATCCGGGCCGCCTCACCCGGGGCAGGGCGAGTACGTCGTCCACCGTCACTGCCGGCATGGTCACACCTCCTCTCGCTGCCGGCTCCCACAGCAGTTGCAGGAACCGTCCCGGGTGGGTAAACACTAGTTGCGCTCGCAACATTTCCGAGATCCGGTAGTCCGGGCCGTTCCGGTGACGGTTCAGTCTGCCCCGGTCGTGCCGAAAATACGAGTGACAAGTACGCTGGCACCGAGGCATACGTCAGGAGACACAAGGTGATCTCGGCCACGCGGCGGAACCACTCGCCGTCGCGACGACCACGACGAGAAGCCGAGCCCCTCCGCGCGAGAGGCGATCGGCAGGTTGCTCCGGCCAGGCCCGGGAGGAGCGCGGCCTGGACCTGCTGGCCGTGCATGACCGCCTGGGCAGGCCGATCACCCAGATCGAGGCGCTCGAGAACGGGCGACCTGGCCGGCCTGCCCGACCAGGCGCTCGCCCTGTCCACCCTCCGTCGCTATGCCGCCTTCCTCGGCCTGGACGGCGACGCCCTCGCCCTCCGATGATCGACGCCTGGCCGGTCGGTGCCCCGGCGGCCGACGCACACCCGGGCCAAGCGCACCAGTCGGGCGGGCGGTGACCAACGTGGTCACCGCGGTGACCACCGGCCCCGACCACCTGCGGGCCTTCACCCAGACCGGCGAGGTACCGAGGGTCGGCGGCCGGCGACCTCGGCGGCCGGAGGCTCGGGTGCCTACGGCTACGGGGTGGCCGCCGGGCCTCCCACCGGCACCTTCCCGGTGGTGCCCCGCACAGGAGATCAGGCACAGCCAAGCGGGCGGTGGCCAAGGCCCGGCGCCGGCTGCGGGCCCCGACCTCGCTCAAGGTGCTCACCTGGGTCGCCGCGGTGCTGGTGCTGGCCGTGCTCGCCGGGTTCGCCTTCCAGCCGCGCAGCCCGGACTGGCTGGCCACGCCGCACATCCTGCGGGTGGCGGCCCCGGGGCGGCAACCGGCAGCGAGCCTCCAGCCCTCCGGACCAGCGGCCACCGCGGGCGGCGGCGACCTCGGACTCCGCAACCAGGCCGTCGCGCCCCGGTCGACCAAGGGCATCACCGGCGATCCGCCACCGCAGAGCTCCGCCCTACAGCGGTCGGTCGCCGACGACCGATTCACCGTCGGCGTCGCCACCTCGGGCAGGTGCTGGGTGCAGATCACCAGCTCGACCTCCCCGACTCCTCTGGTCAGCGCGTCCAGCCGCCGGCAAGATCCTGGCTTCCCCGCCAAGGGCACCATGACCGTCCAGGTGGGATCCTCGGCGGTGCTCGTCGGGGTCACCATGAAGGGCAAGCCGCCTTCCTGACCGCCCCGACCGCCACCCCCTTCACCTACATCTTCACCCCGGCTCCGCCCTGAGCCGCCTCCGACGGGCGGGCCCGGTCCGCGGCCGCCGAGGTCGGTCACCGGCTCCGGCTCACCCCCCTGGTCGGGCGCACCCTCCCGGCTATCCAGCTCGGCGTCGAACCGGGCTCCCGTGCGCTCCTCGGACTGCACCCACTGGACGAACACCGGGACCAGGGCGAGGAAGGTGAAGCAGCTCGGCGCCGATCCAGAGGATGCCCGCACCCGCATGCGTGCTCGCGCAGCGTGTACATGGACGCGGCCGGCCGGGTCGCGGTCAGCAGGGCGAGGGCGAGGAACGACTCGATCGGCACCCCGATCAGCAGGTTGACCATCCGCACCCCGTGGCTCATCTTCCAGTGCGGGATCGGGTCGACGCCCACCAGCGGCCACCAGAACAGCGTCGAGCCGAACAGGAACGCCATGTTGACGAGGTCCATGACCCACATGTGGGTCATGGCGAACCCGAGGGCGAAGGTCAGGAAGAAGGCGAACATCGAGAAGTAGTAGAGGAACCACACCGGCAGGGGATGGGTGAGCACCTGGAAGGTCGGCGAGTTGAGGACGGCCGAGCAGCCGGACCTTCCCGCCCGTTCGAGGTCTGGAGGGCCAGGGTCATCGGTGCCCCCATGGCCAGCAGGGGTGGGGCCGACGACCATCAGCAGCAGATGCTGGATGACGTGGGCCTGGAAGTACTCCATGGTGAAGCGTGGCCACCGGTGACTGCAGGGCGACATCCGACGCGCCACCAGCCCGGCCAGGAAGGAGACCGTCCGGCCGGCACCCCACGAGCGGCCCCTGGCCGACAGGGCCCAGACGGACTGCAGGTACCAGATCCCGAACCCGAGCACCGCAGCGAGGACGAGGAGAGCGAAGGGCGAGACGTCCCACCGGGTGAGTGCATTGTGGAACGTGAACTCAACCGGGCGCACGCCGGGCATGCCGGGCATCGAGGGCACCGCGCCAGCCTACCGACGCCAGGGGCAGGCGCCCACTCGGGCCGATCCGCCGCTCGCACGCTAACGTGCCGTCGTCGTGGAGGAGGGTGGCCGATGACCCATGGGCGCGTTCCACGGTGATCGAGGACCTGATGATCGACCTGGTCGGGGATACCCACGTCGACGTCGGCGAACAGGTCGACGACGACGTGACCCACGACGAATCCCTCGGCAGCGAGCCGATCCGCCCCCGCATGGTGGTGCGACCCGGTACAGCACAGGAGGTCGCGGCCATCGTGCAGGTGGCGGCGGCCGAGCGGGTCCCGCTCACCGCCCGCGGCTCGGGTACCGGGCTGTCCGGTGCGCCGCATCCCGGTGGCCGACGGGGATCGTGGTCTCCTTCGAACGGATGTGCCGCATCCTCGAGATCGACGCGGCCAACCATGTCGCCGTGGTCGAGCCGGGGGTGACCCTGGCCGAGCTGGACGCCGCCCTGGGCCCCACGGTCTCATCTACCCGGTGTTCCCCGGCGAGCAGTCGGCCTGCCTCGGGGGCAACGTGGCCACCAACGCCGGCGGGATGCGGGCGGTCAAGTACGGCGTGACCCGCCACCATGTCCTCGGCATCGAGGCCGTCCTCGGCACCGGCGAGGTGATCACCGCCGGCGGCAAGTTCGTGAAGTCGACCAGCGGCTACGACCTCACCCAGCTGGTCATCGGATCGGAGGGCACGCTGGCCCTGGTGACCCGGGCCATGCTCCGGCTGCACCCCCGACCCGAGCACCACGCCACCCTGCTGGCGCCGTTCGCCACCCTGTCGAGGCAGATCGCCGCGGCGGTGCCCCCGATCGTGGCCAGCGGGGTCGGGCCCGCTGATGGTCGAGTACATCGACCTGATGTCGATGGCCGGGATCACCGCCAACGCCGGCATCGACCTCGGGATCCCCGACGAGATCAGCGAACGGGCCCTCGCCTACCTGGTCATCGTCCTCGAGAACCACCACGCGGACCGGCTCGAGGAAGACACCGTGGCGGTCGCCGGCCGAGCTATCGCGGAGCTCGGCGCGCTGGAGGTCTACGTGCTCCCGGGACCAGGCCGGCGCCCAGCTCATCGCCGCCCGCGAGCGGGCCTTCTGGGCGGCCAAGGCCAACGGCGCCGACGACATCGTCGATGTGGTCGTCCCCCGGGCCTCGATCCCGGAATTCCTCGAGGCGCGTCGGCAGCCTGGCCGGCGGCCTCCGCGTCCCTCGTGATCGGCTGTGGTCACGCCGGGGACGGCAACGTCCACCTCTCGGTCTTCCAGCCCGATCCGGTCGTCCGCCACCGGCTCCTGCACGACATCATCGGCTGCCGGGCTTCGGCCTGGGCGGGGCGATCTCCGGCGAGCACGGGATCGGGACGCGAGAAGTCTGCGGCACTGGCCGAGCTCGAGGACCCGGTCAAGCTCGACCTCATGCGCCGGATCAAAGCCGCCTTCGATCCGCACGGCATCCTCAATCCGGGGACCATCTTCGAGCCGTCGACCCGGTGCCTTCCGGCGCCAGCCGGTCCCGCCGTGAACGGCGCCCAGGCGCTCATCCGCACCCTCGTCGACCACGGCGTCGACACCTGTTTCATGAATCCCGGCACCTCCGAGATGCACTTCGTCGGCCGCCCTCGACGACGTGCCGGCCATGCACAGCGTGCTGGCCCTCTTCGAGGGTGTGGCCACCGGCGCCGCCGACGGCTACGCCCGCATGACCGGACGGCCGGCGGCCACCCTGCTCCACCTCGGTCCGGGACTCGGCAACGGCCTGGCCAACCTCCACAACGCCCGACGGGCCCACAGCCCGGTGCGTCAACATCGTCGGCGACCACGCCATCACCCATCGGGCCTACGACGCCCAGCTGCAGTCCGACATCGAGACGGTGGCCCGCAACGTGTCCTCCTTCGTTCGCACGTCGGACTCGACCGCCGGCCTGGGCGCGGACGCCCGTGGCCGCGCTGGCCGCCGCCTACGGCCCGCCCGGGTCGGTCGGCCACGCTGATCCTTCCGGCCGACGTCTCCTGGTCCGAGGGTGGGGTTCGGCGGCACCGGTGGCCGGCACCGCGGTCGGGCCGGGTTCAGGGGTACCGCCGGACGAAGCGGTGCTCGAAGCAGCGGCAGCCGGCCTGCGCTCGGGCGAGCCGGCCGCCATCCTGGTCGGCGGACGTGCCTGCACGGGGGCCGCTGCTGGAGCAGGCGGCGGACCTCGCCGCGGCCACCGGTGCGAGGCTGTTCGCCGAGACGTTCCCCGCCCGTCTCGAGCGGGGAGCCGGACGGCCCCCGGTCGAACGCCTCGCCTATCTGGCCGAGTTCACCGCCATGCAGCTCGAGGGCATCCGCCATCTGGTGCTGGTCGACGCGCGGTCCCCGGTGTCCTTCTTCGCCTACCCCGGGAGGCCGAGCGACCTGGTCCCGACCGGCTGCGCCGTCCATACCGTCCTCGGGCCGGCTGGGGACCGCGCCGCCGCCCTCGCCGCTCTGTGCGACCTGACCGGGGCCGTGCCCGGCGGGGGCGGCCGCCAGGATCGCCGGCGGTCCCCGGTCTCCCGACCGGGCCCCTCACCGCCCAGGCTGTCTGCCAGGCACTCGGCGCCCTGTTGCCCGAAGGCGCCATCGTCTCCGACGAGGGAAACACGGCCGGGCCTCTTCGCCCCCGGCGCAACCGCCGGAGCCCCTCCCCATGACTGGCTCTGCCTGACCGGTGGGGCCATCGGCCAGGGCCTGCCGGTCGCGGTGGGGGCGGCGGTCGCCGCTCCCGACCGGAGGGTGGTCGCGCTCGAGGCCGACGGGAGCGCCCTCTATACCCTCCAGGCTCTCGTGGACGATGGCCCGCTGAGGGCCTCGACGTGACCACCGTCCTCCTCAACAACCACTCCTACGCCGTACTCAACATGGAGCTCGACCGGGTCGGCGTCGGAGCCTCCGGGCCCGAGGGCGAGGGAGATGCTCGACATCGGCCGGCCGTACATCGACTTCGCGCAGCTCGCGGCCGGGCTGGGGCTCCACGCCTCGCGGGCCAAGACGGCGGAGGAGTTCGGCCGGGAGCTCGCACGGGCACTCGCCACACCCGGACCGAGCCTGATCGACGCGGTCGTCCCCACCGTGCTCTGAGGCCGGCTCCGGCCACGGTGGTGGCCTCACCCCCGGCATCCGGGCAGAATGGCCACCGGACTGCAGGCGGGACCGACCCGGCCCGACGGCGCAGAGAGGAGGGACGGCGATGCAGGCACTGCTGTGGGGAGTCCGCCCCGAGGAGTGGGAGCCGTCCGACCCCTCCAACCGGCTGCTCGCCGGACTGGCCCGGGTTCCGATGCGCCTGGTGGACCGCGAGATGCCCACGCCTCCCCGGGACGACTGGGTCGTGTCCCGGACCCGACTGACCGGCATCTGCGGTTCCGAGTCGAAACAGGTCTTCGGTGACTTCACGGACGCCTACAACGACAGTGCCCTGGCCACGTACTTCTCGTTTCCGATGGTCATGGGTCACGAGGTGGTCGGGGAGGTCACCGAGATCGGGTCCGGCGCGCGAGGGCCTCGAGATCGGCCAGCGGGTCCTGCTCAATCCCTGGCTGTCGTGCGGACCCCGTGGGATCGATCCGGCTTGCCCCTCCTGCCGCGCCGGTGACCTGAGCATGTGCTGGCATTTCACCGACGGTCCGCTGGCCCCCGGCATCCACACCGGCACCTGCAAGGACGCTCCGGGGGGGTTCGCCGACTACTTCCCCGCCCACGACTCGATGCTCTTCCCGATCCCGGCGGACGTCCCCGACGAGGTCGCCGTCCTCGCCGACCCGTTCTCGGTCTCGCTGCACTCGGTGACCCGGCATCCGCCCCAGCCGGGCGGCCGGGCGCTCGTCTACGGAGCCGGGGCGCTCGGCACGACGGCGACCGCCATCCTGCGGACCCTGTACCCGGACGTGGAGGTGATGGTGGTCGCGGCGCACCCGGCCCAGGCCGCACTCGCCCGTTCCCTCGGCGCCCGCGTCGTGAGTGCCGAACCCGAGGTGGTCATCGAGGAGGCAGCCGCCTGGTCCGGCGGCGTGCTCCAGCCGACCCCCTACGGGCTCCCCATGGCCCACCCCGGTGGCGTCGACGTCGTCTACGACACGGTCGGCTCCACCGAGACCTCGGAGGTGGCCGTCCGACTCCTGCGGCAGCGCGGCACCCTGGTCAAGAGCGGGGTGAACCCCCCGGCGCGGTGGGAGTGGTCCCCCCTCTACTTCAAGGAGATCTCCTGGGTCGGGTCGAACGCCTTCGGGATCGAGGAGGTCGAGGGGGTGCGCCTCCACGCGATGGAGCACTTCCTCCGGCTGGTCGAAGCGGGCCGGATCGACCTCTCGGGGATGCTCACCCACACCTTCCGGCTGGACCAGTGGCGGGACGCCTTCTCCGTGCTCGCCGACCAGAGCGCGTCCGGTGCGATCAAGGTGGCCTTCGACTTCCGCTGACCGCTCAGAAGGGCAGCGAGTCCGCCTGGACGGTCAGGAGCTCGTCGAACATGCGACGGCAGGACGCCTCGTCGGGCGGCGAGAGGGGTCCCGCCGCAGGGCCTCGAAGGCCGGCGCGGGGTCGCCGGTGAGCGCCGACTTGACCACCAGGTCCTGCAGCTCGATCTGCGTTCGCATGAGCTCGGCGAGCGGTTCGGCGATCGGGGGCATCACGGTCGGGACGATCCCCTCCCCGTCGACCACAGCGGGAACCTCGACGATCGCACCTTCGGGGAGGTTCGGCACGAAGCCGCGGTTCGGGACGTTCACCGCGTTGAGGTCACGCCGGCGACCGGTCCACAGCGCTCCGATGATCGGGAAGACCTCCTCGGCCGAGCGTCCCGGCCCGGTGCACCGGCAGGTGCGAGTCCCCGTTGCCGTAACGGGTCACCAGGCGCTCCATCTGCCGGCCCAACCGGCGGTGGAGGTAGACCGGCACCGGGTGCCAGCCCGCGATCTCCCTGGCGGAGGGGACGTACTCGCCGACATGGCTGTCCGTAGAGCAGGGGAGGTACCCGTGCTCGCGGAACAGGTGGGCGACGAGGGGTGCGTAGTACTGCTCGACGCCCAGCTCGACCAGCGGCAGCCTAGCCAGCTGACGGGCGGTCGCCGTGACACCCGGCGGGTAGTCGAAGTAGCGGCGCTTCCAGAGACTCCGCAGCCGCGGGTAGAGGTCCTCCCCGGTGTCCGAACGCCGGATGTCGGTGAAGAACGTGAAATGGTTGATCCCGGTCGCCCTCGCCGCGATCCGGGCCTTCGGGAGACGTAGGAGACGGGCGATGCGGGACACGCCGCCGGCGAACTCGTGACAGAGACTCACCGTCGGGACCGGGGTCGCGATGTTGACAGCCAGGGCCACCCGGCTCAACGGGTTGGTGAGGTTGATCAGGAAGGTGTCGGGGCAGTAACGCCGGATGTCGTCGCAGATGGCGAGGACGGTCCGGATCGACCGCAGCGAGTGGAAGACCGCGCCCGGTCCCCCGTTCTCCCCGGTGATCTGGGTCGATCCATGGCGGCAGGGGATCTCGTAGTCCTCGATCCAGTGCTCCCACCGTCCCACCTCGGCGCTGGTCAGACAGAAGTCGGCGCCGGTCAGCGCCTCGGCCGGATCGGTGGAGGCCTCCACGGTGATCGGGGATCCGAGGCGCCGGTTGACCCGGACCGCGAACCGGCGGGTCACCTCCAGCCGCTCCGGGCTGATGTCGTGCAGCATCAGCGTCGCCCCCCGGAGGCGGCGGGTGTTGACGGCGTCGAGGACCATCACCGGACCGAAGGACATGCCGCCGGCACCGATGAGGCAGATCTTGGGCCCGCCTGCTGGTGCCACGGCACCCCCTTCCTCCGGGTCCCGATGATAAACCGGGATCCCGGAGCCCGCCCGGGGAAGCTCGCTACTCGACGGTGAGGATCGCCCTGATCTGCTCGCGGAGCTCCGGTCCGTCCGCGTGGCCGTGCACGTCGGCGGCGTGCATTACCGCCGCCCGGATGACCTCGTCCTCTTCGCCGGCGATGGTCAGCGTGCACCCGCTCTCGCTCGGCATCTCCCGACAGTCAGCAACCTTGCGTGTCATCTGCACCTCCTGTGCCTGGTTGTCCTACACCCTCGTCCTTGCGCTCTCATCCGCCCGGCGACCGCTCCGGTCATCCCTTGACGTAGGAGAGCTTCTCGGCAACCTTGCCGCCGCGCACCAGGAACACGTCGACGCCGCGCACCCCTCCCCCGTCCCACGAGTACCGCCACCGCTGTATCACGCGGTCCCCCGCTCCGAAGGTCTCCTCGGGTTCGAACCGGGATGCGAGGTCATCGAAGATCGGCTTCCACGCAGCCCGGATCGCATCGCGCCCCACGTAGAGGGTGCCGTCCGGAGCCGGTCCGGTGGCATCGAACCGGCAGTCCTCGGTGACGAGGTCGAGCGTCCCGATCAGGTCGTGCCGGGCCCATGCCGCGCCGAATGCGTCGACGACCTGGAATGGATCAGTCATCGGCCGACACCTGTCCGAGGGTTGCCGTCACTGCCGCTCCCCAGCCTGGTCCCGTGCACGATGGGCTCCTCTCCGCCTGCCGATCCCCCGGGTCGCTGCTAGTCTTACCTACTAGTAGGTCAATGTCAACGAGCGAGGACCGTGACCAACCGACGCCTTGGGGACGAACCGGCCACCGCCGCTCTGATCCTCGACGCCGGTGAACGGCTCGTCCAGCACCGGGGCTTCAACGGGTTCAGCTACGCCGACATCGCCGCCGAGTTGGGTGTGTCCAGGGCGGCCCTGCACTACCACTTTGCCAGCAAGGCCGACCTGGGCACCGCCCTCATCACCCGATACGCCACACGATTCGCCGTCGCTCTCGACGCCATGGACGCCGCGGGCGCCGACGACCCGACCCGGCTCGAGGGCTACATCGCGCTCTATCTCGACGTGCTGCGACAGGAGCGCATGTGCCTCTGCGGCATGCTCGCCGCCGAGTACCGGACCCTGCCAAAGCCGATGCGCGAGGCGGTCGTCGAATTCTTCGACCGCAACGAGAGCTGGCTGTCCGCGGTCCTCGAGGCAGGCAGGAGCGAGGGATCCATGCATTTCCGACGGTCTCTCCAGAGACCGCGCACGCCTGATCGTCGGCGCCCTCGAAGGTGCGCTGCTGGTGGCACGGCCGTACGGCGACAGTGCCCGGTTCGAGGCGGTTGCCCGCCAGATCGTCGAGGAGGTCGTCGTCCAGACTCCCGCATCGACGTAGTCCTCTTGGTGACTTCACATCACCTCGACGTCCGCAGTAGACGGCCTGGTGATGATGTATGAGAGCACCCCGAGCACCGGGACAAACACTATGAAGAGGAACCACAACCCTTTTGCGACACCATGGTGGTCCCGCCGACGGAAGTTGTCGATGAAGCACCAGACGACGATGATGATCCACAGGACGAGCAGCGCAAACATCAGCAAGCTCCAAAAGACACTCAGCAGTGGATAGCTATAGGCGATCAACACATTTCCTCCCGGTTCCGCCGCGCCAACCCTCGTTGGCGTCGCTCCACCCTACGTGGCCCGGCGATCGATCCATAGGATCCAAAGGCCCAAATACCAGACTGTGGTCGTCTTGACCGTCCCACACCTCAGTGCCTCGCGTGGTCAGTTCGGGGCCCGCAGGTCTCGGCGATGGAAGTCGGCGCCTGGTCGACCAGGCGCTTAGGGCCATTGCCCCTGGTTCGTCGGTTAGGAACCGCCAGGGCACTCCTGATTCAGATCGTGGTGCACGTTCCTCTTTTGAGCCACTAGGCGGCAAGGACCTTGGTGGGGAGCTCTTCGTTCGAAAGCCAGACGACAAGCCGGCGGCAGGCACTTCAGGAACAACCCCACCAAGGTCCTCTGAACGCTACGAATCAGCAGCAGCGTCTGCCATCAGTCTCAATCAGGCACTTCCGGGCGTGTGGATAACTTTCGGAAGGACTCTGATCAAGTGAGGCCGCTACTGCTCAACTCTCGGGCAGTGGATAACCAAACGCGTCGGCCAGACAGCGTATGACGTGCTGAACACCAATCTCGTTCCGACCAATCATCATGTGGTCATGCTGGGCATGACGAATTGCGTCGCCGCATTGGGGGAGCATGCCAAAGTCCTCGTCCCGAACCGCTGCATGTACCTGCGCAAAGAGATCGGTGTAGCCCGCCTGTTCGTCCTCTGTCGCCGGAGGAACCTTGGCCATCCACTCGTGACGGACCCTGCTGAGCGAAGAGCTGCCTTCAGGAAGGATATCGATCAACTCGACTCCGACGTTGCTGAATGCCACTACAAGGTTCGGGAAGAGCCAATAGATGATGGCCACATTGTCAATCGGCTCCCAACTTGCCTCCCCATCGTCGTGTGACCGAATCCAGGGAAAGGGAAAGCAGATGCGATGGTGGCGACCGAACGACTGATGGACGGCAACGTCGGCGATCGTGTTCTGGCCGATGAGACTATTCGCATGAACATAGGGAAAGTGATAGCTCTCGGCGAATGCCTCCAATGCTGCCTTCCAGTTCACCTCGGACCGAAACTCGCGGAGAGTGAAGTGCTCGTACGCACCGAGCTGCCAACCGTCCAACTCTTCACCAAGCGACCCCAGATGGCCATCGAGATCAAGTGGGGCACCCGCAGTTAGAACTACCCACACCAGCCCGTGGCGCTCGTCCGAGGGAAGCTCGATCAGTCCCGTCTCGGCCCAATCAACCTCCGTGAAACCCCGCCTACCCGGCACACCGACGAGCTGTCCGGCGCTGTCATAGGTCCATCCGTGGTAGGGACAACTAAAACGACGAGCACTTCCGCATCCTTCAGCCGGCCGGGCACCTCGGTGACGGCAATAGTTCAGGAAGGCCCGAACCACGCCGTCGGACCCTCGCGATACGAGGACTGAACGTCCAAGCACATCGCGGACCACGTAGTCGTGGGGATTCCGCACCCTGGCGCTTGGCATCAGAGCCATCGGCGTACAGACCAGTAGCTCCTCTTCTCGTCCGAACTGTTCCTCATCGCCGTAGTAGCTGAGCGGTACCTGCAAGACCGACGGTGCCATATCAGTCGTGCCGTTACGCACATGCTCCAGCGCAGCTCTGGTCAAATCGGCGTCGGAACAGGAGAGCGGCCTAGACAGTCGCTCCACGCTTGTCATGTCAGTCTCCTATCGTCTGTCGGGTGCGAACCCACGGCTGGGGTGGAAATCCGCCCGGCACCGATGCGGAGGCGATTGCCCGGATCACGCAAGCGGCCGCCGCCTCTGTGACTGAGCACAGCAACGGTGCAGACGTCTCCAAAGTAGCGGCTCGACTCGGTGTGACCCGTCAGACGGTCTATCGCTACTTCCCAACCCGCAACGCCCTCTTCGAGGCGGTCGCCGCCCAGGCTTCCGTCAACTTGATGAAGCAACTGAAGGAGCGGGTCATCTACATAGCAAGTCCCACCGATGCAATAGTTGACATCCTCCTCTTTTGCATTCGCGAGGTTCCCAATGACCCTCAGCTCTCTTTCATCGCCCGACCTGGACATGGTGATGCGCTGATCACATCGGCTAGTGCACCCGGACTCGCCGACGCCTTTCTGGGCCAGTTGCCTATCGAACTCGGACATCTCACGGCCGTCGAACAGATGCACCTGGCAGAGCACATGGTGCGACTTCTTCAGGCCCTCCTTCTTGACCCCTCGACCGCCGACCGCGACGAAGCCGACCTGCGATCCTTCCTCAATGCCTGCTTTAGTCGGTAGGTCCACACGTAGACAATGCACAGGTAGACACGTGTATGGTCAAGCGGCCCTTCTGATTCACCAGAGACCTGCACATTCTTGCGGCCTGCAGCGGATAGAGCTGCCCCGCACTGGAAGAGCCGTACCTGCTCCTGATCACCGGATCGGTGGGGCACAAAAGGCGCTCGTCGAATCCAATCGCCACCGGTGGGCTAGTGGCTCGTGCGAGCCATTCAAGGCGACGAGGACCATCTCTGCTGACTCCCGTCATAGTCCGACAACTCCCAAAGCAGCGCGTGCTCTGCCTGCAACCGGTAGAGGACATCGAAGTCCTCATCGCCCGAAGGAAGGTACTGGCCGTCACCGGGAGCGTCGTACTTGACGCTCAGCGCATGTATTACGCCCGGTACGTCCGAGAGCTGCCCCTCGTCGATCATCCGGCCGTGGACGATCACGACGTGTTCCGCACTCTCGAGGTGGACGACAACCCGGGGGTCCCGCTCGATGTTCTTTGCCTTGGCAGTTCTGCGCTCGCTGTAGACATAGAACTGGTCGTCCAGCACAACGCCCCAGACTGGGGCGGCGTGGGGTGCACCACTCGCTGTCGTGCTGCCAAGCCAGTAGTTCCGAGCTGGCGCAAGCCTTGCCGCTATCTGCGCCCAGTCCGTGACGGCTTCATCGTCGTTCGTCATCATCCAATCGTGAGCCAACTCCCACTGCACGGCAAGCCAACATTGCTGTCGAGCACACTGTTGCCGAACACCGGGTATGCCCTGCCCCCGACCTTCGAGGCGTGTGGAGACTCTTGTCAGCCGAGTTCCTCAAGCTGATTGACAACGTCTTCGAGCGGCGCAGAGGCGTCGATCTCGATCGTGGCCGATGCACGCAGCAGCGGTTCCACCCCTGCGACGTGGCGAAGGATCATCTCTCGTTCGGCTGACGCCTTCCCGTACGGGTTGTCTTTGCGTTCTGCGATCCTCGCAAAGAGCAGATCGACAGGTGCGCTGAGCAAGGCGACATGGTCGAACTCCGCGTAGAACCGCCCCTGGTTCGTCTTGCACCCGGCAACGAAGAGGCTTCCGCTGCCATGACTTCGGAGCAGGTCGCTCATCACGTCTTCTCGCCATACCCAATCCGGTGAGCCACCAGGCAAAGTGACCCAGTAGCTCCACTCGTCAGTGTCGGTGTCAACCGTTCGGTGCCCCCGTGCATCGAGGAGCCGAAGTGCGGAGGACTTTCCGGTACCTGACATCCCAGTGACGAGCACCTTGGGCATAGAGCGAGGGTAGCCAATCGGTACCTGGGACCAACGGCACCAGTTGCCTATCCCCGATCACGGGGATAGGCCTGCCGACTGACACTTATGCCTTGAGGGACGCCACCTGGCTTTCTGTCAGTCGACGATCGATTTCCGCAGCCATGATCTTGCAGTCTGTCGCCGGGTGGTCATACCGGCAGAGCAACGCGCCGGAAAGGTAGTTACGAGCCCTTTGCAATGTGGCGATCTCGTCGTCCAGCACTTGGAGCCGCTGGCTAGCGATGGCCTTCCATTCGGCAACGTTCGCTGCTTCGAGGATTCCGGTGATGTCTTCTAACGCAAGGCCCGCGTCTTGGAGCATTCCTATGAAGACAAGTTTTCGTAGGGTCGCAACACGGTATCTGCGCTGTCCGGAAGTTCGGGCATCGGCGACCAGCAGGCCGAGACGTTCGTAGTAGCGGATCGCCGACGTGGCCACTTGGGCTCGTTCGGCAACTTCCCCAATGGTAAGGAGTGACTCATCCATAGTCCCACTTGACTTGAAGCCGGGTTCAACTGTCAAGGTGGAGGTGTGGACGAACAGCAGGCACCGCCCAATCACCATGCCGACTACCCCGGCTTTGCCGGTATCGCTGGGCTCATCGCTGCCCTGAGCATGACCTTCGGTCGCAAGGGCGACGCCCGGCTTGTGGTGCGGCTGAGCGGCATGGAATCAGACGACGTGGTCGTGGACCTTGGGTGTGGCCCCGGTGTCGCCGTTCGCTACGCAGCCCAACTGGGTGCGACGGTCACTGGAGTTGATCCAGCGCCCGTCATGCTTCGAATCGCGAGACTCCTAACCCGGCGTCCTGCAAAGGTGCGATACACCGAAGGTGTCGCAGAAGCGATCCCTCTGCCTGACGATTCTGCTTCAGTCGTATGGTCGATTGCCACCGTGCACCACTGGTCGGACATCGACGCCGGACTTCGGGAAATACGCCGCGTGCTCCTCCCCGATGGTCGTTTGGTGGCCATTGAGCGGAGGGCTCAACCAGGGTCCCGAGGCCACGCAAGCCATGGCTGGACCGACGAACAGGCCACTGCCTTCGCCGATCGATGCCGCGATCTCGGCTTCACGGAGGTGCGTATTGAGCAAACAGTAACGGGCCGCCGATCGACAGTCAGTGTGATTGCCAGCAGTCCTTGATGGTCCCAGAATTGCGCGTGGCGAGTGACCTGGCAACGGTGGTCATCGGCGCTTTCGGGCACGGTCCTCTTCGGCTTGTTGGGCCGGATGTCGAGCAACTCGTCGAATCTCGTCGCATCGCCGTGCATGAGCTGCTACCCACACCGCTACGACTCCATGACCCGGGCTCGTGGGTGGTCAGAACTCGGCGCGCAGTAAAAGGTGGTCTGACCTTGATTGAACCTGGTGGGGCTAGCAAGAATCGAACTTGCGACCTCAGCATTATCAGTGCTGCGCTCTAACCAACTGAGCTATAGCCCCGGAACCGGTTTCGCGACGCTACACCACGGTCCGAACTGCTCAACCCGCTCCTGGCGCTCCTTCGAGTGCCTTGGTCAGCAACCCCTGAAGCTCAACCCGCTCCCGGCCGGTCAGTGACCCCAGCACGTCGTCTTCCACGCTCTCGATTCCTTGTTCGGCCTTCTCGAACGCGCCCAACCCCTCGTCGGTGATCTCGACCAGGTGCCGACGTCGGTCCGCCGGATCGCGCCGCCGGAAGGCGAACCCCCTCGACTCGAGCTCGTTGAGCAGAAGCACGAGGTTGTTGGCATCGATGCACAGCATCTCACCGAGATCCTGCTGCGGGATCGGACTGTGCTCGCGAAGGTGGGCGAGCATGACGAACTCCTTCAGCCGCATCCCCAGCAGGTCTTCAGGAGGTGCGGCGATAGACGACCCGCGAGAGCTGGGTCAACAACACGGTCACTCCAGGCGTCGTCGTTGTTGACATGGCGCGGGATTATAGCCGATTCAGCGACTATCCCGCCAGCTTGACACTCACTAACTCTAGTGACTATCAATCCCTAGGGAACCTGAGTCCTTCCATGACCAAGGAGTTCCCATCCCCTCGTCCCTCGCCTCCTTCGTGCACGACCGCCGCCGCTGGATCGCGCTCATCGTCGTCTGCTTTGCGATGTTGATGAACATCCTCGATCAGACGATCGTGAACGTGGCCTTGCCGACCATCCAGCGCGACCTGCACTTCTCGCAGGCTTCGCTGGCCTGGGTGATCGACGCCTACCTGATCACCTTCGCCGGCACGCTCCTGCTGGCCGGCCGGCTGGGGGACCTCATCGGCCGCAAGAAGGTCTTCCTGGTCGGCGTGGCGCTTGTTCACCTTGGCCTCGATCGCCTGTGGCGCCGCCGACAGCCAGATCCTCCTCATCTCGGCCCGGTTCGTCCAGGGGCTGGGCGCGGCCCTGTCGTCCTCGGTCATCCTGGCCATCATCGTGGCCGATTTCCCCGTCCCCGCCGAACGAGCCAAGGCCATGAGCTCGTACATCATCGTCGCCGTCGGCGGCGGATCGCTGGGGCTTCTGGTCGGCGGGTACGTGACCCAGGCGCTCAGCTGGCACTGGATCTTCTTCATCAACATTCCCATCGGCGTCGCCACCTTCGTGGCCGGAGCAGCCCTGATCGAGGAGAACGCCGGCCTCGGGATTCGCGCCGGCTTGGACATCGCCGGCGCCGTTCTCAGCACGGCCGGGCTGATGCTGGCCGTCTACGCCATCGTGAGCTCCGAGCCAGTACGGCTGGGACTCGATCGCACACCGCTGGTCTTCGGTGCGGCCGCGGTCGTGGTCCTCGCGGTGTTCTTCCTTTTCGAGAGCCGGCTGGCCACTCCGATGATGCCGATGCCCGTGATGCGCTCCCCGGGCCTGCTCACCTCGAGCCTGGTGCGAGGGTTGATGGTGGTCGGCATGTACAGCACGTTCTTCATCGGCGTCCTCTACTTCCAGCACGTTCTCGGATACGACCCGATCCGCACCGGCCTCGCCTTCCTGCCCCAGACGCTCTCCGTGGCCTTGATGTCGGCCGGATTGACCGCCCGCATCATGCGACGGCTCCAACCGAAGTCACGGCGCTCATCGGCCTGGCGGTCCTGGGCGGGGGTCTCACCCTGTTCATCACCTCGGGCGTCGCACGACCGCCTACTTCCCGCTTCTGTTCTTCGCGGTGCTGCTTGATCGGTCTGGGGGCGGCGACGGCCTTCACCCCCTTGCTGACCATGGCGGTGGCCAAGGTCCCGGCCAAGGATGCCGGGATCGGCTCGGGAATCGTGAACGTCTCCCAACAGGTATCGGCGGCGCTCTCGGTGGCCGTCCTCGGCGCGGTCTCCAGCAGCCGCACCGCTACGCTGCTCGCCCACGGCAGTTCGGCCCTCGACGCCTTGGACGGCGGCTATCGGTTGGCCTTCACCATCGCTCTGGCAAGCGTCGTCACAGGGATCGTGCTCGGCTCCGTCATTCTCAAGCGGACGAGCGCATTCGCCGAGCCCCCGGATGTCGGAGAATCGGCAGCGGTCTCCGAGACGATGGTCGCCGAGGTGCTCTGATCCGGTTGACCGGTGGCTTGCGAGAGCGCCGCCGGGTGCCGACGGGGCTATTCGCTGTCCGAGGTCTCACCCGCCATACGGGCCACGGCCGCCACCGCATCCCCCTCACCC
>CAWALM010000005.1:0-390138 GCA_963782845.1 uncultured Gammaproteobacteria bacterium | reverse complement strand
GCGCCACTGGCCGGTGAGATTGCGAAACGGCCCGTCAACGAGATCCATGAGAATTTCCTGCTCGGGTATCAATCGGTTGCGCGTCGTGAAATGGGTCTTGAGCACGCCGCGCGCGACTTTCAGCGAGGCCAGCCGCTCGTCGGCGGCGACCTCCTCGACTTTGGCTCCGATGCACCAAGGCAGGAACTCCGGATAGCGGGCGACGTCGTTGACCAGGCTGAACATCTGTGCGGCCGAAAACGGCACGATCGCACTGCGTTCGACTACCTTCAAGCGCTCCTCCGGCGCGGACGGAAGCCGCGAGTCCGCTGAATTCTCCGGCAAAGCGCGGGCACCACAACGAATGAATCGGTAGACTCGTCGTCCCGTGAAAACCGACGACAAACTGCCGCCGATCGCGGTCAATCGCAAGGCGCGCTTCGATTACTTCATCGAAGAGAGCTACGAGGCCGGAATTGCGCTGCTCGGCTGGGAGGTCAAGAGCATGCGCGCCGGCAAGGCGCAAATCGCCGAGGCTTATGTCTATTTGAAAAACGGCGAGGCGTTTCTGTTCGGCGCGCATCATCAGCCCGCTCAATTCGGCGTCGACGCACGTCGACGCCGACCCGACCCGCACGCGCAAACTGCTGCTCAACCGCCGCCAGCTCGACCATTTGCTCGGCGCGGTCGAACGCCGCGGCTACACGTTGGTGCCGCTCGAGCTGTACTGGAAGGACGGACGCGCGAAGCTGCTAGTGGGACTCGCGAAGGGCAAGAAACAGCACGACAAACGCGCGACCGACAAGGACCGGGATTGGCAGCGGGACAAGGGCCGCATCATGAAGGCCTTCCGGCGCTGACAGCGCGCGCGGCCATTTGGAAGCAAGGCGCGGAGCGCGTACACTACGACTTCTCTTGGGGCCGACCGGTTTCGACATGGGTTGCGAAACTCCAGGGGCGTACCGAGGTGCAGGTTACCTCGTAAAACTGACTTGCAAACTTATAGTTGCCAACGAAGACAACTACGCTCTAGCTGCCTAATCGCAGCTGAACCCTGACCGGCCTGTGCTGATGCGAACGGTTCAGGGGTAGCGCTCATCAGCTAGTGGGGCACACGGGTCCGGGGTGTGTCTTGCGAATCGCCACCGGGCTGGCTGCACGCTTTCCCTGCCCGTCGGGTTAGCGAGCGGTGAGAACAATAGACAGTGGCTACGTACGTAGATCTTGGAACGTAGGACTTATGGACGGGGGTTCGATTCCCCCCGGCTCCACCATTGGGACGCTTGGGTCGCGGCGACTGCGCGAAGTGCACGTCGGGGACTCCGCAGCGGGCCGGCATCGAAGTCGCAGGATGGCGGAACGATGTCGCGCGCGAATCCAACGAATGCCGCAACAGCCGGAGAGTTCCCTTGCAGTCCAGCGAGTCAGCCGGGACTTCGGTCGCGGACGCGAATACCGCCGTCGAACCGCATCGGATCGCCGTCGGTCGTATGCCCTGAGCGATAATCAAGAGAACGGCCAGCTGCGCAGAGGACGTTGGTGCGGCGAGCAGTGCGATGGCCGTGAGGCAGAGTGCCAGGCGCGACATTGCGCGCCGCCCTTGTGGCAACTGCAGGGGCAACTGCGACTTGGATTTCGGATACCATATCGCTTTCAATGGGTCGCGGGACTTTTGGCTTGCCCGCGACCCATCATCTTGCGGGCATAGCGGCCGCCGAGCGGGACATGGCAGCATGACGTACATCTGAGGTCCCGAACAGCTCGCCGCGCCGCAGGCGGGCCGGGCGCGCGTGACGATTTTCATCGGGCTGCTGGTCCTCGGCGCGCCCGGTCTCGCGCTGTGGACCTGGCTGGCACTTTCATGGCCTTACTCGGAAGGCGAGCGGGCCGGCGTACTGCAGAAGTTCTCGCAAGCGCGGCTGGATCTGCAAGACACAGGAAGGCGAACTCGCACTCTATATCGTGACCGGCATCGCACCGACAATCTGGAATTTCACGGTTCATGACGATGCGACCGCGGCGCGCGCTCGACAAGGCGGTCGGACACAGGGTGCAGCTGCACTACACGGAACATCCCGGGACTGCCCTCGACCTGCTTCGGCGATACGCGCTACTTCGTCGATCGGGTCACGATCGAGGACCAAGCGCCGGATGCCGCGGCGCCGCGCAGCGCCGCGCGCTAGGCGAACTGTCGCAGCGAACTCTGCAACTGCTCGGTGATGCTGACCGCGGTGCGCAGCGCGAGCAATCCGTCCTCGCCGCTCACGGGCGGCGCGCCGCCGCTCGCCGCGGCCTCGAGGAATGCTTCGATCTCTGTGCGCAGCGCGTCGCCCTGCTCGTAGCTCTGCTCCTCGATCGCCACCTGCGGCATGCCGTCGGCACCGACCCCGGCGCCTTTGCGGATCACGGTCAGCACCTTGTTGTGCAGATCCACCGACAGATAGGCGTCGTCCTGGAACAAGCGCAGCTTGCGCTCGGTCTTCAGGCTCACGCGGCTCGCAGTCGCGTTGGCGACGCACCCGTTCGCGAAACGCAATCGCGCATTCGCGATGTCGATCTCCTTGGAAAATACGCTCGTGCCGATCGCATCGACCGACACCACCGGCGAGCGCACGATGCTCAGGATCAAATCGATGTCGTGGATCATCAGATCGAGCACGACATCGACTTCGGTGCCGCGGTGCTTGAACGGCGCGAGCCGCGCCGATTCGATGAATCGCGGCACCGTCAATATCGGCTGCACCGCCTGCACCGCGGCGTTGAATCGCTCCAAATGCCCGACCTGCAGAATGCGCCCGGCGCGTTTCGCGCGCCTCGATGAGCGCGGCGCCCTCCTCGACCGTCACGGTCATCGGCTTCTCGACGAGCACGTGCGCGCCGGCGTCCAGAAACTCCTTCGCGATGCGGTAATGGGTCGGCGTCGGCGTCACGATGCTGACCGCCTCGACGCGGCCCAGCAGTTCGCGATAATCGGCGTGGCCGGCACCTCCGAGCTCCTCGGCGACGGCGCTCGTCGCCGCGGGATTCGGATCGGCGACGCCGACGAGTTCGGAATCCGGCGAGCGCCGCGTATTTTTGCGCATGGAATCGGCCGAGGTAGCCGACGCCGACGACGGCCGTCCGCATCAAGGCGATCCGTCGCGGCGCCACTTGCTGCGCGCGCGATATTGCTGGCGCATCTGCGCGATCGCCCCGCCGCCGACCGCGAGCACCGCACCGACGAAACAGCCGAATCCCGCGCCAAGCGTCCCAGCTTCCCTCGGCGAGCGACCAGAACATGGAGCCGAGCGCAAGAATCGCCCCGATCGACGATCATCACCCAGGGCTTGGCGCTGTAGATCGTCTGCGGTGTCCACATCCTCATGCGCCGATTCTACAGCGCCCGGGCGGCGCGTGACGGGTTTCGTTTACAATGCGCCGGCATGCGGGTCAGAATCGTCAACCGAGGGTGCCCGGGCGTTGAAGGGGCTAGTCCAAGCAGCTCTCGATCGCCGGCGGCGGCTTGGCGGTCGGCGTGGCGCTGATGCCGCTGCTGATCTATTTCACGGGAGTCGCTGCTGCTCGGGCCCTATGAGGGCGCGAGCCTCGGGCATACCTTCCAGTCGATCCTTGGCGGGCTCGCGACACGGCTCGACTGCCTCCTGGATCGTCGTTTTAGGCCCCTATTGCCTGTACCTGCTATTCTGGGCGCTTGCCGCCTGGTGGCGCGCCGCCACCTGAAACAATATCGCCGCTTTTATGACTAAAGTTTTCCCCTAATCGGACGCTATGTCCGGGGCATGAGCGCCGAGTTCGAAACGCAGCTGCGTTTATCCGTGAATTTTCCCTCGCCCCCGGGGGTCGCCAGCCACATCATCGAGATTGCGCAGGACCCCGAGATCGAGATGGGCAAGGTCGCCAAGGCCGTCAGCCTCGATTCCGCGCTTACGACCAAAATTCTGCGAATCGCCAACTCTCCGCTCTACGCGCAGCGGCGCAAGAGCGAAAATTTGCGCCAGGCGCTGGTCGTGCTCGGACTCAATGCGACGCTGACGCTTGCGCTGAGCTTCTCGCTCGTCAAATCGCTGCGAGGCGGCAAGCCCAACGGCCTCGACTATCCGCTCTACTGGCGACGCGCGCTGCTCGCCGGAACCGCCGCGCGCGCATTTGCCGACGCGCTGCGCCAGTCGCATGCCGAGGATTTCTTTCTTGGCCGGCCTGCTGCAGGACGTCGGGCATGCTGGCGCTCGATCGGGCGCTGCCCGATCTGTACCGCAACACCGAAGAGATGCAGCGCAATCATCGCGCCATCTGCGAACATGAAAAGAAGCGGCTCAAGTGCGACCATGCCGACGATCGGCGCGCGCGCCATGCGCAGCTGGAACTTGCCCGACCGGCTATGCCGCGCGATCGGCAACAGCCACAAGATCGACCTGCGACCAGCACCGACCCGGGCGAGATCATGGACCGCTGCGTCGCGCTCTCCGGATCGGTCGCAGACCTGTTCCTCGCCAAGCCGGACAAGCGCCAGTTCGCCGAGACCGCGCTCGCGATCGAGCGCAGCATCGGACTCGACAAGACCGCATTCGGTCAGGTCATCGGCTCGATCAGCGCGATCATCCCCGAGACCGAGGCGATCTTCGATGCCGACCCTGCTCAGCAAGCACGATGCCGAGCTGATGCTCGATCAGGCGCGCGAAGTGCTCGATGATCCGCTCGCTGCAGGCGCTGCGCGACATCAACACGCTCAAAGTGGTCGCCGAGAGATCGCAGCACGCGGGCGCATGGATCTCGAAGAGGAAACCCGCCGCGACGCCCTTACCGGCGTCTACAACCGCTCATACCTCGATCAGTATCTCGCGCGCGAATTCGAGCATTCGATCCGCCAGCATTGGCCGCTCAGCATCGCATTCGCGGACCTCGACAATTTCAAGGCGATCAACGACACCTACGGTCATCAAGCGGGCGATCGGATCCTGCAGAGCACCGCGCGCATCCTGCGCGACAACACCCGCGAGACCGACTTGATCTCTCGCTACGGCGGCGAAGAATTCGTGGTCGTGCTGCCGGCGACCGATGCCGAAACGGCCCACAGCATCTGCGAACGCATCGTCGGCGCGTTTCACGAACACGACGCACGAGATCGGCGCGATCACAGGCGCGGGTCACGATCTCGATCGGCTGCGCGACCCACACTCCGCACAACAAATTTGCCGACGCCTCCGAACTCGTCAAGGCGGCCGATCAAGCGCTCTACACGGCAAAGATGCGCGGACGCAATCAAACCGTGCCCTACGATCGGCAACTCCCGAAGGAACTCGCCCGCTTCGTTTGACGCTCGCGCGCCGCGTACCGCGCGTCGCGGCCCCGCCGACAACTTGACTTATGTTTGGAGCGAACGGCTTATGTTTGATGCATATTGAATTTATGTCAGGTTCGATGTGCGCGAGTTCTCATTTCACAAACTTTCCATCGGCAGCCCTGTCGCAATTTGGGAACATGCAGTCACGAGGTGATTGGGTAATGATTGGCAACGGCAATAACAAAGCTGATCGCGGCGCGGAGCCGACGATCGCGACGGAAGCTGCGACCGAAGCGCAGCGGATCGCGGCTGCCTTGGCGCGCGCGGAAGCGCGTGTCGCCTTCAAGCAGGCGCCGCCGGCCGCGCCGGCCGGGAGCGGCGCCGTACGCGCGCAGTCCGCGGTGAAATCGCAGAGCGCGCCCAACTCGCAGAGCTCGATGAGTGCCGGGAACCCGGCGAACGCCGCCGACGAGGCGCGCGCGGCTGCGAAGGAGAAGCCGTCGCCGCCGCAAAACGTGGGTTTCGATCCCTATAATTCCGGCAGTTTCGATCGCAAACACGCCTGGTCGAAAGTCGGCAAGCGCTAGGCCCCGCTGCGGCCCCTCGCGGCTCCGTCGCTAGTCGGTTGCGCTGTCGCGGCTGCGCTCCCGAGCTGCGCGAAATTCACTGCCGGCAAGCCAGTTGGGAAAGCGCCGCGTTTGCGCGAGTCGCACACCGACGCGGTAGTAGAGCGTCAGATCCTCGACCATGCCGCGCATGTCCCAGTCCTCCGAATACCGGTCGCTCGAGCGGTGATAACGATGCTCGTAGTAATCGTCGAGCTGCGCTTGCCCGAAAACCGGTCCGCGCGCTGAATCGTCGGTGCCGGCGAACGCGTAGAGTGCGGGAACGCCGGCGGTCGCAAAGCTGAAATTGTCCGAGCGATAGAAAGCGCCGGCCTCCGGATGCGGGTCCGCGTGCAACTCCCGCCCCTGAAGCGCAGCCGCTTCGCGCACGTATCCCTCGAGCTCCGACTGGCCGAAGCCGAGTACCGTGACGTCGCGCGTCGGGCCGCCGACCTGCATCGCGTCGAGGTTGATATCGGCGACGGTTTCGGCGAGCGGAAATACCGGATGTTCGACATAGTACTTGGAGCCCACGAGTCCGGACTCCGCTCCCGTCACTGCAAGAAACACGATGGTGCGTTCGAGCGGCGGCAGTGTACGTTTGAAAGATTGCGCCAGAGCGATCAGGCCCGCCACGCCGGTGGCATCATCGACAGCGCCGTGGAAAATCCCGTCGTCGCCCGCCGGCGAGGCCGCGCGGCCCAACTGGTCCCAATGTGCGGTGTAGACGACGTACTCGCCGCCGCGCCTGCGGCCCGGCAGCGTGGCGATCACGTTCGCCGAGTTGAAGCGGCGAATCGTGTTGTGCACCTCGGCATCGACGAAAAGGCCGATCGGCATTGCGCGAAACCCGGGGCGCGCGGCCGCCGCCGTGAGCGCCGCGAAATCGAGGCCCGCCTGCGCGAAAATGCCGCGAGCCGCGCCGCCGCTGAGCCAGCCCTCGATTGCCGCCGCGCCGGCGTCCGCGTCGGCTCCGGCGCGCACGAGTTGGGCCGCGGTCGCGCCGTTGACGACGACGTCCCAGGCAAAGCTCGCAGCCGCATCATGGACCAGCAAGACGCCGCTTGCGCCATGGCGTGCGGCCTCCGCCAATTTGTAGCCGGGCCGCGCGTAGGAACTCATCGTGCGACCCTTGAACAGCTTGCCGTCACCTGCGGTGCCGGGATCTTCGAGCATGACCACGACCGTCTTGCCGTGCACGTCGACCCCCGCGTAATCGTCCCACCCATATTCGGGTGCGACGATGCCGTAACCGACGAACACCAGTTCGCTGTGCACGAGCTGCGATTGCGGCACCGCACGCTTCGTCCAGATCACCATGTCCTGACGATAGGCGAGCACCCGGGGGGCGCCTCGGCCCGCGACCGTCAGCGCCGCATCGGGACTCGCGAGCAGTTCGACCACGGGGACTTGCTGCAGAAAGCTATCGCCGTTGCCGGGCTTGAGACCGATCTTCTTGAACTCCGCGGCCAAATAGGCGACGGTTTTGTCCTCACCGGCCGTGCCGGGTTGGCGGCCTTCGAACTCGCCCGAGGACAGGGTTCGCACGGCGGAGCGCAGCAGATCCTCGTCGATGTCGGTCGACGGCGGCGGCAGCCGCTTGATCGGTCCGCCGCAGGCAGCCAGCAGCCCCAGCAACAACAGTCCGTAGCGCAGCGGCCCGATCGTGGTACGCAAGCTTCCCCTCATCGACGACCCCCCAAATATCATGCCTCATGCCGCGTCGCCAAACCGAGACAAACGGCCCTCCAGGCTGCGCGCCGGCCGCGCGATCCGCCGGCCCTTGCCGCGAACACAGGCGTCGCATCGAGGAAACTCGCGCTGCCCGGCGCGGTCAACACAAGGAGGCCGCGACCCATATCGACTATATCCGTCTCAAAACCGTGAACGGACGCATAAACCTGAGCTCATATACACTTGAGACTTAGGCTGGGTAGCTCTAGCCTTGACCAAGGCGCCACAGGCCTTTGATGACCGCAGGATCAGTTTACAGGAGATCGGGTAAGGTGATGACAATTAGGCCGATTGCCGGACGTTCGCGATGGATCACCGGGCTCGTCGTCTGCGTGAGCGCGGTTGGACTCGCAGCGCTCCTCGGCGCGGCAATGACAGCGCCGACCGCGGCGCCGACCCGTCGGCCAGCTCGCGCCGACCGAGCAGCAGGACTACGTCGCGCGCCGCGTCGCGGACATCGTCGCCCGTGAACACTATCGGCGCGCGCCGCTCGACGACCGGCTCTCGAGCTTGATTCTCGACCGCTATCTTGGATGCGATCGACGGCAGCAGGAGCTATTTCTTCGCGAGTGACATCGCAGAGTTCGAGCGCTATCGCTACGAGCTCGACGATGCGATCAAGGCCGGCGACATGGAGCCGGCGTTCGTGATCTTCCGGCGCTATCAGCAGCGCAGCCGCGAGCGCATGGCCTATGCGATCGAGCTGCTCGCCAAGAAGCCCGACTTCGACGTCGACGAATCCTTCAATTTCGACCGCGAAAAGGAGCCGTGGCCGGCGAACGCCGCCGAAATGAACGAGCTGTGGCGCAAGCGGGTCAAGAACGACGCGCTGTCGCTCGTGATCGCCGGCAAGCAATGGCCCGAAGTCGTCGACGTATTGCGCAAACGCTACGAGCACGTCGCCAAGCGCTTGGACCAGAGCAAGCCCGAGGACGTGTTCGAGGCGTTCATGAACGCCTACGTGCTGTCGCCTCGATCCGCATTCGAATTACTTCTCGCCGCGCAATTCCGAGGAATACAACATTCAAATGAGCCTCAGCTACGAGGGCATCGGCGCCTCGCTGCAGCTCACCGACGATTACGTGACGGTCATCGACGTGATCGCAGGCGGCCCCGCCGCCGTCAGCGGCACGCTCGCGGCCAACGACCGCATCACCGCGGTCGGCGAAGGGCAATGCCGGCGAGCTCACCGACGTCATCGGCTGGCGGCTCGACGACGTCGTGCAGAAGATCCGCGGACCCGGCGGCACGCTCGTGCGCCTGCAGGTGCTGCCCGCGGGAGCCGCGCCGGGATCGGCGCAGAAAGATCGTCGAGTTCACGCGCAATCGGATCTCGCTCGAAGCGCAGGCGGCGCACAAGGCGCTGCGGGTCATCGAGCGCAACGGCCGCGACGTCAAAGTCGGCGTCATCACGGTGCCGAGCTTCTATCAGGACTACGACGCGAGCCGCGCCGGCGCCAAGGATTTCCGCAGCACCACGCGCGACGTGCAGCGCCTCATCGAGCGAGCTGCGCAAGGAAGGCGCCGAGGTGCTGATCATGGACCTGCGCGCGAACGGCGGCGGCTACCTGCCGGAGGCGGAGTCGCTGACCGGTCTGTTCATCGATCGCGGCCCGGTCGTGCAGCTGCGCGACACGACCGGGCGCATCGAAGTCGACGACGATCCGGATCCGGCGATTTTCTATTCCGGGCCGCTCGATCGTGCTCGTGGATCGGTTCAGCGCGTCGGCGTCCGAGATCTTCGCCGGCGCGATTCAGGATTATGGCCGCGGCCTGATCATCGGCCAGCAAACCTACGGCAAAGGCACGGTGCAGAACGCGCACCCGCTGAATTACACCGATCTTCGGACGCAAGCCCGAACTCGGACAGCTCAACGTCACGATCGGCAAGTACTACCGCATCACCGGCGAAAGCACCCAGGATCGCGGCGTGACGCCCGATATCGCGCTGCCCTCGCTTATCGACGCCAACGAGGTCGGCGAGAGCACGCGCGACCGCGCGCTGCCGTGGGATCACATCAATCCCGCCGATTTCAAGGTCGAGGGCGACCTCAAGCCGACCACGGCGACGCTCGAGAAGCTGCATGACGAGCGTACCAAGGACAGCCCCGACTTCATCTATCTGCGCGAAGACATCGCGGCGCTCGATGCGATCCGCAGCCAGAAAACGCTGTCGCTGTCGATCAAGGTGCGGGAAGCGGAGCGCGCGCGCCAGGATGCGCAGCGCCTCGCGCGCGAGAACGCCTGGCGCGCGGCCCACGGCACACCGCCGCTGAAGTCTCTCGAAGAACTCAAGGACGATGCCGCCAGCGGCATTTTGCTCGACGAGGCGTCACAGATCGCAGCAGACTTCGCGACGATCGAGCAGCGACGAGCACAGCTGCCGACCCAAGCGAAGCGCACCGACGCTCATTGAGCGCCGGCGCGCCGGCGGATTCAGCGCAGCAGCAGCGTGTAAAGATCCCAGTAATCTTCGGCGAGCACGTTCCAGGGAGACGGTGCGGGGCCCCGGGGGTTGCGGCCGCCCTGCGCGCCACCCGGCGCAAGTGAATCGGCAGTCGGCACGGTATCGGCCGTATTGCGATACTCGCAGCTCTGGCGCATGCGATCCAATTTGAGCTTGACCAAGCCGTTGACCTGCTTCTGGCTCGAGACTGCGGCTATCGCCCTTTGAACGCGCTGCATGTAGCTCTCGCAGTCGGTACGGCTGCCGAAATTCATCTCCTGCACGCGCCGCGCCATCGCTTCCTTGGCGCGCGCGGTGAGCCCGAAGACATCGACGTTCTCGCAGATAAGTTCGGCGTAGCCGATGATCGCCAGATTGATGTTGCGGCGGGCCGCGAGCGAAATGCCCGGAAACGGCGGCGGCGTCTCCGCCTCGATCGCCTTGCGCTCCGCACCGATGTGATTCACGAAAGCCTCGGCGGCAAGACCCTCATTGCGCAGCGCATCGAGCGACTTCTGCAGCCGGCGCCGTCGGAAATAATGCCAAAACGCCGTGAGGCGAGCGAGTTCGGCGAGCGCCGCGTCCAAGCGCGCACGCTTCTCGTCGGCATCGGCGGCCGCGGCCTCGAGGCGCTGCTGCGCTTCGTCGAGCCTCGCGTTGAGCTGCGCCGCGCACTCATCGGCGTGCCGGGCGGTTTCGCGCGTCTCCTGCTGGCGCGTCAGTTCCGCCGCAAATGCGGCGAGCTGTTGGTGGCAGATTTTCCAGAGCGCGCGCAGCTGAAAGAACACCAAGGCGCCGTAGCCGGTCGCAGGATCGGCCAGCAACTCGCCGAGCGTGTCGAGTTGCTCCTGTACACGAATCGTCGCTCCCTCCTGCTGCTTGAGACGGTCGCGCAGCAGATGAAATTCGTCCTGCAGATCTGCGTAGGCCTTCTTGAGGCCGGCGCGATTTTGGAAGAGTTGCATGAGCCGCTCCTCTTCCGCACTCGCGGCGCCCCCGTCGGAGCCCGATCTCAGAAAACTCAACTTATCGATCAATGTCTCGCCCCGGATTCCAATGGAGCGCGCAGAACGCCTCGAGCGATTGATCCTCGGTCAGAAGCGATGACCGCGCTCCGCGCAGTATTCCAACCACTTGTTTAACATCATGTTCCGAGCCCATCGCTGATCCAGTTCACGCTTGAGTCCGGACTGCAGGCGCGCCAGATGCGGATGGCGCTGAAAGCCCGCTGAAACTGCGAACTTCCGCAAGTCGCGCGTCGTGATAGACGCAGACTTCCAAGTCCGGATCGCGGACGACGCCGCCCTCGACTTCGAATTCATAGGTGAGGCGGAAACACGCTCGTATAGCGGGACAACTCGATCGGAATGAGATGCAGGTCGCAGTCCGCTTCGGCTCGCGACACCGCGCTCGTGATATTGGATCGCAAATCGGCCGACGAGCCATCCGAGGCGCACGAAATTGCTCTCGTACAGCGTCATCAGACTCACGAAACTGCCGGCCTTGGCGCGCCAGGATGTGATGCATAGCTGATCGGCTATCATGGACCGACTATACCATGCAGCCGAAGAATTTCAGGGACGCAGGCGGCGCTCCACGCCGGTGCGGTCCAATATTCTGCTGGACATTTCCTCGATCGAACATTCGGTCGCGTCGATGAACGGAATGCCGTTGCGCTCGAACAGCGACTCCGCGGCGCGCACTTCGAACGCGACCTGCGGCGCCGACGAATAGCGGCTGTCGGGCCGCCGTTCGTTGCGAATTTGTTGCAGCCGATCCGGCGAAATCGTGAGCCCGAACAATTTTCGGCGATACGACTCGAGCGCGTCTCGGCAGCTTGCGCGACTCCAGATCCTCCTCGGTCAGCGGATAGTTGGCCGCGAATATGCCGTACTGCATCGCCATATACAGGCAGGTCGGCGTCTTGCCGGAGCGAGACACGCCGATCAGAATCACGTCGGCGCGCGCATAGTCGCGCACCAGCGAGCCATCATCGTTGGCGAGCGCGAAATTGGTCGCGTCGATGCGCATCGCGTAGGCATGCGCGTCCGCCATGCGGTGCGCGCGCCCGGCGACGTGCGCCGAGCGCGTCTTCAGCTCCTGCTCGAGCGGCGCGAGAAATGGATCGAAAAAGTCGAGGAAAAATCCCTTGCTGCCGCGCGACGACGTTGCGCACGTCTTCCTGCACGAGCGTGCTGAAGATGATCGGAGGCACTCCCTCCTGCTCGCCCGTCAGGTCGATCTTGCGTACCGCTTCGATCGCCTTGTCAACCGTTGAGATAAATGGCACAGTCACCTGACGAAATTCGATCCCGTCGAACTGTGTCATGAGACTGTGCCCCATTGTTTCTGCGGTAACACCGGTCTGGTCGGAAACAAAAAAAACGGTTCGCTTGGTCATGGTGTCCCCACGTTCGGCGCTGCGTGCGCTTTATGGCACTGCCGCTGAAGTGTTTCACTTAATTCTGCGCCGGACAAGAAGCCCCGCATGAAGCCGTACATCCTCGCTTTCGACAAGTTGAAGAACACCGACGTCGAGCTGGTCGGCGGCAAGAACGCCTCGATCGGGGAAATGATTTCCCGCCTCGCCGCGCTCGGCGTGAGCGTACCCGGCGGATTCGCGACGACCGCGGGCGCGTACCGCGACTTTCTCGCACAGGGCGGACTCGACGAGCGCATTCGCGCCCTGCTCGCCGCGCTCGACGTCGACGACATTGCGGCCCTCTCCGCGGCCGGCGCGCAAATTCGCGGCTGGATGCTCGCGACACCGTTTCCCGAACGGTTGCGCGGCGAGCTGCTCGAGGCCTGGCGTGCCATGGGGCAAGGTCCGCAGTTTGCGGTTGCGGTGCGCTCATCGGCGACCGCCGAGGACCTGCCTGAAGCCTCGTTCGCCGGACAGCAGGAGACTTTCCTCAACGTGCGCGGCGAGGAGAGCGTGCTGAAATGCGTTCACGAGGTCTATGCATCGCTGTTCAACGACCGGGCGATCGCCTACCGCGTGCACAACCGATTCGACCACAGCGCCGTGGCGCTGTCGGTCGGCGTGCAACACATGGTACGAAGCGATCTCGGCAGCTCCGGCGTCATGTTTACGCTCGATACGGACTCCGGATTCCGGGACGTCGTGTTCATCACCGCGGCCTACGGACTCGGCGAGACGGTCGTCCAGGGTGCGGTCAATCCCGACGAGTTCTACGTCTACAAGCCGGCGCTGCGCCAAGGAAAACCCGCGGTGCTACGGCGCAATCTCGGCGCCAAGGCAATCAAGATGATTTACGGCGAGCCCGGCTCCGGCGAACGCGTGCGCACCGTCGAGGTACCTGCCGCCGATCGGCGGCGGTTCTCCCTGAGCCGAGCAAGACATCACCCATCTCGCAAAGCAGGCACTGATCATCGAGGAGCACTACGGCGCACCGATGGATATCGAATGGGGCAAGGATGGCGACACCGGCAAGATCTACATCCTGCAGGCGCGTCCCGAAACCGTGCAAAGTCGTGCGGGCCGCGTGATTCAGCGCTACACGCTCAAGACGCGCTCCAAGCTGCTGGTCAGCGGGCGCAGCATCGGCCAGCGCATCGGCGCCGGCCATGCGCGCGTCATCACCGACGTCAAGGACATGGCGCGGGTTCGCGCCGGCGACGTGCTGGTTGCCGACATGACGGACCCGGACTGGGAACCGATCATGAAGCGCGCAGCCGCGATCGTCACCAACCGCGGCGGCCGCACCTGCCATGCGGCGATCATCGCGCGCGAACTCGGAATTCCCGCGGTCGTCGGCTGCGGCGGCGCGACCGCTGCGATAAGCGAGGGACAGGCGGTCACGGTTTCCTGCGCCGAGGGCGACACCGGTCACGTCTTCGACGGCATGCTGGAATTCGAAAAGAACACGATCGAAATGGATGCGCTGCCGGATATCCCGGTCGACATCATGATGAACGTCGGCAACCCGGATCGCGCGTTCGATTTCGCGGGCATCCCGAACAAGGGGGTGGGTCTCGCGCGCCTCGAGTTCATCATCAATCGCATGATCGGCGTGCATCCGCGAGCGCTGCTCGAGTTCGACAGCCAGAGTGCGGAGCTCAAGGACGCAATCCTGAAGCAAATCGCGGGCTACGACGACCCGGTCGGCTTCTACGTCGACAAGCTCGTCGAGGGCATCGCGCAGATTGCCGCCGCGTTCGCGCCGGATCCGGTGATCGTGCGGCTCTCGGACTTCAAGTCCAACGAGTACGCGAACTTGATCGGCGGCAAACGCTACGAGCCGCACGAGGAGAATCCCATGTTGGGATTTCGCGGCGCGTCGCGCTATATCGACGCCGCGTTCCGCCCCTGTTTCGAACTCGAGTGCCGTGCGCTCAAACGGGTGCGCGATGAGATGGGTCTCGACAATGTGCAGGTCATGGTGCCGTTCGTACGCAGCCTTGCGGAAGCCGCCTCGGTCACCGCGCTGCTTGCCGAGAACGGCCTCGCGCGCGGCCACAACGGCCTCAAGCACATCATGATGTGCGAACTGCCGACCAACGCGGTGCTCGCCGACCGCTACCTCGAATTCTTCGACGGCATGTCGATCGGATCGAACGACATGACGCAGCTCGCGCTCGGCTTGGACCGCGATTCCGCGGTGGTCGCAAAACTCTTCGACGAGCGCGACGACGCCGTCAAGGCCTTGATGTCGATGGCGATCAAGGCATGCAAGTCCCAGGGAAAGTACGTCGGAATCTGCGGTCAGGGCCCTTCGGATCACCCTGAACTCGCGCTCTGGCTCGTCGATCAGGGGATCGACAGCCTGTCATTGAACCCCGATACGGTCGTCGAGACCTGGATGTACCTAGCGCGGGAACGGCAGTAGCAGCCGCTCACGGTAATACTCCAGTTCCCGGATCGACTCGCGCACGTCGTCTAGCGCCAGGTGCGTCGCGCTCTTCTGGAACGCCTGGGCGATTTCCGGCGCCCAGCGCTGCGCCAGTTCCTTGAGCGTGCTCACGTCGAGATTCCGATAGTGGAAGAACTTCTCTAGCGCAGGCATCAGGCGCGCGAGGAAGCGCCGATCCTGGCAAATGCTGTTGCCGCACATCGGCGAGCGTCCGGGTTCCGCCCAGGCGCGCAGGAACTCGAGCGTCATGCGCTCGGCATGCGCCGTGTCGACGCGGCTCGTGCGCACCCGCGCGATCAGGCCGGAGCTGCCGTGCTGCTTCTGATTCCAGTCGTCCATCGCTCCGAGCACCTCATCGCTCTGGTGGACTGCAATTACCGGCCCCTCGGCGAGCACTCGAAGGTGTTTGTCGGTTACGATCGTCGCAATTTCGATGATTACGTCGGTCTCCGGCTTCAGGCCGGTCATTTCGCAGTCGATCCAGATCAGATTATCGGAGGATTTCACGGTGTCGTTGCGCCAAGGCGTTTCCTGATGAACGAGGCATGCATGTTAACAGAGCTTGGAAGTCCGCAGGCGTGAGCGGAATCGAGGGCACCGGCATCGTGCTTGCGTGTTACGGCCGCGGCGCGCTCGTCGACGCCGGCGAGCGGACCATGCACTGCGGCCTCATGGGCCGCAAGCTCCGACTCGTGTGCGGCGACCGGGTTCACTGGCGACACCAGCCGACGGCGGACGCGCCTTCGGTCGAGTCGGTCGACGTGCGCCGTAACGTCATCGAGCGCATCGATGCCCGGGGACGCGCCGAACCGGTCGCCGCCAACATCGACCGGCTCGGCATCGTGCTCGCGCCGGAGCCGGCGCCCGATTGGTTCCTCATCGACCGATATTGGGCGAGCGCGCATCTGCTGGACATCGCGACCCTGCTGATCGTCAACAAAGAAGATCAAGGACTCGAATCGATCCAACCGCAGCTCGACGTATACCGGGCGCTGCAGCTGCCCTGCTTGACGATCAGCTGCGAACGCGGGTCCGGCATCGAGGCGCTGCGCGCACTGGTCGCAGGGTCGGTCACGCTGCTCGCGGGTCAGTCGGGGGTCGGCAAGTCGTCGATCGTCAACGCGCTCGCGCCCGAGGCTGACGCGCAAACCGCTGCGTTGACACGCGATGCCGAAGGACGGCACACGACGACGACGGCACGCTGGTACGCGCTCGGCGCGAACACCGCGATCATCGACGCACCCGGCGTGCGCGATTTTGCGCCACCCGCGCACATCGTGCGCGCCGCGGAGCGCGCGTTCGTCGAGATTCACGCCGCGAGCGTGCATTGCCGGTTCAACGATTGCCGCCACTTCGACGAACCCGGGTGCGGCGTACGGGCCGCGGTGGCCGCGGAGCAGATCGCGGTGCGCCGTTACGAGAGCTACCGGCGCCTCGCGCGGCTCTACGAGGACTTGGCGCGCTAAGACACCGTGGTTCGGCCGGCCAGCGCATGCGCCAGCGTGCCGCCGTCGACATACTCGAGCTCCCCGCCCACCGGCACGCCGTGCGCGATCCGCGACGCCTTGATCCCGCGGCGCAGCGCGAGTTCGCCGAGATAATGGGCGGTTGCCTCGCCCTCCACCGTCGGATTGGTCGCGAGAATAACCTCGCTGACCTCACCAGCGTCGAGCAGCTGCTCGAATTCGTCGAGTCCGAGTTCGGCGGGCCCCACGCCGTCGAGCGGCGAGAGGTGCCCCATGAGCACGAAGTAGCGCCCGCGAAAACCGCCCGATTGCTCGATCGCGACCACGTCGGCCGGAGACTCGACGACGCACAGCTGCGCGACATTGCGCTGCGAGGATGCGCAGATCGCGCACAGCTCGCTCTCGGTGAGCATCCGGCAGCGCTTGCAATGGCCGACGTTCGCAAGCGCCTCGGCGAGCGCCTGGCTCAATAGTCGGCCGCCGTCGCGATCGCGCTCCAGCAGGTAGAACGCCATGCGCTGCGCCGACTTCGGTCCCACGCCGGGCAAGCAGCGGAACGATTCGATGAGGCGAGCGAGCGTCGGGGTGTATTTCATCGTCAGTACGGTCCGCTCGTCAGAACGGCAGCTTCATGCCGGGCGGCAGGTTGAGGCCCGACATCAGCCCCGAGTACTTCTCCTGGGTGCGCGCCGCGACCTTCCGCACCGCGTCGTTGATCGCGGCCGCGACCAGATCCTCGAGCATGTCCTTGTCTTCGCCGAGCAGCTTCGGTTCGATCGTCACGCTCTTCGCCTCGTAACGCCCGTTGAGCACGAGCTTGACCATGCCGGCACCAGACTCGCCGACGACTTCGAGGTTCGCAAGTTCCGCCTGCGCCTTTTCCATCGTCTCCTGCATCTGCTGTGCCTGGCGCATGAGGTTGCCGAGACCACCCTTCATCATGAATAGTTACTCCTAACTTCCAGGTTTTACCGACGCGGCATCGATCTCGGCCCCGAAACGTTCACGCAGCCCCCTGACCGCCGGATCGTCCTCGAAGGCCGCTGCCGCGGAACTGACTCTATCCTGCTCCGCAATCGCCCGCTGACGCGCGGGCGTCGCGAGGCCGGTTCCCGCAGTTTCGATGATCAAGCGCAGTTCGCGCCCGAAATGCTTCTCGAGCGCGAGCAGCAGCTTGTCTTCGATTTGTTTGGTGCGCCGGTCCGCGGCGGCCGCATCCAGGCGCAAGCTCAAGACGCCGTTGTTGAACGACGCCGGAACGCAGTTGAGTGCAAATTGGCGCACCATGCCGGTCAGTTGCGCCGCGTCGACCAGGCCCACCCAGCCCGCCTCGTCGATGGCGCTGGGGACGGTCGGCGCAGGCGGCGGCGCGATCGCCGCTGCTGCCGGAACCGGCGCCGCGGGGGCGGCAGCGGGCTCAGGTGCTGCCGAGCCCGGCGCAGCCGTGCGCTGTGGCGATGCCGCACCCGCGCGGCTCGGGTCGCGCGCCGCAGTCCGCGGTGGCGGTGCGAGGCCGCGCACGGCCTCGGTTTCGGGTCGAAACGCGAGCATGCGCAGCAACGTCATCTCGAAGCCAAGACGCGGCTCGGGCGCCATCGCGAGGTCGCGGCGGCCGCCGAGCGAGATCTGATAGTAAAGCTGCACGTCCTCCGGTGCGAGCGCCTGCGCGAGCCGCGCAAGCTCGGCCGGATCGATTTCCTCATCGTGACTCGCGGCGTCTGGAACGACCTGCACGATCGCGATCCGCTGCAGCAGCACAGCGAGCTCGACGAGCGCGCGATCATAATCGGGCGCGTCACGGTCGAGCTCGGCAACTTGCGCGAGCGCGCCGGCGCCGTCCGCGCGAGCGAGCGCCTCCAGGATGTGGACGATGTGCCCGCGATCGATCGTCCCGAGCATCGAGCGCGCGTTCGACTCGGTCAATCTGCCGCCGCCGAACGCGATCAGCTGGTCGAGCAGGCTCAAGCCGTCGCGCATGCTGCCGTCCGCGGCCCGCGACAGCAACGAGAGCGCCGCCGGCTCGTACTCGAGCTGCTCCGCGCCGGCGATGAATTTGAGGCGTTCGCCGATCAGGCTTGCCGACAGCCGTTTGAGACTGAACTGCAGGCAGCGCGACAGCACGGTTGCCGGCAGCTTTTGCGGATCAGTCGTGGCAAGCAGGAATTTGACGTGCGGCGGCGGTTCTTCGAGCGTCTTGAGCAGCGCGTTGAACGAAGAATTCGAGAGCATGTGCACCTCATCGATGAGGTACACCTTGTATCGGCCTCGAGTCGGCGCGTATTGCACGTTGTCGAGCAGCTCGCGGGTATCGTCAACCTTGGTTCGCGATGCCGCATCGACCTCGATGAGATCGACAAATCGCCCTTCGTCGATCTCCCGGCAGGCCGCGCAGACTCCGCAGGGATTCGCGCTGACGCCGGTCTCGCAGTTCAGCGACTTGGCAAGTATGCGCGCCACGGTCGTCTTGCCGACGCCGCGCGTACCCGTGAACAGGAACGCGTGATGTACCTTGCCGCTGTCGAGCGCATGCTCGAGCGCCTGCAGGACATGCTCCTGCCCGACCATCTCGGAAAATTTCTTGGGGCGCCATTTGCGCGCCAACACGATGTAGCTCATCGGCTCACTTTAGCCGGGAACCCCCGGCCACAGTTACGGATTAGGGAGGCGGCCCGCGCCAGCAGGACTTCGGCGCCCGACTTAAAGTCGCTACCGCTGCTCCCTTCCGGGCCTGACGGGGTTCGTGACCAGTCGTCGCGAAGATGCAAACGCGAGCCACCATAGGCCCTATTGTAGCGGAAGGCGGCGCGGCGGAGAGGGAGGGATGGACTCGGGCCTGCGGCCCTCGCCCTGCGGGCGCCGTCGCCAAGCGACGGCGTCATCCCTCCGTTCGCGCCGACATCCAACTCAATCCTTATGGCGGAGAGGGAGGGATTCGAACCCTCGAACACCTTTTGGGATGTTACTCACTTTCCAGGCGAGCGCCTTCGACCACTCGGCCACCTCTCCACTCGGGCCGCAAGGGTACCGGAGGCGGGACGGGCGATCAAATCGAGCGGATGCCCACTCCCCGGCGCATGGCGCGACGGCGTGCGGCTACTTGACTTCGCCGGGCTTGACCTCGCCCACCGATGTTTCGCTGAGCGACTTGGCGGCCGGCGCCGCCTTGTAGCGCGGCGGCGAGTCGAGGCAAGGATCGGTTGTACCCGGGGGCGGCCCGGAGACCTCGATCTGTGGGGATGACGAGTGCGCTCGACACGTTCGGGGAATCAAGTCCCTCCGCTACATGCAGCGGCGCGACCTGAACGGCGCCGCTGGTATTCCTGGGGGGCGTGGCAATTGCCCGTGAACGGGTGCGTAATCCGATGCCAGCTGCAACCGCCGATCAACATCAACATCGGCAGGCAAACCCATACTCGACCATTCGTCATGCTGCTTGATCCTTCAGTTCAATTCCGGCCGACCGCATCGCACGCAGGACTGCTTCCTCGTGGACCGCCGACATCTCGACCAAGGGCAGGCGCAATGCGCTGCCAATGAGTCCCATCCGGGCAACCGCCCACTTCACCGGAATGGGGTTCGCCTCGACAAACAAGTCTCGATGCAAGGGCTGCAAGGTCGCATCGACCGCTCGCGCCGTCGCCCAATCGCCGCGCAGCGCCGCCGCACAGGTTTCACTCATGCGCCGCGGCGCGACGTTGGCGGTCACGGAGATCACACCCTTTGCGCCGAGTTCAACCAAATCGAGAAAGCTCGCATCGTCGCCCGAAAGCAGCGTAAAGCCCGCCGGGCATCCCGCGACGATCTCACGCGCCCGCTGCAGCGATGCAGTGGCTTCCTTGATCGCGACGATTTGCGGGTGCCGCGCCAAGCGCGCAATCGTGGCCGGCAACAAGTCGGCCGACGTACGGCTCGGCACATTATACAGGATCACGGGCACCGCGGACGCGTCTGCCGCCGCCATGAAATGCCGATAGAGCCCCTCTTGCGGCGGCTTATTGTAATAGGGCACGACCAGCATGACCCCGTCGACGCCCAATCGCGACAAAATCTTGGTTTTTGCAAGCGTATCGGCCGTGGAATTCGTGCCGCAGCCGACGATCAGTTGAATCTTGTTGCGGCAGCGTGCGACGGCCCGGCGTGTCAGTTCCTCGACCTCGGCGATCGACAGCGCCGGCGACTCGCCGGTCGTGCCGGCGATCACGATGGCGCTGCTGCCCTCGTGGACGTGAAAATCGAGCAGCCGGTCCCACGCAGCCCAGTCCAGGGCTCCGTCCGCCATCATCGGTGTAACGATTGCGACCATGCTTCCGGTGAACATCGAGCGGCTCCGCGGGGGGGAAATATCGCTACCTTAAGTGCCGAACAGGCACCCTGGCAAGCGCAACAATCGTTAACTCTTCGCCACCAGCGCGAGAACCTTAGTAGAATTTGCAGCGATGAAACAACATATCGTGATTTCGGCGGTCGGCGGGGACCGAGTCGGCATGGTCCATGACCTCGCCAAGGCAGTGACCGATTGCGGCGGCAGCATCAGCGAGAGCCGCATGACATCGCTCGGCAATGAGTTCGCAATGCTGCTGCTCGTCACGGGCAACTGGCACACGCTCGCGAAACTCGAGGGGGAGTTCAAGAAGCTCGCCGACGCCTCGGGCATGAACATCCAGCTGCGACGCACCGAAGCGCGTGCGGCGCGCAATGACATGCTCCCCTACTCGATCGACGTCGTGTGCCTCGACCAGACCGGCATCGTCGCCGGCCTTTCTGGATTCTTTGCCCAGCGGGGAGTCGACATCGCCGAGCTCTCGACGCGCTCGTATGCCGCCGCACACACGGGCGCGCCGATGTTCTCCGTGCAGCTGATCGTCAATGTACCGAGCCGGCTCCATATCGGGGTGCTGCGCGAGGAATTCATGGACTTTCTGCGATCACCTGAACCTCGACGCAATCTTCGAACCCGTCAAGAGCTGATCAAACCTCATGAGCAAGATCGAAATCGGCCAGAAAGCTCCGGCATTCACGCTCGCAGGCACAGGCGGCGAGTGGTCGCTCAAACAGGCCTTGGGCGGCAACGTCGTGCTGTATTTCTATCCGCGCGACAACACCTCGGGCTGCACCAAGGAGGGCGAGGCGTTCAAGGCGGCGTACGCGCGCTTCAAGAAGAGCGATACGCTGATCGCCGGGATTTCCGCCGACAGCCTCGCGGCGCATGAGAAATTCAAGAAGAAATTCGCTTTTCCGTTCGAACTGCTCAGCGATCCCGACCAGACCGTTTGCAGGCTCTACGACGTCATTCAAGAGAAAAGCATGTATGGCAGGAAATTCATGGGAATCGAGCGCAGCACGTTCCTGATCGACGCCAAAGGGGTGCTTCGCGAAGCGTGGAGAAAGGTCAAGGTCGACGGCCATGCCGAGGCGGTTCTGGCGGCGGTAAAGGCGCTGTGACCGGAGCCGCGCGGCCCGCACGTGCCGCCGCAGCAAAACGCGCAAATTGGCCGGTGGAACGCCGCATTTTCGTGCTGGACACGAACGTGCTGATGCATGATCCGACCTCCATTTTTCGCTTCGAAGAGCACGACATCTACATTCCGATGACGGTGCTCGAGGAGCTCGACGCCGGCAAGAAGGGCCTTTCCGAATCGGCGCGCAACGTGCGCCAGGTCAGCCGCTTTCTCGACGAACTCATGCAGGGCGCGACCAAGAAGCAAATCGACCGCGGTTTGCCGCTGCCGAGCACGGTTCCGATCAACCACGGCAAACCGCCGCCCGGCGGCCGGGTGTTCTTCCAAACGCAGCAGCTCGAATCAGTGCTGCCGCAGAGCTTGCCCGGCCATGGCGCGGACAACGCGATCCTCGCCAATACTCTCGCACTGCAGCGCATTTTTCCGGCGGCGCGGGTCACGCTGGTGTCCAAAGACATCAACCTGCGGATCAAGGCGGCCATCGTCGGCGTCAAAGCCGAGGATTACTCGAGCGACAAAACGATCGAGGACGCCGACCTGCTCTCGAGCGGCGTACAGCAGTTGCCTCCCAATTTTTGGGAAAAGCACGGCAAGGGAATGGAGTCCTGGCAGCAGCAGAGCCGCACTTTCTACCGTGTTCGCGGACCGCTGGTCCGCGAATGGCAAACGCACCAATTCGTCTATGACTCGACCGACAACGGCGTCGAGGCGATCATCCGCAAATTGGAGGGCGAAGCGGCGATCCTCGAACTGACCGTCGATTATCGCTCGGAGCGCAACAACGTATGGGGCGTCAGCGCCCGCAATCGCGAACAAAACCTCGCGCTCAACCTGCTCATGGATCCGGAGATCGACTTCGTGACGGTGCTGGGCCCGGCGGGCACCGGCAAGACGCTCTTGACGCTTGCCGCCGGGCTCTCCCAGACGCTCGATCACAACCGATTCAGCGAAATCATCATGACGCGAGTGACGATTCCGCTGGGCGAGGACATCGGATTCCTGCCGGGAACGGAAGAGGAAAAAATGGAGCCCTGGATGGGCGCCCTCATGGACAATTTGGAGGTCTTGACGCAGAGTCAACCGGGAGGAACCTGGGGTCGTGCCGCGACCAATGACCTGCTGCGGCACCGAATCAAGATCCGCTCCTTGAATTTCATGCGCGGACGCACATTTTTGAATCGATTCATCATCATCGACGAGGCGCAGAATTTGACGCCCAAGCAGATGAAGGCCCTCGTGACGCGGGCCGGTCCCGGCACCAAAATGATCTGCCTGGGCAACATCGCGCAAATCGATACGCCCTACCTCACGGAAACGACCTCCGGCCTGACCTTTGTCGTCAATCGCTTTCACGGCTGGACCCATTCGGGCCACATCACGCTGGTACGCGGCGAGCGCTCGCGCCTGGCCGACTACGCGTCGGAGGTTCTTTGAGTATTTTGGCGCAAATCTGCGAACTTACGAGCCGAAATCTGCTCCAATTCGGGATATGGGAAGACTCCTGAGTTCCGGGCCTCGGATCTGGGCGTGTGCGGCTGCGCTCGGCTTGGGGCTCAGCATGGGCATTGCGTATGCCGAGGGCATCACCCCGAAGGAAGACGATCTGCCGGAGCTCGGCAGTCCTGCAAACGCCGCGATCAGCCTCGAGGACGAATACAGCGTCGGGCTGATGTACGTGCGCACCATGCGCGAGTCCGGCATCGTGCTCGAAGACCCCGAGGTCAGCGAATACATTCAAGACATCGGTCACCGGCTCTCGAGCCGCGCCGAGGAAGGCCAGCACCAGTTCACCTATTTCGTCGTCAAGGATCCGGTCATCAACGCGTTTGCCGTGCCCGGCGGCTTCGTCGCGATAAACAGCGGCCTGCTGCTGTCGACGGCGAACGAAAACGAGCTCGCGGGCGTCATGGCGCACGAAACCGCCCACGTGACTCAGCGGCACATTGCGCGCGGCGTCGTCGATCAATCGAAATCCGGCCTGGTGTCCGCGGCCGCGATGCTCGCCGCGATCCTGCTCGGCGCAACCGCGGGCCGCGGCTCGCCCGGCGCGATGGAGGGCGCCGTCATGGCGACCGAAGGCGCCGCGATTCAGCACCAGATCAACTACACCCGGTCGCAAGAATTCGAGGCCGACCGGATCGGCGTCTACACGATGGCCGCCGCGGGATTCGATCCGCTCGGCATGCCGACCTTTTTCGAGACGCTGAACCGCAATTCGCCGAGCCCCGACCGCATTCGCCAGATCGAATTCCTGATCGACCACCCGGTAACCGCCGACCGCGTCGCCGAATCACGCAACCGCGCCGAGCAAATTGGGCGCATCCGCCATGAAGATTCCCTGGGCTACGGCTTGATGCGCGAGCGCGTGCGTTCGCTGGTCGGCGACCCGCGCGTGACGATCATTTACTACAACGACATGATCAAGAACGGCGCCGGCAATACCATGGCCGAGCGCTATGGGCGCGCGGTCGCCTACATCAACGGCAAGGATCCCGTTACCGCAATCAAGGAGCTGCAGTCGCTGCTGCGCGAATATCCGAAGGTCACGCAGATCTACGGTGCGCTCGGTCAGGCCTACCTTGCCAACGGCCAGATCAAGGAATCCACGGATATCCTCGAGAAAGCGCTCGGGCTGTTTCCGCGCAATGTCCCGATTACGATCCGGCTCGCGGAATCCTACATGCATGGCGGCGACAACAAGCGCGCGCACCTGCTGTTGCTCGACCTGTTCGACGTCGTGGAACCGACCCCGGATCAGGCGCGCCTGATCGCGCGGGCCGCGAATGCCGCCGGCGACGTCGCTGACTCGTATTACTACATGTCCGAGTACTACATCATGAACGGCGAGCTCAACAAGTCGTTGACGCAGTTGCAGCTCGCGCTGGGGTTGCCGGGCCTCAATCCGATTCAGCGTGCGCGCTTCAGCGCGCGCCTCGAAGAGGTCCGTCAGGTGTTGGCTAGGCAGAAGAAAACGCAGGTCGCGGACGACAACAGCGGCAGGCATTGAGCGCGATGGCGGCCGTGGCGCCATCGAAGCTGGCCGCCCGCCAAAGGGATTGAACCATGATCAAACGCTCTGCAGCGCGATTGCTGCTGTGCTCGTTAGTCTTAGGCGTGCTGAGCGGCTGCGTCACGCTGCCGCCGAATGCGCCGCGCTCGCCGCAGGACCCGTTCGAGCGCTGGAATCGCGGCGTCTACAAGTTCAACGATGCGCTCGACCGCGGCGTCACCAAACCGATCGCGCGCGGCTACGTCAAGGCCGTGCCGCAGCCGATTCGCAAGGGCGTCAGCAATTTCTGGGCTAACCTCAACATGACGACGGTCATGATCAACGATACGTTGCAGGGAAAACTCAAGGCCGCAGCCACCGATCTCGGCCGCTTCCTGCTGAACACGACGGTCGGCTTCGGTGGGCTGCTCGATCCTGCGACGCACATCGGCATGCCCCACAATGACGAGGACTTCGGCCAGACGCTCGGCCATTGGGGCGTGCACCCGGGCCCGTTCATCGAATTGCCGGTGCTGGGACCCTCGGATATGCGCGACGCGCCCGGAAAATTGGTCGACGTGTACACGAACCCCTGGGAATATGTGCGCAATCCATGGGTCGAATGGAGCGGCTACGGCCTCTATCTGATCGACGTTCGTACGGGCCTGCTGTCGTTCGACAGCACCATACAGAGCGCCTACGACCCCTACGCGCTGATACGCGATACCTACCTCAAGCGGCGCGCCTACCTGGTCTCCGACGGCAAGATCAAGGACGAGGAGCCGCCGCTGATCGACCCGGACGCGCCCGACCAGCCGGCCGCGCCCGAAACGCCCAAGCATTAAGCCCAGAGCAGCAGCTCCTCGACTTCGCTCAAGCGCGCGAGCTGCTGCAGCTGCTGCGGGACATTCTCGTAGCGCAGCGCTCGCTTGGCGCCGCGCGCTACGCTCATCCACTCGATCAGCAGCGCCAAACCGGCGCTGTCGCTATGCGTCACGGCACCTAAGTCGATGAATGCCGCACGGCCCGCTTCGATCGCGTCAGCGCCCATCGGGAGTAGCGCGCCCACGGTGCGAAAGTCGAGCGATCCCTTGACGGCCGCGCGCTCGCCCTCGAGCAAGGCCAGCGATGCGGCTTCCTCGGGGGCTGCGTGCTTCAATGGCCCGCGTCCGCCGGCTTGTGCTCCTCGCTCTCGAGGCGGCTGATCACTTCGTCGAGGCCCTTGGCCTGCACCTCGGCGCCGATGTCGGTTCGAAAGCTCTTGACGTAGGAAATGCTCTCGATGACCACGTCCCAGGCCTTCCAGCCCGCATCGGTCTTGTGCAGGCTGAAATCGACGGGCACCGACTCGCCGTTCGCGCGCTTGACCTCGGTGTGCACGGTCGCCTGCGTATCGCCCGCATCGCCGCGGTACGGCAGAATTTTGAAGCGGTCGGCCGTGAAGTCCACGAGAGCCGCGCCGTAGTTGCGCAGCAGCGAGTGGTAGAACGCATCGACGAAGCGCTTGCGCTGCTCGGCGGTCGCGTTTCGCCAGGCGAGACCCAATACCAGCCGTGCCGCGTATTCGCTGTCGAATTTCGGCAGCAACACGTTCGCAACCAACGAATCCAGTTTCGCCGGATCTTTCTTGTACATCGCGCGATTGGCGTCGAGTTCGGTGAGCATGCGCTGCGCCGAGGCCTGCACGATTTCTTGGGGTCCGAGGCTCGCTGTGTCGGCCGCGGGTGCCGCGGCGCCCGACTGCGCCAATACGTCGCCGGCCGCGCCGAGCGCGACCGCGAGCGGAAGCGCGCCCGACAGGCCGACCATCAACATCGCAATCGCAGTAGTCGTTCTCATTTAGGTTTTTCCTCCGGTGCCGCGGCAGCGCCGCTCTTCGCGAAGTTCGCGAGAACTTGACCGATCAAGCTTTCGAGCACGAATGCCGACTGCGTAAAATCGATTTTGTCCTGGTTCTTCAAATAGGTCTCGGCGCCGCCCGCGGTCAGGCCGATGAATTTTCCGCCGAGCAGGCCCTGCGTATAGATACTCGCATCGCTGTCGGTCGGAATCTTGTTGTATTGCGCGTCGATTCGCATCGTGACGACCGCCTTGTAAGCGTTCCAGTCGAAGCCGATGCTGACGACGCGCCCCATCTCAACACCCGACATCGACACCGGCGCGCCGACTTTGAGGTCGCCGACGTTGTCGAATCGCGCGCTGATGTCGTAATGCGGTTTGCTGCCGAACGAGAGCCCGCGGCTGGTCGTTTGTGTGGTCAGGAACAACAGTGCCGCGAACCCGAGCAGCATGAACAGCCCGGTTCCCAAACTCAAGGCACGTGAATTGCGCATGAGAACTTCCTCTTAGAGAAACATCGCCGTAATCAGGTAATCCAGGAACAGTGTGAGCACCGCCGAGAGCACGACGGTGCGGGTAGTCGCCGTGCCCACACCCTCGGCCGTCGGCACTGCGTTGTAGCCCTCGTACACCGCGATCAGGCTGCATGCGACGCCGAAAATGATGCTCTTGACGATTCCTTCCTTGATGTCGACGAGATCGACCGAGGCGCGCATTTGCGACCAGAAGCTCCCGGAATCGACGCCCATGATCTGCACGCCGATCAGCTGCGCACCGTAGATGCCGATCATACTGAAAATCGCCGCTAGCAGCGGCATCGCGATCACGCCGCCGAGGAAGCGCGGCACTACGACGCGCTGGATCGGATCGACGGCCATCATTTCCATCGCCGACAGCTGGTCGGTGGCGCGCATCAAGCCGATCTCGGAGGCAAGCGCGGTGCCCGCGCGTCCCGCGAACAGCAGCGCCGTGATCACGGGCCCCAACTCCTTGACCAATCCGATCGCGGTCGCCGTGCCGAGCGCCTCTTCCGAACCGAAGCGCTGCAACAATTGAAAGCCCTGAAGCCCTAGCACCATGCCGACGAACAGTCCGCAGAGCATGATGATCACCAGCGACAAGGCGCCGGCATTGTAAACCTGCTCGACGATGAGGTCGTAGCGAAACAGCGAGCGCGGCACGTTGACGACGAGCCGCAGCAGAAATCGAATCATCTCACCGAGGCTGACCAGCGAATCAGCGATGCTCGACCACAGATCCTTTAGCACGCTCAGGTGTCTCCGGCGCGATCGAGCAGTTCGTGGAAATAATCCGGCGCCGGATAATGGAACGGCACCGGACCGTCGGCGAGTCCGCCCATGAACTGGCGGACGATCTCCGACGGATACGAATGCAGCTGCTGCGGCGTGCCCTGTGCGACGACCTTGCCGCCCGACAGCAGGAACACGACATCGGCCACCGTCGAAATTTCCTGCACGTCGTGAGAAACGACGATGCTCGTGAGGCCGAGCGCGTCGTTGAGGCGGCGGATCAGGCGCAGGATCACGCCCAAGGAGATCGGATCGAGTCCGACGAACGGCTCGTCGTAGATCAGAATTTCGGGGTCCATCACGATCGCGCGCGCGAGCGCCACGCGCCGGCTCATCCCGCCCGAAAGTTCCGCGGGCATCAGATCGATCGCGCCGCGCAGCCCGACCGCCTGCAGCTTGGTGAGCACCAATTGGCGGATCAGGCGCTCGGGCAAGTCGGTGTGCTCTCGCAGCGGGAACGCGACGTTCTCGAACACGCTCAAATCGGTGAGCAGCGCGCCGTTCTGAAACAGCATGCCCATGCGCTGGCGCAGCACATAGAGTTGTTTTCGCGACAGCGACTCGAGCGACTCGCCCGCGACCATCACCGAACCCGAGTCGGCACTGACCTGACGGGTGATCAGCCGCAGCAGGGTCGTCTTGCCGGTGCCGCTCGGTCCCATGACGGCCGTGACGCGTCCCCGCGGAATTTCCATGTCCAGCCCGGTAAAAATCGGCCGGCCGCGCACCGAGTAATTCAGGCCGCGAATTTCGACGATGGACGGGGTGGGGTTCAATTGATTCGCCGGGAGGTCCCGCGCCGCATAGGCGCGCGACCTTCGGGTTTGTCGCAAGGCTTCAGGCGGCGGCGCTTTCCAAACCGGACGTGTAGGCGCCGACGGCCGCCAACCCGTTCAGTTTGGCGCGTTTGAACAAGGCCTGCTGGCCCTGACCGAAAGCGTTCGCTTGGCCCGACCAGGCGCGCAACGCATCGTCCTGCAGCGCGCGTCCGTAGCTGAACGTCACGGTCCACGGCAGCGGTCCGCTCGCGTTGATCAATTGCAAATGGTGTGTCGCATCGACCGAGCTTTGGCCGCCCGACAGGAACGCGATGCCCGGGACGGCTGCGGGCACGTGGCGTTTGAGCACCCGCACGGTGGCCGCGGCCACCTGCTCGGGAATGGCTTTTTCGGCCGATTTCTTGCCCGGCACGACCATGTTCGGCTTCAACACGATGCCTTCCAAAAACACGCGTGCGGCGAACAGGTGTCCAAAAACGCTATCGAGCACCCTGCCTGTGACCTCCTCACAGCGCTCCAGGCCGTGGGCGCCGTCCATGAGCACTTCCGGCTCGACGATCGGCACGATACCGGCCTCTTGGCAGAGCGCCGCGTAGCGGGCGAGCGCCGCCGCGTTGGCGTCGATCGCATAGGCGGTCGGGATTCCCGACCCGATATCGATGACCGCGCGCCATTTTGCGAATCGCGCACCCAGGCTGTAATAGGCGGCAAGCCGCTCGCGCAGCCCGTCATGACCCTCGGTGATCGTCTCGCCGGGGAATCCCGCCAACGGCTTGGCCCCCGTATCCACCTTGATGCCCGGCACGACGCCGAGTTGCGCGAGATAGGCCGGGAACGGGACGCCCGCCTTGGTCTTTTGATGAATCGTTTCGTCGTAGAGGATCACGCCGCTGATGTAATCGCTCAACTTCGGCGTCGTGAACAGCAATTCGCGGTAAGTTCGGCGGTTTTCCTCGGTCGATTCCAGTTTGATGCCGCTGAAGCGCTTGCCGATCGTGCCGGTGCTTTCGTCAGCAGCCAAAATTCCCTTGTTCTTGGCAACCATGGCTCGCGCAATTGCGTTCAACTCGAGGTGATTCATGACTGACGTCTCTTGCGTTCGTTAGTGGATGGATTGAGGGCGTCAAGGATACCAAACTTGCTCTGATCCCGCGCTGCGGTGGAAGTTCCCGTCAAATAGGACTAAAATCGTCCTAGATGAATTGTGCCTGACCGCAAGCACCAAACCGATGCCGATCGAACGGAGCAGTCATGTTGCGCATGGGTAAGTTGACCGATTATGCGACTGTGGTACTCGCGAGCCTCGCGCAGCGGCCGCACGAGTTTTGCGCTGCCGCAGAGCTCGCCGAGAAAACGCACCTGAGCCTGCCGACTGTCAGCAAACTGCTCAAGGAACTGCAGCGATCCGGCATGGTGATTTCGTCGCGCGGCGCACTCGGCGGCTACCGGCTCGCGCGCTCGCCGGAACTGATCACGGCAGCGCAGATCCTCGACGTGTTCGAGGGTCCGGTCGCCATCACCGAATGCAGCACCGCGACGAGCCACTGCGGCATCGAGAAGCTCTGCCGAGTCAGTTCGGCGTGGCAGCGCATCAACGCGGCCATCCGCCGCGCACTGGACGACGTGACGCTGCACCAGCTCGCAGGGCTCGATGCCGTCGGAGTGCGGGTCGCGCATCTTGCGTCCGAAATTCGATTCGACGCGAATCAGCGTTAGCAGTACCTCTCAACGGAAGCGCCCGTGTCCAGCAAATCCCAAGACGTCGAAGCCCTGATCGCGCAGAAATACCGGCACGGTTTCGTGACCGACATCGAGTCCGACAGCCTGCCGCCCGGCCTCGACGAAAGCGTCGTCGCGGCCATCTCGCGCAAGAAGCTCGAGCCGCAATTCCTGCTCGACTGGCGCCTCAAGGCATTTCGTCACTGGCTAACGATGCGTGAGCCGGCCTGGGCGAAGGTGCATTACAAGCCGATCGACTATCAGGACATTTCCTATTATTCGGCTCCGCGCGCGCCCGCGAACGCGCCCAAGAGCCTCGACGAGGTGGACCCGAAGCTGCTCGCGACCTATGCGAAGCTCGGCATTCCGCTGCACGAGCGTGCGCGGCTCGCCGGGGTCGCGGTCGACGCGGTGTTCGACAGCGTCTCGGTCGCGACCACGTTCAAGGAGAAGCTCGCAAAGGCCGGCGTGATCTTCTGCTCGTTCTCGGATGCCGTGCGCAATCACCCCGAGCTCATCGAGCGCTACTTAGGCACCGTAGTGCCGGCGGGCGACAATTTCTTCGCCGCGCTCAATTCCGCGGTGTTCTCGGACGGATCCTTCGTCTACGTGCCTGCGGGGGTGCGCTGTCCGATGGAGCTGTCGACCTACTTCCGCATCAATGCGGCGAAGACCGGCCAGTTCGAGCGCACGCTGATCATCGCCGCCGAGGGCGCGACGGTCAGCTATCTCGAGGGCTGTACCGCGCCGATGCGCGACGAGAATCAGCTGCATGCGGCGGTCGTCGAATTGGTTGCGCTCGATGATGCGCAGATCAAGTATTCGACCGTCCAGAATTGGTATCCCGGCGACGAAAACGGCGTTGGCGGCATCTACAACTTCGTGACCAAGCGCGGCGAATGCCGCGGGCGCAATTCCAAGATCTCCTGGACCCAGGTCGAGACCGGCTCGGCGATTACCTGGAAATATCCGAGTTGCGTGCTCAAGGGCGACAATTCGATCGGCGAGTTCTACTCGGTCGCAGTCGCAAACCATTATCAACAGGCCGACACCGGCACGAAGATGATCCACATCGGCCGCAACACCCGCAGCACGATCGTTTCCAAGGGGATTTCGGCGGGTCGCGCCCACAACACCTATCGCGGACTCGTGAAAATCCTGCCGAGCGCCGAAGGGGCCAGGAACTTCACGCAGTGCGACTCGTTGCTCATGGGAGGAAAGTGCGGCGCGCACACCTTCCCGTACATGGAGGTCAAGAACCCGACGGCGACCGTCGAGCACGAGGCGAGCACCTCGAAGATCGGCGAGGACCAGCTGTTCTATTGCCTGCAGCGCGGAATTTCGGCGGAAGACGCCGTCAACATGATCGTCAGCGGCTTCTGCAAGGTGGTTTTCAAGGAACTGCCGATGGAATTCGCGGTCGAGGCTCAGAACCTGCTGAGCGTCAGTCTGGAAGGCGCGGTCGGCTGAGCGCGCGCGGCGCCGGGGATCGTGCGATACACGGAGATCTAATGTGAGCGTAGGAACTTTCGGGGACGGGACTTGCTGAACATCGTTAACTTGAGCGCCCGCGTCGCGGGCAAGAACATACTCAACGGCATCGATTTGAGCGTCAATGCCGGCGAAGTCCACGCAATCATGGGGCCTAATGGGTCCGGCAAGAGCACGCTCGCGCAAGTGCTCGCGGGCCGCGAGGAATTCGAGGTCACGGGCGGCAGCGCCCGCTTCGAGGACCGCGATCTTCTCGCGATGGCGCCCGAAGAGCGTGCACGCGCGGGACTGTTCCTCGGGTTCCAATATCCGGTGGAGATACCGGGCGTAAACAACGTCTATTTGCTGAAGGCCGCGCTCAATGCCAAGCGCAAGGCCGCCGGCGAACCGGAGGTCGACGCCTACGACTTCCTGTCGCTCATCAAGCAAAAAATGAAATTCATGGACATGAGCGAGGCGTTTCTGACGCGCGGCGTCAACGAGGGATTTTCGGGCGGCGAGAAGAAGCGCAACGAGATCCTGCAGATGCTCGTGTTGGAGCCCAAACTCGCGATTCTCGACGAGACCGATTCAGGACTCGATATCGATGCGCTCAAGGTCGTCGCCAAGGGCATCAATAGCCTGCGGGACCCCTCGCGCGCGATCGTTCTGGTCACGCACTATCAGCGTCTGCTCGACTACATCGTGCCGGATCGGGTGCACGTGCTGTCGGGCGGCCGCATCTTGAAATCGGGCGACAAGTCGCTCGCGCTCGAACTCGAGAGTCGCGGCTATGACTGGGTCCGGGGGAGCTCGGCGGCATGAGCGCGGCGCTGCGGCCCGAGGCCGACGATGCGCGCCCGGCGGCGATGCGCTCGTTCGAATCCCAATGGCATGCGCGTGTCCCGGACCCGCTGCAGCAGTGGCGCGAGCATGCGATGCAGCGGTTCGTGCGCCTCGGCTTGCCGTCGACGCGCGACGACAGCTGGGGTTACACGAATCTGCGCCTGCTCGCGGCGCGCAGCTTTACCGAGGTCCCCGCAGTGATCGGCGTCGCCGGCGCGGACCCAGGCACGCAGATCTCGAGCCTGGCTCAGATGGCGCGCGCGAATCCCGGCGTCATCGCCGCCTATCTCGAGCAATCTTCCGACGCCGACACCGAACGATGGGCGCTGCTCAATGCGGCACTCTTCGGCGACGGCCTCCATATCAAGTTGAGCGGCCGCGTCGCGAGCCCGCTGGTGCTCACGCATTCCGCCGGAGCCGCGCCGCACGACGGCGTGTCCTACCCGCGCATCATCATCGAGGCCGCCCCGGGAAGCCGCGCCGTGATCATCGAGCGGCACGAAAGCGGCACGGGGCTGCGCAATTCGGTCACACAGATCAGTCTGGCCGCGGGCGCCGAAGTCGAGCACTACCGCGTGTTCGCCGCGGATGGCGCGATCTCCCATGTGGACACACTCGATATTCGCCAGCACGGCGCGAGCCGCTGCAAACAGTTCACCGTCGTCGAGGGCGGCGGCCTCGTGCGCACGAACCTCGCCGTTCACCTGCAGCACCCGGGTGCCGAATTCGACGGGTTTGCGCTGCTGGTCGGCCACGACGCGCGCCACGCCGACTGCGTCAACCTCGTGACCCATGAGGCCGCGAACACCCGCAGCTCGCAGACCGCGCGCGCGATCGCGGGCGGCGAAAGCCGCGTCGTGTTCAACAGCAAGGTCGTGGTCGCGGCGGACGCGCCGCACTCGCAATCGCAGCAATCGAGCCGCGGTTTGCTGCTCTCGCCCACCGCCGAGATCGACACGCGGCCGCAGCTCGAGATTCATACCGACGAGGTCAAATGCGCGCACGGCGCGACCACCGGACGCCTCGACCCGAACATGCTGTTCTACCTGCTGTCGCGCGGGATCGACCGGGCCACCGCACAGACCCTGCTAGTCTATGCATTCCTCGCCGACGTGCTGACCGGCATGTCGTCGGCCGAAACCCGGACCGCAATCGAATCGGCGCTGATCGCGCAATTGCCTCAGCCGGAAATCTTGCGGGAGTTTCGATGACGAACCCAGTTGCCGCTCGCGCAATTGCGCACTTCGACGTTGCGGCGGTGCGCCTCAAGTTTCCCATTCTCGCCCGCACGGTGCACGGCAAGCCGCTCGCCTACTTGGACAGCGGCGCCTCCGCGCAGCGACCGCAAGCGGTCATCGACGCGGTTGACGACTACGAGCGCCATCATCACGCGAACATTCATCGCGGCGTGCATGCGCTCAGCCAGGAGGCGACCGCGCTCTACGAGGGCGCGCGCGACCGGCTCATGCGCTTCATCAACGCGCGCTCGCGCCAGGAGATCGTGTTCGTGCGCGGCACGACGGAGGCGATCAACCTGGTCGCGCAAAGCTATGCGCGCCCGCAGCTCACACCCGGCGACGAAGTGCTGGTGACCCATCTCGAGCACCACGCGAACATCGTGCCCTGGCAAATCGTCTGCGAGCAAACCGGAGCCAAGCTGATCGCCGCGCCGATGGATGCGCGCGGCGAGGTCCACGCGGACGCGGTCGAGGCGCTCATGGGGCCGCGCACCAAGGTATTTGCCTGCGCACACGTTTCCAATGCGCTCGGCACCGTGCTGCCGGTGCGCCGCTTGATCACGAGCGCGAAAGCGCGCGGCATCGCGACGCTCATCGACGGCGCGCAGGCGGTGCCCCACATGCCGATCGACGTACAGGCGCTCGGCGCGGATTTCTATGCGTTTTCGGGGCACAAGATGTTCGGTCCGACCGGAATCGGCGTGCTCTACGGCCGGGAAGCGGTGCTCGAGCGGATGCCGCCCTGGCAAGGCGGCGGAGACATGATCCTCAGCGTGAGTTTCGGCAAAACCACCTTCAACAGCCTGCCCTACAAGTTCGAGGCCGGTACGCCGAACATCTCGGGCGCCATCGGCTTGGGCGCGGCCGTGGATTTTCTCGGCACGATCGACCGCGACGCGGCACAAGGCCACGAATCCGCACTGCTCGCCTACGCGACGGCGCGGCTCGCCGGCATCGAGGGTCTGCGCATCATCGGGACCGCAAGCCACAAGGCAGGGTCTCGTCTCGTTCGTGGTCGCGGGCGTGCACCCGCACGATCTCGGCACGATCCTCGACCAGGACGGCATCGCGATCCGCACCGGCCATCATTGCGCGATGCCGGTCATGGAATTTTTCAAGCTGCCCGCGACCGCGCGCGCCTCGTTCGCGATCTACAACACGCTCGAGGAGATCGATCGGCTCGCCGCCTCGATCGACCGCGCGCGCCGCCTGTTTTCCTGAAGAGTCAGCCATGCAATTGTCCGATCTTTATAGAGACGTGATCCTCGACCACAATCGCCGCCCGCGAAACTTCGGCGACTTGAGCGGCGCCGACGCGACGATCGAGGGATTCAACCCGCTGTGCGGAGACCGCCTCACGCTGCGCTTGAAGCTCGCCGGCGACCGCATCGAGGACATCCGCTTCGAGGGCCAAGGGTGCGCAATCTCGACGGCCTCCGCGTCGCTGATGACCGAGGCGGTCAAAGGCAAGACGCGGGAGCAGGCGGCCGCGCTGTTCGAGCGCATGCACCGGCTGCTCACCGACGATTCGGCGCCCGTCGACGAGGAACTCGGCAAGCTCGCAGCGCTCTCGGGGGTGCGGGACTTTCCGGCGCGCGTCAAATGCGCAAGCCTCTGCTGGCACACGCTCGCCTCCGCGCTGCAGTCGACGGGGCCGCATCCGCGCCGGGACGCTCGCTGCCCGCGGTCTCGACGGAATAAGGGTGGCTGCGATGCGCTCCCACGAAAACGAACCGATCGTCGTCCAGCGCGACGTCAAGGCCGTCACGATTCCCGCCGGTGTCGAGGTGACGCTCAAAATCGGCCAGGTCGGCTACATCACGCAGGCCCTCGGCGGCAGCTTCACGGTGTACATCGACGGCAATCTGTTCCGGGTTCCCGGCAGTGAAGCCGACGGCATCGGCATGACCGTGGCCGCGGCCCCCGAAGTGCCGCCGGGCGCCTCCGAGGACGACATCAAGAACATCATCTGGGAGCAGCTCAAGACCTGCTACGACCCGGAGATTCCCGTCAACATCGTCGACCTTGGATTGATCTACGCCTGCGAATTGCACAAGCTCGACGAGGACACGCGCTCGGTCGACATCAAGATGACGCTGACGGCGCCGGGCTGCGGCATGGGCGAGATCCTCGTGCAGGATGTGCGCAGCAAAGTGCAAATCGTGCCGACCATCGCGCAGGCGAACGTCGAATTGGTGTTCGATCCGCCGTGGAATCCAACGATGATGTCGGAAGCCGCTCGCCTGCAGACCGGCATGATGTAGAGGAAGAATGGCGTGAAGTGGGTCGATGCGGGTCCCGCCGCAGAACTCCGGGAAGGACAATCGGTGACGCTCGCGGTTGGGCGACGCATGGTTGCCGTCGTGCGCAGCGCCGGCGAATTCTTCGCGATCGAGGACGTCTGCACGCACGACGGCGCGGAATTGACCGGCGGAGAAATCGAGGCCGGGCAGATCGTCTGTCCGCGCCATGGGGCGCGATTTTGCCTGCGCACCGGTCAAGCGCTGACGCCGCCCGCCTACGAACCGGTACGCGTTTTCGAAACGAAACTCGAAGCGGGACATCTATGGGTCCGCGCCGATTGATCCTGCTGCGCCATGCGCAGGCGCAGCCCGAAGACGCCGGGACCGCGGATTTCGAGCGAACCCTCACGGAACGCGGTGCACGGGAAGCCGCCGAAGCGGGTCGGTATCTGGTTCGCGCCGGATTCGCGCCCGACTTGATCGTCGCGAGCGCCGCGGCGCGCACCCAGGCGACGGCCGCGATCGTCGCCGAACTTTTCGGCATCGACCGCAAACTCATCGAGGCCGACCGCAAGCTCTATCAAGCCGGCGACGAGAGGATTTGGCGGCGCATCGGCACGAGCGCAGCGCGCGTCCGCTGCCTGCTCGTCTGCGCTCACAACCCAGGCATCAGCCTGCTGGCGAGCCGCCTGGGACCAAACCCGGAACGGCATGGCCTGCCGACCGCGGGAATCGCCGCCGCAGTCTGGAAGCACGGCGACTGGTCCGAGCTGCGGCCTGAAACCGCCGAGCACCTCGAGCTGTTCGCGCCGCGCCATGCGTGATCCCGCGGCGCGCGCCGCGCGCGATCGCCTCTAGAACGAATAGACCAGATTGACGGTGCTCAAGGTGTCGGTCGCCTTCGTGCCCGCGGGCGGATCGGTGTTGTGCCGCACTTCGTAGGCAACGCTCAAGGCGAGCTTGTTGTTGATCTTGACCTGCAGCGCGAGATCGTTCTGTAGGTACGTGTTGACGTTCGCGTAGGTGACCTTCAGATCCTCCAGGATTTTCGTGGTGGCGGTCAGCAGATGCTCGAACTTTGCCTCGCCCTGCACGACTGCCGCGTTTTCCTTGGCCGCCTTGTCCTCGCCGATCACGGTGCCGAGCGAATTCTTGATCGGGGACTCGGGCTGCAGCTGGCCGTATCCCGCACCGAGCTGGACCGAAAACTTGGTGGCCGCAGAATCGATGAACTTGCGGCCGTAGCCCGCGGTGACATTGGCCTGGTAGGCAAATCCGCTGAACTGGTCGTCGATGTAGGACAGACTGCCGTAGACGTAGCTCTGCTTCGTCAGATCGTAGTTGCTCTGCCAGGTCGCGTCCTTGCGGTTAGCCGAGGTGACGTTGTTGGTCTTGGCGTCGAGCACGTCGACGTTCAGACTGTGTTTCCAGGCGCCGATCTGATCGCTGATGCCGAGTTTGGCATCGATCGTCTCGGCGTCGGTGTTGCCCCTCGCGTCGACGAAACCGAGTTCGCCCTTCCCCGACCAGCCTTGCGGCGGCGGCGCATCGTCCGCGGCGGCAATACCCGCGGCCATGAGCGCAAAAGTCAAAACGGCGAGACGCGGCGTTCCCTGCATGAGATCGATCCTTAAGGTGAGCTGCTGAACGAGCGCGCGATTATATCGGCGCTTTTCACGATGTCCAGCGCGGATCAGGTCTGGTCGCGCTGCAGCCGCATGAGCCGGCGCCGATCGCGCTTGTCGGGCCGCAGCTGCGGCCGCGGCCGGCTCTGCTCGGCGAGGCGGTGCTGTTCGCGAAACAGCGCGCGCCGCTCGACGCTCGGCGGCGTCTCCGCGTAATGCTGCGCCGCCTCGGTCGCGGGGCCGCGCCGCGCGGGCAAGCCGAGCACGTCGAATTCCGCCACGACGCCTTGCAGGTTGACGCTGATCCGATCGCCGCAGCGGACGCGGTGCGCGGGTTTGACGCGCTCGCCGTTCAAGTGGACGCGCCCGCCGGCAATCGCGGCGGTCGCCAACGATCGGGTTTTGTAAAATCGCGCGTGCCACAACCACTTGTCGAGCCGGGATCCCGAGTTTGGTTCGTCCTCGTTCATTGCCGGTATAATAACCCCGCATATCCGCCCCGAGACCCCTCCAAAGGAATCCCTGTGACGCTCGAATTTCGCGAACGCCTGCGCCGGGAAACCGCCGACCTGGAAACCGCGGGCCTGCTCAAGCGCGAACGCGTGATCGGCTCGGCGCAGGGCCCCGTGGTCCGCTTGGCGGACGGCCGCGAGCTCATCAATTTGTGCGCAAACAACTACCTCGGACTCGCCAACCACCCGGCGGTGCTCGAGGCCGCGCATCGCGCGCTCGAACACTTCGGCTACGGCGTCGCGTCGGTGCGCTTCATCTGCGGCACGCAAATCGTGCACCGCGAACTCGAGCAGAAGCTCGCGGCGTTCCTGCAGACCGAGGATGCGATTCTGTACTCTTCGTGCTTCGACGCGAACGGCGGCCTGTTCGAGACGCTGCTCGACGAGCAGGATGCGGTCATCAGCGATGCGCTCAATCACGCCAGCATCATCGACGGCATCCGGCTCTGCAAGGCGCAGCGCTTGCGCTACGCGAACAACGATATGGCCGAGCTCGAACAGTGCCTCAAGGAGGCGGCCGGCGCGCGCGTGCGCTGATCGCCACCGACGGCGTCTTTTCGATGGACGGCTCGTTCGCGAAGCTCGCGGCGATCTGCGATCTTGCCGACAAGTACGGCGCCCTCGTCATGGTCGACGACTCGCACGCGACCGGCTTCATGGGAGCGCACGGCCGCGGCACGCACGAACTGCGCGGCGTCATGGACCGCGTCGACATCCTCACCGGCACGCTCGGCAAGGCGCTCGGCGGCGCCAGCGGCGGCTACGTGGCCGCGCGCCGCGAGATCGTCGCGTGGCTGCGCCAGCGCTCCCGGCCTTATCTGTTCTCCAACAGCATCGCGCCGCCCGTGGCGGCCGCGACGCTCCGGGTGCTCGAGCTGCTCGAGAGCGCCGCGGATCTGCGCGAGCGCGTGCACGGCAATGCCCGGCATTTCCGCGCAGGGACTGCAGGCGCTCGGCTTCGACCTGCTGCCCGGCGAGCACCCGATCATTCCGGTCATGCTCGGCGATGCGCCGCTCGCCGTGCGGATCGCCGAGCGCATGCTCGAGCGCGGGCATCTACGTCGTCGGATTCTCCTTCCCGGTCGTCCCGAAGGGCAAGGCGCGCATCCGCACCCAGATGAACGCGGCGCACTCGACGCGAGCAGCTCGATCACGCGTCATCGCGGCGTTCGGCCGGGCGGGCCGCGAGCTCGGCATCATTCAATGAAGGATCGGCAATGAAAGCACTGGTCAAGGCGCGCGCGGAACCCGGGATCTGGATGCAGGACATTGCCGAGCCCGAGGTCGGGCACAACGACGTGCTGATCAAGATGCACCGATCGGCGATCTGCGGCACCGACATGCACATTTACAACTGGGACGCCTGGGCGCAAAAGACGGTGCCGGTGCCGATGGCCGTCGGGCACGAGTACTCCGGCGAAATCGTCGAGATCGGCAGCGAGGTGCGCGGCTTCAAAGCCGGCGACCGGGTCTCCGGCGAAGGGCACATCACCTGCGGCCATTGCCGCAATTGCCGCGCCGGACGCCGCCACCTGTGCCGCAACACGCTCGGCGTCGGCGTCAATCGCGCGGGCGCCTTCGCCGAATATCTCGCGATTCCGGCGAGCAACGCCTTCAAGCTGACGCCGGCGATCGACGACGATATCGCCTCGATCCTCGATCCGTTCGGCAACGCGACCCACACGGCGCTCGCGTTCAACGTGGTCGGCGAAGACGTGCTGATCACGGGTGCGGGCCCGATCGGCATCATGGCGGTCGCGATCGCGCGGCATTGCGGCGCGCGCCACGTCGTCATCACCGACGTCAACGACTACCGCCTCGACCTCGCGCGCCGCGATGGGCGCCACGCGCGCGCTCAATGTCGCGCGCGAATCGCTCGACGAGGCGATGCGCGACCTCGGCATGGAGGAAGGGTTCGACGTCGGGCTTCGAGATGTCGGGCAACGCCGCGGCATTGCGCGAGATGCTGCGCACCATGAACCACGGCGGCAGCATCTCGATGCTCGGGATCCCGCCCGGCGAAACCGCGATCGACTGGAACCAGGTGATCTTCAAGGGACTCGTGATCAAGGGCATCTACGGCCGCGAAATGTTCGAGACCTGGTACAAGATGGCGAGCATGCTGCAAAGCGGGCTGAATGTGCGGCCGGTCATCACCCACCGGCTCGGCATCAACGACTATCTCGAGGGCTTCGAGATCATGAACTCCGGAAAGTCCGGCAAGGTCATCTTGGACTGGGCGGCGCTCTGAACGAAGCGCTCGGCTGCGCTGCACCAGCAATAGGCATACAGTCCGCGCGGATCGTTGAGCCGCGCGATTGCGCGCGCCTGCGCGAGCACCGGATCGAGCACGCGCTCGATTTCCGCCTGCGCAGGGATCAGCCCGGCGGCCTGTGCGAACGACAGCGACTCGCGAGCGCAGCTCGAGCAGCAGCTGCTCGCGCAAGCTGAGCTCCGACTCGACGTAATCGACGCCATAGTCGCCGCCCATGTCGGCGAGCTTCGCCGCCGCCGACACCGGCATCCTTGAGGCCGCCCATATGGTCGACGAGGCCGATGCGCTCGGCGTCGGCGCCCGCCCAGACGCGACCCTGCGCGATGCGATCGACATCCTCGACGCTCTTCTTGCGGCCCTCGCCGACGCGCTGCAGAAATTCCGCATAAGCATGATCGACCGAGCTCTGCAAGATCTGGCGCGCATCGGCGCTTAAAGTCCGGTCTAGTCGCAGGCTCCCCGCGAGCGGGCTCGTGCCGATGCCGTCGACCTTGACCCCGAGCTTCTCGAGCGTGCGCTCGAAGGTCGGCACGACCGCGAACACGCCGATCGAACCGGTCAGCGTCGTCGGGACTCGCGAAAATCTCGTTGGCCGCGGCCGCGATGTAATAGCCGCCCGAGGCGGCATAGCTGCTCATCGACACCACGACCGGCTTGCCGGCTTTGCGCAGGCTCTTCACTTCGCGCAGGATCTGCTCGGACGCGAACATGCTGCCGCCCGGACTGTCGACGCGGAGCACCACCGCCTTGATCGATTCGTCGTAGCGCGCCTGGCGCAGCAAGCCGGCCGTGGACTCCCCGCCGATGGTTCCCGACGGCTGCCGGCCGTCGAGGATTTCTCCCGCGGCCACGACGATACCGACCTTGGTTTCGGACTTCGCCTTCAACATGCGCTTGGCGCGCGTCGAGCTCAAGTACTGAGTCATGCCGACCGCGTTGAAGGAGTGAGTTTCCTGGTCCTCGCCGACCAGAGCTCTTCAGCTCGTCCGCGAGCTGGCGGCGGCTCTTGAGCGCGGTCACGAGGCCGCGCTGCAGCGCCAATTTCGCCGCATCGCCGTGCAGTGCGCTGAGCGCCGCGGCCCCTGCGGTCGACGTATTCGTCGAGCGCGGTCGGCGCCAGGGAGCGCGCGCGGGTCACGTCGCTCTGGTACGCGCTCCAGAGCACGCCGAGCCATGCGGAACTCTCTTCACGCTCGGCGGGCGCCATGTCGCTGCGCGAGTATTGATCGGTGTAGCTCTTGAAGGTGCCCGCGCGGAATACATTGACGTTGACGCCGAGCTTCTCGATCGCGTCCTTGAGGAACATCCGGTAGTAGCTGAAGCCGTCGACGAACACGAGGCCGAGCGGATCGAGGTACAGCTCGCCGGCTTGCGATGCGACGTAGAACTGGGTCTGGTCGAGCGTGTCGGCGGCGGCGACGACGCGCTTGCCGGCGGCGCGAAAATCGCGGATCGCGGCGCCGACCTCCTGGAGTTTCGAGAGCCCGAGGGCGAGAGATTGCCTACGTCGAGCACCATGAGCTTGATGCGCGAGTCGTCCTTGGCCGCCTCGATCGCGTCGACGACGTCGCGCAGCAAGGTCTCCGGCGCGGCACCGCCGGTCGCCTGGCCGACCGCGCGGCGCAGCGGATCGCTCGAGAGCTGTTCGACGAGTTCGCCTTCGGGCGCTATCACGAGCGCCGCGACGCGTGGGACGACCGGAATCGAGGTGTGCAGCGCGGCCAGCACGAAGCCGAAAATCACGAGCAGCAGGACCAGGCTCAATACTTTTCGAATGCCGTCGAGGATCTTCCAGACCAAGTGGAAAAATCCCGACACAGGAGAGCCCGCACTCATTCATCGCCTCCCGGCGCTACACCCCCGACATTGATACCGGGTCGCTTCAGATCTTCTCTTCGATGCGCGCGGCCTTGCCGGACAAGTCACGCAGGTAATAGAGCTTCGCGCGGCGCACCGACCCGCGGCGCTTCACGCTGACTTCGCTGATCGACGGGCTGTGCGTCTGGAACACGCGCTCGACGCCCTCGCCGTGCGAAATCTTGCGCACCGTGAACGACGAATTGAGGCCGCGATTCTTCTTCGCGATGACGATGCCCTCGTAGGCCTGCACGCGCTCGCGGTCGCCCTCGATGACCTTGACCTGCACGACGACGGTGTCGCCGGGGTTGAAGTCCGGCAACTTCCGGCTCGCACGCTCCTGGTTCAATTCCTGAATGATTTTGTTCATATTCCGACCTCACCTATGACTTGTCTTCGCACTTGCGAGCAGCGATTGCCTGCTCGCTCTTGAATTCTTCCAACAGCGCCCGCTCCTCGGCGCTCATGCCGCGCCGCTCCAGCAGGTCCGGCCGACGCAACCAGGTCCGGCCCAGCGCCTGGCGCAGCCGCCAGCGATGAATCTTTGCGTGGTCCCCGCCGGCCAACACCTCCGGAACCGCCCGTCCCTCGACCAGCGGCGGCCGCGTATAATGAGGCCAATCGAGCAAGCCGTCACTAAACGATTCCTGAACCGCCGACTCGCTGCTCCCGAGCGTACCCGGCAGCAGCCGCACGATCGCGTCGATGACCACGAGCGCCGGCAACTCGCCTCCCGAGAGGATGTAGTCGCCGACCGACCATACTTCGTCGACCTCGCTGTCGAGCAGGCGCTCATCGACGCCCTCGTAGCGGCCCGCTACCAGGATCAGTCCCGGCCAGGCGAGCGCCGCGCGCGCGAGGCCCTGATCGAAGCGCCGCCCGTCCGCGCCCAAATACACGCGCCGGCTGCCCGCCGGCATCGCCGCTGCGGCGGCACGAATCGCACTGCGCAGCGGCTCGACTTTCAGCACCATGCCGGGGCCGCCCCCGTAAGGCCGATCATCGACCGTCCGATGCGCATCGGTCGCATAGTCGCGCGGGTCCACACATTGGACCTCGAACCCGCCGCGTTCGGCCGCCCTGCCGACCACCCCATGTGCCAAGGCTTCGCGAATCATCTGCGGAAACAAGCTCACGACCGCGATGCGCATCCGCCCTATCCTGCCGGCTCGTCCCAGTTCACGACGACGCGCCGCGCCTTCAAATCGATCCGCTGCAAATGCCGCGGCACTGCAGGAACCCAAATCTCTTTGCGGCCCTCGACGACCATGATCGGATGGGCCGGCGTCTCGACAAAACAGCGGACCGTGCCGAGACGCACTCCGGCCCGATCGACGACCTCGCATCCGATCAAGTCGGCTTGGTAGAAATCGCCCTCGGCCTGCGCCGGCAGTTCGTCCCGCGGCACCACGATCGAGGCGCCCGTCAATGCCTTGGCCTGGTCCCGATCGTTGACGCCCTGCAGCTTGGCGGTCAATTGACCCGCACTGCGGCCCGTCGACTCGATTAGGTACGTTTCCGACTTGCCACGCATCCGCAGCCGTAGGATGCGCTTCTCGAACACTCGCTCCGGCGGGTCCGTGAACGAGCGAACCTTGATCCACCCTCGCACGCCGTACGGCGCACCGACGCTACCCAGTTCGATGAGCGGCGGCGAATCGTCGCCCGCGCTCACGGGAAGCGCTCTTAAGCCGCTACCGCTTGCTTGCGGAACGTCGTGAGGAGTTGCTTGACGCGATCCGAGAGGTGGGCGCCCTCGCCGACCCAATGCTCGATGCGCGCAACATCGAGCCGCAGTTTGACTTCTCCGCCGCGCGCGACCGGATTGAACAAGCCGACGCTCTCGAGGCTCGTCCCGCCTTGGCGCTTGCGGCTGTCGGTCACCACCACGTGGTAAAACGGGGTCTTCTTGCCGCCGCGTCGAGTCAAACGGATCGTCACCATTCTGAAATCACCTTGTGCTTCGGAGCCGACAATTCTAATGAAAAACAGGGGCTAAGCGCAAGAAAATGTGCGCGACGGTCCCCACAAGGCGGTTGCGGCATGGCTCGACACCGGCGTCAATCGGCGATTCGCATGCAAATTCGTCATCCGGGCGTCCGCTAGGGTCCGAATCCGGGCGGCATGCGCCCGCCCATGCCGCGCATCATGTTCTTTAGCATCCCGCCCTTCGCGAGTTTTTTCATGGTTTTCTGCATTTGATCGAACTGCTTGAGCAGCCGATTGACCTCCGGCAGCTGCACGCCCGCGCCGCTCGCGATGCGCCGCTTACGCGATCCGTCGATCATTTCGGGCCGCCGGCGCTCGCGCGGCGTCATTGAATCGATGATGCCGATCTGCCGTTTGATCGCCTGCGGGTTTGCGGCGCCGGCGGCCTTGGCCGCGTTCGCCTGCATCTGTGCGGGCAGCTTATCGACGAGCGCGGACATGCCGCCCATGCGTTGCAGCTGGGTCAGTTGGTCGCGCAGATCCGCGAGATCGAAGCTTTTGCCGCTGCTGATCTTCTTCGCGAGCTTGGCGGCCTTGTCCTGGTCCACCTGCTCCTGAACTTGTTCGACGAGCGCCAGCACGTCGCCCATGCCGAGGATCCGCGAGGCGATGCGCTCCGGCTGAAACAGTTCGAGCGCGTCGGATTTCTCTCCGGTGCCGATGAACAGAATCGGCCGGCCCGTGACCTGGCGCACCGACAGCGCCGCGCCGCCGCGCGCATCGCCGTCGGCCTTGGTCAGGACCACGCCGGTCAAGCTCAGCGCGTCATTGAACGCCTTCGCGGCATTGATCGCGTCCTGCCCGGCCATGCTGTCGACCACGAATAGCCGCTCGTGCGGCTGCACCTCGGCGGCGATCGCGGCGGCCTCCTCCATCATTTGCGCATCGACGTGCAGCCTTCCGGCGGTGTCGATCAGCAGTACGTCATAGGCCTGCAGCGTCGCCTCGGTCAGCGCGCGCTTGGCGATCAGCAGCACGGGTTCGCTCGCGAGCGCGTTCGCGAATCCCGCGCCAACCTGCGCCGCGAGCGTCTGCAGCTGCAGAATAGCGGCAGGCCGGTACACGTCGGTGCTCACGAGCAGCACCTTCTTGCGCTCCTTCTCGATCAGCCAGCGCGCGAGCTTGCCCGCGGTCGTCGTCTTGCCCGCGCCTTGTAAACCCGCGAGCATTACGACGACCGGGCGCTGGGCGCGCAAATTCAGTCCGGTGCTCGGCTCGCCCATGAGCTTGGTGAGCTCTTCGTGGACGATTTTGATGAAGGCTTGGCCCGGGGTCAGGCTCTTGATGACCTCGGCGCCGATCGCGCGGACTTTGACCGCCTCGGTAAAGGTCTTGACGACGGGGAGCGCGACGTCGGCATCGAGCAGGGCGAGACGGACCTGCCGGACGGTGTCGGCGATGTTTTCGTCGGTGAGGCGTCCGCGCCCCGAAAGGGAGCGCAGCGCATCGCCGAGTCTCGTCGTCAATTGATCAAACATGGTCGTGCATTATAAGGGGCTCCGGAACCGATAGTCCTAGTATCATGAGCGCAATTTAAATCCAAACCGGGTTCGCCGTGCTTCTCGCCATCAGCTTGTTTGCCCTCTACTCGGCCAGCGCCTGGGTCATGCTGCGCAGCGTATCGAACCGGCGTCTCGAGGCGCTCGCCTGGACCTTGAGCTTCACTGCGATCGCCGCGCACAGCTACGCCATCGTCGATCTGATGCGCAGCATGCAGCCGATCTCAATCGGCCTGCTCGAGGCGACCTCGATGCTCGCGTGGACGTTGGCGGCGCTCGCCTGCCTGATCGCGATCGATCGGCAGAACCGCGCGTTGACCGCAATTTTGCTCGGCAGCGCGGCGGTCGGCTCGACCGCGACCGTCTCGGGACGCAGCTTCGCAGCGGAGACGGCGCCGGGCTGGGAATTCACCGCGCATATCGTGCTGTCGCTCGGCGCCGCCGCACTGCTGTTTGCCGCGGCCGTCACGGCCGTATTGCTGGTCGTGCTCGACTCGAGGCTGCGCACCCACCGCATCGGCGCCGTGCCGAGCGCGCTGCCGCCGATCGACACGCTCGAGAAGATCATGTTTCGCTCGATCGGCGCGGGCTTCGCGCTGCTCACACTCGCGCTGTTGACAGGCTTGGTGTTCGTGACGAACCTGTTCGCGCAGCACCTGATCCACAAGACCGTGCTGTCGCTGGCCGCCTGGGTGTTGTTCGGGGTGCTGCTCATCGGGCGCGTGCGCTACGGGTGGCGCGGCCGTTTCGCGGTGCGCCTGACGCTCTGGGGCTTTGCACTGCTCGTGCTCGCCTACTTCGGCGCCAAGTTCGTACTCGAGTACTTGAAGGGCGCTCACTGGGGCTGACCGACACGGACGATGCAAACCCCTTCACTCGCGATCATGTTCTGCGGACTGGCGGCGCTGCTGTTGCTTGCGGCCTTCTTCGCCGGCAGCGAAACGGCCCTCATGAGCCTCAACCGCTACCGGCTCAAGGCCCGCTCCAAGGCCGGTCATCGCGGCGCGCGCCTCGCCGAAACCCTGCTCGCGCGCCCCGACCGGCTGATCGGGCTGATCCTGCTGCTCTCGACGGTCGTCAACGTCGTCACGCCGACGCTCGTCGGCATCATCACGTTTCGACTCGGCGGCGACTTTTTGGTCGCGATCGGCGTGATCAGCCTGACCTTCGTGCTGCTGATCTTCTGCGAGGTCGCCCCGAAAACCTTTGCGGCACTTCATCCGGAGCGGCTCGCGATCCCGGCCGCCTACATCTACACGCCGCTGCTCACGCTGCTATACCCGTTCGTGTGGGCAACCAACCTGCTCGCCAACGGCACGCTGCGCCTGCTCGGCGCCTCGCAGCAGCAGGCCACGCATTCGCTGAGCAGCGAGGAGCTGCGCACGGTCGTCGCCGAAGCCGGCGCGATGATTCCGCATCGCCACCAACAAATGCTCATGAGCATTCTCGATTTGGAGAACGCCACGGTCGAGGACATCATGGTGCCGCGTCTCGAAATCGTCGGCATCGACGTCGACGACGACTGGGACGACATCATCGAGCAGCTGCGCCAGATTCAGCACACGCGGCTGCCGGTCTACGAGGGCGACATCGATCGAATCGTCGGCGTGCTGCACATGAAGCGCGTCGTGCACGAACTCGCGCGGGGCCGGCTCGATCGCGACACGCTGATCGAGGCGGCGACCGCGCGCGAGGCTTATTTCGTGCCGTCCGGCACGACGCTCAATACGCAGCTGCTGAATTTTCAGCGCAACAAGCGCCGCATGGCGTTCGTCGTCGACGAATACGGCGACATCCAGGGACTCGTGACGCTCGAAGACATCCTCGAAGAAATCGTCGGCGAGTTCACGACCGATCCTGCGACGATGATGCACAAGGACGTTTACAAGGAAGCCGACGGCAGTTTCGTCGTCAATGCCTCGTCGACCATTCGCGCGCTGAACCGCTCGATGCGCTGGAACCTGCCGACCGACGGCCCCAAAACGCTCAACGGTCTGATCGTCGAGTACCTGGAAACGATTCCGGAGCCCGGTACGACCTTGAAACTCGCCGACTACATGCTCGAAGTGCTGCAGACCGCCGACAATGCGATCAAGACCGTGCGAATCCGCCCGCCGCCGATGCGCGCGCCGCTAGAAATCGGCTAGGGCCTGACTCAAGCGCGTGACACCCCGGATCGTCATGCCGGGCAGCGCGCGCTTCGGCACGTTCGCCTCGGGCACGAGCGCCCGCGTGAAGCCGTGCTTCGCCGCCTCGCGCAGCCGCTCCTCGCCGAACGGGACCGGGCGTATCTCGCCCGCGAGTCCGAGCTCGCCGAACGCGACGAGGTTGTTCGGCACCGGCTGATCGAGCAGGCTCGAGCGCGCCGCGAGCACGATCGCGAGGTCACCGGCGGTTTCCGCGAGTCGCACGCCGCCGACCACGTTCGCGAACACGTCCTGGCCTTGCAGCGCGAGGCCCGCGTGCCGGTGCGCGACCGCGAGCAGCATCGTCAATCGATTGCCGTCGATGCCGACCGCGACGCGGCGGGGATTCGCGCCGATGCTCGCGTCCGCGAGCACCTGCACTTCGATCAGCAGTGAGCGCGTACCCTCGCGCATCACCGTGATGACGCTGCCGGGCACCGGATCGGCGTGCTTCGAGAGAAAGATCGCCGAGGGATTCGTGACCTCGCGCAAACCCTGCTCGGCCATCGCGAACACGCCGATCTCGTTGGCCGCGCCGAACCGATTCTTGACCGAACGCAGCACGCGGAACCGGCTGCCGGTGTCGCTCTCGAAATACAGCACCGTGTCGACCATGTGCTCGAGCACGCGCGGTCCCGCGATTTGCCCCTCCTTGGTGACGTGCCCGACCAGTAACACGGCGGTACCGCGGCTCTTGGCGTAGCGCACGAGTTCGGCCGTCGACTCTCGCAGCTGCGTCACCGCGCCCGGCGCCGACTCGATGCGCTGCGAGTACATCGTCTGGATCGAATCGATGACCAGGATGCCGGCGCCCATGGCGGTCGCGGCCGCAAGGATCTCCTCGACGCAGGTTTCCGCGATCAAGCGGGCGGTCGCGGCCTCTAACCCCAAGCGCCGCGCGCGCAGCGCAACTTGCTGCAGCGACTCCTCGCCGGTCGCGTAGAGAACGGGACGCTCGGCGTGGAGCGCGGCGGCCGCCTGCAGCATCAGCGTCGACTTGCCGATGCCCGGATCGCCGCCAAGCAGGGTCACCGACCCGGCGACGAGACCGCCACCGAGCACCCGATCGAGCTCGCTCGACCCCGTCGAGAGCCGCGTTTGCTCGGCGTGGGCCTCGGCCGCGAGCGAGGAGGTCGGGTCGGATCGGCCGGCTCGCGAGGCGGCCGCGGCGCGCGACCCGGAGGCTGGAAATTCGGCCGCAAGCGTGTTCCATTCCCCACAACCCGCGCATTGGCCCTGCCATTTCGGGAACGAGGCCCCGCAGCTTTGGCAGACATAGACCTCTTTCGACTTCGCCATCGTGTTCCTTCGCGCGGATTTGTGAGCTTAGCATTGCTTGATAGGCGGCCCGATCACCTATACTGCGGACTTCCGCAGACGTGATTATGTCTATTGCATGAGAAAAATTGGGCTGATTGCAGCGTTATTCGGCTTCGCGCTCCTGGCGGCGAGCCTGGTGTTCCGGGCAAACGGGATGGGCGCAGCCTGGTACTGGCTGCCGGGCGCGTTGCTATTGGTTGCCGGAACCAGCGTCGTGCTGTGGGGCCGCTTTCAGGCTGCGGGCCTGGTATCGAGCGCCTCTCAGGACCCGATCGTCGCATCCGGCGACACCGCGAAGCTGCTCGACAATTTCGAGCAGCGCTTCGCCGAGCTCAAGACGCGCAAAGCGAGCGCAACCGTGCTCGGCGATCTGTACACGCTCGCGACCCAATTGGAGCAGCGTGGCAGGGCGCCCCAGGCAACCGCGGTGTACCGGCACTTGGTGCGCATCGACACGCACTACAAGGACGTGTCGGCTCGCCTCAACCGTTTGCTCGACAAGGAGCGCAGTGCGGGTAAATCCGCAGCCGGCGCCGCAGCCGCAGGCGCGCCCGGCGCGAACGGCAATCGCGGCGCCGCGGCCGCACCGGCCGCGAGCGCGGCTGCCGCGGGCGGGGCCGAGGCCGCAGCGGCCGCAGCCGCCGGCGGCGCGGTGCTGACGCCGGTCGGCAAACCCGGCACGAAAACGGCGCTCGTGGATGCCGCCGCGGTACGGCAGCTCGGCCGCTACCGGCTCGAGCGGGAAATCGGTCGCGGCGCGATGGGCGTCGTCTATCTCGGCCGGGATACGGCCATCAACCGCCTGGTTGCGATCAAGGCGATCCCCTTGGCGAGCGAATTCAGCGATTCCGAACTCGCCGATGCGCGCGTGCGCTTCTTCCGCGAAGCGGAGACCGCAGGAAGGCTGAATCACCCGAACATCGTGACGATCTACGACGTCGGCGAGGAAAACGGACTCGCCTACATCGCGATGGAGTACCTGAAAGGCCGCCACTTGAGCGACTACGCGCCGTCGAACCAGCTGCTCGAGCCGCGCAAGGTGTTGGAGTTGATCGGCCGCACTGCCGATGCCTTGGGGTTCGCGCACAAGCAGCAGGTCGTACACCGTGATATCAAGCCCGCCAACCTCATGTACGACCCCGCCACGGACATCCTCAAAATCACGGATTTCGGGATCGCGCGCATCACGGGGGCCGGCAGCACACGCACGGGCATCGTGCTCGGAACGCCCTCGTTCATGTCGCCGGAGCAGCTCGAAGGTCGAACTGTGACCGGACACTCGGACTTGTTTTCCCTGGGTGTTAGCCTATTTCAGCTATTGACGGGGCAGCTGCCGTTCACGGCTGATTCGATGACCGGACTGATGCAGCAGATCGCCGAAGCACCGCATCCACCCTTGCGCGCTTATCGACCCGACTTGCCGGCCTGCGTCGAAGCCGTGATCGATCGAGCGCTGGCCAAGACCCCCGAGGCGAGATTCGACACCGGCGCGCAAATGGCCGCCGCACTCGAAGATTGTCGCGTACGTATACCAAGCGGGATGCCATGAAGCGAGAGCAGGAAATGACCGAAACCAACCGTCGGGACGCGAACTCGTGAGCCTGCGGGGCAAAATATCGAGCGTCGCGCTGACCGACACCGGCAAAGTGCGCGAGCACAACGAGGATATGATCGGCTCCGAGGCCGATATCGGCCTGTTCGTGCTCGCCGACGGCATGGGCGGATACAATGCCGGCGAAGTCGCGAGCGGTATCGCGGTCAAGACGATCATCAACCTGGTCCGGGACGCCGTAGTACGCGAGGACCTGTCGGTACCGGACCCGGAAACCGGGCTCACGCGGCCCAGCATCATTTTGCGTGACGCGATTCACAGAGCCAACAAGATCATCTATCACACGTCGAAGACTCAGCCGCAATGTGAGGGCATGGGCACGACGGTCGTCGCCTGCTTGTTTCACGATAACCGCATGTCGATTGCACACGTCGGAGATTCGCGCTTATACCGCCTCCGGGACAACCGCTTCGAGCAAATGACGCTCGATCACTCGCTGCTGCAGGAGCTCGTAGACCGCGGGTTCTATTCCCAGCAGGAGGCCCAGCGCGCGACGAACAAGAATTATGTCACACGGGCACTCGGGGTGGAACAGAACGTCGAGGTCGAGATCCATGAGGAGGCGGTACAGAAGAGCGACTATTACGTGCTCTGCTCGGACGGCCTCTCAGACATGATCGAGGACGAGGATATTCATTTAACAATCAGCACCTTTAGTGCTAATCTTGAAACTGTTGCTAAGCAGCTGATCCAGCTGTCCAACGACAACGGCGGGCGGGACAATGTCTCGGTCATCATGGCCCACATTGCGGAACCCTTTCCCGCACATCGGCGTATATTTGACAAAATATTGGGATGGTTCGGTTAGGGAAATGGAGTCTGAATGGCACGTCTGATGCTCAGCCTGGACGGTCAAGTCCTTGCGGAATACAACATGAACAAGGAGCGCTACACCATAGGGAGGCTCCCGGATAACGACATTCGAATCGATAATCCGGCGGTCAGTGGCCACCACTCCTTGATAATCAACATCCTCAATGACTCCTTTTTGGAGGATTTGAACAGCACCAATGGCACCTATGTCAACGGCAAGCTGATCAAGAAGCACGCGATGCAGCACGGCGACGTCATCACCGTCGGCCATCACCAGCTGCGCTTCGTCGACAATCAGGACGGCGAAGCGGAACAGGATGAATTCGAAAAGACGATGGTGATCACGCCCAGCTCGCAGGGCGAAGAGCGCATTCGCCGCGTCGGGCAGGCCGTCGACCAGGCCGCCAAGGCGGTTGCCGCCAAGCGGCCACCGAACACCGACAATATGACGGCTTTGCCGAAGGCGAAGCTGCAGGTGCTCAGCGGCGCATTCGCCGGGCGCGAATTGGAATTGACCAAGGCATTGACCACGCTCGGCCGTCCCGGCGTGCAAGTCGCCGCGATCACGCGGCGCGCGGAAGGGTATTTCATCGTCCACGTCGACAGCGGCAAGGAAAACGACTTCCCGCTCGTCAATGGGCTTCCGATCGGACCGCAGGCGCGCCGGCTCAACGACAACGATGTCGTGCAATTGGCCGGCGTGAAAATGGGGTTCTTCGAGAGCTAGCGCAGTTCGACCGCGACGCGCTGGCTGATGCCGCAGAGCAGTTCATAGGGAATCGTGCCCGCGAGGCGCGCGATTTCCTCGACGGGCAATTGCGGCCCCCACAAGACCACCGGATCGCCGAGCGCCGCGGGCCGCTTCAAGTCGGTCACGTCGATGCCGATCATGTCCATCGAAATACGCCCCGCGAGCGGCGCACGCTCGCCGTTGACGAGCACCGGTGCCCCCGACCCCAAACTGCGCGGATACCCATCGCCGTAGCCGACTGCCGCCACGGCTAGGCGCGTCGGGCGCGCAGCGGTCCACGCGCCGCCGTAGCCGACCTGCTCGCCGACCGCGACGTCCTTGACGGCGATCACGCGCGAATGCAGCGTCATCACGGGCCGCAGCCCATATTCCGCGCCGTTCGAGGCAGCCATCGGCGAAACCCCATAGAGCAGCAGGCCCGGACGCACCCAATCGGCCTGCGCGCCCGGGAAATTCAGCAAGCCCGCCGAATTGACGATGCTGCGCGCGCCGGCCAAGCCCGCGGTGGCCGACTCGAAGCGCTGCAGCTGCTCACCGGTGACCGCACGCAGTGGTTCGTCGGCCGCGGCCAGATGCGTGATGAGGCGGACCGGTTGCCGCACCGCCGATAGGGTCTGCAATTCGGTCCAGGCGCGCGCGAATTGCTGCCCCTTGAGGCCGAGCCGGTTCATGCCGGTGTCGAGTTTGAGCCAGACCACGAGCGGGTCCTGCACTTGCAGCGCGCGCAACAGCTCGATCTGCTGCGGCAGATGCACGACCAGGTCGAATTCGGCCGCCGCGGCGGCCGCGAGCTGTTCGCGATCGAAAACGCCCTCGAGCAATACGATCGGCTTCGAGACTCCCGCGGCCCGCAGCAACATGCCCTCCTCGACGCGCGCCACCGCGAACGCGTCCGCGCCATCGAGGGCGCGCGCGACCGCAACGAGGCCATGTCCGTAGGCATTCGCTTTGATCACGGCCATCACGCGTGCGCGCGGCGCACGCGCGCGAACGCAGGCCAGATTGTGGCGCAGCGCCGTCGTGTCGATCGTCGCGCTGACGATGGGCTTCATTGCGACGGGCTGGCTTGCGTCGCGCGGCGCGACCACCGCAAGGTTGTGGGCATCATGGATGTGGAGAATCCTTTTTTACAGCCTATCATAGGCATCGCAATTCGCATCGCGCGCTGCGGCCGGTGCCGCCGGCATCAGAACGCCCACAACCCACGGGAGCTCATCGCCATGTCCGTAGAGAAAATTCTGTATCGAGCGCACGCAACCGCCACCGGCGGCCGCGACGGCCGTGCGGTCATCGAGGAGGCCAAGCTCGACCTCAAGCTGTCGACGCCCAAGGAACTTGGCGGCGCGGGCGGCGTGGGCGCCAATCCGGAACAATTATTCGCGGCCGGCTACAGCGCCTGCTTCATCGGCGCGATGAAATTCGTCGCCGGGCGCGACAAGCTCACGCTTCCCGCCGACACCTCGATCGCGGGCAGCGTCGGCATCGGACCCGTTCCGAACGGCTTCGGCATCGAGGTCGAACTGAAGGTCTCGATTCCCGGCATGGCGCGCGACACGGCGCTCGCGCTGGTGCAAAAGGCGCATCAAGTCTGTCCCTATTCGAACGCGACGCGCGGCAATATCGATGTGAAGCTCACGCTAGTCTGAAGGAAACGACATGCCCAGAATTTTCGCCGTTGGCCTGATCGCCTCGATGCTCGCGGTCCCCGCCCTCTCGACGGCCGCTGCCGCGGCCGCAACCGCAACCGATACCCCCGACGCAATCGTCGTGCGGGCGCAGTGGCTCATCGACGGCCAGAATGAGCGAGCGCTGCAAAACCCGGAAATCCTGATCCGCGGCAAGCGCATCGTCGCCGTCTCCACGGTCGGCACGCATCCGGTCCCGTCCGGAGCGCGCATCGTCGATCTCGGGCGCGCGACGCTGTTGCCGGGCCTCATCGACTGCCACACGCATATTTTCCTGCAGGGCGAGGTCGAGTCGGCGGGCGGCTACGACGTTCAACTATTGAAATATCCCGCATCCTATCGGGCAGTGCGCGCCGCGCTTGCGGCGCGCCGCGCGCTCGACCAGGGATTCACGACGCTGCGGGATGTCGAGACCGAGGGCGCGGGCTACGGCGACGTCGGCATCAAGCGCGCGATCGACGAAGGGCTGATCCCGGGACCGCGCCTGTTGATTTCGACCCTTTCGATTTCCTCGACCGGCGGCTATGACCTCGAGGGCTATGCGCCCGAGATCGTGGTGCCGAAGGGCTCGCAGCTCATCGACGGGCCCGTCGAGGCCCGCAAGGCGGCGCGCACCCAGCTCGACAAGGGCGCCGACTGGATCAAGGTCTACATGACGCACCGCTCCTGGGTGGACGAACATGGCGCACTGCGCTCACAGCCGACGCTCACCCGCGAGGAACTCGAGGCGATCGTCGACGAGACCCACGGCTGGGGCAAGAAAGTCGCCTGCCATGCGTACAACGGCATCGGATTGCAGCGCGCGCTCGACGGCGGCTGCGACACGATCGAACACGGGCTCGACATCTCGGATGCCCAGATCGCGCAGATGCTGCGCCAGGGCACTTGGTACGTGCCGACGCTCTCGGTCTACTACTACGACTGGGCGCCCGCGGATACCGACGCCGGCAAGCGCGATCGCAAAGAGGCGGAACTCCATGGTCCCTCGTTCCGGCGCGCGCTCAAGGCCGGCGTCAAGATCGCGTTCGGCACTGACGTCGGCGGATTCGTCTGGTCGGACAGCATCGCGCAGGAGTTCGGCCGCGAGGTCGAATTCGGCATGACGCCGATGCAGGCGATTCAATCGGCGACCTCGCGGGCGGCGGAATTGCTCGGCAAGCGCGGCGAAATCGGTGTCGTCGCGGCGGGCGCGCTCGCGGACCTCGTCGCGGTCGAGCACGATCCGCTCTCCGACATCAAGGAGCTGGAACACGTGCAATTCGTGATGAAGGAAGGCGCGATCTACCGCTGGCAGGGTCACCCCGAGTCGCCGGCACCTTAGCTCGTCTGCAGCTCGCGCGCAGGCTCCGGCTCGTCGATCTCCTCGCCGAGAAAGCCGCCCGTCTGGTGCGCCCAGAGCCGCGCATAAAGGCCGCCCTCGGCGAGCAGCGAGAGGTGATCGCCCTGCTCGACGATGCGGCCCTTGTCGAGCACGACGAGGCGGTCCATCGCCGCGATCGTCGAGAGCCGGTGCGCGATCGCGACCACGGTCTTGCCCTCCATGAGCCGATAGAGGCTCTGCTGGATCGCCGCCTCGACCTCGCTGTCGAGCGCGCTCGTGGCCTCATCGAGCAGCAGGATCGGCGCATCTTTGAGCATCACGCGCGCGATCGCGATCCGCTGGCGCTGGCCGCCGCTCAGTTTGACGCCGCGCTCCCCGACGTGCGCATCGTAGCCGGTGCGGCCCTTGGCATCGCTCAAGGTCAGAATGAAGTCATGCGCCTCGGCGCGCTTCGCGGCCGCGAGCATTTGAGCATCACTCGCATCGGGCCGTCCGTAGAGAATGTTGTCGCGCACCGAGCGGTGCAGCAGCGCCGTGTCCTGCGTCACCATGCCGATTTGCGCGCGCAGCGACTCCTGGGTGACGGCGGCGATATCCTGGCCGTCGATGAGCACGCGGCCCTCGCGCAGATCGTAGAATCGCAGCAGCAAATTGACGATCGTGCTCTTGCCCGCGCCCGAGCGGCCGACCAGGCCGATCTTCTCGCCGGGCCGAATGTGCAGGTTCAGGCAGTCGATGACCGGCCGGTAGGTGTCCGCGGCCTGCGCGCCATAGGCAAAGCTCACTTCGTCGAAGCGGATGTCGCCGCGCGTGACCTCGAGCGCCGCCGCGCCCGGCCGATCGATGATCGTCTGGGGACTCGCCAGCGTGTTGATGCCGTCCTGCACGGTGCCGACCTGCTCGAACAGCGACGCGATCTCCCACATCACCCAGTGCGAGATGCCGTTGAGCCGCAGCGCCATTGCGGTGGCCGCGGCGACCGCGCCGACACCGAGCGAACCGCGGGCCCACAGCAGGAGCGTCGCGCCCGCAGTGCAGATGATCAATCCCATGCTGAGCGCGTGGTTGACGATCTCGAACGCGGTGACCATGCGCATCTGCCGGTAGACCGTTTGTAGAAACTCCGCCATTGCGCTGCGCGCATAGCCGCTTTCACGCTGAGTATGCGAAAACAGCTTGACCGTCGCGATGTTGGTGTACGCATCGGTGATGCGCCCCGTCATCATGGAACGCGCATCGGCCTGCGACTTGCCGACCGCGGCGAGGCGCGGCACGAAGTACCAGACCGAGACCGCGTATAGCGCGAGCCAGCCGAGAAACGGCGGCAGCAGCCATAGGCTGAAGTCGCCGGCGACGAGCACGATCGTCACGAAGTAGATCACGACGTAGACGAGGATGTCCCCAACGATCATCCAGGTATCGCGCACCGCGAGCGCGGTCTGCATGACCTTGGTCGCCACCCGGCCGGCGAACTCGTCCTGATAGAAGCTCAGGCTCTGCGCGAGCATGTTGCGGTGGAAATCCCAGCGCAGCCGCATCGCGAAGTTGCCGGCGAGCGTCTGGCGCCGGATCAGGCTCTGCAGCGCCGACCAGCAGCGTGCTGCCCGCCAGGATCGCGGCGAGCAGCAGCAGATTTCGGCGCTGCGTCCCCCACAGCCTCGCGGGCTCGACCTTGGCGAGCCAGTCGACGACGTGGCCCAGCATGCTGAACAGCAGCGCCTCGAATGCACCGATGATCGCGGTCGCGATCGTCATCGAGATGATGTATCCGCGCATCCCGCGCGTGCAGGCCCAAATGAATGCAAAGAAGCCGCGCGGCAACTGCGGCGGCGGCGTGTCCGGATAGGGTGAGACTAATTCCTCGAAGATAGCGAAACAAGACACGGACTCCGGCGGCAAAAAACATGAGCCTACCTGAACACGCCCTCGGCGTACGACTCAGGTGCGAAATTCTCGAACTTCGTGTACTGGCCGAGGAAAGTCAGCTGCACGTCGCCGGTCGGACCATTACGCTGTTTCGCGATGATGATGTCGGCAATCCCCTTGCGCGTGGTGTTGGGCTCGTAGACCTCCTCGCGATAGATGAGGATGATCACGTCTGCATCCTGTTCGATCGCGCCCGATTCTCTGAGGTCCGACATCACGGGCTTCTTCTCGACGCGCTGTTCGACGCCGCGATTGAGCTGCGAGAGCGCGATCACGGGTACGTGGAGTTCCTTCGCGAGCGCCTTCAAGGAGCGCGATATCTCGGAGATTTCGGTCGCACGGTTCTCCTTGGTACCCGCGCACCTGCATCAGCTGCAGATAGTCGACGACGATCAGGTCGAGACCGCGCTCGCGCTTCAAGCGCCGGCGCGCGCGCGCACCTCGGTCGGCGTCAAGGCCGGCGTTTCGTCGACGAAGATTTTCGCGCCCGACAGCTGCGTCATCGCCGAGTCGATGCGCGGCCAGTCCTCCTCCTGCAGCCGGCCCGAGCGCAGATTGCTTTGATTGATGCGCCCCAGAGACGAAATCATGCGCAAAGTCAGCGACTCGGCCGACATTTCCATGCTGAAGATCGCCGCCGACTTTGCCGGAGCCCAAGGCCGCGTTCTCCGCGATGTTGACCGCAAGCGTGGTCTTGCCCATCGACGGGCGCCCCGCGATGATGATGAGGTCGCCGGGCTGCATTCCCGAGGTCATCTCGTCGAGCTGGCGGAAGCCGGTCGAGATGCCGGTCATCTTGCCGTCGGAATGGTAGAGCTCGTCGATCCGGTCGACGACCCGCGGCAGCACGCTCTTGACGGGAACGAAGCCCGCCTTGCCGCGCGATCCGCGCTCCGCGATCTCGAACACCGCGCGTTCCGCGTCGTCGACGATCTCGCGCGCCTCGCGCCCCTCGGGCTCGAGCGCGCTGCCGACGATGAGGTTGCCGGCCGTGATGAGCTGCCGCAGCACCGAGCGTTCGCGGACGATGTCGGCATAGGCGCGGATGTTCGCGGCGGTCGGCGTGTCGCGCGCGAGCGAGCCCAGGTAGGCGAGCCCCCCGACCTGTTCGAGCAGGCCCTGGCTCTCGAGGTACCCGGAGAGCGTGACCGCATCACAGGGTTGGCCGCGTTCGATGAGACCCGCGACCGCCTCGAAGATCAGGCGGTGATCGTTGCGGTAGAAATCCTCGGCGATGACCCGATCGGCGATCTGGTCCCAGGCGGGCGCATCGAGCATGAGCCCGCCGAGCACCGACTGCTCGGCTTCGATCGAGTGGGGCGGCAGGCGCAGTCCGTCCCCGGAGCCCCCCGGCGAACGATTGCTGACGCGTACCGCCACGTATTACGCCTGCGCAGCGCGGCTTGGGCGGCCGCTACTCTTCGGCGACGATCGTTACGGTCAGCGTCACATTGACGTCCGTATGCAGGTGCAGCTGGACTTGGTGCTCGCCCGTCGAGCGGATCGGCCCGGTCGGCATGCGCACTTCGGAACGCACGATCGGGTGACCCGCATTGACCGCCGCTTCGGCGATATCGGACGTGCCGATCGATCCGAACAGCTTGCCTTCTGTGCCGGCTTTGGCCTTGATCTCGAGTTTGAAGTTCTCGAAGTTCAACGCCCGCGCCTGGGCCTGCTTGAGTTCCTCGCCGGCTTGCGCCTCGAGGACCGCGCGCTGCGCCTCGAACTGCGCGATGTTGGCGGCCGTCGCGACCGTCGCTCGGCCCGTCGGAACCAGGAAATTACGCGCGTAGCCCGACTTCACCTTGACGCGATCGCCGATTTGGCCGAGGTTCGCGACCTTCTGCAACAGAATGATATCCATGGTGGCAGCGGGTCCTAGTGCTGATCGGTATAGGGAAGCAGGGCGAGAAAGCGCGCGCGGCGGATCGCGAGCTGCAGCTGGCGCTGGTAGTGCGCGCGCGTGCCCGTGATGCGGCTCGGTACGATCTTGCCGGTTTCAGTGATGTAGCTCTTGAGCGTCGCGAGATCCTTGTAATCGATCTGCTTGACGTCGTCGGCCGTGAATCGGCAAAACTTCTTGCGGCGGAAAAAACGTGCCATGTTGAACTCCTGAGGATTTACCGAACGCCCATCGGCATGTCGTCATCGTCGCCGTCGTCGCCGAAGTCGTCGTGGCGGCGCGCATTCTCGTCGGGCGCACGCGCCATCGGCGAGGGCTCGGTGACGGCCTCTTCCAACTTCACGACCAGGTGGCGCAGCACCGCGTCGCTGAAGCGGAACGATCCATTGAGCTCGTCCAGGGTTTTCTTGTCGATTTCGACGTTGAGCAGGATGTAATGAGCCTTGTGGACCTTCGAGATCGGGAATGTCAGCTGGCGCCGACCCCAATCCTCGAAGCGATGCACGATGCCGCCGCCGGCACTGATCATGCCGCGGTAGCGCTCGACCATCGCAGGTACTTGCTCGCTCTGGTCCGGATGGACCAGGAGCACGATTTCATAATGTCGCATTGTAGCTCCCTACGGTTGTAGCCTCCCGTTGCGAGCGGTGAGGCAAGGAGTGAAGCCGGTTGCCCGGCAAATGCCGGTCGGCCGGCGAAAAACGAGCGCGGAGAATACGCGCTCCCGGGGGTCCCGGTCAACCAAGCCGTTGGCGGCGCGCCTCGAACAATGCGACCCCGGTCGCCACCGAGACGTTCAGCGAGGCAACCCGGCCCGCCATCGGAATCCTCACGAGAAAATCGCAGCGCTCGCGCGTCAGACGGCGCATTCCGGCGCCCTCCGCCCCGAGCACCAGCGCCAGCGGCCGCTTCAAATCGGACTCAAAAACGCTTTGTGGGGCCTCGCCGTCGGTACCGACGACCCAAATCGCCCGCTCTTTGAGCGCATCGAGCGTGCGCGCAAGATTCGTGACGCAGGCGACCGGCACGAACTCGGCGGCGCCCGCCGCGACCTTGCGCACGACCCCGTCCACGGGCGCGGCCCGGTCCCGCGGGATCACGAGCGCATGCACGCCGGCCGCGTCGGCGGTGCGCAAGCACGCGCCGAGGTTGTGCGGGTCGGTCACGCCGTCGAGCACCAGCAGGAACGGGTCTTCGGAGAGATTGGCGATCGATGCGAGCAGGTCCTGCTCGTCCCAGGGCTTCAAAGGGCGTACCGCGGCGACCGCCCCCTGATGCGCGACGTCACCGACGAGCTTGCCGAGCGCATCGCCGGCCGCGGACTGCACACGCACGCCGACCGCTTCGGCATCGTGGCGCAGGCGGCGGATGCGCTGATCGTCGCGCGCTTCGGCGAGCCAGAGCTCGAGCACCCGTTCGGGTGCGCGCTCCAGGATTGCCGCAATAGCATGCAGCCCGTAGACGAAGTGGCGCTTCGGATCCACCCTGCCCCTCAGCGTCCGCCGCCCCCGCGACGGGAACCGCCGCCGCCGCGGCCGCCGCTGCGTCCCCCACCGCCCCCGCGTCCCGCGCCGCCGCTGCGTCCGCCGCGTCCGCCGCCGCCGCTACCGGAGCCGCCGCGCCGTGGCGCACGCACCGTGCCGTGCGTCGCGCCGCCTTCCCCGTCGAGGAGTTCAAAATCGATTTGTCGCTGCGCGAGGTCGACACGCACCAGGCGCACCCGCACCGCGTCGCCCATTTGCCAGCGCCGCCCGGTGCGCTGCCCCACGAGTCCCATGCCGACGGCCTCGAGCTCCCAGAAGTCGCCGGGAATCGCCGAGATATGGACCAGGCCGTCGATCGGCATCTCCTTGAGCTGCACGAACAGACCGAACTCGAGCGCGCTCGTGATCGTCGCGTCGAACGCCTCGCCGACGCGCGGCTGCAGATACAGGCAGCGCAGATAGCTCATGACATCGCGCGCGGCCTCGTCGGCGCGCCGTTCGCGCTGCGAACTTTCGAACCCGAGCGCCTGCAATTCGGCGGTGCTGTAGCGGTGACCCGAAGCGGAACTGCGGAGCACCGCGGCCTTGATCGCGCGGTGCACGAGCAGGTCCGGATAGCGCCGGATCGGCGAGGTGAAATGCGCGTATTCCTCGAGCGCGAGCCCGAAGTGGCCGATATTGGTCTGCTGATAAACCGCCTGCGCGAGCGATCGAATCACGAGATTCTCGAGCAGCACGCCGTCGGGACGCGCCTGCAGGCGCTCGACGAGCTGGCGAAACTCGCGCGGCGTCGGCTTCTCTGAAAACGCCGTCCCGACCTGCAGGGAATTCATGACTTTCTGCAACTCGTTGACGCGCTTGTCCTCCGGCTGGCCGTGCACGCGATAGAGACTGCCGGCCTTTCGCGAGCCGCAGCGCCACCGCGGCCTCGACGTTGGCGGCGATCATGCACTCCTCGATGAGCCGGTGCGCATCGTTGCGGGGGACCGCGTAAAAGCCCTCGATCCTGCCGTCGTCGCCGATGCGTGCCTTGACCTCGCTGCCGCGAAAATCGAGCGCGCCGCGCGCGTCGCGCGCGACCTTGAGCGCCTCGTATACCGCCTGCAGCGTGCGCAGCGATTCGCGCACCGCGGGTGTCATCGCAGGCGTCGCTCCGGAGGCGGGATTCTGCAAGAAGCCCCAGGCCTCGTCGTAGGTGAGGCGCGCATGCGAACGAATCACGGCCTCATAGAAGCGTGTCTTGCCGAGCTTGCCGGTCTTGCCGACGCGCATGTCGCAAACGAACGCGAGGCGGTCGACGCGCGGCATCAGCGAGCAAAGATGATTCGAGAGATGCTCCGGCAGCATCGGCACCACGCGGTCCGGAAAATACACGGACGTCGCGCGCTCGCGCGCCTCCACATCGAGTTCGCTGCCGGTACGCACATAATGACTGACGTCGGCAATCGCGACGACGAGCCGCCAGCCGCCGCCGCGCAGCGGTTCGGCGAACACAGCGTCGTCGAAGTCTTTGGCGTCCGCGCCGTCGATCGTCACGAGCGGCAAGCCGCGCAGATCCTCGCGTCCCGCGAGGTCCGCCTCGCCGACATCGGGACTGTAGCGGTTCGCGGCCCGCACGACCTCGGCAGGAAACTCCCGCGGCAAGTCGTGCCGAAGCACTGCGAACCGCACCGCGAGATCGGAGGGGCGCATGTTTTCGAGCACCTCGACGATGCGTCCCTGCGCCGCGACCTCGCCTTGCGGGCGTTTCGTGATCTCGACGATCACATAGTCCTCGTCCTTGGCGCCATTGCGGTCGCGCAGCGGAACCTCGACCGAATACCAGTGCCCCGGATCCTCCGGCGTCACGCGACCCCGGCCGGGACCGGTGTGCCAGACGCCGCCGATGCGCTCGGGCGAGTCGCCGATGCGGCGGATCAGGCGCGCCATGCGTCGCCCGCGGTCGTTGACGCCGACCGCACGCACCTCGACCCGATCGTTGTGCATCAAGGTCGCGCTGTCGGCGCGTGCGAGAACCAAGGGCGCCGATGCATCGTCGGGCATGATCAGCACTTCGCCGCTCGCGCGGCCGCGGACCCGGCCCGAAACGCGCTCGGCTTCGGCCGCGGTGCTGTAGCCTTGCTCGCTGTGCAGCGCTTGGCCGTCTCGCACCATTGCCGCGAGTCGTTTGCCGAGCGCATCGCGCTGCGCATCGGTGTTCAAGCCGAGCCGCTTCGCGAGGCGCGCGGCGCTCAAGGGCTCGGGCGCGTCAGCCAGATGCTTGAGCAGCAATTCGCGGCTCGCGATCGGCTCCGCGTAGCGGGATTTCTCGAGTTCTAGATTCGGATCCTCACCGCGCCAGTCTTTCGGGGTGTTCCCGGCAGCCGCGCTTAGGCGCCGAGGGCCGATCCGGTGCGGAATGATTAGGTGGGGGCGGCGGAGCGGAAGAACCACGTCGTGTCATAGGTAATTATTGCCATGGGGAGTAAAAGTCATATTTAGGGTTTGGTGCGTCGATTGACAAGCCCTGGTTGGTTGCGTAGATTTCGGCGCCTCGCGTAGGCGGACCCATCTTGCCCAGGTGGCGGAACTGGTAGACGCGCTGGTTTCAGGTACCAGTGGAGCAATTCGTGGAGGTTCGAGTCCTCTCCTGGGCACCACCTACCCCCAAAACGTCATCGAATCGACCGATTAGGCGCCCGGCCGCACGCTTGCGCCGGATTTCGTTGCCCTCGCTGGGGGTGATTTGGCGGTACATTTCGGGTCCTCTCAGAGCTACCCCGGTGAAGCCGACCGCACAATTCATCGCAGCGACGCCACTTCCGGCGCCGCGAACGCTCACCAAGCCAAGCGATGGAAACGGGCTCTTTTTACTGCTCACTGCGAGCGGTCAACGTGGCTGGAGATTGAAGTATCGACTCGGGGGTAACAGAGAATCGGTTATCTCTCGGGCCCTCTATCCTACCACGCCGACCGGGGCAGCGAGAGAAGCTGCGCGCGACGCGCGGGCACGAACACATTTGCCACGCGCGGGGTCGAGTTCGGCGCGCTCAAACATAGTTTAACCGCCGCGCAGCGCGTCCGGGCACGCGTGCCGGCCGGTCCTCTCGCAGCGCCGGACGCGCAGCTCCTGAAGCAGATCACCCGCGGGGCGCTCGAAGTCCTGACATTCGACTCCAGCGGTCACACGCCGCACGGGTTCCGTGTCTCGGCGAGCACGTCGCTCGAGTGAGAAGGGATTCGACTCCGCGCCGATCGAGCTGCAGCACTCAGAGGCGAAGCGCGACAAGGTCGGAGGCGTCAAAACCCGCTCGCAGCGAGCCCCAAAACGGCGGGCGATGATGCAGGCTTGGGTGGGGTCTAGGTACTCACAAGTTCGCATTCCCGCACGTGACGGGCAATGTGTCGACAAGCGTGAACAAACTCCGCCGAGCGCTTTCGCGATCCTGTATTCTGCGCGTGCCAGCCAATTTACTACGAAGGTCAACGATGCGGACGCGAGAATTCGTGCAGCGGCGGTTTCTTCTCGCTGTGTTTGTTGTATCCGGTTTTACCGGACTGATTTACGAATCCATCTGGTCGCACTATCTCAAGCTCTTCCTCGGCCATGCCGCCTACGCGCAGACTCTCGTTCTTGCCATCTTCATGGGCGGGATGGCTCTCGGATCCTGGGCGGTCGCGCGATACTCCGCCCGCCTCCGGCACCTTCTCTGGAGCTACGTATTGGTAGAGGGTCTGATCGGCATTGCTTGCCGTCATTTTCCATCGAACCTTCGTCGCCGCCTCCGATTTTTCGTTTGCCACGGTAATACCTTCGCTTCCTTCGGGATTCCTGATTGATGCCTATAAATGGTCTTTGGCTGCGCTGCTGATCTTCCCGCAGTCGGTGCTTCTGGGCATGACCTTTCCTTTGATCAGCGGTGGACTGATCCGCCGTTGGCCCGATCGACCCGGCGAGACGCTGGCGACCTTGTACTTCACCAACAGCCTGGGCGCCGCGATCGGAGTTCTGGTCAGCGGCTTCATACTGATTGGAGCGGTTGGCCTGCCCGGTACCGTGCTGACCGCCGGGCTACTGAATGTCCTGCTTGCCCTGGTGGTCTGGTCGATCGTCCGCAGACAGACGGAACCCGCGCCGACGCCGCAGACCGAGCCGGCACCATCTTCGGCTCCCGACACTTGGCAAGATGGTTCGTGATTGCCGCCTTTCTGACCGGCGCCGCTTCGTTCATGTACGAACTCGGCTGGATTCGCATGCTCAGCCTCGTGCTCAGCAGCTCAACGCATTCGTTCGAACTCATGCTGAGCGCGTTCATCTTTGGACTGGCATTCGGCGGACTGTACGTTCGCCGGCGCATCGCGCGAATTGCCGACCCGGCGACGTATGTTGGCGGAGTCATGGTCGTCATGGGCGTCCTGGCTGCGCTTACACTTGCCGGCCTATAACGCAGACTTTTGATTTCATGTCGTGGTGTTTGGCGGCCTTTACGCGCACAGAAAGCGGATACGTCGCGTTCAACGTGATTAGTCAATCGATCGCCGCGCTGATCATGATTCCAACGACATTTTGCGCGGGCATGACGCTTCCGCTGCTCACTCAGGAGCTCATGCGTCGCGGAACCGGTGAGCGAGCCATCGGCACGATCTATTCGGTCAATACTCTCGGCGCGATTGTCGGCGTGCTGCTGACCGTCCACGTACTCATGCCGCTCATCGGGGTGAAGGGCGTCATCCTTGGTGGTGCCGGCATCCACATAGCTCTAGGCCTCTCGCGCCTCCTCGCGGTTCGTCGTCAGCGGCCGCGCACCGCGGCCGTCGCAATGGCGGCGAGCCTGTTGGTGCTCGCGCTCACCCTATTTGTCGTCAACTTGGATCCTGTTCGAATGGCATCGGGTGTTTATCGCACCGGGCTCGCGACGCTGCCGGTCGGCACCAAGGTCACGTTATCTCAGGGACGGGAAAACCGCCACGATCAGTTTAGTCCGAGCAGGACAGGACGATGGTGGTAATTGCCACCAACGGAAAACCAGATGCCGGCGTGCAGATGGGGCAAGGAAAAGCAACAGCCGACGAGAGCACCGATGCTGCTGGCCGCCGCATTACCTCTGAGTATGCACCCGAATCCCAAGCGCGTCGCCAACATCGGGTTCGGTTCGGGGCTCACGGCCCACATGCTCCTCAACAGCCCGCTGGTAGAGCGATTGGACACAATCGAGATCGAGCCATTCATCGTGGAAGCTGCGCGCCAGGGCTTTGGGCCGCGTATCGGCAACGTCTTCGACGATCCGCGCAGCCACATCATTTACGAGGATGCAAAGACCTTCTTTGCAAGCGCGCGTGAACCGTATGATCTGATAGTTTCGGAACCGTCAAATCCGTGGGTCAGCGGGGTTGCGACTCTCTTTTCCGACGAGTTCTACGGCCGGATTACGCAGCTACCTGAGACCCGACGGCTACCTCGTGCAGTGGATCCAGACTTATGAAACGAGCCTGGACGTCGTCGCCTCGGTGATCAAGGCAATGGCTCCGCACTTCGGCGCCTATGCGATCTACAATTCAAACGATACGGACATTCTCATTGTTGCGACTCGCGGCGCGGCGCTTCCGATACCGGATGATCGCGTATTTCAATCGCCGCAGCTGCGGGCCGAACTCGAACGGATCGGTGTACAGGGGATCGACGACCTTCGGCTTGCGCAAGATCGGCGATAATCGCACGGTTGGGCAGCTGCTGCAGAGAATGTCGGCTCCGCCAAATTCGGATTTTTTTCCGTACGTTGATCTCAATGCTCCTCGCCTGCGATTCATACAGGCGAACGCGACCGAACTCCCCAGCCTTACCGACATGCCGATACCTTTCATCGAGTTCATTTCCGGCAGTGGCGCGCCTAGCGGTCCAACGATCGAGCCCTCCGGAACAGCGAGCTGGATCGGGATGACCTGGTGCGAAGGGCCCTCGCAATTCGCCGCGCCGTAGTGGACAGAAATCTCAAGGGCCTGGATCCTTCCATCGCGTCCTACCTGATGCTCATCGACGCTGGTCGGGACGCTTGTGCAGACACCGTGGCGCAGAATGCCTGGAAATTGGCCATACGAAACATCAGCGTCCGTACCGCGACTTATCTCAGCTCGGCCGAGCAAGAGCCCATTTGGAATAAGATCACGTCCAGTCCCTGTTACGCCGCCGCGGGGATTGAACAGAGAAATTGGGCGGATCTGTTTGCGGCGATTTCGCGGCGAGATGCGTCCGACATTGTGAGATTCGCCTCGGAGCTGCTTGCACCCCAAACTGCCCAATTCGGGTTCCGACCTGGCATATCTCACGACCATCGCAGCCGCCGCGGATGTGCAAATGGGTCAAATGGCGCAGGCGCACAACCTGCTGAAAGAACAGCTGAAGAGATTCGATCACTCCGGACCATATTGGTTTCCACTGCTAAACCTGGTCGCGATGACACAACCGAGTGGCGCCAACGCGCCGGCTCACAACCAGTAAACAGGCCGGCGCTGCGGCGTTTACCACGATCGACCGATGAGCCGAGTGTGCGACCGCGCGCCGCGGAATCCCGCGGCTTGGTGCTCAAGCGGCGGCGGCCGCCGCGGGCGCACCCGAGCCGGCCGCGATGCGCGCAAGCAGTGCGACCACGGGCGGTACCGTGAAACACCAGTTCGCGAACAGCGTGAACAGCAGTGCCGCGACCGCCGCGCCGCCCGCGAAGCTCGCGACGGAAATCGACATCCGCCGCAGCCGCGCGAGTGCCGCAACACGCTCATCGGGCCCGAGTCCGCGCAGCAGGTCCGCGATATCGATCATCATCTGCGTCGTCGTGCCCGTCATGATGGTCGTCGGTGGCGAGGACCCCAGGTGGATGCGCTGGACCGCGTTCTGGATCGCCATCGCTGAGACGAGCGTCATTCCAGTGAGGATCGCCGGCCATGTATCGCCGTTGAGGAATGGTCCGAGACCGATCGCGAGACCGGCGCCGGCCAGCAGCAGCAGCACTTCGGCGCTCAGCAGCGTCTCGAACGCGGGCCAGCTGCGCGGGACAACCGTGTAGCTGGCGAGGCGCGTGAGTACGATTACGACGCAAAACACCGGCAACGCGAGCAGCTTGGCGAGGATGCCGGAAGTCCCCAACGCGAGCGCTGCACCGAGCGTCACGAAATTGCCGGTGACGTGCGACGTAAACAGTCCTTGCAGCGCGAGGAAGCCGGCCGTATCGGCATAGCCGCCATTGAAGCTCAGCAAGATGGGGACGCCCGTCTTCATGGGCCCGAGCCTCACTTGTCGTCGCGAAAATGAATTGCCGCGTGAGTGCCGTCGCAGAACGGCTTGTTCTTCGAGGCGCCGCAGCGGCACAAGGTCACGCGGTTGCGCACTTCGTACGCGTGTCCGTCCGAGCCCGTGACCGGAATTCCGCCGCGCAGCCATATCGGCCCCGAACAGGCGTTGGCGGGATCTTCGATGAGACCGATCGAAGGCTCATACTTCGGCTCGATCGGCTGACCGGTCTCGTTATCCCAGGCCACGAGCCTTCCGGAAGGACAATCGCAGGCCTCTTGCGTGAACACCTTGCTCGCGGCCGGAGCGTCGGTTTGATTGACGAGATTCCAGACCTGGCCATGCGGATCACAAAAGCGCGCGAACGCGCACAGCGACTCGGCATCGGTCAACGACATTTTCGGGCCGCGAATCACGGTGGCCTGCGCTCGATAGCTCGCGCGGCTCGCAGTTTCGCCGCCGTCGAATCCAACCTTGCTGTGCGAGCCGTCGCAGTAGGGCTTGTTCGCACTATGTCCGCAGCGGCACAGCGCGTACTGCGCCTGATCCGGGTAGCTCGGACCGGGCACCCAACGAACCGATTCTCCGGCCGCGTTCGTGCCGATGGTCTGCTTCTGCAGCGGCAAGGAGCCCGACACCAGGTACGGGCCATTCTTGACGATCTGAACCTTGGCGGAGGTCGGCTTCTTGGGCTGCATCAGGCTTCTCCTGGCGGGGTGTTGAGGGATGGCGGAAAGCGCGCGGACTCGCGAGCAGCCTGAACGCCGCAGGCGCTCTGCACGAGCAGTGGCGCTCGCATCATCCGCACCGCGGCCACGGGGCGTTGCGAAACGACTCGGTCAAGAAATCGACGAGGCGCCGGATCTTCAGCGGGAGGTACTTGCGGCTCGGGTAGGCAGCGTAGATTCCAAATTCGGTCGAGCGGTAACCCGGCAACAGCGCAACGAGCGCGCCGCCTTCCAAGTCCTCTCCGACCAGAAAATCCGGCTGCAAAACGATGCCTTGATGATCGAGCGCCGCGCGGCGGCAGGTATCGCCGTTGTTGGTATGAAAGCAGGCGTTGATACGCACACGCACAGCCCCGTCGGGGCCGGAAAACTGCCACTCGTCCTGCGTAGAGAGGTATGTATACGAAATCACGCGATGGGCGGCAAGGTCGCGCGGATGTTGCGGTCTGCCATGCCGTTCCAGATAGCGCGGAGATGCACACAGCATCAGGCGCGTCGATGCGAGCTTGCGCGCAACCAGTGAGGAACTCGGCATCGTGCTGATGCGCACAGCGAGGTCATACCCCTCTTCGACCAGATCAACGACGCGGTCGGTCAGAGCAACTTCGAGCGTGACCTTGGGATTTTGGTCGGCAAATCGTCCCCACAGGGGCGCGAGGTGCAGCACGCCGAACGTCAACGGCGCGTTCACGCGCACCAGTCCGCTCGCCTCGCCGCGATTCGCGGTGACTTCGGACTCGGCCTCATCGATTGCGGCCAGCAACTCGCGGCAGCGCGCGTAAAACGCCTGGCCTTCGGCAGTCATGGAGAGCCGCCGAGTCGTTCGTCGCAGCAGTTGGATCCCGAGCCGCCGTTCGAGCTCCGCGACGTGGCGCGAAATGGCGGCCTTGGATCGATTGCTGAGCTCTGCTGCCGCTATGAAGCTGCCGGCATCGACGACCGCAACGAAACTCGACATTTCCTGGATCTTGTCCATAGCCCTATTGTCTCGTTTTTCGAGACTATTTGGATCTAGAATCGGTATTTATCACATTAAATAGTTCCAATAAAGTGGCGGACATGACTATCGCTCCATCGCTCTTCATATCGCACGGCGCACCGACCTTTGCGCTCGAGCCCGGCGTGCTCGGACCCGCACTCTCCGCTCTCGGAGCGCGGCTCACCGGTATCGAGGCGGTCCTGATCGTGTCCGCCCATTGGCAAACGCGCGGCGTTTGCGTGATGACGACCGCGCGGCCCGAAACGATTCACGATTTTGGGGGGTTCCCGCCGCAGCTCTATCAGTTGCAATACCCCGCGCCGGGCGCGCCCGCGGTGGCGGCAGCGGCCGGCCGCGTGCTCGCGGCTGCCGGATTTGCGGTCCGTTACGACGACCAGCGCGGACTCGACCATGGGGTTTGGGTGCCGCTCCGGTACTTGTATCCAAAGGCCAATGTACCGGTCTTTCAAGTCTCGATGCCGCATGACCTCGATACGCGCGCCGCATTGCAACTCGGCAAAGCCTTGGCGCCCTTGCGCGACAGCGGCGTGTTGATCGTGGGATCGGGCAGCCTCACACACAATCTGTCGGAATTCCGACCGGACACCGTCGCCGAAGCGCCCTACGCGAGGGCATTCGCCCAGTGGGTGCGCGAGGCCGTCGTGCGCGGCGACACCGAGTCGCTGGCCCGCTATCGCACTTTGGCGCCGCAGGCACAGCGCGCTCATCCGACCGAAGAACACTTCTTGCCGCTGCTCGTCGCGGGCGGCGCGGGCCGCGCCGCCGAGCCCATCACCGTCATCGAAGGCGGTATGAGCTACGGCATGCTCTCGATGGATGCGTTCGCTTGGGGATCTTGAGCGCGCCGCGAAGGCTCGCGCGATCCGGCGCGTTCAACCGCCCTGCGCCAACCGACGACGTCGTCTCTAGATCGAGGAGTCGCAATCGGGGAGAATCCAAAGATTCCTGCTGCGGCGGACTCGCACAATCAACACGAACGGAGCAACCGATGGCACTCGACCAAGCCTTCTTCGACCGCTGGACACCGCGCGCGATCGCGCTGCTGCGCATCGTCACCGCATTCCTGTTCTTGCAGCATGGAACTGCGAAGCTGTTGCACGTGCCGCATGTCGCGATGTTCGATCAGCTGCCGCTCCTCTCATTGATCGGTCTCGCGGGCACGATCGAGATCGTCGGTAGTTTGCTGCTGCTGATCGGACTGTTCGTGCGGCCCGCAGCCTTTCTCATGTCGGGCGAGATGGCCTTCGCCTATTTTCTGGGACACGCGCCACACGGCGATGTTTTGTCGCCGATGCTCAATCAGGGCGAGTCGGCAGTGCTGTTTTGTTTCATATTCCTGACGCTCGCGGCGGCCGGCGCCGGCGCTTGGAGCCTGGATGCCAGCCGCGCCCGCCGCTGACCCGGACGCATAGAACCGTCGGTCTAGCTCCCGGTACTCATCTGCGCCGCTCGCGTTGAGCGGCGTCCAGGAGAGTAGCCATGAATTTTCGTCTGAAGATCGGATCCACGCAACCGACTGCGCCGGCAATCGGCGCGCTCGGCGCACTTGCGCTCGCGGCCTGCGGCGGCGGCGGCGGCGGCACATCGATGACCACCTCGACGCCCCCGCCGATGCCGGCGGGATTTGCCGACACCGCGCTGGTATCGAACAGTACGGGCATCGTCGCAACGACCACCGTCATCGACGCCAACCTGCAAAACCCCTGGGGCATCGCCGTAGGTGCCGGCCTGCCGTTTTGGATCGCCGACAACAACAGCAACCTCTCGACGCTCTACACCGGCACGGGTCAAATCGAAACCGGCGCCGTGACCGGCTCGAACGCGGTCGGAATCGCGATTCCCGCGTCGGCGGCCGCAGTGCAGGCGAACCCGACCGGCCAGGTCTACAACAGCAACGGCGGATTCCAGATCACCACGAGCAAGGGCCAAGAGAGCGCGCTGTTCATCTTCGACGGCGAGGGCGGGACTCTGAGCGCTTGGGCGCAGGACAGCGGCGCGTCCGCCGTGACCGCCTACGACGACGGCGTCGCCAACGGCGCCGAACATGCGGTCTACAAAGGGCTCGCCATCGGCTCGGTCGCCGGCGTGTTCTATCTCTACGCGACCGACCTGCACAACAACAAGATCGACGTGTTCGACACGACCTTCGCCAAACCGAGCGCGCTGCAGGGAAAATTCGTCGACCCCAATATGCCGGCCGGCTTCGTGCCGTTCGGAATCACCGCGATATCGAATCAGCTGTATGTCACCTATACGATGCGCGACGCGGCGATGCACGACGAGGTGACCGGCGCTGGGCTCGGCTACGTCGACGTGTTCGATTTCAGCGGCAACTTCGTGAGCCGGTTCGCATCGGCCGGAGTGCTCAATGCGCCCTGGGGGATTGCGGTCGCGCCGAGCGGGTTCGGTACCTTGCAGGGAGACCTGCTGGTCGGCAACTTCGGCGATGGACACATCAATATTTATTCGCCCGAAGGAGACTCCATGGGCCCGCTTTCGGTCAGCAACGGCGGCTCGGTCGCGATCCCGGGTCTGTGGTCGCTGGTGTTCGGCAACGGAGACTCCGACAAACCGGTGACGACGCTGTTCTACACCGCCGGATTTGCGGATCAGACCGACGGCGTTTTCGGGACGATCACGCCCTCGAGCACGTCGAATCCGAGTCCCTACTGAGGCCTCACCGGCAGGCATCTCGATGCAGCAGCACACCGAGCGCCGCGCAGGCATTCGGAACCGCCGGTGTGTCGGTTCCGAGCAGCGCGAGCGCTTCGGGCGCCGTGAGGCGGCTGCGTTCCGAGCGCAGCAGCGCGATGATGCCGGTAATCTCGGCGGTCGCGAGCGAGCTGCCGGAGTAGAAGTCATAGTGGTCCTCGGGCGCGAGCGACAGAACGTCGCGCCCCGGTGCACGCAACACGCGCGTGCCGGCGCGGGCGGCGGCGGCTCCGGCACTGCCGCCTGCGTCGGCCACCGGCGCATTTTCGATCGCGTCGGCGGCGATCACACCGGCAATGTCGGTCGGAAACGTATCGCGCCGGCCATCGGGCGGAACCGCTCCGACGACGATGATGCCCGCGTCCAAAGCGCGCCGAATCAGCCGCGTCAGCAATGGGTCGCTCGGGCCGTCGAGACTCAAATTGATGATGTCGGCGCGCGCCTCGATCGCCGCCGCAATCGCCTGCGCGAGCGTGAAGCTATTGCAGACCGCCTTGATTCCGATCGGCGCCGCGCGCCAGCACGCCTTGTATGCCAACAGCGAGACGTCCGGAGCAATACCGACGATGCCGATACCGTTGTCCGGCACCGCGGCGATCACGCCGGCGACCGCCGTGCCGTGCGCGTCGCCGCGAAACGAGCCCGCATCGTTGTCGACGAAATTGCGGGCGATCAGCGTCGCGGGCAGGTCCGGGTGATTGGTTTGCACGCCGGTATCGATGAGTGCCACGCGAACGCCGGCGCCGCGGCTCATGGCGTGCGCTTCGACGACATCCATCTGCTGCACGTTGCGCTGCAGCTGGGCGTACGGGTCGTTATAGGCGCCGGCGGCGGTTTCGAAGTCCATTAGGGGCTGCACCGACTCGACGCGCGCATCGCGGGCGAGCGCCGCGATCAGCTCGCCGCGGTCGGCAGCCGCGGGCAGCTCATAGACGAGGCAGTGCACGTCGAGCAGCGCGATCGGCCAGGTCGCAGCCTCGCGCAGCGAATAGTCCCTGGCGAGCGCGCGACCCAAGCCGCGCGCGACGCTACCGGCCATGTAAGGACCGAGATTGTCATAGCCGCGCGGCGAAGATGCGGCGCGCGCGGCCGGCAGTGTCACCGGGTTGCGGACGGTCAGCACGACGAAGCGCTGCGGGGAGTCGCGCGCCGACTCGGGCAGCATGGCGCTCGCGCGCAACGCCGGACCACCGCCGCAGGCAGCGAGCCAGAGCGCAGCCGCGCAGACGATGCCTCTCACCGCACGCCGGCCCCGTCGTTGACGGCCGGTTCGGCGAACAGCACTCGTGCATCGCCACGCAGCGCGGCGATCGTCCGCTCGAGCCCGCGCTCGGGCGCGTGCGCGTCGGTCAGCGCCAGCGTGTAGGCATTCGCGTCGCTCGGACCGGCGACGATCGTCAATGCATTGTCCGCCAGCAGCGCTTTGAGCTCAACGACTGACAGGCTCGGAGAAAAAACCGCTCGGATGTGCGCGCCGGGAACCTTCGTGGGTTCCACCAAGGACAGAGTGGTGTAGTTCGGCTCCCGGCCGGCCTCACCCGAGCGGTGAAACAATGCGGTGCCCAAGGCACCGAGCGCGACCGCCTGAACGAATACCGCGGCCGCCAGCCAACGCGTCGCGCCGATGCGCTTCGCGGGCGGTTCGCGGGTCGAGCTCGCGGCGGCAGCGCCCGCCGCAGCCTGCGGCGGCGCATCGGTCAGTGTCGCGGGCGCCTCGCGTTCGAGCTCGTCGATGCGCGCAAGCGTCTTCGCGAGCCCTGGTTGCGGGGCGTACTGCAAGCTGGATTCCGAATTCAGCAGCGCCCGCAGTCCGCGCTCATGCGCGAGATCGTCGCGGCAAATCGGACAGCGTTCCAAGTGGCGCACAACCCGTTCGCTGTCGCCCGCCTCGAGTCGGCCGACCACGTACCACGGCAGCAGGCGCGCGGCCTCCTCATCGCAGCGGCCGCCTTCCAATCGCTCATTCATGACCAAGCTCCAGGCCGGGGGCGACACCGGCCATGATGATGCGCAGCTTGCGCCGGGCGTTGAACATTCTCGTCTTCACCGTATTGACGGGACATTCCATGATCTGCGCGATCTCCTCGCATGAATGATCCAAGTAATAGGTGAATTCGAGCACGAGGCGCTGCTCGAGCGGCAGCTGCGCGAGGCTCGCATCGAGCAACTGACGCTGCTCGAGTGCCTGCGCGCTGTCGCTGACCGTGGCTTCGGCCTCGGCGACCTGCAGCGCGATTGCGCGCTCATGCGTCGTCGCCTGGCGGATCATGTTGAGCGCGCGCCGATAGGCGATTCCCATGATCCAGGTCGAGACCCGCGATGCGTCGCGAAACTCGCCGGCCCGCTGCCAAACGATCCACAGCGTGTCATTGATGATCTCTTCGGCATCGGCATAACGATGCAGAAGCCGCGTCAGAAACCGCGCGAGACGGCGGTGGTAACGCAAGTACAGATCGCGGAATGCATCGCGATCGCCGCCGCTGATCCGGCGCAGCAACTCCCGCTCGAGTTCATTGCCCGCGAGTCCGCCGCCGCCCGCATCTAAGTTATAGTCGCCGTGATCCAATAGCGTCCCCAAATCCCGAGCGCCCGCAAAAGGCGCCTACCAACGGTAGGTACCCTGACTTGCGCCCCAGGTTCATTCGGCCGCGGATTTTTTGCGCCGGACCGAAGTCCTCAGAACCGAAAGACCGCCGAAAACACCCAGGTCCCCTTCGCGCTCGCCTGTTCATAGAGTTCGGCGACCGTGGAGTCGGCAAAAAATCGGGTCAGGTCGAGCGTGAGCCGCCGGTGGACATATTGCAGGCCCGTGTCGGCGGCCCAATATTTGACGCCGAACAGGCGGCTCAGGTCGTAATAGCCGGCACCCGCGACCAGCGCAAAGTCCCGCGGCAAGGGCCAGCGCGCCCCCAATTCGTACGCGAAGCTCGCGCGCCGCTGCGCAAATCCGAGATCGGAATACAGCGTGCTGTCGGGTTGGTAGCTGAACGTCGCAACCACGAGGTCGCGATAGCTCGCGGACAGCGCGAATTCATCGTAGTCGTAATGCGCCCGCCGAGGATCATCGACATACAAATAGTGGGTGTAGCTCAAGCTCGCATTGAAGTCCCCGCCGAGCGGGCGGCGGATTCCCGTATATAGATCGAGCTCGACCGCGGACGCCCCGAACGGATAGGGATCGACATTGGATCCCCAGGCGCCGGCAAACCACCCCTCTGCGTTCTGGTAATTCACGCCGAGCTGCAGTGCGCCACGGTCATGAACCTGCGAGACGCCGCGGTATACATAGTCGGTAGTGGCGCCTACCGAGGCCGTCCAAGGCCCATCGGCTGCCGGCGAGCGCGCTCCCAGCGCGATCAGCCCGATTGCTGCGACCAGCGCGATGCGCATCGGGCATGGCCGCGGCTCCGCCGAGCGCGCAAGCGGGATCGATCCCGCAAAGTTCTCTGGCCGCGTGTCCATTGCGGTCAGTATACGGACTCGGCGATTGCGGGACCGCATCGGCCGCGAAGATCCGCGCTCGGCAACGCCGCGGCCGCCCGGCGAGAACTCCGTGACCGCCCCACGTTACCTACGGGCGGCTCTGATCGCATTCGGCCGTACGTCGATCCGCGACAGCGCCCGTCGGGCTGCGCGCGCGACGAAGACCAGCGGCAAGCATCAAGCAACAACGAGGGGATCCCATGAGCAAGACGAAATTCACATTCACGCGATCACGGTGGCTCGCCGCGGCGGTCGTCACGCTGGCCGGCTGGGGCGCACAGGCGGCATGGGCCGACGACGATGCATTCATTCCGCGTGTGCTCAATTCATCGACAATCCCGGCAAACGGCGACCTCAATCCGTATGGCGTCGCGTTCGTGCCCGAAGGCTTTGCGGCCGGCGGTATCATCGCGGCCGGCGACGTGCTCGTCAGCAATTTCAACTCCAGCGCCAACCTGCAAGGGACCGGCACGACGATCGTACAGGTCCGGCCGAGCGGGCTGCCGGCGGCGCCCGGCACGGCAGTCACGTTCTTCACGAGTTCGCTGCCAGGATTGAGCACCGCGATCGGCGCGCTGCGCGCGGGCCTCGTCGTCGTCGGCAACGTCCCGACGACCGACGGGACGTTTGCGACGATCGGCCAGGGCGCACTTCAGGTCGTCGACCGCAACGGCAACTGGCTGCAGACCTGGACCGATCCGCAGTTCCTCGACGGGCCCTGGGATCTCGCGATCGACGACCACGGCAGCGAGGCGCATCTGTTCGTCTCGAACGTGCTGAACGGCACGGTCTCGCGGCTCGATGTCGCCGTGACGGCGCACGGTCTTGCGCTCACCAAGAAGACGACGATCGCGAACGGCTACCAGAGCGTCCCGAACAGCGCCGCCGTCGTGCTCGGCCCGACGGGCCTTGCCTACGACGGCGTCAGCGATACGCTCTACGTCGCATCGACGGCCGACAATGCGATCTACGCGATCACGGACGCCGCGCATCGCTCGAACGCCGCGACGCGCGGTCACCGCGTGTTCGCGGGTCCGCAGTTGCGCGGACCGCTGGCACTTCGATGGGCGCCCAATGGAGATCTGCTGACCGCCAACGGTGACGCCGTCAATGGCGACATGCTGCACCCGAGCGAGATCGTCGAATTCACGATTTGGGGCCAGTTCATGCGAGAGTACGACGTCGACCCGAGCCAAGGCGGGGCATTCGGCATCGACACCGTGCTGGCGCCCGACGCGCGCTTCAACTATGCAGTCATCGACGATGTCACGAACAGCATTTCGGTGGTTCATCTAAACGCCCATTGATCCAGCTGTATTGCCGCGACGATCGCGGGCCGGCTGGCATTCGGCCGGCCCGCCGGACTATCCTCGGAGCCTCAGTGCATCGAGGAGTCCCGCGTTTTGCGAATCTTCACCGCCGATGAAATTGCCGCCGCCCTGCCCTACGGTCGGCTCATCGACGCCTTGGAACGCGCATTCCGCGCGCCTGCGAGCGTGCCGGCGCGCAGCTTCCACCCGATTCCGGTGCCGAACGGCAACGACGGACTCCTGATCATGATGCCGGCCTGGGCCGTCGGCCGCCATGCCTGCGTCAAGATTGCAACCGTGTTTCCGGGCAACGAAGCGCAGGGCTTGCCGACGGTCCAAGCCCAGATCCTGCTGTTCGACGCCTCGAACGGCAGCTGCGTCGCCGTGCTCGAGGGCGGAGAGATCACCAGGCGCCGCACGGCCGCCGCATCGGCGCTTGCGGCGCGCTGGCTCGCGCGTACCGATGCGCGGGAATTGCTGGTCGTCGGCACCGGCGCACTGGCAGCGTATATGGCCGCCGCGCATGCGGAGGTCCGGACATTTGAACGAATCAGCGTCTGGGGGCGCAATTCGGCGAAGGCCGCAGCCTGCGTGCGGCGCATCGAGGCGCGGCTGCCGGGCCAGACGGTCGTCACCGCCGCGGATCTGGAATCGGCCGCACGCCGTGCCGACGTGATCAGCTGTGCCACGACGTCCTGCGAGCCGCTGATCCGGGGGCAATGGCTCAAGGAGGGAGCGCACCTCGACCTGGTCGGGAGCTATTCTGCCGGCATGCGCGAGGCGGACAGCGAAGCGGTTGCGCGAGCGCGGGTATTCGTCGACACCCATCAGGGCGCGCGCAGCGAGGCCGGCGACCTGCTGATTCCGCTGGCGGAGGGCCGCATCGCGGCGGATCACATCCGCGGCGAGCTCGCGCAACTGGTTGCGGGCAGCGTGCCGGGGCGGCAATCGGAACGCGAGGTGACCTTGTTCAAATCCGTCGGCACCGCAATCGAAGATCTCGTTGCCGCGGAGACCGCGTTTCGGGGCGGTGTCTAGCTTCCGGTCAAGCCCAATCGGCGCTGGACCTGCTCGAGCGGAATTCCCTTGGTTTCGACGACGTTTGTTTGCACCCACAATAATTGCAGCAGCATCATGCCCGCAAAGAACGCGAACACGTAGCCGGGCGGAAAAGCGCTGACGAGCTGCGGGAAAAAGGTCGTGAGCAGCGCCGCGAATACCCAATGCGTGAAGCTGCCGAGCGCCTGACCCTCGGCACGCTGCCGGTTCGGAAAAACTTCCGAAATGTAGACCCAGATGACGGCGCCCTGGCCGACCGCGTGCGCCGCAATGAATGCGAACACGCAGGCCGGCACCAGGCCGTAGTGTTCCGTGAAGAATGCCCAGGAGACGAGTCCGAGCGACGCAATGTAGCCGAACGATCCGATGAACAGGATCGTTCGGCGTCCCAAGCGATCGATGAGCCACAGACCCACGAACGTAAGAGCGAGGTTCGTGACGCCGATGCCCACCGACTGCAACATCGCCGCATTCGAGCCCAAGCCGGTGAGCGCAAAGATGCGCGGCGCAAAATACAGGATCGCGTTGATGCCCGACATCTGGTTGAAGAACGCGAGCAATACGGCGAGCAGAATCGGGATCCGCAGGTCCCACGTCCAGAATTTCGCCGAGACCCCCGCAGTCTCAGATGCGGCGCGCCGCCCGAATCGATCCGCGGGCCAGTCCCCGAGCAGCGAGCCTGCGACCGTGCCGTAAAGCGCCGGTGCGATCGCGATGCCATGCTACCCGGGGCTCAAGCTCCAGAGCTGCCGGATCTTTTGCTCCGCACCCGAGATTACCACCGTGTCGAACCCGAACAGGAACCCGGCGAGCGCGGAAGTGATCGACCACAGAAAGATCTGCCTACTCAACATCGTCGTGCTGCATTATGATCGTGCGAGTGTCGGCAGCCTGGGGCGGGCATTTGCATCGATGCACAGAATACACGGACGCCACCCACCCACCTAATCCTGCGCACGTCAATGGTTGAGCACGGAAAATGAGCATTTTCGACGATCTGAACCAGGACCCGGCCGGCTGGCGTGCGCGCCTCATCGCGCAAACCCCGCGGGCGAATCCCGTCGCACAAGGACAAACCACGATGAATCCGATCTCAAATTTCCTGAGCCTGCTGTGCTTCGTCGGGGCCGCCGCGATGGTGGTCTTATTCAACAATTTCGCCGCCGGGGTCGTGTTGGTGGCGGCGGCCGTGATCATTTCGATGTCGCTGAAAATGGCCAACGTCTGGCAGAAGTTCGTGATTCTGCGGCTAGGCAAACTGCAAAGCGTACGCGGCGCGGGTCTGTTCATGATCATCCCGATCATCGACAACATCGTCGCGGTCATCGACGAGCGCATCCAGACGACCGCGTTCAATGCCGAACAGGCGCTCACGCGGGACACGGTGCCGGTCAACGTCGATGCGATCATTTTTTGGAACGTCGAGGACGCCGAAAAGGCCGCCTTGGCGATCACCAACTACCGTGAAGCCATCGACCGGGTCGCGCAAACTTCGCTGCGGGAAATGATCGGCTCCTCGATGCTGGCGGCGCTGCTGTCGGACCGCCAAGATGCCGATGCGCTGCTGAAGACCGAGATCGCCGCGAAAACCGCGCCCTGGGGCATCAAGGTGACGTCCGTCGAGATCCGTGACGTCGCGATCCCGGTCGCGCTCCAAGATGCGATGTCGCGCCAGGCCCAGGCCGAGCGCGAAAAACAGGCGCGCGTGATATTAGGGTCCGCCGAGGCGGCGATTGCGAGCAAGTTCGTCGAGGCGGCCGCGACCTACGCGGGGCATCCGGCCGCGCTGCAATTGCGCGCGATGAACATCATCTACGAGACCACGAAGGAACGCGGCGCGACGATTCTGATACCGACCGCGATGGTCGACAGCATGAATCCGGCGATGCCGGCCGTCGCGCTCGCATTGGCGGGCCAGGTTGCTCCTGCAGGCGCCGAGGGCGCCGCAGCGGGCGGCGCTGCGCCTGCGAGTCCAAGGGCACCGATATGATTGCAGGCGCTGCGCTCTCCTCTGCGGGCGCGCTGTTTTGTGGCGTGAGTCCGTCCACCAAGAGGACCGGCTCGGCGCTGCGGCCGCCGCGGAGTGGCAACTTCAGCGACGCCAGTGCATATTAGGCGGGCACGGAACAGTTTTTTGGAGAACAGAATAATATGTCCACAACGTACCCTCCGGGCACTCCAACTGCGAATCCGATCACAGGCGGTCTCTTGGACAAGAGCCGCACGTTGGCGCCGCGCGACTACAATCGGTTTCTTGTACCGCCCGCCGCGCTTGCCGTGCATTTATCAATCGGACAGGTCTATGCGTTTTCGACTTTCAATTTGCCTCTGACCAAGCTTCTCGGCATCACCCGATCGACGAGCGCGGATTGGACGCTGGAACAGATTGGCTGGACCTTCTCGATCGCGATTTTGTTTCTTGGCGCCTCGGCCGCCGTGTTCGGCCGCTGGGTCGAGAGCGCGGGACCACGCAAGGCGATGTTCGTCGCCGCCTCCTGCTTCGGCGGCGGTTTCCTCGTGGGCGCCGTCGGCATCTACCTGCATCAACTGTGGATCCTGTTTCTCGGCTACGGCGTTCTCGGCGGCTGCGGGCTCGGAATCGGCTACATCTCACCGGTCTCGACGCTGATCAAATGGTTTCCGGACCGGCCCGGCATGGCGACGGGCATGGCGATCATGGGATTCGGCGGCGGTGCGATGATCGCGGCGCCCTTGTCGATCTTTCTGATGGATCATTTCAAGTCGAGCAACCGGAAACGGAGTGCTCGAGGCGTTCGTGGCGATGGGCATCATTTATTTTCTGTACATGTGATCGGCGCCTTCTCGGTTCGCATTCCGCCCGCCGATTGGAAGCCGGCGGGCTGGAATCCGTCGGCGTCATCCGAGGAAACTCGTCACGGCCGCCCAAGTTCACGTCGACACCGCGTGGCACACGCGGCAATTCTGGCTGCTCTGGGGAATCCTCTGCATGAACGTCACCGCCGGCATCGGTGTTCTCGGCCAGGCCTCACCGATGATCCAGGAGATCTTCACCGGCCGCGTCTCGCCGGCCAGGCCGCGTCGTTCGTGGGGCTGCTGAGCCTTTTCAACATGGGCGGCCGATTCTTCTGGGCTTCGGTGTCCGATTACATCGGCAGGCGCAATACCTATTTCGTGTTCTTCCTGCTCGGCATCGCGCTTTATGCGAGCGTGCCGACACTAGGCCATCTCGGATCGATTCCCGTGGTTCGTGATCGCATTCGGCATCATTTTGTCGATGTATGGCGGTGGATTCGCGACGATCCCGGCATACTTGCGCGACCTGTTTGGAACGATGCACGTCGGTGCGATTCACGGACGACTGTTGACCGCCTGGTCGATGGCGGGTGTGCTGGGACCGGTACTGGTCAATTATATTCGCAAGTTCCAAATCGACAACGGCGTGCCGAAGGCGCAGGCCTATTCGGTCACGATGTACATCATGTGCGGACTGTTGGTCGTCGGTCTGCTGTGCAACCTCGCTGTCAAAGCGGTCGGCGAACAGCACCATCATCCGGGCACTTCGTAGAGGATCCAGCGTAGCATCATGGCCAAATTGAAATTCATCGCACTCTGGGTCGTCGTCGGGATTCCGCTGGTCTGGGGCGTTTCGAGGACGCTGCAAAGCGCGCTCAAGCTGTTTCAATAACCTCGGACGACGCCCACGGCGCCGGCACGCCTGCTCCGCTTCGCCCACCAGTAATAAACCGGCGATGTGACCGCGAGGCCGACGATCCACGAGAGGTCGACGCCGCCCATCGCTCGCGCAACCGGCCCCGTGTAGAGCGGTGACGCGACGAACGGCAGTTGCACGAGAATTCCCATCACGTAACAGGCGACCGCGACCGTATTGACGCGTCCGTAAATGCCGCCATCGCGAAGGAAGAACGCGTCGACGTCGTATCGCCCGTGGCACAGAAAATAATAGTCGACGAGATTGATCGCGGTCCACGGCACGAGCACGTAGAGCAGCAACAGGATGAAGCCCTCGTAGTCGACCATGAATGATGCCTTCGCGAGCAGAGCCGCGGTGAACGCAACGCCGAACAGCACGATCGTGATCACCGTGCGCGAGCGCGCTCCCGGCGACCAGCCCGAAAGCAAGGTCTGGCCGACGGTCAAAGTCGAGAGCGCCCCGCAGTAGAGGTTCATTGCGGTCGCGGCCGCGATGCCGACCGTGAACACGATCAATACCAGGGGTGCAATCCCCGCGGTCAATCCCGCGAGACCTGCTACGAGGCTGCCCTTGGGCGTCAGCAGTCCAACCATCGCGCCGAGCATCATCGGCAGCAGAGAGCCGAGAACGCATCCCCCAAAGCTTGCCCAAAATGCCGGCAGTGCTCCCGTCTGCTTCGGCATGTAGCGCGAGTAGTCCGAAACATAGGGCGCGTAGGCGATCTGCCATAGTGCGGCCGTTGAAATCGTGCCGAGCAGACCGGAGACGTTGAAATGATTCCGGTCGAGAAAATCCGCGGGCAATCCGTGCACCCATACGATCCATGCGGCCGCAAGCAGCAGCACCGCGCCCGAGGCGTAGCTCATCACGCGCGTGTAGGCGTGAATCAAGTCGTAGCCGTAGATTCCTGCGACCACGCTCAGCAGGCCGACCAGTGCGATGCCCGGCGTGTCCCCCATCTTCGGTGCGAGCAGCGCGAGCGACTCCCCGCCGACGACCAGGTTCGACGCCACGAATCCGACGTACATCACGATGATGATCACGACGACCAGCAGCGAGCCGTAGGACCCGAATTGGCCGCGTGTTTGGACCATCTGGGGCACACCGAGCGTGGGTCCCTGTGCGGAATGCAGCGCCATGAATACGCCGCCCACCAGATTGCCGAGCGCCAGGCCCGCAATCGCCCAGGTAAACGGCAGTGCAAACACGCTGACCGCGAGTCCCCCGGTCACGACGGTCAGCAGCATGAGATTCGAGCCGAACCAGACCGTAAACAGGTCCTGTGCCCTGCCGTGGCGCTCATCGATCGGGATCGGCATGATCGTGCCGATTTCGAGGCGAGTCGGTCGTTCCCGGATTGTCATGGCGCTCCCATCGGTGCCGGTCGGGTGAGGCTCACCGGCGCTTGGCGCGCCGCCGCTGCACGGGCGGCGCCATTCCCGGGATATCCGCTTCCGAGATCGCTTCGCGGCAATGGCGCTCGAACGCCTCCACGAGCCGCGTCTTCTTGAGCTGCTGCAAGGTCGCGATGCCGATGTGCACGGGCGGCGGGTCGCCGCTGAGCGGCACCGGATAGATGCGCCGGCCGTCGAGCGCGACGTTGGAGCGCGGTCGCACGTTCGCGAGCGAATAGCCGAGACCGTTGGCGACCATCGTGCGTACGACCTCCTGTTGAGCCGAGGACCAGGCGACATTGGGCTCGAGCCGTTCGCGGATGAACAGCGCTCGAAAATATTCGCGGCTCATCGGCAGATCGAGCAGCACCATCGGCTGGGGCGCAAGCTGCGAGAGCTTGACGCTGCGTTCGCGCGCCAGCGGATGCGAGGCCCCGAACAGTGCATACGGCGGCAGGCTCGCGAGCGGCAAGAAGGCGATGTCGTCGGTGATCTGCAGATCGTAGGTCACGGCAATCTCCGACTGCGCCTGGCGCAGACTTTGCAGCAGGCCCTCCTGATGGCTCTCGAGCGTGCGAATTTGCGCCTCCGGGTGCGCCTTGAGAAACGAGTGCACGAGTTCCGGCATCATCAACGGCGCGAGCGTCGAGAACCAGCCGACCGACAGTTCGCCGCGAACCTCGTGACTGATGTCGGCGGCAGCCGAATAGAGCCCCTCGGCCTGCTTCAACAATTGCTTGGCCTCGCGCAGCAGCGCGCGGCCGGCGGGCGTCAGGGACAAACCTTGGGCGTGATGGCGCAGGAACAGCTGGACGTCGAGCTCGCGCTCGATATGGGAGATCGCGGTCGATATCGCCGGCTGGGAAATATTGGCGCGCTTCGAGGCGAGCGTAATGCTGCCGGTTTCCGCGGCCGCGATGAAGTACGCGAGTTGTCGAAGCGTGAACTTCACGGGTTGCCGGGCACGCCGAAGCTCGGCGCACGGCCGGGATCGATCGCCCGCTGCACGTAGGCCTCGAGCTGCGGCGCGTAGAGCCCCCAGAGCGCGTCGAGCGCGTCGAGCGGATCGGCTTCCGCCCAGTCGACGCGCAGATCCACGATCGGCCAGCACTGGTCGCGCACGATCAGCAGACCCGCCGAATGGATCGGGCCGGCCTCACCGCCCGCCGCGAGCCCCGCGCGCATCCCCGCCAGCAGCCGTGGTGCGAAATCGCCGCGCGCGCGCTCGAAGGCGGCGATCATTGCAGCGGGCACCTCGGGCGACGCAAGCAGGTTGCCCGCCGCCGCCGAGTCGGGACCAATCGCGCTCGCGACGATGCCGAGCGCGTGGGCGCCGGAATGCACCGCCGGGGGGCCGGTCGCTCCGATGGCCACGAGTTGCCGGTACGCTGCATGCGGCGTGCCCGCGACGAGGCGCTCGAGCGCCGCCTTCGGCTGTGCGCCCGACGCAAGTGCATCGAGCAGGCGCGGCCCCAGCGCGGGATCCGTGATGTTCTGGGTCGCAACTGCTCCGACACCGGCGCGCGCGTGCGCGCAGCGCGCCGCCACCGCCGGCGACGAGGAGGCGATCGCCAACCCGAACAGCAGCGGATCTCGCGATCGGGCAGCGATCGAGAATGTCACGCCGCTGCCTCGTCGGGAATGACCGCGATCACGTCGACCTCGACGAGCCATTCGGGGCGTGCAAGACCTGCGACCACGATGCCCGTGGAGACCGGAAAGACCCCCTTGAGCCAGCGACCGATGGTGCGATAGACGGGCTCGCGAAAGCGCGGATCGGTCAGGTAGATCGTAACCTTGCAGATATGCTCGAGGCGTGCGCCCGCTTCGCCGAGCAGCTGCGCGATGTTCGCCATCGCCTGTTCGGTCTGCGCCGCCGCGTCACCGACGCCGACGTTGACGGCCGTATCGAGATTCTGACCGACCTGGCCGCGCACGAAGACCGTGCGGCCGCGCGCGATCACGGCCTGGCATAGATCGTTGTCGAGCTTTTGCTCCGGATAGGTATCGCGGGTGTTGAATTTACGAATGCGCGTGTGCATGAGTGACTCCGTGAAAAAATGCGCGGCAATGTCCGATGAATGCTTGCGCGGCGGCGCCGAGCGGTCGGCCGGCGAGGCTCGCGATCACCAGACGGCTGTTCTCCACGGCGATCGCGAGCGGCCGCGAGACGAGCGCCCGGCCGTCGTACGACATGTTGTTGGCCGGCTTGGTCGAGAGGATGCCGTAGCCCAATCCGTGGCCGACGAGTCCGCGCACCATCTCCATCGAGCCGCTGCGCAGGCCCACGCGCGGTTCGAGGCCGCGCGCGCGAAACAGCGACAAGAAGTAATCGCGGCTCGGCTCCACGTCGAGCAGGATCAGCGGCTCGTCAACCAATGATTCGAGCCCGATCGCCGTCTCGGCGCTGAGCGGATGGCCCTCGGGCAGCAGCACATAGGGCGTCAGCTCGGCCAGAACCTCGGATTGAATGTCCTTGTGCAGACCGAAGTCGAACAGCAGCGCGATATCGGTTTCGGAGCGCCGCAAACTCGCAATGAGGCGCGCCTGGTCCGCTTCGATCAGCGTGAGCGCGGCGCCAGGCAGCAGTTTCGTGAGGCGCGCGACCAAAGCCGGCACGAAATACGGCGCGATCGTCGGCAAGCAGCCGAGCGAAAGGGATCCGTCGGTTTGCGCCGAATGTTCGGCCGAGGGCGCAACGCGCTGATGAAAACGCTGCGGCACGCCGTACGCGCGATTCGCGTAGATCAGCGGCGATCCGGTCGCGGCGACCGCCACGGCAATGTCTTGGACCGAGCCGAAGACGACCAGATGCGACCCGACTCGTTCGCTCGCAGTCACTCGACAGTCGAATGCGACCAGGCAATCGATGACGCGCGGCGAGCCCGTGACCTGCGTGGTCCAGCGCGCGCAATCGAATCGCGCCTCGCCGCGCACGCCGCTGCGGCCCGCAAAACTGTCGGAGATCACGGCCTGATCCTCGCGCAGCACGTTGACGCAAAACACGCCGTTCTTGAGCACGGCGTCCGCGGCCGGGCTTCGATGATGAATGCAGACGAGCAGCGTGGGCTGCGGTGTGTCGGCGGACACCGAACACATCGCCGAGATCGTGACTCCGTGGCGGCCCGCTACCCCGTCGGTGGTCACGACGTTGACGGTACAGGCGGCGTGGCTCATGCCGTTCAAGAAGCGCTGCCGCAGCACCGGATCCTCGGTGAGCTGTCCGCCCCCGGTCCGCTTGCCGCTCATCGCGCTGCCGCGGCGGCGGCCGCAGCGCGCCGCGCGGCACCGCTGTAGACCTCGCGGCCGCCGCGGATGGAGTTCAGGTGTCGAATGGCGTTGCGGATCATGGCCTCGGCTGCAGATAGATGCACAATCAAAGGATTGGCCGCGATCATGATCGCGCATCCCCAGCATAATATAAACCAATGAAAAATGAGAGGCTGCTTTCGAAAAGCAGAAGCAATGCGGGACCGACCGTCGCGACCCCGCGCGGCCCTCAGCCCAAGCGTTCGAGCAAGGCTTCGAGCATCGCGTCACAGCGCTCGAGTTCTTCGAGCGCGATGAATTCGTCGGGTTTATGCGCCTGATCGATCGAACCGGGACCGCAAACGACACTGGGTACGCCGAGGCGTCCGCTGAACAATCCGGCCTCGCTGCCGAAGCCCACCTTGATGCATTCTCGATTGCCGGTCAGGGCTGCGACGAACTCGACGACCTCGGCGTCGGGTGCCGTATCGAGGCCCGGGTATTCGTAGCTGATCTCGAGATCAACGCGGCAGTCGGTGCCCGCCTGCACCTTGGCCGATACCGCCGCTGCATCCGCGTGCAGCGCGGCGACCAGCCCCGCCGGGTCGTCGGCCGCGAGATTGCGGAATTCCAGTTCGAGGTCGCAGCGATCGGGCACGATATTGAGCGCGCGTCCACCGTGGATGACGCCGACATGCAATGTCGTGAAGGGGACTTCGTAGGCCGGGTCGCGGCGGCCCGTGGACTCGATTTGCGACTGCCGTGAGCGGACCGCGTCGATGAAGTCGACTGCCATGTGGATCGCGTTGACACCGGCGGCGGGACGGGCCGAATGCGCGGCGCGCCCGTGACAACACGCGTTCATCGCGGTCTTGCCCTTGTGCCCCACCGCGATGCGCATCAGCGTCGGCTCGCCGACGATGCAGAACTTCGGTCGGTGGGCCCAACACGCCATGTCCTCGATCAGGGAGCGCACCCCGAGACAGCCGACCTCCTCGTCATAGGAGAACGCCAGCTGCAACGGCAGCGTCAATCGGCGCGCTTTCGCCAGTTCGGCGGCGCGCAGCGCACAGGCAATGAAGCCCTTCATGTCGGCCGAGCCGCGCCCATAGAGGCGCTCGCCGCGCTGCTCCATGCGGAACGGATCGGTGGTCCAGGATTGGCCGTCGACGGGCACGACATCGGTATGCCCGGAGAGCAGCACGCCGCCCCGATCCTGGGGACCGACACACGCGTACAGATTGGCCTTTTGACCGCTGGCGTCGCGATACAGCCGCGACTCGATGCCGCGCGCCGACAAGAATTCGCGCACGAATTCGATGAGCCCGAGATTCGAATCGCGGCTCACCGTCGGAAACCCGATCAGCCGCTCGAGGATCTGCACGCTGTTCATGCGTATACGATACGCGATTCGAGCCGCGCACCGCCACAGGCGCCGAGACCCGCCGCTCAACGCTCCTTGAAGGAATACGCGACGGAAACCCCGATCGTGCGCGGCCGCGAGATCAGCGCCTCGTAATGCGTGCCGTAGTTCGACGGATCCGAGTAGGAATTGATGCCGAGCCGGTTGGTGACGTTCTCGGCGTAAACGGACGCGAGCCAGTGCGACACACTGTAGCTCGCGCGCAAGTCGACCATCGTATAGCCGGAAGCCGTCGGAATCGTCGCCGAGAGCGCGGGAACAATCGCGCTCTGGTAGCGCGCATTGACCGCATAGCGAAGCTCGCCTGCGCCGAGCGGGACGTGTCCGTATTCCAGGGCCGCCGCAACGCTGGTCTTCGGGGTTCCGGGCAGAACCGCACCGACCGCGGGCGGCGGCACCGACAGGCCCTGCAGCGCGAGGCCGTTGAACGAGGTGATCGCGGTCTCGTCGTAGGTATATGCGAGCTGGCCCGACAAATGGTCGGTGAAGTTCGCATAGATCTCGGTCTCGAATCCGCGGCTGTAGGCGTTGCCGACGTTGATCGCCCCCGGCAGCACCAGCGGGGTCAATTGAGCGCCCTCCTGCACGTTGTGCCATTCGATGTCGAACACATCGGCCGAATAGCGGATCCGTTGCAACAGCGTTCCCTTGACGCCGATCTCATAGTTGTCGGCGGTGTCGGGCTGCACCTTGGTGAGCCCCGGAGGCGTCGTGTAGCTGACCGCCGGCTCGCTCGGCGGCAGCGCGTTGACGCCGCCGCGGCGGAACCCCTGCGACCAGGTCGCATAGACGAGATTGGTCTTGTCGAGCTGGTAGGCCGTGTTGACCTTCCACAGCGCCTTGCTCCAAGAGGCGCTCAGCGACTCGTTGGCGATCGACTCGGGGCCGTCGAACAGCAGGCCCGGTCTGCTGCGCCTGCTGCACGGTCTGCTTGAATACGCGCGTGCCGCCCGTGAGGCTCCACTCCGAGGTGATGTGCCAGGTGACTTCGCCGAACACCGCCGCATCCTTGAAATGCGTTTCGAAGTCGCCGATGTACGCCTGGTCCTTGACGATCGGAATTCCGTCGACGTAGGTCGGCGGATTGCCGGGAGTGTAGACGGTCTCGCCGATGCCGCATTGCGAGGGCGTCACGCCGTCGCCGTTGCTGACGCCGTAGGCCGGAACGCAGGCATTGAAGTAATCGAGGTATCCCGGATAGTACTCGTGCTCGTGGATGTCGGTCGTTTCGTTCTTGAAGAACGCGCCGGCAACCCAATCGACCAAGCCGCCGGTTTTTGAAGCCAGCCGCAACTCCTGCGACCACGGCTTGTCGTCGAGTTCGTCATGGCCGGTCACGAGCACGCGCGGATTCGCGCCGTACAGCGACGGATAGAACGGAAAGTAGGCTGTACAGATTCGTCAGGTCGCTGCTCGAGTGGTTGTCGTGATGCGCGAGAGACGTGTTCGAGGTCAGCGTCGCGAAGCCCAGATCCTCCTCCATCGTCAGCGCGACGAGATCGACGTGATCGTCGGTCGTGTCCTGGGTATCGTCGGTCGAGGACAAGGAATTCAAGCCATAGAGCGGCGAGACCTGGGGAAAGCCCTGGGCCGTCGATTGCTGGTAGTAATAGGAAAGCTGGGCGTGGAAATCCTCGCTCGGCTTCCACAGCGCCGAAATGCGCGCGGTGCGATAACCGTAGGCGTTCGTTCCGTCCTTCGAGTAGGTCGCCGGCGGGCTCAACAAATTGCCCGGCTGGGCAGCAATCGGCGCCCCCGACGAGTCCAATCTGTAGAGGTTCGGCTGGTTGATGAACCCGGCATCGTCGGTCCAGCTCGCATTGAGGCGCACCGCGAGCGTCAGGCGTCACCGGCATGTTGAGCATGCCGCTGACGTCCTCATTGAGCGCATGCGTATGCGCCGTGTCGCTGAGCCCGGCCTCGGCCTTCGCATCGAATCCACTCGGATCGGGCGCGTTCTGCACGAATCGGATCGTGCCGCCGAGCGACCCGGAACCGTAAAGCGTTCCCTGCGGCCCGCGCAGAATCTCGACGTGATCAATGTCGGTGAGCCGCAAGTTGACGAACAGCGGTGTGTCGTCGACGTAAGTCGCGACCGGCGGAACGACCGGCGTCGCGAGCGCGACCTGGCCGCCGGTCGCTTCGCTGTTCAATCCGCGAATGATCAGCGTCGCGCCGTTGACGCCGCCGAAGGGTCCCTTGTCGGTGAAATTCACGCCGGCCATCGAATGCGCGAGGCCCGAGATGTCCTCGATGCCCGCCTGCGCCAGCGCTTCGCCGCTGACGGCGGTGATGCTGATCGGCAGATCTTGCGCCGACACCGCGCGGCGGGTCGCCGTCACGGTAATCTCCTGCAGCGCGTTGTCGTCAGCGATCGACGGACTTCCGTAGAGCGCGCTCAACACGGCGGCGCTCAATGACGAAACGGTGCCCAGCTGCAGGCGTCGATGACGCCGGCCGATCGGATGCCGTCTCGCGCGAAGACTATTGATCATTGAGTACCCCTATGTTGTTGCCATTCGGTTCGGTGAGTCTCGCGAATCGCGTCGACGTCGCATTGCTCATGCAGAGTTAATCAGCTTAACCGCGATCAAAAATAGCGTGAGCACGGCAAGCAACGCAAGTGGCATGATTGCTACACGCGAAAAATTTCCTTGAATCATGCGATGAGTTTCGTCGTTTGCTTCCGAAAAACGGAAGCAAACGGGCGGCTCCTGAACCGGTGCACGGCGATGGTGCGTCGATCGCGAAATCAGGCATTTTCCTGCGCCAAAACAGTGCCAATCGCATGCTGTAAATCACGGCGATCCGCGCGACCGCGGATGTGCGGTGAACGGACGGCGACGCTCGCGCCGTCGCCGCTTCTTTCATCTTCCCGTTAGCACGGGGCATACTGCCCCTCGCCGGCTGCCGGCGGCGGACAACATGCGAGGCCACGGAATGCGAAGCGCCAATCACATCGAAGCAATTCATTCGATCGCGCGCGCCTCGCGCAGCGCACGCGCACACGCGCTCGCGATCGCGTGTGTGTTCGCGCTCGCTCCACTTCTCGGCACCGCGCCGGCCACCGCTGCCGGGGCGGCCCTGCAGCGGCCGCGCACACCGGCGCTGTTGATCCTGCGCCATGGAAGAATCTACACACTGAATGCCGCACATCCTTGGGCCGAGGCGGTCGCGATTCGGGGCTCGAAAATCGTCGCGGTCGGATCGGATGATGACCTCGCGCGTCTCGCGCGGCGCGCTTCGCGGGTCATCGACCTGCAAGGAGATCTCGTGACGCCGGGCCTCATCGACGCCCACGTGCACTTCCTCGACGGCGGGGAATACCTGCGAAACGTGGCGCTGCGCGACGCGACCACGATGCGCGAAGTGCTCGACCGGGTCTCGCGATTCGCAAACAACCATTCACGCGGCGACTGGATTCAAGGCGAGGGTTTCAGTTACGGCTACGTCGACCTGCCGCAGGGCGAGTTTCACAAGGAACTGCTCGACCGCGTGAGCGGCACGCGTCCCGTGTTTCTCGATTCCGGCATGGCGCACGCCGCCTGGGTCAACAGCGAGGCGCTGCGCCGTGCCGGCATCACGCGCGACACCAAGGATCCGCCCGGCGGGCAGATCGTCCGCGATGCCGGCGGCGAGCCCACGGGATGGCTCAAAGAGGATTCGGCGATCAAGCTCGTGCTCGACAAGATTCCGCGCGCAACGGCACGCGAGCGCGTCGAGGCATTGACGGCCGCGATACGCGAAGCCAATCGCGTCGGCTTGACACGCGTCGACAGCGCCGGCGGCGATTTCGAGATGCTCGGGGAGCTCGCGAAGCTCGAGCGTCGCGGAAAACTCACGCTGCGCATCTCGATTTCCGACTGGATCAACGCGCCGGGCCTCACCGCGGAGCATCTCGCGGCTCTCGAGGCGGCGCGAGCGCACTATCACGGTGCGCTTTTGTCGTGCTGCGTCGCCAAATTCATCATGGACGGAGTGCTCGAGTCGCACACCGCGTACCTGCCGGGCGGCTATGCCGACAACCCGGCCGAGGTGGGCATGCGGTTCTTCGAGCCCGCGCGATACAAGGCCGACGTCAAGCGTCTCAACGAACTCGGGTTTCAGGTCTATACACACGCGATCGGCGACGGTGCAATCAAGCTCGCGTTGGATGCGTACGCCGAAACCGCGGCGCTGCACCCGCGCGACCGCATCGAACATGCGGAGGCGCCCGATGCGGCCGACATCCCTCGCTTCGCACAGCTCGGCGTGGTCGCGAGCATGCAGCCGCTGATGATCTATCCCCGTGACGAATGGAAGGGCATGGAGGGACTCTGGCAGCGCTACGCCGGCGAGCAGTTCCTGGCGAGAGCCTTCGCGCTGCGCTCGCTGCTCGACAGCGGCGCCGTAATCGCGTTCGGCACCGACTGGCCGATCGTGCAGCTCAACCCGCTATACGGGATCCGCAATGCCGTACTTCGCCAGAGCCTCGACGGCGAGCCGCCCGGCGGTTACGTGCCCGAACAGCGGATCGGGGTCGCCGAGGCGCTGCGCGCCTATACGCTCGATGCCGCCTACGCGAGCCGCGCCGAGCGCCGGGAAGGCAGCATCGAGGTCGGCAAATTCGCCGATTTGGTGCGATTCTCGAAGAATTTTCTGTTGGCCCCGGCCGACGAGATCCCGGCGGCGCATGTGCGCATGACGATGCTCGGCGGAAAGCCGGTCTATTTGGAACCCGCCACCTAGGTCTTGGGCGGGATCGGCTGTTCCGCGGCGTTCATCCCCGCGCTCTCCACTGTCTGAAAGCGCTGCGCCAGCAAATGGTACAGCGAGCGCCTGCAGACGAGCGCACTCGCGCCGCGACCGAGGAACACCGCAGCCATCAGCGGCAGGGTCAGGGCTCGATTGCCGGTCATCTCGGTGACGATCACCAGCGCAGTCAACGGCGCCTGCACGACGCCGGCGAAATACGCGCCCATGCACAGGATCACCATCGCGCCGGTCGGCGCGACCGGCCACCAGACATGCAACTGGGCGCCGATGCCGGCACCCACCGAAAGCGATGGTGCAAAGATTCCGCCGGGAATGCCGCTCACGAATGAAACGAGCATCGCCAGCGCCTTGAACAAGGCAAATCCCATAGCCGGCAATCCTTCGTCTTGCAGCATCGCCTTGGCCTCGGCATACCCCGTGCCGTAGGTCGTACCCATGGACATCGCACCGAGTGCGGCGATGAGGAGGCCGCAGAGCGCCGCGAATAGCACCGGCCGGCGTTCCCGCATTTGCTGCAGCCCCGCGGGCAACGCCCGCCCGAGGCTTGCCATGGTGCGCGCGAAGACCCCGCCCAGCAGGCCGCCGGCGACGCCGCATACGGGCACCGACAGCCACATATGCGCATCGTTCATGATTGCCGCAGTCGATCCAAAATAAGTGTAGTTGCCGACGAGCGCCAAGGACGTGATGCCGGCCACGATGACCGCCGCCAGAATCGTCGCACTGGTGCGCGGATCAAACGAGCGCCACAGCTCCTCGATCGCAAATACGACACCAGCGAGCGGCGTATTGAAGGCGGCGGCGACGCCCGCGGCTCCCCCCGCGAGAATCAGTCCGCGATCGACATCCTCGGCCGGAAAGCGCGCGAAGCGGCGCAGAGAATGCATGATCGAGGCGCCGACCTGCACAGTCGGTCCCTCGCGTCCGACCGGCGCGCCCGAGGCGAGCGCGAGCACCGTCAGCAAAACCTTGCCGAATGCAATTTTTATCGACAGCAGCCGATCGCGATCGCGCTCGGTCGGCATCGCAAGTGCCGCAATCAATTGAGGGATGCCGCTGCCCTGGGCGCTCGCGAATACGCGCCGCGTCAACCAGGCGCACAGTGCGATGCCGGCCGGCACCGCCAAGTACGGCCACCAAGTCCATCGCACCCGCGCCGTCGCGAATGCGGCCATTGCAAGATCGCTCGCCTTCGCGAATAGCACCGCGACCGCACCGGAGAGGATCGCGCCGCCCCAGAAGACCAGGCGCCGCTGCCATTCCTGCAGATCGAGCGTCCGGTCGAACACGGATCTCACTAGGCCGCTGTCGATCAGTGAAAGGGATTGCGCCGGATGATGGTTTGGTCGCGGTCCGGTCCCGTCGATATGATCGTGACGGGCACCCCGACGAGCGCTTGCAGGCGCTCGAGATAGGTGACGGCGTTGGCGGGCAGCTCCTCGATGGCGCGTGATGCCGACGGTCGACTGCTTCCATCCGGGCATCTCCTCGTAGACTGCGGCGCATTCCGCGAAATGTCCCGTGAGCAGCGGCGGCGCATCGACGATCTTGCCGTCGATCTCGTAGCCCACGCAGACACGGATCGTGTCGAGCCCGTCGAGCACGTCGAGTTTCGTGACGCACAGCGCCGAGCAGCTGCTGTGCACGACCGAACGGCGCAGCGCGACCGCATCGAACCAGCCGCAGCGCCGGCGCCTGCCGGTGACCGAGCCGAACTCATGTCCGACGCGAGACAAATGCTCGCCGTATTCGTCAAACAGTTCGGTCGGGAACGGACCCGCGCCGACGCGCGTCGCATAGGCCTTCACGATGCCGAGCACCTCGTGCAACCGCCGCGGACCGATGCCGGTGCCCGCCGCCGCGCCGCCGGCCGTGGTCGTCGAGGAGGTCACGAACGGGTACGTACCAAGGTCGACGTCGAGCATCGCGCCCTGCGCCCCTTCGAACAGGACGTTGCGACCTTCGAGGCTCAATTGCTCGAGGATGCCGGTGACGTCGGCGACCAGCGGCTTGAGGCGCTCGCCGAGCTCGAGATTCGACTCGAGCGTCTGCTGGAAATCGACGGGCGCCGCCTGGAAGTAGCGCTGCAGCACGAAATTGTGATAATCGAGAATCTCGCCGAGCCTGGCCGCGAAACGTTCGCGGTGAAACAGGTCCGCGACGCGCACCGCACGCCGCGCAACCTTGTCCTCATACGCAGGTCCGATGCCGCGCCCCGTCGTGCCGATCGCATTGGCGCCCTGCGCTTTCTCGCGAGCTCGGTCGAGCGCGACGTGTGAGGGCAATATCAACGGGCACAAAGGGCTCACGCGCAGCCGCTCGAACACCGGGACGCCCTCGTCGATGAGCATCTGCGCTTCCTTGAACAGCGCCTCGAGCGACAGCACCACGCCGTTGCCGATCAGGCATTGCACGTGCGCATGCAGGATGCCGGACGGAATCAGCGAGAGAATCGTCTTCTTGCCGCCGATCACGAGCGTGTGCCCGGCGTTGTGGCCGCCCTGGAATCGCGCGACGGCCTGCGCCGAGTCGGTGAGCAAGTCGACGATCTTGCCCTTGCCTTCATCGCCCCACTGCAGCCCGATCACGACGACGTTCTTACCCACTGCGCACCATCCACAGCAGCGCGAGGCCGGCGACCATGCTGATCAGGCCACCCCAGCGCAATTGCGAACTCTCCATCTGCGCGAGCTTGGTCATCAGGCGCTGGGTCGCGGCCGGGTTCAAGAACGGCAGGATGCCGTCGAGCACCAGATAGAGCGCGAACGCCCCGGTCAAGTAACGCAGCAATTCCGACCAGCCGATTTCCATGGTGCTGAATCGCGGGCGCTACTTCTGCGCTTGGGGCTGTTTGAAGTACTTGAAGTAGGCGCTATCCGGTCCGACGACCAAGATGTCGCTCTGCGTGCCGACCGAGTCTCGATACGACTGCATGCTGCGATAGAAGCTGTAGAACTCGGCGTTCTTCGAATAGGAGCGCGCGAAAATCTCGCTCGCCTGCGCGTCGCCGTCGCCACGAATCTGGCCGGCCTGGCGCGCGGCGTCGGCGAGGATCTGGGTCTGCTCCTTGTCGGCTTGCGCGCGAGTCGTCTCAGACACCTCGATGCCTTCGGCGCGCAGTTTGGCGGCCTGTGCCTTGAAGGTCGCACGCATGCGTTCGAACACCGAATCGCGGACCTGGGTCGGCAGCTCGATCTTCGTGATGCGCACGTCGATGAGATTTACGCCGAGCTGCTCGGCGGCCGGCCTCGCGTCCTTCATCGTGGCTTCCGTGAAATCGGCGCGATCGGCGGTGATGACCTGCTGCAAGGTGCGTTGCGTCACCACGGTCTTGATGCTGTCCTTGATGGTCTCTCCGAGGCGGTCGGTGGCGACATCTTCCGAGCCGCCCGTCGATTCGTAGAATTTACGCAAGTTGCCGATGCGCCACTTGACGTAGAACTCGACGATCAGCTGTTCCTGTTCCTTCGTCAGAAATCGTTCCTGCGAGTACGGGTGGGTGATGATGCGCTTGTCGAACTTCGTGACCTCGTTGACGAGCGGGATCTTCATATGCAGCCCCGGCTCGTAGTTCGCGTCGATGATCTCGCCGCCGATCGACTTGATCGCGAGCTGCCCTTCGGAAACCGTGAACAAGCTCGCGCGCGCGATCAGAATCACCGCGACCAGCGCCAACAGCACATAAAGGATTCTGTTTTGCATCAGCGTACTCCGCGGGCGCGCGCCGGATCTTCAGGCGGCGAGACCTGGATTTCCGGATTCTTGGCGGGCGCGACGGTCATGGTGTCGTTCGGCAGCGTGACCGATTGCGGGGTTTGCGACAGGAGCTTGTCGAGCGGCAGGTAGATCATGTTGTTGCCGCCCGCCTTGGTGTCCATGAACACCTTGCGCGAATTCTTGTAGACGTTCTCCATGGTCTCCAGGTACATGCGCTCGCGCGTCACGGCGGGCGCATGCTCGTATTGGGCGAGCACTTGATCGAAGCGCGAGGTTTCGCCTTGCGCGAGCGCGATGACCTGGAGCTTGTAGGCTTGGGCGTCCTGCAGCTCCTTGGCGGCCGCGCCGCGCGACCGCGGTACGACGTCGTTGCGATAAATTTCCGCTTCCTGCTGGTAGCGCTGACGGTCCTTGTCGGCCTTGATCGCATCGCGCTGCGCCTCTTGAACGGCCTCGGGCACGCCGACCTCGTTGAGCTTGACGGCGACGATGTTGACACCCACGCCGTAGTTGACGAGCGTGCGCTGCATGAGATCCCGCGCCCGGAACGTGATCGAGGGGTCGAACGCGAGCGCTTTGTCGAGCGAGGCCTGGCCCACGGCCTCGCGCATCGCACTCTCGAAGACTTGATTCAGCGTCTCCTCGACTCCGCGCACCTGAAAGAGGAATTTCAGCGCGTCGGGCTGGGTGTATTGCACGGCATAATGCACCTCGACGAGATTCGTGTCGGCCGTCAGCATGCTCGAGTCTTCGGTGATGCTGAAGACCTGCGAGACATTCACGATGATGCTGCGCTCGATCGGCCACGGCAGATGCCAGTTGTAGCCTGGACCGGTCGTGTCGACATGCTTGCCGAAGCGAAGAATGACCGCGCGCTCCTGCGCATCGACGCGATATACGCCGCTGCCGATCCACAAAACGCCGATCAAAATCAGGAAACCGACCGCAGCCGTCCCGAAATTCGAGCCGCCCGCGCCGCCGCCGCCCGTGCCGCTGCGGCCGAACAGCGCCGACAAGCGACGCTGGATATTGCGCAGAATGTCGTCTAGGTCGTTCTGTTGCTGATGCGGGCGATTCCAGGGATCGCGTTTCTCGCCGCCGGGTTCGTTCCAAGCCATGCGTAATGCCTAATATGTGTTGCTGTCGGATCGAGTCGTCGCTGCAGAGCCGGACATTCTAGGGAGCCCGTTGGCCGCTCACAAGCCGGCTATGCTACACGCTTCTCGCCGCGGGCCTTGACTTCGCTGTCGGCATTATCCACGAGTTTGACACCCGAGTTGCCGGCTAATTTGTCGATCTCGGTCGGATCGAGTTCCACGTCGAGTTCCCAGCCGCCGTCGTCCTGCTGGCGCTCGCCGCGAACGGCATTGCGCGCGAATAACGCCGATCGCACCGATGCGGCTTCCAGGCCGATGCGCAGCGTGCGCCGGACCTGGTTGGGGCGAACCGCGCGCGCGATGGACGCGCGCAGCTCATCGAGCCCTGCCGACGTGACGGCGGAAACCCAGGCTTGCGCCGGCAGACCGTCCGCGCCGTCGACGACGCGCGCCCGCTCCTCGATCAAATCGATCTTGTTGAACACCAGCAGTTCGCGCAGGTCGCCGGCGCCGATGCCGCGGAGCACGCCGCGCACTTGATCGATGCGCTCGTTGCGCGCCGGATCGCTGGCATCGACGACGTGCAGCAGCAGATCCGCATCGCGCGCCTCCTGCAGCGTCGAGCGAAACGCGGCGATGAGTTCGTGCGGCAGCTCGCGCACGAATCCCACCGTATCGGCGAGCACCACTTCGCCTACACCGACCAGCTTGATGCGCCGGACCGTCGGATCGAGCGTCGCGAACAGCTGGTCGGCCACGTAGGTCGCGGAACCGGTCAGCGCGTTGAACAGCGTCGATTTGCCCGCGTTCGTGTAGCCGACCAACGCCACGGTCGGGACCGGCACTTCGCGGCGCACGTGCCGGCCGGTCTCGCGCTGGCGCGAGAGCTTTTCGAGCCGCGCGCGCAGCGTGCGGATGCGCTTCGCGATCAAGCGCCGGTCGGTCTCGAGCTGGGTCTCGCCGGGACCGCGCAAGCCGATGCCGCCCTTTTGGCGCTCGAGGTGGGTCCAGCCTCGCACCAGCCGTGTCGAGAGGTGCGAGAGCTGGGCGAGTTCCACTTGGAGCTTGCCCTCGAAGCTGCGGGCCCGCTGCGCAAAGATATCGAGAATCAATCCGTTGCGGTCCAGCACGCGCCGATTGGTGAGCTTTTCGAGGTTGCGCTCCTGGCTCGGGCTCAAGGTTTGATCGACGAGCACCAGATCCGCGCCGTGTTCCTCGGCGCAGGCACGAATTTCCTCGGCCTTTCCCGAACCGACGAAATACTTCGGATCGGGCCGCGCGCGCGTCGCGAGCACGAGCCCGACGTCGATGGTCCCCGCGGAGGCGGCCAGGGCACGAAATTCGGAGGTGTCGCTCGGATCGACCGGATGGCCGATGCCGACTCCGACCAGGACGGCGCGCTCACCGCCGCGCGGGCGCTCAAACAAGGCGGAAGCGCCCCTCAATCACTCGACGATCGCCGGTTCCGTCACTTCGCCGTCTTCACCGGTCGGCAGGCGTACGTTGCGTGCCGGCACGACGGTCGAAATCGCATGCTTATAAACCATCTGGCTCACGCTGTTTCTCAGCAAAACGACGAATTGGTCGAAGGAATCGATTTGTCCTTGCAGTTTGATTCCGTTCACGAGATAGATAGAAACGGGCACCCGTTCTTTGCGCAAGGCATTCAAAAAGGGGTCCTGCAGAGACTGGCCACGGGCCATGTGTAATGCTCCTTATTTTTTGTGTCATTCGTCCTCGAATCCCGCATCCTTGCGGCACTCGGACCATACATGGACATGCTAGCACAGCGGCATCGCATGCGGATAAACCTATGACCACTCTGCAAATATGCTCTTTGAGAGTGCATCGGTGAGAGACCCTGCCACATCCGGATGCATGCAGTCGAATCTCATGGCCCGAGGGCGTTGTCGCAGCCAAGTCAACTGACGTTTCGCCAATTGTCGCGTTGCGGCAAGCGCCTTTTCTTCGGCCTGCGCCAATGTGCAATCGCCGGCCAGATATTCCCATATCTGCCGGTATCCGACCGCACGCATCGCCGGATGTTCCCCGGTTAAATCGCCGCGCACAAAAAATCCTCGCACCTCCTCGAGCAGTCCTTGCTCGCGCATGGCGCCGAAGCGTTCCGTGATCCGAGCGTGCAATTGGCTACGCACCGCCGGAATCAGCGCGATCTCGATCAAATTCACATCCGCGAGCTCGGTTCGCCGCTCGCTCTGCAGGTCGCTGATCCTGCGCCCGGTCAGCCGATAGACTTCGAGCGCGCGTTGGATGCGCTGGGCGTCGTTGCTGTGAATGCGGGCGGCGGCGGCCGGATCGACCTCGGCCAAGCTGCGATGCACGGCGCTCCAACCTCCGGCGGCAGCGGCGGCGTCGATGTCGGCGCGCACCTGCAGATCGGCCTCGGGCAAATCCGCAATGCCGGCCGTCAGCGCATGAAAATACAGCATCGTGCCGCCGACCAGCAGCGGCTGCCGGCCCCGCGCCCAGATCTCCTGCATCGCCGCTGCCGCATCGCGCACGAATTCGCCGGCCGAATACTGCTCGAGGGGATCGCGAATATCGATGAGGTGGTGCGGATGGCGCGCGCGCAGCGCCAGGGGCGGCTTGGCCGTGCCGATGTCCATGCCGCGATAGACCATCGCCGAATCGACGCTGATGATCTCGAGCGGAAAGCGCTCGACGAGCTGCAGCGCGAGGTCGGACTTTCCGGCTCCGGTCGGACCCATGAGCAGCACCGCGCCGCGCATTAGCGACCGCGCGAGAACAGCCGATCGAGATCGGCGACCGACAATCGCACCCAGGTCGGTCGCCCGTGGTTGCATTGGTCGGCGCGCTCGGTGCGCTCCATTTCGCGCAGCAGCGCGTTCATCTCCGCGAGACTCAAGGAGCGTCGCGCGCGCACCGAGGCGTGGCAGGCCATCGTCGCGAGTAAATGATCGATCGACTCCTCGACGCGCCGCGAGCGCCCTTCATCGACGAGATCGGACAGCACATCGAGCAGGATCCCGGTCGGATCGCGATCCGCGAGCAGGCTCGGCACGGCCCGCAGCGCCAATTCCCCCGGCGCGAGGCGCGTCAGCTCGAAGCCGAGGCGCTCGAATTCCGCGGCGTGACCCTCGGCGGCGTCGGCCTGCGCGGGATTGACCTTGATGATCTGCGGAACCAACAGCCGCTGCTGCGCATTTTCCCCATGCAGCAGCTTCTTCATGCGCTCGTAGGTGATGCGCTCGTGCGCCGCATGCATGTCCACGAGCACGATCCCGTCCGCGGTCTGCGAGAGGATATAAATACCGTGCAATTGGGCGATCGCAATCCCAAGCGGCGCATCGCCGGGCGCGGCTGCCGGCGCGGCTGCCGGCGCGGCGCCAGGCACGGCGTGCATCGCGCCGGAGGCTTCATGCACCGCGAACGCGAGGCCGCCGCTCACGCGTGCCTCGGGCAGCGAAAACCGCGCCTGATGCGCGAGCGGCGGCCGCTCGCCGCGCAGCCCGCCGTAATTCGCGCTCGCGGTCAGCCAATCGAGCGGCGCGCTGCCGGGCGAGCCTTCGGTGGGCCGCGTCGCGGCGAGCGCGCGCTCGAGGCTGCGAAACACGAAGTCATGCACGAAGCGCGAGTCGCGGAAGCGCACCTCGAGCTTCTGCGGATGCGCGTTGACGTCGACCATCGCGGGATTCATTTCGAGATAAAGCAGATAGGCCGGGAAGCGCCCGTGGAACAGCACATCCTCGTAGGCGCGCCGCGCCGCGCCCGCGAGCAGCTTGTCGCGCACGTAGCGACCGTTGAGAAACACGAACTGCAGGTCCGATTGGCTGCGCGAAAAGGTCGGCAGGCCGAGCCAGCCCGTCAAGCGCAGCGCCTCGCGCTCGTGCCGTAGTTCGATGAGGTGCGCGGCGAACTCCTCGCCGCAAATCGCGGCCACGCGCGCGAGCCGCTCGGCGGCCGACGTCGCAGCCGGCAAGGTCCAGACGCTCTTGCCGTTGTGGGCGAGACTGAACGCGACATCGAAGCGCGACAGTGCCAGGCGCTCGAGCATGCGCGTGACGTGTTGAAATTCGGTCGTCTCGGTGCGCAAAAATTTTCGCCTGGCGGGCACGTTGAAGAAGAGGTCCCGGACCTCCACGCTCGTGCCCTTGGGGTGAGATGCGGGCCGGACCGCCTGTACGGCCCCGTCCTGGGCCGAGACGCTCGAGGCGTGTGCAGCGGCGGCAGACCTCGAAGTCAGCGTGAGGCGAGATACCGACGCGATGCTCGGCAGCGCCTCGCCGCGAAAGCCGAGGCTCGCGACGTTTTCCAGATCATCCAAACTCGTGATCTTGCTGGTTGCGTGGCGCGTCAGCGCGAGATGCAAATCGGCCGCCTCGATGCCGGCCCCGTCGTCGCGCACGCGCAGCAGCGCCGTGCCGCCTCGCTCGACCTCGACGTCGATGCGCCGCGCGCCGGCATCGAGCGAGTTCTCGACGAGTTCCTTGATCACGGACGCCGGGCGCTCGATGACCTCGCCGGCAGCGATTTGACTGATGAGTTCATCGGGTAGGACTTGAATCGGCACGGGCGACCTCGCGAACCCCGGTATGTTCGCACATCGGCGGCCGATTCGGCCGCGGCGGTCTATCGGCCGGCGTCGGCGGCGGTTGCAAGCACGGTGCGCGGCGCGGCGGCGAGCGCGGCGAGCTGCGCAATGCGCGTGCCGCTCGGCGGATTGGCATAAAAATAAGCGCGCAGCCCCTGATGGATCGCGCTCGCCAATTTGGCCTGCTGCGCCGGGGTCCGTAAGCGCAATTCCTCTTGCGGATTCGAGATATAGGCGGTCTCGACGAGCATCGAGGGAATATCGGGCGACTTCAGCACCATGAATCGAGCCTGCTGGACCTGGTGCTTGCGCACCTCGCCGACCTGATTGAGCTCCCGCAAGACCTGCTCGGCCGCGGTCTCGCTCGCGCTCAACGCGGCCGATTGCGACAGATCGAGCAGCACCGACGCGAGCACATCATCTTTGTCGTCGAGCGAGACGCCGCCGATGAGGTCGGACGCGTTCTCGCGCTCGGCGAGCCAGCGCGCCGCCTCGTCGCTCGCGCCGCGCGGCGAAAGGATATATACCGAGGAGCCGTCGACGCGCCGGTCGACGATCGAGTCGGCATGGATCGAGACGAACAAGTCCGCCTGCTGCGCCCTCGCCCGCTGCATCCGCTCACGCAGCGGCACGAAATAGTCGCCGGTACGCGTCAGGACCCCGCGCATACCGGGCTCGGCGTTGACGCGCTGAGCGAGCTCCTTGGCGATCGCGAACACGACGTCCTTTTCGCGCGTGCCGCTGATGCCGATAGCACCCGGGTCATCGCCGCCATGGCCGGCATCGATCGCGATGATCAGATTGCGCGCTTCGGGCGGCGCATGCTCGACCCTGACGGGGACGGCGGGACCTGCCACCGCGACCGCCGCGGGCGCCGCGCCTCCGGCGAGATCGACGACGAGGCGATAGCCGTAACGATCGTTGGGCGCCGTCAAAAAGCTGTTGGCCCGCACCGCATGCGCGAGATCGATGACGACACGCAGGTTGCCGCCGGGGCGCTGTGAGAGGCGTACCTGTTTGACGGCACCCGCGGCAGCGGGCGCCGCAAGACCTCCGGCCTTCGCATGCGCGCCCGGCATATCGAGCACGATGCGCGCGGGGGATTTAAGCGCCGACAAGTGATGGTGCGCGCTGCCCGACAAATCGAAGACCACGCGCGTGCTGTCGGGGCCCGCCCAGAGCCGGATGTCGCGCACCTCGACGGCGCCCGCCGCTGCGGCCAGCGACAGGGCCAGCAACACGGACCCGGCGAGGCGTGAAAGGGAAATAGTCATGGCGCCTTAAGTTAACGCCGAAAGCACAATTTTTCAAGTTAAATTAGATAGATAGGGGACTAATCTCCTGTCGGTCCGCAGGTCCGCTACCCAGTTCGCGCCACGGGCGCTGTGCGGCACGAGCATCGCTTCTCGACCGTCTCCTCGGTAGCCGAGGCTCACGACGAGATCGGCGGGCGGCAGCGCGGCGCCGCCGCGCTCGGGCCATTCGATCAGCAGCAGGTTGCCGTCCGTCATATAGTCGCGCAGCCCGAGATCCTCGAGGTCCTGGGGTCCGCGCAAACGGTACAAGTCGACGTGGACGCATTGGATCCCGCTCGCCGCATAAATCTCGACGAGCGTGTAGGTCGGGCTGCGCACGATCCCCCGCACGCCAAGCGCGTGCAGCAGGCTCCGCGCGCACGTCGTTTTGCCGGCGCCGAGTTCGCCCTGCAGGTGAATGACGGCGGGCGCCGCGGTCGGCGCATTCGCGGCGCCGAACCGCAGAGCGTCCGCGAGCGCCGCGCCGAGAACTTCGGTCGCCGCGCTGTCGATCAATTGAAGCTTCAATTCGGAGTCGGACATGCCGTCCCTTCGGGCTGCGGGCGGCCGCGGTGCGCCGGATTATACTGTAGGCGCCCATGGCCGATCCCACGCCGGACCCCCCGCTCACTACCAATTCCGCTGCGGCACTCGACCGCGGCGCGCTGCTCGCCGACATCCGCCGGTGGGGCGCCGAACTCGGCTTCGCAAGACTCGGGGTCGGCAACATCGACCTCGCCGCGGACGAAGCGCATTTCCACGAATGGCTCGCGGCCGGTTTCCACGGCGAAATGGCTTACATGAGCCGCCATGGCCCGAAGCGCACGCGCCCGCAGGCCTTGGTTCCCGGTACGGTCAGCTGCATCAGCGCACGCATGGATTATTGGCCGCAAGCCGCCGCACCCGAGACGGTGCTCGCGGACCCGCTGGCCGGCTACGTCTCGCGCTATGCGCTCGGGCGCGACTACCACAAGCTCATGCGCACGCGGCTGCAGCGGCTCTGCGATCGCATCGAGACCGCGGTTGGGCCGTTCGGGCACCGCGTCTTCACCGACAGCGCCCCGGTGCTCGAAAAAGCGCTCGCCCGCAATGCCGGGCTCGGCTGGATCGGGAAACACACCAATCTGATCGATCGCGACAGCGGATCCTATTTCTTTCTCGGCGAGATCTATCTGGATCTCGACCTGCCGCTCGATGCGCCGAGCAGCGCACACTGCGGCAGCTGCAGCGCCTGCCTGCCGGCCTGCCCCACCGGAGCGATCGTGGCGCCCTACCGGCTCGACGCGCGGCGCTGCATTTCCTACCTCACGATCGAACTCGAGGGTCCCATTCCTATCGAATTCCGTCGCGCGATCGGCAATCGGATCTACGGCTGCGACGACTGCCAGATCGCCTGTCCGTGGAACAAGTTCGCGCGCCCGACTCAGGAGGCCGACTTCTCGGTGCGCCACGGACTCGACCATGCGGCGCTCGTCGATTTGTTTTCATGGAGCGAAAGCGAGTTCCTGCAAAAGACCGCGGGCAGCGCGATACGCCGCATCGGCCACTCACGCTGGCTGCGCAATCTCGCCGTGGCGCTCGGCAACGCGCCGCGCTCGCCACGGCTCATCGCGGCGCTCAGCGCGCGCTTGGAGCATCCGGACCCGGTGGTGCGCGAGCATGTGCGCTGGGCGCTGCGGGAGCACGGATCAATAGCGGTCGATGACCCGCACCCGTAGGTTGTCGGTGAGCCGAACTGCGCCGAGGTGCGCCGCGGCGAGCACGACCAAGTCGCGCGAAGCCGAGCGCACCGGCGCGAGGTCCGCGCTCTGGCGGATCGCAAAGTACTCGGGCCGAAATCCGGCGGCGGTCAGGGCATCGAGCCCCTGCTTCTCGAGCCCGGGGTAATCGCGCTCGCCCGCGTCGATGCGCTTGCCGATGCGGCTCAAGGTCGCGTACAGCTGCGGCGCGGCCGTGCGCTGCGACGCCGTGAGCGCCCGATTGCCGGTCGCGAGCGCGAGTCCGTCGGATTCGCGCAGCGTCTGGCAGGCGACGATTTCGATCGGAATGAACAGGTCACTGACCATTTGCCGCACCGACACGAGCTGCTGAAAATCCCGCTCGCCGAACACGGCACAATCCGGAGCCACGAGGTTCATCAATTTCAGCAGCAGCGTGAGCCCCTCGGCGATGTGGCCCGGCGCATGCTCGCCCTCGAACAATTTGCCGAGCTGCGGAATGTCGACGCTCGCCGACAAGTCGGTGCCGAACGGATAGAGCTCCTGCACGGGCGGAGCGAACACGATGTCAGGACCCACCTTGTTGAGCAAGTCGCGGTCGGCCTCGCTCCTCGACGCGTCGCGCTCCTGCAGTCCCGCAAATATGCTGACGACCACGCGGTCGGCGCGCTCCTGCGCCTCGGCCACGAGACTCAAGTGTCCCTTGTGCAGGGTGCCCGCGGTCGGCACGAGCGCAATTTTCAAACCGGCTTCGCGCCACAGCTTGAGGCGGTCGCGCAGCGTCGCGCTGCGAGTCAGTATGTCCATGGCCGGAATTCCTCTGCTGTCGTCCGCTCGTTAAGTCATGCTCAGCAGGCCGCCGCCCGCCGGATTGAAGAAGTGTCGCCCGCGCCGGGTACGGGTGATCTCGGCGTAGAGTTGCTGGTAATCCGCCTCGTTGCTGACCGGGTCGATCGAGGCCGCGTTGACGATCAACAGCGGTGCCGCGTCGTAGCCATGAAAGAATCGCGCATAGGCTTGCGTGAGCTTCTCGAGATAGGCGCGTTCGATGTGCTGCTCGTAGCGGATTCCGCGCTTTGCTATCCGGTCGACGAGCACATCGACCGGCGCCTGCAGGTAGACGACCAGATCCGGTTTGGGTGCATCGACGACGACGCGATCGTAGACGCGCTCGTAGAGCTCGTACTCGGCGTCATCGAGCGTCACGCGCGCGAACAGCCGGTCCTTCTCGAGCAGGTAATCTGCAATTCGCACCGCGCCGAATAGATCGGCTTGCCGCACTTCCTCCAATTGGCGCGCGCGCTGAAACAGGAAGAACAGCTGCGTTTGAAACGCCGCGGCGCGCGGATTGCGGTAGAAGCGCTCGAGAAACGGGTTCTGATCGGCTTGTTCGAGCACGAGTTGCGCACCGAGCGATTTCGCCAAGCGTCGCGCGAGGCTGGTCTTGCCGACGCCGATCGGGCCCTCGACGACGATGAAGCGGTGCGGAATTTCGCTCACGATAAAGACTCTTGTGCCCCGTTGAAGCTCTTGCTCTATTGAATTACCGACAAGCCCGCGCCGCCCACCCGCTCCATGAGTTCCGCAACTCGCCCCACTCCGGGAATCCGCAGGGTCGGTGCGATATCGCCGAAAGGATACAGTACGAAGTTGCGCTCAGACACTGCCGGATGCGGCACGCAAAGCCCCGGCTCGGCAATCCGCTCGCCGGCGATCCAAATCAGATCGAGATCGATCACGCGCGGACCCCAGCGCTCACCGCGGTCCCGTCCCATCGCGCGTTCGATCGAGAGCAGGCAATCGAGCAGCGCGCGAGCCGAATGCTGCGTGAGCAGGCCTGCGGCTGCGTTCACGAAGTTCGGCTGATCCTGCGGGCCTAGCGGCTTCGACAGAAAGAGCCGTGAGCGCATCTCCAGTCTGGTCTGCGGCAGCTGCCCGATGCGCGTGAAAGCCTCTCGAACCCGCTGTTCGGGTTCGTCGAGGTTGCTGCCGATCGCCACGTAAGCCGGGCGCCAGAGCGGGCTCGTGCTCAAGGCCGAACTCAGGTGGACGCCGATCCGCTGCGACGACGGCGCCGGCGGCGCTTGCGGGCGGGTGCCGCCGCAGCGCCCTCCGCAGACTGCTCGGCCGGCCGGGCTTGCACGATTTTCACGCGCTCTTCCTGCGGCAGCGCCTGAATCTGCGTCCACCATTCGGCAAGTTCCGGATCGGCGGCGCCCGCTTGCGCACGCACGAGCAGAAAATCGAAAGCGGCGCGAAAGCGCGGATGCTGCAAAATGCTCAGGGACTTCACGCCGCCGCGCCGGTTGAATCGCGGCTGCAGCATCAACAGCTCGCGCATCGGCACGCCGAATCGGCGCGGAATCGCCACGCGCGACTGCTGCGCCTTGAGAACGACGTCGCAGGCCTGGAACAGCTGCGCAAGATCCGGTGCGGGACCGGCCTGCTGCTCATTCATCTCGCGCAGCACCGCGCCCCACAGCAGCAGCGCAAACAGGAAGGTCGGCGTCACCGCCTTGTCCTCGGCGATGCGTGCATCGGTATTCGCGAGACCGATCTCGAGCATGTCCTGCGCGTAAGCGTACGGCGGCAGCGCAAAGGCCGCGGCAGTACGCGGAAACAGATGCTCGAACAAGCCGTATTGGCGCAGCAGGCGGTAGGACTTCGCCCCGAAGCCCGAGAGAAACAGCTTCAGCGTCTCGTCGAACAGCCGCGCCGGCGGGACGCCGTCGAGCAAATACGCGAGCCGGCGGATCGGCTCCTCGGTACCGGCGTCGATGCGGAAATCCAGCTTGGCCGCGAAACGCACGGCGCGCAGCATGCGCACCGGATCCTCCCGGTAGCGCGCGTCCGGGTCGCCGATGAGCCTGAGGCGCCGCGCGCGCACGTCCTCGACGCCGCCGACGAAATCCCAGACAGAGAAATCCTCGACGTTGTAATACAGGCCGTTGGCCGTGAAGTCTCGCCGCCAAACATCTTCGTCGATCGAGCCGTAGATGTTGTCGCGCAGAATCCGACCCTTCGCGTCGATGGCCCGATGTTCGGTGTCCACCTCGGCGGGGAATTCGACCTCGCCGTCGGCGCTGTCCGCATCCTCGCGCTCCGGCGCGGCCGCGGCCCGAAAAGTCGCAACTTCGATGATCTCGCTGCCGAAATGCACGTGTGCGAGCCGGAAACGTCGACCGATCAGGCGGCAATTGCGAAACAGCCGCCGCACGTCCTCGGGCAGCGCGTCGGTCGCCACATCGAAATCCTTCGGTTTGATGCCGAGCAACAGGTCGCGCACGGCGCCGCCCACGAGAAATGCCTGAAAGCCCGCCTCCTTGAGCCGGTAGAGCACTTTGAGGGCGTTCGGGGAGATCTCGGCGCGCGAAATCGTATGATCAGAGCGCGGAATGATGCTGACGGGAGAAGTGGTCGAAGAGTCGCTCAAAAAATGGGGTTCCGCTTGAGTCCAAAAAATTGGTCCGTATACTACCAGCCCTCTAAAGTCGGGGTCGGGTCAGATCCGCCTCGCCGTCACGCTTAAGGCTCCCTTCGTCTAGAGGCCTAGGACACGGCCCTCTCAAGGCTGTAACACGGGTTCGAATCCCGTAGGGAGCGCCATTTATCAAGCACTTACGATCGCGCGGTGCGCTTGCGTCCACTTTTTAGTCACTATTTTTGCGCGCCTCGCAGGGGCCATGTCGTTGAGGGCGAGCCGGTGTCCGTTGCCGCGCGTTTCGCTTGGCCGGGAGGCAGTCGCGCATCGAAGGTGTAGGCCACTGGGCCGTTCACAACCCATTGCAATGAGAACATTCCATTCGCCCGGCATGATGTTTGTCGGCATGAGTAGTGCTTGCCTTGTCTTTGCTCCGGGCAGTGAGTGGCAGAGACTGAACCGCGTAAACGACCGGGTGACCGGCGGTTTGCCATCGCGCGGCGCAGATTCTCCACGTCGCGAGCGCCAAGTCGGTATCTAACAGGTTCTAGGCGCCAATCGCCCAAGCTCGAATCGCGCTCTTCAGCAACTGGCCGGATGACTCTCGATGTCACACCTGCCAAAATCCGCTCCTTTGTAAAGAAGCGCCTCGCAACAGAACGTGCAAGCGCATACGAGAAACAATCGCCAAAGTTCAGACCGGCAGGGTGCCGTCCCTTGCCGAAATTGCGGAAAGCCTGCCGAGCAAGATGCGCCTGTTCCACATCGACGGCAACGAGTTCGAGTTGAGCTTTGGCGATGAAAAGGTCGAGATCGCGCATACCGTCGGCTCCATAGCGTGACTCGACGATCATCGAAATCTCGACGAACGACGCAGCCGACAACAGGCGGGTTTCGGCTGCCTCGATCGCCTCGTTGAATGCACGGCGCTCGGGTTCATTTTGGAGTATGGCCAATAAAGCCGACGTATCGATCACCATCAGCGCGGAATTCCGCACTCGTCAAGCCCGAGGATCTCATCTGCGCTGCGCCGATCCTGCACCGGAAGCGCCGCGCAGTGCAGGGCGATCCTATCCAGTTCGTCGGCGAGTCTGCGCTTCGCGCGGGCCCGGCGGATGCGCTCGATACGCTCGCGAAGAGCTTGAGTCACCGCCTCGGTCTTGGTCTCTCCGGTGAGCTTTGCCAGCGCGCCAGCAAGCTCTTCCGCCTGTTTATTGCGGATGTTCAGCGGCATGAATCACCACGTATAGATATTTAACTACACACTACTACAATGCGCGGGCATTGGTCAACGCGCCCTCGCCCAAGCTCCTTCAGTTTGCCGCAATTCCCTGAGCGCACTGAACTGAATCGGCCGTCCGGCCGAGTTGAACGCTCCAAGGGCGGTCCCGACATCGCCGAGTGACTAAGACAGCGGCCCGGAATTACGACCGCTGCCCTGGCCGATCCAGCGACCGTAGCGCTAGCGCTTCGGTGATGTGCTTCGCTTCGATCTTCGGCTGACCGCTCATATCGGCGATCGTGCGCGCCACCTTCAATACCCGGTGGTATCCGCGAGCCGACAGGCCGAGGTGCTGCATGGCACGTTCCAGGACGCCCAAGCCGGCAGCATTTGGCGTGCAGTAACCCTCGACCGCCGCGTTGTCCAGGAGAGCGTTGCAGGCCCCCTGCCGCCGAATCTGCAACTCTCGCGTCTGCATGACGCGAGCGGCAACCACCGTGCTGGTTTCGCCACCGCCATTTGGCTGGCGCAGACTCCTGAACTCTACGCGCGGAACGTGCACGTGCAGGTCCAGGCGATCGAGCAACGGACCCGAAATGCGGGTGCGATACCGTTGCACTTGATCTCCAGTGCAGTGACATCTACCGTTCGCGTCGCCGAGATAGCCACAAGGACAGGGGTTCATTGCCGCGATCAATTGGAAGCGCGCCGGAAATTCCGCCTGGAGCGCCGCACGTGAAATCGTAATCGCGCCGGCTTCCAACGGCTCGCGAAGCACTTCCAACACGTGCCTCTCGAATTCCGGCAGTTCATCGAGAAACAGTACGCCATTATGGGCAAGGGAAATCTCCCCGGGCCGAGGGTGGACACCTCCGCCGACGAGGGCCACCGCCGACGCCGTATGATGCGGACTGCGAAATGGCCGAGTGCGCCACTCGCTCGGCTTAAGCGGACGGCCGGCAATCGAGCGTAGGGCCGCCACCTCCATCGCTTCCGCGTCGCTCATCGGCGGCACGATGCCAGGCAATCGCTGCGCCAGCATGCTCTTCCCCGCCCCCGGCGAGCCGATCAACAACAGACTGTGCTGACCCGCGGCAGCAATTTCCAACGCGCGCCGGGCATGCGGCTGGCCACGCACGTCACACAAATCGGGCAGAACTGTCGGTGTTACGGAAGGCGGCTCCGTTCGATACAACCCCAGACGGTGGGCGCCGCCTAAATGGGCGCAGACTTCCAAGATGTGTCGCGCCGCAATCACCTCGCAATCCTTGACCAGAGCGGCCTCGGCAGCATTGATGTGCGGCACGATCACCGGGTGCCGAGCGACGGAAGCGGCGAGGGCCGCCGGCAACAGCCCACTTATCGACCGCAATTCACCGCTTAACGATAGTTCGCCGAAGAGTTCGCATCCCTGAAGCTCGGATCGGGCGTCTGTTAGTTGACCGGAAGCGCTAAGGATGCCGATGGCGATGGGGAGATCGAAACGGCCGCCTTCCTTGGGCAGGTCGGCGGGGGCCAAGTTGACGGTAATGCGGCCCGACGGAAATTCGAAATCGGAGTTGATGAGGGCCGCCCGCACACGATCCTTGCTCTCCTTCACGACGGCCTCGGGCAGACCGACGATATTGAAGGTTGGCAGTCCGGAGCCGATGTCGACTTCGACCCGCACCTGAGGTGCATCGATTCCATGCTGTTCGCGGCTGAGTACGGTGGCGATTCCCATCCCTTGTCTCTTGAGTCACTGATTGGTTGACTTTGTTTTATCGAGCCATGCCCCGCAACATCCTCGGAGAGAAACTATTGAAACACCGTCGAGACTCTAGGCGAGCCGCGCCGCCAAGGCGGGCAAGTTCTTCGCATCCTCCAGGTCGGTGGCGAACTGCTCGAATCGCTCCAATGGCAAGGGTCGGCTGAAGAAGTATCCCTGGTAACAATGACAGCCCTTGCTCGCGAGAAAATCGCGTTGCTCCTTGGTTTCCACACCCTCGGCGATCACCTCGAGGCCGAGCGTCTGGCCCAGCGCGACGATCATGTTGGCGATCGCCGCGTCGTTGGGGTCGGTGAGCACGTGGCGCACGAACGAGCGGTCGATCTTGAGTTGGTCGAGCGGCAGGCGCTTCAGGAAATACAGCGAAGAGTAGCCGATGCCGAAATCATCGAGCGCGAAACTCAAGCCCTCGAGTTTCAGTTCGGACATCTTGCCGATTACGTCGTCGACGTTGTGGACCAGCAGGCTTTCCGTGAGCTCGAGCGTCAGCCGCCCCGGATTGACGCCGGTTTGACGAAGTACTGCGACGACCCTGGCGACGAAGTCGGACTGCTGGAACTCGCGTGCGCTCACGTTGACCGCGAGCCGCAGCTCAGCGGTTTGAGGCTTGCTCGCCCACTGCGCGAGCTGCCGGCAGGCGGTCTCGAGCACCCACTGGCCCAAGGGGACGATCAAGCCGGTCTCCTCGGCGACCGGGATAAAATCGTTCGGCGGTATGAGGCCTCGCAGCGGGTGTCGCCAGCGGACCAACGCTTCCGCGCCCGTGAGATCGCCGTCGGGGCCGATATGGGGCTGATAATGGAGCTGCAGCTGGCTCGTGGCGATCGCCTCGCGCAGTTCCCGCTCGAGCGTCGCCCGTTCCCGGACCTTTGCCTCCATTTTGGCGTCGAAGAACCGGCAGACGTTGCGCCCCGAATCCTTGGATTTGTACATCGCGAGATCCGCTTGCTTGAGCAGATCCTCGGCCGAGGCGCTGTCGCCCTTGAACAATGTCATGCCGATGCTCGCGGTACTCGTGTGCGTCACGTGGTCCAAATGATACGGCTGCGTGAGCAGCGCGAGGATTTTCGTGCCGACAACTTCGAGCGCGCCGCCGGCGTCCTTTTCGTCGTGGCCGATGTCGACGACCACGACGACGAATTCGTCGCCGCCGAGCCGCGCGACGGTATCCCCCTCGCGCACGCACGCGGTCAGCCGTTCGGCGACCTCGCGCAACAAGGCATCGCCGACGTCGTGGCCGTGGGTGTCGTTGAGCAGCTTGAATTTGTCGAGGTCGACGAGCATGAGTCCCGCGTAGTTGCCGCTGCGGGCGCTGCGACCCTTGACCTGTTTGAGCCGATCCATGAGCAGTTTGCGCGTCGGCAGTCCGGTGAGCTGATCGAGACGCAGCTCGGCCGCCTCGCGGCTGGTGTCCCGCAGTACCATCAAGGCGCGCGCCATGATGCCGACCTCGTCGCTGCGCTGCGCGTCGGGCACGTCGCCGTCGAGCTGCCCCCGGGCAATCGCCGTAGTGCGCGCCGCAAGCCGATTGAGCGCCTGCGTGAGATCGGCGCCGACCAGATAGGTCATTGCGCCGGCCAGCGCCATCAGCCCGACGAACAGCCATAACACTTCGAAAACGCGCGAACGAAACGTGGCGTCGATGTCGTCGACGTAGGCGCCGGTGCCGATCGACCATCCCCAGGGTTCGAACAGCCGGGAATACGCGATCTTCTCGAGCGGGACCGTCTGTCCGTTCTTCGGAATCCGATAGGTCGTGACGCCCTCTTTCTGCTCGCTGTTGGCGACGTCGATGAGGCGTCGGACCATGTAGGCGACGACCGGATTTTTGTCGGCGTCCGGCGAGTGCAGGAAGTTCTTGCCTTCCAAAGCCGGCTGCGCACCATGCGCGATACCGGTGCCGTCGAGGTCCCAGATGAAAAAGTAATTGGTGCCGTCGTAATGCATCGCGCGAACCGCACCGGCGGCCGCGCGGCGCGCCGCGGCGTCGGTCATCTGACCGCGGCTCGCGAGGTCATGGTAATAAAGGACGGTGCTGTACGCCGAGTCCAATAGATGTTTGACCTCGACGACGCGGTCCTGGACCAGTGACTGCCGGAGGTAGACCAAGGACCCGATCGATATCGCGGCCTCAAAGACCAAACCGATCGCCAGCACGAGCATAAACCGAGCGGAAACCTTGAGCCGGCCGAGCAGCATGATCGCCTTACCTCCATCCAAGATCGGCTGCCGGGCACCCGGATCCGTCTGGATCTATATCGGCCGAAGAATCTTGCACAGCAGGCGCCCGAGTGTGTGGCGCGTCACAAGCGGCACGCTTAGGCCGGCCGCTGTTTGACCTAACCCGACCTATCCGCCGACCAGGTCGGCGTCGCGCTATATTTGCGCCGTGACAACCACGCCCTTGCGGCAAGCGATTCTCGACTTTTCGGCGGGCCGGCTGGAGGCCGCGCGCGATGCCTGCCGCGAGCTGCTCGCCGAGGCGCCCGAGCACACGGGCGCACTGCATCTGCTCGGCCTGATTGCCCATCAGGCCGGCGACCTCGGCGCGGCCGAGCAGCTGCTGCGGCGCGCGGCCGAATCGCCCGATGCCACGGCGCTGCACTGCCTGAGCTACGCAGAGCTGTGCTGCAAGCAGGTCGATCTCGAGCGAGCGATCGCGGTCGCGCGGCGCGCGGTCGCAATCGATCCAACCTCGGTTCTCGGATGGTTCTGCCTCGGCAACCTGCTGCGCGACGCCGAGCAGTCGGAGGCAAGCCGCGATTGCTACGAGAGGGCCCTCGCGCTAGATCCCGGGTTTTGGCAGGCGCGCGCCAACCACGCACTCGTGTTGGCGCGGCTCGGCGCGGCGGCGACCGGCATCGGCGAGCTCGGGCAATTACTCGCCGCTCGGCCGGACAACGTGGAGCTGCGCACCAGCCTGGCGGCCCTGCTGCAGGACCTCGGGCGCCACGCGGAGGCTGCCCATGAGGCGCAGCTGGCCGCAAGCCTCGAGCCCGGGGCGCTCGAGCCGCGCTTGCGGCTCGCCGAGATCGAGATGCAACGCGGCCGCCATACCGCGGCGCTCGCGGCGCTGCGCGCCGGCGACCCGCTGGGGTGCGATGATCCGCGGCGCATCGCGCTCGAGGCGCATGCGCTGCGCCACCTGGATCAGAACGAAACTGCGGCCGCGCTGTGCCGGGATGCGGTCGCTCGCGGCATCGAGTCGGCAGAGCTGCTGCGCGCCTACGGACTCGCCGCGCAGTCCGCGCGCCAAGAGCGGCTCGCTCTCGAACTCTTCGAGCGCGCGGCGGCCCGATCCGCATCGCCCCGGGCCGAGGCCCTGGCGCTCTCCGATCAGGGCCTGCTGCTCGCCGAACTCGGCCGCCCGGCAGACGCCGCCGCCGCTCTCGCTCGCGCCGTGCGGCGCGCACCGGCACTCGCCGACGCCTGGTATCACCGCGCGAACGCGAAGTCGCACGCGCCCGACGATCCGGACATTGCGGCAATGGAACGGTTGCTGCGCGCGGGAGCACCGTACCGCGACCAGTTGCTGCTGCATTTCGCGCTCGGCAAGGCGCAATTTGACGCGGGGCGCATCGATGCGGCGTTCAGCCATTGGGACGAGGGCAATCGCCTGAAACGCGCGAGCATCGATTACGATCCCGCCGAGGCGTCGCGCCAAATGACCGCGATCGCCGCGGAGCCGCTCAACGCAGCGGCATGGCGCCCGACTGCCGGACCGCGACTCTCGGAATTGCCGGTATTCATCGTCGGCATGCCGCGATCCGGCTCGACGCTCGTCGAGCAGATTGTGGGCTCGCATCCCGACATCTGCGGCGGCGGCGAACTCTTGCAATTGCGCTCCCTGTTCGCGCCGTTCATCCCTGCAACGCGAGCCGGGCAAGCAGAGCTGCTCGAATGGCAAACCGACGCGCCCGATCGGCTCGCGGTCGCGGCGCTAGAAAGCTTCGCGCGCGCCTCGACCCGAGCGGCGCGCATAGTCGACAAGGATCTCGGGAATTTCCTGCATCTCGGCACGATTCACCGACTGTTTCCGCGGGCGCGCATCATTCATTGTCGGCGCGACCCGCTGGAGACCTGCTTTTCAGCCTACACCCGGCTATTTTTCGGCTCGTACGACTTCGCCTACCAAATGGACGAGCTGGGACGCTACTACCGCGATTATCATGCACTGATGGAGCACTGGCGATCGGCTTTACCGGAGCGGGCGTTCACGGAGATCGACTACGAGACGCTGGTCGCGGACCCCGAGCGTCAAACGCGCCGACTGCTCGACTTTCTCGGCATCGGGTGGTCCGCACCGCTGTCTGCGATTCTTCGACAGCGGGCGGACCGTGAGCACCTCGAGCGCCGCGCAAGTCCGCAGACCGATCTACCGATCCAGCCTGCATCGCGCGCTGCCGCTGCGGGCGCGGCTGCGGCCGCTGATCGCCGCGCTCGGCGATCTCGCGCCGAGGGCGACCTGGCGGCGCACGCCGCCGCGCCCGGAGCGGCGCGCGTGACGACCGAACAAACGCTGCAATCGGCGACCGACAAACACCGCGCGGGCGAACTCGCCGAGGCGCGACGCCTCTACGCCCTGGTGCTCGCTCTGCGCCGAACCATGCCGCCGCACTGTTTCGCAGCGGACTGCTCGAGCTTCAGGATCGCCGCCCCGACGCCGCGCTGCGCTTTCTCGAAGAAGCCGCGCGCATCGAACCGCGCGAGCCGCGCCATCAGCTTGGCCTCGGACAGGCGCTGCAGACGCTGCTGCGCTGGGACGGCGCAGCTGCCGCCTACGCGCGCGCCGTGGAACTCGATCCGCGCTCGCCGGATGCCCAGCATGCCCTCGGGGTCGCTCGGCAAGCGCTCGGGGAGGACCGAGGCCGCGATCGCGGCGTACCGCATCGCCGCGGATCTGCAGCCGGATTTTGCCGATGCGCTCAACAATCTCGGCGACTGTCTGCAGCGCTGCGATCGCATCGCGGAGGCGGCGAGCGCCTACCGGCAGGCGCTTGTGCATCATCCCCGCGATGCGCGCGCGATGTCGAGCCTCGGCGTCGCGGAGCTGCGGCTCGGACACATCGACGCGGCGATCGAACTGCAGCGCCGCGCGCTCGAGCTGCAACCGCTCACAGCCTCACATGCGCTGAATCTCGCGATCGCGTTGTGCGAGCGCCGCGACTACGCGGCCGCCGAATCGGTTTTGCGCCGGCTGCTCGAGCGCGAGCCCGCCAACGCCGAGGCGGCCTTCAACCTGGGTCTCGCGCTGCACGGCGAGCGCCGCCTCGCCGACTCGGCCGCCGAATATCGCCGGGCGGCCGAACTGCGGCCCGGCTACGCGGATGCCTACAACAATCTCGGCAACGTCTACAAGGAGCTCGGCGACTTCCCGTCGGCCGCGGCTGCCTACGATGCGGCCGTTCGCGCCGCGCCGAATTCCGTCGCCGCGCTCAACAACGCCGGCTGCCTGATGCGCACGCTCGGACGCCTCGACGAAGCCGAGACGCTGCTGCGGCGCGCGCTGCAGCTCGAGCCCGACCGCGCCGCGCTGCTCGACAATTTGGGCAGCGTGCTCAAGGACGCGGGCGAGCTCGACGCCGCGGTCGAGTGCTTTCGCCGCTCCTTGGCGCTCGACCCCAGCAGCGCCGCGACCCACAGCAACCTCGTCTACGCGCTCTCCTTCCAATGCTTGCGGCCCGAACCGATCCTCGCGGAGGCACGGCGCTGGAATGCGCGGTTCGCGGTTCCGCTCGCCGCGGCGCTGCGGCCGCACGCGAACCCGCGCGATCCCGAGCGGCGCCTGCAGATCGGCTATGTGTCGGCCGATTTTCGCGACCACTGCCAAAGCCTCTTCACGATTCCGCTGCTCGAAGCCCACGATCGGCGCAGTTTCGACATCGTCTGCTATTCGAGCGTGATCCGCGCCGACGAAACCACGCGCCGAATCGCGACTCTCGCCGGCCGCTGGCGGGATGTTCGCGCACTCGACGACGAGGCGCTTAGCGCAATGGTGCGCGCCGACGGCATCGATATTCTCGTCGACTTGACGATGCACATGGCCGATGGCCGGCCGCTGCTGTTTGCGCGCAAACCCGCGCCGATCCAGGCCGCATGGCTCGCCTATCCGGGAACCACGGGGCTCGATGCGATCGACTACCGGTACTCCGATCCGCGCCTCGATCCCCCGGATAACGACCGCGACTACAGCGAGCGCACGCTGCGACTGCCGGATTCCTTCTGGTGTTACGACCCGCGCAGCCGCGAGCCCGAGGTCGGCGCGCTGCCCGCGCTCGAACGCGGCTTCGTGACCTTCGGCTGCCTCAACAATCCCTGCAAGCTGACCGAATCGACGCTCGCGCTGTGGGGCGCGGTGCTCGCGCAGCTGCCGGATGCGCGTTTGCTGTTGATGGCGCGCGCCGGCCACCAGCGCGACCTGCTGTTGCGCAGGCTCGCCGCGCACGGGATCGCGGGCGCGCGCGTGAGTTTCGTACCGTTCCGCCCGCGCGATCAATACCTGCGCAGTTATCACGAGATCGATATCGGCCTCGATACCTATCCCTATAACGGTCACACGACGAGCCTCGATGCGCTGTGGATGGGCGTTCCGGTCGTCAGCCGCGTCGGTCGGACTTGCGTCGGGCGCGGGGGCTTGAGCCAATCGTTCCAGCTCGATCTGCTCGAACTCGCGGCCGACAGCGACGCTGGGTTCGCAGCCGCGGCGATCGCCTTGGCCCGCGACCTGCCGCGCCTCGCGCTACTGCGCGCGGGCTTGCGCGAGCGGCTTGCGCACTCGCCCCTCATGGACGGGCCGCGCTTCGCGCGCAATCTCGAAGCCTCGTACCGGCAGATCTGGCGGCAGTACTGCGCGACGCCCGCCTGAGGCGCGCGTCGGACGTCCGCTTCAACGCCCGGCTTTGCCCCAATAGTCGGCAAGCGCATCGAGGTAGGGACGCACGCGGCTCGATCGAAACAGCGCCGCCAAGCGGATCCGCGCATTCAGTCGATGGCGCAGGCCGCTGACCATCAAGAACATCTGCTTGTATTGCGCGCGACCTTCCGTCGCATAGGCGATCTTGAGCGCATCGCAGATGATCGCCACGGGGAGCTTATAGATGCGCGATCGAGCCGCGAACGGATCGAGCACTTCGGTGCGAAAGCCGCCGTCGACCGCGAGCAGCCAGCTCGCGAGCCGCTCGACGATGAATACCTTCATCTGCACGTCGACGGCGCCGCGATAGGCGGTCGGCGCGCGCAGCTGCGCCCCGAGCGGATCGGCGGGCGACTCGGCGACCCCGAACAGCGCCTCGGCGAGCGCGAGCCATCGGCGCCAGAAGCGCGGCTTGGCGACGAAATAATTCGAGGTGACGGTGTTTCGCGAATCGTTGACGATCGCGCTGAAATCGGTGCTGCGGCCGATGCGCTCGAAGAACTTGGTGGAGATCTCGAGCAATCCCGGATGCTCCGAATCGCCGTGCTCGAACACGTTGAGGTGATACGAGCTGTTGTGGATGCTCGGGCTGAACAGGATCACTTCGACCGCCGCATCGGCATCGCGCACGATCGCGTGGACTTTCGCGGCGCCAAGATTGGTCTTCTGCTTGAATCGGGGCGAGAGAAATCCGTAGAACACCTATTCATCGAGCGTTCTGTTCGAGCAGGAATTTTCGGATCGGCCAATATTCGAACCAATCTGGGCGCGCATTCTCGGAATTGTCGAGCACGAGGAACCCAGGATCCAGATCCCGCGCCGACACCAGCGGAGTAAGGATCTGGTAGATGGTCGCGGCCGGCATGGCGCCAGGATACCGAATCGACCACGTCGCTGCGAGCTTCGTCGGCCGCGCGCGAACGTCGAAGTGCGCGCGAGCTGCGCCAACAACGAAAGGTAGCGCGCCCGATAGCCGCTCATCGCGTAGCGCGCCTCGACGTGCGCAAGTCCGGCGGCTCCCAGCTTGGCGCGCAGCTGCTCCGATTCGAGCAACGCGCCGAGCCGGTCGACCCATTGTCGATATCGCGCGCGTGAAAACCGGTGACCCCGTCGACGACCGCTTCCGTGTTGGCGCCGACCGGCGAGGCGACGCAGGGCAGCATGGCGGCCATGTACTGTAAGAGCTTGAACGCGCACTTGCCGCGCGTCCATGCATCGTCGCTGAGCGGCATGATGCCGATGTGAGCGCTCGTGAGTGCGTCGACCTCGGTTGCGCTGCTCCAAGCGACGCGCTCGATCTGGACTTCGGGCCAATCCGGAAACGCCGAGCAGATGACCCGCAGCCGCAGATTCGGCATGCGGCGCTGCAAGCGCGCGAAGGCGGGGCGAATCATCTCGAGGTAGACGAGATTTTCCGGACTTCCGATCCAAACGATCGTCGGCGGCGCGCCGGGCGCAGCGGCCCCCGTGCGGTACGTCGACGCATCGATCGAGGTCGGCAAAATCTCGATGCGCCGCGCGGACTCGCGCGCGACGCCCGCGAGCACCTCGTTGCCGGCGGCGACCGCGTCCACGTAGCGGCAGGTCGCCGCGAATTTCCGGCGGCGCCAGATCGAGTCGTCCGCCTCGGCGCCGAGCGCACGCGGCTTGCGCACGTAGATCGCGTCGTCGACGTCGAATACGCGGCGGCGGCATAGCGCGGCGAACAGGCGCGCCTCGAGCGCGCTCAGTTTGATTTGGTGTAGCACCGCCACATCGGCCCAGCCCAGCAGCGCGCGGCGCTCGAGCGTGCGCAGTCCGTAGCGGCCGCTCGGAAACTGCTCGCAGCGAACCTGCCAGCCCGCGCCTTCGAGGTATTCAACCAGGCTCTGCATACGATGCCGAAACGACGGCTGATGCAAACCGTAGCCGAGCAGCAGCGCGTTAGGCATGGACGCGCATCGCGTCGGCGCCGGCGCGATGCGCCTCAAGCTGTGCAAGCGCATCGACCGCGACCGTGATGCCGTCGGCGAGCCCCAGGGCGGCAGCGCGCGCGGCGAGCGCCGCGCGCGCCGGTTCGTCGGCGAGCAGTGCTGCGGTGCTGCGCGCGATGGCTTCGGCGTCGAGGGACGCGCGCCGGCAGACACCGGCCTCGACCGCGCGGCGTATGCGCTCGGCCTGATCGCCCGCGATCGGCACCGCGATCGTCGCGGCGCCGCAGGCGATCGCCTGCAGCAGTGTCGATCCGCCGTTGGCGACGATCACGCGCGCGGCGCGCATCAATTCGGCGAGATCGGCCTGCGCGAGCGACGGCACCGCACGCAGTTGCGTGGGGCTCGCTGTACCCGATGCGCCGGCGGCGAGCGGGGTCGGACCCACGTAGGCCGTCGGGGCTCCGTCCGATGCCGTGGCGCCGGCCGCCGCGTAAAAGCGCGCGGCCGCGTCGGCCGCGCCCGGATGCCCGGTGCCGCCGCCGGGCACGACCAGCACGAAGCTGCCCGGCGCGAGGCCGAGCTGCGCGAGCAGCGCGCTGCGACGCGACTGCGTCGGCGGGCGGAAGCACCACATCGAGAAAGCGCACGGTGGGACGCCCGGCGAGGCGCAGCTTGAAGCGCTCCCAGAAACTCAATTGACCCGCGATGAATGCGGGATACGCGATCCAGTGCTCATCGATGAGCCGCAGCCAGCCGAGCCGGAACGCCTTGCGGCGCTGGCGACGGCGCGCGCTGATGTAAATTACCTGGGCGCCGAGCCGCTTGGCGGCGCGCAGCTGGGCGCCGCGCCCCGCATTGTCGAACAGCACCGCGGTCGGGCGAAATTGCTCGATCAACGCGACCACCGCGTCGGTATGAAACGTCGGCGACGAGGGCAGCAGTGTCGCCGGGAACGGCGCGGCTGCGGCGTAGGGTGCCTCCCGGCTCAGCGCAAAATGCACGCTCGCCGCGGGCCAGCGCACGCACACCGCACGCGCGATCGCGAGCGAGCGCATGTACTCGCCCATGCCGTAAGGACCCGAAACCGGAATGCACAGCAGTCGCGGCGCTTGGAGCGGCGGCGGCATGTTCAGGCGAACGCCGTGAACCAGCGATCGAGCACCAGCAGGTACCACGCACGGCGAAATTCGGTGTTGACCGAACGCTGCAACACGCCGCGCTCGCGCAGGCGCCGAATGGCATCAGCCAGCAGCTTCGGATTGGCCTTGATCCAGGACCGCAACGGCAGCCCGAATCCCGTCTTCGGCCGATCGAGGTGCCCCGCGGGCAGGCGCGGCTCCATCAAATCGCGCACCAGCAGCTTGCCGCGATGCCGCGCGGGGTCGACGAGCTGCGCCGGATCGACCGTGAGCATGAACTCGACGAGCCGATGATCGAGCAGCGGAGGCCGCACTTCGAGCGAGTGCGCCATGCTGCTGCGGTCGACCTTGGTCAGGAGGCCGTCGGCCAGGTCGGTGTTCAAGTCGAGCCAGCGCAGTTGCGCGAGCGGCCCGAGATCCTCGCGCCAGAATTTCCGGTAGAACCACAGGTAGTCATAGTCGGCCGCGCGCCAATCCTCCGTGAGCAGCGCATCGACCTGGACCGCGTTGAGGCCGCCGAGCGCCGCCGCATGGGCCGCAAGGCCCTCGTAGGCGCGGTTTTGCATCGATGCGCCGAGCCTTGAGAGCGGCGGCAGCACGGCGGCCAGGGTTCGCGTCAATGCGTTGGAGCGTTCGCCGACGTGCGACCAGTAGCGCGGATAGCCGCAAAAAATCTCGTCGCCGCCCTCGCCGCTCAGCGCGACCTTGACCTCGCGGCGGGCGCACTCGGCGATCAGCTTGTTCGACCACGCGGCGCTGTCGCCGAACGGTTCATCGAACAAGGCCGGCATCGCATCGAGCGCGGCTCCGTAGTCGGCCGCCTGTGCGGTCATCTCCGTGTGCACGGTATCCAGATGCATCGCGACGCGACGCGCGGCGTCCGCTTCGGATCGCGATTGGCGCTCGAACCCGAGTGTGTAGGTTCGTGGGTGGTCGAGGTAATAGGTGGTCAGCGCCGAATCGATGCCGCCGCTCAAGAACACGCCGACCGGCACGTCGGACAGGGTCTGCGCCGGAATGACCCGCCCGAGCAAATCGTCGAGCTGCTCGCGGCTTTGCGAGGGTGTGCGCACGCGAATTTCGGGGGATGGATCCCAATAACGTTCGATGCGTGCGCGGCCATCCTCCCAGGTCAGCATGTGGCCCGCCGGGAGTTTGGCGATGCCCTCGTAGATCGTCTTCGGCGAGGGAATGTATCCGTGGAAAAGAAAGTCGCGCACGGCGCTGCGGTCGACCGTCGGCGTCCACAACAGCGCGAGCGCCTTGAGCTCCGAGGCGAATGCAATTCCCTCCGGCAACAGACAGTAGTAGAGCGGCTTGATCCCGAGCCGGTCGCGCGCGAGCAGCAGCCGGCGACGCTCGGCATCCCAGTGCGCGAAGGCGAACATGCCGACGAGCTGCGAGAGGCAGGCGCCGCCGTCGCGGCTCAGGAGGTGCAGCAACACCTCGGTATCACCGGTCGAATGCCAGGGACCCGGCAGTCCCGCGCGCAGCGACTCGTGGTTGTAGAGCTCGCCGTTGTACGTGAGCACATGGCTGCCATAGACCATCGGCTGGTGCGCCGCCTCGGACAGGTCCTGGATCGACAGCCGGCGGTGGGCGAGCACCGCGCCGCGCGCGCTCCAGATCCCCTCCCCGTCCGGCCCGCGGTGCTGCAGCCGCTGCGACATGCGCCCGACCGTGTCGGGGTTCGCCTTGGGACCGATAATTCCGGCAATACCACACATGGCGCGCAGTCTATCGCGACCCCGTGTGACGCGGGGCGCGCTCTACTTCACGGTGCCGCGAGGACGCGCTAGCCAATGGCCGGCGCTTCGTTTAGGGTGCGGGTCGGAGTTCTCAAACCTATGGCCACCCCCGCCGATCAACGACTGCTGGATCTTGTCGAGAAATGGCTGAGTAGCCTGGAGCTGCATTTAAAATATGCCTCCCTGGACGACGACTCCTACTCGAAAGTTCAACCTTGGCCGCCCCACCAGCGCCCCAACCGCTGGGTCATCAACCTTGCCAAGCAGCGTGCGCAGGCGCTCAAGGCGCAGATCGAAGAGCGCGTGAAAATGGGCGACGTGCGCTTCTCCGAGGCGCTCGAAATGATGGGGTTCCTTGCCAACCTCGTCGGCGCCCAGCATATCGAGCGCTTCATTCCGACCGCGGAAAAGGAGCGCGAGCAGCCCGTGCCGCTGGCCGCGGCCGACATCTCGACGATGACCTCGACGACGAACGTTGCGCAAATTCCCGCCGCTGCGGCGACTGCAACTCGCGAAATGCCCAAATTTCTGGCACCGAAAGCGCGTGCGCCGGCACCCTCCGGAACCGCACAGGTCGCCCGCGGTGAACGACGCGCGCACGCGGCCGCGCGCACCGCGCTCAAGCTGCCGAGCCGCGCGAGCGGCCGCCTGAGCGCCAAAGCGGCGGCCAAAGCCGCGGCGGCTGAGCAGGCGGCGGCCGCCGAACGGGCCGCGGTGGCCGAACTGGCGGCGGCCGCCGAACGGGCCGCGGCAACGGCACGCGAACAAGCCGAAGCGCAGGCACGGGCACAGGCTCAGGCTCAAGCCCTGGCAACCGCACAGGCAGAAGCGGCCGCGCAAGCGGCGGCGCAAGCGCGGGCCGAGGCGGAGGCGCAGGCGCGCGCGAAGGCGCAAGCCGAAGCCGTCGCGGCCGCGGCCGCCGAAGCCGAGGCGTTGGCTCAGTCGGAAGCCGAGGCCGCCGCGGCGGTACGCGCGGCGGCACAGGCGGAAGCCGACCGGCTCGCCCATGCGGCGGTCCAAGCGGCGGCGGCGGCCCGCGCCGAGGCTCAGGCCCAGAACCAGGCGCAGGCGGCGGCGCAGGCCGCGGCCGAGGCAGCGGCCCAAGCATCGTTGGCGGCTCAGGCTGCCGCCGAGGCGCAGGCGGCGGCGGCGGCACAGGCGGCGGCGGCGGCGCGCGCGGAAGCGCAAGCGCAGGCACAGGCCGAGGCCCTGGCGGCCGCCGCGGCTCAAGCTGCTGCGACGGCGCGTGCCGAGGCCCAAGCACAGGCGCAGGCCCAAGCCGCGGCACAGGCCGCAGCCGAACTCGCGGCCCAGGCAGCCGCCACCGCACAGGCCGCGGCGAGCGCGCAGGCCGCTGCAAAGGCACAGGCCGAGGCGCAAGAGCTCGCGGAGGCCCAAGCCCGGGCCGCGGCACAAGCCGCGGCGGCCGCGGCCGCGGAAGCGCAGCGCCAGGCGCAGGTCCAAGCGCAGGCGGCCGCGCAAGCGGCGGCGGCCGCGAAGGCCGAAGCGGACGCACACGCGGAAGCCGAGGCGCGGGCGGCCGCCACGGCGGCGGCGGCGCGCGCGGAGGCCGAACGCCAGGCGCAAGCGCAGGCGGCCGCGCAGGCGGCGGCGGCCGCGAAGGCCGAAGCCGAGGCGCGCGCGGCAGCCGAGGCGCGGGCGGCCGCTTCGGCGGCGGCGGCGCGCGCGGAGGCCGAACGCCAGGCGCAAGCGCAGGCGGCCGCGCAAGCGGCAGCGGCCGCTAAGGCCGAAGCCGACGCGCGCGCGGAAGCCGAGGCGCGAGCGCAGGCCGAGGCGCGAGCGGCCGCGGAAGCCGAGGCACAGATTCGCGCGGCTGCGCAAGCCGCGGCGGCGGCACGCGCCGAAGCCCGGGCGCAGGCCGAACGACAGGCACAGGCCGAGGCGGAGGCAGCGGCTCAGGCCGCGGCGCGCGCGGCGGCCAAGGCCGCCTCCGAAGCGGCGGCGCGCGAGGCCGCCGCGGCGGCGGCAGCGCGCTCGAATCGGACCGAGACTGCGGACGCGGCCCGCGACCAAGTGCTGGCCGACGCCGTGCGCTTGGTACAATGGGGACGCAAATGGTACGAACTGCCGGAGTTGATCGCGCGCATGGCCGACCGGCCGCCGCTGCCCGAAGTGCGGCGTATACTCAAAGAAAATAAAGCGGTTCTCGACAAGAAAACGGGGAACGGCTGACACCACGGCGGTTAGCCGTTTCATGTGGGGAACTTCCGAGCGGTCGACTGCTCCAAGGCGCCAATGATTACGATTACGCATCTGTCCAAGCGCTACGGCGCCAAACTGGCTGTCGATGATTTGAGCTTTACGGTCGCGCCCGGCGAAGTGCTCGGCTTCTTGGGCGCAAACGGCGCGGGCAAGTCGACGACGATGCGCATGATCGCCGGCTTCGTCGCGCCCTCGACGGGCGCGGTCTCGGTCTGCGGACACGACATCGAGCGCGATGCAGTTGCGGCCAAGACTTGCATGGGCTACCTGCCGGAAGGCGCACCGAGCTACGGCGAGATGACGGTCGCGGAATTCTTGGATTTCGTCGCCGACATTCGCGGACTGCGCGGCGCACATCGGAGCGAGCGGCGCGCGATCGTGGTCGAGCGCCTCGGGCTCGCGGGCGTCATTAACCAGGTCGTCGAGACGCTCTCCAAGGGGTTCCGGCGCCGCGTAGGCCTCGCCCAGGCCCTGATCCACGACCCGCAGGTCCTGATTCTCGACGAACCGACCGACGGTCTCGATCCGAATCAGAAACACGAGGTCCGCCGCCTCATCAACGAACTCAGCAAGGAAAAATTGGTGATCGTTTCGACCCACATCCTCGAGGAGGTCCACGAGGTCTGCACGCGCGCGATCATCATCGCCGACGGCCGCATCGTGGCGGACGACACGCCGACCGCGCTCGAGGCGCGCTCGCGTTACCACAATGCGGTGAGCCTGCGCTTCGAGAAGCCCGAACAGCTCGCGGCGGCGGGCTCCGAGATCGCGGCGCTGCCCGAAGTCGCGCAGATCGAGTCGCTGGCGCGCGAGCTGCGTCTCACGGCGATCCCGGCGCCCGGCAAAAATCCGCTGCCGGCGATCAGCGCGCTGATCGCCACAGCGGGCTGGAGCGTGCCGGAGCTGCACTTGGAATCGGGCAGACTCGACGAAGTATTCCGGTCCCTGACCCAGCTACCCGCCAAAGCACGCCCATGAATCAAGTTGCCGTGATTTTCCGGCGTGAATTGCGCAGCTATTTCGCGACTCCGCTCGCCTACGTGTTCATCGTGATATTCCTGGTGCTCGCCTCGGTATTCACGTTTCAAGTCGGCGGCTTCTTCGAGCGCGGCCAGGCCGACCTGCAGCCGTTCTTCCGCTGGCACCCATGGATTTACCTCGTGCTGATTCCAGCGATTTCGATGCGCCTCTGGGCCGAGGAGCGCAACAGCGGCAGCATCGAATTACTGATGACGCTGCCGATCAATTTATGGCAGGCGGTCGTCGGTAAATTCCTCGCGGCCTGGTGTTTCGCGGGCGTCGCGCTGCTGCTGACGTTCCCGATTTGGGTCACCGTCAATTACCTCGGATCGCCGGACAACGGCGCGATCCTGGCCGCCTACTTCGGCAGCTGGTTGCTTGCGGGCGGGTTTCTCGCAATCGGCACCTGCCTCTCGGCCGCGACTCGCAACCAAGTCATCGCGTTCGTGACCGCGGCGCTCGTCGGGCTGCTGTTCCTGCTGTCGGGCTTCCCGCTGGTGCTCGATTTCGTGCGCGGCGTGCTGCCGTCCGCGCTCGTCGATGCGATCGCCTCCTTGAGCTTCCTGACGCACTTCGACGCGATATCCAAGGGTGTCATTGACTTGCGCGATCTCGTTTATTTCGGTGCGCTGATCGGCTTTTGGCTGACTGCGACCGCGTTGATACTCGACATGAAGAAGGCAGAATGAGCATGCGCACTGCATCCTGGCGGCGCACGGGCTTCGGCGTCGGCGGACTCGCCGCGCTCGCGATCCTGTTTCTCGCGGTCGTCGCTCTCTCGAACCTGCTGCTGCGCGGCGTGCGCCTCGATCTCACGCAGAATCGGCTCTACACCTTGAGCCCGGGTACGGGTGAAGTGCTCGCGCAGCTCAAGGAGCCGGTCAACCTCTATTTCTATTTTTCGCGCGATGCCGCGGCCAAGCAGACGCCCTTGCTGCTGCCCTATGCGACGCGGGTCCGGGAGTTTCTAGAGGAAATCGCGGCGCGCTCCGGCGGCAAGATTCGGCTGCGCGTCGTCGATCCGCAGCCGTTTTCCGACGAAGAGGACCGCGCCTCCTCGTTCGGCGTGCAGTCCTTGCAATCGGCAGCCGGCGGCGAGCCGATCTTCTTCGGGCTCGCCGGCACCAATTCGACCGACGGGCGCTCGGTGATTCCGGCGTTCCAGGCGGAACGCGAGGCGTTTCTCGAGTACGACGTCGCGAAGCTCATTCATGAACTCGGCACGCCGAAAAAGCCGGTGATCGGGCTGTTGAGCTCGCTCGACATGCAGGGACAGTTCAATCCGATGACCGGCCAGATGGGCGAGCCCTGGCCGATCGTTTCCGAGATCGATCAACTGTTCACGCTGCGTACGCTCAATGCCGACATCGCGCTGATCGATGCGGACGTCGATGTGCTGATGCTGGTGCACCCGAAAAACCTCCCGCAGAAAACGCTCTACGCGATCGACCAGTTCGTGATGCGCGGAGGCCGGGTGCTGCTGCTGCTCGATCCCTACTCGGGCGCCGACACGGGCGGACAGGATCCGTCGAATCCGATGGCCGCCGCGATGGCGAACCACGCCTCGAATCTCGAGCCGCTGCTGAGTGCCTGGGGGGTCGCCTACGATCCCGGCAAGGTCATCGGCGATCTCACGCTCGGGCTCGAAGTGCGCACCAGCATGCAAGGACCGCCGCTACGGCACATCGCGATTCTCGGCCTGCATCATGACGACCTCGAGGAAAAGGACGTCGTCACCGGTTCGCTCGAATCGATCAACATGGCAACGGCCGGATTTCTCGCGCCGCGTCCCGGCGCGACGACGAGCTTCGAGCCGCTGCTGCAGACCTCGACGTCCGCCGCTCCCATCCCGGCGCAGCGCTTCAACGGACTCACCGATCCCGCGACACTGCGCGACGGCTTCAAGCCCACCGGCGTGCGCTACGCACTCGCGGCCCGGATCACGGGCAACCTGGCCTCGGCGTTTCCCGGCGGCCCGCCGCCCGATGCGAAGCCGGCGCAGGGACCTCCGGTCGCGCACCTCGCCAAGACCAGCGCACCCGCGAACATCGTGATCATCGCCGACACCGACATGCTGCTCGACTTCATGTGGGTCGAAACCCGCCAGATGTTCGGCCAGCGCTTCGCACAGGCCTTCGCAAACAACGGCGATCTCATCAGCAACATCCTCGACAACTTGGGCGGCAGCAGCGCTCTGATCAGCATCCGCGGCCGCGCGAACTTCAATCGGCCGTTCGACCGCATCGAGGCGCTCAAGCGCAATGCCGACGACCGCCTGCGCAGCAAGGCGCTCGAACTGCAGTCGCAGCTCAAGCAGACCGAATCCAAGCTCGTCGAACTGCAGACCAAGCGCGACGATCAGTCCTCGCAGCTGATCTCGTCCGAACAGGAGCAGGAGCTCAAGCGCTTCACGGCCGAGAAGACGCGGATTCGCCGTGAACTGCGCGAAACCCAGCGCGGTCTCGACGTCGATATCGACCGCCTCGAATCGCGGCTCAAGGCGATCGACATCGCGCTGATGCCGCTGATCGTGGCCGCCGCGGGCGTGTTCGCACTTGCCGGCCGCCGCCGCCGCAAGAGCGCTCGCGGCGAGCGCGCCATGAGCCGGCAGCGGTTTCTCTGCTGCTCGCCGCAGCCGCGGTGGTCGCGCTCGCCCTCGCGCTGCTGCTGGCGGCCGGCACCACCTCACGCACGACTCGCAGAGCGGCGTGCTGCTGCCGCAGCTCGGCACCGATCTCAATGCCGTCACCGCAGTGACGATTCGCAAGGCCGGAGACAAGCCCTCGGTCAGTCTGCGGCGCAACGGCGCCGAGTGGACAGTCGCCGAACTCGGCGATTATCCAGCCGACGTGCTCAAGCTGCGCCGACTTCTGCTCGCCCTCAGCGAGGCGCGCGCGAACCGAGGAGAAGACCTCCAATCCGGCGAACTATGCGACCGATCGGCGTCGAGGACCCGGCCAAGCCGGGCGCGTCGGGTCCGAGATCTCGGTCGTCACAGCGCACGGCTCGACAGCGCTGATCGTCGGCAAGCCGTCCGGCAACGGCAATTTCGTGCGCTTCGTCGGCCGAGGCGGCCAGCTACCTCGCAGAACCCGGCATCTCGTTCGAGACCGAGCCGCGCGTATTGGATCGATGCCCGCCTGTCGATATCCCGCTCGCGAAGATCCAGAGCCTCGCGGTCCAGCCGGCCGACGGCGCCGGCTATGCGCTTGCACCGCGTCGGACCCGCAGGTGACGCGTTTGCGCTCGACAGCTGTCCCCGCGGGCCGATCGGCCTTGGACGGCAAATCGCTGGCACCTTCGCCGACCGCGTTCGGGAATCTCGCGGCCGATGACGTCGCGGCCGCGAGCAGCATCGATTTCAGCAAACCCGCGACGCTCACGCTCACGCTCTCGGACGGCGATAAGGCTTACGCTGACCGGCGCGAGCGTCGGCGAGAAGCGCTGGATCTCGATCGTCTCCGCCAAAAACTTCGGCGCTCGATGCCAAGGCCAAGGGCCGCGCATTCCGATTCGCGCGATATCGGTACGACGCAATGTTCCGGCCGCTCGAGAGCCTACTGCAGCCGAAGCCGGCGCCGGCGTCCAGGCCGGCCGCGGCGCTACACCGGCCTCTACGCCAAGGCCGCTCCCGCGCCGGCCGCCCGCTTCGCCGAAGCCGCACACTTCGCCGATTCCAGCGGTCGCCGCCGACCGCGGCTCCCCCGCCGCCGATCATTGATCGCCGGCGTCAGCGCGGGATTTCCGCGCCGTGCGGCGGCCCTGCTCTACGACGGTCTGCTGCTGGCCGCGCTGCTCGTCGCATTCACGGCGGCAGCGCTCTCGTTCTGACGCACGGCCGCGCGATTCTGCCGGAGAGCGCCGGCGCCTGGACCTACCTGTATCGCGCCGGACTCGCCGCGTCGTCGCGGATATTTCGTCGCCAATTGGGCGCGCAGCGGCCAGACGCTCGGCATGCGCGCCTGGCATCTCTGCGCGGTCGACGAGCGCGGCATGCGGCTCGAGGCGGGCCGGCCGCACTTCGATTCATTTGCGCAGTTGCAGCCTGGCTGCCCGCGGCACTCGGCGTGCTGTGGCTCTATCGTCGATCCGCAGCGCCTCGCGCTGCACGACCGCCTATCGAAGACTCGGCTGCTTACCTAACGCGTTCGTGATATCGCAATGATCGTGCATGCAGCGATCACCGCGGTCGGCAGCCAGCCGACCAGCACGGGGTTCAAGCCCGAACAGCTGACCGCCGTTCTCGATCGTGCGCGTGATCAAGAAAAACACGACACCCAACAGGATGCCGATGACGGTTCGGGTGCCGGCGCCGGTCGTGCGCAGCGGGCCGAACACGAACGGCAGCGCGAGCAGCGTCACGACGACGACCGCGAACATGCGCGCGATGCGCGACCAGAAGCCGATCTCGAGCGTAGGCGGTCTCGAGGCTTATTGCGGCGCAGGTGATCGATGTAGCCCGGCGAGCCCGCGCAGCGTAGTAGATCTGGGTCGGTCGCCGCGAGGCCGAGGAATGCGCTGTTGATCGTCGAGCGGATCGTGACCTCCTTGGCCGATTCGCGTCGATGCGGTCGCCGTCGAATCTCGAGGTCACTACGTTGTGCAGATGCCATTGGCCGGCCGGATCGCCGCCTCGATGCCGTCGGCCTGCTGGATCGACTGCAGGCGCGAGGGGCCGCTGAGCGTAAACAGCGAGACGCCGCCGAACTCCTCCGCGACCTCGCCGGTCTGCAGCCGCAGGATCCGGTTGCCGTCCTTGACCCAGGCCGCGCTGTGGCCCGCGAAACTCACGTCGGCGAGTTTGCTCGAGGTCTTTTCGCGCTTCGCGAACTGCGCCATCGGCGGCGCCGCGTACTCGCCGATCCCGTACATCGCGAGCGCGAGCGTGAGCCCCGCCAAACCCACCGGCCAAGCGACGCGCCAGATCGAAATCCCCGAGGCGCGGGTCACGACGAGTTCGCTGCCGGCGGCGAGATTGCCGAGGCCCATGAGCGCGCCGATCATCGCGGCGATCGGCAGAATGTCGAACGCCTGCTGCGGCAGATTCAGCAGCGTGTACAGAAACGCATCGCCCGCGTGGTAGTTGCCGACGCCGATGTCGCCCTGTTCGCTGATGAACAGGAACAAGGCGCCGAGGGTCAGCAGCACCGCATAGCGCCATGAGTGCATAGACGATCACGGTCCGATATAGGTAGCGATCGAGAATGTTCATGCGGGCTGCGCCGCCGGCCGTGAACCAGCGTTCCGCGCGGCGATCCGCGCAGCAGCAGATACAGACGCGAGCCAAGCGCGATCAAGTGCACCCACCAAACGCCGATCAGCCGGCGGCAGGATGCCTTTGACGACCCAGACTTTCGCCGCCGACAGCAGATTCGAATAGAAAAAATATGTGAGCAGGGCCGCGCCCAAGCGCGCATAGCGGCCCTGGCGCGGCTTGAGCCGGCTCAAAGGCACCGCGATCATCGTCAGCAGCAGCAGCATGATCGGTGCGGAGCTGCGGATTTCCAGCTGCGCGATATCCGACGGCGCGAGCGAACCCAGCAGCTCGAGAGTCGGCTTGGTGTCGGGATCGGTGGTGCCAGCGCAGCGTCGTCGGTGTGATGATCGGGATGCCGTGCTCGCGAAATTCGATGACCCGAAAATCCGCTCTGCCGGGCTCACCCTCGTAGCGGCGGCCGTTGTAGAGCGTGACCAGATGCGTGCCGTCGGCCGCGCCCTTCGTGTAGGTCGCGGAGTCCGCGAGCGCCACCTCGATGCGCCCCGCAGATTGGCGCTGTACGAACACGTTGTGCAGGACGCCATCCTCGTCGACGCGCTCGGCATAGAACACCGCGTCTCCGCCGCTGAAAGAACGGAAGCGCCCCGCGTCGAGCTGCCCGAACTGCGCCTCCTTGATCGCCGATTGGCGCAGCAGCTGCACCTCCTTGTCGGCCGCCGGCACCTGGAAGAACGTGAGCCAGCCCAGGCCGACCGCGATCACGGCGGCGAACAGCATCAGCGGAGGCAGCAGCCGCGCGGGACCGAAGCCGCAGGCCTGCAGCGCGGCCATCTCGCTGTCGTGATAGAGGCGCCCGAGCGTGAGGACCACCGCCAGCAGCATGCTCACCGGCACGATCACCGAGAAATTCATGATCGCGCCGAGCGCAATCAGATCGAAAACCACGTGTCGGCCATACTGATTATCGGCCGCCTGCCCGAGCACCCGCGAGAGCTGGTTGGCTAGCAGGATCGCCGACGAGCACACCGGTAACCGCCACCCAGGTCTGCACGACCTCGCGTAAAACATAGCGTTGGACAGTCCATTTCATGGCAGCGAGCTTAGAGCCTCAAGCATAATCGAGTAAACTATTTGTGAATAATGAGCTTCAAGAAGCCGCGCGCGTAACCAGAGGAACCGGACATGGAATTCAAGACGATCGTCGATAACAAAGCAAGGACCGCCTCCGCTTGCGCCGTCGTCGGCGTTTACGAGAACGGGGATTTAGGGGTCGCGGCGCTCTTGATCGATGCACAGACCGGCGGCTCGATCCGCAAACTACACGCCGCCGGCGACTTCGCGGGCAAGCTCGGCGACTCGCTGCTGCTCGCGCGGCCCATGGGTGCGCGCGCGGCGCGCGTGCTGCTGATCGGCCTGGGTGCGCGCGCGAGCTTTGGCCGCAAGCCCTACCGCAAAGCGCTGCAAACGGCCGCGCAGGCGGTGGCCAAGACCGGCGCCGCCGACGCCGCCGTCTACCTCGCGCTCGAGGAGCCGCGGGATCTGGATCTGCTGTATCGCGCCAGAATCGCGGCCGAGACCTTTCTGATGCAGCGCTACAAGATACCGGACCTCAAGACCGGTGCCAAGCCGAAACCCGCACGCCTCAAGCGCCTGGATCTCGCGATGCCGGATGCCAAGTCCGCAAGAACCGGCGAACAAGGCTTAAAGATCGGCACGGCGATCGGCAGCGGCCTCGAGCTTTGCGCGCGACCTCGCGAACCTGCCGCCGAATATCTGCACGCCGAGCTATCTCGCCAATCAGGCGCTGAGGCTTGCCAAGCAATGGCCGCGCATCCGCACGCGCGTGCTGCACGAGCGCCAAATCAAGGCGCTCCAGATGGGCGCGTTTCTCGCCGTGACGCAGGGTTCGGCCGAGCCGCCGCGGCTCATCGTTTGCGAGTACCGCGGTGCGAAGCGCGACGTCGCGCCGATTTGCCTGATCGGCAAAGGCATCACCTTCGATTCCGGCGGCATTTCGCTCAAGGAGCCGCCCGCGATGGACGAAATGAAGTTCGACATGAGCGGCGCGGCAACCGTGCTCGGCGCGCTGCGCAGCGTCGCCGAACTCGCGCTGCCGATCAATCTCGTCGTGATCATCGCCAGTCCTGCGAGAACATGCCGAGCGGCACCGCGACGAGGCCCGCCGACGTCGTGACGACGATGTCGGGCCAAACCGTCGAGATCCTCAACACCGACGCCGAAGGCCGACTGATCCTCTGCGACGCGATCACCTACAGCCGACGATTCAAGCCGGCGGCCGATCGTCGACGTCGCGACGCTTGACCGGCGCCTGCGTCATCGCGCTCGGCAACCACTACAGCGGCCTGATGAGCAACAACGAAGTGCTCGCGAGCGAACTCGAGTCGGCGGGCATTCGCGCGGACGATCGCGCCTGGCGCCTGCCGAGCGGCGAAGAATACGCCGAGCAACTGAAAACCAATTTCGCCGACATGGCGAACATCGGCGGCCGCGAGGGCGGAGCGAGCACCGCGGCCTCGTTCCTCTGGAAATTCGCGAAGGACTTGAACTGGGCGCATCTCGACGTCGCAGGCACGGCATGGCTCAGCGGCGCGCAGAAGAGCAGCACAGGCCGGCCCGTGCCCTTGCTCGTGGACTTCCTGCTGCGCGCGCCGAGCGCCACATGACGGGGCGCGTCGACTTCTACGTGCTCAAGGATGCAACGCCGAGACAGGGCTGGACATTCGCCTGCCGGCTGACCGAGAAAGCCTACGGGCGCACGCTGAAAGTCGCGATTCTCACCGACTCGGACGCCGATGCGCGCCTGCTCGACGATCATGCTGTGGACCTTCAACGACCGCGCCTTCGTGCCGCACGAGATCTACCGCGACGACGCATGCCGCGACACGGCCGCGCCCGTCTACCTGACTGCGGATCCGAACGGCGGCCCGGGCGCCGACCTGCTGATCAATCTCAGCAACCGCATGCCGGGCCAGACTCGAGCGCTTCGAGCGCATCGCCGAGATCATCGACGCTGATGCCGAGCGCAAGCGCCTCGGCCGCGAGCGCTTTAAATGCTATCGTGAGCTACAGTTGTCGCTGGAAACCCACCAAATCGATGCGGCCATCGATATTTGAAACTCGACCGGCAACCCCCCAATTTGAACCATGGATAAAGCCTTCTCGCCCGCGGATATCGAGGCGCGCATCTTATGCGCGCTGGGAAGCCAGCGGCGCATTCGAGCCGAGCGGGCGATGGCCCCGCATACTCGATCGTCATTCCCCCGCCCAACGTCACCGGCACGCTGCACATGGGCCACGCGTTTCAAGACACGATCATGGACGCGCTGATCCGCTACCATCGCATGCGCGGCTTCGACACGCTTTGGCAGCCGGGCACCGATCATGCGGGCATCGCGACGCAGATGGTCGTCGAGCGCCAGCTCGACGCCGAGGGCTCGAGCCGCATCGAGCTCGGCCGCGAGGCGTTCATCGAGCGCGTCTGGAAATGGAAGGCGCAGTCCGGCGGCCTGATCGCCAATCAGCTGCGCCGCCTCGGCGCGTCGGTCGACTGGCAGCGCGATCGCTTCACGATGGATCCGGGGCTCTCGGCGGCCGTCACCGAGGTGTTCGTGCGCCTCTATGCGGAGGGCCTGATCTATCGCGGCAAGCGGCTCGTCAATTGGGATCCGGTGCTCAAGACCGCGCTGTCGGATCTCGAAGTGGCCGCCGACGAGGAACAGGGCAGCCTCTGGCACCTGCGCTATCCGCTCGCGGACGGCGGCGGACACTCTGGTCGTGGCGACGACCCGCCCCGAAACGCTGTTCGGCGACAGCGCAGTCGCGGTGCATCCCGACGACGAACGCTACCGGCATCTGATCGGCCGGCAGCGTGCACCTGCCGCTGACTTCGCCGCGAGATCCCGGTCATCGCCGACGCTTACGTCGACCCGGCGTTCGGCAGCGGCTGCGTCAAGATCACGCCGGCGCATGATTTCAATGACTACGAAGTTGGACTGCGACATGCGCTGCCGATGATCAACATCATGACGCCCGAGGCGCATCTCAACGACAACGTGCCGGCCGCGTATCGCGGCCTCGAGCGCGGCGCCGCGCGCACGCGCGCTGATCGCGGATCTCGAGGCCGAGGGGCTCATCGAGCGCATCGAGGCCGCACAAGCTCACGGTGCCGCGCGGCGATCGCAGCGGGGCGGTGCTCGAGCCGCTGCTCACCGACCAGTGGTTCGTCAAGATCGCGCCGCTCGCGGCGCCGGCGATCGCGGCGGTCGATGAGGGGCGCATCCGCTTCGTGCCCGAGAACTGGTCGACCGTCTACTTCGAATGGATGCGCAACATCAAGGACTGGTGCATCAGCCGCCAGCTCTGGTGGGGACACCGGATTCCGGCCTGGTACGACGCCGAAGGACAATGGTACGTCGGGCGCAGCGAAGCCGAAGTGCGCAGCGCTCACGCGCTCGGCGCCGGCGTCGCCCTGCGGCAGGACGAGGACGTGCTCGACACCTGGTTCTCCTCGGCGCTCTGGCCGTTCTCGACGCAGGGCTGGCCCGGGCGCACGCGCGATCTGGCGGCCTATTACCCGACCTCGGTGCTCGTGACCGGCTTCGACATCATTTTCTTCTGGGTCGCGCGCATGATCATGATGGGACTCAAATTCGCCGGCGACGTGCCGTTCCGCGAGGTCTACGTGCATGGATTGATCCGCGACAACGACGGCCAGAAGATGTCCAAGTCGAAGGGCAACGTCATCGATCCGCTCGACATCGTCGACGGCATCGCGCTCGATGCGCTGCTCGCCAAGCGCACGAGCGGCCTCATGCAGCCGCAGATGAAGCCCGCCATCGAGAAGGCGACGCGCAAACAATTCCCGGCCGGGATCGCGGCGTTCGGAACCGACGCGCTGCGACTGGCGTTCGGATCGCTGGCGACGCAAAGCCGCGACCTGAGATTCGACATGGCGCGCGTCGAGAACTACCGCAACTTCTGCAACAAGCTGTGGAACGCCGCGCGCTACGCGCTCATGAACCTCGAGGGCGCCGATTTATCGCGCGAAGGGGCCGCCTTGAGCTTGCCCGATCGCTGGATCCGCTCGCGCCTCGGGTCGGCGCTCGAACGTATTCATGCGGGCTTCGCGGACTATCGGCTCGACGTCGGTCGTCACGGCGCTCTACGAATTCACCTGGCACGAATTTTGCGACTGGTATCTCGAGCTGTCGAAGGCCGTGCTGCAGTCGGAGGAGTCCACCGAAGCCGAACGCCGCGGAACGCGTGTCACGCTGATCACCACGCTCGAGACGCTGCTGCGCATGCTGCATCCGGTGGCGCCGTTCATCAGCGAGGAGATTTGGCAGCGCGTGCGCGAACGCGCCGGCATCGACGGCGACCTGCTGATGCGCGCAGCCTACCCCGAGCCCGGGTCGCTGCCGCTCGACGCGGCTGCGGATCGCGAGATGGCCTGGGTTCGCGATTTCATTCTCGGTATTCGTCAGATCCGCGGCGAAATGGACATCGCCCCGAGCCGCAAGATCGACGTCGTACTGCAAAATGCCTCGCCGCAGGACCTCGGCTACCTCGCCGCGAACTCGGGGTTCCTCACGCGCCTCGCCGGCATCAATGCGCCGCGAGTCCTAGCCGATGGGCAGGCGGCGCCGATCTCGGCGGTCGCGCTGTTGGGCGGGCTCGAGATCCTCGTCCCGATGCAGGGTCTGATCGACCCGGCCGCCGAGTTCGACCGGCTCGAACGCCGACGGCGCAAATCCGAGAGCGAACGTGACAAGCTCGCGGCCAAACTGGCGAACGGCGAGTTCGCGAAGAATGCTCCGGCCGAGATCGTCGCCAAGGACGAGCGCCGCCTGGTCGACCTCGACATGGAAATCCGGCAGTTGGACGCCCAAATGGCGCGGGTGCGCAAGCTCCTCGATGGGTGACGCAAGTCCTTGCGCCCGAGGACCGTTCCAATGGTCCGATTGGATGTCATGACGCCCATTACCGCCAATAACGGCCTGCGTGCCCGGCACGGCACCGACCCCGGCTCCGCGGATGCCGGACTCGAAGCGATCCTCGAGCAACTCGGCCGCGTGATCCTGGGCAAAGACGCCCAAATCCGGCTGTGTCTCGCATGCTTGCTCGCGCGCGGCCATTTGCTGATCGAGGACATGCCGGGCGTCGGCAAGACGACGCTCGCACACGCGCTCGCCAAGACGCTCGGGCTCTCGTTCCAGCGCATCCAATTCACGAGCGACCTGCTGCCCGCCGACGTACTCGGCGTATCGATCTACGACCGCGAGTCCGGCGGCTTTCGCTTCCAGCAGGGACCGATCTTTGCGCAGCTGGTGCTCGCCGACGAAATCAACCGCGCGTCGCCGAAGGCGCAAAGTGCGCTGCTCGAAGCGATGGAGGAGCATCAGGTCACGCTCGACGGGCGCTCCATGCCCCTGCCCGACCCGTTCTTCGTGATCGCGACCCAAAATCCTCAGGACCAGGTCGGCACCTTCCCGCTGCCCGAGTCGCAACTAGACCGCTTCCTGATGCGCGTGCATCTCGGCTACCCGGCCGCCGCGGCGGAGCGCGAGCTGCTGCGCGGCGTCGACCGGCGCGAACTCATCGCAAGCCTGCCGACGGTCATCGACGCCGCCCGCTTCAATGCCCTGCAGCAGCGCGTGCTCGGCGTGCACGTCGCGGCGCCGCTGCTCGACTACGTACAAGCGCTGGTCGCCTTCACGCGCAATCAACTAGGGATGGGCCACGGCCTCTCGCCGCGCGCGGCGATCGGCTTGCTGCGCGCCGCACGCGCCTGGGCGCTGATCGCAGGACGGTCCGCGGTGCTGCCGGAACACGTGCAAGCGGTGCTCGCGCCTGTCGTCGAACACCGCATCCGCCAGCGCGACGGCAGCTCGAATCCCGTGGCTCGGCTGCTCGAGGCCGTGCCCATCCCTTGAGCAGCCTGCGTCACGCGGCCGCGCGCAGACTCCGTGCCTGGGCTGCACGCCGATTCGGCCGCGACGCCCTGCCGCACACGATCGGGCGGCGCCGCATTTACATCCTACCGTCGGGCTACGGCCTGCGCCTCGCCGCGCTGATCGTGCGCAATGATGCTCGCCGGCTTGAACTACGGCAGCAACCTAGGGTTGGCGTTCGCGTTTCTGATGGCGAGCACCGCGCTCGTCGGCATGCACCATTGTCATCGCAATCTGCTCGGAATCAAGATCGACACGGCGCCCGAAGCCGACGGTTTCGCGGGCGACCGCGCACTGCTGGAATTCGTTATCCGCAACGAGTCGGGCCTCGACCGGTGGGACGTTGAAATCCGCTGCGCCGATAGCCGGCGCCGGACGCGGCGGCAACCTCAAGCGTCGCCGGCAAGGCGCACAAACTGCCGTGGCGGTCGCGCTGCCGACCCCGCTGCGCGGGGTGCTGCGACTCGAGCAGTTCGAGCTTTGCACGCGCTATCCGTTCGGCTGGTTTCGCGCGTGGAGCTACGTGCACGCGCCGTTGACGATCTATGTCGCGCCTCGCACCCGCGGGGCGAGCGGCCGCTCGCGAGCGGTGCCGGCGGCCATGGCGCGGCGGCGGCCGCCGACTTGCCCGGCGACGAGGACTTTGCGGGGCTGCGCGCCTATGCGCCGGGCATGCCGCTCAAGCACATGGCCTGGAAAGTGCTCGCGCGCGGCCAGGATGCGGCGGTACGCAACTACAGCAGTGTCGCCGCCGAGCCCGAATGGCTCGACTGGAATGCGCTCGGGGATCTGGAGCCGGAGGCGCGACTGTCCCAGCTGTGCCGCTGGGTGCTCGACATGGAGGCAGCGGGGCGCGCATTCGGCATGCGCTTGCCGGGCACGAAGTCGAGATCGGCCGGGGTGCGGCACACCGTCACAGTGCTTGCGCGCCCTCGCGCGCTTTCTCGGGCGGAGCGGCGCCGTGATCGCGCCGCGCATCGGCTACGAGCGCCTGCTGTGGACCACGGGCTGCCTCGCTCTCAGTCTCGCGCCGCACATCGGCGGTATTCCGGTCTGGGTGCTCGGGACCTGCGCGGCGGCCGCGGCGATCCGCTTGGGGCTCGCAGCACGCGGCCGCGACGCGCCGCCCCAAGTGTTGCGCATCTTGATCGCGCTGCTCGCGATCGCGCTGTTGTTCGTCGCAATTTCATACCTTCAACGGCATCAAGGCCGGCACGTCGCTGCTCGCGCTCATGGGCGGGATTGAAGCTGCTCGAGACGCGCGTCGATCGTGACGTTTGCGTGATCATCTTGATCGTCTACTTCTTGAGTCTCGCGGCCTTGCTCGCGGGCGAGTCCCTGTGGCTGCTTGCCTATCTGGTCGGGGTTTGCTGGCTCACGACCGCGACGCTGCTGCGCCTAACGGTCTCGCAGCCGGGCCCGAACTGGCGCGCGAGCCTGCGCTACTCGGGACGCGATGCTGCTGCAGGCGGCGCCGCTCGCGCTGATTCTCTGGCTGTTTTTTCCGCGATTCGCCGAGCCCTTGTGGCGCGTCGGCGGTCCCGGCGTGAGCGACCATTCCGGGCTCGGCGATACCATGAGCCCCGGCGACATCACGGACCTCGCGCTCTCCGACGATGTCGCGTTCCGGGTTCGCTTCGACGGCGCCTATCCGCTCGCGAAAGAGCGCTATTGGCGCGGACCCGTGCTGCACATTTTCGACGGCCGCACCTGGCGCCGAGCCGACCCGGTTTCTGCGCGGCGCCCGCATTCGTGCCGGAGGGGCCGGCCTACCGTTACACAGTGAGCCTCGAACCCTACCCGCATCCGTGGATCTATACGCTCGATTGGCCGACGCAGGCCGACTCCCAACGCTCACATGAGCGGCGGATCTCGTGCTGCTGCAGTCCGGATCCATGTCACGCGCCGACCGACGTGACCGCGATTTCGCACAGCAAGGCCGCTTTGAGCAGGACCTTGCACCCGCAACGCGCGCGCGCGACCTGCGGCTGCCGCTTCGCAGCAATCCGCGCTCGACTGCCTTTGCGCAGCAGCTGCACCGCGAGCACCCGGAAGACAGCGAATTGTCCGCAGCGTGCTCGAGCTGCTGCACACGCAGGAGTACTACTACACGCTCGAGCCGCCGCCGCTCGGCGCCAATTCCGTCGATGAGTTTCTGTTCGACACCAAGCGCGGCTTCTGCGGGCACTATGCCTCCGCGTTCGCGGTGCTGATGCGAGCCGCGGGCATCCCGGCGCGCGTCGTGACCGGTTATGTCGGGGGCACCTACAACCGCTATGCGCACGCTTGGATCCTGCGCCAGAGCGACGCGCACGCCTGGGTCGAGGTGTGGATCGAGGGCAGCGGCTGGACGCGCGTGGATCCGACCGCCGCGATCGACCCGTCGCGCGTCGATCGCCGCTTGCGCGACGCCGAAAGCGAGATCGCGGCCACGAACATCCAGCTCGGCGGAAATCTGCCTTGGCTCACGGACCTGCGAATGCGCATCGACGCGATGCGCGAGACGTGGCGCTCGGAAATCCTGCGCTACAACCCCGCCTCACAGCAGGCGCTGCTCGAGTACCTCAAGATTCCCGAGCCCGACGCGCAAAAGCTCGTGCTGGTGCTCGGTGTTGCGCTCAGCATGGCTCTGGCTTGGCTCACCTGGCAGGTCCGGCGCGAGCTCAGCTACCGGCCCACCGACGCGCTGTCGCGCGCCTATGCGCGGCTCTGCGCAAAGCTCGCGGCGCGGGGGCTGCCGCGCGCCGCATACGAAGGGGCGGAAAGCTACGCGGCGCGTGTCGCGGCCGCGCGGCCCGATCTTGCGCCGGCCGTCGTCGTCCTGTGCCGGCGGTACAGTGAACTGCGTTACGGCAAGGCCCACTCGCGCGCCGAGATCGGCCGGTTCGCGCTCGCGGTGCGCGCCTTCAGGCCGCGAGATTCTCGCGCGTCTTGAGAAACTCGATCTCCGGCCAGCGCTCCTCGGTCAAGTCCCATGTTGACGCGCGTCGGCGCGAGGTAGACGAGCTCGCCGGCGTGGTCAACCGCGAGATTGTCGTGCGCCTTGTCGCGAAATTCCGCGAGCCGCTTTTCGTCCTTGAGCCGCACCCAACGCGCGACCGCGACATTGATGGGTTCGAACACGCACTGCACGTTGTATTCGTCGGCGAGCCGGAACGCGACGACCTCGAATTGCAGCTGGCCGATCGCGCCGAGGATCAGGTCGTTGTTGCGCAGCGGCTTGAACAGCTGCGTCGCGCCCTCCTCGCATAGCTGCGAGAGGCCTTTTTGAAGCGCCTTCATGCGCAGCGGGTCCTTGAGAACCGCGCGTCGGAACAGCTCGGGCGCAAAGTTCGGAACGCCCGTGAAGTTGAGCTCCTCGCCCTCGGTGAAGGTGTCGCCGATGTTGATCGTGCCGTGATTGTGCAGCCCGATGATGTCGCCCGCGTAGGCTTCGTCGGCCTGGCTGCGATCGGCCGCGAGAAACGTCAACGCGTCGGCGATGCGCACGTCCTTGTCGAGGCGCACGTGATGCAGCCGCATGCCCTTCACATAGCGCCCCGAACACAGGCGCATGAAGGCGATGCGATCGCGGTGCCCCGGGTCCATGTTGGCCTGAATCTTGAATACGAAGCCGGTCAGCTTGTCTTCCTCGGCATGCACCTCGCGCTGCAGCGTGGGGCGCGGCTTCGGCCCCGGCGAATGCCTCACGAAGGCCGTGAGCAGCTCGCGCACGCCGAAATTGTTGACGGCCGAGCCGAAGAACACCGGCGTCTGCTTGGCAGAGCGGTAGCGGGCAAGGTCGAAGCTCGGGCTCGCGCCGCGCACCAGGTCCACTTCGTCGACGAAGGCCGCGTAGCTACGCCCGAGAAACTCGCGCGCTTCGCCGCTCGCAAGTCGCTCGATCGTCTCGTGGCTGCCGGCCCTGCCCTTCTCGACCGGCACGTAAATGTGGATGCGGTCCTCGAGCAGATGATAGACGCCGAGCAGGTCGCGCCCCATGCCGATCGGCCAGGTCAGCGGCGTGCATTCGATCTTGAGCACGCTCTCGATCTCGTCGAGCAACTCGATCGGCGCCCGGCCGTCGCGGTCGAGCTTGTTGACGAAGGTCATGATGGGTGTGTCGCGCAGCCGGCAAACGTCCATGAGTTTGATCGTGCGCTCCTCGACGCCTTTCGCGCAGTCGATGACCATGAGCGCCGAATCCACCGCCGTGAGCGTGCGGTAGGTGTCTTCGGAGAAGTCCTCGTGGCCCGGCGTGTCGAGCAGATTCACGATGCAGTCCTCGTAGGGAAACTGCATGACCGACGAGGTCACCGAGATCCCGCGCTGTTGCTCGAGGCGCATCCAATCGGAGGTCGCATGGCGCGTCGCCTTGCGGCCCTTGACGGTGCCTGCCATTTGAATCGCGCCGCCGAACAGCAGCAGCTTCTCAGTCAGCGTGGTCTTGCCGGCGTCCGGATGGGAGATGATCGCAAACGTCCGTCTGCGCGCGATTTCACGCGCCAACTCTGGAGCGGCGACGCTCACGCGAGGTCTGCAGCGAGAACGCGGCGCAGCACGCAGGCGTCTTCACGGCCCACGGTCGCCTGATAGTAGCCGCGGCGTACGCCGACCTGCTCGAACCCGAGCGACAAATACAGGCGGCTCGCGACCGTATTGGAGGGCCGTACCTCGAGAAACACCTCGTACATGCCGGCGGCGCGTGCGCGCTCGAGCAGATAGAGCATGAGCTTGCGCGCGAGGCCGCGGCAGCGGTACTCCTCGCGGATGCAGACGTTGAGCACATGCGCCTCACCGGCGCCCATCGACATGATCCCGTATCCGGCCATGTCGGCGCCGCAGTCGATTACCCGGCACACGTAACCTACGCGCAGGCAATCGCGGAAAATCCCTTCGCTCCACGGAAACTGGTATCCGGCGCGCTCGATCGCGACGACGACGGGGACGTCGAGGTCGTGCATCGCTCGGATCTCGACCGCCGCGGGCAGCGCTTCCTGCTTGACGCTAGACACCGGCGAGCACCTCGCGCGCAAATTTCAAGTCTTCCCAGGCCTTGCGCTTCTCGCCCGGACTGCGCAACAGGTAGGCCGGATGGTAGGTTACGACGAGCGGTATTTGTCCGTCGCCGAAGCGGTGCAGGCGCTGGCGCAAAGCGCCGAGCGCCGCCTCGGTGCGCAGCAAATTATGGGCGGCGATGCGGCCGACGACCAGGATCAGCTTGGGCTCGAGCAGGGCGATTTGGCGCTCGAGATACGGCAGGCATTCCTTGGTTTCCGCGCCGGCCGGATCGCGATTGTGAGGCGGCCGGCACTTCAGCACGTTCGCGATATAGACTTGCTCACGCGCGAGGCCGATCGCGCGCAGCATCGCATTGAGCAGCTGCCCCGCGCGGCCCACGAACGGCTCGCCGCGGGCGTCCTCCTCCGCACCCGGCGCTTCGCCGACGATCAGCCAGTCCGCGCGCATATCGCCGACGCCGAACACGGTCTGGCTGCGTGTCTCGCACAGCGTGCAGCGTCGGCACGCGGCAACCCGTTCGCGCAGCTGCTGCCAATCGAGATCGGCGACCGGCGCGACCCCCGCGCCGGACCCGCCGGCCGCCTGCGGCAGCGGCGCGGCGCCGCGCCGCAAGACCCAGGTCTCGACGTCGAGCGCCCGCAAGTATTCCCGGTGCCGCGCGCTCGTCATGGGCTCACCGGCGTCCCGCGTGCGCGCCGGAACAGCTTGCGGTAGGCCCAAACCGAGGGCGCGGACAGCGCGTAGCCGCCGAACAGGATCAGCAGCACGCTCGGCGGATGCGAAGCGATCGCGACGAAAAACAGCGGCACGAGCAGGATGTACGAGAAACGCACGCGGGCGCCGAGCTTGACCTGTTTGAAGCTGTGGAACGCGAAGCGGCTGATCATCAAAGCGCCCGCGCAGGCGGTCACGAGGAATGCGAGGATCAAGCCCGGCAGACCGATGTTGAGCTGACCGCTCGCGAGCCAGACGAATGCCGCGACGATCGCCGCGGCCGAAGGGCTCGGCAGGCCTTCGAAATAATTCTTGTCCTGGGTCGCGACCCGGCAATTGAAGCGCGCGAGGCGCAGCGCGGCCGCCGCGGCGTAGAAAAAGCAGACGAGCCACCCCATCCGGCGCCACAGCGGGCCGTACTCCGCGATCCGCGCGACGCCCCATTGATAGGTCACGATCGCGGGCGCAAGTCCGAAGGAAACCATGTCCGAGAGGCTGTCGTATTCCTTGCCGAACGCGCTTTCCGTGTGGGTCCAGCGCGCGACCCGCCCGTCGAGCGCGTCAAAGATCATCGCAATGAACACCGCGATGCCGGCATAGTCGAACTTCCAGTCGATCGCCGCGACGATCGCGTAGAAACCCGAGAACAATGCGGCGGTCGTCAGGAGATTCGGCAGCCAATAGACTCCGCGGGGTCGCAACGGGTGGTCGTCGTCTTCTTCGCTCATGACGCTCCATAATACCAGGGGGGCTCATGTAATATAGGCGGCTATGCGCTTATCTCAATATCCGATCAACACGCTCAAGGAAGTCCCCTCGGACGCCGAAATCGTCAGCCACCAGCTGATGCTGCGGACCGGCATGATCCGGCGGCTCTCGGCCGGCCTGTACACCTGGCTGCCGCTGGGACTGCGTACGCTGCGCAAAGTCGAGCAGATCGTTCGCGAAGAGATGAACCGTGCCGGCGCGCTCGAATTATGCATGCCGACGGTCCAGCCCGCCGAGCTTTGGCAGGAATCGGGCCGATGGAACGAATTTGGACCGGAACTGCTGCGTTTCAAGGATCGGCATGACCGCGATTTCGCTTACGGGCCCACGCACGAGGAGGTCATCACCGACATTGCGCGCCGCGAATTGCGCAGCTACAAGCAGCTGCCGGTGAATTTCTACCAGATTCAGTCCAAGTTCAGGGACGAGATCCGGCCGCGCTTCGGGGTCATGCGCGCGCGCGAATTCCTGATGAAGGATGCCTACTCGTTTCACGTCGACGAGCCGAGCCTCGAGAAGGGCTACCGCCTGATGTACGAGGCCTACGCGCGGATTTTCACGCGCCTCGGACTCAAGTTCCGCGCCGTCCAGGCCGACAGCGGCGCGATCGGCGGCAGCGCCTCGCAGGAGTTCCATGTGCTCGCGGATTCCGGCGAGGACGCGATTGTGTTCTCGGACGGCGATGATTACGCGGCCAACCTCGAAATGGCGGTCGCGGTCGCCCCGAACGCCGCGCGCGCGCCCGCGAGTGAACCCTTGACGAAGGTTGCGACGCCGAATGCGCGCAGCGTCGATGAACTCGCGCGATTCCTCGGCGTCGAGCGCAGCCGCTGCGCGAAGACGCTGCTCGTCGACGGCAAGGGCGGCGAAATCGTCGCGCTGGTCGTGCGCGGCGATCACGAATTGAACGCGATCAAGGCCCAAAAGCTGCCGCACGTCGCCAGTCCGCTGCGCATGGCGAGCCCCGACCGTATTCGCGCGACCACCGGCGCCGAACCCGGCTTCATCGGCCCGATCGGCTTTTCGGGACCGATCTACGTCGATCACTCGGCGGCCCACATGTCCGACTTCGTCTGCGGAGCCAACGACCCTGATCAGCACTACACGGGCGTCAACTGGGGCCGCGACCTGCCCTTGCCCGTACCCGCCGATATCCGCAACGCCCAGGCCGGAGATCCGAGCCCGGGCGGCAAAGGCACGCTGCGGATCGCGCGCGGCATCGAAGTCGGCCACATTTTCCAGCTCGGACGCAAATACAGCGACTCGATGAAAGCGAGCGTGCTCGACGAGCAGGGCAACAGCGTGCCGATGTACATGGGCTGCTATGGGATCGGCGTGACCCGGGTGGTGGCGGCCGCGATCGAGCAGAATCACGACGCCAACGGGATCATCTGGCCGGAGGCGATCGCGCCCTACCGGGTCGTGCTCGTGCCGATCAACTACCAGAAATCGACGCTGGTGCGCGACACCGCGGACGCGCTGTACCGCGAGTTCCAGGCCGCCGGCATCGACGTGTTGCTCGACGACCGCGACGCGCGCCCCGGCGTCAAATTCGCCGACTCGGAACTCATCGGCATCCCTCACCGGCTCGTGATCGGCGACCGCGGACTCGCGGCCGGCAGCTTGGAGTATCGGCACCGTCTCGACGCCGCCGCGACGGAGATTCTCGTGGCCGATGCACTGCGCCACGTCAAGATGCGAGCGGCGGCGTAGGAACGGCCGGCCATGCGGCGAGCGCGCAGCGCTGGGTACGCAGCGGTCTCGAGCCTCCTCGTGATGCTCGGCGCCGCGGCCTGGGGTGCGCCGCCCGCGGTTGAGCAGCGCGAGCCCGAACTGAAGGAACTGCTGCGCAAAATTCTCTCGAGCGCCGACTGCTTCGCCGACCGCTACGAGGCCGAGGTCTGGCACAAGGCGATGGAGCCGCGCATGCGCGCCTTCGTGCCGCGCTACGAGGATCGGCTCGAAATACTCGACCACGTCTATTGCGAGGCGAAGCGCGATCCGGATCTGCAGCTGCCGCCCGACCTCGTGCTCGCGCTCATCGAGGTCGAGAGCCGCTTCGATCCCTGGGCGGTGTCGCGTGCGGGCGCGGTCGGCCTCATGCAGGTCATGCCGTTCTGGCCGACCCAGCTCGGCATGCAGAACCAGCTCGTGCGAGCCGCGCCCAACATTCGCATGGGCTGCGAAATCCTGCGTTATTACCTGCGCGCCGAGCACAACAACTGGCAGCGTGCGCTGGCCCGCTACAACGGCAGCGCTGGGCGCAGCGCATACCCCGCGCTGATCCTCTCGCGATGGCAGCGCGCGTGGCGCTTTTGAGCCGCCTAATGGGTCGAGCTGCCCGCAGCGTTGGCGTTGGCTCGCTCGGAATTCTCGAGCGCGATCGAGGCACGGCGCTTCGCTTCCACCGCCGCCATCCGGGCTCGCGTATATTCCTGCGCCTGCAAGTGGATTTCGGCGCGCGCGATGGCCGCCTGAGCCGCGTCGAGATCGGCCGGAGAGCGCTCCGAGGCGCCCGCGACGCGCGCCGCGGCGATCGCCTGGCGCGCGTCGCTCATCTCCTGCACGGGGGCCCCGCCGCAGCCGGCGAGACATGCAAAACCGACGAGCACAGCGATGAGGCGCAGCATAACGGACGTGGACACTAGCAATAGCGGCTAGAGCCGTCAAACGCAGCGAGATGCGCGAACCGGCGAGCGCCGCGACAATCCGTTGCGCCAACGCTGCATGCGGGATCAATCGGTCACGAGACCCCGAGAGACCTAACGATGAACGAAATTCTGGTTCTGTATTATTCTCGCCATGGCAGTACTGCGGCGCTCGCGCGCCAGATTTGCCGCGGCATCGAAAGCGTCTCCGGGATGCGCGCACGGCTGCGCACCGTGCCGCCGGTCACGGCCGCGACCGAGCGGCTCGAACCCGGGGTGCCGGAGCAAGGAGCCCCGTACGCTAGCCATGAGGATCTCGAACAGTGCGCGGGCTTGGTGCTCGGCAGTCCGACGCGCTTCGGCAACATGGCGGCGCCGCTCAAATTCTTCCTGGATGGCACGGGCGCGCTGTGGCTGTCGGGAGCGCTCGCGGGCAAGCCGGCCGCGGTCTTCACCTCGACGCAGACGCTGCACGGCGGGCAGGAATCGACGCTGCTCAGCATGATGCTGCCGCTGCTGCACCATGGCATGGTACTCGTCGGAATCCCGTTCACCGAGCGCGGCCTCGCGGCAACGCGGGGCGGCGGCACGCCCTACGGGGCGAGCCACGTGGCCTCGGTGGGCACCGCGGGCGATATCTCCGAGGCCGAACGCGAACTCGCGCAAGCGCTCGGCAGGCGCGTCGCAGAACTTGCGCGGCGGCTCGCCGCCGGCGCCTGAGCGCGCCGGCCGGTGACCGTGCCCCTGCGCTTGCGTGCCGAGCCGTCGACCGTGCGTCGCATCGCGGTCGCGCTCTGGACCCTGGTCTCGCTGAGCCTGTTGGCATGGACCGCGGCCGGCTATCCTTGGCTGCTCTGCGTGCTGGCGGTATTGCCGCTGCTCGCGCCGCTGCGCGGCCTCGCCCAGGGCCGCCGCGGAACGTACGCATGGGCGACGTTGTTCGCGATCATTTATCTGATGTTTGCGCTGACCGAGCTGCTCGCGAACCCGCGCGCGCGATGGGCCGCGGGTGCGAGTCTGCTGCTGGTGTTTGCATGGTTCTGCGCTATGGTCGCGTTTTTGCGGATTTCTCGAGTGCGCCGCGAATGAACGGAATCGTGAGCCGGCGCTGCGCGGCCAATGAGGCCTCGTCGAGCGTATCGAGCAGTCCGAGCAGCGTCGGAAGATCGCGTGGGAAGCGGTGCAATAGGAATTCCGCGGTCTCGCGCGGCAGCTGCAGACCGCGCTGTTCGGCGTGCAGGCGCAGCGCCTCGATGCGGCCCGCCTCGTCGAGTTCGCGCAACTGATACACGACACAGGCGGCGGCCCGCGATTTCCAGTCCTCGAGTGCCCAGGGCAAGATGCGCGGCGCAGCGCTGGCCGCGAAGATCAGCCGCGTCTGCAGCTCGGCCGCCGCATTGAACAGATGAAACAGCGCACGCTCCCACTCGATGTCGCCCGCGACCGCGTCGGCATCGTCGATGCAAAGCACCGCGCAGGTCTCGAATCCCGACAAGGCTTCCGGCGGCAGGCCGACCGCGCGGTGCAGAGGGAAATAGGCCGCTGCCGCGTTGGCCGGCGCCGTGCCGGCCGCGGCGCAGACGGACTGCAGCAGATGCGTCTTGCCGCTGCCGTGACCGCCCCAGATCCAGATCGGCGTGTGCGCCGGTCCGCGCAGCGCGGCGATGAGCTCCGCGTTGTCGCCGGGCGCGAAGCTCTCGAACACCGCATCCGCGCGCAGCTGCACGCCGAGAGCGAGCTGTCTCACGGCCGATCGCCGAGGCCGCGCGCGGCCGCGCGGCGCGCCCGCGAGATCGAGATGGCCCGCTCGGCGAAGGTGATCACGTAGTCGAGGCCGCTGATCGAGACGGTCAGGAACACCAGCGCTCCGAGCAGCGTCACGACCCAGGCGGGCGGCAGCGAGAATTTCTGGTGCGCCACGACACTGGCGACGAACGCGAGCTGGCAGAGCGTATTGATCTTGCTGATCAGGGACGGCTCCATGCGCACCGTGCCGATCCAGCGTCGGTAGGCGAGCGCGCCGCCCACGATCACCAGATCGCGCCCGACCGCCGCGGCCATGAGCCAGACCGGCACGCCGCCCCGCACGGCAAGCGTGACGAACACGGTCACGAGCAGCAGCTTATCGGCGATCGGGTCGAGCAGCGCGCCCAGTTCGCTCTGCCAGCCGAAGTGCTTCGCGAGAAACCCGTCGGCAGCGTCCGAGACCGCGGCGGCGACGATCAGCAGCAGCGTCGTGAGCAGCTGCTCGTGCGCGAGCGCGAGCGCAATCGGCACGATCAGCAGGATGCGCAGCGCCGTGATCAGATTCGGGATTTGGCGAAACGACAGCGACACAAAACTGCAGCCGCCGGGCTAGCGCCGCAGTCGAAAGCGCTGCAATCCGTTGTCACCGGCAGCGAGCGGCACGAGCAGCCCGTTCAAGGCAATCGCGCGGTGCAGCGGGTCGATGCCGCCACGCGTCGTCAGACGAAATTTCGCGGAATCGCCGTCGATGCCCTCGATGCTCACATGCGTCACGAACGTCAGGGATTCGAGAAAGTTGAGGACGCCCGCATAATCCTTGACGTCGTTGATGCCGGCGACCTCGATGTCGACCGGCGCAAAACCGCCGCTCGCGGCAAACAATTCGGCATAAGTGTCGGCCGCGCGGTCGACGCCCTCGAGCGGACCCGTGAAATCGCTGCCGCGGTCCGCAAACACATGGGTCCAGCGCACCGCCGCCGCGCCGCTCGCGCTGCTCGCATGCCCGATCAGCACCCCGTCGCCGCCGAGCCGGTGTGCGATCTCGGCGAGTGCGGCCGGCGCCATGGTGTTGACGGCCGCGAAATCGAGGTGGTTCGACTGCAGATCGGCGGCCGAGGGCCACTGCAGCTGGATGCCGCGCGCCGAGGCCTCGGCGTCGAGCAGCTGCTTCAGCTCCGAGTTATCGTCGCGCGTGACGACGCTGCCGCCCTGGCCCGTGGCCTGCACCGTAAGCCAGACGAGCGTCGTCGGCCGGTCACGACCCCAGACAGGCCGCCCATTTTGCGACAGCCAGCGTTCGATCGCGGCGCCGTCGAAGGCGACCCAGAGCTGGCTGTCGGCCGCAGGGTGAAACTGCTGTACGTAGCGGCGCGCCTCGCCCACGAGCGGCGCGAGCGCCGCGTCCGAGTCGGCGTTGCGCAGCCCCGTCACGCGTACCAATACCGCTTTGAGCGCCGTCTGGAAGGCCGCGGTGTAGCCGGCCTCGGTGCGGTCGAGCAGCGGCGCGGTCGCCTGAAAAAGATCCGAGCGCACCGCCGCTTGCAGCTCGCCGGCACCGAAAAAAAACAGGCCCATGAGGCACAAAAGCGCCGGAAAACGCCGGTTAGAGCCCAAAAACGCCTCGAAGTACTGTGTCATGGTGTGATCGCGCGGCAGCCCAGGTCCCCTCGTGTAAAATACCACAGCTTGCCGGCCGGCCGCGCCGGCGCCTCCGCCTCAGTGAAGGATTTGCATGACCGACATAGCGTCCGTGACTTATCGCGACGCCGGCGTCGATATCGATGCCGGTGATGAACTCGTGGAGCGCATCAAGCCGCATGTGCGCCGCTCGATGCGCCGTGAAGTTCTCGGTGGCATCGGCGGCTTCGGGGCGCTCGTCGAAGTCCCGCTCGACCGCTTTCGCAAGCCGGTGTTGGTGTCGGGCACCGACGGCGTGGGAACGAAGCTGCGGCTCGCGATCGATTCGGGCAGGCACGACACCGTCGGCGTCGACCTGGTCGCGATGTGCGCCAACGACGTCGTCGTGCAGGGAGCCGAGCCGCTGTTCTTTCTCGATTACTTCGCGACCGGCAAGCTCGACGTGGCGATCGGCGAACGCCTGATTCGCGGCATCGTCGAGGGCTGCGTGCAGGCCGGTTGCGCGCTGGTCGGCGGCGAGACCGCCGAGATGCCCGGCATGTATCACGGCGAGGATTACGATCTGGCGGGCTTTTGCGTCGGCATCGTCGAGAAGGATGCGATCCTGGACGGCTCAGCAACGCGCGCCGGCGACGCGGTGATCGGACTGCCCTCGTCCGGCCCACATTCGAACGGCTTCTCCTTGATCCGCAGGATTCTGCAGCTGACGGCGGCCGACCCGCAGACGCCGATCGATGGTGTCGCACTCATCGACCGGCTAATGGCCCCGACGCGCATCTACGTCAAGCCGCTGCTGCAATTGATCCGCACACTTCCCGTGCACGGGCTCGCGCACATCACGGGCGGCGGACTCGTCGAGAACATCCCGCGCGTATTGCCCGACGGACTCGAGGTCGTGCTCGAGCGCGGCGCCTGGCCGCGGCAAGCGGTATTCGAGTGGCTGCAGCGCAGCGGCAATGTTGCCGACGCCGAGATGCTGCGGGTCTTCAACTGCGGGATCGGCATGACGGTCCACGTCGCGTCGAGCGACGCGGCGGCGGCGATCGCGGCGCTGCGCGCCGCCGGCCAGGAGGCCATGCTCATCGGCGAGGTGCGCAGCGGCACCGGCGGCGTGAAGTTCGCGTGAACAGCGTACAACGGCGGCCCATCGTCGTGTTGATTTCCGGGCGCGGCAGCAACATGCAGCGCCTCATCGAATGCGGATCGGATCCGCATAGCCCGTTTGTGGTTTCGAAGGTGTTCGCCGACCGCGAAGACGCCGGCGGCCTCGCGCTCGCGCGATCGCTGCGCACCGCGACAGAGGCCCTGCTTCCGGGCGCGTTCCCCGATCGGTCCGCCTATGATGCCGCATTGGCGGATGCGATCGATGCCTGTGCGCCGGCGCTGATCGCGCTCGCCGGATTCATGCGCATCCTTTCGGCGCCTTTCGTGCGCCGTTTCGACGGGCGCATCATGAACATTCACCCCTCACTGTTGCCGAAATTTCCGGGCCTCGACACCCACGAGCGCGCGCTCGCGGCGCACGAGCGCGAACACGGCGCGACCGTGCATTTCGTGACCCCGGAGCTCGACCGCGGACCGGCGATCCTGCAGGCGCGGGTTCCGGTCCAAGCCGGCGACGATGCGACGAGCCTCGCAGCGCGCGTGCTCGCCGCGGAGCACGTGATTTATCCGCTTGCCGTGCGCTGGTTTTGCGACGGACGGCTGCGGCAACGCGACGGCCGCGCGTGGCTCGACGGCGTGCCGCTCGAGCGGCCGGTACAGCTCGAGAACACGGCAACGAGCGAGGCCTCATGAGGTGCACGATCGGATTGGCAGCCGGCTTGGTCGCGGCGCTGCTCGCATCGTCGGCAGCGCCCGCGGCCGCGCCGGGAGCGGCGCCCACGGCCACCGCCGGCCCAACGGATGCCATAGGCGGCGCTGGCGGCACGGCAACCGACATCGCACCGTTCTCCGCGCATTACGACGCCTACTGGAAGAGCATCACGGTCGGGTCGAGCGATTTGCAACTGCTGCGCGGCGCCGAGGCCGGCAGCTATGTCTATACCTGGATCATCTCCGCGCACGGTATATTCCGGCTCGTCTACAGCAATCCGGTGACCCAGAAGAGCTGGCTCAAGCTCCAGGGCGAGCACATCCGGCCCGTCAAGTACCACGGCGACGACGGCTCGTCGGCGGTCGACCTGGATTTCGATTGGGACACGGGCCATGCGCGCGGAAAATCCGAGGGCAAGCCCGTCGACCTCGCGCTCAGCGAAGGCACTCAGGACGTGATGTCGATCCAGCTCGAGATCATGCTCGACCTCAAGCGCGGCAATCTGCCCGCGCACTTTCAAATCATCGACAACGACGAGGTCAAGGACTTCAACTACCGTAACGAGGGTACCGCGCGGATTCACACCGTGATCGGCGACTTCGACACGATCGTGGTCGCGAGCCAGCGTACCGGCAACAGCCGGATCCTGCGCATGTGGTTCGCGCCGAGCCTCGGGTTCATCCCGGTCAAGGCCGAGCGCTGGCGCGACGGCAAGCTCGAATTCGCGATGCGCATCAAGTCGCTGCAGCCGTAACCCGCGGCGGCGCGGCGCGCTTGTGGACCGCGAGGGCGGCGCGCCTTCAGGTCTTCGGCAACGTGACGCCGCGCTGGCCCTGATACTTGCCGCCGCGGTCGCGGTAGGACGTCTCGCAGACCTCATCCGACTCGAAAAACAGCATCTGGGCGACGCCCTCGTTCGCATAGATCTTGGCCGGCAACGGCGTCGTGTTCGAGAATTCGAGCGTGACGTGCCCCTCCCACTCGGGCTCGAGCGGAGTTACGTTCACGATAATCCCGCAACGTGCATATGTCGATTTTCCGAGGCATACCGTCAACACGCTGCGCGGGATGCGGAAGAATTCGACGGTGCTCGCAAGCGCGAACGAATTCGGCGGAATGATGCAGACCGGCCCCTTGAAGTCGACGAAAGATTTCTCGTCGAAGTTCTTCGGATCGACGATCGTCGAATTGATGTTCGTAAAAATCTTGAATTCGTCGGCACAGCGCACGTCGTAGCCGTAGCTCGAGGTGCCGTACGAAACGATCTTGTGGCCGCCGGCCATCCGCACCTGCTCGGGGGAAAACGGGTCGATCATGCCCGCGGTGGACGCCATGCGGCGGATCCAGCGATCGCTCTTGATGCTCATCAGGTCGACTCGACCGTGATCTTCGGAAACACGCGGCTGTAATCCTTGTTGAGAGTCGAGAGGCGCGCCGCGGTCCGGCGGGCCATCAGCATATAGGCGTTGGCGCGCGCACTGCCGGGTTCGGCGACGACCGTCGGCTTGCCGCCGTCGGCTTCCTCGCGAATCCGGATGTCGAGCGGCAGTTCGCCGAGCAGGTGTACCCCGTACTGCTGCGCCATGCGCGCACCTCCGCCGCTGCCGAAAATGTGCTCGGCGTGGCCGCACTGGCTGCAGATGTGCACGCTCATGTTCTCGACGATGCCAAGCACCCGGACATCGACCTTTTCGAACATCTTGAGCCCACGGCGCGCATCGAGCAGCGCAATGTCCTGGGGCGTCGTCACGATCACCGCGCCGCTGACCGGCACCCGCTGCGCGAGCGTCAATTGGATATCGCCGGTGCCGGGCGGCATGTCGATCACGAGATAGTCGAGGGCACCCCAATTCGTGTCGCCGAGCAGCTGCGTGAGCGCCTGTGTGACCATCGGACCGCGCCAGACCATGGGCTGCTCGGCATCGATCATGAATCCGATCGACATGACCTCGATGCCGTAGGCCGTCAGCGGCGACATGTGTTTGCCGTCGATGCTCGTCGGCGTCTGGCCCGCCAGGCCCATCATCATCGGCTGGCTCGGACCATAAATATCCGCGTCCAGCAGCCCGACCTTGGCGCCCTGGGCCGCCCAGGCGAGCGCCAAATTGGCCGCCGTGGTCGATTTGCCGACGCCGCCCTTGCCCGACGCAACCGCCACGATATTCTTGACGTTTGTGAGGGGCTTCAAGGTCTTCTGCACGGCGTGGGGTGTAATTTGGCTGCGCAGGATGAGATTCAGGTGAGCTGGCCCGATTGCACCGGAGAGGTGAGCCTGGAGGGCCGGCAATAGTTCCCCGGCGTAGTCCGCGCAGGGGAAGCCGAATTCGAGCGTGATCGTGATGACGCCGTCGGTCGACGAGACATCGACGATCGCCTTGGCCTCAGCCAAGCTGACGCCGAGGTAAGGGTCGACGTAGGAATTCAAAAGTGCGCGGGTCGCTGCCGCCGCGTCGGCTGCTGGATTCATAGAGGAGTGGATTGTACCGCAGCAGGCCGCGTTACGCTGCGCTGTGGCATAATTCGGGCGTGCAACGCGAAGGCACCGAATGAGTCTTTTTTCTAATTACCGTGCCGACCGGCTGATAGCCGAGGTCAAATCAAGCGGCAACCCTGCGAGTCCCGAGTCCCAAAAGGCCTTGGCGAAGCTCGTCGCGCTCGGACCGAACGCGATGGAGGCGATCGTCACCGCATTGAATTCCTCCGACAAGCGCGAAACGGTCGCCTATGTCGAGGCGCTCTCGCAGCTCATCGACGCCAAGACGCTGCCGGCGGCGCTCAAGATGATGGCGGACGCCAACGGCCGCGCGGTCTCCGGTATCGCCTGGGCAATGTCGTCGAGCCGCAACTACCCGACCCAGGCGCTGCTCGATGCGCTCGGCAAACCCGGACTGCCGAAGCAGGCGATCCTCGACGTGATCAGCGCCCAGAAGAATCGGTTCACGGTTCGCGAGCTGCTGAACGCCGCCTATTCCCAGGAGGCCAATGAGCGCTCCGGCCTGTTCAAGATCATCGGCGAAATCGCCGACGAATCCTCGCTCGACGACCTGATCGCGCGCATCGAAGGCAAGGATCCGATCGCGCGCATGCACATCATCAACGTGCTCGGCCGGTTCAACCTGCCGCGTGTCCAGGAGGCCGTGCAAAAGCAGCTCAAGGACAGCAACAAGTTCATTCGTGTTGCGGCCCTTGGGGCGCTCACGCGCATGGACGGGCCCTTCGACACCGCACTGCTCTGCAACATGCTGCGCGACCCGGAAATCGACGTGCAGAACAAGGCCGTCGACGTGATCGTGCGCGCCAACGACCCGGAGACCATCAAGTACCTCGTCGAGGTGCTCAAGGACGAGAACGAATACGCGCGACGCGCGGCGGTCGAGGTGCTCAACGCGATCGGCACCGCGAAATCCGTGAAGTTCCTGCTCGAAGTGATCGCCGACAGCGACTGGTGGGTGCGCACGCGCGCTGCCGACGCGCTCGGCAAGATCGGCGGCCCGCGGGTCGTCGAGGCGGTGCTCGAGCTGATTCGCGACGAGAATCAGGACATTCGGCGCGCCGCGATCGAAATCCTCAATCAGACCAAGGACGAGCGCGCGGTGGTGCAGCTCATCGAAGCGACCAAGGACAAGGACTGGTGGGTCAGCGAGCGGGCCGTCGACGCGCTCGCCGAGATCGGCAGCGCCAAGGCCGTTCCGCGCCTCGTCGAAATGCTGAGCAATACCCAGTCGAAGGCCCTGCCGTCGGTGATCCGCGCACTCGGCAAGATCGGCAACGAAAAAGTCGTCGACGATCTCATGGTCATGCTCAATCGCACCGAGCCCGAGATCAAGGTCGAGGCGGTCGCCGCGCTCGCGAAACTCGCCGACGAGCGCCGCGCCAACACGATCCGCGTGCAGCTGCAGGCCGCCTCCGCGACCAGCGAAGTATCGGTCGCGAACGCTGTCGAGCATGCGCTGCAGGAACTCGACAACCGATTCTCGACGCAGCAGATCGCCGCCAATGAGCGCGCCGCCAAGATGCAGGCAACGAGCAAGACGCTGCTCATGGAAAATCAGGAAATTTCGAAGGTCGTCAAGGAGCAGGAGGCGCAAGCCGCCAAGCTCGACATCGCGACGCTCGTTCCCGGCGAAATCATCGAAGGCCGCTACAAATACATCGAGAAGATCGGCAAGGGCGCGTTCGGCACCGTGCTGCTCATGGAGGATACGATCGTCGAGGAGCGCCTGATCTTGAAGTTCCTCAACCCGAACGTTTCGAGCGACGAAGAGATGATGAAGCGCTTCGTGCACGAATTGCGCTATAGCCGCAAGATCACGCACAAGAACGTCATTCGCATCTACGACTTCCTCTACATCCGCGGCAACTATGCAATCTCGATGGAATACTTCCCGTCGCACACTTTGGGCGGGGAGATCGTCAACGAGAAGCCGGTTGCGCTGAAGCGCGCCGTGAAGTTCGGAATCGACATTGCCACCGGCATGGCGGTGGCCCATCAGGCCGGCATCGTGCACCGCGATTTGAAGCCGGCGAACGTGTTGATCAACAACGAGGGCCTGCTCAAGATCGTCGACTTCGGCGTCGCTGCGGCGCAGAGCCAGGGCGACACCCAGCTGACCAAGACCGGCTACGTCATCGGTTCGCCGAAATACATGGCTCCCGAGCAGATCCTCGGCAAGAAGGTCGACGAGCGAGCCGATATCTACAGCCTCGGCGTGATCCTCTACGAAATGTTCTGCGGTGTGCCGCCGTATTCGCGCGGCGATCACATGTCGGTGATGTACCAGCACGTGCAGGGCAAGGCGCGTCCCCCGATCGACATCAACAAGGACCTGCCGCGCGAACTCAACGACCTGGTCGTCAAGAGCATGTCGCTCGACAAAGCCAAGCGCGCGCAAAGCATGGACGAGCTGCGCGTTTCGCTCGAACGCTTCCTCTAGGCGTACACCGTACCGGCGAGCCGCCGACCGCTTGCTCCGGCCCGCCAACCCGCCCCCCCTGGTAGGCCGAATCGCCTGCTGCAGACGCGCGGCATATGACGGACCTCACGTTTACGGCGGTCCGCCCGGCAAAAACTCGAAAATCCAATCAGTTACAGGTAGCCTTGGCGCCCATGGCCAGAATCGACGCGTTCCTCAAGCTCGGGACGGCGCAAGGCTGCTCCGACCTGCATCTGGCGGTCGGCGTGCCGCCGATGCTGCGCATGCACGGCGATTTGGTGCCGATCAAGTTCCGCGATCTCGGCGAGGCCGAGCTCGAGGCCTATATCACCGAGGTGCTCACGCAGGCGCAGACCGCCAACCTGCGCGCCGGCATCGACCTGGATTTCTCCTATGTATCGTCCGACGGCGGGCGTTTCCGCGCCAACGTGTTTCGCAAGGAAACCGGCATCGGTGCGGTATTTCGGACAATCCCTACGAAAACCCCGACGATCGAGCAGCTCAATTTGCCGCCGATCGTCAAGAAACTCTGCGACTACCACCAGGGCATGATCCTGGTCACGGGCGCAACCGGCACCGGCAAGTCGACGACGCTCGCCGCGATGATCGATCACCTGAATTCAACGCGCACGCTCAACATCATCAGCCTCGAGGACCCGATCGAGTTCGTTCACCGCAGCAAAACGAGCCAGGTCATTCAGCGCGAACTCGGCACCCACCTGCCGTCGTTCGCCGAGGGCGTGCGCGCCGCGATGCGCGAGGACCCCGACGTCATTCTCGTCGGCGAAATGCGCGATGCCGAGACGATTTCCATGGCGATGACCGCAGCCGAGACCGGCCATTTGGTATTCGGCACGCTGCACACGAACAGCGCGACCAAGACGGTCGACCGCATCATCGACGCGATGCCGGCCGAGGAGCGCGAGCAGACCAAGGCATTCTTGTCGCAGAGCCTGCTCGCGGTCATCACCCAGGTGCTCGTCAAAACGCCGGACCACCGCGCGCGCCGCGCGATGTGCGAAGTCCTGGTCGTCACCAAGGCAATATCCAAGCTGATCATGACCGATCAGACGCACCAGATCCCCTCGCAGCTGCAAATGGGCCGGGAATACGGCATGCAATTGCTCGACCAAGCGCTGCTCGCCGCGATCACTGCGAAGGAGATCGATGCGGACGACGCCTACGGCTACGCGAACGACAAGAAACAGTTCCAGATGTACACGAGCGACCTGAGCGCGATCCCCGCGCCGCTCGCGGCCAACACTTGAGGCTGCGCGCATGCCCGCAATCGACTCCTATTTGACCCAGGTGCTCGAGCGCAAGGGCTCCGACCTGCATTTCGTCGCCGGGGATCCGTCGCGCATTCGCCTCTTCGGCGAACTGATCACGCTGAATCCCGAGATTCTGACCGCCGACTTCGTCAAGTCGACGATCTACGAGATCATGCCGAAATTGGCGCGAGAACGCTTCGAGGAAAAGGACGGAACCGATTTCGCCTACACGATTCCCGAGGTCGCGCGATTTCGCGTCAACGTGCTGCGCCAGCTCAACGGCATGGCCGCCGTGTTTCGGGTCATCCCGTCGAGCGCCAAGACCGCCGAAGAGCTCGACCTGCCGGCGGCGGTGCGTCAGCTGAGCCGCGCGAGCAACGGCCTGATCCTCGTCACGGGCAAGACCGGGTCGGGCAAGTCGACGACGCTCGCGGCGCTCATCGACGACATCAATACGCGCGAGCGCGGCCACATTCTGACGATCGAGGACCCGATCGAATTCGTTCACAAGCGCAAGAGCTGCCTGATCAGCCAGCGCGAGATCGGCGTGCACGCGCCGTCGTTCGCGGCGGCGCTCCATTCGGCGCTGCGCGAAGATCCTGACGTGATCCTGGTCGGCGAGTTGCGCGACCTGGAAACCATGAGCATCGCGGTGACCGCCGCCGAAACCGGCATCTTGGTCATGGGCACGCTGCATACGAACGGTGCGGCGGCGACCGTCGACCGCATGGTCAACGCATTCCCGTCCGACAAGCAGCCGCATGTGCGTACGATGCTGTCGACGAGCCTGCGCGGAGTGGTTTCGCAGCAGCTCATCCCGCGCGCCGACAATCAGGGCCGCGTCGCGGCGCTCGAGATCCTGATCAGCACTCCGGCGGTTTCGAACCTCATCCGCCAGGGCAAGATGGACCAGCTCGAAAATGCGATGCTCACCGGCGGCGCGCTCGGCATGCGCACCATGGACACGGCGATCCAGCAATTGCTCGATCATCGGCAAATCAGCGGCAAGCATGCCTATCAGAAGGCCATCAACAAGTCGCGCTTCGAGCAATTCAAAGAAGCCTCCTAGCCCGCGACAGCCCCGTGGCATAATTCGCGGCTTATGACCACGCCACGCCGCATTCTCGTCACTAGCGCCTTGCCGTACGCCAACGGGCCGCTGCACGTCGGCCACATCCTCGAGGCCATCCAGACCGATATTTGGGTGCGGTTTCAAAAGCAGCGCGGCCATGAGTGCTATTACGTCTGCGCCGATGACACCCACGGCACGCCGATCATGCTCAAGGCGCAGTCCGACGGCGTCACGCCCGAGCGCCTCATCGAGCAAGTCAACCAAGAGCATCGCCGCGACCTCGCCGACATGCTGATCGGACTCGATAATTTCGGGTCGACCCATTCACCCGAGAACGAGTCGCTCTGCCGGCAGATGTACCTCGCGTTGCGCGAGGCGGGCTTTGTCCTCACGCGCACGATCCGGCAGGCCTACGACGAAAAGGCCGCAATGTTCCTGCCGGACCGCTACGTCAAGGGCATTTGCCCGAATTGCGGCAGCGCCGATCAATACGGGGATTCCTGCGAGGTTTGCGGCGCGACCTACTCGCCGGCCGACCTCAAAAATCCGCTCTCCGTGGTCAGCGGCACGCCGCCCGTGTGGCGCGAATCGGAGCACTATTTCTTTCGTCTGAGCGCCTTCGAAACGCGCCTCAAGACCTGGGTCAACAGCGGCGCCGTGCAGAGCAACGTTGCCCACAAGCTCGACGAATGGTTCTCGCAGGGGCTCAAGGACTGGGACATCTCGCGCGATGCGCCCTATTTCGGCTTCCAAATTCCGGATGCGCCGGGCAAGTATTTCTATGTCTGGTTCGACGCGCCGATCGGCTATCTCGCGAGCTTCACACAGCTTTGCGAGCGCACCGGGCTCGAATTCGACGACTTTTTCAACGCCGATTCGCGCGCCGAACTGCACCATTTCATCGGCAAGGACATTCTGTATTTTCACACGCTGTTCTGGCCGGCGGTGCTCGAGGGTGCGGGCAAGCGCAAGCCGACCGGCGTGCACGCGCACGGATTTCTGACGATCAACGGGCAGAAAATGTCGAAGTCGCGCGGCTCGTTCATCACGGCGCGCCGTTACCTCGACGACTTCGCGCCCGAGTACTTGCGCTACTACTTTGCGGCCAAGCTCGCGACCGGCATCGACGATCTGGACATGAACCTCGAGGAGTTCACGACGCGGCTGAATTCCGACATCGTCGGCAAGCTCGTCAATATCGCGAGCCGCTGCGCCGGATTCATCGCCCGGGGCTCGGGTGGGCGCCTCGCCGCGACGCTGCCCGATCCGGCGCTTTACGCGGAGTTCGCGGACGCCGCGGAGCCGATCGCCGCCGCCTACGAGGCGCGCGACTACGCGGCGGCGATCCGCGACATCATGGCGCTCGCCGACCGGGCCAATCAATACATCGACCAGCAAAAGCCGTGGACGCTCGCGAAGCGCGCCGACAAGGCGGCCGAGGTGCAGGGGATCTGCACCTTGGGTCTCAACCTGTTCCGCGCGCTCATGATTTATCTCAAACCAGTATTGCCGCAGATGGCGGCCAAGTCGGAGCGCTTCCTCGGCGAATCGCCGTGGGCCTGGAGCGCGGTCGCGCGGCCGCTGCTCGATGCGCCGATTGCAGCCTACGAGGCGCTCGCAGTGCGCCTCGATCCGAAGGCGGTCGCACGACTCGTGGAGCCGGAAGCGCCGGCGGCCGCGCCCGCCGCGCCCGCCGCGCCTGGCACGCCGCCGAGAACCGACGGCGCGGCAGCCATCGCGGCGTCGATCTCGATCGACGATTTTGCGCGCATCGACCTCAGGGTCGCGAAAATACTCGAGGCGGGATATGTCACGGGGTCGGACAAGCTGCTGAAGCTGCGCGTCGATCTCGGCGAATTCGGGGAGCGCGAAATCCTCTCCGGAATCCGCAGCGCCTACGAGCCGGCTAGCCTCGTCGGGCGACTGACGGTCGTGGTCGCCAATTTGGAGCCGCGCAAGATGCGCTTCGGCACCTCGGCGGGCATGGTGCTCGCGGCGGGCGCGGGCGGCAAAGAAATCTTTCTGTTGTCGCCGGATCTCGGGGCGAGCGCCGGCATGCGTATCAAGTAGCATGAACGCGGCGCCGGCCCGCGCGGACTCTGCGCAAATCGATGCGCTACTCCCGCAAACCCAGTGCACACGCTGCGGCTATTCGGGCTGCCGGCCCTATGCGCAGGCGATCGCGGCCGGCGAGGCCGAGATCAATCAATGCCCGCCGGGCGGCAGTGCAACGATCGCGGCGCTCGCCGCGCTGCTTGGGCGGCCCCCGCTCGCGCTGAATCCCGCAAACGGCATCGAGGGGCCGGCGCTCGTCGCCTGGATCGACGAGGCGCGCTGCATCGGCTGCGCCAAATGCCTCGCTCCCTGCCCCGTCGATGCGATCGTGGGCGCGCAAAAGCTCATGCACACGGTGCTCGCCGAGCGCTGCACGGGCTGCGAACTGTGCATCCCGCCCTGCCCCGTCGACTGCATCGAGATGCGCGCCGCTCTGCCCGGCAGTCGCAACGATGCGCCGCTCAATCGGGCGCGCTTCGAGTCCCACAATGCGCGAATCGCGGCACGCAGCGCCGCGCGGCAGCAGGAGATTGCCGCCGCCAAGGCCTCGCTCGGCAGACACGATGCCGGCAGCAGCGTCGGCCGGGGATCTGCATGAATCCGCAGAAACGGCGTGAGATTTTTGAGCGGCTGCGCGAGCTCAATCCCGCGCCGAAGACCGAACTGCATTACTCGACGCCGTTCGAATTGCTGGTCGCCGTTATTCTATCGGCGCAGGCCACCGACAAGGGCGTCAACAAGGCGACCGCGGCGCTGTTTCCGGTCGCCAATACGCCGGCCTCGATACTGGCGCTCGGCGTCGCAGGCCTCTCGAAATACATCGCGTCAATCGGGCTCTACAACAGCAAGGCCAAGAACATCATTGCGGCCTGCCGCATGCTGCTCGAACAGCATCAGGGCACGGTGCCGAATACGCGCGAAGCGCTCGAAGCCCTGCCCGGCGTCGGGCGGAAAACCGCCAACGTAGTGCTCAACACCGCATTCGGCCAGCCGACGATCGCGGTCGATACGCACATTTTTCGAGTTGCGAATCGTACCGGACTGGCGCCCGGCAAAACGGTCGGCGTCGTCGAACAGAAGCTCTTGAAGCTCGTGCCGCCGGAATTTCTGCGCGATGCGCATCACTGGCTGATCCTGCACGGCCGCTACGTCTGCAAGGCGCGCACACCGGCTTGCCCGACCTGCGTGATCGCCGACCTCTGCGAGTACCGCCACAAGACAAGGGCGCCTCACCCGTGAGCCTGTTCGAATCCTATTCTCGCGAACAGCTGCGCCGAACCTACACTGAGGCCTGGCAAAAGCACCGGCGGCGCGCGCCGCTCACCCCGCTCGAAGCGCTGATCGCCGACGTGCTTGAACTGCACCCGGAATATCAGTCGATCATCGAGAGTCAGGGCGACGCGCAGGGCTTCGAGCCGAGTGCCGGCGGCGCCGCGGAGAATCCATACCTGCACCTAGGGCTGCACTTGGCGGTCCGCGAGCAAGTGTCGGTCGACCGGCCGCCCGGGGTGCGTGTGCTGTTCACGGCGTTGCACAACGCGCGGGGCGACGTCCACGCCGCGGAGCACACGCTGATGGAGGCGCTCGGCGAGACGCTCTGGGAGGCGCAGCGCAATGGCCGTGTGCCCGATGAGCAGCATTACCTGACTCTGGCGCGGCGCGCGCTGCAACGTTAAGCAAGCTTCATGCGCCGTTCATCGGTGCGGCGACTGCGAGGGGCTATCCTTGCCCGGGTTGCGATGGGCTCGATGCCCTTCCCCAGGAGTCTGAGCATGCGCCTCTTCGTTGCAGCGGTCGCGTTGTTGATTTGCCTATGGCCGCTGACCGGCGCGCAGAGCCTCGTCGCAAGTTCATCGGATGCGGCGCCGAGCGCGCCGGCTCCGGCGCCTGGGGCCGCGGACGCCGGCAGTGCGAGCGCGGATGCCGCGGCGGCGCGCCACGCCAAGCGCACTGAGTGCCTCAAGCAAGCGAAACTCAAGAAGCTCGTCGGAGCGCAGAAAACCGCATTCGTCAAGGAATGCGTCGCAAATCCCTGAGAGCCGAACCCGCGCCGGCGCCCGTGCGTCCCCGTGAGCGCTGGCGCGTTACCGCTGGCGCGTTACCGCTTCGGCAGGTACAGGTCGGTCAGGGTCCCTTCAAACGCTTCGGCCGCCATCGCGACGGTTTCCGAGAGCGTCGGATGCGCGTGGATCGTGAGGCCGACGTCGGCGGCATCGGCTCCCATCTCGATCGCAAGTCCGATTTCTGCGATCAGTTCCCCGGCGTTCGTGCCGACGATGCCCGCACCGATGACCCGATTGTTCGCCTTGTCGAAGAGAATCTTGGTGAAGCCCTCGTCGCGATTGATCGCAAGCGAGCGGCCGCTCGCGACCCAGGGGAACATGCCTTTGCCGTACTCCAGGCCGCGCGCCTTGGCTTCCGTTTCGGTGATGCCCACACTTGCGATCTCGGGGTCCGTGTAAGCGACCGACGGGATGCAGCGCGCGTCGAACGAGGACTTGTGCCCGGCCGCCACCTCGGCGGCCACCTTGGCTTCGTGCGTCGCCTTGTGCGCGAGCATCGGTGCGCCGACGATGTCGCCGATCGCGAAGATATGCGGCACGTTGGTGCGCATCTGCTTGTTGACCGCGATGATGCCGCGCGCATTTACTTCGACGCCCGCGGCCGCCGCAGCAATCGCGTTGCCGTTGGCGCTGCGGCCCACCGCAATCAACACCCGGTCGAATTCCTGCGGCGGCGGCGCGTTCGCGCCCTCGAATGTCGCGAGCAGACCCGACGCACGCGGCTCGAGTTTCTGGACTTTGGTCTGCAGCAAGATCCGGTCGTAGCGCTTTTCGAGCCGCTTCTGCAAGGGCCGCACGAGATCGCGATCGGTGCCCGGCATCAAGCCATCACTGAGTTCGACGACCGAGACGCGCGTGCCCAGGGCCTGGTAGATGCAGGCCATCTCGAGTCCGATGATCCCGCCGCCGACGACCAGCAGCCGCCGGCAATCGGCGGGCAATTCCAGCGCGCCGGTCGAATCGATGACGCGCGGGTCATCCGGCAGGCCCGGCAAGCGCACCGATTCCGAACCGGCGGCAATGATGCATTGCTTGAAGTCGACGCGGCGCGTGCCTTCCGCGCCGCGCAGTTCGAGTGAATGCGGGCCGATGAACTTTGCCTCGCCGCGCAGCACCTCGACTTTGCGCTGCTTCGCGAGCGCCGTCAGGCCGTTGGTGAGCCGGCCGACGACGCGATTCTTCCAGTTGCGCAGCCGCTCACGGTCGATTTTCGGCTCGCCGAAGGCGATGCCGAACTCGGCCATTTCATCAGCCTCCTCGATGACCCTCGCGGCATGCAGCAGTGCTTTCGAGGGGATACAGCCGACGTTCAGGCAGACGCCGCCGAGCATTGCCCAGCGCTCGATGAGCGTGACCTTCAAGCCAAGGTCCGCTGCGCGGAACGCGGCTGTGTAGCCGCCGGGCCCCGCACCGAGTACCACGAGATCGAGCGCACCCGGCGGCGCGGTGCCCACGGCGGCGGCTCCGGATGAGGCCGCCGGCGCGGCCGAGGATGCCGTCGCAGCGGCTGCGGCGGTCGCAGTCGCCGCGGCGGCGGTGCCGGCCTCGACAGTGCCGATCAGCGTGCCGGACTTGACGATATCGCCCTTCTTGATCGCAATCGAGGCGATCCGGCCTGCGACCGGCGAGGGAACGTCCATCGAGGCCTTCTCGGTCTCGAGCGTTACGAGCGGATCCTCGATTTTGACGGTCGCTCCGACCGCTACGAGCACCTCGACGACCCCGACGTCCTTCGCATCGCCGAGATCGGGAATGCGGACCTCGACGGGGCTCACCACAGCAGCGCCTGCGGATCGCCGAGCAGCTTGGCGAGATGCACGATGAAGCGGGCGGCTGCGGCGCCGTCGATCACCCGGTGATCGTAGGACAGCGACAGCGGCAGCATGAGCCGCGGCACAAACAGACCCTTCTCCCAGACCGGCTTTTGGCCGGAGCGCGACACGCCGAGGATCGCAACCTCCGGCGCATTGATGATCGGCGTGAACGACGTGCCGCCGATTCCGCCGAGGCTCGAGATCGTGAAGGTTCCTCCCTGCATCTCGGCGGCCGTCAGCTTGCCGGCGCGCGCCTTCTCCGACAAAGTCGCCAAGGACCGCGCGATGTCGTAGAGGCTGCTGCGATCGACGTCGCGGATCACCGGCACGACGAGGCCGTTCGGCGTATCGGCCGCGAAGCCGATGTGGTAGTACTTCTTGAAAACGAGATTCTCGCCGCTCGCATCGAGCGATGCGTTGAAATTCGGGAATTCCTTGAGCGCAAGCACGCAAGCCTTCACGATGAATGCGAGCGGCGTCAGCCGCACACCCTCCTGCGCGGCTTTGTCCTTTTGCGCGACACGGATCGCCTCGAGCGCCGTGATGTCAGCCTCTTCGTGCTGTGTCACGTGCGGCACGTTGATCCAACTCGCCTGCAGGCGCGCGCCCGAGATCCGCTGGATGCGCATCAGCGGTTTGATCTCGATGGGACCGAATTTGGCGAAATCGACCTCCGCGACTTTCGGCAGCGCCGAAACCGCCGCGGGCGGCGCCGCGAGCAGCCGCTTGACGGTCGCCTTGACGTCCTCGATCGTGATGCGCTGCTTCGGCCCCGTGCCGGTCACCTTGCCGAGATCGACGCCGATTTCGCGCGCGAACTTGCGAATCGAGGGACTCGCATAGGCGCGCGAAAAGGCGGCCTCGTCGATCGGACCCGCGGCGGCCGGCGCCTGCGCCGCCGGTGGCGCGCTCGGCGCAGCAGCGGCCGCGGCAGCCGCGGCAGGCGGCGTTGCCGCGACCGGGGCGGGAGCAGCGGGCGCGGGAGCAGCGGGCGCGGGCGCGGCGGCGCTCGGCGCGCCGGCCGACGGGCTCGCGCCGCTCGCCTCGAGCAGCAAAATCAACGAGCCCTGCGACACCTTGTCGCCGCGCTTCACCTTGACCTGCTGGATCCGCCCGGCCGCGGGTGCCGGCACGTCCATCGCGGCCTTTTCGGTTTCAAGCGTGATCAGCGGAGTCTCTTTGTCGATGGCCTGGCCGTCCTTGACCATGACCTCGATGACGCTGACATCGGTAAAGCCGCCGATATCGGGAACCAGTACTTCGATCGAGCTTGCCACGTGCGCCGCCTATACCGAGAGGGGATTCGGCTTTTCCGGATCGATGCCAAAACTGGTCATGGCCTTGACCACCGTTTGCCGATCGATCTTGTTCTCGTCGGCGAGCGCCTTCAGCGCCGCCACGACGACATAGTGGCTGTCGACCTCGAAGAAGCGCCGCAGCTCGGCGCGCGAATCGCTGCGCCCAAACCCGTCGGTGCCGAGCACCGCGTAATGTCCCGGGACCCATTGGCGGATCTGATCGGCAACGGTCTTCATGTAGTCGGTCGCCGCGATGAAGGGTCCCTCGCGGTCGGTCAGCGCCTGTTCGATATAGGTCTGTCGGCGGGGCTCGGCCGGATGCAGCAGATTCCATCGCTCGACCTCGAGCGCGTTCTTGCGCAATTCACTGAAGCTCGTGACCGAGTAGACGTCCGCCGGCACGCCGAACTGCTGCTCGAGCAGTTCACCCGCGGCCAACACCTCGTTCAAGATCGTGCCCGAGCCGAACAACGTCACACGCACCTTGCCGCGACCGCCGATCTTGAGCAGGTACATGCCGCTCAAGATCCCGCGTGCCACGCCCGGCCGGCATTGCCGGATGAGCGTAGTTCTCGTTCATGCAGGTGATGTAATAAAAAACACTCTCCTGCTCTTGGTACATGCGCCGCAGGCCGTCCTGCACGATGACCGCAAGCTCATAGGCATATGCCGGATCGTAGGCGACGCAGTTCGGCACGGTGGTCGCGACGAGCTGGCTGTGCCCGTCCTGGTGCTGCAAGCCCTCCCCCGCGAGCGTCGTCCGCCCCGCAGTGCCACCGACCAGAAATCCGCGTGCGCGGCTGTCGCCGGCGGCCCAGATGAAATCGCCGACGCGCTGGAACCCGAACATCGAGTAGTAGATATAAAACGGCACCATGCTGACGCCGTGATTCGCATAGGCGGTCGCCGCCGCGATCCACGAACAAAGCGACCCCGCCTCGTTGATGCCCTCTTCGAGAATCTGCCCCTGCTTGTCCTCGCGGTAGAACATCAGCTGATCCGCATCCTGCGGCGTGTAGAGCTGGCCCACCGAAGAGTAGATGCCGATCTGGCGGAACATGCCTTCCATGCCGAAGGTGCGCGCCTCGTCGGGCACGATCGGCACGACGTGCTTGCCGATGTTCTTGTCCTTGACGAGCGTCGTCAGAATGCGCACGAGCGCCATCGTCGTCGAGATCTCGCGATCGCCGCTGCCCTCGAGCAGGGAGCTGAACGCCTCGAGCGGCGGCACGATCAGCGGCGGCGCGTTCGAGGTACGCGCCGGCAGGTAGCCGCCGAGCGCGGCGCGTCGGCCCTTCAAGTAGCGCAGCTCCTCGCTCTCCTCGGCCGGCTTGCGGAACGAGAGTCCGCGGATCTCCTCGTCGCTGATCTGAATGTTGAACCGGTCGCGGAAATCCACGAGCGACTCGTCGGTGAGTTTCTTCTGCTGGTGAGCGGAATTGAGGCCCTCGCCGGCTTTGCCGAGGCCGAAGCCCTTGACGGTCTTCGCGAGGATCACGGTCGGCGTGCCGGTATTGGCGACTGCGGCCGCGTAAGCGGCGTAGACCTTCTGCGGATCGTGGCCGCCGCGATTGAGGCGCCAGATATCCTCATCGGACATGTTCGCGACCATCTCGCGCAGCTCCGGATATTTGCCGAAGAAATGCTCGCGCGTGTATGCGCCGCCCTTCGACTTGAAGTTCTGGTACTCGCCGTCGACGCACTCCTCCATGAGGCGCTTCAGCAAGCCCTTGTGATCGCGCGCGAGCAACGGGTCCCAGCGCGAGCCCCACAGCACCTTGATGACGTTCCAGCCGGCGCCGAGAAACGCGGCTTCGAGTTCCTGAATGATCTTGCCGTTGCCGCGCACCGGACCGTCGAGCCGCTGCAGGTTGCAATTGATCACGAAAATCAGGTTGTCGAGCTTCTCGCGCACCGGCATCGTGAGCGCGCCCATCGACTCCGGTTCGTCCATCTCGCCGTCGCCGAGGAATGCCCAAACCTTGCGGTCGGTCGCGGGCACGATGCCGCGGTGCTCGAGATAGCGGACGAAGCGCGCCTGGAAGATCGCGTTCATCGGACCCAAGCCCATCGAAACCGTTGGAAATTGCCAGAAATCCGGCATCAGCCAGGGATGCGGATAAGAGGACAGGCCGCCGCCGCCGACCTCGCGCCGGAAGCGCAGCAAGTGGCTCTCGTTGAGCCTTCCCTCCAGATAGGCGCGCGCGTAGATGCCGGGACTCGAATGTCCCTGGATGTAGATCATGTCGCCGGGATGCGCGGCGCTGTGCGCACGCCAGAAATGGTTGAAGCCGACTTCGTAGAGCGTCGCGGCCGACGCATAGCTCGCGATGTGGCCGCCGTACTCGGAATTTTCGCGGTTCGCCTGCACGACCATCGCCATCGCGTTCCAGCGGAGGTAGGCCTCGTTGCGCCGCTCCAGGGATCGGTCGCCCGGGTACTCCGGCTCCTGCGCCTTGGAAATCGTATTGAGGTAGGCGGTGTTCGGCTTGAACGGCAAATAAGCGCCCGAGCGACGCGTGAAGTCCACGAGCTTCTCGAGCAGAAAATGCGCCCGCTGCGGCCCTTGCGCCCGCATGACCGAGTCGATCGACTCGAGCCATTCCTGCGTTTCGATCGGGTCGATGTCTTCGAACGGCGATTGTTGCGTCATAGAGAACCTTGCAGAGCGGTATGGGCCCATGCACATACCCGGATGTCCTGATAAGATGGCGGGCACGTTACAGCGCCGATGCACGAACCGCCAGCCCGAATTCAAGCCGGCGCTATCTTCAGCGTTTGATTTTTCACGGTCAAGCTAAAGCACCAGCTTGCGGTCTAACTGATATGCCGATTCGCGTGTCCCCGGTTCGCTTGCCCCTGGCTGCTCTATCGACGCCCGTGAGCAAGGTGCGCGCCCGGGTCGCGGCCGCCCGGCTGGTGCGCTATCCGAGCGCGATTCTGCTGCTGTCGGCCTCCCCCGGCGATGCGGATTGGTCGGCGCTGCCGTTTGGGCCTCTGCTGCGCGAGGTCTACGGGCTCAAGACCCGAAAGGCAGGCGATTGCTTCGAATTGCGGGTCGGCGCCAAGGCCGAGACCCTGCTGGTCGTCGGAGTCGTTCCGGCCGAGGCTTCCGTGTTCGAACGCCTGCAGCTGGGCGGTAAGCTCGCCCGCGCCGCACTCGACTCCGAACCGACCTCGCTGCTGCTGTTCAGCGCGGGCGGCTCCGCCGCGGCGCTGCTCGCAACGATCGCGGCGCTGCAGGCCGCGGCCTTCGCGCTCGCGAGCTTCAAGAGCAAGCCGAAGGCGCGCGTGAAATTGCGCCGGATCGACCTCGCCGCCGCGCTCGGCACCGCCGATCTCGATCGTTGCCTTGCGACATCCGCCGGCAACAACCTCGCGCGCTGGCTCACGGCGCTGCCGCCGAACCAGCTCGACGCCCGCGGCTATCGCCGTCTGCTGCAGGACTTCGCGCGCAAGCTCAAGCTCGGCTTCACGTTCTACGGCGAGGCGCAGTTGCGGCGGCTCGGCGCCGATGCATTCCTCGCGGTCTCGCGCGGCAATGCAACGCGTGACGCAGGCATCGTGCATTTGGCCTACCGGCCGCGGTCCGCCGCACGCCGCGGCGCGGCGCGGCGCGGACCTGCGGGCCGCGCGGCCGCACCCGACCTGAGCCTCGTCGGCAAGGGCATCTGCTTCGATACCGGCGGCACGAACCTCAAGCCGCACAAAGGCATGCTCGACATGCACACCGACATGGAAGGCAGCGCCGTCGCGGTCGGCAGCCTCCATGCCCTGCACGCACTCGGCTCTCCGCTCAATGTCGACTGCTGGCTCGCAATCACCGAAAACCGCATCGGACCCACGGCCTACAAGCCGCAGGACATCATCCGCGCCTACAACGGCACGACGATTCAGGTCATCCACACCGACGCCGAGGGGCGCATGGTGCTCGCCGACACGCTGGCGCTCGCAGCCGCCCGCAAGCCGCGCGCGATCATCGACTATGCGACGCTCACGGGAGCCTGTGTCTACGCGCTCACCGAGCGCTACAGCGGCGCTTTCACGAACCGCGCCGAAGCGCGCGACGCGATCGAGGCGGCGGGAACGAGCAGCGGCGAGCGGGTCTGGTGCTTTCCGATGGACGCCGATTTCGACACCGACCTCGACAGCTCGGTCGCCGACGTCATGCAATGCGCGGTCGAGGGCAAGGGCGATCACATCCTCGCGGCGCGCTTCTTGAATCGCTTCGTTCCGAAAGAGATCCCATGGCTGCATCTGGATCTCGCCGCGGGCGCGCGCGTCGGCGGGCTCGCGCACATCGGCACCGAGATCACGGGATTCGGCGTGCGCTACACACTCGATCTGGTCGCGAGCGGTTGGCCGCCGAAGACGGTGCGCTCTTGAACACGCTATCGCTGCAAAGGCCGGACGACTGGCACCTGCATTTACGCGACGGCGCGGCGATGGCCTCGGTAGTCGGCTTCACGGCCGCGCGTTTCGGGCGCGCGATCGTGATGCCGAATCTCAAGCCCGCGATCACGACGACGAAACTGGCGCTCGCCTACCGCGAGCGCATCGTCGCGGCCCTGCCCGCTGGCAGCGCTTTCGAGCCGCTGATGACGCTTTACCTCACCAACGACACGGCGCCCGACGAGATCGACCGCGCGAAGTCCGCGGGCATCGTGCACGGTGTCAAGCTCTATCCGGCCGGCGCGACTACGCATTCGGCGCAAGGAGTCAGCGACATCGGCCGCGTCGATGCAGTGCTCGCGCGCATGCAGCAACTCGGCATGCCGCTGCTCGTGCACGGTGAAACCCCGGACGCGCAAGTCGACGTGTTCGACCGCGAGGTCCATTTCATCGATCACGTGCTCGCCCCGCTCGCGCTGCGTCATCCGAACTTGAAGATCGTGTTCGAGCACATCACGACGCGGCGGGCCGCCGATTTCGTGCGCACCGCGCGACCGGGCATCGCGGCGACGATCACCCCCCAGCATCTGCTGCACAACCGCAATGCAATATTCGCCGGAGGCGTGCGGCCGCATTACTATTGCCTGCCGATTCTCAAGCGCGAAGACGATCGGATCGCGCTGCTCGAGGCCGCGACGAGCGGCAACCCGCGCTTCTTTCTCGGCACCGACAGCGCGCCGCACGAGCGCGCGACCAAGGAGAACGCCTGCGGCTGCGCCGGCATGTTCACCGCGCACGCGGCGATCGAGCTTTATGCCGAGGCATTCGAGTCTATCAATCGGCTCGAGCGGCTCGAAGCGTTTGCGAGCCATTTTGGTGCGGACTTTTACGGGCTGCCGCGCCATCGCGACCATATCCACTTGCGCAAGGAGTCCTGGATGGCCCCGTCGAGTTATCCGTTCGCCGCAGGCACGGTCGTCCCCTACCGAGCCGGCGCCGCCATCGGCTGGCAGCTCGACAACAGGGCGGAGCGCTGATGCCGCTGCCCCCGATCACCTTTGCGACACGCTTTCGCGGGTTTCTGCCGGTCGTCGTCGACGTCGAGACCGGCGGTTTCAATTCCGCAGACCGACGCGTTGCTGGAGATTGCGGCCGTGCTCATCGAGATGCGCAGCGACGGCACGCTCGCGCGCGGCGAGACGCACCGCTATCACGTGACGCCGTTCCCCGGGTCGAATCTCGAGCCCGCTTCGCTCGCCGTCAACGGCATCGATCCGCATCACCCGTTGCGGCCCGCGATTTCCGAGGAGGACGCCTTGCAGCGCATCTTCAAGGAGATCAGAAACGCCGTGCGCCTCGCCGAATGCACGCGCGCGGTGCTGGTGGGTCACAACGCGTTCTTCGACCTGAATTTCCTCAACGCGGCGGTCGCGCGCACGCAGATCAAGCGCAACCCGTTCCATCCGTTCTCGAGCTTCGATACCGCGACTCTCGGCGGCGTCGCATTCGGGCAAACGGTGCTGATGCGCGCGACGCTGGCCGCGGGCCTCGAATGGGACTCGTCCTCGGCGCATTCGGCGGCCTATGACGCCGAGCGCACCGCCGACCTGTTCTGCACCGTCTGCAATCAGTTCCAAGGCGTATTCGAGGCGAGCCGCCGGCGGCTCGGCGGCGATGGGACCGCTCGAAATCGAGTAGCGCCGCTGTCAGGCCGCGACGGCTCCGGCTTCAGCGAGCAACTGCTTCAGTTCGCCGCTCTTGTACATTTCGAGCGTGATGTCGCAGCCGCCGATGAGTTCGCCGTTGACGTAGAGCTGCGGAAACGTCGGCCAGTTCGAATAGGTTTTCAGCGCCTCGCGCACTTCCGGGTCTTCGAAAATATTGACGTGCGCAAACTTCGCATTCAAAGCGCGCAGCGCGCCGGCGGTCTGAGCCGAGAATCCGCACTGGGGAAAGTCGGGCGTGCCCTTCATGTACAGTACGACCGGAGCGGCCGCCAGTTGGGTCTTGATTCGATCGATAGCGCTCATTGTCGATATCTCCAGAGTGTCTTAAAACCGTTTGCGGCCGCGCTCGCTGGCGCGCTGCCGGCCAAGGCAGCCGATCACGGCCCATTGCTGCTGCGCAGTGAGCTGCGTCCAAGCCGCAATTTCCGCGACCGTACGATAGCAGCCCCGGCAGATTCCGTCCTCGTCCAGGCTGCATATATTGATGCACGGGGAACCCGGACGTGCCGGCGGCGGCATTGAATTATTGGGGTCGGTCACCTATTCTTCCAGTCATCGCGCTGCACGATCCGCCTATCGGCCCCACCCGCGGCCTATCATAACGACCCAGATGCAACAGCCACCGACCTCATCGCCGCCGCGAGCGGCGCAGCCTTCGACTCCGCGGCAGTATACCGCAGCGGCCGCCGGGCAAGAGCGCAGGAGCCGTGCGGCGACGGCGCTGCCGAGGGCCGCAGACCCGGTGCCTCGAGCTGGCCCGATGAGCACCGGCGGCGCGGCGGCGCCTTCCGGATGGACGCAGAGCCCGGGCGGCAGCGAATCCGGCCCCGCCCGATCTTGCGGCCCAGGTCGAACGGGCGCTCGCCGAGGACATCGGCGGGGGCGATCTGACGGCCGCGCTGATTCCCGCCGATGCGAAAGGAAGGCGCCGCGGTGCAGACGCGCGAACCCGCGATCATCTGCGGCCGGCCCTATGTCGACGCGACGTTCAGGCAACTCGATCCGCTCGTGCAAATCCATTGGCAAGTCGAGGAAGGCGCGAACGCGCACGCCGGCCAGCGCCTGTTCGAGGTCGAGGGCAACGCGCGCGCACTGTTGACCGCGGAACGCACGGCGCTCAATTTTCTGCAGCTGCTGTCGGCGACCGCAACCGCCGCACACCGCTATGCGGCGCTCATCGAAGGCACCGGCTGCCATGTGCTCGACACCCGCAAGACGATCCCGGGCCTGCGCACGGCGCAGAAATATGCGGTTCGGATCGGCGGCGGGCGCAACCATCGAATCGGCCTGTTCGACGCCGTGCTCATCAAGGAAAATCACATCATGGCCGCCGGCTCGATCACGGCCGCGGTCGCCAATTCGCGCGCGCTGCACGCGCAGGCGCGCGTCGAGGTCGAGGTCGAGAACATCGAGGAGCTGCGTGAAGCGATCGCGGCGGGCGCCGACATCGCGATGCTCGACGATTTTCCGCTCGCGCAGATGCGCGAGGCCGTGGCGATCAATCGCGCCAGTCGCGCGGCCGCTCGAACTCGAGGCCTCCGGCGGCGTGACCGAGGACAGCGTCCGATCGATCGCTGAAACCGGCGTCGACTACATTTCGGTCGGCGCGATCACCAAGAACGTCATTGCCGTGGATCTGTCGATGCGCTTCGAGTGGCAGGACGGGAAGTAGCGCCGCGGGCGCACCGGCATCAGAGGCTGCCCGCGGCCTTGAGCACGCGCTGCGGCTGCGATACGCCGTAGCCCTGCGCGTAGTCGACGCCGATGGTGCGCAGCATGTTGATGATCTCCGAGTTCTCGGCGAACTCCGCGATCGTCTGTTTGCCGGTCAAGTGGCCGATCTCGTTGATCGAGCGCACCATTTCCCGGTCGATCGGGTCGTGCAGGATCTCCTTGACGAAGGTGCCGTCGATCTTGAGGAAATCCACGGGGAAATGCTTGAGATAGCCGAACGAGGACAGGCCCGAGCCGAAGTCGTCGAGCGCGAACTTGCAGCCCTGGTCCTTGAGCGCGCCGATGAAGCGGTTCGCCTGCGAGAAGCTCGCGATCGCCGCGGTTTCGGTGATTTCGAAGCAAATTTTGGTCGCATCGAGGCCGCTGCGGCTCAGCTGCTCGATCACGTACGGAAGGAACTTGTCGTCGCCGAGACTCAGGCCCGACAGGTTGATCGAGCAGAGCGCGAGTTTCTCGCGCTCGTCGGCGTCGGACACCAGCCATCGAAACGCATTTTCGATGACCCAGCGGTCGATGTTCGGCGTGATGCCGTAGTGCTCGGCCGCGGTCATGAAATTATCGGGTGTCACGATCTTGCCGGTCTCGTCGCGCATCCGCAGCAGCAGCTCGTAGTGCGCGCCGGTCTCCTGGGACTTCAGCGGCAGAATCGATTGGCGGAACAATTCGAAACGGCTCTCCTCGAGCGCGGTGTTGATGCGCGCGGCCCACTGCATTTCGCGCCGCCGGCGCATCAGGTCGATGTCGTTTTCCTCGAAGCTGTGCACGCGGTTGCGGCCCGCCTGCTTGGCGGCCTGGCAGGCGCTGTCGGCGGCGCTCAGGACCGCGGCGACGTCGTCGTTGTCGACCGAGACCGGCACGACGCCGACGCTCGCGCCGAGACGGAAGGTGCGCTCCTCCCAGGTGAACTTGAAATTGCTGACCGCCTCGCGCAGCGTCTCGGCGGTACGCAACGCCTCGTCGAGCGAGCAGCTCTCGAGCAGAATGCCGAATTCGTCGCCGCCGAGGCGGGCGAGCGTATCGCGCCAGCGCACCTTGGATTTGAGCAAGGCGCCGACCTGGCCGAGCAGCGCGTCGCCGGCGCTGTGGCCGCAGGTGTCGTTGACGATCTTGAACTGATCGAGGTCGAGGCAGCACAGCGCGTACGAGGTTTCGCGCGCCTTGGCGCTCTTGAGCGCGCGCTCCATGCGGTTTTCGAATTCGCGGCGATTCACGAGGCCCGTGAGCACATCGTGGCTCGCGTGATAGCTCAAGCGCCGATTGAGCTCGCGCGCCTCGCTGACGTCGTGGAACACGAGCACGCCGCCGGAAACCGCGCCGCTGCCGTCGCGGATCGGCGAGGCGGTGCTCTCGACGTAGATCTCGTTGCCGTCGCGGCGGATCAGCAGCATCGGCCGCACCGATTTGATCGAACGCGTGCGGCGAATCGCGACCGCGAGCGGATTCTCGAGCGGCTCGCAGGTCTCTTCGTGGAAGGCCCGGAAGATCTCCTCGATCGGGCGCCCCTGGGTGTCCTCGAGGCGCCACCCGGTCAGCGACTCGGCGACCGGATTGATGTAGTCGATCACGCCCTTCTCGTCGGTCGTGATCACGCCGTCGCCGATGCTCTGCAGCGTGATTTGCGCGCTCTCCTTCTCCCGGAACAGCGCTTCCTCGTAGAGCTTGCGCTCGGTGATGTCGAGCTCGACGCCGACGAGGCGCAACAGGCGGCCCTTGTCGTCGACCCGCGCCTTGGCGCGACTGATGACCCAGCGCCACTCGCCGGTCGCATGGCGCATGCGATGCAGGCTCTCGAACAGCGGCGTCTTGCCGGCGACGTGGTCGCGAATCGCGGCCTGCACCCGCGACATGTCCTCGGGGTGCACGAGCGTGCGCCAATCGGGCGCCTGCCCCGTCGGCACGTCGTCGTATCCCAACATGCTCTTCCAGCGCGGCGAGAGGTAAACGCGATTGTTGAGCGTGTCGAAGTCCCAGAGGCCGTCGTTCGCGCTGTAGAGAGCGAGTTCGTTGCGCTCCTCGAGATCGCGCAATTGCGTCTGGATCGTAATTCGCTCGAGTCCGGTCGCCAGGCTGCTGCCGACGAGTTTGAGCAGCAGGTGCAGCTGCACGTCCCAGTTGTCGCGCGGCAGCGCGCCCGCTATCGCGAGGATGCCGGCGGGCCGGTCCGCGATGAAATAGCCGATCATCAGGATCGAGCCGATGCCAAGATCGCACCACACGGCGGCGTCGTCGGCCTGATCGTCGCGCACCGTCGCGGTATCGCGCATCTCGGAAACCCGCAGCGACGCGAGCCGCGAGCGGAACCAGGGCAGAATGCTCGAAGTCTGGCCGCGCAGCTGCTCCGGATTGCCGGTTGCGAGCATGCTGCGCGCGACCGCGATTTCGCCGAAGGTCTCGGCGTCGATTTCAAGCCGGATGTGGAACGCGGTGTCGGCGCCGGTCGCTTCGCGCAGCAGCTCGAGATTCGCGGCGATACAGGCAGCGGCGGTGGCCGCAGTCATCGATTGGAAATCGACGGCGATCTTCGTGCAGATCACGTCGAGGCCGATCGCGGGACTCAAGCCCCGTCGCGACCATGTCTGCGGGGACAGAACATCGGATGCGGTGAAATCGGGGTGCCGCGTGTCGCTCGGTACGATGGCCATGCGCGTCTAAATGCCCCAGAGAGAGGATTTGCCCTTATAGCTCAAGAGTTTGCCACTCTGTCTCCCGTGAAATTGGAATTACGTCACACACTGCCACAAGGGCGTGACGAAGCACACCTACGAGCTAATTCTCTCATAAGTCATCAGGAAAACAAGCTAAGCGTTTGTATTGGCGGGGTTTGGTCGACGACCGCCGGCACATTCGCTCACTCGATCGCCGCCCGGGCCTGCTCAAATAGTTCGCGCAGGCGCCGCTCCATCTCGAGCTGCAGGCCTTCGAGCGCCGCCGCGTTGAGGCCGCGTGGCACATAGACCGGTTCGCCGACCGCGATCGCGATTCGCGCAAACGGCTTCGGAATCACGAAGCGATCCCATTGGATCTTCCAGGCCCGGGACGCCGCGTAAGACATCGGGATGATCGGACGCTGCGAGAGCTGCGCGAGCAAAATCGCCCCCGGCTTGAATTTCCAGGGCGGTCCGCGCGGCCCGTCGGGCGTGATCGCGGGCGACAGTCCGTCCAGCTTGAGAGCCTGATAATAGTCGCGCAGCGCGCGCGCGCCCGTGTAGCTCGAAGAGCCGCGAATCGCGACGCCGCCCAAGCGGCGCACCAGCATCGCGCCGATCTCGCCATCGACCGACGGGCTGATCAGGAAGCCCAATTTCAGGCCCGCGGCGCGCTGCTCGAGCAGCAGCTTGACGCAGAACAATTGGTGCTGGTGCCAGTAAACCGGAATGAAACTCGGCGCGATTTGCAGCGCCGCCGCGATTCGCTCTTGACCGCTGACCGATACGACGCGGCACCAGCCCCAGATCAGGCGCAGCAGCGCATGCGCCACGGGTGCTAAGCTCCGGTAGAGCAGCATGCGGCCCCGAGTCAGCCGCCGGCCCGACCTAGTCTGCTGCGCGTAAATCGTGTTGCGAAGGCCGCCACCGTCGGGTTCTTGTTGCACGACCGGCATTGTCGAGAAGCGCCGCTCGGCGCGCAATAGCGCCGGCAAATGCCGCCATGGAGACCCGCGCGCGCAGGTGCCTCGGTTACAATGATTCGGATGAATACCATGGCGGTGCCCCCTGGCCCGGCGCAGGGCTACGATTTGGGCGGCAGCGAAGAGTCGCTGGCGCGCATGCGCGAGTATTTCGCGGCTTACGGCGACACCTACCGCGTGTTTGCGCCGGCTCGCGGCGTTTACAACTGGGTCATCAACCACCCGGACGACATCAAGCGCGTATTGCTCTCGAATCATCGCAACTACACCAAGGGCGAGGGTATGGATCGCGTGAAGATCCTGCTCGGCAACGGCATCATGACGAGCGAGGGAGATTTTTGGCGCCGCCAGCGCCGCATGATCCAGCCCGCGTTTCACCGCCGCATCCTGGACCGCTTCGGCGAACTCATCGCCCGCGTCAACGACAAATACGCCGAGCGCTGGGCGGAGAAAAGCGCGCGCGGCGAACCGATCGACGTCTGCGACGAGACCAGCGAGCTCACGCTCGAAATCGTGCTGAACTCGATATTCGGCACCGACCTTGCGCGCCTGGAGCGGCAATTGGGCGCGAACCCCTTCGAGGTCGTCGCCAAGGAGTCGAACCGCGATCTCAAGTTCGCGTTTCGCTTCCGTTCTCTCGGGCGCCTCGTGGCCGAGCTCATCGAGCGGCGCCGGCGCGACTCCGAGGATCACTTCGACTTCTTGAGCATGCTCATGGCGACGCGCGACCGGGCGACCGATACCGGCATGAACGAGCGTGAGCTCATCGACGAAGTCTTGACTCTGATCGTCGCCGGCCACGAGACCACCGCCTCGGCGCTCGCCTGGACCTGGATGCTCATCAGCGAGAACCCGGAAACCGCCGAGGCGTTGTCGGCCGAGGCCGATGCGGCGCCGGATGCGCATCCGCTCGGACTCGACGCGGCCGAATCCCTGCTCTTCACGACCCAGGTGCTGCAGGAGTCGCTGCGGCTCTATCCGCCGGGCTGGCTGTTCACGCGCCGCACGCTCGAGGCCGACGAACTCGGGGGCTTCCCCGTGGCGCCTCGCACCGACATCTTCATCTGCCCGTACCTGCTGCACCGGCACCCGGCATTTTGGGACGAACCCGAGCAGTTTCGGCCTCAGCGTTTCGAAGGCACGGATGCCGCGGAACGGCATCGTTTCTCGTATATTCCGTTCTCGGTGGGCCCGCGGCATTGCATCGGCGAAAACATCGCGATGTTCGAGATGCTTGCGCATCTGCGCACGATGTGCAAACGCTTTCGCCTGCGGCGCGCGCACCCGGAACCGATCGAACTCGAAGCGCAAATCAACCTGCGCATCCGCTCCAAATTGACCATGATGGTAGAGACACGATGAGCTACAAGACGCTAGTGGATGTCCTCGAGAACAATCGCGGCGTCGATCGCTCGGTTTGCTACGTCGACGGCGAGAATTCGGAGCGGCGCATCTCCTACGGCGAGGTCCTTACGCGCGCGCTCGGCATACTTCACCACTTGCAGGCGATGGGCGCCGCGCGCGGCGACCGGATCATCATCTTCTTGAGCAACAACGAGCAGTTTCTCGACGGCTTTTGGGCCGCGGTCTGCGGCGGCATCGTGCCGGTGCCGCTCGCGGTCGGCATCAGCGACGAGCATCGCCATAAACTGCTGCGCGTCGCCGCCAAGCTCGGCAAGCCCTGGCTCTACACCGATGCGAAGAATTTGGCGCGCCTCGAGGCGCTCGCGGCGCAACTCGGCGAGTCGGCGCTGTTCGCGCAGCTCAAGGCGCAGAGTTTCCTCGTCGATTCGATCAGCGATATTTCGCGGCGCGGCGCGCTACACCGGCCTGCGCCCGAGGATCCGGCGTTCATCCAATTTTCCTCCGGATCGACGAGCGAACCGAAGGGCGTGATCCTCACGCACGGCAACCTCGTCGCCAATACCAAGAGCGCGACCGAGGTCGATCGGTTCACGACCGACGACGTGAGCTTGAGCTGGATGCCGCTGACCCACGACATGGGCCTGATCGGCTTCTATCTGATGCAATTCGCGAATCGCGTCCACATCAACCTCATGCCGACGGAACTGTTCGTGCGCCGTCCGCTGCTGTGGCTGCAAACCGCGTCGAAGAAGCGCGCGACCATCACCTGTTCGCCGAATTTCGGATATCGGCACTTTCTCAAGGTGCTCGGTGACCGCAAGCTCGAGGACGTCGATCTCGCCTCGATCCGACTGATCTTCAACGGCGCGGAGCCGATCTCGGTCGAATTGTGCAAGGAGTTCATGGCGAGACTCTGCCCACACCGGGCTCAAACCCGGAGCGATGTACCCGGTCTATGGGCTTGCCGAGGCGTCGCTCGCGGTCACCCTGCCGAAGCTCGGCTCCGAATTCCGGTGGACGCGCGTCAATCGCCACCGTCTCAATGTCGGCGACCGCGTCGAGCAAAACCCCGAGAAAGCGTACGACGCGCTCGAACTGGTTTGCTGCGGAGAGCCGATCCCGCAGACCGAAGTGCGCATCGCCGACGACGAGCGACGCGCGATCGAGGACGATCACGTCGGGCACATTTTGATTCGCGGCCCCAACGTCACACGCGGTTTCATCGGCGACCCCGAGGCGACCGCGCTCGCGATCGACGCCGAAGGCTGGCTGGATACCGGCGATCTCGGGTTCCTCCACGAACACTCGCTTTATATCACCGGGCGCAGCAAGGAAATCATTTTCGTCAACGGCCAGAACTACTATCCGTACGATTTGGAGAACATCGCGCAACGCGCGCCGGGGCTCGAATTGGGCAAGGTCGTCGCCGCCGGCGTGCGGCGGCCGGGCGAACAGGTCGAGCAGATTGTCGTCTTCGTCCTGCATCGCGGCTCCATGGAGGAGTTCCTGTCGACGGCAGTCGCGGTCGGACGGCTCATCAACGAGCTCACGGGCCTCGAGGTCGCGCAAGTGATTCCCGTCAAACGCATTCCGAAAACGACGAGCGGCAAGGTGCAGCGCCACCTGCTCGAGCAGGGCTATATGGACGGGGAGTTCGATGCGGATCTCGCCGAGCTGGCGCAACTGCGTGAACGGCAGTCGGGCGGCGCCGCCTTTTCGGGCTCAGCGCTCGAGGCGCGCCTACAGGGCATTTGCGAGACAGTGCTCGCGGGCAAACGCATCGACGTCGGCGACAATTTGTTCGATATCGGCGCGAGCTCGCTCAAACTGATCGAGATCCACGAAACGATCGACCGGGAATTCCCGGGCCTCATCGACCTCACCGAGCTGTTCGATCATCCGACGATCCACGATCTCGCCAAGCATCTCGAGACGAAGCTCGCGCAGGCTTCACAGCCGGTCGGCGCCTAGCCGCGCTGGCCTCAAGACGCGCCGTAGAGCGGCTTCGGAAACCGCCAGCGGCGATAAGTCCACAACCAGTCCGCGGGCCGCGCGAGCACGTCGGCCTCGCAGGCGCGCGCATAGCGCTCGGTGAGTTCGCCGGGCTCGGTGCGCTCAGCGCCGTCCCAGAGCTGCGTAAACTCGACTTCGTAGTAGCCACGGCGCAGGCGGCGCATCGAGGCGTAGAAAATCGGCAGGCGGGTCGCTCGCGCGATTTGTTCGGCGCCCACGTAGAAGGCGGTGTCCTGGCCCAGAAAACGCGTCCATTGATGCCGCTCCTCCGGCGCCGGCGCCTGGTCGGCGTTCATCGCGAGCGCGTGCACGACGCCGCGGCGGCGCAAATGGTCGGCGAGCACGTCTTTGGCCGGCACGAGTCGCGCACCGCTACGCGAGCGCAGCTCGAGCATCAGGCGTTCTCCGCGCGGATCACGAATCGGCTTGTAGGCCGCGTCGACCGGATACCCCAATTGCAGCGTGACCCCGTGCAGCAGCCACTCCCAATTGTTCATATGCGAGGTCATGAACATCACCGAGCGGCCCGCCTCGAGGCTCGCGCGCACCAGCGGCAAATTCACGATTCGCACGCGCTCGCGCAGGCTTTGCTGCGGCATCGTCGCCGACTTCAGGATTTCGACCATGACCTGGCAGTAATTGCGCAGGAACTGGCGGTGAATCACTGCGCGCTCGGCCTCGCTGAGCGCGGGGAAGACTTTTGCGAGTTGCGCGCGAATCACATGGCGCCGATGCGGAACGATGCGAAAGCTCAAGAAGGCGACGAGCGCCGCAAGGCCGTAGAGCGCGCCCAAGGGCACGCGCGAAATCAGCTTTAGCAAAAGAGCGATGCGCCGCCCGCCTACAGTGCCGGTGCGATCGCTGGGCCACGGTTGGCCTCGACGACCGTGAGCGCAGCCATGTTGACGATGCGCCGGACGGTCGCCGACGGCGTCAGCACATGCACGGGCGCGGCGCAGCCGAGCAGAATCGGGCCGATCGCGACATTGTTGCCCGCGGCCGATTTCAGCAGATTGTAGGCGATGTTGGCGCTGTCCAAGTTGGGGCAGACCAGGAGATTCGCACTGCCGTACAGCGTCGAGTTCGGCAACACCGCCTTGCGCGTCGCCTCGTCGAGCGCGCAATCGCCCTGCATTTCGCCGTCGACCTCCAACTGCGGCTGCTGCTCGCGCAGCAGTGCCAGCGTCGCGCGCATTTTGAGCGCCGATGGCGCATTGCTGCTGCCGAAATCCGAGTGCGAGAGCAGTGCGATCTTGGGCTCGAGACCGAAAACGCGCATCTGCTCGGCGGCCATTGCGGTGATTTCCGCGAGCTGCTCGGCGCTCGGATCGAGATTGACATGGGTGTCGACGATGAACACCTGGCGCCCCGGCAAAATCAGTCCATTCATGGCCGCGTAGACCTGGACGCCGGGTCGGCGACCGATGACCTCGTCGATGTAATGCAAGTGGCGTCCCGTCGTGCTGATCGTGCCGCAAATCAGGCCGTCGGCCTCGCCCTTTCTGAGCAGCATCGCGCCGATCAGGGTCGTGCGCCGGCGCATCTCGAGCTTCGCGTATTGCGCGGTCACCCCGCGGCGTTCGGTGAGCTTGTGGTAGTCCTGCCAATACTCGCGATACCGGCTGTCGAATTCCGGGTTGACGACGGTGAGGTTCTCGCCGATCCGCAGCCGCAGGCCATAGCGGCTGATGCTGCGTTCGATCGGTCCAGGACGGCCCACGAGGATCGGCTGCGCGAGCTTCTCGTCGACCACGATCTGCACGGCACGCAGCACGCGTTCGTCCTCGCCCTCGGCGAACACGATGCGGCTGCGCTGCGGCGCGAGCTTGCGTGCAGCCGCGAAGATCGGTGCCATCATCGTGCCGCTGTGATAGACGAACTGCTGCAGGCGCTGGCCGTATTCTTCGAAATCCGCGATTGGGCGCGTGGCGACGCCGGAATCCATCGCGGCGCGCGCCACCGCGGGTGCGATCCGCACGATCAGACGCGGGTCGAACGGCTTCGGGATCAGGTAATCGGGCCCGAATGAGAGGTCCTCGATGCCGCCGTAAGCCTCGGAGACGACGTCGCTCTGCTCCTCGCGCGCAAGATCCGCAATTGCCTGTACGGCCGCGATTTCCATCTGTCGCGTGATGGTCGTCGCTCCGACATCGAGCGCGCCTCGAAAAATGAACGGGAAGCAGAGCACGTTATTGACCTGATTCGGGTAATCGCTGCGCCCCGTCGCGATGACCGCATCGTCGCGGACCGCCTTGACCTCGTCGGGCAGGATCTCGGGCGTCGGGTTTGCGAGCGCGAATATCAGCGGCCGCGGCGCCATCGCCTTGACCATGTCGGGTTTCAGCACGCCGCCCGCCGACAAGCCCAGAAAAATATCGGCGCCGCCGATGACTTCAGCGAGCTTGCGCGCCGCCGTCGGCTGCGCGAAGCGCTCCTTGATGGGGTCCATGAGCTCGGCGCGGCCCTGATAAACCACGCCGGCCAGATCCGTGAGCCAGACGTGCTCGCGCGGCAATCCAAGGTCGACGATCAGCTCGACACAGGCGAGCGCCGCGGCGCCCGCGCCGCTGACCACGAGCTTGACCTCGGCGATCTGCTTGCCGACCACCCGCAGGCCGTTCAGCAAGGCGGCCGCGGCGATGATGGCGGTGCCGTGCTGGTCATCGTGGAAAACCGGAATTTTCATCCGATCGCGCAGCTTGCGCTCGACGATGAAGCATTCGGGCGCCTTGATATCCTCGAGATTGATCGCCCCGAAGGTCGGCTCGAGCGACGCGATGATGTCCACGAGCTTGTCGGGATCGCGCTGATCGATCTCGATGTCGAACACGTCGATACCCGCGAATTTTTTGAACAGTACCGCCTTGCCCTCCATGACGGGCTTTCCTGCCAGGGGTCCGATTGCCCCGAGTCCGAGCACGGCGGTGCCGTTGGTGATGACGCCGACGAGGTTGCCGCGCCCCGTGAAGCGGTAGGCATTGCGCGGATCCTCGACGATCGCATTGCAGGCCGCCGCGACCCCCGGCGAGTAGGCGAGCGCGAGGTCGTTCTGATTGACGAGCTGCTTGGTCGGCGTGATCGAGAGTTTTCCGGGCACCGGAAACTCGTGGTAGTCGAGAGCAGCTTGTTTCAGTCCATCCTCACGGTTCACGCCGATCCCCCTCCTCCACCCAGATTGAAGCCACAAGCTTACGCCCCGCGAGACGCCCCGCATCGACTATCGCGGCTTCGGTGAGGCGCGAGAACCGGCAAATCGGCGCCGCCTCCGTGGCCTGTCGTCGATGCAACGGCGGGCGATTGTAGCAAACGAGGTAATGGGCTCGAAGCGGCCGAGCGATGTGCTAAGGCGCCATGGCCCTGCGGTCCGGCGTCGAACGATCGAGGCCGGCCACGGAGCGGCCGCAGCGCAAGTCTCCAGCGGTACCGAAGCAAAGGTCTCGGCGTTCATGGTAATAATCGCCGACACTGCGCCGCCACATTGGGAGCGTCGGCTTGGATCAGGTCATCTACCGCTGCGGCGATTGTGTAATCGATGCGGCGAACCGCCGCTTTACGCGCGCAGGGCAGGAATTTCCGCTCGAGCCGAAGGTATTCGCGGCGCTTGTGCTTTTGGTCATGCATGCCGGCGAATTGCTGACGCGCGAACAGCTGCTGGACGCGGTCTGGGGCCACCGTTACGTAACCCCATCGACCTTGAACCGGGTCATAGCGCTCGCAAGGCGCGCGCTCATCGAAGACGGGGACGGGCAGAAGCTCATCCAGACCATCCATGGCGCCGGCTACCGGTATATCGGACCAGTGGCAACGGCGTTCCCGGCACGCGCGGAGCCGCGCGCGCGCTTCGGTCCGCCGCCGCCGGCGCGGCTTCCGGCTCGACTCCAAACCCTGATCGGCCGCGAGCACGAGTTGGCGCAGATCGGCAGCCTGCTGCGGGCCGGGCGCTCTCTCACGATAGTCGGCACGGGCGGCATGGGAAAGACCCAATGCGCACTGGCATTCGCCCACAAACAAGCAGACCAGTATCCCGATGGAGTTTGGTTTTTTGACCTTGCTCCGATGCGCGGCGCCGACGAATGGCTGCGCGCGCTCGGGCTCGCGCTGTCGATCGCGCCGTCCGGCGAGCCCGAACTGCCCGCCAAACTCGCCCAATCCCTCGCGGGCCGGCGTGCGCTGTTCGTGCTCGACAATTGCGATCGGCTGTCTACCGACGTTGGAGCGCTCATCGTCGAGTTGCTGCGTGCGACCGACCTGCTCGAGGTGCTCGCAACGTCCCAACAGCAATTGAATTTCGTCGGCGAGCGCGTGCTGCGGCTGCCGCCGCTGCGCCTGCCCGACATCAGGCGCCCGACCGATGAGCGCGAGTTGCTGGAGGTCGCGTCCGCCCCGGCCGTGTCGCTGCTGCTCGCGCGAATCCACGACTCCCAGACGGAATTCAAGCTCACGACGGCGAATGCGCCCGCGATCACCGACATCTGCGAGCGTCTCGACGGCATGCCCCTCGCGCTCGAACTCGCGGCTGCGCGCTTCACGCTGCTGTCGCCGGAGCAAGTGCTCGAGCGTCTCGATCAGCGCTTTCGCTTCTTGACGGGCGACGCCGCCGGCCGAGATCCGCGCCACCGCAATCTGGTCGCCCTGCTCGAGTGGAGCTTCGCGCTGTTGTCGCCCGACGAGCAGCGCTTTCTCGCATGGCTCGGCGTGTTCGTCCAGGGCTGGACAGTCGAAGCCGTCATCGACCTCGCACCGATGTTCGGCTGTCCGCCGGAGACGGTCGTCGACCTGTTGACCGGGCTTGCCAACAAATCCGTGGTTTCGGTCGACCAGAGCCTCAGCCCACCGCGCTATCGGCTGCTCGAGAGTGTGCGCGAATTCGCGCTCGAACAGCTGAAGGCGTTGGGTGAAGAGCGGCGCGCACGCGATGCGCACCTCGCGCACGTGCTGCGCATGACAGAAGCCGCGCAGCGCGACATGATGAACGGCCGCATGCGCGAGCGCATCGCGCTGCTGATGCGCGAGCACGGCAACATCGAGCGCGCCTCGGAGCACGCGCTCGGCCCCGCCCATGATCGGGCAGCGGCGCTGCGGATCGTCGGTCAACTGACGCTCTATTTGAAAGCACACGGCAACTGGGTGTTCGGACGGCGGCTCTGCGAACGAGCGCTCGCGGGCATGCCGCCGGAGCGTTCGCGGGAACGCGGTCTTGCCTTGACCTGCCTCGGAGTCGGCACCTACATGGGCGGGAGCCAGGCGGCGGAACCGGTACTGCTCGAGGCTGTGAGCATCACGCAGGAGGTCGGCGACGAATGGGCCGAAGCCTACTCCCGAGGCCATCTCGCGATGTGGCTCGTGAACTCGGATCGACTGGCGGAGGCCGCCGACCACATAGTTCCGATCGAACGCATCGCCGCGCGGCGCGCTGACGCAATTCTGGCCGGTCTCGCGGGATTGGTGCGAGGCTGGGTCCACCTTGCGCGGGGGCAGATCGATGAGTCGGTCGACGCGTTGCGGTCAGTTCGTCATCGCGGCGACGACTTTCACCAGCACCATTTCATCGGCACATACATCGGCTTCGGCCTGTTCCTGCGCGGCGACTACGGACCGGCGGCGTTGCAATGGCTCGAATCGATGCAAATCTCGATTTCGGTCGGGCACGACCGCGGGGTCGCCGGCTCCATTGAGGGCTGCGCCTACATCGCGGAGCGCCGCGGCCGGCCGGAAGAAGCATGCCGGTTTTTGAGTGCGGCCGCCGCAATCCGCAAACGCACTGAAATCCCGCTGTTCAACTTTTGGATCCCGTACAACGACTCCGCCAACGCCGCGCTGCTATCGGCGCTCGGTAAGCAACGCTATCAAGCGGCGCTCGCCGAGGGATTGCGGATGCGGCAAGAGGACGTGGTCAACGCGGCGGCCGCGCTGCTTCGGGAGTTCGGCGCCGCGGACGATGCTTCGCCTTCCGGACGCATGCGGCAGATCTGACCGACTATCAAGGGTCGACTGCACCGCCGAGGCACTCCCGCCACCCGGCGATTCCGGATGGCGGGAGCACGGCCGAACGCTCGGCTCCTAGGTCAAGGCCAGATCCGCGTTGCGCTCGAAGTCCCGGTAACCTCGACCAGCATGTTGCCGCTGAGATCGAAGATCTTCTGATCGTTGGTTCCGGTATAAGTGTTGCCGTCGCGCGCCACCGCGTCGGTCTCGGTCTCGGTGAAGTAGCCGGTCAGCGTTCCATTCGTATAGAGCCAACCGATATGGTTCCGATATACGTGCGTCTCGTCGACCTGCTTCCACGAACCCACGCAAATGTTGCCGCTGAGCACCGGGAGATTGATGTTTTCCCACTCGGTACCGTCGCTGTGCCACTGAATGAAGGCATCCGCGAACGGAGCTCCCTCGACCGTATAGCTCACGTGCCAGGTTCCCACGATGCTGCCGCCTTCCCTGCCGCCGAAGTCGGGAGCACCCGCCAATGACTGCTGCAGAATTAACGGCGTCGGGCCGTGCGCCGCGCCCGCCTGCGGAGTCAGGCGCGGATCCGCACAACTGGCGTGAGCTGAAAGTCCGGTTAGAGCCAACGCCGCCGCCACCGCGGCTCCACTCAATGCATGCTTCATGATCGTCTCCTTGTGATCGATGATTAGAACTCTCGACGGCGCAAAGACTACCGCAGCAAATCGCGCCAATACCGTCGCTGCCGCCGACCCTCACAAATCCCTCACAATTGCGCGTGCGGGTCGCGGCCGAGGAGTCTGCATTCGCGCACCGCGACGCGCGGTGCTTCGTGAACCTCACCGGCGTCGTTGCGATCCGGCGGGAACGCCGGCTTGGAATCGAACGGCTAGGCGGGCAGTTCGGCCGATGCGCGCGCGTGCTCGCGACAGCTTTGAGCGACGTGATCGCGTATCAGTTCGGCGAGGCGCAGCGCGCCGGGTCCCGCGTAGTCGCGGTCGGCGAATACCAAATGCAAGTTGCCCCAGCGCTCGCCCCCTTCGCGCATCGGCAGCGGCTTGAGCACGCCGCGCTCGAGTTCTTCGCGCACGGTCTCTTCGGGAAACCACGCAAACCCCAAGCCCATGCCGGCAGCCCGTATCGAGGTCGCCTTGTGGCTCACGGTCCAACTCTGCTCGGCGCCGAGCCAGGTTCCGCTGCTGCGCTGTTTGCCGGTATCGCGAATGATCAGGTGGCGGTGCTTGCGCAAGTCCTGCAGCGTCAATTCGCGACCGAGTTGGTGCAGCGGATGCGCCGGGTGGGCCGCCGCGATGAATCGCATGCGCATCAGCAGATCGCCCGCGAATCCCGGCGGCACCTGTGAGCAAATCGCCAAGTCCACTTTGCGTTCGAGCAAGGCCTCCTCCGTGCCGCTGAGGACCGTCTCATAGAGTTCGATGCGCGTCTGCGGCCGTTCCTCGGCGAAGCGCGCGAAACACTGCAGCAGCAGCCAGGTCGGGAAAATGATGTCGACCGCGAGCCGTAATTCCGCCTCCCAGCCTGCGGCCAGCACGCCGGCAGCGCCCTCGAGCGCGCTGGCTTCCTCGAGCAGCGCCTTGGCACGCCGGTAGAGCACCTCGCCGGTCGGCGTCAGATGCGCCTTGCGCCCCCGCACTTCGAATACCTTGACGCGCAATAGGGATTCCATTTTCTGCACGCCGTAGGTGACGGCCGACTGGCTCTTATGCAAGCGCTCGGCGGCTTGCGCATAGCCGCCGGCATCGACGACGGCGAGGAGCGCACGCCATTGTTCGAGGGAAATCCGCGGATTGTCCGCCATATATCCAATTTCTCGCTAGATATTTGCTAAATATTCGTCTTTTGTATCTATTAAATCAATAGTTAAATGCCGGCTCGTTGAAAACTATCGCTCCACCGACCGTAAGGAGATCCCCAGTGACGAGCCTGCTGCAGATCAATGCGAGCCTCAATGCCGGAGCCGGCCAATCGAGTCAGCTCGCGAATCAATTCGTGGCCGCGTTCCGCGAGCGCCACCCCGACGCGAACATCGTCGTCCGCGACGTTGCGGCGGACGCCGTCCCGCACTTGAGCGCCGAGCGCTTCGGCGCGTTCATTGCGAAGCACGACGAGCGCAGTGCCGAGCAGCACGCCGTGGTCGCTTATTCCGACGCGCTAATCGAGGAGCTCAGGGCAGCCGACGTGGTCGTCATCGGCCTGCCGATGTACAACTTCGGCGTGCCGTCGCAATTGAAAGCCTACTTCGACCACATCGCGCGCGCCGGCGTGACCTTCAAGTACACCGCGAGCGGACCGGTCGGCCAGCTGACCGGCAAGAAAGTCTACGTCTTTGCGGCGCGCGGCGGACTCTATGCCGGTACGCCCCTCGACACCCAGACGAGCTACGTGCGCGACTTCCTGCGGTTCCTCGGCATGTCCGACGTCGAATTCGTCTATGCCGAGGGCCTCGCGATCAGCCCGCAGAGCAAGCGAGCGGGTCTCACGAAGGCTGCGGCCGAAATCGCGCGCCTCGCGGCCTAAAGTCAGACCGCCTTGCGCAGCGGGACGCTCGCGCGCCGATAGGCTTCCGCCATTGCCGTGAGCGGCAGTACCTTGATCTTCGAGGCCTGACCCGCGCAGCCAAAGGCCTCGAAGCGCGCCTTGACGACATCGCGCGCCGCGGCGGTCGCGGCTTTGAGGAACGCGCGCGGATCGAACTCGTCGGGCTTCTCGAACATGACCTTGCGCATGGCGCCGGTCATCGCGAGACGGATGTCGGTGTCGATGTTGATTTTGCGCACGCCGCTCTTGATGCCGCGCTGAATCTCTTCGACCGGAACGCCGTAAGTCTCCTTGATCGTGCCGCCATACTTGCGAATGATCGTGAGCCATTCTTGCGGCACGCTCGAGCTGCCGTGCATCACGAGATGGGTGTTCGGAATGCGCGCATGGATCGCGGCAATGCGAGCGATGTCGAGAATGTCGCCCGTGGGCTGGCGGCTGAACTTGTAGGCGCCGTGACTCGTGCCGATCGCGATCGCGAGCGCATCGACCTCGGTGCGCTGCACGAAATCGGCGGCCTGCCCGGGATCGGTCAACAGCTGCGAGTGATCGAGCGTGCCCTCAGCCCCCACCCCATCTTCCTCGCCGGCCGCACCGGTCTCCAGCGATCCCAGGCAGCCGAGTTCGCCTTCGACACTGACGCCGACCGCGTGGGACATCTCGACGACCTTGCGCGTGACGTTGACGTTGTAATCGTAGCTCGCCGGCGTCTTTTGATCTTCCATCAGCGAACCGTCCATCATGACGCTCGAGAAGCCGCTGCGGATCGCCTGCATCGCGACCGCCGGGGACGCGCCATGATCCTGGTGCAGACAGATCGGCAGCGCGGGATAGGTCTCGATCGCGGCCTCGATCATCTTGCGCAGGAACGGCTCGCCCGCGTACTTACGCGCGCCGGCGCTTGCCTGCAGGATCACGGGCGAATCGGAAGCTTCGGCCGCCTGCAGGATCGCCTGCATCTGCTCCATGTTGTTGACGTTGAATGCGGGCACGCCGTAGTCGCGTTCGGCGGCGTGGTCGAGTAGTTGGCGCAATGAGATCAATGGCATGGTGGCTCTCTCGTTAAAGAAAATTTAAGAGCTGGCGCGCTGCGCCAGGATTTGCAATGCCGGTAAGGTCTTGCCCTCGAGAACTTCGAGGAACGCGCCGCCGCCGGTCGAAATGTAGCCGACATTCTTCTCGATGCCGTACTTCGCAATCGCCGCGAGCGTATCGCCGCCGCCGGCGATGCTGAACGCGCTGCTCGCGGCAATTGCGCGCGCGAGCGTCTCGGTGCCGTGGGAGAACGCCTCGAACTCGAATACGCCCACCGGACCGTTCCAGACGATGGTACCGGCCGCCTTGAGCTTGGCCGCGAGCTGTGCCGCGGTCTTCGGGCCGATATCGAGGATCATGTCGTCCGCGGCGACTTCGCTCGCGGCCTTGACGGTGGCGGGCGCATCGGCGGCAAAGGTTTTGGCCGTGACCACATCCACCGGAATCGGCACTTCGGCGCCGCGCGCCCGCATCGACTCGATGACGGCCTTCGCGTCCCCGACGAGATCGGGCTCGGCGAGACTCTTGCCGATCGGCAAGCCCGCGGCCAGTAGGAACGTATTGGCGATGCCGCCGCCCACGATCAGGCCGTCGACCTTCGCCGAGAGGCTCTTCAGGATCGTGAGCTTGGTGCTGACCTTGCTGCCCGCGACGATCGCCACGAGCGGACGTTTCGGCGACGAGAGCGCCTTGGTGATCGCATCGATCTCGGCGGCGAGCAACGGGCCTGCACAGGCGATCGGCGCAAATTGAGCGATGCCGTAGGTGCTCGCCTCGGCACGATGCGCGGTCCCGAACGCGTCATGCACGAAGATGTCGCAGAGCGCGGCCATCTTGCGCGCGAGCTTTTCGTCGTTCTTTTTCTCGCCCTTGTTGAGTCGGCAGTTCTCCAGCAGCACGACTTCGCGGGGTTTCACGCTGACGCCGTCGACCCAATTTGAAATCAGCGGAACTTCGCGCCCGAGCAGCTCGCCGAGGCGCCGCGCCACGGGCGCGAGCGAATCCTCGGGCTTGAATTCACCCTCGGTCGGGCGGCCCAAATGCGAGGTCACCATGACCGCGGCGCCCGCATCGAGCGCCATTTTGATGCAAGGCACCGAGGCGCGAATCCGAGTGTCCTCGGTAATGCGTCCGCCGCCTCCCGGGGAATGGTCCTGCGGCACGTTGAGGTCCGCGCGGATGAATACCCGCTTGCCCTCCGCCAAGCCCTTGCTCGCGATGTCGGAAAAGCGCAGCACGTTCATGGTCGAGTTCCTCGCGTTTGCATCAGCCGCCCACCACACGCACCATCTCGAGCACCTTGTTCGAGTAGCCCCACTCGTTGTCGTACCAGGAGACGACCTTGACGAAGGTCTTGTCGAGCGCGATGCCCGCGTCCGCGTCGAACACCGAGGTCATGGACTCGCCGCGGAAATCGGTCGAGACCACCTTGTCCTCGGTGTAGCCGAGCACGCCCTTCATTGCTCCTTGCGACGCCGCCTTCATGGCCTTGCAGATGTCTTCGTAGCTGGCCTCTTTGAGCAACTCGACGGTGAGGTCGACGACCGACACGTCGGAGGTCGGCACACGAAACGCCATTCCGGTGAGCTTCTTGTTGAGTTCGGGGATCACGACGCCCACGGCCTTGGCCGCCCCGGTGCTCGACGGGATGATGTTCTCGAGGATGCCGCGGCCGCCGCGCCAATCCTTGTTGCTCGGGCCGTCGACGGTTTTCTGCGTCGCCGTGGCGGCGTGCACCGTCGTCATGAGGCCGCGCTTGATGCCGAAATTGTCGTTGAGCACCTTGGCGACCGGCGCAAGGCAATTGGTCGTACAGGAGGCGTTGCTGATGATCGCTTGTCCGGCGTATGTCTTGTCATTGACGCCGAAGACGAACATCGGTGTGTCGTCTTTCGACGGCGCGCACATGACGACCTTCTTCGCGCCCGCAGCCAAATGCTTGCCCGCGGTCTCCTTGGTGAGGAACAGCCCCGTCGATTCGACGACGACATGAGCGCCGACCGCGCCCCAATTGAGTTCGGCGGGGTCCTTGAGCGCGGTCAGCCGAATCTTCCGGCCTCCCACGATCAGCGTGTTGCCGTCGACCGCGACTTCTCCCTTGAAGCGCCCATGGACCGAATCGTACTGCAGCATGTACTGCAAATAGTCCGGCTCGAGCAGGTCGTTGATGCCGACGACCTCGATGTCTTTGAAATTCTGAACCGCGGCGCGAAAAACCATGCGCCCGATCCGCCCGAAGCCGTTGATCCCGATCTTGATGCTCATTTAGACACTCCGAGAACATGACAGTGGTGAAATGCCGCGCCGCTCCCGCCATTTCGGCGAAACCGGTCTGCAAGCAGCTTAACGGCCCAGTATGCACCACGGTTTTTATGGTTGCCCGCGGCATCGATGTTTCCGCCGGCCTGCGTGTGCATTCTTATGCGGTCCTCAGCCTTCCCTGCGCCAGACTATAGAAGTCCACAGCGCCGGCGACAACTAAGCAAATATGCCTATAAATTAGGTATTGCACGCGCCCGTGCCGCCACGATCGCGGACGAAAACTCTAATGCGATTGAGTTTCGATGGCAATTGGCCTTGCCGATCGACCGTGCCGAGCAAGGGCTCGAATCGCGCCGCGGCAGATCGAGGCCCATGCCGCCGCCTGCAGCCTGCGGGCACGAGGCTCCGGGCGGCATCGGCTTATGCCGCGGCGCTGAGCCGATCGATCATCGCCTGCGTGATGAGACAAATGCCGCGCTCCGTGCGCCGGAACCGCTGCGCATCGAGCGCCGGATCCTCACCAACGACCAATCCTTCGGGAATGCGCACCCCGCGATCGACGATCACGTTCTTCAGTCGGCAACCGCGGGCGACATCGACATACGGCAGCACCACCGCGCCCTCGAGCGAGGAAAATGAATGCACATGCACGCCGGTAAACAGCAACGAACGGATGATCGCGGATCCCGAGACCACGCACGCTCCCGACACCAGCGATCCTTCCGCGAATCCGCGCCGGCCCGGTTCGCGATGCACGAACTTGGCCGGTGCGGTGATCTCCGCATAAGTCCAAATCGGCCAGTTGATGTCGTAGAGGTCGAGCGACGGGATCACGTCGGTGAGTTCGATGTTGGCCTCCCAAAACGAGTCCACCGTCCCGACGTCGCGCCAGTAGGCCTCGGCTTCAGCATCGCTCTTCACGCAGGACTTTGCAAACGGGTGCGCCATCGCCTTGCCATGCTTGACGATATACGGGATGACGTCCTTGCCGAAGTCGCGGCTCGAGGTCGGATCCGCGGCGTCCCGGCGCAGAGTATCGATGAGTAGCGAGGTCTTGAAAACGTAGATGCCCATGCTCGCGAGCGCCGTATCGGGCTTGCCCGGCATCGCGGGCGGGTCGGCCGGCTTCTCGAGAAAACTGATGATCCGATCGTCGCCGTCCACGTGCATGACGCCCAATCCGGTCGCCTCCATGCGCGGCACTTCAATGCAGCCGACCGTGACATCGGCACCGCTCGTCGCGTGCTGCTGGAGCATGATCTCATAATCCATTTTGTAGACATGGTCGCCGGCGAGGATGATCATGTACTCGGGACTCGAGCTTTCGATGATGTCGATGTTCTGGTAGACCGCGTCCGCGGTCCCCAAGTACCACTGCGTTTCCGAGAGTCGCTGGCTCGCCGGCAAAATATCGAAGCTCTCGTTGCGCTCGGCGCGAAAGAAATTCCAGCCGAGTTGCAGGTGCCGGATCAGCGAATGCGCCTTGTATTGGGTCGCAACCCCGATGTGGCGAATCCCCGAGTTGAGCGCATTCGACAGCGCAAAATCGATGATCCGGCTCTTGCCGCCGAAATAGACCGCAGGCTTGGCGCGCTTGTCGGTCAATTCCATGAGCCGCGAGCCCCGCCCACCCGCGAGCACGTAGGCCATCGTGCGCCGTGACATCGCACCAACACGCTCTCGAGTTTCCATGAGTGCCTCCGGCAGTGCCTGTTTCTTGTTCTCGAGTGGAGATTCTAGCAGGTGCAATGGGAGTGACTGTGACGGTGGGAACTACGTAGACGGCACGCGCTCGGGCCCGCCGATATCGCCCGAACGGCCGCCGGGCCGGATTCAGCGCACTTGTTCGCGCGCCGCTTGACTCCGGCGCCAAGCAGCCGGCGGCGAGCCAAAAGAGCGCCGAAATGCGCGGCTGAAGGCCGTGTCGGTTTGATAGCCGACATCCTCGGCGATCCGCGCAAGCGGAGCATTGCTCCGGCAGAGCAGATTGGCGGCAAGCAGCATCCGCCACTGCGTCAGGTACTGCATCGGAGAACTGCCGACCAAGTGCTGGAAACGTTCCGCGAGCACCGACCTCGACGTTCCGGCGTCGCGAGCCAACTCTTCCAGCGTCCAGGCACGAGCTGGACGCGAGTGCATCGCGTTCAATGCCGGCCCGACAATTCGATCGCCGACGCCGGCGAGCCACCCGGTTCGGCCGGCGCTTTGTTGGTTCATATAGAGGCGCAGCACCTCGATGAACAGCACTTCGGCGAGCTTGGCCAAGACGCCGGCACCACCGGGCCGCGGTGATCGGGCTTCCGCCAGTGCGTATCGCACCGAGGCTTCCAGCCAGATTCCGGCGTTTGATCCACGCACATTGACCCGCAAAAGCGAGGGCAACCCCGCAAGCAGCATTGCGGCCAGCCGCGCATCGCAGGCCAAGTAGCCGCAGATGAGGCGAGTCGTCGGGCCGCCGCCGCCATAAATCAGCTGCCGAGGACGGCGCGCGAGCACTTGATCGAGGCGCGCACCGGTCGCGGGCGCCACTCCCGGTTCAGAAGTCATGCGATGTGCATGGCCCTGAGGAAAAACCACGACGTCACCGGCAGTAAGACGAACCGGCGACTCATCGCCGAGCTCGACATAGCAATCGCCTTGCGTAATTAGATGGAAGATCACGACTCGCTCAGCACCGGGTTCCAGCAGCGGCGCGGCCGTATCCGCGCTTGGGGACTGGTAGCACCAGGGCGCCGTAAAACGTGCGTTGATGAAAATGGCCCCGACCAATCGTACGACGCGCAGAGTTTCAGAGAGCGCATCCATCATGCAGCGTCCACTTCGATTCGCAACGCAACCGGCACCACGTCTCGCACGGCCGCGGAAACCGGCGAACAGCGATTGCTCGCTTCAACCAGGCGCCGTAGGCGCTCCGCCGAAACGCCGGCCGCGCAGATCCGAACTCTAAGCTGAACTTCGCTCGGCCCCGCGCTCACTGGAGCGCCGATGCCGTCCGCCATGCCAAGCAAGCCGCGCAAGTCGGAACGGCTGGTGGCCAGCACCTCGAGGGAAGCCAGTTCGATCCCCTCGGTTGCGGCGTCCATCGCGATACGCGTTGCGAGGCAGGATGCGAGTCCCGCACGGAACAGCCAACCCGGCGTCACCTGGTCGCCGGTGCCGCCGAGTTCGGTGGGCAGATCGGTCAACACCTGCTTGCCGTCGGCATGGCACGCAACCACCCGCACGCCGTTCTGCCAACGTGCGGTCGCCGGCGCATCGTCATGAATACCAGCGGCGGGACGGCGCTTCAAGGCCGACTCGACACGCCGCACTGCTGCCGCGATGCCCTCTATCGTCATGGCTGCCCCTGCGCTGAACTTGACGCGGCCAATTGTCGACGCATCGGCGCGCATTTTCCAGTGGTTCGCGCCCGCGGAATCGGCGGGCCGGACGAACGGGCAGCTATCTCGGACGTTCTGTCAACCACCTGCGACTCCGACGCCCAGATCCGGACGATCGGTCAGACACGCCCGACTTGCGGCAAGGACGCGGCCCCACCGGCCTGCCAGAGTTTCGCTCCGTAATCTCAAGGTTTGGATCACGCACAGAGCAAAGAACGCAGGGATGCAAGCCGGCAGCGGCGGATTCGACGCGATCGAGTCGGCGCGGCGAGGAAACAGCAACGAAGGGATGGGCAGTCGACCTTCATACAATTCGAGGAGAGTCACCATGGGCTTAGTAGCGGCCGGGTACGGGCTATTTTGTTATCTCGTGTTCCTGGCGTCTTTTCTCTACGCGATTGGATTCATCGGAGATCTCGCCGTACCAAAGACGATCGATTCGGCGCCGAGTATCGATGCGCCCGAAGCGTTTGCGATCAATATCGTTTTGCTCGGTCTTTTCGCCGTGCAACACAGCGTCATGGCCCGACAGGGCTTCAAGGCGGTCTGGACCCGGCTGGTTCCGCGCGCCGTGGAGCGCAGCACGTACGTACTAATTTCGAGCCTGTTGCTCGGTCTCATTTGCTGGAAATGGCAGGCAGTCCCGGCGGTCGTCTGGGACGTCGCATCGCCCGTACCCAAAGCGCTCCTGCTGACGCTGTTCGCGCTGGGATGGCTGATCCTGTTGCTCTCGACGTTCATGATCAATCATTTCGATTTATTCGGGCTGCGACAGGTGTACCTACGCCTGCGCGGGCGCGATTACACACCGCTGAGTTTCACGGAACGAGCGCTGTACCGATTCGTGCGTCACCCGATCTACTTGGGATTCGTCATCGCGTTTTGGGCGACTCCGCATATGTCGGTCGGACATCTCATTTTCTCGGTCGCCACGACCGGATACATTCTCGTGGGAATCTTCCTCGAAGAACGCGACCTCATGAAGTATCACGGTCTCGAGTACGGGGCCTACCGCGCGCGGGTCCCGATGCTGTTGCCGACGGGTGCCAAACGCGGGTGATCCATCGGGGGCGCCCGTCATCAGAGGAGCGCGCGTGACGGGCGCGTGCGCTTCCCCGCCAGGCCGTCGACGGGGTACACCTAAACAATGTGGACATGTTCACCGGCTTACCTTGGCGATTCAGTCTGCTAGTACCAGCCGTAATCCTCCGCTTCGACCCCTCACGCCAATCACTCCGCGACCTGCGGTTGATTGCAATCCGCTGCATAAACACGTAAGGGCGGCAGCACAGGGTTAAGTCAAATACGCTCGTGAAGCAATCTCTGCAGATTGTTGAGCCACTTTCCCGGCGCTTTGCGCTTTAACTCATCTGTAGGAGCGACGGCTTTGACCACAAGTGGATGCTGTCAACCCAGGGAGCCGGCACACCATGTGGCATCGAGAGAGAACTGCGAGACTTGTCTTGGGTGCGAACTTGCCAGCCCTAAGTGGTCTCGTCCATGGCGGCGCCAAGCCAACGGCGCCGACCGATCCTTTGATTTCAAGCGCTGCTCCGAGCGGTATTGATGCGGCTTTCGCGTGGCCGCCGTCGCCGCCAATCGCTTCGACAGTGCGAGGTCCACGCGTGAGGTATCGCGATGCGTAATGTCATGTTCGAGACTTTGATCCACAATCTTGGATCGGCCTCGTCGCGGATACGCCGGGCTCTCTGGTTCGGCGGGTGTGCGCTGGCCGCGGCTTACTTGGTCGGGTGCACTGGTGGGCCGCCACCGCCCGGCTACCAGACGTTGTCGGTTTCTGTCAGCGGACTCCTCCCCGACACTTCGGTAGATGTCGGCATAAACATGGGAGGACCAACGGGCTCCGTCGTCGTTGGCTATTCGCCGCCCGAAAATTCTGGCGACATTCTCGCCGTCGAGGGTATGACGCAAGCGGGCTATATTAGCACTGGGGCGGCCTGGAACGCATTCGTCGTCTCGTCCCCCCAGGGCGACCTTTGCAAAATGGCACCAGACTCCATATTTAGCAGCACCGTAACCGGACCCCTGACACTCACGGTGACTTGCACCCCAGTTCCCGCAACGATCAGCGGCATCATCAGTAACTTGGACACCAACAACCAACTCACCATTCAGGACAACGGCACCGATAACTACACAGTCATCGGTGAATCCGGCCTGCGCAAATTCACGTTCCCGACGCCGATTAATGTGGGCTCGAACTACGCAGTTACCGTCTTCTCCCAGACCCAAAGCCCGCCGCAGAACTGCGCGGTGTCAAACGGCAGCGGCGTGGTTTCCGGAAGCGCGAACGGCGGCTCGGTGCCCGTAACCAACATTACCATCAGCTGTGGCCCTAACGAGTACAACGTCAGCGCAACGGTCTCCGGCCTGGCGCCCGGCGATTCCTTGACACTGGATGACGATGTACTTGCCGGCCAATTTCTCACCACGTCGGAAAACGGTCTGCAGAACTTCAATTCGCCAGTGGCGAGCGGTGGTGAATACGACGTTATCGTTAGCAGCCAACCCAAGCACGGAACCTGCACTGTCACGAACGACTTCGGCGTAGTGGCAAGTGCACCCGCCAATGTCACGGTCACCTGCGTACCTACTCTATACCCCGTCGGTGTCGTCGTGTCGGGACTGCCTGCGGGAGATAGCGTGACGCTGCAGGACAATGGCGCGGACAACCTGACCATCACATCCAACGCCACAGTGTTCGTATTCAACACCCATCTTCCAGCCGGCTCGACCTACGCGGTCACGCTTCTCTCTGAACCGCCGGGCGAGAGCTGTCCGGTCACCTTGGGCAGCGGCACGATCGACCCGAACAATCTCATGGCCGCCACCGTGGTTTGCACGGCTGCGGGCCCCAACGCGCAGTACAACATCGGCGTGACCGTCACGGGCCTGCTTCCGGGTCAAACCCTGGTGCTGCAGAACAACGGGGCCGACGACCTGACGGTGCCGGGCGGCAACAGCCCCGTCACAATGAACTTTGCGACGCCGGTTGGAGGCAGCACCGCGCCCTACGTGATCACGATTCTGACGCAACCTTCCGCGGAAGGTTGCGCCGTCGGAGAAGGCAGCGGCACCGTCAGCACCTCGGACGTGACTATAGCAGTCACCTGCAGCGCCCAGATCTCGGGCATCGAGGTGATGCCGGCGGATCCGAGCGCCCCCGTCGGCACGACGCTGCAGTTCACGGCACTCGGGCTGTTCACCGAAGGCGGCACCGAGGATCTCTCGAGTCAGGCGACCTGGAGTTCGTCCGACACCGGAGTGGCGCCGATCAATGCCGCGACGGGTCTGGCGACGATCATCGCGCCGGGAACCTCCACCATTCAGGCCCAGGTTACGGTGGCCGGTCAACCATACGCTGCGACGACCACGCTGACCGCTACCGGCAGCGGCGTTACGCTGACTTCAATCAACGTCAGCCCCGCCAACGCCTCGATCACCGTCCCGGGGACGCTTCGGTACAGCGCCATGGGTTTGTTCAGCAACGCCAACAGCGTCGACATCAGTCCCTGGGTCACCTGGTCTGCTCTACCTGCGGGAACCGCGAGCATCACGGCAACGGGCCTCGCCTCGGGCATTGCCGCCGGTTCGGCGACGGTGTCGGCATCGCTGCAGCCCGAAGGGCAGGCATTGATCAGCGGCAATACCGGGCTCACCGTTGTGGCGGCGACTGCCGCAGCCTGCCCGTCGCCGCCGTTCGCCAACCCGACCTACTGCGGCACGGTTTCGGTGACGGACAGTTACGGGAATGCCTACGCCGGCACGTTCTATTTCATCCTGATTCCCGGAGGCCCGCCCGGTGTCGCAGATCAGATCTCGACCTGCTCGGTCACTATGGCTCCTACGAGTTCACCGACGGACGCCATCACGGCCGCGAACAACTGTTTTGGTCAAGTTGACAATGCCGGGAACCTCTATGCAACTGTCTCTGGCCCCAGCTTTGATGCGACCTTCACGGGCACCGTCGTCAGCGGCGCCACGAGCGGCACGCTGGACTTACCAAACGCCCCAGAGGGAGGAAGTGGCGCCGGCACCTTTTCGGGTACCGCGCAATGATTGTCGGCGCAAATTCGATGGCGGGTCAGCGCTCGTTCTCTGCGCACTGATCCGGGTCGGCTCCGTAGGGTCTTTCCTCAGAATGTCTTAAAGCGAGAGTTGCTTGATGGTGCCGCAAAGAGGATTCGAACCCCTGACCCACGCATTACGAATGCGTTGCTCTACCAACTGAGCTATTGCGGCATCGACCCGAAAAGGGCCCGCATTCTAACCCGGTGTATCGGCCGATGAAAGGCTCGTTCCGCGTTTTGGGACGCTGCGCAAGTCCTTGGGCAAGCCGAATATCACGTGCTCGGACTTCCCGGCGACCTCGCCGAGGACCTCCCCCCCCCATTCGCGCAGTTTGGCGAGCACGCCCTGCACCAAAATCTCGGGCGCAGAGGCGCCCGCGGTGAGTCCCACCGTGAGCTCGTCGGTGAACCATTCGCGGCGCAGGAATTCAGGTCCGTCGACGAGGTAGCCGCGTTTTCCAGCCTTTTCGGCGAGCTCTCGCAGGCGATTCGAGTTGGAACTCGATTCAGATCCCACGACGACGAGCACATCACAGCGCTCTATGATGGCTTTGACGGCATCCTGGCGATTCTGGGTCGCATAGCAAATGTCTTCCTTGAGCGGCGCCTTGAGACGCGGGAAGCGAGCGCGCAGCGTCTCGACGATCACTGCCGTGTCGTCGACCGACAGCGTCGTTTGGGTCACGAAAGCGAGGCGCTCGGGATCTTTGACCTCGAGCGCCGCGACTTCCTCGGCGGACTGCACGAGCAGCATGCGCCCGCCGGGTCCGGTGTCGAACTGCCCCATCGTGCCCTCGACTTCCGGATGGCCTGCATGTCCGATCAACAAGACCTCGCGCGCCTCGGCGGCGTAACGCGTGACTTCCATGTGCACCTTGGTGACGAGCGGACAGGTCGCATCGAACACCCGCAGTTCGCGGCGCTTCGCCTCCGCCTGAACCGCGCGCGATACGCCGTGTGCGCTGAAGATCACGGTCGCGCTGTCCGGGACTTCGTCGAGTTCCTCGACGAACACCGCCCCCAGCAGGCGCAACCGGTCGACGACGTACTTGTTGTGCACCACTTCGTGGCGGACGTAGATCGGCTTGCCGAACAACTCGATCGCGCGCTCGACGATGTCGATCGCCCGGTCGACGCCGGCGCAGAATCCACGTGGATTGGCCAGTAGGATCTTCATTGGGACTTATGCCTCATTTCGAACAACGCATCGAGCAGCAGCAACCCAGCCCCGACCGTGATGGCCGAATCCGCGACATTGAAAGCGGGAAAATACGCCTGATGCCAATGAAAGTGAATGAAGTCGACGACCGACCCGATGCGGATGCGATCGACGACGTTGCCGACCGCGCCGCCGAGCACGAGCGCCAGACCCGCGGCGGTGAGCTTGTGCGCACTTGGCGGCAGCCGCGCGAGCCACCAGGCGATCGCCACGCTCACGCTCACCGCGAGCGCGATGAAGAACCAGCGCTGCCAACCCGACGCCGAGGCGAGAAAGCTGAATGCGGCGCCGACATTGTGCATGAGCGTGATGTCGAGCACGGGCAACAGCCGCGTGTATTCGAACTCCCCGTAATGCCCTGCGATATAGAACTTGCTGAGCTGGTCGAGGACCACGATCAACACCGACAGCAGCATCCAGCGCCAGCCGTTGCCGTGCGCCAAGCCGCCTTGTTCTGTACCTGCATTCATGCGTAATGCCGCTCCTCGCCCGGGCCTTCCACATTGACGACGCACCGCGCGCAGAGTTCCGGATGACGCGGATCGCTGCCGACGTCGCTGCGCAAATGCCAGCAGCGCACGCACTTGGGTTCTTTGGAAGGGTGCACCCGAATCCAGATGTCCTCCTGGCTGGTGCGCACCGCGTCGGCGGGCGGCGTATCGCGTATCGCAACCCGCGCTTGGCTCGTGATCAATAGGAAGCGCAGCTCGTCTTCGAGCGCCGCCATGCGCGCCGCCTGCGGGGCGGGAGCGAATACCGTCACTTCGGCTTCGAGAGGCGCGCCGATTTCACCCGCCGAGCGCAGCCGCTCGAGTTCCCGCGCGACGTCGGTCTTCAGTGCGATGAAGGATGGCCAGTCGATCTCCGATTCGCGCTCGGCACCCACGGGGAATTGGTGCCAGCCGCTCAAGAACACCGATTCGCTGTCGGCTTCCGAGCCGCGGCCGGGCAAAAACGCCCAGGCTTCGTCGGCCGTGAAACTCAAGATCGGCGCGATCCAACGCACCATCGCGTGCGCGATATGAAACACCGCGGTCTGCGCCGAGCGGCGCGGTGCGCTCGTGGCGCCCGTCGTGTAGAGCCGGTCTTTGATGATGTCGAGATAGAAACCGCCGAGCTCGACGACGCAGAAATTGTGTATGCGCTGGTAAATATCGTGAAATTCGTAATTGCGGTAGGCGGTCAAGACCTCGTTCTGCAGCGTGAAAGCCTTCGAAATCGCCCAACGATCGATGGCGACGAGTTCATCCCACGGCACGAGCTGGTGCTGCGGATCGAAGCCATCGAGGTTGCCGAGCAGAAATCGCAGCGTATTGCGCATGCGCCGATAAGAGTCGGCCATGCGTTTGAGGATCTCGTCCGAAACGCTCATTTCATTGGCGTAATCGGTCGCCGCGACCCAGAGGCGCAGGACGTCCGCGCCGAGCGTGTTCGTGAGCTTTTGCGGCACGAGAATATTGCCGACCGACTTCGACATTTTGCGGCCCTTCTCGTCGACCGTGAAGCCGTGCGTCAGTACGCCGCGATATGGCGCGCGGCCGTGCATCGCGACCGAGGTCAACAAGGAGCTGTGGAACCAGCCGCGATGTTGATCAGAGCCTTCGAGATACAGATCCCCCGGGAAGCCGATTTCGGGGCGAATCTGCGCGACCGCGTAGTGCACGACGCCCGAATCGAACCAGACGTCCATGACGTCGCTCGCCTTGTCGTAATCGTCGGCCTCCGCGCCCAGCAATTCCTTCGGATCGAGATCGAACCAGGCATCGATGCCGCCCTGTTCGACGCGCTGCGCGACCTGCTCGATGATCTCCTGAGTGCGCGGGTGCAACTCGCCGCTGTCCTTGCTCACGAACAGCGGAATCGGCACGCCCCAGGTGCGCTGGCGCGAGACGCACCAATCGGGCCGGCCTGCGATCATTCCCGAGATGCGCTGCTCGCCCCAGGACGGCATCCAGTCGACGTGCGATATCGCCTCGAGCGCGCCCTTTCGCAGGCCCGCCTGATCCATGCTGATGAACCACTGCGGCGTCGCGCGGAATATCACCGGCGTCTTGTGGCGCCAGCAGTGCGGATAGGCATGGTGAACCGGCTCGTCCTTGAGCAGCCGGCCCAGATCGGCGAGCACGGCGATCACGTGGGCGTTGGCGTCGAAGACCTGTTCGCCGGCGAACAGCGGCGTCGAGGGCAGGAATCGGCCGTCGCCGCCGACCGGATTTTCGGTCTCGAGGCCGTACTTGCGGCCGATCGCATAGTCCTCGAGTCCGTGCCCCGGCGCCGTGTGCACCGCGCCCGTGCCGGCATCGAGCGTCACGTGCTCGCCGAGTATCGTCGGCACCTTCCGGTCGTAAAACGGATGTCGCAACAGCATGTGTTCGAGCTCGCCGCCCTTGACGGTCGCGATTACATCCCAGCTCGTCTCGCTGAATAGCGGCATGACGGCCGCGATGCGCTCGGTCGCGAGCACGAGCCGTTCGACGCCGGCGCCTGCGTTGAATTCGACCAGCGAGTAGTCGATCTGCGGATGCACCGCCACCGCCCGATTTGCGGGCAGGGTCCACGGCGTCGTGGTCCAGATTGCGACCGAGACCGGCATTTGCTCGATGTTTTCGGGCGCCTCGGTCAGGTGAAAACGCTGCGCGACTTCGGATCGGTCGACGACCGGAAAGCGCACATAGATGCTGGGGCTCGTCTTGTTCTCATACTCGACTTCCGCCTCGGCGAGCGCCGAGCGGCAGTTCAAGCACCAATGCACGGGCTTGTAGCCCTTGTACAAATGGCCGTTCTTGATGATCGTCGCGAACGCCCGCAGCTGCTCGGCCTCAAAGCGCGGCGCCATCGTCAAGTAGGGGTGATCCCAATCGCCGAACACGCCGAGGCGCTTGAAGTCCTCGCGCTGCGCGGACACTTGCGTGGCCGCGTAGCTGCGGCAGGCGGCGCGGAATGCGCGTGCGTCGAGCTTCTGGCCGACCCGGCCATGGCTCTTCTCGACCTGCATCTCGATCGGCAGTCCGTGGCAATCCCAGCCCGGAATGTAGGGTGCATCGTACCCGTCGAGTCCGCGGGACTTGACGATGATGTCCTTGAGGATCTTGTTGACCGCGTGGCCCAAGTGAATCGCGCCGTTCGCGTACGGCGGGCCGTCGACGAGCACGAAGGGGGCCTGCCCTTCGCGTTCGCGCGAATCTTGGCGTACAGGCCGCTGCGCTCCCATTCGGCGAGCATTTTTGGCTCGCGGTGAGCGAGGTCCGCCTTCATCGCAAAGCCGGTGTTCGGCAAATTGATCGTATTTTTGTAGTCAGCCACTAATCACCTTACAAGAGCAGGGCGCGCGCACGCGCGGCGTCCTGATGCATCTGCAGCATCAGCGCATCGAGCGAATCGAACTTGACCTCGTCGCGCAGCTTCGCGACGAACTCGATCTCGATAGCGCGTCCGTACAAATCACCCGCATAGTCGAACAAGTGCACTTCGAGCAGCGGCTCGCCGCCGCCGAGCGTCGGACGCGTGCCGAGACTCGCGACACCCGGCATCGGGCGCGCCTCGATCCCGAAGGCGCGCACCGCAAGAATGCCCGAAAGCGGCGGCTTGCGCCGTCCCAATCGCAGATTCGCGGTCGGATAGCCGAGCGTGCGACCGAGTCGCCGGCCGTGAACGACGCGACCCGTGCATCCGGTATGGCCTTCCCAAGAGGCGCGCCGCTCCCTGGAAATGTCCCTGCTCGAGGCGCTCGCGCACCGCGGTACTGCTCACCCTCACCGAATCGACGATGAATGGGGCGATCTGTTCGACTTCGAAGCCGTGCAAACGGCCGGCCTCGGTCAAGGTCTCGATATTGCCTGCGGCTTGACAGCCATAGCGGAAATCGTCGCCGACAACCAAGTGCTGCGCATCGAGTCCGTCGACGATCAATTCTTCGATGAATTGCTGTCGGGCTCATCGCCCGAATGTGCTCATCGAAGCGCAGCGTCACGAGCCGATCCACGCCCAAGGCTGCGAGCGCGACGACTTTCTCGCGCCAGCGCGTCAGGCGCGGAGGCGCGCCCTCCGGGTCGATGAACTCCTTGGAACTCGGCTCGAATACCAGCACCGTGGCCGCAGAATTGAGCTCCGCGGCGCGCCGCTTCAGCACTGCAACCATGTGCTGGTGCCCGAGATGCACGCCGTCGTAGTTGCCGATGGTCAGCACGCATCCGCGGTGCCGTTCGGTAATATTATGGTGCCCGCGGACTAGTTCCATGGCGATGGGTCGCGCGCAAGCAGCGGGCCGAATCGGCGCCGGGCGGGCAGGCCGCTCGCTGGCGTTGGGTTGCAGGTGGATCGAGCCATGGGTGAGCGCCACTATACCAAGCCCGAAGCCGGGTAGCCGGTGAACTGATTGACAAGGGACTATATGGGCCGCAGACTTAGCGGCTCTTTTGCGGGGCCCCCGGGAACCCGCCGCTTCAATTTAAGGAGTTTGCGCTTGGCCAATACGAAATCTGCGGAAAAGGCGGCCCGCCAGTCGACGGTGCATCGTGCCCGCAATGACGCCCTGACCTCGCAGCTGCGCAGCGCCATTCGCAAGGCGACCACGGCGCTCAAGGCCGGCAAACATGACGATGCGCTCGCGGCGCTCAATGCGGCGACACCGGTCATCGACGGCATGGTCAACAAGGGCATCATTCATCGCAACAAGGCCGCTCGCCACAAGAGCCGCCTGACCAAACAAGTTCGCGCGCTCGCCGCCAAGTAAGGCCGGCCGCGAATCCCATCCGAGGGGCCGACTCAGTCGGCGCCGACGCCGAGAGCGGCCTCGCCGCCGGCCAAGTTCGCGCGCGGATGCGCCTCGAGATAGCGCATGACCGCCTGCTTGAGCTCCTCGGTGCCTGCACCGGTGGCGCCCGAGATCTTGAATACCGGACCCTTCCAGCGCAGCCGCCGCACGATCTCCTTGGCGCGCTTCTCCATCTCAAGGGGCTCCAGCAAATCGATCTTGTTGATGAGCAGCCAGCGCTCCTTGCGGCCAAGGTCCGAAGCAAACTTCTTGAGTTCGGCGACGATCGTGCGCGCATCCTTGACCGGGTCCGCATCCGGGTCGGCCGGCGCGATGTCGATGAGGTGCAACAGCACGCGTGTGCGCTGCAGATGCTTCAAAAAGCGAATTCCGAGCCCCGCGCCCTCGGCCGCGCCCTCGATGAGTCCCGGGATATCGGCCATCACGAAGCTGCGCCCGGGACCCGCGCGTCACGACGCCGAGATTGGGGTGCAAGGTCGTGAACGGATAGTCGGCAACCTTGGGGCGCGCGGCCGAGACCGCGCGGATCAAGGTCGATTTACCGGCATTCGGAAGTCCCAGCAGACCAACGTCCGCGATCAGCTTGAGCTCGAGCGCCAGCTCCCGTTTTTCCCCGGGTAGCCCGAGGCCGGATTTTCGCGGCGTGCGATTGGTGCTCGACTTGAACCGCGTATTCCCCCAGCCGCCCTTCCCGCCTTTCGCAACCAGCAATACTTGCCCCTCGACGGCCAAATCGCCGAGTTGCTCGCCGGTATCGACGTCCGAGACCACGGTACCCACGGGCACCGGCACATAGGTGTCATCGCCGCCGTGGCCCGTGCAGTCGTTGCCGCTGCCGCCCTCGCCGTTCTGACCGCGGTAGGTTCGGGAAATGCGAAAATCGGCAAGCGTGTTCATGCCCTCGACGGCCTTCAAATAGACGCTGCCGCCCAAACCGCCGTCGCCGCCGTCGGGTCCGCCGAAGGGCACGAATTTCTCGCGGCGAAAGCTCACGCAGCCGCGCCCGCCGTTGCCGGCCTGCACCTTGAGTTTGGCTTCGTCGATGAATTTCATGGGGATTGACGCTCAAAAATCAAAAGGGGCAGGTGTTGGCCTGCCCCCTCTAATTCTCTACCTGTGCTGGCCGTGCCGGTCCGCGCAAGCGCGCCGCACGCCGCCGCGAATTACTTCGAGACGACGTTGACGTAGGTGCGCTGCTCGCGGCCCTTGACCGTGAACTCGACAACCCCGTGCGCCTTCGCGAACAGGGTATGGTCGGTGCCGATGCCGACGTTCACGCCGGGCCGATACACCGTGCCGCGCTGACGAATCAAAATATTCCCGGCGAGCACATCCTCGCCGCCGAACTTTTTGACGCCCAGGCGCTTGGAATGCGAGTCGCGACCATTGCGGGTACTGCCGCCTGCCTTTTTATGTGCCATTTGAGTGCCTCCTCGAAACGCTTAAGCGACGATCGACGTGATTTTCACGTCGGTGTACGGCTGCCGGTGGGTCTTTTCGCGCTTGTAGTGCTTGCGGCGCCGAAATTTGACGATCCGCACCTTGTCGCCCTTGCCGTGACTCTCGACAGTTGCAACCACCTTCGCGCTGCCCACATAGGGCGCACCAATCGTCACGTCGGAACCGGCGCCGACCAGCAGCACCTGATTGAATTCGACGCTCGCGCCGGCTTCCGCATTGAGCTTCTCAATGCGCACGACGGCACCTTCCTGAACGCGGTACTGTTTACCGCCCGTGGCGATCACGGCATACATCGTTATAACTCCAGCTGGGGGGCCACGGGGGCCCGCAAAAGAGCCGCGGATTGTACGGCGCCGAGGCGTTTTGGTCAATTTTTGGGATTGGACCGGGAAATGGCTCCAATGGGGGCAAGGCCGCGCCGACCCTGTTCGGTTTGCCTCGGCGCCCGGCCCCATGCTTGGGCGGCGCACGCGAATCTTAGGTACCATGGCGTATTGGGTCGAGCGCTTCATGACAATAGAACAGATTCGCGAGTTGGTATCCGCTGATTTTGAGGCCGTCAATCGGGTCGTCAAAGATCGCCTACACAGCCAGGTCGCCCTCGTCGACCAGGTTGCCACTTACATCATTCATTCGGGCGGCAAGCGCCTCCGGCCGCTGCTCGTGCTGCTCGCGGCGCGCGCGAGCGGCTACACCGGCGCGCGCCATATCGAGTGCGCCGCGGTCATCGAGTTCATTCACACGGCGACGCTGCTGCATGACGACGTCGTCGACGGCTCCTCGCTGCGCCGCGGCCGGGAAACGGCCAACGAAGTCTTCGGCAACGCGACCAGCGTGCTCGTCGGCGATTTCCTCTATTCGCGTGCGTTTCAAATGATGGTGACGCTCGATCGCATGCCAATCATGGCGATCATGGGCGAGGCGACGAACGCGATCGCCGAGGGCGAAGTGCTGCAGCTGATGACGGCGCGCGATCCGGCGACGACCGAACTGCGCTACCTCGATGTGATTCACCGCAAAACCGCCCGCCTGTTCGAGGCCGCGGCGCAAATCGGGGCAGTCATCAGCGATGCGCCGCCCGAGGTCGAGCGCGCGCTCGCATGCTACGGCAATCACATCGGCACGGCGTTCCAACTCGTCGACGATGCGCTCGATTACCAGGCGGACGAAACCAGCTTCGGCAAACACCTGGGCGACGACCTGGCGGAGGGGAAACCCACCCTCCCCGTAATTTATGCACTGCAGCACGGCAGCGAAGACCAGCGGGCAATGATCCGCGATGCCATCGAACATGGCGGCCTTGAACGACTCGATGAAATTACCAAGGCCGTTGCAAGCCTCGGGGGGCTTGCGTACACTGCGCGCCTCGCTCAAGGCGAGGTAGATCAGGCGCTTGCCGCGCTGGCGCCCCTTCCCGAATCCGCTTTCAAAGAAGGTTTGAGCGAACTCGCGAGGTTCGCAGTCGCGCGCAAGAGCTGATTTGCGGCCGAAATTCGGGGTGTAGCTCAGCCTGGTAGAGCACTACGTTCGGGACGTAGGAGTCGCAGGTTCAAATCCTGTCACCCCGACCATTGATTTTATGTTTTTTGGCGATTGCCTCTCTAGGTGTCAGCTTCAACGCCGCAAACTCCCGCCTGCATTGCGGTTTTCCCACGATGCCTGCGGATGAATTGAAGCGAAATACCCGTTACACGAATCATCGGGCATCACATTCGCCGTGCGGAGGTTCGCCGAAGAGACGGGCATACTCACGGGCAGCTCAAGGCGACGCCCAAATTTGAAGAAGGTGGAATCAATAAACGTCTTCGCTGACTGTTTACAAAAACTCGGTGTGTTTAATCCCGCGCCTGCCGCGCGCGGAATGAGGCTACTTTTGCGCGATTGCCGCACAGCGCCATACTGCACCAACGCCGGTGGTGAGCTTTGGTCCGATCGTAAAACCACAGCGTGCAATCTGAGCTCTCACATGTCCGTACCAGTTGGAAATCTCCTTCGGTAAGCAATGTAGCGACGGCGTTTGCCACGGGCACCAACGCTGCCTCGGCTGTGGGTAGGTGCCGCTGATGCCGCAGAGTGGGCGGCTTCCCGTACCGCCATTCGAGTTGACTACCGGACCGATCGAGCGCCAAGAACCGGTTTAGCACGGCGGGATTGCCAACCCTGCCTGCCTTGCGACACGCCACCAAGTCGCGCGCAGACTCGCGCAACTCAATGGCGGCCTTGACCAAGGTACCGCTGCGGCCCTTAGGCACCTCGCCGGTAACTGCCGTCATTGATTCGGTCTGCCGCAGCCATTGCAGAACACTCTCATCGTTCCCGAAGCACTCGCGCAGGCTCTGGCCGACACCGAACCTCGTGTTAATGAAGTCCAGCGCCAGATCATCAGCGATGAAGAGCGGCTCATTGGGACTCGCAGGAGGTGCAGTCGACGATTTCATAGGCGGTGAGTGTAACCTGTAAATCGATGCTTGACAAGTTACCTCCGCCATGAGTAACCTGCATATTGTCGATTTACTAGTTACTCCCCCATCAGGAGATTTCCATGTCACTTTCACGATTTGCGACAGGCATGCTGGCCGCCGTGGCGGCGGTTGGCGGGAGCGGCGCTGCAAGCGCCAGTCCGACCCCTCAAACAGTTGAGGCTTCCGCGCCCCAGAATCGAGCGACCAGCTACCATCAGGTCGATGTTCAGGGCATCAAGATTTTCTATCGGGAGGCCGGAGACCCCTCAGCTCCGACCGTACTTCTCCTGCATGGTTTTCCCACCTCCTCCCATATGTACCGCAACCTGATTCCGGTATTGTCCGACCGCTACCATCTGATTGCGCCCGATCTGCCCGGCTTTGGCTTCTCCGATGCGCCCGATCGCTCCAAGTACAGCTATACGTTCGATCACCTGACCGACACCATTGATGCGTTCACGCAGGTAATTGGACTGCAACGTTATGCGATTCTCGTATTCGATTACGGTGCACCGGTGGGATGGAGGCTTGCGGTGGCTCACCCGGAGCGGATCACGGCGATCATTTCTCAGAACGGCAATGCTTATGAGGAAGGGCTCAGCAGCGGGTGGAGCCCGATCCAGAAATACTGGCAGGATCCGAGCGAGGGTAATCGATCGGCCTTGCGGGACTTTCTGACACCCCAGAGCGTTAGGTGGCAATACGTCCATGGCGCCCCGGCGGAGAATCAAATCGCTCCGGAGTCATACACGCTCGACTCAGCGTTGCTTGCGCGACCGGGCAACGATGAAATTCAGCTCGATTTGTTTGGCGACTATGCCAGCAACGTGAAACGCTATCCGATGTTTCAAGCGTACTTCCGCACCCACCATCCAGCCCTGCTGGCTGTTTGGGGCAAGAATGATCCCTTCTTTACCCCGCCAGGCGCCGAGGCCTTCAAGCGCGACAACCCGAACGCCGAAGTCCATTTCTACGACACGGGGCACTTCGCACTGGAGACAAACGGTCCGGAGATCGGCGCGGAGATTCACCGCTTCCTGGACAAAACCCTGAAGTCGGAAGTCGCCAAGCGACCGTGATAGCGCCCTCGCCTTCCTCAGCTGTGAACCGGCGGCGAATATTGATCACTTCCCTGGCGGCGGGTCGATTCTGGATCAACAAGTTGCGAACGCCCACCGGCGTCCAACCGACGCGCCGGTTCACATTATTTGGCGTTGTTTCCGTCCTCAGCGATCGGTATCGCGATGCTAAACGACGTCGGAACTCTGGTGATGATGCTCCCGGGTCGACGCGAGAACTCGGAAGCGGCGGCATGGGTGGATTGATGAGCATACGATGCCCAACGAGGCGCTCGCTCTATGGTGATCAGCCGGATGCTAATCCATACATACACGATCAGATTGGCGGAAATCCGAACCCTGCACGCTTCCAGGCGCTTTGCCAATCGCTACGCCCGCACAGCGAATGGCGTCCCGATCACTTGGACAATATAGGAATGTCGTCGGCGTCCGGTGCAATCTTCGGTGCGCGGCGCAAATACTTGAGCATGTCTTTGGGTTTCGCAGATCCCGCGCGCTCACGAAGGAAATCATCCGCGGCGCGCAAGCAACCTACCTTCTCCGCTACCGCCGCCGCGATGAATTGGTTCAACGATACGCCGTCAGTGGCAGCCAATTCTGCGGCTGCCTTCTTCACCGACGTGGGAAGTTTCAATGGATAGGTGTTCTTGCTCATTTCCTCATCCTCTGGAGCATAACGCTCGGTGTAATCACTTCGATCTCGAAATCGCCTGCTGCCGGCAAAAAATCGCGTACGTTGTGCGTGACAATGGCTGAAGCCCGACCATTCACCGCCGCCTCCAGCACTAACTCGTCAGCGGGATCGGCCAATTGTGGCCGCCACATAAAGTGAACATCGACGGGCTCCGCAGCGCTCGCCAAGGCCGCCAAAAAACCCGATACGTCTTCCTTCGCCATGCCCGTCGCCAATCGCTGCTCCGGGCGATTGAGAACGTCCTCATATTCAAGAAACAAAGCCGTCGTCACCAGGGGTACGAGGTGCCGCTCGGCAACGAGCGTGAGAATACGATTGCTCGCGCCCAATTGGCTGCGAAGCCCTGCCATAATCACAGATGTATCCACCACAAGACGCGGCGCGCTCATAGAGGTAGATATCCTATAGGATGTCACATCTTATAGGAAGCCTCAAAGCCTCAAAATCGAATGGATTCCCGGATGCGGACACGCAATCGTCGGCGTTTTATTGAATCTCCTACGTTCGGGACGTAGGAGTCGCAGGTTCAAATCCTGTCACCCCGACCATTAATGGCGGATCGACGCCAGCTTCGAACCAGTCAATTGCTGGCGGCGGATACTGGAACGAGCACTGCGCTCGATACGTCCGGACCCGTGACTGCGGTCGCGTATTTCACTACGAGGCGAGCCTCGTAAGCATGTTCGCCATCCCACGAGGAAAAATCAGTGCAGACCTGTTTCGTCTGGTCGGACTCGGCACGCTCCGAGGATTTGTCGGCGAAACGCACGCGCCCCGCGGACTGACCAGCCGCGACGCGACTATCGCCCCACGGCTGGGCTGAATCCTCGGAACGGGCGAACAGAGTCGTGCCCGTCACCACGGCCGACGCCGGTACGCTTGCGCAGAGCGTGATCCGCTCCGCGTCCTGCTCTTCGCACGGCGACGTCGCGTTGCCGGCTTCGACCGCGCGCGAACGGCACGCGCCGATCGTTGCCGTCGCAGCTGTGCTCTCGGCGCCGCGGTGATCGTCGGCGATACGCCCGCCCAATTCCTGATCACGGAGTGCAGCCCGCTCGAGCCGCGTTGCAGTCGCGTTCATTTGCGCGAGCTGCGTCTGCAGTTGGCCCCGGACCGCCGCCGACTCGACGTCCGACTGCCGCACAAGGTACTGCGAAAACGCGAATCCTCCGACCGCACCGCCGGTCAGCAAGAGACCAACGGCAAGAACCGGACCGCGCCGGGATTTGCGCGAAGCGGGTACACCGCGGGCGCGATCTCGAACTTCCTTGCGCCAGGTGATGTGCAGCTGGATCAAGGTGCCGATCACAGTGCCTGCGGCGGCAATCGCGGCGGCGATTACTCTGTCGTCGAGATCGATCATGAACCCTTCCACTGAGTGTCCCAACGATCATTCCCCGCAGCCACGCTCCTACCGGCCCGAATTCCGAGGAACGCAGGCGACGGCGGGGTCCGACAATCAATCTATCGCCGAAGGTCACGCAGAACTGCGACGTGGTTCCGGTTTTGCGGCAGCGAGATTGCCGGGTCTTGGTCCCGGTGTCCGCGCGAATATGCCGAGAAAAATGTGCTCCGATCGTTGCTGCACCGCATCCGCCGCAGTATCCGAGGCGACGGGCGACGGCCGCTGTCACCGCAATGCGACACTGTCTAAGTCGTCGCGCGCTGCCCTATGATTTGTATTCAATCCGTTCGCGATTCGGGATGTCGTCCATTTACCAACCGTGACCCCGGGCGCGACGCCCTTCGTTACCGCGCCAGGCCGGCCGACCGGCTGCGCCACGCCGACATCGGGCACATGTATCGTCGGTCGTTAGTGCAGAGGCGAGCTCAAGAAATGAATGAGGTCTGGACGAAGTGGGAGGGCCTGGTTGTCAACGGAGTCCTTCCGCTGCGGCGCTGTTTGAGCGCGTCGGACCACAGCGCCGTATTCCTCACCGCATATGCAGCGTTCGATATTCCCGACGCGGCGATCAAGCTTGTTCCAGCCGCTCCTGGATCCGCGGACGCTCAGCTCGCGCACTGGCGCACGGCAATCGCCCTCACTCATCCACATTTGATGCGTCTATTCGACGCGGGGCGCTGCGAGCTCGGCGGTCTGCCGTACCTTTATGTCGTCATGGAGCTTGCAGAACAGACCCTCGCGCAAATTCTGCCGCGCCGAGCGCTGACTCCGGAGGAAGTGCGCGACCTGCTCGCGCCGACGCTGAGCGCGCTGTCGTTCCTGCATGCCAAGAACCTCGTTCAGGGCCGGCTCAAGCCGTCGAATTTCCTGGTAGTTGCAGACCAACTGAAACTCGCGAGTGACACGGTTCATCCCGGCGGTTCGGCCCAGGGGATTGTCGCCGAGCGCTGCGCTTACGAGCCACCGGAAGCCGGCGCCAGCGGCTACTCGAGCGCGGGAGATATCTGGGGCCTTGGCGTCACGATCGTCGAGGCGCTGACGCAGCAGCTGCCGACGTGGAAGGATCGCAGCTGCGAAACCGTTGCCTTGCCCGCCACGCTTCCGGCCGAATTTGCCCAGATCGTCGTTCATTGTTTGGCTGCCGATCCTGCAAATCGCATGAACCTCGCCGCGCTCGAACGCTGGACCAATCCGGCGGCGCCGACGCCCGCACCAATTGCCCCGAGGTCGATGCCGCGCGTTCCCTCGCAATCCGACGCCGTCCGGCCTGAGGAATCGCGGGAGCGTCTCCTCGGCATACTGCCAAGGGTCTACGCGCCGATCGTTGCGTTCGCGGCGCTCGTGATCGTCGTGATCTCAGTATGGGCGTTGCGGCACGCCTCGACCTCGCCATCTTCGATCGAACGATCGGCTCCATCCGCCGCCGATTTGCAGACCGCCAACTCCGCTCCGCAATCCGCGACGCGCGTTGTCGACGTGCCCCCGTCCGTGCTTCATCAAGAGATTCCTGTCGTTCCGCCGCGCGTTCGCGACGCGGTCCGAGGTCATCTGAAGGTCGCGGTCCGCGTGACTGTCGACGGCTCCGGCAACGTCGTCGACGAAACACTCGAAAAACGCGGCCCCAGCAAGTACTTCGCGCGCCTGGCGATGGACGCAGCCAAGAAATGGCAATTTTCACCGACGAACAATCCGCACCCCGCGCAGTGGGTTGTGCATTTCGAGTTCACTCGCAGCGCGACGACGGGTCGTGCCGAAGGACCAAAGTCTTAGTCGATCCTGCGCGATCTTCAGTACAAACACGCCATGTCCGAAACTCACAATCCGGCCGTTCTGATTCGCACTCGCGAGCTCTATATTCTGGCGGCCTGTGGTGGCGGCGGCTCTGGCGCCACCGCGGCGTCGCGGGCCGCGCTGCGCGTGCCGGCGTCATCGGCGAGTGCGCGTTCGATCTGCGCCAGCACGAGCGATGCCTCCGCGACATCGGCGCTCTTAGTCGGGTCCCGCGCGCGTGTATCTCGAGCCTGGCGTCGTGTGCGAATTGCGACGCGCACTCCGGAGTCGTACCGGGACAAGGCTTCGTCAGGCTGACCGGCCCTCAAAAGGCAAGTCCAGTAGAGAACCGACATGGCCGTGATGATCGATCGACCGGTCGATTGCAGCCTCGCGACAAGATCCTTCTCGCGGGCGCATGCCTCCTTGATCTCTCCAAAACCGGCCAGACTCGAGGCGACGTTGTGAACCGCCGTCATCGTCGCGTCGGTGTCGCCGAGGCCATTGCGTTCGGCGGCCGCCAACGCCCGTTCAACATGGTCGAATCCCTTATGGGTGTTTCCCGCCTCCGTATTTCGCATCCCGCACGGCGTCAGATCCGGCGTTATTTGAGCCGTGACTGAGCCTTGGACATCAGCGCGAGCGCGATCCGGGTGTTCGCATGCAGCTTATCCATGATGCGGCTGACATAGTTCTTGATGGTTCCTTCGGCGAGGAACATTGCATCGGCAATCTGGCGGTTGCTCATGCCCTCGGAGATCAGCTGCAGGATCCGCTCCTCCTTGTCGTTGAGCGCTTCAGTTTGCGGCTCGCCGGCCGGCTGCGAGGGGCTCCTGGGCGCCGGCGCGGGCATCGAGTGCTCGACGTCGACGGCCGCTGCGCGCGGCGGCGCCGCGAGCCGCCGAAACTGATCCATGACTTTGCGCGCGATCTGCGGCGTCAAGCGCGACTCGCCGCGCTTGAGCGCGCGGATCGTCTCCAGCAATTCGTCTTCGGCCGCGTCCTTGAGCAGGTAGGCGTGCGCGCCGGCACGCACCGCCTCGAACACCGTCTCGTCGTCGTCGAGCGTCGTCAGCACGAGGATCTGTGTCGCGGGAAGCTGATGAATGATCTCGCGAGTGGCCGCGACTCCGCCTTTGACCGGCATGTGCAGATCCATCAGGATCACGTCGGGACGCAGTACCCGCGCCAGTTCGACGGCCTCGGCGCCGTTGCAGGCCTGCCCCACGACTTCCATGTCGGGCTCGAGCGAAAGTAAATGCGCCGCGCCGCGCCGCACCTGCGCTTGATCCTCGGCGATCACGATCCGGATCGCCGCATGCTGATTCCATTCGTCCTCGGCCACGCTTGGACCCTCGTTCGACGCTTTGCCCGCCCATCGCTCCTGAATCACTCGAGTGCCATCATGCGGCTCGTGTACCATCGTTTGGAAGTGACTTGGGTCACGACTTGACGGGAGCCTATGACCGCTTCGCTCGTCCCAGCCCGCCGCGGCTCGCTGCTCGCGATTCTCGACCCGCGACGCAGCTTGGTAACGGGCGCCGTGTGGCTGATCATCGCGCTGGCGTTCTCATTTTCGATCGCGGCGGCTGTTTGGGTGGGCAGCATCGCGAGGCAGAATGTGCTCGAGCAGCACGTGCGCCGCTTGTCGCTCGAGACCGAGCAGCTGAGCAGCGACGTCGGCGAAGCGCTCGCCGCACGACTTGCCGCAATTCACGCGGCCGCCCGGATTCTGCGCGAACACCGCAATGACGGCCGGCTCAATGGCTTGAGCGAGGTATTCGATGAGCTGCTCTCGGCCTATCCGCAGCTCGACTGGATCGCGATTGCCGATACCGACGGCGCGATCGTCGATGCGGCAGGCGCGATCCCAACGGCAAGCAGCGTGCAATCGCGTCCTTGGTTCACGGCGGGGCTCAAAGCGCCGTGGCTCGGCGCGCTCGACGAGGCGGATTTGGCGCCGCGCGCGAGCGACGCCACAACGACGGTGCTCGGCGATTTTGCCGCGCCGCTGCGCGACGCGACGGGGCGCGTGCTCGGCGTCGTCGCAGCCCGCTTGAGCTGGCGGCGCTCGGCCAATCACCCACAGCGGCTCACCGACGAGCCGGACCCGGACGTCTCGACGCTGTCGTTCGTGCTCGACCGCGATGGGCTCGTGCTCGCGGGACCCGCCGAGTTTCTGGGTCGACGCTGGAGCGGTGTTGCCACGGGCACGGCTGGCGGCACCATCGGCGGTGCACCACAATTCGAACGGCTGCCGTCGGGACGGCAGGTGCTCGTCGCGCGCTCGCCCTTGAGCGCGAGCCGGGAGGTCTCGGAGTCCGGCTGGCAGGTCCAGCTCTCCGAGCCCAACGAGCGTGTCTACCAGCGCGCCGATGCGGTCGAGATTCGGATCCTCTGGGTCTCGCTGTGCCTCGGCATCCTGACGGCCATGATCGGGATTCTCGGGGCACGCCAATTGACGCGGCGGCTGCAGAGTCTCGCGCGGTCGGTCACGAACGGCGGACAGGACGAAAATGCGAGCATCGAGGTTCCCGGCGGCCTCGATGAGGTCGCCCAGCTCGGGCGCGCATTCGCGAAGATCCTCGGGGATCTGCAGCAGGAGCGCCGCGAGCTCGAGCGGCGCGTCGCGGTGCGCACGGTCGAGGTCGAACGGCTCGCCGAGGAGTCGCGCTACGCGGCGGTCGTTCGCGAGCGGCTCACGATCGCTCGCGATCTGCACGATACGCTTGCGCATTCGATGATGGCGATCTTGAGCGAAATTCGCCTGCTGCGCAGGCTCCATGCGCGCGATCCGGCCGCGTTGGCGGCCGAACTCGAGCGCGCCGAATCGGTCGCCCACCAGGGCCTCAGCGAGGCGCGCAACGCGATCACGCAAATGCGCGCGACCGCGGTGCGCGAGACCGGCCTCGGGCGCGCGCTCGCGGCGGCATTCGACAAGTTCATCGATCGAACCGGCTTGACCGGCGAATTCACCGCGGACCCCGTGGCCGCCCGCTTCGGCGACGAGCGCGGCGAGACGCTGCTGCGCATGGCGCTCGAAGCCCTGCGCAACATCGAGAAGCACGCGATGGCGACGCAGGTGACGCTGCGATTGCAGATCGCCGATGGCGCGCAGCTCGAACTGCGGATCGAGGACAACGGCGTCGGCTTCGAACCCGCGGCGCGGCTGCCCGGCCATTTCGGGATCGTCGGGCTGCGCGAACAGGCCGAACTCATCGGCGCGGACTTGCGCATCGAGAGCCGGCGCGGCGAGGGCACGCGGATTTTCGTGCGCCTGCCGCTCGCGCCGGTGGCGTTTCATCGCGGCGCTCGAACCGACAACGGATAGGCAGGAATTCCAGTGCAGCTCAGCGACTCGCGGCCCCCGGTGCCCAATCACGGCGGGATTCCCCAGACGCTCTCGAGCCCGGGCGCCGCCGCGTTCTGGGCCGCGACGCTCTTGACGGGCGTGGGCGCCGGCATCGCGGCGGGCGCACTGACGCTGCTGCTGCAAGGCATCGAACACCTCGTCTGGCCGGGTCCGAACATCCTCGCGGCCGGCGCCGCGGCGCCTTATTCGCGCCATCTGCTGGCGCTGCTCGGGGCGGGGGTTGTGACCGGGATCGGACAATTCGCGATGCAGCGCCTCTCGAGCGCCAACGGCATTGACATCAGCGAGGCGATTGCGCGCTACGGCGGACGATTGCCGGCGATTCGTACGCTCGGCAGCGCGCTGCTGTCGGTCGTGGTGGTCGCGATGGGTGCGCCGCTTGGCCGCGAAGGCGCGCCGAAGCAAACCGGCGCCGTGATCGCCAATCTGCTCTCGGACCGCGCGAAACTCTCCGATGAGCAGCGCCGGCTGCTGGTCGCTTGCGGCGCCGGCGCCGGCATGGCCGGCGCCTACGGCGTGCCGCTCGGCGGCGCCCTGTTTGCACTCGAAGTGCTGCGCGGCGTGCTCGCGCTGCGGCTGATTTTGCCGGCGCTGCTCGCCTGCGCGGCCGCCACGGCGGTGTCTTGGAGCATGCTGCCGAATGCGCCGACCTATGCGCTGCCGGCCTATCCGCTGTCCGCCTCGGTCGTCTGCTGGGCGCTCGCGGCGGGCCCCGTGATCGGCGCGGTCTCGGTTCTCTACGTGCGCCTGATCTCGTGGGCTGACCGGGTCCGGCCGCGCGGATGGCGACGGCTTGTGCTGCCCAGCATCGCGCTCGGCCTCATTGGAGCGCTGTCGATCGGCTTTCCCCAACTGCTCGGCAACGGCAAGGAAATCGCGCAACTGAGCTTCACCGGCCAGGTCGCCCCGTCGTTGATCTGCGCACTGCTGCTGCTGCGACCGCTTGCGACCGCCGCCTGCGTCGGCAGCGGTGTCCCCGGCGGACTCTTCACCCCGTCGCTCGCGCTCGGCGCGATGCTGGGCGGCGTGCTCGGCATTGCATGGTCGGCAATCTGGCCCGGCGCGCCGCAGGGTTTATTTGCGGTGCTCGGCGCAGCCGCGCTGCTCGCGGCCGCGACCCGCGGCCCGATTTCGTCGATCGTACTGATCATGGAACTCACGTCACGCGATCGATCGTTCATTCTGCCGCTGCTGCTCGTGGTCGTTGCGGCGACCGCCGTCGCCCGCTCGCTCGACCCGCGCTCGATCTACGACGTGCGGCTCACCGACAGCGAAATCGACCGCCGTGGCATAGGCGCACCGAAGCAATGACACGCGGGACCCGGCAGAGGCCGCGCGGCGGATGCACGCCGGCAAACCGCCGCTGATCGATGTGCGCGAAGCCGATGAATATGGGGCGGAACGCATCCGTGGTCAAAGACGGCGCTGATCACGCAAGGGCCGAGGATTTGCTTGAACGCGCCGAGAAGCTCTGCTTGGTCGCGAATTCTCTGCAAGGCGAGCGTATGCTCGAGACCACTGTGAAGAGAATCGGCGCTTGAGGCGCGATCGGCCGGTCACTTGCCCGTTCGCATGCGCCTCGATCCGGATAGGAGCCATCGATGATTCCCTGGGATGAACGCTACGGCACCAGCGGCTTTTTCTACGGTACCGAGCCCAACGATTTTTTGCGCGAAAATCTTGCGGCGATTCCCGCCGGCGGCGCGGTCTTGAGTCTCGGCGAGGGCGAGGGACGCAACGCGGTGTTTCTCGCCGGGCGCGGCTACCGCGTCGTCGCGCTCGACCAGTCGGTCAAGGGGCTCGAAAAGGCACGGCGGCTCGCGGCCGACAAGGGAGTCGCGATCGACACCGTCATCGCGGATCTCGACGGCTACCGCATTGAACCCGCCGCATGGGACGGCATAGTCTCGATCTGGTGTCATTTACCGAGCGCGCTGCGCGCGGCCGTGCACCGGCAGGCGGTCGCGGGGCTGCGGCCCGGCGGCGCATTTCTGTTGGAGGCCTACACGCCGCATCAGCTAGGCCGAGGCACCGGCGGACCCAAATCGGCCGACTTGCTGCCGACGCTCGCGCAGCTGCGCGGTGAGCTCGCCGGGCTTCAATTCGTGCATGCGCTCGAATCCGAACGCATCGTCAAGGAAGGCTGCGGACACACGGGCTCGAGCGCAACCGTGCAGGTCGTTGCCGTACGCCCGGCGTCATGATCCGAACGCGCGCTCGATGAGCCAATTGGCGATGCCGCCGCCGCCGATCAGATAGCCGAACAGGATTGCGCCGAGCACCAGCACGTCGCGCCCCGCCATTTTCAACTTCGCGATCGTCGTGTCGAGCCCGAGCGCGGCCATTGCCGCCGCCAGCAGCACGATGTCGAGGGAACGCAGCCAGGTGAGCACCCCGAGGCTCAGTCCGAGATAAGGATGGACGATCGCGATTACGATGAAGGCAATTGCAAACCCGGGAAGACGCGCGGGCGGCGCGGCGCACGGAGCCGCGGGCTTCTCCGGCGCTGTCGGCGCGCAGGTTGCCGACGCTGAGGCCGCGCGGGGCGCCAGTCGCGCGACGAAACGGCCCAGCACGATCAGGAACGGTGCCAGCATCATCACGCGCATCATCTTGACGATGACCGCGTTTTCGGCGGCGGCGCCGCCAATGGTCTTGCCGATCGCCACAACCTGGGCAACCTCGTGGACGGTCGAACCGACGTAGACGCCGAACGCCGCCCGCTCGACGCCGAGCACGCCGAACAGCAGCGGGTAGATCAGCATCGCGAGGCTGCCGAACAGCACTACCTGGCCCACCGCCGCGGCAGTCTTGTGCGGGGCAGACCCAAGCACGGACTCGGTCGCGATCACTGCCGCCGCTCCGCAGATTGCGCTGCCCGCCGACGCGAGCAGCACCGCGTCGCGATCCATTTTGAGCCAGCGATAGCCGACCCACCAACCGACCGCGAGCGTCGAGCTCACGACGAACAAATCGGCGACGATCGCCGCGGGACCGACCTGCACGATTTGCTGCAGGCTCAAGTTCAATCCGTACAGCGCGACTCCGAAGCGCAGCAGCGACTTTTGCGCAAACTGCAGGCCGGGCCTCACGGCCGGGCTCGCGAGCCGGCGATGTCCGAGATTGCCGCACAAGGCGCCGATCAGTATCGCGATCGTGAGGGCGCTGAGCCCCAACGCTGCGATTGCGGGTACGCGTGCGAGCAGAAACGCGAGCGCGCTGATCGCGGCAACGACGCAGAGGCCCGGCGCAAAGCCGCGCGCAGCGCCGATCAACGCGGCCGGCCCCGAACGGATCCGGCGCGCCCAGTCGCGGGGGCTGCGGCAGCGATCATGGCGGAACGCGTCGACACTCGGAATCCTGGGATTTAGGGCGGATCCGGCACTCTACGCCCTTGTACTATAGCTATCCAATGAGTTCTTTCGGTATTATCAACCGATCTAATCGCTTGAGGACCTGCGATGGCCGTCGATACGAGCCGCGTGACGCTGCGCCAGCTGCAAGTATTCGTCGCGGTCGCACGCCTAGGCAGCACCGCGGCAGCCGCGGCGGTCGTGTCGCTGTCGCAATCCGCGACGAGTTCGGCGATCAACGAACTCGAGCGCGTATTGAGTCTGCGACTGTTCGATCGCGCCGGAAAGCGCCTCGTGCTCAACGACAACGGGCGGACGCTGCGCCCGCGGGCGCTCGCGGTGCTCGACGGCGCGCTCGGCTTGGAAGAGGCGGCGCACGACGGGTCCGGCCAGATTCAGGCGCTGCGCATCGGAGCGAGCACGACGATCGGCAACTACGTACTGCCCGCGGTGCTCGCGCAATTTCTTGCCGACCGCCAGAGGCGCGCCGCGAGTTGGCGCTCGTCGGTCATGATCGGCAATACCGCCGAAGTCTGCCGCGCGGTCGCCGCTTTCGAACTCGACATCGGACTGATCGAGGGTCCCTCCCCCGAGCCCGAGCTCGCGGTTACGCCCTGGATGCAGGACCAATTGGTGATCGTCGCCGCTCCGGATCATGAACTGATCGCCGCACACGCGGCGCACCGCAGACCGATTGTCGCGACAAAATTGCTGCGCTCCGCGGTATGGCTGGTGCGCGAGCAGGGATCCGGGACCCGGCAGGCGACCGACATGGCGCTGCTCCCGCATCTGCACTCCTACACGCGCCAGATCGAGTTCGGCAGCACCGAGGCCATCAAATACGCTGCCGCCGCGAACCTCGGATTGACTTGTTTGTCGCGCTTGGCGGTCGCGGACTGGCTGCAGGCCGGGCGGGTCGTCGAGGTACCGACGGGGCTGCCGCGGCTGCGAAGACAATGCTATCTCGTAACCCACCGAGCGAAACAAATAACCGCGACGATCGCGAAATTCACGCGCCTCGCGCTTGCGACGCCCTGAGCCCGCGTTCGGCCGTTCGAGCTTCGCGCATGCGCCGGTTCGTAAAGTCGGCGCGCGCCCCCTAGGTCTGCTTCGAATCCATCGGGCAGGACGACAATCCGAACATCCGGTATGCGGGGCAGAAGCGCACCAAGCCGGTCGCGAGCGGCACGATGCCGATATATCCCCAGGCTCCGATTTTGCCGAGTGCGGCGAGCGCGATCAATGCAATTCCAGCGACGATGCGCAGCGTGCGATCGATGGTTCCTACGTTTGGTCTCATGTCTGATTCCTCCGGTTGAGGTATCGAGACTAATGAGTCTGCACCCGCTTGTCGGTGACCTTGGTTACAGAGCCGCGCACGACGATTTCTAGAATGTCGTGTTCTGCCCACTCGCGACCGCGCGCAGGCTCGCCGCGTCGAGCACTTCGATGCGCTCGCGACTCAAGGAAACGAGACCCGCGGTCTCGAATCGATTGAGCAGCCGCGTGACGATTTCGCGCACCGTGCCGAGTTCATCGGCGAGGGCCTGATGCGTCGTCCGTAATTGCTGCCCATGTCCCAGCAGGTGGTGAGCGAGGCGCCGGTCGAGGCGCTGGAAGGCGACCGCATCGAGCAGCGTCATGAGATCGGATAGGCGCTCGGAGAACACGCCGAACACGTAGCGGCGAAACGCCGGGTGCGATGTCCAGCGTTCGAACAGCGCCGGCGACATCAACAACAGCCGTGTCGGCGCGACCGCGGTCGCATCGGCGGTCATGTTCCGGTGCGCGAGCAGGCTCGACGCGGAAACGACGCAGATCTCACCGGGTCCGACACGGTACAATTCCATGGTGCGGCCGCCGTCGGCAGAGCTGCGCGAAACGCAGACCTCGCCCTGCAGCACCAGCGGAAATCCTGCGCACGGTTTGCCTTCCTCGAACAATCGATCCCCGGCGCGCGCCTCGACGCATTGCATTTCCTGCTGCAAATCGGTCGCTAGCGTCGCGATCGGCCAATCGCCGAGGCTCGGATAGCGCTCACGCAGCTCGCTGACCATCGGGTCGATCCGATTCATGGCCCATCCTACCGCAGCATGGACGCGCCGCGGCGCGCCATCTGCCTCGGCGGGCGCTAATCGCTTAGCATCGGTGTTCTATGATGGCCTCGCAGCGGCAATCCCGCTTCTCCAGAGCACTGGTTGCGGCGGCGCTGCTCGCGGGCGGAGTCGCTGCCTCGCGCGCGGCGGGAGTCGAACCGAACATTGCGGCCGACGCGATCGGCGGCGTCGTGAAGAGCGTGCACGGTGCGGAAGCCGGCGTCTGGGTCATCGCCGAGACGAATGATTTTCAAACTCGATTCGCCAAGATCGTCGTGACGGACGAGGCGGGTCGATTTCTGCTGCCGGACCTTCCGCCGGCAAGCTACCAAGTCTGGGTCCGCGGCTACGGGCTCGGCGACTCGACCAAGGTCATCGCATCGCCCGGTCGGCATCTCGTGCTAACGGCGCCGATTGCAGCAAATGCGGCGGCCGCCGCGAGCATTTACCCGGCGGCCTCCTGGTACGCGCTCATGAAAATTCCTGAAGAAGCGCAGGCGGCCGCACTCCCGGGCGGGCGCAATGCCTACCTCATGTGGATGAAGAACATGGGCTGCGTCGGCTGCCACCAACTCGGGGATCTGTCGACACGCACGATTCCGGCATCCCTGGGCACGTTCAAGTCCTCGCAGGAGGCGTGGCGGCGGCGAGTGCGGTCCGGTCAGGCGGGCAGCCAGATGATCAGCATCATTCAGGGTGCGCTCGCGGGCATGCCGATCCCGTATCTCGCGGATTGGACCGACCGCATCGCCGGCGGTCAGGTGCCGGCGGCTCCCGCGCGTCCTAGCGGCCTCGAACGCAATGTCGTCGCGACGGTGCGCGACTGGTCTAGCGGCAAAGCCTACTTGCACGATCTTGCGAGCACCGATCGGCGCAATCCCAGCGTCAACGCCAACGGCCTGATCTACGGGACGCCGGAACTGAGCACCGACGAGTTCCCGGTGCTCGATCCCTCGCATAATCGGGCGACGATGTTCAAGGCCAGCGTGCGCGACGCCGATACGCCGAGCTCGCACGACGACCCGGTGCTGATGCCATCCCCGTATTGGGGCGAGGAGCGCATTTGGGACAGCCGAGCGATCGCGCACAATCCGATGCTCGACCGCAGCGGCCGCGTCTGGTACACCGCGCGAATTCGCGCAGCCGACAATCCGCCGTTCTGCAAGAAGGGATCGAGCCATCCGTCCGCGATCGCGTTTCCGCTCGACGCCTCGACGCGTCAGATCGCGCGCTATGATCCCGGCAGCGGAAAATACACGTTCGTCGACACCTGCTATGGCACGCACCACTTGCAATTCTCCGAGGACGACGACGACACACTCTGGACCAGCGGCGGCCGCGAGGTCATCGGCTGGCTCGACACCAAGAAGTTCGATCAAACCGGCGATGCGGCCGCCGCGCAGGGCTGGGCACCGCTGGTGCTCGACACCAATGGCAACGGTACACTCGATGCCTGGGTCGAGCCGGGCCAGACCCCGGACGCATCCCACGATCAGCGTCTCGGCGTGAGCCTCTACGCAATCATGCCGAGCCCCGCCGACGGCAGCGTTTGGGGATCGGTCGCATTTCGCTACCCCGGCGCGGTCGTTCGATTCGACCCGAAGACGCGCTTGAGCGAGATTTACAACGTACCGGCGCCGGGATTCGGCGTGCGGGGCGCCGACATCGATCGCAACGGCGTCGTCTGGGTATCGCTGGCGAGCGGCCATCTCGGAGAATTTGATCGTCGCAAATGCAAAGGCCCGCTCAATGGCCCGACTGCGACCGGCGATCACTGCCCCGAGGGTTGGAGCTTCCACCGCCTGCCCGGGCCGGGGTTCCTCAACGTGCCGCAAATGAGCGTCGAATCGAGCTATTACACCTGGGTCGATCAGCACGATACCCTGGGTCTCGGCGCAAACGTACCGATTGCGACCGGCAATCTGTTCGACGGCGTACACGCGCTCGTCGACAATCAGTTCGTCACGCTGCGTATTCCCTACCCGCTGGGCTTCTATGCCAAAGGGCTCGACGGCCGCATCGACGACCCCTCCACCGGGTGGAAGGGCCGCGGAATTTGGGTCACGAGCGGCGATCGCACGCCTTGGCACAAAGAGGGCGGCAAGGGCAGCAAGCCCGTGGTCGTGCATTTTCAGATGCGCCCATCGCCGCTTGCCGATTGACGCACCGCCGCGTAGCCGCCGTGTGCGACATCGCACAGACACATCCGCCATGCCTTGCGATTCTCGGCCAAGACTCCCAGTGTTCTCGTGGCAATGATTGCACGGAGATAGTATCGATTGGGCCGCCGGGATCTAATGCTGGATGAAGTTCCGCCTCGTACCGCGCGCGACCGGCGCGCGCAATTGGAACATGTGCTTTTCGAAGAGGTCGGTCAGGAACTCACGAGCATCTTGAGAATCGCGCGGGCGCTGCGCACCACCGAGTTGCCGGCGGCGGACGTCGCACTCGGCCTCGAGCAGATCGCCGATCAGCTCGCGGCCGCGATCAGCCACTGCACGACCGCCGCGACCTACTTCGATCAACGGCTGCAGCCCGGCGTCTGGGCGGATCCGTCGTCACGCACCCGCTGACTCGCGGATGAAGCCGCTGCGCAGCGCCCGGCTCCAGCCGGCGCTGCCGTTGCGCCGCGCAAGCGCCGCCGCGGTTTCCCAATCATAGGGAATCGCGAATTGTTCGACGACCCAGCCCTGCGGGCCGCGCTCGATGATTGCGTAGCGCGCGTGCGGAGACCCGAGCTCCAGGGTATGGGGGACCGGATGATGGCCTTCGTAGGCTTGGATTCCAACACTCCCTGGATTGACGATTACCTGGCCGACGGAAATGCGCGCAACGCGCGGAATATGGGTATGGCCGCATAGGATCAGCGGCGCCGCGCACGGCTCGGAGCGCGCCTCGATGTCCCGGAGCGGCGCCGGGACCAGCTCACCGTCGCGAATATCCTCGAGATAACAGGCGACATCGCTCTGCGGCGTCGCATGGCAAAGAAAAATCTCGTCCGTGAGCCATAGGTTCATCGGCAACGCCGCGAGCCACTCCTTCTGCAGCGGCGTCAGGCTTTCCGCCGCATTTCGGTCCGAGGGTCCCATCGCATCGCGATTCGCATCGAGCAGCTGGCGTTCGTGGTTGCCGCGGATCGTCGGCAAATCGAGCGCCATCAAGCGCTCGGCGGTCTCGCGCGGCCACAGCGGGCCCGAGACGATGTCCCCGAGGTTCACGATCCGGTCGGCGCCGCGCCGCTCGATATCCGCGAGCACCGCCTCGAGCGCCATCAGGTTCCCGTGGATGTCGGAGAGTGCCGCGATTCTCATGTCGACAACTTATCAGAAGAGCGCTCGAGATCAATGCATTTGCAGCCGGCGCACCGACGCTGTTCGCGGAGCGGAGCGGAAAGGTTTATATTTCGGTCCCGGCGCTGCCCGGACCGGTTGCCCGCGCAAATCGGGGACCGCAATGCGCATCGAAGAGGATCATCGCGATGGATCTGCAGCTCAAACAGAAGACCGCTCTCGTCACAGGCAGTACCGCCGGTATCGGTTATGCGATTGCTTGCTCGCTCGCGCGCGAAGGTGCATCGGTGATCGTCAATGGGCGGACCCAGACGGCCGTCGATGCCGCGATTGCGAAAATCCGCGGCGAGACCGGTGCCGAAGCAGCCGGCTTCGCTGGCGATCTGGGACTCGCCGAGGCCGCCGCCGCGCTCTTAGGCAAGCACCCTACGGTCGACATCCTCGTCAACAATCTCGGCATATTCGAGGTCCGCGCGTTCGAGGACATCAGCGACGCCGATTGGCTGCGGTTCTTCGACGTGAATGTGCTGTCCGGTGCGCGCCTCGCGCGCCTCTATCTGCCGCAGATGCGCGCACGCAACTGGGGCCGCATCATTTTCATCTCGAGCGAAAGCGGCATACAGATCCCGGCCGAGATGATTCATTACGGCATGACGAAGGCCGCGCAAATTGCGATTGCGCGCGGCATCGCGGAACTCACCGCCGGGACCGGCGTCACGGTCAACTCGGTGCTGCCGGGCCCGACGCGCTCGCGCGGTGTCGGCGATTTCGTCGTCGAGATGGCGGCGGCCTCCGGCCGCACGCCCGCGGAGGTCGAGCGCGAGTTCTTCAAGACCGCGCGTCCGACCTCCTTGCTGCAGCGATTCGCGGCGCCCGACGAGATTGCCGCGCTCGTGACCTACGTCGCGAGCCCGCGTTCCTCGGCGACCAACGGTGCCGCTTTGCGCGTCGACGGCGGCGTCGTCAAGTCGGCGTTTTGACGGCAACTCGGCCGCCACCCTAAAGTACTTCATGACCCAGGCCTTCATCTGCGATGCGATCAGAACGCCGATCGGCCGATATGGCGGCCTGCTCGCAAGCGTGCGCTGCGACGATCTCGGCGCGCTGCCGCTGCGAGCGCTGCTCGCGCGCAACCCGAATCTCGATCCGGAGCGCATCGAGGAGGTATTTTTCGGCTGCGCGAACCAATCGGGCGAGGACAACCGCAACGTCGCGCGCATGAGCCTGCTGCTGGCGGGCATTCCGTTCGCAGTACCCGGCGTGACGCTGAACCGCCTATGCGCCTCCGGGCTCGAAGCCGTCGGCGCCGCCGCGCGCGCGATCGAGACTGGTGCGATCGAGCTCGCGATCGCCGGCGGCGTCGAATCGATGAGCCGCGCGCCGTTCGTCGTGGGCAAGGCAGACGCTGCGTTCGACCGCGGCCAGACGATGCAGGATACGACCATGGGATGGCGCTTCATCAATGCGCGCATGTCCGCGCTCTACGGCGTCGATACGATGCCGCAGACCGCCGAGAACGTCGCCTCGCAGTTCCATATCGCGCGCGCCGATCAGGACGCGTTCGCGCTACGCAGCCAGCAGCGCGCCGCAGCCGCGCAGGACAGCGGCTTTTTCGCCGAAGAGATCGTGCCGATCGCGGTGCCGAGCCGCAGGAAAGGCGAATCGATCGAAGTAACCGCGGACGAACACCCGCGCGCCGATACGACGCTCGAGACCTTGAGCCGACTCAAGCCGCTGTTCGGCCCCGACGCCACGGTGACTGCGGGCAATGCTTCGGGCATCAACGACGGCGCGGCCGCGATGATCGTCGCGAGCGAAGATGCGGCGCGGCGGCACGGATTGACGCCGCGGGCGCGCATTCTCGGCATGGCGAGCGCCGGAGTCGAGCCGCGGCTCATGGGGATCGGTCCGATTCCCGCCACGCGCAAGCTCCTGGAGAAGCTGCACTTAACAATCGGCGAGTTCGATGCAATCGAGCTCAACGAGGCATTCGCCAGCCAGGCGCTCGCCGTATTGCGGGGACTCGGACTGCCCGACGACGCGCCGCAGGTGAATGCCAACGGCGGAGCGATCGCGCTCGGCCATCCGCTGGGCATGAGCGGTGCACGACTCGCGATGACGCTGGTCCACGCGCTCGAGCGACGCGCAGAGCGACGCGGACTCGCGACGCTATGCATCGGCGTCGGACAAGGCTTGGCGCTCGCGATCGAGCGCGTCTAGACCACCCCTGGAATCCAACACGATGCCGAAATCCTTGGCGGAGTCGATTGCCCTGTTCGCTCCGCCGGCCTCGCAGGCGTTCGGCACGAGCCTCGCCGCCGCACTCGAACTGCCTCTGGCCCCACTCGAGCAGCGGGTATTTACCGGCGGCGAGTACAAGCTGCGCCCGCTCGAGAGCGTGCGCGGCCGATCGGTCTATGCGATTCAGTCGCTGTTCGGCGATGCGGGCGGCTCGGCGAACGACCGGCTCTGCCAATTGCTGTTCCTGATCGGAACGCTCAAGGACGCGGGCGCCGCGCGCGTCACGGCTTGCGTGCCGTATCTTGCGTATGCGCGTCAGGAACGGCGATCGCAGGACCGCGACCCGCTGAGCCTGCGTTACGTCGCCCAGCTGTTCGAGGCGGTCGGCGTCGACCGCGTCATCGCCCTCGACGTACACGATCGCGCGGGATTCGAAAACGCATTTCGCTGCGAAACGGTTCATCTCGAGGCGGCAGCCGCATTCGCCAAGCACCTGGCGGCCGCCGACGCCGGCGCCGAGTTCACGGTCTTCTCACCGGATATCGGGGGCGTCAAGCGAGCGCGACACTTTCATGAGCACTTGCAGGCGCACTCGACCCATAGCGTAAAGATTGGGCTCATGGACAAGATCCGCACCGAGGGCGCGCTCACGGGCACCCTGTTTGCGGGTGAGGTCGCGGGTCGCCACGTCATCATCATCGACGACCTGATCTGCTCCGGCGCCACGATACTGCGCGCTGTCGAGGCTTGCCGGCGCGCGGGCGCGGCCCGCATCGACGTTGCGGCGAGTCACGCGTCGTTTGCGCCCGAAGCGCTGCGGCTCTTCGATCGCGGCGGGCATGCTCCGGACCAGCCCGATTCCGTGACCGTGACCGACTCGGTTGCGCTCGGCGCAGGCTTCTCGGCCGATCCGACCGGGCAGCTGCGCGTGCTCTCGATCGCGCCGGTATTTGCCGCGGCAATTCGCGAGCTCGACTGATCCGCAAAGCGGCGCTGATCGAATGCGGAGCAGCTCATTTGCCGAGCAGCAGCGGTTTTCGGGGCTCGACCGTCTTGCAGCATCGGAACCCAAGGTGGTAATTCGCGTGGCTGTTCGGGTCCATGACGCGGGTGCCGTGCCAGAACGGCGCGCGCCAGCGGCACCAGTCCTCGTGCGCGCGATAGGTATCGAAGATAAACCAGCTGCCCTTCATTTCGGTGTAGCCCAACACCTTGCTGCCTAGGCTCGACATCTGCTGCTCGTTGAGCGGCAAGTTCATGTGTTCGGCCGCATTGCCGTTGAGGTCGTAAACCTCGAGTGAGCTGCGGCAGGCGGGAAACTCGCCGGTTGGAAAGGTGTTCGAGCCGCAGAGTCGCCAGCCGCCGCCGGGGCATCCGGCCGTCTTGAAGCTCCCGGTCCCGCAAACTCCGGTGCGATATTGCGGCCCATAGCTCCAGGTCTTGTCGGCCTGGTGGGCCGCGTTGTGCGCGAGGCGCATGCGGTGAATCGCAGATTCCGGATCCTGCCCTGCGGCGAGATCGAACCGATAATCCGGCGGCTCCAAACTGCCCGCGCAGGCGCCCTCCCATTCGTGGGCGTCACAGAGCCGCTTGCCCTCGGCTGCGCAGATCTGCGCGGCCTCGCGCGCCTTGACCCAGACGACCGGATAGGCGCACGGAATGTCCGGAAACTCGAATTGGTCGATACAGGCCTTGGCTTGATCCGCGCTGCCCGCTTTGGGGTCATAAAGCGGCGCCATGAACTTGCCGCCGCAAATTTGCTCGAAGCGCGCATTGCGATAGTCGACACCCGACGCCGCGAGCTTTGCTTCGCATTGCTGCGGCGTTGAGGGGTGAACGGTGATCGCCGGGTTCCCTTGGCCCAACACCCCCGATTGCGCGAAGATCTTGCGAATCTCCTCGATCTCCGTCGCGCTCAAACCCTGAATCTGCTGCAGTTGCTGGAACAGCTCCTCGTTGTTCTGCTGCAGCGAAGTTTGCGCGGCTGCGGCACTCGCAAAGCAGCACAACACGCCGGCCAACAGCATCCGGCTCATGGCGCCACTGGAGTTCGCGTCAGATAAAAGAAATCCCGGTCATCCGGAAAGCCGAGAAACCGCGGCGCAAGTTCCTCGCCGCCCTTGCGATCGACCGTGTCCATCCCCTCGACGAGGTGTTCGACGAGGATTTGCCCGTTCTTGTGCGTGTAGAGCGCGAAGTACGTGTGTTCGAGCGCGTTCATGTCCAGATGCATCGCGTACCGGCAGCCGTACGCCTGGAAGACCCGGACCATCGCCCGCGGTGTGGCCGTCGAGAAATATCCGTAGATCAGAAATCGCGTCGTTGCGGTTTCCTGCAGGCAAATGCCCGCGCGCAACGTCCGGAACCGCTCGTCACTCGAACCCGACCAATTGCCCGGACCCCAGCTGTCGATCAAGGCGCCCGGCGACGAGCTGCCGGTCTTCTCGTCATAGTCGATGAGCGGCACGCCATTCTGCCGTGCATGCCGTATGTGCGGCAGCATGGCATCGTCGACGACGCTCCAGGTCTTGAGGTGCACGGCGCCATCGTCGCCGACTATGAGCGTCGCGAGCCCCGGCTGCAGCTTGCTGAATATCACGCCCTGCTCGATGAACCCGTAATGCGTGCCGCGATTCTGCGTCGCGAGCGGGCCGTAGCGAAAGGCCCCATGTTCGCGCTTGAAGCCGCCGGCAAAGGTTGCGGCTGCCAGCGCGACCGCTCGCGGGTTCAGCATGCCGTTGACGACCAGCGGCGCAACGCTGCCGATGCCGTCGGGACCCGGCAGCCGCGGATCGCGAACCGATTCGAGCGCGCGCTCCGACCACGCGACTCGCGGATGGTCGGTGCCGAGCGCGAAGCCGACGTCGAATTGCGCGAGATCCATCGCGACCAAATAATCGAGCGCCGCGGACTCGATCGAGTCGAGTCCGCCGACCGGATTCTTGCCGGCGCGCGCCCCGGCGGCGATCGCCTGCGGCTGGATCGCGCTCGCGAAGATGCCCGGCGCATCGTGCACCGCGTACCATTTGCCAAGCTCGATTGCGGCCGTCTTCTGGCCGATATCGATCTCGAGATGCTCCGGTTCGATCGCATGGGCGTAGGCTTCGCCGACCGAAGCCGCAAGCGGCGCGTTCGCGGATGCCGTCGGGACCTCGGACTTGCGCAGCGCCGTGCCCGCCTCTTCCCGCTCGAGAAATGCGTCGCGAAAGAATTCGTTGCGCACGAAGCCGACGATGCGCTCGCCGCCCCAGACGTGGTCCCGGAGAAAATTCGTGACCCGTTCGAGATGCGTGTAGGCGCCCGCGACCGGATTACGCAGATAAAGCCGATCCTCGCAGATCGGCGCGTAGGGCAGATCCGATCGCTGCGCCTGCTCCAGCACCGGCGACTTGCCCTCCGCCCACAGCACGCAGTCCCAATTGCGGCCCTCGACCGAAATCCGGATGCCGCCGGGTCGGTCTTCCGCGAGCGCGAGCGACTGCGTCTTCGGCAGCGGGTTCTCGAGGTGATAGGACAGGGGTTTGGCGGCGCCCGGCCGCCAAAGCGTCAGCAGGAACCATGCGTTGACGCGTGGATTCAGATTCACGAGCGTCGCGGTTCCCCAATCGCCGGGCATTTCGAACTCGACGCTCGAGGCTTGCCTGAACGGCTGCAGCTCGAGGATGGACTTCGGCACGTCCGCTTGGTACTGCTGCCACTGCGCGCGCAGGGTTGCGGCGGCCTTCGAGTCCGCGATCGAATCTCCCGCGCGCAGGCTGGAGACGGCGAGCGCGACGCCGGCGGTGAGTCCCACGATCAGCCCGGCGTGCGACTTCGCCGTCATAAGGCCAGCAGCGCGAACGAGACCGCGATCGCGATCGTCGCGAGACTCATGCGATCCGTAAGCGCGAAGATGACCGGGTCGTCATGAATCCGGCCCCTCGCGGCCATCATCCACAGATAGCTCACCCAATACAGCAGCATGAGGCCGATGACCCAGAAGCAATCGGGCCGCGCATAGAGGCGGCGAATCGTCTCGGAATTGGTGTAGAGCGCCAGTACCAACACCGACAAATAGCCGCTCGCGATTCCCTGTGCCACCAACATGATCTTGTCGCCGCCAAAATATCCGCGCACGTGTATCGGACCCGCAGCCGGATCGGCGGTAACGAGCTCGGCGTAGCGTTTGATGAGCGCGAGGCTGAAGAACAGAAACATGCAGAACGACAGCAGCCATTCGGAAACCGCGATATGCACCGCTATCGATCCTGCGGCGACCCGCAGCGCGTAGCCGATCGCGAGCACCAACGCATCGACAATCGGTAGATCCTTGAGCTTCAGGGAATATCCGATCATCAGCATGAGATACAAAGCGAGCACGCCGGCGACGCCGACCGAGAGCTGCCAGGCGATCGCGAACGCCGCGATCATCATCAGCGGCATCATTACGATCGCATGCGCGAGCTTGATTCTGCCCGACGCCAAGCGCCGCTCCTTCTTGCGCGCATGGCGACGATCGGACGGCAAATCGAGCAGATCATTGAGCAGGTACTGGCCGGACGCCAACAGGCAGAATGCGAGGAACGCGAGCGCGGCGCGCTCCGCGAGATCGGCCTCGAAGACCCGATGCGCCAGCGCCAGCGGCATGAACACGAGGCCGTTCTTGACCCAATGCAGCGGCCGTAGCTCATGCAGGTAATCGGCCCAGCGCGCACCGGGGTCGCGAAAGATCTTCTCGACCGGCGTGATCCCGTCCAAGCGGCGCACCAGGCGCGCCGGCGGCGAGACCAACAACGCGCGGCGCGCAGCGCACCAGACCGGATAGTCGCGCGACCCGTTGCCGGCGTAATCGAACCCGCCCGGTCCCCACCGCGCAATCAGCCGATCGCGTTTGCGTTCGCCGCTGAGTGTCGTCCGCCCGTCGCTCGCGAGAATATCGTCGAACAATCCGAACTTCCCGCCGATCTGCTCCGCGAGCCGCTGGTCCGCCGCGGTCGCGAGTATCACGGAGCGGCCCATGCTCTTCTGTTCGCGAAGGTATGCGAGCACCTCGGCATGCACGGGTAGCAATTCGGTCGCCGGCAACGCTGCCGCCGCGAGCTGCTGCTTGAACCGGGCGGTTCCCTCGAGCAGCCAAACCGGCAACTTCAGCAGGCTCAACGGATTCATGCGCGCGAGCACGAAAATCGACTCGATCAGGGAATCGGTCCGCAGCAGCGTGCCATCGAGGCCGACGACGAGCGGCACACGATCGATCGATTCAGTCGGCTGCGGCGGTGTCGGGTCGTCGGAGTGCATGGCGATCAGAACAACGATTTTGCGAGCCGCAACGCTCCCTTTTTCCAAGGAAGACGATGCGTGAGGCCGGATTTCCCGCGATATTCCGCACGATGCGCGACATACCAGTCGTAGTTGCGCGCCAATGCCATGCGGTTTGAATAGACGGGTGCGTACCCGAGTTGCCGCTCGATGTGCTCGATCGACACGAAGCTCTCGCGCGCCGCGGTTTCGTAGATCCATTGATACAACGGGGAGAGGTGCACCGCCTCGAGCAACCTGAGCAGCGCAATGATCGGCGCCGCGGGCAGCGATACCACGTGCTTGCCGAATCCCGCACGATCAAGCACCGATTGGAAGTTGTCGCGCATGGTCCCAAAGACCTTCGCGCCGACGTTGAAGGTGTCGTTGACGATGCGCGAGTCGCGCACCAAGCACAGTTCGATCGCTTCGCAGAGATCCTCGACATCGAGCAGCTGGTAAAGATTGTTGCCCGAGCCCAATACCGGAAAGTTCTTTCCGGCAAATGCCCAGTCGTAGAGCAGCTCGAAGACGCCGAGCCGTTCCGGACCGACGAAACTCTTGGGACGAAGAATGGGGACACATCGGCCCTCTGCACGGAATTTGCCGCACAGGGACTCCGCCTTGATCTTGGCGATACCGTACGGACCCACGCCGACCAAACGGTCCTGCTCGACGACCGGATGATGGTCGGGGATGCCGTAGACCGAGGTCGAAGAAATGAAGATGAAGCGCGGGATTGCGTGCCGAGATGCCGCCTCCAGCAGGGTTTGCGTTCCGCCGACGTCGGTGGACTCGATCTCCTGCTTGCTCGCCAACGGCAGTGCCGCCGCGCAATGAACCACGGCGTCGACGCCGCCCATCGCTCGGTCAACCGCATCGGCATCGCGGATGTCCGACTGCATGACATCGACGAGCACTCGCTCGCGATAATCGAAAGGCGCGATATCCATCGACCTGACCGCATATCCGCGCGACAGCAGGTGACGGCATAGATTGATGCCGAGGAATCCCGCGCCGCCCGTCACGAGCACCAATGGCCCGCGCCCTGCTTCGCCCACACTCATGAGACCTCCGTGAAAGAGTCGCCGATGCTCAAGCTAGCCACGATTCGCGGGCAGCGCTATGCGCGGAAGTCTCGTGTGATTACGCGTTTGTCCCCGCAGTGGGTGCGGGCAGTCCGCGGCGGCGCGCTGCGCTCAGCGCAGTTCTAGGGCAGCCGCGCCTGAAGCTTCGGCACGACTTCGGCGATCGTCGCCTGCGTGCGCGAGGTCAGCGTCGAGATCAATCCCATGACGTCGGCAACGACGCCCTCATCGCTGACAGCCGCCGCCAGGCGGTTATCCTCCAGGATTTCGAAGATTGATCGCGGCTCGCCGTCGATGAACGCATGCGTACTGATCAGACGCGCACCATGACTGTAGTCGGCGTAGCGCCAGCCGTGAACGGTGCTCAAGGGTTGGATCGGCCTGCCGTCGGGTGTCTGCCAACCGTAGATTGCCACGCGATTGAGATGACTTCGTAGGCGATTCGTGAGTACCAGGTCCTTCTTGTCCCCGGCGATCAGGGATCCCAACGGGCTACCGATTGCCGACCGCTGGGCGGCGACCAGATCGTTGTGCAACAGGGAATATTCGGTCGAGCGCATTTCGTCGCCGGCCGGCAGCGGCTGCGGCGCAAAATGCGCCGCGGCTTGGGCGTAGATTGCATTGACGAGCCGCGGCGTCGGCAGTGTGAATCCGTAGTCGGCGGCCGCCGAGAGTGCGGTTGCAAGGCGCATCGGCATCAACAAGAAATCGTCGTCGGAGCCGATCGCCAGATAGTCGGGAGCCGCACATATGGTGATTTCGACGAGTTTGCCGTTGAATCCCGGCGCTTCGAGCCGGACCGGCACGAGCCGGCGCAGGAAGTTCGGGATGTTGCCGATTTTCAACTCATGGCGAATTTGCGACTCGCGGTCGTCGTCGCTGAGCCCGCGAATCTGCTCGGCAAATGCCCGTCCGCCGCGCGCATCGGCGGCGCGCGCGGGAATCCCGCGCGTCAAGGAGTCGTCGCAAGGACTACGCGTTTCGACCGCTGCCGCGCCGCCGGCGACGAACATCAGCACCGCCAACAGCAGAATTCCGCTCGACCTGTGATTGGGCATATGGCTATCGCGACCCTCGCAGATTAATAGAACGCAAAACCACCCGCGGCTCTGCCGCCCACAGATCCTAGTCTCGGGTCGATTCGGGCGTTTTTCAAGCGTCGAAGCGCCGATCGAGCCTGCTTTCGGCTTGTACTTAGGGCTTAGCCGACATTCCGGGCAGTCGGATCTGCGACGAACCGGCATAGTCACAATACGCGATTGTTTCTCAGTACGGAGCGGATGAGCATGGCAGCCGGCAAATCGTGCGATGCGCACCTCGTGTTGCTGTGGATGGCGACGGTGTTTGCATGTCCGGCACTCGCCGCGCCGCAGCGCCTGGATTGCGTCTTGACCGATACGGATGCCGCGAGCGACATCGAACGTCGGCCGATCGTGATCCTCTTCGACGAAGCTGCGACGTCGATGCGATTGCAAGAAGGCGGCCGCAAACGCGACCTCGGCAACGTGTCGATCAGCATGGTGTCGATGAGCGGCGGCGACGCAAACACGACGGTCGGCGTATCCAAATCGTCGTGGAGGGTCGTGCTGCAGACCTACGAGCACGGTGCGGTGCGCACCGAATTCGGCGTTTGCTCGCCGCCGGCGGCGCCGCCCAAGGGCACTCAGTCCCATGATTAGCGCGCCGCACCGTTGGTGGATCGCAGCGGCGGCCGCGGTCTTGCTGTTGGGCGTCGGCGCGTTTTATTGGATTCACCATGCGCGCGTCGAGGTCGGCTATCAGACCGCCCCTGTGACCCGCGGTACCGTGGCGCGCGCGGTGACCGCCACGGGCAGCGTGAATCCGGTGTTGACCGTGACCGTCGGCAGCTACGTGTCGGGCGTGATTCGCGACCAATATTGCGACTTCAATACGCGGGTTCGCGTCGGCCAGCTCTGCGCCAAGATCGACGCGCGCCCCTATCAGAGCGTCGTCAACGAAGACCGCGCCAACCTCGCCAATGCGAAGGCGATGCTCAGCAAAGACCAAGCGAATCTGACCTACGACAAAATCGCCTATGAACGCGACAGCGGATTGGTGCAGCGGGGCATCGTTTCGCAGGATACGGTCGACAGCGCGAAGAGCGCGCTCGATCAGGCGCTCGCTCAAATCGAGGTCGACAAGGCGATCATCCGGCAGGACGAAGCGGCGTTGGATTCGGCGCTCGTCAATCTCGGCTATACGAACATCATTTCGCCGGTCGACGGCACCGTCGTATCGCGTTCGGTCACGATCGGCCAAACGGTCGCCGCGAGCTTCCAAACGCCGACTCTGTTCTTGATCGCGACCGACCTCACCCAAATGGAGGTCGATACCAACGTCAGCGAGAGCGATGTCGGCGGTCTGCGCGAGGGTGACCAGGCAACATTCGTGGTCGAGGCCTACCCCAACCGCAGCTTTGCCGGCAAGGTTATGCAGTTTCGCCAAGCGCCCCAGACCGTCCAGAACGTGGTCACGTACGATGTCGTGATCGGAGTTCGCAACGACGAGCGCCTGCTCGAGCCCGGCATGACCGCGACCGCGCGGATCATCACCGAGCGGCGCGACGATGTATTGCGCGTGCCGGACCAAGCGCTGCGCTTCGCGCCCTCCGGCCTGCGCCGGCGCATCGAGCACCGTGGGAGGCAGCGCGGGCGTTTGGCTGTTGCAGGCCGGCCACCCAATGCGTCGCGCAATCAAGACCGGACTCGATGATGACAGCTACGCGGAGGTTCTCGACGGCGATCTTCACGCGGGCGACCTCGTGATCATCGGCGAGCAGCGCCTGCGCGGGTCCGCCGGTGCCGCCCAGCCGCGTATGTTGGATTCTGATCGAGAACCGCGTCCGCCGTGTCTGCGCCCGTCATCCAAGTCGAAAGCCTCACGAGGGTCTACCGGCTCGGCGACATCGAGGTGCGTGCGCTCGACGGCGTGAGCCTCATGATCGAACGCGGCGAGTTCGTCGCGATCATGGGCTCGTCGGGATCGGGAAAATCGACCCTGATGAACATTCTCGGCTGCCTCGACCGGCCCACGAACGGCCGGTATCTGCTTCGACGGGCTCGACGTCGCGCGGCTCGCCGGAGCCGGCGCTGGCGAGCATCCGCAGCGAACGGATCGGCTTCGTGTTCCAGAGCTTCAACCTGCTCGCGCGCACGAGCGCCGTCGAGAATGTCGCGCTTGCCGCTCTTCTACGCGCGTGTCGGGGCCGGCGCGGCCGCGCGGAACGCTTTGCCCGGGCGCGCGAGGCGCTGCGGTTCGTGGGTCTTGGCGAACCGGGAGCGCAATACACCGACGCAGCTCTCCGGCGGCCAGCAGCAGCGCGTCGCGATCGCGCGCGCGCTGATCAACAGCCCGAGCGTGCTGCTCGCCGATGAGCCCACGGGCAATCTCGACACGCCGACGTCGCACGAGATCATGGATACGCTGCGCTCGCTCAATCGCGAGCAGGGCCTGACGTCGTCGTGGTCACGCACGAGGCGGACATCGCCGCCTACACGGACCGCATCGTCACGATGCGCGACGGCCGTATCGTCTCGGACGAACGGCGCGCCGCGGCGCCTCTGCCGGACCACCGCCGGCGGCCGCCGCGCTGGCGTTTGCGACCGCCCATGCGGGCGCAGCGAACGCCGCGGCGCAAGCGATTCCGTTCTTGGCTTCGCCGCGATGATTCTCGCGGCCGCAGCGCAGGCGCTCGGCCGCAACAAGATGCGCTCGGCGCTGACGATGCTCGGCGTCTTCATCGGTGTCGCCGCGCTCATCGCCATGGTCGCCGTCGGCCAAGGCGCGCAACGAGGCGGTCAAGAAGCAGATCGAAAGCCTCGGCACGAATCTGCTCGTCGTGGTGCCGGGCGCCACCACCGCCAACGGCGTGCGCGCCGGCATCGGCAGCGCCTCGACGCTCACCGTTACCGATGCGCTGCGCGATCCGGCGCGAGGACTCCGCCGTCGGCGCACGTCAGCTATCTGATCCGCCAGATCGGCCAGATCGTCATACGGCAATCAGAACTGGACCACGAACATCCAGGGCGTCACGCCGAGCTATCTCGATACCAGCCGAATTGGCAGATCGCCGCCGGCCGAGCGATCACCGCGGAGGACGATGACGAACGCCGCGATGGTCGTGTCTGCATCGGCCAGACCGTCTCCCAACAGCTCTTCGGCCGATTCGAGAATCCCGTCGGCGCCATCATTCTGGTCAAGGGCGTGCCGTTGCGCGTCGTCGGCGTGCTCGCCGCCAAAGGCCAAACCGCCATTCGGCCAGGACCAGGACGACATGGTGATGATTCCATTCACGACGGCGCGAGCGCAAGGTCCTGGGCGTGGCCGCGCCGAGCCAAGCAGCAGACGTCCACGCTCGACCGTCTTCATCCGCCGCCGCCCAATCCGTTCGGCATCCAGCCGCGCCTCACCGGCTACGTCAACCAATCTACGTTCAGGCGCGCAGCCCGGACGCTGGTCAAGACGCGCTCGACCAGGTGACCGCAGACACTCGCGACGCGCCACCAGATCCGAGCCGGCGACACGACGATTTCGCCGTCCGCAACCTCAGCCAGATCGCCGAGGCGGCGGAGGGCAGCAGCCGCGTCATGGCGCTGCTGCTGGCGGCGGTCGCGTCGATCTCGCTGCTGGTCGGCGGCATCGGGATCATGAACATCCTGCTCGTCTCCGTCACCGAGCGCACGCGCGAGATCGGCCTGCGCATGGCGATCGGCGCGCGGCGGCTGCACGTGCTGCTGCAGTTTCTCGCCGAGGCGGTGTTCTTGAGCGTCACCGGCGGCGTCGCCGGCATCCTCATCGGCATCGTCGCCTCGAAGCTCATCTCGATCGTGGCGCAGCTGGCCGACGCTGCTCTCGCCGGCCGCGATCGTCGGCGGGTTCCTGTTCTCGGCCGCGGTCGGCATTTTCTTCGGCTACTACCCGGCGCGCAAGGCCTCTCAGCTCGATCCGATCGAAGCGCTGCACTACGAGTAGCCGCCATGCACAACCGCCGCCGAGCTCGGATGATGCAGCGCTGGATGCTCCTATGCGCATCCGTGCTGCCGTGCGGCTGCGCCGTGGGGCCGGATTTCAAGCGGCCCGATCCTCCGGCGGTCGCGGGCTACACGCCTTCGCCGACGGTTCTGCCGCCGGCCGGCACCGACGTGCGGCAGCGCCTGCTGCCGGGCGAGCGGGTCGTGCAGCAATGGTGGCAGCTGTTTCACGCGCCCGCACTCAACGACACGCTCATGCTCGCGATTGCCGGGAGCCCGACGCTCGACACCGCGCGCGCGACACTCGCGCAGGCGCGCGAGGCGATTGCCGCGGCCGGCGGCGCGCTGTTTCCGCAGGCAGGTCTCACGGCGAGCGCAATACGCGAACGCATCGGTTCCGAATCGGCGGCGGGCCAGGAACACAGTGTCGGGAATCTGTTCGGCGTCGGTCCCGCGGTCAGCTACGGTGCGGACATCTTCGGCGGCGTGCGGCGGCAAATCGAGCAGCAATCCGCGCTTGCCGAAGTCCAGCAATATGAACTCGCCGCGGCCTATCTCTCGCTGACCGGCAACGCGGTTACCGAGGCAATTTCGATCGCATCGGCACACGAACAGATCAAGGCGGTCACTGATTTGATTGCGGTCGATCAGCAGGATCTCGAGCTGACCGAGATCGAGCGCGAAGCGGGCAAAGCCGCAATGACCGACGTGTTGAGCGCCAAGAGCCAGCTGGCGGCCGATCGCGCGCTGCTGCCGGCGCTCGCCCAACAGTTGAGCGCGGCCGGCAACGCCCTCACGATACTCGTCGGCAGGACGCCGGCCGAATGGTCGCCGCCCGCATTCGATCTCGACGCGCTGAGCTTGCCGACCGAATTGCCGCTGAGTCTTCCCTCGACGCTCGTGCACGAGCGCCCCGACATCCTTGCGGCCGAAGCGCAGCTGCATGCGGCGGGCGCGGCGATCGGCGTCGCCACCGCGCAGCTGTATCCCAGTGTCACGCTGAGCGGCTCGTGGAGCCGCTCGGCACCGTCGGTCGGCGCGCTGTCCGGCAGCTCGATGAGCATCTGGGATCTGGGCGCAGGGCTGACGGCTCCGCTGTTTCACGGCGGCACGTTGAGCGCGCAGCGCCGCGAGGCCGTCGACGCCTATGCGGCCCAGCTCGGGGTGTATCGGCAAACGGTGCTGGAGGCTTTCGGCCAAGTCGCGACTACGCTGCAGGCGCTGGAACACGACGCGCTGACGCTCGATGCCGAGCGGCAGGCGCTCGACGCCGCGCGAGCCTCGCTCGAGCTCTCGCAGGAGAGCTACAAGGAGGGCCAGGCGAGCTTCATCCAGGTGCTTCAAGCTCAGCGTCTGTTTGCACAGGCGCGGCTCGGCTACGCTCAGGCAAGAAGCCAGCGCTATCTCGATACCGCCCAGCTGTTCGAGGCGATGGGCGGCGCCTCGGAGGAATGGAAACCATGAAAACCATAGACTTTGCGAAGCGACGTGCGCAGATGGTGGAGCGCTACATCGCTCATCGCGGCGTGCGCTCCGAAGCGGTGCTTGCGGCCATGACCGAGGTGCCGCGAGAGGATTTCCTGCCGCCCGACATGGACGAATTCGCCTACGACGACACGCCGCTGCCGATCGCCGAGGGACAGACGATTTCGCAGCCCTACATCGTCGCGATGATGAGCGAAGCGCTGCAGTTGCAGGGCGGCGAAAAGGTGCTCGAGATCGGCACCGGATCAGGCTATGCCGCGGCGGTGTTGTCGCGGATCGCCAAGCACGTGTATACGGTCGAACGCATCGGTCAACTCGCCGAGAAATCTGCGATGACCCTCAAGCAGCTCGGCTATGGCAACGTGCACGTATTGCATGGCGACGGCACGCTCGGCTGGCCAGACCATGCTCCCTTCGACGCGATCGTCGTGGCCGCCGGCGGCCCCGAGGTCCCTGAATCCCTGAAGGCGCAGCTGAAGGTCGGCGGCCGGCTCGTGATCCCCGTGGGCCGGGACCGGCGGCTGCAGGAATTGCTGCGCGTCACGCGCCTCGGCGAACACGAATACAGGACCGAGGAGCTCGCCGATGTGCGCTTCGTGCCGTTGGTGGGCGCGCAAGGATGGAGTCCCCAGGGACGACGGCGTGGAAAAACGCCCGACGAGAGCCTCCCGGCCGCAATCGCGAAATCCAGCGAGCCGTTCGAGTCGATCGAATCGGCTGACCTCGGTCCGCTGCTCGAGCGAATCGGCGATGCGCGGATCGTGCTGATCGGCGAGGCGACGCACGGAACATCGGAGTTCTACCGCATGCGCGAGCGCATCTCACGCGCGTTGATCGAGCGAAAGGGGTTCTCTTTCGTCGCGATCGAAGGCGACTGGCCCGATGCCGCGCGCATCGATCACTACGTGCGGCATTTCGAGTTCACCCCCTCGGATTGGCAGGCGTTTGCGCGTTTCCCGGTCTGGATGTGGCGCAACCGCGAGGTGCGCGACTTCGTCGACTGGCTGCGCGCCCACAACGGCGGCATCAAGGCGGGCGATCGCATCGCGTTTCATGGGCTAGACCTCTACAGCTTGTACACCTCGATACGATCGGTGCTCGACTATCTCGAGCGCGTCGATCCGAAGGCCGCCCAGGTCGCGCGCGAACGCTACGGATGCCTCACGCCCTGGCAATCCGATCCGGCGGTGTACGGCCAGGCGACGCTGACCGGCCAGTACCAGACTTGCGAGCGGGAAGTCACCGCGATGCTCGCGGACCTCATGCAAAAACGCCGCGCTTACGCCGAACATGATGGCGAGCGGTTTCTCGACGCCGTCCAGAATGCGCGCCTGGTTGCCAATGCCGAGCAGTATTATCGGACGATGTATTACGGCTCGCGCTCATCGTGGAACCTGCGCGACAGCCATATGTTCGAGACTCTCAAGAATCTGCTGAACTTCCATGGCGGCCGCAGCAAGGCGATCGTATGGGCTCACAATTCACATGTGGGCGATTCGGCGGCCACCGAGATGTCGGCGCGCCACGAATTCAACATCGGCCACCTGTGCCGCAGAGACTTCGGCGATGCGAGCTATGCGATCGGCTTCGGGACCGACAGCGGAACGGTCGCCGCCGCCTCAAACTGGGACGAGCCGATGCAGATCAAGTCGGTCCGACCGGCGCTCGAGGGAAGCTACGAGCGGCTTTGCCATGAAAGCGGCAGTCCGCGATTTCTTTTGCCGCTGCGCGGCGTTTGGCCGACGACCGCGGCATCCGGGCTGCTGCAGCCGCGGCTCGAACGCGCGATCGGCGTGATCTATCGGCCCGAGACCGAACTGCAGTCGCACTATTTCGAGGCGGTGTTGCCGCGCCAGTTCGACGAGTACATCTGGTTCGACGCGACCCGTGCGATCAGTCCGCTGCGCACTGAGGAGCTCGCGGGCATGCCCGACACCTACCCGTTCGGTCTTTGAATTCATCGCAAACCGAATATGATGCGCTGGAGGGCGCGAACCCGAGCGCGACGCTGCGTTGCGATCAACCTTGTCTTGGCCGGCAGCTCGCATTTCCAGGAGACCGATTGCGATGGCCAACAGAATCCCATTTCGGGTCGAGCCGATGCTTGCGACGCTCGCGGCGCAGCCCTTCAACAAGCCGGGATGGGAATTCGAGGAGAAATATGACGGCGACCGAATCCTCGCGTACAAGGAGGGCGCTCGTGTGCGGCTGCTGTCGAGAAACGGCAAGGATCGTACCGAGCGATTTCCGCGGATCGCGTCCGAGGTTGCCGCCCTCGCTCCCGCTACGCTTCTGCTCGACGGCGAAGTCGTGGTATTCGACCATCACGATGTCTCGCGCTTTCAACTGCTGCAGCAAGGCGGCGGCGAAGCGGTCTATGCAGTGTTCGATTGCCTTTATTCGGAGGGCAAGGATCTGCGGCACGAACCCCTCTCGGCGCGGCGTTCCGCGCTGGAACGCATCGTTCCTGCCGGGCGCGTCTTGATGCCCTCCCGCCGCCTGGCCGACGACGGCCTAGAGGCATTTCGAATCGCGCAGCGCCGCGGTTACGAAGGTGTGGTGGCGAAAGACCTGTCTTCGCCGTACGTCGAAGCGCGCTCGAGTCGCTGGATCAAGGTCAAAGTCCACCAGGAGGAGGAATTCGTGATCTGCGGATATACGCGGCCGGCCGGCTCCAGGCATCATTTCGGCGCGCTGCTGCTCGGCGCCTACGACAAGGGCGAACTGCGCTACGTCGGCAAGGTCGGCACCGGGTTCGACGAGGAGACGCTCGCCGCCTTGCATCGCCAGTTTCAACCACTGATCAGGTCGCAATCGACGCTGGCCGACCCGCCGCGCGAAAAGGGCTTGGTCTTCATCGCGCCGAAACTCGTCGCGCAAGTCTCGTTCCAGGAATGGACCGCGGATCGCAAGCTTCGCCAGCCCGTCTATCTCGGCTTGCGGGACGACAAGAGCGCCTCGGAGGTACAGCTGCCGGAGGACCATGGATGAGCAAGCAAAAGCCTGAGGACTCTGCGGGCGCCGCACTGCCGATCGTGCTCTCGCGCCCGGACAAGCCGTTCTGGCCCGACGAAGGCTATACGAAGCGGGATCTCGCGCAGTACTACCTCGCGGTCTTCCCGATGCTGTCGCCTTACGTCGAGGACCGGCTGCTCACGCTCGAACGCTGCCCCGACGGGATGCGCGGCAACTGTTTCTATCAAAAGCAAGTGCCCAAGAGCCTGCCGGCAGGAACTCCGACCAAGCGCCTCGAACGCGTGAGTCGCGCCGGCACTTTCACCGACTACGTCGTGGGCGGTTCGCTGATCACACAGCTCGCGCTCGTCAACCTGGGCTGCATCGCGGTGCACGTCATGGCCACCCGTGCCGCGGCGCCGCGCAAACCTGACTGGATCTGCATCGACATCGATCCCGAATCGGGGCGTTTCGCCGACGCGGCGCGCGCGGGACTTCAGGTCAAAGCTGCGCTGGATCTCTTGGAGTTGCGGTCGTTTGCGAAGACCTCCGGCAGCCGCGGCATGCACGTCTTCGTGCCGATCCGTTCCGGGCCGGACTCCGACGAGGTCCTGGCGTTCGCGGAGGACTTCGTCGCACGCCTCGCATCAGCGCATCCGAAAGAATTGACCGTGGAGCATTCTGCGGCAGCGCGGCATGGGCGGGTCTATCTCGATCCGTTCCGCAATGGATTTGGCCAGACGGTGGTGGCCCCCTACTCCGTGCGGCGCCGCGAAAAGGCCCCGATATCCACGCCCCTGGAATGGTCGGAGGTGTCGGCGGCGCTGGATCCCTCGGAATTCAACATCGGCAACTATCAACAACGCCTGACGCGCGCCAACCCGTGGCGCGATTTTTTCGAGGACCGTCAGGTGCTCAGCAGTGCTGCACTCAAACTCGGTCGACTTTGAAAATCGGCGCGGGCCGCGCGGCCGCTCGAGGTGTATATTGTCCCAACGCGAAAGCGCGGATCCCGTGCAGCGTTCGATGCGTCGACGAACCAGTCGCAAATCCGTACTTCCGCGTATTACCGCGAATCGCCGTGTGGCGTACGTTGATGGCACGAAAACTCAAACGAGGGAACAGTCCATGAACACCGGGGTAGGCCTGCCGCAGATCGGCCAATGGTATCTGCATGTGGACAAGGGCGAGATCTTTCAGGTGACCGGCCTCGACGATCAGTCCGGAACCATCGAAATTCAAACCTTCGGCGGCGACGTCGACGAGATCGACGAGGACAGCTGGAAGTCGATGCCGCTCGGTCTCGCGGAACAGCCCGAGGATTGGACCGGCCCCGTTGATTCCGTCAACATCGATGACCTCGGCTACTCCGATACCGAAATGGCGGGGACCGATGCGGATGCGCCGTTGAGCCGGCTCAGCGCCGCCCGCAGGCCCTGGGAGGAGCCCGCCGATCTCGGCAGCGAAGACGAGGACGACGAAGTCCCGCCGCCCGAGATCAGCGGTGCGCAAAGAGCGACACGCGCTCAGAAAGCGACGCGCAAGAGCACGCGCCCAAGCTAGTGATCGGCGGGCCGTTGCGCTCGCCGCATAGAGACGACTTCGATGCCTTGGAACGAGAACTACTTTCCGAAGTCGATGGCGCACCTCAGCCCGCCGGTGCGCGACAAAGCCATTGAGATCGCCAACGCCTTGCTCGCGCAGGGCTACGACGACGGCAAATCGATTCGCATCGCGATATCACAGGCCAAACGCTGGGCCGCCACCCACGAGTCGGCGGCGCTCTAGCGCGACGGGTCACACCACCAGTCGATCGCGCGGGTACAGCCGCGAGGGCCGCCCATGAACCCCGCTGCGGGCGTCCAGCTGCAGCCCGTTGTCATAAGCATGCGACCGCGAGTCCGCACATTGGTTCACCGAGCGGGCGCAGTGCTGCGCGGTTTGCTGCAAACCAACCGTCTTTCTGTTAGCGTTCCACCCATGTGTCCCGTCTGCACCCGGCAATAGCCCGTGAAATACCTCGTCCGGGCGCTGTCGCTCTGGCTGTTGCTGATCATCGCGCAGCAGGGCGCCGTCGTACACGAACTGAGCCATTGCTACGCCTCCGATGCGGCGAGCGCGCATCTCGATGCCGATGGCACCGCGGACCGCGCTTGCGCGCTGTGCCCGGTCTTTGCCCAAGTCTCAACGCCGGCTTTCAGCCATGCGTTCCACGTCCCGGCGCTGATTCGTGCCGAGACCGATCGCTTCCCCGAGCTTGCGCCGCAGGCCGTTGAGGCTGCCGTTCCATCACCGCGAAGCCGCGGCCCGCCACTCTTCAGCTGAATCGTCGCCTTTCGCCTCGTGCCGCCCGAGCAATCGGTTGCGGCGCGTTCTTTTCAGCTTTCGCGGAGTCTCATTCTGATGTTCAGTTTCATAATCCGGTCCGCGGCGCCGCGCGCCGTCGCCTTCATCGCGCTCATTAGCCTCGTTCCGGCGGCATTCGCCGATACAGCCGACGCTCCCGATTCGCCCGATTCGCCCGATGCGTCCGTTCTGCCGCCGATCGTGGTAACCGCCCAGCACTTGGACGAAAGCCGGTCAAAGATTCAGACCCAGACCGGCGCGTCGACCTACACGTTCGATTCTGCCGCGATTGCGGCAACCCCTGGCGGGGACAATACCCTGCTAAACCAGGTGATCCTGCAGGCACCCGAAGTCGCACAGGATTCCTTCGGGCAATTCCACATCCGCGGCGAGCACAACGGCCTGCAATATCGAATCAACGGTATCGTGCTGCCGGAGGGGATTTCGGTGTTCGGTCAATCGCTCGACCCGCGTCTGATCTCATCGATGAGCTTGATCACGGGCGCGTTGCCTGCCGAATACGGCCTTCGCACCGCCGGCATCATCGACATCACGACCAAGAGCGGAATTCTCGTGCAGGGCGGCAACGTCGCGCTCTATGGCGGAAGTCACGGCGAGGTCGAACCGAGCTTCGTCTACGGCGGCGGCGCGGGCTCACTGAGCTATTTCGTTTCGGCGGACTTTCTGCGCAACGACCTCGGCATCGAGTCGCCCGACGGCAGCGTCAATCCGGTTCACGACCATACGACGCAATATCACGGTTTCGGCTACTTCGAGGACATCCTCGACGACGAGAATCGAGTTGCGCTGATGCTCGGCAGTTCGATCGGTCGTTTTCAAATTCCTGATCTTGCCGGCGCCCAACCTCTCTACACCGTCGACGGAATCAGTAATTCTCCGAGTCAAAACCTCAATGAAAATCAGCGCGAGGTCACGCAGTTCGGCGCCCTGAGTTGGCAGCACTCGGCGGGCGACTTCAATATGCAAACCTCGCTCGTTGCGCGCTACTCGAGCTTGACGTTCGAGCCAGACCCGATCGGCGACATCGTCTTCACCGGCATCGCACAAGACGCCTACAAGCAAAACGTCGCATATGCCGCGCAATCCGACGGCTCATACCAGCTCAATGATCAGCACACCCTGCGCGCCGGATTGTTTCTGCAGACCGACCACTCGATCAGCGAGACCGATTCTTTTGTGCTCGACACCAACGACCTTGGCGTTCCGTTGAACGACACGCCGGTCTCGATCGTCGACAATGGCGGAAAAACCGAGTGGATCGAGAGCGCCTACCTGCAGGACGAGTGGAAAATGCAGCAAAACTTCACGCTTAACTACGGACTGCGCTTGGATCGATTCACGGCCTACACGAGCGCGAGCCAGGCGAGCCCGCGCGTGAACACGGTCTGGCAGATTGTCCCGGAAACAACGCTGCACGCGGGTTACTCGCGCTATCTCTCGCCGCCGCCGTTCGAACTCGTCGGCGGAAAGGACATAGGGCTGTTCCTCAACACGACCAATCCGCCGCTGACGCCGCAAGCGACTTCCCCCTTGGCCGAGCGCGCCAACTATTACGACGTCGGTGTCCAGCAGAAAATCAGCGCGGCGCTGACGACAAGCCTGGACATTTATTACAAGCAATCGGTCAATCTCATCGACGAAGGCCAGTTCGGCGCGCCGATCATCTTGACGCCGTTCAACTATCGCTTCGGCAAGCAGGAAGGCGTCGAGTGGACCATGACTTATACGGCGGACGGGTTCTCCGTGTATTTCAATGCGGCGGCCCAAAGTGCCCGAGGCAAACAGATCGACTCGGCTCAATTCAATTTTACGCCCCTGCAACTCACCTATATTGCGAACAATTACATCCATCTCGACCACGAGCAGGAATTCACCGGCTCCGGCGGCATCTCATATCTGTGGCACGGCACGCGCTTCAGCGCGGACCTTCTCGAAGGCTCCGGATTGCGCGCCGACCTCGCATTGCCACCCGGCCAGACGAACGGCTACGGCGGCACCGACATTCCGAACGGCGAACATCTGCCGTATTACACGCAAGTGAACGGCGGACTGACGCACCTGTTTAGGCTCGCGGGCGCCGGCACTCTGACCGCACGATTCGACGTGATCAACCTGTTCGACAAGGAATATCAAATCCGCAACGGCACCGGCGTCGGCGTCGGCGCCCCGCAATACGGTCCGCGCCGCGGCTTCTTCTTCGGGCTCTCGAAGTCGCTGGGCTCAGCGATGTAGCGCAGCCGGATTCAGGCGAGCCTCGGCCGGAGACTCCGAACGTCGCGCGACGAGACCGCGCTCAGCAGCTGCTCGTTTTCGTCGACGATCGGCAGCGCCCGAAACTGGTAGCGGTCGAACAGCATCGAGGCCTCGCGCAGCGTGGCGTCCTTGGGCAGCGAAATGACGTTCTCGGTCATGATGTCGGCGAGCGTTTGGCCGGGTTCCGCAGCCACCATTTCGCGGATGTCTACGACTCCCTTGAGGGCGCCTGCCGCGTCCGTGACGTAGACGTACATCACGACGTCCTTACCGGTTGCGAGTTCCCGATAGCGGTCGAGTACGTCGGCCGCCGGCGTCGTCGGCGGCAGGCGAATGAGGGCCGTCGATCCATAGTTCAGAATCTGCTCATCGTGCTCGTCGATGATGTGCTCGACCTTCGAGGACTTGTCGCGGTCGAGCAGCTGCATGATCGCGCCCGCCTGATCGCGCGGCAGAATCGCCAGAATGTCGGCGGCTTGGGCCGGCGTCATCTCGTTGATGAGCTGCGCGGCGCGCTCCTTTTCGATCGCGCGAATCAGCTCCCGTTGCACGCGCGGCTCCACCTCCTCGAGCGTGTCGGAGGCTTTTTCGGCATCGAGCGCGTTGAACAGCGCGACGCGCTGGCCGCCCTCGAGTTCCTCGAGCATGTCGGCAAGATCGACCGGATGGATCTCGCTGAGTCCCGCCTTCGGGACTTTGAGCTTGATGTTGCCCGCAAAGCTGCCGAGCTGCGGCGGCAGCGGCTGCACATAGAGCCAGGAGACTCTCGCCTCCTTGTTGCGATTCGTGAGCAGCTTCGCGAGCTTGCGAAAGCCCAGGCGCCTGAGAGCCCGATAGTGACTGTAGTCGACCTCCGCCGCATACAGCTTGCCGTTCTGGAACGCGATTTTCACGTCGTAGACGATCTCGACCTCGTGATCGTCGAGGTCGAGGATCTTCTTGTCGAGGATGTGGTCCTGCAGCAGGATTGCATTCGCCTGCGGCGCGCCCTCGTACTGCGTCATCGATTCTTCGCTGATGTCGAGCACGATCTCCTCGTTGGAGATCAGCAGCACCCGATCCCAGGGGACCATGAGCGAGGGGTATCCGAAGGAGCGCGAAACGATGACATGCGTGACTTCGGGCAGCTTGCCGGTCTCGACGATCGCGAGATCGCCGAGGCGCCCGATCCGCTTCTTCTTGACATAGACTCGCCGGTCGAGAATCTCGCTGAGAAAGAATTCCGGCTCGATGACGGTGGCCATCGATCTACCCTTGCGTCACGATCATGACGAATTTATAGACCATCAAGGCGACGAGCGCGAGCAGGTAGACCCGCAGCGCGAGCAGCGAGTAGCGCACCGCGCCCGACATCTCGATTCGCGGCTCACGGTAGCGGGCGTTGATCGCGGCGAATTTCTCGGCGAGATTGCTTAATGCGCTCATGGCGGCGTCCTCGGGCTACTTGAACAGGCTCGGAAACAGTACGGAGAAACCGTACAGCGTCGAGAGCACGATGATCGAGACCACGATGAAGCCGCCGATCAGGTTTTGCCTGACCGTGTTGCAGCGCTCGCCCATCGTGGCTTTGTCGTTGAGAAGCAAGATCAGGAACACGAGCGCCGCGGGCAGCAACGTGACCGCTACGACCTGCACGAACAGCGTGATCAACACGAGCGGCGCACGCGGAATCAGCACGACGAGGCCGGCGGTCACGAGCATGAAGAAATAGGTCGCATAGAACCACGGCGCCTGGCGGATCTTGGTGTTGAGCGAGTGGGCCCAGCCGAAGATCTCGCCGAACGCCCAGGAACTCGCGAGCGAGATGCAGATCGCACCGAGCAGTCCCGCATCGAACAGGCCGATCGCGAGGAACGTGCCGACATAGCGGTCGGTCTTCATGAGCTCGGAAGCCGCCTGCGCCGCCCCATCGATGTCGACGCCCGGCAGCACGGTACCGGTGACGATCACGATGAATACCGCGACAACCACCGTGATGATCGAACCCAGCATCGTGTCGAACCTTCCCCAGGGGATGTCCTTCTCGAGCATGCCTTTGTCGACGACCGCGCTTTGCTGGAAGAACAGCATCCACGGCGCGATCGTCGTGCCGATGTTGGCCATCAGGAAGAAGAACAGCTGGCCGTCGAAACCGCCGGCGAAATTCGGGATCAAGCCCTGGCTCAGAATGTCGCGCACCGACGGGTGCACGAGAAACGCGCCCGGAATATAGACGAGGTTCAATGCACAGAACAGCAGCGCGAGCTTCTCGAACGTCCAATATCGCCCGTTGAGGACGATCACCGCCATCAACAGGATCACCGCGACGACCGTGATCCAGGGCGGCACGCCGAAAATCGCGAGCGCCGCCGTCATGCCGACGAACTCCGTAACGAGCGTCAGCCAGTCGACGATCGTCAGATCGAAGAGGCTGAACCAGCCCCAAAACGCACCAAACCCGTCGAAAATTGCCTCCGCGTGGCCACGCTTCGTGACGGCGCCGAGCCGCACGGTCATCTCCTGGACATAGTAGGCGACCGGAATCAGGAGCAGCAGGAACCAGATCAGGTGGTAGCCGTATTTGGCGCCCGTCGCCGCATAGGTCGTGATGCCGCCGGCGTCATTGTCGGCGACCATGACGACGATGCCGGGCCCCGCAATGACGAGGTAAAGCCCGACCGCCTTCCAGGCCTTGCGCAGCGGATAGTAGAGTCTTGCGAAGAAATTCACGCCATCAACCTCGTCCCGGAGCACGGTCACGATCGAAGGCGCTCGAGAGAATCTCGCGCCAGGGCCCGACCGCGCAAGATACCCTACCCGGGTATGCTAAAGCAAGGTGCTGAAATCCCGACGCTACCCATGCGGATTCGCGCGGTCGCGGCATTCGATTGCGCGATCGATCGGGCGACCGAACGCGAGCGCGAAACCGGTATATATTCGCGGTCGATGCCGGCGGGATCACGGAGGCGATCATTGAGAGTCAGGCGCGGTTCGAACAATCGAGAATTCGCCTCCCAGCGCCGCCGCTTGCTGCGCTCGCTCGGATTGGCGGCCGCCGCCATCACGGGCGCTGCCGCGCGCAGCGGCGCCGAATCCGTGATGCAGCCGTTCGCGAACGGCGAGCGCGATCTCGTCGCCTACCCCCAGAAGCGGCCGTTGCTGCGGATCACGACGCGGCCTCCGCACCTCGAAACGCCGTTCTCGGTGTTCGACGAGGGGCCGATCACGCCCAACGATGCGTTTTTCGTGCGCTACCACCTCGCGAACATTCCGCTGACGGTGGATACGGCGAGCTTTCGGCTGCGGGTGCGCGGCCGCGTCGATGCCGAGTTATCGCTGTCGCTCGCGGATCTGCGAACGCTCGCGACCCCCGTCGAGGTGGTGGCCGTGAACCAATGTTCGGGCAATAGCCGCGGATTTAGCACACCGCGGGTGTTCGGTGCGCAGCTCGGCAATGGCTCGATGGGCAATGCGCGCTGGGTCGGCGTGCCGCTGAAGGCCGTTCTCGCCAAGGCGGGAATTGCCGCAGGCGCAACCCAGGTCACCTTCAACGGGCTCGACACACCGCTCTCGCCGGCTACGCCGGATTTCATCAAGGCGCTCGACGTCGACGTCGCAATGAGCTCCGAGGTATTGGTCGCCTGGAGCATGAACGGCGAGTCGATTCCGGTCTTGAACGGGTTTCCGCTGCGGCTCGTGGTCCCGGGCTATTTCGGCACCTACTGGGTCAAGCATCTCGCGGAGATCACGGTCATCGACGCGCCGTTCACCGGGCATGACGCCTGGTTCATGAATACCGCCTACCGTGTCCCCGACAACGACTGCGCGTGCATCGCCCCGGGCACCGTGGCGGGCGCGACGCGGCCGATCCTCAAACTCAAGGTGCGCTCCTTCGTCACGAGCCTCGCGAACGACGCCGTGGTCCCGGTGGGCCGCCGGCTGCTCCTCAAGGGGATCGCCTTCGACGGCGGTGCCGGCATCAAGAAAGTTGAGCTATCCCTGGATGGTGGAAGGCACTGGCGCGAGACGACTCTGGGAGCGAATCTCGGGCGGTTTTCGTTTCGCGAGTGGACCTTGACGATCCGGCCGGATCGGCGTGGGCCGTTCGAGGTGCGCGTGCGCGCGACCGCGACGAACGGCGAGACCCAACCCGACGAGCCGACCTGGAATCCGGGCGGCTACGCACGCAATGCGGTCGAGTCGCTGCGCGTCATGGCGATTTAGGGACGCGCGTTGAAGCACCCCTGGCCGGCGATCGCGATCGCGCTCTCGGGACTCTGCCGCGCCGGTGATGTCGAGCTGCCGCCCGAGACCGCGACGCTCAAGACGTCGGCGTTGCCGGGATACGAAATCGCCGCGAAGAAATGTGCGATCTGTCATTCGGTCGACTACATCACTTTGCAGCCGCCCGCGATGTCGCTGCGCCAATGGACCGCGGAAATCGCGAAGATGCAGCACGCCTTCGGCGCTGCGATCGACGACCAAGAGCTCAAGCTCATCGCGGTATATCTCACGACCGCGTACGGAGACCCGACCACGGTCGGCGCGACAGACTAGCGCGCCGCATTCGGTCGGCGCGATCGTGCCGATCGATGCTATCGTGGCGGAATCATTCGCGGAGGTCTTCGAACGTGTCAAACCAGTCGAGTCCTTGGATAGCCCTGCGCTCCGGCGAGCTGCTCGCGGAGGTCGATCCGCTCGGCGCACAGCTGTGCTCACTCAACGATCGATCCGGACATGCGCTGCTCTGGAGCGGGGACCCGGCGGTCTGGGCCGGCCGCGCGCCGCTGCTGTTTCCGATCGTCGGAACGCTGGCGGGCGGCGCCTACCGCCTCGGCTCGAAATCCTACTCGCTGCCTCGGCACGGCTTCGCGCGTGTGAGCCCTTTTCGCACGATGGAGTCGAGCCCCGCGAGCGCAGTGTTCCGTTTGGAATCCGACGACGCACGCTTCCAGCAGTACCCGTTCCGGTTTCAGCTCGACATCCGCTATGCGCTCGACGGACCTTGCCTATCGATCGTCGCATCGATCCGAAACCTCGGCGACGAGCCGATGCCGGCGAGCTTCGGTTTTCACCCCGGCTTTCGCTGGCCGTTGCCGTTTGGGCAGCCGCGCTCGGCGCATTTCATCGAGTTCGCCGACGACGAACCCGCCGGCGTGCGCCGCCTCGACAACAACGGGCTGTTGGCGCCGGAGCGCCACGCGACGCCGATCGTCGATCGGCGTCTCGCGCTCAACGATGCACTGTTCGCGAGCGACGTCGTGATCTTCGACGAAATCCGCAGCCGTTCCGTGAGCTTCGGCGCCGATAGCGGCCCACGGATCCGCATCGGATTTCGAGACGCGCCGTTTCTCGGCGTCTGGTCCAAACCGGGCGCAAATTTCGTCTGCATCGAACCCTGGCACGGGATCGCGGACCCGCAGGGCTTCTCGGGCGACTTTCGCGAAAAACCCGGCGTCTTCATGGTTGCCGCCGGGGCCGGCATTGCGATCGCGATGACGATTACGCTGGAGTCGCCGTAATTGCACTGCCCGGCGGCATCGGCGCATGCACGCTGTCGGCGGTTTCGTCTTCGACCAAGGGGCACACGATGAAAAGCATGATCGCATGGGTAATGATGCTGACCTTGACAGGATGCGCCACGATGAGTCCGATCACAGGCAGTCCGACCGAATTGCAACAGCGGGTCGCCGCCGGCGAGCTGTTGCGGCCGGGAGATGAAGTCCGCATCACGACGGCCGACGGCAATCGGCACGAATTTCGCGTGACTTCGGTGAGCGGCTATTCAATCGACGGCAAACAGGAGTCGGTTCTCGTCAAGGATATATTCGCGGTCGAGAAGCGCGAGGCGAGCATCGGCGGGACCGTGGTCCTGGTCATCGTGGCGGCCGCCGCCGCAACCGCTCTCGTGGTCGCCGCGGCGGTGAAGCATCCCGGCGGCAACTAGTCGATCGGTACCGTTACTCGCGCCACGGCTGAGGCGCAGTTCGATCGAGCGGGCGCGGTCGCCGCCGCGGCGCCTGCGGGTGAGCTTCGATTGCATCGCTGCTTGCCCCTGCGATAATCGCAGCGTTGCTTCTGTCCGCCCCGGAGTTGGCCCATCATGATAAAAGTACCGTCCGAGGCGCCCGCCGCCTCTGCGTCCGCAACCGATGCAATGGCGAGCGGGGGACTGATCCCGCAGTTGCAGATGATGTACCAGGCGCTCTGGGCCTCACCGGTTCGCAATTCGCTGTTCATGCTGGCCGCCTCGCTGTTCACCGTGATCGCGGCAACTGCATACGGACAGATCCTGCTCAACAACTGGAACAAGCCGTTCTACGACGCGCTCTCGCGCCGCGACTTCGGTGAGTTCTTGAGGCAGCTCAGCGTTTTCGGACTGATCGCCGGAACCCTGCTCGTGCTCAACGTCGCACAGCGTTGGCTCGGCGAGATGTCCAAGGTGAAGCTGCGCGAAGGCTTGGTCCAGGATCTGGTCCGCAACTGGATGCAACCCGGCCGCGCGTCGCGTCTCGCGCACTCGGGACCGATCGGCGTCAATCCGGATCAGCGCATGCACGAAGACGCGCGCCATCTGACCGAGCTGTCGGCCGACCTCGCGATCGGCCTGCTGCAGGCGACGATCCTGCTCGGCACATTCATCCAAGTGCTATGGACGATCTCGAGTCAATTCGTGTTCCACGTCGGCGGCCACGACATCGTGATCCCGGGCTACATGGTCTGGGCCGCGGTCGCGTACTCGGCGGTCTCGTCTCTTGTGAGCCTGTGGGTCGGCAGCAGCCTCGTCGACCGCAACGCCGATCACTATGCGCGCGAGGCGGATCTTCGCTATTCGCTGGTGCGCATCAACGATCACATCGATGCCATCGCGCTTGCCGGCGGCGAGGCCCACGAGGTGCGGTACATCGAGACGGACCTTGCCGCGGTGCTCGCGGCGATGCGCCGCCTCGTCATGGGCCTCACGAATCTCACCTGGGTCACGGCCGGTTCCGGCTGGATCACGATCGTCGCGCCGATCATCGCCGCGGCGCCGCTGTATTTCGCGGGCAAGATCTCCTTCGGCGGTCTCATGCTCGCGTCGGGCGCGTTCATGCAGGTGCAGTCCTCGCTGCGCTGGTTCGTCGACAACTTCAGCACGATTGCGGATTGGCGCGCAACGCTGCTGCGGGTCGCCCAATTCCGGCGCGCGATCACCGACGATGCGCCGCGCGGCGCCGACAGCCGCATCGTGATGGCCGAGGGCGCGACGGACCGAATCGGCATTGAAAATCTCGAGATCACGACATCGTCGGGAACGACGAGGCTTGCCGAACAAAGCGTCGAGATCGAGCGCGGCGATCGCGTGCTGATCGTCGGCGATACGGGTGCGCGCAAGACGCTGGTGTTTCGCGCGCTCGCGGGATTGTGGCCCATGGGTTCCGGCCGCATCACCCGCCCGGCCGGCGAGCCGATGATGTACATCCCGCGCACGCCCTACCTGCCGCCGCGCCCGTTGCGCGACGTCCTGAGCTATCCCTCGACGGCCGACACAGTCGTCACGCAGACATTCGCCGACGCCCTCGTGCGTGTCGGGCTCGAACGCCTCGTACCCCAGCTCGACTCCACGCGCCGCTGGGACCAGGCACTGACGGAAGATGAACAACAGGCTCTGATGTTCGCGCGCGTGCTGGTGCGCAGGCCGCCGTGGCTGCTCGTCGACGAGGTGTTCGACGGTCTCGACAAGCCTTCGCTCGAGCGCATTTACGGCGTGCTCGCGAAAGAACTCGCGCACACCGGCGTTATCTACATCGGACGCGAGAACGCCGAGCCGAATCCGTTTACCCGCATTTTGCACCTGGTCTACGCCAGAAGCGACGCGGCGGCGACCGCGCCGCCGGACTAGCCCCACTGCGGAAAGGCGCGCAGTGCATCGACGTAATTGTGTATGACGTCGGTATGCGCGTCTTCCTGCCAGCCGATCGGCGCGGCGTTCCAATGGACGTCGCGCGGGCAGCCCTGCGCGTCGATCAAATAAAGCGTGAAGTCGAGGGCCTGCCGCGCTTCGCGCGCCGCAACCCAGGAGCCCGTGGCCTTGGCGTATAGCGCGAGCACCGCGCCGTAAGTTGAATTCACGCCCCCCCAGGCACTGTGGTCCTCGTCCTGTTCGTGGCAAACCGTGACGCCGAACTCCCTATGCGTGAAGTTGCGGCGTACGAACTCGATGAGCGTCGCGGCGCCGTCGAGCCACTGCGGATCGAGCTGCGCCTGCTTCTCGAGCAAATAGCGTGCGAGGTTCAGAGGCGCCCACGACGAGCGGTTCGTCGGGGTGTCGTGATCTTCGAAGAACTGCGCAAACAGCGCGCCGTCGGCGGCGGCGCTCGGAATCTGATGGCCTTTGATCCACTCGAACAGCGCGGCGCGCGGTCCGTCGAATTCACGATAACCGCGCTCTGCCAGCAGGTCGTAGAGGCGCAGGATGTAGCTCATGTTTCCCGAAATCGGCCCGCGCCCTTCGCCGCTGCGGTGATCGACGCGGAATGGCCAGGGGGAACTTGCGGCATCGCCGGCACGCTGATTGGCCGCGAGCACACGGGCATTGTGCAGACCCTGGTCCAGATACTTCTGAACGCCGGTTGCCTCGAACAGCCGCACGAGCGCGTAGCCGGCGATACCGCCCTTGTCGGGTTCGATTTCATAGGGGCGGTCGGCTTGCGAGCCGGCGTCGGCGGGCTGCGGGAATCGATCGCGTCGACCGGTCGAGCGCGTGAACGCCGGATAACGGCCGCCGCTCGGCGTCAAGGTTTCATGCACGAGATAATCGCCCATCGAACAGGCGGTCTTGAGGTACGCGGGCTCGGCGCCGCCGCGCAGATCGTAATATTTGAGGTACGAGATAATGCCCATGCCGTTCTGAGTCGCCGGGATCGTGTCGAAGCGATCGGCGCTCGGAATCCAGGCTCCGTCGAGCAGCAAGACGCTCACGAACCGTGGATAACCGTGTTCGAGCGGACATTGCCGGTAGAAATTCATTTCGAGGTCGAGCGCCGCATTCCACGAGGTCCAAGGCAACAGCTGGCCGAGCGCGTCGAAGCGCAGCGGATGGCCGGCCAATGTCAGCGGAGCGCGGGGACGGTTCGCCATAGGACTCGAGTCTACCCTGGGTTCTAGATCCTGACGCTACAAATGACCTGCGCCGGCGTTTGCGCGACAGTCACCGAATCGGCGTCGAACGCGGTGTACACAGCGCCGTTGAGCGTCACGGAGCGGAGCGGAGCGCGCAGCGGGGGCCGGAGCACCAATTTGGCCGCATCGCTGCGTCCGATGTCAAATCGCAGCGTCGCCGCATCAAGCTCGCAGAGCGTGTAACTCAGCGTGCCGTAGAGCGTCGGCATGCGTTGCACCTTGACGCCGGCGGCTCCGATCCACGGCAGCGCGAGGCCCGCCGCGAGCACCAGGCACCCGTCGGATTCGCGTTCATAGGCAAACAAGCTGCGCACGGCGAGCACATATTCCGCCGCGATCCAGGTGTGCGGCAGGTCGCCCATATGGGCCGCGGTCTTGCGGTCGCGCCACGCGATCTCGGGCCATTGATTCCAGGCGAGCGGCCGACGATCGTCGAGGAAGAAGCGCAACAGCTCGAGCGCCGCGTCGCGCCGGCCCATGCGCACGAGCGCGCCGATGATCCGAATCTCGTAGGGCGTGTAGCTCGGCGCGTCGAGCGTGCCGGCGCGCTTGCGGCGCCAGTCCGCGAGATAGCGATCGAAGGTGCGGTCAAGCGCGGCGCGATCGAGCGACTCGGGCACGTCGAACAGCGCGATCGCGTTCGCGGTCGCGGTCGGATCGTAATCCGCCCACTCGATGCTCGCCGGAATGGTCTCGAGCTTGCGCTGCGATCGCGTCTGCTCGATCGAGTCGAACAGGGCGCGCTCGACACGCGCCGCGAGAGGCCTCCAGCGCACGGCCGCATCGACGCGGCCGAGCGCCTCGGCGAGCGCGACGGCGTCGCGCAGGCCGCGCAACGTCCAAAAATCGTCCCAGTACGAATGCACGGGCTGCGCCAGGTAGCCCTCGTGACTCACTGATATCGGCATGAGTCCGCTCGGCTCGAGAGCGTGCTCGATGTAGTCGACGGCGCGCTCGACATAGCTCCATGAGTCCGCGAGAAACTGATCGTCCCCGGTGAAGCGGTGATAGTCGGCGAACAGCGCCAGGAGCTGTCCGTGGCTGTCGTGCTCGACGAGCCAGTCGGTGCCTTCCCGGTCGACGCAGCAAGGAACGAAGCCGTCGGCGCGCTGATGCGGCGCATACCAGGCGATGAACTCGCGCACCTCCGCGGCGTGTCCCATGCGCAGCAGCGCGGCGCTCATCATCGCACCGTCGCGGATCCACGAGCGCGTATAGCGCCGCGGCCCGGGCTGCAGCGCAGGTCCCGAGCGCGTCACGAGAATCTGCGCGGTCGCCGTCCACAGCGTCCGGATCGCGTCCGCCGCCCAGTCGTTTCCGCTCCATTGATCGACTGCGATGCGCGCGAGCCAGTCGAACGCGGGCTCATCGGGGTCGGGCGCATTGCCGATCGCGCAGCAGATCTGCGACTCAGCGCTTCCGCGCGGCTGCAGCGGCCAGTCGAACGCGAACACGCCGCTCGCATTGCCGGATGCATCATGAGCCGCCGAGCCGCCGGGCAGCGGCCCCGGCTGCAGCTGCGCGGCCGGGAGCCCCTGGTCGAAGCGCAGCGCCGTGAATTGTGCGGCCGCCGGCCGCGCGATCAAGCGCAAGTTTTCGTTGACCCAGACCTCGCCTTCGCGCGCAACCAGATCGCGGATCGGGCTCACGCCTCCCAGCGCTCGAAACTTCTGCCACGGCGGCGTGACTTGAAACGGGCGCACGAGCACGAACAGGCGTGCCGCCACCGCTCGCGCGCCAAGATTCTCGAACCCGTAGCGCAGCTTGAGCGCGCCGCTCACGGTCGCTTCGGCGCGGATCCTCAGTCGCCAATCGGCGCTCTGCCACACGACCGTGGCAACCGGCGCCCAATCCGCGAGCAGTTCCTGGCGCGCCTCGACGTCGGCCCAGGTCACGAGCCGCCCGTCGATCATGAGCATCGGCTCGATCGAGCAGGAACCGAGCGCCGGCTCGACCATACCGTCTTCGTTGATCAGCATGCAGTACTCGCCATGCGAGGTGCCGACCGGCGTCCACAGGCTTTGCTCGCGATGCAGCCAGCGCGGATGCGCGCCGCGGGTCTCGGACGCGGCGATTCGCTGCCAAAACGCCTCGAGTGATCGCGAAAACTCGTACGACTGCAGAGTGAGCGACGCGCCGGCCGAGGGCTCGTCGAGTTCGAGCCGCAGGAACCGGCTCCGCGCATCGGGCAGATAAACGTAGCTGCGCGTGCCGCCCGCGCTTTCGGCCGTATAGATCGTCTTCCAGCGCAAGCCGCTCGTCGAGGTGCGTACCCGAAAGCCGCTCGCGGGCGCGCGCTCGCGCCAATCGATGACGAGGCCGCCGAAGCCGCGCGGCGCACGCGAATCGACGGCGATCCATGGCCGCCGATCATCGGACTGGGGTCTCCAGCCGACGGTCCCTAGCGCCGCGGCGGCCTCGAAACCCGGCATCGCGCTCGAGGCCGTGGCGCGCGGCGGTTCCTTGGGAGTCAGATCCTCGACAGCGACCTCGGCAACCTCCAAGCTGCCCTCACCGGCCTCGCGGGCGACGACCGCAAACTCGATGAACCCGAGCTCCACGATGCTGCCGCCGCCGGCCGGACCCCACGCGAAATCGATGTCGCGGCTCGGCACGCGCAGGCGCTTCCAGCGGGCGCCGAGCTTCAGATTTTCGATCACGCGCCGCCAGACATTCTGGCCGCTCGCATCGACGAGCTTGAGTTCCAGCTGATGGATCACGCCGCGACCGCGCAGCCGGCACTGCACCGCATAGTCGGCCGGCATCGCGCGGCTCCAAGCGCGCCGTGCGACCACGTATCCCCCACCGGGCTTGAATTCGAAATCCATTTGCAGCACGGGTGTCGCTCCCGAGCCGGCTTCGCTGAGCCTCAGCACCGCATCGGCCGACGAGGCCGGCTGCCACGGCGATTGAGGAGTGGTGGGCGCCATACCCGCGGCTAGATCCGCAGTCCGCCGGCGACTGGAATGACCTCACCGGTGATGTAGGATCCGCCGGCGCACAGATAGACGATGACCTCGGCATATTCCTCGGGCTGGCCCACGCGCGCGAGCGGCACCGTCGCCTGCGCGGCCGCATCCATGTCGCCGAACGAACACTCCCAATTGGAATTGACGAACCCCGGCGCGATCCCATTGACCCGAACCGCGGGCGCTAGTCCGCGCGCCAGCTCGCGTGTCAGGCCCGCGAGCCCGGCTTTGGCGGTAGCATACGCGGTACTGCTGCCGCCGCCGCCAAATGCGGCGACCGATACGGTATTGACGACGGCCCCCTTCGCATCCCGCAAGGCGGCTGCGACCGCCTTCGTCAGCCAGAATGCGCTCATCAGATTGACACGCAGGATCCGGTCCCAAAAGTCGTCGCTGAGCGCGTCGAGGTCCGACGGCGCGATCGGCACACGCGTGCCGGGCGTACCCGCGTTGTTGACGAGGTAATCGAGACCGCCGAGCAACGCGACCGCGCTCGAACCGACCTCGCGCGCGGTCGCCGACACGCCGAGATCGCCGGGTAGCGCATCGACCGACAGGCCTTCGGCGCGCAGCTGCGCGACCGCACGAGCCAAGGCATCGTTCGGCAGGTCGTTCATCGCCACGTGCGCGCCGGCCCGCGCGAGCCTTACCGCCGCCGCCAAGCCAATACCCGAGGCGCTGCCGGTCACCAGCGCGCGCCGACCCCGCAGCTTGAATTCGATGCTCGACTCCTGCGCCATGATTTCCCCGCTCTTGACATGCGGCGGCGCGGGCCGCCTCACCGCGACTCGCTGGTACCGTGCGCCCATTGTATCGGAGTGATTTGCGGCAGCACGAATACCCACCCAATGAGTCCCAGCAGGTTGACGGCCGCCGCGAGCGCGAACGCGACATCGAACAAGCCGGTCTGGTCGACGAGGATTCCCGTGATTGTCGGTGCGACCAGCCCGGCGACGTTGCCCGCCGCGTTTTGCACGCCGACCCAGCGCCCCGTCGCTCGCGGCCCCGCGAGAATTTGCGGGATTGCGAATAGACCCGGATAGGAGCTGCCACTGACCACCTCGAAGACGAACAGCGCAGCGACCGACGCCGCCGCCGGCAGCAGCACCATGCCGGCCATGCAGACGACCGCCGCGATGTGATTCGCCGCCATGATCCACTTGTAAATCACGGTCGGGCTCGCTCCGTTGCGTATCCACCGGTCGGCCGCCCATCCCATGAGCAGCGCGCTGACGGCGTTCAGCAGATAAGCCCACGAGGCGATCGCGACCATCGACCCGATCGAAAAGCCGCGCGACTTGACGAGATAGTACGGCAGCCATGAGATGATGAAATAGTAGCCGTAATTCGACGCGAAATGGCCGAGTGCACAGCCCCACAAAGCACGCTGGCCCAAAATCCGGCCGAAGGACACAGACTGCGGTTCGCGCGGCTCTCGCGCGAGCGGCGCGATCCGCAGTCGCGATGCCGGCCATAGCCATGACATCGACAGGACGCCGAACAGCATGAACACCGGCCGCCAACCGAAGCGCAGCATCAAGAAGCCGCCGAGCAGCGTACCGACCGCGGGGCCCAGCAAGTAGCCGAAGCTCATGATCCCATTCGCGACTCCGAGGCGACCGACCAGCACGGCCTGCGCAATGAGCTTGGATGCGCAGGGAAACGCCACGCTCTCGCCAATTCCGAGCAAGAGGCGCAGCGCCAGCAGTGCCGCGAAACTCGATGCAAATCCGGTCGCAAAAGTCGCTACTGACCACACCAACACCCCGGCCGCGAGCACCCGCTTGGCGCCATGGCGCTCCGCGAGCCAACCCATGCCGGGCATGCAGACCACGTAGCTGTAATAGAACGCCGAGAGCAGGATGCCGAGTTGCGTCGCCGTGAGCCGCAGTTGATCCTGAATCAGCGTCGAGGCGGTCGCAAGATTGCCACGATCGATGTAATTGATGAAAACCGCGGCCGTCACGAGCAGCACGACGCGGCCCGCAGAATGCCGCGAACTCAGCGCGCCGGCCGAGTCGCCCCCATGCACCGCGGCGCCGCCGCGCTGCGCGATCTCCTCGGTTGGCATGGGATGCACGGGGACCTTGCTGCGAGCCTGAACGAGGCTCGACGAAACTCTAACATTTGCAAGCCCAATGCGAAATAATCGTAGCGGGTTGCAAAGTATCGGGATGCTCACAAGGGACGATCGAAATGTTCAAAGCATTGGTGGCCGACAATGACGGCGGCACGGTCCGCACCGCGCTTCGAGACCTCGACGAAGCGAGCTTGCCGCCCGGGGACGTGACCGTCGCAGTCGACTATTCCACGATCAACTACAAGGACGGGCTGGTCGCGACCGGGGCCGGCGGACTCGTCAAGCACTATCCCCATATCCCGGGAATCGATTTCGCCGGCAGCGTCGTGGAGAGTACGCACCCCGCCTACGAGCCCGGCGACAAAGTCATCCTGACCGGTTGGCGCGTCGGCGAGACGCGCTGGGGCGGCCTCGCGCAGAAGGCGCGCGTCAACGGCGACTGGCTCGTGCCGCTGCCTGCGGGCCTCACGACGCGACAGGCGATGGCGATCGGCACCGCTGGATTCACCGCGATGCTGGCGGTCATGGCGCTCGAGTCGCATGGCCTCGCGCCGGAATCTGGCGAAGTATTGGTGACGGGCGCGGCCGGCGGCGTCGGCTCGATCGCGACCGCGATTCTTGCGCGGCGCGGGATGCAGGTCGTCGCCTCGACCGGACGGGCCGAGACACACGACTACCTGCGCGGCCTCGGCGCCCGCGCGATCGTGGATCGCTCGCTGTTCGCGGAACCCGCTAAGCGCCCGCTCGAAGCCGAGCGCTGGGCGGGATGCATCGACGCGGTCGGCGGCAACACGCTCGCGCGCGTGCTCGCGCAGACGAAGTACCGGTGCTCGGTCGCCGCCGTCGGACTCGCGGGCGGCAGCAAGCTCGAACACACGGTCATTCCGTTTTTGCTGCGCGGCGTGAACCTGCTCGGCATCGACTCGGTGATGTGCCCGGCGGCGCCGCGCGTCGCGGCCTGGGATCGGCTCTGCACCGACCTGCCGCTCGAGCGCCTCGAAGCCATGACGGCCAGCGCGACGCTCGCGGATGTACCGAGAATCGCGACTGAGATCCTCGCGGGCCGGATCCGCGGCCGCGTCGTCGTCGACGTCAACGCGTGACTACGGCCGCCGCCTCAGGCGCGCGTCGCCCGAGACAGCGGCGGGAAACGCGCCATGGCCTCGAGATCGCCGAGGTCTTGATCATTGCGCACGTATAGGCGGCTCGCGTCGCGCATCGGCTGAAAATCCCACGGCGTATAGCGCCCGGCCCGCAGCGCGTGGTTGACGAGCCGGCGGCGCGCCTGGCTCGCAATGACCGCCGCGTGCAAACCCGGCAAGTCCCAGCGGCGTGCGACCTCGGAGCGAAACTCCATTAGCGGCGCCCCGTGCGCAGCTTCCCCGCTCAAGTTCCGCAGCTCCTCGGGATCCTCGGCAAGATCGTAGAGCTGATCCGGATCCGCCGGCGAGTGCACGAACTTGTAGCGGCCGCGCTTGATCATCACGATCGGCGCGATCGCGCCCTCGGCGAGATACTCCCCGATGACCTCGTCGTTCGCGGGTGTTCCTCCGAGCTGCGGCAGCAGACTCGTGCCGTCGAGCGGCGTGGCAAGATCCGAGGCAGGCACGCCGCCGAACTCGCACAAGGTCGGAAGAATGTCGACGAGCGACGCCGACCCGGCGACACGCCCCGGCGCGAAGCGCCGCGGTGCATGCACGATCAGCGGAATCCGGCATGCCGGCTCGAAGAAGCTCATCTTGTACCAGAGGCCGCGCTCGCCGAGCATATCGCCGTGATCCGCGAGCAGCAGAACGATGGTGTTGTCGGCGAATCGCGCATCGGCGAGCGCCGAGAGCAAGGTTCCGACCTGATCGTCGACATAGGAGATGGCGCCGTAGTAGGCGCGCCGCGCGGCCCGCACCTGCTGTTCGTCGACCGGCAGGGTCTCGAGCCCGCTGACGTGACGCAGCCGGCGCGAATGCGGATCGAGCTCATCGGCCGATAGACTGACGCGCGGCATATCGATCTCGACGCCGGCGTATCGATCCCAGTAGCGCTGCGGAATCACGTAGGGATCATGGGGATGGGTCATCGAAACGACCATGCAAAACGGCCGCCGATCCTGCGCGCGCGCCAGGTCGAAGAGCTTTTGGCGCGCGTGGTAGACGACCTCGTCGTCGAAATCGATTTGATTGGTGCGTGTGCAAGCGCCGGCCTGCGTCACCGACTCCATCGAGTGATACCAGCTCGGGCGCTCCTCGAAGCGAGTCCAATCGGGCGTCCAACCGAAATCCGCGGGGTAGATATCGGTCGTCAGTCGCTCCTCGAAGCCGTGCAGCTGATCGGCACCGCAGAAATGCATCTTGCCGCTCAAGACGGTGCGGTAGCCGCGGCCCCGCAGATAGTGTGCGAAGGTCGGCACCTGCGCGGGAAATTCCGCCGCGTTGTCGTACGCGCCGATTGCGGAGATCTGGCGGCCGGACAGCCAGGAGAATCGCGACGGCGCGCACAACGGGCTGTTGCAATAGAACGAATCGAACACCACGCCGGCCCCCGCGAGCGCGTCGATATGCGGCGTCTTGGCGACGCGGTTGCCGTAGGCCGGCAGCGCCCTCGCGGTCAATTGATCGGCCATCAAAATCAGTATGTTCGGTCGGTCCGCCATGCATGTCTCCTGCGCGCTAAACGTCGCACCGCGCCGCCGGGGCGGCGCGGTGTGCGCGCAGTATGCAGGAAATTCCGGCGCGCCGATCGCGCGCCGGAATCAAGGCTTGGACGAAGCGCCGGTGCGGCTAGATTTCTGCGGTGCGCTCGTGATCTTGGCTGTCGATCGGGTCGAAGCGCTCGCCGCAAAGCAGCGCCCATGGCGATCGCCAGTAGATCTGGATGTTGTGGATGGGGTCCGTGACGATCTTCGTCGCCCACGCGAGACTCCACGCCGGGCCGCGCAAGAAATACAGTTGGACGGTGCGAAACAACACGCCGCCGACGCCGAGCGCGAGCCACAGCAGGCCGACGTCGTGCATGAAGCCCTTGAATCCGACGCCGGGCACGATGAGCCCGAACAGGCTCGGGCTCAGCATCAACAGCGCCGGCACCGAGAGCCAAATGCCGATCAGAATCGCCTTGCGGCGCATGTTGTAGCCGGCCTTGATCGACTCTTTGTATTCGTCGGAGGCATCGTTGATGCGGTCGTAGCCGCGCGGCTCGAAGAAGATGTGGCCCGATTGGCGCGTCACCATACCGACGAGCCAGCCGATCATACCGGCGATCGCCGGGTCGATGAACAGCATCGCATAGGCGACCAAAAAGCTCACGGCACTGATCAGGTGCAGGCTCTGGTTGATTCGCGATTGATGATAGTAGCGATGGTCATCCCAGCGCAGCGTCTCGACTTTGCTCATGAATCGACTCACGCGATGACTCCTGAATTAATGGTGTTCAAGCATTTCCGTGGTTGCCAACGGCGGATCGCCGATCCCTTTGGGGGATATGCAACGATAATCGGCGGGCTTCGAAAGCGCTGTGCGAAGAACTGATTTGGATCAGGAAATTCGGAGATTTTTCGCGGCAATTGTCATCCGCTTGTCACATCGACAATCATAGCCGCACCCGCAGGAACAGCAGAGTGGAAACCGGTGCCGCGCCATACGCCGCATCGAGCGGCGCCGGATAACGGTAGAGGCTCAGCATCGCACCGATGCCGAGGCGCGCCGCGCCGAGCTGCGCGAAATCATAGATGAATCCGAGCGACACACTGTCTACCGTGAAGCTTCTGCCGTAGAGCGGCTCTCCGGGCTCGAACAGCTCGTCCTTGGCGACCCGTTCGGCACGCAAAAAACCGGTGTACACGCGTCTGAAGATCCAGGCCGACTCGATCAGCCAGGCATCGCTCGCGATCCCGAGGTCCGGAACGTTGCGCCCAAAAGCCACGGTCGTTTGCGATTCCGAATCCGCGAACTTGCGGTTGAAGCTCATCGACGCCGTACTGCGACGCACCGACACCATGGGCTCGAGCTGTTCGGGACTGGCGAGGCGCCCCGTACCGACTTGAAGCGCCAGATCCGGCAGCGGGTTTATCGACAGCCGCGCGGAATAGGAATCCACGCGGCCCAGTTCGACGTCGTAGCGATTCTGATCGGGCTCGCGGCCGTTGAACGCAGAGGCTTCGAGTTTGACGCGGTCCCAAACGTAACCCGCGGTCACGACGCCATAAGTGACATGCGTCGAGTCGAGCCAATGGTGGCTTAGCGGCGCCTCCGGATCGTCGATCCCGGAGAACCGGTGCATGAAGGCGGGAGGGCCCAGCGCCGGCTCACCGGCGATTCCGGCGTACACATAGGCGGCGCGGTCGGCGCCTAGGTCGACGCTGCAGGTACCCGCGGCCTCCATCAGCAGATTGTGGGGATGCTGCCGGTCAATCAAAGGATGCACACCGTCGGCCGTTTCGCCGGTCTGAAACAGCTCCGGATAGCCGCTCTTGCCCATCAAGGGATCGGCCGAAAGCATGAGGTGAAGTCCGCATGCGCCGTCGCTGAGTTCGCGCCGGGTCATGACCATCAAAACGCTATTCGAAAACACCATCGAGTCGCCGCGCGGGCCGCCTTGCTGATCCTCGATGAGATTCGCGAATCCGCCCCACATCGTCATCCATGGGCCATCCATGCGCTGGTATCCGCCGAGCGGCGTCGAATCAGGCTGCCAGCTGGTGCCCGAGGACTCGCGCGACATGGGGTACCGACCATCGATGCCGACCATCGTCTGCTCCATGCCCGGCATCGGTTGCTCCATGCCCGGCATCGCCAACGTGCCCGGCGGCGTTGCGCCGGATTCAGCCCCGCAAAGGACCGCGGGCAGCGCCATCAGCGGCAGCCCCAACAACGCCAACCGCCGGGAGATCATGGTGGGGGAATAATCCATGAATCGGCGGCGGCCCGCAAATGTCGAATGCATCACACTGCCTCCCGCAATGGCTACAGATAGGGCCCCGCCTGCCGACATTGACAGGCAGCGGCGCGTAACGCCCAAGCACTTTTCCAGCACGGAGGCGTCACCATTTTTCAATCAGCCCGGTTGGACGCCGCTCACGATCGGCGCGGCAGTCGAACGCCGCAGAGCTTGCGCTGCGCGAGTGCGCGGCGCGCGCTGCGCTCATGGGCGCGTTGCGGCGCTCTGCTGCTCGGCGCCCTGCTGCTCGCACGGCCAAGCTCGGCGCAAATCGCACTCGTGCAGAACAGCGGCCTATTCGGTACGACCGCGGGAATCACGACGACCTCGCCCGCGTTCGCCGCCAAGCCGACGATCGGCGATGAGATCGTGGTGCTGCTCTGGAGTTGGAGCGAGAACAATCCGCCGGCGCTCAGCATCACCGACAGCGCCGGCAACACCTACATAAAGGTCGCGCAGGGCGTCATCGATCAAAGCGCCTGGTACGAGAGCGCGAGCGTCTTCTACGCCCAGGTCGGCACCACGGGCAGCGGACTCACCATCACGATCAAATCACCGGGAAACGACGGCGCAACCCAGATCGAGGCCGTCGCGCTCGAATACTCGAACCTCGGCGCTCCGGATCAGGCCAATTCCGCGACCGGCAGCAGCGCGGCCGCAAGCGTCGCGACGACCGCGGCGACCAGCAACGGCAGCGAACTGGTGGTATCGGTATTCGGTATCGACAATCCGGCTTCCTGCTGCTCGACGATCACCGCGAGCACCGGCTATACGATCGAGGCGGTCGACTACCAGAATTCGGGCGACACCGCGGGCGCGGGCGTGCAGAAGGTCACGACGACGACGGGCGTGCAGAGCAATACGTTCACGGTCAATCCCGCCTTGAGCGGCTGGGCCGCCGCGATCGCGACGTTTCTGCCGTCGAATGCGGTCGCGCCGGATCATTTTGCGATCGGCGATGCGGGCACGGCGGTCAACTGTCAGGCCTCGCCGGTGACGATCACCGCGCACAACAGCTCCCACCAGCCCGTTGCAACCACCGGCACGATCCAGGTCAGCACCAGCACCGGACACGGCGACTGGTCGCTCACCACCGGCGCGGGCGTATTCGTCGCGGGCGCATCCAACAGCGGCACCGCAAGCTACACCTACTCGAGCGCCGATGCCGGCGTCGTGGTGCTCTCGCTGCAGGACACCACCGCCGAGACCGTCACGATCAACGTCGTCGACGGCAGCGTGACCCAAAAATCGGGCAGTGCGATCGCCTCCGAGCAGCCGCCGCTCACCTTCGTGCCCTCGGGCTTTCGCATCACCAACGGCAGCAACGTCGGAACCGCGATCGGCACGCAGATCGCCGGCAAGATCTCGACGCAGAGTCTCGCGCTGCAGGCGATCCGCACCGACACCAACACCGGGGCTTGCACGGCGGCGTTCGCGAGCGGCACGACGGTCGCGGTCAACCTCGGCTTCCAGTGCAACAACCCGGCGCTGTGCATCGCCGGACAGACGATGACCGTGACCAACAACGGGGTCACGACCAGCATCGCCGGGAACCCCAACGGCGGCACCAGCAACTCGACCAGCGTGCCGCTGAAGTTCAGCACTGCCAACGCCGAGGCGCCGATCGCGCTCAACTACTCGGACGTCGGCCAGGTCACGCTGCGCGCCGCCTACAGCATCCCGCTCAAGAGCGGCGCGGCCTCCGGCAACACGATGCTCGGGGCAAGCCAGTTCATCGTGCAGCCCTACAACTTCACGCTCTCGAACATTCACTGCACCAGCTTTGCGGCCGGCAGCTGCAACACCGCGCTCGGCTCGCCGGGCAATAATCCGGCCGCGAGCTCCGCCGCCGGCACCGTCTTCCTTCCCGCCGGCCAGCCGTTCTCGGCAACCGTCACCGCGTCGAACTTCGCGGGCGCCGCAACGCCCAACTACGGCCAGGAGACCCCGGCCCAGGGCGTCACGCTCGCCGCCAACCTCGTGCTGCCCGCGGGCGGCGATGCCGCCGCGCTCAATAACCCGGCCGCCTTCGGCTCCTTCAGCGCCGGCGTCGCGAGCGGCACCACCTTCAACTGGCCCGAGGTCGGCATCATCAGCTTGACCCCGAGCGTCGCGAGCTACCTCGGCACCGGCACCGTGACCGGCACGAGCAGCGCCGATGTCGGTCGCTTCATCCCGAACGCCTTCGCCGTCGCGCTCAACACCCCGCTCATCGGCACCAGTTGCACGAGCGGCAACTTCAGCTACTTGGGTCAGCCGCTCTCCTACGCCGTCGCTCCCGTGATCAGCGTGACGGCCCAGGCGCAGGGCGGCGCCACCACGCGCAACTACACCGGCGCCTTCCTCAAACTCACCAACTCCTCGCTGACCGCACGCACCTACTCCACGACCCCCGCGAGCCCCGCGCTCGACACCTCGGGGCTGCCCGCGACCAGCCAGGATCCGGCGATCGTGGACCTCGGCAATGGCCAGGCGAGCCTGACCTACAGCGCCGGCACGGGCCTGAAGTTCGTGCGCGGCGGCGCGATCGCCCCGTTCAGCGCCAACCTCACACTCAGCGAGAACATCCTCGACACCGACGGCGTCGCCGCGCCCAATCCGGTCAGCTTCGGCGGCGCCGGCGGCATGAGCTTCAGCGCCGGCGCCACTCAGTACTATGGCCGCCTCGCGCTGCGCGACGCGCTCGGCTCCGAACTGCTCGACCTGCCGATGCAGCTCACGACCCAGTATTATCTCAGCGCGACCGCCGGCTTCACGACCAACACCGCCGACAGCTGCAGCGTGGCCCCCGCCATCGCCTTCAGCAACTACCAGCTCAACCTCACCGCCGGCAAGACCTGCGTGCGCGACAGCGGCAGCCCCGGGGCTTCCGGCGCAGGCTGCGCCGCAGCGGCCGCGCCTTCCGAGAAATACCTCTCGATCGCATCCGCAGGCAACTTCAACTTGAACCTCGCCGCGCCCGGCGCCGGCAACTCCGGCGCCGCATCCGTCACCGCCACCGCTCCGAGCTGGCTGCAGTACCCCTGGGCCCTTGCCACCAGCCCCACCGCACTCGCCACCTTCGGTGTCTTCCCAGGCCCCGCCTCCCGTATCTACCAGCGCGAAACCTACTGAACGGCCGCGCCAACCGGCCGATCATGACCTGAGTCGCATCGGCGCACGGCGGCGATAAAGGTCCCGCGGCTCGCGCCGACACTTCGAGGGCAGTCCTCGAGGAATCCGATGCCTACCGAAGCCGTTATTTTGTTCGCCGCACTCGCCGCATGCTTCGGCTCGCTTGCGGTCATCGCCGTCGGCGCGCGCTGCACGCGCAATCTGCGCTGCTTGGGATGGGGCGGCGTTTGTTCGGGCGCAGCGCTCGGAACCGCCGCCTATTTCTCGCTGCACTGGATCGCTTACGGCTTTGAGCCCCTGCAAGCGTGGATCGTGCCGCTCGCAGGCCTCGTGCTGCTGCTCGTGATGGTCGCCCAAAATTGGTTCGTGTTCTACGAGGACCGCGAGGATCTACTGCAATCGGCGCGGCCGACGCTGGCTATGTTAAGCGCGGCGGCGGCACTGTCGCTCGCTGCTCACCTCGGCGAAGCGAGCGGGGCTGTGCACACACTGATCTGGGCGGCCGCGACGAGCGCAGTGCTCGTGCTGTCGATTCACCCCGTGAATCGATCGATCGCCGCCAACGGCGGCCTCGCGGTCGGCATCCTCGTCGGAACCGCCAAACTTCTCGTGCCGGCGGCCGGCCTCATCGCACTCCTGGCCATCGATCGGATCGTCGGTCTGCGTCGCGCGACGCGCGAGTCCCTGATGCGTTCAGGATTCTGGGTCAATCTGCTGCCGCTGCTATGGGAATTGGGTCAATTGCTGCTCGTGACTCTGACGAACGGCGCGCGCTTCGTGCCGCATCAGGGACCAGCCGCGGCCGCGGACCTCGGTGCGGCGAATCGGCGCGGCGAATCCGCGGCCAGCCAGATTCCGCTCTCCAGGCGCAACACCGCGGTCCTGATGCTGGTGGTCGCGCTCCATCTGCTCTGCGGTCTGATCCTCGCCCGGAACTAGCGCCGGTTCGGCGCTTGCGGGAGGCCGCGCCACGATGGCGCGTCATGACAAGTGTATGACGCAAATTGATCAGCCGCACCGGCCGACAGTGACCATACTCCATCTATTAAAGTCATAGCCCGTTGCGCCCGGTCGGCAAAAAAACGGGTTCCTCAAACCGGGAGACGACGATGGACGAGCAACTGACCGCCGAACCCGCCCGCGCGCGCCGCCCTAGCGGCCGCGACGCCAAGCGCGCCTCGCGCGCCGCCCGCGCCGCCGCCTCGGTCCCCTACATCACGCGCAATATTCCCTATTACGAGGTGCTCACCGAAGAGGGCCTCGCGCTGCTCGAGGGCAATGCCGAAACGATACTCGAGGAGATCGGTATCGATTTTCGCGACGATCCCGAAGCGCTTGCAAATCTGGAAAGCAGCCGGCGCCGACGTCCAGGGCGAGCGCGTGCATTTCGCGCGCGGCATGTGCCGGCAGCTGGTGCAGCGCAGTGCACCGCGCGAATTCACGCAGCATGCGCGCAACCCCGCGCGCAACGTGCGCATCGGCGGCAAGAACACGGTGTTCGCACCCGCCTATGGCTCGCCGTTCGTCCGCAACCTCGACGAAGGCCGCCGCTATGCGCGCATCGAGGATTTCCGCAATTTCGTGAAGCTCGCGTACCTGTCGCACTCGCTGCACCATTCGGGCGGCACGATCTGCGAGCCGGTCGATCTGCCGGTCAACAAGCGCCATCTCGACATGGTCTACAGCCACCTGAAATACAGCGACAAGGCCTTCATGGGCTCGGTCACGGCGCCGGACCGCGCAGCGGATTCGGTCGCGCTCGCGAACATCGTGTTCGGCGCGGAACTCGATGATCCCGAAACCGGTCGGCCCGAAGACCACGATCATCAATCTGATCAACGTCAACTCGCCGATGACCTACGACGCGACGATGCTCGGAGCCGCCAAGGTCTATGCGCGCGCGAATCAAGCGACGATCATCACCCCGTTCATTCTCGCCGGCGCAATGTCGCCGGTCACGGTCGCAGGAACCATCGCGCAGACCTTCGCCGAGGCCCTCGCCGGGCATGGCGTTCGTGCAGCTCGTGAATCCCGGCGCGCCGGTCGTGCTCGGCAGCTTCGCCTCCTCGATCTCGATGCAGTCCGGCGCCCCGACCTTCGGCACGCCGGAGCCCGCGCTCGTGCTGTATTCGATGGCGGCGCTCGCGCGCCGCCTCGGCGTGCCGTTCCGCTCGGGCGGCAGCCTATGCGCCTCGAAGATTCCGGACGCGCAGGCCGCGTTCGAATCGGCGCAAACACTGCTGCCGACCTGCCTCGCGGGCGTCAATTTCGTGCTGCACACGGCCGGCTGGCTCGAGGGCGGGCTCGCGATGGGTTACGAGAAATTCGTCATGGACGTCGACCAGGCCGGCATGATGCACACGCTGCTCGCGGGCGTCGACTTGTCGCCGAACGGCCAGGCGCTCGACGCGATGCGCGAGGTCGGACCCGGCAAGCACTTCCTCGGCTGCGCGCATACGCAGGCGAATTTCGAGAACGCGTTCTACCGCTCGCCGCTCGCCGACAACAACAGTTACGAGCAGTGGGAAGCCGAGGGCGCGACCGACATGGCCAAGCGGGCCAACGCGCTCTGGAAGAAGCAGCTCGCCGAGTACGTCGAGCCGCCGATGGATGCGGGCATAGACGAAGCGCTGCTCGAATACATCGCGAAGCGCAAGGCCGCGAGCCCCGACTCGAACGTCTGAGCGTGGGCGGGCCTCGCGCCCGCCCACGCTACTCGGTCTTCGCGGGTTCGGTGCGCCGCGGGCGCCGTCCGCGGGTTTCGCTCTGGCTCGTCGATTCCTTCGGCGCGGGCAAATCCACGACCTTGCGCAACTGTTCGCTGCCGGCGGTCTTGTGCGGAATCGCCATGGCCTCGACGAAGTGCTGCTGGAAGCGCGGCTCGATCGCCGTCTCCACCTTCTCGATGCGCCGCACGAGCGCCTCGATGACGCCGCGCGAATTCGAATCGAGCAGCGCGATGCGCGCACCGGTGCCCGCTGCATTGCCGGCCGAGCGCACCTGCGACAGATCGCAGTCGGGGACCATGCCGAGGATCATCGCGTATTTGACGTCGATGTGGCTGCCGAACGCGCCTGCGAGGCGGATCCGATCGACGCGCTCGATGCCGAGCCGCTCCATCAGCAGCGCGATGCCCGCATACAGCGCCGCTTTCGCGAGCTGAATCGCGCGCACATCGTTCTGCGTGATTTTCATCTCGACCGGTCCTTCGTTGCCGCCGCCCTCGCGCGCGGCGCCGCGATACAGCAAATACGCGAAGGTCCGGCCGTTCGCGGCGATGCGCGGCGAACGCTCCGCGAGGCGTCCGTCGACGACGCCATCCTGGTTGATGACGCCCGCGAGGTACATCTCGGCGATGATCTCGATGATGCCCGATCCGCAGATTCCCGTGACGCCGGTGGCCGCGGTCGCCTCGGCGAAGCCGGGCTCGTCGGACCACAAATCCGAGCCGATGACTTTGAAACGCGGCTCGAGCGTCTCGCGATCGATGCGCACGCGCTCGATCGCCCCGGGCGCCGCGCGCTGTCCGCAGCTGATTTGCGCGCCCTCGAACGCAGGTCCGGTCGGGCTCGAACAGGCGACCAGGCGGTTGCGGTTGCCCAAGACGATTTCGGCGTTCGTGCCGACATCGACCAGCAGCGTCATCGCGTCCTCGAGGTCCGGCCGCTCGGCGAGCACCATGCCCGCGGCGTCGGCGCCGACGTGACCCGCGATGCAGGGCAACACGTAAATGCGCGCATTGCGATGCAACTTGAAGTCGATTACGTTCGCGCGCAGCGTCATCGACATGTCGGTCGCGAGCGCGAACGGCGCGCCGCCGAGTTCGACCGGATCGATGCCGAGCACCAGGTGGTGCATGATCGGATTGCCGACGATCGTCGCTTCGAGGATGTCCTCATGCGAAATGCCGGCGCTCTTCGCGACCTCGAGCGCAAGCCCGCTCAAGGCCTCGCGCACGGCGGCGGTCATGAGCACGGCGCCGCCCGGATTCATCATCGAATACGAAACTCGGCTCATGAGATCTTCGCCGAAGCGAATCTGCGGATTCATGACGCCCGCGGACGCGACCACCTCGCCGCTCACGAGATCGCAGAGATGCGCCGCTATCGTCGTCGAGCCGACGTCGACCGCGAGCCCGTAGGCGCGCTCATGCAGCCCCGGCCAGACCCCGATGATCTGCTTGCCGGCATGCACCGCGACCGTGACCGCCCATGCGCCGCTGCGCAGCGCCGGCTGCAGCATCTGCAGCACCGACAGATCGGTCGCGAGATCCCTGATTTGCCACTCGCTCTCGAGCGCATCGTACAGGCGGCGCAGATCACCGGACGGATCGTGCATGTCGGGCTCTCGCACCTGCACGTAATGCAGCCGCACGAGGGGATAAATCTCGATCGCGCGCGCCTCCGCCTCCTTGCGCACGACCTGGCGGTGAACCTGGCTGCTGGCCGGCACGTCGATGACGACATCGGCCTCGACGCGCGCCGAACACGAGAGCCGCCGTCCGGGTGCGAGCGTCTGGCGCCGCGCGTAGCGCTGCTCCGGCTCGCTGAACGGCGAGAGGCTCGCGTTCGAGGAACTCACGCCGTGCTTGGCGAACTCGCCCTCGGCGACCAGCACCTGGCAGCGCCCGCACAGGCCGCGCCCGCCGCAAACCGAATCGATGTCGACGCCGAGACTGCGTGCAGCCTGCAGCAGCGGCGTGCCGACCGCGAAGCGCCCCCGCTTGCCGGACGGCGTGAATACGACGAGAGGATCGCGCGCGGTCATGTTGGTCGTCCGTTACGCCGGCCGCCGGCGATGGCCGCCTTCGCGCCTGCCGCGAGCCGCCTCCTCGCCCGCGGCAGGCGGCGGGGGTGCCTCGCGGAACCGCTTGATCCAGCGCGCGCAGTCCTGGTCGTGGCCCATCATGACGTCCGCGCCCATCACCGCCTTGACGACCTCCACGTGCAGCGGATTGGTGATCGCCGAGGTCATGCCCGCCCCGATCGCCATCGTCAAGAACGCGCTGTTGATGCCGTCGCGATTCGGCAGCCCGAAACTGATGTTCGAGGCGCCGCAGGAGGTGTTGACCTTGAGCTCGGTGCGCAGCCGATGCACGAGCCGCATGACTTGCACCATCGAGGAATTGATCGCGCCGATCGGCATCACGAGCGGATCGACGACGACGTCGGACGGCGGGATGCCATGGTCCATTGCACGCTCGACGATCTTCTTCGCAACCGCGTAGCGCACGTCCGGATCTTCCGAGATGCCGGTCTCGTCGTTCGAAATCGCGATGACTGCAGCACCGTATTTCTTGACGAGCGGCAGCACGCTCTCGAGGCGCTCGTCCTCGCCGGTCACGGAATTCACGAGCGGCTTGCCCTTGTAGACCGCGAGGCCGGCGGCGAGCGCCGCGACGATCGAGGAATCGATACACAGCGGCACGTCGGTGATCGATTGCACGAGCTGAATCGCGCGCGCAAGGATCGCCGGCTCGTCGGCGAGCGGGATGCCCGCGTTGACGTCGAGCATGTGAGCGCCGGCCTCGACCTGCGCGCGCGCGTCGGCCTCGACGCGGCTGAAGTCGCCGGCGGCCATTTCGGCCGCGAGGATCTTGCGCCCCGTGGGATTGATGCGCTCGCCAATGATGACAAACGGTCGGTCGAAGCCGATGACGACCTCTTTGGTCGCGGAACTGATTACGGTGTCGGTCATACTGCGGTCCTGTTTTGAGAATTCGATTGGCTGTCGCGGCCCGGATACCAGCAGACCCGTCCCTGCAGCACGCCCGAGCGCTCGACGATCTCGGCGACCGACTCTTCCTGGCGGTAAGCCATGACGTGCACGCCGCTGATGCCGCGGATCTCGCGAATCTGCTGGATCAGCTCGATGCAGATGTTGCGACCCTCGCGCGCCTGGTCCTCGGCGCCCTGGAGGCGCGCAATCGTCGCGTCGGGCACGTGCATGCCGGGCACGTTTCGGCGCATCCATTCGGCGGTCTTGGCCGAGCGCAGCGGTCCGACGCCCGCGAGAACGTAGATCTTGTCGAGCAGACCAAGCGCTTCGCATTGGCTCATGAACGCGCGCAACAGATCAAGATCGTAAACGTATTGCGTTTGGATGAATTGCGCGCCCGCCGCGATTTTTTTCGCGAGCCGCTGCGCGCGCCAGGCGTGCGGCAAGGCCGATGGATTCTCGGCCGCCCCGAAGAACACGCGCGGCGCATAACTGATCTTGCGGCCGCTTTGAAACCGATGCTCGTCTCGCAGCGTGCGCGCGATCTCGAGCAGGGTCACGCAATCGAGGTCGAAGACCGGCTTGGCCTGCGGATGATCGCCGGCCTGCACGCCGTCTCCCGTCAGGCACAGGATGTTGCAGACGCCCATCGCGGCGCCGCCCAAAATATCGCCCTGAATCGCAATTCGATTCTTGTCGCGGCAGGATATCTGCATGATTGGCGCATACCCGATGCGCGTCAGCAGCGCGCAAACCGCGAGACTCGACATGTGACAATTGGCGCCGCTGCCGTCGGTCGCGTTGATCGCATCGACGTAGCCGTCGAAGACCCGTGCGCGCTTGTAGACGTCCTCGGGATCCGCAGAATCCGGCGGCGCGAGTTCGGTCGTGACCGCGAATCCGCCCGCGCGTAGTACCCGTTCGAATCGCCCGGGTGAGGTGTGGCCGGGAAGTATCGGCAGCGGATAGCCCGGAACCGGCTCGTCCTCGAACCTCATGGCTGCGTGCCCTTGGTCGGCGGCGCGGCGATCGGGGGCGCCGCGGAACTGAGCGCCGCGGATGTGGGTGCCGCGGTTGCGCCGGGCGGCGCACACTTCTCGCGCACGACGCGCAGCCACGAGGAGCGGCCCTGCTGACGCTGATCGACCGCGTGCTGCACTTCGCGCATCGCGGCGATCCCGCCGGGAATGCGTTCGCTGCCCTTGAAGGCTTCGACCCAGACGCAGCGCATCTCGGGCTTGACCTCGCAGTGGCCGTTGTCGCGCACACCGCCGCAGGGACCGTTGCGCAGGGTCTTCGGGCAATTCATCGGACAGGACATGCCGGTCGAACTGAGCACGCATTGCCCGCACATGCGGCAATCGAACAGCAAGCCCTTGACGGCCTTCTCGACGACCGCAACCGGTCGCTCGGCGCGCTCATAGCCGACGGCGCGGAATAGCCGGTCGAAACGCATGAGCGTCGCCTCGAAACCCCGATAGAAGGCGTTGAGGCCGCGCGCGTGGCGCACCGACCATAGCCTGACCGAATACATCAGGGGGACTCGGCGGCCGGCGGCGTTGCCGAATCCGGGGGCTGCGCGGTCTCGCTCAGGCCCTTGGAGCGGATCAGCCGTTCGAGATCCGCGTCGCTGAATTTTGCCTCGAGGCGCGCCGCTTCGGCGGCCGCCTCGGCGGCCAGATCGTCCCCGACGCTGCGCGGCTCACTGCGCTTCCAATCGGCAAGATACGCATCGGAGCTGCCCTTGCCCGCGCGCATCGCGGCGCGGTCGACGGCTTCTTGGAAACGCTGCGAGAGCTGCACCTTCGCCGACTCGCGGCCGCGCTTGACGATGACCTGCGCGGGAATGTCGCGCCAGGAAATGACCGTCAGCGAACCCATGTCACGACCTCCTCGCCACGCGTTCGCGCGCTCTCGCGGCTCGCCTCGACCGCGCGCCCGAGGCTCGTCGCGAGCTCGCCGTAGCCGGTCTCGCGGTACTCGAAATCCAGACCCATGCGCGCGGCGATGGCGCGCGCCTCATCGACGCTGCCGGAGGCCGGGGCCTGCGCGAGGTAGACGAGCTTCTTGTAGTTGCCGAAGTAGCTCGAAAACAGCTCCGGGTGGCGGTCGATCCCGAGACCGCGGATCACGAGCCGTTCAAAATGCCGCAGCAAGAAATCCGTGAGGTAGAAGCTGCCCGGCTCCGTATCGGCGAGTTCGGTGAACACCGGGCTCGTCGCGAAGAATTCGTAGCAGTGCGCGCCGGGAATGCGCTCGACACCCTCCTCGCGCAACACCGCATCGAGCAGCCCGCCGGTCCCGCAATCGGCGTAGGCGACGAAGATCGATCGGTAGTGATCGCGCGAGGCGCGGATCATCGTGCGCACCGCCTCGGGAATCTTCTCCGGGCGGTTGTGCAGTTCGGCAGGCAAGCAGCGCACCTCGAGCCGATCCCACGCGTTCGCGCGGCGCAGCGCGGTGATTTCGTGCGCCAGCGCGCCGCAGGCGATGACCAGCAGGCCTTGGGCGCTCTCCGTCATCGCGGCAACCGCAAGCTAGTGCGCCGCCGCGGTGGCCCGGCGCGTCGCGAGCAGCCCCTTGGCGGTTTCGACGGCGACAGCGGCGTCGCGGCAATAAGCGTCGGCGCCGACGGCCTTGCCGAATTCCTCGTTGAGCGGCGCGCCGCCGACGAGCACGATGAAGTCCTTGCGAATGCCGCGCTCTTTGAGCGTGTCGATGACGACCTTCATGTAGGGCATCGTCGTCGTCAGGAGAGCCGACATGCCTAGAATGTCGGGCTTGTGCTTATCGAGCGCATCGAGGAACTTTTCGACCGGATTGTTGATGCCGAGGTCGATGACCTCGAAGCCCGCGCCCTCGAGCATCATCGATACGAGGTTCTTGCCGATGTCGTGGATATCGCCCTTGACGGTCCCGATCACGATCTTGCCGATTGGCTCGACACCGGTCTCGGCAAGCAGCGGGCGCAGAATCTCCATGCCGCCCTTCATCGAATTCGCGGCGAGCAGCACCTCGGGGACGAACAGAATGCCATCGCGGAAGTCGATGCCGACGATGCGCATGCCCTCGACGAGCGCGTCATTGAGCACGCGCTCGGCGGACCAGCCGCGCGACAGGAAGAGGCGCGTCGCTTCCTCGACCTCGGCCTTGAGGCCGTTGTACAGGTCGTCGTGCACCTGCTCGGTGAGTTCCTCGTCATTGAGCGAGGCCAGGTCGAAATCGTCGCCAGTCGGCTCTGCCATCTATCTCTCCAACGGTTATTCTTGAGCGACCACGGTCACTTACGTGGTGCTCTCGGCATGGTAAGTCGGCAGGGCGCGCGAGACTTGTATTATCGCGACAGCAGCATGTCCACAGGCGACACGATCAGGTCACAGGCGGCGCGCCGCCTTCGGAAATGCGCCGCTCGACGTAGGCATCGAGCGCCTCGACAACAGCGGGATCCCGTACGGGCGCGACATAACGATCCAGCGTGCTCTGCCAGATCGCGCTCGCACGCTCGGTCGCGGTCTTCGCCCCATCCTCATGCCAACTGCCGTAGTTACGCCAATCGGAAACCAGCGGCGCGTAAAAGGCGCTCCGATAGCGCTCCATCGTGTGGGCGCAACCGAAGAAATGCCCGCCGGGACCCACCTCGGCGACGGCGTCGAGCGCGATGTCCGAGGCTTGCGCGCCGACCGGCTGGAACACTTCTGCGAACATCTGCAGCATCTCGATATCGAGAATAAATTTCTCATACGAGGTCGTCAGGCCGCTCTCGAGCCAACCGGCCGCATGCAGCACGAAATTGCACCCGCCGAACAGCGCACCCCAGAGGCTCATCTGCGATTCGTAAACGGACTGCGCATCGGGGATGTTCGAGGCGGTCGCATTCGACGATCGCCACGGCAGTCCGAGGAAGCGCGCCATCTGTCCCGCGCCGAATGCCGCCTTGACGTATTCCGGCGTTCCGAACGCCGGCGAGCCGGATTTCATATCGACGTTCGAGGTGAAACTCCCGTAGACGATCGGAGTTCCGGGCCTCACGATTTGCGCGAGCGTGAGACCGGCGAGCGCCTCGGCGTGCGCGAGCGTCAGCGCGCCCGCTATCGTCACCGGCGCCATCGCACCGGCGAGCGTGAACGGCGTGATGATCAGCACCTGTCCCGCCTTCGCGAAATCGATGATGCCGTCCGCCATCGGGACGTCGAGCTGCAACGGCGAATTGGTGTTGATGATCGTATAGGTGCACGGCCGCGAGCGGAATTCTTCTGCAGAGATGCCGTGCGCGAGGCGTATCAGCTCGAAGTTGTCGGCGACCTGGCGGTGGCCGCGCGAGAAGATAAAGGGAATCTTGTCCGATAGCATGAGCTGCGAGCGCGTGACCTCCAGGTGACGGACGTGCACCGGCACGTCCTGCGGCTCGGTCGCGCCGCCGAGCACGTGGATCACCTCGAAGCTCTGGCAGAGCTTCATGAGATTGCGGAAATCGACCAGCGTGCCCGCGCGCCGGCCGCTCGCCGTCCCCATGATGTTGGGCGGTCCCGAGGTCGGCGCGAACGCCACGCTGCCGCGCGCCAGCGGCACATGGCGCTCCGGATCGACCGAGTGCAAGGTGATCTCGTGCGGCGTGCTCGCGAGCGAAGCGCCGACCAAATCGCGGCCGACGCGCACGATCTGCGTCGTATCGTCGACGTCGGCGCCGGCGGTCCGATAGATCTCGCGCGCGTCCGCGGACAGCACCTTCATCCCCTGGGTTTCGAGCATCACGAGCGCCGCCTCGTGCATCGCGCCGACTTGGTCGTCCGAGAACACTTTTAGCGGCTCGAACGGATTGCGCAAATGCCGATAGCTTCGGGTGCGATCGAAGACGGCGTGACTGACGTCGGCGCTGCTCGGACGGCGGCGGCTGCGTCGGCCTTGCGTCTCGTCGGGCTGTTTCATGCGGCGGCGGCTCCAGAGCTCAGGTGTGAGCGGTGCGGCATTATACAGATCCCGTGTGCGCGCCACCGGCAAGGAGCGCGACGCCGGCGCCGACGCGCGGCCGCCCGGTCGCGGTCGAGCGCGCGACCGCCTCGGCGAGATAGTCCGTGCCGGGCCCGACCTGCGCGAGTTTCTCGGCGAGGCTGGTCTCGACATGGGGCTCGGCCGCGCCGGCGCGCAGCGCCGCTGCAAGCGCAAGTTGCGCGGAGACACGCCGCGCGTGCTCGAGCGCCGCACTCGGCTCCGAATAGTCGCGGCTGCCGGCAGGATCATGGACGCGAAACACCTTGAAGCTCGTCTGATTGACGAGAATTTCGACGGTCTGCGAAACGACGCCTGCGACCGCGCCGACGGCGTTGCAAACCGCTGCGTGCTGCGGAATCGACAGCGCGACGCCGAGACGCCGCGCAACCTCCGCCGTAATACGCGCCGACCGGCGCACCGATCGCGACCAGCGGCCGCGCGAGTCCGAGCGTCGCTCGCAGCTGCGAAGACAGCGGCCGGCCGGCGACGATCGCCTCGATGAGCCGGTCGCCGAGCGCGCCCCAGCTGCCGCCCTGCGCCTCAATGCCGGGATCCTGCGCGAGCGCCGCGGCGAGGAGCGCTCGGCCGGTGTCGCGCACCACGTGCTCGTGGGTCCGTTCGCAAATCGCCCGAGGCGTCGCCGCGGCGCCGAGTGCCAGCGCATTGCGCTCCTGCGTCGACAGGATGCGCGCGCCGAGCAGCGCCGCCTCGCGGCACCAGCCGTGCTGGCGCTCGAGCACGTGCATCGCATCGCTCGGGGTGAATGCCGCGAGTGTCGCGAGCCCCGCGTCGGCAAGCCGCCGCAGCGCCTCGAGCCCCGAGTCATTGCGCACGATCGTCGAGACCGGGCGCGGTTCGAGGCCGAGCGCATCCCAGACGCGCCGCTCGAGCGCCGAGAGGTGCGGCGGCGCCGTGCGATCGGGATTTCGATATGCAAACTCGGTCGGATAATCCGGCGGCCGCTCGAGTTCGGCGATCGCGCGAAGCTGCGCCAGCGCGGCGGGGAAACCGTGCGCGAGCAGGCAGAGCGGCATCGCCTTGCGCGGACCGACCGTCATGCGGGTCTGCCGGTCGAAGCCGACCTCGCTGTCGCCGCCGAGACCGCTGGTGCGCACGTCGACGGCCTCGACCATGGTGCGCCAGCCGCCGACGAGCGCGCCCTCGGCGCTGATCACGGGCCGACCACCGGATACGATGGCGATATCGGTCGTGGTGCCGCCCATGTCCGAGACCACGAAATCCGCGAGGCCCGTGAGGAAGCCGGCGCCGACGACGCTGGCGGCGGGTCCAGACAAAACCGTCTCGACCGGATACTCGAGCGCAATCTCGGCCTTCATCAAGGAGCCGTCGCCTTTGACGATCATCAGCGGCGCGGCGATACCCAAGTCCTCGAGCACGCCCCCGAGCGCCTCGATCAGATGACGAATCTGCGGCGTGAGCCGCGCATTGAGCGCCGCGGTCAGCGCTCGGCGCGGCGCATCGAGCTTCGAACTCAGTTCGTGCGCGCAGGTCACCGGTTTCGGCGAGTGTGCACGGATCAGCTCGCGGACCCGCAGTTCGTGCGCGGGATTGCGCACAGAGAAGTTGCCCGCGACCGCGAACGCCTCGACCCGGGAGCCGAATTCCTCGACCGCGCGCAGCACACCCTCCTCGTCGAGCGGCGCGGATTCTTCGCCGGTCGCGCCGTGTCCACCCGCGACGCGCACGACGTGGCCTGCGCCCTGGCGCTGCAGGCCTGCGCGCGCCGCCATCGCGTCATCGAAACCGATCAGCAGCGTGCATACCGGGCTGAAGCGATTTTCGACGACCGCATTGGTCGCGAGCGTCGTCGAGACGCAGACCAGGCTCAAGGGGCCGCGCAGCTGCGCAGGCCGCTCGGCGAGCACGGCGCGGATCGCGTTGCCGATGCCGAGCGCGAGGTCCCAATGGGTGGTCAGCGCCTTGGCGGCGGCGACCACGCGGCTGCCGCCCGCCAGCAGCACGGCGTCGGTGAAAGTTCCGCCGGTATCGATGCCGAGCGCGAGCTCATCGGCTCGATCACCTGTAGCCACAGCCGCCGGCCCGCCCGCGGCAGTCAGATCGTTCGCAGTCATCACTCGTCCTTGTCGGACCCGGCAGAATCGCGTGCCGTTATCGCGGCGCGTACCATACCGGATTCGCGGCCAGTTGGTTCGCCTTGGCGCGGCGCAGCGGCCACCCGGTGCGAAGTCGCAGAATCGCCTCCCCTGACCGCATCGCGGACCGTGGTGCACGGTTTTGGGGCCGTCGAGCCGTACCCGCCCGCCAACCGGGTCGCCGACCTATCCATGATGTGAACCGGTTCGTTGTGTCATAACCGCACTTAGTTACCATAAGGCCGGTTGGATTCGAGTCCATTTGAGGAGCGGTACGCCAGAGGCCCTATGTTCGGCGACGTTGCAATCGTGGCTGCCTGCGGCGCCGGGTTATTCGGCGCGCTATCGACGCTCGTGATCGGCAATCGATACACGCGTAATGTGCGAGTTCTCGGTTGGGGCGGCGTCGTCTCCGGCCTGGCGTTCGCAACACTCTCCTATTTCATCGCCGGTTGGTGCACGCACGGCTTCGAGCCGATCCAAGCCTGGATCTTGCCGCCCGCATGCCTGATGCTGCTGCTCGTGATGGCCGCGCAGAACTGGTTCGTGTTTTACGAGGATCACGAGGACGCCGGGCAATCGGCGCGGCCGGCGCTCGTGCTGCTCGCGGCCGCGATCGCCGCGCTGATCGCCGATCGATACGGCGATGACCGCACGAGCGAGCTGCAGGTGATATGGGCCGGCGCGATCAGCCTCGCGATCTTGCTGTCGATCCGCCCCGTTTGCCGCTCGATCGAGGTGAATCGCAGCGCGCCGGTCGGCCTGCTCGTGGGAGTTTGCAAGCTGCTGGTGCCGGCGACCGGCATCGCCGTGTTTCTACTCGCCAGGATTCTGAGCAGCATGCGCCGCCCGGCGCAGCCCGAAGGCACCGATGTGCAGACGGCGCGCCCCGCAGGCGCGCTGACTCCGCGCGCGAGACCGACCGGTCGCGCATCCCGTCGAGCGCCAAGCCGCGTGGCTCAATCTGCTGCTCCTGTGCTGGGAAATCGGCTGCCTGCCGCTGCTGACCCTCATCAACGGCGCGCGCGTCGCCCCCCGCCCAGAAGCGTTGGATGCGGGCGATCTGTACTACCGGCAAAAAGGCAGCGGCTCGGTCGCGGGTCAGATGCCGCGCGCCGCACGCGACACCGTCGTCTGGATCCTGGTGCTCGCGGTTCACGTGCTCTGCGGCGTCGTCATCGCGCGCGACTAGACTCGCGGCTCGGCCGCCCAACCTCGCGCCTCCGTGCGCGCACCCCGCTTTACCGTGCCGACATCGTCATTGCGCCGATTCGGAATTGTCTCTGTCGCGCTCGCTCCGGCGCAGCAGCACGATCGAGAAGACCATGACCAGGATGAGACCTCCGAGCACGGTAAGCTCGGTCATCGAGGAGTGCAACAGCGCCGCCGTGTCGGAGGTCCACTTGCCGGGCTGGTCAACCTGCGACGATTCGAGCGTGATCACGAGCACGCGCCGGATCGAGGCAATGAGCCCGACGATCAGAAAGGGCTCGCAAACCAGGCTGCCGGCCCGAAAGGAAACGCGCACCGTGTGCAGAATTTCCACGATCATGAGCACGAACAGCAGCCGATCGATCGCAATCAGCACCGAGCCCTCGGCACCGTGCAAACTCACCGTCGTCCACAAGGAAACGCCGGCGCCGCCGAGCGCGATCAGCGCGGCGACCGCCAGCATCAGACCGAGCAAAATGTAGAAGCACAGCTCGATCTTCAAGAACGCGGAATTGGCGAATGCGCCCAAACGGGTCACGGTGCGAGGAATGCGCTCAGCGCCAGCGCCCATGTTGCTCCAATTGTTCCCCATCCGTTCGCCCTCGGTCGTTTTGTTCGCAATCGGTCGGCGACATTAGACGGGTATTCGATGAATCGCAAGCTGCGAGGTCTTGGCGTCCCTCAGAAGCTCTCCCATTCGTCGTCGCCGCCGGCCGAGCGCACGTGGTCCGAGGCCGGCGGCGCCGTGGCCCTTGCGGCCGGTTTGCCGCTCCAGGGCCGGTTCGCCGAGCGCCGCTCGCCCGCAGGTGGTGCCTTCTCCGCGTGCTTGCGAACCGCCGCGCCTGCACGTGAGACCGGCGGCGCCGAAGCTTGCGCCTCATGACCGACGGCGTAGCGTTCGACGATTTGGGTCAGGCTCGACGCCTGCTCGGTAAGCGCGTGCGCGGCCGCCGAGGCCTGCTCGACGAGCGCCGCGTTCTGCTGCGTCATCGCGTCCATCGAAGTCATCGCGGTGTTGACTTGCTCGATACCCGAGGCCTGTTCGCGGCTCGAAGCCGCGATCTCCGCGACGACGTCGGTGACCTTCTTGACGCCGGTGACGATCTCGCCGAGCACTTTGCCGGATTCATCGACGAGTTTCGCGCCTTCGGTTACTTTGCCGACCGAGTCCTGAATCAGCGCCTTGATCTCCTTGGCCGCCTCGGCGCTGCGAGAAGCGAGGTTGCGCACTTCCGAAGCGACGACCGCGAACCCGCGCCCCTGCTCCCCGGCGCGCGCCGCTTCGACCGCCGCGTTGAGCGCGAGCAGATTTGTCTGGAACGCGATTTCGTCGATCACGCCGATGATGTCGGCGATTTTCTTGCTTGCCGTGTTGATCTCGCTCATCGCGGCGACCGCGGAGCCGACGACCTTCCCGCCGCGTTCGGCCTGTTCGCGCGCCGCGGAGGCGAGCTGATTGGCCTGCGCCGCATTGTCTGCGTTGTTCTTGACGGTCGAGGTCATCTGCTCCATCGAGGAGGCGGTTTCCTCGAGGCTTGCGGCCTGGTTCTCGGTGCGCTGGCTCAGATCGAGATTGCCGCGCGAGATCTCCGCGGCGCCAGATTGCAGTTCGCGCGAGGTCCGCTGCAGCCCCTGGACGACGCCCATCATGCTCTCGATCAGCGCGTTGACCGACATCGCGAGCACACGGAACGGACCGCCCTTGCGCTCGAGCGAGATGCGCGCGGTCAAGTTGCCGTCGATCGCGCGCTGCGCCACTTGCTGTGTCTCGCTGATCGTGCCGAGCACGCTGTCGAGCAGCTGGTTGACGGTCCTGCCGAGCGCTTCGAGCTGACCGCTCTTGCCGGCGAGCGATATACGGCGCTCGTTGGCGCCGCCGATGACCGCCTCGATGACCTGCCGTGAATCGCTGAACGCCTCATCGAGCGCTCGCGCCGCCTTGACCTCGGCGCTGACGTCGGCGGCCAGCTCGACGACCTTGTAGATGTTGCCGTCGGCACCCACGATCGGGTTGTAGCTTGCTTGGACCCAGACCTCGCGGCCCGCTTTGTCGATGCGCTGATATTTGCCGGCATCGTGCTCACCGGCCCGCAGGCGCTCCCAAAAGCGCCGATATTGGTCACCGTCGCGCTGCGACGGGTCCATGAAGATACGATGATGCTTGCCCTTGATTTCGTCGAGCCTATAGCCGAATGCTTTGAGGAAGTTGTCATTGGCGGCGAGAATCGCGCCGTCGGGGCTGAACTCGATGATCGCCTGAGACGCGTTGATGGCCCGCTCGAGGGCTTGCAGTTCACGCAGCCGCGTTTGGTTGCTTCCGCCGAAAAGAAATGACAACAAGCTGGATCTCCTGGTTCGTCGGGATCGCGGTCCCTGCGTGGTGCGGGACGGTGCCGCAGCGCTCCCGCCAATAAACCACTTCGGCCCTGGGCCTGTTAGCGGCTCCGCGCGCAAGATCTTGATTCAATGCCGGGTCGCGACCGGCGCGCCCGAATGCTGCATCGCAGCGCACTGAATTGAGGTTCAGCGCGTGCCGAGCGCCGAGAGCCGCCGCCCCGGAGCAATATCCTCGATCGAGGTCTGCAGCTCGATGAGCGCGGGGCCCGCATGCGCGCGCGCAGCCGAGAGCGCCGCCGGGAAATCCGCGGTCGCGGCGACGCGAAATCCCGCGAGACCGTAAGCGCGTGCGAGCGCGACGAAATCCGGATTGACGAGGTCGGTTGCGACGCGTCGCCCCGGAAAGCGCGATTCTTGGTGCATGCGGATCGTCCCGTACGCGCCGTTGTTGACGACCAAGAACACGATCGGCAGCGCGAGCGCCGCCGCGGTCGCGAGTTCCTGGGCCGCCATCAAAAAACAGCCGTCGCCCGCGACACAAACGACCTCGCGCTCGGGATGCACGAGTTTTGCCGCGATCGCCGCCGGCACCGCATACCCCATCGCGCCGCTGCCGGGCGCGAGCTGCGTCGGAAACGCGCCGTGCGCAAAAAAGCGGTGCAGCCATGCCGCGTAGTTTCCCGCGCCGTTCGTGACGATCGCGGTTTGCGGCAGCTGGGCGCGCAGCTCGCGAAACACCAGCGACAGATTCACGGCGCCGGTCACCGCCACGGGTTCCATGAAGGCGGACTGCGCGGAGCGCGCGGCACGCGTCCAGGCCGACCAGGCGAGTGCCTCATCCGCGCCCGGCCCGAGCTTCGCGAGCTCTGCGGCGAGCGCGCCCGGACTCGCCTGCACGGCCAGTGCCGTCGGGAATACCGCGCCGAGGGTCTCCGCGTCAGGATGAACGTGGATCAGCCGCGTGCGAGTGTCTGCGCGCTCGAGCCACTGATATCCGCCGGTCTCGACATCGCCGAGCGCCGCCCCGAGCACGAGCAGCACATCCGCATCGCGCAGCCGCTGGATCAGCGCCGCAGGCGCTCCGAACCCAAGTTCGCCCGCGTAGCTCGCATGGCCGTTCGGAAACAGATCCTTGCGGCGAAAGCCGGTGACGACCGGCAGCTGCCAGCTCTCGGCGAGGCGCTGCACCGCGCGCACCGACTCCGGCGTCCATAGGCTGCCGCCGAGCCACAAGAGCGGACGTTGCGCAGCGCCCAGGCGCTCGGCGATCGCGGCGACCGCTTGCGCATCGAGACCGATCGCCGGGCGCGCGGTCGGCGCGCCGCGATCCGCCATGCTCGCCTCGCCGAGCACGTCTTCGGGCAGTCCGACGACCACCGGACCGGGCCTTCCCGAGAGCGCCAGCTGGAAGGCGCGGTCGACGAGTTCGCCCGCCCGGCTCGCCAAATCGATCTGCACGACGCCCTTCGCGAGGTCGCCGAAGGTCTGATGCAGGTTGACTTCTTGAAACGCGCGCCGGTAGCGGTCTTCGCGTGATATCTCGCCGACGAACAGCAGCATCGGCGTCGCATCCTGCTGTGCGGTGTGCACACCGATGCTCGCGTGCGCGAGTCCGGGACCGCGCGTGACGAACGCGACGCCGGGAGCGGCGGTGAGCTTTGCGGTCGCCTCCGCCATGTTGGCGGCCGCCGCTTCGTGGCGGCAAGTCACGACACGCATGCCCTCAGCACTGTCGTAAAGCGCATCGAGCACGTCTAGATAGCTCTCGCCGGCTACCGTGTACAACAGCCGGCAGCCATGGGCGTGCAAGCGTTCGACGATCGCGTCGGCGGCGCGATTCGCGGTCATTCGGCAACTCCGGTCGCGCGGCGAGGCCGGCTCATGATGTTCATCGGCATAGTTTGAAGGGCTACTCGATCCAGGTCCAATCGCGGCTGCTTTGCCGGCATCCGCCGGCGGGCGCGCCGCTCCACGCGCGTCCGCGCACGAATCGTCCGCTCGGCGCGCCAGTCGCGACGCCCGCCTTCAACGCCGCGACGCCGTTGATCCAAACGTCCTCGACGCCCGTCGAGAGTTGATGCGGCCGCTCGAACGTGGCCTTGTCCTGCACACGCGCCGGATCGAACAGCACGATGTCGGCGAAATAGCCCGATTTCAGCAGCCCGCGATCGCGCAATGACAGCGTGGCTGCCGGCAATGCGCTGAGCTTGCGGATCGCCTCCTGCAGCGTGATCACGTGTTCGTCTCGTACGTACTTCGCGAGCAGCCGCGCGAAATTGCCGTACGCGCGCGGGTGCGGGTTGTAGGTCAGGAACACTCCCTCCGGCGCGGGGGCGTCGGCGTCCGAGCCAAAGCTCACCCAGGGCAGCGCGATTTGGCGGCGCAGATTCTCTTCGGACATCAAGAAATATGCGACTCCGACGCGGTCGCCGCTTTCGATCACGAGATCGATCGCCGCGTCCTCGGGGCTCACGCCGCGCATCTGCGCGACATCCGCAAGCGTCCTGCCGATCAAGGGACGCAGCGCCGGGTTCTTGAACTGCAGCAGCAACGTGCCTGCGGCACCGGCCCGCAGGTACAAATTCTCCCACGGCGGGTTCGGATCCCGCATGTCGGCAATGACGCGCGCGCGGATCGCCGGGTCGCGCAGCCGTGCAATCCACGCCTCGAGCCCGCCGTCCTGCACCCACGGCGGCATCGCCGCGTCGAGTCCGGTTGCGCCCGCGGTGTAGGTGTACATGTCCGCCGTGATGCGCGTGCCGGCCGCGCGCGCCGCTTCGATCTTGCCGACGACAGCGTCGAGCTTCGGCCAGTTCGCCTGGCCTGCCATTTTCAGGTGATAGATTTCCGCGGGACCACCCGAGGCGCGCGCAATGTCGATCGTCTCCTGAACGGCGTCGAGAATACGGTCGCCCTCCGAACGCATGTGCGCGATGTAGATGCCGCCGCAGCGCGCCGATTCGCCGGCGAGCGCGATCAGTTCAGCCGTTTTGGCGTACTCGTTGGGGCTGTAGATCAGCGCCGTCGTGACGCCGAGCGCGCCCTGCTCCATCGCCTCGTGCACCAGAGTTTGCATGGTCTGCAGCTGCTCGGGCGTCGGCTGAACATCATCCTCACCGAGCACGTCGGCGCGCACGGTGCCCGCGCCGACGAATGAAGCGACGTTCGGCGCAATGCCGCGCCGCTCCAGCTTCTCGAAGAACTGGCCGAGCGTCGTCCAATCGATGTCGTAGTGGATGTCCGCCTGGCGCTTGAGCGCGAGTTCCTTCATGTGCGGGCTCAAGGGACCCATCGAATCCTCGCCCATGACTTCGAGCGTCACGCCTTGCGTCAAGTCGCTGAGCGCGCGGCCGTCGACGAGCAGGCTCTCCTCCGAGTGCGCGAGCATGTTGATGAACCCGGGCGCCGCGGCCTTGCCGGCCGCGTCGATTTCGGTGCGGCCGGTGCCGCGCGCATGCCGGCCGACGTAGCTGATGCGGTCTGCGTCGATCGTGATATCGCCGCGGTATGGCGCTGTTCCCGAGCCGTCGACGATCAAGGCGTGGCGGATGATCGTGTCATGGCTGTGCGCGGGCAGCATCGGCGCGAGTGCGCGGGTCTCGCCCGCGACCGCGGCACCGGCCGCCGCGGCACCGGCCGCCGCGCCGACTCCGATCGCGAGCAGCGCGAGCGCCGCCGGCGCCGCGCCGCGGTACCAAGCTCTCGCCCGCATCGTTCCCACGTGTTGCCCACTTCCCCGTTGATCGGACCCGGCAGCTGCGGCTAGCATAACGCATTCATGACACTCAGCCCGTTCCATCTCGCGATTCCGGTCCACGACCTCGGCGCGGCGCGCGCATTCTACGGCGGACTGTTCGGATGTCCGGAGGGCCGCTGCAGCGCTGGTTGGGTCGACTTCAATCTGTACGGCCATCAGCTCGTCGTGCATCTCGATCCGTCGAGCCGCGCGCACGTGCGTGTCTCCAATCCCGTCGATGGACACGATGTTCCGGTTCCGCATTTCGGAGTCGTGCTGGAGTGGTCGCAGTGGCAGGCGCTCGCGCAGCGGCTGCGCGGCGCCGGCGTGCACTTCGAGATCGAGCCGCACATCCGTTTCAAAGACTCAGTCGGCGAACAGGCGACATTTTTCCTGTTCGACCCCTCCGGCAATGCGCTCGAATTCAAGGCCTTTCAAGACCCGCAGCAACTGTTCGCCCACTGACGATCGCGAAGCCGCACCTGAGGCGCGCGGTTTCCGGCGACGAACGCCTGGTCGCCCCGCGACCCCGTTGGGCAATCTGAGGCTACGGCTTCCGCTTAGTCGTGACGGGTCATTGCGTATTCCGCTGTCCGCCCGCATTTCCTACGATGCCGGCTCGTCGCCAATTTGCAGTTCTTCAACTTTCACGGAGAGCGAAAACCATGATCGGCACCATACGTGGCGTCGTCACGCTGATTCTGATGCTGCTGTTCATCGCGCTGACGGTCTGGGCGTGGGGAAGGCAGCGCAAAGCCAGCTTTGGCGCGGCAGTGCGCATGCCGCTCAAGGACGATTCGAATCACCCTGGCGGAGGTCTGTAATCGTGAGCCAGGACGTCGCGGCAGGTCAGCCACCGCGGCCCGCGGGCCACATGCGCCGCAAGACCCCGTCTCGCGCGACGAAGTGATGCCATAGCGCGGCGGCCGCATGGAATGCGACGAGGCCGAACAGTCCATAGGCGAGGTAGCCGTGCACGTCCTCGGTCGGATGGAATATCGCGCGATTCTTCTTGACGCCGAAATCCACCTGGAACAGTCCAAGGTCGAACGCGCGTCCGTGCCACACGAACGTCACGATGCCGATGATCGGGATCACGAACAGCAGCAGATAAAGTGCGGCATGCACGACCACCGCGGCCCGGCGCGTCAGGCCGCCGACGTCGGCGGGTAGTGCCGGCGGCGGATGGCGCCATCGCCACAACGCGCGCGCGAGCAACAGCAGCCACAGCAGCAAACCGATCATGGCATGCACGTTGATCCAGAACGCCTGGGTCGCGTCCGGCCAGGAATCGTGAAGCAGACCGAGGGTGCCGACGATGAGCACGAGCACGAACGTGCTCCAGTGAAACAGCATCGCGCCGCTGCCGTAACGCGCCGGCGGATTCATATGGTTCGATGGTCTCGTCACGTCGAAAGGTTCCCTTGTTTCAGATGTTTGGATAGCGACAGTCGGTCCGCGCGGCGGCCTTGCGCGGCCCGAGCCGACCGCGAACGCCGTCCCACCAGCCGCTGAGCACCGCATTGATCTTCGCAGCCTTCATTTGCTCATAGAGCAGGATGCGCTTGCAAGTCCTCAGACTGCGCATGAGCCCCTTGAGTATCCAGAGACCGCCCGGGTGCTTGCCGCGCTCGTGCAACAGCACCGTATCGTTTCTCGTGAAGTAGTAGCGGCGATCGGGCGCGTGATTGGTGGTTCGCTTGCGCATCCATAGAATTCGATGCGTCGTCGGCGCGCCGATTGCATGAGACATCAACGGACTGCGCGTTTGGATGACGCGGAAGTGCTTCAATCTGGCGCGCAGGCAATATTCGGTATCGACGTGATCGATGAAGAATTCCTCGCGAAACGGGCCGATCGCAGCGAATGCCGCGAGCGACAACAAACTCCCGGAGGTGATCACCGACTCCATGTCCTGCCATGCGGCCCCGCCCTGCCGGTCACCCTGCCGGTTACCCCGCTCGCGGCTCGGCGCGGACAGCGCCTCGAATTCATCGTCGTAGCCGGAACCGATGACCGCGAGATGCGCGGGGTCGGGAAAAGAATCGCGCACAGCCGCGAGCGCCTCGATCATGTCCGGATTCGCGTAACTGTCTTGGTCGAACAGCGCGACCCAGGCGAATCCGAGCGCGGCGGCCCTCTCGATGCCGATGTTCAGCGCCTTCGCGATCCCGAGATTTTCGCCGTTGCAGATCAAATGGACCGCCGGGTTCGCCGCGATTTCGCGCAAGGCCGCGAGCTGCTCCGCCGCGGACCCGTTGTCGACGATCACGATTGCCGGAACCTGGGGCTGGATCCGCTCGATCACCTGCGGGAATTCGCGCGGCGGATGATAAGTGATCACGATCGCGCAGATGGTCCGCGCCGCGCCGTCGGCGCGCTGCATTTCGGCTATGCTGGACACGGTCGATCCGATTGGTCGGTGAATCGAGTGACTGAAACAGCAAACCTTGTACCACAACGCCGGCCGCTCGACTTGCGCGCGGCCGTCTTCGTGGTCGGGCTGTGCGTGGTGTGGGGCTTTCAACAAGTTGCGCTCAAGGGGGTCGCGGCCAACGCCGCGCCGGTGCTGCAGCTCGCGATTCGCTTCGGCGGCGCTTCGGTCTTTTTCGGATTGCTGGTGCTCGCGAGCGAGGGACGCCGCGCTTTCACCGACGGCACGCTGCCGAGCGGGCTGCTCTTGGGACTGATGTTTTCGCTAGAGTTCATTTTCGCGGGCGAGGCCCTCGTGCACACGACAGCGGCGCATTCCGTGGTGTTTTTGTACACGGCGCCGATCTTCACCGCCTTGGGGCTGCAATTTCTGCCCGAGGAGCGGCTCAATGCGCTGCAGTGGTTCGGTATCGCGGTTGCCTTTCTCGGCGTCATGGTCGCATTTCTCGGATTCAGCGGTCGCCCCGTCGCGGAACTGCTCACCGGCGACCTGCTCGCGCTGCTCGGAGGAGTCAGCTGGGGCCTGAGCAACGTGGTGCTGCGGCGCGGCCGGGTCAGCCGCGCGGCGGCGGCGAAGACCGTGCTCTATCAGGTCGGCACGGCGGCGCTGGTGCTCGCGGGATTTGCCGCGCTGACGGGCCAAACTCAGCTGGAGCTTTCCTCGATGACGGTGCTCTCGCTGCTGTTCCAGACGCTGGTCATCGCGATCGCGAGCTATCTCGTTTGGTTCTGGCTGCTGCGCCACTACCTGACGTCGCGCCTGATGCTGCTTTCCCTGTTGACGCCGCTGTTCGGTGTGCTGTTCGGCGCCGCGCTACTCGGCGACCGGATCGATCTGCGATTCGCGGCCGGCGCCCTGCTCGTGCTCACCGGCGTGCTGATCGTGAACTATCATTTGATCAGGCGTCGCAGCTGAGCCGGATCGTCCGGGCGCCGGAATCTCGATCAGCAGCTGGGCGCCGCCGCCGACCGGCGTTTCGAGCCGCAGCGTTCCGCCCAACAACCGAATACGATGATTGATCATCGGGATCGCGAGTCCGTCCCCGGCGCCCGCTGCGGCGGCGGCGGCGTCACGGTCGTCGGTGACTGAAATCACCAAGCCCTCGGGACTGCGCCGCAATTCGACCGCGACATAGCTGCAGCCGGAATGGCGCGACGCGTTGACGATCGCCTCATAAACGATGCGGTACAAATGTTCGGCCGTGAACTCCGGCACGATGATCTCCGCCGGCTGCGAATGGCTGAACACCTCGATGCCCCAGCGGGTCGATGCGTCCGCGGCGAGCCGCTCGAGCGCGAGGCTCAGCGAGCCTCTTGAAACCTCGATCGGAGAGAACCAGCTCGCAAGGTCGCGCGTGAAGGAAATCGTGCGGCGAACCAGGCTCGAAACCTCGTCGAACATCCGCGGCGCGTCCGGCTCTCCGCGCTTGACCGCGCTCGCGAGATTCTGCACGAGCATCGAAATTCCGGTGAGATCCTGTCCGAGTCCCTCGTGCAGCTCGCTGCTGAGCCGATGTCGTTCGCGGCAGGCTGCCTCGAGTAGTTCGCGTTCGGCGGCCCGTTCCGCGGTCACGTTGCGCACCGTGAGTACGATGCCGGCGAGCAAGGGGTTGCGCAGCTGATTGCTCGCGACGACCTGCAGCAGGCGCGGTTGGCCCTGGCTCGATGGGCACGTGAATTCAATCTCGCACAACGGCTCCTCTGAGGCCTCGAACTGCGCGAGGAACTCATCGAGCCGACTGCGGTTGTCGGCTCCGAGCAGATTCGACGCCGCAGTGCCGATCGCGGCTTCCGGTGCGACCCCGAGCAGCGCGGCGGCGGCCGGGCTCACGAACGACAGCCTGCCTTCGCGATTCACGACCGCGATCACGTCGGCCGAGCGGCGCACGAGTTCCGTGAGGCGCGACTCGATTTCGCGCGTCATCGCCGCCGCAGTCAATCGCCGCATCTCGGCGCGCACCGCGATCTGGCGCGCAATCAACAGCGCCGAAGCGACCACGAGCAGCGCCCCGGCCGCGACCAGACTGAATCCGGTGCGCCGTGCCTCCGCGCCGATCACGATCACGACCGAGCAAAGTAGCGCGATCACCGGCAGGAAGTTGTAGAAATCTCCGGCGCCGACCTGGCGCTGCGCGCACCGACTCTGCCGCCGCTCGTCGGCAACCGCCGCGCTCGCGTAGCAGCCGAATACGATGCAGCAGCCGAGGTCGTCGAAATTCCCGAGTTCGAAGAAACCGCGCTCGTTGGCGGCAATGCCGAGCAGAGCGGAAGCCGCAGCCGTCAAGACTCCGACCACGAGCAACGCGGTGGAACGCTCCTCGCGCCACGCGGAGACCTGCATGATCGTCAGCAGCGCGAGCGTACTCGTCGCACCGATGCCGAGCGCGTAGCCGAACGTCGCGGCGATGCTCGAGGTCGTCGCGGGTTTCGCATCGAGCAGCGGCGCGAACAGAAACGGCAGCATCGCGGCGGCGCAAGCGAGCAACAGCACCGCGACGTCGAGCCAGACTCGCGGCCGCAGGAACGAGCCGCCGGCGCTCACATAGAAACAGCCGAACGCGGCGATCGCACAAGAGTAATTGAGCATGTACAGCGCATCCGCTGAGGACCCGAATTGCGCGCCCGGCTGCGCCGCGACGTAGCTCCAGTCCATCCCGGCGACGATGTCGAACACGACCGCCGCGAACAGAAACGCCCAGCCGAAGCGGCGCGCCCGGTCGACGGCGCGCGCATGCAGACGCCGCCACATCAGCACGAGGCAGGCGACTTGGGGGAGCATCAGAACCGTCTCCGGATCGGCATGCGCGGGCCGGCCGGTCCATAGACGCCATGAGCAGCCAGCCGGAGAGCAGCACGAGGTAGGTCCATAGGACCCAGAGCAGCACGCCGCTCCAGCCGCCCTCGAAGCGGCCGCGCCTGAGGGGGCGAAGCCTTTGATTTCGTTGAATATTGATTGCAGACAATGAAAGGAAATTCAAGCGTGGTTTCTCTGAATCACTTAGCTGCCGCGCATCAAATCATTTTGGGCCTACAAACGCCAGAAATGCCGCCGATATAGGGAGATATGACAAATTGCAGGCGCATCGGCGCCGCGCCTTCAGGGGCTTGCAATGGGCCTGAAAATCATTATCGTATAGGTCAGTTGCTTAACGTATAGGTTAGCTTCTTGGCGATTACGGAAACCTCAGCCGCCGGGCCGCCGGAAAATCTGTTCAGCGTCACCGAGCTGGGCAAGGATCTCGGTGTGAGCGCGCGCACCATCCGGCTCTACGAGGACAAGGGCTTGATCAGCCCGTGCCGCGCCGGCAACAACCGAATCTATACGCTGCGCGATCGCAGCCGCATGATGCTGATCCTGCGCGGCAAGCGTCTCGGGTTCAAACTCAAGGAGATCAAGGAGTACCTCGATCTCTACGACGTCGATCCGACGCATGCCAAACAGCTGCGTTTGCTGCTGAAATCCGTGCACAGCCGAATCGCCCGCCTCGAGGACCAGCGCGTTGCGTTGGACCAAACGCTCGCCGAACTGCGCGAGGTGGAAGCACAAGCCAATGCCGCGCTGATCAACCTTGGAGTCAAACCATGAAGAATGTCGTCATCGCGGGCTATGTCCGCTCCCCGTTCACGCCGGCCGGCAAGGGCGCGCTCGCGCGCATTCGGCCGGACGACATCGCCGCCCAGGTCGTCGCGGCGCTCGTCGCGCGCAGCGGCGTCGATCCGAACGACATCGAGGATCTGATCGTCGGCTGCGCCTTCCCCGAGGGCGAGCAAGGCCTCAACGTCGGACGGCTCATCGCGATGCTCGCGGGCCTGCCGCAGTCGGTCGCCGGCATGACCGTCAACCGCTTTTGCGGCTCGTCGATGCAGTCGGTGCATATCGCGGCGGGCGCGATTCAGCTCGGTGCCGGCGAGGTCTTCATCGCCGCCGGCGTCGAGAGCATGACGCGCGTGCCGATGCTCGGGTTCAACCCGCTGCTCAATCCGGTGCTGCAGGCCAAGATGCCTGCGGCCTATATCGGCATGGGCGACACCGCGGAAAACGTCGCTGCGAAATGGCAGATCAGCCGCGCCGAGCAGGAAGCGTTCGCCGTGCGCAGCCAGCAGCGCGCCGCTGCCGCAATCCAGGCCGGCCGCTTCGCCGCGGAACTCGTGCCGCATCGACGGGCAAGGGCGGCACGGTCGCGGCCGACGGCTGCCCGCGGCCCGACACGACCGCCGCGGCGCTCGCGCAGCTCAAGCCGGCCTTTTCGGAGAGCGGCACCGTGACCGCCGGAACCTCCTCGCCGTTGACCGACGGCGCCGCGGCGGTGCTGGTCTGCAGCGAAGACTATGCCGGCAAGCACGGCCTCAAACCGCTCGCGCGCATCCTGAGCGTCGCTGTCGCCGGCTGCGCGCCGGAGATCATGGGCATCGGCCCGGTCGCCGCGACTCGCAAAGCCTTGCAGCGCGCGAATCTCGACATCGCCGCGATCGACATCGTCGAACTCAATGAGGCCTTTGCGAGCCAGGCGCTCGCGTGCGTCCGCGATCTCGGCATTCGCGAGGCGACACTCAACATCGACGGCGGCGCGATCGCGCTCGGCCATCCGCTCGGCGCGACCGGCGCACGCATCGTCGGCAAGGCGGCGAGCCTGCTGCAGCGGGAAGGCGGCCGCTACGCGCTTGCGACCCAATGCATCGGCGGCGGCCAGGGCATCGCCACGATCCTCGAACGCATTTAACGGGAGCGCCAAGATCATGGAAGCGATCCGCAAAGCCACCGTCATCGGCGCCGGAGTCATGGGCGCCGGCATCGCCGCACAGTTTGCCAATGCGGGCGTGCCGGTGCTGCTGCTCGACGTCGTCCCCAGCGGCGCGAGCAACCGCAACGCGCTCGCCGAAGCGCGCGATCGCCAAGATGCTGAAGACCGAGCCCGGCGCCGTTCATGTCGGCGCGCGCCGCGAAACTCGTGACGCCCGGCAACATCGAAGACCATCTCGCGCAAGTCGCCGACTGCGACTGGATCGTCGAGGCCGTCATCGAGCGGCTCGACATCAAGCAGGCAGCTGTACCGCAAACTCGACGCCGTGCGCAAGCCCGGCACCGCGGTCTCCTCGAACACCTCGACGATTCCGCTCGCGCTGCTCACCGAGGGACTCAGCGACTCGTTCAAGCGCGATTTTCTGATCACGCACTTCTTCAACCCGCCGCGCTATATGCGGCTGCTGGAAATCGTGACCGGGCCGGCGACCGATGCGGCGCTCGCCGAGCACGTGGCCGCCTGCGCGGATCTCGTACTCGGCAAGAGCATCGTGCGCTGCAAGGACAGCCCGGGATTCATTGCGAACCGGCTCGGCATTTATTGGCTGCAAGTCGGAGTCGTCGAGGCGATCGACGCCGGACTCGACGGTCGAGGAGGCCGACGCGGTGATCGGCAAGCCCGTCGGCGTGCCGAAGACCGGCGTGTTCGGCCTCATCGACCTGGTGGGACTCGACTTGATGCCGCACATCAACGGCAGCCTCGCTAAAGCGCTGCCGCCGAGCGACGCGTTTCACGGCGCGAATCGCGATCTGCCTTTGATCAAGAAAATGATTGCCGAGGGCTATACCGGCCGCAAAGGCAAGGGCGGATTCTACCGCCTCAATCGCAGCGGCGGCGCAAAGACCAAGGAGGCGATCGATCTCGCGATCCGGCGCATACCGTCCCGAACAGAAACCGGAGCTCGCGGAATTGGCCGGCGCCGCCAAAAACCTGCGCGCGCTGCTCTCCTCCGACAGCAAGATCGGCCGCTATGCCTGGCGCGTGATCGGCCAGACGCTTGCGTACGCGGCAACGCTCGTACCGGAAGCCGCCGACGACATACCCGCGATCGACGAGGCGATGCGCCTCGGCTACAACTGGCAGTGGGGCCCGTTCGAGCTCATCGATAAACTCGGCGCCGATTGGTTCGCGGAAAAACTCGCGCGCGACGGCATCAGTGTTCCCGCGCTGCTCGGCACCGCCAAGGGTCGCAGCTTTTATCGCATCGCCGACGGAAAGCGGCAGTATCTCGGCACCGACGGCGCCTATCACGAGCTGTCGCGCCCCGACGGCGTGCTGATGCTCGAGGACATCAAGCGCATCGCCAAGCCCGTGCTCAAGAACGCCTCGGCGGCGGTCTGGGACATCGGCGACGGCGTGCTTTGCTTCGAATTCACGAGCAAGAGCAATTCGCTCGATGACCAGACCATGAGCCTGCTGGGCAAGACGATCGCGCTCGTGCAGCAGAAATACAAAGCGCTCGTGATTTACAACGAAGGCACCAATTTCTCGGTCGGCGCCAACCTGGGGCTCGCGATATTCGCCGCGAACATCGCCGCGTGGAGCGAGATCGAGAAACTCATCGCCGGCGGCCAGCAAGTCTACAAGGCGCTGAAATACGCGCCGTTCCCGGTAGTCAGTGCGCCCGCCGGCATGGCGCTCGGCGGCGGCTGCGAAATCCTCTTGCACAGCGACGCCGTGCAGGCGCATGCGGAGAGCTATATCGGGCTCGTCGAGTGCGGTGTCGGGCTGCTGCCGGGCTGGGGCGGATGCAAGGAGATGCTGTCGCGCTGGTCGGGCAGCGGCCTGCTACCGCACGGTCCGATGCCTGCTCCCTCCAAAGTATTCGAAACCGTGAGCACCGCGACGGTCTCGAAATCGGCCGCTGAGGCGAAGGACCTGCTGTATTCTGCGCCCGAGCGACGGCGTCACGATGAATCGCTACCGGCTGCTCGCCGATGCCAAGGCACGCGCGCTGAAGCTAGCCGAGAACTATGCGCCGCCGAAGCCGGTCGAGCTCAAGCTGCCGGGCGCCGCCGGCAAGGTCGCTTTCCAGGTCGCCGCCGAGGGCTTTCACCGGCGCGGTATCGCGACCAAATACGACCTCGTGGTGTCCGGCGAGCTCGCAGACGTGCTCTCCGGCGGACCCGCGGACCTCGTCGACGTCGTGTCCGAGGACCAAATGCTCGAGCTGGAGCGCGCTGCGTTCATGCGCCTCATGAAGACGCCGGGAACACTCGCGCGCATCGAGCACATGCTCGTGACCGGCAAACCGCTGCGCAATTAGGATTCGGAGACCAACCGCCATGCAGAACTACAACGCCCCGCTTCGCGACATGCGCTTCGTGCTGCATGAACTGCACGACAGCTCGAGCCTCAATCATCTGCCCGGATTGGAGGAGATCACGCCGGACCTCCTCGACACGATTCTCGACGAAGCCGCGAAATTCATGTCCGCCGTGCTGCTGCCGCTGAACGCGAGCGGCGATGCGGAGGGCTGCCGGCTGGATAACGGCGTCGTGCACACGCCGAAGGGATTCAAGGACGCCTACCGGCAATTCGCCGAAGCCGGCTGGACCGCGCTCAATTGCGATCCCGCGTACGGCGGACAAGGTTTGCCCGAGAGCGTCAGCAAACTCATCGAGGAGATCATTTGCGGCTGCAATCTGTCGTTCGGCTTGTACCCCGGACTCTCGCATGGCGCCTATATGGCGCTGCGCAGCCACGGCTCGGATGCGCTCAAGGACCAGTACCTGCCGAAGCTAGTCGACGGCAGCTGGGGCGGCACGATGTGCCTGACCGAGGCGCAATGCGGAACGGACCTCGGGATGCTGCGAACCAAGGCAGTCCCGCAGGCCGACGGCAGCTACAAGATCAGCGGATCGAAGATCTTCATTTCATCGGGCGAACACGACCTGACCGAGAACATCGTTCACCTCGTGCTCGCGCGCCTGCCGGATGCGCCCTGCGGGCATCAAGGGCATCAGCCTGTTCGCCGTACCGAAGTTCCTGCCGCAGGCCGACGGCTCGCCGGGTCCGCGCAACGGCGTGCTCTGCACCGGCATCGAGCACAAGATGGGAATCCGCGCCTCGGCGACCTGCCAGCTGAGCTTCGACGATGCAACCGGCTGGCTCGTCGGCGAACCGAACAAGGGCATGCGCGCGATGTTCGTCATGATGAACAGTGAGCGCCTGTCCTGCGGCACCCAGGGACTCGGCGTCGGCGAGGCGGCATACCAGAACGCAGTCGCCTACACCAAGGAGCGCATTCAAGGCCGGTCGGTCGCCGGACCGAAGCATCCCGAGAAGCCGGCCGACCCGATCATCGTGCATCCCGACATTCGCCGCGCCTTGATGACCATGCGCGCGAACAACGAGGGCTGCCGCGCGCTCGGCGTCTGGGTCGCGAACGCGCTCGACCGCGCGGCACGCGCCACCGATCATGTCGAGCGCGCCGAGGCGGAGGATTTCATCGCGCTGATGACGCCGATCGTCAAGGCGCTGTTCACGGATCTCGGCTTCGAGTCGGCGAATCTCGGATTGCAAACCTACGGCGGACACGGCTACATCGTCGATAACGGCATGGAACAATTGGTCCGCGATGCGCGCATCACACTGATCTACGAGGGCACCAACGGCGTCCAGGCACTCGACCTGGTCGGGCGCAAGCTGCCCGCCAACATGGGCCGCTCGCTGCGGCGCTTCTTTCATCCGGTCTCCGAGTTCATCGAGGCGCATGCGGCCGACCCCGAGGTGGGCCCGCTCGTCCAGGCCTATGCCAAGGCCTTCGGCGCCCTGCAACTCGCGACCGCCTTCATCGCCCAAAAATCGCAGGGCGATCCCGAGGAAGCCGCGGCCGCCGCCAGCGATTATCTGCGCCTGTTCGGTGTCGTGGCGCTCGGCTTCATGTGGGTCGCGCATGGCGAAGGTCGCGGCCGACAAGCTGCCGGCGGCCGGCGAGGACGCCGCGTTCTATCGCGCGAAGCGCACGACCGCGAATTTCTACATCGAGCGGATCCTGCCTCAGGCCGGCGCCTTGCTGACCGCGATCAAGGCCGGCAAGGGTTCGATGATGGCGCTCGAGGAAGCCGCGTTCTAAAGGGCGCGCGTCCGCGGCATTTCCATTATCATGACCCGCCCATGTCATGGCTCGAGTTCCTTGCTTTCATCGTATCGGTGCTCGGCGTCTGGCTGACGACGGCGCGCAGCTTGTGGAACTTCCCGTTTTCGCTGCTCTCGGTGGCGCTCTACGGCGTCATTTTTTACCAGGTCAAGCTCTACGCCGACATGGCGCTGCAGGCGATCTTTGCGGCTACGCTGCTGTATGGGCTGCGCCAATGGCTGCGCGGACGCAGCGGCAGCGGCCAAGTGCTGGTCACGCGCATCGGCCGCGCCGAAGTCGCAGTCAGCCTTGGTGTTGGATGTCTCGCGGCGCTCGCGCTCGGCTACTTGCTGCACGAACACACCGACGCCTCGCTGCCGTGGATTGACTCGGTACTGCTCGCGGGGAGCCTCGTCGCGAGCGTCTGGGCCGCGCGGCGAAACATCGAAAACTGGTGGCTGTGGATCGCAGTAGACGTGCTCTATGTCGGCGTCTATCTCGTCAAGCACCTGTATCTGACCGCGGTCCTTTATGCCGCGTTCGTGGTGCTCGCGGTGCTCGGCCTGCGCCGCTGGCAAGCCGCCGCCGCCGCACAGGGCGAGTTCGCATGACCGTGGCCGCAGTGCATTCGATGCGGGCCGGACCGGCACCGGCCGATTGGCCGCCGCTGACGCTCGATGAGGTCCGGCAGGTGCTGATCCAGACCGGCGTCGAACACTCGGATGCGCGGCTGCTCTGGCACAGCCCGCGCCCCTTGTCGGCGGCGGCGATCATCGACGTCCATGACCGCAGACTGTTCGTCAAGCGACATCACCAGAGCGTGCGTACCGTCGCCCAACTTCGCGAGGAGCACGGCTTCATTGCACATCTGCTCGCGAACGGCGCGCCCGTGAGCCGCGTGATCCTCGCACCGAACGGCGAGTCCGCGGTCGCCCTCGGCGGCTGGACCTACGAGACGCACGAGTTGGCCGCCGGCATGGATTTGTATCGCGACGCGGTCTCGTGGTCGCCGTTCACGAGCGCGGGCCACGCGCTCGCCGCGGGACGGGCGCTCGCCTTGCTGCACGAGGCGGCTCGCAACTATGCGGCTCCACCGCGCGCGACCGAGTTACTGGTGTCGAACGATGCCCTGATCCGCGCCGCGGATCCGCTCGCCCATATTCAAGGTACGCTCGCGCGCCGGCCCGCGCTGCGCGCTTATTTACAGCAGCACGACTGGCGGTCCGAGATCGCCGCGGCGATCGCGCCATTTCACGCACGCTATCTCGCGCTCGCGCCGCAGCTGCCGCCGTTGTGGACGCACAACGACTGGCACGCATCGAATCTGTTGTGGTCGGACGGCAGCGCCGCGGCGAGCGTGCAATCGGTGCTCGATTTCGGATTGAGCGACCGCACGACCGCGGTCTACGACCTCGCCACCGCGATCGAGCGCAACACGGTCCCTTGGCTCGACATTCATGAGGGACTGCCGGGCGCCGCCGACTTGCCGCTGGTGGACGCCTTGCTAGAGGGCTACTTGAGCGCGAGGCACCTGACCGCGCTCGAACGCTCGGCGCTGGCTGCGATCCTGCCGATCGTGCATGCGGGTTTCGCGCTGACCGAAATCGATTATTTTCACGGCACCACGCAGTCTCCGCAAAACGCGGAACTCGCGTATCGCGGATTCCTGCTGGGCCATTGCGATTGGTATTTGCAGCCGGAGGGCCGCACGCTGCTCGAGCATCTCGAGCAGCGGCTGCGGTGCAGCGCCTGACAGGCGCTGCGAGTCGCCGCGCCAGAAAGACCCGTCAATAGTGCGGTGGACGCTCCTCGTCCGGCGACCGTGCACGCTCCTGCGCCTGCGCGGCCTGCAAGCGATCGGAGATCGCCCGAACGCGCGCCTCGAGCGCCTTAATTTCCTGGTGCTGGCGGAATACGACGTCGCTCAATTCGGCATTCGCCCGCTCGAGGTACGCGATCTTGGTCTGAATCTGCTCGAGTGACTCGCTCTCCATCGCCCCAGTGTAGCGTTTCGGCGCTAAAATGGATGCCATGCGGCAGCCAAGCGTTTTTTTGCCCCACGGAGGCGGTCCCTGCTTTTTCATGGACCCGCCGCCCGAGGACCCGGCCCGCTGGGTAGCGCTCGAAGCTTATTTGCGATCGCTGCCGTCGCGGCTGCCCGCACGGCCCGGTGCGCTGCTGGTCGTCTCGGCGCACTGGGAGGCGCGGCGCCCTACGGTGCTCGCCGCGCCCCACCCGCGACTGCTGTTCGACTATTACGGCTTTCCGCGCCACACCTACGAGCTCACCTACCCCGCACCGGGCGCGCCGCAACTCGCGGCGCGCGTGCGCGCGCTGCTCGGCGGCGCCGGCATCGACTGCGACGAGGAACTCGAACGCGGCTACGACCACGGCATCTTCGTTCCGCTCAAGGTCAGCTTCCCGGATGCCGATATCCCGATCCTGCAGCTCTCGTTGCAGTCGGGACTCGACCCCACCCGCCACATCGCGATTGGTCGCGCGCTGTCCGTTTTGCGCGACGACAACATCCTGGTTGTCGGCAGCGGCTTGAGCTTCCACAATTTATCGGCGCTCACTTCACCAGCCGCGCACGAGCCCGCGGCACAATTCGACCGATGGCTGACGCATGCGACCTGCGGGCTCACGGGCGATGAGCGCGACGCGCGGCTATCGAACTGGACGATTGCGCCGTTCGCGCGGCTTTGTCATCCGCGCGAGGAACACCTGCTGCCCCTGATGGTCGCGGTGGGCGCCGCCGCCGGCGATGCCGGCGTGCAGGCCTTCAGCGGCACGATCTGGGGCAAGGCGATCTCGGCATACCACTTCGGCTAGCGATTCGATCACAAAATGCCGCGCCTCGCGCGGCGCGCTGATCGGCGCGCCGCTGCGGTTTCTGCGCGCCAGTCGCTTGTCGAACTTTCGCCTGCCTGCTATTTCTTGCGATGGTGGCGAAACCCCTGCAGAGGAGTTCGGATGGCGAGTTTGAGCGACGAGCAAGCGAAGAGTTACATGGTCAAGCTGTTGACGGCGATGAGCCGCGCGGGCGGGTCGGACCTGTTCATCTCCAACGATTTTCCGCCGAGCATGAAGTCGCATGGAACCATGCAGCCACTCGCCTCCCACAGACTGAAGGGCGACCTCACAAGGCAATTGGCGTTGTCGCTGATGAATCAGCGCCAGCGCGACGATTTCGCCAAGGATCTCGAGTGCAATTTCGCGATTTCGATCCCGCAAGTCGCGCGCTTTCGCGTCAATGTCTTCCTGCAACAGCAGTTCGTCGGCATGGTGATCCGCACGATCACGGCGGATATTCCCAACTTCGAGACGCTGGGTTTGCCCGATACGCTCAAGGAAGTCGTCATGGCCAAGCGCGGGCTGGTGCTCGTCGTCGGCGCGACCGGCTCGGGCAAGTCGACTTCGCTCGCGGCGATGATCGACCACCGCAATCGATCCTCGTCCGGCCACATCATCACCGTCGAGGACCCGGTCGAGTTCGTGCATCGCTCGCAGCGCTCGCTCGTTACACACCGCGAGGTCGGGATCGACACGCATTCGTGGCATCATGCGCTGAAGAACACGCTGCGCCAGGCGCCCGACGTGATTTTGATCGGGGAAATTCGCGACGCAGAGACCATGGAGCACGCGATCGCCTTCGCGGAGACCGGACATCTATGCCTAGGTACGCTGCATGCGAACAGCGCCAACCAAACGATCGATCGCATCATCAATTTCTTCCCCGAGGAGCGGCGCAACCAGCTGCTCATGGACCTCTCGAGCAACCTGCGCGCGATCATCTCGCAGCGACTGATTCGCACCGAGGACGGCAAGGGCCGCAAGGCCGCGATCGAAATCCTGCTGAACACGCCGACGGTCGCGGAGCGGATCCTCAAGGGTGAATTCAACGAGCTCAAGAACATCATGTCGAAGTCGCGCGAACTCGGGATGCGCACTTTCGACTGGGCGCTGTTCGAGCTGTACAACGACGGCCACATCTCCTACGACGAGGCGATTCGAAACGCCGATTCCGCCAACGAGCTGCGCCTCAACATCAAGCTCAACGGGACGCGCGGCGCCTCCGCGACCGGCATCAAGCCCGCGCTCTCGCTGCACGCGCCGGAACCCGAACCGCAGCAGCCGGCCGCCGAGGCCCTGGCCTCGTGACGGCGCGTCCGCTCGGCTAAATGCCGATCGCGTCCATGATCCGATAGAGCAATACCGAGGGCGCGAGGAACCAGGGCTTGCCGAAGTAATAGGGCCGCGTCGGGAACGCGAGCCCATCGAGCGCGGTCGCCCCTTCGGGACGATCCGCCATTTGCTGGCCGACGCGCATGCCGAAATAAGGCGCGAGCGGCACGCCCTGCCCGCAGTACCCCATGCAGTAGTAAAGTCCGTCGCGATGCCCGAGATGCGGGAGCGTATCGAAGGTGTAGGCGACCCAGCCGACCCAGGCGTGAGCGATGCCGACCGACGCGAGCTGCGGAAACACCTGCGTCATCATCGATCGCAGCCGCGGCACCGAGACCAGCGGATCGCGCTCGCTGAGCGATGCGCGCCCGCCGAACACGAGCCGCTCGCCGTCGGGCGAAGGCCGGTAGTAGACGATCACGCGCCGCGAGTCGCTGACGTTGCGGCCGAAGGGAATCAGCGATCGTACGCGCTCGGCGCCGAGCGGCTCGGTCGCGATTTGGTAGCTGCCGATCGGAATCACTCGGCGCCGGTGCCACGGCGACAGCGGTCCGGAGTAGCCGTTGGTCGCGAGCAGCACGCGCTTGGCGGCAACGAGTCCGCGTGCGGTCTCGACCTCGAAGCCGTCGCGTGTCGCGTGAATCGCGGCGGCCGGACAATGGTCGACGACCGCGGCGCCCGCGGCGCATGCGCGCCGCAGCAGCGCGAGCAGCAGCCGCCGCGGATCGACGGCGGCGTCGTCCTCATAAACCAAGCCGCCGCAGTAGAAATCGGAGGCGATTTCCCGATGCTGTTCGGCCTTGGGCACGAGGCGGATGCGCTGCTCGAGACCGCGCGGTTGACGCTCCGCGGCCGCGGCCATCGCGGCGAAATGCCGCGCGGTGTGCGCCCCGTGGAATCCCCCGCAAGGGCGCCAGTCGCAGTCAAGATTCTGCTCGAGCGCGAGGCCGCGCAGATTCTCGAGCGCACGCGCCCCCTCCTCGCAAATTCGCAATGCCAAGTCCGCGCCATGGCGCGCCGTGAGGGACTCGAGCGAGGGCTTGATGCTATAGGCGACCTGGCCGCCGTTGCGGCTCGAGCAGCCTGCACCCACGCTCGCCGCGTCGAGCACCAGCGTCGAGCGCCCCGCCGCCGCCGTTTCGCGGGCCGCCGCCAAGCCCGTGTAGCCGGCTCCGATGATCAGCGCGTCGACGCTGCGCGGCAGCGGCGCCGCGGGCGCGAGCGGCGCCGCGGGCTCATCGAACCACAACGCGGTGGGTTGCGGGCCGGCGCCCGGCATCGATGCGGCGCCTTGGCTCACGTGCCGCAAAACGTCCGCAACACCTGCTCCTCGGGTAACGGCGGCTCCATATACGCCTCATAGCCGGGCTGCTCGTCGTAGGGGTTCTGCAATACCCGCAGCAGTTCGCGAAACGGCGCGAAATCGTCGGCGGCGGTCGCCGCGCTGATCACGCGCTCGATCCGATGATTTCTCGGGATGCAAGCGGGGTTGACGCGGCGCATCGCGATCGCGCGCTGTTGTGGCGTTTGCGGATCGCGCGCCAAGCGCGCGCGCCAGGCGGTGCCCCATGCGGCGGCGCCATCCGGAACGATGCCGTCGGCGAGGCGGCGAAATGTCAGCGTGAAGTCCGCCTCGTTGCGATGCATCGCCGCGAGCAGCGCCTCGACGAGATCGCCGTCGGCGTCCTCCGCGCCCGCCAAGCCGATTTTCAGGCGCATGCCCTCGAGCCAGTGCCGCGCAAACAGCGGCGCAAACACCGCAATCGCCTCGGTCGCGAGCGCGACCGCGCGTTCGTTGTCCGGATCGATGAGCGGCAGCAGGGCTTCGGCGAAGCGCGCGAGATTCCAGCCTCCCGCGTGCACCTGGTTCGAATAGGCATATCGCCCGTGGCTGTCGATCGAGCTGAACACTTTGGCCGGATCGTAGGCATCCATGAACGCACACGGCCCGAAATCGATCGTTTCGCCCGAAATCGCCATGTTGTCGGTGTTCATGACGCCGTGGATGAAGCCGACCAGCATCCAGCGCGCGATCAGCCCTGCCTGGCGTTCGGTCACCGCGCGCAGCAGCGCGACGTAAGGCCGCTCCGCCCGCGCTACATCGGGGTAATGGCGCTCGATCACGAAGTCGCGCGAGGCGCCGCGTCGCCTCCCGGTCGCCGCGCGCCGCGAAGTACTGGAACGTGCCCACCCGAACGTGGCTCGCGGCGACGCGCGTGAGGATCGCGCCGGGAAGCTCCGTTTCTCGAAACACCGATTCTCCGGTCGCAACCGCCGCGAGCGCCCGCGTCGCCGGGATTCCGAGCGCCGCCATCGCCTCACTGACGAGATACTCGCGCAGCACCGGACCCATTGCCGCGCGTCCGTCGCCGTTTCGCGAGTAGCGGGTCGGCCCCGACCCTTTGAGCTGAATCTCGCGCAGCACGCCGTGCCGATCGCGGACCTCGCCGAGCAAGATTGCGCGGCCGTCGCCGAGCTGCGGAACGAAGTATCCGAATTGGTGGCCCGCGTAGGCGGCCGCGATCGGAGTCGCACCGGCCGGAATCGCGTTGCCGGCGAACAGCGCGGCGAGCTGCTGCTCGTCGAGGCCGCTCAAGTCGAGTCCAAGCTCGGCGGCGAGCGCCCGGTTGAATTCGATGAGCCGCGGCGCGTGCACCGGCACGGGATCCTGCCGCGCGAAGAAATGCTCGGGTAAGGACGAATAGCCGCTCGCCAGGGTAAATCCGGGGGCACGCACCCTATTTCAGCCCAGCTTCGAATCCGCGCTGAGCGCTCGCGTGTAGCTCGCAAAGAAGCGCTTGATCGTAAATCCCTCCAATGCGCGAACGCGCAGGGCGTCGGAAGAGGAAGAGGAATAGCCGTCGAACTCGAGCTCGGCCAGGCAATCCTCACAGACGGGCAGCTCCTCGAGGCACGGCCGCGCGTCGGGTCCGCGCACCAAATTCACTTGAAACAATCCGTCCTCGCGCGCCGACACCGCATGGCGCGACGCCGCCCCGGATGCGCGCAAACGCCGCACGATCGGACAGTTCGACAAATGAAAATGCGGCAACTCGCGGCGCTGCGCACGACTCGCGAGCATCACGGGCACGTCGCGGCGGTGCAGGAGCACACGCCGATCCTTGTACGAGAGCGTGCGATCGGGCAGCGGCCGCACTTCGTCGAGGCTCGCAAGGTCGATCCCCGCGTCGATGAGCCGCTCGAGCTCCGCCATCGTGAACCGGTAGGGATTGACCGAGAGCCGGAATGCGCCGAGGTCGGAAGCTCCCATGCGCCGGCGCAGATCGTTGAGATCCGGGTCCTTGAGGAAATCCGGCAGCTTCACGACCCACTACTCATCGGCTGATCTCGAGAATTTTCGCAATGCGCACTTCCGCGTCGGTGCGAACCCGGAATTCGACCCGCCGCGATCGCTGCGGATCCTCCTTCTGGTCCGCATCGAGAATCGGACGCGACGAGGACAGGCCGTTGGCGGTCAAATAACGCGTGAGCCATGCCCGATCGAGAGCGACCGCCGGCAGCCCGAGCACGTAGCTCAAGGTCGTGCGCGTGCGCGCCTGGGAAAGCTCCATGTTGCGAAAGTACGCGTCCGCCGCGGAAGCTTGCTGGGTCCAATCCGACGAAGTATGCCCCTCGATGCGGATCTCGCTGATCGCGTCGCGGTACTTCGGCGAAGTGAGGATATGCACGTAGCGCGGAAAGAAGTCGCTGAGCACCGCCTTGAACTCGGGCTTCAGTTCGCTGCTGCCGTTCGCGAATAGGATTTCCGGTTCGTTGAAGCGGATCGTCAGATCGCTCTTGATGATTTGCGCCTTCCACGCGCCGAGATCGCTTTGAAACTCGGTGCGCAGATCCTCATAGAGCGCATCCCGGATTTCGCTGTAGGCAATCGCGACGGTTTTGATGCGATCCGCGTCCGCCTCGACCTTCATCATGTACATGACCGCAATCAGCAAGAAGATGACCATGAGGCCGGTCATCAGATCGGAAAGCGGAATCCAATGGGTCTCCTGCGGATTCGCATCCGCGTCCCCGTCGACGGCGCCGAGTTCGCGGGTCGCCATGCGCTACACCACCGACGTCGACTGCAACACGCGCTGCAGCTGTGTGGTCAAGGGCGTGTAATCCTCGACGAACTTCTGCGAGAGCGCGGTCAGTTGACGGCCCAAGGATTCGATCGCGCGGCGCAGCTCTTCCTCGAGCGCCTTGTCGAGGACTGCGATCTGCTTCTTCGACTCCTCGCTCGCCTGGCGCAGATGGCCGTTGAGGTTGGCGTTCGCGGTCTCGAAGGCGGCGGCGAGCTGCTGCTGATTCGCGAGCACGCCGTGCTCGATCTGCTCGGTCATCGACACGATGCGTCGCTCGATCTCCGGCAATCCTGTCGCCGCCCGCTCGAGCAGGCGCGCAAAGCCGCCGAGCGACGCCTCGAGTTGCCGTCGCTGCGTCTCGAGTCCCGACAGCAGGTCGCCGAGTGCAGATGCGACTCCGACGAACGCGCCGGACTTGTTGACGAGATCCGCGTAGCGCAGCGAGGCCTCGGTCATGTTCTTGCGGGTCGCGGTTTCCTGCACGATCAGCGCCTCGAGATGCGCCTCGTGACCCGCCTGCCACGCGACGAGTTTTCCGACCGCGGCGTTGAGCTGCTGGAAATTCTCGCCGAACTGTTCGTTGATCTTCGCGTTGAAGTCCCGGATGACCTCCTGCAACGCCTTGATCAGCGCCTTGGAATTGGACTCGGCGACCTTCTCCGCATATGCCTGGAACGCAGCCGTCAGCCGATCGAGGCGCACATTGGAGTCGCTGCGCGCCGCCTGCAGCTGCCCGAGCAAGCCGGCGCTGTCGGTGCTCGAGACCGTCTTGTTGAGACGCTGCAGCTCGAACAGCAGATCGTCGACGCTCGCGCCGGTCTGCGCAGCTGCCCGGGGCGCGGCGGCGTCGCCGAACAGGATGACGCGCAGCTTGATCGTAAGCGCGAACCCGATGCCGGCGACCGACGCCCAAAACGAGGTACGGATGCCTTGCAACAGGTGCGGCACGCTCGATTTGACGTCGTTGGTATCGAAGTCGAGCAGGCCCCAGGCGATGCCGACGAAACAAAAGAATATTCCGAGCGTCGTGAGCAGCGTCGGTCCAAGTGCCGCGCCGCGGCGCGTCCAACGCAGATGAAATCCCAGGCCTGCGAGCGCGATCAGCGCGATGGCAAATTCGGTCAACGGGCTCAAGTTTGCCAAAATGCGATCCATCGGCCGATCGTACGGGACCCTCCCCTACAAGGCAACGACGCACGCACTCGGGTTTTCCCCGATGCCGGACGCGGAGCATCGCAGTTCCGCAATCGGCTTTTTCCGGTCAGCGCTCGCCGGTCAGCGCGCGCGCAATGATCGTGCGCTGAATCTCCGAGGAGCCCTCGTAGATGCGCATGATTCGTAGATCCCGGACGTAGCGCTCGAGCGGCAGGTCGCCGATGTAGCCGTAGCCGCCGTGGATTTGCAGTGCGAGATCCGCGACCTTGCCGGCCGCCTCGGAGGCGAACAGCTTCGCCATCGAGGCTTGGAGGGAATACCGGCCGTGCGCCGCACGCATCGCCGCCGCATCCTCGGTCATGAGGCGCGCGGCGCGCAATTCAGTCGCCATGTCGGCGATCATCCATTGAATGCCCTGATAGTCGGCGAGCGGCTGACCGCCGACGCGGCGACTGCGCGCCCAGGCGATCGCCGCATCGAGCGCGGCCTGGGCAATCCCGAGACACATTGCGGCAACCTCGATGCGGCCATTGTCGAGCACCTTCATCGCGGTCCGAAATCCCGTTCCCTCGGGACCGAGCCGTTGCTGCGCGCCGATTTGGCAATCGAACGACAGCTCGAACACATGAGCGCCGCGCAGGCCCATCGTGCGCTCCGGCGCGCCAACTTGCAGTCCCGGCGTGCCTTGGTCGACGATGAACGCGCTGATGCCCTTGTGGCCCGCATCCGGATCCGTGACCGCGAACACGACGAGAAAATCGGCGACGCCGCCGTTCGAGATGAAATGTTTGACGCCGGCGAGGTGGTAGCCCTCCGCATTCGCGGTCGCGCGGCAGCGCATATCGGCGGGGTTGGAGCCGGCGCGCGGCTCGGTCAGCGCGAATGCGCCCAAGCGCTCGCCGCTCGCGGCCTGCGGCAGATAGCGTGCGCGCAGCGCATCGTCGCCGCCGAGCAGCAGCGCATCGGTCGCGAGAAAATGCGCGGTCAACACCGAAGCACTCGACGCGCAAGCCGCCGCGATCGCCTCGACGCAGGCCGACAACGCGCGCGCCGAGATGCCCGGACCGCCCCATTGCAGCGGCAGATTCATGCCGAGCGCACCGATGCGGCCGAGCGCCGCAATTTGCTCACGCGGAAAAGCGGCCTTGGCGTCGGTCTCGCGCGCCAGCGGAGCGAGGACTTCAGCGGCGAGCCGGCGCACCGCCTCGATGGCCGCCGCATCGACGGCCGCCAAGTCGTCGGCCGCCAGGGCGGAGTCGGCCGGCGCGCGGACCGTCATTGCGACTCCCCGAGCCAGCGCTGCAGCACGGCGTTCTGGTGCTCGCCCAGCCCCGGCGCCGCGCGCTGCGCGCCGCGCCCGAGTCCGCTGAAATGCACCGGCTGCTCCATCGCGGCGATGGCGCCGAGCGCCGGATGCAGGGTGCGGGACAGCAGCACCCGCTCGGCGACCTGCGGGCCGTCAAACACGGCCGCGGGCTCGTCGATTTGCGAGGCCGGCACGCCGGCCTGCATGAGGATCCGGACCGCCTCGATGACCGGCAGCGGCGCAAGCCAGGATTCGATGAGTCTTCGCAGCGGCGCTTCGTTCGCTGTTCGAAGCGCGTCGCTCGCGTATGCGGGATCCGTCGCGAGTTCGGGCCTACCCATGCACCGCGCGAGCCGCTCGAACTGCGCCGCGCTGAGCACGCAAATGACGACGTAACCGTCCTTGGCACGGAACGCGCCGAACGGCGTCGAGAGTGGATGCCGGTTGCCGGTGCGCTGCGGCGGCGTCGCGCCGAACATCCACTGCGCGACCGCGGTCGGCATCAGCGCGACCAGCGCGTCGACCATCGCGACGTCGATGCACCGGCCCTTGCCGGTGCGCTCGCGCTCGTAGAGCGCAGCGAGAATTGCCCAGGAGCAGAACAGGCCGGCCGCGAGGTCGCCGATCGACTCGCCGGCCTTGGTCGGCGCGCCGCCGGGCTCGCCGGTCATCGCCATGAAGCCGGAGCGCGCCTGTGCGACAAGATCGAATGCCGGCAAATCTCGCTGCGCGCCGCTTTGCCCGAAGCCCGAAATGCTCGCATAGATGAGGCGCGGATTGGCGGCCATGAGTGACTCGGCGCCGAGTCCGAGGCGTGCCGCGACCCCGGGCCGGAAATTCTCGACGAACACGTCCGCGGCAGCGGCGAGCCGCTGCACGGTCGCGAGGTCCTGCGCGCGCTTCAAATCGAACACCATGCCCTGCTTGTTGCGGTTGACGAGCTGGAACAGCGCGCTCTCGCCGGCGCGAAACGGCCCGATATGGCGGTACTCGTCGCCCTGCGGCGCCTCGATCTTGACGACCTCGGCGCCGAGATCGGCGAGCATCGCCGTGCAATAGGGTCCGGAAAGTACCCGCGTCAGATCGAGCACTCGCACCCCTGTCAGCGGCCCTTTCTCAGTCATGCTTGCGAGTCTGCGCCGGAACTTATATAAGGTAAAATATCGATTTATAATTCTCCAAATCAATTTTCCTTATGATTGACTGCACTGCGATTCGGCTCGTCGAATCCGGACGCTCGGACGCCGGCCGGAGGGATTTGGCGCGATGATTTCGCTGCGTCACGTGCGCACCTTTCTCGCCGTCGCCGAACACGGCAGCACGGCCGCCGCGGCCCGCCGTCTGCACGTCTCGCAGCCCGCGGTCTCGATGGCGCTTCAGGAACTCGAGGCGCTGCTGGGTCAGCCGCTGTTTCAGCGCCAACCCGCCAAGGGACTCGTGCCGACGCGCTTCGGTCTCGAGAAGCTCCCGCAAGCGCGCGAGCTTGCAGCAGGTTTCGCCTCGTTCGCCGAAAAGTCCGGCGCGCACGGCGAGCCCGCGGGCAACGTCGCCTTCGGCTATTTCACGACCTTGGGGCCGCAATACGTGCCGGGCATTCTCAGCCGCATGGCCGCGCGCTACCCGCGGGTCGCGGTGACGCCGGTCGAGGCGGATCTTGCGGAACTCGACTCGCTGCTCGAATCGGGGCGCGTGGAAGTCGCGCTCTCGTACGACGTGCGCACCGGCGCGCGCAAACGCACCGAACGGGTCGCGGAGCTCGTCGCGCATGCGATCGTCCCGGCACGCCACGCGCTGGCGCGCAAGAAATCCGCGAGCCCCGCCGAACTAGCGGCCGAGCCGTTCATTCTCATCGACTTGCCGTCGAGCCGGGACTTTCTGCTGTCGGCGTTCCGCGCCGAGGGCATCGAACCCGCGATCGCCTACCGCACGCGATCGCTCGAAATGGTCTACGGCATGGTCGCGAACGGGCTCGGCGTCTCGGTGCTCGTGACGCAGCCGGCGAGTGACCGCGCCTACGACGGCAAACGCGTCGCGCGCCTGCGGCTCGCGGGCGCAGGCCTGCATCAGGGCGTGATCCTCGCGTGGCCCGAATGGTCGACTCCGACGGAACCCGCGCGTGCCCTCGCAGAGTGCGTGCGCGCGCAGCTCGCCGGCTGAGCGGTGAGGCCCGACGGCCGCGCAGTGCGCCGGCGCGCAGCGATGGCGCGCGGTCATAATGAGCACGGCGCGCGGCGCCGATGCGCCAGAGAACCGCGGAATCTCGCCGCCGAGGATGCCGATTTTTTTTCAATCGCGTAGAATCCACGACCAACAGCCCCGCAGCTCTCAGAATAAATAGACCGGGCACCTTGGGGAGATCGGGGTCTTTCATTTTTCGCTGAGCCGACGTCAGGAGAAAATCATGTTCAATTCGTTCAAGAGTTTGGGCGCAGGCCTCATCATTGCGATGCTGGCCGCCTGCGGCTCGAACACCGAGACTTCGACGGAGGCAAGCTCGACGGCACGGGGCACGATTCAGGAGAACCCGCCGCTGCGCATCGCGTCGCTCGATGCGGCCGGCCTGCAAGCCGAACTGATGAGCAATGCGACCGCTGCGCAACTGCTGCCGCTGTGGGGCAATCCGACCTGCGGCGTGGACTTCTATTACGTCAAATTCTGGACCGTCGGCGGCGCCGGGGAAACCACCGAGTCCTCAGGCGCGCTCATGGTGCCGACGGGGTCCGCTCCCGGCTGCTCTGGTCCGCGCCCGATCGTGCTTTATGCTCATGGCACGGCCACCGACCAGACGACCAACCTCGCCGACATCACGAACCCGAACAACACCGAGGGCGTGCTGATCGCGGCGACTTTCGCGGCCCAGGGCTTCATCGTCGTCGCGCCGAACTATGCGGGCTACGACATTTCCACGCTCGGCTACCACCCGTATCTCAATGCCAAGCAAAATTCCGAGGAGATGATGGACATTCTCGCCGCGGCGCGCGCGGCGCTGCCCAACACGATGAGCTCGGCCACGAGCGACAGCGGAAAGCTGTTGATCACGGGCTACTCCGAGGGCGGCTATGTCGCGATGGCGACACAGCGCGCGATCGAGGCGGCCGGCGGCACGGTGACGGCTGCCGCACCGTTGTCGGGACCCTATGCGCTCGAGGCATTCGCCGACGATGTGTTCTTCGGCGGCGTCAATCTCGGCTCCACGGTGTTCTCGCCGCTGCTGACGACGAGCTATCAGAAGGCCTACGGAGGCATTTATACGGCGACGACCGATATCTACAACCCGATGTATGCGACCGGCATCGATACGCTGTTGCCGAGCGTGACGCCGATCGACACGCTGTTCGCCGAGGGCAAGCTGCCGGAAACGGCGCTGTTCGACAGCGTCACACCGACCGTCACGATCCCGGGGAGCGCGATGCTTTCGGCGGAACTCACGGCCGGACTCGCGGAGCCGAGCGATCCGGCGAATCCGTTGACGCCGCTGTTCGATCTCGGATTCGGCACGTCATACCTCATCAACGACGACTATCGCGTGAGCTATGCGATCAATGCGGCGAGCTTCATCGACGGCGCAGGACCGCTTGCGCCGCCCGGCTCCCCGCCGCTGCCCGCAGCGATCCCGGCGACGATCCCGTCGCCGACGCTCGCGCCGGCATTCGCTTTCCGCCAGGCGCTCAACACCAACGATCTGCGCAATCCTGCCTGGGCGCCGCATTCGCCGACGCTGCTCTGTGGCGGCGATGCGGATCCGACGGTGTTCTTCAGCGTGAACACGCTCACGATGCAAAGCTACTGGAGCACCACACTGCCTCCGGGAGCACTCACCGTGCTCGACATCAACGGCACGCCGTCGGGCGCATTTGCCGAGCTGCAGGGCGCATTCCAGCAGAGTCAGGCCGCGCTGTTCGCGTTCTACGAGTCGGCCGCCGGCGGCAGCCTCTCGCCCGCGGCCGCGCAAGCGCAAGTCGTGCAGCAAACGCACACGGCCGAAGCGCCGTTCTGCGCGGTCGCCGCACGATCATTCTTCAACTTGATCCTGGGGAGCTAGCCCATGCCGACATCCATCAATCGGGCGTTGCCCGCTGCGCTTGCGGCCCTCGCCGTCGGACTCTCCTGCTCGGCAGCCGCATCGGCCGACGAGACTTGGAGCAACGACTTCCGCATCGGCAGCTACTCCGTGTTCTATCGTTTGAGCGCCGACGACCTCAAGGGACCGTTTGTCCCGGCCGGCGTGAATTTCGACGCCGAGAATCTGGAAACACTGTACCTGGGATATTTGCGCCGCCTGTCCCCGCACTTCAATTTTGAACTCGCCTTGGGTATACCGCCGGTCGCGAAGGTCAAAGGCAGCGGTCCTGCGTACCTCGGCTCGGTGCCCTACGACGGCCAGGTGCTCTCCTCGGTCAAATGGTTCGCGCCGACCGCGTTGATCGAATACAACTTCCTCGATGAGTCGGCCCCGGTTCGCCCCTTCGTGGGCGTGGGCATCAACTACACCTATTTTTACGACCGCGTTTCGACCGCTGCGGGCGATGCGGTAGGCGGCGGTCCGACGAAATTGTCGCTGCCCGCGTCGGTGGGCCCGGCGGCCACCGTGGGGCTGACCTGGCGGCCCAAGCCGCACTGGGATGTCACGGCCTCGTTCTCGGCCTCGAAGGTCAATGCGCGGCTCACCGCAGACACCGCGGGCGTGATTCGCACCTCGCACGTCGAGTTCAATCCGCAGGCGGTGATCGTCTCGGTCGGTTACGCATTCTGATGCGGCATCGCTGGCCGTGTTGCTTGCTCGCGCTCGCGCTCGCATTGGGCGCGGACCTCGCGCACGCCGATAGCCAGAAGCTGCGGATCATCAGCTGGGCCGATTACGTCCCGGCCGATGTGATCGCTGCGTTCAAGAAAGAAACCGGCATCGAGGTCGAGCTGACCTTGTCGAACAACGAGGAAATGATCTCGAAGCTGCGCGCGACCGGCGGCGCGGGCTACGATCTCGCGCAGCCGTCGCAGGACCGGATCACGGGACCGCAGCGCGAATTCGGCATCTACAAGCCGATCGACCTCAGCAAGGTCAAGCTCGAGCAATTCCAGCCCGCCCTGCTCGAGATCGTGCGCAAAAACACCACGCTCGACGGCAAACAGTATGGATTGCCGTACCTCTGGGGCACCGACGGCCTCGTGGTCAACACCAAGCGCGCCAAGGTCGCCGATTACCCCGACCTTTGCAAGCCCGAACTCGCCGGCAAGACCTCGATTCGACTGCGCCGTCCGACGCTCATGGCGTTCGCATTCGCGTCCGGCAAGGACCCGTTCGCGCTCTATGGCGACCCCAAGGCGTATGGCGCGCTCATGGATCAAGTCGGCGCGACGCTTTCGGCGTGCAAGAAGAATCTCAAGTTCTTCTTCGACAACAAGGACCAGCTGCTCAACGCAATTCGCGCCGGCGAAGTGGTCGCCGCGATGATGTGGGACACGGGCGGCTGGACGCTCAACCGCGAGAATCCCGACATTCAATTCGTGGTACCGCGATCCGGCGCGCTCGGCTGGCTCGACACCTTCGCGCTGCCGGCCCGCGGCCGCAACGACGCGGCAGCCTATGCGTGGATCAATTTCACGATGCGCCCCGAGATCGCCGCGAAGATCACCAAGTCGGTCGGCAACTTCTCCGCGGCCGTGAACACCGAGCCCTTCATCGACCCGCGCCTCAAGGCACAGTTCGCGGCGGCATTTCCCGATAGCGTGCTGCAAGTCCATCCACTGGTACCCCGCGATCCCCTCGGGCCTCGAGGAAATCGAGGGGCGCGTGCTCGATCGAATCAAGGCTGCGGACTAACGTCCCCCGGCGGCCCGGAGCGCTCGACACGAGGAGCAGCGCGCGCCGCAACAGCGGATAGAGCATCGCGGCGCGCGAAACGAGGCCGACCAGAGCGCCCGGCGCGCCCGTGAGCAACAAGCGCCGCGGCGCCGCCCAGCACGAGCTTGAAGATTCCCGACCGGCTCACAGCGACGACCTGATCGGCGAATCGCAATCGTCCCGCGAGCCCCGCCGCATCCGCCTGCACGCTGTGCCGCAAGCGCTCGCTGCGCGCGATGAGCCGGCTGCGGCGCGCGGCGTACGCCTCGATCCGAGAGCTCATGGCGGCTCGTCGCCGAATGCATCCGCATCGCGCTTGAATTCCGCGGCGGTGGACCCGAGGAATTGCGGCCGGCGCCGCAGGCGCGCGCGCACGACGAGAGTAGGCGCCGATCGCGATCAGCGCAAATGCGCCCGTGACGAGACCTGCGGCGAGCAGCCGATGATCGTCCCAAAATGCGATGACGATCGTCAAGGCGAGCAGCAAGACGGCGAGCGACCCGAAGAAGATCGCGGCGACGCTCCACAGCAGGATCCCGGCCGCGTATTCGATTTGCTCTTCGATTTCGACCGAGACGAGTTCGATGCGCGTCGAGACGAGCTCGAGCAGCGTCGCAAGCATGCGCCTGCAGCGACGCAAACAGTCCCGGTGCCGTTTCGGGCGCTGGCTCGGGCACCGGCTCAGCGCCTGCCGAGCAACAGACCGGCGACCACGCCGATCGCCGCGGCGATGCCGATCGACTGCCAGGGATTTTCGCGGACATAGTCCGTCGCGTCCTCGGCCATGGCTTTGGCCCGGGCCGCAAGCTGCGACTCGAGTTCCTCGAGACCGGCCTGTGCCCTGCCGGCCGATTCGGAGGCCTTGTCGCGCGCCTCCTTGGCGCGCTCGCCGAGGTCGCCGGCGGTCGCCGCCACGAGCGCCTCGGCATCCTTGATCGCGTCTCGCAGTTCATGGATCAGTCGTCGGGTCGTCGCTTCGGTCATGATTGCCTGTCTCTTGCGAGTGGATCTTACCGCTATGGTAACCCGAACCCGAGCTCCAGGTATGATCGCCCTATCGGGGTGTCCAGATTGAAGAATTACCGGAAAATCCTCTGCGTTTCGGCGGCCGGCAGCGTGCTTGCCGTTGGAGCCGCGATTGTATGGATCTGGGCGGACCCGCCGCCGCTGCTGCGCGTCGCGGCGAATTATTCCGCCAAGATCGTTTGCTCCAATGTGTTTCTGGCCGGACGGGATGCCGACGAGGTGCTTGCGCGACGATATCCAGGCGAGCGGCAATCCGGTATTGCGGTTCATGCGGGCGTCCGTGGATCGCGACGCCGGACTCGTGCATGCGGGCCTGTTTGGTGCGATCGGCCGTGGGCTCGCCGTGTACCGCGACGGTGCCGGCTGTGCGGCCCTGCCGGACGGCAAGATTCCCGCCGCGGCGGTTGCGGCGTCGGCCGGCTGCGCGCGCGCGCGCCGCCGCAAATCCGCAGTCGCCCGAAGCGCTCGAATCGCGGACCTGGCCGGACGGCGCACGGGTTGCGACCGAAGCCGCGCTCGACGGTCTGATCGCGGACGAACGGCTCGCCGGGCCCGGGATGCGAGCGATCGTCGTGGTCCATCGCGGCAGGATCGTTGCGGAACGCTATGCGCCCGGCTTTACCGCCGCGACGCCGCTGCTCGGCTGGTCGATGACCAAGACCGTGACGGCCGGATTGATCGGCCTGCTCGTCAAGGATGGTCGCCTGCGGCTCGAGCAAAGCGCCGGCTGGCCGGCCGCGCCCGGCGATGCGCGCGACCGGATCACGGTGGCGGATTTGCTCGCCATGTCGAGCGGACTGCACTTCGACGAGTCCTACGGCGCCGTCTCCGACGTCACGCGCATGCTCTACCTCGAGCCCGACATGGCCGCATTCGCACGCTCCCAGCCGCTCGACCACCCGCCGGGAACCGTTTGGAGCTATTCGAGCGGAACCGCGGTGATCCTCGCGCGCCTGTTTCAAGATGCGGCGGGCCCCGGCGCGCTCGCCTTCGTTCACGAGCGGCTGTTCGCCGCGCTCGGCATGCACAGCGCTACGCTCGAAGCGGATGCGCGCGGAACCTTGGTCGGCTCGTCGTATATGTATGCGATCGCGCGCGACTGGGCACGCTATGGACAGTTCCTGCTCCAACAAGGTGTCTGGAATGGTAAGCAGCTGTTGCCGCCCGGCTATGTCAATATGATGGCTACGCCGGTCGCCGCGTCCGGAGGGCAATACGGACGGGGGCAGGTTTGGCTGTGGGGATCGGAGCCAAAGGTGCCGGGCGAGAATCCCGACGCGGAATTCGGCCTGCCGGACGACACGTTTTGGATGGAGGGTCACGATGGTCAGACTGTCGCAATCATTCCCTCGCGCGAACTCGTCGTCGTGCGCCTAGGGCTGACGCCGAGCAGTTTGGGCTACCGGCCGCAGCCGCTCGTACAGGCGCTGCTCGGGGCAGTCCAGTGAGCGCCCAGCCCGACCTCGTTGCGGACGCGGTGGTCAAGCGCTTCGCCGACCATACCGCCGTCGACTCGCTATCCTTCAGGTCGAGCGCGGCAGCTTCTTCTCGATCCTGGGTCCCTCGGGATGCGGAAAGACGACCTTGCTGCGCATGATCGCGGGCTTCATCGAGCCGGATAGCGGCGACATCGCGATCGGCGGCAAAAGCATGCGCGGCGTCGCGCCGAATCGCCGGCCCGTCAACATGGTATTCCAGCAGCTCGCGCTGTTTCCGATGATGTCGGTCGGCGAGAATGTCGCCTTCGGGCTTGCACGGCGCGGCTTACCCAAGCCCGAGCGCAGCAAGCGCAGCCTCGCGATGCTCGAGCGAGTCGGCCTCGTCGGCGCCGCCGACAAGCGCGTCGACGAACTCTCCGGCGGCCAGCGCCAACGCGTCGCGATCGCCCGCAGCCTCGTGCTCGAGCCGACCCTGCTGCTCCTCGACGAGCCCTTGGGCGCGCTCGACCTGAAACTGCGCGAGCACATGAAGATCGAACTGAAGCAACTGCAGGCGGCATTCGGCACGACCTTCGTCTATATCACGCATGACCAATCCGAGGCGCTCGTGCTCTCGGACCGGGTCGGCGTCATGAGTCAGGGGCGATTCGAACAGCTCGGCTTCGCCGCAGGATCTGTATTACCGCCCTGCGACGCCATTCGTCGCGAGCTTCGTCGGCGCGAACAACCGCATCATTGGCCGCGCGCAGAGCGCCGACGGCCGCATCGTCGAGGTCGCGACCAGGATGGATGGACGATCCGCGCGCAACGCCACGGTGCGATCGAAACCGGGGAAACCGTCGAGGCGTTCGTGCGTCCGGAGGTCGTGACTCTCGGCCGCAGCTGCCGGGGAATTGCCGCCGGGCCAGCCGCCGCATGCCGGCGTGGTCCAGAGCTTGCTGTTCGACGGCGCAAATTCCGCGGTACTCCTGCAGGAGGCGCGCACCAGACGGGAATTTCGCATCGCGCTGCCACAGACCGGCCAATTCTCGGATCTCAAGGTCCAGGAACTCGTGCTATTCAGCTTCGATCCCGAGCGGGCGACCTGCTTTCAAGGCGCGCGCCGGGGTTGCAGATTCGCATGACTGATGCGGGCCTGCCGCGGCGCTGGCAGGCGCGTTTGACGCTGTGGCTGCTGCTCGCGCCCGCGCTGCTGTGGCTCGGCGCACTGATCATCCTGCCGCATGTCGATCTGGCGATCCTATCGTTCCGCGAACGCACCGGCCCGCGCGAGTATGCACCGAGCCTCGCGCAATATCGCACCTTCTTCGCAGAACCGCTCTACTGGCACGTGTTCGTGCGCACCGCCGTGATGTCGATCGTTGCGACGCTGCTGACCCTCATCGTCGCGTTTCCGATCGCGTGGATCATCGCGAAATTGGCGCGCGGACGAGCGAGTTCGCTGCTGTTCATCGTCTGCCTGATACCGTTTTGGGTCAGCGAGACCGTCCGCACGCTCGGATGGATGATCCTGCTGCGCGAGTCCGGCGTGCTGCCGGGGCTGCTCGTGAAGCTGGGCCTCACGGCCGTCCCGGTCGAGATGCTCTATCACGACGCGACGCTGCTCGTGGGCTTGGTCTACACCTCGCTGCTGTTCATGGTCGTGCCGCTGGTCTCGAGCCTGGAGAGCCTCGACAATTCGCTGATCGAGGCGGCCTATGATCTCGGCGCGAACGGCTGGACGGTGCTTCGCACGATCGTCGTTCCGCACGCGGCGCCCGGCATCACGGCCGGCTGCATCGTGGTCTTCATGCTGACGCTCGGAAATTACCTGACTCCGACGCTGCTCGGCGGCAAGAACTCACAATGGTTCACCGAGCAAATCTATACGCAGTTCATCACGCGCTTCAATTGGGAACAGGGCGCCGCATTCGGCTTCCTGCTGCTCGGCCTCTCGACCGCGATCGTCGTGATCGGCTTGAGGGCGAGCGGCCAGCGCTTCTCCGAGGTGATGCGCAGCACATGATTCCGTCGCTGCCCCGCCCCGTTTGGCTGCGCACCGCGACGCTCGTCTATTTGCTCGCGTTTCTTGCATTCCTGTTCCTGCCGCTGATCGTCGTCGCGGTGTTCGCGTTCAACAACGCGCCGTACCCCGCTCCGCCGTGGCGCGGATTTACGCTCGATTGGTTCCTCGGCAACGAAGCCTCGGGGCGCACCGGGCTGTTTCAAGACTCGGAGTTGCTGGGCAGCATCGGTACCAGCGCACTGGTCGCGTGCTGGGTCACGGCGCTCTCGGTTCTGGTCGGCACCAGCAACGCGTTCCTGCTGGAGCGCGCGCGGTTTCGCGGCAAACAAGTCCTCTCGCTGATGATGCTCGCGCCGCTCGTGATCCCCGGCGTGATACTCGGCATCTCGATTCTCGCTTTTGCGAGCCGGCTCGCCGACCTTGCCGATGACCTTGTTCTCCTGGGACCTCGACTTCCTGCGGCCGGGGCTCACGCTGGTCGTACTGGGACAGTTTTCGTATCTCGCGACGATTTCGACCTTGACGATTGCGGCGCGCTTACGGCGCTTCGACCGCACACTCGAGGAAGCCGCGCTCAATCTCGGCGCTTCGCGCGCCGCGGTGTTTCGAACGATTCTGCTGCCCTATTTGCGCCCCGCGCTGTTCGGGTCGGCGGCGATCTCGTTCCTGATGTCGTTCGCGGATTTCAATACGACGCTGATGCTGGTCGGCGCCGATTCGCCACTCACGGTCATGATGTACGGACGCATGCGCGAGGGCGCGACCCCGGTGCTCAACGCAGTGAGCCTGTTCCTGATGCTCGCCTCCGCGCTGCTCGCGCTCACCTTGTTGCGCGGCGGCCCGAAGAAGCCGAGCGCCGGCTGAGTCTCGCCGCACGCGGGCGCGTGCGGCTTGCTAGTCGAGCGCTTCGTCGAGCAGTTCGATCCAGTGCACGACGCGCGTCGCAGTGCCGCTCTGCAGGTGCTGGATGCAGCCGATGTTCGCCGACGCGATGCAGCTCGCCCCGAGCGCCGCGAGGTTCTCGAGCTTTCGGTCGCGAAGTGTATAGGCGAGCGCCGGCTGCAACACCGAATAGGTGCCGGCCGAACCGCAGCACCAGTGGCTCTCGGCCGCGGGGATTTTGATCTCGAACCCCAAGGCGCCGAGATGCGTCTCGACGAGGCCGCGCAAGCGCTGGCCGTGCTGCAGGCTGCAGGGCGAATGAAATGCCACCGGCTGCGCGGGGCGGACGCGCACCCGGGATTTGAGCGACGCTGCGAGGTCGGGCAGCAGTTCGCTCACATCGCGGGCGATCGCGCTGAGCTTTGCCGCTCGCGCGGCGTAGGCCGGATCGTGGCGCAGCGCATGCCCGTAGTCCTTGACCGTGACGCTGCAGCCGGAGGCGTTGACGACGACGGCCTCGACCTCGCCCGCGGCGATCAGAGGCCACCACGCATCGAGGTTTCGGCGCATGTCGGCGAGCGCGCCCTCGTGATCGGCGAGGTGCAGGCGCAAAGCGCCGCAGCAGCCCGCTTGCGGGGCGGTGACCGTTTCGATTCCGGCGGCGGCGAGCACGCGCGCGGTCGCGCGATTGATGTTGGGCTGCATCGACGGCTGCACGCAGCCGGCGAGCAGCAACATCCGGCGCCGCTGCACGCGCATCTGCGCGATGCCGCGGACCCGGGTCGCCGGTTGGCCGCCGGCCGCCGCGGCCGGCACTTTGAGCCGCAATGCGCGCGGCAATAGCGGCCGCACGCGGCGCGCCATGCGCAACAACGGTCCGAAGGCGCGCGATGTCAGGCACTCCTTGAGCAGCCATCGCAGCGTCCGCTGCGCCGCCGGGCGCGCGACGCGCTGCTCGACGATGCGCCGGCCGATGTCGATCAAGGCGCCGAATTCCACGCCGCTCGGACAAGTCGTCTCGCAATTGCGGCAAGTCAGGCAGCGGTCGAGGTGAAGCTGCGTGCTGCGGGTCACCGGTGCCCCCTCGAGCACTTGCTTGATGAGGTAAATGCGCCCGCGCGGCCCATCGAGTTCGTCGCCCAATAGCTGATACGTGGGACACGTCGCGTTGCAGAACCCGCAATGCACGCACTTGCGCAGGATCGCCTCGGATTCGGCGCCCTCGGGCGTGTTCTTGAACTCGGCGCTCAGAGTCGTCTGCATTGCGCGGCCTCAAAGATCTGCATATAGGCGCCCGGGATTGAAGATGCCCTGCGGGTCGAACGCGGCCTTCAGGCGCCGGTGTATCTGCATCAGCGTCTCGCTGGGCCGCGCGAACGCGCCGGCGGACTTGTCGGCGGCGCGCACCAAGCCGGCATGCCCGCCGACGCGTGCCGCGACTTCTCGAATTTGCGCCGCCGGCGCAGCGCTGCGCCACCAGCGCAGCGCGCCGCCCCACTCGATGAGCTGGGTCCCGGACAAATCCAGCGGCGCCACGACGGGCGGCACCGAAAGACGCCAAAGGTTCTGCCCCGCCGCGAGTTCGGCTTCACTCGGGCGGAAAAACTCATGGCCATGGTCGCGCAGCGAATCCCACCAGAGCGCCGCGGCAAGCGGCGCAAGCTGCGCGCCGCCGAGCTTGATCTGTGCCGCGCGCACCGCCGATTCGGCGCCCTCGAGGCGCACGCGCAGCTCCCCACGATGCCAGCTGCTCGCACGCAGCGGCAGCGCTTGCGCCGCCCAGCCTTGCAGGCGCGCGCAGCGCTTGCGCCTCGTCGCATTCGAAGCACAAGCTCGCCGTCGCCCGCGCGAGCGGCACCACCTTCAGGGATACTTCGCAGAGCACGCCGAGCACGCCCCAGGATCCGGCAAGCAGCCGCGAGACGTCGTAGCCGGCGACGTTCTTCATGACCTGCCCGCCGAACTGCAAGATCTCGCCGCGGCCGTCGAGCAGGGTCACGCCCATCACGAAATCGCGGAGCGCTCCGACGCTTGCGCGCGCGGGTCCCGACAACCCGGCCGCGACCATGCCGCCGACGGTGCCGCCGGCTGAGAAGCGCGGCGGCTCGCAGGGGAGGCACTGGCCGCTCGCCGCGACCACGGCCTCGAGTTCGGAGAGCGGCGTGCCGGCGCGCGCAGTGACCACGAGTTCGCTCGGCTCATAGCTGCTGATGCCCGAGAGCGCCCCGATCTCGAGCGGTTCGCCGCGCGGCGCCTCTCCGTAGAACGCCTTGGTGCCGCCGCCGCGAATCGCGAGCGCGGCACCGCGAGACCCGGCGGCGAGCACCCGGTCGATGAGCCTGCGCAGTTCGGGGTCCGACTCCATGGTCAGAATCGCGGCAGCTGCGGGAACGGCAGCAGCCCGCGATGGACGTGCATCTTGCCGTACTCGGCGCAGCGGTGCAGCGTCGGAATCACCTTGCCGGGATTCAACAGGCCGTTCGGGTCGAATGCGCGCTTGACCGCGAAAAACGCCTCGCGTTCGGCCGCCGAAAACTGCACGCACATGGAATTGAGCTTCTCGACGCCGACACCGTGTTCGCCGGTGACCGTGCCGCCGACGCGCACGCTCGCCTCGAGGATCTCGGCCCCGAAGCGTTCACAGCGCAGCAATTGGTCCGGGTCGTTGGCGTCGAACAAGATCAGCGGATGCAGATTGCCGTCACCGGCATGAAATACGTTGACGCAGCGCAGCTGGTATTTTTGCGCCATGGCTTCGATCGAACGCAGCATCTCGGCGAGACACTTGCGCGGAATCGTCGAATCCATGCACATGTAGTCCGGGCTGATGCCGCCGGATGCCGGGAATGCGTTCTTGCGGCCGCTCCAGAACCTCAGGCGCTGCGCCTCGTCGCGGCTCACTTCGACTCGCGTCGCACCGCTCTGCTCGAGAACCTCGGTCATCCGGCCGATCTCCTCCTCGACCTCCTCCGGCGTGCCGTCGCTTTCGCAGAGCAGGATCGCGGCCGCCGCGAGATCGTAACCGGCATGCACGTAGGCCTCGGCAACCGCGGTCATCGGCTGGTCCATGAGCTCGAGCCCCGCAGGAATGATGCCGCGCGCGATCACGGCGGCGACCGCGGCGCCCGCAGATTCGATGTCCGCAAAACTCGCCATGATGCAGCGGGCAAGCTGCGGCTTTGGGACCAGCTTGACGGTGATTTCCGTCATCACGGCGAGCATGCCTTCGCTGCCGACGACGAGCGGCAGCAGATCCAAGCCGGGCGCGTCCATGGCCTCGGAGCCGAACTCCACAGACTCGCCGGCCGCGTTGTAGCCGCGTACCCGCAGCACGTTGTGCAGCGTCAGGCCGTATTTGAGGCAGTGCACGCCGCCGGAGTTTTCCGCGACGTTGCCGCCGATGGTGCAGGCGATCTGGCTGGAAGGATCCGGCGCATAATAAAGACCGTAGGGCGCCGCCGCCTCGCTGATCGCGAGATTGCGGACTCCGCATTGCACCGTTGCGGTCGCCGAGAGCGGATCGATGCGCAGAATGCGATTGAATCTCGCGAGCGAGAGGCTCAGCCCAAGCCGATGCGGCAGCGCGCCGCCCGACAGGCCCGTGCCGGCGCCGCGCGGCACGATCGGCACGCCGAGCGCATGGCAGGCCGCAAGCAGCGACACCAGTTGCGCCTCCGTTTCCGGCATCACGACGAGCAGCGGCGATTCGCGATAGGCCGTCAGGCCGTCGCATTCATACGGGGCCGTATCTTCGTGCCGATGCAGGATGGTGCGCGACGGCAGCACGCGCTCGAGCGCCTCGACGATCTCGGTTTGTCGTTGCGCCCGCTGCGAGGATTCGCCGGCCTGCGGGTTGGGTCGACTCGCGTTCACGGTGTCCGCACTCTAAGGCACGGGTGCGCTCAGCAGCAACGCCGGCAGATCCGCGATGCTCTCGATGAGCTGATCACAGGGCAGCGTGCGCGGATCCATGCCCTCGTTGTAGCCGTAGGGAACACAAACGATCGGCACTCCGGCCCCGCGCGCGGCCTGCACGTCGTTGATCGAGTCTCCGACGAACAGCGTGTTCGCCGGCGCAACCTTGAGGGAATCGCAGGCGAACAGCACCGGCATCGGATCCGGCTTGCGGCGCGCGCAGCTGTCGCCGCCCACGACGACGTCGATCCAGCCATGGAACCCGAGCCGCTTGGCGAGCGAGATTGCGAAGCGCTGCTGCTTGTTCGTGACGACGCCGGTGCGAAGTCCCGCCTCGTGCAGGCGCCGCAAGCCCTCGGTCGCTCCCGCAAACGGGCGCGCCGCGCATTCATCGTTGTCCTGAAGCGCGCCGTAATGGTAGAAGAACCGGTCGACGATCGCGGCGTGAGTCGCCGCATCGAGCGCGCGCTGCTGCAGCTGCGCGGCGCGCTCAACCAACATCGGGCCGCCGCGGCCGATCATGGTGCGCGTATCGCTCTCGGCGACCGGCTGCCATCCATATTCGGCGATCGCGCGATTCAGCGCGAGCGAAATGTCGCCGGCGGTATCGAGCAATGTGCCGTCGAGATCGAAGAGCACGGCCGCGATCGGCACACCGCGCCAGTGTGCGGGGCTCACGCCCGCGGCAATCGTGGTCTGATTCGAGGCGAGAGGATCGGCGGCGGCACGGGACATCGGATCATTATGCCGGATTTTCCCCGCTGGGCCGGATTTTGCTCGGCCAGCCGGGTTGGGCGCGACTGACCGATTGCGGGCCTCGGCAGGCGCAACGCGGACGCCGCAGCGCTGGAATATCCGTTCGGAGGCTGAAGTGAGGCGGCAATCGATTAGAATCGGATTTTACCTCGAGGACGAGCCGCGATGTCGTATCGTTTTTTACACGCCTTGACGCGGCTGCCCGGACCCACGTTTGCGCAAGGCCTCACGAGCGCGCAGCTCGGCCGCCCGGATCTCGAGGCGGCGCTCGCCCAGCACGCGGCATACTGCGCGGCGCTGCGCGCCTGTGGACTCGAGGTGCGAACCTTGCCTGCGGATCCTGCATATCCCGACAGCACTTTCGTCGAGGACACCGCGGTGCTATGCGCGTCCGCAACAATCCTGACCCGCCCCGGCGCGGCCTCGCGGCAAGGCGAGGTGGACGCGATCCGACAGGCGCTCCTCGAGCTCGGCCGCGAGGCGGCGTGCATCGACTCGCCGGGCAGCGTCGACGGCGGCGATATCTGCCAAGCGGGCGAGCACTTCTTCATCGGCCTGTCCGCGCGCACCAACGAGGCCGGCGCCACGCAGCTCGCGCGGCTGCTCGGCGCGCAGGGCTACACGAGCTCGGTCGTCGACATTCGCGACAACCGCGGCTTGCTGCATTTGAAGTCCGGTCTCGCCTACCTCGGAGAAGGCCGCCTGGTGCTCGCACCGGAGTTGCAGCCGGTCGCCGAATTCCGCGACTATGAGATTCTCACCGTGGAACCCGACGAGTCCTATGCGGCGAATTGTGTGCGCGTCAACGAGCAGGTGCTCATTGCCGAGGGCTACCCACGATTGAGCGCCGCGCTGCGCGCACTGGGCTACTCGGTCGTGCCGCTGCCGGTTTCGGAGTTTCGCAAGATGGACGGCGGCTTGAGCTGCCTGTCGCTGCGCTTTTAGCGGACCCAGCGGCCGCGGCGCGCGGCGAGCCGCGGGCGGCGCTACGGAAAATTGCCGGCCTTCACGACCATGCCGGGAACCGGCACTCCGAGCTGCAGCTCGAGCCAGCGGCTCGTCGCAATCAGGCTGTCGATGGAAACGCCGGTCTCGACGCCCATGCGCCCGAGCAGGTAGCGCAAGTCCTCGGTTGCGATATTGCCCGTGGCCGCCGGCGCGAACGGACATCCACCGATGCCGCCGATGCTCGCATCGAGCGCAGCCGCGCCGGCCGTGACGGCCGCATAAGCGTTCGCGAGACCGGTATTGCGGGTATTGTGAAAATGCGCGCGCAGCGGCGTTCCGGGCAGCCGCTCACGCAATCCGGACAGCAGGTCGGCGACCTGCGTGGGCACCCCGACGCCGATCGTGTCTGCGATCGCCAATTCGCCGGGCCCGCCATCCGCGCACTGCTCGGCGATCTCGAACACACGCTGCGCGTCGACCGCGCCCTCGTACGGACAGCCGAAGGCCGTCGCGATCGTCACATGCGCCTTGATGCCGGCGGCGCGGGCCGCGGGTGCGATATCGAGCCAGGCCTCGATCGACTCCTGGGTGCTGACGCCCTGATTGCGCCGATTGAAGCTGTCGCTCGCGCTGACCGCCATGCCGACCTCGTCGCAGCCCGCGGCGCGCGCGCGCTCAAAGCCCTTGCGATTCAGCACGAGCCCGATGTAGGAAACGCCGGGGACCTTCGGCAACGCCGCGAGCAGCGCCTCGGCATCGGCCATTTGCGGAACGCGCTTCGGATTCACGAAGCTCGTGACCTCGATACGGCGCAGGCCCGCCGCAACGAGGCGTGCGATGAGTTCGGCCTTGACCGCGGTGGGCAGCGGGACGCTCTGGCTCTGCAAGCCGTCGCGTGGGCCCACTTCGATGATTTCGATTTTCATTCCAAGCTCGAGTTCGTTACCATTTCCGCAGCCGCGGCGCTGCCGCCGACCTTCCATACTAAAGCACTCCCAGCAAACCTTGAAACCCATCGAATTCACCCGCGGGGCGCTGTCGGATCTGCGGGTCGTCGAACTCGGCACGCTGATCGCCGGCCCTTTCTGCGGGCAGCTGCTCGGCGACATGGGAGCCGAGGTCATCAAGATCGAAGCGCCGATCATCGGCGATCCGATGCGGCATTGGGGGCGCCTCGATGCCCAGGGCGCATCCTTGTGGTGGCCCGTGATCTCCCGCAACAAGAAGTCGATTACGCTCGATCTGCGCCGGCCCGAGGGCCAGCAGCTGCTCAAGGAACTCGCCGCCAACACCGACTTCCTGCTCGAGAATTTTCGCCCCGGCACGATGGAGAAATGGGGCCTCGACTACGAGACACTGAGTGCGATCAATCCCCGGCTCATCATGATTCGCGTATCGGGCTACGGCCAGACCGGCCCGTACGCACACCGCGCGGGCTTCGGTGCGATCGGCGAGGCGATGGGCGGCCTGCGCTACGTGGTCGGAGATCCTTCGACACCGCCGTCGCGCATGGGCATCAGCATCGGCGACTCCCTGGCCGCGACCTTCGCCTGTGTCGGCGCGCTTTCAGCGCTGCACCATCGCGAAAAGACCGGGCGCGGGCAGGTGGTCGACGCGGCGATCTATGAGTCGGTGCTCAACATGATGGAGTCGCTGGTGACGGAATATGACAAGACCGGCTATATCCGAGAGCGTACCGGTGCGATTTTGCCGAACATCGCGCCGTCGAACGTCTACCCGACGCGCGACGACGGCCTGGTCGTCATCGGCGCCAATCAGGACACGGTGTTCCGCCGGCTCGCGGAAGCCATGGGGCGGCCGCAACTCGCGGAAGACCCCGCCTACGCCGATCATCTCGCGCGCGGCCGCAATCAGCGCAAACTCGACGAGCTCATCGGCGCGTGGACCACGACGCTCTCGACTCGCGACCTGCTCGATCTCATGGACCGGTTCGGCGTACCGGCCGGACTCATCTACCGCGCCCCGGACATGCTCGACGATCCGCAATTCGCCGCCCGCGAGGCGATCATCACGTTCCGCCATCCGACGATGGGCGCGCTCAAGATGCAGAACGTCGCGCCGAAACTTTCGCGCACGCCGGGCACGATACGCTCATCCGCGCCCACGCTCGGCGCGGACAACGACGCCGTCTACCGCGAGCTGCTAGCGCTCTCGCCGCAGCGCTACGCCGACTTACGGCGCGATCGAATCATCTAGCGCGACCCGCGCGGCTGTCGTGCGGCGCGCGGCTGTCGTGCGGCGCGCGGCTGTCGTGCGGCGCGCGGCTGTGGCATCATGCGCGCCATCGCGATTTGCATATTCTTTTCACTACGGCCTGCGAGGCTTTTCTCAGGGGGACGATAGCAATGGGATTTCTGGATGCGGCACTCGGCAGTCTGTTATCGGCGAACAACTCTGGCGTTGCGGGGCAGCCGCCGATTGCCCAGGCGCTCGAAACTCTGTTGCAGCAGCACGGCGGCGTCGGCGGACTCGTGAATCAGCTTTCGCAAGGCGGCCTTGCGAGCCAGGTCGGCTCCTGGATCGGCACCGGGCAAAATCAGTCCGTGACGGGCGCCGAGATCGCGCAGGCACTCGGCAGCGGATCGATCGGCCGCATCGCCCAACAGCTTGGGATCAATCCGCAGGAGGCCGGCACTCTGCTCGCGCAAGTAGTACCGCATCTCATCGATCACATGACGCCGGGCGGGCAAATGCCTTCCAATGCGACCCAGGTGCCGCAGTCCGACGCGCTGATCAGCGCCGTCTCGACGATCGCGGCGCGACTGCTGCGCTAGCGAGCCTCAACTCGGCGCGTTCGACCACTTCCAGTCGCGTATCTCTGGCAGGTCGCGGCCGTTCTCCTCGATGTAGTGCTTATGCTCGACGAGCTTGTCGCGGAGGCGCTGCGCCAGGTAGACGCCGGCGCTGCCGGCTTGCGGCACCCGGTCGATGACATCCATGACCAGATGGAAGCGGTCGAGCTCGTTGAGCACCGTCATGTCGAATGCCGTCGTGATCGTCCCCTCCTCCTTGTACCCGCGCACGTGCATGTTGTCGTGATTGTGGCGCCGGTAGGTCAGCCGATGAATGAGCCAGGGATAGCCGTGGAAGGCGAACACCACGGGCTTGTCGGCCGTGAACAAGGAGTCGAATTCGCGGTCGCTCAAGCCGTGCGGATGCTCGGAGCTCGGTTGCAGTTTCATCAAGTCGACGACGTTGACGACGCGCACCCGCAGCGCCGGCAGGTGCTCGCGCAGGATCGTGACCGCGGCGAGCGTCTCGAGCGTGGGCACGTCGCCCGCGCAGGCGAGCACGACGTCGGGGTCGGACTGCTGGTCGTTGCTGGCCCACTGCCAGATGCCGATCCCTGAGGTGCAGTGGGTAATCGCCTGGTCCATCGAGAGCCACTGCGGCGCGGGATGCTTGCCGGCAACGACCACGTTGACGTAGTGGCGGCTGCGCAGGCAATGGTCGATGACCGACAGCAGGCAATTGGCGTCGGGCGGCAGATAGACACGCACGATCTCGGATTTCTTGTTGACGACGTGATCGAGGAAGCCGGGGTCCTGATGCGTGAATCCGTTGTGATCCTGGCGCCAAACGTGCGAGGACAGCAGGTAGTTCAGCGACGCGATCTTGCGCCGCCACGGCAAATGCGCCGTGACTTTGAGCCATTTCGCGTGCTGATTGAACATCGAGTCGATGATATGAATGAAAGCTTCGTAGCAATTGAACAATCCGTGCCGGCCCGTGAGCAGGTAGCCTTCGAGCCAACCCTCGCATTGGTGTTCGCTGAGCATCTCCATGACGCGTCCCGAGCGCGCGAGGTAGGCGTCATTCGCGGCCGTGGGCGCCTCCCATTGGCGATTGGTCGCCTGGAATAGCGCCTCGAGCCCGTTGGAGACCGTCTCGTCGGGGCCGAACACGCGAAAATTGCGCTGCTCCTCGTTGAGCCGCACGACGTCGCGCAAGAAAGGACCGAGCACGCGCGTGTCGCCGATTCCCTGCACGCCGGGCACAACGACGCTCACCGCATAATCGGCGAAGTCGGGCATGCGCAAATCGCGCAGCAAAATCCCGCCGTTCGCGTGGGGATTGGCGCCCATGCGCCGCTCACCCTCGGGCGCGAGCGCCGCGATCTCGGGAAGCAGGCGGCCGCTGGAGTCGAACAGCTCCTCGGGCCGGTAGCTCCTCAGCCACTGCTCGAGCTGCCGCAGATGCGCGGGATTCGTCGCCGGGTCCGTGAGCGGCACCTGGTGCGAGCGGAACGTGCCCTCGTTGGGAACGCCGTCGATTTCCTTCGGGCCGGTCCAGCCTTTCGGCGAATCGAGCACGATCATCGGCCAGCGCGGCCGCGCATTCTCGCCGCGCTCGCGCGCGGCGCGCTGCGCATCGTGAATCTGCTCGAGCACCCGATCGAGCGTCGCTGCCATCGCCTCGTGCATCGCTGCGGGTTCGCTGCCGGCGACGAAATGCGGCGTCCAGCCGAGGCCTCGCAACAGCTGCTCGAGCTCCTCCCGGGAAATGCGCGCGAGGATCGTCGGATTGGCGATCTTGTAGCCGTTCAGGTGCAGGATCGGCAGCACCGCTCCGTCGGTCTCGGGATTCAAGAATTTGTTCGAGTGCCATGCGGTCGCGAGCGGACCGGTTTCGGCCTCGCCGTCGCCGATCACGCAGGCGACAATGAGCGAGGGATTGTCGAACACCGCGCCGAACGCATGACTCAGGCTGTAGCCGAGTTCGCCGCCCTCGTGGATCGAGCCGGGGCATTCGGCCGACGCGTGACTCGGAATTCCGCCGGGAAACGAGAATTGCTTGAACAGGCGCCGCAAGCCGTCGGTGTCGCGGCTGATCTCCGGGTAGACCTCGCTATAGGTGCCCTCGAGGTAGGTGCCCGCGACCACCGCGGGTCCGCCGTGACCCGGGTCCCGACATGTAGATCATGTCGAGATCGTGTTGCTTGATGATCCGATTCAGATGCGTGTAAATGAAATTCTGGCCGGGTGTCGTGCCCCAGTGGCCGAGCAGCATGCTCTTGATGTGCTGCGGCTGCAGCGGCTCGCGCAGCAGCGGATTATCGCGCAGATAAATCTGCCCGACTGCCAGATAATTCGCGGCCCGCCAATACGCGTCGAGCTTGCGCAGCTGTTCGGGATCGAGTGCCGGTCGAAGGGATACATCCTGCATGATTCAAATCTCCGTTGTCGCCTCGAGCCCGATCGCGCGCAGCGCCGTCGAGAATACGCGAGGAATCGCCGCCCAGCCTAGCGCCTGCAAATATCGTTCGATTCTGGCACCGTCATGCGGTCAATCGGGTGACATTCCGGCGCCGCAGGCAAGTGGGACAAACACTTATGGCGCCGCGAGGAGCGCGGATCCTTGAGATTCTCGGCCGTTCGGGGGCTTACAATAGAGCCCTCGCGCCCCAAGCGCACAGCGTTGAATCAAGGAGTTTGGAATGTCCCACTACCACGCCGTGGTCTGGATCGATCACCTCAAGGCTTCCACTTGGCAGTTGACCGAGACCGAGCAGCAGCACTCCGTGGTGCATGCGCATCATCACCAAAGCCATCGCGATGACGGCAAGCACACCAAGGCACACCACGAAGTCGCGGATTATCCGTTCTTCGAAGAGGTCGCCAAGTCGCTCGCTGGGGCGCGCGAGATCCTCTTGATCGGACCTGCGCAGACCAAACATGACTTCATGACTTATCTCGGCGCAAAGCACGCCGCGCTCGCGAAGCTCGTGGTCGCGGTCGAGACCGCGGACCATCCGACGGACAAGCAGATCCTCGCGTATGCGCGCAAGCACTTTCCGGCGCTCGATCGCATGGCGCGGTAGCGGACCCGCGGAATGCGCCGGCCGCCACCCCCGAGCGCAGCCGGGCAGGCTGCGTTCGGGGCGGACACGGCGGCCGCTACGCCTACTGAATCGCTCCGAGGTAGTCCCGCTTGCCGAGTTCGACGCCGTTATTGCGCAGCAGCGCGTATGCGACGCTCACGTGGAAATAGAAATTCGGCAAAACGAAGTGCGTCAGATAGCTGAGGCCCGTGAAATTCAAGGTATTCGTCGGGAACGTCAGTACGATCGGGCGCGTCTCGGCGCCGGCGAGCGCCTCCGGGGTCACGCTCTGCACGAAGTCGATGGTTTTCTGAATGCGCGCCTTGAGCTCCGCAATGTTCGCCTCATTGTCCTCGTGTTTGGGAACTTCCTTTCCCGCGAGGCGGCCGGCCGCGCCCTTGGCGGTATCGCAAACGATCTGCACCTGCCGCGTCAGCGGGAGCATGTCGGGAAATAAGCGCGCCTGCAGCAGAACTGCCGGATCGAACTTGCGCGCAGCCGCATGCGCGGCCGCCTTGTCGAGAATGGCCGACAAATTCGTCAAGCCGCGAACCAGGCTGGGAATCGAGGCATCGTAAATTGAAATCGTCATTGAGACTCTCCTTTCAGATCGTGGCGCCGCGAGCGGCGCTATTTCAGCAATCGGACCCCAAGCCGGGGGCCCGCACTCCAATATTGGCCAACGACGCACCAGAAATCGATCCGCCCGAGGCCGGACAATGGTACCGTGTCTGCACCACCTTGGAGTCCCATGCGATGCAAGACAAACAGAATTACTTGAGCGGGCGCGGCGCGAGCGTGCCGTCGGATGATCCGTCGATGGACTTCCGGGCCCGGCTTGCGCACCAGCAGGCGGAAAACGCCGAACGGCGCAAGCTCGATCTTGCCGAGCAATCCTCGCGGCTGAAGACCGCCGAGGAGCGGATTCGGATCTGGGAGCGCCTCCACGAAGTGACGCTGCCGCGCGATCCGCAGCACCGCCTGATCGACATCATCGCCGCCAATACCGGGCTCACCGCAGCGGACGTCCACGACGAGCAGCGCCGGCGCGCCGATGCGAAGCTCGCAAGCGCTGCGGCGAGCGCCGCGGCGAGTGCGCCGGCGAGTGTCTGAGTTTCGCCGCACCTTCGCGGATTAGATTTCCCAGGTCCGATCGACGTCGATGATCTCGAAGTCGCGCAAATAGGCGATGACCGCGTCCGCGGCCGCCTCCGGCGATAATCGCGTCGTGTCCAGGTGCAATTCCGGACGCTCCGGCGCCTCGTAGGGCGAGTCGATGCCCGTAAAATTCTTCAATTCGCCGCGGCGGGCTTTCTTGTAAAGGCCTTTGACGTCGCGCGACTCCGCCTCCGCGAGCGGCGTATCGACGAACACCTCGACGAACTCGCCCGCCGCGACGAGGCTGCGCGCCATGTCCCGTTCTGCCCGGAACGGCGAGATGAACGAAACCAATACGATGAGGCCCGCATCGACCATGAGGCGCGCGACCTCGCCGATCCGCCGAATGTTCTCGACACGATCGGCGTCGGTGAAGCCGAGATCGCGATTCAATCCGTGGCGCACGTTGTCGCCGTCGAGCAGATAGGTGTGGCGGCCGTCGGCGTGCAGGCGCTTTTCGACGAGATTGGCGATCGTCGACTTGCCGGCGCCGGAAAGCCCCGTGAACCACAGCACGCACGGCCTCTGATGGCTCAACTTCGCGCGCGCGCGCTTGTTGACGTCGAGCGCCTGCCAATGAACGTTGTCGGAGCGGCGCAGCGCGAATTTCAGCAAGCCCGCGCCGACCGTGTTGTTGTTGAGCCGGTCGATGAGGATGAATCCGCCGAGCGCGCGGCTGTCCCGGTAGGGTTCGAATGCGATCGGACTGCCGAGCTCGAGCACGCAAACACCGATATCGTTGAGATCGAGCTTCTTGGCCGGCAAGTGCTCGAGCGTATTCACGTTGATGCGGTACTTGATCGGCGAGACGGTCGCATTGATCGTCTTGGAGCCGATCTTGCACAGATAGGTGCGGCCCTGCAGCAGCGGATCGTCGTGCATCCAGACGATCGTCGCCTCGAACTGGTCCCCGACCGGCGGCGGTGAATCGGCGGCAGCCAGCACGTCGCCGCGGCTCACGTCGATCTCGTCGTCGAGTGTCAGGGTCACCGACTCTCCGGCGACCGCATAGGGCGCGTCGTTGCCGGCGGCAAGAATGCGCGCGACGCGGCTCGTGCGACCCGAGGGCAGCGCGCGCAGCCGATCGCCCGGCCGCACGATGCCGCTCGCGATCAGCCCGGCGAAGCCGCGAAATTCGGCATTCGGGCGATTGACCCATTGAACCGGCAGGCGAAACGGCTTCGCCGCGGCGGCGTCGCCGAGCTCGATGCTCTCCAAGCGGTCGAGCAGCGTGGGGCCCCGGTACCACGGCATCGCCGCGCCGCCGGCGACGACATTGTCGCCCTCGACCGCCGAAACCGGAATCGCGGTGACGTCGCTCAGTTGGATCTGCGCCGCGAAGGCCGCGAATTCGCGCTCGATGTCGCGGAATACTTGCTCGGAGTATCCGACCAGATCCATCTTGTTGACCGCAAGCACGATCTTCGAGATGCCGAGCAGCGACACGATGTGACTGTGGCGGCGGGTTTGCGTGAGCACCCCCTTGCGCGCATCGATCAGGATCACTGCCAGATCCGCGGTCGAGGCGCCCGTGACCATGTTGCGCGTATATTGCTCGTGACCCGGCGTGTCCGCGACGATGAATTTGCGCTTTTCAGTCGAGAAGAACCGGTAAGCGACGTCGATCGTGATTCCCTGTTCGCGCTCGGCCGAGAGGCCGTCGACTAGCAGCGCGAAGTCCATTTCCCCGCCACGCGTGCCGACCCGCTTCGAATCCGTCGCCAGCGCCGCGAGCTGATCGGCGTAGATCATCTTCGTTTCGTAGAGCAGGCGGCCGATCAGCGAGGACTTGCCGTCGTCGACGGATCCGCAGGTGATGAAGCGCAGCAGGCTCTTGTGCTGGTGCAGCCTCAAGTAAGCCTCGATGTCCGTCGAGACCAGGTCGGATTCGAGGGACTTGGACGCCGGCCCAGCAGCCATCAAAAGTATCCCTCCTGCTTTTTCTTCTCCATCGAGGCCGCGGCGTCGTGGTCGACGGCGCGCCCTTCGCGCTCGGAACCCGTGGCGAGCAGCATCTCGCGAATCACGTCCGTGAGGCTCGCCGCGGTGCTCTCGGTGGCTCCGGTCAGCGGGTAACAGCCGAGCGTGCGGAAGCGCACGCTCTTGGTTTCAACGCGCTCGTGTTCCCGCAGCGGCAGGCGGTCGTCGTCGACCATGATGAGGCGGCCGTCGCGCCGCACGACCGGGCGCGGCGCCGCGAGATACAGCGGAACGATCGGAATGTCCTCGAGGTGGATGTACTGCCAGATATCGAGTTCGGTCCAATTCGAGAGCGGAAATACCCGAATGCTCTCGCCGCGGTTCTTGCGCGCGTTGTAGAGCTGCCAGAGCTCCGGGCGCTGGTTCTTCGGGTCCCAGCGGTGCTGCGCCGAGCGAAACGAGAATATGCGCTCCTTGGCGCGGCTCTTCTCCTCGTCGCGCCGTCCGCCGCCGAAGGCCGCATCGAATCCGAAGCTATCGAGCGCCTGCCGCAGCGCCTGCGTCAACATGAGGTCGGCGTACGCGGTGCCGGGCGTCCAGGGCTTGACGCCGGTGCGCGCGCCCGCTTCGTTCGTGTACACGAGCAGCTCGAGCCCGAGCCTTTGCGCCGTGGCGTCGCGGAACTCGAGCATCGCGCGAAAATCCCAGCCGCTCGCGATCTGCAACAGGGGAAACGGCGGCTTCGCCGGCGCGAAGGCCTTGAGCGCGAGATGCAGCATCACGGAGCTGTCCTTGCCGATCGAATAGAGCAGCACGGGCTTCTCGCATTCGGCGACGACCTCGCGAAAGATGTGGATGCTCTCCGCTTCGAGGCGCTGCAAATGAGTCAGGGCGGTCATCAGCGGCGGCGCGTCATTCCATGTAATGCGCGGGCGTCTTCTTGCGCAGCTCCTCGCGTGTGATGCCGGGCGCGATTTCGATGAGCCGGAACGGATCCTTGCGCGAATTGCGCGTGAACACCGCGAGGTCCGTGATCAGCATGTCGACGACATTCGCGCCCGTGAGCGGCAGCTCGCAGCGCTGTTTGAACTTGGGCGTCCCGTCCTTCGAGGTGTGCTCCATGACGACGACGATCCGCTTGACGCCCGCGACGAGGTCCATGGCGCCGCCCATGCCCTTGACGACCTTGCCGGGCACCATCCAGTTCGCGAGATCGCCGCCCTCGGAGACTTCCATGGCGCCGAGCACCGACAAATCGATGTGCCCGCCGCGAATCATCGCGAAGCTGTCGGCCGACGAGAAATACGAGGTCAGCGGCAATTCCGTGACCGTTTGCTTGCCCGCGTTGATGAGGTCCGGGTCCTCCTCGCCGTCGATCGGAAACTGGCCCGTGCCGAGCATCCCATTCTCCGACTGTAGGACGATCTTCACGCCGGGCGCGATGTAATTGGCGACCAGCGTCGGGATCCCGATACCCAGATTGACATAGAACCCGTCGGCGAGTTCCAGCGCCGCGCGGGCGGCCAACTCTTCACGCGACCACGGCATCGAAGCCTCCCTCGCGCGGACGTACGGTGCGCTTCTCGATGAGTTTAAGATAGTTCTTGCCGGCGATGATGCGCTTCACGTAGATGCCGGGCGTATGAATGTGATCCGGATCGAGGCTGCCGGGCTCGACCAGATGCTCGACCTCGGCGACCGTGATGCGCCCCGCGGTGGCCATGTTCGGGTTGAAGTTGCGCGCGGTCTTGCGGTAGACGAGATTGCCTTCGGTGTCGCCCTTCCAGGCCTTGACCAGCGAAATATCGGCAATGAGACCGGTCTCGTAGACATAGGATTCGCCGTTGACGACGCGCTGCTCCTTGCCCTCGGCGACCAGGGTTCCGGCTCCGGTGCGCGTGAAGAATCCGAGAATTCCGGCGCCGCCGGCGCGGATGCGCTCGGCAAGAGTGCCCTGCGGATTGAATTCCAGCTCGAGTTCGCCGGCGAGATACTGACGCTCGAATTCCTTGTTCTCGCCGACGTACGAGGAGATCATCTTGCGGATTTGGCGAGTTTGCAGCAATACGCCGAGACCGAAGGTATCGATGCCGGCGTTGTTGGAAACCACGGTCAGATCGCGCACGCCGAGCTCGCGCACGGCTGCAATGAGGTTCTCCGGCACCCCGCAGGCGCCGAACCCGCCCGACATCAGCGTCATACCGTCGCGCAGAATGTCGCGCAACGCGCTGACCGCGTCGGAATATACCTTGGAACTCCCGCGCTGCTGCATGCTATGGACCCCCTCCGAGCCGTGCCGTGTGGCCGGACAGTATACTAAGGAGCCGCGGAAAAGGTTCAGCCGGCGGTGGCCGCATCGAGCGTATTGGACAATAACATCGCGATCGTCATCGGACCGATGCCTCCGGGCACCGGCGTGATCCAAGCCGCGCGCTGACTCGCCGCCTCGTAGTCGACGTCGCCGACGAGCCGGCCCGAATCGGTGCGATTGATGCCGACATCGAACACCGCCGCGCCCTCGCGGATCCATTCGCCGGCGACGAAGCCGGGCTTGCCGACCGCCGCGACGACGAGCTCGGCGCGCTCGACCTCGGCGCGCAGATCCCGGGTGCCAGTATGGCAGACCGTCGTGGTCGCGCCCGCGAGCAGCAGCTCGAGCGCCATCGGCCTGCCGACGATGTTCGATGCGCCGACCACGGTCGCCCGCAAGCCCCGCAGCGCGATCCCGTACTCCTTGGCGAGCCGGATCACGCCGAACGGCGTACACGGCCGGAGGCGCGGCCGCTTTTGCGCGAGCAGCCCGGTATTCTGCGGATGGAATCCGTCGACGTCCTTGCGCGGATCGATCGCATCCATGATCTCGTTGGCATCCAAGCCCTGCGGCAGCGGCAGCTGCATGAGGATGCCGTCGACTTCGGGGTTGGCATTGAGCTCGTGAACGAGCCCGAGCAACTCGGCGCGCGTCACCGTATCGGGAAGATCGAACGCCAGCGAGCGGATGCCGGTCTCGTCGCAAGCTTTGCGCTTGTTGCGCACGTAGACGGTCGAGGCCGGGTTGGCGCCGACCTGCACGACCGCAAGGCCCGGCGGACGGCCCTTGGCGGTCTTGAACGCGGCGGAGCGCACCGCGACTTCGGCGCGCACTTTGGCGGCGACGGCTTTGCCGTCGAGAATCTTGGCAACGTGGCTCACGGCGCTAGTACCGGTACTGATCGGTTTTGTAGGGCCCCTGCTTGGTCACGCCGATGTAGCGCGCCTGCACGTCGGTCAATTCCGTGAGCGTGGCGTTGAGCTTCGTGAGCTGCAGCCGTGCGACCTTCTCGTCGAGGTGCTTCGGCAGCACGTAGACGCCGACCGGATATTCCTTGGTATTTGCGAACAATTCGATTTGGGCGAGCACCTGGTTCGCAAATGAGGAGCTCATCACGTAGGACGGATGTCCCGTGCCGCAGCCCAAGTTCACGAGCCGGCCCTCGGCGAGCAGGATGATGCGCTTGCCGTCCGGGAAGATCACGTGATCGACCTGGGGCTTGATGTTTTCCCACTTGTACTGCTTGAGTGAGGCGACCTGAATCTCGTTGTCGAAATGGCCGATGTTGCAGACGATCGCTTGGTCCTTCATGCGCAGCATGTGTTCCAGCGTGATCACGTGCAGGTTGCCGGTCGCGGTCACGAAGATGTCGGCCTTGTCGGCCGCATATTCCATGGTCACGACGCGGTAGCCCTCCATTGCGGCCTGCAGCGCACAAATCGGGTCGACCTCGGTGACCCAAACTTGCGCCGACAATGCCCGCAAGGCCTGTGCGGAACCCTTGCCGACGTCGCCGTAGCCGGCGACGACCGCCACCTTGCCCGCAACCATGACGTCGGTCGCGCGCTTGATCGCATCGACGAGCGATTCGCGGCAGCCGTACAAGTTGTCGAACTTGGACTTCGTGACCGAATCGTTGACATTGATCGCCGGGAACGCGAGTTCCCCTTCCTTGGCCATTTGATAGAGGCGTTTGACGCCGGTCGTCGTCTCCTCGGTGACACCCTTGATCTTCGCGAGTCGCGTCGAATACCACTTGGGGTCGAGCTTGAGCTTCGCCTTGATCGCGGCGAACAGGCACAGTTCCTCTTCGCTCGCGGGGTGCGCGAGCAGCGCGATGTCCTTCTCCGCCTTGGTGCCGAGATGCAGCAACAAGGTCGCATCTCCGCCGTCGTCGAGGATCATGTTCGAATGTCCTCCGTCCGGCCACTCGAATATGCGGTGGGTGTAGTCCCAGTACTCGGCGAGGGTTTCGCCCTTGACCGCGAACACGGCGGTACCGCCTGCCGCAATCGCGGCTGCCGCATGATCCTGAGTCGAGTAGATGTTGCACGAGGCCCAGCGCACTTGGGCGCCGAGCGCCTTCAGCGTCTCGATGAGCACCGCGGTTTGGATCGTCATATGCAGGGATCCCGCGATGCGCGCGCCCCGCAGCGGCTGCTCGGCGGCGAACTCGTTGCGAATTGCGATCAGTCCCGGCATTTCGGTTTCCGCAATCGCAATTTCCTTGCGGCCCCAATCGCTGAGCGCGAGGTCCTTGACGAGGAAGTCGGCTGATTCTTTGACGGCTGCATTCATGGATCGATACTCCAAAGGTCTGAAATAAGGTGCGCCGCGCCTCAGGCGGCGCGCGAAGTCTTCAATTCGGCGGCGAGCCTCTCGGCCTTGTCGGTGCGCTCCCAGGTGAACTCCTCCTCCTTGCGGCCGAAATGGCCATAAGAGGCGGTCTTCTGGTAGATCGGTCGCGCGAGATCGAGCATTTCGCGGAGTCCGAACGGAGTCAGGTCGAAATGCGCACGCACGATCTGCGTGAGCCGCTTGTCCGAGAGTTTTCCCGTGCCGAAGGTCTCGACCATGATCGAGGTCGGCTCGGCCACCCCGATCGCATAGGAGACCTGAACTTCGCAGCGATCGGCGAGGCCGGCCGCAACGATGTTCTTGGCGACATAGCGCGCGGCATACGCGGCGGATCGGTCCACTTTCGACGGGTCCTTGCCCGAGAATGCGCCGCCGCCGTGGCGGGCAAATCCGCCGTAGGTGTCCACGATGATCTTGCGCCCGGTGAGCCCGCAGTCGCCGACCGGACCGCCGATCACGAATCGCCCCGTGGGATTGATGTGATATTTGGTGCGCTTGTCGATCCACTTGGCCGGCAGCACCGGCTTCAAGATTTCCTCCATGACCGCCTCGCGCAGCTGCTTGGTGCCGATGTCATCGCTATGCTGTGTCGAGAGCACGACCGCTTCGAGGCCGACCGGCACGTCGTTCTCGTAGCGCAGCGTCACCTGGCTCTTCGCGTCGGGACGCAGCCACGGAAGCTTGCCGGACTTGCGCACCTGCGCCTGCTTCTTCACGAGCCGGTGTGCGAGCGTGATTGCCGCGGGCATCAGGACGTCGGTTTCGTTGCTTGCGTAGCCGAACATCAGCCCCTGATCGCCGGCGCCTTGCTTGCGCTCGTCCTTGCGGTCGACGCCCTGCGCAATGTCGGGCGATTGCTTGCCGATCACGTTGAGCACACCGCAGCTCGCGCCATCGAAGCCCATGTCCGATGTGTCATAGCCGATGTCGAGCACGGTTTTGCGCACGATTGCCTCGACGTCGACCCAGGCGCTCGTCGTGACTTCGCCGGCGACGATCACGACGCCGGTCTTCACGAGCGTCTCACAGGCGACGCGCCCGCGCGGGTCGGCCCTCAGGATCGCATCGAGGATCGCATCCGAGATCTGGTCGGCGACCTTGTCCGGGTGCCCTTCCGAAACCGACTCTGATGTGAAGGAGAAGCTCTTGCTCATGTCTTATCGCCCCGGTGCAGGTTGATGGAAATTTTCCTGGAATCGCTGTTCGAACTCAGGCGTGGTGAATCGATGGTTCTGCGGACCGCGCGATTCGATCTTGATCGCACCCATCAGCGAGGCGATCCTGCCGGTGGCCTCCCAATCGAGGCCGTGCAACAGCCCGTGAATTAAACCAGCCCGATAGGCATCGCCGCAACCGGTCGGATCGACGACCGCGCGCGGTTTCGCGGCCGGAATCGCGTAGGTGCGGCCCTTCGCGTGGATCTCGGAACCCGCGGCCGCCCGGGTCACGATCAGCGCGTCGACCCGCTCCATGAGATCGGCAATCGTGAATCCGGTTTTTTGCTGCAGCATGCCCCATTCATAGTCGTTGACCGCGACCCAGCTCGCCTGGTGGAGAAAGACTTTCAGTTCGTCGGCCCCGAACATCGGCAGTCCCTGTCCCGGGTCGAAAACGAACGGAATGTTCGCCGCAGCGAACTGTTCGGCGTGCTCGATCATGGCCTGACGCCCATCGGGCGCCACGATCCCCACGCCGATATCGGCGGCAACCGCCGAAACCTGATTGCGGTGCGCGAACTGCATGGCGCCCGGGTGAAACGCGGTGATTTGGTTGTCGTCGAGGTCGGTCGTGATGTAGGCCTGGGCCGTGAAGGTGTCGGGCAGCACCGCGATGTGCTCGACCGAGATGCCGTTCGCGATCAGGCGGTCGCGGTAGGGTCCGAAGTCATGCCCGGCGGCCGCCATCGGCACGCCCACGTCGCCGAGCAGCGAGAGGCTATAGGCGATGTTCGCCGCGCAACCACCGAATTCGCGCCGCATTTCCGGCACCAAGAAAGACACATTGAGGATGTGCAGCTTGTCGGGCAGGATGTGCGCTTTGAACCGGTCCGGAAAAATCAGGATGGTGTCGTACGCGACCGATCCGCAGATCAGCGCACATCGACGCTTGTTCGTTGCCGGCACCTGGGTTCATGTCCTTCGTGAATAAACGCGCATTCTACAGCGAAAGCGCCCGCGCGGACGAATCCGATCGAATCGGCCGCCGGGTCGGGTCACCGGAAGGGCGACCGGACGGGCCGCCTCGGCCCATGCAGTGAAGTTATATGCTTAGTCTCGAATGAAATAATCCGCCAATCCGGACGGTCTTATCGAGCGTGACGGTTTTTTTGACGATTCACACCACCACCATCAGGAGAATATTCATGTCGAAGACAGCCCCTCTGACCATCGCCGCGATCAGCAGCCTCTTGGCGCTCGGCTCGGCCGCTTTCGCGGCGCCGGCGACCATGAAGCCGGATATGGAGAAATGTTACGGCGTCGCCAAAGCCGGCAAGAACGATTGTGCGGCCGGCGCGCATGCCTGCCAGGGTCAGTCGAAGTTGTCCGGCGACGGTCATGACTTCGTCGCGGTTCCGAAGGGCACTTGCGACCGCCTCAACGGCGGCAGCCTGACCCCCGCCCCGAAGACGATGTAAGAGACCTTGGGCTCGCCGATGAACGCTCATGTTGCATCGACTGCGCCTCGTGGGCCGATGCCGGCGGCTGCCGGCATCGGCTTGCGCAAGCAGCATCACCTCGACGTGCTCGAAGGGCTGCCGCGGGTGGCTTGGCTCGAGGCGCACAGCGAGAACTACTTCTCCGACGGCGGCCCTCACATCGCCTGTCTCGAGCGCATTCGTGCGCACTATCCGCTGTCGCTGCACGGCGTCGGCTTGTCATTGGGCTCCACCGATCCGCTGGACGCTCTGCATCTCGAGCGTCTGCGCCGCGCCGTCGGACGATTTCAACCGGCGCTGGTGTCCGAACACCTGTCCTGGAGTTCCGTCGGCGGCCGCTTCGCGAACGACCTGCTGCCGCTGCCCTATACGGAAGAGGCGCTCAAGCACGTCAGCGCGCGCATTTCGATCGTGCAAGAAACCTTGGGACGGCAGATTCTCATCGAAAACGTCTCGAGCTACCTCGAGTTTCGCTGTTCGCGCCTGGCCGAATGGGACTTCCTCGCCGCCGTCGCCGCCGAATCCGGCTGCGGCATTCTGCTCGACATCAACAACGTCTACGTGGCGGCGCATAACCACGGTATCGACAGCGCGAAATACTTGGCGGCGATCCCGCGGGCAGCTGTCCAAGAATTGCACCTCGCCGGGCATACGCCGGTCACCATCGACGGCCGGGAATTGCTGATCGACACGCACGCGGGACCGGTTTCCGATGCGGTTTGGGCGCTGTATCGGGATGCGCTGCTGCGCTTCGGGCCGCTGCCGACACTCATCGAATGGGATGCCGAAATCCCTGCGCTGCCGACGCTCGTCGCGGAGGCCGACAAAGCCAATGCGATGCTGCGCAGTCTCCATGCCGACGCTGCTTGAGCTGCAACGCGGATTTTTGAGCGCGCTGCTCGACGGCTCTCTCGAACCGGCGCGCGGCGAAATCGTCGCCGCGACGCTTGGCGCCGGCTCAGCGGCTTGCGATCTATGCGAACAACGCCGAGGCGAATTTCATCGAGAGCCTGCGGCTCAGTTACCCCGCGATCCGCCGCCTGGTGGGCGACGCCTATTTCAACCAATGCGCGCGCGAGTTTCGCGGCGCGGCATCCGTCACGTTCCGGAGACCTGCAGCATGTCGGCGCGGCGTTTCCCGCGTTTTGGACGGAGCGCCACGGCCACGATGAGTTTCGCTATCTTGCGGATATCGCGCGGCTGGAGTGGCTCTACCAGGAGACGCTCACCGCCGCCGATCACGCGCCCCTCGATCTCGGGCGGCTCGGCGGCGTCGCGCCCGCGCAGTACGGCCGCCTGCGCTTTCGGCTGCATCCATCCGCGCGGCTGTTCGCAGTCGGATTACCCGGCGCTCGCGATTTGGCAGGCCAACGTCGGCAGCGACGCGGAACCCGAGGTCATCGACTTGGGGCAAGGCGCCGATCGACTGCTGTCTCGCGCGCGGCGCGCGCGGCGCCGAGATGCGGCCGGACCGGCGACGGCGAATTCGCATTTCTGCAACAGCTCGCCGGCGACAAGGCGTTCAGCGCGGCGATCGACGCGGCCGCGGCGCGCGACCCCGAATTCGATGCGACCGCCTGTTTGCGCCGGCTCGTCGTCGATCGGGTGGTCGTCGATTTCTCTGCAGCCCGCTCCTCGAACGCATCGACAGGTAGATCCCATGCCCGCACTCGACAAGATCCTGGCGCCCGACCGCATCGCCGCTACGCGCGCTCGATCGGCTGCAAGCGCTCGTGGCGCTCGGCGCCCGCTGGTACGTCAGCTGGCAATTTCTGAAATCCGGCTGGATCAAGCTCAATTCCTGGGACGGGACGCTGTATCTGTTCGAAAACGAATACCACACACCGGTGCTGTCGCCGCACGTCGGCCGCGGTTGCCGGAACTTTCGGCGAACTGTTCTTTCCCAGCCTGCTCGTGCTCGGGTTCGCGAGCCGCCTCGGGGCGATCGGCCTGTTCGCGGTCAATGCGATGGCGGTCATCTCCTATGCGAACGTGCTGCTGTCCGAGGGCTTCGAGGCCGCACTCGCGCAGCACGTGTTGTGGGGCTCGATCCTCGTTTTCCTGATGACTTTTGGGCCCGGCAAACTGTCCTTGGACCATTGGTTGACGCGATCCCATGCAGGTTGAACTCATGAACGACTCCGACAGCTCATCGACCGAACGCACCGAAGAGGAATGGAAGCGGCTGCTCAGTCCGGAGGCGTTCGCGGTGCTGCGCAAGCACGGCACCGAGCGGGCAGGCACCAGCCCGCTCAATCAGGAGCACCGCCGCGGCATCTATGCCTGCGCCGGCTGCGGGCTGCCGCTGTTCGAGTCGACGACCAAATTCGACAGCGGCACGGGCTGGCCGAGCTTTTTCGCGCCGCTGCCGCAGGCGGTCGGATCAAGAACGGACCGCAGCTTGTGGATGACGCGCACCGAGGTGCACTGCGCGCGCTGTGGCGGTCACTTGGGGCATGTGTTCCCCGACGGTCCTCCGCCCAGCGGCGAGCGCTACTGCATCAACGGAGTTTCGCTGCAGTTCGAGCCGCTCTAGGATCCGGCCGCGCTCCGCGGCGCGCGCGCGAGACCGCGAACAGGTGCATCGCGACGGCCGCGAACACCAGCAGTCCGCCGCCGATCGTGCTCGCGCTCGGTGTCTCCGCGAATGCGATCCAGACCCACAGCGGCGCGAGCGGCGACTCGAGCGCGCCGATCAGCGTGGTTTCGATCGCCGGCAGCAGCTGCGCGCCGCGCGTGAACAGCGGCAGTGCAATCGCGAAGTTGATGAACCCGAAGGCGGCGAGCAGCAGCGAGCTCGATGGCCCGAGACCTGCAAGGGGGTGCCGAAGGGCCAGCTCAGCAGCCCGCTGAACAGCGAAGCGAGGCAGGCGGAGAGCAGCACCGGGATCTCGGGAAAGTTGCGCGCGACGACCGTGGTGACGGCCATCGAGAGCGCCATGCCGAGCGCGAGCAGATCCCCCGTGAGATCGCCTTGGGGCGCGAATCCGACCATGACGGCGACGCCGACGAGCGCCAGCACCGTGCCGAGCACCGCGCTCGGGCGCGGCCGCTCGCGCAGCACCACGAAGCTCAAGAGGCCGGCGAGCAGCGGGGTCGTCGCGTAGATCACCGCGACGCTCGCAACCGTCGTGTGGCGCAGCGCCGCCAGATAAAACATCATGCCGAGCGCCGCTTGCAGCACGAACAGCCAGCCGCGCCACCCGAGCCGGCGCGTGCCCTGCCACAGGTCTTGCGCGCCGCACGACGAGCAGCACGATCCCGAGTCCCGAGCGCGCCGAACAATCCGCGCCAGGCGGCCATCGTCCAGTTGTCGAGGGTGAGCGCGCGGCTGAACAAGCCGCCGGTGCTCCAGCCGATCGCGGCGGCCGTGACGAGCAGAAAGCCGCGCTGATGCGATCTCGCCGTCACGCGCGATCGCTGCGCGGCGGCATGCGCGGCCCGCGCGGTTCGCGCGCCAGGCTAATCGTCCGAGTGATGACTGGGGACCTAGCGCCGGTCGATCAGCGCTTCTGCGCGGCCGCCCATTGCTGAACCGCGCCCATCGTGTTCTCGACGTGTTTGTCGGGATTCAGGGCCGTGTACTCGTAGATGATCTTGCCGTTGGGCGCGATCACGTACGAGGTGCGGTTCGCATATTCCGGCTTCACCGCGAGCACGGCGTCGTAAGCCTTCATGATCTTTTGGTCCGCATCGGAGGCGACCGCGAACTTGTTGCGGCACTCGGCGACCGAAAACTTGTTGAGCTTCTCGATCCCGTCGTGCGATACGCCGATGACGGTTGCGCCGAGCGCCTTGAATTTTTCGGTCGCCTCGGCGAACTCATGCGCCTCGACCGTGCAGCCCGGCGTGAATGCGGCCGGATAAAAATAGAGAACGACCGGTCCCGACTTCAAGGCATCGGCCAGAGAAAAGGTGAACGGTTTGCCGGCGAGCGTCGCCTGCGTCGTGAAGTCCGGAGCCTGCTCGCCGACTTTGAGCGCCGCATACAGCGGCGCGCAAAACACCAGGCAGCTTGCGATCAGAGTCAATAGGCGCTTCATGGCGTAGGTTCCTGTTTTGATTGATTCTGCGGACGCTGAAGTCTGCGCCAATCGCAGTACTCGATCAAGCCAGTTCCGCCCGCAGCGCGGTGCACACCCGCGTCACGTCCGCATCCTTCATCGCCGGGAACAGCGGCAGCGTGACGGTCTCGCGCCCGACGCGCGCCGCCACGGGCGTGTCGCGCTCGGCCTGGTAGCCGCGCTCGCGGTAATACGACAAGCCCGGAATGCAAGGGTAATGCACGCCGATCCCGATTCCGCGCTGCGCCATCGCGCGCTGGAACGCGGGCCGCGTGGTGCCGCGCGCCGCGAAATCGATCAGCAGCTGGAACATATGCCAACTGTGCCCGGAATCGCCGCGCGCCGGCAGCACGACGGCCGAAGAGTCCGAGAGCTCGTCGAAGTAACGAGCGGCGAGTTCGCGCCGGCGTGCGTTGAAGCCGTCGAGCCGGCGCAGCTGATCGAGCCCGACCTGCGCGGCGACGTCCGATAAATTGCTCTTCGCGCCCGGCAACATCACGTCGATCTCGCCTTCGGCGTTTCGCTTGATGCCGTGGAAGCGGTGCTGCTCGATGAGTTCGATCGCGCGGGTGTCGGCGCTCGCGATCGCGCCCCCTTCGATCGATCGTCATGTTCTTGTTCGGGTGGAAGCTGAATACCACGAGATCGCCGAAGCTGCCGATCGGCCGGCCGTCGTAGCGCGACCCGATCGCGTGCGCCGCATCCTCGACCACGCGCAATCGATGCCGCTCGGCGAAGCCGTAGAGCGCCTCCATGTCGACCGGCAAGCCGGAAAAATGCACGGGCATGATCGCGCGCGTCTTCTCGGTCAACGCCGCCTCGAGCAGGCCCATGTCGATGTTGCGCGAGCGCAGCTCGATATCGACGAATTTCGGCGTTGCGCCGAGGCGCGCGACCACGTTCGCGCTCGCCGCAAAGCTCATGGCCGGCACGATGACCTCGTCGCCGCGACGCGACGCCGGCGACGCTCAGCGCGATTTCGAGCCCCTCGGTCGCGGAGGTCAGCACGCGCACCGCGCGGCCGCCGCCGATGTAGGCGCTGAGCGCCGCCTCGAAGGCAAGCACCTTTGGTCCGCTCGCGAACTGGCCGGAGCGCAGCACCGCGGCAACCGCGGCAATGCTGTCCTCATCGATCGATGGGCGGGTGAACGGCAAAAATTCGCTCATGCGGAACTCCTCGAAACGAGCACCACGCCGACGCAGATCAACGCGATGCCCAACAGCTTGGCGGACGACAGGGTCTCGCCCAACCACATCATCGAGGCCCAGGCGACGACGATGTAGCCGAGCGAGAGCATCGGATAGGCGACGCTCACGGGCGCTTTGGAGAGCGCCGCGATCCACACGCAGACGCTCGCGCCATAGCACACCATTCCGCCCCAAAACGGCAGGCTCTTGACGAGCACCAGAACGCTCGCCACCAGCGTGCCCCAGTCGAAATGGGAATAGTGCGCGAGCGGCCGGGTCGCGGTTTTCAGCAGCAGCTGCGCGGCCGCATTGAGGCCGACGCCGCTCAGGATCAACACCCAGGTGATCCAGCCGATGGTCGCCCCGGCGCTCAATGCCGTGCCACCAGTACGCGCTGCAGATCGCGGCTCACGATTCGCATTTTCATTCCTCGGGCAGTCAATCGGTCGACCATCTCAGTATCCATGACCGCGAGCGCGTTGTCTGCCGACGCCCAACGGTCGAGAAATTCCGCGATCGAGCCGTAGCCGGCGAGCGCCTCCGCGGAGGCGGCGGCCGGGTGGCGCAGGCCGTAGTCGAGCTCGCCGCGGTAGGCAACCAGCGCCACCGTCCGATGCGCATAGAACGGCAGGGTTTGATCGTAGGTCGCCACGCTGTAAATCGGCGCGGCGTCCGCCTCGCGCAGCGCCGCCTGCGCCAAACCGGCACCCGAATAGATCGGAGCCACTGCACTTGCCGCACGCACCAGCAACAGCAGTCCGATGCACCAGCCGGCGCCGAGGACCACCGCACCGCCGGTCGGGTCGCGATCGCGCCGCGCGAGCACGAACAGCGCCGAGACCGCGAGGATCGCGGCAACGCGCCGCAGAGGGGGCGCCAAGGCGAGGAAATAGGCGCTGCGATCGGACGGCGCGATCAGATGCTCGGGATGTAGGCTCGCCGCCCCGGCGGCGATGCCGAGGAGCAGCACCACGACCGCGGCGATCAGCAAATCCCGCCGCAGCACCGAGAGCGGCGAGCCGCCGATCAGCAGCGCGAGCGCCGGCATCGCGGGCAGCACATAGGGAATCAGCTTCGAGTCGGACAGCGAGAAGAATGCCAGCACGAAGACGACCCAAATCCACAGGAACAGCTGCGCGTCGAACGTGCCCGGGGCGGCCCGACGCCGCCAACCGGTCGCGAGCGCGCGCAATCCCGCGAACGTCCAGGGCAGGCTCCCCGCAAGGAACACCGGCCCGAAAAACCACCACGCCTGCTCGCGATCTGCGACATTGGTCAAGTAGCGCGCAAAGTGCTCGCGCACGAAAAAGAATTCGAGAAAATCCGGCAGGCGCCTCGCGGCGAGCCAGAACCAGGGCACCGTGATTGCGAGAAACAGCGGCAGCCCGAGGCGCAGATGCAAGCGCCGCCATGGAGACCAATCGCGCGCGACGCCGCTGTAGAGAATCAGCACCGCCGCCGGAATCGCCGCGGCCACCAATCCCTTCGTGAGCACGCCGCCCGCGGCCGCAGCCCAGGCAACCAACATCGCGACGCGCGCTTCGCGCGGGGAGGAAGATTGCGCGAGCAGAAAGCCGCCGAGCGAGACGGTCATGTAGAACGTGAGGCTCATATCGAGCGACAGCAATTGCCCGATCACCGGATACAGCGAGAGGCTTGCGAGCACCGCGGTGGCGCGCCACGCGGCCCCCGTGCTCCAGAGCCGGCGCGCGACCCACCACGTTGCAGCGAGCGCGCAAAGCGCGGTCAACGCCGTGTAGAGGCGCGCCGCGAAGACGCTCGTGCCGAACAGCTCGAAGCTGATCGCGGTGGCCCAGTATTGCAGCGGCGGCTTCTCGATGTAAGCGAGGCCGTTCAGGTGCGGCACGACCCAGTCGCCGCCCGCGAGCATCTCGCGCGGGATCTCCGCGTAGCGGCCCTCGTCCGGATTGAACAGCGGCCGCAGCGGCAGGATCGCAAGCCACAGGACCGCCACGAACACTGCGAGCGCCGCATAGATCGTTCGCGGCTCGCGCAGCCGCGCGAATCCCTCGCTCACGCGGCGGCCGCCGGAATCGGGCCCGCGACCGCGAGCAATCCGGAGCGGCCGGGAATCTGCGCCAATACGACCGGGCGGCCCGGCCAGCTGCGCGCTCGTGCGAGCGCGTGGATGCGGGCCATGCGCGTGACGACCGCGCCCGCCTCGCGCCAGCGTCGCAGCAAGCGCTCGAATGCGTCGAGGAGCCGCATGCCCTCGAGCTCGGCGTGCAATGTAAAGACGTGCAATCCCGACGCAGGCACGCGCCGGGAACGCTCGAACACGGCGTCGCCGACCGAGGACTCGTCGATCCCGTCCACCCCGATCAGCTCATCGAAGGTAGGCAAGGTGGTCGGGTATTGCGGACAGGCCCCCGCCTCGCCCCCGAGCAGCGGGTAGAACGGCGCCGCATCGTCGGGACCGTCGCCGGCGACGCGCGTATCGCTCGCATACACCAGCCCGTGCGCGGACTCGAGCCGGAGTGCGTAATCGTTGATCTGCCAACCGGCCGCCGCATGGGACTGCGGCGCAAAACCGAAGATGCGCTCGAAGGCGGCGAGTCCGCGCTCGAACTCTACGCGCGTCCAGTCGGCCGACGCGCCCGCGACATGATCCTGCCAGCGCACGTGATCGTAAGCGTGCAGCCCGACCTCGAAGCCCGCGTCGAAAACGCCGCGCATGACCGCACCCGCGCATCGGCCGATGTCCGGTCCCGGCAGCAGGACCCCGTACAGCAGCGTCTTCACGCCGTAGTGTTTGATCACCGAGGTGCGCGCGACCTTTTGAAAGAATCCGGGCCGCAACACCCGCCGCAGCGCGCGGCCGGTGTGGTCCGGTCCGACCGAAAAATAAAAAGTCGCGTCGAGTCCGTAGCGCTTGAGCAGCGCTGTGAGCCGGGGAACTCCCTCGGTGGTACCGCGCAGCGTGTCGACATCGACCTTCAGGCCGATGTGAGTGCCCTCAAGCATCGCTCGACAACAGCGCCGACGCCGACGGCAAACTATGCGCGTAGGAGTCGAAGATCGACGACAGCGCGGCGCGCATGTCGGTCTTCGGCGTCCAACCGAGTTCTGCGGTCGTGTTCTTGATCGACGGCATGCGCGCCGGGATGTCGGCATAGCCCTTGCCGTAATAGTCGAGCGCAGAGACGTCGATGAGCTTGGTGTTGCGGGCCGTAGGCGCGTATTCGGGCCGCGAGCGCGCGATCTCGAGCATCATCTCGGCGAGCTTGCGGATCGAGAACGAGTTGCCGGGGTTGCCGATGTTGTAGATCTTGCCGTCGGCGATGCCGCCGGGGTTGTCGATGATGCGCGTGAGGCAGTCGACCGCGTCGTCGATGAACGTGAAGGCGCGAGTCTGGCTGCCGCCGTCGACGAGCTTGATCGGCTCGCCGCGCACGATGTGCCCCAGGAACTGCGTGAGCACGCGCGAGCTGCCTTCCTTGGACTCATCCATGCTGTCGAGGCCGGAGCCGATCCAGTTGAAGGGCCGGAACAAGGTGAACTGCAGCCCCTGCTCGCCGTACGCCCAGATGATGCGGTCGAGCAGCTGCTTGACGCAGGAATAGATCCAGCGCTGCTTGTGAATCGGGCCGAGCACGAGTTCGGAGGTCTCGGGGTCGAATTCCTTGTCGCGGCAGGCGCCGTAGACTTCCGAGGTCGACGGGAACACGACGCGCTTCTTGTATTTGACGCAATGGCGAATGATCGGCAAATTCGCCTCGAAATCCAGCTCGAACACCCGCAGCGGCGCGCGCACGTAGGTCGCCGGCGTCGCGATTGCGACCAGCGGCAATATCACGTCGCACTTGCGCACCTGATACTCGACCCACTCGAGGTTGATCGTGATGTCGCCTTCGACGAAATGAAAGCGCGGATTGCCGAGCAGCGTTGCGACGCGCTCCGACTGCAGATCCATTCCGTAGATATGCCAGTCGGTGTGCGCGAGTATGTACTTGCTCAAATGATGGCCGATGAAGCCGTTGACGCCGAGAATGAGTATGTTTTTCAAAATGAGTTCCTCAACACCTGTTTAGCTCAAGACAAGGCCAGCGGCTGCGTGCGGCGATGCCGCCGGCGCCGCGCCCGGCATCGAGGCCGCGATCGCCCCACTCCATCCGCACAATCCGCAGACGGCGGCCGTCGACGCAATCGGCATACCACGCCTCTCCGACCGCATACAGACACGGCGCCTCGGCCGCATGGCGCGCCGGCTCCGGATCCACTCGGGTCTCCAGAATCGCGAGCCTACACCCGTTCAGCTCGGTAAAGGCGCCGGGAAACGGCGGCGCGACCGCGCGCACGAGGTCGTGCACGGCGCGCGCGCCCTTGCGCCAGTCGATGCGGCCGTCCTCGGGGCGGCGGCGGCCGAAGTAGGAGCCCTTCGAAAGATCGAGCGGGCGCGCCTCGGCGGCGCCCGCGATGAGCCGCGGCAGCGAACGCCGCAGCACCTGCGCCGCGGCCTCCGCGACCCGCATCGACACCTCGAGCGCGGTGTCGTTTTCCCCGATCGGCACCGGCTGCTGATCGACGAGCGCGCCGGCATCGGGCTTTGCGAGCATGTAGTGGAGGCTCGCGCCGGTTTCGGTCTCGCCGTTGAGGATCGCCCAGTGCATCGACGCGCGGCCGCGGTATTTCGGCAGCAGCGAGCCGTGCATGTTCAGGGCTCCGCGCGAAGGGACCTGGAGCCATGCCGGACCCAGCATGTGGCGGTAATAAAACGAAAACAGGAAATCGGGAGCCGCCGCGCGCGCCTGCGGCGATCCACTCGGGGGTATTCGGATCCTCGGGCGTCTCGACGCGCAGCCCGTGCCGGGCCGCGAGCGCCTTGACGCTGCCGAACCAGTGGCTTTCGCCGGGATCGTCGTCGTGGGTCAGCAGCAGCGGGATCTCGACGCCTTGATCGAGCAGCACCTGCAAACAGCGCACACCGACCTCACTGTAGGCAAACACGATGGCCCGCGGCGCGGTACCGCCGGTCACCGCGCATTCACCGGACCGACTTCGGCGCGGGCGCCGTCGACATCGACCGGCTCGGCATGGTCGGCATCAGCGCGCGAGCTCTGTGAAAGCGCCGCGGCCGCATCCGCCTCGAGCACGGCCTCGACGATGTAGCGCGGCCGCTCGCGCACCTGGGCGTAGATGCGACCCACGTATTCGCCGAGCAGACCGATGCCGAACAGCGCGATTCCAATCAGGAAGAATACGATGCCGAACAGCGTGAACAAGCCCTCCGCCTCGGGGCCGACGATGATGCGGCGCACGAACAGATAGAGCACCAGCAGAGCGGAGAGCGTTGCGATCGCCATGCCGGCCATCGAGAAGAGTTGCAGGGGAACCACCGAAAAACCCGTGATCAGGTCGAAATTCAGCCGAATCAGGCTGTACATCGAGTACTTCGATTGCCCGGCGTGGCGCTCCTCGTGCGAGATCGGCACCTCGATCGGGCGCATCGCGTAGAGGGACGCGAGCGCTGGAATGAAGGTGTTGACTTCGCGCGTCTGATTGAGCGCGGTCACCACCGAGCGCGCGTAGCCGCGCATCATGCAGCCCTGGTCGGTGATGCGCACCGGGGTGATCCACTCGCGCAGCTTGTTGATCGCCTTCGAGAACGTGCGGCGCCACAGCGTGTCTTGGCGCTGCTGCCGGATCGTGCCCACGTAATCGTAGCCTTCGATGAGTTTCGCGACGAGCTTGCCGATTTCCTCGGGCGGATTCTGCAGGTCGGCATCGAGCGTCACGACGTAGGCGCCGCGCGCGTAGTTGAAGCCCGCCATGATTGCCGAATGCTGGCCGAAGTTGGCGTGAAAAATCACGACCCTCGTTTCGCGCGGGCGGCGCTCGAATTGCTGGCGCAACAGCGCCACCGAGCGGTCCCTGCTGCCGTCATTGACGAACACGCATTCATAGCTGATTTCGAGCGCATCGAGCGCGGGGTAAAGCCGCGCGAACAGCGTCGGCAACACGAGCTCCTCGTTGTAAACGGGTATCACGACGCTCAGCGCAGGAGGCGGCGCTCTGTATCGGTGCGGGCATCGCGGCGCGGCTCATGAGTCCGCCGCGACCGCCCCTTGCGATCGCAGCAAGGCGAGCAGCTCCGCGGTCTTCTCGCGCATCAGCGCTTCCGATCCGCGCGCTTCCGACGTTGAGCCGCAGCAGCGGCTCGGTGTTGGAGCTGCGCAGATTCAGGCGCCAGTCCGCAAATTCGAACGAAATGCCGTCGGTGCGGTCGGTGTGACAGCGCCGCGCCGCCGTAGCGCGACTCGACCGCCGCGATCGCGGCCTTGGCATCGGGCACGCGATAGTTGAGTTCGCCGCTGACCGGGAAGCAGTCTCCGCGCTCGCCGACGAGCGCCGAGAGCGGGGCCCGCGATTCGCTGAGCAGCTGCGCGACGATCAGCCAGGGAATCATGCCGCTGTCGCAATACGAGAAACGGCGAAAATAATGGTGCGCGCTCATTTCCCCGCCGTAGACCGCGTCGACCTCGCGCATGCGCTCCTTGATGAACGCGTGACCGGATTTCGACAGCACCGGCCCGCCGCCGCAGCCTTCGACGACCTCGATCGTATTCCAGGTCAGACGCGGATCGTGGACGACTTTGCCGCCCGGCTCGCCGCGCAGCAGCACCGAGGCCAGCAAGCCGACGATGTAATAGCCCTCGATGAAGCCGCCGCGCTCGTCGAACAGAAAGCAGCGGTCGAAATCCCCGTCCCAGGCGATGCCGAAATCCGCGTTCGCCGCGCGAATCGCGGCGCTCGTCGATGCGCGATTCTCCTCGAGCATCGGATTCGGGATGCCGTTCGGAAACCGGCCGTCGGGCTCATGATGCAGCTTGATGAAATCGAACGGCAGATGCGGCTCCAGCGCATCGATGACGAGCCCCGCTCCGCCGTTGCCGGCATTGACGACGATCTTCAAGGGCCGCAACTTCGATCGATCGACGTAGGACAGCAGGTGCGCGACGTAGGCGGCCGGATATCCGCCTAACGGCGCCGGCCCACGCGAGCCGGCGCCGGGAACTCGCCGCGCTTCGCGAGCGCGCGGATCTGCTGCAGGCCGTTGTCGCCGCTGATCGGCTTCGACTGTTCGCGAACGAATTTCATGCCGTTGTAGTCGGATGGGTTGTGGCTCGCGGTCACCATGATGCCGCCGTCGTATCCGCCGTCGAACGTCGCGAAATAGACGCCCTCGGTCCCGCAGACGCCGATGTCGTCGACATCGACGCCGCTGTCGGTCAAGCCGCGGCACAGCGCATCGGTCAAACTCGCGCTCGAGAGCCGGATGTCGCGGCCGACGACGACGCGGCGCGCGGACAAGAACTGCGCGTAGCCGCGGCCGACGCGATAGGCGACCTCCTCGTTGAGTTCGTCGGGAATCCGCCCGCGCAGATCGTAGGCCTTGAAGCCTGCGATCGGCCGGAACCCGGCCGCCGGATTGAACTGCGGGATCGCCATCAGGTATTGGTTCCCTTGCGTCCGTAGTTGTCCTCGAAGCGCACGATATCGTCTTCGCCGAGATAGGATCCGGACTGCACCTCGACGATGTGCAGGACTACCTTGCCGGGATTCTCGATGCGATGCGTCGAGCCGACCGGAATGTAGGTCGATTCGTTTTCCGAGAGCAGGAACACCTTGTCGTCGCAGGTGATGCGCGCGGTGCCCGAGACGACGACCCAATGCTCGGCGCGATGGTGATGCATCTGCAGCGACAGCACGCCGCCCGGCTTGACCGAGAGGCGCTTGACCTGAAAGCGCTCGCCCGCATCGATGCTGTCGTAGCTGCCCCAGGGCCTGAACACCTCGCGGTGCAGCGCGGACTCGGGGCGGCCGGATTTCTTGAGCCGATTGACGAGTTCCTTGACGTCGTGGACGCGATCCTTGGGTGCGACCAGCACCGCGTCCTTGGTCTCGACGATGATGTGGTCGTCCATCCCGACCGCGGCGACGAGCCGGCTCGTCGAGTGCACGTAGCAATCGTGCGTGTCGTGCACGAGCACGTCGCCCTGCAGCACGTTGCCCTCCTCGTCGGCCGGCAGCGCGTCGAACAGCGAGGACCAGGATCCGACGTCGCTCCAGCCCGCATCGAGCGGCAGCACGACCGCGTCCCGGGTTTTTTCCATGACCGCATAGTCGATCGACTCGCTGCGGCATTTCTCGAACGCCGCCTTGTCGATGCGCACGAAATCCAGGTCCGATTTCGCTCCCGTGAAGGCCGCCTGCACGGCATCGAGTATGTCGGGCGCGAAGCTCTTCAGCTCGGCGAGGTAGCGCGCCGCCGTGAAGACGAACATGCCGCTGTTCCAATAATAGTCGCCCGATTCGACGAACTGCCGCGCCAGATCGAGCGGCGGCTTTTCGATGAATTCGGCCACCGGATACGCGGGACCGCTGCCCGCGTCGCGGCGGATATAGCCGTAGCCCGTCTCGGGCGCGTGCGCGACGACGCCGAAGGTCACGAGCTTGCCGCTCTTCGCGACGCTCACGGCAAGTTCGGCCGCCGCTTGGAACGCATGTGCGTCGCGGATCACGTGATCGGCCGGCGCCACGATGAGGATCGCCTCGCGGATCGATTTCGCGCGCTTTGAGCGCTGCGAGCGCAACCGCGGGCGCGGTGTTGCGGCCGATCGGCTCGAGCAGGATCGCGGCCGGCGCCTCGCCGACAAGCGCGGATCTGCTCGGCGACCGCGAACCGATGCGCCTCGTTGCAGACCACGATCGGCGCGCTCGCGCCCGCGATACCCGCGAGGCGCACCGCGGTCTCCTGCAACATCGTGCGGTTGCTCGTCAGGGCGAGCAGCTGCTTCGGGTACATCTCGCGCGACAGCGGCCACAGCCGCGTGCCTGCGCCGCCCGACAAAATCACCGGAATCAGTTGAGGCACGGGGTTCTCACAGATGGCTTCTCCCGAGCGCGCCGCCGCTGATGCGGCGGCCGCGGCCGATTGCGTAGTAGGTAAAGCCAGCGCGCGCCATGTGCGACGGATCGTAAAGATTGCGGCCGTCGAAAATCACCGGCGACTTCAGCGTCGCGTGGATTTCGGGAAAATCGGGGCTTCGAAACTCCTGCCATTCGGTGACGATCGCGAGCGCATCGGCGCCTCGCAGCGCATCGGGACTGGTCTTGCAGAGCGTGAGGTCGTCGCGCGCGCCATAGATGCGCAGCGCCTCGCGCATCGCGGCCGGGTCGTAGGCGCGCACCTTCGCTCCGGCCGCCCAGAGCGCCTCCATGAGCACGCGGCTCGGGGCCTCGCGCATATCGTCGGTGTTGGGTTTGAACGCGAGGCCCCAGATCGCGATCGTCTTGTCGCTGCAAGTCGCCGAAATGCGCTTTGATCTTGTCGAACAGCACGCGCTTCTGGCGCGAATTGACCGCCTCGACCGCGGCCAGCATGTCCGCGTCGTAGCCGACTTCCCGCGCCGATTGCGCCAAGGCCTGCACGTCCTTCGGAAAACACGAGCCGCCGTAGCCGACGCCGGGATAGATGAACGCATAGCCGATCCGTGGATCGGAACCGATGCCGATGCGCACCTGTTCGATGTCCGCGTCGAAATGCTCGGCGAGATTGGCGAGCTCGTTCATGAAGCTGATCTTGGTGGCGAGCATCGCGTTGGCCGCATACTTGGTGAGCTCCGCCGAACGGATGTCCATGACGATCATGCGATCGCGATTGCGCGTGAAGGGCTCATAGAGCGAACGCATGAGTTCGGCCGCGCGCGCGCTGTCGGTGCCGACGACCACGCGGTCCGGTTTCATGAAGTCGGAGATCGCCGCGCCCTCTTTGAGGAATTCCGGATTCGACACGACGTCGAAGTCGATTTTCGCGCCTTTTCTCGCGAGCGGCTCCGTGACCGCATCGCGAACCTTGTCGGCCGTGCCGACGGGTACCGTGGACTTGGTGATGATGACTTTGTATTCGCTCATGTGCTCGCCGATCGTGCGAGCAACCGCGAGCACATAGCGCAGGTCCGCCGAGCCATCCTCGTCGGGCGGCGTACCGACGGCGATCAGCTGGAACAGGCCGTGCTCGACGGCGTCGGCGGCGCTCGTCGTGAATCGCAAGCGCCCCGCCTCGAGATTGCGTTTGACCATCGAATCGAGGCCCGGCTCGTGGATCGGAATCTCGCCGCGACGCAGCATATCGACCTTGTGCGCGTCGATGTCGACGCACACGACGTGATTGCCCGCGTCCGCGAGGCAGGCGCCCGTGACCAGCCCGACGTAACCAGAGCCGAATATGCTAATCTTCATACGTAATATTTTGATTTCAATGAGAAAATCGCCGCGAATCCTAGCGGTTTTGAGGGTGGCAAGTAAAGCCCGGCCCGCGCCCGGCGACCGCATCAATAGCGGCCACCTTGCTCGCATGCGCGACAACGCGCGCGCCGCATCGACGAGATTCGCCGCGACGGCATCCGCTGCGACTGGCTCCGGTCGGCGGCCTGCGGCGCCCGCCGGCGCTGTCGCCATGGCCGATGATCCGTATCGTCTTTGCGCCGGCGCGGCGCCCAAACTCGATATCTGATTCCTTGTCGCCGATGACCACCGACGCTGCCGGATCAAATCCGAGTTCGGCGGCCGCCAACATCATCAATTCCAAGCCAGGCTTGCGACATTCGCAGCCCGCATCGGGTGCGTGCGGGCAAACATAAATCGCCTCAAGTCTGGCGCCGGCTTCCTCGACCATCCGATTGAGGCGGGTCGTTCATCGCGTCAACGCGCTCGATCGGAAAATAACCGCGACCGACGCCCGACTGGTTCGTGATGACGACGAGTCGATATCCCTGGTTGCATGCAGCGATCGCAGCCCTTCGGCGGCGCCCGGCAGAAATTCCAGGCCCTCCGGGTTGTCGAGGTAGCCGCGGTCGATGACCACGGTGCCGTCGCGGTCCAAGATGACGACCCTGCCGCGCTCAGCCACTCTTGGAACCGGCGACCCGCTTGACGGTTTCGGTCGTGCTGTGGCCCGTGAGCAGCTGCGCGAGGATGACCTTGCCGCCGCGCTTTTGCACGAGATCCGCTCCCACCACGGTCGCGACCGTGTAGTCGGCGCCCTTGACGAGCACATCGGGCTCGAGGGTCTCGATCAGCCTGATCGGCGTGTCCTCCTCGAAGATCACGACCGCATCGACGGATTTTACGGCCGCGAGCACGGTGGCCCGCGCGACCTCGCCCTGCACGGGGCGATTCGGGCCCTTCAAGCGGCGGATCGAGAGATCCGCATTCAAGCCCACGATCAGCCGGTCGGCGCTGCGGCGCGCTTGCTCCAAAAGCGAGATGTGCCCCGGGTGCAGCAGGTCGAAGCAGCCATTGGTGAAGGCGATCTTCAGGCCCTGCTCGCGCCAGCCGCGGGCCAACTGCAGCACGCTCTCGAGCGAGAAGATCTTTTGAGGATCGGTGCGCCCGTCAAAGGGCGTCAGCGCGGCGATGACTTCGCCGGTGGTCGACGGTGGCGGTGCCGCGCTTGCCCACCACGATGCCGGCCGCGATATTGGCCAATTCCGCGGCCTGCACGACCTCGGCACCCGCGGCGAGCCCGAGCGCGATCGCCGCCACCACGGTGTCGCCGGCGCCCGAGACGTCGTAGACCTGGCGGGCCGCGGTCGGCAGGTGCACGGCGCCCGAGGTCGCATCCTGCGCCAGGCCGCCTGCCGCACCACACTCATTCCATCCTTGCCGCGCGTGACGATGAGCCAGTCGCAGATCTGCTGCTCGAGCACGCGCTGCGCCCCGCTCTCGACCTCGCCGTCCGTGTGGCAGTCCTGGCCCGTCGCCTGCTGCAGCTCCAGCCGGTTCGGCGTCAGCATGGTCGCTCCCCGGTAGCGCGCGAAGTTCTTGGATTTGGGATCCACGATGATGATCTTGCCCGCGGCTCTCGCGAGCGCGATCGCCTCGCGCGTGAGGGCATCCGAGAGCACCCCCTTGGCATAGTCGGAGAGCACGATCACGTGCGCATCGGGCAGCGAGGCGGCGAAGACCTCGAGGACTCGTCGCTGCACCTCGTCGGAGAGCGCCGCCTTGCTCTCCCGGTCGGCGCGCATGACCTGCTGGCCGTCGGCGATATAGCGGGTCTTGACCGTCGTCGGGCGGGAGGCGTCCGTGATCAGACTGCGCCTCGATCGTCGGGCGAGGCGGCGAGCTGCTCTCGAGGTCCTCGGCCCAAGTGTCTTGTCCCACGACCCCGAGCAGCGTCGCCCGCGCACCGAGCGCGGCGATGTTGCGGGCGACGTTGGCCGCTCCGCCCGGCATATCGCTGATGCGCTCGACGTTCACGACCGGGATGGGCGCTTCGGGCGAGATCCGCTCGACCGAGCCGTAGATGAAGCGATCGAGCATCACGTCGCCGAGCACGATCACGCGCGCGGCGTGAAAACCGTTCAAGAGCGCGAAGAGCCGCTCGGTCTGCATTAGACGAGCCCCAAGCGCTGCTCGAGCGCGATGCACAGCATGTGCCCGACCATGATGTGCATCTCCTGGATCCTCGCGGTCACGGCGGAGGGGATCACGATCAGCGCATCGCATAAGGGCGGAAGCTTGCCGCCGGAGCCTCCGCGCAAGTCCGATGGTCTTCAAGCCCATCTCCGCGCGCCTTCTGCAAGCCCCGCAGCACATTGGGGCTGTTGCCCGAGGTCGAAATGCCGAGAGCCACATCGCCGTGGGCGCCCGAGGGCCTCCACCTGGCGCTCGAAGATCGCCTCGAACCCAAAATCGTTGCCGCAGGCGGTCAGCGCCGAGGTGTCGGTGGAAAGCGCGATCGCGGCAATCGGCGCCCGGTCCCGCTTGTAGCGGATCACGAGCTCGGCGGCGATGTGCTGGGCATCCGCGGCACTCCCGCCGTTGCCGAACAGCAGCACCTTGCCGCCTGCGCGAATGCTCTCTCGAGCAAGCGCGAGGCTCGCGCTAAAGGGGCCCTGGATCATCCGCGCGGTCGCCTCAAAGGTCTCGCGGTGCTCGGCAAGCTCGCGCTGCAGCAGGCCGGGGACCTCGACTGAGCGGCAGTTCCGGCGATTTCGCCTGGGCCGCCTCGGACGGGGGCTGGGTCGAGGTTTGGGTCTTGGCTTCCATCAGCATAGTCTAAGGCCTCCTGCGAACTACCGATTAGCGATACGGGTCGCCGGCCGCAAGATACCGGCGCACGTAATCGCTGATACCGTCCTCGAGCGAGGTAAACGCGTGCTTGTAGCCCGCGGTGCGTAGCCGATGCATATGCGCCTCGGTGAAGTACTGGTAATTGGACCGAAGCGTCTCCGGCATGTCGATGAACTCGACCGAGCCCTTGCCGAGGGCCGCGAACAAGGCATGCGCGAGATCGAGCCAGCTGCGGGCCCGTCCGCTGCCCAAATTGAATAGCCCCGAGACCTGCGGGTGTTCGAGGAGCCACAGCATCACATCGATGCAGTCCTTGACGTAGATGAAGTCCCGCAGCTGTCCGCCGTCGGCGTACTCCGGCCGGTGGCTGCGAAACAGGCGCAGCGGCTCCCCGCCCCGCACCCGTGCGAAGTTCTTCGCCACGACGCTCTGCATCGCGCCCTTGTGGTACTCGTTGGGCCCGTAGACGTTGAAGAACTTCAGGCCCACCCACTGCGGCGGGAGCGGACGGCCGAGGCTGGCGAGCCGCGCGATGCGCCGGTCCACGACGTGCTTGCTCCAGCCGTAGGCATTCAAGGGCTTGAGCTTCGCGAGCGCCTCGCAGCTGAAAGTATCATCGAATCCAGCCGCCCCGTCGCCGTAAGTCGCGGCCGAGGAGGCATAGATCAAGGGCACCCGGGCCCCCGTGCACCACTCGAGAAGTTCGAGCGTGGGCCGGACGTTTCTCGAGGCGATCAGATCCACGTCGGTCTCGGTCGTCGCACTGATCGCGCCCAGGTGGATCACGGCCTTGAGCGTCGCTCCATTGGCCTGCAGCCACTCGATGAGCCGCTCGGGCTCGATCAGGGCTGCGATCTCATGCTTCGAAATGTTCCGCCAGCGCAGATCCGCGCGCAGCCAATCGCACACCACGACCTCGTGATTGCGCTCGGCGAGCGCCGCGACCAGGTTTGATCCGATGAAGCCGGCGCCGCCGGTTACCAAATACACGGAGTTCGCACCATAGGTCACATCCTAACGAAATCGACGAGCAACGCGAACGCCGGCCGCGCGGCTTGCAGTGCGGCTCACTCCCACGGCTCCGCAAGAAGCCGTTTTTCCCAGGCCAAGGAACTCGAGACGATCGCCGCGAGATCGTCGAAGCGCGGTTGCCAGCCCAATTCCGTGCGAATACGCTCGGCGCGCGCCACCAGGTAGGGCGGATCGCCGGCACGGCGCGGCTCCTCACGAATCACGAGCGGTTTGCCGCCCACCGTCTCGACCATCCGCAACACCTCGCGCACCGAGTATCCATGGCCGTAGCCCACATTGAGCGTCGTCGATCGGCCGCCGCCGCGCAAATAAGCAAGCGCATTCAAGTGGGCGGCCGCGAGATCGACGACGTGCAGGTAATCGCGAACTCCGGTTCCGTCCGGTGTCGGGTAATCGCTGCCGAATATGGACACGTGCGAGCGCTTGCCGACCATCGCTTCGCAGGCGACCTTCGTCAACAAGGTCGCCCCTTTGGTCGCCTGACCGATTCTTCCGCCGGGGTCGGAACCCGCGACATTGAAATAGCGCAGCGCCACGTAGCGCAACGCGCTCGACGCCGCGACATCCCGCAGCATCCACTCGCTCATCAACTTCGAGGTGCCGTACGCATTGATCGGCTGCGTCGGCGAGCCCTTCGTCCGCATAGCCCTCGGCCGGCATCCCGTAGACCGCCGCCGTCGACGAGAACACGAAATTCTTGACGCCGCGATCGAGGCACGCCTGCAGCAGAGCGCGCGTCGAGCAGGTGTTGTTTCCGTAGTACTTGAGCGGTTCGGCGACCGATTCCGGCACGATCGTATGGGCCGCGAAGTGCATCACCGTCTCGACGCTCGTACTCGGCGAGCAATCGCGGAGACCAGCGCGAAATCGCCGACGTCGCCGACGATCAGGTCGCCCGCGGTCACCGCCTGGCGAAATCCACGCCCAAGATTGTCGAGCACGACGATGCGTTCACTCGCCGCCGCAAGCTGCTGCACGACATGGCTGCCGATATAACCGGCTCCGCCGGTGACTAGAATCGCTGGCTTCGGCAAAATGAGGATCTCTCGAGCGCTGAATTTTTGAACTTACTACAAGCGCGCGCCCGCCACGTGTTCTTGAAACCACCGATAGGTGCGCTCGATGCCTTCCTTCGAGCGCTATCCTCGGCTGCCAGCCGAGCGCCGCGAGGCGCGAGGTATCGAGCAGTTTGCGCGGCGTGCCGTCGGGCTTGCTCGTGTCGAATTGGATCTCGCCCGCAAAGCCTGCCGCATCGGCGATCAGACGCGCGAGCTCGGCGATCGTCACGTCCTGGCCCCAGCCGATGTTGACGATGGGCTCCGCATCGTAGTTCTCGAGCAAATGCAGCACCGCGTCCGCCAGATCGTCGACATGCAGAAACTCGCGGCGCGGAGCACCCGTACCCCAAATCGTCACGCTTCCTCGCCGCGCAATTTCGCCTCGTGGAAACGCCGAATCAGCGCCGGCAGCACGTGTGAGTTCTGCAAATCGAAGTTGTCTCCCGGACCGTACAGATTGGTCGGCATCAGGGAAATCGCGTTGAACCCGAACTCGCGGCGATAGGCCTGACAAATCTTGAGCCCGGCAATTTTCGCGATCGCATACCACTCGTTGGTCGGCTCCAGCGGACCCGTGAGCAAGTATTCCTCTTTGATCGGCTGAGGCGCGAGTTTCGGATAGATGCAGCTAGATCCCAAAAACACGAATTTGCCGACGCCGGCGCGATACGCGGCATCGATGACGTTGATCTTGGATCAACAGATTGTCGTGGATGAACGCTGCGGGGTGCGTGTTGTTTGCATGAATTCCGCCGACCGCGCCCGGCCGCGAGAATGACCGCCTCGCGGGCGTTCGCGATCGAAAAACTCGCGCACGGCGGCCTGTTCGGTCAAGATCCAATTCTTGGTGCGTCCGCAGCAGCAGATTGTGGTAACCGCGTTGCTGCAGATGCGCGCACGATCGCCGAACCAACCATGCCGCGGTGCCCCGCAACATAGAGTCGCGAGTCGTGACGAGCGGCCTGCGATCTACTCGTGGTGGCTATAGATCTTGATAGCCCTCCTTGCGCGATCATCGCATCGCGCTTCGCGAGCCCCAAATCGGCCGCGACCATTTCCGCGACCAATCCATGGAAATCCACCTCCGCGGTCCAGCCGAGTTTTTCGCGCGCCTTGCTTGCATCGCCCAGCAGGGAATCGACTTCGGTCGGCCGGAAATAGCGCGGATCGACGCGCACCAACGTGCGCCCGCTCGCCGCATCGATTCCCACTTCGTCGGCGCCGCTGCCGCGCCACTCGATCCTCATGTCGAGCCGCGCCGCGGCAGCGACGACGAAATCGCGCACTGAATGCTGCTTGCCAGTCGCGATGACGAAATCGTCGGGCTCGGGCTGTTGCAGCATGAGCCATTGCGCCCGAACGTAGTCGCGCGCATGCCCCCAATCGCGCCGCGAATCGAGGTTTCCCAGATACAGCGCGTCCTGCAGGCCGACCGTGATGCGCGTCAATGCTCGCGTGATTTTGCGCGACACGAAGGTTTCGCCGCGAAGCGGCGACTCGTGGTTGAACAGGATCCCGCTGCAGGCAAACAGGCCGTAGGCCTCCCGATAATTGACGGTGATCCAGTGGGCATAGACCTTGGCGGCGCCGTAGGGCGAGCGCGGGTAGAACGGCGTCGTCTCCCGCTGCGGGATTTCCTGGACCTTTCCGAACATTTCCGAGGTCGACGCCTGGTAGAAGCGCGTTTTCTGCTGCAATCCGAGAATGCGAATCGCTTCCAATACCCGCAGTGTGCCCAACGCATCCGCATTCGCCGTGTACTCCGGCGTTTCGAATGAGACGTGAGACGTGGCTCTGCGCCGCCAGATTGTAAATCTCGTCGGGCTGAACGTCCTGGATGATCCGAATCAGGTTGGTCGAATCGGTGAGATCGCCATAGTGCAGCCGCAAACGAACGTTCTGCTCGTGCGGGTCCTGGTACAGGTGATCGATACGATCGGTGTTCAATGAGGAGGCGCGGCGTTTGACGCCATGGACACTGTAATTCTTCTCCAAAAGGAACTCGGCAAGATACGCTCCGTCCTGACCGGTGATGCCCGTAATTAATGCAGTCTTAGACAAGGAATACTCCGCAAACAAATGATCTAAAAGATAATTATTTTCGAGCCATTCACGCATCTCTGCGTGCTCAGCGACGCCCGCCCGCCGCTCGGGCCATCGATTCGGCTCGAATTCGGCATCGTAGTAAAACGTATCATTATGTACATCGCTTGACGATCCTTGACATATCAGTGCGGACCTTTCGACGATTCGATTGCGGTTAAATGGAGGGCGTTGCTCGACGGCGGATCGCATCGGCCTGACGTTCGATGAGGACGCGCGCTCACGCGGCCCAGACGGGATTCAATATGCGGGAGCCATGCTGCGTAGTATATGATGCGTCGAGCCGCCAAGGCCTCTGGGATCTTGAGTGGAATTGCAGGCAATTTTGGGGTCTCTCAAGGATGATCAATGATTCGAATCGGCGATGCCGCGGGCTCGGCGGGACTCTGCCCGGCATCTTGAACACACTCTCGACAAACGATTCGATGGTCTACCCGATCGAACCGCGCTCGACACCGCGCTCTACCTCCGCTTTGCGGGCAATGATTGGCGATGGAGTGTCAACGGATGTCGTCGATCGGGCGTTTAGACTATGAAATCGGTGCGACGTTGCGGCAGAGTTTGCGCTCTAGCAATGCTGGAACGCGGTCGGCGCCATGCAAACGGCTCTGCGGATGTCGACTTTGCGGCGGCGAGCGGCACGCGCGGCCAAGCGCAGCAATGCTCGCGAGTCCGTGCGCGAGCGTGTGGAATCAGACCAATCGGCTCGATTATGAGGGATTATACTTCGATTCGAAGATCTGTTGGTTTTGGCCGACAGTCTGGTCGCGGTTAACGGCCTCCTTTAGGCTCTGTGGCCGGACGCTTGCAACGATATGACGATCGAGTTCGCCGGCCATGCGGCGATGACTAGCACAGGAATGAGGACCGTGAATCAATGAGGCCGCCGAGATGCACCTGCCACCCGCCTCGCTCATCAAGACTCGTATTCATCGGTCAGATCGGCGACGTCAGACGGAATATCATGCGCAAAGTCGCAATAGTCGCGACCTCGTTTCGAATGCCGGGGACCACACCGGCGCGTTTTTGGGACGATCTTACTCGCCGGTCGCGATCTCGTGACCGAGGTCGAGTCGGGCCGCTGGGCGTCGCTCCGCGTTTCTGCATCCGAGCAAGACATCATCCGGGGACGACGCTATACGTTTGCCGCCGGATCGATCGGCGACATGTCCGGATTTGATGCGGGCTTTTTCGCGATCTCGCCGCGCGAAGCGGCGCTCATGGACCCGCAGCATCGCTTGTTGCTGGAAATGGCTTGGGAGACGTTCGAGAACGCCGGAATCCGGCCAAGTCCGTTCGCGGCAGCGACTGCGGCGTGTTCGTCGGAATTTCGACCACCGATTATTCGTGGCGCGTGGCCGACGACATGGCGGCGATTGATTCCTCCTTCGCGACCGGCAATACCTCGAGTATCGCGGCCAATCGCCTGTCGTATTTCTTCGACTTGCGCGGCCCGAGCATGGCGATCGACACCGCGTGCTCCTCGTCCTTGGTTGCCTTCCACCAAGCGTACCGCGCGATCGTGTCGGGCGAGATCACCCAGGCGCTCGCGGGCGCCGTCAGCCTGCATTGCATCCGCTCGGCTTTGTTTCTTTTTCCAAGGCTTCGATGCTGTCGCGACAAGGCCGCTGCCGCGTCTTCGACGCCTCGGCCGACGGCTACGTACGCTCCGAAGGCGGCGGCGTGTTTCTTGCTCAAGGATTTTGATCGCGCAGTTGCCGACGGCAATCCAATTCTTGCGCTGGTCGCGCACTCGGCCGTCAACACCGACGGACGCAAATCCGGCATCACGGTGCCGAGTTCGGCGGCCCAAGCGGCGTTGCTCTCGGGCGCCTATCAGCATGCCGGAATCGATCCCGCGGAGATCGACTACATCGAGGCGCATGGCACCGGCACGGCGGTCGGCGATCCGATCGAGACCCGCGCCTTGGGCGACGCGCTGGGCCGGCATCGCTTGCGCACCAATGCGCTGCCGATCGGCTCGGTCAAAGGCAATGTCGGGCATCTCGAGGCCGCATCGGGCGTCGCGGGCCTCGTCAAGGTGCTCTATGCGCTGCGCCACCGGGTCGTTCCGGCGCATATCGGCATGGATAATCCCAATCCGCAGATTCCGTTCAACGACTGGAATTTGGATGTCGTGACCGCCAATCGGCCGCTGCGCTCGAGCGGCCGGCTCATCGTCGGCGTGAATTCCTTCGGCTTCGGCGGCGCCAACGCGCACGTGATTCTCGAGAGCTACAACGCCGATACGGTCGCGACGCCCGCGCTGCCGAAGGCTCGCGAGCTTCCATTCGTGGTCTCGGCGCGCGACGAAACCGCGCTGCGCGCCGCGGCGCGCGACCTCGCCGAGTTCATCGCGCAAAAACCACAGCAGGCGCTCTACGATATCGCGTATCAATCGGTCTATGGCCGGGAGCGGCACCCGCATTGCGCGGTGCTGTTCGGCAGTTCGCCCGCGAAGATCAGCGCGCAACTCGAGCAATTTGCCTGCGGCACCGCAGAGCAATCCGCTGTCGAATTCGGCACTTCGCTGAGCGGCGCACGCGGCGCGGCCTTCATCTACTCGGGCAATGGCGCGCAATGGGCGGGCATGGGCAGCCGACTGCTCGCCGACCGAACCTTTCGGACCGCAATCCGCGAAATCGATGCCTTATTTTCGCGCTACGCGGATTACTCGCTCGAAGCCGAGCTTGCGGGAAAGAACGGCGAGGGTCGCTACGAATTCACCGAATATGCGCAGCCCGCATTGTTCGCATTGCAGGTCGGCATCACGCAAATGCTGCGGTTACGCGGCCTCATGCCGGTGGCCGTCGCCGGCCACAGCGTCGGCGAGGTCGCCGCCGCTTGGGCTTCCGGCTCCCTGTCACTCGCGGCCGCGGTCAGCGTCATCCATCATCGCAGCGCACTTCAGGGCACGACCAAGGGCTTGGGCCGCATGACCGCGGTCAATGTCGATGCGGCGCGAGCGCGCGCGTTATTGGACGAACTGCGACTCGCCGACCGGGTCAGCATCGCCGGCATCAACAGCAGCAGCGGCGTGACCGTCGCCGGCCCGACGGCCGATCTCGAGCGGCTCGAAGCTGGCACTCGCCGCGAGCGATGTCCGCTTCAAGCGCCTCGACCTCGATTATGCATTTCACAGCGCGGCGATGGACGGCCTGTTCCCGGAGCTGCGGCGCGCGCTGGCGCATCTGGAGCCCGACGAAGCCAAGATTCCGTTTCACTCGACCGTGACCGGCGGCCATTTGTCGGGCAAGCTGCTCAATGCCGAGTATTGGTGGCGCAACATTCGCGAGCCCGTGCTGTTCGAAAAGGCCGTCAAAGGGCTGGTGCGCGAGGGCGTCCACATATTCGTGGAAATTGGACCGCACAGCGTGCTGCGCCGCTACCTTCAGGAATGCCTCACCGACGGCGGCGCGAGCGGCCGCGTCATCGCAACCGGCTCGCGCGGCGACGACTCGCCGCAGCGCATCTACTCGGCATCGAGTCAAGCCCTGGTTGCCGGCGCAACGGTCGACTGGAAGGGCTTGTTGCCGTGGCAGGGTCGCCATATGCGACTCCCGAACTATCCATGGCAGCGTGAGGTTCATTGGCATCCGATCACGAGCTCGTCGATCGGACTGCTGGAGCGCAAACGCGTACATCCGCTGCTCGGCTATGCGGTCAACCAGTCGGAGCTCACCTGGGAGAACACCCTCGATACGGCCAGCAATCGTGTGTTCGCCGACCATATCGTCGGTGACGCCCCCGTGTTCCCCGGGGCCGGTTACGCGGAGCTGTCGATCGCGGCGGCGCTCAGCTGGCTGCCCGGTGAATTCGTCGAGATCGAGGATCTCGAGATTCGCGCGCCGCTGCTGCTCGCCGACGAGCCGAGCCGCACCGTGCGAACCACGCTCGACCCGCGCGACGGACAGTTGTCGATCAAGTCGCGCGAGCAGCTCGGCACCGACCCCTGGACGCTGCAAGCCGTCGGCCGCGTGTTGCGTGAAGCGACCGGTATGCGGCTCGGCCGCACCCTCGATGAGCTGCCGATTCGGCAGCCGGATTTCACGGGCGCGAGCCACACGGCGCTCACGCTCGCGGCCGGTCTCGGCTATGGGCCGGCGTTCGTTGCGGTCGATCACGGATGGCTGCAGGATGCCGGCGCGCTCGCCGTGCTTCGACTGCCCGACGCCGTGCGTGCCGAGATCGATCAACACCATTTGCACCCGGCGCTGCTCGATAACGCGTTTCAGCTGATCATCGAGCTGTTGCGGGATGAGGCGGCCGAATTCGACGGCATCACCTTCATACCGACGCGAATCGGACACCTGAGTTTTCGCTGCGGCACGCAGCGACCGCACTTCGCTCGCGCGCGACTGCTCAGTCGCGCGCCGCATTCGATCTCGGCGGAATTCGAGCTGTTCGACGAATCGCGGCGTCTGATCGCGCTGGTCGAAGACGTTCGGTTTCGCAGCATTCGTCTCAAGCGCAACGCGATCGAGCAAATTCGCTATTTGGAATATCGCGCGGTGCCGCGGCCGCTGCCGGGCCCCGCCTATTTGAACCACGGCTTGGCGGTCGAGGCGCTCGACCCGGCGTTCCGGCGGGCGTTCGCCGACGCCGGCGTCATGCGGGCGCAGCGGCTGTACGCCGAGGAGATCGACCCGCTGCTCGATGCGCTGTGCAGCCGATTCGTGTTCGAGGCGCTCGCGGGCGAAGTCGACGTGCCCGACAATTTGCCGTCGCAACTCACGTTTTTCCGGCAACATCTCGTGAGCATGGCGCGCGCCGACGGCATGTTCGATCTCGACGAACCGAACAGCCAGACCGACCCGAGCGAGGCGCGCGCATCGGCGCAGGACATTTGGAACATCCTGCTTGGGGACTACCCGGATCACTTTCAAATCGTGCATGCCGTGGGCTGCGTCGGCGTGCATTTGCGGGCGCTGCTCGACGGGCGCCGCACGCTCGCGGAGGTCTGGCCGAGCCACGTCGCGCCGCCGACGCTGCTGCGCCAATTGCTGGGCGCCGATTTGCGTTTGCGCATCAGCGCGGTGTTGCGCGAACAAGTCGATGCCGTCATGCGCGCGTTGCCTGAGGGCCGGCGCATCGGGATCGTGGAAATCAGCGCCGGGCCGCCGGCGGTCGCCGCAGAACTCTGCCGCAAGCTCGATTTCGACCGTGCGGACTACATCTTTGCGAGCAACGAGACGGCAAGCCTCGAGGAAGCGCGCCGGCTGCAAGAGCGGTTTCCGTCGATGATCGTGAGCGCGCTCGAAGCCGAGGCGAGCGGCCTCGGCAGCCGCCAGCTCGCGATCGTGACGCTCGATTTCAGCTGCCTGCGCACCGCGCTGCGCGCCGTCGACTATGCCCGGGCACAGCTCGCCCCGGGCGGCACTTTGATCATCGCCGGAAATCCGCCGGCACGCTGGCTCGATTTTCTGTTCGGCAGCGGTGCGGATTGGTGGGCCGGCCAAGAACCCGGCGCGCCGCTCGGCGCGATTCAGCCGGCGGATTTCTGGCAGCAACGGCTCGCGCAAATCGGCCTTTCGCGGCTGCGCCTGCATGCTTTTGCCGAACGCCCCGCCACCGGCGGGTATTTGCTGCTGGCCGAGGCCAGCGAGACGATCAAGATCGCGCAGCAAGTACCACCGATATTGCGCCATTGGCTGATTTTCGCGGAACCGTCGGGGTATTCGAGCCGGCTCGCCGGCCGCTTGATCAAGCTGCTGCAAGCCCGCGGTGATCGCGTCACCCGCACCGTTTCCTGCGACAAGACCGCGATGATCGCGCTATTGCAGAGCGCGGCGCGTGCGCCGAACGCAATCGACGGCATCGTGGACTTGAGCGGCTTGCAGTCGGTCGCGGCCGACGCGCCGACCGAACGCCTGTTCGAGGCGCAAACCGCGCGCTGCGTGATGGCGGCGGCGCTGCTGCAAGCCTGCGAGGCGGCGGGCTTGAGCGTCCCATGCTGGTTCGTCACCGCGAATACCGCGACTCATCTGCTGCCGAACCGCGACCCGAAGGATGTGCTGCGCCGGCGTGGCGCGTGCGCAGATGCGCCCGTGGCGGCGTTGGTGCGGACCTCGATGAACGAAGCGGCGAGCGGCTCGATCCGCTTGGTCGACCTCGAAACGGCGACCGCGACCGACTTGACGGCCGCGGCGCTCGCACGCGAATTGACCGAAGGCGACGCCGAGGATGAAGTCATCCTGACTGCAACTGCAGAACGCTACGCGCCGCGCTTGCGCGCGGCCCCGACGCCGCGCGCCGATGCGTTACCGCCGCCGACGTCGGCCGATGACCACAATCTGCGCCTGTGCTTCACGATGCCGGGCCAGCTGCGTAACCTCCACTGGGAGGCGACCACTCGCGCTGCGCCCAGCGGCGATCAAATCGAGGTGGCAATCCACGCGACCGGCTTGAATTTCCGCGACGTCATGTATGCGCTCGGCCTGCTGTCCGATGAGGCGGTCGAAAGAGGCTTTGCGGGACCGAGCCTCGGCTTGGAATTTTCGGGCGTCGTGCTTGCAGTTGGCCCCGACGCGGTGGGATTTGCGCCCGGCGACGCCGTCGTCGGATTCGCGCCCTCGAGCTTCACGAATCGCCTGATTACACGCGCCGGAATTCTGTCGCACATACCCGCCGGCATGTCGTTCGAAGCGGCCGCGACCATTCCCTCGACGTTTTTCACCGCCTATTACGCCCTGCACCATCTCGCGCGCCTCCAAGAGGGCGAGAAGGTGCTGATTCACGGCGCCGCCGGCGGTGTCGGCATCGCTGCGATCCAAATGGCCAAGTGGCTCGGCGCGGAAATCTACGCAACCGCGGGTTCCGACGAAAAGCGCAATTTCCTGCGGCTGCTCGGCGTCGACCGCATTTTTGATTCGCGCAATCTCGCGTTTGCCGACGAAATTCTGGCTGCGACCGGCGGCGCGGGCGTCGATGTCGTACTCAATTCGCTGGCGGGCGAAGCGATCAACCGCAACTTCCGCGTGCTCAAGCCGTTCGGCCGGTTTCTGGAACTCGGCAAGCGCGATTTCTACGAAAATACCCGCATCGGCCTGCGCCCGTTCCGCAACAACATCAGCTACTTCGGAATCGATGCCGACCAATTGATGTCGGAGAGGCCGGATTTGACGCGCCGCCTGTTCGCCGAGGTGCTTGCGCTGTTCGACAATCGGGTGCTGCGCCCGTTGCCGTACCAGGCATTCGAAGCCTCGGACGTCATCGACGCGTTCCGGCATATGCAGCAGGCGCGACACATCGGCAAGATCGTCATCACCTATGGCAACGGCATTCCCGATTTCAACGTGCCGCGCGCGCCGACGGCGCGCCGCGCGGAGCTGTCTGCGGACGCGACCTACATGGTCGCCGGCGGATTGAGCGGATTCGGTTTGCGAACCGCCGAATGGCTCGCCGATCGCGGTGCGCGCCATCTCGTATTGTTCGGTCGTCGCGGGCCGGGCGCCGACGAGGCGCAGACCGTGCTCGCGCGTCTGGAGCGACGCGGCATCGATGTGCTGGCGCGCGCTTGCGACGTCACCGACCGATCGGCGCTGGCGTCGCTGTTCGCCGAGATCGCCGCGACCCGGCCGGCCTTGCGCGGCATCGTGCACGCCGCGATGGTCATCGACGACGGCATGATCCGCGACATGAACGCGGCGCAGATTCAGCGCGTGCTCGCACCCAAAGTGCTGGGCGCCCATCACCTCGATGAGCTGTCGCGCGGTCTGCCGCTCGATTTCTTCGTGTTGTACTCCTCCGCAACGACCTTGTTCGGAAATCCCGGCCAGGGAAACTACGTGGCCGCCAACGCTGCGCTCGAGGCGCTCGCGCGTGCCCGCCGCGCGGCCGGCCTCGCGGCAACCTGCGTGCGCTGGGGAGTCATCGACGATGTCGGATTCCTCGCGCGCAATCAGAAAATCAAGGATGCGTTGCAGAGCCGCATGGGCGGTTCTGCTTTGCCGTCGGCGGTGGCGCTCGAAGCGCTCGAGGCGATGCTGCTCGCGGAGCGCTCCGATCTCGGGGTGCTCGAGATCGACTGGCGCGCGCTGAGCCGCTTCTTGCCGAGCGCAGCCGCGCCCAAATTCAGCGAACTGAGCCGTGGCGGCGCCGAGGGCGAGACCGAGGACGAGGGCAGCGTCGACTTGCAGAGACTGTTGCGCGAACTGCCGGAAGCGGACCTCGTCAGTACGATCACCGACATGCTGAAAATCGAAATCGGCGAGATTCTGCGGCTCGCGCCCGACAAGATCGATGCGACGCGCTCCGTACAAGACATGGGGCTCGACTCATTGATGGGCGTCGAATTGGCAGTGGCGGTCGAAAGCCGTTTCGGGATACGCTTGCCGGTCATGGCCTTGAGCGACAGTCCGACCGTCGTAAAGCTCGCCGGCTGGATCATCGCGCAGCTGCGCGGCGACGAGGCGGCCGGGGCGGCAAGCCGCGCGGACGATACCAAGACGCAGATCGAGCGAATTGCAAGCCAGCATGCATCCGACCTGCCGGCAGGAGAACTCGAACGCATCGCAACAAACCTGCGCGGCGGCGATGCGGCAACCAATCGACGCATGATTCAATGACGTCGCGCGACGCGATTGCATGACACGCAAGACTCTGCCGGGGCTCACCGCCCAGCTCAAAGAGAAGCTGATTCAGCACGGGCTCGAGCGGCGGCTGCGCCAGGCGAGCGCGGCCGCTCCGACGCCAAAGCACCCCGATGCGATCGGCATCGAAATCCCCGACCAATACGCGCGCTTCGATCAGCACCCCGGCTACCTGCAGCTGCGGATCATCAGCGATGGCGGTGCGCGCTTTGGAATCGAGAGCCCGTTCTTCAAGACGCACGAGGGTGTCGCGGGTGCACGTACGCGAATCGGGGGCCGCGAGTACCTGAATTTCTCGAGCTACAACTACCTGGGCTTTTCCGGCCATCCCACGATCGCGGCGGCCGCCAAGGCCGCGATAGACCGCTACGGCACGTCGGTGTCCGCGAGCCGGCTGGTGTCCGGCGAACGCCCGATCCACCGCGAGCTCGAACGTGCGATCGCGAGCACCTATGGCACCAAGGACGCCGTGGTGTTCGTGAGCGGGCATGCGACCAATGTTACGACGATCGGCCACCTGTTCGGGCCGCGCGACTTGATTTTGCACGACGAGCTGATCCACAACAGCGCCCTGCAAGGCATCCAGCTCTCGGGCGCCCGCCGGCTGCCGTTCCCCCACAACGACTGGGCGGCGCTCGATACGCTGCTCGGCGAACAGCGGCATCGTTTCGAACGCGTTTTGATCGTCACCGAAGGCATCTACAGCATGGACGGGGATTACCCCGAGCTGCCGCGGTTCATCGAGATCAAGCGGCGCCACAAGGCGTTCTTGATGGTCGATGAGGCGCATTCATTCGGCGTCATGGGAAAGACTGGGCTCGGGATTCGGGAGCATTTCGGAGTTGCCGGCGACGAGGTCGATATCTGGATGGGCACGCTCAGCAAGACACTCGCGGGCTGCGGCGGCTACATTACCGGCGAGACCGCGCTGGTCGAGCACCTGAAATTTCTGGCACCGGGATTCCTCTACAGCGTCGGCATGTCGCCGCCGGTCGCCGCCGCCTCGCTCGCGGCGCTCGAAATGCTGCACCAGGAGCCGCAGCGCGTCGCTCGGCTGCATGATCGCGGAACGCTGTTTCTGGAGCTCGCGCGCTGCAGCCGGTGTCGACACCGGCACCAGCGCCGGGATTTCGGTGATCCCGGCGATCGTCGGTGGCTCGCTGCGCGCCGCGCGCGTGTCGGCCGCGACTGTTCGAGCGCGGCATCAACGTGCAGCCGATCCTCTATCCGGCGGTGCCCGGAGAAGCTCGCGCGCCTGCGCTTCTTCATGTCCTGCGAGCACAGCGAAGCCGACATTCGCGAAGCGGTCGAGTGCGCTGCGGGCCGAACTCGACTCTTGAACCGCGCCTCTGCGGACCCTGCCGTCTTGAGCCGCCTTTACCTGAGCGCGGTGTTGCCGTGCCTGACCGCATTGGCGGCACACGACACTCCGGCGCGCGAAATCATCGGCGTCGGTGCGGGCATCCATCGTGTTGCGGGTGCTGAGCGGCCCTGCCGCGACGATCCAATTTCGCGCGGCGAAATCGCGCTGGCAGGACGGCGCCGCGGGCGGCGCTTCGGTCGTGCTGTTGTTTCTCGGCGATCGGCATTTGAACGCTTTTTTCTCCGGCAACAAATGGGCGATTCCGCTGCCTCTTGGGGTGGTTGGCGCATTGGCCTGCTCAAGCGTTTTTCGCGAGTGGCGGCGCGACTCGAAGCGGTCATGGACGGACATCCGGAGGTCCTCGCAGACGCCGCGGGTCGCCGCCTGCATGCGCGACTCTCGCTGATTGCCGCCGGACTCGGCCTGCACCCGCTTGCGGCCGGCGACGCGCTGCGCACGCGAGGCGCTGCGCAGGTGCCGCACGGGCTCGCCTCGTTCACGATTGACGGTGAACACAATGCGACCGTCTGGTTCGATCATGGCTCGGCGGATTGCGCGGCCGGATGGGGTGAGCCGCCGCGACGGGCCGATGTTTCGATCTTGTTCGTCGACGCCGATACCGCCTATGGAGCGCTGCGCGAGGAGATCGATACGCTGGCCGCCGTCGGCGCCGGACGGATCAAAGTCGAAGGACTCGTGCCGCTCGCCGACGGACTCAATTTCGTCATGGAACGGCTCGGCGTTTACCTGCAGACTTGAGTCTTCATGAATTCGAACGACCAACCGCTTCCGCCGCTCACAGGAGCTTTTCGCCCGAGCCGCCCAAGTTATTCCCTGCGGGATCTACGGCCATATGAGCCCGGCCGCGGCGCTGCCCGGGGTCGTTTCCCTATTACGCCGAGCGCGCCCAGGGCAGCCGCTATTGGGATGTCGACGGCAACGAATACATCGATTACCTCTGCGGTTATGGACCGGTGATCCTGGGCCACCAGCACCCCGAGGTCGAGGCAGCGGCCGCGCGCCAACAGCGCGACGCGCTCTGCGTCAATCACCCGGGCGCCGTCATGGTAGATCTCGCCGAATTGCTGGTCTCCTTGGTCGATTTTTCCGCCTGGGCCGTATTCGGCAAAAACGGCTCGGACATGACGACCTGGGCCGTGCAGGTTGCGCGCGAACATACTCGGCGCCGCAAAATCCTCAAAGTCAGCGGCGCCTACCACGGCATCGATCCCTGGTGTACGCCGGGCCATGCCGGGCTCCTCGAAGAGGACCGCGCCCATATCCATGAATTCGAATGGAACGATCTGGAGTCTTTTGAGGGGCTCCTGGCGCGGTTCCGCGACGATATCGCAGGCGTCATCATGACGCCATTCCATCACCCGGCATTCCAGCCTTCGCAAATGCCCGCGCCGGGGTTTTGGCCGCATATCGAGGCCGCCTGCCGCCGCGCGGGAATCGTGCTGATTCTCGATGACATCCGCGCCGGATTCCGCCTCGATCTCGGCGGCTCGCACAAGCTGTTCGGCTTCGAGCCGGATCTGATCTGTTTCTGCAAGGCGATCGCCAATGGCCATCCCTCTCGGCCGCACTCGGCCGCAAGGAACTGCGGGTTGCCGCGAGCAAGGTTTTTCTGACCGGCAGCTATTGGAACAGCCCGCCCGCCGATGGCCGCGGCCTTGGCCTGCCTCGGGATCTTGCAGCGCGACAACACGGTGGCGACGCTGCGGCGCAGCGGCCAGATGCTCATGGACGGCCTGGTCGAGGCCGGCCAGCAAACATGGGTTTGCGATGCTCGCCTCGGGGCCGCCGGCCGTACCCTTTTTAAGTTTCACCGATGATCCGAGCCTGCGCCGCCGACAGCGCTTCTGCGCAGAAGTCACGCGTCGCGGTGCCCTGCTGCATCCTCATCACAATTGGTTCATTTCCGCGGCGCTGACGCCGGACGACATCCGCGCGACGCTCGCAATGGCGGACGAAGCTTTCGCGGTCATGGAAAACGAAGCGCTATAGCGGCCGCTCGAAGCCGGCTTCGGACTCAGCGACGGGTTTTGAGCCCGTAGTAGACCCGCAGTCCCCATTGCACCCAAGAACGCATCACGAGCCGGTTGAGCAGCGGCGCGATGCGCGCTTGAAAGACATCGCCGATGCGTAACGATGGGCCGGCGAATCTCTCCTTCGACGATGCGGACCAAGGTGTCGGCGACCTTCTGCGGATGCTGCGCTCGGTTCATATTCCGGTCGATCGCATTCCAGGCGATTTCCAAATTCGGTGCATAGTCTTCGGCGAGCGCCGCGCCGATGCGCCGCGTCGATTCATGAAACCGCGTCGCGAAATCGCCGGGCCGGACGTCGATGAGGCGCACGCCCGTGTCGATCAGCTCCATCGAGAGTCCCTCGGTCAGCGCGCTCAACGCTGCCTTGCTGAGGCTGTAGGCGCCATGAAGGGCAGCGGAAACTCGCCGGCCGAGGACGAGACATTGACGACCAGCCCCGAGCGTCGCGCCCGCATTGCCGGGCAGCGTAAGCCGGATCAGGCGCAGCGGCCCGAGCAGCAGCGTCGCAATCTGCGCGGCGACCTCCTCGTCGGAAAATCCCTCGAGCGGACCGAACGCGCCCGCACCCGCATTGTTGATCAAGCACGTCGAAATGGCCGGCCTCGGCGAGCGCACGCGCAAAGCCTGATTCGATTGATGTCGGCGTCGTTGAGATCGAGAACGACCGCATGGAAATGCTCGAGCACCGGGAGATTTTCAGGATTTCGGCTCGTGCCCCAAACTTCGTGGCCGCGCGCGCAAAGCGCGCGCGCGGTCAGCAGACCGAAGCCCGCACTCGCGCCTGTGATGAAGATTCGACTTCACCGCTTCACCGCTGCTCTGCACGAGCCCGCAGAAACGCCTCCCATTGCGGCATGATCACCTCGCTTGCGTACCGCTTGGCGACGAGCGACCCCTTGGCGACGAGTTCGTCGCGGTGTTCGGAATTCGCAGTATCGATCACCTTGCGGATCGCCCGGCTCAGGTCGGCGACGGAATAGGGATTGAAGTATTCCGCCGCATCCAGGTAAATCTCGCGATGGGCGGCAATTTCCGAAGCGACGACGGCACCGCCCGATTTCATCGCCTCGACGGCGGACAAATCGAAGCCCTCGCCGAGGCTCGGGCAAACGGTCGCACGGGCGCGTTTGTAAAGTATGCGCAGCTCCGCCGGCGCGAGATCCTCGAGTACGAACGCCTCTGCGCGCTCAAGCCAAGGGTAGAACCTGCGCATGATCGGTTTATGGTCTTGACCCAGTGGTCCGACGACGACGAGCTTGAGCGTCGGGAAACCCTCGGATCGAAGCTTCTCCCACGCACCGAGAAGAGCGAGGTGGTTCTTGCGCGGCTCCATCTTCGAGACCATCAGCAAGAAGTCGATGTTGTCCGACCCTCGGCCATTGAACAAGTTGCGCTGGAACACGCGATCGAGAGGCGGCTTGATCTTGGTATTCAAGCGCGCCGCGATGATCTGAGGGACACGGCTCGCGGACGACGACTCGTCGAAGTAAACGTCCGAGACCATGTTGTGGATGGTCAGCGAACGCCCCGCCGCTTCCGGGAATATCGATAGCAAATCCCTGCGCGTGGCCTCGGAAACGCACACGAACCATGCTCCGCTTTTCACGTTCTTGCGCAGCGCGCGGTAGTGGAAGGCCTGGTGGTAGCGACGCTTCGAGATCGTGTGCGGCATCAACATCGGCAGCGCATCATGATAATGAATTACCAACTGCGTGTTCTTCGAGACGGTCGCGGGATACGGCGTCTCGCAAATCATCAAGTCGAATTCCGAGGTGTCGAGCCGCGCGTAGACGGCATGACCGAATTGTTTAGTGACCAGCGCGCAGATATGCATCGCGTTCCACGGAATGCGCGCAACTCGAAACCCAGCTCGTGTGACCACATCGAAATCCACCGATGAAAGCGTTTGCGCGAAGAAGCGGCGCCACAGGTAGTCGCGAAAGTGGCTCGCCTCGAAGCGGCCCAATGTCTGGCTGCCGCCTAGCCCATGCCCGATCGCCATCCCGATCGTATTGACGCCGGCCGCGAGCGGCGGGGTCTTAGGGTCCTGCTCGAGCGCAACGACGACACGGCCGAGCCGGTCGAATTGCTCATTGGTTCGCATACGCCTCGCCGACCGCGTTCCTGCCGGCGGCAAACCACCGGCGAGCATGAACTTGCTGTGCTGCAAAAGGCCGTCAACCTGCACCTGCGGCAGCGCACATAGACCGCGAAAAAGCAGCCGGCAAACTTGGGCGATGCCCGTGTGTCCCTCGAGCGCCGGGCGCATATCGAGCAGAATCTTCAGCGGGCGATGCTCTGCGTTCATTGCGACGTGCTGGCCTGTGCGGCCGCTCCATCGAGAGCACGGCTGGCAATCATAAAATGGTCGGTCCAGAGAGGCGCGCGCCAAATCTTCAAGCGCTCGATCTGGGCGGCACGCCTCAGCGAGTCCGGTTGCGAATATTCCACGACCGCTTTGCGCCACGCCAGCAGGTCGAGCGGGTCCAAATACTCGGGGACTGCGCCGCCGACCTCACGAAATGTCGGGATGTCGCTGCAGATCACCGGCACACCGGAAGCCAGGCCCTCGGCGAGCGGCAGGCCGAATCCCTCGACAAAGGACGGCACCAGCAATGCGCGGGCCCCGTAGAGCAGGGAGCCGATCGCCGCGTCGTTCAAATGATTGTGCTCCTCGACGAGTCCGCGCAAACGTCGCGAGCGCTCCAGCATGTCGACAGCTTGCTCGTTCTCCCAGCCGCGCGCGCCGATGACATGCAAACGCGGCGCTTTCGGCATCGTTGAGGCGAGTCGGGTCCAGAGGTTGAGCAGCAGCAAGTGATTCTTCTTCGGTTCGATCGTTCCGAGCACGACGAAGTATGGCACCGATTCCGCTTCCCGCGATAACGCCGCCAAAGCGCCGGTGCACGGAAATGCGTTTACGCCGAGCGGCGCGACGTGGACGCTCGGAGTCGGCGCTGACAGTTCGGGAATCGAGGCCGCGAAATCTTCGAACGACTGCGCAGTTGCTTTGGAATTCACGATCACCGCATCAAAGCAGCGCGCGATCGTCTCGGTAACGCGCCGGTGCTGTCGCTCCAGGCTCGCTTGGACGTATTCTGGATAGTCAATCGGAATGAGGTCGTGGAGGAAACATACGCAGCGCGCGCCGAAAACGCGTTGGATGCGGTGCATCCGCGTTTCATCGGACAAATGATGATGCGATACGACCAGAAAGCTTGGCTTACCGGCGTGCTGCCGCACCCGCCGGCGCAGTTGAAACCCCGCCATCCAGCCGCCGATGAGCAGCTTGGAGTACAGCGTCAAGAGGCCGGCCGTGCGGCCCGAGTCGCGCTCGCGCACGCCACCCTGCCAGCGAGCCGAAGTCTCTTCAACGAAGCGTCGCGCTCCCCTGGGGTTGACGCCGAACAGAAACCCTAGCAAGTGCACGACCGCGTATGCGGGACGGGCAGCGTCAGTTGCAAGGAAATGTCGGGCGTAGGCCAGTTCGACCCGGTCGATCCCGCTCGGCCCGGAGCGCCTCGCGCGCCAAATCAAGCGAGAAATATCCAGCAGCACAGGCGCCGGCGGCGAATCGCTTTGAGAAGCGGAAGATACGCGCAATTGCGGCGTTTATCCGGGCATCCGCGAGCGCGGGCCAGAATTCGGAGCTGGCGGTGGATCCTCAATCGCGAGGGTGCGACCCTCGCCGATCGCCAGAGCCGCAATCGACACCGCGCCCGCCGCCGACAGCATCGATATCACGACATCGTGGGTCGAAATCGGACCGAATTGCGCCAAGACGGCAATCGACGGCTGCATGTAGATTAAACCAAAAGCGAGTGCCATCATATTGCCGAACAGCAGCAGCGCTCGAATCTCAGTCGGACCAAAGCCAAAGTAGGTGATCCGCATGTTGGCGCGCACCTGCGCACCAATCAGCGTGTATACGAAGCCCATCAAGTAGGCGACCAGCCCCAAGCAGGCTACCGCGAAATGGACGAATGGCGAGAGGCCAATCGCGAGAAATATGAGCACTTGCGAAAAAAGGTCGCTCGTATGATCGACGAAGAAGCCGTAGCGTGGGCGCTCGATATGCCGCAAACGCGCCAGGGTCCCGTCGACCGAGTCGCCGACCCAATTGACGACGAGACCCACACTCGCGAGCCACAGCCATTGCAAGGACCAGCGACTCAGTATGAAGCCGGCGGAGGTCATGAGGGCGCCTACAACTCCGAACACCGTGAGGTGATCCGGCAACACCCAGGCGGGCATGTGCTTTGCCATCCATGCAAGCGCCGGCCTCTCGAGCGGTCCTAAAACGCTTGCGTTCAGTCGTGTTAATGCCATCCGGAGTGCCTTGGGGCTAGCAATTCGAGCGCGCAGGTTACGACAAGGGCCCGCCCCCCTCAAGTCCAGACATCGTGCTACCTTTGTACTTTCGCAATCGATGCCAACATTTTGGGACCCCATGATCGATGCAAAGCGCATTACTGCGGAAAGTAAGATCGCAGAGCCTCGCCGGCTGCCCGGGATGACTTCGGAGGAGCGGCGCGATCTCGCCATTTATCGAATCATGCGCGCCCTCCCGGTGTCGATAGTGTCGCGCATCGGTGCGAGCTTGGGCTTACATCTCGGCAAGCGCGCCCATCCCGAGGCCGATGGGCGCGTCGCCACGGCAATCAAACAGCTGCGCCCCGACCTAGCATGCGATCCTGCCGCGCTCGCAGCCATGCAATCGCGGCTTTGGGCGAACGTGGGCCGCTTGTATGCCGAATTTTCGGTGTTGGATCGAATGGTGCCTCGGGGGCATGTGACGATTGACGATCCCGAGACGCTCGACGCCGTACTGGCGGACGGTCGTCCGGTCATCATCGCCTATGTCCATTTGGGTAATTGGGAGGCCAGCGCCGTCCAGATATCCCTGCGTGCCCCGGGGCGTCTATGCGCCTTGGCCGATCCGCCTCCCGCGAACCGGACACGCGCACAGATCGCGGCCACTCAGCGCGGCCGATGTCCTGCGAAGGTACTGACAATCAATTCCATGGTATGGCGCCATGCGATGAACCACCTCGAGCAGCCAGGCGGGTTACTTTTCATATCGGTCGACGAGAACAATGGAGCCGGCGTGCCAGTGCCCTCGTTCGGCCGGGCGCCGGATTACCAGGGCAATCTCGGAAAGATCGTGCGCATTGCGATTCGTACCGGAGCGATCATTCTGCCGATCTATAGCGAACGGCTCGCCGGGGCGACCATTCGCACGCATATATTGCCGCCCGTCGAATGCGCGCGGCGTGACGAAGTCACTGCGGAGGAACAGTCGCATTATGCGAAACAACTGGATGCGCTATTTGCTCCCGCCGTACTGCGTCTAATCGATCAGTGGTTCGGCCTGCTCGTATACCGTTGATGAGCACAGCGACTTCCGCGAACCCTGCTTGTCCGATTACCGGAGCGCCCGCGCTGCGCCTCATCCAAACGGTATCGAGCGATTTGCTGATCGGTCTGTGGAAGGCATCGTTCGGCGTTGATGCGGCCGGCCGACTCGGCCGGGGGAACCGCTTTGGACTCTGGGAGTCGCGATGCGGCCTGGTTTTTTTCGATCCAATGATTGCCGGCGACAGCGCCTTCTATCAGAAATTGTACCGCTACTGGGGCAATGATGGACCGTGGGGCGAGGGAAAGTCGGCACGCATCGACTATTCGCGTGCCGCCGCCACCGTCAAGCCCGGAGACCGGGTCCTCGATATCGGTTGCGGCGCGGGCGCTTTCGCCGCTTACGTACCGCGTGCGACTTACATCGGATTGGACGACAACTACCCGGCCGAGGGCGCCGCGGTCGACATCCGCAATGAAAGCCTGGCCGCTCATTCCGACCGCGCACGGCGAACAATATGACGCAGTCTGCGCGTTCCACGTCATCGAGCACGTTGCCAACCCCGCGGATTTTGCCGCTGACCTCTACCGCTGCCTGCGACCCGGGTGGGGCACTCGATTTTAGCGGTGCCGAAATTCCCGTCGGCCATCAACGAGATCCCCAATTTCGTCTTCAACGCGCCGCCGCACCATTTGAGCTGGTGGAGTGAGCGAGCCCTTCTGACCCTGGCCGAGCAAGCCGGCCTTGAGATCGAATCGATCGAAGGGCTGCCACTAGGGGCGCATCATCGCCTCGGCCACTGGATGGGCTGCATGGCGCCCAAACTTACCGGCGAGCATTATTTCCGGCATGCCCGACATGGCATGGCGCGCTGCTCTGGAGCTCTCTTGCCGGCCGGATTTGCAGCGCGCTGTTCGGCACACCGAGCAACGCCGAGCCGCTCGAACTGCTTTTGATCGCACGTAATCCGCCGGCGCGATGATCGCATGCTGCGGCCGGACTTGATCGGTCTCGCGGTCTTGATGGCTTGGCTGCTGACGGATCTAGCCGCCACCTACGGTGTCATCCACTACCTACGGGGGCTTCACCCTCTTCCTCCGGCGCAAGCAACGCCGCCCGTGT
>CAWALM010000004.1:5000-1007324 GCA_963782845.1 uncultured Gammaproteobacteria bacterium | reverse complement strand
TGTGGCACCGGTTCAGGTAGCGTATTGCTCGCGCCGCCGCGATCGTTCCGGATACAGCGCTCGAATTGCTGATAAATCCGTATGGGGTGGGATCATGAACGTCGGCCTGAGTCTCGTGGGCATTTGAGGGAAAGGTATGCAGAAGCCCGTCAGCGCCGAGTTGCTGATAGGCGAGCAGAAAGCGCGCCGCCTCGGCCATCAGAGGATAATTGGCTTCGAGAAACGCGCGATCACCGGTCTTCAGATAGGTCTCCCAGACCCACAGGCCAACCTCGGCGCCGGTTGAGAACGTGTGCGCGTTCGCGACCGCCGGCCAGGTGGCATCACAGCTATGCGTGATGATTGGAAAAGGGCGCACGTTCTGCACTTTCATACTCGATTCCGACGCCATTGAAACGCATCGTCTCGGGGATGCAGATGCCTGTGCGGCCCGACATTTTTTCGCGGGTCCATCGGCGGATTGCGTTAGAGATGGTGGCGATAAAGCGCAAAATACGGCTCGTTGAGTTACCGGCAAGCCGGCGCTTAAGTTTGCCGCGACTTGCATGCGCAGATTCCACTCCCAGAACGCCGCCGGGTCCCGGAAATGCAAATCCCTGACCGGGGAGAAGAGATCGCAACGCCGGCCTGAAGACCCAGGAATCGAACCATTGACTTTTTGCGCCGCAGCGGAATACAAATACACCATGCGCATCGATTCAAAGTATTCGGCCCGCCCGTCGTCGGACCGCGCATATATCAAGCAGGCACGTGCCCAAAAGTCGTTCCAATAACGGCGCGACGCCGCCAAATCCACGGGCGCCACAGAGTGTTGGCGGCGGCGGCCGCCGGCGAGATACTTCCATCAAAAGTGGCGCCGCGATGATCACACGATAATGACCGTCCGGCATCAAACAAGAGCGGATCGCAACAATCGGGCAATCGGTTTTGACCGATCTGTGAACATCGCGGCCATCAGCGGCGGGCGCGAGGGATCCGAATGGCAGACCCGAGGCCCCCGGACGCCGATCGTACTCGCCAGTGTTCGGCAAGTCAAACCATCTTCCAACTGCAATCGCATTCGGTGCTCGCGGCTCCACAATCGCAGGACAACCGATTGCGTGTTCCGCGGGTTCACTCCCACTACATCGACGATCACGCGATCCAATACTTGATCGACAGTAACTTGAACGTCGATGCCCGCGTCGTTCCGCGCCCAGGTCCCATCAATAGCGACCAAGGCGTCCATGGAATTGCCGATCCGCGATCATGGGCCGCAAACCGGGCAAGGCGATTGGCCGAGGAGCCGCCCCGGCAGTGTGTCGCTGCGATTCAGCTGAATCGTCGAACCCGTCGGCTGCCCAGACCGCGGCGCCGAGCCGCCCGTTACCCAGTGGCATCGCCTGCGTGGCAAGAATATTCGGCTGTCCAACGATAGTGTCGGAAGCGGAGACAGCATCTTCAGGCGATTGTCGCGAGTAGTGACTTATCCTTGAGCCGAGCGTCCGGACGGTCCGCAAGACCTTCGCCGCCATCCAGTACGCACGTGGCAGCAGACGGTCGAACCGGCTCACGCCGGCGAAGATCGAGCTTTCATTGGCAGGCATAGTTTACACCATCAGCGCAGCTCGTTGACTCCCCGCAGCCTCGCGGACGTGCGCGTCGTGCAAGTGGGTGACATTCCTTGTGGATATGGATGCCAGTCGGCCAGAGCGCGGCGAGACTCGGGCCTGTCTCGTGACGGGCGTTGTTCTGAGCTCTTTGGTCCCCCGTCCCAGCACCATGACATCAACCAACCAAAACGTGAAACCAAGCTCATCAACCTGTTCACCAAAACCCAAACCGAACAACTGATCGCCAACTGCCAAGCGCAGATCGTCCGCATGGACGCCGGCGACTCGGACATCGACTTCAAACCTGTCGTCAAACTCTTCACTCCCGACGCTCAATGCACCTGGCTGCTGACGGAACTCGGCAACGACGACATCGCCTACGGTCTCGCTGATCTTGGCATGGGTACACCGGAACTCGGCTTCGTTTGCATGCGCGAACTGCAGGAGCTTCGTGGCCCGCTCGGCCTCCCCGTCGAGCGCGACCTGCACTTCGACGCTGACAAGACGCTCTCCGCCTACGCGGACGAAGCCCGCTCCCACGGGCGCATCGTCACCTGACGGCGGATTCGGGTGCCGCCCTGGCGCTGCGCCCGATTTCCAATCGATCCCGGCCCGAGATTGGATCCTGCAATCTATCGGGGCTTCTTCGTGCCGAGTAACCAAACTCCCCCGAGATTGCATACTCCCAATTTGTCGCTCCACCCCGATAAAGCGGTATCCAATGACCTGAAGTCCCGGCAATTCTTTCCGCTTGGATCACGATGATTGGGACCTCTTTTCCGGTCCCTGCTTCCACGTGGGATTCCATATTGCGGAATCTCCAACAGGATCGGCTTGGCGCAACTCCGCCCTTGGCCCCCAAAATGAATGCCGCAATCCCGACCTTGACGTCATCAGGCGTTGCCCCAGCCGGCCAACTACAAATCCTGAATCGGCAGGTCAGGCCACGCTTCGTCTCCCGCGAGCGCGGTACCCGTCCAGGATCCCAAGGAAACTCAGGAAACGCTTCATCAGTTTGTCTCTGATATCCTGCTCACGGCCGCAAATTGGATCCAATCCGATCCCACCGAACAGAATTCCGCCGCGAACGAAAACCAAATGAAATCTACCTTTCCCTGAAGAACTCCTCGTGGGAAATGGACCCCAGCCTGACGGCTATCCGTACTTTGTCTCGAAAGTCGCCCAGCACGTAGACCAACCCTGGCCCGAGCATCAATGACCAAGACATTCAGAGGACTTCCGAGCAAATAAGGCAGCCGTGCATGGACATCAGGCTCATGGACCGGCTGTCCGTTGCGGTCCAAAATGCCGTCACGAATTTTTGCGACGCTATCGCCGGAAACAGCGACGACCCTCTTGATGTATTTGACGCCCGGATTCGCCAGCCTCTCTACAATGACAATTTCGCCGGCAATCGCCGGATGGTCGCGATATCTCCAGGTATCTGCCATGACAAAATCACCGTCTTCGACTGTGGGTGACATTGAGGCGGACGGAATTCGAAATCGTTCCAGTAACCAAAGACAGCGGATCGGTTGGCTTTGAACGCCAGTCCAATGCCGGCGCTTACCGCAATCCACAACAAGTACACCCACCATCGGTTGTATCGAGCGCGCGGAGCATCGCGTTGCTTGTGGGCTAGAACAACCGGATGAACCAGGCAGGTCCCGGCAATCAACAGCACGCACGCCGGCAAGAAGCCAATACAGTGCAGCCGAGTACGACGATCAGCCGATTCCAGCTAAAGAACGCAATGACTAGATAAACTCCAGAAAACACTATGATGCCGAGCTGAATCCTTCCCGCATAGACGTATCCCATGCCCAGTCCACCAAGACCGGCAAGGAACGCCAAGCCCAGGACGCAATTTCCGCGCCGTCGGCGTCTCTGTTGCGCTCAGTTCGCCCATTCGCTGATCTCCAAATGAAACCGAATGGAAGGCACCGGCAACTACAGAATTCCGGATTGCCCTGTTCCTTTTAGGTTACCACGCCGTTCTCGCCGTCAAGGCTCCGGGTTGCTAGTTGGGTCGCCGCTGCTGCTCATCGGCGAAACCGGCGTCAGCAAGACTTTCATCGCTCAGGCTGTTGGCCTGCATGCTCGCGAGCGGCAAATGGGTACTCTACATGAGCATCACCGCGCTGCAGGAGAACCTCGCAATCGCTCGTTCCAGCGGAACCTGCCTTCGGTATCGCGCCAGCTCGCCAAGTTCGACCTGATTATCCTTGACGAGATGGGAATCCGGAAATTTACCGCGACCGAAGCGCAGGATCTCTGCGAGATCATCGAGGAGCGCTCCATCGACAAGTCCGTTGCCTTCACTTCCCAGCTACCCGTGGATCACTGGAACGAGGTCATCCCGGACACAGTCATCTTCGACGCCATCCGGGATCGACTCGAGCACTCCGCGCTGACCATCAACATCACCGGCGACAGGTTCGGGGCGTCGAAGACTTAGAAAACTTGCCTCAAAGAAAAAGGACACGTAAACTCTCAAACCGCGGCTTCGCCGGTAACCCATGCAAGGTGGGTCCATTAACTCCGAAACCGGGCGGGTCCATTACGCGAAATAGTGCACTACACTCGTATTAGGTCGAGAGGTCTATTGGACAGCGGAGCAAGCTTGATTTGGGTAATACGCGTACGGAACTCCGGCGGTTTCCGCGTCGCTTCGCAGCCGGATCGTCGGAATCAACGCCGTCTGTGTATTGCCAAGTGCTCTTCGCTGGATACGGTTCGAGTACACAACATCCGGCCGTTATAGGAGAAACGCGCTTTTGTTTAAGATCAAGCAGCTTGCCCTGCACTCGCTGGTTGCCTGCTTGCAAAAGAGCTGTTTTCGAACGATTCCTGGTAACGCCGAGAGGTCCTCTACAGCCGACGGTATTGGAATAAGGATTTTCAAACTGAGCGCTTATTATTTTGGCGGGTTGTCGCTCAAGCCCTGCACCGGAGAATAATGATTAGGGGCGACCACGTCACTCACAAAAGTGCCGTTAATTTTGTATTGAACTTGTATGGTCTTGTAATTGTGAATCTTTCAGATTCCAACTATGTAGTCCGGTACCACTTTGACCAGCAATCGCCCTCAACATCTTTGTTGATCGGCGACGTCGGCCGGGGCCGCCGGCGCGGGAAACGCGGGTGACGAGGATTGCCAGGCGATTAGGAATCGTTGGGGGAAAAGATACGGTGTTCCTTGGGCTGCGACATACTGACAGCCAAGAAGCACGGTTGAGTTCGGTCCCACGGTACCACTAGCAAATTGGTAGGAGTACTGCTCGGGACCGGAGTTGTGTACCTGAAGATCTTGACACGTTACATAGTGATTGGTCGTCGACGCCTGCAAGTTATTAACTTCGTAGGCATCATTATTATCGCCGCAGGCATCATGAGCCAACGTGATGGTGTCCAAGAACCTAGGTGGTGGATCAGACGGAATCTTAGGAAGTTGATCTGAGCCTCCGGCCGGAGCAACCGCGCCAACAGCAGATTCAATCAGCACAATACCCAGACATACTAAGAAACACGTCTTCATTGGGCAGCTTCTCTTTCCTTGAGAAAATTTTTCTTAATTCTCGCTTATACCTGATTGCTGACCAATTGGGCAACAACATATGCTACCTCCGTTACCCCCTCGCGGGACTGGGACACGTTATCAAGTCGGGGCCATTCCCCTGCAATGAATGGTCCGATTAGACCCGGCAGGTCCGCCTCGCGCGCTCGTTGAATTGAGCGCCGAGGCAATCTCCTTGCTGGTGAATGTGCCCACAGAGTTCAGCATTTCTTGACCTGGGTGTGCAATGAATGTCAAAAGTGCCGTTTTCGAATGCGGATTTGTCCGCCTTGCGGTGTGTATTCCGGATGGCCCCATCAGCCGCGGCAGTCGGATCGGGTATTCGGTAGCTTTCTTACTCCCAGGTCCAATTGGACCCTGCCGAGGGCTACATTCAAAGCGACGCCTGTTTCGGGAACAGTTCCACGCCAATTGCGACCACGACGGCTTTGACATTCTGTGATATTCCATTCAATAAGGCGATTGTGCCTGCAGGGCCCGGCATCGTCTTCCATACGAATCTGGTGGGAATAATGCCCGGAGGCGCTGCGGTAGTCCCACTTTGGAGTACCACTTGGAGCAGCACCTTTAACGGGACTGATGGGTCTGGCGGAATCAGCTTTCAAACGTTGTATCCGTGATCCGGGTAGCGGAAGCGGCGGCGTGACGATACTGCATAGTGGGCCTGCCATCCGCGGCGACATCAACGGTGACGGCCAGGTCGACAAGCTCGATCTCGCCTTGATCACCTCGGCGCTCAACACTCCTTCGGCGGGGCCTGGCGACCCCCGCGACTTGAACAACGATGGCGTGATCAACGCGCTTGATGCGCGAATTCTAGTCACTTTGTGCACCCACCCTGGGTGCGCGACGAAATGACGGATTTTATTTCGAGGTATAGCAAGTGAAAGCACAACTCATCAGCATTCTGCTTGCGGTCACGATAGTGTTTGCATCGACTGCTACCGCCCAAGTGTTATCCATCGGTTCCGAAACTATCGGACCCACTGGGGTAGCAACTGTCGATCTGAATGTCTCCGGATTAACGCCTGGCACGACAGCGATCGGGACCTACGATGTCAATGTCGGAATCAATTCGAGCGTCGTGAACTTTGCTTCCGCTGCGTTCGGGGATCCGATCCTTGGCAGCAACCAACTGGATCCAGAAGGGTTCGGCACGATCAGCGCGGTCACACCAGGAGTTGGCAACGTCGAGGTGTTTGAGCTCTCGTTAGATGATCCAGCGGCGCTTCTCGCATCGCAGGCATCGAGCTTTACCCTCGCGACCCTCAATTTCGATGCCGTTGGCGCAGGCACGTCCCCGCTTGATTTATCAGTCAACGCGTTGGGGGACCAACTCGGCAACGCGCTCTCCTCAGCCCTGAACGACGGATCGATCACGGTTACAGGAGGAGGTGCGACTGCGGCACCGGAAATCGATGCCGCCTCGGCCGCGAGTGCGATTATTCTATTATTGGGTGGTTTGATCGTCCTTAGCGGTCGACGCCGCTCACCTGGTCACGCGTGCCGATAAGCCGAAAGCGAATTGGCGTCTGGATTTCGAGTTGACCTCTGTGCCGGTAGCGCTCGCCGAATGCCACGAATAGATTGAATGGGTAGATACCGCTAAGATGATCCACATGCGCCTCTGGAGTCTTTCTGTTGTTGCCGCCACGCTGCCACTCCTTGTGGGTCAAGTGGCTCGGTCGGAGCCAACAAGTGCCGATACGCCACAAAAGACAGCCGCTGGCACTACGTTCACGTTGCCAAAAGCTTGGTCAAGCAATACGACCGGTTCGCTGATCGTCGTGAGCCCACCGGAGGCCGACACTCATATCGCGATCGCCGATATTGAAACTGCCCAAGATGCCAAAGACGCGGCCACGAAGGCTTGGGCGCTGTATGGGACGGCACGTGTACACCCTCTCAAGGACCTCACCCCGGCGGCTGCTCGAGAGGGCTGGGATGAGCGCGTCGGGCTCGACTACGAGACGTCCGCCAACGAGAAACTTACGCTCTATGCGATCGCGTTGCGCAAGGGGGCTCATTGGACCGTTCTCATCGTCGATGCGAGCAATTCCACGGCCGAGAAGCGTCTCGCCGCGATCCGAGTGATCGAGAGAACGCTGCGCCCTGCTGGGTACATCCGGGAAAGCTTTGCCGGGAAAACGGCCAACCTGCTGGATCCTACCCGGGTCGAGGCCTTGAAGGTCTTTGTGCAGACAGCGATCGATCAGCTTGGCGTACCGGGCGCAGCTTTTGCGCTGATCGACCACGGGCGGCTCGTCTATGAGGGCGGGATCGGTGTGCGGGAACTAGGCAAGCACGTGCCCGTCGACGCCCATACCCTGTTCATGGTCGCGTCAAATACCAAGGGCATGTCGACCCTGCTGCTCGCGAAGCAAGTGGATGCGGGCAAGGTGCAATGGGACGAGCCTGTGACGGAGGTGTATCCAAGTTTCCGCCTCGGCAGCGACGCGACTACGAAGAAGGTTCTGGTGAGGCACCTGGTCTGCGCGTGCACCGGTCTGCCGCGCAAGGATTACGAGTGGATATTCGGCACGACGCCCAATACGCCGGCCACCATGACCTTCGAGCAATTGGCGGCCACCGAGCCAACGAGCGGGTTCGGGGAAGTATTCCAATACAACAATCTCATGGCATCCGCCGCCGGCTACATCGCTGGCCATCTCGTCTACCCCGACCTCGAACTCGGCGCGGCCTATGACAAGGCCATGCAGACGGAGATATTTGGACCGCTCGACATGCGCGAGACCACCTTCAGCATGACGCGCGCCTTGGCGGGCAATCACGCGACTCCCCATGATTTGACGATCGACGGAAAGCCCGCCGTCGCGGAGATGGACTTCAACTATACGGCCATTCCGCATCGCCCCGCGGGAGGCGCCTGGTCTTCGGCACATGACATGATCAAGTATGTGCAGGACGAGATCACGCAGGGCGTCTTGCCAAATGGTCAACGCCTCGTCTCGGCAAAGAACCTGTTGCAACGCCGGGTGCCCGGCGTGCCCATTGGCGAGGACGCCTATTACGGGATGGGGCTCGAGATCGATTCGACTTGGGGAGTCACCGTCGTCCATCACGGCGGTAGCCTGGCTGGCTACAAGAGCGACATCCTGTTGGTGCCCGATGCGCAAGTCGGCGCAGTCATTTTGACCAACTCAGATGAAGGCTGGCAGCTGCTGCGTCCCTTCATGCGCAGGCTCTTGGAGATCTTATACGACGGCAAGCCGGAAGCTGCCGGCGATGTGACAGCCGCGGCTGCACAAGCGCAAACGCAGATTGCGGCCGAACGTCCTCGGCTCACTTTGCCACCGGCTCCAGAGGCACTCGGGTTGCTGGCGAGGCGCTACGCAAGTCCGGAGCTGGGTACATTGACAGTGAACTCGTCCTCGGCCGGCACCCGCTTTCAATTCTTGGAGTGGGGGAGCGACGTGGCCTCCCGCAAGAATGACGATGGTACGGTCTCGTTGGTCACGACATCACCCGCCGTACAGGGTGTCGACTTCGTCACCGGGGATGAGCTGGCAATCGGACCTTGACCACCCGGGATGGCCAACATGAATACGTTTACACGGAATTGCCGTAGATCGCATTGATCTACCCGTCCCATGTTTCTTGGCATTGCGGTCGCATGAAGAGATCGCGCTGTAGAAACGATTGCCGGTGCCCCTAAGCTTTCGGGTATTGTCTCCAATCGACCAGCGCGGGCCGTTGATGGTGCTCAAATCAAAGAGTCCAGGTAGATTCAAGGCGTCACCGGCAAATCGATAAAACTTGCATGTTCGGGCGTGTGGTAGACGCGTTGGCGCGCCTTGATGTAATCGGCCGGTTTCGCAAAGAAAATATTGGGCACAAAGCTTTGCGGATTGCGGTCGTAGAGCGGAAACCAGCTTGACTGCACCTGCACCATGATCCGATGTCCGGGCAAGAACACATGATCCGCATGCGGTAATTGCAGCGAATAGGCAACGGCCTTGTTGGCAGCGTATCGAGCTTGGCTTCGCCGGATCTTTCGCGATAACGGCCACGGAAAATATCCATGGCAATCGGCAACTGATAGCCGCCGATGCTCCACGCTGGCCGGCACTTCGTCGGGATAAACGTCGATCAATTTGACTACCCAGTCCGAATCGGTCCCGCTGGTGGAGGCGAACAAATTAGCGATCTGGCTTGCCCGGCTGATTTTCATCGGCTCGGTCAACACATCGGTCGTGTAAATCAGGACATCGGTCGGCCCGACGGATCACGCTGATCATCGACCAGCCACCGCCGCCAGGTCGAACCGTCCGATAGTCGGACGGATTGGGCCGCGCGCGAAAAGGCACGGGCTTGGCTGGATCCGAAATGTATTCATCGAAGCCCGCTCATCGGCTTGCCGGCGCAGTGAAGGCCAACTTCTGCCCCTGCTGCAGATATAACGGCGTCGACTTATGACGCGCATCCGCTCGCAGGACCAGGGCCAGATCAACCGCCGCCATTCATTGGTCGCCGGTCTCAAACGCGTTGACTGGCGCGATATCGGCCTTGACGGCATTGTCCTTGAGATAGAATCGCAAGGAACGGACGCGATATCTTGCTTTCGAAAATATAGCGCAGTATCGCCATCGAACTCGAATGGGCCGAGACGCTGAACCGTCGCCGATTCTCGCTGACCGTGGTTCCATGGACCATGCACGAGAAACACCTTGTCATCGTCTGTGTGTCTTTCGGCTGGATCGCCTTGTATACGGCAATGGCGCCGTAGATATCCTCCTGGTCCCACTGGCTGCGCACCAACATCATGGCACCGTCAGCGGCTGCGCCACGATACCGGTCCATTGCCTGGTCGCTGCCAGAAAGCGTCATAGGCGGGGTGCTGCGATGAGCTTCTTCCAGAAGCCAATTGGTCCATGCCGCAGCGGCGGCCGAACTCGCCCGCGGAGCCGGCCTCGCATGATTCGTCATAGTCGTCGTACGGCTCGTCCAGCCACATGGAGTCGCTTCGCGTGTGCGCGATCTGTTCATAGATGTAGGGCAAATTGTGTTCGCGAAACGCGCCGTTGTGGAACCAGTCATCGCCCATCCAGCCATCCACCATCGGGATTCATCGGCACTGCCACTTTCAACGCGGGATGTGGATTCACCAGTGCCATCAGCGGTAGAAGCCGTCATAGGAAATGCCGAGGTGCCGACCTTGCCATTGGTCTCCGGCATATTCTTCACCAGCCAATCGATCGTGTCATAGGTATCCGTGGGGTGATCCACTCCGCTTGGATTGAGCGGTCCGGCAAAACGGCCGATTCATAATGTAGGAGCCTTCGGATTTAATATTTGCCCCGCACATCCTGTGAAACGATGATGTAACCGGCCTCTGCGAACTCACCGAACGCATTGGGAAGGGCTAAGGCGGCGTGCGGGCTCGCCATGCGCGTGACAAATTTGGCTGCACTATAGGGCGTACGATCCAAGACGATCGGGGCGTGGGTCGCTCCTTTGGGGATTACGATGACGGTGAATAGTTTCACCCCGTCTCGCATGGGAATCATGACCTCGCGCTTCTCGAAGTCATAGACGGCCTTCGGAGCCTCAAAGGTGGCGGGAATATCCCCCGGCTCGGCTGCCGCAGGCGGCTCGTCGGACGCGATCGCCATTCCGAACGCTGCGAGGCTCACGACTAAACAAGCCGCCAATCGGCGAAATGCAATCAATAACCGGCGCATAGATCCTCCCTGGCGCAAACGTTTTCTTATGGCCCGATGGAACGCTGGCGTCCGATTTTACGTGGGATCGAGTTCGCCTTGTATCGAGTCGCGCGAAATTGCTTCATTCCTGCGCCCGAGTCCGAAGATAAAACGGACTCCGGGTCTTAAAGGTTGTATCTCATCTAACCCTTGCGAGAAGAACGGCTAGAATCAGCGGATAAGGATGATCGGCGATCATTGGGCTTAGTCTACAGCGAGAACCGAGTGGCCGAAGAAGGCAGCGAGGACCTGGTGATCGGCGCCAACGTCGGCAAACCCGACGTGTTCATCAGCCATGCGTCCCAAGATGCAGCGATAGCTGCCGCAGTCGCCGGCGCACTCGAGCGCACCGGAATCAAATGCTGGATGGCGCCCCGCGACGTGCCTCCCGGCGTGTTCTACGCCGATGCCATTGTTCGCGCGATCGATGCCGCCCGAGCGACTGTAGTCGCTGCGACCCGTATCCAAGAACGCTGCGGCCTCTGCCCATATCCTAAGGGAGATCGAGCGCGCAGGTTCCAAGCGGCATCTTCTGATTGCCTATCGGATCGACCAAGCGCCGTTGCCGCGGGTCTCGAATATTTTCTCAATACGTCGCAGTGGTTAGATGCGGGGGACGGCGATTTCAGCCCGCGCACTCGCCGCGGTAGCTGCCGTGCGCACCGCACTTGCGGGCGACCCAAGCTCGATCGCGCCTCACACGTTCCCCGATTCGACACGCAAGGGTGCCAAACCACCGCTCCGTCGTGCAATTGCGCCCGCACTCGCCGTGCTGGCCCTGGCGATCGCGGGATTTACTGCTTATCGGTTCTGGTCAGCCTCGCGTCCCGTGTCAACCGAATCACCAATGACGGCGCCAACACCAAAGGCCGAACCAGGAGTTTCTGACAAATCGGTCGCAGTGCTGCCCTTTGCTGACATGAGCGAAAAAAAGGATCAAGAGTATTTTGCCGACGGAACGGCAGAAGAGATCCTGGACCTGCTTGCCAAGGTCCCGGGCCTCAATGTGCCGGCGCGGACCTCGTCGTTCTACTTCAAGGGCAAGTCCGAGGACATCCCGACGATTGCACGCCGGCTCATGGTCGCAAATATACTTGAAGGTAGCACCGCAAATCCGGCAACCGCGTGCGTGTTACCGTACAGCTCGTTCGAGCAGACACTGGCTTCCATCTCTGGTCAGAGACCGACGATCGTAACCTCGATGATATTTTCAAAGTCCAGGACGAGATTGCTGGCGAAGTCGTCCAGGCGCTTAAAGTATCTCTAGGCGCCACCGATTTATCCGCGCAAAGTTGACTCGCAGAACCCAAAAGCCCATGAGCTGATCCTGCGGGCGAGATTTTTAGGCCGCCGTGCAAATGGCATGGACTATGCGAAGGCCGTCGATTACTACCGGCAAGCGACCGAACTGGATCCCCAATTCGGCGTTGGCATGGGCCGGTTTATCCGAAGGGGCTCAATTCTCTCGCGCAAGACGAGGGGACGTCTGCGAACGCCGTTGCTCTTGGAGCAGAGCGAGCCCCTGCGCTGCAGGCCGCGGAACGAGCGATCGATATCGATCCAACGCTTGCAGATGCTCATGAGGCGCTCGGTTTGGTTCGGCTTGTCATGGATTGGGATTGGGCACAGCCGAAGCGGAATATGAGAAATCCCGCTCCCTCGATACCAGCAATACGAACGCCCTTGAAGGTCTCGGCTCAATGGCGGCAATTCGTGGCGATCGACGCGGCGCGCTTGCGCTTTGGGAACAAGCGGCAGCAAAGGATCCGCTGAATCCATGGGTATACTGGGATCTAACCTACGCTTATTACACTCTCGGCCAGTTCAATCAAGCGGAGGCGACCGCTCGTAAAGCCTGGGACCTTTCCCGGATGCGCCTGGAATACATATCATGCTTGCTCAGGTGCTGCTGGGCGACGGCCAAGCGGATGCTGCCCTCGCCGAGATCGCGGAATCGGCCGCCGGCTATCGCGCTTACGCATTTGCTCGAGCCTATGCAGTCCTCGAGCACGAATCCGACTCGCTCGCGGCGCTAGCGCCCGTTGAAGATAGTTTTGGTTCGGAGCAGGCCTACAACATCGCCGGCGTCTATGCCCTGTTGGGGAAACCGGATCAGGCCTTCGCGTGGTTGGATCGGTCGTATCGCGAGCACGACTCAACTCTCATCGGACACCCACCAATTACAGTTGATCCCGACGTTGAGAGCTCGCGGTGACCCGCGCTACAAATCGCTCCTGCACAAGATGAATCTTTTATAACGCGATCGGGGTCACTATTTAAGAAGATTATTTATCAATCAATCACTTCATTACCATCACGTATATTATGCGAAGTTGCGGTGCAGCATTTTTGGCGCTTGCAATCGCGGAAATACGACCCGGGGTCGGAGGAATTCGATTGTCATGTCATGTCGCCGATACGAGCAGCTGCAGGTAATTAGGGCTAACAATCTCTTAATTAGCAGGTGGATTGCCGTGCACGGCCGATGCGGACTTCGTGACTTGCAAGCTCGACCGCCCCGCCCGATTTTGAGTAGAACCACTTTCAACATTCGACAGTGACGACGGAGCCTGGCGCGCCCCAGTCGTTATTCGATTCGATTACTGCCTTATGACGTGAGGTCGGCCAATGCTCACGCGGCGTTTGTGGCGACACTGCAGCAGAAGAGGTCAACGTCCACGTACCCGGTGCTAGATTATAGGCATCGCCAGATCCGATGAAGTTGCTGACGGTGCAGTCCGCCGGCAGGCACACCGAAGCCAAGTCGGCCGCTGTAGTCGAGCCGCCGGTCGTGGCGAAGGGAACCGTCGGGTTCGCTATTTGAACGTAGGGGTTATTGATCGAGGGGTCAAACCACCACAGAGCGATGTCCCACGAAGTGATGTTGCCGTTAACGAACGTAAAGACCGCGGTCGATACCTCCAAGTTGGCGTTCGCGGCCTGTATCGGCGGGAGCGCACCGTACCCCGTGACAGTAATCGTGAGATCAATCGCCGACACATCGGTTGATGCGTCAACTGTCCCAGTATGCAGTCGGAATGTCGAATGTTGCGGACGCGGTGATCGGGCCGGCTGGGCAAATATTGCTGCCTTGGTACGTGCAACCCGAAAACTGATTGAATGCGACTCCCGTGTAAGTAAATGTTTGCGAAATCGGTGTCGCCCCAGCCACGGTCACGGTCGTCGACGCCGTCAGCGGTCCGGCCGGCTCCCGTACAAGAGATTGAATAGGTCGTCGTGGCGGTTAGTGCGCCAGTTGAAGCCGTTCCACTGACTGCAGTGCTCGTTGTCGAGCCGTTCGTCGCTGCGCAGCTGGTGGCATTACGGGAAATCCATGCGAGGGTCGAAGTCCCACCATTCGCCACCGAGTTCGGGCTCGCTAACAAGGTCACAGTCGTCGCGGGAGATAGGTATGTGCCGTACTCCCAAAGATCGTTCAATAATCAAACGAGTACTCCGTTCCCTGAGAACCGCTCGCCCCACTTCCTCCGAACATCCATAAATTTCCAAGACGATCTGTCCACGAAACGGAGCCGTAGCGGGCACCGGGGGCATTTGTCGGCGACGGGATCCCGAGAGCACCGTACGTGCCATCAGCCCCCCGCTCTGTGATCCGCCGATCCAGGCCCATTCGTTATTAGTCGGATTAAAGTTCCATAAATCGCTGAGGTCATTGGTACTGCCGGTGGAATCGTATCCATTTCCACCAAATAGCCAGAAAGAACCGGCACTATCGACCCAAGAGACCGGGTATATGCGAGATCCAGGCACGTTGCTAGCCGACGGAACGCCTTGCTGACCGAAAACCGGTAACGCATTCGCAGTGTTGGAGCCGTTGAGCCAGGTCCAAAGTCCTGTACTTGGACTATAGCTCCACAGATCGTTCAAGAATCCAGTGCTTTGAGTCGACCCCGCTCCAGTGCCGCCGAACATCCAAAATCTACCCGATTGATCAAGCCAGTACGTCATCTGCTCACGAGCGCCGGGTGCATTGCTCGGCGAGGCGGTCCCCAAAGTCCCGTAAGTGCCCGCTGCACCGCCCGTGTTCGAGCCGCCAACCCAAGTCCATTGACCGGAACTCGGTGTGTATTTCCAAAGATCGTTGAGATTATTGACCGCACCAGTGCTGTCAAGGCCCAACGCCGCCGAAGAGCCAGAGATTGCCTGCACTGTCGATCCATGAAGCGCCGCTGTAGCGAGCACCGGGCAAGTTCGTTGCGGAGGCTACCCCGATCGTGCCGTCCGTTCCAGCAGTGTACTCGGTCGACGACCCGCCGACCCAGGTCCACAGCCCAGTCGACGGCTGAAACTTCCACAAATCGCTGAAAGCGACATAATTGCCTGTCGCAAGATCAAGCCCCTCTCCGCCAAACAACCACAGCACTCCCGACTGGTCAGTCCATGAAAACGCTGCGGAACGCGCACCCGGCGAATTCGTCGCTGCGCCCGTACCCTCGGTGCCGTAAACGCTCCACATTCGCAAATTGTGACCCAGCGATCCAAGCCCACTCGGCAGCACTTGGAACGTACTTCCATAAATCATTGAGCGAACCAACATTCGTCCCTAGCGAATCGTACCCATAGCCGCCGAACATCCACAGGTTGCCCCCACCGTCGATCCAAGTCGCGGCGAGGGCGCGAGCACCGGGCGCATTATTGGCCGACGCGAGGCCTGCAGAACCGTGCAAAATGCCAGGGGCATCGACGCTGGTAAGGCCGCCTTGCCATATCCACTCCGCAGCCGCATTACATCGTATAGCGATTGTAGTCACGTTGCCGGTGGCAATTGTGCCCGCGCCGTTCGAAACGCCGCACGACTCGCCCGCTGGTTGGTCATCACGGTAATTTCAAACGGCGCTCCGCTTGCCAACGAGGTCTGGAATACGAAGCTCGAGGCTCCCGCGGCAACAAAGAGGTCGTCGCCGCCGTTGTCCTGCAAAACCAACCCGCCACCCGCCAATCCGGCGATGCTGCCGCCGACTGTGTAGGCCGGAGCCCCGCATGCAACGGCAACATTGGTCACATTGCTAGTGGCAATCGTGCCCGTTGCATTCGTAATCACGCAAGTCTGGCCGGCCGGTTGTGTTTGCACACTGACCACATAGCTGTCGCCGGTTGCCAATCCCGTCGGAAAGAGAAAGCTCGTGGCGGTCGCGCTGGGCGCGACGGTGCTAATTCCGGTCGCCAAGACTAATCCCGTCCCCCTCAGTCCGCTGATTGTGCCGCCAATCAAATAGCCACTCGACGCACAGCTAACCGTGATGGTCGCCACATTGCCTGATTGAACGGATCCGACGCCGTTGTTGATAACGCAAGTCTGCCCCGCCGGCTGATTGATGACCGATACCTGATATTGCGCACCACTCACCAATGCTGTTGGAAAAGTGAACGCTGTGGCCGATGCGGTCGGCGACGTGGTTTCCTCCCCATCGGACAGTTCCAGCCCATTGCCGATCAGACCGCTGATTTGGCCGCCGACACTATATGTGTTCGTTGTGCAGCGTAATCTCACTCCTGTCACGTCACTATTTCCGACAGTCCGATCTCTCGGTCTCGAGACAGGTTTGTGAAGGAAGTGTGGCTGCGACGGTATGTGACTGTGTACGCCATTCCGTGCGACAGCACCGAACCGAAGCTCATTTTCCTTTTTTTTTTTTTTTGACCGGGATTTCTCCTCCGCCATTGAGTTCGACGGAGAGACCGGTGCCAACGAGACCGGTTACGGTCGCGCTTACAAAAAAGGTTGTACCGGCAGTACCGCCCGACGAATCCGAAGAAGAATTGGAACCACCGCCTCCACCGCCGCAGGCGCTCAACAGCGCCAACGCAGTTACTCCGACTAAATGAGCCGTTGGCCGACCGAATATCGGTGATTGCGCGTCCCGCGTCATGACACTAGTTACGTCGTCCGTTTATGGCTAATTGCTGCAGACCGTTCCCAACGGCAAGTTCACACACAGCGCGGTATTTGACGGCAACGTCGTGGTCACGCCCTTGCCGAGGTAATTACAGGCACTGCCCTGCACCGCATATGCGCGGACTACGCCGCCAACATTCGTCAGATTGACCGCAATACTGCAATAGTCGGGGGCATCATCGCCTGGATCTGGCTGGTCGTACACAAGGGTCACGGTGGCGTTTCCAGGCGGCGCGCAACTATTGGTTCCGTTCCCGATGCAAATTGATGTCTGGTTGAGAAGCCAATCGTAGAAGGTCCCAAAGGGAACGCAATTAGTCGTGCAGTCTGTCAAGAACCAGTTCGCCGATGAAGTGCTGCCGAGGAATGTGATCGTCACTGGGGTCTCTGTGACATTCCCGGTCGAGTCGATCGAGATGCCGAAAGTGACATTGTTGAGCGTGGTCCCGCCGGCGAAGCTAAGTCCGCCCTGAAGCTGCATCGGCAACGTGCCCTGCACAATGCTCGCGAAACTGAGTGGGGTGACAGATACGGTTGTCGATTGTGTCGCGGAGCCACCTGCGCCGGTGCAGGTCATCGAGAATGTGGTTGTTGCGGTCAGCGGCCCCGTGGATGCCGTCCCGCTGGCTGCAATGCTCGAGGTCCATCCGCCGACGGCCGCGCAGGAGGTTGCATTTGTTGAGATCCATGAAATCGTGGAACTGTTTCCGCTCGAAACAGACGTAGGGCTTGCTGACAGATTCAAAGTAGGTGATGTCCCGACCGTCACCGTCGCAGTTCCGGGTGGCGAGACATCGCCCTTCGCGTCGGTGCAGGTCATTGCATAAGTCGTCGTGGCCGTCAGGGGCCCGGTAGATGCGGCTCCACTGGGCGCGGTGCTGTTGGTCCAGGCTCCGGTCGCCGTGCAAGTTGTTGCATTCGTCGAGCTCCAGGAAATTGTCGAGCTGTTTCCGCTCGTGACGTTGGTGGGATTAGCAGTCAACGTCACCGTCACCACCGGCTGAACAGTCACTGTCGCCGAGCTCGGCGTCGAGACGTTACCGCGAGCATCGCTGCAGGTCATGGAATAGGTCGTTGTGCTCATGAGTGGACCTATGGGAACCGTGTCATTCGTCAAGGTGCTCGCGGTCCAAGCACCGATTGCGGTGCAAAACGTGGCATTGGTTGAGGTCCAGCTCAGCGTCGAACTGTCGCCGCTCACGATGGTTGCTGGATTTGCAGTTAGCATCACCGACGGTTTCGCCTGGACCGTCACCATCGCCGTTGCGCTTGCTCCGGTCGCCGGATCGGACGCGGTAATCGTGACTGGACTCATACTCTCTGCAATGCCGGAAACTTGGCCGCTCGATGGATCTACACTCGCAATCGTCGGAGCCAGCGAAGCCCACGTAAGAGGTGCCGACCACTTACCGGTATTCGTTCCGTCGGTCACATTTGCCATGAGATCAAGTGTATCTCCCACCACCACGGTGCCTGAACTTGGAACAATCAGCAGTTCTGAGACCGTAAAATTCACCGTGCTCGTGGTACTCGCCATTTCTCCCGTGGTGTCGGCAACAGAAAAAAGTACGGGCGTTGCCGCTTGCAGGGTCGACGGAGTGCCCAGCACCGCACCGGTGCTTGTGTCAAAGGTCAGGCCCGATGGAAAATTAGGCCCCGCGGAATACGTGTACGGGGGTACCCCAAGCGCGGCGGTCAGGGGATCAAACGGTGTGACCGTCGAAACGCTTACCCAGAGCAGCTGCGGTGTCTCCGTTGCAGTTGCAGTTATTGCGCATTCCGGGTGAGCGGTAGGGTTCAGCCCCAGAAGCGAGCAGATTCCTTGAATATTTCCGTTGTTACTTAAGTCTGTAATGATGGCCTGAACAAACGTCTGCGTTTCGGTAATTGCGCGATCGCGCGCATTTTGAAAAGCTTGCACATCGCTCGGTGAAGCAAAGCAATGACTGTCTCGATTGATACCGTCCGGAGGAAGCTCGGTGCCCTGCAGGCAAACATTGAGCTCGTGGATCACATCCCCATGCGCACAATGATTTGTGGGAGGAGGCATAAATGGCCCCCAAAATCCGCTGATTATCGTGGAACTCACAGGCTCCAGCAGCGCCGTACCAGACGCATTGCAGAAATCACCGGGATCGAGGTGGCAGAGGGTATCGGTATGCTCCCAACATTGAATGGATACGGGGGCACGCCTGTGGGGTCCCAATTTTCTGTTTTTAGTCCAAAATTAACGATAACTCCCGGATAGTTCGCCACCCATGACGTGTGGGGATAAAAATCCTGAATCTGATGCAACATCTGTCCAAGTAGTGCCCACACTTCGGATTGGTCTGGAGACGGTACCGCCAAATCACTCATTAAGTTGTTCCGATTTTGCGCCAGAAACCGAAATCCGGGTTCCAAGGATTCCGCGTCGAAATGGTCTATTGGCAAATACGCATATGCGCTCGGGTCATCCATAGCGCCAATGGTTTCATTGATCGCATCGACCGCGGATGGATCAAAGCTCTCGAGATAGTTAGCTGTGTTGCCCGAAACCGGATCCGCCGCATTGAATGCAAACTTTCTTCCCAGAGCCCGTGCCGTGATCACTTGTTGATGAATCTTAAATCCATACCGGCTCCAAAACGCTTGCGTCGCTATAATAGGAGCGGTGCATAGTGCGGTGAATACAAGTACCCGGAACAACGGCTTCACGATCCACCAACCAGCCACGCTTTCAGCGTCGCAGTGCCCACTCGGTTAGCATCGCCTGCGACCGACGCGGTCGCGTTGAGTGCCGGCCCGAACTTGCCCATTAGCCCTTGCGGGAAGGTGACGCTGACCGGGACGGCGACGGATTGTCCCTGCCCGATCTGAACCGACACGTCGTTGCTCGTCGCGAGCAATCCGTTCGGGTCGTTGAAGCTCACCGTGAATGTGGCGGCATTACCACCATTGTAAATACTCAGTTGCGCCGTGCCGCTCGCGCCGCGCGCAACACGCAGATTGCGGGGCATGAACGTTACCGTCATGTTCATCGGTGTGATTAACGAAGGGGATTGCAACGAATATGATTGGCCGTTCGCAGCCATTCCAGATGCCGTGATGCGGAATGGGACCGACGGCACGGTTATAGTGCCCCCAAAATCGATGGGCTGAGATGAGGGGGATGCCGCCACAGTCAACGACGCCGCGCTCAGGACATTTCCATTTGCGTCGACGATGTTGAATGTCGGGACCTGAACAGCCCCAGCGAGCGTAACCTGAACCATGGTAGTGGAACCTGCTAGCGGCGGGCCGTCCGATGTACCGAAATCGTTGTGTCCGTCAGCCGGTAGGGGATGCAGGAATCGAAGCGCGACGAAACGCGCCTGCAGTTGCGCCGGTGTTGCCGGCCATATGTTTATGCTGGTGGTTGCTGTCGACGTCGCATTTGCGCTATCGGTTATTGTGAGACCGAACGTAAGTGTGGCATTGCTTGATACATTAGGTGCGGTAAAGGACGCCTGAGATGAGCTGGATCCCGTCAGCGTGACTGTCGGACCAGCCGTCTGCTGCCAAGAATAGGACGTTATAGTCTCGGTCGCGTCGCGGCTTACGGTGCCGTCCAGGATAACCGTAGAATATGACATTACTTGGGCCGGGGCGTCGATTGCCGCGGTGGGGGTGCCGGTTACCACGCAACTTACGGTCAGACTGACGTCACTGCTAACAGTGCCCACATCATTTGAGACCGTGCAAGTCTGCGCCGGATTTTCCGGCGATGCAGTGACGGCGACCGAGTACGCCGAGCCGGCGGGGATGCCTGAAGCAAGTACAAGTGGCCCGTTGCCGTTGACCGCGAAAATTGTGCCGTTGGCTTTGAGGGTTAGCCCCGATCCGGAAAGGCCGGTGACGGTTGCAGATACTGAATACGTTGTGGCAGTCGTACCGCCGCCTGAGGTGGTTGTATTGCCGCCGCCCCCGCCGCCGCAGCCGACGAGTACTGCGAGCGTTACGCCAAATACAAATATCGTGCGAGCCGGTGCTGCCGATCCAGCGCCATGATCCGATCGCCAGATAAACACTTGACTGCGACGGCCCGAATAGAATTGGCGATGCTGACGGAGCATGTCTTTCGATCCCTGGATTGCGAAAGCTGCTGGTTGTTCTCTTATAGACGATAAGCGTTTGCATTTCCTCGAGTCAAGATCATGAGCGCGCTGGCGAGGTATATATTTCCACTGAGGTGCGACGGAGCGTCATTGGCAGACCGGCGGTGTTATGCAATCGTCACAATTGCACTGGTGCCGGTTTCGTGGTGAGGCCGCGTTCTGATTGCTATGAACGGTATTAGCAAACGCGGCATACTCGATTGCCACGCTCTCGTGCGTGACCTCGCATCGAGCAGCGATACCTCGTTGCCTCGTCATCAACCATCGCTCTTAATCGATGCGCGTGTCGGCTGCCAAACATGAACGCGACAAGATAACTGCTATCACCATCCGCGAGAACGCCGACGGCGAGTACGTAGAAAACGTCATTCCAAACGGACAAGAAGCGTCTCCGCTGCGGCGCTATGCAGAACCCGTCCGGTTACACAATCCGGAGCGTGGCGTTAGAATCTCGGCGTCAAAAACCTGCAAGTAACTCCGCTTAATTCCGAAAGAGATTCGTCCAGAATCGCGAGCGACAGTTTCGGCACCTCGGCAATTGCTACGTACCATGCGTCGTAACCCGTCACATTGTGACGCCATTCCCAGACTCGGCTGGCGAAGGGATCAAAGGGAAACAACTCGATATCGAGTTGTATGATGCCGTTGTTCCTAATTAGCTGGACTCGCCCGATTGACCTGCTCGGTGCCGTCCCAGGTTTCGGGAAAAGTGGCGTCCCAGGAGCGTCGCTCGCCGTAGTCGCTGCGTCCGGGTTTGATCCTTAGCTTGAGGCGGCATCGTGATAACCGCCAATTATCGCGCGGGTAGCGGTGCTGCTTGCAGTGACAGCCGGAATTTCTCAAGATAGTGACCGCGGTTCCCGCTTCCCCTTAACCAGAGCCACTTATCGAGCACCCGCCGCGGGTAGGGGTAAACCCTGTCGCTGAATCTCGCTGCTTCGTCGATGTCTGCCTTCTTCTCGACAAATACCTTTTCAAACCCCAGAAGAAAGTCCTCCCGCTTCAGCTTTTCAAGCCCGGCACCAGGCAGCGCACGAATTGCGCTGAAAGCAAACCTGTCGAACATAGTCATATGGCGCGGCTGATAGAACCACAGCAGTTTCGAGGTCATCGACCATAACTCGGCACTGGAACCGTCCCAACGCTTAAGCAGCTTCGCGATTAGGGTAACAGCCTCACGCCAGCGATCCGTGAGCGCTTCCGCGGCGTCGGCGCCTGTCACTGCGTTCTGAAAAGCTCCCGCCACATGCTTCTCAATCAACGCGTGCCGCTTTCGCAAGCCTGAATGCGCTCCACGGGTGAGCCGGTATGTGCTCAGAAAACGGCTCCAAGAATCCGCATTCCATTGCGTCTTTGCACATTGAATGCCTTCGGCGTCGAACGCATCTAGTAGATTGAGCTGAACGCGATAAGCCCAGACCCATTCCAGCTTCGCCTCCGTCAGTTTGCTCGCCTCGCACACCAGCATCGCGACTACTCGGATCGGCCTGACATCCGGCTGACGAGCCACTGCCCGCCAGGTATCTGGATCAGACGAGGAATTAGGCTCTCGATCCCTAGATGCGTAATGCCTTCCGGACAATCTGGAGCGGACGCTTCCGGCCCGAACAGGTATAAGCGACGGTCCTCGCTTGCAAGCTGGAGCAATCTTTCAGCTTTTGCCCGAACGAGTCCCGCAGATATCGTTGTTTGCGCAATAAGCTCGCGACCATCTGGCATCCACCCAGCATGGTCGATATCTTCGTAGGAACGGTTGCCGCTCCAAACGCAAGTACATAGGCCAGTCACGATCAGGTAATTCGTAACCAGCCACTCCACGTCGTGGTGATGTAGCATCCCGACATTTGGCGCTGAGGCAATACCGCGCACAAGGTTCGCGAGCCTTCCTCGCGCCCTATTCACACAGCGCTGTACTGTGCATTGGCGCGGTACGAGATTGCCGAGAAAGCTTCTCGATGAGTCCAGAGTTTGAACCGCATTCAACGGCAAACATAGCAGGCCATTCAGATCCTCGAAGGCGATACCGCGTTCGACCAGACCAACAAGCCGACGGGAAGGGCTCGATACTGTTGCCTTTTTGTATGCGGCGGTTACCGCCGCGCCATCGCGCCTCATCGTGTTGAATAGCTGAACGTCAGTTTTAGCCCTTCCTTCATATTCGTCTGGATCAGACCCCTTGCGTCCCCAATCGAGCGCGATCCACCGACGCCTATAAAGCTCCGTGACCTCGGATGCATCATCGAGGTTATGAGTGATCGTAACTTCGAGCAGTTCCGCGGATGCCATTGGTCACTTCCTTCGATTGGCAAAGGGCGCCTGCCGCCATATCAACCCTTGAACCACCTTATTGCGGCCGTTCCAGCTGCACCAGCGCCTAGGGGTGTTTACCGAAACCTGCCAAAAGTAGCGGTTTCCGGTGGATAGTTTTTCGAAGGCAAACGCAATCAACGACTTAGAATGTCGGAAAATTGAATCGATTGGAGCGAAAGTCATGGGTTTGGAAATCCCATAAAATCAAGTGGTTGGTGACACGAAGCGTACCATTCGACACGTTCGGTTAAACACCCCGAGATCCGCTCCGGCGAGTCGTCAATGGTTGGCCCAACGGCAGGCGAGTTGGCCATCAGAATATCGGCGCTCCCAGTGGATCCACGCTTGTGAAATAGAGTGAATCGCACCGCACACACGGGAATTGGACATTAATTGCTGACGGATTGGACGTGGAATGCTGAAATCGACATAGGCTCGAGAGCCTACTTTGAGAAGCACGGCAGGCCGCTCTCCCCTGCCGATCTCGCGAATCACCGGTGTATTCGCGCACGCCTGCCGAGCGGCGCGGCCTCGCCCTGGGAGTTCGGACGAGGCAAGAAGAAGCGAGTCATCGAAGTCTCGGGCCCGCTCGTTCTTGACTCGCCCATCATGATGTCGCAAGCCGTTCGGCAAGGCACGGCACTGGCGCAGTTGGCCGATTGGTATGTGAAGGATGATCTCGCAAGCGGTCTATTGGAGTCAGTGTTGAATGATTGGATGGAGCCAGAGACGGGGCTCAGTCTCTACTATTCCGGACGTCGACATGTCCCCGCTGGTTTGCGAGCAATGATCGGACTCATCGGCGAGCTGGGTCGAAAAGCGCAATAAGCGAAGCCTTATCACGCGTCGTAACGGCCGCTAGCCCGCCTTATCGATAGTAGTCAGTCGACAGGGGGGGCCAAGCTCCCATACCACCTTACATCGCTCCTGCCTTCACGAGCTTCCCGGCCTTTGGATCATAGCCGTACTGGGTTATCGTCCCGTCCCGTATCCGCTCAACCGCCTCGTCGATGACAAAGAGCGGCACCAGAAACCATTCTTCCGGTTGTACCGGATGACCGAATCGATCGTTAATCGTGATGTTCAGGCGCGCAGGCGCGAATAACCTATGGAACAAGCGTTCCATCTTCGACCGATTAATCCCGGCAAGCTTATAGGTCGATACGACCTCTACCTTGGCCAGCAGGTACGTGGCCTCATTCTCCGCATTCGCAATTCGGGTCTCGACTTTGCCGCCGGTGACCCCGATCTTGTGGATCAATGCCCTATGTTCCGCAACATAGGGATGATCGGAGAGGCTCCGAAGGACGTAAATAATGCCACTTTCTACATCATCGGCTTCCCACGTGTCGCCGAAAGCAATTTGACCACTCTGAGGGGACACCAATCGGCGAGCCGCTGGATCGTTATAAAACGCGCGCTGCAGGGACCTCAGTAGCAAATTGCTCTCTGTACCGTTGGAATAGATTACCCGCAGACGGGAGTCGATCTCCCCAGCCGTGGTTTTCAGTGGAGCGCCGACGTCGGCCACGTAGGCGATCAATCCATCGAGCACGAACATATCGCCCTGCGAGATGCTGCGATCGCCCGCCACGATTGGTCTCGCTTGAAGGAGCCCTGCCTTGAGATTGGCTGTCGCCCGATCAATCAGCGGCTTGAATTGCTCGAAATCGGCGCACGGCGTTCGATCCGCAATCTCCGCCGCCGCCTTCTTCTCGGCCGCTGATCGCACGTGCTGCAAGTCCGATAGACCCTCCGGCGGTCCTGTGAGGCCCAGTTCGTCGAGCAGCGCCTCATCGTCCAGATCTTCAGTCGGCGCAGCGGGCGTGACCATCGCGCCGGCGAGCAAAGCTTGGCGATCCAGCGGCGTCAGTAACGCAATTGCCTCCTGCAACGCTCTCAACCGATCCAGTCGGACGGCATACAGCCGTTCGAAGATGTCGCGTTCTTCCCCGTGCTGTGGAGTTCGCCCGTGTTGGTCGACGAACCGTTGAATGTCCTCAAATCCTGCCAGGATCCGCTCCTCACGTGGAGTATGTCTCGCCGTTGCCTTCGCCTCGGCCTCGACGCCGAGCTCGGTGAGCAGCGCGTCATCCTCATCCGTGAACTCAACCACGCCCAGCCTCAGCCTTCATCCGGGCCAGGAACGCGACGCCCTCAGCCATCCGCTTCTCCCAAGCATCCGCTGACGTGATCGACGGCAGACGACCGCGTTCCTGCTTGAACCTTAGCGCCCGCTTCGCCAGTTCCCGTGCCTCCTCCGACTGTCAGCTTGACGCGTTTTGCCGAAATCGCTGCCTGCAACCTGCTTCAGGCTTTCTTCATTCATCGCCTTCGCCAGGATCGCGTAGGCCTCGCCGAACGGGTTGATCCGGTCGATCAGGTCAATGTCGAGGTCGCGCACGTCCATCGCAAACTTGCGCACGCCGTCGATCAACGCGGTATTCGCGGCCGGTTCGCCCTCGCCGCTTGCGCAGCTCCAACGCGACCTGCTTGGCCTTTCTGGGTGAGATTCAGCGCCGCGATGGCGTGCTGGCGAACGGCCTCCTGATCCTCTTCGGTAGGTCCGGGTACTTGTCCCGGATGATTTTTCCCATGCGGACCTGCGTCAGTTCCTCCGGCACCAGTTCCTGATCGAACAGCCCGCGCTCGATCGCTGTCTTGTCCTGCACGAAGGCCGCGATGACCTCGTTCAAGTCCTCCTCGACAAATGCGCGCGGCCTCGGGGCTCTTGGGCTCAGCCAGCCCCTTGAATCTCGATCTGGAACTGCCCCGTCTGCCCCATTGAAGCCAACATTGCACTTGCTCGGCTCGTAGCCGGCCGGCCCGTAATCGAAGCCCGGCGTCGGGCCAGCTCTCGGATTTTTCGGCTTGAATTCGAAGCGCGGCGCGAGCACCTGCTCCATCAGCAGGCTGGCGGCAATCGCCTTGAGCGTGTCGTTGACGGCTTCGGTAACGGCCTCCGTCGCGGCGTCCGGCTCGGCAATCAGATTCGTGAACCGCGCCCGCGTCTTGCCCGGCGCATCGCGGGTCGCGCGGCCGATGATCTGCACGATCTCCGTCAGGCTCGATCGATACCCGACCGTGAGCGCGTGTTCGCACCAAATCCAGTCGAACCCTTCCTTCGCCATGCCCGAGCGCGATGATGATGTCCACGTGGTCGCGGTTGTTCTTCTGCGCCGGATCTTTGAGCGCGGCTGACACCCGATCCCGCTTGCTCGGATCATCGTCGACCAAGTCGGCAATCCTGAGTACGCGGCCACCTGGCAATTTGACGAGCTGAAAGCCAGTCACCGGATCGGCACCCTGCCACTCTCCCAGCGCCTCGATGATGTGCTCAACTTCCTTGATCTTGTCCTTCGTGCTCTCGCGGGAATTGACGTTCGGGATATGGATGATCGTCTTCTCGTCCGGGTTCAGCACCTTCAGGATATCTTCGGTGTAGGAGCCGAGTAGAAGAAATAGCCGATGTCGAGCTGCTTCAGATACTCATAGCCATTGAGCTGCTCGTAATAGGTGTAGGTGACGGTCTCGAACTTCGCCTCGTCCTGCGGCGCCAGCACCGCCTCGGCATCGCCCCGGAAATAAGATCCGGTCATCGCGACGATGTGCGCCTTGTCCCGGGCGATGAACTGCCCGAGCTGCTGGCCAAGCTTGTTGTCCGGATTGGCGGAAACGTGGTGAAACTCGTCCACGGCAATCAGCCGGCCGTCGAATGCCTCGACGCCAAACTTATCGACGGCGAATCGAAACGTCGCATGGGTGCAGACCAGCATCCGGTCGTCGCTGTCCAGGAACGCGCCCACCGCATTGACCTTGCCGCCGTTGTCCCCGCCCGGCGCATCGCACAGGTTCCACTTCGGCTCGACGTCCAGTCCGCCCAGAACCCGTACTTGGTCAGCGGCTCGTCGTGGAAACTCGCGCCGATGGACTCGCTCCGGCACCACGATGATGGCCTGTTTGATGCCCTGATTTGCGAGCTTGTCGAGCGCGATGAACATGAGCGCGCGGCTCTTGCCAGAGGCCGGCGGCGACTTGATCAGAAGATATTGCTCCCCGCGCCGCTCATAGGCCCGCTCCTGCATTGGCCGCATGCCGAGGGCATTGAGCCGGTTCGCGCTGCCGTTGCGCGGCATAGGAGACCGAGATCGACGGTACTGTTTTCGCCTCATCCGCTCACGCGTTCATCCCCTTCTTTTCAATTTGTCCCTGCTTCGCTGCAGTCATTTTGGTGTAGAGCTCGAAAAGCTTCTCCAGGCGCTCCGTGTCGTTCCGGAACCGCCGGCCGATATAGATGCGCTCCAGGACCTCGTCATTCCGTTCATGCGCCTCACGCAGGTCCGCGGGCATCGCGTCCGGATCGTAGAGATCCGCAATCGTGGCCGGGAAATGCGCTTCGCGCGCCAGGAGAATGTCCTCGGCGCAGTGGGTGAGGTCGGCTTTGTTTTTCTCAGTTAAGGTGGGGACAGGAAAGGTGTTCCAGCCGAGTGTGTTGGAATAACGATAGTCAGTCTTCAATCCTACCGCACACCGTCGCCGATCCAGACCAGATGCAGGCGCGAAGCGATTAGCGCAATGTTCCAAAGGGGAGCGTCGTACAGGAGCGAACGCAAGATTGGAGACAATGCGATCCGCTCCAAGTAGTCGCACGGCAGGTATTGCCTACGATCTCCGATGAAACTTCGAGACCGCAAGCGCTCTGAATCTTTGCCGTGGCGAACTTACTAAATCGATGGGGCGCTCGCACGCTTCGTCGTTTGCGTTGCTTCCCGTCACTTCGAACGAATCCTAAGAACACCAGCTATGCGCTCAGGATTGACGGGACGGCGGCGGCAACTCACGCTTCGTTCGTCACTAATCCATATACACCAACGTTCAAGCCTTGCGCAATGATCTCTTGAGCCCATATAGCGCGAATAAAGCGCTTCGACTCGGATGATTCGCACAGCAGTTGCTCGCCTCTTCCGTGTGTCGAGAGCAGATGTCCGCCGTCATGTTGGCTTATTGCCAGACTCATTGGCAGCAGATCAGAAATGGGGCGCAGCGCGTTTGCTAACAATCACATTATCCGGCGCCAGGAAGGTACGGATCTCAATGTTTCCCACCGTTCTGCATTCATCCGCCCTCGTACAAAGTGTCTTGTGCTTGCTGGTATTTGACCAATACCGACGATGACTACAGTCACACCCGGCATTGTGTGCTCGCGAGATTCGCCCATTTGAAACGACGTATGCGCAAAGAGAATATCTGCCCGGTCGATGAAAATAGATCGGCCAGAGCATCGCGACTTGCTCGCCTTGGGAGATCGAGTTGGTGGACACGAATGCGCGCGAATGAGTTGTCGTGGTGCCATAGTCGGCGGCCCTGATGAACCAACCGGCACGTAGTCCAAGTGACTTCCAGCTTCGGGTCCGGCCGCAAAAATCGACAAGGTCGCTCTTCTGTTCGTCGGTCTGCCATTGGCTGCCGCAGATAGGGTGGATTCCCGCAGATATACGTTTCGCCGCCTTCGTTCTCGAAGTCGATCTGCGCCTGATCGAGCGGCGTGCTGAATAGGTCATCGGCATGAAACTTTACGCCCGTGCCTGTCGGCGGACAGATGCTGAGCCAGTCGAGCCGCAGTGCATTGCCGCAGGTGATCCAATTCTCTGCATCAAGGGGCAGAAATTCGGCCAGCGCTAGCTTCTGCCCGCGATAGAGTACGTCGCACTGGTATTCGGCGATGATCAGCGCCAGTCGCGCGATCTCGGCCGGAAAGTCCCGCAACTCGATGCCGCGAAATTCGTCAAGGGGATTTCCGAAGCGCCGATCAGCTCTCCGCGACGCTTGTTGATCTCCGCCTCGATCGCTCGCATTTCCTTGTAGGCGATGACGAGGAAATTGCCGGAGCCGCAGGCCGGGTCAAAAACGCGGATTCGCGCCATGCGCTTGCGAAGATTGAGCAGCGATGCGCGCGTTGTCGCCGGCCTCCGTCGAGCTTCGCCCGCAGATCATCGAGAAACAGCGGATTGAGCACTTTCAGGATGTTCGGGACGCTGGTGTAGTGCATCCCAAGCGCGCCACGCTCCTCGTCCTCCGCCACCGCCTGGATCATCGATCCGAAGATGTCCGGGTTGATCTTCTTCCAGTCGAGATCGCCGATGTGGAGCAGATAAGAGCGCGCGATCTGGCTGAAGCGCGGCACGTCCATGCCGCCAGAAAACAGCCCGCCGTTCACATAAGGGAATCCATCGGCCCACCGGGGGACGCCCGGCGGCTTGCCGTTCCGCCGCCTTGGTGTTCATGGCGCGGAACAGCGTCGCAGATCACCTCATGGGTGTTGGATGAATCCCGTCGCGCTCATCTGCTCGATGGTGCGAGTGAACAGCTCCCGCCCGGGAAGATGTCCGGTATCCTCGGCGAAGAAGCAGAAGATCAGCCGCGCCATGAAATGGTTCATGTCATGGCGCCGCGCCGTCAGTGCCCCACTCCGGATTTTCCTTCAGCAGCTCGACGTAGAGCCGGTTCAAGCGGCTAGTGGCCCGGATGTCGAACGAGTTTTCGCGTGATCTGCTTGACGGTCGTGATTCCGGCCAACGGCAGGAAGAAGCCGAAGTGATCGGGAAAGTCCGGGTAGGCGCAGGCGACGGTCTCGCCGCTGGTAAGGTCTTCGGCCTCGAAGGTCTCGCCGTCCGTCGCCAAGATGAACTTCGCCTTGACCCGTGCGGTCGCGGGACTTGCCTTCAGCGCGCAGAGCCGTCGCGTGACCTCGCCCAGCCGGCGCAGATCGCGATATGGATGTTGTTGGTCTGCAGGACGCCGCCGAGATCAGACTTGTTGGTCTCGCCCTTGCGCAGCCTCTTGAGAGTAGTTTCCTTGTTGCCGAACGCTTGGAGAAACGCGATACGGAAACTCGGCCGCCTCGAAATGGCTGCTCCGCGAGCGCCGATACGGCCTCTTCGATCTCTACCGCGTTCATGATGTCCCGCTAAGCCCATAGGATCGCAGTCTTGCCGCATCGCAGCGTCGGCGAAGTCACTTCCACCTTAACGGGTGTGGGTGCCCGAGCTCCGCTGTTCCGAGTTGTCCGCAGCAATCACTGGTCACCGCTAGTCTCTCCCCTGTTCAGACGCCGCTCGCGCCATCCGGCCTCGCGCTGGCATCACGTGTTCCCGTAGCGAATGGGCACGCGCACGGTCTTCCAGTGCCCCTCGCGCGTGACCGACGCCAGATCTACATTCAACGCGAGCGGTCCTGCCTGGCCCCGGCCCGCAGCGAGTGTCCGCTGATACTTTCGATATCCTCAGCCGCCGTTTCAAGACCGATAAGGCGGGGGAGGGGCATGTGGCCTACCTATCTCGCCAAACCGTCGGGTTCCCCAAGGCCACTCTGAAGGCGGCGGGGGCGACCTTTCTTCGCGAGTGCCAACTTGTCAGCAAATAGCGTCAGAAAATGGAATCCGCATCGTTGCAAAATAGATAGCTTAGACATCGCCCTGCTTCCCAGACTTTTTACTTTCCCGCTTTTCGCGACGCGTAATTTTAATTATGACTGTCAGGTTCATTTAATCGTGTCACTGACATTATGAAGGGATTGGACACCAATTGGTGAAACTCACATGGTGACAAGTCAGCGCCTTAAAAACCACGGGCGCGCTCGAACTCGATACTCCGCCGGTGTTGTCGATATTCAATAGCCATCAAACTCAACTTGAACCGAAATCGGTGAGCGTCGCCGGATTGAGGTGCACGATCCCTGCGGTCCGACTTACTGCACTCCGAAGCAAAGTATCAAAATCCGCGTTGAACTCTTTGCGGGCCGCCATTGATTCGAGACTGTGAATAGCGGCCCGGATGTTCTCGCGATATCCCCGGTCTTTTGACGCGGCACCAGTGACATTGAGGCGATGAACCTGCATTGCGCACCCAGCGCCCCTGACAAACTGCTTTTTACGCTTAGGACGAAAGCCTGCGCGTTCCAGGGCGCCGCGGATCAGCGACACCACCTGCGTGCGCGTTGCTGAGTCCATCCGGCGATGCGATGATCCATGCATGTCATCTATAAAACGGCTGTACGAAACGCCCATGGCCGAAAGTTTACGATACAGTTCCGGCTCGACTCGAAACAGCGCGAGATTAGCCAAGTAAGTGCTGGTCTTCGCACCTTGAGCCAAAGAACCCCGACGGGTGCATATTTTCGCCAGCAAAGTGGCGACAGAGTCCGAGAAGTGAAACACGTGTCGGAAAATCGCTCGTACGTGTTCAAAACTCACCGATGGGAAGAAATCTTCGGCGTCTTCTCCGACTAACAGTCGCGCACCAGCGTGATTCTGCGCGTTTTTTATGTAGCCGCGAATTCCGTCTGGGTCCTGCAATCCTCCCATGAGGTAATTTGGAAAATAGACTTCACGGAGCAATTGCGTCTGGATTTTTTCGTGCACCCGCTTCAGCGGAGTATAGGCGTCGTAGGTAAAGCGAATCGTTCCGTCCCGCTTCTCTTGCGGAATGGGTCCACGATACATGTCGTCGGCACGCTGAACGAGATCGCGCAGATGCTCGGCCGGCTCCCGCAGCGTCCGCGCCAACGCCTCCACAGAAGCGATGGGCCGATGCTTATAGAAGGCTGCGTTGGGGTCCATCATCTTGGGGCGCTTGCAGCAGTTTAAGCGCGGCTGCGGACAGTTTCTCATGCACATCGTCCGTAAAGCCATCAAGATCCGAGTGTTCGCTCCCCATAAAAATTAAAACGCTCAACGGCACATTCAGCCCACGGCAAATCTTTCCAAGCGCGCTGAACGAGGGTTCACGTTTCCCACGTTCGAGCAATGAAATATGGGACGAGGAAATCCCGGACCGTTCCGCGAGGTCTGGAATCGAATACCGCTTTTGTTGGCGACAAAATTTAATTGCGTAACCGATGTTCATTAAATCAATCGATCGTGGGTTTTGGAATGGCTGTTATTGGCAACAACAATTTGTAATGGCTCACTCGCCTACTACTTATCTTTCATCATTTCGATCAGCCGTTGAATCGCTGGCAATGCCGCGAGTCCTTGCGCAAGGACTTTAAGGACGTCAACTGCAACTCCATGCGTGCTGGGCCCCTCGTACATGCATCTTTCCAGTTTTCCAATAGCCTCATCTAGTGACGGTCCCAATGTGCGACTCAACTCGCTGTTCAAGTCAACACGCACTGCTCGAAGCAGCGCGGTGACCTCTTCTACAAGCACTACCATTGAACGCAATTTGTTCATGGCGGGCTCCTTTGCTCACAACAACGCAAAATTGCGTCCGTCGCTACCGCAACGTGGGCTGTTTGGCACAAGTTGAGCCGCCAGCCATCCGAACCCACCCCCCGTCGCAATCAGGTCATTCCATGAATCCAGGAATGGCGATTAATTGCTGAACCGAGCATCCACATCATTTGAGCGCCGTCGTACATGCTTTCTGCCTTTGAATCGTCGGCAGTTACACCACGCTATTAATCACTCAAACAACCCTGCAATCGGCTCTAAATTCGCGGGCTGGGAAACCAGCCGGCGGATCACGGGGGACAAATATCTGCTCGCCGAAGCGGCAGATCCGCCCAGGACAATGTCGCCCCGAGCCATACGCCCGCCCACGTTATTCAAGAAGCCCGGCTTGTTAAAGAACACGCCCGAATCAGGCGTCCAGGCTTCTTTGTACTCTTTCTGTTGCTGATAGTCAAAGAAAGCGTGCTTTTCAGCGGGAGTTGCCAGCCTCGATTGGGTCGGGGCGCTAAGAAAAGTGAAGACCTTCTTTGGGCGTTTCTCAGGGTGATCCGCTAAGGCCAGAGCCTCTCGTCTGGCGCTCCCAATTTTCTGGGGATGACGTCCTGGACGGTAAGCGACTTCCCACCCTGCTCCAGCGAATTGACGACATAGTCAAAGCGTTGGCGCTGGTAGGTCAGCGACGTTGAAGTCGACCAAGTGGGTCTATCGCGCAAATCGTGCAAAACACGACTTAAGGAAATGGACAAATAGTACTGCATGTTCTGTAACAGGCGCGGCATCAGGTCAGAAGTCTCGCCTCGATGCACTAGAAGATTGCGTGCTCGATAGATCCGAGAAAGCTGCCATTCGACGCGTTGCTTGGATCGCACGAAACTTTTCTTAAGTAGACATGGGTCGCTGAACTCTGTCCATGTCTCAGAAATGCGATTGAGTAACAGAGGGGACCCGCTCAACGCTTTAAACAAAGCTAAGATCGCCGCGTTACCGCTGGGACCAGTCAATGCTCGCACCATGTCCTGAACGTGGATATAAGTGTCCTGAGATAAAGGCAGATCGGGCGAGGCGATTGTTGTACCAGTATGCTCAAGATAGTTGTGTCCGCAAATCCCCAGGTAGGTGGCGATTTTATCTATTCTTCGCCAAGCTACGATCGGTGCGATCCAATGCCGTATGCGCGATCCGATTTTTTCAGGCCCGTCGTTTCCGACTAAAGCCTCCAAGCCGGTCCAGAAATTTATCATCACCATTTTCGGATCGGCCGATGCCAAGCCCGACGAATACTGCTCAAGGGCGTTCGCGATCCTCCCATCCAGTCGACTTCCAACTTGACTAAGGGTTTGCCGTGTAAGTTTCCGAGCGTTATTTCTAGCAAGAAGGCCGAACTGCTGCCGTGCGTCGAGCTGCATCGTCATTGGCGTCGGTTCCTGATCTCGGTAAACCAGCACCTCCGTACTCGCCGCGGGCTCCGATGCGTTGGCGTAAAGGTTGAAGACATTCAGCAGAGTCTCAAGCCGAGTTGTAGCGCCGAGCGCCGCGCTCAGGTGCGAGCGTCCGGCGGCATCAATATAGACGAACGTTCTGCCCCGATTGTTTTGTTCAAAGGCAAGCGACGCGGGGTCGCCACGAATTTCGTGACGTGTACGCGCGATCCCAAATGCGGAGCCTTGGATCACGGCCGCAATGTCACCGCGGGAACCAGATAGTGCGAAGATGCAGCGGTAGGACGATGATGGTGAAGTTAGAATGTCCTGGATCGAACTGATCGCCGAGTCCAAATTCGCGCCATTGAGGCACTGGCTTGATTGAATGGGGCTGCAAAGAGTGTCCACATCGATTTCGAGTCGCCGAGCCTGCGTGGCCACGCTAGATAATCGCTGAAGGAACGATCGCTTGTTCTTTGGCAGGCCTTTCGCGCGCTGTCGCAGATCATCGATCCAGATTTGGATAGGATCTCCAAAGAGCGAACGGGCGATTTGTGATTTCTCTAGGATCTCGGCGCTTGAGAATTGTCCTGCTGAGGCCAGCCGTGCAACGTCTTCGATAACAAATTGCAGTTGCGGTTTCGTGGCCAGAATCAACGCTTCTTCCTCTGCCGAAGCACGGAGTTCTAGGCCGATTTCCCTGATGTGCGGATTCCAGAGAGCATCGTCGTTAGCCAAACGCGAGATCGCGATGAGTTCGTCGAGCAGCAGCGGAATATCAAGCACGCGAGCCTGGAATGAGTCCGGTGAGCGGGCGCTATTCAGCTCCCACCACCCTTGCAGCAACAGCAGGCACGGCTCAGAAGCGTTTGGCAAATCGGCGGGGGGTGGCAACCACATTATTGTTTTATACTTGGCCGCACCATCTGCGCTGATGTCTTTCGACAAACAGCCAGATGGATTGGCGCTTGTATATTCTGTGGCTCTATTTCAGCCTTTATAATCATATCATTAGTCGAGTAACAATAGTTAATTGTGACTGGAATCAGAGAGTTAGATAGCCGCCAACCAACTACGAGCGGGTACTAATTATGCGACATAATATCGAACTCGACCGAGGAATTCGGCGAGCCGGGCCGGAACAGCGCGTCGAATCCGAATCTTAGCGGCCTACTTCCGGTATCGTTTCTCTTCCTGCTTTCTCCGCCGCCTTCGCCATTCCTGATCTTCCCACATTGATCTTCTCCGCATATTGCAACGGCATGCGCGGCGATTTCCACCCCCCGGCCTGGGTGATTGCCGCAAGGTCAATGTCGAGGGCCGCGAGATCCTGAGTCGCTCCGACGCGGGTCGAATGCCCGCTCACTTGATCGATAAGCCGCTCCGGCATCCCTATCCACTGCGCCACGCGTTTGAATATCGGCGCTATGCTTCCGGGATTTAACGGTCCACCAATCTGGTGCTGCCCAATTAGCCGCCGAAATACAGCCCCCTGAACGATTCCCGCATGGTCGAGCCACACCTTCAACCAGCGCACAGTCTCTCGGGATAGATAGGCGGCTCTCCCCTGCCCTTCGGCATCTGTCTTCCCGCGCCTTATTAACGCCTGACCGTTTCCATCCGGATGCAATTCGATATCCCTTACTTCAAGCGCCACCAGTTCGCCCCGTCGAGCGAGAGTTTCATATGCGACGCAAAGCATCGCGCGTTCCCTATCGGCGCGCAGTCCTTCGCCGGCGCTCGTCGATAAACTCCTTGATCTCTTTCCAGCCCAGCGGATGCGCCTGGTCCTGGCGCGCTGAAGTCTCACGTCCCATTTCTTTCAGCCCAAGACGCACCGCCTCACTCGGAGCACGGATTCAACAGCCCGGCAGCGATATGCACGCGCGCAATCGTCGCCGACGTAGCGCTTGATCGTCGCCGGCTTCTTGCCGGCCGCATTCGATCTTCGATGAATGCTCGAATGGTTTTCGGGTCCGCCGGCAAATACGGCTCGCCTCGCGATTCGCAGAACGCCTGGAATATCGCCCCATCCGCCTTCTGCGCTCGAAGCGTATTGGGCGAGTAAGCCCCTTCCGCCATCGCCTGCCACTCGAGCAACTCGGCGAGCGGCCCTTTGAGCACCGGTTGCGGCGCAATTGGCTTCGCACCAAATTCAGCCGGCTGCTTGGCGTCTCATGAGTTCATGTCCAAAAAATTCTAACATACATGTAGATGCGATAACTGTCATTATCGGTACCTTCCAACTAATTTTCCCAAACGAAGGATTCTTGTTCCCCGGGCCGACCTCTAGCCGATTGATGCAGTAGCGTCTTGAGAGCCCGTCACCAGCAATGCCAGGAGTCAGACTCGATGCGCCAGCTGTCGAACCGCCATGCGCACCCCACGGCCCCGCCAATCAATGACTTGGGTTACTTTCCAGTCCAGATCGCGCAAGCCTTCCCAAAAATGCAATAGTTCTGCGAGACGATCGCATGGAGGGCCGTATGCACATAACAAAAATCGCGACAATCCCGGACGTGGGTTTCGGGCCCGCCGGTTGTCGCGCCGAGAGCGTTCCATGACCATGACACCGCCTTTGGACCACGATGAGCTGATGCGTCGCATCAGCCGCGACCTCGCCGACGGCTACGACGAAGAACTCGAGATGGAGCTCGAAGATCGCCATCCGATGCCGGGATTGCCGTCGACGTCGGAGCCGGAAGCGGAGAAGGACTATCGGCGCATCTATTTCCAGCAGCTGTTCCGGCTCCAAGCCGAACTCGTGAAGCTGCAGGATTGGGTGGTCGCCTCCGGGGAGAAGATTCTGATCCTATTCGAAGGGCGTGATGCGGCCGGCAAGGGCGGCGCCATCAAGCGGATCACCCAAAAGCTCAATCCGCGCGTATGCCGGGTTGTCGCACTGCCGGCGCCGAACGATCGCGAGCGCACGCAGTGGTACTTCCAGCGCTACGTGCCGCACCTGCCCGCCGCCGGTGAAATCGTGCTATTCGACCGCAGCTGGTACAACCGCGCCGGCGTCGAGAAAGTCATGGGCTTCTGCACGCCCGAGGAGTACGAGGAGTTCTTCCGCTCGGTACCGGAGTTCGAGCGCATGCTGGTTCGCTCCGGCATCAAACTGTTGAAATATTGGTTTTCGATCACGGACGAGGAGCAATACCTGCGCTTTCTCGGCCGCATCCACGATCCGCTGAAGCAATGGAAATTGAGCCCGATGGATCTGGAATCGAGGCGCCGCTGGGAGGATTACACCAAGGCCAAGGAAGTGATGCTGGCGCGCTCGCACATTCCGGAAGCTCGGTGGTGGGTCGTGCAAGCCGTCGACAAGAAGCGGGCGCGCTTGAACCTAATCGACCACCTGCTCAAGCAGTTTGCTTACGAAGACACGCCGAAGCCGGTGATCGTATTGCCGAAGCGTGAACACCACGAGCACTACTCGCGGCAAGCGGTCCCGGCGGAATTGCTGGTGCCGGAGGTGTACTGACGGGCGGCGCTGCGGCTACCACGCCACCGCAAGGTTCAAAGCCGAGGCGGCCTCAGGGATCGCTTCGAGCCGTTCCCTCGATATTCGCTGTCCACCGAGGTCGGTCAAGCCGTAGGTGCCGTCGCGGATTTTCTCGAGCGCGCGATTGACGAGTGCGAGTCGTACGGGCACGCGGTCATCGAGCACGCCGTGGATTTCGAGCAGCGTTTGTGTCTGCGCAGAATCCTCGATTTCGTGGGCTTGATCCGTGAGATCCTGCCGCAATTCGCCCTCTTCTGCGGCTGCCGCACTTGCGGAATTCACGAGCTCGGCGCGTATCGCGAGTAGACGCTGGCGCTGCCGCTCGATGAATGCGTCGTCGAGCGCCTTCGGGCTGATTTTCATTGAGACTCCGGGCAGAATTGAATTGCGACCGCCCAGAGAATAACGACATCGCCGATCGGCGACGGTGCGTTAGCGAACGGTTGAACGGCGTCGATCCAGAAGATCGATAAATGCTTAAAAATCTGCGACTTACGGTGAGGGCAGAGGACCTCGCAGGGCTATTTCGGCACGAATTCCTTCGGTTTCTCCGAACCCGCGCCGAAGAAGAACTTCTCCATCTCCGCGACCAGAAACGCGCGCGCCTTGGGCTCAATCGGCGTGAGCCGATTTTCGTTGATCAGCATCGTCTGGTGCGCGACCCATTGGGCCCAGGCTTCCTTCGAGACGTGATCGTAAATGCGCCGGCCGAGTTCGCCCGGATACGGTAGATACTCGAGGCCGTCGGCCTCTTTTTTGAGCAGTATGCAGTGTACGCGTCGCGCCATCGGCTTATGGTACCGGAAGCTCGTTGCGCAGGCGCTCGAATAAGGCGCGAATCGGCTGCGGCAATCCGACCTGCGGCGGGCTCTCCAATGGGTACCAGAGCCGCGACATTCCTTCCGCCACTGCCGTGCAGGGCACGCAGCGCACGCGCAGCGGATGCAGGCGCAAGTCGAAGTGGGTAAAGGCGTGATCGATCGGCGGCAGCGCCGGCAAATCCTTCAAGTCTTGCAGCTCGCGCTCGCAAAACGCACGCGCGACCGACACATCGGCGAATTGCGGCGGCGACCAAAGCCCTCCCCAGATGCCGGTCTCGGGCCGGCGCTCGAGCAAGATGGCACGCGACTCAGCCTCGCCGGTCTCGGCGATCAGCAGCACCGATTCCCGCGCCGGGCGTAGCCGTTTGCGCTTCTTGCCCGGCAATTCCTGCTGCTTTCCGTCGCGCTTCGCGATGCAGTCGATGCCCATCGGGCAGCGCGTGCAGGCGGGGCGCGAGCGGGTGCAAACGGTCGCCCCCAAATCCATGATGGCCTGCGTGTAGTCGGCGACTCGTGCCGTGGGCGTGCACTCGTCCGCGCGCCGCCAAAGATCCGCGAGCACCGCGGCCGCGCTCGGATCGCCGCCGATGCCGAAGACGCGCGCGAGCACGCGCTTGACGTTGCCGTCCAAGATCGGATGGCGCTCGCCGCGGCTGATGCTCAGGATCGCGCCCGCGGTCGAGCGGCCGATGCCGGGGAGCGCGATCACTGCGTCGAGCGAGACGGGAAACTCGCCGCCGTGCTCTGCGACGAGGCGCTTGGCGCAGGCCTGCAAGTTGCGTGCGCGCGCGTAGTAGCCGAGCCCGGTCCACTGGTGCAGCACCTCGTCGAGCGGGGCGTCGGCGAGCGCCTGAACGCTCGGGAAACGCCGCATGAAGCGCTCGAAATACGGGATCACGGCCGCTACCTGGGTCTGCTGCAGCATGACCTCGGAAACCCAGACGCGGTAGGGGCTGGGGTCTTGCTGCCAGGGCAGGCCCTTGCGACCGGCAAGGTCGAACCAGGCGAGCAAGCGTTCGGCGAACGGCCGCTCTTCTCCCCCCGCTGATTGCCTTCCGGACCCTTGCACGGCGGGGATTCTAGCTCAAGCGGACGCCTTTCTGGCCGATACCGTGGCAGGGGCAGCGCGCCCGCTCGTTGAATTGGATCTACGGATGCGAAACTGGACGATTCCCCGGAAATTGCTGGCGCTCGCAGCCTTTGCGGGTGCGCTTTTCTTGGCGGCGCAGGGCGATGCCGCGACGCGGCTCGTGGTCGTGGTTGCGCTATTCATGGCGGGCGGCATCTGGCTGCTGTTATCAAAGCCGCCGGGACCCGCCGCCGGCACGATCCGCCATCTCGATGCGACCTTGAGCGAGACCAAGCGGCGCGAAGCCGAGCTCATCCGCTCGCGCGACTTCCTCGAGTTCGCGCAGGCCGCGGGCGGCTTCGGCGTCTTTGACTTGAACCTCGTGTCGCGCCGCATGACGGGGAGCGCGCTGTTCTTCGAACTGCTCGGCATCGCGGCCGGCGACATGAGCTTGAGCCAGGGCCAATGGCTCGCCACCATCCACCCCGAGGATTTCGTCGAGTTCCTCGATCAATTCAACGACGCGGTGAAGGCGAACGGCGATTATCGCGCCGAGTACCGCTCGCTGCGTGCCGATGGTTCGTATCGCTGGCTCGCGAGCCGCGGCCGCGTGCTCTCGGAAGCGCATGGCCAGCCGCGGCGGCTCGTCGGCACCGTGAGCGACGTGACGGAGCGCAAGGCGCTCGAAGCGAAGCTCCGCGATGCAAGCCATTCCCTGCTGATCGCGCAGACGAACGCCGGCATTGCGACCTTCGATTTCAACTTCGCCGACAAGAAATACTTCGCGACCGACAACTACCATGCGCTGCGGGCGCTGCCTGCCGGCACGCGGCTCGACGACTTCCAGACGCTGCTCGATCAAGTGCACCCCGAGGATCGCGACCAGATGCGCGGCGCACCCTACGAGGCTTCCCCCGACGACTGCTTCTATCGCAGCGAATACCGCGTCGTGCAGGACGGCATTGCGCGCTGGGTCGGTGAGAAGGCCTCGGTGACGCGCGACGCCTCGGGGAGGATCACCCGCATCCTCGGTGCGATCGTCGACATCTCGGATTTGAAGCGCACCGAGGCGGTGCTCGACTTGACCAAGGGCCGCTTGGAGCGCGCGGTGCGCGGCACCCAGGACGGCCTCTGGGAGGTCGAGTGGAACAGCGACACCATCTGGTACGGACCGCGCTTCGAGGCGATGCTCGGCTACGAGCTCGGCGAACTCGGCACGAAGCGCTCGAGGTTCGAAACCCTAGTGCATCCCGAGGACGTGGACCTGCGGCGCACGGTGCTCTCGAATCACGTCAAACACAACACGCCCTACGACGTCGAATATCGCGTGCGCCACAAGGCCGGGCATTACGAATGGGTGCGCTCGCGCGGCCAGGCCGAGCGCGATGCCGCCGGCAATCCGCTGTTTCTCGCAGGCTCCATCCACCTGATCACCGAGCGCAAGCTCGCCGAACAGGCGATCTTGGATGCCAAGCTCGCGGCCGAGGCCGCGAGCCGCGCCAAGAGCAGCTTTCTCGCGAACGTGAGCCATGAGATCCGCACGCCGATGAACGGCGTGATCGGCATGTCGGACATTCTCGCCGAGACGCCGCTCGATGAGACGCAGCGCGAATACCTCTCGATCATCCGCAGCAGCGCAAGCGCGCTGCTGTCGCTGATCAACGATGTGCTCGATTTGTCGAAGATCGAGGCGGACCGGCTCGAGCTCGAAGCGGTCGACTTCAACGTCCGCGATTTTCTCTATCAAACGGTCGGTGCGACCGGGATTTCAGGCCGCCGCCAAGGGACTCGAGCTCGTCGTCGATTGCGCGGCCGACGTGCCGTTCGTGATCAGCGGCGATCCGGGGCGGATCCGCCAGATCATCCTCAATTTGCTCGGCAATGCGATCAAATTCACGCACGAGGGCCACGTCGCGCTGCATCTCTCCTGCAGCGAGGTTGAAAGCGGCAGTATTCTGCTGCAAATCGAGGTGGCCGACACCGGCATCGGGATCCCTGCCGATCGGCTCGATCGCCTGTTCCAATCCTTCTCGCAGGTCGACTCCTCGACGACACGTCATTACGGCGGCTCAGGATTCGGCCTCTCGATCGTCAAGCGGCTCGTCGAGCTCATGGGCGGCACGGTCCGCGTCGAGAGCGAGGTCGGCGCGGGCTCGCGCTTTTTCGCAACCCTCCTGGTCAAGGGCGTGCCCTGCGAAATCCTCACCGATCCCTTAGGCATAGGCCGCCGGATTCTGCTCGTCGATGATCTTCGCGGCGAGCCGCGACAGCATCTGGACCAAGCTCAATATGTTTCTCTTTTCGGTCATTTCTGCGGGCAGCGTCGAGGAGGCGCTCGCAGATCCTCGCCCTCGATCCGGGCTTCGATCTCGTGCTCGCCGACGAGCTGATGCCGCAGCGCGGCGGCCTCGAGCTGCTCGCCGCGATGCGTGCCGATCCGCGGCTCGAGAAGATCCCGTTCATCCTGATGTCCTTGTTCTCGGTGGACGAGGCGTCCGACGACGGTGCGCTCAAGCCCGATGCGATCGCGATGAAGCCGATGCGCGGCTTGCCGTTCGCGACGCTGCTCAGCAACACGATCGCCGGGGTGAGCCCGAATGCGGTCGCGGGCGGTGCGCTCGCGCCGCATGGGCGCGTCAGCGCGACCTTCCCCGGCAAGAAGGTGCTGCTCGTCGAGGACAATCCCGTCAACCAGCGCGTCGCGAAACGCATTCTCGCGAAGCTCGGCGTCGAGGTCACGGTCGCGAGCAACGGCGCCGAGGCGCTCGAGCGCGTCGCCGCGGCGCGCTTCGATGTCGTGCTCATGGACTGCCAGATGCCGGTCATGGACGGATTCACCGCGAGCCGCAAAATTCGCGAGGCCGAGGCGCAGCGCGCCGATCGGCGCCGCCTTCCGATCATCGCGCTGACCGCGAACGTCATGAGCGAGGATCGCGATCGGTGCATCGCCGCCGGCATGGATGCGCACTTGGGCAAACCGATCGACCCGGAAGTGCTCGCGGGCTACCTCGAGCGCTATTTAAACCCCGCACCCGCAGGGCCCGCGGTCGACCTGCCGGCGCTGCATGCGCTCACCGAAGGGGACGTCGAATTCGAGCGCGAGCTGATTGCGACCTTCATCAGCAGCGGCGACAAGAATCTCGCGGAGATACTCGCAGCGCTCGACCAGGGCGATTACGAGACGATCGGAAGACGCGCCCATGCACTCAAGAGCGCGAGCGCGAACATCCATGCGCTGCACTTGAGCAAAGCCGCGGCCAAACTCGAGAACGCGGTCCGCGAGAAGTCGGTTGCTGAAATCGAACCCCTCGTGCGCCAGCTGACCGACAACCTGCAGCTCGTCAACGAGCAGCTGCGCGAGGCAGGCTAGGCGCTTAGATCGCTTCGGAGAGGTGCAGTTGAGCGCTCGCCTCGGACGGCTCGGGCGAGGGCTCGAGCCCGAGCTCGATGCTCGTGATGCGATTGCGGCCGTTCTGCTTGCTCTGATAGAGACAGGCATCGGAGGCCGCGATCAGCGCCTCGACGCCGGTGCCGAGATCGGGTCCCGAGGCCGCGGTCGAGGCGACGCCGAAACTCGCGGTCACCGCGACGTTGCCCGCTTCGGAGGCGAACGGCACGTCCTGGATCAAGCGGCGGATCTTCTCGGCGACGTTGAGTCCGCCGTCGCGCCCGGTGTCGGGCAGCATGATCATGAACTCCTCGCCGCCGTAGCGAGAGACCCAGTCGCTCGAGCCGCGGATGCTCTTTTGGATGCGCTGCGCAAATTGGCACAGCACTTCGTCGCCGACCGCGTGCCCATACACGTCGTTGACGGCCTTGAAGTGGTCGATGTCGCACATGATCACCGACAAGGGGTAGGCATAGCGGCGGCAGCGGTCGAGCTCGCGCGGCAGCTGCTCCATGAGGTGGCGCCGGTTGAACGTGCCGGTGAGCGCATCGGTGATCGACAGCACGCGATTTTGCTCGTTCGCGACCCTCAGTGAGTGCTCGAGCGCGAGGATGCGCCGCGCGGTGTTGAGGCGCGCGAGCAGTTCCGGCTCGTAGATCGGCTTGATGAGGTAGTCGTCGGCGCCCGCCTCGAGACCCGCGACCATGTGTTCCTTGGCGTCGCGCGCGGTGAGCAGCAGCACGTAGACGTAGCCGTCGAGCTGCATGTTGCGGACCGTCTTGCAAAGCTCGATGCCGTCCATGCCGGGCATCTCCCAATCGGTGATCAGGATCGGGTAATAGCCGTGGATCATCTTGTCGAGCGCGGCGCTGCCGTCGGCGACCGCGTCGACGTCGAAACCCGCCTTCTTGAGCGAGCGCGTCAACAGCATGCGCGTGACGGGATCGTCTTCGGCGAGCAAGATCTTGGTCGGGGCTTCGACCATGACGGAATTCACAGTTTCCGTATCCACCACGTTCAAATTCCCTCCGCGGGGATGTAATGCTTGTAGATATCGGCGCTGCATCGCCCAACTTGACCGTCGGGTAACATATGCTGGCCTTGCGCGCCCCACCCCGTGCATGCGTCTGATTTGTGGGCTGCGCACTCGGAGATCGCCCTATCGTTGGGCATTTCCCCGATCAAGCTTCCAGTGGACCGGACCGATACAGAGGAACGATCAGCCGATGGGTCAAGAAAGCGGACTATGGCAAAGCCTCATGCGAAAGATCGCCCGCCGGGCCTGCGCGCCCTGGATGCGAGCGGCGATGGGTTTTGGGAACTGAATCTCTTGGACGGATCCGCGTGGTTCAGCGATTGGTTTTATACCCAGCTTCAATGGACCGAGGAGCGCAAGCCCGACAGCTGGGCGTCGTTACGCCCCGCGATCCGGCCGGACGGCTGGGTCTCGATGCTGCGCGAGATGCGCGGTCACCTCGAGGAGCACTCCCCGTTCGACGTCGAGGTGCCGGTCACGGCGCCTGATGGCGCCGAGCGCTGGTGGCGCATTCGCGGCTGCGCCGAGCGCGACATCGGCCGCCAGCCGCAGTATCTCTGCGGGATCGCCCATGACGTCAGCGAGCAGCGCGCCGAGCGCACCGCGCTGCTGCAGGAGCTCGCCTGGCTGCGCGAGGGCTTTGACGTGCTGCCGCTCGCGGCGGGGCTCATCGACGCCGGCGGCATCGTGGTGTATTTGAATCGCCGCTGGCGCGAACTCGCCTCCGAAAACGCGCTGCTGGGCGAGCAGCTGGATGTCGGCAAGGACTACTTGCGCAGCTGGTCGCAGGGCCCCATCGCGCACCCCGCCGGATCCAAGATCGTCGCCGGTCTCGAGGGCCTGCTGCGCGGCGAGGACCGCGAGTTCGTGATGCCCTACGAGATTCGCACCAGCGCGGGGCTGCGCAACATGCGGCTGCGCGCGCGCCTATTCGAAACCTGCGGCCAACGCCAAATCGCGATCGTGCACGCCGACCACTAAAGAGCTAATGTATTCGACATGAAGGACCATTCATGAACACCAAGCGCCCGCTGGAAAATGCCAACCGCCTGCTGATCGCCGAGGCCGACCTCGACTGTGCGCGGCTCGCGGCCGAAGTCGCGATCCGGCTCGGCTTTGCGGTCACCGAAGTCGACACCGCCGCGCAGCTCACCGAGGAATGCGCGCGCTTCGCGCCGACCGTGATCCTGCTCGATCCGCAATCCTTAGGGGTCACCGAGATCGACCTGCTGAGCCGGCTCGCGCGCCATCACGGCAACGCGACCATCATCATCGCGAGCAACGCGGGCGCCAATATGCTCGCCTCGGCCGAGGAATTTGGGCTTGCGTACGGCCTGCATGTCTCGCTCGCGCTCAAGAAGCCGCTAACCGAGGAGACGCTCGAGGCTGCGCTCGCGCCGCAAGTCGTGTCGCGCTATCAGTTCACCGAACAGGACCTGCGCCGCGCGGTCGACCGCGCGCAGCTGCTCGTGCACTATCAGCCCAAGGTCTGCGCGACGCCGCGCGGCTGGAAGGTCACGGGCATCGAAGCGCTGCTGCGCTGGGATCATCCGGATTACGGGCTCGTGTACCCGAGCGACTTCATCGGGCTCGCCGAGCAGTACGGCCTCATCGGCGCGCTCACCGACTACGTGCTGCAGGCCGGCATCGATCAGCTGAGCGCCTGGAACAAGGTCGGGCTGCGCCTCGACCTCTCGGTCAACTTCAGCTCGAAGCTCGTCAACGACGCGGGCTTTCCCGATCGCATGAGCGAATTTCTCGCGGCGCGCGACGTCTCCCCTGCGCAGCTCACGCTGGAAATCACCGAAACCGCGGGTCTCGAGGATCCGCACCGCACCGTCGACATCCTCGCGCGCCTGCGCCTGATGGGCATCGGCGTCGCGCTCGATGACTTCGGCAGCGGCTATTCCTCACTGACGCAGCTCTACAAATTGCCGTTCAGCGAAGTCAAGATCGACCACACGATCGGCGTCGATCTGCCGCACACGGACGCGGCGCGCACGATCGTGCGCGCGATCATCGATCTCGGCCACAACCTCGGCATCGCGGTTTGCTGTGAGGGCGTCGAGAACAGCGGAGCGCTGGAGTTTCTGCATCAGTGCGGCTGCGACTATGCGCAGGGCTTTCACCTCGCGCGGCCGATGCCGGCCGAGCAGCTCGCGCGCTGGATCACGATTCCGGCGCCCTGGGCGGACGACGCCGTGCGGCTCGCCTCGTAGCGAGGCGACTACTCCGGCGTGGTCGTGGGCGCCGCGGGCGCCCCTTCGCCCTGCAGCTTGCGGCTGCTGAACCAATTGATCGCGTATTGCACGAGCTGCGTGCCGGTGCTCAAGTTCAACTTGCGCTTGATGCGCTGGCGGTGTGACTCGACCGTCTTGATGCTCAAATTCAGCGAATGCGCGGTCTCGCGCGTGCTCATGCCCTTGCCGATCATGTGCAGGATTTGCAGCTCGCGGTTGCTCAAGCGGTCGATCGGATTCGCCGAGATATACGAGCCGCCCGCCGCAAACTTCTGGATCATGTTGTTGCCGACGGCTTCCGAGACATAGATGCCGCCGTCGAGCACGCGCCGCAGCGCAATCAGAAACTGTTCGCTCGCGGCCTGCTTCATGATGTAGCCGTTGGCGCCCGCCGCCAGCATGCGCTCGGCGTAGATGGTCTCGTCGTGCATCGAGAGCACGAGGATCGGCAGCTGCGGGTAATGCGCGCGCACGTCGCGCACGAGTTCGATGCCGTCGCCTTGCTTCAAGCTGATGTCGGCGATCATGACTTCGGGGTTCAAGTCCTTGATCGCGACCCGCGCATCGCGGACCGTCTCGGCCTCGCCGCAGACGGTCAGATCCTCTTCGGCTTCCATGACGCGCCGCAACCCCTGGCGCACGATCGGATGGTCATCGACGATCAACACGCGCCGCGCGCGCCGTTTGCCGGCGGTCACTCCCGGTGTCACGACCCCGGACCGCGTCCAGGTGGGATTACTGACCGGCATCGTCGCTTCCTCCATAAATCGCCCCTCCTTATCATACCTCAGTCCCGGGCCGCGGTTAGGGGCCCGTCGCCTCGGAACTCTCTGTTCCGAGCCGCCGAAAGCGGCATTCCGCGACCCCGTTATCGGCAATTTTGAGCCGGAATCGGCTGACCGAAGACCGGGAAGTCGATTTCGTCGACCGCGGCCGGGCTCGGCGGCGGCGTCGGTCGGCGGCTTGCGCGATGCGCTAGCGGCGTCTCGCAGAACGGGACCGGAGCGCCGATGCGCCCCTGAACAAGCTCCGGAGATATCGCCTTCCTCTCGTACTCCGGCCGACGAACCACTACAGTGATTTTAGGGTCCCTGCGTCGAGCTTGCGACATAACCCGAAGGTGAAAATAGCAGGGATACCCTCAATTTGCCGGGGTTCGATGGCGTGCGTCGCGGCGCGAGAGATCCGCGGAGAAGCGAGGGGCAGAGAGCGCCGTCGGCGCGGCGGCGCCGATCGGCAGTTCGATGCTTAGCAGCCGGCCGTGGCGACGGGCAGCGAAACCGTCGCCGGGTTGCCAAGGCAGTCGGAGACGCGTGTAGGTGACTGCGCAGGTCGCGGACCTCGGCGCGCCGTTCTTCGTGAATGTCACCGCGGTGCCGCTGACCGTGGGCGTAAAGCCGCTCGTGTCCTGCAGCGCGTTTTGGATTCCAGTGAGCCGACTGATCGGGATAGCCGAACGCAAGCGCGATCGCCTGACCGTCCATGTTCACCGTCGCAGGCGCGGTGCCGCTCGCGAGATACTGCGCATGCGCGAGTGCCGCGGCGCTCTGCAGACTGCCGGCAAGTGCGTTGACCGCGGCGATGCGCGCCTGGCTGTCGAGTTGCGTGAAGCGCGGGATCGCGAAGGCCGCGAGAATGCCGAGGATCGTGATCACCACGACCAGTTCGATGAGGGTGAAGCCGGTCTGTCGATTGCGCATGGGTCGTCCGTCCATTATGAGTAAAGCCTCAACCTGGGTAGTCGACGAGGACCGGGGACTCTTGAGGTCCGCACTCACGTCGTGTGAAGCGGATCTCAGAGTGCCCCGATCCGAGGCGCTAGCAGCCCGCGGTCGCGACCGGCAGCGTGACCACCGCCGGGACTCCCAGGCCAGTCGATGCGGTGTAGGTCACGGAACAGGTCAAGAGCGTCGGCGCGCCGTTCTTCTCGAACGTCACCGAGGTTGCCCCAACGACGGTTGTAAAGCCGCTCGTGTCTTGGAGCGTGTTCACGATACCGGCCGCTGTGGCGCTCGGGTAGCCGTTCGTGAGCGTAATCGATTGCCCATCCATGGTCACGGTCGCGGGCGCAGTGCCGCTCGCGAGGTACTGCGCGTGCGCAAGCGCCGCGGCGCTCTGCAGGCTGCCGCCGAGCGAGGTGACCGCTGCGATGCGCGCCTGGCTGTCGAGCTGCGTAAAGCGCGGGATCGCGAAGGCCGCGAGGATCCCGAGAATCGTGATGACCACGACCAGTTCGATAAGGGTAAATCCGCTCTGCCGATTGCGCATGTCAAGTCCGTCCCTGTGGGGTTAGTTTGTTAAGAATCGCTAAGAGGAGAATCGACGCCGCACTGCGGATCTTGAGTCCGCGGGCGCAGGTAGTGCGACGCAGCACACAGTATTTGTGCCGGGCGTCTCACGATTGGCCGCCGACCTTCGCAAACATGTCCCACATCGGCAGGAACACGCCGAGCGCGAGCACGAGCACGACGCCGCCGACCGCGACGATCAGCGCGGGCTCGATGACGGCGCTTAAGTTTTTGAGCTGGTAATCGACGTCGCGCCGGTAGTGTTCGGCGACCTCGCCCAAGAGCTCCGAGAGCTCGCCGGTCTCCTCGCCGACCGCGATCATTTGCACGACGAGCGCGGGGAAGAGCTCCGCGGTCGCGGCCGCGCGGCTGATCGACTCGCCGCGCTCGACCATGTCGCGCAGGCGCAGGATCGCTTCCGTGACGCAATCATTGCCGGTCGTGCGCGCGATGGTCCCGAGCGCCTGCAGCGCGGGGATGCCGGCCGAGAGGCAGATCGCGAGCGAGCGGGTCACGCGCGCCAGGATCGCCTCGTGCAGGAGGCTGCCGACGAGCGGCATCTTGAGCAGCGCCCGATGCCACTGGTAGCGGCCTGCGTCGGTGCCGACGTAGGCGCGCGCCGCAAAATAGGCCGCGCCCGCGACCAGCAGAATCACCCACCAATAGTGCTGCGTGATCGAGGAGGCGCCCATGATGAGGCGCGTCGGCAGCGGGATGTTGTCGCCGAGCACGCGAAACACCGGCGCGAACGCCGGGATGACCTTGACCGAGATGATGCCGATCGCGACGATGACCGCGGCGACCACGATCAAGGGATAGCGCAGCGCGCTCTTGACGCGATCATGCACGTCCTGCTCCATGCTCAAGTAGTCGCAAAGGCGCAAGAACGCCGTATCGAGCGTACCGGTCGCCTCGCCGACGCGCACCATGTTGACGTAGAGCGGCGGGAAAATGTCGGCGTGGCGCGCGAAGCTCGTGCCGAGATCGCGGCCGGATTCGAGGCTCGAGACGATGTCGGCGAGCGCATCGCGCAGCACATCGTTATGCATCGCGGCCTGCAGGCCGCGCAAGCCTCGCAGCAGCGGCACGCCCGCCTTGGTGATCGTATACATCTGGCGCGAGAACATCATGAGATCGCCGTTGTTGGGCTTGCCGCGCCCCAGCGAGACCCACAGCTTGCGCAGCGTCTCGCCGCCCTGCTCGCTCGCGAGTCCGATGTCGATCGGCGTGATGCCGGCGCCCAACAGGCGCGATGCGATCTGGTCGGCGGTCTCGGCGTCGAGGCGCCCTTCGACGACCTCGCCGCGCGGCGAGCGACCCTTGTAGGCGAAGACGGTCATGGGCGTCGCGCGCTAGGTCAGCATCGAGAGGACTTGCGCGGGCCCCATCTCGGACTCGTCCGGGCTTGCCGGCAGCGGCGACGGCTCGTCGACGATGCCGCTGACCGAGCTGATGACCTCCGCAATCGTCGTGAGGCCGCGTGCCGCGAGATCGATCGCCGATTTCGTGAGCGGCTGGTAATCGGGGCGCGCGTAGGCGAGCCGCGCAAATTCCGTGAGGTCCTGGCGCCGGATCGCATCGGCCTGGAGCCGGTCGATTTCGAGCAATTCATAGACGGCGACGCGGCCGCGATAACCGGTCATGTTGCAATAGCTGCAGCCGACGCCGTGCTGCAAGGGGAGCGCGGCGGCCGGCGACTCGCCGACCTGCGCCGCGAGCCAGGCAAACTCGTGTTCATCGGGCGTATAGGGCTCCGCGCAATCGACGCAGATGCGCCGCACGAGGCGCTGCGCGAGCACCGCGTGCACGGCCGCGGCCACCATGTAGCCGGCCGCGCCCATGTCGATGAGCCGGTCGATGGTCGCGACCGAATTCATCGTGTGCAGCGTCGAGAACACCAAGTGTCCGGTGATCGCCGCGCGCAGGCCGATGTCCACCGTCTCGCGATCGCGCATTTCGCCGATGAAAATGATGTCCGGATCGTGGCGCAGCGCCGAGCGCAGCACGCGGCTGAAATCCAAGCCGATTTTCGACTTGGTCTGCACCTGGGTGATGCGATCCAAGCGGTACTCGACCGGATCCTCGACGGTGATGATCTTGGCGTCGGGCTTGTTCAGAATATTGAGCGCGGAGTACAGCGTCGTCGTCTTGCCGCTGCCCGTGGGTCCGGTGACCAGCACCATGCCGGCGTTGCGGGCAATGAGCCTGCGAAAGCGCCGTTCGAGGTCCTCCGGCATGCCGAGCATTTCGAGCGGCTGCAGGCCCACGGCCTGATTGAGCAAGCGCAGCACCACGGCCTCGCCGTGCTGCGAGGGCATCGTTGCGACGCGCACGTCGAGCTGCGCATCGCCGACCTTGATCGAGAAGCGGCCGTCCTGCGGCAGGCGCTTCTCGGAAATATCCAAGCCCGACATGAGCTTGAGGCGCGTCACGAGCGCTCCCGCGACGCGGCTGCCCTCGAGCACCTGCTCCTGCAGCACGCCGTCGATGCGCTGGCGAATCCTGAGGCGCGCCTCGCCCGGTTCGATATGAATGTCCGAGGCCCCGACCTGGACCGCGTCGGTGAACATCGACTGCAGCAGGCGCAGCACCGGCGCGTCCGCCGAACCGTCGTCGGCCGTCAATTGCTCGACGTCGACATCGCTCTCGCGCAGGTCGTCGCGGACCTCCTGCACCAAGGATGCGATCTCATCGGTGCGCCGGTAGACGACGTCGAGCATGCGCAGCAGTTCGCTCTCGCTCACGACCGCGATGCGCGGCGTCTGCTTGAGCCGCTTCGCGATTTCATCGTAGGCGAGCAAATCGGAAGGATCCGCCATGCCGACCAAGAGGCCGCGCTTGTCCTCCTGCAACACGAGCGCGCGGAAGCGCCGGGCGAGCGTCTCAGGCAGGTAGCGCACCACCGCGGGATCGAGCGTCATTTGGCGCAGATCCACGTACGGCAGCTGCAAATGGCGCGCGAGCGCCTGATGCAGATCGTCCTCGCTGAGCATGCCGAGATCGGTGAGCACGCGGCCGAGCTTGCGCCCGGTGCGCTTCTGCTCCTTGAGCGCCTGTTCGAGCTGGTCGGGCGAGATCGCGCTCTGTTCGAGCAGCATCTCGCCGAGTTTTACGCGTTTTTTGGGGCGGTGGTCCATCTCAAGGGCCTATCGACATCGCGCCGTTGACCTTCGGGTCGAGCTTCTTGGCGTTGTCGACGCTGCTCTTGACGAGCGAATTCCACTCCGCCTCGTCTTCACCGACCACGATCGGCTTGAGCAAAATCACGAGTTCGGTCTTGGTATTGGTGGTCTGCTTGCTCTTGAACAGGTTGCCGAGCACCGGGATCGAGCCCAGGAACGGCGTCTGATAATTGGTGGTGGCGTTCTGGGTCGTCATGAGGCCGCCGATCACGATGACCTGCCCGCTGTGGGCGCGCACGACGCTGTCGGATTCGCGGATCTGGCTCAGCGCGAGCGGCAGCGTATTGGCGACGCCGTTGACCGTGACATTGAGGTTCTGCGCCGTCACCTGACTCACCGACGGGTGTATGTGCAGGATCACGGCGCCGTCATCGTCGATCTGCGGCGTGACGTCGAGTGCGACGCCCGAGAAGAACGGCGTCAACTCGACCGAATTGGTGTTCGATGAGGCCGTCGAGGTCACGGTATTGCTGGTCACGTTGGTCACGAAAAATTGGTCGGAACCGGATTTGATCACGGCCTTCTGGTTATTGAGCGTCGAGACGCGCGGACTCGAGAGTACGCGGGTCGTGCCCTGCACCTGCAGCAGGTTGACGTAGGCGTTGAAGTCGCGGGCATTGAGCGCCAGCGTGAAGGCGCCGCCGAGCGTGTTACTCACGAGTCCGTTGACCACATTGCCCGGCGAAACGTTGACCGTGGGACCGCTCGGCGCGAGCAGGTCGCCGCTGAATGTCCCCGGCGAGCTTTGCCCGGCAAAATAGGATTGGCCGCCGTTTTGGATCAACGAGGACCAGTTGACGCCCGCCTGATAGTCATCATTGAGATCGACCTCGATGATCTTGGCCTCGAGAATCACCTCGCGCGCGGCGCTCGAATTGATTTTCGACAGAAATTTTCCGATGTCGGCGAGCTCATTCGGCATCGCGCGCACGGCGACCACGCCCGACTGTGCATTGACGACGACGCTGTGGACGTTGTCTTTCGGCAGCATTTCGCGCAGCGAGAGCTCGAGTTCCTGCCAGAAATTGATCTTGTATTTGGTATCGACGGTCGTTCCGGTCTGGGTAGAATTGCGGTTGCCCGGTTGGCCGTTTTGGACGCTCGTGCCGTTCTGACCCACGGGGACGGCATTCGGATCCACCGCGATGCTGTTGGCGCCGTTCTGGTTGCTTTGCGTCAACCCTCCCGAGCTCACCCGCGTGCGCGAGGTGCCGCTGCGCTCGAGATCGACATAGTTGACGTAGAACATCCGCGATTGGATCGTCGCCGGCAGCACGAGAAAGCCGGCCGGCAGCTTCTCGAAGTCGTAGCCGTAGAGCTCGCGCGTCATTTGCAGCACTTCGGGCACCGTGACCTGCTTCAGATCGAGCGAGATCGAGCCGCTCACGTCGGCGCTCACGACCATGTTGTAGGGCGTATCGTGGACCAGCCCCAAGAAGAACGACTTCGCCGGCGTGTTGACGACCGTGATGTTGAACCGCGGCTCCTCGTCGGCAGCCAGCGCGGCGAGCGGCGCCGCGAGCAGCAACAGATTCAAGAGCGGAGAGCGCAAACGTTTCATCGGCGTGAGTTCCTTGTAGGTTCCATCCATCAACCGCCCGCCGTTGCGAGCGCTGCAAATGCAAGTTGGCCGGCCGAGCGGTAGTGCACGCCCGTCGCGGTAATCGTCTCGATGCGGTAAGCGCCGACGCTGTCGCCCTCGTGCACCGGCTGGTCGTTGAACACGGCGACGCGCCGTGAACCGGAAATGAAGATCGCGCTCACGACCGGCAGCGATATGTGCTCGGCGTGCTGTTTCGCGGCCGCAATGGGCGCGGGCGGACGGGTCGGATCCTTGAGGTCGGAGGCCATGGCGGCCGCCGTCAGCAGAGCCGAAACGACCCAGCCCAGCAGGGGCAATACCTGTGCCATGCGGTGCTTCATACGCCCAGCCAGTTCGATTCCATCGAAAGCGTCATGAACTGGATGTGGTACTCGGGCCCTTCCTCGCTCGCGACCAGCTCGAAGCGCCGCCACTGAAATCCCCAGTTCTCGGCCTCCAGTTCCTTCAAATAGGCGAGCACGTTGAGGTAGTCGCCGCGCACGACGAGTTCAACCGGATGCAGATAAGGACCCGCGTCGTCGGCCGCGGCATCGACCGTCTTGGCGGACTTGTCGGACGGGTCGGTCTGGTCGGCCTTTTCGGCCGGCTTCAGCAAGGGCTGCACCGGCAGATTGCGCAGCAGCACGAGGTGGAGGTTTCTCTGCCGCTCGAGCACCGTGGTCAGCACCTTGACCATTTCCTTCGGCTCGATCATGCCGCGCTGCATGTCGCTCAGCTGGGCATCCGCGTCTGCGACCGCCTTGGTGAGCGCGAGGTCCCGGGATTTGAGCTCCGCGTAGCGCTCGGCGACGAGATCGTCGGTATGCCCGGCCGCATTCACCGAGGCGTTGATGCGCATCGTATCGATCGTGTTCGCGATCGCGGTCTTCTTGGTCTCGAGCGGCTTCATGACGAGCTGGCTCCAGACGAAGGACATGACGGCGATGGCCGCCGCGAACAGCAACGCCCGTTCGCGCAAGCTTGCGCGATTGATCCGGGCCAGCAACATCTGCAGGCGCTTCACAGCGAGCCTGCCGATTTGCCGCTCCATCGCAAGCCGCGGATCCTGGCCCGGCACCCGAGCGGACGAGGAAACCACGAAGTCGACGTGCGCCTGCTGCCCCGACTTCTCCGCGCCTTTCGAGTCACCCTTCGGCTGACTGATTTCCAGCGAGTCGAGTTTCGCGCCCGCGAGCGACGGCTCGTGGGCGAGGCGCGCGAGGTATAGGGGGACGAGTTCGGCGTTGACGGCGCTACCGGTGAGCGCGAAGCGGCCGGACTCGGCAGTGAAGACGGCACCCTTCAACCACAAACCATCGATTTGTTCGCGCGCGAGCGCTTCCATGCGGGTCGCAAAGCCGCCGTGCGCCGCGGCTGCGCCGCTGCCTAAGTAGCGCAGCGCCTGCTGGCGCCGGTCGAGTTCGACCGCAAGGCCGTTGATGCGGCTCGTCAGCGCTTTTTCGGTTTCGCCATTCTCGAACAGGGCATTCGAGGCCGCGACCAGCTGCGCATGCATTTGATCCTGGGTTTGAATGGCTTTGAGCTGACGGTTCAGCATCGCGATCTGCCATGACGAGTAGAGCGCGATCATCAGGAGTGCTGCGGCGATGACGCCAAGTCCGGCGCCGATGGTCGTCGCCGAGAAGAGCTTTTGCTCCTCCCGGAAAATCGGTTGGTAGAGATTGACTTGTTGGAACATGGCTTAGAGCTTGATATGGTCGTCGCGCATCGCGGCGCCGATGGCGAGCAGCGTGCTGCGGCTCGCGATATTCACTTCGGGCACGATGGTCAGCGCACGGCCGAGATCGATCGTCTGGATGCGCATCGAGGTTTGTTCCGCGAGTTCTCTCGCGAGCATGTCCGCATGATCGTTGTGCGGCGCGATGACCAGATGGCTGATCGGCGATTGCTCGTAGTGGCTCTCGAAGTAATCGGTCGAGCGCTGCAGCTCCAAGGCGATCGCATCGACGTCGGGCACGCCCGGGCTCGCGCTCGGCCCGCGGTGCTGGGTGAACTGCACGGTGCGGGCGAGATAGAGAGTCGAGCCCTTGAACACCAGCAATTGCGCCGATTGCTCGTTGAGCCAGAGCAGAATCAATCCGCTCTCGGCCTCGGGCAGTTGCGAGGCGAGATTGCGCAGCGCCAATTCCGGGATATCGATGACATCGAACCGCGGCGTCACGGCCTTGACGGTCAAGAGGTGCTCTTGGATCGCTTGGCGCTTGGCCGCAATCGCATACATCATCTTGGCGCCGGTCCGGCGTACCGGCTCGGGGATCCCGAAGACATCGACGACCGCGTCTTCGACGGGAAAATCGATGATGTCCTTGAGCCGCCAGCGCACCGCGGCCTTCAATTCCGCGGCGAGAACGTCCGGGGACTCCACGAGCAGCAGCTGATAGTCGGCCGCGTCGAGCACGGTACCGACCGCGCCCAATTCGTTTCGATCACCCGATAGCCATGAGGCAATGGTTGCGCGCTGCTCGGCGTGAGTCGCCTTAATCGAGAAGCAAGACTCCAATTTGTAACGGCCGTCGCGCTGACGGCTCGTCGTCGCCAGCGCGCAGCCGGTGGCATTGCAGGCCAAGGCCGTGCGTCGAGTCGAGGGCTCTTTCTTTCGCCATAGATTGTACAAGCGCTGCGCTCCGTGCCGCCGGCATTGGTCTCATCACGCCCTGAATAACGGACTTTGGGACCGAAACTTTAGGGGTGGGTGCTTTCCGTGTAGGGACTAACCTGCGGCCCGCAAGAATTGCGGTGCGGTCGGCAATCGCCGTCTGGACAAGTGTGATCCAGGTCCGACGCTATGCAGTAGACTTGCCGCGTGCACGCCCGCGCCGTCCATCACCTTCGCACCCAGGATCCCCGACTCGCCGAGTGGATTGATCGGATCGGCATGGTGCAGCTGCCGGCGCGGCGCACCCGCGAGCCCTTTCCGGCGCTGCTCGAGGCAATCGCGCACCAGCAGCTCGCAGGAGCCGCCGCCAAGGCGATATGGAATCGCGTCCTCGGACTGTTTCCAGAAGGGCGGCCCGATCCCCTGCACCTGGCCGGGCTCAGCGACGAGCATCTCCGCGGGGCGGGACTATCGCGCAACAAGGCGCTGACGATGAAGGAGATCGCCGCCAGAGCGCTCGCCGGTGAAGTGCCTGACGCGAAGGGCATCGCGAGGATGTCGGAAGCGCAGATCGCCGAGCAGCTGACCAGGATCCGGGGCGTAGGTCCTTGGACCGTCGACATGCTGTTGATTTTTACGCTGCGCCGGCCCGACATCATGCCGCTCAACGATTACGGCGTGCGCAAGGGCTTCCAGGTGCTCTACCGCAAGCGCAAGCTGCCGACTCCGAAGCAATTATTGGCAAGCGCCGAGTGCTGGCGCCCCTATCGGACCACGGCGGCACTCTATTTATGGCGCATCGCCGATGCGCCGAAGGCCGGCAAACCTACTTCTTAAAGAGTTCCGCCAGCGAGGCTTTGACGCGATCGAGCTCAGCCTGGTTCTTGCCGAGATAGGCCCCAGGCCGCGGCTTGAAATGGTCGCAGAAATTGGCCTCGGTCTTCTTTAATACTTCTTCGGCCGTCGGTTCGCGGCAGTGTTTGGCGTAGCCGGTGTGATACTCGACGCACATTTTGCAGACGTGGAGCTCGGACTTACAGGACTTGCAAACATCCAACCGGAGCAACGGGAGACTCATGGCTGCGAGTGAGGCGCCGCAGTTCCAACAAACTAAAGAAGGCTGCGCACTAGGCGGCATATTGCCTATGAGTCAGAAGACACGGTGTGGAAGCGGCGGGTATGACAGGACAAGCATTGAAAATTGCGCCGACCGAATTCCAAACTCCGGGATCGCCAGATGTCGCAAAGCCCGATTCACCGTTCGAGATAAGTGCCATCACGGACGCCTGAGCACCAAACGAAATGGAATTTCTAATCTATTACATCCAAGCCGACCGGCTTCGATTGGTGCGAAACCTACTAATATATAAACTAACTCGAACCTTCATGCGACCAAAGAAGTGTACTGACCTTGCAATCCCCCGCGGCGTTGCTGGTTCACCCCAGATTCACAGCTCCGGACACTTCGGCCTTTCAGGGAAGTGCAGAATCACTCTGATTTGTGACGGCGAGCGATTCACAGTTATTCAAACTCTGCGGAATAGCCCGCCAGGAATTCTCACCCACCGTATTGCCCGCAATCGAATGAATCGCAAGGTCTCCGCCGACTTGGCCCGCAGTGTGTGCGCTGATCGCAGAGTCACCGCCCACCTGGCCCGCAGTGTGTGCGCTGATCGCAGAGTCACCGCCCACCTGGCCCGCAGTGTGTGCGCTGATCGCAGAGTCACCGCCCACCTGGCCCGCAGTGTGTGCGCTGATCGCAGAGTCACCGCCCACCTGGCCCGCAGTGTGTGCGCTGATCGCAGAGTCGCCGCCCACCTGACCCGCAGTGTGCGCGCTGATCGCAGAGTCACCGCCCACCTGGCCCGCAGTGTGTGCGCTGATCGCAGAGTCGCCGCCCACCTGACCCGCAGTGTGTGCGCTGATCGCAGAGTCACCGCCCACCTGGCCCGCAGTGTGCGCGCTGATCGCAGAGTCACCGCCCACCTGGCCCGCAGTGTGCGCGCTGATCGCAGAGTCACCGCCCACCTGGCCCGGCAGTGTGTGCGCTGATCGCAGAGTCACCGCCCACCTGGCCCGCAGTGTGTGCGCTGATCGCAGAATCACCACCGACTTGGCCAGCCGGCGTCGGTCGAGCGACCAGTTGTGGCGCACTCAGGTGACCGGCAAATGCACTACCTGCAAAAAGGCACATCACTATCACGGGTGATACGACGGATATAAACCGATGTTCTGTCCCGGTAGATTTAACCAGCATTGTCATGGTCTCCCTTTCCAGCTAAAGATCTGACGTAGGCCTCACGGTCTTCATCATTTTCAACGTAGTGATAAAGCCCTATTCCCGTTCTTACTGAGCCTTTTCGGTCGGCGTTGGAATACTCTTGCAACCAAGTGTCGACCTCATCTGCGAAGACCTGCCCGCGCTTACGCACGAACAAGTTGAACTTTTTCAAATCGTCTTCACTCAATCCGAAATCTGCATAGACATGCCTTTCCATGAGGCCAGTCCCAGGCGCATCACGCTTAAGATTTACTGCCGTAGTGCCAATTACGTTGTGCACAACCTTTGCAAAGTGCTCGATGCTTTCAGGACTCAATCGCTGCGGGATGTACGTCCGCGTCAAACTTCGTAAAATGCCGTCGCCCAAATGCTGGACGTTTTTAGTCTTCACCAACTCATCCAACACAACTCTCGCCGAGACGTTCAGACCCGCATATTTCCGGACCAGCGCCTCAAAACTTCTCTCGTCCTGCCCGGATTCGTGCGCCGAAAACGGGATATCGAGTACCAAGCCGTACGGACCGGAATACCGATGATCGGAGTGCCAGCCAGCCAAAACTTCGGCTGCAGCCCAAGAGACGTTGCGAACACCAGAACCCAGATCAATGTCGCGATTGGTCGCCTGGACTTGCCAAACCGTCATTCCCGCCATCAATGCAACCTCTTCATCCGAAGGGCTCTCGACGCCTCCCGTTTTCAATTCCGCTCGAGCCGCAGTCGCCATCGCATCCCGCATCGCCGAATCAAGGTCCTCAAGCCGAAGCCCGTTTCGTACCGCGATGCGGCAAAGTGGCCGCAAAATATGCCGCATCGCAGCAACGAGATTGTCTTTAACAGATTGCACGAGATGGAGACATATTACAAGAAATTCTGTGTCTTAGTTCACAATCCCTGGCGTGAACTGCGGCTTGCCGGGGGGTTGATCGCCACAATCCCATCGACATGCCGCCAGTATTCGCCAATTTAGTTAAATTGACCGGTTCACTTAATCACCTAAGCGATTGAAAATTGCCGCTTATGCAACCACCCGCTCGATCGGTTTCATGGCTTGCTATCGGGCTAGTGATTGCCTTGGCGGGCTGCGGCGACGGTCGCAATACGGCCGCAGCGCAAAATGCCAACTCGTTGCTTCGGCGAGGGCTTAGTGGCGAACCAGCATCGTTTGACCCGGCAGCCGCCACAGACAATTTCTCAACACAGGTAATGCAAGACCTATATGAAGGACTGACCACTGAATCTTCGACCGGGGCAGCGGTTCCCGGCGTCGCCGCTTCATGGACCGTGGATTCAACTGGCCGGGAATACACTTTCAAGCTTCGCGCCAATGCGCGCTGGTCCAACGGAAGGCCGGTGAGATCTCAGGACTTTGTTCTTGCTTGGCGTCGAGTTGTCGATCCAAAGAATGGCTCGCCAGGTTCCGACAACTTGCGGATCATCGCTGGTGCCGCAGACATCATTGCAGGGAAGGCTCCGCCGAGCGACTTGGGGGTACTCGCAGCCGACGACAGCACGTTGATCATCAAATTGCGTCAGCCAGCATCGTATTTGCCGCAGTTACTCACACATTCTTCGACATTTCCAATCTATTCCGAAGCAAGTGCGACCAGCCACAATCCCGAACTTTGGGTATCGAACGGACCCTACGTTTTGAAATACTGGCGACCGGGAACTACGATCGACCTAATAAGGAACGCGGAATATTGGGATAAGGCGAACGTGCGAATCGATGAAATTCAATATCAAATTGCAAGCGACGACACCGCTCAATTCAGTCGATATAGAGCCGGCGAGCTTGACGTAACCAATGCTGTCCCTCCGAATGCTTTTCCAGGACTAAGGGACGAACATTCAACCGAATTAGTCGTCGCACCCTTCTTGGCAACCGCTTATTATGGTTTGAACCTAAGAATTGGCCCGACCGCGAATAATGTAAATTTGCGCCAGGCGCTCGCGATGGCAATCGATCGACACCGGCTTGTGGAAACCCTTGGTGCAGGGCAAACCCCCGCATACGGCTTCTTGCCACCGTATATTTGGAACTACGAGCAGCAAAGTCTTCCATGGAAGGAATTGCCTGACGCGGATCGTATCGGCCAGGCTCGTCGACTATATGTTGCCGCTGGGTATGAAATTGAGCGCCCGCTTCGACTGCGCCTACTCTTCAACTCCAATGTTGTTATTAAGCAGACCGCAATCATAATTGCGGCGATGTGGAAGGAGACTCTCGGAGTCGAAACTGAGCTGATAGACGAGGAATATCGGGTATTTCTAAACTCGCGTCACGACCGAACGCGGTGGGACGTCGCTCGCCTTGGTTGGATTGCAGATTTCAATGACGCCAGCAACTTCCTAGATATCTTTCGGCAAAATTCGAATAACAACGACGAAGGCTACAGCGATCCGGCGTTTGACGAATTATTGGACAAAGCAGCAATAACTTCTGATCCGACTCTGCGTCGCTCAATACTCGAAAGGGCTGAACAAAAGATGCTCAACGACTATCCAATCATCCCCCTGTATCATTTCGTTTCCAAGCGGCTCGTGAAGACCTATGTGCTAGGGGTGCACCCGAGCCCATTAGACAGAGTCCCTTCGAAGGCACTTTCAATGTTGCCTCATTAGATTTCAACGGGGTTGCGCGCAAATCTTGCCCAAACGCATCAACGTCGTGGCAATGTCTTACCATCGGGAGTCCGCCATCAATTCCCTCTTCCCTTGCAACGAAATTGTCCACGAGTGACGCTCGCGACAAAAAGTGATACCTCCGTTGCGCGTCAAGCAGGAATTAACGCGAATTCTCCAATTGCCAGGCTTCCGAATTGAGGCTTTCCGGAACCGAACAACATTAACGCGCCCGTTGTATGCTCCAAGCCTGCCTACGTCGCAATACACACCGGACCTAGCAAACGAAGAAATTAAACTTCGATTTTCGGATTAAGAGTTACGTGACGACTTACATCCGCATTTGTATATTGCTTAGCTAATTCAAGTGGAAAAGGCCGAACGAGCCAGAGCAACGCCTTATGCAAATCAATCGAGCAACCACCACGAAGGCCATCGAATCGACGAAAACCGCGTCCCCGCTTGATGCGAGGCAGGCGGAATGCATTTCACGATGCCAAAAACAGCGTCAGTCGTGCTGTGAAGGTCGATAATGTTATTGAGGACTTAATTGCGCTATTTGCGCGCCTTGGATTGGACAGCGGACATCTTCTTAATCCCGCCAGCAGTGCCCGTCGCTCAAACCGTGCGCACAGTCAGACACTTGCTCGCTTGGCTGCGATCAGCGATCTGCTCACGCTGTGGCATCAAGACCCAAGCTACCTCGATTCTTCCGGCGAACCAGCACCGTTGCCATTAAATGGCAGACGACGCTCCTTTCGTCATATTGCCAAGACTGTGCTTCCCGACGAACCGGCAACCAAACTCCTTAGGGAATTGGTTCATCTGCGTGCAGTCCGCGTCGACCGGCAAGGTAACGTTCGTGTAAAAATGCGCACCTTGAGCATTTATGAAGACAAGCGACTCGCGGCCCTACACACTCTCAATTCGCTTGGCGGCTTCATCAATACGCTTCGTCACAATCTCGAGAGTGCGCCGGCCAACTCAGCGCAATTATTTCATCGTATCGCGCGGAACGGTGATTTCGACCTGCAGAAAATTCCGCAGCTGAAAATTTGGTTACGAAGGCACGGTCAAAGCATGCTTGAATCTGTGGATATTTGGATGATCAATCACTCCAAGCCTCAAGCTGGCAAGCGACTTAAAAAAACGGCCCAAGTCTCTGTCGGGATCTACCTTGCGGTTGACCAGTAACATTCTTCCGCCCCGCTAATTCACGGTCGTGTCTTCGGAACTCGGCGCAGATTCCTCCTCGTTGTCGCCGACCGACTTTTAATCGCCTTATTCTTCGTATTCTCATGGAGGAAAACGGTTATGCTTACTCTACCGGCGCCTCGAGATATCCGCGAACTAGTTGCTGACGCGCGATCATGGAAAAATCGATCTCGCATCATAGCCAAGAATTCTGACCCCTTGCTTGACACTTCCCGGCGAAGTAATGGCAACGAGTCTTCCGAATTCATCGGCCCCTCAATACTTGAAATAAATTGGAATTGCGACGGATTGCGCATGTTAGCCAACAAGGTTTTCATAAGTGCAGTTGCATGTAGACCAAAGGCCCGGACAGCATGCGCGGTTACACCGCGATCCTGGGAAAAAAGTGTTTTGGCGCGCACTCTCTCGGAATCGAGCATTTCAATCGACTCAGTTCGTGCGAGCTCGTCCAAAATGGCCCTAGTCGGGATTCCCCCACCATGGCGCCGCACTAGCGAATCAAATGTTGGCCCAGACCCAAAAATTCTCAGGTCCGCCGGCTGTCCATTTGAATTTGTATATTTCGGATCATAGTGCCAAATCCTAAGAATTCGATTCGTGGCTTGCGGCCCAACCGAAGAGAATGGACCTTCCGCTTTCCTGACCTTCAGCAGGCGGGATATTTCGGACCGCGAAATTCCTGTTGATGCCGCAATTCCAGAAATATTCACTCTGCGATTGATCTCACGTTGACGGTTGGCGACACATTTGACTGTCGCCAGTCGGAGTAGCGATTCCAGCTCATTCGCACTCAGACCCGCATCCAAGGCAAAACCGGCAAGAGGCTCAAGGAGATCGCCGATTGAGGTTATCGCGACGTCGCGGACGATCGTGCGCCTACGACCACTTTTGTGTTCAGAGTCCTTGGGAGACACAAATCTGGAACGTGAAGTTCATGTTGATTGGCCTTTGTCTACGATACCGTAGCACCTCCATCTTTCCCAGCGCACCGATTGGCACTACCTCGATCGAATCGGAATAATCGCGGTTTGGGAGCCGCAAATGAAGTGACGATCTACCTTGAATGCGGAGCTTTAACGCAGATTCAGCGCGTAGTAATACCAGAGTCATTCCCAATCGCGACAACAAGGTCGTTTTCATTCGGACAACCCTTAATGTGCACATGGCCGAATTTGCTGGTATTGCCGAATGTTTCGCGCAGTGCATTAGAAATTGAGCCGCCAATCGGACTGCAGCACCACATCGGAGTGTGGTGATCCGCAATGTCGGCCGTCTTTGTAATCACGAGTTCCGCACCCATCACTAGATCGGAGCGCCAATTCGGCGAGGCTGGTACATACGTACAGATCTTTGCGGCGCTACGCTGACGCCTTGCTCCGATCCCGGCGGCCAGCTCTGGTCGACGCGGAGAGCAACTCCGCGCAAGCTCATCTGCAGAATGACGTGATCAGTTGCCTGATAATATCGCCTGCAATTGAAATATTGCTCGGGGGCAGGGAGCGGCCGGAAGCCTTTGCAATTTACCCTCCGATTCGGCCAAAAGTCCGAGATTACGTAGAAATCCGTTCCGCCAAGCCTCCACAATTAATCCAGGAATTCCACGATCCGCGCAACTAAAGAGAACCTGAATTCTCTCGCTATCGTGAGAGCCTCTTTGGACTGCCTTCCACATCGTGCCGGACAGCGAATGAATTGCGGGGAGAATGAAATAATTGCACGGAGTCCAGAGATATTCGACGAGTTCCGCGCACATTAATGCGCAGGCTTTGCCGCGACCCCAAGCACCTCAAAATGCGCGCCGCGAACCAACTGGCTGACGCCGAGAAAAGCGCGCGCCGGGTAGTGGCCGTGGAAATAGGTGCGATAGACGGCGTTGAACGCATCGTACAGCTGCAAATCGGTGCAGTAGATCGTGACCGAGACGAGATCGTCCATCTTCAGTCCGGCCGACTCGACCGTGTGCTTGACCGCATCCATGACGGCGTGGGCTTCCGCGTCGGTGCCTTCGACGGCCTTCTGGGTCTTTGGATCCATGCCGATGTGTCCGGCGACGTAGAGCGTATCTGCGACCATTACGGCGTTGCTGAAGGGCAGCGGCGTTCCGTTCGCGGTTGCGGTCGATTCGAAGTACTGGCGTCCCGGGTCCGCGGCGACTGCGCTCGATGCGAGGAAGGCGGCGGCGACGGAGGCGACGGCGATTTTGGTCCACATGGTGAGATTTCCTGGCGGCGGTAAAGCGTCAATCTACACCCGCGCCGCCAATTGTGAAACGCGAACCGGCTCGCTGCAAATCTGCACGAAGAGACCAGAAATGCATTCGGTGCTTGCGCGCTCCCGCCACGACTCGCGCAGAGTCGCGTCATTCGGTGCAGAAGAAATTGAGCTTGTTGCCGTCGGGATCCCGGAAATAGCCCGCGTAGAATCCTTCGCCTCGGGGGCCCGGAGCGCCCTCGTCGGTGCCGCCGAGCTGCAGCGCCTTGCGATGCAGAAGATCGACCTTGGCGCGGTTCTTGGCGACCAGCGCGACCATGACGCCGTTGCCGACGGTCGCGGGCTTCTTGTCGTAGGGCTTCGTGAGGCAGAGTCCCGGCCGGCGCGGATCGACGGTCCAGGCGATGAACTCGTCGGTGTCCATCGTGCGCTTGGCGCCGAGCTCGGCAAGCAGCGCGTCGTAGAAGGCTGCCGCACGCGGCAGATCGTTGGTTCCGATCGTGACATAGCCAATCATTCGACCTCCTCCCCGATGATGCTGATTCCTTGGAATGTAAAGCTGAAATCGTTGAGCACTCGGCCGGAGGCGGCGGCACTCCCGGTATGCGCCCGGACGTCGCCGATCAAGACATCGCTGAGGGTGATGCGCTGTTCGACGTGTTCGAATCCATGCCGGTCGACGCTCACGGTCTCGATGATGACGGCACTCAAAACCTCCTCTTCGCGTGCGGCCTCCTCGAGCCACAGCGAGATGGGTCCGAACTCCTGTGTGATGACCAGCGGATACTTGGCGCGAACGCCCTTGAGCGTGCTCGGCTTCGACTCGAACGGCACTTCGGGGTGAAGTTCGTACGACTCGAGTACCACCCACGGTGAAGCGCGCCGCTTGCCGCCCGCCATGGCGAAGCTCGGCGGAACTTCCATGACGCCTCGCTTCTGTCCCTCGAAACATGCGTAGCTCGTCAAGGCCATCGTGACCTCCTGCAGCGATCGGCGCAGGCCGCGACAGCGGCGCCGCGCACTCGTACAACCTGCGGATTTCGTCGATCGAGCGCGCATTATAATATGGCTGCGATCGTGCAGCCTGCGCGGGCGCCCCTGATCGCAGCGCGTTGCGATCGCGCCGCCGGCCTCGATTATTAACAATTCGTCATCGGATCCCGCTCACAACAGGCAAACCGAGGCCCCGGTCACAAACTATTGGCGGGGTTGAGAAAAGTTGTACTGGGCGCGAGTGATTATCATCTGACAAGCGCGCCGCATTACTCGATGATGGCGTCGATCCATTTTGTGGGGAAGGCCCCCACGGGAGAGACTCTGTCGTGAATGAAACGCCGTTGAAGACATTTCTACTGGCCTCGGATTTCGACCAGACCCTGAGCTTCAAAGACTCCGGGGTGGTGCTCGCCGAGCTATTGGGCATCGCGGGATTCGAAGAGCGCGTCGCGGGACTGGCGCGCAGCAATCTCGTGCAACAGGGCGGCGAACTCGCGTACCTGATCCGCCACGATCCGGAATTTCGCGGCGTGCGCCGCGAGCACCTGATCGAGGCCGGCACGTCTCGTGCGCCTCAAAGCCGCGATTCCGGCACTCGTCGATTTCCTCGCGCGCGGCGCCGACGGGGTGCGCTTCGAGTTCTTCGTGGTCTCGGCGGCACCGCGCGAAATCGTGATTTCGGCGCTCGACGGCGTGGTGCCGGCCGAGCACATCTACGGTACCGAGCTCGAGTTCGACGCGCGTTCGGGTGAAGTGCGCGCGGTCAAGCGCGTGCCGGCGGGCTACGGCAAGGTCGCGGTGCTCGATGAACTCGAGCAGCGACTGGGCATCACGCCCGACCGCATGATCTATGTCGGCGACGGCAGCTCCGACGTGCACGTGATGCTGCACGTCAACAACCGCCATGGCTTTACGATCGCGGTGTCCGAAAACAAACAGCTCGCACGCATCGCGAAGAGCACCGTGCTCTCCGACAACGCGTTCAGCATCATGGTGCCGATCCTCGACCAGCTGCTGCACTGGCCCACGGGCGAGATTCGCGGGCTGTTCGAATCCTACGGCTTGGCGCTCAGCGAGTGGGAGAAGGAGCGCACCGATCGGGTCAAGATCGGCGCATTCGTGCCGCGCGAGCCGGCGCTCGCGGCTGCGGCCGTATGAGTCACGCGGGCATCGAGCTGTTGGGCTGGGTCGCGACCGCGGTGTTCGTCGGATCTTATTTCTTCGCGCGTCCCGCGGTGCTGCGCGCCGTGCAGATGTTCGGTGCGCTGCTCTGGGTGAGCTACGGCGTGCTGATCGGCGCCTCGCCCGTCGTGGTTGCGAATCTGCTGGTGTTCTCCGCGGCAGCCTGGACCGCGGTCCGCCGGCGCGCCGCGGCTTGATCCTGAGGGGCTGCGCGCGCTTACGGCGCCTCGACCGCGAAACCCGCGGCGCGCAGCGCATCAAGGAGTCCGTTCGGGCCCAGCAATAGATCCACGTCGAGCACCGCGAGCGTGCGCGCGCTGCCGCGCAGCTGCGCTTCGAGCGCATCGAGCCAGCGCCGGCGGATTTGCGCGAGCACCGGGCCTGCGCCCTCCGCGGCGCCGAGCGAGGCCTCGCAGCTTGCCACGGTGGAGGGCGGCAGCGCCTGCATGCGCTCGAGGTCGCCGCTCGACCAGGCGTCTGCGCGCTCGGCGAGCTGCGGCAGCCCGGATTCGACGGTGTCGAGAATCGCCGCGACGCAGCCGCTCTCGGCCTCGGGCGAGATGTTCTTGAGCGCGCCGAGCAAATCCGGCGCACCCGGCACCTTGACCTCGTCGATGCGCACGTGGCGCTGGCGCGCGAGCCGGCGCACCGCGAGCGAGACGTCGAGCCGCTCGGAGAGCCCGTTTTTTTGCATCGCCGCGTCCTCGAGCAGCGCGCCCGCGACGATCGGGCGATAGTGCTCCCACTTGTCCTTGGGCAGGCCGTATTTCGCGCGCTGTGCGGCGAAGCGCGCGTGCAGCGCCGGGGACAACACGTCGTCGAGTTTGCGCCCGCCCTTGAGGATCACGAGGTCGCGTTGCGCGAACAGAATCCACAGCACGCGCGGCAGGCTGATCTCGAGCGGCTTGGCGATAAGCAGCACATCGGTGCTGCCGAGCAGCCGCTCGACCTCGCCGGCGCGCCAGGTCGCGCCGACCGGCAGCGGCGAGAGGGTGCCGAGTATCCAGAGCTCCGCGGACTCGTGCCGCACATGCCATAGGCGGGGTCCCAAGCGCGCGGCGCTCACGACGATCTCGTCGGCGCCGCGCACCGCCCGCGGCATGGCGAACAGGCCGACGGCGGCGAGCAAGCCGAGCATGGCGCAGCAGCGTCTCATGCGCCTAGTGTACCGTCCGCGGCGGCCGCTATTTGGGCAGCGAGGAATAGCCGCGCGGCTTCTGCGGCGGGATCGCGCGGATCGCGCAGGCTTTCTTGCCGCATTTCGAGCAGCGCAGGCGCATCGCGAGATCCTCGAGCCGCGTATCCCAGCCGCACAGGCGGCCGAGCATGTGCGGATCGGCCTTGCGTTCGTGGCGGCAATCGCGGCAGGTCAGCACCAGCGTGTACTGTCCAAATTCATCGCTGAGGCGTTCGACGCGAAATGCGGGCGGCATACGGCGAATTGTTGCGATCCCGGATGCGCGCGTCCATCCAGTTCTGGCGCCGCATCAACCCTGTATGGGCGGCCCGCGCGGAGGCTCGGCGGCGAGCGGCGCATCGAACCCCGCAAGCCCGGCCGCCTCGTGGGCTTCGCGAATCGCCGCGACGACGCCGGCGGTGGGCGCCGGCAAGCGCTCGAGCGCGGGCCGCGCGAACAAATATCCTTGACATAGCCGCACGCCGATCTCGCGCAGCGCGACCGCTTCGGCGAGCGTCTCGACGCCCTCGGCGATCACCGTGATGTCGAGTTCGCGGCACAGTCCGACGAGGTAGCGCGTGATCGCGCGCCGGATGCGGTCCGATTCGATGCCGCGCGTCAAGGCCATGTCGATCTTGACGATGTCGGGCTGAAATCCCGCGAGCAGATTGAGTCCCGCGGCCGCCGCGCCGAAGTCGTCGATCGCGCTCATCAGGCCGTGGCTGCGGTACTGCGCGAGTATCGCCCGCAGATGCTCTGTATCGCGCGACCGCTCCGACTCGGTGACCTCGAACACGATGTTGTCGGGCGGAAAGCCGACGCGCGTCGCCGCCTCGAGCGTCTCGGCGACGCTCTCGGCAGGCTCGTAGTTGGCGTTCGGCAGGAAATTGATGTGCAGGAAGCCGCGCATGCCGAGGCGTGCCGCGAGCGTGATCGCCTTGACGCGGCATTGTTGGTCGAACGCGTAGAGGCTGCGGCGGCCGACCCGGCCGAGCACGTCGATCGCCGTGCCGCCGCCGGGCGGGCGCACCAGCGCCTCCTGCGCATAGACCGTGCCGGTCTCGATGTCGACGATCGGCTGAAACGCCATCGTGAAATCCGGCAGCGACGCGTCCTCGCGCCTTGTGTGTGCGCGAGACTTGCCGCCGGCTTGGACCGGCCTCATGGACTCAAGGAGGGGAGGCGCCGGCCCGTAGCGCGCTGCTTGGCGCGATACAAGGCCTGCTCGGCCTGCGAGAGCAGCATGTCGACCGAGGACACCGTGGTCGTGTAGACGGCGATGCCCGTCGACATGCCGATGCGCACGACGGCGCCGCCGGCGAGCGCCATCGGCTCGTGGATCGCCTTGCCGATGCGCTCGGCGAGCGCCGCCGCCTCGTCCTTGTCGCAATGGCGCGTGACGATCGCGAACCCGTCGCCGCCCAGGCGCACGAGCGTGTCGCCGTCGCGCACCAGCTGGCTCAGGCGTTCGGTCACGAGGCACAGCACCTCGTCGCCCGCCGCATGGCCGTGCTGCGCATTGATGTGCTTGAAGCCGTCGAGGTCCATCGAGAGCACCGCGAACGGCTGGTCGTGGCGCCGCGCATGGCTCAGTTCGATCGCGATCGACTGCTGCAGCCGCGCGCGATTGCCGACCTTGGTCAGCTGATCGGTCATCGCGTGGCGCGCGATCTCGAGCGCGTTGCGCCGCGCCTGCAGCGTCGTCATGACGGTCGTCGACAAATCCATGAGCGCGGTGCGCTGCGAACCCGAGAAGGCGCGCGGCCGCACGTCGAGCACCGCGATGGTCCCGAGCGCGTTATTGGCCCGATCGACGACGGGAGCGCCCGCGTAGAAGCGCAGCTGCGGATCCTCGATGACCCAGGGACTCGCGCGGAAGCGCTCATCGGCGCTCAAGTTCTCGACGACGAAGGGCTCGAGCAGGCTCAAGATCGTGTGTGCGCAGAAGCTCTGGCTGCGATCGAGCTCGCGCACGCCCCAGCCCAAGCGCGATTTGTGCCAGACGCGGTCGCTGTCGACCATCGAGACGATCGCGATCGGCGCGGCGAAGGCGTGCGCGGCGATGCGCGTCAGTGCGTCGAATTCGAGTTCCGGTTCGCTGTCGAAGCATTCATAGCCGCGCGCGGCCGTGAGGCGCGCCGCTTCATTCGGAGGCAGAGGAACTGCGGCGCTCATGCGCTACACGAGCTGCATCGCGACGAGCGGGCTGTTCGCGCCGGATTCATCGCCGGTGAATTGCGCGAGCGCCGCGCCGTCGATCAGTGAGATGCCGCACAGGTCGGCGAGCGTGCGCGCCTCGCGCGTGAACTGCCCGCCGGTGATCACGAAACCGCCGCTCGCGCGCTGCGCTCCGATCGCGCTCGTCAGCGCCCAAATCACGGCGATACCGACCTGCTGCTTGTTCCAATCGCGAAACTGCACCAGGAAGCGCGCGCCGTTTCTCGTCAATCCGAGATCGACGGCGTCGCCCTTGCCGCCGGCGCCGAATCCGGTCACGACATAGCCGCGGCGCCGGAAGCAATCGCTGATCAGGCGCTCGGCCTCGCTGCGCCGGAGCGCGGCGAATGCGCTCCCGGCCGCGGCGCAGGCGTGCGCATCGTCCGCGGGCGCCGGCCGCGACCTTCGGGCAGCTTGTGCGCTCACGCCCGGCGAGCCGCCGATCGGCAGGCGGCCACGCGCTTGCCGAACATCGTCTGGTTGGTTCCCGTAGCAAGTGGCACGGTCAGGAGGGCAGTGGCAGTCACACCGAGGCAGCCGACGAGCGCCGCGAGAACTGCCACTCGCCACGGAAGCTTGGAGCCGCGGTCCATCCAATCGTCATTTAAACCCAGTCGATTTAAACCCTGGCGATGTGCCATCGGTTGGATCTCATTTACCCGGCAATGGTGCATCTTGCGGGGAGCCGCGGCGCGAGCGCTGCGACATTGGTCACGAACGCGGCGAAAGGGCCGCATTAAGTGATCTTGCGGCGCCTCTCACAGCCGCTCGAGTCCCATCAACAGGCGCCGTAAGTCGACGTCGACGAGCGCCGCGAGGCGGCGCAGGAAATCGAGCGTGTACACCGTGGTCCACTCGTCGGTCGCGTCGAGAAAGGGTCCGAGGTCCCAATCGATCGCGTCTTCGAGCGCCTCGCGCGCATCCGGCGAGTGCGCGAGCTGCGCCGCGAGCGCGGCCCGCACCATCGCGATCGGCACGGCCGGCGGCGCCGGTGCAGCGGGCGCCGCGCGCGCTGTGAGGAGGTCCGCAAGCTCGGTGCCGAGCAGCTGCGCGAGCTGCTGCGCCTGGCGGATGCTCAAGGTCGACTCGATTTCCGCGTCGTCGCGCTCGAGGCTCGCGTAGGCCGCCGGCGTGAGACCGAGCGCGGCGGCAAGGTCGGCATCGCGCAGCCCGCGCTGGATTCTCAGCTCCTGGATGCGCTCGGCGGTCGATGGCATCGCGCGGCCCGGAAAGGTTTCAGTGCGCGCCGAGTTCGACGAGCCGGCGCCGCTCGAGCGCGAGCCGCAGCCGCACCGGCAAGCTCGGGCAGCAGACCGGATCGCTGCTGCGGTAGGTGTTGCCGCTGAGAAGCACGCGGTCCGGCTCGATGCCGAGCTCGTTGATGAGCTGCAAGCCCTTGCCGCCGACGCGGCGCGCGCAGCAATAGAGGTAATTTCCGCCGCGGAACCAGAAGGTCGCGACATATTGCAGCCAATCGCCGGGGCCGCGCACGCCCTCGACCGTGAACAGCATCACGGCGACCGGCTTGTCGGCGAGCCGGCCGATCACGAACTGGGTCGCGTCGGGCGGGGACAGGGCGCGGGCGCGGTTGTAGGTATGTTGGGACGCGAGGAAGGCGCTGCGCCAGGATTCGACCTCATACGGCACGGCGATCGAGTTCGGCGCCGCCCCGGCCTGCAGCGTCGCAAGCAGCGTCGCAAGCAGTGATGCGATGCCGGCGAGTGCGCCGAGCACCGTGCAATGGAAGACGGTGAGATGGGCCGATAGTGTAAACCGTCCCGGATTTGCGGCGCCAAGGTCTCGCGGCCGATCGATGCTGGGATTCGGGCCGGCAACGGGTTTCAGGTCGAGAGCGCGCGCCTGAGCGCGATGCCGACGCCGGCTGCGGCATCCGGCGCTGGCGTCCCCTCACGGCGTTACAATTGCTTAATCGAACTAAACGCGAACGGCGCTGCGGCGTTATGGCCCTGGTGTGTACGGCAACGATTCCAGGGCAGCGCGCGTTCGACCGAGCAATGTGAAATGGGACACTGCGCGGCGCATTTACCTTGGTTAGCGTGTGAGACTCGCATCACATCGAGGGCAGGCGCCGTTCGAGACGAGGCATCAGACACGCCGGCGAGTTCGCGCTCGCCGGACGTTGCACGACAAGAAGCATCAACAATTCGCTAAACGGTTCGGGAGAACTTCATGCTGCATTCTATAAGGTCCAAGTTCCTTCCCCTGCTGGTCGCGGCCGGGTTCATGCTGTCGACGGGCTGCGCGGTTGCGCCGCCGCCGGCGCCGCCGCCGGCCCGTCATCCGGCCTACCTGCATGCGCTCTCGGATTTGCGGGCCGCGCGCTGGTGCATCGAGCATCGCCCCGGCGATTGGGCGCAGTCCGCCGATGAACAGGAATCGGTGCGCCAGATCGACGCGGCGATCGGCGACATCAAGCAGGCGGCGCTCGACGACGGCAAGAACATTGCCGATCACCCGCCGGTCGACGAGTATCCGGATCACCGCGGCCGCATTCATGAGGCCGTGAAATTCCTCCAGAAGGCGCGCGCCGACATCGCGCGCGAAGAGGACAACGCCTGGGCGAACGGCCTGCGCGATCGGGCGATTGGCCATATCGACGGCGCGATCCACGCGGCGCGCCGCGTATTCAGGGATTAGCGGACGATGCGGATCTTGCGGCGCACCGCAACCGCGAAAGCGGCGAGCGGTGCGCCGCGGGACGCGCCGGCGCTCTGCCCCGCACACGCTTCCATGGTTACGCACTCGTCACGCGCGCGTCGCATGACTGTCAAGGATCGGGCGTAGCCTGCACGCTGCTGACAATGGAGCGCAGGGAGAACATCAGAGTTGATGCCGCTGGACATGGAATCGCGTTTGCGCAAGCTCGAGTCGCGCTACCGCGCGGCGCTCGGCGCCACGGTCGCGGCGAAGGCGCATTATCTCGCGCTCGCCGGCGAGCCGAGCGCGACGCCCGCGGCGATCGAGCGCGCGCAGGCGCGCTGGCAGCAGCTCGAAGCGCGCAAGCGCGGCATTGCGGCCCGCATGGGCGAGGTCGAGGATCTGCGAACACGCGTTCGGCTGACGCGCGCCGGCCGCGGCGCGGCGCAACGGCTCGCGTCCGCTCGGCCGCGGTGTTAGCCTTCGGCACGCGTGTATCCCCTCCCTCACAGAAGGACCGCGACCATGCGAAAGCCCCTCACCCAATGTTTGACAGCGACGATGTTCGCGCTCGCGCTTTACGCAGTTGGCTCCTCGACCCTGCTCGCCCAGGATCGGCCGGACGAGCACCACGATCAGAAACCGGCGGAGCATCACGACGAAATGCGCGCGCGAGCACCCGGACGCCGGGCACGACGATCCGGTCGCCCGCTATCGTCACGATCACCCGCATTCCTCGGCGCGCTGCCACGACGGATTTTTCACGAGCACCTCGGATCGTAATCGCGCCTGCCGCAAACACGGCGGCATCGATGTCTGGCTCGCAATGTAACGAGGCGCGCCGCTGCGACGACGGCGCCTGTTCCGTTCGCGCGTGACGGCAGGCGCCGCATTGATCGGGTACCTGATCCGCCCCGCGCGCGGCGGCGCGGGACTCGTGCTGCTGGTGTTCGCGCCGCTGCTCGTGATCGCGAAGGTGGGCGGGTTGCTGGGGCTCCCCCTCGCGTTGCTGCTGGTGTCGTCGTTCCTCAAATACGCCTACGTCCTGTTCGACGCGACCGTGCGCGGCGCCGCGGAGACACCGGCGCTCGATGTCCAGATGCTGCATCCCTTCAACGAGCTGCGCCCCTTCGCGCAGCTCGCAATCATCGCGCTCGGCGGCGGCGCGGTGCTGCTCGCCGCGCGCTTCGCGGGCCCCGTGGCCGGCGCCGCGGTCGCGATCGCCTGCGGCGCTGCTGCTGCCCGCCTCGGTCGGCGTGCTGGGGCTCGACGGCAGGCCGCTGCATGCGATCAATCCGCTCGCCTGGCTGCACCTGATCCGCGGCTTGGGACCCTGGTACCTCGTGGTGCTCGGCGTGATCGCGGCCTACGGGCTGCTTCTCGAGGGGCTGCGCGAATCGCAGATATGGCAGATCGTGCAGCTGCTCGCGGCGATGTTCGGGTTTCTGTCGGTATTCACGGTGCTGGCCGGCGCGCTCTATGAGCGGCGCCACGAACTCGGCCTCGATGCCTGGCATGCGCCCGAGCGCAAGGAGCAGCGTGACCGCGACGAGGCGGAACGGCGCAACCAGCGAACGATCGATGCCGCCTACGATCAGGTGCGGATCGGCAAGCACACCAACGCCTGGAAACTCCTGCAGGACTGGTTGGGCGCGCGCGGCAATGCGATCGAAGACTACGGCTGGCTCTGCGAGCGGCTGAGCTGCTGGACCGATCCGCGTTATGCGGCCCGCATGACGCAGGAGTATCTCGAGCGCTTGCTGAGCCTGCGCCGCAACGGCGAGGCGCTCGACGTGCTCGCCGCGCGGCTGCGCGTCGACCCGGAGTTTCGACCGAAGTCCGCGGCCAGCACCTTCGCGCTCGCGGGATTCGCGGCGCGCGGCGGCGCCAAGCCGATCGCGCGCCGCCTGCTCGGGGACTTTGCGCAGCGCTTTGCGGGCGACTCCGCGGTCGCCGCCGCGAACCGGCTCGCGCAAGAGCTCGAGGCCTGACGCACCAAAACAGGGGGCGCGCCCGCCTCCACTTGGTGCAACGCGACAACGGCTTTCCGTTTAAGTCCATGATTAAATGAGCGCGGTGCCGCGTGGCATGGAATTCGCTTGAGGTTGTGGGGATCAGGGGGGCAGTTGGGCATTACACCGTACAACGAAATGTATCTCGGCAGCGGCGCCGCGCGCTCCCATTACCAGCGCTATGCGCAGTGGCTCGCGAACCAGCCCGCCGAGCGGCTCGCGCAAAAGCGCGCCGAGGCCGACGTGCTGTTTCATCGGGTCGGCATCACGTTTGCGGTCTACGGTCAGGAGGAAGGCGCGGAGCGGCTGATCCCGTTCGATATCGTGCCGCGCGTGCTGCCCCTCGACGAGTGGATCCGCCTCGAGGCGGGACTCAAGCAGCGCGTGCGCGCGCTCAACGCATTCATCCACGACATCTACCACGATCAACAGATCTTGAAGGCCGGCGTGATTCCGGCCGAACAGGTGCTCTGCAACTCGCAATACCGGCCCGAGATGCAGGGCGTCGATGTGCCCGGCGGGATCTATGCGCACATCGCGGGCATCGACATCGTGCGCGACGATGCCGGCGAGTTCCGGGTGCTCGAGGACAACCTGCGCGTACCCTCGGGCGTCTCCTACATGCTCGAGAACCGCAAGATGATGATGCGGCTGTTCCCGGAGCTCTTCTCCGAGCACCGGATCGCGCCCGTCGATCATTATCCGGACGTGCTGCTCGAGAACCTGCGCAGCGTCGCGCCCACGGGCGTCGCCGACCCCACGGTCGTGCTGCTGACCGCGGGCGCCCACAACAGCGCCTACTTCGAACACGCGTTCCTCGCGCAGCAAATGGGCATCGAACTCGTCGAGGGCCAGGACCTCTTCGTGCGCGACGAGGCGGTCTTCATGCGCACGACCCAGGGCCCGCAGCGCGTCGACGTGATCTACCGGCGCATCGACGACGACTTTCTCGATCCCTTGGTGTTCCGGCCCGACTCGATGCTGGGCGTCCCGGGACTGCTCGCCTCCTACCGCGCGGGCCGCATCACGATCGCCAATGCGATCGGCACCGGCATCGCCGACGACAAGTCGATCTACCCCTACGTGCCCGACATGATCCGCTTCTATCTCGGCCAGGCGCCGATCATCGCGAACGTGCACACCTGGATGCTGCGCCGCAAGGGCGATCAGGACTACGTGCTCGCGCACTTGCCGGAGCTCGTCGTCAAGGAAGTCCACGGCGCCGGCGGCTACGGCATGCTGATCGGGCCTGCGGCCACCCAGGCCGAGATCGAGATGTTCCGCGCCCAGATTCTCGCGACCCCCGAGCGCTACATCGCGCAGCCGACGCTCGCGCTCTCGACCTGCCCGACGTTCGCGGGCACCGGACTTGCGCCGCGCCACATCGACCTGCGCCCCTTCGTGCTCTCGGGCCGCGAGGTGAGCATCGTGCCCGGCGGCCTCACGCGTGTAGCGCTTCGCGAAGGGTCCTTGGTCGTCAATTCGTCGCAAGGGGGAGGCACCAAGGACACCTGGGTGCTCGAGAATTAGATGCTGAGCCGCACCGCCGATCACCTCTATTGGATGTCGCGCTACATCGAGCGCGCGGAGAGCCTGGCGCGCCTCGTCGACGCGCACTACCGGATGTCGCTGCTGCCGCACTCGGCCGACACGCTGACCGAATCGCTGCAGGCGACGATGAAGGCGCTGCACATGCTCGAGGCCTACGGCGAGAAGCACGAGAGCGTCGATCCGCGCACGGTGTTCGAGTTCGTGAGCCTCGATCGCGACTACAGCGGCAGCATCTTCAGCTGCCTGCGCGCGGCGCGCGAGAATGCGCGCGCGGTGCGCGGCTCGCTCACCTCGGAGCTGTGGGTCACGCTCAATTCCACCTGGCTCGATGCGCGCGACTTCTCGGCGCACCGCGAGCCGCACGCCGACATCGGCCAGTTCGTCGAGTGGGTCAAGGAGCGCTCGCACCTCACGCGCGGCGTGACGATCGGCACGATGCTGCGCGACGAGGCGTTTCATTTCACGCGCATCGGCGCTTTTCTCGAGCGCGCCGACAGCACGGCGCGGATTTTGACCGCGCATCAGAACGATCTGCAGCCCGATGCCGATGCGGTCGCGGTGCCGGACCCCTACCAATGGAGCGTGCTGCTGCGCGCGTTGTCGGCTTTCGAGATCTACCGCCGGGTGTACCGCGACGTGATCACGCCCTTCAAGGTCGCGCAGCTCTTGATCCTGCGCGACGACATGCCGCGCTCCCTGCTCCGCTGCAGCAAGGAGGTCTATACCAACCTGCGTTCGGTCTCGAACGAGCAGTCGGCCGAGACGCTGCGCCGCGCGGGCGAGATGCACGCCTCGCTGCATTTCACGCGCATGGAGGACATCATGGCGCAGGGCGTGCCGGCGTTCCTCGAGCAGTATCTCGCGCGCACCCGCGACTTGGGCGATCGCATCGCATCGGATTTTCTGGTTCCACCGGCGGAGGCTTGAACTCGATGCAATTGCACATCCGGCACGAAACCCGCTATCGCTACGAGCGCCCCGTCAAATACAGCGTCCAGAGCCTGCACCTCACGCCGCGGCGCGATCCCTCCCAGCGCGCGCTCGCCTGGACGATCCACGCGCCCGGGCGGCGCCTCGAACAAGTCGACGCCTACGGCAACATCGCGCATCTGCTCACCATCGAGGAGCCGCACCGCGAAATCCGCATCGTCGTGCAGGGCGTCGTCGAGACCACCGACAACGAGGGCCGCCAGGACGACGGACCGCTCTCGCCGCTCGCCTATCTCGCGCCGACCGCGCTGACCGCGCCCGATGAGTCGCTGCGCGTGTTCGCGAAATCCGCGGTCCGCGAGCTCAGCGACCCGCGCGCGCGCGCGAACGCGCTCGCCGACGCGGTCTGCGGCGCGGTGCGCTACAAGTCCGGCACCAGCGACGTCGAGGGCAGCGCGGCGGAGGCCCTCAAGAGCGGCGAAGGCGTCTGCCAGGACCATGCGCACGTGTATCTCGCCTCGGCGCGCGTCCTCGGCATGCCGGCCCGCTACGTGAGCGGCTACCTCTACACGGGCGAGGCGAGCGACGTCGCGAGCCATGCCTGGGTCGACGTCTGGCTCGGCAACGACCTCGGCTGGCAGAGCGTCGACGTGACCCACCATTGCCCGGCGGTGCGCACCTATTGCCGGCTCGCGGTCGGCCGCGACTACCTCGACGCGGCGCCGGTGCGCGGCGTGCGTCACGGCGGCGGCGGCGAGAAGATGGAGGCGACCGTGCTGGTCGCGGACTCCGCCCAGCAGCAGCAACAACAGCACCAGCAGTAGGGATAGAATTCGCGGCCATGACTTACTGCGTCGGCATGCTCGTCGATACCGGACTCGTGATGCTGTCGGACTCTCGCACCAATGCGGGCGTCGATCAGATCAATACGTTCCGCAAAATGGTGACCTTCCAGCGCGCGGGCGACCGCATCCTCGTGCTGATGTCGGCGGGCAATCTCGCGATCACGCAGGCGGTCGTGCATGCGCTGCACGAGCATCCGGGCCAGCCGGAAAAGCCGACCGGGATCTTCGGCGCGGTCGACATGTTCGACGCGGCGCGCGTGGTCGGCGATGCGCTACGCGAGGTGCACGGCCGCGACGCCCAGTCGCTGAAGGACCAGGGCCACGAATTCAACGCCTCCTTCATCCTAGGGGGGCAGATCGTCGGCGAGCCGCCGCGGCTTTTCAACGTCTACGCGGCCGGCAACTTCATCGAGTCCTCGATCGACACGCCGTATTTTCAGATCGGCGAGTCGAAATACGGCAAGCCGATCATCGATCGCGTGATCTCGCGCAGCTCGAGCCTCGCTCAGGCCGCCAAGTGCGCGCTCATTTCGATGGACTCGACGATCCGCTCGAACCTCTCGGTGGGCCCGCCGCTCGACCTCGCGGTGATCCGCCGCGACGAATTCAAGCTCCACACCCACATCAGCATCGAACTCGACAACGAGTATTTCAACAAGATCCGCACGCGCTGGGGCTTCGCGCTGCGCGAGGTGTTCAGCGAGCTTCCCGATCCGAACTGGTGAGCCGCGCCCCCGTCAGGCGCCGAGCCAGGACTCGAGTGCCGCGGCCACCGCGGCCGGCTGCTCGACGGGGGCCATGTGTCCGGCCTCCGGAACCGCGACGAGCGTCGATTGCGCAATGCGCTCGTGCATTTCCACGTGCTGCGCGAGCGGCGACCAGTTGTCTTCGGCGCCGCTCAGGAGCAGCGTCGGAACGCGGATCGTCGGCAGCACCGCGAGCTGATCGGGGCGGTTCAGCAGCGCCGTGACCTGCGCCGCGAAGCTCTCCGGCGTGCCGCGCTCGGCCATGCGGATCAAGCGCGGCATCACGGCGGCGAGCCGCTCCGGCGGCGCGCCCATCATCGGCGGCAGCCACTGGGCCGCGAGCGCCGTCATGCCCTGCTGCCGCGCGATCGCGACCAGGCGATTGCGGGCCCGCGCCTCGGAGTCCTCCGCGGCGCGCGCGCCGGTGTTGAGCAGCGCGAGGCGCCGCACGCGCAGCGGCGCGATCCGGATGATCTCGAGCGCGACGCGGCCGCCCATCGAGTGGCCGGCGAGCGCAAAATGGCGCGGTGCGGTCTCGAGAACATAGCGCGCCATCTGCTGAATCGAATCGAAGCCCGGGAACGAATGCATCTCGAGCGTGGCGACAGGCGCGAGGCGCGGCGCGATCTCCTCCCAGATCGTCGCATCGCAATTCAAACCCGACAGCAGCAGCAGCGTTTGCCGCATGGCTATAGCCGCACTCGCATTCGCCCGTCCATGGCGAGAAGCTTAGCAGCCGGCTACTCGAGGTGCATGAGCGCTTGCGGCCGGCCGAGCAAGTAGCCCTGCGCGTAGTCGACGCCGAGCAGGCGCAGCGTATCGAGCTCCTCGTCGAGTTCGACGGAGCCTGCGACCGTCTGCACGCCGAGCGAGCTCGCCATCTTGACGATCGCCGAGATCATCGCGTTGGCGACGCGGTCGCGCGGCGCGGCATTCACGAGCGCGCCGTCGATCTTGAAGTAATCGGCGGGCACGTCGCGCAAGTATCCGTAGCTCGGGCTGGTCGCGCCGAACTGATCGAGCGCCACCTCGCAGCCGAGCGCCTCGAGCCGGTGCATGGCCGCAGGCACGCTCGCGTTGCCCGAGCCGCCGAGCGTTCGGCGACCTCGAAGCACAGCGCCTGCGGCGGTATCGCGCTCTTCTCGAGACAGGAGCCGACATAGCTCACGAAGTGCGGGTCGACCAGCGCCTGCACCGAGACGTTGACCGCGAACACGGTCGGCGAGCGGCTCCAGTAGGCGCGGTGCTGGATCAGCCACACGAGCAGCGTGCGCACGACCCAGCGGTCGATCGAGGGCAGCAGGTTCTGCTGCGCGGCGACGCGCAGGAACGCCGCGGGCTCGATGAGGCTGTCGTCGGGCATGCGCAGGCGCAGCAGCACCTCGTAGCGCGCGGCGCTCTCGGCGAGCCGCAGCGGATGTATCGGCTGCAGGAACAATTCGAAGCGCTCGTCGCAGAGCGCCTGTTCGATCTCGGCGCGTTGCCGGGTATCGCGCACCGATCCGCGCGACGCCTCGCGCTCGCGGTCGATCTCGGAGGCGAGGCACAGGAACAGCGGCGCGAGCCGCTGCTCGAGCGGATCGAGACCCTCGGACTCGGCGCTGTCGGGATCGAGACCGAGGCGCGCCGCGCCGCAGATCTCGCCGTTCGCGCGCCGTATCGGGATCACGACGACGTAGCGCCGATCTTCCTGCTCCTCCGCTTCGATCGCGGCGACCCCGCCGCGGCCGTTCGCGAGCGCATCCTCGACGAGTTCGTGATCCTCGGGCAGCAGGAAATCCTCGCTGAGCCACAGCGTGTCGCCCGAGGCATCGTGGAACGAGACGCTTTGCACCTCGGCGGCGAGCGCGCGCACGATTTGCGCGAATGACTCGAGCGTGCGGGCCGTGGTTTCTGCAGGCGAAGCTGATCGCAGACTATTCATGCGCTCGAGCTTAGAGCAACCCGGCCCGCCGCCGGCCTGTCGGCGGCGCGCGACGTCGAGCAACGGCGACAGCCGAATCGCGCGCCGCGGTGCAGCCGCATTACGTCAAATCGATTCAGTTTCGATGCGGCCGGCCGATGCAACAGCGCGCGCATGCGCATTTCGCGATCTCAATCGCGAGCGCAAAGGGTCGAATGGGACATATTTTCATCGGCCGCCAGCCCATCATCGACGGCGAGGGCGCGCTCTACGGCTACGAATTGCTGCATCGGCCAGCGGCCAGGATCACGCGGTCATTTGTGACGGCGATCGCGTTTCCTCCGGCGATGCTGCTCAATGCGGTGCTCGAGATCGGCATCGAGCAGCTCTCGGGCGCGCATCGCGCATTCATCAACGTGACCGAGAATCTGCTGATGCATCCCGGCCTCGACGCGCTGCCGCTCGGAACGCATCGTGCTCGAGGTGCTCGAGAACGTCGCCGTCGACAGCCGCTGCTCGAGCGGCTCGAGCGGCTGCGCCGCCTGCGATTCGAGATCGCGCTTGACGATTTCGTCTGCCTGCCGGAGCGCAATGCGCTGATCGAGCACGCCGATATCGTCAAGCTCGACGTGCTCGCGATGGACCGCGATGCGCTCGCGCGCGACGTCGAATACCTCAAGGGGCGCGGCGTGCGCCTCCTCGCCGAGAAGGTCGAGACGCCGGCGATGTACCGGCGACTCGAGGTCGCTCGGCTTCGATCTCTACCAGGGCTATTTCTTCGCGCGTCCCGACGTCTACGAGAGCGAGCGCATCGAGCCGAACAAGCTCGTGGTGCTCGAGCTGCTGGCGCGCGTGAGCCAGCCCGAGATCACGCCCGGAGGCGCTCGGCGAGATCATCCGCGGCGACGTCTCGCTCTCCGTCACGGTGCTGCGCTGGGCGAACTCGCTCGATCTGCGGGCCTGCGGTCCCCGGTCGAATCGATCCAGCGCGCGATCGTCGTGCTCGGGCTGCAAACGATCCGCAATTGGGTCGCGCTGCTCGCGCTCGCGCGCATGGGCGCGAGCCCCAGCGAGCTGCTCAAGATGCTGCTGGTGCGCGCGCGCTGCTGCGAGCTGCTCGCGGGCACCGCGCAGCTGCCGAATGCCGCGAGCTTCTTCACCGTGGGGCTGCTCTCGGCGCTCGACGTGATCTTGAAGGTCGAGATGACGCGGGCGCTCGAGCTCGTGGCGCTCGTGCCGTCGCAGAAGGCGGCGCTCCTGCAGCACGAGGGCGAGTTCGGCGCCGCGCTCGCGGCGGTGATTGCGCTCGAGTGCGGCGATTTCGGCGCCGCGCGCTTCCAAGCGCTCTCGTTCGAGACGATTCGCGACTGCTACCTGAGCGCGATTGCCTGGGCCGACAATCTCGCGGCGACCGGCCAGCTGCCCGGCTGAAGCCGCGCCGGCCGACGCCGCGTCTTAAGTCGCGCTGGTGAAGGTTGCGCGCACCGCGCGCTGCACGAAGTCGGCCGTACCGTAAACGCCCGTGGTCGCGGTCGCCGCGATCGAATACGACTGATAGGTCGCGCTGCCCTCGGTAAATGCGGTCGCGCTGCAGGTCACGGTCACGGTGTAGCCGTTCAGCGAGGCTTCGCTCAAATTCAGGGTGCCGCCCGCGCAAGTGCCGTTCAAGGCGCGGTAGGCGGCCCAGTCGATGCCCGCGCGCGCCGCGGCGAGCGCCCGCGCCTGCTGGAGAGCTGCCGTCACGGTTTGCTGCTGGCTGATCGAACTGCGCAGCGCCATCGCCGCGAGCAGCGCGACCACGACGATCAGGAACACGGCCGGCACCAGCGCGAAGCCGCGCATTCTTGCCGCGGTACCGGGAGTGCGGATCATGGCGCGTTGACCAGATGGACTTGGTGCACGAGCTGCACCGTTTGGGCGGTGCTCGCCGCGGCGCTGCTCGTGAGCGTGAGCGCGAGCGTCGCCATGCCGCCGCGCGCCGGCGTGCCCGGCGCGTAGGTGAACGAGCAGGCCCCGACACCCGAGGCGACGCGCCCCGCGCTCGCGCCGGCGGCGAGCAGCGCCGCATCGCTCGCCGGCTGGGTCGCGCTGATCGCATAGCCGGTGTAGCGCGTCAGCATGCCGCTCGACAGGTCGCACAAATAGCTGATCGGCCCCGAGACGAGATAGACGCGCTTTCCGGGCGAGCCCCACTGGAACTGGAATCCCGGGTTCATGGTCACGAGCTGCGCGTTCGGGCTCGAGCCCGCCTTGATCGTGATCGTGGTGCCGGCAGGCGTGATCACGTTCGCAAGCGCATAGGCGTTCGCGCCCGGCACGCCGACGTTGTAGATCGCGAGGTAGTCGCTCGTCGAGCTGAACGGCAGCGTGACCTCGGAGAACGGCACGGTGGTGGCGAACGCGGTGTCCGCGCTCGTGAAGTCGAGCCACTGGGTGGGATCGGTGAGCGGTCCGTTGTCGCGATAGCGCGCGCCGTCGATGGTCTCGAGCAGCTCGAGGGCGACGATGTTGCCGCTCGTCGTGATGCGCACGCTGTTCGGAAGCGCCGCGCGCAGATCCCGCGACAGAAGCCGCAGCGCACTGTCGGCGGCGTCGACGAGCTGCGCGCGCTGCTTCTGCGCGTTGTAGGCGTTGATCGGCGTCGTCACGAACATCGTCATGAAGGTCACGCAGATCGCGCTCAAGGTGATCACGATCACGAGCTCGATGAGGGTCATGCCGGCGGCGCGCGGAAACTTCGGCATCAGAAGTTCGTCCGGTAGCCGGAGAGCGTCACGAGAACGCCCGTGGGGTCGGTCACCGAGACGTCGATGCGCCGCGCGTTGGCGGCCGCGATGCCGGTGAGCGCCGCCGTCTGCACGACCGCGACGCTCACCGTGTAGCCGGAGAGCCCCGGCAGCGGGTTGCCGTATTGATCGCAGGCGCCGACGTCGAGCAGGCCGTTGTACTCGTCGACGTCGTTGAAATTGGCGCGCGAGGTCGGCGCCGCGCCGCCCGGCGAGGCGACCGGCTGCAGCAGGATCTCCTCGAGATAGGCTTCGGCGATCGCGACCGCCTGCTGCCTGACCATCGTATTGGCGCCGCGCGCCGTGATCGCCGAGAGCGCGCCGAGCACCGCGGTCGCGGCGATCGCGACGATCGTGATCGCGACCACGAGTTCGATGAGCGTGAGCCCGCGGGCAAAGCGTGCCGGAATGCCTCGCGCCACGGCTACTGCACCTGCACGAAGCCGGTCTGGGCGTCGATCGTGATGGTCGCCGTGCCGACGCTGATCGTGGTGGCGGGGGCTTGGCTAAGCGCGCCGCCGCCGTTGAACACGTAAAGCCCGAGCGGGCTCGCGCTCAGCGTGGACGGCGCGCTGCCCGCCACCGGTTCGCCGTCGAGGCCCAAGACCTGCGTGCTCCAGGTCGTATCGGTGGGGTTGCAGGTGTTGCCTGCGGCGGCCTGCTGGAGCACCGCGTAGGCGCCGCTCGTGAGATTCACCTCGGCGGGGCAGTCGCTCGCGACCGCGGCCTTCTGCGCCGTGCGCAGCGCCGCGCCGATCGCGTCGGCATAGCCGCGCTGCGCGAATACGTTCTGGTCGAAAAAGTGCGGTCCGATCGCCGCGGCCAGGATCCCCGCGATCACGATGACCAGCACGAGCTCGATGAGCGTATAGCCGTGCGGGCGGGCGCCGATCCCTTGCTGTGTGACAGTCATCAACCCGCTTCCTTTGCTGCTGCCGGGTTGTCGGCCGGCGGCGCCCGATCTGGAGATTCGGGCCCCCAAGCGTGATCGGATTCACATCGCGGGCGGGGGCGGCCCTTCAGGCTATACTGGGGGCCATGAGCGCAAGTCCAGTGCCATTCTCGAAGCCCACCGAGGCCGAGCGGCAGGCGAAAATCGACCTGGCGGCCTGCCACCGGCTCGGCGCCCGCTTCGGCTTGAACGAGGGCATCGACAACCACCTGACGATGCTCGTGCCGGGTCATCGCGACCGCTTCTACCTCGCGCCGTTCGGCCTGCACTGGTCCGAGGTCAAGGCGAGCGATCTCCTGGAGATCGATTTCGACGCGCGGCTGCTCGCCGGCGCGGGTCCCATCGAGCACACGGCGCTCAACATTCACCTGCCCGTGCATCGTCTGGCCCCGCACGCGGCCTGCGTGTTTCATACCCACATGCCGTACGCGACCGCGCTGTCGATGCTCGAGAATCCGCGGCTCGAGATGGCGGTGCAGAGCGCGCTCGGCTTCTACGACGATATCGCCTACGACAGCGACTACAACGGCCTCGCGCTCGAGCTCGCCGAGGGCGAGCGCATGGCGCGCGTGCTCGGGAACAAATCGGTGCTGATGCTCGGCAATCACGGCGCGCTCGTGATCGGCGCGAACGTGCCGGAAGCCTTCGAGCGCCTGTACTTCCTCGAGCGCGCCGCCCAGGCCCAGGTGCTCGCGCTCTCGACGGGACGCAAACTGCGGCTGATTCCGGAGCCCGTGGTGCGCGCAACCGTCGCGCAGTTCAAGGAGTGCGCCGCGATCGGCGGCCGCGAACGCCCCGAGCTGCACTTCAGCGCGCTCAAGCGCATGCTGGATCGCAGCGAACCGGATTACGCGACCTGAAGGCCGCGGAGCCCATCGGGCCCATCGCACCGGGCATGGTGCGCTCCGCGCACAGCCTCATCGTTTACCTGCTCGCGGCGGTGCTGTTCATCAACTACGTCGACCGCGGCCTGATGCCGACCGCCGGTCCGATGATGCTAACCGACCTGCACTTGAGCAACACGCAGCTGGGCTGGCTGCTCTCGGCATTTTCTTGGACCTACGTGTTGTTCCAAATCCCGTTCGGCTGGCTCGCCGAGCGCTACGGCGCGCACCGGATCTTGGCGGCCGGCCTCATCATCTGGGCCTCGGCGACGATGCTGATCGGACTGTCCTCGACCTTCTCGATCTTGTTCGCGCTGCGCCTGCTGCTCGGCATCGGCGAGAGCACGGGCTTTCCGAGCGTCTCGAAACTGCTCGCGGCGGCGGTGCCGACGCCGAGTCTCGGCACCGCGAACGGCATCGTCGGCTTCGCGTATCTGTTCGGACCTGCGGTCGGCACGTTTCTCGGCGGCATGCTGATGGCGAGATTCGGCTGGCGCAGCGCCTTCCTCGTGTTCGGCGCCGTCTCACTCGTCTGGCTGCTGCCGTGGTCGCGCATCGTGCACGCGCAGCGCGGCGTCGTGCGCGTCGAGTCGGTGACGCCGACGCTGCCCACGCTGCTCAAGAGCCGCGCACTCTGGGGCACGGCGCTCGGGTTGTTTTCGAGCAACTACACGTTTTATTTCATCTTGCTGTGGCTGCCGACGTATCTCGAGCGCGAGCGCGGATTTTCGACGGTCGAGATGGCGTGGGTTGCGAGCGCCTCTTATGCGGTCCTGGCATTCAGCGCATTGGGCGCCGGTTGGGCGATCGATCGCTACATCAAGAGCGGGGGATCGGCGAACTTCAGCTACAAGGCGATCATGGCCGCGGCGCACGGCGGCGCCGTGATTTGCATGCTCACGATGGCCTACGGGCCGAAGCCGCTCGCGCTCGCGGGCATCTTCGTGTTTCAGGCGCTGTGCGGCGCCTCATCGCCGGGGGTTTACGCGATCCCGCAAATCCTCGGCGGCGCGCGCGCGACGGGCCGCTGGGTCAGCATCCAAAATTCGGTCGGCAACGTGGCCGGCGCCGTTTCACCGGCGATCACCGGCTTCATCATCGATCTCACGGGGCAGTTCACGCTCGCCTGCGTGGTCGCGGCCGCGATGAGTCTGCTCGGGCTCGTGGGCTGGATCAGCATGCTGCCGAAGCTCGAGCAAATCGACTGGGATGCGCAGGCGCCACCGACTCCCTCGCCCTGAGGCGGCGCCAGGCCGGATTGAGTGCGCATGAAGTTCGTTGCCGCACGGACGGCGATCCATTTTCTGCGCAAGCTGCCCCCAACTGCTCAATGACCGTTGCAGGGTCGCCGCCACATTGGCGCAAACACCGCTCGTCGCAAGGACCTCCCATGAATGACCCCAAATCCCCGCCGATCGCAACCGCCCGCGGCGATGCCATGCCGCCGGTGCAGACCTCGGATTACATGACGATCGGGATCTATCCCGATTTTACCGACGCCGTCGATGCGGTCGCGCGATTGAAGGCGGAGGGCTTTACCGATGCGCAAATCAGCCTGCTCGGACGCGAGCAGGAGCACTGGCAGGAACGGCTCGGCCATGAATGGGAAACCTTCAAGATCACCAAGGCGACCGCGGGCGGCGCCGCATTGGGCGCGGTCCCGGGACTCGTGATCGTCACCGGCATTGCGCTCACGGGCGGCGTCGGCTTGCTGGTCGCGGGACCGATGATCGCGGCGGTCTCCGCGCTCGGCATGGGAGCGCTGTGCGGCGCCTTCATGGGCGCCAATTCGACCACGCTCGAAATTGCCGACAAGAAAGTCGGTCTCGAAGCGGAGGTCGCGGAGGCGATCGGCCGCGGGCAGTGGGTCATCGTTGTCCATACCGAAACCGAAGTCGCTGACTTGCGTGCCCGCACCATGATGCCCAACCGGCGCATCGTCCGGGGCGAAGAAGCTGCGGCGCTCGAACCCTCCGATGCGGCCGCCGAACGAGTCGATTTGGACAAACTCGGCAAGATCGTGGACGACGCGTTCGCCTTGGTTTCGAAGGAAACGTCCTTGCCTGCGCTCGAGGTCCTATGCAAAGTGGGCGAGATCGAGCTCGCGACCCTCAAGCAGGCCACCGACGCGGCGATCACCAAGATCTCCGACGCCACGGACCTCGATACCGCTCAAATTACCGATATTTTCAAGGCCAATCGCGCCGCCGGCATCGATGTGCTCGTGCATCGGCTGCGCGAACAGAGCCTGCTCAACCGCGCCGCCTGGTGAGCGGCGGGCGTCCCTTCGCGCGGAATCTCAAAGGATCTGCGTCGTCGGCAGGTAGTGATCGAGCAGCAGCGCGAAGAACAGCCACATCAAATAGACGATTGAAAAGCGGAACATGCGCATCGCGACCGCATCGCTCTGCGAGCGCTGCAGCTTGAACGCATGCCGCAGGAACCCCGCATTGAGGATCGCGGCCGCCGCGAGGTAGACGATGCCGCTCATGCGCATCACGAACGGCAGTGCCGTGATCAAGGCGAGCGCGATCGAGTAATGGAGGACCGCGCGCTGCGTGAACGCGACGCCGTGCGTGACGGGCAGCATCGGGACGTTGACCTTGGCGTACTCGGCGCGGCGCGCGATCGCGAGCGCCCAAAAATGCGGCGGCGTCCAGACGAAAATGATCAGAAACAGCATCAGCGCCTGCGGCTCGACGTGCCCGGTCACCGCGGTCCAACCGAGTATGGGCGGGGCGGCGCCCGCGGCTCCGCCGATCACGATGTTCTGCGGCGTCGCGCGCTTGAGCCAGACCGTGTAGACGACCGCGTAGCCGAACAGCGACGCGAAAGTCAGCCACGCCGTCAGCAAATTGACTTCGCGCACGAGCAAGCCCATCGAGGCGGTGCCGAGCAGGCCCGCGAAAATGATCGCCTGCGCGGGCTTCAAATGTCCGGTCGGCAGCGGCCGCGCGTGGGTGCGCATCATGCGGGCATCGATGCCGCGATCCACGATATGGTTGATCGCGGCGGCGCCCGCGGCGGCGAGCGCGATGCCTAAGTTCGCAAACAGCAGCGTATCGAGCCGCGGCAGCCCGGGCGTCGCGAGCAGCGAGCCGACCAAGGAAGTCAGCACGATGAGCGCGACCACGCGCGGCTTCGTGAGCTCGAGATAATCTTGCCAGGTGGGCGCGGCGCGGGCCGCTTGCGCGGTGCTGTTCACGGCTGCGCCCGCAGGCAACGGTTGAGCGCAACGGTCGCCATCAGCAGCAGCGCCGCGCCCGCGCTGTGCGCGGTCGCGAGCATGAGCGGAAAGCCCTGCAGCACCATTGAAATGCCGAGCAGCAACTGCAGCGCGAGCGCGACGAGCACGAGGCCGGCGGCGCGCTGCGCGGTTTTGTCGCGCACGCGCAAGCTCGCAACCGCCGCGCCCGCGAGCACGATCGTGATCACGAGCGCCCCCAGGCGATGCGTCAATTGAATCGCAGTGCGCGCCGGCGTATCGAGCACGCCGCCCTCGTAGGTGGGCGCCGGCGGGCCGCGCAGATCGAAGCCCGCGCGATAGTCGACGGCCGGCCACCACTGCGCCTGGCAGGTCGGAAAATCCGGGCAGGCCGCCGCCGCGTAGTTGCTGCTGGTCCAGCCGCCGAGCGCAATCTGGCACCCGAGCGCGATCAGGCCTGTGAGGGCGAGCAGGCGCGCGGTCGCGACGCCGCGCTCGGCGACCGCGACACCCCGCGCGGGGCGCTGCGCCGGCATGCGCCGCGGCAGCGATAGCGCGAGCCACAGCAGCAGCGAGAGCGTCGTGAAGCCGAACAAGAGATGCAGCGTCACGATCAGCGGTGTGAGCACGCGCGTCACGGTCAGCATGCCGAGCAGCGCTTGCGCGAGCACGACCGCGAGCAGACTCGAGACGTACGGCAGCGGCAGCACGCGCTGACGCCAGCGCGTCGCGCCGATCAACACCAGCGCGACGATCAGCAGCGCGAGCGTGCCGGCCGCATAGCGATGCACCATCTCGCGCCACGCCTTGCCGAGCTCGAACGGCCGGGCCGCGTCCGGCCGGGCCGCGGCGGGCGCGCTTTGCAGCGCGCCGTCGGCGGCAGCGCCCGCGGGCGTGAGGTGTCCGTAGCAGCCCGGCCAATCCGGACAGCCGAGACCCGCGTTGCTGAGTCGCACATAGGCGCCGAGCACGACGACGCCGAGGCATAGCAGCAGCGCCGCGCCGACGAGCGAGCGCACGAACGAGACTGCCGGGTTGAAATTGTCGCCGGATGCGGCCATGTCCCACCGCCTGCGCGCATTCATGATTGAAGTCGACACGAACCGCCGGGCACGAATCACCGTCATGCCAACGATGCATGCCGACGCGCCGTAGTCGGTCCGAAGGTCCGCGGCGTCTTGCGCAGGTCGTCGCCGCGGTGCTTCGAACTGCCGCTAACGCTAACCGCCCATTAGCGACAATGCAACTTCATCGACGGGCGCGCGCGTGAATTCCAACACGTGGTTACCGACGCAAAAAAATCGGCCGCGGCGTCCCATCGCGATGCCGGCGCCGCATCTGGCGCGCGCCGGATCTTGAATGGCGCAAATGATTGGACTAGCCTAATTCCATTGATGCGGCTTGAGGGTGGGCTGTCAACAGGGGTCGGCGCACGCCAAACTTTTGCCGTAGGACCGTAGGTCCTCGCTCCAGGTAATGTCCCGATAAAAATAAGGGCACCGGTCAAGCGTCATGGCACAGGTCTTTCGACCACATCAGGTTTTCGTGCTGAAGTTCGGCGCGGGCGTGGTATTGATTTTGCTGGTCACCGGCATCCTGATCTGGCGCACGGTGACCGCGGACTCCCCGCCGATCAACGCCCCAGTGGTACAGACCCCTCCCTTCAGCCACAAACATCACGTCAGCGACGTAGGGCTGGACTGCCGCTTTTGCCACGCGTCGGTGGAAACCGCCGCGTTCGCGGGCTTGCCGCCGACCTCGACCTGCATGACCTGCCATTCGCAGCTGTTCAAGGGCCAGGCGATGCTCGCACCGGTTGCCGCAAGTTACCGCGACGATCTGCCGCTGCACTGGACCCGCGTGCACAACCTGCCCGACTTCGTCTATTTCCATCACGACATCCATATCGCGAAGGGCGTCGGCTGCTCCACCTGCCACGGACAGGTCGACCAGATGCCGCTGCTGTGGCGGACTCAATCGCTCGAAATGTCATGGTGCCTCGACTGCCACCGGCAGCCCGAAAAATATCTGCGCCCGCAAAACCGCGTCTTCGACATGAGCTGGCGGGCACCGCCCGATCAGCTCGAGCGCGGCCGCGAACTCGTGGCGGACTACCGGATCGACCGGCACCGCTTGACCGACTGCTCCAACTGTCACCGCTAGAGCACACGATATGGCCGCCAACGACATGCATGAGCCACCGAAACTCGATCCCGCCCCGGAATCGGCGCCGCAGTGGCGCGGCCTCGACGAATTGCGGGCGGACGCGGTGCCGGCGGGCGCGCAGGCGGCGGGAGCCGCAGAACTCACCCGCGGATTTCGCATCGCTCGACCGGCGCCAGTTCCTGCGCTATACGGCCGCGTCCCTGTCCTTGGCCGGTGCCGGCGCCTGCAGCCGCTCGCCACCACAAACGATCGTGCCCTATGTGCACGCCCCGCCGCAGCTCGTGGCCGGTGATCCGCTATATTTTACGACCGCTGCGGCGCTGGGCGGCGCCGCGCAGGGATTTCTGGTCAAGAGCAACTACGGACGGCCGACGAAAATCGAGGGTAATCCGGCGCACCCCGGCAGCCTCGGCGCGACCGACATCTACGCGCAGGCCGCGGTGCTCGATCTGTGGGATCCCGACCGCGCCCAGGCCGTGCGCCACCGCGGCCGGGAGACGACCTGGCAGAACTTCGTCGCGGCCTTGAGCGCGCGCCTCACCGAGGTTTCGGTCAACGCCGGCAACGGATTGCGGATTCTGACCGAGACCGTGACCTCGCCGACGCTCGGCAATCAGCTGCATGCGCTGCTCGATCGCTTCCCGGGCGCGCGCTGGCACCAGTATCAACCGATCAATCGCGACCGCGCCTACGAGGGCAGCCGGCTCGCGTTCGGCGAAGCGCTGGAAACGCGCTACCAGTTCGATGCGGCGCGCGTGGTCGTGAGCCTCGACGGCGATTTTCTCGGGTCCCCGGGCGTGCGCTATGCGCATGATTTCGTGGCCGCGCGCCGCGGCGGCGACGCGCAACCCGATCCGGGGCGGCTCTACGTCGATCGAGTGCACGCCGACGCTCACGGGCAGTTTTGCCGATCATCGCTACGCGGTGCGATTCGGCGAGATCGAGCCGATCGCGCGCGCACTCGCGCAGGCGCTCGGCATCGCGGCAGCCGGCGGCGCAGCGCGGCGGCGCCGGGCGCACCCGGGGCGCACTCTGCCAGGACTGCCGGGCGCCATGCGCTCGCCGCCTGCGCGCGCGACTTGAAGCAAAATGCCGGGCGCGCGCTCGTGGTCTGGTCGGCGACGCCCAGCCGCCGTCGTGCACGCGCTCGCGCACGCGATCAACGAGTGCTCGGCGATGTCGGCCGCACCGTGAGCTACACGGCGCCGATCTGCGGCGAACCCCGACGCCGCAAGACGAGTCGCTGCGCACGCTGACCGCGGACATGGCTGCCGGACACGTCGAGATGCTCGTGATGCTCGGCGGCAACCCGGTCTACAACGCGCCGGCCGACCTGCACTTCGGGAGCAGCTCGCGAAGGTCGCGATGAGCGTGCATCTCAGTCTCTTACGACGATGAGACCTCGGCGCTCTGCGAGTGGCAGATACCGCAGGCGCATTTTCTCGAGAGCTGGTCCGATACGCGCGCCTACGACGGCACGGTCGCGATCCAACAGCCCTTGATCGCCCCGCTCTACGGCGGCAAGTCGGCGCACGAGATGCTGGCGCTGCTGCAAGGCGAAGCGGGAGCGGACGACTATCAGAGCGTGCGCGATTACTGGACCAAGACCCGCGCGCCCGCCGATGCCGAGGCGTTTTGGAACGAAGCGCTGCACCGGGGAGTCATCGAAGGCACGCAGCTGCCGGTGCGTCGGCGCATCGGTGCGGCCGGACTTCTGGCGCGAAGCGCCCGCGGCCGTCGCGGCGGCGCCCGACGCGACCGCACTCGACCTGGTGTTTGCGCCGGATCCCACGGTCTGGGACGGACGCTTCGCGAACAATGCCTGGCTGCAGGAATTGCCCAAACCGCTGACCAAGCTGACCTGGGACAACGCCGCGCTCGTGGCGCCCGCGCTCGCCGCGCGTTTGGGACTCGCCAACGGCGACGAAGTCGAATTGCGGCTGCGCGATGCCGCGGTCGTCGCGCCGGTGTGGATCATGCCCGGCCAGCCCGATGCGACCGTCACGGTGACGCTCGGCTACGGCCGCAAGCGCGCCGGGCGAATCGGCGACGGCGCGGGATTTGATGCCTATGTGCTGCGCCAGTCGGACGATCCCTGGCATGCGCGCGGGCTGCAGGTCCGCAAAACCGGCTCAAAACGCGAGCTCGCGACGACCCAGCACCATTTTTCGACCGAGGGCCGCCGGCCGGTGCGCGCGTTGACGCTCGCCGACTATCGGCGCGATCCGGCGCTTGCGACCGCCGACGCGCAGCCGCCGAAAGAGAGCATGTACGAACCCGTGCCCGGCGACGGCTACGCCTGGGCGATGAGCATCAATTTGGATTCCTGCACCGGCTGCAGCGCCTGCACGATCGCCTGCCAGGCCGAGAACAACATTCCGGTCGTCGGCAAGAAGGAAGTGCTGCGCGGGCGCGAAATGCACTGGATCCGAGTCGATCGCTACTACGAGGGAGAGGCTGAGCAGCCGCGCACTCATTTTCAGCCCGTGCCCTGCATGCACTGCGAGCACGCGCCCTGCGAGGTCGTGTGCCCCGTCGAGGCGACGGTCCATGATTCCGAGGGGCTCAACCTGCAGGTTTACAACCGCTGCATCGGCACGCGGTTTTGCTCGAACAACTGCCCCTACAAGGTGCGCCGCTTCAATTTCCTGCAATACAGCGACGAGGACACCGAGAGCCTCAAGGCGCAGCGCAATCCGGAAGTCACGGTGCGCATGCGCGGCGTCATGGAGAAGTGCACCTACTGCGTGCAGCGCATCACCGATGCGCGCATCGAGGCGGAAAAGAGCGATCGCCGTTTGAGCGACGGCGAAGTCGTGACGGCCTGCCAGGCGGCCTGCCCCACCGGCGCGATCGTGTTCGGCGATCTGCATGATCCTTCGAGCCGCGTGCGCCGGCTCAAGGCCTCGCCGCTCGACTATGCACTGCTCGCCGAGCTCAACACCCGTCCGCGCACGACCTATCTCGCGAAGCTCGGCAACCCCAATCCCGAGCTCGCCAAGCCCGCGGCCGTGGACCCAAAGGCAGGTGCCTAACGATGAGCAGCATCGCAACTTCCGAGATGCACGCCGGCGCGGCCGCGCACGAACCGGTGCTGCCCGGCACGCACAGCTACGAGTCGATTTCGGAAAAAATCTGCGGTATTGCGCTCATCGAGCGCACCGCGCGCTGGTGGCAGATCTCCTTCGCGATCTGCACGGCGCTCACGGTGCTGTTCTTCGGATCGATCGGCTACCTGTTCTACAAGGGCGTCGGCATCTGGGGCTTGAACGTGCCGGTGGTCTGGGCCTTCGACATCACGAACTACGTCTGGTGGATCGCGATCGCGATGTCGGGCACCTTCATCTCGGCGGCGCTGCACCTGACGCGCCAGCCCTGGGGCGCATCGATCAGCCGCTTCGCCGAGGCGATGACGGTGTTCGCGCTCGCGATCGCCGGCATGTTTCCGATCCTGCATCTCGGCCGGCCGTGGTTCTTCTACTGGCTGACGCCGTACCCCAACATGATGAGCCTCTGGCCCCAGTGGCGCAGTCCGCTCGTCTGGGATTTTTTCGCGATTCTCGCGTACCTGCTGCTGTCGCTGATGTTTTGGTATTTGGGCCTGATCCCCGATTTCGCGACCTTGCGCGATCGGGCGCGCACGCGCGGCCGCGCAGGTGATCTACGGCTTGCTCGCGCTCGGCTGGCGCGGCGAGGCGCGCCATTGGCAGCGGCGCCAGAGCGCGCAGCTGCTGCTCGCGGGACTCGCGGTGCCGCTGGTGGTCTCGGTCCACAGCGTCGTCGGCTTGGACTTCGCGACCGGCAACACGCCGGGCTGGCATTCGACGATTTTCCCGCCGTTTTTCGTCGCCGGCGCGATGTTCTCCGGCTTCGCGATGGCGATGACGATCGTCATTTTGCTGCGCCGTGCATTCGATTTGGGCAACTTCATCACCGACCGGCACCTCGACAATCTCGCGAAGCTGATCCTCGCGATGGGCCTCGTGCTCGCCTACAGCTATGTCATGGAGATTTTCATGGCCTGGTACAGCGCCGATCGCTACGAGATCTACACGGCGCTCAATCGCATGCGCGGGCCCTATGCGCCGGTGTACTGGGCCTTGATCCTGTGCGTCGTCGTCGTGCCGCAGGCCTTGTGGTCGAGGCGCGTGCGCCGCGCACCCTGGGTGCTGTTCGCGATCAGCATCGTGATCAACATCGGCATGTGGCTCGAACGCTTCATGCTGATCGTCACGAGCGAGCACCGCGATTTCCTGCCCTCGGCCTGGGGCATGTTCTACCCGACGGTGTGGGACTGGGCGATCCTGATCGGCTCGATCGGCTTTTTCGGCTGGCTGCTGCTGCTGTTCGTGCGCTTCGTGCCGGTGATTTCGATGGCGGAGATGCGCGAGCTCCCACAGGCTGACCCATCACGAGCGGGAGTGCCGCCGCGCAATGAAGCAGAGGGGCAGCGCGGAACGCGCCGCGGCTCCCTATGGCTTGCTCGCCGAGTTCGATGGCCCGGCGGCGCTGCTCGATGCGGCGAAGGCCGCGCACGCGGCGGGCTATCGCCGGCTCGATGCCTACTCGCCGATGCCGATCGAGGGCCTCGTCGAGGCGCTCGGATCGTCCGACGGCGCGCTGCCGCGGCTCGCGCTGATCGGCGGACTCATCGGCGGCGTCGGCACGTTCGCATTGCAGTGGTACAGCGCCACCATCGACTACGCGATCAATGTCGGAGGGCGCACGCCGCCGTGGCCCGGACTGATCCCCTCGACGTTCGAGATGACGGTGCTCGGCGCGGTGCTTGCGATTTTCTTCGGCGTGCTGCTGCGCAGCCGCCTGCCGCGGCTCTACCACCCGGTCTTCAACGACGCAGGCTTCGCCGGCGCCTCGAGCAATCGCTTCTTCCTCTGCATCGAGGCCGCCGATCCCGCGTACGACGCGCCGAAAACGCGCGAATTTCTCGAACGGCTGCGGCCGCTGCGCGTCAGCGAGATCGCGCCATGAGGACATCCGCGTGATTCGCGCCGATCGCGAGGCCGCACCGCGCGCTCGTGCTGCTCGCGGGCGGTCTCGGCGCGCTGCTGCTCGCGGGCTGCGAAAAATCCGTGCACAACATGTACGAGCAGCCGAAATACCGGCCGTTCGTCGGCAGCAGCCTGTGGCCCGACGGCCGGTCGGAGCGCCCGATGGAGCCCGGCGTCGTCGCGCACAGCGCCGGCGTGCTCGCCGCGTCCTCGAGTGGGCGCCGCGCCGATCTTGCGCCGCGCGACGGGGCCGCGATGGGGGCCGCGGGCGAAGCGCCCCCGTTCACGAACGACTCGCTGCGACGCGGGCGCGGGCGCTACGACGTGTACTGCGCACCCTGCCACAGCGTCAGCGGCGACGGCGACGGCATGGTCGTGCGCCGCGGCTTTCCGGCGCCCCTGAGCCTCGACAGCGCACCGATGCGCAGCGCCTCCGATGCGCACTTCTTCGATGTGATCACGAACGGCCACGGCGTGATGTATGCGTTTGCCGATCGGATCGGACCTGCGGATCGCTGGGCGATCGTGGGCTACCTGCGCGCGTTGCAGCGCAGCCAGCATGCGGCGATCGGCGATGTGCCGTTGCCGAGCAGCAGGCGCTGCGTGAGGAGAAGCCTTGACATGAGCGCGGCCACCTCGAACGCGAACACGCTCGCGTCAATGCCTGCGGGATCGCAGCGATTGCGGCGCCGTGCTGCTCGTCGTCGCCGCCCGCCAGTGCGGCCAAGCCTGGTTGCCGTCATATTTGTTCGTCTGGCTGTTCATGCTGGGCCTCTCGCTCGGCAGTCTCGCCTGGGTCGCCGTGCACGATCTGACCGGAGCGGCACTGGGGTACGCGACGCGCGGCCCTTCTTGCCGAGGCCGCGCTGCGCCTCTTCCCGCTCTGCGCGCTGCTCGCGATCCCGCTGCTGATCGCGCCTTCGCAACTGCTGCCCTGGATGAATCCGAACGCGCGCCAGCGACGGCGCCGGGCTCGCCGCAGGCCAGCACTGGTATCTGAACTCCGCGTTCTTTTATGTGCGCGGTGTCCTCTATTTCGTCGTATGGCTGAGCCTCGCGCGGCTGCTGCGCAAGGACGGTCGCCGCGGGGCGCGGCAGGGCGTCGCGGCGATCGGATTCGTGCTCTATGCACTCACGACGACGTTCGCAGCGGTGGACTGGACGATGTCGCTGACGCCGCCCTGGCATTCGACGGTGTTCGGGCTGTTGATCGGCACGGGCCAGGCGCTGGCGGCGCTCGCCGGCGCGATTGTTTGCGCGAATGCGCTCAAGCAGCGCGGGTCGATGCCGGCTTGCGCGCGCGCTTTCACGATCTCGGCAATCTGTCGCTCGCGCTCGTGCTCGTGTGGACCTACCTTGCGCTCATGCAGTTCCTGATCATGTGGATCGAGGATCTACCCGACGAGATCGGCTGGATGTTGCTGCGCACCCGCACGAGCTGGAGCTCGTTGACGTGGTTTCTGGTCTTCGCGCACTTCTTGGTGCCGTTCGTGCTGCTGCTGTCGCGCGGCGCGAAGCGCGCTCCGGCGCGCTCGCATGGATCGGCGCGCTCATGCTGCTCGCCTGTCTCGCCGACAGCTTCTGGCTCGTCGTACCGATTTTCGGCCGCAAGGATTCGCGCTGCAGTGGAGCGACCTCGGCGCGCTGCTGTTCGTCGGCGGGGCCTGGCTCTGCGGCTTGATCTACGTGATCGGACTGCCGGCGGCGCGTTCGCTGCATGGCGCAATGGCCTCTGGAAGCGGTGAACATGGCACACAACGCGCCTGAAGGCGGCACAGCGGCCGAGAAACGCGGACACGAACTGTTCGATTTCGACGTGCGCTATCTCGGCTGGTTCTCGGTGGGCCTCGTGATCTTGCTGATCGTGACCGCCTGGGCGGCCTTCATGCTGATGGGCGGCTTTCGGGTCGTGACCGCGGTGACCGCCAAACAAAGCACCGAGGGCTCGGCAACGGGTCCGTTCGCGACGCTGCAGGACACGCCGCAGGATGACCTGCGCAGTTATCGGCGCAGCAAGGCCGCCTCGCTCGAGGGCTATCACTGGGTCGACCGCAGCGCCGGCGTCGTGCGCATCCCGATCGAGCGTGCGATGGAATTGGTCGCAGAGGACGCCGGCACGCGGGCCGCCGCAGCGCCGGTCAAGGGGACCAAGCCGTGAGAATCGCGGGCGCCGCGGCATTTTGCCTGCTGCTCGCTCTGGCGGCGGCGACCGCGAGCGCGGCGAGCGCCTCGAATACCGCGAGCGCGGTGCTGGCTCGCCCCGGCTACACGGGCAGCGCGGATTTCGTGCAGCATCTCGGCGAGCGGATACCGGCCGGACTCGCATTTCGCGACGAACACGGCACCGCCGTGCGGCTCGAGCGGTACTTGGGCTCTGCGCCGGTCGCGCTGATCCTCACCTACTACCGCTGCACGAACCTCTGTCCGATGCAGGTTCGCAAGCTCGCGCAGCGCATCGCAGCGGCCCCGGGCGGCGCGGCCGACGCCCAAGTGATCGTCGTGAGCATCGATCCCCTCGATACCCCGGCGCTCGCCGATCGCGCCAAGCAGCAGTTCCTCGAGGGCCTCTTGCCCGTAGGGGCCGCCGATCGCTGGCATTTCTTGAGCGGCGCGCAGCCGGAGATCGCCGCGCTCGCCGAGGCGCTGGGATTCCGCTACGGCTACGATGAGGCGACCCGGCAGTTTGCGCACCCGGCCGGCTTCGCGATGATCACCGCGGACGGCAAGATCTCGCGCTATTTCTTCGGCTTCGACTACACGGCCGCGGACTTGAGCGCCGCCTTCGATGCAGGCCGCGGCGCGAGCGCATCGCCTCGCCGATCGCGCGCCTGCTGCTGGTCTGCTTTCACTACGACATCACGACCGGGCGCTACAGCGACCTCATCGTCACGGCGCTGCGCATCGCCTCGACGATCATGCTGCTCGCGGCGCTCGCGCTCGGCTGGAACTGGCTGCGCCGCGCCCGCGCGGCTCGCACCCTGGAAGCGTAACCCATGGATTCTCTACCATTTTTTCCGACACGCGCCTCGACGATCGGCGGCCCGATCGACAATCTCTATTTCGCGTGGCTGGCCTTGTCGGGCGTCGTCGCGCTCGCCGTCGCGGTGCTGATCGTCTGGTTCGCGGTTCGCTACCGGCGCGGCTCGTCGCGCGAGTCGCACGATCGGCGATGCGGCCGAGCACGCCCGCACGATGCACCATATCGAGATCACCTGGACGATCGTGCCGCTCGCGCTGTTTCTCGGCATGTTCGTCTGGAGCGCCGAGGTCTACTACGACAGCGTGCGCATCCCGAAGGACGCGCTGCCGATCTACGTCGTCGCCAAACAATGGATGTGGCACGCCGAGCATCCGGCCGGCGAGCGCGAAATCAACGAGCTGCACGTGCCGCTCAATCGCCCCGTCGAACTCGTGATGACCTCGCAGGACGTGATTCACAGCCTGTCGATTCCGGGCTTTCGGATCAAGCAGGACGTGCTGCCGGGGCGCTATACGACGCTGTCGTTCACGGCCAATCGGCCCGGCGAGTATCGGCTCTATTGCACGCAGTTCTGCGGCACCTCGCACTCGAACATGGTCGGCCGCGTGCTCGTCATGGAACCCGCGGCCTACGAGGAGTGGCTCGCGGCGCATGCCAACGTCCCGACGATGGCGTCGCGCGGCGAGCGCCGCTATCGCGAGCTCGGCTGCGACGGCTGCCACGGCCCACAGTCGGCCGTGCATGCGCCGAAGCTCGAGGGCTTGTTCGGAAGGCCGGTGCCGCTGCGCGACGGCCGCACGGTGCAGGCCGACGAGCGCTTCATCCGCGATGCCGTGCTGCTGCCGAACCAGGATGTGCCCGCGGGCTATGAGCCCTCCATGCCGTCGTTCCGCGGGCAGATCGGCGAGGAGGAATTGCTCGAGATCATCGAGTACGTCAAGTCGAAGGGCAACGCAACGCGAGAGGTCGTCCCATGAACAGCGTGGTCATCGGTGCCCATGAGAACATCGCGATCGCCCGACAGCTACCTGAGCAGCGGCTGGAACTGGCGCTCGTGGCTGCTGACGCTCGACCACAAGCGCATCGGCATCCTCTACGTGATCACGATCACGCTGCTGTTCGGCATCGGCGGCGCGGCCGCCGCGCTTATCCGCCTCGACCTGCTGACGCCGCACAGCCAGCTCGTGAGCGTCGAGACCTACAACAAGCTGTTCACGATGCACGGCGTGATCATGGTGTGGTTCTTTTTGATCCCGTCGATTCCGGCGACGCTCGGCAATTTTCTGATTCCGCTGATGGTGGGAGCCCGCGACCTCGCGTTCCCGCGGCTCAATCTCTTGAGCTGGTATCTGTTCGTGTTCGGCGGCCTGTTCACGATCTACGCGCTGCTCTCGGGCGGCGTCGACACGGGCTGGACCATGTACGCGCCCTATTCCACGACTTTCAGCACCTCGCATGTCTTTGCGGTCGCGACCGGCGTCTTCATCGCGGGATTCTCCTCGATCCTCACGGGCCTCAATTTCATCGTGACGGTCCATGAGATGCGCGCGCCCGGCATGACCTGGTTTCGGCTGCCGCTGTTCATCTGGGCGATGTACGCGACCAGCCTGATCCTCGTGCTCGCGACCCCGGTGCTCGCGATGACCCTGATGCTCATGGGCATCGAACGCACCTTCGGCATCGGCGTGTTCGATCCCAACCTCGGCGGCGACCCGCTGCTGTTCCAGCACCTGTTCTGGTTCTACTCGCACCCGGCGGTGTACATCATGGTGGTGCCGGCGATGGGCGTCGCGAGCGAGATCATCAGCTGCTTTTGCCGCAATCCGGTGTTCGGCTATCGGTTCATGACCTACGCGATCCTCGCGATCGCCGCATTCGGCTTCGTCGTCTGGGGCCATCACATGTTCGTCAGCGGCCAGTCCGCCTATGCCGGCACGGTGTTTTCGCTGCTGACCTTCTTGGTCTCGGTGCCCTCGGCGATCAAGGTGTTCAATTGGACCGCGACGCTCTACAAGGGGCACATCTCGTTCGACGCGCCGATGCTCTATGCGCTGGGCTTCGTCGGCCTGTTCACGATCGGCGGCCTCACGGGTCTGTTCCTCGCCTCCTTGGGTCTCGACGTACAGCTCCACGACACCTATTTCGTCGTCGCGCATTTCCACTACATCATGGTGGGCGCCGCGGTCATGGCGTTTTTCGGCGGCATTCATTTCTGGTGGCCGAAGATCACGGGGCGCATGTACCCGGAGGGCTGGGCGCGATTCTGCGCGATCCTGACGTTCGTCGGCTTCAATCTGACGTTCTTCCCGCAGTTCATCCTCGGGTATCTCGGGATGCCGCGCCGCTATCCGGACTATCCGCCCGAATTTCAGGTCTGGAACGTGCTCTCCTCGGCGGGCTCCTCGCTGCTCGCGTTCGGCTACGTACTGCCGCTCGCCTACCTGCTGTGGTCGGTCAAATACGGCGCCAAGGCGCCGGCCAATCCCTGGGGCGCCAAGGGCTTGGAGTGGCAGACCGAATCGCCGCCGCCGACGATGAATTTCCACACCACGCCGATCGTGACCGAAGAGGCCTACGCCTACCGGACGGAGTCCGCGCATGGCTGAGCACGCCGCGACGTTTGCCCACCAGCACCAGTTCGACGACGCCGAGCAGCAGCGCACGGCCGCGAATCTCGGGATCTGGCTGTTCCTCGCGACCGAGATCCTGTTCTTCGGCGTGCTGTTCGCCGCCTACGCGATCACGCGCGTGCGCTTTCCGGACGCCTTTGCGGCCGCGAGCCGCCTCACGAATCTCCCGCTGGCGGGCGTCAATACCGCGGTGCTGATCACGAGCAGCCTCTCGATGGCGCTCGCCGTGCATGCGGCGCGGCACGGCGCGCGCCGCGCGCTGGTGGGTTGGCTCAGCCTCACGGTCGCCCTCGGCATCGCGTTCCTCGCGATCAAGGCCGTCGAGTATCGCATCGACTACCTCGAGCACCTCGTGCCGCGCCTCAACTTTCGCTACGAGGGGGCCCAGGCCGACCAGGTCGAGCTCTTCTTCTATATGTACTTCTTCATCACCGGCGTGCACGCGCTGCACGTGCTGATCGGCATCGGCTGCATCGCGACGATCGCGGTCATGGCCTCGCGCGACCGGTTCGGTCCGGCCTACTACACGCCGGTCGACGTCACCGGGCTGTATTGGCACCTCGTCGACGTGATCTGGCTGTTCGTATTCCCCGTTCTCTATCTGGTCTCACGATCATGACGCCACAAGCCGAAACCCGCCCGATCGTCTACATTCTCGTCTGGGCAGCCCTCATGGTGCTGCTCGCGGTGACCGTCGCCTCGGCGTACATGCCTTTGGGCGCCGCGCACACGCCCGTCAACCTCGCGATCAGCGTGACGCAAGCCTCGCTCGTCATGCTGTTCTCGATGCACCTGAGTTCCGCGCACCCCTTGATGCGCGTCATCGCGATCATCGGCTTCTTCGGGATCGCGATCATGATCACGCTCTCGCTGTTCGACGTCCTGACGCGATAACGAGGGTGGCGCGAGCGCCTCGGCCGGCGATACCATGCCGGCCGACTCCATGATGCGCAAGGCACCCGCTTGACTCTCCGACCGCTCGAACCGCAAGAACTCAGCGAAATCGCGGCACGCACGCTCGAGCACTATGCCCGGCGCGCCGAGGAATTTCGGGCGGGCACGCGCGATCACGACGTGAGCCAGAACATCGCGGCGCTGCTCAGGCACATCGTGGGCGAGCCGCCGTTCACGATCCTCGATTTCGGCTGCGGTCCGGGGCGCGACCTCAAGGCGTTCGCAAAGCTCGGGCATCGCCCGATCGGCCTCGACGGCAGCGCCGAATTCGCCGCGATGGCGCGCGAGGATTCGGGCTGCGAAGTGTGGCGGCAGGATTTTCTCGCGCTCGATCTGCCGCAAGGACTCTTCGACGGCATCTTCGCGAACGCCTCGCTGTTTCACGTGCCGACCCAGGAACTGCCGCGCGTGCTCGCAGAGCTGCGCGCCGCGCTCAAGCCCGGCGGCGTGCTGTTCAGCTCCAATCCGCGCGGCGAGAACCAGGAAGGCTGGAACGGCGGCCGCTATGGCGCCTACCACGACCTCGATGCCTGGCGCCGCCACCTCGAGCTTGCCGGCTACAGCGAACTCGAGCACTACTATCGGCCGGCGGGCTTGCCGCGCGAGCAGCAGCCTTGGCTCGCGAGTGTCTGGCGAAATACCGGCGCAAAAGCCCCTTCCGACGGTCGCCGCTGACCCTTCCGGTGGCCCTTCCGGTGGCCCTTACGGTGACCCTTCCGGTGCCCCATTCGGTCGATTTAGGGCTCTGAAACGATGTTTCTAGGCAATCCGGCACGCGGCGTTTATCCTTCACGCGCTAGATCAATCAATACTGAAGGGGATGGATAATGACGAGAAGTCGACAGCGAAAACTCAGGCGTTGTGCGGCATCCGGGCGCTCGCGCATTGTGCGCCGGGCTGCCCCCGTGATTCCGGTGCTGCTGGCCTGCATGCAAGCCGCTTATGGGGCGGATGCCAATGAGGCGGCCACACTCGAAGAGATCACCGTCACCGCGCAGAAGCGCACCGAGAACCTGCAGGACGTGCCGATCAGCATCCAGGCGCTCGGCACCGCCAAGCTCGAAGAGCTGCACGTCACCAATTTCGACGATTACGTCAAGTACCTGCCGAGCGTCTCGTTCCAGTCGGCCGGTCCCGGATTCGAACATACTTATATAAGAGGTGTCGTCAGCGGCGGCGACGGCAATCACTCGGGCTCGCTGCCGAGCGTCGGCATGTATCTCGACGAACAGCCGGTCACGACGATCGACGGCAACCTCGACGTGCATATCTACGATATCGAGCGCGTCGAAGTCTTGAACGGTCCCCAGGGCACGCTCTATGGCGCGAGCTCCGAATCGGGAACGATTCGCGTGATCACCAACAAGCCGGATCCGAGCGGCTTCAAGGCCGGCTACGACGTCGAGGGCAACACGGTCGACCATGGCGGCAACGGCTATATCGTCGAGGGCTTCGTCAACATTCCGTTGACGGATTTTGCGGCAGTGCGCCTCGTCGGCTGGGACGAGAAGAAGGCGGGCTACATCAACAACGTGCCGGGCTCCGTGACCTTCCCGAGCTCGGGCGACGTGTTCACGAATGCCCCCTACGTCAAGAAGCAATTCAACACGGTCGAAACCAGCGGCGGCCGCGCGGCGCTCAAGGTCAACATCGGCGACAACTGGACGATTACGCCCACGATCATGGGCCAGTCCCAGCAGGTCGACGGCAACTTCGCCTACAACCCGGCGGTCGGCGATCTCAACGTGCAGAACTACTTTCCGGAAACCGTGCACGACTCCTGGGTGCAGTCCGCGCTTGCGATCGAGGGCAAGGTCGCCGATTTCGATATCGTCTATGCGGGCGCCTATCTGACGCGCAACACGCATGAGTCGTCCGATTACACCGACTATTCCTTGTTCTACGACCAGGCCTACGGCTACGGCGCCTACTTCACAGACAATGCCGGCAAGCTGGTCAATCCGGCGCAAAACATCATCGGCCGCGATCATTACACCAAGATCAGTAACGAACTGCGCATCTCCACGCCCAAGGAAAATCCGTTCCGTTTCGTCGGCGGCCTGTTCGCGCAGCGCCAGGTCCACGAGATCCTGCAGGACTATGTCGTCGACAACGCCGGCGACCCGCTCGCCGACAGCCTGTCGATCCCCGGCTGGCCGGGCACCCTGTGGCTCACGGACCAGGAGCGCGTCGATCGGGACTCCGCGATATTCGGCGAATTTTCCTATGACTTCTTGCCGAACTTGACCGGGAACGCCGGCCTGCGCTATTTCCGCTACGACAACACGCTGCAGGGCTTCTACGGATTCAGCGACAATTTCAGCAGCCACGAGGGCGTTGCGACCTGCTTCACGCCGTTCGTACCGTTCCATGGAGCGCCGTGCCAGGACTTGAATGGACGCACCGCGGACTCGGGAACCTCGCCGAAATTGAACTTGACCTACAAGTTCGACAAGGATCACCTCATCTACGTGACCTATTCGAAGGGCTTCCGCCCAGGCGGCGTCAACCGCAACGGCGGCGGCACGCTGCCGCCGTACAAGCCGGATTATCTCGACAACTACGAGTTCGGCTGGAAGACCGCCTGGGACGACAATCGCGTGCGATTCAACGGCGCGTTCTTCGTCGAGAAATGGAAGGACTTCCAATTCGCCTATCTCGGACCCAATGCGCTCACGATCATCGCGAACGCCGGCGAAGCGGAAATCAAGGGATTCGAGACGGATCTGGAATTCGCGGTCACGCAGGGCCTGACTCTGTCGGCCGGTCTCTCGCTGCTCGATCCCAAGCTCACGCAGACTTATTGCGGCGGCACCGCGGGGCAATGCGCGACGCCGGGATATGAGCAGTACGCGCCGTCAGGGACCCAATTGCCCGTGACCCCGAAGGTCAAGGGCGATATCACCGCGCGCTATGTCTTCGAAATCGGCGGCAGCTTCCAAGGCCATCTGCAGGCCGCAGGTGTTTACGTCGGCACGCGCTCGGGGGATCTGCGCGAGGCGGCTGCGCAGGCGCTCGGCGAGGAGCCCTCGTATTTCGTCGGCGATTTCTCCGGCGGCATCGAGAAGGAAGGCTTGACGGCCGAACTCTACGTCAACAACGCGTTCGACAAGCGCGCGGTGCTCGACCGGTTCGCGGAGTGCGACATCTCGAGTTGCGGGCAGATCGCGGTCTACAACGTGCCGAACCCGCCGCGCACGATCGGTCTGCGATTCGGACAAAAGTTCTGAGTTTCTGATGAAGATCTGATCGTGGAGCGCCCGCCGGCGGGGCGCTCCACGACCGGCCACGGCGCGCGATTCGCGTGCGCCCATCCGCCATTCACCCGCGCGTCGCGCGGCTGCGCTGCGGATTATGTTCAATCGCGGCCGGACCACGCCGCATCCAATCCAAATTTTTTTGCCCGCGATGTCCGGATTCGCGTCCGCATTACGTGTTCTCTTGTGGAAACCGAAATAATTTCCTGAGGATCGAGCGGCGTCGCCGCGAGCCTCCAATGGACGCGCCCCAGCGTCTTTCAAGGATCGAAGGGAGACAAGATGCCGAATAATCCGGTTGCCGCCCAGGCCGACCGCCGTGCCGCGGCGACGCGAGTCACGAGCAGGTTTCTGCGCGCTTACTCTTACCGAACGGAATCAATCATGTTCAACCGTACCGCTTTAGCCCGCCTCCAATCTCTCGCCGCATCGGTGTTGGCGCGAATCGTGTTTTGCGGCGTGATCGCCGCGTTCTCGACATTCGCGGCCGGTACCGCTCACGCGAACACCGTGCCGAACGTGGTGCTGCCGGGGGAAACGCAGGCCGCCGCGAATGCCGCGTTGATTGCCGCCGGTTTGACTGCCAATTTCAGTGCCGCTTTGAGCGGCACGGTACCCGTCGGCCAAGTCATCAGCCAATCGCCGCTGCCGGGGACGACGGAGACAGCCGGGACGCCGGTGGACGTGGTCATCGCCGGCGTCGCAGTGCCGCCGATCACGCTCGGGTCGAGCATCGCGGCGGCGACTGCACTACTCACAGCTGCGAGTCTGACGGAAAACACCGGGCCCTCCTTGGTCAACAGCCCGGAGCCGCTCGGCACGGTCGCCCAAGTGTCGCCATTTCCGGGCACCGCGGTGCTGCAGAATTCGGTGGTGACCCTGTTCCCGTCGGGCGCCGTATCGAGCGCTCCGATCTCACTGTTCGGTGGTGGGTCCAACGCCGTGATCAGCTACACGCCGATGGCTGACGGAGATCATATCGTCGGCAGTTGCACGGCTTGCGTCACCGACGGCAACGGCAACACCTACGACTTCTCGATCGGTGCGGGCTTCGACGTAGGTGCGATCGTCTACGCCCAAGTCGGGCCGCCGCTGATCGTCGTGCAGCAGCCGCCCTACACGCTGCTGACGGGCCAATACCTGTGCCTGCCTTCCCCGATCCTCACTCCGTCGCCGCCCTCGTCGACCATGTGCGTTACCTACAGCGGCGCGTACAGCATCACGCTCAGCAATGGCTCCGGCGCGTACAACTTGTACGGCCCCGGCGGACAGCCGTTCACGATCAGCGCGGTGCCGGGGTCGAATTATGCCGTTTTCGATTTCACCGCCTCGAATGTCACGAGCACGGCGCTCGGCCTGCCGGCCGATGCGCACCTGATCATCGGCGGCGCGACCACGAGCCCGGTGGGCCTGGGGTACGAGTTCGAGGGTTGCCAGACGGGACCGCTGTTGTTTTATCCGTATGTGCCGCCCGTCCCGCCTGCCCCACCCCCCTTCATCGGCTGTCTCGGCGGCGGCACCACGCCGGTTTGGACGATCAACGATTACGCCGAGTTCGGGGCCATCACGATCGACTGGGGCGGGATAGTCTCGCCCACGGCCTTCGTCCCCCCGCCCGTGGGTTCAGCGACCGTTCCCGCCGTGATCGGTGCCACGCAGGCCGCGGCGACGAACCTGATCGTGTCGCAGGGCTTGACGCTCGGCACCGTCGCACCGCAGTTGAACGACCTCGTGCCGGCCGGCATCGTGACGAGCCAAAGTCCGTCGCCGTTCGCAAGCGCGCTCAATGGCTCGCCGGTCAACATCGACGTCTCCGCGGGACCCGGAGTGCCGCCGGCAATGTCGGACGCGATTCCCAATTTCGCTTATCAGACGGCCGTGAACACCAATCCCGCGGACCCGAGCTTGTACGCCGCGGTCAGTAAGGGGAATTACACGATCGGCGGCCCGTTCAACGATATCGTGGTCTACAGCACGGTCGACGATTCGGTGGTCGCCAACATTCCCTCTCCGTCCAACACGGGCGTCGTCTACCTCACGGTCGACCCCGTGAACAATTTCGTTTATGCCGCCAATGGCAACGGCACGGTCACGGTCATCGATGCGCTGACGCACACGATCGATTCAGTGATCACCGCCGGGGCCAGCCCCGCGGGAATCGCGGTCGATCCCGGCTTGAACATGATCTATGTTTCCGATTCGGGTGACACCAAAATCACGGTGATCCAGGGTCCGCAGCGAACCGGCAGCGCGATCACGACGCACGCGCAGTTGGTCACGAACATCACGGGGATCCTGCCGCTCGGCGCGATCGCGGTGGACACCGGCACTCACACGGTGTACGCGATCGTCGATGGTCCGGCGAGCTTCGGCTCCGAGAACTACTCGCTCGCGATCATCAACGGGGTGACCAATACGATCACCGATACGGTTTCGTACCTCATCAGCGGCTTCACGAATGTCGGCATCAATTCGGTGGCCGTCGACCAAAAGAGCCACAAGGTCGTGATCGCCGACTCGGAAGACGAGGCGGCCCATATTTACAACCCGAACGGCGGGGGACTGCAGACCTATTATCTGGGCTATTACCCCACGAGCGCCGTCGTGGACTCGACCAGCGAGAACGCCTACCTCAGCACCGGCTACGGCAATGTGACACAGATCAATTTGGCGAGCGGCGTGCAAAAAACCGTTGCACCCGCCTCCGGCATTCCCTGCGGCAGCTACGGTACCTTCGTGGCAGTGGACCCGACCGAGAACGTCGCCTACTTCACGACCTGCGACGGCACCGCGGGATTGGGCGCAAGCGGTATCAGTGTCACGGCTTGGAACGGCGCCAGCAATAGTGCGATCGGTACGCTCGCCATCGGCAGCCCGCTCGGTGCCTACGGTACGTCGAGCGGAACTCTGTCGGTCACCGTCAACTCCTCGAACCATGCCGCGTATGTATCGAACTCCGGTTATGTGATTGCGGCGACCGCCAATTCCGCGTCGGTCACCGGCGCCATCAACGTGCTCAATGGACCGCCGCCGGCGCCCAGCCCGCAGCTGACGATTTCGGTCACCGGGTCGGGACCGACGGTGAGTGCGCAGCCGCTCAATGCGCCGCTGACTTACGGGTTTGGATCCGTGGCGGACGGCACCAATAGCGTCCCCGCGCTCTTCAATATCGTCAATAACAGCGCGGTCAATACCTCGGAACCGGGGTTCGTGATTCTCGGCAACTTCACGACGACCGGAGGATCCTGTACTCAAGGCTACGCCGACTTGTTCGGCAACGGCGCGGGATTCTGCGAAGAGACGATCGTGTTCACGCCGCCGACGAGTGTGCTCTCCCAGGGCGGCCTGGCGGTTCTCGACCTCGAGCGCGATACGCCGCAATTGATTGGACTCTCGGGCACGGGCACCGGAACCTTTCCGCTGACGATCACCCCGACCACAATCCCCGTGGGATATGTGGGCCTCAGCTATCCGCCGAACGGATTCCCAGTGACGTTCTCCTCGCCGAACGCGATCGGTGGTTCGATCAATATTTGCGCGACCCTTCCATCCGGGGCCCCCGACACGACCACGTGCTGCTCCAATAATCCCTACAGTATCGGTCCCGGCAGCGGCTGTCCGACCGGCTTGCTGCCGCCTGGAGTCAACTGGGCGTATGGGTCACTCAATGGCAGTCCAACCTCGACGGGGACCTACCCATTCTCTGTGGTGGCGAGCGATTCGAATGGCGACTCAGGGTCACTAGCGTTTTCGCTGGTCATTGATCCGGCATTTACGACGAGCCTGTCGCTGAGCCCGAACCCGGTGGTCGGCGGCTCCAGCGTATCGGCCACCGTCACCTTGAACCAGGGCGCGCCGGCGAGCGGTGCCTATGTGTTCATCGACAGCGACAACACGGCGGTTGTGACGTCGACGATCGCCACGTTTGCCGCAGGTCAACAGACCGCGACCGTGCCAATGACGACTACCGGCGTCCTGACACCCACGATGGTCGGGGTCTATCCCTATTACGGGACCGCCGGCGCCACGGTCACTCTGGCGGTCGATCCGGCGGGTCCGCCGCCGACCACGACAGTGCCGAATGTCGTCGGCGATACGCAGGCGGCGGCGACCACCGCGATCACGAACGTGTCGCTTGCAGTCGGGACCATCACGACGGCTTCGAGCACGACCGTGGCGGCGGGTAAAGTCATCAGTCAGGCGCCCACAGCGGGAACCATCGTGAGTGACGGCTCGTCAGTGAACCTCGTGGTCTCGCTCGGGCCACCGACGACCACCGTACCCAATGTCGTGGGCGATACCCAGGCGGCCGCGACCACCGCGATCACGAACGCGTCGCTTGCAGTCGGGACCATCACGACGGTCGCGAGCACGACCGTGGCCGCGGGTCTCGTGATCACTGAGGCGCCTGCCGCCGGAACTTCGGTGACCGACGGCACCTCGGTGAGCCTGCAGCTCTCGAGCGGCCCGCCGACGACCACCGTACCCACCGTCGTCGGCGATACCCAGGCGGCGGCGACCACCGCGATCACGAACGTGTCGCTTGCGGTCGGGACCATCACGACGGCTTCGAGCACGACCGTGGCGGCGGGTAAAGTCATCAGTCAGGCGCCCACAGCGGGAACCATCGTGAGTGACGGCTCGTCAGTGAACCTCGTGGTCTCGCTCGGGCCACCGACGACCACCGTACCCAATGTCGTGGGCGATACCCAGGCGGCGGCGACCACCGCGATCACGAACGCGTCGCTTGCAGTCGGAACCGTCACCACGGTCGCGAGCACGACCGTGGCCGCGGGTCTCGTGATCGCTGAGGCGCCTGCCGCCGGAACCTCGGTGACCGACGGCACCTCGGTGAGCCTGCAGCTCTCGAGCGGCCCGCCGACGACCACCGTACCCAACGTCGTCGACTTGACGCAAGCGGCGGCTTCGAACTCGATCACGGGAGCGGGCTTGGTGGTGGGAACCGTCTCGAGCGCCGCAAGCGCGGTCGTCGTGGTGGGCGATGTCATCAGCGAGACGCCGGCTGCCGGGACCCTCGTGAGCGACGGCTCGCCGGTCAATCTCGTCGTCTCCACCGGGCCGGCGACCACACCGACGATCGTCGTTGCGCTCGCCGGCTCGCCGGTGGTCACGGGCGGCGCAGGCCAGCCGTGGTCCATCACGGTGACTTTACAGAATAACGGCAATACGGCGGCGACGGTCTCGGAGACTTCGGCGGCGCTGAACGGCGCCGCGCAGTCGGCGCCAGCATCGCCGATCACGGCGCTCGCTCCCGGCGGCAAGGGTTCTTTCGTGTTGACGTTCCCGACCAGTGCGGCGACTGCGGGCACTTCAGTGCGCTTCTCGATCAGCGGCAGCTATGCGGGTGCCGGCTTGAGCGGCACGTGGGGCGTCAGTTTGCGTTCGATCAGTTTGCCGTAGCACCGACAAATGGGCTTTAATCGACTTGAACGAATTGCATCGGAGAATATGCGAATGAACATAAGACAAGCGATCCTTTCCACCGTGGTCATGGGTGCGGCGGTCTGCCTCGCGGCGCCCGTGCGTGCGCAGTCCCTCGATATGACGCTCACCGAGGGTACCGTGACCCAGTCGGGGGGCGTCGACACCGTCGATTTTTTTGCGACGGTGACCAATCCGGGGACTGCGGCGCTCTATCTGAATGCCGACACTTTCATGATTTCTTCACCACTGACGCTCGACGACACGCCGTTCTTCAATAACGCGCCACTCTCGTTGAGTGCGGGTGCGAACAGCGGCTCTTTCCAGATATTCGACGTCTCCTGGTCGGCGGCGACGCCGGTGGCTGCCAATTCCGGCGTGTTTTCGATCCTGGGCGGGATCGACGCCGGAACTCTCAGCGATCTGGTCGACGTCGGCTTTTCCGTGACGGCCCAGAGCGTGGCTGCACCGGAGATCGATTCGTCCTCGGCGGCTGCCGGATTGACTCTGATGGCGGGAATTCTCGCGGTGCTGCGCGGCCGTCGCGCGCTGAAGGTCGACGGCTGAGGTTTGCCGCCCGCGGCGCCGGGCGGATCGCCGTGCGAAATAGCGCTTCAGCCGCGATAGTTTCCACGAGAAGCGTGGAGCGACGCGATCGATGGTTCCATCGCAGCCTCGCGCTCATCGGAACGCTGTCTTTGCATGCGATTGTTGCACAATGGTTCATCGTCGGCTCAGGTGCCCACGTCGCCTGGGCCTCGGACTCCGCGCCGGACATCGAATTCCCCGCACTGCTGCTCGTCAGTCCGACTGCTGCCGAGGTGCCGGCGAGCCGGTCGCCGCCGAGGCTCGAATCACCGCGCCAAGCGATCCGCACGATGTCGCCGCGCCTCGAGCCGGTCCCGCTGCCGAGTATCGCTATGGATGCCGACCTGCGCCTCGCCGGCGAGCCGCCGGCCGCCCGCGGCGACCGTGCCGCAACCTTGAGTCTTTGTCGCCGTATTTATCGGGATGAGGCCGATCTGATGCGCGATGTCGCCCACATCAGTCTGCGGGGATCTGTGATGTCCGGTGGACCGATCACGGATGCGGATGTCGATGTTTCCAGCGGTGATCGCTCGCAAGCGCTGTTCGCATTGCGTTGTCTTCGGGCTTTCGGAACCTTACCGCCTGTCGCCCAGCTGAATTGACCAGGGCTCGCCGCGGCCTCAGTTACCCCAGCAGGTCTGTGCATTGGCCGCCGGCGTCGCGGATTGAACGCCGAGCTGATTGACGCGACAATGACGTACAGGTGACGTCGGACGCCTGCGGTCCGATCGGGGTCGCGGTGATGATGTAGGTCGTCGGCGTCAGCGCCGCTTGGGCCGGGTCGGGAACCGTGACGGTAACCTGGTAATAGCCGCTGCCCACCGTCACCGGGAATACGCCCACGTAGCCGAGATCGGTCGCCGTGGAACTGTAGGCGTTGACCGTGCTGAAGAGCTTTTCCTCGCGACCGGCGAGGTCGAGCAGAGCGCTGCGCGCATCGGTGCGCCGCGACTGCTGCACCTGATGGGTGTACGAGGTCGCCGCGATGGTCGCGAGAATCGCGACGATCGCGACCGTGATCATGAGCTCGATCAGCGTGAAGCCGCCCTGGGGCGCCGATCGCGTCGTGCGGCTCTCGATCATTCGCTTGCTCCGGTTGCTCATCGCTTCTCAACCCAGGTCAGACGCTTGGCCTTGGTGTTCGAGGGAATATTGACCTCTTGCGAGCCGGGCGTACCGGAGATCGTCTGATAAACGATGTTCGATGTCCCTTGGCCCGTCGTCACGATATAGACGCTACCCGTCGCATTCGTCATGACACCGGCCTCGAGCGCATCGGAGATCAAGGTGCCGTTCTTGCTGAAGGTCGGGAACGTATTGGTGAAGATACCGCCGTTGCCGACCGCGAGCGCGTAGGTGTAGCCGGTATCCAGGTTGCTCGTGCAGGAGGTCGCCACGTTGTTCGCCGGCACCGTCGAGTTGACCACGAATGCGCCCTGGTAGAACACCGGGTTGAAGATGATCTGCTCGTTGGCGTTCGGCAGGTTGGCGTACCAGCCGAATGCCGTGTTGCCCGAACCGCAGGTCGCCGTGCCCTGCCAGCAGACCGCGAGATTCGTGCCGTCGACGTCGCCGTTGGACGCGTTCAGCGTGAGATTTTGCGCCTGCAAGTTCGACGCGATCAGCGTGTACGGCGAGGACAACCCGGTCGCGAAGGCGGTCGCCGGCAGGCTGAGGTAGGTCGAGGTCGGCGACAGCGCGTTCCACTCGGTCATGTTCCAGTCCCAGACGCCGTACAGCGACTGAGTGCCGCTCGCGTATTGCACCGGGCCGAGATTGGTCAGCTGGTTACGCTGGCCGGTGCCGAACTCGACCAGCAGGCGCGGCGCGCCGCCGGCCGCGGTCGTCGAGATCACGAGCAATTGGGTCGTGATCGGCTGGCCGGACTGCGTCGTGAACATCGGCGCGGGCGCCGCGGCCCACTGCGACTCGGTGCTGCTGGTCAGGTCGAAGCGCCAGATGTTGCCGAGCAGGTCGCCTGCATAGACGTAGTCGGTGATGTGGTCGCCGTCGAGATCGGCCGGCGTCACATAGGCGATGCCGTTGTTCGTGCCCGCGGTATTGGTGCTGAGGTAATAGAAGGTCTGCGCACCGGTGTTGATGTTGACGGTCATCACGTAGATGCCCGCGTCGCCCGATTGGCTGCCGAACCCGTTGCCGAATATGACCGCCCAGTTGCCGTCGTGCAGACGCCGGATCTGCGGCGTCCCGAAGGTGTTGCCGAGATTGGCGCCGCAGTTGGAGACCAGCGAGCAGTTGATCGTCGATGAGTTCCACTCGCCGACCACGACGCTCGAGGCATTGCCCTCGCTGAACCACGCGGTCGACGGGCTCGTGACGTCCAGCGCGATAAATCGCCGAGCCGCCGATGCCGAGGCCGCCGACGAGCCAGGTATGCCACTGCCCGCCGAAGAACAGGTCGAAGGTGCTGGGCGTCGCATCGACGAAGAAGTTATGGCCGTACTGGGTGTTCGAATAATCGAGGGTTCCCTCGACACATTCGGGATTGGCGCCGACGATCGGCGTCGTGCCGTGGATCTGCTGCACGATCGTTTGTGTCGTTGCATTGTTGGCGCAGCCGCCGACCGCGGTCGACGCCAGGGGGCTCGACAGCGTCGATCCCGGCATATAGGCCATGATTTCCTGGCCGTCGTTCGGGGCCGTCGCGTCGTTGCCGACGAAGTTGCCGTTGTTGTCGAAGCGGCCCGCGCGGAACCCGTGCAGGAATCCATCGTTGGATCCGACGTAAACGACGTTCTGCCGCGTCTGCTCGGCAGCCGTGAACTGCAAATAGTTCTGAGTGCCGGAATTCTCCGGCATCGAGGTGCTCGAGTTGAGCCGATCGACCCAGGTCGCCGTGTACGGCGAGGTCGGCGGCCCTTCCCAGGTCGGGCTCGAATCCACGATGTCGCCGAGCACGTTGTCGCGCGCCCGGAACAGACCGACGCCCGCCGAGTTGATCTCATTGGTGCGGTCGCCGCGCAGATAGTTCAGGCGCAGATTGGTCGGCGAGGCATCCCCGAAGGTGAGCGCGGCCTGCTGGGCCGCATTGAGGCTCGTCCATTCGAACGGGATGCCGACGCCCGCGACCGTGTCCCAGGTGAGCATCACGCGGCTCGACGGTGCCGGCGTCGCAGTGGTCGGACCGGAGGCGCCGGTCGTTCCGCATCCGCCACCGCTCGCCGGCGTGCCGGTCCCGGTGCCGTTCAACAAGCAGCCCGCGTCCCAATTGGCCGTCGTGCTCACGGTGACGATGCCGGCCGTGTCGATGAGATTGTTGGCCGTCAAGGTGCCGGTCCAATCGTTCGGGTCATAGAAGGCGAAGTAGGCCTGTGTGCCCGCCTCGACCTTCGCCGCTTCCTTTTCGTTGACGGTTGCCGAAGAACCCGACTGATTCGCAGAGGCCGCCTTGAAACACATGATCTCGTGAACGTTGCTGGCGCCGCCGTCGGATCCTGCGAACCCGACGCGGAAGGTCGCAGGCAGCGGGCCGTTCGAGGCGGTGATCGATTGAGCCTTGATGAGGTACGAATAGGCGCCGCCGCTGACGCTGTACGAAAGACTCAGGAGGCCATCCTGGGTGATCTTCAAGTTGTAGAAGATCGGGGTCGCCTGGGTGCGCGTCGTCGCGCCCTCGTTGGCGATCTGAAACGCGGTGAGTTCCTTGTACGCACCGGTGATCGGCGCGTAGTCGAGGATGCCGGCGGTGTTGCCGGCATTGGTCAGAGTCGCGGTACCCGCGTTGGTGGGCGCGGTGGGCGTCTCATAGTTATAGAGAGAGCCGGTCTTGCAGGTGTTCTGCACCGCGTACTGCGCGTCGACATTGCCGGTCGTCGCGGCATAAGTCGACGGCGCGGTCGCCACCGGAGTCGTGATCAGCGTCGATACCTGGGTCGGCGTGACGCTGGTCGCGGCGGGCGCCGCGGTCGCAACGAGCGCCGCCGTCGCGGCCGGCGAGACGGTCGCCGGGGTCATCGGTGTCGCCGCGGGCATTGCGGTCGCGGCGGGCATCGTGGTCGCAGCCGTCATCGCGGTCGCAACGGGCGCTGCGGTCGCGGCGGCCGCGGCGGTCGCGTTGGTTGCGGCCGTGGCAGAAGGCGCGACGGTCGCGGTGGACGCAGCCGTGGCAGAGGGCGCAACGGTCGCGGTGGTCGCGACGGACGGCGCGGTCGGCGTGGCGCCGTTCGAACATAGCGGACCGGTATAGGTGGTTCCGCTCGGACAGCATTCTGTTCCGCCTGCGTTGATCACGTTGCCGGCGGTGGGGCAGTAATGCCCCGACGCATACGCATCGGCGCTCGGGTAGCAAGACGTGCCGCTGATCGCAAGTCCGGAGCCGCAATAGTGGCCCGCACTATAAGCGTCGCCGGTCGGAGAGCAGTAGGTGCCGTTGACGGTGTTGCCGGCGGCGCAGTAATAGCCGCCGCTGAACACATCCGCGGACGGATAGCAGTAGGTACCGTTGATCGCGAGTCCGGAACCACAGTAGTGGCCCGCGCTATAGGCGTCGCCGGTCGGAGAGCAGTACGTGCCGTTGACGACGTTACCGGACGTGCAGTAATAGCCGCCGCTGAACACATCGCCGCTGGGATAACAGTACGTCCCACTGATCGCCTTGCCGGACGGGCAGACATAGCCCGCGGCATAGGCATCGCCGGTCGGCACGCAGTAGGTGCCGTTGACGGAATTGCCCGTGGGGCAGTAATAACCGCCGCTATACACACTGCCGGTCGGATAGCAGTTGGTCCCGCTGATCGTCTGACCCGACGGGCAATAGTTCGTGCCGCTGTTCGAGTCGCCGGTCGGATAGCACGAACTCCCCGACAGCGTCTGGCCCGACGGACAATAGAGCGTGCCGCTGTTCGAGTCGCCGGTCGGATAACACGAGGTGCCCGAAATCGTCTGGCCGGTCGGACAGTAGTAGTTCCCGGCGTGTGACAGGCCGTTCGGATAGCACACGTTGACGTTGATCGTCTGGCCCGACGGGCAATAGAACGCTCCCGCGTTCGAGTCTCCGGTCGGATAGCAGTTCGTGCCGGTGATCGTCTGGCCGGACGCGCAGTAGTATCCGGCCGCGTAGACGGATCCGGTCGGATAACAATATTGACCGTTGATCGTGTCACCGCTCGGACAGTAGTAGCCGGTACTGTAGACCGAGCCGGTCGGATAGCAGGCGGTCCCGTTGATGGTGTCGCCGGCCGGACAGTAATTCAGCGGATTGCCGCTCGTCATGTCGCCCGTGGGATAGCAGTATCCGGTACCGGTCGCGCTGTACGTGTAGCCCGTCGGACAGCTCTTAATGCACATGCCGGCGCTGTAGGTGCCGGTCGCATAGCCCGACGCCGGGCAGGAATCGCAGGTGTTGGTGCTCGAGTAATAGGTCGTGCCGGCCACGCAGCTCGTGGTGTTGATGCAGGTGTTCCCCGCCGGGTTGTAAGTACCGCTGACGCTCGTGCACGACTCGCACATGTTCGCGGTCGGATTATAGGTCGTGTTGACCGCGCAGGCTCGATTGCAGAGGCCGGTCGAGGCGTCGTAGTAAGAGCCCGCGGTCGAGCAAATATCGATGCAATTGTTGGTCGCCGCGCTGTAGGTACCGCCCGCGTTGTTGCAGGTGGTCGCCATCGTGGCCGGATAAAACGGCAGTCCCGCGTTGCCCGGATCGGTTCCGTAGGCCGCCGTGAGCGCCGCCCAGGAGACGCTGCCGGCGCCGCGCAAGCCGATGCGATCCGGTTTGTAACCGTAGCCGTAGGCCGAGTTGTCGCCGGTCGCCGCATTGGTGCCGGTGTAATCCGGGTTCAAATACGTGCCGTTCAAAAAGTTGCCGTACTCGTCGATGCCGAGGCCGATGTAGCCGCCGGTCAGACCGTCATGCGGCGTATTGTTGTTCGAGCAGGAGTACGCAAGGCTGCCGCCGAAGGCGCCGAGTCCGGGCGTTTGGCTGCCGTCCTGCAGGAAGAAGCTGATGCCGTCCGCGCCGTCGGCGCCCGCACCGCCGCCATCGCCGTGGTAGGTGATCGTCTTGAACGTGACCTGGATGCCCGCGTTCGTCGGGAAGGTATTGGCCGAGAGAATCGCGCCGCGTTCGTTGTGTCCGTATTTCCAGCTGCCGCCGATGTTGATCGAGCCGTTCGTGAAGCGCAGCGCGCCCTGGCCGATCGGATCTTCGACTTGGGAGGCGAGGCTGCCGGGCGCGGTCGCCGATCCCAGGTAGCCGAGTGCGCCGCCGAGCAGGTAGGGGTCGGCGTTGGCAGCGGTGTTGTAATAGCTTGCGAGGATGCTGTTGCAGCTCGGGATCACGCCCGGACTCACCTGCGAGCTCGAGGTGCCCGCGGTCAGGCAGGCGCCCTTGACGAAGTACCAGCTGTTGACATTCCCGCCACCCGTGAAGTCTTCGGCGAAGCTGATTTGCGCCCGGCTCGTGCCCGCGAAACCGGCGCCGATCAGAATGACCAGGAATGAGGCTAATATTTTGGTATTCATCACAGAGTCCTATTGCTGGAACTGGTGTAGACCGCGTAGGTGCTTTCGACGACCGCGGCCGTCGTCGCGACGCCGCCGTAGCCGACCGCGTCGATCTGATAGATCTCGCCCGGAATCGTCGGATCCGAGGACGGCCCCATATCGGCGATATAGAAAATCGGCACCGAGTAGTAGCTTGGATTGGCGGAGCTCGCGAGATTGAACGTCACCGTCGTGCTGACATTGAAGGAGGTCGCCGGCAGATAAGAGACGCCGACGGGTGCGCCGCCGGTCGTCCAGGGAACGTTGGTCACGTCGCCGCCCGGAACGACTTGCGAGAGCGCGAGATTGCAGATCTGTCCCTGGCCGATGTTGGCATTGAGCAAGGCCGTGCACGGCACCGACGCGCTGGTCGACCCGCCGGTGCTGAGCCAGTTCTCGGCATATTCCTGCGCGGACACCGCGGCCTGCAGCGCGCGCTGCTTCTCGCGCATATTGCCGGCGATCTTCTCCGACATGCCGAAACTGCGGAACATGCTGAGCGCGATGATCGTGACGACCAGCAGCAGCAATAGGCTCGTGACGAGCACGATTCCGCGCTGCGCGGCGCGCGCACCAAGGTGATTGAACGTCATAGCATGGGCCCCGATTGGTTCATGACGCCGATGACCCGCTGAATGCTCACCGTCGCCGGCTGAGCCGGATTGCTGGGTCCGGCCAAGGGATTGTTGAACGTCAAGATGACCAGCACCGAAATCACATTGCCCCAGTCGCCGGCCGCCGTGACCTGCGTTGCGTTCATGTAGGTATCGACGTTGTTGCCGGCGGCCCCGACGTTATCCTTGACGCCGTAGAGAATCGTCATATTCGTGACCGTCAGATTGCCGGCCGTGCTGCCCACGAGGTTGTAGGCGGTGCCGTTCATCGTACAGACGAGCTGGCCGCCGATGACCTGGAAGGTGTTGACCATCATGAGCGGCCCGCCGGTGGTATTGCCCGCGCCGCTGCAATTGAGGATTTGCGCGTCGCCGGGAACGCCGGTAACGGGTGTCGTATCGGTCCAGTAGCGCACCGAGATTTGATCGCCGGGAAGCGCCGGGTTGTAGACGCCGCTGATCGTCTGCAGCGCTCCGAATGCGCCGGCAGGCTGGAACACCAACGTTTGGGTATTGTTGATGGGATTCGAGAAATAACCCGCGGATTGAATCACGTCGGTGATCATCGTCATCGCCATGCGCTCGTTGTCCTGCAACTGCGAGAGCAGGTTCTGGCTGCCGAACGCCTGCTTGTTGGCCTGGACGATCGTGAGCAGCGCGCCCAGCAGGAACAATCCCACGAGCAGCGCGATCATGAGCTCGATCAGCGTGAATCCGCGGCGAGCGTATCTACCAAGGGTATCGAGTCGGGCGGTGTGCATCACGGCGTCACGTACAAGGTGTAGGTCGGCAGGAAAGTGGCGGCCGTCGTGCCGGCCTGGCTTTGGGTGTTGATCGACACGGCCTTCTCGTTCCAGGTCACCTGAATCGTGCAGGTGATCGGAATCGTGATCGGACAGTTGATCGTGGTGACCGGATTGGAATTGCCGAGCATCGCATTGAGCGAGTTGGCGTAGGTGTGCAAATCGGCGGCGGCGATCGTGGCCACCGGGCACGGTGCATTGCCGTTGCCGGTGGCGCAGTACATTGGGCACGGCAGGGCTCCGGCACCGGTGGCGCAGGTATTCGGGGCCGCCGCGGTCGCATTCAAAGTCGCATCGCTGATCGTGGCACCGGTGATCGTGACCGGAATCGGCGCCGAACCCGCGGCCCAGTAGCCGCGATCGGCATGCATCGCCGCCGCGAGCCCCGAAGCCTGCAATGCGACCAGCGATCGCATGCTCGCGGTTCCGGTGCTTGCATACGCCAGCGCCTGGATCTTGGCGATGCCGAGCAGCCCGATCGAGGTGATCACGAGTGCCACCATCACTTCGAGCAGGGTGAAGCCGCGCGCTCGCGGCCGGATGTGTCTGAGGTCAGAATTCATGGTTCTCATTGACAGGTCGCGCCATTGGTGATGTTGCCGTACATCTGCGAAGTCGTCTGGCCGACCAGATTGATCTCGAGGCAGCGCGTCCAGGCGTTGTTGCCGGTCGCATCATGCAAGCTAATCTGGGTGCCGGCGGCCATGCCGACCGCGTAGCCCTCGCGGTTGAATGTGATCGCGCCGACTCCGTTGGATGCCACGAAGGTATCGGTGCCCGTGAAGGTCGTCTGCACGCGAAGAATCGTCTCGCCCGCATCGACGACGCCGTTGGCGTTGGGATCCTGGAACACGATCCAGCCGTTCTGCCAAGTCGTCGTGCCGGCGCAGCCCGTCCCGCTCGCCGAGACGCAAACCGTCACGCTGCGACCCTCTTTGATCGCCTCGGCGCGTGCGTACTGCAGGTCCCCGAGCAAGCCGTTGATCTCGCTCGCGATGCGGTTCGAGTTGGTGATGTAGCGAAACGATGGAACCGCGAGCGCGATGACGATCCCCGCAACCGTGAGCGCCATCAGCATTTCGATCAGCGTGAAACCGGATCGGCGCGCGCGTCGAGCACTCCTGGCGGCAATCCGGGCGCGAAGCGGCATATTCATGGTCGTATCCAGCCTATTCATGAGTTGCAGGCTATCGAGTCAAGCTTACGCGAACCTGTCGAACACCGCGGTTTTGACGAACTGTGACGCGCGTTTATCGACTCTGTGACGCGCGTTGCAAATGCCCCCGGCGGCGGCCCGGCCGCATCGCCGGTGTTACAGAATCTGGCTCAATGCCCTCGCACCCGTCAATAGCGCGAGCAGCATCAAGAGGCGCAGCACCCAACGCCGAAAATCCGCGGGGTTGGCGCTCTTGAAGCCGCGATTGCCGAGCCAAATGCCGGCGGCGAGCGGCGGCAGGAAGATCAGCGCGCGCCACAGCGTCGCGCGGTCGAGCAGGCCGTTCCAGCCCTGCCAGGCAAGGCCGGTGAGGTCGGTCAACAGGAAGTACGCGATCATCGAGGCGCGACCCACGGCCGCACCCGCCGGTGAACTGAAAAAGAACAGGATCACCGGCGGCCCGCCGATGCCGAATCCGCCGTTGCACAGGCCCGATGCGGTGCCGGTTGCCAAGGTCGCGGCCGCGCCCGGCAGGGACTTGAGGGCGTAGCCGCGGGCGAGCAGGATCGCGGCAATCAGCACGAACACCGCGAGCGCGAGCGTCATCGGGGCGGCCGGCACATGCGCGAGCGCGTAAACGCCGAACGGTGTGCCGAGCAGGCTTCCGATCGTGAGCCACCGCAGCGCCTGCCAATGAATGTCGCGCCACACGCCCGGCAAGAGATGCAGGCTGGCCGCCACCTCCATGATGAAGATCGACGGGACGATCTGCGTCGGCGGCAGCAGCAGCGACAGCGCGACGATCGCGAGCAGCGAGAAGCCGAATCCGCTGTAGCCTCGAACCACCGCGGCACCAAAAACGCAGACGACGGCATAGGCGAGGCTCAGGATCTGCACGCATTCCCCGGTGGCGGCCCGCGACGCCGGCCTTTAGCGGCGCGGGTTCGCCGCGGCCGGCTGAACCGAGGCTGTCGGCAGAGCGATCGTCACGACCGTGCCGGCGTCGGCGCCCTTTTTCACCGTGAGTTCTCCGCCGAGCGCCGCGAATCGCTCGCGGATTTCGAGCAGACCGAGCGCGCCCGACTTGTCGAGCGCGTTGGGGTCGATTCCGATGCCGTCATCGCGAACCCGCATCGTGATGCGATCGTCGAGGGCGCGCAGCTCGATGTCGACCCTGCGCGCGTGCGCATGGCGCACGACGTTGTTGAGCGCCTCCTGGGCGGCGCGGAAGAACATCAGTGCGGTCGCCTCGCCGAGCTCGGGAAACGGCGCGGCCTCGGAGACGTTGATCGCCAGACCCGATTTCTCGGCGACAAAGCGCGCATGCGCCGTGAGAATGGCCGAGAAGGACCGGTACGCGAGCGTCAGGGGCCGCAGATCGCTCGCGACCTGGCGCGTATCGGCGAGGCAGTTGACGAGCGCGGCCGAAAAATGTTCACACGCGTCTCGAACTCCCGGCGCTTCCCCGCAACGGGATTTGAGCTCATCGACCGCGAGGCGCAGCGCAAACAGTTCCTGCGCGACGCCCTCGTGCAGCGCATCGGCGATCGATCGCCGCTCTTCCTCGCGCACCGTATCGAGACGCTGGGCCAGTTCGCGGACGCGCTCGTAGGAGCTGTGCAGCGCCGTCACATCGACGACCAGCACGAAGAAGCCGCGCACCATGCCGGTCTCGTCGATATCCGGCACATAACTCGCGTTCGTGTAGCCGCGCGATCCGTCGGGCTTGATGATCGCGCGGTCGAACTGCTGAGCCCGCCCCGCGAGCGCCGCGAGGGCGAACGGCTCGTTCAGCTTGAACAGCTCGTCGCCGAGCACCTCGTGCAAGCTCATTCCGACGACGCGCTCGGGTTCGAGTCCGAACCATTCGTAATAGGCGGCGTTCGCGAACTCGCAGCGCAGCTCGCGATTCCAATAGCCGATCATCGCCGGTACGTTCTTGGTGATCGTGCGCAAGCGCTGCTCGGTGACGCGCAGCGCCGAATCCGAGGAGAGCACGCGTTTGTTGATCGCGCGCAAGGCTTCGTTGCTCTCCTGCAAATCGAATGCGGAGCGCTGCAGCTCGTAGGCGAGCGAACAAATGATGCCGCCGGACGCGACGTAGATCACGAGCGGCAGGATTTGATCGCGCTCGAGGGCGAAAGACCAGTAAGGAGGCATCAGGATGAATTCGGCAAGGCCTGCGCTGAGCGCCACCGCCAGCAGCGCCGGCCCCGCACCGAGCAGCAGCGCACAGATCGCGATCGCCGGATAAAACGTCACGAACACGAAGCCGCCGTTGACCGGCAGGATGGCGATGCGCGCCGCGAACGCAATCGCGACGATCAGCGCCGCGAGCACATAGCCGATCCACGGCGCAGCGGCGCTGCGCTCGCCGCGCAAAATCCAGACCAAGGAATTGCGCGGACTCAGCGTCGGGTTGGCCTTAGGCATGAAATACACTGCGCAGCGCCGGCGCGCCCCGGGGATCACACGGGCCGGCCGTGGCTGCGTTCTTGGCGAGGTGGGTCATCGGGAACGTTTACACTGCCCGTGCCGCATCTGTCCACCGGGGATTCCCGAAGTGCGCGGCGCTTGCGCCGGGCGCGTTACTTGTCCCGATGGTACTCCAAGGCCACTTCGTCGACGCTGGGGTTGTTCCTCGCCATGCCGTTGAGGAGCACGATCGGAATCTCGCCGCCCATGACGGCATTGGTGTGCGGCAATAAAGACATCTGCTCGGGCGTGACCCGCGAAATCGAGTAATTGTTGGTGCGCCGGAATGGGATGCCCATCTTCTTGAGCTGCTCCGCCATGGCGTCGGCTCGCCGCGCTTGTGCCGAGGGGCAGTTGAGTGCCGCAAAGATGACTACGGTGTCCTGCGGCGCGCCGTCGGGCATCGCGATCGGAACGAACCCGTTGCTGTCGGCGACAGCCGCCAACTCACGCGCGGTGAGGTCGTGTTCGTGCTGATGCCAGACCTGAACTGCGCCGCCGACGAGCAGTGCCGCGATCAACAGCTTTGCGACGAGATTCATGGGGTCCTGCATCCCTGGGGTGATCGAACCGTTCGAACCCTAGCACCGGTCTCGCGACCGGCGACTTGCAGCGCGTCGCAATCAGGCGGGAATTCGCATGGCGCCCGCGCCGCCGGTGCGCCGCAGCATAGATGCGAACGCCAATACTTCTCGTTATTACTTGCACTCGGCTAGCGGCCGGCGCAGTCTTTGCGGTGGTCCTTCAGCGTGGCGCCTCGGTATTGCGGGCCTGCGAGATCCGACGGGCGCTGCGCTCGGTCCCGATATCCCTTGGGAGGGTGTAGCCAATGAATACCGCAATCGTGACCTTGGTAAAGGGCGCCGTGCTGCTGGCGAGCGTCTTTGCGCCGTTTCTCGTCGTGCTGAGCGCATTGTTCCTGCTTCCGCGGGGAATTTATATCGGCAAGAGCCCGGATGCGCTCGATTGGATGTGGCTGATCCTGCTCGCCTTCATGATGCTCGGCGTCTACTTCCTGACGGTGGCCGTGGCGATGGGACGCAAGAAGCTCACCCACTAGCCTAGGCAATCGGCGCGCGTCCCGGACCGGCTGCGAGCAGTCCGGGACGCGCGGGGCGGATCAGGGCAGAACCGTCGGATATTGGGCGACGACGGCACTGCAGTTGCTCGAATCGTGCCGGACCGCGAGCGTGGGATTCTCGTCGAGCGCGGCCTCATCGACGGGCTTGCCGGGCGCCGGACGCGGCGGGAGCCTCGCGCTCGAATCGCTGAGCGCCATCAGCCCCGCGCTTCCCCACACATGGCGAAAGCCGCGATCGAGGTCGCGGATGATCGCGGGATTTCCGAGCTGCAGGCCGATCTGCGCCATCAGCGCGAGCTTGGGGCCTTGCAGCGGCTGCTCGGAGCGGTCGTTGCGCCATTGATAGCTTTGTTCGACGAAGAACGGCCAGCGCCCGTTATAGGTATTGAGCAGCGTCGGCGCGACGCCGTCCATCTTGATGAATCGCCAGCGATCCTCCCCGACCGATTCGACGCTCTCGGTCGTGAGTATCCCGACGGCCCAGACGTTTCTTTGGTCGAGCTGCGCCAAACAGCTCTTGACGTCGCCGCTCACCGAACCTTGGAAGATCGTATCGCCGGCGTCGACGAACGGTCGCACTCCCGGCACGCAGCGCTGATTGAGAAAAAACATTTCGTAGGCGGCCTGCGTCCCGGAGGTGCTCACGCGGCGGCAGATGAATACGTGCTCGTCGCTCGGCGCGCGCACCCCGGGAGGCGACGAGATCTGCGCACCGCGCGCGTTCCTTGCGGCGAGCGGGTAGCCGGAGGCGTTCACGATCTGGCCCCAATCGGCGACGACGCCCGCGAATATGCCGGCCAGCTGGGCTCGCGACAAACTCGGCATGCAGGATTCCGATTCACCGCGCTTGATGCGCGGTCCGCTCTTGAACTCGACGAGATCCTGGTAACGCGGATTGGCGGGATTGCAGGCGTCGGACTTCGCAAAGCGCGCACTTTGCAGGGCGTCGCGCAAATTGAGACTCACCGGGATGCCGAAAATGAACGCATTCGCGTTGTGCATCGAGAGCACGTCGATCGCGTCCGGCGCCAGCTGATAGGCGTTCAGGAAGAATCGCGGCTCGACATCGGAAATGCCGGCGTCGGGAATTTGGTGATCGGGAGTCGGATTGAGGCATTCGAATTCAGTGTAGGCGGTCAAGTCGCTCTCGGCCGCGTGCAGCGTGCGCTTGTCGGCCGGACAGCGCTTGTCGAACTGGGCGCGAATCTCCGCGACATTGAGAAATTCGACCGCAGTTCGCTGAATCAGCGGTCCCACACCGCTGCCGGAACCGGACGTCGAGGATTTGTGAAATGCGACCTTCTGAGCTTCGGGCACACCGGGCAAAGCGCCCGCGCCGCTGCGTGTGCGGCAAAAGAAGGTGCGCACATTGCCGCCGTTCGAGCGATAGACATCGAGAGAGTTGGCGGCGCAGATCAATCGAAACAATCGCTGCAGCCCGTTATCCTGGGCCGATGAACCCGCCACATAGAGATCGAGCGTGTCGCCCGGCTGAACGTGGTACTCGCTCAAGGGTAGCGCCGATGCGAGCACCGGCAGCCACGAACTCAGGACGGCCGTGAGCCACAATGATTGGGTCTTCACATCCCCCCCATTCCTCTCGGTCCGTTCGCGGCGCGCGCCGGAACGACTATTGCTCTTCGAGAAGCCTAAGCGAGCGCGTCGCCAAACGGTAGTCCCCTCGATGGGGATTAATTTTTCGCCGCGCTCGGCGCACAATGCAGCCGGCCCGAAGTCAGCCCGGTGACGATTCGATGACGATCAAATGACATGGCGCGCACCTTCACCAAATTGGCGGTCGATGATCTCGCGACGCTGCTCCACCGCGCCGCGTTGAGCGAGGAAGCCATCGCGTCCCTGGCGGGCTGCACCGACGTCGCGGAAGTGCTCGACCGGCTCGAATCCTCCGGCTTCGCTTCCGAGGCGGTACGCGTGCTTGCGCAAGCCCTGCCAAAGCGCGAGGGCGTGTGGTGGGCCTGTGTCTGCGCAGCCCATACGACGCCTCCGGACTTGAGCGAAGCGGACGAACTTGCGCGCATGAGCGCCGAGCAGTGGGTGCGGCAGCAGAAAGACGCATTGCGGCGCGACGCGATGACTCACGCCGAGGCCGGCGGTTTCATGAGCGCCGAGGCCTGGTCCGCGATCGCGGCGTTCTGGAGCGGCGACTCGCTCGCGCCGCTGGGCGCGCGCGCGGTTCCGCCCTTGCCCGAACAGCCCGGCACGGCGGTCGCGGCCGCGGTGACCCTCGCCTCGGTGCGCGGCGACGCCAAGCGTTTCGCGGAGCGCTTGCGGCGCTTTCTCGAAAGCGGCCGCGACATCTTGTCGGGCGGCACCGGCCGCATGGCACCCGAAGCGAGCTGACGGCCGTCGCGCCCTCGCCCGGCCGGCCGCCCGAGTCAGGCGGCCGCGCGCCTCGCGGGCGGCTCCTCGAGCGCGCGTGCGAGCACATCCTCGATCTTTTCGGCCCAGACGAATTCGAGCTTGGCGCGCACGCTCTCCGGAATGTCGTCGAGATCGCGGCGGTTGCGCGCCGGCAGAATCACGGTGCGAATTCCCGAGCGCGCGGCGGCCACGCATTTTTCCTTGATGCCGCCGACCGGCAGCACGGCGCCGCGCAGACTGATCTCGCCGGTCATCGCGACGTCCGCACGCACGGTGCGCTGAGAGAGGAGCGACGCGAGCGAGGCGACCAGCGCGACGCCGGCGCTCGGACCATCCTTCGGAATCGCGCCCGCCGGCACGTGGATGTGCAAATCGCTGCCGTCGAACAGGCTCGAATCGATGCCGAGCCGTTCCGCTTGCGTCTTCACGAGCGTCACCGCCGCCTGAGCGCTTTCCTTCATGACCTCGCCGAGCTGGCCCGTGAGGATCAATTTGCCCGTGCCTTTGACGCGGCTCGACTCGACGAACAGGATGTCGCCGCCCGCCGGCGTCCAGGCAAGCCCCGTGGCGACGCCCGGAGTACTGGTGCGCAGCGCGACGTCGCTCTCGAAGCGCGCGCCCCCGAGGATGCGCTCGACATCGGCGCCGTCGATCGCGACGCTCGCGGCGGTGCCTGCGGCGATCGTGACCGCGGCGTTGCGCAGCAGCGCGCCGATTTGACGCTCGAGACTGCGCACACCGGCCTCGCGCGTGTACGCGCCGATCACGAGCCGCAGCGCCTCGTCGCTGACCTGCACACGCTCCGCCGTGAGGCCGTTCGCCTGCAGCTGGCGCTTCAGCAAATAGCGCCGCGCGATCTGCAATTTCTCCTCTTCGGTGTAGCCCGTGAGTTCGATGACTTCCATGCGATCGCGTAGCGGCGGCGGAATCGAGTCGAGCACGTTGGCCGTGCCGATGAACAGCACCTTCGACAGATCGAACGGCACGCCGAGATAATTGTCTCTGAACGTATTGTTCTGCTCCGGGTCGAGAACCTCGAGGAGCGCCGAGAACGGATCGCCCTGGAAGCTCGCCGACAGCTTGTCGACTTCGTCGAGCATGAGCACGGGGTTGCGCCGTCCGGCCTTGCGCAGCGCCTGCGCGATGTTGCCGGGCAGTGCCCCGACGTAGGTGCGCCGGTGGCCGCGGATCTCCGCCTCGTCGTGCACGCCGCCGAGGCTCACACGCACGAATTTCAAGCCGAGCGCCTTCGCGATGCTCTGGCCCAGCGAGGTCTTGCCGACGCCCGGGGGACCGACGAAACACAAGATCGGACTGCGCCCCTCGGGGTTCAACTTGCGAACCGCGAGAAACTCGAGGATGCGTCGTTTGACCTTCTCGAGGCCGTAATGGTCTTCGTCGAGGATCGCACGCGCCCGCTCGATGTCGAGCTGCTCGGGGTCGATCGTCGACCAGGGCATCGCAAGCAGCCAGTCGAGATAGCTGCGTGTCATCGAATATTCCGCGGCCGCCTCCGGCATCCGCTCGAGGCGCGTGAGTTCGCGCTGCGCGTGCTCCGCGACCTCCGGCGGCATCGCCGCCTTCTCGATCGCCTGCCGCAATTCGCCGATCTCGGCCGAGGCCGCGTCGGTCTCGCCGAGCTCCTTTTGTATCTGCCGCATGCGCTCGCGCAGCACGGCCTCCTTTTGGCGCTCGTCGAACGCCTCGCGCGTGCGTTCATCGATCTGGCGCGACACCTTGAGCACCTCGATGCGCTGGGCCAGCAGCGCGATCACGCGGTCGAGCCGCGTGCGCAAATCGAAGCTCGCGAGGATCTCCTGCTTGTCGGCGCTCTTCAAGTCCATGAAGTTCGCGACCATGTCGGCGAGCGCACCGAACGACTCGATGCCGCGAATCGCCGCGCCGAGTTCGGCGGGCGCCTGCGGCAGCAGCTGCAGCGCCTCGAGCGCCTGCTCGCGCAGCCGCAGGCCGCGCGCCTCGATCTCGCGATCGATCGTCGCGGTTTCATGGTGCGTCTCGATGCGCGCGACCAGAAACGGGTCGCGGCTCACGAAATCGAGCACCTTGAAGCGCTCTTCGCCTTGCGCGATCAGATGATGCGTGCCGTCCGCCGCGGTGATGAATCGAACGATCGATGCGGCCGTGCCGACGCCGTGCAGCTGCTCCGGTGTGGGATCGTCGACCGACGCGTCGGTCTGCAGCAGCAGTCCGACGCGCCGCTGCGTGCGCACGGCTTCCTGCGCCGCGGCGAGCGAGCGGCTGCGGCCGATCGCGACCGACTGTACGATTCCCGGGAACAGTACGAGGTTGCGGACCGGCAAAATGATCAGCACGTCCTCAGCTTGGGCCGCGGGACTCAAACTCATCTCGCTCGCATTCATGGCGTTGCCTCCGTGAGGCGCAGGTGCAGACAGCCGAATTCGAGCCGCCGCTCGGTGAGCGCGTAGCGGCCGGGCGGCAAATCGACGCGGCGGCGCATGCGGCCGTACGGTATTTCGAGGCGCACGACATCGCTGCCGGCGCCGAACGCCTGCGGCGGCGCGATGGCGTCGACCTGCAGTCCGCTCGCGGTAATCTGCACCTGGACGTTCTCGGCGCGCACGCCGGGCAGCGCCACGACGACGTGCACCTCGGAGCCGCTGACGAAAATTCGGCGGGCGGCTCCCAAACGGCGCGCGCCGCGGGAGCGGTCAACAAATCGAAGAAATGACGATGCCTGCGCTCCGCCTCGTCGAGTCGCGCACAAGCCTCCGCCCACATCCAAGACTGTCTACGATAGATGTTCACTGCAGAGGTATGAGGGGGCTTCGCCGAAGTTCAAGGGGCCCGGCCGGCGCCTAGGCCGTCGCGGCCCGCGCGCGGATATCGCGCTCGACGGCCTGCGGCGCGCCTGCCGGCACGCGGCGCACTGCAGCGGCCACGCGGATCGCGGTCCACTGCTCGTAGACCTCCGCGATGTCCCCGCGTGTGACCCCCGGCAGGTTGAGGATCGACTCGCGGTGATTCGCGGGAAGCGAGAGGTAGTCGTCCGGCAAATAGCCGCGATCCTTGCAGAGCTGGAACAGCTCGGTCCCCGGATAGGGATAGAAAACGAAATAACCGAAGTCGACCGGCTGCAGCTCATGATGCAGGGCGATGGTCTCGGCCATTTCCGCGCGGCTCTCGCCCGGGGTGCCGAGAATGTAGTTCGCGGTCACCATGATCCCCGCCTCGCGGGTCCATCGAAACACGTCACGGAAACGCTGGTTGCTCGCGTTGCGCTTCATGATGTCGTGGCGCACGCGTTCGCTGCCGCTCTCGACGCCGTAGATGATGTGCCTGCAGCCGGCCGCCGCGAGCTCGTGCAGCAGGCGCTCGCTGACCGTCTCCACGCGCGCGTTCAAGGAAAACGGCACGGCGAATTCCTTGCCGTAAATCTTGCAGAATTCGCGTACCCACGCGTGTTGGATCGTGAAGGTATCGTCGAGGAAGATCACGTAGTTGAGCGGGCCTAAGTTGCGCAGTTCGGCGAGCTCGTCGAGCACGCTCGAGAGGCTGCGCCGCCGGCCGTAGCGCGTCGTATCGCTCTCGGCGTAGAGCTTGTCGTACATGCGCGCCGCGCAGAAGGTGCAGGGGAACGGGCAGCCGCGCTGCGTCGTGAGATGCCGCACGCCCCAACGCTCGTCCACAAAATCGCGCGCGAGAAACGGCAGCGCGTCGAGCGGTTCGATCGGATTTCTGAGGCCCGGCCGCGTGCCGCCCTTGGCCCACAAGTTCGCGATCCGGCCGTCGGCGACCGAGCGCCCGGACGCGAGCGCCTCGACGAGTTCGAGCAGCGCCGCCTCGCCCTCGCCGAGACAGAGGTAATCGATGCCGTCGTGGCGCAGGACCTCCTCGGGCGAGAACGTCGCGTGCAGGCCGCCGACGACGACCGGAATCTCGATGAGGCGCCGCAAACCGCCGAGCACCTCGCGTGCGCGCAGCCACTGCCGCGTCGTCATCGAAACGCCGATCAGACCTGGGTCGATCCCGCCGATGGTCTGCGCGATCGCCGCAAGCGGCTCATTCGGCGGCACGCGCACGAATACGGCCTCGTGGCCGTGCTTGCGCAGCCAGGCCGCGAGAAAAGCCGGCCCGAGCGAGGCGACGGCCCAGTCATTCTCGGTGTCGAGCTCGAGAAACAGTACCCGCATCCCGAGAGACTACGAGCGCCGGGCGCCGCGCGCAATCGCTCTGCGCGCGCATGCCTAGCGAGGCTTCTTGAGCACCAGCAATTCGGCGCGATACTGCATCGTCGCCCGCGCGTGCACGCGCACTTCCCAGGAATGCTCCGCAATGCGCCCCTCGACGAGCAGGCCGGAAATCGACTGCGCCCAAACGCCGACGTCGGGGGCCGCACGCTCTCCCGAACGCGCACCGAGCCAGGCACCGACCGGCGTCGCGGCGGTGCTCCAGTCGAACGGCGTACAGAGCAGCAGATGCCCGCCGGGACGCAGCAATGCGGCTGCCGAACGCAGCAGCGCCGCCGGGTCGGAAACACAGTCGAGTAAATTGAGCGCGACCACGAGCCCCGCGCAGCCGGGCTCGAGCGGCGGCGCGAGCGCATCGGCGAGCCAGAAGCTCGCATTGTTGCGCGGCGGCGGCGGCACCTCGATCTCGCGCTGCTCGTAGGCGGTACCGGCGAGGCGCAGCGGATAGCGCAGCGTGCCGCCGCGCAAGGCGCGAGCCGCGAAACGCGCGAGCGGCGCCGACAGGTCGATCCCCAACACCGGCGTATCGAATCGATCCGCGAGGGCGCGGGTCACGCCGCCGGCGGCCGCGCCGAGTTCGATGACCGGACCCGAGACCGCGTCCGCCAATTCGAGTCCGGCCTGCGCCAGCCCCCAGGCCTGCCCCGGCGCCGGCAAGGCGCGATCCGACGAATCGAAGCGCCCCCAATGATCGCGCACATATCCCGATAAATGCTGTCGTGTGGCGTCGAACCAGCTGCCCGGCGGCAGCACCGATCCGAACAGGTCGGCGATCGGCTCATCGAGATCGTCGCGCGCCAGCAAATAGGCACCGGCCTCGTTGAGAAAGCGCGGCAGGTCCGCGACGAGCACCGGCAGGCCGTCGATGATTGGGAAGCGGGTGCGGCACTCGGCGGCGGCGCAAGCGAGGATGCCCTGGCCATGCGTCTCCCGCCAAACGATAAGTTCCAACGCGGAATCCTGGCCGCGTGCGCGGCAAGTCGGACAGCGGGGTGCGAAGCCTCCGATGGGCCCGAGATCCACCCGCTAGCCGCCGATGATCACGGTCACGCAGCCGGGCGGCATGATCTGCCCCATCGGACTCGGGATCGGTGCAACACACGAAGAATGCAGAGTCTGATCGCCGACCCGCGCGGCGGGCAGGCTGCTGATCAGCACCGTCGTCGAGCCCATCATGATCATGCCGGGACCCGCGGGCACGCATCCCGGCAGCAGGCAGGGCATCGTCATCGAAGTCACGGTCGCCGCCGGCAGGCTGCCGATCAACACCGTGGGCGCGCCCGGCGGCATGATTTCGAGCGGCAACCCCGGGTGCGGCAGCGGCGTAGGCGCCGGCGCCGGCGGATGGATCGGCGCATGGCAATGCGGGATCGCCTGCAGCACCAGGTCGGTGACGCGAGCGGCCGGAGGGCTCATCGCAGTCCTCGCGACGGCCGCCGCCAACCGCGGCGCGCGCTCGCCCGCGCGGTTCGCGGCCCGAAGGGCCGGGCACTCATTGCAGGGTCTTGCGTCATCCGTTCCTCAAGCAGTGGGTTGGCGCACGGGCGCGTCATTCGAAGTGATTCGTTGCGCCGGAAATTATCGACCTGGTGTGCCGGCAAGTCCAGCAGGCTGCCGCTGCGGCTCGCACTCCGGCAGGTCTTGCAGCGCCGCCCGCAGTACATTGGTCAAGTCCGGGTGGGACGGATCGATCGGCGGCCCGGCGACGACCGCGATTCGCGGGCGCGGCGCGCGGCCCTGCCGTGCCGGTGCGCGCGCCGCGCGCTCGATGCGCACCGGCAAGACCGGCGCGCGGTTCATGCTGGCGAGACGCGCGACGCCCGGCCGGATCGGCAGCAGCTGCCCGCCTCGCGCGATCGCCCCCTCGGGGAATACGCAGACCGCCGCGCCGCGGCGCAAGGCGGCCGACAGCTTGCGCCAGGCAAACGGACGATCCGCATCGAGCGGCACGACCTCGCCGAAGCCGAGCCACACGAGAAACAGCAGCAGGAAACGCCACGGCTGGCGGCATAAATAGTCGGGATCGACGCCGAACAACACGCGCCGATCGCTGAGACAAGCCACCAAGGGTCCGTCCCAGAGCGAACTATGATTGGGCGCGACGATCAAGGCGCCCGCCGGCAGCGTCAGACGCGAAGCGCAAATGCCGCTCACCGTCAGCAAACGCCGCGTAACGCGCACCGCGAATGAGCGCTTCATGCGGAGCCTCGCTGCCGGCGCGAGCGGCGCGCCGTGAACCGCGCGCCGAGCAGCAGCGCGACGCTCGCGAGCTGGCACAGCTGCGGAAACCAATGGCCGGCGGTCGCATACCAGCTCTCGCCGTCGGTGAGCAGGGAAACGGACGCGAGCAGCGTGTCGGGCGCCATGATCCGGCCCTTGACCCGCACGAAGCGGCTCCGTGCACTGACCCGACCGGTCGGATCGACGATCGCCGAGATGCCCGGATTGACCGCCCGCGCAATACTGGTGCGCTCCTCGACCGCCGCGTAGACCGACATCGCGAGATGCTGCATGGATTCGATCTCTGAATCAAACCAGGCGTCGTTGCTGAGGTTGATCAGCAGTTGCGCCTGCTGCGTACCGATGCTGCGCGTGAGATCCGGCAGCACATCCTCGTAGCAAATGAGCATCCCGATCCGCCAGGCGCCGGCATCGGCTCCGCTCGGAACGGCGATCGGATGAATCTGCGCGCCCGGCAGCAGGCCGGGTCCGGTGCCGAGCGCAAGTTTCCGGACCCAGTCGAAGTTGACGGGCGCCGGGATGTATTCGCCAAACGGCACCAGCACGTTCTTGTCGTAACGCCCGATGATCGATCCGCCGGGAGCGACCACGAGCGCCGAGTTGTATTGATGGCCGCCGCCGTCGTGCGTCAGCGATCCGGCGACGAGCGGCGCTCGAATGCCGCTGCTGATCGCCCGCGGATCGCCGTCCGGGAAATCCGTGCTGCGCAGCTGCGAGTACAGTCCGGGATAGCTGACCTCGCTCCAGACGACGAGCTGCGCGCCGCGCGCCGCAAGCTCCTGGCTCGCACTGCGCAGACCCGCAAGCCGGCGGGCGCGTGCGCCGGCCTGCTCGGAGGCCGATCCCTGTTCGGCGCCCGGGAGTTCGACGTCCGTGTTGGGCTGGACGATGCCGATGCGCAGCTGCGGCGCGGCCACGATGCGGCTATCGAGCGCCCGCAGGCGCCACTGCCCGTACACGAGCGCCGCGCCGAGCAGCATGAAGCCCGCGATCGCGCAGCGCCGCGCGAGCCTCGAGGGGGCGGCGCGGCGCGCCAGCAAGTCGTAGCTCGCGGCGTTCGCGAGCGCGAGCAGCGCGGCAACCCCGTAGCGGCCCAGCAGATCCGCGATCTGGATCAGCGGCGGATAGAACGCCTGGGACATTTCCATTCCATAAGGGAACAAGAACCAAATGCTCGCCTGACCCGCAACCAGCGCCGCGGGTGCAACTGCGCTCATCGGCAGCCGGTAGCGCTCGCGGCCCACGCGCACGATCCAGCCGAACAGCAGCAGGACCAGGCCCTGATAGGCGCTGAACACCAGATGCCCGAGCAGCGCCGCGACCAGCGGCGCATCGGTAAAGCGCGCAATCAGCGGGATCATCCAAATGACGGTGCCGAAGCTCGCGACGGCACCGGCCCACCACGACAACAAGATCGCGCGCGAGGTGCTCGCGGCGTGGTCGATGACCCATAGCAGCGGCAACAGCGCGATCCAGGCGAGCCACCCGAGCGGGAATAGACTGCAGGAGGCGGCGATCATCACGCCGGATAGGCTCGCAAGACCCCACTCGAGCGGGCCCCGAGCGCGTGCGGCAGCTGCGGGAACTGCGACGGCGAGCGGCGGCCTCGTCGCGCCGCTCGGCGCCTGCGCCGACGCCCGCGCCCCGCTTCTTTTGCGCTTGCGGCGAGTCATCCTCTGCTCTCCGTGGACATAGCGCAAAGTCTAGTTGAGTTGCGCGCCGAAAGCGCGACGGCGGCCGGCGCCCCGGTGCGTGAGGCGGGCGCGAATGCTATTGTCCGAGCGACAATCCAGAGGTTGCGCTCATGACGTCGATCGAATCCCGGCCGGGAATAACAACGGCGACCACGTCGCCGGCAATCGCGGACCTGCCGGTTGCGGTTCGCGCCGTGCTCGCGGAGCTCATCGATGCGCTGGTCGCCGTGGTCGGGCCCTCGCTCGAGTCGGTGCTGCTGTTCGGTTCCGCGGCCGAAGGGCGTCTGCGTCCGACCTCCGACCTCAACGTGCTCGTCATGGCGGCCAAAATCGCCGAGGCGCAATTGAATGCCTTGCGCGCGCCGCTGCGCTCCGGCCGCGCGGCCGCCGGACTCACGGTGATGTTCCTCGAAGACGCCGAATTCGGCGACGCCTGTGAATCCTTCGCGATGAAGTTTGCAGACATCAAGGCGCGCCACCGCGTTTTGTATGGAAGCGACCCGTTCACCGCATTCGAGATTCCGCGCGCGGCCGCGATCCGACGCTTGCAGCAGGTGCTGCTGAATCTCAAGCTGCGTCTGCGCGAACGCTATGCGCTCGAGGGCGACCAAAACGACAGGCTCGCGGCGGCGCTTGCGGACATGACGGGTCCGATCCGCGTGAGCGCGGCGACGCTGCTGGCGCTCGGCGACGGGCGAGAACGGGCGCCGAAGGCCGCGCTCGAAGAATTCTGTGCGGACGCGCGCTGGACCTCGTGTCTCGCCGGATTGTCGGCCGTGCATCGTGGCGAGGTGTTGCCGGCGGACGCGGCGCGGGCCTTGGTCGGCGAGGTGCTTGCGCTGTTGGCGGCGCTCGGGGCGGCGGCGGCAAAGCTCGGCGCGCCGGCCGCGAGACCCGCGTAGCAGGTCCGGCAGTGCCCCTACTCGGCATGCAGGGTCCGCAGTTCCTGGTCTTGTACGCGGCCGTGTCGCTGGCGGCGTTCGTCTGGATGCGCTGGACGATCCGCGAGCGTGAGAGCACGGAGACCTCGAGCGCATTGCGCGTTCGCGACCCCTACGAGATCGCCTACCTGCGCGGCGGCACGCCGCAGCTCGTGCAGGTGGTCGTGCTGTCGCTGATCCGCCGCGGTCTGCTCGAGGCGCGCGCCGGCCAATTGTTGAAGTCCGACTTCGGCGCAGCCGACGCGGTCTCGCTGCCGGTCGAACGCGCGGTGCTCGACGGCTGCCGCGGGCCCACTACGGCTGCAACGCTCGACCGCTCGGCTGCGGTGCAAGCGGCCGCGGAGCGTTATCGCTCGGCGCTGCAGGCGAACGGCCTCGTGCCGACCGACGAGATGCGCGGCAAACGCCGGCGGTTCGCCATGAAAGCGATGTTCGTGCTGTTGGCATTCGCGGTCGTCAAGATTCTCTATGCGCTCGCGACCGGACACAGCAACGTGCTGCTATTGGTGATCTCGGGCGTGCTGGTCGTGATCCTGTTTTCCGCGCTCGCGAAGGATCATCGCACGCAGCGCGGCGACGAAGCGCTCAGAAATCTCGCGACGCTCTTCAGCCGTGTCAAGCGAGGACCGCGCCCGCTCGAGGCCGAGCGGCTCCATGAGGCGCTGCTGCTCGCCGCGGTGTTCGGCGATTTCTCGGCGTCCGGCATGGAAACGTCGGCGTGGCGAAAGCTGTTTCCGATGCGCAGCAATACGAACGACAGCGGCTGCGGCAGCAGCTGCAGGAGCGGTTGCGGCGGCGGGGGAGGATGCGGTGGCTGCGGCAGTTGAGGCTCGCGATCGGATCGGAATCGGCTGGCGCGAGCCGCTCGCGGCCGGTATCTATGCGCATGTCGACGAGATCGACCTCATCGAGGTCGTCGCGGAGAATTACCTCCGCGCGTCGCGCCGCGAAACCCGAAGCCTGCGCGCACTCGGACGCGAACTGCCGCTGATGCTGCATGGGGTCGGGCTGGGCCCCGCGTCGGTGTCTCCGCTCGATCCTGCGCGCCTCGACGCGATCGCTCATGTCATCGCGGCGCTCGAGCCCTGTGCCTGGTCCGAGCATCTTAGCTTCGTGCGCAGCGGCGGTTTCGAGATCGGCCATCTCGCGGCGCCGCCGCGCAACGCCGCGACGATCGAAGGCGCGCTCCGCAATCTGCAGCGCATGCGCGCCGTGGTCGGCGCGATGCCCGCGATGGAGAACATCGCAACGCTGCTCGCGCCGCCGGCCTCCACCGTCGGGGAGCCCGAATGGGTCGCGGCGATCATCGCGGCGGCCGGCGCCCCGCTGCTGCTCGATCTGCACAATCTGTATGCGAACGCGGTCAATTTCGGCTTCGAGCCGCAAGCGTACCTGCGCCGCTTCCCGCTCGCCGCGGTGACGATCGTCCACATCAGCGGCGGCGTCTGGATCGAAGCGGCACCGGATGAGGGCAGCCGGCTGCTCGACGATCACCTGCACGATGTGCCGGATGCGGTGTTCGCGATGCTCGAGGTCTTGGGCGAGCTGTGTCCGCGCGCACTTTGCGTCGTGCTCGAGCGCGACGGCAGGTTTCCGTCGATGAGCGCTCTGATCGCGCAACTGCGGCGCGCGCGCTGCGCGCTCGCTGCGGGGCGCCACCGCCGCAACGCGGCGCCCAGAATGCCCGTCGCGCGAGGCAGCGCGGAGCCGGTGCCGGCGTGAGTTCCCAGACGCTCGAGACCCTGATCGCGCGGCTGCTCGTCGACGCGGGATTTCGCGCGGAGTTTCTCGACGATCCCCGGCCGATGCTCGAGGCGCTCGATCTCGACGCCGCCGAGCGCGCGGCGATGCTCGCGATCGACCGACCGGGTCTCAGTTTGGCGGCGCGCAGCATAGCCGCGAAGCAAGCACGGCGGCGCCGCAGCTGGCTCGAGCGCGCGCTCGCGCGGGTCCGCGGCGGCCGTCCGTGGTCGATCCGCGAACGGCGGTAAACACCGCGCGGATTGCGGCGTCATTTTTGCTACAGTGACGCGTGTTTCGCCGGGTGGGTACGGATGTTGGGTTTTTTGCGCCGTTGGTTCAAACGCGGAGTCGGAGTCGGGGCACCGGCACTGCCCGGATCGGCCGATGCACCGGCAATCCCGCGCCCGCTGGGCCCAAGCCGATTTCTAGTCGGAAGTTTCAAGCACACGCATACTGCGGCGTTGTGGAGGCGCGGTCCGCACGCCGACCTCGCCTACCGGCTTTACCTGCCGAGCGGCTCCTCGCGCCGTGACGGATTGCCGATGATCGTCATGCTGCACGGGTGCAAGCAGGATCCGGTGCTGTTCGCGGGCGGCACGCGCATGAATACGCTCGCCGAGGAGAGCCGCTGCGCGGTGCTCTATCCCGAGCAAGGCGAGCATGCCAATGCGCTGCGTTGCTGGAATTGGTTCGAGCCCGCATCGATTGCAGGCCACGGCGAAGCCGCGCTGCTCGCGCGCCTCGTCGAGCACGTCGCCAAACGCCGCCCAATCGATCCGAAGCGCGTGTTCATCGTCGGAATGTCGGCGGGTGCCGCGATGGCCTGTGTGCTCGCGGTGCGCCACAGTCGGCTGTTTGCGGCCTGCGCGATTCACTCGGGTGTCATGTTTGGCGCCGCGACCTCGGCGATCCAAGCCCTCGGCGTCATGCGCTCGGGACCATCGTCGACGGCGCTCGCGAACGCCCGGCGGCTCGTGCGGGAGGCGCCCGACTCCGGGGTCGCGCTACCGACCCTCGTGATTCACGGCGATCGAGACAATGTCGTACACCCCGTGAATGCGGAGCGGCTCGTCGAACAGCTGCGCGAGCGCGCCGAATTCATCGATCCGGCGGCCGGCGCGTTGCATGCGGCGGATGAGCAGCGCATCGCCCGCACCGGCCATGCCTACCGGCAGCGGGACTACCTGCAAGCGCGGCATACACTGCTGCGACAGGTGATCGTCGAGGGCTTGGGGCATGCGTGGAGCGGCGGGGACGGCAGCTTCCAATTCAACGACGACGCCGGACCCGACGCAAGCCGGATGATTCTTGATTTCCTGATGCGGCACCAGCGCGAGATCCCGGAGATTGCGCGCGTCGGCTGACGCAGCGGGGCCGGCTGGGCCGGTTGAATGGTGCAGATCGTTTTGACACTGATGGACGCCCGGCCGACAATTCATCGCCATGCCGGAAGCAATCCTCGTGAGGCCGATTGAGCGAGCTGATTACGCGGGTTGGCGGCCGCTCTGGAATGGATACAACCGTTTCTACGGCCGACATGGGCCGAGCGCGCTTCACGAACAAATTTCCGAGGCCACATGGGAGCGATTCTTTGCCCGCGAGGAGCCCGTCCATGCGCTCATCGCTCTGCAAGATGGCCTCGTGATCGGAATCGCACATTACCTGTTCCATCGCAGCACGACGCGGCTAACCGACGTTTGCTACCTGCAAGATCTGTTCACCGCCGAAGAGGCGCGCGGGCGAGGCGTCGGACGTGGGCTCATTCATGCGGTATACGAAGCTGCGCGCGCAGCTGGCAGCAGTCGCGTGTACTGGCAAACGAAAATGAGCAACGCGCCCGGGCGTGCGCTATACGACAAGGTTGCCGAGCACCAAGGATTTATCGTCTATACCCATGAGCTTTAACCGCACCGCCGCCATTTCTGGCAGGTGAACGGGAGAACCGCGATGGCCGACAAGAATACGATCTGTCTGTGGTATGAGGGCGCTGCCCTTGACGCCGCTCGCTTCTACGCAGAGACGTTTCCCGACAGCACCGTGGGCGCCGTCCTGCGCGCGCCGGGCGACTATCCCGACGGCAAGCAGGGCGATGTCCTGACCGTCGAGTTCACTGTGAGTGGCGTTCCCTGCGTCGGATTGAACGGTGGCCCGCAGTTCAAACACAGCGAGGCGTTCTCGTTTCAAATCGCGACCGACGACCAAGCGGAAACCGACCGCTTGTGGAACGCGATCGTGAAAAATGGCGGCGAGGAGAGCCAGTGCGGTTGGTGTAAGGACAAGTGGGGCATATCTTGGCAAATCACCCCTCGAGCGCTCATCGCGGCACTCTCCGACCGGGATCCCGCAGCGGCCAAGCGCGCATTCGACGCGATGATGAAAATGAAGAAGATCGACGTCGCCGCAGTCGAGGCGGCGCGCAGGGGCCGTTGACGCGCGGACCGGGGCCCCGTCCGGCTCAAACTTCGAGCGGAAATCGTCTGGCCATCGTGCGCTAGCGAACAGAGCGCGGCCGTCGACAGGGGGCAATATCGCTTATCGTGGTTGGGGCTGCGCCTGCACGCGTCATTCGCGCTCTTTCGGCGCGCCTGAATGCCTTACGGCGCAAGCCTCCAAGCATGGTCGAGAATTTTCAGGACGAGGGGATCTCCCCGATCGGCCCCGAAGAGTGCTCACCGATGCCAGCTGCAGGGCCTCGAACAAGTTGGCCTGCCGCAAGGCTCCAGCCGACCAGTCGCGCCGGCCGTCCCAAAACAGCGCCACCGCTCTTGGCCGACTGCAGGAGTCTGCAGCCGTCTCATTTTGTGAGGCTTTCCTTCATTGAAATCTAACTACAGAGCGAATGTCACGTTTACGGCGCTCGGCGCGATCGCCGCCCTGACGGTCGCGTTTTCCTTCCTGACCTATCGGCAACTCCAATTGGTCGCGGATACGCGGCGCGAGAACTTCGAATCGATCATCGGCGCCAAGAACGTACTGTCAGAACTGCAAGATGCGGAAACCGGTCAGCGCGGCTTCGCCTTGACCGGAGACGAGGCGTTCCTGGAGCCTTATCTCGCGGTTCGTGACACGGTCATGGCCCACCTGGAATCGCTGCGCTCGATGACCTCGATCGGCGCCGCGCAAGAACACCTCGATAAGATCGTGCTGTTGACGAGAGTGAGACTGGCGGAGCTGGCCGAGAGCATCGCAATGCGCCGCCGCCAGGACGTCGCGGGGACGTTGGCGCTGGTCGCGACCGGCCGGGGCAAGCGCACGATGGATGAAATTCGCGCTGAGATGGCGGATGTCGTGCGCATCGAGCGCGATACGCTCAGTCAAAGCGAACAAGTCTTGAAGACGAAGATGCGCGCATTGTTCATCATCATCTGCGCCGCGAGCGTCTTCATGTTGCTGTCTTTGGTCCTATTTGCCTACGTGATGTACCGGGAATCGCGAGAACGGGTCAAAACGCTGGTGCATCTTAAAACCGTGCGCTTGCTCGAACATCAGAGCGAATTGAACGAACGGCTGCAAATCGCCAATCTCGCCAAATCGGAATTTCTTTCCAGCATGAGTCACGAGCTGCGCACGCCGCTCAACGCGATCCTCGGATTCGCGCAACTGCTGGAAATGGGTTCGCCCTCGCCATCTCAGGATCGCAGCATCGGCCAGATCCTCAAAGCCGGTTGGCATCTGCTCGCGCTGATCAACGAGATACTCGATCTCTCGCTCATCGAATCCGGAAAGCTGTCCTTGTCGCTGGAGTCGGTTTCACTCGCCGACGTGATGCTCGAATGCCAATCGATGATAGAACCGCAGGCGCAAAAGCGCGGCATTCGCATCGCGTTTCCGCGACTCGAGGCCCCGATCTTCGTCAAAGCCGACCGCATGCGCATCAAGCAAGTTCTGATCAACCTGCTTTCCAATGCGATCAAGTACAACAGAGCGGACGGAGAGGTCAACGTCGACTGCGCCACGGGCCCTGACGGCCGCGTTCGCATTTCAGTCAGTGACACCGGCGCCGGATTGACGCCCGAAAACCTCGACCGCCTGTTTCAGCCGTTCAACCGCCTCGGACAGGAGGGGCTGGCCGAAGAAGGCACGGGCGTCGGGCTCGTGGTATGCAAGCGGTTGACCGAGTTGATGGGCGGCGCCATCGGTGTCGAGAGCACGGTCGGACAGGGCTGCGTGTTCTGGATCGACCTGGATATTGCTGAGGTTCCGGATGCCGACGCGATCGGTGCCCCGCCCACTGAGGCTGCCCAGCCGACCGCGCGGCCTGATGCGCCGCGGCATACGCTGCTCTATATCGAGGACAACCCGGCGAATCTCATGCTGGTTGAGCAGCTGATCGAGCGCCGGCCGGAGTTCCGCCTGTTGACCGCGCGCGATGGCCAGCGCGGCGTCGAGATCGCCCGCGCCGCCCGGCCGGACGTGATCCTCATGGATATCAACCTTCCCGGCATCAGCGGCATCGATGCGTTGAAGATGTTGGCGGAGGACCCAACGACGACGCACATTCCCGTGATTGCGCTCAGCGCCAGCGTGATGCCGCGTGACATCGCGAGAGGCATGGAGGCAGGGTTCATCCGCTATCTTACCAAGCCGATCAAGCTTCCAGAGTTCATGGATGCGTTGGACTTCGCTTTGACAATTGCTCAAGCGCATCCTGCATCGCCGAACGTCGCGCAAATCGCGCTGGCTTAGCTCATCAGGGTGGATTGCCGTCGGTCTTCGTTTCATCGGAGGTTCGTGTGCGTCGGATGAATGCCTCCGCCCCCCGAGATGTGCACTACCCACGGGTGGGCGCCGCCACTCCCTGCGCTAACAGGGCCTATCCGACTTTTCGCTCGATTTGGGCATCTTTGCTGCACTTGCGGCAGCCATTCGTAACAGGCTGGCTCCACCGGTGGATCGGTACGGTAGCGGTTGGTAATATCGCGGCCGACTGGAGCGGCACCGCTGCGTGTTGTGTGGCACGCCGATCGATTGATGGTGCGTCGTGGCCGATCCGAATCGAACCAACATCAGAGATGCCGAGCTGCCGGAGATCGGGCAGCTGGCAAAAATCTGGTACGACGGCTGGCAAGACGCACACGCGCGGAGCTCAGGCGTCGCGGCAAACCGGCGTGCATACAGGCTGGCTTGCCTGCGCCATCGGCAACGACTCTAGAATTGCGCAAAGCGTTGGCATTTCATTGTCGCCGGAAAGGCGACGCTCAAGTCCCCGACCCGGTCGCGTGGCGCCCCACGAGTCGCGGCGGCCGGCCTTGAAATCCGCCGTCAGTCGTCGATCTTGATCTTCAGCGCACTCTTCACCTCGCGCACCCCATCGGTCGCGCGTGCGATTGAAATCGCTCGGTCGGCCGCTTCCTGGCTGGGAACTCTGCCTTCCAGAGAGACTACACCGTGATGGTCGACATCGACGTCGATATGCGACAAGCCCTTGTACAAGTCGGAGGCGAACTGCGCCTTGATCGACGATTTGATCGAGGAATCCTTGATGACGACCGGCGGCTGCGCATTGACCGAATCGGTGGTGGGACCGGCGAGCACGGCGAGCGGTGCGAGCGTGGCGAACGAGCACGCCGCCGCAACGATGAGCAGAGATATCTTCTTCATGAGGGTGTCCTTCAGTTGAGCCAGCACTGAGTGTCCGCCCGATGCGGGCGTCGACACCGTGCGCTGACGCACCGTCCGCCCGCGCCGCCGGCAAACGGCCTTCACCGAGGAAAGTTCCGCTACTCCACCAATAGTGCCAACGGACGCCGACCATTGCGCCTGCCGCGCAACACCGCCAATCCGCCCAAGAGAAGCGTTAGCCCGCCCACCGCCGTCGATGCGTCAATCTCCGGCGCGGCAGTCGATCCGCCGCCCGCCGTCGCAGCCACACCCACCGCCGGCGCGGAGCTACTAAAGACATCGAGAATGCCCGTTGAAGAGCCGTCCACCTGGGTCGTCAGCAACGAATCGGAGCCGGTCGGATCGGTGGTCGTGATCAGCGAGGACGATGCCGTCGAGTCGAGGAGAAATAAAGAGAACGTATCGGGCAATGATCCGGCGCTCGGTGCGTTCGCCGTCAAATCGACTTGAAACGAAATCGTGGACCCCAAGATGATGCCCTGCTGATACTCATTGAAGAATGAGGCATTGGTGAGCATGGTAGTACCGGGAAGCGCACCGCTCACAGAACCCGAGTTCATCCCGCCGGACACCAAAGTCCCATTGGTCGCGAAGTCCGAGATCGTCGCGCTATTTGTTTGCATGCCGCCCCCGGAGATGAAGTCAAACGCCAACGTCGAGTCGGTCCCCGCCAAGCTCGCGGTGTTGAGGGACACATCGTAGATGGAGTCTGCGCGGGCGGTCGATTGGGCGCCTACGACAAGTGAGATGGCGATTGCCGCCATCAAAGCTGCCAAGCGAAAAGCGCGCGTAGAGCAGTGGTCGTTGTTCATTGACATCCCCTGATTGCTGTCCAAGATGCGCAGTCTCGAGCCTGGCATCGCCGGCTCAAGCTCAATAGCCTTCGATCAGTATGAGCCATTTTTCGGGTCGTGGTGACTGATGCGCTTTGAATTACGTTCAATAGAAGCCTCGAAAAATTGATCTGGGACAACTTCGCCGCCGATCTGCATTCAATCGAATCCATTGCCGCTGGCGCGAGGTTTCGCCAAGTACGTATTGTCAGATGGCGCATTTGCGCGCGAAATTATTTTTTCATCGGAACAGAGCAGTCGCGCAGCGACGGAAATGCGCATCAATCGCGTCGCGGCATCGGAGGGATGTTCCTCATCGCGCTCGGCAAGCGGCTGAAGTCGGCGAGGTTCAATCCGTAGATTTCGAAATTGGGAGAAGGGGAAATGAACACAGTAGCGAAGTGGGCGATGGCGGTCTTATTGGCTGGCCCGAGCTGCGCCTTCGGCGCTCCGATTGCGTACAATTTAAATTTTACGATGAGTGACATCCCCAGGGAGTATTCCGAGACGATCTCGGGCGAGATAATCACGGATGGAACCCTCGGGATCATCTCAACGTCGAATATCATCGGGGGAACCATCTCCGTGTCGAAATTCGTCGGGGGCACGATCGCGGACCCCGTCGGCACGTTTACGTTCTCGGCAGGCGGAGTCAGTCAAATCGGTGGCGAACTGAATATCACCGCAACCGCCACGGAGCTGGTTTTTGGTGTTTCTTATGTGTCCGTTGGGCAATGCTTGCCAACCAATGTTTGTGGGATACAAATAACATCTTCAAATGATCCAAGAAAAAGTATTGCGCTTCTCCTGGGAGGGGGGCAAAGTTTTCTCTCCTTGACCTCGGACACCCAGGCATACGGCATCTCTACCACGTTATGCTGCATCGCCCTGGCTACTTCGGCACAAGCCTACGCGCCGGTCACCGGCAAGTTTTCGGGCCTCGTTTACAACCGCAGCACACAAACGTTCAACTCCGTATTGACGCTGACCAATACCGGACCGATACCCGTCCGGTCGCCGATCGCGATCGTGATCGCGACCGGTACGACCGCAGTCACCGTGGCCGGGACGAGCGACGGGGCAACCTACATCGCGAACCTGCCCGGCGGCAGTCTTGCTCCGGGAGCCTCGGCTCAGGTGGTCGTCGCGTTCGCCGATCCCACACGCGTCGCGTTTACACCGAGCATCACAGGCAGCGTAACCACCGATGCGACCTCTGCGAAAGTCATAGGAATCGCCGGCGGAACCATCAGTGTTGCCAATCATGTCGGGGATCAATTGACCCTAACGGTACCGCCCTTCGCATTGGAACAAGACACGCCCATATCGGTGTCGACGCTTGACACTCCGCCGAAAAATCCCATCGCTCAGAGTCTATTTCCAGGAGCGATCCTCGAGCCAGAGGGCTTGACCTTTGATTCGCCCGTTACCATCACGATCATTCTTCACGCCGGCCTCACTACTCCTAGTATGGGATTATTGTTTTGGCTCAAGGATTCGAGTCTGCCCCTTCCGATTGCCAACCAGACCATGAGTCCAAACACGATTACGGGGCAAACCCTTCACCTTTCAACTGAATATGACGCACTCCCAACCGAGACGGAGCTCGCGTCTATCATGGCTGTAACCGAGGAGCAAATGGGGATTCTTGCGACTGACATTGCAGACAATCCGCCTTCAACCGTAGAGGAAACCTTGGCCGCCGTGCAGACGGTCAATAACTTTGCCAATGCGGAATTGACGTACACTGCAGATTGTCAAATTTTGCCGGGTTGCAATGACAACTTAACGGCCCCAGGATGGAACGCTGCGGCAGCATTGGCTTATGACCTGGCGTTTTCCATCACCAGGCAGGCTCTGCCCTCTGATGCTTGCGGGCAATACACCCTTGCCATGTACCAGCTCACGGAAGCGCTGCAACGATTGAACGTGGATCCTACGATTGCAGCCCAGATCATGAGCCGGACGTGCTCACTGACTGTTTCCCCTGGACAGATTACCCTAGGAGTAGGAGAAACCTCGCCGTCGGGCTTCACCGTGAGCCAATTCGACCCGAATGGGCAGCCATTTTCTTGTGGGCACATCTACTGGCAAAGCGCTGACTCGACGGTGGCTACCGTCACGTTCAGCGGTAATCCCGGTATTCCGTCGGGCGTCGGAACGGGAATCACCAATGTCTCGGGTGATTGCGATGGATTAGTCGGCCAGGCTCAAGTCAAGGTCTGCGAAACAGCAGGCAGCTGCTGCGTAGCAACGGGTATTTGGAGCGGCACTTGGACCAACGGCAAAGGCGACTCGGGCAGCCTGAATGCGTCGATGATCGAGACCAGTGGATCCATCGCGGCGAATTTCAACGGCTACAACATCAGCGGTACCGACGATAACGGAACCGTGCTGTTCGGCCCTATCAGCTGGTCTGGCCAGAATGGCGGACTGCACGATGCCTATGCCGAGGGTAGTTATTCCAGTGACTGCAAGACGATGTCTGGAGGCTGGGTGGCCAGCAAACAAGATCAAACTAAATTCGGAAGCTTTAGTTTGACGATCCAGAACTAGTTTGTCCTTGCGTATCCCGAAAGAAACAGAGGTGCTCCTAAAGAGGGCGCCGTGTGTCTTGATCGCGCAGTCCCCCTGAGGCTTTGCGACCAACCCCGCCGGCTGGACGCTTGAGAGCGACCAACCGGTTCCGCGAATAACACCGCGTCGGCGACTTGATCGATGCGGGATACGAGCTTCACGATCCCGGTGAACGATCTTCTGTCTTCGCAGTAGCTCCAAGCGATATCGGCGCGCTCTGCCAGATCAATTCACGCAGAGCATTTCCCAAGGCGGGTGTTTCGACATTGAGTTCAATACACTCGTGCTGCTCACCCGAACTGGTACAGCAATTCGGTTTGGCCCTGAGGCGGTTGAGACCGCCGAAACAATCGAGCGGGCGGCAGCTTCCAGATGCGCTGCCGCCCGCCCCCTTTACCGCCCTTCGCTCATCGACTTTCTATCCGGACGGTAATCGTCCCTTACTGGACGGTAATGGTCTTGGGCTTTTGTGCCTGCAGCTCCATTTTCGGGATATGCACCGTCAACACGCCGTCCTTGCTGTCGCATCGGATCCCATCGCCGTTGACGTTATCGGGCAGCGAGAACCGACGCTCGAACATTCCATAGAGAGTTTCCATGCGATGAAACTTCTCCGTCTTGTCCTCGGTCTGCTGTCGACGCTCACCCTTGATCGTGATGACGCCATCGTCAAGCGTAACCTGCACATCCTCCTTTTTGACCGCGGGCAATTCCGCCCGGATCACATACTCCGCGGCGGTTTCGCTGATGTCCGCAGAGGGCGCGAATTTGACTTTCTTGCCATTGGTTTCGAATGTCAGCTCCGGCATACGAGCAAACGTGCTCGGCATGAACCGGTTGAAAAATAGGTCGACATCGCCAAATGGTTCCCAATTTACGAGTCTCATGGCAGTCTCCTTTCTCTTCTCGATTCCAGACTTGATGCTCTGGCTGCAGATTATTATTGGGCCGGCTGACCACGGATTCGATCCGCAAATGTACCTAGCGGGATTCTCGAACTACGCATCAACAATCAATGACTTGCCGGGGCGGACGCGCATGGGCGTCATTGAAGCCAGGAAACACGCGCCGGCTACCGATCGCGTCAATATCCCGCGACGTGCAAGGCGTAGACGGCCGCGGACGCTGCGAGGCAGTAAATTCCGAACAAATACCAGCGCCCGCGCTCGAGCCAGCCGCTGAGCCAGCGCAGCGCGACCAGTCCCGCGCCAAAGGCGATCACCGCGCCGAACAGGCTCATGAGCGCGGTCGCCCCCAAGCCGGCGGCGCCCGCCGCCTGCTCGGCACGCACCAGACGCCAGACTTCGCGCGCGACGACCGGCGGCGTCAGCACGACGGCCAACGCGAAGCTGAAGGTCTCCGCGCTCATCTTGGTGAGCCCGAGCAGCATGCCCGCGGAGATCGTTGCGCCCGAACGCGAGAATCCGCGGAACGGCAGACACAGGCCTTGGACCGCGCCGATGAGGCCGGCCTGCCGCAAGTCCGGGTCGGGGTCCGCGGCGGGCGCGCCGCGCGCGGCGCCGTGCCGGCCGCGCTCGCGCAGGCCGGCGATCAATATCAACACGCCCGCGGCCGCAAGCGCCGGCGCGATCAATTCGAGATGACTGAACAGATCCTCGATCTCGGCGTGCTGCGCGCCGGCCAGCGCCGTCTTCTCGATGAGCTTGATGATCGCTTCGCCGATCACGCCGGTCGCCGCGGTCGCCGCGATCACGCGGATCGCGATGCTGCGAAACTCAGCAAAGCTGCGAAAATAGGTGCTGCGCCAGGTGCGCCAGAAGTAGACAATGACGGCGAACATCGTGCCCGTATGCAGCATCACCAACAGCAAGGTCATCGGTGGCGAGGACGGATCGAGGCCGAGCAGCTTCTCGGCAACCACGACGTGCGCGGAGCTCGAGACCGGCAGCAATTCCGCCAAGCCCTGGACGATCGCGAGGATCACGATGTTCACTAAAGTCATTCGCAAGATATCCCGTTGTGCCGGCCCGCCGCCGGGCGCGATCCGGCCATTGTACCGAGGCGCCGCGTGAAGGGTTCCAAGGAATTGGCAAACTGTAAAATCCTGCTCGCGACCGTGGGTTCGCTCGCCGACCAGCATCCGTTCATGGCGATCGCGACAAGTTTGCGCGCGCGGCGCGGCCGCTAGCCGCCGAGCTGCGCCTCGAGCCAACAGCAGTCGATCGCGAAGCCGAGTTCCTGGTCGACGCGGAAATACTCACGCGCTTCCGCGGGCAGTGCCGCAAACACCGCCCGCAGCGCGAGCACGCGCTCGGGCGGCGTCGCAATGCGCTGCACCCAGCTCGCAAATTCGAGCGGCAATTTCCAGCCGCGGACGCTCGGCGCGCCGAAGCCCGCCGCGGCGAACAGCGCTTGCCACTCCGAGACCCGATAATTGCGCACGTGCGACGCGTCGCGCAGAATCTCGAGCGTCTGCAGCACCGTGTCGAGCAGCGGCGTTTCCGGCGCGACGACGTCGATGACGATGAGCCGCCCGGCCGGCTCCAGGACGCGCGCCGCCTCGGCGAGCGCGCCGCGCAGATCGAGCCAGTGGTGCGCCGAAAAGCGCGTCACGACCCAATCGAAGCTCTCATCGTCGAACGGCAGGTCCTCGGCCGGCCCCGCGCGCGTTACGATGTTCGAGTGACCGCGCGAGCGCGCCTCCGCGGCGACGACATCCAGCATCCGTTCCGATAGGTCGTACGCGAGCACGCGGCCCGCTCCGCCGCGCGCCAGTGCGAAGCTCACGTGTCCGGCGCCGCAGCCGAGATCGAGAACCTGCGGCGGACGGCTCGCGGCGGCGCGGCTCGCCAATTCATCGAGATCTTTGCCTGCCGCGTGAACGCGGCTCGTCAGATAGGCGGCGGCGGTCGTGCCGAACTGGCGATCGACGAGTTCGTGCTGATCAGGCGGCGCTGCCTCGGCCGCGGACTCTGGTTTCATGGGCGCTCCGGATTCGTGAAAGACCACTGTAACGCATCGGTCATTGCAGCGCCGCTCGGAGTCCGCGCGGCGCACCGCCAGCCGGCCGAATCGCTCGCATTCACGGCGCCTCGGGCGTAGTCTCGTGGTGAATGAGCACCTACCATCCATACTCCCATCGCGAGGAGATCGCCCACTCGGTGACGGCGGCGATCGGAGTCGCGGCCACAGTCATCGGCATCCCGTGGCTGATCGTGATTGCGGCGCTGCGCGGCGGCGCCTGGCGCGTGCTGGGCGCGATCGCCTTCGGCATCGGCGCTCTGCTGATGTTCGGCGCTTCGACGCTCTACCATTCCGTGCGGCGGCCCGACCTCAAGGCGGTGCTGCGCAAACTCGACCATTCGGCGATTTACATCCTGATTGCCGGCACCTATACGCCGTTCACGATCGGGGTCGTGCGCGGTTCCTTGGGCTGGTCCTTGTTCGGGATCGTTTGGGCGCTTGCGGTGCTCGGCGTCGTGACGAAGATGGCGGGCGGACTGCGCATCCCGCTGCTCTCCACGGTCCTATACGTCGTGATCGGATGGATCGGCGTGGTCGCCTTCAAGGATCTCAGCGCGAATCTCACGAGCGCGCAGTTCGCATGGGTCGTGGCCGGCGGCCTGTGCTACACGGGCGGCGTGCCGTTCTATCTGTGGAAGCGCCAACCCTATGCGCACGCGATCTGGCATCTATTCGTGCTCGCGGGCGCCGCCTGCCATTTCGTCGCGATCTTGAGCGTCATCAGCTCCGGCACCTAGGCGGCCGCCGACAGCGGAGAGCGGATCAAGTGGTCGAAGGCGCTCAAGCTCGCCCTCGCGCCCTCGCCGGCGGCGATCACGATCTGCTTGTACGGAACCGTCGTGCAGTCGCCGGCCGCGAACACGCCCGGGACCGAGGTCTGGCCACGGCCGTCGACTTCGATCTCGCCGCGCGGCGACAGTTTCACGGTGCCCTTGAGCCAGTCGGTATTCGGCACCAGCCCGATCTGGACGAACACGCCGGCGAGCTCCACGGTGCGAACCGCGCCCGAGGCGCGCTCCTTATATAAGAGTGCGTTCACGCGCTGCCCGTCACCCCGAATCTCGGTGGTCTGCGCATTCGTGATGACCGTGACGTTCGCAAGACTGTGGAGCCTGCGCGTGAGCACCGCGTCGGCGCGCAGCTGCGGCTCGTATTCCAGCAGCGTCACGTGGCCCACGATCCCTGCGAGGTCGATCGCCGCTTCGACGCCCGAGTTGCCGCCGCCGATGACCGCGACCGCCTTGTTCTTGAACAGCGGCCCATCGCAGTGCGGGCAGTACGCGACGCCGCGGTTGCGATACTCGCGCTCGCCGGGCACGTTGATTTCGCGCCAGCGTGCGCCGGTCGCGAGGATCACCGAACGGGACTTCAGCGAGCCCCCGCCCGCGAGGCGCAGCTCGATGAGCTCTCCGGGAACGAGCGCCTCGGCGCGCTGCAGATTCATGATGTCGACGTCGTAGCTGCGCACATGCTCCTCGAGCCCCGCGGCGAGCCGCGGCCCGTCGGTCTGCTTGACGGAGATGAAATTCTCGACTCCGAGTGTGTCGAGCAGCTGGCCGCCGAAGCGTTCCGCAACGATGCCCGTGCGGATCCCCTTGCGGGCCGCATACACCGCGGCGGCCGCGCCCGCGGGTCCGCCGCCGACCACGAGCACGTCGAACGGCGCTTTCGCGCTCTGAGCGGCGGCCTGACGAAGCGCTGCGCCCGCATCGAGCTTTGCGAGGATTTCCTCGAGCTCGAGGCGTCCCTGGCCGAACGGCCGACCATTCAAAAATACGGTCGGTACGGCCATGACCTGCCGCTCCTCGACCTGCGCGGCAAACAGCGCGCCGTCGATCATCGTGTGCCGCACGTTCGGATTGAGCACCGCCATGAGATTCAGCGCCTGCACGACATCCGGGCAGAGTTGGCAGCTCAGGGAAATGAACGTCTCGAAGTGGTATTCGCCGGCGAGCGCCCGAATTTGTTCTTGAACGGGCGCCTCGACCTTGGGCGGATGGCCGCCGACCTGGAGCATCGCGAGCACCAGCGAACTCAATTCATGGCCCATCGGCAGGCCCGCGAAGCGCACGCGCCCCGCAGCGCCCGGCATGGCGCGGCCGGCCGGGTACAGCGCGAACGAGGGCTTGAGCTCCGCATCGCCGCGGCGCACCTCGAGCGACACGCGATCGGAGAGCGCGGCGATTTCGGTCAGGAAATCCAGCATCTCGCGCGAACTCTCGCCGTCGTCGACCGAGGCCACGATCGCGATGGGCTCAACGAGCCTCGCGAGATAGCCCTGCAACTGCGCCGTCATCTGTGCGTCGAGCATGGGTCCTCCGATCGGTCAGATCTTGCCGACGAGATCGAGCGAGGGCGCGAGCGTCTTGGCGCCGGGCGTCCACTTCGCCGGACACACTTCACCGGGATGCGAGGCGACGTACTGCGCGGCTTGCACCTTGCGCAGCAATTCCTTGGCGTCGCGGCCGATGCCGTTGTCGTGCACCTCGATGATGCGGATCCGGCCGGCCGGATCGATGACGAAAGTCCCCCGGTACGCGAGGCCTTCCTCCTCGATCAGCACTTCGAAATTGCGCGACAGGTTGAGCGTCGGGTCGCCCACGAGCGGATATTGCACCTTGCGAATCGTCTCGGAGGTGTCGTGCCACGCCTTGTGCGTGAAGTGGGTATCGGTCGACACGCCGTAGATTTCGACGCCCAACTTCTTGAACTCCGGATACACATCCGCGAGATCGCCGAGCTCGGTGGGGCAGACGAAGGTAAAATCGGCCGGATAGAACACGAACACCGACCACTTGCCCTTGAGGCTTTCGTGGGTGACCGGTACGAACTTGCCGTTGTGATACGCGGTGGCCTTGAACGGCTTGACTTCAGTATTGATCAGGGACATGAATTTTCTCTTGCCTCGCAGGGCGGTGAATTGGAACGAGCCGCCATCATAGCGAGACCCTGCAATAGAGCCAATTGATTGTTCTTATGAAATTGATAGATATCGTCTATCGATGAAGATCCGCGATCCCGACGGCTGCTAAAGATATGTCACGATCCGCCGCATGAACGCAGTGCGCGCGCCCCTGTCCCGTCGAATCGCGAGCTGGGGATTTGCGGCCTTGTGCGTGGCGGCCTGTTCGGCCGCCCAGCGCAATCCCGACGATATCGCGCGCCGATCGGGGTTCACGCAGCAGGTTGTCGCCGGCGACGGCTTTCTGCATCGGATCTACCGCAACGCGGCGGCCGCAGCCGCCGGCACCGGCACGCTGCACGTTTACATCGAGGGCGACGGCAGCCCGTATGTGCGTCCCGATCGGATCGCCGCCGATCCGACGCCGCACGATCCGCTGATGCTGCGACTCATGGCGCTCGATCCCAGCCCCAGCGTCTATCTGGGGCGGCCCTGCTATTTCGAGCCCGATCGCGACCCCGCATGCCGATCGGTATTCTGGACGCTGCGCCGCTACGGCCCCGAGGTGCTGCGGAGCATGGGCGCGGCCCTGGATGCCGAGCGAGACCGCGCACAGGCCGGACGGCTCGTGCTGTTCGGCCACAGCGGCGGCGGCACGCTCGCGGTGCTGCTCGCGGATCGCGACGCCACAGTAGCCAGGGTCGTGACGATCGGGGCGATTTTGGACCTTCGCGCCTGGTGTCGTCTGCACCAGTATTCTCCGCTCGCCGGCTCGATCGATCCGGCCGAGGCGCCGCCGCGCGCCGGAATCGAGGTCTTGCATTTGGTCGGAGACCGCGACCGCAATGTGCCACCCTGGCTGATCGGCGCCGCGGCGCGCGCGCGCGGCGGCGAGGCCGTGCGAATAGTCCCTCGCCAAAATCACAATTGCTGCTGGGAACCGCTCTGGCCGGCGATTTTGGCCGAGAGTCCGTAATTCGGTTGACAGATTTTGCGGCCGGCGATAGGTTCGCTCTACAAGGAAAACGATGATTGCGGGGGGACAACCTGCAAAACTGTGCGCCGGCCTTCGGGTACGCCCGAAGGCCCAGGGATAATCGGTGTCGCTAGGGAATTGGCAGACAGCAGGCTAGGGATTCATGGCGTTATTCAGGAACTTTCCGCGGATTGGTCGTCGGGCGCCGCTGCTGTGTGCGACGCTCATCGTGGCGGCCTGTTCGGGCGGCGGCGTCAGCACCACCGACACGACCAAGTTCGTCACCGAGTACCAGTTCTCGGTCGGCGGCAGCGCGAGCGGACTCGCGGGCGCGAATCTCGTGCTGCAGAACAACGGCGGCGACAACCTCAACGTCGCCGGAAACGGACCGTTCAAATTCGCGACCGCCCTCGTCACGGGTGATTCCTACAACATCTCGGTGCTTTCGCAGCCGACCGCTCCGAGCCAGACTTGCGTCGTGACCAACGGCAGCGGCGTCGTCGGGATCGCGGACGTCTCGAACGTAACGATCGTCTGCGCGACCAAGACATCGGCGATGGACGCGATCGGCGGCAGCGTGACCGGCCTGCTGGGCTCAGGCCTCGTGTTGCAGGACAACGGCGGCGACAACCTCGCCGTGGCCGGCAACGGCGGCTTCACCTTTGCGACGAGCCTGCCGAGCGGCATGCCGTACGGCATCTCCGTGTTGACGCCGCCGATCAATCCCTATCAGGACTGCGCGATCGCGAACGGCACCGGTACGACCGCTGCCAGCGACATCACGAACGTCGTCGTCAGCTGCAAGACGAATCCCAATCCCGCCTATGCGATCGGCGGCACGATCACGGGGATCACGGGGTCGGGAGCGGTCGTTCTGCAGGACAATGCGCGCGACAGTCTGACGGTGACCACGGACGGCTCCTTCCAATTCGCGACGCCGATCCCGAGCGGCAGCAGCTACAGCGTGACGGCCTCGAGCATCGCGGCCCAACAGAGTGAGACCTGCGCGTTCACGAACGCGAGCGGCACCGTCGGCAACGCAGCGGTCACCGACATCGCAATCGCCTGCACGCCCAATGTCGTGATCAGCGTCAGCGTGTCGGGCCTCGCGGGCAGCGGCCTCGTGCTCCAGGACGACGGCGGCGACAACCTGTTCATTTCCGGCAACGGCAGCGCCAGTTTCGCAACCCCGCTACCGAGCGGCGCGGCATTCGCGGTCACGGTGCTCGATCAGCCGGCGCTGCCCACGCAGAACTGCGTGGTCGGCAACGGCACCGGCACCGCCTCGCTCGCGACCGCCCCGAACATCACCGTGACTTGCACGACTGCGTCCTTTCCGGTCAACGTCAACCTCGCGGGTCTCGCGGGCGGCAGCGTCGTGTTTCAGGACAACGGCGCCGATAATCTGACGCTGACCGCCAACGGCACGTTCCCGTTCGCGACCTCGATCGTGAGCGGCGGCACCTATTCGGTGACGGTCTTGACGCAGCCGACGACGCCGAGCCAGACCTGCAGCGCGCCGAACAATGCGGGAACCGTGACCTCGGCGCCGATCACGGTCAATGCGACCTGCACGATCAACAGCTTTGCGGTCGGCGGCACGGTGACGGGTCTCACGGCCGGCGCCACCGGCCTCGTGCTGCAGAATAACGGCGGGCAAAACCTGCCGATCGCCGCGAACGGCGCGTTCCAATTCCCGCCGCAGCTCAGCGGCACCGCCTATGACGTGACGGTGTTTGCGGTGCCTTTTGGCTGGACCTGTGTGGTCGGGAATGCGACCGGCGTGGTCACGACGGCCGCCGTGGGCAACGTCACGGTCACCTGCGGACTCGTCGGCGAGTTTTTATACGTCACGAACTCGGGCGACGCGACGATTTCGATCTACGGCCTCGACGACAACACCGGAACCCTGCTGCCGCTGCCGGGCGGCACAGTCGCGACTGGCACGCAGCCGCTCTCGATCGTCGATGGCTGCGCGCCCACGAACGTCACCGGCACGGTTTACGTCGCCAATGCGGGCTCGAACAGCATTTCGCAATACCTGGTCGATACGACCACGGGAGCGCTCTCGACGCTCGCCGCACCGGTCTCCACGCTGCCGAGCACGAGTCCCGCATTCCTCGACTTCACATTTTCGGGCTGCGTGGCGATCGCGCTGCACGGCGCATCGAACGCCGCCTCCTCCTACCTCTCGGACCCGACCACCGACGCACTGACCAGCGTCAGCAATCCGGTGAGCCTCGGCGCCAATTCCAACCCGGTCGCCGCGACCAATCTCATCGCGGGCGGCCCGACCTTCGAATACGTCGTCGACGAGGGCGCCGGCAACGTCGCGAGCCTCGCGCTCGACGCGACGACCGGCGCGCTGAGCGCGCCGAGCAGCACGATTGCGGCCGGCACGGCGCCCGATGCGATCGCGATCGAGGGGGTCTATCCGGGCGCCGTGAATACCAATCCGCTGACGTATTTCGCCTATGTCGCGAATCGCGGCTCGAACAGCATCTCCGAATTCAGCATCGCGCCCCAAAGCGGCACGCTGACGGACCTGGGGGCGGCGGCCGCCACCGGCAATGCGCCGAGCGCCGTGGCCGCGACGAGTTTTTACGCGAGCGCGTCCGCCCTCTTCACGTTCTACTTGTACGTCGCCAATGCGGCCGACAGCACCCTGTCGGCCTATCAGATCAATACGACGATCCCGAACACCTGCGCGCTGCCCTGTCCCGAGCCCGTCGGCGAATTGAACCAGATCAATGCCAATGCACAGACCAACGGCCCCACGATCGCGACCGGCACGGACCCCGTGGCGCTGCAGATCGTCACGACGCTCTCGGGCCTGCAATATCTGATCGTCGTCAACCAACAGTCGAACAACGTGTCGGTCTTCAGCATCAGCCCGACGAGCGGCCAGCTGACGCCGGTGCCCGGCAGCCCGTTCCCGAGCGGCACGGCGCCGACCTCCGGCGCGGTCTGGTATTACCCGTCGGGTTAGCGCCGGATGAACGCGAGACACACAAGGCCGAGGTCAATGGCAATGCCGAGCGGGTCTCATCGGGGCAAGCAGCCGGCGGGGGCGCCGGCGCGACTGCTGTGTGCGTTGCTGCTGCTCGCGAGCCCGCTGTTCGCGGTCGCGCAAACCGTCAATCAAATCACGTTCGCGCCCGCGAGCATCCCGAGCGGCGGCACGAGCCGCCTCACCATCGTGCTCGGCAACACCAGCGCGGTCGGCGCGACCGCGATGCTCACGCAGACGCTGACCGACACCTTGCCTGCGGGCCTCACGATCGCGAACCCCGCCGGCGTCGGCGGAACCTGTCCGGCCGGCGACGTCGGCGCGACCCCGCGCGGCGGGTCGGTCACCTATGCGGCCGACTCGCCGCTGCCTCCCGGCGGCTGCACGATCACGGTCAACGTCACCGGCACGAGCACGACGCGCAGCACCTATTACACCGATTCGATACCGGCCGGGGCGCTCGTGACCACGCTCGGCAGCAATCCGGCCGCGGCGAGCGGCACGCTGGCGGTATCGGCCGCGGCCGTGGTTCCGAACATCGTGGGCCTCTCGCAGAGCGCGGCGGCGACCGCGCTGCAGGGCGCGGGCCTCGCGCTCGGCACGGTGACCAAGGCGCCGGGTCCGGCAACGATTCCCTACAATGCCGTGTTCCTGCAGGTCCCGGCCGCGGGTACCAGCGTCGCCGCGGGCGCCGCGGTGGCGGTCAATATCTCGACGGGCGCGGGCCGCGCGACCAATCCGAATCAGCCGCTGACCTCGGTCCCCGGATTCGTCGCGCCCTATCAGCAGAGTGAAGCCGCCGCGATCGAACGCGTCTGCGCCGCGCTGCAGAGCGCCGATCCGTCGTCCTTGTCGGTCGCGCAGCGCAACCTGCTCGGCAATTGCCTCGCGGTCCTCGGCACTTACGGCGGCGGCGTCAATGCAGCCGGCCTCAAGAACACGCTCGACGCGCTCTCCGGCGAGCAGACGACCGCGCAGCAGCGCACCGGCGTTCAATTCTCCGGCGCGCAATTCACGAACATCGGCACCCGCCTCGCGCAATTGCGCCAGGGCGTCAGCGGCGCGAGCTTCGCGGGCCTCGACCCGGGGCTGCCGATGGGCAACGGCGTCGCGCAGCTGCTGTCGGCGCTTGCCCATGACTTCGGCGCGCCGACGCCGGACAGTGCCGGCCCGCGGGCGGCCGGCGAGGACGCCGGCACGATCGGCGGCGGCGGCGGCGATCCCAGCGCCTCGATGCTGGCGATGAGCCGATGGGGTTTCTTCATCAACGGCAGCCTGCGCAGGGGCAGCCAGGACGCGACAACGTTCGAGACGCCGTTCGATTTTCGCGCGAACACGATCACCGCCGGCGTCGACTACCGCTTCAGCGACCGCTTCGTGCTCGGGGTCGCGCTGAGCCATTCGAGCGGCACGGCCGATTTCACCGATGGAACCGGCCGCCTCGATTCGCACAACAACTCCGCATCCCTCTACGGCACGTTCTACAACAACGCGTTCTACCTCGACCTCATCGGCACCTACGGCCACATCGCCTATGACGCGACGCGCTCCACGACGTTTTCGATCAATCCCAACACCGTCGGCGCGCCGAGCAATTGCTCGGGCGGCGATTGCTCGGTCAACACCACGGGCTCGACCGGCGCTCAGCAGCTTGCCGCAAGCACCAACCTCGGCTTCAGCTTCAATGCGGGCGGCCTGGTCTGGGGTCCCGACGTCGCGGTCGACTACACGCACATCAAGGTCAACGGCTATAGCGAAAACGACCCGAGCCAATCGGGGCTTGGACTGACTTACGGCGACGACATCGGCGAATCGCTGATCGCCAAGGCGGGCGGCCATTTCTCCTACGCGGTCAAGACCTCGTTCGGCGTGCTGCTTCCCGAGGCGCGCATTCACTACATCCACGAGTTCCAGGATCAGCAGCGCTCGCTCGGCGTGCACTTCACGAACGACCCGGATGCCGGCACGCCGATCGGCCCCGTCAGCAATTTTATGGTCTTCACCGATCCGCCGACCCGCAATTATTTCGATTGGGCCGCCGGCGTGAGCGCGCAATTCGCGTTCGGCATCTCGGCGTTCGCCGACTACAACGCGATCCAGAGTTCCGTGCAGCGGCTTCACGACATCGCCTTCGGCCTGCGCATCGAGCATCAGCTGAGGTAGCAGCTCCGCGCACCCGCAGTGGGGCGCAAAAACCTAGTCGATGATCCGCCGATAGAACGCCTCGAGCGCGGCACACAGACCCTGGGTGTCGCAAACGGCGGAGGCGCGCAGCCGCTCGCGCATATCTGCGCGCAGCTGCGCGAGCATCGCCGGCGTAGCGGGGTCGTTCGCGAGACGCACCGCGTGCTCCAGGTAGCTTGCGCGGTCCGGCCGCAGCCAGTCGGTGAGGCCGGCCGCGAGCAGCAGGGACTTGCTGGTGCGCGACGCCCACCGATCGCCGTCGAAGCTCAGCACCGGCACGCCCTGCCATAGCGCCTCGGTGGTCGTCGTGCCGCCGTTATAGGGGAAGGTGTCGAGCGCCACGTCGATATGCGGCGTACGCGCCGAGAAAGTCGAAATGCTCGCTGCGCCCTTCGAATCGCAAGCGCGCGGCATCGACGCCGCGCGCCTCGAACCGCGATCGCAGCTCGCCCTGCGTCGAGCCGTCGTCGAGCGCCATGGTCTTGACGAACAGGCGCGACCGCGGCGCGCGCTGCAGGATCGCCGCCCAGCTGTCGAGCACGACATCCGTGAGCTTGTAGTGGGAGCCGAGGTAGCCGAACGTGACCACGCCTCCGGCGGCGAGACAGGGCGGCAGCGCGACCTCGGGCACCGGATACAGAATCTCGAACGCGACGAAGCTGCCCGGCAGCCGATGCACTTGTTCAGAGTAATACGGCTCCTCGCGGGCCGGGATCACCGCAGCGTCGCCGACGATCCAATCGAACGCGCTCAACGCCTGAGGTCGCGATCATGTTGAACCATCCGACGATGCGCTTCGCCGGCCGGTGCATGAGTGCCGGCAGGCGGCTCGGGAAGCTGTAGCCGTTCAGGTCCACGAGCACGTCGATGTCCCATTGCGCGATGTGCGCCGCGGCGCGCTCGTTGTCGGCGCCGCGCAAGTCGTGCACGACATCGGCGTCATGGTCGCGATAGCCGTTCTCGGCCGCGGGCGGGCCGCCGTCGGAGAACATATGGATCTCGAACGCCGCGCGATCGTGGCGGTTGATCAGCGCGAACACCGGCTTCATCCAGTTGCGGTTGCCGAAGAACGCCGACAAATAGCCGATCCGCAGCTTGTGCGTTCGCGGCCGGCGCCGCGCGCGCCGCGCGCGCCGGATCCCGGTGCGCGGCCGCGAGCCGCCGTTGCTGCGCGTCCGCCCAGCGCCTGCGGACCCGCAGGACTTCCGCGTTGTCGGCGCTGCTGCTGCCCGGGATGATGCAGGCGATGTTGCCGAGCGCGCGCGCTTCGAGTTCGGGCTCGAGCTGCGCGGCGCGCTCATAGTGATAGATTGCGCGTTCGACGCGGCCCAGCTGGAACAGGGACGCGGCCAGATTGTAGTGCGCGGCGCCCGAAGTCGGCCGCAGGCGGCAAGCACTGGCGAAGGCCGAGGCCGCCGCTGCGTAGGCGCCGAGCGCGAGATGGGCGCTGCCGGCGCCGTACCAGGTGTCGGCCGAGGCCGCATCGCCCTGCAGCGCTCGCGCGTAGGCCGCGACCGCCTCGGGCAATCGACCGGCGAGCTGCAGCCGATCGGCGAGGCGCGCCGCGATCAGGGCGTGCTGCGGATGGCGCGCGTGCGCTTCCTGCAATAGCTCGAGTGCCTCGAGCGTCCGGCCCGCGGCCAGCAGGACGTCGGCGCTCGCGAGCGCCGCATGCGGATCGGACGTCATCGCGGCACCGGTGCGGCTACTTCAAGCCCTTCGGCACGAAGAAGAAGTCGCCGACTTCGTGGCCCGCGCCCTTGATCGACTTGAATTCCGGCTTCTGCACGAACTTGTTTTGCGCGGCGCCGGCTTCGACGCGCTTCGCGATGCGGCTGAACAGCTCGGGCGCCGCGAGGATGCCCTGATTCGCCTCGAGTTCGCTGACGAACGCGAGCGCGAACACCGAGTTGTTGCCGCCGCCGTTGTCGAGCACCGGCTGATCGCCGCCCGAGGCAATCAACAGGCGCGCGCGCTTCGGCAGCTTGTAGGCGATGTATTCCTTGGTGTAGCCGCCGCTGCCGCCCGCGAACAGATAGCTGGGGTCGGTCGACAGCAGTCCTGAGTAGCAGGAATCGGCGACCACGAGGATGCGCTTGGCGGCGAGCCGCGCGAGGTGCGCGGTGATCTGCTCGTTCGGGACCCAGAACGTGTCCTTGGGCGGCGCTTCCGAATTGATCGGCAGCCAGTAGCCGGCGACGTCGAACGGGTTCTGCAGGCGCGCGCCGTGGCCCGCGTAATAGATCAGCAAATTGTCGTCGGGCTTCAGCACGTCGTTGAGATCGTTGAGCGCTTTCAACATCTCGACGTCGCTCGAATCCTCGAGCACCTGCACCGTGAATCCGTAGCGCTCGCGCAGCACGCGTGCGGCGCGCTCCGCATCGTTGATCGGCGTTTGCAGGCTCTCGATGAGCTGGTAATGCTGGTTGCCGATGACCAGCGCGTAGTAGCGGCCGAAGTTGAGGTTGCCGACCGAGCGCACGTCGGCCTGGCTGTTGATCGTCGGCATCGTCGCCGCGACCGCCGGGGTGCGCAGCTTCGGCAAACTCGCGAGGCGGCTGTTGCTCGCAGCCCGCTCGGTCTCGAGCTGCGCGATCCACTTCTTGAGCGCCTCGATTTCCACTTTCGGGTCCGGACCCGCGGCGTCCGACTTCGGCGCGGGACCCGGGCTCGCAGTGGTCGGCGGCGGGCGGCTCGAGAGCTGCTTCTCCAGGCTCTCGAGCTGATGCTGCAGCAGCTGCAGCTGCCCGTCTTTTTCGCCGAGCTGCTTCTCGAGCTCCGCGCGCAGCGCCTCCTGCTCGTCGCGCGCCGCGGACTGATACATCACGCTGTCCTCGGGCAGCCCCCAGGCCTGCCGGTAGAGGTTCAGCGCCTTGAGCTTGTCCTGCGGCACGCCGATACCCTGCTCGTAGAGCGTGCCGAGATTGAACAGCGCGCGCGCGTATTTTTGATCGGCGGCCTTCTGGTACCAGAGCACCGCGGCCTCGAGGTTGGGTGGACCGCCGAGGCCGCGCTCGTAGATCTCGGCGACGTTGGTCTGTGCCTCGGCATCGCCGCCCTGCGCCGCCGGCAGCCAGACGCCGAGCGCCGATTTCAAATCGGCGCGGTCGTAGGCGACGTACTCGCCGCCGCGAATCCGGCAGTCGCTCGCGTTCGTGTGCGTCGGGCGGCGCGGCGAGAGGTAGGTCATGTTGCCGAGCTGACGGACCTGGCCGGGCAGCAGGCAATCGACGATCTCGAGATCCTCGCGCCGCACGATGCCGATGGTCGCTGCCGCATCGGGCTTCGAAGCGGCGGCGGCGAGCACGCAGAACGACAGCAGGCAGCCCGCAATCAGCACTTTCATCGGTTCACCTCGATGCGCACGAGAGAAGCTAATCCCCGTCTTGCGCGAGTGTCAAGACGCGCCGGTCATCGGCCGATCGCATCGACCACCGGCGGATAGGTCTTGAGGAATTCGCTGGTATCGGCGAGCGTTTGAGCCGTCGCCCGCAGGCTCGAGGGATCGTTGCGCGCGAGCTTGAGGATTTCGTCGGCGGCGCGCTTGAGACCGCGCACGGCCTCGCGATCGCCGCGATGCAGCCGGTAGGCGTCGGCGTAGTCATCCACGACGTCCGTGAGCGCGTTCGCGATGCCGTCCTTGGTATAGAACACCCATGCCTTGTCGGCCTCGGCGAAATCCGTGCGTATCTTCTGCTGCACGTCGACGGGCAGGTCCTCGAACGCGACCGCGGGCCCCGACTGCTGGTAGTTGCGGTACCACAGCAGTGCCGCCGCGCAGGCGAGCAGCACGACCGCGGCGATGAGCACGTTGCGCACGAGCGTGGCGCCGAAGAATTGGCGGATGAATTCGGCGGCGTCGCGCGGCCGCCGCGCGCGCTCGAACGACAGCGCGTGCGAGAGCGTGCGCCACTCGCGCCGCCTGAGGCTCCGTATCGGCGCCGCGCTCAGATTCGCCGCGCGTGCGGCCGCCATCGCCATTCCTTGAAACGGGTGCTTACCGGTCAGCAGTTCGTAGGCGATGATGCCGAGCGCATAAATGTCGTCGGCGGGCGCGGGATCGCGGCCCTCGACCATCTCGTCGGTCGCGTAGGCCTCGGTGTATGCGCCGAGCGAGCCGGCGTCCCAGGCATCCTGGGGCGCCTCGCCGCTCGCCGAGGGCACGGCGCGGGCGATCCCAAAATCCAGGATCTTCGGCGTCCCATCGGGACCCAGAAAGACGTTGGCCGGCTTCAAGTCCGAGTGGACGATGCCCTTGCGGTGCGCGTAGGCGAGACCCTCGGCAATGCCGCGGATGATCGGCAGCGCGGCGGCGCGGCCGATGCCGCGGGCGCGTGCGGCGCCGATCGCCTTGTCGAGCGGCTGACCGCGCAGCAGCTCCATCGTGATGAAGACATTGGCCCCGTCGCGGTCGAAGTCGAACACCGTCGCGATGTTCGGATGCGCGAGCGTCTGCGACTTGCTTGCCTCGCGCTGCAGAGCGACGAATGCGTCCGGATGCTGCGACGCGCTGCTGTTGAGAATCTTGACGGCGACGTCCGGATGCGGATCGCGCGCCTCGAGCTTGCGCCGGTCGACGGCGGCCCAGACGATGCCCATGCCGCCGCGGCCGACCAGCGACTTCAGTTCGAAGCGGCCCTTGAGCAGCGCGCCCGCTTCGAACGCCGAGGCATCTGCGGTGCCGGCGGCCGCATCGTGCAGGCGCGTGCGCGCATCGCGGCCGATCGTCTCGAGACCCGGGATCTCGCGGTTTCCGCTCTCGCGGATCTTGGTCTCGCCGCCGGCGGGCCGTTCGCCCGCGCCGCGCAGCCGCGTGCCGCCAGGATCCGGCGGGTCGGCGCTCATGCGCGAGCCGCTGCGGTCACGGCCCGGCGCCGCCCGCGGCGGTGTCCGCGCCGGACTCGGAAGCCGTGCAGTCGACCACGACCGCGGTCAAGTTATCGGTGCCGCCGCGCGCGATCGATTGCGCGACGAGTTCGCGGCAGCAGTCCTCGGCGCCGCCCGCGGCCATGATCCGCTGCAGCTCGGCGTGCTCGAGCACCCGTCCGACGCCGTCGCTGCACAACAGGAATCGGTCTCCGGCGCGCACGTCGGTGCGCACCACGTCGACGAGCAGATCGTCCTCGGCGCCGACTGCGCGCGTGATCGCCTGATCGTCGGCACCGCCGGTCGCGCGGCCGCCCTGCGCGATCCAGCTGTGGTCGGTCGAGAGCTGCGACAGTTCGCCGCCGCGCAGCCGGTAAGCGCGGCTGTCGCCGGCCCACAGCACCGCGCATTCGCCCTGCCGGATCACGAGCACGACGACCGTGCTGCCGCTCTGCACCGGCCCCACCGGGCGGGTCGCGGCGCGCCGCAGATAGCCGTTGACCTGGCGCAGCTGCGCGATGATCGCATCGCTCTGTCCATCGAGGGTCGCGACGACGGGCGCATCGGCGAGCGAATCGCAAACCATGCGGCTCGCGATCTCCCCGTCGGAGAGGCCTCCCATGCCGTCCGCGACGCCCCACAGACCCCGGTCGGGCCGCTCGATGAACGCGTCTTGATTGACCGAGCGCACCGGCCCGCGATCGGTGAGCGCGGCCGATCCGATCTGAAACGATCCGCCCTCGGGTTCGGGGCGAAACACCGCCGCGGTTCGCTCGGGCTCGGTCTCGGCAACGCCCCAGCCGGCTTCCAACCAGGCGCCGTCGAGCATCGCACTGTAATGCGACGGGTCGGGCAGCCCCGAGGTCATGAGGCAAATCGGCTCGACGACCGAGGAGCCGTCGGTCCACCACAGCCCGAAGCCGGCAGAGTTCGCATCGAGCTGGCCACCGAGCAGCTGAAACGCGGGCACGTCGAGCGCCGACACCGCGCGCAGCGGAATGCAGCGCGGCCTGCCGCCGCCCGCGAGTACCGCCCCGGCCGCGGCGCGCGTGAGGCGCCGCGCGCCCGCGGGCGCGAGCTCCTCCAACTGCGGCGCAAGTTCCATGACGCGCCGATCGAACTCGGAAAACTCGAAGCGCTCGAGTGCCAGCGTGTCGAGCAGCAATTGCTCGGCGCGCTCGAAGCCGCGCTGAAATCGGACCGCGACCTCGAGCGTGCAAAGTTCGGCCGGCGTCGGCCAGACGAGCGTCAGCGGAAAATAGCGCCCGACCCGATCGACGCTCGGCAGCAGCAGGCCCGCGACCGGCGTCGGGCCGCAGACGTTGGGCCCGAGCGCGAAGCGCCAGATCGGACTCGTGAGGTAGATCGAGAGCCATTGCTCGCCGAGCACCGAGCGGCTGTCGGCAATCGCGTGCTGCAGCCAATGATCCCAAGGAGTCACGAACTCGTCCGCGACGCGCCGGCGCAAAAAGTCGCCGTGTGTCGGCAGCTTGCCGTAGAGCCCAACGTCCATTGCTTCCCTCCTTGGGCTGAACCGCCAGGGGTTCAGGTGCCGCAGCGAAATTGATGCACGGGCGACTTCTGATACGGATTGCGAATGCTCGTGGCCTCGATGATCACGGTTGCCTGATGGCCGCCGTTCTGAAATGCCGCATCGAATCGCACGTCGGATTCGGCGCGTAGCGTCGCGGCGTCGAGCAGCCGGAACCAGGCCCAGGGTCCTTGAAAACTGAGATTCGGATGCGCGCCGCTGCGATCCTCGAAGGTCGCCGCGGACGCGCCCGGCGAGGGGCCCGGCCACTTGAGCAGCATGCTGCGCACCGGGCCGTGCCGGTAATCGAGCGTCTGACCGTCCATCTCGAGCGTGAATCGCGTGGCGCCCGCGTCGAGATCGCCGGGCGTCAGCGTGAACTGCTGCTCGGGCGATTGGCCGCCGGGTCCGAAATACAGCTCGCGAATCTGCTGCACCATTTCGAATTGGCGCAGCATGCCGGTCGAGGCGCCCGCGGGCCCGCTGCCGCCGGCCCGCCAGACCCAGGGACTGCGCGTCGAGTCGACGAGCGGCGCGAGATTTTCCTTGTAGAACTGGTCGAACACGCCGCCGACGCCGAACAGCCGCCCGAAATCCGCAAGCGGCACGTCGACGCCGCTGCTCGCGGTGAACGGATATCGTCCGCCGATGATCTGCTGGCATTGCTTGACGACCTGATCGCGGTAGCGCTGGTCGAGCTCGCCGCGCGCCTGACCGACGGTGAGCGACTCGCTGCGGCCGCCGACCTGCGCGACCAGCGCGCCGATCGGCGCCGGCAGCGTCGATGCGGCGAGCTGCAGCGACTTGAGCGCATCGCCCTGGCCGGACTTCGCGAGCGCATCGAGCGGGTTGGTCTCGCCGACGCCGGTGCCGAGGCTGCTCATCTTCTGCTGGATCTGCGCGATCTGCGCCGATCACGCGATCGATCGGCGCGGACCCGGGCGGTCCCTGCACGAGTTGATCCACGGCCGCGAAATGCGCGGTGATCTTTTCGGCGGGCGACATCTGTCCCGGCGCCGGTTTGTTCGAGCCGAACAGCTTGTTGAGCGGATTCATGACGGCCTTGGTCGCAGCCGCAAGGCCTGTCGCCGCCGCTCCGCCCTCGGCGGGTTTCGCCATGTTGGTATTCGCCTCGACGGTCGCGAGCAATCCGCGCAGCGGCGAGGTCGGCGCCGCCCAGGATGCCGAGCACGTCGGCGGCCTGCGCGAGGTTCGAGAGCGGCACGACCTGCACGTCGGCGAGGATGCCGTCCCAGGTCTTGATGTAGTCGTCGGCGTAAACGTCCATGACGTCGCCCGCCATGCGCGACGAGGCCTGCATGTCGAACGCGCTGTCGCCCATGACCCAGCTGTCCTGCGAGAACTGCTTGACGAGCTCCGAGCGTGCCCAAGGCCGAGACCTGGTCGAACACCGCGCGCGTATAGAGGCCCGGAATCGGATCCGAGAGTTTCTTGCCGCTTTTTCGCAGCAGCACGCGGTCGGCGCCGATGCCGGCCGCGACGTCGAGCCGCAGGTCGTGGCTCGTGTCGTCGGCGCGGATCAGCTTCAATTGGTCGTACATGAGCCGCGCGATCGACGCCTGGCGCACGCGTGTTGCGGCTCTGCGCGACGAGCGACGCATCGATCGGCAGCGGCCGCAGCCGCTTCTGGTCCTCGATGAGGCTGCGCAGGTGGTTGCCCAGCGCAGCGCATGATTTCGGGATAGGCCGCGTAGGTGTCCTGCCAGTCGAGATTGATCAGAAATGCGAGCTGGCGTCTTGTCGAGGTGCTCGGGCTCGCCGAGCATCAGATAGGCCTTCAGATATTGATAGAGCTTGTCGGGCTGCGCGGCGGCGCTTTGCAGCTGCTGCTTGAAGTCATCGCCGATCTTCGGCAGCAGGCTGCCGTTGAGCTCGCGTTGGTAGGCCTCGCGCGCCTCGTCGCCGACCGCCTCGCCTTGATAGAGACCCCAGTGCCGGCTCAAGGCCCATTGCCCGCGATAAGCGTTCGCGGTCTCGCTGACGTTGCGCAGCGCGTCGAGCCCGGGGAGCATTTGCGGCAGCGTCTGCTGAGCTGTGGGCATCGCGACGGTGCCGAGCAGATCGAGCGAGGCGCCGACGTCGGCGAGATAGGCCTTGTTGCGGCTATAGCTCACCGCCATGCCGATGACGCCGATGATCGCGATCAGCACCAGCGCCGCGTAGATGCCGAGCTGCAGCGCCGCCTTCTGCAGTTCGCGGCGCCGGTTGACGCCCGCGAGTCCGGCCTCCGCAAACAGCACCTCGCGCAGCAGCCTTTCGATGAAATAGGCCTTGCCGCGTCCCGCGGCGCCGCCGGCGACCGCGTCGGGCGCGAGCGCGAAGCCGCGCCCGATCGCGCTCATGAGCCGATCGATCGGCGTGCCTTCCTGCGTGCCGCTCGTGAAGTACACGCCGCGCAGCAGCAGCCGGCCGTCGAAGCGTGTCGTCGAGAACACCTCGGAGACGAACGCGCCGATGCAGATTGCGCATTCCCGCGGTCTGCTGCGGGAACGCGAACGCGGCCGTGCGCCGGCGCACGTCGCGCTCCTCCTCGACGCGCCCGAACAGGCGCTGGTTGAGCCGCTCGATCAGCACATCGAATTCGCGCGGGAAATCCTCGGCGCGCGCTTCCCGCGATGCTGCGCTCGGGCGCGAAGGTCATGCCCCAGACCTGCGAGCGCCCGACCGCGTCGAGATCGTCGAAGTACTCGCTGAAGCCGGCGATCAGATCGCACTTCGTGACCAGCACATAGATCGGCAGTCGCACCTTGAGATTGCGGTTCAGCTCATCGAGCCGGCGCCGCACCGCGGCGACGTTGGCCTCGCGCTCGGGCTGCGGCTCTGGGTCATCAAATCCTGCGGCGCTCAAGGTCACGATGACGCCGTTCAAGGGCCGGCGCTTGCGGTACTTGGTCAGCAGGTTCAGGAATTCGGCCCAGCCGGCGCTGTCCGCCGACGCGTCGGAGTCCTGCGTCGTGTAGCGCCCCGCGGTATCGAGCAGCACGGCCTCGTCGGTGAACCACCAGTCGCAATTGCGCGTGCCGCCGACGCCGCGCAATGCCTCCTTGCCGAAGCGCTGCTCCAGCGGAAACTTCAGGCCCGAGTTGACGAGCACCGTGGTCTTGCCCGAGCCCGGCGGTCCGATGATCACGTACCACGGCAGATCGTAGAGGCTCTTGCCCTCGCTTCTGGGTTTTCTTGAGCGTCTCGACGGCCTCCTCGAAGCGCTCGCGCAGCTGCACCGATTCGCGCGCCCGTCGCGCTCGCGGCCGGCGCCGCATTCTCGACGACCGCCTGCGCGAGCTTCACGCCGGCGAGGCGCGCGCCGATCCACTTCGACGAGCGCGACCAGCCCCCAGATCACGAACAGCAGCAGGATCGCGATGAGGCGCGCGAGCACGGCTCGAGCGGCTTGTAGTCGGCGAACGCGAAGTACGGGACCCGCGAACCAGATGAACAGGGACAGCAGCAGCAGCCCGAAGAAGATCAACACCGCGCGCTTCTTGAAGAATTTCATGGCCGACCGCTCACCCCTCGGCGACGTGGATGATTTCGACGCGGCGGTTGCGCGCGCGGTTTTCGCGGCAATGACTCGGGCTTGTAGCGCGGCTCCGAAGAGCCGACGCCGCTCGGCTCGAGCCGCGCCGCATTGTCGATCGCGAGCGCGAGCAGCTTGACGACCTCGTCGGCGCGCGCGCGCGACAGATCGAAGTTGTCGCGATAACGCAGCGAGCGCAGCGGCTGATCGTCGGTGTGGCCGACGACGAACACGCGCCCCGGCACCTCGCTGAGCGCATGCGCGACGCGCTGCAGCGTCATGTAGTAGTTTGGATTGACCTTCGCGCTGCCGGAGCTGAACAAGTCCGGCGCGATCAGCGTGACGACGGTCTGGTTGCCGCGCTGCTCGACCGAGAGGATCCCCGCGGCCGCATCGTCGTGCAGCAGCTGCTGCAGCCGCGGCGCCGCCGACGGGCGCGGCGGCTTGCGCGACCGGCGGCGCGGCGAGGCCGATGTGCGCGAGCCGATCGTCGATCGGCGCGGAGAGTCCCGCGAGCCCGAAATGAAAGAACAGGAACGCGCCGGTGAGCACCACCAGCGTGAAGGCGCCGACCACCCACCAGGGCACGTAGCGGATCAGCGGATTGCGCCGATCCTCCATGCCGCGCCAATGCAGCGACAGCTCCGGCGCGGGCACGCCGCGAAAGGCTGCGGATCTGGCGATAGAGGTCCGCCTGCACCTCGGCGAGGCGCTGCATGGCCGCGGTCGAGGACCTGGTACTTGCCCGCGAAGCCGAGCGCGAGGCACAGGTACTGCAGCTCCATGAGATCGATGTGGCGCGAGGGATCGCGGCAGATGCGTTCGAGCATGTCGAAGAATTTCTCGCCGCCCCAGGCTTCCCGATGCAGCGTGATCAGCAGCGTCTGCTCGCTCCACTCGCTCTGGTTGCCCCAGGGCGTCGCGAGCACGGCCTCGTCGATCGCCGAACAGAGCACGTAGCGCGCCGCGAGCGCGGTTTCGGGCGCGACGCCCGCGGCGCGCGCGCGCTCCTCGAATTCGCGGATCTGATCGAGCGCCTGGCGGCGCAGCCCGCCGACGTCCGGATGGCTCAAGCTCGTGCGCAGGCGCCCCATGAGCAGCAGCAGCGGGCTCGCCGCTTGCACGAGCGGATTCGAGCCCCGGCCCGAGAACTCGCTGAGCGCGGCGATCGGCGGCCCGCGTCCCGTGCGGCATCGAGGCGGCGGCGGCGGCGCGAGCGGCTCCGCGCTCGAGCGCGGCGGCTCAGGCGCTCGACGGGCGATCCGGTCCGCGCTTGCCGGCGCCGGGCCGCGGCCGAAAAACGGTCGCATCCTTGGGCGGCGCAAACGGATCGTCGTTGTTGTCCTGACTCATCGTGTTTGGCTCTTGGGTGCAGCGAGCGTCAGCCGCGGATCGCCCAGAACTCCATCTTGAGGCCGGGGAACTCGCCCCCGACGTGCAATGCGATTCCGCCGGACGCCTTGAGCTGGCTCCACAGCTCGTTCGCCTGATCCAGCTCGAAATAGACGAAGCCCGCGTGATAGGGAATCTGGCGCGGCGCGACCGGTATCGGCTGCAGCGCGATGCCCGGCAGCTGCAGATTCACGAGATCGCGAATCTTTTCGACGGGCCCGATCTTGAGCTGCGACGGAAAGCGCCGGCGCAGCTCCTCGGCGGGCGTGTCGGCGCGCACCGCGAGCACGAACACCGCGCGTTCCGAACAGCGTGCGGTCCGCGACCGTGGCGACGCTCAAGCCGAACTTCTTCGGCTCGATCGGAATCGCGATCGCCGATTGCTCGAGCACCGCGCTCAAGCTCGAGCGCAAGGCCGCGATCACCGGATCGAAGCTCTCGCGCAGCCGGTCGTGCGCGTAGGTCGGCCAGCTGCCCGGGCGCTTCGAGACCGTCGTGAAGGTCGCGAGCTCGCCGGCGGCGGCGACGCAAAAGCGGTAGAAATCCTCCGGGTGCACGAGCCCGCCGCCGACCAGATGCGTGATCAGCGGCTCAAAGCGGTTGATCGCCTGCAGCATCAGGAAGTCGGCGATTTCCGCGGCGCCGCCGCGCCCGGTCGCCGAGACCCGGCCCGCGAGCGCCTCGCCGCGCTGATGCAGCAGGCCCTGCAGCTCGGTCATGAACGTCGCGAGCACCGGCGCTGCGCGCACGTCGAGCACGGTCGGCATGAAGCGCTCGTCGAGCACGACGCGCTGATCCGACGCGCCGCTCGATGATCTGCGCGATCGGTATGCGCGCGTAGTCGTCGAGGGTCTCGTGCGAGAGCATGAGGCGCGCGCGCAGCGGCCCGACCTCGAGCGGCGCGGTCATGCCGGCGTCCGAGGTCGCGTCGCGCGCCTCGATCTCGCGGATCGAGTGGCGCACGATGCCCTCCTGCGCGGCGCTGCGATCGACATCGGCGCCGTTGGGCTGGCGCACGGGCAGCGCGAGATAGACGGTTTCGTCGCGCACCTGGGCTGCCGACGTCGAGCGGCGTCGGCGCCGCATCGTCGTCCGGAATCCGGAACGGCGTGCCGTCCGGGAAACACGCCGACCGCGCGGCGCAGCGCGAGCTTGCCGATGCTCAGCATGTCGCGCTCGAACTCCAGCTCCGCGCAGCCCCAGGGGTGGCTGCGCAGCGCGAAACAGCGCGTCTCGACGAGGCGCTCGAAATAGCGGTCCTGCTGCTGGAAATGCTGCGGCCGCAGGAACAGCCCCTCCGACCAGAGAACCTTGTTGTAGGCGGACATCGGGCGGCGTACCTACGGCGTCTCAATCATGGCGGTTCACTTCGCGGCGGCGAAATGCACGCGCGCGCGATCGACCGCGAGGCCGATCTTGCCGCTCTTGACGACGTCGAACGCGCCCTTGTCGGCGGGCCCGGTCGAGCGCGCGCCACTCGGCATCGCGGATGTTGCGATAGGCGGCGATGACGCCGATGAAGCGCGCATCGGGGCTCACCGAGTAATCGACGCTGCGCGTCTCGCCGGGTGCGAGCTCGTACTCGACGCGCGAGACCAGCGAGGCGGCGAGCGTCGCCTCCTCCTTGTCGTAGAGCGTGAAGAAGTCCGCGTCCTTGAAGGGCCGCGTCGTCCTTGAGCTGGAAGATGCGCACGACGACCGGCGAGGGCCGGTTCTGCGCGTCGGGATTCACGTCGGCGCTCACCACGATGTTCAACTTGACGTTGAGCGGCTGCGGCTTCGGCGGCGCCGAGGCGCAAGCCGCGAGCAGGCAGGAGGCCGCAAACATGAACGCGATCGGCATCGCTCGAAACGTCCGCATTGTTTCACTCCGCCAGTGGTTGCTCATCCGGATATTACCGTCATCTGCGCTCGGCGCGGTTCAAGGTCTTGAGCCGCACGAGCTGTTCTTCGTATGCCTTGGCAAACTCGTCGCCGAACAAATTGCGAAAGCTCGAGTCGGCGTCCTTGACCATATCATGAAATCTGTTGCGATAAAGTTCCCAGTATTTGAGCTTCGAGGGACCGCTCAAGAACGATCCCGCCTTGAGCTGGCGGTCGAACTCCTCTTGGAGGCGCCCGGGCTCGAAATCCGCGAGCATCGCATCGTAGGCGACGCGCATTCCCGCGAGCATCGCGATCTGGTGATTGCGCATGTCTTGAAACGCGTCCTCGAATGCCTCGACCGGCCCAGGTAGGCGGCATTGCGCTTCACGAGCAGGTTATGCAGCGCATCCTCGACGTTCGCCGAGAACTTCAGCGGATTGTTGTCGGCCGCCTTGAAGGTCGTCATGCGCATGCGGAACTCGTCCTTGATGCGCTCGCGCGCGCGCAGCACGTCCATGACGCCGGTGACCACGACGCGCAGGATCTGGCCGAACTGCTGCGCGAGCTCCGGCGTGACCTGCGATGAATCGACGCCGGCCGCCGCGAGCAGCGCCGCGAAATCCAAGTCCCCGCCGCTGCCGAGCGCGCGGCGTTCGGCCGTGCTCGCGGTCGACTGCGCGGCGGGCGCCGCGGCTGGCGCGGGCGGCACTTGGCGGCGCGCCGGCTGCGATCCCGCATACGGCGACACCGGCGGTGCGGAATACGCGGGCGGCTGCGCGCCGGAGCGCGCGCCGGGAGTCGGGATCGTGGGCGGCGAGACTGCGGGGCGTGGGCCGGCCGCCGCGCGCTGCTCGGGCGCCGGGCGCGGCGGGGGCGGCGCTGGCGGCGGTGGAGGCGGCGGCGCAGACCGTCGCGGCGGTGGCGGCGCGTCGTCCGACGCCAGCGGATCGTAATCGTCGGGAATGAATCCGCCCGCCGCCGGCGGCTGCGACGGCGGCGGTGGGGAGGCCGGCGGCGCGGCCTGGCGCGGCGGCGCCGGTCGCGGCGCGGGTCGCGGTGGCGGCACCGGCTGCGACTCGGGCGGTCGGTAATGCTGCGAGAGCGGCGAGTTGTTCGCGAGGCTCGCCGCGCTCGGTCCCGGCGGCACGGCGCGCGCGTCCTGAATCCCGAGCAGCTTCAGGGGATCGGTCTCCTCGAGCGCACCGACGGTGCCCGCCGCAGGCTGAAAGAACGGATCTTCCGGAATCAACGCCGGACGGCGCGCGCTCGGCGCGGCGGCGGCGGGCTCGGCGCTGAGGCTGACGCGCACCTCGTAGTCGTCGATGTATACCGTATCGCCGTGGCGCAGCGTATAGGGCTGCCCCTTGGTCAGCCGGTTCTGCGGCGAATTGACGAACACGCCGTTGGTGCTCGTGTCCTCGATGAGGAACGCACCGTTCGCGAAAATGATCTTGGCGTGGTGGCCGGAAATGTAGTCGTCGGGCAGCACCCAATCGTTGTCGCGCAGCCGGCCGATCGTGCCGCCGGCCTGAAAGACCTTGCGGGTGGCGCCGCCCATTTGAGGGGCTTTCTGGCCGACGACTTCGAGTGTCAGGGGCATTGAGCGGTCTTTCTATGGTTGTGATCTGAAACCGTGGCTACGCGCTAAACCCAATGCCGATTATGCCTGTAAATAATCCCATTCTCGACGCAGGCCCGCTGCGAGACGCCCCGACCGATGCGCACACACCGTCGGACCCTAGCCGTCGAGTTCGAACAGCGCGAGTCCGCCGCCGATGCCGATACCTGGCAAGGCCGCGCGCCCGAGCCCCCACATACGCAGCGCCGCGAACACCGGCGCGATGCCGAAGCAGGCGATCGTCAAGCCGCCGCCGCTCGGTATCGTCGAGGTCTGGCCCGTCGACGGGTCGACGCGCTTGAGCAGGCCCACGTTGCCACCCATGCCGAACATGTAGCCGCGGCACGAAAACGACATCGGGCCGAAGTAGTGGCCGTCGACGACGCCGACGTTGCCGTCGCTGCCGCTCGGATCCGACGTGGTCGACCAGTTCGCGCCGACCGGGAGTCCCTTGCTCTCTCCGACGCTGATCGACCGGTACTTGACGACCATTTTGGCGCCATTGTCCTCGTTGGATAGATACAGCTTGCCGAACGCCACGGTCACGAGCAGCGAGCCGCTTTTCTCCTCGGACGTGTCGAGCTTCCATGCCGTCTTCGCCAATACGCCGATGTCCATGAGATCCCTCCGTTGGATGTCCCGAGACTATATTATGCCGTCTCCCGCCCCGCCAGGCGGCGCCTGCCGCTACCGGTTAACAGATGATCAACGCCGGGCCGATCACACCGATTCCGCGCGAAAAATCGCGTCGCTCGCGTCGCGTCGCGGACCCGTCGTCGGCAGCCAGGTATTCCAGCCGAGCCGCGCGCCGGCGGCCGGATTCGACGACAGCGAGCAGGCGGGCACCTCGGAGCCCTTGAGCGTCAACTGCACGTCGAAATCGAGCGCAGGACCTACGTAGCTGCGCGCGAGCGCGGCGAGTTGCGCCATTTGCGCAGCGCCCGGCATGAAGCTCTGAAACTGCGCATAGCCGAGCGGGCCCAACTGGATCCGGAAAGAGCCCTGCACGTCCCAGATCCTCGCGCCGAGCACCGCGCTCGAACCCAACGTCGCATAGCCGCGCGCGGCGCCCGCGGAAGCGCCGAGCCGCGATTGTTCGTCGCGCCTCAGATTGGCCCAATGCCCCTGGAACTGCTTGATGCCGACCGGCCGATTGAAAAATTCCGACAGCATTTGGCGCAGCGCGTCGGCGGTGCGCAGCCGATGCGAAAAATGCCCCGCGTAGTAGAGCAGCGTGCCGTCCGGCAGCGCCTGGCGGTTTTCCAACGCCGCGCCGCGCATGCCGACCAGCGCGAGCAGCACGCCGCTGATCGCGTCGCCGCCGCGTACGCGGGCACGCTCGTAGAGCAGCGGCAGCCGGTATTTGGCGGACGCGCGCGCGAACAAGGACAGCGCGCGGTGATTGAACATGTCGAGGAAGTCGCGCGGCGCCGTGTTCTTGTCGCGCAGCGCCTCGAGCAGCAGCCGCGCGTAGTGTCCGGGCAGCACGCCGCTCACGCCGCTGAGGCCCATCATCGCCACGGTCAACGCGGGCTTGTTGCCGCTGTCGTCGAAGCCCGCGATCTCGGTCGCGGGAAACGCCATTTCCATGACCGCGCGCAGACGCAGGCATTCGGCGCGCGGATCATTGTCGAATCCGATCAGGCCGGCCGCCGCAAAGCGCGGGTCGCGAGCCGCGGCGAGGGCCGCGCGCTCGAGCAGTCGCACCGCCTGGACGAAGTCGAAGCGATGCGGCGTCGCGCGCAGCGCGTCGATCACAGCAGTGTCAGATCGCCCGCTCGCGGCAGCCATGTTCGCAAAACCCCAGCGCGGCCTTTGACGGTCGCAGTCAATCGGGTAAAGGCATTGATCGAGGCGTAATGCGCCAGGAAGCGCTCCAGGACCGCAGCCAACAGGAAGATGCTCGCGCTCGAGCCGCGCTGTTCGAATTCGATCGTGACGTCGAGTCCGCGGCACAGCGCGCCCATCGCCGAATCCGGCGCGCGCGCCGTGCCGCGCCGCGCGCTGATGCTGAGCACGCTGTCGATCATCGCCTGCGTTTCCGCCGCGTCGCGAAAGTCGTAGAGCCTGAGGATCTCGCGCAGCGCCTCCGCGCCGTCCTGCGCATCGACCAGCGAGAGATGATTGAGGTTCAGATGCGAAACCAAGCGCCACGCATTGTCCTTGCGCGTCGACAGCCGCAAGGTCGGCGTGGGCGCCGTCATCGCGGCGAGGCCGCCGATTCCCGGCACCGCTTTGACGAGGCGCAGCGACGGGCGGCCCCCGCCGAACGGCAGCTTCGCGGCGAGATCGCGATTGAGGCAGGTCGTTTCGACCGATGCGAGCGCTTCGGCCGGCTGCGACGGCTCGTCGTCGAGATCAACGAAAGACAGAAACATCTCGCTGCCCGGATCGCGGCCGCCCGTGGGGCGCCGGGCCGCATGATAGAAGCCGGCGCCGGCCACGGCGGCCCCGCCGTGCGTGAGCCCGAAAAAAGGCCGGTAGGATTTGGGGTCTCCCGCCTCGGTGGTGACCGTGACCGCATCGACCGAATAGACCTCGAGCGCGCCCTGCCGGCGGCTGTCGGGCACCACTTGGTACTCGACCGCGGTTTGGTTGAGCGGAATCGCCTCGGCGCGCTGGCGGAACAGGTTCACGACCGGCGTGCAGCCGAGCGCGAAGGATTCGTGCGACACGCTGCTCTCGAGATCCTCGGCGGCGCGATTGAAATAGATGTAGATCTCAGCCTTGCGCGCCGCGCAGCTCTTGAGCTTCGCGGCAAGGCCGGTGATTTCGAAGAACAGGAATTTTTGCGGGAACGCGAAGTATTCGGTGAGCAGGCGGTAGCCGAGCGGCGAACCCGCTCGATAGGGCAGTACGCCCTCGTCGGCGCCGAACCCCACGGGCCGGATCGACTCCTGGCCGTAGAGCAGCGGCTTCGGATCGCCGCTGCCGTCGGCGATCGCGACGACCGCGGCGTTGTTGTAAATCAACTCATAGAGGCGCAGCGCATCGGTCAAGGAGCCGCGCAAAAAGAACCGCAACGAGTCGGGCGCGAGCTGCGCGAAAGTGAGGTCGGGCGCCAGGCAGCGCAGCGACAGGCGCAATACGCTGACGCAGCCGCGCGGAGCGACGGGTCCGCGCAGCGGCCGGCCGGTGAGGGCGGCGCTCTCGATTTCGATCGGCCAGATGTCCAGGTCCTGCGTGGTCCTGAAATTGCAGGGTTCGCCGCTGACCGCTTCGGTCTCGATCTCGCGAGCCTGCGGGCAATACGCGCTTTTCCGATAAATCGCGCTCCGCCGCGAAGGAGACGATCGCGAGCGGGGGAATCGGCGCCAGATAATGCGGATACAACAGCCCGAGCAGCCCGTTGGTCAGTTCCGGGAACTCGTCGTCGAGCTTGCTTCGAATCCGCGCGTTGAGAAACGCGACACCCTGCAGCAGGCGCGATACGTGCGGGTCTTCGACGGTGTCCGCGCTCATGCGCAGTCGTCCGGCCGATGCCGGATGCTGCTCGGCGAACTCCGCGCCGAGCCGGGTCAGATACACGAGCTCCTGGTTGTAATAAGGCAGCAGTTCGTCGGCCATCACCCGCCCGCCGTCACGGAAAACACCTGACTCGAGGGATCGAGCTGCGAATCGTAGCTCACTCGCTCGGGCGCGGGCTCGGCGTACATGAGCGCCTCGATGCGAAAGCGCAGTGTCCGATCCGCGCGCGCTGCCGTCGAGCAGCGTCACTTTGACCGTCTTGAAGCGCGGCTCGAAGCGGCGGATCGAGTCCTCGACGTCGCGCCGGAACTGCTCACGCGCGGCGCCCGCGGCCGCGTTCATGGTCAAGAAATCGGGTATGCCGAATTCGAGCAGCGATCGCGGCAGCTCGGCCAATTCGGGCGAAGGAGTGCGGCAGAAATGGCGCGCATTGAGCAGCGCCTCGAGATCGCGGCGCACCGCGTTGCGCAGATCCGCGAGCTGCTGCGTGCGGCTTCGCGGCCGCGCTTGCACCGTGCCCGGGCTGTCGTCGAGCAGCCGGTCGAGCACCGAGGGAAGAAATACGACGTCTGAATTCGCCATGATGCCGGGTCAAGCCTCAGCCGCCTGCCGCCGGTCCCGCGAAGATGAGCTTGCCGACTTCGAGGATCGTCTTGCTCGATTCTCCGATAAGGAACGAGCGCAGGCCCCGGCCGACCGAAACGCGCTCCGCCGCGTCCTCGAAATCCGTGACGTGTCCGAGCCGATGCGCAGCGCTCATCTGCTTCGCGGCGTAAATGGTCGGCAGGAACACTTCGCCGTCGGGACCGTCCGCGACCGACAGCAGCGCGCGCCGCCAGAGCCTGTCGCGCAGCGATTCGGGCTTGCGCAGCTCGAGCGATTCGATGGCCGCGACCGGTATCCAGAAATACTTGCCGGTCGAGGTCAACACCTCCAAATGCGCGGCCGCCAAGTCGTCGAGGTCGCGGAAATCGTCGAACGCCTCGCCGTCCGCAGTGCCCGCGACCGGTGCGCGCTTGGAATCACGCTCGCCGATCAGTGCGGCGAGTTCGCCGGCCGCGCCTTCGCGCAGCGCAATCGCCGCGCGCAGCTCGAGCTCGATCAGCGCGTCGGGTTTGGCGACGAATTCCGGCAGGCGGCCTTCGCGGTAGAACTGCTGGCGGGCCTGCTCGGCGCGCACCAACTGCCGGAACAGCGCGACGCCGACCATCGCGCCGGAGTCGATGTCGGTGATCGCGTTCAGAACCGTGTCCGCGCGCTCCAGGTTGCCCGCGATACAGAGCAATTCCGCGAGGCGGGCGCGCAGATCGATCAGGGTCGGATTGCTTCGGACCGCGGCGTTCATCTGCTCGATGGCCTCATCGAGCTTGTCGGCACGCAGCAGCGCTGGCAGATCGGCGAGCGTAGTCATGATGTTGTTGGCTCCCTCAAGAATGTTAAGCCGCGTTCTCCACCGGCGCCAACTGCGTGAGCAGCCGAAAGCCGGTGGCAATGTCGTCCAATTGGAAATGCGGCCGCAAGTACATCACGCACGAATAGGCTCCGGACTTGCCCGGAACCTCCTTGATCTCGACTCTTGCATCGCGCAGCGGGTATTCGGCCTTCGCATCCATGCTGGCGTCATCACTGCTCGTCACGTAGTTCAAGAGCCAGGTGCCGAGCGCCGTCTGAATCTCTTCGCCGGTCCTCATGGTGCCGATGTAGCGGCGCCCCTGCATCTTGATGTAGTGCGCGAAGCGCGAAACGCACAGCATGTATTGCAGCATCGCCGACAGACGCGCATTGATGTTGGCGGCGGGCCGGTCGTAGCGCGGCGGAAGATGAATCGACTGGTTGGAATAAAACACCGCGTAATCCGCGAACGGAACGCTGCGCAGCGCGATGAACCCCAGGTCGGCGAGGTCCTTCTCCTGGGTGTCGGAGGGCAGCGCCTCGATCGAGGGTTTGAGCGCGACGCCGGGGCGGTCGGTCGCGAACGAGACGCGCGGCAGATTCGCGACGATTCCGCCGCGCAGCTCGTCGCGCGCGACGCCGCGAATGTCGGCAAACCATCCATAGCTCGCAAACGCGCGCAGCACGACGGAGGCAAAGGCGAATGCCCCGTTGGCCCAGAGGTAGTCCGCGGCGTTCGCGCCGACGACGGACTCGGTGAAACGAAAGCCGTCGCGGCGCGCCCCGTCGATCGCGTACGGCGCTCGCATCAGGACCCGCGGTATCACGAGACCCAGGAAGCGCGTCTCTTCCGCTTCGCGCATCGCATGCCAGCGCTGGTATTCGGCCTGCCGAAACACGCTGCTCACGTCCAGGGGCCTTCCCAGGGCGCTGAAACTATCGAGTTGAAACAGCTCGGGTGTTGCGCCCATGACGAGCGGCGCGAACGCCGCCGCCGCGATCATCGCGAGCGCCTTGAGCGCCGCAATGTCGTCGGTCGGATGATCGGCGCTCGGACGGTGCTGCACCTCGTAATCGCCGATCAGCAGGCCGAAGGGCTCGCCGCCGAGCGTGCCGATTTCCTCGGTGTAGATCTTCTGAAACAGCTGGCTTCGATCGAAGTCCGCGGCGCGATCCAGATCTCGGACCACCTCGCTCCAGGACACCGGCAGCACGCGCAGCTTGGAGAGCGGCGACAACTTCGGCGAAGTCGGCCAGGAAATCCAGTCCGCGCCAGCGCGCCTCGAGGTGCTGAAACGGCGGGCATGCAAGATTGCGTTGACTTGTGCCGACGATCAACGCGTCGATATCCGCGATGTCGCGATCGAGCGCGAGCAGCAGCCAGCGCTGGTCGGCAACCAGGCCGTCACCGAACCAGCCGCGCAAGCCGCCGCCGGTTCCGCGTCGGCGAGCCATGCATCGAGCTGCCGGGGCTCTTGTGAACGCATCGCCCCGCCCGCCTCGCCGACGACGCACGCCCTCACGCCGCCGCCGCGCCCCTCGACCGGACGTCGATCGGTGATCCTGCGCGGGAGCGGCACCGAAGCCCCGCTCCCACGCGCAGGACATTTCCGCTGCGATCACGACTGCTTGGGCGGAATATTCGCTACCAAACGCAGCGACGCGGTCAACTCCTCCATTTGCAGCCAGGGGCGCAGATACGCGACCGCGTTGTAGCAGCCGGCCTTGCCCGGGATCGCCTTGACTTCGACCCGCGCCTCGCGCAGCGGATAGCAGCGCCTTCGATTCGGCCGAAGCGGTCGGGCTCGAATTGACGTAATTCTGGATCCAGCTATTGAGCCATTGTCCGCAGTCCTCGACCTCCATGAATGATCCGATTTTGTCGCGGCCCATGACCTTCAAGAAATGCGCAAAGCGCGAGGTCGCCATGACGTACGGCAGGCGCGAAGCGATCTGTGCGTTTTCGGTCGCATCGGGCGTGCTGTACTTGGTCGGCTTCTTGGCCGTCTGGCTGCCGATGAACACCGCGAAGTCGGAGTTCTTCGAATGCACGAGCGGCAGGAATCCGCAGTCGGACAACTCGTACTCGCGCCGCTCGTCGATGCCGATTTCCGTCGGGCACTTCTGGTCCGTGTCACCGTCGTCGCTCTTGAAGACGTGCGAGGGCAGTCCCTCGACCTTGCCGCCGTTCTCCGCGCCGCGGATCGCCGTGCACCAGCCGTTCTTCGCGAACGAATCGGTGAGTCGCGCGCCGAGCACATAGGCGGCGTTCATCCAGCAATATTCCTCGTGCTCGAGCGGCTTCTCGTTGCCCTTGGCGTCCTTCGGGCCCTCCTCGAACGCGAATTCCTCGATCGCGTTGGTCGCCGCGCCGTAGGGTACGCGCGCGAGCACCCGCGGCATCGTCAGCGTCACGAATGCCGCCTCGTCGCGGTCCCGGAAACTGCGCCAGCGCGCATATTCCTGGGCCTCGAAGTTGCGCTTCAAGTCCTGCGGCTTCGAGAGCTCGCGGAAATCCGCGAGCCCGAACATCTTCGAGTTCGTCGAGGAGATGAACGGCGTGAAGGCGCCCGCGGCGATGCTCGACATGCTCGGTCAGCAACTCGACGTCCGCGGATTGATTCGTGAATTCATAGTCCCCGATCAGCGCGCCGAACGGCTCGCCGCCCAAGGTGCCGAATTCGCTGGTGTAGATCCGCTTGAACGTATCGCTCTGGTCGAAATCGGTGGCTTTCGCGAGATCCTTGCCGATTTCCGCCTTCGAGGCGTTGAGCAGTTTGATCTTCAGCATCGAATCGGTCAGCGTGTTCTTGACGAAATAATGCAGCCCGCGCCATGACCCCTCGAGCTTGAGGAAATCCGGGTGGTGCATGATCGCGCCGACCTGTTCGGACAATTTCTTGTCGAGCAGCGCGATTGCCTTGTTGAAGGTCACGGTGAGGTTCTTGGAGAATGTCAGCGTGCCGCTGAGCGCCTCTTCGGTCAGTGTTTTCAGCAGCAGCTGCGCCTGTTCGGGCTCGGTCTGCTTCGTCGCGCTGATCGCCTGATCGAGCAGGCTGGTCTCCGTGGTCGTCGCCTGCGCGGCGGCTGATTCGGTCTTGGTAGCCATCTCGCTTACTCCTTGGGTTTGTCGGTGCCGAGCTGGCTGGAGAGCGCCTTCAACTCAGTCTCGTTCTGCAGTACGCGCTCCAACAGATTCTCTAGGTCCGCCGAGCGGTCGACCTTGGTCATCAAGTCGCGCAAGTGATTGCGCGTATCCATGAGCTTTTTGAGGGCCGGCACCTGCTCGACGATTTGAGCCGGCTCGAAGTCATTCATCGACTTGAATTTCAACTGCACCGGGATCAGCGAATCGTCGCCGGCGAGCGTGTTCTTGACCTTGATGTTGAGCTCGGGGGCGATCCGTTCCATCACGTCGTTGAAATTTTCCTTGTCGATCTGGATAAATTTCCGCTCTTTCAGCGGCCGCAGCGCGGTGGTCGGGTTGCCCGAAAAATCGCCCATCACGCCGACCACGAACGGCAGCTCCCGTTCGACCATCGCACCGCCGGTCTCGATTTCGTACTTGATGTGCACTCGAGGCCGTCGTTGCCCCTGCAGCTTGTCGTAAATATTAGCCATGGTGTGCCCTCTCGATTGTGTTCCCTGAAAGCAAAAAAATACCGAATCCTACGGTCGCGTCTTCAATTGTCCTCACCCCGGCGGCGGCTTGATGCCGGCGCTCGTCAAGGCGCTGCGCCACGCGGCATTGTCCGGCAGCAACTCGGCAAGCAGCTCCGCAAACGGCATTTTTGCGCGCCGCACGATTTCGTCGAGACTCGTGGAGATCGGTGACTGCGGCTCGTTCTTGCGAAAATACTCCGCGACTTGCTGCAAGGTTCGCAGCGCCTCTTCCCTGCCGCGCACCGGACCGCCGGCCGCAGCCGCCGCACCGCTGGCGCCGGCGGCGCCCGGCGCGGCGGGCGAACCCTGCGCTGCGGCGGCGCGCGCCTGCTCGACCAAATCGGCGCTGAACCCTAAAACCGTGTCGCGGATCGCCGTGAGCACCCTCGCGATGTCGGAAGTGGAAGGCGCGTCGCGGCCCGCGCGGTCGCTGAGCGTCTGCCCCAATTGCCCAAGCAGCGCGAGGCCGCCGTCGATGTCCTCGAGCAGTGATATGTAAAACACGCCGCCGCTCGCGTTGGCCGCGGCGGTAAAACGTTCCATGCTGACTTCGCCGGCCGCTTCGCGCCGCGCCTTGACGTCGGCGTCGGTGAGGTTCGCGAGCGCACGCGCCTGGTCATAATGGTAAATCGCGAAAGCCGCCTCGCCGCGCGACGCGGTGACCGGGACCTTGCGCAGCGGTTGAATCAGCGTGCCTTCGCTGCCCTGGCCGTTGAGGCCCGCGAGCGGCGCGAGCCGCGTCGCAAGACCGTCCTCGTCTTCGAGCGAGAAGAAACTCTCCCAATACTGCTCGACGAGTCCGTGCGCCAATTTGAGTCCATCGCGCAACCCGGCGAAACCGTGCGCACGCACCAGGCCCTCGATGAACCAGGCGACGACCTCGAGATCCTTCGAGGTCTCGGCGAGCGCCTTCGGCGCGATGTTGAGGATCGTTTGCCACTCGGGCAGCAGGCCCGCGGTCGCACCCTCGGAGTCGGCGCGCCGTTCGGCGGCGCGTGCGCCGCTGCGCGCGTCTTTCAACTTGTAATAAATCGACTTGGGAGAGGCGTCGGCGCGCAGATTGGTTCCGGCCGGCGCCGCGGTCGGAGATCGGCGCGAGCAGAGAGTCGATGTCGAATGTTGGAGCACTAGCCATTGGACCGCCTAAATCCCTTCAGACATGCCGCACCGCTGTAACGCAGCTTGTGACTACGATAGCATAGCCGCTGCCCGGATAACGAGCCTCACAATAGCCGGCAGCCGGGCGCGCCTGACAGCGCCGCGCGGGCCTGGATTACGTCACGCTGGATGCGGCGCACAGGTGAATCTACGGAGGGATGAATCATGGTCGCAGTCGATCTCAAGTCGCTGATTGCCAAGCTCAACAACCCCTGCCGGCAGGCGCTCGAAGCGGCCGCCGGGCTGACGCTGTCGCGCAGCCACTATAATATCGAGATCGAGCATTGGTTCCTGAAGCTGCTCGATATCCGGGACAGCGACCTGCTCGCCTGCCTCAAAGCCTATGGCATCGATGCGGCAGCGCTTGCGGCCGATTTGAACAAGGTGCTCGACCGGCTGAAGACCGGCAACAACCGCGCCCCCTCGCTGAGCCCCCAGGTCGTCCAGTTGGCGCGCGAGGCCTGGCTGCTCGCCTCGCTTGACGAGCGGCGCACCGCTGATCCGCTCCGGCCACCTGTTGGCCGCATTGCTCGGCGATGACTCGCTGTCGCTCGTCGCCCGCGATGCGAGCCGCCTGCTCGGCACGATTCCCGCCGAAGCGCTGCGCCACGAACTGCCGAAAATCACCGCCGAACACCGCTGAGGCGAGCGCCTCGCAGCCGGCGCCTCGCAGGCGGCCGCGAGCGGCGCGGCGCCCGCGGGCGGCGCAGCCGGGCCGGTCGCCGGCGGCGCGCTCGATCAGTACACGATCGACCTGACGGCGCGCGCGAAGGCCGGCAAGATCGATCCGGTGCTCGGCCGCGACAGCGAAATTCGCCAGGTAATCGACATCTTGACGCGCCGGCGGCAAAACAATCCGATCCTGACCGGCGAAGCCGGCGTCGGCAAGACCGCCGTCGTCGAGGGCTTCGCGCTGCGCATCGCGCAGGGCGACGTGCCGCCGGCGATGAAGAACATCGCGGTGCGCACGCTCGATCTCGGCCTGCTGCAGGCCGGCGCGGGCGTCAAGGGCGAATTCGAGAACCGGCTGAAATCGGTCATCGAAGAGGTCAAAGCGTCGCCGACGCCGATCATTCTGTTCATCGATGAAGCGCACACGCTGATCGGCGCCGGCGGCGCGGCCGGCCAGGGCGATGCGGCCAATCTGCTCAAGCCCGCGCTGGCGCGCGGCGACTTGCGCACGATCGCGGCCACCACCTGGGCGGAGTACAAGAAATATTTCGAGCGCGATGCCGCGCTGGCGCGCCGCTTTCAGGTCGTCAAGGTCGAGGAGCCCGACGAAGCGGGCGCCTTCGCGATGCTGCGCGGCATAGTCGAGACGCTCGAGAAGCACCACCACGTGCGCATTCTCGATCAGGCGGTCGATCGAAGCGGTGCGCTTGTCGAAGCGCTACATCCCGGGCCGCCAGCTGCCCGACAAAGGCGTCAGCGTGCTCGATACGGCCTGCGCGCGCGTCGCCATGAGCCAGAACGCCGTGCCCGCCCGAACTCGAGGACTGCCGCCGCCGCATCGAACTCGGAGCCACCGAAATCGGAATCCTCGAGCGCGAAAGCGCCTCGGGCGCCGATCACGCGGCCGATCTCGCGCGCCTCAACGACGACAAGGCGGCCGCCGAACTGCAGCTCAAGGAACTCGAGGAGCGCTGGGAGAGCGAAAAGGAGATCGTGGCGCGCATGCGCGCGGCTGCGCGACCAGCTCGAGGCCGATCATGCCGGCACAGTGCCGATCGCCGATCCCGCCGGAACGCGAGCGGGTCAAGGCCGATTTGCTCGCGCGACCAGGCCAGGCTTATCGCGCTGCAAGGCGAGCGGCCGCTGCTGCAGGTCAGCGTCGACGGCCAGGCGGTTGCGCAAGTCATCGCGAATTGGACCGGGATTCCGCTCGGGCGCATGGTCTCCAACGAGATCCAAACGGTGCTCAACCTCAAGAAGCTCATGGAGCGAGCGCATCATCGGCCAACCCGACGCGCTCGAAGCGATCGCCGAGGCGATGCGCACCTCGCGCGCCAAACTCACCGACCCGCGCAAACCGATCGGCGTGTTCCTCATGGTCGGCACGAGCGGCGTCGGCAAGACCGAAACGGCGCTCACGCTCGCCGAGTTGCTCTACGGCGGCGGCCAAAACTTGACCGTAATCAACATGTCGGAGTTCAAGGAGGAGCACAAGGTCTCGACCCTGGTCGGCTCGCCGCCCGGGCTATGTCGGTTACGGCGAGGGCGGCGTGCTGACCGAGGCGGTGCAGGCGGCGGCCCTACAGCGTCGTGCTGCTCGACGAAATGGAAAAAGCGCATCCGGGCGTCCAGGATGTGTTCTACCAGGTTTTCGACAAGGGCCAACTGCGCGACGGCGAGGGCCGCGACATCGATTTCAAGAACACGACGATCATCATGACCTCGAACGCCGGCACCGAGACGATCGCGAAGCTCTGCGCCGATCCGGAAACGATGCCCGACTCGAAAGGGCTGGCAGCAGCGCTGCGCCCCGAGCTGCTGAAGTACTTCAAGCCGGCGTTCCTCGGCCGCGTGACGGTGGTTCCCTATTTTCCGTTGTCCGACGCCACCTTGCGCACGATCATCAAACTGCAGCTCGGACGCATACAGCGCCGGATCGCCGACACCTACCGCACGGGGTTCGAGTATTCGCCCGACGTCGTCGAGGCTATTGCAGCGCGCTGCACCGAATCGGAGAGCGGCGCGCGCAACATCGAGAACGTGTTGACGCACGGAATTTTGCCGGAAGTTTCGACCCGTTTCTTGGAGCGCCTCGCGAACGGTCAACCGATCGGCGACGTCCGCGTTTCGCTAGACAATAATGGCGGATTTTCATATAGTCTCGATTAAAGTACGGATCGAATGGAAATCGTCCCGTGAAGAATTTCAGGGAGCCCGCGCAGGCGATCTAATCCAATGGCGAGTCAACGATCATTTGATTGCATTGGCGGCATGATTTCGCCCGATCCAAATTGGCGTCGAATCTTTACGGCATCTGTTAGTTAAGGAGAATAGACAATGTCAGTATTCGTACAAATACCCGGTGTCACCGGTGGGGCCACGGAGCAGAACCATACGGGTTGGATCCAGGTCGACTCGCTGCAGTTTGGGGTCGGACGCGCGCTGAATAACCCGCTCGGCCATGCGACCTCGCGCGAAGCCGGACAACCGAACGTCAGCGAAGTCCACGTGACCAAGTCGATGGACAGCGCATCGATCGAACTGTTCGGCTGGTCGGTATCGAGTTTCGCGACCAAGAAAGTTCAAGTCGATGTGACGTCCACCGGCAGGACCGACAAGCCGTTCGCGACCTACAGCCTCGATAACGCCGTGATCTCGGGATATTCGATTTCCGCGCCGCGGGACGGATTCCAGCCACGGAATCGATCTCGTTCAATTTCACGAAAATCACGGAAAAATTCACGAGCTACGGCGCGGACAACACGACCGTGCTCGCGACCGTCGTCAAGGGCTACGATTTGGCGCTGGGCAAGGCGAATATGACACTTCGCTCAATGGCGCCGGGACGGGATCGCGTCCGGGCGCCATCGAGCGCCTCGAGCCTCCCGATCGCCTCGCGATCACGCGGTTTGCCGGCCTCGTCGAATGCGCGGCGCTCGGCTCGCTGCATGCCCTGGGAGCTCGCGTTGGCTGACCTCGAAGATATCGGACTCGACCAGAACGAGCGGCTGATCTCGGTCGAACATAGCCCTGTCGGCGAGACAAAATGCTGGTCGCCGCGTTCGAGGGCGTCGAGGAACTGTCGGTCGCTGCACGCGCTTCTCGCTCGAGGTCATGACCCTCGGACGGGCGCTGCATCCGAGCGAGATGCTCGGCAAGAAACTCACCGTTTCCATCAAGATCCGACGCCGGGGCCCGCAAGTTCAGCGGGATCGTCAGCAGCCTGCAGATCGTGCAGAGCACCGTCCGCGACCATTTTCTGCAGTTGGTCGAGCTCGTGCCGCCGGCCTGGCTGCTGACACTCAATCAGCGCTGCCAGCTGTTCCATGACATGAAGGCCACCGACATCGTCGCCAAGGTCCTGCAGGACGGCGATATCACGGCGCAGCTGAAATCCGCCGGCGCCTCGCGCGAGTACACGGTTCAATACTGCGAAAGCGATTTCAATTTCGTGAGCCGCCTGCTCGAAGAGGAGGGCCTGTTCTACCGGTTCGCCTACGAAGAGACCGACTGCCCGATCGTCACCGGCGATGCGGCGACCGATTTCATCAAGATGGACCCTTATACGCTGGATTTTTCGGCGGACATCGACCGGTGGCAGCCGCAATACCAAGTCCTGGCCTCGACCTACAAGAACGCCGCGTGGGACTTCAAGGCGGTCGACGTGATCGAGGGCAGCGCCAACAGCCTGTCGAAGGCGCAAGCGCCGGCCTTCGGCACGCGCGCCTTCTACGAATATTCGGAGCGCTTCGCAACGGCCGATGTCGGCAAACAGTTCGCGAGAGCGCGCATGGAGGAACAGGAATCCAGGGTCGTCGCTGATATCCGGCACGTGCAACGACGTCGGCGGCGCAAGCCGGGGCAAAATTCAAGATCAAGAACCACACGGTCGACCTGCCGGCCGCAAATCAAACTTCCGATAGCTTCGTGATGCTGCGCGTGGAGCATCACCTGCGCGATTTCAACGGCATCCCGTTCGACGGCCCGAGCGAATATTCGAACGATTTCGTCTGCATGCCGTCCGATTTCGTGTTCCGGCCGCCGCGGGTGACGCCGAAGCCGCAGATCCGCGGCCCGCAAACCGCAATGGTCACCGACGGCCCCGACGACATGGGGCGCGCGAAGGTCAAGTTTCCGTGGTATCCCGACGACCAGTCCTGCTGGATCCGCGTCGCGCAAAGCTGGGCGTTACAACAAGATGGGCACCCAATACCTGCCGCGCATCAACAGTGAGGTCGTCGTCGAGTACCTCGACGCGGATCCGGACCGGCCGATCATCGTCGGCATGGTCTACAACGGAAAAAATGCGCTGCTCTATGCGCTGCCCGACAACAAGACTCAGAGCGGCATTCGCGGCGCCAATTGGGGCGATGCGGGAACCGCCGATACCAGCAACGAGATGCGCTTCGAGGACAAGGCGGGATCGGAGGAGATCTACGTCATGCGCAAAAGGATTATCGCCGCGTCGTGAAGAACGACGACAGTCTGACGGTCGACGCAGGGCAACCGCACGATCGAGGTCAAACAAGGCAATGTCAGCGAGACGCTCGACACCGGCAACAAGGCGACCAAGCTGAGCGCAGGGCAATTGCACGGTCGAGCTGAGCACGGGCGATTACACCGCGACGCTCGATGCCGGCAATCACTCGACCAAGCTGTCGGCGGGAAATCACTCGGTGAAGCTCGATGCCGGCGCTAGTTCGGTCGATGCGATGCAGTCGATCACGCTGACCGTCGGCAGCAACAGCATCACGATCGACCAGACCGGCGTCACGATCAAGGGCATCATGGTCAGCATTCAGGGTCAGGCGACCGCGGAACTGAAGAGCGCGATGACGACGGTCAACGGCGACGGGATGCTGACGCTCAAGGGCGGCATCACGATGATCAACTGAACTCGGGCTTTCGTGGGATCGGCGCATGCAGATCGACAACTTGAAGAAAATCACGGTCGCAAGCGCTCGAGAAATCTGTGCGCTCGCGACGGCGGGCGGATTCGAGCTCGCGGCGCCCGAGGGCGCCTCGCCGGCTCAGTACCTCAACACGCTGCTCGGCGCCAAGGACTTGAATCCTGCGGTGCAATTTCTCGCCTTCGCGCTGCCGCCGCGCGAGGCCGTGTGGTGGGCCTGCGTGTGCGCGCGCGATCAGTTGCACGACCCGGTGCCGCAGCCGTTGCTGGCCGCGGTCTCGGCGGCCGAAGCCTGGGTGCGCAAACCGACCGATGAACATCGGCGGTCCGCGATGTCGTGCGCGCAGGCGACCGACCTGAAAACGCCGGCGGCGTGGGCGGCCGTGGCCGCGTTCTGGAGCGGCGGCAGCCTCGCGCCCGAGAATCTGCCCGGAGGTCGCCGCTCCGCCGCACCTCCTGGGCAGCGCCGTGGCGAGCGCGGTCATGCTCGCGGCGGTGCAGTTCCGGCCCGAAACTTGCCGATCGAAAGCGCGCGAGCTACGTGCACGCCGCGGTCGACATCGCGAACGGCGGCAACGGCCGCGCCGGTTCGGCGACGGCTTGAGCCGCAGCATGTCCAACTGGGGCAAAGGCTATGTGACCGACGTCGAGTACTCCGACGGCTTCTATCCGAACCAGGCCGCGGCGCATTTGGGCATCGCCGCGACGATCGGCGGCATGGCGTCGTCCGGTTTTCGACGATGGTTTCAGCTACTGCGAACTCGGCTGCGGCCGCGGCTGGACCAGCCTCGTGCTCGCGGCGACCAACCCCGGCGCCAAGTTTCATGCGGTCGACTTCAATCCGGCGCACGTCGCACACGCGCGCGCCCAGGCGCAGCAAGCCGGAATCGACAACATCCACTTCCACGAATGCAGTTTCGACGAGCTGACCGGCGCGCGCGGCGCCTCGTTGCCGATGTTCGACGCGGTGACGATGCACGGCGTGTGGACCTGGATTGCACCGGAGCTGCAGTCCGCCATTCTGGATTTCTTGAACGCGCGATTGCAGGCCGGGCGGCCTGCTCTACGTGAGCTACAACGTGCTGCCGGCATGGTATCAAGCGTCCCCGCTGCAGCGCCTCGTCAAGGAGCTCGCCGCGGCCGCGCCTCAGCGCAGCGATCTCGCGGTGTACGCACGCGATCGAGCAGGTCGACCGCTTCGTCGCGGCGAAGATCATTCCGGATCGATTTCTGTTCGCCGCAAAGCGCTTCAAGGACGTCGGCAAGCATGCTGCCGTACCTCGCGCACGAATATCTCAACGAGCATTGGCAGCCCGCCTATTTCGCCGACGTCGCGCGCAAGCTCGCCGCGGCCAAGCTGGGCTACGCCGCATGCGCGGAGCTGCTCAAGAACTTCTACAATCTTTCGCTGACCGAGCAGCAGCGCGCGCTTATCGCGGAGGTCGCGTCGCCCGAGTTGCGCGAAACCTTGAAGGATTTCTGCACCGACAACTGGTTTCGCCAGGATGTGTTCGTGCGCGGCGCACGCGCCATTTCCGCGCAGCGCCGCGATCAGCTTCTGTCGGCGCAGACCTTGAGCTGCTGCGGCCGGCGCCTGAGCTGCTTGAGGTCGCCAAGCCGGACGGATCGCGCTGGCGGCCCGATCCGGTCGTCTACGCCGCGATACTGGCGGCACTGCGGCAGCGCCCGCGCCGGGTCGCCGAACTCTTGACCTGGAGGGTTTGCCGGAGGGACACCTCGTCGGGCCCGGTCGAATTGGTCGGCACGCTCGTGGGAACCGGCCTTGCCGGCCTGCACCGCGATGCGACACCCGCCGGCCTCGCGCGCGCCGAGCGGCTCAATGCGCTGCTCGAAGTCGAACCGGAAATCGCCTTGGCGCACGGAGCCGCGATCGCGGTACCCGCGCCGCGCTCAGGGTTCTCGCTGTCCTCGGCGAACTACGCGCTGTATCGCGCTTGAAGCGCGGCGAGGCGGTCGCGCCCGACGCCTTGGCGGCCCAGTTCATCAAGCGTTGCCGGGATCGCGGCGGACATCCCGTGATCGACGAGAAAAGCCATCGAGGATCCGGTCGAGGCGCAAATCGCGGTGACGCGCGACTACGAGGGCAAGATTGAAAAGCTCGTACCCGTCTGGCGAATGCTCGGCGTCGTCTGAAGCGGTTCGGCTGAGCCGCGCGGTGCGGCTGAGCCGCGCAGCGCGGCTCAGCCGGGCTCGGCGGCGCCGACAACGACCGGGTAGTTGAAATCACCTCGCTCGAACATGATCCAAACGGTCTGCCCCGGTTGATAGCTCGCGCGAACCCCCGGCGGTGTGCAGGTCGCCGCCCACAAGGTCTGGCTGCTGTCGACCCATGGAAACGACACTTGAACACGGCCGCCCGCGCCGCCGCCGGAGACCAGTCCGCGATAAATGCCACCATAAACCATCGTGATTCTCCCGAGGTTGAGGATACGGAAGTATAGCCGCCCGCCCGAACCCGCGCGACGCGCCGGCCGCGCCGTGCAAAGCCGCGAGCGGATGGTTTAGGATGTCGCAGGCTCACGCGCATCACCGCCACCAACAACGCAAGGAATGCTCATGACGAAAAAGCTCATCGGCTCGATGTCCGCAATGCTGCTGCCGCTGTTGCCGCTGTTGCCCGTCCTCGCCGCGGATCCCGTCGAGTTTCCGGAGTATCGCGAGGGCCTCTGGGAGGCGCACATGCAGACCATCGACAAGGCGGCCAACAAGAAGGATGAAAGCTCGTTCAAAGTCTGTCGCTCGAACGCAAGCGAGAAGGCGGCCTACGAACGGATGAAGACCATGAAGGATTGCAAGTTCGAGATCCAGAATCTCGGCGGCGGCAAATATGCGTCGACGAGTCGCTGTACGGTCGGCGGCAGCGTCATCGAAAGCAAGTCCACGTTCGAGATCACGAGCTCGTCCAGCCATGCGGAAACTCATACGACCTACACGCCCCCGCTCTACGGCAAATCGGACGACGTGACGACACAGGATCAAAAATACGTCGGCAGCTGCCCCGCGGGGAGCAAACCGGGTCAAATCATCCCGGCCGGCGGAACTTGACAGAACGCGCGCGGCGCGCGGGGCGCCGGACTGGCACAACCGGCGCAAGCCACTTAGAATCGGCGCACGTGGCCTTAAGGATATGGACTTCTAATGGGATCGCGCATGCGTTTTCGCTCACCTTTCGCTTCCGCCCGCATCGGCCTGGTCCTGGCCGCGATGCTCGGCATCGGCGCCGCGGCAGCTGCGCGCGCCGCGGACCAATTCAGTTTCTCCGCGAGCAGCGATGCCGATCAAGCCAAGGCGCAGCAAGATGCGGCAATGCAGACCGAGGCGATCCAAGCACTCGTGTCGGTGCCGTGCCGCGCGCGCCTCAAGAATCACAAGATCCTGCTGCTGATCGGCGAGCAGCACGCGGACCAGTGGCTCACGAACCAGGATCGCTACGGCGACTTGTTTCGGATCATCGATGCGCGGCTGCGCGGTTTGGGATTGAAGACCTACACGCAGCAACAGATCAAGGCGAGCATCGCGCAAGCCGAGCTCGAAGCCTACTTCAAGAACGATCCCGATGCGGCGCTCGCGGCGTCCAAGAAACTCGGCGCAAACTATGTTTTGCGCGGCAGCATCACGAGCCAGGCCGGCGTCAATCCGATCGTTCAGGTCAACGAGGTCTCGATCAACATCGAGCTGACGCTCTCGACCATCAACGGGCGCATGCTCTCGTCGGTCGATGCGCATTCCGAGTCCTTTTCCGGCAGCGACACGCTGCATACCGCGTTGGCGATGATGCGGGAACGCGCCGACCCGCTGGTCGCCCAGCTATATAACGATTTCTGTCGCGGCGGCAGCGCAGCGAAGCCGAACTAGCCATTTGGAGGGGAGAACCATGTCTCGTCAACAATACCTATCGATCGGATTCATCGCGTTCGCGCTGGGCGCCGCCCAGATCGCATGGACGCAGCAAGCGCCGACCTGGGGATCGGGCGCGAGCGGCTCGCCGACCGCCGGCAGCAGCACGTCGAACAAGGCCAATGCCGCGGCCGACTCGACCATGTACCAGGATATTCAATACGTCAACGCCGCCAAGCAGGGCCCGCGGCTCGTCGTGATCCCCGGCGAGATCAAGAGCAACAACGCCTCGTTCATCCAGCAATACGGCACCAACAACATCGCCGATTTGGGCGAGCTCGAATTGTCCAAAGCGAACTTTCAGGTGCTCGAGCGCGCCGATCTCGGGCCGCTGCTCAACGAGATTCAGCTCGCCTACGGCGCCGGCGACCCGGACGAGGCGCGCAAGGTCATGGGGAAGGGCAAACTGAAAACGACCAAATGGATCGTGAAATTCGACATCCTCAAAGCCGAACCCGTCGCCAAAGTGCAATCCGGCTTCAACGGCGGCGTCGCGAGCTCGCTGATCGGCATCTTCGGCCGCAACAATGCGCCGACCGCGGCGGCCGGCACGGTGACGGGCTCGGTCGACACCTCCTCGGCATCGGGCGTCTGGGTCATCGGCATGCGCTACAAGATTCTCGATGCGACCACCACCGACCAGGTCGCCCAGGGCTACACCGAGGAGAAGATGGAGATCGGCGCGAAGTCGCACATCGGTCGCCGGCATTTCCAACTCCGCGGAGGGCGGCATCACGCTCGACACCATGGTGCAGCGGCTCGTGCAGAAGAGCGTCTGGGACATCGACAGCAAGTACAAGTAGCCGGGCATCCGCAGAGCCGCCGCGCCTTCCCATGACCCGATTGCAGCCCAGGTACCGAGCATGAACGCCTCATCGAGAATTCTGCCGGAAAAGCTCGGAAAGTATGAGGTCCGCCGCGAGGTCGGCCGCGGCGGCATGGGCATCGTCTACGAGGGTTTCGACCCGCTGATCGACCGGCGCGTGGCGCTCAAGACCTTCATCAACGAATTCTTCGACGGAACCCAATCCGACAACCTGCTGACGCGCCTGCGCCGCGAGGCCCAGGCGGCGGGCAGGCTCAGTCACCCGAACATCATCGCGGTCTACGAGTACGGCGAGGACGTCGTACCGACGCGGACGGCGGCGAGACCAAGACCGCATTCATCGCGATGGAGTTCATCGAGGGCCGCTCGCTCGAGAGCTATTTCGAAGCCAACGAGCGCTTCCCGATGCGCGAAATCGAACGCATCATGTCCGAGCTGCTCGACGCGCTCGAATATTCGCATGCGCACGGCGTCGTACATCGCGACATCAAAGCCGGCGAACATCATCCTGCTCAAGGACGGCAGCGTGAAGGTCGCCGACTTCGGCGTCGCGCGCATCGAGTCCTCGACGCTGACGCAAGTAGGCACCGTGCTCGGCTCGCCGAGCTACATGTCGCCCGAACAGTTCATGGGACAGACCGTCGACGGACGTTCGGATCTGTACTCGGCCGGCGTCGTGCTGTACCAACTGCTGACGGCCGAGGTGCCGTTCACGGGCGCCTTCACGACGATCATGCACAAGGTGCTCAACGATTCGCCGCCGCCGCCCTCGGCGCTCAATTTCCAAGTACCGAAGGGCTACGACGCGATCTTGCGCCGGGCCATGGCCAAGCGGCCCGACGAGCGCTATCAGACGGCCGCCGAATTCAAACAGGCGATCCAGTCGGCGAGCTCTGGCGCCGCGCAAGCGGGCGCCGCGCAAGCGGGCGCCGCGGCGGCCGGCAACCAGACGATGATGCGGCCGGGAGCCGCAGGGCCCGGCGCGGTGCGTGCGGCGAGCAGCCCGCCGCGCCCGCGTGCGCTGAGCCCGGCGCTGCTATTTACGCTGCTGGCGCTCGCGCTCGCGGGCACCGCCGCGGCGTATTTCATGCTCGGGCCGCGCTTCGGGCTGCCGCTGACCGCGAAACTCGAACCCGCAGCCGGGCCGCCGGCGCGGCCGGCGGCCGGCGCCCCGAACGGATCGGATGCCGGCACGACCGGCGGCGGCACCGCGGACGGGCAAGGCGGCGGCGGGGACGGCGGCTCCGCGATCATCAGCGCGGTGGGGCTCGCGGATCCGTCCGACCCGCGCTATTCGAACGATGCCGCGGGGCTCGAGCGCACCGTGTGGCGCGATGCGCGGCGCGAAGTCGTCGCGAAGGCGGCCGCGCTGTACGTCGACCCGGACTCGATCAACGCGAACTACCCGATCGTGCGCGACAAGCTGCTCGCGCACAGCGACGAATTCATCAAGACGGTGCTCGACCAGTCGCCGCCGCAGATGAGTCAGTACGGCCTCATGGTCGGCACGATGCGCGCGAGCGTCGACGTGCGCGAAGTGCAGAAGACGCTCAATCAGATCTCGCATGACGATCGCATCGATTTCATCCGCAACAACGGCGATCCGCGGATTTCCGTGACCGTGCGCGCCGCGCAGCCGGGCGACGACGGCGGCGCGCCGGCGCCGCGCTCGCCGGCGGCCGAGAACCTGCTCAAGGAGCGGATTCACTCCTTCGGCTTCACGGTCGTCGACGATGCGTCGGCGAAGCCGCCCGCGGATTTCCACGTCGACGGCGAGGTGCGTTTCAAGCGGCTCTCGGCCAAGCTCGCGGCCTCGGGACTCACGATCGAGAAATTCGTGATCACCTCCTGGACCGTCAAGGCGATCAATACCCGGACCGGCGAGGAGATCTACCACAACACGGCGATTCCCGAGAAGCAGAGCTGGGCAAGCCAGGAACTCGCCTTGCAGGACGTCGGGTCAGCTGATCGGCGCGGAGTTCACCAAGACGTTCTTCCTGCAGTACTTCGACTTCAAACCGAAGAAGGCCCGGCTGCGCTTCTCCGGTCTGCCGGCCACGGCCGCGATCCCGGTGCTCGCCGAAATCAACTCGAGTCTGGTCGTGCTCAATGCCGCGCCGGTGCCGCAGCAGGGCAGCGATCTCGTCGTCGACACGCAGCTCTCGGGGGGCAGCGCCTCCGCGGCGAATCTCGTCGAGCAGGGCCTGCTGGGCCCCCTCAATCGCAAGCTCGGGACCACCTGCTTCACGCTGCTCGCGGGCGGCGATGCAGCCGAGATCCATATCGCATTTTCGAGCACCTGCATGACCGATGCGACGCTCAAGCGGCTGCAAAATGTGCCACCGGCATCACTGACGGGAGCGCCGCCATCGCGTATTCAGGATGTCGTCAAGGATCCGAATTTGTTGCATCGGGTGCAGACTTGATTGAGCCCGCCTCCGCCACTTAAGACAGGAGCACGCACGTGAGTTTATTTGGTAATGACCTGAATCGACAGTTCATCGCACGGCCGGACGACGCCAAGGAACTGATCCTCTACAAATGGCCGGATCAGACGATTCGCAAGCTCACGCAGATCACGGTGCAGCCCGACGAGACGGCGCTGTTCGTCAAGGAAGGCAAGATCGCCGGCGCGATCCCGCAGGGGCGCTCGACGCTCGACGGCGCACTGATACCGTTCCTCGGCGACATCGTCGACTGGGCGAGCGGCGGCAACATGTATCGGGCCGAACTGTATTTCATCGGCACACGCGAATTCGTCGGCTTGCCGTTCGGCGGTCCGATCGACGATATCGAGGATCCGGAGACCGGGCTCGCGGTCGGCTTGCGCGTGTTCGGCGAATACGCCGTCATCGTCAAGGACCCGTCGACCTTGATTCTGAAGCTCGTGGGCACGCGTCAGGCGTCGAACGATCTGATCACCGACTGGGCGCGCGAGCAGATCTTGAAGACGCTGCGCACCGGCGTCGTGCGCAAATTGACCTCCGAAAAATGGCCGGTGCTCGGCATCGCCGGGCGCTCGGTCGAAATCGAATCGGCGCTGCTCGGGGACGTGCAAGCGGCGTTGTCGCCGTACGGCCTGTTCGTGACCCGGCTCGGCAACTTCACGATCAGCCTCAAACCCGACGATGAGCAGACGCTCAAGGGGCTGCGCAAGGACGCGGCCTATTCGCGCCTCGCGGGCGGCTTCCGCGAATACGGGATCGGCGCCGCGCTGAAGGGCATCGGCGAAGGCGCCGCGGCCGGCGGCGGCGGCGGCAATGCCGCGGTGCTCGGAGTCGGCATGGGCTTGGGCGGCATGGTCGGGGGCATGGGAAGCGCACCTCCGCCTCCGGGCGGAAACCTGGGCGCGCAGCGCGGGCCGGGACCCGCCCCCGGCGGCGGAGCGGGACCCGCGGGCGCGGCGGCGAGCGTGGAATGCGCCAACTGCCACGCGCCCAACAATCCGACCGCGAAGTTCTGCTCGAGCTGCGGTACGGCGATGGCGCCGCCCGCGCCGGCCGCTGCGGCCCATTGCACACAATGCGGCGCGGCGCTCGCTCCGGGAGCGAAATTTTGCGGCGGCTGCGGGACGGCAGTGGCTTGAAGAGTCGCGGATTGCTCGGCGATCGCGCTGCCGTGCCGGCCGCACGCGCCGCGCGGCTCGCGCCCGCAGCACTCGCCGCGCTCGGCGCCGCGAGTCCCGCATTCGGGCGCGCCGGCGGCGGCTCGCATAGCGGCGCGACGTCATCGAGCCATTCGTCGAGCACCGGCAGCGGCGTGTCGGTCAGCGGCGGCGGCTCGGGCAACAGCTCGCCCGGCGAGTTCGTCGGGCTGCTGATTTTCATCGTGATCGCGTGGCTGGTTTACCGCAGCTTCGCCAAATCGCGACCGCCACCGAGCGGCGGCATCACGCGTGCGATGTCCATTTCGCCGCAGCCGCCGGGCTCGCCGCCGTCGGGGACGCCGGGGTCGGCGAATTCGCCGCTCGCGAATCAGGCGATTGGCGCGGTGCTCGGCGCGGTGGCGGCGGGCCGGCTCTCGCCCGCCCAGCGGCAAGCGCTGCTCGGGCAGTTGGGCCAGCTCCCGCCGGCGCAATCCGGCGCGCTGGGGCGGCCGGGTCCGCCCGCGGCACTCGAGACCATCCGTGCGCAGGACAGCGGCTTCGAAATCGAGACTTTCCTGCAGCGCGCGGAGATGACGTTCTTCCTCGTCAAGCGCGGCTTGCAGCAGAACAACGCGGCGGCCGTGCGCCCCTATCTGAACGACGCCGTATTCGGCGTCGTGGCGCGCAGCATCGCGGATGCATCATCTCGGCACCGCCACCAGTTGATGGAGAGCCTCAACGTGCGCGCGGTCCACCTCGTCGAGGCGACCTGCAATGAGCAGGGCCAGAGTTTGCTGGTGCACTTCGATCTCGTGTACCGCTCGAAGACCCTCGACGATGCGAATCGCGTGCTCGAGGACGAAGGCGAGGACAAGCGCCATGGCGAGCGCTGGACCTTCGTGCGCGCAGGCAACGCGCACACCCCGCAGGACGGCGGCGTCATCGCGTCGAAATGCCCGGTCTGCGGTGCGGAACTGCGCCTCAGCCTCGACGGCACCTGTCTGCACTGTCGCGCGAGTGTGACGAACGGATCGGTCGACTGGGTCGTTGCCGACGTGCAGCCCGCCCCGTTCGTCGGTTTCGGCGCCGATCCCCTGATCGGGATCGCCGCGGCGACGCCGGCCGAAGGGATTGCGAGTCTGCACGCCGCCGACACGGCATTCGACCTCAACGCGTTCCTGGCGCGCGTCAAAACCGGCTTCATGGCGCTGCAAGATGCGTGGTGCAAACAGAATCTCGAGGCCGGCCGGGCGTTCTTGAGCCCGGGCTGCTACTTCGCCTGGCGCGCGCAGCTCGAAACCATGGCCGCCGAGGGCCGCCGCGACGTCATGGAAAAACTTAACATCAGTGCGATCCAGCCGGTGCGCGTGATCCACGGCCGCGTGTTCGACGATTTGACGGTGCGCATCTCGGCATCCGCGGCGGACTACGAGGTGGACGGGGCGGGACGCGTCGTGTTCGGCGATCGCAGCGTGCGGCCGTTCACTGAAGACTGGACTTTCCAGCGCTCGGTCGGCGTCGCGACCACCAACAAGGCGGGCACGCTCGAGAACACCTGCCCCAATTGCGGCGCGCCCCTGTCGCTGACCCAGATCGGCGAATGCCGCTATTGCAAGGCGGCCGTGACCAGCGGCCGCTTCGACTGGGTGGTCTCGCGCATCGAGCAAGAGGACGACGTCGCGCGCGCCGACGGACCCGGCGGTGCCGGCAGCGACTTCGGCAGCGAGATCGCGTCCGCAGCCGTCGGCGCCGTCGTCGGCGGACTGCTCTCGAGCCTGTTCGACAACCGCGACTGAAGCTGCGCGCCGCGGCGGGGAATTCCCGCCGCGGCACGCCTCACTGCGATTGCTGCAGCCCGACGTCCTTCATCGCCGCGAGGCGCGAGAAGTCGATCGCACCCGCATATTGCTCGAGTGCGCTCATGTCGACCGAATCGCCGGCGACATCGACGACGAAGCGCTTCGCGACGATCACGGTGAGATCGCCGTGCTTCGAGCGGTTGTCATATTTCTCGTGCGCGGACTGCCCGCCGATCGTCGTGTTGCGCTCGAACCCCGTATCGCTTTCCGACGTGACGCTCTGCGCGATGCCGCCTGCCGCATCCATCAAGCCGGCGACCGCCGAAACATCGGCGATCTTGATTTCGGCGCGCGCGCCCGCATCGCCCTGGTAGGTCGCAGTCGCCTCGGAACTCTTCATCCCGAGCGCCGCCTGCGAACTGCCTTCGGCGTTGGTGCGCTGCATGCCGGGTAATGAGCCCGGCAGCAAATCTTTGAGCGCATGGAAGTCGACCGGGTCGACTTTGCGGTTGCCCGCCATGGCGCCGCCCAAGGCCGACAGCACGCCGGCCGCTGCCGCGGCGCCTTGCTGCGCGTTGGCCGCGGGATCGGCGCTACCGCCGGCGGCGCTCTGCGCCGCGTTCGAGTTCGCATTGGCGGCTTGTTGCTGCTCCATCTTGCGGCCGATCTCGGCGAAACCGTTGATCGCGGCGCCGAGCCCTTCCTTGCTCTTGTCGTCCGAGCCGAGCGCACCGCCAATCGCATTGGCAACCGTCTGTGCGGCCTGCTGCTGCCGCTCCTGCTGCGTCATCGACGTCATGTTGAAGCCGCCGTATCGCCCGAAGCCGCCGTACCCGCCGGTCGCCAGGCCGAGGGCGCTCAGCACGATGCCGATGAGGATCGCGCAGATGATCAGCGAGATCGTATAGCCGACCGCCTTCTCGCGAGCAGAACTCATGAGGATCGGCAAGCCGAGGTACAGCAGATAGATCGCGTAAATTGCCGCGACGAGCTGCAGCAAGCTCGCGAGCAGCGGCAGCAAGGCGAGCACCGCGCCGACCCACACGGGCGTCGCCGTATAGGCCGCAACCTTGACGGCCTGGCGCATATCGCGCTGACCGCCGAACGTCGGCGCGAGCGCGTTGACCAGCAGCGCAAACAGATAGATCCCGAGCAGACCGATCGCGAAGCTCACGAGTGTGGCGACGAGGCCGCTGACGAACGGCGTGCGAATCGTGCTTCCGAACACGCTGATGCCGAGGACCGACATGCGCAGAAAGCGCATCAACGCCGCAAACGCCGCGAGCGGAATGATGTAGGCCGTATAGAGCTGCGCGATCGAGGTCGATTCGCCGGCGATCGCGGGCCACTCGGCATTCGGCGTCAGCAGAATGTTCTTGACGCGGTCCAACAGGCCGGGGAATCGGCTGTTGACAGCGGCCCACGCGGCCGCTCCTCCGCCTGCCGCGCCGGCGGACCCTGCAGCGCCACCGCCGGAACCCGGCGACCAGCCCCCGCCTCCCCCGGCGCCTGCCGCCGCTGCGCCGGGCGCCGCCGCGCCGGGCGCCGCCGCGCCGGGCGGCACACCGCCCGCGGGCCGGCGAATGACCGTGGCCGCCGGTCCGCCGGCCGCCGCACTTGCGCCCGCCGGGTCGCCGCCGGAGGCCTCCATCGTTTGGCCGCAGGAATCGCAAAATCGCGCGCCGTCGCGGACCGGCTGTTTACACCTTGGACACAACATGATTTTTTCTCCCCTCGCGTGTTGGAATTCAAACTGACTTGAAACCCGATACCCACACCGCTGACGAACCGGGCGGTTCGTTGCGCGTTCCTGGCGCTGCTGTTCAGTCTATCGTCCTCGATCCGAAACGGTGGCCCGATCCCGCCACCACAGGATAGGATACGGGGCCGCCTGCCCGAATCACAAGTACGACCACAACGGGCGGGTTTTCGCAGCAAGCCGCGGTGGCTCGCGGCTCAACCGGGGGAATAGGGATGGCAATATCGATTACTACACGGATTTGTAGCATCGGCCTGATCGCTTGCTGCGGGGCAGGCCTCGCATGTGCTGACGTTACGATTGAACAGAAGATCGCGATCGACGGGTTCGGGCCGATGAAGTTCGGCGCCATGGAGGGCAAGTCCGTGACCGCGATATCCAAGGATGCCGCGCGCACCGAGCACCAGACCCAGTTGAAGTCGAAATTCCTGCGCGCGCTTGCCAAGGGCGCGAGTGGCGACCGGGTGCAAATCATCCGCCTCGATCTCGAGCGCATCGACGACCTCGATCTCGCGAAGCAGCAGTACACGGAGATCAGCTTCCAGGAAATGCGCGATCGGCTGAGCCGCGCGCTGCAAGGCGCGGCGGGCCCCGGGCGCGGCGATTCGCAGCCGCAACAAGCGCCTTCCGGAGCTCCGGTCGATGAGAGTCAATGCGTGTGGTCGCCGGCCAAGGCGAACATCGACCAGACCGGCGAGCGTGCGCAGATCGCGGGCGCCGATACCGGACGAACGACGGTCACCGTGACGCAGACCTGCACCGACAAAACCAAGGGCACGAGCTGCGACTTCGTGTTCCAGCTCGACGAATGGATGGCTGCGGACGTCCCGGGCGAGTCGGAGACGCGCGAATTCTGGCGCGCCTACGCCAAGAAGATGCATTTCGAGAGCGATCTCACGGCAACCATGCAAGACAGCGCGCGCAGCATCGTCGACCGCTACCCGAACGGCTGGGGCGAGGCGATCAAGCAGGCGGCCCGCGTGAAGGGATACCCGTTGAAAACGGTGCTTTCGATGCAATTCGGCGGCCCACAATGCAATTCGGGTGGAGGTGCGAACGGCAATAGCGCCGATGCGTCCTCGGCGCCGCCCACGAGCTCGGGGGGCGTGGTGGCGGGACTCACCATGGGCTTGTTCAAGAAAATGCACAAATCCGATGAGCCGAATCCCGCGGATGCGCCGCCTCCCGGCATGACGCAGTTGTTTCGCATGAGCACCGAAACGGTCGCGGTCCGCAATGACGCGATTCCGGCCGCGGCATTCGACGTGCCCGCCGGTTTTCACCAGGTCAGCCGGCCCGAGGGTGCGCAATGATCGACGGTGTTCTGCGCCGCCCGCGCCTCTCGGTGCTCGTCGCACTGACGCTTTGCACGGGTCCGGTGCCGGCCGCGACGGATGCCGCGACACCGGGCGTCGTTGCGCCGGATTCCGCCGCTCCGGCCGCGCGCCGAGCGCTGCGCTCCGACGATTTTTTCCGCGCCGTGACGCTATCCGACCCGCAGTGCGCACCGGACGGCGCTTGGGTCGCCTACGTCGCGACCAGCAACGACCGCGCGGCCGACGAGGCGCGCAGCGCGATCTGGATGGTCAGCTGGGACGGGAAGCAACAGCTGCCGCTCACCAACGCGGCGCACGGCACCCATGCGCCGCGGTTCAGCCCGGACGGGCGCTACCTTGCCTACCTCGCGACGCCGGCGGGCGCCGATCACGATCACCTCATGCTGCTCGATCGGCGCGGCGGTGAGGCGCGCTCGATTGTCGACGCGAAGGACGACATCAGCGACTACCGCTGGTCGCCCGACGGCGCTCACCTCGTGCTCGCGATGCTGCACGGCGCGGAGGACGCCAAGGCGCCGAAGCCGATCGTCATCGACTCGCTGCACTTCAAGGAGGACGAGGAAGGCTATCTCGCGTCCGGCGCGAAGCGCCATCTGTATCTGTTCGACCTTGCGACCGAAAAACTCGAGGCGCTGACGAGCGACGCCGGGCTCAACGACGATCTGCCGGTGTGGTCGCCCGACGGCAAACGCATCGCGTTCGTGCGGACCCGCGCCTACGGGCCGGATCCTGACGGCGCGGAAGACATCGAGATCATCGAGGCGCGAGCGGGCGCCGCCGCGCAGCGGCTTGCGCGGCCCTTCGCACCCAATGCCCAGGCGCTTGCATGGAGTCCGGACGGCACGCTGGTCGCGTTCCTGCAGGGACTCGAGCCGAAATACAATGCGTACATCCAGGATCGACTCGCGGTGGTCCCCGCGAACGGCGGCGCCGTTCGCGTGCTCAGCGACTCGCTCGATCGGGCCGTGTCCGCCTACGTATTTTCCGCCGATTCGAAATCGCTGACGATCAGCATCGAGGATGACGGCTCAATGGTGCCCGCACGCATCGATCTCGCGAGCGGGGCGCTCACGCGGCTCATCGCGAAGCCGTCCGTGATCCTCGGCTTGGCGAGCGCCGCGGATCACACCGCGGTGCTCTATGCCGATGACGAGTCACCGGCCGAGATCTATGCACTCGAGGCCGGCGGTTTGCGCAAGTTGAGCTCGCACAACGACGCGCTGCTCGGTGAATTGCAACTGGGAAAGGTCGAGGATCTGCGCTTCAAGAGCAAGGACGGCACCGAGGTCCACGGGCTCGTCGTCAAGCCGCCGGGCTACGTCGCGGGCAAGGCCTACCCGACGCTGCTGTGGATCCACGGCGGTCCGAATGGGCAGGATGCCCATTCATTCGGATTCGACGATTATCAATTCAAGCGCCAGCTGATGGCGGCAAACGGCTACGTCGTCGCCGGAATCAATTACCGCGGCAGCAGCGGGCGCGGCAGCCTCTATGCCAAGGCGATTTTCGCGGATTGGGGCCACCGCGAGGTCGAGGACTTGCTCGCGGGCGTCGATGCGCTCATCGCCCGCGGTATCGCCGATCCCGCGCGTCTCGGAATCGGAGGCTGGAGCTATGGCGGCATCCTCACCGATTACACGATCGCGAGCGACCGGCGCTTCAAGGCCGCGGTCAGCGGCGCCGGCAGCGCGAATCAGCTGACGATGTACGGCAGCGACGAGTACATCTTGCAATACAACAGCGAGCTCGGTCCGCCGTGGCGCAACACGCCGCTATGGCTCAAAGTCTCGTATCCTTTCTTCCACGCCGATCGGATTCGCACGCCGACGCTCTTCATGGGCGGCGACAAGGACTTCAATGTGCCGGTTGCCGGCGGCGAGCAGATGTACGCGGCCTTGCGCACGCTCGGAGTCGATACGCAGCTGATCGTTTATCCGGGTGAGTATCACGGGTTGCGGCGTCCGAGCTTTCTCAAGGACCGCGAGGATCGGATCGTTGCCTGGTTCGACCGCTACTTGAGGACGGACTCGATGAGCGCCCGGTAGTCACGCAAGCTCGCGGTCTGCAGGTCCGGGACCTTGCCGAGATCGTCCCAGCGGCGCACGCGCAGCGCCTCGCGGTGAAACGGCTCGCGCTCGAACGCCGACACCTCTTGCGCGGACATCGGCCCGCCTTGCAGTTCCAGGGTCACGACGGAGGCCGGGCTGAGCTTCGCCCCGTACCCGGCATCGGTCGCACACAGGTAGCGCTTGGCGGGAACGTGCAAACGCACCGCGGCCGCGACCGTCGGAACCATGCGCGCGCCGAGCCAGCGGCTGCCGACCTGCTCGTGACGGGCGTCGACTTTCCAGTCGGCGATGTCGTCCGGCACCGGTTCGAGCAGATGCCCGATGTCGTGCAGCAGCGCGGCGACGACGAGTTCCGGCGCCGCGCGCTCGGCCTGCGCAAAATGCGCGGCCTGCAGTCCATGTTCGGTCATCGAGACCGGCTCGCCGTAATACGCGCTCGCGCCGCGGCTCTCGTAGATCGAAACAATTTCATCGAACACGCTCATGCGACATGCCCTCCCGCGGCTTCGGCTCTGCGGCCGAGAGCATACAGGGCGGCGGCGCCCGCCGCAGCGAGCGCGCTGACGAGCGCCAAGCCGACGAACACGCCCTGCCAGCCGAACGCCACCGAAAACTGGGCGACCGTGACGCCGCCCATCACGGCGCCGAGATAGCCGACGCCGTCAATGAGGCCGGAGGACATCGCGCCCGCCTGCTTGCCGCCGAAGTCGAGCGCGAACGCGCCCGCGAGGTACGAGTAGGGCCCCAGCAGGCAGAAAGCGATCGTGCCGATCGCGACGAGCGGCAACACCGATCCCGAGGTGCTCGCCGGGATCAGCGTCATGAGCAGCAGCGCCGCGGCCGTGAGCGCGAGCCCCGCCATCAGAATGATCGACCGTCCGTTGACACCGAGCTTGTCGCTGAGCCAGCCGGTGAAGACGACCGAGACGGCGCCGACGCCCGGAAAGATCGCGCTCAATTTGGCGGCATGGCCGGTGCTGTAGCCGAGATACTCGCGCAAATAGATCGGCGTCCAGTCGTTGAAGGTTTCGCGGATGATCGTGCAGCCGAGCGACAGGAAGCACACCAGCAGAAACGCGCGGCTGCGCAGCAGCGGTCCGAGCAAGGCGCGCAAGTCGCGCGGCCGCTCCTCGCTCTCGGCGAACAAATTGAGCGGATTCGCGTGCGCCTCGGCAAACCCCAATTGCTTGCGCGATTCGCGCAGAAACAGCAGGTTCGCGACCAAGAGCAGACCCGCGACGCCCGCGGCATAGTAAAACAGCGTGCGCCATTCGAATCCGTGCTGGATCAGCACGCCCATCGACTGGCGGGCTCCGGCGTCCCCGACGAGATAGCTCACGCTGAGCACGCCGATGATCGCGCCATGCGAGGAGAAGTCGAACCATTTCGAAGACACCTTGACGAGTCCCGCCCAGGCGAGGGATTGCGTGACGCGGTTGCCGAGCCAGGCGAGCGTGAACAGCGGAATCGCTGCCGCCCAGCGGCAAACGCACAGCGTGAACAGCGTCGCGCCCGCGAGTCCGATTCGAAAATTGACGCGCCCGCCCCACAGATCGCCGAGTCCCGTGAGGAAGAGCTTGCCGAGCGCGTACGCGAACACGCCCCAGGAGGCGATTCTGCCGATCGCGACCAGCGCCTCGTCGTGGCTCATGCCCTTGGGCCGAGTTCCTCGATGATCATCGGGGTCGCGACCGAGAGGTCGGCGCGGCAGAAATACAAGCGACGCATAGCCGCCGAACAGCAGCACGACCGTCGTGATCTGCATCGCGCGCAGTCGGGCGCGGTGCGGTGCCTCGGCCTTCGCTCACCGAGACAGCAAGCGCCGGATCTTCGCGGCGGACAGCAAACCGCGCAGACGGATATCTTGCCGCCGTCGATCGCCTCCATGACCGGGATATGCGTGAGCCCGCTCTTCTCGAACAAGCGCAGCGAGCGAGCCGACGGTCGCAATTTCGAGATCGACGACCGTGAGGACCCGCCATTCCGCGATCCGGAGCATGATGTCGCGCACCAAGACCTCGCGGCGCGGCGTGTGCACGCTTTGCATCGGCTTCTCGCTCATGATGTCGTATGCAGTCGTGAGGCCGACGACCATGCGCCGCCGCTCGTCGACTGCGAAAGCGCAGCGCACACCGGTGTGCTTCATGTGCTCGAGCGCGGCATCGACGGCCGCCGTGTCGCTGACCGTGACCGAGGAGCGCTCGCGGAAATCGGTCATGACGGTGAGCGCCGGATCCTGCGGATCCGCATACCATGGATCGGCGCCGGGAATCTGGAGATTCGGTGTCCGCGATGCGACGCAGGCTCAAGGTCGGCATCGGCGGTTCGAACATGGGTTCATCACGGATGCCCCACGCTACACCAGGCACGCAGTCGGACGCCAGGGCGGCAAAGCGGCGGGCGGCGTGGCCCCGGCGTGGGCGTAGGCGGTGGCGGTGGCGTCGGCATCGATGTCGGTGTCGGTGTCGGTGTCGGTGTCGGCGGCGGCGTCGGCGTTTTGATTTTGAACCAATACGGTCGTACGTTGCCGTGCGAACGTGGAGATTTCATGGCGGTAGATTCCTTGGTGGCCGACGGCTCGGCATCGCGTCGGCTCATGCCGGTGCTGTTCGTCGGCGTTTTCATGTCCGCACTCGATACGGCCGTGATCGGACCCGCGATTCCGGCGCTGCGCGCGGCGTTCGGCGTCGACAACCGCCAAGTCGGACTGGTCATGGCGTCTATGTGCTTGTTCTCGCTCTGCAGTACCGCGCTCATGGCGAATCTTAGCGATCGCCACGGCCGCAAACCCGTGTATCTTGCGAGCGTCGCGTGTTTCGCGCTGGGATCGCTCCTGATCGCGCTGTCGCCACGCTTTTGGATGCTGATTGCGAGCCGCGCGATCCAGGGCATAGGCGCGGGCGGCATCACGCCGACCGCGAGCGCCGTGATCGGCGATACGCTTCCCGGCCGCCGAGCGCGGCAAGGCGCTTGGGCTCATCGGCGCAACCTACGGCATGGCATTCGTGCTCGGTCCGCCGCTCGCGGCCGCGCTGCTCCTGACATTGAGCTGGCACTGGATCTTTTTGATCAACCTGCCGATCGCGGGCATCGTGATCCTGCTCGGTAACCGCGTACTGCCGACGCTGCGCAGCGCCGAGCGCAGCCGCGCCTTTGACCGGCTCGGAATCGTCGTGACCTTCGCGCTGCTCGGCGCCGTCGTGCTTGCGATCACGCGGGTCGCCGATGAATTTACGGGCGAGCTGCTGTGGCCCTGGGCTTTGCTCGCGGCGGTCGCGCTGCTCCGGCGACGCTGATCGGCGTCGAGCGGCGAGCCGAACGGCCGCTGGTTCCGCTTGAGCTATTCGCCGATCGCCAGCTCGCGATCATCTATGGGCTCGCGCTCGGCGCGGGCTTCGGCATGGGCAGCGTGATCTTCGTCGCATCGATCGCGACCGTGGGATTCGGCGTGACCGCGAACCGCGTCGGCTTCGTGCTGCTGCCGCTGGTCGATCGCCTCGATGCTCGGGTCGACCGGAGCCGGCCGTTTGCTGAATCGCATCGGGGCGCGCAATCTGCTTCTGATCGGATTCGCACTGCTCGCCGCCGGCTATGCGGCCGTGTCGATCACGAGCTACGGCTTGGCCGCGTTTCTTGCCGCCACGGTGCCCGTCGGGCTCGGGATCGGCGTGGTCGTCGGTGGCGCGCTGCGCTCGATCGCGATCGACGAAGCGCCCGAACTTCTGCGCACCTCGGCGCAGGGGCTCATCAACATCTTCAATGCGATCGGCACCCTGTTGGCGGCGGCTGCGGTCGGCGCGATCGCCGATTTCAAAGGCGGCGGCACCGCGGGCTTCGGCATCGCCTACTTGCTGGTTGCGGTCGTCATGGTGCTCGCGCTGCTGCTCACGCTCGGCTTGCGGAACGACCGTTCGCTGCCGGGCCACTCACTCGATTGAGCCAGCGGTAGAGCATCACCCCTACGGCCACGAATACGGCTGCGCCGAGCCAGACCGCGGCGTCGGCAAACCCCGCGCCGACCAGCGCGAACGGAGTCGCCTTGTCGGTGACGACGACGAGTCCGGCGATCACCACGCCGAGCAGGCTCTCGCCGACGATCATGCCGGAGGCGAGCAGCACGCCGAGCTGCTTGCTGCGCGCGGGATTCATGGTGCGCTCCGCGCGCCTCTCGTAAGCCCAGCCGGCGACCGCGCCGACGACGATGATGAGCGTCGTGGCGGTCGGCAGATAGATTCCCATGCCGATCGCGAGCGGCGGCAGGCTCGCGGCCGTCGTGCGCTTGAGCGTCTCGTCGAGCACGATGACTCCGACGCCTATCGCCTACGCCGACGCCGATGAGATTCCAGTCGAGGTTGCCCTGGATGACGCCCTGCGCGAGCGCCGAAATCAGCGCGGCCTGCGGCGCCGCGAGCGCCCGCGCGGCGTCCGCGCCCGGCGCGCCCGCGAAGCCGTAGGCGGTCTTCAGGAGGCCGAGCACCCAGGGGATCACGACGGCGCCCGCGACGACTCCGACCACGAGCGCGACCTGCTGGCGCCAGGGCGTTGCATCCACGAGCTGCCCGGTTTTAAGGTCCTGCAAATTGTCGTTCGAGATCGTCGCGGCGGCGAACACCACCGCGGTGATGAACAGCGCGAAGGCGACCAGCGCGGGCGCCGCGCTCACGGGCAGCAAGGGCTTGACGATCAGCGACAGCAGCAGCGCCGCGCCGATCACGACGAGGATGCCGACACCCGACAGCGGGCTGTTCGAGGCGCCGATGAGCCCCGCCATGTAGCCGCAGACCGCGGCGACGAAGAAGCTCATGAGCGCAATGTAGGCGATGCCGCCGATGACGAGCAGCGGCAGCGCGGCGCCGAGCCCGCTCTGCGTGCCGAAGCTCGCGAGCAGCCAGCCGATCGGCAGCATGCAGACCGCGGTGACCGCCGCGACGATGCCGATCGGTATGTCCTGTTCGGTGCGCGGCAGCGTTGCCCCCTGACCCGCACGGCGCACGCGCGAGGCGGCCATCGCCGAGCGCAATCCGGCCATGACCGGCCCGACGAGCTTGAAGAGGCTCCAAATCGCCGCGATGCCGATGACGCCGGCGCCGACGAAGCGCACCTGGTGGCTCCAGACGCTATGGGCCGTTTCGGCGACCGTTCCGGCGAGCGGATGCAGGTTGCTGAGGTAGGGAACGGCCGCGGCCCAGGCGATCGCGGCGCCGACGAGCATCGCGATGCCGGTCCAGAGACCGACGAGGTGGCCGACGGCGAACAGCGCGAACGACAGACTGAAGTCGAAGCCGGAGACCGCATTCTTGCCACCGACGCGGAAATATCTCTCGACGTCGCTCGCGAATACCTGCGTCGCGACGACGAGCGCGAACAGCGCCGAGCAGATGCTGCCGAGCACGATCGCGAACAGCCCTTCGCGGCTCGCGGCCGCCGATTCGGCATCGCCTCCGCCATGAGCGCCCACCTTGAGCACCTCCGCGCAGGCGACGCCTTCGGGGTATGGCAAATCGGAGGTCGTCACGAGCGCGCGGCGCAGCGGGATCGAGTACATCACGCCGAGCACGCCGCCCAAGGCGCAAATCGCGAACGAGGTCCAGTAGGGAAATCCGGTCCACCATCCGATCATCACGAGTCCGGGAAGCACGAAAATGATCGCGGAGAGCGTCCCGGCCGCCGAAGCGACCGTCTGCACGATGTTGTTTTCCTGGATCGTCGATCCGGCGAAGCCGCGCAGCACCGCCATCGAGATCACCGCGGCCGGTATCGAGGTCGCGAACGTGAGCCCCGCCTTGAGGCCCAGAAATACGTTGGCCGCGGTGAAGACCAGCGTGATCGCGGCGCCGAGCGCGAGGCCTCGCCAGCTGAGTTCCCTGCGATTCGCATCACTGGCCGTGCTCTCAGTCATGGCGTGTTCTACCCCTGAGCGTTTTTCTTGGCGCCAGAGCTTACCGGACAAACCAGCGCCGCGCTCAGCGCGCTCGATCGACTCCACATCCGATCCCGTGCCTGCAAAGCGGCGAACGCGCTTGGTTTCCGGGTTCCGACATCCTATACTCCCCTACCCTATATAACCGACGATCGACCATGACAGGCAGATATGCGATGGCGAAGCTTTCGAACGCGGCGCGACGGCGGTGGCGACTTCGCGCCCGGGCGCGCGGCGCGCATCGCGCGCGTGCGCTCGCGGCGCTCGCCGCAGCCGCCGCACTCGGCACGGGCTTTGCCTCGGCCGCGCCCGCAGGCGATGCGCCCGACCAAGCCTTCGCGATCCATGGCCAGCTCACCTACGTCGAACAAGAGACCGGCTCGTTCGCGGCGCCGTACGCGGGGCCCAACAGCCTGTCGGTCGATGAGGGCCGCGAAACGGCCGACGCGACACTGTATCTCGGCGCACGGCTGTGGCCGGGCGCGGAGGGCTGGATCGCGCCGGAGATCGATCAGGGCTTCGGGCTCGACGGCACGCTCGGCGTCGCCGGATTCCCGAGCTCCGAGGCCTACAAGGTCGGCAGGAATGCGCCTTACTTGCGCTTGCCGCGGATCTTCGTGCGCCAGACCATCGGCCTCGGCGCGGCCGACGAGAGCGTCGATGCGGATCTACTGCAGCTCGGCGGCACGCGCCGGGTCGATCGGTGGGTGATCACGGTCGGCAAGTTCAGCGTCACCGACATCTTCGATGCGAACAAGTACGCGCACGACGGCCGCAGCGACTTCCTCAATTGGACCGCGATCGACGCGGCGACTTTCGATTACGCGGCGGACGCCTGGGGCTATTCCGTCGGCGCGGCCGCCGAGCGCTATCAAGGGGCCTGGACCGTTCGCGCGGGCCTGTTCGATCTGTCGAACATCCCGAACAGCCCGCATCTCGATCCCGGCTTTCATGAGTTTCAACTCATCGCGGAACTCGAACACCGGCATGAGTGGCGCGGACAATCGGGGCGCCTGCTGCTGACCGGCTACGAGAGCCGCGGCCGCATGGGGCGGCTCGACGCCGCGATCGCGCTCGCGGCGCAGGACGCGGCGGCGCCGGACACCGCCGAGGTGCGCGCGTACGGCAGCCGGCTCGGACTGAGCCTCGATCTCGAGCAGCAGCTGTCGGCTGATCTCGGGCTGTTCGCGCGCATCGGCAAAGCCGCCGGCAATGTCGAGACCTACGAATTCACCGACGTGGATCGCGGCGTCTCGGCGGGCCTGTCGCTCGCGGGGTCCGGCTGGAGCCGGCACGAGGACACGCTCGGCGTCGCGGGCATCGTCAACGGGATTTCCGCCGAGCGCGAACAATATTTGAACGCCGGAGGATTGGGCATCCTGATCGGCGACGGCCGCTTGCCGCATCCCGGCGCCGAGCAAATCATCGAGGCCTATTACCGCATCGCGGTACTTGCGTGGGCTCAAGTTAGCCTGGATTATCAGTGGGTGAAGAATCCCGGCTACAACACCGATCGCGGCCCCGCGCCGCTCTATTCGGTGCGTGTGCATGCGCAGTTCTGAGCGGTGACGCTGCTGCCGACCGTGCTCGCGCTGCTCGCGTGCGCGGCCGTGATCTATCTCGCCTGCGAGTATTTCGTCAACGGCATCGAGTGGGTCGGGTTGCGCTTCGGCGTCTCGCAGAGCGCGGTCGGCACCGTGCTCGCGGCCTTCGGCACGGCGCTGCCCGAGAGCGTCGTGACTTTCGTCGCGGTCGCGACCGGCGGCTCGGCGCAGCAGAAGCAAATCGGCGTCGGCGCCGCGATCGGCGGACCGCTCGTGCTGGGCACGATTGCCTATGCGGTCGTCGGCCTCTCGTACCTCGCGTTTCACGGCACGCAGAATGCGCCGCTGCTGAAGCGCGGCGAGCAGCGGCGCCTGGCGCGCGATCAAGCCTGGTTCCTGCTGATATTCGCCGCGAAAGTCGGTCTCGGGCTCGTCGCGTTCCGCTACAAGCCGTGGCTCGGCTGGGCGTTCGTCGGCGGCTACGCACTCTATACCTGGCGGGCAATCACCGCCGGCGAGGAACTCGGCAAGGCCGAGGTCGAACTCGAGCCGCTCAAGTTCAGGCCCACGGATTCGGATCCGCCGGCGCATTGGGCGCTGCTGCAGACGCTGCTCGCCCTGGCGGTGATATTCTTCAGTTCACAGCTGTTCGTGCGCGCCCTCGCCCTGTTGAGCCCGCAGCTCGGCATCTCGACGCAGTTGACGGCGCTGCTGCTCTCCCCGATCGCGACCGAACTGCCCGAGATCGCTCAACGCGATCATCTGGCTGCGCCAGGGCAAGACCACGCTCGCGCTCGGCAACATCAGCGGAGCGATGATGATTCAGGCGACGATACCGGGCGCGCTCGGCATTTTCTTCACGCCCTGGCTGCTCGATCGCGCCTTGACGATCGCCGCCGTCGTGACCTTGGTGTCGATCGCGCTGATGTGGATGCTGCTGCGCAAGGGGCTGCTCACGGCACGCAGGCTCGCGCTGTTCGGACTTCTCTATTTCGTGTTCGCGGCGCTCGCGGCTATGTTTCGATACCCAGCATCTTGAGATATTCGTCGTAGCTGCCCTTGAAGTCGGCGGGGCGCGCGCCGGTCTTCAATTCGATGATGCGGGTCGCGAGGCCGCCGACGAACTCGCGGTCGTGCGAGACGAAAATCATCGTGCCGGGAAAATGTTCGAGCCCGATCTGCAGCGACTCGATCGTTTCCATGTCCATGTGGTTGGTCGGCTCGTCGAGCAGCAGCACGTTGGGCTTCGTGAGCATGAGCTTGCCGTAGATCATGCGGCCCTTCTCGCCGCCCGAGAGCACCTTGACCGACTTCTTGGTGTCGTCCGCCCGAAAACAGCAGCCGCCCGAGCGTCGCGCGAACGATCTGATCGTCGTCCGCCTTGCCGGTGAACTGCGACATCCAGGCGAATAGATCGAGCTTGTCCTCGAACTCGGCCTGGGGATCCTGCGGCATGTAGCCGGGCTGCGCATTCTCCGACCCACTCGATCCGGCCCGAGGTCGGCCGCAGCTCGCCCGCGAGGCAGCGCAGCAAGGTCGTCTTGCCGATGCCGTTCGGGCCGATGATCGCGATGCGCTCGCCGGCTTCGACGTCGAAAGCTCAGGTTGCTGAACACGTCGGCCGTCGGCGCCCGGATAGCGGTAGCTCAACTTCTCGACCGACACCGCCGAGCGTTAGCAGCTTCTTGCCCTGCTCGAAGCGGATATACGGGATTCTGCCGCGACGAGGGCCTGGATCTCCTCGATCTTGATCTTCTCGAGCTGCTTCTTGCGCGAGGTCGCCTGGCGCGCCTTGGATGCATTCGCCGAAAAGCGCCGCACGAATTCCTGCAGGTCCGAGATCCGGTCCTTCGCCTTGGCGTTCGCGGCCTCGACGCGCTCGCGCGCCTGGACCGAGGCGAGCATGAAGTCGTCGTAGTTGCCCGGATAGATCTTCAGCTGCTGAAAGTCCAGATCGGCGATGTGCGTGCAGACCTGGTTCAGGAAATGGCGGTCGTGGCTGATGATGACCATCGTGGCGTCGTAGTGGTTGAGCGCGCCCTCGAGCCAGCGAATCGAGTTGATGTCGAGGTTGTTGGTCGGCTCGTCGAGCAGCAGCACGTCGGGGCGCGAGAACAGCGCCTGCGCGAGCAGCACGCGCAGCTTCGAGGCCGGGCGGGACCTCGCGCATCGGCCCGAAATGCCTCGTGGCGTCGATGCCGGCGTCGGTCAGAGTTCGCGCCGGCGCGCGCCTCGGCATCGTAGCCGCCGTATTCCGCGAACGTGCCCTCGAGCTCGGCGGCCCGCATGTAGTCCTGATCGGTCGCGTTCGGGTTCGGCATAGATGCGGTCGCGCTCGCTGCATCGCCTTCCAGATTTCGGCGTGCCCGCTCATGACCACGTCGATCACGCGCTCGTCCTCGTAGGCGAACTGGTTCTGATTGCAGCTTGCCGAGCCGCATGCCCGCCTGAAGCATGACGTCGCCGGCGCTCGCCTCCAGATCGCCGCCGAGGATCTTCATGAGCGTCGACTTGCCCGCAGCCGTTCGCGCCGATCAAGCCGTAGCGGTTGCCGTCGGCGAACTTGACGGTGACGTTCTCGAACAGCGGCTTGGCGCCGAATTGAATCGCAACATTCGAAGTGGCAAGCATTTTCGTCCAATCGCCAGGGGGTGCACATGCAACGCAGCCGAAGTGTTCTCACGGATGCGGAACACAGGCTCGAGCGCTTGATGCCGGGGGTTCACCAAAGGGTGCGCTGGAGCGCCCCGCTGCCGGCGGCGCGATTCTAGCTGAAAAGAGCGCCATTTGGGCTCGAATTCGCCGGCAACCGGCCAAATCGGGCCACCGCGGCCGCAAATACCCGGGCGCACGCGGCCCCGCAGCCCGCGCACCGCGGTACAGGCGCTTGGCTGCACTGCAAACTCCGGCCCGGCGCGTGTTATATTCCGCTGTATATAACGAAAGACCCTGGAGATTCATCAATGAAAAGATCACTCGTGGCGCTCGGCGTCCTGTGCGCATGCTCGAATTTTGCGCAGGCTGACGTGGGGTTCGGCAAGGACGGATTCAGCGTGTCCCTGTACGGCATTCTGGACCTCGGCGTCGGCTATCTCGAACACTCGTACGCCGGCAGCGACGTTTTTGCCTCGACCGTCAATCCCTACAACTTGAACGGCTCGCCGAACAGCTTCACGGGCGTCTTCTCGGGCGGCATCTCGATGTCGCGCGTCGGCCTCAAGGGCGAGGTGGATCTCGGCAACGACATGAAGGCATTTTTCCGTGTCGAGTCCGCGGTCGACGTCAACTCGGGACTCATCAGCAATAACGGCCAGTCGATCTTCAACGACCTCAAGGGGCTGAAGACCGCGAACGGCGCGAGCGCGATCGACGGCCAGTGGTATTCGCGCGCCGCCTACCTCGGCTTCGCCGCGCAGCCGTACGGCTCGCTTTCCTTCGGGCGCAACACCAATTTCTCGCTCGACCAGGTCGCGCAGTACGACCCCGTGCAAGCGGCGCTGCTGTTTTCGCCGCTGGGATTTTCGGGCGGCATCGGCGGCGGATTGGGCGCGACCGAGAACTCGCGGCTCGACAACAGCGTGAGGTACGACAACGCGGTGGGTCCGGTCAGGTTCGGATTGGAGTACCGCTTCGCGGGCTCGAAGAACACGCAGGCCGCGGAATCGGCTTACGTCGCGATGCTCAGCTTTGAGAACGGCCCCGTGAGCATCAAGGGCACCTATTCGCAGACCACCAACACGGTCGCCTGGGCGACGCAGTACTCCAACGTCGTCACGCCGGACAGCAACCTGCAAATCGAGAACACGCGCGGATTCATGGTCACGGGCCTGGACAAGGTGACGGACGCGGCGACCGTCAAAATCGGCTATGAATACTCGACGATTTCGGCGCCCACCGATCCCTACCTCACGGGGATCGAGACCTATTACGGCTTGACGCTGCCGAACCCGGCCGTCAATGCGAGTTCCAGTCAGAATTTCCAGACCTGGTGGGTCGGCGGCGACTACAAGATCACCAAGGCGTTCGATCTCGCGCTCGGCTATTTCAACATCAACACCGACAATTCGCCCGAAGTGAAGAAGGATTATCGTGCGCAAGCCGTTTCACTGCTCGCCGACTACACGCTCGACAAGGAGTTCGACACCTATGTGGGCGTGATGTACATGGACTATAGCGGTGTCGGACTCGAGAAGAAGGCGCCGGCCATCGCCTATTCGAGCAACCTGATGTACGGAATCGGATTGCGCTTCAAGTTCTAGCGCAAACCGCGCCGCGAACTCGAGTACGGGCGCTGCGATATGATGGGAGCCGGAGGTTTCGCATGTCCGCGCCCGTCGTTCGCTTCCGAGTGGATTTCGCAAAAGGCTCGTATGTCGGGCCGGGAAAAATCCAGCTGCTCGAGGCGATCCGGAAATCCGGCTCGCTGTCCCAGGCAGCTCGCGATCTCGGCATGAGCTATCGGCGGGCTTGGCTGCTCGTCGACAGCCTCAAGAACTCGTTCCGAGAACCGCTCACGGTCGCGAGCACCGGCGGCAAAGGCGGTGGCGGCGTGCAGCTGACCGAATTCGGCGAGACGCTGATCGACAGCTACCGCAGTCTCGAGCGAGAGATCGACAAACTCGCGCAGCGGCATCTGCAAGCCGTGATTCCGGCCGTCATACGGCACACGGGCGTCGCGGCCAAGCCGGCGCGCCGGCCGATCGTGCGCAAACGCGGCGAACGTTGAGCGCCGCTCAGCGCCCGCCCGGCAGCGCATAGGCGATCAGGTAATCGCCGCGCGTGCTGTCGCCCTTGTAGCCTCCGGCCGCAATCACGAGATACTGCCGGCCGCCCTCCGCATAGGTCATCGGCGTCGCCTGGCCGCCGGCCGGCAGTTTGACCTCCCAGAGCATCTTGCCGGTGTCGGTGTCGAAGGCGCGCAGCCGGTCATCCAGGCTCGCGGCGATGAACACCAATCCGCCGGCGGTCGCGATCGGACCGCCGATGCCGGGCATGCCGAGATGCACGGGAATGAACGGCGTTTGCCCGAGCGGAATCTGCCATTTGATCGTACCGTGCTCCATGTCGACCGCGGTCAGCGTGCCCCAGGGCGGCTTCACGCAGGGGATCCCCAGCGCGGACTTGAACGCCGCGCGTCGCATCCCGTAGGGCGTGCCTTCTTGGCGCGCAAATTCGTAGTCCGGGTAATTCCCCGAAGCCTTTTGGGCCTTCAGCTCGGCGCGCGGGATCAGCGCGACCACGAACGGCAGATTCATCGTGTTGGCGATTGCGACTTGGCGCTTGGGATCGAACGCAACGCCGCCCCAGTTCGCGCCGCCCGCATTGCCGGGCTGCATCAGCGAGTCCTGAGTCGTCGGCGGTTGAAAGATGCCTTCGGAGCGATAGCCCTCGATGCGCCGGCGGCAGGCGCGCGTGTCGAACCAGGCAATTCCCCAGGCGTCATCGGCCGTTATCGGCGCCTGGCGCGCCAGCGGCGGCGGCGCGACCGGGAACGGTTGCGTCGGCGACGGATGTTCGCCGGGCGCCGCGTCCTGCGGCACGGGCTTCTCGACGATCGGAAACAGCGGCGTGCCGGTATCGCGGTCGAAGGTATACAGAAACCCGGTCTTGGTCGCCTGGATCACCGCGGCGACCGGCTTGCCGTCGTGGATGAGGTTCACGAGCGTCGGCTGTGAAGCGACGTCGTAATCCCAGAGGTCGTGGTGAACCAACTGCTGGCCCCAGCGCAGCGCGCCGGTGGCCCCGTCGAGCGCCACGACCGAATCGGCCCAGCGGTTGTCGCCCGGACGCTCGCCGCCGTAGAAGTCCGGGCTCGCCGACCCGGTCGGCACGAACACCAAGTGGCGCGCCGCATCGACCGAGAGCGGCGCCCAGGCGTTCGCAGCGCTCGCGGTCTCGAGACTCTGAGGAGTCCAGTCCTGGTAGACCGGGTTGCTCGGGTCGCGAGGAATCGGGTCCCAGCTCCACACGAGCCTGCCGCTGCGCGCGTCGAAAGCGCGCACGGTGCCGAGCTCCTCGAGCACGGCGCGATTGTCGCCGATCGATGAGCCGACGATCACCATGCCGTCCAGAATCGCCGGCGGCGAGGTCACGAGATAGTTGCGCCATTCGTCGCCCTCGTGAAACTGCGATCGCACCTCCTTCAGCAGGTTCACCGCGCCTCGTTCGCCGAAGTCCGCGCAGGGCTTGCCGGTCGCGGCATCGAGCGCCACCAATCGGCCGTCGAGCGTCGGCGCGAAGATGCGCGCATGGCAGGGCGCGTCGGGGGCGCTCGCCGCATCCACCCACAGCGACACGCCGCGCGAGACGCCGTCGGAATAGTGAAGATCGCGCCGTGCCTCGGTTTCGCGCCGCCAGCGCAGCGCACCGCTCGTCGCATCGACCGCGACGACGTCGGTGGCGCTCGTCGTCAAATAGAGCGTATGGTCGTAGAGGATCGGGGTTGCCTCGAACGCGGAGCGGCTCCAGTCCTTGACGCCCTGACCGAGCTCGCCGGTGCGAAATGTCCACGCGACTTGCAGCTCGCCGACGTTGGCGGTCGTGATCTGGGCGAGCGGCGAGTAGCGCGTACCGCCGTCGTCGCCGCCATAGGCCGGCCAGCCGCTGTCGGGCACCGCGCCCGCAAGCGCCGTTGCGGCGAGCAGCGCCACGGCCGCTGCGGCGGCGCGCTCCGCAGCCGCGCGGACCTTAGAGCGGCGATCGTCCATGACGGTACTCTCCGGAGGTTGCGGCCTCATCGCGCTAGCGCCGCTTGAAGCCGCCGTACGCAAGGTAGAGGCCGACGATCAGCGAGAACGCGGCGAACGCGTAGACGTTGTTCTGATAATGCAGATCATCGAGGTAGAACTGCGCGACCGCTTGCGGAGGAAATGCGAGCAACGCCGCGCCCTTGATCGCGGTTGCCCAGCCGATCAGGGTCACGACGACGGGCAATGCACCGCCCGACCAGGCGTTGTGCGCGATGATCATCGCGAGGCCGGCCGCGAGCAAGACGGCGCCGATGAAAAAGACCAGCTGCGGATCATGCAGCAGCAGCATCACGGTGTTCGCGATCGCCGGACCTCGCAGCAACAGGCAGAGCCCGGCGACGGTGCAGTACAGACCCAGGAGTCGACTGAGAAACAGGGTACGCGGGGACATTGCTTCCTCCACCGGACATTCGTCACTGGCGTCGAAGCGTTCATTCTAGCAGCAGCGGCGCCGAGCGCGCGCCGCCCAGCGCGCGCCGCCCAGGCCCGGGATGGCGATCGGCGGCCGGTTGCGAGATGCTGCGGCGATGAGTAGCCAGCGACGCGACCGCGGACCCACGACCCCACGCCATGGCGTTGCGCGCGTGATCTCGAAGCTCGGGCTCGCATCGCGAACCGCGGCCGCGCAGATGGTCGCCGACGGTCGGGTGGGCGTCAACGGACGCATCGTCCGCAATCCCGAATTTCCCGTGCGCCAGGGCCTCGACCGCATCGCCATCGACGGCCTGCTGCAGGCCGCGTCGAGCCGGCTCGTGCTGATGCTCAACAAGCCGCGCGGACTCGTCACGACCGCGAGCGACGAAGCGGGCCGCGATACCGTCTATCGCTGCCTCGAGGGCGCGGCGCTGCCGTGGCTCGCGCCGGTCGGCCGGCTCGACAAGGCAAGCGAGGGGCTGCTGCTGTTTTCCAACGATCCCGCCTGGGCCGCGCAGATCACCAATCCGGATTCCGGACCTACCAAAACCTACCACGTGCAGGTGGCGGCACTGCCGGACGCCGCGATGCTCTCGGCGATCGCGCGCGGCGTCGTGCAGGACGGCGAGCATCTGACGGTGCGGTCGGTGCGCGTGCTGCGCAGCGCGCACAAGAATGCCTGGCTCGAGATCGTGCTCGACGAGGGCCGCAACCGGCAGATACGCCGCGTGCTCGAGGCCTGCGGCTTGCGCGTGTTGCGGCTCGTGCGCGTGGCAATCGGTCCGTTGGCGCTCGGTGCACTGCCGAAGGGCCGCTGGCGCCGGCTCAGCGACGTGGAAATCGCATCGCTGCAGGCGCATGTCAAGAACCGGGCTCGACGACCGTCGGCGCCGCCACGAACGGACTGATGCCGAACTTCGGATAAATCTCGCCCGGGTAGTAAAACGCGCCGTCCTTGACGACCATGCGGATGCTCTTGATCGCCTTGAGGTCCTTGGTCGGGTCGCCGGGGATCAGGAAGAAGTCGGCGAGCTTGCCCTTTTCGATCGAGCCCAGACGCTGCTCCTCGCCCACATAGCGCGCCGAATCGAAGCTCGCGCGCTTGAGGATCTCGCCGGCCGAAAAGCCCGCGCGCGCGTACAGCTCGAGTTCGCGATGATACGTAAAGGAGCCGCCGGTGTCGGTGCCGAACACCATGAACACACCGCGGTCGTGCAGCAGCCGCACGGTCGCGATGATCTTCTCGAACGCATCCCGATACGCCTTGTCGTCGCCCTTGGCCGAGGTGTCGATGAGCGCTTTCAGCGCATCGCGCCGCCAACCGATCGGCATGTGGTCGAAATAATCGGCGGCTCCGGGCGGCACTTGGCCGTCGCGATTCTGCGTGATCATCTCGTGTACGCCGAGCGTCGGATCGATCGCGATGTGCCGGTCGACCATCAGTTTGATGGTGTGCTGAACCTTGTCGCTCTGCAGATCCAAGGCGCCGAACCGCTTCAAGGCGGTGAGGCGAAACAGCGTCCGCGTGTCCTCGTCGGGCTTGATGACCCAGCCGAGCATGAACTGGTTGATGTGCGTGATCTCGTCATAGCCGGCCTCGATCATCTGGTCGGTGGTCGAGAAAGCCGGGATATGGCCCGCGACCCGCATGCCGAGCAGATGCGCCTCCTTGGCCATGGCCGGGACCCAGAGCGGATTCATGCTGTTGTAGATCTTGATCTGCCAATAGCCGCGCGCGGCGTACCAGCGCACCGCATCGACCGCGCGATCCTGGCTGTCGACGATGATGCCGTTATTGGCGCTGAACGGACTCTTGCCCTCGATGAAACCGCTGCGCACGACGTGCGGGCCGCTGACGACGCCGCCGTCGATCTGCGCGATCAGCCGGCTCAAGACTTCGTTGTCGTTGCCCATGTCGCGGACCGACGTGATGCCCGCGAGCAGGTCGAGCAGCGCTTCGTCCTGCTGCAGGTGGGAGTGCATATCGTAGAACCCGGCGACGAGCGTGCCGCCCGCACCGTCGATCGCCACTTCGCCCGGCGTCGGCGCACTGTCGAGCGGCTCGATCGCGGCGATTTCCCGGCCGCTCACCAGCACCGAGACCGGCGCGGTCAGCGACGCGGTGCGTGGGTCGAACAGCCGGACGTTGCGAATCCGCACCGGACCCGCGTAGCTGTGCGCCGAATCACGCTGCATCTTGACGTAGCGCTGAGTGTTCCAGTCGGCCGCGAGCTTGCGCAGGCGCGCCTCCTCTGCCTCGTAGCCCGCGCGCACCATGATCACGCTCGGATCGACCGAAGCGAACAACGCGCCGCTCGCGTCGAGCAGGATCGTATCCGGCGTGAGATTGATGCCGCTCAATTCGTAGCGCGTGACCGCGATGGGGCCCGCCTCGCCTTGCACGTTGAAGGTCTCGCCGGCCTCGAGCAGCAGCGTGCCGCCCGGCAACGCCGCGAGCTTGCGATCGGCGCTACGCAGCAGCGCTCGTGCGTAGAGGCCGTCCGCCCAGGGACTGCCGCCCTGTGCGACGTAGAGAGTCGGCGCGGCGACCGTGGCGCTGCCCTTGCCCGTGGAGTCGACCCAGCTCGCTTGCGCGCCTTTGCGCGTGAAATGCTCCGCAACCTTGCTGCCGAAGGTCGTGGTCCCGGAAATCGTCCACTGCGTCGGCAAGCCGTCGGCGTCGAGTCGGATCGTTTCGGCGATCGTCGGCCCGCGGCCGTTGTCCTTGACGTCGAAATCGATGCGCGTCTCCTCGCCCTTCGTCGAGGCGATCAGCGTCCCGATGCGTTTGCCGCCGCTGATCACGGAGTAGTGCGCCGTGTCGGCGCGCGGCTCTGCCTCGGCGAGCGCCGCCGCCGGCAGAGCCGCGAGCAGCGAGACTGCGATCGCGATCGATTTGATCATAGGTCGATTCCTTTAGTCGTCACACGATGGTCCCGGCGCGGCGTGCTGCGTGCGCGCGCAATATGCGAAAAGCCGCCCGCCTTCAGGCCGGTCAATGCTCTGGATCGAGCCGATCGAGCAATTCGCGCTCGGCGAGGTCCTCGAGCAGCTCGAAGCCCGTGCCTTGCAGCTGCCGGGCAAGCGTCATCGGGGTCGAAGCCCGATTGGAACGGCTCACCGGCGGCGGCAACGCGGCGGCGCAGCTCGAGGAACCGGTTCGACGTCGAGGTGAACGCGCGTTCGTCCAAATAAGTGAACACCAATTCGCTGCCCGCGGCGGCCGCGCCCGCGACCGCGCGCAGCGTCGCCAAGTTCGCCGCGCGCGTGAGGTACATCGTGACGCCGAGCCAGGAGAAGAACGCGCGTTGCCGCGCATCGAACCCGGAATGCGAGAGCGCGGAGGCGAGCGCCTCGGATCCCAAGTCGGCGGCGATGAAGTGGACCGACCGCGGTAGTTTGAATCCGCACTCTTCGAGCCGCCGCAATTTGAGTTGCTGCGTCGCCGGTTGATCGATCTCGAATATTTCGAGGTCCCGCGCGAATGCCGGGCGGCGCAGCGCGAAGCTGTCGAAGCCCGCGCCGATCAGCACGTATTGCCGCACCCCGTCGGCCGCCGCGGCCCGCAGCGCATCTTCGGCGTAGGCGGTGCGCAGGATGACGCCGGCATAAGGCGGGACTCGCGCGCAAGCTCGCGTCGACGATCGATTCCGCCGCGGCATGCGCACGGGCTCGCGCATGGGGGTCCATGCGCGCGAGCGCCGCATCGCGAATCTCGGCGCAGCGCAGATTCCGGCACGATGCGGTCACCCCAGGGATCGTCGATCAAGGGATTGCGGTCGAGGCGCGTGTGAATCGCGCGCATCAGGGCCGTCGCAAGCGCCGTCTTGCTCGCCTTGAATTGCTCGTTGAGATCCATGCTGCGAAGTCCCGGTTTAACGATGGCGCCGCTTAAGCCGGCGGCCCGCCGTAGCCCGATGCAAAGAACACGCGTTCCGCGTCGCGCAGGGCCGCCGCGAGGCGCCGAGCCCATTCCGCCTGTCCCGCCGCGCTGGAGACGAGATCCTGGCGTATCTCGAGTTCGACGTGCGCGAGGCCGCGCGCCTCGGCGTGGCGCGGAATCGTGTAATCGCTCGCGTCGCTGACGAAGTACGGCTGGTTGTCCGCGACGATGAGTCCGGCCTCGCGGCGCAGCGCATCCAGCATGAGGCCTGCGAAGCGCCGGTCGCGGTTGTACAGCACGGCGGCATGCATTTCGCGCCGCACGCCCTTGTAGAGGTCGGTCATCGTGTGCTGCGCGATCAGGATCGTCGGGCGCCCGGCGGCTTTGCGTTCATCGAGCAGGGTGCGCAGGTGAGCGTGGTACGGATCGAAGATCTCGGCGCGCCGGGCCGCGATCTCGGCGTCGCTCAAACCGATGTTTCCCGGGATCTCGATCCACTCGCTGACCGTCGCGATCGACGTGGCGACCTGGGGATCGCGATTGCAATCGATGACGAGCCGGGAGTAATTCTGCGCGATCAGCGGCGCATCGAGCGCGCTCGAGGTCTGGCGCGCGACCGCGAGGCCGCCGATGTCCCAGGCGACATGACGGCGCAGCTCGGATTGCGGCAGGCCGAGATCGTCGAGGCGCCGCGGAATCTGCCAGCCGGCGTGGTCGACGACGAACACGAAATTGGATGCCCCGTTGCGCCGCTCCTCGATGACCGGCGGCGGCTCGTCGGGTTCGAGCAGCCGATAGCCGCGCTGGATCGGCTCGATGGCTTCGGGATCGGGGGATTTCGGCATCGCGACCGGCTATTTCGGCTTGCGGTCGACGACTTTCTTGGCGAGCTCCGCGATCTGCGCGAGGTCCATGTCCTCGGCCGGCACTTCGATGATGTCGTCAACCGGCGGCGGCGCGCGCTGCGGTCTCGGAGCCGCGAGTCGCGCCGACCCGCCGGCCGACGCCGGCGCCGGCGCCGGTGCGCGCAGCGACACGCGCGATTCGGCCGAATTGTAGGACGCCGTGTCCGGCGCGGGCCGGACCCAGTCGCTCATCTGGTCCATCCAGCGCTGATAGCGCTCGAACGTCCACATGCTCTCCTCACCGCCCGACTGCAGCACGTTCGCGATCTGGCTGAAATTGCCGGCACGGATCGTGCCGCGCGCGCCGGAGCTCGGCAACAGGATTTCGCAATGCGGAACCCGCAGGCGATGCGCGCTCAGGAAGTCGAGGCGCTGACAGCTTAAGGCCACGAGGCAGTCGGCGAGTTGGGCGCGGACGCTCGCCTGCAGATCCGAGGGAAACGACATGCAGAGGCGGCTCAAGGCTTCCGCGCAAGTCGCCGAGTGCATCGTCGCGAGCACCAGATGGCCGGTCTCGGCCGCATTGAGCGTGAGCCGCATGACCTCCGGCGTGCGCATCTCGCTGATCACCAGCACGTCGGGATTCTCGCGCAGCGCATCGGTGATGCCCTGTTCGAAGCTCGGCGCATGCGTGGGAATCTCCCGTTGCCGGATGTAGGACTGGCGGTTCGTGAACAAATATTCGAGCGGACTTTCGAGCGTCACGATATGGCGAGCGCGCGACGCGTTGATCTCCTCGATGAGCGCGGCGAGCGTGGTGGATTTGCCCGAGCCGGTGGGCCCCGAAATGATCACGAGGCCGGTCGCGGCCTCGGTGAACTTGCGAAAGTCCGGATGCAGGTTGCAGGCGCGGATGTCCTTGATCGACGGCGCCAGCAAGCGGATCGCGACCGCGATCCCGCGCACCGTCTGGAAGAAACTCGCGCGGCAGCGGATTCCCCGGATCGACACCGCGATGTCGGCGGATCCGCGTTCGCGGAAATGCGCCCAGCCTTCCGCGCCGAGCAGGTCCTGGCCCGCCTGGACGAGCCGGTCCGCGGGCACCGCGGGCCCCGCGGGCTGCAGCTCGCCGCGGACCCGCGCGACGAGCGGCGTGTTGCTTTCCACGTGCAGGTCGCTGGCGCCCAAGATCCGCGCCTTTTCGATCCACTCCTCAAAAATCATCGGGCAGCTCCCGGCAACCGGCACACGCCTTGGGAAAGAGTGTAGCAGCGCCCGGCGCCGCTGCGTTCTCCAAAGCCGCCGCAGCCCCCCGGAAATCGCACGATTCTCGAGCACCGCGCCCGGCGCAATGATCCGCAGCGCAGACGCCGGGCGATCTCGTACAATTACGCAGTTCGCCCGGCACGAGACGCGCCCCCAATCGAGAGTGGTAATGAAACAGTCGCCCACGGAACAAGAACTGGAAATTCGCAACTACCTGACGCAGCGCGACATCGAGCACGTCAAGATCGGCGTGTTCGACGGCGACGCGATTCTGCGCGGCAAATACCTGAGCCGCGATAAATTTCTCGCGGCGATCCCTAAGAATCTCGGCTTTTGCGACGTGATTCTCGGCTGGGATTCGAACGACCAGCTGTTCGACAACACCAAGTTCACGGGCTGGCACACGGCCTACCCGGACGCGACGGTGCGGGTGCTGCCGGCCACGCGCCGCGAGATACCCTACGAGCCGAAGACCGCGCTGTTTCTCGGCGAATTCGCCGGACCCGCGGAGGCGGTCTGCCCGCGCGGCACGCTGCGGCGCGTGCTCGAGCGTGCCGCGAGCATGGGCTACCAGGCGAGCGCCGCCGCGGAATACGAATTCTTTTTATTCGAAGAGACGCCGCAGTCGGTCCGGGACAAGGGTTATCGCAATTTGAAGACGATGACGCCCGGCGCATTCGGCTATTCGGTGCTGCGCAGCTCGGTGCACGCCGAGCTCTACCACGAACTGCTCGAACTCGGCCAGACGATGCGCTTCCCGATCGAGGGCCTCCATACCGAGACCGGTCCCGGCGTGCTCGAAGCCGCCCTGATCTACTGCGACGCGCTCGAGGCGGCCGATCGCGCGGCGCTGTTCAAGACTTTCGCGAAGGTGCTCGCGCAGCGCCGCGGCCTCATGGCGACTTTCATGGCCAAATGGTCGAACAGTGTCCCGGGCCAGAGCGGACACCTGCACATTTCGCTGCGCGGCGCGGATGGCGCGAGCGTGTTTCACGATCCCGCCAAGCCGCACGACATCTCCGATGCGATGCGCTGGTTCATCGGCGGCCAGCAGGCGTTGATGCCGGAGCTGCTTGCGATGGTCGCCTGCACGGTCAACAGCTACTCGCGCCTCGTTCCGGGATATTGGGCGCCGACCTCGGCGACCTGGGGCATCGAGAACCGCACGACGGCGCTGCGCGTGATCCGCGGCGGCCCCTCGAGTCAGCGCGTCGAGTACCGAATCGCGGCGGCCGACATCAATCCATATCTCGCGATCGCCGCGGCGATCGGTTCGGGGCTCTGGGGCATCGAGCATCGGATCGAGCCCGACGCGCCGATCGAGGGCAATGCCTACGACCGCGAGCATGCGCCGGCGCGGCGCCTGCCCGCGACCTCTGACCGAGGCCGCGGAGCGTCTCGGTGCATCGAAGGCTGCGCGCGCGCTGTTCGGCGATGCCTTCGTCGATCACCATGCGGCGACGCGCCAGTGGGAAGACCGTGAATTCCGCAAGGCGATCACCGATTGGGAATTGGCCCGCTATTTCGAGATCATCTGAGTAGACCTATGAATCCCACGCTCAAGACCATCAGTCCCGTCGACGGCCGCGTTTACGTCGAGCGCGCGCTCGAAACCGCGGCCGGCATCGATCGCGCGCTCGACCTCGCGCTGCGCGCGCAGCGTGCTTGGAGCGCGACGCCGCTCGATGCGCGCTGCGCGCTGCTCGGGAAGGCGGTCGATGCGTTCGTCGCCAAGGCGAGCGAGATCGCGCCCGAAATCTCCTGGCAGATGGGCAGGCCGATCCGCCATGCGCCGGGCGAGGTCCGCGGCTTCGAGGAGCGCGCCCGCTACATGCTGCAGGTCGCGCCCGAGGCGCTCGCCGCGATCACGCCCGCCGGCAAGCCCGGCTTCGAGCGCCAGATCAAGCGCGTGCCGCTCGGCGTCGTTGCGGTCGTGGCGCCGTGGAACTATCCCTACCTCACGGCCGTGAATGCCGTGCTGCCGGCCCTGATCGCCGGCAATGCGGTGATCCTCAAACACTCTCACCAGACGCCGCTCTGCGCGGAGCGCTTCCTCGAGGCATTCGCAGCCGCGGGGCTGCCCGTGGGCGTGTTCCAATATTTGCACCTCTCGCACGACGATACCGCGCGGCTCATGGGCGATCGTCGCGTCGCCGGCGTCTGCTTCACGGGCTCGGTATCGGGAGGCAAGGCGGTCGTCGCGGCAACGGCCGCGGGATTCGCGAACTCCGGCCTCGAGCTCGGCGGCAAGGACCCGGCCTATGTGCGCATCCGACGCCAATCTCGCCCATGCGATCGATTCGCTGACCGACGGCGCGTTCTTCAATGCCGGCCAGTCCTGCTGCGGCATCAAGCGCATCTATGTCGCCGCGCCCCGCTACGACGAATTCGTCGCGGGCGTCGTCGGGCTGACCCGCCAATATCGGCTCGGGAACCCGCTCGATCCGGAAACGACGCTCGGCCCCGTCGTGCGCGCGTCCGCCGCGGACGCGGTGCGCGCCCAAGTGCGCGAAGCGGTCGCCAAGGGGCGCAAGCCCGCTGATCGACGAGGCTTGCGTTCCCGGCGTCTCGGCCGGGAACCCCCTACCTCGCGCCGCAGGTGCTGGTCGGCGTCGACCACTCGATGGCGATCATGCGCGAGGAAACCTTCGGGCCCGCGGTCGGCATCATGAGGGTCGATTCCGACGAGGAGGCGCTGCGGCTCATGAACGACAGCGACTTCGGACTGACGGCGGCGATCTACTCGGCGGACCCCGAGCGCTGCGAGGCGCTCGGCGATGCACTCGAGACCGGCACCGTGTTCCTGAACCGCTGCGACTATCTCGATCCGGCGCTCGCCTGGACCGGCGTCAAGAACTCCGGGCGCGGCTGCACGCTTTCGCGCGTGGGCTTCGAACAGCTGACGCGTCCAAAATCCTTCCACTTCAAGGTAACGACATGACAGCGAATCTGCGCGGCAACTGGAATTATCCGACGACGATCTGGGCCGGCCCCGGCCGCATCGCTGAGCTGCCCGAGGCCTGCAAGCGCATCGGCATCCGCCGGCCGCTGCTGGTCACCGACGAAGGACTCGCCGGCGCGCCGATGATCAAGAGCGCGCTCGCCTGCGCTGCCCGGCGCGGCGCTGTTCAGCGCGGTGCGCGGCAATCCGGCGGCGAGCCACGTCGAGGCGGGACTCGCGGCGTTTCGCGCGGGCGGACACGACGGCGTCGTCGCGTTCGGCGGCGGCTCGGCGCTCGACGCCGGCAAGGTGGTCGCGTTCATGTCGGGGCAGACGCGCGCCCTGTGGGATTTCGAGGACATCGGCGATTGGTGGACGCGCGCGGATCCCGCCGGCATCGCACCGGTCGTCGCGGTCCCGACCACCGCGGGCACGGGCTCGGAGGTCGGGCGCGCCGGCGTGATTCTCAATGAGGAAACGCACCAGAAGAAGATCATTTTCCATCCGCAGATGATGCCGCGCATCGTGATTCTCGATGCCGAGCTCACGGTCGGGCTGCCGCGCGCGGTGACCGCGGCGACCGGCATCGACGCGTTCGTGCATTGCTTCGAGGCATTTTGCGCGCCCGGCTTTCACCCGCTCGCCGACGGCGTCGCGCTCGAGGGCATGCGCCTGATCCACCGTTACCTGCCGCGCGCTTGCGAGAACGGCCACGACATCGAGGCGCGCGCGCAAATGCTCGCGGCCGCTTCGATGGGCGCGACCGCATTCCAGAAGGGGCTCGGCGGCGTGCACGCGATCGCGCACCCCGTGGGCTCGTGGTTCAACACCCATCACGGCCTCACGAACGCGGTGCTGCTCCCCTACGTCATGGCCCACAACCGCCGCGCGATCGCCGACAAGGTCGACGTGATCTCGCGCGTGCTCGACCTGCCGGCGCGCGGCTATGAGGGCTTGCTCGCCTGGGTGCTCGAGATGCGGCGCGAACTCGGCATCCCGCATGCCTTGAGCGCGATCGGCGTCAGCGCCGACAAGGCCGAGATCATCGGCCGCGAAGCGGCCATCGATCCGTCGGCGGGCGGCAATCCGCGGCCCGTCGATGCGGCGGCCCTCGAGCGGATCTTCCGCGCCGCGGTCGCCGGCAGCCTCGACGCGGTTGTGAGCGCCGCGTGAGCACCGCGCGCATTCTCGTCATCGACGGCAACGTCGCCGAGATCCGCGCGCGCCTCGCGGCCGCGCTTGGCTACGACTCGGGCAACGGCTACGCGCGCGTGCTGCGCCGGCTCGATCCCGCGCTGCAGATCGACATCGTGACCGCCGCCGATGCCGATCCCCAATTGCCGCAGGGGATTGCTCTCGAGCACTACGACGGCGTCACGATGACGGGATCCGCGCTCAACATCTATCACGGCGGCGCCCCGGTCGCGCGCCAGATCGAACTCGCGCGCGCCGTGCTTGAGCGAAGGCGTGCCGTTCTTCGGCAGCTGCTGGGGCTTGCAGGTCGCGGTGACCGCCGCCGGCGGCGAAGTGCGCGCGAATCCGCGCGGCCGCGAATTCGGCTTCGCGCGTCGCATCATGCTGTCCGTCGCCGGGCGCGAGCACCCGCTGTTCGCAGGCAAGCCCGCGGTGTTCGAGGCGCCGACGATTCACCGCGACGAGATCTCCGTGCTCCCGCCGGGCGCCCAGGTGCTCGCCGTCAATGAATTCGGCGTCCAGGCCGCCACCTTCACGCACGGCCGCGGAACCTTCTGGGGCGTGCAATACCATCCGGAGTACGACTACGTCGATATCGCGGCGGCCGGCGAACGCTATGGCGAGATCCTCGTCGCGGAAGGAATGTTCAAGGACACGGTCGCGCTCGCGGCGTTCGCGGCTGAACTGCGCGTGCTGCAAAAGCATCCCGGCAACAGCGTGCTGCTCTGGAAGCACGGCCTCGGACCCGCGATGCGCAGCGAGGCGCTGCGCCTGCTCGAGATCCGCAATTGGCTCGAGTCCCAGGTGCGGCCGCGCGCACAGCGGCGCGTTTGACATGACCGCCGCCTCGGATCCCCGGCGAACGATCGTCGTGATCGGCGCGGGCTACAGCGGAGCGCTCACCGCGGTCAACCTGCTGCGCGCGGCCGCGGAGCCCGCGGTGTCGATCGTGCTCATCGAGCGGCGATCGCGATTCGGGCGCGGCCTCGCCTATCAAACCTGGGACGACAACCTGCTGCTCAACGTGCCGGCGGGCAACATGAGCGCGCTGGCGGACGACCCCGGCCATTTCGTCGCCTATCTGCACGGCGTCGATCCCGCGTTCCATGCCGGCTCTTTCGTATCGCGCCGCATCTACGGCGATTATCTCGAACACTGCCTCGCCGAAGCGGAGCAGTCGAGCAATTCCACGCTGCGCAAAAGAGCGGGCGACGTCGCGAGCGTGCGCCGCGGCGGATCCGGCCAGGACTTCGTCGTGACGCTCGCGAGCGGCGCGACCGTGAGCGCCGCGCGCGTGGTGCTCGCGCCCGGCCATTTCCCGCCGGCGGACCCGCTTGCCGCCATCGGATTTTTTCCGGTCGCGCGCGTACATCGCGAATCCCTGGGACTTCGATGCGCTCGACCACGCCGACGCGAGCCGCGCGGTCGCGATCCTGGGCGCCGGCCACACGGCCGTCGACGTACTGTTCCGCCTCACGAGCCACAACGATACGCGCAAGATTTATCTGATCTCGCGCCGTGGTTTGGTCGCGCAGGGTCACCGCTCTGCGCCGAAAGCGCCGCCGCCCGGCGCGGCGCTGCCCGACTACTTGCGCGCGGTGCCGCCGACGATCCGGGAGATCGTGCGTGCCGTGCGGCGGGAGGCCGAGCGCCGTGTGGCAGCCGGGACCGACTGGCGCGACGTCATCAATGCACTGCGGCCGCACACGGCCGCGATTTGGCAACGCTTGCCGGTCGACGAGCGGCGCAAGTTCTTGACGCGCGTCGTGCCGTTTTGGGATATCCATCGCCACCGGCTCGCGCCCGCGGCGTTTTTTCGTCTCGAGCAGTTGCGCAAGGCGGGCCAGGTCGAGAGCGTCGCGGGTCGCGTTCGGTCTATCGAACGACGCGGCGCCGAGACGATCGTGGAACTGCAGGCGCGGGGCGGCGCCGGCACGCGCCGATTGTCGGTCGGTGCGGTCGTCAACTGCACCGGCCCGAGCTACGACATTGCCGCGATTCAGCAGCCGTTGATCGCGCAGCTGCGCGACGAGGGGTTCATCAGCCAGGATCCGCTGAAACTGGGTCTGCGCATCGACGAGCATTATCAGGTCATCGACAGAGGCGGCGATCCGGTCGGCGGGCTCTTTTATATCGGTCCGATGCTCAAGGCGGTCTTTTGGGAGGCGATTGCGATCCCTGAATTGCGGGGTCACGCCGCAGCGCTCGCCCGATCGATTCTGGGGCAGGGTCATGAGCGAGCAGGCGCCCCGCGATAAGCACGACAGTTATTCGCCGCGCGCGGTGCTGCTCGCACTCGCGCTGCTGATCGTGCTCGTGGTCGGCGGGCTGTTCTTGTTTTATACGCTGCGCAACTCCTCCAATCTCGAGGACTGCGTGATGCAAGGCCGCTCGAACTGCACCGAGTCCGCGACGACGCCGTGATGCTGCCGACAGGCGTCGATTTCGGCGAACTCGCGCGCGAGCTCTCGGCCGCCTTAGGGGTGCGCGTCGATCCGCAACCGCAGCGGCGCGTAGGCGGCGGAAGCATCAATCGATGCTTCCGGTGGCACGGCGACGCGGGTCCCCTATTCGTCAAGGTGGCACCGGTTCGCGGCCTCGCCGCCTACGCGGCCGAAGCGCGGGGACTCATCGCCCTGCGCGAAGCCGGGGCGGTGCGCGTGCCCGCGGTGCTTGCGCTAGGCGGCGCTCGGCGCGCAACTCGCGCGCCAGCACCGGATCTCGGCAACGCATTTCGGCTGGTCTTGCAACAACACGATCGGCGCGACGCCGCAGATCAATACGCCGACGCGCGATTGGATCGCATTCCTCCGAGAACATCGCCTCGGTGCGCAGTTCGCGATCGCGGCAAAGCGCGGGGTGTCGCAGCGGCTGCTGCAGGGTGGCGAACGGCTGCTCGCGCGGCTCGACGAATTCTTCAACGGATATCAGCCGCAGCCGTCGCTGCTGCACGGCGACCTCTGGGTCGGCAATGCGGCGGCGGATGCGCGGGGCGCGCCGGTCGTGTTCGATCCCGCGATCTATTACGGCGACCGCGAGGCCGATATCGCGATGACGCGGCTATTCGGCGGGATCGGGGCGCCGTTCTACGCGGCCTATGCGGCTGCGTGGCCGCTCAACCCCGGCGCCGCGGCCCGCACCGACCTCTATAATCTGTACCACGTGCTCAATCACCTGAATCTCTTCGGCGACGCGTACCTCGGTCAGGCAGAGTCGATGATCGAGCGGCTGCTTGCGCTGCGCGGGCCATGAGCCCCTGGCGCGATACGCGTCAGGCTGCGGCGCGGCGCCGGCGCGCGAGCGCGCCGATGCCGAGCACGCCGCTGCCCAAGAGCCAGAGGCTCGCGGGCAGCGGCACCGCGGTAACCTCGAGGCCGATTTCGGGAGAGCTCGCGGTGGACGTGAACACGCCGCTCGAGGGCGAGGACGCAAACGCGAGCGCCGGTACCGTACCCGTGGAGGCGGATGATTCGACCGGCGCGTCGAGCCCCTTCGTATCGGTCGTCGAAGCCACTTCGAGTACCAACCAGTAGTTGCCCGTCGTGGTCGGCGTCCAGTTGAGGCTCGCGCTGTTCCAGCCTCCGTTCACGGTAAAGGTACCGACCGCGCTCTTTTCCAAGACCTGCTGATTGACTCTCGCGCCGATGAAGCTGCCGCCGGTCGTGCTCGTCGCGGAAAAAATGTCGAACGTGAAGGTGTCGTTGAGTTGACCTGCACCTTGGGTCAAGTACGCGGCGACCGAGGTGATGCTCTCGCCTGCGGAGACGCTGAACTCTTCGCCGAGGAATTGCGCCGTGCTGAGAATTACCGGGCTCCCCGTGCCGTTCGGGATTCCGGTGTCGAGCACGAAGCTCGCGCTCGCGACGCCCGGCGAGAGGAGCACGGCGGCGACGGCGCCGCGGATCAAGCTTGCTTTGAGGTTCATGATGGTGATTTCCGTGTGTTCTTATGGTTGCAGCGTCGGCACGTCGTAGAGCGTCAGATCTGAGACGGGTCCGAATGTATCGCTGAAGCCGGTGACCTGCAGCGAGACATTCCCGCTTTGGTGAACCTGGACCAGCGCCCAAGCGTAATAGCGGTCAAACGGATTCGTGAGCACGGGCTCGCTGCAATTGCCCGCGGCGCCGAGCACGTTGCTGCTGCAAGGCGTGCCGACGAGTTTGTCGTCGAACGGCGAACCGCCCGAGCCCACGTTAACGTGGTACGGCGTGCCGGTGTAGGTACCGGTGGGATCGGCGTATTGCGCGACATTGACGGTGTGCTCGTGACCGCAGAAATAGGTCGCGCCGTACTCGGTGATCACCGACCAAAACGCATTGCGCAACGCGATGCCGTTCGGAAGCGTATTCGCATCGAGGCCGCTCGCCGCGATCGTGACGCCGCTCGCGGCCGAGTAGTTGTAGGTGAACGCGGGCTTGTGTCCAAACACGAAGAAGTTGGTCGCGCCGCGCGCTTTGGCAGCGGCAAAATCCGCGGCAAGCCAATCGGCAGGCGCGGTTGAATCAGCGCCGGCGGGATCCGTATTGATGATCGCGAAATGCAGCAGCGTACCGGGCTGCGCCTGAATATCGAACGAATAGCTCAAGTCGTGCTGATCGCTCGTAATCGGTCCGTTGTTCGCGCTCGCCTGCGGCGCGCTCGCCTGCGTCAGCCCATTGGGGTTGAGCGCATAGTATCCAGTGACGTTCGAGAAACGATAATTCGAGACCAAATCCTGTATCAAATCGCTCATGTTGGCGCGGAACGCATTTTCGTTATCCGCGTAAGCCGTCTTGCCGGTGAGGTTGCCCTGCTTCTTGGTGTTGCAGTTCGGATTCGTGCCCGAGGTTCCGAGCGCCGCATTCGTATAGGGCGAGGCCGTGGAGCTGCACTGCGTCTCGTGGTTGCCGGGCACCGGAATGACATAGGTGCCGGTGTTGAAGAGGGTCGAGACCGTGCCGCGCCAGTAGGCGTACTGCAAATATTCGTAGATGGCGTCTGGCGCAACGGTCTGAGAGGTCGTCCACGTGCCGGGTTGGCCGTTCGCCCATGCGGTCGGCAGGATCGGCCGGCCGTAGCCGTAGATCATGTCGCCGTTGAAAAACAGCAGGTTCGGATTTTGCGACTGAATGCCGCTTTGGATCATCGACCAGGCCGCCGAATTCTGCAGATAGATCGCATCTTGCGGCAGCAGTGCGCCGGTCAGGCTCGACGCACCGCCCTGAGTGGCCGGGCTCGCATTGGCAATCAGTGTCGTCGGATCCGGGCTGACCGGGTCCTGTCGATTGTCGCCGACTGTCGCGAAACTGAAGATTACCGGATCGGCGACCTGCGCGGTCGCGATTCCCGCAACTCCGAGCGCTGCGATGCAAAGGCCAAACGCTCCCGCGCGGCGCGCGGCGCCGCGGTTAGAATTCTTGCACGACATGAAGATCCCTCGTTAGTGTTTTGGTGACGTCGGCGGCTTCCTGCGGATCGCTCTGTCGCAACCGTCCCGTGTTGCGTCCTGACCCGACTTTATCGGCCGTGTGTCACACGCACATGACAAGCAGATTTTGGTTTTGCGGCAAACCGCGCTCAGATCGCGCGGCACTTGACCGAATAGCTCGTGTCGGAATTCTGGTCCATGCCCATCCAGTTGCCGAGCTGCACTTGCTGATTTGGAAACACGGTCGAGGTCTGACGATCCTGGATGTCGAGTTTTTTTCCGTCCTCGAAATAGGACCCCTTCATCTCGGTCGTACAGCGAAGGATTCTCGGATCTTGGTTCGTCACCGTGATCGTGTAGACGACTTCGTCACTGTTGTAGCCCGCGAGCGCCCATTTCGCATCGGTCGTGAAATGCGCCGGGTCGGCGGCATCCGCTGCCGACTGCGCGGCGACGTCCGCGGGCTTCGCGGCGGTCGCCGCAAGCGGTTGCTGCACTGGCCGTGCACTGCGCGCTACGGCCGGCATTGGGACAACCGGCGCAACTGCGACCGCCGTAGCGGCGACTGCCATGGGCGCTGCCGCCGCGGGCGCCGCGCGCGGCGCCGGATCATCGTCTGCGACACTCACACCGACCAAGCAAACCATCGCGACGAGTGCCGATAGACGTTGCATTACGAGCCCCTTTTCTTTGATTGAGCCTTCGACAAGGACCAGACGAAATCCAATGAATGAAACAGCGGGCGCCCGCTCGCGTCGGCCGCCGTTTCAGCGGAGGCCGGCCCGTCGAACCACCGAGCGCTCGGCAGCCCGTAGGACCCACGGCGCGGCGCCAGGCCGCCGTCCGCGGCGTGGTCGGCAGCGCCGCCGGCTGCGCTGCCGCTCGTGTCGAAAACCGGCAACCGCAGCGGCATACCGCCGACCAGCGCGATCGCGGAACGCGCATGGCAGGTCATGCACGACGAGGAGTTTTGCATGCCCGCTTCGAGCTCCGAGTTCGCGAGCAACACCGGCCGGTCTTCACCCTCGACGAAGTTCGTCATCGTCCCGCGCAGCCGATAGTTCTGCCAGACCGTGCCTTCGAGACCGATGCCGTTCGGCGCGCGATTGCAATCCGCGGCGGAAGCTCCACAGGCAAATCGATCGCGCGTGGGCAATTGCCAGCCCTCGCCGTCCGGCAGCGACGCATTGTCGACGTGCTCGAAGGTCGCCCAGAACCAGTTGGGCAGGTCTTTCGAGACGACATGCAGCGCCGTCAGACCATAGAGCCGCAACGAGCCGTCCGCCATTTTGACCTCGAGCGTGTGATAGCGCGCGCGTTCGTCGGCGCGGATCGGCCGCCACTTCGCCTTGACCTCGGCGGCACCGCTCGGGAAATGCACACCGTCCGCCGCAGCCGCGCGCAGCTGGCCCTCGACGTTGTAGAGTTCGCGTGCCCTCAAGTACTCGAACGCAGCTCTGTTCATGCGGATTTCGGTGAGCCGTTTGGCGCTCGCGATCGGGTCGGTCAGCGGCACCATACGGCCGTCCACGATATGCCGCGCGTTCGGCAAGTCCTTGAGCGAGAACGTCTCGAATCGGCTCCGATCGGCAACGACCGGCGCCGGCCGGCCTCTGCGCCAAGGACCGGGGTCGGCGCCGCGGGCGAGATAGATGTCCTCGGCGTCGGCCCAGGTCTCCCAGACGACCGGCCCGTCGGCGCCGAAGCGCGTCGACCGGTTCGGCGCGCGGGCGCGAGTGTCGGCAGGCCAGTTGATGGCGACGAACAGGTGCCAGGCGTATTCATCGCTTTGCGCCGCGGCGGCCGCGGGATCCGCCGCTTGCACCCAGGGCTTGCGCCAATCCGGCGCGGTCGGACCGGACGAGGCAAGCGCGGATCCGGCGGCCAGCATCGCCGCGAGCAGTACGCTGGTGCTGCGGACCCGCGCGTTGATCGCGATCGTCATCGCGCCGCTGCCGTGGCTGCCGCTCGGGCGGCGTCCGCTTGTGCGGCGCCCGCCTGCGCGGCGCCCCCATTCACAGCGGCCGCATCCGCGTCGGTCAAGGTCTTCAAAAACGCGATCAGATCGTCGATTTCCTCGTCGTTGAGCGCGGGCGCATCACCGGGCTTGCGGTCGAGCGGCGCGTCGCGATCGACATTGACCGGAATCCCCGGCGGCAGGTCGTCATATTGGTGCACGCTGCCATCGGCGTTGCGCGAATAGTATTTCTCCGGATGCAGATCACGCTCGACGTAGAACTCGAGCACCTCGCGCAAGCTGCCGAACGCCCCGTTGTGAAAAAATGCGTCGCGAATCGCGACGTTGCGCACCGTCGGCGAGCGAAAGAAGCCGCAATACTGCTGACGGCCCGCAAGATCCCGGCGCACCGGTCCGCAGAGTCCGAGGTCGTAGTAATTGGGATCGGCGTTCGCGGGGATGCGCCGATTGCGGGGTACTCCGACGTTGGCGTAGTCGTAATCGGTGAACGAGGGCGGAACTCCGGCGCGCGTCGTGACGAAATGGCAGCTCGCGCAATTGCCCTTCTTCGGATCCTTGAACAGTGCGACGCCGCGCTCCTCCGGCTCCGTCAATTCGATCTCGCCGCGCAAGAACGCATCGTAGCGGCTGGAGTACGGGAAAAACTCGCTCGGCACGCGCTGAAATGCGTCGAGTGCCTGCAACGCCGAGTCGAACGCACGCTTGGGGTCATCAAACACCCTGGCGCCGAAGAGCGCGCGAAACTGCTGCGCGTAGGCGGCCTTTCGCAACCGGCGCACGACGTCGGCGGGCCCCGAGTTCGCCATTTCGTTGGCGGCCAGCAGCGGCAGCTGCGCCTGCTCGCGAATCGAGGCGGCGCGCCCATCCCAGGTGAAGCCGCCGATCGGGGCGATATCACCGTCGAGGAAATGATGCTCGAGCGCGAACGCGGGCGAGCTGCGAATGTAGCGCAGCGACGGCACGGCGCGGGTCCCAGCCTGGGTCATGTCCTTGCCGCCGAGCGCGATTGCGCTGCCGGGCGCCGGCCCGTACGCGTAGCGCGGATCATGGCATGTGGCGCACGCGAGCTTGCCGGACGCCGACAGCGACGGATCGAAGAACAAGCGCCGTCCCATCTCGGCGAGTGCGCCGCCGTCCGCGGCGTTCGGTGCCGCGGCGCCGGCTGCCGCGGCGCCGGCTGCCGCGGCGCTCGCGCCGGCGATCAGCAGGCCGACCGCCACCGCGAGCATGCGCGTGATCGCGCACCGTGGGGCGCAAGCCCTCTGCGTTGGCATGAAGCGTGACAAGGTCTGTTCCGGGTTCCGACTTCTTATCGGCAACAGGCTAGTCAAGATTTGTGACTGCGGCGTGACTTGGTGAACGCGGTGACCGGTATGCGGCGCTTGCCCGTGCAATCACGCTGCAACATTAATTTCTTCATGCTGTTAGCTTCGCGACTTAGCCTCGTCATGTTTTGTCGGCGTGTCGATCCAGCACCCGATCGATACGGCCGCCCGCAGAAGCTGCGCCCACACACCGCACTGCGCCTGCGCTGACGTCGTTTGCGATACACACCACACAATCAGGGATCATTCCGCATGAAAACCATCTTGAAACCAGGGAACTCCGCGACCGTCCGGCGAACAGTCCTCGCCGCGGGCGCAGGGCTGCTCGCCGCGTCCGCGGCCCACGCCCAATTCGTGCCCGGCGATCTGCTCGTGACGACGAGCACCTACTCGGACACCGGCGATGCCGCGAACCTCGTCGCCGGCGTCTCGCAGTTGCCGGGCGCGACCGCCGGTCAAACCGTCACCGCCGTCTCCAACGGCGCCTACGCGACCGTCTTCAACAATTCCGGTCCCGATGCCAGCTTCGGCGTGACCTCCGCGATCACGGTCGAGCAGTTGAACACCTCGGGCGGACTCATCAGCAGCTTCAATATCAACGGCGCCGTGACCAGCTTCAGCTCGAAGTCCGAGATGCAGCTGAACCCGTCGACCGACGGCACGTCGGTTTCGTTCATGGGCTACATCGCGCCGGCGGGTGCGCTCGACGTCTCGAATTCGAACACCGCTGGGCTGCTCGATCCGACCAATCCGGTGACCACGACCTACAATCGCGCGATCATCACGATCGGCGCCGACGGCACGCAAACCGTGACGCCGGTATATGCCTATAGCGGCAACAACGGCCGCGGCGCGATCCTCAACAACGGGCAGTACTATATGGTCGGCAATGCCGGTAACAGCGGCACGGGCCCGACCGCCGCGACGCTCGATGCCCTCAGCGGCAACACCGGTGTGCAAACGATCGCCCAGGGCAGCAGCGGCGCAACCACCGTGGTGGGCGCCTACACGAACTCCTCGACGGGCAATTCCAAGGGGGACCAGTACGGATTCTCGGTCACGCAAATTGGCGACACGGCCGACAAGACCGGCAAGGACGACAATTTCCGCGGCGAGACCGTGTTCAACAACACGCTCTACGTGACCAAGGGCAGCGGCAGCAACGGCGTCAATACGGTCTACCAGGTCGGCGCGACCGGATCGCTCGCGGGTAACTCGCTCGCCGCCAATGCCTCGACCGCGACGATCAGCATTCTGCCGGGCTTTTCGACGACGCTCGCGAGCAGCACGACCGCCACGGTCTATCATCCGTTTGGACTCTGGTTCGCCAATTCGAGCACGCTGTACGTCGCCGACGAAGGCAATCAGGCAACGACGGATGCATCGGGCGGGTCGACGTTCGCGTCGAACACCGGCGGTCTGCAGAAATGGAGCCTCGTCGGGAGCACCTGGAAGCTCGACTACACGCTGACGAGCGGCCTGAATCTCGGTCAGGGCTACACCGTCAGCGGGACCGCCGGCGGCAGCACGGGTTCGGTGACCCAGTTCACGGACGGCCTTCGCAACATGACGGGTAGCGTCAACGCCAACGGCACCGTGACGCTCTACGCGATCACCTCGACGGTCGGCGGGCTCGGGGACCAGGGCGCCTCGCCGAACTCGCTCGTCGCGATCACCGATACGCTCGCGGACACATCGTCGTCACAGGCCTCGGGCGAGAGCTTCTCGACGCTGCAAACTGCTTCCTACGGACAGGTGCTGCGCGGCGTTGCCTTTGCGCCGGTGCCGCTGCCGGCGGCGCTGCCGATGCTGCTCTCGGGCCTCGGCGGGCTCGGCTTGTGGATGCGCCGGCGCAAAATCTCGGCCGCTTGAGCGCGGCGTCAGCCGAACGCGGAGAATTCCGGGCCTACGCCCGGAATTCTCCGGCATCGCTGTGCGATCGGCCGCGCGATCGGCCGCCTTATCGGCTGCAACGGCTGCTCAGCATGCGTCGCGCCGCCTCCAGCACCGCGTCGATCGCGCGCCGCCGATAGTTCCAGATCGCGTCCGAGCCCGGTGGAAACACGACCATCGTTGCGTTCGCCTCGAACAGCAGCACCGAACCGTCGCGCCCCAGCCCGAAGTCGATGCCGGCATACTCGAGGCCGAGGCGGGCTTGTACCGTCGCGAGGGCCGCCATCGCCGTTGCGCCGAGCACCCCGGGCATGTCCTCGAGAAAACGCCGCTCTTCGTCGCGATGCGCGCTGCTCGCGGCCATATCGGCCGAGAAATAATGGACCTTCCAGCCGCTCGAAATCGCCAGATGCAGCGGATAGGCGACGCCGTCGATGAACATCACGCGGTACTTGCGCGACAGGCCGTCGCCGGCGCGCGCCTCGAGATACTCGATCGCGAGCAGCGGCTCGCCGCCGAGCGCGGCTGCGGCCGCCGCGAGATCGTTGCGGCTCGCGACGCGCACGAAGTGCCGCCCGGTATGAAAACCCGGCCGGCGCAGCAACAGCGGAAAATCGAGGTCCGCGCGCTCCAGCAGGCCGGCGTGCGTGAGTGCTTCGATCTTCGGTGCGACGAGTCCCGGGATGCCCGCGAGCCGGCGCGCGTTTTCGACGCGCCCGGTCGCGCGTACGCGTGCCGGCCGGTTGATCACGGGCGCGGCGCTCTGCGCGAGCAGCTGCTCGGCGCGATCCAACGCCTCCGCGCATAGATCGGCGTCGCCGATCGCGTTGACGACGAGTTCGTGCGGCGGCAGCGGCGTGCGCGGATCGAAAAATTCGGTGTAGATCGCGTGCACCGTGTAGCGCCGTTCGTCGATCCACAGCTGCGTCGGCAGATTGCCGGCGCGCGCGGACACGAGCAGCAGCAGCGGCACGCCGGCTCCCGTGCCGCGATACGGCTTGGTGACGAGCGCCGAGCCCGAGTATCCCCGCCGCAAATGCTCCTCGGCGCCCTCCTCGCCGAGTTCCGCAAGCACGCTGGCCAGGCCGCGATGGGCTTCCGGCAAATCCGCGTCGAGATCGAGCGCCGAGCGGTAGTGCCGGCGCGCACCGTCGAGATCACCCTCCTCGCGCAGCACGTTCGCAAGGTTGACGTGCCCGATCGGATTTTGCGGATGGTGCAGCACCGCTTGCCGATAGGCGGTGCCTGCCGCGGAGCGAAAGCCGCCGGCGAGCGCCAACGTGCCGAGTTCGTTGAGCGCCGAGAAATTCGTCGGCTCGACGCGCAAAATGTCCAGATAGGCCGATCTGGCGGCCTCGTCGTCGGCGGCCCGCGCGAGAGCGCGAGCGCGCGCGAGCAACTCAGCGATTTCCACGATTAGATCCTGCGGATCGGCGTCGTACGCGCATCACGACAGTCGCCGTCGAAACAGCCACGCCGCGCCCCAGAGCGTCATCACCCCGATCACGAACAGCGGCAACAGATCGGGCACGAGGTTCGCGAATCCGGCGCCCTCGAGGTAAACCCGTTTGGCGAGATCGAGCGCGTAGCGCAGCGGATTGATGATCATGATCCTTTGCAGGATGTCCGGCATGCTGCTGAACGGCGTCGCCAAGCCGGAGAGCAGTGAAAACGGCATGATCAAAATGAACGCGTAAAGCATCGCCTGCTGCATCGTCTTGGCGATCGACGAGACGAACAGGCCGAGGCCGACCGCGGCCATCATGAACAGCGCGAGCCCGGAATACAGCACCAGATATGATCCCACGAACGGGATTCGAAACCAGAATTGCGCGACCATCAAGATCGTGGTCGCTTGACCGAGGCCGATGACCATGTTGGGCGCGGCCTTGCCGACCATGATCTCGTACGGGCGAAACGGCGTGACCAACAGCTGGTCGAACGTGCCCTGCTCGCGCTCGCGCGCGACCGACAGCGCCGTGAGCATCATCGTCCCGAGCAGCGTCAGCGTGCCGATCAAGCTCGGAATCATCGTCCAGCGCGAGTCGAGATTCGGGTTGTACCAAGCGCGCGCAACCACCCGCACGCTGTGACCCAGCTGTCCGTGCTCCGAGCGCCACTCGGCGTTGAAATCCTCGACGATCGCGTTCAAATACCCGAGCGCCGTGCCGGCGGTATTGGAATTGCGGCCGTCGGCGATGATCTGCAGTTGCGCAGGCTTGCCGGCGAGCAGATTGCGCTCGAACGCCTGATCGATCTGTATCACGAGCAGCGCTCGACTGTTGTTGATCGTGTCCGCGATGTCCGCGGCGCGCGTGAGATCGGCCTGGCGCTCGAACACGCCCGATCCATCGAGGCGCGCGAGCAAAGCCGTGGAGGCGGCGCTGTGGTCCTGATCGAGCACGGCGTAGGCGACCGAGTTCAGATCGAAAGTCGCCGCATAGCCGAACAGCATGCACTGGATCATCGGCGGCGCGAAGATGATGAAGCGGCTGCGCGGGTCCTTGAGCACCGCGAGAAACTCCTTTTCGATCAGCGCGAGGATGCGCAGCAGCGAGGCGTGCATGCGCAGACCCTCAGGCGATCCGCTTGTGGGTCGCGAGTCGCGTCGCGAGGATCAGCGCCGCGGCCATTGCCGAGAGCACCGCGAGATTCGAGCCAGACGACGCTCTCGACATTGCCCGCGAGATAGATCGTCTGCAGCAGCGCGACCGCGTAGCGCGCCGGCAGCACGTGGGTGATGACGCGCAGCGCCACCGGCATGCTGCGCAGATCGTAGAGAAACCCCGACAGCATCATCGCGGGCAGGAACGTCAGCAGCAGCGCGAGCTGGCTCGAGAGAAACTGGCTCTTGAACACGGTCGAGACCAGCAGGCCGATCCCGAGCGCGACCAGCAGGTAGACCATCGAGGCGAGGCAAAGCAGGGAAAGCGATCCTCGCAGCGGCACGTGGAACAGGTATTTTCCCGCGAGGATGCACAGCACGAAGCCGATCATGCCGAGCCCGAAATAGGGGATGAATTTGCTCACGAGGAACTCCCCGGGACTCATCGGCGTCACGAACAATGCCTCGAGCGTGCCGCGTTCCCACTCCCGCGCAACGACCATCGCCGTCAGAAACGCGCCGATGATCGTCATGACCAGCACGATGAGGCCCGGGACGATGAAATAATGGCTGTCGTTGGCCTCGTTGAACCACAGGCGGCTCTCGATGCCGACCGGGCCCATGGCGACGGCCGTACCGGACTGCGCCTGCGCTACGCTCCACAGCGCCACCGGTCCCGCGGCGTAGGCCTGCATGATGCGCGCCTGGTTCGAATCGGTGCCGTCGACGAGAATTTGGACGTCGGCGGCACCTTGATGCCAGCGCCGGCTGAAATCGGCCGGAATCTGCAGCACGCCGTCGACCCGCCGATCGAGCACGAGTTGCCGCGCTTCGGCTATCGAGCGCGTCGCGACCAGTCGGAAGTACGGCGAGAGGCGGAACGCACCGATGAGCGCGGTGCTGTCCGCGGTCGCGTCTTCGTCGACGGTGGCAACCGTCACCTTCGTCACGTCGAGCGAGATTCCGAATCCGAACAGCAGGATCAGCATGACCGGGAACACGACGCCGATCGCGATGCTGGAGGGATCGCGAATGACCTGCCGGGTTTCCTTACGCGTCAGGGCCCAGATTCGGCGCCATTTTTCCTGCCAGCGGCTCATGCCGGAGCCTATGCCGACAGGCGCGATGGCTAGGGCGCGCGCCTTCTCGACGATCGCGATGAAGGCATCCTCCATGGTCGCAGCGCGATCGGCCTGCGCGGGCGCGAGCGCACGCAGCTCGGTGGGAGTGCCCTGCGCCAGCACCTTCCCGCCATCGAGAATCAGCGCTCGATCGCAGTATTCGGCCTCGGCCATGAAGTGGGTGGTCACGATGACCGTGACCCCGCTGCGCGAGAGCGCGATGATGCGCTGCCAGAATTCGCGGCGCGCGAACGGATCCGCGCCGCTCGTGGGTTCATCGAGAAACAGGATCTGCGGCCGGTGCAGCAGCGCGGCGGCCATTGCCAGACGCTGCTTGAAGCCTCCCGGCAATTGCGCGCTCGGCAAGCGCACGAACGGCGCGAGTTCGAACTGGCTCAAGGCCCAGGCAATGCGCTCGCGCAGCTTGTCGCCGCCGAGACCGTAGGCGCGCGCGAAGAAATCGAGGTTCTCGCCGACGGTGAGCTGCCCGTAGAGCGAGAACTTCTGCGCGACGTAGCCGAGATGCTGGCGCGCCGAGGCGCGATTTTGCCGCACGTCGACACCCGCGACTTTCAAGCTGCCCGCGGAACTCGGCAGCAGCCCGCAGAGCATGCGAAACGTCGTGGTCTTGCCGGCGCCGTTGGGCCCAAGCAAACCGAAAATCTCGCCGCGCTTGACGGCGAAGCTCACTCGATCCACCGCGACGAATTTGGCGAAACGTCGCACCAGATCGTGGACCTCGACGACCGTGTCGGCAGCGGCGTCGCCGGTCGCAGGCGGCTCGAGTGCGCGCGCCGGCTCATCGGTGCTCGCGCCGCCCTTGGCTTGGTTGCCGCCCTTAGTTTGGTTGCCGCCCGTGGCTCGGTGCAGCAACACCATGAATCCATCATCGAAACGAACCGGCGCCGGTTCCGCGGGAACGCCGGCGATGGCGGCGGCCTCGCCCCCGGAGGCGCTTGCCGCCGTAATGATGCGGACCTGACCGGACTCGGGCACCGCATCGATGAGCGCGGGCAGCGCCAACAATCGCGCCTGCAAGTCCTGTGGCTTGGTTCCGTCGGGTGGTTGCGCGAGGAAGACGCGATCCTGCGCCAAGCGCCGCACTTGCGCGGGCGGCGCATGGATGAGTTTCTTGCCCTCGCTGAGCACGAGCACGCTGTCGCAATGCTCGGCTTCGTCCGGATCGCTGCTGGAGAGCAGCACTGTGAGATGATCCTTGATCAATTGTTGAATGATCTCCCAGAGTTCGCGGCGCGACAGCGGATCGACACCGACGGTCGGTTCGTCGAGCAGCAGCAAATCGGGGGACCGCACCAGCGAGCAGGCGAGGCCGAGCTTCTGCTTCATCCCTCCCGACAGCTGCCCGGCGAGACGCTTCTGGAAGGGATCGAGGCCGGTCATCGTCATGAGGCGAACATATTGGGTGCGGCGGTTCTCTGCCGACACGCCATGCATATCCGCATACAGATCGAGGTTCTCGCGAACCGTGAGGTCCTCGTAGAGTCCGAATTGTTGCGGCATATAGGAGATGCGCGACTGGATCGCCTGGGGATCCTCGGCCGCATCGAAGCCGAGCACGCGCACCCTACCGCGATCGGCCTTCATGAGTCCCGTGAGCAGGCGCATCAGCGTCGTCTTGCCCGCGCCGTCCGGTCCGATCACGGCGGCGAGGCCGCCCGGGTCGACCGAGAAGGAGATATCGTCGAGCGCCAGCACCGACTCGCCGGTATCGCGGCGAAAGGATTTTCCGACCTGCTCCAACCGCAGCGCCGGCGTCGAGGCTGGCATCGTCACGGCGAGGCGGCGGATGCCGGCTTCGCCGGCAGGGGCGCCTCCCACCCGCCGCCCAGGGCCTTGTAGAGCGCGATCAGATCGAGCGCGATGCTTTGATCGCTGACCGCCAATTGATCATCCGCTTGGTACAGCGCCCGTCGGGCGTCGAGCACGTCGAGAAAATTCACGCGCCCGTGTGCGTAGAGGCTGTCGGCAAGTTCGAGTGAACGCTGATTGTCGGCGAGCGTCTCGGCAAGCGCTTGATGCCGGATCTGCTCCTGCGCGTAGGCGACGACCGTGTTCTCGGCCTCTTGCAAGGAATTCAAGACCGCCTTTTGATAGCTCGCGAACGCCGCCTCCTGGACCGCGGTTTGTGCGCGCACTTGGGCGCGAACGCGGCCGAAATCGAGCGCATTCCACTGCAGGCTCGGGCCGATCGACCAGAACCGGCTGCCCGCGTCGAACCAATTGCTGGTCTTGGTGCTTTCGACCCCGAAGTCACCGGTCAGCGAGATCTTCGGAAACCACTCCGCTTTGGCGACGCCGATGCGCGCCGTTTCCGCGGCGAGTTGCCGCTCCGCACGGCGCACATCCGGGCGCCGCCGCAGCAGCTCCGAGGGAAGTCCGATCGGAACAACGGGTGGAGCGATCGGCAGCGCGCCCGGCGCGGACAACTCGGCGACTAGTTCGCCGGGCTGCATCGCGAGCAGCACGGCGAGCGCATACATCGCCGCGCGGCGCGCGGTTTCCAGCGGCGGAATTTCGGCGCGGACCCCATCGAGCAGGGCGGCCGATTTTGCAACGTCCAGTTCGGTTGCGACCCCGCCGTGAAGCCGCGCGCGCGTGAGCTCAAGCTGTTCTTGCTGCTGCTTGAGATTGCGATTCGCTATGCTGAGGCGCTGCTGGGTGCCGCGCAGTTCGACATAGTTGCGGGCGACTTCCGCGAGCAGGCTCAGCAGCGCATCGTTGCGCGCCTCGATCGCGGCTTGCCAATCCGCGGTGGCCGCCTCGTGCGCGCGGCGCTTGCCGCCGAATACATCGAGTTCCCATGACGCATCGAATCCGGCTTGAAAGACGCTGTACTCGAACGGGAAGTTGGGCGGGAGCGGCAGCGAGCCGATCAGGGGCTGGTGCTCGCTCTGCTTGGCGCGGTCGGCCGCCGCGTTGGCACCGATCTCGGGCCAGAAGTCAGCCGCCGTGCCGCCGCGGACCGCGCGCGCTTGCCGCAGCCGCGCCTCCGCGACGCGCAGATCGAGGTTCGATTTCACCGCGCGTTCGATCAGGGTATCGAGCTCGGGATCGTTGAACGAGGCCCACCAGGATGCGGGCGCCGAGGACGCCGTGTCGAGACCGCCCGCGACCGGAGAACTCCAGGCAGCCGCGGAACCGGGCGCCGGCGGGCGATAGTCGGGTCCCACCGCGCAAGCGGCGAGTCCGGCGAGCCCTGCGAGCAAGAGCCCTTTGCGGATGGTTGTCGATGCCATGATTGCGACACCGCGCCTAGGGTTTGCTCGCGGCGGCCGGATTCACAGCCAGGGTCACGGTTGCCGGCATGCCGAGGCGTAGGTCGTCCTGCGGGTCTTCGACGAACACGCGAATTTCGTAGACGAGGCTCGAACGCAGCTCCGTGGTTTCGACGGCTTTCGGCGTGAATTCGGCAACCGACGCGATGAAGCCGATCCAACCGGAGAACGGCCGGCCGGGAAACCCGTCCGCGCTGACCGAGGCCTTCATGCCCGGATGAATTTTTCCGAGATCGGTCTCCGCGACGTAGGCGCGAACCCACTTCGGATCGGTGATCGCGAGGTTCAGTACCGGCCGTTGCGGAGAAACCATCTCGCCGGGCTCGAGCAGCCTCGTGCGCACGACGGCATCGCTCGGAGCGACGAGTTCGGCGTCGGCGAGCTGGCGATGCAATAGTTCGAGCTGGGCCTGGTCGGCGCGCAGCTGCGCCTCGCCCTGTGCGACGTCTTCTTTGCGGGGACCGATCACGGCCATCTCGAGCGCCTGCTGCGCGACCGCGAGGTGAGCCTGCGCTGAATCCAGCGCCGCTTTGCCGGCTTCGAGCTCCTGCTCGCTGACAGCCCGGCCGGTCGTTTGCGTCGTGAGCGCCGAGAGCCGCGTCCAATTCTGGAGTGCATTGACCTGATCCGCCCGCGCGGCGGCAACATTGGCTTGGGCTTGCGCGATCTCCTGCGGGCGGCTGCCGTGATGCAGTTTTTCGACCATCGCCTGCTGCGCCGCAGCCACTGCCTCGGCGGTTGCGGTCTCGGGTTTGAGGCGACTCGTGTCCAGGCGCGCGAGGACCTGGCCGCGAGTCACCTTCGCGCCTTCTTGAACCAACACTTCCGCGAGCCGTTCGCTGTCGTTGAATGCGAGATCGATCTGCCGCAAATCGACGTTGCCGTAGACGATCAAGCGGTTCTGATTCTTGGCAGAGATCATGCCGAGCCGGCCCGCCAGGAACCCGGCCGCGACCGCGACCACGACCACGACGAGGCCCGCGACCAGCAGTTTCTTGTGGCGCCCGAAAAACGACGCCGGCGGCGCCGCGGCAACGCCCGAGGTCGATGGGGTCCCCGACGCCGGGGATCTCGTCACGTTTTGATCAGCCTCGCCCGCCACGGAACTCTCCTTGCCGTTTGCGCGCTCGACCGAAATGCAGACCGCGTGCCCCGCAAGGCCGGCATTGAATCATTCTACAGCTTATCGGCTGTGCGGGCCCGCCTCCGTTCGCTTGCAAACACAAATCAAAATCACTGCATCGACCATCCGTGGCTGACCGTCAAGGATTGGCCGGTGAGCGCATTGGTCTCGAACGAGGCGAAAAACAGCGCCGCGGCGGCCACGTCTTCGACGCTCGTGAATTCGCCGTCGACGGTATCCTTGAGCATCACGTCGCGAACCACGGCGGCCTCGGAAATTCCGAGCGCCCTCGCCTGCTCCGGAATCTGCTTGTCGACGAGCGGCGTGCGCACGAATCCGGGGCAGATCACGTTGGCGCGCACGCCGTGCTTCGCACCTTCCTTCGCGATGACCTTCGCAAGACCGATCAGTCCGTGTTTGGCGGTGACGTAGGGCGCCTTCAGCACCGAGGCCTCCTTTGAATGAACCGATCCCATGAGAATGATGCTGCCGCCGCTCTGCCGGTACATCTGCCGGAGGGCCGCGCGCGTGCAGAGAAACGCGCCATCGAGATGGATCGCGAGCACGCGCCGCCAATCGTCGAACTCGAATTGCTCGAGCGGCGCGACGACCTGCACGCCGGCGTTGCTGACGAGCACGTCGATGCGGCCGAATCTCTCGATGACGCTCGCCATGCCCGCCTCGACTTGGGCCTCAGAAGTCACATCCATGCCGATCGCGATCGCTTCCGCGCCGTCGGCCTGGATTTCTCCGGCCGCGAGTTCGGCGCCTGCGAGATTCAGATCGACGATCGCGACCTTGGCGCCGGCGCGCGCGAAAGCACGCGCGATTTCCCTGCCGATGCCGCTGGCGGCGCCGGTGACGACCGCGACCCGGTCCTCGAGCCGCAACGCGTTCTTTGCCATCCGTTTCACCCTCCAGTTGCCCGCGCGCATCGCGCGAGGAATCGATCGATCGCCGCGACGCACTCCGGCTCGTTGAGCAGCGGTGTATGTCCGCGGTTCGGGACCGTGATCGCATCGACGTCCGGTTTTTCGCGGACCATCCGCTCGACGGTCGCGGCACTCAGCAGGTCCGACAATGCGCCGCGAATCACGAGCATCGGCACGCCCTTGATCTGCGCCCACAGCGGCCACAGGTCGGCGACCGCGGTCGTCGGATTCTTGAACGCCTCGCTGATCTTCGGATCCATGTCCGGTACCGGAATGCCGGCAGAATTTTCGCGATAGCCCAAATGCGCATAGTCGAGCCAGTCGTCGTCGCTCAAACCCGGCAGCGCAAGACCGTAGACGCTCTTGGCTTGCGCGGCCGCCTCGCTCCAGGAGGTCACCGGTGGCAGCTTGCCCGCATAACCGGCGATGCGCCGGACACCCGCCGGGTCGAACTCGGGACCTGCGTCGTTGAGAATGACGCCCGCGATGCGGCCGGGCTGCATCGCCGCCAATCCCATGCCCATGAGCGCCCCCAGCGAGGTGCCGATGACGACGACGCGGCTCAACGAACGTGCATCGAGCAGCGACCATACGTCCTTGAGATAAAACGGCAGCTGGTAGTGGGACGGATCCGGATCCCAGGCCGAGCGGCCGCGGCCGCGCAAGTCGAGGGCGAGCACCTCGTGCTGCGCCGCGAGACGCGTGGCGAGCGCCGCGAAATCGCGGTTGTTGCGCGTAAGACCCGGCAAGCACAGCAGCGGCAAGCCGCCCGCCTGGCGCGCGGCATAAACGCGGCAGTAGAGGCGCAGGCCGTCTGCGCTGTTGTAGAAGTAATCGCTCGACTCAGCGGGTGTAGCGCTCATATCGGTGTTTCCGTGTGGGAGATTTCTGATGCATATTCTCGGCGCAGCTCACGCTTGAGCACCTTGCCGTTGGGGTTTCGCGGCAGACTCGCGCGCAGCACGACGCCGCCGAGCCGCTGCTGCTTGCCGACCGCGGCGTTGGTCCACGCGAGCAGCTCCGCGCAGCTCGCGCTCTTTCCTTCGTGCAGCACGACGACGGCGAGCGGCGTCTCGCCCCACCGAGCGCTCGCGACACCGATCACCGCGGCCTCGGCGACCATCGGATGGTTTCGAATCACGCTCTCGATGTCGGTCGGATAGATGTTCTGTCCTCCCGAAATGATCATATCTTTCTTGCGATCGACGATATAGAGGAAGCCCTCGGCGTCGAGGCGGCCGAGATCGCCGGTGCGCAGCCATTGCAGACCGGCGGCATCGACCCAGGTCGCTTCCCGGTTCGCATCGTCGCGCGCGTGGTAGCCGGCCATCACGAGCCGGCCGCGACCGACGATTTCGCCGATCTCGCCCGCCGCGACCTCGGCGCCTGACTCGCCGAGGATGCGGATCTCGGCGCCGAGCACCGGCTTGCCGACCGACAGCGGCCTGCGCTCGAGATCCTCGGGCTCGAGGATCGTGAAGAGGCCCTCGGTGAGCCCGTACAGTTCGATGAGCTCGCACGCGAACTCGCGCGCAAAATTGAGCTTGATCTGCGCCGCGAGCGGCGAGCCGCAGCACATCAAGGTCTCGAGGCTCGAGGTGTCGAAGGCCGTGCGCTGCGGGCATGCGAGCAGGCGTTCGAGCTGGATCGGGACAAATGCGCCGTGTGTAATGCGCTCGCGCTCGATGAGACCGAGAGCGGCGCGGGCCTCGAAGCCTCGCTGCAGCACGAGCGTGCCGCCCACGAGCATCGTCGCGATCATGCTGACCCAGCTGATGTTCGAGAACAGTCCGAGCGTGAACAGCGTGCGGCAGCCGCGCCGGTAGCGCAAAGCGAGCGCGCCGTCGTAGGCCCAGTGCATCCGGCATCCATGGGTATGCACGATGCCCTTCGGCAGCGCGGTCGTTCCCGAGCTGTAGATGAGGTTGCATTCGTGCTCGGCCGTGATTTCGACCGCGGGCGCCACCGCACTGTGTCGCGCGAACAACGCCCCGAAATCGAGCCAACCGTCGGCCGGCGCATCGCAGCCGATGAAATTCCGTGCACCGATGACGCCCGCGGCGCGCAGCCCGTCGATCCGCGCACAATGCGCGCCGGACGCGAACACCGCGACGCACGCCGCATCAGAGCACATTCCCGCGATTGCGGCGTCAGTGATCGAGACGTTGAGAGGCACCGCGACCGCGCCCGAGCGCAGGATCCCAAGCATCGCGAGCACGGTTTCGAGACGGCAGTCCATGACCACCGCGACCCGTTCGCGCGGCCGAACACCGAGCGATGCGAGAGCATTCGCGACCCGCGCGGTGGCGTCGGCGAACTCTCGCCAGTTGAGCGAGGCTGCACCGTCGATCAGCGCCGGCTGCCCCGCGAGCCAACGGCCGTTGTGCGCGACGAGATCGGGCAGCAGCGGCGCGGGTGCTTCGAACCACGGCATGTTCTGGTCACGAGATACGGCGCCGGCTCATGCGGGACCCCGAGGTGTCCATCGCCCGAACCGGCGCCGTGTGGGCTCAGAAGTGGTAGGACGCCGTCCCCGTGATGGTGCGCGGCGGACCGTAGTAGCCGATCTGGCTGATGCCGCCGATGAAGGAATTCGCCGGCCCGATCGGCCCGGGCCCGAAATCATAGCCCGCAACCCGATAGTACTTGTTGGTGAGATTCTTTCCGTCGATCGAGAAGCGCCAGGATTTGCCGGCCGAGGTGTACGCGAGCCCGGCATTGAGCAACCCATAGGCCGGCTGGTCGGTCGGACTCGCGAAGGTCGCGGCAACCTTCGTGAAGCTGCGCCAATCGTAGCCGGCGCGCGCGAGCAGCGTGCCCGGCCCGAGATCCCAGGTGTAGGTCGCGTTGCCGGAGGCGGTCCAGGCCGGTGCGTTGATCGGGCGATTCTGATCGGCGACGTTGACGACGCCGATGCTCGGGCCGCAGCCGGGAGCCGCCGTGAACACGTTGCAGGGGATCAGAAAATCTTTGTAGTAGGAATCCAGGTAGCCGACATTTAGGCCCAGCGTCAGCGCCTTCGTCGGCCGCCAGACCGACTCGAGCTCGATGCCCTCGTTGATCTGTTCGCCGGCGTTGAGCTCCGCGGTCAGATTGGTCGGCGTTCCCCCGACATTGACGAATTGCTGCACGCCGATCTGTGCGTTCTTGTACGGATCGTAGAACACCGTGAGATTGAGCAGCAGCGTGTCATCGAGCATCGTCGACTTGATGCCCGCCTCGTAGTTATCCGCGGTCTCCGAGGCGTAGCCGTTCTCGGTCGCCGGATACACCGCGGCGTTACCGCGCATGTCGAAGCCGCCGCTCTTGAAGCCGCGGCTATAGGACACGTAGCCCATGAAGTGATCGGTGAAGTGGTAGTCGAACCCGAGGCGCGGCGTGAGATTGACGAACGCGCGATTGCCCAGGTAATTCGTGACCACGCCCGGATCCGGGAAGAAGCCGGCCGGCACGGCTGCCGGGTTGAAGAACTGCTGGTTCGGCAGCAGTTGCGTCGGCGCGAAGCTGGCGTAATCCGCTTGGTAGACCGCCGCGGTCTTCTGGTCCTCATTCCAGCGCAAGCCGACGTCGAGGTTGAGCCGGTCGCTGAGCTTCCAGGCAGTGTCGCCGTAGATGGCCTCGCTCTTGGTCTGCACGCAGCCCTCGACCTGCTCGGTGATGTAGAGGTCATACGCCGGCAGGCCGAGCAAGTTCAGCGTGCCGACCGATGCGTTGTAATCGCCGCAGGCGGTACTGTCCATATAGAAGAGGCCGCCGACTGCGTTGACGACGTCGTTCTTGAAAGTCAACTGCGCCTCGCCCGAGGACTGCTGGTCATGGTAGTAGCCCGGCACTTCGAACAGGTTCTGGTCGAGCTCCGCGAAATCGATGAACTGCTGGCTCCGGCCTTGAATGTAGCCTGCGACGACCTTGAGACCAAGCTGGTCGGTGAGGCTCTGGGTATAGGTCGCCGAGAGGTCGCTGCGGTGGGAATAGTCGTTGTTGACCGGCATCGACGTGCGCGTGTCGTACGGGTTGCTGAGGTCCGGCACGAGGTAATTATTGAGCCGCTGGCCGCCGTTCGCATTGGAATTGTCGAGCGTGTCGTCGGCGACGATTCGGAGCTTCGAACTCTCGCCCCACTTGATCGTGAGGTTCGCGCGCGCCGAAAACACGTCCTTGTTCGAGACCGGCTCGCCGTAGTAGTTGTAAGGGCTTTGGGGAAGGCCGGTCTGCGGGACGACCTCACCCCAGCCGCCGCGCTGCAGTTCGGCGAGCGCCATGCCGAAGTAGACGTGGTCGTCGATGATCGGCGTCGAGAAGTTGAGCTTCTCATCGTGTTCGTTGTAATTGCCGACGGTCTCCGAAACGGTGAGCGTCGCCGGCCCGTCGACGTCGCGCGTCACGTATTTGATCGCGCCGGCGATCGTGTTTTTGCCGTAGAGCGTGCCCTGTGGGCCGCGCAGCACTTCCAGATCCTGCACATCGATGACGTCCAGCAGCGCCGCTTGCGGCCGGGCCAAATACACATCGTCGATGTAGACGCCGACGCCCGGCTCATTGCCCCAGAGCGGATCGCTCTGGCCGACACCGCGGATGTAGACGTTGATTGTCGCGCTGGTGGCGCGATCCGCGCCGATCTTCATATTCGGCACGAAACTATTGAGGTCATCGAGATTCGTGACCGCCTGCGTCTGAATCGTGTCGGCGCTGAGCGCGGTGACGGCCAGCGGGACGCTTTGCAGGTCCTCGGCGTAGCGTCGCGCCGTCACCACAACCTCCATGAGTGTGCCGTTGTCCGCGGCCGATGCGCCGGGTGCCGCTGGGTTATCGGCCGCGGCGGCAATGCCGGCGCCGGCGCCGATCGAGCAGATGACGGTCAACAGAGTGCGGAAAATGCGATTCATAACGACCCCCGGAAATATTTATAAATCGTCAATCGGTGCCGGTGCAGCCGACCTTGCGATCGCTTGCATTGATTGAACGTTGGTTGAATACTATTTCAACGCCCGTTGAAGATCAAGCGCGGATACGGGCCGGCTTGGGTTTGTTGCGCGGACCCGACAGGCGCCCGTCGGCGGGTCCCGAGGGCGCAGGACCTAAGCGGACGGCCTTGCGCGCACCACGCCTAGGGGTCAAGACTGCGGCCGGAGTCAAGCTAGAATCGACTAATCTGATTGGGATCCAATGCCTAGCCCGAAGCGCACGACCAAAGACAAGCTCATGGATGCCGCCGAAAAGCTCTTCTCCAAGAAGGGCTTTCATGGGGCGTCGCTGCGCGACATAACGGCGGCCGCGGGCGTCGACCTCGCACTCGTGAACTATCATTTCGGCAGCAAGAAACAGTTGCTGGCCGCGGTCATCGAGCGGCGCGGCACGATCTTGAACGAGGAGCGGCTGCGTCGCCTCGCGCAGGTGCGCCTCGAAGCGGCCCCGCAGGCGCCCAGCACCGAGGCCGTGGTCGATGCGTTCCTCGACCCGATCCTCGAGCGCCTCGCGCATGCCGGCCCCGGCTGGCACAACTACTTCTCGTTGCTCGCGTTCGTGAACAACTCGCCCGAGTGGGGCCGCACGCTCATGGGCAAGACTTTCGATGCGACGGTCCGCGAGTTCATCCAGGCGGTCATGGCGTCGCTGCCGGGCAGCGCGCCCGAGGACATCTTCTGGGGTTACAACTTCCTCACGGGCGCACTGACGCTCTCGCTCGCGGAAACCGGCCGGCTCGATGCGCTCTCGGACGGCGTCTGCCGCTCGAACGACGTGGCGGCCCTCAAGGCGCGTCTGGGACCCTACGTCACGGCGGGGTTGCGCGGTCTCGCGCGCGGATCGAAGTAGAACGCAGCGCGCGCCCGGCGATTAAGCGCCGATTCTCTCGAGGAAACGGTCGAACGAAACATCGACGGCCTCGCGGGCGCCGCCGATGATGTTGCGCCCCCAGGTGAATCCGAACACGTCATCGAAGCGATAGCCCTGCAATCGCGAGCGAATCGCGATGACGTCGGCGGCTCGCATCGGCAGGTAATTCGGGTAGCTGTACATGAAAGTCACATGGCGGCGATCCATGACGACCTGCAGCGCATCGCCGGGAAACAGGCTGCCGCCGGGCCGCGGACCGTTGCTCCAGTGCAGGGCCGCGCTGCCGGGGAAATGCCCGCCGCAGCGTAGCAGCCGCACCGAATCGGACAATCGATGTTCCTCGCCGCGCCACAGCCGGATATTCACCGACGGCCTCTGCACCCACGCCGCGTCGGCCTCATGCAGAAGAATCGGCACGCCGCCCAAGGCCTCGCTCCATTCGACCATCGACGCGTAGAAATGCGGATGGGAAATTGCGATGAGATCGACGCCGCCGCGCGCATGCAACTCCGCGACCGCCGCATCGGTCACGAGACTCACTGATTCCCAGAGGATGTTGCCGGCGTCGGTCGGCAACAAGAGTGCGCGTTGATCGATGCCGAAGGCGGGCGCGATGCCGATTGCGAGCAAACCGTTCTCCTCGACCAGCCGCAATGCGTGCGTCGCTCGCAATTGCTCGTGCGTCGTCCAGCGTTGGCCATCCCAACCGACGTATTGCCGCTCGTCGGCGCACACCGGGCATGGCGCGGGAGGCGTCGGCGCCTCGGCGAACTGCGTGCCGCAGGTCTCGCAGATCGGCAAGTTCATGCGGCCTTCACCGGCTGCTTCACGGCCGATCCCGGGCGGCGCCGCCAAACAAGTTGTGGCGTGCTTGCGCCGTCAACTGCTCACCGCCGCGCGCATACACGTCCGGGGCATCCTGATAGGCGCGCCGCGTCGCGGGTCGCGCGGCAATCGCGAGAAACCAGCGCTGCACGTGCGGAAAATCCTCGAGACGCTGCCCTTGGGCCGCATGCGGCACGATCCACGGATAGCAGGCCATGTCGGCGATCGAGTACTCGCCCGCCACGAACTCGCGGCCCGCGAGGCGTCTGTCGAGTACCCCGTACAGGCGCTTGGTCTCGTTGGTGTAGCGCTCGATCGCGTAGGGAACCTTCTGCGGCGCGAACACATTGAAATGCCCGATCTGCCCGGCGATCGGCCCGAGGCCGCCGACTTGCCAGAACAGCCATTGCAGCACCTCGATCCGTCCGCGTATGTCGGCAGGAAGGAAGCGCCGATGCTTCTCGGCGAGATACACGAGAATCGCGCCGGACTCGAATATGGCGACCGGCGCACCGCCGCCGAGCGGTTCATCGTCGACGATCGCGGGAATCTTGTTGTTCGGCGAGATCGCGAGAAACTCCGGTCTGAACTGATCGCCGTTGCCGAGATTCAGGCGGATTCTGCGGTGGGCAACACCGGCCTCCTCGAGAAACAGCGCGACCTTGAGTCCGTTCGGTGTCGCCGAATAATAAAAGTCGATCACGGCCCGCCGACTGCCTCGCGCAATGCGCTCGTCGTTTTCAGGTCGGCTCCATCGACGCGGCGCAAGATCCGCCCGCTCTCATCGGCGACCAGCGCGGCCGGCACCTCGTTGACGGCGAAGCAGCGAAACAGCGCGCCGGACTCGTCGAGCGCGAGCGGAATCGCGACCCCATACTTGTTGCGGTAGTCGCGCAGATCCTCGGGCGTCGCCCACAGCCCGGAGGCAATCCCGAGCCAGCGAAGCCCGTGCTCGCCGGCCATGGCGGCAACTTGCTCGCGCATGCGACGGCAGCTCGCCGAGATCTCGGGCCGGGTCGTCTCGAGATAGGACTCGCACCACGGCGACAGGAATACGAGCACCGTGCGGCGCGCCGCAGCCTGCTCGCGAAAATCGAACGCCGCGCCCTCGATCGTCAGCGGCGCGAGCGCCGGCAGCCGGTCGCCGACGCCATAACGAACGATCGCGGCCGGAACGGGCGCCGCAGCTGCGTGCCCGCCGGCGGCTATCGTGCCGGCGCCGGACCCCGGTGTTGCGGGCGCTCCGCGTGCGTCGACGAGCGCCGCATCGAGGCGCTCGTCGGCAAGATGGCCGACGTACTGAATCCGGCCGTCGCGACCGATCACGATATGCTGGGGCGTGACACGCAAGCGGAAGGCTTCCGCCAGCCGGCCGTCATCGACGACGATCGGCATCGTGATGCCGAGCTGCTTGCGGTAGGCGCGCACCTGATCGGCGGTGTCGTTGAATCCGACGTCGATCGCGATGACCGCGAGATCGGACCCCGCGGTCTCATAGACGTGCTGGAAGTGCGGCATCTGCTGCCGGCACGGCACACACCAGGTCGCCCAGAATTTCAAGTAGACCGCCTGCTTGCCGTAGAGCCGGCCGAGATCGATCGATTGCCCATCGATCGTTTTGACGACGAGGCGCGGCGCCTGGGTGCCGAGCAGCGCCTCGCCCGCGCCCTGCGCGAGTTGCTGTCCGCTGGTGTCGGCGCGGGCGCCGCCCGCGGCAAGCACGAGCAGCGCGATCATGACGCCGAACGCGTGGCGCCCCCTCACGGCTGCACCGACGGCGCAACCGCGCTCGAGATAGGTGTGCCCTTGTCCTTGACGATGAAGACGAGAATTCGCGCCGGCAGCGTCGAACTGGCGTTGGCGGAGACGCGGTGAATATCGCCCGGGCCCTCGTAGAACGTGTCACCGGGGCCGAGCGTGACCGGCGCGGCGCCATCGACCTGCATGCGCACGCGGCCATCGAGCACGTAGACCAGCACCTGGGCGTCGTGCCGGTGTGGCAGCGACGCGCCGCCGGCGCCGGCCGTGAGCGGCCAGTTGATCGCGATGATGCCGACGGCCGCGGCCCGCAATGCCCAACGTGCTAAGTGGTATGACATTCGCCCCCTCCGCGTAGCGGCGGCCGGGACGCTTCGGCCGCATACGCAAAATAACGCTTCCATTGACTGCTTGCTGCGGCGACTATGCCCCGTTGATTGGACCAACAAAAGGACCACTTTCTCCGATAATCATGGAACCACTTGCGCAGTTTCCGATCGCCCTGCCACGGCGCGGATCGCGTTCGATCCTGGCCGCATTGCATGCGCAGCTGCGTGGCGGGATTCTCGACGGACGCCTCAAACCGGGCCTGCGCCTGCCATCGACGCGGGCGCTCGCGGCCATGTACGGCGTCTCGCGAAATACCGCGGTCGCGGCCTACGAGCTGCTGCTGAGCGAAGGCTACGTCGCGGCGCGCCGCGGCTCGGGCACGGTCGTTGCCGCGACGCTGACCCGCCGATCGAAAGCACGCGAGCCGGCGGACCGCGCAGCCCACGCCTTCCGGCTCAATCGGCATTGGCGCGGCCGATCGCCGCCGGCTGATTTCTTCCCGGCGCTCGCCTGCCGTTATTCGTTTCAGATCGGGGTGCCGGATCCGGCGAGTTTTCCCTTCGATGCATGGCGGCGCATCTCGGCCCGCGTGATCCGCGGCATGCACGCGGCGCCCGGGCTGCGCTTCGAGGCCCAGGGCCTCGCGACGCTGCGCCAGGCGATCTCGCGGCACGTGTCATTTTCGCGCGCCGTGGCCTGCGGCCCGGACGACATTCTCGTCACCGCGGGCGCCCAGCAAGCCTTCGATCTGCTCGCGCGCGTGTTGGTGACCGCGGGGACGACGACCGTCGCGCTCGAAAATCCCGGCTATCCGCCGCTGCGCGGCGCGTTCGCCGCACAGCGCGCGCGCATCGTGCCGATTCCCGTCGACGCGGAAGGGCTCGTCGTCGAGAAGCTGCCCGCGCAGGCACGCGTGGTCTGCGTGACCCCTTCCCATCAATTTCCGCTCGGCGCCGTGATGTCGGCGCGGCGGCGGGTCGCGCTGCTCGAGCACTGCCGGCGCTGCGGCGCGGTCATCGTCGAGGACGACTACGACGGCGAATTCCGATTTGTCGATCGACCGCTCGATGCGCTGCAGACGCTCGATCGAACCCAATCGGTGTTCTACGTGGGGACGTTTTCGAAGAGTCTGCGGCCGGATCTTCGCCTGGGCTATATCGTGTCGCCGCCATGGGCGATCGCTGCGTTGGTCGCGGCCAAGCTGAGTTGCGATGGTCCGGCGCCGGCGATCGCCCAAGCGACGCTCGCTCGATTGATCCACGAGGGCCATTTGGCGAGGCACGTGCGTCGGATGCAGCGCATCTACGGCCGGCGGCGCGCGCTGCTGCTCGAAGGGCTGCGCTCGGGCTTCGGGCCGTGGCTCGATCCGCTGCCCTCGGTCGCGGGCCTGCATATCGCAGCGCGACTCGTCGCCGATTGCGACGAGCAATCGGTGCAGGCGCGTGCCCGGCAACTCGGCGTCGGCGTCGGCACCTTGCGCGCGTACTTCGCGGGTCGGCCGGCGTATCAAGGGCTCGCGCTCGGATTCGGCGCAATTGCCGAACAGGCGATCGCACCCGGCCTCGCGGCGCTGCGGCGCGCAATCTCAGAGCAATAAGCGGCGGCGGCAGTACAATCGGCATTCGAACTGGGAGACGACCATGAGCCGCTTGCGCGTACAGAGTTTCAGTATCTCCCTCGACGGCTTTGGTGCCGGACCCCGTCAGGACCTCAACAACCCGCTCGGGATCGGCGGAATGGCGCTGCACGAATGGGCGTTCTCGACCCGGACCTTCCAACAAATGCACGGCCAGGGCGGTGGCGCGACCGGCGTCGATGACGAATTCGCAGCCCGCGGTTTCGTGAACGTCGGCGCCTGGATCCTGGGCCGCAACATGTTTGGGCCGATTCGCGGTGCCTGGCCCGACGAGGCGTGGAAGGGATGGTGGGGCGACAACCCGCCCTACCACACGCCGGTGTTCGTTCTGACCCATTATCCGCGCGATACGATCACGATGGACGGCGGCACGGTATTCCACTTCGTGACCGACGGCATCCACGCGGCGCTGCAGCGAGCACGCGCGGCCGCCGGCGACCGCGACGTGCGGCTCGGCGGCGGCACCGCGACCATCCGCGCATACCTTGGCGCGGGGCTCATCGACGAGCTGCATCTGGCGTTCGCGCCGGTGCTGCTCGGAAGCGGCGAATCGCTGTTGAACGGCATCGATATGCCGGCGCTCGGGTATCGGGTCGTCGAGCACGTGCCGACCGCGGCCGCAACGCACGTAGTTCTGCGCAAGGACGGTTAGCGGGCATCACGCACCCACATCGAAGGAGCCACGCCATGACGAGCAGCTTCATTTGGTACGAACTCTTGACGAGCAGTCCGGACGCCGCGGCGAAATTCTACGGCGCCGTTCTCGGCTGGACCGCGAAGGACTCCGGACAGAGCGGCATGGACTACCGACTCTTCGAGATGAACGGCGTCGCGATCGGAGGATTGATGGCGCTGCCGCCCGGCGCCGCGAATTCCGGCATGCCGCCGAGCTGGCTCGGTTACGTGAGCGTCGCCGACGTCGATCAGAGCGTTGCGCGCATCGTCGCCGCGGGAGGCAGCCTGCAAATGCCGGCGATGGACGTGCCCGGTGTCGGGCGCATGGCGATGGTCGCCGATCCGCAAGGCGCCGGCTTCTACGTGATCGCGCCGATCGGCAGCGGTTCATCGACATCGTTCGCGCCGGGGAAAGCGGGTCACGGCGGCTGGCACGAGCTGCACACGACGGACTGGCAGTCCGCGCTGGCGTTCTACGGCGCGCAATTCGGATGGTCCAAGGTGCACGCGATGGACATGGGCCCGATGGGCACTTACCTGCAGTTCAATTTCGGCGGCGGCCCGATGGTGGGCGGCATGTTCAATGATCCGGCGGCGGCGCGTCCGCATTGGCTGTTCGTTTTCAATGTCGACGACATCGACGCGGCCACGGCCCGTGTAGCCGCCGGCGGCGGCGAAAAACTCATGGGCCCCCATCAGGTGCCGACCGGCGATTGGGTCATCTACGCGCGTGATCCCCAGGGCGCGAAATTCTCGCTCGTCGGAAAGAAGCACTGACCGCCGATCCGCCAACTTGCCGCGCATCCGCGTTTCCGTTTCAATGCGGCGCTATTCCTGTCCATCCAGTTGATGCGAGTGTGAATGGCGCATATGGCTTCGCGAACTGCAGCCCCAGCGGCCGCTGATGATGCGGCGAGAGCGCAGCTGGGGCTGCGCCTGCGCGAGCTGCTCGCGGCACTCGATGAGAACCTGCGCTCGCTCGACCGTGCCGCGAAGCCGGCGGCGGTCCATGCGACACGGGTGTCGGCGCGGCGCCTGCGCGTGCTGCTGCGGGTTTTCTTGCATGCGGCAGCGCCTGCCGCCGTCGATCGTCATATCGAGGTGCTGCGCGATATCGGGCATTATCTCGACGCGGTCCGGGAGGCCGATGTCGCGCGGCAGGAAATCTTGCACCTCACGAGCGCGCCCGAGCGCCTCACGCCGGGGTTTGCCGCGATTCAGGCGCGCATCGGCCGCGCGCGCAGCCGCGCAGCGCGCCAACTGAAACTGCATCTGCACGCGGCGTCCTGGCGCGCGCGGCTCGCGCGGCTGCGCGAGTTCACGCGCGATGCAACCCGGGGTGAGTCACTGCAACTTCGCGTCGAGGCGGTTGCGCGCAAGCAATTCGAGAAGCGCCGCCGCCGCCTGCTCAAAGCCTTGCGCCGCGACTGCAAGACTCCGTTCAAACTGCATCGGTTGCGATTGAAGATCAAGTTTGTGCGCTATCTGTGCGAAGAGCTTTCTTGGGCGAGCCGCGGATCACGGGGCTTGCAGGTCAAGCAGTTGCGCGCGCTGCAAGCTTGCCTCGGCGATTTGCATGACGGGTGGCAGCTGCAGCAACAATTGCAGAGCGCCACGCTGGAACCCGAGGCGGCGCACGAATTATCGTCGCGGCTTGCGGCAGAACAGCGATCGCGGATGAGGGAGTTTCGCAAACGACGCAAGGCCCTGCTGCGCGCTTGGAGCGCGAAGGGGCGGCGCTGAAGCGGCGATTGTGGACATCGGATGACCGTGGGACGATTGCGTGAATCTGAATGGGGGAGCATGCCGATGAAGGGACGGGTGGCTTTGGTCACGGGCGGTGGCCGTGGAATCGGGCGTGAGGCGGCGCTGCTGCTCGCGGCGGCCGGTGCGCGCGTGATGGTGGTCGCTCGCAGCGGGTCGGAACTGGCGGCCGTCGGTCTCGACTTCGTCACCGCCGATCTCGGCACCGCCGAGGGTTGCGCGCAAGCCGTCGCGGAATGCGAGCAGCGGCTCGGACCGATCGACGTGCTGGTCGTCAATCACGGCATCGGCTCCGCCCACGAACGGGTCATTTGGGAGCAGGACCCGGAGGTCTGGCGCGAGACGATGCGCGTCAATCTCGACGGTCCGTTCGAACTCGCGCGTCGGACCGTCGGGGGCATGTGCCAACGCGGCTTCGGCCGCCTCGTATTCACGAGCTCGACCGCCGGCGAGAAGGCGGAGCGCGCCGGCAGCGCCTACACCGCCTCCAAGCACGGCGTGATCGGGCTCGCCCGCGCGGTCGCCCAGGACGCAGGCCCGTTCGGAGTCACGTCCAACGCAGTGCTGCCCGGCTGGGTCCGCACCGCCATGGCCGAACGCTCGGCACAAGCGGAGTCCGAACGACGCGGCATCAGCGTCGACGAAGTCTGGCGCGAGCGCGCCGCGATCTACCCGCCAAAGCGCGTGTTGGAGCCCCGCGAAGTCGCCGAAGTGATCGCGTTCCTGTGCAGCGAGGCCGCCGGTGGTGTGAACGGCGAGGCGATCACCGTCGCGCTCGGCGGAATCTGGTGAGAATCGGCGGCGGCGCACTCTGCGATCATCCCGCAGGCTCGCGCACATGCGTCGGAATTTACGACGGATCCTTGACCATCGAATGATGGTTTACCCAATTCACCTCCCAGATCGCCGGAGCTAGCGCGAGCAGCACGCAGGGCACGAAGCCGGCGCGGATCACGGTTTCACCCGAGTGAGCTCGGCGAGGAATACCGGCTCCCAAGTCCGGCCGCCATCGTCTGAATAGTCGATCTGAAAATGATGGGAATCCGGTTTGATGTGGGACCAGGTGCCTCGAACCAGGACGGTGCGGTCATTGACGGATTCCTCGGAATAGAACTCGCCCGTGCCGTCCTTGAGCGAGCCGAAGGATCGCGGGTCTTGCCGGAACGGGCGCTCGCGAGATGTTCGACGCACCATGCGCAGCTTCAACGAGACCGGGTGTGATTCGCGCGCGGATTTTCGCGCTATGCGGAGCGGCGCATGGATGCGTACGCCCGTCGAGACCATCGGCACAAAAGATCGCCCGCCGCTGCGCGGCTGCGATCGCAGGCAGCCTTGCCCGATTGCCGCCGTCGCGCGCTTAACTCAGCCAGCCGGCAATCGCGGCGGCATCCCACTCTTGGATGATGGGCGGGCTTACATTGAAATTGCTGTAGCGGATCCAGGTCGGGCGCACGCGCCAGTAGACGAGACCCGGCCATGTCTGGCGGGTGGGGCCGTCGGGAAAACGATCGAAATAATAGGCCTGCACACCCGGCAATTCCGCTGCCGCAGGAATCTCGGCGATGCCTTCGTACTGCACGGTGCGCTCGTGCTCCCAACCGATGACGAACGCGACGCGGGGATTCTTCACCAGGTTTTGATGCTTGCGCGACTGGGTCACGGTATCGAACAATAATTCCCAGCGGTCCGTGATGGCGACGCCAATCACCGCCGCCTGGGGGTTTCCCTGGGGCGTCACACTCGCCTCGATCGCCCACGGCTGGGCGCGCATGTAGGAAAGCAGCTCGGTCGGCGTCAGGGGATGATGATGTTCGCTCATAGGGCCATTGTGCCAGATACCTGGGCGGTAACGGTCAAGTCCGCTGGACCCGGCGGAGGCGATTCCCCCGCTCTTGAACTACCGGCTCGAGCCGCGACCGCGCAGCGCAGCCACGCACCTCGGCAGCCATCGCGGCGAGGCGCAAGAATGCGACCGATGCGGGCGGAGCCGGCTGCGGAGCACGCAATAGGCATGCGGTCCGGACCCAGGTGTCGCTGCAAGTCATCCGGCGCGACCGGCCGTCTCGCCGTCGAGGGAGGGGCGGCTCGAGTAGCCGCTCGGAAGTGGCGATCATGTCGACCGGCATCCGCTGCGTGGCGAGCAATTCGGATTCTCGCCGATGAATCTCCGCGTGCCTCTTGGGCCTCCTGATCGCCACGTCCATCGTGACAATTATTGCGCCGCCACGTGCAATGGGATACCGATTCCTAGCGCCGACGCTTCCCGCAGCGTATGTGTCTCAAGATAGATCTGCGTGAGCTGCCTCATGTTGGCAGACTGAATTGCCTCTCCCAACGCTTTTTCAGAGCACGCCTCTGGATTACGGGTCGGTTCCAGCCCCACCCGGTTGGCGCGCGTACAGGCGATCCACGCCGCATTCTGCAGCCTGGTATAGAGCTCGTGTGCTCCCGCAGTCGTTTCGAGATCGAGCCCGCGCGTACTTACCTTCAAGGCAACTGTTACTGGGCGGCCTTCGGCCGAGACATTGCCGGCCAAGAGAGTGCACGCAATCACCGCTGCGCCTAGAACGGAGTGAACACCCGACACAGTGATATTGGAATACATTTGATTCTCCTTAGGAATATAGCCAATAACCGACCAACCATTGACAGCTTCGAATCCGCTTAGCGTCGAGCCTGCGACTACAAAGTACGTGTACACTTGCCCTTAAACCTGACATTTCCTGCCAAGCACCCTCCAAATGGCAAAAATATTCGCGTTCTCTCTCTCGGCCACCAGCTGATAAGAGGCAATGAGGCGCGTGCATGGATGCATCGATTCCCAAACAAATCCTCGACAAGCTAGTGACTTTCGGTGAGTTGCTGCGATACCTACGACGCCGCGCCGGGCTAACACAAACCGAACTTTCAATCGCAGTCGGGTACAGCGATGCCCAAATCAGCCGACTCGAGAAGAATCTCCGATTACCAAACCTCGCTACCGTCCAGGCGCGATTCGTGCCAGTGCTCAAGCTCAAGCACGAGACCGCCGCGATGGAACGTCTGTTGCAACTTGCGCAGGGTGGCCAACAAGATCTAGCCCGGCATCCCGTAACTGGGATCGAGCTCGAGCAGCGCCCGATCCGTCATGCCTTGTCTATCGCGGTATTGCCATTCCTGAACCGTAGCGGCGACCCCGAGAACGTTTATTTATGCGAAGGATTGGCCGAGGAATTGATCAACGCGCTGACTAGAATCAAGTCGTGCATGGTGGTAGCGCGCGCCTCGGCCTTTTCCTTTCGTGGCCGGGACGTCGACGTGCGTGAAATCGGCCGACAATTGAATGTGGATACGGTGCTTGATGGCACCGTCCATCGATCCGGCGATCAGCTGCGCGTCACGGCACGGTTGACCGATGCCGGCAATGGGTTCCAATTTTGGTCGCAGCGATATGATCGGCAGATTACCGATGTGTTCGCGATTCAAGACGAGATCGCGTTGGCAATCGTCAAGGAGCTCAAGGTCGACCTGCTGTCCAAGGAAAGATCCGAGTTACTGGTCCAAAAGAGCGAAAATCTGGAGGCATACAACCTATATTTGAAGGGACGTTACTACTGGGCGCAGCGGCCGCAAGGCATCGGCAAGGCCATCGACTACTTCCATCAGGCGATCGACAAAGAACCACATTACGCTCGAGCACACGCCGGACTCGCCGACTGCTACGTCACACTGGGTTCGTGGGAAAATGGAACCATGCCGCCGATTGAGGCCATGGCTAAGGCGAAAGAGTCGGCCGGCAAGGCGCTGGAATATGATGACCATCTTGCGGAAGCGCATTCCACAATGGCCTATCGAACCACGCACCATGATTGGGACTGGGACTTGGCGGAATCCCAGTTTCAGCTTGCTTTCGATTTGAATCCGAACTATGCGGTGTGCCACCACTGGTACTCGCATTACCTTACGGCGGTCGGAAGGACCGAAGAGTCGTTAAATGCGAGCAAGCGCTGCCTGGAGCTCGATCCGCTCGACCTAGTCATCAACATCCATATGGCTTGGCACTATCAGTTTGCGCGTCAGTACGAGCAGTCCATCGAGCAATGCTGGAAGACTAGCGAGCTGCATCCAAATTCTTTTTGGCCGGCCTATTTTTTTGGATTGGCCTATGAGCAGCAAGGGCAGGTCGATCGTGCAATTGAGGAATATCGCACTTCGGTGAGGATGTCTGGAGACGTCACCTTTGCAACCGCCGCCCTGGGGCATCTCTATGGAACCGCGGGGAAGGTTGATGAAGCTCGCTCGGTGTACAAGGCCATGATGGCCAAGACAGTGCAAACCTATGTGCCTGCATACGATATTGCCCTCGTGTGCATCGGGTTGGGTTGGAATGACCAGGCGCTGGAACATCTGGCTAAGGCTCGCCAGGAGCGTTCCGGCTGGATAACGTACCTCAAAGTGGACCCGCGATTAGACCCTCTTCGGGGCGATGTTCGCTTTGTCGATCTGCTGCGGCGCGTACGACTGGCGCCTTAGTGTGGATGCTCAAGCGGATGAAGGTCGTTCCGCTCAACTTAATAGTTCTGGATATCGAGTCGATCGCCAACCGACACTGTCAACCCACAGCGGACTGTCGTCAGTGTCCGCTTGCGGTGACTGAATCTACTTCCACGCGCGCGTCAGTAGTTCGTCCAAAGCAGCGACAATTGATTGACTCTTATCGCTGAGGGAACCCACGATTTCGCCGAGCTGATCGACGGGAACGGAAACGATTTCGAGCGGATGCAGCACAACGGATGTTCCCCGGATCTTGAAGGTCGGATTAAAGGCTGCATAACTGATTTTCCCAATTGCCGACGCGCGGACCAAGGGAACAACTACGCGTCGCCGATAACCATCGAACTGAGAGGATTGGACTACAACGACAAAAGGAATCGTGTTCTTATGTTTCCCCCCGTTCCGGTGGACATCGAACTGCGGCATTACAATGTCGAATATTCGTCCGCTATAGAGCCGGATCCCGAATTGAATTTGTTCCACGAAGCAACGGCCGCTTGCACCGCCTCTGACCTTTGCAATCGTTCCCGACGCTCGCGGTTGACGAAGTCAGAGAGCAGCGATTCAACTACGCCGGAAAGATTGTCGGTCAAAGATTTTGCTTCGCTCACTAAATCTTCACTGAGCGTCAAATTGACGGGGCGCTTTCTGGCTGCGGTATCAATGTTGGTTTTCACGCGCCATCTCCGATATGCGCATTGTATGCGCATATACGTCGCACGGTCAAGTTGGCCAGCCGGCGCGACGCCCAGCCAACCGACACCCCTTGCGGACAGTGACGAGTGGCAGCTGTCGGGCAACGTAAATTCAGCTGTCTGAACGCACGAATGAAAAACCCGGCGCGAGCGGCCGGGCTCTTCATGTGTAGCAAAGTGGTGGACTTAGACGGCGGTGCTAGCTAGTTTTACTGAGCGACCACGCAGGACCAGTAAGGCTCCCAGCAGCAACGTAAGGCCGCTAGCTGCAGATGCCGCGTCGATCTCGGGAGCCGCTGCGATCCCGGGGACGGACGCGATCGTGACGTAGCCGTTGCTCGAGCCATCGATGCCGAGCGCGGCAACGAGTTCGGTGCCTAGCGCTGAATCGAAGTACGAGCCGCCGCCGCCGCCGCCGAAGTAAGTGGAGACGTCGTTACCTCCAATCAAATAGATGGATGAGCCGCCGCCGCCGCCGCCGCTGTAACCGCCGCCACCGCCGCCGCTTTCGACGCCGCCACCGCCACCGCCGAACCCGCCGCTGCCGTTGCCGTTGCCGTGGCCCCCGGCCAGTGTTTCGGGACCTAGAAAACCCTGGCCACCGCCGCCGAAGCCGCCGGCGCCGCCGCCGCCAAGATAGCCGCCGCCGCCACCGCCGTAATCCTCGCCACCGTTGCCACCGTTGCCGGCAACGCCGCCGTTGCCGAATGTGCCGGCCTCGCCCCCGCCAGCGCTACCCGCGGTTCCGATGGAGGCATTCCCGCCAGCCACACCGGTCGTTCCGACATAGCCGTTGGCCAAACTGGGGGCATCAATCCCGCCGGCCCCGCCGCCACCGCCCGCGATCACCAGCGGCGTGAAGCTCGTCGGCCCGTTCATGAGGACCACGAAGCTCCCGCCGCCGCCGCCGCCGCCGTTCGTGCTGCTGCTGCCGATGCCGCCAACGGCAATCGCCAGCGTTTGCCCCGCGACCAGATTAATGTCACCGCCGATTACCGCACCAAAACCGCCGGCACTGCCGGCGCTCCCACCGGGTGCGCCCGCGGCAACGATATCGTAGACCCCCGTGGTCTGGATCGTGAAATCGACCACGCTACCGGTGTAGTCGATGGTCGCCGCCGACGCGGTCGAGGCGGCTAGTGCCAATAACAAAGCGCCTGTCAGTGGTCGGATTTTCGATGGCATTGTTTTTCTCCCGATGTGATGTGTCTCATCGCTCGTACCTGTATCAACTTTAGTGCCTTCAGCGACGATTAAATCAAGAACAAGTGGGCAAGTTGGTGTTACCCCAGCGATTCACGACTAAATGGGGCGCCGGAGCAAGCCCATAACCTTCTCGTCTAATAATGCGCAAAGCGCATGCGAATCCCTCCATTGATCATTGAATTATTTTTTGGAGGCGGTACAGGACCAACAATATGTAAAATCGGTGTGTTGCGGAATGACTGCTAACAGGCGCTCATTTCAACGTGTTGACCTTCCGCTGTTGGCCGGGACCCCTTTTTGAATGACTCGTGACGGCGAAGGAAGAGGTCATTCAGTCATGGATCACGGGGGTGACGCCCGGAAGCATTCAGAACGAATGCTGCGTGCGACGTTTCGTGCGAATGCGAGGGCAACACAAGACCATCTGAGACAACGAGACGGTCTTGAACTCGACACCCAATCCCAAGGCCTTCCCAAGCCATAATCGATTTAGGCTTGGGTAAGTTGTCCAGCGTATTGCCGAGGCTTAGAGTGGAGCGGGCGATGGGAATCGAACATGCCAGCCGGAAGACACCAACCTATTCAAATCAGACTGTTACAACCGTAGAGAGCCGCTGCGCGCGATTTGCGTGCGAAAAACGCCCTCATGCCGGCCAACGCCAGCCAATGTCAGCGCACTTCGGATACTGGCGTTCACAATGACAGCGTAACTTCGCGCCGTCTTCCAGCAACTCCTTGCGCGTCATGCCGGTCTCCTCTGTCAGGCCAATCAATCAGTTAATGTATCGCCGAATGAAGCGCGCGAATGGTGTGCGAATATTTTCGTTACAAGAGACAACCAAGGACAACCCAAAGATTCGACCGCAGGGGTATAACTTCAATAGCCGAGAATTTCATCTGCGATCCTTGTTCGTTGATCTTTGCCGTGAATTCGATTTCCCGGCGCTTGGGCTCGGGCTGCTTCATCAGGCTACGAATTGCGTCAAACACCACCTTGAACCGCCGATCGCACCCATCGCTCTTCTACGCCACGAGCTCGTGCGCCAAATCTTGGTGCGTTGAGAGTGCATGTCGCCGACGAATAAACGCCCTCATTATCTCGATGTTAACTTGAACGGCGCGTTCACTTGACGGAACGGAGGACCGCATAGCGATCCCCTGCTCCGTGAATACGTACGTGCATACTTCCGGTTCTTTCCGCGCTCGGTCTTTAAGGCGCCAGATTGGCTCCTTAGAAACCGGTCTCCTCGGCCGCGAATTGAAGGTGAAATCCTTTGCAATTTCACCAATTATTGATGCGCACGCCTAATGCGCATATAGTATGCGCACGTTATATGGCCTCTAAATGGAGCTTCAAATGTCCACCGCACGCCGCAGTAAGAAAGCGGTGAATGTGTCAATTTCTGCAGATCTGCTACAGGCGGCGCGCAAAGGAGAGATCAATCTATCGGCAACGCTGGAGGCGGCCGTCGAGCATGAGTTGCGACAGCTTCGTAAACGCGAATGGCTAGAGCAGAACGAAAATGCGATTCAAGCCTATAACCGCGATGTCGAAGACCATGGCGCGTTCAGCGACGGTCTGCGTACATTCTGATGCCGCAGTTTGCTTTGTATCAGAATCGCAATCCGGTGTCGCGGAAACGCTTTCCGCTGCTGCTGGATATCCAATCTGACTTGCTGGAAGTGTTGGCCACACGCGTTGTAGTTCCGCTAGCTCCGGCCAACGTAGCCTTGGCGCGCTCGATGCGGACGTTGACACCGATCCTGAAATTCAATGGGAAGGAATTCCTGATGCTGACGCCGCAAGTCGCTGGTATCCCGGCCCGCGAGCTTGGTCCCATTGCGGGAGATCTGGCATCTGACCGAGACAAGATCATTGCCGCGGTTGATTTTTTGCTATCAGGAATCTAGGTTGAGAGTGGAGCGCGCGATGGGGATCGAACCCACGTTTTCGCGCATTTATTCGTCACGGAATCCAATAGCTAGGTCGTCATTGAGTATTTCAAGACCATGGCGGAATCCTGCCGGAACCATTCCCGCAACACTAAGCAATGACGTCCCGGGAGGAAGGATGAGGCCCGGCGACGGCTTGAATATCGCTGAGAACCAGGAGATAAATCGGTGTCGCTGCGACAATCAGCAAGCCTCGCAATTGTGTGATTGAGCGGCGCGGGAATGCGTCGGTATACGACAATGGCACCTTATCTCAATCATCGACTCCCTCCTTGGCTCAACGCAGCTGCAGCCTGCGATCGCTTCAACCGATTGTTGGGCCCACTGTAATGGCGAGGAGTGCTTGATCACATCGGAATCTAGGTTAGCTTCGAGCGGATAATGACGCTGGCGAGCGGAACTATGGCCACAATAACACCCGTCGACACTGCCCATCCCTCAAACCAATCGAGCGAACCTTCATTTTGCCAGGACATCCACTGGCCCGTGCGAACAGAATTTGCAAGCTGCCCTGCGATTAAAAGGGCGGCGCCTACCCAACACAGCCAAAGCGCTGGCGGATGAAGCCACGCAAGGAGGACCGATGCGGCGACAACCAGCGCAAGCCACGCGAGTACGCGGAGGTTCCGAAAGGTAAAGTTGCTGTTCATTGCGCCAAATTATTCGTTAGACCTAAGTGTTGCGACATTAACCGTGCATCCGGAGCGTCCTGATCAGTTGCCAAGTCAATATCAATTCAGACGGCGAATATCTGCTAACTAATAACCAATTCCAGTCGGTGTCCGCCCGGCCCTTGGCCGCCCGTCGCCGGCGACGGTCTTACCGCCGATGGTGACCCGAAGCTGCCTTCCAAGAATGTCGGGTTCCGAGCTTCCCACTGGTCTGTCGGCAGCGCCCCAATCGGGGTGATGGATTGCATCCCACGGTATTACCGGCTATATTACCGGCTATATTGTAGAGGATGACCATGAGCAATACGGCACAAAAGCGAGCCCTGCGGAATTATCGCTCCCGTTTGACGGAACGTGGCATCGCGCGATTCGAGGTGCTTGGGCTGGATGCAGATCGTGACCTGATCCGCTCCCTTGCAAGGCGCCTTGCCGAGAACGGACCGGATGCAACGCGCATTCGCGCGACTGTCGGCCGGACGATCGCGGGCGATCCGCCGAGGAAGGGTGGAATTCTCGAGGCGCTACGTCGTTCGCCTTTGGTAGGCGCCGATCTCGAATTCAAGCGCTCCCAAGGGGTCGGTCGCAAGGTTGACTTGTGACCCGCTATCTTCTCGACACTAACATCATCAGCAACGTAACGAAACCGGCTCCGTCCGAATCGCTGATCGAATGGATGATGGGACAATCCGACGACGATCTGTTCATCTCGTCCCTGACCGTCGCTGAAATTCGGCGCGGCATTCTGGATCTGCCAAGGGGGAAAAAGCGCGACCGGTTAGACGCGTGGTTCGGCGGTCCGGAAGGCCCTCAGTCGCTTTTTACTGGCCGGGTATTGCCATTTGATGAGCAGGCGGCCTTAGTCTGGGCTCGTCTCATGTCGGAGGGCCGCGCCGCCGGGAGGCCCAGAAGCGACCTCGACATGATCATCGCCGCCGTTGCCGAAGCAAACGGGTGCATGATCGTTACCGACAACGAAAAACACTTTCCAGGCCTCAAAGTCTTGAATCCGACGCGAACAGCAAAGTAAAAATTTCACTTTGGGAATCCCGATGACCGATTCGATTGGACGCTTTCCATCCGACTGAACCGACGGTCTCGACCCGTTTCTGCCGGTGTCGAGCGGCCGCTTTGCGGCATTAGAACGGAGATCGCGAACTCAATCAATTGTTAGAGGGAGGTTCCCTCAACTGCCAATCGTATCGCCTCAGCACTCGTAATGCGTTCCGACGGAACCGCTGGTATTTGGCCCACCACGGATGCCGGATCACCCAATAGAATTTCAGATAAATCGTAGTGGATCGGGAATACTCGGTCGAGCGGGAATCCGAGCACTGCGGCGAGTGCCTCTGGTCCATTTGTGTCGTAATCGACATCGAAGTGCCGGGCGAGCAAGAACCACTGGCCTGAGGGAAGAAGCAGCCTTGCGCCCAGGAAGAGCTTTGCGCGTCTTGGGTCTCGCACGTCAATGTTGCCGATAATCGCGGGAAGGCGAGTTCCATCGGCCAGAGCGACATTCGTCGCTGCGACGCGGCCCGCTAGCGTGGACGCCGGAAGTGGCGCGACGGGGTATACCCACGTCTCGTCATGACTCGATTCATCTGAATCGAACTCCCAAATGCCACCGCGCAATAACTCGCCAATTGCAATGGACGCCAATTCTGCCGCCACGTTGCCGTGCTCTCTAATCGTCAAAGGACGGAAATGTCATGTATCGATCTATCGCGACGAATATGTTCAACAACGCCCGCGCCCTCGTTGCATCCGCTTTGGTTCAATAGACCATGTGTCGGACTGCTCGTCAAACATTGGCAGCGCCTTGGGTCGAAGCTCACTCTCGACCCGTACCCGCCTGTCGTGAACAGCGGCTTTGCAGCATGAGAACCTGAATGGCCATCAACATATGCATAGACATTCCCGTCACCTACTTGCCCGGAATCTTTTTTACTTTGCAATCGTTCATCCCGTCCTCCAGCAAATTCACCAGTTGACCGTAGTCGGAAAGAAAGGAACTTGAGACACGTAAAATTCGTCTTCCGCGTGCATCAATAACATCCAGGACCCTCCAACGCCCCGCATCTTTGTCATTTAATGATTTGATGTCGCGGAAATTCGTAGTGCGTGCTCCCATGAAACTACTAACGCGAACTGATTGCGAATCAACCCGAATTCGCAGTGTCAGGTAGTAAATCGCGATTAGACCAAAGAAGAATGTCGTCAACTCAAAAACCCAGTCCACTGGAGGCGCATTCTTCGGTGAAGGCTTTGCATTGAGAATCGCAAAGGCTGCAAAGGATGCAAGCGCCAAACACCCGATGGTCATGAACCAACCGGCGATTGGGCTGACCCGAAAAATGTCAATGCCGTTAGCACTGGCTTCGTGACGGCCGCGCCCACTCGCGTACGTCAATACAGCCAACACCAATTGCACGACGAGGAAAAGCGGGATGAAGTCAAGCACGCGTGTTCTTTCCCTTGCTCAGTTTGCTAGCACATCGTTGCCCGCGAAATGATGGCGGCGATACGTCAGCACCAATCCGCAAGCGCCAACAATGACCGCCAGCAGAAGAAATCCATGTCGCGCGAGGGCATCACTCATAAACTACGCTTCCGACCCCAACCGGTCGGTCGCCAATGACTGCTATTGGGTGGGGCCATAGCGCGTCAGGAGCTCGTGGCACGCCTCCAAAGCGCGGTATAGCTAGCCGCCCGGCCGCGCGGAGGAGTGAAAGTGACTAATGCGCCATCCCTGCTCGCCTTTAGTAACTACCAACGTGAACCGCGCAGGAAGATCGATCTTCTTGCCGTCCCTGGTACTTGAAAATTGATCCATTCCGGCGAAGACGACAACCGAGTCGGAGAGGACCAACGTGGAATATTCGCCAAATTCAACAGTTCTCGGCGTATCGGTTTTGATCGCCTGGAAGTACGCGTTGATTTCATCAGTTCTCGTAGCGAGCTTCGGGCTCACAGTTCCCAAAAACACGGCGTCAGGTGCAAACAGATTTACGATTCCTTGCACGTCGGAGGTGTCGAAGGCCCTCTTAAACTTTTCGACAACCTGATACGCGTCTTCCTTTGGACCGGCAAACACAGTAACCGGCGCAGTCATAATCAGCGTAATGGTGAGCAGCAAGTTTCTCATCGCGATTTTCCCTCCCAACTGCAGAATGAACCCATCGACTTCGATGCTATCGCGTCCAGGGACGGGTCGCGACCCGTTTCTGTCGGTCGTGAACGGCCGGTATCGGGAATCTCAGTTAGGCAATTCCTCGAATGTTGACCGTGTCCTCCTCGAGTTATGGTACCGCCTCGAATCGCTCGCGCTTCGTCGCGTTCAGGAAGCTAAATTGCACGTAGAGATCAGCTACGGAAAACGCGATCGCTCAGAACTTTGTCGGTAGCGTATCTGAATATCCACGCCACCAGGGCAGATGTCACAGGTCCCCCAGTGAGCGGATGTCGATCGTCGCCTGGACAGAGGTGATTCGCCGATCGGCTCCAGTCGCTTGAGCGTTGATCGTAAGCCAATGACCTTGAAGAAACCGTCCAGGTAACTCGACCAGTGCTCCGACCGACTGCGATTTATCGGGATTTACGGTGACTCCTATGGAGGTGCAAGGGGGCCGTCGATAACCGTGCGGAAAAGATTCACCAACGCCCAATCTGAGAGGAGGTTTGCAGCCCATAGCGAGCGTCAGCGCCTCAGCATCATCGATAGTCGATCCGATAGGAATGTATTTTTCGACGGCCTGCGATACGTCGGTGAATTTGTCCGTCAACTTCGAATTGATGTGGCGAATATCAGACATGAGGTGCTCCGCCGCATCAACTGCGGCGGGCGTCGCGTGGTCAGATTCGCCTGTCGAGGGAGACGCCGGCTCCGTGGCTATTGCCGAAGCGCAAATGAGGAGTGCGAGCGTGGCAGCCGTTGACATGTATGTCGTTACAGTACGATTGACTTTCGCCATTCGCCAAGGCTAGGCGCGGGCGCGCATCTGCGCAAGGGTTGACGTAGTTCGTCACTTTAGTTGGTTGTTTCCCGTGGATACTTGAAATACCGGTCCTCCTCGAGCCGTTTTCTCCATTCTGTTCAACGTTGGCGCCGAAACCCCATTCAGGAGTGGTGATTTTGGTCTGGCGGGCGAACGGGTCATGACGACCCGGAGCCGCCGGATATGACCGTCCGCTTCCCGGCAGCCCATTGATACCAATGCTCCGCGCGACGCTAACAATTAAGGACGAGAAACCGCATGTTCACTTTCCTTACGCGCTGAAATGAAATCGTCTGCGCTGGAATTAGAACTCCATTTAACGTGATTGGCGGCAAGTGCAACACGAGTGACGCCGGGCCGGCCATTGGAATCTCCGCGAATAGGTGGGAAGACCACCCCGTCATGCTCAGGCTGGCATCGACGTTTGGAACGTCTGTCAGGGCAAACTGAGAAACGAGCTCACTTCTCGACTGCGAAGTATGAAATTGCAATTTCCTGAGGTTTACGACTTGCCCGTCGACCTCGATTTGGATCTTTGATGTCTCTAGTGTGATCGTGGAAGGTGCATCTGTCGGATAGAAGCCAAGGACAATTCGCCGTCCGTCAAAAAGCGCACTTGTCCTCAACCCGCCCGAATCGAGCACCGCTTCGTAGGGCGGCGCTTGATCGCAATTCGCCTGTCTAATCGTCGCGTGATCCGCAGAGGGCATGTAGTAGGTGATTGGCAAGGGCGCACAGCCGCTGATACCGGCAACCAACGAAACACCAATCACTATACGAAGGCGCGACATGCGGGAACTCCAAAGCAAGGTCACATGATGACAGCGAAAGGCCGCCGGCGGGTATTCCCGACGTTGTCGATCGACTTCCCCCTTTTGGGTCGGATGTCCCAGATGGAGGTCGAATTCCGGTGTCGACCCACTCCGATCTGTCGTCAATGTCGGCTTTGCGGAATCAGAACATCCGGCACCGAGAGAATGCTCTGCATTGCAGCCCCCTTATATATCCAGCATCCTTGAATGAAACTTGGCGCCGAAGATGGAGCTAGAACGAAAGTGACATCTCCGATCTTGAATGGGAATACGCAACCTAGACCCGCGCATACAGGGGTGACGCCAATGGTTAGAGTCACACCGTCACCGACCTGATACGGCCCCTTCACGGTCTTTAATACATGAAAGGTAATTTCCTGGTCGAACCCTGCGAGTATTTCGACCGCCTTGAGTTGTGCAATGGCCGCCTTAGAATCGGCGGGATTCGGAGCCACAGCTACGACTTCGCCCTTAAACGCGATTGTCGGTTCAGCGAACACTCCTGATGTCGATTTGTTGATATCGAGCAATTTCTTGTAGGCTACGCACTCCTGCGCCGTTGCCACGGAAACCTGAGCGTGCGATGCGAGCAAAACTAGGCCAGATGCCAGAAGCGACTTCATGCGATCCTTGAATGACTGGTAAGCGCAGTCGATTGTAGCCTCCCCAGTGACCGGTCGTGACCGGCTTGGCCCGCTCGGCGCCGATCCATCGGTATACCGGGTCCAATGAGCAAAGGTGATCTTCCCCACGTTCGGTGGACACCTTCAGAGGGGCATACTAGCTCTCAACGAGGTGTCTTATGGAACGAAAAGAATATAAGCGATACAGCCGTGAGTTTAAGCTCGAGGCCGTACGTTTGGCTGCTCTGGGCGAGAAGCCCAAGGCTCAGGTTGCCCGAGAACTCGGTATCCGGGTCAATCAACTGCGCAAGTGGCGGTTGGACTTTGAGCTGGAAGATCGTACCAGCGCGCAAACGCCGGCGGCGATCCCAGGCGATGACCTACGTGGCCTTCGACGAGAGAACGTGCGGCTGCGCGACGAGATAGAACTTTTAAAAAAAGCAGCCATGTACTTCGCGCGGGGATCCAGATGAAGCATCAGTTCATCGATGATCAACGCCGACGGTACGGGGTTCGCCGACTGTGCGCGTCGTTAGATGTCTCACGAAGTGGCTACTACGCAGCTCGCTGCAGGAAGCCAAGCGAGGCGCTTGAACGGCGCACAGGACTGACCCTGCAGATCCAGGCGATTCACAATGCGAGCCGCGAGACTTACGGCTCGCCACGAGTTCACGCGGAGCTGCACGCCCAGGGTGTTCCGTGCTGCGAGAACACCGTGGCAAAGCTTATGCGGCAGGCGAAAATCGCTCCAAAGTCGATCCGCCGGTTTCGGGTGACGACCGATTCCAGGAACACTGTTGCATCACCGAACCTGCTACGGCGCGTGTTCACAGTGGACAGACGCAACCACAGTTGGGTCAGCGACATCACATACATCCCAACGCGTGAAGGCTGGCTTTACCTGGCGGCAATCATGGACCTGCATTCACGCGCGGTCGTCGGCTGGGCCATGAGCAAAACGCTGGACAGTCAGTTGGCAACGGACGCGCTCACGATGGCGATCGCGAAACGCGGGACCGGGCCGTCGATCCTGCACTCGGATCAAGGCTCGACCTACGCAACAGCTTCCTACCGCGCAATGCTGCAATGGCACTCAATCAAGCAGAGCATGAGCCGCAAGGGCAATTGCTGGGACAACGCTCCGATGGAGAGCTTTTTCCACACGCTAAAGACCGAGCTGGTGATGCATTGTGACTACCACACGCGGATCCAAGCACGATCAAGTCTGTTCGACTACATGGAGGTGTTCTACAATCGTGAACGGCGGCATTCATCGATAAATTACGTGTCTCCACTGGCCTTTGAACGTCAACAATCGCCTATTTGATGTGTCCACGGTTTGTGGGGAAGATCATCGCGACCCAAAGCTGCCCGTGCCCAATGACCGGTCCGGGGTAGTTTATTCGGCAGGCTCTAATCGCGCCGCGCGCTCCCTTCAAATGCACGCATTGGCGAGGTGAAAGCGGCGCAGGTGCTCCAGGGCGGTCTCAGGACCGATCGATGAGTAGAAACCAGACACGTCGCCGAAACGTATAGGAAGCTCCTCGAGCCCGTGCTGGCACAGAACACCTTGGCCCCACTTCGATTCAGCACGTTCCGGTGCGGTGAGCTTTCCGACGTGCTTCAGTCCTTCGGCAGTAGACCACGTGATGAGCGCGCCGGCCTGTGGCTGGCAGGTGATCAGCACACGGGTCTCGATCAAATGATTGACGTATTGGGTTGGCGCGTGTTTGAGCACCCACGGATGATATTCCGCCATCCTTCCGACGAGATCGAGCGCGTGCATAACGCAGTTGTAGTCGTGCAGCGGTACCGAGGGGTGCAGGCATACCACCGCGTGCGGCTGGACTTCAGCGAGCTCGCGGATGCGTTCACATTGCGTCTCTAGCGGGTGTCGTTCGATGTCGCTGGTGATCTCGTCAAGACTAGTTCGCAGTCGTCTACACATCCGCGGGATTCTGCCACGAACGGCGCATCGAGCGCACCAACGGACGACGCCCGTTTTCGACCCTTCGGCGCCAGTCGTGACTGACCGCTCTATGGCGAGCCGACATCAGCCTTCCAGCCTGACAGCCGACACCTTAATTCCGCACGCTGGCACGCATTACTTCATCTCAACAATCAGAGGCGTGTCTTCGGGTGACGCCTCTTTCTCTCCAGGTTTCGCTATTCGGACGAGTATCGAGTTGAAAGACTCATCGTCGGATGGCCCACAATCGCTCCCAAATATTCTTGCTTCTATGAATGGATGAGTTCGACTGTCAGGTACACCACTTCGACCCACGGCCACGATGTTGCCCTTATTAACGCTAACTTCGTCGTCGACATACATGGCGGCTGAAGGACTGATTCCACCATCGTGGACTGCGCATTGTTTAAATATCACGGTCGTTATTCGGTGCTTGCCTACATGGCACACCTTAATAATTGGTAACTTTCGACGCAGTCGATCAATGTTCCAAAGCGCGGCTGTTTCAGTGTCTAATTCGTTGAATGGATTTTCGTCGCCGCCACCGTCCCTGAATATTGATTCCAGCTTTACCTCCGAACTTGAGCACGAATATTGGATGCCTTGCTCGAGTTCGTCTGCCACGGAATCCTGATTGAAAAAGACGACAAGCAACGCGATTGAAACATACGTGAGTCGCCTTACCATTTCGATTCCCTCGGGTGATCACCGGAGCGGCTTAACCAAACTAGCCTACCGCACGCCGTCAACTGCAGCTTAACGACGAGTTTCCCAGTGTGACTCATTACCGCTTTTGACCGACTGACGCTGGCGGCGGACCGACCGCCGGAGTCGACCCCTACCTGCCGGTGGCGAACGTCCGCTTCGCGGCAGCCGCGTTTTACAAGATCAGGCACGTTGCCGCGAACCGTCAAAGGTCTTCCACCTCGAGGGTTGCATTGTTGGCACGTACCCAATCATGACAGCGAAACAGAAGCTCTCTTGCCATGGGAGATGAACCTGTGTGTAGTTTCACTCTTATAAATGTGTTTGCGGGAGTGGGCACGCCGGACTCGGTGAGGAACTCATTGCTCGAAATAAAGCGAATGTACATCTCAATCTTCTTCATCAGTCGATTCAATGAACGCTCATCGTCTGCAAGCGGCGATGCAACGATAACGACAAGGTCGGATCCCCCTGACTTTTTTATGCCGTTTACATCAAGATTGAATACATATGGGATTGGATGACTCGGGTCATCGATAAGCTGGGGGTGATCGTCGGGTAACTTCGCCATACGAACCTCCAATCTTTGAGCAGCAGCCGAATTGCCGTCCTACGATTGTCCCTGCGGGTCGCCCGCCAGCTTACCCGGTCCGCATTTTAACGCGCGCGCAGTCCCGACCGAGAAAAGACCGGTGTCGACCGAGGCTGTGTGAAAACTCTGGTCAACCAAATTTATTGCAGAAAACATGGCGAAAAACCCTCATGTAGTTCGATTCTGGGCGAGTTTGTTGATCAAACTTCGCCAGAATTAAAATCTGAGAAATTCATTTCGCGTTTTCACACAGCCTCGACCCATTGCGGACTCTTAGTACTGTCTGCTCTTGGGAGCGCGATTCGTTAGAAAAACTTACCATCTGTCGGACAATCCGCGCCTGTGCCAATTGAAATTGATTTACCGTCGCTACCCGTCCACGATTCCTTGCACGGCGACACTGAGGCCGCGAGCTGACGAAAACTTCTCAAGTCTGACTCCAGACGTTGGGGTGTGGTGATGAGTGCTAGCTCAACCCACGCGGGAATGTCAGCCGTATACCGGGCGCTCGCGGAGATACGTAGGTGGTTGCCCTGGGTGGTCCGGCAAAGATTTCGCGCCTTTGCGAGTAACTTGATTTGTCCTACTACCGTTTTGCATGGCGCAGGACCGGTGCCAGGATCGTCAAGCCAATATTGGTAATAAACTTCGATCCGAGGTACGTCCTCCGAAAACCCGCGGCTGCTCGAAGGGAACCCCGCCCCACTGCATTGCTTCGGGGGTTGAAGAAACATGACGGTGCCGTGGTCGGAGCCGGTCCAATCAACCGGGAGAGCACATATGGTGGTAGCCGAAGGCGAACGAAACGTGAGCGCATAGACTGGCGTCACGAAAATCGGCGGAGTGGGTATTGGCGCGCTGGCCAGGACCGTAGCGGCAGCGAGGATGACGGCGTTTTGGCTCATGGCGCGGCAGCGACGTCCGAGTGCAAGAGCCTCCACAGCGCCGGCACGGTTACCAACCAAAAACTAAGCCGCGAAGGATTCATATATGGAATTAGGCCCCGAGTGTCAGCTTTATGCCAGCGAATTCGAGGCTGTCGTCGCCCGCTATTGGCCGCCCGTCGCGGGCGGTGGTCCTACCGCCGCACTCGACCCGTTGCTGCCTGTCGCGAGCGTCAGCTATCAGGTAACCTGTTAGCACAGCACAAGAATCGCAGATGATTCTGGGGCGAACGGATTAGACAGTGCGAACTTCTGGGAAAATTCCGATTCTCGCGCGCACCTTGCTCATTATCGGCGTCGTCGTGAGCCTGAGCGGTTGCGGTGTCGGATGCCTGTATCATGAGCAGGGCAAAGTGGTGGTACCGAACGCGGATACGACCGTGCCTCCAGATCGCTTCCTTGCAGTAGTTCGAGGTGCACTAGGGCCGATGGGGTTTACCGAAAACTTGCCGCCAAAGCTGTCCCCGAAGCCAGATTGGCTTTGGGATTATGAGTTTCGTAGTCCCAAATCTGGCAAATTCTTTGAACCACCGGGGGTCGAGGTTTTGCTCACCTATTCCGACCTATCGATCGTCCTATCAGACGGGTCTCGAGCATCGACAGCATCTAAGCTCGACCGCGATATTACGACGGCCATACAAACCGCCTTCCATTCCGAACTTGGCGCGGAGATCAGTTTCGTGCACCCCAAGGCGCCCCCGATTTGCCTAGGTCCGTGATTCGATGCGGTCAATTTAGGTTCATCATTGGCCAAAGTTGGCCGACAGTTGCCCCATGCCTGTCGTCCATGTCGACCCGTTCCGGCCGGTCGTCAGCGTCCGCTTCCCGGAAGTGGAAATTGGATGATTTGACAAATAGGTTACTGGTTGCGTCCGGTGGATGCGTTACCGTTTCGAATATCTCCACAACGCGGCTTACGCCGATCCCTTCCGATTGCTCTCGTGCCAGAGGATGAGCCGTGGGCTCCAGTTCAATATATGGACGAATGCCATTGTTCCTCAAGTGAACTCGGGTCTTCAGGCTGATCGTCTCCGGATAGATCCAGATATGAGACTCGAGCCAGCCGAAAAAAGGCCCGGTCCCGACCGCTCGCTCTCATCGAACACCGCAAGAAATTGCTGATAGCTATTTGGGCTGAGAGATACCCATACGTTCCAAATGAAAGGCTCCGACTCCCCGTGAACGGGGATTTCGAGACATCCGCGAACAAAGAAGTCTTTACATCGATGACGCAGGTATTGGGCGTCAGAACGCAGCGTTCCGCGCGTTCGGATTCTGGCACCGCCAAATAGCTCACGGGGAATTCCCAACCAAACCCAGGCACACCGTCGTGTACCTCACCGCATTTGGAACAGGAAAAGCGCAATCTTTAATACCAATGATTCAACGGGGAAATTCCCAGGTTCCCAGCATATTGTCAATGCGGCGCCAATGGCAATGAACTCCAGCGAGCCAAAGCACGCGCTCTGGCAGGAGTTCGCCAATAAGCACTTCCGACCCTGAGCGGCCGAACACCAATGACGGCTTTATGGAGGCAAAGAACCCGATTCCTCTGTCCGACGCGGTCGTAGCGACGGCACGCGGGCTCGCCGCGTGCCGTCAGGTTAGTGCCTCAGACTCTCCCATTGCCTACTTGTAGTAGCCGACCCCACACGCGGTGTTACCGACGCGTGAGACGTATGCGACCTTGGGAACGGGATTGTCAGTATTGGGTCGCGGATAGTTGTAGCTGACTGTGGTGATTTGCCCGTCCTTCAACTTTTGAGCGGCGTCGTACACTTTTTGCCCCAACGGCGAGCCATCCTTCTCTTTCAGCAGTCGGTTGTCCGTACCCATCAATGCCGGATTGATTTGAGCCGTGAAAATGCCCGTCGTGGTATTGAAACAATACACATATAGATCACGATCTCGAAAGCCGCCGTCGGGCTTGTTGAACTTGGCGATGGCGGCGGATTCGTTTGCCTTGAGTTCGGCGATGACGCGCTTTTCCATTGCCTTGGCTTCTGCTTTGGTTCCGAACTGCGCCTGTTGCGCAAACGCGGCGGTGCAGAGTCCGACCGCTGCGATGGTTGCCGCGGCATTCCTGAATGCATGAAACATGGGTATTCTCCTGGATCTAAGTTTTAACTCATTCTTCTGTGCGACTTCGGCCCAGGGCAATCCGCATGGCGCCTCGAACTCGTGTATGTCCGCGAGGCCTCTGAGTCTCGTCGAACAGCCAGTGGCCTAAGTCCATCTCCCCAAGGATTCGCGGTTATCTTCGCGGAGGCGATCGCCGTTGGCAACAGAAGTAGGGATACGCATCGGAGTGGTGGCTTCCCGGCCGTCGAATCACGTAGGCGAAAGACCGAAGGAGGGCGCTTGTCCCCCAACGAGGACAGGATCAACGTACAGAGACCGGTCGTGATCTTCCCCACGTTCGGTGGACACCTTCAGAGGGGCATACTAGCTCTCAACGAGGTGTCTTATGGAACGAAAAGAATATAAGCGATACAGCCGTGAGTTTAAGCTCGAGGCCGTACGTTTGGCTGCTCTGGGCGAGAAGCCCAAGGCTCAGGTTGCCCGAGAACTCGGTATCCGGGTCAATCAACTGCGCAAGTGGCGGTTGGACTTTGAGCTGGAAGATCGTACCAGCGCGCAAACGCCGGCGGCGATCCCAGGCGATGACCTACGTGGCCTTCGACGAGAGAACGTGCGGCTGCGCGACGAGATAGAACTTTTAAAAAAAGCAGCCATGTACTTCGCGCGGGGATCCAGATGAAGCATCAGTTCATCGATGATCAACGCCGACGGTACGGGGTTCGCCGACTGTGCGCGTCGTTAGATGTCTCACGAAGTGGCTACTACGCAGCTCGCTGCAGGAAGCCAAGCGAGGCGCTTGAACGGCGCACAGGACTGACCCTGCAGATCCAGGCGATTCACAATGCGAGCCGCGAGACTTACGGCTCGCCACGAGTTCACGCGGAGCTGCACGCCCAGGGTGTTCCGTGCTGCGAGAACACCGTGGCAAAGCTTATGCGGCAGGCGAAAATCGCTCCAAAGTCGATCCGCCGGTTTCGGGTGACGACCGATTCCAGGAACACTGTTGCATCACCGAACCTGCTACGGCGCGTGTTCACAGTGGACAGACGCAACCACAGTTGGGTCAGCGACATCACATACATCCCAACGCGTGAAGGCTGGCTTTACCTGGCGGCAATCATGGACCTGCATTCACGCGCGGTCGTCGGCTGGGCCATGAGCAAAACGCTGGACAGTCAGTTGGCAACGGACGCGCTCACGATGGCGATCGCGAAACGCGGGACCGGGCCGTCGATCCTGCACTCGGATCAAGGCTCGACCTACGCAACAGCTTCCTACCGCGCAATGCTGCAATGGCACTCAATCAAGCAGAGCATGAGCCGCAAGGGCAATTGCTGGGACAACGCTCCGATGGAGAGCTTTTTCCACACGCTAAAGACCGAGCTGGTGATGCATTGTGACTACCACACGCGGATCCAAGCACGATCAAGTCTGTTCGACTACATGGAGGTGTTCTACAATCGTGAACGGCGGCATTCATCGATAAATTACGTGTCTCCACTGGCCTTTGAACGTCAACAATCGCCTATTTGATGTGTCCACGGTTTGTGGGGAAGATCATCGCGACCCTAACCAGCCAGTCGTGAACGTCAGCTTTATGGCAGCGGAAATTAGTTGGTCTCGACTCGATCCACCCTAAATGATGTAAGGCGTCCATGCTTGAAGGAGGCGCTCAACTCAATCCCAACGTCCCAATGCCTGAGACCTTCCGGGTCACCTTGTGGATAGCCATTCTTGAAATTCTGATCCGTTATTGCATGGAGTTCCGCGTCCGTAAGCGTATGGACGTATTCAAAGCGATTCTCGTTATGGTTCGCGGACTCCTTGTCGGGCTTCCCAACCAGCCTGATATACGCCGCTTTTTCCATCCCCAATTTAATTCCGGCAACGCTGATCGGCATACCACCCAGAGCTCCCGACGGTACGCAGCGAAGGTCGTCATGAGTTGGCACTCGAAGCGCATAGCCCCAGTCTACCTCGCCGTGGAAAAATTCCAGAACCACACGGTTATCGAGTGTCCGGTAGCAGACTCGAGCTTCGTAGCCCCCCGCATCGCCAGACTGAGCGACCTGGGAAACTCCGAATTTCACGGCCAGCGCGTCAAAGCTTGGCAGTTCGGATAAGTTGACCCCAACGATGTGGGTAAAACGTTCAGCAGCCTCAGGTTCGTCAGCTGCGTAGACTGGCCACGCTGCAACAGCCGCAATCATCGCAACGCCTTTCGCGACGCGGGGAATGGAAACATCACGAAAATGCCCCGTCAGCACTTTGGTATGAGCCTACGTTCGGAACCAATTGAGCAATTTAACCGTGGCACAATTGCCGTCCCAGTGCAACCAACGCTTTCGACTCTGACCTGCCGGTGATGACTGTCCGCGTATGGCGCTGATGTTTCGAACCGCTCAGTCCTTACACGACTGGGAAATCACTGTTCCAATATCGTACGTAATGTGCACCCCGTCCACCTGGTCAAGTTTCTCAACAATACTACTGACGACACCGATCGAGATGTGGATGACAGCCGGGTTGCTCCAATCGACCGTCACAGTGTCCCCCTCCCGGGCACGCGGGAACATCTTCCATTTACAACCAGCCTGCCCACCATTGGGTGCATATGTGAGGATTGTCGTCGAGCGACCCGATGGGGATCTCAACTCGATGGTCTCAGCGAGGGTTGTACCGAAACTGGTACAAGCCTCGAATTCTGATATGACCGATCTCCCTGTTGCATCCGTCGCCAACACCCTTTCTTCTCGGTCGCAATGGCCACAACCGACGACAAACCAGCCGACCGCGAGCAAGGAGGATATATAGCGCACTTGGTGCATATTGATCGACTATCGCTGACCTTCCGTCGCCTCACGACCCACTGCGGACCTCCGCGACCGACCGCTTTGCGGCATCAGAACCGCGATCGTTTTCAATGGTGGGTGAGTCTCGAACGAGCGCATCGGTCGGGTCAATCGAAAACCCAATCTACTGAAGTCACCTCTCCGGCGATTTGGACGGTCCGGTCCTTCTTTACTGCACCTCGAATCGCTGTTGCGTGAAATTCAGAGAGCACAGCGGTACAAATATCGCCGCGATCTTTTAGGTAGACACCGGTGGACGGGTAAAAGGGAATCGTTAGATTGTAGGTCCCGTCCGATGACGTGGAGGTTGCAACCCGCTCAATCTTACCAAGCTGACTCCACTCCACCGCTAATTCAACGCCGGATACGGGTCTTCCCGTGGCGTCTAGAACGCGACCGCTGACGGAGTACGCGATCAAGCTGCATTTACACCAGGCGGCCGAACCAGCGAGCAACAGGAACACAACAAACAGCGAGCGCATTAGGCACCTAAACAATTGTCTGACGATGAAAATGGGGCTCCCCGTGCACCAGCTTGTCCGCAATAGAGCATTTGCCGATTGATTCGTCAAACTGTGATGATCACTTGCGTCAATGCGAACTGTCGACCCCGAGCGGCTGGTGGCCAACGGCGGCTCTGTGGCATCAGAAACGCGATCGCTCCGAATGTTAGGTGATGGCCAGGTATTCTGCGCAATACTTGCGAAAAAAATGCCACGCCGGATCCTCCCGTGTAGTTTCGGACAGATTGAATCCAGCGAACCGATCGCTCAACGACTGGCGAAATGCACCACCGTCGAAGGCAGATACTACGTAAAAATAGTAGTTGCGCTTGCCCCCAAACGTTTCGATCAAGACAATCTGACCGGTAGAACTGTCCCTAAATGAGCGGATTACCGCTAAATCGAAATCGGCGAGAGTATCGTTATAGGCCGGCTCGGGAGCGCCATCGAATCTTTTGAAACTGAATGTGTGCGTCAAGACAAAGAGTTTAGGAAAGCGCCCCGATAGGTCATCAAAATCGAGAGTTGCGGGCCATCGCAAATGCAACGGGAATCCCTCGTATTCCAAGGACCTACGGTGCCAAACGAGCTCTGGCGACTTGGCGTCTTCGCTCACGTCGAATATACCAATGACATTTCCGGAGGTACCCGACTCCTAATCGGTTGACAGAATCCTCGGGGAAACGTGCCGAACATATGAAATGACACTCGCGCACTCCCGGTGCGATGGCAGAACTCGTTGGATATTCGGATCACTTTACCGCAGGCTGCGAATAGCCGCTTCACGGCAGGCATTTCGGCACCGTCACTGACCGAAGTAGCCGCCCGTTGGCGGCAGCGTTCCTACCGACGATGTCGACCCACTGCTGCCGGATGCGACCGGCTGCTTTCGGGATCCCAATTCGACGGATTGATATGCTATTTGAGATCATCGAAAGTCTTTGTAAATGCGGGCAGCGCCAAGGATGTCGCCATTTTATCAAATTGATCATTAGTGAACGGTCCACGCACGCCATTTTCCTTTTCAAGTGCTGGACCTGACATGCGCGTGACGACGAAATAGTTTGTCACCGTTCGGTCAAAGTGACCAAAATGATCCATGGCGGGGTGCTGCTTTACGACAATATATTTGTCGTCGGCGCCTAACGAGAACACTGTCGGGCCGACAATGCCAACGGCTCCGCCATTTCCCACGTCGACCGACAGATTCATTTGACCCTTCGTGTCAACGGCGATTAGGAGGTAGTCTTCGCTGTGCCAGTAGGAATCCATTGACCAATCATCGCAATTGGCGAGAAGCGCAGCGGCGCCTACCAGGATCATCCGCCGAACCGCGGCCATGTTCACGGTAAACGGCTCCGCCGGCACTACCCGCATTGAAAAATCGCCTTCGGCTGAAGGCAATCGAAGCAGAAGAACAGATAAATCAGGCCAACATCACCGAACATGAACAATTGTTTACCTGATACGCAATCGATGCGGTGCGGATTGTCTTTGCTGTCGTGATGGATCGAGTCGATTTGCCCCACAAAAGTCATGGCACGTTTGCAATCGGGACAATTTGGTACCTCGTCCGACTGATCCCAATTCGGTACGCCGCCCAACTTACTGCGCAGTCCAAGGCGCGTGTCCGACTCGTCGTCTGAGATGGGGGTGAGACTTATTCGATACGTGGGGAGCTGCTGCACGATTACTCCAAAGATTTCTAACGCCGTTTATCCGTCGGTCTCATGGGGAATAACCTAGCACCTGACGAGTAGCGTGGCCACGTAACGGATTCCGAGTCATGGCCGGTCGGCGCCCTCAGGATTGGCGTTACCGGCGAACTCACACTCTCGACCCCAACCCGCCCGCGGCGACGGGTACCTTTGTGGGGATCAATTTTGCTCATCGAAGCTGCGGTCGCAATCGCTCCAACCGCGTGTGCGGTGGGATCAACTGTTCTGTCAACGCTGTGGTATCCCCCAGTTGAATTGTGAAAATCTCTAAATCCATCAAACATCCGGGTCATGATTTAGTCGCCACACTTTTTTCCATTCGTGGGCACCCTGTCCGCCAAGCGAAATCGAACAAGCTCTAGATTGCCTTGGCCTCCACAAAAGGGCGTCAAGCCGGCCTTAGGTGCGGGTGAGTATTTGAATGTGACGGTACTGCTCGAAAAATGTATCGCGAACCCCTGTCCAAAGGAAATCGTGTCGCGCGGATCTTTTTCGGCAAAAATTAGCTGGTTGCCTTTTACCGTCGCCTGCCCTGTCACGGAACAAGTGTTACCGAGTCTTTGCACACTGTAGACGGTGATCATTGCATGACCCTCATCGGTCCTTTGCACTAGAAGACAATCCTTGAGGGGCGGGTAACATCCTTTTTCCACATTTCCATCAAAGGAGGAGCAGTTGCGAGCCAAGGCCACGTAGTAACCTTCGACGCGATCTAAAAGCGGGCTATCCGACGCGCCCGCTGAGGAGACAAGCAGGGTGGCTAACAGTGCTTTGAGGCCCGTCGGTCTCATAAATATATACTCCTTGAAATCCGCACTAAAACTGCCGCGAAAGTCTGTCGTCACCGAACTCCCATGTCTTCACTCAAATATTTGGTTACCAGCGACAAGCAGGTTGTTTCCGCTGCGCTTGTCACATAATTACGTGAGCTTACCTCAGCGCCCGACCGGCGGCTTAGCGGCGCACAATTTCGGGGGTCGAATGACTCTTCCTGGCCGCAAGCCGCCGGATGCATGCGCGCCTCGAAATCGTTGTTTGCTACGAAATGCTACGTTGTGCTACAGTACCATTTATGAAAATCCGTACTATCACGCAGCGCGAACTCCGCAATGATTCGGGCGCTGTACTCCGTGAAGTGGAGGCCGGGCGAACGATCATCGTGAGCCGAAATGGCACGCCTGTCGGGGAGTTGCGACCAATCAGGCGACGCCGCTTCGTGCCTCGCGCGACGATCGCGGATGCGTCAGCGCACGCTGCGCGGATCGATGCCGGGCAGTTCCGTGCGGATCTCGATGCAGTAGTGGACCCCCACCGTCATGACTGAGCCGAGTCGCGGTGTCCTCGACACATCGGTTCTGATCGATCATGACATCATCGCGGCTGAGCAACTTCCCGATGAATCCGCAATTTCAGCAGTGACGCTGGCCGAGCTCGCCGCAGGACCACATGCTACCGAAAACAAGGACGAGCGCGCCAGGCGCCAAGATCGATTGCATTGGGCGACCGCCACCTGGGATCCACTGCCTTTCGACGCGGACGCGGCACGGATGTACGGCAGGGCATTTGCTGCCGCGAGAGCAGCCGGACAATCCAGTAGGGCGCGCCTCGCGGACTTGCTTATCGCTTCAACGGCTGCTGCCAATGGATTGCCGCTCTACACCAGAAATCCCGCCGACTTCGCGGCGCTGAAGCGCATCGTCAAGATTCTCAAGGTCTAGTTCGCTGGCGTTGGCCAGCGATGGCTGGACAGTGGAGCGGGCGATGGGAATCGAATATATCGCTCGGGCGCTGGCAATCTATTCGAATCATAGTGTTGCGAGCCTAGACGAGCGCTGCGTGCGATTTTTGTGTGAAAAACACTGCCACACCAGCCAACGCCAGCCAATGCGGCCTTTGGTTCCGGGCATACCTCTTTGGCGACGGCGGCTTAGCCTTCCCCCAGTTATATGCTGTAAACGATAACCTGCTTTTATCTCTTTAAAGCGATTTTTTGCATTTATCACTTAGATACGATATTGTGTGAATATCTGCTAGGAGCGATAATATGAAAGCGAGTCCCATTATGGACACCCTACTACTGCACTCACCAGCGCAGCTTCCCGCGCATTTGAAGTCCCTGCGCAAGACACGAAGGCTTACTCAAACTCAGCTCGCTAAGCGCTTGGGAATCGGTCAGTCACGTCTCGCAGATATCGAAAAGCACCCCGAGACCGTATCCAGTGCTCAGCTCTTGGACCTTTTCGCTGCCTTAGGGGTAGAAGTGCTGTTACGCTTGAAGCCCATACCAAAGCACATAGAAAATCGCCCTCGAGGCGAATGGTGAGCGAACTTGATGTCTGGATGAACGGTCGTCACGTCGGGGTATGGCGGAAAATCCGCGGCGATCGCGACCAACTTGTCTACCATGACGCTTGGCTGAAGGATCCGCAGTTTCGGCCGCTATCTCTATCTCTGCCAGTTACCGCGTCACGGGAAATCACTTCACCACTCGTCCGCTATTATTTCGACAACCTGTTGCCGGACAATTCGCAAATCCGGGAAAGAATACGAACGCGGTTCCACGTTCGATCTGCCGAGTCTTTCGATCTTCTGGAAGCAATAGGCCGCGACTGCGTAGGCGCGGTGCAGTTGATGCCGCCGGGAAAGACTCCGGTCGGATGGGATCGGATCGAATCGACGTTACTCAAAACACAAGATGTCGAGGCGATCCTCCGCGCTGTCCCAACTGCTGCTGGACCGCTCAGCGGCCAATCCGACGAGAATGAAGACTTTCGCATTTCGATTGCCGGTGCACAGGAGAAGACGGCGCTGCTTCGCATCGGCAACACTTGGCATCGGCCGGTTGGAGCCACGCCCACGACTCACATCCTGAAGCTGCCGCTCGGCATTGTTGGCGGCGGACTCCAACTAGATTTATCTGATTCGGTCGACAACGAATGGCTATGCACGACCTTGTTCGAGGCCATGCACTTACCCGTCGCGCGCGCGCAGATCGCGACGTTCGGTGATCAGCGTGTACTCGTGGTCGAGCGCTTCGATCGTCACTGGCTCAATGTTGGCACTCAGGATCCCACAGCGGCGCGATTCCAGGTGCCATTGAATGCTTGGATCGCACGCCTTCCGCAGGAGGATTTCTGCCAGGCAACCGGAAAGCCACCGGAGGCGAAGTACGAGAAGGACGATGGCCCGGGAATGGCACAAATCCTGCGAATTCTCGATCGAGGATCAGCCCCCGAGCGTGACAGTGACCTCTTTGCACTTTCGCAGCTGATGTTTTGGTTCTTAGCCGCCACGGACGGACACGCCAAAAACTTCTCCATATTCATCCGTCGCGACGGCTACGAGTTAACACCATTCTACGATTTACTATCCGCATGGCCGGTCATTGGAGACAAAGCCCGTCAGCTGCAGCCGCAGAAAGTCAAAATGGCGATGGCGATGCGCACTGGGAATCGACCGCATTACCGGTGGAACGAGATTCAGCCTCGCCATTTCAAGGCGCTCGCCGAATCTCGGTCGGATCCTAAACTGTGGTCAATGATGCTCGACACGGCCAGATCAGTACCGGAAGCAATTGCGTCGGTAAGCAAGCGACTGCCACCGGACCTGAAAGAATCCGTATGGACCAGCGTAACGGTAGGGTTTGCCCGGAAAGCGGAAGAGTTCTTACGCGCCGCCGAAAATCTTCGCGATTGAGCATTTAGGCCAACAGGAGAACTGGAGCGGGCGATGGGAATCGAACCCAAATGGACGGCCCCTCAAAGCCTATAGAACACGCCGTTTCGTGTAGCACCAACGGCTGCGTGCGATTGCCGTGCGAATTTTGGCGTTATGAGGGGCAACGCAGGACTACGTGAGACAACTACTCCGTTTGCCATCGATTTTTGCTGTCGGCGCCCAAGCTGCCGAATGCGAGCGGCCGCTTCCTGGAGGTTCAATTCGCCGAATCTAAGCCGCCTTCTTCAATCGACGCGACGCGATGCCGACTAGACCGGCGCCGAGTGCACCGAGTGCCCACAATGGAATTGGGCCGTCGGTGGACGCGGAAACCGGAGCGCCGTAAATCTGATACTCCAAGCCAATCTGATCGGTTGCGTGCTGGTAGTCGTTGATGGTCGCCGTAAATATCGTGTACTTGCCGTTGTATACCCAAGGCTGGCTTATCGTCCAATTCGAATTGAGGCTGATTAGCCGGTGACCGCCGGTCCCGATTCCTGTGCCGGAATAATCGCCGGGAATTTTCGCCGTAAAGTCGAACGCATTTCCATCGCCCTCTTTCGCGACCGGATTGAAGGTCACGTCAAGAAAGTTATAACTGCCAGAGACTTCGGTCGAGAGCGTTGTGTCCCCACCGCTCGGCGCCACGTTGACGCCCAGCGACCCGACGATCGTCAGGGTGCCCGAGGACGACGGATCGAGTGCGATGAGCGTGAATTCTTCCGTGTCGTTCGGCGTGCCGGACGTAAACACTGGGCTCGAGACGCTGAAAGCACCTGCAGTACTCGTCGCAGTCGCGGAAAAGCCCGTGGCGCCATCGGGAATCTGCCAATTAAAGGTATACGAATCTCCGGCATTGCCCGAAATCAAGATTTCGGAGTGGTTCTGCAACGAGGCATCACTGAAGGCGGAAGTATCCGAAAAGGACAGCGTCTGAATCGTGGCGCGCGTATTGAAGACGATCGAAGCACCGCGAGCACCGTGAGGCGCAGCGACGATCGAGAGAGCAAGAGCTGCTGTCACGGCTCGCAATGGTCGATTGGCGTGAACGGAAATGGGGATCGCCCGCATAAGCCATTCCTTGGTATTAATTTAAGCGTCCTTGACGACAATTATTATTAACAGCCCGACTGGTAGCTATCGCAGAAACACATGTCATCGGTAAGTCTGCAGCATGACGGATTTGCAACAAAGGCGGTTGGCGCATCGCGATAAAACGGTCGTATCGAGGCGGATAATCCGACACAGTGACGGGCAGGTTTGGGGCCGATACCGGAAGTCCCGCCGCTGATGCCTGCTGACCGTTAGTGCGTAGCTTTGGCTTTCAGCGGGGGTAACGCCAAAATCATTCGGACGCAGTTTTATTAAAGACACTTGCGTGCGGCGCCACGTGCGAATGCTGGGGCAACCAAAGACAATCTAGGACAACGAGACTCGCTTGAAATTGACGCCGATTCCCAAGATCTTCCCAAACAATCATCGGTTTAGGCTTGGGCGAGTTGTCCGGCGTTGTCTGAGGTAGTCTCAAGAGTGGAGCGGGCGATGGGAATCGAACCCACGGCTCAAGCTTGGGAAGCTTGGGTATTACCATTATACGACGCCCGCTACCCGGGCGATTCTAGTCGGGAACGACGAGGTCGGCAAATCGCGGCGAATCGCTACAGGCAAAGTACTGGGGAGGGTCATTGATGAAATCGGGGCGGTTCCGCCAGCGATGGCGGCGAAACTTAGGATGCCGTTCGCATCCGCGGTAGTGATCGCCTAACGACGCTGACGAGTAAGCCCCATGGAAAACGATCGACGGCGACAGTATTCGATCGAATGCTGCCGACACTCCGTGGCATCCGTCGTCCAACCTCGAGCCAGGGACTGATGGTGCTTTGTGTCTCCGAGAATTGTGCAACCGCACCGAAATGCCGCATGGAATCCGATCAGTAGAATTCCACTCGGGCAAACCTGGAGGTCAATCGGCCTCGCCTGCTGCCCTGGCGCCGGTACGCCGCTCGTCAGGCACCGCGCGCCGGACGGTTCAGCAGGCACGGGTACGGGAAGTCACCGTCCGCTCTGGCGGCTAGGCCGGCAATGCACGCAGCACGTACTGGAATGCCAGCGCGTCCTGATATGCCTGGACGGGGTCCGCCCCGATGGCTTGTGCCATCATCTTGATCGCTTGCTGCAACTCAGCCTGCCGCGGCTCCGCAGCACCTCTCACAATCCCGGCTTCAATGCGAAATCCGGCGTTCGAAAACATTTCCATGATTGTTATGCGGGTGAACCATCGTAGGTGCGTTTTATCAAGCAGGCCGGACTCCTCGTAACGCAGCGCTCCGCAGTTAAGCCGAGCCTGCACGCTCCAGTGCTGGGCATTTGGAATGCAAGCGACTACGCAACCGTCCGGCGGTAGAACGCGCCGAACCCTCGCAAGCACCAGCCACGGGTCCCTAAGATGCTCGAGCGTATCGCCAAAAACCCAGCAATCGCCCGGCAGCTTCTCGCTCATTGCCGCATCGTCGAGATTCTCGATGTCCACCGCATGCACGACGTCGCAGTAGCGCTCGGCGAGCGGCACATAGCTTTTCATCAGCTCGACGCCGATGTATCGACAACTTGAATTAATTTTCTTGTACTCACGGGCGAGCGCCCCTGAGCTGCAACCTATTTCCGCAATCACGCGTGCATTTGGCGGCATCAGGCGGAGAAGGTCCGGATTGTGCTGCTCGTGCGCTGGTGTTTGGTCCACGATACTTTTCCGAGGGACGCTACGCTGCGCCGTGGTGTTGTTAGTGATCGTGAGCGCGAGGCATGCAGTGCCGCTGCCCGACACGGTGACTATTACCGTGGGACTCGGGCTCTAGATCCCGATCGAGTCTAGATCAGCGACACCCTGCGCCCGCGAGCGATGAATCCGAGCCCGGCGATGGCAGACAAGAGCATCGGCAGCGCGGGCGGTAGCGGCACCGGAATCACGTTCACGTTGAACGTGAGATAGGCATTGTAGTCATTGTTTTGCGCATCAACGAACTCAAGCGCATTCCCGGCGCCGTTTACCGAACCCACAGACACGCCGCACTGTCCGGCAACGGCACTGATCGTGCATGAAAGTGCGGACAATGACGGGTTATTCTCGATCATCGTCAAGGTTGGACTGATGAACTGTACATTGCTGGTGCTGGCGTCCACCGGGGGCGAGCCGAGGCTGACGGTTTGAATGCCGCTGTTGGTGGTCACGGTTACGGGTATCGCGCTCGCGGAGAATGTCGACCCAGCCGCCAGCTCTTCGGTTCCAAAGTAGGTGTTCGCGGTCAGCGTAAAGCTGAAATTCGCCGTGTCGGTGACGCTGTTGTAGTCGAGTGTGCCCGTCACTGCGCCGCCGCTGCTGTAGCCATAGCCAGCGACGGGATTGGTCGGGCAGAGTGCGCCGATCGAGCAGAGCGCGCCGGCATCGAGGCCGCCTCCCGACACCGTGACCGTGCTTGCAGAGGACACCTGCGGGAACAGTGCGAGTCCAAGAGCCAGAACGAGAGCCGCGCCCACCGCGCCGTATCTGCCGGTCCCGCCGCTGCCGGATCCGATTGCGCTCACTGTTGTTCCCATCACGCGTGTCTCCCGAAAACGAGCCTGATCCAATTGCGTCGCGCTGCTCACGCGGGGCTTCGAATGCGCCGCCGCAACATCGGTGCACCCAGGAGAGCGAGACCGGAGGTGAACAGCCAAGCCGTCGCGGGCAACGGCACCTGCGCGCCGTTGAATGCGATATCCGCCTTGAGGCTGATCTGTTGGCCCGCAACGGTGATGATGCCCATCGTGATCCCATCAACCCCCAGAGTATCCTGTGTGCCGATCCCGACGGACCCGCCTAGGCCCGTGGTGCCGCCACCCGTAAGAGTCTGCAGCGTACCGTGATTGACCGACCACATCGCCGAGACGGTCGCGCCGGCATTCGTGAATTGATAGTTTCCGCCGCCCAAGTTCGAGACCGGCGTTGCCCCGGTGCTATTGAGGCTCGCGCTCGCGAGTTGGATCGTCGTTCCGGCATAGGCCGTGGGAGACGTAATCGTCATCGACCCCGACGTCGTGAATACAAACGAATCAAGACTGAGCCCCGCCGCGTCGAAGCCCACATTCGTTGCGGCACCGTTGGTGAGCTGCCACACGTTGTTCGACAAGCCGATGATTACGCTTGAATTGGTCAAATCCGTCGCGGTGATAGTGATGGTGCCGCCGGGAACTTCATCGTAGACGACCTCGGATGCGCGGGCTCCGCCTGCGAGAACCACGAGGCCCAGCGCGGCAATCGCCGTGACCGTCAGCTTCTTTGCATTCGCCATCGTGTTTACCCCTGGTCCCTGGTTGTTCTCGGTACGTTTGACGTCGTCAAACCATCTGCAACCGCAATGCCGGCTTCGCCACTCTCCACAATTCGATCGACACGATGATGTATGGCTCGTGAATATTCGATAACACGAGGATCAGTCGCACCCACCTTCCGCGTGCGATCCATGCTATCGGCCTAGAGGCGGTTTCATGTGACCCGCAAATGAATCTTCCATAACACGGGGACGGAGGATCCGTCGCCGTGCCGGTTGGCGACTAGAAACACCTTGGAGATCATGGCATTAGCGCACACCGGCGGCGGTGCATGCCCGGCGCGGCAGGACCGCTCGCCGATGCCGCGGAAGAGTCAACATCCAGCCGAGGCACCGACTCGATCGAGACCGTAGCCGTACACCAAAATGCGAGGACAGAGCGGTCGGCAGGGAACTCCATATCCCCACCAAAGTCTATTTCATCGCAATCTCTGAGGCGTAAGTCCATGATTGTGAAGTTTTATCAAGATCGACGTCTCGGGGAGCCGCATTGAAGGTCATTATTTGGATCGGTCTGGCAGTCTCGTTGATCAGCCTCGGCGGCTGCAACAACCTCAAATACCAGGTCGGCGGCACGGTCACGGGATTGTCCGGCTCCGGGCTAGTCTTGGAGGACAACGGCGGCAACAGCCTCAGCATTTCGGGCAACGGCGGATTTGCATTTGGGACCGGTGTCCAAAACGGCACGGCTTACTCCGTGACCGTTGCGACCCAGCCTTCGAATCCCACCCAGACCTGCACGGTCTACAACGGCTCCGGCACCATCGACAAGGCCGCGATCACCCATGTCATCGTGACCTGCACCCGGGCGGGGCAGTTTGCATGGGTCGCGAATCAAGCCTCGAATAATATTTCGGCCTATGCGATCAATGAATCGACGGGCTTTCTGACCCAGATCGCGAACTCCCCGTTCGGCCCGACCGGCACGACGCCGACTGCGATCGCGGTCGACCCCAACGGCGACTACGCGTACGTCGCAAACAACGGCGCGAATACCGTGAGCGTCTATTCAATCGATTCCGCGAGCGGCGCGCTGTCCGCGCTCAACGCGTCGGTGACGACCGGGAGCGGGCCCGTCGACTTGACGATCGATCCCTCCGGCAACTATTTGTATGTGGCCAACCTCGCGTCCAACAGCGTGTCTGGTTATGCGATCGCGTCGGGTGCCTTGACCGCGATCAACGGTTCGCCGTTTGCAGTCGGCGCGGGACCGATCAGCTTGCGCACCGATCCTGCCGGCAACTACCTTTATGTCGTGAATTCCACCGACGGCTCCGTGTCGGTGCTCTCGATCGATTTCGCGACCGGCGCACTTTCGAGCGTCACGGGATCCCCATTCGCAGCGGGTAAGAGCGCCGCTTCGATCGCAATCGATCCGACCGGCACGTATGCCTATGTCGCGAATTCCGGTGCCTCGACGATTTCGGCGTACGCGATCGCGACTGACACGGGCGCGCTCACGCCGGTGATCGGATCGCCGTTCTCGACGGGGTCTGGCGCCCTGTCGGTCGCCGTGGATCCCGCCGGCGCGCATGTCTACGCCGCGAATGCGAACGCCGCGAACCAGGTTGCCGCCTACACGATCACTCCGAGCACGGGCGCGCTCACCTCGAGCGGTGCGAGCGTCGCTGCCGGCGCATTGCCGATTTTCGTGACGATCGATCCGGCCGGCACGTTTGCCTACGTAGCCAACGGCAATTCCGGCGAGATATCGGTTTATTCGGTGAGTTCGGGCACCGGTTTGTTGACGGCGGTCGGCGGTTCGCCGTTTCTTGCCGGCAGCGGGCCGCGGTCGATCGCGGTCCACTAGGGTCGGCGCACCACGCTTGCTCTGACGAGCCAGGGCGCCAAGGCTGGAGAAGGTCAATGCCGATGCGAATCGTTGCGGGTTGGCGCAGTGCAATTTGGCCGTTGTTCGCCAAAGCCGGGTACGAAATGGGCGTGATCCCTCGAAGCTTGGGTCGGCAAGCGCGCCTGAGCGCCGCTGCGGTCATCGTCGGTGCGGCGCTCACGGGTTGCGGGGCACTGTTATTGCCCGGCATCTCCCAGGCAGCCTTGGGCGCCTCGATGGAATCGATCGCCGCCGATCAAGCGGGACTGCACGCGTCGATCAACGTGAGCGTCCATCCCGGCTATGAGATCCACGAACTGACTTTGCCCTCGGGCACGAGCGTGCGCGAATACGTGACCGGCGCCGGAATCGTGTTTGCGGTCACCTGGAATGGAGCTGCGCTGCCCGACTTGAGGCAGATTCTCGGTTCATCGTTTGCCGACTATCTCGGCGCCGCGCAGTCGCGGCACGGCGGACACCATCACTTGAGCCTCGCCCGCAGCGACCTCAGCATTGTGAGCAGCGGCCACATGCGCGCATTTACGGGACGCGCGGTGCTGCTGCCACTGGTGCCGGCTGGAGTTTCCGGCAATGAGTTGCGGTAGAACCTGCCGGTGAATACCATTCGCTTGCAGATCGTGGGATTGCTGGCAATTGCACTCGTTGCCTGCGGCGGCGGCGGTTCCAAACCGACGGGCTCCGGCAACCCGAACCCCATTCCGACCCCGACGACCAACGTCGCCACGGCGGTCGTCGATGCAGGGCCGACCGGCGCCAATGCAGTCAATACGCTCTATACCTCGGTCACGCTGTGCGTGCCGGGAAGCACCACCAATTGCCAGACGATCGACGACATCGAGATCGACACGCAATCGAGCGGCCTGCGCATACTCGCCTCGGCGCTCACGCTCACGCTGCCGGCGAAACTCACCCCCTCCGGCGCAACGCTGGTCGAATGTGCGCAATTTGCCGACGGATTCAGCTGGGGGCCGCTGGCGAGCGCCGACATGACGATCGCCGGCGAGAGCGCCCCGTCGCTCGCAGTGCAGATCATCGGAGCTGCGAATTTCGCGACGATCCCGCCGGCCTGCGCGAGCGTTGGTGCGCCGCTCGATACGGTCACGAGTTTCGGCTCGAACGGCATACTCGGGGTCGGAACTCCGGCGACCGATTGCGGCCCATCCTGCGTCGAATCGACCAATGCGGGATTTTATTATGCGTGCTCCACGGCGACGAATTGCGTCGGCACTCTCGTGGATATCGCCGAGCAGCTGCCGAATCCCGCAACGCTGTTCGCGACCGACAACAACGGATTGATCATCGAGCTGCCGAGCGTGAACGCCACGGGCGCCACATCGGTGAGCGGTGCGATCGTGTTCGGCGTCGACACGGCCGCCAACAACGCATCGGGCGCGCAGACCGTGCTCGCAGTCGAAACCGACACCAGCTACCTGTCGGTGTCGTTCAACGGCCAGACCTACGCCGGCAGTTTCTTGGACAGCGGCTCGAACGGTCTGTTCTTCAACGACCCCTCCATTACTCAGTGCGCGAACAGCAATATTCTGGGTTTCTACTGCCCTGCATCCACGGAAAACCTTGCGGCATCGCTGGTCGCATTCACGGCGTCGGGCACCGGCGGCACCAAGGTTCCCGCGACGTTCAGCATTGCGAATGCCGAAACCTTGTTTACCGATGGCCCCGAAGACGCGGCGTACAGCAATCTCGGCGGGATTTTCGACGCGACGAACTCGGCCGATACATTTGATTTGGGGCTGCCGTTCTTTTTCGGCCGCCATGTCTACGAAGTCTACGAGGGAAAATCCAGCTCGAAGGGCGCGGGGCCTTATTTCGCGTTCTGACGGACGCGCCAGGGGGAAACGGATGCGCCGCTCGCCTCGATCTCGACGAGCAATTCTTCGCGACAGACATCGGCTTGCAGGTAAACGATCGGTGCCGCGCGCGCCGCGCTGCGTTCGATTTCGCGGGCGATCGCCGCAAGATCGCCGGGGCGGCGCACGTAGACTTTGAACGTCAGCCGATCGAGCGCGTAGCGGGAGGGGCCCGACAGCCGGTTGGCTTCATCGACGACCGCGGCGATGTTCGCGAGCGACTCGGAGGTTTGCGCGGCGGCATCGCCAGGATGGAGCGTCTCGTGGCCGACGATGCTCGCGGTGCCGGAGACGAACAGATTCGTGCCGGCGGTCGCGCACATGAGACTCGCGCGGGAAAATAGCGGGCTGTGTTCGCCGTATTGGGGCGGGTAATGATAGGCGCTGACCTGGCGCGGGTTTTCGATCGCGAGCGGCGGCTCGCGCGCGGCGAGAAAAATCAGCGACAGTGGGCTGCCGGCCTTGGAACCGAGTGCGCTCGCGGCAGGTACGCTGCCTGCGGTCAGACGTCCACAGTCTTGAAACACCGCCTTGCGCGCCGAATTGAATTGCCGATACCGCTCTTCGCCGTCGGCCTGACGGTTGATCTCGGGCAGATAATTCCAGATTCGCACGAGATGCGGATAGCCGCTCGCCGTCGTGAGCTCGAAGATTTCGCGATACGCCGCGTCGGTCGCTCGCATCAGCGCGGTCGCGCCGCCGTTGCCGTCGATCGGGCGCGCCGCGCCGCACCCCGCAGCTTGCGCCTCATCGATCGTCAGCGAGCCGAACATCAAGGGGCCTGCGCACCGGTATTGCACGCGTCCGCGGGTCGCGGTCGCCGGCGCGGTATGCGCCGCGGGCTCGCCCGTGACGCGCCAGACCTCGCATAGGGCTTCGCTGCCGCCGAGCGCGGGCGTCATGCTCGCCGCGATCGGCGCGCAGCCCGGCGCTATTTCCGGCAGCTCCTCGAATCCGACGACACCCAGCACCTGATCCCACCAGGACGCCGGGCGCGCGGCGAGCTGCTCGCGCCGCAAGTAGGCGTGCTCGAGACCCGGTGGGGTCATTGCACGGGCAGCAGCGCCGCGAGCGCCTGCTCGTAGCCGGCGCGCTGCGCGGCGGCGTAGGCGACCGTGTAATCGAGGTCGCGCACCAGTCCGTTGTGCAGGCCGTAGATCCAGCCGTGCACCTGCACCGGCTGGCGACGCTCCCAAGCGTCGCGGATGATCGAGGTTTGGCAGACGTGCGTGACCTGCTCGAGCACGTTGAGTTCGCAGAGGCGATTTTCCCGATCGGCGCGCGAGGTCACGCCGGCGAGCTGCGACTCGTGCCGGTCGCGGACATCTTGCACGTGGCGCAGCCAGTTGTCGCTCAGCCCCAAGCGTTCGTTCGACAGCGCCGATCGCACGCCGCTGCAGCCGTAGTGGCCGCAGACGATGATGTGCTCGACCTTGAGCACGTCGACCGCGAACTGCATGACCGACAGGCAGTTCAAGTCCGTATGCACGACGATGTTGGCAACGTTGCGATGCACGAACAATTCGCCGGGGGGAAGGTCCACGATCTCATTGGCCGGAACGCGGCTGTCGGAACAGCCGATCCACAAGTAGCGCGGTGACTGCTGGCGCGCCAGACGCGAGAAAAATTCGGGGTCGCGGCGCACGATATTCGCGGCCCATTCCCTATTCCTGTCGATCAAATGCTGCAGCGATTTCACGGCATTGAGTGTAACCGTTTGATGCCGCAACGGTATACTCCGGGTCGGCGCAATTCAAGGACACCGTATCTGGATGAGCATCAACGACGTGACGGCCGGCAAGCATTTGCCCGAAGAATTCAATGTGATCATCGAGATCCCGATGAACGCGGATCCGATCAAGTACGAAGTGGACAAGAACTCGGGCACTTTGTTCGTGGATCGCTTCATGATGACGGCGATGCATTATCCGGCCAACTACGGCTATGTGCCGCGCACGATTTCCGAGGACGGAGATCCGGTCGACGTGCTCGTGCACACGCCGTTTCCATTGTTGCCCGGCGTGGTCGTGCGCTGCCGGGCGGTCGGCATCCTGCGCATGACGGACGAAGCGGGCGGCGACGCCAAACTACTCGCCGTACCGATCGACAAGAGCTGCCCGCTGTTCAAGCATTGGCGTTCGATCGAGGACGTTCCGGAGATTCGCCTCAAGCAGATGCAGCACTTCTTCGAGCACTACAAGGATTTGGAAGCCAACAAGTGGGTCAAGGTGATCGGATGGGGCGGACTCGCCGAGGCGCATGAAGAACTCATGAGCGGCATCAAGCGCTACGAGGACAATGCCTAGGGCGGCGGGTGGACCCGCCGCCCAATGCCGATGAGCCTCCGCCGCTTCAACTTGCCTTGATCGAGGTGGCCACCAGCGCCGCGAGCTGCGGACTCGGGATTTGGCGCGCGGCCTTCACGATCGCCTGGTTGCGGCAGGCCCCCACCTCTCTCAAGACCGACAAGTCGCGGCTCGAGCCGTCGGGGCAAACCTGCCGCGCCGCGACCACCAAGCGGTGATATAGCTTGCGCGCACCGGCCTCACTCGTGAGGTCCAAATCCCCATAGCGAACCACGACCGACGGTTCGTCGGCGGCAGATGCCGCCGTATCGGTGGTGGCCGCCCCTGCGCTCGCGGCGCCGAACGCGCCGATCATCGAACCGGCGAGCAGCGTCAAGACGATTCGGCGGCCCGACCGTGCCGCTCCGTCGTTGATCGATGTGTTCATGGCAGATCTCCTTTGGGATGATGAAATGATTGCGACGGGCGCTATCAAACACCTGCGCAGCCACCCCGGTCTGCGGGCGCCCGTCGAACTCGTCCCCGCCGGCGACGGCTTCGTCCCGCACTTCGTCCCGGACCGCTCGATCGGGCCGCAATTGCGCTACGCTAATCCGCGATGAACTGGCAAACGCAGGGATTTTTCGCTGGGGAGGAGGTCGCGTACGGCATGACGCGCCGCCAATTCCTGGCGATCGTGTGCGTGTTTTGGCTCTACGTGACGGCCTCGAACGTCCTGTACGCCTACGGCATGCGCATCGGCATCTCCAAGTTCACGTCGGTGCTGCTGTTCGCGCCCTGGAACGCACGGGTCCTGCAGCACCTTTTTCTACTACCGGCGCTGATCGCGTCGTATTGGGCTTCGCTGATCGTCAGTTGGCGCCCGCTGTGGCTCGCGATTGCGTTTCAGGTGATGCTCGCCGCCGCGTTCGCGGCAATCGCATACCCGGCGATGATGCTCTCCGAGGTGTTGATCGGCGACCCGATGCACGACCCGACTCACATCGCCGGCATGTCGCACACCTTGCAGGACCCGGCACTGCCGTCGCTGTGGTTCGCGAGCTTCATGGCCTTTCTGCCGTCCTACGGATTCGGCCTCGCACTCATCCGGGGCGCAATGATCTACAAGCGCTTCCGCGACGCCGAATTGCAGGTCGCGGCGCTCGAGCGCGCGACCAACGCCGCACGGCTCGCTGCGCTGCGCATGCAGCTGTCGCCGCATACGCTGTTCAACCTGCTGCACACGATCAGAGGCAACATCGAGTGGGACCCGCGCGGCGCCCAGGCGATGGTCGTGCAACTGGCGGACCTGCTGCGGCGGCTCTTGAACGCGGGGGAGCACGACTACTCGCGTCTCGCCGACGAGATGCAGTTCGCGAGACTGTATTTGGAGCTGCATCAGCGGCGCTTCGAAGACCGGATCAGCGTGGCGTTGCCCGATCTACCTAAGATCCCGCCGGTCTGGGTGCCGAGCCTGATCCTGCAGCCGCTCGTCGAGAACGCAATCGTGCACGGACTTGCGGGACACCAGGGCCCGATCACGATCCGGCTCGGCGCCGAGATCGCCGGCGAGGCGCTGATCCTCAGCGTGACCAATACCGTTGCACCGCAGTCGGTCAAGGGGCAGGACGGCATCGGCCTGAACAACGTGCGCGAGCGCCTCGCCGTGCAGTTCGGCGCCGCGGGCACGCTGCGCTACGGCAGGGAACAGGATCTTTGGTCGGTCGAAATCCGGATGCCGCTGATCTACGAGATCGAGGGCGCATGATCGATGTGATCATCGTCGACGACGAGGCCGCGGGACGGCGCGCGCTGCGTGAGTATTGCGCGCAGGAGCCGGACCTGTGTGTGATCGGCGAATACGGCGACAGCGAAAGCGCGATCGCGGCGATCCGCTCGCGGCAGCCGCGCCTGCTGTTTCTCGACATCCAGATGGATCCCCTGAACGGCATCGAACTCGCGCGCTCGCTCGATCCCGCCGGGCTGCCGTCGATCGTGTTCGTGACCGCCTACGACACCTACGCGGTCGAGGCCTTCGAACTCAATGCCGTCGACTATCTGCTCAAGCCGTTCGACCAGGACCGTTTTCGGAAGACTCTTGCGCGCGTGCGGCCGCGAACCTTGCCCGCGGCCGGCGGCGACCCCCAGGCCGCACTCGCCGAGATCCTCGCGCAGCTCGAGAATCGGCGGCAGGCGCGCGACGAGGAACGGCCGCGGATCCTCGCCGAATTCGCGGGGCACTTGCACGTGCTCGACGCCGCCAAAGTCGAGCTCATCGAATCGGATCGCAACTACATCTCGATCCGCGTGGGGCGCGACAACTTCCATGCGCGCGGTACGCTGCAACAGGCGGAATCGGCGTTGCGATCGCAGCCGATGCTGCGCATCAGCCGCTCCTGCATCGTGAACATGAACTTCGTTCGCGAGGTCAACCGGACGCTGCGCGGCGATTTCATCTTGGTTCTCGCCGGCGGCGCAACGGTGACGAGCAGCGAAGGCTTCCGCCCGAAGGTCAAGGAATATCTGCGAGGACTCAAACTCGGCGAGTCATAGCAGCTCTTCGGGCGCGAACGGCGTCAGCAGCTTCAGCACGAAGCGTTGCAGCTCCGTCGCCTCCGGATCCCGGTGCCAGATTTGCTGCGCGCCCGGCGGCCCGCTGATCCATTCGATGCGGTTGCTGTGATCCTCGAGCTCGAGGTGGTAGCTGCCGTCCGCGCTGATGTCGTCGAGCACCGCAGTGACCTGGCGGGCGATCTCGCCGCTTCGAATCACGAGGCCGAGTTCGCTGTTGATGCGCGCCGAGCGCGCGTCCATGTTCAGCGAACCGATGAACACGGTTTTCTCGTCGACGACGACGGCCTTCGCATGCAGGCTCGCGTAGCCCGAACGGAACGGGTGAAATCGCGGCCGCGTGGTGCCGAGCTTGGGCCGCACTTCGCTGAGGTCGACACCGAGGTGCAGCAGCTCGACGCGATAATGCGAATAGCCGATGTGCACGAGCGGCGAATCGGTCGCGGCCAGCGAGTTGGTCAAAATGCGGATGTGCACGCCGCGCCGCACGAGACTGCGCAGCAGCGCGATGCCGTCGGCGCCCGGGACGAAATACGGCGAGATGATGATGAGTTCCTGGCTGGCGGAGCGGATCAGCGCGGACAAATCGTTGGCGATCGTTTCTTCCTGGTCCGGACTGCTTTCGCTCGCGATCTTCGCGGGCCGGTCGGCGAGCACCGTGGCAGGCACCCACGCGAGCTCGAGCTGCCGGGCGTCGAGTTCGCGCGCGAGAAAATCCGCCCCGGACTGCGCCGACGCGGCACCGGCCGCCGCACCCTCGTCGAGCCACTTCGGCTCCGCTTCGAGCGGCACGGGCGCGGCGACGGACGCGATCGGGTAGGCATACTTGCTGTTCCAGAACGCGTCGAACGAGGCCGACAGCTGCGGCACGATGGCGCCGGCGGCAACCACGTCGAGATCGATGAAATTGCTGTCTTTGTCTCGCGTAAAGTATTGGTCGCCGATGTTCCGCCCGCCGGTGATCGCGAGCGCGTTGTCGGCGACGAACAGTTTGTTGTGCATGCGATGGTTGATGCGCGGCAACTCCGCGAACGAGGCGAGCAATCGCGTCCAGACGGCCGACCGGCCGCCCGGAAATGGATTGAATACGCGCACTTCGATGTTGGCGTGCTGTCCCAAATGCATGAAGCGCCGGTCCTGCCCTGCCGTGTTGAAGTCATCGACGAGGATCCGGACCCGCACGCCGCGCTCCGCGGCGCGACGGACGTGTTGCAACACGATGCGCGCCGACTCGTCCTGGGTGATGATGTAGTACTGGATGTCGAGCGTGCGTTCGGCGCGGTCGGCGAGCGCGATGAGGCTCGCGAGGGCCTCCTCGCCCGAGGCGAGCAGCCGGATGCCCGAGAGATTGCGCCGCTCGGTCTCCGTGACGATTCGGCCGAGCGTCGTTCCGGAAACGTCGCGCAACGCCTCGCTGTGCTCCTTGTGCACGTGCCGCGGCAGGCTCGCGCAACCGGCGGCGGCGAAGCAGATCACGCTCAAGGCAAAAAGGGGTAGCCGGCTCGACCGGTTGTTGCGCATTCTTGGGATCATATCAGGCACACTTTGCAGTCATGTTGACCCATCGGCCCATCCGCAGCTTCGTATTGCGCGCCGGACGCATCACCGCCGCCCAGGACCGCGCGCTGCGCGAGCTGTGGCCGCGGTATGGACTGGAGTTCGGCGGCGCCGCGCTCGATCTCGAGGCGGTCTTCGGCCGCGCAGCGCCGCGCTGCCTCGAGATCGGCTTCGGCACCGGCGAGGTTCTCGGCGCGCTCGCGATCGCCAATCCGGGTATCGACTATCTCGGCGTCGAGGTGCATCGCTCGGGTATAGGCCGCCTGCTGCTGCAAGCGCAGCACGCGGGTCTTTCGAACCTGCGCGTGATTTGCCATGACGCCGTCGAGGTGCTCGCGGCGGGGATCGGCGATGCGACGCTCGCCGAAGTGCTGGTGTTCTTTCCCGACCCGTGGCACAAGAAGCGCCACCACAAGCGCCGCCTCATCGAGCCCGGATTCGTGGCGACGCTCGCGCAGAAATTGCAGTCGCGCGGAGTGCTGCGTCTCGCGACCGATTGGCAGCCGTACGCGGAGCAGATGCGCGAGGTTTGCAACGCGAATCCGGACCTTTTGTCACTGAGCGCCGATCGCACCTACGTCGAACGGCCGCCGTTCCGGCAGCCGACGCGCTTCGAGCGGCGCGGCGAGCGCCTCGGCCACGGCGTTTGGGATCTAGCCTATGAGCGGCGCGCGCGCTGAGAGCGGCGCGCCGAAGCGTTCAGCCGGCGGCGGCGCTCTCCTTCTCGCGGGCCTCCAATTCGCTGACGCGCCCGCGCAGCCGTAGCAGCAGAATGAGCCCTGGAATGCACGTCAAGAACGTCACCAGAAAGAAATTGGCCCAGCCCACGCCCGCCACGACATGCCCCGCGACCCAGCCCATCGTGACTCGCGGCACCGCCGAGAGCGCCGACAGCAATGCATACTGGGTCGCGCTGTAGCTCGCCTCGCAGAGCGTCATGAGGAATGCGACGATGGCCGCCTGGCCCATGCCGCCCGCGAGGGTGTCGACGGTCGTTGCGAGAACCAAGAGCCAGAGGTGTTTGCCGGCGAGCGCAAGCCACATGAACAGCAGCAGCGTGAGCGCTTGGAGCACGCCGAACGTCAGCAACGACCGGTACAGACCCCAGCGCATGTAGATCCAGCCGCCGAGCGCCGTGCCGATCATCGTCGAGATCGTCATGTTGAGCTTGCCGCCGATCGCGAGTTCTCTCAGCGAAAATCCGACACCCTCGATCATGAATGCGCTGTAGAGGCTCAGCGCGAACGCATCGCCGATTTTGTAGAGCGGCACGAGCAGCAACAGGCCCCAGGCCCCGGGCCGGGCGAGCAGATGACGCACCGGCTCGACGACCGCATCCCGCAGCGTCAGCGGCGGACGGCCCGGGTTCTCGGGTTCCAGCGCCCAGATCGTCGCAAAGATCGTGAGCGACATCAGCACCGCGACGACACCGTACGCAATGTGCCAACCGACGAAGGACGCGATCAACACGACGACCGTACCGGCGAACATCATGGCACTGCGAAAGCCGAAGCCCGTGACAGCGGAGGCGAGTCCTCGTTCCTGCGGAGGGGTCACATCGACGCGGTAGGCATCGACGACGATGTCTTGCGAGGCACCCAGGAACGCGACGATGAGCGCGATGACCCCGAGCGCCGCCGGCATCGTCGCCGGATCGCTGAGGCTCATGACGCCGATCGCGAGCGCGAGCGCGAGCTGAAACACGACGATCCAGCCGCGCCGCCGCCCGAGCAGCGGCGGGATATAGCGGTCGAGCAGCGGCGCCCAAAGAAACTTCAGCAAGTAAGGCATGCCGACCAAGCCGAAGATGCCGATCGTCTTGATGTCGACCTTGGCGTCCGAGAGCCAGGCCTGCAGGGTCGAGAGCGTCAGGTTGAGCGGCAGACCCGAGGCGGCGCCGAGCAGCAGAATCGCTGCCATGCGCCGCTGCTTGAGCGCCTGCAGCAGCGTTTCCGGAGCTTGCGCTGACACTCGCTAGAACTCGAACTCGTAGTCGATGATCAGCGGCGCGTGATCGGAAAAGCGCCGATCCTTGAAGATCCGGGCGCCTTTGACCTTGCCGCGGACCGCCGCGGTCGCGATGTGGTAGTCGATGCGCCAGCCGACGTTCTTGGCATACGCCTGCCCGCGGTTCGACCACCAGGTGTATTGATCCGCCGCGGTGTTGGTTTCGCGGAATGCATCGACGTATCGGTGGGGCCCGAACAGGTGATCGAGCCACTCGCGCTCTTCGGGCAGAAAACCTGAGTTTTTCTGGTTGGACTTCCAGTTCTTGAGATCGATGGGTTTGTGCGCGATGTTCCAGTCGCCGCAGAGAATCGTCGGAATCTTGCGCCGCTGCAATTTGCGCAAATGCGGCAGGAATGCCTCGAGAAAGCGGAACTTCGAGGCCTGGCGCTCGGGGCCCGAGGATCCCGATGGAAGATAGAGCGATACCACCGCGAGATGCCCGAAGCGCGCCTCCAGATAGCGCCCTTCCCGGTCGAATTCGTGAACCCCGAACCCTCGGCTAACCTTCAGCGGGGGCTTGCGCGTATAGAGCGCCGTGCCGGAATAGCCCTTTTTCTCGGCATCGTAATAGTGGCAATCGTAGCCTTGCGGCCAGAACTTCGGATCCTGCAGCTGTTCGACCTGTGCCTTGGTCTCCTGCACGCAGACCACGTCGGCGTTCTGGGCCGGCAGCCACTCGAAGAAGCCTTTCGCGGCTGCGGAACGGATACCGTTCGCATTGAAGGTCACGATTCGCATTGCGCGCGATGATACCAGTCCATCTCCAGCTTGCGGAGGCGCGCTTCCCTTGCGAGACTTCGGCGGCCATGACCAGCGCCTACAAGAACGAGTTCATCGAGCTGTGCCTGCGACTCGGCGTCCTGAGGTTCGGCAGCTTCAGGCTGAAGTCGGGGCGCGAAAGTCCCTATTTCTTCAATGCCGGACTGTTCAGCTCCGGAGAGGCGATTGCGGCCGTCGGCCGCGCTTATGCGGCCGCGATCGCCGCCTCGCGCCTGCCGTTCGAGATGCTGTTCGGCCCCGCCTACAAGGGCATTCCGCTCGTGACCGCGACGGCCGCCGCGCTCGCCGACCACCACGGCCTGAGCCTCCCGTTCGCGTTCAACCGCAAGGAAGCCAAGGACCATGGCGAAGGGGGGCTGATCGTCGGCGGCCCGCTCGCCGGGCGGGTGCTCATCGTCGACGATGTCATCACCGCGGGCACCGCGATTCGCGAGTCGATCGAAATCATCCACGGGGCGCACGCGCAGCCCGCGGGGGTCGTTCTCGCCCTCGATCGGCAGGAACGCGGCGCGACAAGCGCGCTGTCGGCCGTTCAGGAAGTCGGCGTGCAGTATGGCATTCCGGTCGTCGCGATCCTGACCCTGGCCGACCTGATCGGCCACATGCGGGCGCGAGGGGCCGGCTTAGAACTATCCAGCATGGTTGCCTATCGGGATCGTTATGGCGTCGCAGACTGAAGACCACGCCCTGGAAAACCCGCTCGGGGCCGATCACAATGGCCCCCATCCGCAGGCAATGGTGCCGGTAGGGATGGAGGATAGTCCGTGAGGAATGCTGCTTGGATCGTTGCCCCGATATTGCTGCTGGTTGGCGCGGGTTGGGCGTCGGCCGACAACATCCCGTCCGGCCGCCGGCTCTACAAGTGGGTCGATGAGAAAGGAGTCTCGCATTACGGCGATCAAATTCCGCCGGAATACGTGAATCAAGAACACGAGGTCTTCAATTCCAAGGGCGTGCAGGTCGATCACCTCGACGCGCAAAAATCCCCCGAGCAGGCGCTGATCGACGAACAGCGCAAGCAGGCCGCCGAAGAACTCCGCAACCGCGACAAGAATTTGCTGATCACCTACACCTCGGTCCAGGAGATCGAGCGGCTCCGCGACCAGCGACTTGCGCTGCTGACCGATCAGATGCGCGTCACGAGCCAGTTCCTCGATCTGCTGACCGGCCGCATGCACAAGCTCGAGAAGGCCACGATGGCGTACCGGCCCTATAGCAGCGATCCGCAGGCTGCTCAGATGCCCGACCAGATTGCCGACGACTTGGTGCACATGGCCAACGACATCCACACGCAAGAGCAGAACCTGTTGGAGAAGCAGCGAGAAGACGCGATGATGCGCGCTCAATTCGAGAGCGACATCGCCCGCTTCAAGGAATTGAAGGTCAGCCGTTGACGCCGCGCAAACGCATTTTGCTGGGCGTCACGGGCGGCATCGCCGCCTACAAGAGTCCTGATCTCGTGCGGCGCCTCATCGAGCGCGGCGCCGACGTCCAGGTCGTCATGACCGCGGCCGCGCAAAAATTCGTCTCCGCGATGAGCTTCCAGGCCGTTTCCGGCCGCCCCGCGCGCACCGATCTGTGGGACAGCGCCGCGGAAGCGGCCATGGGCCATATCGAACTGGCGCGATGGGCGGAGATCGTGTTGGTGGCTCCCGCAAGCGCCGATTTCATCGCGCGTCTCGCGCAAGGACGCGCGGACGACCTGCTCGCGACGCTCTGCCTCGCCACCGAGGCGCCCATCGCCATCGCGCCCGCGATGAATCGGGTGATGTGGGCGAACAAGGCGACCCAAGCGAACATCCGCACCGTGCTGGCCCGCGGCGTGCGCTTGCTGGGTCCGGGTGAGGGCGACCAGGCTTGCGGCGAAACCGGCCTTGGGCGCATGTGGGAACCGGCGAAACTCGCGGAAAGCCTGCTCGAGCCGCCGCCGAATGCCGGCATCCTCGCCGGGCTCAACGTCCTGATTACCGCGGGTCCCACGCGCGAGCGCCTCGATCCGGTGCGGTATCTGACCAATCGCAGCTCTGGAAAGATGGGCTACGCCGTGGCGGCGGCCGCGCGTGAGGCCGGCGCCCACGTGACGCTCGTGAGCGGACCGGTGACACTGCCGACGCCGACCGGAGTGACGCGCCTCGACGTCGAGAGCGCCCGCGACATGCACGCGGCGGTGCATCGGCACGTGGCCGAAGCCGATGTGTTCATCGCGGCCGCCGCGGTAGCCGACTTTCAGCCGGCCACCGTGTCGAAGGAGAAGATCAAGAAGAAGGGTGTCGCGGTCACGCTCGATCTCGAGCCAGCGCCCGACATCGTCAAATCGGTTGCCGAGATGGCCAAGCGGCCCTTCGTGGTCGGCTTCGCGGCGGAGACCACCGATGTCGAGAACAATGCGCGCAGCAAGCTGAAGCGCAAGAAGCTCGACATGATCGCCGCCAACAAGGTCGGCGACGGCATCGCATTCGATTGCGAGGACAACGCACTCACCGTCATATGGCCTGGCGGCAAGATTGAAATTGCGCGCGGACCGAAGCTCGATGTCGCGCGCGAACTGATCGCACTGATCGCAAAGCGTCTACCGCCGCCGACGGCCGGCGGCCCGCGTCGTGGCGCGCGCCAACGCCGCGCCGCGACCGCGGCGGCCCCCCGCAATCGCGTGCGCAGTCGCCGCGTGCGGCGCTGAGCGCCGCGGTTCCGTGCAAGCCATGAGGCGCCGCATCAAGTTGCGCATCTTGGATCCGCGCATCGGCGCGGAATTCCCCCTGCCGACGCATGCGACGCCGGGTTCCGCGGGTATGGATTTGCGGGCCTGCGTGCATGCGCCGCTGCTGCTTCCGCCCGGCAAGGCCGAACTGATACCGACGGGCCTCTCGATCTACGTCGAGGATCCGGGACTCGCCGCGATGCTGTTGCCGCGCTCGGGTTTGGGCCACAAAAACGGCATCGTGCTCGGCAACCTCGTCGGGCTCATCGATTCGGACTACCAGGGGCCGCTCATGGTCTCCTGCTGGAATCGCGGCGAGTACGCCGTTCACGATCAATCCCGGCGATCGCATCGCCCAGCTCGTGATCGTGCCGGTCGTGCAGGTCGATTTCGAAATCGTCGACAGCTTCGACTCGACGCTGCGCGGCGGGCAGGGCTTCGGCAGTTCGGGGCATCGCTGAGGGGCGAAGTCCGCTCCCGCGGAGATTTGCCCCGCCAAGGCTAGACGCGCAAAGGGTTGCCCCGCAAATCTGCGCGCTCAGCGGCGAAATGCGCCTAGTTCATCGCCCTCAGCGCCGGCATGCTGGTCGTCATGGCAATCAGGGACTGGCCGATCGACGAGCGGCCGCGCGAAAAGCTGCTGACGCGCGGCGCCGAAGCCTTGTCGGACGCTGAACTGCTCGCGATCCTGCTGCGCAGCGGCCGGCGCGGGCGCTCGGCGGTGCAGCTCGCGCGCGAGATCCTGCAGAGCTTCAGTTCGCTGCGCAAATTGATCGGCGCGGACCGCGCGCGCTTCTGCGCCGAGCCGGGCTTGGGTCTCGCGCGTTTCGCGGAGCTGCGCGCGGCCGTCGAAATCGCGCGTCGGCATCTCGCGGAGACCTTGCGCACCGGTCCGTCGCTCGCGAGCCCGCGTGCGACGCGTGACTTCCTGATCGCGCGCCTGCGCGATCTCGAGCACGAGGTGTTCTGCTGTCTTTACCTCGACAATCGCCATCGCCTGATTCAATTCGAGGAATTGTTTCGCGGCACGATCGACGGCGCGAGCGTGTTTCCGCGCGAGATCGTCAAGCAGGCGCTGCGGTGGAACTCGGCCGCCGTGATCGTCGCGCACAACCACCCGTCCGGTGTCGCGGAGCCGAGCCAGGCCGACGAGTTGATCACCCAGCGCGTCAAGCACGCGCTTGCGCTCGTCGACATTCGTTTGCTCGATCATGTGATCGTCGGCGACGGCGCCAGTGTGTCGCTTGCGGAGCGTGGGTTGATATGAGAGCAGGCAGCTATCGGCCGGAGTGCCGAAATTCGCCCGTGGCGAACGGCCGGTAACGGGGCGCCCTACCGCAAGTGCAGTCTGCTCGTGGGTAACCGGCGCTAAAGAGCTTCTTCGTTCGCCGAGCGGGCAAACCGGCAGCCGCCGAGCTCGACAGCCTTTCGTTCTACGCAGCTGGCCCCGCCACCGGCAACCTGGGCAACTTGGAACTCGTCGTCGAGGCGTGGAACGGTAGTGCGGTTGGCCCGGCGTTGTACGTGAGCGCTCCGGTCCCCTTCGCGACCCAGATGGAGTTCAATGGTATCGACGCCACGCTGGGGGCGGGCTCTTACGTGGCGTTCACGACTACCGTGGGTGTCTCGAATCCTGTCAATGGGGCGGCATTCTCGATTTCCGCCACCAACGGCGCATTCGTCGGCCCCATGGTCTACGTGTCACCGGCCGTCGATCCGTTCGCCCCAAATCAGACGAGGAACACGTTACGCGGCCGCATGACATCAGTCTTGCAGCCCATACTTCGGAAAGGAAATGACCTTGGCACAAATGACTACCGGCGCTCTGCGCGCGGGCGATACACGACAATGGCCTACTCCTCGAGGTCAGCAGTAAACCCAATTCCGCGTCTAGGCGTCGGTGGCGCCTTCATCAATGCTCGAATAGCCGCTAAGATCGCCCTAATCGAGTCATCATGGGCAGCGACTTTCGCGCCGAGCCGCGCCTCAAGCTGTTCGAACCTGCGCGCTAGTTCCTCATTCGATTGCAGCAACGCACGCATGCGCACGAAGGCGCGCATGATCTCGATATTCACTGCCACCGCCTGCTCGCTATGGAGCACCGACGAGAGCATTGCCACGCCTTGTTCGGTGAAGGCATTTGGCAGGTAGCGGCGACCACCCCGACTCGGCTCCGGGAGCTTTGAGGTCGCATTTTGCGACCTCAAACTCAAGGTCTCATTGACCGAGAGCCGGAACATGAAGTCTTCCGGGAAACGCCGGATGTTGCGTCGGACCTGCTCGTTCAGGCGCTTGGTCGGTACGCCATAGAGAGCGGCCAGGCTCGCGTCGAGAAGGACATTGTGGCCGCGTATGACCACAATACTGCAAATGATCTCGGCAACTGGCCGATTGTTCTCTGTTGCGTAGCTCGGTGGCATCGTCCTCTCATTACATGATCCCTGCGATCATTTTCGCCGTTTCATCACGCAAGGAACGGGCGTCAATAGTGTGGGAATGTGGAGAAACACACCGGATCGAGCTTGTGAGTGATTGTTAAATTGCGATCCAATAGACAGTTGATGCTGTCTCTACCTCGACAATCGCCATCGCGTGATTCAATTCGAGGAATTGTTTCGCGGCACGATCGACGGCGCGAACGTATTCCCGCGCGGGATCGTCAAGCAGGCGCTGCGGTGGAACTCGGCCGCCGTGATCGTTGCGCACGATCACCCGTCCGGTGTCGCGGAGCCGAGCCAAGCCGACGAGTTGATCACCCAGCGCGTCAACCACGCCCTCGCGCTCGTCGACATCCGCCTGCTCGATCACATGATCGTCGGGAACGGCGCGGGCGTGTCGCTCGACCGCAGCGCGGGCCAAGTCAAAAAGTCCCGTGGAATCCGCGTAAACTGCCCGCCACTTCGGAGTATCCGCAATGACGAAAACGATGACATTCAGCGAGCGGCCGAAGCTGTCGGTCCCGCAGTTCATGGGTTTGGCCTGGGGCCAATTTTGCGCCGGCGCGCGCGAGGCGGAGGCAAGCGATGCGGGCCGTGAGTAGGCGCTGCCCCCGCTCCGCGAACGCCACGGGGATTTTGACGTCGATCGTGCTATTGCTGGCCTCTTGCGCATCGGCGCCGTCGCCACCGCAAACCCCTGTGCTCACATCGGCCGGGCCACCGACCTCTGCGGCGCCGGCTAGCGCAGCCGCTGCGGCGCCGGTGGCGGCTTCCACGGCCGCGGCAGCCGCGTTGCCGCGACACGCACTGGTCGCCACCGCGAATCCGCTCGCCTCGCAGGCCGGACTCGAGGTGCTGCGCGCCGGCGGCAGCGCGGCCGATGCGGCGGTTGCCGTACAGGCGGTGCTGGGTCTCGTCGAGCCGCAGAGCTCGGGCCTCGGCGGCGGTGCATTCATCACGTATTACGAGGCGAGCACGCGCCAGGTGCGCAGCTATAACGGCCGCGAGACCGCCCCCGCCGGCGCGACCGTCGACATGTTTCTCGGCGAGGATCGACAGCCGCTGTCGCGCGCGACCGGCGTCTTGAGCGGGCGTTCGACGGGCGTTCCCGGAGCGCTGGCGGCCTTGAGCCTGCTGCAGCACGAGCACGGCAAGCTGCAATGGCGTGCGCTGTTCGGGTCGGCCGAGCGGCTCGCGAGCGAGGGCTTCGTCGTGAGCCCGCGGCTCGCGTCCTGGGTCGTGAGCCGCGCGCCACAATCGAATGCGCCCGACGTGATCCGTTATTTCACCAAGGCGGACGGCACCCGGCTCGCCGCCGGCGATATCCTCAAGAATCCCGCCTATGCAGTCACGGTGCATCGTCTCGCCGCCGAAGGAGCGCGCGCGCTCTACCACGGCTCGATCGCCGCCGACATCGTGCGGCGCGTTCACGAGGAGCCGATTCCCGGCTCGCTGACGCTCGAAGACCTCGCGCGCTACCGGCCGATCGAGTCCGAAGCGCTCTGCCGCCCGTGGCGGGGCTTGCGCGTCTGCACGCCGCCGCCGCCCGCCGGCGGCGTCGATGTGCTGCAGGGCTTGCTGCTGCTCGAGCACACCGACATCGAGACCCGCAGTGCAGCGGATCCGGTCGCCTGGGTGCAGCTCGGCGAGGCCGAGCGGCTGCTGTACGCGGATCGCAATCTCTATGTCGCCGATCCCGCGTTCGTCGCAGTCCCCGTCGCCGGCCTGCTCGATGCCGGGTACCTGCAAGGCCGTGCAGCGCTGATCGGCGATCGCATCGCGAGCAGCCCACCGCAGGCCGGGGTGCCGCCCGGCGCGGCCAAGGTCGGACCCGACCACACGCCCGAACCCGGCGGCACGACGCATTTCGTGATTGTCGATGCGGCCGGCAACGTCGTGTCGATGACGACGACGGTTGAAAGCATCTTCGGCTCGGGCCGCATGGTCGACGGCTTCTTCTTGAACAACCAGCTGACCGACTTCAGCTTCTCGCCGACCGATAGCGAAGGCCGGGCGGCCGCGAACGCGGTGGCGCCGGGCAAGCGGCCGCGCTCGGCGATGGCGCCGACGATCGTCGTCGATTCCGAGGGGCGCTTCGTCGAGGCCGTGGGCTCGGCCGGCGGCCCCGCGATCATTTCCTACGTGATCAAAACGCTGGTCGCGACGCTCGACTGGCACCTGTCGATGCAGAGCGCGATCGCGCTGCCGAATCTGGTCGCGCACGACGCCAATTTTTCGGCCGAGGTCGGGAAGTTCCCGCCGGGCTTCGTCGACGCGCTCAATGCGCGCGGACTCAACGTGCATCTCGGCCAATACGAGGAATCCGGTCTGCAGGGCGTGCGAGTCGGCCCCGACGGCGCGCTCGACGGCGGTGTGGATCCGCGCCGCGAAGGGATTGTGCTCGCGTATTGAGGGCGGCGTTTTGACATAAGCTCGCAGCGGATGGTTGGACCCTTCGCGATGGGACCGCTAAACTTCGCGCCGCGGGCTGGTGGGGACGACCCGCGATCAACGAGAAACTCAGGAACGAATCGCCGTGCCGCCGCAACCCGAAGACCCATCGCCGCCGCCGCCCGTGGCGGCCGCCGCCGCGCCGCGCCGGGCACCGATCCGTCAGTTGGCCGTCGTGGCGGCGCTGCTGATCGGCTATACCGCGATCTCGCAATACAGCTATTCCTCGCCGGATGCCAAGGGCCTCGGTGCCGGTTTGTCGGTGGGACCGATCGTGCTGATCGGCATCGCGCTCGCGTGGCGCTGGACACCGCGGATCGTTGCGGCGCTCATCACGGTGCTCACCGGTGCGTTGCTTTATATCTCGTGGCCGTTTCTGAAGACGCATTACGAGTGGTCCGATCTCGTGCAGCAAGCCGGCGCCTACGGCATGGTGGCGGTCGGGTTCGGCCGGTCGCTGCTGCCGGGCCGCATTGCAACCTGCACGCTGCTCTCCGATCAACTGCACGGCCCGCTCGAGGCGGCCGAAATTGCTTATACGCGCCGTGCGACCATCGTCTGGTTCGTCTTTTACGCGCTGCTCGCGGCGGCGATCGTGGTCGTGTTCTTCGCGGCTTCCGCGCATGTGTGGTCGTTGTTCGTGAACTTTGGAACTTTCGGGCTCATGGGACTGCTGTTCGCCGTGGACCATGCGATTCGCCGGCGCGTGCTGCCGCGCCGCCCCGGCGGCGGCATCCTCGCGGCGCTGCTGCACTCCGTGACCGGCCAGCGCTAGCGCTCCCGAAGGGCCCCCGGCCCCGAGCGTTGATCGCTGCGCCCCGCTCTGGTATCCTGCGCGGCTCTGTCTGCTATCTGAAGCCAATAAGTTCTTCGAGTTCAAAGGGTTACGCCATGTCGCGAGTCTGCCAAGTCACGGGTAAGCGCCCCAAAACGGGAAACACGGTTTCCCACGCCAACAATCGCAAGCGGCGCCGCTTCCTGCCGAATTTGCACACGCATCGCTTTTGGCTCGAAACCGAAAAGCGCTTCGTTTCCTTGCGCGTCACGACGCGGGGCCTCCGGACGATCGAGAAGCGCGGCGTCGACGTCGTCGTCGCGGACCTGCGCAGCCAGGGCGTCAAGGTTTAACCGGCCTTAAGATCCAACACGGAATTCTTCATCATGCGCGACAAGATCAAATTGGTTTCCTCGGCCGGCACCGGCCACTACTACACGACGACCAAGAACAAGCGTCTGCATCCCGACAAGATGGAGACCAAGAAATTCGATCCGGTCGTTCGCAAGCACGTCGCCTACAAAGAATCGAAGATCAAGTAGGCGTCGGCGACTGCCCGAACTGCCCGAAGTAGAAACGACGCGCCGGGGCATCGCCCCCGCCCTGCTCGGCCGGCGCGTGATCGCGCTCACCGTGCGCGAACGCCGCCTGCGCTGGCCGATCCCGCGTGGGCTCGAAGCCAAAATCCGGGATCAGACCGTGCGGCGCGTCGAGCGGCGCGCGAAATACCTGTTGCTCGGGCTCGATACCGGCACGCTGATCGTGCACTTGGGGATGTCGGGGAGCCTGCGCGTGCTCGGCGCGAACCTGCCGCCGTTGCCGCACGATCACTGGGATCTTCACATCGACGGCGGCGCCGTGCTGCGATATCACGATCCGCGCCGCTTCGGGAGCCTGCTGTGGACCGAGCAAGACGCGGCAGCGCATCCGCTGCTCGCCCAGCTCGCGCCCGAGCCCTTGAGCGACGAGTTCGACACCGACTACCTGTTCAAGAAAACCCGCAAGCGCGCGGTCGCGATCAAGCAGCTGATTCTGAATTCGCAGCTCGTCGTCGGTGTCGGCAACATCTACGCGAGCGAAGCGCTGTTTCGCGCGCAGCTGTCGCCGCGCCGCGCGGCCGGGCGCATCACGCGCGCGCAAGCGGCGGCTCTCGTGGCCGCTATCCGCGAGGTGCTCCGCGAAGCGATCGACACGGGCGGGACCACCTTGCGCGACTACGTCAATGCGGACGGCATTCCCGGCTACTTCAGCCAGCGGCTATTCGTCTATGAGCGCGCCGGCGAGCCCTGCCGCCGCTGCGGCAGCGTCGTCAAGCAATTCGCCCAAGGCCAGCGCTCGACCTATTGGTGTCCGAACTGCCAGCGCGCCTGACGGGCTCGCCTCAGACCTGGCGGTGCTTCGCGAGTTCGATCGCGACCAAGGGATGCACGAATTCCGAGACATTGCCGCCGAGCACGGCGATCTCGCGCACGAGCGTCGAGGAGATGAAGGTGTATTGTTCCTGCGGCGTCATGAATACCGATTCGATCTCGGGCGAGAGATGGCGGCTCATGTTCGCGAGCTGAAATTCGAACTCGAAATCCGAGACCGCGCGCAGGCCGCGCACGATCACCGACAGGCCGTTCTGCCGTGCGAAGTCCACCGTGAGGCCGGAATAGCCGAGCACCTCGACGTTGGGTACGTCGGCGAGCACGCGTCTTGCCATGTCGACGCGCTGCTCGAGCGAGAACATCGGCGCCTTGTTCGGATTGGCCGCAATCGCGACCACCAAGCGCTTGAAGATGCTGGCGGCCCGGCGCACGAGGTCCTGATGGCCGTTGGTGATCGGATCGAAGGTTCCCGGGTAGACCGCTGTTGTTTTGTTCATTGCTCAAGATGACGCCATGGCCCGCGCGAGATGATAACCCACCTCGCCGGCCGACTTCGATTTCAGCAGTTCCCAGCCCGCGGGCAGCGTGGGCACCCCGGCGGCGCGCTCGCATTCAAGGTAGACCAAGCCGCCCGGCTGGACCCAAGAGCCCTGCGCGAGCAGCGGCAGGTACAGGGGCAGCGCCTGCAGTCCGAATGGCGGATCGACGAATACCAGATCGAACGGCTCGCCGGGTGTGCTCAAGAAGCGCTTCGCGCCCATATCGATGACCTGCGCCCTGGCGGTGCCGCCGAGACGTGCGAGCTCAGCGCGCAGGCTGTGCGTAGCGGGGATCGCCTGATCGACGAACACCACTTCGCGCGCGCCGCGCGACAGCGCCTCCAAGCCGAGCGCGCCCGAGCCCGCGAACAAGTCGAGGCAGCGCGCATCGACGACGCCTTGCTGGAGCCAATTGAACAAGGTCTCGCGCACGCGATCCGGGGTCGGCCGCAGTGCGGGCAGATCGGGAAAGCCGATTCGCCGGCCGCGCCAGCGGCCGCCGATGATGCGCACCGAATTGCGCCCCGCGGGCACCGGGCCGAGCGCCGGCGCGGGCGCCGCGCGAGACGATTTCGACGGCTTTGCTCGAGGCGTTTTGGCCATTTTCACCGCGGCCATCATACGCGGAAAAATCTTCGTGACTGGGGCTCTGCTAAGCTTCTCACCCGATGACGAACGACGCCGACAAAGCCGCCGCGGGCGGACTGTTCAAACGCCTGCGCAGCACGATTCGCGCGGGCTCCTCCTGGCTGACCCAAGGTCTCGCGGAGCTGCTGCCGGGCCGCAAGATCGACGCCGAGATCCTTGATGAGCTGGAAACGCGCCTGATCAGCGCGGATGTCGGCATGGATGCGACCTCGCGCATTCTCGAGGATCTGCGCAAGCGGGTCGCGCGCAAGGAACTCGCCGACGTCGATGCGCTGCTCAAGGCGCTGCATGAGGCGATGCTCGCGATCTTGCGGCCCGTCGAACGCACGCTCATCGTCGACCCGGTGCACAAGCCCTACGTGATACTCGTGGTCGGCATCAACGGCGCCGGCAAGACGACCACGATCGGAAAACTCGCGCACCGGCTCCAGAGTCAAGGCCACAGCGTCATGCTCGCCTCGGGCGATACGTTTCGCGCCGCGGCACGTGAACAGCTCGAGACCTGGGCGCAGCGAAACAAGGTCGCGATCGTCGCGCAGCAGCCTGGCGCCGAACCCGCGGCCGTGATCTTCGACGGCCTGCAGGCCGCGCGCGCCCGCAACGTCGATGTCTTGATCGCCGACACCGCGGGCCGCCTGCATACTCAGGGGCACCTCATGGAGGAGCTGCGGAAGGTCAAGCGCGTGCTCGCGCGCCTGGACCCGAGCGCCCCGCACGAGGTGCTTTTGGTGCTCGACGGCACGATCGGCCAGAACGCGGTTGCGCAAGCCGATGAATTTCACAAGAGCCTCGGCATTACCGGGCTCGTGATCACCAAGCTCGATGGCACGGCCAAGGGCGGCGTCGTGCTCGCAATCGCGCAAAAACTGGGGATTCCGATCCGCTTCGTCGGCGTCGGCGAACAGATCGACGACTTCGGCGCGTTCGATGCCGAGCAGTTCGTGACCGCCTTGCTCAAGGCGCCGCCGGCCGAGCGCCCCGCATGATTCGCTTCGACGCCGTCTTCAAGCGCTATCCGACGGGCCGCGAGGCGCTCTCCGGCGTCTCCTTCCACATCGAGCGCGGAGAGCTTGCGTTCCTCACCGGGCCGTCGGGCGCCGGCAAGAGCAGCATTTTGAAATTGGTCGCCTTGATCGAACGTCCTTCGCGCGGCCAGGTGTTCATCGGCAATCAAAACACCGCGGGGGTCAAGGCGCGCGCGATCCCGCATTTTCGGCGCCAAGTCGGCGTCGTGTTCCAGGACCACAAATTGCTGCACGATCGGCCCGTGGCAGACAACGTCGCGCTGCCGCTGATCATCGCCGGCGTGCCGCGCCGAGAAATCGACAAGCGCATGCGCGCCGCCTTGGACCAGGTCGGCCTGCTCGGCAAGGAGAAGAACCTGCCGCTCGAGCTCTCGACCGGCGAACAACAGCGCGTCGGCATCGCCCGCGCGATCGTCGCCAAGCCGCCGTTGTTGATCGCCGATGAACCGACCGGAAATCTCGATCCGGAGCTCGCACTCGAGATCATGCGGCTGTTCAAGCGCCTCAATGACGTCGGCGTGACCGTCGTGGTCGCGACCCATGACGTGCACCTCATCGAGAACTTCAAGTCGCGGCGCATCGTGCTGGGGTCCGGCCGCGTGGCCGCTGAGAACCCGCCGTGAGCGCCTCCACGTGACGCTGAACGTGCAGGCGTATTTCATGCGGCAGCTGCAGACTCTCGTGGGCTCGCTCGGGCGGCTCGCGCATCAGCCGTTCGCGAGTTTCATGACGATCGCAGTGGTCGCGATCGCGCTGGCGCTGCCGCTGAGCCTGGAATTGATCTTGCAGAATGCGCTCAACGCGGCGAGTTCCTGGCGCAATGCCTTCGAGATATCGGTCTACATGGAGAAGGCCGCGAGTCCGGCGCGCAGCGAGGCGATCGCGAAACAATTGCAGCAGCGCAGCGACGTCGCCGCGGTCCGTTTGGTTCCGGCGGCGCAGGCACTCGCCGAGTTTCGCGCGTATTCCGGGTTCGGGGAGGCGCTCGATGCGCTCAACGACAATCCGCTGCCCGATACCATCGTGGTCACGCCGAGCCTCGCCGCGAGCACGCCGGAGGGCACCAACGCGCTTAAAGTCGCGATCGCGGCGATCCCGAACGTCGGCAGCGTCCAGCTCGACACGGAGTGGGTCAAGCGCCTGGTCGCGCTCTTGGACCTGCTGCGCAGCATCGTGCGCCTCACCGGCGGAATGCTCGGCGTCGGCGTGCTGCTCATCATCGGCAATACGATCCGCTTGGATATCCTCAATCGCCGCGCCGAGATCGAAGTCATGAAGCTGGTCGGGGCAACCGATGGGTTTGCGCGACGCCCGTTCCTCTGGACCGGGGTCTGGTATGGCGTGGGCGGCGGCCTGCTCGCCGTTGTTCTGGTGAGCGGCGGGGTCGCGGCACTCGCGAGCCCGGTCGCGCGACTCGCCGCCCTGTACGGCAGCGCCTTTCGCCTCGATGGCTTGGATTGGCGAACCGGCGGGGCGACGATCCTCGCGGCAGCGCTACTGGGCTGGCTCGGCTCCTGGGTTGCTGCGACGCGTCATATTCGCGCGATCCACCCCTCGTGAAGTCGCCGCCGGTCTCGGTAATGGCTTGTTTTTAATACTATATCTGCGATGCAACAAGCAGCGCAGAACCCCGGAACTCTGGACCGATTTAGCACTCAAATACCGCGAGTGCTATAATCTCGCCCCAGTGGACCAGGAGGTTCGACGGTATGAGCGCAGCTTTGGTTGCCAAGCAGAATAGTCTGGTTTTCGCCGGTCCGGTCGGCAGCCTGGACTCGTATATTGACCGCGTCTCGCAGATTCCGGTTCTCTCTCGGGAGGACGAAGTCGCGCTCGCGATCCGATTCCGTTCAGACGGCGATTTGGATGCGGCCCGGCAACTCGTGCTGTCCCATCTGCGCTTCGTCGTGCACATCGCCCGCGGATACTTGGGCTACGGCCTGCCGATGGGGGATCTCGTGCAGGAGGGCAACGTCGGGCTCATGAAGGCGGTCAAGCGCTTCGACCCGAATGTGGGCGTGCGGCTCGTGTCTTTTGCGGTGCATTGGATCCGCGCGGAAATTCATGAATACGTGCTGCGCAATTGGCGCCTCGTGAAGGTCGCGACCACGAAGTCGCAGCGCAAGCTGTTCTTCAACTTGCGCAAGATGAAGAAGAACCTGACCTGGCTCTCCGAAGCCGAGACTCAGGCGGTCGCCCGCGACCTCGGCGTCGACGTGAGCGACGTGCGCGAAATGGAGCAGCGCATGTCGGCGCGGGACATGTCGTTCGATCCGGCGCCGGATGCCGATGAAGAAGAGTCCTATTCGCCGGCGATGTATCTGCCGGCGACCAACGCGGATCCGGCCATCGAAGTCGAACGCGACGAGTGGCAAGAAGACTCGACCGATCGATTGAGCGCCGCTCTTTCGCGGCTCGACGAGCGCAGCCGCAACATCTTGCAGCGCCGCTGGATGAGCGACGACAAGGCGACCTTGCACGAACTCGCCGACGAGTACGGCATCTCCGCGGAGCGCGTGCGTCAGGTCGAGGTCAACGCGATCAGCAAGCTCAAGGGCATGATGGTGGCGGCGCCGGCCTAAAGGCGCCGCGCGCGCTACGCGGCGCGCTTCAGCCGCCGCGGGCGGCTGAGCTGAGGCTCAGCACCTCTCCCGGGATCCAATTCGGGATTTGTACGCCGGCCGCGGGTCTAGGGCTAATGGCACTTACTTAAGCTCCGGCGAGATTGATTCGCGGAGCTAAGCGATTGAAAGAGAGGAGGAAGGCTGGCCCAGATTGGTAGGATGGTTGTTACCACACACCCACACCGCCAACCCGGAGACCAGCCTTGAGTGATCGTAATGTCAGATTTCGCTGCAAGCAACAACGAGATCGCATTGGTCGGCAGGTTCGCCGGGCCGGCGCGGTCGATTTCTTTAACCTTCTGACCGGGCCGGAGCTGCTGGAGATGACCGAGGAGCATCTGCCCGAGCACCGCGAGCGGCTTTATCCGCCCACCGTAACGCTCTCGATGTTCATGACGCAGTCCTTGGCGCTGGATCGCTCTTGTCAGCGAGCGGTCGATGCCTGGGCGGGGCAGCGCGCTGCCGAGGGCTTGAGCGTGCAGAGCATCGCCACTGGCGGCTATTGCCGAGCGCGCGCCCGCTTGCCCTTGCAGATGATCATCGCTCTGACGCGTGAGACGGGTCGCTTGCTCAGTGCCCAAGCACCGCACGGCTGGCGCTGGCGCGGTCGCTGCGTGAAGCTCGCCGACGGCACAGGCATCTCGATGCCCGACACGGCCGAGAACCAGGTGCGCTATCCGCAACCGCGCAGTCAGGCCCCCGGGGTGGGCTTCCCCTTGGCAGGGCTGGTGGGGATCGTGTGCCTGTCGACCGGGGCTATCTTGGAAGCGGTGATCGGCGCGCACGCGAGCAAGGGGCAGAGCGAGCAAGACCTGTTTCGCAGCCTGCACGGCACGTTGCATGCGGGGGATATATTGCTGGCCGACGCCCTGTACTGCAGCTATTTCCAAATCGCCACTCTGCAAGCAGCCGGTGTCGATGTGCTCTTTGAGCAGAACGGTTCGCGCCTCACGGACTTTCGCCGTGGCCGCTCCCTCGCCAAGCGCGATCACCTCGTGCACTGGAGCAAGCCCGACACGCGGCCCGAGTGGATGAGTCTGGAGCAATACCGAGCTTTCCCCAAGCAGATCCTGGTGCGTGAAGCGAAGGTCGATGGTCAAGTGCTCGTGACCACGATGCAAAATGCCCGTGCGCTGCCCAAGAGTGAGCTTGCGGCGCTCTACGCGCGCCGCTGGCACATTGAGCTGGACATCCGCAACATCAAAACCACGTTGGGGATGGAAGTGCTGCGCTGTATGACACCGGCGATGGTCGAGAAAGAGCTGTGGGTGTGCTTGCTGGCCTACAATCTGATCCGCCTGCTCATGGCACAAGCCGCGCACACGGCGGGCCTCTCCCCGCGCGAGCTGTCTTTCAAACACACCGTGCAGATGTGGAGCAGCTGGCCCCGCAGCGCTGAGCCCGCCGAGCTTTTCAGGCTCATCGCACAACGCACGGTCGGTAATCGACCCGGCCGAAGCGAGCCCAGAGTTCGCAAGCGGCGCCCCAAATCCTTCCCCTGGCTCAAGGTGCCCAGGGCCGTGGCGCGTCGACAGATACGTAAACGTCGTCATCCGTTATGCGCTTAAGTAAGTGCCATTAGGTCTAGGGCGGCGTCTTGCAGGCGATCAGCAGCTCGCGGTCATCCGGTCCGCCGCGCACGGTGTCGTAGCCGCGGGAGCCGCAGGCGCGGCCGGCGGCGACCAGACAAGCAGCGTAACTATTCAGCGGGCCTTCACAGGTGATCACATAGCCGCGGCGGCCGTCCGGCGCGTAGGTCGCCTTGGGACTGCTGCAGGCGCCCGCGCAGAGCGCGATCGATGCGATCAAGAGTCGCGCGAGTGGCTGTCTCATCATTTTATTGGCGTCATCCCGTCGATTGATTGGCGGGTACGATGATCGATCGATGTGACAATCATGTGTCAGCTGCGCTTGCCGGATCGGCGGTCGCGCAATCGCGATCGCGCGCAGGTATAGTCCGAGCCGGCCAGCATTCACCAGAGCCGCCCATGACGGTCCACAGCAACATGATTCTGCGAAGTGTCGCCTTGGTATTCGGTTTGGCCGCGCTCGGCCAAACAGGCCGCGCCAGCGACATCAGCGGCCTGTACGTCGGCGGTAGCGGCGGTGTCGCCCGGATCGATTATGACAACGCCTTGTACCAGAAGGAAATTGCCGCGGCGGTCTCGGGTACGGGAACCCTGAAATTTACCGATGCGTCGCTGCGCAATCACAATGCGGCCTGGTGGGTCGATACGGGTTATATGGTTTCCCCGTACATCGGAGTGGAGGCCGACTATCTGCATTTCGGTGCTCTCTACAATCATGTATCCGGCAAATACTCCTCGACCACCGGGCTGAATGAATCGGTGATCGCAGCGACACTGGTTCGCTCGGATGGACCGGCGCTCGGGATCCTGCTTCGGCTGCCGCTCACCGAATCGGTCGACATCAACTTGCGGCTCGCTGATTATTATGGGCGGACGACCTTGGTAAATATCTTGAACGCGGCGACGAATTCGACGAGCAGGGAGACCGCGAACACGTCCAGCTTGCTGGTTGCACTGGGCGCCGCGTACACGTTTGACGGACACTGGTCTGCCCACCTCGATTATCTGCGCGTCAATCGTGCCGGCGACAGCAGCAAGGTCGTCAAATATGACGTCGACATGGCGAGCGTCGGATTGAGCTACACATTTTAGCGCCGATGTTTTGACCGGCATATTCGATCACCGCCACAGCGACGGGAATGCGGGACCGATTGCGCGGCGATTGCCGCGCATCGGCATTGCGCTCATAATCGTTCGCAAGAAACGATAATCGGCCGCTTGCTCTCAGGCGATTTTCCCACACTCGAGCTGCAACGCCGGGCGGGAGGTCGCTTGAGCAGCCGTAGGGAGCTTGAGTCCATGAGTGGCGGACGCTGGCTGGGTGTTGCGCTCCTGTCGTTGATGCCGCCGCTCGGCCTGTCGCTGCCGCTGAGTGAATACCATGCGAAAAGGACGACACGCTCGACTTGTTCGTGTCCGGATCATCGGCGCAGGACAATACGCTGGAACAGTTGTTCCGATTCCTCTGCGATCCCGGTTCGCTCGACATCTATCGCAGCAACGGCGGAAATGTTCGATTGCTATTTTGTCGTACCCGCAGTGCTGCGGGCGCACTGCCGGGTTTTTCGAACGGTCAGAAGATCGCCTTTCATAAGTCGTCGATCGGCGGGTCGGGCAGCGGAGTTGGGCCGCTCATTCAGCTCCTGAGCGTCGAGTTCCTCAACGTCGCGGATCTGCGTGCTCATTTCGACGAGCGTTGTCCGCTCGCAAATCGCAAACATTACGCGGTCGACGGAACGCTGTCGGCATACACGGTACTTGATTGCCAGAACCCCACCGCGGCGCGCGAGGTTCCGGATGTCGGCATTTCGGACGTCGAGCCGCGATTTTTTCTCGACGCAATATCACCTGACGCCAAACGCGGTCGATGGGCTGACGCGTGATCAGCGTAAATGCATTCATCTTCGGCGTCCCGGTTGATCTCGGCCTGAGGAATGCGCCGCAGGCTGCGCGCTTTCCGCGCGGCGACCCCTGCAATCCGGCAAACCCGCGCTACTCGGACTCGGTCGGCGTCGATTCCGATACGCGAGCGAAGCGGGGCGAGACCGAACACTGCATGCCGGGATTTACGCGCGCGCAAGTCGCCGGGATATTTGCGGGCACCATCACCGAATGGGGGCAATTGCTGACGCCGGCGGGTTACCCGCTCGCGAAGAAGGACCCGGCGACCGGCCAGATCGTGGTGCCGTCCGGTGTCGAGGCCCCGCGTGACGACCATGTCAAGGTCTGCCGGCGCGTCGACACCTCCGGCACGCAGGCCTCCTACGAGATGTTCTTCCTTAACCAGCGGTGCGCGACGGGCGTACATCCCTTCGTCAATAACGGTCCGCAGATATTTTTGGGATCGGGAACTGCCGATGTCAAGGCTTGCCTCAATCAGCTCGATCAGCAGAAAGTCTGGGGCGTTGGCATCATGAGCACCGAAAACGTGGCGACTTCGGCGGAGGATCGCTGGCGATTCGTCAAGATGGACGGCGTCGCGCCGACTCTGCTCAACACCTTCAGCGGTCGCTGGCCATTTTTCGTCGAACAGAGCTATCAATGGAGAAATGATCAATCGGAGCGCCCGCTGAAGGGTCCGAAGCTCGCATTCATGGCGCAGATCGCGCTGCAGCTAAAAAACCCTGCCATAGTGCGCATTATTGATCGCGATTTCCGCCATCCCTGGGGTAACGCGGGTGTGATGTCCTTGAGTTCGGCGGGGCTCCCGCCGCGGCACGCCTCTCCCGGCAGCCCGATCGATGCCGCCGCGATTACCGAGTTTCCGGTGTTGGCGGTGACCCACGACGGCAACAACTGCGGCGCCGCGCTCGCGGAGTACCCGACGACCTTGCCCTGATGTTCCCTGTGTCGGGCGGCACTGCCCGACCTGCACGATCATGCGACGCGCCTCAAGTGCAGAGACTGCCGGGTTGAAACGCGCGCCGCTGACCGGACCTACAAGTTTGATGAGGGTGCAAAGCGCGGCGATCATTGCTGCCGTGTTCGCCGGCAACGCCACCCCCATGTTGCCGCTCGCGAGCCGTCATGCCATGTCGCGGGCCCGACAACCGCCGTCGTCAGCAGCACGGGAGATGCCCTCGGCGCGCAGGCGCGCAGGTGCGCAGGTGCGCAGGTGCGCCGGTACGCAGGTGCACAGGTGCACAGGTGCACAGACAGCGGGATCAGCGTGCATCGTCCGAATCAGCCGGTGTCTCGCCGATCTCATCCAGGCGCTTCTGGAGGCGCATCCGGTCGATGCTCGCGATTGGGAGGCTCAAGAATAATTTGATCCGCGTCTCCATTGCCCTGAACGCGTGCCGAAATGCCAGGCTCTTTTCGACATCCGTACCGTCAACCGCGGCGGGATCCGGGATTCCCCAGTGCGCCGTGATCGGCTGACCGGGCCAGACCGGACAAATCTCGCCGGCCGCGTGATCACAAACGGTAATCACAAAGTCGAGCGGCGGACTGTCGGGCCTCGCAAATTCATTCCAACTCTTGCTGCGCAGTGCTTCGGTCGGAAAACCCAGCTGAACCAGCAGAGCCAGCGACTGGGGATTGACGCGACCGGTCGGATGGCTGCCCGCGCTCCAGCCGCGGAATCGGCCTCTTCCGAGACGGTTCAAGATCGACTCGGCGAGAATGCTCCGGGCGGAGTTGCCGGTGCACAAAAACAATACGTTATAGACCTTGTCTGGCATGGCGGTACCTCAGCGCAGCGAACGGGCACGGGTAGCGGACAATCGCGAGCAGACGGTAGATTCCGCACATTCGATCAGAAGCGGCCGTAGTCCCGTCTGCGGGTCTCATGCTGCGATTGCGAAGCGCGGCAAGGCTCGCCGGAAACCGATCCCGGAGAATCGCAATACACCCCGCCGGCGCGGGCGCTCAGCGGAATACAGCAGGTGCTGGGTTTCGGCACGAGCAGCGCGTCACCCCCCCCCGTAGATCGGGACTGAATCGAGCGTATGGAGCGTCTCCCACGCCATCCGCTCGGAGTCCGCGATCCAATTTGTGCACCGCGGGTTCCACTCCAAACGGCGCCGTGTAAACGCGGATGCCCTGCGCGAGGTTCTCCGCCGATAAATTCATGTGGAATCGCTTCATGCACGCTTCCTCCGTGCCGTTGATCCCTCGGCGGCGGCCGGTGCGCATTCCGGACTGCAGGCCCGCTCCGCCAAAATGCAGCAGTTCTCGGTCAGAAATCCGATGAGCTGATTCATGTGCGAGAAATTGGCGCGGTAATACAGGTAGCGCCCGTCGCGTCGCACACCGAGGAGCCCGGCTCGCTGCAGCTCCTTGAGGTGAAAAGAAAGGGTCGGCGCCGCAACGCTCAATTTTTCGCCAAGCTGCGTCGGCGTGTAGCCGTCGGGACCGCGTTTGACGAGAATCCGGAATATCGCGAGCCGCGATTCTTGGGCCAGAGCCGCGAGGCTCTGAATGGCATCATTTGATTTCATATTTTGAAATGTATAGAAATGATTAGCGAAAGTAAATGCGCGGCGACATCGCACCCGGCGCCCGCGCTTGGCGCATTCGAGAATTGACTGCCTACAGGTATTTTATTATTCTAGAATCGTAGAAATGATTGGATTCAAGTTCTGGATGCCGCTTGCCGAATTTCTGTCCGCGTGTTCTCGACCGCACTACCGACCGGGGGAAATACGACATGACTCCGCCCGCATTGCGCTTCTGCTACTTTCTCGTCACGCTCGCCGTCGCGCTCGGCGCCTGCTCCGGCGACAGGGGCGCTCACGACGGCGCCAAGAGCGCTGACGCCGCAAGCGGCCCCCTAACGGGGCGAATCACGGTCGACGGATCGGCCACCGTCTTCCCGCTCTCCAAGGCGATGGCGGAGGCGTTCCGCGAATCGAACAGCGCGGTGCAATTGGACGTCGCATTCTCCGGTACCGGCGGCGGATTCGAGAAATTCTGCGCGGGGCAGATCGATATCGCCGACGCATCGCGACCGATCAAGTCGGAAGAGGCCGAGCGATGCGCCGCCCAGCACATCGACTACATCGAGGTACCCGTCGCGTTCGACAGCCTCGCGGTGATCGTGAATGCCAAGAACAGCTTTGTCGATTGCCTTACAGTCGAGGAGCTTAGAGCAGTATGGCGGCCGGATGCCGAGGGAAGGATCAGCCAGTGGAAGCAGGTCCGGTCGAGCTTCCCGGCGCAGCCGCTGACGCTGTTTGGTCCCGGAAAACTCTCGGGTACGTTTGACTATTTCACATTCGCAATATTGGGAACCGAAGGCCGTAGCCGCGGCGATTACACCAAGAGCGAAGATGACATGATCATCGAGCAAGGGGTCGCAGCCGATCCGAACGCGCTCGGCTATTTCGGTTACGCCTATTACCAGGCCTACCAGGACAAGCTGAAAGCCGTCGCGGTCGACAACGGCCACGGCTGCGTTTTGCCGAGCGCGCAATCCGTCGCAGAGGGCACCTACGAACCCCTAACGCGGCCGCTGTTGCTCTATGTCAACCGAAACGCCGCCGCGCGCCCGGAGGTCAAGGCATTCACGCGCTTTTTCCTGACGCCCGACAGCATGCGCTACGTGAGCAAGGTCGGCTACGTACCGCTGCCGATCGCGGCTTTGGCTCGGGAAGCCGCTCGATTCGAGAAGGGCGTCACCGGCTCTGCGCTCGGGGGTCACGGGTCCGTTACCGGAGTCCAGCTCAACGCATTCGACACTGAAGAAAAAGAAAGAGACCGCGTCAGATCCGAGCTCGTACAATAGCGAGCCGGCAACGCTCGCGCCGGCGGACTGCATCCCCGCTGTACCCTAGCCGAACTTCGCGGATTCGAGGCTTTGCTGACGCTAAGTGACTAATGTGCTTAGGTCACACCCCCGAAGGTCTGCACTACGGAAGGGTTGCGGAGGCGGTCTGGGCGGCGCTGATCTTTGGCGGCGGCTGCGCCGGTAGCGTAAGGCGCAAGCGCTCGAGGAGCAGCTCGAGTTCGGGCTCGGGTTGTGTGTAGCGGGTGAGCAGAAGTTCTCGCCCGTCGGTGGTCGGTATTTTCACATCCACCATCTGCACGGCGGCAAATTTCTCGAGCGCGCTGCGCGCAGTGAGTCCCGGTGCGAGCGGCTTCAGTTGTCGACCGAGCGTGACGAACAAGCAGTACGCGAGGAAGGCGACGAACACATGCGCTTCGATGCGTTCGGCGTCTTGATGGAAGATCGGGCGGATCGCCAGATCGCTTTTCAGCGTGCGGAACGCCTCCTCGACCTGAACGAGTTGCAGGTAATAGTTCCAGAGCTTCACCGGATCGGTCTCGGTCAAATTGGTTCGCAAGAGGTAACGGCGTTCGCGGCGACGAACCTGCTTGAGCTTCTTGCGATTGAGCCGATAGGTGAACGCGGCGCCGGTTTTCTCGACCTTCACTTCAGCGGGCCGCCCCTTCGGCGCGCCCACAGGTATTGCACCGGCGGCTCACTACGGCGCATCTCGGCCAAGACCTCCTCGGTCGGCACGCCGCGGTCCATGCACCAGATGCGCTGCGCTTTGCTGTACTGATGTTCGATCTTCTGAAGGAAGGATCGCAGAGTCTTCTAGTCGTTGGCATTGCCGGGCAAAATCTCGTAGGCGAGCGGCGGCCCCTCGGGCGTGACGATGAGCGCGATGACGATTTACACGCAGTCGAAGCGATGATCGCGGCTATAGCCGTGGCGGCGCTTATCGTTCTCATCGATCGGTGGATCGGACTCGAAGTAGGTGTTCGTGAGGTCATACAGCAGCACCAAGAAGGAGACGCTGAAGAGGTCCCGCCAGCGGCCCGTCAGGTGGGTAAAGTGCGCCTCTTTGCGCGCGAGCAGGCGGTCATGGCACTCGTTCAGCACGTGCAGATCGGCGAGCGTCTCATCGGTGCCCAACAAATCAGCGAGCGCCGTGCGTCCATACCACTCCCGATGTAATCGCCACTCGCTGCCCGGCGCGATGAGGCGGTTCTCCACCACACTCCAGTAGCGGTGCTCCTTGCCGTCTGTCTTGCAAGTTTTGGCGCTCAAAAACATGCTGAGATCGCATTATTCGCGCGCGCGTGCCGTCGACCAGACAGGAGGTCGGCACTACAGACGTTTCCGCGAACAGGTGCGCGCTGCCAACAAAGAAAATCAAGAGCTTTGGAAGCGACCGCGCCTTCGGCGCGGCCTCAATCAGGGTCGAATCCGCGAAGTTCGGCTAGTTCTCGCCGCGATATCTCCGGCACAGGGGGGTATCCGGAACAATTTCCCGGTCGCAAGTATTCGCCGCGATTTGCAGCTGGGCCGGCGTCAAGGGTTTCGGCGCCGCCGAATCTGACGACATCGCTGCCGGCAGCGCAGGAACGGCTGCCTCAGCCATGAGCGCCGTGGGCTGCGAATTCTGCACCGGAGGCGTCACGGGAGCGATTTCGGCAAGGCGCGCGGGCATCGGCGCGACCGACGGGGGCGATTGGGGCAATGCCATGACGACGGGTTGCGCGCCTTGACGAACGGGCGCATCAATGCCGGCGGGCGCAAGCGGCGGCCCCTCGTCGCGATGATTCCACATCAAGGCCGCGAGCGATATCGAGTAGGTGATCAGCATCGTTATCGCGACGTGCGCGAGTTGCGAGCCCCGCAAGCCGGAGCCGAGCGCCGCCGCGGTACGTTTTCCACTCCGCGGTGGCTTATCGTTGCTGCGGGGATTCTCTGTCACCAATGCCGGGTCCTGCGGATGCTTTCTCATTGCCAAGTTTACTGCCAAGCATAGTTTCCAGAGCGCCAACCTGTGAGTATCCGTCCGGCTTGTGTAGTTCTGGTGACAGCCGCCCTTGCGCGTTGCAGTCGCATGCGTTGGCGTGCGCGATCGTCGGGTATCGGGTATCGCACGCCTTTCGGCCACTGCAATCAATTCGTAATTCGCGTCGCGTAATCTTCGCGTCCCTTGGCCCAATTGCCTCAACAATAAAGACGAAGTCATCATGCACCGCAAAGCCGCATCGCCTGTCGTGGCCTTATTTGCTATTTCGCTGTCGCTAACGGCCGCATTTGCGTGCATCGCAGAACCTGCGGGCGATACGACGATCGCGGTGGTCGGCAAACAGGCAATCCCTTACTCGCAACTGCAAATCCAAATCCAGGACCGGCTCGACAAGGCGCAGCAGGAGCATTTGCTGCAGTTGCAGCAAGTAAACTTGGCTTACCAGAGGAATCGCGAGGCGTTCATCGAGGGGGAAGCGGGCAAGCTGCTCGACGAACGAGTCCTCGAACTCGAGGCCGCGGCGCGAAAGACCACCCCCACGGCGCTGCGCGATGCGACCAAGGCAAAGCCCATCACCGACGAGCAGGCACAGGCGTTCTACGATTCACAGAAGGCCCAGATTAACCAGTCATTTGCGCAAATCGAGTCGCAGATCAAGCAATTCTTGCAAAATCAGGCCAATGATCACAGTGCCCGCAAATATCTGGACGGCCTTCGGGCAAAGTATAAGGCCGTCGAAACGATCGAGCCCTTGCGTGAGCCGGTCGACGCGTCGGGCCCGCAGCGCGGACCCGCGGATGCTCCCGTCACTATCGTCGAATTTTCGGATTTTCAGTGTCCGTATTGCGGGAAATTTACACCGATACTCGCGCAAGTCTTGGCCGCCTACCCGACTCAGGTGCGGCTGATTTACCGATACTTCCCGATCCCCGCGCTGCATCCTGACGCCGAGAAAGCGGCGGAAGCCGCCGTTTGCGCCGGCAAGCAGGGGAAATTCTGGGAAATGCACGACACGCTATTCGCAGAACAGGGCGCCCTTGGCGTTGCGGCACTCAAAGAAAAAGCCAAGCGTCTGAGTCTCGATGCGTCGCAGTTCGACGCGTGCTTGGACGGCGGAACTGCCGCGGGTTTGGTCGCGGCCGACCAGCAGGCGGGCCGGCAGTTGGGGCTCGATGGCACGCCTGCGTCCTTTGTCAATGGGCGATTCGTCAATGGTGCGAAATCGTTTGACGAGATGTCGGCCATAATCGACGATGAATTGCGAAGGACGGCACATACCGCCTCACACTGATGTGTGAAATCAGCGGTGAATACCGCCCATCCGCATCGAGATGGCTGCATCAGTTCATCAGCGACTACATCGACTGATTGCGCGTCAACCAAAAGCTTCCCGCGCAACGATCAACGTCATTACGATCAAGCTCACTGGCTCTTCTGGCGTTTGAGACACTCGATGTCGTCCGGTTGGCACGTGTCTTCGCCGAGACCCAACACAAAAACATCCAGGAACCCGAGCGCCGTCTCGGCCAACGGCGCTGCAGATTGAGCTTTGGATCCAACGTCGGCCGCGACCGTCGCGGCATTCGACGCGCTGCTCGACACGGAGCTTGAACCAGCGAGGCTGGCACCCAGACCCGAGGCATCCACCGGCACCCCCACGGAGACGCCGCTCACCGTGATGTTATTGCGGCCCAGCACCGCTGTCGCGCCAATGGTCAAGTTTCCGGCGACGATGCCGGCATCGCTGGCGTTGACCACGCCTTGCGGCGCGTACAGGTCGACATTGCCCGGCACCTCCCCCGGCGCGGTCGCGAGCGCTTGGATGCCGCTGCCGACCAACGCTTGCGGAAATGTGGTCGTGACCCGCCCGGTCGCCGGATCGATCGTGACGGTCGGCGCCGGTGCCGAGATCGCCGTCTTGGCGCCGCGGCCCGCATCGACATTGCCGTCGGTGGACCACACCAGGATATTGCCGCCGCCAGCCGCAAACACCCGCGACTGGTTGACGAGGAAATCGCCGTAGGAAACCGAGTTGATGTTGCCGGTGCCTTGCGCCACGATTCCGAGTTCGGAAGGGTCCTTGATGATGCCGAAGGCCGTTGGCGGAGCCGCCAGGCCCACATTCACGCTGCCGCCCGGCGTCAACAGTGAAATATCGCCGCCGTCGAGCGTGTAGATGCGGCTGAAGAACAGGCTCAGCGATCCAGGGTAGGTCGCCACCGCCGAGTGCGGGCCGGTTGGGGTAGCGGAATTCGGGAACAAGCTCGTCAAGGCCGCAAAGCTCTGCGAATAATCATTGTGCTGCGGCCCGGGAGCGGCCGCTGCGCGGCCGCCGGTGCGAATCTCGTCGTAGAAAATCTGCTCGCATAGCTCGAATTGCTGCGCGCGCGACAACTGATTGAACGCGGCCAACGCCTGTGCCTTGTTCGCCACGGGCACACCGGTCTGTGCTTCAACAAAGCTCGCCAGCAAAGAATCATAAGCCGTCGATTTTACGAGGTACGTGGTTGTGAAATCCGCGATGTCCGCATTACCGATGGCCGCACCGGTCAGCACCGACACGCTGGCACCGCCCGTTGGCAGCGCCGGATTGTTGAGGTTGCCCTCGGTGGTGATGCCTTCCGACACACCCAGATTCACATTGCGCCCGGCCTCGACCAACAGCGATCCGGGCCCTTCGATCACGATGCTCTCGGTGTTGGGGGTGAGTACCCCATTGGCATCACGCGGAGATGCATAGGAGATATCGCGGCCGGCCGAAACGATCGACAAATCGGTGCTGACCAGGTTGTCGGCCTGCAGCGTCAGCTCCGAAATATCCTGCCCGGCGATCACATGAATGGGCTTCGGTATGTAAGCCAGGACGGCATCGGAAACATTGCCGTCGAGCGCCACGACGCGCGCCGGATTGGGGTCGCCCAGGTGGATCGGCGCACTGGCCACTCCCGGCAAAGCGAGCAGCGTTTGGGTCGACGACATGCCCACCTGCTTGATCGGCGCGGCGGGGTTCGGCAGCGAGGCGGGATCGAGTCCTGACATCACGATTTGCCCGCCATTGACGAAGACGACGTTTTGTTGCGCCAACAAATTCAGATTTCCGGTGCTCGATGGCCATAGCGTCGCCGGCCCGCCCACGTTGACGTTGCCGTTGAGGGCTATCGCATTCAGAGTTCCCGGATAGGCGGTGAACGCCAGATCCCGGCCGGGGCCCAACGACATCGAACTCAGCACCGTATCCAATCCGTCCGCCCCGGGCTGATCCAGCAAGGTGACATCGCCGCCGCTCGACACCAGCATGACCGCGCTCGAGCCGCTGTAAGTCGAGAACAGCGACGCTTTGGTAAGTCCGATCGGCTGCACCCTGGCCTGGGGCAACAGGAAGGGATTCAGCGCGCTCTCGATGGTGAGGCCACCGCGCGCCGTCACCTCGAGCTGTGCGTCGCCCAGCGCCAGGATGGGCGCAGGCCCCGCGGTCGCCGTGAGCGCCGTGTCTGAGCCGATGGCACCGCCGGCATTGATGGTTGCGCCGCCTTGACCCACGAAATAGGAGCCGCCGCTGATGTTACCGCCGCTTTGAACCGTTAACTGACCCCCGCCGGTCACCTGCAGCGCGCTCTGCGCAAATCCCGCACCGCCCACCTGCCGGCCGATGGTAGGAATCGCCACGGATAGGTCGCTGATATTGCCGCCCGCGTTGATCGACACATTGCCGCCCGCCAGCGCGCCGACATTTTCCTCGAAATATTGGTAGTTCGCCGTCCACCCGGTGGCACTCGCGGCACTGCTGCCGCCCGGCGCCTGGCCCGCACGCCACAACCAGCTCGTGACCAACTGATTGGTCGGTGCGCCGACGATGTCGCCGCCGACGTTGATGCTGATATTCCCGCCAGCCGTGGGATAGGCCAGATTGGCGAGCTCGAGCAGCGGGATGCCTTGGCCGGAATCCTGGCCTGCCGTATAGATCACCGATGCGCGATTGCCGAACTTCAAATCGCCGGCCGCCGCCAAATCGATGTTGCCGGTGCCGGTGCGCACCATGACCTCGCTCGGTATCATATGGAACTGCGTATCGGGGGTCCCGGCCGCCATTTCAATATTGCCGCCGCCGATTGCCAGCGCACCGGCCGGCTCAACGGCCATCAAATTACTGGCATTGAGATCAGCGCCCGCGATTAGCCGATACGACCAGGATCGATCGGCAGCGCCGGGCAACACGAACGCATCGCTACCCGTGACCCCGTTGAATCCATCGCTCAGCGAAGCGTTGATCAATAGGTTGCCGGCGGCCCGCAAAGTCAGGATACCGGGCACATTGGCCGCGCCGAATCGCCAGCTAGACAAATCCCAGCTCGTGCTCAGCGCCAGATCGCCGTTCAAACCCAACGCGGAATTCGCCTGCGAATAGATTTGAATGCCCGGCACCACCGACACATTCAGCGCGGGATTACTCTGGTTGAGCGCCGCGCTGATCGCCGCGGCATTGCCCATGAAGGTGGTCGCATCGGAATTCCACAGCACCGTATCGGCTGCGGAAATCACGTTGGGAGTGGCATCATTCGCCGCATTGTAACTTGCGAGGCCCTCGACCTGGACTTGCTGCACGCCTTGAATGCCGCCGCCGAGGGCAATGCTCGGGGGATTGCCGGACCCGAGGAGCCCGGTCAAGCTGCTGCGTGGTACGGTCAGATTGAGATTCCCGCCGGAGGCTCCCGCCCCCCCCGCAAGATTGACGGTCGCAGCATTTTCGATATGCACGAGGCCGCTGGTGGAGGTGATTTCCAGTGTGCCGCCCGACTGACCCGCGCCCGAAGCGCTGGCGTTGATGACGCCGCTAATGTCAACGGCGTTGGCGGCCGCGAGACTCACCGAGCCGCCGCTGATTCCGGACGCGTCGATGAGCCCCAGTACATCGACGGATCCGCCGTCATTGCTGATGGATACGTTCGACGCGCGAATGTCGCCGCTCGAGGCCAGCACGACATCGCCCTGGCCCCGCTGCCTGAAGCTGCGCTGGCCCGAAAAGCCGCCGGCGTTCAAACCGCCATTGAGCGCAGCCAAATCCGGCAGGCTCGCGGCATCGAGGGAAAACTGACCGGCGCCGGCACCGGTGCCGCCGGTCGCCGTCAGGGTTCCCTGTAGATCGGCAGTGCCCTGTACCGCTGAGATGGTGAGCGACCCGGCGGTCGCGCTGCCTGTAGGCGCACTGAGGTTGATTTGTGCGCCGCTGTTCATGACCACGTTGCCCGCCGCGGCGTCCAGTTGCACGCTGCCGCCGGGGCCGGCCACGATCAGGGAATCAAAATTGGTCGTGATGCCCGCCACATTGATGGCCGCCCCGCTACCCAGGGTGATATTGTCGGTGGCGCCCGAGCCGGTCGCGGAAACCAGTAATTGCCCCGAGGGCAGAGTCACCGCGCTATCCACGGTGACATTGGATCCGGTCAACGAAATCTGGCCGCCCGCGCCCGGCGCCGAGGGCGCCGACTGGCTCGCTGCGAGCGGCCCCACCAGGTTGAGCGTCTGGGCGCTGGTGAACTGAAAACTCACTCCCGTCGCCGTGCTCAGCAAGCCGGTGGCGAGCGTCAACGGACTATCGGTCATGATGGATCCGCCGGCACTGGCGCGAATCTCCGCCGCTCCGTTCAGCGCCGTCGTGGCGAAGCCTGAAAACTGCATCGGGCCGCCGCTCAAAATCAAATGATCGGCCTGCAGGGTCAGCCCACCGCTCGAGGCCACCGGAACGCTGCCGGTCGCCCCACTGGCGCTGCCCAGCAGCGTAAGCTGTTTTGCTTGCAGCGCCAGCGCTGCCAAATTGTCGGCCGCAACAATGCTCGGCGTGTCGATAGTGAGGCTGCCGTCCACGGCGAGCACATTCGCGCCGAACACATCCAATGACGAGCCGGTGGCGAGGGTCAGGTCACTCAATTTCAATGACGACAATTCGGCCGCCGACAGCACCAAGCCCGGGGTATTGGCGGGCGCGGCGCCCACGGAAATCTGCGATGCGCCGAACGACAACGAGCCGCCCGGCAGTTCGTAGCTCGCCTGGGATTGGAAGTTGCCGGAGGCCTCGAGCGTCGCGGATCCGTTGGCCTCGAGCGTGACTCCCGCGCCGATGGTCAATGACCCCAAGGCGCCATCCAGGCTGCTGCGTACGACGGTGGTCTGCGGACCCGACGACACGCGCACCAGCGCGCCGCCGCCGGTCAAGTCATATTCGCTGGGAACCGCCGCCGGCGCACCGGTGGCGCTCACCGTGGCGCCGGCCGCAAGGGTCAAATTGTTGGTGGCGGCCAGCAAAATTTCGCTGCCGGATAAGGTTACACCCGAATCGACCGTGACGCTCGAAGCGGTGGTTGCAATATCAGTGGCCGTGGCGCCCAAACTGCGCGTCCCGCCGATCAGCAGCGACTGCGCGCCCAGCGCGTTCAATTGCGAGGCCTCGAGCAGCACGGAACCGGGCGCCGGGGCGGCCGAGCTGGCGTTGGTCACTTCGATTTGCGCGGCGCTGATGTCGACTTCTGCGCCGCGCCCATTCGGCGCCGCAAGCGACACCAGTTTCCCTAAGAATTCGAGCTCCTGACCGGCCGAGAACTGCAGTTGACCCGCATCTTGCGGAAGCGGCGGGGGGGCCACGCCGGAGGTCTGCGCCAGTTTCGAGAAGAAACTGTCGGCCGAGGTCAAGGTGTATTGCGCAAGATTCTGCACTGCCGAGCCCGGGCGAATGTCGAAGCCCTGGGTGCGGCTCGACTCGATGCTGGTGCCGGCCACGGCGAACCGGCCGGAAACGATGGTACTGCCGTCGAGTTGGCCCAGGGTCTTCCCTGCCGCGATGTCGGTGAAGCCGCTGACCGGCCGCACCAAGTAAGCGCCCGGCAATAGCGCATAGCTGGCCGGCAAAATGGCGTAAGTCCCGGCGGCCACCCCACCACCGCCGCTCAAAGTGACGCTGCTGCCGGGCGCATACGGGAAGCCCACCTGCGACTGCGGATCAATGGGCGCGTACTGCAGCGACAATTGCGGAACAATCGCGAATTGACCCGGGCTCGCGCCATTACCGTTCGACAGCACGTCCAGCGTGCCGCCCACGCCCGGTACGAATTCCGAGGCCTGCAAATCCCCGCCACCGGAAATGTCGACCGTCGCGCCCTTGGCCACGACCACGCTGTTGCCGTTGATCTGCACCGACTTGGCCGGTGGTCCACTCTGGGTGTAAACGGCGACCTGGCTGTTTCCGTCGGGCAAGGAGTAAACCCAGTCGGTGCCGGCCTGGGTGGAGCCGAACGGAATCAATTGTCCCGCGCCGGAAGTCGAGGTGATGCTGCCCGCGGCCAGCGTCACCTGCGAATTGGGCGAGAATGATCCATTCACGGGCGCAGCACCCAGCGTGATCTGGCCAAACGGTGCCCGCACCACACCGGCCTGGTCGATGGTATCGGCCTCCAATGTCAGGCGACCCCCGGCCGAAAGTACCGCGCCGGCCGCGCTGCCATTGGATTCGATCGATAGGGTATTGACGGCGTTGTCGGGTGCTCCGGACACCGACATTTCGAACTGCGATAAGGTGGTCGGATAGAGTTGCGTGGCTTGAAAATCCAAGTTGCCCGCGGCCAGCAGTTGCCCCGCAATGGGTTGCGGCGTGCCAGCAAGACTTTCGATGCCGCTGAAGCGAACATCGCCGCTGCTTTCAATCTTGGTGTTCAATATGCCGCCAAGGCCCAGGGTCCCCACGAAGTCGACCAGGTCCGCGCGCACCGTGAGGCTGCCCGCATTCGACGGACCGGTTCCCGCGCTGATCGAGGATCCGACCTGGGCACCGCTGGTGTTGTCGCTGGATCCGAGCCCGACGTAAGCCGCTTGCAGCACCACCTGAACGCCCGGCGCTGAGATCTGCGGCGTGTCGAGTCGAATCGACGACGGTAATTCGAGCGTCGTATCCTGCGCAAACACTATGCTCGCGGTCGATACTGGCGTGCCCTGGGACGCGGCGGTGTCAAAGAGATTTCTAGCGGTCATCTGCAGGGCGCTGAATCCGCCCGACTCGATCAGGGCTGAGGGCACGAGCGCCATCCCGTTGAATTGGTCGGGCACGGCGTACTGCGGAGCCACCACCACCGGAGCCCCCGCCGTGACCACGATTTGCCGCGGACTGAACGGAAATATGGCCTGCCCGCCGACACCCGACGGCTCACCGCCATGCAAGTTGCCATCCAAGGTGATATCCAAGGCACCGCCGGCGGTGCCCGGGGCACGGCCCGCCGGTGCCGAGATGACACCATTTAACAGCATGCCCTCGGCCGCCGCCAGCGATACGGTCCCGCCGTTCGATCCGATCAACTGCGTGCTCGAACCCAAGAGGCCATTGACGGCGGTGTTGGATGTCACCGCAACCTGCGCCGCGGTCCCCGACGCGTCCAGCGAGGACCCGGGCTCTGTGATGATATAGCCGCGATTGGCCGCAATCGATATTGCGCCGCCATTGAGCACCGAGCCGACCGGCTGTTCCAGATCGTTGATCTGCAACAGGGCAGTGCCTGCGGTCGATACGCGTGCGTCGTTCTCCAGCCAAATGCCCTGAGAGGGGATAAAAGTTGCGATCGGCAGTTTGGTCGTGGTCGCGATCGATATGCTGCCGGCAGGCGCCGACAATTGCCCGTCGATGAGGATCGACGAGTCCGAACTCAACGATAACGAGGCCTTCGGGTCGAGCAAGATGGCCGAATTCTTTTCGATGTTGAGCACGCCGGCCGTCGCATAGGTGGTGTTGTCGAACGGCAAATTCTGCGGTGCAGCCGGACTGACACTGAAACTCAGATTCTCGGGCGCGCGCTGCAAATTCTGCAACAGGCCGGGGGCTGCGAGCGAGCTGAAAGGCACACCGCTGGGCACTGCGGCGGGGTCACCATTCAGGATGAAATTCAATTGCTGCGCCGTGATCTGCGTGCCGGGTGCGACATCGATGCCGCCCAGGTTGGACTTGAGCGCAATATTGGCAAAACCATCCGCCGAGAACAGGGATGTCGGCACCCAGACGGCACCCGCCTGCCCACCGGTGCAATCCGCATTCGACACGCATAGGGAGTTCGCCGTCAACGACAAGCTGCCGCCCTGCTGCAAGCCAAAGTCCTCCAGCGTGGTTTCGATGCGGGTGGGCACGGCCCCGCCATTGATCGTGGTCCCCACACTCAGCGCAATCGAGCCCCCGGTGCCGCCTACGAAGCTTCTACCCACCGTGCGCTGCGCGCCGCCCGAGGCGTCGATCAGGCTCCCGGCCTGTAAGTCGAGCGGTATGTCCGCGCTCGCGGAAATCGAGACCTTGCCACCCGCAATGTCGAGGGGCGCCGTTCCGGTGGGCGCAGTGGGCGCCGGTTGATCGTTGATCCACTGGCCGCTGACATCGATGAGTGCTTGCGGCCCCAAGGTCATATCCACGCCCGGTGAGCCCGGAACCAGCGTCTGCGTGGCCACGGCCGCCAGCGATACACCGCCCGAGTGAGCCGTGATGCTACCCGCCACATCGATCTCGCCGGCCTTGATGACCAATTGACCGTCGCTCGGAAATTGCAATGCAACGTCGGCGGGAATCGATACATGCCCATTGCTGTAAAGGTCCAACTGCCCGATGCCGCCTGGCCCGATGAGATCGGGCCGAATATGCACGGTGTCGAGCGCGGCAGGCAACGGGTCGGTCAGCGGATTGAACGGAGCGCCCGTGGGTCCGCTGAGCGAACTTAAGACCCCGCACGAGGCGAACACCACGTCGGGCAACAGATAATTGTCACCGCCGGCGCCGCCGCCATCCGCGATGCCGAGAATCAACTGCCCACTGAGCGGCATCTGATTGATGGGGCGATATAACGGCGGATTGGTCGGGTCCGGCGGTGGGGAAGGCATTTGTCGTTGGAAGGGCCCGATCACGGTATTCGCCGTCACATTGGCGTCGAGCACCATGCGCGGCGCTGCGATGGTGAGCGACCCCGCATCCTTGCCCTCCAAGTACCCGACTTCATACTGACCCCGCGGGTCGGCGGTGCCGATCGTGGGATACGTTTGGGTCACTCCCCACTTGGGGTCGGTCACCGAGTAATTGCTGACGATGCCGGTATAGATCTGGTTGGGATTGGCCTGAGAAATGTCATAGACCGTTCCATTGGCGCCCATCAATTTGCTGGTATTCACGTAACCGGGTAGATAGTCGATGCTGCCTCCCGAAATAGTGAGCTTTGCCTGCGGTGAAACGAACACCGCACCATCGGAATTGAGCGCGATCGTTCCGCCGGTGAGACTTCTCTCGGCGACGTTACGCTGCACGGCCGCGACGTAACCCGAAAGATCGCCGATCGGCGATCCCACCCAGGTCGTGCCGTTGGCACGCACCCCCGATTGGCGCGCATCGACGTACACCGTCTGGCCTTGCAACGGGCCATTGCGCTGCAGCGGGCTGTCCGCCAACTCGACTCCCCGCAGTTGCACCGCGATGACATTGTCCGACACCGGCAGCGCGATATTCGCTCCCGATACATCGATGCTCGCATTGTTGTCGATGACCAGGCGGCCGGTTCCAGGATCCGGCAACAGGGTCTCGGGGTCTTGGCCGGGAATCGCCGCGGCGGTGATCGCCACGTTGCCGTGAGTGGCCGTAATTTCGCTGCCGCCCACCAGAGTGACCGATTGACCCGTGAGAACCACCTTGGATTGCGGCTGCGCGGTGGCGTCGACCGCCTCGGCTTGGCTAGCGGTATCGAGCGTCACATCGGTCTGGCTGCCGGAACCCAGAGTCAGGGTCCCGCCATGGGTCGCCGCCAGCGAAACGATGCCGCCCGCGGTGCTCACGGTGCCGCCGTCCTCGGCCTTCAAATAAATCGAACCGTTCTGCTGCACGGCCGTGGTCGCGGAAATTCGGCCGAGTTGGTTGACGATGAGGCCCACTAACGTCACATTGCCGTCGTTCGAGGCAATCTGCCCGGCATCGGTTCCACCGGGAGTCGACGCGGCGGCATTGGTGACGGTTCCCCCATGGCCCACTTCGACCAGCAAGCCGCGTAAATTCGGGTCGGAACTGGCGGCCAGATAGACGCTGTCTCCGGCCGCGAGAATCACCTGGCCGCCGTCCGCACGCAGGCTGCCTTGATTGATGACCGACGAACCGAACAGCATGATCTCGCCGCCCGGCGCCGATATTTTCGCGCCCGGCGCCACCTGCACCGCGCCCGAGAGCGAATTGCCATTGGCGTCGAGCGGACTTGTGAAGGCGGCGCCTCCGTTTGTTGCCGCGTTCAAGATGCCGGTGAGCGCATTGGGCGTGATGTTGAGTGAAGAGGCAATCAGGGTCCCGGTATTGACCTGGGCGCCGGATCCGAAAACGATGCCGTTCTGGTTGATCAAATAAATGGAGCCGTTGGCGTTCAACGCGCCCAGTATTTTGCTGGGATCCGCTTGGAAAATTTGATTGAGGGCCACCGAGGACGCGTTTGGCTGATTGAAGGTGACGGTGCCGTCGCTCGAAATATTGAAACTCTGCCAGTTGAGGACGGCATTTGCCGATCCTTGGGTGATCGTCATCACGTTACCGACCTGGACCAGCCTCGCACTGCCGGACGTGACCCAGGTCTGAGGCCCGCTGACGCCCGCACAACTGCTTGCCGCGCACGGAATCGGCAGCGTCGCGCCGTTGCTGACCGAGACCGGGCCCAGCGGAACGAGCAGCAACCAGGTCGCACCGACGGCTGGGTCAAATCGGCTCCGGGGTCGTCGGGGCGCTGCTCGGAATCGCGGGAACGCCGCGCGGCGAATGGCCATGGCAAACTCCTAGAAGCCGTAACGGAAATAGAATTGAAAGCGCGTACCGTTGGCACTCTCATAAGTTGTCGCGACCAGCGAACGCGCCCAATCGAGCCCGGCGTCGAACCCAGCCAATCCCGAGACGCGGAAGCCCAGACCCCAGCCCTGCAATTCCTGATGCGCAATTTGGCTCGGCAGGGCCTCGATCAACCTGACGGAGGCTGCATCGTAGAAAGTGTAGAGGTACGCCTCACGCGGGTGCCCGCCAAAAAGGGTCGAAAGATGCGGCGAGCGCAGCTCCACGGATCCGTCGATTCCCTGGTCGCCCAGATCCTCAGCCTCGAGGTAGCCGCGTACGCTGTCGACACCGCCGATCGCGAATTGCTCATTGTCGATCAGGGGTTCGACCGTAAATTGGCCGGACATGCGCAGCGCGATTTCCATGCCGAGCGGCAGCGGGCGCACTTGCGAGGCGTCCAGGTGCCAGTACATATAATCGGGTTTCGCGCCGTAGCGCTTGCTTTCGAATTCCGCCGGATCATTGAGCAGGCCTCGAATGCCGAAGTTGGTGCCAATCGTGATGGAACTGGTGATGTGATCCCGGCTGGCGCTCAGCGCATAAGCGGCCGACCAATTCAGATACTTGATTGGCGTTTGCAACCCGGGGCCAGAGGCCAGCAGCACATTTTCGTCGAAACTCTTCAGGTCCGCGCCGAACGTCAGCGTCGGCGCGAAAGTGCCGTTCGGCGTGAGCGGCACGAGGTAGCGCGCCCCGTACACGTGGCCCTTACCGAGCACCGCCAGCGTGCCTACCGTCGCCACATCGCTATCGGTCTTAATGGCGTAAAAGGCCATGGTAGCGCCGCCGCTGCCGGCGATCGGCGCGAGATACGTGGCAGCGATCACGCGCGAGTCGCTCGGATGCTCCGGCGCCGTCTGGTATTGCAACGACAGGGTCTGGTAGCTCTGGAACAGATTGTCGTAGCTCGCGTTCAGGCTCACGCGCGTCGGTGAGGTATTCGCGGTATAGCGGTTGTTGATCTCCGCGCTCGCGTGCAGCGGCAGGTTGTCCTTTACCTTCAGGTCGACATCGACCATGCCCGGCGCCGTTCCCGGCTTCAGGATCGGCGCGACGCTGAGGTCCGGCGACACCTGGTTCAACGCACCCAACTGCTTTTGCACATCCGGGAAATGCGGCACCACGCCCGGCTCAAGGCTGGGCAGCGAGGCGACAATGCGTCGATTGCTGAAATAACGCGTGCCGCGCACCGTGACTCGCTCCAATCGGCCCTCGGTGACCGTCAAGCGGATGATCCCCGTGTCCACCCCCTGTTCCGGAATATCGACGTACACCGAGCTATAGCCCGCATCGCGATAGGCCTTCTCCAAGTCGCCGCGCGCGGCTTGCACCTCATTGAAGGACTTACCCGGTCCCAGGTGCGGATAGACGGCGCGCTCGATTTGGCGGCTCGAAAGCACCGAATTGTTCAAGACCCTGAACTCCCCAATGTCGAACCGGTTGGCGGCTCCCGCGGATTCCTTTTCGGCGGTTTCAGAGCGTGCGGGCGGTTCAGCCGAATGCGCACATGGGGCAAACAGCACGGGACTAATCCACCCGATCAGCATCAGGGCCCGATTATTCAACGGCCGTCACCGCGCGTCATGGGACACACATCATCGTCCTACCGTAAATTGAAAAGGGCGCCGCGATCACTCGCGGCGCCCACAAGATTTCGAGGTTGACGCCTGGGCGCAGCCTACGAACTCAATCAATTTCCATCTTCGGCAATTACAGCTGTTCCTTCCCGTAGGCCGGGCCGAACGTAACCGGTGCCTGGCAATTGTCGACCGTGCCTTGCGGCTGCAGCGTGAACGCGCTGGTCGGCGTACCGCCGGTTCCAGTGATCATGGCCGCTGTGGTCGGCAGCGTGTTGCGCGCCCCGATGGCGGCATCCTGCATTCCACCGGTCTGGTAGTTCGGATCGCCAATCTCGGTCACGACGATATCTTCAAGTGCCGTCACATTCTGGAATGTCGTCGTCAAGACCGTCGCCAGCGCCGCCGGGTTGCCAGCCAAAGTCTTGAGCGTATTCATGACATTGTCGAACGCATAGGTGTATGTGCCGTTCGACATGCTGATCAGCGTCGGCTTTTGTCCGTCGATGGCCACATAGCGCCACTGATGGGAACCCACGGCCGGACCGCCGCCGGCTCCGTTCAGGTCGTCGAAGGTCTGCGTCGCACCGAGCACGCCCAGCGCAGCGTCGCCATTCACGTCGTGCGCATGCAGGCATGAATCGACGTCACCGCCGGCCAAGCCCGCAAACACTGCGTCGGGCAGATTCGCTGCAGCCCACTTGCACCCGACATTCTCAACGGTCTGGGTCGGCCCAACTCCCAAGCCACCGCAATTGGCGAGGGGGGTTGTAGCGGGATTCATTACATTGTGACCGCTGCTGCAGCGATTGTGCAGGAAGTAGATATCGGCTGAGACGTTGGTTCCCGAGGACTGACCGCGTCGGCACAGGAACACCGGCGTGGCCGGCAGCCCTTGCACCACTTGGTCCCAAGTCGCATTGATGCCGCCGAACACACTCGCGATCTGCTGGCTGGTCAGTGAGGGCATATTGGCAAGCGTATCGGTGGCACCCAGGCCTTGCAGCGCCTGCAAGGCGCGATACTCGTGCAGAGAGAGCGCAATGGCGAACTGGTTCTGGAACAGCGCCGCCGTATTCAGCTTGGCGATGGTCGCCGCGTTGACGGCCTGCGGACCTAAGTTGAATACCACCGGGTCCTCATCGGCTACGCCGATGGTCGGCACGATGTTCGCGAACGTGCCCGTGCAGCCGTCATACTCATCGAACGGCTGTTGGTCGCGATAGATTTGACCGGCAACTACGTGAATAACGGCCGCGCAGCCCGCGGGTGCCACGGTCGCATCCAAGAAAGTGAGCGCGGGGCCATTGGCTATGTTGGCCGTTCCTTCATTGGAACCACCGTTGCTCTCTTTGTCGACCGCAATTTGCTTACCGGCCGCCACGGTGCCGATGGCGACGGCCGCGTTGCAGGTGACCAGCGTGTTATGGGCCTTCTTGATATTCGGGGCCGGAGCAGTGCTCGGCGCATCCGTGTACACCGAGGTGGTGCCGGATACGCAGAACGAGCCGGCGCCGGTTCCATTCGGTGCAGCCAGCAGCAGCGCAGCCTTCACTTGGTTGTCGAGCGCCGTGGACCCCGAGATCTGAAACGAATTGGTACCCACCGCGACACCGGCAAACGGTATCGTGTCGGGTGCGCCGAAGGCGACGCCGCCCGCCACCAGGCCGACGAGGCCCAGTGCGGAGGCAAGCTTGAATTTCATCATGATTAAGATTCCTCAGTTAAATTAGCGAAACTATTCAGGCTGCCAAAGTCTTGCGGCGCGACACGCCGGCGAGACCCAGGAGACCGGAACCCAACAGCCAGAAGGCGGCGGGAAGCGGCACAGCCGATACGCCGGGCACCGAGTACACGAGGTCGCCCGTAGACGCCAAGGTCCAAGTCCCGGCGCCGGTTGCATTGGCAAACGCGGTTTTGTTCGCTTGGGTTAGGGAGCCCGTGCCATTCTTGGTCAGTTGGTAGAACGCGAGCGTGTCCGAGAGAGAGCCCGCGCCGGTTCCCCCGACGGTACCGAAGATATTGTTGCTAACTTGGCCGATACCCGTGCCCAGGTTAGGAACCGTCCAATGCGGGTCGGTCGATCCGCCCAGTGCGATGCAGGGATTCACGCTGTTGCATCCGGCGGTGCCGTTGAGCTCGGCTTCGACGCCGGTGACAATCGCGCTCGCGATCGTCGTGACGCCACTGTTGGTGATGCTCGGCGGGGTCCCATTCATCGAAATGTCGACCAACGGCGACGATCCGCTCGGAGCGCTGGCGCCCGTGACCGTGAATTGCACGTTGCCGGCGGCGATTTCAGCGGAACTGAACGTGCTCGCGAAAGCCGACGTACCCAGCACGCCGTAATCCAGCGTGCGGCCGGCTGCCGCCTCCGCGGGTCCGCCGAAGGTGGTCGTGTCGGGGCCCAGCCACTCGGCGAGCGAATGTCCCGTAACGGCATCCCACACTTCGACGACGATACCACCCGCGCCGGTCCCTGGATCGGGCGTCGGGCCGGCCGACGGAGGTGTGACGCTGGTTGCGAATGCCGACATGGACACCGCGCTCAGGAGGGCGGCGCCGACGGCGGCTTGGATGGTAAATTTCATATTGCAGTTCCCCTAGTTGGTTGCGATCAAAAACTCAAGACTTATCAACACGATTAGTGAGATCAAATAGCCGGCGACGCCCGTTGTCCCCTTAGACTCTGTGGCTTTGTCGAAGCGTCCGTCGCCAACCCCTCAAGCTCATCGAATTCGAATTGGCGCGAATTCTGGGCGCGGCTCAATTCGCACGTATGACCGGGAGGTGAAGTTTGCGTGACCCGCTTCACCAAACCCTGCGCTCCGATCGTGACCGGCACGGTAGTTTTTTTTTGTAACATGGGTATGACGCGACGATGAATTTCCGGGCCGTCTGCTGTCGCCCCGCGGCGACATCCCAATGAAATTGCAGGGATTTTGTCTTATGTAAAATCGCGCTGCCGCAGCGCTATGGCGCCTTGTCCGGCGCGGCTTTCTTCGATTGCTCGAGACGCAGTTCATCCATGCGCTGGCGGTAATCGTCGATCAAGTTATCGAGCCGCGCGCGCGCGATCTGCGTGAACGGTTCGGATTCGCGCACTTTGCTCCAAAACCCCCGTCGTTCGAGTCGGTCGAGCGCTTCCCGCCCGACGCCGTACAAACCAATGTTGTGATCGACGCAGAGCTTGTAGTCGCGGTCGCGTGCCTCGAGCGTCCCGCGCAGCGTGTTGCGGTCCGTCTCGACGGTCTTGAGATTTTCGGCGGTTTCGCGAAAACGCGTGACTAATTCCAGCATTTGGCTGCGCGATTTCGCGAGCGCATCGGCATTTTCCTTGGTGGATTCGGCGCCGTGCGCGGCCGCGGCCTCGAGTTCTTTGGCTCGCGCGGTCGCGGTCGCGTCCTCTGTGGTCGCCTGATCGAGCTTTTTCTTGAGATCCGCCACCTGGTCCTTGAGCTTCGCGTTTTCCGCCTGCAGCGCGGTGCGTTCGGCCGCGAGCTGCTGCAACTCCTGCATCGCTCTTGCATTATCGCCGCCGCCGCGCGCGGTCTGGGCTTGCGCGGGCGCGGCGGTACCGAGGCTTGCACCGGCCACGAACAAAATGCAGGTCACGAGTTGATGCCAACGCCGTTGGGCGAGTTGCGCCGCGCTCTGCACCTTACCCACCGTTTCCGTGCCCATGGCTTCAGAAGCTCGCGTTAAAGTCTACAAAAACCATATCGATGCCCAGCGGCGGACCATCGATCGCATCGGCGCTGAAATAGCGCAGGGATAAGGACGTGCGATCGCGCAGCCACCAATCGGCGCGCAGCACAAAGCCCTTGGCGTCGGTCCCGCCGTAGTGAAAGTCTTGATCGGCGAATGCATCGACGACGGCGTCGCGCTGCAAGTACCGGTAGGACAGAGAGGCCATCCATGTCCCTTTCAGTCCGGTCTTCGGCGATCCGAACGTCAGGTCCGCCAAGTAGCCGACGCCGCGCTTGGGGACATGCTGTCCGGTACGCAGAAAAATGTCGTTCTCGCTGTAGCCGATATTATCGACATAGTCGCCGGTCAAGGAAATCTTGTGTCCCGCCGCAGGGATATCCAGTCCCGCGGTGAGGTCCAATTCATGGTATCGCGCCGCCAGCGCAAACAAGTTCACGGTGGAATCGGCCGGGTTGTTGCTGATGTCGTATAGCGTATTGCCCTTTTGCAACAGTGCGGGGGCCGAATAGTTGGTCAGGGTGCTGCCGACCGAGTTTCGAACGCCCGTGATGTGGTCGAAATAGTAATAAGCGGCGCCGATGCGTGCGCGACCTCCGTCTTGCCACGGCAAATCGAGACCTAACTGTGATGCATACAGCCACTTGTCCTGGGACGCGAACTGAACGACCGACAGGGGAAACGCGCCTGCGGTGAAAAACACGTTCCTCGGCGTGTCTCCCGATCCGCCGAGGCCTAGACGCCAAGTGGCGTAGCTGCCGTCGAAGTTCAAGTCCGGATACCACAACAGCGCGGTCGAATAGAAAGGATTCGTGAAGCGTCCGCCCTCGAGAGTCATCCACGGCAATTTCGCATCACTCTTGGCGTCATAGCGCAGGTACGACTGAAAGACCGCCGCCGTATAGTTCTGGCCATAGGAGCCCAGCGTCTGATTCGTCGAGGCCGCGAAGCTCTGATTGTCGTAGCCAAACTGCAGGCCGGCGCTCACGCCGTCCGTGATCTGTTCATCGAACCCGAGACGCACCCGCACGCGCTCGCGCAGCGCATCCATCGAGGTGTTGAGCAGCGCGTTGTTGCCGGCTTTTTCGATCCCGCCCGCGGAATTGACGGCTGTGAAATTCAGGTACTGACCTTGAGCATTGTCGCTGGCGTACAGATCCTCTTCCAGCCGAAAACGCACGTCCCCATGCACGTTGAGATTCGTGATCCAGGACGGCAGAGCGCCCGGAACGCCCCATTTTTCGGCGCGCGCCTGCTCGACGACGTCCTTGGTCACATTGGCCCGCAGGTCCTGGCTTACCTCTTCTTTGATTTGATCCTTGACGATTTCCGGAATGTAAGGCACGCGCACGGCGCCTTGCTCGGCCTTTTCTTGCTCCGCCTGCGCCTTGGCCTGCGCGGAAGCTTTCTTTTGCGCATCGCTGACCATTGCCTCGGCCTGTTCCTTGGTCAGCACGCCCCTCTTCACGAGCCCGTCGAGCAGATTGATCACGGTATTGCGCAATTCCTCGAGTGACTGGGTTTCATCGGCGCACACCGGCTCGACGCGGCCCAGCAGCAGCAGCGGCAGGAAAGCCGAGGCAATGAGTGATCGCTTCAATTGAATCTCCATAGTCATTTCAGTTCGGTCCGTGAGCTCGTCGTCCGGCGGCCGGCGCTGCGCGGTCAGCCATGCGAGACGATCTTCAAAGTCACCGGTTGCGGCATCTCCAAGGGCGGCGCCTCGGACATCCGCGTCAGATGCGTGAGGGCCTGTTGAATATATCCATCGAGTTCCTTGTTGCCGCTCGGCTGCGCCACCGCAATCCGCTCGACGCGCCCGTCATTCGCCAACCAGACCCGCACGATCACCGAATAGCTGCCGCGGCGGATGCGATCGTCAGCGGAAAGCGCATCGAACACCGAGCTCTTCAGCAGGTTGGTGTACCAGGCAAACGCACCGGCGGAACTGCCGATCAAATCCTGGCCGCCTTTGCGTGCCGCAAGTCCGAACGCATCGCCGCCGGCCGTGGCATCAGCGTCCAAGCCGAGCGGCTGATCCGGCGGAGTTTCATCGGGTTTTGGATCTGGCGTGTCTTTCGGAAGAGGCTGCTCGACCTTGTCGGGCGGCGGCGGCGGCGGCGGCGGCAATTCGGGCGGTGGGCGGATAATCTTGATGATTTGCACGGTCTGGCGCTTCGGACCGCCCGATTTCTTGCTGATCACGTTGTTGACGATCCAGATCAGACCGACCAAGGCGACCGCGCCGATCAAGCAGCCTGCGATCAGGGGCAAATAGCGGCTGAGGGACTTCTGCTTGGCCATTTCCGGAGCCGTTCCTACTTGACCACACGCTGGGTGACCAGCCCAGCTGGGTGATTTCCAGTCTGCCCATCAGATCGAGCACGTCGACGACGCGCTGGTACTGGATCGTGGCGTCGGCCTTGATGATCACCGGCAGATCTGGGATCTTGCGCCCTTGTACTGGCGCAGCATGTTCTCCAGCTCGGCCATCGTCACCGGATAGGTGTCGAGATAGATCTTGCCGTCAGCGCGTGATCGTGATCGCCTTGGTCTTCGGCTTGGCGACGAAGGCGCGCGCGCTCGCCTTCGGCAGATTGACCTTGATGCCCTGCACCGTGGCCGTCGTCATGATGATGAAAATCACCAGCAGCACGTAGGCGAGATCGAGCATCGGCGTGATGTTGATCTCGTCATAGTTCGTCTTGCTCTTCACCGCCGACCGCGCCTGACAGCGGTTCTGACTCCGTCAGCTGTAATGGTCTCGGCGATTCGCGTCACGAATTCGTCGACGAACACGCGCATGTCGGCGGTGATGTCCTTGATCCGGGTGTTGAGATAGTTGTAGCCGAACAGGCCGGGATCGCGACGCCGAGGCCGGCCACGGTCGCCACCAAGCGCGGCCGCGATGCCCGGCGCGATCGCGTTGACATTGACGTCGCCGCTAGCGGCGATGGCGGCGAAGGTGATCATGACGCCGACCACGGTGCCGAGCAAGCCCGAGGAACGGACCGCCGGCGATCGCGATCGTCAGCAACACCATCTGCGCCGAGAGCTTCTGTGTGAGCCGCACCTGGGATGCATCGAGTGCCGCGCGCAGCGCATCGATCGCCTGCGGAGACAGCGTCTTGACGACGCTCGCCCCCGCCGGAACACCGACGCGGGCGCGAATCTCCCGCACACCCGTGTGATAGAGCCGGTAGATCGTCGACATTCGAAACGGATTGTCCTCCTCCTCGCCGGTCGCGCGTACGAACGGCGACATGTCGAGCGCGTCGGCGTCATCCGCCGATTCGGGTCGATCGAGCGCCGTCGGATCGCCGCGTAATTTGGCAAACTCGGCGAGAAAACGGCTGTTGCCCCGTTGCACACGGGTCAGATACACCGCCTTATTGACGATGATCATTAGCGCAATCACGAACATGATCGCGAGAATGATGATCACGACCCAGCCGTCGGCGGTGACGTTCTGCAACGTCACTTTGAAATACGAGACCTTCTCGGATTCGCGCTGTGTGTCGTTCCCATAGACGACCAGCGTCGCTTCATTGCCCTGGCTTCGCGCCGCCACTCGCAGCCAGTCGGCGCTGCGCGCCATGTTGGACGCTTGTATTTCGTCGATTTCGGCCACCAGCCCATGGATATTTCCGGCGCCCGCGCCAATCGTCAAGGTGCCGGCGATTTCCGTCATTTGAACCGGCGCGGACGCCGCCAAATCCCCGTCGATAAAGAGGCTGAGCTTGTCGCCGCCCACGGTGAGCGCCACGTGATGCCACTTGTCGATTTCGAGATTCCCGGTCTGCTGAGCGTCGACCTTGCCGCCCGCACCCACGATTCTGGCGTAGGCATGCAGCCCGTTGATCCCCAGGATCAGCTCTTTTGCGCCGTCCTGCATTGCGAACACGTAGGCGTCTTGTTGCGCGGCCGCAATGCGCACCCAAGCGGAAAGTGTTGCTCCTTGAGAAGCGATGAGGCGCAGCGACGGGCTCGACGGCACGGTGATCGAGCTCGCGCCGGAAAACTTGGCGCCGCCGCCGATCAACGAGGCCGGCGTCAGATCGATCGTGGCCTCGGCGGGTTTATTCGCGTAGGCGGTGCTGTCCGCTATCGGGAGCTGCGTTTCACTCAGATGGTAGACCAGCGTCTGATTGACATCATAGGTGGCAGCCGCATCGCCGGCAGGGTTGGCCTTCGGGTTGCCGTAATAGAGGTAGACCTTCTCGCTGTTGGTCGCGCCCGCAATACGCGGCACACGGACCCACAAATACGCGATCTGCGTCGTCGGGTCGTATCGCTCGATATGAAATTTGAGCGGCGTCTTGTCGTCGCTCGAGACGAATCGGAAATCGCTCCCGTCGGGCTTCGTGTCGTTGAAGAACGCGAAATTTCCGAGATGCAATCGAATCAACACCGGTTCGTCGGTTACCGTGCCTTGCACGTTGCCCGCGGCAGGTGTCAGGTCAAAGGTGATTTCTTTTCGGAAATTCCAGTCGTTGTTCCACCAGGCCGCTTGACTGAGCGCGGGAACCGCCATGAGGATCAATAGCGCGCCCAATTTCTTATACACGAACTCGATCTCCCTGGCCGCATTGATGCGCGACAGCCGAGATAGGCTGGCCGCTGTTCCGCTCGAATCCGAATCGCTTGTGATTCGCCCGATTGCACCGTCGCGCCGCAGGTCGTGCGCCTGGGCGATGCGTTGGTTGGCGCCCGAATCGAGACGCGTGAGTATGGGGATGCGATGTGATGATTTTATGACAACTGCATCTGCGCGCGCGTCCAATGAGCGCGTCGAGCACGCGGGACTGCGTGCCGGAGGCGGATTCAAGGTGTCGCGCGGCCTCTAGCGCGGTCGCCGATTGGTCTCCGCCGAGTCCACAACCGGGGGCCTCGCGAGCTTGGCAAGACTCGCGAGATTCAAGGTCAGGAGTGCGGCGCACAGCGACAATGCGGCGCGGCCGCCCTCTTCCAGAAAGCGCGACCAGCGCTCCCAGGAAGTCACCGGATCGGCATCGCCTGCCAGCACCGCTGATGCATAGCTGAACGGATTGAGCAGTTGACAGACGGTCGTTGCACTCTCGAGACACAGGAATATCGGAACACCGAGCGCTAATCTCATCAGCCGTTGCCGAAGCGACCGTGCCGGCCACATCACCAGCACGGCCCAAAAGATCAACGGAGATTCGACGGCCGTCGACACGTGCATTCTCGAGACCATTCGGGCGGACGGTTCCACATCGTCGGCCTGTTCGCGGACCCAGCCGGTGAGGCGCAGCACCTCTCCGGGGCCCGAGTCCGGGGCCGCAACGTCGACGTTCTCGATCTGCCAAGGCCTACCATGGGCAATCAGAGTCGCGACCGACTTGTAGAACGGAGCCGCGATTCGTGCATATTCCGCGGCGCCAACCGCCCCGATGCCGAGCGCTGCGAGCGCCGTGAATGCCGCGAGTGCGCCGAGCCGCGAGCCCCCTTCAAGCCGCATCGATTTTTCGCGCCGCGCTGCGCCGCTCGCCGCTCGCGGATGACCACAGCATGAAGTACCAGGCAATCGCCAGCACGGGCGCAAGCGGCAAGATCAATCCATGCAGCGACTCCCAGGCATTGGGGGCATGCCGCAGCGTGTAGACCAGCGCCATCAATCGCGCAACGCTGAGCAGATATGCCAGCACGAAGCCGATCGACAGTCCCGCAAGCTTTCGCGCCATCGTCGCGGGATAGACGATGATCGCCGCACTCAGCAACAGGAACATTTCGACGCCTTCGCAGCCACGTATCACGTTCATCTTGGTTGCGCCGGAAACGAAGCTGCGGCCCTTCAGTTCGACATGATCCTCGGGTGAGAAAAAGTTGATGAGGCGATTCGTCGGCATCAGGAGCACGTCTTCGACGACGAAACGCTCGAAAGCGCTGCCGCGAGAGGCCTCGAAGGCGCCGGTCAAAATCGCGAATACGATCATGAAGCCCAGCCCAAACCGCAATGGAAAACTGTTGGCCCGAGATCTCATACGATGCGGGTTCGAGCTGCCGGCCGCGCACTGAGGCGCTTCACCGCGAAGAAATCATCTCCGCCATGAAATCATCTCGGCATATGTCTATCGCGCACTGCGCAGATCCCTGGATCATGCCAATTTACGCGCCCGACTGCCTATGAGCGCGAACAGACTCAACAATGCGAGCGTTTCGACGCCGATTCCGCCGCCGCCGCCGGAACTCGCCGGCGCCGAAGTCGCCGTAACGGTCGCGGTGCCCACGCCGGTTCCTCCGGCTCCCGTACAAGTCAGTGTATAGGTCGTGGTCGCGGCGACGGACACCGCCGTCGTGCCGGTTGCCCCCAGATTACTTCCGGTGAATTTGCCGCCGGACGCAGCGCAGCTCAAGGCATTGGTCGTCGTCCACGATAGCGAGGTCAAGCCCCCCGCAGGCACGCTCGAGGGCGATGCCGCCAAATTAACGATCGGCGGGGCGTTCACGATGTTTATCCCGTACAGGCCATATTGCTGCGTGGTCGCCGGAATTCCGATGAGCGTCAATTGAAAATTGCCGGGTGACACGGTAATCGGGAATGTTCCGCCGAAGTAGACAGAGCCGAGCTTGGCGCCGTTGCTGGAGGCGACCAGCGCCAAAGTTGAGAATTTGGCCGGAAACGCCAGATCGGTCAGCGTGACGTCGTAATTACCGGTGGCGCCGACTGTGAACGTCTTAGAAGTAAAGCCTTGCGTCGAATTGACGAGTTGGACCTTGTCGAACTCGAGCTGCGGCGAGGCACCGCCGGTCTGTATGTTGACGTCGATGAGCCCGTTGCCGTTCGTCGGCGGGGTTGCAGCGACCAACAGCACGACAGAGCCGGCTACAGGCACGAATTGCAGCGAACCGACCGTGCTTTCTTGCGCGAGAATGATCCCGTTTTGAGCGACTGCGAACTGCACTGCGGAGAGCGTGGAAGGAAACTGAAAATCATTGGCAGTCGCTTGATAGCTGCCCGGCGCAAGCGGCTGCGGGGGGATAAACGCATAGACCTCGGGACCACCGTTATCGACGCCGAGCGCCGACTGCAGCAGGCTGGCCGACGAGGATTTCAGATCGATTTCAAAACTACCTCCACCGGTGCCCGCCGTTCCATACGCCCAGACCTGCAAGTGTCCCGCAGGAGCAGAAAAATTCGATGGACCCCCGGCGACCGACGCGGATCCCTCGACCGCAGCGCCAGAGGTCACCAAGGCACTCGCGCTCGTGAGAGCCGCCGGAAATTGGAAATCAGTGAGAGCCAGTGTCAGGGATTGCGCGCTCGGGTTGTTCGACTGCCATGCCGGCGCGAGCGTCCCGACGGGGTAGGTCGCGCTGAGCAACGGCGCGACGCCGGCGGGCCCCGTGACTGAAACTCCGTACAATCCCGCTTGCGCAGTGGAGTCGGCTCGCGCAAATCCAAGCAAGGTATAGCTGCCAGCACTCAGAGTCAGTGTCGCCGGCGATGCAGGAATTGGTACTGCACCCGCGACCGCCTGGCTGCCCTGGAACAACGCGAGGCTGGGCGCAACGCTCAGCGGCACTGGAAATTGATCGTCCGAATACGTAAATGTGTAGGCGCCGGGTGTCGCAACCGTCAGGGTGAGCCCGAGCGTTGAGAGCGTTGGATTGGCCGGCGCAGATTGCACGGTGATGTTGCCGGCGAATGAGGCGTCGGCGATACAGACGGTCGGCGTGGCGCTCGGTGCGACGCAGACACCGAAGGAGCCGACGCCCTGCGTTGCATCCGGCACCCCGATGACATGCAATGTGTAGCTGCCGTTTGCGGCCGGCAGATTCACGGTCGCGAGCACTTGATTGGTCGTGTAGTCGACGCTCGCCATGCCAACCAGTGTCTCGCCGAGCGTCACCGCAACCTGCAAGGATGTAAACGCCGCAGGCGCTTGAAAATCCGTCAACGTGACGGTCAAGTTCTGCGCCGCTGTCGTAGAGAACGAAGATTCCGAGGGCGCGGGCGCGGCTTGCGACCCGATCAGCGCGGATTCGTCGATCAAGACATCCGCGTGTGCCAGTCCGGCCATGCCCGAACATGCCAACGCCGCGGCCAGCAATAATTCCGCGCGGAACGGGCACGTCGAAATCATAGGATTCGCTCCCTCACGTCACGACTTCGGCTGCGTTGCGCCCGTCGCAGGAGCGTTGGCGAGTTTGTCCAAGGTTGCCTTCGCATCGTCGACCCAAGGAAACTTTTGCCCGGATTTGAGGGCGCGCGTCAGATTGTTGCGCGCGGCTTCCGGCTGCCCGGCTACCGCCTCAGCCATGCCCAAATGGTAAAGAAACGTCGGCGATTCCGGCTGTTTGGCCAATGAACCTTGCAATGCCGCGACGGCTGACGCCGTTTCGCCGTGCTTGTAGAGCACCCAGCCATAGGTATCAAGGAAAGCCGGATTATTCGAAGTGGCGAATCGAACTGTCAGCTGCTTGGCGCGATCTAGACTCGGCAGGTCCTTCCGATAGGTGATCAGCAGCATCGCGAGGTTGTTCGCAGCGAGGTCCGAAGTTGGGTCGCGGCGCAAGGCTTTCTCATAAACTTCAATCGCATCGTCAGTCTTGCCTAAGTGCTCATAGAGCGCCGCGAGAGCCGTCTCCAAGTTACCGGGAGTCTGACTCTTTGCGAGCCCACCCTGCAGCGTCGCGACCGCGGCGTCGTTGCTTCCCTCAATCGTCTGGGTAATCGAGAGACCCTGGTACGGGGCCCACCACTTCGGGCTGCGCTGAATCGCGAGCTTGAAAGCCGCATCCGCCTCGGGCAGCCGCCGCAACTCGAGCAACAGTTCCCCCTTGATGTTTGCGGCATACGCAGAATCGGGCTGTGATGCGATCGTCGCGTCCAAGCGCTTCAGCGCGTCCACAGTGCGCTTCTGGCCGACGAGTACGCGGATCAGGCCCTGCAGCGCGTCCACCGAACCTGGCTCGAGATCGAGGACCGTCGAATACAGACGGACAGCGTCCTCGTTGCGCTTGTCGAATTCCGCGACCCTGGCTTGATAGAAGTAGCCGAGCGCCTGTTTGGGCTGGACCGCGACCATCGCGTCCGCGGCAGCTTTGGCCCCGGCAATGTCCTTCGCCGCCGCGGCGACCTTGAATTGGACATCGAGAGCTTGCAAGTCATCCGGCTTCAGCTTGACCAGTTCGTCGATCACAGGCTTTGCCTGTTCGGGTTTGCCGAGCTTCAGCAGCAATTCCGCGAGGTCCAAACGCACCGCGAGATCGCGTGGATTCGCATCGACGGCATGGCGGATGGTTTCCTCGGCGAGCGCAGGCTCGTCGTTTTCCAGATGCGCGCGGGCCAGCACTCTCATGACGCCGATGGAATTCGGCTGATCGCGCAGCACCGAACGGAGGTCAGCGATTGCCGATTTCGGGTCCTTGTGGGCCAATGCGAGATTCCCGCGCAATATGAGCGCGTCGTTGTCGCGCGGATTCTTGAGCAACACTTCCGCGATGAGCTTTTCCGCGCCATCGGAATCGTTCTGTTGGACGCGCAACGTGGCCAACCGGTCGCGCGCGGTGATCCCGGGACCCTCGAGCCCGGCTTCGGAGATGACTTGCTTGAGTCCTGCCTCGGCTTTCGGTATGTCCTTGCCGTCTTCGTAGAATTTCGCTTGCGCAAACCGGAGCTCGTAGTCCTTGGGATCCGCTGCGATCAGGACATTGAGTTCTTTCTCCGCCGCCTCGCGGCTGCGGCGCGCGCCTAGAAATTGCACCAGGGCGACCTTCAGATCGCGCTCGTCCGGCAAGTCTTTGATGCCGTCGCGCAGGGTCTTCTCGGCCGCATCCAACTGGTCCTGTGCAGCGTAGAACTGCGCCAGGCGCAAACGGTGCGCCTTCTCATGAGGCTGCACGCGCACCAGATCCATCAGGAGCGCTTCGACTTTCGGACGATCGTTCAAGCTCGTGTACAACTGCGCGAGCACCAGACGCAAATTCACCGTCGCCGGTGATTTCTGGATGGCCGCTTCCAGCAAATTGCGGGCCTTGTCGTTCTCTCCCAATGAGCGATATATGCCGGCGAGCACCGCGACGGCATCCTCGTTCGCGGGGGCGAGCTGCACCGCGTGCTCGGCATCGGCGAGCGCGCCGGGCGTATCCTTGAGCTGCACGCGCGCCGCGGCGCGCACCGTCAGCAGATCCGGCTCGTCGGGGTGTTTTTCGATCGACGGCTTGATCGTGGCGAGCGCCTGGTCCGGCGCGCCCGACAGAGCGAATATCCTGCCGAGACTTGCGCGCGCCCGAACGTTGTCGGCGTTCGTGTCGATCGCGACTTGGAAGTACTTGACCGCTTCGCGCACATTGCCCATCTTCTCGGCGACTACTCCATTCTCGTATCGCGCCTCGCTGTCGTTGGGGGCAATCTGCAGCGCATTGCGGAATTCCACGCGTGCCTTCTCATAATTGCCGGCCGCAAGAAACGCCTCGCCTTTTTCCAGGTGTTTGGCCTTGCGAGATTCCGCCCCGCCGCACGCGGCGAGCGCCGCCGCCGCGACCGCGACCGCGACTGCGCTACAAAGTGTCCGGGAGATGATCGCGCGCAGAGGCATAGGCAAAGCTTCCATCGTCGTCAACGGTAGACGGAGCAGTCTAAGAAAGGCGGGTGACACTTGCGTGACACCGGCATGGCGGCCGCTGCGCCGCCGCAAGGTCGATTCTGAGGCCGTCCGCGAGGCTATGGCAGCAGCGAGCGCAATGCAAGGCCCGCCAGTACACAGGCGGCCGCAATCCGCAACCAGAGGAAGCGCCCTTCCTGGCGGCTGACGAGCATTTCGATCGAATAGAATAAGACGAGCAGCTTCGCGATCCCGAGCGCCGTGCCATTGGGCAGATGCAGCATGCCGGGCAAGCTCGGCACGACCAATGCCATGAACAGCACGATCAGATCGAGCGGAGTCACCTGGAATCGGCGGTCGTTGTGTAGGCGCAAGCGAATCGCGGTTGCGATTCCTGCGATCCCGATCGCGACCCAGCTGAGGGGCGCCGTAGCTCGTTCCGGCGGCAGCATGACTGCGTCGAGATAGACGAGAATTGCGGCTGTTACATACAAGATCGCCTTTTCGGCGACACTCAGCGGCGCGCCGCGCATGGCGATCAGTGATGCGACGATCACTGCGAGCAGCGCGACGACCAGGATTCGAATATCTGAGCTCAAGGTGGCGCTATCGAACACCACCAGCAAGGCGTACGTCCCCAGCCCAAGTGCAAGTGCCCAGTATGAAATCCGCGGCAAGCCGTTCGGCAAATATAGGATCGTGATGAACCGCGCCAGCGCGGAATCGGCAACCGATGGGGTATGAGAGCGCACACGCCATCCGGTTCGCGACGCGATTTGAAATGCCAGGATGGATCCTACGAAGAACGCCGACACCACGCCCAGAATTACGATATCGGATTCGAAGCGCAGAAAATACGCGGCGACGAACAGCGCCGCCTGCATTGCGTATATCACCATCACGGCCTCATGGTGGTCGAATCCCAGCGCGAGCAGTTTGTGATGAATGTGATTCCTATCGGCGCTGAACGGCGATCGCCCTTCCGCGATTCGCTGCACCATCACGTTCAAGGTGTCGAGAATCGGAAGCGCCAGCAGCAACACGGGGATCGCCGCACTGATCTCGCTGCCGGCACTCTGGGTCGCCCGGATGCTGAGCACGCCTACGGAAAATCCGAGCAACTGGCTGCCGGCGTCGCCCATGAAGACGCTCGCCGGATAGGTGTTGAAGCGCAGGAAGCCGAGCACGGCGCCGGCGAACGCGAGCGCGAATGCGGTCGATACACCTTGATCGCCGATGTTTGCGAACAACGCCACCGCGCAAAGGCATAAGAATGTCGTGCCGCCCGCGAGCCCGTCGAGCCCATCCGCGAGATTAATGGCATTGGTCACGCCAACGAGGAAAAACACGGTCAACGGTATCGAGAGCCAAACGGGCATGCTCACCCGGTCGACGAGTGTAATGTCGACGATCCGCAATCCGCCGAAGAGCACGACAATACCGACCGCCAAAATTTGTCCAGCGAGCTTGATCCGGTAATTCAGGTCGAAGCGATCATCGACGGCGCCGAATACCACGATCACGCCGGCGGCCGCCAAGAACCAGCGGTCCGCGGGCTGAAGGTGAATCGTCAAGGCCGCGGCAATGAACACGCCGAAAGCCATCGCCACGCCGCCGATCCGCGGTATCGGCGTGCTGTGGACCTTGCGCGCACCCGGCTGATCCAGAATCTGCCATTGGTGCGCGAGGCGCACGAGAAGCGGAACCCAGGCCATGGTGACGACCATCGCCAACACGAACGGTAAGACGTACAACATGGTCAGTTCGGGATGTAACGGCTCAAGTCAGGCGCAACTAGCGCCGCCAAATCGGTCAATCGGCGATCGGCTTCCGCCTCGCTGCTCGTCGCGGGCATGCTGGTAACGAGCCTCACCAGGGCGCCGTCCGTGCGGTTCCTGGTCAGAGCGTCCCAGAACAAGTACCACTTCACCGCGAATTCATTGTCGATGACGCGGCCGCGCTGCTGAAACCAGTAATAGACGAGTTGACGCTGGCTGCTCATTTCGATCACGGTCCGATTCACTCGCAAAGATTCGCCGTTGACCGATATGCCTTTCAATTCATATTGCCCAAAATCCCGCATTTGCCATCCTCCTCCGGGTAGGCAAGAGCGCGGTGAATGGACGGCCTCGCCCTTCCGCTGCGAGTTATAATAGGCCACATAAAAATTGACGGCCTTGCCGGAATCGTTGACATAATTCGCGATCACGTAGTCGTCGAGTTTCAATTGATCCGTATAGACGCCATCGAGCGTACCGCGCTGCCCGCGCCACTCGCCGAGCTTCATGGGAAACAATTCGAACGAGGCGCGCGCGGGAATGATCTCGTGGGGCCGCGGTATCGCCGTGGCGGCGACGATCATCAGCACCAGCAGCACGCTGGCACCCATGAAGCTCACCGGCATGCTGCGCCGCTGCACGGCGCTTCCCGTCGGTGTCGGCGCCGGAAATTCGACCCCGAAGAGCTGGCGCCACGTGCCGCGTTCGCGCCCGATGACGTTCAGCAGCGCGATTTCGCCAAGCATCAGCGCCGCGCTGACCATAAACACCATCCAGCCCTGAAACTCGTGCAGGAACCCTTCGGCCATCGCGATTCCCCAATGCTCCACCAGGAGACCGATGGTGCCGACGCGGAGGCTATTCATCAGCACGGTGATCGGGATGCTCGAGGCAAATAAGACGCAGCGCTTCCACAGGGCGCCTTTGTAGAAATACGCCATCAAGAATCCGATCGTCATCAGCGGGAACAAATAGCGCAATCCGCTACAGGCCTCCGCGACTTGCAGTTGGTATCCGCCGAGATCGATGACGTTGCCTTCGAGGAACACGCTGACGCCAAAGAGCCGCATGACCGACACGCCGATCTCGGAAGAAAGTAGTTGCAGCTTGGTTGACAAATTGTTGAGCACGAATTCCGGCAACGGAATCATGAACAACAAGACGATCAGCGGAACCAGAATCACCCGGAACGCCTGCCAGCCGAGAAACGACAAGATCAGCCCATAGCAGGTCACTACAAATGCGTATTGCACGATCACGTAGACGGTACCGAGCTGTCCCACAGCCAACATCGCGCCGCCGAGCAGCACGAGCGCGAGGCCCCACCAGCTGCCGGTGAAGGGAATACGCTCCAAGCGGTCCTTCTGCTGCCAAATCAGGAACGCCGTCACCGGCGGGATCAGCAAGGCATGACTGTAATCCGGGGTGTCGATCCAGTAACTCCACATCCAGGTCAGGGCATCCCAGAACGGCAGTGCACTGAGCAGTGCCACGGCAATTGTGAGGACCGCGAGACCCCTTGGAAGCCGCCATACGCGCGGTGCGGAGCCGATTGGATCGATCTGCTGGACGGACATCAAGTGCTTCCCATGGATGTAAGGGCCGGGCTTAGCCCGGACGCGACCTACCTACATACCGGCATCGTATGTCAAAGCCGTGACATAGCGCCGCACCCGGTGCCGGGCGTCAATCGCCGGGCGGAGGGACCTCGCGACCGAGGCGCTCCAAAAACACATGCCAAAAAAAGACGGGCGCGGAGATGAAGGTTCGCCGCCACAGCCGCTTCGGTTCCCGCGGCAAACGGTACAACCATTCGAAACCAAGGTCGCAGATCCACTGCGGCGCCCGCCGCGTCACCCCGGCATAGTAGTCGAATACCGCGCCGATCGATCCGATCAGCGGAACCCCGAGCGCCGAGGCATTGCGCGCCACCCACTTTTCCTGTTTTGGCGCGGTCATTCCGACCCACAGCACATCGGGCTCGAAGGCTCGAATCGCGCCGATCATTTGCCGATTCTCGTCATCGGACCACGCGCGAAACGGCGGCGACAGCGCGCGAACCGTCACCTGCGGATAATCCCGGTGGACTCGATCCGAGAGTTTTTCGAGCACGGCATCGCTCGACCCGAAAAAGAATACCTTTCCCGCGGTTCGATTCAATTCCGTCATGACCGAAGCAAAAAAGTCGAAACCCGTGATCCGGGGCCCCACCGAGACTCCCGCTAACGTTGCCGCCCAGATGCAGCCCACGCCATCGGCAACAACCGCGCTCGCGGCTTCGAGCGCGCCGCGAAATTCCTCGTCGACGCGCGCAACGACCAGCGAATGCGGATTTGCGCAGGCAAACACAAATTGCGGACCACCGTTCGCGATCGCCGATTGCACGGCCGCCGTAAGTTCCGACAGGGAACGCGCGCCGATTCGTACGCCGAGTAATCTATTATCAGCCACCCAATCCACCCTGTTGAAATGAATCTGAAATGACGGGCCTGTATACCTGCGCCGCCTTGGCGCCGCGCACCATCTGGGAACGCCGTATTATACCGGCCAACAGCAGCATGAATGCGAGGATCGCGGCCGCCGCCGCGAACGAAATGATCGAGCCATGAAAGTCCTTCTGATTCACAATCGATACCGCACTTCCGCGCCGAGCGGTGAAGACGCCGCTGTGCGCAACGAGCTGCGCATGCTGGAGCGGAGGGGCGTCGAGGTCGTGTGTTTCGATCGCTGCAACGATGACATCGACGATTCGACGCCGATGGCCAAGGCCGCCGTGGCAGCCAACACGATTTGGTCGCAACGCTCGCGCAATGAATTGCGCGAACTCGTTCGCCAAGTCCGTCCCGATGTTGCCCACGTGCACAATACGTTTTCGATGCTCTCGCCGAGCATCTACGGGGCGTGCAAAGCCGACGGTGTCCCCGTCGTCCAGACACTGCACAATTTTCGCTTCTTCTGTCCCTCGGCGCTGTTCCTGCGCGACGGCAAACCCTGCGAGGATTGCGTCGAACGCAGTCTGTTGCAGTCGGTGCGCCACCGCTGCTATCGGAATTCCGTGGCGGCGACGGCGACGCTCGCGGGCATGCTCGCGTTGCACCGCGCAATCGGCACCTACTCACATCAAATCGACCGGTACATCGCCCTCACCGCGTTCGCGCGCAGCAAGATCATCAAGGGCGGAATCGCTGAGTCCAAGATCGTCGTGAAGCCGAATTTCGTGCCGGATCCGCCCGCCGCGGGCAGCGGCGCCGGCGGCTATGCAGTGTTCGTCGGCCGCCTGCTCGAGGGAAAAGGGGCGCAGACGCTGGTACATGCCTGGCGACAGCTGCCAATGAATCGGCTGAGGATCGTCGGCGACGGTGCGCTGCGCCCCGAGCTCGAGGCGCAAGCACGGCGGGACGGGCTCAACATCGAATTCACAGGTCGGCTGGACCGGCCGGCTGTTTTGCAAGCCATTGCGGATGCGCAATTCTTGATCATACCGTCCGTATGGTACGAAGGCTTTCCGATGGTCATTGCCGAGTCGTTCGCCTGCGGGACGCCGGTCGTTGCGTCGCGGATCGGCAGCTTGCAGGAACTCGTGGAGGATGGCGCGACGGGCACGCAATTCACACCGGGAGATCCGAGCGACCTCGCCCGCGCGGTGCGCCGCCTGCTCGATGACCCGCAGCGCCTGCGCCATATGCGTGTGGGCGCACGCCGCTACTATGAGACGCACCTGATCGAGGAGCAGAACTTCACGCAGCTGATGTCGATCTACACGGAAGTCATCGCGGAGTCGACACCCGCGATGCGGGCGAAGCGGGTCAACACCACCTGATCACCGGACCGCGGCCGAACGGAGCGCTTCGACCTGTTCATTGCTTAGCGAGGCGTACATGTGCAGTGCCACGCCCCGATCGCGCAGCTTCGACTGGGCAAAGTCGACGACGCCCCGGACCCATCGGCCCGAGCGCGGCTGCAAACGGCCATCGACGAAATCCCAATTCCCCGCGAGCAACCACAGCTTGGCGGGAGTTGCCAAGCGCGCACGCGCCGATTGCATCGCAGCCACGTCGATCTCAGGTCGGTAATCCATGTGGAAGATCACGTCGACCCAGTTTCGGTTGGCCCATGTCGACTCGTCGCGTCCCTCGAGCGGCCGGGGAGTCGCCGCATCGAGCAGGTGGCCGTCGATGCTGATGATCAGCCCCGGCTTGATGGCGCGCGCCTGCTCCGCGAAGGGGGCTACGATCTTCACGATCGCGGCGTCCTGCCATGATTGAATGCGCAGGCGAGCGCCGGGATCCGGCGCACCGTCCCGGTAATCCGTGAGCAGCTGCGCACCGGTTTCCGCCAAGTAATCCTTTTGACAGAACATCGACACGCATACGCCCATCGTGCGAATGTAGTCGAGATTGACGCCGTCGACGTCGTATCGTGCCACGACATCCAGCAACAGCTTTATCGCGAAATCGCGAAACCCCGGCTCATGGGCGTCGTAGGCGTTGAGCGGCGTGCCGGACTGCGCCCATTCCGGATGTGCGTGGTCCTCGCGCCGGACGACTGTAAACCACGGGTAGACCGCAACGCCGCGCGCATGCGCCGCCTTCACTAGATAGGCCAGTGGGTCCCAACCGTTCGAGATGACGGCTTGCATAGACGGTTCGGCGGCGGCCGCATCGCTTCGGTAAACGAGGCCGCGGCCATGCCAGACGCAAGGGACATAGACGCTGAATCCCGCCGCAATGATTCGCCGCAAGCGTTCGTCGATCTCAGCGGGCGACCGCGCCCAGCCCGTATCCTCGTCGAAGATGACGCGCGCGAATGGAACTCGCGGCGGCTCCGAGCCTGATGGTGCCGAGGGAGTACGGCCGCTGCCGGCGAGACTCCAATCTTTGTCCATCCACGCCCATTTCTTTCGATAGATCGCCGCCGGATCCTCTTCTGCCCGGTAGCGCGCTATCACCTCGCGATGCGAGGCTGCGTAATGAAGGATCTTGAGTCCGGCGATGCCTGCCGTTGCGGTCCGCCCGCGGCCGTTGGGCGCACCCGCGTCACTGCCCAATTGAATCTGCTGCAGACTCTTGCCGCCCGACCATCGGCGTTCTATCGACGCCCGCAATTCATCATCGACGTAGAGCCTGCAAAACCCGCGGCTGCCGGAGTTCCAGGTCGCGGTCACGAGCGACCAAACTTGAGGCGGCAAACGGATGTCCGACGAACAGTGCACGATGTCCTCGTTGCTGACGATGAAGTACAGCCGGCCCGCGCCTGCGGGCTCCCACCAGCCTTCGCTGATCGCAAGGTAGCTTTGGCGCGGATCGTCCCACCGCGCCGACAGCAGGGTGTGCGATTCCGCCGAATCCGCGCTCCACTCGGGCCTGACCCAGAAGGAGATCGTGCCGCCCTCCATGCGCAGCATTTCATCGAGGTGCGCGGCGCCGCCACCGGAAGCCGGAAGGTCCGCGACGTCGCCAAAATGCGGATCGTGCGAGATGACCGCGGTTGTACCGTCCGCGCGCAAGATTGCCGCGGTTCCGTCGGCACTCGAGATCAATCCCGGCAGCGCCGCAGCCCGTTCGGATTCGGATCGCGCTGTGATCGACGGCGCGGTCAGCATGATGGCCGCGCATATCACGGCAAATCGGCCAATTAGCTCTTTGCACGTCATCTTGTACGCCGCCGATCGGCAATCTGAAATATTGGGGGTGATATCATAATCGTTTGGTAGACACGCCATGGACTTGGGTTGCAGCGAGAATCAGGTGGACACCGCGCGAACTGAAATAACCGGCCCTCGACCGGGGGGCGGCATGCGCCATTTGCACCGCAGCCTGAAGAGTCTGTTGGCGATCAAGAGCGGAGAGGATTTTCACGATTTTCTGATCCGCGACGCCATCGACGGTGTCGTCTCGGATTTTAAGAGCACGCATGGCAGAGCGCCGACGATTCTCGCCGTTTGCGCCGATTGGAAGGAGGCTGCGACGCTGAGCCGCTATCCATTCGAGTCGATCACGCTCGCCGGGTGGCTCGCGGCCGACGAACGCCTGCAGGAATACATCCGAAAGGATCCGCGCATACACTACGAACAACAGAACACCGAGCGACTGAGCTATGCGTCGCGATCTTTCGATATTGTGTTCTGCAAAGAGGGTCTGCATCATCTGGCGCGCCCCGTCCTGGGACTTTATGAAATGCTGCGAACTTGCCGCCATGCGGCAATTTTCATCGAGGGCTATGACGGCTGGCTAAATCGTCGCCTCGAAAAATTGGGTCTGTCCTCCATTTACGAAGGCGACCAGCTCGGCAACATCGGACAGCGCCGCAATTATGTGTTTCGCTGGAGCCGCCGTCAGCTCGAGACGCTGTTGAACAGCTATTACCTGGATTCGGGCTGGCGACTGAGTTTGGTCACGGGCTGGATGGGCTGGCGCGTGCAGCTCGGCCGGCGGCCCTGGCTGCGCGTCCTCGGCGTGACCGCCGGATGGCTCGCAAGTCTGTTCCCCGGATTCGAAGGTAACTATTTGACAGTGACGATTACGCCGGGCGGCGATCTGCCCGGCGATCCGCAGCCGATCGAAGCGCCCGGAACCTAGCAAGGCTGCCGTTCAAGAGATTTCCGAGCGAGTGAGCAATTCATCGACCCCCGGCGGCCTGGGACGCGGCGACGCGGTTTTGCATATTCCCATCGCCCGCCGGAGGATTGCGGGTTTTCGTGCGGCCTCGCTTTTGATCCACAATTGTGCGCTAATTACCGATTGTCGACTCCCACGGTCGAGTTCGCTCCTCGACTTGCGTTGAATCATGCGCGCGATCCTCGTCATCCTCATCGTTTGCTTGATCGGCAAAGACCTCGAATTTGCGCCATTCCCCTATGTGCTGCGCGGCACCGCGCAAGGACTATGCCTGATCGTCGGCGCGTTCGCGATGCTGCCTTTGCTGTCGAGCAGCGTCTTTACGCGCTATTGGCCAATGCTTCTCTACGTACTGGTTTTGCTCGGCACTGCACCGATCACTGATCATCCCGTCTTCGTTCTATTGGAGGTCGGCTCGCTGATGTCGGGCGTCTTATTCTTTTTGGCGTATTTCGAATCTCAGCCATCGCTGCGCGAATTGCGCATGCGTGTACTGGTGCGCTGGACGATGATCGCCTATGGGTTCGCGATAGTCGCGGCGCTTGCGGCGCTGGTCTTGAGTCCAAGCTTGGTTTACGAATCTCTGTACGCCGGCGATATGCTCGGCTACGAGCATCGGTTTCACGGTCTATTCGGGAAATCGGCCATGATGGGAGCGGCGGCTGGTCTTTACATAGGCTTTGCGGCGCTCACCATCAAGGGATCCGGGAGAAAGCTGCTCATCATGGCACCGGGGCTCGCCTGCCTTGCGTTGACTCAATCCAGAACGTTCTGGTTCGCGGCACTGGTCGCGGGCGGAGCAACGTCGTGGATTTATTTCCGGCATTTGCGCACGGTCATTATTGGCGTCGCGGCAATACTAGGCCTGATGGCAACGCTATTCATAGCGTTCAAGATCTCGGTCAATACCGCGGGCGTGGAGAACTTCACGAGACTGAACACGCTCTCGAATCTAACGGGGCGCACCGCAATTTGGCAGGCGGCATATGACGGATGGAGCAGGCGTCCCTGGTTTGGTTACGGCTATACCTTGGGCGGTGAAGCCTTACTGGGTGAAGGCACTCCCGGCAAGGAAATCGATCCTTCCGAATTGTCCCGGACGACGCTGCACAACGGCTATGTTCAAAGCGTCATGGATTCGGGGCTGGTCGGCTTCGTACTGTATTTGGCGGCGATGACGATCGGCATCTGGCGCGTGATTCGCTATGACACCGAGCGGCGCTTCCCGGAAGCCTTGTATGCGATGTTGTTTCTCGCCATTTCAAACGTCGGGGAAAGCATCATTTATTCGGGGTCAATATTTCATAGTCTTTGCTTCTGGGCGTTCGCGATCTTTGCGATGGGCCTGAAGCGCCTTCAGCCGTCGCGATCGAATGCCACGCAACCCTCGCCAAGTCCGATCCCTGTCGCAAATCGACTGCCGAATCTCATGCAATAGTTGTATTCGTTCAACGGATACTGCCGATGCAGAAATATCCTCGGAAATTCTGCTGTGTGCCAGCAATTGCTGACGCAAAGCGGCTCCATGTGTTTCCGTCACCGCTCCTCAATCAGGGACGGATCATCGCAAGCTGCCGGCGCCGCCGCGTAAGTAGGCCAACCCCACCCACGCATCCGATCCCGGCGAGCGCGAGCGAGGCAGACGCGGGGAGCGGCACGGGTGTGAACGGTACGCCGTTGATCGAGGTGATACTGTAAATCAGTTGACTACCGTTTCCCGCCGAGTCGTCATACGTGAGCGTGCCCGATGCATATTGGGCGAGCGAAAATGCCGGCAGGCCGGTCGCAGAGAACGGAGCCGTCGGTCCCATGCCATAGAGTAGAAGCCGAGAACTGATATTGCTGCCGTTGGTCGTGTAGAAATGCGTTTCGTTTGCTAGGTAGGCGTTCGGCGATCCGAACACGGTTTTGCACGTGGTGTAGGAGTACCCGGAAGACGCCAACGGCGTACAAGCTAGGCCGTTGACGGAACTGAGCTCGCCCGCGTCCCCGACCGCCGGCGTGCTGTAGGAGAGCCCTGCACCGGTCAGGGTCGAAGAGAAAACCAACGAAGTGGGCAGCGGCGGTGCCGAAACGCCATAGACGGCGCCTCCGTAAGTTTGAATGGTCCATTGATTCGTGGTTGATACCAGGCTGCTTTGAGTGGGATTGGCTGCGCCGAGATCGATTGTGTAGCTCCCCGATAGCGGTCCGCCAACCGAAGCATAAATTCCGGTCGCACTGATGACGGACCCGGTAAAGTCGTAGGTAACGGCATCGGCATGCGCTAATAGCGGCGCGAACGCCAACGAGAGCGCTGCGAACCAGTTCGATCTCTTCGTCATGGCGGTGTACCCCCAACTTCCGTGAAGCTCACTAACCATACGCTTCGGAACTTTGCGGATAATGTCAGCGAAATGACCATTGCATGAATCTGAAATGGCAGGGCAACTTCCCGGACCGCGACGCCGCCGTAAGCGGTTCTTGCCCGCGTACCGCAGTCGTGTACTACGAACGCATGGAATCGGCCACCCTTTCGTCCGCATGACCCCAGCGCTCGGTCATGTTGAGAATGAATAGACCCGTTGCCGAGATTCCGTAGCCGACCGCGCAGGAAATCGCGAACCGGTCTAACGGCGCAAGCCAGGAGGCGATGACGACGCATGCGAGCGCCGATCCCAGCATCGCGATTCGAACCACGAGCAGCTTCTTGAGCTGTCCGATTCCCATGAGCATGCGGGTCACCGGCTCGAGCGCGGCGACGGCGACTGCGCCGAACATGATGATTACGGCGGCGCGATAAATTTCCGCGGGCCGCTCCACGAAAAAATGCGCCAACAGCGGCCGGCCGATGGCATAAAAGGCGGACCAGCCGAGCACCCCCAGGCCGATCGTGACGCGCAGATGGCGCGCGATCAATCTGCGTACTGTGCTTTGCCCGGATCTGTGAGCGGAGGCGACGATCGTAAAGAACGGCGCGGAGATCAGCGCCAGAGTCGTCGCCGCGAGCGTCGCGATGCGCAGCGCAATATCGAACACGCCATAGTCTCCGCTGCCGGTCGCTGCGAGCAGAAGAAGGTACGAGAGCAGCGGGGCCAGTGCGATGACCGGCGCATCGGCAATGAACGACGCGCCGCCGTAGCTCAAGATGGCGGCGACAGCCGAGCGCCGAGGGCGCTCTAGCCCCGACGAAATGACCGTCAAACTTGCGAAGTGCGCCAGCATGCAGATCACGTAGACGCAAACGGAGCCCGCGATGAGCGCTCTCGGATCCTGGGTGGCGTGTACGATCAGGGCCGCGACCGAGTAAAGCAGCAGTGTCAGCAGCGCCCATCCGATGTTGACCCAATGTCCGCGGTAAGCGGCCTCCAGCGCGCCGCGCGCCAAATTGGTCATGAGGCTCGCAAACACGACGATGCTGCCGGCGGCCCCGAGCCACCAGCGCAGATTGCCGTGACTGGAAACGAGAGAACCGAAGATCGGCACGCCCTCGAGCAGAAGGGAAATTAGGATTGCCGTGAATACCAGCCATCCGATGATGCACAGCACGATCGCGGACGACAACAGTTGGTGTCTCGTATGCTCTTGGCGCGGAATCAGAAAAATCAGCGATTTCCAAATTCCGAAATCGAGCGCGGACGCGATCCCGATAAAGATCGTCAAGATCGCCCAATATCCGTACGACTCGATGCCAATACGCTTGATGACGTAGGGCAGCAACAACACGGTCGCTAGCGCGCTCGTGATCGAATTCACGAGCGAAGACATTGCGACCCGCTTCAAATACTTGGTGTGGTCGCGCATACACGCCAGCCTATGCCGATGGAAGATCGTCCTCTCGATTGCGCATCGCGCACCGTTCCGGCAGCGACAATCTTCTCGCTGCCGGACGCAACCGTGCCCTTTCGGTCCCCAATCCTTATACACAGCAAATATTTCACGGATGATAAGCGCCCCTCGCCCGGTCCCCGAACTCGCCCGACCTCACGTCTCTTTGCGTTCGACGACGGCATTCCGGCGTTCTAGCGATACGCGGCAGAACTGTCTCGCCGGATGCAGGTTTCGATACCCGCCGCAAAATTCTCGACCATGTTTTCGATCGTGTAATGGGCCGCACTGCGTATACAGCCTTCCTTCAGCTGCTGTTGCGAATGCGCATCAATCAGGTACTCGATTACCGCCGCGGCGAAGGCGTCGACGGTCGGTGCCGTGACGATCCCATTGACACCACTTTCGAGATAGGCGATTTCCGGACTGTGAATCGGCAGCTCGGTCGTAAACAGCGGGAGGCTGGCGACAAAGCTGTCGACGACCGCCAAACCCACTAGGCCGGGCATCAGCATGACGCAGCTCATCCGGTAATATGGCGCGAGTTCCCGCCCGAATGCCGCCCCTACGTAGTGCATCCATTCGTGGCGGGCCGCCGCATCGACGACGACCTGCCTTTCGGGCCCATCGCCAACGAAGACTGCAGAAAAATCAGGGACTGCGGCCTTGATCTGCAGGCAGGCCTCGATGAGAAAAGGCAGTTTCTTGTGATCGTACATCGCGCCGCAAAATAGCCCGATCAGACGCCCGGTGATCCCGTGGCGCGCTCTAACCGCCGACACCTCTTCGTACGAGCAGGCGGCGATCTGTGCGCGCAACTCGGACGTGTCGATCGAGTTCTCGACGTTGGTAATTTGTGCGCGCGGATAGCCGCTCGCTGCCACGATCTGCACGCTCAAATTCGTGTAAGCAAACCACCAGTCCACTTGGCCGATCGTGGCGCCTTTGACCCGTTCGGCCCAGCTGTGAGCTGCGTCCGACTGCATGTTTTTGCCGTGGCCCCAGAACGCGGTTTTCCACCGCCCGACGCGCGAGAGCCCCAGCAGCGGATAATTGAGCATCAAGCGCGCCGACTGCTCGACGACGACGAGCGCGGATCCGAAGGCCTGACGGAAACAGGGCTGCCAAACCAGCTCCCTGCGGCCCACGCGCAGATAGCGATTTTCGATGCGCCGGGCCCAAGGTTCGTCGAGCGACACGCTGCGCGGAACGGTCCCGGTCCGCTCTTGCCCGTAGATCAGCCGCAACTCCACCTTGCGCTCGAGCAAGCACGAGCGAAGTCGGAAAAAAAAGGCGACCCGGTAGTGGGGAAGAACCCGCTGAATGATCGTAACCCGGTCCATGATTGAAACAGTGGCGAGCGCTTGGGCCGCTGCTATAAGCCGCTGACGCCATAGGCGCGCGCCCAGAGCTCGAGATTCAGGATGCGCCAGAGCGTGAAGGAGCGGTGCACAGTCGGATTGGCAAGTACCTTTCGTATCGTATCTGCGTCCCAGATGGATTTTGCTCGGAACTCCGCTGAGCCGAGAATGTCCTGCACGTAGTCGGCAAAGGAGCTCTCTTTTAGCCACTCCATGAACGGCGTCGCAAAGCCGATCTTTCGCGGGTTTTCGATGATGCTCGCGGGTAGCCGGCCATGGAACGCTTGCCGAACGATCCTCTTGGTCACGCCCATATCGTATTTCGCGTGCATCGGCAGCGAAAAGGCGAACTCCATGAGCCGGTAGTCGATGAAAGGCGAGCGGATTTCCACCGAATTTTGCATCGAGGAATGATCCTCATAATGCAAGATCTGGTTGAATCCATAATGCTGAAGATTCTCGCGGAGGTACCAGTCGAAATGCTGCGTTGAAAGCGGCTCGACCGGATCGATCTGCAAATCGTTCTGCAAGTAGCGGTAATTCTGCGACACGAATGCCGGTGCGAGGCAGCGGATGACGCCTTCCTGGTATTTGCTGCGCAAGAATGAAGCGCCGCGCCTCGGCAGCAGCGCCTTGCCGAACTGCGAGGCGATATATGAATACGGGTACCCCAGGCGCCGATGCATGGCCCTCGCCTGCGAAGCGAGATCGCCTGGCATGGCCAGCAGCGTATCAAGCAGAAAATATCCGAGAAAAAAGCGGTCATAGCCGCAGAAAGCCTCATCCGAACCCTGACCGTTGATGACGACCTTGATGCCGGCTCGGCGAATCTCCTTCATCAAGCTGTAATGCGCGAACGTAGTCGCGCTCGCCACGGGCTCGCCCATACCGTAGGCCAGAGTCTGCATGAGCTCGGGCAGTTGACTGGCACCCGGGTAAACGAAATCCAATTGTAGGTGGCTGCAGGTCGCGATGAATTCCCTGACCCGGTCACTCTCGTCGTCCGAGTGCCCCGGGAACGACGCCGAGAACGCCTTGACACTCGCATAATCGAGGCCGCCGCCGTCGATCAATTCATCGACCGTGCGCGCGATCGACGTGGAATCGAGGCCGCCGCTCAGAAGAATCGCGACCGGCACGTCGCTCCTGAACCGCAGCCGGATTGAATCCGACAACAGATCGCGGAACTGCTGGACCAGTCCCGTCATGTCGGGCCGCTCGGCAAAATTGTCCGCGGGCGGCGGCAAGTTCCAATAGCGTTCGCACCGGCTGCGCCCGCCCTCGATGATCAGATTGGTGGCGGGTTGCAGTTCGTTGATGTCCTTGAAAAACGTATCGCCGTTGCTGGTCTTGTATCCGTAGGCCAGATAGTCATAGACCTTGCCGGGGTTCGCAGCGGTCGCCGGCACGACTTTGAGAATCGCCTTGATTTCGCTCGAGAAAGCCAGACGTTCCGCGTCTTTGAAATAATAGAACGGCTTTACGCCGAAGCGATCACGGGATGCAAAGAACAGCTTGCGGCGAAAATCATACAGGGCGAATGACCACATTCCGTTGAAGCGCTTTACGCATTCCGGGCCGTATTCTTCATAGGAATGTAGGATCACCTCGGTGTCCGACCGCGAGCGGAATCGGTGTCCGCGCGCCAGCAGGTCGGGGATCAATTCGAGGTAGTTGTAGATCTCTCCGTTGAAGACGACCAACACCGATGAGTCTTCGTTGAACATCGGCTGCGCGCCGTTCTCGCTCAAGTCGATGATGCTGAGCCGCAGATGTCCGAAGGCGATGTCTCCGCCCGCGAAAACGCCCTCCCCGTCCGGACCGCGGTGGCTGATCGCTTTGTTCATGATTCGAACGTCGCGCTCCATCTGCTGCAGCGGCACTCCGCGTGCCGCATCCAGATGTAGCATTCCATTGATTCCGCACATTTAGACTTGGTACCCCGATCGACCGCGGCGGTTTCCTTCTCGTCCGCGGATCATAGCCTGAACCCGCAAGGCTACGCGCGCATTGCAATGACGCTCGGGCCCTGGCGGACGCCCATCGCCGCTCGCCGAACTCGAGGGCAAGAAAAAAGGGGGGTTCACCGCCGCGGCTTAAAAGGGCGGGCCAAGGGCTCGCCGATGAACAGGCCCTGGCCGGGCATCGCAACGCTCTTCCAGTAGGACTCCAGCAGCGTCTCGCCGCGCAGATAATGATCTAGAAATACCGCGGGGCTCGGAAATTTGCCCGGATGGTTGCACGGCTCCGAGACCGTGCCATAGGAGCCGGTCGCGCCCTGACGCAGCCACTCGAGCGCCGACATCTGCGCCGATCGATCCAGATCGCCTCCGGTCGAGGTCAGATGATCCGCTGCCGCGCCGGGGAGAAAGTGCAGCCCGGGCAACTCGTCGACGCGCGAAACTCCGGTGAAATAAGCGATGATGTCGACAACGGGCTTGTCGATGGGCGTCGCCAATTCCCGGATCAAGATTCGGGCGTCCGCCAGTTGCTCGGTGTCTGCATAACCCGCGGCGCGGACATTGCGCGTCGCGTCTTGGGTTCTCACCAGATATACGGTACCGGACGGATTCGAGCCATCCGCCGCAACGCCGAGGTCGATCAGCGCTCGGGCGAGCGCCTCGTCGTCGCTCGGGAGCAGCATCGCGGGCAGCCATCCAACGGTATCAGCCGGCAACCACCCCTCCGAATCGTACAACGGACTCGGTGCGGTCCGCCCGCAGCCAGGTTCACAGAAATCGGGCTGGTAGCCCGCGGCCATCGCGGTGGTCATGGACATGCATTCCACCGCATAGGGTCTCGACCAGACCAGCAGCAACGACTGCACACTCGACGGCAGCTTTCGCAGCATTTCGCCGCGCAGCGCGTTGAGTTCATCGCGGCCGATGTTCGGTCGATCGGGAAGCGCGAGTCCGACGACGTTGCTCGGCGGAATGTGACGCGCACTCATATAGTACGTCGCGATGCGCTCGCTGGATTTGACACTGCGGTTGTAGACGACGCCGAGAACCGCCGGGTCGAGGCCCTCCGCCAGCGCAGATAGGGAGACGAGCGCGAGCCCGAGCGCCGGCAGCATGAATCGCAGCACGTGCAGCTTGCTATGGGGTACCGCCGCTCGTCATCGGCGCGGGAGCGTCGATGTCGGCGGTCGGAAATGTCGGCAACGCGAGGCCGCTCTTGCGGTCCCGGACCACCTGAGCGATCAGATTCGCATCGATCGTCTTGTCGGCCGTCCGCGAATGCGTAGACCAGCGCGAAATCGCAGAGCTGGTTCAGGAGGCGCGGCACGCCGAGCGTGCGCGCATAGATGAACTCGATGGCTTCAGGCTGGAACAGCGCCGTGCTGCCGCCCGCGACACTGAGCCGATGATGGATGTACGCATGGGTCTCGCTGCGCTCGAGCGGCTTGAGATGAAAATCGACGGAAACGCGCTGCGCGAATTGGCGCAATTCGGGGCGGCTCAGCTTCGCGCGCAGCTCGGGCTGACCGACGAGCAGAATCTGGAGAACCAAATCCTTGTCCGAATTGACGTTCGACAGCAGTCGCAACTCTTCGAGCACCTCGATCGACAGGTTCTGCGCTTCGTCGAAAATCAGCAAGGTGCGCCGGCCTTTGGCGTACTCGCGTACGAACGAATCGATGAGCGCCTCGTATTTGGCGATGTCGGAATCGTCGGCCGGAGCGATGCCGAGCGCAGAAAGCGCCCAGCCGTGTATCGACTGAAAGCGGCTATGGGTATTGCTGATGAGCCCGACGGCGACTTGCTCGCCGAGCTGCGCGAGCAGCCGCCGCACGAGGTCGTCTTGCCCGATCCGATGTCCCCGGTCAGTAAGGAAAACGCTGCCTGCGACTCGAGACCATACTCCAACATGGTCAGCGCCATGGCGTGCTGGCGCGACGGGTAGAGAAACGCCGGATCCGGAGTCAGCGCAAACGGTTTTGCCGTGAAACCGAAATGGCGTCTTATACATGGCTGCTGCTCAATAGCCGCTCGGCGTGTCGCCGGCGCGGTTCAACACCGTACCGACGAGCGGCGTATTGTGCAGCAGCTCGATCGTGCGCACGAGATCGTTGCGCCGCGTGCGGCCCTCGGCGGCGACGACCAAACCGCATTCGACCAGCGGTGCGAACGCGAGCGCGTCGTCGGCAGCAAGCACCGGCGGCAAATCGAACACGACGATGCGGTCGGGATAGCGGATGCGCAGTTCCGCGACCAGCTCCCGGCTGCGCGGCCCGGCGAGTATCTCCGAAGAATTGCACCAGCGCTACCGCGCGCGGGCAGCACGACGAATCGTTCGAACCCTTCCGGATGATAGAGACAATCTTCGATCGGTGCGCGGCCGATCAGCGCATCATCCGCACCGAACTCGGGCGAGAGTCCCAACCGGCCGGCGAGCGTCGGGCGCTTGAAATCGAAGTCGACCAGCAGCACGGTGTGATGCCGATCGCTCGCGAGGCTCACCGCCAGATTGATCGCCGTGGTCGTCTTGCCGTCGCTCGCGCGTCGGGGCTGAAAATCGCGAGCGAGCGCCACCCGTTCGCATCCATGCGCTGCAGTACCTGGGTGCGCAGCATCCGGTATGCCAGCGGCCGCGGGGCTCGACGGAGCCCGGATTCATGATGCGATTGGCTTCGAGCACCTCCGGCGGCGGCGAAAATACCCGGGTGCGGGTGTACGCGATCGCGGTGAGCGGCGCCGGCATGGCAGCGCCGGCTGGTTGCCTGTCGGCGGCGGGCTCCGGCCGCGAGTGGCTGCCTCGGGCTCCGCATTCTCATCGGCCTTGCGCGCGTGCCAGACGCGCGCAGATCCAAGGCTTTGCGTATTCTATCCATAGCTATACCCCGAACCGACGCAACAAGATCAGCCACACGACATCCAGCGGCTTGACGAAAAAATGCACGATCGCCGCGGCCAATATCACGACGAGCCACACCTCCGCCCCAGGAGTAGCGCGATGATCCTTTTGCGCCTCGCATGATCTGCCGCGGTAAAGATGATCGGAATCGACGCGAGCGCGGGCACCTGGAGCAGCTGCCGGATATCGGCGGGACCGCGCACCGAGGCATCGAAGGTTTCTTGGCGACGACCGCGCCGACACCTGATCCGATCGACAACAACAAGCCGAGCACGAGGATTAGCTAGGGCGATTTGGACTGACCGGCTTTTCGGGCGGCTGCGGCGGTTCGATCAACGTGAATTTTTCGCCCTTGCGCTCTGTCTCGAGATTTTCCGAAACCTGCGCCTCGGTCTGCTTGGAGAGAATCTCTTGATACTTGAACTGCGCGCTTTCGAGCTCGCGCGCCATCTCGCGGTATTGCCGTTCGACTTCCGGCGATTGGGCCATGCGCTTTTCGTAATCGTCCAACTTGGCTTGCAATGCGTCGCGTTTCTTGACCGCGCTCTCACGGTCGACCTGCAACGCATCGAGTTGGCCCTTGACTTGAATGTAGACCGGATTGTCGGCATGCGCCCGCGCTGTCCTCTCCGTGCCGGCGCCCGCATCCGCCTGAACTGCATTCTCCAAGTTGTCGACCTCGTGCTGCAGCCGCACGACGTCCGGGTGCTCGGCGGAGTACTTCTCCTGAGCGCTCGCGAGCTTGGCCTTTGCCTCAGACAGCTGGCGCAGACGATCCGCAGTCCCGTCTTCGGCCGCGACCTCCTTCTCCAAGCCTGTCGATTTCGCGCTCTGTGCTGATGACGTCGGGATGGTCGGGCGCATAGCGTGCCTTGTAGACTCGCGAGCTGCGATTTCAGTGCCTTCAGCCGATCTTCGGGGCCGAATACCCGCTGGCCGCTGTCCGTATAGACCTGCGTGTTCGGGCTGATCTGGGCGAGTTGGGCCTGCAGCAGAACACGCTGCGAATCCAGCGAAGCGATTTTATTTTCAGCGTCGCGCAGGTCGAATTCCGTCCGATCCGCCGTCTGGATGTTGAGCTGCGACCAGATCCGGCAAGTCGCTGTGGTGTTTTTCCTTGAATTCGGCGAGATTCTTGTCCAATTCATTGATGTGCGCCTGCTGATGGCTCGCCTGCTCGGCGAAAAACGCCGCGGTCTGTTCGGAGAGCTGGGTTCTCGACGTCAAGTTCTCGTTCAGATAGAGGCTGGTCAGATCGTTCGCTACCTTCAGCGCCAAATCCGGCGAATGATTCTCGTAGGATACCGTGAACGCTATCGTCGCCTGAGTCGGCCGGCCGCTGCGCGGGTCCATGACGTCGGCGCTGATCATTTTCATCGCGATGTCGTCGCGCATTCTCTTCAACAAGGCTTCGCGCGGCTCCCGCTCGCGAATCCTCGGATAGAGATTGTAGCGCTCGATCAGCCCCAGCATATTCTGGGTCGTCATGACCCGCTGGCTGATGACCTGCACGCGCTGATCGGCGAACGATGAAATGACCGATCGCACCATTTCCTGCGGGATCTCCTGCTGCTCGATCAAAATCGTCGCCGTCGAGCGGTAAGTGGGCGGCCAAAGCAACGCGATCAGTATCGCGAGCACGAACGTGATACCGGCCACGATCCAAAAGGTTCGCCGCCGGCGCCAATAGGCCAGAAATTTCTCGCGTGCGTCGGCTGCGGATGCTGATGTTTGCGGATCCATGAAAGTCGCTCAATGAAATACGAAGTGATTGAATTGGCGCGATAGCGTGATCGAGACTTCACTCGAGGCGACCTTGAAATTCGGCGATTTGAATTGCTCGTCGATTTGCGACGCGTTCAGCGAGACGGTCCATAGTTCGGTCCAGCGCCAATAGGCGGCGAGACCGACATACTTGAGGTTGATCGTGGTGATTTGCCCACGGTATCCCGGATTCTCGGAAATCGCATTTCTCGCGTGCGCGCCGAGCGACCAGCGGTCGGAGAGCGTGAGTGTGCCCTTGAGATCATACGCATCTTGGCGCGAGAGGAACGCAAACCCGGTGGGGGTTGTTTGCCTCGAAGCGATCGCATCCAGAACGAACGCGCTGCCCTTACGGCTCAAGTCGACCGAGTAAACCGTGCCGTTTTGCGAGGACTCCTCGTTGAAGGGGATGCGCTCGATCGCGGGGCCGTTGGGCGTATAGACGAGGACCTCCTGAAAGGTGTCGACGCGGTTCAAAGCCCGCGAATACCCGCCGGTCGCAGTGACGGTCCATTGCTCGCTCAATTGCCGTATGAAACCGGCCTGCAGATTGCCGTTACGGCTCTCGGTCGTGCCATCGAGCGAGTCGTAACGGCCGCCGCTCGCTGTCAGTGTGATCTTATTTCGTTCGCTCGAGTTCCAGACGAGCGTCGGCGAAATGCTGGTGTAGCGGTAGTCGACGAGCGTCTGTGTGCCCATCGATGCGGCATACGAGACGCGCGTACTGTTCGCGTCGACGTTGAACTCGATGCGCTCGGTGAGAAAGCGGTCCCAGTTGAGATCTTCGCTGACGCCGTCGCGCCGCACCGCCTCAGCGCCGTTCAGCTGAAAGTCCTGGTACAGGCTGGAATCGCGCGTGACGCCGAAGTTGGCGGAGAGCGCGCTGCGCTCCGTATCCTGCTCGCCCTTGATATTCAGGTGCTCGTAATTCGACGACACCGATGAATAACCGCTGGCGTCGCCGATGCGAAAGCTCGGTATCACGAGAAATTTGTAATGATCGGCATTGTAGTTGATCGGCCCGTCGATCAGCAGCGCCTCGTTGGCCTCGCCCGTCCCCGACACCGGCAGCAACACAGGGTTCGTCGCATAGTCGCCCGTGACACCGAGCACGGGATCCATGCTCCAGACTCCGCCTATTGCAGAGCTACAATGGACCATCGCTGCCGTAAACATGCAGAGCGGCACCAAATTGCGGGGGGTCATGGCACGACAACCGTATCACCACTCTGTAAGAGAATATTTTGATCCAACCGGCGGCCGCGCTCGATGTCGCTGTAATGAAACGCAATCGATATTTGCTGCTCGCCGTTTCGGCGCAGCACCCGGATTTTGTTCGTATCGGCGAACGTCGTGGCGCCGCCCGCAAGGCTCAAGGCTTGCATCACGTCCAGCGGCCCCGCGAGCGCAAAATCGCCCGGCCGATTGACCTTGCCGATCACGTAGATCCGATTTCCGCTGGCTGCCTTGACTGCAACCGTCACGACCGCATCCGGGATGTATTTTTGGATGCGCGACTCGAGCATCTTGGTGAGCTCGTCCACGGTGTGTCCCGCAGCATGAAGCTCGCCGGCCAGTGCAAATGACAGGCCCCCATCGGGGCGAATCAGGACCTCACCCTGAAGTTCGGTTTCCTTCCAAACCGAAACCAATAGGACGTCGCCCGGACGCAATTGATAGCCGTCCATCGGTGCCGCCTGCAGCCGGAGCGCGAATCCGCACTCTAGCAGCACCAGCAGGCAGCAAATTCTCAAACATATACGCGATGTCACCGTTATTCACGCCTCACTCCGCGACGGGCCGGAAAGTGTAAGGTCCGCATATGAGAGTTTCATTGCAATTAACTACAATCCGCCTGCATTTGTCACTGGATTGTCGGCTCCTAAGCTCGGAATTATACTCTGCGGCTCGCTTCCCCGGCGCGGCTGGAGAATGAGGATCAGCCCGAACCCGGAAAGCAGAAGGATCAAGCCCTTCGGCAGCGGAACGGGCACCGTGCTCGGCTGAAAGTCGATTTGGAGACTGTAGACGCCGACGTTGTATTGACCGTTCGCAGCACCGAACCAGTGGGCAAACATCCGGCCGGGCTCCACTTGCATCGTTTCGCTGCCCGCAGCCATCGAAGGGGCAACGAGCCCGGTCGTCGAGGACAAGAAGACGTTCAGATTGCTGAGCGTATCCAGCCAAGGAACATCGGCGAGCGATACGGTCAACGTTCCCGGCGTCGTTATGTCAAATGATGTCGTAAAAGACTGGGAACCCTCAATGAAGCCCGCGCTGTCAAATATCACGGTGTCAGCTTGGACGCAGCGCAACGGCAATAGCCAGGCAACCAGGAGTAGCATGGAAGCGGTCAAGAAATGCTGAGTTTTCATGGTGATTCCCCTTTTATTCGGTCGATTTGCGAGACCGCATCAAGAAAGCGGGGAGCGTTGCGGCAAGCGGACCGAAGGCTCCGCCGCCACAGCGTCGACGGCCCTATGTGAGCTGTTGATCGCGTGGCCGTTTCCCGTGTTGCGGTAAACATATTTGTCGTACAGGTAGCCGCGCAGTGATCGCGCCGGCGTTCCCGAATCCGCGCCGTTGCCGTCCTTGAGGCGCATGACCAAGTATTCCTCCCGAAGCCCGCTCATTGCGAGAAGCGCGATGTCATCGCGGTCGACCTGGTGACCCTCCTCCACTTCGTCATTGATGATCTTCTCCAAGCGGAAGGAGTCGAGTTCGAAGTAGCGGATGAGCTCGTCGCCGGACTCCACCAGCACCGGGACTAGATTGCGGCCGCGGATTGCCGGATCACACAACGGCGCAATGCGGCTCAAGATCGATTTGATCGCGAACCGGATGATGTCGGAGTCGCGCACGCCCAATCGCTCGGCGACGCGCTTGATATGTCGAATGTCGCTCTCGCCGAGCCGTATCGACACCGCTTGTTTTCGTTGATCGACCACCGTCTCTCCTTCCCGCTGATTTCGTTGTAGGACCGAACCGGGTCAATCGTAGGTTAAGAGTGTGTCATGCGAATGGCGCTTCTGTGACGAATAGGACGTGAAAAGCCATTGGTTCGTATCGCATTATGTTAGATAGGCGCTGGCGAATGACTTATGTGAAACAGTCAGTTGGCGCTGGTTCTTATGACGGAGGTGAGGATTTCGTCGCGATCCCAATCGAGCGCCGTTTGGCGCCGATTGTCATGCGCATGACATGCTGGGTTTTCGGCGCGCAAAGCGCGCTGAAGACCTCGGGGGATGCCGAAAAAAATGGCACGGCGGTTCGAGCGTGGTCGGGAGTCCGACCGCAATTCATCGATCCCTGGGATCGCGAGCGCTCAGCGGATCTTCGGCACGTCGACCGCTAGCGGTGCGTGGCCACGGTCGTGGCGTTCCCAGATGAGTTGATAGGCGGATTCGAGATGCTGCCGAAAGAGATCTGTGTCGAACGCGGGGCGCGTAAGCCTTTGATGCGCCGACTTTGCGCGGATTTCCGCGAGCAAAGGCGGGAGCTTGCGATGGTGAGCGCCCGGGTCGCGTAGTCATCCAGAGTCTTGGCCAGGAGTTCCGGAAGATCGAGCGCGGCGAGCAGACTGGCGGCGGCTCGCGTCGCTAATGGCGCGCCGGCAATGATCAACACCGGATGCCCCGCCCACAAGGCATCACGCGATGTCGCATGCGCTCCATGCGGCGTGGTAGCGAGAAATAGATCGGCTTCTCGGTAGCGCGCCAAATGCTCCGACATCGTCGGCACTTTGCGTGCGAATATCAGCCTCTCGGTCGCGACGCCGCGAGCAGCCGCTCGCTGAAAAAGCGCTCGTCGGCGCCCCAAATGGCCGCGGTACCGCCGACGGCCGACGAGTCGATCGGCGCGCGCAGCCTTCGAACCGGCGCATGCGCAAGATCACGACGCCGAACGGCCCGTGCGGCTGCCGCAGCTCGGCGAGCATGTCGAGCGGTCCGAAATGTTCGCGAATCCCATCGATTTCGGCGCCTTGCGCATTTCTGCGACGGACCGATCATCGGTTTGTCCGGGCGTGCCGTTCAAATACTAGCCCGAGGAAGACCGCGTGCTCTGCGGGGACACGGCGGCAGTCGAGGCATCGTCGGCGATGCTGCTCGAATCTAAGATGGATCCGCAGCGCGGCTGATCCTGGCTACGCGGCCGACATTACCGGCCGGCGCCGCTCCTCGCGCGCCTCTTCCGGCCGCGCGGCATCGAGCTCCGCGAGCTCCTCGCCGAGAAAATCGCGCAGCGCCTCGAGTTCGGACAGCCGCGCGCGGGCGCGATTCCACGCCTCTTCGGTACGCTCCATCGCGTCGAGCAGATCCTCACATTCCGCGCGCACCGTCGAGGCCGCCTTGAACGCCGCGAACCAGCGCCGCTCCAGGCGTTCCGCCGCGACATCACCCTCGGGATTGCCTTTGATCATGCGTTCCTCCGCTGCCGATGAATCATCAATCCTGGCCGAGCAAGGCGTCTTCGAGCCGCTCGATCTTGACCATGATCCGCGCCTTGAGCGCCTCGGCACGGTCGAGCCGCTCGCTCGCGAAGTCGAGCATTTCCGCGTTCGCCTTGCGGTCCGCGGCGAGCTTTTGATAATCGACTCGCGCCGAGATGCTGGCCTCGTAGGCCTGGCGCCACTCCATTTCCACCTGCATCATTTGCGCGTCGATATCGAAATCGAGACTGCTCATGGGTCCAACCGCTCCTTGCGTTCCATCCAATGCTTGTCCCGATCCTGCAACGCCAACATGACGGTTCGCGGTCAATTGTGCGGCAGTTATTTGAAATTTCGGCCTGCATTCCGTCATGATCGCGTCGGCCGGCCGCGCGACACGCAAAGAAAAGGCCTCGCGAGGAGGCCTTAGGGTCAGTCCGGGGATGGACAGAAACCGGGGATTCAATGGCGGCGTTACAGGCCCCGCCCGGCCGATTGCTGAACTTGGGCGCGCGCGCGCGCGAGCCACGAGGGTGCGGCGGCGGCAAATTGAGAACGGCGCGCTAGCACGATTCCGGCGACCAAGGGAGCGGCCTGCAGCGCGACACTGTTCGCGAGGCTGTGCTGCAATTCATGCCACGGCAGGCTCCACAATTCGCTGATCTCGTTCATGGCTCTACTCCATTGCCGCCATTCATTACCATTCGTTCATCTTTCATCGCGTCGGCTCCATTAAACCGCGCGAACTTGACGGGCGTATGAAGTCCGCGTTGCGTTTAAATCACGCAGCCTGCCCCACAGGAATTGCGACCGGCGCAACTTGGATTTGTTCCCGCAATTTCGGCCAATCGATGAGTCGCAGCTGCCCGTTCATGTCTTCGACCAAGGACGTGCAGCTCTCGACCCAGTCGCCGTCGTTGCAATAGAGAATCCCGTTGATCTCGCGAACTTCGGCGCGATGGATGTGCCCGCAGACCACGGTGCTGACGCCGCGCTTGCGCGCCGCCTGCGCCACCGCATCCTCGAAACTGCCGATGTATTGCACGGCCTTCTTGGCTTTTTGTTTGAGGTACATGGACAGCGACCAATGCGGTCGGTTGAACTTGCGGCGCACCCAGTTGATGTAGGGATTCGCGGCCAGCAGGATGTCATAGAGCGTGCTGCCGAGCTTCGCGAGCCAGGGACTGCACTTCACGACGCTGTCGAACTCATCGCCGTGCAACACCAGCATGCGCCGGCCGTCGGCGGCTTCGTGAACATACTCGCGGTGAATTTCGAGGTTTCCGAACACGGCGCCGTCGAAATCGCGAAACACCTCGTCGTGATTGCCGGGTACGAAAATGACCTTTGTGCCGCGCTTGGCCTTGCCGAGGATCGTGCGCAGCACGTTGTTGTGCGATTGCGGCCAATACATGGTTTTCTTCATGCTCCAGACGTCGATGATGTCGCCGACCAGGAACAGATAATCCATTTCGACGTGGTGCAGGAAGTCGAGCAGCAATTCGGCGCTGCAGCCTCGAAATCCCAGATGAATATCCGAGATGAAGACCGCACGGACTCTGATCGAAGGGGATTGACCCATGTTTCGTCTCCCAAAATCCTTTGTCACCGTGTGACACACTCGCAACCTTGTGTGACGCGGGGATGACTCGCGGAAGAAGATTTGTTTACAAAAAAGGAACTTAGGCGTGGAACATCGTGTGGAACACGAATTATGTGATGGGCTGGCCTGTTATGAGGGCAGATTCGTCTGCGGGGTAACCGGTGCGATCGGCGGGACCGCGCCCACCGGCACGGCGCAGTTCGGCCCCGGCGCCGCAAAGCGGTAGCCGAAGCCGCGCACCGTTTGGATGTAAGCTTCGTAGCCCTTCTCCATCAGAATCCGGCGCAGCCGCTGCACGTTGACGTCGACCGTGCGCTCGTCGACGTCGCTGTCGTCGCCCCAAACCTGCGCGAGCAGCTGATTGCGGTTGAAGGTGCGGCCCGGGTGAGACATCAGGAACTCGAGCAGACGGTATTCGACACCGCGCATGTTGAGCAGGCAGCCGCGCGCGCTCACCCGATTTGTCGATGAATCGAGGATCAGCTCATCGCAGCTGAGCGCCACGCGCCGCTCCTCGGCGCGCCGCGTGCGCAGGATCGCCGAGACCCGCGCCACCACCTCCCGCAGCGAGAACGGCTTCGCGATGTAGTCGTCCGCGCCGAGATTCAATCCCGACACAACGTCCTGTTCGCCGGCGAGCGCCGAGAGGATGATCAGGCGCACCGCCTGCGGCAGCCGCGCGCGGCGTACGCCCTGAATGATCTCGAGCGCCGCGTAGCCCGGCATGTTCCAATCGATGATCACGAGATGCGGCGGATGCTCGGCGAGCGCCTGCACGGCCGCGGCCTCGTCCGTCACCGCGCGCACCGCGAATCCCGCTTCAGCGAGCTTCTGGCGCAGCGGCTCGACGGCGGCAACATCCCGATCGACGATCAGTATCTTTCTTGTGGTTTCGGTGGCGATCATATCAGCCACCGTATTAGAGGGATGAAGCTTTACAGTACGTTGACGCTTTTGTGACCCTTCACGAGATTCGACGCAGTTTGGACGCCGGAGCCGGCCCCGGAGTTGGTGTCGGCGTCGCCGCCGGATGCGTTCCACGCGGCGAGCAGCAGGCCGAGCGCCAGCCAATTGAGCGAGGCTTCTCGGTGCGCGAACCAAAACTGGCGGGGCGTGACGCAGCTGCGGGCGGGATCGAGGTGCGGCATGGCGGTCTCCTTCGGTGTATGGATCACTCGAGACCTAGGCTGCGCGGCGATTCCCGATTTGCACCGTCGGGAGCCGGCCAAAAAGCGGGCAAATTCGGGCAAATAAAGGCGCCGGCGCCGGCGCGTTCGAGAGGCTCCAAATGCTCTTTTGCGGCCCGCCATCGGCTATCATCGATCGATGAAAAAGCTGATCGCGATCGTCGAGGATGAGCCCGCCTTGCGCGAAAACTACGCGGCCGCGCTCGCGCGCCACGGCTACCAGATCAAGACCTACGGCAACCGCAAGCTCGCGATGCAGGCCTTCCATGTGCGGCTGCCCGACCTCGCGATCATCGATATTTCGCTCGAGGACGAGGCCGAGGGCGGATTCGACCTGTGCCGCGACCTGCGCGCGCTCTCCGCGGAGCTGCCCATCGTATTCCTGACCGCGCGCGACAGCGAACTCGACGCCGTCTCCGGTTTGCGGCTCGGCGCCGACGATTTCCTGACCAAGGACGTGAGCCTGCCGCACCTGGCGGCGCGCGTCGCGGCCCTGTTCCGGCGCATCGATGCCTTGCGCCAGCCAGGCGACGCGGCGCAAATCCTGCACCGCGGATCGCTCGCGATCGACGCGCAGAAATTACAGACCAGCTGGAACGGCACGCCGGTCGTGCTTTCCTTGACCGAATTCTGGATCGTGCATGCGCTCGCTCGCAATCCCGGGCACGTCAAGAACCGGCAGCAGCTCATGGATGCGGCCAACGTCGTTCTCGACGACGACACGATCACCTCGCACATCAAGCGCGTGCGCCGCAAATTCATCGCCGTCGACGCCGGATTCGACGCGATCCAGACCGTCTACGGCATGGGTTATCGCTGGGTCGAGTGAGCATCCGCTCCCAACTGCTGATCGTGGCGTTCAGCACGCTCGTGCTGCCATGGGCCGGCTGCCAGTACGCGCGGGAATTGGAAGTCGCCTTGCGCGCATCGCAGGAGCAGGCGCTGCTCGCAAGCGCGGGCACCATCGCCAACGCGCTGTCGGCGGCGCCGCAGCGCGTGTTTCGCGAGGGCGCGGACTCGGCCAAGTTCGAACCGGGCCGCGGCGACCTCTATGTCTTCACGCTCGACCGCCAGCCGCTGCTCGATGGGTATCGCGAAGACTGGGGCATCGCGCAGGATCCGGCGCCCCTAGCCGGGAGGGCCGGGCGCGGCGCGCGCGTCCAAGCCGGCATCACGGAGCGGTATCTCTTTTTATATATAGAGGTCGACAGTGCGCATTTCAAACCGGAGCCGAGCGACGTCCATCCCGCGCATGACCGTTTCGATCGCGTCGATCTGCTGCTGCAGCGGCCCGACGGCGCGTTGCAGTCCTATTTCTTCGCGACCACGGCGCCCGGACTCATCGCGGCACAGAGCCTGGTCACGGGCGAAGACGGCTCGGATCACGCGGCCGCCGAAGCGCGCATCCAAGCCTATTGGCTGCAAAGCAAATCGGGCTATTCCCTGGAGGCCCGCCTGCCCTTGAGCCTGATCGGCGAGCGGCTCTGGATCGAAGCGCGCGACGGTGCGGCCGATCCGCCGCCGCAGGAGCTGCGTTCGGTCGAGCAATTGCAGGGAGGGAGGCTGTTTTTCGCGCCGCGCGGCCTCGACGATTTGCTGGCGACCTTCGTGCGCGACGGCACGCGCGCGACCGTCATCGACGCGAACGGCCTCAAGTTCGGCGCCGCGGGACATTTCGATGCGAGCGCCGAGGAGACCGACGGTGCGCTGCTCGCCGAGACCTGGTTCAGGCGCCTGATGGCAATCGACAACAGCAGCCTCCCCGAACGATCCACGGCGCCCGATCGTCTCGGGGGCGCGCCCGTTGACGACGCGCTCGCGGGACATCCCGCCGCGGTCTGGCTGCGCACCGGCCGGCGCAATCTGGCGGTGTTGTCGGCGGCGGCGCCGATCACGGTAGCGGGGACGATACGCGGCGCGGTCCTGCTCGAGCAGGCCGGCGATGAACTCGTGGGGATCCGCGACCGGGCGCTGATGAGGCTCTTCAACCTGACGCTGCTAGCGACCGCGGTTGCGGTCGCGTTCGTGTTCGGCTTCGCGACCTGGATCGGGATCCGCATCGACCGCTTGCGCGCCGCCGCCGAATCGGCGGTCGGCAATGACGGCCGAATTCGGCTCGGCATGCCGGAATCGGCGCGCGGGGACGAAATCGGCGCGCTCGCGCGCAGTTTCGAATCCCTGCTCGCGCGGCTCAACGAGCACGCGCAATACTTGAGAACGCTCGGCGGCAAGCTCTCGCACGAGCTGCGCACGCCGCTGACCATCGTGCGCTCCTCGCTCGACAATCTCGAGTCCTTGGGCTTGTCGGGCGAGCAGCGCGCCTTCGTACGGCGCGCGCGCGAGGGCAGCCTGCGCCTGAGCTCGATCCTGACCGCGCTCGGCGCGGCGGCGCGCGTCGAGGAGAGCATCAAGCAGGCCGAGCGCGTCGGGTTCGACCTGCGCGAGTTGCTGATTTCCGCCGTGGGCGCCTACCAGAGCGGCTTCCCGAAGGTCCGCATCGAGCTCGCGGCGCCCGGCGATGCCTGCTTCATGCGCGGCGCTCCCGATCTGATCGTGCAGCTGCTCGACAAGCTCGTCGAAAATGCGGTCGACTTCTGCCCCGACGGCGGCCTCATTGCGGTGACTTTGACGCGCGGAGTCGGCAATTATGAGTTGACGGTCAGTAACGACGGGCCGCCGATTCCGCAGGAAATGCTCGGACGGCTATTCGAGTCGTTGTTCGAGCAGCGTGCGAGCCGCGACGACAAGCCGCATTTCGGCCTGGGTCTCTACATCGTGCGCCTGATCGCCGAGTTCCATGCGGGCCGCGTCTCGGCCGCGAACCGCGCCGACGGCGGCGGCGCGATCTTCACGGTGAGCTTGCCGATCATCTGAGATCCGCGATTCCCTCATGCCGCAGCAGCCACTGCTTGCGCTCCATGCCGCCGCCGTAGCCGGTCAAGGACCCGTCCGCGCCGATCACGCGGTGACAGGGCACGAGGATCGAAATCGGATTGCTGCCGTTCGCCAAGCCCACGGCGCGCGAGGCCTTCGGATTGCCGATGCGTTTCGCGAGCTGGCCGTAGCTCCAGGTTTCGCCGTACGGGATCTCCGTGAGCGCCTGCCAAACCCGCTGTTGAAACGGCGTTCCCTGCAGCGCGAGCGGCAAATCGAACGCGCGCCGCGAGCCCGCGAAGTATTCCGCGAGCTGACGCACCGCGCTCGGCAGCGGTTCGGCGCTTGGGTCCTCGCGGCCGCCGGCGACGGCGCGCTCGACATGGCGTTCGGCGTCGCGCGCCGGCACGTCCATGTAGAGGCCCGTCAAGGCCTCCCCGTTCGAGGTCAGCAGCAGCCGTCCGATCGGGCTGTCGATGGTCGTGTAGTAATTCATTCGATGACTCCGGTCGATTGCCATAAATGATGCGCGGCATAGGCGCGCCAGGGGCGCCACGCTTCCGCGCGCGCGAGCAATTGCTTTTCGCTGCACTGCGCGGCGCGCCGCAGCACGAGATCGCCGCTCGGAAACGCGTCCGGCCAGTGCAGTGCGCGCATCGCGATGTACTGCGCGGTCCAAGGACCTAAGCCCGGAAGCCGCAGCAGCTCGCCGATTTGCGCTTCACATTCGGCGGCCGCGCTCAGCTGGATCGCGCCGGCCGTGACCGCTCGCGCGAGCTCGACGATCGATGCGGCGCGTGTGCCGACGACGCCGAGGCGCGCGATCTGCGCTGCGTCCAAGGCCGCGATTCGCCGCGCGTCGGGGCTCAGGCGATTGAGTGCGGCGAACGGCGTTTCGATCGCGTCGCCCAGGGCCTCGACGAGACGCCCCGAGAGCGTCGTCGCGGCGCGCACCGACACTTGCTGCCCGAGAATCGCGCGCACCGCGATCTCGAAGCCGTCGAATGCGCCCGGCGCGCGCAGGCCCGGCAGCCGGCGCAGGCTCTTCGCGAGTTGCGGGTCCAGTGAAAGCAGCTCCGCGACCGCATCCGGCACCGCGCCCAGATCGAAGAGGCGCTTGACGCGCGCGATCACGGTGCCGATCACGGGCGCCAAGGACTGGGAAATCTCGAGATCGAGCGCGGGGCCGTTTTGCGCCTCGGAGACCGCGAGCCAGCCCCGGTGCGCATCGATGGCGACCGTGCGCCGATAATGCGTGGCATCGACCGACTCGACCTTGGGGATCGCGCGCGCGCCGAGATAGCGCAGCAGCGCGTTCCAGGCGAGCGGCGGCCGGTATTCGAGACGGCAACGCAGGATGTCGCTGACGGCGCCGCGGCCGCGCACTGCGCGTGGGCTCAGTCCATAGCGCGATTTGAACAGCGCATTGAAGCGGCGCACGCTGCCGAATCCGCTCGCAAATGCAATATGGGTTTGACTCAGCGAGGTATCGCGCAGCAGGCGCTTCGCGAGCAGCAGCCGCTGCGTCTGCGCGAGTTCGATTGGGCTGACGCCGAGTTCCGCTTCGGTCACGCGCCGCAGATGACGGTCGCTCACCCCTAAGTGCGCGGCGAGCTCCGACACCCCGGCGCTCGACAGCGCATGCTCTTCGATGCCCGCGATCGCGCCCCGCACGAGCCGGGATACCGCGTCGACCGGTGCGAGCCCCGGCGCCCGTTCGGGCCGGCAGCGCAAACACGGACGGAAGCCCTGCTGCTCGGCGCCGGCGGCGCTCGGAAAGTAGCGCAAATTCTCGCGTTTCGCGGTGCGTGCGGGACAGATCGGCCGGCAATAAATGCCGGTCGTGACGACGCCTGCGAAGAACTGCCCGTCGAAGCGGCGGTCGCGGGCGCGCAGTGCGCGGTAGCAGATGTCAGGATCGATCGGCATGGGCCAGAGATTAGCGCTATCCGCCTGCGGATACTCGCCGTTTTCGGACCTCAAAGGAGCGATCGCGGCCGCACAAACCATTGATCGGACGCGCGTTGCGACTCGGCATCGCGCGTGCGCCCTTTCGTCCCACGACGGCTCGGGAGTACACTTTGGCTATCGATGCTGGGGCACGAGAACAACAGAGGAATCACATGACCGCTACGCTCGCAACCGGGGAAGTCCGAAATCTGCAGATCCAGATCACCAAGGTCTCGATCGGGCGGCCGTTTACCTGGCTGCGATTGGGTTGGCAGGATACGCGCCGCAATTGGCTGACCAGCATGGGGTACGGCGCGCTGATCGTGGCATTCGGGTGGACGCTGCTGGTGTTTTGCGGCACCCATCCTTATTACGTCGCGGCGGCGATTTCCGGATTTCTGCTGGTGGCACCGGTCGCGTCGGCGGGATTCGCGGAAATGTCGCGCCGCTATTCCCTGGGACAGTCGGCGACCTTCGACGAGTCGATGGAAGGCTTCGCGCGCAATGCGAGCGCGCTGCTTTTGTTCGGCGTGATCCTCGCGGCCTGCGCAGTGGTCTGGTTCGCGACTTCCGCGGTCATGCTCGACACCGTGTTTCATGTTCCGGCTCCGAGCATCGAGGAGACTCTGTATCGCGGTTTCATCGATTCCTTGAATCGCAACCAGGTCGAAGCTTACTTCGCGGTCGGCGGGATTCTCGCGCTGTTCGTGTTCGTCGTCTCGGTCGTTTCGGTGCCGCTGATCATCGCGCAGCATGCGAGCGCGGGGCAGGCGATGTGGGCGAGCGTTCGCGCGGTGTTCTCGAACATTCCGGCGATGATCGTGTGGAGCGCTCTGATCCTCGTGCTGACCGTGATCGGCTACGCGCCGCTGCTGCTGGGACTGCTGATCGTGAGCCCGATCCTGGGCCATGCGACCTGGCACGCCTACCGGGACATGGTTCGCTAAAAGATCAGGGGCTGCCGCCCCGTGCGATGCGCACGTTGCGGCAGCCCCTGCGGTTCAAACCACGCTGCCTCGCGGCAGCGCTCGCCTAGTGCAGCGACTCGAGGTAAGCGGCGACCGCCTTCATGTCGGGTTCCTGCAGCGTCGCGACGATGCCGTTCATGACGACTTGCTCGCGCGCACCGCTATGGAAGGCCCGCAGCTGCTTGAGCAAGTACGAGGCATGCTGCCCCGCGAGCCGCGGGAACTGGTCGTTTCCACCGGCATCGCCCTGATGGCAGGCCGAGCACGGTGCTACCCCGTTCGCGGCGACGCCTTCGTTATAAACGCCCTTGCCGTGTTCGACATCCCCTGAGCTGCCGACCGGCGCGCTCACGAACGGCGCTTGCTTGCTGAAGTAGTCCGCGAGTGCAACGATCTGGTTGTCGGTGAGCTGCGCAGCCATTCCCCACATGATCCCGCGCGCATACGGATCGGCGCGCGTCTGGTCCTTGAACGCATGCAGCTGCTCGACGATGTACCAGGCTTTCTGGCCTGCGAGCGCCGGGTAGATCGGCGATATGCTGTGGCCCTGCGGTCCATGGCACCACTGGCACTTCGTCACCGCCATGTTCTCAGCCCATTCCGCATCGGCCGGCGACACCGCCGGCGCTGCATCCTGCGCCGAGGCCAGCGTCGACATCATCGACATTGCCGCCGCGCCGATGACGGAGAGAACTGTGATCTTGATGTTTGTAGCTTTCATAGTATTCCCCCGGCTCACAGTGCAAACCACATCAAGAGATAGGCCGTGTCGTTGTCCGACGCGTTGCGTCCCACCCCGTCATAGTTGCTCGATGCACCATTGAACATCGTGTAGTGCGTGTACTGCAAGACGATCTTCACGTTGAGCCAAGGCGCATACATGAGTTCGCCCACCCACGCATTGGTGGTGGGGTCGCCGTTGGCACTGTTCACGACACCGACCGGCAGCGCGGTATTGACGGGACTCGTGTAGGGTCCGCCGCCGCTGTCCGCGCAACCAGCGACCTGTTGATTCGCCGGAGCCAAACACCCGCCGTTATACAGGAGCTTGTCGGTCGATCCGTGCGTCGAGATGTATCCGGCCGTGAAGCCGTACTTGCGCTTGTACCAGTACGTGAAGTCGGTCGCGAGGTAGCTCAGCCAATTGTCGGCATTCGAGGTGCCCAAGCCCGCGGGGCCGGTCGCATTGAGCGCCTGGTTTTCCCTGACGTAGGTGCCCTTGAGGGTCGCGGCGTTCTTCTCGCCGATGAACTGCACCTGGAAATCTTCGGCGATGTCGGTGTAGTTATTCGTGAGACCGGTCAAGGCATTGCCGCCGCCCGGGAAGATCCTAAATTGCGCGCCGTACGTGCCCACTTCGAACGTGAAGCGATCGAAGTCGTATTCATACGCCAAACGCCAATACGGGTCCCAGCCGCTGATCACGTTGGAGGTTGCCGAATCCACCGGGCCGCCTTCGCCGAGGATCGGGTTGCCGGGTGAATTGCTTCCGTTCTGCGCGTGGTGGTACATGCCGAACGCCGCGTACAGCTGCTCGTTCCACAGGATGTAGGCCACGGGGCCTGCCACTTCATAGGCGGTACCCGCATTGATGATGGGGCCCGCAACTGACCCCACGGCGACTTCCGGCGGAACATACGGGAAGCCGAATGCCGGCGTCGTGTTCCACGGATCCTCGATCGTCGGGTTGTTGTTGATCGACACGCCATAGGCGAACGCTTGCTTGTTCGGCAGCACGACCGTGTTGGCAAAGCGGAAGTCCGTGTTGTCGATGTTGAACGTGTCGGCAGAAAAGTCGTACGTCACCTGGGCAAATGCGCCGAAGTGAGGTGCGATCTTGCCGCCGTACAGCAAGGAGAGCTGCTGCGGAAGCTCGATGCCGCCGTTCCCGAACGAATGCGCGCCGGCGACATTGCTGTCCGGAATCGGTTTCGCCAATTGCACGTCGCCGACCATCACGAACAGCGCGAGGTTCGGAATCGCCGGCAGCGCCAGCACCTGCTTGCCTTCATCGTTCGTTACCTGGAGATCCTTGCCGTTATCCAGTTGGTAGCCGTTCAGCTTGAACATGCGCCCGAAGTGCGTGAGTTCGGGGTAAACCGTATGGCAGGCGAGGCATGCCATGCCGGTCTGCCGCGCGAACAGCGGCAGCGCTTGCGCGGATTGCGTGGCCACGAGCCCGACGAGCGCGAGCGCCACGGCGCCGCATCGTTGAACCCAGGCGTTCCGATGAAACCGGTTGGACTGTTCCATATATTTGGTCCTTAAAATTTTATTCCCCACGATGCTCCCGCCCTTCTTATCCGGCGTTGGAGCGACGACACAAAATCACCTTAGCACAAGCTTTGCACGATGCAAAATATTGTTGTTTTCTGCCAACGCATCGTAAACGCATGCGCGGAGCGCACGCAAGAGGTTCAAATTGGTTTATGACTTGATTTTCTTGCGCGGCATCAGGATGAACCACGACAAAACCATGCTCGAGAATGCCAAAGCCAGGCAGAGGACCGTTGCAATGATGGTAATCATGTTGAGAGTTTTCCGCTGTGAGTTTGAGGGTCGAGACCGCGGGCCGAATGCTCAGGCCTGCTGCGCTTCGGGCCCGTTCTCTTCTTCGTCGTGGCGCTTCAACGCGAGCGCGAGGATCGCGACATAGGCGAAGCCGAACACGAGCATGCTCCAATTCACGAAGCCGTCGAAGGTGCGCGGATCGTAGCTGAGCGGCCACCAGCCGCCCCAGTCCGCAAAGCCGCCGCGACCCATGAAACACATCATCGCGGCGCCGAACACGCTGCCGTTGCCCATGCCGGTCACCATGCCGCCGATGATGATCAACCAAAATGCACGAGACGGTATCGATTTTCTTTGCATTTGATTATCCCCTGAACCCCATTAATTTAAGGCGCCCCACCACACTGCGGACCGACTCTACTCGAAGGCGTGCATCGAAGCAACGCCGTTACTATGCGTAGATTGACTTCAATCACCTGCTGCGAGTGCTGCGCGATCGAGCGGACTCAGTTCCAAGATGCGTGCGCGACTCGCTGCTGCGGATGCGTCTCGATTCGCACGTTGCAACTGCCACAACGCGCGCCACGCATCGACCGACCACGGATTGAGAATCACTATCTTTTGCAAGAGCTGTTCGCGGCTCAATCCGCGCTCGCTCGCCGCATCGAGATTCGCAAGCAGGCGGTCGGCGACCGCATAAGCGGTCCACCGGTCATGCGGATCTGCTTCAAAGCTGATCCCGATCAGCCGGTCCGCCTCGAGCGCCGATCCCTGCCAGTCCGCGAGTTCGCCGCGCACCAGCAACTCGCTGCCGATATACGCGCGCCTAAAATTCTCGTGTTGCGCATCTGCCACATGCAGTTGCGCCGCGGCCGCATCGATCGTGGGTCGCCGCGCGAGCAGCGAACGCAACAAGGGCGCGGGCTCCGCTCCCGCCCCATACTGCAATCGCGGCAGCAGAAACTCGATGACCGGCGCCCATTCGTGCTGCAGGGCGCCGGCGCCGGATTCAATCGGCCCCCAATAGCGTCCGAGCCACTCGTTCGGGTCCTCATCGGCCGTGATTTGCGCGCGCTCATCGGCGCTCAAGTGCTCGAGATGGTCTGCCAGCGCCGCGGCGCCCGCCCACCGGTCGGCAGGTCCCACGAGCGCGAGATGCAGGCCGTCGAGAAACAGCTTTGCGTCCGGAAATACCGCATGGAAACTGCGCAGCACGATCGCGAGCGTCTGCTCGTCGAACTGATTGAGCGCGAGCCACTGCACGAACAGGCCGCCCGGGGCGAGCCGCCGGCGCGCGCGCTCGAATTGCTCGACCGAAAGCAGCGAACTCACGCCGGCAAGATCCGGGTGAAACAGATCTCCGACAATCACGTCATAGCGCTCGTGCGTCGCGCTGAGGTAATGCCGCGCATCGTCCTGCGCGACCAAGGTTTGCTGCAGCACGCCGCGATTGCTCGCGGTGAACCAATGGCGCGCCGCATCAATGCTGCCCGCGGACAATTCCACGGCGCTGCGCTCGAGGCCGGGAAACGGCAACGAACCCGCGAGCGATATGCCGGTGCCGATGCCGAGGAACAGCACGCGGTGCGGATTCGCATGCAACAGCAGCGGCAGACGCGCTTGGTTCGCCTGCACGAAGACCGCGGTCGGCTCGCTCGAGGCATCGCGACGCCGCAGATCCGTGAGCAGCACACGTTGGCCGTCGTCCTGCTCGACGACCTGGGTGATGGCAATCGCATCTTCGTAGCGATAGAGATCGCGGCTGCCGGCCATTGCCTGCGGCAGCAGATCGCGGACTTGCGGCAGGACGGCAACCGAGAGTGCGGCAGCGAGCACCAGCGGCACGCCGAACCAGGCGCGCCGCGCACCCTCGAGCACGAGTCCCGGCAGCAGCAGCAGCAGGGCAGCGAGCGCGAGCGCGCCGGCACTGCCGATCACGGAGATCACCGCGACATACAGCAGTGCGCCGGCGGCGGCGCCGAGCGAATTGGCGGCATAGAGCCAGCTGCCGCCGACCGCGAACCGCGACGATAGCGCCGGCAGCCATGCGCCGAGGCTCAAAGTCACGGGCAGCGTCAGCGCGGCGAGCGCGCAGCCCTCGGCGAGCATGGCCGTCGCGAGCGAATTGAAGCGGGTCTGCTCGATCCAGCCCGACAGCGCCGGCAACAGCTTCAGGCCCGCGAGCGCGCCGAGGGCTGCGCACCAGGGCAGCAGCGAAATCAGCCGCCCGCCCGACCGGCGCGACGCGATGAGGCTGCCCGCCCCCATGCCGAGCAGCATGACGGCGAGAATCAGCGCGAGCACGTATTCGGTGCGCAGCATCACGAGGCTATAGAGCCGCAGCCAGGCCATCTCGAGCAGCAGGCTCGCGGCGCCGATGAGTCCATAGTTGATCAGCGTGGTCGCGGACGGCCGCCGATCGCTCGACGGGTTCGTGTCCGATGCGGCGGCGCGCGACGGGATCACGAGCAACGCGAAGCCGATCGCGACGACGAATCCCAATAGCGCGACGCTGCGCATCGCGTGGCTCCACCCGATCAGCGGCAAGAGCAGCAGCGGCAGCAAGGCGCCGGCCGCGGCGCCGAGCGTATTGCAGCCATAGGCAGTGCCGACATTCCCGCCGCAGCGCCGAAAGCCCTCGAGCAGCAGCGGAAATCCCACGCCCATCGCGGCGGCCGGCAGCGTCAAGAGCAGCAGCGCCGCACCGCTCTGCAGTGCGTGCCATTGCGGCGCGCTCAATTGCGCGGCAGCGGCGTCGATCAGCGGCGTCGTGACGGCAACAGCGGTCGGCAGCAGCAGCGCGAACAGCGCGACGCCCGCTTCGATGAGCGCGAGCAGCCGCAACGGTCGCTCGATCAGCGCGGCGCGGCGCGCGAAGAGCGCGCTGCCGCCCGCGAGCCCCAGCATGAAGGCCGCGACCGTGACGACGGCCGCGAAGCTGCTGACTCCGAATTGCAGCGAGAGCATGCGCACCCAGAGCACTTCATAGGCGACACCGCAAAGGCCGGAGGCCGCGCCGAGCAGCGCGAGTCGCGGCGCCGCATCCTGCAGCGCACGGCGGATCAGAATGGGAAAAACCAGACGACTCCGACGATCACGTGCACGATCGCGACCGTGAGCGTCATTCCGGCGAGGATCATGTGGAAGAGAAACAGCGGCTTGCCGAAGATCGCGACCGCGATTCCGACCGACGCGGTCGCGATCAGCAGCACGAGCAGCACCGAGCCGATCGAGAACATGATGACCTGGCGCTCATGGTCGGGGATGCTCGTGGTCGGCGCGGGCGGTTGCTGGCGACTGAATTGCTCGAGGATTTGCGTGCTATTCGTGCTCGAGGGCGCGGCCGTATCGGCGCGGCAGGACGGCGCCTGCAGCGCGAACAGCAGGCTCGCGGCGAGCGTCGCGCGCAGCCAGTTAAGTCTCATGATCCGGATTCTCGGGTGGGGATTTGATCGGCGGCTTGCGCGCCGCGCCGCGCCACATCAGCACGACCATGAGAATGAACGGCACGAACACGGCGACCAGCAGGAACAGAAAGATCATCCACGGGGTCTCGATGCTGACGTGCAGATAGCGGTAGCTGTCGATCGCGTAGCCCGCCTTGGCGTGCAGCAGCGCCGCTGCGATCCCGCCGGCCGCGCCGAGGCGCTTGCGCCCGATGCCGATGCGCCTCATCGCGCGGTCCGCACCGGCGGCGGCTGGTCGCTCGCGCAGCGAAACCCGTAGAAATCGGTCGCATGGTCCGGCAAGGCGTAGTCGCGGTGGTACAGCGAGGTCGAGAACGGGTCACCCTTCCAGGAGCCGCCGCGCAGCACTTTATAGAGGAGTTGCGGCTGGCCCTTGGCCGACGTCGCCGAGGCGTTCGCGCCGAACGAAACCCAGGATGCCTGCGACCCCTCGTAAGGGCGTAGATCATCGGCGGTCCATTCCGCGACGTTGCCCGCGAGGTCGTAGACGCCGTAGACGCTCGCGCCCTTCGGGTACGCGTTGACCTTGCTCGACGAGCCGACGTTGTAATAGGTATTGAGGCGCGTGGGATCCATCTTGTTACCCCAGGGCCAGCGCCGTCCGTCGCCGCCGCGTCCCGCTTTCTCGAGCTCGGCCTCGTGCGGCAGCCGTTTGCCCGCCCAAGCGGCATAGTCGGCGGCATCATTCCAGCTGACCATCGTGACCGGATTCATGAGCTCGCCCTGCGGGATGAGTCCGTCTTTCCAGTTTAGCGGCGGACGGCGGTGGGTCGCGGCGACGAAGCGCGCGTATTGGGCATTGGTCACGAGATACTTGTCGAGGTAGAACGCCGGCAGCGTGACCTTGTGCTGCGGCTTGTCCTGCTCGTCGGCGCGCTCGAGATTCGTGCCCATGATGAAGGGTCCCGCCTCGACCGCGACCATCGAATCGAGGTCCTCCCACTGTTCCCGGCTGAGCAGGCGCTGCGCCTCGACGACCGTGTAGCCGATGTTGGGCGCACGGCCGGCCTCGTGCGTCATGTGCAACACGATGTCCTCGCCGGCGGCGCGCACGTGGCTGCTCTCCTCCTTGAGATCGTAGGTCGCCAATTTGCGCATGTCGCTCAAGCGCAGGCGCCCCAGCATCACGACATGAATCGTGCTGCCGATCAGCACGAGCACGAGGCAGGTCAGGAAGGTCATCGACAGCAGACGGCGTCGGTGCTGTCTTTCCTTGGCCGACAGCGGCGCCGGGCGATATGACGCGAGAGCCACGAGCCCGCCCTCTACCGTTGAATCGGCCGAACGGGCTCGTCGAGCTTACCCGGCGTGGAGCGGCCGTAGGTGCGCTTGATGACGACTTCGCCGATGACGCCGCCGACGGCCGCGGCCTCGATCGCAAGAATCACGTAGAGGCCCCACCAACCGATCGGCATCAACCGCGATCCCAGCGCCATCGGGGTCAGATGCGTCGCGATACCGGCATAGCTGATGCCGCGCACAATCAGCGACGGAACATAAGACAGCCATTTGCCGCCGCGCCCGTAGATCACCGAAACCAGGACGCCGACCAGAAACGGCACGAGAAACAGGTCGACGACCCAGGCGCCGCTGAAATAGCCGATGCCGCCCGAGAAGGCCTCGATTTGCACGCCGAGGATGCGATCGGCGAAGTGATTGAAGGCGGTCCCGAGCAGCAGCGCCGCTGCACCGCGGTAGAGACGCCCGGAGTTACTTTTCTGCATGCGCCGCAGAATACGCCTTCCCGGTGAGCTTTTCATATTCGGCGGCGCGCGTGCCCTCGAGATACCAATCCTGGACTTTGAGGCTCGCCATGTAAGCGGCCAGCGTGTGGCGGTCGGCCTCCGGCAGGTTCGCGAGCGACGGCATCCGATATTCGAGCTTCAAGCGGCTCGGCAGGATGCTTTGGGGATCTTTCGACGAAAAGTACTCGTAGAACCACTGCTCGGTGCGCAAGGATCCGATGCCGTCGAGGGCCGGTGCCGGCACCGACTCGAAAGCACTCTTGATGGTCCAGAGAGAATGGCACTGGCGGCAGTTGTTGCTGCGGTACAGGTCGCCCGCCTCGCGGGTCAGCGCCGGGCTCGCCGTGCTGTAGAACGGGATTCCGCGGTCCGGCTCGGCGCCCGCATGCAGCGTCAGAGCGTTCCGCACCATGACACCGACGACGACCACGCCGATCGTCGCCAAGATGATCGCCTCGCCACGCCTCATTTCGCGGGTCGTTGCGACTCCGCTTTGAGCTGCAGGTGTCTAACCCGGCTCGCCTCCTGCGCCTTGAGCACCTCGCGGCTGTGCCGGAAGTCCGCCGGCGTCATCTTGTCCTGGTCCGATTCCGTGAAGACCAGATACTTGATGTCTTCGTCGAATTGATCGTTCTTCCAGGCCCACCAGATTCCATACATGCTGATCACGATGATCGCGGCGCCGGCGATGAGCCATAAATAAATGCTCCAGCCGTCGCCCAAGGATTCGAGAAAACTCATGTCGTCACCCTCCGTCCGGGCGCCTCGAGGCGAGCTCAAAAGAGCACTCCGGATAGCATTTGCAAGGACGCGAACACCACGGCGGCCAGCACCCCGAATATGATCGCGCCCAACATAACCTTCTCGCCGGTACGCGTGATCTTCTGCTGCTTGGTACCGCGCATCACCGCAATGATGATGCCCGAGAATACCACGACGCCGACCATCAACAGAAAGAAGACCCCGACGCCGAAGCGCTGGCTATGCATGCCCTCGATGCTGAGATCGAGCCTCGACGCCGGGTCGCTCAGGGCGAGGGCCACCATCGAAAGGCGCTACCCCTTGATCTGCGGGGTTTTCTTGTCGTATTTGTCGACGAAGTAGCTGTAAATGAACGGCGCCAGAAACGCAATGCTGATCGGCAGCATGATTGCCAGCGGGCCGTAGTCGAGATCGATCATGTCGTAATCCTCCAAATTCGAATGATACGGCCGGCCGCTAGTGCTCGCCGCCGTGCTTGGGTTGCCACTTCGTGGGCGGCAAGCGCTTGACGACGAGAAACACGCCGAGGAAAAACGCCGATAGGTAGAAAATATCGATCGTATAGCCCTTGTCCCACCAGGGCTGCTGGCGGATGCGCGTGCCGTCGGGCCGGTAATTTCCCTCGAAGTTCGCGATCACGACATCGGCACCTACCACCGTGTAGTCGCGAAGGTCCGTGCCGGGACGCGCCTCGAGCGCCTGGATCTGCGGCGCGATCAGCCGCAGGTCGTCCATGGTCAGCGGATGGCGCGCAAGCTGCGCGTCGTTGTTGCCGGCGTTCATGTTCATCGCGACGATCTTCTGCATCGCCTCGACGTCGTCCTTGGCGGCGAGCACCTCGGGCTTGTTCATCGAGTGCACATAGGGCGCATAGAGCGCCGCGGTCGGTCGCTGGCCCCACAGCGGGAAGGTCACGGCGAACGCCGTGGCGACGGTCAGCGCCACGAGCCAGACGACGAGCTTCGGGATCGGATTGTTGTCCTCGGTGAGTCCGCCGAGCGACTCGGCCTCCCAGAGCTTTTCCGCCTGATCGACGGTCGGGGTATCGCTCAAGGTTGCAAACGGTGCGTCAAATGTCCATGCCATTAGCTTTCTCCGGTGGTCCGCGCCGACTATTTGAGATTCAGGACGAAATCGATGATCCAGCGCGCCTCGCTGTTGGAGGCGTACATCGGCACATCCGGCGGCTGATCGCGCTTGCCGTCCCGATAGGCGTCGAATTCCTCGTCCCACTTCTTGTAGTCGATCGGCTTGCCCGCGGCATCAACGGCGCCCCACAGATAGTCGAAGCGCGGCATGATCGAATGCGGCTGCACCAGTCTCGGATTGAAGAAATGCAGCATCATCCATTCGCGCGAGGAGTTGCGCGAACCCACGTGCAGGAGGTCCGGCGCCTTGCGGTCGGAGCCGAACGCGGTCGGAGATTCGCCGTTGAAATCGCCGAGCATCGGCGGTGTGCCGAACACCTGCCAGTCCTGGGTCTGTTCCGGCAGCAGCGTATGGCACCACCAGCAGCCCTCGCGTACGAACAGCGTCTTGCCGGCGCCCGCGTGCGAGATGTTCTCGTCGCCGGCCGCCTTGATCACGGCTTCCGGTTCCCAGCCCTTGGTGATGGTCGCGTCTTCGATGTAAGAGCGCTTCTGGTCGTCGGCGCCGATCACGAACACCGCGCCCTCCGCATTATGAGCTTCACCGATTTTGCCGACGCCGAGGCTCAGCTGGCGCGCCTGCGGGCCGAGGTTGTCGGGGTGCAGAATGCCGCCCGGAAACGGCGTGCCCTTTTCGTAAACGTAGGCGTAAGTCGGCTCGATCGGCTGGCCGCTCTTCGGATCGGTCTTCAGCAATACCTTGAGCGGCTTGTGAGCCCCCAGCAGCAGCGGATCGTAGATGTTGAAGCCGGTCTCGTAGCCCGCGGTCAATTGCTTGTCCATCGAGATGCTGGTCGCGTCGACCTTCGCAATGTCGATGCTCGGCAACAGCAGCGTGATGCACATGGAGCCGCCGAGCGCCACGCCGAACATGCGGGCGCCGATTTTGTATTCTCTAAAATTCATTATTGTCTCCTCAGCAACCGCTCGGGCTAGCGCTCATAGGCCAGTTCGTGGGGCATGCGGCCCTTCGGAACCACCGTACCGACACGCGTCGTCATCCACATGTTGTATAGCCACACGATGTTCCCGAAGAACACCAGCGAGCCGCCGAGCCAGCGCGCGATCATGTAGGGGTGTTCGGCAATCACGACGTCGATGTACGGCACTTCGTAGATCTTGCCCGCGCCCTGGATGAGACCCGCGATCGTCATCGAGACCCAGTAGATCGTGAAGCCGATCAGCAAGAACCAATAATGGACGTTGCCGAGCGATATCGAGTAGAGCTTGCGCTTGAGGATCGTCTGCAGGCCGAGGTAGACGGCCGCGACTTCCATGAACGTCGAAAAGCCGAGCAGCGCGAGGTGCGCGTGCGCGACGATCCAGCCGGTGCCGTGGATGTACCAGTTGATCGCGCGTGTCTGCTGGAAGCCGCCTTGCATGTTCAGCGGAATCGCGAGCAGCGCGCCGGTCACCGTGAAGCGCACCTCGAGATTCTCGACGAACATGTTCCACTTGCCTTCCATCGTCAGCAGGATGTTCGAGACGAAGGCGATCGCCGGCACGAGGATCAGCACGCCCTCGACCGACGCGAAGGACTTGAGCCACTCGGGCAGCGGCGCGGACATCAAATGGTGTGCCGCCGGCGTCGAGTAGAACACGACGACCGACCAGAAGTGCAGATGGCCGATGCGGTGGGAGTACAGCGGATTGCCCGTGACCTTCGGGATCGTGTAGTACGCGATCGCGGCCGCCACCGGCGTGATCCAAAGTCCCAGCACGTTATGCGCGAACCACCAGGTGAGGTACGCCTCGGTGAGGCCCGTGAGGTGGAAGTACTCCGGCAGGTTGCCGACGATGAACACGATGATCAGCATGAACGTCGCGGCGCCGAAGAACCAGTTCGTCGTGTAGATGCCTTGCGTGCGGCGATTGACGATCGTCATCCAGACGTTGAGGCCGAGCGGTATCGCCATGAAGAACGAGATGTAGAGGTCGATCCACCAAGGAAAGTCCGAATACTCGCGTCCCGAGGTCATGCCGGCCCAGAGCACCGTGAGACCGAGCGAGAGGCCGACGTTCCAGAGGAAGCAGTTCCAGAGCCCGAGCTTCTCCGACCAGAGCTTGGTGTTCCCGAGCGCCGGCGTGATGTACATCATCGCCATCGCGAAGGCCATCGAGATCCAGCCGAAGATGACCGCATGCACGTGCACTTGGCGCATGTGGCCGAACGAGACGAATTCGAGGCCGTGTACGAAATCAGGGAACGCGAGCTTGGCTGCGTTGAACGCACCGAGGCCGGTTCCGATCACGAACCAGACGATGGATGAGAAGCCAAAATAGACCGCCGCCGAGCCGGCCGGAATGTCGTCATTTTTGGCGAACAGGTATTTGAACATCTGTCTTTCCCCTCCGGCTGCGAGCCGGCTTATTTCTAATCTACGAATCGTCTGCAGGAATCAGCGTGGCTGCATAGCAGTCGAGGCAGCACTGTTGCGCACGCTAATCCATCTGGCCGATCAATGCAACGGCCAAACAGCCGTCGCATCGCCGAAGAAAAATGATCTGGATCAACTAATAAGATCGCGATTCGCGAATGAATCTCAATCAGCGATTTTAATGAGTCCGTATTTGCGCATGGCGCCGCGCACCAACAGGAACGCACTCGCAAAAATCACGATCGACGCACCAATCGCGAACGGCGAGAACATCGGCGCCGGCGAGTCGGCGACCGTGCCCGCGATCCAGGTGTAGCGCTCGATCCAGTAGCCGACGATGATCGACACGGCGACCAGCGCGATGACCCATTGCGCCTGGCGCGCGTACGGAATCACGAGAATAGGGAATGGAATCACGAACTTCAGGATGAAGAACAGCCAGAATAGCTTCGAGAACGGGCCGTTCTGCATGTGAAACAGACGCCCGGTTTCGTCCGGCAGATTCGCATACCAGATGATCAGATATTGCGCGAAGAACGTGTAGACGAACAGGATCGTGAAGGCGAGCATCAGCTGCGCGATGAAGTTGAAGATGTACTCGCCGGGCGGCGCCTTGAGCAGATCCTTGTCGACGAGCAGCATCAGGCTGAGCACCAGCACCGACAGGAACATGCCGAACGAACTCACGATGTGGTACATCGCAAAAATTGCGCTCGACCAGCCCGGCGCGAGCGTCATCTCGAAATCCCAGGCGACCATGGTGCAGAACAGCACGTGCCCGAAGGGGATCAGCAGTGCAATGTTGCGGAAGATTTGCGCTTCGGCGGCGCTATGCGTCGAAACGGCCTGATATTTGATGAACAAGCCATACAGGCCGCCGATGATCGCAAACCCCAGGATTTCGCGCGCGGCGAGAAATCCGAGATTGTTCCAGCCCGGCATCGCGTCGGGCGATCCGACCCACGGGAAGGTCTTCGCGCCGTTGAACAGCAAAATCAGCAGCAGCACGAAGGCGAGCGGAAACAGCGCAAAGAACGAAACGCTGATATAGCGGATGTCGAAGCGCCACTTGGCGTTGACGAGGTGCAGCAGCGCGGCCAGCGTGACGCCGCCCATGGCGAGATGCAACACGACCAGAAAATCGACGGTCAGTACTGACCAGCTGGCGAATGGCATCGCGATGATTCCCTATGCTCGAAATTCAGTGGAATTGGGCAGACGCGGAAATTTTTTCATTTTGGTTTGCCGTCCGCGGACCCGGAGGCCATGCCGTCGGGAATCAGCCCGTGACGCACGTAGTTGACGACATCCCAGACTTCGCTGGGGCTCATGTCGTTGCCGTAGGACGGCATCAAAGCGCCGCCGAACGAAACCGTCCCAAAGATGTACCCTTCCGACAAGACCTTCTGCTCCTGGTCAGCGGTCAGATCGAACGGGCGGATCAGAAATTTTGCGCCGACCGGGCCGTCGCCGGTCCCGGACTTGCCGTGGCAGGGCGTACAAAAGATCGAGAAGAATTTTCGCCCGCGGCCGACCGATTCCGGCGTCGCAGGATTCGGATTGACCAGCGCCACGGCCGTGTCGCGATCGTGGACGTGAATCAGCGTATTCGTGCCCGCCATCGGCACCGAGCGCTGCGGGAACGGGCGGATCGAATCCGGACCGTGCTGGGGCTTCACGCTGATTTGGTTGGCCATGTCGGTGCTCCACGGCCAAGCACCCGCGATCGCGGGCAACAGTGCGAGGCCCACCACCGCGAGCCAGCCGGCGCCGTGCCGCGCGCGCAATCCCGATGTCGCGAGCATGTTAGGCGCTCTCCTTGATTTCGAGCGCGTGATGCCTCGAGAAGATCGCCTTGATGCCGGGGATCGCCTCCGGATCCGCTTTGACGAGGATGCCGATCTTGTCGACCGAGATGTCGGCGCTATAGAGCGTGTTCTTCATGCTGTGCTTCGCAAAAACCACGTAGCACGCGATGATCGTGAAGAACACCGAAGTCAAAATGAACAACTCGTAGGTGATCACCAAATTGGGCGGAATCGGCACGAGCGGGAACCCGCCGCGCGGTTGGCGCAAAAAATTCGCTTGGGCCGAGGAAATCGCGATGAATCCGAGCGTCGATCCGAGGATCGCGCCCAAGGCCGAAAATATCTGGATATAGACGGGCCGATCCCCGAGCTCCGCCGCGCATTCCGGATGGTCGATCGGGGATTTCAGCGTGACGTCCTTCATGTGGAAACCCTTGATCGTCGATGTCCGCAGCGCCGCAATCGTGCGCGCCGCGACGTCGAAGTCGGTGAACAGCGCGAGAATGTAGGATTTCTTCTTCATGGCTCAGGTCGCCTCCGGCTGGGGAGAAGGCTGCGGCTCCGGGTGCGGATGCGGATGTGCCGCGTGATGTTTCCGCGGTCCGCGACGGTGGTAGACCATCTCCTTGACTTCGTACATCGATACCGACGGGAAAATCTTGCAGAACAGCATGAACAACATCGTGAACCAGCCGAAGCTGCCGAGAATGATCCCGACCTGCACCCAGTTCGGCCACCAGCCGTCGATCCAAGTCCAGGGATAGTAGCCGTGGGCAAAAGTCGGCGAGATGATCATGAAGCGCTCGATCCACATGCCGAGATTCAGCAGCAGCGAAACGACCATCATCGTCGGAATGTTCGTGCGCAGCGCTTTGAACGTCAGTGCGAAGGGCACGATCGATCCAAGGATGTTCATGGCCCACCACCAACCGGCATACGTGCCGGTGGCGCGATAAATGAGCGCATTCTTCGCGGCCTGGTCGGTGCCGTACCAGACCGAGGCGTACTCGATCAGATTGAGGTAGGTCCAAACCATCGAGATTGCGAAGGTGAGCTTGCAGAGTTTCTCGAGAATCGGAATCGTCATGTACTGTTCGAAACGGAACGTATAGCGCAGGATGATGAACAGCGTGATGATCGCGGCGCAGCCTGAATAAAGCGCCCCGGCGACGAAATAGGGCGGGAACGAAGTCGTGTGCCAGCCCGGCTGCTGCGACACGGCGAAATCGGTCGCGACGATCGAGTGTACCGAGACGGCGAGCGGAATCAGCAGGCATCCGATCGTCAAATACGTGACCCGAAAGTTAGCCCATTGCCGGTCGGTTCCCATCCAGCCGACCGACATCGCGCGGTAGAACAGGCGCCGAATCCCGGTGGCCTTGTCGCGGCAGATCGCGAGATCGGGAATCATGCCGAAGTACAGGAATATGATCGAGGTCGTGAGGTAGCTGCCGATCGCGGTCGCATCCCAGACCAGCGGCGAGCTGAAATTCGGCCAGGCCCAACGCTCATTCGGATAGGCGACGACGTAGTAGAACTGCCAGACCCTCCCCAAGTGCACGAGCACGAACAGCCCCGCGGTCATCAGCGAAAACGTCGTCATGGCCTCCGCGAAGCGGTAGATCGGCTTGCGCCAGTCCGCGTGCATGATGTGCAGGATCGCCGAGAGCAGCGTGCCCGAATGGCTCATGCCGATCCAGAAGATGAAGGTCGCGATGTAGAGGCCCCACACGTGCGGATTTTCGAGATCCGCGACGCCCAGGCCGGTTTCGTACTGATAGATTTCGCAGTACACGCCCCACAGGAACAAGCCCAGGGAACCGAAGAAGATCACCCAAAACAGCGGCCGCGGGCGCTCGAGGCTGCGCAGCACGTCGCCGTTGATCTCCGCCCAGGCAATATCGGCGTCGATGTCCTTGGGCTTGGGTACGAAGCGCGGTTCGGCCGCGATTTCTTTTTCGTCGTGCGGATTGCTCATCGGCGATTACGCTCGTTGCCCGCAGGCTGGTGGTTGCACATATTTTCTCAAACTTCCGACGACCGTATTCGTTCCAGATAAACGACCGACGGGAAGGTGCGCAGCTCCTCGAGGATCCGGTAACCGCGCAGCGCCTCGGAATCGCCGTCGTGCCCCTGGTCCTTCTCGCGCTGCTCATCCTTTTTCTGCGGATGGTCGGCAAGTTCGACCTGCTGTGCCATCCACATTTTGGCGACCTGCGAGTCGGGATCGGCAAGATTGCCGAAATGAATCGCCGACGTCGGGCAAGCCTGCGCGCAAGCCGTCAGCACCTCGCCGTCGCGCACGCTCCGGCCCTCGGTGCGCGCCTTGCTCTTGGCCTCGGTGAGCCGCTGCACGCAGAAGGTGCACTTTTCCATGACGCCCTTGCTGCGCACCGTGACGTCCGGATTCAATTGCTGTTCGAGCGGGTTCGGCCAGGCCGTCTCCGGGTAGTTGTACCAGTTGAAGTAGCGCACCTTGTAGGGACAATTCGCCGAGCAATAGCGCGAACCGACGCAGCGGTTGTAGACCTGGGAATTGAGTCCGTCGGGCGTATGATGGGTCGCGCCCACGGGACACACGATCTCGCAGGGCGCCGCCTCGCATTGCTGGCACATCATCGGCAGGAATTGCGCGCCCTGCTCCGGAAATTCCTCGGTGCGCTCGGTGCCCGCGCCCCAATAGCGCTCGATTCGCAGCCAGTGCATCGCCTGACCCGCAAGAAACCGGTCCTTGCCGACGACCGGCAGATTGTTTTCCGCGTAGCAAGCCGTCGTGCATGCGTTGCAGCCCGTGCAGGCATCGAGGTCGATGACCATGGCCCACTTGTAAGGGGCATCCTTGTACTGACCGGGCAGCGGGCGCTTGGTCCGCAGCTTCGACCAGTTCGCAGTCAGGTTATCGAATGACAAATGGCGTCTCCTTGGCGAGGTCTACTTGATCGGCCGCCAGCGTCGCTACGAGTTTCACTCCCTGTTGAACATCGGTCGGCCCTTCGTCCTTGGCGAGGCGCACGCTCTGGTCGGTCTTGGTGATCGCAACCCGCGTCGCGTAGAGCGCAAGCTCCCCGGTTTCGTGATCGAAGATCGGATCGAGGATCTTGAGCGGATTGGCGCCGACGTTGGTCGCATAGCGGCCGTATGCGGAATGTCCCTGGCCGATCGGAACCGCGACCGAACCCGGGTGCATTCCGGGCATCAAATAGGCTTTGGCGCGAATGAAACCGTGCGCCGAGGTGATGATCAGCACGTCGCCCTCGCGGATCTGCAGCGCCTTCGCGGTCGACGGATGCAGCTCGGCCCAGCTGTCCCAGACCACGGTGGTCAGCGAATCGGGCGATTCCTGCAGCCACGATAGGTTGGCCGGCCTGCCGTCGCGCATGCTCGCACTCACCGCCGGGATCAGGTGGAACGGATACGCGGCATCCTCGGCAGCCGGTGCCGGCTGCTGGATCATCTCGGCGGTGAGTTCATTGGCCGCGAGCGGCAGCAGCGGCGCCGGCCGGTGCAGGACGCCCGCGCTCAGAGTGTTTTCCCAGAACTCCTCGCCGCTCGCCGCCGACGGAAATGCGGGCTTGGCATTGATGACGGCGCTCTTGAGATACGCGTAATAGTCGGGAAACGGCTTGTAGCTGTCGGGCTTCGCGTTGCGCAGCAAATCGAGCAGCACATCGCCGAAGGACCGCGTTTCCGGATAGAGCTTTTCCATGAGCGGCTGCTGGATCGAAATCTCGGTGCCGTCGAACTGGTTGGACGCGACGTGCGTGCCGAAATCCTCGAGCGGCGAGAGCAGCGGCAGCACGAGATCGCATTCGTTCGCGGTCTCGTCCATTTCCGTGACCCAGGAGGCCTTGAACGGGACCTTGTGCATATTCGCCGCGAACTGCAGAAACTCCGGGGCGCTGTAGACCGGGTTCGTGCCGGCCATCAGCAGAGAGCGGCACTGGCCGTCCTCCATCGACTTCGAAAGTTCGCTGAGCGACTTGAAATTGCCGTTGCTGGGCGCGAGCTGCGGAAACGGCAGCTCGGCCGCGCGCATCAGCGTCTTGCCCTGATTCTGCAGCACGACGTTGAGCAGCGCGATCGCGGCCGTATTGCGCGAGCCGTGCGCATGCCCCTGCGGGTAGCGCCCCACGAGCACGAGGCTCGGGCTGCGCTCCCAGAGCATCGCCGCGAGCCGCGGAATCAGCTCGCCGCGCACGCCCGTGATGCGGCTCACCTCGGCTTGAGTATAAGGTTCGATCGCCGCAGTGAGCGCCGGCGACAGCGTGCCGGCGAAATCCTTGCGTTGCAGCAGTTCGCGCGCGAGACCGAGCGCGAACACGCCCTCGGTGCCGGGCTTGATCACGATCCAGCGATCCGCGTTGGCACCGGTCAGCGTCATCTTCGGCTCGATTTGCACCAGCACGCCGCGCGGCGTCTGTCGGCGAAAGCGTGCGTATTGCCGCGCCGCCGCCACCGGAGAAGCGCCGGCGCCGAGGAAATCGTCTCCGAACGACAGCACCAGTCCGGCCTTTTCGATGAGCGCCACCGGAGAATCGACGCCGAAGAGTTTGCGATTGACCGAAGCCTCGACCGCAGTCGAAAGCGGATCGTAGACGAGGTGATCGCTCGATGCGCCCGCGTCGACGAGATTGCGCAGCAGGACTTGCAGGTGGCCGCTGGTCGGGCCCGTGAGCCATACGCGCCGGCCCGCGCCGGCCGCCGCGCCCAAGTTCGCATTGAGCAGCTCCATGGCCTTTTCCCAGGTCGTCGGCCGCAAGGAACCGCGATCGCGGATCAGCGGTGTCGTGAGCCGGTCGGGGCTGTAATGCCCCTGAACGGCGGCCTGTCCGAGCCCGCAGATCTTCCCGCCGCTGATCGCGGACTCCGGGTTGCCCTCGAGCTTGAGGATGCGCCCTTCGCGCACGCGCCCCATGATGCCGCAGGCGGACGCGCATTGCGTGCAGGTCGATGCATAGAATACGCCGACGCCCGGCACCACGAAATTTTCCGGCTGCACATAGGATTCGACGAGTTCCGCGCCGGATTCGATCGACGTGTGGCCGCAGCCCGCGAGCGCAACCGTGGTGCCGCCGAGGCCGACGGCTTGCAAAAAGTCACGGCGGCTAACGCCATTACCGCTCATCGAATTCCCCTTGTGGTGGCGCGCATAGGTGGGCCTATTTGTGGCATTGCCAGCAGTCGTTGGGTCCATGGCTCGTCTCATCGCCGACCGCGCCGAGCTTGTGATCTTTCTCGTGGCAGTCGATGCACCAGCCCATCGTGATCGCCTTGACGCGCCGCGCGGTCGTCATGTGGCCGACATCGCCGTGGCAATAGCCGCACACCTCGCGCGTCGGGCGGTTCTGCTCGAAGACGAAGCGCTGAATGTGGCGCTCATGGCTGAAGCGCACGAAATCCGGCAGATCGTGGACTTTCTTCCAGGGAATCGCCTCTTTCTTGTCCCAGTAGTCGAGCAGCAGCTTGATGCGCGGCTTGTCTTTGACCGACTCGATGTTCTCGTGGCAGCCCGCGCACTTGCTCAAGCGCGGAATGCCGGAGACCGCGCTGCGCCGCGCGTAGGTGTGGCAGTAGAGGCAGTCGATGCCGTTCTGCTCGACATGGACGTAGTGCGGAAACTCGATCGGTTGGGTCACCTCGGGGCCAAGCGCGTCATAGCCGTCGTAAGTCTGGCTGCCGATCGGCCCGCCTTGCTGCATGGGCTCGTGCCAGGCATACGGGCCGCCGGGCTGGTAGGTCGCAGGCATCGCCGAGCTCACCGGCGGCGCAGGCGAGCCCGGCGCGCTCGCGTTCGGCGTGGCCGCTGCGGGTGCGGCGGCGGCCGGTGCGGCGGCAGCCGGCGCAGCCGCGCTCTTCGCCGCAGCGGCCGGCGGGGCGGCACTCGCATGCAGTGCAGGTACCGCAAGCACGAGCAACGCGACCATGCGCATCGTCCGCACACTATTCGTCACCCGCAGGATCTTGCCGGCCTTCAGCAGGTTCACGCCCCCCATCTAATCTCCCGCGCCGCGTCGCTCACCGCGCCAGCAGCAATTCAGAATAACCAACCCCGAATCGGAAAATCGCTCACCGCCACGCTTGCATCGGTCGTGCGACCGCAGTGACGGAGCACCCCGGATTTCGGACCCTTCGCCCGAAATCCAGGGAGATGTCTACTTCTTCGCAGCGGCCCAGGGTGACCAGGCAGCGCCCGCGGCGGTCGCCGCCGGATTCTGCACGAAACCGACGCAATAGCAATGCGTGCAGATTTCGGTGTCGCCCGGATAGAGCTTGCAGCCGTTGACTGCATCATCGTTGTTCGGCTTGTCTTTGTTCGGAATGAAATTCACGCAGACCTTGCAGAGCTTATCGCCGTTCGGGTGGTCCTGAAACTTCAGCGCGGTTCGAACCGCGGCGTTCTGCGTCGCGAAGGCCTGCTCGGAAATTCCGGCAAGTGGAGCGATGGCAAGCGCCGTCACACCGATCTTGATCACTTTTCGACGCGAATGTCTCGCTTGTTCGTCCATTTGAATCAACCCCCTTGACCTATAGGATCTAACTTTTCGAAGGATCCGGCTCGAGTCGCGGATCTCGCCGCATTATCCGAGTGAGCACGCGCCACTGTCAATCGTGCGCGCGATGCCGATTGCTGCGGACCCGCATGGGAATGCGGCCGTCGCGCACCCGAACTGCGCGTACAATGCACCCCATGCTCACGACCGCGATTCGGGACGCACTATTTTGCTGCAAGCATTTTCGCTGTCTCGGCCGGCACTGAAGATGCGACAGATATTCAATCTCATTGGCGGCTCCGCGGCGGCGAGCGATGCAGCGGCATCCGGCGGGGTCGTGCCCGACACGACGGTGCCCGACGGCTTTCCGACGAGCGCCAAGCCTGCGCGTGCGAACTCGACGCGCTACCACGGCCGCCGGCGGCTCGTGCAGGCGCTGTCGTTCGCACTCGCAATCCTGATTCCCGCCTCGGGGCTCATGCGCTTCGATCCGGGCGCGGGGGCTCTCGTGGTGCTCGATCGGCAAATCTGGTTCGCCGATTTCTTCCTGATCGCGGGCCTGTGGATCATGCTCGCGAGCGCGCTCGTCATGCTCTATTCGGTCGCGGGCACGGTATTTTGCGGCTGGGTCTGCCCGCAGAACATCGTCTCGGAATGGGCCAATTTCGTGACGCACAAATTCTTAGGAAGGCGCGCGAAGGTCATGATCGACGGCAGCGCTCCGATCGTGGCCGCGACCAAGAATAAGCTGCTCAATTGGACCTTGCTGGGCCTGTCGCTGCTCGCAGCGGCGCTCGTCGTCGGGATCGTGCCGCTGTTCTATTTTTACGCGCCGGCAACCATATGGTCCTTCGTGACCTGGCGCACCGACCCGAAGCTCGCGGGATCGCTGCATTACATCTATTTCGTGTTCGTGCTGATCATCCTGCTCGATGTCGCGTTCATCCGCCATTTCTGGTGCCGGTTCGCGTGCGTCTACCGCGTCTGGCAGCACAGCTTTCGCACGCGCGAGACGCTGCACGTGAGCTACGACGCGAGCCGCGCCGACGCCTGCACGAAATGCAGCTACTGCGTGAGTTCCTGCTTCATCGAAATCGACCCGCGCAAGACCGACGTCTACGACAGCTGCATCAACTGCGGCGAGTGCGTCGACGCCTGCAACCGCATGCAGCAGAAGTCGAGTCAGGGCGGCTTGCTGAAATTCGAGTTCGGCGAGACGCGGCAGAAGACCCTGCAGCGGGCGCGGTTTCGCGACAATGCGACGCGGCTCGCGGCGCGCAGCAAGTGGATGCTCGCGCTGCTGGTGTTCGGCGCCGGGCTGTTCGCTTGGGGCATTTATAGCTGGGAGCCGATGCATGTCGTCGTCTACCGCGCCGACGTGCAGCACGGCGCGGGGAATCGCGACTACCGCATTGCGCTCACCAACAAGCTCTATCACGACCGGCAGGTGTCGGTGCACATCGACGGGCTCGCGCCCGGGGATTACCAGCTCGGAGCGACCCGGATCGAGCTGCCCGCGGTCGGCCATGAATCGGTGATGCTGTCGCTGTCGAACCGGCTCCCGCATGGAGTCCACGCGTTCACGGTGGACGTGAGCGCCGCCGACTGGCACGTCCGCTTTCCGATCGAGCATCTTTCAGAATAGGAGCGCCGCGATGAACGAGCAGGACAAACCCCCCGCATTGGGGACCGTCGAGTCCAAATGGGGCACCGTGGACGCCGGCCACTTCGGGTATGAATCGGATGAAGACCGGAAAGCCAAGCGCGGCCTCGAGGATTGGGAGATCGTCGAGAAAGTCCCTGAGTCGCAAAAGCCCGTGCCGTACTGGTTCTTTGCGGTCGTGGTCGTCGTACTGCTCGTGGGAATCGGACTGAGCTTTCCGTTCTGGGGTCTGCGCCCCGGCGACGACCGGCCCTGGCTCGACTGGGGCTTCTTGGTCGCGCTTGTCTATATTTCGGTCGCCGGCACGTTCGTTTGGTACATGGTGCGGCTGTTCGGTCCGAAAACCGTGCGGCGCGGCAAGAACGGAGTCGACGGAAAGCGCGAGGATGATCGCTGAACGCTTGCGCCGCGGGATCCGCATGCTGCGGCGCGCGGCCTTACCCGCGGCGGTGATCGCGCTATGCGGCTGCGGCGGCGAGACCCGCGATTCCGCGACCCAGAGCTGGCGCGACTTGCAGGTCCATGTGGAATCGCGCGGCTACGGCGCAATGCCGGATCTCCAAGAGCTGCTCGTGTTCGTCAATCGCAAGTCGCTGCCCGCGTGGGATTGCCGCGTCGATCTGCGGACCTCGGACGCCGACCCCTGGAAACAGGCGATCGAGGACGGCCATGTCGGCGTTTATCGGCGGGCGGCCAAGGTCGACGCGGGCGAACACCGAGTGCTGCAGGTCTGGATCCACGCCGAAGACAGCGACACGGTGCTGCGCTTCCCGCTCACCTGATCAGATTATTGCCGGCCTCGAGGTCGCGCGAGAGTATCGTGAGAGCGACGTTCGCAAAGTAAGCGACGAAACCGGCCGCCATCACGGTGCCCGCGATCGCAACTGCGCCGCCGTACCAGCGGTGCACCGCGAGCAGCGCATCGGCGTCGCGAAACAACAAAATTCCTTCCCAGATGCCGAACAGCATCTGCACCGCATAAAAGCCGAAAACACCCAAAGTCATGAGCCAGAACGAGTAGGCCACGAGCCGCAGCGAGTAGATCGGCCGTCCGCAGAGGATCGGCAACAGATAATAGGTGAGCGTCATGACCGACATCACGACGCCGCCGACCAAGTTGATGTGCGCATGCGCGAGCGGATCGATCATGTGCCCCGGACCGCCCGCGGGACTGCCGATCGAGTCGAGCCACGCCCGGATCGGAGGCAGCACCTGCAGCATGCCGTGGATCGTGCCGATCAGCAGCGCCGTCGCCGAAACTCCTAAGAATTTGACGAGGCTCCGATGGTAGCTGCCATCGGCGGGAATGACTTTGGACATACGGTTGAGAATCGAGGGATCCGCCGGCCGTCAAGCCCGCATCTGATGGAACCCTGCTAGCGCCGCAGTGCCGGCAGCGCGCGGAATCGCGGCTCGCCAGTCGACTTCGGCGAGCGAATCGCTTATTCCTTGACCCGCTTCATACCAGCGTTGAAGAGTGCGGTCGAGACAATAATGCCGCCGACGAACAGTATCACCGGAATCACCATATATCCCACGTTCATCTGCCACTCCTGTCATCGGATCAATGTTGGCTTTTGAGACTAACACGCGCACCTCAAACTCGCAAAGTCCGCGCGCCTAGAGCGTCGGGCGCCGCGGCTGCAGCTGCAAAAGGACGCCGCCGGGCTCGCGCGCGAGCACTTCAATCTGCGCGCCGAGCTGCGCGAAATTGAAGGCGAGCGCGCGGTTGTCGGGACTGTCGGCGAGCAGCACGTAGGCGACGCCCCGCATCATCGCGAGTTGGCCCGGCGGGTCGCTCGCAACGGGAGGCAGCGGCAGGCCGTCGCAGCGGCAGGCGATCGACGTGCGAGCGGGCCACGAACTCGCGACCACGATCGGCTTGACGGCCTGCTCGCCGCCCGCACCCGCGGCGGCCCGCAGGCTGTTGATGCCTTCCGCAAAGTCGCTGATCAACTGATCGTCGGCCGCGAGGCGCTTCTCATGGCTCGCCTCGTACGCACTCTTGTTCGTGCGCATGAACAAGGTGCAGACGATAAAGAGAATCATCCACAGCCAGCCGCGCTGAACCATGAGCCCTCGGCCCGCGAGCGGCGCGCAGGCGCGCAGCAGCCACGGAATGCCGCCATAGAGCAGCAGTGCGAACAGCAGCAACGCCCAGCTTCGATCCGCGGCGACCGCGCCGAGCAGCGTGCCGAGCAGCAAACTGCCGCCGGTCAGGTCCGCGAGCAGTCGACGATGTTCGTGCCAGGCGACGACCGCGGTCGCGGTGATCAGCGCGAAGCCGCCGAGCAGTGCCGCGCCGGAGAGCGGTCCGTCGCTGCGGCCGCCGCTCACTATCATGGCGGCCGCGGACAGCGGGTCTTGCAGCCAGGCGGCGCCGGGCCAACCGAGGCGCATCGCGAGCGCCAGCACGACGGCAAGCGGCGTCGCGATCAGAAAATACTCTCGATGCCGACGCGGGTCCGGTGCGGCGCGCCACCACCGGTAGAACAGCATTGCCGGGTACGCGAGACCCGCCGGATGCAGGCTGACGGCGGCCGCGCAAGCGAGCACCTGCGCGAAGAACCAACCGCCGAGCGGGGCTTGCGCGGCGGCGAGCCTGCGGTCTGCGCTCGCGGCCGCACCAAAGATCGCGAGCAGGAAAGGCGCCGTGGAGAGTGAGTTGATCGCATCGAGGGTCAATGGGGCGATCAGCAGCAATCCGGTCGCGAGCAGCGCCGCTTCGTCTTGATCCTCGCGCCGGCGCCAGCGATACAAGGCGATCGCGGCGATCGCCATGATGAGCATCGTGAGGATTTTCGCGGCGAGGACCTGGCCCGGCCACAAGAACCCCAGCGGCAAGAACACGACGACACGGATGTCCGGCGCACCCAGCGTGAACGCGGCGCTCGCGACCGCATCTCCGATCGACCAGGCGAGCAGCAGCGCCTTCGCGCCCTCCTCGGTGAGTCCGTAGGCATCGGTGCGCAGCGCGATGCCGACGAGGACGCCCCAGGCGAGCAGCACGGCCACGCTGCGCCAATTCGCGAGCAGTGCGCGCGGACCCATGCGCTAGGCCTTTCCCGTCTTGCCGGCATTGCCGGGGTCATAACAATTCATGACCGCTTGAAAATCGGCATCCCCGGCGAACTGGCCGAGGTGAAAGATGAACTGCTTGCGCGCGCCGGCATCGTCGATGCCGGTCAAGCCGAACGACCGGCCGGATCGATCGCGGTAGAGCTTGAGGTCCTGCCGGAGCCTCACGCACTCTCCGCTCTTGAGGATGAGATCGGCGGCTCCAGGGCGGATCTCGATCGCGACGGGCGCCGAAGGCAGCCACATGAGGCGCGTCGTCAGAATGCGATTGGTGCCGGCGAACAGAAAAAAGCAGGCGAGGAATCCGAGCAGGTATGCGATCGGAACCTTGTCGTCATAGAAACTGCCGACCGCAAAGAACGCGAGCGCGGTCACCGTTGGAACGTAGAGCAGCGCATCCCAGAACATCCCGCGATAGTCGCGGCGCAGCGTGTAGCGTGTTCCGTTGCTCATCGAGGGACGCAGGTCTCGTCAGAGCGCGCTCTGAATGGCGCCTTCGATCTCGTTGTACAGCATCGATCCGGCCTGTTGGAATCGCACGACTCCGTGGCCGTCGATCACGAAGGTCCACGGGTCCCCCGGCACGCCGTAGGCCTTGTAGGCCTCCGGATTGTCGTACTGGTCCATGTGAATGAAGATCATCCGGTCCTGGTACTTCTCCATGAGCGACTTGATCATTTGCAGCTGCCGGTCACAGGGGGTGCAATGCGCCGGCGTCGCGAATTCCAGCAGCACGGGCTTGCCGCTCGTGAGCGCCTTGTCGACCGAATACTGGTACATGCGCTCGTCCGGCTGGCGATAGGTCGTGATGCGCGTGAGGTCGCCGCCGACGTCGGCGAGCGTCTTGGTGTGCACGAGCGGAGCCGCCTCGCCCGGCCGCAGCACCAAGCTTGAATAATACGACTGCGGTCCGCCGCCGCAGGCGGCCAGCGCGAGCGGTGCGGCGGCGATCCACGGCAGGCGCGCGCGCCCCGCGTTCATGACGGATAGCCCTGGCCGGTTCGGTAGATGTTGTAGCCCCAGATGATATTGGCGATCAGCACGAGCATGCCGAAGGAGCCGACGCCCGCCATGAGGTGCGAAACGGTACGCTCGACCGATTCACTCGGATCGTAGCCGCCGATGACGCCGGCGAGCGTGAACAGGCCGACCATGCCGACGAGCCCGACGTTGTGCATCCAGAAATGAATCTTCACGAGCCGCAGGCTGTAGATCGGCCGATTGACGAGCCGCGGGATGAAGTAATAGATCGAGCCGAAGATGGCCATCTCGACCCAGCCCAGCAAATTGATGTGTCCGTGCGCGAGCAGAATCAAGTGGCCGTGTGGCGCGGTATCGACGTACATGCGCAGCACCGGCACGCCGCCCATGATCGCGCCCCACGAGAATCCGATGATCGCGTAGACGATGCATGCGTAAACGAACAACAGTGTGAAGCGGGTGTATTCAGGGTCGTTGATACCCGGACGCGCTGCAGCGGAATCGGCCATGATGCTATTTGTCCTCGTTGTGCGGGGGCGGCGCGGGGGCGGCCGAAGCCGGTTGCTCGCGGACGTCCTTGTACTGCGACTTCCACGAGGACGGCGCCCAGATCTTTACCATTTCGTCGATGAATCCGGAATGTCCTTCGATCGGCATGCGCGCATCCGGCGAGCCCTGCGTGGCTTTGAGTTCCGAGAGAAACGCCACGAGCGCGTGCAGGTCCTTCTCGGGCAAATCGGCCACGAACGCGGCGCCCTTGCCCGGGCCGTGATCCACGGTCGGCGACCCGTAGGTGGCCTCCGGCTCGTGCAGAAACTTCGACAGATACTCGGACGAGCGCCTCGAACCGATGCCGTCGAGATTCACGCCGTTGTTGGTGCCGTTGCGCACCGCGCGATGGCAGCTCGTGCAGCCCAAATCGCGAAAACGCTCCGAGCCGGCGAGCCCCTCGGGCGAGAAGTCGAAGTGCGTCGTCTGGACGTACATCTGCTTGCCGGAGCGCGCGCGGTAGATCTCCATGCCGGCGAAGCTCAAGACCGCGAACAGCACGAAGGCTGCCGCGATGCCGAAAAGAACCTTTTCGCCCAATCGCAGGCCACTGGTATTCATCGTGGCGACGCCGAACCCCCGAGGTGATGACCGAGCCCGGTCCTTACCTCATCATGCGCCGCGTTCCCTTGCCAATGGACTGCAATTGAGCGCTCATTCACTGGTTGGTTACGGGTACGATCGAATTTCCAGCGGTCGTCGGCGGTGCCGTCGCGAGGAACGTCGCGATGTTGTTGATGTCCGCATCGGTGAGGTTTGCGGCCATCTTGCGCATCATCGCATAGGGATCATTCGCCCGGCTGCCGTCGCGCCACGAGTTCAGCTGCGTCACGAGATACGTGTACTTCTGCTGGCCGATGACCGGGAACACCGGTGCCGCGCCGCGGCCGTTGTAGCCGTGGCAGGACTGGCAGGCCGAGACCTTGCCGTAGACGCCGTACTTGACGATCGACTGTCCGAGATAGCGCTCGCCGATTGCGGTCCCGGATGCCTTGAGATCGTTGAGATCCGAGAGATCCGGCGGACCGCCGAGCGTGTTCACGAAGCCCGCGACATCGCGGCGCTCCTGCTCGGTGAGGGCCATCGCGAACACCGGCATGACGGCGCCGGCGCCGCCCGGCGTGCGCTTGCCGGTCGCGAGATCATCGAGTTCCTTGACGACGTACGGATAGCCGATGCCGGCAAGGCGCGGCGCACCCATGGCATCGAGGCCCCAGCCGCCGGCTCCGTGACAGGTCATGCAGGCCGGTACGGTGTCGCCCTTGCCTTCGTTGAAAATCTTCTTGCCGTTCGCAATGTCGGCTCCGGGGAAACCGACGTCCTCGGCGTGTGCGAGCACACCGAAGCCGAGAACCATGACGATGCCCGCCAGCAAGGAGCCCGTAGCAGGCCGACCGAGGAATGCACGCATTAAAAATACCCCCTCTTTATCATAAGGCGAAGTGGCCACGATCCACGGTCGCCGACGCATGCGCTGTTTCGCAGCGCGATCTCTTCCCGAGTGAGATCGGCTCATCAGCCGTTCCCCATGTGCCGCACGATCCGCATCCCAGAATTTTCGGGAACTCTACTACGGATGCAGGCCCATATCCATAGTGGGAAATCTCGTTACACTCTCACCCGCGCATGGTCACTCGGATGATGACTGCGCGCTCGAGATGTCGGATTGAGCGCTCAAGGCAGGATGTCGAATGATCGAAATGACCCTTGGTTTACTGACGTTTATCTTCGCGATCGTGTTCGTTGCGTTCATGGCGCCGAAGCGCACCGAGCCTCCGCCGAAGGCTCCGTCGCCGGGTGCCGATGAGAACAAGAAGGATTCTGATTCAGCGAAAAATGCGCAGGACGAGTAGCCGATCCAGTTCCGCGCACGCGTTCAGGCGAGCGCGTGCGGCGGTCGCAACTGCAAAAACCCGAGTATCCCATCGGCCGCTTCGCGCCCCTCGAACACCGCCGTGACCACGAGGTCGGATCCGCGCACCATGTCGCCGCCCGCGAATACCTTCGGATTGGTGGTTTGAAAGCGATGCGCGGGCGCCGCCGAGACGCGCACGCGGCCGTTGCGATGCAACGCGATCTGCTGCTCGGCGAACCAGTCGGGTGGGCTCGGCAGAAATCCGAACGCGATGATCACCGCGTCGGCCTCGATCGTCTCCTCGGTGCCGGGAACCGTTTCGGGCACGCGCCGGCCGCGCACATCCGCTTTTCCGAGGCGCGTCTCGACGAGCTTCACGCCCTGCACGCAATCGGCGCCGACGATCTCGATCGGCTGCCGATTGAACAAGAAACTCACGCCCTCTTCCTTGCTGTTCTTATAGTCGCGGCGCGAGCCCGGCATGTTGTCCTCGTCGCGCCGGTAGGTGCAGGTCACGCTCGCCGCGCCCTGGCGAATTGCCGTGCGATTGCAGTCCATGCCGGTGTCGCCGCCGCCGAGCACGACGACGCGTTTTCCGCGCATGTCGATGAAGCGCGTTGGATCCTTTTCGATCCCCAGCTCGCGATCGATGTTCGAAATCAGGTACGGCAGCGCCTCGAATACGCCCGGCAGGTCTTCACCTGCGAATCCCCCTTTGACGTAACCGTAGGTGCCCATGCCGAGAAATACGGCGTCGAATTCCTCGACGAGACGCTCGAACGCGATGTCGCGGCCGATCTCGACACCCAATCGAAACTCGACGCCCATGCCCTCCATGATTTCGCGGCGCTTTTCGACGACTTCTTTCTCGAGTTTGAACGGCGGTATGCCGAAGGTCAGCAATCCGCCGATCTTCGGATAGCGATCGAAAACCACCGCTTTGACGCCGCTGCGCGCGAGTACGTCGGCGCAGCCCAATCCCGCGGGCCCCGCGCCGACGATCGCGACGCGCTTGCCCGTCGGCCGCACGTGCGACATGTCGGGCTTCCAGCCGAGCTTGAACGCCTCGTCGGTGATGTATTTTTCGATCGATCCGATGCTGACCGCGCCGAGCCCGTCGTTGAGCGTGCAGGCGCCCTCGCACAGCCGATCCTGCGGACATATGCGCCCGCACATCTCGGGCAGCGAATTGGTCTGATGCGACAGCTCCGCGGCCTCGAACAACTTGCCGGCGTTCACGAGCGCGAGCCAGTTCGGAATGTAGTTGTGGACCGGACACTTCCATTCGCAGAACGGATTGCCGCAGGACAGGCAGCGGCCCGCCTGCTGCTTGGCGTCGTCGGGACTGTACGGCGCGTAAATCTCCCGGAACTCGGCGACGCGGACCTCGAGCTCGAGCTTGTCCGGATCCTTGCGCGGAAATTCGAGGAATTGCAGATTCTTGTCGGCCATAGTCAAGGTTCTCGATGCCTTACGAGTGCGGCGCGCCGCTTCAGGCCGCGCGCCGCAGATTTTCCAGCAGCGATCCGATCGCGGCGGCTTTTGGTTTGACGACCCAGAATTTGCCGATATAAGTCCTGAAATCATTGAGCAGCGCCGCGCCCCAAACGCTCCCCGTGGCCGCGACGTGCTGTTCGATGAGCCCGCGCAGGTGCTGCACGTGCGTCCCCATGCCTTCGGGCGAGACGCGGTGGATGTCGATGAGCTCGTGGTTGTAGCGGTCGACGAAATCGCGCTCCATGTCGAGCACATAGGCGAAGCCGCCCGTGAACCCGGCTCCGAAGTTCACGCCGGTGCGTCCCAGCACGCAGACGACGCCGCCGGTCATGTACTCGCAGCAATGGTCGCCCGCGCCCTCGAGCACCGCGAGCGCGCCGGAATTGCGCACCGCAAAGCGCTCCCCGGCGGTACCCGCCGCATATAGCTCGCCGCCGGTTGCGCCGTAGAGACAGGTATTGCCCATGATCACCGTTTCACGCGCGACGAAGGTCGAGCGCATTGGGGGCTTCAGCACGATCATGCCGCCGGCCATGCCCTTGCCGACGTAATCATTGGCCTCGCCTTCGAGCAGCAGATGCAGGCCGCCGGCGTTCCAGACGCCGAAGCTCTGGCCGACCGAACCGCGCAGGCTCACGACGATCGGCGCGTCCTTCATGCCGTGATTGCCCCAGCGCTTCGCGATCTCGCCCGAGATGCGCGCGCCGATCGACCGGTGGAAATTGCTGACCGGGTAGCTCCACTTGCCGCCCGATTTGGTCGCGATCGCCTCCTGCATGTCCATGACCATTTTTTCGGCGAGCGCGCCCTTGTCGAATGGCGCGTTGCGCGGCGACACGCAATATTGCGGCTGGTCCGATACCAGCTCGCTGTTCGCGAGCAGCGGCCGCAAATTGAGCTTGCGCTGCTTCGCGGTCTCGCCGGGCAGCACCTGGAGCCATTCCGTGTGTCCGATGAGTTCCTCGATGCTGCGCACGCCGATCGCCGCCATGATCTCGCGGCATTCGGCTGCGACGAACCGGAAATAGTTGATGACCATTTCGGGCAAGCCGATGAAATATTTCGTGCGCAGCACGTTGTGCTGCGTGGCGATGCCGGTCGCGCAGTTGTTGAGGTGGCAGATGCGCAGGTACTTGCACCCCAGCGCGACCATGGGCGCGGTGCCGAAGCCGAAGCTCTCGGCGCCGATGATCGCCGCCTTGATGACGTCGAGCCCGGTTTTCAAGCCGCCGTCGGTCTGCAGGCGCACGCGATGGCGCAGCTCGTTGGCGCGCAAGGTCTGATGCGTCTCGGCGAGCCCCAGTTCCCAGGGTGTGCCCGCGTACTTGATCGACGACAGGGGACTCGCGCCGGTGCCGCCGTCGTAGCCGCTGATCGTGATCAAATCGGCGTAAGCCTTGGCGACTCCCGCCGCGACCGTGCCGACGCCGGGTTCGGCGACGAGCTTGACCGACACCAGCGCGCGCGGATTGACCTGCTTCAAATCGAAGATCAGCTGCGCGAGATCTTCGATCGAGTAGATGTCGTGGTGCGGCGGCGGCGAAATCAGTCCGACGCCGGGCCGCGCGAAGCGCAGTCGCGCGATCATCTCGTTGACCTTGTGTCCGGGCAGCTGGCCGCCCTCGCCGGGCTTGGCGCCCTGCGCGATCTTGATCTGCAGCACTTCCGCATTGATCAAATACTCCGGCGTGACGCCGAAGCGGCCCGATGCGACTTGTTTGATCTTCGAATTCTTTTCGGTCTTGTACCGGATCGGATCTTCACCGCCCTCGCCGGAATTGGAGCGTGCGCCGAGCCGATTCATCGCGATCGCAAGCGACTCGTGTGCCTCGGGGGAGAGCGCCCCCAGCGACATCCCCGCGCTGTCGAAGCGCGCGAGTATCGCGCTCTCCGGCTCGACTTGCTCGAGCGGGATCGGAGCGCGCTGCGTGTTCAATTTGAGCAGATCGCGGATGCACGAGACCGGGCGCTCGTTGACGAGGTTCGCGTATTGCCGGTAGAGCTCATAGTCGCCGCTCATGACGGCCGCCTGCAAGGTCGCGATCACGTCCGGGTTGTACATGTGGTACTCGCCGTTGTGAACGTACTTCAGCAGGCCGCCCTGCTCGACGCCCGCCATCGGGTTCCAGGCGCGCGCCGCGAGATATTCCGAGTCGCGCTGCAGATCCGCGAAGTCGGCGCCCGCGATCCGGCTGTCGGATCCCTCGAAGCATAATTCGACGACCTCGTCGGCGAGGCCGACGATCTCGAACAGCTGTGCGCTGCGGTAGCTCGCGATCGTCGAGATGCCCATTTTGGACATGATCTTGAACAAGCCCTTCTTGATGGCGCGCCGGTAGCTGCGGCCGAGCTCGTGCTGCGTGTCGGACTCCATGCGCAGCGCGCCCTTGCGCATCAAGTCGAACAGCGTCTGGTAAGCGAGATACGGATACACGGCGGTTGCGCCGTAGCCGAGCAGGCAGGCGAAATGATGCGAATCGCGCGCGGTGCCGGTCTCAACGAGGATGTTGCACTTGCAGCGCAGTCCCGTGACCACGAGACGGCGGTGCACCGCGCCGGTCGCGAGCAGCGCGTGCATCGGAATCTGGCCCTTGACGAGGTAGCGATCCGACAGCAGCAGCACGAGCTTGCCGGCCCGCACGGCGGCCTCGGCCTGATCGCAAACCTGCAGGATCGCGGTCTTGAGGTCGAGCGTTTCGTCGTACTGCAGGCTGAGAAACGCATTCGGCACGCCGGAATCGGCGAGGCTCACGATTTGGCGCAGCTTGCGCTGCGAGAGAATCGGAGAGGAGAGCACGATCTGCTCGGCGTGCTGCGGCGCGGGCACGAAGATGTTGCACTCGGGCCCGATCTGCGTCTGCAGCGACATCACGATGCTCTCGCGCAGGGAGTCGATCGGCGGGTTCGTGACCTGTGCGAACTGCTGGCGGAAATAATCGTATAGCGAGCGGGCCTTCTTCGACAGCACCGGCATCGGCGTATCGTCGCCCATCGAGCCGACCGCCTCGCTTTCGTCCTCGGCGAGCACGCGGATGATCTCGTCGCGCTCCTCGGCCGAGACGTTGAACATTTTTTGGTAGAGCGCGAGCGTGTCGCGATCGAAGGGCTCGGCGGCGAGCCGCGGATCGATGAGATCCGTTTGCAGGTAGCGCACGCCCTTCTTGAGCCAGCTCTTGTAGGGGTGGCGGCTCTTCAAGAGATCGTCGACGCGCCTCGTGTCCATCAGCTCGCCGGTGTGCAGGTCGAGCGCGATGAATTCGCCGGGCCCCAACTTGCCCTTCTTGACGACGTCCTCGTCGAGATAGTCCCAGACGCCGGCCTCCGAGGCGACCGTGATGTGGCGGTTCTTGGTGATCACCCAGCGCGCCGGGCGCAACCCGTTCCGATCCAGCGTGCAGCAGGCGAAGCGTCCGTCGGTGAGCACGATGCCGGCCGGTCCGTCCCAGGGCTCCATGTGGGTCGCGTAATACTCATAGAACGCCTTGAGGTCGGGATCGATCATGTCGACCGACTGCCATGCGGGCGGCACCAGCATGCGCATCGCGTGCATCGGATCGAGGCCTCCCATGAGCAGCAGCTCGAGCATGTTGTCGAGCGACTGCGAGTCCGAACCGGAGAGTGAAACGACGGGCAGAATCTCGGAGAGATCCGGCAGCACCGGCGAGCGAAACAGCGGACCGCGGGCGACCGCCCAGCTGCGATTTCCCTGGACGGTGTTGATCTCGCCGTTGTGCGCGAGGTAGCGATACGGATGCGCGAGCCGCCACTGCGGCAGCGTATTGGTCGAAAAGCGCTGATGGAACACCACGACCGAGGCTTCCATGCGCGGATCCTTGAGGTCCGGATAGAACTGCGCAAGGTACTGCGGCATGACCATGCCTTTGTAGACGATCGTGCTCGCCGACAGCGACGGCACATAAAAGGCCTCGTCGCCGCGCTCCAGCAGCTTTTCGGTGCGCCGTCGCGCCATGTAGAGCTTGCGGTTGAAGGTCGCCTCGTCGATGTCGGCCGGCGAGTTGACGAACACTTGCGCAATCGCGGGCAAGCTCTTGAGCGCTTGTTCGCCGCAAGCTTGGCTGTCGGTCGGCACGACGCGAAACCCGGCGACCGGCAGCCCCTCGCGCTTGAGCTGCTGCGTGAGCGTCTGCCGCGCGGCCTGCGCCTTGGCCGGATCCTGGCTCAAAAACACGAGCCCCGCGCCGAATTGCGGCGTCAACAGGATGCCGGCCTCCGCGGCCACCGCGCGCAGGAAGCCTACGGGCATTTTAATGAGCAGTCCGCAACCGTCGCCGGTCTTGCCGTCGGCCGCGATCGCGCCGCGATGCGTCAATCGATTGAGCGAACTGATTGCGGTCTGCAGCAGCCAATGGCTTGGGCTGTCGTCGAGATTCGCGATCAAGCCGAATCCGCAGGAATCCTTCTCATAGGCCCGCTTACAGAGTCCCCAATCCACAGCGCGCGGGTCGACACCCGTGCCGAACCACACCCCGCCAGCTTGCGCAAAAGTCGTGCCCATAATGCCCCGAGCCTTACAGCCGAAGCTATAAAGACGTTTGAAAACAAGAATTTAAATCGGTTCGAGGCGCGCGGATCCATACACGCGCCGGTGCGCGCCAGGCGGGGCAAACGCTGCTACGCGCGCCATCACATGGGGTCATAATACCTAGCTCGCAATGACCGTCAATCGCAATTCTGGCGCGGACCGCTTGACCCTATACTGCGCGCCCGTGACCGAACCGCTTCTCAATCCGCCGATCGCCGTGCAAAAGCCCAAGATGCTGCATTCCCCGTTCGGGGATCGCAGCGATCCTTACTATTGGCTGCGCGACGATGAACGCCGCGACCCGGAGATGCTCGCCTATTTGAGCGCGGAAAACGCCTATTTGGATGCGCTATGCGCGCCCGTCAAGCCGTTCGAGAATGCGCTCTACGGCGAAATCGTCGCTCGCCTGAAGCAGGACGACGCGACGGTGCCCTATTTGAAGCGGGGCTACTGGTACTACACGCGCTTCGAAGTCGGCAAAGAGCATCCGATCTTCGCGCGTCGCCGCGCGCATCACGGCGGCGCCGAGTCCCCCGAGCAGATCTTGCTCGACGCCAACGAACTGAGCATTGGCCACGACTACTACCAGATCGGGGCGATCGAGATTTCGCCGAACTCGCAGCGGCTCGCGTTTTGCGAAGACAGCGTCGGCCGGCGCGAATTCCGGCTGCGCTTCAAGGATCTCAGCTCAGGCCTCATCGACGCGGCCGCCATCGACGGCGTCGAGGCGGACCTCGCCTGGGCCAACGACAATGCGACGATCTTTTATGTGGAGAAGGACCCCGAGACTCTGCTCGGGATCTCGGTCAAGAAGCATGTGCTCGGCACGAATCCCGCCGACGATGCGCTGGTGTTCCGCCAAAGCGACTTGAGCTTTTATACGGGCATCGCGAAATCGAAATCCGAGCGCTACATCTTCATCCACATGGAAAGCACCGTGGCGTCCGAATGGCATTACGCCGATGCCCTGGACCCGGCGCTCGAATTCAAGGTGTTCCTCGCGCACGAGCGCGACCACGAGTATCAAATCGAGCATCTGGACGATTGTTTCATCGTGCGCAGCAATTGGCGCGCGAACAATTTTCGGCTGATGCGGGCCGAAATCGGCGCGGCATCCGATCGGGGCGCCTGGCGCGAGCTCGTCGCGCATCGCACTGACGCGTTCATCGAGGATTTCGAGGTATTCGAATCCTACATCGCGATCTCGGTGCGCACCGATGGACTGCTGAAGATTCGCATCCTGCCGCTCGCCGGAGCCGCAGCACCGGCCGCGCCTACGCCGGCCGCGCCTACGCCGGCCGCGGACTTCTTCATCGAGAGCGAGGAGCCCGCGTATTCGATGTCGATCTCGGTCAACGCGGAGCTCTCGACCGAAGTGATCCGCTATACGTATTCGTCGTTGACGACGCCGGCGACGGTATACGACTACAACATGCGTACGCGCGAGCAAGTGCTCATGAAGCGCGATCCGGTGCTCGGAGATTTCGACCCGTCGAACTACCGCACCGAGTTTCTGTTCGTGGCGGCGCGCGACGGCGCACGCATTCCGGTGTCCTTGGTCTACCGCAAGGGCACGGCCCTCGACGGCAGCGCGCCGCTGCTGCAGTACGCTTATGGCGCTTACGGACTGTCGCTCAATCCGAGCTTTTCTTCCTCACGCTTGAGCTTGCTCGATCGCGGCTTCGTCTACGCGATTGCGCATGTGCGCGGCGGCCAGGAGATGGGTCGTGCGTGGTACGACGCCGGGCGACTGCATCGGAAAATGAATTCCTTCACGGACTTCATCGACGTCACGCACTCGCTGGTGGCCGCGCGCTATGCGGCGCGCGATCAAGTGTTCGCGATGGGCGGCAGCGCCGGCGGGTTGCTCGTGGCCGCTGTCGCAAACCTCGCGCCTCAGGATTATCGCGGCATCGTCGCACAGGTGCCGTTCGTCGACGTCGTCACCACGATGCTCGATGACAGCATTCCGCTCACCACAAACGAATACGATGAATGGGGCGATCCGCGCGACAAGGACTCATATGAATACCTGCTGTCCTACTCGCCTTACGACAACGTGCGCGCGCAAGACTATCCGGCGATGCTCGTCACGACCGGACTATGGGACAGCCAGGTGCAGTACTACGAGCCCGCCAAATGGGTCGCGAAGCTGCGGGCACTGAAAACCGATCGGAACCGGCTGCTGCTGCACACCGATATGGAGGCCGGTCACGGCGGTAAATCAGGTCGTTTCCAGCGCTACCGAGAGATCGCGACCGAATACGCGTTCATCCTGACCGAGCTCGGAATCGCCCGCTGAGACCGGATGCGCGCGCAGGAAATCGCCTGCGAGGCGTGCTGCATGAGCGACGCGCGCGTCGATGCCCTGCAGCGCGAGCCGGCCGTCGCCCCGGCGAACCAGCAGCGCCGCGCGGCTGCTGCCCCGCGGAACCCACATCGTGATCAGCTTGGACTGCATGATCGAAGAGCGAAGCAAAGCCCGTGCCAGAAGGCGATTCTCTTTCAGTTCAATCGCTTACGACGCCCCGAGCCGAACTCGGGTGACAATTTTTGTCATCGATGGTGCGATTTGGGCAGTACCACGCAAGGCGAGCCTTTGGCCTTGAGCGTTTTGCAAATCGAGACTGCAGCGCTGTGCGTGAGGCCCGTGACCTGCAAGCGATAGAGAGGAGCGGCGCCGGGGCTGCTCGATTTCACGGTGGGCGTGAGCCCCTTGAAGGTCGCAGGAAACTTCTTTTCGAGCAGCTGCCAATGATGGTTGGCAGCCGCGGTTCCGGTCTTGTAGGCGCCGAGCTGGATGATGGTGCTGCCGCCGGCGGCGCTCGCAGCCGTTGTGGCTGCCGCCTTGCTGCCGCTCTTGGGCGCCGCACTCGTGGATTTCGCGGTCTTCGCTGCGGCCGCCGGCGGCGCCGGCTTCGGCTTGACTGCGGATGGGGCCGCCGGCGCCACGGCCGGCGCAGACGTCGGCGCCACCTCGGTGGCCGGCGCCTGGGCGAGCGAGAAATTCTCGACCCGGATCCGCGCCTCCTTGGTCCACTTTCCTTCCGGATATTGGTTCAAAAATGCCTGGTAGGCCTCGGACGTATCCGTATCTCGGGCCTTCTGCCAGTCCCGGTCCTCATAAAGCTCCTTGAGGCGCGCCTGGGCTTGGGGCGTGAACGACCCGCTGGGATATTTCTTGACGAACAACTCGTAAGAGTCGGTATCGTTCGCCGCGCGCGCCTTGTCCCAGTCGCTTTGCTCGCGACTGCAGCCGGAAACGCCGACTAGAAGGGCCAGGGCAAGTGCCGCGGCCAGTGCCTTGATATCCATGGTGAGTCTCACGAGATGTCGTTCACGCTTATTCTACCGACATTTTGCATATTCTGTCGGCGCCGCCAATCTCGTCACATCATGCCGGACCCCGGATAAGGTAAAAAAACCCGATGAGCGAACAACCTGTCAAACCACCGCCAGAGCCTGAGACGGCGGCCAAACGGCGGTTTCTCGACCGCACCGCATCGACTCCGACGGTGATCGGCGCCGGAACCGTCTTCGTCGGCAACATGCGCGGCTTCGGCCCCTTCGTGATTTCCGGCGCGGTCCAGGGCGACGGCGAACTGCTCGGCGATTTGAGCCTCGCGGTCGGTGCGACTTGGCTCGGCAACATCCGCGCCGAGCGCGCGATCGTCGCCGGCCAGATCGTCGGCAGCCTCGAGGTCGAGGACAAGCTCGAAATCGGCCATACCGCCGTGATCCGGGGTCGCGTCTGCGCACGCACCGTGGCAATTGCCCGTGGCGCGATCGTCGACGGCGACATCGATGTGACCTCCGGAACCCCGGTCGTGCAATTCGAAGAAAAACGCGACAGGTAGCGCACCGCTTCGCGTTCCCGCATTCTAAGGCCCAATGAGAGAATTCGACGTCATCGTTGTCGGCGGCGGCATTCATGGGGCGGGCGTGCTGCAGGCGGCCGTTGCGGCGGGCCACCGCGCGCTGCTCATCGAGCAGCATGCGATCGCGAGCGGCACCTCGAGCCGCTCGAGCAAGCTGATCCACGGCGGCCTGCGCTATCTCGAATCCGGCCAGTTTGCGCTCGTGCGCGAAAGCCTGCGGGAGCGGGCGATACACCTGCGCATCGCGCCGAGCCTCGTCGAACTCAAGCCGTTCTTCATTCCGGTCTACGAGGACACGCGCCGCCGGCCGTGGCAATTGAAGCTCGGACTCTTCATGTACGCGATGCTCGGCGGATTCGATGCGAGCACGCGCTTCGGCACCGTGCCCAAGAGCGAATGGGCGGCCCTCGACGGGCTCGACGTCAAGAACCTCGACGCGGTGATCCGCTACTTCGACGCCCAAACCGACGATGCGAGCTTGACGCGCGCCGTCGTGCAGTCGGCGCGCAAGCTCGGCGGCGAGGTCGCGATGCCCGCGAAGTTCCTCGAGGCCGAGCTCGACGATCACGGCGTGACGGTGCGCTACGAGGAGGGAGGCGCGCGCGTCGAGTGCCATGCGCGCGTGCTCGTCAATGCCGCGGGCCCCTGGGCTCCCGCGGTCAGCCGCGCAGTGCGCCCCGCGATTCCGATTCCGGCGACCGACCTCGTTCAGGGCACGCACATCGTCGTGCCGGTCGCCGTCCGAGCCGGGATCTATTACGTCGAGAGCCCCGCGGACGGCCGCGCGGTTTTTGTGATGCCGTGGCATGGCGCGACCATGATCGGCACGACCGAAACTCCGTACCGGGGCGACCCGGACCGCGTGCACCCGCTGCCCGAGGAGGAGGAATACCTGCTCGAGGTCGCGCGGCGCTATTTTCCGGCATTTGGCCACCTGACCCGCGATTCCATCGTCACGCGGTTTGCGGGCCTGCGCGTACTGCCGGCCGCGAGCGAAGCGGCATTCGGCCGATCACGCGAAACCATCTACAGCACCGATCGCGACTCGAAGCCGCGCGTGCTCGGCATCTACGGCGGCAAGCTGACCGGATGGCGAGCCGCGGCCGCGCACGTCCTGCGGCGCATCGGCCCGTCGTTGCCGCAGCCGCGCAGGGTTGCCGCGACCAAAGAATTGATCCTTCAGGAGTAGCACGTGATCAGCAAACGCATGGGTCTCTTCGGCATGGCACTGACGCTGTCGGCGTCGGCCGCGCTCGCCGACGCCGATTACTTCAGCCCGACCGACGAACGCCTCGCCATTTCGCTCGGCGTCGCCCACCTCTCGCCGTCGACGACGCTGCGCGTCGACAACAGCACGGGAACCGCCGGCACGACTTTCAACGGCGAGAATGATCTCGGGCTCGACAGTTCCCGCGTCGAGCCGAAATTCGAAGCCGCCGTGCGCACCGGCGGGACCACGCGGCTATTTTTCGACTATTTCATGCTCGATCGCGACGATACCAAAGTGCTCGTCGCCCAGGCGCCGGAGTCGTTCGGCAACATCACGCTGCTGCCGGGCGATCCGGTTCAGACCACGATGACCATGCGGGTTTTCGGCGTCGGCTTCGGTCATTCGTTCCTGCACTTCGAGAAGTTCGAACTGACCGGCCTGATCGCGATCAACGACGTCGAACTCGACGCGAACCTGCGCGTGCAATCCCCGACGCGGCATCTGTACGACGCGCAGTCGCTCGCGGGACCCTTCCCGACGCCGGGATTGACCGCCACCTGGGTGATCAGCAGGCGCTTCTATGTCGATGCGGCCGCCAAATACATGAAGATCAACATCGACCATCTTTCGGGAACGCTGAGCGTTTACGACGCCGACATCTTTTTTCGGCTGCATCCGAATGTCGCGCTCGCCTTGGGCTACAGCGACAATCGTCTGAACCTGATTTCGCGGCAGTCCGCGACCCAAGGCGCGTTCAACTTCGACGCAAAGGGTCCGGAATTGTTCGTGCGCGTCGCGTTCTAGGGCGCGGCGCCGGCCGCCGCGGCCGGCTGCGCGAGATATTCGACGCGGTTGTTCGCCGCGGCGGCCTTGTTCCATTCACCGGCGCTTGCCGATTCACTGCGGGCGGGGTATGCGACCGCCGCGCGCGCGTTGACCGCATTGTCGGTGGCGACCGAAATCGCCCCGGCGCTGCGCTGCCGAATGCCCGCAACCAGATTGGCGAACGCGAGAGACTGACGCTGCAGGCCCGCGGCGGCCTCTTCAGCCGGATTGCCGATCAAATCACATTTGCTCGCCGGCAGCGTCGCGTTCGCGAGCACGTAGCCGTCGGTCGCGTTGCCCGTGAGGCAATAGGCGCCGGCGAAGCTCGTGACCTTGACGACGCCGCGAAATCCTTGCGCCTCGAGTTTGCCGAGCACTTCGCGCAGCACATCGACGCGTCCGTGATCGAGCGGCGCTTCCCCGAACGGCACCAGCTCGGTCCGCGACCACGGTGCCGTCGCAGGCGCGGCTGCAGGGGTGGAAGCCGCGCTCTGGGCGGGCGCCGCGATCGCGCTCGTGAGGTCCTTGACCGTTTCGGTCAAATCGTCGCGCGCGCGCGCGAGCTCGGAGTTGGTGGCGGCGAGCCCTGCGATCTGCGACTGCGCCGTCGCGACTTCGGTGCGCGTCTGAATCCACAACACGGCGAAAACGACGGCCGCGATCGTGGCGACCACGGCGGCCGCGGCGGCCGCAATCCAAATCGCCGACGGCTTGCGCGCAGGCGGAGCGCTGACCACCGGCATCGGCAACGGCTCCGCGGCCGCTCTGACCGGCAGGTCGCGCACGTCGATGACGATGCGCGACGCGAAACTATCGAGGCTTGCGACGATGAAGCGGCGCAGGTCCGCGCTCTGTTCCCGCACGGCGGATTCGACGCGGCGGCTCCAGTCGGCGCTCGCCGCGGCCGCGGCCCGAACGCCCGGGTCCGACGCGACCCCGCGACGGTGCGTCGGCATCGCGGCACGAGTTCGACCGGCGCGAGCGCCGGCTCGTCGGTATCGCGCCGATCGGGCAGCAAGTGCAGCTCGTAGAGCACCTTCGAGACGTCGACGGGGCGCACTTGCTTGGGCAGCACGCCCATTGCGCCGAGCGCGCGCGCCTGCCCGACGTACAGTTCTCCCTCTTGAGAGGTGTACATCATGATCGGAATCATCGCGGTCTGCGGATTGCTCTTGATCGCCTGCACGGCTTGCAGGCCGTCCATGCCGGGCATGAGGTGATCCATGAAGATCGCGTCCGGCCGGTTGCCCTTCAAATACTCGATGGACTGCTCGGCCGACTCGGCCAAGTCGACCTCGATGTCGTATTTCTCGAGCATGCGGCTCAAGATGACACGGGCCGATTTGGAATCGTCGACGATCAGTGCGCGCTTGCGGGCCATCAGCATATTTTAGCGCCGCGCACGCGCTCGAGCGTGCCCGCCGACACCTTTGGTTCGCATGGTCGCCGGACTTTTACGTCGATTCTTTGGTTGCGGCTTCCTTGTTCTGCTCGATCCACGTGAGCGCGGATTCGACGTCGGCGAGTTCCGCCGCGGTAAACCCTTCGATTCTGACGCCGGTCGCCGCCGCCTTCTTGCGCGCAAGTTCCGCGCTGGCGACTCCGTGCACCCAGACGAGGCCGCGGCGCACTTTGGCTGTGAATTTCTGCTGCTTCTCTTCGGTCATTTCATCGACTCCTTCATTACATCGTTCCCTTGTCCGGCACGATACACGACTCCTCAAAGGCTTGCGATCACCCGCTCGAGCTGGGTCCGGTAGGCATCGAGGCGATCCGCGACCACCGCCATGTATTGGTTGGCTTCGTCCCAACGCCGGCCCTCGATCGCTTCGCGTATCGCCGGCAGGGTCTTCGCTTCATATCCGGTGTGGAGCCCGGGCGCATAAATCATATGCTTATACCAAACTCTTGTCGGTAGACCGCGCTCGTCCGTCAAGGTTTCCTCGAGCACCGTGAGCATCCCATTGAGCCGCTCGCGGCGCATCGGAGCCGCCGCATCTCGCGCACTGCATGCGCGCGCATAGGCCTGATCGAACGCCTCGCTGCTGGCCGTCAAGCGCTCGACCGCATTGTCGAGTCGTGCGAAATCGAGATAAGGAACATCCGCATCTCGCTGCGGTGCCGCGCGCACCTCACGCACGTCGGCAGCGAGCGCAAAGGCGCCCGCATCAAGCAGCGCGCCCTGCTCGCGCGTCCGGGCGCGCATGCGATCGACGGTCTGATGCAGTTGCTCGTCGAACCCCGCGATCGAGCGCGCGAAATCAGCGGCGCGTGTCGGCAGCAGATCGGCCTGCGAGGCGCGCAACACCGTGCGGCCCGCGACCTTGGCGAGCGTCACTTCATAGGCGAATGCCGGATCGACGAAGCGGCGGAAGTGATCGAATGAATCGTAGGCCGAGTGATAGACGCCGTAGTCCGATTCGCCGTTGAACGCAAAGTCGAGCGAGCTGATGCCGAGATGCTGCAGAAACGGCGTGTAGTCCGATCCCGAGCCAAGCGCCCCGAGATTGAGATCACCCGACAGACCGGCGCCGGCCGCGCCTGCGCCGGCCGCGCCCGGGCCGGCCGCGCCCGGGCCGGCCGATCCCGCGCTGCCGTCGCCGTGCGCCGCCTCGAACTCATGCACTCGGTGTACCGCGACCGCGCGCTTGAGTACGCTCGCGTCGGTCTCCGGATCCTTTACGTCGCGCGCGACTTCGCTGACGAAGTGCTGGAGCGCGTGCGTGCCGCCGACGCGCAAGGTACCGCGGCCGTTGGCGTCGGAGTTGACGTAGAGCGCGGCTTTTGCCTGCAGCTCGGCCGCATGCGTCTCCGCCCATTCGGTCGAGCCGATCAAGCCCGGCTCCTCGCCGTCCCAGCTCGCGTAGACCAGCGTGCGGCGCGGACGCCAGCCGCCTTGTACGAGCTTGCCGATGGCCTTCGCCTCGGACATCAAGGCCACGGTGCCGGAGAGCGGATCGGTCGCGCCGAATACCCAGGCGTCGTGATGGTTGCCGCGAATTATCCAGCGGTCGGGCTCCACGGCACCCGGCAATTTTGCGATGACGTCGTAGAGCGTCTTTTGTCCCCACTCGGAAGCGATCTTGAGGCGGACGCGCGCCGCGCCGGGCCCGATGTGGTAAGTGAGCGGCAGCGCACCGTGCCACGCCGACGGCGCGACCGGACCGCCGAGCGCCGCGAGCAGCGGCTGGGCATCGGCATAGGAAATCGGCAGCACCGGAATCTTCAGGATGGTCTTGGCATCGGCGATCGCGAGGCGCGGAGCCTGCGGCGTCGAACCCGTCCCGGGCGTCAACGGATCCCCCGTGTATTGCAAGATGTCCTGCACCGAGCCGCGCTGCACCGCATCCGCGGGGCGAAAGCCGCCGTTCGGATAAACGTCGCCGCGCCCATACCCGTCGTCGAGCGGGTCGGAATAGATCAGACAGCCGATCGCGCCGTGCTCGTAGGCGAGCTTGGGCTTGAGTCCGCGCCAACCGCCGCCGTAGCGCACGAGTACGATGCGCCCCTTGACGCTGATGCCGCGCCGCTCGAGCTCGGTGTAATCCTCGGGCATCCCCTGATTTGCATAGACCAGCTCGCCGCTGACATCGCCGTCGGCGCCATAGACGTTGTACGGCGGCAATTCGTCGCGGGTTTGGCTCGAGGTCGCGTCGCCCGCGATCGCAGGCTCGCGCAGCTTTGCGACGAAGCGCGTCGGCGCCGTCAGTTCGAGCCGCACTTCGCGCGGCGTCGGATACAGCACCGAAAACGTCTCGATCGAGGCGTCCCAGCCCCACTCGCGGAACTTTGCGAGTATGAATTCGGCATTGTCCTTGTTGTGGGCGCTGCCCACGTGATTGGGCGCGGCAGTCAATTTCTCGAGCCAGCCGCGCTCCTCGTCCGCAGACAGATCCGCATCGAAACGCTGTTCGAGCTGCGCTTCCGTATTGGCGCCTTCGGCCGAAAATCCGAGCATCGGCGCGGCGGCGCCCGGCGCGGCGGCGCCCGGCGCGGCCGCGTGCGGCGCCTGCGCGGCCACCGCCAAACTCACGAGAAATCCCAGGCACAACGGGAAGAAGCGCCGCCAGGCATTGTCGATCATGCGTTTTTCCCCTAATTTTTTCCGATTCGGCCGGCTACTCGCGAATGCCCGTGCCCTTGTTCATCAGCAGCACCGCGAGCGCGAACATCAACACTGCCGCCGACGTCATGATTCCGAAGCTCAGTCGCAAATCGACATCGGAGTCGTCCAAGAAGCCGTACCTAAACGCGTTGACCATGTACAGGATCGGATTCAGATGCGACACGACTTGCGCCCATCCGGGAAGCATCTTGATCGAATAGAACACGCCGCCGAGGTAGGTCAGCGGCGCAAGGATGAACGTCGGGAACCAGGAGATTTGGTCGAAGTTCTTCGCGAACATCGCGTTGAGGAAGCCGCCCAGCGAGAACACGATGCTGGTGAGCAGCACCGCGGCCAGTGTCGCAAGCACGTGCGCGAGCGCGAGGCGCGTGAAGAACAGCGCAACGACGGTCACGACCGCGCCAACCAGGACGCCGCGCAGGATCCCGCCGACGACATAGCCACTCACGATGAGCCAGTTCGGCAGCGGCGAGACCAGCAGCTCCTCGATGTGCTTGCCGAATTTCGCGCCGAAGAACGACGAGACGACGTTGGCGTAGGAATTCGTGATCACATTCATCATGATGAGGCCGGGCGCGATGAACTGCATGTAGTCATAGCCGCCGATCTGGCCGACGCGCCGTCCGATCAGGCTGCCGAAGATGATGAAATAAAGCGTTGCAGTGACCGCCGGCGGCAAGATCGTCTGGCCCCAGATGCGCACGATGCGCCCGAATTCGCGGATCACGATCGTCTGAAAACCGATCCAGTCGGTGCGCGCCCGGCTCAGAGTCGAGGTGCTGCCGGCGGCCTCGGTCATGTGCCGGCCGCCGCGGCGGGCTCTGCGGCGCGAGCCGGCGCGGTCTTGTCGCTGTCGACGAGCCGGATGAACAGCTCTTCGAGCCGGTTGACCTTGTTGCGCATGCTCGCGACTTCGATGCCCTGGCGGGTCAGCTGCGCGAAGATGTCGTTGAGGGTCTGTCCGATCGACACCTCGACCTCCAGCGTGACGCGGTCGGTGAGCGTCGCCTTGAATCCATCGAGCAGCGGCGGCGCATCGCGCGGCGCAGTTAAGTTGAAGACGAAGGTTTCGGTCTGCAGCTTGCGCAGCACGTTCGCCATGTTGTCGCGTTCGACAATCGCGCCGCGATCGATGATCGCGATGTTGCGGCACAGATTTTCGGCCTCTTCGAGATAGTGAGTCGTGAGAATGATCGTCGTTCCTTGCTCGTTGATGTTGCGCAGGAAGTCCCACATCGAGCGGCGCACTTCGATGTCGACGCCGGCGGTCGGCTCATCGAGTATCAGCAGCCTCGGCTCGTGCATGAGCGCGCGCGCGATCATGAGGCGTCGCTTCATGCCGCCCGACAGCGCGCGCGCGATTGAATTGCGCCGATCCCACAACTGCAACTGCTTCAGGTAGATCTCGGCGCGCTGCTTGGCGAGCGAGCGCTCGATGCCGTAGAAGCCGGCCTGGTTCACGACGATCGTGAACGCGGTCTCGAACTGATTGAAGTTGATCTCCTGCGGCACGATCCCGATGCAGGACTTCGCGGCCTCGAGCTCGCGGTCGATATCGTGTCCGAATACCTCGACGTGGCCGCTGGTCTTGTTGACCAACGAGGTCACGATGCCGATCGCGGTCGTCTTGCCGGCGCCGTTGGGGCCCAGCAGCGCGAAGAAGTCGCCTTGCTCGACGGTGAGATCGATGCCCTTGAGTGCTTGGATGCCGTTTTTGTAAGTCTTGGTGAGCTGGCGTAGGACTAGGGCGTGCATAAGAGCCGCTTAGCCTAAACCGCGCGAGGCTCCCGCCGCAATGGCAATTGCGTCGCGGCCGCGAGTTGGATGCCCGACAATTGCACGCGCTTCAACCGCTCTGCATCGCCGCTCGCGGCCGTGAGCGCGAGCGCATTCCAGAATTGCGGGCAATGGTTCCAGCGCGGCGAGACGCCGCGCGACTCCGTAATCACGAGATCGGGTATCCGGTTGACGGTGATCCCCCGGAGCGCGGCCGCGGTGCGCTCGTGCATGCTCAGCGCGAGTTTGGCCGGAAGCTTGGCAGCCGTCGCCGCATACCATGCATAGAACAGCGCGAGCCGCGTGAACTCCGCCAATTCCGCGCCGATCGCTTCCTCATCGGCGACGTGGCGCGCCTCGGGCTGCTGCAGCCGCAGCTGCCAGTAGTCGCAATCGCCGAGCCGCAGATCGAACAGCGCATAGGGGCAGTCGGCCGCGGCCGCTCTTTGGGTGTTCGTGAGTCGCGCGATGCGGCCGTCGAATGCGGTGCGCGTCCACTCCAATCCGAGAAAGCGTTGATTCAATTCGCGAAGCGAGCCGAGATCGCGCGTTCCATCGGATTCGTGCAGACCACTCGTTTCCCGCGCTGCACCAACGCTGCGCGGCGCGCGCCGGTTGGCGACGCACGGCTGCCCGACCCGCGGTCCGCCCGTCGTTCGATACTGCATCTGGATCTCCTTGCCGTCGCGGATCGGTGCTTGTGCATTTCGTTGCGAATTCGCCAAGAAATAAGCCGCACGAGCACTTGGCAAGCACGCTAACTTTGTGATTAATTTCTGTCAAATTCTTTTTGCGCCTGAAACCGCGGGATTTGCCAAACTGGGGAGAACAGCATGCGAGTATCCGACGACCGATATACGCGCGATCACAAACGGCTCGATTTGGCGTGGCGGCTGCTCCACCACGAGGCGCGCACTTACACGATTCGTCAATGGACCGGCCTCAGCGACGATCGCATTCGCAAGCTCTATCGCGATTACGTCGGAATCGAGGGTGCGCGGCGCTCGCTGAGACACCGCGGCAAGTCTCCGCGCCAGGCCGCCTATTTTCTGCGCAATGCGGATCTGCACTTTCACGCCGCGCAGCTCGCAAGCCTCTTCATCATCCATGGACTCCTGTGCGGCACCATGATCGGACTCGAGCCCCGTTATCGGCTCGGATCGCTGGAATCCGGCGCACTGCTCTGCATCGCCTACGAGGCCTATTTGCAGCTGCATGATCCGGCCCGCATCTCGTTCGAACATGCCTGGCTGCTGCTGCATGCGCTGGGTAGACACGACGAGCTCGGAGTCGTGCGTTGCGAGGCTTGCGGCGGAGTCAGGCTCTGCGACCTGCTCGCTCGGCGTCGCATCGCCTGTCCGACCTGCACGCCGTTCGCGAACGACGCCGGCGCGGCGCCCGTGGCGCCCGTGGCTGCCGTGGCTCCCGCCCTGTTTCCGTCGGCCGCGGCGGCGTTGCTACCCGAGTCCGCGATCGGCGGCGCCGGTCCCTGCTAGAATCGGGTTCGTGCAGCGCCGAAACATTTTCGCGGGCCCGTACCTGGACCGCGCCGCCCATCTGCGCCAGGACCCTGCGTGGTTTGGCGCGGCGCTTGCCGATCCACGCAGCCGCGCGCTGCCGGTTTGGAATTCGCGCAACTTGATCGTCGAGGGCGATGCGCCGCGTGCCGTGCTGCTCGAACTCGATGCGGTACCGGCGCAGCTGCGCGATCCGGATCACATGGTGTTGCTCGGCCGCTTCGGCGACATGCATTGCTTCGCCTACGAAATCGACTCGATCGATGCGCCGCAATTGCACGCCGGCGCCGGCTTCGAGGATTTGCGCCTGATTGCGTCTCGACTGCCGGCCGAGGAGGCGGGTCTGCTCGCCTACGCGAGGGCGATGCTGACCTGGCGAAAGCGGCATCGCTTTTGCGGCAGCTGCGGCGCGCCGACGATGCCGGCGCGCAGCGGCCATGCGCTGGTCTGCAGCAGCGCCTCGTGCCGTACCGAGCAGTTTCCGCGTATTGATCCGGCGATCATCGTGCTGGTCAGCGACGGCGAGCGCGCCTTGTTGGGCCGGCAGGCCGCTTGGGCGCCGGGGCGTTATTCGACGATCGCGGGCTTCGTCGAACCGGGTGAGTCGCTCGAGGACGCGGTCGTGCGCGAGGTTTTCGAGGAAGCCGGAATTCGTGCCGACCGGATTGAATACCACTCCTCGCAGCCCTGGCCGTTTCCTTCATCCCTGATGCTGGGATTCACGGCGCATGCAGTCACCACCGAGATTCATCTGCATGACGAGGAACTCGAGGACGCGCGCTGGTTCACACGCGCAGATCTCGCCGCGGGCGCGGTCATTCTGCCGCCGCGCCAGTCGATCTCGTATTCATTGATCGAGCACTGGTTCGACGCGGGATCCGAGCGGCGCTTGCGTGAGATCGCCGTGGCGGCCGGAGCGCGCTAGTCAGCGGTGAACTCGCTGCCAATGGCCCGGCTTGAGAATCCAGCCGTCGCCCTGGCGCACCCATTGATGGGGAACCCACTCGCGCCCCGGACGCGGCGCTTCCCAGTGCCCGGCGATCCATTCGTGCCGATTGCCGACCCAAGCCCAGTAGCCTGCGAGCCATACGAAGCCCGCCTGCGGCGGCGCCCCGATGACTTCCTCGCGCGCCGGCGGCGGTGCGACGAGCACGACGCCATCGACATAGTGGCGCTGGTCGGGCTCGAAGCACCCGCTCAGCGCGGCGGTCGCGATCGTCCCCGCGATCACCCCCGCCGCCAACCCCATCCGAATCCGACTTGAGCCTTTCATGGGCTGAACACACTTCTGCGATGGACGCTGACTAAAGAACGCTTCGGCGCGACGACCGTTGACCGCGGTCTTGAAAACAAGCCGCGCCGATACACGGCGCGGGCCGGAGCGCGAGCCCTCATCAGGATCAGTCGCATCTGAGCGGCGCCTCGGCGGCCGCCGCCCAGACGCCGCCCGTCCTCTTTAGAAAGCGGACGGTTCCATGCTCGGCGCTGGCGCCGGCGCGGATTCCTCATGCACAACTGCCGCCGTCGGCGGCGCCGCGACCGGTGCGGGCGCCATTACGGGGGCGACTTTCTTACGGGCCTTCTTTTTCGGTGCTGCCTTTGGTTTGGCCTTCATCGCCGGCTTTGCGCTGAGCTTCGGCTTGCTCTTTTTCGGCGCTGCCTTTTTCTTGGCGGACTTGGCCGCAAGCACCTTCTTCTTAGCTGCCGGCTTTTTCGCGGCCGCTTTCTTCGCCTTTGCCACTGGGCGCTTCTTCCCTTTGCTCTTCTTTGCCATGGTCAGTCATCTCCTCGCGGGTCGATCCAATCCTCATGGTGAGAGTAGCCCCGAAAAAGTCTGCTGTCATCTGCGTTGCGCACTAGAGTTGCGCGCCGACATTGGCGTACCCTGCGAATCACCATCCGATGCGCACAGAATGCCCGACGACGAACACTCGAATCCACCCGTCCGCCCCTTCTACGACGTCTGGCTAAAACCACGGCGCGTGTTCCGCGCCTTGGCGGCCACGCCGATCGGCAGGTACGACTACCTATTGGCGGCCACGCAAGGCGTCGTCAGCATGTTGGTCTTGAGCCGGGCGCAATCCGTGGGTCGAGGGTCCCCGGTCGCCGCAGTCTTTGGTGACGCCTTGATCGTCGGGCCGTTCGCCGGGGTGCTCGGTGTTTGGGTCATGGCGGAGATTTATTCGCGCTTAGGAAGGCGCGTCGGTGGCACCGCAAGTGCCGCGCAAATCTTCCACGTGATCGCCTACGGCGGGGTGCCGCTGGTCGCCTCGCTGGCATTGTGGTTGATCTCTGCGCTGATCGCGGGACAAGCGACATTCCTCGAGACACCGGGCAAGGACCTTGCCCCGTTTCTTGCGTTGCTATTGCAAGTCCAATTTATCGCGCATTGTGGCCTGTCGCTCTGGAGTTGCCTGCTGCAGGTCATGGGACTCAGCGAAATGGAGGCCGTGCGCGTGCGGCGCGCATTCGGCATCTGGGTGCTCGGACAGCTGATCGCGGGGGCGGCGGCCTTCCTGCTGCTCCAATTGATCAACACGCTCGGCCTCGTCGCCGCCGGCGCACCGACTTAGCGATCGATGTCGCGCGCTATTCTGCGGACGCCGTCGCGGGCTCGAGGCTGCTCGCCGGCGATGGCGCCGGCACTGGTGTCGGCGCTGCCGGCGCCCCGGTAATGCGTGCGGGCGCAGCCCGCGCGACCCGATCGAGGCGCTTGATCACGAGGCGAGCGACCGCGGCGGGCGAGCGCGCCTGATTCTTGGCAGGGCCCGCGGCGGGCTGGGTCCGGCGCGCCGCGGATTTGGCCCGGCGCCTCGCGGGCTGCTGCGCGCGCGCCGCCGGCTTGGCGGCTTTGCGTGCAGACCGCGCGGTCTTCTTCGCAGCGCTTTTTGCGGCGCGCTTAGGCTTAGGCTCCGCGACCGCCTTCTTTTTCGGTGATTTGGTTTGGGCTCGATTGGCCGCTGCGCTCTTGAGCGCGAGCGCGGCCGTTTCGGCCTTCTTGTGCGCGATCTTGGCGGCCTTCTTCGCTTGTTTCGAGGTTTTGCGCGCCTGTTTGAGCTGGCTCTTGACGAGCCGCACTTGCTTCTTGGCCGCGTCGGCGCGCGAACTCGCCTTCGCCGCTTCGGCCGTGAGCCGCTCCGCCTCGGCATCAAGTTGCGCGTTCGTCGAGGATCGTGCTCGTGTCGCCATACGACTCACCATGCTGCGGGAAACTAATGGCCTTTCAGCTTAGCGCCGCGGTGCGGGCATGTCACCTGGTTGTCACAAAACCTTGCCGGCGGGGCTCCGGCGGCTCCATCAGGCCCGCTTCAGCTGAGTATGCGCAGCAGAAACGTCCGAATGTCGGCAATTTCGGCGGCGCACACCGCATGCGCCATCGGATATTCGTGCCATTCGACCGGGTAATCGAGTTTGCGCAGCACCTCGCACGAGTCGAGGCCCAAGGAAATGCTGAGCACCGGGTCAGCGCGGCCATGCGCCATGAAAATCGGCGTCGCGCGATTTTCCATCGAGCGCTCGGCGGGCAGACGACCTTGAAGCGGCAAATAGCAGGAGAGCGCGAGCACACCGGCAATGCGCTTCGGGTAGCGCAGCGCGCTGTAGAGCGATACCGCCCCGCCCTGCGAGAATCCGCCGAGCACGATGCGGCCGGGCGCGATGCCGCGCGCCTCCTCGCGATCGAGCAGTTCGCGAATCCGCGCATCCGTGTCCCAAAATCCGGACAAATCCTCGGCCGCGGTTCGGTCCAAGCCCTTGAGGTCGTACCAGGCGCGCATTTGCATGCCGCCGTTGAGCGTCACGGGGCGGATCGGGGCGTTCGGAAACACGAAGCGCCAGCTGCGCTCGCGCGGCCGCACGATCTCGGGGACTATCGGCTCGAAATCATGGGCATCTGCGCCCAAGCCATGCAGCCACAGAATCGCCGCGTCGGGCGATGGTCCGGTTTCGATATCGAGGGTCTCGAGCAAGATTCGAGAAGGGTACTAGGCCTGGCGCTTGAAGTCTTGCATTTGCAGCTCGAGCTCTTGGACCGCGGGCAGCACGCGCGGATGGCGCGCAAGCCATGCCAGTCCGAGATAGCTGCGCGGCGACTCTTCGCCCAAGGCCTGCCCCAGCGATCGGCGTTTCGCGGCCCAGTAAAGACCCTCGGCGCGCGCCAGAATCGCATGCGTCGGCGCCCATTCGGGAGAATTGATTGCGCGCGTTTCCTCGCTTTGAATCGCGGTCAGAAGGCGCCCCAGGGCTCGCTCCAATTCTGATGCTTCTCGCGGCATGGCCCGAGAATACGCCGGCCGCGGCGCAATGCGCTATTTGCAACCGAAAATTCATAATTGAATTAGGAATTTCCCCTAATCAGCTGTATGAGAAGGATTTTGCGTATTGACAGGCGTTGCATTTTTATGCAAGATGCGCGCGAATTTATGCAACGGCCGGTATTATGCTGCCCATGACCATCGAACACAACCAAGCGCCTGCGCGTCGCGACGTGCTCGCGAAGATCATTCGCGAGCAGACGGTCGGGCGCCAGGCGGAACTCGTCGAACAGTTGCGCAAGCTCGGTTTCGAAGCGACCCAATCGAGCGTAAGCCGCGATTTGCGCGAACTCGGCGTCGCGAAGCGCGGCGATCGATATGTGCTGGCCGACGCGTCGCTGCTGCCGAAGAGCGATTTCACCAGCTTGCGGCAATTCGTGAGCGGCCGCCAAACGGCGGGCGCGAACCTCACGATCCTCAAGACGCACATCGGGACGGCGCAGAGCGTCGCGGTGGCGATCGACGGTGCGCGGTGGCCCGAAGTCGTCGGCACGATTTCCGGCGACGATACGATATTCATTGCAACTGCGGGCGCACGCGAGCAACGCCAGCTCGGCGAACGACTGCGCCTCATTTTCGGAATCTAGAACCCATGAACTCGAATCAGGACGCGGGCGCCAAGCCCATTCTTCTCGCTTTTTCCGGCGGCCTCGACACCTCGTTTTGCGTGCCCTGGCTCAAGGATACCTATCGGCGGCCGGTGATCACCGTGACCGTCGATACCGGCGGCATCGACGCGGAGGCGGCTCGCGCGTTGGCAGAGCGTTCGAAAGCGCTCGGCGCGATCGAACATCGGCTCATCGATGCGCGCACGAATTATTTCGATCAGGTGCTGAAGTTCCTGATCATGGGCAATGTGCGCCGCGGCCAGCTCTATCCCTTGTGCGTCGGCGCCGAACGCGTGCTGCAGGCGCAGACCATCGCCCAGATTGCGCTGCAATTGGGCTCGACGATGGTGGCCCACGGCTGCACCGCCGCGGGCAACGATCAAGTGCGCTTCGAGGTCGCACTGCGCAACCTCGCGCCGCAAGTCGAAATCATCGCGCCGGTGCGCGACCGCGCGTTCAAGCGCTCCGAACAATTGCAGTATCTCGAGCAGCATCATTTGCCGATTCCGTCCTACGGCGCCGCCTACTCGGTGAATCGCGGCCTTTGGGGCGTGACGATCGGCGGCAAGGAAACACTGACCTCGGCCGGCAGCATTCCCGAAAGCGCCTGGGTGCTCTCGAAGGATGCGTTTACCGCGCCGCGCCCCCCTAAGCGCCTTTCGGTCGGCTTCGAACGGGGCGTGCCGGCGCGTCTCGACGGCGAGGCATTGAGCGCCGTTGCGATCATCGAGGCGCTCGAGCGGCTCGCGGGCCCCTACGGCATCGGACGCGGCATCCATTTGGGCGACACGGTCATCGGCACCAAGGGGCGCGTCGCATTCGAGGCGCCGGCCGCCGAGGTGCTGCTGACCGCGCATCGCGAACTCGAGAAGCTCGTGCTCACCGGCAAGCAGTCGCGCATCAAGGAATTGGTCGCGCAGCCCTATGGGGACCTCGTGCACGAGGGGCAGCATTTGGATCCGGTATGCCGCGACATCGAGGCACTCCTGCTCTCGAGCCAGGCGCGCGTCAGCGGCGATGTGCAGGTGCTGCTGCGTCCCGGATCGGCATTCATCGAGGGGGTGAACTCGCCCTATTCGCTGATGGCCGCCTCCAAGGGCGTCTACGGCGAAGCCGCGGGCGAATGGACGCCGGCCGATGCCTTGGGCTATTCCAAAATGCTTGCATTGACCGGAATCTTCTACCAGCGCGCGGGAGCCAACAAACCATGAGCGGCATGCGAACCGTCGTCGTCGACAAGATCGCCTCCGTGACGCAGGCCTGCGGGCTCTCGCACGAGATCCGCATCTCGAGCAACATCGCCTGCGAAGAGGGCGTCGTGCTCGTCGTCGAGATCCTCAACAACAAGTCGACCTACAACACGCTCGAGCTCACGAGCGGGCGCATGGCGAAGATCACGCGCGGCGACGTGGTCGTCGGCGCGCTCGGGCACCGCAAGGCGCTGTTCGGCTATTCCGGCCACATCCCCGAGACGCTCCAGCCCGGCGACATCGTGCAGATGCTCAACATCGGCGGCGTGCTCGGCATCTGCGATTCGGCGACCCCCGACAAGGGCAAGCCGTTCGACTGCCGCGTGCTCGGCGCGGTGCTGACGTTCCCCTATCTCGGCGAACGCATCGGAGTACCCGCCAAGGCGGGCTACAAGCCGCTCGACTACCAGGCGCCGCTCAATGCGCGCGGGGTACCCGTGGTCGCGCTCGCCGGCACCTGCATGGAGGCCGGCAAGACCGCGGCGGCATCCGCGATCATTGCGCGCATGCGCCACCGCGGACTGATCGTCGATGCGTTCAAGGCGACGGGCGTGTCGTTGCGGCGCGATATTCTGGCCTTCGAAGACGCGGGCGCGCGCCGCACGATGATTTTCACCGATTTAGGGATCGTGACGACGACCGCAAAATGCGGGCCGGCGTTGACGCGCACGATGCTGACCGAGATGGCGAATGATCAACCGGATGTCATCGTGTTCGAGCTCGGCGACGGCCTGCTCGGCACCTACGGCGTCGAGGCGATCCTGCGCGACGCCGACATCAAGGCGGCGCTGACCGCGGTCGTGCTGTCCGCCAACGATCCGGTGGCCGCCTGGGGCGGCGTCAAATTGCTGCGCGAGCGCTTCGGCATCGAGCCCTGCGCGGTCACGGGGCCCGCGACCGACAATCAGGTCGGCGTCCAGATCATTCGCGAGCAGATGGACGTCGAAGCCTTCAACGCGATCAGCAATCCTGCGGATCTCGGCGACCACATCATCGCGCGGCTCGGCATCGAGAACGTGCGCGACTCCAAGGTGGCTGCGGAGTGAGCGAGCAGCCCGCGCCGACCCCGCTCGCGCCGCCGCGCGAGTTGCAGCCGACCGCGGATGCGCGCACCGTCGCGATCGTGCTGGGCGGCACCGGCTATGTCGCGGGCGAACTGCTGCGCCTGATCGCCGGACATCCCTACTTAAGCCTTGCGGCGGTGCTGTCCGACAGTCAGCCGGGCACGCCCGTCGCTGCCGCGTTCCCCCATTTGCTGAGCGCCTATCCGCAGCTGCGCTTCAGCACGATCGAGGAGCTCGAAGCACTGATTCGCCGCATGCCGACGACCGCCCTATTCTCGGCCGCTCCGCACGGGGTCGCGGCCGCGAGCATCGATCGAATGCTCAACGTCGCCGAAAATGCGCAAAAACGCATACATTGCGTCGACATCTCCGCCGATTTTCGCTATTCGAGCGCCGATTCCTTTGAGGCGGTATACCACCATGCGCACGGCGCCCCAAAGCGCATCGCGCAGTTCACCTGCGCTGTGCCCGAACATCTCGCCGAGGCGCCGACGCCGCATATCGCCCACCCGGGGTGCTTCGCGACCGCGACGCTGCTTGCGAGCGTGCCGCTGATCGCCGCAGGGCTCGCCGAACCGCGGCTGTTCGTGACCGGGATCACCGGCAGCACCGGCTCCGGGCGCAAGCCGTCCGAGGGCACGCATCACCCGCTGCGGCACAGCGATCTGTACTCCTACAACGCGCTGAGTCACCGCCACGTGCCCGAGATCGCCGCGTGCGCGAAGCGCGCGACCGGGATCGACACGGATTTCAATTTCGTGCCGCATTCCGGCCCCTTTGCGCGCGGCATCCACGTGACCGTGCAGGCGACGCTCACGCAGCCGCTCGACGCCGTAGAGGCGCTCGCGGTGTTCGCGTCCTATTACGCGTCCTGCCCGTTCGTGCGCGTGCGAACCTCCGCGCCGCGCGTCAAGGATGTTGCCACGAGCAATTTCGCTCACCTAAGCGCGGTCGCGAACGGCCGCTCGATCGCGGTCATGGCCGCCATCGACAATCTCAACAAAGGCGCCGCGGGCGGCGCACTGCAGTGGATGAACCGATTGCTCGGCTTCGAGGAAACTGCGGGCCTGCTCGCCCCCGCGCCGGGCTGGACTTGAGGAAGACCGATGAGTAGCGCACCCACTGCCGTCTCGAACACCTATACCGGACACCTCGCACAGGTGTTCGCGCAATTCCCGATCGAAATTCTGCGCGGCGAAGGCGTGTGGCTGCATGCGCGCGACGGGCGCAAGATTCTCGATTTTTACGGCGGCCACGCGGTCGCGGGTTTGGGCTACGGCCACCCGCGCTGGCTCGCGGCGCTCGAACGGCAGGCGCGCCAGATGGCGTTCCAGACCAATGCGCTGCCGATGGCCATTCGCGAGCGCGCCGCCGCCCGGCTCGTCAAGTTCGCGAATTTGACTCTGGACACCGTGTTCTGGATCAACAGCGGCGCCGAAGCCAATGAGAATGCGTTGAAAATTGCGTTCAAGTCGACGGGGCGCGCGCGCGCCGTCGCGCTCGAGCAGAGTTTTCACGGCCGCACCGCGGCGGCCGGCGCGGTCACCTGGGGCGCGCTCGAAAAATGGTACGGCTTTCCGCGCACACCGTTCGACGTGGGCTTCATGCCGCGCAACGACCCCACGGCCGTCGACCGGACCATCGACCGCAATACCGCGGCCGTGATCGTCGAGCCGATTCAAGGCGTGGGCGGTGCTTTCGACGTCGGCAAGCCGATGCTGCAAGCGTTGCGCCGCCGCTGCGACGAAGTCGGCGCCGTGCTGATCTTCGACGAGGTGCAATGCGGGATCGGGCGCACCGGAGCGCCGTTCGCCGCGAATTACCACGGGGTCACCCCCGATATCATCACGGCCGCCAAGGCGCTCGGCAACGGCTTCCCGGTCTCGGCGCTGCTGGTCTCGGCGCGCCTCGCAAAGCAGCTCAAGGTCGACGACATGGGCACGACCTTCGGCGGCGGTCCGATGGCGTGTGCGATCGCGGAGGCCGTCGTCGATACGATCGAGTCCGAGGGACTGCTCGCGAACGTGCGCCAGGTGTCGAACTATATTCGCGCGACTTGCGTGATCGGCCCGGTGACGGGCACCCAGGGCGCCGGCTTTCTGCTGGGACTCAAGACGACGCGCCCCGCTCGGGAGGTTCAGGCGGCGCTGCTCGAGAGAAACATCCTGACCGGCACGAGCGGCGACCCGCACGTGCTGCGGCTGCTGCCCGCATACATCATGAACGAGAGCCACGTCGACCAGCTCGCGGGCGCGCTCGCGCAGATCCACGCATGAAGCGCTTTCTCGATCTGGCCGCTTTCCCGCGCGAGCAGATCATCGATCTGCTGAGGCTAGCCGAGAGCCTGCAACTGCGGCCCGAGCCACGGGCGCTCGCCGGGAAGATACTCGGACTCGTGTTCTTCAATCCGAGCCTACGGACGCTCGCCTCGTTTCAAGCGGGCATGGCGCGCCTCGGGGGCAGCTCTTTCGTGATCACCCCCGGCCAGGGCACGTGGCAATTGGAGACGCGCCTGCACGCGGTCATGAACGGCGCCGCCGCCGAGCACATCCGCGAAGGCATTCCGGTGCTCAGCTCCTACTGCGACGCGCTCGGCGTGCGCGCATTCGCCGAGGGCAAGAATCTCGAGAGCGATCTGCACGAGAGCCTGTTTCGAATGATCGACGAGCTCTGCGACAAGCCGCTGATCAACCTCGAGTCGGCGATCAATCATCCCTGCCAGGCGCTCGCCGACTGGCGCACGCTCGATCAACTGCAGGTATCGACGCGCGCGAAGTTCGTGCTGAGCTGGGTCAACCACCCGCGCGCGCTCCCGCTCGCCGTGCCCGCGGCGACGCTGCATATGGCGGCGATGCGCGGCATGGAGGTCGTCGTGCTGCGGCCCGAAGGCTTTGCGCTGCCGCGACTGATCATGGCGAAGGCCGAGGCGGCGGCGCGCGACTCGGGCGGCTCGGTCAGCGAGACCAGCGATCGGGCCGCAGCGCTCGCGGGCGCCCATGTGCTCTACGCGAAGGAGTGGGGTTCGACCGCCCACTACGGCGACGCGGATGGCGACGCGCGCCTGCGCGCGGATCTCTCGGATTGGTGCGTGCGCGAGCGCTGGTTCGAGACCTGCGCTCCCGGCGCCAAGCTCATGCATTGCCTGCCGGTCCGGCGCAACGTCGCCGTCGCCGATGAAGTGCTGGATGGTCCCCGCGCGGTCGTGAAGCGCGAGGCCGAGAATCGTCTGGCGGTGCAGATGGCCGTTCTGCATCGCATGCTCGCTTGAACGGCTCATCGTCGCGGAGAACCAGCAAACTATGATCATGAATCGACCGGACCCCTCCATCGCCGTGCGCGCCTTGAAGAGCGCCGCGCCGTACATCCGCATGTACAAAGGCAAGGTCTTCGTCATCAAGGCGGGCGGCGCCATTTTCGCCGACGAGGCTTCGACGCGCGCGCTCATCGAGCAGGTCGCAATCCTCAATCAGGTCGGCATCAAGGTCGTGCTCGTGCACGGCGGCGGCCCGCAGCTCGACCAGGTGCAGAGCGCGCTCGGCATCGAGACACGGATGGTGGCCGGGCGGCGCGTGACCGACCACCAAACGATCGAGGTGACCGCGATGGTGCTCAACGGCACGATCAACACGCGCATCTTAGGCGATTTGCCGCGAGCTCGACATCGAGGCGATCGGCGTCAGCGGCGTCGACGCGAACCTGATTCGCGCACACAAGCGCCCGCCGGTGGCCGCGGCCGATGCTTCGGCCGAACCGATCGATTACGGCTTCGTCGGCGACATCGATTCGGTCAATACCGAGGTGCTCACGAAGCTGCTCGACAACGGCTTGATGCCGGTGGTGAGCCCGCTCTCCGCGGACTCGCACGGCACGCTGCTCAACATCAATGCCGACACCGTTGCCGCTGCGATCGGCGGAGCACTCGCGGCGGAGAAACTGATCCTCTGCACGGGTGCGCCGGGCATCCTCGAGCGCGCCCAGGACCCGGGCTCGGTGATCTCCTATACGGACATCAAGGGTCTCAAGCGATTGCGCGACCAGGGCAGCCTCGAAGGCGGCATGCTGCCGAAGGCGACCGCCATCGAGGCGGCGATACGCGGCGGCGTGCGACGCGTCCACGTGATCACTTATCGGTCGCGCGACAGCCTGCTCGCGGAAGTTTTCACGAATGAAGGGACCGGCACGCTCGTGGTCGCGGATCTGAACGTGCTGACGCCGGCCGAACAGACCAGTTCTACCGCCAATCCATGACGCGCCTCTGGGACAAGGGTACGAAGCTCGATGCGCGCGTGCTCGCCTACACGGCCGGAGAGGATCACGCGCTCGACAACCGGCTGGTGCGCTACGACATCGCCGCATCGATCGCCCACGCCGAAATGCTGGCCGCACAGGGCCTGCTGTCGGCTGCGGATCTTGAGCAGATCCGCGCGGCGCTCGCCGCGATCGGCGCCGAGCATGAGCGGGGGCAATGGCGAATCACGCTCGATCAGGAGGATTGCCAGACCGCGATCGAAAACCTGCTGACGGAGCGCATCGGCGGCGCCGGCGGGCGGCTGCACGCGGGCCGCTCACGCAATGACCAGGTGCTCGCCGCTCTGCGGCTCTACATGCGGGACGCCGCGGCCGAGTTGCGCGACGGCGCGATTGCGGTCGCCGAGGCGCTCGATGCGCTTGGGGACGCGCAAGGCGGGATAGCGTTGCCCGGTTACACACACATGCAGCAGGCGATGCCGAGCACGGTCGCGCTGTGGGCCGCGGGCTTTGCCGCCGAGATTCGCGACGATGCCGAGGGCCTGCGGCTCGCAACGCGGCGCATCGCGAAGAATCCGCTGGGTTCGGCCGCCGGCTACGGCACGCCCAATCTGCCGATCGATCGCGAAGCGACTCGACGAGGCCTCGGGTTCGAGGCCACCCACGAACCAGTGACGGCCGTGCAGCTCTCGCGCGGCAAGGCCGAGGCGCAGCTGCTGTTCGAGATCACGCTGCTGACGCAGGACCTCGGTCGCCTTGCCGCCGACTTGCTGCTGTTCTATACGCAGGAATTCGGTTTCGTGGACCTGCCCGAGGAGATGACGACCGGCTCCTCGATCATGCCGCAAAAGCGCAATCCCGACGTGTTCGAGCTCGTGCGCGGCCGAAGTGCAGTCGCGCAGGCGGCGCTCGTCGAAGTCTTCGGCATCACCGAGAAATTGAGCTCGGGCTACCACCGCGATCTGCAGCTCATCAAGCCGCCGCTGTTTCGCGGCATCGATTCGCTGCGCCGCCACGCTCGGCATTCTGCCGAGTGCGCTGCGCGGCGTGCGCTTCAAGCCCGAAGCGATTCGACTCGATCCCGGCATTCATGCCGCGGCGGCCGCCAATGCGCTCGTCGCCGCGGAGGGCATTCCGTTCCGGGAGGCCTACCGGCGAATCGCGGCGCAGCTCAAAGTTAAGTAAAGGCGCCGCGGTGCGCCTCGGGAGAATGTTCCTAAGCTGCGCTAGCATTCGTCCTCGTGTTTGGCGTATCTTCGGCGCCATGAAAAATCTCCGCCCGCGAACAGCATTGAAAATCGGCGGCGCCGCTGCGCTGCTCACCTTGCCGCTTTGGACGTTTGCTGCAGACTCCGCCCGCCTCGTCGCCGGCCGGCGCCGCTGCTGCGCCTCCACCCACCGCGCCTGCCGCGCCCGCGGTGCCGTCGGCCGCAGAGGGCGGTTATTTGATCGGCCTGAGCTTCGGCGAGCAGATTCGGCGCACCGGCATCACCAACGAAGTCTCGGTCGACGACATCACACGTGGCGTCAAGGATGCGCTCGCGGGCAAGAAGATGGCGATGGGCGATCAGCAACAGCTGCAAAGTTTCGTCAAGGCCACGGTCGAAGCGATCACCGCAAAGAACAAGGCGGCGGGCAAGGAATACCTCGCAAAGAACGGCCAGGAGAAAGGCGTCAAGACGACCGCTTCCGGCTTGCAGTACCGGGTTCTGATCCCCGGCGACCTCAAGGCGGCCTCGCCGCAGGCGACCGACTCGGTCACCGTGCAATATCGCGGAACGCTGATCGACGGCACCGAATTCGACAGCTCCTACTCGCGCGGCCAAGCGCAGACTTTTCCGGTGACCGGCGTCATCAAGGGCTTTCAGGAAGCGCTCCAGCTGATGAAGCCGGGCTCGAAATGGAAGATCTACGTGCCGCCCGAACTCGGCTACGACGCACAGCCGCGCGGCGCAATTCCGGCAGGCTCGGTGCTGGTGTTCGAAGTGGAATTGCAGAGCATCAAGCCGGCCGCAGCCGCCGCATCGCCGGGCGGCCCGCCGCCCGCGCCGCCGGTGCCCCCGACCTCGAAGTAACGGCGCACGGGCGTCGCGGTCGCGCGGCTCAGAAACTCCAGGTTGCGCTGACCGTCAGCGCATCCGGATCGCCGCCGCTCGCGCTGATGCGCTCGTACTCGGCGCGAAGCCCCAGATTCGCGAAATGCGTCTGCACGCCGACGCCATAGGCGAAATTCGTGCTCCAATTGTTGTAGGGAATCGAAGCGGCCGCACAGGTCGCGGGCGGCTGGCACGGCGTGTAGTAGGTCGCCGAGTTGACCTCGAGGCGCGCAACGCCCGCCTTGCCGAACACGTCGAGAAACGGCAGGCCGAGCGGCAGATAGCCGACGCCGAACAGCGTCAGTCGCTTTGGCGGCGCTGTTATTGCCGTTGAAGTAATTCCCGTTGTAGAAAAAATTCGAGTTGCCGTTCGAGGAGCCGAAATCGATGTATTCGAATTCCGCGCCGATCGGCGAAAGCACCGGCCGTACGCCGGCGATCAATTTCCACGCGCTATGATGATTGTCGAACCCGTAGTAGTTGTCGTAACCGTAGCCGTCGCTCCTGAGATTCGATTCGCCGGCACCGGCGCCCACGTAAAGCCCCACGGGGTCCGCAGCGAGTGCGCTCGTCGAAGCGCCGCAGACGCCGAAGCCGACGACTGCAAAAATACCTGCCGAGATCCTGTTCATTCGCTTGCTCCTTACGATGTGTTCCCACGGTTCGACCGGATCGCGCCGCGGGAAGTTCCATGCGGGCCGCGCCGGCGCCGCTTGGGGGGTATAATTAAACGATGCGTAATCTCGCTTTCGCGACCGTGATTTGTGCGTCGGGATTGGTCGCGGCGTGCGGCCAAAAAGGACCGCTCGTGCTGCCCGATGCGCAGAAGCACAAACCGACAACGGCCAACCCTGCCAATCCGTTGACCGCGACCCCTGCGACGCCGGTTCACGCCGGCGCCCGCTCCCGTATCCGTACCCGCACCCGCACCGACGCAAACGCCGGCGGCCGGCGCCGAAGCGCAATCCCAGGACGGCAAGCCCACCGACGCGACATCCAAGCCGTGAGTGCACGCAAGCTCGTACTCGTCGACGGTTCGTCCTATTTGTACCGGGCCTTCCACGCATTGCCGCCGCTATCGAACTCCAAGGGCGAGCCGACCGGCGCGGTGCTCGGCGTGCTCAACATGATCAACAAGCTCGTCAAGGAAGAAGCGCCGGAGCGGATCGCGGTGGTGTTCGACGCGCCCGGCCGCACGTTTCGCGACGATCTGTTCGAGCAGTACAAAGCGCACCGGCCGCCGATGCCCGATGAGCTGCGTGCGCAGGTCCAGCCGCTGCTCGACGCGGTCGAGGCGATGGGACTGCCGCTGCTGCGCGTCGCCGGCGTCGAAGCCGACGATGTCATCGGCACGCTCGCGAAGCGCGGCGCGGAATCGGGATTTCAAGTGCTGATCTCGACCGGCGACAAGGACATGGCGCAGCTCGTCGGCCCGCAGATCGAACTGATCAATACGATGAGCAATACGCGCCTCGACCGCGTCGGGGTCAAGGCGAAATTCGACGTGTTCCCCGAACAGATCATCGACTACCTGGCGCTGATCGGCGATGCCTCGGACAACATTCCCGGCATCAAGGGCGTGGGTCCGAAGACCGCGGCCAAGTGGCTCAACCAATATGAGCGCCTCGACGTGCTGCTCGAACATGCGGCTGAGATTCCCGGCAAGGTCGGCGAAAACCTGCGCAACGATCTGGCCGGACTCGAGTTGTCGAAAAAGCTGGCGACCATCGACACGGATCTGGAGATCGGAACGACGCCGGAGAATCTGATCGCGCGTGAAGCCGATGTGCCGCGGTTGCGGGAACTGTACACGCGCCTTGAACTGCGCCTGCTGCTGAAATCGCTCGAGTCGAGCGGAGCGCCGGCGCCGAACGCGGAAGCCGCGCCGCCGGTCGGCGTCGGCCTGCTGTTGCCCGGAGAGCGCCTCGCGACTTCGGGCGCCGCGCAGCGGCGCGACTATGAAAAAATCACCGAACGCGCGGCGCTCGATGCCTGGCTCGTCAAACTCGACGCGGCGCCGCTGACCTCGTTCGATACCGAGACCGACAGTCTGAATTACATGCAGGCGCGCATCGTCGGGCTGTCGTTCGCGGTCACGCCGGGCGAGGCCGCCTATGTGCCGCTCGCGCACGACTACGCGGGCGCGCCGCCGCAACTCGACCGCGACGAGGTGCTCGCGGCGCTGAAGCCATGGCTCGAGAACCCGGCGAAATTCAAGCTCGGCCATCACCTCAAATACGACCGCCACGTGCTCGCGAACTATTCCATTGCGCTCGACGGCCAGCGCTTCGACTCGATGCTCGAGTCGTATGTGTTGAACAGCGTCGCCAACCGCCACGACATGGACTCGGCCGCCGAGCGCTACCTCGGGATCAAGACCATTCACTTCGAGGATGTCGCCGGCAAAGGCGCCAAGCAGATCACCTTCAATCAGGTCGACGTCGATCGCGCGACCGAGTATTCGGCCGAAGACGCGGACGTCACTTTGCAGCTGCATCGCGCGCTCTGGCCGCAAATCGAGGCGCTGCCGAAATTGGCGGCGCTCTACGAGACGATCGAGCAGCCGCTCGTGCCGGTACTGTTTCGCATGGAGCGCACCGGCGTGCTCGTCGACCCGGAGCTGCTCAAGGCGCAGGGCGCACAGCTCATGGCGCGCATGCAGGAACTCGAGAAGCAGGCGCACCTCGAGGCTCAGGGTCCGTTCAACCTCGACTCGCCCAAGCAGCTCCAGGAGATTCTGTTCGGCAAGCTCGGCATTCCGGTTGCCCGCAAGACGCCGACCGGCCAGCCGTCGACGGCCGAAGACGTGCTCGAGGAGCTCGCCGAGAACCATGCGTTGCCGCGACTGATCCTGGAATATCGCCGCGTCGCGAAACTGCGGTCGACCTACACCGAAAAATTGCCGGAGCAGATCGAGCCCCGTACCGGCCGTATCCACACCTCGTATCACCAGGCGGTTGCCGCGACCGGCCGGTTATCGTCGACCGACCCCAATCTGCAGAACATCCCGATCCGCACGCCCGAGGGGCGGCGCATTCGCCAGGCATTCATCGCCTCGCCGGGTTTCCGCCTGGTGGCGGCCGACTATTCGCAAATCGAATTGCGAATCATGGCGCATCTGTCCGGCGACGCGGCGCTGCTGCGCGCGTTTGCCGAAGATCGCGACATCCATCAAGCCACGGCGGCCGAAGTGCTCGGTGTCGCGCTGGAGGCGGTCGACGCCGATCAGCGCCGATCCGCGAAGGCGGTCAACTTCGGCCTGATCTACGGGATGTCGGCCTTCGGCCTCGCGCGGCAGTTGGGGATCGCGCGCGGCGAGGCGCAGAAGTACGTCGACCTCTACTTCGAGCGCTACCCCGGTGTTAAGCGCTACATGGACGAGACCCGCCGGCAGGCGCGCGAAACCGGCTACGTCGAAACGCTGTTCGGGCGGCGGCTCTATTTGCCGGAAATTCAGTCTCGCAATCAGGCACTGCGTCAGTCGGCGGAGCGCAGCGCGATCAACGCGCCGATGCAGGGGACCGCGGCCGACATCATCAAGCGCGCCATGATCGACGTCGACGCGTGGCTGCAGAAATCGGGACTGACCGCGCGTCTGATCATGCAGGTCCACGATGAACTCGTGCTCGAGGTGGCGGAGCAGGACCTCGGGCGAGTCACCGGCGAATTGCGGGAACGAATGGCGCGCGCCGCGGATCTCAAGGTTCCGCTGAAGGTCGATATCGGGGTCGGCAGTAATTGGGACGAGGCGCACTGAGAGCCGTCCGGGCCTGCTCGAGTGCCGGCCCGAGGCAGAAATTTCAATGTTTTCAAGTTCTAATGCGACGACAATAATTTTCGGGAATCGCCCTGGAACTTATTATGGCCGTCCCCATCTAATCCCGTGAGCGACAAAATCGCTCCCCGCTCTTCTCCCTGAGCGGGCAGACCCGGTTTGTCATCCCCATGCCGGGTTGGTCTGCCCCGATGGTTGCTGCAAAGCACCTTCGGGGCTTTTTTTTGTAGGTCTATGACATCCAGCGATCCAAGACTTCGCGCGCCGCCTCGAGGCCCTGCTTCGAATGCGCCGAGAACAGCTGTGCCGTGACCGCCGTGTTCGCGCAGGCATCGCGCGTTTCCTTGAGCACGCGCGTCGCGTCGCGCCGATTGATCTTGTCCGACTTCGTCAGGAGCACGTGCGCCGCGCGATCGCGCGCCAGCAGCCATTCGAGCATTGCGACGTCCTGCTCACCGAGTCCGCGCCGGCTGTCGACGATCAACATGAGTCCGACCAGCGATTCGCGCGCGTTGAAATATTGCTGCATGAGTTCGAGCCATTGCGCCTTCACGCGCGCCGGGACTTTGGCGTAGCCGTAGCCGGGCAGATCGACGAGACGGCGCTCGGCATTCAGCTCGAAAAAATTGATCAACTGCGTGCGCCCCGGTGTGCGGCTCACACGCGCGAGTCCTGCGCGCGCGGTGATTGCATTGATCGCCGTGGATTTTCCCGAGTTCGAACGACCCGCAAAAGCTACCTCGCGGCCGATGTCGGCTGCGAGCTGGTGGTGCTCCGCCGCGCTCGTCAGGAATCGCACATGGGAATAATTCAACGTCGCCGCCGATTGGATGCAAGGATTGGACCGTAGTGTACAATTTGCCATCGACGGCAGTTCGGTTAAGAACGGGGTACGAGACGATCATGAGGCAGTTTTGGATACTCGCGACGGTCGTCGCCGGCACGCTCGCGGCCGGCGCAGCATGGTCGGCCGGAAACGCGGAAACCGGTGCGGCCAAGTCCGCGGTCTGCCAGGGCTGCCATGGTGCGAACGGCACCAGCATCAACCCGGATTGGCCCAATTTGGCCGGGCTCGGCGCCGACTACATTGCCCAGCAGCTGCAGAATTTCAAGGATGCGAAGCGCAGCAATCCGATGATGTCGCCGATGGCCGCGCCGCTCTCCGCGGACGACATGGCCGACCTCGGCGCGTTTTTCTCGAGCCAGAAAATCACCGTGCAGGAAGTCGACCCGGCTTCGACGAAAGCCGGCCAAAAGATTTATCGGGGCGGCGACGCCGGCCGCAGCATTCCGGCCTGCATGGCCTGTCACGGACCGGACGGCGCGGGTGTCGAAGCGGCAAAATTTCCGTCGCTGCGCGGCCAGCAGAGCGGATATTTCGTCAAGCAACTGCACGATTACGCGTCCGGAGCCCGCGCGACGGGCCCTAACAACATCATGCAGACGATCGCGACCCGCCTCAGCGATGACGACATGAACAATCTCGCGGCTTATATCAAGGGGATCCGATGATGGCTCGCTCGCTGCGCGGCGCCGCGCTGCTCGCTTTTTGCCTGATTGTCGCCGCCTGCGGCAAACAGTCGACGGACGCGGGCCGAAGCGCCTCCGATGCGCCCGCGACGGCGACGACCGGAGCCGCCGGCTCGCGCCTGGCGCGCGCTCAGCAGAATCCCGCCGCGAGCTCGGCCGAACCGGCCACGATCACGAGGGTCAACGAGGACGGCTCGGAAACCGTCGAGGACGCGACCGGCGACAGCGGCCTGCACAATGCCTTGCTCGCGGCCGTTGCCTCGACCGCGTCCGCGACCACCCTGAGCGGGCCGACGCCTTGGCAAGCGGGAGTCAACTACACGCTGCTCGTGCCGGCGCAGCCGACCGCCGTTGCGTCCGGGCAAGTGGAGGTCTTGGAGTTCTTCTGGTACGCATGTCCACACTGCTATGCGCTCGATCCGCTGATAGAGAATTGGAAGAAGACCAAGCCCGCCTACATCAGTTTCTCGCGGGTGCCGGTGATGTGGTCCGAGGGGCACCGGTCTTTGGCGCGCCTCTACTACACGCTCGAAAGCATGGGCAAGATCAACGATCTGCACAGCGCGATCTGGAAGGAAATCCACGTCAAGAACGACCCGCTCGTCGATCTGGGCAACGACGATGCGAAGTCCGAGAGAATTCAAACCGCATTCGTGCAGAGCCAGGGTGTCTCGGCGGAGGCCTTCAAGGCTGCCTACCATTCCTTCGCCGTCGAAACCGCCTTGCAGCGCGCGGATCAACTCGTGCTGCGCTACCGCATCTCCGGCGTGCCCGCGTTCGTGATCAACGGCAAGTACGTCGCGGACGTCGGTACCGCGCAGGGCGAGGAGCAGTTGATTTCGCTGGTGTCCGATCTCGCGGCGATCGAACACAGGCGCTGAGCGGCGCGCGCGGAGAGCATGGGTAAGGGTCGGCTCGAAGCGTTCAGCGATGGTGTCATCGCGATCATCATCACGATCATGGTGCTCGAACTGAAGGCGCCGCACGGCGCCCGGTTCGAATCTCTCGGCCCGCTGATTCCCCTGTTCCTCAGCTATGTGCTCAGTTTCGTTTATGTGGGGATCTATTGGAACAATCACCACCACATGCTGCATGCGACGCAGAAAATCAGCGGCGCAGTGCTCTGGGCCAATTTGCATTTGCTGTTTTGGCTGTCGCTGATTCCATTTGCGACCGCGTGGATGGACGAAAATGATTTCGCTTCGGCGCCGGTGGCGTTGTACGGCGCGGTGTTGTTGATGGCGGGCGTCGCCTACTACGCACTCGCGCAATGCCTGGCGTCGGTCAACGGCAAGACCTCGGCGCTCGCGACGGCTTTCGGCAGGGATTGGAAGGGGCTGATCTCGATCGGCGTTTACGCGCTCGGAATCGCTTTGTCGTTTCTCCGGCCTTGGATGGCGCTGACGCTTTATGTCATGGTGGCATGCATCTGGGTGATCCCAGACCGTCGCATCGAAGCGACGATCGGCGGCTGACGCACCGCGGCCCCGAAAAAATCAGGGAATTCTGTGATGCAGCGCGCATTCCCTGGTCGGGCCGAATGCGCAGGCTAGCCGTGCCTCGGTCGCGCAGCAGCCATAGATGCTTATGTTCAATCTCACTTCGTCGAACCGCCAGGGCAGCGCAGCCCGCAGCGGCACACACTGTGTCTGCGCAGTGCTCGTTTCTGCTGCTGATTCGCTCGGGCGGCGTCGGTGCCGAGGAATTTCGCGCCGCTGCGCGCTCCGAGGGCCCGGGCCCGACGCGCCCAATCGCGCCGCCGAGCATGGAGCGCGAAGCGCTGATGTCGCTGAGTTCCCTGGACTTGGCGCGCTTTCCGGATCTCTATACGAAATTCCGCGTCGCGCCAAATTCGATGTATTCGACCGCCGAATTCCGTCCTCGCGGCGCTTCGCTGGCGCCGCCGAAAGCCGATGTCCCGGCCCCCGAAGCCGTCCCGGCGCTCCACGAAACCACCATGTGGGAGCGCATGGCGGAATACCGAACGAGCCGCGGCATCCGCCTGCTGACCCTTTGGGAATCCTCCGGCAGCAGTCTGTCCCTGCAAACCGGACGCGGCGGCGGACCCTCACTGCAATGGACCAGCCGCTCGCTTGGGCGCGGCGAGGGCACACACAGCCTGCTCGACCATTTCTTTTCGACGACCGTCGCGCAAATGCAGCCGGCGTCGCGCGTCAACCGATCCCCGCCGACGAGTCGGCCGGGGCATTTGTTTGATCGACCGGAAGATATCGCCACGTCGCGACGGGATTAGCGCGGCCGGGAGCGCGCCGGCAGGATGGCGCGCCCGACTGGATTCGAACCAGTGACCTTCGGCTTCGGAGGCCGACACTCTATCCAGCTGAGCTACGGGCGCATCGTTTGGGCTCGCGATAGTACTCGGCGCCCGGGCGGCGAGTCCACTGCTTCGCTGCAAATCAGCGGGCGGGCACGATCTCGACCCAGGTGGGGTTCGTGCCGACCGCTGACTCGCCGAGCGCGCGCAGGCTGCCGCTTTCCGCATCGATCGAATAAATCATGAGGCTGTTGGACAACTGCCCGCAGCAGACCAGGAAGCGCCCCGAAGGGTCGATTCGAAACGCCCGCGGCTGCGCGACCGTCGGGTAGGCGCGCAGGAACGCGAGCGATCCTGAGTCGGCGTCGACGCGATACGTCGTGAGCGTGCTGCTGGTGCGCTCCGATGCGCAGAGAAATCTTCCGTCCGGCGTCAGCTGAATATCGGCCGCCCACGGCTTGCCCGAGAACCCCTGCGGCAAAGCGCTGCCGGCGCGGCGCGCGGGCCCGAGAAGCCCGCGCGCCGCGTCATAGGGATGAACGTCGATCGTCCCGTCGAGTTCGTTGATCACATAGAGAAATCGCTGATCGGCGGAGAAGCTCATGAAGCGCGGTCCCGCGCCGGCGCGCGCCGCGACCGTCGGTGGATCATTCGGAGACAGCCGGCCGGTGCGCGCGTCGAATTTCTGCTGGTAGATCAGGTCGGCCCCGAGGCTCGTGTGCAGGACGAAGCGGTTCAGCGGGTCGGTGAGGATGCAATGCGCCTTGGATTCGGTCGCGACGACCTGCAACGAGGTCACCAACGATGCCGTTCGCCGCGATTGCGTTGACCATGACCTTGTTGCCGGCGTAGGACGCGCCCAGCAGAAAGCGGCCGCTGCGGTCGGTCGCAAGGTAAGCAACGCTATCGGGCAGCGGCGAGCTCGCGAGCAGCCGCGCCGCACCGCTTTGACTGTCGATCGAAAACGTCGCCACCGATGCTTGCGCCTCGGCGTTCACGTAACCGGCATAAAGAAATGCGTTGTCCGGCCGCAGCGCGAGCACGATCGATCGGCCGGTTGCGCCGGGGCGCTGAATCGCGACGCTGCCGCAGGAGCGCAGGGCGCCCGCGGCGTCGCGTTCAAAAACCGAGAGATTCTGGCTGCCGGAGTTCGCGACATAGACAAAGGCGTTCGCCTTGGCATCGGACATATGCTTCCCTCGTCAAGTGGATATCGATCGCGCGGATCAAACTCGGGCCGCACCCGCGCGCGCCGCGAGCTCGACAAACGCTTTCCAAGCGGCCAATTTTGCGTCAAAAGACATCGCAGCGTGCGCCGGACTCGTCGATGGCAAGCGCTCGCGGCGGATGCGCGCGTGCGGCGCCGCGAGCTTTCGCACGACATGGCGCTCGTAGAGCGCGGCGGCGGCCGCGCCGTTGAGGCCGATCAACGCGATCCGCGGGTGCGCGTCGAAGAACGCATCGAAGTCGTTGGCGACCACGCTGGCCGGCGCGATCGCCGCGTCGAGGCTTCCACTACGCTGTGCCGATGCACACACGTCCCAGACCGCGACATCACGTGCAGCGAGCCGCTGCGCGCGCTCCGGATAGGCGAGATCGGGACCGGCGTCGAACAGCCTTCCCATGATGCGCCAGAATGCGTTCTGCGGCTGCGCGTAATACTCGCCCCGTCGCAGCGAGGTCTGCCCCGGCAACGAACCCAGGATCAGAATCCTCGCGGATGCGCCGCCGATCGGCGCAAAGCCGAACGAGGCGGCATGTTTGCGGCTTCCGCGCCGCGTCCGCGAGCCCATTCAGCGCGCTCTTCTGCGCTCGAATTCCTGCATGAATCCGCTGCGATCGCGCGGCGAAATCAGCATGATGCGGTGCGGGTTGCCGTAGCGGATACAGAGCCGGTCGAGCGATAGCGCGGGACCGGAGACCGGGCTTCGCGACGGCTCGATCGATGAGATTTCCTTGACCGGGATGCGCCAGCGAAATGGACCGCTGCAAATCACGAGCATCGCGCCGTCGAAGCGATAAAACGTGCCGAGGACGACCCAAACCAACATGCCGAGGACCGTGCATGCCAGCGCCACGACGAACACCGTGAGACCGGCGCTTCCGATGTGCGAGGCCGTCGACAAGGTCGTCAGAACCGCAACCGCGCAGGCGAGGCTCAGCACGACGAGCCAGGCGTCGATTTTGGATCCATACGTCGGCGATCGCATTGCGCCTCAAGCTCCGCCGCGGTTCGCCGCCGGATTCGGCGCGGCCACGCTGTCGCGCTGAAACGCCTCGAGCGCCGGATTGGCGGCTTGCCATGACAGTTTGTGCTCGAGCCAGACCTCGCGCGTCGGCGCGAAGCGCTGCGGATCGTCGAGTGATGCGGTCGTGATGTCGATCAGGTCCGGACTGGCGTCGTTTTCGTAGGTCAGCGGACTGCCGCAGTTGCTGCACAAGCAGCGCATCACTCCCGGCGAGGAAGCGTAAGGCTGCGGGCGGCCCGAGAGCCACTCGAAGCGCGAGCGTTCGAACGTGAGCCATGCGACCGTCGGCGCGCCGCTCGCGCGCCGGCAGCTGCGGCAGTGGCAAATCACGGAATGGCGCGGCGCGCCGCAAACCCGATAACGCACGGCGCCGCAGAGGCAACCGCCGTCGCTGATTTGCAGCTCGGATTGTTCAGAACGCATGCAGAGCCACCGCACCGGCTACGCCGGCCAACATGAAGACGATCAGCCAGTCGAGCAGCAAGCCGACGACGAAGCCGCGATGCCAGTTGACGAACAGTGCCGCTTCGAGAATCGCGGGCGCTACCGTGATCGCGCCGAGGCCGAGACCGAACATCGCACCGCCCGCCATCGTACCGCGGCCGAACGGCGCGGCTCCGAAGTCGAAGCAGCCGTAGAGCCATGCGATCAAGATGCAAACCAGCAGCCGCAGAACGGTCGAGATCAGGTAGCTCGACCACGATTCGCCCGATCGCCAGGTTTGCGGCGTGCGCGCCTGATAGGCGTGAAACAATCGCCCGGTGATCCAGTAGCCGGTGCCCGTCGAAAGAACGCCGGCAATTGCGCCGTCAAGCAGAATTCTGAGCGTCATCGCAGCCGCCTCCGCCGCCACGATAGCACTCGGCGCCTGCGCCGGCCTAGCACCGCGGACCACGGGCTCGGGTTCAGACTTGGCGGCGATCAAACACGCGCAGCCGCACCGCCTCGGCGACATGGTCGACGGAGATATTGGATTCTGCGGCGAGATCCGCGCAGGTGCGCGCGAGCCTCAGGATCCGCTGATAGGCGCGCGCCGACAGCCCCCATCGCTCGATGGCGGATCGGACGATCGCTCGGCCGGCCCGGTCGAGTCCGCAGATGCGAAGCGTTTCCTCCGCGCCGAGGCGGCCATTGAGCTTGCCCTGGCGATCAAGTTGAATTTGGCGCGCTGACCATACCCGGCGCGCGACCGTCGCCGACCGTTCCGGCCGATCCGGCCGATCCGGCCGATCCGTGCTCGCCGCGGTGAGGTGCGCGGCCGGCAGCGCGGCGATCTGCAGGTGAATATCGATGCGATCGAGCAGCGGTCCGGAGATGCGATTGCGATAGCGGGCGACCTGGGTCTCGGTACAGCGGCAGCGTCCGCAGGGTTCCCCGTGATAGCCGCAGGGACAGGGGTTCATTGCCGCGATCAGTTGAAAGCGCGCGGGAAACTCGCAGGTTCGCTTGGCGCGCGCCAGCTGCACGGTGCCGCTCTCGAGCGGTTCGCGCAGTGCTTCGAGCGCGTTGCGCGCAAATTCCGGCAGTTCGTCGAGAAATAGAACGCCGAGATGTGCAAGCGACAATTCTCCGGGTCGAAAGCCTGCGCCGCCGATCAGAGCGGCGATCGATGCGGTGTGATGCGGATTGCGAAACGGTCTTCTTCCTGCGGCGACAGGCCGGCGGCCCGCGGCGGACTCGAGGCATGCGACTTCGAGCGCTTCGCGGTCGGCAAGAGGCGGCAGCAGTCCCGGCAGGCGCTGTGCGAGCATGGTCTTCCCCGCTCCCGGCGGACCGACCAGCAAGACGCCGTGCTCGCCGGCGGCCGCGATCTCGATGCCGCGCTTGGCGGCGAATTGGCCGCAGATTTCCGCGACATCCGGTTCGGCGCGCGGCTCGAGGGCCGGTCCCGGCGCCGCCGCCGGCAGCGGCGCGCCTTGCTGCAATGCCTTGCAGACGGTGAGCATATGATCGGCGAGGCGAATTTGCGGACTTGCGGCGAGGCCCGCCTCGAGTGCATTGGCGGTCGGTACAATGAGTTCGTTGCCGGACAGCGCACCGGCGACGAGCGCCGGCAACAGCCGCGAGGTTTCTCGCAGCTCGCCGCAGAGCGAGAGCTCGCCATAAAACTCCCGCCGTTCGAGCGCGCCGCGCGGCAATTGGCCGCTCGCGGCCAGGATGCCGATCGCGATCGGCAGGTCGAAGCTGCCGCCCTCCTTCGGCAAATCCGCGGGCGACAAATTCACGGTGATGCGAGCGACCGGAAAGCTGAAACCCGAGGTCACGAGCGCCGCGCGCACGCGCTCCTTGCTTTCGCGCACGACCGCCTCCGGCAGCCCGACGATCACGAAACTCGGCAGTCCATTGCCCAAGTGCGTTTCGACCCGCACGAGCGGCGCCGCCAAGCCCAGCGGCGCGCGGCTGAGCGCGATGCTTACCGCAGATTCCTTTGCCACTGCCGGCGCCGCCCTCGGACGTTTCGTGGTGCCTGTGATGGGACGCGCGACAACGCTACCCCGGAGCCGGCCCTCGATGCAGCATGCAAAACGGCTGGATGCGCGGAATTTTGCGCCATGTCGATCCCGCGATATCCCGGCGAACCGCCCGACGGTCGGCGCCGCGCGCGCGATCAGGGGTTTGCGAACGCGCCCGTGGCGTCCGTTACGCAGCGCAATCCGACGGCGCTGCGGCGCTCGGCCGGCGGGACGCGCCCGCGGCGCGAGACGCGGGTATCGTCGGGCGGGCCATTCCACGAATTGCCGCGAACGACTCGCTGAGGAAATTTGCTGTCGCTGAACGACGGGCCGCGCGGATCCCGGCCGTCTTGCTGCTCGTAGTAGGTTCGATCGAACCAGTCGGCGGTCCACTGGCTGACGCTGCCGAACAGGTCGTAAAGACCCCAGTCGTTGGCCGACTTCTGACGCACCGGATGCGGACCATTGCCGTTCTTGAGCAGCAGCTGATCGTAGGCGTCGCCCGCGGCGTTGCGGCCGATGAATTCGGCGCTATCGATTCTGCTTCGGCCGCTGTTGTCGGCATACCAGGCGAGGGCCTCGAGCGGTCCCGGGCGGGACTCGGAGTGTCCGGCGCGCGCGGCGAATTCCCACTGCGCCTCCGTCGGCAATTGCCCGCCCGCCCAGCGGCAAAAATCGCTCGCTTGCTGCCAATCCATGAGTACTGCCGGCATCTGATCATTGCCTGCGGCCTCGTTGAGTGAGGATCGACCGAAGGAATCCGCCGAGGGCAGCGCCGGCAGGCCGACGGCCAATCGATACCGCCTCCAAGCGCCGACCGTGACGACCGTCTGGCCGATCCAATAGCCCTTCGTGAGCGTCACCCGATGTGCGGGCTGCTCCTCGCCGAGGCAATCTTCGTCGCCGGGCGAGCAGCCCAACATGAAGCTTCCCGCGGCGATCCAGACGTAGGCCTGGCCATCGATCGGATTCATGCGGGTCTGCAAGGCATGCGGATCCGCAGACGCCATGCGCGGCATCATCACCGCGGGGCCCTGTGCGCTCGCAAGACTGCAAATGCCGGCAAGCGCCAGCGCGGCCCAGTATCTCGTCCACTGCATGATCGACACCTCAACGAAACCAGCCGATCGCCTCCCGCACAAGCGAAGGTTATCATCGACGCGCCATCAATGAGGGTCACATGAGTGCCACGCTTGCGTTGTTTCCGCTGAGAGCCGTCGCCGGCGCTTGCCTGCTGATTGCGTCGGCGGCCGCGCAAGATCCGGTGCCGCAGGTCGATCCCGCCGGCACGATCACCACGGTCGCCGCGCAAATTCCTTTCTCGGACTCGGCATCTGCGCAGGCGCTCAAGCGGTTCCAGGAAATTCTGCTCGAAGACAAGGCGGCGCCCGGCATCGCGGATCCGCTCGCGAGCCGCAAGTTCTACGACAAGATCAATGCGGATCGCGCCCTGCGCATGCGGCGTCTATATCCGGTCGAGATCCGCTCGTCGAAAATCGCCGGGGTGCCCGTCGATGTCGTCACGCCGGCCGGCGGCGCGAGCGATCCGCACCGCGTGCTGATCAACCTGCACGGCGGCGCGTTCTTGTGGGGCGCGGGCAGCGGCGGTCTCGTCGAATCGATACCGGTCGCGAGCCTCTCGAAGATCGAGGTGATTTCGGTCGATTACCGCGAAGGACCCGAATACACCTACCCCGCGGCGAGCGAGGATGTCGAGAGGGTGTACCGCGACCTGCTGCGGCACTACCGCGCGAAGAACATCGGCATCTACGGCTGTTCGGCGGGCGGCATCCTGACCGCACAATCGGTCGCATGGCTGCAGCATCAGGGCTTGCCCGCGCCCGGGGCGATCGGCATTTTTTGTGCCGGCGTCGTCGACATGGGCGGAGATTCCTGGTTCGTCGGACCGATGCTCATGGGTCAACAGGTGCCGGCGCCGCCGAGTCCGGGCATTGCCATGCTGCCCTACTTCAAGGGTGCCGACACGTCGAGTCCCTTGATCCTGCCCGGCAATTCAGCTGCAGTGCTCGCCAAGTTTCCGCCGACGCTGTTGATCTCCGCGACCCGCGACATGGCCTTGAGTGCCGTTTTGCGCAGCGATGAATTGTTGAGCGCGGCCGGCGTACCCACCGAGCTGCATGTCTGGGAAGGCCTGTGGCATTCCTTCTTCTCGGATCCCGAACTGCCCGAATCTCAGGCCGCCTATGCCGTGATGGCGCGTTTTTTCCAACGCCGGCTCGGGCACTGAACTCACGGAATCGCCGCTATCGCGCGCGACTCGCGCGACGCGGCGATCCGCGCCTGCAGCCAGTAGGCGACGCCCGACACCGCGACCAGCGTGAAGGCGGCGATGAGTTCCTTGACCTCGAGCGTGGTCAGCATCCAGACGATGATCGCCGATGCCGCGAGCGGCACGGCCGCGCCGCCCGGCGCGCGGAACGGTTCGCCGTCCATCGCGATGTGCTTCGCGCGCAGCCGCAGCAGCCCGAGGCAGCAGATCAGGTACAGCAGCAGCGTACCGGAGCTCGCGGCGATCACGAGTTCGCGGAACGAACCGGTGCAGGCCACCAGCGCGCATAGCGCCGCGTAAACGGTGATCGAGACGGCCGGCGTGCCGAATTTCGGATGCACCGCGGCCAGCACCCGCGGCAGCTGGCGGCGCTCCGCGAGCGCGTGAAAGATCCGCGGAGAACTCAAGATGTCGGCGGCAAGAAATCCGATCGTCGAGAACAGGATCGCGACGAGAATCAGGCGTCCACCGATGGGCCCGAACACCACCGACGCGGCATCGACGAGCGGAGCCTGGGACCTCGCGAGCGCCGCGCCCAGCACCCCTTGGGCCACCAATTGCAGACCGATGAACAGCACGGCGACGATCGACAGCGCGAGCACGATTGCGCGCGGTACGGTGCGAGCGGGATTGATGACCTCGCCGCTCGCGGTCAGGGCGCCCTCGGTGCCCATGAATGCGAAGAACACCAGCACGCAGCTCTCGCCGAGATGCGCCGCCGAGGGGCTTCCGGTCCAGTGCAAATTCTCGCCGTGAATCGCGAACACGCCGGCGGCGACCAGCACCGCGAGCGGCAGCAGTTTGACGATGCACAGCAGCGCCGAGAGCCGCGTGCCGTGCTGCGCCGCGCGCACGTTGACGGCGGCAAGCAGCGCGTAGGCGCTGATCAGCGCGCATGCGCGCAGCGCGGAACCGCCGAGCTGGGGAAAGACGGTGGCCAGCGTATCGACGAACAAGTTCGCGACCGCGGCGTTCGGTACCACGGAATTTGCGGCCCAGATCAACGTGCCCGCGATTCCGCCGACGATGGGCCCGAACGACATGCAGGCGTAGGCATAGAGCCCGCCGGCGCCCGTGACACGGCTGCCGACCTCGGCAAAGCATAGGCCCACGAGAAAGATCAGCACCGTGACCACGAGATATGCGAGCAGTGCGGCGGGCCCCACGAGCGCCGCGACGAGCCCGGGCAGCCCGAAAATCCCTGCGCCGATGACGACGTTGACCGCCATGAACGCGAGGCCCTTGACGCCGATCACGCGGCGCAGCGACGGCTCCAGGGCTTGCGGCCGATCCGCGCGGGAAGCGTCAGCGACGTCCAAGGCGGTGCTCGTTGATCTCGAATTCTCCGGTTGTCGTGCAGTGTCGGCCGCCGGCGCGGCGCGGCTTCGCCGCAGTGAGCGTAGCATGCGGGGACAGCCGCCGGCGCGACGCGGTAGGAGAGTACATGCACCTGACAAATATTCGGGAACGACTTCGGGCGCAAGATGCGGATCTCTCGGAGTCGAGCTTTTCCGACACGAAGCTCTCGACAACCAGTTTCACGAACGTCAATCTCGCGGAAGTTTCGATCTCGGACTCGAACTTGACCGGCATGAAAATCAACGGCGTGTTGGTGTCCGATCTGCTGCGTAGCCACCAGGGCCGTCGCGATTGAGCCCGCCGGCGTCAGCCGGGCGGATCGCCCGGCAACGCACCGTAGCGCCGCGCGAGGCTTGCGACGAGCACGGTATACAAGGACCAGCACATCGCGCCGACGAGCACCAGCAGCGTGCCCACCCAATCTCCGAGATGGGGCGTCCCGGCGCCCAGCGAAGTCAGCACGACGCCGACGAACGCGATCGCGCCGCCTGCGACGACGCGCCCGTGGATGCGGCAACTTTGCAGCCAGGCGCCGAACAGGATGATGAAGACCGGCTCCCCGGTGCTCATGCCGCCGCCGTCAGTGCGCTCGTCCTAGCCTCGCATCGGCAAGATGCCTGGCTCGGCGGCGCACGGACGGCGATTGCTTGTTCCCGCGGACGGACGTGGGATCCTCACCCGCAGATCGGATGTTGCGGGCCGCATTCACGTCCCGATCGTGAGTGTCACCACACTCCCGACACGTCCAGATCCTTACAGCGAGCATGTCCAGACCTGCAGGTCCCGAGAGGGCCCCGCAGCTGCTGCAGGCTCGCGTTGTGTTTCTTTCGCAGACGATTCGAACGCTTCTGCCGGCCTGCTGGCCCTTGTACTGCAACTGCGTCTTGAGCAACCCCCAACCCGCGTCGAGCACGGATTTCGCCATCCGAGTCCTAGCCAGCTTCAGGCTGCTCACATCGCCTACGAAAATCTCTTGATACCGGTCGATGACTTCGGTCGAGAACTTATGCAAGGCATCCTTGCGTCGGCGGGAGGCGGTGCGGTGCAGACGCTTTGCCTGGCGCCGATGACCGCGGCGCTGTGCCTCGGCGATCTTCGACTCGAGATCCCGGTAAAATTGACCCGCTTCGAGCTTTTCCCCGTCGCTCGTCGCGACCGTGTCTCTTGAGCCCCAGGTCGAGCCCGACATCCACGTGTTTAGGCAATAGGGGCTGCGACAGTTGCTCGACCGGGACACACAGCCACCAATCGCCCACCGCATCCTGGGCAAAACAGCCGCACTTGCACTTCGCCCCATCGAGCCTTGCCGGTTCGAATACCCGAATCGCCTTGCCAGAGAAGCGCAAAGTCTTGCCTTTGCGCTTGAGCTGCGCCGCTTTGAACGGGATCCACCCCAATGAGCGCTTTGTCCCCCGGCTGACCCGCCAGCGCAGCTGGACCTTCTCGAATTGCTTACGACGCGTGGCAAATTCTGCGTTCACCCGCTGAATCGTGTCTGAGCCGATGTGTTCGAAGTACTCGGCCGAGCTGCCTTTTGAAGCTGATCGCATCGAACTTCAGCACGAAGAATCGAGTACCGACCGGAATGAGGCCCCAGATGGCGGCCGCCGCGATCTTCTGCAAGCTGACGCGCACTGCGCGAGAATAGCCGACGATGTCGCCCCAAGGGGTGCCGGCGGAGATGCTCGAGCGCACGGTCATGCACCTTTGCGGTGACGCGTGTGGCGTGACGCGTGTGGCGTGACGCGTGTGGCGTGATGCGTGTTTAGGCGGGCGAGAGCTTGTTTTCGATGTCTTTGAGCCGCGCCTCGAGTGCCGCGAGCTGTGCCCGGGTACGCGCCAACACTTCCGCCTGCACGTCGAACTCCTGGCGGCTGACCAGATCCAGCTTGCTGAGCTGCGCCTGCAGCACCGCTTTGAAATTCGCCTCCATGTCGCGCCCGAACTCGCGCAAGTGTTCCGGGACGGACTCCGCCAAGCGGCGTGCCAAATCATCGAGCGCCGTGGAATTGAAGAAGCTCATGGCCATGTCCTTGGGGGTCGAAACGCGGGATATTCGGAGGCCGCGGAAGTCTATCGCACTTCGATAACGCGCCGGAGAGCCGCCAATGCGCCAAGTCGGTGCGCAAAGTTATCGATCTCATATATAAGGCATTGATTTTATGGTCGCAGGCACCTGGCACGGAAGCTGCATTGCATAGAACAACAGCAGCAGCAGCCGAGCGGAGGCAACGCGAACGATCGATGCGGGTGGGGAACAATGCATGAAGTTGATCACCGCCATCATCAAGCCGTTCAAAGTCGACGAGGTCCGACAAGCGGTTGCCGACCTCGGCATCCAGGGCGTGACGGTCACGGAAGTGCATGGCTATGGGCGTCCGAACGCACATTCGGAATTCCATCACGGCGCCGAATTGCACATGGATTTTTTGCCGACCGCGAAGATTGAGCTCGCGGTTGACGATTCGATTTTCGAGCAGGTTGTCGAGGCGGTTTGCAACGTTGCGAGGACCGGCAAGGCAGGTGACGGCAAGATCTGGGTATGCGAGCTCGAACAGGCGCTGCGCATCCGCACCGGCGAAGTGGGTCCCGACGCGATCTGAGTGGATCGAACGGACCGGAGTGAATTTAGTGAATTTGGCCAGCCAAACAAGGAGTTATGGCGAGGATCCGCAGAGGCCTCGCCGCCGATTTGAGTGACGCACAACCTCTGACTTTTTAGGAGCATCTCGCGCCGGCAAGCCAGCCAACTCCCCCGTCGGTGCGATATTCCGGCGGCGTGGGTTCTCAAAGAACCCGCGCCGTTTTTTAATTCGCGCACCCGGCGCAAGACGCTGACTGTTTATACATCAGCAATTTGGAACTATCCATGCTGCATTGCAACAGCCAAGGCCGCATGGCGCTGCTACACTGCCTTCTTAACAAAATGTAGGCTATTGACTACCACCGAGGAGCTTTCCGAATGAAAATGGTCGTTGCCATCATCAAGCCGTTCAAGCTGGACGATGTGCGTGCCGCCCTGGCCGACGTGGGAGTTCAGGGCATTACCGTGACCGAAGTCAAAGGCTTTGGGCGGCAAAAAGGCCACACTGAGCTATATCGAGGTGCAGAGTACGTCGTGGACTTTCTGCCCAAAGTGAAGCTCGAGCTGGCGGTTGATGACGAGCAGGTCGATCGTGTCATTGAGGCGATCATCGAGACGGCGCGGACCGGCAAAATCGGCGACGGCAAGATTTTCGTTGCCGAGCTCGGCCAAGCGGTTCGTATCCGTACCGGCGAATCGGGCTCACGCGCTTTGTAGGACTGCTCGCGTTGCGACGTGTTTTTGAATCGAGGGTCGAACCATGAAACGGGTTTTTTTGTGTGCAGCGCTGCTCGCCTGGTCAGGCCTGGCGTCGGCCGTTGTTTACAAATGGGTCGATACACAGGGCAAGGTGCAGTACGGCGACCGACCGCCTGACGGAGTGCATGCCGAGATTGTTCCCTATCTCGGCACCCATCCGTCGACGCCGTCGACCTCCGGCATCAACGCGGCCCGCGGCCGGAGGCGATTCGAACAATCCGCAAATTCCGCCGAAGGTCAAACAGGCCGTCGATCAAGATGTTGCCGCGAACAAGGCCAAGCAGTGTGCCGAGGCCCAGGACCGCTACAAGCAGCTCATCGAGGGGCGGCACCTGTACAAGCTCGGCGACAACGGCGAACGCGTGTTCCTGACCTCCGAGGAGATCGACACGCAGCGGCTCAATGCGAAGCAGGACGCCGACAACATCTGCAACGGCAATTCGGGCTGAGTCGCGCCTGAATCGCGCCGCCCGGTTTTTTTCCTGATTAGCGCTTTGCCGCACCCGCCGCAAAGCCTTACCCTACGCGCTATCTAAAACCGATTTCCCGGGAGATCAGGAGCGTATGCGCACTGGCTTTGTCGGATTGGGCGCCATGGGAGCCTCGATGGCTCGAAACTTGCGCGCCTCGGGCATGCTGACCGGCGTTTGGAACCGCACGCGGGAGAAGGCCGTGGCGCTCGCCGCGGATTTGGAGGTCGTCGCTTTCGACAGTTTGCCGGCGCTGGCGGCGGCTTGCGATGCGATCGTCATCTGCGTTTCGGCGGACGCGGACCTTCGCGCCGTGGTCGGCGCGCTGAAACCCGGCTTGAAGGCCGGCGCCATCGTCGTGGATTGCTCCACCGTCGGCGCAGGCACGGCGCGCGACATGCAGCGTGAGCTCGCGGCCGTGGGCGTCGGATTCCTCGACTGCCCGGTCAGCGGCGGCGTCGAAGGCGCACGCGCGGCCACGCTCGCGATCATGGTCGGCGGCGAGGAATCCGAATTCACGCGCGCGCGGGCGATCTTGGAGCGGCTCGGCCGCACGATCACCTATATGGGCGGCAGCGGCGCGGGTCAGGCCGCGAAAGCCACCAATCAAATCATGTGCGCCGGAATCATCCAGGCGGTCGGCGAGGCGATGGCGTTCGCGAAAGCCGAGGGTCTGCCGCTCGATCGGCTCATCGAGACGCTCGGCAAGGGCGCGGGCTCGAGCTGGTATTTCGTGAATCGCGCGCCGTTCATGGCCAATGAGAGTTATCCGGCGGGCTTTCGCGTGCGCCTGCACGACAAGGACCTGCGCATCTGCCGCGAGATGGCGGCTGCCCACGGCGTGAAGCTCAGCGTCGTCGAATCGACGATCGCGGAGTACGCGCGCCTGATCGCCTCGGGATATGGCGACGAGGACATATCGTCGATCTACCGCCTGAAGTCCGCGCTGTTCACCGCCGCCGCGGACTAGCGTGCCGCGCGCGCAGCGCTTCCGGTCCACCATTCCACCGATGAATCACCAATGACGAACCCCACGCTGCGAATCGCGACCCGCAAGAGCCAGTTGGCGATTTGGCAGGCAGAGCATGTCGCAGACCTGCTGCGCGCCGCGCATGCCGGGCTCGCGGTCGAACTCGTGCCGATGTCGACGAAGGGCGATCTCATTCAGGATCGGAGCCTCGCGGCGATCGGCGGCAAGGGCCTGTTCATCAAAGAACTCGAAACCGCGCTCGAGCAGGGTCGCGCCGAGATCGCGGTCCACTCGATGAAGGACGTGCCGGCGGAGATGCCGCCAGGTTTCGTGATCGGCGCGGTGCTGCAACGTGCGGATCCCCTCGATGCGCTGGTGGCGACGCGCTTTGCACGCCTGCAGGATCTGCCGCCGGCCGCTCGGGTCGGCACCTCGAGCCTGAGGCGCCAGGCGCAGCTGCTGGCGGCGCGGCCCGACCTCGAGATTCATGCGCTGCGCGGCAACGTCAATACGCGGCTGCGTCGGCTCGACGACGGTGAACTCGATGCCATCGTGCTCGCATGCGCGGGGCTCGCGCGCCTCGGGCTGGAATCGCGGATCACGGCCCGGCTCGATGCGAGCGTTTCTCTGCCCGCGGTCGGCCAGGGCGTGATCGGCGTCGAGTGCCGCAGCGACGACCGGCTCACGCGGCAGCGTCTCGAGGCACTGGAACACGCGCCGACGCGGATCGCGATCGATGCGGAGCGCGCCTTTTCGCATCGGCTCGGCGGCAGCTGTCAGTCGCCGATTGCCGCCTACGCCCGGCTCACCGCGAATCAGCTGACGATCGACGGACTGGTCGCCGAACCCGACGGATCACGGCTGCTGCGCGAGCGGATTTCCGGGTCCGCCGGAGAATCGGTATCACTCGGCACCCGGCTCGCCGAGCGGGTGCTCGCCGCCGGTGCCGACGCCCTGCTCGCGCGGCTGCGCACGGATTGAGCCGTGGACGCATTGCTCGGTCTCGGGGTTTTGGTGACGCGTCCCGAGCAGCAAGCGACCCCGCTGTGCCGATTGCTCGCCGCTGAAGGCGCCGCGAGCATCCAATTCCCCGCGCTCGAGGTCAAGCCGCTGACCGATCGGCGCGGCCCTCAATGGCGCGCGCTGCTCGGCCGATTGGGGAAGCTCGACCGATTCGACTGGATCGTGTTCATGAGCGCGAACGCCGTGCGCTTCGGCGCGCCGCTGCTCGAAGAGAAGCGCGATCTCCAGCTCGCGGCGGTCGGGCCCGCAACGGCGCGCGCGCTGAATCAGGCCGGCTATCGGGTCGCCGTGGTGCCGACCGGCGGATTCGATTCGGAGGGACTGCTCGCGGAGCCCCGGCTGCAGAGCCTCGAGGGCCGTCGCGTGCTGCTGATCAAAGGCAGCGGCGGCCGAGAGCTGCTCGCGGCCGCGCTCGCGCAGCGCGGGGCGATCGTCGAGCAGGCCGAGGTCTATGCGCGCGTGCCGGCCGCGCCGAGCGGCGCCGAACTCGCCGCGCTCGAGGATCAGTTCGACGCAGGCGAGATCCAGGTTGTCACCTCGACGAGCGCGGAAATCGGCGCGAGCCTGTTGCGCATGGCGACCCCTGCTCTGCGCGAGTCGTTCGAGCGCTCGCATTGGCTGGTCCCGAGCGCCCGCGTGGCCGAGAGTCTCAGGGATCTCGGACTCGGCGCGCCGCTGATCGAGGCCAAATCGGCCGAAGATCAGGAATTGGTCGCGGCGCTGGTTCGCTGGCGTTCGAGCGCGTCGGGCGCATAGTCGAACGAGTCGAAGAACAATCGCGCGGGATCCACGCCGCGCGCCGCAAATTCAGTGCGCACCGCAGCGATCATCGCCGGCGGCCCGCTCGCATAAATGTCGTAGCCGCTCGGTGTGCCGAGATCACGCAGCGCCGCCTCGTGGACCCACCCCGCGCGGCCGTTCCAATTGAGGTGCGGCTCCGACAGCACCGGCACGTAGCGAAATCCGCGCGCGCTCGCGGCGAGCCGCTCGAGCGTCGCATGAGCGTACAGATCCCGCTCGCTGCGCACACCCCAATACAAGGCGATCTCGCGGTCGATGCCGGTCTCGACGACGTGGCGCAGAATGCTCATGAGCGGCGCAAGCCCCGTGCCGCCGCCGATCATCAGCAGCGGGGCGGCGGGCGCCTCTGCTGCCGCGGGCCGGTATACGAATTGTCCGAGCGGGCCCTCGATGTTGAGCAGCGCATCGCGCATCTCTTCGCTGAACAGCCGCTCGGTGAACTCGCCGCCCGCGACGCGCCGCACGTGCAATTCGAGCAGCTTGGAATCGTGCGGCGGCGAGGCGATCGAAAAACTGCGCCGCCGACCGCCTTCCAGCATGATGTCGATGTATTGCCCCGGCTCGAATTGGAAGGTCTCGACGATCGGCAGGCGCAGGTACAAGGCCATGACGTCATGCGAGAGCGGCTGGACGCGCTCGATGCGGCACGGCAGGCGCCTGATCCGCAGCTCGCCCGCGGCAGCGGCGACGATCGGCTCGAGTTCCAAATCGCTCTCGGCGCGCGCCTGGCAAATCAAGATCGTGCCGTCGGCCGCATCCTGCTCCGTGAGGCCGAGCGGGCGACCGTGCGGATAGCGGATCGATCCGCCGATCAAGCGCGCGCGGCACAAGTTGCAATTGCCGGTCTTGCAGCTGTGCGGCAGGTTCAGGCCCGCAGCCAGCGCCGCGTCGAGCACCGACTGCTCGCGCGTCGCGCTGAATGTGTGCCGCGGGTTCGTTAAACTGATGCGCATCATCATCCTTTGCACCGGCACATTAGCATGCAGTCCGTTTCCATCGTCGGTTGCGGGTATACCGGCCTCCGCTTGAGCCGGCGATGGCTCGCGGCGGGCGCCGCGGTGCGCGGCACTGCGCGCCGCGCTGAGAGCCTGCGGGAGATCGCGGCGACCGGCGCGCACCCCGTCGCGCTCGATCTCGATGCGCCGCGTCTGGCGACGCTGCTCGAGCTGCGCGGAGAACTCGTCTATTACGCGGCGCCGCCGCCGGCGGACGGAAGCGCCGATCCGCGGCTCGAACGCTTCCTCGACGGGAGCGGCGGCGCGATGCGGCGCCTCGTCTATCTCAGCACGACCGGCGTCTACGGCGATCACGGCGGCGCCCGCGTCGACGAGGAAACACCGCCGGCGCCGCTCTCGGCGCGCGCGGTGCGGCGGCTTGCCGCGGAAGTCTACTTGCGCGACTGGGCCGAGCGGCGCGGGGTGTCCTGGTGCATCCTGCGCGTAGCGGGCATTTACGGCCCCGGCCGGCTGCCGCTCGAGCGCCTGCGCCGCGGCGAACCGGCGATCGTGCCCGAGGAGGCGACGCCCGCGAACCGCATCCACGTCGAGGATTTGGTCACCGCGTGCATCGCCGCCGGTGTTTCGGCGCACGCCGACCGGCGCATCGTCAACGTGACCGACGGCACCGACGACAGCCTGACCGGGTATTTGCAGCGTGTCGCGCGCATCGCGAATCTACCCGCCCCGCCGCTCGTGAGCCGCGAGCGCGCACAGGCGGCGCTTTCGCCGGCCGCGTGGTCTTTTCTTGCGGAATCGCGCCGTGTCGACAATCGGCGCATGCGCGAGCTCATTGGCGTTGCGCTCGAGTTTCACGACCTCGACCGAGGAATTCGGGCGTGCCTCTAGCGCCCCCTGCTCAAGCGGCAGGTTGGCTGCGCTTGCTCTCGAGCCATTCGGTGATCGGCTGCCACTGCTTCCAGTCCGGCCACGCAAGGTATTCGGGCAGCTCCATGACGCCCATGCCGCGCGCGTAAGCGCGGATGTAGTTCTGCGCTTCCCGCAGGCTGCCGAGATAGGGCAGCTTGAGCTGCGAGAGGTAGAGCTCGAGCTCTTCGAATATCAGCGTCTGCTCGCGCACGCGGTTCGCGACGACCGCGAGCCGCGCCTGCTTGCGCGAAACCTTGCCGATTTCGAGCAAATCCGCGAGGAATCGGCTGCAGGCCTTCATGTCCACGGTCGAGGGCAGCACCGGCACTAGAATGGTCTCGGCGCGGCGCACGAGCTCATTGAGCTCGGCGCCGTGCACGCGCGCGGGCGCATCGATGACGAGTACCTCGGTCGAGCGCGGCACGCCGCGAATGCCTTCTTCGTAGGCCGGCACGCCGCCGATCTTGGGCAAGTCGGCGGGCCGCTGCGCGAGCCAATCGAGACTCGAACGCTGGGGATCATAATCGGCGATGCAGACCTCGCGGCCCTCGCGCGCGAAGAATACCGCGAGATTGGTGGCGAGCGTGCTCTTGCCGCATCCGCCCTTCGAGTTCAACACCATGATGTGGCGCATGAGGATCCGTTGTTATTTTTCACAAAGGTAAGACCCTGCGCCGCTTTGCGCAAGCCCCGCGACCATCTCGCGCTCGCGACGAAGCGGTGCTTGGGCTATGCTCGCGCCCATGCGCATCGAGTTTCTGAAGATGCAGGGCCTCGGCAACGACTTTTTGGTATTCGATGCCCCGCCGCCGTCCGCCGGCGCAATTCTCGACCGCGAAAAATTTCGCATCCTGGCCGATCGCCACACCGGCATAGGATTCGATCAGGCGCTGATGCTCGAGGCGCCGCGCGACGCGCGCGCCCGGGCTTTTTACCGCATCTTCAATTCCGACGGCAGCGAAGTCGAGCAATGCGGCAACGGCGCGCGCTGCATCGCCGCCCTGCTCTATGCGCGCAAGCCCGAGCTCGGCCGCGAGCTGAACCTCGACTGCCCCGGCGGATCGGTGCGTGCACTGGTCCGCGAAGACGGACTCGTCTCGGTGGACATGGGCGTTCCGAATTTCGACCCCAAGGCGCTGCCGATGGAGGCCGACGGCGAATCGCCGACGTATACCTTGAGCCTCGACGGGCGCAAGGTCGAATTCGGCGCGGTCTCGATGGGAAACCCGCATGTGGTGATGCGCGCCGCGGATGTGGAAGCCGCGCCGGTCGCGATTTTGGGGCCGGTGCTGGAACGCCATCCGAAATTTCCGAACCGCACCAACGTCGGGTTCATGCAAATCGTCGGTCGCGGCCACATCCGACTGCGGGTATTCGAACGCGGAGCCGGAGAGACACAGGCTTGCGGCACCGGCGCCTGCGCGGCGGTCGCGGTCGGACGCCGCTGGAATCTTCTCGACAAGGAAGTCGCCGTGGACCTCAAAGGCGGCACGGCAAGCGTATCCTGGCAGGGTCCGGGGAAACACATTTGGTTGACGGGTCCGGCGACCACGGTGTTCACCGGATCGATCGAGATATGAATTCAACAATATCGGGAGAAATCGACAAATGACGACGAACCACGCGCGCGAGATCAAACCGGCGAGCCTCAGCGATGCCGAGGTTGCGCAATATCTGCAGACCTATCCCGATTTCTTCGAGCGGAACGGCCCGCTCTTGACGAAGCTGCGGCTGCCGCACCTGCGCGACCCGGGTGCAACGGTGAGTTTGGTCGAGCGCCAGGTCGAGGTGCTGCGCGAGCGCAACCAGTCGCTCGAACGCAAGCTCAAGGAGCTCGTCGATGTCGCGCGCGCGAACGACGTGCTCGCCGACCGCATCCATCGCTTGAGCCAGCGGCTGATTCGCGCCCAAGGCCTCGCGGGAACCGTGAATGCGATCGAGACTTCGCTGCGCGAGGATTTCGAGGCCATGCACTCGGTGCTGGTTCTGTTCCTCGAAGCGGCGCGCAACGTCGAACCGCAGGCGACGCGCTTCTTGCGCGCCGAGGATCCCGGCAGCGCCGAGATCAAGTCGTTCGAGTCGCTGCTGCAATCCGGCAAGCCGCGCTGCGGCCAGATTCGCGATACCCAGCGCGATTACTTGTTCGGCAAGGACACGGTGGAAATCGGCTCGGTGGCACTGACCCCGATCGGACCCAAGGGCAGCCTCGGAATTCTCGCGATCGGCGCAAGCGACGTGGATCGCTTCCACCCGACCATGAGCACCGAGTTCCTGTCGCGGATCGGCGAGCTCGTCGCGTACGCATTGACGCGTTAGACGGTCACGAGGCGGCGCCGCAAGCTGTGAACGCCGATGACGCCGATCGGCTCGCAGCATTCCTCGCGCATCTCGCGAGCGAGCGGCGCATGAGCCTTCATACGGTCGCGGCCTACCGGCGCGACCTCGAGGCGCTCGCGGCTTACTGCAAGCGCCGCCGCCTATCCTCCTGGACCGAGCTCGACCACCAAGGAGTGCGCGCGTTTGCGGCCGCGGAGCACGCCGCGGGCCTCGCGCCGCGCAGCATTCAGCGGCGGCTCTCTGCGCTGCGCACGTTTTTCGGCTTTCTCGGCCGCGAGACGCAGTCGGATCGTAATCCGGCGCAGGGAGTCAGTGCGCCGAAGCCGAAGAAGCGTCTGCCGGAAACGCTCGATGCGGACCAAATGGGGCGCCTCCTCGGCTTTCGCGCCGACGATTCGATCTCGACGCGCGACAAGGCGATCATGGAGCTCTTTTACTCCTCGGGGTTGCGGCTCGGCGAACTCGTGGGACTCGATGTCACCGAACTCGATCTCAAGGACCGCACCGTGCGCGTGCTCGGCAAGGGCGACAAGACCCGGATCGTCCCCGTGGGCACCTTTGCGATCGAAGCGCTGCGGCGCTGGCTCGAGGAGCGCCGCCAGCTGCTCGAGCGCGTCAAGCCGGCGACGCCGCAGACCGCATTATTCTTGGGGCCCCGCGGCCGGCGGCTCGCGGTGCGCGCAGTCCAGCTGCGCGTTGCGCACTGGGCGCGCCGGCAGGGCATCGGCATGCACGTGCACCCGCATATGTTTCGTCACTCGTTCGCGACGCATCTGCTTGAATCGAGCGGCAATTTGCGCGGCGTCCAGGAGCTCTTGGGCCACGCCGACATCGGCACGACGCAGATTTACACGCATTTGGATTTCCAGCATTTGGCGAGCGTCTATGAGGCCGCGCACCCGCGCGCCCGGCGCCGCTCCTAAAGCGCGCTTGAAACGGCGCTTCGAGGCCCCAAATGATCAGGTTCCGATGAATCACGAACCCGATGTCATTTACGGCACGACGATCCTGGCGGTACGCCGTAATGGTCGCGTAGCGGTCGGCGGCGACGGGCAGGTCACGCTCGGCCAGACCGTCATGAAAGGCAACGCGCGCAAAGTGCGCCGCCTCTACGGCGACAAGGTGCTCGCGGGATTCGCGGGCGGCACCGCCGACGCCTTCACCTTGTTCGAGCGCTTCGAAGGCAAGCTCGAGAAATTCGGCAACCTCACGCGCGCGGCGATCGAGCTTGCGAAGGATTGGCGCAGCGATCGGAGTCTGCGCAGGTTGGAGGCGCTGCTGTGCGTCGCCGACGCCGGCAACACCTACGTCATCTCGGGCAACGGCGATGTCATCGAACCCGAGCAGGATCTGATCGCGATCGGCTCGGGCGGCCCCTATGCGCAGTCCGCCGCCATGGCCCTGATGCAGTCGACCGACCTCTCGGCCCGTGAAATCGTCGAGCGCTCGCTGCAGATCGCCGCCGACATCTGCATCTACACCAATCGAAATTTGACGATCGAGGAGCTCTGAAGCCGCATGTCGCAGATGACGCCGCGGGAAATCGTCGAGGAACTGGACAAGCACATCGTCGGCCAGTCGGCCGCCAAGCGCGCGGTTGCCATCGCGCTTCGCAACCGCTGGCGGCGCCAGCAGGTCGCCGCCTCGCTGCGCCAGGAGATCACGCCCAAAAACATCTTGATGATCGGCCCGACCGGCGTCGGCAAGACCGAAATCGCGCGCCGGCTTGCGCGGCTCGCCAAGGCGCCGTTCATCAAGGTGGAGGCCACGAAATTCACCGAAGTCGGCTATGTCGGCCGTGAAGTTGACTCGATCGTCCGCGATCTTGTCGAGATCTCCGTCAAAATGACGCGAGAAGAAGCCATGGTGAAAGTCCGTCACCGGGCTGCCGACGCGGCCGAGGACCGGGTCCTCGACGTGCTGCTGCCGCGAGCCCAGGCGGGCTTCACGGGCGACGGCGCGCCGCGCGACGGCGAGTCCCGGCAGCGCTTTCGCAAGATGCTGCGCGAACATGAGCTCGATGAGCGCGAGATCGAGATCGAGCTGCGGGCATTGAGCACGGGCGTCGAGATCATGGCGCCGCCCGGCATGGAGGAGATGACGCAGCAGCTGCAAGGCATGTTCCAAAACTTGGGTGGTGGGCGCGTGCGTCAGCGCAGGCTGAAGATCAAGGAGGCGCTCAAGCTCTTGGTCGACGAAGAAGCCGCCAAGATGATCAACGAGGAGGAACTGAAGCTGCAGGCGGTCGAAAATGCCGAGCAAAACGGCATCGTATTCATCGACGAGATCGACAAGATCGCGCGCCGCCAGGAGACCGTCGGCGCCGACGTCTCGCGCGAAGGCGTGCAGCGCGACTTGCTGCCGCTGGTCGAGGGCTGCACCGTCAACACCAAATACGGAACGGTGAAGACCGACCACATGTTGTTCATCGCCTCGGGCGCCTTTCACATGTCGAAGCCCTCGGACCTGATCCCGGAGCTGCAGGGCCGGCTGCCGATTCGCGTCGAGCTCGAGCCGCTGCGCGTCGACGACTTCGTGCGCATTCTGACCGAGCCCGACGCGTCGCTGTGCCGCCAGTACGCGGCGCTGCTCGGCACCGAAGGCCTCGAGCTGGAATTCGAGGCGTCGGGCGTGCAACGGCTCGCCGAGGTCGCCTTCGAGGTCAATGAGCGCACCGAAAACATCGGCGCGCGCCGGCTGCATACCGTCATGGAGCGGCTCCTCGAGGGCGTTTCGTTCGACGCCGCCGATCGCAACGGCACGCGCGTGCTGATCGATCGAAATTATGTCGAGACGCATCTCGGCGAACTCGCGCGCGATCAAGACCTGTCGCGCTACATCCTCTGACCGATGCGTATCCTGCGCTAGCCGAGCAACACCCATGCCGCAACCGACCGAGATCAAAATCCGCACCGAGTCGCGGCTGCTCGATATTCGCTTCGACGACGGCGCCCATTTCGAGCTGCCGTTCGAATATCTTCGCGTATTCTCGCCCTCTGCCGAAGTCACGGGCCACAATCTCGGCGAAGGAATCCTGCAGCTCGGCAAGCAAGCGGTCGGCATCAGCAGCGTCGAGCCGATCGGCAACTACGCGCTGCGCTTGCTGTTCGACGACGGGCACAGCACCGGACTGTATTCCTGGACGCTGCTCTACGAGCTCGGCCGCGAGCGCGCGCGCAACTGGAAACGCTATCTGGAGCGCTGCGAGGAGGCGCGGGCGGCCGGCGCCGGTTCGCCTGGAACCGCGGCGCCCGGCGCGACGGCGCCCGGCTCCAGCGCGGCCCGCGGGAGCAACTGCGGAAAACAGGATCTCCCGCGCTCGAAATAAAAGCCCGCGCGAGTCGGCTACAATGGGCGCCACGAGGCAAGGCGCACCATGAACGAATCCAAACGCACTGTTGATTTCGGCTACCAAACCGTCGACTGGGCCGAGAAAGCCGATCGAGTGCGCTCGGTGTTCGCCTCGGTCGCGGGCAAATACGACCTCATGAACGACCTGATGTCGTTCGGCGTGCACCGCCTCTGGAAACAATTCGCATTGTCATTGACGGGGCTGCGTCCGGGAGGCCGCGCGCTCGACGTCGCGGGCGGCACGGGCGACTTGACGATCGGCATGCTGCGCCAGGTCGGCAAGCGGGGCCGCGTAGTCCTCTCCGACGTCAATCCGGCGATGCTCGACCGCGGCCGCGACCGGCTCATCGACGCGGGCTTCGTCGGCAACGTCGAGTGCGTGGTCGCGGACGCCGAGCGGCTGCCGTTCGAGGACCATTCGTTCGACTGCGTGATGATCGGCTTCGGGCTGCGCAACGTCACCGACAAGCCGGCGGCGCTGCGCTCGATGCATCGGGTGCTGAAAGTAGGCGGCCAGCTGCTCGTGCTCGAATTCTCGAAACCGACGGCCCCCGGTTTGCAGCCGCTCTACGATGCCTATTCATTCAAGGTGCTGCCCTTGCTTGGCCGCGTCGTCGCCAACGACGCGGACAGCTACCGCTACCTCGCCGAGTCGATTCGCATGCATCCGGACCAGGAAACCTTGCTCGCGATGCTGCGCGATGCGGGATTCTCCCAAACCCGCTACCACAATCTGTCGGGCGGCATCGTCGCACTGCACCGCGGCTACAAAATCTGACATGCCCGCAACGCCCGCTTGGCTCGCCGCGGTCGAGTCCATGCTCAACCGCAACATCGATGCGCAACCGGCGGCGAGCGCGCTGTTGCGCCGCAGGCTCACCGGCAAGTCGCTGCAGGTGGACGTCCAGGGTCTGATGCGCCTGCGCGTCGAGGAATTCGGCGGCCGCCTGCTGCTCAGCAAACCGGCCGACGGGTCCGACGGGTCCGACGGCGCGGGCGGCGTGAGCGGCGCGCCGCCCGCCACCGACGCGGTGATTTCCGGCTCTGTGTCGGCGCTGCTGCAGCTGCTGAACGGCGCCTCCGGCGTGAGCGCCGCGCAAGTGCGCGGCGACGCGGAAGTTGCCGCGGCGTTCCGCGAACTGGCTGGGCTTGCACGCCCGGATCTCGAGGAAGAATTGTCTCGTTGGGTCGGGGATCTGCCCGCGCGGCGCATCGGCATTCTGGTGCGCGAGACGCTGTCCTGGTCGCGCCAAGTCGCGCGCAGCTTCGGCCAGAATGTCGCCGAGTACCTGCAGGAAGAGAGCCGCGATCTCGCCTCCAAGCCGGAAGTCGAAGAGTTTCTGCGCGGCGTCGATGAGCTGCGCGAGGCGAGCGATCGCGTCGAGGCCCGCCTCAAGCGCCTCGAACTGCGCCTCCAGGGCGGCGCCTGATGCGATTGCGCGTCGCCCGCCGCCTGCTGCAAATCCAACGTGCGCTCGTCAGGCACGGGCTCGACGATTTCGTGCGCGCGACCCACTTGTACCGGCCGCTTCGATTCCTGTTCTATTTGTCGCCTTGGACCTGGTTTCAGCGCAGCGCCGGCGCCACCCGGGGCGAGCGGCTGCGGCTCGCTCTCGAGGAGCTCGGACCGATATTCGTGAAGTTCGGTCAGGCCCTGTCGACGCGTCGCGATTTGCTGCCCGTCGACCTCGCCGATGAGCTCGCGAAGCTGCAGGATCGGGTGCCGCCTTTCGACAGCGCGATCGCGGTCGCGACCGTCGAGGCGGCCTTCGGGCGTCCGCTCGCGGAGGTGTTCGCGAGCTTCGATCGCGCGCCGCTCGCGGCCGCCTCGATCGCCCAGGTGCACACGGCGACCTTGAGCAACGGGCGCGAAGTCGTCGTCAAGATCCTGCGGCCGGGAATGCACGAAGTCATCGAACGCGACCTCGAAGTGCTCGAGGCGCTCGCCCGGCTCGCCGACCAGTACTGGGAAACGGGTCGCCGGCTGCGTCCGATCGAAGTGGTCGGCGAGTACCGCAAGACGGTGATCGACGAACTCGATCTGCTGCGCGAGGCGGGCAACGCCTCGCAGCTGAAGCGCAATTTCGCGGGGTCGACGCTGCTCTACGTCCCCGAGGTCTTCTGGGATTACTGCCGCGTCAACGTCATGGTCATGGAGCGCATTCACGGCATCATCGTGAGCCGCATCGATGAGCTGCGCGCGCGCGGCACCAACATCGCGAAGCTCGCCGAGAACGGCGTCGAGATTTTCTTCACGCAGGTGTTCCGGCACAATTTTTTTCACGCGGACATGCACCCCGGCAACATCTTCGTGCAGGTCGACGATCCCGAGAATCCGCGCTATGCGGCCGTCGATTTCGGCATCGTCGGCACGCTCGAGGTCCGCGACCAGCATTATCTCGCCGAAAACTTCATGGCGTTTTTCGATCGCGACTACCGGCGCATCGCGAGCCTTCACATCGAGTCCGGCTGGGTGCCGAGCCACACGCGCATCGACGAATTGGAATCGGCGGTGCGCACGGTCTGCGAGCCGATATTCAACAAGCCGCTCAAGGACATCTCGTTCGGGCAGGTGCTGCTGCGCCTGTTCGAAACCGCGCGCCGCTTCGACATGCAGATTCAGCCGCAGCTGATCCTGCTGCAAAAGACGCTGCTGAACATCGAGGGGCTGGGCCGCCAGCTCTACCCCGAGCTCGACCTGTGGAAGACCGCGCGGCCGGTGCTGCGCCAGTGGATGCGCGAGCGCACCAGCCCGCGCGCGCTGCTGCGGCGCTTGCGCACGCGGCTTCCCGATGCGATCGAAACTTGGAAGCTGGTTCCGAAGATCGTGAGATCCGCGGTGCGCGAGGCCGCTGACGGGGATTTTCGGCTGCAAGTCGAAAGTGCCGGCTTCGACAAGCTGCGCCGCGAGATCGACGCCTCGATCGTCCGGCGCGACGCCGCGATCGTCGCGGGCGTCCTGTGGCTCTCGGGCCTGCTGTGGCTCGCGCTCGCCGGCCGGCACCCATGGTTCGGATGGCTGCAGCTTGCCGCGGCGCTCGGCGTGTTCCTGGTCGCGCGCCGCAGCCGGCCGCTCACGGTCGACCGTCCGATGCGCGGCGGCTAGCTGACGCGCGCCGCTACGAGCGGCGCGACGCCAGCAGCCCGACCGCGATTCCCGCGAGCGCCGCGATGCCGAGCGCCCGCCAGGGACTCGTCGTCACGTAGTCGTCCGCCGAATTCGCGACGCGCTGCGCCTGCGCTTTGACCGACGCGGCCACGCTCGCGACACTTTCCTTGGCGGCTTCCAAACTGTTCGCAATGCGGTCGCGCACCCGCACGAGCTCGGCATCCTTGAGATTGGCGACGTGGTTCAGCAGATCCTCGACATCCGCGATCAGATTCTGCAGCTCCGCGACGCCGGTGGCGCGAACGTGACCCGCACCGTCCTTGAGATCATTGACGACTCGATCGGCGGCGTTTCGCACCGCGCGTTTCGATCCATCGACCGTGGCTTCCATGGCGTCTCTCCTCGCAGTGATGTGGACCGCGATTCTCGCGCGGCGCCGCACTGCGCGCAACCGGTTGCCCGCGGCGCAATTTGTAGGAAAGCGCCCACAGGCTCGGGCTGGACTTCGTGCGTGCTTGCACCGAGACTTCGACGATGAGGATTTTCGGCGAAGAGCTGGGCGATCTCGGTCGCTGGTACGTCGCGCTGCCGCCGATCTTGCTGCTCGGATTCTTGGTCGGCTTGTTCCTGCTCGCGAACGCCGGCCAGACGCGGCTCGCGGCCGCCAACGAACGCGTCCATCGCTCGCAGGACCGAGAGCAAGCCCTGAGCGAATTCATGGCGCGGATCACGGGCGCCGAATCGGCGCAGCGCGGCTACATGTTGACGTCCGAGGATTCGTACCTGAAATCGTATGCGAAAGCGGTTGCGGCAACTCCGCTGGCGGAGCGGCGGCTCGAGGAAAGCTACGGGCGTTCCGACGCGGCGGCCGCCGTCATCGGCGAGCTGCATTCGTTGACGCAGGCAAAGCTCGCCGAGCTCGATGAAACGATGTTCGCATTCCAACGCCGAGACCGCGGAGGGTTCGACATCCGGCGCGTCGATGCCGGAAAGATGCTGCTCGACGAGATCCGCGCGCGCATCGCGACACTGCAGGCGGGCGAGACGGCCGAGCTGTCCGCGGCCACGCTGAACTGGCGCGAGGATCTCGTGTGGTCGCGCCGCTTCATTGCGCTGGGCTCCGTTCTGAATCTGGCGCTCGTGCTGCTCGCGGTGCGCCTGGTCGCCGGCGAGATGCGCCGGCGCGCGCGGCAAGCCATCGATCTAAGCGACCAGAAGCTGGAGCTCGAGCGCCTCGTCGCCGAGCGCACGCGCGAGTTGACCGCGCTCTCGACCCATCTGCAGCAGGTTTCCGAGCAGGAGAAGGCCGGGCTGTCGCGCGAGCTCCACGACGAGTTGGGCGGCCTGCTGGTCGCGGCGCGCATGGATTTGTCGTGGCTCGAGCGGCGCCTGCCGACCAGCGAGCCGGCTGTCGCGCAGCGCTTCAAGCGCATTCATGAATCCTTGAGCGCGGGCGTCGATCTGAAGCGGCGCGTCGTCGAGGAGCTGCGCCCGACGCTGCTCGACAACATGGGACTCTTCGCGGCGCTGCGCTGGCAATTCCGCGAGAGCTGCCGGCGCGGCGGTCTGCAATTCACCGAGGCGATTCCGGAAGAGGAGCCGGTATTCGATTCGCCGGCGGCGATCGCGATCTTCCGGGTTTGCCAGGAGGCGTTGACGAACATTTTGAAGCACGCGCGCGCGCGCAGCGCCCACTTGACCGTCGAGATCGGCGACGACTCATTCACGATGCGCATCAGCGACGACGGCGTGGGCACAGCGTTGGACCGTCGGCGGGCGATCGCATCGCACGGGCTTTCCTCGATGCGCCACCGCATCACGGCGCTCGGCGGTGTCTGGCAATTGAGCAGCCCGCCGTCGGGCGGAACCGTCGTCACCGCGGTCATTCCCCTCGCGCGCATGCTCGAGGCAGAGACCCGCGCTCAGCCCTCGTCGTAGATTTCCTGCAGAACGTCGCCGAGACGGCCGTAGTCGCGCGACTTGTCGAGAAAGTGCGTTGCGCCCAAGGCGACGGCCGCGTTCTTGTATTCGGGCAGGTCGTAATTCGTGAGAACCACGACGCGCGGTTTGCGGCTGTCGCTCGCGAGTGCGCGCATGACGCCGAAACCGGTGCCCTGCTTCAAATGCAAATCGAGGATGATCACGTCGGGCAACGCGAGCCTGACGGCCGAGACGGCACCCGATTCCGTATCGGCGGTCGCAACGAGTTCAACGCCGGGGATCTGCCCGATGGCTTCGGACAGGCGCTCGGTCAGCACCTTGGAGTCCTCGACGAGCAAGACTCGCAACAATTGGGTCCTCGCCATGGTGTCCATCGTTCCGGTGTTCAGCACCCGTTAGTCTACGGCCGCCAATCCCCGCGCCGCCACGTTCCCCGCACGGGTTTTGCTGTAGGAAAAATCTCACTTCATGCGGCTATTGAATCAATCCGTTGCGCAGCGCATAGGAGGTTATATCGGCATTTGCGTGGAAATTCATCTTTTCGAGGATTCGGCTGCGGTAAGTGCTCACGGTCTTGACGCTCAGCGAGAGTTCGTTGGCAATCTCGGATACGCCTCGGCCTGCGGCGATCTTGCAGAAAATTTGAAATTCGCGCGCCGAGAGACGCGCGTGCATCGGCTGGTCGGCATCGCCGTCAAGGTCCGCGACCAGGATCTCGGCCACGACGGTGCTGACATAACGCCGGCCCGCGAGCACCGTGCGCACGGCCTTCATGAGCTCCTCCGGCGCGCAGTCCTTCGACAGATAGCCGCTCGCGCCGGCGCGCAGCACGTTGATCGCGTACTGCTGTTCGGGCAGGCCGCTCATGACGAGCACCCGCACGCCCGGATGGCTCAATTGAATGTTGCGCAGAATGTCGAGGCCGCTGCGGTCGGGCATGTGGATGTCGAGCAGGACCAAATCCCAGGTCTGCTTGCGCAGCTGATCGAGCGTTTCATTGCCGGTGGCGGCCTCGCCGATCAGCGTCGTCGCGGAATCGGCCTCGAGGAACTGGCGTAATCCGGCGCGCACCACCGCATGGTCGTCCGCGATCAGTACGCGCGACATGGAAAGCATCCGGATACCAACCCGCTATGAGCTCGCGGCTGCCTGGCTCTGCGAATATCCATTGAGCTTGTTATACAGCGTCTTGAGGCTGCAGCCCAGCGCGCCGGCGGACCGGCGCTTGTCGCCCTGGAAGTGGTCGAGCGTCGCCTCGATCAGCGTGCGCTCCGCGTCGTCGAGGCGCGAGCCCACGCGGATTCGCACGCGCAGGCCGTCATCCGGCGCCGCCGGCTCCGCCGTCAGCGCGGCGCGGTGCGCAAGAACGGTCAGTTCGAGCTCTTGATCGCCGAGTATGAATGCGCGCTCGATGCAGTTCTTGAGTTCACGGACATTGCCCGGCCATGCATGCCGTTCGAGCACGCGATACGAGGCCGACGACAAATGCTTGTGCGCCCCGGCGCGGCGATTCAGCGCGGCAAGAAAATAATCGGCGAGCAGCTGCACATCGGCATCGCGATCCCGCAGCGGCGGCATCGCAATCGGAAATTCCGCGAGGCGGTACAGCAGATCCGCGCGCAATCGACCGGCCTCGACCGCCTGCAGCGGGCAGCGGTTGGTCGCCGCGATCACGCGACAGCCTTTGGGCGATTCCAGCACACGCAACAGGCGCGTCTGTGCCTCCCAAGACAGCTCGGTGAACTCGTCGAGCAGCAGGGTTCCGCCGCCGGCGCGCGCGAAGGCGCCGGACTCGGCACACCCCGCGTCGGGTCCGTCGTTTGGCGCCGCGCAGCAATGGAACGCGATCAGGGGCCCGGAACGTCGCGAGCCACTCTCATGGATCGCATGCGCCGCGAGCTGCTTACCGGTCCCGCTCTCGCCGGTCAGTAGAATGCACGTCTCGGTGCTCCCGACCCGCTCGATGAGCCGAAAGACCTCACGCATCGCTGCGGATTCGCCGAGCAGCCGCGCGGCCCCGAACCCAGCGACCGGCGCGGATTCGGGCGCGGGCATGGAAGCGTTGACGGGTGCGCATTGGCGCACGGCAATAAGATCGGTACTCGAGATCATGTTGGCTCCTGCGCTCGATCAGCCGGCAACACGGCGTCCGCAATCGGGGCAATTTATAGCGATCGCGGCCGGGCCTTGCCATCGGCCGGGGCTGAACCTGAAATCGGACTTTTCGCAGACGCGTGTCGGTGTTTGTCCGACAGATGTCCGGCGCCTACCGGAGCAATCGAGAGGTTCAGGCAGGTTCGTCGGGAATCTCGGCGCCGCAGCGCCAACAGGTCGTGAATTGAGGTTCGAGCCGCTCGCCGCAGGCCGCGCAGGTCCAGGGCGAGCCGCCCTTCGGTGCATCCGCCTCGCCGAGCACGCGGATTGCGCGGTACTCGTCGGCGTCGTCGACGAAGAGCTGCGGCCAGGTCTCGAGCATCGGCAGCTCACCCATCGCTCCGGCCAGGAATTGATTGCGTACTTCGCTCTCGATCCCCGCTGCGATCAACAGATTGCGGGCATGGGCGACCTGGATCAGCGAAGCGGCGCGAAACACCCGTTTCACGGCGCCCGTTCCTTTCAGCGCAATGAGGCCAGGAATGCGCCGACGTCATCGCCTCGTTCGAGCGCTTCGACCAGCGCGGAACCGACCACGACGCCGTCGACGTGCGCGCCGAACCGGGCGACCTGCTCGCGCGAGCGGATGCCAAATCCTGCGCATACCGGAATTTTCGAGGCGCGCTTGACGCGGTCCATGTAGTCGAGCACCTGATCCGGCACGGCAACCGACTTGCCGGTCGTGCCGGTCATCGTCACTGCGTAGATGAAACCCTCGGCCGCGCTGCAAAGCATCGCGAGCCGGTCCGCGGGCGTCACCGGGGTCACCATTTGAATCAGCGCGAGGCCCTCCCGATCGAGCGCCGCTTTGAGCTCGCCGCTTTCCTCGAACGGCAGGTCCGGCACGATGAAGCCCGCGACTCCCGCGGCCGCGGCGTCTTGCGGCAGGCGCTCGAGCCCGTAGGCAAGCAATGGGTTCAAGTAGCTCATGAGCAGAATCGGCACACGGTGCCGGGTCTCGAGCGACCGCAATTCACCGAGGATCCACGGCAACGTGACGCCGTCGGCCAGCGCCACGTAGCTCGCACGCTGGATCGTCGTGCCGTCCGCCATCGGATCGGTGAACGGCACGCCGATTTCGACGACGTCGCAGGCGCCGGCCACGGCCGCAAGATTCGCCTTGAAGCTCGCCCGCGTCGGAAATCCACCCGTGAGGAAGCCGACGAGCGCGGTGCTGCCGCGGCTCTTGGCGCGTTCAATTGCCGCCGATATCGATTCGCTCGGCTTCATGCGGCGAAGCCGTCTTTCAAAACAGTGCGCTGCAGGATCGGCATGTCCTTGTCGCCGCGCCCCGAGCAGCCGATCAGAATGCGCGATCCTGGATGTGCCGCGGCATAGCGGCGTGCGCCGACGAACGCATGCGCCGTTTCGATCGCGATCAGGATTCCTTCGGACCTCGCGCACTCGGTCAATGCGTCGAGAGTCTCGGCATCGGTCGCGGATTCGTAGTGGACACGGCCGCTTTGCATCAAATAAGCATGCTCGGGACCGACACCCGGATAATCGAGACCCGCCGATACCGAGTGGGTTTCTTGGATCTGGCCGAACGCATCCTGCAGCAGCAGCGAGTAGCTGCCTTGCAGGACGCCCGGCGTCCCGAACGTCAACGACGCGGCATTGTCGCCGAGCCCGGGCCCGCGTCCGCCCGCTTCGACGCCGATGAGCCGAACCTGCGCGTCGCCGACGAAGGGGTGAAACAGGCCGATCGCATTGGAGCCGCCGCCGACGCAGGCGATCGCAACATCGGGAAGACCGCCCGCGAACTCGAGCATCTGAGCGCGCGCCTCGCGGCCGATCACGGCCTGCAGTTCGCGCACCAAATAGGGATACGGATGCGGTCCCACGGCCGAGCCCAGCGAATAGTAGGTGCCGTCCGGATCCGAGACCCAGTCGCGCAGCGCCTCGTCGATCGCGGCGCGCAAGGTTTTGTCGCCGCTCGTGACCGGAACGACGGTCGCGCCCATGAGCTTCATGCGTCCGACGTTCGGCGCCTGCCGCTCAACGTCGACCGAACCCATGTAGACGACGCAAGGCAGTCCGAGCCGAGCCGCCGCCGCGGCGCTCGCGACGCCATGTTGGCCGGCGCCGGTCTCCGCGATGATGCGCTTGGCCCCGAGCCGTTTGGCGAGCAGCGTCTGTCCGATCGCGTTGTTGATCTTGTGCGCGCCGGTGTGCGCTAGATCCTCGCGCTTGAGCCAGACCTCGGCGTCCCAGCGTTTGCTGAGCGTGCGCGCATAGGACAGTGCGGTCGGCCGGCCGACCCAGCTCTTGAGTTCATGATGGAATTCCGCGAGAAACTCCGCACTGCCCAAATAACGATCGACCCCGGCCTGCAGCCGATCGAGCGCGGGCACGAGAGTCTCGGGGACATAGCGGCCGCCGAATTTCCCATAGCGGCCCTTCGCATCGGGAAACTGCGCAAGTTTGCCGGCGCTCGCGGTTTCGGTGTTCATGCATCACGCTCCAGACTGGCCGCGGCGGCGCGAACCGCGCGGACAAATTCCAAGACTTTCTGCGGGTCCTTGATGCCGGGGCTCCCCTCGACGCCGCTACTCACGTCGACGCCGAACGGCCGCACGGCTTCGATCGCCTCGGCGACGTTGTCCGCGGACAAGCCGCCCGCGAGGATCAATTCCGTCTGGCGCGCGAGTTCCGCGGCACGGCCCCAATCGGCGAGTTCGCCGATGCCGCTGGTCGGGCCTTCGAACAGCATGCGCTTGGGTAGCGGATGCGGCGTCTTGCGGCCGAAGCGCACGACGGGCAGCAACTTGATGTGCGGCGGAATCTTGAGTTCGCGCAAGTCCTCGACGTCGGTCTGAAAATAATCGGGTTTGAGCGTGCGGCAGATTTCGTCGACCTTGATCTGCAGCGGATGTTGCGCCACCGCGATGCGCAGGATTCCCGCGGGCACGAGCGCGGCGAGCTGCGCGGCTTGTCCGGGCGTGACTTGCCGCGGACTCGGCGCAAACACGAAGCCGACCGCATCGACCTGCGCTTCGGCCGCCGCCGCCACCGCGTCCGCACTCGTGATGCCGCAAATCTTGATCCACATGGGTCCGAGTTTAGCCATTTACGATGACGGTGTGCGCGCCGCCGCAAAAATGTTCTGGAGCAGCGCCGCGGGATCGGCGTGGACCATCAAGGCGGTGCCGATCAGCGCCAGGCGGTAGCCGAGCGTGCGCATCAGGGCGGCCTCGGCGGCGGTGCTGACGCCGCTTTCGGCGACCGCGGGCCAACCGCGCGGCAATTCATCGGCGAGCGCCGCGAAACGCTGCGGGACGACCTCGAGTGTCTGCAGATCGCGGCTGTTGACGCCGATCAATACGGCCTGCGCAAGTCCCTTGCGCCGCTCGAGCAGCTCGCCCGCGAGTTCGAGGTCGGCCGAGTCGAACGCCTCGAGCAGCACGAACAGGCGATGTTCGGCCGCAACGTTCAGCAGCTCGAGGATCTGCGATTGCGACAGCATCCGCAGGATCAACAGCACGCCGCCCGCGCCCTCGGCGCGCGCCTCGAGAACTTGATAAGGGTCGACCAGGAAATCCTTGCGCATCGTGGGCACGTCGAGGGGGCTTAGCATCGCCGCCGCCGCGCGCAAGTGCTCGAGCGAGCCGTCGAAACGCGAGGGTTCGGTGAGCACCGAGACCGCGGCGGCGCCGGCGCGCGCATAGCTCGCGGCGCGGCTCAGCCAATCGTCGCTCGCAACCCCGAGCACGCCGGCCGCCGGCGAACGTAGCTTGATCTCCGCGATCACATCGAAGCCCTGCGGCGAAAGTCGCAAGGCGGGCGGTGGCGGGCAGGAGCGCGCGCGGCGCTCGAGCGCACCGATCGGTTCGCGGCGCGCGGCGCTTGCCGCGCGCGCGGCGCTGCTCTGCGCCATGTCATCGAGAAAGCGGCTCACATCGGCCTCGGCGGCGTCGATGCGCCGGACCCGCCGCCCGCGGCCGAGGGGCCGCCCGCAGCCGCGCTGCGGGCCTCGCGGCGCGCGAACTCGCGCAGGCGTTCGAGCCAGGCCTGCGCGCGCCCGGACTCGACCGCATCCCGCGCGATTTCAATTCCGGCTTCGATGCTCGGCGCGCGCCCCGCGATGTGCAGCGCGAGACCGCTCTGCAGCGCGAGCGCCGCGAGATGCGGACCCCGATCCTTGCCCTCGAATACCTCGATCAAAGCGGCCGCGTTGGCGGCGGCATCTCCGCCCGCGAGTTCCACGGCGGCGCACGGCGCGAGTCCGAGCGCCTGCGGGTCGACCAGTCGGCGCGTGACGCCACCGCGCGCGACGTCGAAGGCGAGGAACGGACCCATCGGCGTGACTTCGTCCCAGCCACCGGCACCATGCACGACCCAGGCCCGCTCGACCTCCATTCCCGCGAGCGTCTCGGCCATCAGCAGGGCGGCGGGGGCATCGTAGGCGCCGATCAGCCGATAACGCGGTGCGGCCGGATTCGTCAGGGGCCCCAGCAGATTGAAGATGGTACGCACGCCGAGCGCGGTGCGGATCGGCGCGAGGCTGCGCATGGCGGGGTGGTAGTACGGCGCGAACAGGAATGTAAAGTCGGTCGCGGCCAGGCAGCGCGCCGCACCGGCCTCGTCGAGGGGGAGCTTCAATCCCAGTTGCTCGACGAGGTCCGCGCTGCCGCTGCGGCTCGAGATCGAACGATTGCCGTGTTTGACGACCTGCATCCCGCAAGCCGCCGTCAGCAGCGCCGCTCCCGTCGACAAATTGAGGCTGCCCGAGGCATCGCCGCCGGTGCCGACGATGTCGATCGCGTCGGGCAATTCCGGCAGCTGCGGTTTGCGCGCGAGACTTCGCATCGCGGCCGCAAAGCCGCGCACTTCGGCCGCCGTGATTCCCTTGACGCGCAGCGCCGCGAGCACGGCGCCGGCGAGTGCAGGCTCCAGCGCCGGATCGGTGAGCAATTCGAGCAGCGCAAAGGCCTGCGGCTCCGCGAGGTCGCGGCGTTCCAACAAGTGCTCGAGCAACTGGCGCGTGGTCTGCATCGGCCGCGGTCAGAGCTTGAGAAAATTGCCCATGAGGATCGGACCCTGCGGCGTAAGCACGCTCTCGGGATGAAACTGCACGCCTTCGATCGGCAGGCTCCTGTGCCGCACGCCCATGATCTCGCCTTCCGCGGTGGTCGCCGTGACTTCGAGCGCGTCGGGAATGCTGGCCGGCTCGGCGATGAGCGAATGGTAGCGGCCCGCGGCGAACTCCTGCGGCATGCCGTCGAACAACCCCCTGCCGTCGTGACGCACCGGCGAGACCTTGCCGTGCATCAAGCGCCCCGCGCGCACGACTTTGCCGCCGAACGCCTCGACCAGCGCCTGATGCCCGAGACACACACCGAAGATCGGCACGCGGCCCGCGAACACCCGGATCAGCTGCATCGAGATGCCGGCGTCTTCGGGTCTGCCGGGGCCGGGCGAGATCACGAGATGGGTGTGATGCATCGCCTGCGCCTGCAGGATGCCGAGCGCATCGTTGCGATACACGTCGACCTCGGCGCCCAGCATGAGAAATGCCTGCACCAGGTTGTAGGTGAAGGAATCGTAGTTGTCGATCAGCAGCAGTCTCGGTGCGGCCATGGTCTAAAGGCCCTCCGCCGCAAGTTCGAGCGCTCGGCGCAGGACCGCGCTCTTCGCCATGACTTCGGCGTACTCGGCGGGCGCGGAGCTGTCCGCGACGATGCCGCCGCCCGCCTGATAGCTGTAATCGTCGCCGCGGAACACGAGCGTGCGTATCGTAATCGCCTGGTCCATGTCGCCTTCGCGCCCGAAATAGCCGATCGTTCCCCCGTAGAGCTGCCGCCCGACGGGTTCGAGTTCGTCGATGATTTGCATCGCGCGCACTTTCGGCGCACCGACCAGAGTCCCGGCGGGAAAGGTCGCGGCGAACAGATCGAACGCATCGCGCCCGGGCGCGAGCCGGCCGTTGACGCCGCTGACGATGTGCATGATGTGGCTGTAGCGCTCGATGACGCGGAACGGATCGACGCGCACGGACCCCGCGGTCGCGACGCGGCCCAGGTCGTTGCGCGCCAGATCGACGAGCATGACGTGCTCCGCGTTTTCCTTCGGATCGGCGAGCAACTCGGCTTCGAGCGCAAGATCGCCGGGTGTGTCGACCCCGCGCGGCCGGGAACCCGCTATGGGGCGCAGTTGCGCGTAGCCGTCGTGCAGCTTGACGAGCGCCTCGGGCGATGAGCCGACCACCGTGATGTCGCCGAGTTCGCAAAAGTACATGTACGGCGAAGGGTTGAGCAGCCGCAACGCGCGGTACACCTCGAACGGCGACAGGCTATGGCGGCCCTCGAAGCGCGCCGCGAGCACCAATTGGTAAACGTCGCCCGCGCCGATGTAGTCCTGCGCCTTGCGCACGCCGGCCGCATGGCTCGCCGCCGTGAGCGACGGGGTCGCGGGCGAAAAACCGCCCGGCGAGAGAATCGTGGGCACGGGTCCGCGCAGCGCCTGGATGACCTCGCGACGCAGGCTCTGCCGCTCCGCTTCGCTGCCGTCGTGCAGCAGCGCGACTCCGCGCGTCAGGTGATCGAACACCAGCATCGATCGGGGCGCAACATAATGCGCGTGCGGCGCCTTGGTGTCGCTCAAGCTGCGCGCCGGCAGGCGCTCGAAGTAGCGGACCGCATCGTACGAGGTGTAGCCGACCAGGCCCCCGAGCAGCGGCACGCCCGGAATCGCCGGCAGCGGCCGCGGCGCCTGCGCGAGCGCGCTGCGCAGGGCATCGAGGAACTGCGCTTGGGAGCCGGGTCGCGGCATCGTGACGCCGTCGACGTTGAGCCCGGCGGCGTCGAGCCGCACCTCGAGGCAGTCGCCGAAGCCGATGAACGAGTAGCGCGCGAGGCGCTCGCCGCCCTCGACGCTTTCCAGCAGAAATCGCGGGCGAAACGGCGCGAGCTTTAAGTACGCCGATACGGGCGTGTCGAGATCCGCAGCGATGTCGAAATGTGACTTCATGAATTCGCACTACAAAGATGACGGACAACAAAAAACCCATTCCCGGCTCGGCGTCGGAAATGGGTTCTGGTTCTTCGGTAACTTAAATTTGATCGACAGCGGCCAGCGCCCATCTCCTTACGAGGGGTTTCGCCACCACCAAGATGCGCCAAGGTTCGGGGTTGCTGTCGACATGGTGGGGGAGTATCGCCGTCTTCAGCAATCAGCGTCAAGCCTGCTATTTCTTTCGCGCCGCCTGCGCATTGCCGGGCGCGGCTTGCAGTTCCTTGCGGTATTGGCGCGTCAGTTCGACGAATCGCGGCGTGAGTCCGACGTCCTCGTACATGGGATCGCCCCGATCGTCTCTCGATATGACCTTGGGTCCGGGTTCATAGGGCATCGAGGCCGCTATCTCGTCGAGGCCGGCGTGCAGCAGATCGGTGATGATCTCCTCGGGCGTGCGCCCCGGAAACAGCGCGACGAGCGCCTGCAGACGCGATGCGTCGTCGAGAGGCAAGCGCACCGAGTATTCCTGTGCGGTCAGCGGCGGCCCGGCGTCTTTCTTCCAGCGGTCGAGCAAGGGCTTGAATTTCACTTCGGACTCCGCCATACGGGACTATGTTCCAGAGCGCATTATAAACCCTTGCACCCCCACTTGGCGCCGCCACCGACCGTGACCACGAGCCCTGCCTCCGGATTCTTGAGCGTGTTCGCCTATAGCAAACGCGCGCTCGACCTCGTTTGGACGACCAACCGGATACTCTCGATCGCGCTGGTGCTGCTCACCGTGCTCGCGGGCGTGCTGCCGGCCGGAATCGCCTACACCGGCGCGCTGATTGTCGATGCGGTGGTCCATGCGGCGGATCTGCACCGGCGCACCGGCGCGGTGGGCTTGCGCGAGGTGTTCGAATTCGTGGGCTTGGAAGCGCTGCTGATCGCCGCGACGTCGGCTGCGCAGCGGGGCATCTCGCTCGCCCAGTCGCTGCTGCGCGCGCAGCTCGGCCAGCGCGTCAACGTCATGATCCTCGAGAAGGCGCTCACCCTCGACCTCACGCAGTTCGAGGATTCGGAGTTCTACGACAAGCTCACGCGCGCGCGGCGCGAAGCCTCGAGCCGCCCCTTGTCGCTCGTGATGCGCACCTTCGGCCTGCTGCAAAACGCCATTTCGTTGATTTCCTTCGGTGGGCTGCTGATCAAATTTTCGCCCTGGGCGGTGCTGCTGCTGGCGTTGGCGGGCCTGCCGTCATTCTTCGCCGAAACGCGATTTTCCGGCGAGGCGTTCCGGCTGTTTCGATGGCGCGCTCCGGAGTCGCGCATGCAGATCTATCTCGAGTCGGTGCTCGCGCGCGAGGACTACGCCAAAGAGGTCAAGCTGTTCGATTTGGGGCCGCGTCTGCTCGACCGCTACCGCGACATCTTCACGCGCCTGTACCGCGAGGATCGCGACCTGTCGATTCGCCGCGATGCCTGGGGTTTGGGACTCGGCTTGCTCGGCACCGCCGCGCTCTACGGCGGCTATGGCTGGATCACGGTCGAGACCGTCATGGGGGCGATCACGCTCGGGCAGATGACGATGTACATGATGCTGTTTCGCCAGGGCCAAACCTCGGTGAGCGCGTCGCTCTCGGCGGTCGGCGGCATGTACGAGGACAACCTGTACCTGTCGAATCTCTACGAGTACCTCGAGCAGCCCGCGCCGCTCGCCGGCGGGCACCTGCTCCACGGCATCGCTCCCGGCGACGGCATCCGCTTCGAGGGCGTCGAGTTCGTCTACCCCGGGGCGAGCACGCCGGCGCTCTCCGATATCAACCTGCACGTGCAGCCCGGCGAGAGCCTGGCGCTCGTCGGTCAAAACGGCTCCGGCAAGACCACGCTGATCAAGCTGCTGACGCGCCTGTACCGCCCGACGCGGGGCCGGATTTTGCTCGACGGCGTCGACCTGCAGAGCTGGGACGAGACGACGCTGCGCCAACGGATCGGCGTGATCTTCCAGGACTTCGCGCGCTATCAGATGCTGGTCGGCGAGAATATCGGCGCCGGCGACGTGCGCGCGTTCGACGACGAGCAGCGCTGGCACAACGCGGCGGCGCAGGGCCTCGCCGCCGAATTCATCGAGCAGCTCCCGGAACGCTACCGCACGCAGCTCGGCAAATGGTTCAAGGACGGTCGAGAACTCTCGGGCGGACAGTGGCAGAAGATCGCGCTCGCGCGCGCCTTTATGCGCAGCGACGCCGATATTTTGGTGCTCGACGAACCGACGGCCGCGATCGACGCCGGCGCCGAGGCGGAGGTCTTCGAGCACTTCCGCGAACTCACGCGCAACCGGATCGCAATCGTCATTTCGCACCGATTCTCGACCGTGCGCATGACCGACCAGATCCTCGTGCTCGACGACGGCCGCATCGTCGAGCGCGGCAGCCATGAGTCGCTGATGGCCGAAGGCGGCCGCTACGCGAAGCTGTTCACGCTGCAGGCGCGCGGGTATCGTTGAGTCTTTGAGCACCCGAGGGGATTTCAGCCATGCCTTCTTTCGACGTCGTCTCGGAAATCGACACGCACGAATTGACGAATGCGGTCGATCAGGCGAGCCGCGAGCTCGCGCAGCGCTTCGATTTCAAGGGGACCGGCGCGCGCTTCGAGTTGCTCGACACCACAGTGACGATGATTGCGGAGGCGGAATTCCAGCTCAAGCAGATGCTCGAGATCCTCAAGCTGAAAGTAGCCAAGCGCGGCATCGACATCATCTGCCTCGACCTCAAGGACCCGACCGTCAACCTCGCGCGCGCGACCCAACTCGTCGTGCTCAAGCACGGCATCGACGCGGATGCCGGCAGGAAGGTCGCGCGGCTCGTCAAGGATTCCAAGATCAAGGTCCAGGCGCAGATTCAAGGCGACAAGGTGCGTATTGTCGGCAAGAAGCGCGACGACTTGCAGGAGGCGATCGCCTTGCTGCGCAAGGCCGAGGTCGGCGTCCCCCTGCAGTTCAACAATTTCCGCGATTGATTCGGCCGCAGCGGCGAATTCCTAGGGCTGCTGCGGCGGTGGCGGTTGCGGAGCGGTCGAGGTTTGCGGCGGCGACATCAACGACTGCGATTCCTTCGGCGGCTGCGCGTCCTTCGCGCGCTGCATGCCTTTCGAATACACCACGGTGCCGTCGAGCTTGACGATGATCGCATCGATGTCGTCGATGCGATTGTAGATTTCCATGGCTCTCTCGGGTCCGAGCACGAACGCCGTCTTCGACAAGCCGTCGGTGCGCGTGGCGTAGGGCCCGATGACGGTCGCGCTGCGCACCTTGCTCGCCGAGTGGCCGGTGTGCGGATCGATGATGTGGTGATAACGCACGCCGCCCTCGTCGAAATACCGTTCGTAATCTCCGGAGGTCGAGATCGCGGCATTGACGAGCGGCACGCGCAGCAGCACCGAATCCGGTCCTTTCCTCGGATCACGAATGCCGACGACCCAGGGCTTGCCGAAGCGGTCGCCGATGATGCGGCTGTCCCCGCCGGCCGACACGTAGGCCCGCGTGATGCCGAAGGACTTGAGCACATCGATGCCGCGATCGACCGAGTAGCCCTTGGCGATGCCGCCCAGATCGATGCGCACGCCTTTCTGCGAGAACTGCACGGTCTGCGCCTTCGGATCGAGCAGCAGGTGCTCGTAATTGACCGCCGGCAGCGCCCGGCCGATCTGCTCCTCGCTGGGCCGGATCCGCTTGCGAAAGTCGTATAGGTAGCCGACGCTCGCATAGGTGATGTCGAACGCCCCGTCGGTGAGTACCGAATACTCCTTGGCCGTCACCAACAGATCGAAAAGTTCTTTGCTGATGTGCATCGGCCCGTCGGCGGCCTTGGCATTGACTTGCGACACCTCGCTGGTCGGCTTGTAGGTGCTCATCGACTCGTCGATGCGTCGCATCTCGTCGAGCACGGCGTCGATCGCGGGGTCCGCCTTGACGCCTTCGTCGGCCCACAATTCGACGATGATCCGCGTTCCCATGATGCCGTCGGTGACGCGCGTGATCCATTCGGCGCGCGCGGGGGTCGCGAGCGCGATGAGTGCGCACAGGCAACCCAGGGATCCCAGCCGTCGCGGCTGCGGGCGCGCGGGTCGCGTTGCGACGAGCGGCGCTCTCACGGTGCCCTAGAACCGCGGCGCACGCGCCACTGCAAAATCACGATCGCGCTGCCGACCAAGCCGCCGAGATGCGCGAAATGCGCGACGCCCGCCTGCGTGCCGGTGACTCCGAGCCACAATTCCAGTGCGGTGTAGAGCGCCGCGAACAGCCATGCCGGCATCGGGATCGGCGGGAACAGCGGGATGACCTTGCGCGTCGGAAACAAGTAGGCGTAAGCGAGCAGCAAACCGAATACTCCGCCCGAGGCGCCGAGCGTCTGCGCCGGTTCACCGCCCAGCACGCCGGGCACCAGCAGCTGGGTCACCGCGGCCGCGACCACCGACGCGAAATAGCAGATGAGCAGCCGCCGGGGTCCGACCACGCGCTCGACCTCGGTGCCGAACATCCACAGGCCGATCATGTTGAAGAGAATGTGGGTGATCGAGTTCGGATCGTGCAGAAACGCGTAGGTGACGATCTGCCAGACGTGAAAGTTGACGTACCCGTCGATCGGCTGCAGCGGCCACAGCGCGAACCGGATCTCCATGGGGATCGGCGCCATGCGTTGCAGCAGGTACACGGCGACGTTCGCAATGATCAATGCTCGGACGGCGGTAAATTTCATCGCGCGGCGGACGCCTTGGAATTTGTTGGGGGACGCGTATTCTAGCGCGCCATGCGGGCCGTATTTCTAGATTACGAAACGATCTCCTACTCGGACCTCTCGACCACGAGCCTGATGCGCGTGATGCCGAAGCTGCGCCTCTACGACAATACCGCGGACTCGCAGCTCGCCGAGCGTATCGAGCACGCCGAAGTCGTGCTTCTCAACAAAATCAATTTGGGGCGTGCGGCGCTCGAGGCGGCGCCGCGGCTGCGCGTGATCGCGGTGGCCGGCACCGGGACCGACCACATCGACCTCGCCTGCGCCGAGGAGCGCGCGATCGGCGTCTGCAACGTGCGCGGCTATTGCACCCAGTCGGTCGCGCAGCACGCCTGGAGCATGATCCTGTCGTTGACGCAGCGACTGCCCGCGCAACACCGGCTCGCAACCGCCGGCGCGTGGGCCGGAAGCCCCGAGTTCGCGGCGGCTCCGCCGCGCATCCGGGAGCTCAACCGCCTGGTGCTCGGCATCGTCGGTTGGGGCGAGCTCGGGCGGGCGGTCGCGAAGATCGGAGAAGCCTTCGGTATGCGGGTGCTGGCCGTGAATCGTGCCGGCGGCGGCCCGCCGGTCGACGGCAAGTCGGGGCCGCAGCGTGCGGATCTCTGCACCTTGCTGAGCGTCGCCGACATCGTGTCGCTGCATTGCCCGCTGACCGCGGAAACTCGCGGACTGATCGGCGCGGCCGAACTGGCGCTCATGAAGAAGGACGCGCTGCTGATCAACACGGCGCGCGGCGGTCTCGTCGACAGCGCCGCGCTCGCCGAGGCGCTGAGATCGCGCAAGCTCGGCGGCGCCGGCATCGATGTGCTGCCGCAAGAGCCGCCCGTCGACGGGGATCCGCTGCAGGGCGCGTCGATCCCGAACCTGCTGCTGACGCCGCACGTTGCCTGGGCGGCGCGCGAAGCGCGCCAGCGCTGCCTCGATGAAATGGCCGCGAACATCGAGGATTTCCTGGCCGGCGGCCGCCGCGGACGCGTCGTCTAGCGCAGCGGCCGCTCGCGCAGCCGCCCGCCAAGGCGCTTCATACCGGTCCTCGCAGTTCGACGATTCGGTTGATGGCCGTCCGCGCTCAGCCCTTCTCGGCCCGCTTGGCACGCTTGGCTGCGCGCTTTTCTTCGAGCGTCTTGGCCGGCTTCTTCTTGTCCTCTTTCTTTCGCTCCATACCCTTGCCCATGACTTCCTCCTGTAGGTGTGTGTGTTGAACCGATGACCCTAAAACATTCAGCGGCGCTTGAGCACCTTGCGCTCCGTGTGCCGGCCGACCGGGCTTCGCGCCGGCTTCGGCGGCTTCTCGGTGACGCGGCTGATCCGCAGTTCCCTGCCGGCGACCCGCACTTTCTGCAGCCCCTTGAAGATAGGCGTTGGCATGCCTTCCGGCAAGTCGACGTAGCTGTGATCCTCGCGGATGTCGACGCGCCCGATGTGGACGCCTTCGATACCCGCCTCGTTGGCGATCGCGCCGACGATGTTGCCGGGCTTGATGCCGTGGACCGAACCGACTTCGAGCCGGAAAGTTTCCATTTCGCCGGCCACCGGCTTGCCCTTGCCGCGCGCCGCCCGCTCCGGGGCATCCTCGCGCACCGGCGCGCGCTTGCCCGAATCGGAGTGCTCCGGACGCGCCGGCGAGTGCGGGCGATCGGGTTCCAGCGCGGCCGGCGGCTCCGCCTTGCCCGCGAGCAGCAGCGGCGAGGCGCCTTGCGCGAGGCTCGCGAGTGCCGCCGCGATATCGATGAGTTCGATGCCGGTTTCCGCCTCGAGTTGCTCGAGGATCGGCCGGTAGGCGCCGACCTCCGCTTTGGCGACCGTCTCGGTGACCCGCTGCTTGAACTTCGCGATGCGTTGCGCGTTGACGGCGTCGACGCTCGGCAGATTCATCGGCTCGATCGTCTGGCGCGTCGCGCGTTCGATTGCGCGCAGCATGTTGCGTTCGCGCGGCGCGATGAACAGGATCGCTTCGCCCTTGCGTCCCGCCCGCCCGGTGCGGCCGATCCGGTGGACGTAGGACTCGGTATCGTAGGGGACATCGTAGTTGACGACGTGGCCGATGCGCTCGACGTCGAGCCCTCGCGCGGCGACGTCGGTCGCGACCAAAATGTCGATCTGGCCCGATTTGAGGCGCGCCACGGTGCGTTCGCGCAGCGGCTGTGGAATGTCGCCGTTCAATGGCGCGGCCGCGAAGCCGCGCGCCTCGAGCTTCTCGGCGAGTTCCACGGTCGCTTGTTTGGTGCGCGTGAACACCAGCATCCCGTCGAAGGTTTCCGCTTCGAGGATGCGCGTCAGCGCGTCGAGCTTGTGTACGCCGCTCACGACCCAGTAGCGCTGGCGGATGTTGGTCGCGGTGCTGGTCTTGCTCTTGATCGTCACTTCGACGGGTGAGCGCAGGTGCTTTTGCGCGATGCGCCGGATCGGCGCGGCGAGCGTCGCCGAAAATAGCGCGACCTGACGCTCGGGCGGGGTCTTCTCGAGAATGCTCTCGACCGCATCGAGGAAACCCATCTGCAGCATCTCGTCGGCTTCGTCGAGCACGAGCAGCGTCAAGCCCGTGAGCTTGAGCGTGCCGCGGTCCATGTGATCGATGACGCGGCCCGGAGTACCCACGACCACGTGCACGCCGCGGCGCAGCGCATTCAACTGCGGCTGATAGCTCTGGCCGCCGTAAATCGGCAGCACGTGGAAACCCTTGAGATGCGCCGCATAGCGCTGGAACGCCTCGGCGACCTGCAGCGCGAGTTCCCGCGTCGGCACCAGCACGAGCACCTGCGGCGATTGCAGGCTCAAGTCGATCTTGGTGAGCGCGGGCAGCGCGAACGCCGCGGTCTTGCCGGTGCCGGTCTGGGCCTGTCCGAGCATGTCGACGCCCGACAGCAGCACGGGAATCGTGGCGGCCTGAATCGGCGACGGCGACTCGTAGCCGACGTCCGCGAGCGCCTTCAAAACCGGTTCGGAGAGCGCGAGTTCGCGGAAGCTCGGCGAGCCGGGGCTCGCGGCGGGAGGGGTTTCGCTCATAGGTAATACCTTAGGGGAGTAATTGCAAGTCTAGCTGTTTGAGTGGGTATTGCTACCATGGCGGGTATGGGACGCATATTCGAAGTCAGAAAACACGCGATGTTTGCCCGCTGGAACCGCATGGCGAAGCAGTTCACGCGGGTTGCGAAGGATATCGCGATTGCCGTGCATGCGGGCGGCCCGGATCCGGCGGCGAACCCCACCTTGCGCCGGGTTCTGCAGAATGCGCGCGCCGTCAACATGCCCAAGGACAAGACCGATGCGGCAATCCGGCGCGCCTCGGGCAAAGAGGCGGCGAACTACCAGCAGATCATTTACGAGGGCTATGCCCCGCACGGGGTCGCGTTGCTGGTCGAAGCGGCGACCGACAACCCGACACGCACCGTCGGGAGCTTGCGCAACATATTCACGAAAAATGGCGGCAATCTAGGTACGACCGGCAGCGTGAGCTTTTTGTTCAAGAAAATGGGCGTATTTCGCTTGGATCCGGCCGCCGTCAAGGACCAGGACGAGCTCGAACTGGACTTGATCGACCACGGCCTCGAAGAAATGGGCGAGAGCATCGGCGAGAAAGGCGAGCCGCAGCTCGTGATTCGCTGCGCCTTCGTCGATTTCGGCAAGCTGCAGCTCGCGCTCGAGGCGCGCGGCATTGCGCCGCTGTCGGCCGAGCACGAGTACATCTGTTCGTTACCGACGGAGCTACCCGAGAATCAGGCGACCGAGGTGCTCGCGCTCATCGACAAGCTCGAGCAGGACGACGACGTGCAGAAGGTGTTCCACACGCTCGCCTGACCCGCTCCGGCCCGCCCGCCGCTGCGGCGGCGCAGCAGGTTACGGATCGTTCATGCTGTCATCCGCGGCTACCCACTGCGCGTTCTCTCTCCCGTGGTTCACTCATAATGCCGGAGATCGCCAACATGAAGACCTTGATGAAATTGATGATCGCGATGGGATTGCTGAGCATGGCCGCCTGCGTGGTCGCGCCGGGACGGCCTTATCACCCTTATTACGGCTACTACGGCCCCCGGGTCGTGGCTCCGGCCCCGGTAGTGGTCGTTCGCCCGTAGGATTACACTCCTCGGCAAATGGCTGAATACCGATTTCGGATCGTCAACGTGTTCACTCGCGAGCGGGGGGCTTTCACCGGCAACCCGCTCTGCGTGTTCGAGGACGGCTCGAACTTCGATACGGCGACGATGCAGGCGCTCGCGCTGCAGTTCAACCTGTCGGAGACGACCTTCATCATGCGGTCCACGGCGGCTGCGGCGCGCGTGCGAATATTCACGCCGCGTTTCGAGATGGCGTTCGCCGGCCACCCGACGCTCGGGACCGCGCACGTGTGCCGCGCCCTGGGGTTAGGCAGCGGCTCGCTGCAGCTTGAAATGAAAGCCGGCCTGATTTCGGTCGAGGCCGAGGGCGACCGTTGGACACTGACCGCGCCGGCCCACGCTTCCCGCGAAGTCGCGTTGCCGCGCGCCGAACTCGCCGCGGCTTTGGGCCTCGACGAGCGCGATATCGGCGAGCGCCCGCTCTGGGTCCGGGCCGGCACCGAACAGCTGATCGTGCCGCTCGCGAGCCCCGAGGCGGTGTCGCGCGCTCTACCGCGCCCCGCAGCATTCGCCGCCTTGAAAAGCGCAGATAACCCGCCGATGGCGTACCTGTTCGCGACCTCCGGCACCGATCGCGTGGTTTCGCGCTTCTTCTTCTCCCAGGGGCCGGCAATTCTCGAGGACCCGGCAACAGGATCGGCCACCGCGAACTTCGGCGGGTGGTGGCTTGCGATGCAGCGCCCGCTGCCCGCGGCGCTGCAGATCTCTCAGGGCGAGATGACCGGCCGGCCGTCGACGCTGTATTTGCAAATCGATGCCGGGCGGCGCGTCCGCGTCGGCGGCGATGTGGTCGAGCTCGGCGGCGGCTCGGTTCGTCTCGGCTGAGGTCTCAGGGGCCGGTCGGCGCCGCGGCCGGCGGCCCATGCGTGATGATGCCGTACGACCAGCGCACGACGGGCTTCAAGCGCGCGGTGACCATCTCGAGCGCGGTCTGCATGCTGACCCAGCGCGCTTCCTGATGCTCGGGTACGCCCAGCTCGGGATTGACCGGAAGGATGATCTGCTGCTCCTTGCTGCGAGCGATGTAATAGCGCGAGATCTTGCCCTTGTTGTAGGGGCCGGTTTCCATGTAGACGAGGCCCCAATCGAACGAGATGTCGTCGAGCGCGGTTTCCTCGCGCACTTCGCGCAGCGCCGCGTCGATCGGCGCTTCGCCGGGTTCGACGATGCCTTTCGGGAAATCCCAGTTGCGGTAGGCGCGCAGCAGCAAGAACTTCAGCTTCCGCTCGACCAAGCTGACGATCACGACCCCGGAGGATAGTCGCGTTGATCGTGCCGCTGAAGCCATTCTGCGTCCTTTCGAAGAGGGTGCCGCTTTTATTCTATCGCGCTGCACCGGTCCGTACCGACAATTGCCCCGACCGATTATAATAAACTGATTGATAGAGGCTTTCTATCGGGACGCGAACATGAATCTCAAGGATCTCAAGTATTTGGTGGCGCTCGCCGACACCGGGCATTTCGGCAAGGCGGCGGCGCGCACCTTCGTGAGCCAGCCGACGCTGTCCGCGCAGCTCAAGAAGCTCGAGGAATACCTGGGCGTCAAACTCATCGAGCGGCAGCCGAAGAACGTGCAACTCACCGATGTCGGCAAGCAAGTCGTTTTGCGCGCGCGCCGCATGCTCGATGAGGGCGACTCGATCGTCGCGCTGGCGCGCAGCAACACCGATCCCTTGGCGGGCAAACTCAAGATGGGCTTGATTCCGACGATCGGGCCGTACCTCTTGCCGCGAATCATGATGAAGATCCGCAAGGCGCTGCCGCATTTGAGCCTCATGCTCTATGAGTATCAGACCGAGCCGCTGCTGAAGCGCCTGCGCGACGGCGAGATCGATCTCGGCATCATGGCGCTGCCGGTGTCGCAAGACGGACTGGAATCGCAAAAGCTCTACGACGAGGCCTTTACGGTCGCAGTGCCCAACAATCATCCGCTCAGCGAGAAGTCGACCATCAAGGCGCAGGACCTCAAGGGACAGACGCTGCTGTTGCTCGAAGACGGCCATTGCCTGCGCGATCAGGCGCTCGAGGTCTGCAGCCGCGTCGATGTGCGGGAGGCCGAGGATTTTCGCGGGACCAGCCTGGAGACGCTGCGGCAAATGGTGGTTGCCGGCCTCGGAATCACGCTGCTGCCCGAATTTGCGGTCGAGGCGCCGTTCGGGTCGCAGCGCGGGTTGGCGATCCGCCATTTCGCGAAGCCTGCGCCGACGCGCGCCGTCGGGGCGGTGTGGCGCAAGTCGAGCACGCGCGCCGCGGCGATCCTCGAGCTTTGCAAGATCATCCACACCGCGATGGCTGCGAAGAGCTGAGGCGGCGGCATTGTCCGAGTGGGTATTCAGCGCCGATGAAGCTGCCGTGCTCGAGGCCTTGGCGAGCGGCCGCCATGCGGCGGACCTGCGCAGTTACTTCGGGGAGGCTGCGTACGCGGATCTCGCGCGGCTCGCGCGTGCGGCCGGGTCGGCGCGCCGCCGGCGCGGTCCGCCGGTGTTCGTGCTGCCGGGAATCATGGGCTCGAAGCTCGGGTCCGCGTCCGGCCGCAAATCCGCGTCCCAGCTGCTGTGGATCGACCCCGAGGCGATCGCCGCGGGCGGCCTCCGCCGGCTCGTGCTGCCCGCAGGACGGGAACTGCGGCCCATGGGCATCTTTCCGTTCGCCTATGCGAGGCTGCAGCTGGAAATGCGCCTCGCCGGCCTCGAGCCGACGCTCTACCCATATGACTGGCGCCTCGATCTGGAGGAACTCGGCGAGGCGCTTGCGGCGCGTATTCGCGATCTCGCGGAACCGGTCGTCCTAGTCGGTCATAGCATGGGAGGCTTGGTCTCGCGCGTCGCGATGCAGCGCCTACCGAAGCGCGCGGTGCGCAAGCTGATCATGCTGGGCACGCCGAATTTCGGCTCCTATGCGCCGCTCCAGGCCTTGCGCGGCACCTATCCGTTCGTGCGCAAAGTCGCGCTGCTCGACCTGCTGCATACCCCGGAGTTCCTTGCACAACACGTATTCCATACGTTCCCCGGCCTCTACCAGCTCCTGCCGCCGCGCGAGCGCCTGCGCGGCGCGAATCTCTACGCGCGCGGCGCCTGGCCGGCCCACGGACCGCAGCCGAACCGCGAGCTGCTCGCGCGCAACACGGCGGTGCGCGCCGCGCTCGCCCCGCCCGACGCACGCATGCAGCAAGTCGTCGGCATCAATCGCAGTACGATCGTCGCGGTGCGGCGCAGGGCGGCGGGATTCGAATATGAATTCGCGTGCGAAGGCGACGGCACGGTACCGACCTCTTCGGCGGCACTGCCCCGGCTGAAGACCTTCTATGTCGACGAATGGCACGGAAATCTCGCGAACAATCCGGCCGTAATATCTGCGGTCATCGAGCTCATTCAACGCGGCAGAACGCGAGCGCTGCCGGTGCGGCCGAACCTGGTGCGCTCGAAACGGATCCTCCTCGACGACGCGGCACTCCGCGCCGCGGACGGCCCGAAGGTGGACTGGCGGCGCCTCACCAAGGCCCAACGGGCCGCCGCATTGGCGAATTTGAACCAGTAATACGCTCTTTTGCGGATCATTTCACAAATGGCATTCGCCGATCTGCAAGGGGATTCACAGTCGATTTTCGACGGTCTATAGCAAACTCGTGCCTGTATGAGAATGCCGTCATGAGCGCCCGTCCGGATCACGCAATTCTGCCGTCGCAGTCCGCCGCACCGGCGCCGCGCTTCGACCGCAAATTCATCGAGGAGCATCGGCTCGTCGATCGCTATCTGGAGAACAAGCTGCCGCCCAAGGGCGCCCGTCAGCTCGAGGATTGGTGCCGCGCCAATCCGGATTTCCTCAACGAATTGAATCTCTCGGAGCGCACGCACGCAAGCCTGAAGCTGCTCGAGCGCAGCGGCAGCCCACAGGATCTCGGCGAGCCCAAGCCGCCGTTTTGGAAGACGCCCTACCTGCCGATCGGCCTCGGCGCACTCGCGCTGTCGAGCCTGCTGGCGTTCGGCGCGCTATATGGCAAGTACATCGCACTCGACAGCAAACTCACGAGTGCGCGCGCGCTCGCGACTGAAGGGACGCTCGCGGCGCCCAAATCGCACCACAATTATCGCGTGGCTCCCGACCACGCCGCGGGCATCGACAGCGCCCGCGTGACCGTCAACACCAAATTTCCCGACCTCGTCGATCTGAACATCGACATGGCCTACTCGCGCGACAACTTGTTCCGGATCGTCATCGACAAGCGCGACCAGGGTCGGGTGATCGTGCTCGAGAACCTGCTCAAGGACTCCAACGGCGACCTGCGCGTCGCGTTCAATACCTCTGGATTGGCGGCCGGTACCTACGACGTGCAGGTCCAGGCGCTGCCGCCGCGCGGCACGGCCACGCCCGCGGGTTGGCTCATCATCGACGCGCATTAGCGCTGCCGGCGAGGCGCTGCCGGCCGCTCGCGCCCCACCCTTCAATCGTCGCGCAGGCTCACGATCGGCGGCGTATCGACGACGCGCCGCGTCGCCAACGTGCCGCTGATCCCGACGAGCAGCGTGCCGCAGACGAGACCCACGGCCCACACCCAGGGATCGAGCGTGTACTCGAGCGAGAACAAGCGCCGCGCGAGCACCCAGCCGATTCCAGTCGCGCCGACCGCGGCCAGCGTGCCGGAGAGAAATCCGAGCGCCGAGAATTCCGCGGCAACACCTTGCAGCACCGTCATGCGGCTCGCACCGAGCGTGCGCAGCATCGCGCTTTCGTAGCGGCGCTCGTCGCGCGTCGATTGGACCGCCGCGAGCAACACGACGACTCCGGCCGCCAGGGTGAACAGAAACACGTACTGCACCGCGAGCGATGCGCGGTCCATGATGCCGCGAATCTGCGCGAGAATCGCATCCACGTCGAAGACCGAGACCGTCGGGAATTGGCGCACGAGATCGACGAGCGCGGGCCGCTGCGCCGGCGTGAGATAGATGCTGGTCATGTAGGTGCCCGCCGCGCCGTCGAGCAGTCCCGGCGGAAACACCAGGAAAAAATTCGGCCGAAAGCTGTCCCAGCGAATCTTGCGGAAGCTGGCCACTTCGACCGTCAGCGGTTCGCCGGCGACGTCGAACTGCAGCTTGTCGCCCAACTTGAGCTGCAGCGATTCTTGATACTCGGAGGCGACTGAAACCAGCGGCTTGCCGAAGTCTTCCTTGGTCCACCAGCGGCCTGCGGTCAGCTGATTGTCGGGCATCAACTCGGCGGCCCAGGTCAAATTCTGCTCCCGCTCGATGAATGAGCGAGCGCTGTCGGTGCGCAGCTTCAATGTGTCGCTCGGGCGGTCGTTGATCGCGGTGATGCGCGCGCGCACCATCGGATACATGACGGGCTCGCCGAAGCCCCGGGATTTCAGGAAAGCGTCGAGCGGCTGCAGCTCCTCGGGCCGGATGTTGATCAGGAAATTATTGGGCACGTCGACGGCGAGGCTCCGGCGCCAGTCGGCGAGCAGGTCGCCGCGCACGACCGCGAGCAGCAGCAGCACCATGAGCCCGAGCCCGAAGGCGACGATTTGCACGACGCTGGCGCCGCCCCGCCGCGAGACGTTCGCGAGGCCGTAGCGCCAGGCGACGCCGACGCCGCCGCGCAACCGTCCGGTGAGGCGCACGAGGCCGAAGCCCGCGAGCGCGAGCACGAGCCCGACGACGAGCACGCCGGCGAGCACGCTCGCGACCAACTCGGTGTCGCGCACCAGCGTCCAGAGGATCGCGAACAGCGCGGCGAGCGCGAGCAGATAGCTCGCGCCGAAGCGCAGCGGCGGCGCCTCGACGGTCTTGCGCAGCACGCGAATCGGAGGCGTGCTCTTGAGCTGCAGCAGCGGCGGCAGCGCGAAACCGACCAGCATCGCGATGACCGTCACGAGCGCTATCGGCACGGGCGCGAGCGATGCGGCCGGCAGGGCGCCGCGAATCAGGTCGCGGAGCAGCCAGGCGAGGCCGGATTGCGCGATGAATCCGAGCACCGTGCCCAGCGCGACTGCCGCGAGCGCGAGCAGGCAAAGCTCGATGACCGAGATGGCGAGCACGAGACCCTGGGCGGCTCCCATGCACTTGAGCAACGCGACGGTATCGATGTGGCGCGCGACATAGCGCCTCGCACCCATCGCCACGGCTACCGCGGCGAGCAGCACCGATGCGAGGCTCGCGAGGTTCAAGAACCGGCCGGCGCGGTCGATGGCGGACGTCAGCTGCCGGCTCGAATCATCGACATCGCGGATGCGCTCGCCCGGCGACTTGTTCGCTTTCAAGTAGTCCTGGAAATTCTCGACCGCGGCAGGCGCGCCTGCGAACAGCCCCGCGTAGGTCACGCGGCTGCCCGGCTGGATGAGTTCGGTCGCAGCGACGTCATCGGCGTTGATGAGCACGGCCGGTGCAAGGTTGACGAAGCCGGTGCCCTGGTCGGGCCGGTAGTCGAGCACCTCGGTGACGACGAATGTGCTCTTGCCGAGCCGCATCTGCGCGCCGAGCGGCAGATTCAACTGCGCGATGATGCGCGCATCGACCCAGGCTTGGCCTCGCTGCGGGATGCGGTCGGTATTGCGCGCCGCGCCGAACGGCGAATCGGCGATGCGCACCGAGCCGCGCAGCGGATAGTTCGGACTCGCCGCGTGCACCGAGGCGAGTTGCGACAGGTCGCCGTTGAATATCGCGGTTGCAAACGAATCCACTTCGGCAATTCTCAGCCCCTGCCGCCGCGCCTCGTCGAAATAGGCTGCGCGCAGCGCGTGGCCGGATTCGATGCGCAGATCCGCCGCGAGCACTTCGGAGGCCTGCGCACGCACCGCCTGCGCGATGCGGCTGGTGAAGAATCCGACTGCCGTCAGCGACAGCACCGCGACGGTCAGTGCGAGCAGCAGCACCGCGAGCTCTCCTGATTTCAGGTCTCGCCACAGATTGCGCAACGCGAAGCTCAGAGCCTGCATGGGATCAACCGACCGCATGTCCGGCGTCGAGTTCGAGCACGCGGCCGCAGCGCTGCGCCAGAGGCCGGTCGTGCGTGACCAGCACGAGCGTGCTGCCGGAACTGCGGTTCAATTCGAACAAGAGATCCGCAATCCGCGCGCCGGTGACGCTGTCGAGGTTGCCGGTCGGCTCGTCGGCGAACAGCAAGTCCGGGTGGGTCACGAAGGCGCGCGCGATCGCGACACGCTGCTGCTCGCCGCCGGAAAGCTGTTTCGGGTAATGCGGCATCCGCGATCCCAGCCCGACTTGCTCGAGCGCTTCGGCGGCGATACGGCGCGCGTCGCGCCTACCGGCGAGTTCGAGCGGCAGCATGACGTTCTCGATCGCAGTCAGGGACGGGATCAAATGAAACGACTGGAACACGAATCCGACATGCTTGCCGCGTATTGCCGCGCGGCCATCCTCGTCGAGTTGGGTCACGTCGACGCCCGCAATCGTCACCTGGCCGGCCGACGGCGTGTCGAGGCCCGCGAGCAGTGCAAGCAGCGTGGATTTGCCCGCGCCCGACGCACCGACGATCGCCAGGGATTCGCCGGCTCGCACCGAGAGGCTCACATCGGAGAGAATGGTCAGCGAGCCCTCGGGGCTTGCGACTGTTTTGGATACGTGGCTCGCTGCGAGCACGATTTTTTCTTGCACTATGGAATCGGCCATCTGGAGCGCCAGTGAATCGGCTTTTTGTCCTGTTGGTTTTGATCTTTGCGTCAGTCTCGGCCAGAGCCGATTCCGCCGCGATCCTGGTGTTCGGCGACAGTATCAGCGCGGGCTTCGGATTGGCCGACGTCGAAACCGGCTGGGTCGGCCTGCTGCGGGCCAAACTAACGCACGAAGGTTACGGTTACCAGGTCGTCAATGCCAGCGTCAGCGGTGAAACGACCGCTGGGGGGTTGGCGCGGCTGCCGCGCGCGCTTGCGCTGCATCATCCCCAGCTCGTCATCCTCGAGCTCGGCGGCAATGACGGCTTGCGGGCACTGCCAATCGCGGCGATGCGCGCCAATCTCGCCAAAATGATCGCCTTGTCGCGGTCGGCCGGCGCCTCGGTGCTGCTGGTCGGCATGCGCATGCCCCCCAATTACGGCCCCGAATACACCGAGCAATTTCAATCGACCTACGTGAAGCTCGGACAGGAACTCAGCGTTCCGGTCGTACCGTTCCTGCTGAACGACATCGCACTCAATCCTGCTCTGATGCAATCCGACGGCATTCACCCGAACGTCGACGGCCAGCCGCGGCTGCTCGCCAACATCTGGCCGCGCCTTATGCCCCTGCTGAGGAAGTGAGCGGGGCCGCCGAGGCGCGGCCGCCCAAGCCGCGGCCGCCATTGCCTCGCACCGCTTCTGGTAGTTACGAGGCCGACAGCCACCCGGCAACGCCGCCATGCTTGGAGCAGGCGCCGCTGTGATTTTTCGAGGTCGAGTAGGTGCCGTCGTTGCATTTTGCGGTCGCCCCGGCTGGCGGAGTCGCGCTCGCGCCGGCGGCCGGTGCAGCAGGCTTCGGCGCAGCGGGCGTGGCCGCCGGGGCAGCAGCTGCAGGAGCGGTCGCAGTTGCAGCCTGAACGCCGCCATGATGACTGCACGCGCCCTTGCCGGTCGCCGTCGAGGTCGTGCCGTCCTTGCAGGTCGTTGCAGCCGGCGCCGTATCGGCTGCGGCCGGCAATGCCGCTGCCGCGAGCAAGCAGCATGCCGCGATGCTCAATAGATTTTTGGTATTCATCGACCGGTACTCCATGGTTGAAACCGCCTACTTTACAATTGTAATCCCATTACCGAGAAATCCAACGCGGTCGGCGAGACGCGCCCGGCGAGGGGCGGTCGGCGAGACGCGCCCGGCGAGATGGGCTGCGCTCAGCGCTAATGCGTCTCGCTGGCAGGTCGGGGTTCCGGTGACGCGGGCTGCGCCTCGAGCGGGCGGCCGACCGGCTGGATATTGCGCACGGTCATGAGAAACGAGGTGTGCTGATGCGTGGTCGCGGCCTGAAAAATCGAACCCTCGACTTCGATGCGCGCCTTCTCGGTGATGTCCGGCGGGAATTCCGACCAGCCGACGAGTTGCAAATCGTTGGCCGGCAGGCACAGATGGCTCAAGGACGGTGCGTAAATGTAGGCGGTCTGATCCAGGCTCAATACCGGGACGTGGTCGATGCCGTCAGCAGCCTCATAGTCGCGAAAATGGATCGTGCCGACCAAGCGATGCTTGAACGGCTGCTGGAACAAGCAGGCACCGCCTCCGAGCACGCATCCCGAGAGCGCGAAACAAATGGTGATGGCGATCAGTGCCGATTTTCTCATTGGAGGCGCTCCGTTAGGTGAAATGTCAGGGCGTGCCGCGGGGCCCCCGACCCGGCGATTGCTGGCAGCACGCCGCGGTGCTATACACGGCCCATAATAACGAGGAGTCATCCCTCTTGGATCGAATTTGGCTGAAGAATTATCCGGCTGGCGTTCCCGCGGAGATCGATCCCGGCGAGTATGCATCGCTCAAGGTCCTGATCGAAGAGGCCTGCGCCAAGCACGGGCACGCGCCCGCCTATACGAATTTGGGCACCACCTTGAGTTATGCGCAGCTCGACGAGTTGTCGCGCGCGTTCGCGGCATGGCTGCAGCACAAGTCCGGGCTCGTCGCGGGCGACCGCGTTGCGCTCATGTTACCGAACATCCTGCAGTATCCGATTGCGCTGTTCGGCGCGCTGCGCGCAGGTTTGGTCGTCGTCAACACCAATCCGATGTATACGGCGCGCGAACTCGAGCACCAATTGGCGGATTCCGGCGCCAAGGCGATCGTAATCCTCGAGAACTTTGCGCATGTGCTCGAATCTATTCTGCCCGCGACCCACGTCAAGCAGGTGCTCGTGACGGGCGTCGGCGACTTGTTGGGGCTGCCGCGCGGACCCATCGTGAATTTCGTGCTGCGCCACGTTCGCAAGCAAGTGCCCGCCTGGAACATGCCGGAATCGCTGCGCTTCAAGAGCGCATTGTCCTCGGGCTTGGGCCTCAAGCTCGATCCGGTCGAGGTGGCCCCGCAAGACGCGGCCTTCCTGCAGTACACCGGCGGCACGACCGGCGTCGCCAAAGGCGCGGTGCTGACCCATCGCAATATGGTCGCAAACGTCCTGCAGGCGGCCGCTTGGATCAAGCCGGCGAAGCCGGCGACGCCCTCGCCGGTGATCATCACGGCGCTGCCGCTCTACCATATCTTCTCTTTGACGGCCAATTGCTTCCTATTCACGCACCTTGGCGCCCACAATTTACTGATCACCAATCCGCGCGACTTCAAGGGATTCGTCGCCGAGCTCAGGAAATTTCGTTTCTTCTTCTTCAGCGGCGTCAACACGCTGTTCAACGCGCTGCTCAATACCCCGGGATTCGAAACCCTTGATTTCAGCGCATTGAAGATCAGCCTCGGCGGCGGCATGGCGGTGCAGGCGGCGGTCGCGGCGCGCTGGAAGGCGGTGACCGGATGCATCTTGACGCCAGGCCTGGGGATTGACGGAGACCTCGCCCGCCGCCTGCATCAATCCGATGGGCCTGGAATTCAACGGCTCGATCGGCCTGCCGATTTCATCGACCGAAATTTCGATTCGCGACCGACGACGGCACCGAGCTCGGAATCGATGCGGTCGGCGAAATCTGTGTGCGCGGGCCGCAAGTCACGGGCGGCTATTGGAAACGCCCCGATGAAACCGAACAGGTGTTCTTCGAGGATTGGCTGCGCACCGGCGACATCGGGCGCATCGATGCGCAAGGCTTCGTCTACATCGAGGATCGCAAGAAGGACATGATTCTGGTCTCCGGCTTCAATGTCTATCCGAACGAAATCGAGAGCGTCGCAGTCGATCACCCGGGCGTGCTCGAAGCGGCGGCGGTCGCGGCGCCCGATGCGGGTTCCGGCGAGGCGGTCGCGTTGTTCGTCGTCAAGCGAGACGCGGAATTGACGGTCGAGGAGCTCATCGCCCACTGCCGTACGCAGCTCACGGGATACAAGGTGCCGAAGCACGTTTATTTCCGCCTCGATCTGCCGAAGACCAACGTCGGCAAGATTTTGCGCCGCTCGCTGCGCGACGAACTGCGCGAACCCGCGGTTTCGCCGGCGGCCGCGGCGCCGGTCGCCGCGCCAGTCGCGGCGGGCGACCAACCGCAGGCCCCTGACGCGCCGCGCTAAGCCTGCCGATTCAGCCGACGAGGTACGAGCGCACCGTCTCGACGAGCACGGCGACGCGGTCCGGATCGACGTCGGGCGTGATGCCGTGGCCCAGATTGAACACGTGGCCGGGCCCCGCGCCGTAGCTGTCGAGCACGCGCAAGGTTTCATTGCGCAGGATCTCGGGCTCAGCAAAAAGCGCCGACGGATCGAGGTTGCCCTGCAGCGCAACCCGGCCGCCGACCAGTTCGCGCGCAGTCGCGAGATCCGTGGTCCAGTCGACGCCGACCGCATCACAGCCGATCTGCGCGATTTTCGGCAGCCAGGCGCCGCCGCCCTTCGTGAACACGATCGAGGGGACGGTGCGCCCGTCGGACTCGCGCGTGAGTTCCGCGACGATCTGCGCCATGTAGTGCAGCGAGAACTCCTCGTATTGCCGGGGCGTCAGCACCCCGCCCCAGGTGTCGAACACCATGACCGCTTGCGCGCCGGCGGCGATCTGCGCATTCAAATATAGGACCGTCGCCTGCGCGAGCCGCTCGAGCAGGCGATGCAGCAGGTGCGGCGCTTCATACATCATGCGTTTGATCTGCCCAAAGGTCTTGCTGCCGCCGCCCTCGACCATGTAGGTCGCCACGGTCCACGGACTTCCGGCGAATCCGATCAAGGGCACGCGGCCGCTCAATTCGCGGCGAATCAGCGCGACCGCGTCGACGACGTACCTGAGTTCCTTGGCGGGATCCGGAATAGGCAATCGGTCGATGTCCGCAGCGGTGCGAACCGGCCGCTCGAATTTCGGGCCTTCGCCGGCTTCGAATTCCAGACCGAGATTCATCGCGTGCGGGATCGTCAGGATGTCCGAAAACAAGATCGCCGCGTCGAGCGGAAAACGGTCGATCGGTTGCAGCGTCACCTCACAAGCGATATCGGGATTCATGCACATCGCGAGAAAATTGCCGGCGCGCTTGCGCGTTGCGCGGTATTCCGGCAGATAGCGGCCCGCCTGGCGCATGAGCCAAATCGGCCGTCGCGGCGTCGGCTCTCGGAGCAGCGCGCGCAGCAGCAAATCGTTCTTCAGCGGTCCGCTTCTGGTCATGGGGATCAGGTCTTTTCGTTGGGGTCGAACAGCCGGCCGTGCTCGAGAATCGCGTAACGGTCGGTCATCCCGGCTATGTAGTCGGCCACGGCTCGCGCGCGGCCCGCAGGTCCCTGCAGCGCCTCGCGCCGAGAACCGGTCGCACGATGCTCGTCGGGCATCAAGCCGGGATCCGCGAACAGCGCGTCGAACAGCTCACGCACGACACGGCGCGCCTTGGAGGTCATGCGCTGCACCTTGTAGTGCTTGTAGACCCGCTCGCGCAAGAACGCTTTCAGCCCCAAGTTCAAGCTGCGGGTCGCCTCGCTGAAGCCGATCAGGGGCGCCGGATGCGCGCGCACCTCCTGGATCGATGCGACACCGGCGCCGCGCAGCCGCTCCGCCGAGGAGTCGATGAGGTCGGTGACCAGGCGATTGATCATGCGCCGCAGAACTTCGTAGACGAGGCGGCGGCCCGCAAGCCCCGGATGCAGCGCCTGCACCTCGGCGTGGTACTCGCCGAACAGCGGGACTTCGAGCAGCTCCTCGACCGTGATGAGGCCCGCGCGAATGCCGTCCTCCACGTCGTGATTGTTGTAGGCGATCTCGTCGGCGAAATTCGCGAGCTGCGCTTCGAGGCCGGGCTGCTGGCGATTGATGAACCGCTCGCCGACGTCGCCGAGCTTCAGCGCGTTCTTCTGCGAACAATGCTTGAGGATCCCCTCGCGGCACTCGAAGCTCAAATTCAGCCCGTCGAAGTCGGCGTAGCGCTCTTCGAGTTCGTCGACGATGCGCAGCGATTGAAGGTTATGCTCGAATCCGCCGAAATCCAGCATGCATTCATTGAGCGCATCCTGCCCGGCATGTCCGAACGGCGTATGACCGAGATCGTGCGCGAGGCAGATCGCCTCCGAGAGCACTTCGTTGAGGCGCAGCGCCCGGGCGATGGTGCGCGCGATTTGCGCGACCTCGAGCGAATGCGTGAGCCGGGTTCGATAGAGGTCGCCCTCGTGATTGACGAAGACCTGGGTCTTGTAAACCAGGCGGCGGAATGCAGTGCAGTGCACGATGCGATCGCGGTCGCGCTGATATTCGGTGCGGTACGCCGGCGCCGGCTCCGGGTGGCGCCGGCCGCGCGATTGCGCGTCGTGGGCCGCGAACGGTGCGAGATTGCTCATTCGAAATACTCGGTCAGCGTCGCCTCGAGCGCGCCTCTAGCGTAGTCGCCGGTCACGATCGCGGCGCCGAGCCGCTCGAGCAGGATCAGGCGTACGGTACCGGCGAGCACCTTCTTGTCCATTTGCATGAGATGCAGAGCGCGGCCGCTGCCGATCCGCGGCGGAACCGTCGGCAGTCCCGCGAGCTCGAGCAGCGCGCGCAGGCGCAGAACCACCGTCCGATCGATCAGGCCGAGCCGATTCGACAAGTCGGTCGCGATCAGCATTCCGAGCGCCACCGCCTCGCCGTGCAGGAATTCCCGGTAGCCGGTCGCCGCTTCGATCGCGTGACCGAAAGTGTGGCCGAAATTCAAGGTCGCGCGGACGCCATGCTCGCGTTCGTCCTTGCCGACGATCGCGGCCTTGATCGCGCAGGACTTGCCGATCGCGTGCGTGAGCGCCGCGGGGTCGCGCGCCAGCAGCGTGGGCGTCTGCGCTTCCAGCCACGCGAAAAGGGTCCGGATCGCAAATCAGCCCGTATTTGATGACCTCCGCGAGGCCCGGCGCGCAGCTCCCGATCGGGCAGTGTCGTCAGCGTGTCGGTATCGGCGACCACGGCGACCGGTTGATGGAATGCGCCGATCAAGTTCTTGCCGCCGGGGTGGTTGACGCCCGGTCTTGCCGCCGACCGACGAGTCGACCTGCGCGAGCAGGGTCGTCGGCAATTGGACATAAGCCACGCCGCGCTGGTAGCACGCCGCGGCGAATCCGGCGATGTCGCCGACGACCCCGCCGCCGAGCGCGAGCACGGCGGCGTCGCGATTCAGGCGGTTCGCGACCAGCGCGTCGAACACGAGAGCCGCGGTTGCCAGCGTCTTGCGCTCCTCGCCGTCCTCGAGAATGCACTCGGCTACGCGCCGGTCCCCGAGGCCCGCCCGCAGGCGCGCCGCGTACAGCGGCGCAACGACCGTGTTGCTGACGATCAACACCGACCGGCTCGCTATCTGCGCGTCGAGCAGCATCGCGCCGCGCAAGCAGCCCCGGCCCGATGAAGATCGGGTAAAGCACGGTCCCCAGGTCGACGGTGAGCGTCTCCACAGCGCCGATTATACGAAGCTTACGAGCGGCATATGGCGTTCATTCGGCGGACAGGCTCTGCGCACGGCGCAGCTCCGAGTGGATCTCCTCCGCGACCAGTTGTACCCGGCGTCCGTCGGTCGATACCGTGATGTCGGCGATCTCCGCGTACAGCTGCGCCCGGCGCAGCATCAGCGTTTCGAGCGTGCGCTCCGGGTCGGCGTCGTTGAGCAGCGGCCGGTGGCGCGCATGGCGCGTCCGTTCGATCTGCTGGTCGACGGATGTCTGCAAATAGACGACGGCGCCGCGCTCGGCAAGCACTCTGCGGTTATCGGCGTCGATCACGGCGCCGCCGCCGGTCGCCAGCACGATGTCCTTCGAGCTGGGTCAGCCGATCGATGGCCTCCTTCTCTCGCGACCGAAAGCCCGCCTCGCCCTCTTTCTCGAAGATGAATGCGATGTCGACGCCGGTTTTCGCCTCGATATCCGCGTCGCTATCGTGGAAGGTCAAGCCGGAACAGGCGCGCGAGCTGGCGGCCGACCGCGGTCTTGCCGGAGCCCATCGGCCCGATCAGGAATATATTGCGCTTCGAAATCATGGTGGCCGCCGATCATAGTCCAGTCGGCCAAAGCGCCCCAAGAATCGTCCGGGTGGGCGCGGCCGCCTCGAGCGGCGGGAGCGGCGCCGCCGCCGCTCCCTCAATGCCGCCGCCGCTCAATAGAGCGTCGAGCCCTCACGCAGGATCTTCGGCGTGATGAAGATCAGCAGCTCGGTCTTGTCGTTGATCGTGATCGAGCTCTTGAACAGGTTGCCGAGCACGGGAATATCGGCGAGGAACGGCACCTTGTCGGAATTCTTCGACTTGGTCGTCTCCAAGATGCCGCCGAGGACCACGGTCTGTCCGTCGTTGACCAGCACCTGGGTGATGATCTGCCGGGTGTCGATCGACGGAACCGAGCCGCCGGTCGCGCTCGTCACGTTCGCGCCGACCGTGTCGTCGCTGACGTCGATGTCGAGCACGACGCGGTTGTCGGGCGTGATCAGGGGCGTGACCTTGAGCGAGAGCACCGCGTTCTTGAACTGAGTCGTGGTGGCGCCGCTCGATGCCGATTCCTGATAGGGAATTTCGACACCCTGCATGATCGTGGCCTGCTTCTGGTTCGCCGTGATGACGCGCGGCGACGATACCGTTTCGCTCTTGCCGTCATTTTGCGCGGCCGACAACTCCAGGTCGAGCAAGTGACTGCCCGACAGCAGCGAGATGCCGATGCTGCCGTTGACGTTCGCGGCCGGCAGGCTGACCTGATAACGGTTCGCCAGCGGCGCGGTCGTCAGCGCCGTGGCGCCGCTGCCGGTCGAAGTGGCGACCGCGTCGGAGCCGGCGGCGTTGCCCGACACGGACAGAAGATTGCCGTTGGCCGAGGTTGCCGTGGTCACCCCGAGGCGCGCGCCGAGATCGCGCTCGAACGTGTCGCTGACGACGACGATGCGCGCTTCGATGAGCACTTGACGGATCGGAATATCGAGCAGCTGCACCATGCGCCGGATGTCCGCGAGGCGCTCGGTAGTATCGTGAACCATCAGCGTATTGGTGCGTTCGTCGACCGTCACGCTGCCGCGATCGGACAGCAGCGACGACTTGCCGGCGGCGCCGCCGCCGGTCGGCTTGATGAGCTTCAGCAGGTCGGTGACCTTCGCGTAGTTGACCTGCAGGAATTCCGTGTGCACGGGTTCGAGTTCCTGGACGTCCCGACGCGCGGTCAGCTCGGACTTCTCGCGCGACGCGAGTTCCTCGGTCGGCCCGATGATGATCACGTTGTCCTGGCGCCGCTTGTCGAGGCCCTTGGTGCGCAACACGATGTCGAGCGCCTGGTCCCATGGCACGTTCTGCAGGCGCAGCGTGAGATTGCCGTTGACCGAGTCGCTGACGACGATGTTCTGGCCGCTGGTGTCGGCCAACAATTGCAGCACCGAGCGCACGTCGATGTCCTGGAAATTCAGCGTCAAGCGCTCGCCCGTATATTCCTTCTTCTCGTCCGCCGTGATGCGCTTGGTCGAGGGCTTGACCTCGACCGTGTACTGGTTGTCGGACTGATAGGCAAGCTGTTCGAAGTCGCCCTGCGCGCTGATCACCAATCGCGAGCTGCCCTCGATGCGCAGCGCGTCGACGGTTTGCACCGGCGTCGCGAAATCCATGACGTCATAGCGGCGCAACAGGTTCTTCGGCATCAGGGTGTTGGCGAAGTCGACGACGATCTGATTGCCTTCCTGGCGCACATTGACCGGCGTACGCGGGTCGCTCAGCTGGACGATCACGCGTCCGGTGCCATCCGCGCCGCGCCGAAAGTCGATCGTCTTGATGGTACGCTCTGCGGCTGCTGCGGCCTGACCGGAGCCGCCGCGCGATCGGCGCGGCCTTCGCAACGGTGTCGCCGGGCTGGGCGCCGAGCGTGATGAGGATCGTATTGCCGTCGACCTTGGTCGAATAGGGCATGAGCGCGTCGACGTTGACGACGATGCGCGTGCGCCCATTGGCCTCGGCCGCGACCACCGTGTCGACACCGCCCGATCGCACGTCGATCCGGCGCGCTGCGACCGCGAGGCTCGTGTTCAGCAAGTCGAACGCGACGCGCGCCGGCTTGTCGATCGTGAACGGCAAGGGCTCGCTCGCAGGACCGCTCAACGTCAGTTTGAGCTGGACCTGCTGACCGGAAAGCGTCTGCACGTCGATCGACTGCAGTGTGTTCGGGTCAGCGGCTCGCGCCTGGAATGTGATGGATGCGAGCGCGGCCATCGTCACCGCCGCCATCGTCACCATCCGCTTTATAGATCTATTCATGCTTTAAGTCTCCCTGTGGCCTCAGTCGGCCAATGCCAACGAGGCCGGTCGCTCGATATAGCCGCCGAGGCCATCCGGGATGATCTCGGTGATGCTAATTTTGCCGCCCGTGATATCGGTAATCTTTCCGTCGTTCTGCCCAATGTAATTGCCCGGCTGCACCTTGTGGACCAGTCCGTCCTTCGACTGGACGAGTCCGTAGAAACTCGATCCGACCTTGAAGGTGCCGACCATTTTCAGCGTGTCGAGCGAGAAGCCCTCGAGGAATTCGCGATTGCGCCGCGTGCTCGGGCGCAGATTGGTCGCGTTCTGGTTGGGACCGACCGGTTGAAACGGCGAGCGCATGCCGTTCGCGTTATAGGTGAAAGTCTCGTAGGGTTTGACCTCGGGAAGCGCCTCGATGCGCCCGCCCGGCTTTTTCTTGCTCTCGGCAATCCACTTTTCGAGATCGGATTGACCGCCGGAACAGCCCGCCGCGAGGATCGCCCCCGCCACAGCGAGCAGCGCCGCAATTGAACCCGCACCGCGCCTCACGTTGCACCTCCGACCTTCTTCTTCGCGGCCTTGGCGCCGGACTCGGCGTCTTCCATGTACCGATAGGTCTTGGCCGTGATATCCATCGTCAGGTTGTCGTAGCCCGCATCCTTGCCGGTGCCGACCGGTTTGATCTCGATGTCATGAAGCGTCACGATGCGCGGCAGGGCCGCGATGCCGCTCACGAAGCTGCCGAACTGGTGGTAACTGCCGACGAGCCGGATCTTGATCGGCAATTCCGCATAGAAACCCTTGGTTTCCTCTTTCGCGGGCTGAAACAGCTTTTCTTGCAGTCCGGCCGACAGGCCGGTCTGCGAAATGTCGACGAGCAGGTTCGGCACCTCGGTCTTGCCGGGCAATTGCCGCAGCATTGCGCCGAAGCTGCGCTCCATTTCGGCGAGCTGAGCCTTGTAAGCGTCGAGATTCGCGGCGCGCTGCTGCTTGTTGACGAATTGCGCGCGCAAATCTTGTTCGTCCGCTTCGGCCTTTTCGAGCTGCGGCCGATCGTCGCTCCAGACGAACACGTACCACGAGAGACCCGCGCAGACGAAGAACGTCAACAGCACGAAGAAGCCGCGCACCGGCCAGGGCCATCGGCCCGGATCGCGCGGATCGAGAGATTTCAGTTGGTCGAGCAGGTTCATTTGCCGGCAACCTTTTTGGGTGTGAGTGCGCCGCCGCTGTCGATGTCGACACCGACGACGTTGGCGAACAGCGTGAAGCTCGAGCCGCCGAACGGCGAGTCCTTGGCGGACTCGACGACCTGCAACTGCGGGTTATCCATCCAGGTGGACGAGTCGATATTGCGCATGAACGTCGAGACGCGTGTGCTCGATTGGGCGACGCCGTGGATCTCGAGCTTGCGCTGCGGCTTGGCGTCGGTCTCCTTGATCGCCGTCAAATAGACGCCTTCCGGGATCGTGTGAACGATCTCGTCAAACAAGTGCACGACCTCGGGACGGCTGCGCTGCAGCGTCTCGATGATCGTCATGCGCGCAACCAGACGCTGCTTGCGGCCCTCGAGATCCATGATGTCGGCGATCTGTGAATCGAGCTTGCCGATCTCCTTCTTGAGGATCTCGTTTTTCTGATTCTGCAGCGCGATCCAGCTCGAATAAAGGACTTTGCCGCCGACGGCGACGAAGCCGCCTGCGATCACGGCGGCGACCGCCGCCACCATGAATTCGCGGCGCCGGATCTTGCGTTGCTGTTCTCGCCAGGGCAGTAGATTTATACGCGGCATAGTGGCTCTTTCAGTCGAAGCTGCGCAGCGCGAGGCCGCAGGCAGTCAGTAGGGCCGTCGCGTCGCGCGCCACGGCTTGTGCTTTTGCTTTCGATGAGACCTTCATGTTGCCGAGCGGGTCGCCCTTCTCGGCCGCAACGCCCACGCGGCTCGAAATCACGTCGGCGACGCCCGGAATGTTCGCGCAGCCCCCGCAGATCAGCAGCTGATCGGGCTGCGAGCGGCCGCTGCCGGAGGCGAGATAGAACTGCAGCGAGCGGCTGACCTGCTGGGTCATGTCGTCGATGAAAGGATCGAGTACCTCGGGCTGATAATTGCTGGGCAGGCCGCCCTCTTTCTTGGCGCGTCCGGCTTCTTCCATGCTGAGGCCGTAGGTGCGCATGATTTCTTCGGTGAGCTGCTGTCCGCCGAACGCAAAATCGCGCGTGTAAATGACGCGCATGTTGCCGAGCACGCTGAACGTGGTGCTGCTCGCGCCGAAGTCCACGACCGCGACGGTGCGGTCCATGCCGCCGTCGGGCATCTGATGGCGCATCAGTGCGCAGGCATTCTCGAGCGCGAATGCTTCGACGTCGACGAGATGCGCGGTGAGGCCCGAGGCCTGCACCGCGGCGCGCCGTTGCTCGACGTTTTCGGTTCGGGTCGCAACCAGCAGCACGTCCATCATTTCCGGATCCTTGTCGGACGGCCCCACGACCTGATAGTCGTAGCTGACCTCTTCCATCGGGAACGGAATGTATTGGTCGGCCTGCATTTCGACCTGCCCCTCGAGCTCGTTATCTCCGAGGCTCTTGGGCATTTGAATTACTTTCGTGATCGCGGCATCGCCGCTGATCGCGATCGCAGCGAGTCGGCTCTTCGCGCCGGAGCGCTTGACCGCGCGCCGTATGGCTTCGCCGACCGCTTCTGCATCGACGATTGCTTTTTCGTTGATGGCATTGTGCGGCGTCGGCTCCGCTGCATACGACTCCACTCGATACTGCCCCCCCGACATCGTGAGCTCTATTAGCTTCACGGAGGAGGTGGTTATGTCAAGTCCCAAAAGCGGACGATATCTTTTGACGAGCGACCACACAGAGATTTCCTTTTTGACTCAGTACCTTGGAGGTCGAAACTAGTGCATGAGATTAACTATGAGGAACAAACTTAGCAAGGAACTGTTAAATAGACCGTGACCGTACTCACGATAATCGTCGCCATAACCCTCAAATCTGCAAAATCCACGAATGCACCAAATTCGACGAGCGTTGTCCAAAACCACTGGCATTGAGGCAGAGCTGCGGATGTTGCGCTGCAGCGAGGATGGGCGGGGGTTGCCGATCGATTCAGACGGCGCTCGCGGTACGGGAGTCCCGGCGATGAAGCGCGCTAAAGTCTGGCAACCCCGCTGTCCTAGGCAACGAACCCTTAGACCGGTAGCTTTGCGTCCTCATCTTTCGATGAGTATGCCCCTGAAACCAGCGGTAATATGCATGTCTACTACCGCGCGTGCAATAAGTTAGAACGGTTTTCTGTGTCCAAACGTTACCTGGTTCTCATATCCCGCATCTCGATCGTTCTAATTGGCACGATCGCCTTGCTGCTCTTCGCGAATGTCTGCGCCTACGCCTACCTGAAGCCGGCGCTTCCCGACGTGGATACGCTGCGCGACGTGCAATTGCAGGTGCCGCTGCGCGTTTACACGCGCGACGGGCGCCTGATCGCCTCGATCGGCGAGCAGCGGCGTATCCCGGTTCGATACGAACAAATTCCGAAGCGCCTCATCGAGGCCTTCCTGGCCGCCGAGGACGACCGCTTCTTTCAACACCATGGTGTTGATTGGCAAGGAATTTTGCGCGCCGCACTCGCGAATATGCGCGCCGGCGGCGTGCGTCAAGGCGGCAGCACGATCACGATGCAGGTGGCGCGCGACGTGTTTCTGACGCCGCGCCGGGACATGAAGCGAAAAATGAGCGAAATCTATATTTCGTTCTTGATCGAGGCCGAATTCTCCAAGGAGGAGATCTTCTCGCTGTACGCCAACAAGACCTTCCTCGGCGAGCGCGCCTATGGCGTGGGGGCTGCGGCGGAGGTGTATTTCGGCAAGCCGCTCGACCAGCTGAACGTCGCCGAGATGGCGATGCTCGCGGGGATTCCGAAGGCTCCTTCCGACGTCAATCCGGTCGCCAATCCCGACAAGGCGAAGATCCGGCGATCCTATGTGCTGCGGCGAATGCTCGAACTCGGCTACATCAACCAGGCCGAGCACGACGTGGCGGACAACTCGGCGGTCGAGTCGCGCCTGCACGGGCCCTCGATCGAAGTCGAAGCGCCCTATGTCGCCGAAATGGTGCGCGCCGACATGCTAGCGAAGTACGGCGACGGCGTGTACACCGCGGGCTACAAGGTCTACACGACGATCGATTCGCGCCTGCAGGGCGCGGCCGCGATTGCGTTGCGCACCGGACTGCTGGAATACGACCGCCGCCACGGCTATCGCGGTCCGACCGCCAAAGTGGATCTCGGCAAGAACCCGGCGACGGATGCCTGGGATACCGAGCTCGACCAGTTCCCGCTGATCGGCGGGTTGCGGCCCGCGATTGTCCAGAAGGTCGATGCGAAGAGCGCACAGATTTACGTGAAGTCCCTCGGCGCGGTGACGCTGCCCTGGGAGAAGATCTCCTGGGCGCGGCGCGAACTGCCGGATGAGAAGACCGATCGCTGGCCGACCCAGGCGAGCGAGATCTTCTCGCGCGGCGACGTCATCTACACCGTGGGCAGCACGGCGCAGAACCTGCAATTCGTGCAGGTTCCGGAAGTGCAGAGCGCGGTCGTCTCGCTCGACCCGAAGGACGGCGCCGTGGTCGCGCTCGTCGGCGGATTCGATTTTTTCCAGAGCAAATACAACCGCGTGATTCAGGCGAAGCGGCAGCCGGGCTCCTCGTTCAAGCCGTTCCTGTACGCCGCGGCGTTCGACAAGGGCTTCACGCCGGCGAGCGTGATCCTCGATGCGCCCGTGGTGCTCGACTCCCCGGACGACCCCGATCAATCCTGGCGACCCAAGGACAATAGCGGCGAGAAATTCTTCGGTCCCATGCGCTTGCGCGAGGCGCTGGTGTATTCGCGCAACCTCGTCTCGGTGCGCCTGATGCAGGATGTCGGCCTCGAGTACGTCCGCAATTACGTCACGCGCTTCGGCTTCGACAAATCGCAGCTCCCCGACGACCTGACGCTCGCGATCGGCACGGCCGAGGCCAGCCCGCTGACGATGGTCACCGCCTACGCGACCTTTGCGAACGGCGGCTTCAAGGTGGATTCGTACTATATCGATCGCATCGAGGACGCAGCGGGCAACTCGCTGCAGCAAGCCGAGCCCGCGATCGCCTGCTTCGAATGCAGCCGCGGGACCCCGACCGCGGCCCCCGCTCACGGGCCGCACCTCGATTCGAGCGAGCGCGACGGCAAATCGATGATCGCGCAGAAGGATCTCGCGCCGCAGGTGCTGCGCCCGCAGATCTCCTACCTGCTCGCGAACATCATGGGCGACGTGATCTTGCGCGGCACCGGCGTGCACGCGCGCGCCGTGGGGCGCGACGACATCGCGGGCAAAACCGGCACGACCAACGACGCGCACGACGCCTGGTTCTCCGGCTTCAACGGCGATCTCGTCACCACCGTTTGGGTCGGTTTCGACCAGGATCGCTCGCTCGGCCCCGGCGAAGAAGGCGGCCGCACCGCGGTGCCGATCTGGACCTATTTCATGCGCGAAGCGCTCGCCGGTACGCCGCGCCGCCCGGTTCCGCTGCCGGACGGACTGGTGACGGTGCGCATCGATCCGGAGAACGGCCTGCTCGCGAGCGCCGACAACCCGAACGGCATCATGGAAAAATTCATCGAGGGAAATCTGCCGAAGCCGGAAGTTTACGAAGGACCGAACTCCAAGAACCCGACCAACGACGGCGACAAGCCGCTTTTTTAAAGAGCCTATGCCCAAGAAATTTTCGCAGCGCGCCGAGGACTTGCGCCGTGCCCTCGCCCAGGAAGCTGCGCGCATCATGGCGGAACACGGGATCGGGGATTACTTGCAGGCCAAGCGCAAGGCCGCGGACCGCCTCGGCGTGAATGACGTCGCGGTGCTTCCGAAAAACGTCGAAATCGAAGCGGCGCTGCGCGAGCATCAGCGCCTCTTCGGCCGCGACACGCACGACCACAGCCTGCGCGAGCAGCGGCGCATCGCGCTCGAGACGATGCGCATGTTGGGCGAATTTCAGCCGCGGCTCGTCGGCTCGGTGCTGACGGGGACCGCGACCGACTACAGCGACATCAATTTGCATCTGTTCGCCGACCGCTCGGAGAGCGTCGCGATCCGCCTCATGGAAATCGGTGTTCCGCACGAGTTCTACGAGCGGCGGGTCAAAATGGACGCCGAGCGCAGCCTGAACTATCCGGCGTTGCGATTCGAGGCCAATGGCCGCACCGTCGATGCAACCGTGTTCCCGATCGACGGCATCCGCCAATCGCCGTACTCGCCGGTCGACGGCCGACCGATGCGCCGGGCCGACGCCCGCGAAGTCTCGGACCTCGTCGACACGAATTGACTTCGCCGTGCGCGCGGGCTGCGCTCAGGGCGCGGCTTTGGCCTGCCAGACCGCGAGCGTGTCGGGCGACCCTTGGGCCCGCACGCCGTTGTCGGTGAGGATTTCCTCGGTCGCCGCCACCATCGCCGCACGTGGGAACACCAGGGATTCGCTCGAGCGCTGGTCGAACTCCAGGGTCACGAATTCGTCCTTGAGGTCGCGCAGCAGCGCGACGAGCTGGTTGAGGCTGCTGACGCGCTTGCCGTTGATGGAATAGATGACCGAGCCGGCCGCATTCGAGTAGCCCTTCGCGAGCTTGTGGGGAAAGAACGGCGAAGCAATCACGACGAGTTCCTGCACCTCGTCGTCCGGCGCGTCGAGCGCGCGCGACAGCAGCGGACTCTTGATGATGCTCAATGTGCGGCTCGCGCCCGACTTTTCCAAGCCGCCGACGAATTCCCAGGTGCCGATCGAAAACACGATCGGACCATAGATGAAATACCGCGGATATCCGCCGCCGAGGTCCGAGACCAGCGTCGGGTGGTTCGGCGAAACCGGCAGATTGACGTGGACGAGCTTGCCGGCGCGCACGACGGAGAGCGGCAGCAGGCCGTTCGCGGCGATTTTTTGGATTTCATAATGGAAATCCACGCGCAAATCATGTCCAAGCTTGACCATGCCCTGGTTGTCGATCGGCGTGTCGCCCATGCGCGTGATCACGTCCCACTGCTTCAGGGGATAGTCCGCATCGCTCTTGGTCGGCTGGTGCACGATGATGCCCTCGACGGCCTTGTCGAGCCTCAAAAATTCGCGCATCGCGGGATTCTCGAGAGTCTGCAGCTCGTCGTACATCGCGGGCTTGCCGTCGTAGTGGCCGTCGGCGATGTCCTTGAGGAACAGCTCGATCTCTTCGTTGGGGATGATGTAGCCGATGCTCTCGTCGCCGGACTGTTTGCGGAATGCGAGTCCGATCATCTTGTCGTCCGCGATCGCCGGTCCACCGCTGTTGCCGGGATTGATCGCGGCGTCGATCTGGATGCGAAGCCCCGAAACCGGGAACTTATAGGGCACGAATTCGATTCGCGAAACGATGCCCTTGGTGATCGAGAGCGAAGTGCCGCCGGTCGGATAGCCGTAGGCAAGCACGGTGTCCTTGATTTCCGGCAGCTTGCTCGCGCGCGAAATCGGCGGCCTCGAATCGAAAAAGCTCGTGTCTTCGAGTTCCAGTACCGCCAAGTCGATGCCCGGCGCGACCGCGATGACCTTGGCGGCGACCTTGTCGCCGGCCTCGTTGGCTTGAACCTGCACCTGGCTCGCATAGAGCACCACGTGCGCATTCGTGAGAATGCGCCTACCCTCGATGATCACGCCCGAGCCGGTGGCTTCGGACGGCGCCTGTTTGGTCCATGGCTTGAACGGGTCGGGGTAGCGCATCGTCGAGAACACTTTGACGACGGAGTTCGCGATATTCGGCGCATCCGGCTTCGCGGCAGCCGTGAAGCTCGCGCAGACCATGAGAAGCAGCGCGATGCGCGCCGCTCGAGAATGCGATCTGCCGCTCATGTGGGTATTGGGTTCCGCGTGGTGAAAAACATCGCGATGCTACTTGCCGTCGATCGAAAACGCGAGCAACGCGTCACCGGAATTGACGAACACCATGCCGGCGGCGACGACCGCGCCGCCGCGGTCGAGCGGCCCGCCCTTTGCGGTCACGCCATTGGCGGTCTCGTAGGACCTTGCGGTGTCGACATCCCAGAGGACCTTGCCGTCGATCGTCGAAAACGCGCGCAAGTGCCCGTCCATCGACCCGAGGAACGCGATTCCTGGAATCACCGTGACCGCCTGCGACGGCAGGTGCGAGCAGTCGCTCAAGCTCGAGCCGCATGGCGACTGCGGCGCCGGCGCGGACCAGCGCAGACGGCCGGTTACAATGTCGAGTGCCACGAGACCGCCGGAAGGCGCCGCGGCTCCTTCCGCGGCGCCCGCATAGGCCAAGTAGACGCTGCGATGGTCGGCCGCGGGTCCCCATTGCACCGCGCCGGCTCCCGCGATCTCCAGCTTGCTGCGCCACAGGATTTCTCCGCCGCGGCTCGGATCGAGGCCGTACGCGTCGGCTGACTTCGGCGCGGCGACCAGCACTTCTCGGCTCAGCGAGAGACTGCGCAGCACCGGCGCCCCGTCGAATTCAGCGCTTGCACCGGCCTTCGGCAGCTGCTTGATCCAGGCGATCTTGCCGTCCGCGAGGTTCAACGCAACGATCGCGTTGGCTGCGGGCTGCGGCAATTCGCCGAAGGCTCTGCCCACGGCCACGTACAGCATTTCATGATCGGCATCGATCGCCGGCGCCGCGGAAATCGCCAACCCGGCGGGTTCATAGAGCTGTGCGCCCGCTTCGCTGGTCTTGTAAGGCTTGGGCTGCTCGGCCGTCATGAAGGTTCGCCAGATGATCTGGCCGCTTGCGATGTCGATGGCCGCGACGCTGCCTCTGAACGTGCAGCAGGGATATGACGGATTCTCGGCGGCGCGCGCTTCGCCGGCCGAGACCGGCACATACAGAACGTTTTTGTAGAGGGTCGGGGATCCGGCGATACGCGCCAATGGATGGGCGTCGGCTTGGGTCTTCCAGAGCAGGCGCCCGGTTCGCGCGTCGAGCGCATATACGGCGCCGCTGTCGTCGCCGAAGAACACCGCGCTAGGCGGTTTCTCGACATCGATATGGGCGTCTTTCTTCTTGATTTTGGATTTCTTGACCAAGACGAGCTTGCGGGGCGGCTGCAGCTCACCGACGACCGCGGCCGTGTGGGTGCCGGCGTCGGCATCGAAGTTCCAATAGGTGCAGCCCGTCGCGGCGTCGAGCGCGCTGACGCGGCCGGCGGCGCTCGTCACGAACAGGCGATCGTCGACGAGCGTCGGCTGCGCATCGACCGTGGGGGGCGCGGACGGCGCGCTCGCTGAGGGCGCGGTGAGTGCGGTCGGCGCTTGGATGCCGTAGCCGAAGGCCCATTTGAATCGGAGCCGCGCGACGTCGGTCGCACGTATCGCGGGTTCCGGCTGGTAGCGCGAATTTTCGACGTCGCGGCCCCAGCCGTTCCATTGTGCGGTGCCGACCGCGACCGGACTCGAGGGGTCGGGGCAGGCGGCGGCAACCGCGATAGCCGGCGAAACGGCGCTCGCCCAAATGAGCATCAGTCCCGCGCTCGCGGTCGGCCGTAGTATGCGGGGCACCGGCAGGCCTCAGCGCTTGTCGATGGCCACGTAATCTCGTTGCGTTGGGCCCGTATAGAGCTGGCGCGGACGGCCGATGCGCATGTTCGGATCCGAAACCATCTCCTGCCAGTGTGCAACCCAGCCGGCGGTGCGCGCGATCGCGAACATCACGGTGAACATCGAGCGCGGGATGCCGATCGCGCTGTAGATGATCCCCGAATAGAAGTCGACGTTCGGGTAGAGCTTGCGGGACACGAAATATTCGTCCTTGAGCGCGATTTCCTCGAGCCGCAGCGACAGCTCGAACAGCGGATTGTTGGTCTTGCCGAGTTTTTCGAGCACGCGATAGCACATTTCGCGGATCAGCTTGGCGCGTGGATCGAAATTCTTGTAGACGCGATGACCGAAGCCCATGAGGCGCACGCTGTCGTGCTTGTCCTTGACGCGCGCGAGGAACTCGTCGATGTGGTCGACCGAACCAATGCTCTCGAGCATGTCGAGGACCGCCTCGTTCGCGCCGCCATGTGCCGGGCCCCACAGCGCCGATACGCCGGCCGAAATCGCCGCGTAAGGATTGGTGCCGGTGCTGCCCGCAAGGCGCACCGTCGAGGTGCTCGCGTTCTGTTCGTGGTCGGCATGCAGAATGAACAGCAGATCGAGCGCCTCGGCGGCCACCGGATCGACCGAGTACGGCTCGCACGGAACCGCAAAGAACATGTTGAGCATGTTCGAGCAGTAGCGCAGATCGTTGCGCGGGTAGATGAACGGCTGGCCGAGCGAATGCTTGTAGGCGGCGCCCGCGATCGTCGGCAGCTTCGCGATGATCCGGTGCGCGAAGATCTCGCGATGGCGCGGATCGTGGATGTCGGTCGTGTCGTGGTAGAAGGCGGCCATCGACGCGACGATCGCCGACACCATTGCCATCGGATGGGCATCGTGATGGAACTTGTCGTATAGCTGCAGCAGCTGCTCGTTGACCATCGTGTGGCGCGTGATCGACCGGTTGAACGCGTCGAGTTCCGATTTGGACGGCAAATGGCCGTAAATCAACAAATTCGCGACCTCGAGGAAGCTCGACTGCTCGGCGAGCTGTTCAACCGGATAGCCGCGATACAGCAGCATTCCCGCGTCGCCGTCGATGTAGGTGATCTTGCTTTCGGTGCTTGCGGTCGCCATGAAGCCGGGATCGAACGTGAATACGCCTTGTTCCTTCGCCAAGGGAGCGATGTGGATGACGTCGGGTCCGATCGTTCCCGAGGTCGACTCGAGCTCGGTGGTCTTTCCGCTAACCGTGTTCCTGATTTCGAATTTGGTGCTCATGCGCTCGTCCGGCAGAAATGAAATGACTTAGGGCCCGCCAGCCTTGCACGAGCGCAAGGGGGAATCAAGCAGGTGCCGGCGCAAAGGGCCGACGCGCGCGCCGGCCGCGGCTCAAGGATCCACGGGCGAGCAGTGCGCGGGGCGAGCAGTGCGCGCCGCGGCGCGCACTGCGTCTAGGTCGTAGCGGATCAGGCGCGCGGCGTTGCCGGCGCGTATTTCTTGCGGAACTTGTCGACGCGGCCGCCGGTGTCGACGATCTTCTGTTTGCCCGTGTAGAACGGATGGCAGTTGGAGCAGACTTCGACCTGCAGATCGTGACCGATCGTCGAACGCGTCTTGAACTGATTCCCGCAGGTGCAGGTTACGGAAATTTCTTTGTAGTCAGGGTGAATGCCGGCTTTCATCTGGAATACCTCGGAATATGGTTGCGGCAGAATCGACCGCGTGCCTGATTTCAGGAGCCAGCGACCGCCACGCCTAGTGTGCTGCGAAATAAAACGCCCTACGCCTGCGCATAAAACGGGGCGTGGAGTCTAGCGGGCCGCGGCGCGCGCCACAAGCCTTATTGTGCGAGCGCGTTGGCGGCGGCGTTGGCGGCTGCCGGAGGCGTGTATTTGTCCACAATTACTGTGGATAAGTCTGTGGATCTCACAAGAGCGCGCAGGCGGTAACGGCGGAAATTCGCATAAATGTTAACTTGGTCAAAAAATAGACAAGTCAATTTTCTCATTATAATCAATAAATTAGGGCCGTCACTTTACCTATTGTAGTTGCAATATGCTGTAGGTACCCCTTTGTGCGGGGGAGACAGACCAATGTGCATAAACTCATACGAGAAAACTGGCCTGTAGATCGTTTAGAAAGCGTCGGCCGAGCTCGGTGGGTCGCCAACAAGCGCCCTGCGCCTCGATGAGTCCGCGGGCTGCGGCGCTGCCCAGCGCCGGCTCGAGCACCTCTAGCCCTAAGCCCGTTCGCGCCTCGAAATCGCTGGTGCGGAAGCCTTCATTGAGCCGTAAGGCATTGAGCATGAACTCGAACGGCAACTCGCCGCGGCCGATCCAGTGCCGTTCACCGATCGCATCGTCGGCGGACCGCAGGCGTTCCTGGTAGTCGCGCGGCTGTTTCGGTTTGGCGGTACGCAGGATCCGGCCGGGCAGCTCGATGCTGAGCTTGCCGTGCGCGCCGGCTCCCAGCCCGAGATAGTCGCCGAACAACCAGTAGTTGAGATTGTGCCGGCAGCGCGCTCCGGGCCGCGCATACGCCGAGACCTCATATTGTTCGAAACCCGCCGACCCCAGCAGCCGCTGGCACTCGGTCAGCATGCTCCAGGCGAGTTCCTCGTCCGGCAAAGGCGGCGGCCGCGCGTGGAATACCGTGCCTGGTTCGAGCGTCAGCTGGTAATGAGAAATGTGCCGCGGGCCGAGCGCGCAGGCGGCCGCGACGTCCGCGACGGCCTCCTCGAGCGTCTGCTGCGGCAGCGCGTACATCAAGTCGAGGTTGAAATTGCCGAGCGCCGCGGCCTGCAGCTCCTCGACTGCGCGAAACGTGTCGTCGGGCGTGTGAATGCGGCCGAGACGCTCGAGAGCCTGCGGCGAAAAGCTCTGCGCGCCCAAGGACACACGATTGATGCCCGCGTCGCGGTAGCCCGAGAACCGGCCGCGTTCGATAGTGCCCGGATTGGCCTCCAAACTGATTTCGGCGTCGCGCGAAAATTCGATGCGCAGGCGCAAAGCCTCGAGCAGGCGCGCGATTTCCTGCGGCGCGAACAGACTCGGCGTGCCGCCGCCGAAGAACACGCTTTCGATGCGGCGCCCCTCGATGAGCGGCAGCTCGCGCTCGAAATCCTCGATGAGCGCGTCGATGTAGGCGCCGTCCGGCTGCCGCGACTTCATCTGATGCGAATTGAAGTCGCAATAGGGGCACTTTCGCACGCACCACGGCATGTGCAGATACAGCGCGAGCGGCGGGGCCGCAGGGTTCTCTGCGGCGGCTGACGGGTTCACTGCGGCGGCCGCGCGCTGCGTTGAATGCCGCAGCGCGCGCGCAGCGCATCTTGCAGCACGCGCATTGCCCGGCCGCGATGACTGAGCCGATTCTTCTCGTCGGCGTCGAGCTCTGCGGCGCTACAACCGAGCGCAGGCAGCCAGAAGTACGGATCGTAGCCGAAGCCGCCGCGGCCGCGTGGCTCGAACGCGATCCGGCCTTCCCAGACGCCCTCGGCGACCGTCGGCGCCGCTGCGGGTCCCGCCGGCAGAAACACGAGCACACAGCGATACCGCGCACTGCGCCGCTCGGGCGACGCGATTCCCCGCAGCTGCTCGAGCAACTTGGCGTTGTTCGCCGCATCGTCGGCGGCGGGGCCCGCGTAGCGCGCCGAGTAGATCCCGGGCGCGCCGCCCAGCGCATCGACTTCGAGCCCCGAATCGTCGGCGATGACCGCGGCGCCCGTAGCCAGGGCGGCGTGCCGCGCCTTCAACAGCGCATTGTCGAGAAAGCTCGTGCCGGTCTCCTCGGGTGCCGCGACGCCGAGCGCAGTCTGGCTCACGACCTCGAACGGCAAGTCCGCGAGCAGCGCACGAATCTCGCGCAGCTTGCCGGGGTTCGCGGTCGCGACGACGAGCCGCTCCGGCGCGCTGGCCCCCGGCGCAGCCTTAGCCCCCGCGGGCGCTGAGCTGTGCGGCATGAAGGTGCGCGATGCCGGCGCTCGCGAGGTCCAGCAACTGGTCGAGTTCGTTGCGTCGGAACGCGTGGCCCTCGGCCGTGCCCTGGACTTCGATGAATCCGCCGCCGCTATTCATGACGACGTTCATGTCGGTCTCGGCGTTCGAATCCTCGGCGTAATCCAGGTCGATGAGCGCGGTCCCCCGGTAGATCCCGACCGAGACGGCGGCCACCTGTCCGTGCAGCGGATTCGAGCGCAGCACTCGCCGCTCGATCAACGCATCGACCGCGTCGGCGAGCGCGACGAATCCGCCCGTGATCGCCGCGGTGCGTGTGCCGCCGTCGGCCTGCAATACGTCGCAATCGACCGTGACCGTGCGCTCGCCCAAGGCCTTGAGGTCGACGACCGCGCGCAGCGCGCGGCCGATCAGTCGCTGGATCTCCTGCGTTCGGCCGCTTTGCTTGCCGCGCGCGGCTTCGCGCGCCGAGCGCGTATGGGTCGCGCGCGGCAGCATGCCGTACTCGGCCGTGACCCAGCCCTGCTGCTGCCCGCGCAAGAACGAGGGCACGCTGTCTTCGACGCTCGCGGTGCAGAGCACGCGCGTGTCGCCGAAGCTCACGAGCACCGAGCCTTCGGCGTGCTTGGTGAAGGAGCGGTGGAAGCTCAGCGCGCGCAGCTCGTCGGGCGCGCGGCCGCTCGGACGGATGCTCATGCGGCACGCCAGCGCAGCACTGCCGCGGTGGTGTTGTCGCTGTAAGGCGCCGACGCCTCGACTGCTTGAGTGCCAAGATCGGTGAGGGACTCGCGCAGCGGCTTGCCCGAGGATTGCGCGAAACGCACGAAATCCTGGTCCTTGAGGTTTGCCCACATGCCGTCGGTGCAAAGCACGAGCATGTCGCCGGGCTTGAGCCGCCTGCGCGTCGATATGCTCATCTCCGGCAGCGCGGCATCGCCGCCGAGGCAGCATTCGACATAGTTTCGCATCGGATGGCCCTGCACCTCGGATTCCGTGATCAGTCCCTCGCGCAGCAGGACCTCGACATGGCTATGGTCGCGCGTGCGCTCGAGCACTTGCTGCTGGCGCAATTGATAAATCCGGCTGTCCCCGACGTGCGCCCAATACGCCGCCGAGTCCTGGACCAGGCACACCGCACAGGTTGCGCGCGGCCGCGCCTCCATGCCGAGCCCCGCGCCTAGCTTGACGACTTCCTCGTGGGCGCGCCCGAGCGACAGATGCAGAAACCCGAGCGGATCGAATATCGGGTGCGGCGTTTGCCAAAACGCTTCGAGCAGCGTGGCGAGCGCGGTTTCCGCGGCGCGCGCGCCCTCGGCATGGCCGCCCATGCCGTCGATGACCGCGAGCAGCACCGCGTTGTCGTCGCCGGCGATCGCGACTCGGTCTTGATTCTCGTCGCGGTGGCCGATGAGGCTCACATCCGCGGTCTCGATCTGCAATTGCTGCTCCTAAGGCTTCTGCTAGACTTGGCGACGTCTCTCCGCCGAACTTGGCCGATTATGCCGCAAACCCCCCATGATCCGTAGCATGACCGGCTTCGCGCGCCGTGAGCGCCAATTTCCTTGGGGCATGCTCGCCTGGGAATTGAAGACGGTCAATCACCGATTTCTCGAAATTGGCTGCCGCTTGCCCGAGGAGTTCCGGTCCGCGGAAGCGGAGTTTCGCGCCGCCGTGTCCGCCTCCGTTCGCCGCGGCAAGGTCGACTGCTCGCTGTTTTATCGCGCGACGATCGCCTCTAGCGGACTAGAGGTCGATGCGCCGCTGCTCGCCTCCTTGACCCAGCGCGCCGAACGCATTGCGGCACAGATCGGCTCGGCGGCGCGCGTCGAGGTCATGGACATTTTGCGTTGGCCCGGCATCGTGCGCGACACGACTCGCGACATGGCGCCGATGCTCGACGCCGCGCACGGCCTGCTCGGCGAGGCGCTGCTCGAGCTCGAGCGCTTTCGCGACAGCGAAGGCGGCCGCCTGCAAGAGGCGCTCGAACAGCGCTGCAGCGGACTGCTGGAATTCTCCGACCGGGTCGCCGAGCGCCTGCCGGAGGTGCGCCAGCGCATGCGCACGAAACTGCGCGAGCGCGTCGCGCAGTTGGTCAGCGATGTCGATCACGAACGGCTCGAACAAGAGCTCGCAATTCTCGCTCAGCGACTCGACGTCGATGAGGAAATCGATCGCCTGCGCGGCCACGTCGCCGAAGTCCGCAAGACCTTCGCGGGCAAGGAACCCGCGGGCCGGCGTCTGGATTTCCTCATGCAGGAACTCAATCGCGAGGCCAACACGCTGTCGTCGAAGTCGCAGGACATCGAGACCACGCGCGCCGCCGTCGACATGAAGGTGCTGATCGAGCAGATGCGCGAGCAGGTGCAGAACATCGAGTAGCTTCCCGAACCGTTTGGGCTCGATGTGCACTGCGACCCGCTTGCCGCCGGTCAGGGGCGTCGGCTTCGGACTGTTGAATCCTTATCGACGCCCGTTCATGGACGGAGCGCCTTCCGCATACCTACACAGGCCATGCGAGCGCCGGAGGGCATGATGTGCTCGCCCGGTTCGAGTGAAATAGAGCCGCTCGCCTCGCAGAAGGGGACGGCATTGATCGAGGTGCGCGGCTCGGTTAGCGCGGCGTCTCGAGCCGGCTCTTCGAGCCGAGCCAGCAGCGCACGACCCACTCCGTGGCCACCATATGCTGCGTCTACGTAGACGGCGCGCAACTCTGAGTTGGTGGGAACGATTGAGCCAAAACCGATGATCTTCCCAGCGGAATCCGTGGCCACCACAATTAACTCGTCGCCGCGCTCGATCCAGCGCTGAAAGGTCTCCACGCGTTCGGCGACGATGACTGCAGGAGCCCATTCATCGATGATGGCCGGACTGTAGGCGGAGGCGGCAGTTTGCCTGATCGCCGAGCGGTGCGCCGTGAAGATCGCCGACGCGTCATCTGGGCGTCCCGCTCGGAGTTGGAAAGGCAACGCCGCCTTGACCATCCTGTAAGAATAACGCTCCAAGCAGATCACTTTCCGAGAGTTGTTCGAGGTCGCCAAAGCGACCCGATGCCGTCGCTCGCGAATGACGGCTTCCCGGCGTCACAAATATCGACTAAGCATTATTGGCACGCGCCACAAAGACCAATGGGTCCTCCGCCAGTGACCGTACCGGGAGATAGAGCCTGCCAAATGGCGGGGAAAGCAACATGATGCCCGGATCGGTCACGCCGATCGCCGCCATGTCCTCATGCGTGCAAACGAGCAATTCCACCGTACTCAGGGTTTTGCCGTGTTCAACCAGAACCGAGTCTCCCACCTTAACGCCCGTTCCGTCGGAATAAGTGAACATACTGCGACTATAGCTTTTTGCGGAAGCTCATACGACCCGCGCTCGCTGTACAGAGGAAGGTCGCGACCCGGTGCTGCCGATGGTGACTGACCGCTTCTCGGCGCATCATTAACAGGTAGAGATGCTAAACCACCAAGCACCTGACTTCTACTTGTCGACAGCGGGCGAATACCAGCCCCTTTCGGCTCCCCGGGCATGCTGGAACATCTCTCGGTTACGAGACGGTGTCCGCGACGACTGGATGCTCGTCGCAATCGACCCGGTATTGGAGGGCCAACCGTTTGGTCTGGGCGCAAAAAATATCGAACATCTGATCGTCGGCACAAAGCTTCAGGGACGGACGTTATTCCCTATTTCGCATTGGCCGGCATATGTTTATGTGGCTCGCGTCTTAGACGATACGGTTCTGCGAGGGCAAGAATTCACGCGCCATCAGGTCGAACTGATTGCCTGGGGCGCGCTCTATCGTGAACGCGCCGAAGCACTGGCGCTGAGAAGCAATTTCGGAATTGATCTTTAGATTCCTGAGTTCTTCCACGAGCTGCTCGATGCCAGCGGCAACTGCCCGGCAAGCAAAAATGCGAACTTTCCCATAAACGAGCATTGGCGCCGGCGCGCCATATAAGAATCAAGTCCTTGCGAAACAATGGTGCCGGCCCCGTAACTCGTCCATTTTGGACCCGGCTCAAATGGGAATGTTTTTACCAGGAAGGTTAAAAGTGGCCCCGCCAGTTTAAAACATTTGAATCGACGAACTGACAGCAAGAAAGCCGCCGCTCGCGCGGCAAAATCACTACCTGTTCTTTGCGGCAGCTAATGCGAGTTGGCGGCGTATATCGCTTCGAATGACTGAGAGATGAATGAGTCCGTGTTCATCTTGCACGGTGCAACCGATCTCGTATTGGTCACCGTAGCCAACACGAAATTTGTAGGTCTTTCGATCCGAGGTGAAAACATTCGTTGTGCTGGGCCAACCGAAAAGCTCGCGCAGTTTCTCAAATTTAATTCCGGGGTTTAGCGGTACCCGCAGAAACCGAAGAATCCGACCAATCGACGCCTCGTCCAGCTCTTTAAATAATACTTCCAGCCCTGCGGTTTGGTCCGACTGCGCCATTAATCGCCCAAACCAAGTGAAGCCGACACCTTCGGCTAACCACAGGCCATCCATCCACTCGACGTAGGATTGCTCAATGATCTCGGTGCCGGGCGGCACAAATGAACTAAGCCGCAGCTGGCCAAACGCAGAATATGAAAGCAAATCTAACGGCACCGGGTGCATCATTTTCACCGCATATGAAACTGAGCGATTGAGGATACACGGCAAACTCCAGGCCCCAAACTCGACGGCCTTGATCGACCGCAACGGCGCATAGCGGGCACGTGATCCGAAGTCTGAACATGCCCATTCCGTCATTTTTGGGAATGTCGCGGCCCCTAAACTTGATTGCCATTTTTCCGCAGCTTCGCGCGTGCGTCGAGACTCCACGCATATCGGGTAACCAAACTTGCCGCGGCTGCTAAGGCCCTATCCCGCCAACGCTTTTCGACGGATAGAATTTTAACGTCTTCTCGCGCTAGGGCGTGCGGGGCCCAGAGCTCCCTCTCCGAACCGACCGGCAACCCACCGAAGTCATCGTAGATGCACTGGAACATTTCAAGATCCGGGTCTGATTTCGCATGCGTCCATACCGCTAAGACTCGAAGACTTTTTGCGGTCTCCCAAAGGCTTTGGCGGCCTTCGATAAAGTCCAACGCTCTGGCACGGATCTTCGTGCAGTCTTTGATCCACTTTGGCTCGTTTCTTATGCTCTCGGGGCGGTCCATGTGCATTCTCGTGAATGTCAGATCCCATCGGGTCATTCCCGGGAAATCTCCCGCATCAGCCTTGTCCCCGCACCCGAGCTGTCTACCGCGCGCCGCGAACGGCAGCTTAGCGGCGCACAATTTCGGGGGTCGAATGTCTCTTCCTGGCCGTTTTCTGCCGGATGATCTGTAGCGCAGATATCTATAAGTCCGTGCTGGGCCTGCCGCGCTGGTGTCGCCGTTCCTGCTCTCCGGGATGCGCTCGTCGTAATTCCGTGAGCTCGACAGCTCGACGCGGTGGCCCGCGCCGATCCGCGTGATGCTTGTATGCACAGGGACAAGATCCGCCGGCGCTGCATTGAGTCAGCGGCAGGCGCGGTGCTTCATCAGAGAGAAAGCGGATGCCGCGAAGTGCGCGGGCCGTGTGACAACTCGCTTGAGTCGTCACAATGGAGACCGAGTGCCACCGAGTGCGTTCGGATCCTGGGCGCGACACTGCCCCGTTTCTAGTTTCTTCCACATCGGCGAACACAGCAACGGGCGGCGCTCGGCGCGGGCAGGTGCAGAACATCGACTAGCCCACCTCACGCGCGGGATCTTGCTTGGCTTGACAGGTATATACGTGATTCGGTATATACCTTTCATGGAATCAACGTTTGCAATCGTCGCCGAACCGAACCGCCGCGCGATCCTGAGTCTGCTTGCATCCAGGGAGCGCTCCGTGGGCGATATCGAGCAGCGGCTGCGCCTCCCGCAAACGTCGGTTTCGAAGCACCTGCGGGTGCTGCGCGAAGCGGGTTTCGTGGAGTCGCGCGTCGACGCGCAGCGGCGCATGTACCGGATCAAGCCGGAGCCGCTGATGGAGATCGACGCCTGGCTCGCGCCGTTTCGCCGCTTCTGGTCGGTTCACATCGACGCGTTGGAGCGTCACTTGGACCAGACCAATCCTCCTGTCCCACGACGCAAGGGTAAGAAACGATGAACAACCGTGACGACTACCAGGCGGGCCCCGCCGCCGGCGCCGAAGTGCGAAAAGACGGGGAGAAATGGACGCTCGTTGTGGTCCGCGAACTGCGCCATCCGCCGGAGAAGGTCTGGACCGCATTGACCGACCCGGCGAGCCTGAGGGAATGGGCGCCGTTCGACGTCGACCGGGACCTCGGCGCGGTCGGTCCCGTCAAGCTGACGACGGTCGGTGTGCCGACGCCGCAGATTTCCGACTCGCAGGTGACGCGCGCCGAAAAGCCCGGGCTCTTGGAATATCGCTGGGGCGATAAAGAGCTGCGATGGCAGCTCGAGCCGCAGGGCCGCGGCACTCGCCTCACGCTCTGGCACAACATCGATCGGGGCTTCATATCGATGGGGGCGGCGGGTTGGCATATTTGCCTCGATGTACTCGATCGGCTGCTCGCCGATGATCCGATCGGGCGGATCATTGCCGGTGGCGCGATGAAAGTCGGTTGGACGCGATTGAACGCCGAATACGCGAAGCAATTTGGCATCGAGCCGCCGAGCTGGCCGCCGAAGGCTCCGCCGGCCTGAAATTCGGCAGAGCGGGCGGCGCAGGGTTGCGGATCGACCGTGGCCGCCCCAGGGAGCTGATCAGAAGGTCCAGGTAGCTCCCACCGACAGCAGGCCGGAATTGCCCCCGGCCGCGTTGAAGCGTTCATATTCGAGGCGCGCCGCCCAAGCGCCGAACTTGAATTGTGAGCCCACGCCGGCGGCGCCGCTCGTGTTGGTGCGATCTCGTTCGATGCGCGGTGGTGCGCAGCCGGCGCAAAGCGGCAGGTACGGTATGATCGTGTCGATGCGAGTCTGCAGATGCGCCGCGCCCGCCTTCAAATAGAGATCGACGATCGGCAGGGGTAAGAACAGCATCGCGAACACGGCGGTGCCCTTGATCGACGCGTCGGCGGGGTAGCCGAATAGGTTTTCGCGGGCATCGCCGAGATCGATGTAGGCAAGTTCACCGCCGAGCCAAGTGGTCGGCCGCGTGCCCAGCATGACTGAAAAAGCGGCGTGGCTTGCTTCGAACTCCAGCCGCTCGTCGTACGCAAGCGGGTTCGAATACGGTACATCGGCTGCAACCCGCGACTGTCCAACGGCGGCGCCGAGGTAGGGATTCAGCGTGTCCGCGGCCTGAGACTGCCGCGATATAGCCGCCGTGATCACGAGCACAGCCGTCATCGGCCATCGCGAATTGCGATGCCGCCGATGCACCGCGCTCACCGATATCGCGCTCATCCGTGCACTCCTGCCCGCATCGTACCCAGCCGTTCCAGCACTCAGCCCGGATTCATCAGCACGCCGATGAACAACAGTTCACCGGTCTGGTCGTCTTGAATCGCATAAAGAAACGGGTGATCGGCGATCATGAGCGCCTGCGGTGCCATGACTAGGATAGCGCCGCCGCCAGAGTGGGCGCGATCGCGATGACGGTCGCCAAGAAACCTCCCCGCATTTGCACGCCCGCCTCCCGTCGTCGCATCGATCGTGGCCGCATCCTAATCGTCGGCTGCAGACTAATCTGTCGGTGATTTGTTTCAAAGCGTCGTGTCCCTGTATGCGCCGAGCGGGCGATTGCCGGCGGCACGGTTACACTTCGTTACAATCGGCTACAAATCACCGATGGCGGCGCCGAACTTTGCCTGGGAGAATCCGCGACGCAATGCGCTCAAACACCGGTCGAATCGTAGGCTTGTGGGACCCGACGCCGCGGCTGTTCGCGATCCTGGGGCTCATTGCTCTCGCGCCGATCGCCGCGGCCGACGACGACTGCAGAGGGCCGTCCGACGATTGCGTGGCCGTCGGTCGGTGGAATTTCAGCATTGCGCTCGGCGCCGGCGCCAGAACCAATCCCTTGGCGCATAGCGCAGACATCCCGCTCGTCGTCATTCCGCAATTCAGCTATTACGGCAAGCGTTTCTTCATCGATGATCTGGATCTGGGATTCACGCTCGCGGAGAGCGACTCGAACAGCTTGAACTTGATCGCCACTCCGGGGTTTGACCGCGTCTATTTTTATCGCAGCGATCTGCAGAATTTCTTCATCGGCTTCCCGGTCGATGCCGCCGGCCACCAAGCGAGCACGCCGAGCATCGTGGGCGCCGGAACTCCGGGCGCGATCAAGGTCCCGCCCGCACCGCGCGTCACATACCTTGCGGGGCCCGAGTGGACCTTCAAATGCGGCCGCATGTCGGGTCAACTCGACCTGTTGCGCGACGCCACCGGCCAGAACAGCGGCGATGAGGTGCGCGCCGCGCTTGCCGTACCGCTGGTCGAGTCGAAGGCGGCGGTGATCGCGAACGTCGGCTTTACTTGGAAGAGCGCGGCGATGGTGAATTATTATTACGGCGTGCCGAATTTTTATCGCGCGGGCGCGGCCTTGGATCCGTTCGTCAAACTGGGATATACATTGCCATTGAGGGGCAAATGGCGTTTCAATGCGTTCGTCGTATACGAACGCCTGGCGGACGCCATCGCCGACAGCCCGATGGTCTCGGAGCATGACGTTGAGACGGCATTTGTCGGTGCAATCTACACATTCTAGCGCGGCGCCTTCGTGCGTCACGCATGGCGTCGCGGCGCTGGCGTGCGTCCTGCTGTTTCTCGCGGCGCTGGCGCCTCCGCCGTTGCGCGCAGCGGGCGACGTCGCCCAAGGCGACATACGGCTGGAGTTGAGTCCGCGTATTTGCACGCTCTCGGGCAACGACAAACAGTGCGACACCTTGGTACGGGCGTCCTGGCACTCGCCGCACGATGAGTCGCTGTGTCTCGTGATCGTGGAGCGTCCGGACGTCAAACGCTGCTGGGAGAAATATTCGGAAGGGACCTATAGCATCGAGCTGCTGTTTGCCGACGATCTGGAGTTCCAGCTCAAGGATGCGGCGCTTGAGCATGTCGTGGCTTCGGAGGTGTTGCGCGTGATCCGCGAAGCGATTCGCTATCGCCATAAGCGACGCGAGCCCTGGAACATATTCGACTGACGGCCCCTGCCGCTCTCAATCGACCGATCGTCATGAATCTTTCCACGAGCACGTCCGTCATTCTGGTTGAAGACGACGTGCGGCTGTCCGAATTGGTCAGCCGTTATCTCGAGAACAACGGCTTTCGGGTGACGGCCACCGGTCGCGGCGATGAGGTCGTCGAGCTGGTGCTGCGCGAGGCGCCGGATCTGCTCATTCTGGATCTGGGCTTGCCCGGGCAGGACGGGTTTTCGATCTGCAAGCAATTGCGCCCCTTGTACGCCAACCCCATTCTGATACTGACCGCGCGCGACAGCGACATCGATCACGTGTTGGGCCTGGAGTTCGGCGCCGACGACTACGTCATCAAGCCGGTCGAACCGCGCGTCCTGCTCGCGCGAATCAACGCGCTGTTACGCCGCAGCAAGGCTCCGGCGCGCGCCGAGCACACGATCCGGCGGTTCGGACAACTGACGATCAACACCGCGGCCCGTTCGGTGATCCTGAACGGCCGATCCGTCGCGCTCTCGAGCCATGAGTTCGACCTGCTCGCCCACCTCGCGGCGCATGCCGGCGTGATTCAATCGCGCGCAGCGCTGTTTCAGCAGCTCTACCGGCGCGAGTACGATGGCTTCGATCGCATGCTCGACGTGCGTATTTCGCATCTTCGCAAGAAGCTCGGCGACGATGCCGACAGCTCGGAGCGCATCAAGACGGTCTGGGGTCAGGGTTATCTCTTCGTTCCCGATGCCTGGTGAGGCATGGCGCGGCATTTCCTGGTGCTTTACTTGCTGATCGTGCTCACGCTGGCCGCCGTCAGCTGGGGCCAGGACAAGCTGCTGCAGGCGTACGGGGCCCAGGATACGACGGACGATCGCGGGCTCGCGGTCGCCCTGTACGCGCTGCAAGCACAATTGCAGAGCGTGCCTGCCGCGCAACGGCGGGGCTTGGTTGCGGGCGTTGCCGCCGCGACGGGCGCGGATGTCGAACTGCTCGAAATGACCGATATCGCGGGCCGCGAGACCTTGGACAAGCTGCGGCGCGGCAAAATTGCCTACCTGCAGGCGGCGGCAGGCGAGTCGTGGGCGATGAAGCAGCTCGACGCCGACCAGGTATTGGCGTTCAAGTCACCGAGCGTTGAGCCGCAACGCGGGGCGCTCGAGTGGGCGATCACCCTGGCGTTTTACGCCGCGATCGCCTTGGTGCTCATGATTTGGATTTGGCCGCTGACGCGCGATCTGCGCGCACTCGAACGGGCGGCAGCGCGCTTCGGCAACAGGAACTGGACGTTCGACGCCGACATCAAGCCTGGATCGCAAATTTATGCGCTCGCCGAGACGTTTCGCAAAATGGCCGCGCGCATCGACGGGCTGATCGCCTCCCACAAGGACATGTCCAATGCGGTGTCGCACGAGATCAAGACCCCGCTCTCGCGCATGCAGTTCGAAATAGAGCTCGCGCAACAGGCGCACAGCGACGCGGAGGTGAAGGCCTCCTTGAACCGCATCAAGTCGGATATCGGCGCGATCAAGGAGTTGATGAGCGCGACCTTGAGCTACGCGATCCTCGAACGGGCCGACATGGCGATCAACCTCGGAACACACAATCTCACCGCACTCGTGCCGGCGATCGCCGACTATGTGAAGCGCGATGTTCGTCCGGACATTCGCATGTCCGCTGAAGCGCACGGCGACGCGGACCATGTGGTTTGCGATGCGCACTTGATCGAGACGGTGCTCAAGAATCTGCTCGATAACGCCGCCCGCCATGCGCAGCGCGAGGTTCGCGTGAGCTTCGCGGTGCGCGATGGAGTCAATCAACTGCTCGTCGACGACGACGGCCCGGGAATTCCGGAGCCGGATCGGCAAAGAGTGTTCGACTCCTTCGTGCAACTCGCGCCCGCCGACGGCAAAAAGACGGGATTTGGCCTGGGCCTCGCGATCGTTCGGCGCGCCATCGAATGGCATGGCGGGAATGTCATGGTCGCCGAGTCCCCGCTCGGCGGTGCGCGCTTCTGCGCTTCGTGGCCAGTCATGTCGCTCGATCGATGAGACCCCGCCGCTGCGCCTCCGAATCGATCGATCGACGACGCCGCGGCCGGCGCGAACCCGAGTCTGGTGTCGCTCGGGTTGACGTGGAGCTTCCACTGACGGCTGCGCTACTGCGCGATCTTGCGCAGGCGCACCGTGCGGCTGGTCTCCTGAATATCGGCGAGCCGCTTTAAGAATCCGCGGGCTTCGGCCGCCGGCAACGGCCGGCTCAGCAAGTAGCCTTGCGCTTGATCGCAGCGCTCGTCCTGCAGCTGCAGCAGCTGGCTGAAATCCTCGACGCCTTCGGCGATGACCGCGATGCCGATGGTTTGCGCCATCTTGATCATCGCCGACACCAGCGCGCGGTCTTCCGGATCGGTATGCATGCGGTGGATGAACGAGCGATCGATCTTGAGGCGGTCGACCGATAGTTCGCGCAGGCGGCCGAAGTTCGAATAGCCGGTGCCGAAATCGTCGATCGCGACCGAAACGCCGATCTGTTTCAGCTCGGCGAACAGCCGCTCCGCGCGCGCCTCGTCCTGCATGACGAGCGACTCGGTGATTTCCAGCTCGAGCAGCTCCGGCCGCAAGCCCGTCTCGCGCAGCACGGCCGCGATCATCGAACCGAAATTGCGCTGGGCGAGTTGGGTGCTCGAGACGTTGACGGCGACGCGGCCGGCCTGCAAGCCTTCATCGTGCCATAATTTTGCCTGGGCGCAGGCGGTGCGCAGCACCCATTCGCCGATCGGCAGGATCAGCCCGGTCTCTTCGGCGATCGATATGAAGTCGATCGGCGGCACCGTCCCGAGTTCGACATTGGTCCAGCGCAGCAACGCCTCGAGACCCGAGATCAGACCGGTCGCGAGATTCACCTCGGGCTGATAGTGCAGCGACAATTCGTTGCGCGCCAGCGCGCCGCGCAGCTGCGCCTCGATCGTGAGCCGCTGCAAGCCGCGCGCATTCATCGTGGCTTGATAGAGCGCATATTGCCCGGCGCCCTGGCGCTTCGAGAAGTACATCGCAAGGTCGGCGTTGCGGCAGAGGATCTCGGGCTCCGCGCCGTCGATCGGATAGATGGCGATCCCGGCGCTCGGGGTCACGAGAATCTCATGCGCCGACAAGCGCATCGGTTGACTGAGCGCGTGGATGACGCGCTCGGCCATCGCGCAGGCGTCGTCGGGGCCCTGAATGTTGTCGAGCACCACGACGAATTCGTCGCCGCCGAGCCGTGCCACCGCGGCCTGGGTCGAGTCTTCGCCGGATCCGGCTGTGCCGCTCGCGCCGCCGGCGCACACCTCGGTGAGCCGCCGCGCCATCAGCACCAGCAACTCGTCGCCGACGCCGTGGCCGAGCGTGTCATTGATGCGCTTGAAGTTGTCGAGATCGAGATAGATGACCGCGAGTTTCCGGCGCTCGTCCTCCGCGCTCTCCAAGGCGACCGACAGTTGCTCGTGGAAGTGCGCACGGTTGGGCAGCCCGGTCAGAACGTCGTAATACGCGAGCCGCGTGATGCGCCGCTCGGCGCTCCACTTGAGACCGAGCGCCACGGCGATCTGGCGTATCTCGTGCGCATGAAACGGCTTCTGCAGGTAGAACAATTTGTCTTCCGGCGGTACTCGCCGGCTGATTTCTCGCGGATCGGCATCGGAAAACGCGGTGCAAATGACGATCTCGACTTCCGGATCGAGCACTCGGATGCGTTCGGCGGCCCACAGTCCGTCGGGGCCCGGCGGCATGCGCATGTCGAGAAACACGACGGCGAAGGGTCGCCCGCCGGCGCAGGCGTCGCGAACCAACGCGACCGCGGCTTCGGCAGCGGCGCAAAACACCGGATCGAAGCCGGTCGCGGAGGGCGCCTGCGCCGCTTGCGCGGCGCCGGGCTTGCGAAACAGCCGTGCGCGCATTTGCAGCCGTTCGTTGCGATCGGAGCTTGCAACCGGATTGACGAGGATCTCGGCATAGGACTCGCGGACGAGCTGCTCGTCGTCGACGATGAGCATGCGTATCGGCTGGCGGGTCGACTTCATCGTGGGAATCGGCCGATTTGCGCCGATGGTTTCGACCGGGCGGTCCGCAGCGATGCGACGCGCTGCAGGCGCGGCATCGCTCGCGGCGAGCGGTTCGCGCGGTGACGCCGCTGCATCTGTGATCGTCCTGTGCACATAGATGTGGATCATCCCTGAGGAAACCGTCATTGGATGTGATGAATTCGCCACCGGACATCCATTGTCGTTATCGACAGGTATCGTCAAATCTGACGCCAGGCCGCCGGTGCCGCGGCGTGGGCATTTGTGCGATCGGTCACAGTCCGGGTGCCCCGAGTCGGGCGCGTGCAGCGCGCAATCTGGCCGATTGCGCGCCGGACAGCTATCCTGCGCGATTCCAAAACGCCGAGAGGGTGAGCGTTGCGCACCAAGACGAGCAGCTGTGGGATCGACCAGTGGCACACGATGACGCCGCCCCGCCGGCGCGCGCTCGCGGACGCCTGTTCGTGATCGCTGCGCCGTCGGGCGCGGGCAAGACCAGCCTCGTCAAGGCTTTCGTGGAGCGCGAACCCGAGCTGCAATTTTCGGTCTCGTACACGACGCGCAAGCCGCGCCCGAACGAACGCGAAGGCGAGGACTACCATTTCGTCTCGACGCAAGCCTTTCAGTCGATGGTCGCGAACAATGAATTCCTCGAGCACGCGCGAGTTTTCGACAACCATTATGGAACCTCGATGAACACCGTCCAGCAGGCGCTCGCCGACGGGTCGGCAACTGCTGCTCGAGATCGACTGGCAGGGTGCGCGGCAGGTGCGCGCCCGTCTTCCCGGAGGCGCACAGCATCTTCATTCTTGCCGCCGTCGCTGAACTCGCTCGAGCAGCGCCTTCGGCAACGCAGCACCGACAGCGAAGACGTCATCCGGCGGCGTTTGCAGGATTCAGTGCTCGACCTCGCTCACTGGCCGGAATTCGAATTCGTCGTCGTCAACGACAAGTTCGAGTCGGCGCTCGACGACCTGCAAGAAATCGTGCGCAGCGGCGGTTCGAGAGCTCGCAGACGCGAAACGGCCGCAAATCGAGCGGCTTGCGGCCGAACTGCTGGCCTGAGCGCCACGAGCCGCGTGCCCACGCCGCGCCAGACGCGTGCCGCTGGCGCGCTGGGCAGGCTGCGCCGGCGCGCTAGGCGATCCTGAGGCTTTTCTGCTACTCTAATCAACCGTTTCTCAAGGAATTTGCGGCATGGCTCGTATTACGGTCGAAGATTGCTTACAAAATGAACCGAACCTGTTCAACTTGGTGCTGTTGGCCGCCAAGCGCGCCCGGCGCCTGGCGAATGGGGCCGAAGCCACGGTCGACTGGGAAAACGACAAGCCGACCGTCGTCGCGCTGCGCGAAATCGCGGCCGGCAACATCACGCTGGAAATGCTGGAGGAGCCCGAGGAGCCCGTGCAGCAGGTCGTCAACGAGCTGGACATGCCTTCGGATTTTCGTGCACCGCAACTTGGGCTAGGGGATTAAGACCCCAGTCTTTGCAGAGGAACGATGGACTATGCGTCTTCCATACTTGGTTTTCTACCCGGTGGAAGACGCTCCACTGGGATCAGTCAGCTTTTAGATAAGCTCGAGACCTACCTGCCGCCCGCTCAAATCGAGCGGGTGCGCGAAGCCTACGAATTCGGCGCCGAGCGCCACCAAGGCCAGAAGCGCGTATCGGGCGAACCGTACATCACTCACCCGGTCGCGGTCGCCGACATCCTCGCGGATCTGCGCCTCGACGGCGACACGCTTGGTCGCGGCGATCCTGCATGACGTCATCGAAGACACGCCGACCGCGAAGGACGAGATCGTCTCGATCTTCGGCGAGGTCGTCGCGGATCTCGTCGACGGCGTCAGCAAACTCGACCAGATCCAGTTCAAGAACCGCCAGGAAGCGCAGGCCGAGAGCTTTCGCAAGATGCTGCTCGCGATGGTGCGCGACATCCGCGTCATCATGGTCAAGCTCGCCGACCGCATGCACAACATGCGCACGCTCGGCGTCATGCCGCCGATCAAGCGCCGGCGCATCGCGCGCGAGACGCTCGATATCTACGCGCCGATCGCCGAGCGGCTGGGCCTGTACGCGGTCAAGCTCGAGCTCGAGGATCTGGGATTTCGCGCGCTATACCCGTACCGCTACAAGGTTCTCGAGCGCGAGCTCAAGCGCGCGCGCGGCAACCAGAAGGAATTCATCGGCAAGATCGCGGAAACCTTCAAAGCGCGCTGAAGAAGGCCTCGATCGGCGGCGGGGTCGAAGGCCGCGAGAAGCACCTGTACAGCATCTATCGGAAAGATGCAGTTGAAGGGCATATCGCTCAACGAGATGGTCGACGTGTACGGCTTTCGGGTCATCGTCGACACGGCCGACACCTGCTACCGCGTGCTCGGGCTCGTGCACGGCCTCTACAAGCCGATGCCGGGGCGCTTCAAGGACTACATCGCGATTCCGCGCGCCAACGGCTACCAGTCGCTGCACACGACGCTGTTTGGGCCGAACGGCATGCCGATCGAGGTGCAGATCCGCTCCGAGGAGATGCACCGCGTCGCCGAATCGGGCATTGCCGCGCATTGGAAATACAAGAGCGGCGGCGAGGCCTTCGGCGGCATCGAGCACGATCGTGCGCGCGAATGGCTCGCGGGCCTCGTGCAAATTCAGGAGGGCGGCAGCTCCGAGGAATTCCTCGAGAGCGTCAAGGTCGACCTGTTCCCCGACAAGGTCTACGTGTTCACGCCGAAGGGCAAGATCCTGCGCCTGCCGACGGGCGCCACCGCGGTCGACTTCGCCTATGCGATTCACACCGACGTCGGCAACCGCTGCGTCGCGGCCAAAGTGGATCGGCGTCTCGTGCCCTTGCGCACGCCGTTGCGCAATGGCCAGACGGTCGAGATCATCACCGCCAAGGGCGCGACCCCCAACCCGTCGTGGTCGGGCTTTCTCGTCACCGCGAAGGCGCGCGCCGCAATCCGCCAGTACCTGAAGAACATGAAGCGCGGCGAGGCCGCCGAACTCGGCCGCCGGCTGCTGGGTCTTGCGCTCGAGGAATTCTCGCTGAGCCTCAAGAAGATTCCGCAGCGGGACATCGATGCGGTCGTCAAGGAGCTCAATCTCAAGGATGCCGAAGAGCTCTTCGAAAAAATCGGACTCGGCGAGCGGCTCGCGCCGCTCGTGGCGCGCCGGCTGCAGCCGATCCCGGAGGGCGGCGAGCAGAAGACCACCGGCGGCGGACCGCTGATGATCGCCGGCACCGAGGGTCTGCTCGTGACTTACGCGCGCTGCTGCTTTCCGATTCCGAACGATCCGATCATGGCCTACCTCAGCACCGGCCGCGGCGTCATGATCCATCGCCAGAACTGCGGGAACCTCGCCGAATACCGCAAACAGCCCGAGAAATGGATTTCCGTCGCGTGGGAAGCGACCCATGATCGCCTGTTCAGCTCCGAAATCCAGCTCGAGGTCAGCAATCGCGTCGGCGTACTCGCGGCGGTCGCCGCGAGCGTCGCGGGAACCGAAACGAACATCGACCACGTCGTGCTCGAGGAGCACGACAGCGACACCTCCGGCCTCATACTCGAGCTGCAGGTTCGTGACCGCAAACATCTGGCGCGCATTATCAAGACCGTCCGGCGCATGCCCGATGTGCAGAAAGTGACCCGCACCCTGGCTTGAGAATTCGTCGACTTCACCCCACGAGACCCGCAAATCCATGAGCAAACAGATCATTTCGACCACGAACGCGCCCGGAGCGATCGGTACCTACTCGCAGGCCGTGCGCGCCGGCGGCCTGCTGTGGGTTTCGGGGCAGATTCCGCTCGACCCGGCGACCAAGGAGCTCGTGACCGGCGACATCGAGGCGCAGGTGCGCCGTGTGTTCGAAAACCTCAAAGCCATCGTGGTCGCGGGCGGCGCGAGTCTCGACCAAGTCGCCAAGGTCACGATCTTCCTGGTCGACCTCGCCCACTTTGCGCTCGTCAACAAGGTCATGGCCGAGTATTTTCGCGAGCCGTATCCGGCGCGGGCGGCGGTCGGCGTGGCGTCGCTGCCGCGCGGCGCGCAAGTCGAAGTGGAGTGTATCGTCGCATTGTGAGCGAATCGCTGCCGCTCACTGCGCTGCGCGGCGTCGGCGACGCATTTGCCGAGCGCCTGCGCGCGCTTGGCGTCGAGAATACGCAAGATCTGCTGTTTCTGCTGCCGCTGCGCTACGAAGACCGCACGCACATCGTGCCCTTGGGGGAACTGCTGCCGGGGCAGCGGGCGGCGATCGAAGCGGAGGTGCAGCTCACGGAGGTGAGCTTCCGCGGCCGGCGCCAACTGCTGTGCCGGGTCTCCGACGGGTCGGGCTTCTTGACGCTGCGGTTCTTTCATTTTTCGGTGCAGCAGCAGCAAGCGCTGGTCCGAGGGCTGCGCATCCGCTGCTTTGGCGAGGCGCGACGCTCGGCGCAGGGCCTCGAGTTCGTGCATCCCGAATACCGCCGCGCCGATGCGCCGGCCGCAAAGGCCGCCGCCGAGCATTTGACGCCGATCTATCCCGCGACCGAGGGCATCACGCAGGGGCGGTTGCGGCAATTGGTGCTTGCGGCGCTCGATCGGCTGTCGACCGAGGAACTGCCGGACTGGCTGCCGCCGCCGCTGCTTGCAGACGCGAATCTGCCCTCGCTGCGCGCCGCGCTGGAGTACGTGCATCGGCCGCCGTCGGATGCCTCGGTCGAGATGCTCATGGAGTGGCGCCACCCGGCACAGCGGCGGCTTGCGTTCGAGGAGCTGCTCGCGCATCACCTGTCGCTGAAGCTGCTGCGTCAACGCATTCAGAGCGAGCCCGGCTGGCCGCTGCCCGCAAACGACACGCTGAAGTCGAAGTTGCTCGCGGCGCTGCCGTTTCGCCTCACCGCGGCTCAGCAACGAGCGCTGCGTGAGATCGAGGCGGATCTTGCGCTCGCGCGGCCGATGCTGCGGCTCGTGCAGGGCGATGTCGGTTGCGGCAAGACCCTGGTCGCGGCGCTCGCCGCGACGCGCGCGCTGCACGCCGGCCGGCAAGTCGCGCTGATGGCGCCGACCGAACTGCTCGCGGAGCAGCACGCGCAGAATTTCCGAAGTTGGTTCAAGCCCTCCGGGATCGAAGTCGCGTTGCTCGCCGGCCGGCAGACTGCGAAGAGCCGCGCCGCGACCTTGGCGGCGATCGCCGATGGGCGCGCGCCGATCGTCGTCGGCACGCACGCCTTGTTTCAGGAAAGCGTCGAATTCGCGGCGCTCGGGCTCGTGATCGTCGATGAACAACATCGATTCGGCGTACACCAGCGCTTGAGCCTCACCGAGAAGGGCGCGAGCGGCGGTCATCGACCGCATCAGTTGATCATGACGGCGACGCCGATTCCGCGCACGCTCGCGATGACGGCCTATGCCGACCTCGACGTCTCGGTCATCGACGAATTGCCGCCGGGGCGCACGCCGGTGCAAACGGTCGTGCTCGCGGAGCAGCGCCGCGACGAAGTCGTGCTGCGCATCCGAACCGCGTGTTTGCAGGGCCGGCAGGCCTATTGGGTCTGTCCGCTGATCGACGAATCCGACGAGCTGCCCTATCAGGCCGTCGAGGAGACGGCGGCGGCGCTCGCCGAGGCGCTGCCGGACTTGAGCGTCGGTTTGGTACACGGCCGCATGCCGGCGGCCGCGAAACTCGAATGTATGCAGCGCTTCAAGGCCGCCAAGATTCATTTGCTGGTCGCGACCACCGTGATCGAGGTCGGCGTCGACGTGCCGAACGCGACGCTCATGGTCATCGAGAATGCGGAGCGCATGGGACTTGCGCAGCTGCATCAGTTGCGCGGCCGGGTTGGCCGCGGCGATCACGCAAGTTCCTGCCTGCTGCTCTACCGGGCGCCGCTGTCGAGCGTCGCGCGCGAGCGCCTTGCCGTGATGCGCGCGACCAATGACGGCTTCGAGGTCGCGCGACGCGATCTGGAGCTGCGCGGACCCGGCGAATTGCTGGGTACGCGGCAAACGGGCCTCGCGCAAATGCGCGTTGCCGATTTGCTGCGCGATGCGGACTTGCTGCCGCGCGTGCAGATTGCGGCCGAGGCCTTGCTGCACGAATGGCCGCAGCAGGTCGCTCCGCTCGTACGCCGCTGGGTCGGCCGGGCTGAGCAATACGGCCGCGTCGGGTAGAATGGCGCAAATGGAATTCGCGAAAGAATCCTGCGCTCGCGCGGTCGAATGGCTGCCCGCCGAGCGCCTCGGCCAAATGTCGGTCGATGCACTGCTGCGCCCGTGGTTGATCGGCAAGGGGCTGCTCACCAAGCGGCTCAAGGCACTTTGCGGCGAACGCTTCTCGCTGCGGCTCGTCGAACAACGCACCGGACTGCTCGACGGCGCACACAAGCGCGGCCTCGGTGTCGACGACGGCGCCGGTCTGTTTCGAGAGGTCGAGATGTTCTACGGCGAACAGGTCTGGGTCTATGCGGAAACGATCATGCCGGACTCGACCTTGATCGTGCATCCGTGGCTCGCCGAACTCGGCGATTCGGCGCTGGGCGAAACCTTGAGCGACTTGTCGGGTTTCGAGCGCAGCTCCTACGAATATGCGTGGCTGCCGGCCGCGGAGCCGATCTGCGAGCGTGCGCTGCGCGCGAGCGCGCGAAGCCGCCGGGGCTCTGGGCGCGCCGCTCGAAGCTCCTTTTGCGCTCGGCCCCGCTGCTCGTGCAGGAATTGTTCATGCCTGCGATGGGTCGGATCTAGGAGCCGCGCGCCGATGCCCCTGCCGCGCAACGCCGACCAGTTGGCCGAGATCATTCTCGAGCGTTGGCGTTGGTTCGTTTATCGCGTGCGCTTCCATCCGTTCACGACCCATGCGCTGCCGCAGATCTTCGCGACGCTCGAGGAATTTGCTCATCTGATGCGACTCGATCGGCCGATCGGCACCTGGCTGCTGATGTGGCCGACGCTGTGGGCACTGTGGCTTGCGGGGCGCGGCAAGCCGGATCCGCACGTGTTCGTGATATTCGTCGTCGGCGTCGTGCTGATGCGATCCGCGGGCTGCGTGATCAACGACTATGCCGATCGCGAGTTCGATCCGCACGTCGAACGCACCAAGGACCGGCCGATTGCCGCGGGGCGCATATCGCCGCAAGAAGCGCTCGTGCTGTTCGCCGTGCTGGCGTTCTCGGGCCTCGCGCTCGCGCTGCAGCTCAACAAGTTGACCTTGCTCTATGCGGTCGTCGGCGCGTTCCTCGCGATCTCGTATCCCTTCATCAAACGCGTGATCTCGATCCCCCAGATGTATTTGGGTCTGGCATTCGGCTGGGGCATTCCGATGGCGTTCGCCGCGCAGCTCGAGCACGTCCCGCAGGTCGCCTGGCTGCTGTTCGTCGCGAACGTCTTGTGGGTCACGGTCTACGATACGATGTACGCGATGGTCGATCGGGAAGACGACCTCAAGATCGGCGTGCGCTCGACGGCGATCCTGTTCGGCGACGCGGATCGGCACATCATCGCCGCGCTGCAGGCGCTGACCCTGATTTCACTGATCCTCGTCGGCCGGATCACGCGCCTCGGCGGCTGGTATTGGTTCGGCCTGTTCGTCGGCGCCTGTTATTTCGCGCGCCAGCTGTGGTGGATACGCAATCGCGACCGGGCGGCGTGCTTCCACGCGTTTCTCGACAACCGCCATTTCGGGGCCGCGGTTTTCGTCGGGATCCTGCTCAATTACACCTTCAAGTGACGGCCGCCGGCGCCGCCGGCCCGGACCCTCACAACCGCCGCGGGCGCCCCCCTCGTCAACCTCAACTTCCATCTTCGGTTGACTAGGAGGCCGCAGGCCCGAATACTGCACCCATGGAGACGACTATCCCGGTTCGCAACGACTGGACGCTCGCCGAGGTGCAGGATCTGTTCGGCCGGCCGTTCATGGATCTGGTGTTCGAAGCACAGCGTGTGCACCGGCAATTCCAGACGCCGAATACCGTCCAGGTCAGCACACTGCTCAGCATCAAGACGGGCGCCTGTCCCGAGGACTGCGCCTACTGCCCTCAAAGCATTCGCTACGAGACGGGACTGGAAGCCGAGGAACTGCTCGAACTCGAGGACGTCGTGCGGCGCGCGGGCGCGGCCAAGCAAGCCGGGGCGACTCGATTCTGCATGGGTGCGGCCTACCGCTCGCCGAAGCCGAAGGACCTGCGCAAGGTCGTCGAAATGATCAGTGCAGTGAAAGAATTGGGTCTCGAGACCTGCGCGACACTCGGCATGGTGAGCGGCGCCCAAGCGCGCGAACTCGCCGCCGCGGGTCTCGATTACTACAACCACAATCTCGATACCTCGGCGGATTATTACCGCGAGATCATCACCACGCGCACCTATCAGGACCGGCTCGACACGCTGCAAGCGGTGCGCGAGGCGGGCATGCATGTTTGTTGCGGCGGCATCGTCGGCATGGGCGAACGGGCGCAGGACCGCGCCGAACTCCTGCATACGCTCGCCACGCTGCCGGCACACCCCGAAAGCGTTCCGATCAACCGGCTGGTGCGCGTCGCGGGCACTCCGCTCGAGAATGCTCCGGCACTCGATCCCTTCGATTTCGTGCGCATGATCGCGGTCGCGCGGATCTTGATGCCGCGCGCGCACGTGCGGCTATCCGCGGGACGCGGCGAGATGAGCGACGAGCTCCAGGCGCTGTGCTTCCTCGCGGGCGCGAATTCGATTTTTTACGGCGAGAAACTGCTGACGACCGGCAACCCCGATACCGCGAGCGATCGCGCGCTCCTCAGTCGGTTGCAGATCGCCGCGGAACCGCCGGGATCACACGAGCCGGCGAGAGCGCCTTCCATCGCCGATGCCAACCTGGGGTCCGGCATCGTGGGAGCTTGAATCGGCGCGCCTAAAACGGCGCGAAGTCGCCGGGCGCTCTCCGATAGACCGCTTCGAACGCCGAGACCAGGATCTCATCGCGCGGCACGAGCTCCCGATAGCGCTGATCGAGCAGTGCGAGTGTCGACTCGTCGCTGCCGCAGAGCTTGGCGGCCTCCAGCAGAGCGGCCGGCTCGTCGAGCCCGAAGTACCGGTAGCCGGCGATTCCGGCGTGGAACTCATCGGTGGAAAGGAAGGCAGCGGCAAAGGGCAGACCGCCCGAAGCGGCAGTGTCATGCAGTCGAATGAGGCGGGCGAGCGCGGCGTCGCCGGGGCCCGGCGCGGTTCCGCCGGACCGGTGACGCGCACGGTTCCATACATCTTGGGTTGCCGAGCACGCCAACATCATTGCCCACCGGGCAGGCGGAGCGATACCTGCGCCGAGGCCCGGCTCAGACGGGATCTCGTTCGAAGATTCGCGTTCCTGGCGGCATTTGGACCCATGGGTGTCTGCGACAATCGTAAACGGAAACGCGGGGAATCGGAAACGTCGGGTCGGCAAATGCGCCGACCGCCACGCTCACCGAGCCGGATTCACCGTCTTCGGTATGAAATACGGTCGACCCACAGATCGGACAAAACCGGAAGACGAACTTCGCTCCTTGATCGCCGATGCGCACGTACTCGGTCGCGGTCCCGAAGACAGTGAACGGCGCCGCAAATCTCGCGAGGGCAGCGAAGACGCTGCCGGTCCGTCGCTGGCACGCGAGGCAATGGCAAATGCCCACGCCCCGTGGTTCTCCCTCGACCTCGATGCGCAATTGCCCGCAGGAACACGCGGCAGTTCTCGTCGCCATCAGTCACCCTGTCTGGATCGTTCTTCGTGTCGCGACCAGCCTTATTTGACGTTGAGGAACGGGATCGGCGCGCCGGCGTAGATCGAGCTCGGCAGCTGCCCGTTCCAGCGCTCCGCCTTGGTTTGCTCGACGGTGATCCGCCGCAGCTCCAGAACGTCCTTGCTCTGAACCAGCGCCGCATTCTGAATCTTCAACGATTCCGCTTCGGCGGTCGCGACCTTGAGCCTGGCATAGGCCTCGCCATCCGCTCTCGCCCGAACCGCCGCGGCCTCCGCTTCCGCAATCGCGACTTTTTGCTTCTGTTCGGATTCGACCGTTTTGAGTTTGTTGTCGGCCGCCTGGCGCAATTGTTCTTGCTCCACCTTGCTGTTGATCGCGCGCATGTAGGACTCCTGGAACGCGAAATTCCGCATGTCGATGTTGATCACCTGCGCACCGTAGATCGCGAGCTTGTCCGCCAAGGCTGAATAGATGTCGGACGACACCTTGGCGCGCTGCGCGATCAAATCGGGCGCCGTGTATTTCGCGGTTACCGCCTTGAAGATCTCGTGGGTCGCGGTTTGCACATACGACGACAGATCGCCGTTATGGCTGTACTTCTCGAACACCTCCGAAACCTTGTTGGGGCTGATGCTGTAGCGAACCGTGAGGCTCACGGTCACGGGCTGGGTATCGCTCGTGGCGCCGGCTGCGTTCTCGATGTCCGCCTGCTCGGCGCGGATCGAGAAGAGCGTGAGCTTCTGCCACGGCGGCAATACCGCCAAGCCTTCCGGCTCGATCCCGACGATCTTGCCGAATTGGGTGATGACACCGCGGCTCCCGGTCGGAACCGAATAGAACGGCCATACGATCATCAAGAGTATCGCCGCGGCGGCGACCAGCGCCAGGTCGCGTACGATTGCAGGCACGTTGGCGCCGTCCGCCGTCGAATATCGAGTCGCAATGGTCATGCGTTCCCCCTGGTTGTTCGGCTGTTTTTTAGGCATGGCGCGAAAGCCGGTTTAAATCGTGCGGCCAGGATCCTTGAACCCGTCGGTGCGCTCGGGCGCACGGCTAGTTGCTTGGATTGGTCCGCGGTTCGGTCGTCAGCTCCTCGAGCTTGTTTTCGTCGATGTGTTTCGAGAATCCCGACATTCTGGCCTGCACCGATGCGCCGGTAAAACGTGAATGCGGCGATCCGATTCAAGGTCTTGCGAGGCACTCAGTGACGCCGAGTTCCGCGCGATATTACCAGCAATCCATTTTTGCGACGGAAGCGCGCCGACCTTTTGCGCAGTTGTCGCCCGATGCACCTCCGTGGCTGCGGCTCACGCGGCGCCGCCGGAGAAGCGCACGTCGCCGATCCAATACCTTTGTCTGCGCGCAAGCCGGGGCTGCAGTTCTTCGCCGGAAAAGTCGGCGGGTTGGCGGCGCAGCGGCACCGAGTGGAGATTCTCGAAGGTGTTGACGTTGACGACCGCGTAGAGACGATTCGCAATTTCGCTGGTGACGAGCGGCACCACGCCGCACCGGGAGCAAACGTAAAACGTGGCAGTCTCGGTACCGAACAGGTATCTCGACACCGCGCCGGCTGCTTGCAGCGTGACGGCGAGCTTTGCATCACGATGGGACGTCCACACGCCGCCGTGCTTGGTGCAAAACGAGCAGCCGCACTGTCGCGCGATGATTTCAGTCGGGTCCCCCGGCCAGTCGATCACAAATGCGATGTTTGCGCAGTGGCATTTGCCCTCTATGAGCATTCGGCCTCCATGAAGACGCCGATTGCAGCGGCGAACATGAGCGCCACGAGAGGCACGGAGCTCAGTTCACCCATTCGTACAATGGCTTGTTCTTGTCGACGGCGTGCACGGTCAGGAGGATCAACGACTGGTCCCCGACCACCGTGAAGCCGGAATGCGGCACATCGCGGAGGTTCATAAAGGTGCTCCCGGTCTGCATCATCGTCGGCGCCTTGCCGGGATATTGCACCATCGTGCCCTGCAGCACGTAGCCCGCCTCGGTACCGTGATGAAAATGTCGCGCAACGGTCGCACCTTTTCTAAATTCACTGACCGAGGTGATGACCTCCATGTCCGGGGACGTCGTCAGGGCGGCACGATTGAGTTCGTGTCGCTGCGGCATGTCGCCTTGCGGCGCGTCTGCCCGCACAGCGGCTATGAGCGTACAAACCGAAATTAACGCTACCAATGGCGCGAGTCGCATGCTGTTCTCCTCGGCTGCTTTGAGCGCGATTCTTCCACGGGAACGCTGTCGTGCCAAGGCTTACGGGACGCGGGGAGCGCGCGGCCTCGGCCGCCGTTTGCGTGCCGCGCGCTCCCCGTCGAGGACCGTCGCGAGCGTTTTCGGCGCCACGAGCCGGTAGCTCAACTCCACGACGTTTTGCACCTCGGCCCAGTCGACGGCGCCGCGATCGAGCCGCAATCCGAACCAACCCCGCGGCCCAATGTAGGCCGGCAGATAGAACCGCTCTGGATTTCGAGCGACGCGATCCACATTCTCGCCCAGCGACGCCTTGCAGCAGACCGAGACGATCCCGTCGCCATGATGGTTGTTCAAATAATAGGCGAACACCTTGTCGCGAATGCGAAAATCCGCGTGGTCCCCACGGACATTGCGCTCGCTCTGCGGCATCGCGAGGCAGATCTTGGTGAGCTTGGCGAGCGCGAGTGCGTCGGCCTTGCTTGAATGGATCGTCAAATTTGTGCTACCTGCAAGGAGACTCGCTTGGTGCCGTCGGCTACCCATTGACTGCCTCGTTCGGCGAAGCCGAATTTCTGATGAAACAAGCGCGACGGCTCATTGGGTGGAATCACATTGTATTCGCAGGCGATCAGCGGGATCGCGTTCGATCTCGCGTAGGCGAACAGATCTTCATAAAGCAGTGATGCCAGGCGGCGGCCTCGAGACGCAGCCGACACGACCACCCGGTCGATGTAGACGAATCGCGGATATCGATCTGCGAACCACTGGAAATTGTCATTTCGATAGGGCGCGCCGTCGCGCATTGCGAGAATGAATGCGCAAATGGTCTCGTCGATACTTGCCACCTTGTGATGGCAAGACAGGTCGTGCAGTTCTCGTAAGCGCGCCACATCCATGGCGCTCGTATGCTGAACTTCCGCGAGATTCAATGCGCAAATCCGCTCAAAGTCCGCGGGCTCTGCGTCACGAATCACGACCTCGTGCATACCCGGCTCCTGCGGCGCTCTAGACTGCCGGCCTGGTGTTCTGCGGCGGCGCCGGCTGTCGGTCGACGCGCTCGAGCGCGGGATCGAGGCAGGCCCACGCGGGCGCGCTGCCGGACCAAATGTTCACCGTTGGCCGCACCGAGGAAGGATCGTCCAAAGTGCCTGCGCGCACCACGGTGAACTGCGGCCGCGCGGACGAGTTGGCAGACAGCTGGCAGCCGCAGCTTGGACAAAAGCGATGCCGGATTTCGTTCCCGCTGTTGGCGGTCCTGGTGAATTCGCTGAGCTGTCCCGAAATTTCCAGTGCCGCCGTCGGTACCAGCATATTGACGGTACCGTTGGCGGATATGTGCTGGCAGTCTCGGCACCAGCAGATTCTGATCGCGAGCGGTTCGGCCGAAAGGCGGTAGCGTACTGCGCCGCAAAGACAATGCCCATGTCGGTCGGTCATGTGATTTTCTCGGTTGAAATGAGTTCTCGGTGCCTCATGACGAGGCACCGAGGCGCAGCTTGCATGTCGAGGTAGGCGGCATCGACGAGATCGCGAATAGCCGCGGCCTTGATCGCGCGGCCAGGAGTCGATTTCACGTGCCGCATGCGCAAACCGCCTCCCTCCAACAGGCCCGCGGGATCCTCGAGCGCCGCGCCGTAGAAGAAACCAATGTTGACATGCCGTTTAAACGAATTGCCGTACCCCAAAGGCGCATCCGCCACACATGCGACAGGGCTGCCATCGTGCAGCAGTTCTCGGACATCATCGCCGCATTGTCGCATTTGCACAAACCACGTCTGCGCGATCGACCGCCACTCGACCGGGCCCTCGGCGAACCAGGCCTCGACCGCCGGCATTTCGCGCTCGAGCAGCCGGCGCATCGCGAGCGTGACCATGCTAGAGGTCTGCGACATCGTGATGAGGGCCTCCTCGGCCGCTTGCTCGGCGAGCTAGGCCGCGTTGCGCGGTTCGCCACGAGTCCCTCGCACCTCGTAGCAGAGTTCGACGATGCCGCTCTTATAGGCTTTGACCTCCGTCAGATGGAGCGGGATGTCAGTGCCCAGCTTGCCGAAAAACGCGATACCGTCGCCGATCAGGATCGGCAGTATCGAATAGCGAACTTCATCGGCGAGCCCGAGGCGCAGGCATTCGCCGCACACCTCGCCGCCGCCGACGAACCAGATCGTGCGAAAAGCAGGTCGCAAGTGCCCGTTCACAAACTGCAGCAGACTGCCCGAGTGGAACTTGACGGTATCGCGCGTCCGCGGCAGATCGCGGCTCGTGAGGACGAATGTCGGTTTGTCGCCGTACGACCATCCGAACCCTTTGGCTTCGAAACTCAACGCGGTTTCGTAGGTTCGAGACCCCATGACGTAACAGTCGATCGTCTTGAGGAAAGACTCGACGAAACCAGGGTCCAACGTGTCCCCGCCCGCAAATTCGTCCGAGGTTTCGAGCCAGTCGACGCGTCCGTCCCGTCGAGCAATGAAGCCGTCGAGGCTCGCCGCCATGTGAATCGTTACGCGAGAATCCGTGCTTGCCATGATGTCGCCCTCTGATTGAGCCGATCGCCGGACGCCGTCACGCGAGGGCTCTCAGCTCAAAAATGCAGGCGCAAATCAGCATGCCGGCGCAGGCCGAGAGGTTCGCCGCGTGCAGCAGCCGGGAGATCGATGCGGGCAAGTTCAAATGTCGGACACGAGGAATCGACCGAACGGCAAGACCGATGTAAGCGGCACCCAGAAAGGCCCATGCAACGATGGGGCGCCACACGATCAAACCAACGAACACGGCGGCCACGAGAATACTGAGTAGCCGGGTCGACGCAGAAGCCGCGATCAGGGCAAGTTTGGCGTCGGGCTGCATCTGCGATAACGCCCGTTCCGAAAGCAAAGCAGCAATCACAAATCCGGCCAGGGCAAGGAACAGAGGGTAATAGTCAAGCATGGTGCCGCGCGTGTTGGTTAGGAACGAGCTTGCGCGGCGCGAGGATGCGCCGCAGTAAAACGAAGTCGGCTTACCTCAAGCAGCCGCTCCTTCCGACGCCGACCGGGGGCTCCAGCCCGGTATTGCTCGGGTCGATGCTCAGGCATCCTTTTGACGTGACCCACGTAGCAACAGTAGCGCGATTAATACGCCGAGCCAAATGGGAAATCGGACGAACGCGAACATCAGCAGTTGGTAGCCGTCGGTGCGAGCGTGCAAATCCTGGCTTTCATCGGCGTGCGCCAGATTTGAAGATACGTAATAGACGGCATGCGCGCCGACGCCGACCATCCAGATTGCTCCGATCAACCATGGACTCAAGGATCGAAGCCGGGATCCGATAGTGCGCATACGCTCGGCGGACGTCTAACGATGAGGCCGGGCGAGGCGGCGGCGCGCCCGATGCGAACGAAGCAACTTTCGCTCAATCATCGGCTCACTCCGGCGTTCACCGAAGTCGCGGCCCGCGGCCGGTCCAAGCGAATGTCAGGCGCGTCACCGTGCGAGCAGATCAACGTAAGCCTCTTCGATCGATTGATCGGGTCCGACATCCAATTTCGCCATGAGTTCACGCGCCTCACCAATGCCCGCGTTCGACGGCTCTGCGTCGTCCAACACAACCTCGAGTTCAAGAAAATGCCCCACCGCTCGACGTTGTCGATATGGACGCGCGTTCTTCCGACCAGGAACAGGATACGACGTTTTCGGACGCGGCCGACTTCGCCGTAAGCCGCCGTTCGCAATGACGCGCAGCTTCAGGCGCCCGGAGTCACAAGGAAAAAACGTGTCATCCTGTGCAATCTCGAAGGGGCCCTGATCGGCAAGCGCGGCGGCCGTTGCGGCGAGCGTCTCGACGTCGTCGATATGCGCTTTGATCTCAACGTTGCGGGGCATTTTTCACGTCGTCCAGCGCTCGCCGAAGCTGCGGGCCGCGCTCCTTGGAGCCGGTGCTCAAAGCGGTCGGCCCCAAATTTGTCCGACGAGATCCTGCCCGAAGCTGCGATGCGGTTGTTCTTCGATCAGCGCGAAGCCGGCGCGTTCATAGATGCGGCGTGCGGCGTTCAGGATGTCATTGGTCCATAGGACGATGCGCTCGTAGCCGGCCGACTTCGCAAAGGCGAGGCATTCGCCGACGAGTCGGCGGCCGATGCCGCGGCCCCGGCCCTTCGGGTCGACGAGCAGGCAGCGCAGCTGCGCGGCGAGCGGGTCGCTGTCGTTGCGCACGATAAGGACGCAGCCGACCCGTTCGCCGCCGAGCTCGGCGATCCAGAACTGCTCTGTCCCTGCATCATGCTGCGATGCAAAGCGCGCAAACAGAGTCGCAACCAGGGCTTCGAACTCGGCATTCCACCCATATTCCTCGGCATACAGCCGCGCGTGCCGCTCGATCGCCCACCCGACGTCGCCTATTCCATAGGGCCGGATGACGACCGGCGGATCACCCGATGCGGGCTCATCGCTGAGGGTTGTCTCGACGGTTTGCATCGCCCCAAGCAGGCGCTCTCGGGCGAAGGGCGGCAGCGGCGTGATCATCCGGCCGATCGTGCTGCGCGACCTTCGGTCGATTGCGTGAAACGCCTTGCGCCCACGAGCCGTCAGCGACAGCGCAGAGCGCCGGGCATCGTCGTCGGAACGCTCGCGCACGATGAGCCGCGAGCCGGCGAAGCCTTGCAGAATGCGGCTGAGATACCCGGGGTCGAGCCCTAAATCGCGGGCGAGTTCGCCGGCGGTCACGGGCTCGCGACTGCCCAATTCGAACAGCACGCGGGCCTGCGCGAGCGTGAAAGAGCTGGCGAGCAGGCCTTCCTCGAGCACCCCGATTTTCTGGGTATAAAAGCGATTGAAGCGGCGCACCGCCTCGACCTCGGCGTCGCAATCGGCCCGCATCATGCACCTCCCGGTTTCGAGCCGATGCTGCCGCCATTAGTTGACGGAGTCAAGTATTAAGGCTCGGCTCGGAAGCTAGAGCACTTTGCCGGGATTCAGGATTCCGCGCGGATCGAGCGCGCGCTTGACGATGCGCATCAATTCGATTTCCTCGGGCGTGCGCGAATGGCCCAAATAGGGGCGCTTCAGCTGACCGATGCCGTGTTCGGCCGAGATCGATCCGCCCATCTCTCGCACGACGCCGTAGACGATCTCGTCGACCGAATGGGCTTGCTCGGACCCAAGGTCCGCGACCGAAACGCCGATGTGCAGGTTGCTGTCGCCGATATGTCCGAAGAACAGGCTCACCGCTTGCGGCCAGCGCGCCTTGATCGCCGCCTCGCTGCGCGCGGCGAACGCGCCGATCGCGCCGATCGGCAGGCTGACGTCGAAATTGATGAGATTCGGCAGCGCATCGATCGCGAGTCCCTCGCGAATCGTCCACATTGCCTGTGCATGGCGCAATGATGCCGCGATCGCGGCGTTGCTGATGAGTCCTGCGTCGAGCCAATCCGACAATCGCTGCTCGAGCGGCTCGGACGGCGTGAGGGCCTCGTCGCTGCCCGCTCGGCGGCGAGGGGTCGCGCATTCGATGAGAACGTAGAACTGGTTCGCCGGCGCGAGCGGCGCGGCGATCTGCGGCGTATGGCGGACGACATAATCGTAAAAGTCCGGCCACATGACCTCGAAGCTGACCGCCGTCGGCAGTTCGTCGCGAACGCGGTGCCAGAGGCGCACCGTGGCAGCATAGTCGGCGGTGGCGCACAACGCGGTCGTGGCGATGCCGAGCCGCGGGTGCAGCTTGAGGACCGCGCGCGTGACGACGCCGAGTGTCCCCTCGCTGCCGATGAATAGATGCTTGAGGTCATAGCCGGCGTTGTTCTTCAGCATCTTGTTCAATGAGCTGACGACGGTTCCATTCGCGAGCACGGCCTCGAGTCCAAGTACCTGGTCGCGCATGACGCCATAGCGGATCGCGCGATTGCCGCCCGCGTTGGTCGCGATGTTGCCACCGATCTGGCACGAGCCGCGCGCGCCGAGATCGATTCCGAGCGAGAAGCCCGCGTCGTCGACCGCGAGCTGCAGCGACTGCAGCAGCGTTCCTGCACGCACGGTGACGGTTGCGGCGTCCGCGTCGATTTCCTCGACTCCCGCATAGCGCTCGAGTGACAGCACGATCTCGTCGGGCGCTAGCGGCACTGCGCCGCGCGCGAGCCCCGTCAAACCTCCCTGCGGTACCACGGGTTGCCCGAGCGCGTCGCAGATTTCGAGGGCGCGCGAGATCTCGGCGAGGCTCGTCGGGCGCAACAGCGCTCGCGGCCTGGCGCCCGGCCGCTCGTTGTAGGCCGTGAAATAGCGGGGATCGACTGCGGCGCCCGCCGTGACGACCTGCGGGCCGAGTTCTCTGATGAGGCTGTCGACTGCCTCTTCGGGCCGGCCTCCCGGCTGCCGCCGCGCAGTCGGGTTGTCGCCGGCGGAGGATTTCGCGTCGGTTTCGCGCATTGCCGTCCCGTTACACGGAGCAGAGGCGCCGGGCGCCTTCGAGCAGGGTCGCATCGTCCTTCGAGAAGCTCAGGCGGATCAGGCCGTGGTCGGTGCCGTCGGTGTAAAACGCCGACAGCGGAATGGTCGCGACACCGGCGTCCCGGATCAGGCGCAGCACGAAATCGCTGTCGCTCTCGTCGGAGAAGCCGCTGAAGCGCGCGAGCATGAAGAAGCTGCCTTCGCTCGGCAATAGTTCGAATCGCGACGCGGCGAGCGCGCCGGCGAGCAAGTCGCGTTTCTTCTGATAGAACTGCGACAAGCCGAGATAGCTGCGCTCGTCGGCGAGCGCTTCGAGCAGCGCGTACTGCATCGGCGTATCGGCGGCGAACATCATGAATTGATGGACCTTGCGGATTTCGCTCATGAGCGCGGCGGGCGCGAGGCAGTACCCGACGCGCCATCCGGTCACGTGAAACGACTTGCCGAACGAGGAGACGATCACGCTGCGTTCCGCCAGCTCCGGGTGGCGTGCCATGCTCTGGTGAATGGCACCGTCGAACACCACGTGTTCGTAGACTTCATCCGACAGGATTGTGATCCCGGTTCCGCGCGTCAGCGCCGCGAGGCGCTCGACGTCGGCGGCACCGAACACCGTCGCGGTCGGATTGTGCGGACTGTTGACGATGATCATCCGGGTTCGGGGCGAGAGCGCCGCGGCCACCGCCTCCCAGGGGACGCGGAAGCCGGGTTGCGACAGCTTGAGCGGGACCGGCGTCGCGCCTTGCAGTCTCACGATCGGCGCGTAGCTGTCGAACGACGGCTCGAAGTAAATGACTTCGTCGCCCGGATGGACGAGCGCGCTGATCGACGCGTACAGGCCCTCGCTCGCACTGCCGGTGACGGTAATCTCATCGGCGGCGTCGTAGCGCGCGCCGCAGAGCCGCTGGGCCTTGTCGGCGAGCGCCGCGCGCAATGCGTCGATTCCGGCCATCGGTGCGTATTGATTGTGTCCGGCGCGCATCGCGCGCGCGGCGCTCTCGACGAGCGCGGGATCGCAGGGAAAATTGGGCGCCCCCTGCGACAGGTTGAGCGCGCCGTGCTGCGCCGCGAGTTGCCCGATCACGGTAAAAATCGTGACGCCGACGTCGGGAAGCTTGGATCGGGGCATGCAGGGGCTTTTCATCGAGCTGATCTCCTCGCGTGCCAACGGCTCTGCGGTGCGCGGGTCGTATTGGCCCCTACGGCCGCTCGCTTTCGAGTATAGGGGAATCCCCGCGATCCCCCCGCGGGCCGCGGGGCGCTCGCGGCGCCTGTCAGTTTGCCGGTTTGGGCGCCATACGTAGTTTCCACGGTGAATTTTGTGAGAGAAACGCCAGAAGTGGCCACAGTCGCATGCCGCCGTCATTGAATAGCTGGATAATGGGTCAATTATTGACCGATGGAGCAGAATTCTATGACAGCAGGTGCTTGGGAGTCGGCGGGACGCAATTGGGCCGCGTCGCTGATGTTCGTATTCACGGGCCTCGCGGCGATCAGCCTCGTGCCGTGGTATGGGTTCAGCCACGGGTATCATGCGGCCGCCTGGATTTCGTTCGCCCTGCTGTTGGCGGCCAACGAGCTGTCGATTACCTGCGGCTACCACCGGTTGTTCGCCCATGACGCCTACGAGGCGCGTCCTGCGCTGAAGATCATCTATTTGCTGTTCGGCGCGATGGCACTTCAAAACAGCGTGCTGCTCTGGAGCGCCGGTCATCGCGTCCATCATCGGTTCATCGACGATCCGATGCGCGATCCTTATTGCGCGCGCCGCGGCTTCTGGTTTTCGCATATCGGCTGGATGCTGCGCAATTATCCGAGCGGCGAGCCCGACCTCAGCACCGTGCGCGATCTGCAGCGCGATCCGCTGGTCATGTGGCAGCATCGTCATTACCTCCCGATCGCGCTCGGCATGAATATCGGCGTCCCGCTGCTGATCGGCTGGGCGTGCGGCGACATCGTCGGTGTGCTGCTGCTCGGGGGCGTATTGCGCCTCGTCGTGAGCCACCACTTGACGTTTTGCATCAATTCCCTCGCTCATATCGTGGGCGTTCAGCCCTACACCGATGAGAACACCGCGCGCGACAACGGCGTCGTGGCGCTGCTGACCTTCGGCGAGGGTTATCACAATTTTCATCACATGTTCGCCAACGATTACCGCAACGGCGTGCGCTGGTGGCAGTGGGATCCGTCGAAATGGCTGATCTTCGCGATGCAGGGGGTGGGGCTCGCCAGCAATTTGAAGCGCGTACCCTGGTTCAGGATCCAGCGAGCGGTGCTCGACAACCAATTCCGCCGCGCTGAGCGCCAATTGGCGCGCCAGACCGGCAACGCCAAGATCGAGCAACTGAGAGTTCGAGTCGCCGAGGAATTTGCGACCTTCCGCACGGCCGTGGTCGCTTGGACGCAGCTGCGCGAGCAATGGCTCAAGGAAGCGCGGCGCGAGATGAGCGAGCGCTGGGATCGCTCGATTTTGCAGTCGCGGCTCAAGGAACTCGAGTATGGGCTGCAATTGCAAAACCGCCGGATGCGGGTGCTGCGGGCGCAACTCGGATAGCGCTGCCGACGGAGTGCGCAGCGATAACGGCGCCGCCAAATTTCTGCATTAGTCGATCGCGATACTCATCAGCGCGCAACCCCTGCGCGCGCCCGGCCCGATCTCGCAGCGCGCCTCAGCCGCCGGCGTGCACGCCGAGCTTCGGCAGACCGTGCGCTCGCATGAGTTCGTTGATCGCGCCCAAATCGTGATCGGCGATCTCGCGCCAGCGCGAGAGTTCGGTCTCGAGCCGGCGGTGCAGGTCCGCATAGACCTTGAGCTGCGGCTCGGTCGGCGCGAAGTCGTTGTAATCGACGACGTAGCTGAAGGTATCGTACTGTTCATTGAGCTCGTTCGGGTACCGCAGGTCGTCCTCCGAGGCTTTCATGTCGACCTGAATGAGTGCGCGCTCGACCGGGGTCATGCGCGCATCGAGCTGGTCGGCCGCCGCGAGCACGTCCTTGCCGGCGGGGTCGGTGCCGATCCATTTGCGCAGCGTCCCGAGATCGGAGCGAGTTGCGCGGAGCTCGTTGACGGCGCGGTGTAGCGCGTCGATGTCGGCATGGACCTTGAGCGCGAGGTCGTGCACTTGGTCGAGGTCGGCGGCCGTGACTTGGCCGGCCAGCCGCGGGTCGACCTTGAGCTCCAGCGGCGCTGTCTGGCTCTTGCCCCGCACCGTCAAGCGCACTTGGTAGTGCCCCGGGGTCGCCAGCCAGCCTTTCGGTCCATCATCCGGATAGAAGGCGCCGGGAATCTGGGTCGGGTCGTCGTGGCGCAGATCCCAAGCGAAGCGGTTCATGCCGGCTTCGGCGGGAATGACGTCGGCGGGCTGTTCGCGGTCCGGCCATTCGGCGGGCTGCTCGCTCGCGTCGGCCGGCTTGTGGTTCGTCAGGCGGCGCAGCACGGCGCCCTTCGCATCGAGGATCTCGAGCACGATCTCCTCGTTCGCGGCGGGCTTGGCCTTCAGGTAATAGTCGATGAGCGCGCCGTTCGGCGGGTTGTGGCCGCCGACGATGTGATGGTCGTATTCCGTCGCGAAGTGCTGGCGGATCGCCGCTTGCGGCTCGTACAAATGGACGTCCTCGGCGGCAAAGGCGGCCTTCGCCTGGCGCAGCGGCGCGAGGTCGTCGAGGATCCAGAACGAGCGGCCGTGGGTCGCGGCGACCAGATCGTCGTCCTTGACGACGAGGTCGTGGACCGGCACGACCGGCAAGTTGAGCTGCAGCGGCTGCCAGTGCGCGCCATCGTCGAGCGAGACGTACACGCCGAGCTCGGTACCCGCATATAGCAGTCCGCGCTGCTTCGGATCTTCGCGCACGCTGCGCGCGAAGGCGCCGTCCGGAATACCGGCGACGATGCGCGTCCAGCTCTTGCCGCCGTCGTGTGTTTTGTAGATCAGCGGCTTGAGATCGTCGAGCCGGTGCCGGTCGACCGCGACATAGGCGGATCCGGCATCGAACGGCGACGGATCGATGATGCTGATGAGGCTCCACTCCGGCAGATCCTTGGGCGTGACGTTGTCCCAGGTGGCGCCGTCGTTGCGCGTCACGTGGATGCGGCCGTCGTCGGTTCCGGCCCAGAGCAACCCCTTTTGCAGCGGCGATTCGGCGAGCGCAAATACCGTGTCGTAGTACTCGACGCTCGTGATGTCGAGCGTGATCGGTCCGCCGGAGGGCTTCTGCTTGCTCTTGTCGTTGCGCGTGAGATCGGGGCTGATCGCTTTCCAGCTGCGGCCCTGATCGCCGCTCTTGAGCACGAACTGCGCGGCGGTGTACAGCACGTTCGAATCGTGCGGCGATACGAACACGGGTTCGGTCCATTGCAGGCGATACTCGAGGTTCTCGGCGCCGTTGCCGGACACGTCGAGTGGATAGACCGACACGTCGCGCAGGTGGTTGAGTCGATGGTCGTAACGGGTCATCTGGCCGCTGTCGGCGTTGGCGTAGACGACCTCCGGGTCGCGCGGGTCCGGCGCGATATAGCCGCTCTCGCCGCCGCCGACTTCGTACCAGGACTCCCGGCCGATGAGGCCCGCGTCGCTGCGGCTCGCAATGCCGACCGTGCTGTTGTCCTGCTGCGCGCCGTAGACGCGGTACGGCCAGTGGTTGTCGACCGCGACGTGATAGAACTGGGCGGTCGGCTGATTGTAGACCGAACTCCAAGTCTGGCCGCCGTCGACTGAAACCGAAGCGCCGCCGTCGCTGCCCTCGATCATGCGCCGCGGATTCGTCGGGTCGATCCACAGCGCATGATGATCGCCGTGCGGCGCCGGCAGCAGTTCGAAGCTGTGGCCGCCGTCGGAGGAGCGGAACGCGCCGGTGTTCATGATGTAGACGGCATCCGCAACCGAGGGATCGGCGAACACATGCGAGTAGTACCAGGCGCGCTGGCGGAAACGGTGATCGTCGTTGACGCGCGACCAGGTGCGGCCGGCATCGTCGGAGCGGAACAGGCCGCCTTCCTTCGCCTCGACGAGCGCGTAGACGCGCTGCGAGTCCGCGCCGGAGACCGACACGCCGATGCGCCCGAGGATGCCGTCGGGCAGGCCGTTGCCTTCGAGATGCTGCCAGGTGAGCCCGCCGTCGACCGACTTGTAGAGCCCCGAGCCGGGTCCTCCGCTCGAGAAGTTCCATGGCTGGCGGCGCATCTGCCAGAGCGACGCGTAAACAACGTTGGAATTGCGCGGATCGAACACGATGTCGATCGCGCCGGTGTCGCGGTCCCGGTAGAGCACCTTTTGCCAGCTCTTGCCGCCGTCCATGGTACGGAACACACCGCGCTCCTCGTTCGGGCCGAAGGCGTGTCCGAGCGCCGCGACCAGCACGATATCGGGGTTCTTCGGATCGATGACGAGCGCGCCGATGTGGCGCGTGTCCTTGAGGCCGACGTTACGCCAGGTTTTGCCGCCGTCGACGGACTTATAGACGCCGTCGCCGTAGGTGATGTTGCCGCGTGTGCAGGCCTCGCCGGTGCCGACGTACAGCACGTTCGGGTCGGAGTCGGCGACCGCGATCGCGCCGATCGAGGCGATTTTCTGTTCGTCGAACAGCGGCTTCCAGGTCTGCCCGACGTCACTGCTCTTCCAGACGCCGCCCGCGACGGCGCCGAAGTACCAGGTCGTCGCATCGCCCGGAACTCCGGTCACCGCGAGTGCGCGGCCGCCGCGAAACGGCCCGATGTCGCGCCATTTCATGCCGGAGAAGAGTTCGGGATTGATCTGCGCCGCGGCCGGCAGGCTACAGATGGCAAAAGCAATCAGCAGTGCGCCGTGGCGGCACCAGGTCGGATATCGCATGAGTCCCCCGAAGCAAAGTTCTTATCTGCCGGCGGCAGTATCCCACGGCGGCGCGCGCCGAAGAAATCTTCCGCGCGCTGCGACAGCCGGCTTGCGCCTCGAGGACGGGCGGGGCTGAGCGCCGCACACGGCCCCGGCATAGAATGGCGCATGCCATCAGCCCGCATATCTGACGAGTCCGCGCGCTTCGCTCTCGACTCGCGCTGGGTGCGCCGGTCCTTCGACCGGGCCGCGGCGGGCTACGACGCGGCGGCGGTGCTGCAGACCGCGGTTCGCGATACGCTGCTCGAGCGCTTGGCGCTCACCACACTGTCGCCGCGCATCGTGCTCGACGCCGGCGCCGGCACCGGACACGCGAGCCGCGCGCTTAAAAACCGTTATCCGCAGGCGCGCGTGCTCGCGATCGACAGCGCGTTCGGCATGTTGCGCGCCGCGAAGCGCCGCCAATCGTGGCGGCGCCGTTTCGATCTGATCCAGGCGGACGCCGAACAGCTGCCGCTTCCCGATGCGAGCGTCGACCTGATCTTCAGCAACCTGCTGTTGCCGTGGTGCGAGCCGGACCGTGTGTTCGCGGAGTTCCGGCGCGTGCTCGCGCCGCACGGACTGCTGAGCTTGAGCGCCCTCGGGCCCGATACGCTGCGCGAGCTGCGCGCCGCCTGGGCACGCGTGGATGCGCACAGCCACGTGAATCAGTTCATCGACATGCACGACCTCGGCGATGCGATCGTGCACGCCGGCTTCGCGGCACCGGTACTCGATGTGGATCGCTACTCTTTGAAGTACCTCGATGTTCGCGCGCTCGCGGCCGACCTCAAGGCGCTCGGCGCACGCAATTTTACGGCTGCGCGGCCGCGCGGCCTGACCTCGCGCGGCAAGTTTCTCGACGTGCAGCGCGCGTATGAGGCTTGGCGCGAGGACGGCCGTTTGCCCGCGACGGTCGAGGTCGTGTTCGCTCACGCCTGGGCGGGCGCCGAACGTCCCGCGCCGCGCCGCACCCAAGGCGCCGCGATTCCGCTCGCCGAGCTGCGGCGGCAGCTCGCGGGACGACGCCGGCCGTGAAGCCGCTGCGGCTGTTCGTCACGGGCACCGATACCGGCGTCGGCAAGACGCGCATCGCGGTCGCCTTGTGCCGCGCGTTTGCGGCGCGCGGCGCGCGCGTCGCGGCGATGAAGCCGGTCGCGTCGGGCTGCAGCGCGACTGCTGCGGGCCTGCGCAACGCGGATGCGCTCGCGCTGCAGGCGGCAATCACGGTGCGCGCGAGCTATGCGGACCTCAACCCATATGCGTTCGCGCCGCCGATCGCGCCACACCTTGCGGCGCGCGAGGCCGGAACCGCCATCGAGTTCGAGGTATTGGACCGCGCCTACGAACGGCTCTGCATGCAGAGCGACGTGCTGATCGTCGAAGGCGCCGGCGGCTGGCGCGTGCCGCTCGACGCCGAACGCGACTTCGCGGATCTCGCGGCTCGCTGGGAATTGCAGGTCGTGGTCGTCGTCGGAATGCGGCTCGGTTGCCTGAACCACGCGCTGCTGACGACCGAGGCGATCGAGCGCCGCGGACTGCGCATCTACGGCTGGGTCGCGAACGGCATCGATGCCGACTTCGAACGCGCGCAGGACAACGTTGCGACGCTGCGCGAGCGGATCGCGGCACCGTGCCTCGCCGTGCTTGGATTCTCCCCCGACCCCGACTTCGAGGCCGTTGCGCACGCGCTCGGCGCGGGTCTGCACCCGGCCGGCTGACCTTCGGGCGCCGCCGCGGCGGCCAGTCAAACTCCGAATAGCTTCTGTGCGGCGATCGGCAGCGCACGCACGCGTTTGCGCGTGGCCGCGAAGATGGCGTTGCACACCGCGGGCGCGACCAGGGCGACCGCCGGTTCGCCGATGCCGCCGGGCGGCTCGTCGCTCTGCAGGAGAACCACCTCGACCTGCGGCGCTTCGTTGGAGCGCAGCACTCGGTAGCCGTCGAAATTGGACTGCCGTACGCTGCCTTTGGCGATCGTCATCTCGCCCCAGAGCGCCGCGGAAAGCCCGAACACGATGCCGCTCTCGATTTGCGACTCGACGATCTTCGGGTTGACGACCTGGCCGCAATCGACGACGCACACTACTTTGTGCACCTTGAGCGCGCCGCCTTCGACCGAAATCTCGGCGACTTCCGCGAGCACCGTCGTGTAGCCCTCCATGAGCGCAATGCCCTGGTACCGGCCGTCGGCGGCGTGCCCCCAGCCCGACTTGGCCGCGGCGGCTTCGAGCACGCGCCGGTGGCGCGGTTTGTTCGAGAGCAAGCCATGCCGAAATTCGTAGGGGCCGACGCCCGCGGCCGCGGCGAGCTCATCGATCGAGCACTCGACCGCGAAACAGTTGATCGCGTGACTCACCGAGCGCCAGTAGCCGACGTCGACGCCCACCTCCTGGCGCGTGTAACTGACGTCGACATTCGGCACGCGATAGGGGAAGTTCAGCACGCCCTCGACGACCGAATCGAACGGGTCCGTCGTCTCCGGCGCATAACGCGCTGTCGCCGACGGACTGACCGTGTGGAATGCCCAGGCCTGCAGTGCGCCCTTGGCATCGAGCGCGGCGCGCACCTGCACGCTCGCGGGCGGCCGATAGTAGTCGTGCGTCATATCGTCTTCGCGCGTCCAGATGAGCTTCACGGGCGCGCCCGCGGCCATTGATGCGGCCACGGCGGCCGGTATGAAATCGACTTCGAGGCGCCGGCCGAATCCGCCGCCGAGAAGTGTCGTGTGGACCCGCACCTGTTCGGGCGCGAGACCCGCGGCGGTCGCCGCCGCGATCTGCGCGAGCTTCTGCGCCTGCGTTCCCACGTACAGATCGCAGCCCCCGGCCTTGACGTCGGCGGTGCAATTCATCGGCTCCATGGTCGCGTGTGCGAGCATCGGCAATTCGTAGACCGCGCTCCAGGGCCGGTTCGCCGCCTTGAGCGCCGCGGCGGCATCGCCATCGGCGCGCGCCGACGCCCCGGCGCCCGCGGCGAGCGCCTGGTGGAGCGTCGCGCGGATCGCGGCATTGTCGAGCTTGCCGCTGGCGCCCGGATCCCAAACGATTTTCAAGGCTTCGCGCGCCTGCAGCGCCTGCCAAAAGTGATCGGCGACGATGACCACGCCGCTCGGCGTCGCTACGACGCGGCGCACACCCGGCAGCCGCTCGGCCGCCGCCGAGTCGAGGTGTTGCAGCTTGCCGCCGAGCATGGGCGGCTGCGCGAGCGCGGCATACAGCATGCCCGGCAGCTTGACGTCGATGCCGAATTCCGCGCTGCCGTCGACCTTGCCCGGCGTGTCGATGCGTGCGGCCGGCTGTCCGATCAGCTTGAAGCTCTCCGCCGATTTGAGTTTGACGTCCTTGGGCGCCGGCAGCTTGGCGGCGGCCTCGGCGAGCTCACCGTAGCTCAGGGTCTTGCCGTGCGCGTTGACGACCCGGCCGTTGTGCGCGGAACACTGCGCCGGACTCACCTGCCAGTGCGCGGCAGCCGCGGCGATCAACATCGTGCGCGCCTGCGCACCCGCGGTGCGCAGCTTCTCCCACGCGTCGCTGACGCTGTTGCTCGTGCCGGTGATCTGCCCACCGTTGCCGGCGTTGATGTAGGCGTCGCCCACGGGCGCAGCGACCACTCGGATCGCGTCGAGCGACACCTCGAGTTCCTCGGCGATCAGCATCGGCAGCGCGGTATACACGCCTTGGCCCATTTCCGAGCGATCGACGAGGATCGTGATGCGATTGTCGGCGCCGATTTTGAGCCAGGCATTGAGTTCCCCGCCCGCGACGGCGGCGCTCGAGGCGCGCTTGGGCGCACAAGCGGGCAGGCAGAGCGCGATGACGAGTCCGCGGCCGAGCGCCGCAGCCTTGTCCAAGAATTCGCGGCGACTGAAATCGCCGGTCTCGGCGCTCATGCGCTCGCGGCTCCCTGCTTCATGAGTTCCGCGGCACGGTGAATCGCCGTGCGTATTCTCGAATAGGTACCGCAGCGGCAAATGTTGCCCGCCATCGCCGCATCGATCTCCGCGTCGGTCGGATTCGGTTTGCTGCCGAGCAACGCGACCGCCGACATGATCTGGCCCGATTGGCAGTAGCCGCACTGCGGCACGTCGATCTCGATCCAGGCCTTCTGCACGGGGTGGCTGCGGTCCGCCGAGAGTCCCTCGATCGTCGTGATCGACCGCCCGAGTGCGGCCGAGAGCGGCAACGCGCAAGAACGTATCGGCACGCCGTCCAAATGCACCGTACAGGCGCCGCATAAGGCCTTGCCGCAGCCGTATTTCGTGCCGGTCATGCCGAGGTGGTCGCGCAGCACCCAGAGCAGCGGCGTTTCGGGCACCGCATCGATAGTCTGCGCCTTGCCGTTGACGGTCAGGGTCTGGCTGTTCGCGGTGGGCATCGCGGGATTCCTCGGGCTGCGTGCGTGAAGTGTATTTGCGCGATTATGCATCGAATAGCCGCAGCGCGGGAGAGCGGCCAAGAATGATAGGATCGCGCCATGCCGGTCCAGTCGACTTTCTATGCGCGCGTCTTCGCGCTTGCCGTGGCGGCGTTGCTGATTTATGCGCTGCTGCGGATTTTCCTGCCGTTTGCGGGACCGATCGCGTGGGCCGCATTTTTGGCGTTTTTGCTGTTCCCCTTGAATCTGCGCCTGCGGCGCGCGTTTCGCGGACGCTCCGCGCTCGCGGCCGGATTGCTGACCGTGTTCGCGCCGATCGTGGTGCTGCTGCCGATGGCCGCGCTGTCGATCGAGTTCGTCTCGCAGATCTCGGCGCTGCTGCGCAAACTGCAGGCGGCGACCGCGGGGCTCGACATCAAGAGCTACGCCGATCTGCAGCAATTTCCGCTGATCGCGCACCTCAATCTTTGGCTGCAGGCGCACACTTCGATCTCGGCCGAGCAGATCCAGGGCTGGATACTGCAGGGTACGCGCGAGATCCTCGAGCGCGCCGCATCGTTGAGCGGCTCGTTTTTTCTCGGCGCCCTGAGTTCCATGCTGGGAGTCGCGCTGACCGTCGTACTGCTGTTCTTTTTCCTGGCGGACGGCGACGCGATGATCCGGCGCGGCCGGAGCTTCATTCCGCTCGACGAGGGGTACAAGGAGCGGCTCTTCGATCGCTTGAGCGGCATCACGCGCGCGATCGTGTTCGGCACGAGCATGAACGCGCTGCTGCAGGGCATCGCGCTCGGGATCGGATTCGACATCGCGGGTTTGCCGTCGCCCGTGGTGTTCGCGGTGCTCGCCGCGCTGGCGGCGATGCTCCCCGTCGGCGGTGCCGCTTTGGTGTGGGTTCCGGCCGCGCTCTGGCTCTTTTTCGACGGCCGCTGGGGTTACGCGATTTTCATGCTGGTCTGGGGCGGCCTGCTGTCGGTGCTCGACAGCTTTTTGAAGCCGCTGTTGATTTCGGGGCGCGCACCGGTCTCCACGTTGGTCGTCTTCATCGGCGTGCTGGGCGGGATCGCCGCCTTCGGCGCGATCGGGGTCATCGCGGGCCCGCTGATCCTGTCCTTGGTGCTCGCCCTCATTGAGTTCGCCGAGGAAGGACGCTCGCCAGTACAATCCGCGCCCTGATGGACGTTTCCCACCTTCTCGATACGCTCAACGAGGCGCAGCGGCAAGCCGTGGCCTCGCCGCTCGCGCCCGCGCTCGTGCTCGCGGGCGCCGGCAGCGGCAAAACGCGCGTGCTCGTGCATCGCGTCGCCTGGCTGATCCAGGTCGAGGGCGTCTCGCCGCACGGCATACTCGCGGTGACGTTCACGAACAAGGCCGCGGGCGAAATGCGCGCCCGCATCGAGACGCTGCTCGGCATTTCGGGCGTTTCCATGTGGATAGGGACCTTTCACGGCCTCGCGCACCGGCTGCTGCGCATGCATTGGCGCGAAGCGGGGCTGCCGCAGAACTTTCAGATTCTCGACTCGGAGGATCAGCTGCGGGTTCTGCGCAAGGTCTTGAAGGCGCTCGATTTGGACGAGGCGCGCTGGGTGCCGCGCGAGATCCAATGGTTCATCAACGCGCAGAAAGACGAGGGCTTGCGGCCCAAACATTTGCAGGACAACGGCGACGCGACGCGGCGCCAATTGATCAAGGTCTACGCGGCCTACGAGGAGGCCTGCCGGCGGGCGGGCGTCGTCGATTTCGCGGAGCTGCTGCTGCGCGCCTACGAGATATGGCGGGACAGTCCCTCACTGTTGCAGCACTACCGCCAGCGCTTCCGGCACGTTTTGATCGACGAGTTCCAGGACACCAACGCGATCCAGTACAAATGGCTGACGCTGCTCGCGGGCCCCGAAGGCCTGCCATTCGCGGTCGGCGACGACGATCAATCGATCTACCGGTGGCGCGGCGCGCGCGTCGAGAACCTTAACCAGTTCCGCCGCGATTTTCCGGCCGCCGCGCTCTACAAGCTCGAACAGAATTATCGCTCCAGCGGCACGATCCTCAAGGCCGCCAACGCGCTGATCAAGAACAACGCCGGCCGCCTCGGCAAGACGCTCTGGACGAGCGGCGCGGACGGCGAGCCGATCCGCCTCTACGCGGCGTTCAACGAGCGCGACGAGGCCGATTTCGTCGTCAACCGGATTCGCGAGTGGGTCGAGCAGGGCGGCGCGCGGCGCGAGATCGCGATCCTGTACCGCTCGAACGCCCAGTCGCGGGTGTTCGAGGAGGCGTTCTTGAACTCCCGGATTCCCTACAAGGTGTACGGCGGCCTGCGCTTCTTTGAACGCGCCGAGATCAAGGACGCGCTCGCTTATCTGCGCCTGACCTCGAGCCGCGCCGACGACACCTCGTTCGAGCGCATCGTGAATTTGCCGACGCGCGGCGTCGGCGCGAAGACGCTCGACACGTTGCGCGAATATGCGCGCGAGCATGCGACTTCGCTGTGGGACGCGGCGCTCGCGAGCGTTGCCTGCGGCCTGCCGCAGCGCGCCGCGCTCGCGCTGCAGGAATTTCTCGGTCTCGTCGACCGGCTCGCCCGCGAGACCGCCGGACTCGAGCTGCACGAGCAAGTCGATCACGTGATCCAGATGAGCGGCCTCATCGAGCACTACCGCAAGGAAAAGGGCGAGCGCGGCGAGGCGCGCATCGAAAACCTGCTCGAGCTCGTGAGCGCGGCGCGCGGCTTCGCGCCCGAGCGCGGCGCCGAGGCAGAGGCCGAGCTCGGGCCGCTCGAATCGTTCCTCGCCCACGCGGTGCTGGAGTCGGGCGAGGGCCAGGCCGACGCCTGGGACGACTGCGTGCAGATGATGACGCTGCATTCGGCCAAGGGCCTGGAATTCCCGGTGGTGTTCCTCGCGGGAATGGAGGACGGGCTGTTCCCGCACCAGCGCTCGGCCGCGGACTTGAGCTCGCTCGAGGAGGAGCGGCGCCTTTGCTATGTCGGGGCGACTCGCGCGATGCGCCGGCTCTATATCACGTATGCCGAGCAGCGGCGCCTCTATGGGGTCGACACCTACGGACAGCCCTCGCGCTTCATCGGCGAGCTTCCGCCGGAACTCATCGAGGAGGTGCGTCCGCGACTGCACGTCTCGCGGCCGGCGTTCGTCGCCCGCAAGCCGCTCGAGGACTCGCCGACGCCGTCGATGCGCATGGGCAGCCGCGTGCGGCATTCGAAATTCGGCGACGGCGTGGTCTTGAGCTTCGAGGGAAACGGCCCGCAGGCGCGCATCCAGGTCAATTTTGAAAGGCAGGGCACGAAATGGCTGATGCTTTCCTATGCCAATCTCGAGGTCGTGTAGAGTAGTCAAACTGTGAAAATCATCATACTTGGAGCCGGCCAAGTCGGCCGCACGGCGGCCTATCATCTGTCGCGCGAGGAAGCCAACGACGTCACGGTCATCGACGTCAACGAAGACACGCTGCGTGATCTGCAGGACCGGCTCGACATACGCACCGTCGCCGGCAATGCCGCGAGCCCGCACGTGCTCGAAGCCGCCGGCATCGCCAATACCGACATTCTCGTCGCGCTGACCAACAGCGACGAGGTCAACATGATCGCCTGCCACATCGCCTGGACTCTGTATCGCACGCCGAAGAAGATCGCGCGCGTGCGCTCGGCGGACTACACCGAGCGCGACCGGCTGTTCGGCGAGAACGGCATCGCGGTAGACGTCTGGATCAGCCCCGAACAGCTCGTCACCGAGTATGTCGCGCGCCTGATCCGCTACCCGGGCGCGCTGCAGGTCCTGGATTTCGCGGATGGCCGCGTTCGCCTCGTCGGCATCCGCGCGCGCCTCGGCGGCCCGCTGGTGGGGCAGGCGCTGCGCACGCTGCGCGAGCACATTCCGAACATCGACGCGCGCGTCGCGGCGATCTATCGGGCCGGCAAGAGCATCATTCCTTCGGGAACCACGGTCATCGAGGACGGCGACGAGGTGTTCTTCCTTGCGGCGCGCCGCGACATCCGCGCAGTGATGCGCGAGATGCGGCGCGAGGAGGCGCCGGCGCGCCGCGTCGTCATCGCCGGAGGCGGCAACATCGGCTTTCGGCTCGCGAGCGCGCTCGAAGACAAGAATCAAGTCAAGCTCATCGAGCGCGATCACAAGCGCGCGCGGCGCGTCTCGGAGCAACTCAAGAACACGACGGTGCTGCACGGCGACGCCGCGGACGAGGACCTGCTGCTCGAGGAGAACATCGACGGAGCCGACGTATTCGCGGCACTGACGAATTCCGAGGAGGCCAACATCCTCTCGGCAATGCTCGCGAAGCGGCTCGGCGCCCACAAGGTCATGGCCCTGATCAACAAGCCCGCCTACGCCGAACTCATCGAAAGCGGCTCGATCGACATCGCGATCGCGCCGCAGACGGTCACGATCAGCTCGCTGCTCGCGCACGTGCGCCACGGCGACGTGGTGCGCGTGCATTCGCTGCGTCGCGGCGCCGCGGAGGCTCTCGAGGTCGTCGTGCACGGCGATGCCGACAGTTCCAGGGTCATCGGCCGCCGCATCGAGGAAATCGTGCTGCCCGAGGGTACGACGCTCGGCGCGGTGGTTCGCGGCGAGGACGTGATCATCGCGCACCATGACATCACGGTGCAGCCCGACGATCATTTGATCCTGTTCCTCACGGACCGGCGGCATTTGGAAGCCGTGGAAAAGCTGTTCCAGGGCTCCGCTTCGTTTCTGTGAAAGACATCGCTCTGCCAGTCGCCCACGTGTTCGCCATGGTGATCATGGCCTTCGCGGTCGCGATGCTCACGCCGCTCGTGCTCGCGATCTGGGGCGCGGATCCGGCGCTGCTGTCGTTCATCACCTCGGCCGGCGCGACTTTCCTCGTCGGCGCGCTGCTGTGGGCGGCGACGCGCCGATTCAAGCGGGAATTGAAGACGCGCGACGGCCTGATGCTGGTCGCGCTCACTTGGATCGCGTTGCCGGCGGCCGCGGCGCTGCCGCTGTGGAGCTACTTGCCGATCAATTTCACCGGCGCCTATTTCGAGGCGGCCTCGGGGCTCACCACCTCGGGCGCGACGGTGCTCACCGGTCTCGAGGCGCTGCCGCGCTCGATCAATCTGTGGCGCCATTTGCTGAGCTGGATCGGCGGCATGGGCATCATCGTACTTGCCGTCGGCATTCTGCCGCTGCTCGGCGTCGGCGGCCTGCAGATCTACCGCGCCGAGATGCCGGGCCCGATGAAGGACAGCAAGCTCACGCCGCGCATCGGTCAAACCGCGAAGCTGCTCTGGGCGGTCTACGCCGGCCTCACGATCGCGTGCATCGGCAGCCTCAGGCTCGCGAAGATGGGCTGGTTCGATGCGGTTTGCGCGGGCTTTTCCGCGCTCTCGCTCGGCGGGTTCTCGAACTACGACGCGAACGTCGGGCATTTCGATTCGGTGCCGATCGAGATGGTGCTGACGGTGTTCGAGATCCTGGCGGCGATGAATTTCGCGACCCATTACCTCGCCTGGAGCCAGCGCGGCGTGCTCGCGTATTTTCGCGACTCGGAGGCGAAGGCGATACTCGGCGTGCTGCTCGTGAGCTGCGCGGGTCTTGCGCTGCTGCTGCTGTTCAAGGGCGTCTATCCGGACTTCGGCACGGCGCTGCGCTACGCGGTTTTCAACGTGGTTTCGGTCGCGACCACGAGCGGCCTGCACACTCAGGACTATTCCAAGTGGCCGATCTTCGCGCCGATGTGGATGATTTTCTTGAGCTGCATCGTCGCGAGTTCCGGCTCCACGGGCGGAGGGGTCAAGATGATCCGAACGCTGATCCTCGCGAAGCAGGCGAACCGGGAGTTGGACCAGCTCGTGCACCCGAACCTCGTGCGCCCGCTGAAGGTGGGCGGAGCCGTGATTGCGAACAAGGTCGTGTTCGCGGTGCTGGCGTTCGTGTTCCTCTACTTCATGAGCGTCGTCACGCTCGTGTTCCTGCAGCTCGCGAGCGGCTTGGATTTCCTGACCTCGCTGTCGGCGATCCTCGCCTGCATCAACAACGCAGGTCCCGGACTCGGGCAGGTCGGGCCAGGCGGCACCTACGGCGTGCTCAACGAGTTTCAGACCTGGGTGTGCGCGGCCGCGATGCTGCTCGGGAGGCTCGAAGTGTTTACGATCTTGGTGTTGTTCAAGCCGAGCTTGTGGCGCAAGTAGCGCTGATTAGTACTCGGCGCTGCGCGCCTCGCCCTGACGGGCCGCCCTTCGGGCGTTCAAACGGCCGGACGGCCGTTTAGTCCTGCCAGTCCGCGTCGAGGTGCCGCGACGCGTAGATGAGCAGCGCCGCGGCGATGAAGTAAAAGCCGGTACCCGCGAGTATCGCGTAGCGCAGCGACTCCTCGGCGAAGCGCGCGCGCAGCGCATCCGACAGCATGCCGAGCAGCAAGCCTCCGAGACCGATGCCGATCAGATTGTTGATGAACAGGAACAGCGCCGAGGCCGTCGCACGCATGTTCGCAGGCACGAGCTGCTGAACCGCGGCGAGCACGGGTCCAAGCCATGCGAGCCCGAGCGCGGTCGGCACGAGGGTGAGCGCGAGGAACATCCAGACGCTCGTCGAGAGCACGCCGGCGACGTAGAACGGCACGGTCGCGATGAATGCGATCGCAGGATACAGCGCGTAGCGGCTGCGCTTGAACCGGCCGAAGCGGTCGGCAGCTGCGCCGCCGAGCCAGATTCCGGCGATACCGCCGGTCATCAGCAGGCTGCCGAACGCGAGCGCCGCATCGACGAGACCCAGCCCGAGGCTGCGGTGGAGCAGCGAGGGCATCCAAAAAAACAGCCCGTAGCCCATCATCGAGGAGAACGAGGCGCCGAGCGACAAGCCCCAGAAGCTGCGTTTGCGGCCGAGCGTGAGACAGACCTCCCGCAGCGATGGGCCTTGCGCCTTCGAGCCTCCCGCGGCGGATGCCTGCGCGTCGAAGCCGCCGCGCGGCGGCTCGCGAACGCCGAAGGCCAGCAGCGGCGTCAGCGCGATTCCGGCGACGCCGACGACGATGAACGCGAGGCGCCAGCTCGAGAAGCGTGCGAGGTAGGCGCCGGCGACGATTCCGATCGCGCTGCCGATCGGTATGCCGAATGAGTAGATGCTCAGCGCTCGTGCGCGCATTTTCGGCGGGAAATAGTCGCAAATCAGCGAATACGCGGGCGCGACGCCGCCGGCCTCGCCGACGCCGACGCCCAAGCGCGCGAAGAACAGCTGCCCGAAGCTCGTCGTGACCCCGCAGAGCGCCGTCATCAGGCTCCAGAACGCGAGCGCGATGCTCATGATGCGGATGCGGCTCCATCGGTCGGCGAGCCGCGCGATCGGTATGCCGAGCAGCGTATAAAAAAGCGCGAAGGCGACGCCGCCCATCATCGCGAGCTGGGTGTCGCTGAGCTTGAGGTCCGCCTTGATCGGGATCGCGAGGATCCCGACTATCTGGCGGTCGATGAAGTTGAACGCATAGACGATCACGAGCACCGCGAGCACGTAGGCGCGATAGGCGAGCGCCGCCGGGCGCTCGGGCAGCGTTGCCGGGGCCCTCATGCGCAGCGTGCGGCCGGATCGATCGTCTGCATGGACGTGCTCCCTAGGATCGCCGGCGATCCGTTGCCGGCGCCGAACTTGTAATATCCGCAAAGCCGAGCGCGGCGCCGCCGCGGGCGGCACCGCGTTTGCAGTTGCGTTGGAATTGATTCAACGAGCGTTGAGTAAATACTCGGCGATCGTGGCGCGAGCGTCAAGTGCTGCGCCGCGCCCGGCGTTGCGGCACGCGGATCAAGACGGGAGAATCGAAGGATGGCGGTGGTGCGGCGAAAAATCGGCGGTAAGCAACCGGGAAATCGCCCGGCGAAGGAGCGGATCCTCGACGCGGCCGAACACCTGTTTGCGCGTCACGGCTTCGACGGAGTCTCGGTCCGCGACATCACCGCGGCCGCGGGCGTCGACGTCGCGCTCGTCAGTTATCACTTCGGCGGCAAGCGCGAGCTGTTTGCCGCGGTGTTTCGCAGACGCGCCGAAATCCTCAACGTCGAGCGCCTCGCGCTGCTCGAGCACGTGCGCCGCGCGGCCCTGCCGGGCGTCCCGCCGCTCGAGGAGATCGTCAGCGCGTTCACGCAGCCGCTGCTCGAGCGCTCGGCGCGCGGCGGGGCGGGATGGAAGAGTTATTTCGCTCTGGTCGCGCAGGTCAACAATTCGCCGCAATGGGGACCCGTGCTCATGACCGAGCATTTCGATCCGATCGTCGTGAAATTCATCGCGGTGCTGCGCGAGGCGCTGCCCGGCTGTCCGCCGCAGGAGATCTACTGGGGATATCAATTCCTCACGGGTGCGCTGACTCTGACGTTTGCCGAGACCGGCCGCATCGACAAGCTGTCGGGCGGACTCTGTCGATCGTCCGATCTGGACGGCGTTCACCAGCGTCTCGCGCGCTATGTGGGCGCCGGTTTTCGTGCGCTCAATGCGGCGGCGCTAAGTGCTGCGGCGCCCAACCCAGCGACGCTCGCGCCCGCCGGCGCGGGTCTCGCGACCCCCAGGCCGGGGTTGCGCCCCCGCGTGCAGCGCCGCATGACCACGAGGCGGCGCTAACCCATTGATTGCATTGATACAACGAGTGCTCGAAGCGCAAGTGCGCATTGCGGGCGAGACAACGGCGTCAATTCAGGGAGGAATGCTCGCGCTCGTGGGTGTCCGCCCAGTGGACACTGAAATCAACGCGCGGCGCCTCGTCGAGCGGCTGCTCCAGTATCGGGTGTTCGATGACGGCGCGGGCCGCATGAACCGCAGCCTCACCGACGTCCAGGGGGGACTGCTGCTCGTGCCGCAATTCACCTTGGCCGCCGACACGCACAAAGGCACGCGGCCCGGCTTCTCGACTGCTGCAGCGCCAGATCTCGCGCGACGTCTGTTCGAACTCGTGGTCGAAGAAGCGCGTGCGCGTCATGGGATCGTCGCCAGCGGCGTATTCGGCGCCCACATGGAGGTGTCACTAATCAACGACGGTCCGGTGACGATTTGGCTGGAAAGCTAAACTAGGCGATGAGGGCAAATGCGACCGAACGCGCATCGGGGGCCGCTGTCCATACGTCATAATGCAGTTGGCGTATCATTGACGGTTCTCGTTGGATTCAACCCGGTAGCGGAGAAGCGAAATGTTCGATTCGAAAATGTTATTGGTCATTTTGGCCATCGCGCTGGTGGTCTTCGGGACCAAGCGCCTACGCACGATCGGCTCGGATCTCGGCTCCGCGGTCAAAGGCTTCAAACAGGCCATGAACGAAGGCGAAACCGAGGCTGAGACCAAGCAGCTCAAGCATGACAAGGACGCCGATTTCGACGCGAATGCGGCGAAGCACGATGCCGAAGTCAAGGTTCCCCCCAAGACGAACGCGTAAGGACGATGCTCGATTTTGGGTTTTCTGAGATCCTGCTGACCTCGGCGATCGCACTCGTCGTTCTCGGCCCGGAGAAGCTCCCCAAGGTTGCCCGTCAGGTCGGCAACTGGATGGGCCGCGCGCGGGTGATGGCGCGACAGCTCAGCGAGCAGTTGGACCGCGAAATCACCGCCGAGGAACTGCTGCGACAGGCGCAGAAGCCGGCCGCGCGCTCGGTACCGATCACGCCGGCCGCCCCGCCGACTCCGCCCGTGCCGCCCGCCGCCGTGGTCGCGGCTCCCGCCGTGAGCGCGCCCGAGGCCGCGAGCCCGGCCGACGCAGCGTCGGTCGACGCCGCGCGCGCATACAGCGAGGCGCTGCGCGATACCGCAACGCCGGCAACCATCTATCCGACGCCTTTGGCTCCCACTGCGGCCGCCGGCGCGGCGTCGGCCATCGCATCACCAGCGAGCGCGAACAGCAACAAGCCGGCCAATGAGTGATCCGGCCGAGGAGCCCGGCGAACTCGCCGAGGGCACGCTGATTTCCCATTTGCTCGAGCTGCGCGATCGCATCATGAAGTCGATGATCGCGGTGTTCGTTTGCTTCATCCCCTGCGCGCTCTACATGAACCAGCTGTTCACGTTCATCGCACAGCCGCTGATCCAGAAGCTGCCGATGGGCTCGACGATGATCGCGACCAGCGTCCAAGCGCCGTTCATGGTGCCGTTCAAGCTCGCGTTCGTGGTCGCATTCGCGCTCGCGATCCCCGTGGTGCTGTATCAAGTCTGGGCGTTCGTGGCCCCGGGCCTGTACCGGCACGAGAAGAAGCTTGCGGTCCCGCTGCTGGTCTCGAGCGTGCTGCTCTTCTATACCGGCGCCGCGTTCGCGTATTTCCTGGTGTTCCCGTTCATGTTGAGCTTCTTCGTCGGCACGACGCCCACGGGCGTGCACATGATGACCGACATGGGCAGCTATTTGGATTTCTTCATGATATTCCTGCTCGCGTTCGGACTCGCATTCGAGGTGCCGATCGCGACCGTGCTGCTGGTGTGGACCGGCTTCGTGAAGATCTCGACGCTCACGCGAAATCGGGGCTTCGTGCTGCTCGGGATTTTCATCCTCGCGGCGTTTCTGACGCCGCCGGACGCGGTTTCTCAAAGCTGCATGGCGGTTCCGATGTATATTCTGTACGAAATCGGAATCCTCATGGCCAAGTTCCTGCTCAAAGACAAGCTCGCCGCACGGGCGAAGGAAGAAGCCGAGAGCGAGGCCGAAACCTAAGTGAGCGCCACGTTTTTCGGCCATCCGCGCGGCCTCGCGACGCTGTTCTTCACCGAAATGTGGGAGCGCTTCACCTACTACGGGATGCGCGCGCTGCTCGTGCTGTTCCTCGTCGGCGCGGTCTCCTCGGGCGGATTCGGCATCGACGACAAGACCGCGACCGCGATCTACGGCTTGTATACCTCGGCCGTGTTTCTGGTCGCCTTGCCGGGAGGCTGGATCGCCGACCGGCTGATCGGCGCCCGGCGCGCCGTGTTGATCGGCGGTCTCACGATCATGGCCGGCAACGCGACGCTCGCTGTCTCCACGAGCCCGACGGCGTTTTACGTCGGTCTCGTCGTGATCGTGATCGGCGTCGGCCTGCTGAAGCCCAACGTCAGCGCGATCGTCGCGGACTTGTATCCGGAGGGCGGCGCACGCCTCGACGCGGGTTTCACGCTGTTCTACATCGGCATCAATATCGGATCGGCCGTGGGACCGTTCGTGACCGGCGAAGCCCGTGAGCTGTTCGGACCGCGCGCGGGCTTCGCGGCCGCGGCGCTGTTCATGGGCGGCGGAGTTCTGCAGTTCTATTTGACCCGCCGCCATCTCGGCGAGGCGGGCTTGCACGTCGCGGGACAGCATGACGCCGCAGCGAGCGCGCGCGATTGTGGCTGCGCGTCTGGATTGCGACCGCACTGCTGGCCGCGGTCGTGCTCGCCTGCGCGCTCGGGGTGATCGCGATCGATGCGGTGAGTCTCGCGCACTACACGTTTGGGTTGATCGTGAGCATCGCGGTGATTTATTTCGCGTATTTCCTCATCGCTGCCGGCCTCGACCGCGAGGAACGCCGCCGCGGCATCGTGCTCGTGGTGCTGTTTCTCGGCAGCGCCTTGTTTTGGTCCGGATATGAACAGGCGGGTTCCTCGTTGAACCTGTTTGCCGAGCGCTACACGGACCGCTTGCTGATTCGATCCAATTCGTGATTCCGACGGAGTGGTTCCAGTCGCTCAATCCGGTTTTCATCGTCGCGTTCGCGCCGGTGTTTGCCTGGGCCTGGGTCGCGCTCGCGCGCCGGCATCTTGGATCCTTCGGTTCCCGCTAAATTCGCGATCGGCGTGATGCTCGATGGGCTCCGGCTTCCTGGTGATGGCGGCCGCCGCGACGATCGTCGCCTCGGGCTCCAAGGTTCTGCCGTTCTGGCTGATCTTCACCTATCTGCTGCACACCTTCGGCGAGCTATGCCTGAGCCCCGTGGGCTTGAGCTTCTTCACCAAGCTCTCGCCGAAGCGCTTCGTCGGCCAGATGATGGGCATGTTCTTCCTCTCGATCTCGCTCGGGAATCTCGCCGCCGGGATCATCGCGGGCGAATTCGACGCCGAACACGTCGCGGCAATGCCGGGGCAATACATGCGCATCGTGTATTTCGCGGTCGGTTTGGGCGCGATGCTGCTGATTCTGAGCCGGCCCGTCAAGAAGCTGATGGGCGACGTGCGCTGAAGGCATGCACGTCGATCCACGGCACACCTTCAAGCTCCTGCTGTGCTTGGGGACGGTCTATCTGGTCTGGGGATCGAGCTTCTCTGTTCTCCAAGATTGCGGTAACCCATTTGCCGCCCGCGCTGTTCTGCGCGATCCGATTCCTCACCGCCGGAACCCTGCTAAGCCTGTTCGCGCGGTACTGGGTCGGGGTGTCCTTTCCGCGCTGCCTGCTCGAATGGCGCCACCTGGCTCGTCATGGGATTCATGATGGTGTTCGCGAGCAACGGGTTGAATGCCTGGGCGATCCGCTCGATCCCGACCAACGAGTCGGCGCTGCTCAATGGTACCGCCGCGTTTTGGATCGCCGGGTCTCGGCGTGTTCGGGCGCCGCGGCCATCCGCTGAAGCCACCGGGCGGTCGTTGGCCTCGCTGATCGGCTTCCTCGGGACAGCGCTGATGCTCGTACCGAAGGGCGAGATCCGCGGCGCCGGCGTGGCGGCGCAGTTCGGGCCCTGAGCGCCTGCTTCGCCTGGTCGCTGGGCACCGTCTATTACCGCAACATCGATACCGCCTGAGTCCGCTGATGTTCTCGGCGCTGCAGCTGCTGCTCGGCGGGTGCATGTTTCTCACGGTCGCGCTGCTGCACGGCGATTTGTCGACCTGGACGCCGAATCTGCCGGGCCTGGTCGCGCTCTCCTACCTGACCATTTTCAGCTCCTGCCTCGCGTTCACCGCCTACGGCTGGCTCGCGCTCAATACCCGGCCAACGCTGATCGGGACCTATAGCTACGTCAATCCGCTGATCGCGGCGTTGCTCGGATGGGAATTCCTGGATGAGCGGCTATCGCAAGCGCAGCTGGCCGGCATGGTCGTGATCATCGTCGGCGTCGTGATGCTGACGCTGCCGGGCAGCACGCTTGCTCGACCCGAAGAATATCGAGGAGCCGAAAGCGCAGTGAGATCCCTGCGCGGGGGGGCCCGGCGGCGCGCGGAGGGACCCGGCGCGTCGCGCGGCACGGCTCAGCGGCGCCGGACGAAGATTTCGACGCGACCCTTGGGCCCCACGAACCACGATCCGACGATGCTCACGAGACTCACGATCAGTGATGCCCACAACGCGGGAAAGAATCCGGCGATCCGCATACCCGGCAGCATCCAGGCGACGAGGCCGAGCATGCCGGCGTTGATGACCAGCAGAAACAGCCCGAGGCTCAGGATGGTCATCGGCAGCGTCAACAAGATGGCGATTGGCCGCACGATCGCGTTGACGATCCCGAGCAGCAGCCCCGCGAGTATCAGCGTCGCCGGGCCATCGATCCAGATCCCGTGCACCCAGATCGTCGCGAGCCATAGTCCCAGCGCGGCGATCGCTGCGCGAATCAAAAATCCCAGCATAGAACCTCCTCGGCAGCTCTCGGCCAGCCGATTCGATTCTATGCCAAATCAATAATCGAGGCCCGGCAGCGGCGGGTCCTTGGGCGGGGTCGGCGCCTTGGCCTGCTTCGGTCGCGGCGGATTTTCGAGCGTGACCTTGATGCGCGCTAGGAATCGCTCCCAGGCGACGCGTACGCGGCCATAGGCTTGGTCCCAGGATTCGGCCTCCGGAAATCCCGAGCCGAGCAAGCGAAGCGAGGTCACCGATTCCCCGGCACGCATGTCGAGCAGGAAATCGTCGACGATCGCACTGTCGCTATGGGGAAACGGCGCACCGTTCATGTAGATCAGGCGCAGCCGGCGATTGACGTCGAATATATCGATGTGCGCTTCACGGCCGCCCGAGCCCACGCGGCCGAGGCAGTAGAGCCCGCCCTTGCGCGCATCGACTTCGGCTTCGCTGCCGTACCAAATCCGTATCAGCGCGGGATCGGTGAGCGCGCGCCACACGCGCGCGACCGGCGCTTCCACCTCGACGAGGTGCGCATAGCCACGGGTTCCGGAACGCTTGGATGTGCGGGATGCGCTCATAGGGTCGGTCGGCGATTAGGGAATGCTAGAATCCTCCATTACAGGGGGAACATCCATGGCATATGTCAATATCGTGACTATTCTCGCAGTTCTGCAATTCATCGTTTTCGGCTATCAGGTCGGCGGCGCGCGCACGCGCTATGGCGTAAGGCGCCCGCGATCGGCCGGCAACGAAATTTTCGAGCGCTATTTCCGAGTTCAGCAAAATACCCTCGAGCAGCTCGTGGCATTTCTGCCGGGGATTTACCTCTTCAGCTACTACTGGAACCCGCTGTGGGCGGCCGGTCTCGGTGTGCTCTTCCTGATCGGGCGCCAGATGTATGCGATAGGCTACGTCAAGGACCCCGCCAAGCGCGGCGCCGGCTTCGGCGTGAGCGCGCTACCGGTGATCGTGCTGTTGGTGGGCGGGCTGATCGGCGCGATTCGGGCGGCGATCGCCTGACGGCGGAATCGCGCCTCAGCGCATCGAGATTTGCGTGAGTCGCGGGCCGACGCCGATCGACTGCAGCCAATTCTTTACCCGCGTCGCATCCGCGAGCCGCGTGTATTTGCCGAGCGAATCGAGCAGTACGATGACGACCGAGCGGCCCTCGATGACGGCCTCCATGACCAGACAGCGCCCGGCCTCGCTGATATAGCCGGTCTTCTGCACGATGATGTTCCAGGTCTTGTTCGAGACCAGCCTGTCGGTATTGCGAAATTCGACCAGACGCCGCTTCACGCGCACCGCGTAGGACGGATCGGTGGAAAAGCTGCGAATCGTGGGATTTTGCGAAGCGGCGACCACGAGCTTGGCCAGATCCTCGGGGCTCGCGACGTTTTCGCTCGACAAGCCGGTCGGCTCGACGAAGTGCGCGCCGGTCATGCCGAGCGCGGCCGCTTTCGCGTTCATCGCCTCGACGATCGCGGGAATCCCGCCCGGATAATTGCTGCCGAGCGCATGGGCTGCGCGATTCTCGGAGGCCATGAGCGCCAGGTGCATCATGTCGCCGCGCGTCAGCATCGTGCCGACCTGGAGGCGCGAGAGACCAACCCTTGCCGAAATCCTGGTCGGGCGCCGTGACTTCGATGGGCTCATCGAGCGATTGGCCTGCCTCGAGCACGACCAAGGCGGTCATGAGTTTCGTGATCGAGGCGATCGGCGCCGCGACGTCGGCATTCTTCGAAAGCAGCACCGAGGAATTGGTCCGATCGACGACCAGAACGGAGGCGGATTTCAGGCTCGGATCGCGCAGCGCCTTGGGCTGGGTCTGCCGCACGGTGGCCCCGGCCTGCAGCGACACCAGAGTCATGCTCAAAATCGCCGCGGCCCACAGCTGCGCGCCCGGAATGCGTTTGTTGAAATCCATCGTTCTCTTCTAAATTCAACTTAAGATGGACCAGCAAAGCACATGTCTCGCGGACAATACCGTGATCCATCGTTTACTTTACAGATTGCGCGATCGCGCGCAAGCGGTTTGTGGCCGAATCAGGCTTTCGCCGAGGCCTTAGGCGCCCGCCGGAGTGCCCGGAGCCCGGCGCAGCTCCCTGTCGCGGTACATGTTGCGGTCGGCGACGCTCAGCAGCTCGCGCATCTCGCGGGCGTCGCGCGGGTAAACCGCGACACCGATGCTCACGGTGCAGCGGATCATGCGTGACCCCAAGTCCAGAGTCGTTTTGTAGACGTTGTTGCGCACGCGTTTGACGACCACGTCGGCGATTTCCGCGGGCGCTCCCACCAGCAGCACCGCGAATTCGTCGCCGCCGAAGCGCGCTGCGTAGTCGGTGTTGCGAATGCTCCGTTGCAGGCATTGGGCGACGAGGGTCAGGGCTTGATTGCCGGCCTCGTGGCCAAATTCGTCGTTGACGTCCTTCAATTGATTGATGTCGACCATGAGCAGCGCGTAGGGCGCCCCGCGGCTCTCGCCGGCCGCATGGGTGCGCGTCCAGACCTCGTTGAACATCCGCTGGTTATAGAGCCCCGTGAGCGGGTCGGTTTGCGCGAGGTTCTCGATGCGCTCGCGCGCTTCGGTGATGTCGGCCGACAGCGTCGAGGTCAGGTATCCGATCAACAGCAGCGGCGCTAGCTCGCCGACCGCTCGGCTCGCCAGGCTGAGCGACAGCGGATCGAGTCCCGGCGTGGCTGCGGCCAGCAGCAGATAAAAGACGCAGATGACCGCGACCTGCAGCATCGTCGTGAGCCGCCCGAGCGTGAGTGCGCTCAAGATGATCGGCAGCAGATACAGATTGAGCAGTGCGCTCGTGCCCCTGCCGGTCAGCCACATCGCGGCGGTCACAAACACCACCATCGACCACGACTCGATCGTGAGGCGCAGGCGCGTCCGACCGGGGAAAAAACGCCGCAGGCGGAACACCGCGATCGCGACCATGAACGTCGCGAGCAGCACGATGCACGCCCAGGTTTGGGCGGCGAGCGCGCGGCTCAAGGTCAGCACCAGGGCGACCAGCACGAGGCAAAGGATTTCGATCGATTGCGTGCTGCGCATCGGCGGTCTAGCGCTCGCGTGCGGCCGCGGACAGGGCCTTTCGACCCGCGGCGGTCGAGGTCTTCAGTTCCTGCAGCGCGCGCCGCACTTCGGCGTCGTCGCGCGCGCTCGGCTTGGCGCCGCCGTTGGCGGCCTTGCGATCCATGTCGCGCGCGAGCTCGATATCGGGAACGATGCCCTTGTGGTTTATCGAGGCGCCGGACGGCGTGTAGTACAGCGAAGTCGTGAGCTTGAGCGCCGTTTCTGCGGAGAGCGGAATCACGGTCTGCACCGAGCCCTTGCCGAAGGTCGTGCGCCCCATCAGCGTCGCGCGCTGGTTGTCCTTGAGCGCACCGGCGACGATTTCGGCGGCCGAGGCCGAGCCGCCGTTGACGAGCACCACGATCGGCGCGCCGCCGAGCACGTCGCCGGGCGTCGCGTCCATCTCGAAATTCGACTCCGGCGTGCGGCCTTTTGCGGTCACGATCACGCCGGACTCGAGAAACGCGTCCGCGACCGCGACGCCGGACTCGAGCACGCCGCCCGGGTTGTCGCGCAGGTCGAGCACGAGGCCCTTGAGGGGCGCGCCGTTCTGTTTGCGCAATGCTTGTACCGCGGCGGTCGTCTCCTCGCCGGTGGTGTCGCTGAATTGTGCGATGCGCAGGTATCCGAATCCGGGTTCGGGCAATTCCGAGCGCACGCTGTGCAGCTCGACGCGCTGGCGCTTGACCGAGAACAACAGCGGTTCCGCGCCGCCGTCGCGCTCCACGCCGATGTTGACCGTCGTGCCCTCTTTGCCGCGCATGCGCCCGATGGTGTCGGCAAGGCTCGTCGTGTTGACCGCGATGCCGTCGATCGTCACGATGACGTCGCCCGAGCGGATGCCCGCCTGCTCCGCGGGAGAGCCCTCGATCGGCGAGACCACGATGACCTGGTCGTCCTGCATCGAGACCTCGATCCCCACGCCCGAGTACTCGCCGGAGCTCGAGATCTTGACGTCGTCGTAATCGTCGCCGTCCAAGAATTCGGAATACGGGTCGAGCGACGAGACCATGCCGCGAATCGCCGCCTGCAGCAGCTGGTGGTCGTCGACGGGCGTGACATAGTCGTGCTTGACGCGCTCGAGCACCTGGGCGAGCAAGCGCGCATCGGTCCAGGGCAGATCCTTGCCCGCGGCCGGCTGCTTGTCGGCCCAGACGCCGCGCGCGAGCCCTAAGGACAGCCCCAGCAGGATGCCGACGAGGAGAAAAAGGGCGTTGCGGTTTCGCTGCAGCATGATGCGTCAAAGCATACGCCGCGACCCGCCGCGTCGGCTAGTTATTCAATGCGGCGGCCTTTGGCGGCGCAGTATCGAAGAGGCCTGTCGATGTCGCGAAGCATGAATAGAGCGGCAGATCGCCGATTGCGTCGTCGAGGCTCAGCGGTTTGCCGATGAAGAAGCCTTGACCGAAGTCGACGCCGAGCTGCGCGGCCTTGGCCCGGATCGCGTCGGTCTCGATGTGCGAGGCGACCGTTTCCATGCCGAAGGCCTGCGCGAGCTTCGTGATCGCGACGACCATCGATTGCGATCGCGGGTTCTCGACGAGATCGAGGCTGAATGCGCCGTCGATCTTGATGCACGAAACCGGCAGCGAATTCAAATTCGACAGCGAGCCGATGCCGCGGCCGAAATGGTCGACGGTGAACGATACGCCCTGCTCGCCGAGCCGCAGCATGTAAGGCGCGAGGCGCGAGATCTGGCCGAGCGCGGCCTCTTCCGGGAATTCGAAGCTCAAGATGCCGGCGTCGATCCGCGAGCTGCGCACCAGATGCTCGGCCATGCGCCAGAATTCGTCGTCGACGAGCGAGGCCGCCGATACGTTCAGCGAGAATTTTGCCGGATGCTCGCGCAGCAGAGTGCGACAGGCCGAGAGCCGCGCGAACGACTGCTCGAAAATCCACTTGTCGATGTTGCGTGCGAGCGCCGGGCAAGCCGCGGGGTTCATGAGCTTCTCGAAGCTCAAGCGCGTGCCGTCGATCGCGCGCATCCGCAGCAGGATCTCGAAGCGCGGATCGGCGGGCGCCGCGCCGAGCGGCAGAATCGGCTGGGCGAGGAGCTCGAGGGAATCGCAAGCGAGCGCGGTTGCGACCTGGGATTGGAAACTTGCGGCGGTACGGCCCTGCGGCGAGGTGTTCGGCGACGCGCTCGGGCCGCCGTAGAACACTTCGACGCGGTTGCGTCCGCGCTCCTTGGCCGTGCGGCAGGCGAACTCGGCGGCCGCCATCGCGTGTTCGAGCTGTCGGTCGCTTTCCGCGATGCGGGCGACGCCGATGCTCAAGCTCACGAGCAGGGGCTTCTCGCCGCGCGCGCCGCTGAGGCGCACCGCCGCCGCGCGCAGGTCTTCGGCAATGCGCGCGGCCGGCTCGACGCCGCAGGCGGGCACGAACATCGCGAAGCGATCCCCGGCGATGCGCGCGACCAGGCTGCCTTCGAAGCTGCGGCGGCAGAGCAGCTCCGCGACGCTGCGGATGACTTCGTCGCCGACCGGCATGCCGTGGTTCTCGTTGACGACGTTCAATTGATCGATGTCGACGTAGAGCAGCCCGAAGGCGCCGACGCGGCCCGGCTGGGCCGCCAATTTGGCCTGGGTCTGCGCGACGAACGCCGCCTGGGTCAGCAGTCCCGTGACGCCGTCGAAGCTCGTGCGCACGATTTGCGCGGCCTTGCGTGCGAGCAATTCCAGCACTTCGGCGTCGCGCAATTGAAAATCCTGATCGGTATCGAGGCGAAACACCGCGAGCACGCCGACCACGCGCCGCAGATCGTCGCGGATCGGCGTCGAGATCGCCTTGTACGGCAGCGGCGCCTTCGAGCCGTCGAGCGAGAGCCGGTTCGCGACCAGCGTGCAGCCGTGCAGCTGCGCGCGCGTCATCAAGTGGCGATGCAGCTGCGTGAGCACACCGGCCTCTATTTCGCGCGACTGCGCCGAGGAGGCGCGGCAGATCGTGAGGTTCCGGTCGGGCACGAGGATCGCCGCGAGCATTCCGGGCAGATACTCGAGCGCGAGTTCGGGGACCTCGCCGAGCGCGACGCTGCCGCCCGAGAGTCCCGCTTCGGAGAGGCGCTGGAACAGATCGAGGTTGCGGCTGTTGTCCGCGAGATCCGCGTGCAGCTCGCCGATCGCGGCTCGCGCACTCAATTCGCTTTGCAGACAATCGAGCGCCGGCTTGATGAGCGCGTGCACTGCCGAGAGTTCAGAGGGTCCCGACGCATCGGACCCTGTGGCGAGCAGCACGAATCCAAGCACTTCGCCGAGTGCGCCGCGGACTCGAAACCCGTAATGAGCGGCCGGCGCGCAGTGCAGGTCGAGCAGTCCGTCGATCTCGCTCTGCCGGTTGGTGCCGGAACTCGCGACGATTTGCATCGTCTGCTGCAGCTGCGTGACGGCCTCGGCATCGCTCGCCCACAGGACTGCGCCGTCGCCGCCGGCAAGCACCGAGTGCTGAATCTTGGGAAAGAGTCTCGCGAGTAACGCCCCGTACGACTGCCAGGTTTCCACAGAGGCTGCCATGCACTCTCCGCCGCGCAATGGTGAAAGGAGGACGCTACGATCCGACAAAGCCCGCGCCGAAACCAGGACGCGTTCGTCACTTCGGGCCGGCTGCCGCAGAAAATCCGCGGCCGACTTTCAGCCTGCGCAGCGCACGCCCGGGCCGGACCGATGCGACATAAGCTGCCGCTCAAGGCGCCTTGCGCAGCCAGATGCGGGGATCCTGGGGCTTGCGGCCCTGGCGGATCTCGAAATAGAGCTGCGCAGGCTTGCCCTCGGCGTCGTCGAGCGACGCGATCACGTCGCCGGGCGCAACCAGGTCGCCGACCGATTTGTAGAGAACTTCGGCGTGTCCGTAGAGGCTCATGTAGCCGCCGTCGTGCCCGATGATCAAGAGCAGGCCGAGTCCTTGAAGCCAATCGGCATAGACGACGCGCCCGTAGAACGGCGCACGCACCTGCGCGCCCTTGGCGGCGTCGATGAGGACGCCGTTTTGCGCATCGCGGCTGCGCGCGACGATATGACCCGCGACCGGCCAGGGCAGCCGGCCGCGTAGCTCATTGAAATCCTGGCTCTTGTCGGTCGGGAAGTCCTGCATGACGCGGGCGAGATCGGCGAGCAGCGCTTCGAGCGCCTGCGCCTGCCGTTTGAGATCGGCGAGTTCCTGATCGTGGCTCTTGACCTCACGCGAAATTGCGGCGAGCGCCTGGGCACGCTCGGCGCGTGCGCGCGACAGATCGGCGAGCGCGCGCTCATCATCGCTCTGCAGCGCCTTGAGTTTTGCGGACTGCTCGTCGATCTGCTCGCCGAGAGTCTGAAGTCGCTGCTGGCGCTCGCGGATCGCATCGATTTGTGCGGCGCGGGCGCGCCCGAAATAGCCGTAAAAGGTCAACATCCGGCCCATCCTCGAAGGATCGGTCTGGTTCAGCAGCATTTTGAGCGGCTCCTGGCGTCCGATCCGATAGGCCGCGAGGATCTGTCCCGAGAGCGCCGAGCGCTCGGCGTCGATCGAAGCCTGGGTGCGCGCTTGCTCGGCACGCAAGCCGGCCCGGCTCTTCTCGACCGCGAGCACCGAGGCCTGCAACTCCGCCAGGGCGCGCCGCTTGGCGGTGATCGCGAGCTCGGCGTCGCGCAGCCGCGCGCTCTCGGAATCCCGCTCGGCAAGGCTGGCCGCGCGCCGCTGGGTCAGGCCGTCGATGCGCGCCCTGAGGGCCGTCAATTTCGCCTGCGCCTGCGCCGAATCCGCCGGTGCCGGATGAGCGTTGCCCGGATGGGCGTTGCCCGCATGGGCATTGCCCGCATGGGCATTGCCCGCATGGGCGGCGGGCTTGGCCGCGCCCTGCGCGGAGTGCAACAGCAGGGCCAGCGCCGCGATTTTCCATAGGTCGTCGAATGGCAGGTTCATAGGTTTGAGCCGCAAGCATACAAGCCTTGTACCCGCTGCTATACTTGCGCCCCCTAAAATTCCAGAAGTTTTGACCACGCATGCAGCGATTGATCGAATACATCGGACATCACGGCTATCTCGCCGCCGGCGCCGTGGCGGCGCTGATCGCGGTCTTGGGCTACGAGCTGCGCGAGAGGCTGCACTCGTTCGCGGCGGTGAGCGCGATGCAAGCGGTGCGCCTCATGAATCAGGGCGCGCTCGTGATCGACCTGCGCGGCAAGGAACAATACGACGCCGGCCATATCGGCGAGGCGCGCAACGTCCCGCAGGCCGAACTCGAGAAAGAGGCCGAGGCGCTCAAGAAATGGCGCGACAAGACCGTAATCACCTACGGCAGCGACGGCAGCGACGGCGCGAACGCCGCGCGCGTGCTCATGAAGCAGGGCTTTACCAAGGTATTCAACCTCGACGGCGGGATCAACGGGTGGCTCAAGGACAACATGCCCGTCGCCAAGTCGAGCGGCGGCGGCAAGCAATCCGGCAAATGAGTTTGCCGGAGGTCAAAATCTACGCGACCGGCTGGTGTCCGTACTGCCAGCGTGCAAAGGATCTGCTGAGCCGGAAGAAATTGGCATTTACCGAAATCAACGTGGAAGACGATCCGAAATTTCGCGACGAGATGATGGCAAGGAGCGGGCGGCGCACGGTTCCTCAAATCTTCATCGGCGAAAAGCATGTCGGCGGCTGCGATGATCTTTTCGCATTCGATCAGAGCGGTGAGCTCGATCGGTTAATTCAGGGGGCTTGATGAACGAAGTAAGAACGACAGAGCCGGCGACCAATGTCGGCGGAGTACAAGTGGCCTTGCAGACCGTCTATCTGAAGGACTGCTCGTATGAATCGCCGAATGGGCCGAGGCTTCCGACCAATCAAAATTGGGAACCGAAGTTTCAGCTCAACATGAACACCACGGCCGAGGAATTGGCGCCCGACGTGCGCGAGGTTCTGCTCACGATCACGCTCGAAGCCAAGCACGGCGACGCGACGCTCTATCTGGTCGAGGTCAAGCAGGGCGGCGTGTTCTCGATCGTCGGTGCCTCGACCGACGACCTCAAGCGGCTGGTCGGCAGCTTCTGCCCCGGTGTCCTGTTTCCGTATGCGCGTGAAGTGGTCTCGGATCTGATCACCAAGGGCGGTTTTCCGAATTTTCTGCTGCCGCTCGTGAATTTCGACGCCCTGTTTCAGCAAGCCGCCGATCAGCAGGCCGCGCAGCAAGCCGGCCTGGTCAATTAGGGCGAAGACCGTGCAACCGCGCCGGGAACCGATGGCGGTCATTGGCGCGGGCTCCTGGGGTACCGCGCTCGCGATCCAAATGGCGCGCGAGGGGCATCCGACCTATCTGTGGGGCCGGGATCCGGCGCATCTCGCGGCCATTCGCGGCGCAGGCAGCAACCAGCGCTATCTGCCGGGCGTGCAGTTTCCGTCCGCGCTCAAAGTGGAACCGGACCTGAGGCTGGCGCTGGAAAATTCGCGCGACGTGCTCGTCGCGGTCCCCTCGCACGCGTTCCGCTCGACGCTCTCGCGGATCGCGCCGAATCTGCGCGCAGACACGCGCGTCGCCTGGGCGACCAAGGGCTTCGAGCTGTCGAGCGGGCTGTTGCCGTACCAAGTCGCCTTCGAGGTGTTGGGACCGAGACCGACGGCGGTGCTGTCGGGACCGACTTTCGCGAAAGAGGTCGGCGCCGGGCTTCCGACCGCGATGACGATCGCGTCGCGCGACCCCTCATTCGGCGCCGAGCTCGCGCATGCGATTTCCGGGCCGAATTTTCGCGCATACACCCAGACCGACATCATCGGCGTCGAGGTCGGCGGCGCGGTCAAGAACGTGATCGCAATCGGTTCCGGCATTGCCGACGGGCTCGGGTTCGGCGCCAACACGCGCGTCGCGCTGATCACGCGCGGGCTCGCCGAGATGATGCGGCTCGGCGTCGGGCTCGGCGCGCAGCGCGAGACCTTCATGGGACTCGCAGGTCTTGGCGACCTGGTGCTGACCTGCACCGACGACCAATCGCGCAACCGGCGCTTCGGCATCGCGCTGAGCTTGGGAAAAAGCCCGAGCGCCGCCGAAAGCAGCATCGATCAAGTCGTCGAGGGCGTGCCCGCGGCGCGCGCGGTGCACGATGTCGCGGCGCGAGTCGGCATCGAGATGCCGATATGCCTCGAGGTCTTTCGGATCGTCTACGAGGGCAAATCGATTCGCTCCGCGGTGCAGGCCCTCATGGGCCGCGACGTGCGCTCCGAAAAGGAATCCTAGGCGCCGGCGAAGTCCTGCTGGCGCCAGGCCTCGTAGACGACCAGCGACACCGCGTTCGACAAGTTGAGGCTGCGGCTCTCGCTGCGCATCGGGATGCGCAGCGACGATTCGCGGCCGATGCGCTCGAGCACGGGCGGCGGCAGCCCCCGCGTCTCCGGACCGAACAAGAATGCATCGCCCGCGCGGTAGCGGATCGCGCTGTAGAGATGGCGCCCGTCGGTCTCGACCGCGAATACGCGCACCCCCGCGAGCGCCGCGAGACATGCATCAAGGTCGGCGTGAACCTTCACCGACGCGAGGGTGTGGTAGTCGAGCCCCGAGCGCTGCAGGCTCTTGTCGTCGAGCCGGAAGCCCAGCGGCTTGACGAGGTGCAGCGTCGCGCCGGTGTTGGCACTCAAGCGAATCGCGTTGCCGGTATTCGGCGGTATCTCGGGTTCAAACAGGACGACGTGGAACATCGGCGGCGGCGCGGGCGGGGGTAGCGGCGCTGTCGGCGGCATCTCCGATCGCGATCATTTTTTGAGTCGGCAATGCGAATTCGATGCCTAAACGCGCGAATTCCTCGATGATGCGAAAATTGACGGCCTGCTGCAGATCGAGCAGCGGATGTTCGTCGGGATTCCGGCGAAAATACGACAATTCGAACTGCAGCGCCCACTCGCCGAAATTCTTGAGGTGGCAGCGTTCGAAGCGCGCAAAGGCCTGTTCGCCGACGATCTTTGCGGCGAGTTCGGGTATCGCGCGCAGCTTGTCGGCCGGCGTGTCGTAGGCGACGCGCAGCGTCGTGAGGATTCGCAGCTCCTGCGCGCGGCCGAAATTGCGCACCCGGCTCTTGAGGATGTCCGCGTTCGACATCACGATGAGCTCGCCGGTCTCGCTGCGCAGCCGCGTCGTCTTGATGCCGATACGATCGACGGTGCCGTTGAACGCGTCGATGGTCAGGAAATCGCCGACCACGAACGGCTTGTCGAGCGCGATCGACAGCGACGCGAACAAGTCGCCGAGAACGTTTTGCAGTGCGAGCGCGACCGCGACACCGCCTACCCCTAAGCCCGCGAGCAGTGCGGTGATGTTGACGCCGAGATTTTCGAGCGCAACCAGGACCGTCAGGGCCGCGATCAGGATGCGCCCCAAGAATCGGATGATGTTGAGCGAGCCCGCGAGCGAGCGATCGGCGCCGCTCTCGCGCTCCTTCAATTCGAGAAACAGGGTCAAGGCGCGCCCCGCCCAGAGCCCGACCTGCAGCAGGAACAGGACGATCACCGTATTGGCGAGCAGGCGCTCGACGCGCGGCGGAAAAACCAGGCTTTCCTTGATCACATCGAGCGCCGCAGCCGCGAACAGCACCTGCCTGGTGTGCCCGATCAGATAGGCGAGGATGCGCAGCGCGGTCGGATGTTCGACGTTCGCGATGTGTCGGTAGCGTGAGCTCACGACGTTGCGCAGCAGCCAGAGTGCGCCCCAGACGGCGATCGCGGCGATCGCGGCACCGATCCATTCGGCGACCGAATTGCCGAACAGCAGGCGTTCGGGAGTCTCGAACGTTCGTTTGATGAAGTTGCCCATGGGATTCAAGCGCCCGATGATAAACCGTAGGCGGCGCTTGCGGCTCGCGGCTTACCTCAGGCGGCGTCTTCCATGCCGAGCTCTTTCATCTTGCGCGTCAAGGTGTTGCGGCCCCACCCGAGCAGCTTGGCCGCCTCCTGCTTGAGCCCCTCGGCCTTACGCAGCGCAACGCGAATCAGGATGCGCTCGACCTCGGGCACCGCTTGGTCGAGCAGCCGCTGCGTGCCGGAGTCGAGTTCCTGCTCGGCCCAGTGCGAGAGCTTCGCCATCCAATCATGGCTGCTCGCGGGTCCGGCCGCGGCGCCGCCGAGATCGATTGGAATGTCCTCGCTGCGAATCTCGCGGCCCGGCGCGGTCACGGTCAAGCGCCGGCAGGCATTGACGAGCTGGCGGACATTGCCGGGCCAATCGAAGGTCACGAGCGCGGTCTCGGCCGGCTGGGTCAGCAGCTTCGGCTCGACGCCGAGTTCCTGGCCGGCAACCGACAGGTAGTGGCGCAGCAGCTCCGGAATGTCTTCGCGCCGCTCGCGCAGCGGCGGAATTTCGATGCGGATCACGTTGAGCCGGTGCAGCAGATCCTCGCGGAAATGGCCCGAGCTCACGCGCGCTTCGAGATCCTGGTGGGTCGCCGCGATCACGCGCACATCGACCTTGACCGGAGTCTGTCCGCCGACGCGGTAGAACTCCCCTTCCGCGAGCACACGCAACAGCCGCGTCTGCAATGCCGGCGACATGTCGCCGATTTCATCGAGAAACAAGGTGCCGCCGTCGGCTTGCTCGAAGCGGCCGCGGCGCAGCGTGTCTGCGCCGGTGAACGCGCCTTTTTCATGGCCGAACAGTTCGGACTCGAGCAAATCGGCAGTGAATGCCGCCGTGTTGAGCGCCACGAACGCGCGATTCGAACGCGGGCTGTGCCGATGCAGCGCGCGCGCGACGAGCTCTTTGCCGGTGCCGGATTCCCCGGTGATGAGCACTGTCATGCTGGAGCGCGACAGCCGGCCGACGGCGCGAAATACCTGCTGCATCGCGGCGGCTTGCCCCAGCAGTTCCGGGATGCTGCGCCGGGTCGCTTCGACGTCGGTCGCGGGCGCCGCTTGCTGCGCGGCGCGGCGCACGAGATCGACGGCTTTGTCGATGTCGAACGGCTTCGGCAAATACTCGAACGCGCCGCCCTGGTATGCCGCGACCGCCGCATCGAGATCCGAATGCGCGGTCATGACGATGACCGGCAGTCCGGGCCAGGCGACCTGAATTTCCTTGAGCAGGTCGAGGCCGCTGCGGCCCGGCATGCGGATATCGGTCATGAGCACGTCGGGCGTGTCGATGCGCAGCGCCGACAACGCGTTGTCGGCCTGGTCGAAGGTCTTTGCGACCATCCCGCTGCCCTTGAGCGCTTTCTCCAGCACCCAACGAATCGAGGCGTCATCGTCGACCAACCAAACTTGCAGTGGCTTTGCGTTCATGCGGAGTCCATGGGAAGAGAAATCGTGAATACGGTTCGGCCGGGCGCGCTGTCGAACTCGATGAGGCCGCCGTGGCGGCTCACGAGGTCCTGCGCGATGCCGAGGCCCAAGCCGCTGCCGTCGGCGCGCCCGGAAACGAGCGGATAGAAAATCGTGTCGCGAATCTCCGGCAGCACGCCGGGGCCGTTGTCTTCGAATTGAATCGAGGCGACCAGGCGATGGCGCTTGGAGCCCACGGTCACGTTGATCGCGGCGCGCGTCTTGAGCACGAGCCGCGGCGATTGAACGCCGCCCGCCGACAGAGCCTGCAGCGCGTTGCGGCCGAGATTCAACATGGCCTGAATGATGTGGTTGGGGTCGATCGTGAGCGGTGGCAGGCTCGGATCGTAGTCGCGGTCGACGACGACGCCCGGCGCGGCTTCGCTGCGCAGCAGGTGATAGACGCGCTCCAGCAACTCGTGCACGTTGATGAGCCGCTTCGCGGGCGGACGGCCCGGCCCCAGCATCGAGTCGAGCAGATTCGTGAGCCGGTCGGCCTCGCTGATGATGACGCGCGTGTATTCGCGCAGCGCCGGATCGAGCAACTCGCGTTCGAGCAGCTGCGCGGCGCCGCGCAAGCCGCCGAGCGGGTTCTTGATCTCGTGCGCGAGCTGCCGGACCATCAAGCGGCTGCCGCCGAGCTGCGCGATCAGCGCGTTCTCGCGCGTGAGTCGCCGGTGCTGGGTGATGTCCTCGATCTCGAGCAGGATCCGCGACTCGGCCGATCCGATCGCAATCTGGGTCACCGCGCAGTCGAGTATGCGGTCGACACCGCCGGGTCCGGGCCATGCCAGTTCGCGTTGCACGACGCCTTCGGCGCCGGCGAGTGCCCGGTCGAACAAGGGCAGCAAGGTTTCGGCGCCGCGCGTCAGTTCCGCGACCGGCTTGCCGAGCGCCTGGTTCGAGCTCAGCGCGACCAGGGTCTGCGCCGCGGCGTTCAGATAATCGACGCGCAGATCCTGATCGAGGACGAATACGCTGGTGACGAGCGCATCGAGCAGGTCGGTGCCGTGGATGTGCAGCGGGTGCAGGTGCAGTTCAGCGGACACGGCATTCCACCGGCCGCACCAAGGGCGCCGAGACCTTGGGCTCTACGGATTCTTGTGCTGCGGGCCCTGAATCGTCGGCTGCTTGACGTAGAAGGTGACCATGGCCGCGCTCGCCGATTCCTGACTGTCCGGATCGTCGATCGTCGCCGTGAGCTGGTAGGAGCCGCGCGGCATGTTCGGCAATGTGAATTGAACCTGGCCTTCCTCGTCGTCGAGAGCCTGCCCGTTCAATCGCCAGGTCAGCTTGTGACCCCGGTGCAGCGCCGGATTGAGGTCGAGTTGAACCGGCACGGGTTCGTCGAAGAACGACTGCTCCGCCGTCGGCGAGGAGATCGCGAATGTCGTGTAGGTCAGGCCCGGCTTGATGACCTTTTGCGGCCGCGCACCCGCGACCCCCGCGGCGCCGCGCGCCGGCGCGGCCGCGCGATTGAGCGCCTCGGCGCTCGTCGAGATCTTTTCCGCACCCGGCTGCGGCTGGTCGGAAAAATGCACGACCCCGTCCGCGTCGGTCCATTTGTAAACGACGGCGGCCTGCGCCGCCGCGGCGGCGAACAACCCGAGAGCGAGCAAACGTCGCAGCTGGTGCATAAGTCACAAGCATAGCCCTATCGTCTCCAGGCCACAAAACGAGGTGACGGCAGCGTGACCGCCGTCACCTTCAGGCACTCGCACCTCGCTCGACCGTCACAGGCTGTAATACATCTCCATTTCGATCGGATGGGTCGTCATGCGCAGGCGCGTGACGTCCTTCATCTTGAGGGAGATGTAGGCATCGATGACGTCGTCGGTGAAGACGCCGCCGGCCTTCAAGAACGCCCGGTCCTTGTCCAGATACTCGAGAGCCATGTCCAAGGAATGGCAAACGGTCGGAATGTGCTTCGCTTCCTCGGGCTCCAGATCATAGAGATCCTTGTCGGCCGGATCGCCGGGGTGGATCTTGTGCTGGATGCCGTCGAGGCCCGCCATCATCATCGCCGCGAACGCGAAATACGGATTCGCGGTCGAATCCGGGAAGCGCACTTCGATGCGGCGCGCCTTCGGGTTCGACACCCAGGGAATGCGGATCGAGGCGGATCGATTGCGCGCCGAATAGGCGAGCATGACCGGCGCTTCGAAGCCCGGCACGAGGCGCTTGTAGCTGTTGGTGCTCGCATTCGTGAACGCATTGAGCGCGCGCGCGTGCTTGATGATGCCGCCGATGTAATAGAGCGCGGTGTCGGAAAGGCCGCCGTATTTGTCGCCGGCGAACAGCGCCTTGCCGTCCTTTTGCAGCGATTGATGGACGTGCATGCCGTTGCCGTTGTCGCCGACCAGGGGCTTCGGCATGAAAGTCGCGGTCTTGCCGTAGCCGTGAGCGACGTTTTGAATCGCGTACTTGAGGATCTGCACCTCGTCGGCCTTTTTCGTCAGCGTATTGGCGTTGGCGCCGATTTCGCCCTGCCCGCCGGTCGCCACTTCGTGGTGATGTACTTCGACCTTCAGCCCCATTTCCTCGAGCGCGAGGCACATGGAGCTGCGGATGTCCTGGAACGCGTCGACGGGCGGAACCGGGAAGTAGCCGCCCTTGATGCCGGGCCGGTGGCCGTTGTTGCCGTCTTCGTAATCCTTGCCGCTGTTCCAGGCGCCCTGGATCGGAGTCGATCTCGTAGAAGCAGCCGCGCATTTCCGCGCCCGATTTGACGCTGTCGAAAATGAAGAATTCGTTCTCCGGCCCGAACAGCGCCGAGTCGGCGATGCCGGTCGATTTCAGATGCGCTTCGGCGCGCTTGGCGAGCGAGCGCGGATCGCGGCCATAGCCTTGCATCGTGGCGGGTTCGATGACGTCGCAGCGGATGTTGACAGTCGTTTCTTCGTAGAACGGATCGATGACCGCGGTCGGCGCATCCGGCATCAGGATCATGTCGGACTCGTTGATGCCCTTCCAGCCGGCGATGGACGAGCCGTCGAACATCTTGCCGTCGGCAAATAGGGCCTCATCGACGAGGCGCGCCGGGATGGTGACGTGCTGTTCCTTTCCAATCGTGTCGGTAAAGCGAAGATCGGCGAACTTCACATCTTTTTCTTTGATCAATTTAAGAACTTCAGCGGGAGTCACTTTGGTCCTCCGAAATAGTCGTTAGAGTGCTTATCGAGCCGGATGAGGCCGGGGTGTTTGGTTAATGCAGCATCCATGCCACATTTCGGGGCATGGCGGATCAAGTACTTGCGGCCATTGATCGCCATCTCCGCCCCTATTATCGCACCGTGATGGTGCGATGTCCCCAATGTCTGCACCAAGACAGGGCGTCTCCAGGCTCGGATCGACCGGGTGTCCATCCCTTGGCGCGCCATGCGGCAAGCCTGATCGAATAGAGTGCATCGCTCTGTGCGTGCATCTCGCGCCAAGCGCCCCGGCTCTTCGGCAAGCGCCGGGACAGCGCCGCTCGCACGTGGCTATACTCGCGGGCTTTGTTCAACCAGCGAGCCCACGATGGCAAAAGCCGCTTCGCCGCCTCGCACATTTCAGGGTCTGATCTTCGCGCTGCAGAAGTATTGGTCGGACCAGGGCTGTGTGATTTTGCAGCCCTACGACATGGAGATGGGAGCCGGCACCTTCCATGCCGCGACCTTTCTGCGTGCGGTCGGTCCGGAGCCTTGGAGCGCCGCATTCGTCCAGGCGTCACGCCGGCCGACCGACGGGAGGTACGGCGACAATCCATTCCGCCTGCAGCACTACTACCAATTTCAGGTTTGCATGAAGCCCTCGCCCGATGATTTCCAGGAATTGTATTTGGGCTCGCTGCGATTCCTCGGCTTCGATCTGCTGACCCACGACATCCGTTTCGTCGAGGACAACTGGGAATCCCCGACGCTCGGGGCCTGGGGACTCGGCTGGGAAGTCTGGTTGAACGGCATGGAGATCACCCAATTCACCTATTTTCAGCAGGTCGGCGGCTTGGATTGCCGCCCGGTCATGGGTGAGATCGCCTACGGCCTCGAGCGCCTCGCGATGTACATTCAGGGCAAGGAGAGCATCTTCGATATCGTCTGGGGCGAGGGACCGTCCGGTCCCGTGAGCTACGGCGACGTGTTTCATCAGAACGAGGTCGAGCAGTCGGCCTACAACTTCGAGAAAGCCGACACCACCGAGCTCGTGCGGCAATTCGATGCGGCCGAAGCCGCTTGCGAACGGCTGGTGCGCGACAAATTGGCGCTGCCGGCTTACGAGCAGCTGGTCCGGGCGTCGCATTCGTTCAATCTGCTCGATGCGCGCCGCGCGGTCTCGGTCACCGAGCGCCAGCGCTTCATTCTGCGCGTGCGCACGCTCGCGCGCGCGGTTGCCGAGGCCTATCGTGAGAGCCGCGAGGCGCTCGGTTTTCCGTTGCTGCGGCAGGCGATGCAGACCGCATGAACACGCGCACGCTGCTGTTCGAAATCGGTACCGAGGAGCTGCCGCCGCGGGGACTCCTCGGCCTCTCGACGGCCTTGACCGAGAATCTCGCCAAAGGACTCGTCGCGGCGGGCATTGCGCACGGCGCGGTGCGCGGCTTCGCGACGCCGCGGCGCCTGGCGGTCGTCGTCGAGCGCTGCGCGCTGCAGGCGCCGGATCGCCAGATCGAGCGGCGCGGGCCGCCGCTCTCGAGTGCGTTCGATGCGAGCGGCGAGCCGACTCAAGCCGCGCGCGCCTTTGCGAAGAGCTGCGGCGTCGAGGTCGGCGCGCTCTCGCGTCTCACCAGCGACAAAGGTACCTGGCTCAGCTTTCGCGGCACCGAACCCGGCGCCGCGACGGCGGCGAATCTCGGCGCCATTTTGACCCAGGCGCTCGCGGCTCTGCCGATCGCGAAGCGCATGCGCTGGGGCGATCGGACCGCGGAATTTGTCCGGCCCGTGCATTGGCTGGTCCTGCTGCTCGGCGAGGAGCTCGTCGATTGCGAGCTGCTCGGCCTGTCGACCGGGCGGGTGACCTTCGGCCACCGCTTTCATGCGCCGGGTCCCAAGAGCCTCAAATCCGCGAACGCCTACGAGTCGACGTTGCGACGCGCGAAAGTGATCGCCGATTTCGGGCGGCGGCGCGAGCTGGTGCGCGCCGGCGTGACCGAACTCGCGATCAGCGTCGGCGGGCGCGCGCTCATCGAGACGGCGCTGCTCGACGAGGTCACGGCGCTCGTCGAATGGCCGGTGCCGATCGCCGGGCAATTCGAGCAGCGCTTCCTCGCGCTGCCGCGCGAGGTCGTGGTCGCAACCGTGCAGGATCATCAGCGCTACTTTCCGGTCGAAGCTCCCGACGGCAGCCTCACGCGCTGGTTCATCACGGTCAGCAACATCGAGAGCCGCGATCCCGCGAAGATCCGCGAAGGCAACGAGCGCGTCGTGCGGCCGCGCTTGAGCGATGCCGCGTTCTTCTGGGACCAGGACCGCAAGCTCACGCTCGAGGATCACGCCGCCAAACTCGCGGGAGTCACTTTCCAGACCAAGCTCGGCAGTTATGCCGACAAGACCCGCCGCGTGGAGGCGCTCAGTGTGACGATCGGGTCGATGATCGGCGCCCCGCCGCTCGTGGCGCGCGCCGCGGCCCTGGCCAAAGCCGATTTGATGAGCGCGCTGGTCGGCGAATTTCCCGAGCTGCAGGGCACGATGGGGCGCTACTACGCCGCGGCCCAGGGCGAGCCCGCGGAACTGTGCCTCGCGCTCGAGGAGCAGTACCGGCCGCGGTTTGCGGGCGACGTGTTGCCGCAGACCAAGACCGGTCAAGCGCTCGCGCTCGCCGACAAGATCGATACGCTCGTCGGAATCTTTGCGATCGACCAGAAGCCGACCGGTACCAAGGACCCGTTCGGCTTGCGGCGCGCGGCGCTCGGGATCTTGCGCATTCTGCTCGAGGGCCGGCTCGACCTGAACCTGCTCGAGCTGCTCGAGTTGTCGGCGGCGGCCCAGCCGGTGCAGCGCGCCGCGGCCGCGGCCGAGGCGTTTGCGTTCATCGCCGAGCGCCTGCGCGGCCTGCTGCTCGAGCGCGCCGACGGAACGACGACGGAAATGATCGATGCGGTGCTCGCGGCCGCGCCGCGCTCGCCGCTCGATGTCGAGGCCCGGCTGCATGCGCTCAAGGCATTCTTGGCTGTGCCCGAAGCCGCGATTTTGGCCGCGGCGAACAAGCGCATCGCCAACATACTCAAGAAGTCGGCGCGGGAACTGCCGGTCGCGGTCGACGCCGCACGGTTCAGCGAGGATGCGGAGCGCGCGCTGCATGAGGCGCTCGACGAGCTGCGCGGCCCGGTAGCGAGCGCGATGCGCCTCGGCGAATACGCACAGACCCTGAGTCTGCTGACCGCCTTGAGGCCGCCGATCGACGCGTTTTTCGAATCCGTGATGGTCATGGACGAGAACCTCGAGCGGCGCGACAACCGCCTCGCGCTGCTGCGCGACGTGCAGGCGCTGTTCGGCGGCGTCGCCGACTTGTCGCGTCTGCCGGGCTGAGCGCATGCAGTATTTTCGCTCCCTGCTGTTCACCGCCTTCATGATGCTGACGGCCTGCCTGTTCGGCTTCGTGATGGGAGTCTGTTTCTGGCTGCCGTACGCGGCAGAATTCGCGATCGCGCGGACCTGGTCGCGCATGACGATTTACGTGCTGCGTCTGCTGTGCCGTCTCGACTATCGGATCGAGGGCCGCGAAAACATTCCCGCGGGCAATCACATCGTGATGTGCAATCACACCTCGGCATGGGAGACGATGGCGCATTTCCTGCTGATCCCAGCGCAAGTCTGGGTGCTCAAGCGCGAGCTGCTCTGGATCCCGTTCGTCGGCTGGGGACTGAAGCTGCTGAAGCCGATCGCGATCAATCGCGGCGCCGGCCACCGCGCGGTGAATCAGGTCGTCGAGCAGGGCGCGGACCGCCTCGCGCAGGGCCTGTGGGTCATCATCTTTCCCGAGGGCACGCGCGTGCGCGCGGGTCAGCCGAAGAAATACGGCTTCAGCGGCGCGCTGCTCGCCATTGCAACCGGCAAGCTGATCGTGCCGGTTTCGCATAATGCGGGCGAGTTCTGGGCGCGGCGCGGCTTTCTGAAGAAGCCCGGCACGATTCGATTGATCGTCGGCAAGCCGATCGATCCGCGGGGCTTGGACGCCCGCCAGCTCACCGATGCGACGCGCGAGGCGATCGAGGCCGGCCTCGCGCGCATCGCCGCCGGTGCGCCGGCGGCGGGGAACTCCAATTGAGCGTATCGCAGCGGCCACGGGACCACGCGCGCGGCGCGCGGCGCCTCGCGGCGCTCGTCGTGCTGGGATCGCTGTGGCTCGCCGCAGCCGCGCCGTCGCAGCCGGCATCGCAACCGTCGCCCGATTGGCACACGACGGTGCGTGAATTCGCCGCCAAGAATTTCAAGCATCCGGCCTGGGGCTATTCGCACTGCGAGCGGGATTACGCGCTCGCGCGCGAGCTCGCGGCCAAGGATCACGTCGCGCTCGACGACGACGTCTTGTTTGCGGCCGCCTACCTGCACGACATGGCGGCGTTCGCGCCGTGGGAGAAGCCGAAGGTCGATCACTCCGACGAGGCCGCGCGCATCGTCGACGGGGTGCTGCGAGGCACCGGCTTTCCGATCGAGAAGATCGACGCGGTCCGTGCGGCGATCCGCACTCATATGTATTACCGCGATCCCGTCGGGCCCGAGTCCTTGTATTTGCATGATGCCGACGCGCTTGATTGGCTTGGCGCCATCGGGGTCGCGCGCATCATCGCGCTCGTCGACCCGCAAGGCGCAACACCAACAGGCCCCGAGGCCGTCAAGATGCTCGAAGAGAACCTTGCGAAAGTTCCGGCTCGCGTGTTCTCGCCGGCGGGCCGCGCACTCCTGCCGGCGCGCGTCGCCGAATTGCGGCGATTTCTTGCGCAGCTGCGCCGCGAAACGGACGATCTGGCGACCTTGTGAGGCGCGGTACATAATCGCAGCCGGGATTGCGGTCAAAAACTATAGGGAGCGAGCATGCGTAGGATCAATGTGGTGGCGGGCGCTGCGATACTGGCGTTGTTGTCGGCGAGCGCGTGGGCCGCGAAGCCTTGCGAGGAATTGAAGAGCGAAATCGACGCGAAGCTGCAGGCCAAAGGCGTCAAGAGCTACACGCTCGAAGTCGTCGCCGCCGACGCGGTCAAGGACCAGAAAGTCGTCGGCAGCTGCGAGGCCGGCAGCAAGAAGATCGTCTACTCGCGCGAGAGCGCGGCGCCGAAGGCCGAGAGCGCGGCGCCGGCGACCTGACGCGCCTCCAGGGCGCGCGTTCGCCGAGGCTCCGATGTCCGGCTCCGCTTCCGTCGAGCCAGCGCCGATCCGGCGCCTCTGCGCCGTGAGCGCGCAGCAGATCGACGGACTCGCCGAATTGTTGATTGACTGCGTCGACGGAGGGGCCTCGGTGAGCTTCATGCATCCGCTGCCCGCGGCCAAGGCGCGGGAATTCTGGCAGCGCGTGGCGCACGGCGTCGAGCGCGGCGAGCGCGTGCTGCTCGTTGCCGAGGATGCGCTGGGGATCGCCGGGTCCGTTCAAGTGCTGCTCGACCTGCCGGAAAATCAACCCCATCGGGCCGACGTCTCCAAGATGCTCGTGCATCGCCGTGCGCGGCGCCGCGGAATCGGCGCGGCGCTGATGCGAGCCGCCGAGGCTGCTGCGCGCGACTTCGGCAAGAGTCTGCTGGTACTCGATACCGTGACCGGCGGCGATGCCGAGCGCTTGTACGCGCGGCTCGGCTGGCGCCGCTGCGGCGTGATTCCGGGCTATGCGCTGTGGCCGCGCGGCGGCTTGTGCGACACGACCTATCTTTACCGCATGCTCGGGGAGTGAGGCTCCGGATGGCTGACGCGACCCTTGACGTTGAGCTTCCCGACGGCCGCTGCGACTGTTACGTCTCCCATCCCGACGAAGGCGGGCCGTTCCCGGCCGTGCTGTTCTTCATGGATGGATTCGGAGTGCGACCGGTACTGCAGCGCATGGCCGACCGGATCGCCGCCTGGGGACTCTACGTGCTGCAGCCGAACCTGCTCTATCGGCACGGCCGGGCGCCGCTGTTCGAGGTCGCCGAAATGCTCAAACCCGAGAACCGTCCGGCGCTCATGCAATTGGTGCGGTCCGTGACGCCGGAGCTCGTGGTGCGCGATGCCGGCAAACTGCTCGAGTTTCTGGCGACGCAGCCGCAAGTCGACCCGGACTGCCACATGGGCCTCGTCGGCTATTGCATGGGCGGCTCGATGGCGGTGCGCACGGCGGCCGAATACCCGCGCCGCATCGCGGCCGCTGCGAGCTTTCACGCCGGACGGCTCGTGACCGACGAGCCCACCAGTCCCCATCGTCTCGTCGGACAAATCACGGCGGCGCTGTACTTCGGCCACGCCGACCAAGACCAGGGCATGCCGCTCGCCGCGATCGAGCAGCTCGAGGCGGCCTTGCAAGAGGCGGGCACCCGCTATCAATCCGAGCTCTACGAAGGTGCGCGACACGGTTTCACGATGCCGGACTTGCCGGCGTACGACGAGGCCGCCTGCGAACAGCATTGGGACCGGCTCTGGAGCCTGTTCGAGCGCACCTTGCTATAGACGCAGCCCGCCCGGGTTAGCCGCGCGCGGCGCGCTGGCGGATTAAATGTAAAAGATACTAGACAAAAAGTACTTTTATTTATACATTACGTATGAAATTGCATACATCGGAGGCTCGATCGCCATGTCATTTCGGGAAAAGAGCGCCTGGATTACTTTGGTCTTGCTGATCGCCTTCGGCGTCTATTTTGTCGAGGTCGCGAAACCGCTGCTGGGGTACGCGGCGCATGTAAGTTACTTTCCGCTGTTCCTGGTGCTGGTCGCCGCGACCGTGATCGTCGAGATCGCGCTGCACGTATTGATCGCGATCCGCTCGCCGCAAGATGCGAGGGCCCCTCGCGATGAACGCGAGCGCCTGATCGCACAGCGAGCGACCGCTCGGGCGTATTTCTGGTTGCTGGCCGGCGCGTTCGTCGCGATCGGATCGATTCATTTGGGCGCCGGCCCGCTGGTGCTCGCGCACTGCGTGCTGTTCGCAATTTGGCTCGCGGAGCTCGCGCGCCATGCCTCGCTGCTCTACTACTATCGTCACGGCGTCTGAAATGACCGCGGCCGCGATTCGCAACCAGATCCGCAGGCTGCGTTTCGAGCACGGCGAGATGACCCAGCAGGCGCTCGCCGAGCGCATCGGCGTGACGCGCCAGACGGTCAATGCGATCGAACTCGGCAAGTACTCACCGTCGCTCGAGGTCGCATTTCGGATCGCCGCGGTGTTTGCGAGTCCGCTCGAGAGCGTCTTTCAATACCGCGGCTCGGAGCCGCCCGCCGCTAGTGCGCCGGCAGCAGACACGCGCTGACGACGAGCGCCGCGACGCTCGGATAAAAAGTGATCGCGAACCCGAACGCGCGCGCGGCCGCGCCGTGCGAGTAGCCGACCCGAAACAGCACCCGGCCGATGCAGAACAGGGCGCCGAGTAGCGGAATGATCGCCGCACCGCCGCGATAGAACAGCGCGAGCGCGAAGTGGGCAGGGACCGCGACCGCAACCTGCTCGAGCGTGTTCTGCAAAAAAGCGCTCGCGTTGCGCATCTGCTCGCTGCCGGGCGCCACGCTGCTGCCCTGGATGTCGAGCGCAGAGAGAAATCGTCGGCGCGCGACGTCCGAGATCGCGATCACGAGCGCCAGCACGACGAACAGATCGGTTTTTGCGGCGAGCAACAAACGCTCGCCGGTCGGCATGCCGATCGATTCCCGCCAGTAATGATCGGCAAACGGGAACGCGGCCGCGGTGAGCACGACGGCGGCCAGCATCGAGGCTGCCACCAGACGCTGCTCCCGCCGAAAGGAACTGTCGAGTGTCATGCGGTTCGGCCTGCGAGGCTCGCGGGACTGTGGATCTTAGGGCCAAAAGCGCCGCACATCCATTCGCCAATCCCGGACCGTCTGCGGACTGTTTTCGCGCTCGACCAGCGGTTACCGGGCGCGCTCATTACGAGCTAGACTGCTGCAAAACATAAAGCGGGGAGTACGGCGCGATGACAATTCGGATCGGGCGCGCGGTTGGTTTGGCCGCGTTGCTGGCATTTCCGCTCGAGTCGATCGCCGCGAATTCCGCGGCGCCTGCGCCGCCGGAGGCCGCCGCGCCGGCGAAGGCAAGGATCACGCACGAGGCGCTCTGGATGATGAAGCGCGTCGGATCTCCGGTCGTGAGCCCCGACGGAAAATGGGTCGTGTTCTCCGTGCTGGAGCCCGCCTACGACACCGACAAGGCGGTCAGCGACTTGTGGCTCGTGCCGGTCGACGGGCGCAAGCCGCCGCGGCGAATCACGAACACCAAGGCGCCCGAGGACGACGTCGCCTGGTCGCCCGACAGCGGCAGCATCGCGTTTTCGACGAAGCGCGAAGGCGACGAGGTCGAGCAAATCTACATCCTCAATCTCGCCGAGGGCGGCGATGCGCGGCGACTCACCAATATTTCGACGGGCGCCAAGAACCCGCAATGGCGACCCGACGGCCAGGCAATTTTGTTCGAGTCGCGCGTGTACCCCGACGCGCTCGATGACGAGGCCAACAAGAAGGCCGCCGCGGAGCGCAAGGAGCGCAAGTACAACCTGCGCACCTACGAGCATTTCCCGGTGCGCTACTGGAATCAATGGCTCGATGAGCGGGAGCCGACGATCCTCGTGCAGTCGCTCGCGCCTGGGTCGAAGCCGCGGGATATTCTCTCGGCGAGCGCATTTGCGCACGCTGCGGGCTTTTCGGGCACGGAAACCCTGGCGAGCGTCACGCTCGCGCCGATCTGGAGTCCCGACGGCCGCGAAATCGTGTTCACGGCGACCTCCGAACGATGGAACGCCGCATTTGCGCCGGTGGGACACCATCTCTATCGGATCAGCGCCGAAGGCGGCGCGGAGCCCTCGACCGTGAACCCGGATTCCGGCGATTACGAGGAGGCGCGTTTCAGTCCCGACGGCAGGACGCTCTACTTCAAATACGCTCCGGAGGATGCCGAGATCTACCACCTTGCGCGACTCAGCAAGCTCGCGTGGCCGGCGGGCGGCGCGGCGCACCTGGTGACGCGCGATTTCGACCGGGAGACCGCGCACTATGCGCTGACACCCGACGGCAAGCTCGTCTATTTGCTCGTGCCGGAAGCCGGCAAGGAGAATCTCTACCGCGTACCGACCGAGGGCGGCGCGCCGGTGCTCGTGGTGGCGCCGCCGACCGGTGGCTACACCGCACTCGAGATTGGGCGCAAGGCCGCCAAGCCGGAGCTGATCGCCGCCTACGGCAGCTCGGTGAGTCCCGAGGAAGTCGTGCGTCTCGATGTCGCACACCGCTCGCATGTGAACCTGACCCAGATCGATACGGCTGCGGCGGCCGCGATCGACTGGCAGCCCCCCGAGCACTTTTATTTCGCGAGCGACAAGGGCCGGAGTCTGCACAGCATGCTCGTGCGGCCGCCGGCGTTCGACGCGTCGAAAAAGTATCCCATGGTGGTGCTGATCCATGGCGGCCCGGCGAGCAGCAATCCCGATCAAATCGGCTTGCGCTGGAATTATCACCTGCTCGCCGCGCCAGGCTACGTGATCCTGATGACCGACTACACCGGTTCGACCGGCTTCGGCGAGAAGTTTGCGCAGGCGATCAAGCTCGATCCGCTGAAGACGCCCGGCGACGAGATCAACGAGGCGGTCGACGAGGCGCTCAAGCGCTACTCTTTCATCGATGGATCGAAGCTCTGCGCGGCGGGCGCGAGCTACGGCGGCCATCTCGCGAATTGGATCGAGGCGACGACGACGCGCTACCGGTGCATCGTGAGTCACGCCGGCGAGGTCGATTTGACCTCACAATGGGGCACGAGCGACGGCATCTACGGCCGCGAGCTCATGAACGGCGGCCCGCCATGGGGCGGCAGCGCGATTTGGCGTGACCAGAGTCCGATCACCTATGCCGCGCAGTGGCGCACACCGATGCTGCTCTCGATCGGCGAGCGGGATTACCGCGTCCCGATCAACAACACGCTCGAGAATTGGGCGACGCTGCAACGCATGCACGTGCCGAGTCGCCTGCTCGTGTGGCCCGATGCCTGGCATTGGATCACGAAGCCCGAGGACAGCCGTCTTTTCTATGCCGAGGTCCAGCGCTGGCTTGCGGCGTATTTGAACAGTGAGGCGAAAAACCCATGAACGCCACCGCGTCACCCACGTGGACCCAGGCGCAGCGCAACGTCGTGATCGCGGCCTATCTCGGTTGGACGCTCGATGCGTTCGATTTCTTTTTGATGGTTTTCATGTTCAAGGACATCTCCGCGGAGCTGCACTCGAGCATGCAGGTCGTCACGACCGCGGTGCTGCTGACTTTGGCGATGCGCCCGATCGGCGCCTTGCTGTTTGGGCGGCTTGCCGATCGCTTCGGCCGCAAGCCGACGCTGATGTGGAACATCCTGGCCTATTCGGTACTCGAGATGGCGTCGGGCTTCGCGCCGACGATGACGACGCTGCTGATCGTGCGAGCGCTGTTCGGCGTCGCGATGGGCGGAGAGTGGGGCGTCGGATCGGCGCTCACGATGGAGACGATTCCGCCGTCCGCGCGCGGTTTCGTTTCCGGCCTGCTGCAGTCGGGCTATCCGATGGGCTACCTGCTCGCGTCGCTGGCGGTGCTCCTGTTCTACGACCGGCTCGGCTGGCGCTACATGTTCGTGCTCGGCGTGCTGCCCGCGATCCTCGTGTTCTTCATCCGGCGCGGCGTCGAGGAATCGCCGTCATGGACGCAGACCCGACACGCGCAGGAGGGGATGTGGAGCGTGCTGGGGCGCAACTGGAAGCTCGCGGTCTACGGGATCCTGCTGATGACCGCGTTCAATTTTTTCAGCCACGGTTCCCAGGACGCCTACCCGAATTTGTTCTTGAAAGTGCAGCATCATTTCGATACGCATTTGAGTTCGCTGATGACGGCGATCGCCAATGTCGGCGCGATCATCGGGGGATTGTCGTTCGGTTTCCTCTCGCAGAAGATCGGACGGCGCAAGGCGATCATGTTTGCGGCGTTGTTGGCGCTGCCCGCGCTGCCGTTCTGGGCATTCGGATCAACGCCCCTGATACTGGGCGCCGGCGCATTCCTCATGCAGATCGCGGTTCAGGGTGCCTGGGGCGTCGTGCCCGTACACCTCAACGAACTATCGCCGCCGGCGATACGCGCGACCTTTCCCGGCTTCATCTACCAGCTTGGAAATTTTCTGGCGGCCAGCAACTTGAATCTGCAGGTCGCGATCGCCGAAGCGAATGGCAACAACTATGGCTTGGCGATGGCGATCGTCGTCGGGACGGTCGCGGTCGTGATCATCGCGATGGTGGCGTTCGGCCCCGAGCGGCACGGGGTATCGATGACGGCTCAAGGGTAGGCGAGCGCCGCGAGGTGCTCCCGGACGTCGCGGGGCCAGGCTTCGACCTCGTCGTTAAGCTTCGCGCGGTCTCCCGCGAACAAGGCACGCGCGGCCTCCTCGAATCCCGGCAGGTCGCCCGCGATCGCCGACATGAAGTGGTACGCGGCGTCTTGGCGGCGGCGCAACTCGTCTTTGTCGCGATTGGCGCGGCTCGCCGCCTCGACCAGGCGCCGCAGCGCGACCGAAGCCCCCCCCGGCTGGCCGTTGAGCCACTCCCAATGGCGCGGCAGCAGGGTGACTTCGCGCGCGACGACGCCGAGTTTCGGGCGTCCGCGGGTTCGCACCCCCGCCGGCGCGGGCTCGAGGCGCTCGAGCAGCTGTGCCTCGCTGCCGCGCGAGTCGAAGTCGATCGCGCGGCCGGTCCGGTCATCGAAGATCACGACCGGCCCGCTCGCGGAACTCGCGGGACTCATGGCGCGCCGTTTGACGGCGAGCGCGACCTCCGGAAGGGAGCCCGAGGCGAAGCGTCGGCATCCCTCGAAGGCGGTATAGCGAGCGGGCAGCGTATCAGTCATTTCCGCTTCCAGTAGTTGAGGGGCGGATATTATTACCCGGGTTTAATTTCTAAGTCAATAACACCCGGGTGAAAATAGAGGATGCGATACTTGGATTGGGAGGCGCCGGCGACCGCGCCTAACTGCGTTCAATCTCGATCGCCGCGCGGTCGATCGCCTCGGCGAGCTTGCGCAGATCGTCGGCCCCCAGGGGGCCGCGGCTCAGGCGGAAATGCAGCGCCGTCCTGAAATTCTGCATCGCACGTTGCAGCTGGGGGGCCCGCCACGCGTCCGCAAGCGCTTCGGCCGATTTGACGCGTGTTCGAATCCGCTGCAACGCAGCATGCTGGCCCGCGAGATATGCGGCGCCGTCCGTCGTAATGCCGTATTGCTTCTTGCCGCCGCTCTCTTGGGTGACGGCCGCGTGGCCGATCTCTTCAAGCAGTGTCAGCGTCGGATAGATCACGCCGGGGCTCGGCGAATAATCGCCACCGGCGAGCTCTTCGATGGCCTTGATGATCTCGTAGCCGTGGCGCGGCCGCGCCTGCAACAAATCGAGCACCACGAGCCGCAAATCGCCTTGCTCGAACAGGCGTTCCCGACGCTGCGCGGTCGTGTGCTGGCGTTTCTCCCCAAACCAACCGCCATGTTCGTGCGGGAGTCTGCCGCGTCCGCCGCGGCCTCGATGCTGTCCAAACATGCGGAGTGTCCTGATTCTAGGGTGAGGCTAGACGGTCTTTGTTGCGTGTAGCCTATTGAAGATATATCTAAATAACCCTCTGCGTCAAGAATATCGGCGCATTCCATGACCGGCGTCAAGATCATCGATTGACAGCAAATAAGAATGCGAATTAGTCTCATTACTATTAACGGTCATCATTGAGTTCCAGTCTGTGGGGATCCATGCGCGCGCTGCGCTTCTATTGTTCTGCCTCGCCGCCGCGCACTTCGCGCGCTCGGCTGAGCTCGAGGCACCGGATGAGTCGGATGCAAACGACCCGCTTCCGGCGATCGTGGTCACCTCCGATCGGTCCGATCGCTGGCTGCTCGACAAGACGCACGCACTCGACGAGGCTCGCGATCGGGACTTGCTGCCCAAATTCGGCGCGAGCCTTTTTACGTTTGATGAACAGGCCCTCGAAGCGCTGCCGCAAGGCGAGAACACGACGCTCGACCAGGTGCTGCTGCGTGCGCCGGGCGTCTCTTACGATTCGGCGGTCAGCAATCCCGATTTTCACGTGCGCAACGAATATGCGAACGTGCAGTATCGAATCAACGGCATTCAGCTGCCGGATGGGGTCTCCGGCTTGGGTCCGGTGCTCGAAACCGGCTTCGTCGGCAATCTCAATCTGCTCGACGGGGCCCTGCCGGCGCAGTACGGGCTGCGCACCGCGGCGGTCGTCGACATCACGGCCAAGCAGCGCTTCGAGCCGCTCGGGAGTCTCGATCTCTATGCCGGCAGCTGGGATACGCTTTCCCCGAGTCTCGAGTACGGCGGCACTGCGGGGGCGACCCAGTTTTTCTTGACGGGACGCTACCTTCGAGACCGCACAAGGCATCGAAAATGCGATGCCGAGCGCCGACCCGATCCACGACCGCAGCGCGCAGAGCAAACTGTTCGGCTACGGCACGACCCTGCTCGGGGATTCGGACCGCCTGACGTACATCGCGGGCGCCTCGGCGGGCCGCTTCCAGATTCCCGACGTCACGGGTCTCGCACCGCTCGGCGACTTCGGTCCGCGCACGTTGTCCTCGACGCGGCTCGATGAAAACGAAAATGACCGCTTGTTCTTTGCAGTCCTTGCGCTGCAGACCAAGCACGGCGGCGTCGATACGCAGCTCTCGGTCTTCACGCGCTACGCGACCGTGGATTTCAACCCGGACGTCTATGACGACTTGGTGTTCAACGACGTCGCCTCGAACGTCGTGCGCAAAAGCCTCGCGAGCGGTTTGCAATTCGACCTGGCGGACCGCCTCGGCGAGGCGCAGGCGCTGCGCGCCGGCGCGGCATTCGGCGTCGAACAGACGACCGTCGCCGATTTTGCGACCGTGCTGCCGCTCGGCAGCGACGGCGTTCCGCTGCCCGATCCGCAGACCTTGATCGACGGACAATCCAAGCACGGCTCGAACGCCGCTGCCTACGTGCAGGACGAATGGACGGTCTCGCCCGGCCTGACGCTAAACGCCGGGCTGCGCTTCGATGCGATCGAGCAGTTCGTTGCGGCGCGCCAGTTGAGCCCGCGCCTCGGTCTGGTTTACAAGCCGTTCGCCGCGACCAGTCTGCACGCGGGGGCCGCGCGGTATTTCACGCCGCCGATGCAGGCGCAGGCGACGCCCAATCGCATCGCGCTGTTTCAGAATACGACGCAGCAGCCGGCCATCGCGCTCGCCGATCCCGCGCTGCCGGAGCGCGCCGACTACGTCGACGTCGGCGCGGATCAGCAGCTGTCGCAAACGCTGTCCGTCGGGATCGACGGCTATTACAAGCGCGCGACCGATTTGCTCGACGATGGTCAATTCGGGCAGGCGAATGTGCTCCAGCAATTCAATCACGGCCGCGGCACCACGCGCGGGGTCGAGTTGAAGCTCAACCTCGAGCGCGACGGTCTGCGCGCCTATGCGAACGGCTCGTACGCGATCACCAAGGCGCAGGGCCTGGTCTCGAACCAATATCTGTTCACGAACCCCGCGGAGTTTGCCTACCTCGCGAGCAACTATGCGCCGACGAGCGATGCCCAGAAGGTCAGCGCATCGATGGGCGCCTCCTTTCGCTGGCGCGGGCTGCTCGCGAGCGTCGACGGCATCTACGGCAGTGGTCTGCCGACGGGGTTTGCGAATCTCTCGCACCTGCCGGGATACACGCAGTGGAACCTCGCGCTCGCGCACGATTTCGACGCGTGGCACGACAATCGGCCGCTGACGCTGCGCGCGAGCGTCGTCAACCTGTTCGACCGCAGCTACCTGCTGCGCAGTGGTTCCGGCGTCGGCGAGTTCGCTCCGCAATACGGGCCGCGGCGCGGCCTGTATCTCGAACTCACGCAGCAGTTCTGAGGTCGGTCACCGCGGCGTCGTGGGCGATGTGCCCGGCGTCGCGGGTGGCGCCGGGCGTGGCGCCGCGACCGAGCCTCCGGGGCTCGGGTTCTTCAGCAGGATCTCGCGGATCACGGGCTTCGGTGGCGTCATGAGTGCCGCACAGTCGGGCTGGACGCGTTCGAAAAAGGATTGGTCCTCGGCACTCGTTCCCGGTAGATGGGTGATCTGCGCGCCGGCGGCGCTTTCCGATTTCGGGTCCGCGTCGAGCATCGAGAGACATATCAGCCGCAAGATCGAAGTGTCGGGCGCGGAGCGCGCGAGTTGCTGGGCGTCGGCGAACAGCTGCTGGTAGAGCCGCAACAGTTTGGCCTTCTGCTCGATTGGTGCGCCGAGGCACGACGACGCGGACAGCATCCAGCCGATCGACTCCAGCCGGGCGGCGGGTGCGGCGCTCGCCGGGCGCGTGCAAATCTGCGTCGACGGCGGATGGTTGGCTGGCCACGCGCCATGCTGATCCGGCATGCAGATCTCGCCGGGCGCATAGACGTGAATCGCGATCGCACGGTTGCCGAGCAGGCTCGCCGCGACTTCTCCGACCGACGCCGTCAATTGATAACGGCCCGCGGCATCGGTGCTTGCCGCGTCGATCCAATCGCAAATGCTGCCGCTGAAAGCGGTGGGCCGCGTCCAGGTCGCGAATACGAACGCACCGGCAATCGGAGCCCCGGACGCTTGTTCCTTCACGTCACCCGACAGCGCACCGACGGCGCTCGCCGGCGGCGTGACCGCGCACAGCGCCGCGCTCACGAGGAACAGCGCGCCGCGGCGGCGCGCGGCCCGTTCGGGCCCGAGCGCCCGGCGATAAGAAGCTAGCGGCGGATCGATGTGACTCGCCCGCAAACAGCCTTACCGATTCCAGTTCTTCCGATCCAAAATCACCACGAGTACCGCGAACCCCCACAGTACGATCAGTTCGGTCCAGGCGAGCTTACCCATGCGATTGACACCCTTTTTATTGTGATTCGGGAATGGAAGCGCCAACGAGAATACTAACAAGCCCGATTCGTGTCCACCCGCGCCGCGATCGATGCGCCTAGATGTCGAGGTTCGAGACGTGCAGCGCGTTCTTCTCGATGAACTCGCGCCGCGGTTCGACCGCGTCTCCCATGAGCGTCGTGAAGATGTCATCCGCGGCGACCGCATCCTCGATGCGCACCTGCATGAGGCGCCGGCTCTCCGGGTTGATCGTCGTGTCCCAGAGCTGGCTCGCGTTCATTTCGCCGAGCCCCTTGTAGCGCTGGATGGTCTGACCCTTCTTGGCCTGCTCGAACAGCCAGGTGATCGCCACCTTGAAACTCGCGATCTCCTGGCGCTCGTCGGCGCGCACGATGAAGGCGCCCGGCCCGATGAGATCGGCAAGCGTGTGCGCGAGTTCGGCGATCCGGCGATACTCGGCCGAGTGGAAGAATTCGCGCGGAATGTGCTTCTCGGAGGTGAGCCCGTGCTCGACGCGCTGCAGGGCGATGCGCTGGCCGCCGGTGCCGAGCGGCTCGACGATGACCCGATAGCGGCGTGAAACGTCGTCGAGCGAATTCAAGCGCTGATCGAGCTGCCGGCACCAGTCGCGCAGCGTGTCGATGCGGTCGAATGATTCGGTCGTGAGCTCCGGCAAATACAGCAGCTGCTCGAGGAAGCGCTCGTCGTAGCGGCGCGCCCAGCGCTTGACGATGTTCTGTATCTCGACGTACTTGCGCGCGAGCGATTCCAATCCGAGGCCCGACATCGGCGGAGCATCCGCGGTGACGTGCAGCGCGGCTCCGTCGATCGCGGTCGAGAGCAGCAGCGCGTTGAGCTCGAGATCGTCCTTGACGTAGTGCTCCTGCTTGCCTTTCTTGATCTTGTAGAGCGGCGGCTGCGCGATATAAATGTGGCCGCGCTCGATGAGGATCGGCATCTGGCGATAGAAAAACGTCAACAGCAGCGTGCGGATGTGGGAACCGTCGACGTCGGCGTCCGTCATGATGATGATGCGGTGATAGCGGAGCTTGTCGACGTCGAAGTCGTCGCGGCCGATGCCGCAGCCCAAGGCCGTGATCAGCGTGCCGACTTCGGCCGAGGCCAGCATCTTGTCGAAGCGCGCCTTTTCGACGTTGAGAATCTTGCCCTTGAGCGGCAGGATCGCCTGCGTCCGGCGGTCGCGTCCTTGCTTCGCGGAACCGCCTGCCGAATCGCCTTCGACGAGAAACATCTCCGAGAGCGCCGGATCTTTTTCCTGGCAATCGGCGAGCTTGCCGGGGAGCCCCGCGATATCGAGCGCGCCCTTACGGCGCGTCATCTCGCGCGCCTTGCGCGCAGCCTCGCGCGCGTGCGCAGCTTCGAGCGTCTTGTTGACGATTGCGCGCGCCTCCTGCGGATGCTCGAGCAGGAATTCCTCCAGACGCTGAGCGACTGCGGACTCGACCACCGCCTTGACCTCGGAGGAGACGAGCTTGTCCTTGGTCTGCGATGAAAATTTCGGGTCGGGCAGCTTGACCGAGAGGATTGCGGTCAAGCCCTCGCGGCAATCGTCGCCGGTCGTCGCGATTTTTTCCTTCTTGGCGGCGAGTTCCTTTTCGATGTAATTGTTGAGCGTGCGCGTAAGCGCGGCGCGATAGCCCGCGAGGTGCGTGCCGCCGTCCTTTTGCGGGATGTTGTTCGTGTAGCAAAACATGCTCTCGGTATACGAGTCGTTCCATTGCATCGCGACTTCGACCTGGGTATTGCCGTCGCGCGATTGGAACCACAGAACCGTGTCGTGCACCGGCGTCTTGCTGCGATTGAGGTGCTGCACGAAGGCTTTGAGGCCGCCTTCGAATTGGAACACTTCGGATTTCTCGTCGCGCTCGTCGACGAGTTCGATGCGCACGCCGGAGTTCAGAAACGACAACTCGCGCAACCGCTTCGCGAGCGTGTCGTAATTGAAATAAATATTCGTGAAGATCTGCGCACTCGGTTTGAAGCGCAGCGTCGTGCCGCGCTCGGTCGTATCGGCAATCGCGGCGAGCGGCGCCACGGGTTCGCCCAAGCGGTATTCCTGGCGGTGCAACTTGCCGTCACGGCGGATGTTGAGTTCGAGAAAATCCGAGAGCGCGTTGACGACCGAGACGCCGACGCCGTGCAGACCGCCCGAGACCTTGTACGAGGTGTCATCGAACTTTCCGCCCGAGTGCAGCACGGTCATGATGACCTCGGCTGCCGAGCGGCCCTCCTCGGCGTGGATATCCACCGGAATGCCGCGGCCGTTGTCGGACACGGTCACCGACTCATCGGCGTGAATCGTCACCACGACGCGGTCGCAATGACCCGCGAGCGCCTCGTCGATCGCGTTGTCGACGACTTCGAACACCATGTGGTGCAGGCCGCTGCCGTCATCGGTATCGCCGATATACATGCCGGGCCGCTTTCGAACCGCGTCGAGACCCTTTAAGACCTTGATTTTGCTGGAATCGTAAACGTCGTTATCGGACATGGAAGATCCTGTTTGCTAGCCGACCATCATAGCAGAAATCGACGCCAAAAACGAATCCGAGGGATCAGAAAAAGTCTTGTAAATCAGATGCTTGAAGTGGTGATCTCGGTATGGCCAAAAGCCGGCGCAGGCTGCCGCTCACCACGCTGTTCCACGTGGAACCTAGACGCCGGGGCGCAGCTTTCCGTTCTCGATGCGGTAGCGCCGACCTGGGGTCCCGAAAGCCGAAAAATCTTCCTGCAGCGTCGTCACGATCAGCTGATTCGGCTGACCCGACATCTCCCCGATCAGCTGCATCAGATGCGCCTGATCGAGCTCTGCGGCCGGATCGTCTAGCAACAAGCTCGGTCGGACCTCCGAGTCCGCAGGAAATAGCTTGACCTGCCCGATCAACAGCGCGGCGGCCAGCAGCTTTTGCTGCCCGCGCGAAATATGGTCCTTGGCGGCGATACCGTTCAAGTGAATGCCGAGTTCCGCCCGATGCGGACCGACCTGCGTGGATCCGCGCTCCTGGTCGGAAGCCCAGCTCTGCGCGAGCGCCTCGGTAAAGGCGAGCTGGCGCGGCCAGCCCGCGCGATAACCCAGCTCCAGCTCCATTCCCAGCAGACTGCGCGCGAGTTCCCGCACTTGCTCCGCGAGGCGCTCGACGTAGCGGGAGCGGGCGTCGCTGAGTTCTTGACCGAGGCGCAGCAACTCCGCGTCCCAGACCGATACCATGGGTCTCGCCTGCCGTGCCTTCAAGGCCGCGTTACGCTGTCGAAGCACTTGGTTATAGCGTTGCCATGTGGTGATGAAGCCGGGTTCCACGTGGAACACGCCCCAATCGAGGTAGCGACGGCGCCGGCTGGGCCCTTCTTCGATGAGCTTATGCACCTCGGGATCGATGACTTGGACCGGCAGCAACAACGCCAGTTCGGCGAGTGATCCTGCGGCCGCGCCGGCGATGCGAGCCCGCATCCCCTCGGCCGACCCCTCGACACCGAGCGGAATCCGACGATCGGCCAGTTCGACCTCACCAAACACCACGAAGGTCGACGCACCGCGCCGAATCAAATGCTCCAGTCGCCGCGTGCGGAAGGATCGTCCGCGTCCCAAGACGTAGATCGACTCGAGCAGGCTCGTCTTGCCCGAGGCATTCGGACCACTGATCAGGGTAAAGCGGGGATCGAGTTGCAATTCGGCCGTCTGCAAGCAGCGGAGGTCCGTTACCTGCAGCCGGCCGAGCGCCATGGTCGCTAGAGCCTCATCGGCATGACGACATAGCGCGCCGAGGTCGTTCCCGGCGAGCGAATCAGGCAGCTGCTGTTGCTGTCGGTCAAACCGAGCTCGACCTCGGACCCGTCGATCGCCGCCAGGGCGTCGAGCAAATAATTGACGTTGAAGCCGACCTCGAGATCGGCGCCGTCGTAGCCAACCTCGATCTCTTCCTCGGCTTCTTCCTGTTCCGGATTATGGGCTTGCACCGTAATCAGGTTCTTCTTGACGGTGATTCGAATCCCGCGATATTTCTCGTTGGACAAAATCGAGGTGCGCTGCAATGCCTGCCGCAGCAAGTCGCGATCCGCCTTGATGGCCGCCGGCGGCGCCGCGGGGATGACGCGCGAATATTCCGGGAATCTTCCGTCGATCAGCTTCGAAGTAAAGCGAACATCGCCGATTTGTGCCCGAACGTGGTTCGTCCCGATCGCGAGCTCCGTTTCCCCCTCCGGTGTCAGGATTCGCTGCAATTCGAGCACGCCCTTGCGCGGCACGATGACCTGCTGCGCGGTCCTCGCCTTGCCCGTGAGCACGGCCTCGCAGAGCGCCAGCCGGTGTCCATCGGTCGCCACCGCGCGCAATGAGTTTCCTTCGATCTCGAGCAGCATGCCGTTGAGGTAATAGCGAACGTCCTGCTGTGCCATCGAGAAATTCGTCTTCTCGAGCAAGCGCAGCAAATCCTTGCGCGCCATTTGCACACTCTGCTGCGCGTTGATGTCGTCGACCACGGGAAATTCCGCGGCCGGCAGCGTCGAGAGACTGAAGCGGCTGCGCGCGGCCTTGATGACGACTTTCTCGCCTTCGACGCTCAAGGACACGACGAGTTTTTCGGGTAGTGCGCGCAAAATGTCGAGCAGCTTGCGTCCCGGCACCGTGATATCGCCCGCTTGCTGAATGCCGACCTCGGCGGTCGACGCCACGAGTTCGACCTCGAGGTCGGTCGCCGTGATCGAGAGCTTTCCATCGCGTGCCGAGAGCAGCACATTGGCGAGTACCGGCATCGTTTGGCGCCGCTCGACAACCCCGATGACCGCCTGCAGCGGCGCCAGCAATTTTTCTCGTTCCGCAGTCAATTTCATGGCTTTATCCATCCGTCCAATCTTAGATTTAAATTCTTGATAGAGATTACTACTATGATTAATGAAGGCCGCCTAAATCCGGGATAAGCCATATTTACCTTTATTAATCAATCATCTACAACTTCAATAAGCCTCTGCTGCGCCTGTCTCCTGGATGTGTATAAGAGGAGCGTGATCTGTGGGTATCTTTATCCCCAGAATCATCCACAGCTTCTCAACCGTTAACCCGCCAGGGTTCTCAACAGGTTCATATAGTCCTCGCCGATGCGCCGTTCCGTCTCGCGCAGCTCCTTGATGCGCCTGCAGGCATGGAGCACCGTCGTATGATCCCGGCCGCCAAACGCATCCCCGATCTCGGGCAGACTGTGGTTGGTCAGCTCTTTCGCCAGCGCCATCGCAACTTGTCTCGGCCGCGCGATCGATCGGCTGCGCCGCTTCGACAACAAATCGGCAATGCGTATTTTGTAATATTCCGCGACCGTCTTCTGAATGTTTTCGACGGTCACGAGCTTTTCCTGCAGCGCGAGCAGATCGCGCAGCGCATCCTTCGCGAACTCGAGCGTAATCGCACGCCCGGTGAAATGCGAGGTCGCGACCACGCGCCGCAGCGCGCCTTCGAGTTCGCGGACGTTCGAGCGAATGCGTTTTGCGATGAAAAAGGCGACTTCCTCGGGCAAGTCGACGTGCGATAGCGATGCCTTGCTCATGAGGATCGCAACGCAGGTCTCGAGTTCCGGCGGCTCGATCGCGACCGTGAGCCCCCAGCCGAAGCGGGACTTCAAGCGCTCCTCGAGGCCATCGACTTCCTTCGGGTAGCGGTCGCAGGTCAGTATCACCTGCTGCTGACTCTCGAGCAGCGCATTGAACGTATGGAAAAACTCTTCCTGCGAACGCTCCTTGCCCGCAAAAAACTGAATGTCATCGATCAGCAGCGCATCGAGTGACCGATAGGCGGTCTTGAAGTCGTTGATCGTGTTGTGCTGCAAGGCTTTGACCATGTCGCCGACGAACCGCTCGCTATGCACATAGGCGAGTCGGGCGTCCGCATTGCGCTCCTTGATCCGGTTGGCGACCGCATGCATCAGATGCGTCTTGCCGAGACCGACGCCGCCGTAGATGAACAGCGGGTTATAGGCTTTGCCCGGGTTGCCGGCGACCTGTATCGCAGCCGCTTTGGCCAGCTGGTTGCTCTTGCCTTCGACGAACGTATCGAACGTGAAATCCGCATTGATGCGGCTGCCGAGCACCGTGGGCGCGAGGCGCAGCGGCCGAGCGCTCGGGCGCTGCGCGCCCTCTGCCGCGCCGCCGTTCAAGGCCGGCGCACTCGCGGCCGGCGCACCCGCCCGGGTTCCGACGTCGAGCACGAGTTCCGGAACGATGCCTTCGGCGAGCGCCCGAATCAATTCCTTGATGCGCGGCAGGGAATTGGCGCTGAGCCACTCGATGACATACCGGTTGGGCGCGAGCAGGCGCAATTCCCCATCGCGTTCGATCGATTGCAGCGGCCGCACCCAGGTATTGAATTGCTGCTCCGGGAGTTCGCTCTCGAGCACGCGCAGACAGCGATTCCATAGCGTCTCCGACAAGAGCGCTCTCCCTAGACCAACTCGACACGTGGGGTAAGACGACGAAAGGGCGAGAAGTCTAGCCCCAACTTGCCGAAGCGTCTATTGACACGTCCTGACATGCTCAGTACCCTTGCCGCCTTTCGCATAAGTCCCGCGACTTTGCTGACTTCTTTCTTTTGCCGGCATTATTGCTATGAAACGTACATTCAATCCCAGTAATTTGCACCGTGCCCGTACTCACGGCTTTCGCGCCCGTATGGCCACCAAGGCCGGTCGTCGACTGCTCGCCCGGCGCCGTGCGAAGGGCCGCAAGCGCCTCTGTCCTTAAGTCCGCGCCGTCAAGGTCCCGGACGATCCGTAAACTGAGGTTCGAGCCGAGCAGGCGCCTGCACCAGCCGGCCGAATTTCGCGAAGTTCGAACGCGTGGACGGCGACTGAGCGACGCTTTATTTAGTTTATCAGTGCTGGCCAATCATGAAACTCATCCGCGCCTGGGGCTTGCAATTGCCACCCGCACCTTCGGCAGCGCGGTCGCCCGCAACCGCATCAAGCGCCTTGCGCGCGAGTCGTTTCGCTTGAATCAACATGCGCTGCCCGCCGTCGATGTCACGGTCTCCGCTCGCGACGCCGCGCGGCTCGCGAGCGCGAGCGATTTGCGCGCGAGCCTCGACGCGCATTGGAAGTCGATTGCGAAGCGGTGGTAGGCCCATGCGTCAACTTCTGATGTGGATCATTCGCGGCTACCAGTTGGTCTTGAGTCCGATGCTGGGCCCGCGATGTCGCTATTACCCGAGCTGCTCCTGTTACGCGCACACCGCGATCGAGCGCTTCGGCCCGCTGCGCGGCACCTGGATGGGCGTATGCCGCATCCTGCGCTGCCACCCGTTCATGCCCGGCGGTTACGACCCCGTGCCGGAAAAGAGATCGACCAATGCCTAATATCCGCGTCCTGTTGTGGTCGGTGCTCGGCGTCGTTCTCTTCTTGAATTACGAAGCGTGGATGCACGACTACGAGTCCCTCGACCAGCCGCCCGCGCCGACCGCGTCCGCTCCGGCGCTGCCCGGAGGGGCGGCAAGCACGGCGAAGAACGGCGCCTCGAATTTCGCCGACTCGATACCGACTGCGGCGTCAACGGCGGCGAACCCTGCGGGTGCCGGCACAACGAGCCCCGCCGCTTCCAGCGCGCCGGCGGCAGTCGCGAATCCGGGTCCGGCGGTGCAGAGTTCCGCAGGCAGCCCCGAATCGTCCCGCGCCGAGACCTCCGCGCCGCTGCTGCGTGTGAAAACCGATGTCCTCGAAATCGGCATCAATTTGAAGGGCGGCGAACTCGACGACGCGGCACTGCCGGCCTACCCGTTCCGCAAGGACTCGCCGAACGTCCCCGTGCACCTGCTCGAGCACACCGATCCGGAATCGACCTACCTGCTGCAAACCGGGCTCACGGGCGAAGGCGGCGAAGCCGCCCCCAATCATCTCGCGACCTGGACGTCCGCGGCCTCCTCCTATGAACTCGCTCCGGGCGCCGACGAATTGCGCGTGCCCTTGACCTGGACCGATGGAGCCGGACTCAAAGTCACCAAGACCTTCGTGTTCAAGCGCGGCTTTTATTCGATCGGCTTGGTCTACGAGATCCGCAACGAAGGCGCGGCAGCGCGCAAGCTCGCGGCCTATTCGCGGATCCTGCGCCATTGGGAGCCGACCAAGCGGTCGTATTTCGACGTCGAGACCTACTCGTTCAAGGGGCCCGCGCTCTACGACGGCACGAAGACGCTCGATCTAAAGGTCGACAACGCCGAGGACATGAAGTACTCGCAGACGGTCACGAACGGCTGGATCGCCTCGCTGCAGCACCATTTCGTGACCGCGATCGTGCCGATGCCGGATCAGCCCAACCAATTTCAGCTGCAAGTCAACGGCAAGGAATACCTGCTGAGCGCCACCGGTCCGTGGCTTACCGTCGGCGCGGGCAAGGACCTCACGATCACCGAAAACCTGTTCGTCGGCCCGAAACTGCAGACGCAACTCGCGGCGATCGGACCCAAGCTCGAACGCACCGCGGACTACGGCAAACTGACGGTGATCGCCGAGCCCCTGTTCAGTCTGCTGAGTTGGATCCACGGCAAGATCGGCAACTGGGGCTGGTCGATCATTCTCGTGACCGCGCTCATCAAGCTGATTTTCTATCCCTTGAGCCAGGCGAGCGGCCGCTCGATGGCGAAGATGCGCGCCGTGAGCCCGCGCATGAAGCAAATTCAAGATACGTTCAAGGACGACAAGGAAAAGCTCGGCCGCGCGATGATGGAGCTCTACAAGAAAGAGAAGATCAATCCGCTCGCGGGCTGTTTGCCGATGGTCGTGCAAATCCCGGTGTTCATTTCGTTTTATTGGGTGCTGCTCGAAAGCGTCGAGATGCGCCAAGCGCCGTTCCTGCTGTGGGTCAACGATCTATCGGCGCGCGACCCGTATTTCGTTCTGCCGCTGCTGATGGGCGCCGCGATGTTCGCCCAGTTCAAATTGAATCCCGCGCCGCCCGATCCGATGCAGGCGAAGATCATGCAATTCATGCCGCTCGTGATGATGGCGACGATGATGTGGTTCCCCTCCGGACTCGTGCTCTATTGGTTGACCAACACCGTGCTGTCGATCGCGCAACAATGGCGCGTCAATCAAGTCGTGCAGGCCGAGGGGAACAAGAAGCGCTCTTGAGCTAGCCGCATGCGCTCGGCGGACACCATCGTGGCGATCGCGAGCGCCGTCGGGCGCAGCGCGATCGGGATTGTGCGTGTCTCCGGGCCCGAGGTGCCGCGGATCGCCGCGCAAATTCTCGGCCGCCTACCCCCGCCGCGCGTCGCCGTGCGCGCGCGCTTCCGCGACGCCGACGGCAGCGGCCTCGACGAAGGTCTCGCGCTGTACTTCGCGGCGCCTGCCTCATTCACGGGCGAAGATGTGCTCGAACTGCAGGGGCACGGCGGCCAGATCGTGCTGGAGCTGCTGGTTGCGCGGTTGCTGCAGCTCGGCTGCCGCGCCGCGCGCCCGGGTGAGTTCAGCGAGCGCGCATTCTGCAACGGCAAGATCGACCTAGCGCAAGCCGAGGCGGTCGCCGACCTCATCGACGCGGGCACCTCGGCCGCGGCGCGCGCGGCGGTTCGGTCGCTGCAGGGCGAATTCTCGGAGCGCGTTCGGATCCTGCAGGCCGATCTCACGCAGCTGCGAGTCTACGTCGAGGCCGCGATCGACTTTCCCGACGAGGAAATCGACTTCCTGGGCGACGCCGCGCACGCCGCGCGCATCGCGAAGCTGTTCGCGGCCTTCGATGCGCTCTTGGCCGCGGCGAAGCAGGGCGCGCTGCTGCGCGAAGGCCTCAACGTCGTGATCGCCGGCAAGCCGAATGCCGGCAAGTCGAGCCTGCTGAATCGCCTGGTCGGCGACGACGTCGCGATCGTGACCGACCAGCCGGGCACGACGCGCGACGTGTTGCGCCATGCGATTCAAATCGACGGCCTGCCGCTGCATGTCATCGATACGGCGGGACTGCGCAGCGCAAAGGACGCGGTCGAGGCGGAGGGCATTCGCCGCGCGACGCGCGAGATCGGCCGCGCCGATCGCGTGCTCTACCTCGTCGACGCCGCGGCGGCTGGAGCCGCGGCAGCGCCAGGCTTAGCCGAGCAGCTCGCGAGCCTGCCCGCGGGTGTTCCCGTGACGATCGTGTTCAACAAGATCGACCTCGTCGGGAAGGCCGCCGGCATCGACACCGCGGTGGCGCCGGCGCGGGTTTGGCTCAGTGCGCGCACCGGCGCAGGGCTCGAGTTGCTGCGCGCTCATTTGAAGCAGGTCGCGGGCCTTGTCGACGGCGCAGGCGCCGCCCTGTCGGCGCGCGGCCGCCATATCGACGCGCTGGAGCGCGCGCGCGCGCTGGCTCAAGCGGCGGCGGATGCGCTCGGGAAGCGGCAATCGCTCGAATTATTCGCCGAAGATCTGCGCTTGGCGCAACAGGCATTAGGGGAAATTACCGGCGAATTCACCAGCGACGATTTGCTTGGCGAGATCTTCGGCAGTTTCTGTATTGGAAAATAGGCGCGGGATCCGGACGACCGCGAGGTCAATCCGCGACAGCCGCCGCCCGAGCAGCAGGCCTTAGTTCGATTGCACTCCGGCGTCGCCGTGCTCGAGTTCCGACAGCCCGTCGCCGTCGGTCGCCCAGCGCGTGGAGATACTGAGGCCGAGCACGACAGTCAATGTCACGATCGCGGTTGCCACCGGAAAATGCCAGAATAGCCATACCATCGTGGCGGCCGAGGTCAGCAACATCGCGATGAGCAATGCGATGTTCGCGCGCGCGTGAGAAAACTTTTTCATGCCAACTTCCCCGAAATGAGCACTACGACACGGTTTTATTATCGAGACTCTGTTATAGCAGATCGCACCGCCACAGCCTATATGTAAAAACTACTAATACCTTTTGGGTGTTTCCCCGAACGCCGGGGGCTACAGCAGCATGGTCTCGCGGCGCCAATGCCGGGCAGTCAGCAGTCCAAGGACCAACGCAAGCCCGAGCGAGGCTCCGGCCGACACCAGCACGTCAAAACTTGAGATCGGTTCCGCCTTGAGCACGCTGGTCATGAGCAGATGCTGGCTCAAGGACGGGATGAACATCAGCGAACTCTTTGTTTTCAAAGAATAAATACTCGCAAAAGCGATGGGGAGCGTCGGGATCAGCAAAACGCTCGTGAGGTAGGTTTGGGCCTCGCGGTAGGTGCGCGTGAATGAGGCGACGAAGGTCATCAGCGCGGCGCCGAGCGGCACGAACGGCAGGCAGATCGCGAACAGCTGGAGCGCGGTGCCGGCGCCCAAGTTCGCGCTCATGCCGAGCCGCTCGAGCGGCACGAACCGGAACACGACGACGAAGGCGCTGAGACTGATCCCGAGCGACAGGCACATATAGGCGCAGGTCGCGAGAATCTTGCCGCCGACCAGCGCGCTGCGCAGCACCGGCAAACTCAAGAGCGCCTCGAGCGATCCGCGTTCCCGCTCGCCCGCGGTCGAGTCGATCGCGAGATACAGGCCACCCATCAGCAGCGCGAACAGCACGAAATAGGTCATGAATCCCAGCACCACGACTGCGCGCCCGGTCGGCGTCGCGACGTCGACGTCGTTGACCGCGACCGGCACCGCGAGCAGCGGATTGACGCCGCGGACCTGCAGGCGCTGCTGGGCGATCGCGCCGCCGTAGCCGGCGAGCAGCGCGCGCGCGCGATCGGCATTCTTGCGCTCCTGCGAATCGGCACTGTCGGCGACCACCAGCACGGGCGCCGGTGTCGCGGCCTGAAAGCGCGCCGGGTAGTCGGACGGCACGATCAACACCACGGGCGAGCGTCCGCTGCGCACGGCGGCCTTGGCCGCCTCTTCGCTCAAGCTCTCGAGCTTGAGCACGACATCATGGGATCTCAAATACTGCGTGAGTCCGGGCGCGAATTCGCTGCCGGAGATCGTCAGCGTGAGCGCGCGGTCGGCCTCGAAGCTGTTCTGATTGAGCATGCGCGTGACCATCGCGCCGAACAGCAGCGGCCCGAACAGCGGCCCGAACAGCAGCGCTGAAATCAGCGTGCGCCGATCGCGCAAGTTCTCGATGAACTCCTTCGCGAATACGATCCAGAGCGCGCGCATCAATGCGCCTCCGCGCCGTGCACGAGCACCTGCAGGAACGCACTCTCCAAGCTCGCCGAGCCGGTGCGCGCGCGGATCGCCTCGGGTGCGTCGTCGGCGAGCAGCCGGCCGTCGCCGATGATCACGACGCGATCGCAGAGCGCGGCGACTTCCTGCATGACGTGCGAGGAAAATAGGATGCAGCGCCCTTGCGCGCGCAGTCGCTGCAGCATCTCGCGCAAATTGCGGATCGCCATGACGTCGAGCCCGTTGGTCGGCTCGTCGAGCACGAGATTCTGCGGTTCATGCACGAGCGCTCGAGCCAGCGCCACCTTGATGCGTTGGCCCTGCGAAAAGCCCTTGACGCGGCGGTCCATGAAGCCGCGCATGGCGAGCGAATCCGCGAGCTCGCCGCTGCGCGCCGCGATGCGCTTAGGATCGACGCCTTGCAGCGAACCGAAGTACGCGATGTTCTCGCGCGCGGTCAAGTTGCCGTAGAGACCGGCGGCATGCGGCAGCACCCCGAGCCGCGCGCGCGCCGTCGAGGTCTCGCCCTGCACGTCGATGCCGTCGATCAGGGCGTGGCCCGCATCGGCCGCGATGACCCCGTAAATCATTCGCAGGCAGGTCGATTTTCCCGCGCCGTTGGCGCCCAGCAAGCCCGTGATCTCGCCGTCGCGCGCGGTGAACGAGACGTCCTTGACCGCCTCCACGCTGCCGAAGCGCTTGTGCAGCGCGCGCGCCTCGATCACGGCGAGGGCCCCGCGGGACGGATGAAGAACGGCGGCGGCTCGTGTGTCGCGAGGCAGGCGGCATCGATGCGTTCCGGCTCGCTGGCGTCGAGGAACTCGGCCATCAGGCGCGGCATGCAGGCGGTCGCGAGCTGGCCGTGGCCCTCGCCGGCGAGCACGAGGTGCCGGTGGCGCGTGAGGCCGCGCGCGGCGGCCTCGGCCGCCGCCGGCGGCGTGACCGGATCGGACTCACCCGACAGCAGCAAGGTCGGAATGTCGCTCGCGAGCGGCGCGTGTAGGTCGTCGTCGACCGGGCCGCGCGGCCAGTGCTCGCAAATCACACGCAGCGCATCGAGCTGATCGGTGCCCTGGTAGCTGCCCGCGAGCCGCGCCGGGTCGAGATCCTGCGGGGTGAAGTACGGGACGTCTTCGCTGCAAACGACGGTGTTCTGCATGCCGCTCGCGAGCTGATCGGTGATCTGCCCGGCCATGATCATCGCCTGCGCCGCGAGCGGCGCCAAGCGGCCGCCGGCGGCCTCGTGGATCAATGTCGGCAGCAGCGCCGCCTGCGCGCCGCTGTACGACATGAAGCGCAGACTCGCGTTCAGCAAGCCCCGATTGAATTCCAGCGTCTGCGGCAGTCCGCTGCTCGGGTCGTCGAGGGTGAGCGGCAGGCGGCCCGGGCCGAAGCGCGCGCGCAAGCTCGCGAGTTCCTGCTGCAACTCGGGGTAGGCCTTCGCGCAATCGCCGGTCTCTCCGCAGCGCGCGACGATCTGACGCAGCGCGCGTTCACCGTCGAGCGGCGTATCAGGACCGATCGGGCGCTCGGGATCGGTGACTCCGTCGAGGATCACGGCGTGCACCGCTTGCGGGTAGCGGCGCATATAGAGTTCCGCCATGCGCGTTCCGTAAGACGCGCCATAGAGGTCGATCTGCGCGTAGCCGAGCGCACGGCGCACCTCGTCCAAATCCCGGACCGCGACGCTGCTCGTATAAAAGCGCACGCCCGGCCCGAGCTTCTCCAGACAGTCGGCGCTCGCGCGCTCGATCGCAGGCAGATCGCTCGCGGTCTGATTCCAGTCGTCGGGGTATTCGCAGCGCTGCGGACTCGACCTGCCGGTGCCGCGTTGATCGAGCATCACGATATCGTGATTGCGGTTGATGCGTGCAAACGCGCCGGCGAGGCTCGCGTACAGGTCGAACGCGCTCTGGCCCGGACCGCCGGCCAGCAAGAACAGCGGCGCCGCGGTGCTGCGCCGATTGAGCGCCGCGACCACCGCGACGTGCAGATCGATCGTGGAGCCGTGCGGGTCGCTGCGGTCGAGAGGCACCGCGATGATACGGCAGCGCGCGGCTTGCGAGCCGAGACGCAGCGGGTGCTCGAGCCGGCATTCGCTCAAGGCCGTGCTCGCGGCGGCCGCGCCCGCACCGGCGGCCGCCCACGAGGTCAAGCCGCAGGCCACGAGAGCCTTCACGACGATTCGCATTCGCTGCTCCGATTTCTGCAATAGTGTAGCGATTCGCTACCCGTTCCCGCCCGCGAATTGGTAGATTTGCGCCATGAGCACCATCCGTGAAGACGATGTGATCGCGAGCGTCGCGGACGCCCTGCAGTACATTTCCTACTATCACACGCCGGATTTCATCCGTGCAATGGGCCGCGCCTACGCGCTCGAACAAAGTCCGGCGGCACGCGACGCGATTGCCCAGATTCTGACGAATTCGCGGATGTGCGCCGAAGGTCACCGGCCGATCTGCCAGGATACGGGCATCGTCGTCGTGTTCGTCAAGGTCGGCATGGGCGTGCGCTGGGATGCGACCCGGGATCTCGAGTCGATGATCAACGAGGGCGTGCGGCGCGCCTATCTGGATCCCGCGAACAAACTGCGCGCCTCGATCGTCGCCGATCCCGCTTTCAAGCGCGCGAACACCCGCGACAACACGCCGGCCGTCATCCACACCGAGTTCTGCGCGGGCGACCAGGTCGAGATCACCGTTGCCGCCAAGGGCGGCGGCTCGGAAAACAAATCGATGTTCGCGATGTTGAACCCGTCCGATTCGGTCGCCGATTGGGTGCTCGAGGTGGTCCCCGAGATGGGCGCCGGCTGGTGTCCGCCGGGCATGCTCGGTGTCGGCATCGGCGGCAGCGCCGAGAAAGCGATGTTGCTCGCGAAGAAATCCCTGATGGAACCGATCGACATCGGCGAGCTGCTTGCGCGGGGACCCAAAAATAAGCTCGAGGAGCTGCGCCTGGAGATCTACCGGCGCGTCAACGAACTCGGCATCGGCGCGCAAGGTCTCGGGGGCCTCACCACCGTGCTCGACGTCAAAGTGCTCGACTACCCGACCCATGCGGCATCGCTGCCCGTGGCCGTGATCCCGAACTGCGCCGCGACGCGCCACATTCATTTCACGCTCGACGGATCGGGACCCGCGCGGCTCGAACCGCCGAATCTCGATCTATGGCCCGACGTGCACTGGAGCGCCGACAAGGGTGCGCGGCGCGTGCAGCTCGACGGACTCAAGAAGGCCGACATCGGATCCTGGCAACCCGGCGAGCGCCTGCTGCTCTCGGGCAAATTACTGACGGGCCGCGATGCGGCCCACAAGCGCATTTGCGCGCTGCTCGAGGCCGGCGAGGCGCTGCCGGCCGGGCTCGATTTCAACGGCCGGCTGATCTATTACGTCGGGCCGGTCGATCCGGTCGGCACCGAAATCGTGGGGCCCGCGGGCCCGACGACCGCCAACCGCATGGATCGCTTTACCGAGACGATGCTCGGCAAGGCAGGCCTGCTCGCGATGGTCGGCAAGGCCGAGCGCGGCCCCGAGACCGTCGAGTCGATCCGCAAATATCGATCCGCCTATTTGATCGCGGTCGGCGGCGCGGCGTTTCTCGTCTCCAATGCGATTCGCGCGAGCCGCGTCGTGGCCTTCCCCGAGCTTGGCATGGAAGCGGTCTACGAGTTCGAAGTGCGCGACATGCCGGTCACGGTCGCGGTCAGCGCCGACGGTGTCTCGGTGCACGACACCGGGCCGCGAGCCTGGCGCGGGAAATTCGCCGGGATTGCACTCACCGTCGAATAAGCGGCGGCTGGCAATGGGCCGCACGGCGGCGCTCTCGCTGGCGCTTTGGGCGGCTCCGGGTTAAAGTACAGGGCTCGCCAAAATACCCATTGGATTCAATACGATGCGCTTCGCCACGAGTTTCGACGTGATCGTGATCGGCGGCGGCCATGCCGGCACCGAGGCCGCCTTGGCCGCCGCGCGCATGGGTGCCTCGACGCTGCTGCTCACGCAAAACATCGAGACGCTCGGCCAAATGAGCTGCAATCCGGCGATCGGCGGCATCGGCAAAGGGCACCTGGTCAAGGAAATCGACGCGCTCGGCGGCGCGATGGCGCTCGCGACCGACTGCGCGGGCATCCAATTCCGGACGCTCAATGCGAGCAAGGGGCCGGCGGTGCGCGCGACGCGCGCGCAGGCCGACCGGCAGCTCTACAAGCGCGCGATCCGTAGCCTGCTCGAAACCCAGCAGAATCTCGTCCTGTTCCAGCAGGAGGTCGCCGACCTCGTCGTCGAGGGCGATCAGGTCCGGGGCTGCGTGACCCAGAGCGGCATCGAGTTTCGCGCCGCCGCGTTCGTGCTCACCGTCGGCACTTTTCTCGGCGGAAAGATCCATGTCGGGCTCGAAAGTCATGCGGGCGGGCGCGCGGGGGATCCGCCGTCGAACCGGCTCGCGGCGCGCCTGCGCGAACTGCCGCTGCGGGTCGGGCGCCTCAAGACCGGGACGCCGCCGCGCATCGACGGCCGCAGCATCGATTTTTCGATGCTGCGCGAACAGCATGGCGACGTGCCGCGGCCCGTGTTCTCCTACTTAGGATCGCGCGCGTCGCACCCCGCGCAGCTGCCCTGCCACATCACGGCGACCAATGAACGCACGCACGAGATCATCCGGCGCGCGAGCGCCCGCTCGCCGATGTTCACGGGACTCATCGAAGGCGTGGGTCCGCGCTACTGCCCGTCGGTCGAGGACAAGGTCGCGCGTTACGCCGAAAAAGTCTCACATCAGATCTTCGTCGAGCCCGAGGGACTCGATACCCGAGAGATCTACCCGAACGGCATCTCGACGAGCCTGCCGTTCGACGTGCAATGCGAATTCGTGCGCACGATCGCGGGATTCGAGCACGCGCACATCACGCGTCCGGGATACGCGATCGAATACGATTTTTTCGATCCTCGGGATTTGAAGCGCAGCCTCGAAAGCAAGTTTCTTGCGGGTCTGTTCTTGGCGGGGCAAATCAACGGCACGACCGGCTACGAAGAGGCGGCCGCGCAAGGTTTGCTCGCGGGCGCGAACGCCGCATTGCAATCCCGAGGGCGCGACGCCTGGTGTCCGAAGCGCAGCGAGGCCTACATCGGCGTGCTCGTCGACGATCTCGTCACGCGCGGAGCTCCCGAGCCGTACCGGATGTTCACGAGCCGCGCCGAATACCGGCTGACCCTGCGCGAGGACAATGCGGATCTGCGTTTGACCGCGCTCGGTCGGGATCTCGGCCTCATCGACGATGCGCGCTGGGCGTTCTTCGAACGCAAGCGCGCTGCAGTCGAAAGCGAAATCGCGCGCCTCGAGGCGCTCGTCGTGCATCCCGGCGACGTCGGGGCCGCGCTGCTCGCGAAACTCGGCGCTCCCCTCACGCGCGAGGTGCACGCGATGGCGCTGCTGCGCCGGCCCGAAGTCGCCTACGGCGATCTCGACGCGGAGGCGCTCGAGGTTGCGGCGCAGGCTGGCGCATGGCGCGCCGACGAGCGCCTCGCCGAGCAGGTCAAGATGCAGGTCGAGGTGCAAGCCAAATACGCGGGCTACCTGCAGCGCCAGACCGACGAGATCGAGCGGCGCGAACGCAATGAGGATCTGCTGCTGCCGCCCGGCATCGACTATGCGGAGGTCGGCGGACTTTCGAACGAGGCGCGGCAGCGCCTCGGTGAGGTGCGCCCGGAGACGCTGGGGCAGGCGGGGCGCATTCCCGGCATCACGCCGGCGGCCATTTCGCTGCTGCTCGTGCATTTGAAGAAGCGCGATCGGGCCGCTTGAGAGCGCGTTGCGCCGAAGCTTAAGACCCACGGCGGTCGCGGAGAATCAAGACGATGGCGAATTTCTACGATTTCGCGCTGGATCGACTCGACGGCGGCAAGGGCTTGCTCGGCTCGCTGCGCGGCAAGGTCACGCTCATCGTCAACGTCGCGAGCCGCTGCGGCTACACCCCGCAGTATGCCCAGCTGGAAAGCCTCTATGAGGAGCTAAAGGACCAGAATTTCACGGTTCTCGGCATCCCCTGCAATCAATTTGGTGCGCAGGAACCGGGCACGCCCGCGGAAATTCAGCAGTTCTGCAGCCTCAATTACGGCGTGAGCTTTCCCTTGAGCGCCAAAATCGACGTCAACGGGCCGCATCGCGACCCCCTCTATGCCTGGCTGACCTCGCAGGACAACGGGTTCCCGGGCGATATCGCCTGGAATTTCGAGAAATTCCTCATCGACGCGGCGGGCCGTGTCGTGGCCCGCTACCCCTCGGGGACCAAGCCGCGCGACGCGGGGCTACTGCAGGACCTCGCGAAGCTGATCTGACCGGAGGCCGATCGACCCGGCACCGGCTTTAGCGCAATGCCGCCAGAAACTCCGCGACCGCTTCCAAATACGCTTCGCGGTCGTGCAGCTTTTGAAACACGCGGCCCTCTTCGCCCGCGAGCAGGTACCAGACGTCGTTGCCGTGGCTGCGAACGCGGTAGACGAGGTCTTCGGACTGGCTCGCGCTCACCAAGGCATCGTTCGCGCCATGCAGAACCAGCAGGGGCCGCGAGATTCGCTCGGCGTTCGTGAGCGGCGATAGGTGCCGCAGATACTCGCGCTCGTCCGAATCGCGTTCGTCGCCGAATTCGCGGCGCAGCGCGTCCTGCCGGAACGGCCGCGCGCCGGCGAGTACCGCGACGAAATCGCCGATTCCTCCCATGTCGATGCCGCCCCGCAAGCGCTCGCCGAAGTTGACGAGGGCGCCGAGCGCGAGATAGCCGCCGTAGGATTCGCCCGCGACGAATACGCGCTCCGCATCGAAGTTGCTTTGCGCGCGCAGATAAACGAGCAATGCGCCGAGGTCCTTGACCGCGTCCTCGCGCAATCGCCCCGCGTCGAGCGCAGCAAAGCTCTTGCCGTAGCCGGCCGCGCCGCGCACGTTCGGCGCGACGACCGCGAAGCCGAGCTCATTGACGAGGTACTGAATCCAGGGATCGAAGCCGGGACGGAATTGCCCATGCTCCTCGCCGCGCAGCAGAATCAGCACGGGGTGTGCGCCGGGACTCGGCGGCTCATAGATGAATACGGGGATCTCGCGCGGCCGCAGCCCATCGCGGTCAAAGCTCGGAAAGCTCGTCGAGCGCGGGCTCGCGAACTTCGCAAGGTCGAGGGCGCCGGCTTCGCTCGCGGTCCAGGCTTCGACGCGATTGCTCGCGAGGTCGAGCACGTAGGCGTCGCCGGGCTGCGCCGTGGCGCTGAAACTGAACGCGAGGCGCTTGCTCTGCGCGTCGAAGTGCAGCGAGCGCAGCAGCCCCGGCACCGGCAGCCGCGGCGGCGTCAAGTCCTGGCGCTGCGCCAGATCCTGCAGATTGAGGCGGTCGAATCCGCCCTCGTTGCTGACATAGGCGAGGTAGCGGCCGTCGTTCGACAGCGCGAATTCCTCGACGTCGCCGTCGGCGCGCCCCGAGACAAGCGCATGCTGCCCGTTGAAGAAATTGACGAATCGCAGCTGCGCGAATTCGCTGTCGCGATCCGAAACGATGTAGGCACCCTGCCCGTCGCGCGAGAATTTCGCCGCATAGATGCGGCTTTTTGCGGCAGAGGGCTCCAGTTCGCGCTTGTCGCCGCGGTCGATGTCGACGAGGAACAAATGCGACTCCTCGCTCGACACCGACTTGAGTGCGAGAAGTTTGCTGTCGTCGGGTGACCAATCGAGCGCGGTCCAGGCGGCCCCATCGCCCGCCAACACGAGTCTCGGCAGCGTGCCGCTCTCCGGCTCGACGACATCGATGTCGAACGACTTGCCGTTGCGCGCGGTACTGGAAAATGCGATCGCACGGCCGGAGTTCGACCAAATCGCGGCGCAGTTCGCGGACTTTCCGTCCGTGAGAATTTTCGCGGCCGCCTCGCCCTGCCTGCGATAGTAGAGCTGGAATCTCTGGTCGCCGCCGGTGTCCTCGAAATAAAAAAAGCCGCTGCGCGCGGGATCGGGGCTGAAGGCGCCCGTCAGCACGGGTTCGCGCTCGAAGGTCAGCTGGCGCCGCGCGCCGCCGGCCCGCTCGACGAGGTGCAGCTGCGTGGTGTCGCCGAGGCGCGTCGAGATCAGCAGCTGGCCTTGCGCGGTCCAGCCGAGCGCGGCCGCTTCGCGGGCGCTCAAATAGGACTCGACCCGCTGCGCGGTAGCCGCCGTGATCGGCGGCACGTCGTCGAACTGCAGCGAGCCGCGCTCGATTCGCACTCCCGCGGCGGCCGCGCTCCACGGCGCCGCTGCGGCGCTGAGCAAAACCAAACAAAAAAGGCGCGTCATTGGTTCCTATGTTCGCATACCGCGAGGATAATGGAACGATGCCGGGCTTCGATCATCTTCTCAAATCCTTCGATGTCGGCGACCAGCTCGACGATATCGCGAGCGCCGATCCGCCCGCGTATCTGCGACGCAGTTTCGCGGAGGCGATCGCCGCGCCGCGCCTCTCCGAGCGCCGGTTGCAGCAGGTCGCCGTCTGCGCAATGGTCGTCGATGCGGTGGTTCACGAGCGCGACTACGAAGGCTTCGAGCCCGAGCTGCTCGCCGATTGGCGCACGCACTACGGCCTGGTATTCGCGCAGTTCAAAGCCGCCGCGGTGCAGGCGCTGCGCCGAGCGCAGGGACCGGAGTCGCCGCTCGCGGATCCGGACGCCATCGCGGAGCTCGCCGAACTCGAGCGCCGCGTAGGCAAGGATTGAATGAGCGCCGCTCGCTCGCTGTTCCGGCATGTCGGCGAGGGTGTCCTCGCGATCGACACCGAATTCGTGCGCCCGCAGCTCGACGCGAGCCACTTGATCTTCGAGGGCGGTCGCGGCGCGTTCGTCGATACGGGTACGCACCACTCAGTGCCTAACCTGCTCGCCGCGCTGTCGGCCGCCGACCTGGCCGCGGATGACGTGGACTACATCCTGCTGACGCATGTGCACCTCGACCACGCGGGCGGCGTCGGTCGCCTCGCGGAAAGCCTGCCGCGCGCGCGGGTCGTCGTGCATCCGCGCGGCGCGGCGCACGTCCGCGATCCTTCGAAGCTGATCGCGGCGACCAAGGCCGTTTACGGCGCCGAGGTTTACGCGAGATATTACGGCGAGATGCGCGCGGTCGCCGCCGAGCGCATCGTCACGGTCGAGGAGGGTGAGCGCCTGCCGCTCGGGCGGCGCACGCTCGAGTTCATCCATACGCCCGGACACGCGCTCCACCATCTGTGCATCGTCGACCGCGATGCGGGCGAGATTTTCGCGGGCGACACATTCGGCGTGAGCTACCGGGAGCTCGACACCGCCGCCGGCGAGTTCGTGTTCGCGGCGACGACGCCGAGTCAGTTCGATCCCGTGCAGCTGCACGCATCGGTCGATCGAATCCTGCAGCTGCGCCCCAAGGCCGCCTATCTCACGCACTACAGCCGCGTCGAGGACATCCCACGCTTGGGAGCCGACATGCACGCCGATATCGATGCATACGTCGCGATTGCCGCGCGCTGCGCGGCGCTCCCCGAGCGCAGCGAAAGAATTGCCGCGGAGCTGTTCGATCATTTGTCGGCGCGCCTCGATGCCCACGGACACCCCGGCGACGCCTCGCTGCGCCATGCACTGCTCGACGGCGACGTGCGGCTCAATACCGCGGGACTCGACGCATGGCTGTCGCGCGCCGCGCGCTAGGCGGCCGCGCGCTAGGCGGCCGCGCGCTTGCCGCCCTGCTGCCGGCGCTCGCCGCTTGCAGCTCGACACCGCCGCTGCCGCTGGCGCGCCCGGCATCGACGGCGCACTCGTTCCCCGTGCCGCCCGCGCCGCCCTCGGTCCCCGATCCCTCGTTCGATTGGCGCGGCCTCATCATCGTGCCCTTCGGCAGCGAACGGCGGAGCCTGCAGGAATCGCTGCACGAAGTCCTGCTGTTCCGCGACGATCAGGAATCGGCGGCCAAATCGCCGGCCGAGGACTGCTACTCCTCGGACCGTCGCGCCGCCGCGCCTCGTCGGCCGCGCGGCAGACCACGTTTTTCCTGTGTTTTCGCAACGATCGCTTGAACCGCGTCGAGGCGGTCGTGAGCTTGCCCGCCGAGGCGGCCGCGGACCTGTTCGCGCGGTTTTGCGCCGCCGCGCGCCAGGATGCGCATCCGGCTGCCGAGAATGCGCCGCATTGTGAGGGCCAGGATCGCGCGGCGGCGTTCCGCGCGTGGCTCGACGCGGGGACGGAGCCGGGGGAGACCGACCTGTCGGTCGTCGTGAGCGCCGCCGACGCGGCCGAATGACCGCGGCCGAGCGCGGCCCGGCGGTTCGCTGCCCGGCCGTTCGCGGCCCGGCCATGATCGACGCCGCTGATCTCGACACGCGGCATTTTGATAAACTCCATGCGCGCCGCTGCAGCGCGTAACCCACGATCCGCTCCGAGGAGGACACGATGCCCAACCTGACGTCTGCGGGCGCGAAATTTCGCGCCGCGCTCGAGGCCGAACGGCCGCTGCAGGTCGTCGGCGCGATCACCGCCTATGCCGCGCGCCTCGCCGAGGCCACGGGGTTCAAGGCCCTCTATCTTTCCGGCGGCGGAGTCGCCGCCAATTCGCTCGGATTTCCGGATCTCGGCATCAGCAGCATGGACGACGTGCTCATCGACATCCGGCGCATCACCGATGCGGCGTCGCTGCCGCTGCTCGTCGATGCCGACACCGGCTGGGGCGGCGCGTTGAATATCGCGCGGACGGTGCGTTCGTTCATCAAGGCCGGCGCCGCGGGTCTGCACATCGAGGACCAGGTTCAGGCGAAGCGCTGCGGACACCTGCCCGGCAAGGAAATCGTACCGCAGCAGGAAATGGTCGATCGCGTCAGAGCGGCCGTCGATGCGCGCACCGACGATGCGTTCGTGATCATGGCGCGCACCGACGCGCTCGCGATCGAGGGCATCGACCGCGCGATCGAGCGCGCCGTCGCCTGCGTCGAGGCCGGCGCCGACATGATCTTCCCGGAGGCCGTCGCTGACCTTGCGATGTACCAAGCGCTTCAAGGCCGCGGTCAAGGTGCCGGTGCTCGCCAACATCACCGAGTTCGGCAAGACGCCGCTCTACACGACCGCAGAACTGGGTTCGGCCGGCGTCGACGTCGTGCTGTACTGCTGTTCGGCCTACCGCGCGATGAACGCGGCCGCGCTCAAGACCTACGAGGCGATCCGTCGCGACGGCACGCAGCGCAACGTGCTCGATACGATGCAGTCGCGCGCGGATCTCTACAAATATCTGGATTACGACTCCTACCAGAAGAAGCTGGGGCCCTCATGAGCGAAACACCGACTCCCGATTCGACCTTCAAGCCGAAAAAATCCGTCGCGCTCTCGGGCGTGCCCGCCGGCAACACGGCGCTGTGCACCGTGGGCCGCACCGGCAACGACCTGAGCTACCGCGGCTACGACATCCTGGAAATCGCCGAAACCTGCGAATTCGAGGAAATCGCCTACCTGTTGATTCACGGCGCGCTGCCGAATCAGAGCACGCTCGCGCGCTACAAAGAGAAGCTCAAGTCCTTGCGCGCGCTGCCCGGGATGGTGCGCACGGTGCTCGAGGCGATCGGACCGACGACGCATCCGATGGACGTGCTGCGCTCCGGAGTCTCGGCGCTCGGCTGCGCGTTTCCCGAGAAGGACGATCATGGCGCCGCCGGCGCGCGCGACATCGCCGATCGGCTGGTGGCATCGCAAGGCTCGATGCTCGGCTATTGGTATCATTTCAGCCAGCACGGTAGGCGCATCGAGGTCGAGACCGACGACGACAGCGTGGGCGGCCATTTCCTGCACCTTCTGCATCAGCGCGTGCCGTCCGCCTCGTGGGTGCGCGCGATGCACACCTCGCTGATTCTCTACGCCGAGCACGAATTCAATGCCTCGACGTTCACGGCGCGGGTCATCGCGGGAACCGGCTCGGATATGTACTCGTGCGTCACGGGCGCGATCGGCGCACTGCGCGGACCCAAGCATGGCGGCGCCAACGAGGTCGCGTTCGAGATCCAGCAGCGCTATGCGAATCCGGACGAGGCGGAGGCCGACATCCGGCGCCGTGTCGGCGAGAAAGAGGTCATCATCGGCTTCGGCCATCCGGTCTACACGATTGCCGATCCGCGCAATCAGGTCATCAAGCGGGTCGCGCGCCGCCTCGCCGAGGAGACCGGCGACACGAGCCATTTCGAGGTCGCCGAACGCATCGAATCGGTGCTGTGGGAAGTCAAGAAGCTGTTTCCGAATCTCGACTGGTTCTCGGCGGTTTCCTACGCGGCGATGGATGTGCCGACCGCGATGTTCACGCCGCTGTTCGTGATCGCGCGCACCACCGGTTGGAGCGCGCACGTGATCGAGCAGCGCGCGGACGGAAAGATCATCCGACCGACAGCCAATTACACGGGCCCCGAGCATCAGGCCTTCATTCCCCTCGTGAAGCGAGTTTAAGCGCCCATGCACCACGCCGATCCGAAAGCTGCGCAGCGCCCCGATGCGGACCAGGTGCTGCAGGACATCGCCGACTACGTGCTCTCCTACGAGATTCGCTCGCAAGATGCCTACGACACCGCCTACTACTGCCTCATGGACACGCTCGCCTGCGGGTTTCTCGCGCTGCAGTACCCGGCCTGCACGAAGCTGCTCGGGCCGGTCGTGCCGGGCGCGACGATGGCGCAAGGCGCGCGTGTGCCCGGCACGAGCTTCGAACTCGACCCCGTCATGGGCGCATTCAACATCGGCGCGATGGTGCGCTGGCTGGATTTCAACGACACCTGGCTCGCCGCCGAGTGGGGCCATCCGTCGGACAACCTCGGCGCGATCTTGAGCGTCGGCGACTACCTCTCGCGCAAAGCGCACAACGAAGGGCACGCGCCGTTGGTGGTCCGCGACCTCCTGACGGCGATGATCAAGGCGCATGAGATCCAGGGCGTACTCGCGCTCGAGAACAGCTTCAATCGCGTCGGACTCGATCACGTGATCCTGGTGCGCGTCGCGTCGACCGCGGTCGCGACGCGCATGCTGGGCGGTGCACTCGCGATCAGATCGTCAATGCGGTGTCCAACGCCTGGATCGACGGCGGAGCGCTGCGCACTTACCGCCACGCGCCCAACACCGGGTCGCGCAAGAGCTGGGCCGCGGGAGACGCGACCGCGCGCGCGGTGCGCCATGCCTTGATCGCGATGACCAACGAGATGGGCTACCCGTCCGCGCTGTCGGCGCCGCGCTGGGGCTTCTACGACGTGCTGTTCAAGAGCAAGCCGTTCGCCTTCGACCGCGGCTACGGCAGCTACGTCATGGAGAACGTCCTGTTCAAGATCAGCTTCCCGGCGGAGTTCCATGCGCAGACCGCGGTCGAGTGCGCGCTCACGCTGCATGCGGAGATCAAGGACAAGCTCGATAAAATAGCGAAAGTCACGATCGAGACGCAGGAGCCGGGCGTGCGCATCATCGACAAGACCGGTCCGCTCGCAAACCCCGCCGACCGCGACCACTGCATCCAGTACATGACCGCAATCCCGCTGCTGTTCGGACGCTTGAGCGCCGACGATTACGAGGACGCGGTGGCGCAGGATCCGCGCGTCGATGCGCTGCGCGCCAAGATGGTCGTCACCGAAAACCCGGCGTTCACGAAGGACTACTACGATCCCGCGAAGCGCTATATCGGCAATGCGGTCCAGGTGTTTTTCACCGACGGCACGGCGAGCCGGCGCGTCGCCGTCGATTTCCCCGATAGGGCACCGCAAGCGGCGCGCCGAAGGGATTCCAAAGCTCGTCGAGAAGTTCGCGGCGAGCGTCGCGGGGCATTTCGCGCCGAAGCAGGCTGCCATGATCGGCGAGCGGTTCGCCGACAAGCCGAAGCTGCTCGCGACCCCCGTCAATGAATTTGCGGCCGCGCTCGTCAAGAATGCATGAAGCCCGCGCCGGCATCCGCGCATGAGCCGGCCGCCGGAGCGCGACTTGCTGAGGGAGGGCGCGCGCGAGCTCGGCATCGACGCATCCCCGCCTCAGATCGAAGCGCTGATCCGCCTCGTCGATGAACTCGAGGCCGGCAATGCGCAATTCAATCTCGACGGCGATCCGCGACCGGCCCGGCATGCTCTGCAAACATCTGCTCGACAGCTTGAGTCTGCAGCCGTTCTTGCTGGGCTCGCGCGTCGCCGATGTCGGCACCGGCGCGGGATTTCCGGGACTCCCGCTCGCGATCGTGAATCCCGCAACGCCACTTCGCGCTCATCGAGGCGACCGGCAAGAAGGCGCGCTTCGTTGCGCAAACGGCGCAACGGATCGCGCTCGCCAACGTCGAAGTCGTCAATGAGCGCGCCGAACGCTACCGGCCGCCGGCGCTCTACGATACGGTGATTGCGCGGGCGCTCTCGTCCCTGGCGGATTTCGTGGCCTACGCGGGGCATTTGTGCGCGCCCAACGGGCGCCTGCTCGCGATGAAGGGCAAGCGGCCCGAGGAAGAGATCTCGGCGTTGCCGAAGGCATTTCGGGTGCTTGCCGTGCATCGGCTGCGCGTGCCCGGACTGGACGGCGAGCGGCATCTTGTGGAAATCTCACGGGCCGGCCCCAAATCGAGCAAATCATGAAACGGGTCATCGCGGTCGCGAACCAAAAGGGCGGAGTCGGCAAGACCACGACCGCCGTCAATCTTGCCGCGTCCCTGACAGCGACCAAGCGGCGCGTGCTGCTCGTGGATCTCGACCCGCAGGGCAATGCCACGATGGGCTGCGGGATCGACAAGCACACGCTGTCGCGCACCAGCTGCGACGTGATGCTCGGCGACTGTTCCGCGATGGAGGCGCTGGTTCCGGTCGAATTCGGCGGCTTCATGCTGCTGCCTTCGAACCAAGACCTGACCGCCGCGGAAGTGCGGCTGCTCTCGATGAGCGCCGGACGCGAATTCAAGCTGCGCAACGCGCTTGAAGCCGATCCGCGAGGATTTCGACGTCATCCTGATCGACTGTCCGCCGTCGCTGAATATGCTGACGTTCAATGCACTCGTGGCCGCCGACTCGGTCATGGTGCCGATGCAGTGCGAGTACTACGCGCTCGAAGGCTTGACCGCGCTCATGCAAACGGTCGAGCAGATCCGGCAGAGCATCAACACCGACCTCGAGATCGAGGGCTTGCTGCGCACGATGTTCGACCCGCGCAACAACCTCGCGAACGAGGTCTCGGCGCAGCTCATCGAGCATTTCGGCGCGAAGGTGTTCCGCACCGTGATCCCGCGCAACGTGCGCCTCGCCGAGGCGCCGAGCTTCGGCAAGCCGGCGCTGTTGCACGACAAGGAGTCGCGCGGCGCGCTCGCCTATCTCGCGCTCGCCGGCGAGATGATTCGGCGCGATGAGGGCGAGACGATCGCCACGACGATCTACCGCCCGCACCCGTATAATCCGCGCATCCACCAACTGGAAAGCAGGATGTCGGGCAAAAAGCCGTCTTTGGGTCGAGGACTCGCCGAGTTGAGTCCGTTGCTCGCGCAACGGGCCAAAGTCACCCAGTCCGATCCAATCCAAGCGGCCGGCGATCGGTTGGCGAGCCTGCCGCTCGATTTGCTGCAACGAGGCAAGTACCAGCCGCGCATCGACATGCGCGCCGAATCCCTCAACGATCTCGCCGAGTCGATCAAGGCGCAGGGCATCGTGCAGCCGATCCTCGTGCGGCCGCTCTCGGGGCGCATATCCGACGAGTCCCAGCGTTACGAAATCATCGCCGGCGAGCGGCGCTGGCGGGCCGCGCAGATTGCCGGGCTCGCCGAGATTCCGGCGGTCATCCGCGACGTTCCCGACGAGGCCGCGGTCGCGATGGCGCTCATCGAGAACATTCAGCGCGAGAACCTCAACCCGCTCGAAGAGGCGCGCGCACTCGCGCGCTTGATCGGCGAATTCGGTTTGACGCATCAGGCGGCGGCGGAGGCGGTCGGGCGCTCGCGCGCGGCCGTCAGCAACCTGCTGCGGCTCATGGACCTCGCCGACGAAGTCAAGGAGCTGCTTGAGCGGCGCAGCATCGAGATGGGGCATGCGCGCGCGCTGCTGGGTCTCTCCTCGCGCGGCCAGCAAATCGAGATTGCCGGCATCGTCGCAGCCCGGGGTTTGTCGGTGCGGGATACCGAAGCGATGGTGCGAAAACTACTTACTCCCATCGCCGCCCGCGAATCACGACGTCGTCGGCGTCGACCCGGACATCCGCCGGCTCGAGCGCGAGCTCGCGGAAAAATTGGGCGCTAAGGTCTTGTTTCAGCACGGCTCTTCGGGGAAGGGCAAATTGGTCGTGAGCTACAACAGCCTCGACGAACTCGACGGGATCCTCACCCACATCAAATAGCCCCTCAAAACCACGAAAAACAAGGGTTCAAAACACCTTGATGAGCCAAGGCCCCATCCCTATAATGCCGCGGCTGTTCTGACTGGCGACGGCTATTATGTTGTGGAATTCGCGCCTTGTGGGCCGTCGTGCGCCAGGTTCCTTCTGGCTTCCGCCTCGATGAGCGGCATGCTGGCTCGCAATCACCGTCTGGTCGTTCGGATCGTATTGCTGCAGGCAGGTTGCGCACTGGTTGCCGCGTCTCTGTTTCTCGTGTTGAAAGGCGCATCCGCCGGCGTTGCGGCACTGGCGGGTGGTGTGATCGTGGCCATCGGCAGCGCGGTGTTCGGTTGGCGTGCATTCAAGCCCGGAGTCGCGGGCGCCGTCACGCTCGGCACCGCGTTGTATGCGGGCAAGGCGTTGCAGTGGTTGTGGCTCGTGCTCGCGCTCTATGTGGCGCTCGCGCGCGCGAGGCTCGACGCAGGGCCGCTGCTGATCGGTATGATCGCGGCGCAATTGGCTTACTGGATTGGTTTGACGCGGTATCAAATGAGCGTCGCTGAAAAGAAGACCGGGGATCTATGCGCTTTGGAATGATGGTCGAAGAAGAAGTTGCCGGCGGGATGACGGGCTATATCAAGCACCATCTGACCCATCTGACTGTCAATCAATGCGCATGGCAGCTTTTGGTGATCCATATCGACAGCGTGATCTTCCGGCTCGTGATCTCGCTGCTGTTCATCGTGACGCTCTCGATCGTCGCGCGGCGCGCAACCAGCGGTGTGCCGGGCAAGCTGCAGGCAGCCGTCGAGCTGCTCGTCGAATTCGTCGACGGCATGGTCAAAGACACCTTTCACGGCTCGAGCAAATTCATCGCGCCGCTCGCGATCACGATCTTCTGCATGGTGTTCCTCGAAAATTTCATGGACATTCTGCCCGTCGATGCGCTGCCGGCCGCCGCGAAGCTGTTCGGCGTCGAACATCTGCGCACCGTCGCGACCGCCGACATCAACACGACGGTCGGCATGGCGCTCGGCGTGTTCCTGCTGCTCTGGTATATCGGCATCAAGCACAAGGGCGTCGTCGGCTTCTTCGCGGAGTGGTTCACCGCGCCGTTTCACGCGCATGGCTGGATCGGCAAGATGCTGCTGGCGCCGATCAATTTTATTCTGCGCGTGATCGAGGAAGTCGTGCGGCCGCTGTCGCTGTCGCTGCGACTGTTCGGCAACATGTACGCCGGCGAGCTCATTTTCCTGCTGATCGCCTGCTTCACGCTGGGCGCGGCGCTCGACCACGTGTCGACCTATTTTCTCGGGATAGGCCAGTTCGCGGCCGGCGTGATCTGGACCGGATTCCATTATCTGATCATCACGCTGCAGGCGTTCATTTTCATGACCCTGACGATCGTGTACGTCGGTATTGCGGCCGACAAGCACTGACGTCGAAACCTCACAAGACTTTAAAGACCGACGGAGACAGTAATGCAAGATGTGACCCAAATCGCTCAACTCATGAGCGCCAGCGTGATTGCGGCGGGACTTGGTCATCGGCCTGGGCGGCCTCGGTGCCGCGATCGGCTTCGGCATCCTGGGCGGCAAATTCCTCGAAAGCTCGGCGCGCCAGCCGGAGCTCACGAACATGCTGCAGATCAAGATGTTCATCGTCGCGGGCTTGCTCGACGCGGTGCCCATCATCGGCGTGGCCGTCGGCTTCCTGCTGCTCTATTCCAACCCGTTCTTGTCCGCGCTGGGCGCGAAGTAAAGCGGCGCAGGGTCGGCGCGCCGATCGGGGCGCCGCGCTAGGAGTAAGGATATGGATTTAGCCATTACGCTGGTCATCCAAGGGGTGGTGTTCTTCCTGGTCGCATGGGCGGTCATGAAGTTCATCTGGCCCAACATCATGGAGGCCATCGAAACGCGCCAAAAGAAACTGGCCGAGGGTCTCGCCGCCGCGAGCCAGAGCCAGAAGGACCTCGAAGAGGCCGAAAAGCGCTCCAAGGAGATCATCCGCGAAGCCCGCGATCGCGCGGCGCAAATCGTCGAGCAGGCCGGCAAGCGCTCGAACGAGATCGTCGATGAAGCCAAGGGCACGGCCTCGAGCGAGGCGCAGCGGCTCGTGAGCGCGGCCCGCGACGAGGTCGCGCGCGAGACCACGCGCGCGCGCGAAGGCTTGCAAAAGGAAGTCGGCAAGCTCGCGGTCGAAGGCGCCTCGCGGCTCTTGGGGCGCGAGATCGATCCCAAGACGCACGCGGCATTGCTCGATCAATTCGCGGCAGAGATCGCTCGTGGCTGAGCGGGCAACCATCGCCCGGCCGTACGCGAAAGCGGCGTTCGAATTCGCGCGCGGCGCGAATGCATTCAAGCGCTGGTCGGAAGGATTGTCGACGGCGGCCGAGATCGTCGCCGATCCGCGCGTCGCGGCCGCCACCAAGAGCCCGAAGTGGACCGCGGCCGATCTCGCCGACCTGATCACCGGCGTCGCCGGCGCCGCGCTCGACGCACCGCTCGCGAATTTCGTGCGCGTGCTCGCGGAGAACCGCCGTCTCACGCTGCTTCCGGAAATCGCGGCGCACTACGAAAGCTTGCGCGCGGATGCCGAGAACACCGCCGACGTCGACGTGGTCTCGGCGATCGCGCTCGACGCCGCCCAGCAGCAGAAGCTCGAGCTCGCCTTGAGCACGCGTCTCAAGCGCAGCGTGCGCATGCGGTTGTCGGTCGATGCGGCGCTCTTGGGCGGCGCGATTGTGCGCGCCGGGGATCTAGTGATCGACGGCTCCTTGAGGGGTCGTTTGCAGCGGCTCGCAACGGATTTGACAGGGTAGAACAGCAGCTTATCTGCGGGCCCGATAGAAGGGCTCGCCGCAAGAGGATCGATATGTCCATCAAGGCATCGGAAATCAGCGACCTCATCAAGGCGCGCATCGAGAAATTCCAGTCCGCCACGGAGGCGCGCAACGTCGGCACCGTCGTGAGCGTCACCGACGGCATCGTGCGCATCCACGGCCTTGCCGATGCGCGCTACGGCGAGATGCTCGAGTTCGTCGGCAACACTTTCGGCCTGGCGCTGAACCTCGAGCAAGACTCGGTCGGCGCAGTGGTGCTCGGCGACTACAAGCACATCTCCGAAGGCTCGCACGGTCAAGACCACGGGTCGCATTCTCGAAGTGCCGGTCGGTCCCGAGCTGCTCGGACGCGTCGTCGATGCGTTGGGGCTCCCGCTCGACGGCAAGGGCCCGGTGAACGCCAAGCTGTCGTCGCCGCTCGAGCGCGTGGCTCCCGGCGTCATTTTCCGCAAGAGCGTCTCGCAGCCGGTTCAGACCGGACTCAAGGCGATCGACTCGATGGTGCCGATCGGCCGCGGCCAGCGCGAACTGATCATCGGCGACCGCCAGACCGGCAAGACCGCGGTGGCCGTCGACACGATCATCAACCAGAAGGGCACGGGCGTTAAGTGCGTCTACGTCGCAATCGGCCAGAAGCAGAGTTCGATCGCGAACGTCGTGCGCAAGCTCGAGGAGCACGGCGCGATGGCGCACACGATCGTGGTCGCGGCCTCCGCCTCGATGCCCGCCGCGATGCAATACCTCGCGCCCTACGGCGGCTGCGCGATGGGCGAGTATTTCATGGACAACGGCGAAGACGCGCTGATCGTCTACGACGATCTCTCGAAGCAGGCGGTCGCCTATCGCCAGATCTCGCTGCTGCTGCGCCGCCCGCCGGGCCGCGAAGCCTATCCCGGCGACGTGTTCTACCTGCACTCGCGCCTGCTCGAGCGGAGCGCGCGCGTCAACGAGGAATACGTCGAGAAGTTCACCAAGGGCCGCGTCAAGGGCAAGACCGGGTCGCTGACGGGGCTCCCCATCATCGAGACCCAGGCGGGCGACGTCACGGCGTTCGTGCCGACCAACGTGATTTCGATCACCGACGGCCAGATCTTCCTCGAGGCCGACCTCTTCAACGCCGGCATGCGCCCCGCCATCAACGCGGGCATCTCGGTGTCGCGCGTCGGCGGCGCCGCGCAGACCAACATCATCAAGAAGCTCGGCGGCGGCGTGCGCCTCGCGCTCGCGCAATACCGCGAACTCGCGGCGTTCTCGCAGTTCGCCTCCGACCTCGACGAAGCGACGCGCCGGCAGCTCGAGCGCGGCCAGCGCGTCACCGAGCTCATGAAGCAGAAGCAGTACGCGCCGATGTCGGTCGCGGAAATGGCCTTGTCGCTCTATGCCGCGAACAACGGCTACTTCGACAAGGTCGATCGGCGCAAGGTCGTCGAAACCGAAGCGGGCGCTGCAGGCGTTCGCGCGCAGCACCTACGCGGACCTGCTCAAGGGCATCAATTCCAAGCCGGACCTCTCGAAGGATGTCGAAGCCGCACTCAAGAAGTGCTGCGACGAATTCTTCGCGACGCTTTGAAGCGCAGGATCTAGAAAGAGTAGCCAATGGCAGGCGCAAAGGAAATCCGCGGGAAAATCGCGAGCATCAAGAACACTCGCAAGATCACCAAGGCCATGGAGATGGTCGCGGCGAGCAAGATGCGCAAGGCGCAGGAGCGCATGCGCATGGCGCGTCCCGTACGCGGAGAAGATCCGCAAGATCATCGGCCATCTTCGCCAAGTGAATCTCGACTACAAGCATCCGTTCACGCTCGAGCGGCCCGTGAAGTCGGTCGGCATCATCGTGATCAGCACCGATCGGGGCCTGTGCGGCTCGCTGAATCTGAACCTGTTCAAGGCGGCCTTGACCGCGATCAAGGAAGCGCAGGCGAAGATGCCGCGATACATCTCTGCACGATCGGCTCCAAGGCGCAGCAGTTCTTCCGGCGGCTCGCGGGCGTGCAAATCGACGCGACCGCGACCCACTTGGGCGACCGGCCGCAGCTCAAGGACCTCATCGGCGCCGTCAAGGTCATGCTCGACGGCTACCGCGACGCGAAGATCGACCGCCTGGTTCTGGTCCACAATGTGTTCGTCAACACGATGACGCAGAAGGCCGTCGTTTCGCAGCTGCTGCCGCTGCAGACGATCGACAAGTCGGAACTGCAAGAGCGCTGGGACTATCTCTACGAGCCGGATGCGATCGAGATTCTCGACGGCTACCTCATGCGCTACATCGAAGCCCAAGTCTACCAGGGCGCGGTCGAAAACGTCGCCTGCGAAATGGCGGCTCGCATGGTCGCGATGAAGAGCGCGACCGACAATGCCGGTTCGCTGATCGACGAGCTGCAACTCATTTACAACAAGGCCCGCCAGGCCGCGATCACGAAAGAACTTTCGGAAATCGTCGGCGGCGCGGCAGCGGTTTAAGCTAAGAGGGTTATTCAATGTCCAGCGGCAAAATCGTGCAAATCATCGGCGCGGTAATCGATGTGGAATTTCCGCGCGATCAGATCCCCAAGATCTACGAGGCGCTCAAGCTCGATGATGCGGATCTGACGCTCGAAGTACAGCAGCAGCTGGGCGACGGCATCGTGCGCGCGATCGCGATGGGTCCTTCCGAGGGCCTGCGCCGCGGCCTGACCGTGCAGAGCACCGGCCAGGGCATCATGGTGCCGGTCGGCGCCGGCACTTTGGGGCGCATCATGGACGTGCTCGGCAGGCCGCAGGACGAGCGAGGCCCGGTCGAGGCCAAGGACTATCTGCCGATCCACCGTCCCGCGCCCGCCTATGACGAGCAGGCGGGCGGCCAGGACCTGCTGGTCACCGGCATCAAGGTCATCGATTTGCTGGTGCCGTTCGCGAAGGGCGGCAAGGTCGGGTTGTTCGGAGGTGCGGGCGTCGGCAAGACCGTCAACATGCTCGAGCTCATCAACAACATCGCGAAGCAGTACAGCGGCCTGTCCGTGTTCGCGGGCGTCGGCGAGCGCACGCGCGAAGGCAACGACTTCTACCACGAAATGATCGAATCCGGCGTCATCGACAAGGATACGCTGAGCAATTCCAAGGTCGCGATGGTCTACGGCCAGATGAACGAGCCGCCGGGCAATCGCCTGCGCGTCGCGCTCACCGGACTCACGATGGCGGAATATTTCCGCGACGAGAAGCAGGCTACCGGCAAAGGCCGCGACGTGCTGTTCTTCGTCGACAACATCTATCGCTACACGCTGGCCGGCACCGAAGTCTCCGCGCTGCTCGGCCGCATGCCCTCGGCGGTGGGCTACCAGCCGACGCTCGCCGAGGAAATGGGCGTATTGCAGGAACGCATCACCTCGACCAAGACCGGTTCGATCACCTCGATCCAGGCCGTCTACGTGCCGGCGGACGACTTGACGGATCCCTCGCCCGCGACGACGTTCGCGCACTTGGACGCGACCGTGGTGCTGTCGCGCCAGATCGCCTCGCTCGGCATCTACCCGGCCGTCGATCCCCTGGACTCGACCAGCCGGCAGCTCGATCCCCTGGTCGTCGGCGAAGAACATTACGAAACGGCGCGCGGCGTGCAAGCGGTGCTGCAGCGCTACAAGGAACTGCAGGACATCATCGCGATTCTCGGCATGGACGAGCTGTCCGAGGAAGACAAGCGCACCGTGTACCGCGCGCGCAAGATCCAGCGCTTCCTGTCGCAACCGTTCAACGTCGCCAAGGTGTTCACGGGGCAGGACGGCAAGATCGTGCCGCTCAAGGACACCATCCGCGGCTTCAAGGCGATCATCGCGGGCGAATACGACCATCTGCCGGAGCAGGCCTTCTATATGATCGGCGCGATCGAAGAAGCCGTCGAAAAAGCCAAGACCCTGACCTAAGGGAAGCACGCGTTCATGGCCCACACTATTCACGTCGACATCGTCAGCGCCGAGGGACAGATCTTCTCGGGCGAGGCGAGCATGGTGTTCGTCCCGGGCTCGCAGGGCGAGCTCGGCATTGCGCCGCGCCACGCGCCGCTGCTCACGACCTTGAAGCCCGGCGAAGTTCGCGTGCAGATCGAGGGCCAGGACGAACAGTCGTTCTACGTCGGCGGCGGGGCGCTCGAAATCCAACCGCACCTCGTCTCGGTACTCGCCGATACCGCGGCGCGTGCCAAGGACCTCGACGAAGCGGCGGCCCTCGCCGCCAAGGCGCGCGCCGAAGAGGCGGTGCAGAGCCGCACCGACAAGCTCGAGATCGCCGAGGCGCAGGCGGAACTGGCGCGCGCCGTCGCGCAATTGCGCGCGATCAACCGGCTGCGCCCGAAACGCTAACACCCTCTGCTCAAACGCCGGAGTCTTAAGATCTTGCAGCTCTCCGTCGTCGTACTCGCAGCCGGCCAGGGCAAACGGATGAATTCCGACCTGCCGAAAGTGCTGCAGCCGCTCGCGGGCAAACCGCTGCTCCAGCACGTCATCGAGACCGCGCGGCGCTTGAGCCCCGACAGCATCTACGTCGTGTACGGCCACGGCGGCAGCGAAGTGCAGGCCGCGTTCGAGCACGAGCGCATCGACTGGGTGCTGCAGGCCGAGCAGCTCGGCACCGGACATGCGGTCATGCAGGCAATGCCGATGATCCCCGACGACCATCTGGTGCTCGTGCTCTACGGCGACGTGCCCTTGATCCGCGCCGATACGCTGCGCTCGCTGCTGCGCGCGGCGCAGCCGCCTGCGATCTCGCTGCTGTGCGCGCAAGTCGCGGCGCCGGGGGGCTATGGGCGCATCGTCCGTGATGCGGGCGGCGCGGTGCGCGCGATCGTCGAACAAAAGGACGCGACCCCGGCGCAGCTCGACATCCATGAGGTCAATGCGGGGCTCATGGCGATTCCCGCGGCGCAGCTGCGTGGCTGGCTGCTGGGATTGCGCAGCGACAACGCCCAGCATGAATTCTATCTGACCGACGTGGTCGCAGCGGCCGTAAGGGCGGCAATTCCGGTGCATGCGGTCATGGCGTCGCATGAGTCGGAGGTTCTCGGCGTCAACGACCGCATCCAGCTCGCGCAGTGCGAAGCGGCCTACCGCCACGAGCGCGCGCGCGAATTGATGCTCGCGGGCGCGACGCTCGCGGATCCCGCGCGCATCGACGTTCGCGGCCACGTGCGTGTCGGGCGCGACGTGTCGATCGACGTCAACGCGGTGCTGCTCGGGGACGTCAAGCTCGGCGCGCGCGTGCGCGTCGGGCCGAACTGCATCATCCGCGATTCCGAGATCGGCGCCGACACCGAAATCCACGCCAATTCGATCATCGAGGAGGCCCGCGTCGCGGAGCACTGCGTGATCGGTCCGTTCGCGCGGCTGCGGCCGGGTACCGTGCTCGAACCGAAGGTGCACATCGGCAATTTCGTCGAGGTCAAGAACTCGTCGATCGGCGCGGCGAGCAAGGCGAATCACTTGAGCTACCTCGGCGATTCCGAGGTTGGCGCCGGCGTCAACGTCGGGGCGGGCACCGTCACCTGCAATTACGACGGCGCCGACAAGTGGCCGACCGTGATCGAGGAAGGCGCGTTTATCGGGTCGGGCAGCATGCTGGTCGCACCGGTGCGCATCGGCGCGCACGCGACGATCGGCGCGGGCTCGACGATTGCGGCCGATGCACCCGCCGGGAAGCTCACGCTGACGCGCGCCAAGCAGACGACCGTCGAGGGCTGGAAGCGGCCCCTGAAGCGCGTTGAAGCGTTGCCTGCCGCGAAGCCCAGGTCGACACCAAGGTCGAAGCCGCCCCCGAAGCCGAAGCCATAAGCGGCGACCGTGGCTGTTTGTTCCGGCGCAATCCGGTCGCAGAGCGTGAAGTGCATCCTGGTCGCGCTCGGCACACTTTCAATTCTTGCCCCTGCCGTTGCCGCCCCTGACGACAATGCCCGACCGGATCATGGAATCGTCGTTGAGCTTGGCGCCAGCGCCGAGCGCGAAATCACGGAACGTACTGCGCACCTTGGACCCGCGCTGGGCGTAGAGATCGAACCGATCGAGAATTGGCTCGAGATCGAATTCGGCGCTTCCGCGTACCGGACCGCGGGCGGCACCAGCTGGGATATCGAAATTCCCTTCAAGAAGCCGTTCCGACTTTCAAGTGCGATCGAACTCATGCCCGGCTTCGGTCCCACATGGACGCACGCCGCCGGCCTCGGCGGCCCGGGCGACCACTGGGGCGCAGAGGCCGTCCTCGATCTATTTTTTTGGCGCACTCAGCGGGTTGGCTGGTACCTCGAACCAAGTTATGGCATCGCACTCGGCGGCGGCAACGCGAAATCCGCGGCGCTGACAGCCGGGCTGTTCTTCTCGCTCCCGTGACACTCGCACTCGAAGTGCGCAGCATCTCTGAGCCTCCCGAGGGGCATCAGCGGGCCGCTCAGGGCTGGATGAGGTGTCCGGCGGCGGCCTTGATCAACGCCTGAGTACGAGTGGCGACGCCGAGCTTGCGGCGCGCATTCTCCAAATGAAACTCGACGGTGCGCTTGCTGAGGCTCAAGATCGCGCCGATTTCCTCGAACGTCTTGCCGCGCGCCGCCCAGGTCAGCGTCTCCACCTCGCGCTCGCGCAGGCCGACCGTTTTCGGCCAGACTGCGTTTCGCGCGACGCGCGCGAGGCGCGCGCTGATGCGCGCCGCGAGCATGTCGTAATCGACGGGCTTCGTGAGGTAATCGTCCGCGCCGAGCCGCCAGCCCTTGATCTCGCTCTCGCGGTCGCCGAACGCGGTCAGAAACACGAACGGCACGCTCTCGAAGCGCGGCGCCAGCAGCGTGAGCCGCTCTAGCAGTTGATAGCCGGACATTCCGGGCATTCCCACATCGGACACGACCAAATCCGGCGGATCCCTGAGAATGGCAGCGAGGCCGTCGAGTCCGTTGTAGGCGAGCTCGACGGCGAAGCCGCGGTCGACCAGCTCCTCGTAAATCAACGACGCGCTATCGCGATCGTCATCGATACAAAGAATCCGTTTGCGCGTCTCATTCATGGTCGACATCGATGTTCGCTGTTCCATGAACCGTGAAGCTAACATCGCCCGCGTTAAAAAAATATAAAATTTCCCGGATCGCACCGCCGAGAACTTATCGGTGGCCGACGATCCTGCTACGCTCCGCCGATATCGACATCCCGGAAACCGACTTCTCGACACCATGCTTGAATCAGATATGCCATTGTTGAAGCGCGCGCGGTCGATCCGAGCCCGGCTATCGCTGGTCTTTCTGTTCCTGTTCCTGCTGGTGATCGTGCTCGGAATCGAGGGTCTGCGCAGCCTGAGCTCCGTCAACGAAGCGGCGGCACAGATCCGCGACCGATGGTTGCCGAGCACGCGCGCGCTCGGCGACCTCAACAATCTCACGACCGATTTCCCGGCCGCCCAGGCGACGATCCTGCGGACGCGCAGCGCGCGCGAGCGCGCAACCACGTTGCAGCAAATCGCCGATTTGGACCGGGGCATCGCGGCAGCCGAGCTCGCCTACGGCACGATTCGTCACGACGCGACCGAGGCCGAACTCCACACACGATTCACATCGAAATGGCGCGACTACCGCGAGTTCGTCGAGCGCAGCAAAGCGCCGCCGCCGAGCTCTCGAGGCGCCGCGGCCAGGATGCTGCTCGAGCAGGCCTCGAAGTCGGCGTATGCGTCCGCGAGCGACCTGCTCGCGATGCTCACCGAGCGCACGATCGCGAGCGCTCGCGAGGCGAGTGCGAAATCGGACCTCGCGTACAACGAGGCGCGCGCGCAGATCGCCTTCACGATACTGCTCACGGGATTGCTGGTTGTGGGCGCCATGCTCTACGTCATCCGTTCGATATCCGCGCCGCTTGTCGATCTGGCTGCGCGCATGCGCCGGCTCGCGGCCGACGAGACCAGTATCGACATCGGCGGGACGCGCCGGCGCGACGAAATCGGCGAAATGGCGCGCGCGGTCCTCGTATTTCGCAACAACGCGATCGATCTCGCGAGCAATCGACAAACCCTGGCGCTGCAGGCGGCCGCGTTGCAAGAGAAACTCGCGGAACAGCAGCGGCTGACGCAACTTCAACGAAACTTCGTATCGATGGCATCGCACGAATTTCGCACGCCGCTCGCGATCATCGACGGGCACACCCAGCGGCTCATCTCGCTTCGAGACCGATTGACGGTGGGGGAATTGACCGAGCGCACGCGCAAGATTCGCAGCATGGTGCGCCGCTTGACGCAGCTCATCGACAATTTGATCGGTTCGGCGCGATTGATCGACGGCCCGATGGAGCTGCACTACCATCCCTCGCAGATCGATTTGGCGGCGCTGCTGCGCGAGGCCTGCCATTTCCAGCGGGAATTGACGCCGGAGGCACACATCCTCGAGCCGGAGGAGACGCGCCCGCTGATCGTCTACGGCGACGCAAGCCTGCTGTCGCAGCTGTTCAGCAATCTGCTGTCGAATGCGGTGAAGTACTCGCCGAACGGCGGGCTGATCCGCGTGACGGCCTCGCAAGAACATGGGCAGGTTGCCGTCGTCGTCGAAGACCACGGCATCGGCATTCCGGCTTCGGACCGCGATCGCATATTCGAGCGCTATTATCGCGGCAGCAATACCTCCGGAGTCCCAGGCAGCGGGCTGGGCCTGTCGCTCGTCAGCGCGATCGTCGAACTGCACAAAGGCAGCGTCGCCCTCGACAGCCGCGAGTTCGAGGGCACCCGCATCGTCGTGAAATTGTCCGCGGGCGCCGCGCCACACTCGAGCTCGCGGACGAATCCCGCGATGGATCCGCCGGCTTTACTTCCGCTCGCGCACGATCGCATGCTCGTCGACTGAAGGCCGGCCGCTTCGCGATGTCTCGCGGGCGCAGCGCCGCGGCGCTGCGCCGTTTCTTAACAAGATTCTTACACGCACTGCGCGTTTTTTAACAAGCTTTAGTCTATCTGCGCCTGCTCGAGTCCGTAGACTCGTCGTCCGACTGCTCAATGATAGGCGGACACGGTTGTCGACGGCGGCTCGATGCATCGCGCATTCGGCCACGCGTCGCCGCCGGCGGTTCTTGGATTTCGCAATGACAACGGGACGACGCCAGTGAAAAGAAAATATTGTTTGCAATTGATTCTTCCATTGAGTCTGATGACTTGGATCGCGCTTGCGCCTGCGCAAGCTCAAGAGGCCGCGGCGCAGGCGGCCAAGATGTCGGCCGGCGCCATCGTCGGAATCGTAAGCAATTCGGCCAAGCTGCCCGTAGCCGGCGCAACCGTGACCGCGACACGAGCGGGCGGCGGCATTCGTGCGACCGTGACCGGCAGCGACGGCATGTATTCATTTGCCGATGTCGCGCCGGGCTCCTGGTCCCTCACGATCCAGATCGACGGCTATCCGGAGGCTTCCTCGGCAGCGCTGCAAGTCGTCGGCGGCAAGGCGACCCGCTATGACATCGCGATGAACGTGCCGGGTCCGGCCTCAGGCGCTGCGGTCGCCGCGGCCGCGCCCGAGACGCCGGCCGCGCCGGCGATTTCACCGCAACTCGTCGCGACCTTGAGCCAAGTGCTGCCACCCGCGCTGCAAGCGCCGGATGCCGGCCCGGCCGTCGACAATTTCACGCCGTTCGCGTTCGGCGACTTCACGTGGCTCAATGGCTCGCCTCGAAACCATCAGCCGGTGTTCGACACGAAGTTCTTCACGCCCGACATCCGCATGGATGTGCACTACATGTCGGACTTCAACAATCCGGTCGACCATACGATCGTCGGCTCGACCGAATCGTTTCGCTCCGGCGAATTCCAGATCGAGCAGATCAGTTTTGGCGGAGATTTTCACTGGGATAACGTGCACGCCAGAATCTTGACGATGAATGGGCTGTTCGCGACGACCACCCCGCGCAATGACGCGAGCAGCGTCGTCGGGCAATGGGACCTGCAGGACGCCTATCGATACGTCTCGGAGGCGAACGCCGGCTATCACTTCGACGTAAACCACGGCCTCAACATCGACGCCGGAATCTTCGTCTCGTATATCGGCTTGTTCAGCTACTACAACTTCGACAACTGGACCTACCAGCCGTCGTACGTGTCGTCGAACACGCCTTGGTTCTTCAACGGCGTCCGGATCCAGTGGTTCCCGACGAACAAGCTGAAAATCGAACCGTGGATCATCAACGGCTGGCAGTCTTACGCGAGATTCAACGGGCATCTCGGCTACGGCGGACAGATCCTCTATCAGCCGACGGAATCGCTGAAATTGGTGTTCAACAACTACGGCGTCGGCGAGGACAACCTCGGCCTTCCCAACACCGAGCGCCTGCACACCGACGACAGCATCGAGTACCGCTACTTCAACAGCCCGACGGCGCCCGGGATCTCGAAGATGGCGTTCTCATTCACCGTCGATGCGGGCTGCCAATATGGCGGCGGAATCACCTGCTCGAAGGGACCCAACAAGAGCGCGTTCCTCGGCTGGATGCTCTACAACCGCATCTGGTTTGGCGCCGACAAGTTCGCCGTCACGCTGGGCGGCGGTGCAATGAACAACCCGGGGCGCTATTTGACGCTGCTGCCGCCGATCAACGGGGCAACCGCGGCATCCGGCTCGCCGTATTTCACCGAAAATCCCGGCCAGCATGCCTATATGTGGGACTCGACGGTCAATTTTCAGTTCATGCCGAAGGAGTGGATCACCTGGTGGGCGGAGGCCGGATTTCGGCATTCGGACATTCCGTACTTCGCGGGCCAGGGCGGCGTGACGCCGCCCGGCGGCAACAACGGCTCGCCGCAGTACTACGCTTGTAATTCGGGCGCCTCCGCGGGCACAAACAATTTGGCGCAGGCGCAAAGCGCCTGCGGCGGGACCAACGGCGGCGTATGGAATCCGGACCTGCAAACGCGCCAGTTCGTGCTCTCGGCCGGCCTGTTGGTGAAATTCTAGGCGGCAATCGGACCGCGGTCGTGGCTCGGGAGCAGCCCGAAGCACGACCGCGGTCGCGCGGCCGGGTCGCCGGATCCGCATTTTTTACGAAAATCTTACGCTGTCTCGAATAGTCTGGCGGAAGTTAGGTACGCTCCGAAACCAAGGGAGGCACCCATCGATGCCAGGTCGGCGCAAGCAGGCAAATTTCGGCCGGTCGGCGCATCCGCCGCGACCGGATGACGGCGGACCGCAGTGAGCTTCGCGGCTCGGACCGAATCCGCGCGCCGGTTTGATCCGTCAGCGGCGCCTGGGCCGCGTCTGATCGATTCGTGGAAGCGGCGCCGACGCGTGCTTGGCACCTCGTTGCTGCGCGGCTGGCGGACATTGCTTCGGCTCGCGAGCGATGCACCGGAGCCGCACCCGCTCTGGTATTGGCCCGACTACCTGCGGGCGCTCGCGATTACCGCCGTGTGCTCCGCGGCTTGCTACCCCGTAGCCGCTTACCTTGGCCTCGTGAACACCGTGATGGTCTACCTCCTCGGTACGACGCTCGGTGCCTTGCGCTTGGGCCGCGGACCTTCGGCGCTACTCGCGATCGCCAATGTGCTCGCATTCGATTTTTTCTTCGTGCCGCCGTTGTTCAGTTTCGACGTCGACGACGCAAAGTATCTCTTTACGCTCGGCGTGATGCTGGTCGTCGCACTCGTGATCGCGAATCTAATGGTGAGCATACGGCGCCACCGCGACACCGCGGACACGCGCGAGCAGCGCACCGCGGTGCTGTTCGCGATGAGCCGCGAGCTCTCGGTCGCACCCGATGCGCAGGCGATGGCGGCCGCGGCGGTTCGGCATCTTTGCGCGGTGTTTCACAGCACCGCGGTGGTCCTGGTTGCGGACGCCCGCGGCAGCCTCTCGCCGCTGCTGCCCGAGACCGAAGCCGATGGCGCGGACCCTTCACCGCCCATGCCGGCGTTCGATCTCGAGTTGGCGCAACGGGTCGTGGCGCGCGGCGAACGCTGCATCGCGGACGCGATCTACCTGCCGTTGCAAGGAAGCCGCCGCGTCAAGGGTGTCGTCGTGGTCTGCCCGCGGCCGTCGATGCGTGCACTGCCCGCCGAGCAGCTGAGCCTACTCGACGCCTTTGCGGCGCAGCTGGCGCTGTCGCTGCAAAGAGCGAGATTGGCCGAGGCCGCAGAGGCCGCGCGAATCTCGGCCGAGCGCGTGCTGCTGCGAAACACGCTGCTCACCTCGATATCTCATGACCTGCGAACTCCGCTCGCCGCAATTGCCGGCGCGGGTAGTTTGATCGCACAGCCTGAATATGCGCTGAACGCCGATCGCCGAACCACGCTCGGCAATCTGATCGAACGCAAGGCCCGCGACATGTCGCAGCTGCTGACCAACGTGCTCGAGTTGGTGCAAATGGAGTTCGGCAGCGGCGCGTTGCGTTCCGACTGGCACGCGATCGACGACCTGGTTGCATTGGCGCTGCGCGCGAACGAGGCGCGCCTCACACAGCTGAGAATTTCCGTCGAACTGCCCACCGACCTGCCGCTGATCCTGGTCGAGGCGACCTTGATCGTGCAGATCTTGAGCAACCTGCTGGAAAACGCCGCGAAATATACGCCGTCCGGCACGACGATCACGATCGGCGCGGCCGTGCTCGACAGTTGCGTGAAATTGACGGTGGCGGACGACGGGCCCGGCCTCCCCGAAGGCGACCCGGAGCAGTTGTTCGAGAAATTTCAGCGCGGACGTTCGGAGAGCAACATCGTCGGCGTCGGACTCGGACTTGCGATCTGCCGCGCGGCCGCGCGCCTGCACGGAGGCGACATTCGCGCAGCGAACAACGCGGCGGGCGGCGCATGCTTCGAAATCACGCTGCCGATCGCAGCGCCGGGCGATTCGCCGCCGGCGACGGAGCTTCACTGAAGTTCGCGCCATGGGGCTCGTGCTCATTGCCGAGGACGACCAGGGCATTCAGGACGTCTTGCGCTTCCTCGTCGAAGCCAACGGAATGCAGGCGGTGGTCGCGGGCAATTGCGATACCGCCATCCGTGCGGCCGAAGCGCGCCGACCCGATTTGGCGATCGTCGACCTCGGCTTGCCGGACCGCGACGGATTGCAGCTGATCCGGGCGATCCGGGCGTGGTCGCGGCTGCCGATCATCGTCCTGACCGCCCGCACGCTCGAATCACAACGCCGGGCGGCGTTCGACGCGGGTGCGGATGAATACCTCACGAAACCGTTCCGTGCTCCGGAACTGCTCGCCTGCGTATGCACGCTGCTGAAGCGCGCAGCCCGCGACGATGCGCGCAATTGATGCACGTCGGCCGCGGCTGGCATGAGCGGTGAGATCTCGCGCGGTTTGCGAGCCCCAAAGCTCGAGCAAACGGTTTGACGACTTCGGCGAACGAAGGCAGACTCGAAGTCTGGCGGGTCGTCGAGGAGCCTCTTGGTGCCGCTGCGATGCGGGGAGAAGCAGCCTAGGCTCGGCAGCCGGCCGCCCCCATTCGCGCAGCGGCCAGCTCGTCGGCCAACTAGACGCACTGTGACGTGCTCCGGGATCAAGCGTGACTGAATCGATGCACCTCATCTTGATCTTCGAAGACGATCAAGCGATTCAGAACATCTTGAAAATGCTGTTTGAGGCCAACGGCTTCCGCGTCGTGATTGCGAGCACCGCGGCGCGCGGCGAGCACGACGCGAGATTGCATCGGCCGGATGTCGTCGTGGTCGACCTGGGGTTGCCAGATCGCGACGGTCTCAACGTCATCACGAACATTCGCGCGTGGTCGGCGGTGCCCATCATCGTCTTGTCGGCACGCACCGCCGAGGCGCAGCGAGTCGCGGCGTTCGAAAACGGGGCGGACGACTACGTGATGAAGCCGTTCAGCGCGCCCGAGTTGTTGGCGCGCGTGCGCGCGATCGTGCGCCGCCACGTGCGCGGCGAGCTGCCGACGGGTCTGCTCGAACTCGGAGACGTCACGATCGACCTCGGCCGGCGCGTTGCCCGACGCAGCGACGGCAAAGAGCTGCGGTTGACGCCGCTCGAGCACCGCATCCTCGAGACCCTGGCGCGCCACGGCGACCGCGTCGTGACGCACGCAGCGCTCATCAAGGAGGTCTGGGGACCGCATCGCGACGACTCGCGCGCTTTGCGCGTCTATATCGGCAGCCTGCGCAAGAAGCTCGAAGTCGACCCTACTCGCCCGCGGCACATCATCACCGAACTCGGCGTCGGCTACCGGCTCGTCATCGACCCAGAGTCGCAAGCGGGAGGGTGAAGATCGACCGGCTTTGCCGAGATCGCCGTGGGCGCCGCCGGTCGTTGCAGCCGACGCGAGCGCGCGTCATTCGCCGAGCACACGGACCGGTAGCATGTTCGCGCCGGCGCGCACTTGCGTGGCGCTCGCCGCCGACGCCTTGGCGGTCCGATTCCACCAGCCGCCTCCCAAGGCCTGAAACAGCGCCACGGTGTCTGCGTAGCGCGCGGCTTGCGCCTGGACCCGGTTGAGCAAGGCCTGATCATAGGCCGTTTCAGCAGCGAGTAGGATCAAGGTGTTGACGTACCCCACCTGCATTTGCCGCAGCGTGAGATCGTAAGTGAGTTTCGCCGCCTTCTCCGCGTCGACATTGGCGGCGAGCGCGTCCGCGTCCGACAGCGAGGCATGCAAGCTGTCGGCGACGTTTTGATAGGCCGTAATGACGGCGCTTTGGTATTGCGCCGCGGCCTGTTTGAGGGCTTCGTCGGCGGCGCGTTTCCGATGCAACAGCGTACCGCCTTCGAACAGCGGTTGAGTGACGTCGCCGACCAAGTTCCAAAACGGGCCGCCGTGGCGGAACATCCAACTGAATTGATCGGCGTTGCCACCGTAGGATCCGGTGATCGGGAATTGCGGCAGCATGGCAGCTACCGCCACGCCGACGTCGGCGTTTGCCGCATGCAGCTGCGCCTCGGCGGCTCGGACATCGGGGCGTTGCTCGATAATCTTCGACGGCAGGGAGAGGGGCAGCTCGGGCGGTAACTGCAGCGCATCCAACTCGAAAGTTTCCGGCACGTCCTGATTGGGAAGATTGCCCACGAGGGCGCGAATCAGGTCGCGTCCCTGCTCGAATTGCAGTTTCAGGGGCGGTAGCAGGGCCTTCGCCTGGGCCAGCGCGGTTTCCTGCGCCGCAACGTCGATGCGCATCGCCTGCCCCAGCCGCAATTGTTCGCGCAGAATCTGCAGCGCTTTTTCGTCGGCGCCGATCAGTTGCTGGGTCGCGCGGATCTGCGCCCGCAGCGACGCTTCTTGGATCGCGGCCGCAGCGACATTCGAGGCGAGCGTGATGTAGGTGGCCTCGAGCGCAAAGAGCTGTACGTCGGTTTGCGCGGCCAGGGACTCTACTTGTCGCCGGTTGCCGCCGAACACATCGGGCACGAATCCCACCGTGAGTTCGGCCGTTTGAAAATTGTAATAAAGCGGTGCCGTGTAGGGCGGCACGCCCGGGGTTTGCAGCGGCGCCGACAGATTATCGCCGTTGCCTTGCACCCCGGGCGCCTGGTCGTTCGTGAGGTTGCCGGCAATCTTGTGACGTTCGGCCTGATAGGTCGCGCCGACCGACGGGAAGTAGAATCCCTGTTGCGCATAGACCAATTCCTGCGCTTGGGCGAGCGCCGCTTGCGCCGCGGCCACGCTCGGGTTGGCCCTGAAGGACTTTTCAATCAGCGAATTGAGCGCCGGACACCGGAACAGCTCCCACCACTCGAACGGGATATCCCCGCCCGGCACGTAACGCTGCGGCTCGCCGCCGTGAATGTCCGCGGAGACACTCGCTTGGGGCAGCGCCTCGGGTGAATAGCCCGCGTTGGTCGGCGCCGGCGGTTTGTGAAAATTCGGGCCGACCGCACAGCTCGAAGCGAGAACCGCGCCGGCAATCAGCAGCGCCGGACGGAGGCGTCGACGAATCGGCGCCGGGACTGCACGGCACGCAACGTGGGAAGGATTCATTGCGCAGCAACCTCTTTGCGGTTCCACCAACCGCCGCCGAGCGCTTGGAACAATGCGACCGTGTCGCCGTAGCGCGCTGCCTGCGCCTGCACGCGTGTGAGCAGCGTCTGCTGATAGGCCGTCTCTGCGTCGAGCAACGCCAGGGTATTCACGTAGCCGGTGTCTGCCTGCCGGCGGGTGAGGTCGAATGTCAGCTTGGCCGAGGTTTCCGCCTCGACATCGGCGGCGAGTGCATCGGCATCGGACAGGGACTGATGCAAGCTATCGGCGACGTTCTGGTAGGCGGTAATCACCGTGCTCTGATATTGGGCTGCCGCTTGCTTCAAGGCCTGCTGGGCGGAGCGCTCCTGGTGCAGCAAGGTGCCTCCTTGGAAGACCGGTTGGGTGACGCTTCCGTAGAGGCTCCAGAACGGGCCGCCCGAGCGAAACAGCCAGGGGATGAGGGTGGCATCGCCGCCATACTCCCCGCTGATCGAGAACTGCGGCAGCATCGCCGCGACCGCGACGCCGACTTGCGCATTCGCGGCATGCAGCTGCGCCTCGGCCGCGCGCACGTCGGGACGCTGCTCGATGAGCTTGGCCGGCAGACTCAGCGGCAGCTCCGGCGGCAGCTGCAGCGCATCGAGCTCGACGGTCTCATCCGGACCGTTCGGCAGATCACCGAGGAGTGCTCGGATCAGATCGCGCGTTTGCTCGTAACTCTTCTGCAGCGGCGGCAGCGTGGTCTCAACCTGCGCCAGGGCCGCCTCCGCTGCCGCCACATCGATGCGCATGGCATAGCCGAGCCGCAGCTGATCGCGCAGGATGCGCAGCGACTTCTGTTCGGCGGCGATGATCTCCCGCGTGGCCCGAATTTGCGCGCGCACCGACGCCTCCTGAATGGCCGCGGCGACCACGTTGGAGGCGAGCGTGATGTAGGTTGCCTCGAGCGCGAAGCGCCGCGCGTCTTTCTGGGCACCCAGGGACTCCACTTGCCGCCGGTTGCCGCCGAGCACATCGGGCACGAAACCCACTGTCAGCTCGGCGGTATAGAACGTGTAGTAGGACGGCAGATTATGCGGTTCGTGATTGAGATCTTCGAGCGCCGGCAGAAGATCGGTGCCGTTGCCCTGGACGCCGATCGTCGAACTCGAGTTCGTGTTGCCGGACACTTTGTGACGCTCGGCCTGGAACGTCGTTCCCACGGAGGGGTAAAAGAATCCCTGCTGTGCATAGACCAGCTCTTGTGCCTCGCGCAGCGAGGCGCGCGCCGCCGCAAGGTTTGGGTTGGCCTTGAAGGCCTTCTCGATCAGCGAATTGAGCGCCGGCGACTGGAACAGCTCCCACCATTCGAAGGAAAGATCCCTGCCGGCGACGAGATGCTGGGGTTCGCCGCCGCGGACTTGCGCCGATGCACTCGCTTCAGGCAGGGGCGCGGGTGCGTATCCGGCATCGGTGGGCGCCTGAGGCGCGCGCCAACGGGGTCCAACGGCGCAGCCTGCCGTGGCCGCCAAAGTCGCGGCCAGCAAAACACCAACGGATGAACGCACGGCCGACATACAACGACTCCGACTTGAAGCCTCGAGCGGGCACGCAGCCCCCACTCTAGAAGACGTGCGGATGATTCTGCGCGCCCGTGCGATCCCTCGGTACTGTGAGAAGTCCGAGTGGCCGGGTGCGCAACTTCGGGCCATTGTGTGCTCTGACCACGACGCGCGCGCGCCGTGGGGCACACGAGCGGAATTCCCTGGGAGCAACGGCAATGCGCGATCGCTTGTCTCGAGGTTGGGATTGGTTGATTGCCCGGCGGCGGCGTGTGCTTCCCGCCGGCGCAGGGCTGCTGCTGGCCACCCTGGTCGGAGTCTTTTACCTCAGCGCCAAAGCGCAACCGCAGGCAGCGGGCGCCGCCCCGAAGCCCGCGGTATCGGCCCCCGTGGCCGACGCGTCGGTGCAATTGACGGACACGCAGCTCAGCAGCGTCACGGTGAGCGCGGCCGGCGAACGAGCGTTTCCGCAAGAACGCACCGCGGTCGGCAGCATCGACTTCAATGAGAATCTCGCGGTCTCCGTGTTCTCGCCCTATCAAGGGAAGATCATCAAAGCCTATGCCGAGATCGGCGATACCGTGACGAAGGGCCAAACACTGTTCACGATCGAGAGTCCGGATCTCATCCAGGCGGATTCGAATTTGATCACGGCGGCCGGGCTGCTCGATCTGACCACCCACGCGCTGGAACGCGCCAAGCAGCTCTATGAGGTCCAGGGCATCGCGGAGAAGGATCTGCAGCAGGCGATTTCCGATCAGCAGACCGCGGAGGGCGCGCTCAAAGCGGCCCGCGATGCGGTGCGCGTATTCGGCAAATCGGAGGCCGAAATCGACGCGATCGTCGCCAACCGCAAGATCGATCCGGTCCTGGTCGTGCCGAGCCCGATTGCCGGCCGGGTCACGGCGCGCGTCGCGCAACCGGGGCTATTGGTACAGCCCGGCAATCTGCCGGCTCCCTACACCGTCGCCGACGTCGTGACCGTGTGGATGCTGGCCAACGTCTCCGAAAGCAACGTCAAGTTCGTCAAGGTGGGGCAGACGGTGAGCGTTTCGACGATGGCCTATCCGGGCCAAGTGTATGAAGGCAGGATCACGATCGTCGGCGCAAGCGTCGATCCCAATCTCCACACGCTGCTCATTCGCTCCGAGATTCAGAATCCCCGTCGGGAACTCCTCCCGGGAATGTTCGCGGACTTCGTCATTCGCATCGCGGATCCGGTGGTCGCGCCGGCGGTACCCCCCGAGAGCGTGGTGCGAGCGGGCGACGGCACCATGACGATCTGGGTGACCACCGATCGACATCGCTTCACTCAACGCAAGGTCAAGCTCGGCCTGCAAGCCGGCGGCTATGACCAGATCCTCGACGGGCTCAAGCAAGGCGAACTCGTCGTCACCAACGGCGCCGTCTTCCTCGACAACATGCTCTCGCCCAGTGCGGACTGAGCGTCTGCGGCGAGCCGGATCGGCCAGATCTATGCCAATTGAGGAAAGCGCCGCATGCTGAAAGGTGTTCTCGCGTTCGTGCTCACGCGCCGCGCGATCGTCCTGTTAGGCTTGATGGTGTTTCTCGGCGGCGGCGTGGCCGCCTTCACCATGCTCAACATCGAGGCCTATCCGCAACCCGCGCCGGTGATCATCGAAATCACCGCGCAGCAAGGCGGCTTGTCGGCCGAGGAAATGGAGCGCTACTACACGGTTCCGATGGAAGTCGGTATCTACGGCACGCCGTACATCACCGCGGTCAACTCGACTTCGTTTTACGGCCTCAGCTTCCTGCGGGTCACATTCAAGTACGGCGTCGACTTCTATTTCGCCCAGACCCAGATCGAATATTCCCTGCAGCAGAACGTCTCGCTGCCCAACAACGTGCAGGCGCAGATTCAGCAATCGAGCCTCGTCGGCGAGGTCGTACGCTACGCGATGGTGGGGCCGCCGCATTTCGGCTTGGAAAACCTGCGCACCGTGCAGGACTATATCGTGCTGCGCCGGTTATCGACGGTTCCCGGCGTCGTGCAAGTCAACAGCTTCGGCGGACCCACCAAGGAATTCGAAGTCGAGGCCGACCTTCAAAAGCTCCAGACTTACGGTGTCACCGTTCCGCAGGTGATCACTGCGCTCGGAAACGCCAACGTCAACGTGGGCGGTCGCGAGATCAACATCGGCCAGCAATCCGTCAACATCCGCGGGATCGGCCTGTTCAACGACGGCGGCAACGACGATTTGACCAAAGGCTACGAGGTCGGCGACATCGAGAACGTCGTCCTCACCCAATCGGGCGGCGTGCCGGTCCGGATCAAGGACGTGGCCCGGGTGTATGTCGGCAACGTGCCCCGGCTCAGCATGGTCGGCAAGGATCACGACGACGATGTGGTGGAATGCATCGTGGTCATGGGGCGCACCTTCCATACCCAGGACATCGTCCCGCGCATCATCGCCGAGATCGATAAATTGAACCACGACGGCAGCCTTCCCCCCGGGGTCAAGGTCGTGCCGTTCTACGACCGCATGAGCCTCGTCCACGTGACGACACATACGGTATTGGAGAATCTGCTCTTCGGTTGCGTGCTGGTTTTCTTCATCCAGTGGATCTTCCTCGGCGATCTGCGCAGCGCGGTCGTGGTTGGCGTCAACATTCCGTTCGCGCTGCTGTTCTCCATCATCATCCTGGTGCTGCAGGGCGAGGATGCCAATCTGCTGTCGATCGGTGCCGTCGACTTCGGCATCATCGTCGATTCGGCGGTGATTCTCGTCGAGAATATTTTCCGAAACTTCCAGTTGAGCAAGGAAAAGCGGCGCGATCTCTTGGATGACTTGGCAGAGGGACAGCTGGGAGCGGACCCGAGCGTCAAACAAGATATCCACACCCACTCCACCTGGACCGATCGGCTGCGCCTCATTTACATCAGCGCCATGCAGGTCGATCGGGCGGTGCTGTTCTCCGTGGCGATCACCGTCGCCGCGTTCGTGCCGCTCTTTACGATGCAGGGTGTCGAGGGTCAGATATTCGGTCCCATGGCGCGAACCTACGGCTATGCCCTGGTCGGCGCGGTGCTCGCGACCTTCACGATCACTCCGGTGCTCGCCTCGATTCTGCTGCCGGAACATGTGAAGGAAGTCGAGACGGCCGTCGTGCGGGCGGTGCGGGCCGCGTATACCCCGGCGCTGCATTGGGCGCTCGAGCGGCGGCGCATCGTGGTCGGGATGGGGGCCGTTTTCCTGGTTCTCACGGGACTGCTGGCGACGCGCCTCGGCAGTGAATTCTTGCCCGCTCTCGAGGAAGGCAACTATTGGATCCGCCTGTCGATGCCGCCGACGATGGGCCTGGCGGCGGGCACGGAGAGCGTGCGGAAGATCCGTGAAATTCTCCTGAGCCACCCGGAAATCATCACCGTGGTATCGCAGCACGGCCGACCCGACAACGGCAGCGATCCCTCGCCGTTTTCCAACGTCGAATTGTTCGTGCCTCTGAAACCGCACAGCGAGTGGACCGCGGGATTGACCAAGGACCAGCTGACCGCGCAGTTGCTGCGGCAGTTCACCGACGCGGTGCCGGGCCTCACGTTCAATTTCTCGCAGAACATCCAGGACAACATCGAGGAGGCCACGTCGGGCGTCAAAGGCGCCAACTCCGTGAAGATCGTCGGTCGTAACCTCGAGGAACTCGAAAAGCTCGCCCTCGAGGTCAGCGACCAGATCAAGCAGGTCCGGGGCATGGAAGATGTGGGCACGTTCCACGTCGTGGGCCAGCCGAACCTCAACATCACGATCGACCGGGAAAAGATCGCCCGCTACGGACTCAATACGGGCGACGTGAATACCGTCATTCAAGCGGCGATGGGCGGCGCGGTCGCGACGACGCTGCTGGAAGGCGATCGCTCGTGGAACGTGACCGTTCGCCTCGCGCCCAAGTACCGAGACAACATCGACGCGGTTGGCGACGTCAAGGTTGCATACCAGAACGCCGCCGGCGGGGTGTCCTATATTCCCTTGCGCGAACTCGCGACGATCAGCCTCGACACGGGGGCCTCCTATATCTACCACGAGGCAATGCAGCGCTTCATTCCCGTGAAGTTCAGCGTTCGCGGCCGCGACCTCGGCAGCACGGTCGCCGAAGCGCAGGAGCGCATCGCCAAGAATGTGACCCTGCCGACGGGCTATCGCCTCGTATGGGCCGGCGAATACCTCGAATGGCAGCAGGCAAAGCATCGCCTCGAGATCGTCGTGCCCTTGAGCCTCGTGCTGATCATGGTGCTGTTGTTGGGCTTGTTCAATTCGCTGCGCGACAGTCTGCTGGCGCTGGCCGGAATTCCCTTCGCGATGGGCGGCGGCGTCATCGCGCTGTTCGTCTCCGGTCAACCCTTGAGCGTCTCGTCGGTCGTCGGTTTCATTTCCTTGTTCGGCGTGTCGGTCATGAACGGAATTCTCATCATCACCTATTACAATCAGGTCAAGAGCACGACCGGGCGTACCGGAATCGAGTCCATGGCCCACGCCGCCGAGCAGCGCATGCGACCGCTATTGATGACGTCATTGGCCGCCTGCATCGGACTGCTCCCCTCGGCGCTCTCGACCGGCATCGGCAGCCAGGTGCAGCGGCCTCTCGCCTCCGTCGTCGTCGGTGGAATGCTGATCGGGCCTGTTCTGTTGCTGCTGATCGTGCCAGCGCTGCAGATCATGTTCCTGCGTGACGATGATCGCGGACCGCAGGTCGCCGCTGGCCCGCGATTCGGAGACCATCGATGACGCGACGACACCTTTTCCATGCCGCGCTCATCGCCGGGCTCTTCGTTCTCGGCGGCCTCTGCGGACTGGGCGCACGCATCTGGATCGGCGGGCTCGGAGTTCAGCGCGCCCAGCTGCAGCGGTGCATTCTCAGTTCGAAACATTCCCATGCGAGCGAGGATACGCGCTCGAGCTTGGCGCGACTCGAATCGGAAGTGCCGGTCTGCATGAATGCGGCCGGCTACGAAAGAGCGCTCGACAACGCAAATTGCGCGCGGGAGTTCTGGCAAGGCGACGTGTTCTGCTATTTACCGAAGAGTCGCCTCGGTAGGTTGGTCTATCGGCTCGAATCTACCGGCGAACGATCGTGAAACCTTCATTGCGGATGTTCGTGCTGTTGGCGTGCGGGCCGCTCGCGCTTGGCGCGAGGGCGGCCGAGTCACCTGCCAACGGCGGTTCGTCAGCGCCGTTGGCCAAGTTCGGCCCAGCGTTCGGGCGCGACCCGCCGGGCACAGAGGCGCGCTTGGCGACGGGTCGCCCGGCGACCCAGGAATCGAGCCGCCTCGGCTCGGGTGGAATCAGCGGTTCGGGTCCCCGACATGCGGTCGCGGTCGCGTCGCCACGTCACGGTTCCGTCGCCGCGCCGCACGCCGCCGCAATCGCGCGCGGGCGCCTCGCGCGGGCTTCGATCCGCCCCGCGCCGAGCGCTGCCCCCGCAGGCAGCCGCGTTGCCCCCCGGGCCCAGGGACCAACGGGGACCCATTCGCATGAACTGCCGAAGACGTCCGTCGCGGCGAGTCCCAGCGGGATCGCACCCTCACGGCAGGTCGGAGCCAGTGCCGTCAGAGTTCCGCAGAACCTGAAGGCGGCAGCCCGCGGCCCCATGCTCGGCGGCCCGCGTGCGGCCGGCGCCGGACGACTCGGTGGACCGGCGATCAGGCGCAGCGCGATCAATACCGGTATCGACGGGACGCAAATTCACAGAAAATACTAGCTCGTCGGCTCGAACGCTCACAGCCCGAGCGCATCGAGCAACGGCTTCTCGTAGCGGTCGTCTTCTCCGGGCCATCGCAAGCCCGCGATCCCTTGCTGCTTCGCGAGCGCCCACAGAATGCTTTCGCCCGCGGGCAGGATGTCTGGCTGCATTTCGTAGACCGGGTCGTCGAACGCATTGGCTGCGTCGATGATCTGCCATCCCTTGTCCTGAAACAGCCGAATGACGTCGGGCAGAAACAAGGCGTTGATGAGGTTGTGATGCAGGAGCATCACGTGTTTGACCGAGCGGCCCAGCACGCGCCGCGAGAGTCCATCGTAATAGACCGCGCGATCGTAGAGGTGCTTGAGGTACGCATCGCGGTATGCGCCGCGATCCGCCCCCGGGTCGCGCGCAAGGCGCGCGCGCAAACGCTGGTTGTAATACCAGTCGCTCGTATCGACCGAGACGCGGCCCTGCCGGTAACCGGAGGCTTGCAAGAACTCCCTGAATCCGTCGCGCTTCGCTTTGGTTTCTCCCTCCTTCAAGAAGGGGAACCTGAACAACTTCGTGTATCCCGGCAGGCTGCCGACGGCCGCCTCGCATTGAAGCAGCTCCGACTCAAAGGCATGCAGGCTCGTGCTCTTGGCGCCGAAATCCGGGTGGGTCGCCGTATGGTTGCCGATGAGATGACCCTCCAGACCCCACGCAGCGATCAAGGCGATGCGCCGCGTGTCCTGGTCGGTGCGCGTCACGAATAGAACCGATTTGATCTTCGCGGCGCCGAGCGCCGCGAGTATCGCGGTATTGCGCTGCGCCGCCGTCATGCCGATCTCATCCGACATTTCGGGGCCGTCGTCGAAGGTGAATGCAATGCGCTGCGCCTGTACGGGCGCAATCAGCCACAGCGTCATCGCGACCGCACCGCATGCAGACATAAATCCGCCTCGTCTGTGATCCATTCCGTGCTCTCGGATTGATTCTGTAAGATCACGATGATGCACGATCCGCGAACGCTCGTCAGACAATTGATATGCCGGCTGCGCTGGTGTAGGTTCCATCGAAATGCGCAGCATCGATCGATGGTTGGAGGAATACGGCGACAGTCACCGCAACCCCGTCAACAAGCGCATTCATTGGGTTTGCGTCCCCGTCATCGTCTGGTGCGTGCTCGCGCTGTTGTGGTGTGTGCCGACCACGGGGAATGACCACGCGTTGCTCAATTGGGCTTCGCTCGCGGTCGCGGCCGCGCTCGTCTATTACTCCTGGCTTTCAATCCGGCTGGCGGCGGGCGCGGCCTTATTGCTGATCGCAATGCTCTATTCGATCGATCTGACCGAGCACTTTAGTTCGCGACCCCTCTGGCTCGTCGGCAGCGTGTTGTTCGTGATCGCTTGGATAGGGCAGTTCATCGGGCATCACATCGAAGGCAAGCGGCCGTCCTTCTTCAAGGACGTCCAGTTCCTGATGATCGGTCCCTTATGGCTGTTGGCCGACCTCTATCGGCGGCTCGGAATCCGCTACTAGCAGCAAATATCAAGCGCGGTCGTAAAAGGCGCTCGCGAGCGCGTCCGAATCGAAACCCGCGGTCGGCGCGGAATCGCTCGCATGCCGGTAGAGCGCGACTGCATAGATTCCCGAGAGCGTCGAGAAGATCAGAACGACGATGACCAGTCCGCCGATCGTGAGCAGCTGCATCGCCTGCATCATCAATTCGCTGTCAAACACGTTCTTCGCGAGTTCCGTGAGTCCCGTGCCGCCGGCGAGCACCAGCAAGAAGACCATCGCGAATGTCATGCCCATGCCGGTACGACCGAGCGCGTTTTCGCCCCAAGTGCGCGTGAACAGCCGCGCGCTTTCCTCGATCGCCTCGACCGGACCGACGTCGTTCGCCGCCAAGACCGGAACGACGAGCGTGGTCGCGAGCGTCCAGCTCACTCCGACGAGTCCGCCGACGATCCTTCCGATCAAGCCGAAGCGCTCTTGAATTGCGCGCAGCACGACGCCGACGGTCGCCGCGATCAGCGCATATCCGAAAATGGTATGGAGCTTGGAGGCCGCGATTCGCAAGCCGTCGCCGAGCGTGGGCTTGTCGCCGTCGAGCTGCATCATGACGGCGCCGACCAGCGCCGTGTTGAAGAAGAACACCACGAAGTACTCACAGAGATAAAACAGGAAGTACGCCGCATAGTGCGAGTTCGTGAACGCCCGGCCATCGTGCGGCACCAGCGTCAGGAGCGCCTGCAAGCCGCCGGACGGCCACGCAAACGTCGCGATGACGAGCGACGCCGCGAGCGCCGAAATGCAGGGGAAAATCAGTAGGCCGCGATTCGCGAGCAGAATCGAGGCACTCGCCCGGACCAGCCCGATGCTGATCTCCAATCGATTCGAGAATGACAGGCCGCCCGACATGAGACGGACTCTAATCCGCAGCGCGCCCGCGAGCACCGGGCGCATGAAATTTATGCGGGCGACGTCACAATTTGGCGTCGACTATACCGATCGTTTCGGTGCCCGGGTCGAAGAGGATCCGCGCATTGCCACGGCGCAGCTGCCCGATGACGTGCTCGACCTTCTCCTCGAGCGAAAATTCCTTGGGGCCATAATCGGTGCCCTCGCGCAGCACGAAGGACTCGACCACGCTGCGCAACAGCTCCTCGGAGAGCGCATCGATGGGAACCGCTACCGGCTCCGGCGGCGGCGCTTCGGGGCTGTCGCTCATGGGGCGGCGGCACGGCGCACGAGCCAGGTGTCGAGATGGCCCGCGAAGGCATTGCGGTCAGCTTGAGTCAGCGGCGGCGGCCCCCCGCCGACATTGCCGCTCGCACGCATCGTATCCATGAAATCCCTGAGTGTGAGCACGCTCTGAATCGTATCTGCCGAGTACAGCTCGCCGCGCGGATTGAGCGCGATACCGCCCTTGGCGATGACCTCGGCGGCGAGCGGGATGTCGGCGGTGACGACGAGATCGCCGGCGCTGAGTTTCTTGACGATTTCACCGTCGGCGACGTCGAAACCGGCCGCGACACGCACGGCACGCACGCTCGGTATGCGCGGCACCTGCACGATCTGGTTCGCGACCAGGGTGACCGCGACGCCGGTACGCTGCGCCGCGCGGAACAGGATCTCTTTAATGACGTTCGGACAGGCATCCGCGTCGACCCAGATGCCGGCGCCCGCCACGCTATTTCGATCCGAACAGGTGCCCGAGTTCCTCTTGCTTGGTGCGCAGATAGTCCTCGTTGTCGACGGTCGCGGCCGTGACCAGCGGCACGCGCTCGGTGACCTCGATTCCCGCGGCTTCGACCGCGCGCACCTTGTCGGGATTGTTGGTCATCAAGCGCAGCTTCGTGACGCCGAGATCACGCAGAATCGCGACCGCGGGGGCATAGTCGCGCGCATCCACGGGCAGTCCCAGCTCGCGATTCGCGCGCACCGTGTTGCGGCCGAGGTCCTGCAGCGAATAAGCGCGCAGCTTGTTGATGAGCCCGATGCCGCGCCCTTCGTGGCCGCGCATGTAGACGACCGCGCCGGACCCGTGCGCCGCGATCGTCTCGAGCGCGAGTTCGAGCTGGGGCTGGCAGTCGCAGCGCAGCGAGCCGAACACTTCGCCGGTCAGGCACTCGGAATGGATGCGCACCAGCGCCGGCGACGGCAGCGGCAGCTTGCCGTAGACGAGCGCGACTTGCGCGAGTTCGCCCGCGCTCGACTCATAGCCATAGATATCGAACAAACCGTAGCGCGTCGGGAGCCGGCTGACCACGACCCGCTTGATTTCGCTATCTTGGCTGACGCTCGGTTTGATTTTCAAAACCCTCACTGGGCGAGACCCTCCAAGCAACGCCGGAGTCGAACCGCGAATTGTAGCGAGCTTTTCAGCGCGGCGCATGGATCGCGGCCTTTTCGATCCGCCGGGCGCCCGCTCAGCCGAACAGCTTGTTGGCGGTCGCCGCGATCAGTTTTCCTTGATGTCGCGCACCTTCCAATTCGATCGCACTGGGGCTGCGCTCACCTTTGCCGCCGGCAATCGTGGTCGCGCCGTAGGGGCTGCCGCCGACGATTTCCGCGAGGGTCATTTGGCCTTGGTGGCTGTAGGGCAGTCCGACGATCGTCATGCCGAAGTGCAAGAGATTCGTGATGATCGAGAACAGCGTCATCTCCTGGCCGCCGTGCTGGGACGCGGTGCTCGTGAAGGCGCCGCCGACCTTGCCGTTGAGTGCGCCGCGAAACCACAGGCCGCCCGCTTGGTCGAGGAAACTCGCCATTTGCGAGCAGATGCGGCCAAAGCGCGTCGGTGCGCCGACGATGATCGCGTCGTAATTCGCGAGGTCCTCGATCTGGGCGATCGGCGCCGCTTGGTCGAGTTTGAAGTAGGCGGCCTTGGCGACCTCGAGCGGCGCCGTTTCCGGTACGCGTTTGATGTCGACGCTCGCACCCGCAGATCGCGCGCCCTCGGCAATCGCCGTCGCGAGCGTTTCAATATGACCGTAAGACGAATAATAAAGAACGAGGACTTTTGACATAAGCGGCTCCTGGCGTGGGTTGGCGGGACTCCTCACACCCTAGCGCTTTGCCATCAAACGGTATAGCCTATAATTTCAGATGAAATTCATCGGTTTTATCGATAGATGCTAGACCGCGTGACGCTGGACCAGCTGCGGGCGTTCATTGCGGCGGCCGACGGCGGCAGCTTTTCAGCGGCCGCGCGGCGGCTGCGGCGCGCGCAATCGGTCGTCAGCCAAACCGTGGCCAACCTCGAAGCGCATCTCGGCGTCCGTCTGTTCGACCGCAGTCACCGCACCCCCGTGCTGACCGACGAGGGCCGGGCGCTGCTCGCCTCGGCGCGCGGCGTGATGCAGCGGCTCGACGAATTCAAAGGGCGCACGCAGGCGCTCGCCGGCGGGCTCGAGCCCGAATTGTCGGTCGTCATCGACGTGCTGTTCCCGATGGATGCGGTGACCCGCGCGATCGGCGCATTCCAAGCAACATTCCCGCTGACCCCATTGCGCCTGTTCGTCGAAGCCCTCGGCGCGGTCGCGCAGCCGGTACTCGACCGGCGCTGCCAATTCGGGGTCATGGGATCCTTGCCGATCGTGCCGCCGGAGTTCAGCAGTGAGCATCTGACCCACGTGAATTTGACGCTGGTCGTATCGCCGCGCCATGCACTCGGCGCTTACGAGGGGCCGATTCCCTCGAGCATACTGCGCGAGCACCTGCAGCTCGTGCTCACCGACCGCTCGGAGTTGTCGAAGGGCCGCGAATTCGGCGTGCTCTCGCCGAAAACCTGGCGCCTGTCGGATCTCGGCGCGAAGCACGAATTCCTGCGCGCGGGACTCGGCTGGGGCGGCATGCCGTGCGGCATGGTCGCCGCGGACATCGCCGCCGGGATTCTGAAGCCGATGCAGGTCGAAGACGCGCCGAGTTCGATCGTGATGCCGATGTCGGCGGTGTATCGCACCGATGCGCCGCCGGGACCTGCCGGCCGCTGGCTCATCGAGCAATTCAAACCGGCGCGTGATCCGAACACGAACGAGAACCGTTGAGGTTCGCATGCGCGCGGCAGCGTGCGAGTGCGGCCGCTTGCGCCCGCCGGTCCGTAGGCGCCGCGATCTTTTGAAGCTTAAAATGGGGATCGAGATCCAATCCGGCCGGGAATTTCTCGTCACGATTTTGTCGAATCGACGAATCGCCACTTGGGCGAATTGAGTGGACACTTGCAGGGGAGAAACTCAGCGCATGAATCGCAGTATCAACGCGACCGAGCGGCCGGCATCGATCAATGTTGGCGCGCGGCGATGAGGACCTCAGGCACCAGTAACAACTGCCGGGATCAAATCGGATCTCGCTCGATCGCGCTCGGCATCCGTTCATGAAACCCCCGGCATTCGCACGCGGCAGGCGCATGCTGGCGTTGGCGCTGACCCTGGCTGCGTTCATCGCCGCGAGCAATACCGCGGATGCCGACAGCGGTCCTGCGGACGGCTGCAGCAGGGGATCGGAACACGAGAGCTTTTGGGCGCGGCTCAGCGAAAGCTATCAACGCCACTTGTTCCCGGGGGATCAAGCACCGCCCGAGCCGGATCCCAACGCACCGTTCGACGAGGCCGCGGCAGGCTATCGCAAGGACTTGCCTCCGCCCCCCGTGTCGAATCCGCCCTGGCCCTACGCCGTCTACAACGAAGGCGGTACGGAGCTGATCGGGTATGAAAACATGTACGGCAACGCGCTCATGGATGCGCTCTATTGCGGCGGCAACGGCAAGTCGCTGAAGGACAGCCGCTTCACGATTTACGGCTGGATCGAGCCCGGCGGCAACGTCAGCACATCGTCGTTGGACTTCAACAAGGTTTCCGGGACTGGCGGCAATTATCCTGAGGCCTATTCATATCAACCCAACACGATTCAGCTAGATCAGGCGGCGCTTTACTTCGAGCGGACACCGGACGAGATTCAGCGGACCCACAACGATTGGGGATTTCGGGTCGCCTTGATCTATGGGACGGATTACAAGTACACCTTCTCGGACGGCATCTTGAGCTCCCAGTACACCAAGCAGGAGCGGCTCTACGGCTTCGATCCGGTGATGTACTACCTGGATTTCTACTTTCCGAAATTTTTCGCGGGCGAGAACTTGCGCGTCGGACGCTACATCTCAATTCCCGATATCGAGGCGCAGCTCGCGCCGAACAACATCACCTATAGTCACTCGTTGTTGTATACCTACGATCCGTACACTCAGAACGGCGTGGTCTCGACCACGATGCTCAACAAGAATTGGAAGGTGCAGCTGGAGGTCTCCACCGGCAACGACATATCGCCGACCAACAGGCAATTTCGACAATTCACACCGGCTGCCTGTGTGATCTACACGACCGACTCGGGCAACGACGCGCTCTACCCGTGCATGAACGGCCTCAACAATCAAAACTTCGGCTGGAACAACATCCAGCATGCCGTCGCGACCTGGTACCACAAGATCAACGATCACTGGCACACGGATTCGGAGGTCTGGTACATGTGGGAAAACCGCACGCCCGATTCACTGAATCCGCAGGGTCAGTCGATACTCGCGGCAATGTTCCCCGCGCCGCAATTCAACATCGGCGCGCCGTCTGGAGCACAGTGCAACAATCCGGCGCAGGTCTACTGCACCTCGCACGAGTGGGCGATCGTCAACTACCTCAACTACCAGTCCGATCCGCACAATATCTGGACATGGCGCACCGACTATATGAACGACACGGCCGGTCAGCGCACCGGATTCAAGGGATCCTTCCTCGAGTTCGATCTGGGCTATACGCACTGGATCGGTGACGCTCTCGAGCTGCGTCCGGAAGCGCGCGTCGAGTACCAGCTGACCGCACCGAACAGCGCGATCACGGGATATGCCTACGACAATCCCTGCTACGCCGCGCCTAGCCCGGCAAGTCCGACCTGTACGTTCAACAGCGCCGGCCGTACTGCGACGTTCGAACAGAACGGCGGCAAGCGCGGCCAGGCGATGCTGGCCGTCGATGCGATTTTCCACTTTTAGGGGCGAGTTCCGCTGCAGCGGCGCACGATGTCGCGAGCGCCGTTTGTGAGGGAGAATGAGCCGACGCATTCGTACGATTCTCGATGGATCGCGACCGAGGAGATCGAATCATGATTGGCAAGCACAATGCTTTTCTCGCGGCGGTAATGATCGCGGCAAGCTCTATCGGATCGAGCGCCTTCGCGGACCAACCGGCGGTCGCCGACACCGGCAGACTCAAGATGGCTCTTTCGTCCACCGCGCAGCTGCTGCAGCTCATGGATACCGACAAGAATGGCAAGGTGTCCAAAGAAGAGTTCATGCGCTTCATGGAGGCGGAGTTCGATTTTGCCGACAAGAACAAGGACGGCGAGCTCGATCCCAATGAACTCAAACGCCTGCAATACGCGCTCACCCATCCGGCAAAAGGCCCCGGACGGTAGCACTGCGGCGAATGAGTGTGCAGTCGACTCCACTAACGGCCCGACGACCGCGTCGGGCACAATAGCGCGGCTGCATCCGCCCAACGGCCGTCGATTAACCTCGGGATCGTGAATGACTGAAATGACACCCAAGCGCGGCGATGCGTCGAGCTCCGAAAGCGTGCCGAGCGGCCAGGAGTCGATCAACAGGCGCGCTTGGACCAAGCAGCGTCAGCTGCAGGTCGCGGCACTTGCGGCGCTCGTGGTCATCGGCGCACTCGTGTTCATCTGGTTCGGCGGCTCGCTGCTGCGCGGCAAGCAAGAGCCCGGCGCGCAAGCCGCTCAGTCCCCGCCGGGAACCTTTCGCGCCACCGAACAGCAACTCAAGACCCTGACGATCGAAACCGTCGCGACTCACGGCTTCGTCAGCGAGGAGCTCACCGAGGGCAAGATCGCCGTCAACGGCGATCGCACGACGCCGCTGTACTCACCGTATTCGGGCCGCGTCGTGCGCGTGATCGCGGGTCTCGGCGACCGCGTTCGGCAGGGCGCCGCGCTCGCGACCGTCGCGGCCACCGAATACGTGCAGGCGCTCAACGACCTCGCGGCCGCGGGGGCCCAGGTCAAACTTGCGCGCATCAATGAGCAGCGTAAGCACGCGCTCTATGAGGCCAAGGGCGGGAGCCTCCAGGACTGGCAGCAGGCGCAAGCCGATCTCACGACCGCGGAGACCGCGCTGCAGCTCGTGCACAACCGGCTCAAGATCTTCGACAAGTCCGCCGAGGAAATCGACGCGCTCGAAAAATCTGCATCGATCGACGCGGTCGTGCCGCTCACGGCTCCGGTCGCGGGCGTCGTCGTCGATCGCCAGATCGGGCCCGGCCAATTCCTGCAGTCCGGCGGCGGCACGCCGGCGTTCACGATCGCAGACACCAGCAGCGTATGGCTGCTCGCCAACGTGCGCGAGGCGGATGCTGCGCTCGTGAAGCCGGGACAGGCGGTCGAGGTCCACGTGCTCGCCTATCCCAAGCGGGCGTTCAAAGCGCGCCTCACTTACGTGTCGGCGGTCGTCGATCCGGTCACGCATCGGATCCCGGTGCGCGCCGAGATTGACAATCGCGACGGCGCCTTGAAACCCGAGATGTTCGCGAACTTCCGGATCCTCACGAGCGAGGCCGCCGAGTCGCCGGCCGTGCCTCAATCTGCGATCGTCTACGAAGGCGACGGCGCGCACGTCTGGGTCGTCGAGGGCGACGGCCTGATCGCCTACCGCGCGATCCGCACGGGCCGCGAGAACGGCGGTTTGATCGAGGTGCTCGAGGGCCTGAAGTCCGGTGAACGCATCGTGACCAAGGGCGGCCTGTTCATCGACCAAGTGGCGACGCCCGCGTCCCCATGAATGCGATCATCAGTTTCGCGCTGCGCCAGCGCGTACTCATCGTTGCGCTGCTCGTCATGGTGCTCGTCGGTGGTATCGCCGGCTTCCTGAACCTCAACATCGAGGCGTATCCCGATCCGGTGCCGCCGCTCGTCGACGTCGTGACGCAGAGCGCCGGACAGTCGGCCGAGGAGATCGAGCGCTACATCACGATCCCGCTCGAGATCCAGATGGCGGGGATTCCGAACGTGCAGGCGATTCGGACCATTTCGCTGTTCGGGCTGTCGGACGTCAAGGTTCAATTCACCTATGACTTCACCTACTACCAGGCCGAACAGTGGGTCACGAACCGCCTCTCGCAACTCGGGGCGCTGCCGAACGGCGCGCAGCCGCAGATCTCGCCGACGAGTCCGATCGGAGAAATCTTTCGCTATCGCGTCGTCGGCCCGCCGAATTACTCCGTGACCGATTTGAAGACGCTCGAGGACTGGGTGCTCGAGCGCCGCTTCAAGGCGGTCCCGGGCGTCATCGACGTCACCGGCTGGGGCGGCAAGACCAAGACCTACGACATCGCGATCGATCAGCGCAAGTTGATCGGCTACGGCTTGTCGGTGCCCCAGGTGCTTGCGGCGCTCGGCAATGCGAACATCAACGTCGGCGGCCAGACCGTCAATTTCGGCGCGCAATCCGCCGTGGTTCGCGGCGTCGGCCTGATTCATTCGGCCGACGAAATTCGCGAGACGATGATCACGAACAACCAGGGTGCACCGGTGCTGATCGGCGACGTCGCCACGGTGACGATCGGCAACCTGCCGCGCCTCGGGATCGCGGGGCACGACGACACCAACGACATCGTGCAAGGCATCGTGCTGATGCGCCGCGGCGCGGAAAGCGTGCCCACCATCAAGCGCGTCGAGGCCGAAGTCGAGACCGTCAACCACAGCGGCATTCTCCCGCCGGGCGTTCGGATCGAGCGCATCTACGATCGCAGCGACTTGATACGCATCACGACCCACACGGTGCTGCACAACATGGTCGCGGGCATATTCCTGATTTTTCTGCTGCAGTGGGCCTTCCTCGGCAATTTACGCAGCGCGGTGATCGTCTCCCTGACGATTCCGTTTGCGCTGTCGTTTGCGATCGGGCTCATGGTGCTGCGCGGCGAATCAGCCAACCTGCTGTCGGTCGGCGCGATCGACTTCGGACTCGTCGTCGATGCGACCGTGATCATGGTCGAAAATATCTTTCGCCATCTCGCGCAGGACGCGGCGCATCTCGGCACGGGGCCGAGCACCTTGCATCGCATGCGGCCGCCGAGCGGCTTTCGCGGCAAGATGGGCACCATTTCGATCGGCGCCGCCGAGGTCAGCCAGTCGATTTTCTTCGCCGCCGCGATCATCATCGCGGGTTTCGTGCCGCTGTTCACGCTGTCCGGGATCGAAGGGCATATCTTCGGACCGATGGCGAAGACTTACGCGTACGCGATCGCGGGAGGCTTGATTGCGACGTTCACGGTCGCGCCCGCCTTGAGCCTCATGCTGTTCCCCGCGACGGTCACGGAGCGCGAGACGCCGGTGGTACGCGGCCTGCGCCGCATCTACGAACCGGCGCTCGAGTTCATGCTCGCGAATCGCATCGTGACGTTCGCGGGCATCGCGCTGCTCGGGCTTTTGGCCGCGGTCGCGGTGCGCTCGCTCGGCCTCGAGTTTCTGCCGAAGCTCGAGGAAGGCAATTTGTGGGTCCGCGCGACGTTTCCGCAATCGGTCTCGCTCGAGGACAGCGACACCTACGTCGATCGCATGCGCAAGATCATGAAAAGCTATCCCGAGGTCGAGACCGTGGTCTCCCAGCACGGCCGTCCCGATGACGGCACCGACGCGACCGGCTTTTTCAACGCGGAATTCTTCGTTCCGTTGAAGCCCTTCGACACCTGGCCCAAGGGCATCGACAAAGAGACGCTCACGAAGAGCATGACCGACGACCTGGGCCAGCAATTTCCGGGCGTTGACTTCAATTTTTCGCAGTACATCCAGGACAACGTCGAAGAGGCGGCCTCGGGCGTCAAAGGCGAGAACTCGGTGAAGATCTACGGCAACGATCTGGAGACGCTCGAGAAGACCGCGGACAGCATCGCCGCGGTGCTCGCCAAGGTCCCCGGCATCGTGGATCTCGCGGTGCTGCGCTCCCTCGGCCAACCGACGATCCGCATCGACGTGGACCGGGAACGGGCTGCGCGCTATGGACTCGCCCCCGGCGACATCAATGCGGTCATCCAGACCGCGATCGGCGGCCAAAGCGCCGGTGATCTCTACGAGGGCAGCAGCGACCGGCATTTTCCGATGATGGTGCGTCTCGCGGCGCCGTACCGTCAAAGCCTCGAGTCGATCCGGCACATCCCGATCGGGGCGAACGCGCCCAACGGCGGCGGGTTGATCCAGGTGCCGCTCGAGGACGTCGCGAACGTGCACCTCGTGTCCGGCGCGGCCTTCATTTACCGCGAGCAGCAGCAGCGCTACGTCCCGATCAAGTTCAGCGTGCGCGGACGAGACCTCGGCGGGGCGGTGCTCGAGGCGCAGCGCGCCGTGGAAGCGCAGGTCCCGTTGCCGGGCGGCTACCGCCTGGAATGGGTCGGGGAATTCGGCAACCTACAGGAGGCGATCTCGCGCCTGAGTGTCGTCGTGCCCTTGTCGATTGCGCTGATCGTGCTGCTGCTTTACTTGAAATTCGGTAACTTGCGCGACGCGCTGCTCGCCGCGAGCGTGATTCCGATGGCGAATCTCGGCGGCATATTCGCGCTCTGGGTCAGCGCGACGCCGTTCAGCGTCTCCTCGGCGATCGGCTTCGTCGCACTGTTCGGGATCGCCGCCATGGACGGAATTCTCGTGCTGTCGTACTACAATCTCAGCTTGGAGTCGGGACTCGATCGCGCGAGCGCGATGTTGCACACCTGCCGCACCCAGCTGCGTCCCGTCGTCATGACTTGCATCGTCGCCTGCGTCGGCCTGGTTCCCGCGGCGTTTTCGACCGGCATCGGCTCGCAGGTCCAGCGGCCGCTCGCGCTCGTGGTCGTCGGCGGCATGCTGCTGGCGCCGGTGCTGATCCTGCTGGTGCTGCCGGTGCTCATTTTGAAATTCTCCAGGGCGCGCGAGCTGCCTCCGGAAGAAGCGCGGGAAGCGACCTCGTGAATCGCCGCCTCATGCGCTGGATCTGCCTCCCCTGCGCCGCCCTCGGCGCTTGTGTCGGCCCGAACTTTCACAAGCCGGCGCCGCCCGCTGCCGAACGCTATACGGCGCAGCCGCTGGACGCGGCGACCGCCTCGGCCGATACGCCGGGCGGCGCGGCCCAGAGGTTCCTCGCGGGTGAGGACGTGCCGCGCAACTGGTGGACGCTGTTCGCGTCGCCGGAACTCAACGCCTTGGTCGAACGGGCGCTGCGCGCGAACCCAAGTGTGGCCGCCGCACAGGCGGCGCTGCGTCAGGCGCACGAAAACACCGCCGCGCAGCGCGGCTCGTATTTTCCGCTGGTGTCCGGGTCGTTCGATGCGAGCCGACAGCGCGACGCCACGGGCGTGCTGAGTCCCAATCTGAATTCCGGCGCGGCGCTCTATAATCTTTACACACCGCAAGTCACCGTCAGCTACGTCCCGGACCTCTTCGGCGCGAATCGCCGCGCGGTCGAATCGCTCGCGGCGCAGGAAGAAGCGCTGCGCGACCAGCTCGATGCGACCTATCTCACCTTGACGGCGAATGTCGTCACGACCGCGGTCCAGGAGGCGGCGCTGCGCGAGCAGCTCGCCGCCACGGCGCGCGGGGTCGCGCTCGAACGCGAGGCCTTGGGCCTGCTACGCCGTCAGCTCGAACTCGGCGCCGTCGCCGAGAGCGACGTCTATGCGCAGGACACCGCGCTCGCGCAGCTCGAAGCGACCGTCCCGCCGCTGCAACGCCAACTGGATCAGGCGCGCGATCAGCTCGCGGCGCTCACGGGCCGGCTGCCCGCGAATCTCGAGCAGCCGACGCTCGATCTCGCCGCGATGCAGCTGCCCGCGGACCTGCCGATCGGGGTACCTTCGCAACTCGTCGAGCGCCGGCCCGACGTGCGGGCCGCCGAGGCGCTGCTGCACGCGGCCACGGCGCAGGTCGGCGTCGCGACCGCCAATCTTTTGCCGCAATTGAGCCTCACCGGCAACCTCGGCAGCTCGGCGACCGCGACCCAGGATCTATTCAAGGCCGGAACCGGGTTCTGGAGCATCGGCGCGAGCCTCTCCCAGACGCTGTTCGCCGGCGGCGCGCTCGTGCATCACAAGCGGGCCGCCGAGGCGGCGCTGGATCAAGCGGGTGCGATTTATCAGTCGACCGTGTTGACGGCCTTCCAAAATGTTGCAGACGCATTGCACGCGATCGAAACCGACGGGGACGCGGTCGCCGCCGCGAGCCGCGCCGAAGTCGCGTCGCGCATGAGCTTCGATGTTGCACGCCGCCAGCTCGACTTAGGCTCCGTGAGTTCCTTGGTCCTGATTACGGCCGAGCAGAACCATCAACAGGCGGTGGTCGCGCTGATTCAAGCGCGCGCGAATCGCTATGCCGATACCGCGGCGCTGTTTCAGGCGCTCGGCGGCTCGATTGCGCCGCTGCCCGTAACCGCGCGCATGCGCTAAACTAGCGGCTGTAAACCGGTGTCGGGCGAAGTGATACGCCCTTACTTTCAACCGGCAGCCGGAGTTTGTTCGCATGTGTGGAATCGTAGGCGCCGTCGCCGAGCGTAATGTCGTTCCAATCCTGCTCGAGGGACTGCGGCGGCTCGAGTATCGCGGCTATGATTCGGCGGGCCTCGCGCTCATCAATGCGGGCGGCACCCTCTCGCGGCTGCGCACCGTCGGCAAGGTCAAGGTCTTGCAGGACGCGCTCGAGGAGTCGCCGATCTCCGGCCACGTCGGAATCGCTCATACACGGTGGGCGACCCACGGCGTGCCCTCGATGCGCAACGCCCATCCGCATGTGTCGCGCGACGGTGTCGCGGTCGTACACAACGGCATCATCGAGAATCACGACCTGCTGCGCGCCGAGCTCAAGGATCTGGGCTACAGCTTCAGTTCGGAGACCGACACCGAGGTCGTCGCGCACCGCATTCACCAACATCTCGCGAGTTCGCACGATTTGTTCGCCGCGGTGCGCAAGACCGTCGGCGAATTGCGGGGCGCCTACGCGCTCGCAGTCGTTTGCGAGCGCGACCCCGAGTGCATCGTGCTCGCGCGCGCCGGCTGCCCGGTCGTCGTCGGCCTCGGCATCGACGAGAACTTCGTGGCGTCGGACGTCGCGGCCTTGTTGCCGGTGACGCGCCGGTTCCTGTTTCTCGAGGAAGGCGACGTCGCCGAAATCCGCCGCAAGACGATTCGCATCGTCGAGGCATCGGGGCGCGAAGTCGTGCGCCCGGTGCGCGAGAGCGAACTGCCCGCGGACGCCGTCGAACGCGGCCAATACCGGCATTTCATGCTCAAGGAGATTCACGAGCAGCCGCGCGCGATCGCGCAAACGCTCGAGGAGCGCATCGCCGGCGGGCACCTGCTCGATGCCGCGTTCGGTCCGGCGGCGCCCGCGGTGTTTGCAAAGGTCAAGGCCGTGCACATCGCCGCGTGCGGCACGAGCTATCACGCGGGCCTCGCGGCCTGCTATTTCTTGGAGCAGATCTGCCGCATTCCGGCGCGCATCGAATTTGCGAGCGAGTACCGCTACCGCAATGCCGTGGTCACGCCGGGAACGCTGTTCGTCACGATCTCGCAATCCGGCGAAACCGCCGACACGCTCGCGGCGCTGCGCACCGCGAAAGAAGCGGGCTATTTGTCGACCTTGACGATCTGCAACGTCGCCGAGAGTTCGATGGTGCGCGAGTCCGAGCTCGTGCTTCTGACGCGCGCGGGGCCGGAAATCGGCGTCGCTTCGACCAAGGCATTCACGACCCAGCTCGCGGCGCTCGGCATGCTGATCATCGCGATCGGGAAGCACGGCGCGCTCGAGGCCGAAGCCGAGCGCAGCCTCGTCGCGCAGCTGCTGCAGCTGCCGGGCCTCGTGGAAAAGACCCTGAAGCTCGACGAGAAAATACAAGCGCTCGCCGAAACCTTCGCGCACAAGCACCACGCGCTGTTCCTGGGCCGAGGCGCGCTCTACGCGATCGCGATGGAGGGGGCGCTCAAGCTCAAGGAGATCTCCTACATCCACGCGGAGGCCTACGCGGCCGCCGAGCTCAAGCATGGTCCGCTCGCGCTTGTCGACGAGGACATGCCGGTGGTCGCGGTGGCGCCGAACAACGAGCTGCTCGAGAAGCTCAAGAGCAACCTGCAGGAAGTACGCGCGCGCGGCGGCCAGCTGTTCGTGTTCGCCGACCCCGAAGCCGGCATCGAGAGCGCGGATGGCCTCACGGTGATCCGAATGCCGGCGGTGTCGAGCGCGTTTCAGGCGCCGCTCGTCTATTCGATCCCGTTGCAATTGCTCGCCTATCACGTCGCCGTGCTCAAGGGCACCGACGTCGATCAGCCGCGTAATCTCGCCAAGAGCCTCACCGTCGAATGAGCCGCGGTGCCGCGACGGCCGCGCTGTGCGTCGGAATTGGAGTCGTTTCCGGCGGAGCAAAGTCGTTTCGACGGGAATAACGTCTTTGCCTCCTGAAACCGTTTTACCGGTTCGCGGAGTACTCACCGCGCTCGAGCGACAACTGGCCTGGCGGGATTCCAAGAATCAGTAATTCTGCGGAAGGCAATGAAATGGGCGGGAATCCGAACAAAAGCACACATCACGTGATCGGGCGTTGAACGACCGCTCTGCTCGCCGACAGCTGTCGTTCAATTTCACTGTCGGCCAGAAGCGGACGGTGAGCCTGCTAAAGTGCTCGCCGGTAAGCTGACATTCAGCTCTTCAAGGGGCTCGCCAACGAATATGTTTAGCAAGAATTCTATGCCGTCGGAATTACACATGAGCAGCGTGGTAGTTTCATCGGCGTTCACGGATTTCAAGCTGCAAGGATGTAGGCCTTATGCTGACTAGGACCACTTGCTGCATTCTTCTGGTCATGACAGCGCTCATTACCTCAGGCTGCGGCGCGACTACAGACTCAGAACAGAATCGTACTTCCGGACAAACCCCGCAGCCAAATCCACGAATCACCGGATCATCCGATGGCCCGATGGTTGTAACAATCTCGGAATTTGGATACGCCTGTCATATCGCTTGTCGAGACGCTTACGCAACGCCCGCGATCCTCGATCTCGGGCGTCTTAACGGCGGCAGAAACTCATCCTATGCAAGCGCCGTCAGCGAAGACGGCAAGGTCGTGGTGGGAGAGGCGAACGACGGCGCCGGTCCCCAGCGCGCCTTCAGATGGACATCAACGACGGGGATGGTTTCATTGAGTAACAAGTGGTGGGCAGGCGCCCAAGCGGTAAATTCCGACGGTTCGGTCATCGTTGGCTCTGTCTCAATCGAAGGAGATGCGGTGGCATTTCGTTGGTCGGCGCAAGAGGGCATCGTACTGTTGACCAACGCTCACGGACCAAACAATCGGTCGGTAGCAAAGGGCGTGAGCGCAGATGGCGCCGTCGTTGTCGGCAATGCGGGGCATCCGTTTCGATGGACCGCCGCTACCGGGATGAAACCCATGGGCGGTGGGTTCTTAAGCTACGTTAATGCCCTCAGCGCTGATGGATCTCGCGCCGTGGGATCGTCCCTTTCCGTGCCTGGCGAAGAGGAACACATGGCCGCGGTGTACTGGGACTCTGACGGTCACATGCACCCAATCGGGCGCCTCAAGCACACGGGTATGGCCGTGGCAACTGCGGTCAATGCGAACGGTGAATGGGTAGCAGGCTTTGCCCAGGATGACTCCGCTGAGAAACACAACGTTGCGTTTCTATGGTCGGAGCAGACCGGCTTCCAAACCCTCGGCTGGCTGCATTCCGGCGGTTATGCCCGCGCCTACGGGATCAGCCGCGACGGCACGGTTGTCGTCGGCAATGCACCTGATGGCGCCTATCATGGGCATGGCACGGGGTTTCGATGGACTCGCGAATCCGGCATGCAGTCCATCACCGAATGGGTACAGAGCGCAGGCGGCCGAATTACACGGAGCCTTGTTAGTCAAGTAACTGGCGTAAGCGGCGATGGCAATACCATCGTTGGGACTTTGCACGACGGTGATCCGTTCGTTGCGATTGCTCCGAATAGGTGAAGTGCCCGTTAGCCATCCTTGATATGTCGCCCGGGAGCGGCCAGTCGCCACCGGCGGCAACGGGTCGTCATTGCCCCGTCGCGGTCACCCCTGAAATCAGCGTTGTCAAATTTCGCAGTTTCGAGCGGAACGACTGGTTCGGAGAACCAAATCAGTGTCCGGCAAGACAATAGCAGGCGCACGGCGCGCCAAGTAATTCAGAATACGTAGTCGAGTCCGACGCCGAGGGTTCGCGGCTGCAGGATGTAGTGCTCGATCTGCACGGGCGTGTTGTAGTCGTTGACTATCACATCGCTGTTCAAATAGGCGCGCTTATCGGTCAGGTTGCGTGCAAAGAATTTCAGAGACAAAGGCCCCCGTGCAATGGCGGCGTTGAGATCCAGCACGGTGTACGACGGCAGTTCCGCGGTCGGATATCCGCCAAGCGAACGACTTTGAACGTACGCGGCCCACTCCTGGCCGACGGAACGGAAGTCGCCGCCCACGTGAGCGTGCCAAGAATTGGCGGGCGCCCAGTTGTACTCGGCGGTAATGGACATGTCCCACTTCGGGACATTCTCTAGCTGATAACCAGTCAACTGATACGGAGTCGTGTAATTGACTTCGGTATATGCGCATTGCGTATAGGCCGCGTTGTACCCGAATTTCAGTCCCTCGAACGGTGAATACGAACTCGTGAGTTCCAGGCCCTTCGCCGTGGCGTCTCCTTCAGCCGCCGCGGCTTGAAACACGCCGGATGCGTATACAGTAGCTAGGGTCCTGCCTCGATTGAGACGAAAGAGCGTGAGATCCAAGAGTGCACGGCGCTCGAGGAATTCGGATTTCACGCCGATTTCATAGTTAACGACGGTCTCCCCTTTTCCCGACTGTGGAAGGCCGGACGCCGGAACTAGAAGCGAGTTGGGTTGGCTGCCAGTCGCCACGCGCCCGTAAAACATTACCGTCGGCACGATGCGGTATCTGGCGCTTGTCATCCAGGTTATCGGCCCATTGGGACCCTGGCGGGCGGAGTCTTGTTGACCCAACGTCCCTGCCAAGACGTTATTGTAGGACTGGGTATCGTGCGTAAAACGAAATCCGGCGGCGACCTCGAACGGGTCGCTAAACTCCCAAGTCACATCTCCAAAAAACGCCAGCTCGTCGAACGAGGAGGATCGGTTCAAGACGCTAAGATAAGGAGCGAATGCCGCTATGGGCTGGTAGGAGTCGTCAAAGGCGTTTTCGAACCATAGCTGATCGAGGCGCTCGCGCGTGTAGAACGCGCCAAATACCCAATCGATGGGCCCGCTGATCGGCGAGGCGATTCGTAGCTCCTCGGTCAACTTGTCCAAGTAGACATCCTCCACGAGTCTCGCCAGGCCTGCAGGAACCGCACTGTTCAAGGCGGGGAAGTAGCTGCCATCGATGGGCGTAAAATCCTCCACGTAGTGCTCGTGATTGCGCGACCAGCCGGTGATCGATTTGATTTCGGGGAAGCCGGGGTTCCAGCGCAGCGTCGCCGAGTAGGACTCTAGACTTTTTCTAAACGGCGACAGGAAAGCGAGACTATCCTTCAAGTCGCCATACGAGCCGACGCCACTGACGATGTACGCATCGCCGCTGCCCTGCACGTTGACGACGCCAGGGGACAATACCTCGGATTGTGAGGCCTGTTCGATCAGGTTATAGAACGCCGTGACGGTCAGCGACAGCGATTCTGCGGGACGCCATAACGCGGCGATGCGCCCACCGTATTGGCGCAGCACATTGATATCCTTGGCTCCGGAATACGCGTTGTCGATGTAGCCCGGGGTGTAGCTGTCGTAGGCAATGGCGCGCACGGCGAGCAGGCCGTCGATGATGGGAGCGTTCACCATCGCGTGGACGGACTCCCCCGGGTCGGCAGCGCCGCGTATCGTGCTCAGGTCAGCGCCGACCCGCGCCTCGAACCCGCTCGCGTCGGGCGGATTGAGGACGTACTTGATCGAACCGATCTCTGCGCCTGCGCCACCGAACGTGCCCTGCGGCCCGCGTTGTACCTCGATTCGCTCGAGGTCATAGGGCATAAGATCGAGAGCTGTGCCGCCAGCGTACCCCCAGCGTCCGCTAGCGCCAATCGGCACCTCGTCCAGGTAGAACGCGACCGATGTGGCTAGGACGAGCGGCGAAACGCCGCGGATGGCTACCCCGGACGCACCCGGCATCCCGCCGCCGATGACATTGACGCCCGGGACGTTTGCGGCGTAATCGGAGAGCTGTACTGCGTTTTGCGCCTCTAGACTCCCGCCGCTGACAACACTCACCGAGGCGGGGATCATCTGAACGTCTTCGAGGTCGCTGAGATGTTCATCGCGGCGAGTACCCGTCACGAGGATATCGTCGAGCGTATCAACCCGATGCGCCGGTGGTTCCGTGCGCGGCTTGGGCACCTCGGCCGGCGATGCCTGAGCGGGAGTAACGGCCGCAGGCTCATAGATGCGAACGGTCTTCGGATTGAGAAATTGAAAATTCAGTCCTGTGCCCTGCAGCAGCAGCGCCAGGGCATCGGTCGCGGACGAGCCGACCGCAGCCTCATGAGACTGGCGCTGCGCCGCCAGCTTTGACTCGTACAGCAGCTGCAGGCCGGTCTGATGCGCGAACTCGACCAATGCTTGCGCCAGCGGCTGCGAGGCGATCGGCGCGGACAACACCGCTTCCGATCGAGCCATGCCGGACCACCCGCTCATGAGCATCCAGACCAGGCAGCAAGCGAGCCATCGGCCCGGGGGCGCATCCGAGACCGCACGCGCGCTCCCCGACGGACGCCTATCGGCCCGCGGCAACCAACGGAGCATCCCCATTGAGCGTCGTTCCATCGACCACTCCGCCTGCTTAGTGGATTGTGATTCTACTGCGCACCGGCATGCGGCTCCAGCGATGCCCGCGTTCGCACACGAATGCGCGTCGGGGTCTTTTGCACAACGACCCCGTTGAGCGTGGCAAGGTAGGCGGCGAAGGAGTCTGTATCGTAGGCATCGACAATTCCGCTGATTGGCACCGCGCGCAGCGCTTCGTCATCGATTTCCACGGTGACCGGGCCGTAGCGATTGAATTCGGCGGCGACCTCACCCAGTGGCTCATCCTCGAAGGCGATCTGCCGCTGCAGCCAGGCGACCACCGCGCGCGCATCGACGTGTCGCAGCGCTCCGATCCGATCGCCGACATCGACCTGATCGCCCGGGTTCAGGCGCACCGAGGGGTCGGCACCGGCGCGTGGCGGCGCCGCGCCGCGGTAGACCTCGACGGACCCCTCGACGACCGTGACCGTCGTCGTGCCGGACTTGCGGTAGACGTCGAACTGCGTTCCGACCGCAACCACCCCGGCCCGATCCGTCTGCACGCGCAAACGCCGCGGATCCTGGTGCGCCACCTCGAACAGCGCTTGGCCCCGATCGAGACTCACGAGCCGCTCGGTGTGCGAGTAGCGCACCGTGACCGCGGAGTCGGTATTAAGGTGCAGCACCGAGCCATCGGGGAGTCTCTGGATGCTCTGCTCGCCGCGCACCGTGCTGTAGCTTCGCGGCAGCCCGAAGCGCTCGCCATCCCGCATCGACCAGACCGTCGTGACGGCGACCAGGGCCAGTGCCGCGGCGGCGGCCAGCGACCAGACCGGCGAGCTGCGCCGCCGGGCGAATGCGGGCCGTTGCCGCAACGCTGCTCGATCGAAGCTCACAATACCCTCAGGCTCGCCGCGCGCGCGCACGAGCAAGGTCTCGCGCGGCGTATTGTTGGTTTTCGCCGCTGCCTCGAGATCGGGGGCGAGCGCTGCAATGCGCAGGTACTCCTCCACATGCATCGGAGATGACTGCAGCCACGCCATGAAGCGTGCAGATTCCTTGTGATCGAGGGGCCCGCTGCGGTTCTCCATGAACCACTCGCTCGCCTGTTCGGCGATCGCCGCTCGAATCTGTTCGTCGCTCGGGCTCACGGGTTCACCTCAGGCGCGCCATGCGGCGACGGCAGTGACTCAAGGCATGGGCCAGATATCTCTTGACCATGCGTGGGGATACCTCCAGTTGTGCGGCGATGTCTTGATGGCTGAGCCCATCGCGGTATTGCAGGATCACTGCGGTGGAACACCTCAGCGGCAGCTCCTCGAGCATCTCGCGGAGCCGCGCAACCCGTTGCGTGGCATCGACTTCCGCCTCAAATCCCGGTACCGACGTCAGCGCCGGCGTCGGCTCCGCCGCCTCGACCGCGATCTCTTGCGTGTGGCGCCGATCCGCCACCGCGTTCTCCCTCAATAGATTTCCGGCCACGGTGAATAGATAGGCTTCCGGGTTACGGATCGCCTCCGGATCGCTGACCCGCAACATACGCAAATACACCTCCTGCACGAGATCCGCGGCGTCGGCCTTGGTGCGCAGTCGCCGATAGAAGAAGGCCTGCAGCGCGCCGCGGTACGCGAACAGTCCTTCGACGAACGTTTTGCTGGCCTTGGCCATTCGGAGCGGCACCTGCGCGGGCGTGATGTCCCTTAGGACTATGAGCCTGTGGCGAGGACTTTGGACCCCGAAATCTGCGTGTTATCGATTTTGGGGTCCAAAACCGTCTGTACTCCCTCTTACCTGTACATCGCGAGTTTGATCAGGCGGGCCATCGCAGACCATGCATCCGGCGGTCATGAACCGGCAATGGAAGAATCCATGTTGATGAACTTGTTGAGGCCAGGGAATTGCGTCGTGACACGCGCTTCAATCGACGATCACTAAGTTTGAGCCAACCATTTCAGGGAGGAGACCATGAATATCTCACGTGTTGTTTCCCGGTTGTTCCTGCTCGCCGCTCTGGGCGTAGGCGGCACCGCTGCCGCACAGCAGCATCGCGAAGCTCTCGTCCTCGGCGATAGCATTGCATTCAGCTACATAGCCTCCGTGGGCTATGACTACTTCTATACCAATCCGGACAACTTTATCGGCTTCCCCGATGACCTCGGCCGCCGGTTTTCTCTGGATGTGGCGAACGGCGCTTGTCCCGGCGAAACCACCGGCAGCTTCCTCTCATCCACAGCTGCGGACTATGGCTGCCGGGCCTTTCGCAGCCTCTATCCGCTTCACGCTGACTATAAGTCGACGCAGGTCGATTTCGCCACAACCTATTTGAAGACTCATCGCGACGTTCGCCTCGTGACGATCACGCTGGGCGCAAACGACGGGTTCCTGCTCGAGGCATCCTGTGCATCGAATCCCACGCCCGTGTTGGTGGAAGAGTGCATCGAGGCCGGAGCACCAGCGGTGCTCGCGGCAGTCGCGCAGAACATCGCAACGATCCTAGGCAGTCTGCGCGCCACCGGCTACACGGGCGCGATTGTTATTACGAACTACTACTCCCTCGACTATTCCGATGCGGCGGGCACCGCACTCACGGGGGACCTGAATGCCGCGATCGCGGCACCGGCGAGCGCCTTTGGGGCGGTCGTCGCCGACGTCTTTACGGCCTTTCAAACGGTTGCCTCCAAAACAGCATTCGGCGGTAAGACTTGCGAAACCGGACTACTGAATCCGGATGTCTACACCCCCTACGCCTGCAACGACCATCCAGCTCAAACCGGGCACCGGCTCATCGCAAAAACGATTGCCGAGGCCTTGCGATCGGCAGATCTCGACGAATGACCTTGGACCTCAGTCATTTCTTGCAGTGCTAGCGGGGGTTTCGATGAGTTTTGACGATCTCTACATCGCAATCATCATTGCCGGTATCGGACTCTCGGTCGCATGCCTTTGCGCCGGATTTCGCGAGCGGCGCATCTCGCGATGGCGAACAATAGAAAATCGTCGATACGAATCCACGACGATTTCAGGGATCACAACTCAACCGAATGCTGGTTCACTCACGGTCGAGCCTCATCACAGGGAGAATACACAATGATACTTTCTCAGCATGCGCCGCCCGGGAGCATCGCTATGAGCCTCGGCAATGCACTGGCCCTGCTAACCCTCGCCTGTCTATTCTCCTCCGTGTCAGCGGCAGGCGAGGACGCACCCCTGGACTATTCACTGACTCCCGGAATGCGTGTTCGCATTCTGGCACCCGCCATCTCCCCAAGCAGATTCATCGGTACGATCAAGGCCGTGAATCGGGAGTCCGTGACCATTGATGCGCCGGGCCGCGCGGAACCGGTGTCGATTTTGCGCGAGAAAATTGCACGACTCGACGTCAGCGAAGGTTCGCGTTCGCGAGGCGTCGATGCAGCAATCGGTGCCGGCATCGGTGCCGGCGTCGGACTCGCGGTCGGCGCCGCGGTCGGCAGCCAGCAAAAAGGTAAGCTCGCGAGCGGCGATGCGGTCGCCAGTTTTTTCGTGATCGCCGGGACTTTAATCGGCACCGTGATTGGGGCGAGCATACCGCCGGGCGAGCGCTGGGACGAAATGCCGGCGACACGCTACCGATTCGGCCTCGCGCCTCGACTCGATCACGGGCTCAATTTGGCTGTTGCGTGGCGATTTTGAGCGCGTCGGTCCTGTGAATGCCTGAAGTAATAAGCGATTCAATCAACCTTGAATATGCAACCAATAAGGAGAGCGTCCATGAAGGTGTTCAACTGTAAGAAGTATATAGGCGCGCTTGGCCTGCTATTGTTGATCGGATCAACGGCACACGCGACAACGTTATACGTCAATTGTGGGGGTAAGGAGGGTTTGTTCAGCATCGGCGCGGCACTCAAGATTCTTCAGTCCCCTGTGTTCTCAGGGCCGAACACCGTCAACGTGTCCGGCGCTTGTCACGAGAATATTTTGATTCAGAACACGGACCGCCTAACGCTGAACGCGCTCAACGGCGCCTCGATTACCGACGTGTCCGACGGTACTCACGAAGTGATCGATGTCCAAGGTTCGACAGGTTTCACTCTGAATGGATTCACCGTTACCGCGACCTGCCCTTCGACTTGCATGAGTGGTCCGGGCGCCGATGCGATCAGTTGCTACCAAGGCGCTGAATGCCTGCTGATCAACAACACCTTTTCGGGAGCCGGTAACGGCGCCGGAATCGGCGTCTATCCGCTCTCGAAAGTGATCGTCCAAGGCGGAACGGTCGAAAACAACTTTGACGGGCTATTCACCAACGACAGCGGTGAAATGATGGTGATGGGAGTTAGCGTGCGGAATAATCTCTATGGCGTTTTCTTACAACATGGCGGGAGCGTTGCCATTCACGTTGGGGCAGACGGCGTGACTCCATCCATCATCACGAACAATACGCAGCAAGGCATTTTTGCAGACCTGGGCGGGACCGTAAGCGTGCATGCACCTGCCAATGTCACCAACAACGGGGCCGACGGAATTTATCTGCGGCTGGGTACCAAGCTCTTTGTCGGGGGTGGCTCAGAGGGTGTGATTGCAATTACAGGCAATGCAGGATCGGGCGTCAACTTGAATGACGTGTCGATTGCACAATTCACGGCTAACGCTCAAGTGACGGGCAATGCAGCGACCAACATTGCGTGCAATGCGGTGACAGTTATAACTGTTGGCGCGATTGCAGCGGCCGGCGGCGCCGGTCTTCCGTACACCAACTGCGCCAACTAATTTGCGTGATATGCGGAGGGGACAATATTCGGAGGGCGGCGCCAGCGAGCGCTGCCGACCGTTGATCAGTATTCCCATAAAGGGTAAAGGGCAATTGCACCCAGTGGAAACGGTGATCGTATGCGCAAGATTATCCAATCGAAGGGCAGGATTCTCGCCATAGGTGTCATGATCTCCATGGCGTCGAAGGCGGACGACATGTATCCGCAGAGTTTCGCCAACGTCCATGCCAATGCGTCCTCGATCGCTACATACGATAGCTACGGCCACTTCGACATCTATGGTATTTACACCAACTACAATTCCAGCAGTGCGTGGGGCGACGGCGGCGGCGCAGCCCTTCGCTTCGTCATGCCGGGCGGGCTCATGTTTGATGCCTCTTACAACTCGGATCAGGCAAACGTCGGCCAGGTAGATATGCGTATCAACCAAGGAACCGCCGGATTGGGATACCGAGGACCACACTGGTATGCGGAGGCTATGTTCACAGCTTTCCAGCCGAAAGTTACGTCGAATAGTCTATGTGGAGGGCCCTGCGCCCCTGTCACCTACGACGGTGGCGGGGTTAAGGCTGGCTTTGAGTGGACGTTTGCCCGCCGCTGGTACTCGACAGTTGATGCTGGGATTGCAGCGATGGAAGGCCCGAGCGGAACGCATTCGATTGTGCAGGCTGTAGTGGGGGGGTCAATCGGGTACAAGTTCAATCCAAACTTTTCACTCGATCTCGCGTTTCTGTCAAACGCGTGGGTCTTCGGCAGTTCGAGCCACAGTAACTATAACAACACGATCTCTGTGACCTCGATTCAAGCGGGCGCTTCCTTGCACTTTTGAGATGGAGGTGGGTGCTCACCCTGGAACTACAAGAAACTTTTGGGAGAGGTCATGTATCACAAGCGATGGATTTGGCCGTTGAGTCTTGCGTTGTTGCTGACCGGCTGTGCGGCTACGGTCAAGAGGCAGGACGGGGGCGCGCCGGTGCCCGTTGGTACCAAAGCTCCGGGCAAGCTCGTTGTCCTCAACCTGACCGGAAGCGACGCTACGACGTCCGCCAAAGACTGGGCTGGATTCAAAGGCATCTGGAACGATGAGTGCTCGGATGAATTTCACGAAGCCGAGGCGCAGTTTTCGATGCAATACGGGGCGCCCCATCCCACGGATTCAGAGGGTGCTTTGGTCGTTGTCAATGTCGTCGACTACCGCTATGTCTCGATTGGAGCTCGGGTCATGTTCGGAATAATGACGGGAAATGCGTTCATAAACGCTCAAGTCGGATTTCGCGACCTGAAGACCGGAGAAACTTGGGACGCGAAGACTTATGACACCAAGTCTTCGGCCTGGAATGGCGTCTTCGCTGCCATGACGACGAAGCAGGTGCGCGCGATGTGTCACGAGATCCTTGGAGAGGTGAGTGCTCACTGATGATCTGCACGGATGCTTGTAGGACCGTCCCGCTTTAGGATTGAATTTAGCTTCCGGTAAGCCAACATTGGCCTACGGCAGCAGTGGGTCGCGACCGTCGATTGGCGGAAATCGCCAGTCACCGCATTGTCGAATTGCTCGATTTGAGCCGCGGGTTACCTCGCCAACAAGAAGTCGCCCAATAATAGTCCCGGCCACGTCCGGCCGGTAGGCAAATTGAAATGATTGCCACTGAGCGGCCTCTTGCGTGGTTCGATCTCTTGCTTTGGGTCCAACGGATGGCGGCGATGCGCGTGTGTAATCGCTTATAGTTGAGGTCGGTTTCCGGGGATATCTCTTTTCAAGTGCATCCATGGGAGTGTTGTGTAATGAGCACAAGGATCGTCGTGGTCTTGTTACCCTTGCTGTTGACGGCGTGCGGCGGCGGCGGCGGGGGTGGAACTCAGCCAACACCGACCCCATCGATCACAGGCTCTGTATTTGCGCCCACGAGCGGCCCCGGCGATACACAACTGTATTTTCCTCTCGGGGCAGGCGACCAATGGTTCTATAACGGCACGACCAACGATCCCAACGCGAGCGCCCCTAGCGGATTCAGCGTCGTTTCCGTCAACGGATCCCACACCGTGAAGAATGTGTCCGCCACGGTCGTCACCACCGCGAGTCCGATCGGCACGAGTACTGGCACGATCGACAATTACTACTATGCGAGTCCGGGCGGCATCACCAATCTGGGGAACAACGACGCGACGGACGGGATAACGCCTCTTATCATTCCCTATCCGCAGCTGCTCTTCCCCGTGAACACGGGTCAGGTTGCCAGTATCGTCGGCACGAACCTTTCCCTGGGCAACGATACTCAAGGCAACCCGATCACGGGAAATCTTAATTACGCGATTGCCAACGCGGATTTCGAGGCGGTCACCGTACCGGCAGGCATCTTTCCCAATGCCTTGAAGCAGGTAACCTCGACCAGCGTCACCGGAACCGATTCCCTCACCCATCAAATGGTGACCGTTACCGGTACCGACACCATCTGGTTGGTGCCCGGCATAGGCACTGTCAAAGAGGTCACCGTCATCAATTCGAGCCCGTCGGTCACCACCGAGAACGATCTACGGGGCTACATTGTCAACGGCACCGGCCATGGGCTGGGAGTGCCGGTGACCATCGCCTCCGGAACGGTGATTTCGAGCATTCCCGGCAATTTCTCGAGCGCACCCGTCATCGCCACCGACGGCACCAATTTTCTCGTGGCCGTTCCGCAAGTCGCTGGTGCAGGGGCGGGTCAGACGCTCACCTGGGTGGGATACGTCGTTGAGCCTAGCGGGATTGTCTTGCAAAGCTTCAATCTGACCGCGGCCTTCCCGGCACCCACGGGCGGTCTTAGCCAGATGGCGGCGCTCGGTTACGATGGGACGAACTATCTGTTCGTCTACGCTTCGTCGAATGTCGCTCCATCGCTGATGGCGGAATCCGTTTCGCCGGCGGGAACCGTGCTTGCGGGTCCGAACACGATTCTCGGCGCTGCGGGATCCAGTCCGGCGCTCGCGTTCAACGGCACCAATTACCTGCTGGTGTTCGTGGGCATCAACGCCCTGATCCAAACCGACCAGGTTTTTGCGCAGGCGCTGTCGCCGAGCTCGGCGCAAGCGATCGGATCCGGACCGGTGCCACTGGTCGCGAATTCCGGAACGACGGGTCAATTTCAAAGCGGGATCGCGGTTGCCTCCGACGGCTTGAATTTTCTAGCGGTGTGGGACGGTTGCTCCAGTGGCGGATGTGGGATCTATGCCTCGCGTGTCGACTCCACCGGCACCGTGCTTGACTCGACCGCAATAGCAATCGTCGATGCGCCTGCTACACCAAGCGGAGCCAGCGCAGGCGGGCCCGCCGTTGCATTCGACGGACAGAATTACTTGGTTGCCTACGTCGACGATCGACCCCAGGGAGGCAGCGGCAATTCAAACATCTCCGCCGCGCGGATCACGCCGGCTGGGAAACTGCTCGACGGCACCGCATCGACCGCCGGCATTGCTATCACCACGACGCCGGGCAGCAACAGCAGTCCTGTGTCCGTGGCCTCTATGGGCGACGAGTCTTGGGTAACGTGGTCGAGCGGTTCCGTCAGCGCCGAAACACAGGTCAGCGGAGCGTTGGTTTCCACGGCGGGTCAGGTCGTGAACCCAATGCCGGCCGGTATTCCGGTATTCGCGTCGCCGATCGCCGGCGGCCAGTTGCTCACCGTGACCGTGGGTCGCGCCGGAGCCGGTCTGCTCGCATGGCTGGCGTTGCCGTTTTTTGTACCGACGGCGACGCCCGCAAGCAGTTTCGGCACCATGGCAATGTATCCGTGACCCCCGTAAGCCGTTAGCCACCCATGACGGTGTTGTCGCGTCACTCCGAACTCAACGAACCTTGCATCCCGTTCCGCGCCGAGTGCGATGGCTAGATGACCGCTGGAAATCGACAAAATCACTGAAGTGCGACGTTTCCGGGAGTCTGGCCCATATTTTACGCGAGCGATCCTTCCCGATAGCGGACGTCTACCGAGGTCCGCTTGGGGTCGTGACCGTCGATTGACGGAAACCGCCAGCCACCGCACTGTCCAATTCCTCGATTTGAGCGGCGGGTTACGTCGCCAGCAAGGAGTCGCTCAATTGATAGTTAGGCACATCAAAGGGAGACGCAGTGACAAGCCAAATCGAAACTTTGACCTTTGAGGAATTAACCCCTGCCGCGAGGCGCCACGTGTATTGGGGTGTCATTTGGAGAGGAGGCGTAATGTCGATCGCTGGAGGGATTGGCGGCGCCATTCTCGGTGGAATTCTTGGCTTCGTGATTGGCTTCGTCGGAAGCGCATTTGGTCACGACGTACACGAAATCATGTTTCAAATTCGCGTTGTGGGGGCCCTTGTTGGCCTGGTCTGGGGATTATTCTTGGTACCGTACTTGGTGCGCTGGATTTTTCGGATTAAGTCGGGTTTATACGTAATCCGCTTCGTTCGCTTGGACGACAACTCACCCGCCTGACAATCGGTTTGCACTATCGCGGGTAGACTGCCGCAAGGCCGCCGCTCGTCAAGGTCCGCAGAGGGTCTGCCCTCGATGCGGCAGTCAGCGCAAACGCTGGACATCGTCTAACTTCGCAAAATCTCGATCAAAGGTCCCTATCGGTAGGTGCCCAGCCTTTCTCGCAATCTCCAACACGAGACAATCTGAGAAAGCGACGGAGGACCGCTTACGATAGTGAACGAGAGCCGAGTTCACTACCTCGGTGTCCTGAACGGTCAAATCGCGGTGATTCAACAGCATCTCGACGGCCGTTGCGATTTGTGCGCGTGAGAGCTCGTAGACGGAGTCGAGGACCCAAACCGTCTCTGCCAGCACCAAATGAGATATCCACGCGCCTTTGCCGACGTAGACTTCGGCCGCGGAAACTTGATCGGCATCGTCGCGTGCCACGAGCCGAACAAGAACGTTCGTATCAACTGCCAGCATGCCGCTTTCGGATGTACTTTCGAATGGCATTCTTGACGTCGGGCACCTGCGCGCCCTTGCGTATCTCCTTTGGAAATAACGCGTTATGAACGTCGGACGAGGTGAAACGGCCTGCCCGGCGGACCACGACCTCACCATCCTGCTCATACCACTCGAGCACAGAGCCTGGCCCGATGCCGAGCTTCTTGCGAACCTCGGCGGGGACCGAGATTTGGCCTTGCGCCGTGACCTTTGATTGTGCAATTGACATATAGGTACATTACCCCGGTAATGAATGCATGTCAATTCACCCTGCTCGATTCACTTGAGCCTCCCAATAGCCGCCGTTCGCAACAGTCGAGACCAATCACCACTACCGCAACGGTCGCGCGAACGAATCGAGACAGTCTTCGGAAGGGGCGCGATTTTGGCTTTATCTCCCATGTGCGCTCCTGGGGTTTGTGAGGTCTCGCCTCATTTCGCCGGCTTCCGACGAAGTCGCTTCTTCGCGGCGGTCGATTTAATAATGAGAGTGCCAGATCCCTTGGATGTCAACGGAACACTCGCGTGCTCAATCGCAGCGACGATCAGCGCTTCTACAGCCGGATGCGTCAGTTGGCGGGCGGCCTCGACGCGGATGAAGCGGGTTTGCCTACTTGATCCCATCAGTAGCTTTTGCGGGTCGGGCAACTTGATTCCTTGGTTAAAGAACAGACTTAAACCATCGGTACGTGCGGTGATTCCAATTATCGCCTCTGCACCCCGCTCCGTCGGCGAATATCCGATGACGAGTGAGTTCCCGTAGTCGTACACCAACTCATTTGCAGTTGGCAATTGCTTACGCACAGCACTCCGGACCGAGCGAATGAGCCGCTGTTCTTTGGGATCGAATTTCTCGATGAGGGATCGAAGCTCGGCCTCGAGTGTGTCCTTGGTTGGAACTGAACTGAGTGCCATCCTGTCCTCCAAGTTCTTATTAGGATTGCCTCAAAGGAATCGCTCAACAATCAAGCCGGTCGCGACCCGCGGAGCATAGCGAGAAAATTTGCGGTTTATCGGCCACGGCTGACTTCGACTTTAAAATAGTTGGATTTTGTACAACAATCGACCTGAATAATTGCGGTTCCGTCGCCGCAAAGCTGCCGTTCGCGTCCGTCAGCTGCGGGTCAAACGCGGTCGATCATCCGGCATTTCAGACCGCAACGAATCCGGCAAGCCTGAGTGCTCTCCCGTCAAACGCTGCGGTGGCGCGGCAGCCCAACCGGCGATTGCGCGCATCAATAAGGCAATCCGCAAAATCCGCGGTCGAGTCCTTCCAAGAATATACTGCATGCTCAATTGATGGCTCGTCTTCGAAAGACAGATCGGCTGTGTCCAGCAGGGCAGAGAAAACCGCAACAATGTCTGACTTCGGTAATTCATATCGACTTCGCAGCACCCATTCCGTCTCCAGCAGGACCAGAAGACTCACCAGGACCGGTTCGCCCTTGCTCACTTCACGATCGATCAATCGCCGCGCCCTTTCATACTGGGGCTGATAGTCCCGGATCAAGTACCGGATGAGGACGTTGGTATCTACGCCGAGCATCAGCGAGACAATTGTTCGACGGGCACAGGCTTCCTGCCTTTTTTGTACAACATCCCTGCGAGTTCAGCTACACGCTTGTTTTTTACTCGCATGACGACAACGCCATCCGGCATCAACGTGAAAGTCATCCGATCGCCGGTCTTCATTCCCAGGCTGTCCCGAATCGGCTTGGGAATTGTGGTTTGACCCTTGCTAGTCAGCGTAGCTTCTGTGCTCATGGTGGACTCCTTAATCCTTACTAATTGACGTATAGTAAGGATAGCATATCCAGGCAAGCGTGAGGCGATGTTCGCGTGCCGCGACCGTAGCGTATTGCAAACAGGATATTTTGGTTGCCGCAAAGCGGCCAGTCACCGACGTCAGCTCCGGGTCGGCGCTGGCGCGCTTTGTGAGCCAGTTCCTGGTCCATGGTAGCCCGACGACCCTGACGGGTCGCGACGAGTCGGCTAGGCCTGCGTAACTATCGGCGATACGAAAGAAAAACCCATCGCCGAGCGCCATCTCTTTTTCAGCGGGAAATGCCAATCTTGGCGCAAGGAATTGGTGATTCGGGTCTTCGCCCCTCAACCGGTTGATCCCGCCTCAGTTTCATTCGAAGTCGCCGAAGGCACAGCGGTCTGCACCGTCGAGTTCGATCGGATTCCCGATGCGACACCGGGCGATACCTACGGCGCCGATTCACTTCAGGCTATGCAACTCGCCCACGCATCATCAAGTTCTTCCTGCACCTCTCGAAGGAAAAGCAGCGCAAGCGCTTTCTGGCGCGGATTGACGACCCTGAAAAGAACTGGAAGTTCAGCCTTGCGGACATTGAGGAGCGCGGCTGCTGGAAGCAATACACGAAAGCGTATGAGGAGTGCTTACGCGCCACAAGTACCGAGGATGCGCCCTGAAATGTCGTGCCGGCCGACGATAAGGAGAGCGCGCGGCTGATCGCATCTAGAATCGTGCTCGATGCGTTCGAAGGTCTGAAAATGAAGTATCCCACGGCGAACGCAAAGCGCCGGCGAGAATAGCAGTTGATCCGCAAGCGGCTTACTCGATAGCGGGCCGCAGTACCGCATGAATACAGCAGTCCATCTAGATATCTCCCTGCGCCGCCATCGTGCCGGCAGCGGTCGCTTTGCCTTTCAGGATCCATTCGAAGCCTACAGCGATGATTGCGCCTAGCACGGGGCCCACAACATAGATCCAAGTAGTCACCAGATCCCCGCGGATCAGATCCGGGGCGAATGAGCGCACCGGGTTCATTGACGCACCGCTGATCGGTGCTGCCCAAAGTCCGGCCAACGCGATATAGCCGCCGACCGCGAGAGCTCCGTTGGATCCGATATTGCGCGCGCCCGAAGCGGTGCCAAGAATCGTGCTGACCAAACCGGTCGTCAATAGAATTTCCATGATGAAAGCCTGGGAGCCGCTGACGCCTCGACCGGGAGTCGTTGCGCCGAGTAAGCCTATGGCGCCAAACATTGCTCGAAGGAATGCCGCCGCAGCGATGCCCCCGACGAACTGGGCCCCGATATACCCTGGCACCCGGCGCCAGGGAAAATTGCGACGCACCGCGAAAGCCAGTGTGACCGCCGGATTAAGATGGGCGCCCCCGACGGCGCCCATGAAATAGATGATTGCCATGACCATCATGCCCGGTGCAACGACCTTCATGCTTAGGCTTATCATCCCTCCGCTCTTCGCGCCGACAACTCCGGCTCCAGCGGCGACGACAACGAGGAGAAATGTACCCCAGGTCTCCGCGAAAAGGCGCCGCCATTCGTGAGCCGAATCCAGAAAGTCGGGCGCTGCGGAGCCGCGCAACATGCGCCGTTCCGGTGTCGATCCCATTGAGTCAGCGTGAGTGGTTGCCATGATTATCCCCTGAGACTAACGATGTCGATTCGATGATTTCGAGTCAGCCATGAGCAGGATAATGTGCGCCTTGGTCGAGCGCGGGTCTACCAGCGGACCGGCATCAACGGCTACCAAAAGTCGACTGGTTGACGGACCACGACGAGACAAGGCGGTGATTTGCGCGGCGGATTTCGCTTCAGCTCCGACTATCACCAGCAGTACCTCGCGAAGAATCCGAACGGGTACTGTGGGATCGCGGGATCTCGGGATGCGGAACTCCCTTCAAACTCGCGCAGTCACACTTGGGGGAGAGGGCGTAGTCTTTGGGCGGCCGCGGGTTCTCGCAGGGAACCAGAGGGTTACCACCTGCCCATGTCGAAGATCCGCGCATTTCTGCAGGAAAACGCCGGCTGATTTGTAAGCGATTAGATAACCACGTTCTTCCCTTTGGATCAACGGCGCGGCACCCGCGGTCGCGGTGTGGGGGCTTGTCGGTCGATGCATATCCACCGGCGCACGACGCAAATAAACGCGCTCGATCCGCGGGTCAGGCCGCAGTATCCGGCGCTCGCGCCAGGCTCTCCAACCACGTGCGCGGTGGCCACCGCAGACACTCGATGGCCAAGCCGCCCGGCGTCAACATCCGGCACACCGACGCGTTATTGATCGTCGGCGCTGCGGGCGCGCGACCGCATCGAATATCCGCTGCGCCGGAACAGCGTGGGTCCGCGCGTACGCACTGATCGACAAGCCTTGCTGGCGAGCCCTCCCCAGATGCTCCAGCGCCGAGCGCTGCAACTCCTTCATAGCCGCGTGCTTCATCGTGCACCTCTGAAATTACCCGACGCAGACGGTGCCGTGTCGTTGATCCGAAGGGAAGAACGTGTTTATCTAATCGCTTACATACGTAAGTCCGTTCTCGGCGGCCTTGGGTAAAGACTTTGTTTCGATGCATGTCGAATTTCAATGCCCCGCGACTGGCAAATGTCTAAAAGCGGTTACAACTTTGAACTTAGCTGATGAACAACAAGGCCAAATTCAGCAGGAAACGCACACCTCCAGGGAAGGACTTTAATTCATGCGCACAAGCGCCGCGATTCGGTGCGGCGTATTTTCGAAAGTTCTACCTCGACGCGAAGACCCGGGTCGTGAGCCCCGAGGAAATGCGCAACCGGGCTGCCGTCATCGTCGGGGTATTGCGCCAGGCGCAGATTCCGGTGCGGCGGATTCTGGACGCCGGCTGCGGGATAGGGCTGCTGCGCGCGCCGTTCGCGGCACTCTTGCCGCGCGCGCGCTACTGGGGCCTCGAGCACAGCGAATATCTTTGCGCGAAATACGGCTGGACCCGCGGCTCGATCGCCGACTTCGAGGCCCGCAAGCCCTACGATCTGGTCGTCTGCTACGACGTGCTGCAGTACCTCACCGACGAGGAAGCGGCGCGGGCGGTCGCGAACTTCTCGCGCCTGACGGCGGCGGCGCTGTACGTGTCGGCGCTCACGAGCGAGGATTGGCGCGACAATTGCGACCGCAGCAGAACCGACCGCGCGGTGCATCTGCGCAGCGGCGCTTGGTATCGGCGGCGGCTGCAGCGCGAGTTCCGCTATCTCGGCTTCGGGATCTGGATTCGCAAGAATGTCACCGCGATTCTCTGGGAGCTCGAAAAGACCCGCTAGCCTGCGCCTCAGAGCTGCTCGCGTATCCACTGCACGAGCGCCGCATGCACCGCCTCGCCTGCGCCGGTGTCGACGCGCGCGTCGTTGATGAGGCAGACGAGCACGTAGACCTTGCCGCTCGCTCCCGTGACGTAGCCGGCGACGCCGCTGACGCCGTCGATATGGCCGGTTTTCAGGCGCACGGCGCCTGCGGGACTGCCGCCCATGCGCGTGCGCAGCGTGCCGTCGAGGCCCGCGAGCGGCAGCGAGGCGAGAAACTCCGGAGCCACGGGGCTCCTATAAGCGGCGCGCAGCACGTTCGCCATCGCGAGCGCCGTGACATGCGCGGTGCGCGACAGGCCGGAGCCGTTGCCCAGCTCGAAGTCCCCGAGGTCGAGCGAACGCGCCTCGGCCCAGGCGCCGATCGCGGCGGCTCCCTTCGCGACCGTCGCCGGCGCGTCGAATCGCGGTTCGCCGAGGGTCAGCAGCAGGTGCCGGGCCATCAGATTGCTGCTGTATTTGTTCGTGAGCCGCACGATCTCGCCCAAACTCAGGGAATCGAAATTCAGCAGCAATTGCGCGTCGGCGGGCGCCGCCCCGACGCGCAGCTTGCCGTCGACATCGCCGCCGAGCTCGCGCCACAGCGAGACGAAGGTCCCGTAAGCGTATTCGGCCGGCGTCAGCAGTACCCGCGTCAATTCGCGCGGCGCGCAGTGCGCGGCGAGCTTGCCCGTGAACGTGACCCGCTCCGCGCGCGGCGCGGCGACATCGAACTCGACGCGGCTCGCGGCGCCCGAGCAGCGGCCGGCCGTGTACCGGATGCGATTGTCGATCAAGAGATTGCCCGGCGACGGCTCCGCGACGATGTCGACGCGCCGCTCCTCCGCGTTCGGCGCGATGCGAAAATTGATCGACTGAAAATTGACCATGAGTGCGTCGGGAGCGGCGTTATAGACGCGATTGGGGCGGCCGTCGAACGCACCGGGATCCTCGACGGGCGGGGAAAACGCGCTGATCGTCGACGACGATGTCGCCGTGAATCACGCGCAACCCGGAGCCGCGCAGCCGCTGCGCGAAACTCCACCAGCGCTCGAGCGTCAGATACGGATCGCCGCCGCCTTGCAGAACCAAATCGCCGTTCAAGACGTCGTGCGCGATCGGCCCGCTCGACAAGCGCGCGCGTGTGCCACGTGTAGGCAGGACCCAGCAGCTCGAGACTCGCGAATGTCGTGATCATCTTGAGCGTCGAGGCGGGATGCGCGGTCGATCCACATTCTGGCCGATCACGGGCCGACCGGTCTCCTCGTCGACGACGATGAAGCTCACCGCACTCGGCGGCAACCGCTCGGCCGCGATCGTCGCCGCGATATCCGCGGGTGGGTCGCGAGCAGCAGCGTTGCAAAAGCCGAGAAAATCATCGCCGTCACGTTAACATACGCCGATGCCAGCGAGCTTGAAGCCAATGGAGCGCGTGCTTGCGGTGACTTTCGGGTCGCCCCCGCTCGGCGCGGATTGCTGGCGCATCGACAACCTCGCGGCGCCTCACGAATCGCTGTGGCTGCGCGGTGTCGAAGCCTCGCGCTGCGGCCGTGCCGCCGCGCACTTCGATCACCTGACGGTCGTCTGGGAGGCCGACGGGCGCATCGGGCTCACGCTTGAGCGCGGGCGAACGAGTCCGTTGCGGTCGACGCCTCGAGCGCACTGCTGCACGAGCCGCGGGAGATCTCTACGATTCGCTGCCGCTGCCGGCATACTCGCCCGAACGGGCGCTATTTTGGCGGCGCGTGTTTCGTCTCGTTCGCATCCCCGGAGGACGACTGTTGCTGGGCTTGCTCGCGCGCCGCTCGCGTCGCGGCCCTGGCGCCGCGCCGAGGCGCCGCAATCCTGCCCCGGTTCTGGGAGCTGCGTCACAGTCGCATGTTGCGCTTTTGCGCGCTGCGGATAGCCGGCTTTTCCGCATTTCCATAAACTGCGACCCTGATCAAGGATGCGAGAGGGTGATGGCCGCATATTCGCAATTAAAATTCGATATCATTTCATCATGTGATGAACGCAGGACAGTCCTAGGACAGACGCAGTGCTCGGCATCAAAACGCAACCCACCGACGAGCAAGCCCGGTCCGGCGCCTCATTCGAGCCGTACGGACGCCTGCTGAAAATGCTGCTTCCGAGCCTGCGCGGCATGGTCGTCCATGACGGATTCTCGAACCTCGTCTGGGCTTCCGACGACTGGCCGGTCTCCGACGAATCCCACATCGTGACCGACGCGATCCGTAACGCGCTCTCGGACTCCGGCGAGTATCCGGCGATCATGCAGCCGCTCAATGACGACCTCACCGACTATTCATTCGTCGTGCGCGGTGATACCGCCGAGATCTTGGGTGTCGTGAGTCTTGCGGTCGCGCTCTCCGGGATGCAGACCGCGCCGCGCGCGGTCGCCTACATCCGCCAGCTCGTGCAGCCCGTGCTCGAGTGCATGGCGCGCGAGCTCGGACTGCGTTCGCAGCTCGGATCGCGCGAACGCGATCTCGGCGTGCGCGAGCGCGATCTGACGCTGATGCTCGAGATGTCCTCGCAGCGCGTTGCCGCCGACAGCGACGCCGACGAGTTCGACCTGCTGCTGAAGACCGGGCTCGACCACATGGGCTGCGCGCTCGCGGCGCTGTGGGTCCCGGAAAAGAACATCTCCCTCTCGATGACGCGCAGCGGCCAGCCGATGGCGCCCGCGGTGCTCGAGCGCGCCGAGCAGCACCTCATGACCTGGATGAAGCTGCAGCAGCGAACGATCATCATCAATCGCATCGCGAAGGTCACGAGCGACGCCGCGGCGCCCTACAAGATCCTCGCCTGCCCGATCCGGCACACCTCCGAACGCGTCATCGGCGTGCTCGCGCTGTTCAATCCGCCGAGCGCGGAGGACTTCGACCTGCATCAAACCCGCATTGCGGAGTTGCTCGCGAAGCGTGCGATGACGGTGATCCAATCGCACTATGATCCCTCGACCGGTCTCATGACGCGCCATGCGTTCGAGCGCCAGGCCAAGGTGCTGATGTCGTCGGACGTGCCGTCCGACGTGCACAGCATCTTGTATCTCGACATCGATCGGCTGCACGTGATCAACGAGACCTTCGGCATGCACGTGGGCGACGACGTGATCGTGAGCGTCGCCGAATGCATGGCCAAGGCATTGCCCGCGGCGGCGTTGTCCGCGCGCATCTCCGGGGATCGCCTCGCGGCCTTGATTCCGAATGCCAATCTCGAACAAGCGACCGCGATCGCCGAGAAAGTCTGCGAGGCCGCCGCCAAGATCAAGCCGCGCGCCGGTCAGGGCAGCTATGACGTGTCGGTGAGCATCGGTGTTGCGCCGATATTGGGCTCGGACAATTCCCTCGCCCATGCGCTCGCGACCGCGGAGATCGCCTGCAAGGCGGCCAAGGACCGCGGCCGCAATCGGGTTGAGACCTTCCAGGATTCCGACCAGAGCATCATCCGGCGCCACACCGACATTCTCGTGATCGGCCAGCTGCGCAGCGCTTTGACCGCCGACAGCTTCCGACTCGATGCCCAGCCGATATTGCCGCTGCGGGGCAGCTACGGGCGCCCCCACTTCGAGCTGCTGCTGCGCATGGTCGGCGACCGCGGCGAAATCATTCCGCCGGGCAAGTTCATGTCGGCGGCCGACCGCTATCAGTTGATGCCGACCGTCGACCGCTGGGTCGTGCGCCGCGCCTGCGAGCTGCTCTACGAGCACCGCGCCGCGATCGCCGAGGACCACACGCGATTCGCGATCAATCTCTCGGGTCAATCATTGCAGGACGATACGTTTCTCGATTTCGTCGTCGATCAGATCAAGACCAGCGGTATCGCGGCGAGCGTGCTGTGCTTCGAGCTCACGGAAACCGCGACGATCGGCAATCTCACGAACGCACAGGCGTTCATGCGCCGTCTGCAGGATCTCGGCTGCCAGTTCTCGCTCGATGACTTCGGCACCGGCGTGAGCTCGCTTGCGTATCTCAAGGATCTGTCGGTCAACTATCTGAAGATCGACGGCAGCTTCGTGCGCGACTGCATCGAGAACCCGCGCTCCGAATCGATGATCAAGGCGATTGCGCAGCTTGCGAAAGTCATGTGCATGGAGACCATCGCCGAATATGTCGAGACCGACGCGCTGCGCTGCCGCGTCGCCGATCTCGGCGTCGACTACGGCCAGGGATTTGCGATCGGGAAGGCCCAACGCTTCGAGGACCTCCTCGAAGAACTCGCGATCTACGAGGCCACCGTCAACACCTGGGTCGGCGCCGAGCCCGTCCAGGCGCAGCCCGAAGCATCCAAAGCCGGCGAAAAGCCGGCCGCAGCCGCGGCCGCAACACCCGCTGCCGCCGCCCCGCGGTAGCGTCCGACTCCTCGACGCGTCAAGCCGTGAAGCGCCCGCTGCGCACCATCGGCAAGCGCCGCACGCGCTTGCCGGTCAACGCAAAAATTGCGTTGGCGACCGCGGGCGCGATCGGCGGAGTTCCGGGCTCACCAACCCCCGTGGGAGGCGCTTCGCTCGGCACGATGTGCACGACCACGCTCGGCGCCTCGTCGATGCGCACGATGCGATAGGTGTCGAAATTCGACTGGCCGGGCTTGCCGTCGCTGAAAGTGATCTCGCCGTAGAGCGCGGCCGATAGACCGTAATTCACCGCGCTCTCGACCTGCGCCGCGACCATCTGCGGATTGACCGCAAAGCCGCAATCGATGACCGCAACCACGCGATGTACGCGCGGAATCCCGTCCTGCATGGAGACTTCGGCGACCTCGCCGACGACGCTGCCGAAGGACTCGTGGATCGCGATGTCCGCGTGCGCGACCCGCGGGCAGCGGCTGTCCCCAGCCCGATTTCTCGGCGAGCGTCTCGAGCACGCCGCGGTGCCGCGCGTGCTTCGCCTCGAGCAGCTCACGCCGATATGCGACCGGATCCGCGCCGGCCGCCGCGGCGCACTCATCGATGAAGCTCTCGACCGCAAACGCGGTATGGGTATGGCCGACCGAGCGCCACCATTGGACGCGCACGGGTGCCTTGGTCGTATGCAGATCGACGCGCAGGCTGGGGATGCAGTAGGGAAGCTCGGCGGCGCCCTCGACCGAGGTCGGATCGATGCCGTCTTTGATCATCAGACTCTTCGAACAAGGTGCCCGCGATGATCGATTGTCCGACGATCGTATGATGCCAGGCCCTGCGGCATGCCGCTCTGGTCGAGCGTCGCGCGCACCCGATCGGCCCATTGCGGCCGGTACCAGCCGCCGTGCAAGTCGTCCTCGCGCGTCCAGACGACTTGCACGGGCTTCGCGAGCTTTCTCGATAGCTCGACGGCTTCGCGCACGAAATCGCTGCGGGGATTCGCGCGGCGGCCGAAGCCCCCGCCGAGCAGCATCGTGTGAATGAAAATCTGCTCGCTGGGCAATCCGGCGACTTCGGCCGCCGCCGCCTGGTCCGGCGACTGCATCTGGGTTCCGGTCCAAATGTCGCAGCGGTCCTTGCGCCAATGCGCGGCACAATTGAGCGGCTCCATCGCCGCATGCGCGAGGAACGGCAGTTCGTAGAAGGCCTCGAGGTGCTTGCCGCCGCTCGAGCGTATGGCGGCGATGGCGTCGCCGTCGTTGCGGGCGACGAGCGGCCCCGGCGTTTGCGACAGCTCGCGATACGTGGTGCGCAGCCGCTCGGTGTCGAGGCTCGGGTTCGGACCGCCCTGCCAATCGATGTTCAGCGCGTCGCGCCCCTTGCGGGCGGCGTAGGTATTCTTGGCGACGACCGCCACGCCGACGCTGATCGGCACGACGGTCACGACGCCGCGCACCGCGAGCGCCGCGTCGTCGTCGATCGATTTCGGCGTCGCGCCCAAGGACGGCGGTCGCGCGATCACGGCGCGCAGCATGCCGGGGAGGCGCACGTCGAGACCGAATTGCCCGCTGCCGTCGACCTTTTCCTGCACTTCGATGCGCTTGATCGGCTTCCCGATCACGGTGAACTCGCTCGCAGGGCTTCAGTCGATCGTCTTCGGGTCCGGCATCGGCCATCTTGGCCGCGGCCGCCGCGAGTTCGCCGTAGCTCGCTTTGCGTCCGCCAGGCCCGTAGACGGCATTCAGTTCGGCTTTGCAGGTATCGATCGCGACCTGCCATTGGTCGGCGGCGGCCTCGACCAGCATCGTACGTGCGGTGGCGCCCGCGATTCGCAGCGCAGCCCAACTCGAAGAAATGCTCATGCTGCCGCCCGTGAACTGCGCCGGAATGAACGGGTTGTTGTAGACCGCCGCGACCGGCGCGGTCTCGATGCGCACGCTCTTGAGGTCGCATTCGAGCTCTTCGGCGAGCAGCTGCACGAGCCCGGTGTAGACGCCCTGGCCCATCTCGGACTTGTGCATGATCAAGGTCACGCCGCCGTCGGTGCCGATCTCGACGAAGGCGCTCGATCGGCGTCGTCGCCGTCCGCCGCGGCCGCGGCTGCGCGCAGAGCCGCCCGCAGCGCAATGCGGGCGGCAACAGGAACCCGAGAACCAGTCCGCCGCCGACGGCCGCGCGCCGCTTGAGGAATGTGCGCCGCGATTGGTCGGTATCTCTGGTCGCGGTCCTGGTCATGCGCTTTCCCGTGCATGCTGGGCCGCATCGTGGATCGCCGCGCGAATGCGGCTGTAAATCCCGCAGCGGCAAATATTCCCGCTCATCGCCGCATCGATGTCGGCGTCGGTCGGGCTCGGGTTCTTTGCGAGCAGTGCCGCGGCCGACATGATTTGGCCCGACTGGCAGTAGCCGCATTGCGGAACGTCGCCGGCAACCCAAGCGGTCTGCACGGCGCTGCCCGATTTCGAGCCGCCGATCGCCTCGATCGTCGTGATCTTGTGGCCGACGGCGCTCGCGACCGGGCAGTACGCAGGAGCGCGTCGCCTGACCGTCGAGGTGCACGGTGCATGCGCCGCATAGCGCCATGCCGCAGCCGAACTTCGTTCCGGTCAGATCGAGCACGTCGCGCAGCACCCAGAGCAGCGGCATGTCGAGATCGACATCGACCTGTACGATTTTTCCATTGATGTCAAGTTCTTGCATGAGAATTCCCCTGTTGGCTGCGCCCAGCATCCGCGATCGCGCGTGATCTCGCAGCGCACGCGATGTTTCGGCATCCACCCCTTGTATTCGAGCAGTGCTTTCGGCACACAATAGACGCTGATCAGGGAATCCCTTAATACACCAGGCCCACTCCAACAACAATCATGACAAGCACCCTCCCTTACGCCCCTGAATTGCTCGCGCACACCTGGTTCAATACCGATCGACCGATGCTGCTGTCGAGCTTGCGCGGTCGAGTCGTCGTCATGGCGGCGTTTCAAGTGCTGTGCCCGACCTCGGTCGCGGTCGCGATTCCCCAGGCGCAGCGGATTTTCGAAACCTTCGAACCCAGCGACGTCACGGTCATCGGTCTGCACGCGACCTTCGAACACCACGATGCCTTCAGCATCGGCGGTGCTCAAGGCGTTCATTCAGGAATATCGGCTGAAGTTCCCGATCGCACTCGACCAGCCGAACCACGCGGGTCCGATTCCGCACACGATGGAACGCTACAAGATGCGTGGCACGCCGAGTCTGGTGTTGATCGACCGGCACGGCATGATCCGCAAACACGCGTTTGGCGCCGTCGATGACTTGCGGATCGGCGCCGAAATCGGCGCGCTGGTACAGGACGGTGGCCAGTCGCTGGCGCTGGCGCGCAGCTCCGCGGCTTAATCGATCTCGGTCGATGGCGCGGTCTTCGCCGCCTGCGGCTCTGAGGTAGCCGCCGTATCCCCATTGCCCGCAGCGGGCGCGCCGCCGGCCGGCGATTCTGATTTCGGCGCCGCAGGTTCAACAGGCGCGGTTGCGAGACCCGGCGGCACTTCCGACGGACTTGCAGTCGAGGCTGGCGCGCCTGGATTTGCAGCCGCTGCGCCAGGCGTTGCGGTCGCTGCGCCCGGCGTTGCGACTGCAGCGCTCGCTGCGTTCGTCGGCGCCGACCGGGTACTCGCCCCGGCGCGCTCGGTCTCGACAGCGGGCGCCGGGTCGGTCTTGGCCGCCGCGCCGCGCCGCCGCGATTTTGGCTTCGTCGCGAGCCTTTCCGAGTTCGGCGTTCAATAGCGCGATTCGTCCGCTCTCGACTCCCGCTTTGCGCGCAGTTTCGATAGCAGCCGCGGCTGGATCGAGTCGCTCCTCGAGCAGGGCAACCTGCGCGCGGGCGTAGAGGCGTTCGCGGACCTCGGCCAAGCCGGCGCGCGCAGCGGAACTGCCGGGATCTAGGCTGAGCTCCCGCAAGTACAGTTCGAGCGCGTTGTTGCCGCTGGGTTCGGTCAGTCGATTCGCGGCCAGCGCAATCGCGGCCTGCTGCAGCAGCACCGAGGGCGTCGCGGCAGTCGCCGCGCGCGGGTCCGCCGCCAGTCGCAGGCTCGCCTGGTCGTGCGAGCGGAGCGCGAGCACCGCGCCGATGCAGACGAGGCCGATGCCGAGTACGCCGATGACCAGCAAACTGCGTCGGCGTTCGCGGCGAGACAACTGACCGCCGGCGCCGCGGCCCGCCGACGGCGCTGGTCGGCGTGGCGCTTGACCGCGGCCTCCACGAACAGCTTTGCGCGCCCCGGAGACATCGGCTTGTGTATGAAGCGATAGATCGTGCCGTCGCTGATCAGGGAGGCGACGGAATTCTCCACGTCACGGTCGCCCGCCAGCACGACGACGAGATCGGGAAACTGATTCTTGATATAGCCGATGACGCCGGCAGGCGGATTTTGCAGCGCCTGCGAGTCGAGCACCAGGATGCCGACCTCGCCGGCGACCAACAGATCGCCGACCTTGTCGGACGAGGGCACATGCCAGAGCCGGCGCGAGCCGCCGAGCGCTTCGCGCAGCGTCTGCAGGAACGCCGCGTCGCTCGTGAGCACGACGAGCTCGACGATATCGCTCGCGAGGTTGAACGCGAACGGGCGGTCCCGGCGTCAGCCTCGTCGTCACCTGCTATCACTGCTCGATTACCCTCCGTCGATGAACGCAGTCGAAGATCCCTTTTGCTTTGCAGCAATCGCTGGTAGTCGGTCTCCGAGATCCTGCTTGTATGTCGGCGCGGACCGGGTTATACGATACGGCGTCCGAGGAACCAGACAACCGTTGTTGCGATGCGCCAAAGCGTTTCTGTGACTCGCCGCACAGTGCCGAAAAACTGGTCATAATGCGCAACCGGTAACACCGATGAGGATGGCGTTGAACGGTCCAGTCTCCATTACGATCGAAATTGGGCGTGGAACAACGCAATGCATTGGAACAGCTGCTGTTCTTCAATGTGAATCAGCACCGCGTGCGCCATGGCATCCAGCACTCGATCGACACCTATGGCGTACCCGAAATCTATGAGCATGAGGGTGGCTTGCGCATCCGAGTCGGTGATACCGACGGCGTACAGAGCCTTTTCGCCGTATCGGCCGGCGGCCTGCCCGTTGGTGTCGCGGTATTCGTGCGGGTCGAGCAGGATCGTTTCGTGATTCTTCATTTGGTCGTCGAGCCGCGCGACGAGTTCGGCGAGGTCTCGAATACGCCGGTGCTGCTGAAGTTGATGCATGAGATCCGCAGCGCCGCACGGCGCACGCGCGGCGTCGACCGCATCGAGCTCGTCTACAAGGACCGCCGTACCAAGCTCTCGAGCGGGCTCATGCGTTTGAGTTTCTAAAGAACAGTCGATGACGGCGCGCCCAAACTTCATCGAATTGCCGGCTCGCGATATCGAGAAATCGAAGGCGTTCTATCAGGCCGTATTTGCATGGACGCTGACCGAGTTCGGTCCGACCTACGCCTGCACGATGACCGGCGACGTCGACGTGGGGCTGCAGGGGGACCGTTCGGAGGCGACCGCCGCGCCTCTGCCCGTCATTTGCGTCGCCGATCTCGAGGCGGCGCTCGCCGCCGTGATCCAGGCCGGCGGACGCATCGTCAGGCCGATCTTTTCGTTTTCCGGGCGGCCGAAGATTTCAATTTTTGGATCCCAGCGACAATGAAATAGCCGTCATGGCGCCCACCTAAAGATGGCGCGTGATCCGGATCTGCGCAGCCGCGGGGCGGCGCTCCACGCGGACGGAAAGCGCCGCTGCGCTTGGTGCGGCACGGATCCGCTCTATGTCGCCTACCACGACCAAGAATGGGGTGTTGCGGTGCACGATGATGGCAGGCTGTTCGAGATGCTCTGTCTCGAGGGCGCGCAGGCGGGCCTCAGCTGGATCACGGTGCTGCGCAAACGGGAGGCTTATCGGCTCGCGTTCGACGGTTTCGATGCGAACAAAATGGCTGCGTACGGAGCGGCGCAGCGCGCGCGCCTGCTGAAGAATGCCGGCATCGTCCGAAATCGCCTCAAGGTCGACGCATTCGTCTCGAATGCCAAGGCCTATCTCGATATTCTCGACCGGACCGGATCATTCGATCGATACATTTGGCAATTCACCGATGGGCGCGTACAGCGCCGGCGGCCGTCGAATCTCGCGTCGATCCGTGCGACTTCGCCGCAAAGCGATGCGATGAGCAAGCAGCTCAAGAAGGACGGCTTTCGCTTCGTCGGCACGACCATTTGCTATGCGTTCATGCAAGCGGTCGGCATCGTCGATGAACACCAGCGCGGCTGCTGGGCCGCCAAACGCCGCTGACTCGGGCGGCCCCGCGCCGCAAGGGTCTCGCGCTCCGATCATCACAACTGGGGAGGCTGCAGATGAAACTTTCGCGGATCGCCTTGTGTTTCTTCATCGCGGCCGCGGCGCCCGCCTGGGGTGCCGAGCCGCCCGCCGATTCCGCGGCGGCGGCGCGCGCCGAGGTTGCGCCGTTGCTCGCCGAGATGGGGGCGGCGGCGAACGCGCATGACGTCCTGCGCCACGTCGGCTTCTATGCGCACGATCCGGCGGTCACGCTGATCTTCAATGGGCAGGCCATCGTCGGCTGGGATGCGATTCGCGACAAGCAGGCCGAATGGTGGAAGAACGGCGAGACCGATGTCGTCTACACGATGCAGGGAGCCCCCGACATTCGCGTTGCCGGACCGGGACTCGTGATCACGACGATCTACATGAAATCGAAGCGCACGATGCCGAACGGCGAGGTCGGCGAAAGCAGCTTCGCCGCGTCGGCGCTCTGGCAGAAGCGCGCCGAAGGCTGGCGCGTGATTTACGCGCACGAGTCGACCGCGCACTGACGGTCGCAGTCGCGCGCTTAGGACTACAATCGCGGCAAAGAAATCGAACAGGGGGGACCTTGCGACTGAAATCACTGCGTGAACCAATCATTGCGATGCTGGCTCTCGCTGCGGGCGCCGCGCTCGCCGATGCACCGGCTGCGATCAAATTGAACGACGACGACCTGTATTTCCAATACCGACCGACGCGTGAATTCACGGCCAACGGACACACCGTCAACAACCAAATCCCGAAGGACGCGGTCGGTCTTTGCGGCTTCTCCATTCGCGGCAACCACAACAGCTGGTCTCGTCAGAAAGTCGAGTGGGATCTCAACATCGATGAAATCATTTCGGGCAGTACCCGCGTCGCCGGTATCTCGGCCGGCACCTTCGACGTCGTCGGCCGCGAGCGCAAGGCGCGATCGCCGATCGTCGCTCTCAGCTTCTCGGTCGAGCATGATCCAGAGCCGATTCCGGCAAAAATCGTCGGGTCGCCAAGTTTCGACAATGCGATCAGGGCGGTGCTGGATTCCGAGCAGGCGGACAAGCTGTTTGCTGCATTCTCGGAACGCGGCTTGATCTCGATCGCCCTCAAGTACGCGGATAGCTCCGAGGAGCTGCTGCAGATTCGTGGCGGCCATTTTGGGCGGGAATCGGGCGGCGACAAGAACACGTTCTTCGCGAAGTGTCTGCGCGGGGACACGCCGACGCCGCACGCACTGCGCAGCGTCAACTAGAATCCGAAGGCTCGAACACCGGAAAGGGGGATCCATGGAAATCAAGCGCAACGGCTCGCAGCCGTCGCTGCAAGGCTCGGCGGAATACTTCACCGGCACCGTGCGCATCGATCCCTTGTTTCAAGCGCCGGGCGCGGAACAGTTCGGCGGCGCCAGCGTGACGTTCGAGCCGGGCGCCCGCTCCGCATGGCACACGCATCCCTGTGGCCAGACCTTGATCGTCACCTCCGGTCTCGGATGGACGCAGTGCTGGGGCGAGCGCAAGGAAGAGATCCGTCCGGGCGACGTGATCACCTGCCCGCCGGGCAAGAAGCACTGGCATGGCGCGACCGACACGACCGCGATGACTCACATCGCGATTCAGGCGTCGCTGAACGGCAAGAACGTCGAGTGGCTCGAGAAAGTCACCGACGAGCAGTACCGCGGCTGACAACCCGCGAGGGCTTCACGGCCGGCCCGGCACCGAGAGCGCCGGGTTGCCGGCTAGTTCTGCCCGGTGCGCGCGGTCTGTCCAAACAGCACCTTTTTCGCCTCTTCGGTCATTTCCGCGGGCGGGCTGACCGCGGCGCCGCGCGCGTAGGCCCTGATAGTCGCCGGGCGGTTGCGGATCGCCTCGAACCAGCGCTGCACATTGGGAAAGTCCGCGAGATTTTGCCCCTGCGCCTCGTGCGGGACGATCCACGGGTAGGCGGCCATGTCGGCAATCGAATAATTGCCGGCGATGAAATCCCGCCCCTCGAGCCGCCGGTTGAGCACGCCGTAGAGCCGATTGGTTTCCTTTACGTAGCGGTCGATCGCGTAGGGAATCTTCTCGGGTGCATAGCGCGAGAAGTGGTGATTCTGTCCGGCCATCGGCCCGAGCCCGCCCATCTGCCAAAACAGCCATTCGGTCACCGTGACCTTGGCGCGCAAATCCTTCGGGATGAACAGGCCGGTCTTTTCGGCGAGATACAGCAGGATCGCGCCGGACTCGAACACGGAAATCGGCGCGCCCGCGTCCTGCGGGGAGCGATCGATGATCGCCGGCATGCGATTGTTCGGCGCTATCTTCAGAAAATCCGGATTGAATTGTTCGCCCTTGCCGATGTTGACAGGAAATATCGTATACGGCATCGACGTCTCTTCGAGAAAGAGCGTGATCTTGTGGCCGTTGGGCGTCGGCCAGTAATACAGGTCGATCATGGATGGTTCTCCGGCGGGTCGATGGGGGTTCCCTGTTCCTTCAATATCGCAAGCAACACGTCTTCCTCGCGGCGCAGTGTGCGCATTCGGGCCACGCGCCATCGCGCATGCGCGTTCTTGACCCAAGGCAACATCGGCGCGTCGAACTTCTCGGCCTCGGCGACCCGCCATTCGAGCGCGCGTCGGCGCTCGCCGAGCGCACGATACTCCTTGCTGTCGGCCGGCAGGAAATGCCGCTCGACACTCAAGCCGGCAAGCTGCGCCACGATGGTATCCCCCTGTTGCAGATTCTTTGCGATTTTTTGACAGAACTCGCGGCGCTCCGATGCGGCCGCCGATTCGCGGCATGCCTCGATGAGCGGCGTCAGAGGGGGGATGATCTCGCCGGCCGCAATCGCGCGTACGCTCTCGAAACGGCTTGCGTCCGAGTCGACGGCTCCCTTGGGCAGGCTCCGGGAAACCGCTTTGAGCGAGTCGAACAGCATGACGAAGACGCGATTCCAATAGAAATCGAAACGCGCGCCCTGCGCCATGTCGGCGATGACGCGATCGATCTCGACCAGATCCTTGTCCTTTTCGGCGGCATTGAGTGTCGGCAGCCAAGCCGCCGCATTGTCGGGGTCGAGCCAGCGCATTGCGGTCGCGGCGTCGCGAATATCGCATCCCGGAGTGCTCGCGCAGAGCCGCATCCGGATCCAGCCCACCGCGGCATCATCGGGCGCGGCGGCCGAGGCGCGCGCCGCCAGGTCGAGCGCGGCATCGCTTCTGGCGGGCTCGAGATGCGATTTCGGATCGGCGACGAACGCGATCGCAGCCGCGCTCGCGAGCGAATTCGCGTCGGCGCGCTGGCGCAGCGCCGCCGCGGCCGCCGGGCGCCAGGCTTGCGCGTCGCTCGCGACCGCGCGCGGCGCGGCCGCGGGCGTCGCCGTGGAAAGCGCGGCGAGTACCATGCAATAAGCCAGCGGACGAAGGGCCGGCACGGTCGGCTTCAGGAACGGCCGCCCGACGCCGTGAGGCCCGCGGTGATCGCGAGGCGCATGGCGTCCTCGACCGAGATGTCGAGCGGCTGGAGGCGATCGCGGGGGACATAAATCGTGTAGCCGCCGAATGCGTAGCTCATCGGAAAATAAACGGTCACCCAATTCTGTCCGCCATGCGCATTCAATACGACGGGAACGTCTTCGCGCGTGACGAATCCGATCGCGTGCACGTCGCCGAAGCGCGCGAGCACGACGCGCTGCAAATCACGCTTCTCGCCGCTGCCCGAGGGCAGCAAGCTGAGCACATCGCGAAATCCGCCGTAGAGCGTCTTGACGAACGGGATGCGCGAGATCAAGTCGTCCCAGTACTTCAGGAAAATCCTGCCCGCGTAAGCATTGACCAAGCTGCCCACCGCGAGCAGCAGCACGAAGCCGGCGATCAATCCGAGTCCCGGCCAATAATGTTCCGGGCTCACGATGTTGATCGCGATCAAGGCGCGCCGCAGCCACGCCTCGAGCGTGTTGACGACCCACCAAATCACGTAAGCGGTCAATGCCACGGGAAGCACCGTGACCAAGCCGCTCATCGTCAGCCTCAAAATCTTGCGCATGAGTTCATCATCGCATGATCCGCCTCACGGGGGCACCGATGCGCAGAATTGCTGCTCGGTGCGCTGAAATTCCGCGGCGAGACCGAGTGATTCGGTCTCCGGCTTCCAAAGATAATATTGAGTCACGATGCGATCGGCGCGCGTTTGCGAGACGCTGAGCAGCCGGCTGTCGCGCCGGAACTGGACCAGCTCATCGGATCGGCACGGCAGTGCGCCTTGAATTTCGCCGATCTCCGGCGGGTCGATGATCTTGCCGGTGCGCCAATCGACGAGCACCAAATGTGTGCAGCCGCCGCCGCACTGCGTCGGCGCCGCGGTCAGATAGGACGCGAAATTCGGCCCGGCCGCGAGCGACTGCTGCAGCCGCGCGCGCTCCGACGCGGGCATGAGACTGTCGGCGAATTCGAGCTTCGGTATCGGGATCGGGTCCGCCGGTCCGGATTTATATTCGGAAAAGCGCGGCGCGCCCAAAGGCTCGGCGCCCGCACTCGCGGGTGCGCCTCGCATGCGATCGAGTTGGTCGGCAATCTCGTCGCTGAGATACCAATCGTCGATCGTGACCTTCGCATGCGCCGCATTGCCCTTGAGACTCACGGTGATCAGGCCATGGTCCTGGCAGGCAGGCTGGGCGTCGCCGGCGGCATCGCCCGAGGACGGTTCGCGCGACATGCACGCGCCGAATTGCGTGTAGGCGCCGTACACGTTCGGCGCACCCGGTTCATTGGGTGCCGTGAACACGACATAGCGGCCGGGCGGTACGTCGATGCTGAACCGTGACTGATCCTCGGCGACCGGCGCCGTGCGTATCTTCGCCGTGTCCAGTTCAAACGCGTAGGCGGTCAGCGCCGGAACGCTGCGGCTCGGAAACGTGACTTCGCCCTCGATGGTCGCGGCACGGGCCGTGATGAGCGCGGCGCATGCGCCGATGGCGAGGATCGCAAAACCAACCGCAACGCCGTGGGTCAATGCCGCTGAGCTCCCGAGTGAGAAGATCTGCCGCCATGGTATCGACGCGTTGTGACGCAAGCCACCGCTCACGACAAAAAAATTCCGGCGCTCGGCGGCGTCCCGGCGCCGCGCGCTCATTGATCGCGCGGCAAGAGAAAGCGCGTTCCGTGAGAATCCAAGACGACGCCGTCGCGCCGGATGCGCTCGACCGTCGGACCCTCCTGCAGGTGTGCGCCTTCGCGATACTTGTGGCCGTTGATGTAGACGAATCGGTCGGCGCCGCTGGTTGCCCAGACGTGCACGTCGAGGTGCAAATCCGGCGGCGCGTCCGGCCCGGTCAAATTGAGCTCGCCGAGCGTCGGCAAGACTTCGTCCGGCTCGTCGGGCGGCGGCTGCGAGGCCGGCGCGGCCGCTGTCGAGCGGTGCGCGGCTGCCGGAGCGGCGGTTGCCGGCGCCACTTCGGCCGAGGCGAGCGGAATCTCGGGCGCGTAGCTCGGGGGTCCGTCCATGGGACTGAAATGATCGGTGGCGGCGGCGGGCACCGCTGCCTGCCCCGACGGCGCAGCGGCAGTGGCCGGTACCGAGGGCCGTAGGCTGGCGGGCGCCCGGGTCGCGAGCTGGGGTTCGAACGGCGGCGGCGCGCCCCGCGCGGGCCCCGGCGCTGCCGATTGATGGCGCAGCAGCAGCCACATGAGCACCGCGAGGTTGACGAGCAGCAGGACGCCGAGCGCGGCTGCCCAGACCGGAAATCGCCGCCGCAGCGGCGCCCGACCGGCGTCCATGAGCCCCGGGACCGTCTGGCGTTGCCGCTCCACTTCGGATTTCTTGAGTGCGTCGAGTATGAACGACATCGTAGTCCTATCCGCCGCGTACCGCGGCCTGAACGAGCGTGGGCGAACCTGGGTCGGCGAGCACCGTCTGCAGCACGATCTGCGTCTGGATTCCGGCGATGCCATCGACGTTGAGTCGATGCTCGCGTTGGAAATTCTCGACGGCGGCGGCCAAATCCTGGTCGAACGCCGCGCCGCCCGCCGGCTCGGCACCCGCATTTGCGCCCGCGGCGCTCGCGTCGGCCGCCGCGGCGGCGCCCTGCAGTGCGCTCAAACTGCGCCGCAGCCAGAGCACGTCCTCACCGCTCATGCCGATCGACAGCTGGCGTGCACGCCGTGTCTTCGGCTTCCAGACGACCGTAAAATCGCCGAACCAGACCTGAGAGACCTCATCGACCGGAACCTGTTCACTTTGGCCGCCGATGACCAGCGTCGCGAACCGGTCATTCAAGGCGCGGAGCAGCACGCGATGGCGGATTCCTTTGTCGTCCGTGAGGCTGAGTACGGCGGGCCGATTGAGCACTCGGATTTCGGCCCAGGAGCCGCGCTGGTCGAAGCAGGCGAGGCCCAGGCGCAGGGCCTGCCCACAGGGATCCCGGTCCTCCTTGATCGCGACCCCCCAGAGCGCGAGCAATTGGCGGTACGCGTCGAGTTCGTTGCCGCCGCGATTCGCGTCGAGCAGCGCATCGAGCGACCGTGCTGCGCCGGGAATCGCAGCGGCCGCGCCGGAGAGCGGCGCAGCGGCGGCGACGGTCGCTGCGGCTTCCTGCGGCAGCGCAGCGGACACCGCCGGGGCGTTGGGGATCGAAGCCGCCGCCGCCGCGGCGCCCGCACGCGTCGCGCGGGTGTGCGACCAGAGCTGCCAGCCGCCCCAAGCCGTCATCGCGATTGCCGCGACCGCCACGCTGCCGACGGCCCAACCGATCCACGCGGGCACGAAGCGCCGGCCGTACACCTCGCCGGCTGCGCGGCGCATCAAGCCGGCGGTGATCTTGCGCTGCTCCTGGGTATAGGCGCCGAGCAGTGCGCGATCGCAGCAGACGTTGATGACGCGTGGAATTCCCGCGGACAGGCGGTGAACCTCGCTCAAAGCCCCTGCCGTGAAAATCTCGGTGGCGACGCCCGCGACGCGCAGCCGATGGCGCACATAGGCCCTGGTGTCCACGGCATCGAGTGGACTCAAGTGGTAGCGCCCGGTGATGCGCTGGGCGAGCTGGCGCAGGTCGGTCCGCTCGAGCAGGTCGCGCAGCTCCGGCTGACCGATCAGGATGATCTGCAGCAGCTTCTGCGCCGGAGTTTCCAGGTTGGTCAGCAGCCGGACCTGCTCGAGCACATCGGCCGAAAGGTTTTGCGCCTCATCGACGATCACGATGACGCGCCGGCCCGCGGCATGCGCCTCGAGCAGGCGCCGGTTCAAGGCGTCGACCATCTGCTTGACGCTGTCGCGATCGGAGGCCGCGATCGCGACCCCGAGTTCCTCGCAGATCGTCAGCAAGAACTCCGCCGGCGTGATCCGGGGATTCAAGATCACGGCGACATCGGCGTGCTGCGGCAGGCGCGACAGCAGCGTGCGCACGACAGTCGTCTTGCCGGTGCCGACCTCGCCGGTCAGCTGAATGAAGCCGCCGGCTTCGTTGATTCCGTACAGCAGGTGCGCCAACGCCTCCGCGTGGCGCTCACTCAGATAGAGATAGCGCGGATCCGGAGTGATTGCGAAAGGCTTTTCGCTGAGACCGAAAAAACTCGTATACATGGGTGCTCAAGATACTATCAAGTCGGCCCGCGCTGCAGATGGCTCGCGCGCTTGAGCACGCCGGCGCCGTAGCGGCGCCGGATATCGTCGACTGCCGTATCGAGCCGGGACTCCTTCGGCGGGCTCTCGGCAAACAAATCGGCTTGGCGAACCGACTCCAAGTCGCGGACGCCGAGGCCCAGCAAGCGTACCGCAGCGGCCGGCTGCGAGCCGAGCCACTCATCGAGCAGCGCGAGCCCGACGCTTGCAAACGTCGCCGTGCTCTGTGTTGCAGGCCCGAGCCCGCGCTGTCGGGTAAAGGTCTTGAAATCGGCGCGCCGGATCTTCACGGTGACCGTGCGTGCGAGCAACCCCTGCGCGCGCAGCCTCGAGCCGGTGCGGTCCGCGAGGCGCGTCAATTCCGCGCGCAGGCGCCGCGGGTCGCGAATGTCCGCCGCGAAGGTCTCCTCGGCGCTCACCGACTGCTCCTCGCGCGAGGCAGAGACCGGCCGATCGTCGATGCCGCTCGCGCGCTCGCGGATCGTCTTGCCGTGTTTGCCGAATGCGCGCCACAGATCGGCCTCGGTGGCGAGGCGCAAATCGCGAAAGCAGCGAAGCCCCGCCGCGTGTACGCGCGGCAGCGTCTTCTGGCCGATTCCGAACAGCCGCTCGACGGGCAGCGGATCGAGCACATCGCGCAGGTTCGCGGCGTCGATCGTGAACAATCCGTCGGGCTTCGCGAGATCCGACGCGATTTTCGCGAGCAGCTTGTTGGGCGCGATGCCGACCGACGCCGCGAGGCCGGTGTCGGCGCGGATGCGCCGGCGGATGTCGACCGCGATCGCCGCGGCGCCGCCGAGCAGCCGCTCGCTCGCGGTGACGTCGAGAAACGCCTCGTCGAGGGAAAGTCCTTCGACGATCGGGGTTGCCGCGCGGAAGATCTCGAATACTTCGGCCGACACCTTCGCATAGAGCGCCATGCGCGGGCGGATGCAAACCGCCTGCGGGCAGCGTCGCAGCGCCTCGCGCATCGGCATCGCCGAGCGCACGCCGAAGCCACGCACGACGTAATTGGCCGCCGCGACGACCCCGCGGCCGTCGATACCGCCGACGATGACCGGCTTGCCTTTGAGCTCGGGGCGATCGCGCTCCTCGACCGACGCGTAGAACGCGTCCATGTCGACGTGCAGGATCGCGCGCACTTTCACGGCAAGGGCTGCGCCGCTCGGGACTTCAAATCAGGTCCTTGACCCCATCGCGCTCTTCGAGCAATTCCCGGTGCGTGGCATCCATTTTGCCGCGGCTGAACTCGTTGATGCTGAGGCCCTGGACGATCGTATAGGCGCCCTCCTTGCAGGTGACCGGATAGGAATAAATGACGCCTTCCGGGATGCCGTAGCTGCCGTCCGAGGGTACCGCCATGCTGACCCAGTCGCCGGGATGCGTGCCGAGCACCCAATCACGGACGTGATCGAGGGCCGCGGATGCGGCCGAGGCCGCCGACGAGGTGCCGCGCGCCTTGATCACCGCGGCGCCGCGCTGTTGCACGGTCGGTATGTAGGTGTCCTTGAACCAAGACTCCGCGACGACCGACAGCGCCTGTTTGCCGCCCACCGTCGCGTGATGCAGGTCTGGATACTGGGTTGCGGAATGGTTGCCCCAGATGATTACGTTCTTGACCTCGGCCAGCGCCGCACCAGTCTTCTCGGTGAGCTGCGCAAGCCCGCGGTTATGGTCGAGGCGCGTCATGGCCGTGAATTGGTGCGGCGAGAGCGACGGCGCGTTGCGCTGCGCGATCAACGAATTCGTGTTGGCCGGATTGCCGACCACCAGGACCCGCACGTCGCGGCTCGCGACGGCGTCCAAGGCCTTGCCCTGCGCGGAAAAAATCTTCGCGTTCTCGAGCAGCAAGTCCTTGCGCTCCATGCCCGGGCCGCGCGGTCGCGCGCCGACCAGCATCGCGAAATTGCAGTCCTTGAATGCGACCTTCGGATCGTCCGAGGCGGATACCTTATGGAGCGTCGGAAACGCGCAGTCGTTCAGTTCCATGACGACGCCCTGCAGCGCGCTCTGCGCCGCTGGGATTTCCAACAGATTCAAATTGATCGGCTGATTGTGGCCGAGCATTTGTCCGGAGGCGACGCGAAACGCGAGCGCATATCCGATATTGCCGGCGGCGCCGGTGATCGTGACCGTAACGGGCTTCTTCATGACACACTCCCAACCAAAAGGGCCTGAATGGTAGCCGAAAACCCCGGCTGCTTGGGCCGGCTCATAATCCCAGGTGCAGCGGTTCGGCCGTTGCACTCGGCATCTTGACATGGAGCAGCGCGGCCACGGTCGGGGCGATCTGCCGCATGTCGACTACGCCTAAGTCTCGATGCCGTGCAATCCCGTCGCCGGCCGCGAAGAACGCGGCGCGCATTTCAGGGTAATCGGGTGAAAATCCGTGGCCCCCGGATTCGCCGTGAATCTCGGTCACGAACGCGCCGTCGAGATTGCCGCCGGCGTAATAGCCGGGCTTGAGCAAGACCAGGAGCGCTGCGTCCGGGAAGGCGCCGCGCCGCGCGATTTCAGCGCGATCGAGCACCGCGGCGATGCCGTTGTCGGGGTCCTGCTGCAGTGTCTGCAGCAGATCGGTGAGCTTCCCGAGCGTTTGCAGGTCGCCGGAATCGTGGAGCATGAGCGCCGCCATGCCGCCGGCAACCCAGGCTTGCGCCTTCCAGCCGAGGATTTTCGCGGCTTTGGTTTCGGGGTCGACCTGCACGTCGATCAAGCCGGCCTCGATCAACGGGATGCAAAGATTGACCCGGTGCGTGAGCCTCGTGAAGCCATGGTCGGACACGACGACGACGGCCGTCGTCGGATCGCGCGCGAGCGCTTCTCGCGCGAGCGAATCGAGCAGCGCGTCGATGCCCTCGAGCGTTTGATTGGCGGCCGCGCTCGACGGGCCGTGCGCATGCTGGATCGAGTCGAGCGAACTCAAATGAATCGTCATGAACTGCGGCCGGCGCGCGCGCAGGATTTCGCGCGCATAGCGCGTTTTGATCGCGTCGCCCGCAAGATCGATCTCGTTGTCGATCAGATAGGGACCGAGCCTTTGTTGCAGATCGGCGAGCAGTCCCGCGGGGCGCGCCAACGCGTCGAGCAGGTGCCGGTCCGACGGATTCGGTTCGGGAGAGCCGAATGCGCGCCAGAATTCCGGAATCAGCGTATCGACGTCGGCGGCTCCGACGCTCACCGGCCAGCCGATGCTTGCCGTGCGCAGGTGCGCCGCATGGGCGCGCTGCCACAGCGTCGGCACGCGAATCTGATCCGCATACCAGAACCAGGCGTCCGAGAAGTGCCGCTGCGGATCGAATTCGAGATTGTTGAAGATGCCGTGCACTGCCGGCGCAACGCCGGTCAGCAGGGTCGTGTGGCTCGGGTAAGTGACGGTGGGCCACACACCGACCACGCCGTCGGCATAGCTGCCGCCCGCGACGAGACTGCGCAAATAGGGAATCTTGAGATTCCTCTGGTCGGCCTCGAGCACGTATTCCGGCTTCAATCCGTCGACGGAAATCATCAGCACCGATCCCGCCGAGGCGCTCGTCGGCACGGCGGCAGTCGTGACCGCCGCTGCAAACGCCAAGAACCCGAAAACGCGGTGCAACAATCCCATGAGCGACCCTCCTGGGCAGGGCCAAAGCATACAACACAATATTTTCAAAATAGTGCTTGCATGTCCTAGTGTTCTATTTTAGTATATCACCAGGCCACCGAAACACCTCGATGACCACCAACAGTTAACCAGGAGATCATCATGAAGACCGAAATCACTCAGAAGCTTGCCGCCGTCGCCGTTGCCATGTCGATTAACGCGCTGATCCTCGGCAGTGTCGCCTATCTCTTCGACGGAAAGCAGCATGGCCAGAATGCGGTGCTGACGCAGGTCGCCGCCCCGGTTGTCGTGTCGGCCCGGATTTAAGCGAGTCCCTCCCCAAAGCGTTCCGGTAAACTAGCGTGCTAACAGGCCATCACACTGGCGGCGACAAGCCATCGAGCGCAAGCATGGATCCGAATTGGAACGACAACCAGCCAATCTATCGCCAACTGCGCGATCGAATGGTCGCTTTGATCCTCGAAGGCGCGCTGCGGGAGGGCGATCCGTTGCCTTCCGTGCGCGCCGTCGCCGCCGATTACCGGCTGAATCCGTTGACGGTGTTGAAGGCCTATCAGCAGCTCGTCGACGAACGCCTCGTCGAGAAGCGCCGCGGCCGAGGCATGTACGTCAGCGAGGGCGCGCGCCAGCTGCTCTTGGCCGGCGAGCGCGACAGGTTTCTTCATGACGAGTGGCCGCAGATTCTCGCCGTGATCCATCGACTGGGGTTTTCCGCCGAGGAATTGTTTGCACGGACTCCGGCGATCACCCATCCCGCACCGCCGCCGCGCGGCGTCCGATCCCAAGGAAACGTGAGCCAACACCATGACTGCATTGATTGAAGCCCGGGAATTGACCAAGAAGTTCGGTGCGCATGTCGCGGTCGACCATGCGAATTTCACGATCGAAAGCGGCCGCATCGTCGGTCTGATCGGTCCGAACGGCGCCGGCAAGACCACGGCGCTGCGTGCTCTGCTCGGCCTCGACGACCTACGAGGGAAGCTTGCGCGTGCTGGGACGCGAGCCGCTGCGCGAGCGCGCCGACCTCATGCGGGACGCCTGTTTCATCGCCGATGTCGCAGTGCTGCCCGGCTGGCTGCGCGTCGACCAGGCGATCGACTTCGTCGCGGCCGTCCATCCGCGATTTCGGCGCGAACGTGCGATCGCGCTGCTCGAGAAGACCCAAATCCGCCAGACCTATCGCATGCGCGAACTGTCGAAGGGCATGAAGACGCAAGTGCATCTTGCGCTCACCATGGCGATCGACGCGAAGCTGTTCGTGCTCGACGAGCCGACTTTGGGGCTGGATCTGCTCGCGCGCCGCGCGTTTTACGATGCGCTCGTCGACGACTACATGGACGAGACGCGCACGATCCTGGTCACGACGCACCAGGTCGAGGAGGTCGAAAACCTGCTGACCGACGTGATGTTCATCGACAAGGGGCGCATCGTGCTCGATTCGTCGATCGAGGCGATTTCGGAGCGCTACGCGGCCGTGGTCGTCAACGCGGCCGAACTCGAGGCGGCGCGCGCGCTCGGCCCGTTCTTCGAGCGGCGCACCCTCGGCAAGACCATCCTTTATTTCGACCAGCAGGACAGAGCGAAGCTCGAGCGCCTCGGCGAGGTTTTGACTCCGAGCGTATCGGACTTGTTCGTTGCGAAGCTTTCCGGGAGCACGACATGAACAACTTGATGTGGCTGATTCGCCGCGAATTCTGGGAGAACAAGGCGATCTGGCTGTTGCCCGCGGTAATCGCCGGCTTCATGATCGTGGCGAGCATCTTCGGCGGCGTGCACGTCGGGCCCAACGAGATCCACGTGGGGCCCGGCAGTTCGGTGCCGGAAAGTCGCATGATCGGCGGAATGGCGCTGTTCGCGTTCAGCGCGATCTTCGTCGTGATCATGTCGATCTACTCGGCATGGTACCTGCTCGACTGCCTGTATGCCGATCGCAAGGACCGCAGCATCTTGTTTTGGAAATCCCTGCCGCTCACCGATGCCGAGACGGTACTGTCGAAGCTCATCGTCGGATTGCTGGCCATTCCGCTGGTCTATTTCGCGATCGCGGACCTCACCACGCTCGCGCTCGCTTTCATCATCTCGATTCGCGCGAGTTCCTGGGTCGGCACTGCGCTGTGGCAGCCGGACGTCTGGCTGCAATTGCAGGTGCTCTGGCTGTTTCTGATCGTGACCCTGGCGATCTGGATGCTGCCGGTCGCCGGCTGGCTGATGCTGGTGTCGGCCACGGCGACGCGCGCGGTCGTGCTTTGGTCTTTTCTGCCGCTGCTCGGCCTCTACCTCGGCGAACGCTGGCTGTTCGGCACGCACGTGATCGGCAATCTGCTGTACGACCGGCTCGTGGCGGGCTATGCGCAGCGCGCATTCAGCGGTTCCGGCAGCGAATCCGGATTTTGGGGCTCGATCGCCCGCGAGAGCGGCGCCCATGCCGGATTCGGCGCGGCCGACAGCGTCTGGAGTTCCTCGACCCGGTTGGATTCCTCGCAAGCCCCGCGACCTGGATCGGCGCGGTGATCGGGATCGCGATGATCGTCGCCACGATCCAAGTGCGCGCACGGCGCTCCGAAATCTAGCAGCCCTTCCGGGATCGGGAATCCGCTCTGCGATCGCGGCGCCGCGAACCGCAAAACCATTGGTATCGTCACGCGGTCGGTGCAAAATAGCGAGTCGCCTCGCCATCGATGGTTTCTTCAAGGAGCTTCAGGAATGTACAAGACCAAGATCGATCTGTCGGAAAAAACCCGCCGCAACGTCATCGTTGTGCTGAACGACCGGCTGGCAGAGGCCATCGATTTGCAGAGCCAGGTCAAGCAGGCGCACTGGAACGTCAAGGGTCCGAATTTCATCGCGCTGCACGAGCTTTTCGACAAGATTTCGGATGTGGTGCTCGAACAGATCGACGACCTCGCCGAGCGCGTCACGAGCCTCGGCGGTACGGCCGAAGGCACCGTGGCGGTCGCCGCCAAGCGCAGCAAGCTCAAGAATTATCCGCTGAGCATCACCTCGGGAAAGGACCACTTGTTCTATCTGTCGACTCAGCTCGCGGTCTACGGCAAATCGGTGAGACTCGCGATCGACGAGACCGGACAAGCTCGGCGACGCCGACACGGCGGATTTGTTCACGGGCATTTCGCGCGCCGTCGACAAATACCTCTGGTTCCTCGAGGCGCATCTGCAGGACAAGGCCTGAGTCACCGATGACCGATGCGGACAGAGAGCGGAGCCGAAGACCCGTCGATCCGAGCCGCGCTGCTGACGCTGCGCGGCCTGCTGACCGACGGCGAGGTGCTCGAGGCCTGGGCGGTTCAGCATCGCCTGTATGCGGTCACGCACCGCCGTATCCTGATCGCCGCGACCAGCGGCCGTTTCATCGCGCTCTCGCGGCGCCTCCTCGGCGGCTATGCTTCCGAGGACATCCGCTGGCAGGATCTCAAGGAAACCCAGATCCGCGCAGGAATCCTTGCCGCGGACCTGACCCTGGTCGCGCAGTCCAGCGCCGATTTGAACATCGCGGCCTCCGTCAATCGTGTCTGGACGTTCAACGGCCTGCGCAAGGACCAAGCGCAAGCGATCTATCGAATCTGCCAGCAGCATGACCAGATCTGGCGCGAAAAACGCCGGATCCGCGAGCTCGAGGAGATGCGCGCGAGGTCCGGCGGGCTGCAGCTCAGAGATGCCGCGACGCTTTATCCTCCGGCGGCGAGCGCCGCCGCGACGGGCAATGGCGAGTCCGAGCCGGCGCGCCGCCTGCGGCAAGCGCGCGAAATGCTCGAAGCCAAGCTCATCACGGATTCGGAATACGAGTCGATCAAGGCGAAGATCGTATCGAGCCTATGAGCACTCGGCGCGGACGCGCCGCGCCCCTTCGGGGCCGCCCCGCGGCCGGTTTAGTCGAACAAGCCGGAGAAATAGTTGTTGTGCAGGCGATTGAGCGGGTCGGTGCGATGCCGCAGCGCCCGAAACAAGCGCGCCCGATCGCCGAATGCCTTGGCGACATGTTCGGGTTTCAATGCGCGGGTTTGATTGAGCGTCGGGACGCCGCCGAGCTGCGAGGCGAAATCGTTGAAGTCGATCAAGAAGTCGGCCCAGCCGTTCTCGCCGCTCGATGAAGGCTCGAGGGTGAGCATCGGTCCGTTGTAGCTGACGCTGAACAGCGAGCTGCGATCGGCGTGCAGACGGCTCGATCCGCTGACCACGTTGGGCCGGAAGCGATTTTGCTTGTCGTAGTCCTTGCAGAACGCGAAGTACTCCGCGAGCACACGCGGATAGTCGGCCGCCGGGAACGCCCAGAACGAATGCGTGTAGCGCGCCTTCCACGATTCGGAGGGGAGGTCGCGCATCCATTCGTGCGCGTGCATGACGACGCCGCGCGTCGAGGGCACCGATCCCACGTTGAGCGCGCGGTGCACGCCGGAAAGCACCGCATTGCGCAAGCCCGGTGCCGACAGCACGCTGCCGACCGACGAGCCGAATGCCGGCAAGCACATTGCGCATCACGGAATTGCGGATCTGCCACATGCCTGAGCGGGTCGTCGTCTTCTCGAGGTCCAACGTGCGCCGCTCGACGGTGATACGGTCGTTGAACGGCGCGAGGTGTAGTCGCAGCGCGCCGCCGGCGCCCAAAATGTTACGGTAGCGCGCCCGTAAAATCGTCGAGTGAGTAGACCTGATAGTCGATCTTGACGGGCCGCAGCGGGATCACCCGCAGCACGACTTCGTAGACGATGCCGAGCAGACCGAAACTGGAGCGCAGCACGCGCATCAGGTCGCGGTCGCGCTCGGTGACGGTCATTTGCTTGCCTTGCGGCGTGATCAGCTTCATCTCGACGACGCAGGACGACATTTGCGCGGCGCCGTCCTGGTAGGACGCTTGCGGCAGGGTCGTGACCGCGAGCGCGCCGACGGAAATGTTGCCGATTTCCGGCGTCAACGGCAGTTCGAGGCCGCGCTCGGCGAGCGCGCGCACCAGCACGCCGACCCGCACGCCGGCCTGGGCGCGGACCGTGGTCTCGCCGAACTCCAGGATTTTCGCCAGCGAACTCGTGTCGACGATCGTGCCGCCATCCCCGCCGACGCAGCGGGTTTGCGAGTAGTCGGCGCCCATGGCGCGCACCGGGGTCGGATAGGACTTGGGGTTGGCGAGGACCTTCGGCAGATCTTCGATGCGGATCGGCCGCAGGACGAGGCGCGGACGGCGATAAATACCGGAGTTTTCCGCGCTGGGCGCGGCAGTGACTTTGAGTACCATAAGGCAGCCCCCTCAAGACGACGCAGCAACAAAACGCCTGCTGTCCTGGGGAACCCGAAGGGAGGAGATCGCAGCGCTAGCGCGCGACGATCGACTGGCAACCCCGCTATCGTCAGGCACCTCGCGAGAGGCGCCCCTTAGACCGGTGGTTTTGCGTCCCCACCTTTCGGCGGGTTTGCCCTTGAACAGCACCTATACTATGCGAGCAAGTTGCGCTGCTGTAAAGGGGGGACGCACTGCGATTAGCCCATCAGCAGCAGGGTTTCGGCATGCTCGACGGCTTCGGGGGTCCCGCAGACGACGACGACGTCCCCCTCCTTGAGCACCGTATCGGGGCTCGGCTCCCGGCCGACGATGCCTTCCCGCCGCACCGCGCTGACCGCGGCCGTCGAGCCGCGCGCGGCCAGGTCGGCGATGCTCCTACCGACCGCCCAGGCATGGGGCGGCAGGATCACACTGTGCAATTCCTCCCGAAACGCATAGCTTTCGTCGAGCACCTCGGCGCCCTGCGCCGGAAAGTACTGGCGCAGCATGCTGTAGCGGTCGTTGCGAATGTCGTTGACGGTGCGGATCACGCGGGCCACGGGCAGCTTCAGCAGCAGCAGCAGATGCGAGAGCAGCATGAGGCTCGCCTCGAAGGTCTCCGGGACGACTTCGGTAGCGCCGGCGGCCTGCAAGGCCTCGAGCTGCGCATCGTCCTGGGTGCGGACCAGCACCGGCACGCTGCTGCGCAGCGCCCGCACCGCCCGCAGGATCCGCAGGCTCACCGGCGGGTTCGCGAACGTGATCACGACGCAGCTCGCCCGGTCGAGACCCACGTTCTGCAGCACCTCGGAATGCCCGGCATCGCCGTAAATGACGGGGTCCCCGGCCTGCCGGCCGACCCGGATGCGGTAGGCGTCGACGTCGAGCGCGATGTATTCGAAGCCTTTCCGTTCGAGCACCCGCGCGATGTTCTGGCCGACCCGCCCGAAGCCGCAAATGATCACGTGCTCGCGCTGCGCGACGGCGAGCGTCGCCTGCGCCTCGCGCGCAGCCTCGGTGCGCGGCGGCCCCGATTCTCCGAGCAGCGCGCGCGCAATCAGGCGGTTGTGCCGGATCAACATCGGCGAGATCACCATGCTGAGCACGGTTGCCGCGAGCAGCGGCTGCACGATCGCGGCATCGAGCAATTCGTAGCGCAACAGCAGCGTCAATAGCGCAAAGCCGAACTCGCCGCCCGGAGAAACGACGATGCCGGTGCGCACCGACTTGAACCAATCATGGGTCGAGGGTTTCGAGACCAGCGTGGCCACGGCGGCCTTGATCGCGAGCATGCCGGCGAGCACCGCGGTCACGAGCAGGAAGTGGCGCAGCAGCAGCGCGAAGTCGAGCAACATGCCGATCGTGATGAAGAACAGGCCGAGCAGCACATCCCGGAACGAGCGGATGGTCGCCTCGATCTGGTGGCGGAATTCGGTTTCCGCAAGCAGCATGCCCGCGAGAAACGCGCCGAGCGCGAGCGACAGGCCCACCGCGTGGGTCGCCCAGGCGGCGGCCAGCACCGCGAGCAGCACCGCGAGCGAAAACAGCTCCGGCGAGCGCACCGAGACGATCAGCAAAAACAGCGGCCGCAGCAGCCACCGCCCCGTCGCGAGCACCAGGCCGAGGGCGAGTGCGGCGATCGCGATCGCGATCGCGATGTGAGTCCAATCGCTCGCCGGACCCGAGCGCGCGAGCGAGGAAACCAAGGCGAGCAGCATCGTGAACGCGAGGTCCTGGAACAGGCAGATCGCTACGGCGAGGCGGCCGTGGGTGCGGTTGTTCTCCGACTGCTCGGTCAGCTGCGAGACGATGATGGCCGTCGAGGACATCGCAATCGCGCCGCCGATCACGACCGCAACCGCCGGTGCGATCCCGAACGCGAACACGCCCAAGGCGGCGACCACGCTGGTCGTGAGCACGACCTGGCTGCCGCCGACGCCGAGGACCTCGTTGCGCATCGCGACCAAGCGCGGCAACGAAAATTCGAGGCCGAGCGTAAAGACCAAGAACACGACGCCGAAGTCCGCTAGCAGGCGCGTCGTTTCGTTGTCGGCGGCGAGTGCCAGCGCATGCGGGCCGAGCACCATGCCGACCGTGAGGTAGCCCAAAATCGCGGGCAACGCGAGCATGCGCACGGCCCCGATCACGCAGACCGAGGCGGCGAGCAGTATCAGAATTTGCAGCAGAGGATCGGAAGCGTGCATCTCGGGGAACGCCGGGTTCGGAACCTCTTGCAGTGTATAGGCAATGCAGCGCCTGTTAATATCGGCGCATGTTCCGCTACCCATTCCCGGTTGACGTGCAGGCCGGGGAAACCTATTGGTGGTGCCGCTGCGGGCGCAGCGGCCGGCAGCCGTTCTGCGACGGCTCGCACAAGGGCAGCGAATTCACGCCGTTGCAATACACGGCGGCCGAGAGCCAAAAGCTGTGGTTTTGCGGCTGCAAGCGGACGCGCACGGCCCCGCTCTGCGACGGCACCCACAAGTCCTTCGGCGAGGCGCCCTAAACGGCGACGTCGGTAATGAGATCGATGCGCCGCTCGAAGTCCTTGCGGCCGGCCATGTGGATGCTGCCCGCGGGAAACTGCACCGGGTCGGCATAATAGGACGCGGCTCCCCCGATCCAAATTTCGGTGGCTTCGGGCAGGCCTCTGCGCAAGGTCGCGAGCTTCTCGAGATTGTGCTCGAGGTTTTCCGGCCAAACCATGCCGATCGCGACGGCCACGGCCTTGACCCGCGTCGCGTAATTGGAAATCTCCTCGGGCGGCAGGTCGGCGCCCAAGTAACAGGCCCGCAGCTTACGGCTGGCCGCGAGCGCCGCGAACATGAGGATCCCGAGTTCGTGCTGCTCGCCGCTCACCGTCGCGAACACCACGGGCGCGCCCCTGGCCGTTCGGCCGTAGGTGTTGAGCAGACCGCTGACCTCACGGCGCACCGAGCTCGAAACCAGGCGCTCCTGGCAGACCGTGAACTGGCCCCGGCGCCAGCGTTCGCCGACCTCCTGCAGCACCGGACACAGCACTTCGCTGACGACATCGGCGATCGGCAGCAGTGCGAATGCCATCGCGATCGTCTGGTCGCATTCCTCCATGTCGTACTTGTCGATCGCCGCCAGAATTCGGAAGGCGAGTGCGTGCGCCGCGGCGCTGTTCGGATGATCCTCGCGACGGTCGGCCAGCAGGCTGCCGAGATCCGCGTCGCTCAAGTGCGCGATCTTGCCGATCGGATGTCCGCGGTCGGTGGTCTCGCGCAGGCGCCGCAGCCGCGCGACGTCGGTGCAGGTGTAGATCCGATGGCCGCTGCAATCGCGCCGCGGCTCCACGATCCCGTAGCGGCGTTCCCACGCGCGCAAGGTCTCGACCGACAGTCCCGTGGCTACCGCCACGGCCTTGATCGAATACTGGTTGCCGCCGTCGCTATCGGACATGCAGCCCCCGCCCGCTCTGCGCAAAGCCGCCGGTCATTGTAGTCGCCGCGTACCAGGTCATTCGCTGTCCGCCACGTTCAGTTGCCGCCGGCTGCGCCGATTTCGGCGGCTTCGATCGCTCCGCCGACCTCCATCCACCGCGCCTCGAGACCGAGGATGTCGCGGGAGAGCTCCCCATACCGATGGCTCAGTGTCGCCGATGTCGCGCCCTCTTGGAGCGCCGCCTCGATGTCCGTTCGTTCTGTGGTGAGGATTGCGAGTTGCCGTTCAATTTCGTCCAACTCGCGGCGCAATGGCGCGAGCCGCACCGCGGGACGGCGGCGCGGCACAGGCTTCGCATCCTTTTTCTCGCCGCCCGGCGCTTGGGAACCGCCGGCCCGCGACTTGAGCCATTGCTGATAGTCGTCCAAATCGCCGTCGAAGACTCGCAGCGACCCGTCGGCGACCAGCCACAGCGTGTCGGCCACGGTCTTGATCAGGTGGCGGTCATGGGAGACCACCACGAGGCCTCCGTCGAAGCCTTGCAGCGCAACGGTCAGCGCGTGGCGCATGTCGATGTCGAGGTGATTCGTCGGTTCATCGAGCAGCAGCAGGTTGGGACGCCGCGCGACAGTGAGCGCGAGCGTCAGGCGCGCCTTCTCGCCGCCCGAGAAGCGCACCACCGGCGTGAAAGCCCGGTCGCCTTCGAATCCGAATCGGCCGAGGTGATCGCGCACGCGCTGCTCGTCGCCCGTGGCGAATTCCGGGCCGCCGAGATTGCGCAGATGCCAGAACGCGTCGCAGTCCGGCTTGAGCTGCTCGAGCTGCTGCTGCGCGAAGTACCCGACCGCGAGGTCGGCGGCCGCGATGCGCTTGCCTCGGAGCGGCGCCGCCTCGCCGGCGAGCAGCTTCGTGACGGTCGATTTGCCGGCGCCGTTGGGCCCGAGCAGCGCAATGCGGTCCTGGGGACCCACCGACAAGTTCAGGGCGCTGACGACGCGGCGCTGCGCATAGCCGCAATCGGCTTCCTCGAGCGTCACGAGGGGCCGGGGCGTCTTCAGCGGCCGCAGGAACTCGAACTCGAACGGGCTGTCGACGTGCGCCGGCACGATCATCTCCATGCGCTCGAGCATCTTGATGCGACTTTGCGCCTGGCGCGATTTCGTGGCCTTGGCGCGAAAGCGTTCGACGAACGAGGTGATTTCGGCGACGCGGCGCACCTGCCGCGCGTGCAGCGCGTTTTGCAGCGCGAGTTCCTCGGCGCGCTTTTGTTCGAACTGCGAATAATTGCCGGAGTAAGCACGGATGCGGCGATTTTCGATGTGCAGCACGCGCCCGATGATTGCATCGAGAAACTCCCGGTCGTGGGAGATCATCAGCAGCGTGCCGGAGAATGCGCGCAACCACTCCTCGAGCCACACGATCGCGTCGAGATCCAGATGGTTGGTCGGTTCGTCGAGCAGCAGCAATTCGGCGCGCGCCGCGAGTGCGCGGGCCATGCCGAGCCGCACGCGCCAGCCGCCGGAGAACTCCGCGACGCTGCGCCGGTGATCGGCCGCATCGAAGCCGAGGCCGTGCATGATGGCGGCGGCGCGCGCCCGCGCTCGATAGCCGTCGATCGCGAGCAAGGTCGCATGGCCCTCGGCGAGATCCATCGCCGCATCGCGCCGTTCGGCATCGGCGATCGACGCCTCGACCGCGCGCAGCTCTCCATCGCCGTCCATGACGAACTCGATCGCCTCGCGTGAACTCGCGGCGATCTCCTGTTCGACATGCGCGATCTTGAGATCCGCGGGCCTTTCGATCTCGCCCTTGTCGGGCGCAAGCTCGCCCTGCACGGCCGCGAACAGGCTGGACTTGCCGGTGCCGTTGGCGCCGGTGATGCCAAGCTTGTCGCCGCGGAAGATCGTGAAGTTGACCTGCTCGAACAGCGGCTCCCGGCCGCGCCGCAGGCTGAGATCCCGAGCAGATAGCATAGCCGGCTAGTATATCGCAGCCGGCGCGGGCCTCGGGGCGCTTATGGCAATGCTAGGAGGCCGCGGAGGTCCAGCGCGTCGGCGCACACAGCAGCGCATAGTGGGGAATCGCCGCGCCGTGGCTCTGGGCGCTGAGAATCGCGAGCAGCTTGCCGGCCTCCATGGCCTCGCCGAACAGGCGCCCCTGCGCGTAATGGCAGCCGTGGCGGCGCAGAAACTCGAGCTGCTCGCTCGACTCCACGCCTTCGGCGATGACCTCGAGATCGAGGCTCTTGCCCATGTCGATGATCGTGCGCACGATCGCCGCGTCGTTCGAGTCCACCGCGGCGTCGCGCACGAACGATTGGTCGATCTTGAGCGTACCGATCAGGAAATTGCTGCAGCGCTGAGAGCGAGGAGTAGCCGGTCCCGAAGTCGTCGATCGCGAGGTGCAAACCCATTGCGTAGAGCTCGTTGAGCAGTCCGATGGTGCGCTTCGGATCGGTCATCAAGGTCGTTTCCGTGACTTCGAGTTCGAAGCAGGTCGGGGAGACTTCGTGCTTGCGGAACACCGCGCGCGCGCGCGCGATGAAGCTCGCCTGCTTCAGTTGGCGCAGGCTCAAATTGATCGCGATACGACCGGGCTGCGGCACGGTCTTTTGCCATTCGCGATAGTCGGAGCAGACGCGATTCATGACCCACTCGCCGATATCCATGATCAAGCTGGTCTCTTCGGCGAGCGGGATGAATTGCGACGGCGGAATGTCGCCGTGGCCGGGCAGACGCCAGCGCAGCAGCGCCTCCGCGCCGACCACGCGACCGTCGCGCAAGTCGACCTTGGTCTGGTAGAGGATCACGAGCTCGTTGCGCTCGAGCGCGCGGCGCAGCTTGCTCTTGAGCATCAGACGTTCGACCGCCGCGACGTTCATTTCCGGCAGATAGAACGCGCAAGTGTTGCCGCCGTTCTGCTTCGAGTGATACATCGCCGCATCGGCGTTGCGGATCAGGTCGATGACGTTTTCGGCGTCGTACGGGCAGATCGCGACGCCGGCGCTCGCGGTCAAATAGACCTCCTGCTGATTGACGTAGAAGGTGCGGCTGATTTCGTCGAGCAGCGTACGAGCAAGCGACGCGATGCCGGTGCGGTTGTCGGTGTCCAAGGGCAGATCGTCGATGAACATCGCGAATTCGTCGCCCGCGAGGCGACCGATGACCGCATCCTTGCTCAAATTGCGCGTGAGCCGCTCGCTCAAGATCTCGAGCGTGCGGTCGCCGGCCGCATGGCCGAAGGTGTCGTTGACCTCCTTGAAGCGGTCCAGGTCGAGATACAGCAGCGCGACCGATCGGTTGTTGCGTCTCGAGCGCGCGATGGCCTGCTGCAGAAGGTGCTGGAACTGCATCCGGTTCGGCATCTTCGTGAGCGTGTCGTAGCGCGCCAAATAGCGGATCCGGCGCTCGGCGCGCTTGCGCTCGGTGATGTTGCGCGCGACGTAGATCGTGCCTTGGAACTGCGGATCCTCGGTGGTGATCGGAGAGCCCGCCATCGAAACCGGAATCGTTTGGCCGGTTGCGGTACGCAGCACGGTCTCGCGCGCCTCGGACGCCGGATTCGACGCATCGAAAGCGCCGCGATGCGCGTTGTCGACGAATCCGCTCAAGGGTTTGCCGATCAAATCCGCTTCGCCGTAGCCGAGCAGCTTCTGCGCCGCCTCGTTGCAGCTCCTCACGATGCCGTCCGGAGAGGTCACCAGCACGATGTCGGTGAGGCTGTTGAGCACCGTGTTCAAATAGTTCTTGGTGATCGTCGTTTCGCGCAGCTTCTGGCGCATGCGCTCGAGCGCGAACTGCAGCTCGCCGAGCTCGTCCTGGCGGCCGACCTTGAGCGGCTGGGTGTAGTCGCCCTGGCCGATGCGGTCGGCGGTCTTGACGAGCGCCGTGATCGGCCGCGACAGCTGCCTTGCGATGAACCATGCGCCGGTGAGGCCGAGCGCGAGCAGCAGCACGATGATTGCGAGCAGTCCGCCGCTGATGCGCTTGCCTTGGATCGCCTGCTGGGTCTCGAGTTTGGCGTGCAGGCCTGCGAGCGTTTCGTCGAGCTTCGCCCGGCTCATCCAGATTCGCAGCCGGCCGGCGTTGGTGTCGGCGGGCGCACCGATTTCGTGCAAGAGAATTTGCGAGGTCGCCGCCCCGAGCGCAGCTTCCTGCGTCCCGCCGCTGTAGACGACGGTTCCGTTCGCGTCCGATACTTCGACCCGCTCGACGTCGGATTCCTGCAGCAGCCGCTCGGCGACCGCGCGCGTCGCATCCGCATTGCCCGAGCGCACGGGACCTGCGAGCGCCACGGCGCTGCGAAGCCCAAGCTTTTGCGCGCGCTCGGCGAGGTCGGCTTCCAAATTCTGGCCGACGGTCGCGGCCGTGAGCCGGTTGACGTCGGAGCTGTCGATGCGGCGCTCATAGTAGGCGAGCGACGCGAGCAGAGACGCGATCAACGCAACGACCGCGAGGGCAAGCAGCAGATAATTGGTCTTGAGACTATGCGCCATTTTAAGAATGATACTCGCTCACGCCAAACCTCATAAGGGGCCGGTTACAATCGGCAGGCCATGACCGCTCGTATGCGCATCGATATTTTCTCCGACACAACCTGCCCCTGGTGTTTTCTCGGAAAGCGTCGCTTCGAACTGGCCTTGTCGAAGCGCCCGCAGTACGAGCCGGTCGTGACCTGGCGGCCGTTCGAGCTGAATCCCGATTTGCCGTCCGAGGGCGTCGATCGGGCCTGGTTCATCGCGACGCGCGTCGGCGATCAGGAGCGCTTCGCCGAGGCGCAAAAAACGCTGACCGAACTTGGCGCCATGATCGGAATTTACTACCGCTTCGATCTGATCACACGTGTCCCCAATACGCGACGCTCGCACCTGCTGATCGCATATGCGGCGCGCGCGGGGCTGCAGGGCCGGGTCAAGGAGCGGCTGTTCAAGGCGTATTTCGAGGAGGGCTGCGACATCGGCGACGTCGAGCAACTCGTGCGCCTCGGCGTCGAGGCGGGGCTCTCGGAGTTCGAAACACGCCGCACGCTCGTGTTGCGCGCGGGCCAAGATGCGGTAGTTGCCGCCGAAAGGCATGCGGCGGGATTGGGACTGACGGGTGTGCCGACGTTCATCTTCGACGGCCAATACACGATCTCCGGCGCCCAGGAAGCCGATACCCTGACGCGCGTGCTCGACCAAGTCGCCGAATTCGCGGTGGGGCGCGAACTGAAGCCGTGAACGCCGCTGAATTGACCGGTCGGGCGCGTACTCACATCGTCGAGGTGCCGGACGCGTCCGCCGCGGTGCACGTGCACGTCAAAACCGCGTTCGAGAGCTTGCGGCGCGCGGCCGCGAGCAGCGGCTTCGAACTCGGCGCGCAGAGCAGTTTTCGGGACTTCGATCGCCAGCTTGCGATCTGGAACGGCAAGTATTCGGGCGAGCGGCCGATGTGGGACGCCGGCGGGCGGCCCATCGATGTGCGGGCCTTGTCGCCTGCGCGACGCATCGCTGAAATCCTGCGCTGGTCGGCGCTGCCGGGCGCGAGCCGGCACCACTGGGGCACGGATCTCGACCTCATCGATCGCAAGGCGATAGCGGGGGATTACCGCGTGCAGCTGACGCCCGAGGAGTTCGCCGCCGGCGGAATATTCGCGCCGCTCGCCGCGTGGCTGGACGTCAACGCCGGCCGCTACGGGTTCTTTCGGCCCTATCGGGGCATCCGCTCGGGCGTGCAGCCGGAGCCGTGGCACTTCAGCTTCGCGCCGGTCGCAGAATTCGCGCGGCGCGCTCTCAACGTAGCGCTGCTGCGCGATGCGCTCGCGACGGCGCCGCTGCTAGGCAAGGACGAAGTGCTCGCGAACCTCGCGCAGCTCCATGCCAGATACGTCGCGGCGATCGACTTGCCGTGAGGCTCAAGACCAGAGGGTCTTCAGGTGGTTCAACATCAAGCCGCGCACTTGCGGCAGTTGGTTCGGGACCGCGGTGAACAGCGGCGGATTGCGCCGTAGCATCGGCCAGCGCTCGGTGCGCAGCACGCGATTCAAATACCCGAGGTTGCGGTCGATCGCCTCGATGTAGGGATTCTTGCCGTCGAACAGGGCTTCGACATAGCGGTAGGCATGTTCGAACTCGCCCTCGAGGCGCCGCACGCGCGTATCGCGCACGAACTGCGGTGTCTGGCGCAGCAGATCGAGACCCGAGCTGTACTTGACCTGCAGCGCGCCGTCGCTGCCGGCGGCCGCCGCGATTCCGCCGAGCACGAATTCCGGATAGAGCCGATCGCGGCACTTCTCGAGATAGCAGCGGTCCGCCATCTGCGCGATCAAGTCCGCGGTGCCGATCAAGGTCCCCAGTTTGCGGTCGCGCGCATCGGCGAGCGGAATCTGGCTGAGTTTTATCTCGTAGCCGGTGAAATGCACGATGCGCGTCGCGACCGGCACCCACGATTCCATGCCGAGCGTCGGCAGGAAGCGCGCGAGAAAACGCGCGCTGCGGGTCACGTGGTAGAGCGTGAACTCGGCGCCGTTGTGATGTTTCTGATCGTCGAATTCGCGAATGTAGCCGGCGTCGTGAAATAGTGCCGTCACCAGCGCCATGACCGCGCGCTCCACGCCGAAGCGCAGATCCGCCGAGACGCTGCGCTCGTAGCCGACCATGAGGCGCATCATCGCGAGCGTCATGTCGAGCGAGTGCTGGCGGTCGTGATAAACGGTGTCGACGCCGTGGTAGCCGGGCATGCGGCCCGTGAACAGCTTGTCGAAGGCCTCGAAAGTCAGCGCAACGCGCTCGAACGACTCACCGGGCCAGGTCGCCGTGAAGAGCTCCCGGACCGCGGCGGTCACAGCGGCCGTGGAACTGACTTGAACGGTGTTCGTAACGTCGTAGTCGTTACGGCGAAAATCTTGCATCGGGGGGAGTTTAAGCTGTTCGGAACCGTGGCGCCATCGACGTGGTTCTCCTTCCGGCGCCGTGCGGCCGGCCGCAGGCGTTCATATGTCAAAGTTCGCCGTGCAGGGTGCGTGGTCCGAGGGCCGCTCCCAGGCGCGCGGTTCGCGATCGATGCGGCACGCACTGCAGCGCGCAGCCAGGCTCGGCGTGCCCAGAATTAAGTCAATCCGCAACCCATGGTTGCGCCGATAGGCGCCCTGCCGATAGTCCCACCAGCTGAAGGACTGTTCCGGCTGCGCGAAACGGCGGTAAAGGTCCGCCACGCCGAGGGCGGTCAGCCGCGCGAACGCGGCGCGCTCGCCGGGGCTCACGAGCACCGAGCCCGCCCATGACGGCGGGTCGTGGACGTCGCGATCCTCGGGTGCGATGTTGAAATCGCCCATGACCAGAACCTGCGGGTGAGCCTGGAGTTCGCCCGCCAGAAACTGCGCAAATGCCTCGAGCCATGCGAGCTTGTAGACATATTTTTCGGAGTCGACGCTCTGGCCGTTCGGTACGTAGACGTTGATGACGCGCACCCCGGCGATCGTCGCGGCGAGCAGGCGCCGCTGCGGATCGGGGTATGACGGCAGATCGGTGACCACGTCCGCAATCGGCTTGCGCGCGAGCGTCGCGACGCCGTTGTAGGTCTTTTGGCCGCTGAACGCCGCGGTAAAGCCCAGGGCCTCGAGTTCACTGCGCGGGAACTCCGGATCGGTGAGCTTGGTCTCTTGAATCGCGAGCACGTCGACCGGATTGGCGCTGAGCCATTGCACGAGCTGCGGCAGACGCACGCGCAGCGAATTGACGTTCCAGGTCGCGAAACTGGTCACCGGTTAATACACCTTGATGCCGCCGAACTTCTTCTTGAGCCGGCGCGCGAGCACGCTGTAGCCCAGATAATAGCCAACCGCGAGCGTCAGCAGGAAGCCGAGTCCGGTAACCCAGGGCAGGCGCAGGAACCGGCCGGCCAGGTGCCACATGGGAGAGTCGGCGGCGGCCGGGGCAACCGGTATCGCGGCCGTCGAGGCCGCCGTCTCGCGGGCGCTCTGCAGCTCGGACTGCGCCGCCGCGAGCTGGCCCTTGAGCTGTTCGAGTTCGCTGCGTGCCGCGGCTTCGGCAAGTTCCGGCGTCGTCGCGTGCGCCCGCGAGAGCTCGTCCTCGAGCTCCTTGACGCGAGCGGCCGCGGGCTTGTGCGTGATCAGGAACGAACTCTTGACCCAGCCGCTGGTGCCGTCGGCGAGCTGCACCTGCGTGAATTCGCCGGAGGTCGCGAGCGTCTCCACGACCGCGCCCGAGTGCAGCGTCGTGAGGCGTTGGCCCTGCTGATTCTGTTCGGCATAGACGCCGAGCACGAGGTCGTCGCTGACATAAGCCGTCGCGCCCCGGCCCTCGGCCGCGAACAGCGCAAGCAGCGCGCCGACCTGCAAACAGGCGAGGCGAGTCACGCGGCGATGCCGGTTTGCCGCAGCAGCGGCCGCACATCGGGCTGGCGGCCTCGGAACCGGACGAAGGCCTCCATTGCATCGAGGCTGCCTCCGCGCGAGAGGATCGAGTCGAGGAAGCGCGCCGCGGTCGCGCTGTCGAACACGCCGGACTCCTCGAACGCTTCGAACGCGTCGGCCGCAAGCACCTCGGCCCACTTGTAACTGTAGTAACCCGCGGCGTAACCGCCCGCGAAGATGTGCGCGAAACTCGCCGACATGCGATTGAAGGGCGCCGCCGGGACGACGGCCACGCGCCGGCGCACGCCCGCGAGCGTATCGGCGACGCGCGCGCCGCGCGCCGGGTCGAAATTCGCGTGCAGCTCGAAGTCGAATGCGGCCAGTTCGAGTTGCCTCAAGGTGTCGAGCGCGGCGTTGAAGGTGCGCGTGCCCAGGAGCCTCCGCAGCAGCTCCGCGGGCAGCGGCTCGCCGCCGTCGACGTGCGCCGAAATCAGCGGCAGCACCTCGTTGCGCCAAACGAAATTTTCCATGAACTGGCTCGGCAGCTCGACCGCATCCCAGGAGACGCCGTTGATTCCGGCGATGCTCGGATAGGCGACCCGCGTGAGCATGTGGTGCAGGCCGTGACCGAACTCGTGGAACAGCGTCGTGACCTCGTCATGCGTCAAGAGCGAGGGCGCGGCGCCGACCGGCGCGGTGAAATTGCAGACGAGCTGCGCGACGGGGAGCGCATTGCCGGTCGGCAGCGCCTTCGCGTTGACGCATTCGTCCATCCAGGCGCCGCTGCGCTTCTCGGTGCGCGAATAGGGATCGAGATAAAAACCCGCGACCGCGTTGCCGTCGGCGTCGACGAGATCGTAATAGCGCACGCTCGGGTGCCAGACCGCGACCGACGCCAACTCGCGAATGCGGATGCCGTAAAGTTTCTCCGTCAGCGCAAACAGGCCGCCGAGCACCTTCGGCAGCGGAAAGTAGGGCCGCAGTTCCTCCTGCGAGACCTTGAAGCGGCTCGCCTTGAGCTTTTCGGTGTAGAACGCGACGTCCCAGGCGTCGAGCTTGCGGCCCGCATATTCCTCGAGTTCCGCAAACTCCTGGGTTGCGGCGGGCCGGCATCGGCGCGCGAGGTCGTCGATAAAGCTCAGCACCTGTTGGCGGCTCTTCGCCATGCGGGTCGCGAGCGCATAATCGGCGAAGGTCGCGTATCCGACCAGCTGCGCGAGCTCGTGGCGCAGCGGCAGGATTTCGTCGACGAGCGGGTTGTTGTCGAATCGTCCGGCGCTCGGGCCGAGTTCGGAGGCGCGCGTGACCCACGCCTCATAAATGTCGCGGCGCAGCTGCACGCTCTCCGCGCAGGTCATGATCGTCATGTAGGTCGGCTGGTCGAGCTTGAACAGCCAGCCCGAGAGCTGCGCCTCGCGCGCATCTGCCGCAGCGCGATCTACCGCATTGGACGGCAGCCCCGCGAGTTCGGACTCGTCGCTGACCCGGCGCGTATAGGCGCGCGCCGCGTCGAGCACATTCTCCGAGAACTTTGTGCCGAGCTGCGCGAGCCGCTGCATCAATTCGCGGAATCGCGCCTTCTTGTCCGCGGGCAAATCGACCCCGGCGAGCCGGAAATCCCGCAGCGCGTTTTCGACGACCTTGCGCTGCGCGGCGTTGAGATCCGCGCGCTCGTGCTCGAGCACATAGGCGTAGGCCGCGTACAGCGCTTCGTTCTGGCCGAGCTCCGAGGAGTATTCGGTGAGCAGCGGGATGCAGGCGTTGTAGGCTTCGCGGATCGCGGGGGAATTCGCGACTCCGTTCAAATGCCCGATCGGACTCCAGACCCGCGCCAGCCGATGGCTCATCTCCTCCATGGGTACGACCAGCGACGCGAACGTCGGCGCGGTATGTGCGGTGAGCGCCGCGATGCGCGCGCGGTTCTCGGCGAGCACCTGCTCGAGCGCGGGACGCGCATGGGCGGCTTCGATGCGGTCGAACGCCGGACGATCCGCGAACTCCAGCAGAGGGTTATTCACGGCCGGAGCCTAACAGACGAGATTTCCTGCAAATCGATCACGCCGGCACCTTTTTCCCAAGTCAGCGATGGCCTCAGTATATCATCGGCGACCTGAAGGTCCCGAAGCCGGAGTTCAAGTGGCCAGCGGAAATTACGATCTCATTTGCATCGGCGGCGGCAGCGGCGGACTCGCCTGCGCGCAGCGCGCCGCCGAGTACGGGGCCAAGGCCGCCGTCATCGAACAGGCGCGGCTCGGCGGGACCTGCGTCAACGTCGGCTGCGTGCCGAAGAAAGTCATGTGGAACGCGGCCGGGATCTCCTCGCTGATCAGCGACGCGCGTCACTATGGCTTCAAGGTCGCGCATGACGGTCACGATTGGGATGTCTTGAAGGCGAAGCGCGACGCCTACATTGCGCGCTTGAACGGCATCTACGCGCGCAATCTCGCCTCCAAGGGAATCGACCAGATTTCGGGATCGGCGCGCTTCGTCGACGCGCGCACGCTCGAGGTCGACGGACGCCGCCTGACTGCGCCGCACATCGTGATCGCGACCGGCGGCAGGCCGCTCGTGCCGGCTCTGCCCGGTGCCGAGCTCGGCATCACCTCCGACGATTTTTTCGAGATCGCGGAGCGGCCGCGGCGCGTGGCCGTCGTCGGCAGCGGCTACATCGCCTGCGAGCTCGCGGGCGCTTTTCACGAGCTCGGCAGCGAGGTCGAGATGTTCCTGCGCAAGGCGCAGGTGCTGCGCCAGTTCGACGCGATGCTTGGGGCATCGCTGCAGCGCGAGCTGCGCGCGCAAGGGATCCTCTTTCAAGAGCACGTCGTGCCGGCCGCATTGCTGTCCGAAGGCGGCCAAAAAACCCTGGTGGCGGCCGACGGCAGGAAATTTCCGGGATTCGACTGCGTGCTGTGGGCGGTCGGGCGCGTTCCCAACACCGAGACCCTGGGATTGGAGCACGCCGGCGTGCGCGTCGACGAGCGGCACTTCGTGACGACCGACGCCTTTCAAAACACCGCCGCCCCGGGCATCTACGCGATCGGCGACGTGACCGGTCGTGCGGCGTTGACGCCGGTTGCGATCGCGGCAGGCCGGCGGCTTTCCGATCGCGTGTTCGGCGGCAAGCACGATCGGCGCCTCGACTACGAGCTGATCCCGACGGTCGTCTTCACGCATCCGCCGATCGGCACCGTCGGCTTGAGCGAAGCCGAGGCGCGTGCGCGCCACGGCGATGCGATCAAGGTCTACGTCAGCGGCTTCGTCGGAATGTACTACGCGATCACCGACAACAAGCCGCGCACCGACATGAAGCTCGTCTGCCTCGGCCCCGACGAGAAGATCATAGGCTGCCACGTCATCGGCGACGGGGCCGACGAGATGATGCAGGGATTCGCGGTCGCCGTGCGCATGGGCGCGACCAAGCGCGATTTCGACGACACCGTGGCGATCCATCCGACGAGCGCCGAAGAGCTCGTCACGATGCGCTGAAGCGGGCGAACGCGCATGAACATCAGAGCCTATCGCGGCGTCATGCCCCACATTGGGCGCGCGCGTCTACGTCGATGAGTCGGCGCTCATCATCGGACGCGTGACGCTCGGCGACGATGCGTCGGTGTGGCCGTTCGCGGTGCTGCGCGGCGACATCCATTCGATCGAGGTGGGCAGCCGCACCAACATCCAGGACGGCTGCGTACTGCACGTCGTGCACGATGGTCCCTACATGCCCGGCGGTCTACCGCTCGTCGTCGGCGACGACGTGACGGTCGGACACCGGGCGGTGTTGCATGCGGCGCGCATCGGGCACCGCTGTTTGATCGGCATGGGCGCCGTGGTGCTCGACGGCGCCGTCGTCGAAGACGAAGTCGTCATCGGCGCCGGCAGCGTCGTGCCGCCGGGCAAACGCTTGAGCGCGCGCGGCGTCTACATCGGAAGTCCTGCGAAACGCGTGCGCGATCTCGCGGACGCCGAGATCGAACAGCTGCTGTACGGCGCGGCGCACTATGTAAAAGTCAAAGATCACTACCGCGCCGGCTGAGTCCGCGCCGCCGCTGAAACCTGTGATCTCAGTGCACATTCTCGCGCTGCAACGCGTCCGCGCTGGCGCAGCCGATTCGCGCGCCATGTCAACGCGCTTCCCGATGATCCGTTAGTGCACACACCGAGACGGAGACCGCTTGTCTCCCAACGGCGACATCAACACGATCAACATCGGGAGAATTAGTCATGATTTCCAACGTGTCCAAACTTACATTGGCCGGTGCTGTCGCTTCGATACTCGCCGCTTGCGGCGGTGGCGGCGGCTCTGCCGCGACGACGCCTCCGGTCACGAATCCGCAGACGAGCCAGGTCGCGATGATCATCAGCGATGCGTCGAGCGAGGACTGGTCCTTGATCGGCGTCAAGATCCTCTCCGTGGCGCTCGTTCCCCAGGGCGGCGGCACCAACGTCACCGTCTACACCTCGCCCGGCACCTCGATGGTGAACCTCGCGCAGCTCGACAATCTCGGCGAGGTCATCGGAAATCCGGACGTGCCCGTGGGTACCTACACCGGTGCGATTTTGACGCTGAGCGCCAATCCGGGCGACATCGCGCTGAACGTGGCCGCCGATCCGGAAGCCGGATTCCCGGGCACCGCCGGCGCGCCGATCCCGGCCGACCAGATTCAGATCCAGCACACCCAGGGAACCGCGCCGAATCTGACGGTCAATGTTCCCGTGAACTTCGTCTCGCCCGTGGTCGTGTCGACCTCCGGCACCACGCAGGTGGATTTCGAATTCGATCTCGGACATCCCGCGTTCATCGTGGGACACGTGCCGGCCGCGCTCGGCGGAACGACGATCTGGGGCGTGAACTTCAAGGGCCCCGTGCGCCATCATCCGCTCGCCGACGTTTCCCGGCTGGTGCTGCGGCACATGTACGGCGACGTGACCGCGATCTCGAGCGACAACACCGCGATCACGATCACCAAGGAATTTCCGGCGCTGCCCGTGGCCTCGCCCGAAACCGCGGTGGCGGGCTCGACGAGCCTGCAGATTCTTGCGGACGCGACCAACGGCACGATCTTCTACGATGTCGACGCCAAGACTCGCACTCCGATCACCAATTTCTCGTCGGAATCCAGCCTGGTCGGACGCTACGTGCGCATCGCGGCGCGTTATCAGCAGAACGGTACGCTCGTCGCCACGCGCATCTGGGCCGGCAACGACTTCAACGAGGTTTGGCAGAGCCCCGAAGGCCACGTGCTGCACGTCAACGCCAACACCGATGTCGTGACCATCGAGAACGAATCGGGTGTCGGCATGCCGATCACCGTCGACGCCAACACGCAGTTCTTCGTTCGCAACCCCGCGGATCCGTCGGCCGACGCGATGCCGATTGCGACCGGAACGGGCTTCTTGACGGATGACGATCTCGTGCGCGGCTTCAAGGTGCATGCGACTCCGGTCGACTGGACCGCGACACCGGTGGTTGCGCAGTCGATCGAAATCGAGACCGCGCGCTATGACGGCACGATCTCCTATCCGGCGGCGATCGCGCCGACGACGGCCTTCACGCTCACGCGCATCTTTCACACGACGACCGACAACTATGCGTACTCGCTCGATTACCTCGACGCGAGCACGCCGAACGGCGAGGACTTCAGCACGCCGCCCAACAAGCTCATGGGCTACAAGTGGTGGAATTTCGCCTACCCGATCTCGACCTTGATGGACACCGTGGCGTGCACCACGAGCTGCCCGACCTCGACCGTGATCCCGGATTGGATCAGCGCGACCAACGGAACGGCGGTCGACTTCGGCGGAACGGTGGCGGCGATTCCGACTTACGCCACGAGCTTCGCGGCCTGGGGCGACACCGCCAATCCCACGGGCTGGTCCGCGCGCGAGTCGATTCTCGAGCCGTCCTCGGTGCCGCTGGGCCTGGTCGAATCGCCGCTGACCGACGGCGCGTTCACGATGGGCGTCAAGGGCGGCACGATGACGCCCACGATCAACGTGAGCACGGCGACGGGCGGTGCGACACTCGTCTATCAGATCGATCGAACCAATAACATCGTTACCGTGAGCCCGATCGACATCACGACGAGTGCCGGCCTCGCGACCCTCACGAGCGGCCTCGTCGCGGGCACGACGCCGGTCAAGGTCTACGGAGTACCGCAGGCGAACGGCAGCTTGAACGCCTACGTGCTCGCGTACTACACGGGTGACAACCCGAGCAACTAAGCGCCGGCGCACGCCACCGGCCACGGCGCGCCGTACGGCTTCTCGAGAAGCCGGCCGGCGCGCCGCTTTGTTTGGCGCTGCGGGCGAGGTGCAGCCGGCGCTCAGTGGTAGTGCGAGAGCGCCTCGAGCACCGGCTTCGTGTCCGGCCGGATTCCCCGCCACAGCACAAAGGACGCCGCGGCTTGCTCGACGAGCATGCCCCACCCCTTGGTGGTGCGCTTCGCGTGCAACGACTTGGCCCACAGCGTAAACGGCGTATGGCCGCGGCCGTAGGCCATGTCGTAGCACACGGTATCCTCGCCGACGAGTCCCACCGGCATCTCCGGCATTTCTCCCTGCAGGCTCGCCGAGGTCCCGTTGACGATCAAATCGTAGGGCGGACCCTCGACCTCGGCGAAACCGCAGCCGGCGATGTTTCCGAGGTCCGAAAACTCTCGAGCGAGCGCCAGTGCCCGGGTCGGCGTGCGATTGGCGACGACGAGCTGCGCTGGGTCGCGCTCCATGAGCGGCGCCAGCACGCCGCGCACCGCGCCGCCGGCGCCGAGCACGAGGATCCGCTTGTGCGCGAGTTCGAGCTTCAGATTTTGCTCGAGGTCGTTGATGAGTCCGACGCCGTCGGTGTTGTCGCCGAGCAGCTTCGCGTCGTCGAAATACGCGATCGTGTTCACGGCTTGTGCGCGGGCCGCGCGCGGCGTGAGCTCATTGACGAGTTCGGCGGCGGCTTGCTTGTGCGGCAGCGTGATGTTGAGCCCGCGCACGCCGCCCGTCACCAGGCGCAGCACCTCGCCGCGAAAATCCTCCGGCATGATGTCGAACAGGCGGTATACCAGGTTCTGAGCGGTCGCCTTGGCGAACATGCCGTGGATGAACGGCGACCAACTGTGCGCGATCGGGTGTCCGACGACCCCGTATTGATCGGGCAGTCCGGGGTGGGAGCCGGTGCTCACTCCCGCAGCCAGACTGCCGCGCGCTTCGCGAAGTACGTGAGAATGCCGTCGGCGCCCGCTCGCTTGATCGACAGCAGCGCTTCGAGCGCCACGGCGCGCTCGTCGATCCAGCCGTTCTGGGCCGCAGCCATGATCATCGAATATTCGCCGCTGACCTGGTAGACGAAGGTCGGTACGCCGAAGCGGTCCTTGATGCGCCGGACGATGTCGAGATAGGGCAGGCCGGGCTTGACCATGACCATGTCCGCGCCTTCGGCGATATCGAGCCCGACTTCGCGCAGCGCCTCGTCGGAATTTGCGGGATCCATCTGGTAGGAGAACTTGTTGCCTTTTCCGAGCTGCCCGGCCGATCCGACCGCATCGCGGAACGGTCCGTAGAAGCTGGAGGCGTATTTGGCGGCGTACGCGAGGATGCGCGTGTGCACGAGCCCGGCATTTTCGAGTGCGCTGCGGATCGCGCCGATGCGCCCGTCCATCATGTCGGAGGGGGCCACGATGTCTGCACCGGCATCCGCGTGGGAACGCGCCTGGCGAATCAAGGTCTCGACGGTCAGATCGTTCTGCACATAGCCGTCGGCGTCGATGATGCCGTCCTGGCCGTGGGTCGTGAACGGATCGAGCGCGACGTCGGTGATCACCCCGAGGTCGGGAAATTCCTTCTTGACCGCACGCACCGCCTGCTGGGCGATTCCGTCCGGATTCCAGGATTCGCGCGCATCGAGACTCTTCTTTTCGGGCGGCGTGACCGGGAAGATCGCGATCGCCGGCACGCGCAGGCGCGCGAGTTCCGCGCATTCGCGCAGCAGCTCGTCGATCGAGAGGCGCTCGATCCCGGGCATCGAGGCGATCGGCTCCCGCCGCCGCAGGCCCTCGAGCACGAATACCGGATAAATGAGGGCGTCGACGCTAAGCTGGGTCTCGCGCATCAGACGGCGGGAAAAATCGTCCCGCCGCATGCGCCGCAGGCGCGTTTTCGGAAATGAAGTGCTGGAAATACCGGTCATCTTCGCTGTGACTCCTAATCCGATCGCCGATTGCGTAATGGTAGCCCACTCCGCCCCGCGGGACGCGCGCCCGGGGCCTCCGCGTCCATATGCGCTAAGATCGCACCCGCAATATCCCAGTTCGGGTGCCGATTTAACCATGCGAGCCCAGGTTGGTGAAAACCAGAAGCAGGCGCGTTTCCAGGCGCTTTGCCAGTCGTTGCGCCCGGATTTGCTGCGATTTGCCGTCTGGCTGTCCCGCGACCGCACGATTGCCGAGGATGTCGTCCAGGAGACGCTGTTGCGCGCCTGGAAGGCGCAGGACAGCCTGCAGGACGAGAAGGCCGCCAAACCTTGGCTGCTGACGATCATCCGGCGCGAATATGCCCGCACGTTCGAGCGCAAGCGCCTGCCGACCGTCGACCTTGACGCGCTTGTCGCGAGCGAGGAATCATCGCTGGGCACCGCCGACGAGCAGAATTTGGAGGAGTTGCGCCTCGCGATATTCAAATTGCCCGATGATTATCGCGAGCCCCTGGTGTTGCAGGTGTTGATGGGCTTCACGACCGCCGAAATTGCCCAACAATTGAATCTCTCGACCGCCGCGGTGCTCACGCGCCTGTTCCGCGCGCGCCGTCAGCTGCGCGGCCTGTGCGGCGAGGACACCACTCTGGACCCCGAAGAATGATCGATTGCAGCCAATACCGGCGAGCGCTGTTGGCGGAACCCGATTCCGCGGATCCCGCGCTGATCGCGCATCGCGAAAGCTGCGTGCAATGCGCGCAGTTCACTCGCGGTGTCGTCCGTTTCGAGGCGCGTCTCGCCGGCGCGCTGCGGCTCGACGTCGGCGCAACCGCGCCGGGCGGCGCCGCGGCCGACAATGTCGTGCCGCTGCGCGCCAAGCGCGCCTCCCCCGGCCGGCGCTGGGTCGCACTGGCGGCGAGCGTACTGGTAGCGGCCGGGGCCGCCGGTCTCATGTGGCTCGCGTTTCCGCGCGCGAGCCTCGCCGATGCGGTCGTCGCGCACATGGCGGGCGAACCGCAGGCATGGACCTCGGAGGGGCCGGTGCCGGCCGCGCTGTTGCGCGAGGCGATCGGAGATGCGCGCATGAGATTGCGATCCGACGCCGGTGTCGTAAGCTATGCCGCGAGCTGCGATTTTCGCGGCCACCAAGTGCCGCACTTGGTCGTCCAGGATGCGAGCGGGCCCGTAACGGTCATGGTGCTCGTGCATGAATCGGCGCGCTCCACCGTGAATTTCGACGAGCAGGGTTATCGCGGCGTGATCCGGCCGGTTCCGGGGCATGGAGCGATCGCGGTGCTGACGCGCAATCGCGCCTTGAGCGGCGCCGACGTGGATCGGATCGCGGCACACGTCCAGAATGCGATCGACTGGACGTCCTGAGGCTCGGCGACCCGCGTAGACCCGCGGCCATGGTCCCGTCAGAGCTTCTCGGGCGTCAGGCGCGCCACTTCGACGTAGCCCGCGCCGGGCGCGGCGATACCGCGATGGATCGCCCCATAGGCGGCGGTCAGGTACTCATCGGCCCCGAACGGCGGATTGACGATCATGAGCCCGCTGCCGGCCAAGCCCAAGCCGGCATCGTCGGGGTGAATCGCGAGGTCGGCGTACAGCATCTTCGGAATGCCGAGTTGCTCGAACCGGGCGTGCACGCTGTCGCGCTGCGTCGCGCTGCGGATCGGGTACCACATCAAATACATGCCGGTCGGCCAGCGGCGGTAGGCGTCGGCGAACGCCTCGAGCATGCTCTTCAATTCGTCGAGACTTTCGTAGGGCGGATCGATGAGCACGAGCCCGCGGCGCTCCTCGGGCGGCAGGTATGCCTTCAGCGCGGCGTAGCCGTCGCCGATCTCGGTTCGCACGCGTCCCAGGGACTCGAGGTCGCGCTCGGCGGCGCGCGCCTCCGCGGGCACGAGCTCGACAATGAGCGCGCGGTCCTGGGTCCGCAGCGCACGGCCGATGAGCGCCGGCGAGCCCGGATAGCGCGCGAGCCGCTTGCCGCGGCGCGCGCGGATCGCCGCGAAGAAGTCCGCCAGCTCGGGCTCGCCGATCGATTGCTCGATGAGCCGCTGCACGCCGCGCTGCGCTTCGCCGGATTTCTGCGCCTCAGGCGCCTGCAGATCGTAATCGCCGCGCCCAGCATGGGTGTCGAGCGCGAAGAAGGCGCCCGGCTTGCGCTTCAGCGCATCGAGGCAGTACTGCAATCCGACATGCTTCGCGACATCCGCAAAATTCCCCGCGTGATAAATGTGCTTGTAGTTCATTTCCCCAGCAGGGTCGTCTGAAACAACCGGTCGATGCGCTTGTACTCGTCGAGCCAGGAATCGGCGTTGCTGAACGCGTGGCGGTCGAGGGGGTATGGAGAGATCGTGAAATTGTCCTTGTGCAGCTCGATGAGACGCTCGTAGAGGCGCATCGAGTCCTCGAACAACACGTTGTCGTCGATGACGCCGTGGCAGATCAGCAGCGCATCCTGCAGTCCCGCCGCGAATTCGATCGGCGAGGAACGCGCATAGGCGATTTTGTCGATCTCGGGGTCGTTGAGAATTTGCGAAGTGTATTCGTGGTTGTACTGCATCCAGTCCGTCACAGGGCGCACCGCCGCGCCCGCAGCGAATTCTCCGGGCGCGCGAAACAGCGCCATGAGCGTCATGAAGCCGCCGTAGGATCCGCCGTAGATGCCGAAGCGCTTCGGGTCGGCAGCCGCGTGCTCGACGAGCCAGCGCTTGCCGTCGAGCAGGTCTTCGAGTTCGGGATGTCCCATTTGCCGGTAGATCGCCGTGCGCCAGTCGCGGCCGTAGCCTTCCGAGGCGCGATAATCGAGCGTGATCACGACGTAGCCCTGCTGCACGAGCAGGTTGTTGAACATCTGCTCGCGGAAATAGTAGGGGAAGCGCAGATGCACGTCCTGCGTATACCCCGCGCCGTGCACGAACACGACGCCGGGGCGGCGGCTCGATGCGCCGGCCTGCGCCGGCCGGTAGACCTTGGCGTAGATGACGCCGTCGAAATGCGTCGAGGGAACCTCCACGATCTCGGGTTCGATCCAGTCGATCGCCTTGTAGGCGGCGGTTCGCGTGTCGGTAAGCTCGCGCGGCATGCCGGCTCCGTCGGCGCGCGCGACCGCGATCTGCGGCGGGATGTAGCTCGAGGAATGCGTAATCAGCAGCGAGGCGCCGTCGGGCGCCAGCGCGAACGCGTTGACGCCGCGCAAGCGCGTGATGCGCTCGAGTTTCCCGCCTCCGCTCGCGACCCGGTACACGTCCGACGCGTAGGGTGCCTCGTAGTTGCTGCGCAGATAGAACCAGCGCCCATCGGCCGAAAGCTCGGGATTCGAGACCTCGAAGCGGCCCGCGGTGAGCGCCCGGGCCGCGCCGTCCTGCGTCTTCGCGTACAGATGCGAGTAGCCGGATTCCTCCGACTGAAACCACAGGGTTCGGTTGTCGCTGAGCCAGCCGATTTCGACGAATCTCCCGCCGACCCACGCGGGATCGCTGAGCCGGTGCTGCGGCACCAGCGAAAAATTCGTGAAATCGACGCTCGCGATCCAGCGGTCCTTGTTGTCGATCGAGAACATCTCGATCGCGAGCGCCCTGGCGTCGCGGCTCCACGCGATGTTGCTGAATCGCCCACCCTCGTCGCCTTCCTGCACGACGACGATGCCGCGGGTCTTGCCGGCGCCGGCGGCTCCGCCCGCCGCGATTGAACCGTCCCCGGGCTTGGCGTTCTCCTCGCGGATCGCCTTCAGCGGATCGTCGTGAATGCCCGGCAGCGACTCCAGCGCCAGCGCATGCACCGCGTGATTCTCGAGATCGAGCAGCACCAGGGACTGGGTCGGCGGCGGATTGCGGCCCACGCGCACCCGTTCGTCTTCGAACTCCTCGTAGCCCGAATCGGTGACGTAGCGGGTGAGCTTGCCCTTGCGGCCCTTGTCGGCTGCCTTGGCCGCGGTGACGACCAGCATCCAATGGCCGTCGGGCGAGAGCTGCGTATCGAGAATCGCGACGTCGTCGCCGAGATAGAACGGCAGCGGCGCAAGCGTCGGATCGGCGTGCCGCGCGGCCTCCTCGTCCTTGCGCCGCAGCTCCTTGTCGTCGCGCAGTTTCCGCAAGGTCGAGAAGGTTCGCAGTTGCATCTCGGCCAAGTCGCCGGCGGCGGCAGCGTCCGGATCCTTTTCGGCCTTGACGAGTGCCGCGGGCGACACCAGGCGGGTCGCGATCTCGTAGACGAACCAGTCGTTGCCCTCGCGGAAGCTTAAGTGCGCGCCGTCCGCCGAGAACTGCAGCGACCCGGGCTGGTGGGCGCCGCGCGTGGCTTGAGTCAGGCGCTTGCTCGCGAGCTCTCGCACGAACACGTCGCCGTTGCGCACGAAGGCCGCGCGCTTGCCGGCGGCATCGAGAATCGGAGGTCCGTCGGCGTTCGCCATCGCGTCGTGGGCGACGGCGAGATCTTTGCCGTCCTTGAGATCGACCCGATGCAGGTCGACGAGCGGCGATCCGGCGCGCTTGATCGAATAATAGACCGATCGCCCGTCCGCGCCCCAATACGCGTCCTGCACGGGCGCGCCGATCCAATCGGGATCGGCCATGATTTGTTCGAGCTCAAGCTCCGCGCCGAGGGCGCGCGGCGCCTGCGCGAACCCCGCGAGAACCAATGCGGCGAGCCCGGCGCTCGCGCGACTCGCAGAGCGAATTCGCATCGGAAAGCGTGGCTCATGCACGGCTAGCGGCCTCCGAGCTCGGTCAGATAATCCCGCGGGCGCAAGAAGTCCGAATACAAGCGCGCTTCGCTCGACCCCGCGGGCGGCTGCCAGTCGTATTCCCAGCGAACCAGCGGCGGCAGCGACATGAGGATCGATTCGGTGCGGCCGCGCGACTGCAGTCCGAACAGCGTGCCCCGATCGTATACCAAGTTGAACTCGACGTAGCGGCCGCGCCGGTAGAGCTGAAAATCCCGCTCGCGCGCGCCATAGGCGTGATCCTTGCGGCGCTCGACGATCGGCAGGTACGCCGGCAGGAAATGATCGCCGACACTGCGCAGCAGGCCGAAGCAGCGCTCGAAGCCGCCGTCATTGAGATCGTCGAAGAACAAGCCGCCGATACCGCGCGTCTCGTTCCGGTGCGGCAGGAAAAAGTATCGGTCGCACCACGCTTTGTAATTTTCATAGAGGCCCGCGCCGAACGGCAGGCATGCGGCTCGCGCTGTATGGTGCCAATGCAGCACGTCCTCGTCGAACGGATAGTAGGGGGTCAGGTCGAAGCCGCCGCCGAACCACCAGACCGGAGCCGCATCGCGCGGAGTCGCGATCAGAAATCGTACGTTCGCGTGCGTCGTGGGTGCGTAGGGATTGCGCGGATGGAACACCAGCGAAATTCCCATGGCTTCGAACGGCGCGCCGGCGACTTCCGGACGCTGCTGCGTCGCCGACGGCGGCATCGAGGCGCCGAGCACATGCGAGAAAGAGACGCCCGCGCGCTCGAACACCGAACCCTCGCTCAAGACGCGGCTCTCGCCTCCGCCGCCTTCGGGCCGCCGCCATGGATCGCGGCGAAACTTTGCGGAGTCAATCGCCTCGAGCGCGCTGGTGATGCGATCGTGCAAGTCGACCAAGTACTGCTTGACTGCCTCTTGCACGCCGCTCACCCTTTCTTTTTCGCGGGTCCATACCTCGCGGCCGCAGCCGGCTTCGCCGTTTTGGCCGGCGTCTTGGTTTTCGGCTTAGCGGCCGGCTTCGCCGCGGGTTTCGCCGCGGGTTTCGCCGGCGGCTTGGCGGCTGTCGCCGGTTTCTTCGCGGCCGCCTTGGTGCTCGGGACCGCCTTCGTCGGCGTGCTCTTCTTGGCCGCGGCCGTCGCGAATTTCACGCCTCCGGCCGCGCTCTTGCGCGGCGGCGCGGGCGTGCGCGGGGCGGCGCGCTCGGGCGGTGTCGCGGCTTGCGCGGCGGGCTTGGCGGGCTTGGCGGGCTTGGCGCCGGCCTTGGGTTTGGCCCCCTTGCGGCCCCATTTTCCGAAAGTGCGCACGGGTGCCGCCGCGAGCATCGTCTGACATTCGAGCAGGCTCAAGGATTTCGGATCGCGGTCCTTCGGGATCTTGGCGTTGCGGGTCTTGTCGGTGATGTACGGTCCGAAGCGCCCGTTCAGCACTTGAATCCCGGCGTCGGGGAAGTCCAGAATCAGGCGGTTCGCGTCCGCGATCTCCTTCTCGCGGATCACCTCGAGCGCGCGCTCGTGGGTGATCGTGTAAGGATCGTCGATCTTCAGCGAAACGTACTTGGGGCCGAATTTCACGTACGGGCCGAATCGTCCGACGTTCGCCGTGATCTCCTCGCCCTGCGCGGTGACCCCGAGCTTGCGCGGCAGCTTGAACAGCTCGATCGCCTCCTCGAAGGTGATCGCATCCATCTTCTGTCCCGGCCTCAAGCCCGCAAAGCGCGGCTTGTCCGCATCGTCCTTCGTGCCGATTTGCACGAACGGACCGAATCGGCCCATGCGCACGCTCATCGGTTTGCCGCTGGCCGGGTCGGTGCCGAGTTCGCGGGCCTGCGCGACCTCCTCGCGGCTCACCGACTTCTCGGTGTGTTTGACGAGTTCAATGAACGGCTTCCAGAACTTGTCGAGCAGCGGGACCCACTCCAGATCACCGTTCGCGACCGCGTCGAGCGAGTCTTCCATCTTCGCGGTGAAGTCGTAGTCCACGTAGGTCGTGAAGTACTGGGTCAGGAATCGGCTGACGATCTTGCCGATGTCGGTCGCCGTGAAGCGCCGGTTCTCGATCTCGACATATTGGCGGTCGCGCAGCGTCGAAATGATCGACGCATAGGTCGACGGGCGTCCGATGCCGTATTCCTCGAGCGCCTTGACGAGCGAGGCCTCGGAGAAGCGCGGCGGCGGCTCCGTGAAATGTTGGGCCGGCACGACGCCGATCAGCTTGATGCGATCCCCCGGCTGCATCGGCGGCAGCACGTGGTCGGTGTCGTCCTGCACGGCGTCGTCGACGCCTTCTTGATAAACCGAGATGTAGCCGGGCTTCACGAGCGTCGAGCCGTTGGCGCGCAGCACGTGCCGGCCGGGGCCGTCGGGCCCCGCGAGCAATTCCACGGCGACCGTGTCGAACACCGCCGGCGCCATCTGGCAGGCGACCGTGCGCCGCCAGATCAGGGTATAGAGCCGGTACTGGTCGTTTTCGAGCTTGCTCTCGATGTCGGCGGGCAGAATGTTCGCGGCGGTCGGGCGGATCGCTTCGTGGGCTTCCTGCGCGTTCTTGGATTTGGTTCGATAGATGCGCGGCTCTTCCGAAAGTCCTTCTTTGCCGTAGAGCTGTACGACCACCTCGCGAATCTGGCCGATCGCTTCCTGCGAGAGATTCAGCGAGTCGGTGCGCATGTAGCTGATCAGGCCGACGGCGCCCTCGCCGATGTCCACGCCCTCGTAGAGCTGCTGCGCGACGCGCATGGTTTTCTGGGCGCTGAACCCGAGCTTGCGGGCCGCCTCCTGCTGCAGCGTCGAGGTCGTGAACGGCGGCGCCGGGTTGCGCCGGCGCTGCTTGCGGTCGACCTCGAGCACCGTGAGTTCGCCCGCGGCCGCAGCCGTCAGGTTGCGCTCGACCTCGCGCGCGGCTTCACCGCTCGTGAAGCTGAATTGCTCGACTTTGGCGCCGGCGTATTCGACCAGCTTGCCGGGAAACTTTTGCGCGGAATGCTCGAGCTCGGCATCGATCGTCCAGTATTCCCGCGCGACGAACGCCGCGATTTCGTCCTCGCGCTCGCAGATCATGCGCAGCGCCGGACTCTGCACGCGTCCCGCAGACAAGCCGGGCCGCACTTTCTTCCAGAGCAGCGGCGAGAGGTTGAAGCCGACGAGAAAATCGAGCGCGCGCCGCGCCTGCTGGGCGTTGACCAAATCGACCGAGAGTTTGCGCGGCTGCTCCATCGCTTCGCGGACCGCGTTCTTGGTGATCTCGTAGAACACGACGCGCTCCACGTCCTTGCCCGTGAGCTCTCCCTTGGCCTTCAGCAATTCGTAGAGATGCCAGGAGATCGCCTCGCCTTCGCGATCGGGGTCGGTCGCGAGGTAGAGGTTCTTGGCCTTCTTCAGTGCCCGCGATATCGCGTCGATGTGCTTTTGATTGCGTTCGACGACCTGGTACTTCATCGCGAAGCGGTGCTTGGGGTCTACCGCGCCCTCTTTGGGCACGAGGTCGCGGACATGGCCATAGGAGGCGAGCACCTCGAAGTCCTTGCCGAGATACTTCTTGATGGTCTTCGCCTTGGCAGGCGATTCCACGATGACGAGATTGCTGCTCAATTGGGTCTAATGCAGGGCGTCGGAGCGCTCTTCGAATACCAGGTCTTCCATCTGCGCATAGGCCGATTCTTGCCCCGGCTGACTGAACAGCACCATCAGGACGACCCATTTGACCTGTTCGATGTCGATTTCGTCGGCCTCGAGCGCCATCAAGCGGTCGATCACGAGCTCGCGCTGGTTGCTCGACAGGATCCGCAAGTTTTCCAAATGCATGAGATAGCCGCGCACGTCGGTATCGAGCCGCAGCAGCTCTTGGCCGCTGAACACCCGCACCGCGCGCGCGGTCGCTTCGGCGACCTTGCCCAATTGTTCTCCCGAGAGGCCATCGAGCCACTCGAGGGCTCGGCTGATGTCGGGTTCCACGAATCCTGCCTTGTCCAATTCCAGCTTCAATGTTTGGCGATCCGGCCGAGGTTCGTCGTCCGCGCTCATGTAATTCTCGAAAAGGTAGATCAGCAGATCGAGAACGTTGTCTTTCACCTCACGGGCTCCTGGCGACTCGGGAGTAGCGGCCCCCGGGGGCAGCCTGAACGTAGCCTTCGAGCTCGAGGATCAGCATCATCGAAGACACGGCTTCTGGTTTGAATCCGGTACGGACGACCAAGCCATCGAGGTCCGCCGGATCAAAGCCGAGCGCATCTAACAAGATTTTGTGTTCGTTGTCCATTCCCGCGGCGCGCGGCGACCGTGGCGGGCCGCGATCCGCGCGCCCGTCGCGCCGCTCGAAGAACGCCGAAAAGTCCAGTTCCCTCAATATGTCATTAGGGTTTTCAGCCAATTTCGCGCCTTGCTTGAGCAGTTCATGGCAGCCGCGCTTGAGCGGATCCTCGATCGAGCCGGGGATCGCGAAGAGCTTCCGGCCCTGCTCGCCCGCGCTGCGGGCCGTGATCAGGGACCCGCTGCGGCGCGCCGCCTCGATCACGAGGGTTCCCATGCTCAATCCCGCGATCAGGCGGTTTCGCCGCGGGAAATTGCTGCGCCTCGGGGCCGCTCCCACGGGGAATTCGCTGACGAGCGCTCCGTGCAGCGCGATCTCATGCGCGAGCGCGCCGTTTCCGCAGGGATACACGAGATCGACACCCGTGCCGAGCACGGCGAGCGTCGAGCCCTGCGCCGCGAGCGCGCCGCGATGAGCCGCTGCATCGATGCCTTCGGCGAGCCCGCTCGTGATCGTAAGTCCGCGCAGCGCAAGGCTTTCGGCGAAACTGAACGCGTGTGCGCGGCCCTGCGCGGATGGGTTGCGGCTGCCGACGATGGCGAGCTGCGGCTCGCACAAGGCCTGCGGGTCTCCATCGACGTAGAGCGCGATCGGGCAATCGCCGGACGCTCGCAGCAGCGGCGGATAGCGACCATCGCAAAACGGTACGATCTGATGCCGCGGCTGCTCGAGCCAGCGGCGCTCGGCCGAAGTCGGTGCCGCGCCGGGGTGCGCGAGGAACTCCTCCAAGCCGTCGGGCAGGCCCGCGGCCCGGCGCCGGGCCGCGGCGGCCGACAGCAGGTTTGCCGCCGTTCCTAAGCGCGCGAGCGCGGCGGCCAGTATGGGAACCGAGAGTCCCGGTGCGCGCGTCAGCGTGACCCAGGCGAGTGCATCGTCGCTCGGCGGCATGCGCGGCAGTATCGGCCGGCGGCGATCGCGCCGCGCCGCGCGCATTACCGACCGCAATGTGCAGATTTACGGGTTTTCTACGCGATACCCGAGCCGAATGATGTTCTTCGCTTCCATGATCAGGCCGAAGCTCATGCGATCGAAGGTCTTGAAGACCATGTAGGTGCCGACGCGTTCCTCGGGCAGATGGATCTTCGGCTGGAACCAGCCATTGCTGCCGGCGAGGAAGCCATGCTTCTCGTCGTCGATGACCGTTTGGCCGGACTCGTAGATCGCGAGCACGTTGCCGGGCACAAGACCGTCGCGGGCGCCGCGATTGATCGCGACGACTTGGTACTGGCCGATCACGGTCACGCCGTCGGTGATCGCCATGAGCTTGCCGTCGATCTTCGCGCGCGGCGGGCTCGGCACGAAGTCGAGCGGGACTTCGACGCCGCCCGGAATCACCTTGTCGCCGGGTTCGGCTTCGCGGCTGGATTCCGTCATGATCAGCGTCGCCGGATCGCCGGTGCGCGTGAGGCGGCCGGTGCCCTCGTAGATGCCGTTGTAGCCGAGCACCCGGTGGTCATCCGGATCGCGCAATTCGTCGCCGACGCGCACGACGCTGTAGCGAGTGCCGATCACGGCGGGCTGACAGAAGCCGCGCGCGTAAAATATGTTGCCTTCGGCGATGCCCTCGTGTTCGTCGAGCGAACTCAGCACGTAGGCCGCGCAATGGATCTCTTCCTTGGACAATACCGAGGGCTTGGACATGAAGGCCGCGACGCTGTCATAGGGAATCGTCGTGATCGCGGCCTCGAGCGGCTGGCTGCGCACGCGAGGCTCGACCCGAGCCTGATCGCCGCGCTGCAACAGAATCCTCGGCTGTCCGTTGACATAGACGAGCCGCAGAGTATCGCCCGGGTAAATTCGGTGCGGGTTCTGAATCTTGGGGTTGACCTGCCAGATTTCAGGCCAATACCACGGGTCGCGCAAAAACACCTTGGCTATGCCCCAGAGCGTGTCGCCGCGCTTCACGACATAGCTGTCGGGTGCGTTCGGCGCGAGCGGTGAGCTCGGACCGGACTCGGTTTGGACGGGCGCTTGGGACTGGCCGGCGTCCGCGGCAGCTTCCATCGCGGTTCGCTCGTCGCCGACCACCGTCCCTTCGACGGTATTGTTGGCCTCCGGCATGACCGTCGGGGCCGCACTGGTAGTCGCGAGCGGCGCTTCGGACCGGCAACCGGCCACTAGCGCAATCGAGACGGATAGCATGAATAGAATCTTTTGCCGCTGCATTCGTTCTGGCTCCCTTGAGTCACCGATCTCTAAGGTGTGGGCTGACTGGTATACTTATGACGCTACCGTAACTCGATTAAGTTAAGCAGTGGCGGAACTTTAGCAACAAATTTGGGCCGAAAACACGATCTTGCTCTCATAACTCCCATGACAAAGCTAGTAATTCTCGAGTATCCGGATCCCAGGCTACGCCATACGGCGGAGCCGGTGTCATCCGTGGATGATGCGCTGCGTCAATTTGTGGACGACCTGCTCGAGACCATGTACGCGGCCAATGGCGTCGGCTTGGCCGCGACCCAAGTCAACGTACACAAGCGCGTGCTGGTCATCGACATCAGTCACGAGCGCGACGATCCCCTGGTGCTCATCAATCCCGAGATCTTGCGCGCCGAGGGCCGCGAAATCGTCGAGGAGGGTTGTCTTTCCCTGCCCGGCATCTACGACAAGGTACCGCGTGCGACCAAAATCCGCGTACGCGCGATGGGCCGCGACGGGCGCGTGTTCGAGCGGGATGCGGACGGCTTGCTCGCGGTGTGCATCCAGCACGAAATCGATCACCTCGAGGGGCAGCTGTTTGTCGATCATTTGTCGGAGCTCAAGCGTCAACTGATCCGCAAGCGCTTGCAGAAGGAGCGCCGGCAACGCTCATCGGTTCACGAGACCCGCACTTCCGTCCCGGCTCTCTAGGCCCTTGATCCCGCATCACAGCGCGCTGCGGCTGGCGTTCGCCGGAACCCCGCCGTTCGCGGTGCCGGCGCTCGACGCGCTGTGCGCCGCGGGCCATCGCGTGCTCGCCGCTTACACCCAGGCCGACCGCCCCGCAGGCCGCGGCCGCAGCCTGCAGCAGAGCGCCGTCAAGGCGCGCGCGCTCGAGCTCGGCATTCCGGTCATTCAACCGCTGAGTTTTAAGGAACCGGAGGCGCAAGAATCGCTGCGCGCTTTGCGCGTCGATGCGTTCGTGGTCGTGGCCTACGGCTTGATCCTGCCGCCGCCGGCGCTCGTCATTCCGCGCTTGGGGAGTTTCAACATTCATGCGTCGCTCCTGCCGAGGTGGCGCGGCGCGGCGCCGATCCAGCGCGCGATTGAGGCCGGTGACCGCACAACCGGCGTCACGATCATGCGCATGGATGCGGGGCTCGATACCGGTCCGATGCTGCTGTCACGGCCGCTCGCGATCGAGGCTCGCGATACCGCGGGGACCCTGCAGGAGCGGCTCGCGAAGCTCGGCGGCGAATTGATCTGCGAGGCGCTCGAGGCCTTGCAGCGCGGGCAACTGCATGAACAGCCGCAGCCCGCGCAAGGCGTCTGCTACGCCCCGAAAATCGAGAAATCCGAGGCGCGTATCGATTGGCGCGCCGACGCCGAGGCGATCGCGCGCAAGGTCCGCGCCTTCGATCCATGGCCGGTCGCCGAGACGAGTTTCGAGGGCCGGCAGTTGCGCATCTGGGAGGCAGAACCCGCGACCGGCCCGGATGCCGATTCAGCCGGACTGGCCGCAGGCAACGTCGTGCGCGCCTCGAAGCCGGGCATCGACATTGCTTGCGGCCGCGGCGTGCTGCGCATCACGCGCCTGCAGCTGCCCGGCCGCAAGCCGATCAGCGCGCAGCAGTTCGCCAATGCGCAGCCGCTCGTCGGCGCGCGCTTCACCGACGCATGAACGCCGCAGCCGGTGCGCGAGCTCGCGCGGCCTATGTGCTGGCGCGCATCGTGCGCGAGGGCGTTACGCTCGACGCGGCCCTGCATGATGCAATCGCAAGCTCGACGCCGGGGTTCGCACCCGCGGTGAGGTCGTTGAGTTACGGCGCGGTGCGCGGCTACTACCGGCACGAGGCGATCCTCGGCCGTCTGCTCTCGCAGCCGGTCCGATCGCTCGATCCCCTGGTGCGCGCGATCCTATCAGTCGCACTATTCGAACTCGAGGATGCACAGACACCCGCCTACGCGGTCGTCGATGCGGCGGTCGAGACCGCGAAGGCCACCGATGCGGCACGCGCGGGCGGCCTCATCAATGCCGTGCTGCGCCGATATTTGCGCGAGCGCACGGCGATCGACGCCGAGATCGCGCGCGCTCCGGCGACTCGGCACGCCTCGCCGGTCTGGCTCGCCGACCGGCTGCGCGCGGATTGGCCGGTGCGCTGGACGCAGCTGCTCGCGGCCGGCGACAGCCAGGCGCCGATGTGGCTGCGTGTCAACAGCCGCGCCTCGAACGCCGATGTCTATGTGCAGCGCCTGCGAGCTTCGGGGCTCGCCGCGCGCACCGAACCGCGCGTGCCGTACGCGGTGTTGCTCGAGACCGCCTGCGACGTGCACCAACTTCCCGGATTCGCGCAAGGCGAGGTTTCGGTCCAGGACTTAGGCGCGCAGTGCGTTGCGTTTCCGCTGGCGCTCGCCCCCGGACAGCGCGTGCTCGATGCTTGCGCTGCGCCCGGCGGCAAGACCTGCTTGATTGCGGAGCGAGAGCCGGCGCTTGCGCGATTGGTCGCCGTCGACATCGATCCGCAGCGCCTGGCGCGGGTGCGGGACAATCTCGCACGCGGCGCGCTCGCGGCGCAGCTCGTGCAGGGCGACGCGGCCTTCCCGGAACGCTGGTGGGATCACGTGCCGTTCGACCGGATCCTGCTCGACGCGCCCTGCTCAGCCTTGGGCGTGATCCGCCGCCACCCCGACATCCGACTGCGTAAGTCCCCGGCTGACATAGACAAATTGCCGGCGCTGCAAGCGCGCCTGCTGGCCGCGGCCTGGCACATGCTGGCGCCCGGCGGGAGGCTCGTGTATGCCACCTGTACGCTGACCCGCAGCGAGAATCATGATGTGGTCGCGGCATTTTTGCGCACCAACCCCGACGCCTCGGTGGTTCCGGTGCAATCCTGGGAGAACTGGCCGGGCTTCGGGCAGAGCGATGCTGTGGGCCAACAAATTCTTCCCGGGGAGGCGGGTGCCGACGGCTTCTATTATGCTGCTTTAAACAAACAATGAACGCCGCGCCGCCAGTGACCGCACCGTGCAAATCCGCCGCTTATTCGGGCTTGGCCCGCGCACGCCTGTGGCTGCTGTGCGGCGCCTCGGCCTGCCTGCTCGCGGCCGCATCGCTCGCCGACGGACTCGATGGTCGCTTCGAGGTCCGTTCTGCGGATCTCGAGCTCAAGGAAGGCGTCTATCATTTAAATGTGCGCATCGATCTGCCCGTCGGCGACGCGGTGCGGCAGGGGCTCGAAGAGGGGGTGCCGCTGGGCCTCGAAGTCGACCTCGCGATCAACCGGGTGCGCCAGTTCCTGCCGAACGCCGGTGTTGCGGAACTGACCCAGCGCTACCATTTGCAGTACAACACCGTCAGCGCCCGCTATGTCTTGCGCAACGACAACAGCGGCGAGCAGGAGTCGCTGCCGACCGTCGATGCGGCGCTCGAGCGCTTGAGCCAAGTGCGTGGACTGCCGGCGCTCGATCAGTCGTTGTTGCCGATCGGCCGTCGCTACGAGGCGAGCGTGCGCGCCAAACTGGACTACGGCGCCGTGCCGCTCTCGGTGCGCGTATTGATGTTCTGGGTCAACGAATGGCATCGCGAAAGCGATTGGTACACATGGGTACTCCAGCCTTAGTCCGTAAATACGGCTCGACCGTAGTCATCGGCGTCGGCATCGCGCTGTGGCTGGCCGCGCTCTATCTGCTCGGCTCGGCGGCCCAGAACTCGAGCTTGTTCAATCGCTGGCTGCCGTGGATTCTGCTGATCAATATCGCGGGTTTGCTGACCTTGTTCGGGCTGCTCGCCAAGAAGCTATTGGGGCTCGCAGGCGAATACCGGCGCCACGCGCCAGGCTCCCGGCTCAAGGCGCGCACCGTCGCGATCTTCAGCGCGCTCGCGGTCGTGCCGATCATGGTCGTTTATTATTTCGCGCTGCAATTCTTGAATCGCGGCATCGACAGCTGGTTCGAGCTCGAAGTCAGCCAAAGCTTGAAGGTCACGCGCGAACTGTCGCGCGCGGCGCTCGATGTCCGCGTCCGAGAGTTCCTGCAGAACACCGAAGCGGTTGCGCGCACGCTCTCGGGACTGCCGGACTTCGACCTCGTCGGCACGCTGGATCGCGCCCGGCGCGAGAGCACCGCGCTCGAATTCACGGTGATCGGCGCGCAGACCCGGATTCTCGCCACGAGCTCCGATCGTCCGATGGACTCCGTGCCCTTGCCCGCGACCGATGAAATGATGCTCCAGGTGCGCCGCGGCCGGTCCTACGTGAGCCTCGACACCAATGCGGTCGGCGGCTACGTGATCCGCGCCGCCGCGCCGCTCAACGCCAACGGCAATCCGGGAGGCCGCGTGCTGATCGCGATCTATCCGGTGCCCGAACAGCTCAGCGAACTGGCCGATACGGTGCAGCGTTCGTATTCTCAGTACGCGAACCTCGTGCAGCTGCGTCAGCCGCTGAAGTCGACGTTCGTGCTGATCCTGAGCTTCGTCGTGCTGTTGTCGCTGCTGGCGGCCGTTTACGGCGCATTCTTCGCCGCCGGGCGCCTCATCAAGCCCGTGCAAGACTTGATCGCGGGCACCCGCGCGGTCGCCCGCGGCGACTACGATACCCAGCTGCCGCTGCCGTCGCGCGACGAGCTCGGATTCCTCGTGACTTCGTTCAACGACATGACCAAGCGGCTCGCACGGGCGCGTGTCGAGACGCATCGCAGTCAGCAGGCGGTCGAGGCGGAGCGCGCGAGCCTCGCGGTGATCCTCGCGCGCCTCTCGACGGGCGTCGTGTCACTGGAACCCGACCTCGTCGTGCGCACCGCCAATCAGGCCGCGAGCGCGATTCTCGGCGTCGATCTGGAGGCCGCGATCGGCAAGCGCTTCGACGAGCGCGTCAGCGACGGCGATCTGTACGTCCAATTCCTCAACGCGGTCAAAACCAGGCTCGGAGCGGAAAACCTCGACTGGCGCGAGCAGATCGAGTTGCACTCCGATTCCGGCAAGCGAGTGTTGATGTGCGCCTGTACGGCGCTGCCGAACGACGCCGGCGCCGCCGCCGGGGTCGTGCTGGTGTTCGACGACATCACGACGCTGCTGCAGGCGCAGCGCGACGCGGCCTGGGGCGAGGTTGCGCGGCGCCTCGCGCACGAGATCAAGAACCCGCTGACGCCGATCCAGCTGTCGGCCGAACGCATGCGCCGCAAGTTCCTCGGCAGCATGAATCCCCAGGACGCGCAGATCCTCGAGCGTGCGACGCACACGATCATCGCACAGGTCGATGCCATGAAGCAGATGGTCAACGCGTTCAGCGAGTACGCACGCGCGCCCGACATGCTGTTTACGCGCTTTGATCTGAACCAACTGATCACCGAGGTTGTCGATTTGTATCGTGCCCAGGACAGCAGCGTCGAGCTGAAGCTGCTGCTGGCCGCCGATTTGCCCGAGATTTCCGCGGACCGGATGCGCATTCGCCAGATTCTCAACAATCTCGTGACCAATTCCCTGGAGGCGCTCGAGGGACGGCCGGGTGCGAACATCGATATCGAAACGCAGCTTTCGGAGGACGCCGGGAAACCGGCCGCCGCGATCGTCGTCACCGACAATGGCCCGGGATTTCAGCGCGATCTGATCGGCACGGTTTTCGACCCCTACGTGACCAGCAAGCCGAAGGGCACGGGTTTGGGCCTCGCGATCGTCAAGAAGATCGTCGAAGAACACGGCGGCCGCATTGAGGCGGATAATCGGCGCATGGGCGGCGCCCGGGTGAGAATTTATTTGCCATTGGGCGAGAGCGGAAGGGCCCTGGGATCCAGGGAGCCGCGAAAAAGCGAAAACAGGAGAGAACGCGTATGACCGCTTCGAGAGTTCTGGTCGTTGACGACGAGGCCGATATCCGCGAATTGCTGCAGGAAATCCTCTCCGAAGAAGGCTACGAGGTCGACGTCGCCGCCAATGCGGCCGAGGCGCGCGCGGCCCGCGCGGTGCGCGCCCCCGACTTGGTATTTCTCGATATCTGGATGCCCGACACCGACGGCATCACCTTGCTGCGCGAGTGGTCGATGACCGACGGCTACGATTGCCCGGTGGTCATGATGTCGGGGCACGGCACCGTCGAAACGGCGGTCGAAGCGACGCGGCTCGGCGCCTTCGATTTCGTCGAGAAGCCGCTGTCGCTGACCAAGCTGCTCAAGACCGTCGAACGCGCGCTCGACGCCGGACGCCGCAAGCGCATGTCGTCGCGCAGCCTCGGCACCACGCCGTTCGTGACGATCGGCAAGAGCAAGGTCATGCAGGCGTTGCGCGAACAGGTTCATCAAGTCGCGCCCAGCAATTCGCCGGTGCTGCTGATCGGCGAAGTCGGCTCGGGACGCGAGGCGTACGCGCGCCTGGTGCACTCCTTGAGCGCACGCTCATCCAAGCCCTTCACGATGGTGATCGCGGCGAGTTTGGGCGCAGATCCTGCCGCGGTGCTGTTCGGAGCTGAGCGCGACGGCCGCATCGAGCCGGGCGCGTTCGATCAAGCGGCCGGCGGCACGCTGTTCATCAACGGACTCGACGACCTGACCGGCGCCGCGCAGCGCGTGCTGATCGGCGCGATCGAGCAGAACAGCTACGTGCGCGTCGGCGGTAGGCAGCGCCACGCGCTCGACGTGCGCTGGGTCAGCTCCGCGCAGGAGGGTTTCGACTCCAACAACCTGCCGGAGGCGTTCCGGCGCGATCTGATCGCGCATCTGAACGTGATCACACTGCGCGTGCCGCCGCTGCGAGATTATGCGGAGGACGTGCCCGATCTGCTGCGCTTTTATGTCGACCGGCTCGCCGATGAACAACATTTGCCGCTGCGACGGTTCAGCGTCGCGGCGCAGAATCGGCTGCGCAACTACCCCTGGCCCGGCAACGTCGGCGAGCTGAAGAATCTCGTGCAGCGCGTGTTGATATTGGGCGCCGGCGAGGAAATACGCCTCGAGGAAGTCGAGCGTGAGCTCGCCGAGAAGCTCGCGGTCGACGAGCCGCTCGTGAAGCAGGATCTGCTCGCGCTGCCGCTGCGCGAGGCGCGCGAGCAATTCGAACGAGCCTATCTGCAGCAGCAGCTGTTGCTCTGCAACGGCAAGGTCGGGCAGCTCGCCAAGCGCGTCGGCATGGAACGCACCCATCTGTACCGCAAGCTGCGCGCGCTCGGCGTCGATTTCCGCCAGCTCGGAGACGATTGAGAATCGGTCTGTTTTGGATTGCTCGCTCGCGCGGTTGGCGCGCGACGGCCGCGATCTGGCGGATCGCCGAGCTTTGATGCCGTCCCCTGTCGGCACGTGGCGACAGGGAGCGGGTCCGCACAAATATTTTGCAATTGAAACGCAGCTCGACTGACGTCTAAGATCGCACGAGGCGTTTCGTCGATCGCGCGCATCAGCGCGAATCCGGAGTGTTCGCATCGAAGGCCGGGCATGGCGTTGACGAAACTGCCTGGACGCACTCCGAAACCCGTAATCGTCGCGCCGCTGCCGGCCGGCAGCCGGATCGCAGAAGCCGAGGGCGCTCGGCGAATCCGGTTGGCCACCCACGGGTCATCACCGACCGCACGCATGGCGCGCAAATTGGTAGCAATGGACTGTTTATTATTTGGTCGTCGTCGGAGTTAGAAAATGATTTTCGCGTTTCAATCATTGGTGAACGGAGCTGGAACGGCGCTCACCGCAGCGGCCATGTGCTACTGCATCGTGGCGATCGTGGCCGTGTGCATCGGTTTGCAAGCGGTACGCCGCAAGCCGCCCGCGTGTTGGCCGGCGGTGACGATCCTGAAGCCATTGTGCGGCAACGAACACGCGCTGTATGAGTGCTTGAGCTCGTTTTGCGATCAGCGATACCCGTGCTTTCAAATCGTCTTCGGCGTCTCGGACGGAGCTGATCCGGCCGTCGACGTCGTCAGACGACTGCAACGCGAGTTTCCCGCGGTGGACTTGCAAATCGTGATCGATCGCCGGCTGCACGGCAGCAGCCGCAAAGTCAGCAACTTGATCAATATGATGCCGCTCGCACAACACGACTATCTGGTGATTGCCGACAGCGATGTCCGCGTGGTCCCGGATTATCTGGCGAGAGTGGTGGCTCCCTTGCTCGATCCCGGCGTCGGCATCGTGACTTGTCCCTACCGCGGCGCTCCACGGCGTGGCTTGTGGTCGATGCTGGGGTCCCTGTTCATCAACGAGTGGTTCACCCCGTCGGTGCGTGTCGCGGCGCTATTCGGCTCGCGTGCATTCGCATTCGGCGCAACCATCGCGATCCGGCGCGAAGTGCTCGCGGCTACCGGCGGGTTTGCGGCCATTGCGAACCAGTTGGCCGACGATTACCGCCTCGGCGAACGCACGCGGCGCATGGGGTTGCGCACCGTGTTGTCCGATGTGGTGGTCGAGACCTGTGTCGATGAGCGCAGCATCGGCGATCTGATCCGTCACGAATTGCGTTGGCTGCGCACGATCCGCGCAGTCCGACCGCTCGGATACGGCCTCTCGTTCATCACATTCGGGGTTCCGGTGGCGCTTGTCGGCTGCCTGCTCGCCGGCGGTGCTCCACCCACGATCGCCATGCTCGCGACTACCGCGCTGGCGCGAGTCATTTTGCATTGGACGGTGCGCGCGCCGCGCGCGCCGCTGCTCGTGCTGCCTCTCAGAGATGGGCTCACCCTGGCCCTTTGGGCTTGGGGTTTCGTCAACCGGAGCGTGCATTGGCGAGACGACCGTTTTCAGGTTGCGCATGATGGCTCCGCTCGGCCCGTTCTCGAGGAGATGACGTGATGAGCGCACGAGTATTGCGTGCCTCGTCGTTCTCACGGAGTCGCTTGCGGCGTCGTTGCCAGGGATCAGATGAAGCGCGGGTGCCGCTGGGCCGGGTACCCGGCCCGGCTTACGCAGCCGGTGGCGCTCGTCGAGGGAATCACGCTCGTCTTCTTGCGCAATAGACGGGGCACTGCTTGAGGCAGCTCATCGTCACAGCCGATGATTTCGGCGCCGCCCGCGAAGTCAACGAAGCCGTCGAAGCGGCCCATCGCGGCGGCATCCTGACCGCCGCGAGCTTGATGGTCACCGGTTCGGCGGCGGCAGATGCGATCGCCCGCGCCCGGCGCATGCCGTCGCTGCGGGTCGGCCTGCACTTGGTTTTGGTGGAGGGCCGGCCGGTGCTGCCGGCCTCCGCCGTCAGCCAACTCGTGAACGCCGACGGCGCATTTCGGTCCGACATGGCTTCCCTGGGGGTGCTGATAGGCCTCAGCAGCAAAGCGCGGCGGCAGCTCGCCGCCGAGATCACCGCGCAGTTCCAGGCATTTCGAGCGACGACGCTGCAGCTCGATCATTGCAACGCGCACAAACACTTCCATCTGCATCCGGTGATCGGAAGCCTGATGGTCTCGATCGGCGCACGTTTCGGCTTGGAAGCTGTTCGCGTGCCGCTAGAGCCTGCGACGCTGCTGCGCAAAATCGAGCGCCGCGTGCCGTCGTTGCCTTCCCTCACGCTGCCGTTTGCGCTGCTGCTGCGCCGGCGCGTTCGCGGTGCCGGCTTGTTCGCTCCCGATCGGACCTTCGGGTTGCGTTGGTCGGGGCGGATGACCCGGGATCGGCTTGCGGGACTGATCCAACGGCTGCCGAGCGGCGTCAGCGAGATCTATCTGCATCCGGCCACGGGATCGTACGCCGGCGCCGCGCGAGATTATTGTTATCGCGAGGAGCTCGATGCGCTGATGGCGCCCGACGTTGCTGCGGCCTGCCGCGCTTCGCGCGTGCAGTTCGGCGGGTTCGGCGATTTCCTCCGACCTCGGGCCGCCGGTATGGCGCGCCGATTGGACCCGTGAATCCGACCTTCTGCGCGCTGCGGCCCGTCCGCGCCCTTGCGCGTCGGCGGCGACGCGCGTAACGCCGGGCTCAGTCCCCGACCCGGATCACGAGCACGTCGACGTCGGCCTTGCGCATGATCTGGCGCATGCGGTTGAGTTCGTCGAGATTGCTGATCGGTCCGATGCGAATCCGGTGCCAGGTATCGTTGTCGACCGACACCTTCTGAACCTTGGACTCGATGCCCTGCAGCGCGAGTTGCGCGCGCACGCGATCGGCATCGGCGAAGTTCTTGTAGGAACCGGCTTGTAGAACGTAGGTGCCGCGGCGCGTTTCGGGCGCCGGCAGGATATCGCGTTTGACGTCCTTGTCCTTCTCCGGGACCACGACCTCGAATTTGGGCAGCATGTCGTAAAACCCGTAAGGTTTGCCCGGCTCTTCGGCGCCGCCGGTATCGTTGGCGCCGAGTTCGGCAGCGTCGCCGCCGTGCGGCTTCTTTTTTTCGGCCTTGGCGACGTGCGGCGCGGGTGTTTCGGCCCTGTGATCCTTGAGATAGACGACGGCGGCGACGGCGAGGCCCATGATGAGCCCGAGCGCAAGCCCCGCCCATCCGGAGAACCCGCCGGGTTTGCGGCGCTTCGGTTTGTAGTCTCGCGCCATTGCCCGCGTCCTACATCGTGTCGGGTGCCGACACGCCGAGCAGCCCGAGTCCATTGCGTATGACGATCTGCGTCGCGCGAGCGAGAGCGAGGCGCGCGTCGCGGAGGCCGGAATCCTCGACGATGAATTGGTGCGCGCTGTAGTTCGTGTGGAAATCGTTGGCGAGATCACGCAAATAATGCACGAGCGTATGCGGCGCGCGCTGCAGCGCGGATTGCTCGACGATCTCCGGATAGAGGCAAAGGCGCTTGATCAAGGCCTGTTCCTGCGGCTCGGCGGCGCGCGCCAAATTGGCGACGCCGTCGGCGCCATCGTGCTCGAGGCCGCGGTCCTTCAGTTGGCGCAGCACGCTGCTGACGCGGGCGTTCGCATATTGAATGTAGTAGACCGGGTTGTCGTTCGATCGCGAGGTCGCGAGCTCCAAATCGAAATCCAGGTGCTGGTCGTTGCTGCGCATGACGTAAAACAGCCGTGCCGCATCGTTGCCGACCTCGCGGCGCAGGTCGCGCAAAGTCACGAACTCGCCCGAGCGCGTCGACATCTGCGCCTTCTCGCCGCCGCGAAACAGCGAGACGAATTGCACCAGCCGGACCTCGAAGCATTCCGGCGGTCCGCCGAGCGCGGTGAGGCCGGCGCGCAGCCGCACGATGTAGCCGTGATGATCCGCGCCCCAGATGTAGAGCAGGTGCTGAAAGCCGCGCTCGAGCTTGTTGAATATGTACGCGATGTCGGATGCAAAGTAGGTCTTGACGCCGTTGTCGCGCACCATGACGCGGTCTTTCTCGTCGCCGTATTCGGTGCTTCTGAACCACAGGGCGCCGTCTTTGAGATAGGCGCGGTCGGCCTTCTTGAGCGCGCTCATCGCCCGATCGACCGAGCCGTCCTCGCTCAAGGAGCGCTCCGAGAACCAGCGGTCGAAGCTCACCCCGAACTCCTGCAGGTCGTCGCGAATGTCGGCGAGGATGTCCTCTAGGCTGAGCGTCAGCACGGCGCGAAATTCTGCATCGCCGATCAGGCTGCGCGCGCGCGCGATCACGGCGTCGATGTAGGCGTCCTTGTCGCCGCCTTGCGGCTCGTCGGGCGGCAGATCCTCGAACACCTCGGCGGCGCGGCGCAGCAGCGCGGTGCCGCGGGCCGCAAACAGCTTGTCGGCGATCGCCGCGATGTAATCGCCGCGGTAGCCGTTCGCCGGAAACGTGAATCGTTCGCCGCAGCGCTCCAAATAGCGCAGCCAGGTGCTCGCCGCCAGGATCTCCATTTGACGGCCGTCGTCGTTGACGTAGTACTCGCGCTTGACCGCGAAGCCGACCGCCTCGAGCAGATTGCCGAGCGACGCGCCGAACGCGGCATGGCGGCCGTGCCCCACGTGCAGTGGCCCGGTCGGATTCGCCGACACGAATTCGAGCAGCACCGATCGACCCGCGCCGAGGCCGGAACGCCCGTAGGCGCCGCCGCCCTCGAGAATGCGCGCGATCTCGCGGTGATAGGCGCTCTGCTTCAGGAAAAAATTGATGAAGCCCGCGCCCGCGACCTCGGTCTTGGCGATCGCGTCGTTCGGCGGCAGCTGCTCGACGAGCGCTTGCGCGAGCTTGCGCGGGTTTTGCCGCGCGGCCTTGGCGAGCCGCAAGGCGAGATTGCTTGCGAAATCGCCGTGCGCCGGATCGCGCGTGTGCTCGACTTCGAGTCCGAGTTCGCGCGCGGCGCGCGGCACGAGTTCTTCGGGCAATGCGGCGAGCGCCTGTCGCAGTAGGGCTTCAATCACATTCTTCACGATCGGTACCGTCGACTTAAATCAGGAAAAGGCCGGCAAGTTTACCCGAAAGTGCTCAATCGACCTCCGAAGGATCGACATCGATCGACCAGCGCAGGCCGGGCGGTGCCGGCAGCGCCTCGACCTGCTTGAGCCAGCCGTCGAGAAAGCGCTGCAGGGCGGCGCGCCCGGCCGCCTCGATGAGCAAATGCGCCCGGAAGTAGTCGGCGCGGCGCGCGAGCAGTGCGCTCGCCGGTCCCAATATCTTGACCGCCGAATTCGGCGCGGAGCCGAGGGCGGCGGCGGCCTTGAGGAACGCATCGAGACGCGCGGTATCGCGCGCCTCGGCGCGCAGCAGCGCGAGCCTCGAGTAGGGCGGCCAGCCCGCCTCGCGCCGTTCGACGAGGGCCGCGGCCGCGAACGCCTCGTAACCCGAGCGGACCAACAGGTTGAGCAGCGGATGTTCCGGATACTCGGTCTGGATCAGCACTTCGCCGGCGCGCGCCTCCCGGCCGGCGCGACCTGCGACCTGGATGATCGTCTGCGCGAGGCGTTCGGTCGCGCGGTAATCGCTCGCGAACAGCCCCTGGTCGGCATCAAGAATCACGACCAGGCTCACCTGCGGGAAATGATGGCCCTTGGTGAGCATCTGGGTCCCGACCAGAATACGAGCCTCGCCGCTGTGCACGCGCGCGAGCACGGTCGCGACGCTGCCGCGCAGGCTCGCGGTGTCGCGGTCGAGGCGCGCGAGCGGCGCCTCAGGGAAAAGACGCTGCAGCGTCTCCTCGATGCGTTCGGTGCCCTGGCCGACGGGCAGCAGCGCATGGCCGCAACTGCCGCAAATGTGCGGCACCGGTCCCTGCGCGCCGCAGTGGTGGCAGCGCAATAGCCCCGCGCGCCGATGCAGGGTCATTCGCGCGTCGCAGTGCGCGCACGGTGCGACCCAGCCGCAGGCGTTGCAGAACAAGGTCGGCGCATAGCCGCGGCGGTTCAGGAACACGATGACCTGTCCGCCGGCCGCGAGGTGCGCGCCGATCGCCTGCATCGCGGGCTGCGAAATCCCGGAGTCGGCGGCGTGGCGGCGCAGGTCGATGAGCGTCATTTGCGGCATCTGTGCCGCGCCGGTGCGCTCCGGCAGAGTGATCCGCGCATAGCGGCCTTGTGCCGCATTTTCCAGAGTTTCGAGCGACGGTGTCGCGGAGCCGAGCACGATCGGCACCGCGGCGCGTTGGGCGCGCAGCACCGCGAGATCGCGCGCCGAATAGCGAAACCCCTCCTGCTGCTTGTAGGACGGGTCGTGCTCCTCGTCGACGATGATCAGGGCGAGGCGCGGCAGCGAGGCGAACACGGCCGAGCGCGTTCCGATCACGATGCGTGCCTCCCCGTTGTGGGCTGTGCGCCAGGCGTCGCGGCGCTGGGATCCCGCGAGACCGGAATGCAGCACCGCGAGACCGGTCTGGAACCGCCGCTGGAATCGATCGACGAGCTGCGGAGTCAATGCGATCTCGGGCACGAGCACCAGCGCTTGTCCGCCGTCGGCGATTGCCCGTTCGATGACGCGCAAGTAGACCTCCGTCTTGCCGCTGCCCGTGACGCCGTAGAGCAGATGGGCGGCGAATCGGGGTAAGGACTCGACGATCGCGGCAACCGCGTCGCTTTGCGCGGCGCTCAGCGCGAATTCGCGGTCGGCGGCGCGTGCCGCGCCGGCGTCGGGTGCGGACGTCGCGATAGGCGCCGCGGCTGCGGCCGGCGTCGCAGCGGCTGGCGTCGCGGCGGCCGCGATCCAGCCGCGCAAAGCCAAAATGCGCACCAAATTGGCCGAGAAGCTACCGCTAATTTCATCGATCGTCGCTGATCCTCGCTCTTCGAGCCATGCAAGCAGCGCGCGCTGGCGCGGCGCTCGGCGGACGCTCGGGATCGCGGCTTGCTCTCGACCGGTCGGGGTCAAACTCCAGGTTTGCTGCTGCTCTTGGGTCGCCTGGCCCTCGCGCAGGCTCACGGGCAGCGCCGCGGCGAATACCTCGCCGATCGGATGGTGGTAGTAATCGGCGGCCCAGCGCAGCAATTCGAAGCTGACGGGATCGAATACCGGCTCCTCGTCCAAGACTTCGATGATTGGCCTGAGCTTCGCGATCGGAATGCTCGAGGCCTGCGACGTGCCCACCAAGATGCCGATCAGCTGTCGGCGCCCGAACGGAACCCGCACGCGCACGCCGGCGCGCGGTTCTGCGGCACCGTGCTCGCCGGCACTGCCAAGCGGCAGATAATCGAACACCCGGCGTAACGGCGTGTCGAGCGCGACCTGCAGAATCAAGGCATCTCTCTTGTCCACAATCGTTGTGGATAAGTCTGTGTAGAAGCGGGGATCAACATGCCCAAGTGCCCGTTCCGTTTCGAGTCCTCTTCAAAATGGTGAAAAAGTATTCGAAATCGGCTCAATTCTTTTATATTCAATTAGTTACAGATCCCTCTGGATCGTTCGATGAGGTGTCGATCGTAAATATTGCACAGTCGGTCACAGGGTTTGTGCGTAAGTCGCTGATCCGTTGCAGGCGCGCCGGTCAACCGCCGTCGTAGGTAGCCGTTTATCTCTTCATTAGTCAAGCTTGGCCCACGCTGAAAGGACGAGTCATGTCTCGGTTTGCTACGCTTAACGAAGCTTGGATGGCATGGGATGGTCCGGCCCCAGCACCCGAGGATGCTGTCTTGGACCAAACTCGCGAGCTTGACAAGTTTTTGGCGGAGGTCGAACGCCGCGCGTTTCGTATCGCCCAAGTGAGTTTGCGGGATGCCGACGATGCGCTCGATGTCGTCCAGGACGCGATGCTCAAGCTCGCACGCAATTACGGCTCCAAGCCCTGCGCTGAATGGCGGCCGCTGTTCTATCGAATCCTCGAAAACGGGATTCGGGATCTGCAACGGCGGCGCGCGGTGCGCAAGCGCATCATGGTGTGGATGCCCGGCCCTAAGGAGGACCCGGACGAGGAAGCCCAGGACCCGATGGACAATGTGGCGGCCGGGGGGCCCGATGCTCCCGAACTTCTGATGCAAGCCGAGGCGATGCGGCGGCTCGAAGCGGCGCTGCGCGACTTGCCGGCGCGGCAGCGCGAAGCGTTCATGCTGCGAAATTTCGAAGGGCTGGATGTCGCCGGCACTGCGGCCGCGATGGGCTGCTCGGAAGGAAGTGTCAAAACGCATTATTCGCGCGCGGTGCACACCTTGCGCGAGCAACTGGGCGAGGTCTGGTGATGAACGAACCACTTCCCAATTCCCTCGAGGAGCGCGGCCGTCGGCTGTTCGACGCCAGTGTCGAGAACGTCGACATGCGCATCCGCTCGCGCCTCAATCAAGCGCGTCACGCGGCGCTCGATGCGGCCGCGCGGCCGCGCGCGCGGTTTTTGGGATTGCCGCTCTGGACTTCGGCGGCCGGCGTCACGGCGGCGGGTGTGCTCGCGATTGCGATTTGGTTCGGCTCTCCGCTGATGCAGCACGAACATCAGATTGCCGACAACCAGAATCTCGAAGACTTGGAGATCGTTGCCTCGACCGATGAGGGAGCCGGCGACGCCATGGAGATGCTGCAGGACGATATCGAGTTTTACGATTGGGCAGCGGAGAAAACCGCAGCGCCGGAATCGGGCAGCGTCGGCTGAGCCGCCATTGAGGTTGCGTGTGTTGTCGTTGGTCATCACGAGCGCTGTGTCGGCGGCTTCCGCCGCAGGAACCGGCAGCGCGCCGCCGCCACCACCCTCGCCGCCGCCGCCGACCGATGAATCGTTCATCGAGTTTTTGGGCTCGGACGACGTCGGAGACGCAGCCTGGTGGGAATTTTTGAAAAACGCGGATCCGCGCGCGGCAAAACCGCCGCCGCCGCCGCCGCCGACCTCGCAGGGTACGAAGCAATGACCAGGGCGCTGATAATTTCGATCGGAATGCTGCTCGCGGCCGCGAACGCCGGTTTTGCGCAGGCGCCGCCCGCGGCCGCGCCGCCCACCGCGACTGCCGGTGCCCCTGCCGGTGTCCCTTCCGGTGTCCCCGTAGCGCCGCGCGCATGGGAATCGCTGTCGCCTGCGCAACAGGGACTGTTGCAAAGCTATCGAGGCGGGTGGAATTCGCTGCCGCCGGAACGACAAGAGGCGCTCGCCAAGGGCAGCGGACGCTGGCTCTCGATGAGTCCGCAGCAGCGCGACGCCGCGCAGCAACGCTTCACGCAATGGCGCGCGATGCCGCCCGAGCAGCGTCAGCAATTGCGCGAGCGCTGGCAGCAGTTCAAGAGTTTGCCGCCGGAGCAGCAGGAGCGCGTGCGGCAACAATACCGGCAATTTCGGCAAATGCCTTTGGAGCGTCGTCAGCAGCTGCGCCAGCAATGGCGGCAGATGACGCCCGCGCAGCGGCACAACTTCATTCAGCAGCGGCGCAATGCGCCGGGCCGCGCTGCACCGTTGCACGCGCCGCCTCGGCATAACCCGCGCTAGCCGCAGCAGACGGTTCGATCGCCCTGCATTGCTATAATCCCCGCAATCAACTCGGGGATCGAAACTGATGCATCGATATGTCGTCTTGGGTGTCGTAGTGGCGCTCGCCGCAATGCAGGGCGGCTGCACGCAGTCGACGACCACGCGCAGTGCCAGCGCCGCGACCTTCAGCGTGCCGGCCGCGGCTTTGAGTTCGCCTTTGGTGCTGATCGCCTACGGCGACACCCGATTTACGGATCCGGCCGAAACCACGGCGACCTCGCCGCCGGCGCGCCGCGCGCTCATCGACAAGATCGCAGCCGAACGGCCGCAAGCGATCTTCATGAACGGCGACACTCCATGGCACGGGGTGAGTGCCGATTACGACGAATATCGCGCCGAGACACAAGTGTGGCGCGACGGCCAATTGCGGGTGTACCCCGCACTCGGCAATCACGAGTTTTCGAAATGTCTCGAGGCGCAATGCCTCGAGCTCTGGTGGAGTGCGTTCGCCGAGCTGCGCGGCCAGCGCTGGTATTCGGTCGCGCTCGGCGAGCGATTTCTCGCGGTCATGCTCGACAGCGATACGTCGCTGCTCGCCGGCAGCGAGCAGCGCGTCTGGCTCGAGCAGCAGCTCGCCCACTTGGGCCGGGTGCAATTCATTCTGATCGTCATGCACCACCCGCCGGTCGCCGACCTGCAGACGAGCAAATCGGTCGACCACAATCCGCGGCCCAACGAGCAGGCGCTCGCCGCCTATCTCGAAGAAATCGCGCCGAGCTTGCATGCGCGCATCCTCGTGAGCGCCGGCCACATTCACAACTATGAGCGCCAGCAGCACGGCGGCGTCATGTACCTGGTGTCCGGCGGCGGCGGCGCGAGGCCCTACGAGATCGATCGGACTGCCGATGATCTATATCAGGGCACGGATTTTCCCAACTACCATTACGTACGCATGGAACTCAAGGACGGCCGGCTCAGCGCCGAAATGGTTCGGCTCGCCGACTCCGGCGAGCCTGCGCCGCATCAATGGGAAGTCCGCGACCGCTTCGAGCTCAGCCCGCGGCCTTGACGGCCTGAATCAGCTGGCCGACGGCCGACTGCGCATCCCCATAGAGCATGCGCGTCTGGTCGAGCCCGAACAGCGCATTGTCGATCCCGGAGAATCCCTGGCCCTGGCCGCGCTTGATGACGATGACGTTCTTGGCCTTGTCGGCATTCAAGATCGGCATGCCGAAGATCGGGCTGCCGGGATTGGTGCGCGCGTCGGGATTGACGACGTCGTTTGCGCCGATGATCAGGGCGACGTCGGCGGTCTCGAATTCCGCGTTGATCTCGTCCAAGTCCGAGATCAAGTCATAAGGCACGCCGGCTTCCGCGAGCAGCACGTTCATATGCCCCGGCATGCGGCCCGCGACGGGGTGAATCGCGAAGCGGACCTTGACGCCATGTTCGATCAGCAGTTGGCATAGTTCCCATACTTTGTGCTGCGCCTGCGCGACCGCCATGCCGTAGCCCGGCACGACGATGAGCTTCTGCGAATAGGCGAGCATGACGCCCGCGTCGGACGCCTCGATCGCCTTCTGCGTACCCGTGACCGTGCCGCCGCCCGCGGCCGAGGTCTCGCCGAAGTTCGAGAACAGCACATTCGCGAGCGAGCGGTTCATGGCCTTGGCCATGAGCTGCGTGAGCAGCGTGCCGGCGGCGCCCACCACGGTTCCGGCGATGATCATCGCGGCGTTGTCGAGAACGAAGCCCTCGAATCCAACCGCGAGGCCGGTGAGTGCGTTGTAGAGGGAAATGACCACCGGCATGTCGGCGCCGCCGATCGGCAGCGTCATCGCGACGCCGAGCAGCAAGGCGAACACGAAGAACAGCGACACGGCGGCCGGCCCGCTCGCGAGCCCCGACACCACTGCCGCGCCGAGTCCGAGCGTAATCAGCAAGATGGTCAGATTGACGGCCTTTTGGCCCGAAAAGCGCACCGACTTGGTGATCAGCCCCTGCAATTTCGCGAACGCGATGAGGCTGCCGCTGAACGATACCGAGCCGATGAATCCGCCGACCGCGGCGATCGTCAAATGCGTGAGGCTGGTCTCGCTGCCGCCGTAAAGTTCGACCGCGGCGATCGCCGCCGCGGCGCCGCCGCCCATGCCGTTGTAGAGCGCGATCATCTGCGGCATGTCGGTCATCGCGACGCGCTTGCCGCTGACCCAGGCGAGCGTGCCGCCGACCGCGATCGCGATGATCACGAGCGTGAGATTGACGGTCGAGGCGCCCATGAACGCGAGCGTCGCGAGCGTCGCGAGCACCATGCCGACGCCGGCCCAGCGCACGCCGCTCACGGCCGTGACCGGCGAGCTCATGCGCTTCAAGCCGACGATGAATAGGAATGCAGCCGCGAGGTAGCTCAGCTGAACGAGAGTTTGCTCAGTGCCGGCGAAGCCCATCAGTGCTGACCCTTCTTCTTGCCCTTGCCCGCGGAGACGAACATTTGCAGCATGCGCTCGGTGACGACGTAGCCGCCGACGGCATTGCCGGCGCCGAGCAGCACGCCGATCGTGCCGATAGTGCGCATCAGCGTCGAATCGGCGTGGGCGAGCGCGACCATCGCGCCGACGAGCACGATGCCGTGAACGAAGTTCGATCCCGACATCAGCGGCGTGTGCAGGATCACCGGCACCCGGGAGATGACTTCATAACCCGTGAACGCCGCGAGCATGAAAATATATAGCGCAATGACGCCGTCGATCATGATTCAAACTCCCTCTATCGCCTTGCGGGTCGCTTCGTGTTTGATTTGGCCGTCGTGCGTGAGCACCGCGCCGGCGAACACCTCGTCCTTCCAGTCGATCGCGAGTTCGCCCTTCGGCAATGCAGGCTTCAACAGATTGAACAAGTTGCGCGCATACATTTCGCTCGCGTTGAACGCGAGCGTCGCCGGCAGATTCACGGGTCCCAGAATCTTGACTCCGCCGTGCACGACGGTCTCTCCGGCGCGCGTCAACGCGCAGTTGCCGCCCTGCTCGGCGGCGATGTCGACGATCACCGATCCCGGCCGCATGCGCTCGACGGCGGCCTGACCGATGATGCGCGGCGCCGCGCGCCCGGGCACCGAGGCGGTGCTGATGACCGCGTCGCTCGCCGCGATGCGCGCGTCGAGCACCTCCTGCTGCTTGGCCTTCTCCTCATCGGTGAGTTCGCGCGCATAGCCGCCGGTGCCTTCGGCCGAAACGCCGGTTTCGACGAATTTCGCGCCGAGCGATTTGATCTGGTCGCGGGTCGCGCTGCGCACGTCGTAGGCCTCGACCACCGCGCCCAGTCGCTTGGCGGTCGCGATCGCCTGCAGGCCTGCGACACCGGCGCCGATGACGAGCACCTGGGCGGGGCGGATCGTGCCGGCCGCGGTCGTGAGCATCGGCATGAATTTTTCGAGTGAATTGGCGGCGATCAGCGCGGCTTTATAGCCGGCGACGGCGGCTTGCGAGGACAATGCGTCCATCGATTGGGCGCGCGAGATGCGCGGCACCAGTTCCATTGCAAAGCTCGTGACGCGGCGCGCTGCGAGCGCACGCACGAGATCGGGCCTCGCATAGGCCTGCATGAATCCGATGACGACGGCGCCCGGCTTGAGCGCCTCGATGACTGAGGATTCGGGCGGCCGCACCGTCAGCAGCACGTCGGCGCGCGCCAGGATGCTCGCGGCATCGGCGAATTCGACCCCCGCGTACAGCGCATCGGGAAATTGGGCGGCCACGCCCGCGCCGCTTTGCACGAGCACTACGGCGCCGAGAGCCTGTAGTTTCGTGGCAATTTCCGGGACGACGGCGACGCGGTGTTCATTGGCAGCGGTCTCCCTGAGGACACCGACGACGACAGGCATGCAGGTTATCTCCCCTAAACGTTGAATTATGGCATAAGACTCGACTATCTTAAGTGGTGTATGAAGGCTCCGACAATCGAGCATCTCGGGCTGGTGGACTGGCGGGACGAGTTGACGCTTGCCTCGCACGCCCATCCTTTGTCCCAGCAAATCCTGCGCACCGATGTCGCGGGCATGCCGCTCGAGTGGGTCGATTACCGCGAGGCCGCGCGCCTCTACCACACCGACCAGGTCGCTTATACCTGCGGCACGCTGCTGTTTCGCCTCTATGGCGGGACCTCGGCGCGAACCGGCATGCGGACCATCGTCGACGTCAATTCCATCATCGCGACGCTCGGGGTGACCGGCAATCCGGGGAACCTGCGCGGCGCCGCCTATACCCCGCCGCTCAACAACCAGACGCTGTTCCGCCGCGACGCCTATTTGTGCCTGTATTGTGGCGCGCGCTTTCCCTACAGCCAGTTGTCGCGCGACCACGTGACGCCGTTCAGCCGCGGTGGCCATGATATCTGGGGCAACGTGGTAACGGCCTGCCGCCGCTGCAACAACGCCAAGGCCTCGCGCACGCCCGAGCAGGCCGGCATGCAGCTGCTCGCGGTGCCGTTCACGCCGACCTATGCGGAATACATTTATCTCAAAGGCCGGCGCGTGCTGGCCGATCAGATGGAGTATCTGGTCGCCCATTTTCCGCGCTCGAGCCCGCTGCACGAGCGCATCCAACGCTGGCCCATGTGAGCCTCGCCGCATCGCGCCGGTCCGGCGTCGTCTATTTCATCGACGCCAGCTACTTCATCTTCCGTGCCTACCATTCCATGCCGCCCGACATGGTCGACCGCGACGGAAATGCGACTCATGCGCTTTACGGCTTCGCGCGTTTCCTCTCCGACCTGCTCGAGGAGGTCCGGCCGGAGCGCATCGGCATCGCGTTCGACCAGAGCCTCGGCAGCGAAACTTCGTTTCGGACGGGAATTTACCCCGCCTACAAGGCCAACCGGGAATCCGCGCCGGCGGACCTGGCGCGACAATTCGGACTGTGCCGCGAATTCTGCCGCTGCATGGGGCTGGCCGAATTCGCGAGCGCCGAGTACGAGGCCGACGACATCATCGGCACGCTCGCGGCGCGCTCACGCGCCGCGGGCTTGCGCAACGTGCTCGTGACGCGCGACAAGGATCTCTCGCAGCTGATTCGTGACGGCGACGTGTTCTGGGATTACAGCGGCCGGATCCGCTACGAGTACCACGAGATCGGGCCGCGCTTCGGCGCAGCTCCCGAGGCGATCGCGGATTTTCTCGCCTTGACCGGCGACAGCGTCGACAACATTCCCGGGGTGCCCGGCATCGGCAAGAAAACCGCCGCGGAGCTGTTTTCGGCGTTCGCCTCGCTCGACGAGCTCTACGCGAACATCGATCGCGTCGCGAGCCTGAAGCTGCGTGGAGCCGCGGGCGTCGCGGCGAAGCTGCGCACGCACAAGGACGCTGCGTATCTTGCGCGGCGCCTGACCGGCATCGTCTGCGACATGCCGCTGCAGGCGACGCTCGACGACCTGGTGCCGCGACCGGCGGACCTCGGAGCGCTCGATCGGTTTTTCGACGAGCACGGATTTGGCAACATATTGCGTCAGCAAGCGCGACGCATTGCCGGGGCCCAGGCCAAGGATTGAACGTACAATCGCGCCATCCATCATGGCGCTGGCGTCGGTTTGAAGGGGGGTCGTTTCATGGCGCAAAAGGACATCAAATCCGTGCTGCACGAGGAGCGCGTGTTTCCGCCGCCCGCGAAGTTCGCGAAGCGCGCGGCGCTGCAGCGTGCCGAACTCGAAGCGATGTATGCGAAGGCCGCCGAGGATTACATCGGTTTTTGGGCCGACCTCGCCGTGGCCGAGATCGACTGGCACACGCCGTTCACGATCCCGCTCGACGACAGCGATGCGCCGAACTATCGCTGGTTCACCGACGGCCGGTTGAACGTCTCGTATAACTGCATCGACAAGAATCTCGCCGAGCGCGCCGACAAAACCGCGATCATTTTCGAGGGCGAACCCGGCGACGTGCGCACTTTGAGCTACCGCGACCTGCATGTCGAGGTGTCGCGCTTCGCGAACGCGCTCAAGATGCGCGGCGTCGAGCGCGGCGACCGCGTCGTCATCTACATGCCCCTGATTCCCGAAGCGGTCATCGCGATGCATGCCTGTGCGCGCATCGGCGCGATGCATTCCGTGGTGTTCGGCGGATTTTCTGCGCATGCGCTCAAGGATCGCATCGAGGACGCGGGCGCAAAGCTCGTGATCACGGCCGACGGCGGCTGGCGCGGCGGCAATCGGATCGAGCTCAAACGCGCGGTCGACAAGGCGCTCGCCGAGGGCTGCGCAACCGTCGAGAGCGTGATCGTCTATGCCCGGCTCGGCGGCGAATGCGACATGCAGGCGTCGCGCGATCATTGGTGGCACGACCTCGTCGAGGGTCAGCAGGCGCACTGCGAGCCCGAATGGGTGGATGCGGAGCATCCCCTGTTCCTGCTGTACACCTCGGGCTCGACCGGCAAGCCGAAAGGCATCCAGCACGCGAGCGGCGGCTATCTGCTGAACGCCAAATTGACGAGCCGCTGGGTATTCGATCTGCAGGACAGCGACGTGTTCTGGTGCACCGCGGATGTCGGCTGGGTCACCGGCCACACCTACGTCGCCTATGGGCCGCTCGCCGCGGGCGCGACCATCGTCATGTACGAAGGCGCGCCGACTTTCCCGGACGGCGGCCGCTTCTGGAAGATCTGCGAGACTCACGGCGTCACGGTTTTCTACACCGCGCCGACGGCGATCCGCGCGCTCATGAAGCTCGGCGACGAGGTGCCGCGCGAACTACGATCTCTCCAAGCTGCGGCTCCTCGGCAGCGTCGGCGAGCCGATCAATCCGGAAGCCTGGATGTGGTACCACCGCGTGATCGGCCGAGAGCGTTGCCCGATCGTCGATACCTGGTGGCAGACCGAGACCGGCGCGATCATGATCTCGCCGTTGCCCGGGCGTCACGCCGACCAAGCCGGGATCGTGCACGCGTCCGCTGCCCGGGATCTTCGCGGACATCGTCGACGAGGACGGCCAGCCCGTGCAAACGCCCGACGCCGGCGGGTATCTCGTCATCAAGCGGCCGTGGCCGTCGATGCTGCGCACGATCTGGGGCGACAACCGGCGCTATCTCGACGACCTACTGGCACCGGTTTCAGGGTCGCTACTACGTCGCCGGCGATTCGGCGCACCGCGACGAGGACGGCTACTACTGGATCATGGGACGCATCGACGACGTGCTCAACGTCGCCGGGCCATCGCCTCGGCACGATGGAGATCGAGTCGGCGCTGGTCGCGCATCCGCAAGTCGCCGAAGCGGCGGTGGTCGGCAAGGCGCACGAGATCAAGGGCGAGTCGGTGTTCGCTTTCGTCGTGCTCAATGGCCCGAAGCCGGACGGCGACCGCGCCAAGCAGTCGATCACGCAGCTGCGCGACTGGGTCGGCACCGAGCTCTCGCCGATCGCCAAGCCCGACGACATCCGCTTCGCCGACAATCTGCCGAAGACCCGCTCCGGCAAGATCATGCGGCGCCTGCTGCGCGCGATCGCACGCGGCGAGCAGATCACCCAGGACATCTCGACGCTCGAGAATCCGGCGATCATCGAGCAGCTGCGCGGCTCGGAAGACCGCATTGCGGCCACCGCGCTCGCGACCGCCAAGCCCGCAGTGCGCGCCAAGCCGGCCGCCCGCCCCAAGCCGAGCCTGCAACGCAAGCAGGTCGCGCGCCGCAAGACGACCGCGCGTAAACTTAGCGCACCGCCCAAGCGTCCGGCGGCAAGCCGACCCGGGAAATCAGCGGCGACGCGCCGCAAACCGCGCGCCAAGTAGAGAGGTTCACCGCGATGCTGCTGCTGATTGTGGGTCTCGTGATCTTTCTCGGCGTGCATTCGATCGCGATCGTCGCGCCGGGATTTCGCGCCGCGGCGCGCGCACGGCTCGGGGAGAACGGCTGGAAGGCCGCTTACAGCATCGCCTCGCTCGCGGGATTCGTGCTGCTCTGCTACGGATTCGGGCTCGCACGACAGACCGCGGCGGTTCTCTATGTATCGCCCCGATGGCTTCGGGACTTCGCCCTGCTGTTGATGCTGCCGGTGTTCCCGCTGCTGCTCGCGGCCTATCTGCCCGGCCGCATCAAGACCGCGGCCAAGCACCCGATGCTCGCGGCCGTGAAGTTTTGGGCCTTCGCCCACTTGCTCGCGAACGGCTCGCTCGCCGACGTCTTGCTGTTCGGCGGTTTTCTCGCCTGGGCCGTCGTCGATCGGATTGCGCTGAAACGCCGCCCCGCCGGCCCGCTGCCCCCCGCGGCCGCCGCGCGCCCCTGGAACGATGCGGTCGCGATCGTGCTCGGGCTCGCAATTTACGCGCTCATCCTGCTGTGGGCCCATCAGCGGCTGTTCGGCGTCGCGCCGCTCGGCTAGCCAGGCGGCACTCGCGCACGTCCCGTGAACCTGCCGACCTACGCCGACGTCGAGGCGGCCGCCAGGCGACTCGAGTCCCATGCGCACCGCACGCCCGTGATGACCTCGAGCACGGTCGATGCCGCGCTCGGCGCGAACGTGTTCTTTAAATGCGAGAACTTCCAGCGCATGGGGGCGTTCAAGTTTCGCGGCGCATTCAACGCGCTCGCCTGCTTGAGCGCCGCGGAGCGCAGCCGCGGCGTCATCGCGTATTCGTCGGGTAATCACGCGCAGGCGATCGCGCTCGCCGGGCGCATTCAGGGTGTGGCCGCGACGATCGTCATGCCCGTCGATGCACCGGCCTCGAAGCTCGCGGCGACGCGCGGCTACGGCGGCAGCGTCGTGACCTACGATCGCTACCGCGAGAGCCGCGAAGACATCGCGGCGCGCCTCTCGGCCGAGCAGGGCTTGAGCCTCATTCCGCCCTATGATCACCCCGCGGTCATCGCCGGCGCAGGAACCGCAACCAAGGAACTCATCGACGAGGTCGGCCCGCTCGACAGTCTGTTCGTCTGTCTCGGCGGCGGCGGCTTGCTCGGCGGCGCCGCACTCGCCGCGAAAGCGCTCTGCCCCGAGTGCAAGGTCTACGGCGTCGAACCCGAGGCCGGCAATGACGGCCAGCAGTCCTTGAGACAAGGCTCGATCGTGCGCATCGAGGTGCCGGCGACGATTGCCGACGGCGCGCAGACGACGAGCCTCGGGCGGCTCACTTTCGAGATCATCCGCCGTGATGTCGCCGACATTCTGACCGCCTCGGACGCCGAACTCGTCGAGTGCCTGCGTTTCTTTGCGATGCGCATGAAGATCGTCGTGGAGCCGACGGGCTGCCTCGGGTTCGCGGCCGTGCGCGCGCTCGGGAAAAGTCTCGCGGGCCAGCGCGTCGGCATCATCGTGAGCGGCGGCAACGTCGACACCGGCCGCTACGCAAGCCTGCTCGCCGACCGGGAGTGACTCAACGCCACAATCTCGCGGCGCTGTCGGCGCGAGAACCCGCGTTGTTGTCCAATGTTCACATAACTGCAAATTAATTCGGGGGAACGCCGCATAGCCTGACCGCCACGAGAGTTCTGTACTTAATGCGGAGGTGCTATCGATGAAGCGCTCGAAAACGAAAACTACCGCGGCGCTGTTGACGACCGTGGCGACCGCGATGAATTTGTTGGGAATCGGCCCGGCATTCGCCCAGACGCCCGCGGCCGCGCAGCCAAATCCGGCGGCGCCCGAGCCGACCCTGACGCTCGCCACCTCGACCGGGACCGCCGGCAGCGCGCAGGCGGCAATCATCGCCGATCAGAGTTCGCTGACGACCGCGCAAAAAATCGCCCTGCTCCGCCAGAAGGTGAAATACGTGTTCGTGCTGTTCCAGGAAAACCGCTCGTTCGACCATTATTTCGGCACCTATCCGGGCGCGAATGGCCTGCTCTCGACCTACACCGGCGCGAATCCGGCGGATCCGTACTCGCAGCCGGCGAACACGTTTTCGAGCTTCAACTCGGTGATCCAAAACGTCGACGGCAGCTTTTCGACGATCAGCCCGTTCCTGATCCCGCGCATCGATCGTGAATCAGGCCGGCGCGACGGTGCAGCTCTACCCCGAGGACACCTACTCGGTCGATCACAGCCATGCCGGCTACATCAACGACTTGCACGCCGACGCGGCGACCAAGTCGATCACGCAGAACGACGGCTACCCGCTCGATCAGGAGGGCCTGCATTACGCGACCGACAGTTCGGGCGTGTCGGCGACCATCTGGAACGCGAGCAACGTCGCGCCGACGGCGCCAGCCGACGCTGCAGACCAAGCAGAAGGGCGAGGTGGTGATGTCGCACGTCGACTGCGACACGATTCCGTTCCTCTGGCAGTATGCCGATCGCTTCACGCTGTTCGACAATTTCCACCAGACCGCGACCGGGCCCTCGACGCCGAACGCGATTGCGATGATCGCCGGCCAGACCGGCGATACGCAGTGGGTCAAGCACCCGAGCAACGTCAATAGCAAGAACACGACGACCGCGTATGGCCCCGGCAACGGTGCGACGGGACTTCGCGTTGACGCTGCCGAACCTCACCGACAATGCGCCGTTCCCCGGCAGCATCAACGATACCGCCGCCGTCAAGCCGCCCTACGGTCCGGACGAGGCGACCAACGGCAGCGCGCCGAATGCGACCGCGCCGATTTTCACGTCCGCCACGCCTCAGATCACGCTGACCTTCGCTACGCTGCCGCTGTCCTTCATGGGCAACCAGATCGGCACGATCGTCGCGCGCCGATCAGCATGCGGCGACCGACCTCATCGACGTCAAGAACGACATCCAGTCGATCGCGGTCAAGAATCCCAACATCGGTTGGGGCTGGTATCAGCAGGGCTACGGTCCCGAGCCGTTCGACGGCACGAAGATCACCGAGAATGGCGACAGCACGACCAACAGCCTGCCGAACGGATGCTTCGGCTTGAACTACCCGGGCGGAACCAACAGCGTGACGAGCGCCGCGTGCAACGCGAATGTGAACGCCCAGGCAGCGCCCGCAGCATGCGTCGTACATCGTGCATCACAACGGGCCGCAATATTTCGGCTATCTCGGCGACAACACGATCGAACAGGGCAACATGCACTCGCTGGGGCAGTTCTACACCGACGTCGCGAGCCAGGCGCTGCCGGCCGCGGGCGGCGTGTTCTACGTGCGCGGCGGCTACTACAACAATGACGGCTTGCTGCCGATCGATCCGAACCCGAACGTCCAAGGCGCGACGCCCGGCAACGACGATCACCCGAACTACTCCGACGCGCAGATTTCCGAGACGCTGATCGCCGACTCGGTCAACGCGATCGCCAACAGCCCGTACTGGACGCCAGAGCGCGATCATCATCACCTACGACGAGACCGACGGGCTGTATCGACCACCAGCCGGAAGCCTTCCGCAGCTACGGTCCGGACGGGCAGCCGGAAACCGGCGGTCCGCGGATCCCGACGATCGTGATCTCGCCGTACGCCGCGGCGCACACCGTCAGCCACGTCTACAGCGAGCACAGCTCGGTCATCAAGTTCATCGACGAGCTGTTCGGCCTGACGCCGCTCGGCGAGCTGCCGAACGAGGCGGCCGCGTTCACGGCCGGTGCCGCATTGTGCGCGACCAACGCGACGTTCTGCTCGCCGACCGGCGCTGCGCAAACGACGCTCGGGCCGGGCGATGTGGCCGCAGGCATGGGCGACCTGCTCGAAGCGTTCGACAACGATCGCCTGCTGGGCAACGCTGCGCCGCTGCCGGCGCAGCTACGCGATGATCTCCAACCCGACCGCGCTGCCGCACTACGCCGGCGCCGGCTGCTCGACGCTCGCGATCACGCCGACTGACTACGTGAGCGGCTACTCGGTGGGTGGCGAAGTCGATCCGCCGCCGGCCGACTTCAGCCCGCGACCGATCGAGAGCCCGGGCAGCGCGTTCTACAACACCAACAACAACACGATTCCGTACGCCACGAATCCGACCGAGGCCGCGCAGGGCGCCGGTACTCCGTGGGCTAACTGACGGAGTCGATCGCAACTCGGACGGGACGGGGCACGGCGCCCCGTCCCGTCCGATGCGGCTGGTGACGGAGAATGAGGAAAATTTCGAACATCGTGCTTGGCGGCTTCATTGCCATGCTGTCGGCGAACATGGTGTGCGGCCAGATCACGGCGGAGCGTGTTCGCGCCGCCGGCCGGTTGAGTTGCGGAGTCGTCGCGACGCCCGAGGACTGGAACAAGACCGACTTGCACGGCTCGCTCACGGCCTTGGATGCGGAGATCTGCAAGGCGGTCGCGGTCGCTGTTCTTGGCCCTGGGGCCAAGCTCGACGTGAAGGCGTTCGATTCGGAGCTGCAGGCCGAAGAGGCGCTCAGCAAAGCCGCGGTCGATTTGACCGTCGGCGTCAGCCCGGATGCGACCTCGATGTGGCATTGGAACATCGCATTTGGGCCGCCGGTGTTCTACGACGGGCAAGGGGTGCTGGTGCGCGGCGACGCTCCCGTCAATTCGATTTCCGACCTGGCGGGCCTCAAAGTCTGCGTCGTCGAGGGCACCGATAACGAGAAAATCCTGCTGGCGCGCACGGTCGCGCGCGGAATCGCGATCAACGCGCTGCCGTTCCAGGAAGAGGGCGAGATGGACGACGGGCTCGCGGTGCGGCATTGCGATGCGGTGAGCGCCTATGTCTCACGGCTTGCGCTGCTCAAAGTCACGTACCCGAAGCAGCTCGGCCATGACCGGATTCTGGCCGATTGGTTGACCTTGTCGCCGGTCGCGCCCGCCTATCGGCGCGACGACGCGCAATGGTCGATGATCGTCGATTGGACCATTCACTCGTTGATTCAAGCCGAGGCAAGCGGCGTGACCAAGGCCAACGTCGCTGCGCAGCGCGCCAGCGAGGATCCGGTCGTGCAGCGGCTGCTCGGCACTGATTGGGCGACGAGTCGCGCGCTCGGCCTGCCTGCCAAAGATTGGGCCGCCCAGGTCATCGCGGCAGTCGGCAATTACGGCGAAATCTACGACCGGACCGTGGGACGGAACGGTCCGCTACAGTTGGCGCGCGGGCGAAACGCGCTGTGGACGGACGGCGGACTCATGCGTCCGCTGCCGGTTCAATGAACAAGCATCGAAACGAATTCACGCGACACACCATGTTTTCACGCACCACTGAGGAGTTTGACCCGCCATGTCACACCGCATTTACGCACTCACCGCCGTTGCGGCATACGGCTTGACGCTTGCCGCGGCGCAAGCTTCGGCGACGACCTATGATTTCAGCACCGTTCTAGGCCAGGTCACCTCGCCGACGACGACGCTGAACGGCGCCACGTTCAGCTCGCCGAGCGACTCCGCGACCGGAGGCACGTTCACGTTCGGCCCGAATGCCGGTCTCTACACGAACATGGGGCCGTACGTCCTGTCGTCCACCGGCAACGCCGTACTCGGCGTGTCGACCGAGTTGGATGTTTCCTTCTCGCAGGCGCAGACCGGGCTCAGCTTCAGCTATGCGATCGGCGACTTTCTCCAGTCCAACGGCGGCGATACGCTGACCGTGAAAACCAACACGGGATTCACCGAGACTCTGACGAATGCGGCAATTCCAGCCGGCACGTCGGATCTGTATCCGCAGGGGCTGTTCAATCTCGCTGCGGCCGCGCCGTTTACGTCGGTGCAGATATTTTCCTCCGACAGCGCGGGCGTCGAGGACCTCGCGATCGCCGACATGACGTCGACGCCGGTGCCGCTGCCGGCTTCCGTCTGGTTGTTCGCGAGCGCGATCGCGGGCTTTGGTCTGAAGCGCATTGCGAGACGGGCTGCCTGACGGATCAGCGATTGCGAGGCGGACTTGGCGGTCCCGCGGCGGCGAATCGGAACGGGTTCGCGGCCGCGCTTGCCTTGAATCATTCGTTCTTGAGCCTCATGGCCCTCGCAAGCGGCCGCGCTTCCAGTCCCTGAGAATCTCGCGCGCTGCGTTGTGGCCCGGCGCACCGGTCACGCCGCCGCCCGGATGCGTGCCGGATCCGCACATGTAGAGGCCCTGCAGCGGACCGCGATAATCGCCGTGGCCCAGCATCGGCCGCGCCGAGAACAACTGGTCAAGACTCAAGGCGCCGTGAAAAATGTCGCCGCCGACGAGTCCGAAGGTGCGTTCGAGATCGAGCGGGCTCATGATCTGGCGGCCGAGCACGGCGGCCTTGAAGTTCGGCGCATGGCTGTTGACGAGATCGATCATGAGATCGGCGACCTGTTCGCGGTGCGCATCCCAGGACGCGCCGTTGGGCAGCACCGGCGCGACGTGCTGGCAGAACAGGCTCGCGACGTGCATTCCCGCGGGCGCGAGGCTGTCGTCGAGCGTCGAGGGGATCAGCATCTCGACGATCGGCTGTTTCGACCAGCCGCCGGACTTGGCGTCGAGATAGGCCTGGTCCATGTACTCCAAGCTCGGCGCCATGATGATGCCGGCCGTGTGGTGTTCCGCGGGCGCGCGACCCGGCAGGACCTGAAAATCCGGCAGCTCGGCAAGCGCGACGTTCATCCGGAATGTGCCGGAGCCGCAGCGCCAGTGCGCGATGCGCGAACGGAAGTCTTCGGGCAGCAGCGCAGCATCGATGAGTTTGCCGAACAGCAGTTTGGGATTGAGGTTCGAGACGACCATACGGGCGGCGATCGCCTCGCCGCTTTCGGTGACGACTCCGGTCGCACGGCCGTGCGCCACGGTGACCTCGCGCACCGGCGCCGAGACCCGGATCTCGACGCCGCGCGCGGCGGCGGCCTTCTGCATCGCCTGCGTGATCGCCCCCATGCCGCCGATCGCATGTCCCCAGGCGCCCTTCTTGCCGTTGACCTCGCCGAACACATGGTGCAGCAGCACGTAGGCGGAGCCCGCCGCGTACGGGCTCGCGTAATTGCCGACGATCCCGTCGAAGCCATAGGCGGCCTTGATCGGTGCGCTCTCGAACCACGCGTCGAGATAATCGCCGGCCGACTTCACGAACAAATCCAACAGCTCGCGGCGCAGCGGCATGTCGAGCTTCGCGAGGCGCTTGCCCAAGCGCGCGCCGCGCAGCATTTCGGGCAAGGCCTCGAGCCAGCCGCCGGCGGTGACGTTCGGCGGGGTCTCCAGCACGAGATCGCGGAGCACGTCGGCGACCGCGTCGAGCCGCGAGGCATATGCGCCGAGCTGTGATGCATCGCGGGCCGAAAACTTCGCGACCTCCTGCTCGGTGCGGCCGGCGCCGACCTTCAAGTACTGGTGCGCATCGAGCGGCAGGAAATTCGAGAGCCGGCGCTCGACGACCCGCAGCCCGTGGCGCGCGAGCTCGAGGTCATGGATGATCTTGGGATTGAGCAGCGAGACCGTATAGGCGGCAACCGAATTGCGAAATCCGGGATGAAATTCCTCGGTGACCGCGGCGCCGCCGACGACATGGCGCCGCTCGAGCACGGTCACCGACAATCCGGCGGCGGCGAGGTAGTACGCGCAGACGAGGCCGTTGTGCCCGCCCCCGATGATCACGACGTCGCGCTCGCGCAGCTCAGCCATGATCCACCGAGACGGCCTTGCGCCGCTTGCCTGGCGCGCCGGGGCGCGCGCGTTTGGCGGTGGCGCGCACCGATTGCAAGCCGGGCAGGCTACCGCTGCAGAGCGCGGCCACCCAGTCCTCGCAAAGGCCGATCGCGTCGCGCGCCGTGAAGTTGCCGGGGCTCAGGCTGAGTTCGACCCAGAGCCCGTCGAGCAGCGCGGTCAGCGCGATCGCGGCGCCGCGCAGCTGGAACGGCGGCGCCTCGCCGCCCGCGGCGAGCTCCGCGAGCAGCGACTCGAGCGTCGCGCGGTATTGGCGATAGGTGCGGTCGTGCACGAGGCGCATCTCGGGAGAATGCATGACCATGCTCCAGAACACGAGCCAGATGCTGAACACGGCGGGATCCAATATTTCGGGCGCGAACGAGGCGCGGAAAAAAGCGCTCAAGCGCTCGCGCGGCGTTGCCGCGGGGTCTTGCGCCTGGGTGCGCGTCGATTCATGCAGCGCCACCGCGAGCGTCTCGTAGGCGGCGGCGATGAGTTCGGACTTGCTCTGGAAGTGATGGTTGATGAGGCCGATCGAGACGCCCGCGGTCGCGCTGATGCGGCGGATCGAAGTGCCCTCGTGGCCGAACTGTTTGAGGCTCTGCAGCGTCGCTTCGACGAGCGCCTCGCGGCGCACCGCGGGGATCTCGCGATGGAACTTCGGTGCTCGTTGTTTGCCCGCCATGTCCGGATCCTTCGCTAGCCGATCGAGGTGGCCGGCGCGATCATGCCGGAAAGTCCCTTTTGTACGGCACCGCGGCCGGCGCGCTCTCGAGTTCGCGCGCGTAGCGATGGCCGCTGTGCACCGCGTGCACGATCGCGCCGGGCGCCAGCGCGTCGCCGATGCGCGTGACCGAGGCGATGCCGGCCCGCTCGAGGTCGGCCGAGCGCGCGATCAGCGTTTCGTAGAGCTCATCGCGCGGCTTGCGCACGCCGACGACCACGAGCGAGGCGCAGGCAAATTGCTGCGGGACGCCGCTGAACACGTCGGCGAGCGTGATGCGCTCGCCGTCGAATGCCGCGACTCGCTGCAAGGTGCGGATCGCGACACCCGCCTTGGCGAGCGCGCGGTGAATCAGCGGCAGTTCATTGGTCATGAGCGTCCACGCCGATGCGCTGCCCGCCGGCGTCGCGTAGCTCACCTCGAGGCCGAGCTTCGCGAGCTGCTCGGCGATCGCGCCGCCCAGATAATAGTTGTCGAAATCGAACACCACGACCGGTCCTGTCGGCACGACGCCGGCCGCTAGATCGTCGGGTGTGTAGATTCCGGGCGAATCGATCGGAGCGACCGGAAATTCGTTCGTGCCATAGAGCATCTTGGTCCAGCGGGCACCGGTCGCGATCACGACATGGGTATGTTCGAGACCCAGAATGTCGTCGGCGCCGAGCTCGCTGCCCGGATAGAGGCTCACGTTCGGCCGGTCCTGCAATTGACCCATGCGCCAGTCGACGACCCGGCCCCAGGTTGCGAGGCCCGGCAGGCGAGTCTCGAAGCGCAGGCGGCCGCCGAACTCGCTCGCCTGGTCCGCGATCGTGACCCGGTAGCCGCGGCGCGCGAGCGTCACGGCGGCCTCGAGACCGGCGGGGCCCGCGCCGACGATGAGCACCGATGCGTCGCTCGCGGGCGGCGCGAAGCGCTCCGGGTGCCAATCGCGGCGCCATTCCTCGCCCGCGGTCGGGTTTTGCGTGCAGCGCACCGGTACGCCGTCGTGCCAGCTCGAGATGCAGATGTTGCAGCCGATGCATTCGCGAATCTCGTGCTCGCGTCCCTCGTTGATCTTGTTCGGCAGGAAGGGATCCGCGATCGAGGGACGCGCGCCGCCGATCAGGTCGAGCACGCCGCGCTTGATTTGCGAGACCATGACGTCCGGAGAAGTGAAGCGGCCTACGCCGACGACCGGTTTCTTGGTCACGCGCTTGACGAAGTCGATGATCGGCTCGTGGCTGCCCTCGGGGGAAAATCGCGACGGCGCGCAGTCGGTCGGACTCGAATCCATTTTCACGTCCCACAGATCGGGAACGTCGGCGAGCAAGGCGACGACCTCGTGCGCTTCCGAGGCGGCGTTCTCGCCGGCTCGCGAGCGCAGCTCCTCGAGGCTGATGCGCAGCGCGACCGCGCATTTGTCCCCGACTGCGTCGCGCGTGACCTCGAGCAGCTCGCGCACCAGGCGCACGCGATTGCCGATCGATCCGCCGTAGGCGTCGCTGCGCTGATTGTATTCGGGCAGCAAGAACTCATAGGGCAGATAGCCCATGCCCGCGTAGACATAGACGATGTCGAAGCCGGCGCGCATCGCGCGCCGCGCGCCCTCGGCTTGCCATTGCAGCAGCGCCGCGATGTCGCTCTGGTCCATCGCGCGCGGGCGCAGATTCCCCATGAAGCCCAGATGCGTCGAGAGCCAGGGCATGCCGGACGGCGAGAGCGGCGCGATGCGGCTCGTGCGATTGAGCGTGCATGCGCCGCCATGCCACAACTCGACGCCCGCCAGCGCGCCGTGCTTGTGAACCGCATCGGTCATGAGCGCGTGGGCGCGAATATCCCGGTCGTCCCACAGGCTCGCGAACGGCAGCGGCGAATCGTCGGAACTCGGGTGGATCGACACGGCGCCCGTGCACACGACGCCCCATCCCCCTTCCGCCTTGATTTCCCGAAAGCTCGCGCGCACGTGCGGCAATGCGTTGGTCATGCCGCTCGCGTGCGGCACCTGGTAGAAGCGATTGGGCGCAGTCACCGGGCCGATGCGCACCGGTTCGAACAGCAGATCGAAGCGCGGATTGCGCGCCATGCCAAACCCCCTAGCGATTGCCTTGGTTCAATCATCCGGTCCCGGACCGCGTCCGAGAGTAATTGATCGACCGTATAGTAGCAATACGCGAGGGGACTGCCTGTCGCGGCGGGGCCGCCTAGGCGTGGACGATTTCGCGGTATTCCAGCCCGAGTGCGCGCGCCACGGCGCCGTGCGTGACTTGGCCCTCATGCACGTTGAGGCCGCGCGCGAGGCCCGGATCCTTGGCGGTGGCGTGCTGCCAACCGAGATCCGCGAGCGAGCGCACGTAGGGCAGCGTCGCGTTGGTCAAGGCAACCGTCGAGGTGCGCGGCACCGCGCCCGGCATGTTGGTCACGCAATAGTGGATCACGCCGTCTCGCACGTAGGTCGGTTCGGCATGCGTCGTCGGTCGGCTGGTTTCGAAGCAGCCGCCTTGGTCGATCGCGATGTCGACGAGCACCGCACCCGCCTTCATCGTCTTGACCATCGCTTCGGTAACGAGCTTAGGCGCCGCCGCTCCGGCGATCAGCACCGCGCCGATCACGAGGTCCGCGTCGCGAACCAATTCCTCGATCGCGTGTGCGGTCGAATACACGGTCTTGAGGCGATTGCCGTACAGCGACGAGAGTTCGCGCAAACGCTTGACCGAACGATCGACGACGGTCACGTCGGCGCCTAGGCCTACGGCCATTTCGGCCGCATGCGTACCCGACACGCCGCCGCCCAGCACCACGACCTTGGCCGGCGCGACGCCGGGAACGCCGCCGAGCAGCACCCCGAAGCCGCCGTTGGCCTTTTGCAGGCAGTGCGCGCCGACTTGCACCGACATGCGTCCTGCGACCTCGCTCATCGGCGTGAGCAAGGGCAGCGAGCCGTCGGGCGCGGTCACGGTTTCATAGGCGATCGCGGTCGCGCCGGATGCGACGAGCGCGAGCGCCTGATCGCGGTCGGCCGCCAAATGCAGGTACGTGAACAGAATTTGGCCGCGGCGCAGCTGCTTGCATTCCGAGATCTGCGGTTCCTTGACCTTCACGATCAGGTCGGCGGTCGCGAAAATGTCGGCCGCCCGCGGCGCGATCGTCGCGCCCGCGGCGCGGTAATGCGCGTCCTCGAACCCGATGCCGCTGCCGGCGCCGGTTTCCACGAGCACTTCGTGGCCCGATCGCACCAGTTCGAGGACCCCGGCCGGCACCATGCCGACACGGTATTCATGGATCTTGATTTCTTTCGGTACGCCGATTTTCATGAGGAGTTCGCTCCGCCTAAGGGTGTGGCGGACAGAATAGACGCACCGAGCGCGGAGAACCTGCAAAAGCCGCCCCCGGGACGGGTTTAATGGCAGAATATTGCGGATCTTCCCCGTTTCACGCAAGAAAGTGCCAACTATGAAACTCGACCGTTACGACCGAGCGATCATCCGGGCTCTGCAGGCGAACGGCCGCGCGACCAATAGTCAGCTCGCCGACAGCGTGAGCCTCTCGGAATCGGCCTGTCTGCGGCGCGTGCGCGCGCTCGAAGAGGGCGGCTTCATCGAGGGCTACACCGCGCTCGTCAATCAGCAAAAGGCCGGCTGCCCGGTCAACGTGTTCGTCAACATCACGCTCGAGCGCCAAGAGCAGGCGCATCTGCTCGCGTTCGAGCAGGCGGTACGCCAGGTGCCCGAGGTCATGGAGTGCTACCTGATGTCCGGCGAATACGACTACCTGCTGCGCGTCGTGCTCGTCGATACGGCCGACTTCGAGCGGCTCCACAGCCAGCATCTGACGCGTCTGCCGAACGTCTCGCGCGTGCATTCGAGCTTCGCGCTGCGCACCGTGCAAAAGTCGCGCGAACTGCCGGTGCGCTGAGCTCGCCGCGAGAGCGCGTGCGGCCGCTCTCGCGGCTGGCGCTAGGTGCGCGTCACGGCCTTGAGCTCGCGCAGCAGCTGACGCCGCCAGCGCCGCTCCTCGGGAGTCGCGGGTGCGGCGAGCTGCATGCGTTCGAGGTGCGGCATCAGCGTCGCGGGGATCCCGGGGTCGAACGCTGCGCCCACAAGGGCGCGCAATTTCGCAAAAGGCTGGCCGGTGTTGCGCTTGAGTCGCGCCATGGCTTTGGCGAGCACGATTTCCTCGCGCGTCAAATCGGTGCCGAACGGATATTCGGAAAAAAGGCCGCGCGCGCGCGACAGCGCAAAGCGCTGCTCGAGGGCGCGCGGCGTGTTGTTGCGGTGGCTGTCTGGAATGCGGTATTCGGCCGCAAGTTTCCCGGCCGCCTGCGCTTCGCGCAGCAGTGAATCCTGGAAGCGGCTGTCGGCGATGTTGAGCAGCGCCGCCACCACGTCCTGATCCGAGCGCCCGCGCAGATCGGCGATTCCATACTCGGTGATCACGAGGTCGCGCAAGTGACGCGGGATCGTGGCGTGCGGGTAACTGAAGCGGATGTTCGAGCCGACGACGCCGTTGTGATTGCGCGTGCTGCGAACCGCGAGGATCGAGCGCGCGCCGGGAAGCGCGTGCGCCATCGCGACGAAGTTGTACTGGCCGCCGACGCCGCTCACGACGCGGCCGTCCGCGAGACCGTCGGAAACCGCCGCCCCGAGCAGCGTCACCATCATCGTGGTGTTGAAGAAGCGCCCGTGCCGGCGCTGCGCCACTTTGAGCGCCGGATCGTGCCCGTAGACCTGATTGGTGAACGAGACGCCGCCCATCGAGAACTGGCGCCGCTCGGATTCCGGGAGGTCGCGCAGCGCCGCGTAGAAGCCGCGCGGTCCCAGAAAGAACGCGCCGTGCAGCAGCATGCCGCCCTCGAGCCGCCGTCCGGTGTGTGAGGCGAGCAGCCGGCGCCGCACGTGCGGGTCCTCGAGGCGGAGCTCGATGCGGCCGCTTGCAGCCGCGCCGCCCGACGCACCGCTTTCGCCGATTTCGATCTCGCCGTCCACATAGCGGCACTCCCGGCGAAACACGCCGAGTTTGCGCAGCAGCTCGAAATCGGCGCGCGTCAGCGGCGACTCGAAGCCGGCGCCCGGCAGCGCGGCGAGCAGCCGGTCATCGACCGCCTCGCCGATGCGCTCTTCGTTGAGCAGCGTCTGGATGCGCGCGTCGTCGAACACGCGGCGCCTCAGCACGCCGGACCGGTACAATTCCAAGAAGCCGCTCGCGAACATTTCGGTACAGGCGTAGAGGCCGAGCTCGAACGGCGCCTCGCCGCCCAACTCCCGGCTGAGATTCCCGAAGCGCTGCGGATGCTCGAGTGCGCGCAGGATCTCGCGAAACTCGCCGTTTTGGCGATGCCGCAGCTCGAGCCCGTAGACGATGGCGTCCGCGAGTTCGCCGATGCCGACCTGCAGGGTGCCGCCGTCGCGTACCAGGCTCGCCGCATACAGTCCGATCGCGTAATCGACGGTCGCGAGCGGCGGACTCGGCGGCGCGAACAAATCGTATTCGTAGCGCGGGTGCTCGATCAGAAAATCGAAGGTCTCGGCGCCGACCGCGGCCGGCCCGAGCATGAACGGCATCTGGCGGTTGACTTCGCCGATCACGACGACGTCGTGGCCCTGCGCGCGCAGCGGCGCGAGCAGTTCGAGCAGGTCGACCGCGATGTCCGGATTCGATCCCATGCTGTATTCGCTGCCCGCGCCCCCGCCGCGCTTTGCAACGACCTGCGCGATCACGTTGACGCCCTGCGCGACGTAATCGCGCGCGACATGGGTGTAATTGGTGCTCGTGTAGTGGCGCTGCGAATGTGCGGCGCCGAGCAGCGCGCCCGACGGCAGGAAGAATTCCGAAATTTCGACGTTTGCGGGCACTTCGCCCGCATGCAGGTCGCGCAAATATTCGAGCGGTGCGGTATCGCCGAATACCCGTGCGATCAGCGGCTCCCAGTAGCGGCGCTCGAGCTCGCCATGCCACTGCGGCGTGCGCAGGCTGAGTGCGGTGAGTATCTTGAGCTTGATCGCAGGGTCGCGCCGCGCGCGGCGGTAGAGTTCGTTGACGAACGGATTGGGCTTGCCCACACCTAGCGGCATCGCGAGCACGATGCGCGGCCCCACGCGAGCGAGGGTCGCCTCGACGCATTCGGCGACGTCGTCGAAGCTGCGAGGAGCCTTCAGCATTTCAGTGCTTCGGCGTCAGAACCAGCGAGAAATTGATCTTCACCTCGTCCTTGATCTGGTCGGTGCTCTTCCAGTCGCCCTGCCCCGCGCCGAAATCGAGGCGCTTTAGATTCGCGCTGCCATCGAGTTTTGCGCCCGATGGGTTCGACGCGAATTGAAAGTCGATGGGCACGTCCTTGGTGACGCCGCGCAACGTCAGCGCGCCGACCGCGCTGTAGCCGGTCGCGGTTTTGGTGAAGCTGCGCGTCACGTAGTGCGCCTTGGGAAAACGTCCGACGTCGAAGATGTCGGGACCGCGAATCGTGCTGTCCCGATCCGAATCCTCGGAGTCGACCGACGCCAAGTCGATGAGCACGTCGAAGTGCGAACCCGCGAGGTCGTCGGGAGAGAAATCGACGGCCGCCGTGAACTTGTGAAACACGGCTTTGAATTCCGCGCCGGCCTGGATGCCCGTGAACTGCAAGCGGCTTTGCGCGGGATCGGAGGCATACGAGGCGGGCGCGCCGTGCACGGGAGCCGCGGCCGCCGCCGCCGCCCAAATCAGTGTCTGCAGCGCGGTCCGCGATGAGCGAATCATGAACGGTTCTCCGTCTTGGTGAACGGCAGCATGCGAAGCAGCACATCGTCCTTGTTCCAGAAGTGGTGCTTGAGTGCGGCCAGAATGTGCAGCACGGCGATCAGGAACAGCGCGAGGCCCAATCCCCGGTGGGTCGTGCGCAGCAGATTGAAAGCGGTTTCGCTCTTGCCGATCAAATCGGGCCAGGTGAACACGCCGAACCAGCTCACAGAGTATTTCTTGGCCGACGACATCAGCCATCCGGAGATCGGCAGCGCAAACAACAGCACGTAGAAGGCGGCGTGTGTCGCGCGAGCGAGCCTGCGCTCGAGCGGCGACATCCCGGCAGGCAACGGCGGCGGCGCATTCCCGAGGCGCCAGCCCAAGCGCAACACCGCCAGCATCAGCACCGTCATGCCGAAGCTCTTGTGGCGCGCGAGCACCGCGAGCTTCTGCAGGCCGACCGGCAAATCGGCCGCGGTCAACGCGAGCACGAACTGGGTCACGACCAGCGCGACGATGATCCAATGAAAACTCTGCGCCACCACACCGTAGCGGTGAATCGACTTCGCATTTGGCATCGATACCCTCCGGGCGCAAACTGCCTCGCCAGTAGTCTAGCAAGTTGGGTCCGCGATGCAGCCGATCAAATTGACAGCCGCAATCTCGATCGCGCTGCTGCTGTTCGGCTGCAGCTTGCCGGCGGGCCGCGAACGCAAGGCGCCCGAGCCGACGGCGCCACCGCCAGGCGGTGCCGGTTATCGCATCGACCCCGCGCGTTCGGAGTTGCGGCTGCTGGTGTTTCGCGCCGGCCCGATGGCGCGTCTCGGTCACGATCACGTGATCGTCAACCGCGAACTTGCCGGCTGGGTCAATCCGGCCGGCGCATCGGCGGCGGCCTCGTTTGCTCTGGAAATTCCAGCCGCGGGCTTCACGGTCGACGAGGCCGCGGCACGGGCCGCCGAGGGGCCGGATTTCGCGGAGCCGATCACCGACGACGCCCGGCAGGGTACCCGGCGCAACATGCTCGGCGAGGCGCTGCTCGATGCCGAGCACTTCGCGACGATCGTCGTGCGCAGCATGCGCATCGAGGGCCGCGAACCGGCGCTCACCGTCGAGGTCTCGATCACGGTCGCGGGACATGAATCGCGAGCAGCTCGTCCCGTTCGTGCTCGAACGCACCAATCAGCAGTTGGCTGCGACCGCGGATTTCCGGCTGCGTCAATCCTCGCTGGGGCTGACGCCATTCAGCGTGCTGATGGGCGCCTTGGCCGTGCAGGACGAGTTTCGCGCGAAACTCAAGCTCGTCGCCGTGCCGATATCAGCCGGCGCCGATTCCGGCGGCGTCGGACAGCGGCGCGACGATGAGCGGAGTGCCCTCCGGCGCGAGCAGTAGCATGCCGCGAGCTGCGCGCAGCGCGGCCGGCAGGCCGGGCGACGGTTCGATTCCGCGCTCCTGCAAACGCGCGAGCCCGGCCTCGGGATCGTCGGCATCGAACAGCAGTGTCGGGCGGCGAATGTCCTCGGGGCGGTAGAGGCCGACGTTGACGGTGTCGCTGGTACAGCAGACATGCGGCAGCAGCGCGGTGGGTTCATCGATGCCGACGAATCCGAGCCGCTCCCAATAGGCTTTTGCAGCATCGAGTTCGGCCGCAGGCAGCCCGATCTCGACGAAATAGCCGCAGCCCGAGGTTTCGCCGGAGCGGCGCTTGCTCGGCGAAAAGGTCCGCGCCTCGACGAGCCGGATCAAATGCCCCGACGGGTCGAACCAGCCGATCTCGTTGAACTGGTCGTTGCCGAGTCGCCGATACTCGAACTCCACGCCGGCGCGCTCCAATTCATCGAGGCTCGCGAGCAAATTCGGTTTGACGAACGTGAGTGCCGCGTCCGCCCAGGCCGCGCCGTCGCGCGGCGGCGCATTGTGCAAGCCGATGTGGATGCGTCCGTCGGTGACGACCGCGTACGGGTGCGGCCAGGCTTCACCGGCCTCAGCCGACGAGAATCCCAGGCGGGCGTAGAAATCCAGCGATGCCGGAATATCGGACGTCTGGATCGACAACTCTAGGAATCGTCCCAGCATTAGCGCAATTCATTCAGCTGACACCGCCGACGCAAACGTATTTGATCTCGGTGTAGTCGAGAATCCCGTACTTGGATCCCTCGCGGCCGGTTCCCGATTCCTTGACGCCGCCGAACGGCGCGACCTCGGTCGAGATGATCCCGGTGTTGATGCCGACGATTCCATATTCGATCGCTTCCGAGACGCGCCAGCTGCGCGCCAGATCGCGCGTGTACAGATAGGCGGCGAGCCCGAATTCCGTGTCGTTGGCCATGCGGATCGCCTCGGCCTCGGTCTGAAATTTGAACAAGGGAGCGACCGGACCGAATGTCTCCTCGCGTGCGACGAGCATCGCCGTGGTGACGTTCGAGAGAATCGTCGGTTCGAAAAACGTTCCGCCCAGGGCGTGGCGCTTGCCGCCCGCGGTAATCGAGGCGCCCTTCGAGACGGCGTCGGCAATGTGTTCTTCGACCTTGGCGAGCGCCTTCGCATCGATCAGCGGCCCCTGGTCCGTGACCGCGGCCAGGCCGTCGCCGACGCGCAGCTTCCCGACCGCGGCCTTGAGCTTCTGCGCGAACTCCTCATAGACGCCTGCCTGCACGAGCAGGCGGTTCGCGCAAACGCAGGTTTGGCCGGTGTTGCGGTACTTGCTCGCAAGCGCGCCTTGCACGGCGGCGTCGAGATCGGCGTCGTCGAACACGATGAACGGCGCGTTGCCGCCGAGTTCCATCGAGATTTTCTTCATCGTGCCGGCGCATTGCGCCATGAGCTTCTTGCCGATCTCCGTCGACCCGGTGAACGTGAGTTTGCGGACCAAGGGGTTCGAGGTCATTTCTCCGCCGATCTCGGTCGCCTTGCCGGTCACGATGTTGAAAACGCCCTTGGGAATTCCGGCCCGGTCGGCGAGTTCCGCGAGCGCGAGCGCGGAATACGGCGTCTGGGTCGCGGGTTTGCAGACGAAACTGCAGCCGGCCGCGAGCGCCGGACCCGCCTTGCGAGTGATCATCGCGGCCGGAAAATTCCATGGCGTGATCGCCGCGACCACACCGACCGGCTGGCGCAGCACGAGTATCCGCTTGTCGGCCTGGTGCCCGGGGATCACGTCGCCGTAGAGCCGCTTGGCTTCCTCGGCGAACCACTCGATGAACGAGGCCGCGTACACGATTTCACCCTTGGCCTCGGCGAGCGGTTTGCCTTGTTCCGCGGTCATGAGCACCGCGAGGTCGTCCTGGTTCGCGATGATGAGGTCGAACCAGCGGCGCAGCAGATTGGCGCGTTCCTTTGCGGTGCGCGCGGCCCACGCGGGTTGCGCCGTGGAGGCCGCTTGAATCGCGCGCCGCGTCTCGCCCGAACCCATGTTCGGGATCACGCCGAGCTCGGCACCGGTCGCGGGATTGTGCACCGGCAGCGTCGTGCCGTTATCGGCGGCCGTCCATGCGCCGTCGATGTAACAAAGTTGCTTCAGCAGTTTCGGGTCTTGGAGTTTCATCCGACATACTCGTGTAACAATTTCAGGCTGCGCGTCGGCGCGAATTCGGCGCACCCAGGCGCGTTGCAGGGCCGATCCCGGCGGTCGAAGTCCGGCAATGATACATGACCGGCGCGCGCCTTCGGCCCCAACCGGCCGGCTGGATCGTCGGGCCCGTGTCCGGCATGGTCCTGCAAGGACTTCTCAAGAATACCGTGTTTGTTCCTCAGCGCTCAACGATCGCGGTGACGCCCATTCCGCCGGCCGTGCAGATCGATATCAAGCCGCGCTGACCCTTGGTTTCATCGAGAGCCTTGGCAAGCGTCGCAAGAATCCGGGCGCCGCTCGCGGCAAATGGATGACCGAGCGCGAGGCTTCCGCCCTTGACGTTGAGCTTGCCGCGGTCGATTGCGCCGAGTGCATTGCGCTGCCCGAGCTTGTCGCGGCAAAAAGTCTTGTCTTCCCATGCCCTGAGCGTGCACAGCACTTGGCCCGCGAACGCCTCATGTATCTCATAAAAATCGAATTCCTGGAGCGACACGTTGGCGTCGCCGAGCAATTGTGCGACCGCGTACACCGGCGCCATCAACAGACCCTCCTGCTTCGCGACGAAATCCACGGCGGCGACCTTGCCGTAGCGCAGAAAAGCCAGAATCGGCAATCCATGTTCGGCGGCCCAGTCTTCGGACGCGAGCAGCACGGCGGCCGCGCCGTCGGTCATCGGCGTGGAATTGCCGGCCGTCAACGTGCCGGCGCCGGAGGTGTCGAATACCGGCGGCAGCTTCGCGAGCAGCTCGAGGCTGGTGTCGCGCCGAATGTTGTCGTCCTGTTCCAGGCCGAGGTAGCCCTGCACCAAGTCGCGGTAAAACCCCGCGCTGTAGGCGGCAACGGCCTTTTGGTGGCTCTCGAGCGCAAGCTGATCCTGATCGGCGCGGCCGACACCCCAGGTCTTGACCATGAGCTCGGTGCTCGCGCCCATCGAGAGTCCCGTGTGCGGCTCGCCAACGCCCGGCAGCACGGGCCTGAAGTGCGCCCGCCGTAGACCGAACCAGGGACCCAAGCGTTCGAGCACGCTCTTGCCGCGATAGCTCTTCAGCAGCAGTTGCTGATAACTCTTGGGATAGGCCACGGGCGGATCGCTGACGCTGTCGACGCCCGCGGCGATCGCGGAATCGATCTGTCCGAGCGCAATCTTGTTGCCGAGTGAAATGGCGGCCTCGAGACTGGTGCCGCAGGCGCGCTGCAGATCGAGGCCCGGCGTCTCGCCCGCCAAACCCGAATCCAAAACCGATTCACGCGTGAGATTCCACTGCGACGGATGCTTGACGAGCGCGCCGGCGGCGACCTCGCCGATCCGCCGTCCCTGCAGCCGGTAGCGCTCGACGAGCGCTCGCAGCGTCGCCGTGAGCATCTCTTGGTTGCCGACCTGCGCGTAGGCACCGTTGCCGCGTGCGAATGGAATTCTCACGCCGCCGATGATCGCGACCCGCCGTGGATTGGCCCCAACCAGCATATGAATGACCCCGCCGCTGACGAAGGCGGGAATTATGGACCAGCTGCGGGGCATATAATCCGTCGATGAGTCGATTCCCCTTCGCGGCGAGCGTCGCGGCCCTCATTTTGGCAACGGCCGGCTGCAGCGGAGCCTCGGCGCCCGGCGCGGCGTCGCCCGGCGTGGCGACGCCCGGCGCCTCGGCGTCCGCGCCGCAGCAAGCCGCGCTTGCGGCCCCGGTGGCGGGCTCGGTCGCGGATTCCGGACTGCTCGAGCGCTTGCTCGACCGCTATTGGGATGCGTATCTCGAGCTCAATCCGCTCCAGGCAACCGCGAGCGGCGATCACCGCTACGACGACCGGCTCGAGAATTCGCTGTCACCGCAATACCTCGCCGATTCGCTGGCACTCGAGCGGCGCGCGCTCGCGGAATTGCAGGGTATCGTTGCGCCGCCGGAGAAGAGCGCGGCGCGCCTCACTTACGAGTTGTTCAAGCGCGGGCGCGAACTCAGCATCGAGGGTTACCTGTATCCCGAGGAGCTGTTTCCGGTCAATCCGTTCGAGGGTCTCGCCCAGGATTTTGCAGTCATGGGGTCCGGCGCGGGGCCGCAGCCGTTCGCGACGGCGAAAGACTACGAAAACTGGCTGCTCAGAATCGATGGATTCGCGCTCTGGACTCAGGTTGCGGTCGACAATCTGCGCAGCGGCATGCGGCGCGGCTACCTGGCGCCGCGCGCGCTCGTCGACGAGATGCTCGTGCAGTTCGCGGCGCTCGCCGAGGACAGTTCGGCAAACCCCTTTTATCGGCCGCTCTCGGCGATGCCGGCCACGATCGAGGAGCCGATTCGCACGCGCCTCGCAGAGCGCGTCGAGGCCGCGATCAAGACCAAGGTCTTGCCGGCCTATCGGAGTTTGCACGACGTCCTCGAGGGCGAGTATTTGCCGCTCGCGCCCGTGCAGGGCAGCTGGTCGCGGCTGCCGCTCGGCGAGGCCTGGTATGGGTATCTGGTCCGCAAGCAAACGGGCTCGCAGCTCACGCCGGCGCAGGCACATCGGCTCTGTGTCTCCGAGGTCGAGCGAGTGCGCGGCCGCCTGCAGGCGGTGGCCAATGAGGCGGGCTTCTCCGGCAGTCCGCAGGCCTACTTCGATCTGTTGCGCCATGACGTGCATGCGGGCGCGGGAACTCCGGCAGACCTGCTGAGCGCCTATCTCGACCTGCAGACTCGCATCGATGCGGCGGCTCCCACGGTCCTCGCGTCGCCGCCGTCGGCTCCCGCCGCGATTCGCGCCGCGCCGCGATTCCGCGAGATACCGGGCCTTGCGCTGACTTACCGGGGCGCAACGCCGGACGGCAATTTTCCGGCCGCGCTCGAGGTCAATACCGCGATCTCGGTACGTGCGTTCCAGATCGCGCCGCTGCTGCTCGGCGCTTACCTGCCGGGCAGGCATGCCCAGCGCGTGGCGCAACTGTCGGCGCGAGACCTGCCGCGGTTTCGCCGGTTCGGCGCCCAACCCGCGTTCGGGGATGCCTGGGCGCTCTACGCGCAGTCCCTCGGCGAAGAGATGGGCCTCACGCGCGAGCCCGCCGCGCGATTCGGCGTGCTGCAGGGCGAACTCGCCCAGGCCGCAGCCGCGGTCGTCGACGGTGGACTGCACAGCGAGGCGTGGAGCCGCGCAGCCGCGATCGACTATCTGCACGCGCAGCTGCCGATCGACGAGGCGGCCGCGGCGGCCGTCGTCGACCGCGCGCTCGCCGAACCCGCGCAGGCGCTCGGCGCCGTGATCGGCGCGATGCGCATCCGCGAACTGCGTAGACGCGCCGAGGAGAAGCTCGGGAATCGATTCGATCTGCGCGCGTTCCATGCGGCGATTCTCGAGCCCGGTGCGCTGCCGAGCGATTTGCTCGAACAAAGCGTCGGCCGCTGGATCGATGCCGCCAATGCGGAAACCCGCCAATAGCGAGGTGCCGGTGAACGTGATGCAATCTGGATCCCGCCGCCGGCCGCACCTCGGTTGCGCATTGCTTGCTCTGCTCGTCGCCGCGTCGGCTGTGGGCTCCGAGGAGACGCCCCCGAGAGCGAGCTCGAGCCCGCCGACGGGCGATGATTTTGCGCTCAGCATCGTGATGGACCCCGCCGAGGCGAGCGGTACCGCGACCGCTTCGATCCGAATTCACGCGACCAAGGACGCGCTCTGGCAGATCCTCACGAGTTGTCCAGAGGCGCTGCAAATCGTGCCCGGGCTGAAGCTCTGTGTCGTGCAGGAAACGGCAAAGGACCAGTCTTGGCAGCGCATCCGCCAGGTCATGGATTACGCGTGGTTTACGCCTCGCGTAAGCTACGATGTGTTGGCGAGCTACAATAAGCCCGACGGCATCGCATTCGAAAAGGTCGCCGGCGATCAGATGCGCTTGCGCGGCTCGTGGGGCTTGCAGAGCGACGGCGAGTACACCGTGGCGCATTACGTCCTGGAGTTCTCGCCGGGATTTTGGATGCCGCGTTGGTTTGTGAAGGCCGCTTTGAAGCGGGATTTGCCGAAGATGCTGCGAGCCTTGCGCGCGCACGCGGAAGCGGCTCGAACGGGTTGATCCTCAGAATCGCGGAGCATCATGGTCGGCAAATTCCCCGTCAGTCTCGCGTTCGGCGCATTGCTGCTGCTCGCCGCTTGCAAGCAGCAAGCCGAGCCCGAGGCTCCGCCCCCGCGAATCAAGCAGGTATTCCATCTCAATACGTACGAGAAGGACTTCGGCTACGCGCAGGCGGTACTCATCGACAAGACGCTCTATGTCGCGGGGTCCGTGCCCGTGGATGCCCAGGGCCGGCTGATCGCGCCCGGCGACATGGCCACCCAAATGCGCGCCGTCTACGCCAACATTCAGCGCACCCTGGCCGCGAACGGCTCGGATTTCGATCAAATCGTCAAGGAGACGATCTACACGACGGACATGGACGCGCTGCTCAAGGCCTCCGATTTGCGCTTCGAATACTATGACAAGGAGCGCTTGCCCGCGACCTCCTGGGTGCAGGTTCAGCGCTTGGTCGATCCCGGTTTTCTGGTTCAAATCGACGTGATCGCCGAATTGCCCTAGCGGGCTGCGGGCTCGATCTGCCTTAGAAAATGACGCGGCGCTCAAGTATCCTCGTCGGTCGGCTCCCCGCATCGATCGATCGGGGCCGTCCGTGAGGTCGAAACACATTGGTGCGAAACGTGATTGACAAGCACTTCGAGCGGCGCCTGGCGGGCCTGATCAATTCGGGTGAACGCAACGTGCTCGGCGGCGGCCGCAAGGGCGTCGAGAAAGAGTCCCTGCGCGTGAACCCCGCCGGCGAAATCGTTCAAACCCCGCACCCGCCGGCGCTTGGGGCGCCGTTGACCAACGAGCACATCACGACCGATTTCTCGGAATCCCTGATCGAACTCGTGACGCCGCCGTTCCAGCACACCTGGGAGCTGCTGCAGTACCTTTGCGACATCCACCAATTCGTCTATCGGCACCTCGGCGACGAATTGCTCTGGGCGACGAGCATGCCGAGCGCGATCGACGGCGACCAGAGCATTCCGCTCGCGCAATTCGGCAAGTCGAACGTCGGACGCATGAAGACGATCTACCGCAACGGCCTCGGCCTGCGCTACGGGCGCATCATGCAGGCCATCTCCGGCGTGCATTTCAACTATTCGTTTTCGTCGCATCTCTGGGACGTGCTCGAGCACGTCAACAAATCGAAGCAAGTGCGGCAGGATTTCGTCTCCGAGCAGTACTTCGGCGTGCTGCGCAACTATCGGCGCTACGGCTGGCTCGTGCTGTACCTGTTCGGCACTTCACCGGCCGTCTCCAAGAGTTTTTTCGCGGGGCGCGAGGCCGACCTGCCGGCGCTGGATTCCGACACCTATTACCAGCCGTTCGCCACCTCGCTGCGCATGAGCGACATCGGCTACCGCAACAAGAACCAGGCGACGGTCAGCGTTTCGGTCAACAGCCTCGATGAATACATCCGCGATCTGTCGCGCGCGATCGGCACGCCGTTTCCGGCTTACGAGAAGATCGGCGTCAAGGTCGACGGCGTGTATCGCCAGCTCAACGCGAACATTCTGCAGATCGAGAACGAATACTACAGTTTCATCCGCCCCAAGCGCGTCGCGCGCTCCGGTGAGCGCCCCACCAAGGCGCTGCACCGTGCCGGCGTCGAATACGTCGAGGTGCGCGCGTTGGACGTCAGCGCGTTCGACCCGGTCGGCGTCAACCAGAACAAACTGCGGTTTCTCGAGGCGTTTCTCGCACTCTGTCTGCTGCGCGAGAGTGAACCGATCGGCCGCGGCGAGCAGGACGATCTCGACGCCAACCATCTGATCGTCGCCAAGTCGGGCCGCGAACCCGGACTGCAATTGAATCGCGCGGGGCGCAAGGTGCCTCTGACCCAATGGGCGGGCGAGCTGCTCGATTCGATGCAGGGGCTCGCCGAGCTGCTCGACTATGGCAATCCGCAGCGCCCGTATCTGGCGGCTCTCGAGCAGCAGCGCGCCAAGGTCGACGATGTCGAGCGAACCCCGTCGGCGCGGCTGCTCGCGGAGATGCGCCAGACCGGGGAGACGTTCTTCCAACTCGCGCAGCGCATGTCGAAGCTGCACAAGGACTATTTCCTCGGGCTGTATCCGCCGAACGAGCGGCGCCTTGCGGAATTCGCGACCGCAGCACAGGATTCGCACGATGCGCAGGCGCGCATCGAGGCCGCCGATACGCTCGATTTCGACGCCTATCTCGCAAAATACCTCAAGGACTGAGGGGGCATTTGACATAATGAAGCATCACCAGCAGCTCGAGGCGGAGTCCCGCCGCGGCCCTTTCGTCGCAGCGTGTGGCGCACGTCCTAGAGTCGACCCGGGTTCCTGCGTACGGTGTCCCGGATGAACACCACGAATGGATTCACGGCGGAGGATTGGCCGGATTTGCCGTACGCCCGGCAGCTGAAATCGGGCATCCCATGGCTTAACTTCACCCCGGATCTCGAGGCCGAATTCCGGCGCACCAATCTCGAGGAAACGCTCGTCTCGATCCGCACCAACCTGTGCCTCGCGATCGCAATCGCGATCGCGTTTTCGGCGATGGAGACCCTGGTGCTCGGCGCGAAGTTGAACCGCATTCCGAGCCTGTTGCACATCCTCGTGATCGTGCCGATCCTGTTGATCGTGCTCGCGACGAGTTTCTCGGCGCGCCGCCATCGGATCTACCAATCCGTGACGATGGTCGCGGTGACGATCTACGGGCTCAGCCAGGTCGCGATCGAGCTGATCGCCTCCGCGGGCGGCGTCGCGTTTCTGTTTCCGAGCCTGGTGCTCGCGACGATGTACGTTTATTTCCTCGCGGGGCTCATCTTCTACAACGCGCTCGCGGCCAACGTGATCGTGCTGTTCTTTTATCTTGCCGCGGCGACCGCGGTGCAGCTGCCGAGCGCCGAATTGAGCTATGACACGCTCGCGATCGTGGCCGCGAACCTCGTCGGTGCGTCGGTCGTCTACATGCACGAGAGGACCAGCCGGCTGCGGTTTCTCGAGGCCGGGCTGCTGCGCGAGATGGTTGCGCGCGACGGCCTGACCGGCATCCAGAACCGCCGCATGTTCGACCAGCACATTCAGCGCGCCTGGCAGCAGGCGGTGCGCGAGGAGAAGCAGGTCGCGGTGCTGCTCGCCGACATCGACTGCTTCAAGAATTACAACGACCGCTACGGGCATCAAGCCGGAGACGAATGTTTGCGCGCGGTCGCGACCACTTTGAGCCAATCCGCCCGGCGGCCGCTCGATTTCGTCGCACGCTACGGCGGCGAGGAGTTCGCGGTCGTGCTCTACGAGGCGAGCCGCGAATACGTCGCGGAGGTGCTCACGCGTATCCAGCGCTCGATCGCGGAATTGAACATTCCCCACGAAGCCTCGATCGTCGCGTCGCGACTCACGATCAGCATCGGCGCCGCCTACATCAAGCCGAGCGTGAACCGCACGCCCGACGGCCTGATTCAGCTCGCCGACGAAGCGCTGTACACGGCCAAGGAACAGGGACGCAATCGCGTCGTCGTCATGGAAGCCGAGTACAGCACGCTCAAGACCGGACGGTTCGAGAAGCGCAAAGGGCAGGCGGTTCGCTAGCGATAGATCGCGATTTGTGCGGCTTCCCCGGCTTTGCGGCTCGCCCGGAACATGCCCTCGGAATTGAACTCCAGCACGATCTCGCCGGCGCGGTCGATCGCGATCACGCCGCCTTCGCCCTGCATGGCCGGCAGCTCTTTGAGGACGACCTCGCGCACGGCCTCGGCGAGCGAGCGGCCGCCGTAGCGCATGCGTGCGCAAATATCGTGTGCGACGGCCGCGCGAATGAACACCTCGCCGTGGCCGGTCGCCGAGACCGCGCAGCAGCGGTTGTCCGCGTAGGTACCGGCGCCGATGATCGGCGAGTCGCCGATCCGGTTGAAGCGCTTGCCGGTCATGCCGCCGGTCGACGTCGCGGCGGCGAGATTTCCCGCCTGATCGAGCGCCACCGCCCCGACGGTGCCGACGTGCGAAATCGTCAGCGCCGAGAGCTGCACATCGCCGCTGCGAATCCGCTGCAGCTGGTTCCAGCGTTCGGAGGTATGGAAATAACCGCGCGGCATCAGCGCGAAGCCGCGGCTCAGGGCGAAATCCTCGGCGCCCGCTCCGCAGAGCAGAACGTGATCGGAATGCTCCATGACGGTGCGCGCGAGCTCAACGGGATTCTTGATGTGGCTCACGCCGCAGACCGCGCCGGCGGCAAGCGTGCGTCCGTCCATGATCGAGGCATCGAGTTCGTTGAAGCCCTCGAACGTGAACACGGCGCCGCGCCCGGCGTTGAACAGCGGATTGTCCTCGAGACTCGCGACCGCGCGCGTAACCGCGTCCAAGCTCGAACCGCCGCGCTCCAGCAGATCGGCGCCCAAATCCAGTGCGACCTCAAGTCCTTCGCGGTACTGCTGCTCGCGTTCGCTCGTCATGTCGGCGCGTGGCAGCGTGCCCGCGCCGCCGTGAATTGCGATGCCAAACATCCGGCCTCCTCGATATCTCTGGTCGGTCGCCGACCGCAAGGCTATCATCATTCGGCAATGGATCCATTCATCAAAAGCGCCACATTCAAGAGCCTGCTGATCGCCAACCGCGGTGAAATCGCGATTCGCGTGATGCGGGCGGCAACCGAACTCGGCATTCGCACGATCGCGATCCACTCGCAGGAGGACCGGTTCTCGCTGCACCGAACCAAGGCCGACGAAAGCTATCTGGTCGGCGAGGGCAAGGGGCCGATCGAGGCGTATCTCGACATCGAGGACATCATTCGAATCGCGCTCGAATCCCGCGCCGAGGCCATTCATCCCGGATACGGTTTCCTGTCGGAGAGTCCGGAATTCGCCGAGGCCTGCGCGGCCGCGAACATCGTCTTCGTGGGACCGCTGCCCGACACGATGCGCCGGCTCGGCAACAAGGTCGAAGCCCGCAACCTCGCCGAGCGCGCGGGCGTGCCGGTGATGCCGGCGACCCCGCCGCTGCCCGCCGACGGCGCCGCGCTGCTCGCGATGGCGCACGCGGTCGGCTTCCCCGCGATGCTCAAGGCAAGCTGGGGCGGCGGAGGCCGCGGCATGCGCGTCGTCGAAAGCGACAAGGACCTCATCGAGACTGTGGCGGCCGCGCGGCGCGAGGCGAAGGCCGCCTTCGGCAAGGATGAGGTGTATCTCGAGAAGCTGATCCGCCGCGCGCGCCACGTCGAGGTGCAAATCCTCGGCGACAAGCACGGCAATCTCGTGCATCTCTACGAGCGCGACTGCACGGTGCAGCGGCGCAACCAGAAAGTCGTCGAGCGGGCTCCCGCGGCATTCTTGAGTTCCGGCGAACGCGCCGCGCTGTGCGAGGCGGCCTTGAAAATCGGCCGCGCCGCCGGCTACCAGGCCGCCGGGACCGTCGAATTTCTGCAGGATGCCGACACCGGCAAGTTCTATTTCATCGAGGTCAACCCGCGCATCCAGGTCGAGCACACCGTGACCGAATGCATCACGGGCGTCGATCTCGTCAAGGCGCAGATCCGGATCGCGGCGGGCGCGAGGATCGGCACGCCGGAGAGCGGCGTTCCGGCGCAGGACGAGATCCGCGTCAATGCCCATGCGCTGCAGTGCCGCGTCACGACCGAGGATTCCGAGAACAATTTCGTGCCGGATTACGGGCGGATCACCGCCTATCGCAGCCCGGCCGGTTTCGGCGTGCGCCTCGACGCGGGCACCGCCTATGCCGGAGCGATCATCACGCGCTATTACGATTCGCTGCTGGTCAAGGTCACGACCTGGTCGCCGACGCCCGAGGAGACCATTGCACGCATGCACCGCGCGCTCTGGGAATTTCGCATTCGCGGTGTCGTGACAAACTTGCGCTTTCTCGATCAGCTGATCACGCACCCGCGCTTCGCCGCGTTCGACTACACGACCAAGTTCATCGACGAGACGCCGGAGTTGTTCCGCATCCCGCGCAAGCGCGATCGGGCGACGCGGCTGCTCTCGTTCATCGGCGACGTGATCGTCAACGGCAATCCGGAGGTCAAGGGGCGGGCGGCTCCGCGCGAGCCGGTGTTTCCGCGCCTGCCGAAAATCGCGCTGCCGCCGCCCGCCGCGGGCACGAAGCAAAAGCTCGATGAGCTCGGGCCCGATCGTTTTGCGGCCTGGATGCTCGCCGAGCCGCGCGTGCTGCTGACCGACACGAGCATGCGTGATGCGCACCAGTCGCTGCTCGCGACGCGGTTTCGCACCCATGACATGGCGGCGATCGCGCCTTACTACGCGAGCCTGCTGCCCGGCCTGTTTTCGGTCGAGTGCTGGGGCGGGGCTACCTTCGACGTCGCAATGCGCTTCCTGCGCGAGGATCCCTGGGAGCGGCTCGCGGAATTTCGCGCCGCCATGCCGAACCTGCTGCTGCAAACGCTGGTCCGCTCGGCAAACGCGGTCGGCTACACCAATTATCCGGACAACGTCGTGCGCTTCTTCATCGATCAAGCCGGCAAGGGCGGCGTCGACCTGTTTCGCGTGTTCGATTGCCTCAATTGGGTCGAGAACATGAAGGTGTCGATCGAAGCGGTGCGGCGCACCGATCGGCTCTGCGAGGCCGCGATCTGCTACACCGGGAATCTCTCGAATCCGCGCGAAACAAAATACGACCTGCGCTACTACCTCGGTATCGGGCGGGAGCTCAAGGCGATGGGCGCGCATATCCTCGGCATCAAGGACATGGGCGGTTTGTGTCAGCCGAGCGCGGCCGCGATCCTCGTCAAGGCGCTCAAAGAGGAGATCGGACTGCCGATCCATTTCCATACGCATGACACGAGCGGCATCGGCGCCGCGAGCGTGCTCGCGGCGATCGAGGCGGGCGCCGACGCGGTCGACGGCGCGATCGATGCGCTGTCGGGCCTCACCTCGCAGCCGAACCTGGGATCGATCGTCGAGGCGCTGCGCTACGGTCCGCGCGCCGCCGCAATCGACTCGGCCAATTTGCGGCTGATTTCCGGCTATTGGGAACAGGTGCGCCGCGGCTACGTGTCATTCGAGAGCGACGTACGCGCGGGCGCCTCCGAAGTCTATGTGCACGGCATGCCCGGCGGGCAGTACACGAATCTGCGCGAGCAGGCCCGCTCTCTCGGCATCGACGATCACCGCTGGCATGAGGTTGCACAGGCCTATGCCGAGGTCAACGGGATGTTCGGCGACATCATCAAAGTCACGCCGACCTCCAAGACGGTCGGTGACATGGCGATCATGATGGTCACGAGCGGATTGACGCGCGAGGCGGTGCTCGATCCGAACACCGAGATTGCGTTCCCGGAATCGGTCGTGCAGTTCTTCCATGGGGATCTCGGGCGTCCAGTCGGCGGCTTCCCGCCCGAATTGCAGCGCAAGATCTTGGGCGGCAAGCAGCCGCTCGACCGGCGCCCCGGCGAGCTCATGCCGCCGGCGGATCTCGACGCGGAGCGGGCCACCGCGGAGTCGAAAGCGGGGCGCGCGATCAGCGATTTCGATCTCGCGTCCTACCTCATGTACCCGAAAGTTTTCCTCGACTACGCCGCGGATCGCGCCAAGTTCGGCGATATGGCGTCCTTGCCGACTTCGGTGTTCTTCTTCGGCATGCAATCCGGCCAGGAAATCAACATCGATATCGAGCGCGGCAAGACCCTGATCGTCCGTTACGTGACGACCAGCGACGCGCACGAGGACGGCACGCGCACGGTTTTCTTCGAATTGAACGGCCAGCCCCGCCCGATCCGCGTCGCCGACCGCAGCCAAGTCGCCAAGCGCGCGCCGCCGCGCAAGGCCGAAGCAGGCAATCTCGACCAAGTGGGTGCGCCGATGCCGGGATCCGTCGTGACCGTGACCGTGCATGCCGGCCAGTCGGTGCGCCGCGGCGACGTACTGCTGACGCTCGAGGCGATGAAAATGGAAACCTCGGTCCGTGCCGAGCGCGACGGAGTCATCAAAGAGGTGCTGGTCCGTCCGGGGCGGCAAGTCGATACCAAGGACCTGCTCGCGCTGTTCGAGTGAGCGCGGGGGGGCGGGGGCGGCCATCCCCGCCTCCAATCACCCGATCAACGGCATCAATGCGCGTCCTTGAGCGCAATCTGCGGGTCACGAAGCTTCGCGAGGTCCAAGCGCGCCCGCTCGGCGATCAGCTTGCGGCCCGCCATGTAGTCCTTCGGGTGGTTGATGGCTTCGACGGCGAGCAACTCGCGGTCCTTGAGATAGCAAATGCTGAAGCTGTGGGCCGCCGGATCGCCGCGTCGCACGACCTCCTCGGCACCCTGCGAAAGCCCGACGATCAGCAGCTTGCTGTCGAACTGGTCGGACCAGAACCACGGGATTCGGTCGTGCACGACGTTCCGTCCCAGCATGTTCTGGGCCGCGGTTTTCGCCTGTTCGAACGCATTGTCGACCGATTCCAAGCGCACGCGGCGGCCGTAGTGCGCCGAAAACTGGTTGGCGCAGTCGCCGGCGGCAAAGATCGCCGCATCGCTGGTGCGGCAATATTCATCGACGGTGATTCCGTTGTCGCAGGCGAGACCGGCATCCTCCGCGAGCGCGGTCGTTGCGACGGCGCCGACGCCCACGACGACGAGATCGGCAGGATAGCGCCGGCCATCCGCGCACACGATGCTGAGCGGGCTCGAGGGCTGCGCGGCCCGCTCGATGCGGACGACCCGCATGTCGCAGGCGATCTCGACGCCGTGCGCGCGGTGATCCCTGGCGAAGTAGTCGGAGACGATCGGCGCAACGACGCGATTCATGAGCCGATCGGCCATTTCGAGCACCGTGACCTCGCACTCGAGCTTGCGGCAAGTCGCCGCGGCCTCGAGTCCGATGTAGCCGCCGCCGATGATCACGACGCGGGCCTGCGGCCGGAGCGCAGCGCGCAGCGCGGCGGCATCGGCGAGATCGCGCAGGTAATGAACGCCGGGATGCTCGTTGCCCGGACAGCTCAAGCGGCGCGAATGCGCGCCGAGGCACAGCAGCAAGCGGTCGTACGACAACTGCGAGCCGTCGGCGAGTGTCACGCGCCGAGCCGCCGGATTCAGACCGGCCGCCCGGTTGCCGAGCAGCAGTTCAGTCCGGTGATCGTCGTAGAACGATCGATGGCGCAGCAGCAGTCGCTCCGGCGCCAATTCGCCCGACAGGTATTTCTTGGAGAGCGGTGGCCTCTGGTAGGGCAGTTCGGGCTCGTCGCCGATCAGAACCAAGCGGCCGGTATAGCCTTCTCGGCGCAGCGTATCGACCGCCTGCGAGCCGGCTTGGCCGGCCCCGATGATCAAAATGGTGCTCATCATGGATTCAAGAATCGAGCCTTTCAGCCCCGGACGTCGCGCTTTCGGGGCAAATGCACCAGGAAAGGGCATGATGCATCGTGTTCACTGCGTGCCCCTGACGTGCAATAGTAATAGTATTGCGGCGTCGGCCACATAAATTCCGCGGAGACTGGGATGAAATTGATTACAGCCATTATCAAGCCGTTCAAACTCGATGACGTGCGTGCGGCACTGTCGGAGATTGGTGTTTCCGGTATGACCGTCACGGAGGTCAAGGGCTTCGGGCGCCAGCGAGGCCATACGGAGCTGTATCGCGGAGCGGAATACGTCGTCGATTTCGTGCCAAAAACCCGCATCGAAGTCGCGGTCAAGAACGAGCTCGTCGACCAGGTGCTCGAGGCAATCGTCGGCGCGTCCAAGACCGGCAAAGTCGGCGACGGCAAGATTTTCGTGACCGACATCCTGCGAGTATTGCGTATTCGTACGGGTGAGACCGACAACGCCGCTCTGTAGCGGCACGGTCGGCGCGGGGCTGTAATTTTTCCATTTCGCGCAGCAGCGATCGCGGTACTGGCCGCGACCCTGGCCGACCTCGGTGTCGCCGCGAAACTCACCGACGTCGAGCACACGCGAATCGACGAGCCGCGGGCCGCGGGCCTGCCGAGCGACGCCGAACTCGAGGCCGCCCACGCGGTGATCGGCGAAATCGAGATCGACGTCCGCGACATTTTCAACGAGGCCGACCGCCGTGAAAACGCCGGCATTTACCGGCTCGCCGATCACCTGCATGTGACGACGAAACCCTCGGTGGTTCGCGCGCAGCTGCTGTTCAAGACGGGAGACGCGTATCTCGCGCGCAAATTGGCCGAAACCGAGCGCAATCTGCGGCTGCTGACCTACTTCTACGACGCGCGCGTCGTTCCGGTGCGCTTCAAGGACGGCAAGGTCGATATCAAAGTCACGACCAAGGACGTCTGGACCTTGAGCCCCGGCCTCTCGTTCGGGCGCACCGGAGGTACCAACAATTCGAACGCCTATATTCAGGATTCGAACATCCTCGGGAGCGGCAAGAGCCTGCAATTCGGGCACACGGTCAACGTCGATCGGACCAGCGACGGCGTGAGTTGGTCCGACCCCACGGTGTTCGGCACGAGGTGGACGGACACGCTCGCCTACATCGACTCGAGCGACGGTCATCAGCGCACGCTGCAGGTCACCCACCCGTTCTACTCGCTCGATACCCGCGGCGCGGTCAACATCCTCGCCTCCGACTATGACCGCACCGTGTCGCGCTACAACCTCGGCAACATCGTCGATCAGTTCAACGACGACGAAACCAGCTATGAACTGAGCGGCGGCGTCTCCAAGGGCCTCGACAACGGCTGGGTAACGCGCTGGACGTTCGGGATGCGCTACGACCGCAGCCTGTTCGTGCCGACACCCGTGACTTCACTGCCGGCGCGGCAGCTGCCGCCGGACCGGACGCTTTCCTACCCGTTCGCCGGATTCGACGTGCTCCAGGATGATTACCGCAAGGTCGCCGACTTCAACCAGATCGGGCGCACCGAAGACCTGTACTTCGGCACCGAGGTGAGCGGCGAGATCGGCTACACGAGCACGGCGTTCGGCGCCGATCGCGAGGCGCTCATGCTGGCCGCAAAAGCCCGCAGCGGATTCGAGCTCCCGCATTCCCAATATCTATTCCTGAACGGCACCTTCAGCTCGCGCATCGAACACGGCGATCCGCGCAACCTCATCGCGACCGGAACGGCGAGCTACTATTTGCGGTGGCGCCCGGACTGGCTGTTCTACAGCAATCTTTCGGCAACCACGACCGACGCGCTCGATCCCGATACGCAGCTGCTGATCGGCGGCGACAGCGGGCTGCGCGGCTACCCGCTGCGGTACGAGGCCGGCAGTTCGCGCTTCCTGTGGACCGTCGAGCAGCGCTTCTACACCGATTGGTATCCATTTCGGCTCGCGCGTGTCGGCGGCGCCGTATTTACCGACGTCGGACGCACCTGGGGCCACGGTTCGGTCGGCAACAGCGACCCGGGCCTGCTCAAGGACGTCGGCTTCGGCCTGCGTCTCGGCAACACGCGCTCCGGCCTCGGCAACGTGCTGCACGTCGACATCGCCGTGCCGCTCGAACAGCTCGCCGGGATTCGCGCCGTGCAATTCCTGATCACCGTGCAGCAGACCTTTTAGTCTTCCGAGTTCTTGCTGCGCCGGCTGTAGAGCACCAGCGCGCCGATGCAGACTCCGAAGTTGAGCACCCACCACGCGTATTGCCGAATTCCGCTCTTGTCGTCGTCCTTGCCGCTTTGCTCGGCCGTCTGCAGCGTTGCGTGCAAGCTCTCCGGCGTGCCGCCCCGCACGACGCGAAATTCGATGGCCGTCGAGCCGGGCAGCGCGAGATCCTTGGCGTCCAGCGCGTAGCCGCCGTCGACCTGTGCGGTCGCAGGGTATTCGCGCCCGCGCAGCAGCAGCGTGACCTGTGCATCGCGGACCGGAGAGTTGTCGAGCAGCCGGCTGACGTGAACATTCATCGATTCCCCGTGCACGAGTCCGACGAGCAAATAGCTCGCCGAGCGCGCTTCGATGCGGGTCTCGGACGGAGGATCCGACGCGGCGGCGCCAACGGCACCCGCGGCGGCCCCGCAGATCCACAACGAGGCCGCCAGCGCGCGCAGCCACTGCCTCAAAGCAGAAGACCCGCGACGCCGAGCGCAGCGCCGGCGACGCTCGCAATGAGGCCGAAGATCGGAAAGAAGGCCTTGCGCGCCAAAAAGTACAGCGAGGAAAGCACGAGCCCGAGTTCCAGCAGTCCCTCGCCGATATCGAAGCGCAGCGCGCGATGCTCCTCGGCCGCGGTCTCCCGGTCCTTCTCTTCGGCGTCCTTCTGCTTCTCCTTCGCGTCATCCGCAAATTTGTTGCGGGCGTCCTCGAGTTTGCGCACCGACGGCTCGATTTTCGCGGCATCGGTGGACAAGGTCTGCAGCACCGTGATTGCCACGTCGCTGGTGTTCTCGCGGATCTTCTTGGCCTGGTGGTAGGCCCAAAGGTCGTTCGACTCGGTCCGCAGGATCACCGCGTTCGTATGCGCCCGATGCGACGCGATCGTGACGACCGACAGCAAAATGCCGATGACGCCGACCGCAATTCCGACGCGGCGCGTGTTCGGGTCTTCCGCATGATGCGGTTTCAATTCAAGCTCTGCCATTATTCACTCACCTTTCCAATCAATAGGGGTTTGACGATATGCGGCCGAGGCGCCCGATAATGTAGCATTCGAAACGGAACCCATCATGCCGGGCCTCAGCAACATCTCTCGTCAAATATTAGCGCAAAACGCCGGCCGCGACGTCGAGCGACTGCTGCTCAAATTGGCTGCGATGCGAGCGGATCCATTCGGGTTTTTTCGGGGCGCCAACCCGCTGTTCCTCGGGTTCCTGCGGCCGGGCGACAAGCTGTTTCGCGCGCCCCGCACGTTCGTCTGCGGAGATCTGCATTTCGAGAACTTCGGTGCGTTCAAGGGCGACAATCGGCTGGTTTACTTCGACATCAACGACTTCGACGATGCCTGCCTCGCGCCCTTCACGATCGACATCGTACGCTTTCTAGCCTGTGTCCGGGTTGCAGCAGAGGGGCTGCTGCTCAATCCGTCTCAGGGGCGCGAGCTGCAAGAGACGTTCATGTCCGCCTATTGTGCGGCGATCGCCGAGGGCAAGCCGCGCTGGATCGAGCGCTCGCTCGCGACCGGGGTACTGCGCGCGCTGCTGCGCCAGTCGGCGCGCCGCACGCGCCCCGATCTGCTCGATCGCTACAGCAGAGAGCAAGGCGGCGGGCGGCGCATTCGCATCGACGGCCGCCGTGCATTCGCGCTGCAGGACGGCGAGAAGAAGCAGCTCAAACGATTCATCAAGAAGTTGCGCCGCGATGCGCCCGATCGCGCATTTTTCCGCCTGCTCGACGCCGCGCGCCGCATCGCGGGCAACGGCAGCCTCGGACTGCCGCGCTATCTGCTGCTGATTCGCGGCCGCGGATCGCCGGATCAGAATTTCCTGCTCGACTTGAAGTTCGCGGCCCCGTCGGCGGTCGCGGACTGGCTCGGCGCCGCACAGCCCCGGTGGCGCAGCGAGGCGGCGCGCGTGGTCGCCGTCCAGCGCCTGATGCAGGCCATCCCGCCGGCGCTGCTGCGCGCGGAGCGCTTCGAGCGGCAGGCCTACCTATTGAAGGAACTGCAACCGAGTATCGATCGACTGCAGTTTGCGAGCTGGCGCGGCAAGCCGCGGCGCATTCGCGAAGCCGTAGACGGCATGGGGCAAGTCACGGCGTGGGCGCATTTGCGCGGCTGCGGCCACTTCGATGCGGCGGCCGTCGAGGCGTTGCAGACCTATGCGGCGGCGGCGCCATGGCGCCGCAAGGCGCTCGCCATGTCCGAATCCGCCGCGGCCGCGATGCTGCGCGCCTGGAAAGCCTATGCGAAGGATTACGATTCCGGTGCGCTGGTCGCGACGATCGAGCCGAAGTAGCGCCTCAGCGCACGACGTGCAGCCGCGGATTCGCGCGCGAAATTCCGAGCACGCCGCTGCGAACAACCTCGATGATTTCGCCGAACGCGGCGACGTTCGCGATGAATTCGCCGATTTCGATCTCGGTGCTCGTGAGCTCGACGATGTAGCTCGACGGATTCGGCGACAGCACGCGCCCGCCGACGCGCCGCAACAGAGCTCCAACGGCTTCGACATGTTCCGGTGAGATTTGCAGCTTGATCAGCATCAATTCCCGCGCGAGATGGTCGCCGCTCGTCATGTCGTCGACCGCGACGACGTCGACGAGCTTGAGCAGCTGCGCGTTGATCTGCGCGATCACCGACTCCGAGCCGATCGTCACCAGCGTGACCCGGGAGACCGTCGGATCATTGGTCGGCGCGACCGACAGGGATTCGATGTTGTAGCCGCGGCTCGAAATCAGCCCGGTCACGCGCGTCAGCGCGCCGGCTTCGTTCTGCAGCAGAATGGCGATCAAGTGGCGCATAGCCCTCAAGCATACGGGACTGCCGCGGCCTAACGCCAGCGGCGGGACTTGGGCGCCGTGGGAAGAACTGCTAGTCTTTGGGGGTGAAAGACCGTTACGAGATGTTAAATCAAGCCGCGCACCCGCTGGCCGGCGCCGGCATGACCGGGGCGGATATGGTCGTCCAAGTCCTTGCGGACGAGGGCGTCGACACCATTTTCGGCTACAGCGGCGGTGCGATTCTGCCGATCTACGACGCGGTGTTCCGCTACAACGCGGAGCACGATTCGTCGATGCCGCTGATCGTGCCGGCGAATGAACAGGGCGCGGGCTTCATGGCGGCCGGCTACGCGCGTGCGAGCGGCAAGGTCGGCGTCGCGATGGTCACCTCGGGCCCGGGCGCCACCAACACGGTCACGCCGGTGCGCGACAGCATGGCTGATTCCGTACCGCTCGTGGTGATTTGCGGCCAGGTGGCGACCACGTCGATCGGCACCGACGCGTTTCAAGAAGCGCCGGTGCCCTCCATCATGGGCGCGGTCGCGAAGCACGTTTTCTTGATCACCGACCCGACCAAGCTGGAAGCCACGGTACGCACCGCGTTCGAGATCGCGCGCACCGGCCGGCCGGGTCCGGTCGTGCTCGACATCCCGAAGGACGTTCAGAATTGGAAAGGCGTGTTTCATGGCTCGGGGCGTCTGCCGGTACCCGGCTATCGCCAGCGCATGAACCGGCTTGGCGCCAACAAGCTGCCGGAGGCCGCCTGCGCGGATCTCTTTGCGGCATTGGCCAAGGCGAACCGGCCCCTGATCTATGCCGGCGGCGGCGTGATCAACGGCAACGCCGCGTTCGCGCTGCGTGAGTTCTCCAAGACCTTTCAGATCCCCGTGGTCACGACGCTCATGGGCATCGGCGCGGTCGACACGACCGACGCGCTCTCGATGCGCATGCTCGGGATGCACGGCGCCGCATTCGCGAACTACGCGGTCGACGACTGTGATTGCCTGCTCGCGGTCGGCGCGCGCTTCGACGACCGGGTCGCCGGCAACCCCGAGAGATTTGCGGGCGGCGCAAAATTCATCGCGCATTTCGACATCGACGCCTCGGAGATCAACAAGGTCAAGCGCGTCGATTGGAGCCACGTCGGCCTGGTTCCCGATGCGTTGCTGACGCTGCTCGACTACGGCAAGGCGCGCGGGTTCGCGCGCGACTGGTCCGAATGGCGCCGCCACTGCGACGCGCTGCGCTCAGCCCATGCGATGAACTACGACCATGCGAGCGAGCTGATTCAGCCGTACTACGTGATCGAGGAGATCAACCGGCTCACGCGCGGCGAGGCGATCATCACGACCGGCGTCGGCCAGCACCAAATGTGGGCCGCGCAGTACTTCGATTTCCGCAGTCCGCGGCTCTGGCTCACCTCGGGAAGCATGGGAACGATGGGTTTCGGCCTGCCGGCGGCGGTCGGAGCGCAGTTCGCCCAGCGCGATCGGCTCGTCGTCGACATCGACGGCGACGCGAGCATTCGCATGAATCTCGGCGAGCTCGAAACGGTGACGACCTACGACCTGCCGGTCAAAGTCGTCGTGCTCAACAACTTCGGCGACGGCATGGTCAAGCAGTGGCAGAAGCTGTTTTTCAAGGGACGGTTGAGCGCGAGCGACAAGAGTCTGCACACCAAGGATTTCGTGAAGACGGCGCTTGCCGACGGATTCAAGTTCGCCTCGAGGCTCGACAAGAAGGCCGACGTGGCGCGCGTCGTCGGCGAATTCATCCGCTTCAAGGGCCCCGCGTTCCTCGAAGTCGTGATCGATCCGGATGCCGGCGTATACCCGATGGTAGGCCCCGGGCAGGCCTATGACGAGATGATCACCGGCGACCACATTCCGTCGCGTCGGCCGGTGGTCATCAAGACGCCGGACGCCTCGGAGATGTTCTAGCCGGCGTTAGGCGCGCGCGGCCTCGGGCCTGCGCTGCGTCGCGGCAGCCGCGCGCGGACCGCACGCGGCGCTACCACACGCCGGTGTTGGCCATCGAAACCCAGGGTTCGGCCGGGGCAAGCGCGCCGCCTCGCTGCAGCAATTCGATCGAAATGTCGTCGGGCGAGCGCACGAAGGCCATGCGCCCATCGCGCGGCGGGCGATTGATCGTGACGCCGTGATCCTGGAGGCGCTTGCAGGTCGCGTAAATGTTCTCGACCTCATAGGCGAGATGACCGAAATTCCGGCCCCCCGAATAGGCTTCGGGGTCCCAGTTGTGGGTCAATTCGACCTGGGCGGTCTCGTCGCCGGGCGCCGCGAGGAACACGAGTGTGTAGCGGCCTTGGGGGTAATCGCGGCGCGACAATTCCACGAGACCGAGGCCATCGCGGTAGAAGCGGAGCGAGCGGTCGATATCCGTCACCCGCACCATCGTATGCAGATATTTCATTGGCTTTTGATCCTCGGCTCATCGGGGGTCGCCGACGCACCGGCGGCAGTTTGCCCCCGGCGCCGCAAAAATGCATCAGCTGGCGCGCCGTCCGCCGACTGTTGTTTGGGTGACACTACTTATGTCGCTAAGGGGATTCCGAAAGTTTGGAGAATTGACACTTAACTATTGGATTCATAAGTTATATCCGGTAATCTAGCTGCTGCGGGAAAGAGCATTTGTCTCAGGCGTCACTTAGGCGCCACACCGGTCGAGATTGAAGAAGGTCGAGCGTACAGGCACCCATTGGGCCGCGCATCTTCCAAAGAGGACGTGTAGGGTTATTACCCGGCACCTGTTCCACTCGGATCCCCGGCATGGCCGGGGATTGTTTTCCTCCCAGTCCAGCGCCTTGACCAGTCAAGCGATCCTCGACACCATGCGGGGCGAGACCTCGGAGTCCTTTCATTTCAACAGTACTGATTACCGGCGCCGGCCGCGGCATCGGACTCGAATTTGCGCGCCAATATTGCGCCGCCGGTTGGCGGGTGATCGCCTGCGCGCGTGCGCCCGCCAAATCCGAGCCACTGACCGGGCTCGCCGGGCACGCCGCAGGCAGCCTCACGGTGCATGCGCTCGACGTTGCCGATCACGCGGCCGTCGACGGACTGGCGCGGCACCTGGCGGGCACTCCGATCGACGTGCTGTTGAACGTCGCCGGGATGCAGTCGTTCGCGGGTTTCGGCAAATCGAATTATCAGGCATGGACCGACGTGTTTCGTGTCAATACGCTCGCACCGATGAAGCTCGCCGAAGCGTTCGTCGAGCAGCTGGCGGCCAGCGAACAGAAGAAGCTCGTTACCTTGAGCAGCGTCTTGGGATCGGTCGGCGCAAACGATTCCGGCGGGATGTACGGTTACCGCTCGAGCAAGGCGGCCGTCAACGCGATCATGAAATCGCTGAGCATCGATCTGGCGCCGCGCGGAATCATTGCGGTGCCGATGCACCCGGGCTGGGTGCGCACCGACATGGGCGGCCCACGAGCGCCGCTCGACGTGCAGACGAGCGTTGCCGGCATGATGCGGGTCATCGGCGCGCTCACGCGGGCGCAGTCCGGTCATTTCTTGAGCTACAGCGGTGAGCTGCTGCCGTGGTAGGCGGCTGCTCGGGCCCGCGATTTTAGGGGATTCTCAAATGCCAATTCGAGAGGGATTTGTCGGGGCGGTGGGCAACACGCCGCTGATTCGGCTGCGCAGCTTCAGCGAGGAGACGGGCTGTGAAATTCTCGGCAAAGCCGAGTTCATGAATCCCGGCGGTTCGGTCAAGGACCGCGCCGCGAAATGGATCGTGCTCGACGCGGAGCGCCGCGGCGTGTTGAAGCCCGGCGGCACCGTCGTCGAGGGAACCGCCGGCAATACCGGCATCGGCATCGCCCACGTATGCAACGCGCGCGGTTACCGTTGCGTGATCGTGATGCCCGACAATCAATCGGCCGAGAAGTATCAGATCATCGAGGCCCTCGGCGCCGAGCTGCGCAAGGTGCCTGCCGTCCCGTACAGCAATCCGAACCAGTACCAAAAGGTCGCCGGCCGGCTCGCGCAGGAACTGCCGAACGCAGTCTGGGCGAATCAATTCGACAACACCGCGAATCGCGATGCGCACTTCGAGTCGACCGGCCCCGAAATTTGGAACGAAACGGGCGGCCGCATCGATGCATTCTGCGCCGCGACCGGCACCGGCGGCACGCTCGCGGGCGTCGCGAAGTTTCTCAAGTCGATGGACCGCTCGGTTCGCATCGTGCTCATCGATCCGCCCGGCAGTGCGCTCTATCATTTCATCAAGGATGGCGAGCTGAAGACGGACGGCGGCTCGTCGATCACCGAGGGAATCGGCACGGGGCGCGTCACCGCGAATCTCGAGGGTGCGCCGATCGACGATGCGCTGCGCATTCCGGATTCGGAAACGATGCATTTCGTCTACCGGCTGCTGCGAGAGGAGGGCCTGCTGCTCGGAAGCACCGCGGGGATCAACGTCGCGGGCGCGGTGCGGCTTGCCAAGCAGTTGGGCCCGGGACACACGATCGCGACGATACTCTGCGACGGCGGCGCGAAATATCAGTCGCGCCTCTTCAACAAGGCCTGGATCGCCGAACGCGGCTTCGCAGAGGCCGTCGCCTGAGGCGCCGGCCGCTAAGTCGACGCCGCGAGAAAGCGGCGCCGGCGCTCCTCCGAGTCGATTTCCTCGGCGAGCAACCGGCGCAACTGCTCGACGTTCGCGGCGCGCCCCGCAGCACGCGTCACCAGCAGCTTGGCGATGGGACCGAGTTCCTGCGCAAGCTGCCGCTCGAGTCGCTGCATCAGCGCCGCGGGGAACGGCGCTGCGGATGCCGCCGGCGATACCGGCGCGCGCGCGGCGACGCTCGCCCCCGCGCGACTTCCTGCGGCCAGCGCGCGGTTGAGGTCTTGCAATAGCTTCTCGTAGTAGCTCTCGCGCGGCGCCGGGAACGCATCGAGCCAGTGCTGCGAACTGAGGAAATACTCGAGGCTCTTCTCGGGCAGCACATTGTCGACGCGAAACGCGATGATCGGCACGTTCTTGTGAACGGCGCGTTCGACTTCGCGGCGCACCTGCGGCGAGTCGTTGCTGTCCCTCGAGAAAATCAGCACCATGACGCGCGCCGCCGAGATCGCGTCGATGATTTCCGCGGCCCATTCGGCCGACGGCGCGATGTCCCGCGGCGCAACCCAGCATTCGATGCCGCGCGCCTCCAGGCAACCGACCACGTCGAACGCCGTGTCTCGATCGACCTGCGAATAGCTCACGAACACGGGCCGGCCCATCGGTTCAGCCACCGAGCAGCTTCAGAGCCTTGTCGAGGCTCTTGCGCATGCGGTCGAACGATGCGCCGAGCGCGGTGATTTCGCGCGCGCCGCGCCGGGGAAATTCGCCGGCGTTGGGCTCACCGAGACTCAAGCTGTCCGCAAGCCCGGCGATGCTGCGCAACGGGCGGATGCAGGTGAAATAGATCGCGCCGTTGATGAGCAGCCAAAGTGCGCCGACCACCGCGGCGACGATCAACATGAGGTGGCGGAACGCCTTGTCGAGGTCGGCCGCCAGGGTCCCGACAGGCACCGAGACGACCTGCGCGCCGACGATCTCATCGGCTTGCCAGCCGAAGCCGTTGTTCGGACCATAGCGCGCAATCAAGGTGGGTGGCGCCGCCGACGGCGTGCTGTGACAACCGAGGCAAACGGCTTCGGCCCGAATCGGTCTCGCCATATAGAACGACGGTCCCATCGGCGTATCGCGTACTCCCGACAATTCGTGCACGGCCGCATCGTCGCGGAATCGGCGCACGATGTCGGCTTCCCAGTCGGCGGCGCGGTCCCGCGGGTTGGTCGGATTGAGCGTGGCCTCCTTGTAGGAATACTGGCGGTATTTCTCGCGCAGCTTCAGAAAATTCTGGGTCGCTGCATAGAACGGCACGCTCTGCGGGAGGAACTCGCTGTTGAGCCGATCTTGGAGCAGCGGCACGATCTCGCTCGAAGTGTAATTGCGCATCGCAACGGCGCTGTCGAGCATGAGTCCGGCTTGCGCGGCCAAATCGCGCTCGCCGGCGGATTCCAATGTCGAGCGGCACGCGAGGCCGGCCGCGATCAGCGCGATAACGCAGGCGGGGCCGAGAACGAGATTGATTCTGACGAGCAGGTTCATGCGAGCGGCAGATGGTGCGGTCGGACCAGCATCTGCCAGTCCTGATGCTCTTCGAGGATCAGCTCGAGCGCCGCCTCGATCGACGCCTTGATCGCCATGGTGCGCGGCGGTCCGTGCTCGGCGCCGAGCGCTGCGCGGATCCGTTCGAGCGCATCCTGCAGCCCATTGACGAGGCGTTCGGATGTCACGCGCAGCCGGTACGCTTCGGATTGGGCAAGCGCGCCGTGGAGCGAGGCGCCGAGCGCGGGAAAAAACGTCGTGATCAAAGACAGCCACAGCGTATGCACCAGCAGATGGGTGAGCGCCCCGAGCGCCGTGAGACCAAACAGCCAGATGTTGATCGAGTGCACCCGATGCAGCAGCGCCTTTTGCTTCGAGGCAATGCGGTGATGATAGCGGCGCTGCTCCTCGAGAATGTCGACGGTCCAATGCGCGTATCCCGTGACGAACGCGGGATCTTCCCAGGCACCTGCCAACGCCTTGGAAGCCACCGACTCGTTGAGTGCGCAGATGCGCGCGACCTGGTCCGCGGCAATCGGGTGCTGGCCCGGATCGAAGACCCGCAGATACCAATTGGGCTCGAGACCGCCGTGGCTGAAATCGACGAGCGGCGCGAGCAGCGGCAGGTACCAGGTCAGTTCCGCAGTCGTGCGCGCTCGCAACCACTCGCCCTGCCAATCGTGCTTGTGTCCGAAATAATAGATCGCGCTCACGACCCCGATCACGCAAACCTCCGCGACCGCCCACAAGCCCGCATACGGATGCAGCGCATGCAGACTGCTGTCCCATCCCAGAGCGAGCGGCAGTATCGCGCACAGAACCGCGATCGCACTCAGCAGATAAATCGACCAGAAGCCGCTGCGGTAGCGGTGGCCGAAGTGCACGGCGCGCTCGTCGAACGTCCGGTGCGAGGGCGCGATGGCCTCGATGAGCGCCGTCAGGCGTGGCGGCGGCCGCGGCGTAGGCGCCGCCGCAGGCGCCTCGATGTGAATGCCGATCAGCAGCAAGCGTTGGATGTTTTGGTGCAAGGCCATGTGCTGCTCAACCCAAAATTTCGTAGGTCTTCGCAAATATATTGGCCGTGACGATGCCGAGGCTCCCGTCGCCATAATCGACGAGCCAGTCGCCGCTGTGCCCGTGCAGCCGCGAGACGCCGTCCGCGAGCAGAACCTCGAACGGCGCATCCATGTGCAGGGCCAGCACGCGATTGCGCAAACTCACGTAGCGACCGGGCTCGCCCGCGATAGTCGGGGGCACCGGTCGATACTTCTCCGGAAACCGCTCGATCGACACGCGCCATTGCTCATCGTCCATTCCCACGAGAATGGCGTCGCCGGGCTTCGCGTGCACCGTGCCCTCGGGCGTCTGCACCGTACAGGCGCTCGGGGTAAACCGCACGCGGACTTCGTGTTCGAGCTTGCGCGCCTCGACTCGGCGCGGATCAGCGGCGACGGGTGCCGAGAACCCGCGGGTACCGCTGGACCGATACACCGACAATGGCTCGGTCCCCAAGCGCTGCTCCTCACTGAAATCCGATGATTGCTGATTGACCGGAAAGTATGCCGGAGCGTGCTAAATTGCGATAGTCCTCGCAGCGAGCGGGCCATGCATCGATGAGCGACGAAGCGGGTCGAAATGCATCGCAGTGATCCCTTCGGTACCGGCAAAACCGTCAGCGCCTTGGCCCAGAGGGCCCAAGCGCGCTGGCAGTCCGCGCTGCTCGACAGCGACGACAATCGCGCCCGAGCGGTCGGATTGCTGGTCGAATCCAGCTCGGGATTCGGCCGCGCGGCCGCAGAGTCGCCGAGCGCCGAGTTGGCGCGCGATTCCCTGATCCAATTGGCCACGGGCACCGCGGATCCGGCGATCTACGCGATGGCCGCCGCCGTTTGCAACAAATCCGACGGCGACGCGGCAAGCGATTCATGCCGGCCAATCTCCGCGCAGCCAAGGATCCCGCCGCAGCGGCCGCCGCGCTCGGCAAGGCGGCCGCGGCCCACAAGGCCGACGGCTACAACTGGTCGCTGCTCGCCTATGCACAACCGGAAATGCCGGCCGATGCGTCGCCGACCGAGCAGTACGTGCTTGCGACGTCGCTGATCGGCTACGAAGCCGCGTGGGCCTCGCCGCTATACAATGTGGTCACGAACCTGTGTTCGAAAGAAGGCGTCGCAGACGCCGGCGTGCGCCAGAACTGCGAAGCGCTCGCCGATCTCCTGATCTCGCACGGCACGACGCTCATCGACCTCAGCATCGGCGCATCGATCGGGTCGAATCTCGGTTGGCCGAGCGAGCGGCTCAAACATTTGAGTCAAGAGCGCAATGCATTGATGCAGGTGCTCATGGAGCCGATGGCGTCGGACGGCTCGGATCAATGGGATTGCAATCACGTGCGCAGCGGCAATGAATTGCTCAGACAGATTACGCGGATTGGGGAATTGGGCGCCGCGCGTGAGGCGCTCGAGGGCTCGGGCGAAACGGTCGAGGAACTCGCGCAGCAGCGGCGGGCGCAGCACGAGGAGGCGTCGAGCGCGGCGCCTTAGGGGATGGAGCCGCGACGGCCCGCTCGCGATGCCTTGGCGAATAGTAACAACCGACGCACCCTTCGGCTAACGTGCAATCTGCAGCTTCATGCCGTTGACACGGAACAGTCGCACGCAGGCATCAACAACCGACGCATCATAGAGCGTGCCTTTGGCGGCCTCTACTTCGGCGAGCGCTGCCTCGACGCCGCGTCCCGGCCGGTACGGGCGGTGTGAGGAGATCGCCTCGACGGCATCTGCGACCGCAACGATCTTCGCCTCGAGCAGGATCTCCTGATCCTTGAGACCCCGCGGATACCCGCTGCCGTCGATGCGCTCGTGGTGTTGTCGGGCGATCTCCGCGATCGGCCAGGGAAATTCGATGCCCTTGAGAATTCCATAGCCGGTCTGCGGATGGACTTTGACGAGATTGAATTCCTCGGGCGTCAAGCGCGTCGGTTTGGCGAGAATCTCGGCGGGCAGGCATATTTTTCCCACGTCGTGCAGGAAGCCGCCGATGCGTACGCCCTCGACGCGGCTCGGGTCCAGCTGCATTTCCGCCGCGATGGCGGCTGCGAGCTCGCCGACCCGATGTTCGTGTCCATGCGTGTACGGATCGCGCAGCTCGCCGATGATGGCGATGACATCGATGGTGCTGCGCATGGCCCTTTGCAGCTGCGCGACTTGCTGCTCGATTTGCTGCTCGGCGTGCTTGCGTGCGGTGATGTCCTCGGCGAGGCCCGCGAGCCTGTTCACCCTTCCCTGTGCGTCGCGGATCGGAAAGGTACGCCCATTGATCCAACGCATCGAGTGGTCGGGGCGTCTGATGCGGTACTCATGGTTCATGTGGCCGGTCACGAACGCGACAGCCACGGCGGCCCGAACACCCGGTAGATCCTCCGGGAAAATCGCGCTCATCCAGGCCTCGCCATCGGCGTACACCTCGGCGGTGCTTTGCCCCCAGATCGCTTCGTAGGCGGGGCTTATATACAGGGTGCGGCCGTCGGTCGGATCGATCAAGAACAGGACCTCCCGGATGTTTTCCGCGAGCTGCTGGAATCGCTGCTGAATTTCCAGGTTCTGCTGTTCGGCGTCTTTCTGCCGCGAGATGTCCTGCACCACCGACGTGAAGTGTGCCGGGGTGCCGTCTGCGGCACGGACCAGCGAGGTCGATATGCGGGTCCAAAGCGCCTCGCCGCCTTTGCGCAGGAGCCGCACCTCATATTCGTAGCCGGGACCGGTTCCGGCGAGGATGCTGTCGCGGGCCTCGACACTGCGATTGATGTCGTTCGGATGGGTGAGTTCGGGAATCGAGCGGCCGACCATTTCCTCGCGCTCGTAGCCGAGCAACTCGCATAATGCCGGGTTGGCGTCGAGAATGCGCCCCTCGAGCGTGCTGTGTCCGACTCCAACGCCCAACTGCTCGAACACCGCACGGTACAACTCCGCTCCGGCACCCATGCGCAAAAGCGCATCGACGGTGCGCGGGTCGGATTCGCTCCGCATTGGATGGCCGCTACTCAACTTATTACGGTCCTCTGGGCATCCGCCATGAGGCCGCTCTATCGGCCTAGGTTCAGGAAACTGATGGCGGCAGGTCACCTTCCGCGCCAGAGAATCCAGGACCTCGTTGGTGTTGCTTTGCGTCACCCGCCGAGCCGTCGTCGGCGCCGGCACGCACGCAGATGGTGTCCAGTGCGTGCCGGCAGGGATTCCTATTGCCGCTCGAAAACCTCCACCCAGCGGTACTTAGTTCCCTTCTCGTCCGACCCACCCTCGGTCCCTTTCAGCGTCTTGCCATCCGTCGAGACCTTGTACCGGCCCCACTCAACGGTCTTGCCGCTCTTCAGCAGGGACAGGTGCAGCCAGTTACCTTTGCCCATTTTCATTTTGGCCATATCCGCGTTTGGATATCCGGTCGCCGGACCCGGAGTCCCATCGAGACTCACCGTGTACTCGATTTGCCCCGCCGTGCCGTCCGCTTCAACCCACTGCGCCACATCCTTGAGCTTCCCTGCGCCGGCATCCGTGATCGTGATTGTGTAGCTCTTGAGCGCCGGCGAGCCGTTCCACTGGGTCTTATCTACATTCAACTTCCAGGTGCCGATCATGGCGCTCGCCGCATCCCCCGCGAACGCGGCTCCCGCCGCGCAGAACAGTGAAGCGCCTGCGATCAGCACCATCGACAATATCTTCTTTGGCATGGGATCCTCCGTGCTTGTTTGTGAGCGACCGTACTATCCCGCAATCTTCTTGGGTCCGCCAGCGGCGACGGCAGCCCCCGCCGTCGTCGATGTTAGACGGGCCCGGCGCCAGAGATATATTGCGTATGAGCCCAGCAGTTCACGTCTTTACCGAGCGTGTTCTCCCGCTCCGCGCTCCCACCCTCGATCACCGGCCGCGATTGGCGTATACCTGCTCGGGATACGAATTCGCTGGGCGGAACTCACTGAGCATTTGACTGGTCTTAACGGTTCCGGCGCGGTGCCGAACTAGTTCGTTCCAGGATGGAAACCTTGCGGCGATTCTTCTCGTGGCCACTCTCTGCATTGCTCCTCGCCGCAATGGCCGTGGGAGCTCAGGTCAACAATTCGAACCGGACAGTTCAGACACCAGACAATTCGCCGGCAGAGAACCCCACACCGCCCGGCGCCGGTCAGGCACCGACGACAGACACAACGATTACTCCGGGCATTACAGTCACTGGTAGCGCGCCGAGTACCGAGGAACCAGTGCCAAAGCTGCCGCCGGATCAATTCACGGACTGCTATGCGACACACAACGCCTCAGGTCCAGAAACGATGGACTTCATCGCCATGGAGCTCTGTGAGGTCCAGCTCGAAAGGGACAGACGCACCGTAATTGAAAAGTGCATCAATCGAAGTGGAAAGAACGAGCCGCCCGTGGTCATTCAAGCATGTACCGAGTTGCTGGATCACAAGATATTCGTCGGCAGCGAGCGCTTTTATGTCTATGCAAATCGTGCCGAGGCATATTTGGCCGAGCGCGACAGACCGCATGCGCTCGACGATTACAATGAAGCCGTTAAATTAGCGCCCCATAACGCCAAGCTTTATTACAACCGTGCGGCCTTCTACCTGGCGCAACCGGACGTCGACGCGGCCTTGCGGGATTTCGACACCGCCTTGAGCCTAAACCCCAAGCTGGTCCCCGCACTGCTCCAGCGCGCGAAAATCCACAAGACTCAACATGATTTCCCCGGCGCACTCGCGGACTATTCGGAGGCCATCCGTTTGGAGCCGAAAACCGCAGCGGTATGGAGCGAACGAGGATATGTGTGCCTTCTCCAACATGACTATGAGAGTGCGGTAAAAGACGAGGCCGAAGCGATCCGACTTGATCCAAAGCTGGCTCGGGCCTATTTCTTCCGTGGCGCAGCCTTCGGAGGCCTTGGCGATTCGTCCAAAGCTCGCAGCGACATCGTCGCGGCGGTGCGCCTAGATCCGTCGCTCGAGCGCTTCGTGACGAGCAAGGGGCAGAATTCGTCGGACGCACATCCACCTTGATGCACACGCCCGGAAGCGGCGGTTCGCGGGCGCCATAATTTCTCCCCACGCGCCGCTCAGAATCTCCGCTCGGACCCTTCCAAATCTCCAGATCGTGGCCGCCGATCACGCCGATTGATGTGCTGTACTTCGTCGGAGTCTTCGTCTACAACGCCGGCCCAGCTACCTGGTTGTGGTTTCGATCCGCGGCCCTGCAGAAGGATCGGCAGCCGGGCGTCAATACCGCAGTCGTAACGCCGCGCAGCCGGCACATCCAAAACTGTCGCTCACGGCTGTCCGCAGTGGGTACTGTTTAGATCGCGCGTGATCAGCAGCGTTCATCGCAGTGCACCTGATGGCACTGTTTTCCAAATCACAGAAGTCGAATTAGCGGGATCTGGACGAGATGATTTCGCCCCCAAAGACTCTTATGCATTGCAGGGAGATGCCCAAGTCCTGCTCGTATCGACGGATAAGGCGGGCCTCGGTTTCGTCGACTAGTGATATTGCGGTGCCCTTCGCGCCGGCGCGTGCAGTGCGACCGACCCTATGCAGATAGGCTTTGCTCATCGTCGGTACGTCGAGATTGAAGACGTGGGTTACGCCGAGTATGTTGAGTCCGCGGGCCGCCAAGTCGGATGCAATCATGATGCGGATGGCGCCGTTGCGGATTCCCTCCATCGCGCGCTTCCGGTCCATCTTGGACAGATCGGAATTCAAGTCCGCAACGGCTAGTTTGTGATGGGTTAACTTCGAGGCGACCTCCTCCGCAACATCGTTGCGATGCACGAACACAATCGAGCGCGGCACATCGAGTGCATGCAGCAGCTTGCGCAACATATCCGGCTTGTCCCGGCTTTCACAAACCAGATACAGATGTTCGATGTTGTCGTTGACCACCGTCGTACCCGCGCGAAGCATCACGACATCCGGAGCCAGCGTTTCCAAGACCCGACGAGTCTGCTGCTCGATCGTCGCTGATGCGAAAATCAGCTGTCGCGCCGGCGCCGCTGCGCGGACGATTTTCTGAATCCAATCCAGACTTTCGTCGTTTAGCAGTCGGTCTGCCTCATCGATGACGACGGCGCGGATGTGCGCCGTCTTCAGCTTGCCCCGCTCGATCAATTCCACGATGCGTCCGGGCGAGCCCACCACGACGTGCGGCTTGCTCTTGAGCTTGTCGATCTGTCGGTCGGTCGCCGTACCGCCGATCAGCAACACCGAGCGGACGGCGGACGCTGCGTTTAGCGCAAGTTCACAGGATTGACGATGGATCTGAATAGCCAATTCGTGGCTTGGCGCCACGATCACGACTTGAGTCGCAGCTTGCGCAGGATCAATGCGCGAAAAGAGGGGCAGCAGATAGGCCAGTGTTTTACCGGTACCCGTCTCCGCTCGCAAATATGCGTCCTTCCCGGCAGCGAGCGGCGGAATTGCGGCGATTTGAATGGGGCTGGGATCGAATATCTGCTGCTTCGCGAGCGCAGCTATGAGTTCCGGTGGAACCGACAGGTCGGAAAACTTCATGAAATCAAGCTCGCTACGGTAGCCAGCAACACGTTCTTTTCGCGCGGGATGGTCGCTGGACGGGCTGTAATTCTAACAGTTTTGCCTGTGTCACACGTCGGGGTGCTCATGAGGCGACGCCGACCTCGGCATGTCTCATCCAACCGGCTGTAAGACCGCGACCGCGAGCATGGGCCGATTTTGGTCGCTCTGATGCTCTGATTTATCCGGGCGATTTCGACGATTTCACTGGAGGCACCGCCGGCAGATGAGGTGCGCTTGTATCGGATGCCGTAAAGCGGGCATTTACGGGGGTAGAATCGGATCCTAGAGGAGGTGTCCGGGAAATCAAGAGAAGCCCAATTGCGTCTACTGGTGAGCTGGAAGAACGCCGGTGTCGTTGATCATGTTTGTCGCGGTTGGATGCGAGATGTCATTTCTAATCCCGGTCTCCAGTTAGCGAGCAAGTGCACCGTGTCGCGACTCCCGCGACCAACTTTCAGACGGCCTTGCAATCCGTGCTGGTGACCGGCTCATTTGAGGGAGGGAAGACGTATTACGCTCGATGCGTCGCGGTGAATCGGCAGCCGCGTGCATGGCTCACGGACGCACCGGCCGGCAGCGAGCTGCCGCAAGGATTCACGTCGATTTTCACGCGAGAATGTCCGCGCTAAGCAGCTTGCGGAAGCTGTGGTCGAACTCATGCGGTAGACTTCCACCGTACTTCAGGAATGAGTACGCCGGAATATCATGAACCTCGTGCTCCACGCCCCGACATCAACGCAAGTCGAACCCGTCGCCGCCCCCGATCGCGGCGGCGACCGCTGCCGGCGGACCTTCCCCTGAAGCAGCAGCGGGAATTCTCGCCGCCGCGCGCTTTGCGCAACGGTCAGGTGCAAACGATGATCGGTAACCTGCCATTCGTCCAGTGGCTCACCCGCCGACGAGGCTTGGCGCTCCTTGCGAATGCGCGGGAATGGCTGCTCGATTGCGGCGACGGTGTCCGCCTGCAGGGATTCCTGAGTCTGACCAGGGGAAATGGCGGGGCGAAGGAGATGACTGTTGACGCGGCACAGAGTCGGATCGCGCTGATTTTGCACGGCTGGGAAGGCAGCGCTGAGTCCTGCTATGTAGTCTCTCTCGGCGCCCAGCTGATCGCAAATGGATTCGACGTGCTGAGGCTCAATCTGCGCGATCACGGCGAGAGCCACCACCTCAACCGCGAGATCTTCCATTCCTGCCGGCTGACGGAGGTCGTCGGCGCCACGCGGGCGGTCGCGGAGCGCTTCCCCAACGCACAGATCTTCCTGGCTGGGTTTTCACTCGGCGGAAATTTCGTGCTTCGAGTGTCGGCCGACGCCGGCGCTGCCCGCAACAATTGCCGGCGCAGTCGCGATATCTCCGGTGCTCGATCCGGCCGTCACGCTCGAGGCGCTGGAGCGCGGTTGGTCTCTGTACCGCCGATATTTCGTGCGACGCTGGTCCCGTTCGTTGCGTCGCAAGCGGCGCGCATGGCCCGACCTCAAGGACTTCGAGTCGCTGCTGCGCACCCAAGACCTGCGTTCAATGACCGAGGGACTCGTGCTCCAGTTCACCGATTTCGCGAACCTCAAATCCTACCTCGATGGTTACGCGATCACCGGGCCGCGGCTCTCAAGCTTGCGGTTTCCCGCGGCGATACTGCTCGCGGAGGACGATCCGATGATTCCGGCCGTCGACCTCGCGCGCCTGGCGCGGTCGCCGCTGTTGACGGTGCTGCGCACCCGTCACGGCGGCCACTGCGGCTTCATCGAGCAACTCAACGGTCCAAGTTTCGCGGACCAGTTCGTAGTTACACAGTTCGAGCGGTTTGCCAGAGGCGATTCGGCGTCGGTCTCGTCCAATCCCGGCAATTCCCCGATCGGCGCATCGAGGCCGCCCATGCGGGCGTGAGACGATGCACACCGATGTCTCAAGACCCGAAGATTGAAGATCCGAATCACTATGTCGCATCGGCGGTAAGCAGTCGGTGCAGGAGCATTCACCGGCAGTTCTGGGTCGCAGGTGTCCGAAGAAACTCAGTAAGGCGGCGCACGTCTTGCGCGCTGGGACTTCGCGGCTTCGGTCCACCAGGCAAGATCGTCGGCGAAACGCGCGAACGCACGCTCGAGCGCGGCGCCGCGTTCGCCGATCGGCTCGCCGGCCTCGTCCAACGTCTCTGCGATCGGTCCGACGGTCAGCGTGCTCGAGATGACTACCATCCCCATCTCGGCGAGTGTGTTGTGCCAGGCATAGCTTGACCGAGTGCCAGACAGTCGTCCTGCCGAATAGCTCGCGATTGCCGCAGGGCGCCAGAACCACTCTTCGAGGTAGTGGTCGGTCAGATTCTTCAGCCCAGGCTGCAAACCCCAGTTGTATTCGCCGGCCACGAACAGGAAGGCATCCGCCTCTCGGATCTTGGCGCCGAGTCTCTCCATTGCCGCAGGCGCGGTACCGGGAGAATATTCCTTCAACATGCGATCCAGCATGGGCAGGCCGATCGCTTTGGCATCGATCAGCTCCGCGTCTTCGCCGCGATCGCGAAATTTGCGCACGGCGAAATCCGCCAATCGGATGCCCTTGCGATCGGTCCGATAGGAGCCATAGAGCACGAGAATTCGATTGCCCACGAGCGCTACCTCAAAGAATCGATCAGTCCGTCGGCGGTCGTGCGACAGTCGGCAGTACCAAACCGAATCAGGACGCGATTTACATAGGGTACAGGACGGGCAAGCCAATTTCCTCGGTACCCGGCCTATGCGCCGGGCGCGATATGGATCCTCAATTGGCAACTCATCGCGAACTGGCTTTAGGTGTCGCCCTGGTGGAAGATCCCGCGGAGTCATGCCCATGAAGTTCCGCGCCAAGGTCGTTCCATCCGGCAATGCGACGGCTGTCGTCGTACCCCCAACTGTCGTCAAGAGTCTCGGGTCCGGACCTCGACCGTTGATCGCGGTCACCATCAACGGACATACCTGGCGTAGCCGAGTGGCATTGATGCACGGACAATGCCTGGTCGGCATCAGTGCGGCAAATCGTGCCGCGAGCGGGATTGGCACGGGTGATTCCGTCGAGGTCAGTCTGGAGCTGGACACCGAGCCGAGGGTAGTGCGAGCCCCGCCGGACCTCGCCAGGGCGCTGAAGGGTGACCCGGAAGCCAAGGCCGCCTTTGATGATCTCCCATTCGGTCTCAAGCGCAAGCATGTCGCCGCCATCGAGGAGGCGAAGACCGCCGAGGTCCGGAAACGCAGGATTGTCGCGCTGGTCTCGAGGATGCGGTCGGCAGGCAACTAGCCTCAAATCCGGGGTTGCCACGACCGCGCTGCCGCTCGCTCGAGCCAGGATTGGATCGCGGGGGTCGCAAACATCGATCGCGAGCGGACCGGCGCCATGATCAGGTTAGAATTGACCCATAACACCAAAAAGGAAATCGCAATAATGCCTGCAGCGGCAATTCCACCCGACGAGAGCAGCCGATTGGCCGACCTGCGACGCTACCAAATCCTCGATACGGATCCCGAAGAAGCGTTCGACGGCCTGACGCGCCTGGCCCGGCAGCTGGCGGAGACGCCCTTTGCGCTGGTCAGCCTGACCGATGACAGCCGGCAATGGTTCAAGTCGCGCGTCGGTGTAACGCTGCAGGAAATCCCGCGCGATTGGGCTCCTTGCGCCCACGTGGTATTCGAGCGCCGAAGCATCGTGTGCAATGACATGCAGCTCGACGCACGCTTTGCGGACAATCCGCTCGTCACCGGACCGCCGCACGTGCGCTTTTATGCGGGCATGGCGCTCGTGACGCCGCACGGCGCAATGCTCGGCACGCTGGCGGTCATGGACACACGGCCGCGTGAGCTCTCGCCCGCTCAGGCTGAGCTGCTCACGCTCTTGGCGCGGCAGGTCGTCGATCAGCTGGAATTACGAATTGCCTACCGGGACTTGAGCGCGCTCAGGGAGCGCGAAAGGCTGCTCGAGCAGCGCTTGCGTTCCGAGCGCATGGACGAGGCTCAGCGTCTCGCTGCTGAATTGCACGATGGGGTCGGGCAGGATCTCGTCGGCATCTCGATGATGCTGGCTGCGTTCCTTCGCACCCCGTCTGCCCGCGACCAATCGGTGCAAGAACCGATATCGGACGCGACTCGATTGCTCGGCAGTGCAATTGCTCGCTGCCGAAAGGTGTCCGAAGCCTACGGAGGATTCCTGGTTCGCAACGAGGGGGTCCTCGGGGCCCTCCGACACTTCGCCCGCGACCTCGCACCTCCCAGCATCCGCGTGGAGATCGGGGGTTCCGATATCCCCGTCCGATGCATCGACGAATCGAACGCGTACAACTTGTTCAGCATCGGCCATGAGGCGATCACAAATGCCATCCGACACAGCGGCGGCAGCCTCGTACGTGTCCAAGTCAATCACAGCAGGGGTCGCATCGACCTTTGCGTCGAGGACAACGGGGTTGGCATCTCGGACGAGGGCGGCAGCGAGCCGGGATTGGGCCGATCCATCATGGAGTACCGCGCGCTGATGATGCACGGGAAACTGCATTATGACAGATCGGGCGAAGGCGGCCTTCGCGTCACCTGCCAACTGAATTGCCGGTCGCACGGCAATTCGGCTCCCAGCTGCTGAATTTGCGCAGGCCCGGCCGTCGGCATTGCCGAGGCTGGGACCGCGCGCAATGCCGCTCGTTTTTACGACGCCGATTGAACGGCCATTCATGTCACTATCCGAGCTTCGGCGCGGAGGTGCCGAGGATGACTCACCGCAAACTCGCCGGAATTCGTCCCACAGCGTGGTTCGCTCTGGGCTTTGCGTTCGCATCAGCACTTGCACACGCGATCGCGAATGTGCCGACCCTGATTCTTCCGGATCAAGTTGCGGCCGTTCAAGCCCTCAATAAACAAATCGACGGTGCGATCGAGAAAGTGAACGCGAAGGAATGGGCGGCGGCGAGCGCGCAGCTGCAAGAAGTGATCGATGCCCCCGCGTTCCAGAACCTTCCGGCGGAGCGGCGCCACGCCCTCCTCACGACCGCCGGCGGCGTGGCCGTCGAGCTCGAAGATTTCAAATTGGCGCAAACCGATTCGGTGCAGGCCTGCGCCTTTCCGGACGCACTCGCTGTCGATTGGCAGCTGCGGCTCTATGCCTCATCGGGGTTGAGCGATTTTCACGACGCCGCGATAGCGCTGACACGCATCGGGAAGCAATGGCCGGCCGCATTGACCGACGTGAAGGACGATCTCATTTTCCGCATTCTGGAGGAGTCCAGGAAACCGGCTCCGAACGCGAAAGAAACCTTTGATTTGATGGAAGCACTGTACGACGCCAAGTGGAAAATTGACGGCGCATTCGAGCCATCCTCCGTCTGGCGCGATTTTGCGCTCGATTTGCTCGCGCGCGGACGCGCCGGCGAGGCGAAGCAAGTGAGCCTGCGGGTCACGGATCCGACCATACTGATCAGCATGCGCGTCGATCGCCGGTTTGATGCAATCGTCAACTCGACGCCTGAACATTTCAACATCGACAAGGCCGTCGTTGCGAATATCGGATCCTTGCGCGAAATCATCGCCAAGTCGCCGCGCAATATGCGCTACGTGGTCTATCTGACTTACGCGTTGCTGAAGGCGCGCCGCGACGACGAAGTTCTTGCGCTCACCGCCCAGGTCACGACGGCGGTGAACGACCATCGGCGCGACAAGTCGCCGTACGATGACATCAAGGACAATTTGGTATGGGTGCTCAACAATCGCGCGCTTGCCTTGGGCAGCCTCGGTCGGCGGGACGAGGAATTGGAACTCCTGATTCGGGCGGCGCGGCAACCGGAGCACGGTGAATCGAATGTGAGCCAGGCCATCAATCTCGGCGAATTCTATTGCGATCTGCAGCGTCCCAAAGACGCGCTGTTTGCGATCGTCGACGTTCGAGACACGAGTCCGTACGGCCGCATGCAATTGGAGGCGGTGCGCCACTGTGCGTCCCGGCAGCTGAGCGACACGGATGCAGAGGCCGCGGCGCTTGCCTACCTCAGGGAACATCAGGCCGATTCGCCCCGAACCTATCAGAGCGCGTTGATCGTCGCGGGGGACCTCGACGCCGCGGCGGCGCTCGTCATCGAACGGCTCAATGATCCCACGATGCGCAGCGACGCGCTGGTCGAGATTCAGAATTATCGCGACCCGCAGGATCTACCATGGGTTGCGAGATTCCGCGAACGCCTCGACATCGTGTTGCATCGAGAAGATGTCCGGCGCGCAATTGCCAAGGTCGGCAGAATCGAAGCCTTCAACTTGCGGTCGGATATCCCGTAGCGGGGGATCCGGCCTCAAGCGCTCCGGGACAGGCTCTCGGGTGCCGCGGCGTTGAACCACGCGAGCTGCGGCTGCAGCGCGACGACATCGCCGACCACGAGCAGCGCCGGACTCTCCAAATTGGCCTCTTGGCAGGCGCTCAGCAAGCTGCCGAGGGTGGCCGTGACGACGCGCTGGGACTCGTGGGTGCCGAGCGCAACGACGGCCGCGGGACGCGATGCCGGCGCTCCGTGCGCGACGAGCCGTTCGACGATATGCGCCGCATGCGCCAAGCCCATGTAAAACACCGCGGTCTGCGCGCCGGCCGCCAATGCCCGCCAATCGGGCTGCGCGCCGTTCGGGCGGGTATGCCCGGTCACGAAGCTCACGCTGTGCGCATGGTCGCGATGGGTCAAGGGAATGCCCGCATAGGCGGCCGCACCGGTCGCCGCCGTGATGCCGGGTACGACCGAGTAGGGGATGCCGGCGCTGCTGAGAGCCTGCAATTCCTCGCCGCCACGGCCGAAAATGAACGGATCGCCGCCCTTGAGACGCACGACCCGGCTTCCGGCGCGCGCGTGCGCGATCAGCAGCGCATTGATTTGCTCCTGCGTCGCGCCCGCCGCGCCGGAGGACTTTCCCACGCAGATTCGACTGGCGTCGCGTCGCGCGAGATCGAGCACTCCGCTCGAGACGAGATGATCGTAGAGAATGACATCGGCATCCTGCAGCGCGCGCAGCCCCTTGAGGGTCAGCAATTCCGGATCGCCCGGACCTGCCCCGACCAGCGCAACCTCGCCGACCGCGCGAGGCGCCGCGGCGCTGGTCGCGAGCAATTGCTGCGCGATGCGCTCGGCACCGCGCCGGTCGCCCGCGGCGAAGCGGCGCGCGGCCGCGCCGTCGATGAGCGTCTCGAAGAAGCGCCGCCGCTCGGCGCCGCTCTTGAGCCGATCACCGGCCGAGGCGCGCAGCTCGCGCAGCCAAGAGGCGAGATCGCCGAGCCGCTTCGGAATCAGCGCTTCGAGCCGCTCGCGCAGCCGGCGCGCGAGCACCGGCGAGGCGCCGCCCGTCGAGATCGCGACGAGCACCGGGTCGCGGTCGATGATCGCGGGCACGATGAACCGAGAGGCATCGGGGTCGTCGACGACGTTGACCGGAATTCCGCGCGCTTCGCACAGCGTCGCAATCCAGCGGTTGATCACGCGCCGCGAGGTCGCGACGATCACGATGCGCGCACCATCGAGATCGTCGGCAACGAATTCGCGCATGCTGACGCTGAGCGCGGCATTCGCGGCGCGCCGCAGGATCTCGGGCGCGACTTGCGGCGCGACGACGCGAATCGCGGCGCCGGTCCGCTCGAGCAGCGAAATCTTACGCAGCGCGACTTCGCCGCCGCCGACGACCAGCACACGCTCGCCGCTGAGATTGAAGAACACCGGGAAATGATTCACTGCTCGCTACACCTGTCCTCATCATGCCCCGCCGGCGATGCCGGCACGACCCTGAATCCGGCCGCGGGGCCGTTGCGCGGCAAGCCGCCGTCGCGCAAGGCATTGTAGGGCAGCCTTAGGCGGTCGGTGAGCACGGCCGATTCCAAGCCTAAGCCGTTGGCGTCGCAGACATTTCCGAACTCCGCGGGCGCTTCGCGCGGTTGCCGCGCTCGCGGCGACGCGAGATCCTGAAGGGCTGGGCCGAACTCCGACAAAGGCGTGATCCTATCGAGTGCCGGGCACTTGGTAAGTGGCTGAAAACTATAGGCTGTAATCGCCGTAACCGGTAAGAATTAGTCTTTATGAGAACATGCCAATTCGTCATGGCGCCTGCGGCCACCAATCCAGGGATACTTGGCGGATGAAATTCCAGCAACTGCGTTATTTGGTTGCAGTCCATGAAAATGGACTCAACATCACGGCGGCCGCAAAACAGCTGCATACGTCCCAACCCGGCGTGAGCCGTCAGCTCAAGCTGCTCGAGGAGGAACTCGGCTTCCAGCTATTCGAGCGCGAGGGCCGGGCGCTCGCGCGCACGACGGCCGCCGGCGAGGAGATCATCTCGCGCGCGGCGAGCATTTTGCGCGAGATGCAAAACATCCGCCGCACCTCCGCCGAATTGCGCAAATCCGACGGCGGCACGCTCTCGATCGCGACCACCCATACCCAGGCCCGCTACGTGCTGCCGCCGGTGATCCGAGAGTTCCGCCTCAAATACCCGAAGGTGCGCCTGCATTTGCACCAGGGCACCTCGGAACAGATCGCCGAGCTCGTGGCGCGCGATCGCGTGGATTTTGCGATCGCGACGGGCTCCGAGGAATTGTTCCCGCACCTGGTTCGTCTGCCGGTCTATCGCTGGCACCGCGCCGTCGTCGTTCCGCGCGGACATCCGCTGAGCCAGGGCGGCAAGCTCACGCTAAAAAAGCTCGCCGAATATCCGATCGTGACCTATGTGTTCAGCTTCTCGGGCCGATCATCGCTGCCGGCGCTGTTCGAGACCGCGGGACTGATTCTCGACGTCGCGCTGACGGCGCGCGACTCGGACGTGATCAAGACTTACGTGCGCATCGGGCTCGGCGTCGGGATCCTCGCGAGTGTCGCGATCGACCCGGTCAGCGATGCGGATCTTGCGGTCTTGGATGCCTCGCACCTCTTCGAGGGCCACACGACGTGGATCGGCTTTCGCCGCAGCGCGCTGCTGCGCGCCTACATGTACGAATTCATCGAGTTGCTCGCGCCGCATCTGCCGCGCAAGCTCGTGCGCGAAACCGAAAAATTGGAAACGCAGGAAGAAGTCGATCGAATTTTGGCGGACCTGCACATTCCGGCCCGCGACGTTCCATGATGCCGGGATGCTTGCAGGCGCGGCGGCGTTTCGCGTCTCTCGCGCTGCTGCTCGCCGCGTGCGCATTGTTCGGCGCGGCGCAGCTGCAGGCGGCCGCGGTGACGCTTCTGAACGTATCGTACGATCCGACGCGCGAGTTCTACGACGACTACAACAAGGCGTTCGCGGCCTACTGGAAGGCGAAGACCGGCGACACCGTCACCGTCAACCAGAGCCACGGCGGCTCGGGCGCCCAGGCGCGCTCGGTCATCGACGGGCTGCAGGCGGACGTCGTGACGCTCGCTCTCGCCTACGACATCGATGCGCTGGGGACGAAAGCCGGGCTCGTGCCCGCCAACTGGCAGACGCGGCTGCCCGACAACAGCGCGCCGTACACCTCGACGATCGTGTTTCTCGTGCGCAAGGGAAATCCCAAGAACATCCGCGATTGGGGCGACCTGGTGCGGCCCGGCATCGAGGTCATCACCGCCAATCCCAAGACCTCGGGCGGTGCGCGCTGGAATTATCTCGCGGCCTGGGCGTGGGCACTCAAGCAGCCCGGAGGAACTGATTCGACCGCCGAGGCCTACGTCAAGCAGCTCTACGAACACGTGCCGGTCCTCGACTCGGGCGCACGCGGTGCGACGATCACGTTCGCCGAAAAAGGCACCGGCGACGTGTTATTGGCGTGGGAGAATGAAGCGCTGCTCGCGATCAAGCAGTTGGGTCCCGACAAGTTCGACATCGTGGCTCCAAGCTTGAGCATCCTCGCCGAGCCGCCGGTCAGCGTCGTCGACAAGGTCGTCGACCGGCGCGGGACCCGGCCGCTAGCCGAGGAATATTTGAAATTCCTGTATTCCAAGGATGCGCAGGAAATCGCGGCGCGGCACTTTTTTCGGCCGCGCGACCCCGCAGTTGCCGCGAAATTCGCGAAGCAATTCCCCTCGATACCGCTGGTCACGGTCGACGCCGTATTCGGCGGATGGACCAAGGCCCAGGCCACCCACTTCGCCGACCATGGTACCTTCGATAGAATTTATGGCCAGTAGCTGCAGCTAGCAATCCAAAGGCGACCGAATGGCGAGATCCGCCGCGGCAATCGACAAGCACCCAGACAAGCCGCGGCGGACCATCCCGGGTTTCGGACTGACGCTCGGATATACGATGCTGTATCTGTCGCTGATCGTCCTGATTCCGCTGTCTTCGGCGCTGCTGCGCGGTCTTAGCCCGGGCTTAGGTGCCTTCTGGGAGGTGGTCACCGGGCCGCGCGTGCTGGCCTCCTTGCGCCTGAGCTTCGGCGCGGCGCTGGTCGCGGCCGCCGTCAACGCCTTTTTCGGGCTGATCGTCGCCTGGGTGCTCACGCGCTACCAATTCCCGTTCAAGCGCATCATCGACGCGATGGTCGACCTGCCGTTCGCATTGCCGACCGCTGTTGCCGGCATCGCGCTCACGACTCTCTATGCGCCGCACGGCTGGCTCGGCGCCGCGCTGCTGCATGTCGGCATCAAGGTCGCCTACACGCCGCTCGGCATCGTCGTCGCGCTGCTGTTCATCGGTTTGCCGTTCGTGGTGCGGACCTTGCAGCCGGCGATCGAGGAACTCGACTGGGAAGTCGAGCAGGCGGCCGCCACGCTCGGCGCCTCCCAATGGCAGACCTTCGTGCGCGTGATCCTGCCGGCGCTGTGGCCGCCGCTGCTCACGGGTTTCGCGCTCGCTTTTGCGCGCGCGGTCGGCGAATACGGTTCGGTGATCTTCATCGCCGGCAACCGGCCGATGAAGTCCGAGATTGCGCCGCTGCTGATCGTCACGAAGTTGGAGCAGTACGACTACTCCGGTGCGACCGCCATTGCGGTCGCCATGCTCGTGATGTCGTTTCTGATGATGCTTGCGATCAACGCGCTGCAGGGATGGGCGCTCGCGCGCCATGGTGCCCGATGAGTACGCGTGCCGGAAGGCTGGTGCTGATCGCGGTGGCGCTGCTGTTCTTGATCACGTTCCTGGTGCTGCCGCTGATCGTGGTCTTCATCGAAGCCCTCTCCAGAGGATTCGCCGCGTATCTCGCGGCAGTAACGGATCCGCTCGCGCTCGCGGCCGTGAGACTCACGCTGCTGGTGGCTGCGATTGCCGTGCCGCTCAACATGGTGTTTGGCATTGCGGCGGCCTGGGCGATCGCGAAGTTCGAGTTTCGCGGCAAGAGCGCGCTCATCACGCTGATCGACCTGCCGTTCGCGGTTTCGCCGGTCATCGCAGGCCTCATCTTCATTTTGCTGTTCGGCCGCAATGGCTGGTTCGGCAGCATGCTGCAAGCGCATGGCATCCGGATCGTGTTCGCGGTACCCGGAATCGTGCTCGCGACGATCTTCGTGACCTTTCCGTTCGTGGCGCGCGAACTCATTCCGGTCATGCAGGCGCAGGGCAAGGACGACGAGGAAACCGCGCTGTCGCTCGGCGCCGACGGCTGGCAGACGTTCTGGCGCGTGACGCTGCCGAATATTCGATGGGGACTGCTGTATGGGGTGTTGCTGTGCAACGCGCGGGCGATGGGCGAATTCGGCGCCGTGTCGGTCGTATCGGGCCACGTGCGCGGCCTCACCAACACGATGCCCTTGCAGGTCGAGATCCTCTATAACGAGTACAACATCGCCGCGGCATTCTCGGTCGCTTCCTTGCTTGCGCTGCTGGCGCTCGTGACCTTGGCCGCCAAAAGCGTTTTGGAATGGCGAGCCCCGGAGCTGCGGCGGCGCTTGCACCAAACGCGGGATCTGGCCCGCCGGGGAAATGCATGAGTATCACTTTGCGGCATGTCTCGAAGCGCTTCGGCAGCTTTACCGCAATCGCGGATCTCGACCTCGAGGTGCCGACCGGTGCATTACTCGCGGTGCTGGGTCCCTCGGGCTGCGGGAAGACCACGTTGCTGCGCATCATCGCGGGTCTCGAAACGCCGGACAGCGGCCAGGTGCTGCTCGATGGGCGCGACGCAACCGCGTGGCCGGTTCGCGACCGCAAAGTCGGCTTCGTCTTTCAGCACTACGCGCTATTCCGGCACATGAGCGTGTTCGAGAACGTGGCGTTCGGCCTCAAGGTCAAGGCGCGCCGCGAACGGCCGCCGGCCGCGGAGATCGCCAAAAAAGTCCGATCGCTGCTCGAGTTGGTTCAGCTCGATTGGGCGCGCGAGCGATATCCGGCGCAATTGTCGGGCGGCCAGCGCCAGCGCGTCGCGCTCGCCCGCGCGCTCGCGGTCGATCCGCGCTTGCTGCTGCTCGACGAGCCGTTCGGTGCGCTCGACACCCAGGTCCGCCACGAGTTGCGCCGCTGGCTGCGCCGCCTGCACGATGAATTGCACTTCACGAGCATATTCGTGACCCACGATCAACAGGAGGCCATCGAAGTCGCCGACGCGATCGTCGTGCTGAATCGCGGCCGGCTCGAGCAGACGGGAATTCCGGGCGAGGTGTACGATTTGCCGCGCTCGGCGTTCGTGCATCGCTTCCTGGGGCAGGTCAATGAACTGCCGGTCTCGCGCCGCGACGGCCGCGTATACCTCGGGCCGCTCGAGATTGCCGCAAGCTCGGCCGCCGAGAGCGAGGGCGACATCGCATTGGTCCGGCCGCACGAGATCGAGGTCAGCCGCGACAGCGGCGGCTGGCCGGCGACGGTGCTCGCGGTGCGCGTCATCGGTCCGATCGTACGGCTCGAATTGCGGGCAGACGGCCGCCCTGCGAGTGAGCCGCTCGAGGTCGAAATCAGCCGCGAGCGTTATGCGGTCGAGCGCTTCAGCAGCGGTGAGACGGTCAGTGTGCGCTTGCGGCGCTGGCAGCTCTACCCCGCGGATAAGTGACGGCGGACGGCGTCGCCCGTCAGCGGAATTCGCCGCGTCCTTCCGGGTACTGCTGTTCCCACTGGCGTCCGTCGATCGCCCGCACCTGCATTTCGACGACCGTGCCCGGATCGAGACAGCGCACGTTGACGCTGAATCCGTCGGGGTGAGAACGCGGCACATAGAACGATTTGATGCCGCAGGTCGAACAGAACAAATGCTTCGCGGTATGGGTGTTGAAGCTGTAGGTGGTCAGCGCGTCGGCACCGGCCACCAACTTGAAGCGGTCGGCGGGGACGATGAGGTGCAGGAAGCCCGTCTTGCTGCAGATCGAGCAGTTGCAATCGTCGACCTGCAACACCGCCGGCGCGAGCACTTCGAATCGGATCCGGCCGCAATGGCAGCCGCCCTTGTGCGTGATCATTCAGGCCACCTTGCTGCGTGCTTGCCAATCGGCGCCGCGGACCGATTCCGAGCCCACCGCCGCGGACAAATCGGCGAGCAGATTCGCGAGCTCGCCGGCCATCACCAGAAAATCGATGTCGAACTGCTCGGCCGCGTCGAGATCGTCGTTCGCGGCGTTATCCACGCCGATCTCGAGAAATTCGAGGCGCTTGACCTGGAGCTTCTCGGTCAACACGAACGACAGCCGATCGTTCCAGGTCAGGCCGAGGCGGGTCGGATATTTGCCCGCCGCCAGATGCGCTCTGATCTCGCCGCCGTCGAGCGGGTGCCGCGTATAGCGGATCACCGCTTTGGATTTGTCGGCGGTCTGCAGTTCCAGCTCGTCGTCGATCGAGAAGCGCGGCGGCAAGTCGCCTCGCATCAGCCACGAGGCCATCGCGGCCGGCGGTGAGCGTTCCGTCTCGAGCGCGAGCGGTACGAAGCTGTCGAGAGTTTCGCGCAAAGTCTCGACCAGCGTTTCGGCGCGCGCGATGCTCGCGGCGTCGACGCCGAACCAGCCAGCCTGCGGGTCGATCCAGGCGCGCGTGACCCGTCGCCGAGTGAGCGCCTTGGCGCGCAATTCGTCGGCGACGCGCATGCGCAGGTCGCGCATCTGCTTGCGGCCGACCGGGAAGCCCTGTTCCTGCGCCTGGATTTGCGCGCGCTCCTCGGCGACTTGGCGCACGATCGTGGCGGGCAGCAATTTTTCGTTGATTCCGAGCGCGATCATATACTGTTGCCCCGTGACGTGAAGCAAGCGGCCGCCGGCCGTCACCGGCATCCAGCCGCGGCGGCTCATTTCGAACGGTCCGCAGGGCTGCAGTGTCCGGCCGCTCAAACGGTCTTCGAGTTCCGAGGCCGAGACGGCCCACTCGGCGGGTAGACGATAGAACACGAGATTCTTGAACCACATGATCGGCACCAGGAAAAAAAAGAACGTGCAGTATAGGGCGATGCGGCGCGACCGCGGCACTTTCCGATGAGCGCAGAGGCGCCCACGCCGCCGGCCGCCGCCGGGCCCGATGTCGCCGGCTGGCGCAAGGCGCTGCCGCGGCTGTGGTGTTTGCGGCGTACCGGCACGATTCGACCATCGCCGACCTCGGCGGCGACGCTGGTCGTGGGCACAGCCACGAGCGCCGCTTGGATCGCGATCGACTGGTGGGAGCGGGGACCGGACCCAAGGTTCGCGCCGGCCGGTGTGCCGCTGCTCGCGTGGTATGCGCTCGCCGTGCTGCTGGTGGCGGCCGTGCTGCGCCGGCAATCGACGCCGGCGCCGCCCTATCGCGACGCGCTCGCGCTCGCGACCGGCCTCGCGCCGGTGCTGCTGTTGATCGTTTCGATCGCCGTCGTTTATTTCGATAACGCATCGCTGCTCGAGATCTGCCTTGCCTGCGCAGCCTATTCACTGTTGTATCTCGCACGCGGACTGCGCGGCCTCACGGGGCAGCCGCAGCGCCTGGCGGTGTCCGCGGGCGTGCTGCTGATCGTAGGGATCATCTGGGCGAGCGACGCGCTCGACGCGATTCCGGACGTGTGGAATCCCGTCGATGCGCAGGCAGCGGCGCAGAGTTCGGAGAGCGGCGGCGAAGACCTGCTGTTCGAGCAGGCCGCGCGCATCGACCGCAGTCTCGCGCTGGTTCACCGCGACGGCGGACCGAAGTCCCAAGCATTTTTCGTGGGCTTCGCGGGCGTCGGCGACGAAAAGGTGTTCGCGGGAGAAATCGAGCTCGCGGCCCGCGTACTCGGCGAGCGATACGATTTTGCGAACCGGCAAGTGCGCCTCATCAATGACGAGCGCGACCTCGAGCGCTCGCCGCTCGCGACCGTGACCGGCTTGAGATATGCGCTGCGCGGAATCGCCGCACGCATGCGGACCGATCGCGACGTGCTGTTCCTGTCGATCTCTTCGCACGGCTCGCCGGACGGGGTCATCGCGGTGTCGAATTCCGATCTGCCTCTCAAGGATCTCGACGATGAGGATCTCGCCGATGCCTTGCGCGAATCGGGCATCGAGTGGCGCGTCATCGTGATTTCCGCCTGCTATGCCGGCGCATTCATCGATTCCTTGCGCGACGCGCGCACCATCGTCATCACGGCCGCCGCCGCCGACCGCACGTCGTTCGGCTGCTCGAATGACCGGGACCTCACCTATTTCGGAGAGGCGTTCTATCGAGATGCGCTGCCGAAAGCGCGATCGCTGCGCGAAGCGTTCGACCAGGCGAAAGCGGAGCTCGCGGCGCGCGAGCGCCGCGAGAAAGTCACGCCGTCCGAGCCGCAGGCATTTTTCGGCGCGGAAATCGAGCGCAAGCTCGACGCAGGCGTGCGCTCGACCACGCCGTGAATTTGCAGCGAGGCGGCTTGACTGCGGCTCCGCCGCCGCCGTAGATTCAGATTCATGGAATCCGCACCGCAGCGGCAGGTCGGATGACTTCTCAAACGCGTCGCGCTGCGCGTCGACGGTCAAGTCAAAGGACGACTCGATGAACATCCGATCGCCTGGATTCGCGCTCTGGCTCGGGCTCATCGCGGTATTCGGCGCACACGCGGCGCCGGCCGCGCCATATCCCTCCAAGACGAGGCCCGCGCCGATCGATATCGGCGCGCTCGACCTGCAATCCGGCGCGAGCCCGCTGGCGGTGACGCTGTCGTTGAAATTGCCGAACGAGCAAGCCGCGCACGATTTGTTGCGCGAGCTTTACACGCCGCAAAACGCGAACTACCACGAGTTCCTCACGCCGGATGCATTCCGAGCGCGATTTGCGCCATCGGACGCGGCGGTCGGCGAGGTCGCGGCCAAGCTCGCGGCTTATCGGTTGACGACCGAACGCGTCGGTTCGACGAGCTTGCGCGTCACGGGCACGGTCGCCGATCTCGAGAGCACATTCAAAGTCAGCCTGCATCTGTATGAAGTGCCGGCCGCGGCGGGCTCGCCGTCGTACCGCTATCGCGCACCGACCGCCGCGCCGCAGCTGCCCGCCGAAATCAGCACGGTCGTTGACCACGTGATCGGCTTGAGCACGCAGCCGCATTTCGTTCCGCATCACCTGAAGACCAGTCCCGCGTTCGGCAAGCATCCGCAACGCAGGCCGGCGCCCTCCTACGGCAAGGGGACCACGACGAACCAGCCGGGCTACTTGACGGTCGCCGATTTCGAACAGTATTACGACGTGCTGCCGCTGCTCGCGAAGGGCGTCAGCGGATCGGGGCGGACCCTCGGCATCGTGACGCTGGCCGCTTTCACCGAGAGCGATGCGTTCGCCTATTGGAACGCGCTCGACCTCAAGGTATCGAGCAACCGAATCACGGTCGTGAACATCGACGGCGGCCCCGGCGCGCCGAGCGATGCCTCCGGTTCGATCGAGACCACGATCGACGTCGAACAGGCGGGCGGGGTCGCGCCGGCCGCGAAAATCATCGTCTACCAAGCGCCGAACACCAGCCAGGCGTTTCTCGACGCATTCGTCGCCGCGATCGAGGACAACAAGGCCGAATCGGTGTCGGTCAGCTGGGGCGCATGGGAATGGCTCGACGATCTCGCGAATGCGCCGGTCGCGGATCCGTATACGGGCGAGACCGTGAGCTCCCTGAAGGCGTTCGACCAGATCTTCCTGCAGGCGGCGCTGCAGGGACAAACCCTGTTCGCCGCCTCCGGCGATGCCGGTGCCTATGATGCGAATGACGGCAATCTGCCGCCCGATTTCAGCCTGGCACTGAGCGTCGACAATCCGGCGAGCGATCCCTATGTTACCGCGGTCGGCGGCACGACGCTCGCCGGCGAGCAGAGCTTCGTTCTGCCGAATGCACAGATGCTGACCCTCGATATACCGAGCGAGCGCGTCTGGAGCTGGGATTATCTCGTTCCACTCTGCGACGACTTGGGCTACGACCCGATCGATTGCGGCATATTTCCCGTCGGCAGCGGCGGCGGCGTCAGCTACCTGTTCAAACTGCCGTTCTACCAGCAGGGCCTGGAAGGCATACGCAAGACGCAGCCCGATCAGTCCTTCATCAACGAGGATCTGGTCCCGCCGCAGACGCTCGTCGACATTCCGGGGCATTTCTTGGGGCGCAACGTGCCGGATATCTCGGCCAATGCGGACCCGGACACCGGCTATCTGGTCTATTACACCTCCGACCAGACCGGCTTCGCGATCGAATCGTTCTATGGCGGCACGAGCTTCATCGGCCCGCAAATGAACGGAGTCGCGGGCCTGATCGGCCAATACGCGCACTCGCGGCTCGGTCTTCTGAATGTGCCGCTGTACGAGATGGCGGCCTCGCTGAGCGCCTATACGGGCACCGCGGCGCCGTTCAATCTCATCGAGTACGGCAACAACGACTTCTACATGGGGCGCGACGGCTACGGTCCCGCGGCGGGGATCGGCACGCCGGACGTGTCGAATCTCGCCGATGCGCTGAAGAAACGGTTTTGACGAGGCGCGCGGCGCCGCTATTTTTGTTTCGGCACGAAATCCTCGAGCACGGCCTTGCGCATGAGGTCGGGCGGCAGCAATCCTTGCGAGAGGATGAAGTCGTGGAATCGCATCGCATCGAATTTCGCGCCGAGCGCGCTTTCCGTTTCCTTGCGCAGCGCGAGCAGGCGCGTATAGCCGTAGAAATAACTGTTGGCCTGTCCGGGCGCGCGATACGTGAACCGCTCGACCTCTTCCTTTGCGAACGCGCGGCTCAGCACGACGTCCTTCTCTAGCACCGCATACGCCTGCTCCGGCGTGACCTTGCCGCTCTGCAATTCGGGATCGAGAAACGCGCGCGCGGCCCGCAGCAGTCGCAGCTGCAGGGTCAGAAGCTTGCCCTCGGGCGGCTCGTAGGGCTGCATGATGTATTCGGCATAAAGGCCCCAGCCTTCCGCATTGGTCGAATTGAATGCATAGTGCACGCGCGCAATGCTCACGCCGTGCTCGACCATCGAATCGAACTGCAGCTCATGGCCCGGACGCGCCTCGTGCGCCGTGAGCGTCCAAGCCACCGCGTCGAACGTGAAATCATCGTATGCGTCCTCGGCCCCGCCGGTCGCGGACGGTATATTGAGCGGCAGCACGAATTCGCCGCGTTGGCCGGTGTTGTGCAGCAGCGGCGGCGGCACCATATGGGGTGCCGGTTGCTGCGCCGTCTCGGCGGCGGTCGCGAGCCGGATGATTGCGGGACGGCCCGGCAAGCTCACGAGTTTGTTCGCCACGATGAGCCTTTCGATCTCATGCAGCCTCGATTCGAAGAACGGCAGGATCGCAGTTCCCGTGATCTGCTGCTTCTTGAGTTCGCCGATCACGTCGCGATAGTCGGCGGAGGCATATCCTTTCTGTTTCGCCACTTCGGCGGCGAGCGGCGCCATCTCCGCTTGGTACTGGCTGAATGCCGCATGCGCGAGCGTCGCGATCTCGGCCGGCGCGAGGTCGATGCCGTAGCGTTCGAAGGCGAGCGCATATTGCGCGGGCGGCAGCCGAAAATCGGTGCGCGCCTTGGACAAGATCTGCACGCGCACCCACTGATCGTAGTCGGCGAGCTCGCGCTTGAGTCGCGCGTAGGGCTTTTCCCAGCCGACGAGCTTGTATTTCTTGAACAGGTCGCCGATGCCCCGGATGTAATTCGCGTTGCGCCCGAGTTCGGTCTCGACCTCGTCCTTCGAGGGATACAGCACGTCGGGCTTCGCGATCTGCTCGAGCGCGCGCTGTTTCAGCAGCGTCGTGATGGGCTCATAGCCGGTTTGCGCCCCGGTGTATTTGCGCAGCCGGACGATCGCGCCGGGCCGGCGTTCCGCGGCGACCTGGTCATCGAGCAGTCCGCGCAGACCCTGGAACACGATCTGGCTCGCATTGATGAACGGCACCAGGCGCTGCCGCTCGAAGTCTTCGGTGCGAAAGCGCAGGTCGAACGCCTTGCGCAGAATCTCGAGGTCCTCGGCGACGTTTTCGTCCTTTTCCGCGGCCGCCTGCACGCTCAAATCGGCGAGAACCGCTCGCAACTCGCCGCGCTCGGCGAGTTCATCGGCGAGCGTCGGATTGCTGATGCGCTCGTCGTATTTGGCGAGACCTTCCTGGGATCCGCGCTCGGGTGCATGCTCGAACTCGACGTTGAGCAGCCGCTGCGTATAGGAGTTGCTCTGCTCGACCCAGTCCCCGGCCTGCACCACGGCGCAGGCCGCGACGCCGAGCACGGTGGCGACCCAAATCCTGCGCATGACGGCCTCGCAAGTGGCTAGCGGTGGCGCAGTGTACCAGCGAGGCCCAAATCGTTCGAAAATTGATATTCGGCCGAGAAGGTCGCGAATGCGGCCAATGCGGGCTCGAGTTCTGCTTCCGGCAGCTCGAACGCGTTGAAGCCGCAGCGCGCGAGAAAAAACAGCTGGTCGCGGCGCACGTTGCCGACCGCCCGCAACTCGCCGGCGAAACGGAAGCGTTCGCGCAGCTGCCGCGCTTGGCTGTATCCGCGGCCTTCGCTGACCGACGGAAACTGCACTGCGATCAACGCGAGGCGCGGCAGGTCGGCGACGAGGTCCTGCGGATTCTGGGCGGGCATCAGCTGCACGCCGAGGCGGCGCGGCTGTGTGATCCAGCTCTGGTGCTCGAGCTGCCAGCGCGCGAGCGGTACGATCAGCGGCGCGCGGCTCGGATCGTCCGATTCGCCGGGGCCTTGGGCGTCGGGGGCGTCGGTGGGCTCATCGAGATAGCGCCACTCGTCGACCACGATCCGCCGATCACGCAGCAGCCGGCGCGGCATAGACGCTCTCCTTGAAGGGCCTGACGCCGATGCGGCGCACCGTATCGAGAAAGCGCTCGTCCGGGAGGCGCCGTTCGACATAGACCGCGAGCAAGTTCGCGATCGTGTCGGCGACCTCGTGTTTCGCAACCGATGGGCCGATCACGGTGCCGAGCGCGGCGTCCGCGCCCGCCGAGCCGCCGATCGTGATCTGGTACCACTCCTCGCCGCTCTTGTCGACGCCGAGGATGCCGATGTGGCCGACATGATGATGGCCGCAGGCGTTCATACAGCCCGACATCTTGATTTGGAGTTCGCCGAGATCGTAGACGTAGTCGTAGTCGTCGAAGCGCTCGTTGATGAGCCGGGCGACGTCGATGGATCCGGCGTTCGCGAGGCTGCAGAAATCCAGCCCGGGGCAGCAAATCATGTCGTTCAAGGTGCCGATGTTCGGTGTCGCGAGACCCGCTTCGTCGAGCGCCTGCCACAAGTCGAACAGCGCGGATTGTTCGACGTCGGCGAACAGCAGATTCTGGGTGTGGGTCGCTCGAATCTCGCCGAAGCTGTACCGATCGGCGAGGTCCGCGAGCCGCTCCATCTGCGCATCCGTGATGTCGCCGGGGGCCACGCCGGGCTTCTTGAGCGAGACGTAGACCGCGCGGTAGCCGGGAATTTTGTGCGCCTCGGTGTTGTAGCGGTACCAGGCGCGAAACGCGGCGCTGTGGCCCGGCGTCGGGTCCCGGTCCGCGAGCTCGCGGTAGGCAGGCGGCTCGAAGAATTGCTCGAGCCGCGCGATGTCGGCATCCCGGAGGCGCAAATTGCTGTCCTTGATGCGCTCCCACTCGCTCTCGACCCGGCGGCGGAATTCCTCGATGCCGAGGCTGCGCACCAGGATCTTGATGCGGGCCTTGGTCAAATTGTCGCGGCGGCCCTCGAGATTGTAGATGCGCAGGATCGCCTCGAGATAGGACAGCAAGTGCTCGCGCGGCAGGAATTCGCGCACGACCTGTCCGATGATCGGCGTGCGCCCGAGTCCGCCGCCGGCAATGATCTCGAATCCGAGATCGCCGTCGGGGCCGCGCACGATGTGAACGCCCACGTCGTGCACCATCGACGCCGCGCGGTCTTGCGGGGCGCCGGTCACCGCGATCTTGAACTTGCGCGGCAAATAGGTAAATTCCGGATGAAACGTCGACCACTGGCGGATCAGTTCGCACCAGGGCCGCGGATCCTCGATTTCGTTCGGCGTGATGCCGGCGAGGTGATCGGAGGTCACGTTGCGTATGCAGTTGCCGCTGGTCTGGATCGCATGCATCTCGACCTGCGCGAGCTCGGCGAGAATGTCGGGCACTTGCTCGAGCTTGGGCCAGTTGAATTGCATGTTCTGGCGCGTCGTGATGTGTCCGTAGCCGCGATCGTAACGGCGCGCGATGCCTGCGAGCGTGCGCAGCTGGCGCGACGACAGCAGCCCGTAGGGGATCGCCACACGCAGCATCGGCGCGTGGCGCTGGATATACAGGCCGTTGCGCAGGCGCAGGTGCTTGAATTCGTCGTCGGTGAGCTCTCCGGCGAGGAATCGGCGGGTCTGGTCGCGAAATTGCGCAACCCGCTCGTCGACGAGCGTCTGGTCGATGGTGTCATAGCGATACATACGGTCGCTACCCTCAGCCACCGGGGCTCAAAACTCCAATAAAAACGCGTCATGAGCTCATGCGGTGCGGTTATGAGCCCAAATCGGAATGCGGCCGATCCGGCACCGGTTCGATACGCGCGTCGCAGCACAACGACAAGAGGCCCCGGGGATTGCCAAAAGCGTGATTGGCTCGGCAGAGCCGATCTGCCGCAGCGTGCACGATGCCGAGGCGTAATGAGGTCAAAACCAGTGTCCATCGGTCCACAGGAAGTCGCGGTCGCGGCCGATACCTACCAGGTTTCGTCCGAGCCGGTGCTGTTGGTTGCCGACCTGCACGGCGCGCTGGCCCTTTGCCTCCACGATGAGGGCCGGGGCATCGGCGGCCTGTTGCACCTGCGGTTCATCGGCGCCACAGGGCGGCCAAGCGATGTGACCGACAATACCTTGAGTTGCGTGCTCGTCGTGCTCGACCGCTTCAAGCGTGCGGTACTCGGCAATTCCGCGCGCATCGACGAGGTCCAGGCTCGCATTCTGGCCCACGCGCTGCCGCCGAACGGATCCGGTGAGCCGAGCGCTTCGCTCGTCGACTTGATCAAGGCCGATCTCGCGGACGGCAAGATTCCCTGCGGCACCCAAACCTTGCGCCGGGTCGACCCGGTGCGCGTTTGCTTTCAGCCCTTCGAGGGCCGCGTCTGGATCTCGGGTCCCGCCGACAGCCGCAACCTCGCGAACAAGCGCCGGTCCGCCGGCTAGCAAACGTTTCCTCGAGCCGGCTCTTGCCGCTTGCATCACGGCCGAAGGCGCTCGGCCCGCTGAGTAATGTTCGCCGCGACCAAAGACCCATATAAACTGGCGGCAGTTCGTGGCTTTGCGGGGTCCCAATGCGCGCTATTCTGTTGATGGTTGCGGCTCTGATGGCCGGTTGCGCCAGTCAGAGACTGGCCGAATTGCCGCCCGCAGGTGTCGATCTCAGCGGCAAATGGCGGCTCAACGTCGCCGACAGCGACGATCCAATGCGCATTGGCCAAGCCGTGTCCGGCGGTTCGGGATCCGTCGGGGATGGTGGCGGGCAGCGCGGCGGCGGCCGCCGCGGGCGCGGCGGCCAAACCGGGCAGACCCAATCCAGCGCGAGCGCCGACCCGTCGGCGGGCGTCGGCGCGCCGCAGGCGCTCTCGGCGCTCAGCGAGGTGCTGAGCTGGCCCGGGCGGGACCTGGAAATCAAGCAGGTTGCCGGTGTCGCAGCGTTCACCTCCAACGGCGACAATCGCATTTATCAGCCGGGCCAAGCCGGCAAAAAGAAATCCAAGCATGGGGCGAGGCAAGTCTGCGGCTGGTCCGATTCGAGCTTCGTGGTCATGGTCGAACCGGATGACGATCGCCCGCAGTTCGAAGAACATTACCAAGTCTCGACCGACGGACAGCGCCTCGTGCAGGTCGTGCTGATCAAATCCGGACGGATGACCGGATTCTCGATGTCGAGGGTCTGGGACCGTGTTCCGGCGCCGTAAACAAAAAGCCGGGCAGTGCCCGGCTTTTTAATTTTCCCCATGCCTTTTTTGCTGCGCTGTTGTTCGCGCTTTTGCAATTGATTGGTCTGCTTTACTTCCCAGGAATTCGAATTGCGTCGGTGCAACACTCTAGCGTCGAGCAACTGCATAAGCTAGCCATATTGCAAAGAAATGCAAAATATTCTGTGGTATGTTAACAACAAGAGGGGTCCTAGATGCCCAAGATCGCAAAGCCGGCCGCGGCGGCCGAGCCCGGGTTCGTACCCGCCGCGTCTATTTCGATTGTCGTTTCGGTCAGCTCCACGTGCGCACCGCATTTCCGACGACCGGCGGTTTCGACGAGCAAATGACGCTCTTTTGTCTGCACCCGGCCCACGGAACGAGCCGCAGCTTCGGCCGCTTCCTCCCGCTGATCGCCGACGAGCGCTCGGTTTATGCGCCGGATTTGCCGGGCTGCGGCGAGTCCGATCCGCCGCCCGCGGCAGCCCCCGACGCGGCAAGTCTCGCCGGTGCGGTCGCCGATCTCGCGGGCGATTTGCGCCTCAAGCAGATCGACGTATTGGGCTTTCGCGGCGGCTGTGCGGTTGCGGCCGAGCTTGGCAATGCCGAAGCCCGAGTTGGTGCGCCGACTGGTGTTCGTGGGCCCCTCGGCCGGCGACCGCTTGCCGCGCGTCGCACAGCCCTGCCTCGTGATGACCGTGGGCGAGCACCCGCGCGACATCGATCCTAAGAGCCTCGGACTCGGCGGCGAGCGCCCAATGGGTCGACGGCTCCGACTATGCCGAGGACTTGTTCGAAGCGGCGCCGCAGACGCTCGCAAAATTGTTCGCCGATTTCCTCAACAGGCGATGAGACTCAACAAGTACATCAGCGAATCCGGAGTTTGTTCGCGCCGCCAAGCCGATCAGTGGATCGAGGCCGGGCGTGTGACCTGCAACGGCGTGCGGGCGGCGCTCGGCACGAAAGTCGGCGAGGGCGACGAGGTGCGCATCGACGGCGAGCTGCTCGGCGCGAAGCAGCGAGAGATCTACATCGCGCTGAACAAGCCGATCGGGATCACCTGCACGAGTGAATCGCACATCGACGGCAACATCATCGCGTTGGTAGGGCATCCGGAGCGGATCTTCGCGATCGGGCGCTTGGACAAGGACTCCGAAGGATTGATTCTGCTCACGAACAACGGCGATATCGTCAACGAGATTCTGCGCTCCGAGAACAATCACGAGAAAGAGTACATCGTGACGCTCGACCGGCCGATCACCGATTTCTCGCTGGCTCTCATGGCGAGCGGCGTGCGCATCATGGGCGAGATGACCAAGCCCGCGCAGGTGTCGAGAGTCGACCGCCAAACTTTTCGGATCGTGCTCACGCAAGGGCTGAATCGCCAGATACGCCGCATGTGTTCGGCGCTCGGCTATCGGGTCGCCGCGGCTGCAGCGCGTGCGCATCATCAACATCCATCTCGGCGACTTGAAGGTCGGCGAGTGGCGCAACCTCACGCCGAGCGAACTCGCCGGATTGCTGCCTAACCCGCTCGCAGCGCGGCCGAAGCGACACCCTCCGACCAGCGCCGTCCGCTCGTAGCGCGCCAGTCGGGGTCCGAGGCCTTCGCAGCGAGCCAGCGGAAGAAATCCTGGCCCTTGCCGATCCAATAGGCGTAGCTGTAGAGCACGCGGCCGCTGCCGGATTCGACCGTGAAGCGGCGCCGCAAGCCGAAGCTCGCAATGCCGCGCGTACAGCGGATCTGCGTCGACGCTTCCGATAGCGGGTACTGGGTCGCACCGATCTGCAGCTGCAGCCGTCCGCCCTGCGCGTAAACGCACACGTTCGGCAGCGACGGCCGGATCAGCGCGATGCCGTTGACGAGCTGCGGCGGGATGTCATAGGCCGTCCAGGTGCCGCCGAGCGTATGCCACTCGAGCACCATGCTGTGGCGGCGAAAATCGATGACGGGAACGATTGTCGTTGCGGGGCTCTGCGGGTCGGGTGCATTCGCCATGTGCTAGGGCGTCGCGCGATTCGGCGCGCCCGCGAATGCATCGCGCACCACGCTCGCCGACAGCAGCTGCGGCAGGACCACGGGCTCGGCATCGCCGGGTTTGCCGTTGTAGACGAGATAGAGCGGCACGCCGGCGCGCCCAAAATCGGCGAGCGCTTTGGTAATTGCGGGATCGCGGTTGGTCCAATCGCCCTTCATCAAGGTCACGCCCTTGTCGTGGAACACCGCCTGCACCTCGGCGTCGCCGAATGCATTGCGTTCGTTGACGAGGCAGGTCAGGCACCAACTCGCCGTGAAATTGACGAGCAGCGGCTTGCCCGCGGCCTTGAGCGCTTCGACTCGCGCCGGATCGTAGACCTGCCAGCCGTCCTGCTCGAGCGATCCGCCCGCGTTGCCTGCACTCGCGGCAGACGCCGCAGTGATCAGCGGCGCACGAGCGAGCTGCACCGGAAGCAAGATCGCGATCAGCAAGGCGATCACGGCGGTCGCGAGCGACACTGCGCGGCCGACGTTGCCGCTGTTCTTGGATTTTTGGTAGGCCCATGCGCTAAGTCCAATGAGGATCGCGCCCGCGAGGGCGGCTCCCAACCCGAGGATCGCAGTCTGTTGCTGCGCGAGCACCCAGACGAGCCAGGCGGCCGAGGCGTACATCGGGAATGCGAACACCTGCTTGAGCGTATCCATCCAGGCGCCGGGTTTTGGCAATGCGCGGCGTAGCCACGGCGCGAACGACAGCGACAGGTACGGCAGCGACAGGCCGAACCCGAGCGCCGCGAAGATGCACAGCGCCACGAGCGGCGACTGCGTCAGCGCGGCGCCCACCGCGGCGGCCATGAAAGGCGCCGTGCACGGCGTCGCGACCAAGGTCGTCAACACGCCGGTGAAGAACGAGGCGTGGTAAGTGTCGCCCTGGGTGAGACTGTCGCCGATGCCTGCAAGCCCACCGCCGACCTCGAAAACGCCCGAGAGGTTCAAACCGACGCCGAACAGCAGATACGCCATCAAGGTCACGAACAGCGGCGACTGCAATTGGAAGCCCCAGCCGATTTGCTCGCCGCCGGCGCGCAAGGCGAGCAGAACCGCCGCGAGTGCGAGCATCGAACATATGACGCCGGCCGCGAACACGAGTCCCTTGGCGCGCACGGCGGCCGGATGTTTCTTGGCCTGTTCGACGAGGCCGATGGCCTTGATCGAGAGCACCGGAAACACGCAAGGCATCAGATTGAGGATCAGGCCGCCGAGAATCGCGGACAGCAGCAACAGGCCGATGCCCGGTCCGGCTTCCGCGGCCACTGCGCGTGGGGTGCCTGCCGCGGGCGCCGCAGCCGCCGACCCCGCGGCGGGCAGCCGCGCAAATTCAGGTCCCGCAGCCGCCGCGGCCGCCGCCGCCGCGCCCGCGGGCAGCGTCGCGGCAATCTGCAGCGGCACCGTGATGGTTTCCGCGCCGCTCTGCTCGGTCGCAAGCAGCAGGCCGCGGACCGGGCCCGCGGGCAGCTGGTAGCCGAGTTTGACCGCGAGGTCCAATTCGTTCGGTTTGCGCGTGAGCGTCTGCGGGGCCCCGTACTCGATCGCCCCGTCGTCGTAGGGAAAGAACGCCAAGTCCTTGATATCGGACGAGCGCGCCGCCCCAGTCGGCACCCAGCGCGATCACCAATTGACCGCCCTCGACGCGAGCGCTCGAAGCCGGTGCCGCGATCGGCAATTCGGCGCGCGCGGCCGCAAACAGGCCCGCGGCAGCTGGGTCGACCGCGCCCGGCTGTGCGCTCGCCGGCAGACTCAAGCCCAAGTCGGCGCTTTCGGGAATGCAAACGTCCGAGCATACGAGCCAGCTGGCCTTGGCGCGCAGATCCGCAGGCTTGCCCAGCGCGAGGTTCGGCGCCGCGGTGATTTGCACAAGATGCACCGCATGCTTCGCATAGCCGTAATTGACGAGCGGCGGCAGCTCGAAGCGGTGCGGAGTCGTCCATTGGATTTCGCCGGCCGCAAAACCCGGCGGCAGTGTCCAGGCGAGCTTGGTCGCCTGGCCGGAATCTCCCGGATTGCGCCAATAGGTGTGCCAGCCGTCTTTGATCTCGAGTTCGAGCGCCACGAAGAACGTCTGTCCCGGAGCGACGCTGCGCACCTCGCTGACGAGGCGCGCCTTGACGTTTTCGGTCGCGACCACGTCCCCGGATAGGGCGTGCACGGACGGCGCAAACCACGCCGGCGCAGCCAGCAGCAGACCGTAAAACCAAGGCTTTGGAATGCGCATGCGGCTATGGTACCCAATCCCCGCGAGGGCCGAGCGGCGCCTCGTCGCAGGCTGTGCAGCGTCTCACAGTCTGGCGCCGGAATACACTCGCGCGACCCTATCGGCTAATGTAGGGCTCCTTTTGACCACCGGCCCGTCATGCAAGAAAACTACTTGGAACGCATTCTCAAGGCCAAAGTCTACGATGTGGCCGTCGAAACCCCTCTCGAATCCGCGCCGCGCCTCTCGCGGCGCCTCGACAATCAGGTGTTCTTCAAGCGGGAAGACCTGCAACCGGTGTTTTCGTTCAAAATTCGCGGTGCATACAACAAAATTGCCCAGCTTTCTGCGATCGCGGCGCAGCGCGGCGTGATTTGCGCCTCGGCCGGCAATCATGCGCAGGGAGTCGCACTCGGCGCGCGCACGCGCGCCATTCCGGCGGTCGTGGTGATGCCGGTCACGACGCCCGACATCAAGGTGCAGGCGGTCGCCGCCCTGGGCGGGGAGGTCGTGCTGCATGGCGAAGATTACGATCAGGCCTACGAACACGCGGTGGAACTGGCGCGCGAGCGGGCTCTGGTGTTCGTGCACCCGTTCGACGACCCCGACGTGATTGCCGGCCAGGGCACGGTCGCAATGGAGATCCTGCGCCAACAGCACGGCGACGAGATCGACGCGATCTTCGTGCCGATCGGCGGCGGTGGACTGATCGGCGGAATTGCCGCCTACACCAAGGCGCTGTATCCGCGCATCAAGATCATCGGCGTCGAGCCCGAGGAGTCGGCCGGAATGTACGAGTCGCTGCGCGCCGGCAAGCGTGTCACGCTCGATCGGGTCGGAACCTTCGCCGACGGCGTCGCGGTGCGCCGCGTGGGCGAGGAGACGTTTCGGATCGCACGCCAATTCGTCGACGAGATTCTGCTCGTGACGAGCGATCAGATTTGCGCGGCGATCCAGGATATCTTCGAAGATACGCGTTCGATCGCCGAGCCTTCCGGCGCGCTCGCGGTGGCCGGCATCAAAAAATACGCGGCACGCGAGGCCTGCACGAAACGCCGCTGGATTGCGATCAACAGCGGCGCCAACATGAACTTCGACCGGCTGCGCTACATCGCCGAACGCGCCGACATCGGTGCACAGCGCGAGGCGCTGTTCGCGATCGAAATACCGGAAGGACCCGGCTCGTTCCTGAAGTTTTGCGAGATCGTCGGCCGCCGCAGCGTGACCGAATTCAATTATCGCTACGCGAGCGCGCAGGCCGCGCAGATTTTCGTGGGCCTCGCGCTGACACAGGGCAAGACCGAGCGCGACTCCTTGATCAAATCGATTGCGGCGGGCGGCTTCTCGGTGCGCGACATGACCGACAACGAAGTCGCGAAGCAGCACATCCGTTACATGGTCGGCGGGCATGGCGGCGGGCTCGAGCACGAACGCCTCTACCGCTTCGAATTTCCGGAGCGTCCCGGCGCGCTGCTGAAATTCCTGCGCGCGATCGGCACCGAATGGAACATCAGTTTGTTTCATTATCGCAATCACGGCTCCGACTACGGCCGGGTGCTCGCCGGGATCCAAGTGCCGCCGGCGACCCGCACGGATTTCTTGCTGCACGTCAACGAATTGCAGTACCCCTACACGGACGAGACCGACAATCTCGCCTACAAGATCTTCCTGGGGACGTAAGTGACGGCGCTCGGCTCGCTGATTCCCCCCGCGCAGGGCGGCCCGCCGGGAGCCGCTTGCGCGGCGGCCGCTCCCCCGGCGCCGGGATCCGATTTGGGCCTTGCCGGGCAGGCCGCGAACAAGGCGGCCGCGCCGGGATTCGATCAAGCCGACATTCGCATGCTCGATGTTCCCGCGGCGCTGCAGATATTATTGTTCGAAGCATCCGATGCCTTGGGAGTATCGCAGCCGGCGCAGCCGGTAACCGGCGCCGACCAAGCCGCCGTCGTGATCGTCGATGCGTTTCTGCAAACGCTGCCCGAGGCGGATCCCTTGCGTGCCGGCGATCCCGCGGATCGTGCATGGGCGGGAGCCGCGGGCCCGCTTGAGGCGGCACTCGAGGCCGGTTTGGATCGGGCGCAGAGCATCATCGGCGCGTGGCGCGGCGTCAGCAGCGAGGTCATGGAGGCGATTGTGGGATCGCGCGTGATGATCCAGTCCGCGTTGACCGACGTGCCGCCGCCGACGTTTTTGGCCCGGCCCGAGTGGCTCGGGCTCGCGCCGCGCATCGTGCGGCATTTGCGCCTCCGCCGCAGGCTGCGGCGGCGATCCGCGGATCCGGACGATCGGACTCCGCGATGACCGCGACACCGCAGCAGCTCGGATATTCGATGCCGGCCGAATGGGCGCCCCACAAGGGGTGTTGGATGGGTTGGCCGCAGCGCGAGTCCCTTTGGCGCGAGCACCTCGAGGCGGCCCGCGACGATTATGTGCGCGTGGCGCGCGCGATCGCGCGCTTCGAACCGGTCACGATGCTCGCGGACCCCGCGCAGGCGGCCGACGCGCAGTTGCGCTGCGGACCGTCGGTGCGGGTGCTCGCAGTCCCAATCGACGATTCCTGGCTGCGCGATTCCGGTCCGACCTTCGTTTGCGGCGCCGCGGGAGCACGTGCCGCCGCGCTATTCGGCTTCAACGCCTGGGGCGAGAAGTTCGTCCCGTTCGACCTTGATGCGGCGGTCGGCGCACGCATCGCGGACTTGGCCGCCGTGCCCGGCTACCGCTCGGAGCTCATCGTCGAGGGCGGTGGATTCCTATCGGACGGCGAGGGCACGCTGATCACCGCCGAGACCTGTGTGCTGAATCCGAATCGCAATCCCGGCTGGACCAAAGCCCGGGCCGAGGGGGAGCTGCGGGCGATGCTTGGCATCGAGAAAATCATCTGGCTCGCGGGCGATCCGACCGATATCAGCACCGACGGTCACGTCGACGGCTATGTCGCGTTGTATAAACCCGCGGGAATTCTCATCGAGGATGTCGCGGACCCGGCCGACCCGCGCTTCTCGATCATGGCGCGAAACCGCGAAATTCTCGAGGCCGAGACCGACGCGCGCGGACGGCGCTTCGAATTGCTGCCGATCGCCGAAGCGCCGCGCAGCATCGTGCCCGACGGCGAAGACGCGTTCTGCCGCTCGTACGTCAACTTCTATCTCGCAAACGGCGCCGTCATCGCTCCCGCCTACGGCATCGCCGAGGACGCCCAAGTCGTCGCGACCTTGCAGCGCGCTTACCCGGATCGCGAGATCGTGCCGATCGAGCTCAGCACCCTGTTTCGCGGCGGCGGCGGGATTCACTGCATCACCCAGCAAGAGCCCGCTTAGGCGCTGTCGGGGCGGTTGTCAGAGCGGCGGCGGCACGAGCACGATCTTGCCGGTATGCTGTTTGGCGAGGAATTCCTGCTGTGCGGCGACGATCTCGCTGAGCGGATGCACAGCGGCGAGGATCGGGTGGATCTCGCCGCGTTCGATGTAGCCGACGAGATTCCTGAACACTTGGGCGTCGAGCACGGTGCAGCCGATCAGGCGCAAGTCCTTGAGATAGAGCGTGCGCAGATCGAGCGCCACGACAGGCCCCGCGATCGCCCCCGCGGCCGCGTAGCGGCCGCCGCGCACCAGCACGTCGAGCAACGCCGGGAACTGCCGACCGCCGACCACATCGACGACCGCGTCGACCGACTCCGCTCCGAGACTCGCGACCAGATCGGCATCGCGCGTCAACACGCGCGCGGCCCCCAAGCGTTCGACGGCTTCAGCCTTCGGCGGGCTTGCGATCGCGACCACCGTTGCGCCGCGGCGCTTCGCGAGTTGCACCGCGGCCGAGCCGACGCCGCCGGAGGCTCCGGTGATCAAAATGCGTTCGCCGGCAATTACACCGAGCCGCGTCAGCATGTTTTCAGCGGCCGAATACGAGCAGGGAAAGCTCGCAAGTTCGGTGTCGGTCAATTCACTGGTGACCTTGAATGCGTGCGCGGCGGGGGCTCGCGCGAATTGCGCGAAGGCACCGTCGCGCTCGGACCCGAAATAGGTCGCCTGATAGCGATTTGCGGCCGCCGGGGACTGAAATACCGGTTCCACGAGCACGCGCTCACCGAGCCGATCGGCGCTCACGCCGCTGCCGACCGAGACGATCCACCCGCAGGCGTCGGCACCCTGAATGCGCGGAAAGCGCAGCGCCTCGCCGGTCCAACCGGAATCCGACGCGCTCACCGCAGAAAAGCCGGCTGCCGCTGTGCGCGGCGTCGTGCCCTCGGTGACCGATCTCGCATACCAGCCGGTGCGCGTGTTGATATCGGTGTTGTTGACACCTGCGGCGCCGACGCGAATCAATACCTCGCCGGGGCCCGGTGCCGGCACCGGGACGTCCTCGCGATACTCGAGCTGTTCGAAGCCGCCGTGGCCCCGCAGCAGCACCGCTTTCATCGTCAGGGGCAAGTGTTGCATGATGCAGTGAAATTCACGATTGAACGAGGAGACGAATTGAGCACCAGGCAGATTACTGCGCTTTCTAGCCGCTTGTCGATTCGGTGGAGGCTGTCGATCCTTGGTTGCGTTCTGCTCGCCGGCGCGGCCGGCGCGGCCGATCGGGCGCACACGCTCAATATCTACGCCTGGTCCGACTACTTTCCCGAGTCCTTGACGCAGAAGTTCCAAAACGAAACCGGCATTCACATCAACTACTCCGTGCTCGATTCGCCGGAGACGGCCGAAACGAAGCTCTCGGTCGGCCACTCGGATTACGACATCGTGACGATGAACGCATCGCCGGAACTCGGCCGGGAAATCCCCAAGGGGTTTTGGAGAGCGCTCGATCTCTCGAGCATCCCGAATGCGCGCAACGCGGATCCGGATATTCTCAAACGGCTCGAGGCCGTCGATCCCGGAAACAAGTATGCGGTGCCCTGGATGTGGGGCACGACCGGGATCATCTTCAACGCCGCGAAGGTCGACTCGATCATGCCGAATGCGCCGGTCACGAGCCTCGACATGGTGTTCAAGCGCAGTATCGTCGCAAGATTCGCGGGCTGCGGGGTCAGCTTGCTCGACTCGTGGGGCGACATTCTGCCGATGGTCGCGCGCTACATCGGGCAGGGGGCGCTGTCCGCCGACGCCACGAAGCTCGATGCGGTCATCCAAAAATTGCGGGAAATAAAGCCCTTCATTCGACGCATCGCCTCCTCCGGCTATTACGAGCAGCTCGCCGACGGCGACCTGTGTCTCGCGATCGGCTATTCGGGAGACGCGATGATCGCGCGCCGCATGGCCAAGGAGGGCAATACGCATGTGCAGATCGAATATGCGTTCGCGAAGGAAATCGTGCCGCTCTACATCGACAGTCTCGTGATCCCGGCCGACTCGCCGAATCCGGTCGCCGCCCAGGCGTTCATCAACTTCGTGATGCGGCCGGAGATCTCCGCGGATGTCACGCGCTTCATCGGATTCGCATCCGGAAACGCCGCGGCACTGCCGCTGCTGCCGGCGGATGTTCGCGGCAACCAGGTCGTCTATCCGCCGGCCGAGATCCGCCGGCAGTTCGAGCTGCAGCGCGTCTACACCGCGGACGAAATCCGCAGCTTCACGCGTGCGTGGTTGCGATTCAAGTCCGAGAATTGACGGCGCGCCGGCGCCCGACGAATGTTATTTGATCGAATCGGATGATCCGAAGGTGCAGGGCCTCGATGGGGCCGTCGCGTCTTTCGTCGAATATTGATGCGCGTTCGCCTGAGCGTGAGCCGATGTGAAGCTGCTTGCGGACGCGAGTTCACGTATCATGATTTTCGCGCGGGCAGTGCCTGCTCGTTTGCATAAATATAAAGGGAGCGATCATGGGCTTCACCGATGCGATCAAGACCTGCTTCAATAAATACGCCGATTTCAACGGGCGCGCGAAGCGGCCCGAGTATTGGTGGTACTGGCTGTTCATATTTCTCGTGAGCTTGGCGATCGGCGCGCTGAGCCGCTCGGCTTCCGGCCTGTTCTCGCTCGTGACCCTGCTGCCCTCGCTGGCGGTCGGCGCGCGCCGCCTGCACGACACGGACCGCAGCGGCTGGTGGCAGCTGCTATGGTTCATTCCGATCATCGGCTGGATCGTATTGCTCGTGTTCTTCGTCTCAGAAGGCAGCGCCGGCGACAATCGGTTCGGCAGTCCGCCGGCAGCCTAGAGGCCCGGACGGCAGCCGGGGGCTTTCAGGAGGCGGGGCACTCGCCGCCGATCGCGGCGGAGCGCTCCGCTCGGGGCGCATCCGGCGGCGGAAACGGCGCGCGAAACGTGAACGCGGCTGGACTCGGGCCCTGGGCGCGCAGTCGCTCGAGTTTTTCGATGGCCTCGGCGACGCTCGGCCGATGGCCCGCCGGCACCCACCACAGCACGAGGAATGCGCTGTCCATGCGCTCGAACCATTCGCGGCGCCGGCGCATGAGCTCGACGTGAGCCGAATGGTAGACGTAGCGGCTCAAAGATTCGGCATCGTCCCAAACCGACATGTTGACGAGCAGATTCTGGTTCTCGAACGGACGGATCGCAGTGGCGTTGCCCTCATCGGTCTCGAGGCGCCAGACGAAGCCGGGTGATTGCTCGGCAAGCGCGTTGATGCGCGCGAGGTTCGCGGCGAATTCCGCCATCACGGGCGAGTCCATCGGTGCCTTGATGATGCCGACGTTCAATTGAGCGAGTTGGTAGCTGCGCATGGCCTTACCCGATGTCCGGTGCCGGCGGCACGAGATTGCCGATTGTCTTCTCGACCGTCTGCAGAAACGCCTTCTCGTCGAGCGCACAGATTCCTTCCCATGCGGCCTCGATCATTTCCGCCTGGTCAATCGTGATTTCGGTCACCGTGAAGCACAAAACGGTGTTGCCGTCGCTCTCGACGAAACGCGCGGTTTGCGCTTCATCCTCGTACGCGCGCGTGGAAATCGGCTTGCGATCCGCGAGAATTCCGGCCAGTCGTTCGGCGTTCGGAATCGGCGCGAGGAACCGCGCCATTTCCGCGCGGTCGTCGAGGCGTGCGGTCGTCGTGATGATTCGCGTACTCATCGTGTGCTGTCTTCTATAATAACTTCAAGATTCAAGGAGTGCGTTCGTGAACGTTAACGTCGCCGGTTTGCCGGCCTTGATGCTGCAGATCGGCTTCATCGTGGTCTTTTCTGCGCCCGTATGGCTCGCCGCCAAGCTCGTCGGCGCGGCCCACCCGACGCTGCTGCGCGCGGTGCTGTCCCTCTTCGCGGGCGCGATCGGAGCGGCGCTCAGCGTTGCGATCGGCGGAGGCTTCGCGCTGCTCCTGGCCCCGCTCTCGTTCCTGCTCGCATTCAAGTTCGTGCTCGGTACGTCGTTCCTCGGCGCGATCGGACTCGCGCTGCTGGCGCTGCTCGGGTATGCGGCCATGTTTCATTTTCTTGGGGCGGGCCTCCCGCTCTCCGGCACGGGCACAGTCACGACCGTTTGATCGCGCGGCGCGCTAGCCCTTGCGGCTGCCCACCAGCAGCAGGCCCACGCCGAGGACGATCGCGCCGACGCCCGCCCAGATCGGGATATTGACCGTTTGCTTCTCATGCACCGTGATGTCGAGTGGGCCGATCCTGGCCTCATGCGAATCTTTGGTGTAGCTGAACGAGCCGTAAATAAGCCCGAGCACGCCCGCGCCAATCAAGACGAGTGCTGCGATTTTGCTGGTGTTCATGGTTCGAATAGCCCTCTTTCTGCGCAGCATAACCCCAAGCGCCGGCCGGCGCCGTTCGGTGACGCGGCCGCCCGGTGGCGCGCGCGACGATTTCCGGCGCCCACGGGGATTCGGCCGTTGAAATTTGAACTGTATATCCGTACAGTTCTATCATGTCCATCCCGTTCAAAGGCCGGGGTACCGGTGACAATCGCGAAGGCCGGTTCGAGTCGCTGCACGTCGAGGTGCAGGAGGACGGGTGGTGGCGCGACGAGGAAATTCGGGCACCTGCGACCGAGGTGCGGATCGAGCTTGCGCGCACCATCATCTCGAAGAATCAGTCGCCCGACATCCCTTTCAACCAGTCTATCAATCCCTACCGGGGCTGCGAACACGGTTGCATCTACTGCTTCGCACGGCCCACGCATGCGTACGTCAATCTGTCTGCGGGCCTGGATTTCGAGACCAAACTGTTTGCCAAGTCGAACGCCGCGGAACGGCTGGAGCACGAACTGTCGCGGCGCAGTTATCGGCCTCAGCTCATCAACTTAGGCGCGAGCACCGACCCATACCAGCCGATCGAACGCGAGCACCGCATCACGCGCGGCGTCCTCCAAGTGCTGCTGCGATTCCGGCATCCGGTGACGATCGTTACCAAGAGCCATCTGGTGCTGCGCGACGTCGATTTGCTGCAGGAACTCGCGAAGCAGCGACTTTGCTACGTGATGGTGAGCGTGACGACGCTCGACGAGGATCTGAAGCGCAGCCTCGAGCCACGCGCGCCATCGCCCGCGGCGCGCCTCAAGGCGATCGCGGGCCTTGCCGCCGCCGGCGTGCCGGTCGGCGTGCTGGCCGCGCCGATGATCCCGGCGCTCAACGACCACGAGCTCGAAAAGATCCTCGAAGCGGCCGCGGGTGCCGGCGCGGCGGACGCCGGATTCGTTCTGCTGCGATTGCCTTTCGAGGTCAAGGAATTGTTCGAGGACTGGCTGCGCACGCATGCGCCGCTGCGCGCCGACCATGTCTTGTCGCGGATTCGGGCGATGCGCGGCGGGGAGCTCAACGACCCGCGCTTCGGATCGCGGTTCAAGGGCGAGGGCGTCGAAGCGGCGCTGCTGAAGCGGCGCTTCGAAATCGCCTGCCGGCGCTTGGGTCTCGATCGCGGCGGCCAATATGCGCTGAACTTGGATGCGTTCCGTGTTCCGGATCGCGCGGCGGCCGCCGGCGCAGACCCACAGTTATCGTTCGACGGCCTGTGATGAGGCGCCGCCGCACGCGGCGCGTATCGCGGCCGCTCATTCGGTGGGCTTGCGCTCGTCGATATTGAACACGAGGCCGTAGGGATCGCGCAGATAGCAGCGCGGCTGGGACGGATCCTCCTCGAGGAGCACGCAACCCGCTCCGATCAGCGCCTCCTTCGCGGCTTGCTTGCGCGGCACGAGAAAATCGAACACGGCGCCGTGCGCGGGGCCCTTTTCCACATAGAGGCGAAACGCGCCGGCATCGAAACCGACCAGCGTCGCGTCGCGGTGCACGATGGGAAGACCCAGCACCGATTCGTAAAATCGAATCGCCTCGTCGAAGGCCTCGGTGCGTAGGATCACGTCGCGCGATGCGCGAAACGACTCCGGCATGCCGCTCTCCCGTTCGTCATGGGTTCCAAAGAGGCTCAGGGGACCGAGTCTACCTCGCGCAAGACGCCTGGGCGGACTAGAATGCGCGCCCCGTCCTGCTGCCAAACATCCCCTATGCCGAACATACCCGCCTGCCCGATCTGCGCTTTGGAAAACACCTACCTCGACGGCGAAAGCTTCGTTTGCGCCGACTGTGGCCACGAGTGGCGGCCCGCGAGCCCGGCGAGCGCGCCGGCCGAGGAGGCCGACGTGGTGCGGGATGCCAATGGAACCGTGCTGCAGGACGGCGACTCGGTCGCGCTGATCAAGGACCTCAAGGTCAAGGGGTCGTCGATCACGCTCAAGATGGGAACGCGAATCAAGGGCATCCGGATCACGGGCGGCGACCATGAGATCGATTGCCGCATGGATGCCGGCAACTTCATGCTCAAGGCGTGTTTCCTGAAGAAGGTTTGACGGCGCTCAAACCAGCGAGCGCCCCTTCGGGACGCGCACGACGACGGTACCCGCAATTTTGTCGTGCCAGCCTTGTTTGTCCGGATCGAACGCAATCCACAGAAATCCGAGGCCGGCAACGACCGCCGAGAGAAAGCAGCTGAGCGCGCGCACGACCGCGGTTGCCCAGTCCATCTCGCGCCCGTCGACGCGCACGACTTGCAGGTCGAACAAGATGCCGCCGACCGTCGAGCCGCGCATCTTCCACATGATCGCGCCATAGATCGCGAGCGCGACGAGCTGCAGGTGCGATCCGTGACTCAGCAAGTGCGCGAGGATCCCGATCAAGATCGCGTCGAGCAGCAGCGCAAGCATGCGGATCCAAAATCCGGCGCGCGGCAGCGTTGCGGCGACCGAGGCCGCGACACCCGCGTTCGCACGCTGCGCGGACTGCGGCGCCGCGCCCGCTGCGGGACCCGCATCGCTTGCAGCGAACGCGGCTCCGGCGGCGGCAGCCGCGCCGGCCCCCACGCCGGGCTCGCCCCGGGCATTCGACTCGCCGCTCGGCGTGGCACCGGCGTCCATGCCGACGCTCGCGGCGGATGCCGACGCGCCGGGCACTTGCGATGTCATGCCGGGCGTTGGCACTGGCCCGCTTTGAGAGGGCGCGCCGGGAGCCGCGCCGGCGGGCGGCGAGCTGCGACGCGCACCGGTTCCCTGGATCAGCGTGAACACGACGACGCCGAGCCCCAACATGCTGAGGATTTGATAGACCAATAGGCCGACCACTGGAATCACGTAGAGCAGCAGAACGATGGCGCCGCCGATCAGCACCCAAACCGCCGGCTCGCCGAGCGCCCCCGCCGTGCGCCCGCCGACACAGCGCTGGCCGAGCCACGCGAGCATCACGGCCTTGCCGAACAACCCGGCGAGGAACAGACCGAACATCACGAACGGCACCGCGGGGATGCCGATCACCGTGATGCACAACAACACCAGCAGGATCGGCGTGAACAGTACGCTGATCACCGAGGCCAACGCGGTCATTCCGGGCTGCGCTTCGAAGGTGCGCGCGCATCGCGTGATGCCGCCCCGAAACAACAGCGCGAGGCAGACGTAGAACGCGAGGAATCCCAAGGCAACGCCCCATGCCCAACCAACCGCAGGTTCGAAGGCGAGCGGGCGGCCGTAGAGGAGACAATCCTTGATCCACGCTCGCAATCCGTGCAGACCGTTGAAAAAGCCCTCGACGCTGTGCACGCTGCCGCCGATCACGGCGTCCGGGTCGCGCGTCAGATGTCCGCCGACGTTGACGACGTCGCCGCGGACGTTGGCGTGGGGCCCCAGTTCCATGTTGCCGAGCACGGCAACCGCATCACCGTCGACCGTGCTGTCGACATAGGTGTCGCCGAGCACCGCGACGGCGTCCTCGGAAACCGGTCCGGTGACGCGCGTATCGCCGAACACCGAGACGACGTCGCCCGCTTGACCCGCGCTCGACGCGGAACCTAGGACCGCGACGACCGAATCGGCCGTCTCGCCTTCGGGCAGGTTCGAATCGCGGCCGACGCTCACGACGTCGTTGCCATTGCCGTGGCGCCGCCCGTGCCGAGTTTTCGTAGTCTGCAGGTCGGTATCCGCGTCCGCTGCGGAAGCCGCCGCGGCCGACGCGGCCGTCGCTTCATCGGGTGTCGGACTCGGTGTCGCGGGAGTTGCAGTGGTTGCGGTGGCGGCCGGCTTCGGCACTGCAGTGCGCGCCGCGGACCACGCGGGCGCAATCGCGGTGCCGGCGGTCAGCAGGGCGGCGAGCAGGAGGGCGCCGGAGCGTAGCGTAGAAAGCTTCATGTGTCGTTGTTACCTAGAGTGCGAGAGTCGAGATATAAAATGCGATAGCCCGCGATCGCGAGACCAAATAGAACCGAGTAGAGCACCGCGCTCACCGCCAAGCCGCCGGACACCCAAATCGACGGGATCATGCGACCCAGCACCGCGACGATGTCGCCCATGGCGCCGGTGAACGCCGCTGCCTCACGGGCCCACGAGATCGAGACCGCGATCGGACCGCGCGGCGCGCCGAGAATGCCGAGCGCCCAAATGGCCTCGAGCACCAAAATCCAACCGAGGGCGCCGCAACCCAGCACGAAAGCCGTACGGGCGAGTTCCGGCCAGTGCGCGAAGCTCATCCGCCACCAGGGCCGCGCGGCGCGCCGCTCGATCTCATCGAGCACACGCGCCTCCAGGCTGCGCGGTGCCCGGCGCAACGGCAGCTCGTGCATCGTGCGCTCGAGCAGCCGTTCGAGTCGTTCGTCCACGGGTCCTTGGTCGCTCATGTTCGGGTCACTCATCGATCGCGGAGAGTGCTACGCCGCTCGATTGCAGCAGGGGCAACATCGCCGCGCGCGCGCGCCGAATGTCGGTCTTGATCTTGGGCAGCGAGGCGTGCAGGCGCGCCGCGATCTGCTCGTAGGAGAGCTCCTCGAAGTGGTACAGCACGAGCGGCACGCGTTGGTGGTCGGGAAGCCGGCGCAGCGCCGCTTCGATGAGCGCTCCGCGCTGCTCAGCGCCCAAATCCGCGAGCAGGGTATCCGGAACCGGGATTTCGAGCTCCGCCGGCGCGTCATCGTCCGACTCGGAGTGCATTTCAGAGAACAGGCGCCAGCGCTTGCGATAACGGCTCAGGTGGTTGAGAGTCAAATTCGTGGTCACGGTCTTCAGCCACCCGCCGGCCGTCGGACTCGTGCGCAGCTCGCCAAAATGCTCATACGCCTTGAGGAACGCCTCCTGGGCAATATCCTCGGCTTGAGCGTCGTCGCCGGTCAAGCGCGCTGCAGTCGAAAAAACCATGTCCTGATAAGCACGCATGAACGTCGTAAACTCGGTCGAGCGCTTCGGCTCCGTGGTTAGGGTTTGCACTGGCGTGTGTTCGTTTAAACCCATAACACGCCGGCACGGCAAAAGTTGCAGCCCGGACCCGGAGGGACTGGGCGCCGGCCGTCTGGGGCCCCGCCCGAGCGCCGTGAGGACGCGATTTGCCGGGTCAGCCGCCGGGTTTCGCGAATAAGTAATGTGACACGATCCACTCGCTTCCCTGTTTGTAGCCCCACACTTCGGCGCAAGCCATGAAAAACACGCGCCAATATACCCACCAACGCCGCATTTGACCCTCCCCGTAGGTCGCGGCGAGGATCGGCTCGATTGCAGTGCGGTTGCGATCCATGTTCTGCAGCCAGTGCTCGGCGGTGCGCTCGTAATGGCGGCCGTTGAGCCGCCAGTGGTCCACGACCGACAGATCCCGCTGAAAATACAGCAGCAGACCGTCGCTCGGCATGATGCCTCCGGTGAAGAAGTGCCGCGCCATCCAGTCGCTCTCGTCGCGAATTTCGAACGGATAGGCGAACGCGCGGTGTGCGAACAGGTGCACGAACAGGGTGCCCCCCGGTGCGAGCCAGCCGCCGATGCGCTGCAACAGAAGTTCGTAATTGCGCATATGTTCGAACATCTCAACAGAAACTACGCGCTCGAAGCGCCGGTCGGGGGCAAAGCCGAGCGTATTCATGTCGCTCGTGAGGACCTCGAGGTTCCCGATACCCCGTGCGGCCGCGCGCGCGTCGATGAAGCGCTTTTGGGAGCGCGAGTTCGAAACGGCGGTGACATGCGAGTGCGGATAGCGCTCGGCCATCCACAGGGACAGCGATCCCCAGCCACAGCCGAGTTCGAGGATCCGGTCGCCGTCGGCGAGGCGCGCGCGCCGCGCCGTCAGCGCGAGCATGTTGGCTTCCGCCTGATCGAGGCTCTGCGCCGCGTCCTCGTAGAGGCAGCACGAGTACTTCAATTGCTTGCCGAGAACCAATTCGAAGAACTCGCAGGGCAACTCGTAGTGCTGTGCATTGGCATCGGCGGTATTGATCGCGATCGGACTTTGCCGGAGTCGTGCGAGCAAGCTCATAAGCCGCTCTTGGTTCGCTTCGGGACTGCCGCGGTCCTCCTCGGCGAGCCGCGATGCCATCAGTCGCCGGATCCCGAAGCGCACGAGGAAGTCGGGCAACACGGCGCGCTCGAGCAGGCGCAAGGACATCGAAGTCGGCAGGGCCAGGGCGTCGGAATTCATGGGCGGATTTCCTCTGCTGATCGGAGTCGGTGGGTGCGGAATCGTCAGGCGCGCGGGATGCCGCGGGCGGCGATGCGTTCGGCCGCGTGTCGAAACACCGGTACCAGCATCGTGTAGATCGAGACGATTGCGAAGGGGGCGATCACGAGCCAGGCGACCCCTGCATGCAAGATCGAATCCCACAGCAGCACGACTGCTTGCCCGACGCCCTTGGCGACGATTGCCAGTCCGGCCTCGATCGACAACGGTTGGCGCGGCGCGCCGAACAGCCACTCGCCGAGGCGCACGAACGGGATGATCAGCAGCAGCTGGGTCGGGGCCATCAGCGCCTGTACGAGCTGGATCGCCGGGAGGTTCAGGCGGAAAGCCAATGCGATCACGGCGCACATGGCGGTAGAGACGCCGAGGATCGGAATATTGCCTACGACGACGCCGATCGCGACGCAGAGCGCGAGCCGCTGCGGCGATACCCCGTGCGTGAGCAGCGCCAACAGCGGCGCGACGACGCGGCGCCGAAGCCAGCCGATCACGGTCGGGTCGACCGCGGTGTGCGCGTCAACAAGACGTCGGTTGCCGGTTGGTCCGGACGCAGCCGGGCGAGCTGCAGCAGCACGAAGCTCGACATCGCGATATTGCCGAGCAGCATGATCGAGAAAAACCAGCCGAGCCGGGCGACCCAGCCGCGCTCTTTGTAGAAGACCCACACATAGAATGTGGTGAAGCCGCAGTAGGCATCCAGGAGCGTCGCAGTGGTCCAATAACGATCCGGGCCGGTCGTAAGTCCGCGCCAAGCGAACACCGATTGGCGCGTGCCGGCCCAGGCCGTATAGATCACGAGCGAAACCAGGATGCACGCGAATAAGGCCTTGAGCAGGGATTTGGGCGACATGGCACTGATACCGGCTTATTCGGCCCCGGGGCTCGCATGGATGCGCAGGACCTTGAAAAAAAGCGCGGCCTCACCGCGGCCGGGCCCTGCGCGTCGGCTGCGCGGCGTACGGATCGTCGGGCCAATAGTGCTTCGGATACCGGCCTTTGAGGTCCTTCTTGACCTCATGATATCCCCGATTCCAGAAGCTCACGAGATCGCGCGTGACCTGCACCGGCCGGCCCGCGGGCGACAGCAATTTCAGCAACAGCGGCGCGCGCCCGGCCGCGATGCTGGGGGTCGCCGTGAGCCCGAACATCTCCTGCAGCCGCACTGAAAGTGTCGGTACTTCACCGTCGAGATAATCGAGCGCAACGCGCGAGCCGCTCGGAACGAGCCAGTGCGTCGGTGCCTCGCGGTCGAGGATCTCGCGCTGCGTGTGCGTGAGGCGCCCGCGCAGTGCGTTGCCGAGATCCATGCGCGCGAGGTGCTCGCGGCGCGAGGCGCCGACCAGCCACTGCGGCGCCCATTGATCGAGCGTCTCGAGCAGTGCGCCGTCGCTGAGATCGGGCCAGGGATCCGGCGCCGGCACCGCGAAGCGGCGCATCAGCGCGACGCGCGCCTGCCACTGGCGCAAATCGGGCGTCCAGGGCAGCGCCTCGAGGCCGATCTGCCGCAGTCCGGCGAGCAGGGCCGATTGCATCGCCTGCGGATCCGGATCGCCGATGTCGCCCGCTTCGAGCACGACTGCGCCGAGCCGCCGCTCGCGCCGCGCGCGAATCGCCTGTGCGCGCGCATCCCAGGTGATTTCGGAAACCGTCTCGATCTGCGCCGCAAAGTGCCGCTCCAGGTCGTCGAGAGCCACCGGCGCAGCGAGATAAATGCGCGCCTCGCGCTCGGCGCCGTCGAGTTCCGCCGCGACGAGGAATTCCGATTTCGCAAGCGCTTGCGGCTCCGCGAAATGTGCTCCGCGGCCGTTGGCAAGCAAATAGCGCGCGGTATCCGCGCGCCGGCGCGCAATCCGGTCCGGATAGGCAAGCGCCAGCACGGGGCCTGTCGCGTCGTGCGGATCCGCCGAATCGGCGCCGCCGCGCGCGAATTCCCGCTGCCAGTCGGAGGCGCTGCGCCGTGCGAGCTGCATCGCGCGCGCATCGACGCTGATGCCCGGCGGAAGCGCGACGCTCGGGCCGCGCAACGCCGCAACGCGCAGGCGCAAGTCGGCGTCGCGTGCGCCGCGCTCGGCGCGGAGCACGTCGCGCTCGGCGAGAATCGCCGCGAGCTCGCAGGCGAGCCTAGCCGCGCCGAATTCGCGCGCGGTGACGAGCATGTGCGCCAGGCGCGGATGCGCGCCGACTCCGCTAAGCCGGCGGCCGTGCGCCGTGATGCGGTCCGCGGCGTCGATCGCCTCGAGACGCCGCAACAGATCGCGTGCCTGCGCGAGCGGGGCCGCCGGCGGCGCGTCGAGCCACGACAGGCTTTGCGCATCGACGGTGCCCCAACAGGCGAGTTCGAGCGCAAGCGGCGCAAGGTCCGCCTGCAGGATCTCCGGCGGACTTTGCGCCGCGAGGCTCGCCTGCGTGCCCTCGGACCAGAGCCGATAGCAGAAGCCCGCGGCGAGCCGGCCGGCTCTGCCGCGGCGCTGATCGGCCGACGCCTGCGAGACCTTGCCGGTGACGAGCCGGTTCATGCCGGTCGTCGGATCGAATTCCGAATGGCGCCGCAATCCTGAATCGATGACGACTCTGACGCCCTCGATCGTCAAGCTGGTCTCGGCAATCGAGGTCGCGAGCACGATCTTGCGCCGGCCCGGCGGCGCGGGCGCCAGCGCCTCGTCCTGCGCCGCGCCCGTGAGATCGCCATAGAGCGGCAGCACGTGGTGCTGCGGATCGAGGCCGGCATCCTCGAGCAGGCGCTGCACCTGGCGGATTTCGGCGGCGCCGGGCAGGAAACACAGCAGGTCGCCCGGATGCCTGCGCAGTGCGGTTTGCGCGAGCTGGGCGATTTGCTGCTCGAGGCGCAGTTCGGCACGGCGCGCGACATACTCCGTGACGACTTCGAAGCTGCGGCCCGCGGAGGTGACGATGGGCGCCTGCTCCAGCAGGCGCGACAGCGGCTGCAGATCGAGCGTCGCGGACATCACGAGGATGCGCAGATCTTCGCGCAGCGTTTGCTGGCTCTCGATGCTGAGCGCGAGCCCCAAGTCGGCGTGGATGCTGCGTTCGTGGAACTCGTCGAAAATCACGCAGCCGACGCCCGTGAGCGCCGCGTCCCCCTGCAGCATGCGCGTCAGTATCCCTTCGGTCACGACCTCGATCTTCGTATCGCGGCTCACGCGCGAGTCGAGCCGCGTGCGGTAGCCGACGCGCCTGCCGACCGGCTCGCCAAGCAGACTCGCCATGCGGGTCGCGACCGCGCGCGCGGCCAACCGGCGCGGCTCGAGCATCAGGATCTTCTTGGCGCCGAGCCAGGCATCCTCGCGCAGCGCGAGCGGCACGATCGTGCTCTTGCCGGCCCCGGGCGGCGCTTGCAGCAATACGGCGCGGCGCTGCGCGAGCGCCGCGTGCAGCTCCGGCAGCGCCTCGGCAATCGGCAGTTGGGGAAGGGATGGGTCCACGGCCCGCGTACCATACTAGCTCCGGGCCTCAGGCGCTCTTTCGGCTTGGAACTTGCTAAACTGCGCGGCGTCGGGCCTGTAGCTCAGTTGGTTAGAGCAGGGGACTCATCAGTAATGGTGCCTTCGCATCGCAAGGTGCGAAGTGGACGGGATGAATTCAGGGAAACCTTAACAGCGCGGCCGGCGAGGCGCGGCTGATGGCAACCCTGAGCCAAGCCGGCGGTACACCGCCGGAAGGTGCAGAGACTACCTGAGCGCTTCAGTTGCGCTTAATAACAGGCTAGAGCGTCCCGCACCCCACCGGGGTGAAGAGATAGTCCACTCCTTCCGGAAACGGCAGGAACGAGTGAATCCCTTGGTCCTCGGTTCGAGTCCGAGCGGGCCCACCAATTTGCGACGATCGGTAACGATCGGGGAGGGGCGGCGATCTGAAGAAGGAAGTGCGTGAAAACTCCACGCCCATGGGCTTCAACTGCCACTTCGATGTGCAGGTGGCCTCGGCGAATATCGGCGCCTCGATGTACAACCATATTTCCATGGCGCTTTTCTACTGCGATGAGGCTGTACGTCGACGCGCCCGCGTAAGGGCGCCGAACACCGCGAGTACGGCGAGTTCCCATCCCGCGGTGGCACCGCCGCCACCTCCGCCGCTCTTATTGGTCCCGCCGCCGCTGGATACCGAGCTGCTCGTCACGTTGACTGTAGCCGTCGCCTGCAGTGGAGACCCGTTCCCCGTCGGGCAGCTAATCGTGTAAACGAATGTGCCTGCTTGAGTTGTCAACTGTGCGGCGCTTCCGAACACAGGGAGCAGGCCGGACCAGACAGAGCCAGTCGCTCCGCCGCCGCTTGCTGCACAACCGGTGGTGTAGAAGGAACTCCAGTTCAAGCTAAACGACTGTCCGACAGTTACCGAAGCAGGAGTAGCCGTCAGCGCCGCGCTGGGCGTTGGGCTGGCGCCCACCAGTATGTCCCAGTTCATTGTGGCGGTATGATCTGCCGCATCGTTGATTACGAATGCGAACTTATATTCCCCGGTCTGAGTTGCTTCGCCGGTCATCGCGCCGCTCGAGCTGACGCTGAGTCCCGGCGGAAGCTGTCCCGTAATACTAAAGGTCTCCGGCGGTATGCCCTGGGCGAGAGCCGGCACTTGGTAGGCCAATTGGTCGTCTTCCACCAAGGAACCAATGCAGGTACTGCCGCTGCACGCGAAGTTTCCGGGGTAGGCCACGTTGAGGAACATGCTCTTGTAGGCTACTTGATCGTCCGCGTCGGTCACCTTGAGGGTAAATTGGTAACCCGTGGTTTCCACTTGCGAATTGGTTGCAGCGCCCGAGAGCACTCCGTTCGTCGAAAGCGAGATGCCGTCGGGCAACTCGAAGCCGACTTCTGACCAGGTGTAAGGGGGCGTGCCACCCGAGGCCGCGAGCGTCAAATTGTAAGGCAGCTGCAGCGGGGCTGCCGGAAGCAGGGACGGCGTCGAGATGCTCACTGGAGATTGCGCAAACGCTACGATGAACCCATCCTGCTCGCCACCCATGCCGCTGCGCAGACCGCCGTCCGTCACTGGGAAGCTGGCAGCCCCCGTGGCGCCGCTGACGTAGATGGTGCCCGAGGGCGAATTGGTGATTCCGGTGCCGATGGTGAGGGGCGGATAGCCGCGCGGAAAGGTGTCGTAGCCGCCGAGATAGGTGCTGTAGAGCAGCGAGCTACCATCACTGGAGAACTCGGCGAAATAAGACTCCCGGTCGGCGTTCAAGGCGGTCACGTAGAACTGGCTGCTCAGACCCGAAAAATAGTCGTTCGTAATCGCGGATGTATTCTCCTGAAATGCACCCGATGTCGTCGGCAGGTCGGCGGAGAAGGTCACGCCCACCAGGTAGCCATTCGCGTTTTCGTCACTTGCGACGTTGAGGCAGCCATCAATCGCGGAGCCGCCGAAGTAGGTTGAGTAGATCGTGCTGAACGCCCCGTCCACTCGACGCACCCAGCCGTTTCGCTGGCCGACAAGGTGCGTCTGGTATGCTCCTGGGGAGACTGGCAGGTCGGCCGACGTTGTCGCCCCGCACATGATCCAACCGCCCTGACCGTCGCTCGCGACACCGTTGGCGATATCATCGCCCGACCCACCGAAGGTTTGACCTGTCACGATCTGGCTGCCGTCCGCCGAAACCTTGATCACGAAGGCATCGCTCGGGCCGGACAATGATGCTGTCATGCCCACGAAATCAGTCGAGGCGGTCTGTCCAACGACAATGGCCTCTCCCTGGCTATCGATCTGCACGGCGTTCGCGACGTCGGTCCCACTACCTCCCAAATAGGTGCCGTAGACGAGCGCGGAGCCGCTGGGGTTGATCTTGAGCAAGAACCCATCCGGGTTCGCTACTCCGCCGATCGGGTTGGTAGGCTTGACCGAGCCAGGCGTCGTCGGCAAATTGGCGCCGCTCGCCTGGCCGACTACATAGGCGTTGCCCTGTGCATCGACGGCGATGCCATTGCCGCTGGCGGCTGGGAACAGCGCGCTGTATACGAAGCTACCCCCATCGGCTGATATTTTCGATACAAACGCCTGGCCGCTGGGATCGTTGTCGAATACTCCCGGCGTTCCCGGAAAGTCGGTGCTGTCGAGGGTTGTCCCCGTGACATAGGCGCTGCCGGTGCCATCGACCGCGATGGCATTGACCGTCAGGCCGTACATCAGGGCACCGTATAGAACCTGATGGGTCGGACTGAGTTTGAGTACGTATCCGCACTGGTATGCGCAGTTGTCGCCGGGCGAGCGCGGATTCGGCGGATTCAGACTTGCGGGAGTCGTCGGAAATGAGTCGGTTGGCATTTCTTCGGTGCTGAGCTGAGTCAGACCCCCGACATAGAGGTTGCCCGCGCTGTCCGTCGTCACCGCCGCCGAATTGTCGTACATCGCGTCGGTGTCGGTACCGAGAAAGGTTGACCAGGCAGCGACCAGCGGATCTATTACCAGCGGCAGCGTGTGATCGAAGTTGGGAAGTTCGAAGCGCAGCCAGTGACCGTTGGTGATCGCGCGAACCTCGATCTCGATCTGCCCCGAGGGAGCGGGCTGAAAGGCATGCGGTCGGTGCAATCTGAATCGCTCGACTCCCCGAGCGACGAGGATGTCGCCGCTCTGCGTATCGACGGCAAAGGTAGTGCCGTTTTGCCCCGCGAGTTCAATTGCGCGAGGATCCGCGCCGGCATTCAGCAAGAAATCCAGCTCCAAGTCCCCCGCATTCGTGTGAAAGCGCGCATCGATGCCCGGGTAGATTTCGTGGAATGTGGAGACGGAAAAGCGCTGCCAACGTGCCGCTTTCACGCTCCCACCCGATCCTGTAAACAGGCTGAGCGTCCCCGGGATGCTCTCGCTCAGTTTCGCGGCAACTCCGGGTGCCGCGCGAATGAAGCCGATGTCGATGGCTTGTTCCGAACGGGTGCCGTGCCGAACCAGGAAGCCGGTTGAACGAGCTTCCACTACGTAGCGACGACCTGAGGCAACGAAAGTGGTCTCTGAGTGCGTGGGTTCGGAGGGTATCTCGAACGCTCCCGGCCAAAGCCATCGCCCAACGGAGACTCGGTCAGGCGTACCACCGGTTTCTTGATGCCGCTGCGTCAGGAAATCCACGAGGTGATTCGGACGAGCAAGCTGACCAACGCCGCCGGCGAGCAAGGCGGCAGCGACCAGCAGTGCACAGACTTCGGCCTGCTTCAAGACATCGATTTTGCATCTTTCCATGCCAGTCCTTGCTTGTCGTTGTGATATCCCTAGGTCAGTAATCCAACCGCATTGCCAATTTGCCGTCAACTGCCCCGGTTTGGTGCCGCAGGACATAAGCGAGCGCCGCGGAGCAATCCAACGAGCACTGTTACATTCGTATCTGGGTAACCGGGAATATCGACTTGAGCGAACGCCTATAATGGCAAGCGCTGGTTTCTCTATATTTGGTGGGAGCGGGCCCATCATTCTTTCTCCGCCGGCCGGGGCGCGAATCGGCAAGGCCGCACTGGACGCCGCATGATCTCTGGACTTGCGCAGATACTGTTGTTTCAGGGATTCGGCGAAATCGTAACGCGGCTGTTGTTGCCGTCGATTCCGGGTCCGGTCCTGGGTCTCGTGCTGCTGCTCTCATTCTTGATCGCCCGCCGGCGCGTCAATGCGGATCTGGAGTCGGTCGCCATGGCGTTCAGCCGCTATCTCGGCATCCTGTTCGTGCCGGCCGCGGTCGGCGTCGTCATGGTCGTGCCGCAGCTGCGCTCGGCATGGCTCGCGGTGTCGCTTGCGCTGATCGGCAGCCTCGTGCTGACGGTTGCGATCGCGGGGCTCGTGATGCGGCTGCTCGGCGGGAACACAGGCGAGGGCCGCTGAATGCCGAACGTCGCCGGGATTTGGGTTTACCTGTCGGGCAGCCCGCTGTTCGCGCTCACGCTGACGCTGTGCGCCTATCAAATCGGACTGCTTGCGCATGAGCGTTTCAACCGCCATCCACTCGCGAACCCGGTCGCGATCGCGGTGCTCATCGTCGCGACCAGCATCAGCGCGCTTCGCATGCCGTACGCGAAGTATTTCGAGGGCGCGCAATTCGTGCACTTTTTGCTGGGGACCGCGACGGTGTCGCTCGCGGTGCCGGTCTACCGCGGCCTCAACGCGCTGCGCGGGCGCGTGTTCGCGCTCGCGGCCACGCTCGTCGCCGGTGCGTTAACGTCGGTCGTGAGCGCGGTTGCAATCGCGCGCTTGCTTGGGGCGGATCGGTTCATCACGGGCGGACTCTACGCCAAGAGCCTGACGACGCCGATCGCGATGGGCGTTGCCGAGCGCATCGGCGCCTCTCCGACGCTGACCGCGGTTTATGCGCTGATCACGGGCCTGCTCGGCGCCGTGCTCGGTCGGTATCTGCTCGACCTGGTCGGCTGCCGAGTCTGGTGGCAGCGCGGCTTCGTGATTGGAATCGCCGCGCATGGGATCGGCACATCGCGTGCGTTTGCTGTTCATCCAGAAGCCGGTGCCTACGCGAGTCTCGCGATGGGTTTGCACGGCATCTGCGCCGCGGTGCTGCTGCCGTGGATCGTTGGGTCCGTTTAGTAGCGTCGCAATCGAATTGCCCAGCACTTGAGGGACGCGGCGCTGCCGCCGCGTTGTTGCGATCGCCCGGCTCATCGCCGAAAATCATCGACTGGCGATTTGTCGGCCGACAACATGTCTGAACCCTTGGAGATCGAAGGTGAGTTCACCGGACGCCGCGACGAGTTCTACGATCAAGAGTGAAAAGGCCGCGCGGTCCTGGCGCGTTACCTCTGGACCGACATTTCACCGCAGTCGGTGAGCGCCTATGGCGAGGCTCGGAATCATTTCAGACACGCACGGCCTCTTGCGGCCGGAGGCGGCGGCATTCCTACAAGGTTGCGATCGGATCCTTCACGGCGGCGATATCGGTAACCCGGAAGTGCTGGCGAGATTGTCGGCCATCGCGCCGGTTACGGCGGTTCGCGGGAACAACGACCAGGGTGCTTGGGCGCAGGCGATCCCGGAAACGGAGTTGCTGGCGTTCGGTGGAATCCATGTCTATGTGATTCACGACCTCTCGCTGCTCGATCTCGACCCGGCGGCGGCGGGGATTCAGGTCGTGGTCTCAGGGCATTCGCATCAGCATCGGATTGACCGGCGCGACGGCATCTTCTTCGTCAATCCGGGTAGCGCAGGACCTCGCCGATTCAAGCTTCCAATTTCTGTCGGAGAAATCTTGGTTGAAAACGGTGTTATCTTGCCACGCATCGTCAGGCTCGATGTCGAGGGTGCGGCCTGACCTGTGTTGGGCATTATCGGGGGGCGTCATTGATCATTCGCGTCGCACAAGATCGTCGTCAAGCGCGCTGAGGCCATTGGACACGGCATCACTTCTTTGGGGACTGCTGTTCGGCTCGATCGGAGTCGGGTTTTGCATTTATGGCAAGAAGCAACAGATGGCCGTGCCGTTGCTCTGCGGTATCGCGCTGATCATCTTTCCCTATTTCGTCTCCAACGCCTTTCTGATGGTTGCGGTGGGAATTGTCCTGATGGCCCTTCCGTACTTCTTCAGAATGTGAGGGCTCGCGGACCGGCTACGCGGCCTGCCAGAGCCCTACGGTCGTGCCGGTCGGGTCGCTGATCCACGCGAACTGGCCGTTTGGAATCGCGATGGGGCCGACGAGGGGTGTGGCGCCCAAGCTCACAGCCTTCGCAATGGAGGCCTTGATGTCGTCGACGGCCACATAGACGACCGTGTAGTTCGACGGTTCGTGCCCCAGTGAATTCAGATGCCCGGTGAGCCCCGCGCCCTCGATCATCTTGGCCGGGCCATCGACGATCTTCCAGCCGAATAACGCACCATAAAAGGCCGCGGACTTCGCGAGGTCTGTGCCGCCGATCTCGAAATGTACGACGTGGTTCATCTGTGGCTCCCGCAATCCGCACTACAGTCCGCGCACGAAGTCCGACAAGGCGGCGAGCACCGTCGGCGCCCGGTCGCGCGGTATCGAATGGCTGCATTGCGGCAGCTTCAGCAACCGTGTGCCCGCCACTCGTTCGGCGATCACGTCGATCTGGCGCATCGTTGCATACTCGTCGTCCTCGCCTTGAATCGCAAGCACCGGGCACCGGATCCGCGCGAGACAGTCCACGATGTTCCAATCGCGGAAGGCCGGCGAGACCCAAGTGTCATTCCAATCCGCGAAGACTTGGGCGGCCCTGCCGTGATGCCATCGCGCCAATTTCCGCGGCAAATCGGTGGTCTCCCATGCGACTCGGGCGGCACGAATCGCCGCGACCGTGACGTCTTCGAGGAACTCATGGGGCGCCATCACGGCGATGCCGCGCGGCATTTCAGGGAATGCGGCGGCATACAGCAACGCAATACTGCCGCCGTCGCTGTGTCCGATCAGTATCGGGCGGTCGACCTGCAATGCCGCCAGAAGCGCCGGCAGCGCCTGCCGCGCCTCGCGGTGCAAATAATCCAGGCCGCGCGCATGCGCGTAGGCCTGCGAGCCGCCGTATCCGGCCCGCGACCAGGCGAGGACCCGGTGTCCGGTGGCCGCCGCGAGCTGGTCGGGAAAATCGCGCCACATCGCGACGCAGCCCAAGCCCTCATGCAGCAGCAGCAACGGCGGCCGGTGTTCGGCGGTAGCAGGCAAATCGCGGTACTCGAGCTTGAGGCCTTCGACGACGATGTGTTTCATGGGGCAACTTGCAGATCAAGGCCGGCCGCGAGTATCGATGCCGCGCTCGCGGCAGTCTATGGCGGGGCCCGAAAGCAGGGAAGCCCGAATTTCGCGCGCCGAGTGCCGGAAGCGGCGGCGATGCGATATGCTCGCAAGAGTCGTTCGACGGACCCGATTCTCGTTACCCTCATCGGAAGTAATCGCAAGGAGTCCACACGTGTCGTGGTATGGAATGGTCAGTTTTTGCGCCGTTTACATGCTCGCGGTCGCAACGCCCGGACCCGGCGTCGCGGCCGTGATTGCGCGCGGCCTGGCGCGCGGCCCGCAGGGAGCAAGCGCGTTCATCGCAGGCTTCGTGGTCGGCGATCTGATCTGGTTTCTTGGCGCCGCGCTCGGACTTTCCGCACTGGCGCAAACCGCGCACACGGCATTCGTCGTGGTCAAGTACCTGGGCGCCGCCTACCTGATATTTCTCGCCTATAAGCTGTGGTCCGCACCCGCACGGCGCCTCGGTCCGATCGACGCACCCAACGCCGAGCAGCGGCCGCTGAATTTGTTTCTCGGCAGTCTGACGCTCACGCTGGGCAATCCAAAACCCATGATTTTCTTCGTGGCGCTGCTGCCGACCGTCGTCGATCTGGAGAGTCTCAGCGCGCTGGGCTATGTCGAGATCGGCGCGGCCATCGCGATCATCCTGCCCTCGATCCTGGGAACCTACGTGCTCGCCGCCGCGCGCGCACGGGTCTGGTTCCAGAGTCCCCGCGCGAACCGGCTGTTGAATCGGACCAGCGGCACGCTGATGGCGGCGGCGGCGGTCGCCGTTGCGACCCGCTAGGCTGCAGCCTGCAAGGCCGCGCTTCACCCCCGCGGGCTCAGGCCGGTAGCACCAGCTGCGCTGGAGCGCGCCGGCGGGAGGCTTGCCCAAACAGGTAATAAAGAATGCTCGGGACGATAAGGCCGACGACCCATGAAATGTCGGCGCCGCCGAGCGGCGCCACGAGCGGCCCGGTGTAGAGCGAGGTCGAGAGAAACGGGATCTGCACGATGATGCCGATCAAATAGATCGTTATGCCGGTGACATTCCACCTGCCGTAGCGTCCGTCCGGGTCCGACAATGCCGGAACGTCGTAGCGCGAGCGCGTGAAGCAATAAAAATCGACGAGATTGATCGCGCTCCAAGGCGTAAACACCGCGAGCAGGCACAGGATGAAGGCTTCGAACTCCTTGAGAAACGAGTGGCGGCCCGTCAGCGCGAGCAGTACCGACACGCCGATCATCGCGAGCACGAACCAAAAGCGATGCCACACCGTGATGCGCAGGCGCCGCCGAAATCCGCTCACGATCGTCGCCATCGACATGAAGCTGCCATACGCGTTCAACGACGTCACCGTGACTTTGCCGAAGCCGATGCTGAAGTACAGCAGGCTCGCCGCCGCGCCGGTGGCGCCGAGACCCACGATGTATGCCACCTCGTGATGCTCGAACTCGTTGCCGGCCAAGGCCGCGGCCAAAACTCCAAAGCTCATCGAAATCTGCGAACCGATCACCGATCCCAATCCCACCGCCGCAAATACCCGGGGCACCGAGGTGTTGCGCGGCAGGTAGCGCGAGTAGTCCGCGACATAAGGGCCGTAAGCGATCTGCCAGGACGCCGACAGGGACATCGCGAGCAGGAACGCGCTGCCCGAAAAATGGCGATTGGCGAGCAAGGCCGAGACGTCGTGGCCCGCGAACAAGCGGTAGAACATGTAGGAAAATGCGGCGACGCCGACCACGCTCGCGACCCGACCGATCGCGTGAATGAAGCGGTAGCCGAAAAGCGTCACGACGACGATGCAGATGCTGAAGAGGACGATGGCGACGCCTTCGTCGACCTTCAGCAGCTGACTCAGTGCCTGGCCCGCGAGTACGCACCCGCTCGCGGAAAAGCCGATGTACATGAGGCACACCGCCACCATCGGTATGATCGCCCCGTAAACGCCGAACTGCACGCGGCAAGAGATCATTTGCGGCAGGCCGAGCTGGGGGCCCTGCGCGGCGTGAAGCGCCATGATCGCGCCGCCAATCAGCTGGCCCGCGAACAGGCCGATCAGCGACCAGAACACGTCGCCGCCGAGCACGACCGCGAGCGCCCCGGTGACGATCGCGGTGATCTGCAAATTGGCCGCGAGCCACAAGGTAAATTGGCTCAACAATCCGCCGTGCCGCTCGTCGTCGGGCACGTAGTCGATGGAGCGGATCTCGATTGAAGCCGAAACGGATTTGGGAGCGACGTTCATCGCAATCTCGCATTTAGTTAGCCGCCCGTCGGACCCGCAAGCGGATCGCCGCGGAAGATCCTCGAAATGACTATAGCACTCGGCGCTTTGCGCCGCGCCTGCGCGCCGGTGAGCGTTGCGGATCAATCGGGCGCGGCATGCCGACGGGCTGCTGAGACCGCGGGGAAGTCGATGGGCAGATCGTCGAAAGGCCGGTTGCCAATACCATCGCATGCGGACCAAACTGCGGTTCGTAACGCAGAGGGAGCCGTGCGATGAACCGAATCCTCGGGCTGATGCTCGCCACGGTGTGGCTCGCGCCAAGCGCCGCAGCGGCTGATTCGAAGTCTCCGATCAGCCCGGCGCGAATGTCGGAGACCGTCAAGGCACTCGCGTCGGATCCGTTTCAGGGGCGTGCACCCGGAACACCGGGCGAAGCAGTCACCGTGAAATACCTGATCCAGCGTTTTCGCGCGCTTGGACTTCAGCCGGCGGGGGAACACGGGGGCTGGACGCAGCGGGTTCCCTTGATCCACAGCACGGCCGGTACACCGACGCGACTCGAGGTCAAGATTGCCGGGTCAATCGTGCCGCTGGTTGCCGGTCGCGATATCGACCCGCAGACGATTCGTCCGCTGTCGCAGGTCACGATCCGCGATGCGCCGATGGTGTTCGTGGGCTATGGCGTGGCGGCGCCGGAGCGCGACTGGGATGATTACAAAGGCGTCGACTTGCACGGCAAAGTCGCGATGTTTCTCGTCAACGACCCGGATTTCGAGGCGCAGCCCGGCGAACCCGTGGCGGGTCGATTCGGCGGCCGCGCGATGACCTACTACGGACGCTGGACCTACAAATTCGAAGAGGCCGCGCGGCGCGGCGCGATCGCGGCGATCGTGATCCATGAAACCGCGGCGGCAGGCTACGGTTGGAATGTGGTCTCGAGCTCGGCGGGAGGCTCATACGACATCCTTCGATCCGCCGATCAAACGCCGCCGGTGTTGATGCAGGCGTGGATCGCACGCGAGGCGGCGGTCGATCTCTTCGCGAAAGCCGGGCTCGATTTCGATGCGCTGAAGTCCAGGGCGCGCGACCCCGGCTTTCGGCCGGTTGAAATCGGCGACGCAACTTTCAGCATCGAAATGCCGGTCGTCACCGAGCGGGTGCAGAGCCGCAATGTGCTCGCCCAGCTCCCGGGCACGACGCATCCAGATGAAATCATTCTGTTCGGCGCGCATTGGGATGCCTACGGAATCGGTGCGCCTGATGCGAACGGGCGGACGATCCGGCCCGGTGCCAACGATGACGGACTCGGCATCGCCGGCGTGCTCGAATTGGCGCGCGCCTTCGCCAAAGCGCCGCGAACTGAACGCACGCTGGTATTCGCGGCGTGGACGGCCGAGGAGCGAAACCTGCTGGGATCGGAAACCTTCGCGGTGCACCCGCTGTTCCCGTTGGAAAAAGCGGTCGCGGATCTTACCATCGATATCTTGCAGACAGCGGGACCGGCGCGGGACGTCGTGCTGGTCGGCGCCGGGCAGAACGACCTGGAGGTCGATCTTGCCGCGGCCGCGCGTGCGCAGGGTCGCACCGTGACCCCCGACGGCAAACCGGAGCGCGGCCTCTTTTACCGCGCCGACCACTTCTCGCTGGCCAAGCGCGGCGTGCCGACGCTGCTGCTGATGGCGCTCGGCGGCGGCGAAGATCTCGTCGATGGCGGCCGCGCCGCGGGTGAGGCGTGGGTCGCCGAGTATACGGCGCACTGCTACCACCAGCCTTGCGATGCCTGGAGCGCGGACTGGGATTTGCGCGGCGCCGCGCAGGATGTCGATCTTTTCTACAAGATCGGCCGCGATCTCGGCGACTCGCGGCGCTGGCCCGAGTGGCGATCCACGTCGGAGTTCAAGGCGATCCGCGACAAGAGCGACCCGATGCGGCACTGAGCCGGTCCGCCGTCCGCCTGTTAACATCTCCAATTGCAGCATCACGGGGGCCGATCTCATGCAAACGGAATCTTTCGCCGGAATGTTCGATCAGAACGCCGAGCAGTGGGCTCGGCAGGAACCCATGATCCTCTCGGATTTCACCGCAAGGCCGCAGGTTCTGCAGGAACTCGCGCCCGTGACGGGCAAGCACGTGCTGGATCTCGGTTGCGGAGAAGGCTACGTTGCGCGCCTGGTCGCGCAGGCCGGCGCTGCGTCGGTTTTCGGCATCGATATTTCGAGTGAAATGATCGGACGTGCACGGCAGGCCGCCGCCAATGCACCCTGTCCGATGACGTTCGAGAGCGGCAACGCCGCGAATTTTGAGGATTTTCCGCGAACGAATTTTGACCGGGTCATCGCCGTGTTCATGATCAGCTATTTGAGCTGCGCCGAAATGGCCGCGGTATTTCGCACCGTGCGCTCGCGCCTCGCGCCGGGCGGCCGCTTCATCTTCACGGTACCGCATCCATTCTTGCCGTATGCCCGCCCGCTCGTGAAGCCCGTTTACTTCGACTCCGAGGGACGGGACTACTTCGCGGGTGTCGACGAGTCCTACGAGGGGTTCATTTGGAGACGCGACGGCGGGGCCGTCCCCGTGAGCTACATGCACAAGACCTTTGCCGACTATTTCAACGCCTTCGCCGCCACCGGATTCGAAACACTACCCAAGGTCATCGAACTGACAGTGACCAAGGAGCACCTGGCGCTCGACCCTGAGTTTTTCGAAGGTGCCGCGGGGTATCCGCTGCAAGTTCTGTTTCGTATCGATGCGCCATGCGGCGGCAGCGACTAAATTCCCGCGGTCGTCGCAAAGACCCACAGCACGAGAATCGGCAGCAGAGCGATCGCCACCGTCGCCATTGCCCGGCGCTTTGCCTCCCGAAAAGCGAGTCCCGCCAACAACAGTGACACCAGAATCAGAATGACGGCGGCCCAGATGCTGACCGCCGCGAGGACATGCTCCCGATGCGCTTGCGCCGCCGGAAGCCGCGGGTCCTGGTCGCCGAAATTTCGGATCACGGTGAAAATCGCGGTGAGCCATCCGACGACAACCAGAACCAGCGAGAGATTTGCGGCGACCGACTTGTTCAACGCTCGACCCGCCTGCGGCGATTGGACCGCCCCGGAATACCGGCACACGCGGCACCGACGCACGCGCGCGACGATCGGCGCGGCACGCGCCGTGTATCGAAGCGCACTACTCGTTTGTGTGGCGACCCCTTCATGCCTTCAAATTATACCGAGTCATGGCGCGCGGTGTTCCGCGCGTGATCGGACCAGCTGTCTCCCGTGTACATGCGCATCGGCCGGCTGATCCCGGCTTGCGCTAGGCCGACCGGTCGTCGGGCGCTAGCGGCTTGTCGAGCAGCTCATAGCCGGAACGCGGTTGAAACCCGTGCTGTCGATAGAAGCTGCGTGCACGCTCGTTGGCCACGCCCAGCTGCAGCTGCACGCGTACGATGCCCGCGCGCCTCATCTCGCGTTCGGACTCCGCCAACAGCGCGGCGCCGACTCCAGCGTCGCGAAACGCCGGGCGCACGAAAAACTCATCGATCTCCGCAGCGGTGCCGCCGTACTCGAGACTCAGCATATAAACGGCAACCAGATAGCCCGCCGCCGCGCCGCGGTGCAGCGCAATCCAGCAGGCGCCGCGCTCCGGCTGTGCGACGAGTGTGCGCAGGCCGCGCTCGACCTGCGCGCGGTCGAAGCCGCCGATGCGCTCGAACGCCCAATATTCCTCGACGAGCGCGCCGAGTTCGACGGCGTCCGCGAGTTGAGCGAGTCTGATAGAGGGCGTCGTTTCGATGGAGGCCGGCCTTTGCATCGCAATAGCTGCCGATCGTATCAAGCTTGCGTGGTCGGAGTTCCCGGCCGCCCCGACGGCGCGCTTTGCACCGGGCGATAATCTGCAAAGGCGTAGTCGATGGTCGCGCGGCTCCTGGTCGCTCGTGCGAGTATCCGGTCGTAGCCGAGCAGCCGCGCGAGCGGCGCCGCAGCCGTCACGACCTTGATGCCGTGCGGCGCGTCTTCGACGCTCTCGATCGCGCCGCTGCGTTCGGTCAACTGATCAATGACCGCGGCGCAGGCATCGTTCGGCGTCCTGACTCGAAGCCGCACATAGGGTTCCATCGCGCCGTCGTCGCGACGGACGATCTCGACGGGGCCGCTACTGATCGCGGGGAAAGCCGCCTGCAGCAGGGTCACCGCCGCCTGGAGGTCGCGCTCGGCAACCGCCCGGAGCAGGATGCCGGAGGCGGACTGAACCGCTTGAATGCCCGAAAATCCGTCGAGCAGTACCGCCGCCTGCTGCGCGAACTTCAGTTGGAAACGTTCGGTCAGATCGGTGACGAGCTGGCGCAGCGGGAATTGAGCGTGTGCGTCCACGTGATGGGGCTCAGTGCTTGTGAACCGGGATATTCACGACCGATTGCACCGCGACACGAACCCGCATCGCGCGCCGGCCGCGGTGAAGCGGGACGCCATCAACGATCGCCAATAATCCTGAGCAAAGGCCATGACATTGGGCCCCACACCATTTCGTTCGTCATTCGTTTCGACTCAGCGCCATGCAGTCATGTTCGAATCAGCCGGCTGCAAGCCTAACATGCCGATGCAAAAGAGTCGGCAGGGGCTCGGTAAGGCTCAGCCTTGCCTCGGCAGAGTCGGGGATTGCGGTTCGCGCACGGCGGCGAGTCGCCGCTAAGGCTTGACCTGCGACATGATGCCGAGTGGCCGCCCCTCGGGATCCTTGAAGAACGCCATCCATTCCTCGACGCCGTCGGCATGCTTGTGGATCATGTGCGGCGGATTGGTGAATTCGACGCCGCGCGATCGCAGCGCATCGTGCGCCTTCACGATGTCCTCGACGCGCAGGTAGATGACTGACTCGGCCGACGACGGCCGCTCCTCCTCGGTCAGCATCAGACGCGTGCCGCCGCAGTCGAAAAACGCGAGCTTGCCGAACGTGAACAAGTGCGCAATTCCGAGCACCTTCCCGTACCACGCCTGCGCTTCTTCGACATTGCGAACGGTCCTCGATATCTGACCGATCGGTCCCAGTTGGAGTGAGTCGGACACGGTATTCTCCTTGCTGCTGAGCGCGCTGTGTTTGGGCACGCGAAACCATTGCCGCAGCGCCTTGCGGTTGCCGACCTGCAGCTTCGCGAGCGCATTGGCCACGTGGAACTTGATGGTCTCGACGCTGATCCCGCGTCGCTCGGCGATCTCGCGGTTCGTCATGCCGTGCTGCACGGCATGGACGGTGCGCCACTCGGACGGCGTCAACAAGTCATCGTGCGGCGGTCGGCCCCGGCGGGTCCTGCTAGGCATGATGCCATCCTAATCCCGGAAGCCCCGAATTACCCTCCCCGAATTCGGCTGCGCCCGATCCCAGGCTAGGAGCCTGCGATACAGACGCGATCGCGCCGCTGCGACGGCGCGTCGGCGCCGAGTTCCCGTGCCGCACGGTGCCCGGAATAAATCGCGCTCGCGATCAGCGCGGGCTGCAGGCAATCGCCGATGCGCCGGATCGACGCAGGTCCCGATTGCGTGCCGGCGCCGTCGGGGACGTCGGCGCGATCTCCGACCAGATCCCGATAGAGCGAATCGTTCGAGATGCGCGAGGTCACGAGCACGACTGCCGACGCCGGCACGTCGCGCGTGCGCCCCGTGAATATACAGGCCAATGTCGCGGTGGATCCTTGGAACGCGACGAGCGTGAGGTTGACTTCGATCTCGACGCCCTGCTCGATGAGGGCGCGTTGCGTCCGGTCCTGCTCCTGCGTGTACTGGCTCCAGGCGCCGGCACGCCCTTCGGTCGTCACATAGCGCACGCGCACGCCCTCGCTCGCGAGCTTGGTCGCGAGCACCGGTCCCAGGTAATAGTGATCGTCGTCGAAGATGACGACATCGCCCGCCGGCATCCGGCCGGCGAGCACGTCATCGGGCGTGTAGACTCGGTCCGCATCGAGCGGCGCAACCGGCTGCGCGTGCCACCGGCCGATGCCGTCGCGGCGCCATTGCGCGCCGGTCGCTATCAGCACGTGATCGGCGCCGAATGCCTGCACTTCGCCGGCTTGCATGCGGCTGTCGAGATACATCGCGACATTCGGCATGCGCCGGATCTGGCCGAGACGATAATCGCGCACGCGCGCCCACTGCGCGAGACCGGGCAGCCGGCTTTCGCGCGTCACGCGGCCGCCCGCCTCCAATGCCGCGTCCGCGATCGCCACTTGGTAGCCGCGCTTGCCGAGAATATGCGCGGCTTCGAGTCCCGCCGGTCCGGCGCCGACGATCAGCACCGAGTCGCCCGCGCCGCTGTTCACGCGCTCGGGGTGCCAGCCGGAGCGCCACTCCTCGCCGACCGTCGGGTTCTGCGTGCAGCGCAGCGCCGCTCCGCGGAAGTCGTGCGCATAGCAGATGTTGCAGCCGATGCATTCCCGGATGTCTTCGATGCGACCCTCGCGGATCTTGTTCGGCAGAAATGGATCGGCGATCGACGGGCGAGCCGCGCCGATCAAATCGGCGACACCGCGCTTCAGCTGCCCCAGCATCGCGTCGGGCGAGGTGAAGCGTCCCACGCAGACGACCGGCTTTCCAGTGAGCTTGCGGACATAGGCGACGCGATCCTCGAGAGCGCCTTCGCCGACGAAGCGCGACGAGCCCATTTCCTCGTCGTAGTCGCCGATCACGACGTCCCACAGATCCGGCAAGTGACCGAGCGCACCGACCACGTCGTGCGCCTCCGCCGCGCTCAGGTGCTCCTCGCCGTGTCCGTTGGCCGAGAAGCGCACCGCGACCGCGCAACGATCGCCGACTGCGCTGCGCGTCTCCTCGAGCAATTCGCGCATGAGACGCATTCTGTTTTCGAGCGATCCGCCGTATTCGTCGCTGCGCTCGTTGAGGCTGCGCGACAGGAATTCGGATATGAGGTAGCCGTGGGTCGGGTAGACGTAGATGATGTCGAAGCCGGCCTTGCGCGCGCGCAGCGCCGCCGCGAGATGCCAGCGCCGCAATTCACGGATGTCGCGGCGGTCCATACGCTGCGATTGCACGGGATCTATGCGGGCCGGCGCCGAACGCACGCCGAATGAGGGTACGCGCGTCGCGAGATTCGCGACATAGCTGCCGCCGTGCCAGAGCTCGATGCCGGCAAGGGCGCCATGCGCGTGCACCGCGTCGGCCATCGCCGCGAGATTCGCAAGATCGCCGTCGTCCCAGAGCGACGCAAACGGATACGGATGATCGTCGGAGCTTTCATGAATCGAACAATACTCGGTGCAGACGACTCCCCACCCGCCCTCGGCCTTCATCGCGCGCATCGCAACCAGCGTCTGCGGCAACGCGTGACCCATGCCGGTGCAATGAGGCACCTGATATAATCGGTTCGGCGCAGTGACCGGGCCGATCCTGACGCTTTCGAACAGCGGTGCGTAGCGCGATGTTTCTGACATCACCGAATTTTGCGTGTCGCGGAAGCCAAAAGATAGAGCCACCGGAGGCACTCATGCGACATGAATCGGCAAGCCAGCGCAAGCGCCGCGCGCACTCCGCAATAGTTCGTCCCGCCGACCCCGGCTTGCATTTCGGCGCGACCGCAGCCTACGAGCCGTTGGCGCCGGGCGCAGCCGCGCGGCTCATCGACGCCGCGTTCACCTTGCTCGAGCAAACCGGCGTCGCATTCGACACCGACAGTGAGGCTCCCGCGCTGTTCGCCGCCGCCGGCTGCGAGGTCGCCGCCGACGGTGTCGTCAAGATCGATCGGGCTACGGTCGAGCGCGCGCTCGCGTCGGTCGCGCGGCAGGCCCGGCTCTGGGATCGCAACGGCGAGCGATTCCTGGAGCTCGACAACCGGCACACCTGGTTCATGCCGGGCATGACCTGCATCAAGGTGTTCGATCTCGCGCAGCGGCGAGCTGCGCGCGAGCACCGGCGCGGATCTCGCGATGATCACTCGCGTGGCCGACGCCTTGCCGAACATCGACGGCGTCTGCATCGCCTGCAAGGATGTCGAGCATTCGGACATTCACGGCGAGATCGCCGAATTCGCGATCATGGCGCGCAACACGACCAAGCCGCTCGAGTATCTTTGCGAGCATGCCGAATCCTTCGGCGTCGCGATCGAAATGGCGTCGGCGATCCGCGGCGGCCGCGAGGCGCTCGCGCAAAAGCCCTACTTTCTGCAGATCATCACGCCGCTGCCGCTCAACTATGCGAGGACGCACGTCGACCAGGTCATCATGGCGGCGCGTGCCGGTGTGCCGGTGAGCGTCGGCACGCTCCCCATCGGCGGCGCTTCTTCGCCGATCACGGCCGCGGGCTGCATCGCGCAGAGCCTCGCGACGGATTTTGCGGGCATGACGCTCGGCCAGCTCGCGCACCAGGGCGCGTTCGTGATCGGCAGCTCCGACGTCTGCTTCATGGAGCCCGCCACCGGCGGCATCGGCAACTTCGTCCAGACCTCGCTCTCCGACATGGTCATGTGCCAGCTGCGGCGCGAACTCGGCATCCCGTCGTTCACCGGCATCGGCGGCCAATGTGCGGCGCGCCGCTTCAATCAGGACGCGGTCTGGGAGCTTTCGTCGAACCTCATGCAGGCGTTCTACAGCCGACCGGCGACTTGCGATTACCTCGGCTCGATCGACGAGGGCATGACCTACTCGCTGCATGCGCTGCTGTTCTGCAATGACCTCGCGGGCCTGCTGCGCAGCCTATGGCAGGGCGTGACGGTCGACGACGCGTCGCTCGCGCTCGCCGAGGCGCAAACCGTGGGACCGCGCGGCAACTATCTGGCGCTCGACCACACAGCGAGCCATTGTCGCGAACAACTGTGGCAAACCCGGTATTTTGGCCCGCACCTGCCGACCCGCATGGGTACGCTCGCCGATCGCGATCTGCACGCGCGCATCGACGAGGATCTGCGCGCGATTCTCGCGACCCACACGGTCCCGGAACTGCCGGCCGCCGTGATCGCGGAGCTCGACGCGATCCGAGCGCGATTCGCCGCTAACTTCGCGGCCGATCCGGCGCTGGCGGGTTTGGCCCCGCAGCGATCGGCAAATGCTGCGTCGATTCCGGCGGCGAGCCTTCCGGCGGGCTGAGGCTTCGATCGCGCGGATCGTCGGCGAGGTCGTACCAGACGGCCATCAGAACGCCGAAGCACACAGCGAATCCGAGCCCCAACACCCAACTGAAGTACCACACCGACCTCACCCTCCGGCGGTCGCGCGACGCTGCGCGGCCGCGCTCACCATGGCGGCCAAAATCTCGAGGCATCGGGGCCGCGCCGAACCGCGCGCACGATGAGAACCGCATCGATGATCGCAAGCACGGCGTAGAACGCCGCGAAGCCGAGCAGCGAAGCCCAGGCCGATGCGGCGGAGATCGGCGACACGCCGAGAAACGCCGGCACTATCCCGGCGGTCGCCCACGGCTGGCGGCCGCATGCGGCGACGATCCAGCCGGTCAGTGCGGCGATCAACGGCAGCGGCAGGCTCTCTACCGCAGCCCACAAGAACCAACGATGCCGATCGATGCGCCGCCGGCACGCGAGATAAAAGGCCGCTGCGAACAGCACGACCAGAAGCAGGCCGATCGCCGCCATCACGCGAAATCCCCAGAAAAGCACCGGCACATTGGGGACGGTCGTCCAAGCCGCCGCCTCGATTTGCTGAGCGGTCGCCTGAGTCGGATCCGCGGTATAGCGCAGCAGCAACAGTCCAAAGCCGAGGTCGGCCTGGTGCGCCTCGAAACGGCGCTTGGCCTCGTCGCTCGTCATCGCATCGACGTCTTCGGAGTCCGGAGCCGGTTTGCGCAGCACCTGCAACGCCGCATACGCATCGATGCCGCTGATGACCCGCAGTTTGGCGCGCGCAACGAGTTCAACGATGCCGTCGAGCGGCCGATCGACCGAGTGGGTTGCGATCAGGCCGAGCATCCAGGGGATTCGCACCGCATCCTCGGTCTCGCGCGCGGCGACGTTGGGCAGCCCGAACAAGGTGAACGCGGCCGGCGGCTTCTGCGTATGCCATTCGCCCGCGGTGGCCGCGACCACCATCGGTTGATGTTCACTCGTGAGGCTGCCCGAGGCCTCGCCGAGCACGACGACCGCCAGCGAGCAGGCGAGGCCGAAGCTCGCCGCGACCGCCAGCGAGCGGCGCGCGACCTCGAGATTGCGACCATGCAGCAGGTACCACGCACTGATCGCGAGCACGAACGCGGCGCCGAGCGTATAGCCGGCCGCGACCGTGTGGACGAATTCGACCTCAGCGACCGGATTGAACAGCGCATCGCCGAATGAACTCGGTTCCACGCGCATCGTGCGGTAACTGAAATGCGCGCCGAGCGGATTTTGCATCGAGCCGATCGCGACCAGCATCCACAGCACGGAAAGGCTCGCCCCGAGCGCGACGAGCGCCGTGACGATCAGGTGCCCGAGTTTGGAAAGACGCTCCCAGCCGACGAAAAACAGAGCAACGAGCGCCGCTTCGATGGAGAGGGTCGTGAGGCCCACGGTGGCGAGCGGCGTATTCAAACCATTCCCGAGGTATTGCGTGAATTGGGCCGAGTACGCGCCGAACTGCAATGGCAGCGTGATGCCGGTGGCGATGCCGAGCGCAAAATTGATTCCGAAGATCAGTCCCCAAAACTTCGTAATCCGCCGCCAAATCTCGCGCGCCGTCATGAGGTAGGCCGTTTCCATGATGACGAGCATCATCGAGAGCCCGATCGAGAGCGGCGCGAACAGGAAATGAAACAGCATCGTCACCGCGAATTGCAGCCGCGAGACCGTGGCGACGTCGAATTCGATCATGCGATCCCGGTCTCGAGATTGCGGCGCCAGGTGTCGAGAATTTCACGCGGCTCAGGCATCGAGCGGGTCCGTGGTTTGGAGAATCCTCAGTGTGGCCTCGCCGCCGCGGCGACGCAAGAAGCGCCGTTCCTCGCCGCGCTGATCGAGGTAAACTGTGTGCACCAAAGGCCGGTCCGATCGCCGCACGCAAGCTCGCCCCATGAAATGGTCCGTACTCGATCAGTCGCCCGCATCGGCCGGCAGCACGCAGGACGTCGCGATCCGTGACTCGCTGCAGCTCGCGAGCCGCTGCGACGCGCTCGGGTTTCATCGCTTCTGGGTCTCCGAGCATCACAACAGCGCGAGCATCGTCGGCACCGCGCCGGAGATCCTGATCGCCGCGATTGCCGCGACGACCAGCCGGATTCGCGTCGGCAGCGCCGGCGTGATGCTGCCTCACTACTCGGCGCTCAAGGTCGCCGAACAATTTCGCGTGCTCGAGGCGATTGCTCCGGGGAGAATCGACCTGGGCGTGGGTCGTGCGCCGGGCTCCGACGGCCTCACCGCGCATGCGCTGAATCCTCACTCGATTGGAGCCGACGAGTTTCCGCGCCAGGTGCAGGAACTGCAGCATTGGGTGTCGGGTCTCGCGCTGCCCGAGGGCCATCCATTCCATCGCGTCTGGGCGCATCCGCTCGGGCCGACCAGCCCCGAAATCTGGATTCTCGGCAGCTCCGATTACGGCGCACAGCTTGCCGCCCACCTGGGGCTGCCCTATGCCTTCGCGTACTTCTTCCGGGATGGCGCCGGTGCGGAAGAAGCCTTGAGCCTGTACCGGCGCAACTACCGGCCGAGCGATCGCCATCCGGAGCCGCAACCGACCATCTGCGTTTGGGCGCTGGCCGCCGACAGCGAGGCCGAGGCGCGGCGCTTGTTGAGCGCGCGCGAGCATTGGCGCGTCGGTTTCGAGAAGGGCCTGCGCGAACCCTTGATCTCGCCCGAGCAGGCCGCGGCGGAGCAGTACACGCAGCCCGAGCGACTCATGATCGAGCGGCTGCGCGAGGTCGCGACCGTGGGAACCGCCCCGCAGGTCGCCGAGCAGCTGCTTGCACTCGCTCGGCGCCTGCGGCTCGACGAAATCGTCATCAATACCTGGACATTCGACCCGGCGGCGCGCCGCCATTCCTACGCGCTGCTCGCGGCCGCCCTCGGTTTGACGCCGAATCGGCGGGCGCCAGACGCCGGCGATCCGGCACCGTCGGCGGCCTCGGCATGAATCTCATCGAAACCAAGCGCCTCTGCCTGCGCCGCCTCGAATTGCACGACGCGAGCTTCATTTTCGATTTGCTCAATCAGCCGAGCTTCATTCGTTACATCGGCGACAAGGGCGTGCGCAACCGCGCGGATGCCTGCGATTACCTCGAGAAGGGCCCGATCGGCAGCTATCGGCGCTTCGGCTTCGGGCTCTATCTGACCTCGCTGCGCGAGGTCGGCACGCCGATCGGCATCTGCGGCCTCGTCAAGCGCGACGCGTTGCCGGACGTCGACGTGGGATTCGCCTTGATGCCGCAATTTGCGGGCTTCGGCTATGCGACCGAATCCGCGGCGGCGGTGCTCGCCTACGGCCGCCGCGAGTTCGGGCTCGAACGCATCGTCGGGATCACCGCGCCCGACAACTACGCTTCGATCGCGGTACTCGAGAAAATCGGTCTGCGTTTCGAGCGCAGCCTGCGCTTCGACCCCGACGGCGCGGAAGTCAAACTGTTCGGCCCAGCCGCTGCGGACGCGACCGCGAGCTGATTCAGTCGTCCATCAAGAAGCTGCGCAGCTGCTCGCTGCGGCTCGGATGGCGCAGCTTGCGCAGCGCCTTCGCCTCGATCTGCCGGATCCGCTCGCGCGTGACGTCGAATTGCTTGCCGACTTCCTCGAGCGTGTGATCGGTGTTCATGTCGATGCCGAAGCGCATCCGCAGCACCTTGGCCTCGCGCGGCGTCAGCTGCGCAAGCACCGAATGCGTGGTCTCGCGCAGGGACTCCGTGGTCGCCGAGTCGATCGGCGAGGAAACCGAGGTGTCCTCGATGAAGTCGCCGAGGTGCGAATCCTCGTCGTCGCCGATCGGCGTTTCCATCGAGATCGGCTCCTTGGCGATCTTCAGCACCTTGCGGACCTTGTCCTCGGGCATTTCCATGCGCACCGCGAGTTCCTCGGGCGTGGGCTCGCGGCCCATTTCCTGCAGCATCTGCCGCGAAATGCGATTGAGCTTGTTGATCGTCTCGATCATGTGCACCGGGATGCGGATCGTGCGCGCCTGATCCGCGATCGATCGCGTGATCGCCTGGCGTATCCACCAGGTCGCATAAGTCGAGAATTTATAGCCGCGCCGATATTCGAACTTGTCGACGGCCTTCATGAGGCCGATGTTGCCTTCCTGGATCAGATCGAGGAACTGCAACCCGCGATTCGTGTACTTTTTGGCGATCGAGATCACGAGGCGTAAGTTAGCCTCGACCATCTCTTTCTTCGCACGGCGCGCCTTGGCCTCGCCGATCGACACTTCGCGGTTGATTTCCTTGATCTCGTTGATCAGCACGTGAAACAAGCCCTCGAGATCCTTGAGCTTGTTCTGCCGGCGCTCGACTTCGTCCTTGAATTTCGCGAGCGGCGCGGAGTAGCGCTTCTTGGCCTTGATGTGCTTGTCGAGCCAGCGCGTGCTAGTCTCGTTCTTCGGGAACGTCGAGATGAAGTCCTTGCGCGGCATGCCGGCCTGCTTGATGCAGAGGAACATGATCTCCTTCTCGAGCAGGCGCACTTCGGTCACGTGCTGGCGCAGATTGTCGATGAGCTGGTCGAACATCTTCGGCGAGAGCTTGAGCTCCATGAGCTCGCTGCAGGCTTTCTTGCGCAATTTGAGCGTCTTCGGGTCCTTCGAGCCGAGCTTGTCGAGCGCATTGACGTATTGATGATGAGCCTTGCCGATCGACAGGAAGCGCTTGGCGGCCTCCTCGGGATCCGGGCCGGTGTCGATGGCTTCCTCGTCCTCGTCGCCGTCCGCCTCGTCCTCGTCGCCGTTCTCTTCGCGCTCGAGCGCCATCATCTTCGGATTCTGCGGCTGCGCGATTTCGTCGGGGGCATTCGGATCGACGAACCCGACGATCACATCGACGAGGCGCATCTGGCCGGCCTTGACCGTCTCGTAATGCCGCAGCAGCAGGTCGTAGGTGCCCGGATAGCTGCCGAGCGCGATCTTGACGGCCTCGAGGCCTTCCTCGATGCGCTTCGCGATGCGAATCTCGCCTTCGCGCGTCAGCAGCTCGACGGTGCCCATCTCGCGCATGTACATACGCACGGGATCCGTCGTACGGCCGAATTCGGCGTCGAGATTGGCGAGCGCGGCGGTGGCCTCTTCGACCGCCTCTTCGTCGGGCGCGGCAGTCGCATCGGTGAGCAGCAGCGACTCGGCATCCGGCGCCTTTTCGTACACCGGAATGCCCATGTCGTTGATCATGTTGACGATATCTTCGATCTGTTCGGGATCGACGATTTCGCTCGGCAGGTGATCGTTGACTTCAGCGTAGGTGAGGTAGCCCTGTTCCTTGCCGCGCGCGATCAGGAGCTTCAATTGGGATTGACGCTCATCGGCGATTTGGGTCGCTGTGCCCTGTGGCGCTTTCTTGATCAAGGTGGACCGCCTCGGTGTGCTGAAGAGTTCAAAGTCAAGCTATCTAGACGCGAAGCCGACTAGTATACGATTTTGGCTATTCCGTAGCCAGTAACCCGTGTTTTTCCGGAGGCCTAGGCTGCGCCCCCGGGACGGCGCTTACTGCGCAACAAATGGCTCAATTCGGCCTTTTCTTCCATATTCAAGCCCATTTCTTCGGCTTTTCGCAGCAACTCATCCATGCGCCGTCCGGGGCCGAATTCCTCGAGCAGCTTATGTACTGCCATCTGCAGCTCGCTGGCCGCAGCGCCCGCGTCGGCAACCAGCGGCTCGGTGCTCGCGAGTTCGGCCAAACGTCCATATTCGGTCCGCTCGCGCCAACGTTCGAGCAGCATCGCAGTGGACGGAGCGGTCGCGGCGGCCGCCTGCTCGAGCAGCTCTTGCAGCACCGAGACGCCCGGCTTGTCGACGGCAGCGAGCAGCTCAGGCGCCTCGACGGCGCGTGCTGCCGCCGGATAATGCAGCACCAGCGTGATCGCCTGGCGCAGCAAGTTGCCGCGTCCGGCGCTCACCGGGGACCGCCTGCCATAGTCCTGACCGCGCGTAGGTGCGCCAGGTTCCCCGGAATCCCGGCGCTCGCGCGCCGGCGCGCCGAGCAGCAGCAATTCCTTCAATTTCGCTGCCGGCATGCGGATTTCCGAGGCCAGCCGCTCGGTCAGCAGCTCCCGGAAGACGCCTTCGGGCATGCGCGCGAACAGCGGTCTCGCGAGCGCCGCGAGCTTGGCGCGTCCGTCGACGTGGGCCAAGTCGATGTCCTGCGCAAGTTGCTTGACGAGATATTCCGAGAGCGGCAGCGCGCCTTTCATGCGCGCTTCGAACCCGTCGTGCCCCTCGGCCGCGACCAGCGTGTCGGGATCCTCGCCCTCCGGCAGAAACAGGAATTTCAGCTCGCGGCCGTCGCGCGCCATCGGCAGCGCGTTTTCGAGCGCCCGCCAGGCCGCCGCGCGTCCGGCGCGGTCGCCGTCGAAGCAGAAGGTCACTTCACTCGTGATCCGAAAAATCTTGTTGAGGTGCTCCTGGGTCGTCGCCGTCCCCAAGGTTGCGACCGCGTAGCTGATGCCGGCCTGATGCAGGCGCACCACGTCCATATAGCCCTCGACGATCAGCAGGCGTTTGAAATCGGTGCGTGCCTGGCGCGCCTCATAGAGGCCGTAGAGTTCGCGTCCCTTGTGAAACAGCGGTGTTTCCGGCGAATTGAGGTATTTGGGCTCGCCCGCATCGATGATGCGCCCGCCGAATGCGAGCACCCGGCCGCGCGAATCGCGAATCGGAAACATCAGCCGGTCGCGAAACCTGTCGTAAAAGCCCGTCTGCCGTTCACCGCCGCGCGTGTCGCGCTCGATGATGAGGCCGGCCTGCAGCAGCCGGCGGCGTTCGTCCTCGCCTGGCCCAAGTCGCGTCAGCAGCGCGTTCCAGGAATCCGGCGCGTAACCCAGTCCAAATTTCGCCTCGGTCTCGGCGTCGATGCCGCGCGTCTGCAGATAGGCGCGCGCACGCGCGTTGTCCTTGAGATTCTGCTCGAAAAAGCGCGACGCGGCGGCCATGAGTTCATACAGGTCGCCGCCGCCGGGTTCGCGGCCGCCTTGGGCCTCGCGCGGCATTTCGAGCCCGGCGCGCTCGGCCAAATCGGCGATCGCCTCGGGAAACTCGAGCTTCTCGTACTGCATCAAGAAGCCCACCACGGTGCCGTGCGCGCCGCAGCCGAAGCAGTGATAGAACTGCTTTTCCGGGCTCACCCAGAACGAAGGGGTTTTCTCGCTGTGGAACGGGCAACAGGCTTTGTATTCGCGTCCGGCCTTCTTGAGCGAGACGCGCGCGCCGATGATTTCGACGATGTCGGAGCGAGCGACGACCTCGTCGATGAAGCCTTGTGGAATGCGGCCGGCCATGGACCGCGCGCGGTCAGGCGCCGAGCTTGGCTTTGATCTTCGCGCCGACGGCGGCCATGTCTGCGCGGCCCTGCGCCTTGGCTTTGACGAGGTTCATGACCTTGCCCATGTCCTTGATGCTGGCCGCGCCCGTGGCCGCGATCGATTCGGCAATCAGCGCGTCGATTTCCGCCGCGCCGAGCGCGGCCGGCAGGTAAGTCTGCAGCAAGCTGACCTCGGCGGCTTCCTTGGCGACCAGATCGGGGCGATTGCCGGCCTCGAACTGCACCAAGGACTCCTTGCGCTGCTTGATCATCTTCTCGAGCACCGAAAGGACCTGGCCGTCATCGAGGCTGATCCGCTCGTCGACTTCACGCTGTTTGATCGCGGCAGTGATCATGCGAATAACGCCGAGGCGATCCTTCTCGCCGGCGCGCATCGCAGCTTTCATGTCGTCGGTAATGCGCTCTTTGAGCGACATCCAGCAGCCGAGTTTTCGCGCTTAGTAAGGACGCGCCGCTGCGGCCGGCGGGGGACTTGCAGGTGCGCTGCCGCCGCCCATGCCGCGCATGTTCTCGCGCGACAGGCGCTTCAGGTGGCGCTTGACCGCGGCGGCCTTCTTTCGCTTACGCTCCTGGGTCGGCTTCTCGTAGAATTCACGGCGACGAAGCTCAGTGAGGACGCCCGCTTTTTCACAGGCACGCTTGAAGCGACGCAATGCGGCGTCAAAATACTCATTCTCGCGAACACGAACGCTGGGCATTCAAACCTCAATGATCAGGACTTAACCGCCGGCAATCGGCACCAGGGGGGCGCATTCTAAAGGGCGTCCTCCGAAAACGCAAAGATCGCGAGCAAGGACCCCTTTAATCATGCGTGTAATCGGCATCGAAAGCTCCTGCGACGAGACGGCCGTGGCCGTCTACGACGCCGAGCGCGGGCTGCTCTCGCACCGCCTGCATAGTCAGGTTGCACTGCATCAAGCCTATGGAGGGGTCGTGCCGGAACTCGCGTCCCGCGACCATGTCCGGCGGCTGTTGCCCCTGGTGCGGGAGGCCCTCAGCGACGCGGCCTCGGATCGCGATTCGATCTCAGGTGTAGCCTACACCGCCGGTCCCGGCCTCATCGGCGCCTTGCTCGTGGGCGTAGGATTCGCGCGCAGCCTCGCCTATGCCTGGGACCGGCCGGCCGTCGGTGTGCACCATTTGGAGGGCCACCTGCTCGCGCCGCTGCTCGAGGCGGATCCCCCGGCGTTCCCATTTCTCGCCTTGCTGGTGTCGGGCGGCCATACCCAGCTCGTCGACGTCGCGGGGCTCGGCCGCTACCGAATCATCGGCGAGTCCCTGGATGACGCGGCGGGGGAGGCGTTCGACAAGACCGCGAAGCTGCTTGGGCTTCCGTATCCCGGCGGCGCGGCGCTTGCGCGCCTTGCGAGCAGCGGGCGCGGCGGGCAGTTCACGTTCCCGCGCCCGATGCTCGATCGGCCGGGACTCGAATTCAGTTTCAGTGGCTTGAAGACCGCCGCCCTAGTAGCCTTGCGCGGCCGCATTTTGGACGACCAGGTCCGCGCCGACGTCGCGCTCGCATTCGAAGACGCCGTCGTCGCGACGCTCGTCGAAAAGTCCCGGCGAGCGCTGCGGCTCACGGGTCACCGCCGGCTGGTCGTTGCCGGCGGCGTCGGAGCCAATCTCGCGCTGCGCGAGCGCTTGAGAGAGCTTGGTCGCGAGAGCGGCGCGGAACTGTATTTTCCGCGACCGGAATTCTGCACCGACAACGGCGCGATGATCGCGCTGGCCGGCTGCATGCGGCTGCAAGCGGGCGGGGCGCATGCCGTAGCCATGCCGGCCCGCGCGATTTGGGAGCTGGGCGACGATGCAAACGAGGGGGATTAGAGCTTCAATGGACAAGATCTTCATACGCGCACTCAAGACCGAAGCAATCATCGGAATCTACGATTGGGAGCGTCAGGTCAAACAGACCGTGATCGTCGACATCGAGATCAGCGCCGACGTGCGCAAGGCTGCGCTGAGCGATTCGATCGAGGACACGCTCAACTACAAGCGGGTCGCGAAACGCGTGCTCGCGTTCATCGAGTCGTCGCGCTGCCGCCTCGTGGAAACGCTCTCGGAACAGATCGCGATGCTGATCCTCGAGGAATTCGCGGTTGCGGCGGTGCGCATCGATCTTTCCAAGCCCGGCGCGGTCCGTAGCTCGAAGGACGTGGGCGTCATCATCGAGCGCAATCGAGAGGATCTCGCCGAGTGGCGCAGGCACAGCGCCCCGAAATGATCGTGCTCGATGCGCCGCTCGACTGGCGCGCGATCGCCGCGATCGCGGACGGCGCCCCCATGGTGCTCTCGGGCGCGGCCGAGCAGCGCATCCGCGCGGCGCGTGCGCTCGTCGAAGCGATCGTCGCGCAGGGGCTGCGCGCCTACGGCGTCAATACGGGGGTCGGCGCGCTCTGCAACGTCGTCGTGGATCCGGCGCGCCAACGGCAATTATCGCGCAACATCCTGATGAGCCACGCGGTCGGCGTCGGCGCGCCGCTGGGCCTGCCCGAAACGCGCGCGATCATGGCCGCGGCGATCAATAATTTTGCGCTGGGGTTTTCGGGCGTGCGGCTTGAAGTGGTCGCAACGATGATTGAACTCCTCAATGCGTCGTGCGTTCCGGAAGTGCCCTCGCGCGGCTCCGTCGGCTATTTGACGCAGATGGCCCACATCGCGCTCGTGCTGATCGGGGAGGGCCAGGCGCGCAGCGGCGGCCTGCGTCGCACGGGGCGAGAGGCGCTGCAGGCGCTTAAGCTGGCGCCGCTGGTGCTCGAGGCCAAGGAGGGACTGAGCCTCGTCAACGGCACGCCCTGCGCCACCGGTCTATCGGTCGTCGGCCTGCAGCGCTCGGAAAGTCTGCTCGACTGGGCCGACGCGATCGCGGCGATGAGCATCGAGAATCAGCGCGGCCAGCGAGTCGCGTTCGACGAGCAGACGCTGGCGTTGCGCACCTCGCCGGGCATCGAACGCGTGGGTGAGAACCTGCGGACCGCGCTCGAAGGCAGCGCGATTCTCGAGGCCGCCGCGGGAACCCGCACGCAGGATCCGCTGTGCCTGCGTGCGGTGCCGCAGGTTCATGGTGCCGCCCGCGACGTGTTCGACTACTGCGCCGGCGTCGTCGACCGCGAACTGCGCTCGGTCACCGATAATCCGATGGTTGCAGGTTCTCCCGCCGCACCGCGCGTCTATTCAGAGGCGCATGCGGTAGGAGCCGCGCTCGGTCTGGCCGCCGACTCGCTCGGCACCGCCGTTGCCGAGGTCGCCGCGATGTCGGAACGGCGCATCGACCGCCTCGTCAACCCGCTGGTGAGCGGCCTGCCGGCCTTCCTCGCGGCCGACAGCGGCGCCGGGTCGGGCTTCATGATCGCGCAGTACACGGCCCTTTCCTTGGTCGCCGAGAACCGCCGGCTGGCCGCACCCGCGAGCCTCGACGGCGGCGTGACCTCCGGCTTGCAGGAAGATCACTTGAGTCATGCGACGCCGGCGGCGGCCAAGTTGCTGCAGATTCTCGACAACGCGGAGGCGATTCTCGCGATTGAACTGTTGGCGGCGACCCAGGCCTACGAGCTGCAGTCCGGCGCGCCGGCGCGCGCGCCGCGCACCGACGCGCTGTACCGAGCGGTGCGCGCCGTTGCGGCGCACTATCGAGACGACCGTCCGCTCGCCGACGACATCGTGCGTGCACGCGCCTTGCTGCGCAGTGCGCGGCCCGCGGATCTGCAAAGCGCCGCGGGTTTGGCTGCGACGCGGCGATGAGCGTCGAGTCGCTGTTTCCGACGCGCGTGTACACCGCGCGTTTGCAAGCGCGCGGCGGCGACGTGCTCAACGAGCGCTTGCTGCGCGAGTGCCGGCAATTGCGCCTCGACGACGGCGGCGGACGGCGCTGGTCGGCGGCGAACTATCCGGGCGGTTTCACCTCGTACGGCTCGGCGAACAAGATGCATACGCTGTCGCCCACGTTCGCCGAGCTGCAGCGGCGTCTCGCGCCGCACGTCGCCAAGTTCGCGAAGCTGCTCGATCTCGATCTGCGCGGACGAGCGCTCGAGATGACCGACTGCTGGGTCAACATCATGCCGCGCGGCACCAGCCACGGCTTGCATCTGCACCCGGCATCGACCTTGAGCGGCACTTACTATGTGCGCACCCCGCGGGGCTCGCCGGGCCTCAAATTCGAGGATCCGCGCCTCGACCGTTACATGGCGGCGCCGCCGCGGCGCGCGACCGCCGCGCGCGCCAATCGCCCCTGGGTCATGATCCCGGTCGACGCGGGACAGCTCGCACTGTTCGAGAGCTGGCTGCGGCATGAGGTGCCGGCGAACCCGGCGCGAAGCGACCGCATCAGCGTCAGCTTCAACTACAGCTGGTTTTAGGCGCCGCGGTGCGGCGCGAGGGGGTAAACTCAAGAACGCCGTGAGACAGACCGAGAAATCATCGTGACGCCCCTGGAACTGCGGGTTCTGCTCAAGGACCTCACGATGCCGCCGGCGGGTCCCTTGATCGTCGGCGTGCTGGGCTTGCTGCTCTGCTTGCGTCGTCCGAAGTTGGGCTTCGCGCTCTGCGCCGCCGCGATTCTTGCTCTGTGGCTGCTCGCAACACCAATCGTCGCGGATGCCTTGGCGCGCGCGATGGAGGCATACCCGGCGCTCGATCCGACCCATCTGACGGCCGCGCAGAGCAATGCGCAAGCGATCGTGGTGCTCGGCGGCGGAGTGCGCCGCGGCGCACCCGAAGTCGGCGGCGACGCGCCGAGCATCACCGCGGACCTGCGTTTGGTCGAGTGCGCGAAAGTCGCGCGCGCGACGCAGCTGCCGATTTTGATCTCCGGAAGTCCGCTCGAAGCGAAGTCGATGCGCGACTTCCTCGCCAACGATCTCGGCATCCAGGCACGCTGGGTCGAATCCGCTTCGACCGACACGCATGAGAACGCGGTGTTTTCGGCAAGGCTCCTCGCTGCGCAGGGCATCAATCGGATCATCCTGGTCACTTCGAGCGCCCACATGGCGCGCGCGGTCGACGAATTCACCGCGGCCGGGCTCACCGTCGCGGCGGCACCCGCTGAGATGTGGACCTGGGACGAGCGCGGCGCGCTGCGCTTCGTGCCGTCGATGCCGGCGCTCGACCGCTCGCGCACGGCGCTCTATGAATGGAGCGGAAGGACGCTCCGCGCGCTCAAGAACTAGATGCTGCGGCCCCCGTCGACCGCGATGATTTGACCCGTGATATACGGCGCGTCCTTCGCGAGGAACAGCACCGTGCGGGCGATGTCCTGCGGTGTGCCGTAGCGCTGCAGCGCAGTCTTGCCGACGATCTCTTTCTTCAGCGCTTCATCCATGTCCTTCTCGGGCCAGAGCACTGGGCCCGGTGCGATGCCGTTGACGCGAATCTCCGGGCCGAGTTCGCGCGCGAGCGAACGCGTGAGCATCGCGAGCCCGGCTTTGGCGGCGCTGTAGAGGGGGTGGCCCTTGAGCGGCCGCAGTCCGTGCACGTCGACGATATTGATGATGAGGCCGCGGCTTGCTCGCAGGCTGGGCGCGGCGGCTTGCGAGAGGAATAGCGGCGCTTTGAAGTTGCTGCCGATCAAATCATCCCACTGTTCGAACGTGATCGAGCCGATCGGAGTCGGGTAGAACGTCGAGGCGTTGTTGATGAGCAGATCGAGGCGGCCGAAGGCGCGCAAGGTGGCCGCGACCAGCGCCTCGGGAGCGGACCGATCCAGCAGATCCGCGCCATGAATCGCGACGGAACCGGGCCGCAGGCGATTGAGCTCGTCGGCAAGCGCTATCGCAGCGTCGCTCGAGGAGCGATAATGCACGAGCACATTTGCGCCGGCGCCGTGCAGCGCGCGCACCAATGCCGCGCCCACGCGCCGAGCGCCGCCCGTGATGAGGACGGCCCGGCCGCCGAGGTCCGTAATCTCGATACTGGCTGTCATGCGAATGAACGATACCGGAACTGCCGCGCAACGTGAACCGAGGCTGGGCCTCGAGGCGGCCGAGCACAGCGAACGGGTGCGCGAGCTCGTCGTCGCCGCGATCGAGGCCGCTGGCGGTTGGCTCTCTTTCGAGCGCTACATGGACCTCGTGCTGTATGCGCCCGGACTCGGCTACTACAGCGCCGGCCTGCGCAAGCTCGGGCCCGGCGGCGATTTTACGACGGCACCCGAGGTTTCGGCGTTGTTCGGCGCCTGCGTCGCGCGCCAGAGCGCCGAGCTGCTCGAGCGCCTCGCCGGCGGCTCGATCCTCGAGATCGGCGCCGGCAGCGGCGCACTCGCGGCCGACGTGCTCGCATGGCTCGAGCGCGCGAATCAATTGCCCGAGCGCTACCGGATCCTCGAGATCAGCGCGGACCTGCGCGCGCGCCAGCGCGAGCTTCTGCAGCGGCGCGTGCCGCAGCTGCTGCCCTGCGTCGAATGGCTCGACACCCCGCCCGCAGAACGCTTCGACGGCGTGATCCTCGCCAACGAGGTGCTCGACGCGCTGCCGGTGTGCCGATTTCGCTGGAGCGGGGCCGGTGCCTTGGAGCTCGGGGTCGTTTACGAGGGCGCGAATCTGCGTTGGGATGCGCGGCCCGCGAGCGCATCTCTCGCGGCGCATTGCGCGCAGCTCGCGTCCGCTCATGCGTGGGACGACGGCTACACGTCGGAATATTGCCCGCGCCTCGGCGCCTGGACCGCGGAGGTCACGCGCTCACTCGGCGCGGGTGCGGTGCTATGGTTCGATTATGGGCTGCCGCGCGCGCACTACTATCTCGCGGAGCGCCGCGACGGCACCTTGCTGTGCCACTTCCGGCAGCGTGCGCACGCGGATCCCTTCTTTTGCCCGGGCTTGCAGGACATCACGGCCTGGGTCGACTTCACGGCCTTGGCGGAAGCCGGCGCCGCGGCCGGATTCGAGCTCGCGGGCTACACGACGCAGACCTATTTTCTCGCCGGCACCGGCATCGACCGCGAAATGCAGGGACTCGCCGGCGACGACGCGAACGCCCGCGCCCGCCTCGCCAACGAGGCGCGCCGCCTGATGATGCCCGGCGAAATGGGCGAGCGCTTCAAGGCGATGGCGTGGATCCGCGGGATCGAGGCCGAACCTTGCGGATTCAGGCTACGCGATCTGCGCCATACGCTCTGACCGGCGGCGCCTCCCGCGCTCAGCCCTCGCCCTGCGCAGCGCTTGCCCGCAGCTCGGCGAGCGCCGCGAGCCGATCGGTCCGCAAGCGCTCCGCGATCTGCTCGCCGTTGCCCGTGGCGAGCGCCTCGGGCGCAGGCTTGATGCGCGCCGCCGCGTCGCGCGCTTGCGCGAGGTAGGCGCGCTGCGGATAGGGCCGCGCCTCGAAGCCCGTGCGGCCGCGCGAATCCGCCTCGCAGGCTAGCAGCACGTCCGCAAAGCGCTCGGGACGGCGGAACGCGTCCGCGCGTTCGAGGAAATCGAGGATCGTCGCGGGGCGCAATTCGTAGGCGCGATGCACGATGCCGTGGAAGCGGGCGACGATCACTGCGAGATCGCGAAACTCAGCGGGCACGCGCAAGCGCGCCGCGAGTGCCTCGATCAGCGCGACGCTGCGCTCCTCGTGTCCATGATGGCGCGGCCACTGGGCCGGCGGTGTCGTGCCCTTGCCGAGATCGTGCACCAGCGCCGCGAATCGCACGGTCGCGAGCGGGCTCAAGCGCACCGCTTGCGTGAGCACCATCAAAGTGTGCACGCCGGTATCGATTTCGGGGTGCCATTCGGCCGGCTGCGGTACGCCGAACAGCGCGTCGATTTCGGGGAATACCGTCCGCAGCGCATCGCAAGCGCGCAAGGTGTCGAAGTACGCGGCCGGGTCGGCCTCGCCGAGCGCCTTGTGCGTTTCCTGCCAGACGCGCTCGGCGACCAAGGCATCGACCTCGCCGCGCGCGACCATCGAGCGCATGAGTTCGAGCGTCTCCGGCGCGATAGAAAAGCCCAAGGGCGCGAAGCGTGCCGCGAATCGCGCGACGCGCAGCAGCCGCACCGGATCTTCGATGAAGGAATCCGAGACATGCCGCAGCAGGCGCGCCTCGAGATCGGCGCGGCCGCCGAACGGATCGATGAGGCTGCCGTCGGCGGCCTCGGCGATCGCGTTGATCGTGAGGTCGCGCCGGCCCAGATCCTCCTCGAGCGTCACTTCGGGTCCGAAGCGGACCTCGAAGCCGCGATAGCCGGGCGCGACTTTGCGTTCGAGGCGCGCGAGCGCGTACTCCTCGTGGCTTTGCGGATGCAGGAATACCGGGAAGTCCCGGCCCACTTCACGATAGCCGAGACGCAGCATCTCCTCGCGCGTGCTGCCGATGACGACCCAATCGCGCTCCTTGACCGCCAGCCCCAGCAGGCCGTCTCGAACCGCGCCGCCAACCAGATACACTTGCATGGGTGAATAGTAGCAGCATCGTGCGAATGCTCCGCGCCGCGCTTCGAGCGGCCGCAATCGTGCTGTGCGCCGCCGCGACGAGCGGCTGCTACCTATGGCAGGCCGCGCACGGCCAGTCGCAAATTCTGCTCGAGCGCAAGCCGATCAGCCGCCTCGTCGCCGATCCCGCGACACCGCCCGAACTGCGCGATGAGCTCCGGCAGGTCGCCGAGATGCGCGACTTCGCGAGCCGCGAGCTCGGGCTGCCGGACAACGGCAGCTATCGCAGCTACGCCGACGTCGGGCGCAGCTACGTCGTTTGGAACGTGTTTGCCGCGCCGGAATTTTCGGTGCAAGCCAAGCAGTGGTGCTATCCGATCGTGGGATGCGTCGCCTACCGCGGATATTTTGCCGAACGCGACGCACGGCGCCTCGCGGCACGCCTGCGCGCGAAGGGGTTCGACGTCGCGGTCGGGGGGGTCGCGGCCTACTCGACGCTCGGCCACTTCGATGACCCGATCTTGAACACCATGCTCGGCTGGAACGACGTCGAGCTGGCGTCGATCGTCTTTCACGAACTGACGCATCAGCTGCTGTACGTGCCGAACGACTCGTCGTTCAATGAGGCGCTCGCGACCGTCGTCGAGGAGGAGGGTGTGCGGCGCTGGCTGCGCGCGCAGGGCCGCGAGCAGGACCTGAAGTCTTATTCCATTCAGCACCGCCGTTACAACGAGGTCACTGATCTCCTGATCCGCACGCGCGCCGAGCTCGAGGTCTTGTACGGCTCGTCCTTGGACCCGGCGGGCATGCGCGACCGCAAGCACGAAATCTTTGCCTCGCTGCGCGCCTCCTACGCGGCGATGCGCTCGAGCTGGGGCGGACCTGGGCCGTTCGACGAGTGGTTCGGGGCCGAGATCAACAACGCGCATCTGGTCTCGATCGCGACCTACGAGCGCTGCGTGCCCGGCTTTGCGCGGGAACTGGTGCGCGTCGACGGCGACCTGCGTCGCTTTTACGCGCGAGCGCGCGAGATTTCGCGCATGAACGCCGCTGCACGCGACGCGTTGGTTTGCGGCGCCGACTAGGCGGTGCGCCCGATCGCAGCGCGATCGCGGCTCAGGCGCGCGTTGTCCTCGTAGACTCCCAAATATTGGCGAGCGATACCCAGCATCGACTGGGGCTTGATTCCGAGCCGCGCGAACCCGTCGTCGCTGCAGACGCTCTCGACCGATAATGAGCGGTAGTTGTCGGTGGAAAACGGCCTGCCGGGCACGAAGTTCATCGCGAACGCGAGCAGGCGCGATACGAAGTCCGGCAAGCCGATGATGGTCCGGCGCCGGCCCGTGATCGTCGCGACGAACGCGACGATCTCGCGCAGCCGGTAGCGTTGCGGGCCGCCGAGCTCCAAAATCTGCCGCCGGCCGGTGAGTCCATGCATGCAGCGCACGATCGCTTCGACGACGTCGTCGACGAACACCGGCTGCATCACGGCGTTCGGCTTCGTCAGCGGAAACACCAGCGGCACCGCGGCGAGCATCGACGCGAAGCGGTTCAGAAACGAATCCCCGGGGCCGAAGATCACCGACGGCCGGAAAATCGTCCAATCGACCGCGGCGCTGTCGGCCTGGACGATGCGTTCGGCCTCGCCCTTGCTGCGCAGGTAGTGGCTCGGTGCATCGAGCGCGGCGCGCAGCGACGACATCTGGAGGAAGCGTGCGACACCCGCGGACCTCGCGGCCTGCAGCGCGCCGCGTGTGAGTTCGACGTGGGTGCGCCGGAAGCCCCCGCCGCCGAAGCCGCGCTCGTTGAGGATGCCGACCAGGTTGACGACGACGTCCTGGCCGCGAAAGCGCTCGGCAAGAGCCGCCGGGTCGTAGACATCGCAGTTCTCGAGCTCGAGGCCCGGCAATACGCGCAGGTGTTTATGCGGCTCGCTGTTGCGAGACAGCACCGTGACACGGTGACCCTCCTTGACGAGACGCGCAACCAGCCGGGTGCCGACGAATCCGGTGCCTCCGAGAACGCAGACTGACAGGCGACGCATGGCTTCAGCGCAACGGAATCAGTAAGGCAGCTGAACCGCGGCGCACGTTGAGTATCATGAAATTTGCTCCCTTGGTCGCTTCGCGTAGATCCTTGAGGTTGCTGATCGGCGTGCGCCCGACGCCGACGATGCGATCATTCGGGCGCAGTCCCGCCTGTGCCGCGCCGCTGTTCTCCGGCACCGACTTGACCAGAACACCGCCGCCGTCGGCATCGGCGAGTTCGACGCCTTCGAACACCTTGTTGATCGCGCCCGCGTTCGCGCCGTCGACGTCACTGCGCGCGCTGATCATCGCGGTGAGCTTCAGCGGCTTTCCGTCGCGCAGCAAGCCGAGTTCGACCTTCTCGCCGATGCGCAGCATGCCGATGCCGTTGCGAAGCTCGCCCGGTCCTTTGACCGATGCGCCGTTGAGCGTCGTGATGATGTCGCCGGTCTTGATGCCGGCGCGTTCCGCCGCCGAGCCCGGCGCAATGCCGGTGACGAGCGCGCCGGTGGCCTCCGCGAGGCCGTATTCCTTCGCGATTTCCGGCGACACCGGATAGATGTTGACACCGAGGATGCCGCGCTTGACCTCGCCGTACTTGGCGAGCTGGTCGACGACGCCGCGGACCATGTTGACCGGAATCGCGAAGCCGATGCCGATGTTGCCGCCGCTGCTCGAGAGGATCGCGGCGTTGATGCCGACGAGCTCGCCGCGCAGATTCACGAGCGCGCCGCCGGAATTGCCGGGATTGATCGACGCGTCGGTCTGGATGAAGTCCTGATAGCCGTCCTCGTTGATGCCGGAGCGGCCGAGCGCGCTCACGATGCCGGCCGTGACCGTGTTCTGCAGCCCGAACGGATTGCCGATTGCGACGACGTAGTCGCCGACCTCGAGCCGGCTCGAGTCGCCGAGGTTGAGCGCGACCAGATTGGGCTCCTTCGCCTGCAGCAGCGCGAGGTCCGAGCCTTCGTCGCTGCCCAGCACTTTCGCCTTGAATTCGCGGTTGTCGAGCAGCGTGATCGTGATCTCGCTCGCGTTCTCGATCACGTGATAGTTGGTCACGATGTAGCCGTTCTTGGCATCGATGATCACGCCGGAGCCGGCGCTGCGAAACTGGCGCTCACGCGGCTGCGCGTCCGGCGGCACCTCGAAGAAGCGCCGGAAGAACGGATCATCGAGCAGCGGATTGTGCCGGCCGGCCTGGTCTTTGATCGTGCCGGAAGTCTTGATGTTCACGACGGCGGGGGAGACCCGCTTGACCATCGGCGCGAGCGAGGGCATCGGAGCCGCCTCGAGGCTCGGGGCCGGCAGGGCCGCGTTGGTCGTCTGGCCCGCGGCGGGCAGCGCCGAGAGTCCCGCCGCCAGCGCGGCGGCCATCAACAATGCGACTCGCGGATTGGCTCGAGCGCGCAGATTCATTCTAGTGTCCTCTCAATCACAAAACCGGCCGACGATCTTACACTGAAGATCGTGGCCGGCGTTTTCTGCGATGAAATCCCGCAATTCCGCCGGCTCATCCGGGCTTGGCGGCCCAAGCAAAGGCCGCGGAATGCGTGTCACTATCGATCAGGCCGCTTCGACCATGATGCGCTGCGCCTGCACCTGCGCGACCTTCGGGATCACGATTTCCAAGACCCCGTTGTTCGATTTCGCCTTGATGCCATTGGCGTCCGCCGTGTCCGGCAGGCTGAAGCGGCGCTGAAAATCGCCCTTGGTGCGCTCGATGCGCCGGTAGCCTTCGCGAGCCTCCTGCTGCAGGCCTTCGCGATGTCCGCGAACCGTGAGCACGCCCTTCTCGGCGGTGATCTCGACGGCCTTCGGATCCACGCCCGGCAGGTCGATGTGCAACCGGAACTGATCGGCTTCCTCGTGGATGTCGACGGGCGGCAACCATGCGCCGGAATCCGCGGCAGTCGACGGCGTGTTGAACAAACGATCGATGTCTTTCTGGAGCCGGCTCACCAGAGCCCAGGGCTCGTAACTAACGACGGTCATGATGTCTCCTATCTCCTCAAGGTTGTGGGTTCACTTCGCGTGAATTGCAGAATGTTTCTGCGTGCCTTCAAGAGTTGGGATGCCGGCGGAAATTTCAACGGCGGACTGAATCGTCTGCCGCACCGAGTCGCAAGGGTCCGCCGCTGTCAACAGCGCATTATGGGGATAGGCCGCCCAAACACAACATCTTGAGATTAGGCTTAATCCCGCTTGACCTGGCGGCCGCAAAATGCAGCGAGGTAATTTGTCGAGATTAATTAATAACATATTGATTTAAAACAATAATTTTGTACAAAAAAAGCCTCAAATATGTCTTGACGATGATTGCCATCGGGCCGTAACCTCTCCGCCCTAAACACAATATGTTGTGTTTACTCCATCCGAAGACCGCGCGGCACATGCGGCCATCGATCGACATAGAATTACGGGGAGCAGCTTTACGCCCATGAATACGGTGGTCAAAATTCAGCCCAAAGACGTCGACAGCATTTCGTTCCAGGAAGCGTCGATGGACATCTGGGACAAGAAATACCGTCTGACAGCGAAGGACGGATCGCCAATCGATCAATCGATGGACGATACCTACAAGCGCGTCGCGCGTGCGCTTGCCGACGTCGAGTCCGACGAGATCCGTCCGCAATGGTACGAGTCGTTCCTCTGGGCGCTGCGCCATGGCGCGATCCCCGCCGGACGCGTCACGTCGAACGCTGGGGCGCTCGAGCACAAGCCTGCAACCTCGACGATCAACTGCACCGTCTCGGGAACGATTCGCGATTCGATGGACGACATCTTGAATAAGGTCCATGAGGCGGGTTTGACGCTCAAGGCGGGCTGCGGAATCGGCTACGAGTTCTCGACCCTGCGGCCGCGCGGCGCCTATGTCTCCGGTGCCGGCGCATACACGTCCGGACCTTTGTCGTTCATGGATATCTACGATAAAATGTGCTTTACGGTCTCGTCGGCCGGCGGCCGTCGCGGCGCCCAAATGGGCACCTTCGACGTCGGTCACCCCGACGTGCTGGAATTCATCCGTTCCAAGCGCGAGAACGGCAGGCTGCGCCAATTCAATCTGTCGCTGCTCATCACCGACGAGTTCATCAAGGCGGTCAAGGCCGGCACCGAGTGGAAACTCGCGTTCCCGCTGGGCATCAAGGAATACGAGGCGGAGCGCCCGAATATCGACGACGAGTCGAAGTTCGTTTGGCGCGAGTGGCCGTATACCGACGGCTATGTCGCCAACGAGGAAGGCTTGGTCGCCTGCAAGATCTACAAATCCCTGCCGGCGCGCCGCGTTTGGGACCTGATCATGTCCTCGACCTACGATTTCGCGGAGCCGGGCTTCATCCTCATCGACAAGGTCAATGAGATGAACAACAACTGGTGGGTCGAGAACATCCGGGCCACCAACCCCTGCGGCGAACAGCCGCTGCCGCCATACGGTTCCTGCTTGTTGGGTTCGGTCAACCTCACGAAGTTCGTGCTCGAGCCTTTCACCGAGAATGCCCGATTCGATTGGGAGACCTATCGCAAGGTCGTCAAGGTGTTCACTCGCATGCTCGACAACGTCGTCGAGATCAACGGCCTGCCGCTCTCGCCGCAGCGCGATGAGATCACGCGCAAGCGGCGCCATGGCATGGGATTCTTAGGCCTAGGATCGGCGATCACGATGCTCTGCATGAAATACGGATCCAAGAAGTCGGTCGCCTTCACGCAGAACGTCTCGCGCGAGATGGCGGTTGCCGGCTGGGAGGCGGCGCTCGAGCTCGCGCGCGAGAAGGGTCCCGCCCCGATCATGGACGAGGAATTCACGGTCACCCGCGAAATGTTGCGCAAGCGGCCGGAGATGATCAAGGACGGTTGGCGCGTCGGCTCGCGCGTTGCGGGCCGTGTTTTGCACGCGCGCTACAGCCGCTACATGCAGCGCATCGCCGAGGCGGCACCGGAACTCGTCGACGAGCTCGCCGAGGTCGGCGCGCGCTTCACGCACCACACCTCGATCGCGCCGACCGGCACGATCTCGCTGTCGCTCGCCAACAATGCCTCGAACGGCATCGAGCCCTCGTTCGCGCACCACTATTTCCGCAACGTGATTCGCGAGGGCAAGAAATCGAAAGAAAAAATCGACGTGTTTTCGTTCGAGCTGCTCGCCTACCGCGAAATGATCAATCCGCGTGCGATGCCGGTTTCGCAGAGCGCGGGCGAGAAGCTGCCCGATTATTTCCTGTCGGCCGACGACATCGGCCCGAAGGAGCACGTCGACATCCAGGCGGCCGCGCAGCTCTGGGTCGACTCCTCGATCTCCAAGACCGCCAACGTGCCGACCGACTACAAATACGAGGACTTCAAGGACATCTATTTGTACGCCCATGAGCAGGGCTTGAAGGGCTGCACGACGTTCCGCTTCAACGCCGAGGCTCATCAGGGCGTGCTCGTCAAGGAGGAGGACCTCAAGAACACGACCTACGTGTTCACGCTCGAGGACGGCACGGAAGTGGAGGCGCGCGGCGACCAGGAAATCGAGTACGACGGCGAGATGCACACGGCCGCGAATTTGTACGATGCGCTCAAAGAAGGTTATTACGGGAAATTCTGACCATGGCCCAAATCAAGATTGCCAAAAAGATCACCAAGTACCGCGTGCTCAAGCCCGAGGCGAAGGAGGCCGCGGCGCCGCCCGCCGCGCTCAAGACGCAGGACAATGTCATTTGGATGCACGAGAAGCTCGAGCGTCCCGAAGTCCTGATCGGGTCGACCTACAAGATCAAGACGCCGGTGTCCGATCATGCGATGTACGTGACGATCAACGACATCGTGCTCAACGAGGGCACGCCGCACGAGCAGCGGCGACCGTTCGAGGTCTTCATCAATTCGAAGAACCTCGATCATTTTCAATGGATCGTCGCGCTCACGCGGGTCATTTCGGCGGTATTTCGCAAGGGCGGCGACACGACGTTTCTCGTCGATGAGCTCAAGGCGGTGTTCGATCCGCGCGGCGGCTATTGGCAGCCCGGCGGCAAGTTCATGCCCTCGACGATCGCAGAGCTCGGCTATGTCATCGAGCGGCACCTGCAATCGATCGGCTTGTTGAAGAAGCCGGAGCTCGATGCGCATCAGCGAAAAATGGTCGACGAGAAGCGCGCGGAATTCGAGGCGCGCACCAAGCAGACAGACGCATTCTCCAAGTCGCATTTCCCCGAGGGAGCGCAGCTCTGCTCCAAATGCAGCACCGCCGCGGTCGTCATGATGGACGGCTGCAAGACCTGCCTCAATTGTGGCGACTCGAAGTGCGGGTAGCTCGCCGATAGTCAAGCGATCCCGGCTGGCGGCGCTCGGATGGGCCGTCGCGCAACTCGGGTGCGTCCTCCCCTGTGCCTACGGCGCCGATCCCGGCACCGTCGGTGTGCGCACCGCTGACATTGGCAAGGCCGTTGAAACCGCGCCGGCCGGCAGCGCTGCCGCGATCGTGCGCCCCCCGGAACTCGAGCCGGACGTTCGATTCTGGATTCGTGTCTATACCGAGGTCACGACCGACCAGGGGCTGCTGCACGACTCGTGGAACCTTGGACTCGTTTATGAGGTGCTGCGCTTCGAACCCGAACTCTCGCCCTCTGCTCGCGAGCGGCGCGTCGAAGAAGCCAAGGCGCGCTATGCGGCGATGCTGCGCCGCTTCGCTGCCCAAGCGGCGGCGCCCGGCGCAAACAGCAATCTGAGCCTGCATGAGCGGCGCATCCTGCATGCGTTCGGTGAGCGGCCCTCGCCGCGGGACTTCATCGATGCGATCGATCGGATCCGCTTTCAACTCGGGCAGGCGGATCGATTCCACGAGGGCCTGATCCGTGCCGCGGCGTGGGAGCGGCATATCGCGAAGACGCTCGCGCGCAGCGGCGTCCCCGAGGAGATCGCCGCACTACCGCACGTCGAGTCCTCGTTCAATCCCGCGGCGTATTCGCGCGTCGGGGCGGCGGGATTGTGGCAGTTCATGCCGACGACCGCGCGCCGCTACATGCGTGTCGACAGTCTCGTCGACGAACGACTCGACCCGTACCGCGCAACCGAGGCCGCGGCGAATCTCATGCTCTACAACTATCGGCTGGTGGGAACCTGGCCGCTCGCCGTGACCGCCTACAACCATGGACCCGGCGGACTGCGTCGCGCCCAGGATGAACTCGGCACGAGCGACATCGCGGTGATCGTCAAGCGATTTCAAGGCGCGACTTTCGGATTCGCATCGCGCAATTTCTATGTCGCGTTCCTAGCGGCGCTCGACGTCGACAGAAACGCCGACCGGTATTTCGGCGCGCTCATGCGCCTGCCCGACGCCGACAGCGTGACCGTCGAACTGCCCGACTACGTGCCGATCGACGCGGCCGCCAAGGCATTCAAGGTGGATATGGGAGCACTACGGGTATTGAATCCTGCGTTGCTCGCGCCGATTTGGAATGGCTCGCGATTCGTGCCGCGCGGCTATGCGCTGCGCGTGCCGGGGACGCCCACGGCGCCGGAGATCGCCGCTGCGCTCGAGCGGATTCCCGCAGGGCAGCGCTACCTCGCGCAGCGCGGCGACGACTCGCATCGCCTGCGGCGCGGCGAGACATTGGCGTCGTTCGCGGCCAAGAGCGGTGTCGGGATGGCGCGTCTGCTCGCCGTCAACGGCTGGACCAGCGCTCCCGAGGTGCAGCGAGGCCAGCTGCTGCGGCTGCCGCTGCCCCCGACCCGCGCCGACAAGGGCTCGCCGAGCACCGCGATCGCCGCGACTCCGACGCGTCTCGCACCCGTCGCGCTCGAGGGCCAGCAAGTCGTACACGCGACCGCGGCACGAGGCGAACCCGTGGCGGAACGGCAGACCGAGACCGCGGCGCTGCTGCCGGCGGCCACGCCGACCAGCAACCCGGACGCGACCGACTATGGCGTCGGCGCCGACGGCACGGTCGTCGTTCAGGCCGACGAGACGCTCGGCCATTTCGCCGACTGGTCCGGTTCCACGCCCGAGCAGCTACGCCGGCTGAACCGCCTCAACAAAAGCGCGAGCGTGGGTCTCGGGCACAAGATCAAGCTGCCGGCGGCGCGCCTCAACGCCGCACATTTCGAAGAGGCACGCCGCGGCTATCATCGCGATTTGCAGGATGCGTACTTCGCGACGCATCGGATCGCGGCGACACAGGACTACACCGTCAAGCGCGGCGACTCCTTGTGGACGATCGTGCACGGCCACGCGGACCTGCCGCTCTGGCTGGTCGCGCAATACAACCCCGACGTCGATTTCGGCGAGATGCGCCCCGGGGCGACGATCACGCTGCCGCAAGTCGAGCCGATCAATCGACAGTGATGCCGCGCGAGCGCGCGAACTCCGCAAGCATCGGCCGGCTCGCGTGAACCGATTCGAACTCGACGCGCTGCCCGTCGAGTCCCTGTACATGAAGCGTCAAGCGGTCCGTGGTTGCAAGGCGCTTGAGCAGCTCGATGGTCAGCGTGAAATACGCCGTTTGTCCCCAGGGAGCCGCGCCCCGGTACGCTTCGAGCCCGAGCTTCGGCGGCGCTTCGAGCGTCGACAAGGTCACGACCTCGGCGTCGAGACTCAAGCTGACCGCGCCCGGGATCGTGATGTCGACGACCGCGCGGTCGTTGCCTGGCGCGACATGCATCCACAGGCCGTAGCGGACCTCGCCCATGCGATCCCATTCGACGGGTCCAAGATAGGCGAAACTCGTGCGCTTGCCGATGTTGAGAGCGCCCGCCTCGACGAATTCGACAGGCGCTTTCAGCGTCGCGATCGTTATGCCGGTGCGCTGGTCGAGGTTCTCGACGGGCTGGTGCGTTGCAGGGCCTGCACAACCGGAAAACAGGCCGGCCGCCGCGAACCAGGCCGCAGCGGCCATGCCGGCCGCGACGATCGCGCTGCCTCGACGATGCTGCATGCGTCACAGTATATCGGAGACGTGAGCCACGACTGATTATGTTGCACGACCGACAGGCTATAATTCCCAACATGAGGATTTTGCTAGCGGTATTCGTCTGCGGGCTGGTTCAGTCGGGCGCGTTCGCCGGCCCACCCGGCGCGGCTGATCGCGTGGTGGTTTACAAGGCCGCGCACAAGCTCTACCTGTATCAGGGCGAGCGACTGCTTGGCGAGTACCGGGTCGCGCTCGGCTTGAACCCGCATGGACAAAAGGAGCGCGAGCACGATTTTCGCACCCCCGAGGGCCATTACAATCTGGCGCGGCGCAATACCCGCAGCGACTTCTTCCTGTCGATCCAGGTTACCTATCCGAACAAGGACGACGAGATCCGCGCGCAAAAGAAAGGCTGGGCGCCGGGCGGCGCGATCATGATCCACGGCCTGCCGAACGCGCCGCGCCATGCGCCGGCTTATTACTCAACGACCGATTGGACCGACGGCTGCATCGCGCTGTCGAACGCCGACATGGTCGAGGTGTGGATGCGGACCCAGGACAATATCCCGATCGATATTTTCCCGTGAGCGGCGACATGGAAACTGAAATTCTGTCGTCCGACATGGTCGACGCGCGCGTCGCGCCGAAGGGCAGCCTCGAGCATTTGTCGCAGCAGGAAATCGCGAAGCTCCTGGATTCGGGGCAAGGCGGGCTGTATCCGCTGTTTCGCCAATGCGCGCTCGCGGTGCTCAATTCCGGCAGCAACATCGACGACTCCCGCCTGATATTCGAGAAATACCGCGATTTTGATCTGCGCATCGTGCGCCAGGCATGGGGCATCAAGCTCGAGATCAAGAATGCGCCGGCGGCGGCCTTCGTCGACGGGGTCATGATCAAGGGATTGAAGGAACACCTGTTCGCGGTGCTGCGCGACGTGGTGTTCATTTCGAACGAAATCATGGAGAGCGGGCGCTTCGACTTGACCGCGTCCGCGAGCATCACCAACGCGGTGTTCCACATTCTGCGCAACGCCCGCATCCTCGAGCTGCAGATCCGGCCGAACCTGATCGTCTGCTGGGGCGGCCATTCGATTTCGCGCGAAGAATACGACTACACCAAAAAGGTCGGCTACGAACTTGGCCTGCGCGGGCTCGATGTCTGCACCGGATGCGGACCGGGCGCGATGAAGGGCCCGATGAAGGGCGCAACGATCGGGCACTCCAAGCAGCGCATCCACAACGGGCGCTATCTCGGCTTGACGGAGCCGGGCATCATCGCCGCCGAGCCGCCCAATCCGATCGTGAGCCAGCTCGTGATCATGCCGGACATCGAAAAGCGGCTCGAGGCATTCGTGCGGCTCGGCCACGGCATCGTGATTTTTCCGGGCGGCGCCGGAACGGCCGAGGAGATCCTCTATTTGCTCGGCATCCTGCTCGATCCGGCGAACCGCGAAATGCCGTTCCCGATGGTGTTCACGGGGCCGGCCTCCAGCGCGCGAATATTTTCAGCAGATTCATCGCTTCATCGGCGCAACTCTCGGCGAGGCCGCGCAGGCGCGGTATCAGATCATTCTCGATGATCCGGCCGGGGTCGCGCGCGCGATGGTGCACGGCATGACGCAGGTGCGCGATTATCGCCGCCAAGCCTCGGATTCCTTCGGCTACAACTGGCTGTTGAAGATTCCGCTCGAGTTCCAGCGGCCGTTCGACGTCAATCACGCCTCGATGAGCGCACTGCGATTGTCGCGGGATCTGCCGGTGCACGAGCGCGCGGCCAACCTGCGCCGGGCGTTCTCGGGGATAGTCGCGGGCAACGTGAAGCCCTACGGCATCAGCGCGATCGAGCAGCACGGGCCGTTCGAGCTCACGGTCGATCGATCGATCATCGAGCCGCTCGAACAGGTGTTGATGTCGTTCGTGTCCCAGGGCCGCATGCGGCTCCCCGGCGCCGAATACATTCCGTGCTATCGACTCGTCGCATGAGCGAAGCGCCGCACATCCGCTATCGCTTCGATCTGCCCGACGGGTCGCAGCGGGTGTTCGAATTTCGCTTCGACCCAAAAACCTTTCGGATGATCAATCCGCCGCCGGCGGATCCGCCGTTTTGGACCGAGCTCGAGTACAACAAGTGCGCGAACTGCCCGCTGAACGCCGCCGAACACCCGCATTGCCCGCCGGCGCTGCAGATGGCCGATGCCGTCGAGCGGCTCGCGGAGCTCGTTTCCTTCGATACGGTCGCCGTCACCGTCGTCCAGGCCGAGCGCACGATCTACGTGGAAACCTCGGCGCAGCAGGCCCTGTCGTCGGTACTCGGGCTCATCATGGCGACCTCCGGCTGTCCTTGGACCGGCAAGCTGCGGCCGATGGCGCGATTCCATCTGCCGTTCGCGAGCGACGCGGAGACCGTTTACCGCAGCGTGACGATGTATCTGCTCGCGCGCGAGCTCGTGGGCACCGCGGATGCCGCAGGGTTCGACTCGCTCGGCGTGCTCTACAAGAGTTTGCACGTCGTCAATCGCGACATGTCGCGGCGGCTCGGTGCGGCGACGCGCACCGATCCCGCGCGCAACGCGATCGCGCTGCTCGATACTTACACGACGTTGTTGCCCGCGGCGATCGACAGTTCGCTCGACGAGCTGCGGCCGCTGTTCGAGTCCTGGAAATCTCCCCATCCGAAGGCCATTTAACTCAACGCGGTGTTCACTGAGATCCAGATCGCAATGCGCGTTTTATTCGCTCGGCCGTGCGCGGATGCTTGTGACACAGTTCCTGTCGATGCCATAGCGCGCGACATACTGTGAATCATGGAAATCAGGCGTAAGCGATGAGCGACTCAAAACCTCCAGGTCGATACCAGGGCGTGGACCGGCGCGCGCCGAGCGCGGACGCGGCAGCACCAGGCGCCGCTCGCGATGGGTACGTCAATTTGCTGAAGCGCGGCGAGAAGATCGGCGGCCGGCACGGAGCAATCACCAATTCACTCTATAGCTGGCACAGCTACAAGAATTGGGCCGACAAAATGAAGGGAAGCTGGGAAGAGAAGAAATAAGCGGGCGCCGGGCCCGCGCTACGCGGTCTCGCCGAGCACGTCCGATTGCCGCAGACCCGCGGCGTCGAGTTCCTTGTCCTTGAGCCACGCGAGCAGCGAAACCCAATCCTCGACGTCCTGAGCGACCGCGTTGGGCTTCATCTCGTGAATGCTCACCCCGAGTTCGGCGGCGCGCACGTAGTTTTGCGAGTCGCGTAAAGTCGCGATGATCGGGATCCGCAGACTCGCCAGGAAGCGCATCAAGGACTGATAGATCAAGGTGTTGCGTTTGACACGGTTCGCGACCACGCCGATGCGATTTTCCTCGCGGCGGATTTTCGCGATCAGCAGCAAATCGGCGATGCATTTCGAGCAGGCGTGAATGTCGATGTCCGAGGGCAAGACCGGCACGATGATCGCATCGGCGTTCTTCGTGATGTCGGACAATTCCTGCGGAGGCACCGCGGCCGGCGTATCGACGATCACGTGTCCGGCATCCGGCGGTATGCGCAGCGCCCAGGCACGTGTCACACGCGAGTTGCGCTCGAATGCCGCAATGCCGTGTATGAGCGGCTGCTCGGTGGTGCGCTTCTTGAGCCAGCGCGTGCTCGAACCCTGTGGGTCGTTGTCGGACAGCAGGGGATGGTCGCCCTGTGTCGCAAAATACCCCGCGAGGTTGGTTGCGACCGTCGTTTTACCGGAACCGCCCTTGGGATTCAGCACCAGGATCCGCTGCATTGTCCACAGCGTACGCAGGCCCCGGTCACCTGGCAAGTGACGCCGGTGTGAGACGACTCACGCCGCCGGGTCGCGAAGTCCGCCTACAATTCCGCCCACATGGAGTGGGTGTTACAGCTTGTCGACGAACTGGACGACGCGATTGCCGCGTGGCGGCAGTGGTGGCTGCGCGCCGCGCCGGAAGTGGAATTGATCCTGGCCGGCTGCTGGGGTCTCGTCGTATTCGGCGCGACGAGCGTGGTGGGCGCAAAGACGGTCTCGCTGGCCGGTTGCGCGATTGCGCTGAGTTCGACCCTCGCGTTTTCTGTGCAGCGCAGTTTTACGGGGTACACTACGCGTTGATCTCCCTCGTGGTGCCGCCATGCGCCGACCCGTTCTGCTTTGCCTCATCGCACTGCTCGTAGCGTGCGGCTCTAAATCGCCCGCGCCGCCGGCGGCAACCACCCAAGCGCTCGAAATCGTCGACCTGCAGCCGGGATCGGGCGCCGCGATCGCGCCTGGACAAACCGCGGTCGTAAACTACACCGGCTGGCTCTATGAGACTTCCGCCGCCGAAACCAAAGGCAAACAATTCGACAGTTCGCTGCCCGGCGGCGCGCCATTCCGCTTCGCGCTCGGCGGCGGCCAGGTCATCAAGGGTTGGGACCAGGGCATTCAAGGCATGAAGGTCGGCGGCCGGCGCCGACTGACGATCCCGCCGGATCTCGCCTATGGCGACGGTGGCGCGGGTCCGATACCGCCGGGTGCGACGCTGGTGTTCGACGTCGATCTCGTCGCGATCGAATGAGCTCGACGCCGAGAGCGGCGCAGCGCCTGTCGATCCCGGGGCCGGCGGGTGCGATTGAAGCGGTCGCCGAGGATCCCGGAGCCGAGCCGCCGCATGCGTCGGATCGCGCGCCAGCAGACGCTGCACCGACTTTCGGCGTCATATGCCACCCGCATCCCCTGTTCGGTGGAACCATGGACAACAAGGTCGTGACGACGCTCGCGCGCGCGCTTCAGCAATGCGGGATCCCGACGGTGCGCTTCAACTTTCGCGGGGTCGGCGCGAGTGCCGGGAGTTTCGACGAGGGCAGCGGCGAAACGCTGGATCTCGCGGCGGTCGTCGACTGGGCCGATCTGCGCTGGCCGGGGCGGCAACTGCTCGCGGCGGGATTCTCGTTCGGCGCCTATGTCGCAATGCGGTTTTCGGTCGTGCGCAGACCCCAGCGGCTCATCATGGTCGCGCCGCCGGTAACACGGTTCGATTTCTCAGGGTTGGGCGCGCCGACGATTCCGTGGCTCGTCGTTCAGGGCGACGCCGATGAAGTCGTCGATCCCCAGGCGGTGTCGGACTGGGCAAGGTCCCGCGAGCCGCCGCCGCATCTCGTGATGCTGCCGGGAGTCGGGCATTTCTTTCACGGCCACCTGTCGGAGTTGCGCGACACGGTGATCGGCGAAATCCGAAGCGGCTGAAAGATGTCAGCCGCTTCGGCGGTGAAAACGGGGTTAGTTCACGAATTCCTTGAGCGACTTCAATGCGGCAATGCGCACCTTCTTGCTCGCCGGCTTGGCCTTGAAAGTCATCTTTTCGCCATTGAACGGATTGATGCCTTCGCGCGCCTTGGTCGCGGGTTTCTTCACGACTTTGAGCTTCAGAAGCCCGGGAAGGGTGAACAATCCATGGCTGCGAAGACTCTTTTTGATCACGGCGGACAGTGAATCAAAAACAGCTCCGACTTGCTTCTTGGAGAGCTCTGTTTCCTTCGAAATGCTTGCAAGAATTTCAGACTTGGTCGGTGCTGCATTCTTTTTCGCCATTGTAAATCTCCTACTGGTGTTTCCGAACGCGGGCTTCATATTGCCCACAATTACAACTCGGCGCCGAAAATAACATAGAAAAAAGCCGATGTTTAGCGCAAATGCGAAAAAAATCTCAGCTTCGCTGAGCGCGCGAGCCTGGATTTCAAGGCACAACCGCCGATTGGCGGCCCTTCAGCGCAGCAAGATCAACAGGGCGCCGATCGCGATCGAGACCCAAAGCATCGAAAAATCGACTTGACCGATCGGCGGAATCAGGCGACGCACGGGCTTCAAAATCGGTTCGCACAACTGCGCCGGCAGGCGCGAGCCGGGCGCATAGCCTCCGGGTGTCACAAGGCTCATGATCCAGTACAAGAGCATCGCGAACAGGTAGATATTGAGCACCAGCGTGACGAGGCCGACGAGCGTCGAACGCAGGAAATAGAGCCAATCGATGTAACCGATGCCGCTCAATGCGAGCATGGCGGCGCTGCGCGCGCTGGCCGCGGCGAGCACCGCGATCACGGTCGCCGTATCGACCTTGCCGATCGGCGGCAACAGGCGGCGCAGCGGCAAAATCAACCAGTTGGTCACGCGCACGATCGCATCGGCGATTGGATCGCGAAAATCCGCCCGCGACAATTGACACAAGAGCCTCAAGACAAATGCCAGCGTCAACAGCCACAGCAGGGTGTCGACTACGAATCTAATCGCTTCCATCGAAAGACCTCAAGGAGCCCCATATTCGGCCGCGAGTTCTGCGGAGCGCCTGTCGGCCGCCGCTACGGCGGAGGCGACGATACCACGAAGATCCGCGGCATCGAGAATCGCGAGCGCGGCGGCCGTGGTGCCGCCTTTCGAGGTCACCTGCTCGCGCAGCACGGCGAGCGAGTCGGGCGACTCGCCGGCCATCTGGGCCGCGCCGAGCGCCGTCTGCAGCGTCAATCGGTGCGCAACCTCGGGCTCAAGTCCCAGGTCGCACGCGGCCGCCTCCAGCGCCTCCATGAACAGAAAGAAGTAAGCGGGTCCGCTACCCGACAGGCGGTCACGGTGTCCATCTGGCTCTCGCGCTCGACCCACACCGTGATGCCCACCGCGGCGAGAATCGACTCGGCGAGCGCTCGCTCGGCGGCGCCGAGGCCGGGCGGCGCATATAGGCCGGTTGCTCCGAATCCGCAGAGCGCGGGGCGATTCGGCATCGCGCGCACGATCGCTCCGCCGGTTCCGAGCCATCCCAGCAGGGCGGCGTGCGGGATGCCCGCGGCCACCGAGATGATCAGGGGTCTCGCGCCGCCGAGATGCGCGCTGACCTCGGACGCCGCCGCGCGCATGTGCTGGGGCTTGACCGCGAGCACCAGAACCTCGGCGTCCTGCACCGCACTTGCGGCGTGCGGCGCCGCCACGATCCCGAAGTCGCGGATCAGCCTTTGCTGTTGGTCGCGGTTCGGGTCGGCAACGACGATGCGTTCCGGCGCCAGCCCGCGGCCGATCAAGCCGCCGATCAGGGCCGCTGCCATGTTTCCGCCGCCGATGAAGGCGAGCTTGCGAATGTCAATCATCCTTGCGCTCCCGTGTCGTTCCAGTGGGCCGCGCTCTGCCGCGCGCCGAATAGTGCGGTGCCGACGCGCACCTGCGTCGCGCCCTCCATGATCGCCGCCTCGAAATCGGCGCTCATGCCCATCGACAGCGTGTCGAGCCCCAGGCCCTTCTCGTTCAATTCATCCTTGAGCTTGCGCAGGCGCGCGAACAGTGGACGTTGCGCGTCGGGGTTCGGCTGCGGCGGCGGCACGCACATCAAGCCGCGCAGCTTGATGCGCGGCAACTCGGCGATGCGCTGTGCAAGGTCTGCCGCCTCGGCCGGCGGCAGCCCGCCCTTGTTGGGCTCGGGCACGAGTGCGATCTGGATGCAGAGATTGAGCGGCGGCGCATGGAACGGACGCTGCTCGGAGAGGCGGCGCGCCGGGCCCAGCCGGTCGATGCTGTGCACCCAGTCGAAGTGCTCGGCGATCGCGCGCGTCTTGTTGGATTGCACCGTTCCGATGAAATGCCAGCGCAGGCCCGCGCCCGCGCTCGGCGGCTCGCGGAGCGCCTCGATCTTCGCGAGGGCCTCCTGCAGATAATTTTCCCCGAAATCCGTGACGCCCGCCGTGGCGGCCGCCCGCACCAATTCGGCACTCTGCGCCTTGCTGACCGCGATTAAGGTAACCGAACGGGGGTCCCGGCCGGCATCCCGCGCGGCCCGATCGATCCGAGATCGGACTTCGGTCACGAGAAACGCTAAATTTTGCGGACCAATTAACATATTGGGTGTGGACACCCTCTTATATACTGCCCGGTGTTGATAAGTCTTGAATTAGGAGCCGTTGATGGCGGTTGATATCGCGCAGCTTCTCGCCTTTGCGGTGAAGAACAACGCGTCGGATTTACACCTTTCGGCGGGCGTGCCGCCGATGATTCGTGTCGACGGCGACATGAAGCGCATCAACATGCCGGCGCTGGTGCACAAGGAGGTGCACAGCATGGTGTACGACATCATGAACGACAAGCAGCGCAAGGCGTTCGAAGAGTTCTACGAAACCGACTTTTCATTCGAGATTCCCAAACTGGCGCGCTTTCGCGTCAACGCCTTCAATCAGAACCGCGGCGCCGGAGCCGTGTTTCGCAATATTCCGTCGACGATTCTGTCGCTCGACGAATTGAATGCTCCCAAGGCTTTCAGGGACTTATGCATGCTTCCCCGAGGGCTCGTGCTCGTCACCGGGCCGACCGGTTCCGGCAAGTCGACGACGCTCGCGGGCATGGTCAACCACTGCAACGACAATCGTCCCGATCATATTATAACCATCGAGGATCCGATCGAGTTCGTCCACGAGAGCAAGCGTTGTCTCGTCAACCAGCGCGAAGTGCACCGAGATACGCTCGGCTTCAGCGAGGCGCTGCGCTCAGCGCTGCGTGAGGACCCCGATGTCGTACTGGTCGGCGAAATGCGCGACCTCGAGACGATACGCCTCGCGCTCACGGCGGCCGAAACCGGGCACTTGGTGTTCGGCACGCTGCATACGAGTTCCGCCGCCAAGACGATCGACCGTATCGTCGACGTGTTCCCCGCGGCTGAAAAGGAAATGGTGCGCGCAATGCTCTCCGAGAGCTTGCGGGCCGTCATATCGCAAACTTTGATGAAAAAGGTCGGCGGCGGGCGCATTGCAGCGCACGAAATCATGATCGGCACGCCGGCGATCCGCAATTTGATCCGCGAAGGCAAGATCGCCCAAATGTACTCGGCGATCCAAACCGGCCAAGGCCAGGGTATGCAAACCCTCGACCAATGTTTGCAGGACCTCGTGACCAAGGGTGTCGTCAGCCGCGAAGAAGCGCGGTATAAAGCGCAAAACAAGGACAGCATCTGATATGGAACGCGAACAAGCCATACGGCTCATGCAGGACCTGCTGCGACGCATGGTCGAAAAGAAAGGCTCGGACCTCTTTATCACGGCGGGATTCCCGCCCGCGATCAAGGTCGACGGCGAACTGCGGCCGCAATCGGACCGCAGCCTGACCGCGGAGCAAAGCGCCGGCTTGGTGCGCGCGATCATGAACGACCGGCAGACCAAGGAGTTCGACTCGACCAAGGAGTGCAACTTCGCGATCGCGCCGCCGGGCATCGGCCGATTCCGCGTGAGCGCCTTCATTCAACAGGGCTGCACCGCCGCGGTGCTGCGCACGATCAACGCCAAGATCCCGACGCTCGAAGAACTCGAACTGCCGCCCGTTCTCAAGGACGTCGTGCTCTCGAAGCGCGGCTTCGTGATTCTGGTCGGCGGCACCGGCTCGGGCAAATCGACCTCGCTGGCGGCGATGATCGGCTATCGCAACGAAAAGACGCGCGGCCACATCGTCACGATCGAGGACCCGGTCGAGTACGTGCATCCGCACAAGGGATGCGTCGTCACGCATCGCGAGGTCGGGGTCGACTGCGAGAGCTGGCATCTCGCGCTCAAGAACACGCTGCGCCAGGCGCCCGACGTGATCCTAATCGGGGAAATCCGCGATCGGGAGACGATGGAGTACGGCATCCAGTTCGCCGAGACCGGACACTTGGTGCTCGCGACGCTGCACGCCAACAGCTCGAACCAGGCGCTCGACCGCATCATCAATTTCTTCCCCGAGGAGCGGCGCGAACAGCTGCTCATGGACCTCTCCTTGAACATCCGCGCGCTGATCTCGCAGCGCCTGATTCCGCGCGAGTCGGGCAGCGGGCGCGTTGCGGCGATGGAAATCATGCTGCAGTCGCCGTTGATCTCGGATTTGATCTTCAAGGGCGACGTCACCAAGATCAAGGACGTGATGTCGCGGTCGAACCGCATGGGCATGAAAACCTTCGACCAGGCGCTGTTCGATCTGTACGAGGCCGGCCTGGTTTCCTACGAGGATGCGCTGCGCAACGCGGATTCCAAGAACGAGCTGCGGCTGCGGGTCAAGCTCGAGAGCAAGCGCGAGGTGAAGCATTCCGAGGACGGCGGACAATCGCTACAGATTGTCGAGGAAGAAGAAGGCCAGGTTTTCTAGCGTATGTCCGCCGATCCCTTGGTGACGATGAATACCAAGCCGTTGTTCCAGCTGATGGTGGACAAAAAGGCTTCGGATCTGTTTTTCACGTGCAACGCCCCCGTCAAGATCAAGATCGAGGGCAAGATTTTCCCGGTCAACAAGCAGGTCTTGACGCCTGAAACCGTGCGCCAAGCGGCGCTCGGGCTCATGACCCAGGACCAGATCGAGTATTTCAACGAGGAGCTCGAGATCGATTTCGCGATATCGGAGCTCGGGCTCGGCCGCTTCCGCGTCAACGTGTTCTACCAGCGCGGCTACCCCGCCATGGTGTTGCGCTACATCACGGCCGAAATGCCCAAGCTCGAGGACCTCGGCATGCCCGACGTGCTCAAGGAACTCGTGATGCTCAAGCGCGGGCTCATCCTGATGGTGGGCGCGGCCGGCGCGGGCAAATCGACGACGCTCGCCGCGATGATCAACTTCCGCAACGAGACCTCGTCGGACCATATCCTCACCATCGAGGATCCGATCGAGTTTTTGCACTCGAACAAGAAATCGATCATCAATCAGCGCGAGGTCGGCCTCGACACCAAATCATTCGCGCGCGCCTTGCGCAGCGCCGTGAGATCCGCGCCCGACGTCATCCTGGTCGGCGAAATCCGCGACCGCGAGACCATGGAGGCGGCTCTGGCGCTCGCCGGCACCGGCCATTTGTGCATCGCGACATTGCACGCCAACAACTGCGCGGAAACGCTCGATCGCATCATCAACATGTTTCCGCGCGACCAGCACAACCAGATATTCCTCGACCTCTCGCAGTACCTGCGGGCGATTCTGTCGCAGCGCCTGGTGCTGGCGAAGAACGGCAAGCGCGTTGCGGCCTCCGAAGTCATGGTCAACACGCCGTATATTTCCGAACTCATCAAGAAGGGCGACGTGATCGGCGTCAAGGAAGCGATCCGCACGGGCACCGAGCGCGGCATGCTGAGTTTCGACAGCTCGCTCTACAATCTGGTGCGCGAGGGCCGGATCGAACTCGAAGAGGCGCTGTCGAGCGCGGACTCGCGAACCAACCTCGAGGCCAAGATCAACTTCGGCTGAGGTTGGCCGAGTCGCCGGGACTGCGGTCGAGTTCGGGCCGCAGCGGTGCGCCGCCGGCAACGTCCTCGAATCGGCCCGCGTTGAAGGGCGTGAGATTGCCCTCGAATTCCCTGCTGCAGACGTCCCAACCGGAGCGCAGCGCGCGATCGCGGCAGCCTTGCGGGTTCACTAGGAGCGCGCGCTCGGCCGCTTTCCCCAAGTCCGTGTCCAGCGCGCCGGTGATGCCGTCGTCGATGACGTCGATGGGCCCGGTGACCGGGTACGCGGCGACCGGCACGCCGCAGGCCATCGCCTCGAGATTCACGAGCCCGAAGGTATCGGTGCGGCTCGGGAACACCATGACGTCGGCGGCCGCGAGATGCTCGGCGAGGTCTTCGCCGAATCGGAATCCGAGGAAATGCGCTTCGCGGTACTGCGCCTGCAGCCGGGCGCGCTCCGGCCCGTCGCCGATCACGATCTTGCTGCCGCTCCAGGGCATTTGCAGGAACGCATCGATGTTCTTTTCGATCGCGACGCGGCCCACGTAGGCGGCGATCGGGCGCGGCAGCTGCAGAAACTGCTTGTTGCGGGGTTTGAACAGCTCCGTGTCGACGCCGCGCCGCCAACTCGCCAAATTCTCGAAGCCGCGCGAGCCGAGGTCCTCGCGCACCGATGCGGTGCTCACCATGCAGCGCACGGCGGCTCCGTGGAACCAGCGCAACGCCCGGTACGACAGGCCGACCGGAATGGGATAGCGCGCACGCAAATATTGGGGGAATTGGGTATGGTACGACGTCGTGAACCGCATGCCCTGGCTCACGCAGTACCGCCGCGCCGAAAGCCCCAAGGGTCCTTCGGTCGCGATGTGCAGCGCGTTGGGCGCGAAAGCGCGGATTCGGCGCCGCACCCCCCGGTACGGAAACAGCGACAGGCGGATCTCAGGGTAGGTCGGGCAGGGAATGTTGCGAAAGTCGTTCGGCGTGATCATCTGCACCTCGTGGCCGAAGCGCCCGAGCCACAGCGCCGTCTGGGACAAGGTGCTGACGACCCCGTTGGTCTGCGGATACCAGGCATCGCTCACGATCATGACTTTCATGCTGCGGCGACCTTGGCACCGAGAGATGACGATTCGATGACCGGCGAGACAAGCTTTTCTTACAGTTCGGCTGCGATCCGGCGATTTCCGGGCCGTGCTGTAATATGCCTGCAATCACCTTGCTATATCTGCTACATGGTCGATCACCGTAGAACTCTCTTTGAGGAATCACTATGCAAAGTTTTTGGGAAGAGCTGCAAACCCAGCGCTGGGATGATCATCGGTACTACCACCACAGCCGCATCAACCAAACGCTGCACTTCATCAGTGCAATCAGCTTCCTCGTCGCCTACGTCCTGCTGTTCACGGACCCGGTCGCCGCGGCGCTCATCGCCTGGCTCGTCGCCATGGTCACGCGCCAGTCGGGGCACTTCTTCTTCGAGCCCAAGGGGTACGACGAGGTCAACCACGCGACCCATGAGTTCAAAGAGGACGTCAAGGTCGGCTACAACCTGCGGCGCAAGATCGTACTGCACGTGATCTGGGCCGCCGTGCCGCTCGTGCTGTGGCTCGAGCCGACCTTCTTCGGAGTTTTCCAGGCGCACGCGAGCACCGAGGAGTTCGTCCGCCACGTCGGGCAGGTCTGGCTGGTCCTCGGCGTCGCCGGCCTTCTGTTCCGCACCGTCCACCTGTTCTTTCCTGCGGGGCGTGCAGACGGGACTCGTGTGGATGACCAAGATCATCACCGATCCGTTCAACGACGCGAAGATCTACTGCAAGGCGCCGTTCTATTTGATGCGCGGCGAGCTCATGGATCCGATGGCGGAGATCGAGGAAGAAGAGCAGCGCGCCTGAAGCATCTCCCGAAGCACGCGACGTTTGATGGATTTGTTGGTCAGCATCGGCGCGGACCACCACCAACCGTCGCCGTGCATCGCCTGGGCGGCCGACACGATGCGCCGCTCGACCTCGGCGAAATCCGCATCGGTGTAATTCAGACTGAAGATCAAGCGGCCGGTCCCCACCCAGGAGAGCGCGAGTCCGGCGGCGCGCAGGTAATATTGGAACATCCAGTTGTAGCGCGACGGCCGCGTGTAGACGATCGTCCAGATCGACGACAGGTTGGCGACTTGCACGGGCAGCCCGGCCGCGCGCAGGCGCTCGTTCAGAGCCCGCGGCGCGGCCGTTCCAGACCGCATCGAGGTCCCGATAGAGGGCGCGCACGGGCTCGGTCTCGAGCCGCTGCAAGAATTCGTACATGCTTCCCATGACGTAGGGATGCGCGTTGAAAGTGCCCCGCGCGAAACAGATGTCGGCGGGCCGGTCCTCGCGGAAGCGCGTCATGAACTCGTGGCGGCCGCACAGCACGCCGACCGGCAGGCCCCCGGCGACCGTCTTGCCGTAGGTCACCATGTCGGCGCGCACGCCGAAATATTCCTGCGCGCCGCCGGGCGCGAGCCGGAAGCCGACGAACACCTCGTCGAAAATCAGCACGATCTTGCGCTCGCGTGCAGACCTGCGCGCAGCTTCTGCAGCCACGCGGTGTAGGCGGCGCGATCGAAGTGGGCGCCGCGGCCGCTGTCGACGCAGCGTCGAATCGCCCGGCGCGGCGGCGTTCGGATGCAGCGCCTGCAGCGGATTGACGAGCACGCAGGCGATGTCGCGCGGCTCCGCAGCACGCGCAGTGCCGCCTCGTCCATTTCCTTGAGCGTGTAGGTCTCGCGCGCCGCGAGCGGATTGCCGACGCCGGGCTGCACGTCGCCCCACCAGCCGTGATAGGCGCCGCAAAATCGGACCAGATTCTTGCGCGCGGTGTGGTAGCGGGCGAGGCGCACGGCCTGCATCACGGCTTCGGTGCCGGACATGTGGAACGAGACCTCGTCGAGCCCCGATATCTGCAGCAGCCGCTTGACGTTGTAGGCGGCGACCGGGTGATAGGCGCCGAGTACCGGCCCGAGGTCGCGCACGCGCTCGCTGCCGCGCGCGATGCACTCCTTGTAGAAGTCGTAGCCGAACACGTTGACGCCGTAGGATCCGGTCAGGTCGTAGAGCCGATTGCCGTCGAGATCGGTGACCGTCACGCCCGAAGAGGCTTCGAGGAAGTTGCCGGCCTTGAAGTGCTCGCGGACGAATCGGCTGAACTGGAACGGCACGCGGTAGCGCGAGGTGAACTGCAGATCGGAAATCGGCGTCGAACACCTCGGCGGTCTGCTGCGCCGATCGCGCGAAGCGCTCCTTGAAAAGCGCCGCGAGCGCCAGGAAGCCGGCGCGCCGCTGGGCGGCGACCGTCATCGGGCGCCGCGTCGGCGCGAAAGAATTGCGTCCTCGCCGTATTCATAGAACGGCACGAGCGCCGCGAAGCGGCGCGCCATGCGCGAATGTCCGGTGAGCGATCGGTGTTTGGCCGCCGACAGCTGCAGGCGCAGCTGCAATTTGCGCAGCAACAGCGCGCCGAGCGACGGCGGCAACCAGATACAGAATCGTCATGAGCACAATGTTTCCTCCGTCGCCACCTTATTACAGGCCAATGACACTTCGATGAACGAACTCTCGGTGATCGCCCGCATCGTGCAGCAAGAGGACCTCAATTTCCTGCTGACCAACCGCATTCCGCGCCGCCTGCTGACGCGGCTCATGGGTCGCGTGAGCCGCATCGAGAACCCCCTGGTCTGCAGCGCCTGCATCGCTTTGTGGCGCCTGTTCTCCGATCTCGATCTTGAGGAAGCGAAACGCAGCGGTTCAAGAGCCTGCATGAGTGCTTTACGCGCGAGCTCGTCGAGGGCGCGCGCACCGTCGATCCCGACCCGCCGGTGCTCGTCGAGCCCGAGCGACGCGATCGTCGGCGCCTGCGGCAAAGCCGCTGGATGGCACCGTGCTGCAGGCCAAAGGATTCCCGTATCCGCTGATCGATCTGCTGCAGGATCCCGAACTCGTGAACTATTACCGCGACGGCCAGTACGCGACGCTGCGCCTGACCTCCAGCATGTATCACCGCTTTCATGCGCCGTATGATTGCCGCGTCGAGCAGCGTCGACTATGTTTCCGGGGACACCTGGAACGTCAACCCGATCGCGCTCGCGCGCGTCGAGCGGCTGTTTTGCAAGAACGAACGCGCGGTCATCCGCTGCCGCCTGCCTGCGGGCGAGCTGCTGACGCTCGTGCCGGTCGCCGCGGTCCTGGTCGCGAGCATCCGCCTGCATTTCCTCGACGTGCTCCTGCACCTGCGCTACCGCGGACCCAACCGTCATGCCGTGCGACGCGACGTTGCGCAAGGGCGAGGAAATGGGCTGGTTCGAGCACGGATCGACGATCATCGTGTTCGCGCCGCGCGGCTTCTCGCTGTGCCCCACCTTGCGCGCCGGCGAGCGCATGAAGATGGGAGAGGCGCTGATGCGCTTCGGCACGGGCCTCGAGGAGCCCGCCGCGCACTGACCGCCGAGCGTTGCGCGTTACAGCGGGCGGCGGTGGCGCGTGAGCGTCGCGGCAATCGCGGCGAGCACGGCCATGCGCACGGCGACGCCGTTGTTGACCTGTTCGCGTATCACCGAGCGCGGGCCGTCGGCGACCTCGGAGGCGATCTCCACGCCGCGATTCATCGGGCCCGGATGCATGACGAGCACGCTCGGCGAGGCGAGTTTCAGGCGCGCGGCGTCGAGCCCGAATGCGCGAAAATGCGCGTTGTCGTCGACGGCGCCGCCGCCCGCCATGCGCTCCTTCTGGATACGCAGCATCATGACGACATCGGCCCCGGCGATGCCGTCCTCGATGCGCGTGAAGCGCTGCGCTCCGGTGAATTCGTCCTCGGCCGGCAACAGCGCTTCGGGCGCCACCAGCCGCAGATCGGTGGTACCGAGTGTGCCGAGCACCCGCGCCGTCGAGCGCGCGACGCGCGAGTGCTTGATGTCCCCGACGATCGCCACTTTGAGGCCGGCAAAGCGACGCTTGTGCGAGCGTATCGTGAGCGCATCGAGCAGTCCTTGTGTCGGGTGGTTGAGGTGCGCTTCGCCGGCGCTGATCACGGAGACGTGGGGAGCGACATGGTCGATCAAGAATTCGGGCATCCCCGCCTCGGAATCTCGAATCACGAATACGTCGGTGTTCATCGCCTCGAGCGTGTAGATCGTGTCGAGCATGGTCTCGCCTTTGACGCGCGAGCTCGACTGCATCTCGAGATTGAGCACGTGCGCGCCCAGGCGGCGGCTCGCCAAATCGAACGAGGCCCGAGTGCGCGTGGAAGGCTCGAAGAACAAATTCGCAACCGTGACGCCGGCGAGTTCGCGGCCCTCGTAGGCCGGCTGCCCCGGCAAGCGCCGATAGGTCTCGGCGCGGTCCAGCAGAGCGGTCAATGTATCTCGGGCGAGGCCGTCGAGCGTGATGAGGTGGCGTAGCCCCCCGGCGCCGTCTTGTTGTGATCGCATTTGCGCCTCATGTGTGCTTCGAAAACCAGCGCTCCAAGATCACGCAGGCCGCGGCCGCGTCGACGTCGGCCTTGGCGACGCGGCGCCGTCTGAGTCCCGTCTGCCGCGCCGTCCGCAGCCGATCCTGGGCTTCGAGCGACGAGTAGCGCTCATCGACGAGTTCGACGCGCAGGCGGTAGCGGCTCGCGAGCGCCGCCGCGAATGCTCGCGCATGCGCGGCCATGGCGCTCTCGGAGTCGTCCGCATTATACGGTAGGCCGACGACCGCGAGTGTGGGCTGCCATTCCTCGATCAGCGCGTCGATGGCCGCCCACCGCGGCCCGTCGGGTCCTGCGCTGAGTCCGGGCAGCGGGGAGGCGCTGCGGCTCAAGCTGTCGCCGCAGGCGACGCCGATGCGCCGCAGTCCGATATCGAATGCCAGCACGAGCTGCGGCTTGGGACCGCCGCCGCTCGCCTCAGGCATTACCGCTGATCGGGCTGATGCGGGAAATCTCGACGCCCAGCAGCCTCGCGGCGGCCTGCCAGCGCGACTCGAACGGCAGATCGAAGATGATGCCGGGTTCCGCCGGCGCGTTGAGCCATGCGTTTGCGCGAATCTCGTCCTCGAGCTGTCCGCCTTCCCATCCGGCATAGCCCAGCGCGACCAGCGCCTCGCCGGGACCCTCGCCGCGCGCGATCGCCGCCAAGATGTCGCGCGAGGTCGTCACGTGGATCGTGTCCGAGACGATCAAGGTCGAGTCCCATGATCCGCCGGCGCGGTGCACGACGAAGCCGCGGTCGGTTTGCACGGGCCCGCCGCGCAGCACCGGACGCTGCGCGAACGGTCCGGTCGGGACCTCGATTTCCAATTGCTCGAAGACTTCGCCCATGCGCATCTGCAGCGGCTTGTTCAAGATCAGCCCCAAAGCACCGCGCGGACCGTGATCGCAGATGAGGGCGACCGTCTGTGAGAAATTGGGGTCGAGCATCGCCGGCATCGCGATCAGCAGCTGGTTCGTCAAATAGCCTGAATCGCTCATGGTTCAGAGTACAGCACCTTGGAGCCCTCGTTCTCGCCGCCCAAGAATTGCCATTCGTAGGCGATGCGGATCTGGTCGTGCTTGGCGCTCAATTCGTGCGGAAACGCGTCGAACGGCGCGGCGAGCTTCAAGATCCGGATCGCCGCATCGTCGATCTCGGGATGGCCGCTGCTGCGGCGGATCAGCGCCTCGGCGAGCCGGCCGTTGGCGCCGATCGTGACCTCGACGACCGGCGTGCCGGACATCTTCTCGCGGCGCGCGGCGTCGGGAAAGTTCAGGGTTCCCACCCGCTCGACCTTGCGCCGCCAGCGGTCGAGGTAGACCGCGACCACCGACTCGCGCGTGTCGGCCGAAATCCACAGCTGATTCTTCGATTCGCCGCGCAGCCGCAGTTCGACGCCGTCATCGTTGGGATCCATGCCGAAATCCGGGCGCTTCTCGAGCAGCAGCGGCATTTCGGCCGAGTCCTGGGCGGCGGCGGCGGCCGCGAAGTAGACGATTCGCGTCGACCGGTTGCAGCGTCGCCAGGGTTTGGGCGTCGCCCGCGTCGTGGCCCGCCTGATGCAGGTCGACCCCGTCGCCGTTGGCGGCCCCGGGGCGCACCGCGGGCGCCAGCGAGGATTTTGGGATCAGCGCGCGATCCGGCGAGAGCGTGTTGCCCGACCCCTCCTGGTTGCGCTGCGCCAGATAGCGCGCCTTGGCGTTGCGTTTGACGCTCTGCGCGTTGTCGTTGACCAGGATGACCTCGAGACCCGGCGCCTGATCGTTGTCGGCGTCGCCGCCGGGGGAGCTGAAGGTCACGCCGAGGATCACAATGCCGTGCAGCAACGCCGCCAAAAACAGCGTGGTCACCATACGGTCGTTGGGCTGCGGCAGCTGGCTTTGGAACGTCTGCGAACTCATGCCTCTCCCAGGTTTCTGGCGATCGCATCCATCAATAATCCACCAATATCGACATCGTGCTTGCGATTCAGTTCGCGAATTCCCGTGGGGCTCGTGACGTTGATCTCGGTCACGTAGTCGCCGATGACGTCGAGCCCGACGAACAGCATGCCGGCTGCCTTCAGCTTGGGGCCGATTTGCGCGCACAGCCAGCGGTCTCGGTCGTTGAGCGGCCGGCTTTCGGCGCGCGCTCCGGCCGCGAGATTGCCGCGGTTGTCGCCGCTGTCCGGCACGCGCTTGAGCGCGTAGGGAATGGGCTCGCCGTCGACGAGGATCACTCGGCAGTCGCCGGCGGTCACGATTTCCGGCAGGTAGCGCTGCACGATCGCGTAACGGCTGCCGTATTCCGTCAGAGTTTCGAACACGACGTTGCGGTTCTTGTCGCCTTCCTCGAGCACGAAGATCGAGCGTCCGCCCATGCCGTGCAGCGGCTTGCAGACGGCCCGCCCATGTTCGCGCAGGAACGCGCTCATGTCGCGCATGTCGCGCGTGATCAGCGTCGGCGCGCAGCACTCGGGGAACCAGGCCGTATAGACCTTTTCATTCATGTCCCGCAGGCCGCGCGGATCATTGACGACGAGGGCGCCCTGGGATTGCGCGCGGTCGAGGATGTAGGTGGTGTAGATATATTCGGTGTCGAACGGCGGGTCCTTGCGCATGAGGATCACGTCGAAGTCGCCCATGCGTTGGGTGAGCGCCTCGCCGCGCTCGAACCAGTGCTTTGGATCGTCGAATACGCCGAGCTCCGCGCAGCGGCCGAAGGCCACGCCGTCGCGCAGCCACAGGTCCTTCTGCTCGGCGTAGTAGATGCGCCACGAGCGCGCCGCGGCGGCCAGCAGCATCGCGAGCGTGCTGTCTTTCGCCGGCTTGATGCTCTCGATGGGATCCATGATGACGAGAACGCGGACGTCGCCGAACATGCTCAAATCCTGTGAAAACGCACAACCTGCCGACCAGCAGCAGTCTATCGCAAGCCCGCCGGTGAACCCTTATCTTCAAAAAACTGTGAACCAGACCCCCGTTGTTTCGGCCGGAATACCGCGAAATGACGCTGCCATGCCGTGGCTTGAACCCCGTGGATATGTTAAAAAGGCCACTAGATTCCGGCACCTACGCACAACTGGAAGCAATGATACCCAGCGACCGAAATAAGCTCTCAGGCCTCAAAGTCCTGGTGATCGACGATAGCAAAACGATCCGGCGCACTGCCGAAACCCTTTTGAGCAAAGAGGGTTGCGAAGTGTTTACGGCGGTCGACGGCTTCGATGCGCTTTCGAAGATCGCGGACCACCAGCCCGACATCGTTTTCGTCGACATCATGATGCCGCGGCTCGATGGTTATCAAACCTGTGCGCTGATCAAGCACAACAGGGTCTTCAAACAAATCCCGGTCATCATGCTGTCGAGCAAGGATGGGCTGTTCGACCGGGCGCGCGGCCGTATCGTAGGTTCCGAGCATTACTTGACGAAACCCTTCACGAAAGACGAATTGCTGGGTGCTATCGAGGCCCATGTCGGTAAATGACGGGAGAATTCGCGCATGGCACTGATTTTGATCGTCGATGATTCGCCCACCGAAGTATTCGTGATGCAGAAAGCGCTCGAGAAGCACGGCTTCAAGACCGCGGCCGCGGAGAACGGTGCGGAGGGCATCCGCAAGGCAAAAGAGATGAAGCCGGACCTGATATTCATGGACATCGTGATGCCCGGAGTCAACGGCTACCAGGCGACCCGCGCGCTGATCAACGATCCTGAGACCAGCCTGATCCCGATCATCATGGTGACGACCAAGGGGCAAGAGACGGATCGCGTCTGGGGCCTGCGCCAGGGCGCCGTGGACTACCTCGTCAAGCCGGTCTCGGCACAGGCGCTGGTCGAGAAGGCACAAGCCGCGCTGGCCGTATGACGAGCACCGACAGCGGCTCCGTCGAGAATCTGCGGAGTCTCCGCGACCGTCCGTTCGAGCTCTTGAAGGAGTTGGAAAAACGCAGCCGGCCGGCCGCGGCGGGCAGCGCGCCGGACCCGAACGCGGGCAAGGAATGGGTCGGCGTGGCGTTTCGGATGGGCGGGGAAACGTTCCTCGTCGCGCGCGAGGAGACTCGCGAGGTGCTGGGATACCCCGCGGTCGTGACGCGGATTCCGGGCACCAAGGGCTGGGTCAAGGGACTCGCCAACATACGCGGGCAGCTGCTGCCGATGCTGGATCTGCGTCAGTTTCTCGGCAGCGGCGTGACGACCCCGGGGCGCAACACCCGGGTCGTGGTGGTCAATCATCGCGACATTCCGGCGGGCCTGATCGTCGACGAAGTGTTGGGTTTTCGGCGGTTTGCCGAGCGGGAATTCAACGTCGACCCGCCGCCGACCGTGATTCGCTGCGACAGCTACCTGGCCGGCGCGTTCCGGCGCGGCGGCGAAGTTTGGCCGGTGCTCAGTTTGAAAACCTTGGTCGAAAGTGAAAGTTTTTTGCAGGCTGCATCAAGTTGAAAGAAAACAATCCGAATCGTTGGTCGAATTTGCTGCCGGTGCTCGTCGCGCTGACGGTGCTGTTCATCGTGATCGGCGCCGCGCTCACGCTGCTGACGAGCGCGGCGTCGCCGATCGCCGCGCCGGCCGAGCAGCTCTCGCTGCTCACGCAGCGCCTGCCGTTCGAGGCGCAAAATGCGCTGCGCGGCGAACCGAGCGCCTTCGATGCGCTCGCCAAGAGCATGGCGAGGCTCAAGACGGTGCGCGGCGAAGTCGCGGCCGGCAGTCCCGCCTCCGACGATACCTGGCGCAAGCTCGGCGAGGACGTCGCGACGGTCGGCGAGGCGCGCGCCGCGGTCGGCACGATCCAGGCGGCCAACCAGGAGGCGCACGAGCTCGCGCCGAAGCTGCTTTCGGAACTCGGCGATCTCGCGAGCGCGGTCGGCGTGCAGAAACTCGACGGCATGAGCCGTTATCTCGAGAGATTCGAACTGACCGTGCAGCGCGTGCAGCAGGATCTGAACGGGCTGGCCTCGGGAGTGAGCGACGCGGCGCCGGCCGCGCAGCGTCTCGCCGACAGCCTCGAATTTTTGAACCAGGTCGTGCGCGGACTCGCGGGCGAAGAGTCGGGCCTGGCCCTCTCGAAGGTGACCGGTGCGGAAGCCGAGCAACGCTTGAAGATCGTGGTGCAGCGCAATCAGCAGTTCGCGGCGACCGTGCGTAAGGCGATCGGTGCATCGGAATCGCTGTCGAAAGCGCAGGCCGCGGCACGCACGTTGCCGTCGCTCGCCGGCGGGCTCGCGACCGAACTCAACGCGGCGGCGCCGGTGCCGGCGGCGAGCGGTGCCGGATTCAAGCCCTGGATCCTCGTGGCAATGGCGCTCGCGCTCGTCTGCCTGGGTGCGCTCGCCTGGGTGTATTTCAAGGCAGTCGACCTGCGCCGCAACGTCGATCTGCGGGTGCGCGAGAACGAGCGCAACCAGGAGGCGATCATGCGCCTGCTCGACGAGCTGTCGAGCCTTGCCGACGGCGATTTGACGGTGCAGGCGACCGTCACCGAAGACATCACCGGCGCGATCGCCGATTCGATCAACTACGCGATCGAGGCGCTGCGCGAATTGGTCACGACGATCAACGACAGCGCAATTCAGTTGGACGGCGCCACCAAGCAGGCTCAGACCGCGGCGGGGCATATGGCGAAGGCGAGTTCGGCCCAGTCGCGCCAAATCTCCTCGGCGAGCGAATCGATGGCGGACATGGCCGCCTCGATCGAGGAGGTCTCGGGCAACTCTGAGCGCTGCTCGGATGTCGCACGCCACTCGGTCGACATCGCACACAAGGGCGGCGATGCGGTGCGCCGCACGATCGACGGCATGAATGCGATCCGCGAGACCATTCAGGAAACCAGCAAGCGCATCAAGCGCCTCGGCGAGAGTTCGCAGGAGATCGGCAACATCGTCGAGTTGATCAACGACATCGCCGAGCAGACCAACATTCTGGCGCTCAATGCCTCGATTCAGGCGTCGATGGCCGGCGAGGCCGGCCGCGGCTTTGCGGTCGTAGCCGACGAGGTGCAGCGGCTGGCCGAACGGGCCGCCAACGCAACCAAGCAGATTGAAGTGCTGGTGCGCACGATTCAATCCGATACCAACGAGGCGGTGGTGTCGATGGAGCGCAGCACCACGGACGTGGTCGGCGGCGCGCTGCTCGCGGAAAACGCGGGCGCCGCGCTCGAGGAAATCGAGCAGGTTTCCAATCAGATTGCGAGCCTCGTGCAGAACATCTCCGCCAGCGCGCGCCAGCAGGCGGCCGCTTCGGGCAACATCTCGAAGAACATGCAGGTCGTGCGCGAGATATCGACGCAGACCGCGGAAGGCTCTTCGGCGACCGCCACGTCGATCTCGAAACTCGCGGCCCTGGCGGCGCAGCTGCGCAAGTCGGTCGCCGGCTTCCGGCTTCCCGATTTCGGCGGCGGCACGACCACTTTGAGCGCCTCGTCCTCGACGCGGCTGCCGGTGGTCAAGGAGGCTCCGGGCAAGGCGAGCACCGCGAATTCGGCCAAAGTCCGCAAGGCGAGCGGTTTCGGCGCGTGAGGCGCGCCGTGCTTCGATCTCCAGCATGAACGACATCAGTTCCCAGACGCTGCATGTGGTCGCCAAGGAACTGGCGACGACGCTCGGAGATGCGCGTATTGCGCTCGAGGCCTATGCGGAGCGCATCGATCAGCCCGCAATGCTCGAGAAGTGCGCGGAGCAGTTGCATCTCGCGCACGGCGTGCTGCGCCTCGTCGAAGTGTATGGTGCCGCGCTGCTTGCCGAGGAAATGGAGCACGTCACGCGCTACCTGCTCGACACCGGCATCGATCCGAAGCGCAGGGACGAGAAGCGCCAGACCGAGGGACTCGACGCGCTGATGCGCTCGATGGTCCAGCTGCCGACCTATCTGGAGCGCGTGCTCTCCGGCGGGCGCGACCTCGCGCTCGTGCTGCTGCCCCTGCTCAACGACTTGCGTTCGGTCCGCGGCAGTCCGCTGTTGTCGGAAGGCACGCTGCTGCTGCTCAATCTCAAGTCCGATCAGCCCGCGCAGCCGCAAGCCGTCGACGATTCGCCGCTTGCGGTCGAGCACTGGGCGCGGCGGCTGCGACCGCGGTTTCAAGTCGGCCTGCTCGGTCTGATCCGGGGCGAACGGCCGGCTCAGAATCTCGAAATCCTCGCGAAGGTCGCCGAAAAGCTCGAGCAGGTCGCGACACTGCAGCCGGTGTTCCAATTCTGGTGGGTGACCGGGGCCGTGCTCGAGGCGCTGCGCACCAACGGGTTGGAGGCCAGCGCGACGCTCAAGCGCCTTCTCGGCCAGGCCGATCGCCAACTCAAGTCGCTCTACGAGATCGGCGAAGCCAAGTATTGCGAAAACCCGCCGATCGACCTGCTCAATAACTTGCTCTACTACGTTGCGCGCGCCTCGACGCACGGCGGACGCATCGGCGCCGTGCGCGCCTCGTTCAAGCTCGCCGAACTGCTGCCCGTCGACGATTCGATCGAGCAAGAGCGCGAGAGCCTTTCGGCTCCGAGCGTCAAGTTGATGCGCACGGTGGCCGCCGCGATCAAGGAGGACCTTTCCAAGGTCAAGGACGTCCTCGACATCTTCGCGCGCCGCGGCGGTGGCCAAATCTCGGAGCTCGTGCCGCAGCTCGATTTGCTCAAGAAAATCAGCGATACGCTCGGCGTGCTCGGCTTGGGCGAATTGCGCCAGCGCGTACAGCAGGAAATCACCGATCTCGCGGCGCTGGTGGCCTCGGGGCAGCCTCCGCCGGAGGACGCGCTGCTCAAGGTCGCGGGCGTGCTGCTGTCGGTCGAGGACAGCCTCGATGACCAACTGGTGCGCCTGATCCTGCCGGCCGCCGCGCAAGCCGCGCCGGCGGGCTCCGCCGAGGCCGGCGATGCGGATTTTCGGCTCGTCAGCGAAGCGGTCTTGCGCGAATGTATCGTCAATCTCGCGCGCATCAAGGAAGCGATCTCGACCGCTGTGCAGAAGTCCGGGGATTTCTCGCCGCAAGGGCTCGACAACGTGCCGCAGCTGCTGCGCGGAATCACCGCGGGGCTGCTGATGCTCGGCAAGGGCCGCGCGGTCGAACTCATGGATGCGATCGGCGTGCATATTCGCAAGCTCGTCGAACCCGGCGCCCCGGCCCCCGACGCACAGCGCCTGGAGCGCGTCGCCGATGCGATCGTCAGCATCGAATATTACATGGAGACGATCCAGAACGGCCGCAACGACCCTTGGTACATGCTCGACAACGCCGATACCTGCATCAGCGCGCTCGATGCGGAACTCGTGACGCGGCTGCCGTCGGTCGATCTGCACCCCGTCGATCAGGCGGCCACGGTCAGGCTCGATTACCAGGCAACCGTCAAGATCGATACCGTGGCGCCGCCGCCGGTCCGTGTGCAGGCCGAAGCGGCTCCGATCGATCCGCAGCTGCTCGAGCTGTTCATCGAGGAGGCCAAGGAGGAGACGACGTCGATCGGTGCAAGCTTTCCGTTGTGGGAGCAGAACCCGATGGACCTGGACGCACTGATCAAGATGCGCCGCAGTTTCCATACGCTCAAGGGCAGCGGCCGGATGGTCGGCGCGCGCTTGATCGGCGAATTTGCGTGGTCGATCGAGAATCTGCTGAACCGCGTGCTCGACAAGACCCTGTCGCGCACGCCCGGAATGATGTCGGTCATGCGCTCGGCGGTCGGCGCGCTGCCGCACCTGATCGAACAGCTCGAGACCGGCCGGCCTTCGTCGATGCCGGTCGAGGACATCATGACGCGCGCCTACGCCTTCGCGGAGGGACGTGAGGCCGAACAGGCGTTCTTGAGTTTGGCGCCGGAGGACCGGGATCGCAGCACGGTCGCGCCGCTGATCGCTTCGCTCGCGAGTCCCGTGGTGGCGGCGGCCGCGCCCGCAGCGCCCGCGCCCGCAGCGCCCGCGCCCGCAGCGCCGGCGTCGGTCGCATCAGCCGCACCAGCAGCGGTGAAGCCGGCCGTTGTGACACCTGCCGCCACGCCTACGGCTGTGGTGCCGCCGGCCACCGGTGTGCCGGCCACCGGTGTGCCGGCCACCACAATTGCACTGTCGAGCGCGGTCCCGAAGCCGCCGGGACCGTCGATCGCAACGCCCGTGACACCCGCAGCGCCTGCGGGCGCGCCCGCGGCGTCCGCGGCGCCCGCGCCGCCGCCCGCGGCATCGATACCGACGGCGACGGCTACGCCTAAGCCTCCCGCGATGGATCCGGTGCTGCACGAGATTTACAGCAAAGAGACGGCGAATCATCTGATGGAGATTCGCGACTATTTGAAACGGCGCGTCGGGCAACCGGGCCCGCATGACTTGCCGGAAAACATCTATCGCGCGATCCACACGCTGAGCGGCAGCTCGAAGATGGCCGAGGCGAGGCATGGGATCCGGGTCACCGAGCCCTTGAATCACTACATGCGCAAGGTGTTCGACAGCGGGCACGGCTTGACCGATGCCGGCTTGAGTCTGCTCGGCGATGCGGTCGCTGCGATCGAGAACGTCGTCTCGCATATCGACGAGTCGACGGTGTTCTTCGCGGAGCAGCCGAGACTGCTCGAGCGGATGCGACAGCTCGAGACCGAACTCGACGCGGCGCTGGCGCGCGCGAGCGACGCGTCGTCCCAATCCTCGCTCATGCCGGGTTTGGTGCCGCCGCCGCCGCCGCCGCCGCCGATCGTCGAGGCGTTCGACCACGAAATCGCCAATATCTTCAGTGAGGAGGCGACCGAGCTGCTCGAAGCGGCGCAGGCTTCCTTGAACGCCTGGAAGGGCGACCGCAACAACAAGGGACCGGTCGCCGAGCTGCAGCGCCAATTGCATACCCTGAAGGGCGGCGCGCGCATGGCGGGCATCGCGGCGATGGGCAATCTGAGCCATGAGCTCGAGACGCTCGTGATCCAGATCGACACCGGCGCGGTGCCGGGCAGCGAACTCGCCTACACCGTGCTGCAGACGAGTCTCGACGAGCTGGCGCGCATGCGCGATATCGTCAGCGGCGGCGCGCTGCCGGCGCCGGCGCCGGCGCTCATGGCGCAGATTCGCGCGCTCAACAACGGTGAGACGATGCCCGCGGCGCCCGCTCCGGCCGCTGGGCCCGTGCCGAAGCCGGCTGCCGCCGCGCCGCCGCCGGTCGCTGCGCCGCCGATCGCCGCATCGGCTATTCCCGCCGCTCCGACTTTGACGCTGGTGCCGGCTGCCGCCGGTGCGCCGGCCGCCCCGGGCGCGGCCGCCGCGCGCGACCCGCGCCACGATACCGGACTCAGCTTGAGTGGCGAGTCGGGCATGTCGAGCCTGGAGATGTCGAGCGCTCCGGTACTGCCGGGCCGCGAGAACGTGCCCGTGGAGCGTGCCGAGATGGCGCGCGTCGACGCCGACCTGCTCGACACGATGCTCAACAACGCAGGTGAAGTCAGCATCTTTCGCGCGCGGCTCGGCCAACAGGTCAATTCGATCGACTTCAATCTCGTCGAGTTGGCTCGCACCGTCACGCGCCTCAAGGAGCAGCTGCGCGGGCTCGAAATGGAAACCGAGGCGCAGGTTCTCAATCGACACCGCGAGGAGGATTCGCGCCGCACCGACTTCGATCCGCTGGAACTCGACCGCTACTCCGCGTTGCAGCAGTTCTCGCGGGCGCTCGCCGAAACCTCGGGCGACGTCGCGAGCATCCAGGGCCTGCTCGAGACGCTGACGCGCGAGGCGCAGAATCTATTGACGCAACAGGCCCGTGTGATCACCGACCTGCAGAACAGCCTCATGCGAACCCGCATGGTGCCGTTCCAGCGCCACGTCCAGCGCCTCACGCGCCTCGTGCGACAAGCCGCGAACGACACCGGCAAGCGCGCCGAACTCGTCGTTCAGGGAGCCTCCGCCGAGCTCGATCGGCAAGTGCTCGAGCGCATGGTGCCGCCGCTCGAGCACATGCTGCGCAACGCGGTCGTGCACGGCATCGAGGCGCCCGATCGCCGGACAGCGGCGGGCAAGCCCGAGACCGGACGCATCTCGGTCAGCTTGGAGCGCGACGGCGCCGAGGTCGTGATTGTCGTGGCCGACGACGGCGCCGGCATCAACGTCAAACTGATCCGCGAGAAGGCGATTTCCCTCGGCCTCGCCGATCCGCAAGCCAAGCTCAGCGACGAGGAGGCCATGCAGCTGATTCTCGAACCCGGATTCAGCACGGCGGGCCGCGTCACGCAGGCCGCCGGCCGCGGCGTCGGCATGGATGTCGTGGCGACCGAGGTCAAAAAGCTCGGTGGCGGACTCTTCATCGAGTCGACCGTCGGCGCCGGATCGCGGTTCACGATCCGGCTGCCGTTCACGCTCGCGATCAGCCAGGCGCTGATCGTGCGGGTCGGCGAAGAGGTCTATGCGCTGCCGATGCCGACCGTCGAAGGCGTCGTGCGCCTGCCGCGCAATATCGTCGCGCGGCATCTCGGCAAGGACGCGCCCTTGTTCGAATACGGCGGCCAGAAATACCGATTTCAGCAGCTCGGAGCGTTCGTCGGCCTCGGCGCGACGCACCTGCCGGAAACCGACGTGTCGATGTCGGTCGTGCTGATCCGTGCCGGCGAGCAATCGACGGCGCTCGTGACCGACGAGCTGGTCGGCAGCCGCGAAATCGTCGTCAAGAATTTGGGGCCGCAGATCTCCGCGATACGCGGCATCGCGGGCGCGACGATTCTCGGCGACGGCCGCATCGTCGTGATACTCGACATGGGCTCGCTGGTGCGCTCCGAGTGGCGCGTGCGCGCCGGCGACGCGCCGCTGCTCGAGGCGCGCGACCGCCGCACCTTCGCGCTGGTCGTCGACGATTCGATCACCGTTCGCCGCGTGACGCAGCGGCTGCTCGAGCGCAACGGCATGCGCGTGCTGACCGCGAAAGACGGCGTCGAGGCGGTGTCCTTGCTGCAGGACCATCTGCCCGACATCATTCTGCTCGACATCGAGATGCCGCGCATGGACGGTTACGAGGTGGCCTCGCACGTGCGCAACGATCCGCGTTTGAAGGACATTCCGATCGTGATGATCACCTCGCGCGTCAGCGAGAAGCACCGCGCCCGGGCGATCGAGCTCGGCGTCGACGAATACCTCGGCAAGCCCTATCAAGAGAGTCAGCTGCTCGATGCGATCGAGCCGCTCGTCAACCGGCGCAGCGCCGTGGCGCACTAAAAGGGCATCGGCGGCGTGTCGGAACTTCGCGAAGAGCTCTACAGCCTGCTGGTGCCGCTGGTCGGCGAGCGTCTGCTCGTGCCGCGCGCCTGCGTCGCGGAAGTCATCGGTTACCAGACGCCCGCGGACATGACCAATGCGCCGCCGTGGTACGCGGGGCTCGTGACTTGGGGCGGCCACAGCGTCCCGGTGGTCGCGTTCGAAGGCGCGCTCGGCGCGGCGCTGCCGAGCATCTCGGGCCGAACGCGCATCGTCGTGTTTCATGCGCCGGGCGGCAAGATTCCATCCGGCTACTTCGGCATGTTGACCCAGGGTTTTCCGCAGCTCGTGCGCGTCAACGCCGATGTGATTCGCCCCGATCCGTCGCGCAGCTTTGCGGAGCGCTCGCCGGTGCTCTGTCAGGTGCGCATGGTCAACGAGACGCCGCTGATTCCCGATCTGCAGCGCCTCGAGGAAATGATTGCCGAGGAAACCTCGGTCCTCGGCTGAGCGGCGCGCGGCGGCTCAAGGCAGCGGCCGCATGTCGCCGAACTGCGTTTGCAGCCAGGTGAGCGCCGCAATCGCCGCCGTCTCGGTTCGCAGGACCCTGGGGCCCAGCCGCAAGCCCGCGAATCCGGCGATCCGGAATGCATCGAGTTCCTCGGGCGCAAAGCCGCCTTCCGGACCGATCGCGATCTCGACGCAGCCGCCGAGGTCGCGCAGGCCCGGGCCGGCGCTGCCCTCGGCGGCCTCCGGGTCGAGCACGAGTCGCGCGGCGTCGCCGCGCGCCGCCCCGAGATAATTGAGGAGCGGCACGGGCTCGTCGACGAGAGGCAGGCGGTTTCGGCCGCACTGTTCACAGGCGCTCGCAACGACCGCGCGCCAATGCGCGGCCTTCGCCTCGCGCTGCCGCTCGTCGAGCCGCACGATGCTGCGCTGGCTCAAGGTGGGTACGATGCGCGCGACCCCGAGTTCGGTCGCCTTCTGTACGATAAAATCCATACGGTCGCCGCGCGGCACCGATTGCACCAGAGTCACCGCGAGCGCCGACTCCCGTTCTACGAGCATGCCGGAGCCGACCGCCGCATTGACGCGCGCGCCGCGAAGGCCGGCGATTTCGGCGCAGAATTCGCGGCCGTCACCGTTGAACAGGATCAACGCGTCGCCGACCCGCGCGCGCAGCACCTTGGCGACGTGGGTCGCGGTGTCGGGCGGCAGTTCGATGACCTCGCCTGCCGCGAGACTCGTCGGCACGTAGACGCGCGTCAGGCGCATGGGTCGAGACCGGTCGCGAAATTGCCGTTCATATCCGTGGGCATTGTCGCATATGCTATCCGCAGCACCGCAGCCAACGAGGGTCCTTAGGATTGCGCGAAAAGAACCTGCGCCCGCCGAGCCTCGAGGTGGATGCCGCGAGCGGCCGGCTGCGCGGCGTGCGCCGTGTGGAGTCGCCGAACTTCGATGCGCGTCCACCGGGCGCGGGCCTGGACCTGATCGTCGTGCATGGCATCAGCCTGCCGCCGGGCGACTTCGGCGGTCCATGGATCGACCGGCTATTCACGAATTCGCTGCCCGCGGAGGCGCATCCGTATTTCGCGACCATCAACGCCAGGCGGGTATCGTCGCACTTGCTGGTGCGCCGCGACGGCGAGATCACGCAATACGTCGATTTCAACGCTCGCGCCTGGCATGCCGGAGCGTCCCGTTTCGAGGGCAGGGAAGCTTGCAACGATTTCTCGATCGGCATCGAACTCGAGGGCGCCGATACGCTGGCGTACGAGGATGCCCAATACGAGGCGCTCGCGCAGATCGTTGGCGCGCTGTGCGAGTCCTACCCCGGTCTGTCGCCCGAGCGCATCGTCGGGCATAGCGATGTCGCGCCGGGACGCAAGACCGATCCGGGTCCGGCATTCGATTGGGTGCGCGCTCGGCGTCTCATCGATGCGGCCTGTGCGAGCCGCCGGCCTCGGGCCGCGAAGTAGCGGCGCAGATCAGCGCCGGCGCCAGATCGTCTCGCTGCCGTTCTCGTGGCGCGCGAGCACGCGCGCGATCACGAACAGCAGGTCGGAGAGTCGGTTGAGGTAAATCAACGCATCGGCGGCGACGGTCTCTTCGCGCGCGAGCGACCAACCGATCCGCTCCGCGCGGCGGCAAACGGTGCGCGCCAGGTGGCACACGGCGGCGGCCGGGCCGCCGCCGGGCAAGATGAAGTCCGCGAGCGGCGGAAGCGCCTCGTTGAAGGCGTCCAGTTCGCGCTCGAGTCGCTGCGTGTAGTCGGCAGTCACGAGCCGGGTTCCGGGAATGCACAGCTCTCCGCCGAGATCGAACAGGTCGTGCTGCACATCGGTGAGGCAGCCGCGGACCGCGTCGGGCAGCCCCGGCACCGCGAGGATCATGCCGATCGTGCTGTTGAGCTCATCGACCGTCCCAAACGCCTCGACACGCAGGCTGTCCTTGCGAACGCGGGACCCATCGCCGAGGCCGGTGCTTCCCTGGTCGCCGGTGCGCGTATAGATTTTGCTCAAGCGATTGCCCATGATCGATTCACTCCGGTCGGGGGTAGCGACGGTAGGCGTCTGGTAATGTCGCTGTCAAGGCGCGCACAGTTCGAACATCGAGGAGTCCATCGCATGAACCCATCGGCCGAGTTACGCGCCGCGCTCGACGCCGCCGAAGCCGCCGCCGCGATTGCCCGCGCGCTTTACATGCGCAATGTCGAGGTGCGCATCAAGGCCGACAAGTCGCCGGTCACTGAGGCGGACGTCCGCTGCGAACTCGCTATTCGCGAGATTCTCGAGGCGCGTTTCCCGAGCTACGGTTTCTACGGCGAGGAGACCGGTACGCACGCGGCCGGTGCCGACAACCTGTGGCTCGTCGATCCGATCGACGGCACCAAGGCGTTCGTGCGCGAGTATCCGATGTTTTCGACGCAGATCGCGCTGATGCGGCGCGGGGAACTCGTGCTCGGCGTCTCGAGCGCGCCGGTCTACGGCGAGCTTGCCTATGCGGAACGAGGCGCGGGCGCTTTTCTGAACGGCAAGCGCATCGCCGTCAGCGCGATCGACCGCATCGACGCCGCGGCGATGTCCGCCGGCAATCTCAAGACGCTCGCGTCGAGCAGCGCATGGTCGCGGTACGGCGCCTTGGTCGCGCGGGTAAATCGCATCCGGGGGTACGGCGATTTCCTGCACTATCACCTGCTTGCGGCCGGCAAGATCGACATCGTGGTCGAATCCGACGTCAATATTCTCGATATCGCGGCGCTCGCCGCGATCGTGACCGAGGCCGGCGGCAAGTTCACGGACCTCGCCGGCGGTTCCATTTCGCTGCAATCGACGACCGTGCTCGCGAGCAACGGAATTCTGCACGCGCCGGTGCTCGAAGCGCTCGACTGAGGCGGTTCAAAGTGCCGCCGGCCGCGCGGCCCGCGCTATCGAGGCGGCGCGGGCCAGCGGATCTCGAGCGCGGTCGCGGGACCGATCACGACTTCATCGAGATCGTCGGCCTGCACCCAGTGATCGGGCGCGATCATGCGCCTGCCCGCCATCAGTTCGGCCTTCCGCTGGGGAAACCGCGGGACTTGCAGGGGGTCGCCGTAGCCGTCGGGAAAGCGCGGCGAATCGTCGCCGGGGTTGTATTTGTCGGTGGCGCCCAGCGTGTGCAGCAGCTCGTGGGCGATCACCACGTCGTTCGAGCCGGTCATCGATGCGTCGGCGAACGCGTAGACGACACCGATATGTCCCTTGGCCAAACCCAGAGAGTGCGGCACGGTCGGCGTGAGATTGGGGTCGTGATACAGCACGAACATCCGGATATCCTCGGGATCATGGGTCTTGCCGCTGACCCGCCATGCCCAAAAGCGCAGCTGCAGGCTCCAGACGATCGTGCCGAGCACTCCGGCGCCGGCGGCGCGCTGCGGCGGCAACCGCGCCAATTCCGCGCGCAGCCGCGTTTCGACCGGCAAGGCGAGACCTACGCGATAGCGTGCCGCTTCGCGCGCGAAGAACTCGTCGATCGGTTTGAATTGATCGGCGCCGAGTCGCGCCAGGTAGGCGCGCGTGACCGGACTCGCGTCCGCCGCGATCGGATAGATCGCGACGAACAGCGGGTCCCGCCAACGGGTGTTGCGGAAGCGTTCTTCGCAAGTGCTGACGGCGACGGTCAACAGCACGAGCAGTAGGATCAAGATACGCAGCATCCGAAAGCTGGAGCCGTGTGCCAGCCGTTCGAGCGGCGCGCTGGTCGGTTTGCGAGTCAATCGGCGGCTTCGACGCGCAGTTCGACGAGTTCTCCGTCATGCGCCGTGTACGAGACGCTCATCGACTTGCAGCAGACGGGGCAGTCCTCGATGTACGACTGCTCGTCGACCGACAGGTCGAGCGTCAAATTGATCGTTTCCCAGCAGTGCGGGCAGGCCGCGTCGACGCCTTGAATGAGGTTCATCGCGGCTCGCCTGCCGTCGCACGCATGGGCGATTATGGCTGCAGGCGCGTGGCGGCCCAGGCGATTCCGACCGACGAGGAATCGAGCCGGCGGGTCCAGCGCGCGCGGTCGTGAATCCGAAATTCGCCCTCGACCCAGAGTTCGACGGCTTCAGCGCGCAGACGGAATCCGCCCCAATGCGGCGGACGCGGTACCTTGGCCGAAATCGTCGCCGGCTCCGGGCTGCCGGGCCCTGCGTAAGGGATGCCGAAGCGGCGTGCGGAATCGGCGACCGCACGGATCAGAGCCTCGCGGGATGCGATCGGCTGACTTTGCGCGCTGGCCCAGGCGCCGAGCCGGCTCTGCCAAGGCCGCAGCTGAAAGTACGAATCGTTCTCCGCGTCGGACAGCGGCTCGACCTGGCCCTCGACGCGGGCTTGGCGGTGCTGATGATCCCAGTGAAATACCAGCGCGGCACGCGGGTTGGCCTTGAGCTCGCGTCCCTTGTGCGAGAGGTAATTGGTGTAAAAGATGACGCTGCCGGATCCGGCATCGATTTCCTTGCAGAGCACGACACGCGCGGAAGGCTGGCCGCGGGCATCGGCGGTGGCCAGCACCATCGCATTCGGATTCGGCTGGGCGGCCTCGGCGGTCGCCTGCGCGAGCCATGCGGCGGCCACCACGAGCGGGTCGGCGGGCAGAGGATCGGGCAAGGTTTCGGTCCAAGGCGTCGGCGTGGCTGCGTTCATGGCGGGATTTTATCTTGCGGATGCTGCGCGCGGCCAGTAAAAGGAGAGCCGGCGGTAACGGAGACTTCCTGCAACATGAATTTGGACGAATTGCGATCGGCAATCACGGAGTTGGACGGCGAATTGATCGAATTGGTCGCTCGGCGCCAGGCCTTGAGCCAACAGGTTGCCGCCGTCAAGCGCGCCACCGGCAGGCCGACGCGCGACTTCGGCCGGGAGCGCGAGGTCATCATGCGGGCGCGTACCGCCGCCGAGAGCCGCGGCGTCTCGCCGGCGCTCGCCGAATCGATGCTTCGGCAGCTGATTCAATCGTCGCTCGCGACGCAGGAGCAGGCCGGCGTCGCCGCCGGCGCACACGGCAGCGGCAAGCGCGCACTCGTGATCGGCGGCCGCGGCAAGATGGGACGTTGGTTTGCGGATTTTCTGGCCTCGCAGGGCTATCGCGTCGGCATCGCGGATCCGGCCGGCGCGCTGCCGGAGTTCGATTACGTCGCCGATTGGCAGCAAGACGCGCTCGATCAGGACCTGATCGTGCTGGCGACGCCGTTGGGCGCGACCGCCGAACTGCTGCAGTCGCTCGCGCGCCGCGCGCCGCGCGGCCTGATCTTCGACCTGGGGTCGCTGAAGACACCGTTGCGCGCGGGCCTCGCCGCCCTGGTTGCAGCCGGGTGCCGGGTGACCTCGTTGCATCCGATGTTCGGTCCCGACACCGAGCTGCTTTCCGGGCGGCACGTCATCTTCATCGACTTGGGAAACCGCGATGCCTTGACCGAGGCGCAAGCGCTGTTCGCGCCGACGATGGCGGAACGCGTCGTCATGGACTTGGACGAGCATGACCGCTTGATCGCCTACGTGCTCGGCCTCTCGCATGCGCTGAACATCGCGTTCTTCACGGCGCTCGCGGAGAGCGGCGAGGCCGCACCGAGGCTCGCGCGCCTCTCGAGCACGACTTTCGATTCGCAACTCGACGTCGCAAGCCGCGTTGCGGCCGAGAGCCCGGAGCTGTATTTCGAAATTCAGAGCCTCAACGAATACGGCGGCGAGTCGCTGCGCGCCCTGCAGCAGGCCGTCGAGAGGCTCGTCTCGGTGGTTGCCAGGCGCGACGGCGCCGCCTTCTCGGCGATGATGAAGCGCGGCCGCGCGTATCTCGACGTACGCGCGGCCGCGCGCAGCGGCTGACGGCGATGTCTCCCGACGATCCGAACCACGAGAACGAGGAACTGAAGAAGCGTCTTGCGGAATTGACGGCCGAGGCCTCGCACAATGAGGCAATCATGAAGCGCATGCAGGCACGCGAGCTGCTGCTGCTGCGCGCCGAGAAACTCTCGCAGTTGCTGCGAGTCATGGTGGACGGCTTGCGCGAATCCTACGGACTCGATGCGGTCAGCGTCGTGCTGCTCGATCCGCAGCACGAGATACGGCATCTGCTTGCGGCCGGCGGCGACCGCCCGGACGACTTTCCGCAAGTCCTGTTCGTCGACTCGATGGTGGGCCTCGCGCCGCAGCTCGCCAACTTGCACAAGCCCGTGCTCGGGCCTTTCGTGGGTGCGGATCATCACCTGCTCTTCGGGGGCTTGCGGGACCTCAAGAGCACCGCGCTCGTGCCGCTGCCGCGCACCGATCGGTCGATCGGCGTGCTGTGCCTCGGAAGCCGCGACCTGACCCGCTTCACCCGACACCACGGCACGGATTTTCTCTCGCATCTCGGTGCGGTCGCCGCCGTGTGCCTCGAAAATGCGGTCAACCGCGACCGCCTGCTGCGGGCCGGCATCACGGACTTCCTGACCGGATGGCACAATCGGCGCTATCTGCAGCAGCGCCTGCGCGAGGAGCTGTCGCGCGCCCAACGCCATGCGGGCGCGGTCTCGTGCTTGATGATCGACATCGATCGTTTCAAAGGCATCAACGATGCCTACGGCCACCTCGCGGGCGACAGTGCGCTCAAGGAAGTTGCGCAGCGTGTCGAGGCCCAAATTCGCAGCATGGACACGGCCGTTCGGTTCGGCGGCGACGAGTTGGCGATCATTTTGCCGGAGGCGCACGCGGCCGAAGCCGCGACGCTCGCCGAGCGCATTCGCGCCGCGATCGCCTCCGAGCCCGTGGTGCTGACCCCCGAAATCAAGCGCAATCTCACGATATCGATCGGCGTCGCCGAGGTGATGCCCGGACGCCACGAGACGGATCTGAAAGCGGTCGGCGACCGGCTGCTCTCGGACGCCGACGCCGCCCTGTACCGGGCCAAGGCGCTGGGCCGCAATCGGGTGCAGGTCGGTTCGGGATAGCCACAAGCGGCCCTCGATGTGGAACAATCCCTAGGCCATGTCCAGCCAGCCCGCCGAAGACTACATCGACAAAGACGGCTTCCGCGCGAATGTCGGCATCGTGTTGACCCAAGCCTCCGGGGCGCTGTTCCTCGGCGGTCGCGTCGGCGGCCGCGGCTGGCAATTTCCGCAGGGAGGCGTCAATCGCGGCGAGCGCGTCGAGCATGCGCTGTTCCGCGAGCTCAAGGAGGAGACCGGCCTCGATCCGCAGGATGTCGAGGTGCTCGGCTCGACCCACGGCTGGCTGCGTTACCGGCTGCCCCGCCAATATGTGCGCGATCACTGTATCGGGCAAAAGCAGCGCTGGTTCTTGCTGCGGCTGGTGGCCGACGAATCGAAGCTGCGCTTCGATACCACCGGTCAGCCGGAGTTCGATCGCTGGCGCTGGACCGATTACTGGACGCCGGTGCGCGAGGTCGTCTACTTCAAGCGTCGCGTCTATGTGCGAGCCTTGCATGAGCTTGGAAAAATATTGTTTCCCGACGGCCTGCCGCCCTATCCGGACTGGTGGCCCGAGCTGAAGATTGCGCCGGTTCGCGGGCGGCCCGGATAGTGGCGCCCGTTAGAACGGCTTGACGATCGCGAGCACGACGATGCCGATGAGCAGCAGCGACGGCACCTCGTTGAACACGCGGTACCACTTCGCGCTGTGCCGATTGTCGCCGCGAGCGAATTGACGCATGAGCCGGTAGCAAACCCCGTGATAGGCGGCGAGCAGTGCGACGAGCATCAATTTGACGTGCAGCCAGCCCATCATGAGATACGCCGGCAGCGCGGCGATCATCCACAGGCCGAGCGCGATCGTCGCCACCGCCCCGATGCTCATGATCGCGTAGAGGCGCCGCTCCATGACCTGGAAGCGCTGCACGCTCGGGGCGTCGAGCGCGTCGGCATGATAGACGAACAGCCGCGGCAGATAGAACAAGCCTGCAAACCAAGTGACCATCGCGACTACGTGAAATGCCTTGAGCCACAACATCGCCATAATCCTCGAGCATTGCCCGCGCGGCGCCGCTTCCGGCAGTGCGTCAATGATAGCGCGGGCGCCCGATTGTCGCAGAACGGCGCCAGAAGCTCTTGTCGGCCCTGGGAAAATGGCCGCCGGCCGCAGCCGCGCCTCCTTAGTTTGCGCAACTGGCTGACGCAAGTCCCGCCGCATCGTGTAATGTCTCCTACCCTCGCGGCGTTTGGGGTGGGTATCGACGGCTATGGCGGTCTCGTTCGGCAAACTGGTTGTCCGATCCTATGCGCCGAAGCGGCGCGCGCTGCTGCTGGCATTGTTCGTGCTGATCGGCGCGGCGAGCCTCTATGGCGCCTTCGAGCTGGGCCGCTACGAGGCCGGTTACCGCGTCATCGATTCGGTGCGCGGCGCCCTCTCTACGAGCGCGCGAATTCGCAGCCTCGAGGCCGAGAACGCGCAGCAGCGTACCGAACTCGAGGCGGCGGAAGTCGCGCGACGGGTCGATCGCGAGGGCTACAAGCAGGTCGAGCAGAGCTTGGGCGACATGCAGAGCCAGATCGCACGGCTCAACCAGGATTTGTCGTTCTATCGCGGTCTGGTGCAGCCCGAGTCGGTCGTCAGCGTCAAGGTGCAGCAGATGCAGATCGTGCCCGACACGGCCGCCGGCGCATTTCACATCAAATTTGTATTGATGCAGACCGGCAAACCGAGCGGTACGATTAACGGCAGTTTCTTGATGACGATCGACGGGCTGCAGAACGGCAAACCGATGAGCCTGGATCTCGCGCGGGTCTCACCCGGCGTCCGCGCGAGCCAGGCATACTCGTTCAAGTATTTTCAGGATTACGATGAGGCGGTGCAATTGCCGGTCGGGTTCGAGCCCACCCGCGTCGGGGTCGAGATCCATACGGGTAAGGATGTGAACCATGGCTACCGGCAGGCCTTCGTTTGGAAGGCTCAAGGGATGTCGGTCGAGGCGGAAGCGACGAATGACGTTAAGTCCAAAGGTGTCCTAGATGTTCAAGCGGAAACAGAGTAACCCGGCAAAGATTCAGACCCTGATCGGGGTAAAAACACGCATCGACGGGGACGTCGAATTCGAGGGCGGCTTGCATCTCGATGGGCATATCAACGGCAACGTGAGTTCCGGCAGCGGACCGGGCGCAATTCTCTCGGTCAGCGAGCACGGCTGCATCGAGGGCTCGGTCGTGGTTCCCAGCATCGTGCTCAACGGCATCGTCAAGGGCGACATCGAAGCGGCCGAGCGCGTCGAGTTGGGCCCGAAAGCGCGTGTGCTCGGCAATGTCTACTACACGATCATCGAAACCGCGATCGGCGCCCAAATCAACGGAAAACTGCTGCACAAGGCCAATTCGGGCCCCGTAGCGAGCGAACCGGCGCCCGCCGGGGACCCGGCTCTTTGATTGGTCAGTCGCAGCCGAGTACACTAGCTGCGATGAACGCCACATCGGAATCGATCGACACTGCGCCGGCCACGGAGCCGGGTGCGCCGCCGCAGGTATTGGTGTTTACCGATGCCGCGGCCGGCAAGGTCGGAGAATTGATCCGCGAGGAAGCGAACCCCAACCTCAAGCTGCGGGTGTTCGTCTCGGGCGGCGGCTGCTCCGGCTTCCAGTACGGCTTCACTTTCGACGAAAACGTCGAAGAGGGCGACTTTTGCGTCGAAAACGGCGGCGTCCAGCTGCTGATAGATCCGATGAGCGCGCAATACCTCATGGGCGCCGAGATCGACTACAAGGAAGATCTGCAAGGCGCGCAATTCGTCATACGCAATCCAAACGCCAAGACCACCTGCGGCTGCGGGTCCTCGTTCTCCGCCTGAGAATGCTGGACTTGTAGATGAGCGGCGGTCGTGTCGTACCCGACGTGCTCGCTGCCGTCGATCTCGGCTCCAACAGTTTTCACATGGTGGTCGCGCGCCATCAGCACGGCCAACTGGTCATTCTCGACCGGCTGCGAGAAATGGTGCGCCTCGGCGCAGGTCTCGGCGACACCGGACGACTCGACGATGAAGCCGTGGCGCGCGCGCTGCGCTGCCTCGAACGCTTCGGACAGCGCCTTCGCGCGATGCAGGCCGACAGCGTGCGGGTCGTGGGCACCAATGCGCTGCGCCGCGCCAAGCGCAAACGATGGTTCCTGGAGCGCGCGCGCGCCGCGCTCGGCCATCCGATCGAAATCATCTCCGGGCTCGAAGAGGCCCGGCTGATTTATTCGGGCGTCGTGCATACGAGCCCCTTGAATCCCGACAAGCGGTTGGTGATAGACATCGGCGGCGGCTCGACCGAGCTCGTCATCGGCGAGGGCTTCGCTCCGCTGCTGCTCGAGAGCCTGTCGGTCGGCTGCGTGGGCCTCAGCGCCTTCGACGACGGCCGAATATCCGAAAAGCGCTTCGAGCGGGCGCGCACGGCGGTGCGCCTCGAACTCGAGCCGGTGCAGGAAGCCTACCGCAAGATGGGCTGGCTCGAGGCGTTCGGCAGCTCCGGAACCGTGCGCGTGATCGCCGATGTGCTGCGCCGCCTCGACCCTGAGAATCCGCGCATCACGCTCGACAATCTCAACAAGTTGGTCGAACGCGTCGTGGCGGCGGGGCATGTCGACGAACTCGATCTGCCCGAGGTCGATGCGGAGCGCGCGCCGGTGTTTCCGAGCGGGCTCGCGATTCTCATCGAGCTCGTCGAGAGCTTGGGGATAGATCGGGTGCGGGTCGCCGAAGGCGCGATGCGCGAGGGCCTGCTCTACGATCTGGTCGGTCGCTTCACGGACGAGGATGCGCGAGTGCGCACGGTGCGCGCGATGGAGATGCGCTATCACGTCGACGCGGTGCAGGCCGAGCGCGTGGAGGTGACCGCGGTCGCGTTGCTCGCGCAAGTCGAATCCGAATGGGGGCTCGAAGACCCGCTCGCGGAGATGGCTCTGCGTTGGGGAGCGCGGCTCCACGAGACGGGCCTAGACATCGCGCATTCGAAATATCATCGGCACAGCGCCTACTTGCTCCAACACGCCGATATGCCCGGCTTTCCGCGCGAAGAGCAGCTGTTGCTCGCGGCGCTGGTCGGCGCACATCGCCGTCAACTGTCGTTCGAGGCGCTCGAGGACCTCGTCCCGCCCTGGGATCGGCTCGCCGAATTTCTGATCGTGCTGCTGCGCCTCGCCGTGCTATTGCATCGCGGCCGCAGCCCCCAGCCGCTGCCGGAAGTGGTTCTGCGGGTCAAGGGCCGCAGCATCGGCCTGGAATTGCCGCAGCGCTGGATGAAGGAGCATCCGCTCACCCTCGAGGACCTCGAGCAGGAGCGCCAATACTTGAAGGACGGCGGGTTTCGCCTCAACTATCTTTGAGCGCGACGCGCTCGTCGTAGCGGTTCAGCAGGCGCGTCTGGGCGCAAGTGTGCGTCGTGTCGCGGGCGCGCAGGTACTGCCCGCCCGGCTGCATGATCCAGGCCTGCACATCGTCGGCGAGATACAGCTCGAGCTCCTCGGTGACGCGCGCCTGCAGCTCCGGGGACTCCACGGGAAACGCGACCTCGACCCTCCGAAACAGGTTGCGGTCCATCCAATCGGCGCTGCCGCAATAGATCTCGGGCTTGCCGTCATTGGCGAAGCAGTAAACGCGGGAATGCTCGAGAAAGCGCCCGATGATCGAGCGCACCCGAATTCGGTCCGACACGCCGGTAATGCCGGGCCGCAGACAGCATACCCCGCGCACGATCAGATCGATCTCGACGCCGAGTTGCGATGCGCGATATAGCGCTTGGATGACCGCGGGCTCCGTGAGGGCATTCAGTTTCGCGGTGATGCGCGCCGGCTTGCCCGCGAGCGCGTGCTCGGTCTCGCGCTCGATCTTCTCGACGATCGCGCGGTGCAGGCTGAACGGCGCCTGCAAGAGCTTGCGCAGCCGCGGGACGCGCGTGAGTCCGGTGAGCTGAAGAAAAATCTCGTGTATGTCCTCGCCGATCGCCGCATCGGCGGTCATGAGCCCATAGTCGGTGTAGAGGCGCGCGGTTTTGGCGTGGTAGTTGCCGGTTCCCAGGTGGCAGTAGCGGCGCAGCCCGGATTCCTCGCGGCGCACGACCATCACGAGCTTGGCGTGGGTCTTGTAGCCGAACACGCCGTACATGACGTGCGCGCCGGCCTCCTGCAGCTTGGTCGCAATGTCGATGTTCGTCTCTTCGTCGAATCGCGCGCGCAACTCGATGATCACCGTGACGTCCTTGCCGGCCTGCGCCGCTTCCGCGAGCGCCCCGACGATCGTCGAGTCGCTGCCGGCGCGATACAGCGTCTGCTTGATCGCGAGAACCTGGGGGTCCGCGGCCGCGGTCTTGATGAAGTCGATGACCGGTCCGAAACCCTCGAACGGATGCTGCAGAAGCACGTCGCCGGCGCGCAGGGTCGCGAACAAGTCGCCGCCGGTGCGCAAGCGCTCCGGAACGCTCGGCACGAATGCGGGATACTTCAGTGCGGCGATGTCGAGCAGGTCATAGACGGCCATCAAGCGATTCAGGTTCACGGGACCCGCGACACGGTACAAATCGTCGCTCGTGAGCGCGAACTGGTCGAGCAGATACGTGAGGATTTCCTCGGGGCAGTGATGCGCGGTCTCGAGGCGCACCGCGTCGCCGTAGCGCCGCGACGCAAGTTCGCCCTCGACCGCGCGCAACAGATCGTCGACCTCTTCCTGCTCGACGAACAGATCGCTATTGCGGGTCACGCGAAACTGGTAGCAGCCCTTGACGCTCATGCCCGCGAACAGCTTCGATACGAACGCCTCCACGATCGTGCCCAGGAACACGAATTGCTGTCGGCCGAGCTCATCGGGCAGCCTAATCAGGCGCGGCAGCGAGCGCGGAGCCTGGACGACGGCGAGGCCGCTGTTGCGGCCGAAGCCGTCCTCGCCCTCGACGACGATCGCGAAGTTCAAGCTCTTGTTGAGGATCTTCGGGAACGGGCGCGCCGGATCGAGCGCGAGCGGGCTCAGCACCGGTTCGACCTCGCAAACGAAGTATTCGGAGATCCACGCGGCTTGCGCTCACCGACCACGAATCGGGTGACAGGAATACGACGCCGTGCTTCGCGAGCTCCGGCATCAGCACGTCGTTGAGCAGCGTATATTGCTCATCGACGAGCAGCGTCGCGCGTGCGCTGATCGCCTTGAGCTGCTCATGCGCCGACATTCCGTCCGGCCCGGTCTGGCTCGCACCGGCTTCGATGAGTTCCTTGAGGCTCGCGACCCGGATTTCGAAGAACTCGTCGAGATTCGCGCAGGAAATGCACAGAAACTTGACGCGCTCGAGCAGCGGTATGCGGCGGTCCTTGGCCTGCTCGAGCACGCGCTGATTGAACTCGAGAAACGACAACTCGCGGTTGATGTACAGCGCGGCGGCCTTGAGGTCGGTGTCGTTCATGGGCGCAGCTTGCGGCAGGTGCATCGACACTAAATGATTCCTAGCCGCTTGATGGTAGATGCCGCCGAGGATCCGCGCGCCGGCGGCCCCGGTGACGCTCGCGGCGCTCGAGGGTAGGCCGCTCAAAGTGCGGCGCGCGAACCATGCGAACGCGATGGCCTCGACATAATCGGGATCGAGGCCGAGCACCGCGGTCGTCGCGACACGGTTCGGGGAGGCGAGGCGCGCGAGCGAGGCCAGCAGCCGGGTGTTGTGCGCGCCTCCGCCGCAGACGAAAAGCGAGCAGCCCGGCGCGTAGCGGCGAACGCCCGCGGCGATCGTCTGCGCGGTGAATTCGAGCAGCGTCGCGTGGACATCCTGGGAGTTGCGCTCGGCGCCGCGCAGTTTGGTGTCGAGCCACGCCAGATTGAACAGCTCGCGGCCGGTGCTTTTGGGCGCCGGCAGCGACAAATACGGCTCTTCGAGCAGACTCTGCAGCAGAACGGTGTCGCAGCGGCCGCCGGCGGCCCAGCGGCCGTCGTGGTCGAAATCGACGCCCTGATGGCGCGAAATCCAGGCGTCCAGCAGGCGATTGCCGGGTCCGGTGTCGAAGCCCAGCACCGGCCGGTCGCGGCGCAGCACCGTGAGGTTGGCAATGCCGCCGATGTTGATGATTGCGCGGTCCTCGGTTTCGCTGCGAAATGCTTGATCGTGAAACACGGGCACGAGCGGCGCGCCCTGGCCGCCGGCTGCGATGTCGCGGCGCCGAAAGTCGCCGACCACGGTGATGCCGGTCATTTCGACGACGGTGTTCGGGTCGCCGATCTGCCACGTGAACGGCGGTGAGATGTCGGTGCGATGCCGGAGCGTCTGGCCGTGGCTGCCGATCGCCGTGACGCGTTCGCGCGGCGTGCCGGAGTCTTCGAGCAGCGACAACGCGGCCGCCGCGAATGCGCGCGCGACTTCGACGTCGACCTGTCCGATTTCGTCGAGCGAGACCGCGCTCGGATGCGTCCAATAGCGCGGCGACGCGGCGTTTCAGCGCCGCCGGCAGCGGCGTCGCGCTCGCCGCAACGAGCCGATGCGGCGTGCAGTCGAAATCGACGAGCGCCGCATCGATCGCATCCATGCTCGTTCCGGACATGAGGCCAAGGTAAAGACTCATGTGAATCCGGCGGCCGCGCTTCAGTTGGCGGAAATGCGCGCGCGCGCCGGGTCCGCGCCGCCGGCAGGCGCCGCCGGCGCGGCCGGGGCAGGGCTTCCCGGCGCCAGGCTCGCCGCTTCCCCGGTCGGCACCGACGGCGGATCGAGGCGGCTCAGCAAGGGCGCGGACTCGCTGAGGAAGCGGTGCAGGGAATCGGCGCGCAACGGTTCGGCGCCGGGCAACTGCACGGTTTGCGGATTCTTGTGCGCGCCGTTGACGAGATACTCGTAATGCAGGTGCGGACCGGTTGCGAGCCCCGTCATGCCGACGTATCCGATGACGTCGCCCTGCTGGACGCGTGTTCCGACGCGGATTTGCTTCGCGAAGCGCGACATGTGTCCGTAGAGCGTCGAGATGCTGTTGGTGTGGGCGAGCACGATCGCATTGCCGTAGCCGCCGCGGCGGCCCGCAAAGCTCACGCGCCCATCGCCGGAGGCATGCACCGGCGTGCCGGTGGGCGCCGCGTAATCGGTCCCCATGTGGCCGCGGATCGTCTGCAGAATCGGATGCAGACGGTGCGGATTGAATCGCGAGCTCACGCGGGTGAATTCGACGGGCGCACGCAGAAACGCCTTGCGCATCGCAAGCCCGTTCGGCGCGTAGTAGTTCAAGCGGCCGGATTCCGATTTGAAGCCGACCGCTCGGTAGACCCTTCCGTTGTTGACGAATTCGGCGGCCAGAATCTCGCCATCGCGGAGCTTCTTGCCGTCCTGGTAGATCTGCTCATAGACGACGCCGTAGCGGTCGCCCTCGCGAATGTCGAGCACGAAATCGATGTCCCAGCCGAAAATGTTCGCGAGCTTCAGCGCGATGCCGTCGGAGATGTCGGCGGCTTCGGCCGCCTGAAACAGCGAACTGTCGATGACCGCGTTCGCGGTGCGTATGCGCGTTTCAGTCGGATCCTCGAGCATCCGGGTCGTGAAGCCTCCATCGGTACGCACGACCTCGAGCGTCTGCGTCTCGCTGACCTTGCGCGTCAGCGATCGGATCGCGCCGTTTGCATGCGTGACGTGGATCGCATCGCCGGGTTTCAAGGAATCGATGCTGGCGCGGATGCCGGGCAGGTTGCGGATCGCGGCGAGGTCGGCCTTGTCGAGAGACGCGCGGCCGAAAATCGCGTCGAGTGTGTCGTTGCGCGCGACGACGATGTCGATCGACGTGAGCTGCTCGGCCGGCGGCGCGGTGCTGGCCGCGGAGCGCGGGTCGCCCGCCGCGGCCGATGCATCTGCGCCGGGCGTCGCTACGCCGGGCTGAGCGGCGCCCGACATGTCGGCGGTCGGCGCGGCGGCGCTCGGCGCGGCGGCGCTCGGCGTTGCGACGCCCGGCACAGCGACGACGGCTTCTTGCCGGTGGCTCGATGCGTACCACAACAACAGCGCGGCGCCCGCCGTCACCGCGAGCACTGCCGACCGTGTCATGAGCTTGTTGAGCACCGCTTAAATTCCCAAAGACAAACAGTTGGTTAGGCTAGCTGCCGGCTGCGGCGCGGTCAATCGAAATAGCCGGCCGCGCCGCGGCTCGCGCCTCGCGGTTTGACGTGTCGCATGCAGAAATGTGACGGCGTCGGCGATGGTGCGCGCCGTCGAGCGTTCCGGGCAATATAGCCTCTCTGGGGGGCAAACCCTGCGCTAAGATCGGCGCGCGACCCAAGTGGGTTGGACCGAATCGAACGAGATGCCTGTTTATGCGAGAAACCGTCTTGATCCTGCATGCCGATGCGATCGCCGGCGCGCAGCAAATTTGCGCCGGTCTGCAGGACTATGACATTTATTTGTTCGATCCGGGCTTGGGGGATGCGGTCGCGGCGAGCGGGCTGCGCAACGTCGAGCTCGTAACCGGACTCGGCGGCCCGTCGTTCCACGCGATCGACCGCGAAGCCCAGGAGGCCGCATTCGCGTTCGAGGCCGAGCTCGATCTCGTACAGCGGGAGTGCGGAACCGACATCTCGATCTTCGGCTGGCAGCATCGCAGCCTCTATGGTTTGCTGCTGACGCTGCGGTGGTATTCGAGCCTCTGGGAGCGCCATGGTCCCCGGCTGCAGCAGCGCAGCGTGCATCTGCTCGTCAACGACAATCCGTCCGAGTATCACTCGAACTCCTTCCTGCCGGCGTTGCCGCTGATCTCGTATCTGCAGGAAAGCGGTGTCGTGTTCAAGATCCACCCTTACGGAGCCGCGGGCGCGCCGGATTGTCCGGTCCCGAACTTCTCCGATGACATTGCCGATCTCGGGCCGGATTACCTGCTGACCCACCTCGCGGGCTGTCACGAGGACATCGGCTATTTCGGCGCTGAGATCGAGGCGGCCGGCAAACCCGCGATCAACCTGGAGTCGAAGCGCGGGAACATTGCGCTGCCCGGATCTCTGACGGTCGGCCTGACCGACATCCAGAACGTCGTCGCGGAACTCGAGCCCGAGCTGCAGGACCAGCTCGACCAGTTTGCCTGGATGCTCCATGAAGCCGTCGAGCAGTTGCTGAGCCCATACATCAAGCTGCCCGCCTACCGCTCGCGCCAGGTGGATCAAATCGTCCACCAGTACCGGGCGCAGCTCGTCGCATATTTCGAGCTGCAACGCGTTTTCGACGAAAGCGTCCCGTCCAAACTGCTGCTGTCCGCATGCGACACGGGTTTCCATGGCCCGTTGATCAGCTTCGCCGAGGAGCGCTCGCTGCCGGTGATCTTGCTGCCGACCGCCAAGGTCGGCTCCGACATCGAATTCACCTACGGCAGCATCCTGGTACTCACGCACCCGATCCAGGGCCGCGTAATCTACAACCCGAATCGCCGCGCGGTGCGCACGCTGCCGATCGGCTATGCGGAGCGTTTCAGCGGTACGAGCGCGCCCGGCCAGGGCCTGCGCACGATCTCGCTGCTGCTCAACGCGGTATCGCTCGACGGCATACCCGTCGCGCCCACCGAGGCTTATATCGACGGTATCCGGCGCATCGTCGCGTGGTGCAATTCCGCCGACGTGGCGCTGAAGATCCGCTGCAAACCAGGATCCTCGATCGTGAGGCTCCTCAATGCCTCCCTGGGCATCGACGCCGAGATGCTGGTGCGCAATCTCGAGGCGACGATCGCGGAGCATTCGCGCGACTGCGATTTGTGCCTGATGTACGACCTTGCGAGCACCGACTGCCTGCACTTCCTCAACAATTCGATTCCGACTCTCAACCCGGTCGTGACCGAGCACACGCCGGCGCAATTCGCCTCGTGCCATGCGGGCGTGGTCCCGGCGGAGAATCTCGATGCCGTGCTGCAGCGGCTCGACAGCTTCAAGTCCGATGCGCTGACGCTCTACGTGTTCCGCGACGCGCAGTTTTTCGCCTACCTCGGCCTCTATCAGGCGGCGCACCCGCTGCGCATCTACCTGTAGGCACGCGTGGCGCTGTTCCGATCGATGCGGGCGAGGAACTGATGCGCGATACCGTCGTGATTCTGCATGCCGACGCGATCGCCGATGCACAGCGAATCTGCGCCGGCCTCGCGGACTATGACATCTACCTGTTCGACCCCCTGCTCGGCGACCCGGTCGCGGCGAGCGGGCTGCGCAACGTCGAGCTCATCGCGACGACCAAGGGGCTTTCGTATCACGCGATGGACCAGGCCGCGCACGCCGCCGCACACGAATTCGAGTGCGAGCTCGACCTCGCGAGGCGCGACAGCGGCACCGCGATATCGATGATCGGCTGGCAGCATCTGAATTTCTATTATCTGTTCATGACGCTGCAGTGGTATGCGACGCTGCCCGAGCGGCTGGAGCCGCGCCTGCAGCAGCGCCGCTTCCATTTGCTGGTCAACGAGAGCCCGGCGACCTACTACTTCAACTCGTTCCTGCCGTCGCTGCCGCTCGCGCTGTTCCTGCATCAGCACGGCATCGATTTCAAGACCTATGAGTACGGCTCGCAGGCGCCGCCGATCTATCCGATACCCGATTTTCGCGAGGCGGCTCCGCCGCCCGGATCGCGGTTCGCGCTGACTCATCTGCCGACCTGCGTCTACGACGGCGAGTATTTCTGCAAGGAGCTGCGGGCGGCCGGCGTGTCGGCGGCCAACCTCGAGGCGAAGTATTGGAACGTCCCGGTGCCGGCCCAGTGGCAGATCGGGCTCGTCGATCCGCACAGCGCCGTCGCGTCGCTCACTCCGCGCTTGGCGGAGCAGCTCGGCACGTTCACGCAGGTCATGACCGAGGCGCTCGAGCGGCGGCTCGCACGGCATCTGCCGCTCGCGCCGTACAGATTGCGGCAAGTCGAGCACCTCGTACAGCTGTATCGTTCCCAGCTGTTGACCTATTTCGAGTTGCAGCGCCACTTCAGCGACTCGGCGCCGTTCAAGCTGCTGCTGTCCGATCACGACACCGGATTCCATGGGCCGCTCGTGAGTTTCGCCGAGCAGAAGTCGATTCCGGTCGTGTTGCTGCCGCATAGCAAGACGATCTGCGACATTGAATTCTCGTACCGCGACATCGTCGCACTCACGCACCCCGCCCAAGGCTGTGCAATCCACGATGTGAACCGCGAAGCCGTCAGGAGCTTCCCGATCGCGTTCCCGGAGTGCTTCGCGGGCAGCAGTGACGTAGGCGAGGGCCCGCGCGCCGCGACGCTGATGCTCAACGGTCTCGCGCTCAACGGCATACCGTTCGCGCCGCTCGACGTGTATCTCGACGGCATCCGGCGCCTGGTTGCGTGGTTCGACGCCGCCGACATCAAGCTCAAGATCCGCTGCAAGCCGGGCTATTCGATCATCCGGCTGCTGCACGCGGCGCTGGACATCGATCCACAAATGCTGATGCACGGCATGCAGGAGCCGATGGAGGCGCACCTGCATGGCTGCGACCTGTGCCTCATGTACGATCTGCCGACGACCGGCGCGCTGCATTTCTTGCGCAATTCCATCGCGATCCTCAATCCCGTCGTCACCGAGATGACGCTGGCGTTCCGCGCGACCGTCGACCCGGCGCTGATCGCGCCCGAAAGCGTCGATGCGTGCCTGGCGCGGCTCGACGGATTCAAATCCGACCCGCTGTCGTTCTACGCGTTTCGTGCCGCGCAATTTCACGGCTACGTCAGCCGCTTTCAGCTCGCGCTGCCGCTGCGCTCGTATCTGCGGGACGCGCCGCCGCCGGCGCCGTTCGGCGCCGCGCGGCTCTGAGGCGTCATCGGCGCAGGCCGCGCGCCAGGTCGCGCAGCATTTCGATTTCGGGCTGAGGCAGCGGGCACGGCGCTCCTCCGGGGGGAATGCAGCTCACGACGCGTTTGCCGCCGATCAGGCCGATCACCATCGCCATGCTGCTGCAGCCGACGACGCAATCGCTGGATGCCACCTCCACGCTCAACGGTGCTCCGCCGGAAAACTGCAGCGGCAAATCAAACTGCGCAGCGAGCTCCAGATACTTGTCAGCGGGTTCCGACGGGTGCGGTCTTATCAAGATGCGGCCGACCGTGCGCCCGAGTGCGCCGACATTGGAGAGGAAGTAGTGCATCGCGAGCTCCTCGGTATATCCCCAATGCATCGGGTCGCCGAACTGCCGCGCCGCGGCTTCGCGGACCGGCTCGCAGACATACAGCACCGACAGACGGTCCGGGGTCGGTGCAAACAAGGGACTCGCGCTCGCGAGTTCGGCGCGCATGTCCGCAAAATAGGGATTGTCCTGCAGCCTGATCGGCACCTGCGGCAGCAGCCGGTGCGCGAGCTCGGCGGCAATCGGATCGCCGACCCAGATTTCATCGGGCATGCAGAGCGCGCCCGCGCGCAGGAATCGCTCGCGGTACCCGACCCAATGATCGAGCCAGGCAACCGAGGGTTTCCCGCGGATCCGCGCGAGTTCGATCGCGCGCAGTTCGAGGTCCGATTGCCAGCTCGTGCCGCAGAGCAGCCGGCTGCTCTCAGCGAGCGCCGCCTCGAATCCGAGGTTGCGATGCGCGCCGAGCTTGCGTTCGAACACCGCGCGGGCCGGACCCTGCAGCGCGAACCGAAAGTCGAGCCGGGTCCGCCGCACGAAACTGCTGAGCACCTCGGCGCCGCCGGCGTCGTGCGCAACGATCGCAACGGGGCCCGCAAGCGCCGCCTCGGTCGGCATGGGCGGCGCAGCGGCGCGCGCGTCCGGCGTGGTCATGCGGCCGGCCGGCGTAGCGCGCCTTTGTGCCGCAAGACCTTGCGGGTCGCCGCAACGAAATCGTCGATGTCGGCTTCCGCGAGCGGTTCGCGAATCAGCGGCGTGTAAATGAGGTCCTCTCCGTGCATCTGCTCGGCGACCGGGCAGAGCCCGATCCGGTAGTCATAGCTGACCGAGGGGTTCATCGTCCATGGAAACCCGTTGGGGCCGAGCGCGATTTTGCGTTGGTAGAGCGGCGCAAGATAGAGCGGTTTCACGTACCCCTCGACCCAGCCGGTTTGCTCCCAGATAGTGGGCTTCGGCAACTCGGCATTGACCGCGGCGACGAACTCGCCGCGCGCAATGCCGGTCGCGCGCGCATCGTATTTGACCGGATAGAGGTAGTAAGCGTGCTCGGCGCCGTCGGCGAGGCGTGCGGGAGTTAAGCCCGTGATACCCGCCAATTGCCGCCCGAAATGCGCGGCCAGCCGGCGCCGCGTGTGCAAGTGACCCTCGAGCCGGTCCAGCTGCGCGGTGCCGATCGCCGCCTGCAGTTCGGTCAGCCGGTAATTCGACCCGAGGATGTTGGTCAGGTCTTCGACCTGCTGAGCCTCGACGAGATTCTCGCCGTGGTTGCGGATCAACTGGCAGCGCAGCGCGAGCGAGGCGTCATTCGTGACCAGCATGCCGCCTTCGCCGGTGTGGATGTGCTTGTGGTAATTGAGGCTGAAGCCGCCGATATCGCCGATCGCGCCGACCGCTCGCCCCTTGTAGTGCACGCCCGGCGCCTGTGCCGCGTCTTCGATGACCTTGAGGCCGCGGCGCCGCGCGAGCGCTATGATCGGGTCCATGTCGGCCGCCTGACCGAAGATATGCACGACCATGATCGCCTTGGTGCGCGGACTCAAGGCGCGCTCGATGCTTGCGGCCGTGATGTTGAAGGTATCGGGATCGATGTCGGCGAAGATCGGGATGCCGCCGTAGAACAGGATCGCGGTGGCGCTCGCCGACATCGTATACGGCGAGACGATCACTTCGTCCCCCGGTCCGATGCCGATCGCGCCGACCGCGCACATCAAGCCGGTGGTCCAGGAGTTCACCGCGATCGCGTGCGCAAATCCGTAGGCCGCGGCCCATTTGTGCTCGAACTCGCGAACCTTGGGGCCGCCGAGCCACTGCGGGCCCGGGCTGCCGAAAAAGCCCGACAAATTGCCGCTCTCCATGACCTCGAGAACCGCACGCTTCTCGCTCTCGCCCATCGGGCGGCGAACCGGGAATTCGGCGGTGCGTATCGGGTCGCCACCCAACATTGCGAGAGTGTTCACGATGCTCCTTCAATCACTGTTGCGTTCGACCGCGGCGAGCTCGACCCACGCGCCGTCCGCGAGTGCGGAGCGGCGCACCGCCTCGACGGTGAGCGCGGTTTGCAGCGCCGCCTGCGCGTCGCAGTCGGAGCGCCGCAGCGTGCCCTGCGCCAATCGCACCGCCTCGTCGGCCATGTGATCCATCGACTGCAGTGCCTGCGCCGGCAGATCGCGGGCGCCGCCCGGGATCCGGTAGCCTTCGAAATTCGGGTCGTCCTCGATCGTGGTCAGGCTCAAGCGGCGGCCGCCGCGCGTGACGTCGCAGAGCGCGCGGCTGCCGATCAGGCGCAACTCGAAGCAGGTATAAGCCCGGTGATCGGTACCCCAGATCGCAAGCTGAAACTCGGCGCCGGTCTCGGCCGCGTAGACGATCTGCGCATCGCAAGTCGGGTCTCGGCCGCCCGACCATGCCGACTCGCCCGGATCGAGCGGACTGCCGAGCGCGCGTGCGCGCAGCGGCCGCGCCGCGCAGAGCAGTCCCGCCAAGTCGATCAAGTGAGAGCCGTTGTTCACGAGCCCCTTGCCATAGGTGCCGACGAGCCGCTGTACGGCGCCAAGGCTGCCCGCCTCGATCGCGGCGCGCAGGTCCCGCATGCTCGGGTCCCAATGGCGCGAAAAATTCACCAGCGACTTGCACCCCGCGGCGTCGATCGCCGCGGCCAATTGCCGGCACTCGGCGAGCGTGGTTGCGAGCGGCTTCTCGATGACCAGCACCTTGACGCCTGCGCTGAGCGCGGGACCCACGATCTCGCCGCGGGTCGCGCTCGGGGCCGCGATCACCGCGATGTCGACGTCCTGCTCGGCAAACATTGCTCCAACCTCGCCATACGCGCGCGCAGCACCCCAACGCCGCATGGCCTGCTGTGCCTTGGCGAAATCGCGGTCGCAAACCGCGACCAGAGTCGCTTGTGGATGCCGGCTGAACGCGGCGGCATGCGTCAGGGAATGGGCCGGCGCGGCCTGCTGCGCGTCCCATTGGGCGCCGATGCGGCCGCAGCCGATGATCGCAACCTTGATGGGCTTGCGGTCCATGTCAGCGCGCGCGCCTGCGCCCGCCGCGCGCCACGACGAGCCGCGCGAGTGCCCGCAGAATCTTGTAGTTCGCCGCGAAACGGCGGCCGAAGCGCGGCGCATCGGCGCGCATCCGCGTCGTGACCGGCATCTCGATCGTCCGCGCACCGTCCTGCTTCGAGCGGATCGCGAGTTCCGTGCCGATCGAGCCGAAGCTGTCGAAATGGCCGGCGCGCAGGTACAGACCGATCGCATAGCCTTTCATCCCGCAGAGCGGATCGGACACCGACCACCGCCGCTTGCTCACAAATGCGAACCAGCGCTCGGCGAAACGCTGGAAGCGGTCGCGGACGCCGAGCACGAGCTCGTAGCCGCCGTCCAGATGAGCGATGATTTGCCGAAGCTGCGCGGCGTCATGCTGGCCGTCCGCATCGATCGTGATCACGTAGGCGCAGCCGAGTTCCGCCGCGCGCGCAAAACCCGTGTTCAAGGCCGCGTCGTAGCCGCGGTTGACCGCATGGGACACGACCTCGGCGCCCGCCGCGCGCGCCAAGTCCGCCGTGTCGTCGCGCGAGCCGTCGTCGACGACGATCGCAAGCCCGTGCTCGCGGACTCGCGCAAGTACGCCGCCGATCGTCGCCGCTTCGTTGAGCGCCGGCACGATGACTCCTATGCGAGATCGCTCCATCGCAGATAATCTCCAGCCTTCTTGCTGCGTGTCAGCGTCTTGCCGCCGACTTGACCCACCTGTGCGGGGGTGATGGCGTCCGGCGGACAGGGGCGCAGCACCTCGAGATGGTCGCGCGTCACGATGCTGCCGGCAGCGAGATCCCGCGTGAGGCGGATCGCGCGCCGCTGCAGTATCGCGGTCTCGGCCTCATTCGCCTCGATCTTCTTTACGCCGGTGCCGAGCGCCGATTCGAGTTGTCGCGTCGCCTCCACCATGTCGCGCCAGGTCCGCCGATTCATCGAGAAGCCGTGGTCGGGTCCGGCGCGCGATGTATCGTCGGTGAAGTGTTTTTCGATGACGCGCGCGCCGAGTGCGACCGCACCGAGCACGGTCGCGTGCCCCGCTGTGTGGTCGCTGAGGCCGAGTACCATCTCGGGGTACATCGCACGGTAGCACTTGAGGACGTTCAACTGGATGTGGCGGAAATTTTCGAGCTGCGCGGTGTAATTGGTGTTGCACTGCATTAGTGCGAGCCGCGGATTGATCGAGAGACCCGCCTGCACCGCGCGTTCGACCTCGTCCATGCCCGACGCGCCGGTCGCGATCAGATACGGCTTTTGCTTGCCCGCAATATGTTCGATGATCTCCAGCCAGGTGATGTCGCCCGAGCCGATCTTGAACGCCGGCACGAACGGGTCGACGTGGTCGACGAGCGCGAGGTCATAGGGGCTCGTGAAGAAACAGATGCCGGCTTGATCGCAGGCCGTCTTGAGCGCCTGGGTCCACAGCAGCGGCACGCTGGCGTCGCGGTAAACCTCGACGACGCTGCGGTTCCACGCCGCCTGGTGCGAGCGGCGCGCACCCAGGGCCTTGAATCCGGCGTCGCTGACGATGGTCTCGGCCTTGAAGTGCTGAAACTTCGCGGCATCCGCGCCGGCTTCGGCCGCCATGTGAATCAGCGCCTTGGCGCGCTCGAGATCGCCGTCGTGGTTGGCCGCGATATCGGCGATGAAATAGGTGGGGTAGGCATCGCCGATGCGTTTGCCCTCGATCTGCAGCACGCGATCAGGCCGGTTCAAGGTACACACCCCGCATGGCGTTGATTTCATCGGTCAAAGTCGGCAGTTCGAGGCCCATGGTTTTCTCGAACAGACGGCTGTCCATGCGCATGTCGCGAGGCCGCCGGGCGGCGAGCTGCGGCGCTGCGCTCGAGGCGGTGCGCCGCATCTGCGCGGTCGGCAAATCGAGGGCCCGCGCGAACGCAATTGCGAAATCGGCTTTGGACGCCCCGCCGTTCGCGCCCAAATTGAACACGCCGTGCGGGCGCTCGAGAACGACGCGCTCGATCATCTCGCTGACCGTCGAGAGCGACAGCGGCGAGAACTGCACGTCCTCGAACAGCGTCACGGGGCGCCGCTCGCGAATCGACTGCAGGATCCAGTCGCTGAAGCTCGCGCGTGTCGGGCATAGGCTGCGCCCGAAAAAGTTGGTTCTGAGCACCGTGCTGCCGACTCCGGCGGCGACCAGTTCGGCGGCGATCTTCGAAAAGGCGTAGGTGTTTTGAATCGCAACCGCGGGTTCGGGATGCGGCCCCGGGCCGTCGTAGACTTGATCGGTCGAGATCTGCACCAGATGACAGTCGGCCGCCTCGTCGCGAATCCAGGCGCAGAGGTTCTGCACGGCGAGGACATTGAGCTCATAGGCCTCGTTGGGCTCCCGCTCGCAGCGATCGACGTCGGTGAGCGCCGCGAGGTTGACGATGCAATCGGGCTTCGCGCGCGCGAGCATCGCGGCGGCCTGCGCCGGGTCGCGCAGGTCGGCTTGAAATTGTGCGCCTGCGCGATGGCCGTGGCGCATGACGGCATGGCCGCGCCGCTCGAGCTGCGGCACCAGTGTCGAGCCCAGCAGTCCAGTTGCACCGGTGACGAGTATCTTGATCATACGATTCGAATGGGCGTCGGCGCCGGGGCCGCGCCGCAGCACCTACCGCAGCTCTCCGTTGTCTCTGAGAATGGCATACATCAATTCGGCGCGCCTCCAATCATCGGGCGTATCGATATCCTGCACCAGGTGCCGGGGCAGCACGTGTGCGATCGAATCGGTCGAGAAGAAGATCTTCTCGCTGAGGTATGCCGCTGCGCTTCCCCAGTAGAATTGGCCGGCGTCCTGGTAGGCCGGCTCGAGGTCCTGGGAGCGCTTGTAGTAGTTGGCCGGCTCGAACATTTCGACGCGGCCGTCGGCCCCGCGCTTGAAGGCGCGCTGGATCGGGAACGGGAACGCCGTCGCGCTGAACACGTAGCCGCTGACGCGTTCGCGCACCAACAGCTCGTGGGCGGCCGCCAGAGCGGAGACTTGGATCAACGGCGCGGTCGCGTAGATGCAGCAGACTTTCTCGACCGGACCCAAGTTCTGCCGCACCCACTCGACGCCGTGCTTGATGACCGGCACCGTCGTGGCGTGATCGTCCGCGAGTTCCAGGGGGCGCACGAACGGCGTCTCGGCGCCGTGCGCGCGCGCGACCGCCGCGATCTCGGCGTCCTCGGTGCTCACGATCACGTGGTCGAACAGGCCGCACTCGCGTGCCGCCGCAATCGAATAGGCGATCATCGGCCTGCCCGAGAAATCGCGAATGTTCTTGCGCGGGATGCGTTTGCTGCCGCCGCGCGCCGGAATGATCGCGATGTTCATCGGCGAATCGCCGCTCACGTCAGGCTGCGGCCGCGGCACTGACCGCGACCAGCGCCCGCAGCCCCTCGGCGTCGAGCCTCTGCGGGTTGGACCCCGAGCTATATTGGAACCCGTCCTTGACCTGCACGCCGGCCTCGCCGAGGCGGTTGACCGCATAGTCGGGGCGCTCGGTGAGCACGACGGACGGCTTGATCACGAAATGGTCGTGGAACTCGAGCGTCAGGTGCGCGTCGTCGCAGGGGCACATGATCTCGTGGAGTTTCTCTCCGGGCCGAATGCCGACGATCTTCGGCGGCAGCCCGGGCGCCATGACTCTCGCGAGGTCGAGCACGGTGGCCGACGGAATTTTTGGTACGAAGATCTCGCCGCCGTGCATGCGCTCGAAGCTCTTGATCACGAACTGGACGCCGTCCTGCAGCGTGATCCAAAAGCGCGTCATGCGCTCGTCGGTGACCGGCAGTTCGCGCACGCCTTGCGCCATGAGCTTCTGGAAGAATGGGATCACCGAGCCGCGCGAGCCGACGACGTTGCCGTAGCGGACCACCGAGAAGCGGCAGCGCCGGTGGCCGACCATGTTGTTGGCCGCGACGAACAGCTTGTCGGACGCGAGCTTCGTCGCGCCGTACAGGTTGATTGGGTTGGCGGCCTTGTCGGTCGAGAGCGCGATGACCCGGTCGACGTTGGCGCTCAAGGCCGCCTGAATGACGTTCTCCGCGCCGTAAATGTTGGTCTTGATGCACTCCATCGGGTTGTATTCCGCGACCGGCACGTGCTTGAGCGCGGCCGCGTGCACCACGAGGTCGACGCCGTCCATCGCCTGCGTCAATCGCGGCTGATCGCGGACGTCGCCGATGAAATAGCGCATTGCCGGCGCGTTGAAGGCCTGCCCCATCTCGTACTGCTTGAGCTCGTCGCGCGAGTAGATGATGAGCTTCTTCGGCGCGAAGCGCGCGAGCACGGTCTTGACGAACTCGCGGCCGAAAGAGCCGGTGCCGCCGGTGACGAGAATGACTTTATCGTTGAACATGGAGCTTCACGCGTGTTGCGGCCTAGTAGTTGATGGTCTGCCCTTCGGGCTGGTATTTCATGTAGAACACATTGAGCGGCGTCGCGGGCAGCTGATAGTAGATCGTTGCGGTGTTGCGCTCGGTTTCCGACGGCCTTCCGTGGGCGTGGAACAGCTTGGTGTCGAAGATGAACGCGTCTCCGGCCTTGCCCTCCGCACTGACGATTTCCGCGAGCCGGTCCTGGAAGACGTTGTATCCGGGATCGGCGCCGTGATAGGGCTCGGAGTAGTTGCAGAAGTCGTAGATGCGGCGGCTGCCCTCGAATCGATGGGTGTTCGGCAGCACGCGCATCGGACCGTTGCGGCCGTTGACGTCGTCGAGAAAGATCATGACCTTGTACTGTTCCAGCAACCGGTCGAAATGCCACCATTGGAAGTCGACCGATTCGGTCGGCTGCAGATTGTCGACGATCAGGAGCCAGGCCCTGATGTCGATGCCGGTGACGCCGATGGACTTGTTGATGATCGCGTCGGTGGGGCCGAGGCTCGCGAGGATCGGCTGCAGAAACGGCACGGTCTTTTGCGCGTTGAAGGAGACTCGGGTGTTGAAGGTGCTGACGTGGCGCCGCCAGAACATGCCGCTGAGCTCGGTATCGAAGACGCCGGCGGCGCCGACTCCGAGCATATTTGCGCGGTGGCGCAGCGACTTGGCGAAGTCGCGCGCGATCCGCAGCGCCTCCGGATCGCGGATCAGCGATTCCACTCTCGTGTAGCCGATGCGCCGCAGTTCGCCCGCCTTCTCGCAAATCAGCGCCTGTTCCTCGGAGCCGTTGTCGGGAACGATGTCGTTGCGCCGGGTCAGTTCCAGCGTCGCCTGGATGGCCGCGCAAAAATCCGTGTAGCTGCCCTTGAGCACGGAAATGGCTTCGAGCTTGTCGAGGCCCGCGAGGCGTTCAAGTATCTCCACGGATGTCGGCTCCCGATGACCCGCCGGCAAAAGAGCCGTGCGGTACGGCTGGTATCAGCAAGACACGTGCCAATCCGGCCCACCCGGGCCGGCGGACTTCATTTCGCCGGATCCGGCGCCCCGGGGGCCCGCGCGAGCGCCGGCGCGGCGCGGCGGCGCCCAGGCGAGAGCGGCGCCGGCAGCGTCTTGCCGCCGCTCGGCAGCTTGCTGCCGCCTGCGCGATATGGCTTGTCAATGCGCTTGGAACGGGCATCCTTGGGATCGGGGCGGCTGCGGCAGGGACGGAGGCGGGGATGCCGGCGTGGTAGTCAGGAATTCGGAATGGATCGATCGCGAGTACGGCCGTGAGAAATGGCCTGCAATCCTTGCGCGCATCGACGCGGAACTGAGCGCAGGCGAGCGCGACCTCGCGCGCATCGTCAATCGCGTCAGGCGCTGGGAGAACGCGAGCGCCGATGATCGGCTGGAATCCGTCGTCGTGGCTGGGCGCAGGCTGCAGCTTCCGCGCAGTTTCGCGCTGCATGGCGGATCGGGGCTCCTGCTCGAGCAGTTGCTTGCGCTCGCCGCCGGCGCCGACGCGGTCATCGAGCTCGGCAGCGGCTGGGGCTACCATTTGCTGCAGCTGTGGCTGCAGGGCGGCCCGCGCGCGGCACGCTATTTCGCGCTCGAGTACACGGTCGCGGGTCGCGAGTGCACGCAGCGGCTCGCCGGCCTCGAGCGCGAACTCGATCTCAAGGTCCTGCCGTTCGATTATTACGACGTCGATCTATCCGCGCTCGGGCGATTTCCCGGCCGTGTCTGCGTGTTTTCTTGCTTCAGCATCGACCAGATTCCCGAGCTGCGGGCCGGGCTCTTTACCGCGCTGCGCGAACTCGCGCCCCGCGTCGATGGCATGCACTTCGAGCCCGCCGGTTGGCAGATCGCGGGCGACGATTGCGTCGGATCCTCGCGCGCCTATGCCGAGCGGCATGATTACAACCGCAATCTCTGGCCGCTGCTGCGGCAATGCGCGGCCGATCGGCTGCTGCGGATCGAGGCGAGTTCCGCAAGTGTATTCGGGCAGAATCCCGACAACAGCGCGGCGCTGATCCGCTGGAGCATGGGCGCCTGAGGCGCGCGTGGGCCGCTGCGCTGCGCGCGCCGCGTCAGGCGTAGAGGCTGCCGGTTCGTCCGGTGATGACGAGCCCGCGCCGCGGCAGTGGAAATCCGATCGCGCGGCCATCGCCGAGCTCGCTTTCCATCATCGCGAACAGTATCTCCTGGTTGCAGAGCGCCTTGCGAATGTCGTAGTCCGGAACGATGCCGTCGCGCACGAAGCGCACGAGGCTCGCGATGCTCCGCTGGGTGCCCGACGAGGCGGCGGGCGCGGGGTCCATGGATTCCTCGAGCAGCCAGCCGAAGTCGCGGCTCGGGCGGCGTTTGCGCCAGCGCACGCGGTATCCGTCGGCATCGATGGTCGCGAGTCCGTCGCGGCCGATGATCTGAACATCCGATCCCTCGCCGGCGAGCAGTATCGCGTGCACGCCGCCTGCGAACCGAATCGTCGCGCTTCCGAGCACCGGGTCGGCGTCGACGACCGAGCCGCGTAAATCGCCGCGATCCAGCGCGAGGTCCGCCTGCACCCGTTCGACGCGTGCGTCGTCCGCGAACAGCATCGCGGCGTCGACCGCGTGCGGCAAGGACCACAGCAGGCTGCCGAACCCGAACCGCACCGTGATCGTGGTGACCGCCCCGATCTCGCCGGCGCGTATGCGCGCGTGCACCGCCTGAAAAGCCGGCATGAAACGGCGCTTGGTGCCGTAGACAAACGCGACGCCGCGCCGCTCGATGAGCTCGGCGAGCTCGTCGGCCTCCTCGAGCGAGTTCGACAGCGGCTTCTCGCAATACAGGCCGCGCACGCCGCTTTGCAGCGCGCGCCGGATGATGGCGCCGCGCTCGCGCGTGCGCGTCGCGATTGCGAGCGCATCGAGCGACTCGGCGGCGAGCATCGCGTCGATGTCGTGATAGCAGGCGGCCGGCCCGTGACGCCGCGCCGCCTCGGCCGCAGCAAGCGGGTCAAGGTCGCAAACGGCTGCGAGCGCGGCTCCCGGGGTCGCGGCGATCGCGCTGCAATGGCTATAGGGCAGCCACAGATCGGCGGTCGGCCACTCGCGTGCGCGGTCATCCCCGGTCGAACCGATGCGACCGCAGCCGACCACGCCGAATCGCACCGGGTCGCTCACGGCGGCTGCCATCGCAGCACCGCCGCGACGAGGTCCTTGTCGCCGTCCGCCGCGCGGCGGTAGATCGTTTCGAGCTCGGACCAAGGGACTTCGTCGGTGATGAGTCGTTCGAGCGGCAGCCGGCCGCGCTCCATGAGATCGAGCAGAAAAGCCATGTTCTCGCGGCAGTGCGCGGCCGTATCGCCATCGCCCCAGGCATCGGATCCCGCCGCCAAGCCTGCGGAAATCACGGTCGGTTGCTTGGTGTAGAACGGCTCCGAGGCGAGCGGATTGAAATCGGGCAGCGGTTCGCCGCGGCCCGGAAAGCCGAGCACCGCTATCCGGCCGAATGCGCGAACGATTTGCAGGCTCGTGCGCCACGCGCTCCAGGAGTTCACGGTGCTCACGACGATGTCGGCGAGCTTGCCGCCGTTGCAGCGTGCGATGCCGCTTTCGAGACCCGAATCGCCGGCGTCGAACGCAGCAGTCGCGCCCAAGCCGAGCGCCCGCTCCGCGCGGCCGAGCGAATTACCGATCGCGACGATGGCTCCTGCGTCCATCGCGCGCGCCAGCGCGATCGTCGCGAGGCCGACCGGGCCGAGGCCCTGGACCGCGATGCTTTCGCCGGACCGCAGCCCCGCGCGCTGCAGGCCGGTCAGGCCGATGTGCGCGATGTAAGCGAGGCTTGCCTCGCGTGAGCTCAGCTTCTCAGGAATGATCGCGAGCACGTCGGATTGCTTGCAGCAGAAGCAGCTCTGATGCGATTGATGCGTGAGGATGCGCGTGCCAGGCGCAAGCGTGGTCACACCGGCGCCCACGCGAACCACGCGGGCCGCGTTGCAGTAGCCTACCAGCCGCGGGTATGCGGGACCGCGGCGCAACGCCTGCAGGCCGGCATAGGCAGCCTTCTCGGTGCCGATCGATATCGCCGAATACTCAGTGACGCCGATCAACTCGTCGGTCGCCGGCGCGTCAGGCCTGAGCGAGATCGGTTCGAACCGCAGTTCGCGCGGTGCGAGCAGTCGGGCGCGCTGGCCCGTGAGCGCCGCCGGTCTATCGCGCGGTGCCGTCGGCGTCTCCATCAGCGCTTGAACACCAGGCCCTGGCCGGTCGGCAGCGGCATCACGCGATAGCCGCGCTCCTCGAACCACGGATCCTCGGCGAGCTTCTGCGGCCGATAGATCATCGCCCACTCGTAATCGTCGAGAATGATCATGCCGGACGGCACGACGCGGTCGAACAGATGCTCGAGCACCGCGAGTTCCGCGGTCGCCTCGTTCAAATCGATATGCAAATACGAGATTTTTTGCGGCGCCTGCTCGGCGAATACGGCCGGAATCGCGCCCTTGATGATCTTGACGCGATCGTATCCCGTGAACTTGGCCTGCACGCGCTCGTAGAGCCCCGGGCCGTGCTCGGGCATCGCGTGGTGTTCCATCGTGGGATCGTGCTCGAACAGATCGTAGGCCCAGAAATTCCGAGGAAATTCTTTGCCGCCGAGATAGTCGACGATCGTTTTGACGCCGACCCCCGTATAGGCGCCGCATTCCACGAAATCGCCGTCCAACTGCACGCAGTGAAATCCTGCGCAGGCTAGAATATAGCGGCGCCAGACGATCGCCCGATCCGCGTTGGTTTCCGCGTTGTCGCGCCAGGCGCTCACGAAGGCGCCGTCGTCGAACATCGAATTGTTGCGCCCCCAGGTGAAGAAGTTGTCGGCGAAGTGATGCCCCGGCTGCACTTTGGCGGCGGCGGCTTTCATCGACTCCTCGACGGCGCGGTCGTCGCTCGTGCCCCAGAACATGGGATAGAAATAGCTGTAGACGATATCGAGCTTCGGTTTGGTGAGCTTCGGCAGCTTCATGTCGCATTCCTGGGTGGCAAGTCGGGTCCCGCGGCTGTTTGACGCGCGGCCGGTGAGCCGGAAGTATAGAGGCAGCGTGCGGTATCGACTAACCGCATCAGGTATTCCCCGAGCATCGCGGCGGGCGCGAATCATCGCGATGCTCGATGGCGTGCCGGTCGGGTGCGTCGCCGGTCGTGCTAGGATTCGCCGATGCCGCTAAGCGACTCCGGACCCGCCGGTCCCGCGCAGGGCGTCGATCGACTCTGCGGCGAAGCGATGCAACTGCAGATCGGCGGCGAGATCGAGCGCGCCGAACAGCTGTATCGCGAGATCCTGCGGGACCATCCGGACCACGCGGCCGCCAATTATTGTTTCGGCATGTTGAACGTGCAGTTGGGCCGGACGCCGGATGCTTTGCCCTATCTGCTCGCGGCGATCGAAGCGCAACCGCAAGTTCCCGACTATTGGCTCGGCTACCTCGAGGCTCTTCTGCTGCTCGGACGCAACGCAGAGGCCAAGGCGACGCTGGAACTCGGCGTGCGCCGCGGCCTCGCCGGGCGCGAGGTCGACGCCTATGGTGCGCGCCTCGCCGCCACGGCGGCGACGCCGGCGCCGCTTCCGGTGCCGGCAGCGGCGCCTGACGCAACCTTGATGGAGCTGCTGCGCCAAGGGCGCTTTGGCGACGCGCGCGCCGAAGCCGTGAGACTCACCGAGTGCATGCCGAACAATGGGGTGGGCTGGAAGGCATTGGGCGCGTTCCTGTGCGCCGAAGGCCGGATCGCCGATTCTTTGCCGGCACTGCGCAACTCGGTGCGGTTGCTGCCGCAGGATCCCGAGGCGCACAGCAACTTGGGCGTAGCGCTCGTCAAGCTCGAACACTACGACGAGGCGGAACGACTGCTGCGGCACGCGATCGAGCTCGATCCCACGCTCGCCGCGTCGTATTACCGCTTAGGGATGAAGCAGGCGCTCAACGGTCAATTCACGGAGGCGGTCGAATCCGTGCGCCATGCAATGGCGTTGGGCGGCGACGGCAGCACCGAGGACGAAAAGCTCGGCTACTCGAACCTGCTGTTTTCGCTCTGTCACCTGCCGAGCGTCGGCGCTGACGAGCTGTTTGCCGAGCATTGCCGCGCCGGCGAGCGCTTCGAGCGCAATGTGCGCTCGCGCCGGCCGCCGCATACGAACGACCGCGACGAGACGCGCCGCTTGCGCATCGGGTGGGTCTCGGGCGATTTTCGCGACCACGCGGTCGCGTATTTTCTCGAGCCCGTGCTGCGGGAATTGCGGGGCAGCCGCCAACTCGAATCGTTCGCCTATTACAACCACGTGATCGAGGACGCGACCACGCGGCGCTTCCGCAGCCTCATTCCGCACTGGCGCCAAGTGCAGGCGCTGTCCGATCTGCAATTGGTGCAATCGGTCCGCGACGATCGAATCGACATCCTCGTCGATCTCTCGGGGCACACGGGCTACAGCCGGCTCAGCGCGTTCGCGCATAAACCGGCGCCGGTGCAAGTCAGCTGGCTGGGCTACGCCGGGACGACCGGGCTCGCCGCGATGGACTACTACATGACCGACCGCCACTATCTGCCGCCCGCCGAATTCGCGCGCCAGTTCACCGAGAAATTGGTGTTCCTACCGGCTATGGCCCCGTTCACGCCCGCCCCGTCCGCTCCGCCGGTCAACGAGCTGCCGGCGCTCGCGGCGGGCTATCTGACCTTTGGAAGCTTCAACCGCATCGGCAAACTCAATCGCGAGACCGTGGAGTCTTGGAGTCAGCTGCTGCGGGCACTGCCGACCGCAAAGTTGATGCTCGTGGCCGTGCCGCCGGGTCGACGCCGCGATTGGCTCATCGACGAGTTCGCGCTCTGCGGCGTCGCGGCTGAACGCCTCGAAATCCATGAGCGCTGCAGCATGGACCAATATCTTGCGTTGCATCATCGGGTCGATCTATGCCTCGACACCCGGCCGTGGACCGGCGGCACGACGACCAATCACGCGCTCTGGATGGGCGTGCCGACGCTGACGGTCGCAGGGGCCACGCCGGCCTCGCGGATCAGCGCCGCGTTGCTGGGTCAGGTGGGTCTCGAGATGTTTGTTGCCGCGAACGACGCCGATCTAGTGCGTAAAGGCTGCTATTGGGCAGCGAATGTCGGCGAACTCGCTAAAATACGAGCCGCTTTGCGCCAGCGCTGTGAGCAATCGCCGAATCGGCGCGCCGATCTCGCTGCCGCGGCAATCGACAGCGCGTTTCGTACGATGTGGCAGCGCTGGTGCAGGGGTTTGCCCGCACAATCCTTCGATGCGGACCCCTTGATCCGCGTCGACTGACGAGCGCGCGGCGGTCGCCGCCGGATTTCAGCGCGGTTCCTGGCGCGGCGCTTCGACGCCGAAGTGGCCGCGTATCTTGGCCACGATCTGCGGCTCGGACATCTTGTCTTCGGCCTGGACCGCGGAGATGCGTGCGGCGAGCTTGTGGTGCGCGAGCCGCGCCTGCAATTCTTGCTTCGCCTCACCGGGCCCCAGAATCAGCACGCGGCCGAAATCCGCAAGCGCTTCAATGACCCTGTCGTAATAGCCGTCGAGCTCCGCCGTGAGCGCATATTGACGACGGTCATCGCGCGGAACCTGGCGTGCCTCAAAGGGACCTTTGAGCGGCGAATCGCCGCCGCGCTCGGGGTGCTTCTCGACGTTCGACAGCAGTTCAGTAATCTGCGCTCCTCCGGGGGTCAGCGCCACGATGATTGCCCTGCGATGGTCAATCCAAACGCCGCCCAGTTTGGCCGCCTGTAAGGCCGGCGTCGACGCACCGCCTGCGATTTTGATGTTCATAAATTCACGATACCGCCATTGCGGCCACGGATCTGTACGGAGATGTACGGAGCCGCGCGCGCAAGGCTAGCGCTTTACGCTAGCCGGATTAGAGCGCGCCCAGTAAAGTGCGCGGCGATCATAGAGGAACCCATCGATTGTCGTACCCCATCGAAGAGCAAGTCGCTGAATTGAAGCGTGGATCGGTCGACCTGATCCACGAGGCGGACCTGCGCAAGAAGCTCAGCAGGGGCGTCCCGCTGCGCGTCAAGGCCGGTTTCGATCCCACGGCGCCGGACCTGCACCTGGGTCATACGGTGCTGATCAACAAAATGCGTCAATTTCAACAGCTTGGCCACGAAGTCATTTTTCTGATCGGCGATTTCACCGGCATGATCGGGGATCCGACCGGAAAGAGTGCAACGCGGCCGCGCCTGACGCCCGATGAAATCGCCGCGAATGCGCGCACCTACGAGCAGCAGATATTCAAGATCCTCGATCCCGAGCGCACGGTCATCGATTTCAATTCGCGCTGGATGGCGCCGATGACGGCCGCGGGACTCATCGAGTTGGCGGCCAAGCACACGGTTGCGCGCATGTTGGAGCGCGACGACTTCGAAAAGCGCTACAAGGGCGGCCAGCCGATCTCGATTCACGAGTTCCTGTACCCGCTCGTGCAAGGCTACGACTCGGTCGCTTTGCGCGCCGACGTCGAACTCGGCGGCACGGACCAGAAATTCAATTTGCTGGTGGGCCGGCAATTACAGGAGGCCTACGGCCAAGAGCCGCAGATCGTGTTGACGATGCCGCTGCTCGAAGGGCTCGACGGCACCAGCAAAATGTCCAAATCTCTCGGCAATTTTGTCGCGATCCATGACCCACCGGAGGCGATGTTCGGCAAATTGATGTCGATCTCCGACAATCTGATGTGGCGCTACTTCGATTTGTTGAGTTTTCGGCCATTGGCTGAAATTGCTGCACTGCGCAAGAGCGTAGATGAGGGCCGCAACCCCAGGGACGTCAAATTCGAATTGGCGCGCGAGATTGTCGCGCGGTTCGGTGCGCCGGCCGACGCCGAACGCGCCCAGCATGACTTTATGACGCGTTTTCAGCAGGGT
>CAWALM010000003.1:0-151009 GCA_963782845.1 uncultured Gammaproteobacteria bacterium | reverse complement strand
CTGCTCATGGGAGGCATCGTTGGACACCTGTTACGTGAGTTCGCGGTCACCTTGTCCGTGACGATCCTGGTATCGCTGGTGATATCGCTGACCACGACCCCGATGATGTGCTCACTGTTGCTGGCCGGCGAGCGCAAGCATGGCAAGTTGTATCACGCGAGCGAGCGCGTATTCGATTCCATTCTGGGTGCCTACGAGCGCAGCTTGCGCAAGGTTCTCGATCATTCCTTGATCGTGCTGATGATCGCGATCGCGACGGTGGGCCTGAGCGTCTATTTGTACATCATCGTCCCGAAGGGCTTTTTCCCGCAGCAGGACACCGGGCGCTTGAACGGCAGCATCATCGCCGACCAGGACATCTCGTTCCAGGCGATGCAGAAGAAGATTGAAGGCTCCGCGGCGATCGCCCAGGAGGACCCCGGGGTAGCGACGGTCGTGATTTTCACGGGCGGCGGCGGCGGGACGACCACCAACACGGGGCGGGTCTTCATGGCGCTGAAGCCCCTCGCGATGCGGGATGCGACCGCCGACCAAATCATCACGCGGCTGCGTCCGAAGCTCGCCGCGGTCCGGGCGCCACGCTGATTCTCCAGGCCGTGCAGGACGTGCGCATCGGCGGACGGTCGAGCGCCGCGCAGTACCAGTACACGATCCAAAGCGACAATTTGCCGCAGCTCAATCAGTGGGCGCCGATGCTGCTCGCCGCCATGAAAAAGATTCCCCAGTTGACCGACGTGAACAGCGACCAGCAGAACAAGGGCCTGGCCGCGAACATCGTGATCGACCGGCCGACGGCCTCGCGCCTCGGGATCACGCCCCAGGCGATCGACGCCGCGCTCTACGATGCGTTCGGCGAACGTGACATCGCGACGACCTACACGGAGCTCAATCAATATTTCGTCGTCATGGAGGTCGCGCCGAGCTTCTGGCAGGACCCGCACGCGCTCGAGAATGTGTACATTTCGTCGGCGAGCGGCGGCGTCGTGCCGTTGTCGACCTTCGCGCGTTTCGGCGCCGCGACCGCGCCGCTGGCGGTCAATCATACCGGCGTGTTTCCGTCGGTCACGTTCTCGTTCAATCTCGCGGCGGGCATCGCGCTTGGCGACGCCGTGAATTTGATCAATGCCGCGCAACGCAACATGGGCATGCCGACGACGATCGCCGGATCCTTCGGCGGCACGGCGCAGGCATTCACGGCTTCGCTCGCGAACGAGCCGCTGCTGATTGCCGCCGCGATTGCCGCCGTCTACGTCGTTCTCGGAATGCTGTACGAGAGCTACATCCATCCGATTACGATCATCTCGACGCTGCCCTCGGCCGGGGTCGGCGCGTTGCTCGCGCTGTTGATCACGCATACCGACCTCAGCGTGATCGCCTTGATCGGCATGATTTTGCTGATCGGCATCGTCAAGAAGAATGCAATCATGATGATCGACTTTGCCGTCGAGGTGGAGCGGCGCGAACACCTGAGCGCGCGGGATGCCGTGTTCCAAGCCTGCCTGCTGAGATTTCGGCCGATCATGATGACGACGATGGCGGCGCTGCTCGGCGGACTGCCGTTGGCGCTCGGCACCGGGATGGGCTCGGAGCTGCGGCGCCCGCTCGGTATCGCGATTGTCGGCGGCCTGATCGTGAGTCAGGCCTTGACGTTGTATACAACACCGGTGATCTACCTCTATATGGACCGGCTCAACACCTGGATCTCGAAGTTCGGGCTGGGCCCGGATCCTGACCCTGCAGAGGCGGCCGGAGTGCCGACGACCCCATGACGTCCACCCCGCTCTCGATCATTGACCGAACCCGCGGGCCGACCCGCATGCGAGCGGCCGTGAGCAGGATCATGGCGGTGTGCGCACCGCTCATGGTGCTCGCGGCTTGCAATTTTGCGCCGCACTACGATGCGCCGAAGGCCGCTATGCAGCCGCAGTTCAAGGAGGCTGCCGCCGGCGGTTCGAATCAGGGCTGGAAGGTCGCCGAGCCCAAAGACACCGAGATCCCGACCGACTGGTGGAAGGTGTACGGCGATTCCGCACTCGACGACCTCGAGCGCAGGATTGCCATATCGAATCAAACGGTCGCCGCCGCCGAGGCGAACTATCGCGCTGCGAAGGCGCTGGTCGCCGAGGCGCAAGCGGCGTTCTTCCCGACCTTGAGCCTGGACCCAACCGTGATCCGTTCGCGCGCGAGCCTCGCGATTGCGAGCTCGAGCAATCCCACGGCCGGCGCGACGGCCGCGGCCGCCGCTGCCGCGGCGGCGTCGGCGAAGGCGGCGACGCAACCGCGCACGATTTACACGGTGCCCGTCGATGCTTCCTACCAAGTCGATTTGTGGGGCTCGATCCGAAACACGGTCGCACAGAGCCGCTATTCGGCGCAGGCGAGCGCAGCCCAGGTGGTGACAGCGCTGCTCAGCACCCAGAGCACGCTCGCGCAGGATTATTTTCAGCTGCGGGCGCTCGACGAGCAGCGCCGCATCCTCGATGCGACGCTCGCGGATTACCAAACCAACATTCGCTTGATCGAATCGCTGGTGCACTCCGGCATCGATTCGAACGAGGACCTCGCGGCGGCCGAAAACCAGCTGTATACGGCACAGGCGCAGGCCACGGATCTCGGCGTCGCGCGCGCTCAGTACGAGCACGCGATCGCGGTGTTGATCGGCGTTCCGCCCGCGAGCTTTGCGCTCGAGCTGCAGCCGTACAACCCGTCCCTGCCGACCGTGCCCGTGAGCGTGCCGTCGGAGCTGCTCGAGCGCCGCGCGGATATCGCCGCGGCGGAGCGCCAGGTCGCGGCCAGCAACGCGCAGATCGGCGTCGCACGCGCGGCGTTTTTCCCGAGCCTGACGCTCACGGCGAGCGCCGGCTACGAGGCGCCGGGACTGCGATCGCTGTTCGATTGGCCGAATCGATTCTGGTCGATCGGTCCGCAACTCGCGCAAACGCTGTTCGACGGCGGCGCGAGGCGCGCTGCGGTGGAGCAGGCCCACGCGCTCAACGACGCGGCGGTTGCGAACTACCGGGAGGCCGTATTGACGGCATTCGGATCGGTGGAGGATAACCTCGCGAGTCTGCGGATACTCTCGAAGGAACTCGGGGAGCGGCACAGTGCGACCCTCGCGGGTCAGCGCACCGTCGAGCTATCCGTCGTCCGCTACCGCAACGGTGTCGACAGCTACGTCAACGTGATTACCGCGCAGAACACCTTTCTCGCGAGCCGTGAGGCGGAGTTGCAGGTTCGGCTCGAGCAGCAGATCGCTAGCGTCAATCTGATCAACAACCTCGGCGGCGGTTGGACGACCTCCGATTGGGCGCACACCGAGCGCGTGGCCCAGCAGGCCGCGGCCGAGCGGGCGCACGCGCGCCCGGAGCCTGGATCCACCGCGGTGCTGGCGCCCACGGAGCCTGCGGCGCCGGATGCAACCGGGACGCGGGGTCCCGGCATTCGTCCCGAGGAGCTGCTGAAACAGAACGCCGAGGCGGTCGCGCCGGTGACGAACGGCACCGCTCAGCCCCCGACGCCGGACGCGAATCACCGGTGAGGCGGTAGCGCGCTCACGCGCTGAGCGACGCGGCTTATTTCGCGAGCATCTTGCGCAGTTCGAGCAGCTCGCGGCGGCGCTTCGGGGTCGCCTTGGGAAAGCCCAGTTTGAGCTCGTGGGTGGTCTCCAGAATGATCCGCGAGATGATGAGCCGGGCATTGCGCTTGTCATCGGCGGGAACCACGTACCAGGGCGCGCGTTTGGTGCTGGTGGCACCCAGGCATTTCTCATAGGCCTTCATGTAGTGCTTCCAGTATTTTCGCTCTTCGACATCGGCGAGGCTGAATTTCCAGTTCTTGTTCGGACTGTCGATGCGCTCGATGAAACGCTTGCGCTGCTCTTCTTTCGAAAGATGCAGGAAAAACTTCATGATTCGCGTGCCGTTGTGCGTGAGATGGCGCTCCAAGTCGACGATCGATCGATAACGCTGATCCCAGATTTTCTGCGGATCATGCGCGCCGGACGGCAGGCCTTCGCTGCGCAGAATTTCCGGGTGGACGCGCACGATCAGGACTTCCTCGTAATAGGATCGATTGAAAATGCCGATCTTGCCGCGCTCCGGCAAGTCCCGCGTCGTGCGCCATAGAAAATCGTGCGCGAGCTCGGCCTGGCTCGGGTGCTTATAGCTGAACACCTGGCACCCTTGGGGGTTGACGCCGGACATCACATGAGCGATCGCGCCGTCCTTGCCGGCGGCATCCATGGCCTGGAATATCAGCAGCAGGGAATAGCGATTCGAGGCGTAGAGCATCTCCTGCTGGCTGCTGAGGTCGGCGACATCGCTTTTCAGCATACGGCCGTAGTCCTCGTCCGAACCGTAATAGCGATCGACCAGGGTCGGCCAGCGCTGCAGTTCTACGCTCTTGCCTTCCGGCACCCGGAAATCTCTTGCATCGATGGCCATGATCCACCCCACCTGAGTCGAAACAGCGACTGTGCCGTCAGTTTGGCCTTCTGTGCGCGCACCGCGCAAGCGCGCCGCTAGCCGATCGCGGCATTCAACCAATGCGTGAGTGCGCCGCCCGTCATGGCCCCGGACTCGCGGGCAATTTCCTTGCCGCCGCGGAATACGATCAGCGTCGGGATGCTCCTGATTCGGTAGCGCTCCGCGGGGGCCGTCTCATCGTCTGTATTGAGTTTGGCGAATCGCAGCCGTGGCTCGAATTCGCGGGCGGCGGCCTCGAAGAATGGCGCCATCGTGCGGCACGGACCGCACCACGGTGCCCAAAAGTCGACGACTACGGGCAAGTCGCTGCGGCTCAGGTGCTTCTCGAAGTTGTTCGCGGTTAAGGAAACCGGCTTGCCGTCGAACAACGCGAATTTGCAATGGGGGCAACGGGGCGCATCCCTGAGCCGAGCGTTCGGCAGGCGAACGACGGAGTCGCAGTGACCGCAAACGACATGGATCTGCTCGTTCATACCGCGTATGACAGCGCCAGGCGGATAAAGTTTAGGGCACGTGTCGAATCCGCTTTGCTCGCGCAGGCCCCGGCGCCCGCGAAACCTCCGGTGTCCGGTGTTGCGCCAGCTCCGGTATCATCGGCGCATGCAACGGGATTATCTCGGTAATCCGATCAGCGCAGCCGCGCCGAGGACGCGCGGCGCGATCGACGATTTTGTCGGCGGATTGCTCGCCTACGAGACGCGCGCGGAGCATGTGCTGGGCGCCGCGGATGAGGAGCCGGACTGCTGCCTCGTCAACACCTACGCGGGATTCCTGTGGATGTTGCTCGAGGCGCCCCAAGCGGCGCAGCAAGCCGCCAAATATTTGATTGCCGCCGAGAGTGCGGCGGGCGACGCGAGCCTGCGCGAACAGTTGAACGTCGCGTTGCTGCGCGCCTGGGTGGCCGACGACATCGTCGCGGCATTGCGCGTTGCCGATCGCATATCGGATGAATTCCCCCATGATCTCGTGGTCGTCAAGCTGCACCAATACCTCGAGTTCAACCGCGGCAACCCGCCGGAAATGCTGCGCGTCGCGCTCAAAGTCATCAAGCGCAACGCACACATTGCCCACATGCACGGGATGGCTGCGTTCGCCTACGAACAATGCCATCTGCTCGACGAGGCGGAGGCCGCCGCGCGCGCAGCGCTCGATCGCCTCCCGAAGGAGCCTTGGGCTCAACATGCGCTCGCCCACGTGCATTTGACCCGCGGAGCCGTCGATGAGGGCGCCGAATCGCTCGAAGGATTCGCCGCAACCTGGACCGACCTCAATTCCTTCATGCTCACGCACCTGTGGTGGCATGCGGCGGTCTTTTATCTCGCTCAGGGTCGTGACGCTCGCGCGCTCGAGCTGTACGACAGGCATGTCTGGGGCGTCGTGAAGAGCTACTCGCAGGACCAGATCGGCGCGGTCTCGTTGCTCGCGCGCCTCGAACTCGCGGGCGTCGACGTGGGTGATCGCTGGCAGGATCTCGGCAATCATCTGGAGGCGCGCGCGCACGACCTGGTGCAGCCCTTTTTGACGCTGCAGTATCTGTATGGCCTGGCGCGCGCGGGCCGGCCGCAAGCGGAAGTCCTGCTCGAGGCCGTGCGCAGCCGCTCGAACGATGCTCCAGCCCACGCCCGCACCGTCTGGCAAGAGGTGGCGCTGCCCGCCTGCGAAGGACTCTACGCGCACGCGCGCGGCGACTACGAGACGACGTGGCGGGCGCTGGGCGCCGCGCTGCCGCGGCTCGTCGAGACCGGCGGCAGCCATGCGCAGCGCGGCTTGTTCGAGCAAATTCTGCTCGACGCGGCGATCAAGAGCGGGCGCCTCGTCGCAGCCCAGCAAGCGCTCGAATTGCAGCGCTCGAGTTGCCGCGACGACGTGCCGGTCAATGCGGCGCTCGCCGCGGTCTACGCACAACTGCACTTGCCGGAGCTCGCGGCCGAGGCGCGAGCGCGGGCCGATGCCGCGCGCTCGCGCCACGCGCTCGCCGCTCGCTGAGTTCGAAAAGGAGCACAGGTGCGCGAGCGACAGCTGCAGGCATTATTCGAATCGATCGAGGCGCGCGAGCAGGACCTCGTCGCATTGACGCGCGACTTGATACGCTTTCCGACCGTCAATCCGCCCGGAGAGCACTATGCCGCCTGCGCCGAATTCATCGGCCGGCGGATGCTGGCGAGCGGCTTCGAGGCGAGCTACGTGCGCGCCGCGGGGACACCCGGCGACAGCGATCGGTATCCGCGCATCAACGTCATTGCGCGGCGCGAGAGCGGAACGGCGGGTCCATGCGTGCACTTCAACAGCCATATCGACGTGGTTCAGACGGGCGGCGGATGGACCGTGGATCCCTTTGACGGGTTGGTGCGCGATCGCAAGGTCTACGGCCGCGGCGCTTGCGACATGAAGGGCGGCCTCGCGGCCTCGATCGTCGCGCTCGAGGCGCTCGTCGACAGCGGCATCGAATTGCCGGGCGCGCTCGAGCTTTCCGGCACGGTCGACGAGGAATCCGGCGGATACGGCGGAGTGCACTATCTGGCCGAGCGCGGCTGGTTTTCCAAACCGCGCGTCGACCACGTGATCATTCCGGAACCGCTCAATGTCGATCGCGTATGCATCGGCCATCGCGGCGTCTGGTGGGCGGAGATCGAAACACACGGCCGAATCGCGCACGGTTCGATGCCGTTTCTCGGCGACTGCGCGGTGCGCCACATGAATGCGGTCATCGACCGCTTCGAGCGCGATTTGTATCCGCGGCTCGCTGCCGGGCGCACGGCAATGCCGGTCGTTCCCGCGGGCGCACGCCGCTCGACGCTCAACATCAATTCGATCCACGGCGGCCAGGCCGAGCAGCAGGGCGGACTGCCCGCACCCTGTGTCGCCGATAGCTGCCGGATGATCATCGATCGGCGCCTGCTCGCCGAAGAGAGCATCGACGGCGTCAAGGCGCAGATGCGAGAACTGCTCGATCGTCTGGCCGCCGAACGCGCGGGATTTCGCTACAGCCTGCGCGATCTTTTCGAGGTTCAACCGACGATGTCGGACCGCGACGGACCGGTCGCGCAGGCAACGGCCGCCGCAATCCGCCGTGTGCTCGGGCGCGACGCCGAATTCGTCTGCTCGCCGGGTACTTATGATCAGAAGCACATCGACCGCATCGGGAAGTTGAAGGACTGCATTGCCTATGGACCCGGAATTCTCGATCTTGCGCATCAGCCGGACGAGTACGTGCGGATCGACGACATGATCGCCGCGGCGAAGGTGATGGCGGCCGCGGCGTGGTCCTTGCTCGATAGAGACGCATGAGTCGCGGCGGCGGCCGGTTGCCGCGAACCCGCGCCGCGTTTGCCGGGTTCGCCGCATTCGCCGCATTCGCCGCATTCATCACGTCGCTCGTGCCCGCCGCGATCGCCGACGCCGCGATCCGGGATCGCGCCGTCATCGGCATGCAGCTTGAACCTCCGATACTCGATCCGAGCGCGAATCCCGCCTCGGCGATCTCCGAGGTCCTCTACGGCAATGTCTACGAAGGCCTGGTCCAATTCGCGGTCGACGGATCGGCGGCGCCGCTGCTCGCCGAATCCTGGGAGATTTCGCCGGACGGGCTCACGTATCTGTTTCATTTGCGCAGCGGCGTGAAATTTTCCGACGGCAGCCTGTTCGATGCGTCGGTCGCCAAATTCACGCTCGAGCGCGCGATCGCGGCGGATTCGATCAATCCGCAGAAGCCGCGATTGGCCGCGATCCGGACGCTCGAAGCGCTCGATGCAAGGACCCTGCGCATCGGCCTGACGCGCCGCTCGGGCGGGCTGCTGCAATCGCTCGCTTGGGGCTCGTTCGTCATGGTGTCGCCGCAATCCGCAGCAGGCAATGCGTTGCATCCGGTGGGCACGGGTCCGTTTCGATTCGCCGAATGGCGTCGCGGCGACTCGCTCGAGCTGGTCCGAAATCCCGAGTACTGGGGCGGCGCGCCGCGGCTGCGCGCGGCGCGCTTCAAGTTCATCGCCGACCCCACGGCGGCATACGCGGCACTCATGGCCGGCGACGTCGACGCATTCGCGAACTACCCGGCACCTGAGAGCTTTGCGCAATTCCGCTCGGATTCTCGCTTCGCAGTGTTTGTCGGATCGACCGAAATGGAGACGGTTCTTGGGCTCAATGAGCGGCGTCCACCGCTCGACAATCTCTTGGTGCGTCGCGCGATCTCGCACGCGCTCGATCGGCGCGCCATCATCGACGGCGCGATGTTCGGCTACGGCATCCCGATCGGCAGCCACTTCCCGCCCGGCAAGCCCGCTTATCTCGACCTCACGGGTCGCTACCCGCATGACGTCGCAGCCGCCAAGGTCTTGCTGGCCGAGGCCGGGTATCCGCGCGGCTTCTCGGTCGTGCTCAAGCTGCCGCCGCCGGCCTATGCACGGCGTAGCGGCGAAATCGTCGCCGCCGAACTTCTGGCGATCGGCATCAAGGTCAAAATCGAAAACCTCGAATGGGCGCAATGGCTCGACCAAGTGTTTTCGAGGAGGACTTCGACATGAGCATCGTCGGCCATGCCGAGCCGATGGATTACGATATTTACGCGCGCGACGACTACTACTTCGGCTACTCGAGCCCTGAGTTCAAGGCGCTGATCGCCGCGCTCGACGACACGGTCGATGCGAACGCACGCGACGGATTGCTGCGCGCGATCCAGCGCAAGCTCGCCGAGGACGCGGTCAACGGATTCCTGTTTCAGTATCCCCGACTCGATGTTTGGGATGCACACTTGCACGGCCTCGGATTCGACAACACGCTCGGCGTCGTCGATTTGAAGCAGGCCTACTTTGACGGCGCAGCCGCTGCGCAAAGCGCACCGCCCGATGCCGCCGATGCGATCGGTCCGGAGGCGGACGCGACGTCCCTGGGGTTCGCGGTGATCGCAGCGGCGCTCGGACTCGGCGCTGTCGCCGGTGTCGTCGCGGTCGCCCGCCGCTACGGTCCCGCGTATCTGTTGGGAAGACTTGCGGTGTTGGCGGCCACGCTGGTGTTCGCGACGGTCATCGTTTTTGTCGTCGTCGAGATCCTGCCGGGCGACCCCGCGCGATTCATGATGGGATTGCAAGCCGACCCCGCGGCTCTCGTCGCGCTGCGCCATGATTTGGGGCTCGATGAGGCTCCGCTGCAGCGCTACCTCTCATGGGTCGCGGGTCTCGCTCACGCCGATTTCGGCACGAGCTACACGTACCGGGTTCCCGTGCGCGCGCTTCTCGCCGAGCGCCTACAAATCTCGTTGCCGCTCGACCTGTATGCCCTGATGCTCACCGCGCTGATCGCGTTTCCGGCGGGCCTGATCGCGGCCGCAAGACGCGGTCGGGCCGCCGATGTAGTGCTCGGGGCTCTCACGCAAGTCGGTCTGGCGGTGCCAAATTTTTGGTTGGGCCTGCTGTTGGTGCTCGTGTTTGCGATCGATCTTCGCTGGGTGTCGGCCGGCGGGTTCCCGGGCTGGCAAGCCGGATTCTGGCCCGCGATGAAGCATTTGAGCCTGCCCGCAGCGGCGCTCGCGGTTCCGCAGGCGGCCATATTGGCACGGGTGCTGCGCGGCGCGCTGGTCGCGACTTTGCACGAGGACTATATTCGCACCGCGCGCGCCAAGGGTGTGGGCGAATGGCGCTTGCTGTGGCGCCACGCGCTGCCGAACGCGATGGTGCCGGTGCTCACGATACTCGGAATGCAGTTCTCCTTCTTGCTCGCGGGCGGCGTGATCATCGAGAACGTGTTCTTTCTGCCGGGGCTCGGGCGGCTCGCCTTTCAGGCGATCATTCAGCGCGACCTCATCGTCGTGCAGAGCGTCGTGATCGTGCTCGTTTTTGCGGTCGTCGTCGCATCGTTTCTCGTCGAGATTGCCTATTTGCTGTGTGATCCGCGGCTCGCCGCGCGGGAAACCCGGTGAACGGCGCCGCTTCGCGCCGCATCGGAGTGATCGCGGGCGCCGCCATCACGGCGGGGTTCGTCGCGATGGCGATCCTTGCACTGTTCTGGACGCCGTACGATCCCACGGCGCTCGACATTCCCGCCAAGCTGCTCGCGCCGGGCCGGCAACATTGGTTCGGCACGGATCAGCTCGGGCGCGACGTGCTGTCCATGGTCATGGCGGGCGCAAGGGGCTCGGTCGCCGTCGCCTTCTTCTCGACGGGAATCGGGTTCGTACTGGGTGTGCCGGTCGGCTTGAGTGCGGCCGCGCACGCGGGCTGGATCGATGAGTTCATCATGCGCGGAAATGATCTGCTGTTTGCTTTCCCTTCGCTGCTGCTTGCGATATTGCTGAGCGCCGTGTTTGGACCCGGCGCGGTCAACGCCTGCATTGCGATCGGCGTGTTCAACATCCCGGTATTTGCGCGCGTCGCGCGCGGGGCCGCGCTGCGCTTGTGGACGCAAGATTTCACCCTCGCGGCGCGGGTGGCGGGCAAGGGTCCGCTGCGCATCTCGGTCGAGCATGTGCTGCCCAATCTCGTGGGCGTGCTCGCCGTCCAGGCGATGATCCAGTTCTCACTGGGCGTGGTCGCCGAAGCGGGACTCTCCTATCTCGGAATCGGGATTCAGCCGCCGACACCGAGTTGGGGTCGGATGTTGAGCGACGCCCAGACGCTCACGGCGCTCGCGCCCACGCTCGCGCTGTTCCCGGGATTCGCGGTCGCCCTGTTCGTGCTCGGGCTCAACCTGCTGGGCAGCGGACTGCGTCCGCGGCGCGAGCAATGAACGCCGGGGCGCCCCCACTGCTGCAAGTCGACGGGCTCGAGCTGTCGATCGGAGCGGCGAAGATTCTTGACGGCGTGACCTTGGAGTTGCGGGCCGGCGAGATCTTGGGGCTGGTCGGTGCGTCGGGTTCCGGCAAATCGATGACGGCGCTGGCGATCGTGCAATTGCTGCCGCGCAATGCGCGGGGGCGCGGCAGCATTCGCTTGCGCGGCGATGAGCTCACGGCCAAGAGCGAGGCCGAGCTCTGCCGGATCCGAGGTCGCGACATCGGCATCGTTTTTCAAGAGCCGATGACCGCGTTGAATCCGCTGATGCGCATCGGCGACCAGGTTGCTGAAACCGTTCGCCTGCACGGCGGCGCATCCTCACCCGAAGCCTCGCGAATGGCGCGCGCCGCGTTCGCGCGCGTCGGTCTCGAGTCCGATGCCGAGTCGCTGAGGCGCTACCCGCATGAACTGTCGGGCGGCGGCCGCCAGCGCGTGGCGATCGCGCTGGCGATCGCGCTCGAGCCTGCGCTGCTGATTGCCGACGAGCCGACGACGGCGCTGGACGTGACGACGCAAGCGCAAGTACTCGCGCTGCTCAAGGATCTCGTGCGCACGACCGGCATGGCACTGATCTTGGTGACTCACGATATGGCGGTGATCGGCGCGACCACGACGCGGGTCGCGGTGATGCACGAGGGAAAGATCGTCGAGCGCGGTGCCACCGCAGAGACCCTGCGTCACCCGCAGCAAGGGTACGCCAAGGCATTGTTGGCCGCGGCCTACCTGGAGCCCAAGTGGCGCGCGGCGCATCGGGTGGCGCCCGCGCCGGCAGCTCCCGCGATCTTGGAAGCGGTGCGGATCGTCCGTGAATACCCACGCCGCCGTCGATCCCTCTGGTCCGCGCCGGCGCCATTGCGCGCGGTCGACGGCGTGTCGCTGTCGATTCGGCCGGGCGAGACCGTCGGATTGATCGGTGAAACGGGATCCGGAAAGTCGAGTTTGCTGCGCGTGATCCTGGCGCTCGACCGGCCGCAGTCCGGCGAGGTCCGACTGCTCGGCGACGGCTTCACGGACGCTCGCGGCGCGGTACTGCGCAGGTTACGCCGCTCGATACAAGTAGTCTTCCAGGACCCTTATGCGAGCTTCGACCCGCAGTGGTCCGTGGAGCGCATCGTCGCGGAGCCGTTTCATTTGCTCGACGTCGAGCTCAGCGGCGCCGAGCGGCGTCGCAAGGTCGCATTGGCGCTCGAGCGCGTGGGCTTGGCCGCCGCCGACGCAACGCGCTACCCACACGAGTTCTCCGGCGGCCAGCGTCAGCGCATCGCAATCGCGCGCGCGCTGGTCACCGAACCCGCGGTCATCGCGTTCGATGAGGCGGTTTCCGCGCTCGATGTGTTGGTGCGCGCGCAGATTCTCGCGCTGCTCGGCGAACTCAATTCGAGCTTGGGACTGAGCATTCTGTTCGTCTCGCACGATCTGTCCGTGGTCCGCAGCGTCGCAGACCGCGTCTACGTGATGTATCGAGGGCGAATCGTCGAGGAAGGCTCCGCGCAAACCGTATTCGGATCGCCGCGCGACGCCTATACGGCGGCCTTGATCGCGGCGGCGCCGAGTCTCGCGTAATGCACGCCGCGCGCGACGGCGCGCGCGACGCAGTCGGCAGCCGCGGAGCCGATGCGCGCGACCTGTGCGGCGCGCCGCTCGCCGTCGGCGATGGCAACCCGGCCGGAGGCGAGCGCAAACAGCGTGTCGCCGTCGAACGGGGTATGCGCCGGACGCACGGCGCGCGCGATGCCGTCGTGCGCCATCATGGCGATGCGTTTGCACTCGACCGTCGAAAGCGCCGCCGTGCAGGCGACTACGCCGAGCGTCGTGTTGGCGCCGGCTTGCAACCGCCCGAGTTCGCGCAAACGGGAATCCTCGGGTGCGGGCTCGGAAGCGTCCATGCTTGCCCGCGGCGCGCCCTGTGACCCGAATTCGCCGTCCAACTCGAAGGCCCATGCCCAATAACTGACCCCGTCGGGCATGAACACGGAGCCGACGGAGTTGACGGCGACCAGCGCGCCGACGATGAGTCCTTCACCGAGATCGATCGAGACCGAGCCGACGCCGCCTTTGATCAGGCCCGCCATCGCCCCGGTGCCGGCACCGACCGATCCTAAGTCGAATTGCGGCGCGGCCGCGGCCAGGGACTCGAGTCCCAGGTCCCGGTAGGGCGGCGACAAGCCCCAGTTCTTCTCGCCGCCGTTGCCGAGATCGTGGAGCACGGCTGCCGGTACGATCGGAATCGGCGGCGCGCCGCGGCGTAGTTGAATTCCGATGCCGCGCGTCGACAGCGCGGCGGCGACTCCGTCGGCGGCTGCGAGACCGAAAACCGAACCGCCCGCCAGGACGATCCCGTGCACCCGACCGACGAGGTTCTCCGGCGCGAGCGCTTCGGTCTCGCGCAGGCCCGGACCGCCGCCGCGCACGTCGACACCGGCCGACCAGAGGCCATCGAGCGCGAGCGTCGTGACGCCGGTGCCCACGCGCGCATCGGAGGCGTGCCCCACCGTAATACCTGGGACATCGGTGATTAGATTGAGCGGGCCGGGGCGCAACATGGCATTCGACGCCGTGACCCGCAGGCTCAATGGCTCTGCGCCGCGACCACGGCCAGGCCGCGCAACACGAGATCCGGCACGATTTCCCCACGCGAGCGCATCGTGCCGGTGATCATTCCGGCGTCTCCGCCGGTGATGAACAGGGCCGGCTTGACGCCCGTGCTCTGCTCGATGACCTCGGCTGCGCGGTCCGCCATGCCCGCGAGCGCAAATACTGCGCCTCGCGACACCGCGCCGATCGTGTTGTTGGCGAGAACTCCCGCCATCGACGGCGAACTCAGTTCGACCGCCTTCGCGATGTCGCTGGTGTTCTTCAGCAGCGCCTCGCGCATCATGTGGATGCCGGGAACGATGAGCCCGCCGAGGTGCTGGCCGTGGGCATCGACGCTGTCGACCTTGACCGCCGTCCCCGCATCGACGACGCAGAGCGCGGAACGAGCCATGGTCCAAGCGCCGATGACGCCCAGCCAGCGGTCGGCCCCAAGCAGGGTCGGATCCATATAGCCGTTTCTGAGGTCCAGGAATGCTTGAGTCGCGGTCACGAATTCGATCTTGACGCCGAAGATCTTTTTCGTGAGCCGCGCAAGATTCTTCGCCATCGCCTCGCCGGCGACGTTCGATACCAGCACCCGACGCGGCTTCTGAGTCGCGTCGAACAGCGCGGCGGTCCACAAGTCCGGTTTGACGTCCCTATGCACGACCGCCTGTTGATCGGACAATCCGCCGGTCGTCAACCACGCCCATTTGAGGCGGGTATTTCCGACGTCGATAACCAAAATCATGCGTTGTCACTGCCTACGATGGCGCCGCGTGCTTAACGGTAGCCGATAAGGATAACATCGACGGGCCGGGGCCGCGGAAATTGCCGGTAGACTGCGTTCCGGCGCCTGTCCCCGGCGCTCGACATCGATTCGGAGAGTTCATGAAACCCAAGCTTTCGCTGACGGAAGGAGCGATTCCGCGGACCTTGCTGTTGTTTTCGCTGCCGATCCTGTTCGGCAACGTGCTGCAGTCCTTGAACGGTTCGGTCAACGCGATCTGGGTCGGCAAGTACCTCGGTGAGGCGGCGTTCGCGGCAGCGGGAAATTCGAACATGGTGATGTTCCTGCTGTTCGGGTCGATCTTCGGCTTCTCGATGGCCGCCACGGTGCTCGTCGGGCAATGCATGGGCGCCAAGAATATCGCGGAAGCCAAGCGCGTGGTCGGCACGGCCGCGACGTTCTTCCTGGCGTTGTCGCTGACATTGAGCGCCCTCGGGTTCACTTTCGTGCGCCCGCTGCTCAACCTGCTGAACACGCCGGCGGATGCCTTGGCGCCCGCGATTGCCTATATGCGCATCATTTTTCTGGCGCTGCCGTTCATGAGCGGCATCTTCTTCTTGATGGCCGCGCTGCGCGGCGCCGGCGATTCGAAAACGCCATTCGTCTATCTCGTCGTTTCCGTGGTTCTCGACATCCTGCTGAATCCCCTGCTGATTTTCGGATGGGGGCCGGTGCCTCGGCTCGGTATCGCGGGATCCGCGATCGCGACGCTGACGGCGCAGGCGGTGAGCCTGACCGCGCTGCTCGTGCATCTGTATCGCACCGATAACGTCCTGTTCATCCATCGCAGCGAGTGGAGCTTGTTCAAGGTCGATTGGTCGCTGGTGCGGTTGCTGGTCGTCAAGGGCGTGCCGATGGGCCTGCAGATGTTCGTCGTCTCGACGAGCATGCTGGCGCTCACCGCGCTCGTGAACCGCTTCGGTTCCCAGGAGACCGCCGCATTCAACGCGGCGATGCAGCTCTGGAATTACATCCAGATGCCGGCGATGTCGATCGCCGCCGCGGTGTCGTCGATGGCTGCTCAAAACGTCGGCGCCGAGCGCTGGGACCGCGTCTCCTCGGTGGCGCGGACCGGCGTGCTGTTCAATTTTCTGATGGGCGGCAGCCTGATCGCACTCAACTATCTGCTGAATCGCGAGGCGCTCGGGCTGTTCCTGCCGAGCGACAGCGAGGCGATCCAGACTGCGGCGCATTTGAACGCGATGGTCGTCTGGTCGTTCCTGTTCTTCGGCGTGACCATCGTGCTGTTCGGGGCCGTTCGAGCGACTGGCGCGGTGATCGCGCCGCTGTTGATCCTGGTCACTTCTTTGTGGGCCGTTCGCGTCCCGTTCGCATACTTGTTGATCGGCAAATGGTCTGCGGATGCAATTTGGATCAGTTTCCCGCTGTCGTCGCTGCTCTCGATGCTCATGGCGCTCGCCTACTACCGCTTCGGCGGCTGGCGCGAGATCCGCTTAGGGGTAGCGACGATCCGCGCGGCCCCCGCGACGGGCGCATAAGCGCGAATGCCGCCGCATCCACAGGCGCCGCCGGCACGACCGCTCGTCGTACGTTTCGGTGCGTTCGGCGACATGGTGCTGCTGACCGCGTTGATCCGGGAGTTGCACGCGCAGTTCATCGCACCCGTCGATATCCTCACCTCCGGCCCTTGGAGCGAGCCGCTGCTGCGGGGTCAGCCGGGGGTCGGTGAGATCCTGTGCCTGCGCAGCCGCAAGACGCCGTATTGGCTTGCGCCCGATCAGCGTCGCGCAGTGCGGCGCTTGCGCGAGCGCGGCGCGGGTCCGACTTGGCTTTGCGACGACGACGATGCGGCGCGGGGCTTGTTGAGGCGCGCCGGCATCGAGTCCCGCTGGATCGTCGACGTGCGCGACCACCGCTTGTTTCCCGGGGAGCATGCGACCGAACAATGGCGGCGTCTGGGGCGAATATTGCCGGCGGCCTGGGGCTCGCAAGCGCTGCCGGGACAGCCCAGCGATTTGCCGGGATGCGAACTGCGCGTGAGCGCTGCCCAGCAGTCCGACCTCGATGCGTGGCTGCGTTCGCGCGGCATCGCCGACCAGCCGCTGCTGCTCGTGCAAATCGGCAACAAGCGCACGATGCGCCGCGGCACGCGGCGGCTCGCGGCGAATCACAAGTATTGGCCTTACGAGCGCTGGGCCGAAGTCATCGCGCAAATGCACCGCGACCGGCCGCAGCAGCCGATCGTGATGCTCGGCACCGGCCCCGAGTATGCGCTCAACGAAACCGTGGCGGCGCTGGCCAGGGTCGACCGTATCCACAATGCCGCTGACGATCTGCCGATTCCGCGGCTGATCGCGTTGCTTGCGCGCGCCGAGTCCTTGGTTACCGTGGATTCAGGCCCGGCGCACGCCGCGGCCGCTGTCGGCTGCCCGCAAGTCGTGCTGTTCGGCAAAGCCTTGCCATCGCTGTACCGGCCTTGGGGCACCGCGGGCAGCGATGCGATCGTGCTCACGGGCGAAATCGACGGCGAGCCCTCGATGCTCGGGATCGAGGCCGGTGCGGTCATCGAGGCGTGGCGCAGCTTACGTCCGCGCCGGAATCCGCATTGACCGGGGCGCCTATGTGAGCGCCTTCAACATGTCCGCGGTCACGAGCACGACACCGCCCTCCGTGACGTAGAAGCGCTTGCGGTCGATCTCGAGGTCGAAGCCGATCCGCGTGTTGTCGGGAATGTTGCAGTTCTCGTCGACGATGCAGCGCTTGAGGCCGCAGCGCCGCCCGACGCTGACGCCGGGCAGCAGAACCGCGCTCTCGACACGGCTGCCGTCCTCGATGCGCACATCGGTCGACAGCAGGGATTGGGTCACGTAGGCACCCGAAATGATGCAGCCGCCGGTCACCATGGAGTTGACGGCCATACCGCGCCGGCCGTCCTCATCGAGCACGAATTTCGCGGGCGGCTGCTGTGCCTGGTAAGTCCAGATCGGCCACTGATGATCGTAGATGTTGAGTTCTGGATTGAGCGCGACGAGTTCCATGTTCGCCTCGTAAAAGGCGTCGAGATTTCCGACGTCGCGCCAATACGCCTGGGCGCGCGTCTCCACGTCCTGGAACGGGTAGGCGAACACCCGCATACTTTTGATCGACGGCGGAATGATGTTTTTGCCGAAATCGTGGCTGCTCTGCGGGTTCTCGGCATCCGCGGCGAGCAGCATGTCGAGGCGCTCCATTGCGATGACATAGATGCCCATGGACGCGCGCGCGAGGTGCTCCTGCCCCATGATCGGATCCGGGTTGGAGGGCTTTTCGGCGAATTTCACGACCCGATTGGTCTCATCGGTGGTCATGATGCCGAACTCCGGCGCACGTTCGATCGGCACGTCGACGACTCCAACCGTGATGTCCGCCTCGGACGCCTCGTGATAGGCGATCATCGGGCCATAGTCCATTTTGTAAATATGGTCCCCGGCGAGGATCAAGACATGGGTCGGATTGTGTGAGCGAATGAATTCGAGATTCTGGAACACGGAATCCGCCGTGCCCCGATACCAGAATTCGCCGATCTGTTGCTGCGCGGGGATCAACTCGATGAATTCACCCATTTCTCCGCGCAAATAGCTCCAGCCGCGCTGAATGTGCTGTATCAGGCTTTGGGACTTGTATTGCGTCAGCACCGCAATCTGCCGAATACCCGAATTGACGCAGTTCGACAGCACGAAATCGATGATCCGAAATTTTCCGCCGAACGGCGTCGCCGGCTTGCAGCGATGCTGGGTCAGCGCCTTGAGCCGCTCGCCGCGCCCACCCGCCATCACGACCGCAAGCGTACCGCTGGTCAAACGACTGACGTAACGACCGGTGTTGCTACGAGCCGCGTGTCGCATACTCATTGTCGTGCCACCGTGCGAACTGGAATGGAATTGCCGCGAAGCCCGAGGGAAAGACTGCCACACTCGCTCCCATCGCGCACCAGGTATTCGGCAAGCACGCATCGGCCACGGGGAAGCACCTAGCGCATTGCGGCTGTTCGCGGCCGCTGCCGCTCGCGACGAGCATGCGCCGCGCGGAACGCGCGCGGCGCGGCCACCGGGGCGTGAGGTTTGCTAAACTCCGCCGATGACGTCGCTCAAGCTCTGCATGTTGTCGTCGGAGATGATGCCGTTCGCGAAGACCGGCGGGCTCGCCGACGTGACCGGAGCGCTGTTCTCCGAACTCGCGTCGCGGCAGGTCGACGTGCGCGCCTTCATGCCGCTGTATGCCTCGGTGCGCGGCGGGCGCTGGGATTTCAAGCCTGTCGCGGCGCTTCAAAACGTCCCGATGACGCTCGGCGAGCACCGCTATGTCTACTCGGTGCAGGCAGTGCATTATCCGGGAACCGGAATGCCGGTATATTTCATCGATTGCCCGGCGCTTTTCAACCGGGCGACGCTTTATACGAGCGATCCGGACGAGCATCGGCGCTTCCTGCTGTTCACGCGCGCCGCGATCGAGTCCTGCCAACGCCTCGAGTTCGCGCCCGATGTTTTTCATTGCAACGATTGGCACACCGCGATCCTGCCGCTGTATTTGCGGACTGTGTATGCGAACGATGCCGCCTTGGCGCAATCGCGCTCGGTGCTGACGATTCACAACATCGGCTATCAAGGCATCATGCCGAGCAGTGTCGTTGCCGATTTGGGGCTGGGGCGCGGCGACGCCTTGTTGGACGCTGACGACCTGCGTTATTCGATTATCAACCCATTGAAAACCGGGATAAAATTTGCCGATGCGGTCACGACGGTCAGCCCCACTTACGCGCGCGAAATTTGCGAAGGGCCGCTCGGCATGGGCATGGAGGGTGCGCTGCGCGCGCGTCCCGACGGAGTGACCGGAATCTTGAACGGCGTCGACTACGCCGAATGGGATCCGCGCCACGATCCGCACATCGAGCGCCATTTCGACCCGCTGCACCTTGCGGGCAAACATGCGAACAAACAGCAGTTGCTCGCAAGGGGCGGGCTGCGGCTCGGCGCGAACGCACCGCTGTTTTCGATCGTCAGCCGTTTGACGGACCAAAAGGGCTTCGAACTGCTGTTCGACGTGATGCCGGCGGTTCTTGAGCGCCGCGACTGCGGCCTGAGCGTGCTCGGCAGCGGCGACGCCCGCTACGTGCGCTTCTTCGAGGAGCTCGCCGCCAAGTTTCCGGGCCGGGTCGCGTTTCATTCGGGCTACGACGAACCACTCGCGCACCTGACCGAGGCCGGCAGCGACATCTTTCTGATGCCCTCGCGCTACGAACCTTGCGGTCTCAACCAAATGTACAGCCTGCGCTACGGCACGATCCCGATCGTGCACCGGACCGGAGGCCTCGCAGACTCGGTGCTGCATTTCGACGCGGCGAGCGGCCACGGCACGGGCTGTGTGTTCAACGATTTCGACGCGGGCGCGATGCGCTGGGCACTCGACACCACGCTCGACTGGTTCGCGGATCGGGCGTTATGGGGGCGCCTCATGCGGAATGCGATGGCGCAGGATTTTTCCTGGGGCCGCCAAGTCGGGCTGTACCTCGATCTGTTCGAGCAGATCGCCGCCTGAACCGCCGCCGCGCGGTGCGCGCTACGCCACGCCGCGCGCTGCGATGAATTCCGCGAGAAAGCGCGCGGTATGGCTGCGCTCCGAGGCGCGCAAGATCGCCGTCGGCGGCCCTTCGGCGACGAGGCGGCCGCCGCCCTCGCCGCCCTCGGGTCCGAGATCGATGATCCAGTCCGCCTCGGCCATGACGTCGAGGTTGTGCTCGATGACGACGACCGTGTTGCCGCTGTCGACGAGTCGGTGCAGGACTCGCAGCAGCTTCTCGACGTCGGCCATATGCAAGCCCACGGTCGGCTCGTCGAGCACGTAGAGCGTGTGGGCGCCGTCGCGCCGTGCGGCATCAAGGCCCGGTGCGTCGGTGCGCACCTTCGAGAGCTCGGTGACCAATTTGATGCGTTGACTCTCGCCGCCCGAGAGCGTGGGGCTCGGTTGCCCGAGCGACAGATAGCCGAGGCCCACGTCCGCGAGCAGGGTGAGTGCATGGTGCACGCCGCGCTGCGCGGCGAAAAAAGCGGCAGCCTCCTCGACGCTCATCGCGAGCACCGCGCCGATGCTCCTGCCCTTGAACAGCACGCTCAAGGTCTCGGCGTTGAAGCGTTGGCCGCCGCAAACGTCGCACGGCACCTGCACATCGGGTAGAAAATTCATCTCGATGCGCTGCATGCCCTGGCCTTCGCAAGCCTCGCAGCGCCCGCCCGCCGAATTGAACGAGAAGCGGCTCGCCGTGTAGCCGCGGATGCGCGCCTCCGTGGTCTGCGCGAACAGCTTGCGAATCGCGTCCCAGAATCCGATGTAGGTTGCCGGGCAGGAGCGCGGCGTCTTGCCGATCGGCGTCTGGTCGACTTCGAGCACCCGCGTCACTCGGTGCCAGTCGAGGATCTTCTCGCAACCCATCGGGGCCAAATCGCCCTTGCGAGAGCGCTGCGCGGCCAGCCGCTTGAGATTCTCGAGCAGCACATCGCGGGCGAGCGACGACTTGCCGGAACCGGATACCCCCGTTACGACGCTCAACCGCCCCAGTGGAATGCGTACGTCGATGTCGCGCAGGTTGTGCAGCGATGCGCCGACGATGCGGATCGCATCGCTGCCCCCATTCGTCGGCCGGCGCCGGGCCTCCGAATGCGTCAGCGGGGCCGCGAGACAGCGGCCCGTCGCGGAATTGGCGAGGCGCGCGAGTTCGTCGGCGGTTCCCTGCGCGACCACGGCGCCGCCGAATTTTCCCGCGCCGGGACCCAAATCGATGACGTGATCGGCGCGGCGTATCGTATCTTCGTCGTGCTCGACGACGACCAGCGTGTTGCCCTTGGCGCGCAGCCGATCGAGCGTGTCGAGCAGCGCCCGGTTGTCGCGCGGATGCAAGCCGATCGTCGGTTCATCGAGCACGTAGCAGACGCCTTGCAGGTTCGAGCCGAGTTGGGCCGCGAGCCGGATGCGCTGCGCTTCGCCGCCCGATAAGGTCGGTGCCGCACGGTCGAGCTGCAGATATCCCAAGCCAACGTCGCACAGGAACGCGGCCCTTGAGGCGAGCTCGGCGAGCAGATCCCGCGCAATGTCCCGTTCCCGCTCCTGCAGCTTCAATTTCGCGAGCGAGGCTGCGAATCCTTTGACCGGCAGGCGCGTGATCACCGAGATCGATTGTCCCCGGAACAAGACGTGGCGCGCGACCGGGTTCAATCGCTCGCCGTCGCATGCGGCGCAGGAGCGCGCGGGATCCGCGCCGTCGCCGCTCCAGGCGGACTCCTCCCCGCTTTGCTCGGCATCGAACTCGGGGATTTCGAGCCCGGTTCCGAAGCAGCTCTTGCACCAACCGTGCTTGGAATTGAACGAGAACAGCCGCGGGTCGAGTTCCGGAAAGCCGGTGCCGCATGCCGGGCATGCGCGCTTCGTCGAGAAGGTCCGCGGCTGCGCCTCGCCGTCGATCGCGATCTGGACGAACCCTTTGCCGAGCTCGAGGGCCGTCGACAGCGCCGCGCGCAGCTCGGCCTCGGCGGCGGCGCTCACTTTGATGCGCGCGACGGGGAGTTCGATGTGATGCAGCGCATAGCGGTCGAGCCGCGGCCACTTCGCCGTCGCACGCATGACGCCGTCGACGCGCAACTGCGCATAACCCTTGCCGCGTGCCCATTTGGCGAGAGCCGGATACAGGCCTTTGCGCGCGACGACGAGCGGCGCGAGCAACTCCAGCGTGCGTCCGCGATGCTCCTTGAGGAGGCGGGCGGCGATCGCATCCTCGCTCTGCGGTTCGATCGGCAGCTTGCATTCGGGGCAGTGCTGGGTTCCGAGCTTCACGTAGAGCAGCCGCAAGAAATGGTACATCTCAGTGAGCGTCGCGACCGTGCTCTTGCGGCCGCCGCGGCTCGTGCGCTGCTCGATCGCGACGGTCGGCGGGATGCCGACGATGGCCTCGACATCCGGCCTCGAGGCCGGCTGCACGAACTGCCGCGCATAGGCGTTGAGCGACTCGAGATAGCGCCGCTGACCTTCGGCAAACAGGATGTCGAACGCAAGGCTGCTCTTGCCGCTGCCGGAAATGCCCGTGATCACCGTGAACCGATTGCGCGCGAGGCTCACGTCGATGTTCTTGAGGTTGTGCTCTCTGGCGCCGTGGATCTCGATCGCGCCGGTGCCGCGCATCCGCACCGCAGCGCCGTCCGGCTCGCGCACGCCCTGGCCGAACGGTACCGGCGATTCGGCTTCGAGCAGCGCACGTCCGGTATGCGACGCGGGAATCCTCATGATGTCCTGCGGCGTCCCAACGCCGACAACGCGGCCGCCGGCCTCGCCGCCTTCGGGGCCCAAATCGACGATCCAATCGGCCGCGCGGATCACGTCGAGATTGTGCTCGACGACCAGCAGCGAATGCCCGGCGTCGGCAAGCCGCCGAAACGCCCGCAGCAGCTTCGCGATGTCGTCGAAATGCAGTCCGGTCGTCGGCTCGTCGAAGATGAACAACGTGCCGCGAGCAGCAGCGGGCTTCGAACGCGCCCGCGCGCCCGCCGCGCCGGCCGGTGCCGCGTGGTTCGAGAGGTGGGCGGCCAGCTTGAGCCGCTGCGCTTCGCCGCCGGAGAGCGTCGGAACCGGCTGCCCGAGCCTGAGATATTCGAGGCCCACATCGGCGAGCGGCTGCAGTCGCTGACGAACCTCGAAATTCTCCGAGAAGAACTGCAGCGCCTCGGACACGGTGAGCTCGAGCACGTCCGCAATGCTCTTCGGCGCCGATCCCGTGCGCGCCAGCCGGATTTCGAGCACCTCGGCGCGAAACCGCCGCCCGTCGCAATCGGGGCAGCGCAGATAGACATCGGACAGGAATTGCATCTCGACGTGCTCGAAGCCGTTGCCGCCGCAGCTTGGGCAGCGGCCCTTGCCGGCGTTGAAGCTGAAGGTTCCCGCGGTGTACTTGCGCGCGCGCGATTCCGGCAATCTCGCGAACTGCTCACGTATCGCATCGAATGCGCCGACGTAGCTCGCCGGATTCGAGCGCGTCGTGCGGCCGATCTGGCTCTGATCGACCATGACGACGGACTCGATGAGATCGCTGCCGACGAGTCGGCGATGGCGGCCGGGGTTCTCGGTCGGCTTCCCCTTGGCGCGCAGCAGCGCCGCATAGAGCACGTCGTGGACGAGCGTCGACTTGCCGGAACCACTGACACCGGTCACACAGACGAGCCGCTGCAGCGGGATCTCGACGTCGATTTCTCGGAGATTGTTCGCGGCCGCGGACTCGATGCGCAGCGCGCCGGCGCCGGCCGGCCGTGCATGAAGCGCGGGCCCCTCGATGCGCTTGCGGCGGAACAGGTAATCGGCCGTCAAGGAACCTTCGGCGCGCGCCAAGTCGCGCAGGGGGCCGTAGAAGGCGATTTCGCCGCCGCGCTCGCCGGGACCGGGACCGATGTCGAGCAAACGATCGGCAGCCTGCATGAGTTTGGGATCGTGCTCGACGACGACGAGCGTGTTGCCGGCGTCGCGCAAGTTTTGCATGAGACGCGCGATGCGATCGACGTCGCGGGCATGCAAACCGATCGTCGGTTCATCCAGCACGAACAGCGTATTGACCAGCGAGGTGCCGAGCGCAGTCGTGAGATTGATGCGCTGTACCTCGCCGCCGGAGAGCGTTCGCGATTGTCGGTCGAGGCACAAGTAACCGAGACCGACGTCGGTCAAGTACTGCAGCCGCGTGCGGATCTCGCGCAGCAGCACCACGCTCGCCTCGTCCATCGGCGCCGGCAGTTCCAGCGTGTCGAACCAGCGGCGGCAGGCATCGAGCGGCATCAGCATCAGGTCGCGGATGTTGAGGGGGCGCGGCGTGGCAGCGCCCGGCGCAGCGTCGCCGGCCGCACCAATCCTCCACAGCAGCGCATCGGGCTTGAGTCGTGCTCCGCCGCAGGCCGCGCATTCGGTGTATGAGCGATAGCGCGATAGCAGCACGCGAATGTGCATCTTGTACGCCTTGGTCTCGAGCCAGGCGAAGAATCGCCGCACGCCGTACCAGACGTTTTTCTTCCATTCGCCCTCGCCGTCGATGACCCACGCGCGCTGCGCCGCAGTCAGCTCGTTCCACGGTGTGTCGGTCGGGATGCCGCGCTTGCGCGCGAATCGCAGCAGATCGGACTGACATTCCTTGTAGGACTCGGTCTGCCAGGGTTTGACCGCGCCCGCGCTCAAGCTCAAGGCGCCGTCAGGGATCACGAGATCGAAGTCGACGCCGATGTTGCGTCCGAAGCCGCGACAGGTTTCGCAGGCGCCGACGGGCGAATTGAAACTGAAGCTGCTGGGGCTCGGATCCCGGTAGGCGATATCGCAATCCGGGCAGTGAAGGCCGGTCGAAAACCGCCAGACCGGCAGTGCGTCGCCAGCGCCGGCCGCGCCTACGCCGGCCGCGCCTACGCCGGCCGCGCCGGCTTCCGCCAGCGGGTAGACGTCGAGGCGGCCTTCGCCGAGGCGCAGACAGGCCTCGATCGCGTCGCTCGCGCGCGCGCCTTCGGCCGAACTCCACCGCAGGCGATCCTGCACGACCTGCAGCACGTTGCCGCGGGTTTCGTGGATGCGGCTGTATCCTTGCCGCTCGAGCAGGTCCTTGATTTCCGCCGCAGTGAAGTGCTTGGGCACCGATACCGGGAAGGTCAACAGCAAGCGCGGGTCGCCGTGCGCGTGCGACCTCGCGCCGAGCTCGGCGGCAATGCTGGCGCTCGTGTCGCGGCGCACGGGTTTGCCGCACTTGCGGCAATGCAGTATCGCGGCCCGCGCGAACAGCAGCTTCAAGTGGTCGTTGAGTTCGGTCATCGTGCCGACCGTCGAGCGCGAGGTCCGCACCGGGTTGTTCTGATCGATCGCAATCGCGGGCGGGATGCCCTCGATGCGGTCGACCGCCGGCTTGTCCATGCGATCGAGGAACTGGCGCGCGTAGGGCGAGAAGGTCTCGACGTAGCGGCGTTGACCCTCGGCGTACAGGGTATCGAACACCAACGACGATTTTCCCGACCCGCTGACGCCGGTCACAACGATCAATTCGTTGAGCGGCAGGTCCAGGTCGAGATTTTTGAGATTGTTCTGGCGCGCGCCGCGAATGCGTATCGCATCCGGGCGAGGCGGATCTAACGGGGGCATCTACCGCTAGTCTACAGCGAGTTTAGGGAAGCCGAGCCAGTCCGCTTCAGCGTCCTGCGAACTGCTCCATCATGAGGCCGGTACCGCCGCGCGTGACGTGCGCGACGATCGCGGTGCGCCGATGAATTTTGGTCACGAGGCCGAGATTGATCGCGAACGCGAGCTGGACCTGCTGGCCCTTGCGCAATCCCAAGTTCTCGGTCTCCACGAATACACCGTTGGCACTGAGATTCTTGGCTTTGCAGATCCGGCTCTTGCGGCCGGACATCACGACGTACACGGTGGTGCGCGCCCGATGGCGAGTGTGCAAACGACGCTCCATCAAATTCCCTTCGGCCGGTGATTGGGGGATGGTGACCATTATGCACATTGGTCCCGGCAATGCGAAGAGCATCGCCTCCGCCGCCAGTTTATGTCGAATCAGACGACGTCTTTGCGCCGAATTGAGAGCTGTTCGGGGGCCTCGATGCCCACCTTGACACGGCGGCCGGTTCCGCCTAGGAGAGTGATCAAAATCGGTCCCTTGGCGAACAGCTGTTCCAAAGTCATGGACACATCCGTTCCCTCGGCCGGCTGGATCAGGATCGATTCGTCAGCGCGGCGGCTGAGTACCAACATAGGTCACGCCCGTGCGAGCGCGCGCAGCGCTTTCGCGAAAGTTTTCCCGTGGGGGTCGTACGTCACGGCGACTCCGCCACGCAGCACATCAATGAGCTGGCGCACCTGGACGCGGCGCACGTTGATGATGTATCCGTTGACTTCATTCGCCTTGCGGCAGGCAGCCATCAATTCCATGAGGGAGCGCCAGCGTTGCGCCGCAGCATCCCAGAGCTGTGCGAGCGGCTCTTCGCCAATGCTGCTGCGCACGCTTTCGAGTTCCTCGAACTTGCCGAGCAGCGCGATTTTCTGAGCGGCTTGCTCCGCGACGGCGACCGGCGAATTGCCGGTCAAGGCCTCACGCTCCGCGGCGAGCGTCGCCGCCAGCTGCTGGGCGACTTCGATCTCGCGATCCAGTACGACCTCTAAGCGGCGGCGGGCATCATTCGTCATGGGTCCTACTTCAGTTCGCCGTCGTACTGCAGGAGCTTGTCGGCGACCCGGCCGGTATCGACCGTATAGGTGCCGTTTTGAACGGACTGCTTGATCGACGCGACCTTGGCCGAATCGACGACCGGGGCATTGGCGAGCGCGGCGCTGAGCTTTTGCAAGGTGCGCGCAGAGCCCGTCAAGGTCACTTGATCGGCCGTAGGAGCCGCGGACGCATTCGCGGCCTGCGTGTTTGCCGACGCCTTTTCGGCTACTGGGCTGTTGCCGCTCGAGTTCTGGGCGGGCGTTAGCGCCTCAGACGAGTTGTAGCCACTGATTTTGTTCGTCACCTAGATCTCCTGGAGCAAACGATCTGCCCGTACGGGGTTATCGTCAGGGTTTGGATGAACTTTAACTTCGACGTGCACTATTGACATTCCGTTTCCTGTTATCGACTGTGACGCAGTTCACTTAAGGCTTATTGGAAAATAATTTCGACGATTTGCTCCGACCGGGCGATTCCTTCGACGATTTTGCCAGATGAAAGATTTTCAACCTTGACGCGTTGATTGACCAGGCCGTCGCTGACCGCGCGTCCGGCCATCCGAACGCTCATTCCATCGATGCTCGCGATCAACGTGACGGTTTGGCCGCGCTGGACGGCTTTCATTCCCAGCAGTTGCTGGTTGGTCAAAATGGCGCCGCCCGCGACCGCGCGGCTTGCCGTGAGCCCGATTGCGATCGATGGGTCGTCGAGGTAGCCGGGTGGCAAGCTGTTGAGATCGCGCTGCTCGACGCTGAGATCTTTGGCGCCGAGTACGCTGCCGGCCACGATTGCGTGAGCAGCCACCACGGCGTTCGACGTGCCGACGATGCGCACCGGAACATAGAGATGCCAGGCGCTGCGGCCCTTGCAGCGCAATTCGATGACGACCCGGCCGGCGATGTGCAGGCCGGGTGCCACCGCCGAGCTCACGGCGGTTTCGCAGCGCTGCAGCTGCAAACGCGGCTGCAGCGGACCGACTTGGAGGCGCTGCTTGTCGGTGAGCGCCGGCAATTCGCGCTGTGCGGCGGACCTGGCCAAGGCTTCGAGCTGGGCAACGTCTTGGAGCTCGCCATCGGGAATGCTTGCGGCCGCGAGCTGCACCGACGCGAAGCAGGCGGCGGCCCAAAAATGACGGAATCTTGGCGCTAGTCGCGACATAGTCTTTGTACGTAGCAAGCGCCGTGCCAGATCACGATGGCCTGCGCGCGTGCCCGCCGAGCGCCGCGCATACACAGGGTCCGATGCACCGGCGTCGATTGCCGCCGCCGGCCGGCGCGCGGCAAGTTCTTGCCGCTCCGGCGTCCTCAAGCGCACGCCGCCATGGCGCGAAGGTCAAAATAGAGCCCAAAGAGTGATCCCTTTCACGTTTTGACGCGCCTCGGCGACTTGGCACAGCTCTTGCTTAGCTCTGCACCGAGGAGAAATTGCACCGATGTTCGACAACATTTTCGGCATACATCAAACCGCGCTGTTGCTGCATGGCCAGCGCCTCAGCGTGCTCGCCAACAATATCGCGAATGCCGATACGCCGGGCTACAAGGCGCGCGACATCGATTTTCGCGCGGCGCTCGCGGGCGCCGATCAGCAAAACGACCTCGCGATGAGCGTGACTCAACCCGGCCACATCGCGGCCGGCGCGAGCGAGATTGCGCCGGGCGAGCTGAAGTACCGCAACCCGTACCAGGCCTCGCTCGACGGCAACACCGTGGAAATGCCGGTCGAACAGGCGGCCTTCTCGGAGAACAACGTGCGCTACCAGGCGAGTCTGACGTTCGTCAACAATCAAATTTCCGAAATGAATTTCGTCCTGTCCGGACAGTAGGAGCGCGCTCATGTCATTGTTCAACGTCTTCGACATCTCCGGCAGCGCACTCAACGCGCAGACGATCCGGCTCAATACGACCGCGAGCAACCTCGCCAACGCGGAAAGCGTCGATGGCGATCCCACGAAGGTCTACCGTGCACGCCATCCGGTGTTCAAGACGCTGCTCGACACTTCGGACGGTGGCGCCGAAGGCGAGGGAGCCGTAGCGGGTGTGCGGGTGCTCGGCGTCGTCGAGAGCACGACGCCGCCGGCGAAGCGCTACGAGCCGAACAATCCGCTCGCGAACAAGGACGGATATGTCTACATGTCGAACGTCAATTCGATCGAAGAAATGACCAACATGATTTCCGCGAACCGCTCGTTCGCAACCAATATCGAAGCGATCAACACGGCACGCGACTTGCTGCTCAAAACCATATCGATGGGCCATTAAGGCCTCGCAGGACCAACCATGAATCTCAACGCAATTCATTCCGCGGTGCAGGCAACCACGCCCGCGACGACGCCCACAAGCCCCGCCGCCGCCGGCGCCTCGACCTCGTCTGCGGCTTCTGGCAGTGCCGCGAGCGCAGGTTCAGGCGTGACGCTCGGCGGAACGGACTTTCTGACTTTGATGCTGGCGCAGCTCAAGAATCAGGATCCGACCAGCCCTGTCGACAGCAACGTGTTTCTCACGCAGCTCGCCCAGCTCAGCGAGGTCCAGGGCATCACGCAGCTCAATACCTCGTTCACAAACCTGTCGAACTCCATGGTCGGCAACCAGGCGATGCAGGCGTCCTCGCTGCTCGGCAACCAAGCGCTCGTGCCGAGTTCAACGGCGACCCTGACGAGCGCCGGCACGGCCGTGACCGGCGCCGTCGGCGTGCCGCAGACCACGTCGCAAGTGCTCGTCAACGTGGCCGACAGCAGCGGCAACATCGTCGCCCAGGTCAATCTCGGGGCGCAAGCGGCGGGTATCGCGAACTTCTCCTGGAACGGCCAGGAAACCAGCGGCGGGGCGGCGCCGGCGGGGCAATACACGCTCACTGCGCAGGTCAACGGCGTCAGCGCAGGCACCACCATACCGACCTACGTCAACGGAACGATCCAGAGCGTCACGATGGGCTCGGGCACGACCGGAATGATGGTCAACGTCTCGGGCCAGGGCGCCGTGCTGCTCAGCAACGTCGCGCAGATCTCTCCCCCGAATTAACCGCTCGATCAAGCAATCACTTAGTGCAGGAGTAACGCAATGTCCAGTTTTAGTATCGCCCTCTCGGGCCTGACCGCAGCCAGTTCGAACCTGGATGTGACCGCGAACAACATCGCGAATGCCGACACGATCGGCTTCAAATCCTCGCGCGCCGAATTCGCCGATTTGTACGCCTCGGGCGCCGCCAACCTCAACCAGTCGGTGACGGGTGAAGGCGTCAAGCTCGCGACCAACGCGCAGCAGTTCACGCAAGGCGACATCACGACGACCTCGTCGAATCTGGATCTCGCGATCAGCGGCGACGGCTTCTACACGCTCAAGGACGCGAGCGGCCTGGTGTATTCGCGCAACGGCCAATTCCAGGAGGATTCGAGCGGCAACGTCGTGAGTTCGACGGGCCAAGCCCTGCAGGTGTATCCGCCGCTGGTGACCGGCGGATTCAACACCGGCACGCTCGTGAATCTGAACTTGCAGACCGCGCAAAGTGCGCCGCAGGCGACCACCAAGGGGACGGTCGTGTTGAACCTCCCGGCGAATTCGACGGTTCCGCCGGGCGGAGCCTTCAATCCGACCGACTCGACGACATATAACAATTCGACCTCGACGACGGTTTACGATTCCCTGGGCAACGCTTATCCATCCACGTTCTTCTTCGCGGCGACCGCGAACCCCAGCGTCTGGGACGTCTATCAGACGATCAACGGCGTCAACGTCAGCGCCAATCCGACCACGACCACGCTGACGTTCTCGCCCACCGGTCAGCTCACGGCACCGGTCAACGGCAACCTGAACTTCGCCTACACCCCGCCGGACGGCGCCAACCCGATCAACGTTGCGTTCAATTTCTCGAACACGACGGCCTACGGCGGCCAGTTCGGCGTGACCTCGATCACGCAGAACGGATATGCGACGGGACAGCTGAGCACGGTCGCGATCGACGCCGCAGGCATCGTCTCGGCGGTTTACACGAACGGCCGATCGACGCAGCTCGGACAGCTCGCGATGGCGAACTTCCCGAATCCGCAGGGCTTGAAACAGCTCGGCAACACCAACTGGTCGGAGACTTTCGATTCGGGCAACGTCGTGCAGGGCACCGCCGCGTCGGCCGGATTCGGAAGCATCCAATCGGGCGCCTTGGAGAGTTCGAACGTCGATTTGACCTCCGAACTCGTCAACATGATCACGGCGCAGCGATCGTTCGACGCTAATGCTCAAGTAGTCACGACGTCGAATCAAGAATCCCAAACCGTCATTCAGATTAGCCACTAATGGACAGAGGGCTATATGTCGCGATGACCGGCGCCAAGCAGATCATGCAGGCGCAGGCCGTCAACAACAACAACATCGCGAACGTCAACACGGTTGGCTTCCGCAGCGATACGTTTTCGTTCGCGAGCTTGCCGATCTACGGGCCGGGGTACGCAACGCGCGTCAACGCCGTTGCCGCCGACGCCGGCACGAACCTCGCGAGCGGTGTGCTCGGCAGTACCGGCCGCGCGCTCGACGTCGCGATCAACGGCGCGGGATTCATCGCGGTCCAGGCCGCAGACGGCACGGAGGCCTATACCCGCGCCGGGGATCTGCAGGTAAGCGAGGAGGGCGCCGTCACGACGACCGGGGGACTGCCGGTGCTGTCCGAAACCGGGCCCCTCGTGATACCGCCGTCGACCGACGTCACGATCGGCAGCGACGGCACGGTGTCGATCGTTCCGCTCGGCTTGCTGCCCTCGGCGCAATCGCAGGTCGACCGCATCAAACTCGTCAATCCGCCCGCGAAGAATCTGCAGAAGGGCGCCGACGGCCTGCTGCGTCTCAAGGGCGGCGGCAAGGCGCCGACCGACGAGAACGTGACCCTGGTCTCCGGGATGCTCGAGTCGAGCAACGTCAATGCCGCGCAATCGCTCGTCAATATGATCGAGCTGCAGCGGCTCTATGAATTTCAGATCAAGAGCATCAACTCTTCCGATACCAACGAGCAAAGCGCCGAGCGCTTGATGCTGACCTCATAACCCACAGGAACGCAATCATGGATCTTGCATTATGGACCGCGAAGACGGGGCTGGACGCGCAAAACACGCAGATGGCGGTGATCGCGAACAACCTCGCGAACAGCAACACGACCGGCTATAAGGCCTCGCGTGCGGCCTTTCAGGACCTCATGTACCAGAACGTGCAGCAAGTCGGCGCTCAGAGCACCCAGAATACTCAGTACTCGACCGGCCTCTCGCTCGGCACCGGCGTGCACATCGCGCAGACCGAGAAGAATTACGCGCAAGGCAGCGTGCTGCAGACCAACGGCGTCCTGGACCTGTCGGTCACCGGCACGGGCTTCTTCCAAATCACGATGCCCGACGGCACGCTCGCCTACACGCGCGACGGCTCGTTTTCGATGGACTCATCAGGCAACGTCGTCAACGCGAGCGGCTATCCGATCTCACCCGCGATCACGATTCCGATCACGGCGCAATCGGTCACGGTGGGCACCGACGGCACGGTCTCGATCACGACGGCCGGCGCTGCGAAGGCGACGACGCTCGGGCAGGTGCAGCTCGCGAACTTCATCAATCCGGAAGGCCTGCAGCCCACCGGCAACAACCTGCTGGTCGAGTCGGCCTCGAGCGGCGCCCCGCAGGTCGGCACTGCGGGAACCAACGGGCTCGGCACGATCAACCAAGGTGCGCTCGAGACCTCGAACGTCAACACGGTCACGGAGCTCGTCAACATGATCGAGTGCCAGCGCGCCTACGAGATGAACTCCAAGGCGATCAGTACGACGGACCAGATGCTGCAGTATCTGACGACCAACCTGTCATGATGCGCATTACCCGCCGATCCGCGCATCTTCTGCCGCTCGCCGCCGCAGTGCTCACGCTCGCTACGGGCTGCGGTCTCGTGCCCTCGAAACCGCACAAGCCGGACCCGGCGACGCCGCGCGTGCTGCCGCCGCCCGCGCCGCGCACCGAGGGCGCGATCTACCAAACCGGCCAGCAGATGGAGCTGTTTGCGGACCTCAAGGCGCGGCGCGTCGGCGACGTGCTGACGATCACCTTGAACGAGTCGACCGCGGCCAGCAAGAACGCGACCACCAAGACGACCAAGACGACCTCGGCGATTACCACGGGACCCACGCTGTTCGGCAATACGATCGCCACCAAGGGTGTGCCGATCTTCAATACGACGCTGAACGGCGCCGACGCGTTCGACGGCGAAGGCCAGAGCTCGCAAAGCAACAGTCTCGCGGGCAGCCTGACCGTGACCGTGGTCGACGTGCAGGCAAACGGCAACCTGGTCGTGCAGGGCGACAAAACCTTGCATTTGAATCAGGGCGATGAGTTCGTCCATATCTCCGGGGTCATCCGCTCCGCCGACATCGCGACCAACAACACCGTAACCTCCGACAAACTCGCGGACGCACATATCAGCTACTCGGGCAAGGGCGTCGTCAACAGCGCGAACCAGATGGGTTGGCTGGCGCGGTTCTTCAACTCGCCGTTTTCACCGTTCTGAGTCGGCACCCAATGTCCGCGCCCACGTCGAGCAAGCTCGCTATGAAAAAACTGATGTTGACGGTGCTGATGCTCCTCACGGCGGTCGGCGCTCGCGCCGAGCGCGTCAAGGACATGGCGCAAGTTCAGGGCGTGCGCACCAACCAGCTCGTCGGCTACGGCCTCGTGGTCGGCTTGAACGGCACCGGCGACCAGACCAGCCAGGCGCCGTTCACGGTCCAATCGCTGACGAACATGCTCGCGCAACTCGGCGTCACCGTGCCGTCGAACGTGACGCCGCAGCTCAAGAACGTGGCCGCGGTCGCGGTGCATGCGGTGCTGCCGGCGTTCGTGAAGCCCGGGCAAACGATCGACATCACGGTCAACTCCATCGCGAATGCCAAGAGCCTGCGCGGCGGCTCTCTGCTGGTCACGGCGCTGCACGGACTCGATGGGCAGATCTACGCGATCGCGCAGGGCAATCTGATCGTGAGCGGCTTCGGCGTCGAGGCCAACGATGGATCGAAGCTCACCGTCAACGTGCCGAGCTCGGGGCGCATTCCCAATGGCGCGACCGTCGAGCGCGCGGTCCCCTCGCAGATTGCGCAGGGCGAGGCGATCATTCTGAATCTCAACGATCCGGATTTCACTACCGCGACCCGCCTGGCCGATAGCGTCAACAATGGGCTCGGCGACGGAGTCGCGTCGGTGCTCGACGGCGGTTCGATCCGCGTACGCGCGCCCACGGACACGACCGAGCGCGTCGCATTCCTCTCCAAGGTCGAGAATCTGCAGGTTGAACCCGCAAGCGCCCGGGCGCGCGTGATCATCAATTCACGTACCGGCACCGTCGTCATCAGCAGCAACGTCATGGTGAGTCCCGCGGCCGTCTCGCACGGCTCGCTCTCGGTGACCATCAAAGAGGAGCAGACTGTGAGTCAGCCCGGTCCGCTCGCCAAGGTTGGGCAGACCGTCGTGGTCAACAATTCGACGATCAAGGTCGACCAAGGATCCAACCGCATGTTCCTGTTCAAACCCGGGGTCGAACTCGAGCAGATCGTGCGCGCCGTCAATGAGGTGGGCGCCGCCCCTGGAGACCTCGTCGCGATACTCGAGGCCCTGCGAGAGGCCGGCGCGCTGCAGGCCGAACTGGTGGTGATCTAAACATGGGCAATTCACTGCTGCCTGCGACGATGTCGCCGGGCGCCGCGCCGGTACCCACAGTGACCGCTTCCGCCGCCTCGACGGCCGCGAACACCTACAGCAACCTGAATGGGTTGGCCGCGCTGAAACAGGACTCACGATCGCCGCAGGCGATGCACGCCGTCGCGCAGCAGGTCGACGCTTTGTTCCTGCAGATGATGCTCAAGAGCATGCGTGATGCGAGCGCCGCTCAGGGCGATCCGAGCAGCAACGAGATGAGCATGTATCAGGACATGTTCGACAAACAGATCGCGCTGACCTTGAGCCAGCGCCAGGATCTCGGATTGGGCTCATTATTGATGAGGCAATCGGCGCCGCCCGCGGCTGCGCCCGCCGGATCACGCGGCGCCCGGTGCTGCGGCGCCGGCGGCGGCCGCCGTGCCCGCCGCGCCCCCGACGTCCGCGCTGTCCCCCGCGCTCGGACCCGCTGCGCTTAATGCACAGGCAGCCGCGGTGACGAGCGAGGATGCCGGCGAATTCGTCAATCAGGTGCTGCCGTCGATCCGCCAGGCCGCCGCCGCGCTCGGGTTGAACCCGATCGCGATGCTCGCGCAGGCCGTGCTCGAAACCGGCTGGGGCAAACGCATGGCGCGCACCGCCGACGGTGCCCCGAGCCTCAACCTGTTCGGCATCAAGGCCGACGGCAACTGGAGCGGCGCGCGTGCGACCGCCAATACGGTTGAGTACAGCGGCGGCGTCGCCGTGCAGCGGCGGGCTGCGTTTCGCGCCTATCCTTCCGTGTCGGACAGCGTCAACGACTTCGCGAATTTCCTGCAGGCCTCACCGCGCTATCGCGGCACGCTCGCCGACAGCAGCACCCCGGCGGCCTACGTTGCGAGCATCGGCAGCTCCGGCTACGCGACCGACCCGGATTATGCGAATAAGTTAAAAGAGGTGCTCAACAGCAACACGTTTCGTACGGCACTCGGCGCCTCGGCGCGAAGGCTGTAGCGGCGCACTTCAGGAATGGCGGCCGCCGCCGATAACGCCAGGATGAGCCGAACTGCAAGTATCGGCTGACGTTCAGGAGAAAGGCCTTGTCAGATCTGTTTGGAATCAGCCTGTCGGCGCTGCAAGCGTTTCGGACCGCAATCGCGGTCACGAGCAACAACATCGCGAACGCGAATACGCCGGGCTATGCCGAGGAATCGGTGCAACTCACGTCAGCGGTGCCGGAGGCGGCAACCAGCGCACCGATCGGCGCCGGCGTCGACGTCGCGGGCATCGCGCGCGCCTACAGCCAGGTCAGCGAGAATCAATACAGCACCTCGCAAAGCGGCCTGGGGCAGCTCAACAGCCTGCAGACTTACACGAATCAAATCGACAACATCGTCGGTACGACGGCCGGCGGGTTGACCACGGCGCTGCAAAGCTACTACAACGGCTGGTCGACGGTCGCAAACGATCCGACCTCGACCGCCGCGCGCCAGACGCTGATCGGCGATGCGCAAAGCGTCGCCAATAGCATTCAAAACACGAACAACCAGCTGCAGTCCCTGAACACTGATATCAACGCCGGCATCACCTCGGACGTGAAGCAGATCAATTCGATCGGCGCGTCGATTTCGACGCTCAACCAGCAGATCGTCGTCGCCACGGCGCAAGCCGGCGGCCAGCCACCCAACGATTTGATCGACCAGCGCGATTCGCTGGTCTCGAATCTCGCGCAGCTCGTCGGAGTAACCACGACCACCGACAGCAACGGCGCCCTGAACGTGTTCATCGGCAGCGGCCAGCCTCTGGTGCTGCAGGGCGTCACCACGACTCTGACGACGGTGCCGAATCAATTCAACGCCTCGCAGCTCGAGGTCTCGACCTCGACCAATGGCAGCAATCCGATCAGCAGCGAGATCACTTCCGGTGATCTCGGCGGCTTGCTGGCCGCTCGCACGCAGGCGGTCGATCCGGCCATCAATCAATTGGGACAGATCGCCACGGCCTTGAGCACCAGCGCCAACGCGCAGCAAAACTCCGGCATCGACCTCAACGGCAATCCGGGCGCCGCGTTGTTCTCGGTCGGTGCGCCGCTCGCGACTTCCTCGTCGAACAACACCGGTACCGGCAGCGTCGCGGTCACGATCGCCCCGGGCGGCGTCGGCGCGTTGACGACCGACAACTACACGCTCGCGTACACCGGCGGCGCGTATTCGCTGACCGATACGACGACCGGCGCGGCGGTCGCCTTCACGGGCACCGGCACCGCCGCCAATCCGATCTCGGCCAACGGCTTGTCGATCGTCGTGAGCGGAGTGCCGAATTCCGGAGACAAATTTCTGGTCCAGCCGACCGCCAATGCCGCCAACGGCTTCGGCGTCGTTCTCAGCAATCCTTCGCAGCTCGCGGCCGCGGCCGCACTGAGCAGCACGCCCGCCGCCACTAATCACGGTACGGCGACGATCGGCAGTTTCACGAATCCCGACAACAAGCCGCTGCCGCCCGGAACCTTGACCGTCAGTTTCCCAAGCGCGACGACCTATTCGATCAACGGCGGCGCGGCGCAGGCGATCGGTGCGAACAACACAATAAGCCTGGGAAACAACGCGGTCGGCAACTTCTGGACCGCCCAACTTGGCGGCACGCCGGTGGCTGGCGACAGTTTCACGCTGTCAAGCAACGCAGGAGCCACGGGCGACAACACCAACGCGCTCGCAAGCGCGAATCAAGAGACCTTGGGCGTGCTCTCGGGCGGGACGATCAGCGTCAGCAGCGCAACCAGCGCGCTCGTGACCAGCATCGGCAGCCAGGCACAGCAGGTCAATACGGCGCAAACCGCGCAGGCGGCCGTCAACAGCCAGGCGCAGCAGACGGTGCAGTCGATTTCGGGCGTCAACCTCGATCAGGAAGCCGCCGCACTGTTGCAGTTCCAGCAAGCCTACCAGGCGTCCGCGCAGGCGCTCGCGATCGGCAACAGCACGTTCACGACGTTCATGGATTCGATCAACGGCACGTACAGTTAAGAGAGCCCCCGCATGCGCGTAACCCAAAATCTCGAGCAAGTGCAATTCCTGACCGCGCTCAACGGCCTCGAATCGAACATCGCGCAGACCCAAAACGACGTCTCGACGGGCCTGGCATTCACGACGCCCGCGGAGAATCCCGCGGCCGCCGGCACGGTCGACAATCTCAATCAGATCCTGGGGCAAAGCCAGCAATACACGACCAATGCCAACAGCGCCCAAACCAGCCTCAACACCGAGAACGATGCACTGACGCAGGTGCAAAATCAGCTGCAGAGTCTCTACAGCCTCACGCTGCAGGCGAATTCCGGCACGCAATCGAGCCAGGACCTCACCGCGATCGCGGCGCAGGCAAGCCAGATCGAAAACACCCTCGTGTCGCTCGCGAATACCCAGGACGGCAACGGCCAATACATCTTTGCGGGATTTTCTACCCAAACCCAGCCGTTCAGCGCGACCGCGGCCGGCGTGGTTTATGCGGGCGACAATGGGCAGCGGCAAGCGCAGATCGCCGCCGGACAAACAATCCCGGTCGGCGACAGCGGCAGCACCGTGTTCAACAGCCCGTCCGGCAACGGCACCTACACGGTGACCGCCGGCGCGGCAAATACCGGCACAGGCTTGGTGGGCGCGACCACGGTGACGAACGCGGCGGCCTACAATGGCGGCACCTATACGATCAAATTCACCGGCCCTGCGGCCTATACGATCAACACGGTGCCCGCGACGATCGGGACCTATACGCCGGGCCAAGCGATCAGCTTCGATGGATTGCAGATCGGCTTGAGCGGTCAGCCGGCGACGGGCGACACCTTTCAAGTCGCGCCGAGCACCAGTCAGAGCATTTTTACGACCGTGCAGAATCTGGTCTCGACGCTGCAGGCGGGGGTCTCGGCGACCGGGGGCCAGACCCAGTTCAGCAATTCGCTGGCCGCCAGCATCAACAATCTCTCGCAGGCGCTGAGCCATTCCTCGACACTGCAGGCGAGCGTCGGCGCGCGGCTCAATACGATCACGACGCAACTATCGGTGGCGACCAGCCAGCAAACGCAGCTGCAGACCTCGATCTCCAAGCTGCAAAGCCTCGACTACGCGCAGGCAGTCACGACGCTGGATTCCGAAAATACACAGCTGAGCGCGGCGATGCAGGCATTCACGCTGACGCAGGGGCTCACGCTGTTCAAGTACATCGGCTGAGCCCGCCGCGGCGCCGCCGGTCGGCGCTGCCCCGACCAGCCGCGACGCTCGTCAGTGGTGGTGGCCGCCGGCCCCGTGCACGTGGCCGTGCTCCAGTTCTTCCGCCGTGGCCTCGCGAACGCCGACGACCTCGATGTCGAAATGCAGTGTCTGATCGGCGAGCGGATGATTGCCGTCGAGTGTGACCATGTCCCCGGCCAGCCCCGTGACCGTGAACACCCGCATCCCGTCGTCGGTGCGCGCCTGGAACTGCATGCCTTTCTTGATTTCCCCGGCGCCTTGCAGCGATCGCTTCGGGACGCGCTGAATCAGCTCCTCATTTCGGATGCCGTAGCCATCCTCCGGCGCAACCACGACCGCGAGCTTGACACCGTCTTGCTTGCCTTCGAGCGCCTTTTCGAGGCCTGAAACGAGGTTGCCGTGGCCCTGAATGTAGGCGAGTGGTTCACCGCCCGCCGAGCTGTCGAGCACGGCGCCCTTATCGTCCTTGAGCGTGTAATGAATGGTGACCACACGGTCTGCGGTTATTTCCACGATTGAATCTCCGGCTTTCAAAATAGAATGTTTCCTGAGGGTGAGCCTACACAACTAGACGACCAATTTCCCCTCGAGATCGTAGGCGCCGGCCTTGGTGATCCGCACCTCGGCCCAATCTCCGGCGCGCAAGCCCTTGGCGGCGCGGATGCGCACCACGCCGTCGATTTCGGGCGCGTCGGCCGTCGACCGCGCGATCGCCGCGCCGTCCTCAATGCGATCGACGAGCACCCGTATCGTGCGGCCCTTCTTGGCCGCGAGCCGTTCGGCACTGATCTCGGCGGCGAGCTCCATGAAACGCGCGCGACGCTCCTGCTTGACCTCCGGCGGTACCGGCGCTTCGGCGAGCAAGTTCGCGGCCGCCCCCGCGACCGGCGAGTATTCGAAGCAGCCGACCCGGTCGAGCCGCGCGATGCGCAGCCAGTCGAGCAGCTCCTCGAAATCCTGTTCGGTCTCACCGGGGAAGCCGACGATGAACGTGCTGCGGATCGTGATGTCGGGCACGACCCTGCGCCATGCCGCGATCCGCGCCAACGTGTTCTCGGCGGCTGCGGGGCGTTTCATGAGTTTCAGGATGCGCGCGCTCGCGTGCTGAAACGGAATGTCGAGATAGGGCAGGATGCGGCCGTCGGCCATCAGCTCGACGACCTCATCGACGAGCGGGTAGGGATACACGTAATGCAACCGAATCCAAACGCCGAGTTCGCCGAGGGCCGCGCTCAAGTCGTAGAAGTGGGCGCGCCGCTCGGCGCCGCGCCAGCTCTGCGCGGCGTACTTGAGGTCCACGCCGTAGGCGCTCGTGTCCTGCGAGACCACCAGGATCTCCTTGACGCCGGCGCGCACCAGCTGTTCGGCCTCGCGCAGCACGTCCGCTACGGGGCGGCTCACGAGGCGCCCGCGCATCGAGGGAATGATGCAAAAGCTGCAGTGGTGATTGCACCCCTCCGAGATCTTCAGATAGGCGTAATGCCGCGGCGTGAGCTTGATGCCCTGCGCGGGAATCAAATCCAAAAACGGTTCGTGCTGCGGCGGAAGATGCTCATGCACCGACGCGACGACTTCTTCATAGCGCTGCGGCCCCGTGATTTTGAGCACCTGCGGATGGCGATCGAGAATCCGCTGCGGCTGTGCGCCGAGGCAGCCGGTGACGATGACCTTGCCGTTTTGCGCGAGCGCCTCGCCGATCGCATCGAGGGACTCATCGACCGCCGAATCGATGAAGCCGCAGGTGTTGACGACGACCAGATCCGCGGCCGCGTAGCTCGCGGCCACTTCATACCCCTCGGCGCGCAGCCGCGTGAGTATTCGCTCCGAGTCCACGAGCGCCTTCGGGCAGCCGAGACTGACGAATCCCACCTTGGGAACTTTGGTCCTGACGGTTTTCAAGCTCACGAACGGTCCGGGTAGGCGAAAAGGGCCGAGATTGTACTTCAAAAAGGGTTTTTTCGGCCGATATCAGCCCTTCGACCCGGCATCGGCCCCCATTGTCAAACCTCGATCGTCAAAAACGTGACGCAGCACGAGCAGAAAACACCGAAAGCTGCGGCATCCCCCTAAAGATCTCCGGGCCCGATCCGATAAAGCATTTGAATGTGCTCACCGGTCCGCCCGCTTGGCGGGTGAAGTGAACACAAGCTCAAGGTGGGCCTAAGACGGGCCGGTGGTTCAACTTTCAGGAGTTTTCTAACATGGCATTGACACTCAATACGAATATCGATTCGCTTACCGCTCAGAACAATCTGACCGGTTCGCAGGCGCTGCTCTCGCAGTCGCTCACGCGACTGTCTTCGGGCCTTCGCATCAACAGCGCCGCCGACGACGCTGCCGGTCTCGCGATCGCTCAGCAGTTCTCGACCCAGATCAATGGCACGAATCAGGCCATCAACAACGCGAACGACGCCGTCTCGGAAGCGCAGACTGCGGCCGGCGCGCTCGGCACGATCGTCAACAACCTGCAGAGCATCCGCACGCTCGCGGTCGAAGCGGCCAACGGCTCGAACAGCGCCTCGGATCGCTCGGCTCTCGACGCTCAGGTGCAGCAGCAGATCTCCGAAATCACGCAGATCGCGCAGCAGACGAGTTTCAACGGCGCGAACGTGCTGAACGGCAGCGCCGGCACGACCGTCTACCAGGTCGGCGCGAACGTCGGCGACACGATTGCGGTGAACTTGACGCAGGGCGTGCAAGCGAACCAGATCGGCCAGTACGCGACCTCCACGACCGGCGTCACCACGACCGCGTTGACCTCGGGCAGCTTGACGCTGTCGGTCGGCAACAACACGGCGGTCGCGATCGGCGCGGCAGTAGTCGGCAGCAACAACGCGGTCGGGCAAGCGGCCGATTCCGCTTACGCCGCCACACAGGCGATCAACAATGCGGGCGTCACCGGCTTGACTGCCACCGCCTCGACCAGCGAAACCACGACGGCCGGCGTCTCGGTGGCCGCGACCGGAACGGCCGCAGGCACCTACGCGCTCGCCATCAACGGCATCCAAGTGTTCGGCAGCGGCGGAACCGCGACGACCAACGGCATCACGCAGACTGCGCTGCAGACTGCGATCAATGCGGTGTCGGCGCAGACCGGCGTCACGGCGAGCACGGTTGCCGGCACGGGCGCCCTGCAGCTCACGGCTGCGGACGGCAGCAACATCGTCACCGACGAGACGGTCACCGGTGCAGCCGCGATCGCTTTGACGGGTATCGATGCGGCTTCCGGCACGGCGGTCACCAAGCAGGGCAACCTGACCTTGTCGGCCGCGGCTCCGATCACGATCGGTGCGGGTGCAGGCGCGGCAGCCGTGGGCCTCACGGCTTCCACGGTGCTCTCGGCGAGCACGGGTGTGCTCTCGACCGCGAACGTGTTGACGGTCAGCGCGGCGAACTCGACCATTCAGTCGGTCGACTCGGCGCTCGCGACGGTCAGCGCCTTTGCCAGCCAGTTGGGCGCGATCCAGAATCGCTTCACTTCGGCGGTCAGCAACTTGACGTCCACGTCACAGAACCTGACCCAGTCGCGAAGCACGATTCAGGACGCCAACTTCGCGCAGGAAACGGCGAATTTGACCAAATCCCAGGTGTTGGAGCAGGCGGGTATCTCGGTGTTGGCGCAGGCCAACCAGGAGCCGCAGTTGATCCTCAAGTTGTTGGCGTAACAGCCGATAGTCTGATTAGCAGGATGTGAACGAGAGGGATGGTCCGGTCGCTTAGGCGGCCGGACCTTCCCATATCCGGAATGAACCGAACAGGAGTATCGCGGCCTTAATTTCGATTTTTAGCAGGTGATCAAGATGGCGAGCAACGGAGTTCCGGTAGACGCATCGGTGGCGAGCATCGTGCAGGGAAGCCAGGCGCCGCTGTCGATTTCGTTTTCAGCGCCGAGCGGCAAGGTTTTGCCGGCCGGCAACATTGCGGCCCAGCCCGATGCGAATGTCGCAGGATCTGAGGCCTCCGCAGCCGACCCGACGATCGCGCATGCGGCGAATTCTCAGGTCCAGTCGATTCCCGCGAAAGCGGCTTCGTCGGCGAACCAACAGCCCAGTCTGCGGGCCCTGATCGCACAGTTGAACAAATTTCTCAACGATTCGGGTCGACCCGATCAATATCGCGTGGACCCTCAGTCCCAATCGACGATTCAAGAGATCAATCCGTCCAACGGCGCCGTAATCGGGCAATTTGCAGCGAGTGAGTTTCCGGCGCTGGCCCGCAGTGTCGGCGCTTCGGGCTTGCTGTTCGACCAATTGGCCTGAGGCTTGCTGCAGAAGCGCCGAGCAATGCGCCGGTTGACGGCGGGCCTCGCGCTGCCTGGTACGTTTCTTGCTTGATATTCAACGACTCAGCTTAAGTACAAGCGCGAGTTGCCGATAATTCGACAAGTCCAACACGGGTAGCGAACAATCTATGAGCTCCGCCATCTCATCCTCCACGCCGACTGCAAGTTCATCGACATCCGGTGCCGCCGCCGGCAGTTCGCTGATCACCTCGACCGGCATCGGATCCGGTCTCAACATCGGCGCGATCGTTTCGGCGCTCACGAACGCCGAGGGTGCGGGCCAACAGAACGAAATTACGAGCCAGCAAACGACGCTGAACGCGCAATTGTCGGCGTTCGGCACGTTCAGCAGTGCGCTGTCGACGCTGCAGGCCACGGTGACGACGCTCGCGACTCCGAACGCGCTCGCGGGGTTCACCGCGAACGTTGCCGACCCCACGATTGCGACCGCCACCACGAGTTCGCAGGCCGTCGCGGGTCAGTACTCCCTGGCGGTGCAGAACCTCGCGACCGCGGCGAGCTTGAGCTCGGGACCGGTCGCAACCGCCGAAACGGCGATCGGCACCGGGACCTTGCAGATCTCGGTCGGCGGCCAGTCCACCTCGGTCACAATCGGCACGACCAACGACACCTTGGCCGGGATCGCCGAGGCCATCAATGCGGCGCCGAACAATCCCGGCATCAGCGCGAGTGTTCTGTCGACGACGGCCGGCGCGCGGCTCGTGATCTCGGGCACCGAGACCGGCGCGGCCAATGCCATCACGGTTGCCGAAACCGACGGCGGCACGGGACTCGCGTCGCTCACTTACGATCCGGCGAGCACCACGAACGCCCTCTCGCAAACTCAAGCGGCGCAGGATGCGAATTTCACGATCAACGGCTACGCCGCGACCAGCGGCAGCAACGTCGTCGGTTCGGCGATCAGCGGCGTCACCTTCACGCTGCTCGCGCCGACGGCGCCGGCGCAGGGCTCGACTCCGGCGGCGACCACGACGATCACCATCGCACCTGATGCATCGGCCGCGGAGACCTCGATCGGCACGTTCGTCACCGCGGTCAACGGCGTGCTGTCGGCCATTCAAACGCTCGGCGGCTACAACGCCACGACCCAGACCGCCGGTCCCCTGAACGGCAATGCGACACTCGAGGCGTTTCAAACCCAGCTCGAAAACGTGCTCGATACCGTCAATTCGAACACCTCTGGCGGCGTCAGTTCGCTCGCAGATCTCGGGATCGCCGCAGACGCGAATACCGGGCAATTCGACAGCAACACGACGACTTTGCAGAATGCCTTGACCTCGAATTTGACATCGGTCACCAATCTGCTCGGGGGCACCAACGGCATCGCGACGCAGCTCAACAGCCTGCTGACCTCGTACACCGGCCCGGGCGGACTGCTCTCGACGATCACCCAAGGCTTGCAAACCAGCCTCAGCAACGTCTCGCAGCAGCAAACCGCATTGAACGCGCAGCTCGCGGCTTACTCCGCAACGCTCACGGCGCAGTACAACGCGATGGATACCGCGGTTGCCCAGCTCAAGGAAACTCAGACCTACTTGAACGCCGAGTTCAACCCGAGCGCCAACTTGAGCTCGAGCGGCCAGTCCTCGAGCAGCAACTTGAATGCCGGCACCACCAGCACCTGATAAGGCAGGACTCTCATGCAGTATTCACAAAGTCGCGCAGCACAATACCGGTCGGTGCGCAGCCATGGCCTGGTTGCCGAAGCGAGCCCGACCAGGCTCGTGCAGATCGTCTACGAGCAGATTCTCGGCGAGCTTGCGACGGCGCAGGGCCGCATGGAGCGCATCGCGAACCATCTGCCGCTGCACGAAGTCGTCGCCAAGTGCGCTGCGATGAGCAAGGCGATCCGCCTCGTCGGCCACCTCGATGGCACTTTGAACATGGAGCAGGGTGGCGAGGTCGCCGTCAATCTGCGTAGACTCTATCTCTATATGATGGAGCGCTTGACCCATGCGAACGCGCACAATGACACGGCGGTCGTCGGCGAGGTCGCCGATCTCGTACGCAAGATCAAGAGCGGCTGGGATCAGATCGTCGCGGATTCCCGGTGACGCGGCCGCACGGCCGCGAGGCGCTGGAGCGTGCGCTGGCGCTATCGCGCGAAGTGGCGGCGCTCGCCGATCACGGCGACATCGACGCTGCGACGCGGCTCGATGCCGAACGTCTGCAGCTGCTCAAGACCGCGCGCGCGGCGCTGCGTGAACCCGATGAGCAGGAAAAGCGCCTGATCGACGAAATCAACACGCTCAACTCCCTCGCGCTCGGCGCGCTGCAGCATCGCCAGCGTGCGATGGCTCGGGACATGGACATGATGGCCGTCGGGCGGCGTGCAATGCGGGCCTACTCGGTCACCGGGCAACGGCGCTAGACCGTGGCGGACAAGTCCTTCGGCGACGGACTGGTGTTCGAGGACACCTTGCCGGTCTCCTGGACGCCGGCGCCGCTCGTCGGGGGCAGCGAGTTGGCGCGCTTGAACGCCGACAACCACCAACTGCTCGGCGCCGTCTATTCGCTCGAGGAAACCCGGGTCCACGAAGCCCTCAAGGACGAGTCGCCAGCCTTGATGCTCGAGTTGCAGCGCCTGGAGTTCAAGCTGAACATCCTGCTGCGGCTCACGGCCGAGATTTCGATTCGCCATAGCGCATTGCCTGCGCCGCACAAAATCCGCTTGAGTTCCCGCGCCATGGAGTGGATCGGCGCCGATGCGCCCAGTGTTGGGACGACGGGATTACTGCAGCTTTACATCAATCCAGCGGTACCCCAACCGCTGCGGCTCACCTGCACCGCCGCCGCCGAGCGCAAGCTCGAGACCCAACGGGCGGTCCAACTGCAATTTCATGGTCTCAGTGAGCTTGTCGCGGAACTGATCGACAAATTCATCTTTCGACATCATCGCAGACTGATTGCTGGTTCACGACACGCACCGAACTAGGTTGCGCAGCAAAACACCGCAGTAAGTTTTGAGGGATGGCCCTACACCCTATAGGGGTGTTTGCCAACTCCTTTTTTCTCAAGTTCCTAAGTTAGTATGAATCCGACCTGACATTGAATGAGCAATGTCAAAGGGTTAGACATAATGCTTAAGACGGGACTGGAGATAATGAGTACTCCGTCACACTTTTCGGGAAGGAGTCCCTGGTAGTGGTTGAGACCAAAGTTCTGGTGATCGAACCCAACGATTCGCACGCGCGAGTTCTGGAAACCGCACTGCGATTTTTGAACATCGAGGCGGTCGCGGTTCAGTCGCTCGCCCAAATCGACGCTGCATTGCGGTCGGCACCGCAGGATTGGCTCGCCGTGATCGTCGGCGAGGACTTCATCGCGGCACACGGTGCGGCATTCGTCGAAACGCTCGGTGCGTTGCAACACCAGCCCCCAGTCATTCACTTGAGCGCGGAAGGGTTACCGCAAATCGCGCAGAACAGCCTCGAGCTGCGCTGGTTCCACTTAGAGGCGCCGGTCAAACAGCGACGTCTTTCGGCGCTGTTCTCCCAGTTACGGACACTGCGGGGCGAACAGCGCGCCCAGGCGCATGCGCAGCGCTATCGCCCGAGTGGGACCTCGCGCGCGATGCGCGACGTGCATCGGCTCATCGAGCAGGTTGCGCCGTTCGATTCCAACGTGCTGATCCTCGGCGAGTCGGGAACCGGCAAGGAAATGGCGGCGCGCCACATTCACGAGATGTCGGGGCGCGCCGACCAGCCGTTCGTGCCGGTCAATTGCGGTGCGATCCCGGCTGAACTGCTGGAGAGCGAACTATTCGGCCACGAAAAGGGTGCATTCACCGGCGCGCTCTCGACGCGTCTGGGCCGATTCGAGTTTGCCGAGGGCGGAACGCTGTTTCTCGACGAGATCGGCGACATGTCCCTGCAGATGCAGGTCAAGCTGCTGCGCGTTCTCCAGGAGCGCAGCTTCGAGCGGGTCGGCAGCAACCGCACGATTCGCTGCGACGTGCGCATCATCGCCGCGACCCATCGCGATCTCGAGGCCGCGATCGACGACGGGCGTTTCCGTGAGGATCTCTACTACCGGCTCAACGTTTTCCCGCTGCAGATGCCGCCGCTGCGCGACCGGCTCGACGATCTGCCGGTGCTCATCGACTTTCTGATCGACCGACAGACGCAAAACGCCGGCAAGCGCATCCGCATCGCACCGGATGCGCTCGAATGCCTTGCGCGCAATCCCTGGCCCGGCAATGTCCGCGAGCTCTCGAACCTGCTCGAGCGGCTCGCGATTTTGTTTCCGGGGCAACAGATTGCGGCCGACGACTTGCCGTCGCGCTATCAAGGGTCGGCGGCCCTGGATTGGGCCGGCGGCAACATGCGGATCGTCCCGCAACGGGAACTCTCGCAGCCCGAGCTCGGACCGCGCGAGACCGTGCAGCGCACGCGGGGTCCGCGCGAAACGCAACGCCGCGACGCGGCGCCGCGCGAGGCGGCACAGCGCGAAGCCGCACAGCGCGAGGCGGCGCTGCGCGACGCGGCGATCGCCGATTCAGCGAGCGACGAGCCGCATCAGGGCGACGAGGACTTTATCGTGGTCGCGGGCGGCGGCGCCGGCGACTTCGCACAGGATGGGGCGCTGCCGAGCGGCGGCCTGGATCTCAAGGACCACCTCAACGCGATCGAACTCGGCTTGATTCGTCAGGCGCTCGAAGAAGCTGACGGCACGGTCGCGGAGGCCGCGCGGCTGCTGCGCATGCGGCGCACGACACTCGTCGAAAAGCTGCGCAAATATCGCCTGAGTGCCTGACGATTTTCTGGCGCCGTCGCATCGAAGTGAGATGCGGTCGGCGCTTTGCGCAATGGCCTCTCTGAAGGTCTCGCGCCGAGAAATTGACGGTGCCCCGCGGAAGCGGCCCCGAGCAGCGATAACACCATGAATTCTAAGCCCAAGATTCAGAAGGCACGGAAATTGCTCCTCTTCTAGGCCATGCAGACCAGCGAACTCGAATCGATCAACTGCAGCCGCACGGAATTGCATGCCGCGTTTCTGGCGTTCGGCTCGGTCTCCGAACAGCTCTCGGAGGCATTCGACTCCTTACGCGCCGAAGTCGCGCGATTGCGCGCGCAGCTCGACGAGGCGCAGGCCGGCAACGAGCACCTCGCGGCGCGGCTGGCGGCGCTGCTCGACGCCTTGCCCGGCGGCGTGCTGGTGCTCGACGAGGCCGGTGCCATTCAGCAGAACAACCCGGCGGCGCTCCAATTGCTGGGTGGGCCGCTGCTCGGCATGAGTTTCGCGACCGCGCTCGCGCGCGCGGCGGCCGACTCCAACCGCGTCCATGAACACGTCGAATTGCGCACCGGCCGCTTCGTCAACATCGCGCGGCGCGACCTCGGCGGCGGCGGCGAAGTCGTGCTGCTCGCGGACGTCACCGAATCGCACGTGATGCAGGCGTTCCTCGCGCGCCAGCAGCGTTTGCTCACCCTCGGCGAACTCGCCGCGGGCCTCGCTCACCAAATTCGGACTCCGCTCGCGACCGCGATGCTCTATGCCTCGCAAATGTGCCTCCCCGGCCGCAAGTCAAGCGATCTGGCGCGCTGCGCGGAAAAGACCGCCGACAGCCTCAAGCAGCTCGACAAGCTGGTCACGGAAATGTTGGCATTCGCGCGCGGCGGCTCCACGCGCGAACCCATCAGCGTCAGCGCGGTGCTCGAGCAGGTTGCGCAATGGCTGCGTCCCGCGCTGCGTTCCGGCGTGACCCTGACGATCCGCACCGACGCTCCCGACCTCACGGTGCGCGCCAACGCCTCTGCGCTGGTCTCGGCGGTGCTGAACCTCGCTACCAATGCGCTGCAGTCGGCCGCTGCCGCGGATCTCGAGCTCGAGCTGCTGGCGCGCCGCGCGGGCACGAACCGCGCCCAGATCGTCGTCAGCGACAACGGCCCGGGCGTGCCCGCCCAGCTGCGCGAGCGAATCTTCGAGCCGTTTTTCACGACCAAGGCGCGCGGCAACGGCATCGGACTCGCGATCGTCAAGTCGGTCGTCGAGGCACATCAGGGCAGCGTCGCGGCTCGCCGACTCGTCGCGCGGAGCCAAGTTCATCATCGATTTACCTGCAGAGGAATGCACATGACCCAGAGTTGCGATCCGGTTCTGGTCGTCGAAGACGACGTCGCGCTGCGAGAGGCGCTCATCGATACCCTGCGTGCGGCCGGAATCACGGCGGTCGCCGAGGCGGACGCGGCCGGCGCGATGCGCCGCCTGGAGGCCGAGACCGTCGCGCTGGTGATCTCGGACGTGCAAATGCCCGGACCCGACGGTCATCAGCTGCTCTCGATGATCAAGCGCAAATATCCGGAACTGCCCGTCGTCTTGATGACCGCATACGGAACGGTCGCGCGCGCGGTCGCCGCGATGCGCGAGGGCGCGGCCGACTACATCGTCAAGCCGTTCGAAGCCAAAGCGCTCATCGACATGGCCCGCTGCCGACTCGAAAACCGCCTGATCCCGAACGAGATGATCGCGGTCGACCCCGAATCGAGGCGCCTGCTGGCGCTCGCTCAGCGCATTGCCGAGACCGATGCGACGCTGCTGATCACGGGCGAGAGCGGCACCGGCAAGGAGGTCTACGCGCGCTTCATACGCGACAACTCGGCGCGTTCCGACAAACCGTTCGTTGCGATCAACTGCGCCGCGATCCCCGAGAACATGCTGGAGGCGACCTTGTTCGGCCACGAAAAAGGCGCGTTCACGGGCGCGCTTCAAGCGCACGCCGGCAAATTCGAGCAGGCCCAGGGCGGCACCCTGCTGCTCGACGAAATATCCGAAATGAATCTGGGCCTGCAGGCGAAGATCCTGCGGGTGCTGCAGGAGCGCGAAGTGGAGCGGCTCGGCGGCACGCGCACGATCAGCCTCGATGTGCGCGTGATCGCGACTTCGAACCGCGATCTGCCGGCCGAAGCGCGCGCCGGACGCTTTCGCTCCGATCTTTACTATCGTCTGAACGTGATGTCCTTGCGCCTGCCGCCGCTGCGCGAGCGCCGCGGCGACATCCTGCCGCTCGCGCGCCGCGCGCTCAAGGCCTGCGCGCGCGGAACCGACGCGCCGCCGACTCTATCGCGCGAAGCGGAATCCGCGCTGCTGCGCTACGACTGGCCGGGAAATGCGCGCGAACTCAACAACATCGTGCAGCGCGCGGCCTGGCTCGCAACGGGCGGCGAGATCGGCGCCGCGGCGCTCGAAATCGGCGCGGAACATGGCGGCGCGCACGGCGCCATGCAGGCGGATACCGACGCCGGAACCCCGGCCGGCGCGGAGAGCGGCGATCCGATCCAACGCGCGGGCTTCGAGCTCACGGGCGGCGCCCGTGCGGGTGGTGCCCTTGCGGGTGGCCCCCTTGCGGGTGGCGCCGATCGCGCGGTTCCGCCCGCGCAGCGCGACGCGGGTCTCGATCACGATCTGAAGCTGCGCGAGCGCGAACTGATACTCGCGACACTGCGGATCACCGCCGGCAGCCGCAAACTGGCCGCTCAGCGCCTCGGAATCAGTCCGCGCACGCTGCGCCACAAGCTGCAGCAGCTGAAGGCGTCCGGCGTCAGCGTGCCGGGCTCGCATGAACCGCAATTGTTGAGCGCATAAGCCATGAGCAGCGTCCAGATTACGCAGGTGCTGGCCGAAATGCGCGCGCTGCAGGCGCGCGCGAGCGGCTCTCGAACCGAGGCTGCGCAGCCCGCGACCGGTCCGTCCGAATTCGCGAACATGATGAAGAACCAGGTCGACAACGTCGCCAAGATGCAGAACAGCGCACAAGCGCTCGCCAACGCCTACGAGATGGGCGACAAGAACGTCGACCTGACCAAGGTCATGCTCGAGGTGCAAAAGGCGGGTCTCGCGTTTCATGCGATGACCGAGGTGCGCAACAAGCTCGTCGACGCGTACACCCAAGTCATGAACATGTCGGTCTGATTGAAGGCAAGAGGCTCAACGCATGGCTGAAATCGTCGCAACCGCACCCAAAGGGATACTCGATACCGTTCCCGGGCTCAAGCAAGTTGCCCTGCTCACGGGCGTCGCGGCGGCGGTCGCGGCCGCGATCTGGCTCGTGTTGTGGTCCCAGGGCCAGAACTACACGGTGCTCTACGGACAGCTGTCGGATCGCGAAAGCGGCCAGGTCATGGACGCGCTGACGGCTGCCGGCATCGAATTCAAATTGAATCCGTCGGGCGCCGTGCTGGTACCGGACTCCAAAGTGCAGGAGGCCCGCATTCGCCTCGCAAGCCAAGGCCTGCCGCAAAGCGACGCGATGGGCATCGAGATGATCCAAAAGGAATCATCGATCGGCACGAGCTCGATGATGGAAAGCGCGCGGTATCAATCGGTGCTCGAGACGGAGCTCGCGCGCACGATCATCAAGGTCCAGGGCGTCCAGGGCGCCCGCGTCCACCTCGCACTGCCGAAGCCTTCCGTTTTCCTGCGCGATTCCCACAAGGCGACCGCCTCCGTGATGTTGCAGCTCTATCCGGGGCGGCGACTGGAGCCGGGTCAAGTCGCGGCAATCGTGCACTTGGTCGCCTCCAGCGTTCCCGAACTCGCCGCGACCGATGTCACGCTCGTCGACCAGGCGGGCACCTTGCTCAACTCGCCCGACACGGACTCGGAAACGGCGGTGAGCACGCGCCAGTTCGAATATACGCGCAAACTCGAGGACAGCTACCGGCAGCGCATCGTCGAACTGCTCGAGCCGGTCGTCGGCGTCGGCCGTGTCCACGCGACCGTGACCGCGGACCTGGATTTCACGGTCAACGAGCAAACCCGCGAGGACTATGATCCGCAGAAGATCGCGGTGCGCAGCGAGCATAACAGCAGCGACACGCACAAGGGCACCGACGCGGGCGCCGAAGGCATTCCCGGAGCGCTCAGCAACCAGCCGCCGGGCACCGCCGGAGCGCCCGCGATTCCCGGCGCGGCCGGCACCGCGCAATCCACGACGGCGAGCAACGCGCCGACCTCTAGCTCCACGAGCACCACGAAGAACAACGAAGTGTCGCGCGTTCTGCAGTACTTGAAGCAGCCGATCGGCACGCTCAAGCGCCTCAACATCGGCGTGGTACTCGACAACTGGCAGAAGCTCGACGACAAGGGCAAGGTCACGACGACGCCGATGACCGACGCCGACATCAAGCGTTTCAGCGATCTCGTGCGCGAGTCCATCGGCATCAAAGAGGACCGCGGCGATCAATTGAACGTCATGAACCAAGCCTTCCAGACCGACGCGCCGCCGCCGCCGATCGAGGCGCTGCCGCTCTGGAAACAACCCTGGTTGTTGCAGCTCGCGAAACAGGGCGTCGGTGCGCTGCTGGTGCTGATCGTCGCGTTCCTGGTGCTGCGGCCGCTGATGAAATCGCTGACGAAATCCGCGCCGCTGTACGCCGACATTTCCTCGGCCGCGGAACTCGACCGGCGACAAGGTGACCCTATCGGCAAAGGGCGACAAAGAGCAGATCAAGCTCGCGCCGAGCTTCGAGCAGCAGGTCGCGGCCGCGCGCTCGCTCGTGATCCAGGATCCGAAGCGCGCCGCGCAAGTCGTCCGGGATTGGGTCGCGGCCGATGGCTAACAAGCCGGACGGCCTGCAGGGTACGCAGCGCGCGGCGATTCTGCTCATGAGCCTAGGCGAGCAGGATGCGGCGAATCTGCTCAAGCAGCTCGGCGCGAATGACGTCCAGAAATTGGGCCTCGCGATGGCCGAGCTCCAGGAGGTGTCGCGCGACCAGATGACCTCGGTGCTGCAGAACTTCATCGGCGTGGTCGACGGCAAGGCCGACATCGCCTCGTCCTCGCTCGACTACGTGCGGCGCGTGCTGACGCAGGCGGTCGGCAAGCAAAAGGCCGATCTGCTGCTCGACCGGATTTCGACCGGGCAGCCGGGCCAGGGCATTGAGGCGCTCAAGTGGATGGAGGCGAAGGCGGTCGCGCAGATCATCAGCGGCGAGCATCCGCAGATTGCGGCGCTCGTGCTGTCCTATCTCGACGCCGACCAGGGCGCCGGCATATTGGCGCTGCTGCCCGAGGAGATGCGCACCGAAGTGCTGATGCGCATCGCGTCGCTCAACGAAGTCCCGCAATCGGCGATCAACGAGCTCGACCATCTCGTCGAGAAGCAGGCGAATGCGCCCGCGCCGGCGGCGCTTCGGCAAATCGGCGGCCCGAAAACGGTCGCGAACCTGCTCAATGCGATGAAGAAGGACAAGAGCGGCGAGGAGCTCGGCCGCATCGAGCAGGCCGACGGCGAAATGCACCAGAAGATCAAGGATTTGTTGTTCGTGTTCGACAATCTGCTCGACATCGACGACCGCGGCATCCAGGCGGTGTTGCGCGACGTCGGCTCCGACGTGCTCGCGCTCGCGCTGCGCGGCGCGGAACCGGAAGTGCAGGACAAGATCATGCGCAACATGTCGAAGCGCGCCGCCGAGATACTGCGCGACGACATGGAGGCGCGCGGCCCGGTGAAACTCGCCGAGGTCGAGGCGGCCCAGAAGGAGGTCGTGACGATCGCCCAGCGCCTCGCCGAGGAAGGCACGATCAACCTCGGAGGAAAGGATGCCGGCGACTATGTCTAAGTTCGAAGTGTGGGCGCCGCCCGACGTGAGTGCGGTGTCGAACACGAAGATGCCGACGGTCGGCGGACTCGCCGACCTGCAGGCGGAAGCCTACAAGGAGGCGTTCGCCCAGGGCCTCGCCGAGGGCCGCGAGGCCGGCCAAAAGGAGGCGCGCGCCCAGGTCGAGCGCCTCGCCGGCATGTTCTTCGATCTCGCGAAGCCATTCGAAGTGCTCGACGAGGAGGTCGAGCGCGAATTGCTGACGCTCGCCATGGCGCTCGCGCGCCAGATCGTGCGCCGCGAGTTGAAGACCGATCCCACGCAGATCATCGGAATCATCCGCGAGGCGATCGCGGCGCTTCCCGTAGCGGCGCGCGAGGTTCGCGTGCACCTGCACCCCGAAGATGCCGCGGTCGTGCGCCTGCACCTGGCGCCCACCGAGAGCGAGCGCGCCTGGGCGATCGTCGAAGATCCGGTGATGGCGCGCGGCGGCTGCCAGGTCACGACCTCGACCTCGCGCATCGATGCGCGCCTCGAGACGCGGCTCGGCGCGATCTTGAGCGAACTGCTCGGGACGGAACGCGAGCCGCGCGGCGCGCGCGGCGGGAAGCCGCCGTGAGCGCAGCGCCGGCACCGCGCCCGCGGCCCAAGCAGTGGGCCGAGCAGCTCGTACAGGCGCGCGAGCGCATGGCGAGCGCCGGCGCAATCGTCGTCGAGGGAACGCTGAATCGCATGGTCGGCATGACGCTCGAGGCGATCGGCTGCGAGGCCGCGGTCGGCGGGCGCTGTCTCGTGGACACCGCGGAGGGAAAGCAGATCGAGGCCGAAGTCGTCGGCTTTTCCGGCGATAAGCTGTTTCTGATGCCGACCGGCGACATCCGCGGGGTCATGCCCGGCGCACGTGTCGTACCGATCAACGGCGTGTCGGCGATTCCGGTCGGCGACGGGCTGCTCGGCCGGGTCCTCGACGGCGCGGGCCGGCCGCTCGACGGGCTCGGCGATCTGAAATGCAACGAACGCCTGGCACTCACGAACGAGCCGCTGAATCCGCTGATGCGCCGCGCGATTCGCGATCCGCTCGATGTCGGCGTGCGTTCGATCAATGCGCTGCTCACCGTCGGCGGCGGTCAGCGCATCGGCTTGTTCGCGGGATCCGGCGTCGGCAAGTCGGTGCTGCTCGGCATGATGACGCGCTATACCAAGGCCGACGTCACGGTGGTCGGATTGATCGGCGAGCGCGGCCGCGAGGTCCAGGATTTCGTGAGCAACACGCTCGGACCCGACGGCATGCGCCGTGCGGTGGTCGTCGCGACGCCGGCCGACAACCCGCCGCTGATGCGCATGCACGGCGCGTGGCTCGCGACCGCGATCGCGGAATATTTTCGCGATCGCGGACTCAAGGTGCTGCTGCTGCTCGATTCACTGACGCGATTCGCACAAGCGCAGCGCGAAATCGCGTTGGCGATCGGCGAGCCGCCGGCGACCAAGGGCTATCCGCCGTCGGTGTTTGCGCGCCTGCCGCAACTCGTGGAGCGGGCCGGCAACAGCGACCGCGGCATCGGTTCGATCACGGCGTTCTATACGGTGCTCGTCGAAGGCGACGATCAGAACGACCCGATCGCGGACGCGGCCCGCGCGATCCTCGACGGGCACATCGTGCTCTCGAGGCGGCTCGCCGAGAACGGCCTATATCCCGCGATCGACATCGAGGCCTCGATCAGCCGCGCCATGCACCAGATCTCGACCCGCGACCAGCTCGATTTAGCCATGAGGTTCAAACAAGTGTATTCAGTCTATCAGCAGAATCGTGACCTGATCACGGTCGGCGCATACCGGCGCGGCTCTGACCCGCGCGTCGATCTCGCGATCGAGCAGTGGCCGAAGATACTGGAGTTTCTGCGCCAGGACATGTACGAGCCGGTCGGCTTCGAGCGCAGCTACGCGGACCTGCATCGACTCGTGACCCATTTCACGCCGGCGGCGGTGCCGGCGGCGCCGGCGGGACGGTGAAGCCATGACCACGATGAGATCGAAGCGATTCGAGCCGATCCAGGAAATCGTCGCCAATTCCGCGCAGGAGCTCAGTCGGGCGATGGTCGACGCCGAGCGCCGCGTTGCCGACTTGGAGCGGCAACACGAGCAGCTCAAGAACTATCGCGAAGAATACGTCCGCAAGGCCTCGCAGTCGGGCGCGATGGATGCGGTGCGCATGCAGAACTATCGCGCGTTCCTCGACCGCCTGACCGACGTGTTGCGCCAGCACGTGCAGCGACTCGGCGTGGCGCGCGCCGAGTACGAGTCGCGGCGCGCGCAGTGGAGCGAGAAGCGCATCGAAGCCGAGTCCCTCGGCCGCGCGGTCCAGCGTTTCCGCCACGAGGAGCTGCAGGCCGCCGAGCGGCGCGAACAGCGCGAGGGCGATGAATCGGCGATGCGCCTCTCGATCGCCGGAGGTCAGCGGGAGAACCGCTAGAGGTTGGCACGCCGGTTGCAATAATCGGCCTATGAACGCCACGTTACCGGTATTGAACGTCAACATCCCGAACGGAGCTGCGGCGCCGATCGGGCCTGCCCCTGGCCCAGCGCCTGCCTCCGGCGCGAAAACCAAGGATTTCGCATCCGTTTTGGGCTCGACTGCCAAGACCGCGGACCGCAAGGCGGCCGGCCCGCAGGCGGCCCAGACGGCGCCGGTCGGCCAGCCCGTGCCGGTGGTCGGCAATCCGCCGCCGCCCTTGCCGGCGGCCGTTGCCGCGGATGCGAGCGCCGCAGCCGCCGCCGCACTGAGCTTGGCGGCGGCAGCCACGCCGCCGCCCGCCTCCACGAACTCGACCGCGACTCCGTCGCTGAGCAGCAGCCCGAGCCGGCAAGCCGCGACAATCACGGCCGCATCGGCCGACCAGGCGCAGCTCGCAACGCAATCCGCGCAACTGCGTCAGCAGGCGCAGTCCGAGCGCGTTGCTCTGGCGACAAACGCCGCCGCGGCCGCCGCGGGCGGCCCGTCGTCCGGTCCCGCCTCGGGGCAAGAGGCAACCACGAACCCTGCGAATGCGCTTGCAGCGCAAGACCCGGCTAGCCAGCCGCTCACGACCGCCTTGCCGGCGAGCGCGGATGACTGGGCATCCAATTCGCAAGTCGCGGCAGCCAAGGCACTCGCGGCCGAAAGCGCCGCGGCCGGGCTCGCCCAGGCCGGCGCCAATTCGGGCTCACGCGCGGCACGCAGCGGCGGTGCATCGACTGACGCACGCCTGCGCGTGATCGAGCCGGCATCCGCGCCCAAATCGAGCGCCGCCGAGGCCGGTGCCGCGGCCGCCGCAGCGGCCCGCAGCGCCGACACCTCGCCGGCCGTGCAAGCCGCGGCCAGCACCGATCCGACCTTGAGTGCTTTGGGATCGAGTTTCGGTGCGCAATTGCAGCTCAACTACACCGATTCAATTTCCGGTCAGAGTGCGCCCGCCAAGAGCGGCAGCGTTGCGTCCGTGGGCGCCGCCGCCTCCTCCTCCTCCTTGGTCCCGGCGTCGATGACCTCCGATGCGCCAGCCCCGGCCGCTGCGGCAGTTGCGCCGCCGCAGCTCGGCGCGTTCGCGTCTGCGCTCGGCGTCGCCGACAAGCCCGGCCGCGACACAAGCATCGCGGCGCTGGGCGCCGCATCCGGCGCGGGCGCAGCGGCTTCCACGGCCGGCCCGAACGGCACCGACGCCGGCAGCGCCGTCGCGGCGGCGAGCGCCAATCAAGCCGCCGCCGCGACGAACGCGAGCGGCTCGTCGAGCCTCGCGAAGATCGAGGCGGGCATCAACACGCCGGAATTCTCCCAGGCGCTCGCCGACCGCGTTTCCTACATGGCCGGCAACAACCTCAACGGCGCGACGCTGCAAGTCACTCCGCCGCAGCTCGGGCCGATCGAATTGCGCGTCTCGGTCGAGAACGGCCACGCGCAAGTGTGGCTCAGCGCGCACAGCCCCGCGACCTTGGACGCCTTGCAGTCGAGTACGCCGAAACTGCGCGAGATGCTGAGTTCGCAGGGCTTCGCGCAGGTCAGCGTCGACGTCTCGCAGCGTTCATTCCAGGATCGCTCGGCCTATCCGCAGAACAGCCAGTGGACGCCGACACCGGACCGCGATGCGGCACCGGCTGCGGCCCCGATCAGCGCCGGCGCATCGCCGCGCGCCGCGCTCGGCGTCGTCGACGCGTATGCCTAGCGCCGCTCGCGCTCAAGCGAGGCCGCCGCTGATCGAAATCACCTGGCCGGTGATGTAGGCGGCTGCTTCGGACGCGAGGAACGCGACCAGGTCGGCGACCTCCTGCGGCGTGCCGGCACGCTTCATCGGGACGAGTTCCGCGATGCGCGCCGCGTCGAAGGTCGGGCTCGTCATGCCGGCCGAAATGATCCCCGGTGCGACTGCGTTGACGGTGATGCCGCGGCTCGCGACCTCGAGGCTCAAGGATTTCGTGGCGGCATTGAGCGCGCCCTTGGCGGCCGCGTAGTTGACCTGGCCGCGGTTGCCGATCAGCGCCGTGACCGAGGATATGTTGATCACGCGCCCCCAGCGTGTCCGGATCATCGGCAACAGCAGCGGCTGCGTGACGTGATAGAAGCCGCCGACCGACACGTCGATGACGCGATGCCACTGCTGCGAGCTCATGCCCGGAAACGCCGCGTCGTCGTGGATTCCGGCATTGTTGACGAGGATCTGGATCGCGCCGCCTTCGATCAACTTCTCGATCGCTGCGCGTGTCCGCGCTTCGTCCGTGAGGTCGAAGCAGATCGCTTGCGCGATGCCGCCGGCGGCGGCGATTTCGCCGGCGAGCGCCTCGGCGGCGGCGGCTCCGCGGTTGGCGTGCACGAACACGTGGTGTCCGGCGGCACCGAGGCGGCGGCAAATCGCCGCGCCGATCGCGCCGCTGCCGCCGGTCACGAGGGCGCGCTTGACGGTTTGATTCATGCTTTCACCGGTTGGGTGCCATTGAAGTCTGCAGGGTGTCCGGAAACGCAATGGTAGCGCGTCCGCTCAACAACAGATCCGCGCTGCCCTGGTGCGCGCCCGAATCGCCGGGAGCCTCCGCGCGAATCGAGAATTCATAAACGACGGTGTCCAGATCGCCCGCAATGCGCCTCGCTTCGCAAATCAAGTCCGCGGCGATGTCGTCGAGACGCGCCACCGCGAGGTGCAAACCCCGCACACTCGCGAGGTAGCCGATGCGTGCCGGGGCGTCGCGATCCGCGGCGCGATCCGCGGTCAGCAGCGCGCCGTGGACCGCCATTGCCTGGGCCGCGTATTCGATTCCGCAGGCGCCCCCGAGGCGGCCCTGGTAGCGCAGCGGGTGGTCGGCGCTGCGGTGCGTGCCGCTGCGGCAGCGGATCCGGTCCGAGTCCCAGTCGAGCACCTCGTCGAGCAGGCACATGCGGCCGCGGTGGGGAATCCGCGCCTCGATCCAGGCGCGATCTAGCCGCACGGCTCGACCTCGATCGAGATCCGCGTGTCGTCGAGATAGTCGATGATCGTGCGGCCGCCGCGCCGCTCGGCGAGTTGCCGCAGCAGCGGCAGCCCGCGGGCCGCGGGTATCGAGCGGCGCAGCGCCTCGAGCTGCGGGTCGGCGAACTCTTCGGCAGGTTCCTCGGTGAGGCCGATCGCGATCCGCGCGATCGAGCGCGTCCCGCGCTGCGGCGCAAACACCAGGGCGATTCCGAACGCATCGGGGATCGGCCGCTTCGCATGCAGCGGCTGCGGATACTCCGTGTCGTAAGCGGCGAGCAGCACCGATTCCCGAATGGCGGCCACTTGCACCACGGCCTCCAGGACTCCGGCACCGAAACTCGCATCGTAGGCGCACAGTACGCTCGATGCGCACCTTGCGCCGGTCGCGATGCTCCAATAACCCGCCGGCGCATTGTGCACCGAGTTCGAAAAGCGGGTCGGCGATATCTCGCGCTGCGCCGTCGCGAGCGACTCGCAAATCTCGTGGCAGTTGTGTCCGTCGCCGCCCGAGGAGGAGAAAACACTCGTCAGCGCCGCGGGTTCGGCTCCCGCTTGCGAGGCGGCCTCGAGCGCGATGCCGATCGCGAGTTTCACGACGCGTCCGGTGCGCCTGCGTTCCGCGGCCGGCAGCATTGCGGGCACCGGCAGCACGGTGGCCGCCGCTTGCAGCAGGCAGCGCCCGGTGAGCACCGCCGCGGTCGCCGGCCAGCCCTGCAAACCCGGACCCAGCACGCCGACGCCGTCGATGTAGGCCGACAGGCTCACGTGGCGCGCCCGAGGATCAAGCTGCAGTTGGCGCCGCCGAACCCGAACGAATTGCTGAGCACGCGTTCGAGCGGCTGGCGCCGATTTTCCATGAGATAGTGCGCCGTCAGCAGCGGATCGACCCGGTTCGTGTGCACGCCGCCGGGCATGAACTGCTCGCGCAGGCTGAGCGCGCTGATGACCGCCTCGAGCGCGCCCGCGGCACCCAGCGTGTGGCCGGTTGCACCCTTGGTCGAGCTGCACGGCGTCGTCGGCCCGAACACGCTGGTCACCGCGTGACTTTCCGCACGGTCGTTGCTCGGTGTGGCCGTGCCGTGCAAGTTGATGTAGTCGATGGCCCCCGGATCGAGTCCCGCCTGCGCGAGCGCCGCGCGCATGGCGATGCGCGCGCCCAAGCCCTCCGGATGCGGCGCCGACATGTGGTACGCATCGCTCGACTCGCCGACGCCGAGCAGCAGCACCGCGTCGGCGTCCAAGCTGTCGCCGGCGCGCTCGAGCAGCGCGAAGGCGGCTGCTTCGCCGATCGAAATGCCGTCGCGCGCCGCATCGAATGGACGGCACGGTGCAGTCGAGGTCAGCTGCAGCGAGTGAAATCCGTAGAGCGTCGTCAGGCAGAGGGAATCGACGCCGCCGACGATCGCGGCGTCGATGAGTCCGGCATCGATGAAGCGGCGCGCCGACGCGAACACCTTGGCGCCGGAGGCGCAGGCGCAGGAAACGGCCGCCGCGGGGCCTTCGAGCCGCAGGCGCCGGCGCACGTAGTCGACGACTGAATAAGAATTCTGGGTCGCGCCGTAGTCGAATTCGCGCGGCAACGCGCCGCTGGCGGGATCGCGCTGCCGATATGCGAGTTCGGTCTCGAGAATTCCCGAGGTGCTCGTGCCCAAGAACACGCCGATGCGCCGCGGTCCCCACCGGCCCGCGGCCGCCTCGGCCGCCGCGAGGAACCCGTCCTGTGCAAGCCCGAGTTCGGCGAGCCGATTGTTGCGGCAATCGTAGCGGCGCAGCGGCGCGGGGATCGCTTGCGCATCGACGCCCGCGACCTCGCCGACGAAGGTGTCGAGCCGCACGGTCTCGAATTCGCAGGCCCGCAATCCGCTGCGCCGGCCGCGCAGCGAATCGAGCGTCGGCGCGAGCCCGCGTCCGATGCAGCTCGTCGCGGTCAGCGATTTCAGCAGCAGCGGCCTCATCGGCGCTATCACTCGAGCGCCGCGCGCAGCGTCGTGGGCCGCAGGCGCCGTTCGGCGAGCAGATCGAGCAGGCGCGGTAGCGCTTCGAGGATCACCGGCGCGCCGCCCCGCCTGCGCGCCGCATTGCCGTCGTGCAGCAGCAGTATGTCGCCCGCGCGCAGCGTGGCGGTCAGTCGCCGCAGCACCCTCGCCGGGTCGGCTTCGACGGTATCGAAGCCGCGCCGGGTCCAACTCGCGAGGCGCAGCTCCAGGCGCGCCAGCACGGGTTCGAGGAACACATTGCGCAGCCCGGCGGGCGCGCGGAAAAAACGCGGCGCGACGCCGGTCAGCGCGCCGATGCAATCCTGCGCGCGGCCGACTTCGGCTGCGATCGACCGCGGCCCGAGCAGCGAGAAACTGTGCCGGTGCCGAAAACTGTGATTCTCGATCGCGTGGCCGCGCGCGTGGATTTCGCGCGCGAGTTCGCGATGCTGCTCGAGCCGCTCGCCCACGCAAAAGAAGGTTGCGAGCGCCGCGCGCTCTGCGAGGATCGCGAGCACGCGCGGCGTGACTTGCGGATCCGGGCCGTCGTCGATCGTGATCGCAACCCGGCCGCGCGCCCGCGCGGCCGGCGGCAGCCGCGTCAGGTTCGGTCCGAGCAGGCTGCTGCGCGGCCACAGGCCGGCGGCCGTCAATGCGACGTGATCGGCGACCAGCAGTCCGAGCGCCCACGGCCAGACCGCGGGCTGTGCGAGCACGGCGGCACCGGCTGCGAGGTGCGCCGCCGCCGAGCCCGCGACGAAACGCGAGGGACCGAACGCCCGCTGCAATTGCCGCATCATAGATAACCCGACTCCATAAAAACTTCCCACAGCGCGCTCCAGGTGCCCCAGTCGTGAGCGCCGGCAATGATCGTGCACGCCGTCGGCGGCAGGGCGGTCGCCATCAGCGACTGGGTCTCTGCAAACCGGTCCTCCCGCCCGAACCCAAGATACACACGCAGCGGCGATTCGGGGAGGCCCTTGACGAAGCGCCAAATGCGCCGCTCGTCGTCGTCGGCCGCGAGCGCTCCCGGCGACCAGCCGGCGAGTCCCCCGGCGCGCGCAATCTCTGCAGCCACGATGCGATTGCCGATATAGGGCGCCAGCAGGCAGATGCCGTCGATCTCCTGCGCATGGCTGCTCGCGTAGTCGAGTGCCAGACGCGCGCCCAGCGAGATCCCGACGAGCCAGACTTGCCCGTAGCCCTGCGCGCGCGAGGGCCTCACGATCTGATCGCGCAAGACGCCGAGCGTGTCGCGGTCGGTCAGCGAGCGCGGCTCCAGATCGACGCACGACAAATCCGCGTCGATCTCGCGGCGGCGCAGGGCGGCGGGGAAGCCGGCGGCCGCGACATCTTCGAGCGTCTGATAAGCGCCCGGCAGCAGCACGAGGTGGGTGCGTGCGATCGCGCCGCTCGCGGCCGGTGAGAACACTCTACGCATCGGCGGGTCGCGGCGCGAGCAGCGCCGAGAACGCCAGCGCAAGGAACGCGCCGGGCGCTACCGTCATGCCGAGCGCCTCGAGCACCGGCACCTGCGAGAATGACAACAAGCCGAAGCCGATCACGGTCGCGAAGTTCGCGATCGCGACCGCCGCGATCGTCGCGGGATCGATGTCCAGGCCGGCGTCGGCGCCGCGCGCGCTTTCGAAGAACAGTGCGTAATTCGAGCCGACGGCGACGATCAACAGCAGACCGACCAGATGCAGGATCGTCAGTTGGATGCCCGCCGCGACCAGCAACGCAGCTGCGCACGATACGGCGACGATCAAGGGCGCGAGCACGCGCGCGGCGCGCACAATCCCGCGCATCGCGATCGCAAGCAGCACGGCGATCGCCGCGAACCCGCCGAGCGACAGGCGGACCGCCTCGGACAAATACGCCGAATACAGCGCGTTCGACTCCTGCTTGAGGTCGAGCACCATCGCCGACGGGATGCGATCGCTCAGCAGCGCCTCGCGCAACGCGGCGGTGTCGATGGCGTCACTGCCGGCGACCGGGTGCAGCGGCAGCAGTGCATTCCAGCGCGCCCCCTCGTGCAGCACGAGCGCGGAGTATCCGGCAGCGAGCGAGGTGCCTGCGAGATCGGCCGGCGTGATCGCCGCCGCACCGCGCGCAGCGGCGACGTCGGCAAGAAACGGCGCAAGCCGCTCCGAACGCAGCGGCAGGTCCGCGGTCGCGATCTGCAGCCGGGAGCGCAACTGCGCCTCGTCGGGCAAACTCCCCAGGCGCATCCGCTGCGTTGCGAGGCTCGGCAGAAAATTTGCGGGACTTTCGAATCCGCCGATTCGATTCGCCGCGACGAGTCGCGCGAGCGTCGAGCCCGCCTGCTCGGCACCGCGCAGAACGCTCTCCAAATCGGGGCCCGAGATTACGACGAGATCGAGTGCATCGGCGGCACCGAGGTCGGCGCGCAGGCCCGCGTCAAATGCCAGATCCGCCGCGCTGATCGGACTCAAGGCCGACAGTTCACGGTTCCAGATCGCGTCCCTATGCCAAAGGAGCACGAGCATCGAACCGATCAACGCGCCGGCCGCGAGCAGCCGCGGATACGGCACGCGCCGCAGGCGGCGCGCCAGGCCCTCCCCAAAGGGTGCGACATCGCGGATCGCGAGGCCGCCGGGCACCACTTGCGGCAGCACGAAACGGGTCACCAATGCCGCCGCGATCAAGCCGCCGATCGAATAGGCTCCAAGCTGCGCCAAGCCGGGGAATCCGGACGCCAGCAGCGAAGCGAAGCCGCAGACCGAGGTCAGCATTCCGAGCCGAACCGTCGGCCAGAAATTGCGCCGCCAGTGGGCGCCGCCGCGGTCGGGCTCCGAGCGGCCGTGCGCGTGCACAAAATAATAGATCGAGTAGTCGACCGATTCGCCGATCAGCGTGACGCCGAAGCCGAGCGTGACGCCATGCACCGCGCCGAAGCCGATTGCGACAGCGGCAACGCCGGCGAGCGCGCCGCACGCGACCGGCAGCAGGCCGAGAAAAACCGCCGCGGCGGAGCGATACACCAGCAACAGCAATGCGATGACCAAAGCCGAACTCACGATCGAGAGGCGCACGGCGGCCGTCTCGATGTGGCCGCGCGCCCGCACTGCAAATACGCCGGGTCCCGTCATGCGCAGGCGCAGCGTGCCGCCCGAGGACACCGATTCGCGCGCGGATGCGCGCTCGAAGACGCCCTGGATCGCGGCCATCGCGCGCTGTTGGCCGTCGGTATCCGATCCCATGGCGCGCGTCGAGGCGACGAGCAGCGCGCGCAGTCCGTCGCGTGAACTCCACACTGAATCGATCGTGCGCGGCGCGGCGGACCGCTGCAGCTGATCGACGATTTGCAGCATTTCACCCGTGGGGTCGCGCGCCAGCAGCGGCTTCAGGAATGCGCCCGCCGGGGACGCGAGCTCGTCGAGCGACTGCTCGATCGCCGTGTGCAGCCCCGCCTCGGAAAAGCGCTGCGGGTCGACCGCGCTGCTGAGCACATAGCGGTGTTCGAACAGAAATTGCTGATCATGCTCGGCAAAGAAATCCTGGCCGTCGTTGATCGAGTCAAATTCCGGCGAGGCACGCAGGGCCAGGGTGATCGCCGACGACATGCGTGCGCGCGCCGCCGAGTCCCCGCCCTCGATCGCGCAGAGGATCATGCGCGATGCCGGACCGTCGCGCAGCTGATCGACGAGCAACTGTTGCAGCTCGGTCGGGTGCGCCGGCAGGAACGCCGACATGTCGGCGACGTAGCGCGCACGCAGCGCGACGACCGCCGCGAGCGCCGTCAGGATGAGCCAAAGCGCGAGGGCGGCCGTACCGCGTCTCGTCATGGCGGCAACGCGGCACGCAGCGTCATCAGCGACCGATCGCCGTCCGTTTGGCGAATCTCGACGCGCAGCAGATTCTCGCGCGCGCCGTCGATCTGGATTTGCGCAACCGATTTCGCGAGCGCCGCGTCGAGCGGCACGAGCGCGATCGACCAGCGCGCGACGCTGCCGCCGAACTCGACCCGGAATGCGCGTTCGAGTCCGGCCCGATCTCCGGCGAGCGTCGCGCGAATGCTCGCGACGAACGGTGCAATCGGCGGGTAGTCGTGCAAGCTGAGCTCACGGCGGTGCCGACCGCGCTCGACGACGATCTGGTCGCCGTCGACGATGAGCGTCTCGCTGCGCGGTTCGATCGTGCGCTTCTCGAGGCGATCCGGCGCGTCGTAAATCAACTCGCCGCGCGACTCCAGGGGTCTTTTGAGCATGGCGGAGAATTGCTGCTCGATGTATTCCGAGCGGCCGTGCTTGCGAGCGGCGAACAAATCCATGAGACGGTCGAATTCACCGGCCGCGGCGTGTGCGTTCGCGCACAGCAGCAGCATGGCGCAGATACCGCCGAGCAGCAGCTTCATTGGATTTGCTCCCGGTTTTGCGGACGCCAAAAATCGAAAAAATTGAACCAGTTGTAGGGATCGCTGCGGCAATACCGATCGAGCAGGGCCGCATAGCGCTCGACCGCCTCGCGCACCGCGGCCGCGCGCGAAGCCGCGGCGACGTTCGTAAAATCCGCAAACCGCTCGAACACCACGTGATAGCGGTTCGCGCCGCGATAAAGGCCGGCCATGAAAATCACCGGACAGCCGAGCATCGCCGCCATGCGCAGCGGGCCGGTCGGCAGCTCCGCGTGCTCGCCGAGCAGCGTGACCGGCTGCAGCGGCTCTTGGCCGAGCGTTCGATCCGCAAGTATACCGACGAACGCGCCGTCGTCGAGGCGCCGCGAAAGCTCGAGCATCGCATCGATCCGGCCGAGTGGAATGATGTCGGGCGTGAGCTGCGGATTGATGCCCTTGAGGATCGCGCCGAGCTTGACCGCGTTGTGTTCGTACATCGCCATGGCGACGCGCAGCCCGGGTTCGCGCCGGCCGACCGCGCCGACGACTTCGAAGCTGCCCATGTGGCTGCCGATCAGGAACGCGCCGCGGCCGGTCGCGAGCTGTGCGCGCATCAAATCCTGCCCCTCGATCGAGATGTCGAACAATTCGTCGTGCCCGTTGACCAGGAAAACGCGGTCGTGAATCGTCGTCGCGAAATAAAGCAGGTGCCGGAACCGATCGCGCGGGCCGGGATTGCGCCCGAGCGCGAGGCGCAAATAGCGGCGGGCGTGGCGGCGCGCGGTCGGTGCGAAATGAAGTAGTAACAGACGATGGCGTAGAGGGGCAAGCGGCTCGCGCGGCGTCCCAAGCGCAGCGACAGGTAAGCCATGAATCGCAGCAGCCGCAGGCTGCCGCGTTCGGGTCTCGCGAGCCATTCCGCGGACTGCGTCGCGGCCGGCGCCGTTTCCGCTAGCGCGCATGGTCGAGCGTGCCCGACGCGACGGCGCGCTGGTCGTTGTGGATCGAGAAACGAATCGACGCGTTCGGCAGCACCTCGTACTCGAGCCGCAGCCGGTCCGCGGGTCGCACGGCCGCATGAAACTTTGCGGCGGAGATCACGCAGCCCGCGCTGTCGAATGCTCCGCGGCCTGCAACTTCGATGCATCGCCGCATCGAGCAACACGACACCCGGCAGAATCGGATCGCCCGGAAAATGATCGGGATAAGCCGGGTGGTCGCGCGGCGATGTCCAGGCTTTCGACCCGCTTCACTTATTTGCGGCCCGCGCTTCGCGCATTGGTGATCGACGAGCGCCTGCAGCGCCTGTTGCGGCAAGCTTGCCGGTGGCATTGCGCGGCAGCCGATCGACGATCAAGAGCGGCCTCGGCAGGAACACCGGGTCGATGCACTGGCGCAATCGCTCGGTCAGGCGCCGCCGAATCCCAGGTCGGCGCGACGACCGCGGCGGCGAGCCGGTTCACGCCGGCGCAGCCCGCGGCCTCTCGCTCGCGCAGAAAGAACACGCCATCGACGACACCCGGAATCGCATTGAGTTGATGGTTGAGGTAGGCGAAGGAGCTGCGCTTGCCCGCGATGTTCACGAGATCCGCGCTGCGTCCGTGCAGCAGGAAGCTCGGTCGTCGATGATTTCGATGACATCGGCAAAGCGCGTACGCTGCTCGACGTGTCCGCCGCTGGCGAACACGCCTCGTCGTCGGCGCTGAGCCGTACGCCGGGCCACAGCTGCCACGCGGCGGTTTGCGAGCTGCGGCGCGTCGCGATTTGGCCGGTTTCGGTCGAGCCGTAAATCTCGACGAGATCGGTTTGAAAGCGCCGCTCGACTTCGGCCGCAAGATCGCGCGGCAGCGGCGCGGTCGCCGAGACGATCAGGTCGATCGCAGGCAGGGGACTTTCGTCGGCGAGCAGCGTGCGCAAATGAATCGGCGTCGACACCAGTACGCGCGGACGCGGAACCGCCGCGACGCAGGCAGCAAATGTCGGCCGGATAGAACGGCCGTTCGGCGCTGAACGCGCCTGCCGCTTTGCAGCGCGAGCAGCACCGTCGACTCGAAGCCGTACATGTGCTGCGCCGGTACGGTGCCGACCAGCGTATAGGCGCGGCCGTGCGCGCGAGCCCGAGCCGTGCGGCGCCGCCGCTTGAACGCAGCGCGCGAGGCGGCCCCAAGTCTTACGGTAGGGCAGCGGAACCCCGGTCGAACCGGACGTAAACACGATGGCCGCGAGTTGCGCGGCATCGATGCGCGGCGCGGGCCAGATCGAATCGCGCGCCGGCGCGATTTTGGAAAGTCGATGCGCGGCAGCTCGACGCCGCAATCGGACTCGTCGGTGAGGCAAAACGCATCGGGCGCGAATTGCGCGAGTTGGCGCACGACCTCCGGCGTGTAGGTCGACGGCAGCAAACTCACGCGGCGCGTCGTGAGACAGGCCGCCAATCCGACCGCGAAACGATAGCGATCCGCGCAAACGTTGAGCACGTGCCCACCTGCGGGCAGATGTGCGCGCAACCGCGCCACGTCGGCGACGAACTGTCCGGCGCTGATCGGCTCGCCGCCCCGATAGGCGATCGGCGCAGTTGGCGACTCGTGCGAAAGCAGCGGCAGCGGCTCCATGCTCGCGCGCTCAAGCAGAGCCGGCAAAGTAAACCCTGAATGTCGCCAACAGGCCCGCGCGCGAAGAGGGCGGCAACACCCGGCACCGCACCGCGTATTCGGCGAGGAACATCAGCAGCACGAGCGGCAGCGCACAGAAGTTCGAGAAGAACGACCAGATTCGCAGCGGCACCAATAGAAACAAGCCGAGCGTCGTCGCGGTGATCAGCGCAAAGAACATCGCCCAGGCCGCCGTGATGCGCCGCGTGTACCGCAGCTCGGCGGCCGTCAGCGGTCCGTGCACCCGATCGGCGAGTGCGGTGCAGATCGGAATCCGACCCGCGAGCAAGGAGCGCCCGAAGCTCAAGCCGAGCAATCCATAGAGTCCGCACTCCTCGGCGAGGTAAGCCCACGAGAAATTCTGCTCGAGCAGCGGCCAAGCGGCGCGGATCGCGAGGCCCGCAGCGCCGATCAGCGCCAGCGCGGCGAGCGGCGGTGTCCACCGCCAGGCGCATACCGCGCCGACCACGCACAGCGGCCCGAGCGCGAGCGCGGCGCCGAGGCCGCGCTGCCTGTGATACGGTATTGCTGTAGTGACAGAGCGCGGCGTAGGCGATGACGAAAGCCGGGACCGCAGCGTACTGCAGCTTCGTCGGACGGCGCCGAATCACTTCGTTCTCTGTACGGCGATGTACTCCGCAAGATGCCGCAGCGAGCGGAAAATTTGTTGATTCTCTTCCGAATTGGCGCGCAGCTGGATGCCGTACTGCTTCGAGACGATCAGGGCGACTTCGAGGATGTCGATCGAGTCGAGGCCGAGGCCGGCGCCATAAAGAGGGGCATCGGGATCGATGTCCTCGGCGGCGACGTCGAGATTCAGAGCCTGGACGAAGAGTCCGGCGATCTCCCGCTGCAGACCTTCGCCGGCGAGCGGCGCCGTTTCCTTGATTAGCGACGCTTTATCGAGCATGGCCCATATTATAATGAATTATGCCGGCGCCGCATCCGCCACTGAAGGAGTACTACGGTTCGGAGTCGGACCGGGGCGGCTGGGTGCGCGGGCTGTTCGATCGTACCGCGGGCGACTACGACCGCATCGAGCACGCGATGGCCTTCGGTACCGGATCCTGGTATCGCCGGCGAGCCTTGCAGCGGGCCGGGCTCGCGCCCGGCATGCGCGTGCTCGACATCGGCGCGGGCACCGGGCTCACCGCGTGCGAGGCGGCCCGCCTCGTCGGCGACCCAGAGCTCGTGACGGGTGTCGATCCGAGCCCGGGAATGGTCGAGTGCGCCAAGGTTCCCGCCGGCTTGCAACTGAAATTCGGCAGCGCCGAGGCGATTCCCGCGGCCGCCGGCGAGGCCGACTTCGTTTCGATGGGCTACGCGCTGCGTCATGTCGGCGACCTGTCGGCGGCATTCGCGGAATTCATGCGGGTGCTCGCGCCGGGCGGACGCATTTGCTTGCTCGAAATCACGCGGCCGCAAGGCCGCCTCGCACAGACGCTGCTGAAGGCATACATGCGCGGCGTCGTGCCGCTCCTCGCGCGCATGCTCGCGCGCCATCGCGACATGCCGCGTTTGATGCGCTACTACTGGGATACGATCGAAGCCTGCACCCCGCCCGAGCAAATCATCGCGCAGTTGCGTGCCGCGGGCTTCGAATCCGTCTACCGCCATGTCGAGATGGGAATTTTCTCGGAATATTGCGGCCGCAAGCCCTCATGAGCGCATGCGGCGCAGCGCCAATGCCGGCAGGCGCCAGGCGAATCCGCAGATCAACCGGATGTGCATCCAGGTCAGCAGCGCGTTGTCGCGCCAATAGTTGAAATGCGAGACGCCGCCCTCGGCGGCCGCAAAATAGCGAACCGCCGCCGGCAAATTGATCGGTACAACGCCGCGCCAGCACAAGCGTACGACCGCTTCGACGTCGAAGTCGAAGCGGCGCATCCACGGCTGTCGCTGCATGACGGCGACGAGCGGTTCGATCGGGTAGACGCGAAAGCCGAACAGCGAGTCGTGAATCCCGAGCCACAGCGTTTCGAGGTTCGCCCACCAATTGGAGATTTTGCGACCGTTGACGCGCAGTCGCGGCGCGTCGGCCGAGAACATCGGCTCGCCGAGGATCATCGCCGCGGGTGCGGCAATCGAGGCGGCCATGAACTGGCCGATGGATTCGGGAGGGTGCTGCCCGTCGGAATCCATCGTGAGCGCATGCGTAAACCCTTGGGCGCGCGCCTCGCAGAGGCCGTGCAGCACCGCGGCGCCCTTGCCCCGATTTTCGGGCAGAACCAGCACCCGCAAATCGGGGTCCTCGGCCGCCATCGACGCGAGTCGCGCCGGTGAGTCGTCGCTGCTGCCGTCGACGACGACCCACACGGGCGCCCAGTGCGCGCGCGCCGCGCGCACCGTCTCGAACACCTTGGGGCCCGGGTTGTAGCTCGGAATCAGCACGAGATGCGTCGTCGAGCGCAAGGGGTCGCCTCAGGAACGGCCGAGCCAGCGGCTCTGCGGCGCCTCGGCAAGCGCGAGCCGGAAGTAGCGGTCGAGATCCTCGGTGAAGCTTGAGGCGTCCTCGGGCGGATCGAAGCGCTTGCCGAGGCGCACGCGATAGGTGATCGGCAGTCGCGGCCTGCGGAATAGCGGCCAGCCTTTTCCGAGGAACGGCGAGTCGGTCTCGATCAGCAGGGTCTGCACCGGCACCCGTGCGTATTTCGCGATCAAACCGACGCTGGCGGTGAGGCGGTTGATCGGCGCATGCGTGCTGCGCGTGCCTTCGGGAAACAGCAGCAACATGCAGCCGCGGCGCAGATGTTCGACGGATTGCTTGATCATTTGGCGCGGCGAGTCGTTGCGGATATAGCGTGCGAGGCGCGCGCCCGACCCGAGAAACACATTGTTCATGAGCTCGGACTTCATGACGCAGGCGATGTTCGGGTGGCGTGTCAGGATCAGCGGCGCATCGATGAGGCAGGGATGGTTCGGCGCCAGCACGAGCGGCGGACCGTCGCGCAGGTAGTCGATCTCGCGCAAGTCCAGCCGGTAGGCGTGCGTGACCGACAGCGACCATGCATAGAATTGAAATCCGACCATGATGCCGCGGCGGCCGAAGGCCGTGCCGGCGCGCTCCGGCAGCACGAAGTACAGCGGCAGCGCAACCACCGACCAGCCGAGGCACAAGATTCCGAGCAGGCTCAGCGAGCAGTAGAGCGCGAAATATTCATAGAGAATTCTGAAGGGGCGCATCGTCCGTGCCTCGGGTCAATCCGGCACTTCGACTGTCTGATGCGATCTCGCGATCATCCAGGCGAAGCCGAATCCCCCCGACCAATCGTGCCGCCGCTCGACGAGCGGGCTCGGCGAAAAACTCGAGCCCGCGAGCGTATCGTAATGCAGATACGCCGCGAAGCGAAACTTGGGATAGTGCCTCGAGATCGCGGCGACGATCTTCGTGCCCGCGTAGCCGCCCGTCGCCTGGTATGCGGGTCGCGTCGGCAGCGCATACTGCGGAGCCACGGTATAAAAATAATCGTCGTAGCGCGCTTCGGCGAACTGTGGGCCGGTTTCCAAACCCAGGTTCCATCCCGGCGCGCCAAAAACATCGCGAATGTCGAGGTCCAGATTGGGGCCGAACACCCAGCCGATTTCCTCCGGGCGCGCCTCGACCGTCAAGGCGGCGCGCATCGGCAGATTCAAGTCCAATTTGACGCGCGCATTTTCGCTGCGGTAGAGGTGCAGATCCAGGGATGGACCCAATTCCACGGTCGAACGCAGCTCGGGCATGCCCGATCGCGCGGCATTGTTGCGCACCGGAGCGGTCAGGTTGGCGCTCAGGTTGATCTCGACCCATTTCTGGTTGACGAGCAGGCCGCGCACACCGTCGCGGTCCGCCTTGAAAAACTCGCCGTTGTAGACGAGATAGCCCCAGGGCACCGGATAGACATGCGAACTCGCGGAGCCGGCGTAGTCGTTGAGCACCACCGCGCCCACGCCGAGCCCGTACTCCCAGAGCGGCTCTTGCGCCGCGCCGGCGAAACGCGATGCGCACATGCAGAGCAGCGCCGCCAGCGCGCACGCCGTGCGGCGGACAGTCGCTGGCGCTGCCATCAACTGCCGGTCATCTGTTCGGGCTCGGCAGGACGAATGTCGGCGCTGCGGCGCCGCGACGCCGCGAGCGTGCGGCGCCAATGCACGACTGATATCAGATAATAGAGCGCCTTGAGCATCCGCAGTGAGGTCCAAATCGGCGTGCGTCCGTAGATGTCGCCGGCGAGCAGCGACAGCAGCGCTTCCTGCATCCGCAGGACATTGCGCGGTCCCAGAAACAGCTCCCGCATCGTCGGGTTCGTGACCCGGTAGATGAACCAGGAGAACTGCCGTGGGCCGTGGCGCATGAGCCGCTCGAAGCGCCGCTGCGCGGCGCCCGCTAGCTCGGGTTCGCGCAGGCAGGTTTCGATCGCGTCGACCGCGGCCATCGCGCTCTGCATCGCGAGCATCACGCCCGACGAGAACACCGGGTCGATGAATGCATAGGCGTCGCCGACCAAAAAAAACCCGCGGCCGCAGCTGCGGGTGCAGGAGTACGAGTAGTTGCCGGTGGCCTCGACCTTGGTCGCGAGGCTCGCTCCGGCGAGCGCCGCGCGCAGCGGCGCGCACTTCGCAATCGTCGCGAAGAAGAACTCCTCGATCGAGGTCTTGCGAGTCTTGAGGTAGCTCGGCCAGACGACCGCGCCGACACTGGTTGCCCCGTCCGCCAGCGGGATCAGCCAAAACCATCCATGGTCGAACCAGTAGATCGTGATGTTGCCCGCGCGCTTGCCGGCGTCGCGGCGCACGCCGTCGAAATGGGCGAAGATCGCGGCGCTGTTGTGCTTGCGGTTGCGCCGCTTCATCCGCAGTCGATTGCCGAGCAAGGTGTCGCGCCCGGACGCGTCGACGACGTAGCGCGCCTGCCAGTCGCGGCTGGTTCCGTCTTCGAGGCGTGCGAGCACGCGCGCACCGTGGCCCTCTTGCCTAAATTCCACGTCCTCGACGCAGCAGGCCTCGATGATCTCGGCGCCGAGAAAACCCGCGCGGTGAATCAAGATCTCGTCGAATTCCGAGCGCCGCACGTGATAGGCGAACGGCATGGTCTTGTCCCAGGAACCCGCAAATTCGAATTCCTGCCGCCGCCCGTCCCATGGGGAGATGAACTCCGCGGCCCATTTTTCGATGCCGATCGCGCGAATTTCGGTCGCTACGCCGAACTGCTCGAGCAGCGGCAGATTCGCCGGCAACAGCGACTCGCCGATATGAAAGCGCGGGTGGCGCTCCTTTTCGAGCAGCACGACGCGAAAGCCGCGTTTTGCGAGCATGCCGGCGGCGGTCGAGCCGGCGGGTCCACCGCCGATCACCAGCACATCGCAACAACCGGTAGAGATGGGCGGCACGAGCTCGAGTCTATCGCGCCGACAAAGATCGGTCCAACGTCTGTAATATACGGATCCATGCACATTCTCATCGTCGAAGACGACCAGGTTGCGCGCGAGTATTTGGCCAGGGCGCTACGCGAGGCGGGCCACACGGTGGACGTCGCCGCCGACGGGCTCGAGGGCCTGCAGCTCGCTTCGTCGATTGCGCTCGACATCGCGATCGTCGACCGGATGTTGCCCAAACTCGACGGCCTCGCGCTCGTGCAATCCTTGCGCGCCACGGGTCGCAAGACGCCGGTGCTGATCTTGAGCGCGCTCGGCGAGGTCGACGATCGCATCACCGGCCTGCGCGCCGGCGGTGACGATTATCTCACCAAGCCCTATCACATGTCGGAACTCTTGGCGCGCATCGACGCGCTCGCACGGCGCGGCGATTCCGGAAATTCCGAGGCCAACACCAAGCTCAAGTTGGCCGATCTGGAACTCGACCGGATGACGCGGCGCGTGACCCGCGGCGGCAAGAAGATCGAGCTGACGGCCCGCGAATTTCAGCTGCTCGAATTCATGATGCGCCACAGCGGACAGGTCGTGACGCGCACGATGCTGCTCGAGGGTGTCTGGGATTATCATTTCGACCCGCAGACCAACGTGATCGACGTTCACATCAGCCGCCTGCGGCAGGCAATCGACAAGGACTTCGAAAAGCCCCTGCTGCACACGGTGCGCGGCGCGGGTTACAGCCTACGCGAAGACGAATAATGGACCAGGAGCAGCGGTTTCTCGGCGTGCTCGGAAGTTCGCCGTTTCGAATCGCCGTGGTCTATTCGATCGCTTTCGCTCTCGGCGCGGCCGCGCTGCTCGGGGCCGTCTACTTCGCGGTCTCCGAGGTCGTCGACGGCAGCACCGACAATCTCATCGAGGCCGAGGTGCAGGGCTTGCACGAGCAGGTACTGGTGCTCTCGCGCAGCGACTTCATCGAACTCGTCGAACAGCGCTCGCAGGACCAGGACGTGCGCGGCGCGGTCTACTTGATGGTCGATCCACAGCTGCGCCCGGTCGCGGGCAACGTGCCGGCGTGGCCCAAGGTCGCCGCCGATCAGGGCAAATGGATCCAGTTCAAGGTCTCGGTTCCGTTCGGCGACGAGACCCGCGAGCACGAGATGCGCGCGCAGCGCTTTCCGCTGCCGGGCGGCTACCGGATGCTCGTCGGTCACGATGTTCAGGAGCGCCAGGACGTCAAGAACCTGATGATGCGCGGCCTGATTGCTGCGGTCGTGCTGACGATGCTGCTCGGCCTCGGCGGCGGCTTTTGGATGGGCCGGCGCATTCTCGCCCAGGCCGGCGCGATCTCCGCGGTCGCGACCCAGATCATGCGCGGCGATTTGTCGCAGCGGCTGCCGGTGCGTGATGCGGAGGACGAGATCAACACGCTCGCGCGCGAGATCAACGGCATGCTCGACAAGATCGAGCAGCTGACCCTCGGCATGCGGACCGTACTCGACAGCGCGGCGCATGACCTGCGCACGCCCCTCAATCGCCTGCAGGCGAGCGCGGAGGCGGCGATGCGGCAGCTCGCGCCCGCCTCTCCCGAGCGCCGCGTGCTCGAACAGGTCACGACCGAAGTCGACCGGATGCGCGGCACGCTCGACGCGCTGCTGCGCATCGCGCTCGCCGAGACCGGAACCGTGGCGCGCGAAGCCGTCGATTTGTCGGAGCTCGTAGCGAGCATGGTCGAGCTCTACGCGCCCGTCAGCGAGGAGCGCGGGATCCGTCTCGAGAGCTCGGTGATTCCCGGCGTACAGGTGCAGGGCAGCCGCCAACTGCTCGCCCAGGCGCTCGCGAATTTGCTCGACAACGCGATCAAGTTCACGCCGGAGCACGGTCACATTCGCGTCTTTTTGCGCCGGGCCGCCTCGGGCCCGGAGGTCGTCATCGAAGACGACGGCCCCGGCATTCCGGCCGACAAGCGCGAGATCGTGCTCGGGCGGCGCGTGCGCCTCGATCAGGCGCGCAAGTTCCCCGGCTCCGGACTCGGCCTGTCGTTGGTCGCCGCTGTCACGAAGCTGCACGGCGCGCGGCTCGTGCTCGATGATGCGCAGCCCGGTTTGCGGGTCGCGTTGAAATTCTGACGCGGCGTGCTGCGCCGCGGGCCCCAGCGCAAACCGTCAAAATCCCGACGTCAGGCTCTGCGGCGATCCGCAGCGCCATGGGCGGTGATGCTTAAGTGATTGAAATATAATAACAATAATTCGATAGATCATGCTGGCATAGATATTGCTGATTCCGAAGCTGCGGCACCTTACCCCCGCACGAGGAATCGACACATGGCTGATGCCCCCGAAACAGCAAGCGCCCAACCGGCGAAATCCGGTGGTCTCAAGGGCACGATGATCAATGGCCTCGGGATATTCGCGCTGACGCTCGGCGCGGTCGTCGCGGGCGGTTACGTCAATGCGACGCTGCACCCGATGCCGGATTTCAAACTCGGCGCCGACGGCACCATCACGGCCGTCAAACCGGTGGCCTCCGGCCACGGCGGCGAGGAAAGCGCGTCCAAAGCCGAGATTTACTTTGCGATCGACCCGCCGCTGGTCGTGAATTTCGAAGACGGCAGCGCGGTTCGCTTCCTGCAGATCACGATGGAGGCCATGTCGAAGGACCAAAAGGCCATCGACAGCGTGCAAAAGAACGTGCCTCTGATCCGCAACAACCTGTTGTTGATCATGAGCAACCGAGACTTCCAGAGCCTGATGTCGCGCGAGGGCAAGGAAAAGCTGCGCCAGGAAGCGCTCGCCGAAGTGCGCGCGGTGCAGAAAAAGGAAGGTAGCCCGCCGATCGACGATCTGCTGTTCACCAGCTTCGTGGTGCAGTGATGGCCGACGCCGCCGAGCAGGCCGAAGTCGCGGGCGAGGCGGGCGCCCCCGATCCCGCGCGGGCCGCGATCTCCGAGGAAGAGGTCTCTGCGCTGCTCGAAAATGACGCGGCCGATTCCGTCGTGCCGTTCGACCTCTCGTCCCGGCGCATCAGCCGCACGCAGCTGCCGATGCTCGAGTTTCTGTGCCGCAACTTCGCGGAGCGCGTCGCGGCCTCGCTGTCGACGCTGCTGAGCCGCGAGGTCACGTTGCTGTTCGATGGGCTGCAGAGCGCCAAGACCGCCGACCTGCAGGCCGCGCTGCCGTTCCCGGCGAGTCTCGCGGTGATCCGCATCAAGCCGCTGCCGGGTCTCGGCTTCGTGAGCGTCGACCCGGGCCTGCTGCTGGTGCTGCTCGACGTGTTCTTCGGCGGACAGGGACGCGCGACCAGCGATCCGACCGCAGCCGCGGCGCCCGCGGCGCTGCGCTTCCTGGCGCTGCTCGTCAGAAATTTCGCGGCCGACCTCGCCGCCGCGTGGGCGCCGATCACTCCGGTCGAGCTCGAACTCGTGAAGCAGGAGACCAATCCGCGCTTCGCGCAAATGGGCGACCCCAACAGCATGATGATCGCCGCACATTTCGCGGTCACGATCGGCACAACCGCCGGCCGCATCGACTGGCTGCTGCCGGAGGCGCTGCTCGCGCCGATCCGCGAAGCGCTGGCATCCGACAACGGCAAGACGGCCGCGCGTGCACAGACCGCGTGGGCACCGGTGCTCGGCGCGATGCTGCAGCGAGCCGACATCGAGGCGCGAGCCATCCTGGCCGAGGCCCAAATCAGCCTGGGCGACCTCGTGCGCCTCGTGCCCGGCGACGTGATCCCGATCGAGGCGCCCCAGCAAGTGACGCTGCTCGCCGGCGACGTGCCGCTGTACCGCGGCAAATTCGGCGTCTCGCAGGGCCGCAACGCGCTCAAGATTCTTTCACGAGGTTCAGCATGAGTACTCCCGATCCAAAGGCGGCTGCGGTCGCGCGCGCTCAGTTCGGCGACCTGGGTCCGAACGCTCCGGTGGGTTCGGGGCAGGAAATGAACCTGAATCTGATTCTCGAAGTCATGGTGACATTGTCGCTCGAGGTCGGCCGCGTGCAGATGTCGGTGCGCGACCTGCTGCAGCTCGCGCCCGGCGCGATCGTCGAACTCAACCGGCTCGCCAATGAGCCGCTCGACGTGCTCGTCAACGGCGTGCGCATCGCGCGCGGCGAGCTCGTCGTCGTCGAAGACAAGTTCGGCATCCGGCTCACCGACGTCGTGAGCCCCGCCGAGCGCATGGAACAGGTCGGCTGATGGGCGCAGGCGCCACCGTCTCGCCGCTGTCCGCGGGCAGCCTCGCGCAGCTGACCTTGAGCCTCTTGTTCATCGTCGGGCTGATCTTCGCGATCTCCTGGCTGCTCAAGCGGTTCCGGATCGCGGTGCCGAACGGCCGCGGCGAGATGAGCGTTCTCGACGAAGTCGCGGTCGGCCCGCGCGAGCGCGTCGTCTTGATCCGCGTCGGCGACGCACAAGTGCTCATCGGCGTCGGCGCCTCCGGCGTGGTCGCGTTGACTCCACTCGCCACGCCGATCGCGCTCAAGCCGGCTCAAGCTGCGCCCGTGTTCGCGGACCGCCTACGCGAGCTCATGAAGCGCCCTGGGAGCGGTGCATGATGATCCTGCGCCGCCCGTTCCGCCTCGTCGCCGTGCTGCTGGGGCTGCTGCCGGCAATGGCCGCGCACGCGCAGTTCGCGCTGCCCGCGATCGCAATCAAGACTGCGGCGGACGGCGGACAGACCTACTCGCTGACGCTGCAAATGCTGATCTTGATGACGGTGCTGACGCTGCTGCCGGCGCTGCTGCTCGCGATGACGGCATTCACGCGCATCATCATCGTGCTGTCGATTCTGCGCCAGGCGCTCGGGATGGCGACGACCCCCTCGAACCAGGTGCTCACGGGGCTCGCGCTGTTCATGACCTTCTTCGTCATGGGGCCGACGCTCGATCAGGCCTATTCCGGCGGAATCAAGCCCTACATCGACGGCCAGCTGGCGGGCGAGGTCGCCATCGACCGCACGATCTCGCCGCTCAAGAAATTCATGCTGGCGCAAACCCGCGAGAACGATCTGCAGCTGTTCACGAAGCTGTCCGGCAAGTCCCAATTCGCGACTCCGGAAGACGTTCCGCTCACGGTGCTGATTCCAACCTTCATGACGAGCGAGCTGAAGACCGCGTTTCAGATCGGATTCATGATTTTCATTCCGTTCCTGGTCATCGACCTGGTGGTCGCGAGCATATTGATGTCGATGGGCATGATGATGCTCTCGCCGATGCTGATATCGCTGCCCTTCAAGATCATGCTGTTCGTGCTGGTCGACGGGTGGACCTTGCTGATGGGCACGCTGGCCGCGAGCTTTCACCAATGACGCCCGAATCCGTCATGGACCTCGCGCGTCACGCGCTGCTCGTGACGACGATGATCGCCGCGCCGCTGCTCGTCGTCGCGCTGCTCGTCGGGCTCATTATCGGCATGCTGCAGGCGGCGACTCAGATCCACGAGGCGACCTTGAGCTTCATTCCGAAGTTGCTGCTGCTCGTGCTGACGCTGTTCGTCGCGGGACCGTGGATGCTGCGCATGCTGACGGACTTCACGCACGATCTATACAGCAGCATTCCGGCGATGATCGGTTGAAAGGCGTCGCCGCGTGCAACCCCTGACCATCAACGTCGCAGACGTTTCTCAAACGGCGCTCAGGCTTTGGTGGCCGATGCTGCGCATCGGAGGCTTTGTCGCGACCGCGCCGCAAATCAGCTCGACCGCCGTGCCGCCGCGCATCAAGATCGTGATGACGCTCGCGCTCGTGGTGCTGATCGCGCCCTTGGCGCCGCAGCCCGCGGGCTTGTCGATCTTCTCGGGCGCGGGATTTCTGTGCGCGGTCAAAGAGCTGCTGATCGGCGTCGCGATCGGCATGATGGTGCAACTTGCGTTCGAAGCGCTCACGCTCGCCGGTCAGACCGCCTCGATGACCATGGGATTAGGCTTCGCGACTCTCGTCGATCCGCAGCATGGCGCCACCACCACGGTCGTCGGCCAGCTGTTCATGGTCTTCGCGACGCTGATCTACCTCGCCGTCAACGGCCACCTGGTGCTGCTGGGTGCGCTCTGCAACAGCTTTCAAACGCTTCCCATCGGCGCACCGAACGTCGACAGCAATTTCCTCTGGTCGGTCGCGAGCTGGGGCGCGACGGTGTTCGAGACCGGCCTGCTGATCGCGCTGCCGATCGTCATCGCATTGGTCATCGTCAATCTCGCCCTCGGCGTCGTCACGCGGGCCGCTCCGCAGCTGAACCTGTTCGGCATCGGGTTTCCGATCACGATGCTCGCGGGATATCTGATTCTGGTCGTCGGCTCCGACGGCATCATGGTCGGCATCTCGAGCCTGATCCACAATTCGCTGGTCGCCGCCGCCTCGCTGGTTTCTCCTGCGCCTGTGGTGCCCTGATGGCCGAGGCTGAAACAGGCGGCGAAAAAACCGAAGAAGCCTCGGCGCGGCGCCTGCAGGAGGCGCGCGAGCACGGCCAAATTCCCCGTTCGCGGGAACTCGGTAATTTCGCGACGATGATCGGCGGCAGCGCGGCGCTCATCGTGGTCGGGGGCACCGGCGCCGGGCAGCTTGCCGAGATCATGCGCCGTAGTCTCTCGTTCGACCCGCGAGGCCTCGCCGATCCTGGCTCAATGCTCTCCCACCTCGGCAGCGTCACGGTCAGCGGGCTGCTCATTTTGCTGCCCGTCTTCGGCACGCTCATCGTGCTCGCGCTCGCGGCGGCGGTGGCGCTCGGAGGCTGGAACTTCAGCCCAGAGGCGCTCGTGCCGGATTTCTCGCGCATGAATCCGCTCGAAGGCATCAAGCGGCTGTTCGGCCTCAGCGGCTTTTCCGAACTTCTGAAGGCGCTGCTCAAATGCGCGGTCGTCGGCGGCGTGTGCGCGGTGGTCGCGAGCCATCTGTTCGGTGACGTGATCGCGCTTGGGCACATGGCCCCGAAGGCCGCGATCGGCCGCGGCGCGGGCCTGCTCGCCGACGCCTTCATATGGCTCTGCGCCTCGCTCGCGGTGGTCGCGATCGTCGATGTGCCGCTGCAGATCTTCCAGTTCAACCGCTCGATGCGCATGACGCGCCAGGAATTGCGCGACGAGGCAAAGGACTCCGAGGGCAGGCCGGAGACCAAGCGGCGCATCCGCCAGATGCAGCAGCAGCTGGCGCGGCGGCGAATGATGACCAAGGTGCCGGGCGCCGACGTCGTGATCGTGAATCCGACGCACTTCGCGGTCGCGCTCAAGTACGACCCGGAGAAGATGCGCGCACCGCGCGTGCTCGCGAAGGGCGTCGATCTCGTGGCGCTCAACATCCGCCGCATCGCCGAGGAGCATCGCGTACCGATATTCGACTCGCCGAAACTCGCGCGCGCGCTGTATCGATCGACGGACCTCGACCGCGAGATCCCGGCAGGCCTGTACATGGCGGTCGCGCAGGTGCTGTCGTACATCTTCCGGGTCCGCACGCTGAATCCGACCGTGGCCGCGCGCCTCGCGAAGCCTGATCCGAAGGTCGGCGACGAGTACGAGGTCACTTGAGCATGCGCGGCGCAGTCGGCGTTTTCGGCGAATTCGCGCGCAACGGACTCGGGGTGCCGCTGCTGGTCATGACCGTGCTGGCCATGATGGTGCTGCCGTTGCCGGCGATGCTGCTCGACGTGTTCTTCACGTTCAACATCACGCTGTCGCTGATCATACTCTTGGCGGTCATGTACGTGCGGCGCGCGCTGGAATTCGCGACGTTTCCGACCGTGCTGCTCGGCGCCACGCTGCTGCGCCTCGGACTCAACGTCGCCTCCACGCGCATCGTGCTCATGAACGGGCACACGGGAGCGCATGCCGCCGGCAACGTGATCGCGGCGTTCGGAGAGTTCGTCGTCGGCGGCAACTACGCGGTCGGCATGGTCGTGTTCACGGTCCTCGTGATCATCAATTTCGTCGTGATCACGAAGGGCGCGGGACGCATCTCGGAAGTCTCGGCGCGATTCACCCTCGACGCGATGCCCGGGCGGCAGATGGCGATCGACGCGGACTTGAACGCCGGCATCATCACGCAGCCCGAGGCGATCTTGCGCCGGCAGGAGATTCGCGAGGAGGCGGATTTCTACGGCGCGATGGACGGCGCCAGCAAGTTCGTGCGCGGCGACGCGGTTGCGGGCATCTTGATCGTGTTCATCAATCTGTTCGGCGGCATGATCATCGGCGCCGCGCAGCACGGCATGTCGATCGGCGAGGCGGCCAAGACCTACGCGCTGCTCACCATCGGCGACGGCCTGGTCGCCCAGATCCCGGCGCTGCTGCTGTCGGTCGCGGTTGCGATTCTCGTGACCCGCGTCTCGCGGCCGCACGACATGAGCCAGCAGATCATGTCGCAGGTCTTGAGTCAGCCGCGCGCGCTCGCGGTCACCGCGGGCATCCTGACGCTGCTCGGCTTGATACCCGGAATGCCGAACCTCGTGTTCCTCGGAATGGGCGCCCTGTGCGCCGTCGGCTCGTACCTGCTCGGCAAGCGGCGCACCAAGGAAAAGGCCGCCGCTGCAGCTCCCGCGCCGGCCGCGAAGATCCCGGCGGACCAGCGCGAATTGTCCTGGGACGACGTCGAGCAAATCGATCTGATCGGCCTCGAGGTCGGCTACCGGCTGATCCCGCTCGTCGACCGCAATCAGGGCGGCGAACTCATGGGCCGAATCAAGGGTGTGCGCAAGAAGTTGTCCGAGGAACTCGGCTTCCTCGTGCAGCCGGTGCACATCCGCGACAACCTGGAACTCAATCCCAACTCGTACCGGATCACGATCTTAGGCGCGCCGGTCGGCGAGTCCGAGGTGTTCTCGGACAAGGAGATGGCGATCAACCCCGGCCAGGTGTCCGGGCCAATTCCGGGGAACCCGACCAAGGATCCGGCGTTCGGCTTGAACGCCGTGTGGATCGACAAGTCGCGCCGCGAGCAGGCGCAGGCGCAGGGCTACACGGTGGTCGACGCGAGCAGCGTGATCGCGACCCACTTGAGCCACCTGCTGCAGACCCACGCGCAGGAACTGCTGGGCCACGAGGAGGTGCAGCAGCTGCTCGCCCGTTTGGGCAAGACCGCTCCGAAGCTCGTCGAGGATCTCGTGCCGAAGCTGCTGCCGATGAGCGTGGTCGTCAAGGTACTGCAGAGCTTGCTGCTCGAGCGCGTGCCGATCCGAAACCTGCGCACGATTTGCGAGACGCTCGCGGAACTCGCGCCGAAAACCCAGGACCCCGCGGTCCTGGTCGGCGGTGTACGCGTCGCGCTCGGTCGCAGCATCGTGCAGGGCATCGCGGGACTGCGCGAAGAGCTGCCGGTCATCACGCTCGATGCGACGCTCGAGCAGACGCTGCAGGACTCGATGATCAGCACCGGGGATTCCGGGCCCGGCTTCGAACCGGGCTTGGCGGACCGGATTCAGCAGTCTTTGGCCGACAACGCGCGCCGCCAGGAGGCCGCCGGCGAGCCCGCGGTGCTGCTCGTCGCACCGAAGATTCGGCCGTGGGTAGCGCGCCTGATGCGCTACTCGACGCCGAATCTCGCGGTGCTTGCCTACAACGAAATCCCCGAGAACCGGCGCATTCGAGTGATTGCCGCGGTTGGACGATGACCGCAGCCCTGAGCCAATGAGGTAAGCATGAAGATCAAACGATACACGGCAGCCAGCATGCGCAGCGCGCTGGACCAAGTGCGCGTCGAGCAGGGCCCCGAAGCGGTCATCCTCTCGAGCCGCCGGATCCCCGAGGGCATCGAGGTCATCGCGGCCGTCGACTACGACGAGACCTTGATGCAGGACGCGCGGGTGCACCGCGCACCGGCACCCCCGCCCGCCATCGCGCCGGGCGCCGCCGCGCCGCGCGCCGCCGCGCCGAGCGTCACGGCGCCGGCCGTGCTTGCACCGAAGGCGGCTGCTGCAAGGACCGCCGCGCCCAAGGCGCCGGTTCCGCCGGCCGCACGCCCCGCAGCAGGCCTTTCCCAGACACCGCCGCGCGCCGAAGCAACGGCACTCGCGCAGGCGCCGCGCGTGAGCACTCCGCGGCCGACGGCGGCCCCACCCGCGGCGCCTGCAACAGTCGCGGCCCGGCCCACTCTGCTTGGGAATGGCGCATCCGCCGCGCCGATGCGGGCGGCGCCGCTGCCTGCCGCGCGTTCGCGGGCGCCTGCGCCGACCACGCCTATGGCGGCCGCGCCTACGCCGGCCGCGCCGGACCCCGGCTACCGCGCAATGCGCGAAGAACTCCATGAATTGCGGCATCTGGTCGAGCGTGAACTCGCGAGTCTCAGTTGGACGGACAAGCGCGAGCGCGAACCGCTCAAGGTCCGCGTGCTCGAGGACCTCTCGGCGCTCGACATCGCGCCCGACATGGCGATGAAACTCGCGGCCATGACGCCGCGCAATACCCGCCTGCAGAACCCCGGCGCGATACCCGTCGCGCTGCTCGCGAAACACCTGCCGGTGATCGCCGACCCGACCTGCGTCGACGGCGGAGTCGTCGCGATCGTCGGTCCGACCGGTGTCGGCAAAACCACGACGATCGCGAAGCTCGCCGCGCGCTGGTGCTTGCGCCACGGCCCGGACGATCTGGCGCTCGTGAGTACCGACAGCTTCCGCATCGGCGCGCGCGAGCAGCTGTTGACCTACGCCCGGATTCTCGGCGTTCCGCTATACGCCGCCAACAACGCCAAGGAGCTCGCACAAGTGCTCGAACGACTGAAATCCAAAAAATTGACGCTGATCGACACGGCCGGCGTCGGCCCGCGCGATGTCCGGCTCGGCGAGCAGCTCGCGACATTGCGGCTCGGCGCGCAAGGCGCACGCGTGCTGCTCGCGCTGCCGGCGCAGGGCGAAGGCCATGCACTCGACGAGGTCACGAGCGCGTTCGCATCGCTCGCGCCGGCCGCCTGCATTCTCACCAAGGTCGACGAAGCGGCGAGTCTCGGCGCGGCGATGTCGACCGCAATGCGGCATGCGATGCCGATCGCGTATTTGTGCAACGGCCAGCGCGTGCCCGAGGACCTGCATGCGGCGTCGCAACGGCGCGTTTGGCTGATTCGGGCCGCGATGCGGCTGCGCGACCGGGTACCACCACAGCGCGACGAGGCCTATCTCGCGCGTCACTTCGGCCGAGGACAAGCCCATGCATAGTCAATTGCCGCGAGACAGGATCGAAGAGCTTGCACGGCTGAACGCGACGCGGCCCGTCAAGGTGCTCGCCGTGACCGGCGGCAAGGGCGGCGTCGGGAAAACCACGGTTTCGACCAATTTGGCGGTGTCGATCGCGGCGCGCGGCCGCGACGTCATGCTCGTCGATGCCGACCTCGGCATGGCGAACGTCGATGTGCTGCTCGGGCTGCACACGCGCTTTCACATGGGCCACGTGATCAACGGCGACTGCGCGCTCGAGGATGCCATCGTGACCGGGCCGCATGGACTGCAAATCGTGCCGGCGGCCTCTGGGATCAAGCGTATGGCGAACCTCTCGGCGGCCGAACACGCGGGCCTGATTCGAGCGTTCAGCGACCTGTATCACCGCGTCGACGTGCTCGTGATCGACACCGCGGCGGGTCTGCACGACAGCGTCGTCACCTTCACCCAGGCGGCACATCACGTGCTGGTCGTGGTCTGCGATGAGCCCGCATCGATCACCGACGCCTACGCGCTGATCAAGGTCTTGAGCCGCGAACACGGCGTGCAGCGATTCCAAATTCTCGCGAACCAGACGCGCCGGGCCGGCGAGGGACCCGACTTGTTCAACAAGATACGGCGCGTTTGTGACCGATTTCTCAATGTGGGGTTGGAGTTCGCCGGGTCGGTTCCTTACGACGACTACCTGAGGCGTGCAGTGCAGCGTCAGACCGCGGTCGTCGAGGCCTATCCGGGATCAATTTCTTCGGTGGCGCTCAAGAATCTGGCCCAGAAGGCCGATAAGTGGAGCGTGCCACAAGGAGCACGAGGCCACCTTGAGTTCTTCGTTGAACGAATGGTGGGGGCCCGGATTGGTCCTGAGACGGTATTGCAATGAGAGCAAGTACACAATATTCGAACACGCAGAAGCGCAACGCACGGACGCACGAGGGCGAAGAAGTCCCGGTCGACCAGTTGCCGCAAGAGGATTTGGTCCTAAAACACGCCGATTTGGTCAAACGGATTGCCTATCATCTCGTGAGCCGCATGCCTCCCAACGTCGAAGTCGACGACCTGATCCAGGCCGGAATGCTCGGCTTGCTGGACGCCGCCAAGCATTATTCGGCGAACAAGGGCGCGAATTTCGAGACCTACGCCGGAATCCGCATTCGCGGCGCGATGCTCGACGAGGTGCGCAAGTCCGATTGGACGCCGCGCTCGGTGCATCGAAACATGCGCGAAATGGCCGACGTCGTGCGCCGCATCGAGAACGAAAAGGGCCATGACGCGAGTCCCTCCGACATCGCGGGCGCGCTCGGCGTATCGCTCGAGGAATATCACAAGCTCGTGCAGGACGCCGCGAGCTGCCGGCTGTTCAGCTTCGACCAGATGGGCTCGAGCGACGACGATTCGAGTCCGGCGGACCATGCGCGCGACGAGCGTCCGGGTCCCTTCGACAACATCCAGGACAACGGCTTTCGCGATGCGCTTGCATCCGCGATCGGACAGCTGCCCGAGCGCGAGAAGCTCGTGCTGTCGCTCTACTACGACGAGGACATGAATTTGCGCGAGATCGGCGAGGTACTCGAGGTATCGGAGTCGCGCGTTTGCCAGATCCACGGTCAGGCGCTGGTTCGACTGCGCGCACGATTGTCGGAGTGGTTATCGCCGGACTAATGTATGGATATCCTGAGTATCGTCGGTGTCGTTCTCGGCCTGATAGCGATTATCGGCGGTGCAATCCTCAAGGGCAGCAGCGCCGGGGCGCTGGTAGGCAGCGCCGCGTTCGTGATCGTCGTGCTCGGTACCTTCGCGGCAAGTCTCGTTCAAACGCCGATGCCGACCTTTTTGCGCGCTTGGAAGATCGTGATCTGGGTGTGGAAGCCGCCCGCGAGCAACCCGACCGCGGTCATCGAGAAGATCGTGGAGTGGAGCAACATCGCGCGCAAGCAAGGATTGCTCGGCTTGGAGTCGGCCGTCGAGCAGGAGAAGGACGAGTTTCTGAAGAAGGGCCTGCAGTCCCTCGTCGACGGCGGCGAGCCCGAGGCGATCCGTTCGGGCATGGAAATCGAGCTCGGCACGATGGAACATTTCGACATACAGGCAGCCAAGGTATTCGAAGCCATGGGCGTGTATTCGCCGACGCTCGGCATCATCGGCGCGGTCATGGGATTGATGGCGGTCATGCAGAATCTTGCGGATCCATCCAAGCTCGGCCACGGCATCGCCGCGGCGTTCGTCGCGACGATCTACGGCATCGCGTTCGCGAACCTGCTGTTCTTGCCGATGGGCAATAAGTTGAAGGCGGTCATTCACGACCAGATGCAGGTTCGGACCATGGTCATCGAGGGCATCATCGCGATCGCGCAGGGCGAGAATCCGCGCAACATCGAGTCGAAGCTCAAAGGGTATTTCCACAACTAGGCGTATCAGTGGCCCGCAAGAAAAAGCACGAGGAACACGTCAACGCGGAGGCCTGGGCCATTCCGTACGGCGACCTCGTGACCTTGTTGTTTGCATTGTTCACCGTGATGTACGCGATGTCGTCGGTCAACGAGGGCAAGTTCCGCGTGCTTTCCGACTCGATGATCGCGGCATTCCGCGGTGCGCCGAAGAGCGTGCGGCCCGTCAACATCGGCGAGAAGGAGACCGGCAAGGGCGGCGACAAGCAGCTGACGGGAGTGGCGCCCACGGTGCTGCTGAAGCTGCCGGCGGTGCAACCGTCGCCGACGCCGGAGCTGAATCCCCATACCCCGACCGTGCAGGTCAAGGATGCCGCGCAGCCGGTGCCGGGAGCGCTCGTGCGCATGGAACGCGAGGTGCAGGACGCGATGCAGGCGCTCATCGACGCCAAGCTCGTCACGGTCAAGCGCGAGAGCTTGTGGCTCGAGGTGCAGATCAACACCGACATTTTGTTCCCGAGCGGCTCCGGCGGCTTTTCGGGAGAAGCGCTGCCGGTGCTCGATAAGCTGGCCGAGGTGTTGAAGCCCTTTCCGAATCCGATCCGCGTCGAAGGGCACACCGACGATCGGCCGATTCACACCGCGGCGTTTCCGTCCAACTGGGAGCTGTCGGCGGCCCGTGCGGCGAGCGTCGTGCACGAATTCACGAAGGCGGGTGTCGACCCGCTGCGCCTCGAAATCGTCGGCTTCGGCGAATATCACCCGCTGCAGCCGAATCTGTCGATCGCCGGGCGCAATGCGAATCGCCGTGTGACGATCCTGGTGCTCGAAGAGAGCGTCCCGAGCGCCGCGACGGCCGCGCGCGCACACGACCTCACATGGAGCTCTGCGGCCTCGCAGGATGCGGTGGTCGCCGACTCGACCGGCGCCGAGAATCGCATCGTCGTGAAGGTTCCCGCAACCGAGCTCGAGAAGACCGTGTTGACCAACAAGGGGGGGAAGACCGAATGAGCGAAGTCGACCGCTTGAGCAACTCCGGCATCTTCCCGGCTCTGCCGATTGCGGATAAACGCCGGCCCAAGGACCAACCCGGCAACGGGCAGCCGCCGCCCGATAAGCCCGCCGATTCCGCGAAGTCTCCCGCCAAGCCCGGCGCGGAGCCCGACGGCGGCCGCCATCCCAAATCCATCATCGACGAGTACGCCTAATGATCAGCGTTGAATTGAACATCGTTCATTTGTCCGCGGCGCTCGGCGTCGCCGTGTGTCTCGGCGCGCTCGCGGCCAGTCGGCACGCGGAGCGCAAACTGCGCGCCGTGCGCGAGAGTTGCGCCGCATTCGAGGCGCGCGCCGCGGCGCTCCGCCGCGAGCTCAACGGCGTCGCGGAAGCCGCGGCGCAAGCCCAGTCGCAGGCCCGCGCGCAGGCGCTGACGCAGGACCAGGCGCTCGCCGACACGCTCGCGCGGTTGCAACGCGTCGAACGCGAACACGCGAAGATCGCCGATCGCATGAGCCTCGTTGAATTTCGCGGCGAAGGCCGCAGCTTCGATCAGGCGATCGATTTCGCGCGACGCGGCGCCGATCCGGACAAGCTCGCGGCAAGCTTCGGCTTGAGCCGCGGCGAAGCCGATCTGCTGACCCGGCTGCACGGCCGCAGCGGTCGCGCCTGAGCCTTAAGGCACCAGCGCCCGCGCGAGGCGCGCTAGCGCTCGCGGTGGTCGGCGACGAGCTGCCCCATCTGCTGCATTTCCTGCTCGTGCGGCTCGTCGCGGAATTTTTCCTTGAGGGCGTCGGCATACCAGGATCGCAGCGATTCCGAGGCGAGCAAGCGGTCGCCGTACGCGGCAGCTTCGCGCTCGAGGCGCAGACCGTATGACTGCACCCGAAACGCGACCGGCGCGAAGAACGCATCCACGGCGCCGTACTTGGGGCCCGCGAGAAACGGTCCGCCGAAGCGCGCGAGACCTTCGCTCCACAGCGCGCCGATGCGCGCAACGTCGCGTTCGAGCGCAGGCGGAAACTCGTAGAGGCGCACGCGAACGCCGCAGCTCATCGAACAGCGGCTGCGCAATTCGCTGAAGCCCGCGTGCATTTCAGCCGAGGCACATCGTGCCCACGCGCGCGCATTGGCTTTCTCGGGCCAGACGCCGGCGTGCCGTTCGGCCAGATACTCGGCGATCGCGAGAGATTCCCAGACGATCGCCGCACCATCGACGAGGCAGGGCACCTTCCCCGAGGGGTTGAGCTTGCGAAACTGCTCCCACGCCGGCGCATCGCCGAACACCAGCAGCCGCTCCGTAAAGGGGATTTGCAATTCGCGCAGCAGCGCCCACGGGCGCAACGACCACGAAGAGTAGTTCTTGTTGGCGATATGCAGCTCGTACATGCGGGTCCTTAGGGTTCTGGCCCGACATCATCAGCGCAAAATGCGCCGGTACGCAACGCGCTGGTCGACCCAGATCGCCTAATTCTGACATATCAAAGATATATCTTTACCGTCCCGTCCAACCGGTGCGCGGATCGGTCTCCGGGGCAAGCGCCACATCGCCCGGTGGATGCCGGATGTCCGCCGGCCGCCGCCGAACTATAAGTCCTCTGGACATTGACACTGCGTACCGCGCACCGCAAAATACGCGGCTCATTTTGAGGAGGGGTACCCAAGCGGCCAACGGGGGCAGACTGTAAATCTGCTGGCTTATGCCTTCGTAGGTTCGAATCCTACCCCCTCCACCAGCTGTGAAGGTGGGTTTGGTGCCATTGGCTTAGAGAGTGTGCGGGTGTAGTTCAATGGTAGAACGTCAGCCTTCCAAGCTGATCACGTGGGTTCGATTCCCATCACCCGCTCCATGTGGATGCGGCCCACGTAGCTCAGTTGGTAGAGCACGTCCTTGGTAAGGACGAGGTCAACGGTTCGATCCCGTTCGTGGGCTCCAGTTTTCTAAATTTAAGAGGTGTGCCGTGTCGAAGGGTAAGTTTGAGCGAACGAAACCGCACGTGAACGTGGGGACGATTGGGCATGTGGACCATGGCAAGACGACCTTGACGGCGGCCTTGACGAAGGTGATGGCGGAGAAGTTTGGCGGGGAATTCAAGGCCTACGACCAGATTGACAAGGCGCCCGAGGAGCGCGCGCGCGGCATCACGATTGCCACGGCGCACGTGGAGTACCAGAGCGAGGCGCGTCACTACGCGCACGTGGATTGCCCTGGGCACGCGGACTACGTGAAGAACATGATCACGGGAGCGGCGCAGATGGACGGGGCGATCTTGGTGGTATCGGCGGCCGACGGCCCGATGCCCCAGACGCGCGAGCACATATTGCTCGCCCGCCAAGTGGGCGTGCCGTACATCGTGGTGTTTTTGAACAAGGCGGACATGGTCGATGACGCGGAGTTGCTCGAGCTGGTGGAGCTCGAGGTGCGGGACCTGTTGACGCTGTACAAGTTTCCGGGCGACAAGACGCCGATCATCACGGGCTCGGCGCTGAAGGCGCTCGAGGGGGACACGAGCGAGATCGGGGTACCCTCGGTGATCAAGCTGGTCAAAGCGCTGGATGAGTACATTCCGGTGCCGAAGCGGGCCGTGGAAGGGGCGTTTTTGATGCCGGTGGAGGACGTATTTTCGATCGCGGGCCGAGGCACGGTGGTGACGGGTCGGATCGAGCGCGGGATCGTGAAGGTCAACGACGAAGTGGAGATTGTGGGGATACGCGCGACGCAGAAGACGACCTGCACGGGTGTGGAGATGTTCCGCAAGCTCTTGGATGAGGGTCAGGCGGGGGACAACGTGGGGGTGTTGCTGCGCGGCACGAAGCGCGAAGAGGTGGAGCGCGGGCAAGTGCTGTGCAAGCCCGGCAGCATCAATCCGCACACCAAGTTCGAGGCCGAAGTGTACGTGCTGACGAAGGAAGAGGGCGGGCGGCACACGCCGTTTTTCAAGGGCTACCGGCCGCAGTTCTACTTTCGTACGACGGACGTGACCGGAGCGGTGGAGTTGCCGGAGGGCACCGAGATGGTGATGCCCGGGGACAACATCAAGATCGTGGTGGAGCTGATCGCGCCGATCGCGATGGAGCAGGGCTTGCGCTTCGCGATTCGCGAGGGCGGCAAAACCGTCGGCGCAGGTGTAGTCGCCAAGGTCATCGCCTAGGTCTTTTATCAATGGTCTCGGCCGGGGTCGCATCGGCCCCGTTGAGAGTTGCGCAAGGCGCATGAAAATTGCGCAAGCGCTTGGTGATTCTAGGGCAGTAGCTCAATTGGCAGAGCGGCGGTCTCCAAAACCGCAGGTTGGGGGTTCGATTCCCTCCTGCCCTGCCAAATGTGCAGGGTCTTAGGTAAGCGGCAAGGTCATATGGCAGAAGTGCAAGCATCTCCGGGCGCATCGATGAAAGATACGGCCCTGCTGAGCGTGTCGATTCTCGCCGTATTGGCCGGGATCGGCGCGTTCTACTGGTTCGACGATCAGTCGCTCGCGATTCGCATCGGAATGGTCGCCGGCGGGCTGTTGCTCGGCGCGGGACTGATCTGGCTCAGTTGGTACGGACGGGAATTCTGGCAATTCGCACTCGCGGCGCGCGTCGAGCTGCGCAAGGTCGTATGGCCGGAGCGCGACGATACGGTGCGCACCACGGTGGTCGTGTTTGCCTTTGCGGCGCTGATGGGGTTTTTTTTCTGGGGACTTGACTGGGTGCTCACCTGGTTGACCCGGCTGATGACGGGTCAATCCACCTGACGAATTCGGAGCTGATGTCTATGTCCTTGCGCTGGTATGTCGTTCACGCCTACTCGAATTTCGAGCATAAGGTTTCCGAGTCCCTGAAGGAGCGCGTCAAGCGCGCCGGCCTCGAACACAAGTTCGGCGAGATTCTCGTGCCGACCGAGGAAGTCGTCGAAATGCGCGACGGGCAGAAGCGCAAGTCCGACCGGAAGTTTTTCCCGGGCTACGTGCTCGTGCAGATGGAAATGGACGAGGACACCTGGCACCTCGTCAAGGAAGTGCCGAAAGTGCTCGGCTTTATCGGCGGCACGAGCGACAAGCCGGCCGCGATCACCGACAAGGAAGCGATGTCGATTCTGCGGCGCGTCGAAGAGGGCGTCGACAAGCCGAAGCCGAAGGTGCTGTTCGAGCCCGGCGAGGTCGTGCGCGTGACCCATGGCCCGTTCAACGATTTCAACGGCGTCGTCGAGTCGGTCAATTACGAGAAGAACCGCCTGCAGGTCGCCGTGCAGATTCTCGGGCGCTCGACGCCGGTCGAACTGGATTTCTCGCAGGTGGAGAAGGGCTGAGCGAATTTTTGATCGATTAATACCGGGGAGCTTCTCGATTTATCGGGAGCGTTTGCACCCACAGGAGCATTGCGATGGCGAAGAAAGTTACGGGCTACATCAAGCTGCAGATCCCTGCAGGCCAGGCGAATCCGAGTCCGCCGGTGGGACCTGCCTTGGGCCAACAGGGCGTGAACATCATGGAGTTCTGCAAAGCGTTCAACGCGCAGACCCAGGCTCTCGAGAAGGGTTTGCCCACGCCGGTCGTGATCACGGTCTACAGCGACCGCAGTTTCACGTTCATCATGAAGACGCCGCCGGCGTCGGTGCTGATCGCCAAGGCGCTCGGCATCCCGAAGGGCAGCGCGACGCCGAACACCGTGAAGGTCGGCAAGATCTCGCGCAAGCAGCTCGAGGATATCGCCAAGATGAAGATGCCGGATCTGACGGCCGGAAATTTGGAAGCCGCCGTGCGCACGATCGCCGGCAGCGCCCGCAGCATGGGCGTCGACCAGGAGGGAGTGTGACATGCCAGCCGTAGCCAAACGAACCAAGACCTGGAAAGAGAAGCTTCCGCCGGGCAAGTCTTATCCGATCGATGACGCGCTCAAACTCGTGAAGGAATTCGCGACCGCGAAGTTCAACGAGTCGGTCGACGTGTCGGTCAACCTGGGCGTCGATGCGACCAAGTCGGACCAGCAGGTCCGCGGCTCGACCGTGATGCCGCATGGCACGGGCAAGACCGTGCGCGTCGCGGTGTTCACGCAAGGCAAGAATGCGGAGGCCGCGAAGGCCGCGGGCGCCGATATCGTCGGTTTCGAGGATCTCGCCGAAAAGGTCAAGGCCGGCCAGATCGACTTCGACGTCGTGATCGCGAGCCCGGACGCGATGCGCATCGTCGGTCAGCTCGGCCAGATCCTGGGTCCGCGCGGCCTGATGCCGAACCCGAAGGTCGGCACCGTCACGCCGGACGTCGCGGGCGCGGTCAAGAACGCGAAGTCCGGTCAGGTCCGTTATCGCACCGACAAGGCGGGAATAGTTCATGCGCAAATCGGGCGCGCGAGTTTCGAGCCGGTGGCCTTGAAGGAAAACCTCCTGGCGTTGGTCGCCGATCTGCAGAAGATCAAACCGGCCACCTCGAAGGGCATCTACCTCAAGAAGGTCACGCTTTCCTCGACGATGGGTCCGGGCGTCACCGTCGACCAGGCCAGCCTCGGGCTGGGTTAGTTTTTTTTAGATGGAGGGCTGCGTGAGGCCGCGAGGCCGAGCGTACCCACCGTCGAAGACCGCAGGCGAGCCGAAGTTCCCGCGAGGGGACCGAAGGGCTCTTAAAACGAGTTGCCTGCGCAGATGGTGGGACCGTAATCAGGATGTACCTGGTGAAGGTCGCACCAGCAGCACGACGGCGTGCTCAAGGGTGGGTGGAGGGTCGGTCCTTCCACCTGTGTGTGTGACGCTTCTTTCGGGAGACCTAAGATGGCACTCAAGTTAGAAGAGAAGAAAGTCGTGGTGGCAGAAGTCAACGCGGTCGCGGCGAAAGCCCTGTCCGTCGTGGGCGCGGAGAACCGTGGCTTGACGGTGACTCAGATGACCGACTTGCGTGCGAAGGCGCGCAAGGAAGGCGTTTACTTGAGAATCGTCAAGAACACGCTCGCGCGCAAGGCCGTTGCCGGCACCGCTTTCGAGTGCATTTCTCCGGCGCTGAAGGGACCCATCGTCCTCGCGTTCTCCAACGATGATCCGGGCGCGGCTGCCCGTATCGTCAAGGCGTTTGCGAAGGACAACGACAAGCTGGTGACGACGATCGTGTCGCTGGGCGGGCAGTTGCTCAAGCCCCAGGACATCGAGCGCGTGGCGTCGATGCCGACGCGCGCGCAAGCGTTGTCGCTGCTGTTGGGTGTGCTCAAGGCGCCGATTGCGAAGTTCGTTGGTACGTTGGCCGCTCCCAACTCGAAGTTGGTACGGACGCTCGCCGCTGTTCTTGAAGCCAAGAAAGCTGCTGCGCCTGCGGCGACGAATTAAACCTGATTTGGGTCGCGAGACCTCTTTAGACATTTGGAGATGATCATGGCTGTTACGAAAGACGAAATCCTCGACGCGATTTCGAAGATGTCGGTTATCGAGGTGGTCGAGCTGATTGCCGACATGGAGAAGAAGTTCAACGTCACCGCGGCCGCTCCGGTTGCTGCGGTTGCCGCGGCGGGCGGCGGTGCGGCGGCGGCTCCGGCTGCCGAGGCGCAGACCGAGTTCACGGTGACGATGACCGAATTCGGCGCCAACAAAGTGGGCGTCATCAAGGTCATCCGCGAGATCACGGGCTTGGGGCTAAAGGAAGCCAAGGACCTCGTGGAAGGCGCTCCGTCGACCGTCAAGGAAGGCATTCCGAAGGCGGATGCGGACGCGATCAAGAAGAAGCTCGAGGACGCCGGCGCCAAGGCTGCTATCAAGTAGTGACGAGCGTTGGCCAGTGCGGGTCGACGGCTGTCGCGATTTTCGCGGCGGCCGTCGGCTGCGTCTGTGATTTATCGATTCTTTGCCCGCGCGGCGGGCAATCTTTGGGCGGGGCCGCTATGGCCCCGTTAACTTCGGCGCTTTAGCGCCCGGGAAGGCAACACATGGCTTATTCGTTCACCGAAAAGAAGCGCATTCGTAAGAATTTCGGCAAGCGCCCGAGCATCCTCGGCACGCCGTATCTGCTGGCGATCCAATTGGATTCGTACCGGCGATTCTTGCAGGCCGATGTCGCGGAATCAAAGCGCGACGAAATCGGCTTGCACGCGGCTTTCGACAGTGTTTTCCCGATCTCCAGTTATTCCGGAAACGCGACGCTCGAGTACGTGAGCTACCGCCTCGGCGAGCCCGTATTCGACGTCAAGGAATGCCAGCTGCGCGGGCTCACCTACGCGGCCCCGCTGCGCGTCAAGGTGCGCCTCGTGGTGCTCGACAAGGAAGCGAGCGGCGCGAAGAAGCCGGTCAAGGACGTCCGCGAGCAGGAAGTGTACCTCGGCGAATTGCCTCTGATGACCGAGAACGGAACGTTCATCATCAACGGCACCGAGCGGGTCATCGTCTCGCAGCTGCACCGCAGCCCCGGCGTCTTCTTCGATCACGACCGCGGCAAGACCCATTCCTCGGGCAAGCTGCTGTTTTCCGCGCGCATCATCCCGTATCGCGGCTCCTGGTTGGATTTCGAATTCGACCCCAAGGACTGCGTGTTCGCGCGCATCGACCGGCGCAGGAAGCTGCCCGTCACGATCATTCTTCGGGCGCTCGGACTCACCGAGGAGCAGGTGCTCGACATTTTCTTCGAGAAGAACGCGTTTCATCTGTCGAAGAAAGAGATCGAATTCGAAATCATTCCGCAGCGACTGCGCGGCGAGACCGCCTCGTTCGAGATCCGCGTCGGCAAGAAGGTGATCGTCGAGGAAGGCCGCCGCATCACCGCGCGCCACGTGCGCGAGCTCGAGGAGGCCGGCGTCAAGCGCCTGCCGGTCCCGACCGAGTACCTGCAGGGCAAGGTGCTGGCCCACGACATCGTCAACACCGAGACCGGCGAGATTCTCGCGAAGGCGAACGAGATCCTGTCGGTTCCGACGGTCGCGAAGCTCATCGAGAGCGGCATCACCGAGATCCGCACGCTGTTCGTCAACGATCTCGACCGCGGTCCCTACATCTCCGACACGCTGCGCATCGATCCGACCAAGACGCGCCTCGAGGCGCTCGTCGAGATTTACCGCATGATGCGTCCCGGCGAGCCGCCGACCAAGGACGCCGCCGAGAACCTGTTCCAGAACCTGTTCTTCAACGGCGAGCGCTACGATTTGTCGCCTGTCGGCCGCATGAAGTTCAACCGGCGCGTCGGCCGTGAGGAGATCACGGGCTCGGGCGTTCTCAGCCGCGAAGACATCATCGAGGTCATGAAGACCCTGATCGACATCCGCAACGGCAACGGCCACGTCGACGACATCGATCACCTCGGCAACCGCCGCGTGCGCAGCGTCGGCGAAATGGCCGAGAACGCGTTTCGCATCGGCCTGGTGCGCGTCGAGCGCGCGGTCAAGGAGCGTCTGACGATCGCGGAAAGCGAACCGATCATGCCGCAGGAGATGATCAACGCGAAGCCGGTGGCGGCCGCGGTCAAGGAGTTCTTCGGTTCCTCGCAGCTCTCGCAGTTCATGGACCAAAACAATCCGCTCTCCGAGGTCACCCACAAGCGCCGCGTTTCGGCCCTTGGCCCAGGCGGCCTCACGCGCGAACGCGCGGGATTCGAAGTGCGCGACGTGCATCCGACCCATTACGGGCGGGTCTGCCCGATCGAAACGCCGGAAGGCCCGAACATCGGCCTCATCAACTCGCTGGCCGTCTATGCGCGCACCAACGACTACGGGTTCCTCGAGACCCCGTATCGGCGCGTCTCGAACGGCAAGGTCACCGACCAGATCGATTACCTGTCGGCGATCGAGGAAGGCCAGTACGTGATCGCGCAGGCGAATGCGACGCTCGGCGAAAAGGGCGAGTTCGTCGACGACCTGATCTCCTGCCGGACTCAGAACGAGTTCACGCTGTCGGCTCCCGACAAGATCGATTTCATGGACGTCTCGCCGAAGCAGATCGTTTCGGTGGCGGCATCCCTGATTCCGTTCCTCGAGCACGACGACGCGAACCGCGCGCTCATGGGTTCGAACATGCAGCGCCAGGCGGTGCCGACCTTGCGTTCGGAAACTCCGCTGGTGGGTACCGGCATGGAACGCGCGGTGGCGATCGACTCCGGCGTCACGGTGGTTGCGCGCCGCGGCGGCAGCGTCGATTCGGTCGACGCCTCTCGCATCGTGGTGCGCGTCAACGACGATGAAACCACCGCGGGCGAGCCCGGCGTGGACATCTATTCGCTGACCAAGTACACGCGCTCCAACCAGAACACCTGCATCAACCAGCGCCCGCTCGTGAAGGCCGGAGACGCGATCAAGCGCGGTGACGTGCTCGCCGACGGCCCGTCGACGGATTTCGGCGAGCTCGCGCTCGGCCAGAACCTGCTGGTCGCCTTCATGCCGTGGAACGGCTACAACTTCGAGGACTCGATCCTGATCTCCGAGCGCGTGGTCGAGGAGGATCGCTTCACGACGATCCACATCGAAGAGCTGACCTGCGTGGCCCGCGACACCAAGCTGGGCCCGGAGGAAATCACGGCCGACATCCCCAACGTGGGCGACTCGGCGTTGGCGAAGCTCGATGAGGCGGGTATCGCCTTCATCGGCGCCGAAGTGCGCGCCGGCGACATTCTGGTCGGCAAGGTCACGCCGAAGGGCGAGACGCAGCTGACCCCGGAGGAAAAGCTGCTGCGCGCGATCTTCGGCGAGAAGGCTTCCGACGTGAAGGACACCTCGCTACGCGTACCTCCCGGCATGGACGGCACCGTCATCGACGTGCGCGTATTCACTCGCGACGGCGTCGAGAAGGATTCGCGCGCGCTGTCGATCGAAAAGACCGAGCTCGAGCGGGTTCGCAAGGACCTCGCCGATCAGCAGCGCATCCTGGAGGACGACCTGTTCCTGCGCGTGCGCGACATGCTCGAGGGCAAGACCGCGGAGGCCGGCCCCCGCAAATTGAAGAGCGGCGCGCCGATCGATCAGGCGTATCTCGCCGATTTGCCGCGCGAACAGTGGTTCGAAATTCGCCTGAAGGACGAAGACGCGAACGCCCAGCTCGAGACCGTTTCCGAACGCCTCAAGGGCCAGCGCAAGGCGTTCGAGAAGCGCTTCGAGGAGAAGAAGGCCAAGATCACCGCGGGCGACGATCTCGCGCCGGGCGTGCTCAAGATGGTCAAGGTGTATCTGGCCGTCAAGCGCCGCGTGCAGCCGGGCGACAAGATGGCAGGCCGCCACGGCAACAAGGGCGTGATCTCGTCGATCGTCCCCGTCGAAGACATGCCCTACATGGCGGACGGCACGCCGGTCGACATCGTGCTGAATCCGCTCGGCGTGCCTTCGCGCATGAACATCGGGCAGATTCTCGAGACGCACTTGGGCTGGGCCGCGAAGGGCCTCGGCGCCAAGATCGGCAAGATGCTCGAGGCGCAGCAGGCCGCGGGCGAGATTCGCCAGTTCCTGGGTAGGGTCTACAACGAGTCCGGCGGGCAGAAAGAGGACCTCAAGTCCATGACCGACGGGGAAGTGTTCGAACTCGCGCGCAACCTGCGCCACGGCGTGCCGATGGCGACGCCGGTGTTCGACGGGGCGAGCGAGGAGGAAATCAAGAACATGCTCGCGCTCGCGGATCTGCCGACCTCGGGTCAGACGATTCTGCACGACGGGCGCACGGGTGAGCGCTTCGAGCGGCCGGTGACCGTGGGCTACATGTACATGCTGAAGCTGAACCATCTGGTCGACGACAAGATGCATGCGCGCTCGACCGGGCCCTACAGCCTCGTCACGCAGCAGCCGTTGGGCGGCAAGGCGCAGTTCGGCGGCCAACGCTTCGGCGAAATGGAAGTGTGGGCGCTCGAGGCCTACGGCGCCGCGTACACGCTGCAGGAGATGCTCACCGTGAAGTCGGACGACGTCAACGGGCGCACGCAGATGTACAAGGCGATCGTCGACGGCAACCACGAAATGAAAGCCGGCATGCCGGAATCGTTCAACGTGCTGGTCAAGGAGATCCGCTCCCTGGCCATCAATATTGAACTCGAGAGCGAGGCTTAAAGACATGAAAGACTTACTCAAGCTATTCAAGCAGCAGGTTCCGGTCGAGAACTTCGACTCGATCAAGATCGGTCTGGCCTCCCCGGACATGATCCGCTCCTGGTCCTACGGCGAAGTGAAGAAGCCGGAGACGATCAACTACCGCACGTTCAAGCCGGAGCGGGACGGCCTGTTCTGCGCGAAGATCTTCGGGCCGGTGAAGGACTACGAGTGCCTCTGCGGCAAGTACAAGCGCCTCAAGCATCGCGGCGTCGTCTGCGAGAAGTGCGGCGTCGAAGTCACGCAGTCCAAGGTGCGCCGCGAGCGCATGGGGCACATCGAGCTCGCGAGCCCGACCGCGCACATCTGGTTCCTGAAGTCGCTGCCCTCGCGCATCGGCCTCATGCTCGACATGACGCTGCGCGAGATCGAGCGCGTGCTGTATTTCGAGGCGTTCGTGGTCGTCGACCCGGGCATGACCTCGCTGCAGCGCGGCCAGCTGCTCACCGACGAGATGTACCTCGAGTCGATCGAGGAGCACGGCGACGAGTTCGATGCGCGCATGGGCGCGGAAGCCGTGCATGAGCTCTTGAAGTCGATGGATCTGCCGTCCGAGGTCGTCAAGGTCCGCGAGGACATGGCGAACACCAACTCGGAGACGAAGATCAAGCGCCTCTCGAAGCGCTCTGAAGCTCATCGAGGCGTTCATCGAGTCCGGCAACAAGCCCGAGTGGATGGTGCTCACCGTGCTGCCCGTGCTGCCGCCGGACTTGCGTCCGCTGGTTCCGCTCGACGGCGGCCGCTTCGCGACTTCCGACTTGAACGACCTGTACCGGCGCGTCATCAATCGCAATAACCGCCTGCGGCGGTTGCTCGAACTGAACGCACCCGACATCATCGTGCGCAATGAAAAGCGCATGCTGCAGGAAGCCGTCGATGCGCTGCTCGACAACGGCCGCCGCGGACGCGCGATCACCGGCACGAACAAGCGCCCGCTGAAGTCGCTCGCCGACATGATCAAGGGCAAGCAGGGCCGCTTCCGCCAGAACCTGCTCGGCAAGCGCGTCGATTACTCGGGCCGCTCGGTCATCGTCGTCGGCCCGACGCTGCGTTTGCATCAGTGCGGACTGCCGAAGAAGATGGCGCTCGAATTGTTCAAGCCGTTCATCTTCTCGAAGCTGCAGCTGCGCGGCGAAGCCTCGACGATCAAGGCCGCAAAGCGCCTCGTCGAGCGCGAGGGACCGGAAGTCTGGGACATCCTCGAAGAGGTGATCCGCGAACATCCGGTGCTGCTGAATCGCGCGCCCACGCTGCACCGCTTGGGCATCCAGGCGTTCGAGCCGGTGTTGATCGAAGGCAAGGCGATCCAGCTGCATCCCTTGGTCTGCACCGCGTTCAACGCCGACTTCGACGGCGACCAGATGGCCGTGCACGTGCCGCTCTCCATCGAGGCGCAGCTCGAAGCGCGCGCGCTCATGATGTCGTCGAACAACATCCTGTCGCCCGCCAACGGCGATCCGATCATCGTGCCGTCGCAGGACGTCGTGCTCGGTCTCTATTACATGACGCGCGAGCGCGTCGGCGCCAAGGGTGAGGGCATGTTCTTCACCGACGTCGCCGAGGTGCACCGCGCCTACGAGAGCCGGCATCTCGATCTGCAGGCGAAGATCAAAGTGCGCCTCTCCGAGTGGCTGCGCGAAGCCAAGGGCGGCCCCGCGACCGAGCATGTGCGCGTGGTCAGCACCACCGCGGGACGAGCGCTGCTCTCCGAGATTCTGCCGAAGGGCCTGTCCTTCGACGCCATCAACCAGGACATGACCAAGAAGACCATTTCCGCGACGATCAACGCGTGCTACCGCACCGTGGGTCTCAAGGAAACGGTCGTGTTCGCCGACCAGCTGATGTACACCGGCTTCCACTACGCGACGCGCGCGGGCGTGTCGATCGGCGTGGACGACATGGTCGTGCCGACGCAGAAGACCAAGATCCTTGCGACCGCGGAACGCGAGGTCAAGGAGATCCAGGAGCAGTACTCCTCGGGTTTGGTCACCAACGGCGAGCGCTACAACAAGGTCGTCGACATCTGGTCGCGCACCAACGACCAAGTCGCGAAGGCGATGATGGAAAAGCTCGGCACCGATGAGGTCGCCGACGCCAAGGGCAACAAGGTCCGCCAGAAATCGTTCAACTCGATCTTCATGATGGCCGACTCCGGCGCGCGCGGTTCCGCGGCGCAGATTCGCCAGCTCGCCGGCATGCGCGGCCTGATGGCGAAGCCCGACGGCTCGATCATCGAGACGCCGATCACGGCGAACTTCCGCGAAGGCTTGAACGTACTGCAGTACTTCATCTCGACGCACGGCGCGCGCAAGGGCCTCGCCGACACGGCCTTGAAGACCGCCAATTCGGGCTACCTCACGCGTAGGCTCGTCGACGTCGCGCAGGATCTCGTGGTCACCGAAATCGACTGCGGCACGACCAACGGACTGTCGATCACGCCGATCGTCGAAGGTGGAGACGTCGTCGAGGGCTTGGGCGAGCGCGTGCTCGGCCGCGTGGTCTCCGAGGACGTGGTTGTCGCCTCGAGCGGCGAAGTGCTCGTCAAGGCCGGCGTGCTGATCGACGAGAAGCTCGTCAAGCTGCTCGAGAAGATGGGCGTCGATCAGGTCCAAGTGCGCTCGCCGATCACCTGCGAAACCCGCTACGGCGTCTGCGCGCAGTGCTACGGCCGCGACCTGGGCCGGGGCCACCGCATCAACATCGGCGAGGCGGTCGGCGTCATCGCGGCGCAGTCGATCGGCGAGCCGGGAACCCAGCTCACGATGCGCACCTTCCACGTCGGCGGCGCGGCCTCGCGAGCGGCGGCGGCCAACGGCGTCGAGGTCAAGTCGAAGGGCACGATTCGCCTGCACAACATCAAGACCGTGCGGCACGAGAAGGGCCACCTGGTCGCGGTCTCGCGCTCGGGCGAGCTCGGGGTGGTCGACGAGTTCGGCCGCGAACGCGAGCGCTACAAGATTCCGTACGGCGCGACCATCACGGTCAACGACGCGGATCTCGTGGCGGCGGGACAGTCGGTCGCGAATTGGGATCCGCATACCCACCCGGTCGTCACCGAAGTGGCCGGCATGATCAAGTTCCAGGACTTCGTCGACGGCATCACCGTCACGAGCCAGGTCGATGAGGTCACGGGCCTCACGAGCACCGTGGTGCTGGATCCGAAGCAGCGCGGCTCGGGCGGCAAGGATCTGCGACCGGTCGTGCGCTTGACGAACGCGAAGGGCAAGGAAGTCACGTTCGCGAACACGGACATTCCGGCCGTTTACGCGCTGCCCGCGGGCGCGATCGTGAGCCTCGAGGACGGCGTCAAGGTCTCGGTCGGCGACGTCATCGCGCGCATCCCGCAGGAGTCCTCGAAGACCCGCGACATCACGGGCGGCCTGCCGCGCGTCGCGGACCTGTTCGAGGCCCGCAAGCCGAAAGACTCGGCGATTCTCGCCGAGCGCAGCGGCACGGTGAGCTTCGGCAAGGAAACCAAGGGCAAGCGCCGTCTGATCATCACCAATGAGCAGACCGACAAGTACGAGGAGCTCATTCCGAAGTGGCGGCATCTCAACGTGTTCGAGGGCGAACAGGTCGAGAAGGGCGAGGTCATCGCCGACGGCGAGCCGAACCCGCACGACATTCTGCGGCTGCAGGGTGTCGAGGCGCTCGCGAACTATCTGGTCCGCGAGATCCAAGACGTCTACCGCCTGCAGGGCGTGAAGATCAACGACAAGCACATCGAAGTCATCGTGCGGCAGATGCTGCGCAAGATCGAAGTGCTCGATACCGGCGATTCGGCGCTGCTGCGCGGCGAGCAAATGGATCGCGGCCGCCTGCTCGACGTGATCGCCAAGCAGAAGACCGAAGGCAAGCACCAGTCGACCTGGGAGCCGCTGCTGCTCGGGATCACGAAGGCGTCGCTCGCGACCGAGTCGTTCATCTCGGCGGCTTCGTTCCAGGAGACCACGCGCGTGCTGACCGAGGCTGCGGTGCGGGGCCTCAAGGACGATCTGCGCGGACTCAAGGAAAACGTGATCGTCGGCCGGCTGATTCCCGCGGGCACGGGCTTCGCATACCATGCGCGCAGGCGTCGCGCGTTCGACGATACGCGTCGGCGCAGCTTCATGGACGTCAGCGGCGGCATGGGCGATTCGGATGATGCGGTTCCGGCGGGGGACACGGAGGCGGCGGAGTAGAGCCCTAGAAAACCAGCGACGTTTGCCTCCGGAAGAAGCGACCCCGGCCTCGTGAGAGTCCGGGGTCTTTTTTTCGCCCGGCGCTGCCCGCTAAGGGAAATTACGAATTCCCATTCGACTCCGATGAGCAATTAATCCGAAGTGAGTTGGATGCCATAGGGGGAGGAGGGCATGGACAAGATTTGGCTCAATTCCTACCCGCCGGGGACGCCCACACGAATCGATCCCGATTCGTGCTCATCGCTCGTGGATATTTTCAACGCAAGCTGCCGGCGCTTCGCAGATCGACCCGCTTATCACAATCTCGGCGTGACCCTGAGCTTTCGAGATCTGGAACGTCTTTCCGGGCAATTCGCCGCGTATTTGGCCGGCCTCGGATTGGCGCGCGGCGACCGGGTCGCGCTGATGATGCCGAATTTGCTGCAATATCCGGTCGCCTTGTTCGGCGTTCTGCGCGCTGGGCTTACGGTGATGAATGTCAATCCGCTCTACACGCCGCGTGAGCTGCATCATCAGCTGACCGACTCCGGCGCGCGCTGCATCGTCATCATCGAAAATTTCGCGCATGTGCTCAGCGAGGTCATTGCCGATTCCCCGATCGAACACGTCGTGGTCACCGGCATCGGCGATCTCGCGGGGTTCCCGAAGCGCACGGTCGTCAATTTCGTCGTGCGCCGCATCCGCCGGCTCGTGCCGGAATATTCGCTGCCCGGCGCCGTGAGTTTTCGCGCCGCGCTCGCACGCGGCGCGCAGCTCGAGCCGCCGACACCTTCGATTGGACCGGATGACATTGCATTTTTGCAGTACACGGGAGGCACGACCGGCGTGGCCAAGGGCGCAATGCTGACGCATCGCAACATGGTCTCGAACGTTTTGCAGATGGCGGCATTCTGGAAGAACATTCTCGAAGACGGCCGCGACGTCATGATCACGCCGCTGCCGATGTATCACGTGTTTTGTCTGAGCTGTAACTGCCTGTTGTTCCTGTATCAGGGCGGCCTCAATGTACTCATCACGAACCCGCGCGACATTCCGGCGTTCGTGCATGAGCTGCACAAATGGCGCATGACGATGATCACGGGCGTCGACACGCTCTACAAAGTGCTTCTGGATGCCCCGGGATTCGCCAGCGTGGATTTTTCCGGCTTGAAGCTCGGCGTCGCGGGGGGCATGGCGTTGCAGCCAAGCACCGCCGAGCGCTGGCAGTCGGTCACGGGGCGGCCACTCGTGGAAGGCTATGGACTGACCGAGGCTTCGCCGGTCGTCGCCGGCAATCGCTATGACACGCCTCGGGCCGGAGCGGTGGGTCTGCCGTTGCCTTCGACCGAGATCAGCATCCGCGAAGGCGACCGGGAAGTGTCGATCGGCGAGGCCGGCGAGTTGTGCGTGCGCGGCCCGCAGGTCATGCTGGGCTATTGGAAGCACGAGGCCGCAACGGCCGATGTCCTCTCGCCCGATGGATGGCTGAACACCGGCGATATCGCAGTCATGGACGAGGCCGGGTATCTTCACATCGTCGACCGCAAGAAGGACATGATCATCGTCTCCGGGTTCAAAGTGTTTCCGAATGAAATCGAGAGCGTCGGTGCCGAACACCCGGCAGTGCTCGAATGCGGGTGTATTGGTGTTCCGGACCCGCATTCGGGTCAAGTCGTCAAAGTGTTCGTCGTCGTGCGCGATGGCACCTCGATAAGCGTCGATCAGCTGCAGGATCATTTCAGCGCACGGCTCACCGGGTACAAACGGCCGAAATACCTGGAATTCCGCCAATCGCTGCCGAAGAGCAACATCGGCAAGATTCTCCGGCGCGAACTGGTGCGAGAGGAATCGACGCGCGCCGCATGAGCGGCGGCCGGGCCGGCGCGATCGTCGCGCGGCTCCGCGGTGTCGAGCGTCCCTACCAATGGATTCCGCGCGCTATCGCGGCAAAGGCGCCCGCTTCGCCCGGATCCTGTGAGCTCGCGCCCGCTGGGGCGGTGGCTGCCGCCTCCGAGTCCGGAAACATGCGGTAGCCCTCGCTCATGATTGCCCGGCCGATCTGCGGTGCGATCATCTCCACGAGTCGCGCGAATGCGCCGAGCGGCGTCGCCAGCCGCTCCGGCCGGTCGATGATCGCCGCGCAGACTCGATCGGCGGCCTGCTCCGGCGGCATCAAGTCCATGCGCTCGTACAATTTCGTCGGCGCCACCATCGGAGTGCGAACGAGCGGCATATTGACGATCGTGAAGCGCACGCCGCGGGCCGCGTACTCGGCCGCCGCGCATCGTGAAAACGCCTCGAGCGCAGCCTTCGATGCATTGTAGGCCGCAAAGCGCGGTGCATTGGTCAGCACGCCGATCGAGGAGATATTGACGACGTGTCCGGCGCCATGCTCGACCATCGCGGGCAGCAGTCCCAGCGTCATGTGCACGGCGGCAAGATAATTGATGGACATCATCCGCTCGTAGTCATGCAGCCTTTCATAGGTTTGATCGATGCCGCGCCGGATCGATCGACCGGCGTTGTTGATCAGAATGTCCACGCGGCCGTGGTCGGCGAGCACACGCTCGATGAGCCGATCGCAAGCTTGCTTGTCGCTGATGTCGCAGCTGTAGGTCGTGACCCGGCCGCCGCCCGTCTCGATGTCGGCGCGAACGCGCGCGAGCTTTTCGGGGTCACGCGCCACGATCAGCAAGTGAGCGCCCGCCGCGGCGAGTCGCAACGCCGTGGTCCGCCCGATCCCGGAGGATCCGCCGGTCACCAGCACGGTCTTGCCTTTGACGGCCTCGCGCAAGCCGGCGGCCGTGTGCAAACCCGGATCGAGGTTTCGCTCCCAATAGTCCCAGAGGCGCCAGGCATACGACTCCAAGGGCGGCACGCGGATGCCCGCCGGTGCGAGCAGCGCCTGCGCCTGCGCGGCGTCAAAGCTCGTCGGATGATGGAGCAGCCCGATCAGCGGCTCGGGAACGCCGAGATCGTCGAGCAATTGTTTGCCGATTCGCTCGGCCGACGGCAAGAGTTCGGGCACCGGCCGAATGAGTTTGGACAAGGAGCCCAACACGCCGGATTCGAAGCGCAGCGCCATCGTCGGAGCGTGGGCCGCGCGGGCGAACACATTCAGCGCATCCCCGAAACGATGGTCGTCGGGGTCGGTGAGATGAAAGCATTGCCCATCTTGACCCGCAACGTGCGCGAGATGGTCGAGTGCTGCCGCGACGAAATCCACGGGCACGAAGTTGACGTGTCCGCCTTCGATGCCGAGCAACGGCACCCAGTGCGGCAGACAATCGCGAATCGTCTGAATCGCCTTGAACAGGTAATAGGGACCATCGACCTTGTCCGCAACCCCGGAGCGCGAATGACCGACGACCATCCCGGGCCGATAGATGCGCCAAGGAACCCGACAAGTCGTGCGCACCAGCGCCTCCGACTCATGCTTGGTGCGAAAATACGGCAGATCGAGTCCCGTGGCCTCCGCGAACATACGCTCCGTGAACAGGCCGCGGTAGCGACCGGCGGCCGCAATCGAACTGACGAGATGAAAGCAGCCTGCCGCGGTATCTTGCGCAAAATCGAGCGCATTGCGGGTCCCGAGCACGTTGGCGCTGACGAGATCCGCGTCGGCTGCGCGCAGGTCATAGAGCGCACCGAGATGGAAGAGGTGCTGGATGCGACCGGACAGCGCGCGCCGCTCCGGCGCCGATACGCCGAGCAGCGGCTCACCCAGGTCGCCATGGACCGGCACCAACAATTTTCCCAACGGGCCGCAATCCCGCACCAGCTGATCGAATTTGGCGGCTGATGCCGGCCGCAGCAAAATCCAAATGGGCTCCCCGCGCGCACAAAGAGCGGCCACCAGATGACGCCCGATGAACCCCGTTGCCCCCGTGACGAAGTATCCCATTTGCAAAAACCTACACCCATTACGCCCCAGCCCATATCGTGGTAAACCGAGGGGTCACAAGAGGCACAAACTGAGCGACAGTAGCGTCATGGCAGTGGCCGAGAGCATGTCCAGTGTCGATCGGACTTGGCTGTTGATGGAACGGCCGACGAATCCGATGGTGATCATGGGGCTGTTGATCTTGAAGCGCCCGTTGCGGCGCGCCGCGCTGCGCGAGCTCGTCGAGGCACGTTTTCTCGCGTTCGAGCGTTTTCGCTGTGTGCCGGTCTTGGATAAGCTGGGCGGACGCTGGGTGCCTGCCGAGCAGTTCAGCCTCGATGATCACGTTTTGCGCGTTGCGCTGCCCGCGCCCGCCGGCAAGCCTCAATTGGAGGCAATGGCCGGCGAGCTCGCGGGTTTCTCGCTGCCTGCGTCGCGGCCGCTTTGGAGCTTTCACCTCGTTGAGCGCTATCAGGGCGGCAGTGCGCTGATCATCCGCATTCATCATTGCTATGCGGACGGAATCGCGCTCATGCACGTGCTCGCGACGCTCGCGGACGAAGAACTGAGCGGCTCCTCCACCTCCGGCACCGCCGCGCCGGCGAGTCTGGGCAGTCGCCGCCCGGGACTGCTGATGAACTCGTTCCGGGGGTGGGCGGATCTCGTCGAGAAAGGCGTCCATTACACGCTGCACCCGAACGAGGCGGCCACGGCGACACGGCAGGCGGTCGGTATCGCGGGTGAAGTTGCGCGTCTCGGAGTGCAGCTCGCGGACGACCCGCCGACCCGCCTCAAGCAGCCGCACAGCGGCATCAAACGCGTCGCCTGGGGTGAGCCGCTCGCACTGCAAGAAGTGCGAACCGTCGGCCGCGTGCTCGGCTGCACGATCAATGACGTCTTGATCGCCACGCTCGCCGGCGCGCTCGGTCGCTATCTCGACGGCCAGGGTGAACATACCGCGGGCATGACGATTCGGGCGGCCGTGCCCGTCAATTTACGCCAGGGCGAGGGCCTGCCGGTCGAACTCGGCAATCACTTCGGGCTCGCGTTCGTCGATTTGCCGGTCGGCATCCGGCATCCGCTCGAACGGCTCTATGCGGTGCACGGCAGCATGCAGACGCTGAAAGCTTCGCCGGAGGCCATGGTGACGTTCGGGCTTCTCTCCCTGGTCGGCAGCTTGCCGGCGGCAATCGAGGATCCCGCGATCGCCTGGTTCAGCGCCAAGGCGAGTCTCGTCGCATCGAATGTCCGGGGGCCGGGCGAGCCGTTGCATCTCGCGGGCGCCGCCATTTCGCAGCTGATGTTTTGGGTTCCGCAAACCGGCAGCATCGGGGTCGGCGTCAGCATGTTCACCTATCAAGACGAGGTCCAGGTCGGGGTGATCGCCGACCGGCAATTGATCCCGGAGCCTGCCGAGCTCGTGTCTCTGATTCAATCGGAATTCGACCGCCTGGTATTTCTCGTGCTCTTGGGCGGGGGCTCGCTGGTCGACTGAGCGCGCCGTGCGTCTTGGCCTCCCGCCTCAGCCAGAGCTCATTTTAGCGAACGCTGCGCACGCCCGACGTCGAGCCGTTCCATCGCATCCATGGGTTCCCAGGCGGCGGCGCGAGCGAATAGTTCGTGGGCCTCGCCGCGGCTGCTATTTCCGCGCAGCAGCAGCAGCCCATTGGCGTACTCGATTTGCGCGATCGGTGAGTGGGGAACCAGTTTGATCGCGCGCTCGAAGTGTTCGATTGCCGCATCGGCGCTCGCCCCGTAGGTGAGTCCGGCGAGCAGCGCGCCGATTTTCGCGACGATTTCCGCGTGGTACAAGCCGAGCGCGATATGGGCCTCGGCATGGCGCGGCTCGAGTTTCAGCGTCGTATCGAGATGAGCGCGAACCTGGGTCGCGATGCCGTCCGCGAGCGCCTTGAGAATTGAAATGCGCTGGCTGTAACGGCCGAGCGCGAGACTCAACATATAGTGCGCGTTGGCGTAGTCCGGCAGCGACGCGGCGGCCTTTTCGCCGCGCGCGACAGCCGCTTCGAGAAGGTGGGTCGGCTCCTCGCCGCTCTGCTCCAGCGAATGGATCGCGGCCGCTTTGTTGGCGGCGGTGGCGCCCAATGCGCCGAGCTTGCCGCCGATCGCGATCGCGCCGCTGAAATCGCCGCCATGAAACCGTCTCCACGCCTCCTGGACGCCCGCGGCGACCTTTGCGGCTCCGCCCTGGGTCTCGACCCAGGCCGCAAATTGCGGATGTTGCTTGGCGAGGCGTGTGACGCGCGCTGCATCGGGGTAGGGCTCCATATCGCCCCTATGCAGTTTCGTCCAGCGATCCTCGAGACCGCTGCCTGCGAAGCTGTCCTCGCTCCGAGACTTGGAGGAGTCCTTCTTCTTGGCTGCACGCATTTCTACGCTCCGATTGCGGGAACTACGAATCGCCGGCGCCTCGCCCCGCGCCTATATTAACCAAGCGGATTGGGATTCCCACTAAGGGCAATTACTGATAGGCGGCGAATCGCGCACTCAAAGAGAGGAATAACATGGCCACAAAGCGAAAATCATCGAAGGGCGCCCGCAAAGTCGCGCGCAAAAGCGCACGCAAAAGCGCCGACGACACGCAGATCCAGCAGCTCAACCTGCTGCATGAAGTGTGGCTCGCCGGTCTCGGGGCCGTATCTCGAGCTCAACATGGGGCGCCGAAGCTGCTGCAGGAGCTGATCGCCGAGGGCGCGGAAGTGCATGCGCAGACCAAGCAAGCGGCCGAAAAGGCGCTCCAAGGCGCGCTCAGCGGTGTGCAGGCGGGTCTCAATGCGCGCATGGACAAAGTGCGTGGTGATGCGACCGACGCGTTCGAAAATCTCGAGAAGATCTTTCGCGCCCGAGTACACAGCGCGCTCACGCAGTTGGGTGTGCCCAGCGCGGGTGAAGTGGAGTCGCTCAGCAAGCGGGTCGATGCGCTCAATGCCAACATCGACAAGCTCGCGCGCGCGCGCAAGTCGGCGCCTCGAGCACGCAAGCCTGCGCCGCAGACGCGCTTCGCGCCGAAGAACGGGTCCGCGCATTTGCCGGCTCCCTAGCGGCCAATGTTAACCATCGAGCCCGCGCTGCGGCGCGGTGCGGGTCGCGGCAAGCTCGCGATTGCACTCGCGGGCGGCGGGCCGTTGGGCTTCTATTATGAGCTCGGTGCGCTGCACGCATTGAGCGAGGCGATCGGCGGCCGCGCATTGACGAAGTTCGACGTCTATGTCGGCGTCAGTTCCGGCTCTCTGATCGCCGCGGCACTCGCGAGCGGATTCGACACGGCCGCGATGTGTTCGATGTTCCTATATGACGAGTCGATGCTGTTCCCGTTCTCGCCCGCGATCCTGCTGCGTCCCGCGTTCGGCGAGTTCGCGCGGCGCCTGGCCCGGCTTCCGGCCGTGGTTGCAGAAATCGTCCGGCGTTTCGCAAGCTACGCGGGCGCGGGGGAATGGCCGGCGGGTGTGAGCCCGTTGGGACGCTTGCTGCCGACGGCTCTGTTCGACAACGCGCCGCTGCAGCAGTACTTGGAGCTGCTGTTCAACGCGCAGGGCAACACGAACGATTTCCGCAAGCTGCGTGCGCGGCTGTATGTCGTCGCGACGAATCTCAACACCGGCGCCTCGGTGCCTTTTGGTGGGGCCGGCCATGATCACGTGCCGATCTCGCGCGCCCTGCTTGCGAGTAGTGCATTGCCGGGACTCTACCCGGCGGTCGAAATCGGCGGCCAGCATTTCGTCGACGGCGCCCTGATTCGTACGATGCATGCATCGCTCGCCCTCGAGGAGAAATGCAATTTCGTCATTTGCATCAATCCGCTCGTTCCGTTCGACGCCTCTCACCCGCGCGTACGGCGAGCGATCAACCTCGTGGACGAAGGATTGCCGGCGATTCTGGGGCAAACCTTTAGAGCGTTGATCTATTCGCGCATGATGATCGGCATGTCGACTTATGGCGCGCGCTTCCCGACCGCGGATACCTTGCTGCTCGAGCCGGATCGGCACGACGAGCGCCTGTTCTTCGCCAATGTCTTTCGCTACGCGGAACGCATTCGCCTGGCCGACCACGCCTACCGGCGCACGCGCCGCGACCTGCTGGCGCAGGCCGATCAGTTAGCGCCGTTGCTCGAGCGCCGCGGCTTGCAACTGAACCTCGACGTGCTGCGCGACCGCAACCGCTCGCTACCGCGGGCGGCGCCAAAGGCATCGCCGCGGGTTCGCCAGACCGCGCGGCGCCTGGGGCTCGCGTTGCAGCGAGCCGAACGCGTGCTCGGCATTCCCGAAGCCTCGGGATGAACGCCGCATGGCGACGCGATTCTGGCGCTGCATTCTCGGCCTCGCATTGGCGCTGGCGGGCCTCTCGGGCATTCTGCTTGCAACGGCGCTAGAGCTCCCGGCGGCGACCACAGCCGCCGTTGCCCTCGGTATCGCGCCGATGATGTTCGTCGCGATCGTCGTCTCGTCGTTCGCGATCTCGCAGTCCGAGCGAGAGGGGCACGGTGCGCCCAGCGATCTCCGCCAGGTTTTGCGCGCGCTGCTCAGCGAACTCGCGGAGTTCCCGCTCGCGGTTCTCGCCATGAGTCGGCATTCCCGCCCGATGCCGCCGCCGCCGCCGCCGGCGATCGCGCCGGGCTCGGCGGCGCCGGCCCATCGCCCGGTACTGCTACTGCACGGATTCTTGTGCAACTCCGAAGTTTGGCGGAGCTTGCGCAATCGGCTCTGCGCCGCGGGCTTCGGACCGATCGAAGCGCTCGACATCGAGCCGCTGCTCGCGGACATCGATATTCAGTCCGGTCACGTCGCGCCGCGGTTGCTCGCACTGCAGCGTCAATGCCAAGGCGAACGCGTGATCATCATTGCCCATAGCATGGGCGGCTTGATCGCCCGGACGCTGTTGCGCGATCTCGGCGCGGGGGCGATCCGGCGCATCGTCACGATCGCCTCCCCGCATCACGGGACCACGATGGTACGTGGGCTGCCATGGCCGGACACGCGCCAGATGTCCCGCGCTTCGCCCTGGCTCGAGGCGTTGAATCGCGCGCAAGAAGGCCGGTTCACCGTGCCGGTCACGAGCATTTTCACGGCGCAAGACAATTTGGTGGCGCCCGGCTCGAGCGCCCGGCTCGAGGGAGCGGAATTGCACGAATTGCGCGGCGTGGGCCATCTTGGAATCCTTCGCTCGCATCGCGCGCTGGAATGCGTCATGCAGTGCCTGACGCAGGCAGGCGCGCTTTGAAGATCGGAGATGCAATGGATGAGTTGCTGGAGCGCAAGCGGCGGCTCGAATCGCCGGCTTGCCGGCACGCCGATTTTCGCGCTCGCCTGCGCGAGCTGCGGCGGTGGCAGAGCGCCCGCCTCGCGAAGACCTACGCGGATTTTCACGACGATCCGCAGTACGTGCCCGCACTCGAGTTCTTCTTGAGCGATCTGTATGGGCCTCAGGAGTTCGCCAATCTGACCCGGAATCTCGCGCGCGCGATGCGCTACCTCGAGCGGGCGCTGCCCGCGGCCCCCATGCAAGTGCTCGCGCAAGCGATCGAACTCGACGTGCTCACGCGCGAGCTCGATCATGCGATGGTACGCGCCTTGGCGCCAGCCCCGGTCGACGACACCACTTACGCAGCCGCCTATCGCAGCGTGGATAACCGCGCCCTCCGCATTCGCCAAATCGACCTCATCGTCGGCATCGGTAAGGAGCTCAGCGGGATCGTGGGTCGTGCGTGGATCGGACGCTTGTTACGTGCAGCGCACACGCCGGCCCATGCCGCGGGTTTCGGGGTCTTGCAGGACTTTCTCGAGCGGGGATACCAAGCCTACCGGCAGATGCGCGACCCGGAGCGTTTGCTGGATGCCATCCGGCAGCGGGAGACGGAATTCATGGCGAGGTTGCTTCGCCGCGGCGCGTGAATGATGAACTGATGCCGGATAGCACCCTGGATCCCGGCCGGGGTCGGGTACGGCAGGGCGCTGACCCCTCCCCAGTCCGGCTCGATCCGGTCACTGCGGAGCGGCCGCGCCCTGCAATTGCGGAGCCGAGCGTCGAGACGCTGTGCTAATCTCGCGGCCCATGCGAATACGACTGCTCGCCCTTGCTATTTGCTGGATTGGCGTCAGCGCCTGCACGAGCCTCGGTACCGCCCCGCAGAGCCTCGAGGCGCGCCTTGCGGCCCAAAATGCCTTGTTCGAAGAGCAGTACCAATCCGACCTGAGTCTGCATCCCGAACGCGCGACCGCCTATGGGGATTATCGCTACAACGATCGGCTCGGCGAGGTGTCGCTCGCGGCGATCGAGAGTCAGCATGCGATCGACGAGAGCTTTCTCGCGCGCTTGAAGGCGATCGGGACTCAAGGCTTCACGGAACAGGACAGCCTCTCGCATGAGCTCATGATCCGCGCTCTGCAGCGGCGCATCGACGACTACGGCTTCAAGGATTACGAGATGCCGGTCAACCAGATGGACGGACCGCAACTGCGGCTCGCGGACCTGCCGCTCTCGGTTCCGTTCGACTCGGTCAAGCATTACGAGGACTACATCGCGCGACTGCATCAGATCCCGCGGGTTTTCGCCGAGACCGAAGAGGTCCTGCGCGCCGGCGTGCGCGACAAGCTCATGCCGGTGCGATTCCTGCTCGAAAAGGTTCCCGCGGAGTGCGAGGGCGTGATCGCCTCCAATCCGTTCCTGCGCCCGACGACCAAATTCCCCGCCGACCTTGCGCCGCCGGAGCAGCAGCGGCTCACCGCCGCGATCGACAAGGCGGTCGCCGAGGAGGTGCTGCCGGCCTATCGGCAATTCGAGCAGTTCATCGCGGCAGAATATGCGCCGCACGGCCGCAGCGCGCTCACCATCGCGTCGCTGCCGGGCGGCGATCGGCGCTATCGGAACGCGATTCGCGGCCGCACGACCGTGGAGAACCTGAGTCCGGCCGAAATCCACCGCATCGGTCTCGCGGAAATCGAGCGCATCGAGGCCGACATGCTCGCGATCGCGCGGCGCGAGGGTTTTGCGGACTTGCAGTCGTTTCGCGACTCGCTCAAGGTCAATCCGAAATACAAGCCGACGTCCGCCGAACAAATTCTCGACGATTTCCGCAGATACATCGCGCAGATGCAGCCCAAGCTGCCCGAGCTGTTCACCTACATTCCCGGCGCTCCGGTCACCGTCGAGGCGATTCCGGCATTCCAGTCGGCGTCGGCGACGCATTACCAAACCGGCACGCCGGACGGCAAGCGCCCCGGACGAGTCGTCGTCGCGACCTCCAATTTCAGTGAGCGAACGCTCATCGACGACGAGGCGATCGCCTACCACGAGGGCATCCCGGGGCATCACATGCAGCTGTCGGTCGCGCAGCAACTCACGGGACTGCCTAAATTCCGGCAGCACAACGGCAATTCGGGATATATCGAGGGCTGGGCGCTCTATGCCGAACAGCTCGGCAAGGAAGTCGGCTTCTATCAGGACCCGGTCAGCGACTATGGGCGATTGTCGAGCGAGCTGTTTCGCGCGGTGCGCCTCGTCGTCGACACCGGCATCCACGATCTGCGCTGGACGCGCGAGCAGGTCGTCGAGTTCATGCGCAAATCGGGCGCGGTCGACGAGCCGACGATCCAGTCCGAAACGGATCGCTATATCGCCTGGCCGGGGCAGGCGCTCGCCTACAAGCTTGGTCAGCTCAAATTCCGCGAACTGCGCGATCGGGCGCAAAAGGAACTGGGACCGAAATTCGACATTCGCCGGTTTCACGACGAAATGCTGAACGGCGGCGTCTTGCCGCTCGATCTGCTCGATGCGCGCACGACGGCCTGGATCAAGTCGCAGCAGGCCGCCGCGGCCATGGCTGCCGTAAAATAATAAAATCGGAGGGGGTTCGCTATGACGATCAAGCGCCTGCATACCGGGCCGCGCATGTCGCAGGCCGTGATTCACAACAAGACCGTCTACCTCGCGGGGCAAGTTGCCGCGGGCGCCCCCGGCGGCGGTGTTGCCGCGCAGACGCAGGAGATCCTCGCGAAGATCGACGCGCTGCTCGCGGAGGCGCAAACCGACAAGAGCCGGCTGCTGTCGGCGACGATTTGGCTCACCGATATCGCGACCTTCGCGGAGATGAACCGCGTCTGGGACGCCTGGGTCGCCGCGGGCGCGGCGCCCGCGCGAGCGACCGTGGTGAGCGCGCGGCTCGCGGCGCCGGAGTTCAAGGTGGAGATTGCGGTGATCGCCGCGCAAGCCTAGACGCACGGCGCCAGCGCCTTGATCATCGTCCGCAAGAGCTCGTTCAAGACGACGCCGTGGAAGAACGGCGGCGGACTCACGCATGAGGCGCTGCGCGTGCCGGCGCAGGGCGAGCCGTTTCGCTGGCGCATCAGCGTTGCCGACGTCGCGGCCTCGGGTCCGTTCTCCGATTTCTCCGGATATCGCCGCTCGATGACGCTGCTCGGCGGCGCCGGGCTCGACTTGAAATTCACGGATGGCCGGCTGATCCGCTTGGCCAGCGTCGGCGATCTGGCGCAATTCGACGGGGCGGCCGCCCCGCATTGCGAGCTGCTCGCGGGCCCCTGTACGGACCTGAATCTGATCGTCTCGAACGAGATCACCGACCTCGAGCTGCGGGTCCCGCTGTTGACTGAGCCGCTCGCCGTGCACGCGCTCGCGGGCGAGGTGCTCGTGGTGTTCGCGATCTCCGCGAACCTGCGGCTGCGAGCGCCGAGCGGGCAGACGGAGGTCCTGTCGGCATGGGACCTCGCGGTCGTCACAGAGCCGAGCGCGTTTGATACGATGCTCGAGCCCCAGGCAGAGCGCACGCCGGCCCGCGTGTTTCTCGCGAATTTCAGGGATGCGTGAACGGCGCATCGATCGAGGAGAGAGCAATGTCCGCAAAACCCGAAAGCGATGCAGCCGGCCCGACCCTGGCGGCGCTGAGACAGGCAGTCCGCGAGCACGGCGAAACATCCGAGGATGCCGCGGTCACGCGCCTGCTGCACAGCCTCGAGCTCACCGCCGGCGCGCGGCATCGCGCGGTTTCGGTCGCGAGCGCACTGGTTGAAGGCGCGCGTGCGCGTCGCGACGAGCGGCCGTTCCTGGATGCGTTCCTGCAGGAATTCGGCCTCTCGAATCAGGAGGGCATCGCGCTCATGTGCATCGCGGAGGCGCTGCTGCGCATTCCCGACGATGCGACCGCCGACCGGTTGATCGCCGAGCAGCTCGCGAACGGCAACTGGGCCGCGCATTCCGGTAAATCCGAATCGCTGTTCGTCAACGCCTCGACCTGGGGACTGATGCTGACCGGCGGTATCCTCGAACTCGAACCCGCGATCACGAACGACGCGGCCTCGTGGGTCCGAAAATTCACGCGCAAGGCCGGCGAGCCGGTCGTGCGGCTCGCGGTTCGCCGCGCGATGCGCATCATCGGCGGCGAGTTCGTCGTCGGCCGGTCGATCGAGGAGGCGCTCAAACGCAGCGCCGCCGAGGCGCAGCTCGCGCTGTGCTCGTTCGATATGCTCGGCGAAGGCGCACGCACCCAGCGCGACGCCGAGCGCTATCTCGCCTCCTACGAGCATGCGATCGACGTGATCGGCGCGGCTGCGGGCGGCGGACCGCCGCAGGCCGTCTCGAGCATATCGATCAAATTGTCGGCGCTCGAGCCGCGCTACTCGCTGAGCCAGCACGACCGTGTGATTAATCGCCTCGGACCGCGCCTCGCGGCGCTTGCGCGTCGCGCGGCCAAGGCCGGAATCCAGCTCACGATCGACGCCGAGGAGGCCGATCGCCTCGATTTGTCGCTCGATCTCATCGAGGCACTCGCGGCGGACACCGCGACGCGCGCATGGCCGGGCCTCGGCCTCGCGGTGCAGGCCTACGGCAAGCGCGCGCTCGATGTCATCGATTGGGTTGCGGCGGTCGCCCGGCGCACGCAGCGGCGCATGAGCGTGCGGCTCGTCAAAGGCGCCTACTGGGACAGTGAGATCAAGCGCGCTCAGGAGCGCGGTCTCGACGGCTATCCGGTCTACACGCGCAAGCTCACGACCGACGTCTCCTACCTCGCCTGCGCCGATCGGCTGTTCCGGCACGGCGACTGCATATACCCGCAGTTCGCGACCCATAATGCGCACAGCATCGCGTCGGTTCTCGAACTCGCCCGACCCGGCGGCGACTACGAATTTCAGCGGCTGCACGGCATGGGCGGGCTGCTCTACGCCGAAGCGCAGCGGCAGATCCCGGGCTTTCCGCGCGTGCGCGTCTATGCGCCGGTCGGCGAACACAAGGACTTGCTCGCATACCTCGTGCGCCGACTGCTCGAGAACGGCGCGAACACCTCGTTCGTGAACCGCTTCATGGATGAACAGGTGCCGGTGGGCGAGATCGTGCGCGATCCGGCCGCGGAACTCGAGCGGATGGAATCCCATGCAAATCCGCGCCTGCCGGTACCGCTCGCGCTCTATGCGGATCGTCGCAATTCGAGCGGCGCCGATTTCGGCAATCCCGACGAACTTGCGGGCCTCGAGCGCGGACTCGCCGAGCGCCGCACATCCGGCTTCGGCGCGGGGCCCATCATCGGCGGCGTCGCCCTGCCCGGCGAAGGCGCGCCGGTCACCAATCCGGCTGATCGGCGCGACCTCGTCGGCAGTTCGCGCGATGCGAGCGTCTCGGAAATTGCCGCGGCGTTCGACGCCGGCGCGCGCGCCCAGCCCGCTTGGGATGCGCTCGGGGGGGCGGCGCGCGCCGCCTGCCTCGATCGCGCCGCCGACCTGCTCGAGTCGCGGCGTCTCGACTTCATGGCGCTCGCGGTGCGCGAGGCCGGCAAGACGCTGCCCGATGCCTTGGCCGAGGTGCGCGAGGCCGCGGACTTCTGCCGCTACTACGCGGTCCAGGCCCGCGGCGCATTCGGCTCGCCTTCGCGCCTGCAGGGCCCGACCGGCGAGCTCAATGACCTGTCGCTGCATGGCCGCGGGGTGTTCGCCTGCATCAGTCCGTGGAACTTCCCGCTCGCGATCTTTGCGGGGCAGGTCAGCGCGGCTTTGGCCGCGGGCAATGCGGTCGTCGCCAAGCCGGCGGAGCCCACGCCGTTGATCGCGGCGCGCTTCGTCGAGCTGCTGCACGAGGCGGGTGTAGCACCGCAGGCGCTGCAGTTCACGCCGGCGCCGGGGCGGCTGTTCGGCGAGGTCGCGTTTGCGCACCGGGCGCTCGCGGGAGTCGCGATGACCGGATCGACGGCGACCGCATTGACGATCAACCGGGCGCTCGCGGCGCGCGGCGGCCCGATCGTGCCGCTGATCGCCGAGACCGGCGGCTTGAACGCGATGATCGTCGACTCCACGGCGTTGCCGGAGCAGGTCGTCGACGACGTCATGAGCTCGGCATTCTCGAGCGCGGGCCAGCGCTGCTCCGCGCTGCGGCTGCTGTTCCTGCAGGAGGACGTTGCCGACGTGATCCTGGAAATGATCGTGGGCGCGATGGAGGAGCTCGTGATCGGAGATCCGGCTGCGCTCGCAACCGACGTGGGGCCCGTGATCACGGCCGCCGCCGCCGCCGGCCTTGCGGCGCATGTCGCGAAGATGCGCACCGAGGCGCGTATCGTGAAAGTCTGCCCGCTCGCCGCGGAACATGCGCACGGCAGCTTCTTCGCGCCGCATCTGATCGAATTGCGCGATGCCGCGCAGCTCACGCGCGAGCAATTCGGTCCGATCCTGCACGTGGTCCGCTACCGCGCCGACGACATCGAAGCGGTGCTCGAATCGATTCGCGCGAGCGAATACGGCCTGACCCTCGGCGTGCAGACGCGCCTCGAGTCGTTCTGGCGCCTGGTGTTCGAGCGCACCAATATCGGCAACACCTACATCAATCGCAACATGATCGGCGCGGTCGTCGGCGTGCAGCCGTTCGGCGGCACAGGGCTCTCGGGCACGGGTCCCAAGGCCGGCGGTCCGCATTACCTGCAGCGCTACGCGAACGAACGCACGCTGACCGTCAACACGACGGCGACCGGCGGCAATGCCGCGCTGCTGAATCTCGGCGCCTGAGCGGCGCGGTGTTGCCCAAGCGGCAGCAAGGATCCGCGGCTGCCGTCTTGGTCGCGTCCTTCGGTCTCGGCTGCACGGCGTTCGGCGGACCGATCGCGCACCTCGGACACTTCGAGCGCGCCTACGTCGAGCGGCGCCGCTGGATCAGCAGCGAGGAGTACGCCGGGATCGTCGCGCTCTGCCAGCTGCTGCCGGGCCCGACCAGCAGCCAGGTCGGATTCCTGGTCGGATGGCACCGTGCGGGCTGGCGCGGAGCGCTCGCCGCCTGGATCGGATTCACGCTGCCGTCGGCCGTTCTCATGCTTGGACTCGCGCTGCTCGAGACGCGCTTGCAGGGCCCCGTCGCGGCGGCGGTCATGCACGGCCTCAAGCTCGTCGCCGTGGCGTTCGTCGGGCAGGCGCTTTGGAGCATGGCTCGCAAACTGTGTCCGGACTTTGCGCGCGCCGCGATCGCCATCCTGGTCGCTGCCGCCCTGTTGGCGATGGGCGGCTCCGCGATGCAGCTCGCTGCGCTCGCCACGAGCGCGCTCTTGGGGTGGATCTTGTGCCGCGACGTCGGGCTCGCGCCGCCGCGGCGCTCCGTCGATATCGGTGCCGCGACAGCGGCCGCGGCGGGTGCCGCATTCGTCGTGCTGCTGCTGCTGATGCCCTTGGCGGCCGCGCATTGGCCGCGGAGTCCGATTGCAATGGCCGCGATTTTCTACCGCTCGGGCGCATTGGTCTTCGGCGGCGGCCACGTCGTGCTGCCGCTGTTGCGCGATGCCTTGGTGCCGGCCGGCTGGGTATCGGACGCGGCCTTCTTGAACGGGTACGGCGCTGCCCAGGCGTTGCCGGGACCCTTGTTCTGCGTGAGCGCCTACCTGGGTGCCGCGAGCGCACCGGCCGGAGCCGCCGCCGCGTCGTGGGCCGCGATCGCCGTGCTCAGCCTGTTTCTACCGGGCCTGCTGCTCGCGGTCTCGGGTTTCTGGTTGTGGCGCAAGGCGCTGCGCCTGCCCGCGATTGGGCCGATGCTCGCGGGCGTCAATGCGGGTGTCGTCGGCGTGTTGGCCGCCGCGTTTTGCAGCCCGGTCGTGAGCACGTCGATCCATGCGCCGATCGATGCGCTGATCGGGATCGGCGGCCTGGTGCTGCTCGCGCGCGCGCGCGCCGCGCCGCTCGTCGTCGTCGCGGCCTGTGTCGGCGCCTCGGTCGGCTGGGCGTTGTTCGGTCCCGCCGGCACGCCGGCGATCGGTTGACACCCAATCCGGCGAATGACATATTCGTGGCGGACTTGAGCTTTAGGCTGGCACCGTAGCTAGTCATCGAGTGTGCGCCGGCATTCCCCGTATTTTTCGGAAAAAGGCTTAGACCTTTTGGGGAATCGGTTTATCGGGGATATGCGCTGCACTGCGATGTTTTATTGATCGGGCAACGTGTTTCGGCGCGATCGCCGGGACCCGGAGTCCGAACACATCGCAATGTCAAAAGGGAGCGCTTGATGCAGCCACTCGGCCGGGTTTGGAAATTTACCTGCATACTCATCGCGATCGGTACCGCGCCGCAATTGGCTGTCGCTGAACCGGTAGCCGCCGCGGCCGGCGCGGAAAGTATCGGCGGCGCGGCAGGGTCCGAAACGCTCGAAGAGATCAGAGTTGTCGCGCAGAAGCAAAATATCGATCTGCAAAAGGCGCCGGAAGCGATTACCGCGCTGGGCGGCGATTCGCTCGCCCAGCTCAACATCGTCAACCCGATCGATCTGAATGGTCAGGTGCCGGGACTCGTCATCACGCAAAGCGAGGGCTACAACCGCAGCGTGTCGATTCGCGGCATCGGGTTCAACGTGCCGCAGGATGACTCGGCGCAGACGTCGGTGTCCTATCATGAGGACGGGATCTACATCGCATTCCCGGTCGCGCTGGATTCGGGCTTTCTCGACGTCGACCACGTCGAGGTGCTGCGCGGACCGCAGGGGACGGTTTTCGGCCAGAATGCGATCGGCGGCACGATCAACGTCATCAGCAAGCAGCCGACTTTCGACTCCGTCAACGGTTACGTCGAGGCCTCGACGGGTTCCTACAATCTCGAGCACCTGACCGCCGCGGTCAATATTCCGCTATCCGGCACCGTGGCGGTCCGGGCGGCAATCGATCAGATCAACCAGCAGGGCTACGTCAAGGCGATCGACGTGCCCGGCGACCCGAATTACGACCTCAACAACCAGCACAACTGGCACGCTCGCCTGCAGCTTCTGTGGCAGCCGGGCGACGACCTGTCGGTGCTGCTGCGCGCCGAGTATGCGCGCGCGAACCAACACGAAACCTCGGGCAAGAACGTCCTCGATCCGAACACGGATCCGTATCAGCAGAGTTCCGACTGGCCGGGCGCGATGCTCTACAACCAGCAGCTCGCCGGCGCGACGATCACCTACAATTTTTCCGGCGCGACATTGAAAGTGCTGTCGAGCTACCAGGAGGTGAATCATCACGGCTCGGTCAACGAGGACGGACTTTCGTATGCAATCCAGAGCGAGACCTACACGCCTCACGATGTCGAGTGGTTCGAGCACAATATGAAGAGCATCACGGAAGAAGTGAATTTGAGCTCGAAGCCCGGCGGGAACTTCGACTGGATCCTGGGCGGATTCTTCTTGAATAGCCGCACGACCGTTGCCTACGATCAGTATTTCTTGTTGCCCGGCTATCTGACCCTGAACGGCAACCCGACGCCCGATTTTATCAGTGTCGGGACGATCCAAAACAATGCCACCGGCAACTTCATCACGAATGCCATTTACTCGGGGCAGCTGTACTTTGCCAATGTCGGCAATGAAGGTCGCGATTCCTTCTCCGGCTACGGCCAGGCGACGTATCACTTCACGGATGCGCTGCGATTGACGGCCGGCCTGCGCTATACGCACGACCACAATACGACCTGGTTCGACGACTTCTACAACCTGTTCTACCCGAACACCGCTATTTTCGTCGAGCAGACCGCGGACAAGGCGACTTACCGGGTCGCGCTCGACTACGATGCGACGCCGCTGAATTTGCTTTACGGCAGCGTCTCGACGGGGTTCAAGCCGGGCGGCGGCAACATCTCGAACTCGCCCTTGGTGGTGCCGTTTCAGTTCCAGCCGGAGACCATCACCGCCTATGAAATCGGCTCGAAGAATTCGATGTTCGATAAGCGGCTCAACGTCAACCTGGCCGCCTACGTCTACTATGACAAGAACATGCAGTTCCAGGCCGAGGATTTGATCAACTTTCAGGGCGGCGTGGACAATATTCCCGACGTTCAGATCTACGGTCTCGAGAGCGAGATCGCGGCGCTGCTGCCCTGGAACCTGCGCCTCGACGCCAACTTGACCTGGGAGCATGGACGCATCACGTCGCATTTCATGGCGCTCGACAATGACGCCGGCAACGCGGCCAATCAGGAGTTCATCAACACCACCCCGAACGGCGTGTGCGTCTTTTACGGCTGCAACGGAAACACGGGCGTCGGTTTCAACGGCGTCGGCAGCCCCGCGCTGAATGCGCTGCGCCTGAAGGCGTATCGCGACGTCTATGGGAACGCCCCGCCGAGCCTTCCCGATTTGCTCGGGACGATCAACCTGAGCCATACGCTCGCGATCGGAGCGGAGTCTTCGCTGTTATCGCGGTTCGGGATCCAATACCGCAGCGACTACGCCGATACGATTTTCGGCAAGACCGCGGTTTATACCGCCCCGTCCTATCTCATGGCGAATCTGTTCTTCGACTACACTGTGAGTCCGAAGAGCTGGGACTTCTCGTTTGCAGTCAACAATCTTTTCGACCGGGCGCAGGTTTCCTCGCGCTTCACGAACCAGTTCGGCGGTGAGACGACGCAGGTCTATGCGCCGCCGCGCGAGTTCGTCGTCGGCGCGCGTTACAAATTCTAGGGAGTCATGAAGCGGCGCGAGCTATTGCAATTCGGCGGCGCGGGAACGATTCTCGCGCTTTCGGGCGTTGCGCTCCGCGCCAATGCCGCGCCGGTCCTCAAAGTGGGGTTTGCGCTGGTCTCGCCGTCTGCGGAGGTCGGCTGGACCAAGCAACACACGCTCGGTGTCGGCGCGATCAAGCAGGCGCTCGGCGCGGGCGCCGAAATCAGCATCGTCGACAACGTGTTCCAGCCGCAGGACGCGGAGCGCGTGTTCCGCGGCTTCGCGGCCTCGGGCCACCAGCTCGTCTATGGAACGAGCTTTTCGCACAGCGTTGCGATCGCGCGCGTCGCGCCGCAATTCCCCGCGGTCGCGTTCGAAAGCTGTTCGGGTTCCAAGGTTCTCGCCAATCTCGGCGCGTTCGAGGCGCGCTATCACGAGGGCACCTACCTCGCGGGAATCGCCGCCGCGAAAATGTCCAAGGCCGACAAGCTCGGTTTCGTCGGCGGCTTCCCGATTCCCGACATCGTCGGACCCGCGAACGCGTTTTTACTCGGCGCGCAGAGCGTCAAGCCGAACATCGGCTGCTCGATCATATTCATGAATTCCTGGGAAGATCCCGGCAAGGAAAAGGAGGCGACGCTCGCGCTGATCGCGCAGGGCTGCGACATCATCGCCGCCATGACCGACAGCCCGGTGGCCGCACAGACCGCCGAACAAAAGGGTGTTTGGTCGGTGGGCTACGCGAGCGACATCCGCAAGTACGCGCCCACGCGGCTGCTGACTTCGATGATCCTCGATTGGAGCAGCATCTACGTCCAGGACGCGCGCGACGTGGTTGCCGGCGTCTGGAAAGCGCAGTCGCGCTGGTACGGGCTCAAGGAGGGCACCGTGCGCATGGCGCCCTATGCGGACGCCGTGCCGGCGGACGTCAAGGCGCTGCTCGCCAAGAGCGAGGAGGCGATCAAATCGACCGTGCTGCAGCCGTTCGCCGGCGAGATCCGCGACCAATCGGGCGCCGTGCGCGTGCGCGCCGGAACGAGCATGAACGAAGCCGAGGTCCGCAGCATCAATTGGCTCGCGGCAGGCATGCAGGGGCGTTTGAAGGGCTGATCTTGCACGACCGCCTCGAATTGCAGTCGGTGAGCAAGCGCTATTTCGGCGTGCTCGCCAACGACGCGATCTCGCTGCGGGTGGGGCCCGGCGAGATTCACGCGGTGCTCGGCGAAAACGGCGCCGGCAAGAGCACGCTCATGAAGATCATCTACGGCGCGATCCAAGCGGACGCGGGCACGATCCTCTGGGAAGGCCGGCGCTGCGAAATCGCGAGTCCGGCCGCCGCAAGGCGGCTCGGGATCGGCATGGTCTATCAGCATTTCTCGCTGTTCGAGACGGTTTCGGTCGCTGAGAACATCGCGGTGGCAACCAGCGGGCGCTTCGATCTGCGCGCGCTCTCGGCGCGCATCAAAACGCTCGGCGAGCATTATGGACTGCAGGTCGACCCCAAGCGCCTGCTGCACGATTTGTCGGTGGGCGAGCGCCAACGCGTCGAAATTCTGCGCTGCCTGCTGCAGGACCCCAAACTGCTGATCTTGGACGAGCCCACCTCGGTGCTGACGCCGCAAGCGGTGCGCGGCTTGTTCGATGTGCTGCGCAAGCTCGCTGCCGGCGGCTGCAGCATCCTCTATATCAGCCACAAGCTCGAGGAGATCCGCGAGCTCTGCGATACCGCGACCGTGCTGCGCGCCGGCCGGGTCGTCGCCACGGTCGAGCCGCAAAAAGTCGACGCGCCGGAGCTCGCGCGCTTGATGGTGGGCAGCGCGCCGCCACGGGTCTTGCGTGCGAAACATGAGCGCGATCCGGTTGCGCGGCTCCAGATCGACGGACTCTGTCTGGCGTCGGAGCTGCCGTTCGGCACCGCGCTCGCCGGCATCTCGCTCGATCTGCACGGCGGCGAGGTCGTCGGCATCGCTGGCGTCTCGGGCAACGGCCAGAGCGAGCTGCTGTCGGCCCTCAGCGGCGAGCAGCTGAGCTTTGCTTCAATGCTGCGCCTCGACGGCGAGCCGATCGGCCGCCGGTCGGTTGCCGCGCGACGCGCGCGCGGTCTCGTGTTCGTTCCCGAGGAGCGGCTCGGTCGCGGCGCGGTTCCGAACATGACGCTCGGCGACAACGGACTGCTGACCGGCTATCGGATGGGCCTCGTGCGCCGCGGCCTGATCTCCCGCGGCAGAGTCGGCGGCTTCGCGAGGAGGATCATCGAACAATTCGGCGTGCAGTGTACGGGGCCGTCGTCGTCGGCGCGCGCGCTGTCGGGCGGCAACTTGCAGAAATTCATCGTGGGCCGCGAACTGTGCCTGACGCCGCGCGTGTTGATCGTCTCGCAGCCGACCTGGGGCGTCGACGTCGCGGCGGCGGCGTTCTTGCGCCAGCGCCTCATCGACCTCAGCCGCGCCGGTGCGGCGGTGCTCGTGATATCCGAGGAGCTCGACGAGCTGCTCGAAATCTGCGACCGGATCGCGGTCATGTACCGCGGCCGCTTGTCGGCCGCGACGGCCTGTGCGGATACCAGCATCGAGCAAATCGGGCTCGCGATGGCGGGCGGCAATTCCGCGCACGTGAACGCGGCTTAAGATGCTGCACCTCGCGCTCGAGCCGCGCGCGGCACCGCTGCGCTTCATGCGCCTCGGCGCGCCGCTGCTCGCGCTCAGCCTAACCGTAGTCATCAGTGCGCCGCTGTTCGCCCTGCTCGGCTTGGACCCACTCGCCACCTTGAGGATCTTCTTCATCGAGCCCCTGAGCACGGCGAATGGAGTCTCGGAGTGGCTGCTCAAGGCCTCGCCGTTGATCCTGATCGCGCTCGGGCTCACCGTGGGGTTTCGCGCCAACGTCTGGAACATCGGCGCCGAAGGCATGTTCACGATCGGCGCGATCGCCGCGGGCTGGTTCGCACTGCATTTCGGCGATGGCGGCCATCGCTGGCTGCTGCCCGTCATGGTGCTCGCCGGCGCGCTCGGCGGCATGGCGTGGGCGGCGATACCGGCGTTTCTGAAGACCCGGGCCAACACCAGCGAAATTCTCGTGAGCCTCATGCTCAACTATGTCGCGGCGCTGATCCTCGCGTATCTCGTCAACGGCCCGATGCAGGATCCGGAGGGCCTCAACTACCCGCAATCCGCGAGTTTCGGCCCCTCGGCACTGTTCGCGCCGCTGATTCCGGGGCTGCGCGTCAACACCTCGATTTTCGTGACTTTGGCGGCCGTGTTGCTTGCCTGGCTGTTCCTCGACCGCAGCTTCCTCGGCTTCCAGATGAGCGTCAGCGGCGAGGCGCCGACCGCGGCGCGCTACGCCGGTTTTCGTCAGCCGCGGCTCGTCTGGTTGAGTCTGCTCGTGAGCGGCGCGACTGCCGGAATCGCCGGCATGATGGAGGCGGCCGGTCCGCTGGGCCAGCTGACGCCGGTCATTTCGCCGGGCTATGGATTCACGGCGATCATCGTCGCCTTCGTCGGCCGACTGCATCCGCTCGGCATCGTATTCGCAGGACTCCTGATATCGCTGCTGTATCTCGGCGGCGAGTCGGTGCAGATGTCGCTCAACGTGCCCGCATCGCTCGCCGCGCAGCTTTCAGGGCGCGCTGCTATTCTTTCTGCTGGCGGCGGACGTGCTGATCCTGTATCGCGTACGGCTGGAGAGGCGCTAGGCCATGGACCTTGCTGGTTCCGATCTTGAGCGGCACGCTCGTCGCGGCGACGCCGCTGATCTACGCCGCGCTCGGCGAACTCGTCGCGGAGCGCTCCGGCGTGCTCAATCTCGGCGTCGAGGGCATGATGCTGATCGGCGCCGTGACCGCGTTCGGCCGTGGTCCTCGCGGGCAGCCCGGCGTTACTTGCGGCGCTCGCCGCCGCGGCCGCGGGCGCCGTGGCGTCGCTGCTGTTCGCCGTGCTCGCGCTGACGCTCGCGACCAACCAGTACGCGGCCGGACTTGCGCTGACGATCCTCGGTTCGGGCCTGTCCGGCTTCATCGGCCATGCATTTCGGCAGCGGTTCGATCGACATCGATCGGCAAGATCCGCATCTGCCGCTGCTGTCGGATTTGCCGCGTGCTCGGGCCGGCCCTGTTCGCGCATGACCTGATGGTCTATCTGGCGCTGCTCGCTCACCGGCGCGGTGTGGTGGTTTTTCTATCGCACCAAGGCAGGGCTCGTCGTGCGGGTCGTCGGCGAAGCGCCGCATTCGGCGCTCGCGATCGGCTATCCTGTGATCGCATCCGCTACGCGGCGACGATGTTCGGCGGCGCGATGGCGGGTCTCGGCGGCGCGTATCTGTCGCTGCCTATACGCCGCTGTGGGTCGAGGACATGACCGCGGGCCGAGGCTGGATCGCGCTCGCGCTCGTGGTATTCGCGGCCTGGCGGCCTTGGCGCCTGGTGTTCGGCGCGTGGCTGTTCGGCGGAGTCACCGTGCTGCAGTTGTTCGCACAAGGATTGGGCTTGAAGCTGCCGTCGGAGGCGCTGAGCGCGCTGCCGTATCTTGCGACGATCGCGTGCTGGTCGCGATATCGAGAAACCCGACGACGCTGCGGCTCAACGCGCCGCTGTCGCTCGCGCAGCCGTTCCGGCCGGACCGCTGAACCTTGGGGTGCCGCAGCCGATGACCGCCGCCGCCAACCGCACCACCGCAGCGTCGCGCGCATTTCGAGGGACCATCCTGCAGACGCCGGAGCGCGGACGCCTGGAGTATCTCGAGAACGCGCTGATCGTCTGCGCAGCCGACGGGACCATCGAGACCGTGCACGCGCCGGGCGCTCAATCCGACGCAATCGCCGAGCGCCACGCGCAGGCGGGCAGCTTGGCCGCGTTCGGCGCCGGCCAATATCTGCTGCCGGGCTTGATCGACCTGCACGTACATGCGCCGCAATGGCCGCAGCTCGGCAAGGCGCTCGACGAGCCGCTCGAAATATGGCTGCAAAAATATACGTTTCCGCTCGAGGCGCGCTACGCCGACGCGGAGTATGCGGCGGCGGTCTACGAGTCGCTGGTCGCCGCGCTGCTGGCAAACGGCACGACCACTGCGCTCTATTACGGCACGATTCACCTGCCGGCGACCCAGCGGCTCGCGGACATCTGCCTGCGGCGGTCGCAGCGCGCGCTGATCGGCCGGGTCGCGATGGATGACGCCGGGCAATGCCCGTCTTACTACCGGGACGCGAGCGCGGTCAGCGCCGAAGCCGATACCCGCGCGTTCATCGAGTACGTCAGCGGCGATGCCCGGCAACGGCGGCGCGCTCATCGAACCGGTCATCACGCCGCGCTTCATTCCGGCGTGCAGCGACGAGTTGCTGCGCCGGCTCGGGCGCGCTCGCGCGCGAGACCGGCTGCCACGTGCAGACGCACTGCTCGGAGAGCGACTGGGAGCATCGATTCGTGCAGGATCGCTGCGGCCGTCACCGACACCGCGGCGCTCGAAAGCTATCGGGCTGCTCTCGCGCCGCACGATCCTCGCCCATGGCAATTTCATCGGCGACGAAGACATCGGGCGGATCGTGAGCGGCCGGGTCGGGGATCGCGCATTGCCCGCTTTCCAACGTCTATTTTTCCGATGCGGTGTTCCCGCTGCGCCACATGCTCGAACGCGGCGTGCACGTCGGCCTCGGCACCGATATCGCGGGCGGCGCGAGCCCCTCGATTCTCGACAATGCGCGGCATGCGATTTTCGCCTCGCGGCGGCTCGAAGCGGGCGTCGATCCGGCGCTTGAGCCGCGCGCACGCGCGGACGCGCCGGGTCGCGAATCGATGCGCTCACGGCGTTTTGGCTCGCGACCGCCGGCGGCGGCATTGCCTTGGACAAGCGCATCGGCGTGTTGGCGCCCGGGCTATGCGTTCGACGCGATCGTCGTCGATGCGCAAGTGCGCGACAGCAACTTGGCGCTGGAGCCGGCCGACGCGCCCGAGACGGTCCTGCAGAAGATCCTATACAGCGCCGTGCGCAGCAACATCCGCGCGACCTACGTCGCCGGTCGGCTGGTGCATTCGAGCGCGACGGAGTGACACCATGAAACAGAGCCTTGTTCTTCGATGCCTCGGCTTGATGCTGATTCCACTGTGCGCCGCGGCTGCGCCCGCCGATCGGCCTCGGCTCGTGCTCATCGATCAGGATGGCTCGGGACCGGGCGGATCGAATCAAATGGGCATGATGGCGCTGTTGCAGGCCCCGCAGGTCGAGGTGCTCGGCATCACGATGGTCACCGGCAACGCCTGGCGCAACGACGAGGCGCGCCACACGCTGCGGATGCTGGAGCTCATCGGCCGTAGCGATGTGCCGGTGGCGCTCGGCGCAGTGTTCCCGCTGGTCAGGACCGAGCAAGAGACGCGGCTCGCGAGCGCGTTGGTCGGGAAGGTCGGTTGGCTCGGCGCTTGGGGGCAGAAGAACGGGCTGCTTCGCCGACATCGCGGCGCAGAGCACACTGCCGGGCCCTTGGGACGAGCCGCCGCTGCAGGAGGGCGAGCCGCATACCAAGCCGATTGCGGAGGACGCCGCGCATTTCCTGGTCCGCGAGGTCCGCGCGCATCCCCATGCGGTCACGATTTACGCGGCCGGACCGCTCACCAACATCGCGCTCGCGGTCTCGATCGACCCGAACTTCGCCGCGCTGACCCAAGGCATCGTCATCATGGGCGGAAGCCTCAACCCGCAAACCGACGATCCGGAGTTCGCAACGAGTCCGCGGCACGAATTCAACTTCTGGTTCGATCCGGAAGCCGCGCGCATCACCCTGCGTGCGCGCTGGCCGCGGATCGACGTGACGACGGTCGACGTCTCGATCAAGGCGATGTTCACGCAGGCGATGCTCGACGAGATCTCGAAGTCACCGCACCCGGCCGCCCGCTATATTGCGAAGTACTCCGAGGAGCGCTATTACCTTTGGGATGAACTCGCGGCCTGCGCCTGGCTCGATCCGAGCATCATCACCAAGCGCAAGGATCTGTACATGGACGTCGACCTGAGCCACGGGCCGGCCTACGGCGAGACTTTGACCTGGGATGCCGCGTTGAAGCCCGCGGTGGCGCTGCAGCTCGTGCACGCGCAAGTCGATCTCGATCTGCCGAAGTTCACGGCGATGTTCGTGTCACTGATGGCGGCGCCGAAGCGCTGAAAATGCCGGTCATCGGCGTGAAACCCGCGATGCGTTCGATGCGATCGGTCCAGCGGCGAATCGCGGGGTAGGGGAGGCGCGAAATTCCGCCCTCCTCGGACAGCATGACGTAGGGAAAGCAGGCGATATCCGCGATCGTCGGATGGCTGCCGCCGCAGAGCCAGTCCTCACCCTGCTGTTCGGCGAACCACAGATGCTCGTCGAGCACGCGAAACAGCGCGTGGGCGGCGGCGCGGCTCTTGTCGATGTCGAGCTCGTAGAACATCGTGTCGTGCAGGCGCGCCGCCCCGGCGCTCGCCGTGAGGCTCTCCGCAAATCCCAGCCACATGACGACGCGCGCGAGCGCGGCCGCATCCTCGCGCGGACACCAGAGACCGGTCGGATCGTAGCGACCAGCGAGGTAGACGAGTATTGCCTGGGCGTCGCGCAGTATGAAGCCCCGATCGTCGATGACCGGCAATTGGCCCAAGGGATTGATCGAGAGAAACCACGCCCGCTTGTGCTCGCGCCCCGGATAGAAATCGAGTTCGATGCGCTCGAACGGGATGCCGAGCACCCCAAGCAGCAAACGCACCTTGTAGCAGTTGCCCGACAGCTCGTAGTCGTACAGCTTGATCATGCGCCGCTCTCCACGGCCGCACGCAGCTCGGTGAGCCGCGCATTGTGGCGGCGAAGCACGGTGAGACGGTCGGCGCCAGCAACGGCTGCGTCGAGCAGGCCGTGTATCACGGTTTGCGACCCCGAGACCGGCTGCAGCAGGAAAGTCAGCGACTCGTCGGCCGCGGTCAGCGTGTAGGCGTCGGCCGCGTTCGCGCGATAAGCGCGCAGCAAGGCGGCCGTGACCGCGGCGGGCGCGGCTTCGACGAACAGGCTGCGCAGCGCGAGCGCCGCCCCTTCATGACGTACCGGCAGCATCGGCGCGGCGCTCGACCCGCCGATATTGGTCCAGACGAAGCCATAGCGCTCGACCGACGGGTAAACGTGGGTGCGCAGCGCGCTGCCGGGCTGCTGGGTCGGATGCGCCGGTATGAACGTGCATTGGCCGCTGCCGCTTGCGAAGCGCCATCCGTGATACCGGCAGCGCAGCTCGGTGCCGGTATTGAGGCCGATCGACAGCCGCACGCCGCGGTGCGGGCAGCGATTCTCCCATACACCGACGCCGCCGGAATCGGTGCGCCAGACGGCAACTTCCTGCCCGAGCAATTGTGACTGCGCGATGTGCCGCGGAACGACGTCGGCGCTGCGCGCGACTGGGAACCAGCGATCCATGCTAGAGCGCCGGAATCGCGCCGAAGCGCACGCCGGATTCGCTGAGCCACCGGCGATACGCCGCGGATGACTTGTCCGCGCGCACCGAGATTTCCGCACGCGGCGCGAGCGGCAAGCGTTTCGGCAGCTGATTTTCGAGGATCGGCCGATCTTGCCCGAAAATGAATTGTTGGAAGCGGCGCACCGCGGGCAGATCGATCTCATGCGGCAGATAACAGGTCAAAATGTGCGCGATGCAGCTCTCCTCGGTCACCGGCTGAACGAACAGCGCGATCATGTCCTTGCGGGCCTGCTCGACGGGGTTGGCCTTGTAGAGGACCACGATGTAGGGGCGCAGCACCGCATAGATATAGTCGACGTCGAATCCGGGCGCCGCGACCGGCGAGGCCTTCGGCTGATAAACCCGACAGCCGGTCGCAATGATGCCGCCGCCTTCGAGCGGGTCGACCGCATAGGACTCGATCTCGGTATGCGGCTCCTCGCCGAGAAAGCCCGCATGCACGAAAGCGAGATGGCTCAAATCGAGAAAATTCTCGACGGCTCGCAGGCCCGACACGGCGACTCGCACCGAACCCGCGGAGGCGAGCAGGCGGCCCGGTTCCTCGCATTCGGCGAATTCGACGATCGGCCGCTGCGGCGTTCCGAGGCAGACCCAGACGAAGCCGTATTTGACCGCGACGGCGGTGGACGGCACACCGTCGGCGGACAGCGCGCGTCGTCGGCCTGGCCTGCGCGCGGCCGGTGCGGCGAGCGCTGATGCAGCCGCTGTCCGCGTCGATCGTGAGTGTGATTGGCTCGCCGAGCAGCACGGTCTGCAAGCCACCGAGCCGCTCGAGGCGCTCGAATTCGGCGACCACGTGCCAATCGTCCCAGAGAATCGGCTCGATGAGGCTCATGCGGGGCGGCTCTTCGCGTAGGCGTCGACCGATTGCAGCCGTTGCCGCTTCGCGGCGTCGCCGAGAAAAGAGGCTTCGAAGGAGTTGCGCGCCAGGGTGTCGATATCGGACCTCGGCATCGACAGCCCCTGCTGAACCGCGAGAAAGTTCTCGAGAATGTAGCCGCCGAAATATGCGGGATCGTCCGAATTCACGGTGACACAAAGGCCGCGGTCGAGCAGCCGCTTGAGATTGTGATTCTCGATGCGCTCGAATACCTTGAGCTTGATGTTCGACAGCGGGCAGACCGTCAACGGCACGCGCTCGCGGATCAGCCTGTCGACCAGCTCGGAGTCGTCCTCGCAGCGCACCCCGTGGTCGATGCGCCGCACCTTCAGAATGTCGAGCGCCTCGCGGATGTAGGCAGGCGGCCCTTCCTCCCCGGCGTGCGCGACCGCCGGCAAGCCCTCGGCGCGCGCGCGGTCGAACACCGCGGCGAACTTCGACGGCGGGTTGCCCGCTTCCGACGAGTCGAGACCGACGGCATCGAAGGCGCGCTTGTGCGCGAGCGCCTCCTCGAGCGTTCGCATCGCCTCGGCCGCGCTCAGGTGCCGCAGGAAGCACAGGATCAGGCGAAACGTGGTCCCGTGTTCGCGCTCGGCCTCGAGCAGCGCGCGGCGAATGCCGGTGGTCATCGCGGCAAAGCTCACGCCGCGCGCCGTATGCGTCTGGGGATCGAAGAAGATCTCGACGTGCACGACGCCCTGCTCTCGAGCCTTGCGCAGGTACGCGGCGGTCAATTCGTAGAAATCCTCGGAATCGCGCAGCACGTCGGCGCCCAAATAATAGACGTCGAGAAAGGACTGCAGGTTCGAGAATTGGTACGCCCGGCGCAAGTCCTCGACGCTCCGATAGGGCAGCGCGATGCCGTGCTTATTCGCGAGGCGGAACGCCAATTCGGGCTCCAGCGTGCCTTCGATGTGCAGGTGCAGTTCCGCCTTTGGCAATCCCTGGATGTATTCCCGCATGAGCTTCGTTTGCGCGTATTGACGATAGGATTACTGTAACCGACTCCGGGGGATTTTGTTTGCCACGGACTCCGTATTGTCTATAGGATCGTGCCTGTGGGACAGCTAACGACACATGTGCTCGATATCGGCGCCGGCCTGCCTGCGGCCGGCGTGCGCATCGAGGTGCATGCGCTGGGCCCGCCCGCACCAAAACTGCTCGCGAGCGTGACGACCGGAAGGGACGGCCGCTGCCCAGCGCCGCTGCTCGCCGGCACGGCCTTCGAGGCCGGCCGCTATACCTTGACATTCCATACGGCGCAGTACTTCCGCGCACGCGGCCTCGCATTGCCGGAGCCGGCGTTCCTCGAGCATGCGGTGATCCACATCGGCATTGCCCATTCCGATGAGCATTACCATGTGCCGCTGCTGATTTCGCCATGGAGCTATTCGGTATACCGCGGAGGCTAGGCGGGCGTGTCCAGCGCGATTCGCTTTTTACTCGACGGCAAACGCGTGACCGCGTCCGGATCGGCGCCGACCACGACGGTGCTCGAGTATCTGCGCGAGGTTCTGCATCGCACCGGCACCAAGGAGGGCTGCGCCGAGGGCGATTGCGGCGCATGTACGGTGGTGCTCGGCGAACTCGACCAAGACGGCGGCCGCATCGCCTACCGCGCAGTCAATTCCTGCATTCGACTGCTCGCGACCATCGACGGACAGGAACTCGTGACGGTCGAGAGCCTGCAGCAGGACGGCGGCGGCCTGCACCCCGTGCAGCAGGCGCTCGTCGACCACCACGGCTCGCAATGCGGATTCTGCACGCCGGGCTTCGTGATGTCCCTGTTCGCGCTGTATTTGCAAACCGCAGAGGCGACCCGCGAGCAGGTCGTCGAGGCCGTGTCCGGCAACCTGTGCCGATGCACCGGCTATCGGCCGATCATCGAAGCCGGCTGCCGCATGGGCTCGTATCCCGAGCCCGCGCAATGGGGCCGCGATCCGGCCGATCCAAATGCGCGGTGCGAGGCACTGCGCGATATGCGACGCGCATCGGCGCTGCGCCTGCCGGGATTTCATGCGCCGCGATCGCTCGACGAACTGGCCGCGGCGCTCGCGGCGGAGCCGTCCGCCATGGTGCTCGCCGGCGGCACCGACATTGGCCTGATGGTCACGAAGCAATTGCGCAAGCTGCCATCGATTGTCTATCTCGGGGAAGTCGCTGAGCTCAAGCAGCTCCGGTGCGAGCCCGGCGGTATCGTGATCGGTGCCGCGGTATCGCTTGCGGACGGATGGAGCGCGATCGTCGGCGCGTACCCGCAGCTTGCCGAGCTCGCGCAGCGGTTCGGATCGCCGCCCGTGCGCAATTCGGGAACGCTCTGCGGAAATCTCGCGAATGCATCGCCGATCGGCGATTCGATGCCGGTGCTGATCGCGCTCGGCGCGGAACTCGAGCTACGCCAGGGCGGCAGCTCGCGGCGGCTGCCGCTCGAGCAATTCTATCTGGGGTACCAGCGCAAGAATCTCGCGCCCGGCGAATTCATCGTGTCGGTCATCGTGCCCCAGCCGCGCGCCGGCGAGTGGGTCGCGAGCTACAAGCTCTCGAAGCGCTTCGACCAGGACATCTCGTCGGTTTGTGCGGCGTTTGCGGTGCAGGTTCGGGAGCGGCGCGTGGTGTCGGCGCGCATTGCATTCGGCGGAATGGCCGCGATCCCGTCGCGCGCGCCGCGCGCCGAGCGCGCACTGCAGGGCGCCGAGTGGGGCGCAGCCGCGATCGAGTCCGCGGCAGCCGCGCTCGGCGAGGATTTCCAGCCGCTCACGGATCTGCGCGCCACGAGTGCCTACCGGCTGCGCGCGGCGCGCAATTTGCTGCGCCGGTTCTTCCTGGAGCGCGACGGCGGGATCGCGCCGCTGCGCACCGCGGCGCTCGCAGGATCGTCTTGAGGAGACGCGCTTGAAATCGGCTCCGGGTCATGAGAGTGCGCATTTGCACGTGAGCGGCCGGGCATTCTATGCCGACGATATTTCGCTGCCCGACGGCGCGCTGCACGGCGCATTCGGTCTCAGCAGCGTCGCGCACGGCCGGATTCGCGAGCTGCAACTCGCAGTGCCGCGCGCCATGCCGGGGGTCGCGGCCGTTGCGGTCGCCGCCGACGTCCCCGGCGAAAACAACTACAGCACGCACCACGACGACCCGATTTTCGCGGACGGCCTCGTGGAATATGCGGGTCAGCCGCTGTTCGCGGTCGCCGCGGCCACTTATGGGCTCGCGCGGCGCGCGGCGGCCGCGGCGCAGGTTCTCTACGATCCGCTGCCTGCGATTCTCGACGTTCGCGCGGCGCTGGCCGCGCACAGCTTCGTGCTGCCGTCCGAGCGAGTGGTGCGCGGCCGTCCGCAAGAAGCGCTCGCGGAGGCGCCGCATCGCATACAGGGTTCGGTAACGATCGGCGGTCAGGATCACTTCTATTTGGAAGGCCAGATCGCGATCGCGCTGCCGCAGGAGGACGGCGGCATGCTGATCCACAGCTCGACCCAGCACCCGTCCGAAGTCCAGCAAATCGTCGCGCAGGCGCTGGGCGTCGGCTCGAACGCGGTCACGGTGCAGTGCCGGCGCATGGGCGGCGGCTTCGGCGGCAAGGAGACCCAACCGGCCCTCACGGCAGCGGCCGCCGCGGTGCTCGCGCGCATGACCGCACGCCCGGTGAAGCTGCGCCTCGACCGAGACGTCGACATGCTGATGACCGGCAAACGGCACGATTTCCTCGCCGACTTCGACGTGGGCTTCGATGAGCACGGGCGCATCGGCGCGCTCTCGGTGATGCTGGCCTCGCGCTGCGGCTATTCGACCGATTTGTCGGGCCCGGTCAACGACCGCGCGCTCATGCACCTGGACAATGCGTACTATCTCGAGCACCTCGAAATCGTCTCGCATCGCTGCAAGACCCACACGGTGTCCAACACCGCGTTTCGCGGTTTCGGCGGACCCCAGGGCATGGTCGTGATCGAGCAGATCATTGACGAGATCGCGCGCACCCTCGGGCTCGATCCGCTCGCGGTTCGCCGCGCGAATTTCTACGGCGTCGAGTCTCGCAACGTCACGCACTACGGCCAGACCGTTGAGGACAACATCGTCGTCGAACTCGTCGAGCAGCTCGAGTCCGCGAGTCGCTACCGCGAGCGGCGCGGCGAAGTCGCGCGATGGAATGCGGGCAGCCGCGTGATCAAGCGCGGCATTGCGCTGACGCCGGTCAAGTTCGGGATTTCTTTCACGGCGACGATGTTCAACCAGGCGGGCGCTTTGGTGCATGTCTACACCGACGGCACGGTGCTGCTCAATCACGGCGGCACCGAAATGGGCCAGGGCTTGTTCACGAAAGTCGCGCAGATCGTCGCGACGGAATTGGGAGTGACGCTGGCGGCGATTCGCGTTTCGAGCACCGACACCTCGAAGGTTCCCAACACTTCGGCGAGCGCGGCCTCGGCGAGCTCGGACCTCAACGGCAAGGCCGCGCAGGCGGCCGCGCGGACGATTCGCGAGCGCCTCGCGCAGTTTGCGGCGGATAGCTTCGGCGTCGATGCGCAAGCGGTGCGATTCCACGACGGCCTCGTCGATGCGGGTCTGCAGCAACTGAGCTTCGCCGAACTCGTGTTGCGCGCTTATCGGGCGCGCATCTCGCTGTCGTCGACCGGCTACTACCGCACCCCGAAGATCGCATGGGACAAGGCGACGATGCGCGGACGTCCATTTTATTATTTCGCTTACGGCGCGGCGGTCAGCGAGGTCGCCGTGGATACACTGACCGGCGAAACGCAACTGCTGCGCGTCGACATCCTGCATGACGTCGGCAGCTCGCTCAATACCGCGATCGACATCGGACAGATCGAGGGCGGCTTTCTGCAGGGCGCCGGATGGCTGACCTCGGAGGAGCTGTGGTGGAGCGAGCGTGGTGAGTTGAAGACGCATGCGCCGTCGACCTACAAGATCCCGACGGCGCGCGATTGGCCCGCTCATTCCGAAGTACGGCTGTTCGACGGCGCGAATCGCGAGGAGACGATCTATCGCTCGAAGGCCGTCGGCGAGCCGCCGCTGATGCTCGCGATCTCCGTGCTGCATGCGATCCGGGATGCCGTCGCCCATTGTGGACCGCCGGGCTGCCGACCGCAGCTCGTCGCTCCCGCGACGCCCGAAGCCGTGCTGCGCGCAATCGGCGCCGCGGCCGGCGAGCCGTTCCCGTGAGCGGCTTTGCACCACTGCGCGCTTGGCCCGAGGCGCTGCTCGGCGCGTTGCAGCGTGAGGCGGCGATCGTGCGCGTTGTGCTCGCGTCGGTGCGCGGCTCGGCGCCGCGCGAGCAGGGTGCGGGAATGCTGGTCGGCCGCAACGGATTCTCAGGCACGATCGGCGGCGGCCAGCTCGAATGGGAGGCGCTCTCGGCTGCACGGGCACTGATCGACGATGCGACCGCCTCGGCGCGGCTGATGCGCTACGTGCTCGCGGCCGATCTCGGCCAGTGCTGCGGCGGAGTCGTCGAATTGTGGCTGGAGCGCTTCGCCGACGCGGACTCGAGCGCAGTGCGGGCGCTCTGCGCGGTGTCCGCCGCCGCCGGCCGCGACGGGGCCGTGCTCGCAAGCACGATCGTCGGGTCCACGGTTGAACGGCGCATCGTATCCGCGCCCGAGGCGGGCTCGCCCGCTGAGCAGCTGCTGCGCACGCCGCGCGCGCAGGCTCTGCCGCGCTTGGTCGGCGTCGCCGCGCATGAGGTCACGCTGCTCGAGCGTTTGGATCAGGATTTTCCGCCGGTCTGGCTGTACGGCGCCGGTCACGTCGGTCAGGCGCTCGCGCGCATCTTGGCCGATCTGCCGGTTTCCCTGACATGGATCGATGCGCGCGAGGCGCTGATTCCCGCCGAGCTGCGCGACGCCTGGTCGCGCGCGGCGGGCGCCGATCCGGTTGCGAGCGTCGCGGCTGCGCCCGCCGGCACGCGTTTCGTCGTGCTCACGCACAGCCACGCGCTCGACTATGCGCTGTGCCGCGCAATCCTCGCGCGCGGCGATTTTGCCTGGGCCGGGCTGATCGGCTCGGCGAGCAAGGCCGCGCGCTTTCGTTCGCGGCTCGGGCGCGAGCAATTCAGCAAAGCGTGCATCGCGCGCCTGGTATGTCCGATCGGCATCGGCGGGATCGCGAGCAAATGGCCGGCGGCGATCGCGGTTGGAGTCGCGGCACAGCTGCTGCGCGATCTCAGCATGAGTGCCGAGTGTCTCGATGACGCCGGGCGCCGCGGCCGCGCGCTTGAATCGGCGCTTGAATCGGCGCGCTGCGGCGAGCGCGACTGCGCCGGCTGCGGTTCATGATGCCTTACCTGCTCGATTGGCTCGCGATGCTCGTGCGCTGGCTGCACCTCGTGGCGGGCATCGCGTGGATCGGCGCGTCGTTTTACTTCGTTTGGCTCGATAATCACCTCGAGCCGCCATTCGACGCCAAGAACACGGACCCCGGGGTTGGCGGAGAGCTGTGGGCGGTGCACGGCGGTGGGTTCTACCGCTCTCAGAAATATCGCGTGGCACCGGAGCTGTTGCCGCCGACCTTGCATTGGTTCTACTGGGAGGCCTACACGACCTGGCTCTCGGGATTCGGCCTGCTGTGCCTGCTGTATTTCTGGCGCGCCGAGGGCTATCTCATCGACACCGCGGTCGCGCCGCTCTCGAAGCCGGCGGCAATCGCGATCGCGCTCGGATACTTGGCCGCAAGTTGGGTCATCTACGATGCGCTGTGCCGCTCGCCGCTCGGCCGCAACGATCGCGCATTGATGGCCGTGCTTGTGCTGCTGCTCGGCGTCGAAGCCTGGGGGCTTTGCCACACGTTCGGCGGGCGCGGCGCTTTCATGCTATTCGGCAGCGCGCTCGGCACGATCATGGTCGCCAATGTGCGATTCGTGATCATTCCGGGACAGCGCGAAATGGTGCGCGCGAAGCAGCAAGGCCGCGTCCCGGATCCGATCTACGGCGTGCGCGGCAAGCAGCGCTCGGTCCACAACACCTACTTCACGCTGCCGGTGGTGTTCGTGATGATCAGCAATCATTACGCAATGACCTACGGGGCTGCGAACAATTGGCTCGTGCTGATCGGGATCAGTTTCGCCGGCGCCTCGATCCGCGCCTGGTTCGTCGCGCGGCACAAGCCGACGGCGCGCGGCAGGTTTGCGCCGATGCTGCCCGCCGCCGTCGGCATCGCGACGCTGGCGATCGTGGGCGTAGCGTTGGCCCCGATTCACTGGCCGTCACTTCCCGAGCCGGCTGCTGCGCCCGCGGTCGACGCTCGCGCGAGTCCAGGCGATCGTCGCACGGCGCTGCTTGCCTTGCCATGCGAAGAACCCGACCCAGCCCGGCTTCAACGCCGCACCGAATGGACTCGAGTTCGACAGCATCGAGGTCGTGCGCGCGCATCGGCCGCAAGTGCAGCTGCAACTTGCGTCACGCCTGATGCCGCTCGGCAACCTCACGCATATGACCGAAGACGAACGCTCAACGATGTTGATGCTGGATCGAACGATGACGCAGAGGCGACGATGACGACGACACTCCGACTATTCGCGCGACCTGCAGGGCTACGGCCGGCAGCCGCCGCACGCCGCGCTGGCCCGGCGGCGCGCGCATCGCGCTGCAGTTCGTGCTCAACTATGAGGAGGGCGCCGAGAACTGCGTGCTCGACGGCGATGCGGCGTCCGAAGTGTTCCTGTCGGAAATCGTCGGTGCGCAGCCGTTCCCGATGCGCCATATGAGCATGGAGTCGCTGTACGAGTACGGCGCGCGAGCGGGCCTGTGGCGCGTGCTGCGGGCTTTCGAGCGCCATCATCTGCCGCTGACGATCTTCGCGGTGGCGCTCGCGGTGCGGCGCAACCCGGAAGCGGCCGCCGGCGTTCAAGGAGCTCGGCCACGAGATCGCCTGTCACGGACTGCGCTGGATCAGCTACCAGCAGGTCGATGAGCGCTACCGAGCGTGCGCACATGGCCGAGGCGACCGCCATCTTGCGCGAAATCTTCGGTACGGCGCCGCTCGGCTGGTATACCGGCCGCGACAGCCCGCAGACACGGCGCCTGGTCGTCGAGCACGGCGGCTATCTCTACGACTCCGATTCGTACGCCGACGATTTGCCGTATTGGACGCGCGTGGCGATCGGCGCCGGCGTCGATGCGACGCGTCCGCGCGCGCATCTCGTCGTGCCGTACACCCTCGACACCAACGACATGCGCTTCGCAACCGCCCAAGGGTTCAATTCCGGCACCCAGTTTTTCGATTTCCTGCGCGACTCCTTCGACGCGCTCTACCGCGAAGGAGACCCCGACGGTCTCGACGCACCGAAGATGCTGTCGGTCGGCCTGCATTGCCGACTCGCGGGGAGGCCGGGCAGGATCGGCGCGGTCGAGCGGTTTCTCGATTATGTGCTGAGCCACGAGCACGTTTGGATCTGCCGCCGCATCGACATCGCGCGCCACTGGATTGCCGCACATCCGCCCGCGGCATCGACATGATTGCGCTCGACCAACTCAACGCCCTGCCGCCCGGCGACTTCGTTGCGGCGCTCGCCGGCATATTCGAGCATTCTCCGTGGGTCGCCGAACGCGTTCAGACCCAGCGGCCGTTTGCCTCGCGCCTACAGCTGCTCGATGCGATGCGGGCGGCGGTGCACGACGCGCCGCTCGCCGAGCAGTTGAGCCTGATCCGGGCGCACCCCAAACTCGGCGCGCGGGGCCGCAGCCGCGGCGCCTTGACGGCCGCGTCGGCCGGCGAGCAGCGGCGTGCAGGCCTCGATGCCTGCAGCGACGTTGAGTTTGCGCGACTGCAAGAACTCAACCGAACTTACGAGGAGCGCTTCTCGTTTCCCTTCATCCTGGCGGTTCGTGGCCACGATCCGGCGTCGATCATCGAGAATATCGAGTCGCGCGTGCATCTCGAACAGGCCCATGAGCGGCGCACGGCGCTGCGCGAGATCGGCCTGATCGCCGAATACCGACTCGCCGACGCCGTTGCCACGCCGGCGGGCCCCGAGATCGCCGCGATGCGCGAACGCCTCGTGCGCTGCCACGTCGCGGCAACCGACGTGGGTTCCGAGCGCGCGGCGCACCTTCGAGAGTGGATGCTCGCGGCCGGCGGCGAAGTCTCGAGCCGATTGGGCGTTCTGAATGGCCGCTTCCGCGGCGGCGCCGAAGCGCCGGCTCCCGTCAGCGTCGGGCTGCGGCCGGAGCCGGATGGCGGTACGCTCTACTACGAGGAGCCGATGGGCTGCCTGTTGGGCGTGGCGGTAATCCAGCAGTTTCGGCAGCGCGGTGCCGATTTGCCCTGCGAACTGCGCATTGCGGCGACCGCGGCGCTGCTCGCGCAATGTGCCGAAGACCCGCGCGACGTGCAGCGCCTCGATCTCGCGGCACAAGATTTGGAAAATTTCTTGCGACAAGGACTCGGCCGCCGGCCGCATCATGAGAGTGTTCCGCCATGACTGACTCAGACACCAAAACCTCCGCCCACAATGCGCTGCTGATGAGCCGCAACATCAACATGGCCGATGCGCGCCTCGGGGCCGTCGCATTGTCATCGAGCGACGAGTTCTTCGCGCCCGCGGAACGCATGCTGCAGCCCGGCGAACCGGAATGGCGCGCCGGGGTCTATGACGCGAACGGCAAGTGGATGGACGGATGGGAAACGCGCCGTCGCCGCGGGACCGGATATGACCATTGCATCGTGCGCCTCGCGGCGCCCTGCACACTCACATTGCTCGACATCGATACCCGCTATTTCACGGGTAACTACCCGCCGTTCGCGTCGGTGCAGGCCTGCCGGCTCACAGGAAATCCGGACCAGCAGACGGTCTGGACCGAACTGCTGCCGCGGGCGTCGCTGCGGGGTGACGCCCGGAATTTCTTCGAGTTGGGGCACGGCGATATCTGGACCCACCTGAAGCTCAACATTTACCCCGACGGCGGCGTCGCGAGACTGCGCGCCTACGGGTCGGTCCATTGCGACTGGGCGCAAGGAGTCGCCGGCGACCGCGCTGCTCGCGACCCGGTCGACCTTGCGGCCGCATTGAACGGTGGTCGCGCGCTCGCCTGCAGCGACGAGCACTATGGCTCGATGCGGAATCTGTTGTTGCCGGGGCGCGGCACGAGCATGGCCGACGGCTGGGAAACGCGGCGACGGCGCGAGCCGGGCCACGATTGGGTGCTCTTGCGGCTTGGAACGGCGGGCCGCATCCGAGCCGTGGAGATCGACACGGCTCACTTCAAGGGGAATTTTCCGCATCAAGTTTCGATTCATGCGGCGCTGCTCGACACCGATGCGGTCGGCGACTTGCGCGCCGAAAGCCTGTACTGGCCCGTGATGCTCGAGCCGCAGCTGCTGCAAGCGGACCGGGTCGCGCGATTTGGAGATGAATTGCGCGACTTGGGGATCGTTTCGCACGTGCGCGTGAACATCCATCCGGACGGCGGATTGAGCCGGGTGCGGTTACTCGGCATTCCCGAGTCCGGTTGAGCGGCGGACATGCGCGAGATCTTGTTGCGAGCGGCACCACTGACACGCGATTCATTCGCGGAGTTCGGCGATGTCATCGACATCGAGGGGCGCGATTACCGCTGGATCAATGAGCGGACCTGCAAGCGCTTTGACGATCTGGCATTCGTCGACGTCGCCGAAGGCGGCGGCCGGCCGCTGATCAGCATCTTCGAGGCCGACGCACGGCAGTTGCCGCTGCAGTTGCGCACCCTCGAGCGCCATCCGCTGTCGAGCCAAGCGTTCTTCCCGCTGCAGCCGCAGCCGTTCCTGATCGTCGTCGCCGCTGACGGCGAGGCGCCGATCGAGGAGCGGATCCGCGCTTTCTCGAGTTCCGGTAGCCAGGGCGTCAATTTTCGGCGCAACACCTGGCATCATTCCTTGATCGCGCTCGAGCGCGGTGCGCGCTTTCTCGTCGTCGATCGCGGCGGCGAGCTTGAGAACTGCGATGAAGTCGAGATCGCGGATGCGATCGTGCGCGTGACGCTGCCGTAAGACCCGCGGGCTCGCGCGGCTAGCATCCGCGCGCCGAGCGGGGTCGCCGCACTTATGCGCCATGATTGCATGCCCAATTTCATGCCTCGCGACGATTTCGAGCAGCACTTGATTGTATGGCGTATCGAAATGTGCGGCGGCGTCCATGGTTGACCAATCCGGGGCTTTCGGCAGATCTGGTTGGCCGTCCGGCCTATTCCTCTCACAAATTGTCGTAGTCGAATGCTCCGGCCGGTACCCTCCATTTCGTGGCGGCACTGAGTGACCGCTATGTGCCCTCCAGACCGGTCGTTCAAATTCACTATCGGCCAAAGGACTAAACCGCTCGCGCGGTAGGGGCGGCTTCGATCCGGGATTTGTGGATTGCTGATGTTTGAGACTGTGTTTCGTATGTTGCGAAGTGAGGCAATTCGCCTCTTTAGTCACTTTGACCGAACGGTGACAAACTATTTCGTCGTCACGCGCATGCCAGGTCCAGCACTTGAAAAGGAAAATGGCGTGCGTGGGCCGTTCACTGAGGATCAATTTGATAAAATGGCGACATCCTTGTCGCTGCCCGCATTTACAAAGACTTTCGATGATCTCAATTAGTGTATTACGCCGTCGAATTGGGATCCCGAAAGCAGCCGGTCGCATCCGGCAGTTGTGGGTCGGTTCCGGCGTCGGCGCGCTTTGTGAGCCATTTCCTGATCCGTGGTGGCCCGACGACCCCGACGGGTCGGGAGTGTCGGGTGCCGTGAAGTGGCGAGGTTACCCGCCACCTGCTAACTTTGGATTACTGTGTCGCCACGAGAAGCTTGCCGATGCAGTTACGGTGGATCGGGAGGACGAGAATGCGGTTACACCTATCTCAGGTTTCTTGGAATTGCCGAAGGTTTGCAATTGCAGCAATGCTCGTCGTGTGGGGAAACCCTGCCGTCGTCTTTGCGGACCAAGCGAGCGACGTCGCGGCGCTCGAGGCGAAGTGCGAGGCGGAGCGGGAAGCCAAAATCAAGCCGCTGCGCGATGCGGAGATAGCAAAATGCAAGGCAGACCAAAACAATGATCCCGGATATTGCGAGCGCTCATTGAAAGGCTATGGCAATGCGATGCGCGGCGCAAATGGAGGAACGATCCCGAGAATGTTCGGCGACTTGCCGATCTGCGTCGCGGCATTCGAAGCCCGCAAAGCACTAGCCGATGGTGATGTTCAATAGGCGGGCGTGCCGTAATGCTTGCGCGCGCAGAATCGGAAATACGGATTCGTGATCATCGATGAGCGTTCGCGATAGCGGCCATTCGCAGAAAGCGGCTGCGGGTCGACTGGCGACGATTAGTCTAACGTTCGGCGCCCCAGTCGCGCAATGCGGCAATCCTCCCGTACCGCTCTGCCTTCCCGAAGTACCGGTCATCTGCCGTCACCAATATTGCGTCTTCGTGCTCAAGCGCTACGGCGTGATACAGCGCGTCAAACAGATGATGGTTGGTCTCGATCGCAAGGGTAGTTGCCCGTCGGATGACATTCGGATCATCGGTCGTCGGAAACTCAAGCGCGGAGAGCATTTCGACATCATTGACCGCCGTCTGTGGGGTGAGGCGGGCTGCCACCGCTGCTACTTCGGCCAACCAGTGCACCGGCTGCAGGACTTCCAATCTGCCAAGTACGACCGATTCGACGACCGCCAACGCCTTCTCCGTATCGGGTTCGCGGGCGGGGTCCTCAAGCAGCCATTTGAGAACCACGCTCGCATCGAGCACGACAATCACGGTCGTTCGGCTGCTCGTGCCCTGCGTACCTCCTCACTGGTAAAGGACGGCCGCGCCCGACGCGCGCTGCTAAATTGGCGGAGCAACCGCTCCCGCCTAATTTGGAGTTGCCGTTCGCGGACCGCCCGCCGCATCAGCTCAGCGATGATGGAACTCTTGTTCTGATCACCGAAGGCCTTGTCGAACTCCGCCTTTACTTCATCGGGTACGCTGAAATTGACGGTTGCCATTGCCGACCCCAATTGTTGAAATATTCAACAACGAAACTATACGCGGGTCGCGCCTAGCGTCAATGGCGATTTCGGGGGTGATTTGTCAAATATTCTCGAGTTCATGCCGATTCTAGCCGTCCCGATTGCAGACACTCGCGATCGTCGGGTCGACAGGGTGATTTTGCCGGCCGTTTGAATGGCGGGCAGTGGCGGCATCAAGATGATCGCGTCGAGCCGGCTATTCGCAGCCTACCGCCAATCAGAAGGGTGTTGGACTCACCCGGCCGCGTTATTGCTAGATAGATCACGATGAGCGAATCACCCGATATTGAGCCCAGCAATTCCGGTGCCTAATGTGCCAGATCTGGAAGCGATCCTGTCGACTGGCAGCCCGCTACCGCATGTCAATGCACGGTAAGAGGGGGCGATGTATCGCGACGTCACAACAGAGTCATTCGGAAATCTCGTAGTGTGCGAGGGGAAGCACGAATGGCTGCACGGCCGATGTGGGTTACTCTTTTGCTCTTTGTCCCGAAATGGCACGCGCTCCAAACAAACGTCGGGCTTATCGCCGGACTTGCGCCGTTAAGCACAAGCGGCGTAGCACCCGTCGATTGCATGGATCTCAACGAATGAATTTTCCTGGAGACAATCACTATGCGCATTAACGAAATCGCTATCGGCCGGGATCCGCCTCATGACGTCAACGTCATCGTCGAGGTGCCGATTGGCGGCGAACCAATCAAGTACGAGTTGGACAAGGCCGCTGGTGCTCTGGTGGTCGATCGTTTTCTTTATACCTCGATGCGCTATCCGGGCAACTACGGCTTCATCCCTCACACGCTTTCGGGCGATGGTGATCCGTGCGACGTGCTGATCTGCAACACGCGCGCTATTGCCCCTGGCGCCATTATCAGCGTGCGACCCGTGGGCGTACTCCTCATGGAGGACAACATGGGAATGGACGAGAAGATCATCGCCGTGCCGTCGTCGCACCTCACTCAGCGTTATGATAAGTGTCTCAACTACAGCGATCTGCCGAGCATCACGCTCCAGCAGATCGAGCATTTTTTCGAGCATTACAAGGATCTCGAGCCAAGAAAGTGGGCCAAGATCATCGGCTGGGGCGATGCAGCGAAGGCGAAGCAGATGATTATGGATGGAATTCAGAAGCATCGGGACGCTGCGGTTGCTTAGGTAAGCGGCGAGGGTTATCCCATGGCGTGTTTTTGAACTGACTCCTCTCGATGTATCGCCGGTGGCCACTGCCGAGAATTGCCCTCCATGGTAACCGGCGTTGAATTGTGATCAGGGATTTCGTGCGCCGAGAGCGTTTGAAAAACAAGTCGCGGCGCCGGCCGGCGTTCAATCGGCTCGCCGATCCACATCTGTGCGTTTCGCGCGCAACCGGTGCCCGTTCCGGAGTGATAGTCATATCGGTCCAGACGGATTCTCAGTGCCCGGAACCTGCCGTTGGCCGAGGTCGGCTATACAGGGTCGTGATTTGTCGGATAGCGACAATTCCCTGAAACTGGATGGCAAATTCGCGCCCTTCCGCAAAAGAGTGTTGGGCGGCGACTTTTGTCTCTGCGCAGGCAGCCTTAAAGCTTTTCGAGGCGCGAAAAGTCTGAGTCGGCATGTTCAAGCTCGACTTGGTGGTGTCGCGCGCATCCAGCGATCAAAATGTCAGTGGCGGGGATCGATATTCCTGCAGAACGTGCGCGTCGTGCGAGATCAAAGGCAGCACTCCAAACTGCACTGTCGATTGCGAGTTCCGGCAGCAGCCGTTCGAAATCCCTAAGTACCTTCTTATCACGGTCGCCGCCTGCGCCGTTCCATAACTCCAACCGGATGATGGGGCACCAACAGGCCTCACCGGCATTGAGTGCGCGCGTAACCCGGTCTCTGACAGCCGCGTCTCCGTTCGGTCGAAGCATGTGAATCCAGGAGGAGGAGTCGACCAGGATCACGGCGACTTAGCCCTTGCGACGTTGCTGCAATAGTTTCTCGACGCTCACAAGATCCTTGCAGGTTCCCGCGTGTTTGGTGAGTTCGGCCATGCGCTTACGGCGGTTGAAATCCTGGATGGCAGTGACGATTGCTTCTCGCTTCGTCTTTGCCTTAGTGAATCGAATAGCGTCTGCAAGCTCATTGTCTGGAATATTAACTGTGGTCTTCATGATTCCAGTTTACGGTCACAAATATTCCCCGTCAATGACGAAGAGAATACTGTGGGCTGCGCGCGGACTTACTAGGTCGCCCGATAGCCGACGCTCGCGACTATCTGCATCGGGTCGGGATGGCTCATTAGACGACCGTGATCTGGTCGCAATGATGGCGGCCGCCGCACAGGAACTCTCACTGGGCGGGGGTAACGTCGGCGGGACCCTTGCTCGATTTGTTAATGACTTGTTAGCCGTTACGCGTTAGCCGTTACGCGTTAGTCGTCACGCGCCTGCCGACCGGATACGATCTACCAAAAACGGCGCAGTGCGACGTCTTGATTCCAATCACTGTAAAGCGGCATTGCCTTTATCGAGGTGATCAGCGGCGCAAGCTCCGCGTTGCTGAAAACGACCGGTGCACCGGCGTTCGTCGGGGGCGTTCCAAGACCTTTCCCCGAAACGATTCCATATGCGGTCGCTTGAGGCGACCTTGGGTCCCTAAATGACGCACGCTGACCACTTGCTACGACATACATCGATCCGGCCAAGAATGCAGCCACTTCATTATTTAGAATTTTGACCGTCATCACCCCTCCCGCACTGGTCGCTGCCAACAATTGGATGACTGCATGAGTGCTCTCGTGGACAAACGTCTGCTTCTCGTCAGCGTAAAATCCCTCCGCTTTCGAGCCAAAAATGCTAGCACTCGAACCATCCCAGACGGCGGCCGCACCGCTAGGCAGCTTGGACGGATCAACCTTACACTTGATTATTCCGGCTCTGATCCAGTTCACAATTGCGGCGTAGTGCATCGTTCCAATCAAAAAAGTTCCCACTCTGAAATTCACCATGCTGATCGCCGGTTCACCCAGTGTGCTCATTACACTGTTCGCGAAAATTCCATCGGTTAAGGACATTTAGCTCTCCCCAAATCTTTCAATAGCGTTCAGTAGCGAGGCAATGATTGAATAATTGCGGCCGATTCGGCGCCGATCACAGGACAAGCGCCTGTTACCTTGCCCAAATGATGAAAAGCACAGGAACCGGAATCGTCGATTGGGTTCTGTTCGTCGAAAACGCAACACTCATCGGGCCCTCCCGGCAAGCGAGGTGAGCTGGTTGGATGCGACCAGAGAATTTACTCTACTCCGCTCTCGGTGACGGCGCCATTCGGCATGTATCGGGGGCTCAGTGGTAGCAGGAAGCGCGCCCAGGAGCTAACTGGTCGTGCATTCCTGATTGTCCGAAATCTGCAGCTCGTTAAGGGCAGCACAGGGTCGCGGTTGAGTTCGCCTGCGATTCCGATCGCATCGGTCGTTACGCTGAAATAGCTGGCCGATTACGGCCGGCTGTTGCCAAGGCGGGGCGCCTGGATGTCGACCGTCAGGACTTCCTGGACGTCGAGGCGTACGGGCTCGAGCGGTGGCTCGGCGAACTGACGATTACGCTCAAGGAGGAGGCCGTCTAAAGCGCGAGACCGCCAACCTGCCCAAGCGAAACGTCAGCGCACCCACCGCCGTCGATGCGTCAATCTCCGGCGCGGCAGTAACTCGGACGGCGCCTAGCAGACCGTGGCGCGGTAGCGGTCGGGCACCGCTCGGCCGTCTTGAATTGGTAGCAGGTGGCGCGAACGCCGACCCATGCGGCAGCCCGAGCCGGAGCTTCTGTCATCGCGATATCGGCGCGTGGCGACCAGATTCACTCGACGCCGGCTACACCGCCCGTTGATGAGCCCGCCCGGTGCGACCGCCCACAGTCGTTTCCCAAAAGCCGAAGAAACACTGGAGTTCTTTGGCGGTTGGCGCGGGGTGTGAGAGCAGGATCAAGGTCCGTGTAATATCGGTAGATGCACAAACGCACGCGCTATCGCGTTAGATGGTCGATCTTGGGCTGCCTATTTGGCTTTTCCATCTTTGGCTATATTCAGCGAACCGGTATCGCCATCGCCGCCGAACCGATGATGAACGAACTTGGTCTTGATCAGGTGGCCCTCGGCTGGCTGCTCACCGTCTTTCTAACGGGCTACACGGTGTTTCAGATACCCGGAGCGGTGCTGGGGGAGTACTGGGGCGCGCGTCGCGCGCTCACGTGGATGGGCGCAGCGACACTGATTGCGACCGCGGTGACTGCGCTGACGCCGCGGCTGGGGAGTATCGCAACCGTGATCGCAATCCTGATCGCGGCGCGCCTGGTGCTCGGCGCCGCACAGGCTGGCCTGTACCCGGTCGCGACCGGCGCGATCAAGAATTGGTTTCCGGTTCGCAACTGGGGCTTCGCACAGGGATTGCTGGTCACGGGGGCCTGGCTCGGCAGCGCGGTCACGCCACCGCTCGTGAGCGCGTTGGTTCTGCATCTCGGGTGGCGCGCCGCGCTCGCAGCAGTGTGCATTCCCTCGTTGCTGCTGCTCATCTGGTGGCAGGTCAACGCTCGTGACCGCCCGGCGGAGCACCGACTCGTGGGCGAGGTCGAGCTTGGCGAACTCGCCGAGCAATCCACCTCGGCCGACGAGAAAGTTACCCTGTCGCGCATCGTTCACGTTCTCGTCGATCCCCAAGTTCTGCTGGTCACCGTCTCCTACTTTCTAATGAACTATGTATTTTACTTGGTGACGTTTTGGTCCTTCTTGTATTTGAGGCAGGAGCGCCAGATGACGATGCTTGAGAGTGGCTGGCTTGCAAGCCTGCCGTTCCTTGCCGCGGCGGTTGCCACCGCTGCCGGCGGGCGACTGAGCGACTACTTGATCGGACGGTGGGGTGTCACCTGGGGCGTCCGCGTTCTGCCACTAGTCTCGCTGCCATGCGCCGGATTGTTCCTGTGGCTCACCGGTGCTACGAGCGCGGCGTATCTCGCTGTCGCCGCACTATGCCTCGCTTTCGGCTGTTGCGAGCTCATGGAGGGCCCATATTGGTCGATAACGATGCGCCTGGCGCCGGACGATTCGATGGCGGCGACGGCCGTGCTCAACACGGGCGGGAACTTGGGCGGTGTCGTGGCGACTCCAGCGATCGCCTCGCTGTCGGCAAATCATCAATGGCATGCGATCTTCGCACTAGGCACGGCGGCAGCGGTTGCCGCGGCGGTGCTATGGTTCTGGGTCGACGTCGCGGGTTCGCCCGTGCAAGCGCGAGAGGTGATCACATGACGAGGCTTCATCCAACTGCGGCGCCAGTGCGCGGCTTTCTCGACTGGCCGGTAATGACCGACCCTGCCGAATGGTCTGCAGATGTGGCGCTCATCGGCATTCAGCATAGTGAGCCCTATGCACACGACCCGCGCCCAAATGACCAAGCGTGCGCGCCCGATGCAATCCGCCTCCGTTCGCCGCAGATTTCCTACGGCCGGGATCAGTGGGATTTCGATCTCGACACGCCCCTCGGCGAGCTGCTGCCGCGCTGCATCGATATGGGAAACGTTGCTTGGACCGGCGGAAGTTACGACGCCTACTCGGCCGCGATCAGCGCCCGCGTGCGCCACCTGTGGAAGCAGGGCGCGCAAGTTTTCGCCCTCGGCGGTGATCATGGCGTCACGATTCCTGTTCTCGATGCGTTGGAGGCGGTCGGCGAGAGGGTCCATATATTTCATATTGACGCGCATCTTGACTGGCGCGACGAAGTTGGCGGGGTGGCGCGCGGCTATTCGAGTCCGCTGCGCTGGGCGAGCAGGAATTCGCACGTCGCCGGCATGACGCAAGTCGGGATGCGTCAGACGGGCAGCGCGCGGCGCGGCGAGGTCGAGGCCGCACGCGCATATGGATCGCATGT
>CAWALM010000002.1:0-532292 GCA_963782845.1 uncultured Gammaproteobacteria bacterium | reverse complement strand
TTTTTGGTGCGCCCGGCAGGGCGCACTCACTTGGAGGTGAAAGTCCTCTACACAGCCGACATGGGGAAGTGTTAGCTGAAGGCAAGGGTGTCTCGGGCGACTGGGAGTCGGAAGGAAGCCGGAGGCAAAACGCTGGCGCGACGAACAGGAAGCGGATAGAGGCGACACCGCGGGGTGAGCAGGCCAAAAAATGCAAAGCCCAATACTTGTACGGAACGCGGTGACGTATATCCGACGCGCATAAGCGTGAAGGTGGGTGCGCAATACCCGGGGAGATCTGCAACCGTGCCGCAAGGCTACGGGGACCGCGAGGTTCTCGGATGCGGTTGCAGAAGTCAGCAGAGGCCATAGTAGGCGACTGTAGCCGAAGGGCCGAACAACGAAGCCGAGAGTAGGACGGATGATCTCGAAGCGAAGCGATGAAGCAGAAGCGCCCGCGAGGGTGGCCGCCACGGGGGGTGCAGGCCGGAAGCCGCGCACGAAGCGAGGCGGTGCGGAGCTTGGCACGGCGACATCCGGGCGAACGAAATCGGAGGACCACACGCTCATGGAAGAGGTGGTCGAACGCAGCAACTTGGCGCAAGCGTATCAGCGGGTGGTCAAGAACAAAGGCGCACCGGGCGTCGATGACGTGACGGTACCGGAGTTCAAAGACTGGCTGAAGATGCACTGGCCAAGCGTGAAGAGAGCCTTGCTGGAAGGCCGTTACCTACCGCGGCCGGTGCGTCGAGTGGACATCCCCAAGCCTTCGGGCGGGATGAGAACGCTCGGCGTGCCGACGGTGGTTGACCGGCTGATCCAGCAGGCACTGCAGCAGGTGCTGCAACCGCTCTTTGAGCCGACGTTCTCGGACGTCAAGCTACGGCTTCCGACCGGGGCGCAGGGCGCATCAGGCGGTGCGCAAAGCACAGGGCTACATCCGTGAAGGAAAGCGCTGGGTGGTGGACATCGATCTGGAGAAGTTCTTCGATCGGGTGAACCACGACGTGCTGATGGCACGGGTGGCACGGCAGGTCAGCGATGTACGAGTGCTCAAGCTCATCCGCCGGTTCCTGGAAGCCGGGATGATGAGTGACGGGTTGGTCGAGCAACGCACGGAGGGGACGCCGCAAGGCGGGCCGCTCTCTCCGCTGCTGTCCAATATCCTGCTGAACGATCTGGACCAGGAACTGGAACGGCGGCAGCTCGCGTTCTGCCGCTACGCGGATGACTGCAACATCTACGTGCGCAGTCGCGTGGCGGGCAATCGGGTGATGGACGGAGTCAGGACGTTCCTCGAGGAAGCCTTGAAACTGCGCGTCAATGCCGAGAAAAGTGCGGTGGCGCGGCCATGGGAGCGCAAGTTCCTGGGGTTCAGTGTCACGGCACACCGCGAGAGCCGCCTGCGGATCGCGCCGGCAAGCGTGCAACGACTGACGCAGAAGGTGCGCGATATGATGCGTGCCGGACGCGGCCGATCATTGGCCCGCACGATCGAGGATCTGAACCCGCTGCTGCGGGGTTGGGTCACATTACTTCCGGCTCACCGAAACCAAAGGGGTGCTGGAGGAACTCGACGGTTGGATGCGGCGGCGATTGCGCTGCCTGCTATGGCGGCAATGGAAGCGTCGAGCTACCAGGGCCCGTAAACTACGTGCCTTGGGACTGGACGCCGACGTGCCCGCCGCAGCGCTAGCAACGGTCATGGTCCGTGGTGGAATGCAGGAGCCTCACACATGAACCAGGCCTTGCCGGCCAAGTACTTCACGGCCATGGGGCTGGTCTCGCTGCTGGGAACCCATCAGCGACTCCAGAGTTTAAGTTGAACCGCCGGATGCGGAACCGCACGTCCGGTGGTGTGGGAGGGCGGTGAGCGCAAGCTCACCCCCTACCCGATGCCGTCCGCGGCGGGAGCCGCGGCGGGCGCCGCAGATCCCCGCCTCCTGTCGGTCGTTTTGGCATCCGGTGATCAAGTTTAGGCCCCGGCCGGCCGATATGCCTGGAACGCAAGGCCACGTGCTCCGCAGTGCGGCAGCGCGAGGCCGATGTGCCGCTGATTACGACGGATTCCAGGTCGCCGCGAACTGAACATAAGACGCGCGCCGGAATTCATCGAATGGCCACAACCTCGAGGAACAACGTGATATTCCGCAGCAAATCAGTCTTTACGAAAATCATTCTCGGCTTCGGCGCAGTCATGCTGGTGTCGATCGCAGCGAGCGCACTCAGCCTGCTGCGGCTCGGCGAGTTCAATCACACCGTGGGCCAGCTGACGGATGTCAATCAGCCGAAAGCGAAGATGACCAACCTTTGGATCGCCGTCACGCTCGAAACGGAAGTCCAAACGCGCAATCTGATGCTGCTCGACGACAAGCAGAAGGCCGCCGCCATCATCGAGGAAATCCATGCGCTGCATCTCAAGCGCAAGGAATACCGGGAAACCCTGGTCGCGGCCGCCAGCTCGGACGCGGAGCGTGAGATCCTCAAGAAGGTCGTCGTCGCCCGCGACGCCTATGTGCCGATCGAGGACGAATTCACGGCGCTCTTGAACCAAGGCAAGCTCGCCGAGGCGAAAGAGACCCTGCTCGAGCGCGCCAAGCCCGCGCTCGCGGCGTACCTCGCCGAACTCGGCAGACTCGGCGACTACTACGACGCACAGGACCAATCCGCGGCGGTCGCGCTTGCCGCCGCGCACCAGCGCACGCGGGTGTTGCTGACGCTGCTGACGGTGCTCGCGGTCGCGATCTCGGGTGTGGTCGCGTTCTGGATTGCGCGCAGTATCCGTAATCCCCTGAACAAGGCGATCGGCGTGCTCGATGCGATCGAGCACGGCAATCTCGATACGCCGATCGAGGTCGGTTCCGCCGATGAGATCGGACGGGTGCTCCGGGCGCTCGATACGATGCAAAGCGTCTTGAAGCAGCGCATCGAGAGCGAACGGTCGGTGGCGCGCGAGAACGCACGGATCCGCACGGCGCTCGATCGGATCGGGGCGGGCGCGATGGTCGCCGACCTCGACGGCAAGATCATTTATGCGAACGATTATGTGAAGCAGATCTTCCGCACAAATGCCGCCGAAATCCGCAAGGCGCTGCCGCAGTTCGACCCCGAGCGCATTCTCGGCCAGTCGTTCGACCTGTTCCATCGAAATCCCGCGCAGCAGCGCAACATGCTGGCGAACCTCGGCGACAGCCATGCCGCGGACATCAAAATGGGCAATGCCTCGCTGAGAATTACCGCGAACCCGGTGACCACGGCGGACGGCACGCGCATCGGCACTGTCGTGCAATGGCTCGATCGCACCCAGGAAGTGTCGGCCGAATCGGAAGTGCAGCTGATGGTCGGCAAGGCGATCGAGGGCGATCTCACCGCGCGCGTTGCGGAGGACGGCAAGGACGGCTTCTTCAAGGCGCTCGCGGTCGGCATGAATCGGCTCATGGCGAACACCGCGGAGATGGTGCGCAGCATGGGACGGGCGGCCTCGGAGGTGCGCACCGGGGCGAGCGAGATCTCGAAGGGGAATCTCGACCTGAGCCAGCGCACCGAGGAGCAGGCGGCGAGTCTCGAGGAGACGGCGGCCTCGATGGAGCAGATGACCTCGACGGTCAAGAACAACGCGGACAACGCGGCGCAGGCCAATCAGCTGGCGGCCGCGGCGCGCGAGCAGGCCGAGCGCGGCGGCAAGGTGGTGGGCTCGGCGGTGGCGGCGATGGGCGAGATCAACGCGGCGAGCAAGAAGATCGCCGACATCATCGGGGTCATCGACGAGATCGCGTTTCAGACCAACCTACTGGCGCTCAATGCGGCGGTCGAGGCGGCGCGCGCGGGCGAGCAGGGGCGGGGCTTTGCGGTGGTGGCCTCCGAGGTGCGCAATTTGGCTTCGCGCAGCGCCGAGGCGGCCAAGGAGATCAAGGCGCTGATCCAGGACTCGGTGGGCAAGGTCACCGAGGGCACGAAGCTCGTGGACGAGTCCGGAAGGGTGCTCGCGGAGATCGTGACCGGGGTCAAGAAGGTCACCGACGTGGTGGCGGAGATTGCCGCCTCGAGCCGTGAGCAGGCGGCGGGCATCGAGCAGGTCAATCAGGCGGTGACCTCGATGGACGGAGCGACGCAGCAGAATGCGGCGCTCGTCGAGCAGGCGACCGCCGCGGCGCAGGCGCTGTCGGAACAAGCGACGAACCTCATGCACTTGATCGAGCGCTACCGGATCGGCGGGGAGTCGGAATCCCTGGCGCTGAGCGCTGCGCCCGCGGCGAAACCGGCCGCGAAACCGGCCGCCGCGGCGAAGAGCGCAGTGCCGCTCGAGCGGCGCGCGGCCAACCGACCCTGGACCGGCGCCCGCGCTACGAAGGCCGCCGCCGCAGCGGCGTCATCCCCACCAAAGAGTGCGGCGCCGGCCGCTGCGCTGGGCGCCGCAGCGTCGGCCGCGGGAAACGACCAAGAATGGACCGATTTCTGAGCTGAGAGGCGCTGCGGGGCGCTGCGCGGGCCGCGCAGCGTCGCGCTGCCTCCGCGCTCAGCTCGCGCCCGCGGAACCGAGCGGCAGCGTTCCGAGCAGTTCGGCTGCGCCGTTCCAGAACACTTGAATGCCGATGCAAAACAGCAGGAACGCCGACAACCGAACGATGATCGTGGTTCCGGTCGCGCCGATCAATTCTGCGAGCCGCGCCGAATGTCGGTATGAGATGTAAATCAACAGTGCGAGCAGCGAGACCGCGACCATGGTTTCCACGACGAACGCGAGCAGAGCCTTGCTGAAGCCGCTGGGACGGCTCGAGCCCAGGGAGATGGCGACGGAAATCGTCCCCGGGCCGGTCGTGAGCGGCATCGTCAGCGGGTAGAACGCGAGGCGGCTCGGGGGAACGGCAATCGAGCGCGGCCGCGGCGTTTCGCTGCGCCGTTGCTCGGTGGCGTCCGGCTCGGTCAACATGCGCCAACCGGACATCGAAATGACGATGCCGCCGGCGACACGCAGCACCGGGATCGTGATTCCGAAGAACTCCAATACATAGGCGCCGACATACAGCGATGCGGTGACGATCGAGAATGCGTAAATCGCGACCCAGCGGGAGACCTGCGCGCGCACGCGATCGCTGAGTTCGCGCGTCGCACCGAAGAATATGAAGGCTCCGGACAGCGGATTGACGATCGAAATCAGCGCTCCGAACACCAGCAAAAAAGTTTTCAAATCGAGGGCTCCCTTGAGGGTCGAGGCGCAGCATTCTATCGAATTGAGTATCATCGGAGTCGCAATGAAGAGCGCTCCGCTTGACCCCGCAGTGCCCGCAGCTCAGGCGCTGATCGGCCAATTGGACGACGCCCTGACCCTGCAGCTGCCCAACGTGCCGTTCCGCGGCCGGGGCGTTTCCAAGGCGATCGGCTTGTACCGCCGCCTCGGCTACCGGGAACGCGGTCCGTTCGGCCGCCATCGGCCGGATCCGCTTTGCGTGTTCATGGAAAAGAATTTTTCGCCTCGCGCCTAAAGGTTTTCAAGACTGTGACGATAAACACATCAGCGTCCGATGCATCCCCTAGCGGACCTGGCCTTCCACTACCCCGCTTCGGCGGGGTTTTCTTTTCGGCACACCCAAGCTTGCAAGAACCCGCGCTGCGCTGGTGGGAGCGCGTTGCCGAGTCGGCCGAGTGGCGCCAGCTGCTGCCGACGCTGCCTGAAACGCTGCTCGCGGATCTCACGCAGGCGGTCGCTTGCAGCGACTTCATCGCAGCCGCATTGCTGCGCGACCCGGGAGCGCTCGAGCAGCTCGCCTTGCACGAGGGCGCGTCGCCGAACGCGGCAGGCTGCGACGCAGAGCGCCTCGCGCTCGAGGCCGCGACCGAGGCCGAGGCCAAGCGGCTGCTGCGGAATTGGCGGCGCCGCGAGATGCTGCGCATCGCCTGGCGCGACGTGCTCGGCAAGTCGAGCGGCGCCGAGACGCTGCGGGCGCTGTCGGACTTTGCGGACGCCAGTATCCAGGCCGCCGTGACGCTCGCCGCACGCCTGCTCGAGCCGGTGTTCGGCGCGCCCCGGTCGGCCAATGGCGCGCGCGTGCCCTTGATCGTGCTCGGCATGGGCAAGCTCGGCGGCCGCGAACTCAACTTCTCCTCCGACGTCGACCTGATTCTGCTGTTTGCCGAGTCGGGAACGACCGAGGGTCCCCGCAGCGTCGAGAATCTCGAGTACTTCCAGCGGCTCGGGCGGCAGTTCATCGGCTTGCTCGACGCCCGCACCGAAGACGGCTTCGTGTTTCGCGTCGACATGCGATTGCGGCCGTTCGGCGACAGCGGCCCCTTGGTCGTGAGCCTCGCCGCGCTCGAGGACTATCTGCAGCAGCATGGCCGCGACTGGGAGCGCTATGCGTGGATCAAGGCGCGGCCGATCGTCGGTGCGGAAGCCTACGCCGCGACCTACCGCGATTACGTGCGGCCGTTCGTCTACCGGCGCTACCTCGATTTCGGCGTCTTCGAGTCGCTGCGCGACATGAAGGCGCTGATCGCGCGCGAGGTCGCGCGCCGCGATCTCGAGGGGGACCTCAAGCTCGGGCGCGGCGGGATCCGCGAGATCGAGTTCATCGTGCAATCCTTCCAGCTGGTGCGCGGCGGCAGCGACCGGCGGCTGCAGAGCCCGTCGCTGCTCGAGGTGCTGCCGCTGCTCGCGGGCGAAAAGCTGCTGCCGATCCGCGTCGTCGAGGAGTTGACGAGCGCCTATTTCGTGCTGCGCAAGTCCGAAAACATCCTGCAAATGATCCGCGACGAGCAGACACACCGGCTGCCCGAATCGCCGCTCGACCGGGAGCGCGTTGCGGGCTGCCTCGCGGTGAGCGACTGGACGCAGGCGCTCGCGCGCATCGATAGCGCGCGCGGTCAAGCCGCGCGGCAATTCGCCGCGCTGATGTTCGGCGCGCCCGATGCCGAGCGCGGCGACGAGGCGGCGAGCCTCGATTGGCTGAGCTTGGCCACGGTGCAAATCGCGGAGGAACTTGGGAATAGGGCGTTCCCGGCGGGAGATGTCGCTGCGGTGGCGACCGCTCTCGAGGCTTATCGCGGCGGCGCCCCGTACCGCAAACTCGACGAGGTGGGACGGCGTCGCCTGCGGGTCATCATCGCGCGCCTGCTGAGCGCCGCCGCGGCGCGCGCGCAGCCGGGCACGGTCGTCGAACGCGTGATCCGCATCCTCGAGGCGATCGGTGCGCGATCCTCGTATCTTGCGCTGCTCAAGGAGACGCCTGCGGCGCTCGATCGACTCATCGAGGTCTGCGCGATCAGCGGATTCCTCGCCAAGCAGGTCGCCGAGTTTCCACTGCTGCTCGATGAGCTCATCGATCCCAAGGCGTTCGAGGAGCCGCCTTCGCGCGAGGACTTCGTGCGCCAGCTCGCGGCGCGCACCGAGCGGCTGCCGGCCGACGATCCGGACCGGCAGGTCGAGGGATTACGCCAATTCCAAAAGGCCGCCGTGTTCGCGGTGGCGCTCGCCGACCTCACGGGGCGCCTGCCGCTGATGCGCGTCAGCGACCGGCTGACCGACATCGCGGAATTGATCGTGCAGCGCTGTCTCGCGCTCGCCTGGGAGCAGGTCACGGCGAGCCACGGCGTCCCCCATTGCGGACCGGACGAGCGCGAATTGCGCGTCGCACGCGTCGCGGTCATCGGTTACGGCAAGCTCGGCGGTCTCGAATTGGGCTACGGCTCGGATCTCGACCTCGTGTTCCTGCATGACTCCGCCGGCGAGATCCAGCAGACCCGCGGCGCGCGCGCCATCGACAACGGCGTGTTCTTTCTCAAACTGGGGCAGCGCATCGTGCATCTGCTCACGATGCACTCCGCGTCGGGCCGGCTCTACGAGGTCGACATGCGGCTGCGGCCGAACGGCAAGGGCGGTTTTCTGATGACGGGAATCGACGCGTTCGAGCGCTATCAGCATGACGACGCCTGGACCTGGGAGCATCAGGCGCTGCTGCGCGCACGCGCGGTCGCGGGCGACTCCGCGCTGTGCGAGCGCTTCGCGGCTGCGCGGCGGCGCGCGCTGTGCGTCGACGTGCACCGCGAGACGCTGCGCGTCGACGTCATGGAAATGCGTGCCCGCATGCGCCGCGAGTTGACGCGCGCCAAGGACGGCCAGTTCGACGTCAAGCAGGACGCCGGCGGCATCGCGGACATCGAATTTCTCGTGCAGTACTGGGTCTTGAGCGAAGCGCAGCGCCACCCGGAACTCGTGACCTATACCGACAACATCCGCCAGCTCGAGAGTCTCGCGCAGGTCGGCGTCGTCGAATCGGCCACGGCGCAATGGCTCATGGAAGCCTACCGTGCCTATCGCGCGGTGTTGCACCGGCTATCGCTCGAGGGCGACGGATTGCCGGTCGTCGCGGCCGGCGAATTCACGCGTCAGCGCGCGCGAATCGAGGCGATCTGGCGCGCAACCTTCGATGCCGCGGCCTGACTCGCCGTTGCGCAAGCGCGCCGCAGCGAGCAGAATTCGGCCAGGAGTGAACCGCATGCCATCGATGGTCCAAGACGATTCCGCGCACCGATTGATACCGGCGAACGCCGAACACCGCTATTCGGTTACGAGCGCCGATTTGCCGCTGTCGTGTCCGATGCCGGGTATGTACCTCTGGAATTCGCACCCGCGGGTCTACCTCGCGATCGAAGCTAGCGGGTGGGCGAAATGCCCCTACTGCGGCGCCGAATACACCTTGGCGCGGTAGTCGCTGTACGATTTTTCCTCGATGATCGCCGAACCCAAAGTCAGGTTGATGCGTCGTTTGATCGCCGAGCGTTCGTCGTTCTCGAAGTACACCGCGCGGGCCAACCGGATGAATTCGGCGTCGAACAGCTGCGCTCGCTCCTTGTCGCGAATTTCGTCCTCGATGACCCACAGCCGCTCGTTGACCGCCTGCAGCGCGTCGGTGTCGGCCTCGATGTCCGCGCCGGCATAGCGCGACTCGGCCCAGGTTCGCTGCAGGGCGTCGAGTTCGTGGCGCACGTTCTTGAGCTTCGCGGCATCGGTGATCCGCTGCGATTTGATGCGTAGAATGGTGATCTTATCGATCAATTCGCCGGGCGAAACGGGTACTGTAATCTCGCTCATGAAAACTCCGCGCGGCGCTTGGTCGAAGCGACCGCGCCAGAGCGCTTACTTTAACAATTATTCAGCAAACCAGGGGTTGGCGCCCGCAATGTCTGCGATCCGCATATGACGACGGACAGCGCTCTACGCATCGCCACGCGCGGGGGCGCCATGCTGGTCGACGCATCGCGCCTCGGCGCTCCGCCGGATGCGTCCGCAGAGGCGCTCTTCGAAGTCGATTATTGGCGGTCGCGCGGCGAGATCGCTCCTGCCGCTCGCGGCCGCGGTTCCGTCTGGTTGATCGCGACGAACGTCGATCAATGGGTGCTGCGCCACTACCGGCGCGGAGGGGCGGTTGCCCGGCGGCTGCTTGCCGACCGCTATGTCTGGGCCGGCGAGGAGCGCGTGCGCGCGTTCGCCGAATGGCGTCTGCTCGCGCGCTTGCACGCCGGCGGGCTGCCCGTGCCACAGCCGATCGCCGCACGCTACCGTCGCGCGGGACTCCTGTACCGCTGCGATCTGATCATGCGGCGGATCCAGGGCGCCGAGCCGCTCTCCGCGATGCTCGCCGGCGCCGCGCTCGAGGCCAAGGCGTGGGCCGCCGTCGGCGGGGCGATCGCGCGGCTGCACGCGGCGGGCGTCGACCATGCCGATCTCAACGCGCACAACATCCTGCTCGACGGATTCGGTGCCGTCAGCGTCATCGATTTCGACCGCGGCAGGGTTCGGCCGCCCGGTGCGTGGAAGGCCCGCAATTTGCAGCGCCTGCACCGCAGTTTGCGCAAGATCTCGGCGCAACTGCCCGCCGGCCGGTTCACAACGACGACCTGGAATTGCCTGGTCGCAGGCTACGCGCATGCGCAGCTTCTATAATCTGCTGGTGCGGTTCGCGGCGCCGCTCGCGTTCGGCGTGGTACTGCTGCGCGGGCTGCGCGATCGCGGCTATTGGCAGGGCTTGCGCGAGCGCTTCGGATTCGGACCCCGGCCGGACGGCGCGCGATCCATTTGGCTGCATGCGGTGTCGCTCGGCGAGGTGTCGGCCGCGGCGCCGATCGTCAACGGGCTGCTCGCGGCCTATCCCGGAATCCCGGTCGTGGTCACGACCTCGACGCCCACGGGGCGCGCTCGCGCCCTGGCGCTGTTCGGCGCACGCGTGATCGTGCGCTTTCTGCCGTACGACCTGCCGCGCGCGGTCGCGCGCTTCCTCGACGGCTGCGCGCCGGTGCAGGCGATCATCATGGAAACCGAACTGTGGCCGAACCTGTATCGCGAGTGCGCGCGTCGCGGCCTGCCGCTCGTCGTCGCGAGCGCGCGGCTGTCGGAGAAATCGGTTTCCCGCTACCGGCGCTTCGGCGACCTGTTCAGCGGCCTGTTCACGCCAAACGTGCGCATCGCCGCGCAGACCAGCGCCGATGCAGAGCGCTTCGAGGCGATCGGCGCCGACCCAGCCCGCATCGATGTCATCGGCAACGTGAAGTTCGACATCGAGATCCCTGCGAACGTCATCGAGCAGGGGCTCGCGCTGCGCCAGCGGATCATCGGCGTGCGGCCCGTATGGGCCGCCGGCAGCACCCACGAAGGCGAGGATGAGCAGGTGCTCGAAGCGCATGCAGCGGTCTGCGTGAAAATCCCGCTTGCGTTGCTGATCCTCGCGCCGCGCCATCCACAGCGCTTCGACGCGGTCGCCGCGCTGCTCGAGCGCGGCGGCTGGCGATACGTGCGCCGCAGCGCCGGCGTACCGGTCGGCTCCGACGTCAAGGTGCTGCTGCTCGACAGCGTCGGCGAGCTGCTGGCTTTCTACGGCGCCGCGGACGTCGCTTTCGTCGGCGGCAGCCTGGTCGAGATCGGCGGCCACAATCTGCTCGAGCCTGCCGCGCTCAAGCTGCCGGTGTTGACCGGCCCGTCGGATTTCAACGCGAAGGAAATCGCGGCGATGCTGGTCCAGACGGGCGCCGCACGGCGCGTGACCGGTGCGGCGGAGTTGGGCAAGGCGGTGTCGGAACTGCTCGCCGATTCCCGCGAGCGGCAGCGCATCGGCGCCATCGCGAGGCGCGCGGTCGAGATCAATCGCGGCAGCGCCCAGCGCCTGCTCAAACTCGTCGACGCGCAGTGCGCTAGTGTGCTGACCTCAGCGAGCCAAGCGCCGCCGGAGTCGGCGCCAGCGACGACGTCGGAGGCGTCGCCGGCGCCGCAGGCGCCGCTCCCTCCATGAGCCAGTCGTTGATGTGCCTCAGGGTCTGCTCGGTGAGCGTGCCCGCGGCCTGCTGCAGCTTGATGACGTTGATCAAATAGTCATAGCGGCTGCGAGAATAGTTGGTCTGCGCCTGGACCCAGAGCCGCCGCGACTGCAGGACGTCGACCGCGGTGCGTGTGCCGGCCTCGTAGCCCGCCTCGGTCGCGGTCAAGGCGACCGCGTTCGATTCGAGCGCTCTTTTCAGCGCCTTGACCTGAGAGATCTCGGACAAGACCCCGAGGTAGGCGTCGCGCGTGTCGCGCTCGGTCTCGCGCGCAACCCGTTCGAGCCGCTCCTTGGCGGCGCGGTGCAGGTAGACGGCCTTGCGGACCTGCGAGGACACGGCGCCTCCGGAATAGATCGGAAAGCTCAGCTGCAGCCCGATCGAGCGCGAATTCTGATCGAGCGCCGTGCTCTCCGCGAAACTGCCGCTCGAGTAGTTGCTGTCGCTGTTGGTCAGCGTCTTGAAGCGGCTGCCGATCAAGTCGAGCGTCGGCAGGTGGCCGCCCTCGGCGGAGCTCACGTTTTCGCGCGCAATGTCGGTCGCAAGCCGACTCGAAACCAGCGAGAGATTCTGCTGCAGGGCCGTTTGCACCCATTGTTCTTCGTTCACGGGATCCGGATTCGGCAGCGCGAACGGCTCCTTCGGACGGGCCAGAGACTCGAACGCATCGCCCGTGATCTCGCGCAGCAGCTCCTGATTGGTGGCAAGCGTGCGCTTCGCATTGATGACCGCCGCCACGCTGCTGTCGTGCTCGGCGCGCGCCTCTTCGACATCGGTGACTGCAATCAGTCCGATTTGGTAGCGCGACTCGGCCTGATCGAGCTGGCGATTGATCGAGGCCAGCGACGCTTGCTGCGCTTCCAAATCGTCCTGCGCCGACAGCACGTCGAAATAGCGCTGCGAAACCCGCTCGATCAGGTCCTGCTGCGCGGCCTGATAGTCGGCTTCGGCCTGGGCGACCTGCGCGTCGGCGCTCTTCAATGCGACCCAGTTCTGCCAGCTGAACAGGTTTTGCTTGAGATCGACGCGATACAGGTGGCTCGTCGTGGTCGTGGTGCCGCTGAACGGGATCTGTTCGATGACGGGCGGCACGCCGGGACCCAGGGTCACCGACTCGGCGATGTTGTTCGGCCCGACATCGCGTTCCCGCGAGACCTGGGCGCTGCTGCCCAGCTGCGGCAGCAGCGCCGCGACCGCTTGCGGTTTCGCCTCCAGCGCCGCGAGGCGGTTCGCCTCGGCTTCGCGCAGCTGCGGGTCGTTTTGCAATGCGCGCTGATAGACCGCGAGCAGGTCCGACGCGGCGGCCCCCTGCACGCCGAGGCAGGCGATCGACAACAACAAGCACAAGGATTTCATCGGTAAGGCAGCCCGCGACAAGGTGTTATATCTCACTATATCACCGGTGTGCGCGGCCGTGTCAGCGCTCAATACTGCGGGATGCTCGGATCGACCTCGCGCGACCACGCGAGGATTCCCCCCGCGAGGTTATGGACCGAGCTGAATCCCCGGTCGGCGAGATAGTTCGCCACTTGCAGGCTGCGGCCGCCGGACCGGCAGATGACGACGGTTTCGCTCTGCGGATCGAGTTCGGCAATCCGGTCCGCGATCTGGCCCATCGGGATATGGCGGTGCTGCGCGGGAACCGGCGAGACCTGGATTTCCCAGTCCTCGCGGACATCGAGCAGCGTCATCGGCTCGCCGGCCGCGCGACGCGCCAGGAATTCCCGCGCTGTCATCTCGGGAATCGTCAAAACACGAACCTCTGCGCGGCGGTCGCACCGGAGAGCGGCGGAATCACCGTCTCGAACAGGGTTTCGCGGACCCACTCGCTGCCGTCGACGCGGCGGATCAGCAGCGCCTCCATGACGGGCGCGACGCCCACGACCACGAACAAACGTCCGCCAATCGTCAGCGCCTGTTCGAAGCGCGGATCGTAAACCGGCAAGGATCCCGTGACCGCGATGGCGTCGTGCGAGCCGAGCGCCGTGCCGCCGAACGCGTCGCGCACTTCGACGGTCGGTTTCGCGGCCGCTACCGCGCGCAGATTCAAGCGGGCCTGTGCGGCGATATCGGGGTGAATTTCGATCGAGGCGGTCTCGCGTGAGAGTAGACTCAGGCAGGCGGTCAGGTATCCGGTGCCGGTCCCGATCTCCAGCACTTTGTCCCCCGGTTCGATGCTGAGCGCCTGCAGGATGCGCCCATGGACCTTCGGCGCCAGCATGATCTCGCCGTGGCCGATCGGAATCGGCCCATCGACGAACGCGAGTTCGCGGTAATCCGGGGTCACGAACTCCTCGCGCGGGACGCGCTCGAGAACGCCGATCACGCGCGGATCGAGCACTTCCCAGGTGCGGATTTGCTGCTCTACCATTTGTTGACGGGCGGCTGTCGTGTCCATATTGGCTCTGCGGTGCTTGTTCGGGTGATTTAAGACTGATGATTATGGTCAATTTCGACAAGCGATGCCAATCCGGTGGGATATCCTGAGGGACACGATGATTCGCGAAGAGCCCGCAGCGCGAAGGGCCTCGATTCTCCGCGTCATTGATACTGCTCGAGCTCGAGGTCCGCATTGAGTTATCCCGCCGTCATCTTATGGTTAGTGACAACGGCCATCGCGGCCGCGGGTTTGCTCGGCTTTTACGCTTCGAAGCGGCGCCAGGAGCGCGCGTTCGACGATTTCTCGACGCAGATCCTGCGCGTGACGCGCGATGCGGGCGCGTCGGGCCGCATTCGGCTCGAAGGCAAGCAGGAAGCGCTCGGCAAGCTCGGATCCGCGGTCAACGGGCTGCTCGAAGATCTCGAGAAGCGCGGCGCGCGTCTGCAGGACCGCGAGCAGCTGTTTCAGCGTCTCGTCGAGACTGTCCATGACGCGGTGCTGGTGCATCGTAAGAGCATCCTGTTCGCGAACGCGCGGTTCCTCGCGATCCTGGGAACGACCGCCGACAAGGTCATTGGGCGCCCGCTCGCGGACTTCGTCGCGCCCGAATACGTCGAACTCGTCGATCAGAACTTGCGTCGGCGTCTCGCCGGCGAGCCGGCTGCCGAGCGCTACGAGGTCGAGTTGGCGGGCGCTCACGGTCAATCGACGCGCGTCGAATTGTCGAGCACCGTGATCGACAGCGCCGGCCAGCCGGCGCTGCTGCTCACCGCGCTCGAGATGCTCCCAGTCGCGATGGCGCCGCTCGCGCCGCTGCCGCCGCGTGCACAGGCAACTCTCGACGCGATGGGCGAGAGCGTGATCACGGTCGATGCGGAGGGGCGCATCGACTACATCAATCAAGCGGCGAGCGCGATGCTCGGCCAGCCGTTCGATCAGGTCATGGGCAAGGCCTTTTCGGAGGTCGCTGCGCTCGTCGACGAGTCCGATCGGCGCTCGCTCGGCGATCCGGTGCACAAGGCCTTCGCGACCGGCGGCCGCGTGAGCGTCGGCAAGCGCGCGGTGCTGGTGCCGAGCAACGGCGCCGCCGAGCGTTCGGTTGAAATCAGCGTCTCGCCGCTGCGCTCCGGCGGCAACGAAGTCGGCGGCGTCGTCATCGTGCTGCACGACACCAGCGAGCTGCGCGGACTCACGCGCCAGATGACCTATCAGGCGAGCCACGATGCGCTCACCGGGCTCGTCAACCGGCGCGAATTCGAGCGCCGGCTGCAGGAGGCGCTGGAGTCGGCCCAGGCCGGCGACGTCACGCATGCGCTCGCCTACCTCGATCTCGATCGATTCAAGGCCGTCAACGACACCTGCGGCCACACGGCGGGCGACAACATGCTGCGCGAGGTCGCGACGCTGATCAAGGATGCGGTGCGCGATTCCGACACGGTCGGGCGCATCGGCGGCGACGAATTCGCGCTGCTGCTCGTGGGCTGCCCGCTCGACAAAGCGCGCCAGATCGCCGACGACGTGGTGCGCTCCGTCAACGACTATCGCTTCGTCTGGAAGGACAAGATCTTCAACATCGGGGTGAGCCTCGGACTCGTCGAAATCGGCCGCGACGGCGGACTCATCGAGGACCTCATGAATTCGGCGGATTCGGCCTGCTACGTCGCGAAGAAGCAGGGCGGCGTGCACGTGCACGTCTATTCGGCGCGCGAAGAGGCCAACGCCCGCCACCGCGGCGAGATCCACTGGCTGCAGAAACTGCAGGGGGCGCTGCGCGACAACCGATTCGAGCTGTATTTCCAGCCCATCATGCACGCGCGCTCGGGCGGCGTCAGCGGCCCGGCGCTCGAAGTGTTCGTGCGCTTGCAGGGCGAACCAGGCGAGCACGGCGAGACCGAAGCGCCGACCTCGCAGTTCATCCGCGCCGCCGAACGCTACCGCCTGATGCCGCTCGTCGATCGCTGGGTCGTCCAAGCGGTGCTGTCGGCGCTCGGACGCGGCGGTCTCAAGCTGCCCCACGGTCACAGCGTGGCGATCAACATCGCGGGGCAGACACTCGCGGACGCCGAATTCCTCGAGTATGTCGTCGATTGCTTCGATCACACGGGCGCATCGCCGAGCGACATTTGCTTCGAGGTCACCGAGAGCTCGGTGGTCGCGAGCCTCGATCATGCGCGCCGCTTCATTCAAGTCCTGCACGGCATGGGCTGCGAGTTCGCGCTCGACGATTTCGGCAGCGGACTGAGTTCGTTTGCGAATCTCAAGACCCTGCCGATGGACTATTTGAAGATCGACGGCTCGTTCATCCGCAATCTCGCGGTCGATACCGTCAACCAGGCCGTGGTGGCCGCCATGATCGACCTGTCTCGCAGCCTCAATTTCCGGGTGGTCGCCGAACAGGTCGAGGATCAGTCCTCGCTCGATGCCGTGAAGCGCATGGGCATCGATTTCGTGCAAGGATTCTTCGTCGGGCGTCCCCAGCCGCTGTCGATCCTGCCCGTGCCCTTGTAGCGCGGCGCTCGACGCACCGCCAACGGCGCCGGCCGGCCCGAGCGCACCTCGGCCGCAGCGGAAACCCTCTTATAACCGTTCGGCAGGGCCTCATAACAAACTGCGGTGGCTTTTCGGGACCGCTTAGGAGGAAAATCCTGGGCTGCCAACACTCAGGTTCGGCTCTGGCTCATGGAGGTGTCGCATGGCGGTTTACGAAGACAATACCCAGTCGATCGGGCACACGCCCCTGATCCGCATCAATCGCATCGCATCTGGCCTTGGCGCCACGATCCTCGCGAAGATCGAGGGCCGCAACCCGGCCTATTCGGTCAAATGCCGTATCGGCGCGGCGATGGTCTGGGATGCCGAGCGGCGCGGCGCGCTGAAGCCCGGCATGGCGATCGTCGAGGCGACCAGCGGCAATACGGGGATCGCGCTCGCGTTTGCGGCGGCCGCACGCGGCTACGAATGCGTGCTGACGATGCCCGAAACGATGAGCATGGAGCGGCGCAAGGTGCTGATCGCGTTCGGCGCGAAGCTCGTGCTGACGCCCGGGGCCAAAGGCATGAAGGGCGCGATCGCGAAGGCCGAGGAGCTCGCGGCGGCCGAGCCCGGCAAGTATCTGCTCATGAAGCAGTTCGAAAACCCCGCGAATCCAGCGATTCACGAAAAGACCACCGGACCCGAGATTTGGGACGACACCGAAGGCCGCGTCGACGTATTCGTCTCCGGTGTGGGAACCGGCGGGACGCTCACCGGCGTGTCGCGCTACATCAAGGGCACGCGCGGCAAGCCGATCCTCACCGTTGCGGTCGAACCGACCCATTCGCCGGTGATCAGCCAGACGCTCGCGGGCCAACCGCTCGTGCCCTCGCCCCACAAGATTCAGGGAATCGGCGCCGGTTTCGTTCCGAAGAATTTGGATTTGTCGCTAGTCGATCGCGTCGAGCAGGTCAGCAACGACGAGGCGATCGCGATGGCGCGCCGCCTGGCGCGCGAGGAGGGGCTGCTCTGCGGGATTTCCTGCGGCGCGGCGATGGTGGCCGCGGTCCGTCTCGCGGCCGAGCCGGCGCTCAAGGGCAAGACGATCGTCGTGATTCTGCCCGATGCGGGCGAGCGCTATCTGTCGGGGCCGCTGTTCGAGGGCCTGTTCGGCGACGTCGAAAAGATGCAGGCGGTGGCCTGAGGATCCGCGCACGATGAGCAGCATGGGCAGTGCGGGGCGACGATGGGCGCCGGGCGAGACGATCGCCCAGGCGCTGCTCGCGGGCTATGCGTCCGATCCGCGCGCGCTGTGCGTCTCGCAACGCTATCTGCCGTCGCGCGAGGCGATCGTCGAGATCCTCGGCCTGGTGCTCGACCTCATGTATCCCGGCTACTTCGGCAGCCGCGAGATCAGCCGCGACGAGCTGCCCGACCACGTCGGCGAGCTCGTCGACCGGTTGGCGCCGAAGGTCGAGCGCGAAATCGAAAATTGCCTGTGTTACGGACGCGAGCGCAGCGGCGGCGCGGCCGGAGCCGCGGGGTTGCAGAAAGGCGAGTGCCAGCCGCGCGCGCGCGAACTCGCGCAGGAGTTTCTCGCAAGTCTCCCCGAGGTCCGCCGGCTGCTGGTCGGCGACGTGCAGGCGGCGTTCGACGGCGATCCGGCGGCGACCAATCTCGATGAAATCATCCTGGCGTATCCCGGCGTGCTCGCGGTCAGCGTCTATCGGATCGCCCACGTGCTGCACGATCTGGGCGTGCCGATGATCGCGCGCATCATGACCGAGTGGGCGCACTCGCGGACCGGCTGCGACATTCATCCGGGCGCGAAGATCGGCCCCGCGTTCTTCATCGACCACGCGACCGGGGTCGTGATCGGCGAGACCAGCGTGATCGGCACCGGCGTGAAGCTCTATCAAGGTGTCACGCTCGGCGCGCTGTCGTTCCCGCGCGATGCGGCCGGGCAGATCATCCGCGGGCGCAAGCGCCACCCGACCGTCGAGAGCGGCGCGACCTTGTACGCAAACGCGACGGTGCTCGGCGGCCAGACCGTGATCGGCGAGGACAGCGTGATCGGCGGCTCGGTGTTTCTCGCGCGCAGCGTGCCGGCGCGCTCGCGCGTGTCGCTGAAGGAGCCGGAACTGCGCGTCGCGACCCGCGACGGGGCGGTCGACTCCGACGCGATCTATTTCGACATTTGAGCGCGCCGGCGAACTGACGCAGGCCGGTGGCGCAGCGTCCTGACATTGCCGTCCACCTGCAGATCGATCATCAGTCAAAGATCGCTCTGCAAAGTCAAATCCGCCAGCAGCTGATCGAAGGGATCTTCGCAGGTCGCTTTCAGCCGGGCCAACGTCTGCCGTCCTCGCGTCGATTGAGCGATGCGCTCGGCGTCGCGCGAAACACCGTGCTGCTCGCGTATCAGCAGCTCATCGACGACGGGCACGTGATCTCGCGTGCCCGCAGCGGCTTGTACCTCAACGAGGCGCTCAGCAAAGGTCACGGCAGCGTGAGGGGCGCGCGCGACCCGGCGCGCCAGCCCCAGGCAGCCGACTGGTCGAGGCACCTGCGCCGGCGGCCCGCAATTGCCTCAGTGCAGCGCTACCCGCCGGACTGGCAGGCCTATCCTTACCCGTTCATCGACGGCTGCTTCGACCGCACGCTGTTTCCAAGGCGGGAGTGGCGCGCGACGAGCCGCATTGCCGCGAGCCGGCAGCAGATCGAGGCCTGGAGCCTCGACAGCGGCGATGCCGACGATCCGCAGCTGATCGCGCAGATTCGATCGCGAATTCTGCCGCGCCGCGGCATCCATGCGGAGGCCGATGAGATCTTGATCACGGCCGGTACCGAAGCGGCGCTGCACCTGCTGCTCGAGTTGCTCGTCGACCAGACGACGGCCGTGGCCGTCGAGGAGCCGGGACACATCGCGATGCGCGAGCTGCTGAGGCGGCGCGGCGCCCGCCTAATCGCGCAGCGTGTCGACGAGAGCGGCATCGTCGTCGATTCGCGCCTCGACGCGGCCGATTTCGTCTACGTCACCCCGAGTCATCAGCGGCCCGTGGGCGTCACGATGTCCGCGAGCCGGCGGGCGGCATTGCTGAAGAAGGCCGCTGCCAAGGATTTCCGGATCATCGAGGACGACGTCGACAGCGCCACGAATTATCTCGAGGACGCGCCCGCGGCCTTGCGCGCGATGCCGGGTGGCGAGCGCGTGATCTACGTCGCGGATTTCTCGGCCGTGCTCGCGCCCACCGTGCGGCTCGGCTACCTGGTCGCGGCGCCGGAAATCATCCGCGCGGCGCGCGAGCTGCGTGCGTTGCTCGCGCGCAGCCCGCCGCTCAGCAACCAGCGCATGATGGCCTTGCTGATGTCGCTCGGCCACTACGATGCGGCGATGCTGCGGCTCGGAGCGATCTTTCGGGAGCGCTTGTTCGCGCTGCGCGAGGCGCTCAATCACTACCTGCAGCGCTTCATTGCAATCGTGCCGGCACGCGGCGGCACGACCTACTGGATCCGAGGACCCAAAGGCATAGATGCCGCGGACCTCGCGCGCGAAGCGGCGCTGCGCGGGATTCTCATCGAGCCGGTCGCCGACTACTTTTCGGCGCCGAATCCCCAGCGCAATCTGTTTCGCATGGGGGTGACCGGCCTCGCGGCGGATCGGGTCCGCGCAGGTGTCGCGGCCTTGAGCGAAGTGCTGCGCGACATCGAGGCGCGGCGCCACCCGGCGCGCGGCGCGGCGCGGTCAAGCTTGAGCGGCGAGGCGCTCGAGCGGCGCATGCAGGGAGCCACCTTGAGCAGCCGTACCGTATATGGCGAGCCCTTTACGATCCGGCTGCTGCCCGGCGGGCGCATGCTCGGCAGCGCCGGGCTGGCGGGCGAGGACCGCGACGAGGGCCGCTGGTGGGTCGCGGGCGCACACTGGCATCGGCAGTGGCGCTCCTGGGCTTACGGCGAGCCTTCCGCTTATCTCGTGCGCATCCACGGCGAGCAGATCCACTTGTTCAACGACCGCCGGCAGCTCGTCGACGTGCTCAGTTTCATCGCACCTTAATCTGGATCCATCAATTTTGCATTCTGGACCTATAACCGGGTCCCGGCACCGTCGCATAGTTGGCCCATGGGAGGGGGATTCATGCGCAAGTTCGCGGTCGCCGGTTTGCAGATCGATCTCGCGGGATCGAACAGTCTCGAGCGCATGGCGGAGGAGGTCGCGGCGGTCAAGCGCCGGCTGCCGTGGCTCGATATGGTGGTGCTGCCGGAGTTGTGCGCCTACGGCACGAAAATCGCGCATGCCGAACCGATCGACGGACCGGCAGAGCGGGCATTTCGAAAAATCGCCGGCGACAACCGGGTCTGGCTGCTGCCGGGCTCCCTGTTCCAGATTCACGACGCGCAAATTTTCAATGTGCTGCCGGTCATCGATCCCAGCGGCGCAGTGGTGGCGCGCTATCGCAAGATTTACCCGTTCCGCCCGTATGAGGCCGGGGTTGCCGCGGGTGACTCGCTGTGTGTCGTGCCGATCGAGGGTGTGGGGCGGATCGGCATATCGATTTGTTACGACCTCTGGTTTCCCGAAATCACGCGGAGCCTCGCCGCGCTCGGCGCCGAAGCGCTGATTTGCCCGAGCCTCACCAACACGATCGATCGCGATGTCGAGACGGCGATGGCGCGCGCGGGCGCGGCGAGCAATCAGATGTACGTGATCAACATCAACGCGGCGGGGCCGACCGGCATGGGCAAGTCGGTCGCCTGTGGACCCGGCGGAGAACTGATTCACGTGGCCGGTTCCGGTTTCGAGGCCATTCCGGTTGAACTCGACTTCGATTATGTCGCGCGCGTCCGCCGCCAGGGCTGGAACGGTCTCGGACAGCCGCTCAAGAGTTTTCGGGATACCAAAATCACGTTTCCCGCCTATCAACCCGGGGTTGCCGCGGCCGCGTTTCAGGACCTGGGACCGCTCGTCAAACCCGCTTCGCTGCGAAGCCAAACTTGAAGGATGCCGCCACCATGAGCCAATGCTGCGACAACTCGAAACTGACGCGGGCCATCGCACGAGTCCTGGCCCCCGGCGTGATCGCCGCAACCGGATTTTCGCCCTCGATCGGCCTCGCGGCCGCGGGCTCCGCGAGCGCCGAGGGCGAGATCGAGGAAATCGTCGTCACTGCGCAGCGGCGCCCCGAGAATATCACCGACGTGCCGTACAACATCAGCGCGGTGAGCGGCGCGACCCTCGAGGACGACAACGTGCTGAATGCCGCCGAATTGATGCGCTCGATTCCGGGCGTGTCGGTCGTCGATCGCGGTGACCGCAACTCGAGCGTGGTCAGTGGCATCCGAATCCGGGGCCTCAACGTCGACAGCTCGGCGCTCGGCGACTATGCGGTGTCGGCTGCGGCCACGGTCTCGACCTACGTCAACGAGACGCCGATCTTCGCCAATTTCTTGCTCACCGACATCAACCGCGTCGAGGTCCTCAAAGGTCCTCAAGGAACCCTCTACGGCTCCGGGGCGATCGGCGGCACGGTGCGCTACATCCTCAATGAACCCGAAATCGGCAAGCTCGACGGGGAGATCAGCGCCTCGGTTTCCAAAGTCGACAGCTCGCACCAGCAAGGCGTCTCGGCGACCGGCATCGTGAACCTGCCGCTCGGCGACACCTTGGCGCTGCGGTTCACGGGCACGCACAACATCTACCCGGGCTCGACCGATTATCCGAACGTCTACAAACTCAATGCCCAGGGCGTGCCGGTCGCGCCACAGGGAATCCTGAACGCCGCCGCGACCTACGTGGACGTGCCCGATGCGGATTTCGCGCATCAGGATTACGGCCGCGCGGCGCTGCTGTGGAAGCCGAGCGACGCGGCTCAGGTCACGCTGTCGTTCACGGGCGAATCGGACCGCTACGGGGCGCGGCGCGGTACCTCGCTCGGCACCAACGGCGCCGGAGTGCCTTACCAAGAGAATCAGATCGGCTCGGTCCAGCTGGAGCCGTCCTCGCGTAACGTCTATCTCGCGAGCCTCGAGGGGTCCGTCGATCTCGGTTTCGCAACGCTGACCTCGAGCACCTCGCAATACAATCACCACGGCGATATCACGAGCGAGAACACCGGCTTCTACGCGCAGAACAATTGGTGGGCGCAGTTCTATTACAACTATCCGCGGCCCATGGAGACCGCGTTGCGCTCCTACGGCGACAAGGGTGTCATTCAGGAATTTCGCCTGGTCTCGCCGGTCGGGACCCATTTCGATTACATTCTAGGTGCCTATTATCAAAACCAGAGTCTGTATTCGACTCAGGACAGCGAAATGGTCGGGTTCAAGCAGTGGTGGGACACGGCCTTTCCGGCCTATGCGTCGGCGGTCATCAACGACAACGACTTCTTGTACCGCCAGGACGAGCATTTCCGCGAGGCGGCGCTCTACGGGCAGCTGACCTATCACGCGACCGAAACCGTTCAAATCACCGCCGGGTATCGCCTGTTCAGTGACAAGGACGAAGTTTTCGAGAAACAGGCCGCGGGCCTCTACGCGTCGATCTACAACAGCGACTCTTCGAGCGGCGTGAGCAGCGTCAATCGCGGCATCTTCAAGGGCAACGCCTCGTGGCACTTCGCGCCGACGGACCAGCTCTATGCGACGGTCGCTCAAGGCTATCGGCGCGGCGGCTCGAACGGCGTGCCGACGACCGGCTACTTCGCCGAGAGCCCTGCATGGCTCACCTACCAGCCCGATACCGACGTCGATACCGAACTCGGCGTCAAGGGCTCCGCGGGGGACTTCACCTACAACGCCGACGTCTTCTACGTCGACTGGAGCAATCCGCAGGTCAATACCGCGACGACCAACTGGGGCTTCTTCGCGGTGCAAAACGCCAAACGAGCGACGACCAAGGGCGTCGAATTGCAACTCGCCGGCAGGATTCTGCCGAATTGGTACTACGGTCTCGGCTATACCTACACCGATGCCAAGCTCGCGGACGATGCGATTTCGGCGGACGGCGTGTACACGATCAACACCGCCGGGGCGCAACTCCCGGGCGCGCCGCAGAGCCAGTTCAATCTATCGACCGACTACCATGTTCCGCTGCAGGTCGGGCGGCTCTCGTTTCACGTGGACGGCTCGTACCAGTCCTCGACTCAGGACACGCTGTTTTCCTCGAACTCGTCGCTCAATGCGGTGCCTGCGCCGAATCCTTATCTCGGCCAGCCGAAGTTCTACTATCCGATGCCGGGATTTTGGATCTGGAACGCCTCGGCCGTATATGGTCAGGACAAGTGGAAGGCGATCCTGTGGGTCAAGAATATCGCCAATGTCGCCGGGGTCACGGGCGTTTACACGGATGCCTACATGGGAACCTCACCGACTCAGAACTATTTCGGCAACGGCTCGAAGGAGCTGACGACCCTGCCGCGTACGCTCGGCTTGACGATGAACTACAAGTTCTGACCCCGAGAATGGATCCGGACGGCGCCGCGCTGGATCGCATCGAGGGGCTGCTACGCGTCCGCAAGGTCGCAGCCGCCGAAAGCGCGGCGCGCGAGTTCCTCGCGGCGCGGCGGGCGCGCGTCGAGGGGCATATTCTGCTCGGGCGCGCGCTGCAGATGCGAGGGGATTTCGCCGGGGCATTGATCGCGGCGAGTGTGACCGACCCGCCCGTGCGCGCGCATCCCGCCGCGACGCTGCTGCGGATCGAGTGCTGGCTGCAATCCGGCGAAACCGAGCATGGTCTCGCCGAGCTGCGCAAGCTCGAACACGGCGCGCAGCGCCAGAGGCAGCTGCTGCAGGACGTCGGCGCCCTGTACTCGAACCTGAATCTGCACGCCGACGCCGAGCGCTGCTACGCGCGGGCCGCCGCAGGTGCGCCCCAGGATCCGCAAGCGCTCTACAACTGGGCGACCTGCTTGATCGCCCTCGGTCGGCTCGCGGAGGCGGAACAGTTGCTCACGCGCGTGATCGCACTCGCGCCCGGGGATTTCGACGCCTATTACAATCGAGCAACGCTGCGGCGCCAGACGCCGGAACGCAATCACGTCGCCGAGCTCGAGCGCGCCTTCGCAAATCCGGCGCTGCCGGCGCCGGGGATCGTCGGGGTGGGATTCGCGCTCGCGAAGGAGCTCGAGGATCTTGGGCGCTACGCGGACGCGTTCAGCGCTCTCGAGCGTGCGGCGCGCACGCGCCGCCGCATGATGAGTTACCGCGTCGAAGACGACCTGGCCGCGATGGCCGAGATTCGCAAGACCTTTGCGGCCGGGCTGAGCGGCAACCCCGGGAGCGGTTGTCCGAGCCGGCGCCCCATCTTCATCGTCGGCCTGCCGCGCAGCGGCACGACGCTCGTCGACCGGATCTTGAGTTCGCATAGCGAGGTCGAGAGCAGGGGCGAGTCGAGCGATTTTGCAACCACGGTCATGCGCCTCGCGGGACCCGTGGCGGACAAAATGGAGTTGATTCGCCGCAGCGCGACGCTCGATCCCGCGGCGCTGGGCGAAGCCTATTGCGCGCGCCTTCCCGCGGGCGGCAAGGCGCGCGTGCTCGACAAGACGCCGATGAATTTTCTCTATGCGGGGCTGATTGCCGCGGCGCTGCCGCACGCCCAAATCATTCACGTGCGCCGCGGCGCGGCCGATGTCTGCTATGCGATCTACAAGACGCTGTTTCGCATGGCCTATCCGTTTTCCTACGACCAGAACGATCTCGGACGTTACTATCTCGGCTTTGCCGAGCTGATGCGGCATTGGCGCGAACGCCTCGGCGACCGGCTTTTCGAAATCGATTATGAAGATCTGGTCGCCCATCAGGAGCCGAGCACGCGCCGGTTGCTCGCCGCCTGCGAACTGCAGTTCGAGCCCGCGTGCCTCGAATTTCACCAGAACCAGTCGCCGTCCCTGACCGCGAGCGCGGCCCAAGTGCGCCGCCCGATGTATTCCAGTTCCATTGCCCTATGGCGGCGCTACGAATCCGAGTTGCAGCCCTTGTTGAGCCTGCTGCGCGCCGGCGGCGTGGTGCTCGAATGAGCTCCGTACGCGGTGCCTTGGCGCTCGGTGTTTGCCTGCTTTGCGTCCGTGCCGCGCAGGCCGAGGATGCGGGGCGCTCGGCACTCGGCGCACCGGTTTTGCAGTCGTTGCGAACGGCGGGCCCCTGGCCGATGACGGCTTTTGCGCCGCCGACGACCGTGGCCGCGCCGCGCCAACAATTCGAGGGACGACTGCAACTCGTGGCCGAGCGTGCGGAGCGGAAATTCACGCCGATCGTCGACCGCTACGGGGACGCAACAACGCACGACGGCGCGGCGGCTCACCTGCCGGTCTTCGACTTCGAATTCGTCCAGGACGGCGATGCATTGATTCCGGCGCGCCGCGGCGCGATTGCCGGTGAGCATCCGGAATGGGAATTCATACTCGAACCGGGAAGAGTCTGGGACGAAGCCGCAGATGGGCAGTTCAGCCGCGCTGCTCTGCCGTTCACGCTCGAGGAACGCAACGCGAACTGCATGCATCAGGGCGTGATGACGTTCTTGTATCGCGCCGACGGCGAGATTTCCGATGTCGCCTATGAGATCGCGCATGAAACCTGCGCTTATTTTCAGTTCGACCTGTGGGGCTACGCGCAGGCGCGCTACACGCCACACGCCGTCGCCGGTCGCGATGCGCTCATCCGAGGATATCGCGATGAAGTCAAGAATCGCCTGCCGGTGCGGCCGATGTCCTCCCTTGCCGCGGATTTTCCCGGCGCCGATCCGACGCGCTTCGGTTCCGTCGACGAGATCGCGCCGGCGTCCATGAGCGTCTACGGCCTGATCGCGAACGGCGTGCACTACCGCAGCGACTGCGTGACACGCGCCGGACCTTACCCGTATTGCGAGGTCATGGATCTGCCGTCGTATTCGCTCGCGAAGTCGATCGTGGCGGGTATCGCGCTCATGCGCCTCGCGACGCTCTACCCGCAGATGAGCTCCGCGCGCATCGCCGCCTATGTGCCCGAATGCGCCGGCCGCGGCGGCTGGCAGGACGTCAGTTTCGAGAACGCTCTGGACATGGCGACGGGGCGCTACGGATCGGCGCAATTCGAAGCCGACGAGGATTCGCCCGACATGGTGCAGGGGTTCTTCATTCCGGACCGGCATGCCGACAAGCTGCATTTCGCGTGCACTCACTACCCGCGCAGGAGTGCGCCGGGAACCCTCTGGGTCTACCACACGCCGGATACCTACGTGCTCGGCACCGCGCTCAACGCGTTCTATCGCGCTCGATCGGGCCAAGACGCGGATTTCTATCGGGACGTCCTCGCAAATGGCCTGTGGCCGGCGTTGCATCTCAGTCCGGCGCTCGACGTCACACGCCGTACCTACGATGAGGCGCGCCAGCCGTTTACCGGCTTTGGCCTCAGCCTGCATGGCGATGACATCGCGAAGCTCGCGAGCTTCCTGAGTCTCGATCACGGCCGCATCGGCACGCAGCAGATGCTCGATCCGGTGCTGCTCGATGAGGCATTGCAGCGCGCGCCGCAGCGGCCCGGATTGCGCGCCGGCGCCGATACCTTGAGATACAGCCATGGGTTCTGGGCCTGGAATGCGCGGGCGGCGCTCGGCTGCCACGCCGAGACCTGGATTCCATTCATGTCTGGGTACGGCGGCATCGTCGTTGCGATGCTGCCGAATCGGATGATCTATTACTACGTGAGCGACGGCGCCGTGTTCAAGTGGTCGGCCGCCGCGGCGGAAGCGGATCGGATCAAGGGCTTTTGCCGACCGTGAAACTAAAACCCCGACTTCTCGAAACCGATGGACTCGCGGTTGCCTTGATGTTGGCGATCGTGGGCACCGCCGGTTTCAACAGCGTGCTCATCATGTCGGCAATCGTCTCGGGTCTGATCGACGGTCTGCATATTTCCGCCGCGGTCGCCGGACGCATCGCGTCCTGCGACGTCTACGGGATGTCGGCGGGCGCCTTGGTCGCCGTGCTGATCGTACGGCGCGTCGCGTGGCGGCCGCTCGCCTATGGATTGCTGTGTGCGTTGATCGGAATGGATCTGGCGACGACGCTGATCCATGCGGTGGCGCCGCTCATGGTGCTCCGCGCGGTGCACGGACTGTGCGCGGGCCTGTTGATCGGCGTGAGCTATGGCGTCTACGCGCGCTCCGGCATGCCGGAGCGCTGCTTTGCGATGCTGTGCGCCGTGCAGGCCTGCCTGACCGGCTTCGGGCTCATGTTCTTGCCGCGGCTCGTGCCGCTCTACGGAACGCCCGTGTTGTTCATCGCGCTCGCTGCATTCGGCGCCGTGGCCCTCGCCATGCTGCCGCTGCTACCGGCCTTCGCGATCCCGCCGCAATCCACCGCGCCGGCTGTGGCGTCGCGCGCGCAAACGGCGGGCATCGCGCTGCCTCAGGTACTGGCCTTGTTGTCGGTATTCTTTTTCCAGGCCGGCAACATGGCTCCGGCCGCCTACATCATCGAACTCGGGCGCGCGAGCAGCCTCAGCCTGCAGTTCATCACGACCGCGATCGGAGTATCCGGCTGGTTGGCGATGGTCGGGGCGCTGCTGGTCGTCGTGTTCGGAATGCGCTGGGGCCGCACGGTGCCGATCGCGATCGGCACCGTCGCGGCGATACTCGGCAACGCCGCATTCCATGCGAGTGCCTGGCCGGCCGTGTACGCCGCGGCCAATGTTGCCACGGCAGTTACCTGGTACTTCGGGGTTTCCTATCTGTTCGGACTGTGCGCATCATTCGATCGCACCGGCCGTTCGGCGGCGCTCGCCGGTCTTTGTTCAAAGCTCGGTTACGCCACCGGGCCCTATGCCGCGAGTTTTCTCGCCGGCGCCGGCGGCGCGGCAGCCTATGCCTCGGTCATCAACCTCGGCGTCGGCTTGCTGTGCATCAGCGCGACGCTCGGCATCGTCGCCTCACGGCGCGCGCCCGCCCGCGCGTCGTGATTGCCCGCGCGCGCCTGCGCGCGGGCGAAACCATCGCTACATCAGCTTGCCGAGCAGCGGCACCAGCAGCAAAGCTACGATGTTGATGATCTTGATCAAGGGATTGATTGCGGGGCCGGCGGTGTCCTTGTACGGATCGCCGACCGTATCGCCCGTGACGGCCGCTTTGTGCGCGTCCGACCCCTTGCCGCCGAAATGTCCTTCCTCGATGTATTTCTTGGCGTTGTCCCAGGCGCCGCCGCCCGTCGTCATCGAGATCGCGACGAATAGGCCGGTCACGATCGTCCCGATCAACAGGCCGCCGAGCGCTTGCACGCCAGCGGGCGGGCCCATGAGCCAGTTCACGACGAACACCAGCACGATCGGAACGAAGATCGGCAGCAGCGACGGCACGATCATTTCGCGGATCGCGGCCTTGGTCAGCATGTCGACGGCGCGCGAGTAATCGGGCTTCGCCGTGCCTTCCATGATGCCCGCGATCTCGCGGAATTGACGGCGCACTTCCTCGACGACCGCACCTGCCGCGCGGCCCACCGCTTCCATCGCCATTGCCGCGAACAAGTACGGCACGAGCCCGCCGATGAACAGTCCGATGATCACCGCCGGATTCGACAGGTCGAAGCTGGTCGCGTGGCCGAGCACCTCTTCGAGCTTGTGCGTGTAGTCGGCGAACAGGACCAGCGCCGCAAGGCCCGCCGACCCGATCGCATACCCCTTGGTGACCGCTTTGGTGGTGTTGCCGACCGCGTCGAGCGGGTCGGTGATGTCGCGCACGCGCTTGTCGAGGCCCGCCATTTCGGCGATGCCGCCGGCGTTGTCGGTGATGGGGCCGTAGGCGTCGAGCGCGACGATCATTCCGGTCATGGAGAGCATCGCGGTCGCCGCGATCGCGATGCCGTAGAGACCGGCGAGCTGGAACGAGGCCCAGATGCTGAGTGCGACCGCGAGCACCGGCAGCGCGCAGGCCTTCATCGAAACGCCGAGGCCGGCGATGATGTTGGTCGCATGTCCGGTGCGCGAGGCGGCCGCGACGTGCTGGACCGGGCTGTATTCGGTCGCCGTATAGTACTCGGTGATCACGATCATCGCGGCGGTCAGCGTGAGTCCGACCAGCGTGCAGAGCCAGAACGTCATCGCCTTGTCGCCCATCAGCCACTGCGAGACGAAATAGAATGCGATCGCGGATATGGCGCCCGCGACGATCACGCCCTTGTAGAGCGCGTTCATGATCTTGCCGCCCTCCTTGGTCCGCACGAAAAACGTGCCGATGATCGAGGAGACGATCGAGATCGAGCCGAGCACGAGCGGGTACATCACGGCTTTCGGGCCGAGATTTTCCATCACGAGGCCGCCCAATAGCATCGTCGCGACCAGGGTCACCGCATAGGTCTCGAACAGGTCGGCAGCCATGCCGGCGCAGTCCCCGACGTTGTCGCCGACGTTATCGGCGATCACCGCGGGGTTGCGCGGATCGTCCTCGGGAATGCCGGCCTCGACCTTGCCGACGAGGTCCGCGCCGACGTCGGCGCCCTTCGTGAAGATTCCGCCGCCCAATCGCGCGAATATCGAGATCAGCGAGCCGCCGAATGCGAGTCCGACGAGCGAGCGCAGCGCCGCCTCCGAGTCCGCGAGGAAGTGCAGCATCGCGAGATAGTAGCCGGCGACGCCGAGCAGACCTAAGCCGACCACCAGCATGCCGGTGATTGCGCCGCCGCGAAACGCGACCTGCAGCGCCGCATTGATGCCGTTATGAGCCGCCTGCGCCGTGCGCACATTGGCTCGCACCGAAATGAACATGCCGATGTAGCCCGCGAGGCCCGAGAGCAGCGCGCCGACCGCGAAGCCGCCGGCCGTGGCCATCCCCAAAAAGTATCCAAGCGCCGCGAACAGGATCACGCCGACCAGCGCGATCGTCGAATATTGGCGATTCAGGTAGGCGCGTGCGCCGGTCTGGATCGCCGCCGCGATTTCCTGCATGCGCGGGTTGCCCGCGGGCTGCGCGAGGATCCAGCTGACCGAATAAACACCGTACAGGATGGCGACTACACCGGCTGCAATGGCGAGCCAGAGCGCGTTGTCGAGCGTCATTTAAGGCATCTCCCTTTTTTTCGAGGTCTTATAGCGTTGAAAAATATGGTTTTATTGGGGAAAGCGGCAATTTTATCACAGCGCGAAGCGGCGCTTGACCCGGCGCGGCACGGCGTGGCCCTTGAGCTCGACGTAGACGGGTAGGCCGTCGCGATACGGCGGATAGTCCTCGCCGCCGATCAGCGGGGCGAGGTAGCGGCGGCAGGCGGCGGTGATGCCGAAGCCGTCGGCCGTGATGAAATTGCGCGGGACCTGTTTTTCCCGATTGGCGATCGCCGACAGCGGCGCCTCGCCGATGCTCCAGCGATAGGGCTTCGCGGATTTGCGCACGATGATCGGCAACACGGCGTTTTTGCCCTTGATCGCGAATTCGACGGCGGCCTTGCCGACCGCGTATGCCTGCTCGACATCGACCTTCGAGGCGATATGTCGCCCCGAGCGCTGCAGATAGTCGGCAACCGCCCAATGAAACTTGTAGCCGAACGCCGCGCGCGTCATTTCAGCGACCACGGGTCCCACGCCGCCGAGTTGGGCATGGCCGAACGCGTCCTTGGTGCCGGCCTCGGCGAGGAATTTGCCGCTGGCGTCGCGCACGCCCTCGGAGACCACGATCACGCAGTAGCCGTGCCTTTCGACCGAGGTTTTGACCTTCGCGAGGAATTTCTCCTGGTCGAAGGCAATTTCCGGGAACAGGATGATGTGCGGCGCGTCTCCCGCTTTCGAGCCCGCGAGGCCCCCGGCCGCCGCGATCCAGCCGGCGTGCCGGCCCATGACTTCGAGCACGAACACCCGCGTCGAGGTGCGCGCCATCGAGACGACGTCGAGTGCGGCTTCGCGCGTCGACACGGCGATGTATTTCGCGGCCGAGCCGAAACCGGGACAGCAATCGGTGAGCGGCAAGTCGTTGTCGACGGTCTTGGGTACGCCGATGCAAGTCATCGGATAGCCCATGATCTGACCGATTTCTGCGACCTTTTGCGCCGTATCCATCGAATCGTTGCCGCCGTTATAAAAGAAATAGCCGATGTCGTGCGCCTTGAATACCTCAATGAGGCGCTCGTATTGCGCGCGGTTTTGATCGATTCCGGCGAGCTTGTAGCGCGCCGAGCCAAAAGCTCCGCCCGGCGTATGGCGCAGCGCCCGAATCGCCGCGGCGCTCTCGAGGCTGGTGTCGATCAGATCCTCGGTGAGCGCGCCGACGATGCCGTCGCGGCCCGCATAGAGCTTGCCGATCTTGCCCGGGTGCTTGCGCGCGGTTTCGATGACGCCGCAGGCCGAGGCGTTGATGACCGCCGATACGCCCCCCGATTGGGCGTAGAACGCGTTCCGCGGGGACGACACTCGCTTCTTTGGCATCTTCATCGGCTGGCCCCTGGTAGCATTGAGTCGCGCAGAATAGCCGATCAGGGCACCATCAGCATCTGTTAAGGGGGGCGGTTTGACGACCGGGGCCCGCGAAGGTACGGTAGCGCGCTTTTAACACCGAACGATAACTATGCGAATTGTCTTATTGGGGGCTCCGGGGTCTGGCAAGGGTACGCAGTCACAACTGCTCGTGAAGGCCTATGGCGTGCCGCAAATCTCGACCGGCGACCTGCTGCGCGAGGCGGTGGCCAAGGGCACGCCGCTGGGCTTGCGCGCCAAGGCCGCGCTCGACGCCGGCACCTTGGTCGACGATGCGACGGTGCTCGGCATGTTGCGCGAGCGGCTTTCCCAGCCCGACGCAGCCAAGGGCTTCATCCTGGACGGCTATCCGCGCAACCTTGCGCAGGCTGCCGCCTTGGAGTCGCTGCTCGCCGAGTTGGGGCAGCCGCTCGAGGCCGTGATCCTGCTCAATCTCGATCTCGGCGTGTTGTTCAAGCGCTTGACCGGCCGGCGCATTTGCCAGGACTGCGGCCGTGTATTCAACATCTACACGTCGCCCGCGGATGGGCCGGTGCACTGCGAGAAGTGCGGCCATTCGCCGCGCCTGATCCAGCGGCCCGACGACAAGGAAGAGGTCATCGGCAAGCGGCTCGAAGTCTACGAGGCGCAGACCAAACCCTTGATCCAGCACTATCGGGACATCGGGCTGCTCGCGGTCGTGGATGCGGACGCGGACATGCAAGTGGTGTTCGAGAGTCTCAAGCGCGTGATCGCGCGCTCCGAGGCGGCCGCGCACAGCGCTTAAGGCTCCCCGCCGCCGAGACGCTCGAGCAGCCGCTCGCCGATTTCCGAACGCCGCCACCCGGTGAGCGCGTGCGCATCGCGCGCCCCCATCGCCAGCGCCTTGAGTTCGCCGCGGGGGCTGAGAATCTCGGCGCTCACGCCGAGTTCCGCGGCGCGCGCGTCCACGATCTTGCCGAGTTCCACGGCGAGCGCCTTCTGCGCCGGGGTCGGCCGCGCCTCCAGGCCGGGCTGCAAATCCGCGGGACCGCTCTGCGACTCGGCGCGCAGCGCCTCGAGCAGGCCGGCGGCGAAGCCTTCATTGAAGCTCGCGGGAATCGAACGCAGTGAGCGCAATTCACCGGCGCTCTTGGGATTCGTTTGGGCGACGTCGAAAACGGCCGCATCGGCCAGGATCCAGGAGCGCGGCAGATCCCGGTCGCGCGCGACCCTCTCGCGCCAGACCGCGAGCGCCTTCGCGCGGCCGCGCGACTCCGGCTCGAGCTGCGCAATCCCGCGCAGGCGCTCCCAGGCCCGCGCGGGATCCGGCTCGTAGAGTTCCGGGTGCTCGAGCGCCAGGCAATCCTCGCGCACCCAATGCTCACGACCGAGTTCGCGCAGGCGCGCCGCCAGCAAGTCAGCGACCGGCGCGAGATGCAACACGTCATCGGCGGCATACTCGAGCTGCGCGCGGCTCAAGGGCCGCTTCGACCAGTCGGTGCGCGTCTGGCCCTTCGCGAGCGTCACGCCGGTCATGCGGTTCACGAGTTCGGCATATCCGATTTGCGGCTTGAGCCCGATGCAGCCGGCCGCGATCTGCGTGTCGAACACCGGCGAGATGACCTTGTGGCTCGTCAGATAGAACGCCTCCAGATCCTGGCGCGCGGCATGGATGATCTTGCGCGTCGCGGCGGCCGTCAGAGCCGGCACCAAGGGCCCGAGATCGAGCTTCAGCGTGTCGATGCACCAGATGCTGGCGCCGGCGGAAATCTGCAGCAGGCACAACTTCGGGAAGAAGGTGCGTTCGCGCAGGAATTCCGTGTCCAAGCCGATCGAGGACCGGGATTCCAGCTCGCGCCCGAGCGCAGGTACCTGCTCGTCTTGGTCGATCCAAATCGCGTCGGGCATTGGTTTGATCCACGTGTACAATTTATCGAGGGCTGAATGAGCCCGCGATTATGACTGACAACCGATGCTGCGACTCGCTAAAGCGTTCTGTGATCTGGCCCTGTGGCGCATGTCGCCGGCGCAACTGCCGGCCTCGCCGTTCTTTTTGGGTCTCGTGGCAGGCCTCGTCGCATTGATCGAAATCACCATGGCGCTGATTCCGCCGCCGTCGCCAGAATCAATCGCGACGCGGATTCTGCTCAGCGTCGGACTGCCGCTCGCGTGGACCTGGGGGATCCTGCGGCTCGCGAACCGCCGCGAGCGCTTCCTGCAGACCGCGATCGCGTTGCTCGGGGTCAGCGTGCTCGCGGTGCTCGCACTGTATCCGCTCGATTGGCTCTCGCAGACGCTCGGCGAGCACCATCCGGCCACCGTGCCGCTGGTGTTCGCATGGCTGATTGCGCTGGTTTGGTACATGCTCGCCTGCGCGCATATCTGGCGCTCCGCGTTGGGCTCCCACCTGATGCTCGGGGTTGCGGTGAGCATGGGCTACCTGCTGCTGCGGATGCTGCTCGAACAGGCGCTGCTGCCGAATGCCAAATAACGCCCACATCCACATACTCGGCATCGCCGGCACCTTCATGGGTGGCATCGCCGCGATCGCGAAAGCGGCGGGATTTCGCGTCACGGGCTCGGATCGCAACGTGTATCCGCCGATGAGCACGCAGCTCGAGGCGCTCGGCATCGAGCTCGTGCAGGGCTACGAATCCCAGCAGCTCGACATCCGCCCGGATCTCATTGTCGTCGGCAACGCGCTGAGCCGCGGCGTGCCGGTCGTCGAGGCGATGCTGGATCGAGGGTTGCCCTACGTGTCGGGCCCGCAGTGGCTCGGCGAGGCGGTGCTCGCCGGGCGCCACGTGCTCGCGGTCGCCGGCACCCACGGCAAGACCTCGACGACCTCCATGCTCGCCTGGATCTTGGAGCACGCGGGCTTAAGCCCCGGATTCCTGGTCGGCGGCATGCCGGCCAACTTCGGCGTCAGCGCGCGCCTCGGGGGCGGCAAGCTGTTCGTCATCGAAGCCGACGAGTACGACACCGCGTTCTTCGACAAGCGCGCCAAGTTCGTTCATTACCGGCCGCGTACCGCGGTGCTCAACAACTTGGAATACGACCACGCGGATATCTATCCGGATGTCGCGGCGATCCGCTGGCAGTTCAACCAGCTGCTGCGCACCGTGCCCTCGAACGGGCGCCTGATCGTCAACGGCGAGGATGCCAATCTCGCCGAAACGCTCGCGGCCGGTTGTTGGACGCCGCGCGAGTCGTTCGGCCTGTCGACGCCCGACGCGGATTGGAGCGCCGAGGTCGACGCGGGAAGCGCATGCCGGCGATTCACGGTGCTTCAGCGCGGCCGTGACCTGGGCCGCGTCGACTGGCCGCTGATCGGCACCCACAACGTCATGAACGCGCTCGCTGCGATCGCGGCCGCTCACCACGTGGGCGTGGCGCCCGCGCGCGCGCTCGAGGCGCTCGGCCGCTTCGGCGGGGTAAAGCGGCGCATGGAGCTGCTCGGCGAAGCCGGCGGCATCGCCGTTTACGACGATTTTGCCCACCATCCAACCGCGATCGAGACGACCTTGAGCGGCTTGCGCGCCGCGGTCGGCGCCGCAAGAATCGTCGCCGTGCTCGAGCCGCGCTCCAATACGATGCGCCTCGGCGTGCATCGCGAGGCGCTCGCGGCCTCACTCGGCGCCGCCGATGAGATTTGGTTTTTCAATCCGCCCGATCTCGGCTGGAATTTGCCCGCCGCGGTGTCCGCGCTCGGCGCGCGCGCGCAGTTTGCGCCGACCGTCGAGCGGCTCGTCGCCGAACTCGGCGCCTCCTTGCACAGCGGCGACCACGTGCTCGTCATGAGCAACGGCGGTTTCGGCGGCTTGCACCAGAAGCTGCTCGGCGCGCTGCGCGCTCGCGCCGCCGCAGCGCCGCTCGAGGCGTCGTGAGCCTCATTGCGCTGTTCCCGCTCAACATCGTGCTGTTTCCCGGCGGTCCGCTGCCGCTGCGCATCTTCGAGACGCGCTACGTCGACATGGTGCGACGCTGCATGCGCGAGGAGCAGGGCTTCGGCGTCGTGATGATCCGCGAGGGCGAGGAGGCCGGCGCCGCCGACTTTTGCGATGTCGGCACGCTCGCCAAAATCGTCGATTTCGACCAGCTGCCCGACGGACTGCTGGGCTTGAGCTGCGAAGGGCAGCGCCGCTTTCGGATTCTCACGCGCCGCCGCCAGGCCGACGGTCTCAACCTCGGCGAAGTCGAATGGCTGCCCCCCGAGCCGCCCGTGCCCGTGCCGGCGCGCCACGCGCGCCTCGCCGAACTGCTCGAGAGCGTGCTGCCGCAGCTGGGCGAGGTCTACACGGGCATCGAGATGCACCTCGAAGATGCCGCGTGGGTCGGGCATCGGCTCGCGGAGATCCTGCCGATCGATCTGGCGGACAAGCAATACTGCCTGGAGATCGATGATCCCGTGCAGCGGCTCGACGTGCTCGCGCCGCTCATCGAGATTTCGGAAGAGGATTGAAACGGCGCCCGCATCGTTGCGCTCAGCGCGCCCAGGCGCCGCGCGTGAGCCAGAGCCCGAGCGCGATCACGGCGGCCCAAGGCAGCATCCACAAGCCGACCAAGGCGTCGACCCTGCCGAGCCAGAACGCGTAGTCGGTCGAGGCGCTGCGCACCGTGCTTTGCTGCATGATGCGCAGCACGAACACCCAGCCCGCGTGCAGTCCGATCGCCGCCGCGATGTTGCCGCTCTGGATGCGTGTGTAGCTCAACACGAGCCCGATCGCGAAATACGCGAGCAAGGAATCCGCGACCCGCGCAGGGTCTGCGAGCGGCGCGAACGAGAGCGCGAGCAAATCGAAACCGCTGCGCCATGCGAGCTGCTCGGGCGGGATGCTGGCCTTCGCGAAGAAGTGCAGGACCGCGAACAGCGATGCAGTGACGAGCGCCGCGGTCCAGGGGCCGGATTCCCGTTCGACCGCGGTATGCATCGCGCCGCGCGCGAGCGTCTCCTCGAACAGCGCGACCAGGATGCCGGAGAGGATCGCGTTGAGCACGATGCGCGCGAGATTCGGCGCCGTCCACGAGAAGTCCGGATCGATGACGCGCAAGCCCACTCCGCAGATGAAGGCCGCGCCGGCCGCAGCCGTCAAGGCCCCGACGAAAGCCCAGAACGAACCGCGCCGCAGGAACTTGCGCCACTCGAGCCCGTAGCCGAAATCACGCTTGCTGCGAATCTGCAAATGACGGAACAGCCACACGAGCAGCGCGACGACGACCAGCATCGCGAGACGGCTGTAGACGCGGTGGAACGGCCAGACATGCAGCGCGCAGATCCCGAGGTAGAACGGATAGGCGATCGCGCCGAGGATCATGGATGCGAGCGCGAGGACGCCGAGAAACCAGGCCGCGGCGCGCACCGCTCAGCGCCCACCGCGGGGTTCGCGCCGCTCGAACGGCGTCAGGCCGCAAAGGCCCGTTCCGCCGCGGCCGCCGTCGCATCGATGTCGGCGTGGCTGTGCGCGGCCGACAGGAAGCCCGATTCGAACGCCGACGGCGCGAAGTAAACGCCTTCGGCGATCATCGCGTGGAAGAAGCGGTTGAAGCGCTTCGCGTCGCTCGCCATCACTTTCGCGTAAGAGTCGACCTCGGGCTCGGCCGTGAAGAAAAATCCGAACATGCCGCAGACGTGGTTGGTCGCGAGCGCGACGCCGGCGGCCGCCGCGGCGCGCCGCAACGCGCCGATCAGGCGATCGGTATTGGCGCCGAGGCGCTCATGAAATCCCGGCGCCGACAGCAACTCGAGCGTCGCAAGGCCCGCGGCCATCGAGACGGGATTCCCCGACAGCGTGCCCGCCTGATAGATCGGGCCGAGCGGCGCAAGGCGCTCCATGATGTCGCGACGGCCGCCGAAGGCGCCGACCGGCATGCCGCCGCCGATGATCTTGCCGAGCGTCGTGAGGTCGGGCTTGATGCGGTAGAGCGCTTGCGCACCGCCGCTCGCGACTCGAAAGCCGGTCATGACCTCATCGAGGATCAGCAGCGCGCCGGCGCGATCGCATTCGCGGCGCAGCGTCTCGAGGAAGCCGGGAGCCGGCAGCACGCAGTTCATGTTGCCGGCGATCGGCTCGACGATCACGCAGGCGATTTGCTCGCCCAACTGGCGAAACGCCTCGCGCACCTGTTCCGAATCGTTGTAAGCGAGCGTGACCGTGTGCTTCGCGAGCGACTGCGGCACGCCCGGCGAGGTCGGCACGCCGAAGGTCAGTGCGCCGGAGCCGGCCTTGATCAACAGCGAATCCGAGTGGCCGTGATAGCAGCCTTCGAATTTGACGATCATGTCGCGCCCCGTGAAGCCGCGCGCAAGTCGGATCGCGCTCATGGTCGCTTCGGTCCCGGAGCTCACGAAGCGCACCAACTCGATCGACGGCATGAATTCCGTCACGCGCTTCGCAAGTTCGGTCTCGAGGACGGTCGGGGCTCCGAACGAGAGTCCGTCGGCCGCGACGCGCTGCACCGCTTCGATCACCTTCGGATGCGCATGGCCCACGATCATCGGACCCCAGGACCCCACGTAGTCGATGAACTTGCGGCCGTCCTCGGCGAAGGTGTGGGCGCCGGCCGCCCGCTTGAAGAAGATCGGTTCGCCGCCGACGCCGCGAAACGCGCGCACCGGCGAATTCACGCCGCCGGGAATGTACCGGCAGGCTTCGGTGTATAGGCTCAATCGTCTCTCCCGGTGCTCGAGGTCGAAGCGCAGCATCTTAAGCCCGCGGCACCCGGCGTCAAATCCTCAGGCGCTCTGCGCGACCTCCAGATCCGCGGCGCGCGGCGGCAGCGGCAGCACGAGCCGCACTTCGAGGCCGCCCTCGGCAAGATTGCGCGCGGTCGCCGCGCCGCCGTGCGCCTTGAGCACCTGCGCCGTGATCGCAAGTCCGATGCCCTCGCCGCCGCTGTCGCGGTCGCGCGATTCGGCCACCCGGAAGAAGGGCTCGAATATGCGCTCCAAAGCGCCGCCGGGGACGCCGGGACCCTGGTCGCGCACGCGCACTTCGAGTTCGCTGGGTAGCGCGGCCACGCGCACCTCGACCGGTTTGCCGGAGGGCGAGTACTTGACCGCGTTGCGCAGCACGTTTTCGATCGCGCTGTGCAGCAGTTCGCGGTTGCCCTGTAGCTCGCGACCAGCGGAACCCTGCAGCCGGATCGTGCAATTCTTGACCGCGCCCTCGAAATTCGCGTCCTGCACGACCTCTTGCAGGATCTCGTCGATGTCGACCGCCTCGCGCGTGAAGTTCGATTCCGAGCCCTGCAGCCGCGCGAGTCGCAGCACATGGCCGATCAGCGAATCGAGCCGCTCGATTTCCCGTTCGAGCCGATCGAGCTGCAGGCCCGGCTCGGCAAGCGGTTGGCGCGCGAGCCCGAGCGCCACGCGCATGCGGGCGAGCGGAGAGCGCAACTCGTGTGAAATATCGCGGAATAGCTGGGTGCGCGCGCTGCGGGTCGCTTTGAGCTGATCGGCCATCGCGTCGAAGTCGCGCGCGAGCACCGCAAGTTCATCCTTGCGTCCGCCGAGCCCGGCGCTGACGCGCACGTCGAGCTGCTCGGAAGCGACCGCGCGCGCGCCTTCCTGGATGCGCCGGATCGGCGCGCTCAAGTGCTCGGCGAGCCACCAGCTCGCGAGCGCGCTCACGATCAGCGCGATCCCGAGCACCGCGAGCGGAATTCCCGGGAGGCCGAAGGCGCCGAAGATGCTCGGCCGGCGCGGCACCGACAGAATCGTGTAGACGGTTCCGTCCGCGGCCACGAGTTGCGGCGCCTGGCGCGACGGGCGGAAGTTCAGCGGCGAGCGCGGCTCGACCGGACCCCTCGGCTCGAGGCCCGGCGGCTCGGCGCCCGGGCCGGATTCCCGGTTGATGAATTCCCAGCGGCGCTCCGCGGATTCCGACAGATGCCGCCCGAGGATGTCCTCGCCGCCGGGTCCGACGATGAACAAATCCCGGTCCGGGATCACGTTCTTGTTCGAGGCTAGCCAGTGCTGCAGCGCCTTGACGCCGCCCGTGTCGATGACTTGAGACGCGGCCATCGCGACCGAGGGACGGCGCTGCCATTCGACCGATTCGTAGTCGCGCGCGGCGACCGCGTAAGTGACCGCGATGCTGCCGACGACGATCAGGGCCATCGCCATCCAGAACAGCATGAAGATCCGGAAAAAAAGGCTATGCACTGCTAAGCGTCAGGGTGTATCCGGAGCCCCGGACGTTCTTGATTTCCGGTTGCGAGCCGCTCTCGAGCGCGAGCTTGCGGCGCAGGTTGCTGATGTGCGTATCGATGCTGCGGTCGTACGGCACGAGCTTGCGGCCGAGCGCCTGCTCGGTCAGCAGGTCGCGCGAGATCACGGTTCCCGCAGAGCGCATCAGCAGCTCGAGCACGCGGAATTCCGCGCCGGTCAACGGTACCGTCTGTCCCGCGACGCGAACCTGATGCATGCCGGTGTTGAGAACGATCGGGCCGATCTCGTAGACATCGGGCGCCGCGCCGCGCGTGCCGCGGCTGCTCGCGCGGCGCAAAATCGCGCGCATGCGCGCCACCAGCTCGCGCGGATTGAACGGCTTGCTGAGGTAGTCGTCGGCGCCGAGTTCGAGGCCGACGATCCGATCGATGTCGTCGCCGCGGGCCGTGAGCATCAGGATCGGCGTGGTGCGCGCCGCGCCGAGCTCGCGCAGCACGTCGAAGCCGCTGATCGAGGGCAGCATGACGTCGAGGATCAGAATCTCGAATTCGCCGGCACGCAGCTCCTCGAGCGCGACCCCGCCGTCGTGAACGCTCTTGACCTGGAAGTGCTCGGCATTCAAGTACTCGGTCAGCATCTGGCAGAGCTCGCGATCGTCGTCGACGAGCAAAACCCGCGCTTCGCTCGCGTTGGCCGGATCCGCCGCGTTGTTCGGTGCGTTGTTCATGATATGCGGCGCATACTTTCGCACAGTCCCCGCCGCACGATGCATTTCGGCCGCGACTTTACACAACTTTGCATGGTCGCGGGCCGCGCTTTGCACATCTCCACAGGGCGAAGATTACAATGATTTCCCATGAATTCCCGTTCAATAGCTAGGAGTCGTTGAAATGAAAGCAATGCGCATATTTGTCGCGGCCACTCTCGCTTCCGGCGCCGCACTGATCGCCGCCTCGCTGCCGCTCGCGATGGCCGGCGCCGCTCCGCAAGCTGCCGACGGTGCCGCGGCGGCGAGCGCACCCGGCGGTGCGGCCGGCGCGCCGTACGGGCGCCACCACGGCTTTGGGCTCGCCCACCTGTATTCGAAGCTGGGGCTCAGCGCGGATCAGCAGGCGCAGGTCAAGTCGATCATCGATGCGGCGCGCCCGGGACTCAAGAGCCTGCATGAGCAGATGCGAGCCAATTCGCTGAAGCTGCGCCAGGCGACGCCGGACGACCCGAACTACGCGTCGATCGCGAACGAAGTCAGCCAGACGCACGGCACGCTCTCGACCCAGCTGGTTGCGCAGATGGCGGACCTGCGCTCGCAACTCTATGCGGTGCTGACGCCGGCGCAAAAGACGCAGCTCGCGGCGCTCGAGGCCCAGCGACAAGCGAATGGTGCGAAGCGTTGGGGACATGGTCCCGCTGCGCAGGCCGCGCCTTCCGGCGGAGTGTAGACGAACGATAATCGTTGCGATCGCCGCCTAGCGCTGTTGGGCGGCGATCCCATCGCGCTTCAACAGCTCGATGACGTTGTCCTCGCCGACCAGGTGGCCGGTCCCGACGATGACCAGGGTGTTCTTGTCGCCATCGAGCAGCGCCTCGATTTTCGGCAGCCATTTGCGGTTGCGCGAGCCGAGCACCGACTCATAGAGCTTGGGGTCGCGACCGAGCTCCTGGCGCAAATGCGCGCGGAACCAGGCGGTATTGCCGCCGGCCCAGGCGTGCACCATCTCATCGACCTCGCGCGGCAGCTCGCGCGCTTCCTCGAGATTCGACAGCAGGTATTGCGACTGCTCGTCGGGCGACATCGCGCCGAACAAGGCGATTTGGTCGTGCACGGTCTCGAGTCCCGCGACCGACTTGCCGTCCGCGCGGGCCTTTTCGAGGAAATACATCTCCACGCCCGACTCGGCCTGGAATCCGAGTTGCGCGAGCTGCAGTTGCGAAATGGCCTCGGCCACGAACCAGGGCTGGAATCGATCGAAGGCGGCGAGGTCGAAGCCGAGCCCCTGCGCGAGGCCCGCCGCGTGCGCGTACCGATCGGCGCCCATGACCTGCGCGAGAGTCTTGTCGTCCGGCAGCATCGCGCTCGCGAGCATCTGCTGCTGCAGCTCGCCTAGGTCGAGTTCGTCGAGATTGATTTCCATGACGACCGCCTTGGCGTCCGCGTAGGCATCGAGCACCGGCTTCGCGAGTGGATAGTCGCGCGCGCGCAGCACATGAATCGATCCCAGCAGATAAACGGTGTTGTGTTTGCCGTGCAGCTCCCACAGGGAATGCAACGCACCATCCGCGCGTCCCGGCGCGGCGGCCAGCAGCAGTGCGGCGAGGAGTATCGCGCGCACTCAGCGCGCCGCGACCTGCCGAGCGGGCAGTGCTTCGACCCAATGCACTTGCGTCTCAATTCCCCCGTCGGCGTGCAGGCGGAAGCTGCGATACGCGGGGGGGCGCGCATCGACCGCGTAACGATCGCTCGCGGGAAGGAATTGCGCACCGGTCGAGGGGGTCGCGAACAGGCGCACCGCGCCTCGCGTGCCCTCGTAAGCCTGATGCACGTGACCCCAGACGACCGCCTTGACGTGCGCGTGCGCGTCGACGATGCGCCAGAACTCGTCCGTGTTGGCAAGGCCGATGCCGTCGAGCCAGCGGCTGTTCATCGCGATCGGGTGGTGGTGCAGGCAGACCATCGTGTGACTGTCGGAATTCGCGAGCGCGGCGTCCAAGCGCGCGAGTTCCTGTTGCGTGAGCCGGCCGCCGACATGGCCGGGATCGTAGCTGTCGAGCATCACGAATTGCCAGGCATCCAGCCGGTGGGTGCCGCAGATCCGGAACGGCGGTTCGCAGAGCTGGCGCGCCATCGCCTCCGGTATGTCGTGATTGCCCGGGATGCACAGCACGGGCTGGGAGAGGCTCGAGAAAATGCTGCAGAAGCGCAGATACCCGCTCGGGTCGTCCTGGACGAGATCGCCGGTGACCAGAAGTGCCGCAAAATCGGGCACTTCCGCGAATGCGTGGTCAAGCACGGAGCGCAGGCTGGAATCCGTCTCGACACCTCGCAGCTTGCCTTCGGCGCGCCCGTACAGATGCGGATCGGTCATTTGAATAATTCGCATACACAGAATCGTAACAAAGCTCATATTGGCCGAAGGTGAACTGCATCTAACCTGATGCTACGGGACTGCACATAAGGCGGCACTATGTCGTCAAACTGCGCCGAACATCTCGTTTCGGCCGAATTTCCGCTTTTCACGCCTGTGAGCCCGCGGTCCGCAGATTTCGCGCTCGGTGCCCCTCGATATTTGCTGGCAGCGCCCGCATAAAGGACAATACGCGTTCCCTTAAGTAAAAGAAGATTGCCATGCCCACCCGCCGCGAACTTGCCAATGCGATTCGATTTTTGTCCATGGACGCCGTACAGAAGGCGCATTCCGGTCACCCCGGCGCGCCGATGGGGATGGCCGATATCGCCGAAGTGCTATGGCGCGACGTGCTCAAATACAACCCCGCAAACCCAACCTGGTGGGACCGGGACCGCTTCGTGTTGTCGAACGGCCACGCGTCGATGCTGCTGTATTCCGTGCTGCATCTGACCGGTTATCCGTTGTCGATGGACGAGCTGAAGCGCTTCCGCCAGTGGGGCTCGAAGACCGCGGGACATCCGGAGCGCGAGGTGCATCTCGGCATCGAGACGACCACCGGACCCCTGGGGCAGGGCGTCTCGAACGCGGTCGGAATGGCGCTCGCCGAGCGCGCACTCGCGGCCACGTTCAATCGGCCGGGATTTCCGATCGTCGATCACTACACCTACGTGTTCGTCGGCGACGGTTGTCTCATGGAAGGCATTTCCCACGAAATCGCGTCGTATGCGGGCGTACAGAAGCTCGGCAAGCTCATCGTCGTTTACGACGACAACGGGATATCGATCGACGGCAAGGTCGTGGGTTGGTTCACCGACGACACCGCGAAGCGTTTCGAAGCCTACGGCTGGCATGTGCTCGCGCACGTCGACGGACACGACAGCACCGCGGTCGCCGCGGCGCTCGCCGCGGCTCGCGCGGTCACCGATCGGCCGTCGCTGATTTGCGCGAAGACGATCATCGGTTGGGGCGCGCCGAACAAGCAGGGCACGGCCGCGATGCACGGCGAGGCGCCGGGCGAGGCTGAGATCGCCGCGACGCGCGTGCATCTCGGCTGGCCTTATCCGCCGTTCGAAATTCCCGAGGACATTCGTGCGGCGTGGGATCAGCGCGAGCGCGGCGCGCGCGCCGAGCAGCAATGGCGCACGCTTTGGAACGCCTACAAGTCGGAGTTTCCCGCGCTCGCGGCCGAATACGAGCGCCGCATGGAGAGCCGCCTGCCCGCCGGATTCGACGAGCTCGAGAAGGCCTACATCGCCAAGACGCAGGCCGACGGGACGGTGCTCGCGACCCGCCAGTCCTCGCAAGCCGCACTGAATGCAGTCGGCCCGAGCCTGCCGGAGCTGATCGGCGGATCGGCGGACCTCACGCCCTCGAACGGCACCTGGCGCAAGGATTCGGTGGTGCTCACCGCAGCGCAGCCGGGCGGCAACTATCTGCATTTCGGCGTGCGTGAATTCGGCATGTCCGCGATCCTGAACGGCATCGCGTGCCACGGCGGGTTCATCGCCTACGGCGCGACGTTCCTCACCTTCTCGGACTATGCGCGCAACGCGCTGCGCATGGCGGCGCTCATGCATTTGGGCGTGGTCTACGTCTATACGCACGACTCGATCGGGCTCGGCGAGGACGGACCCACGCACCAGCCGATCGAGCACATCGCGAGTCTGCGGATCATTCCGAACCTCGATCTATGGCGTCCCTGCGACGGCGTAGAGACCGCCGTCTCGTGGAGAATCGCGATCGAAAACCGCGACGGACCGTCGTGCCTCGTGTTCACGCGCCAGTCGGTCGTCCATCAGGCGCGCAGCGCCGCTCAGATCGAAGCGATCGCGCGCGGCGGCTACGTGCTCATCGACAGCGAGGGCACGCCCGAGGTGATCGTGATCGCGACCGGCTCCGAGGTCGGCATCGCCTCCGAGGCGGTGCGCAGCGTCGCCGCGAGCGGCCGGCGCGTGCGACTCGTCTCCATGCCGAGCACCAACACCTTCGATCGCCAGGACGAGGCGTACAAGCAGAGCGTGTTGCCCGACGCCGTGACGCGCCGGGTCGCGGTCGAGGCCGGCGTGCGCGCCGGCTGGTGGCGCTATGTCGGCACGCGCGGCCAGGTCGTCGGCATCGATCACTACGGCGCCTCGGCGCCGGCCAAGGACTTGTTCCAGCACTTCGGATTCACGGTCGAGAACGTGGTCAAGGCGATTGGCGCTGCGCTGGCAGGCTGACACTCAATTTAGAAGCAATCAGGGGTTCACTGCGGATGGCAATCAAGGTCGGCATCAATGGCTATGGGCGCATCGGTCGCAACATTCTGCGCGCCCTCTATGAGGGACCACACAAGGGCGCGCTGCAGATCGTGGCGATCAACGATCTCGGCGATGCGAAGACCAACGCGCATTTGACCAGCTTCGACACCGTGCATGGCCGCTTCAAGGGCGACGTGCACGTCGACGGCGATTCGATGGTCGTCAACGGGGATCGGATTCGCGTGATTGCGCAGCGCGATCCCGCGAAACTGCCTTGGGGCGAGCTCGGCGTCGACGTCGTGCTCGAGTGCACGGGACTGTTCACGAGCAAGGCCAAGGCGTCGGCGCATTTGACCGCGGGTGCCAGGAAGGTCGTGATTTCCGCGCCGGGCGGCGACGATGTCGACGCGACGATCGTCTACGGCGTGAATCAGCAGATCCTGAAGGCGAGCGACACGGTGATCTCGAACGCATCCTGCACGACCAATTGCCTCGCGCCGCTCGCCAAGGTGCTCAACGACAAGATCGGGATCGTCGCCGGCGTGATGACGACGATACATTCGTACACCAACGACCAAGTGCTCACCGACGTCTATCACACCGATTTGCGCCGCGCCCGTTCCGCGACGATGTCGATGATTCCCACCAAGACCGGCGCCGCCGCCGCGGTCGGCTTGGTGCTGCCCGAACTGAAGGGCAAGCTCGACGGGTTCGCGATCCGCGTGCCGACGATCAATGTCTCGCTGGTCGACTTGAGCTTCAGCGCCGGCCGCAAGACCAGTGCGGACGAGGTCAACAGCCTCGTCAAGGCGGCGGCCGCCGGCCCGTTCAAGGGCGTGCTCGCCTATACCGATCAACCGCTGGTCTCGGTGGACTTCAACCACGATCCCGCGTCCTCGACCTTCGATGCGACGCTCACCAAAGTCCTCGAAGGCACGCTCGTCAAGGCCTGTGCTTGGTACGATAACGAGTGGGGATTCTCGAACCGCATGCTGGACACCACGCTGGCGTGGTCGAAGGCCAAGTGAAGCGGATCCGGAGCTGAAGCGTTGAAGATCATCAAGATGTCCGATCTGGACCTGTCCGGCAAGCGCGTGCTGATCCGCGAGGATTTGAACGTGCCGGTGAGCGCCGGCGCCGTGACCAGCGATGCGCGCATTCGGGCGGCGTTGCCGACGATCCGCGCGGCGCTCGATAGTCACGCGCGGGTGCTCGTGATGTCGCATCTCGGCCGGCCCGAGGAGGGGAAGTTCAGCGAGGAGTTTTCGCTCGCGCCGGTTGCGAAGCGCCTGGCGGATCTGCTGGGCGTGCCCGTGGCACTCAAGCGCGATTGGCTCGCGGGTGTCGAGGTTGCCCCGGGATCGGTCGTGCTGCTCGAGAACGTGCGCTTCAACAAGGGCGAGAAAACGAACTCGGACGAGCTCGCGCGGAAAATGGCGGCGCTCTGCGACATTTACGTCATGGATGCGTTCGGCACGGCGCATCGCGCCGAGGCGAGCACGCACGGCGTCGCGAAGTTCGCGGCCGTCGCCTGCGCGGGTCCCTTGCTGGTCAGCGAGCTGACCGCGCTCGAAACCGCGCTCGAGAAGCCTGCGCGTCCGCTGATCGCGATCGTCGCCGGCTCCAAGGTCTCGACCAAGCTCACGGTGCTCGAGTCGCTGCTCGCGAAGGTCGACGGCCTGATCGTCGGCGGCGGCATCACGAACACCTTTCTCGCCGCGCTTGGCCTCAAGGTCGGCAAGTCGCTGTACGAGCCGAACATGCTCGACATCTGCAGGCGCCTGCTCGAGCAGGCGCGCCTCCGCGGTATCGAGATACCGATGCCGACCGATGTGGTCGTCGCCAAGGAGTTCTCGGCCAAGGCCGAAGCCGACGTCAAGCCGGTCGGCAAGGTCGCCGACGACGAAATGATCCTCGACATCGGCCCGGATTCGGCCGAAAGCTTCAGCCGCATCCTCGCGTCCGCCGGCACGATCCTCTGGAACGGGCCGGTGGGCGTGTTCGAGTTCGAGCAATTCGGCGAAGGCACGCGCACAATCGCGAACGCGATCGCGCGCAGCAAGGCGTTTTCGCTCGCAGGCGGCGGCGATACCTTGGCGGCGATCGAGAAGTACCGAATCGAAGACAGCATTTCATACATTTCCACGGGCGGCGGCGCGTTCCTCGAGTTCGTCGAGGGCAAGAAGCTTCCCGCGGTGGAAATATTGGAGCAGAGAGCGGCATGACATCCCTGTTACGGCGAACCAAGATCGTCGCCACCTTAGGTCCTGCCACCGATGATCCCAAGGTTCTTGCCGACATGGTGCGCGCGGGCGTCGACGTCGTACGGATCAATTTCTCGCACGGGCTGCTCGCCGACCATGCGCGTCGCGTGGATCTCGTGCGCCAGGCCGCCGCGCAGGCGGGCCGCTACATCGGCATCCTGGGCGATCTGCAGGGCCCGAAGATCCGCATCGACCGCTTCGCCGCCGGCAAGGCGCAGCTCGCCGACGGCGCGAGCTTCGTGCTCGACGCCTCGCTCGCGGTCGACGCCGGTACCGAGAAATCGGTCGGCATCGCCTACAAGAAGCTCCCCACCGACGTGCACGTCGGCGACGTGCTGCTGCTCAACGACGGCCAGATCAGCCTGCAAGTCGAGCAGATCGACGGTCCGCGGGTCATGACGCGCGTGCTGGTCGGAGGCGAACTCGGCAACAACAAGGGCATCAATCGCCAGGGCGGGGGCCTGTCCGCGGGCGCGCTCACCGACAAGGATCGCGAGGACTTGCGCTCCGCCGCTTCGCTGAAGGTCGATTTTCTCGCGATTTCGTTCGCGCGCGACGCCGCCGACATGAACGAAGCTCGCGCGCTGCTGCGCGAGGCCGGCGGCCATGCGCTGCTGTGCGCCAAGATCGAGCGGGCCGAGGCGATCGACCAATCTCGTCGGGGTGGTGCGGGCGAGCGACGCGGTGATGGTCGCGCGCGGCGACCTCGGCGTCGAAATGGGCTATGCCGAGCTCGCCGGCCTGCAAAAGCAGATCATCCAAGAGGCGCGCCATCAGAACAAGGTCGTGATCACGGCGACTCAGATGATGGAGTCGATGATCGTCAATACCATACCGACCCGCGCCGAAGTCTCGGACGTCGCGAACGCGGTCATGGACGGCACCGATGCCGTGATGCTCTCGGCCGAGACCGCATCCGGCAAGCACCCGACCAAGGTCATCGAGGCGATGTCGCAGATCATCGTCGGGGCGGAAAAATACCAGGACGCGCACGTGCGCATCCGGCAGCGCAACACCGGGCATTTTGGACACACCGACGAGGCGATCGCGGCCGCGGTGATGTTCACGGCCAACCATCTCAACGTCAAGGCGATCGTCGCGTTGACCGAATCCGGCACGACGACGCTGTGGATGTCCCGGGTGCGCACCGACATCCCGATCTACGCGTTCACGCGCCAGGAGATCACCCGGCACCGCGTCACGCTGTACCGCGGCGTCTACCCGGTCGCGTACGAGGACATGGACAGCACGTCGAAGGAATTCTATTACTCGATCTTTCGGCAGCTGCTGACACTTAACCTCGTGAAGGAAGGCGACCTGGTCATCCTGACCAAGGGCGCGCTCAGCGGCGTTTCGGGCGGCACGAATTCCATGCAGATCCTGCGCGTCATGGCGAAGTGATCGTGTGAAACGCGAATTCCGGGGCACCGAGCGCTACATCGCGACCGAGGAGCTCAATGTCGCGGTCAAGGCCGCGATGGTGCTGTCGCGGCCGCTGCTGATCAAGGGCGAGCCGGGCACCGGCAAGACCCTGCTTGCCGCGGAAATCGCCGAGTCCCTCGCGATGCCGCTGTTCGAATGGCATATCAAGTCGACGACCAAGGCGCAGCAAGGGTTGTATGAGTACGACGCCGTCTCGCGCCTGCGCGACTCTCAGCTCGGCGATGCGCGCGTGCAGGACATCCGCAACTACATCGTCAAGGGCACGCTCTGGGAGGCCTTCGAATGCGAACGGCAGCCGGTCGTGCTCATCGACGAAATAGACAAAGCCGACATCGAATTTCCCAACGATCTGCTGCGCGAGCTCGATCGCATGGAGTTCTTCGTCTACGAGACCCGCGAGACGGTTCGCGCCAAGCACCGGCCGCTCATCGTGATCACGAGCAACGACGAGAAGGAATTGCCCGACGCGTTTCTGCGCCGATGCTTCTTCCATTACATCCGCTTTCCCGATGAAGCGACCATGACGCAGATCGTCGACGTGCACTTTCCGGGCTTGAAGCGCGAGCTGCTGCGCGAGGCGCTGACGACGTTCTTCAAGGTTCGCGAGACGCCGGGCCTGAAGAAGAAACCCTCGACCTCCGAATTCCTCGACTGGATCAAATTGATACTCGCCGAGGATATTGCGCCCGAGCAGCTGCGCGGCGACGATACCCGCAAGCTGATCCCGCCGTTGTACGGCGCCCTGCTGAAGAACGAGCAGGACGTGCATTTGTTCGAGCAGCTGCTGTTCCTGGGCCGAAGGAATGCTCGTTAAGTTTTTCTTTGCGCTCCGCGATGCCGGGGTTCCGGCGACCCTGCCCGAATTCTTGACCCTGCTCGAAGCCCTCAAGGCGGGGGTCGCGGGTCAGACGTCGGAGTCGTTCTACCAGCTGTCGCGAACCTGTCTCGTCAAGGACGAGGGCCACTACGACCGATTCGACCGCGCCTTCGCGCGCCATTTTCACGGCATCGAGGACGTGCTCGCGGTGCTCGCTCGCACGCTTCCCGGCGAGTGGCTCGAGAAGCTCACCGAACGGATTTTGAGCGACGAGGAAAAGGCGCAGATCGCCGCGCTCGGCGATTGGGCAGAGCTCTTCGCGACCCTGCAGCAGCGGCTCGATGAGCAGCGCGGCCGGCATCAGGGCGGCAGCAAATGGATCGGAACGGCGGGCACCTCGCCGTTCGGCGCGCATGGCTACAACCCGCAGGGTGTGCGCATCGGCCAGGCTTCGGGCGCGAATCGCAGCGCCGTCAAGGTCTGGGACCGGCGCGAGTTCGCGAATCTCTCCGACGATCTCGAGTTCGGAACGCGCAGCATGAAGCTGGCGCTGCGCCGGTTGCGGCGCTTCGCGCGGCGCGGCGCACCCACCGAATTCGCGCTCGCCGATACGATCGACGCGACGGCGCGCGCCGCGGGCTGGCTCGACATCAAGATGGTCCCCGAACGCCACAACGTCGTCAAAGTGCTGCTGCTGCTCGATGTCGGCGGGTCGATGGATTCGCACGTGCGGGTCTGTGAGGAACTGTTTTCGGCCGCGCGCAGCGAGTTCAAGCACCTCGAGCAATTCTATTTTCACAATTTCACCTATGAGAACTTGTGGCGCGACAACCGCATGCGGGGCGGCACCATGAGTACGCTCGAGATCACGCGCACCTACGGTCCCGACTACCGGCTGGTTCTGGTCGGCGATGCGACCATGAGCCCCTACGAAATCACCGCGGTCGGCGGCAGCATCGAGCACTGGAACGCGCAGCCGGGCGAGGTTTGGCTGCAGCGCCTGCTGAAGGCCTACCCGAAATTCGCGTGGATCAATCCCCAGCCGAAGAGCCACTGGCGGCAGATAGCGTCGGTCGAAATGACGCGCGAGCTGCTCGAGGGGCGTATGTACCCGCTCAACCTCGCCGGACTCGACGAGGCGATCGATGCGCTGCGATAGCGGCCCCGATCGACGCGGCGGTGTCGCGGCCTCAAGCGCCGGACCGCAGCGCGTCGTGCCGCGTCAGCACCTGCGGATGCGTCGCGCGGAAGTGTGCGGCGAGCTGCTCGGCGATATAGACCGAGCGGTGCTGCCCGCCGGTGCAGCCGATCGCGATTGTCAGGTAGGCTCGGTTCGCTGAAGCAAACTCGGGGATCCGTTTCGCGAGGAATGCGGCGATATCCGCGATCATCGCCCGCACGCTCTCGTGGCCCGCAAGGTAGCGCGCCACGGGCTCGTCGCGCCCCGTCAGCGAGCGCAGCGAATGCTCCCAGAACGGATTCGGCAGGCTGCGCACGTCGAACACGAAGTCGGCATCTCCCGGAATCCCGTGCTTGAAGCCGAATGACTCGAACATCAGCGACAGCCGCCCCTCCAGGCGCCGGTCGATGCGGTCGCGAATCAGTTCGCGAAGGGCATGCACACCCATGTTCGACGTGTCGATCACGAGATCCGCCGCCTTGATGATCGGGTCGAGCAGCCGCTGCTCTGAGCGAATCGCGTCGCGCAGGCTGATTCCCTCGGCGAGCAGCGGGTGCTTGCGGCGCGTCTCCGCATAGCGCTTGAGCAGCACCTCGTCGCTCGCGTGCAGGTAAATGACGTCGCAGCTGATGCCGCTGCGCCGCAATTCATCGACGAGATTCGGGACCATCTCGATCTCGTTCGGCCGGTTACGCGCGTCGAGGCCGACCGCGGTTCGGGGATAGGTGTCGCCGCTGCCGCGGACGGTGTGCGATATCAGCGGTTTGAGCAGCGCCGCGGGGATGTTGTCGACGCAGTAGTAGTCGATGTCCTCGAGCATGTGCAGCGCCACGCTCTTTCCCGATCCCGACAAGCCGCTAACGATGATCAGTCGCATCGGCGCTCGAGGCAAGGGTGCCCCGCGCAGCGGCCGCCGGCGCGGCGGCGCCCGGCGCTTGGGCGCCCCGCCCGTCTCAAGACAGGCGCGCCTTGATCACCTCTTCGGCATGGTGATCGCCGGACTTTTCCTTGTGCTTCTTGACGCAGCGGTCCAGCTTGTCGGCGAGCGCGTCGATGGCGGCATACATGTCGCCGTCGGTCGCGTCGGCATAAATCTTATTGCCTCGCAGCATCAGCGTGGCCTCGGCTTTGTGACGCAGCTTCTCGACCGTGAGGATGCAATGGACGTCGATCAGCTGCTCGAAATGCCGGGAAATCTTCTCGAATTTCTTGGACACATAACCGCGCAATGCGGGCGTGATTTCGACGTGGTGACCGCTGAGATCGATCTGCATGAAATACCTCCAACACTCTTATGGTTCCTAGGACGCACGAGCCGCTGCCCGCTTGCGTTCGTTCGAGGGGGCGATCTGCATGCCCTCCCGATATTTTGCGACGGTCCGGCGTGCCACCGGGATGCCTTCGCTCGACAAAATCTCCGCCAGCTTGGCGTCGCTGAGCGGATTCTCCGCATTCTCGTGGGAAATCAACTTGCGAATCTTGGCGCGAATCGCCGTTGACGACATTTCGGTGCCGTCCGCGGCCGCGACATGGCTCGAGAAGAAGTAGCGGAATTCGAACACGCCGCGCGGCGTGTGCATGTACTTGGCCGTGGTGACCCGCGAAATGGTCGATTCATGCATTTCCACGGCGTCCGCGACGTCCTTGAGGATCAACGGCTCCATCGCCTCCTCACCGCGCTCGAAAAAGCTCGCTTGGCGCTGCACGATGCAGCGGGCGACCTTGACGAGCGTCTCGCTGCGAATTTCGAGGCTGCGCATGAGCCAGCGCGCCTCCTGGAGCTGCGTGCGCAGCATCGCGTGGTCGGGCGAACGCGACACCAGATTGGCGTAGGTCTGGTTGACGCGAACTCGCGGGACGGTCGCCTGGTTGACCTCGACGACCCAGCCGTGCTCGGTGCGGCGCACGAAAACGTCGGGGATCACGTATTCGGCCTGCCCGGGACTCACCGCGCTGCCGGGCCGCGGGTGGCAGGATCGGACCAGCGCCAGCGCCATTTCCAGGTCGGTCTCGCTGCATCGCAGTTGGCGGCGCAGCAGCGCGAGCTGCTGTCCGGCGACGAGGTCCAGATGCTCGAGCGCGACGCGAATCGCCAAGTCCCGCGCCGGCGTCGACGGATCGAGCTGGCGCAGCTGCAGGGCGATGCACTCGCTTAAATTGCGCGCCCCGACGCCCGCAGGCTCCAAGCTCTGCACGATGCGCAGCACGCGCTCCACCTCGGCGACCGGCACGTCGATTTCGGGCAGCAGGCTCGCGCGGATGTTGTCGAGATCATCGATCAGATAGCCGTCGTCGGAAATTGCGTCGGCAATCACGCGCGCGATCGCCAGATCGATCGCGGACAAATGCGCGAGCTCGAGCTGCTCGATGAGCTGCTCTTGCAGCGTTTCCGCATGCCGGTCGCTGAAATCGTCGCTGCGGTCGTCGTCGCCCGACCAGGAAGTGGTCTCCGACGGCCCGGTCGTCTGCTCGCCCCAAGCCTCGTCGCTGATTTCGACCTCGGGCTCCTCGCGCTGGTCGGAGGCGGCCGCCGAATGACCGTCGAGCTCGGCGTAGTCCTCGCGCGCCGCGGGCGCCTCTTCGGGCTCGCGGGCGGCTTCCGGCGCCGCCGCCTCGCCGAGATCCTCCTCGGCCTCGAGCATGACGTTGGTCTCGAGGGTCTCCCGGACGTGCGCTTGCAGGTCGAGAGCGGGCAGCTGCAGCAGGCGTATCGCCTGCTGCAGCTGCGGCGTCATCGTCAGTTGCTGTCCGATCCGAAGCTGCAGACTCGGCTTCATCATAGGTCTTAACTTACCAGAGCCTACAGTTTGAAATCTTGACCCAAGTACACCTCACGAACCTGCGGGTTAGCAAGAATCTGTTCCGCAGAACCGGCTGCAATTGCGACTCCTTGGCTGACGATATAGGCGCGCTCGCATATTCCGAGCGTCTCCCTGACATTATGATCGGTAATCAGCACGCCGATTCCTTTGCTGGACAAGTGCTTGATTATGCGCTGGATATCGCCAACGGACAGGGGGTCGACGCCCGCGAACGGCTCGTCGAGCAGCATAAAGCGGGGATCGGCAGCGAGCGCACGCGCGATTTCGACACGCCGCCGCTCGCCGCCCGACAAGCTCATCCCTAAGCTCTGGCGCACGTGGCCGATATGCAACTCCTCGAGCAACTCGTCGAGGCGCTCGCGCCGCGCCGCGGAATCCAACTTAGGCCGGGTCTCCAAGATCGCAAGAATGTTGTCCTCGACCGACAATCGGCGGAAAATCGAGGGCTCCTGCGGCAGGTAGCCGAGGCCGAGTTGAGCGCGGCGGTGCATCGGCAGGCGCCCGATGTCGCGACCGTCCAACATGATTTCCCCGTGCTCGCAGGGCGTCAATCCGACGATCATGTAGAAGGCGGTGGTCTTTCCCGCGCCGTTCGGCCCGAGCAGCCCGACGACCTCGCCGCTCGCGACTTGCAGCGACAAATCCCGCAGCACCTGGCGCGACTTGTAGCTCTTGGCGAGGTTCAGGGCTCTCAGCAGGCTCATGGTTTCGGTTTCGGCGGCGGCGGCGTGATGGTCATTTGGACGCGCCGCGAATTCTGCTCGCCGGGGTCGGCGATCATTTTCTTTTCGAGCAGGTTGTATTTGAGCGTTTCCGCGCGAATCTCGTCGGGACCGTTCGTGATCCAGGCGTGACCCGACAGCAGCACCGTGCCTTTCGCGACGTCGTAATTGATGAGGTCGGCGTTGCCGTGCACCGGCTTGCCGTTGTCGGGATTGTGCTGCTCGAAAGCCGCCGGCTTGCCCGTGATGACCGCCTTTTCGAGCAGATTCTTGACGAAGGTGACGTCGGCCTCGTCGGAGGAGAGCTGTCCTTGCTCGGTGGCAATTTTCACGTTGCCCTTGAACACCCAATGGCTGTCCTCGAAATTCACGGACGTCGACTGCCCGTTGGCTTGCGCCTGATCGGCCGCCACCGACATCGCGCCCTTGGAGATCTTGACCTTGCGAAACGTGACCTCGTTGCGCTGGTAATCGATTTCGGTCGGACCCGATTCGACCAAAATCGGCAGCTGCGCCGCGGGATTCTCCTTGCCCGGTGCGCGCTCGGCAGCTGCGAGCAGGGAGAGCAGCAGCAGCGCGTTACGGTAAGAATCGGCCATTGACTCGGGACTCCAATCGCACGGTACGTTCCTTGAGATTCGCGATCAGGCCTCGCGCGGTCAAGGTATGCCGCTCGAATTCGATGCGCACGTCGCTCTTGGTGGAGGCGACGCTCGCGGGCACGTCATAGCTCAAGGCATCGGTGCGGATGATCGCGGTGCCGGGGTGCTCGGGATCCACGCCCTGCAGGCGCACGTTGCCGTTGATGTCGACGACCTTGCCGCCCGGCTGCACGTGCGCCGTGTCGCCGAACATCACCCAGTTCTGACCGCTCGGCGCCTGATAATTGACCTGCACGTTGATCAGCGCGACCTCGCTGCCGTGTCCGATCTGATCGATGCGCTCCGCCTGGATCCTGATCGAGGGGTCCCCCGCCGCGTCGTAGTCGGTGAGCACCGCATTCTTCAGATAGTAGCCAGGGCGGTCCGCCGGTTTCGCGCTGGTTTGGTCGGGCGCGCGTCCCGGATTGCTCAGTATCCACGTGCTGACCGCCAGCGCGATCACCGCGAGCACGGTCAAGATGCGAAACAGCATCTAACGCTCGCCCGCGCGCGCGCGCAGCAGCGCGTCGCAGAGCTCGCGCACGGCGCCGCGACCGCCCGGCGCCTTCGCGACCCAGTGCGCCGCGGCGAGCACGAGCGGATGCGCGTCCGCGACCGCGGCCGCGAACCCGACCGCCGACATCAGCGGCAAATCGGGCGTATCGTCGACGATGCAGGCGCACGCGAGCGGATCGACGTCGAGCCGTTTGCACAGTCCCTGCAATGCCAGAACCTTGTCGGCGCAGCCTTGAATCAGCCGGGTAACCCCGAGTTCGCGCATGCGCGCGCCGACGGCCGCCGAGCGCCGGCCGCTCACTGCGGCGATGTTCACGCCGCGCGCGAGCAGCAGCTTGATGCCGTGGCCGTCGCGCACGTTGAACACCTTGAGCGATTCGCCGCGGGGCCCGAAATACAAGGAGCCGTCGGTGAGCACGCCGTCGACATCGAGAATCAAGAGTTCGATCTTCGCGAGCGGTGTTGCTTTGCGCGCGTTCAAACCACACCCGCGCGCATGAGATCGTGAACGTTGAGCGCCCCGATCACCCGATTCTCGCCGTCGACGACCAGCAGCGCGGTGATCCGGTGCTCCTCCATCAGATGGACCGCCTCGGCCGCGAGCATCGTCGCCTGCACGGTCTTGGCCCGGCGCGTCATGAGATCCGCGATCGGCGTCGTGCGCAGGTCGGCCGCGCGGTCGAGCGCGCGGCGCAGGTCGCCGTCGGTGAACACGCCGATGACGCGATCCTCGGCGTCGACGACCGCGGTCATGCCGAGCCCCTTGCGCGTCACTTCCATCAAGCCCTCGGAAAGCGCGGTCTCGGCGCGCACTTTCGGAACGTCCTTGCCGGTGCGCATGACGTCCTTGACGTGCAGCAGCAGCCGTCGGCCGAGCTGTCCGGCCGGGTGCGAACGCGCGAAGTCCTGCTCGGTGAAGCCGCGCGCCTTGAGCAGCGCGACGGCGAGCGCGTCGCCGACACCGAGCGCCGCCGTGGTGCTCGCGGTCGGCGCCAAATTGAGCGGACAGGCCTCGGCCGGCACGCCGATGTCCAGATGCACGGTTGCAAGGCGCGCGAGCGCCGAGTTGGGATTGCCGGTCAAGGCGATGAGCGGCACACCGAGGCGCTTGATCACGGGAATGATCGTCAGGATCTCGTCGGTTTCGCCGGAGTTCGAGAGCGCGAGCACCGCGTCGTCGCGCGTGATCATGCCGACATCCCCGTGGCTCGCCTCCGCCGGATGCACGAAGAACGACGGCGTGCCGGTGCTCGCGAGCGTCGCGGCGATCTTTCCGGCGATGTGGCCCGACTTGCCCATGCCGGTGACCACGATGCGTCCCTTGCAGTCGAGACAGATGCGGCAAGCGCGCGCAAAATCCGCTCCCAATCGGGGCAGTTGGGCCCGCAGGCCCTCGATTTCCACGTTGAGCGCCTGTCGAGCGACATCCACGAGATTCTCGTCGGTAAGGGCGCTGTCCATGGTGGAATGATACCGCGACCGCGCCGGTTGCGCCGATTGGGCCGCTGGCTGCTTTCTTTGTACACTAGCTGCATTTGAGGACCTGAAATGAATCCACAGCAGGTAGCGGCCCTGATCCAAGCAGGACTCGCGGGCAGTTCGGCCACCGTCACGAGTCCGGACAACGTGCACTTCGAGGCCACGGTGGTCTCGAGCGCATTTGCCGGCAAGCGGGCCGTGCAGCGCCACCAACTCGTCTATGCGGCCATCGGCGCGGCCGTCGGCAACGAAATTCACGCGCTCGCATTGCAGGTGTTCACGCCGGAAGAATTCGCGCTGCAGGCGCGGCGCTGATGGACAAATTGCAAATTCAAGGCGGCATCCCGCTCGAGGGCGAGATCCGTATTTCCGGGTCGAAAAACGCGACGTTGCCGATCCTCGCCGGATGCCTGCTCGCCGAGGGGCCGGTGACGGTCGCCAATGTGCCGCACCTGCAGGACGTCACGACGATGATCGAGCTGCTGGGGCGCATGGGCGTCTCGGTGACCGTCGACGAGAAAATGTGCATCGAGGTCGATGCCTCGACGATCCGCGAATACTTCGCGCCGTATCAGCTCGTGAAGACGATGCGCGCCTCGATCCTGGTGCTCGGCCCGCTGCTTGCGCGCTACGGCTCGGCGGACGTCTCGCTGCCGGGCGGCTGCGCGATCGGCGCGCGCCCCGTCAACATCCACGTCGCCGGGCTGCAAGCGATGGGCGCCGACATCCACATCGAGAACGGCTATATCAAGGCGCGCGCGAGCCGGCTGCGCGGCGCGCGCCTCGTTCTCGACACCGTGACCGTGACCGGCACGGAGAACCTCATGATGGCGGCCGCGCTCGCCGACGGCGAGACGGTGCTCGAGAACGCCGCACGCGAACCCGAGGTCGTCGATCTGGCGAATTTCCTGGTCGCGATGGGCGCGAAGATACAAGGGGCCGGCACCGACAAGATCGTGATTCAAGGCGTCGAGCGCCTGCACGGGACGCGCTACGAGGTGCTGCCCGATCGCATCGAGACCGGCACCTATCTGGTCGCGGGCGCAATCAGCCGCGGCCACATCCGCGTGAAGAATACGCGGCCCGAGCACGTCGATGCGGTCATCCTGAAGCTGCAGGAGGCGGGCGCGACGATCGGCATCGGCGAGAGTTCGATCGAGGTCGACATGCGCGGCCGGCGCCCGAAGTCGGTCGACATCCGGACCGCTCCGTATCCTGCGTTTCCGACCGACATGCAGGCGCAGTTCGCGGCGCTCAACACCGTTGCCGACGGTGTCGGGACGATCATCGAAACGATCTTCGAGAACCGCTTCATGCACATGCTCGAAATGCGCCGCATGGGCGCGGAAATCCGGCTCGAGGGCAACACCGCGATCATCAAGGGTGTCGAGCGACTCACCGCCGCGCCGGTGATGGCGACCGACCTGCGCGCCTCGGCGAGTCTGATCCTCGCGGCGTTGGTTGCGGAAGGCCGCACCGAGATCGAGCGCATCTACCACATCGATCGCGGTTACGAGGCCATCGAGGAGAAGCTGCAGCAGCTCGGTGCCAAGATCCGCCGCGTCCCCGGTTAGCGGCGCTCCCTCATCCGGCGTGCTGCATGTCGCGCGTCGGCCGCTCGATGACCTTCAGTGTGTACTTGAAGGTCGCGGGTCCGTGCCGTCCTTCGATCGTCACGGTGGCGCCGGGCTTGAGTGCGGCGACGCGGCTCACGACTTCCTGGGCGCTCTTGACCGCTTCGCCGTCGAGGCGCGTGATGAGGTCGCCGGGCCGAATGCCGGCGTCGTAGGCCGGGCTCTTCAACAGGATATTGACGACCGCAACGCCGCCGCCCGCGACCAGCCCAAGCTGCGCGGCTTGCTCGTCGCTCAAGTCCTGGGGCACGAGTCCGAGCCAGCCGCGCACCACGTGGCCGTGCGCGAGGATCTGCTCCGTGACGCCGCGCACGAGGTTCACGGGAATCGCGAAGCCGATGCCCTCGGGCCCGGAGCCGCCGTTCGCGGAGCGATTGAGAATCGCCGTGTTGATGCCGACCAGCGCGCCGCGCGCATCGATGAGCGCGCCGCCCGAGTTGCCGAGGTTGATGGCCGCGTCGGTTTGGATGAAATTCTCGAAAGTAGCGAGTCCCAGCTGATCGCGTCCGGTCGCGCTCACGATGCCTTGCGTCACCGTCTGGCGCAAGCCGTAGGGGTTGCCGATCGCGAGCACGATGTCGCCGACGCGCAGCGTGTCGGAACGACCCATCGGGATGATCGGCAGCTTGCCGATCGACAGGCGCAACACCGCGAGATCGGTATCCGGATCCTGGCCCACGATTTTCGCGTCGGCGACCCGGCCGTCGGCGAGCTGCACTTTGATCGTTTCAGCGCCCGCGATCACGTGCTCATTGGTCACGATCGTGCCGGAATCCGAGACGATCACGCCGGAGCCGAGACTGCGCTCGACGTGCTGGCGGTAGACCGGCCAGTAGTCGCCGAACAGCTGCTCGATCGGCGCCGGCTGGGTCTTCTCGGTGACGACGCGCGCCGTATAAATGTTGACGACCGCGGGTGCCGCGCGCGCGACCGCATCGGCGAAACTCGCAACCACCACGGGGGCGGGCGCGGGCGTGTCGACCGCGGCGGCCGGCTTCGCGGGCGGGACTTGCTTGCGCTGCACGGCATCGGGAGGATTCGCGGTGACGCCGAGCAGCGACGGCTTCCACCAAACGACCAGAAACGCCGCGGCGAGTCCGATGACGATGGCTCTGACCAGAAAATTCACGAGAGTGCGAGTGGTGTTCAATGGTGTTCCTCGACGGCACTGCGGCTGCGCTCTATCGATGTACGTGGATTCCCGAGCGTCTCGCCCGCAGGCGCGGCCGTCTGCAGTGTATAATGCGCCCCGGCAATTCGTCGCGAAACACCGGTCCGTGGCGGTTTCGGGCAAAGATTTGTCAATGGTGCTTTAGGATTGTATTGGGGATTCATGCATGAATGAACAGGTTGACCACGGCCGACGCCGACTGCTGACCGCCGCGACCGTCGGCACCGGAGCCGTCGGCCTCGCGTTCGCCGCGGTACCGTTCCTCGCGTCCTGGCAGCCGAGCGCACGCGCCAAGGCGCTCGGTGCCCCCGTCGATATCGATGCCTCGAAGCTCGAGGAAGGCCAGATGCTGAAAGTCATTTGGCGCGGCCAACCCGTGTTCGTCGTGCGCCGGCCGAAGAGCGCGCTCGAACTGTTGGACGGCCACGACGCGGTGCTCGCCGATCCGAAATCCCAGATCTCGATCCAACCCGATTACATCAAGAAGTCCGGGGCCGCGCGGGCGCGCAATCCCGAATTCTGGGTCGGCCTCGCGGTATGCACGCATCTCGGCTGCTCGCCGCTCGGCGCATTCGAGGCGAACAACGCCTCGCAGCTCGCGGGCGTCGATTTGGGCAGGAATTGGCCCGGCGGGTTCTATTGTCCCTGCCACGGCTCCAAGTACGACATCTCGGGGCGCGTTTACAAGGCCCAGCCGGCGCCGACGAATCTGACCGTGCCGCCGTATTCGATCAGCGACGATGCGCATATCGTGATTGGCGTCGACGCCGCCGCCAAGACCGCCTAACCACCGCAACAGAGGCATCAGAGATGGCCGCAACTCCTGAAAATACGGACTCGGGTGCCACCGGCCCGGGCACAGGACCGGGCGCGCCCGGTTCGAGTGTCGGCGGCCGCTTGCTCGAGTGGATCGACGCGCGCTTTCCGCTCTCGGTGCTCTGGAAGACGCAGGTCGCGGAATATTACGCGCCGAAGAATTTCAACTTCTGGTACTACTTCGGCGTGCTGTCGCTGGTCGTGCTCGCGAATCAGCTGGTCACGGGCATTTTCCTCACGATGAATTACAAGCCGTCGGCCGCCGAGGCGTTTGCGTCGGTCGAATACATCATGCGCGACGTCGATTGGGGCTGGCTGATCCGCTACATGCACTCGACCGGCGCCTCGGCGTTCTTCATCGTCGTCTACCTGCACATGTTCCGCGCGCTGCTGTACGGCTCGGCGCGAAAGCCGCGCGAGCTGCTGTGGATTTTCGGATGCTTCATTTTCGTGCTGCTCATGGCGGAGGCCTTCATGGGCTACGTGCTGCCCTGGGGCAACATGAGCTTCTGGGGCGCGCAGGTCATCGTCTCGCTGTTCGGCAGCCTGCCGGTGATCGGCGGCAGCCTCGTCGAGTGGATCCGCGGCGACTACGTGATCGCCGATGCGACCTTGAACCGGTTCTTCGCGCTGCACGTGGCCGCGGTTCCGCTCGCGCTGATCTTCGTCGCGATCGCCCACCTCATGGCCTTGCACGAGGTCGGTTCGCTCAATCCCGACGGCATCGAAATCAAGGACCACAAGGGCGCCGACGGCCACCCGCTCGACGGCATCCCGTTCCATCCGTACTACTCGGTCAAGGATCTCGTCGGGATCATCGTGTTCCTGCTGCTGTTTTCAGGCGTCATTTTCTTCGCGCCGACCTTCGGCGGCTTGTTCCTCGAGACGCCGAATTTCGAGCCCGCGAATCTGCTGCAGACGCCGCCGCACATCTCGCCGGTCTGGTACTTCACGCCGTATTACGCGATGTTGCGCGCCGTGCCGTCGTTTGCAGGCACGCAGGTCTGGGGCGTGCTCGTGCTCGGCAGCGCCGTCGCGGTGCTGTTCTTTCTGCCGTGGCTCGACCGCTCGCCGGTCAAATCGATTCGCTATCGCGGCCCGGTTTACAAGATCGCGCTCGCGATATTCTCGGTCGCGTTCGTGATTCTGGGGCTCTGCGGCATGAAGCCGCCGTCGGGCATCTATCCACTGCTCGCCAAGATCTGCACGACGCTGTATTTCGCGTTCTTTTTGCTGATGCCCTGGTATACGCGGCTCGACCGCGTGAAGCCGGTGCCGCAGAGGGTCACCTGATATGCGCAAGTCCCTGGCATTGGCGGCGGTATTGTGGTCGGCGGGGATGCTCGCCGCCTCGATCGCGAGCGCCGAGGAAGGCGAGAGCTACCAGAACGCGGGCACGAACATCCGCGACACCGCATCCCTGCAGCGCGGTGCGCGCGATTTCTTGCAGTATTGTTCGGGCTGCCACTCGCTGAAGTATCTGCGCTACAACCGCATGGCCGGGGACCTGAAGCTCGACGCGGCCGAACTCGGCGCGATATCCTGGCTCGGACTCGGCGAAGCCCTTCGACGAGATCGTCTCGGCGATGCCGGCGGATTCGGAGAGCTGGTTCGGCAAGCGGCCCCCCGACCTGTCGCTGACCGCGCGCGCCAAGGGCGTCGACTACATCTACTCGCTTCTCAAGGGGTTCTACGTCGACAAAACGCGGCCTTGGGGCGTCAATAACACGGTTCTGCCCAATATTTCGATGCCCTTCGTGCTGCAAGCGCTGCAGGGAACCCAAAAGCCCGTATTCAAGAACGAGACCGTCGATGGCGAGGCGAAGGTCGTATTGACCGGAGTCGAGCCGCTGCTGCCCGGTTCGATGAAGCCCGAGGAATATGATCAATTCGTGCGGGACATCGCCAATTTCCTCGACTACGCGGCTGAGCCCGTCAAGGCGAAGCGGCAGATCCTTGGGGATCTATGTGACGGCGTTCCTGCTCGTATTTTGGGTATTGGCGTATTTATTGAAGAAGGAATATTGGAAGGACGTACACTAGGGCTCGTTGATCGCGGGCTGGATGCTCTCAGGAGATGGTGTCGGTGGTACGTCGCTCGGTGATGACTTTATTTTCTGCGCCGACTGACCCCTGGAGTCATCGGACGAGGCTGGTGTTGGCCGAAAAGGGCCTGGCGATCGAACTCGTCAACGTCGACCCCGCGAAACTTCCCGAGGATCTGCTCGATCTGAATCCGTACCACAGCGTGCCGACACTCGTCGATCGGGACCTCGTGCTCTACGATTCGCGCGTGATCATCGAATACCTCGACGAGCGATTTCCGCATCCGCCGTTGATGCCGATCGATCCCGTGACGCGTGCACAGTTCCGCGTCGCGCTCTATCGGGTCGAGCGCGATTGGTATGCGCTCGCCCGCGACATCGAGGCCGACCCGCAAGGCAAGGTCGCCGCCCACAGCCGCAAGGTGCTCGGCGAGGCGATCAGCGCGAGCGCCGAGGTCTTCAAGGCGAAGCCCTTCTTTTTGAGCGACGAGTTCTCGCTCGTCGATGCAAGCATCGCGCCGATCCTCTGGCGGCTGCAGGTCTACGGCATCGAACTGCCGCCGCAGGCGCAGCCGATCGTCAAATACATGAATGCGATCTTCGCGCGTTCGACCTTTCGCGCCTGCCTTACCGAGGCCGAGCGGGGCATGCGCCATTGAAGCCGCGCCGACCTTATTTGCTGCGCGCCTTGCATGAGTGGATAACCGACAGCGGCGAGACCCCCCACATCGTCGTCGATGCGGCCGCCGAGGGCGTGACCGTGCCGCGCCAGTACGTCAAGGACGGCAAGATCGTCCTCAACATCAGCTACAGCGCAACCCAAGTTCTGAAGCTCGGCAACGACTTCGTGAGCTTCGAGGCGCGCTTCAGCGGCGTATCCTTTGCGGTCCAGGTGCCGGTACGCGCGGTGCTTGGAATTTACGCGCGCGAGACCGGCCAGGGCATGATCTTTCCCGAGGGTGACGCGGATCCGGATCCGGGCGGCGGCCCGCCGGCGGCCGGGCCCGCGGACGGAGCGCCGGCAGCGACCGCGCGCAAGCGGCCGAAGCTCCAAGTCGTCAAGTAGCGCCGCGCGCGGCGCCGGCGCGGCACGTCCCTGCCTCAAACCCGAAACGCGTCCTTGATCCACGTCAGTTCGTGGTCGCCGCCGGGCGGACCCAGCACCGCGACGACGTCGAAGCGCACCGGGCAGCCTGCCCACCGGCGCGAGCGCATTCGAAAGTATTCGGTCGTGCGCGCAATGCGCCGCCGCTTGCGGTGGTCGACGGAGGCGAGCGGGCCGCCGAAGCCGCCGGCGCTGCGCTGGCGGACCTCGATGATCACGAGCGCTCCGCGCTCGACGCAAACCAGGTCGAGTTCGCCGCCGCGGCAGCGAAAGTTCCGCGCGATGACCCGCAGGCCCGCGGCCTCGACGTGCAGCGCGGCCAAGCGCTCGGCCGCGCCGCCGTGTCGCTGTGCCAAGCTTGTGCCGGTTGCCATGGGCACAGCATGCGGCGGGTCGCGCTCAGTTGTCGGCGGCAATATTGCACGCGTTCGCGGCAATATTGCGCCGATCCAATCGACTCGAGATCAGGTGCCGGGCTTTTTGACCCAGGCTTTGCACCAGCCGTTCTTCTGGACGCTCTTCCCCGGGAAGATGTTGCAGCCGCTGGTGGCCGCCACGAACTGCGCGCAGGTCGCGCAAGTCTGATCCGCCTTGTGGCTCGGATTGGCCGCCGCGTCGACCTTGGTGGTATCGACCGCATAGCTGAAATTCTTGGCCATCGGATCGGAAGGTTCCAGCGGCGGCAGCGCCGCAGCCTCCGCCGAGGAAATCAGGCCGAGCGCCGGAATCAGCGCCGCCGCGCAAAACGCGCCGCCGACGAGCGTGCGGCGGGATAAGGTCTCTTTCATGTTGGTTGCCCTCGTTGCGCTAAAGACAGCGCGTTGATTATCACATGCTACACCTGCCGCCACGCTATCAAGTTCGTGCTGCGATGCAAGTTTGGAATATACCTAGTGCGCTGCGGATTAGGCACAATGGCGGATTACGCGTGGGGAGGGCTCGATGGCTATTAATACGTATGCGACGGCCTTTAGGCTGCTGGTCGGTTGTTGCCTTGTAAACACTGGCTTCGGCGCGGCTGCCGCGCCCGACGAAGCGGCATTTCGCGGCATTTACCGCGAACTCGTCGAAATCAACACGACGCGCTCGGTCGGCAGCTGTACGCGCGCCGCCGAGGCGATGCGCGCGCATCTGACGGCGGCGGGATTTGCCGCGGCAGATGCGCAAATTCTCGCGCCTCCCGACCGCCCGCAGGATGGCTCGCTGATCGCCGTATTGCATGGACGCGATCCGAGCGCGAAACCGATCCTGCTGCTCGCACACCTCGACGTCGTCGAAGCCAAGCGCGACGAATGGCAGCGCGATCCGTTCAAATTGGTCGAGGAAGACGGCTGGTTCTACGCGCGCGGCGCGAGCGACGACAAGGCGATGGCCGCCGTGTTCACCGACAGCTTGATCCGCTACCGGCAGGAGCGATTCCGGCCGAGACGCGGCATCGAACTCGCGCTCACCTGCGGCGAGGAGACGCCGGATGTGTTCAACGGCGTCAAGTGGCTGCTCGCGAGCCAGCCACAGACGCTCGACGCCGAGTTCGCGCTCAATGAAGGCGCGGGCGGCGAACTCGACAAAGCCGGCAAGCCGGTCGCGCTGCAGATCCAGGCCGGCGAGAAGGTCTACCAGGACTTTGCGCTCGATGCGGTCGATGTCGGCGGCCACAGCTCGCGGCCGACCAAGAACAATCCGATCGTGCGCTTGAGCGCCGCGCTCGCGCGCCTCGGGGATCACAATTTCGCGATCGCGTTGAATCCCGCGACGCGCGGCTACTTCGAGGCGGAGGCCAGGCTGCAGCCGCCCGAGATCGCGGCCGACATGCGCGCGGTACTTCGCGATCCGCCCGACGAGGCCGCCGCGGCGCGCCTCTGGGCGGTCAACCCGGGCTGGAACGGAGCGCTGCGCACGACCTGCGTCGTCACGCAGATCGCGGGCGGCCACGCTCCGAATGCGCTGCCGCAGCACGCGCATGCGAACGTCAATTGCCGCATCCTGCCGGGCGTGGCGATCGAGTCGGTGCGAACGGAGATCGTCAGCGTGCTCGCCGACGACAAGATCAGCGTGGTTGCGGCCGGCGAGCCGGGCTTTCAGATGCCGATCCCGCCGCTCACCGCGCGCATCCTGGACCCGATTCGAGCGGTGGCCGACGAGATCTGGCCGGGAGTCGCGATCGTGCCGACGATGACGACCGGCGGAACCGACGGCAGCTATCTGAACGCCTACGGGGTGCCGACCTATGGCCTGTCCGGCATGTTCCACGACGCCGAGGGGAGCCACGCGCACGGGCTCAATGAGCGCATCCGGGTGCAGTCGCTGATGAACGGGCGGCGCTTTCTCTACGAGGTCGTCAAGCGCTACGCCGACGCCGGCGCGTAACGCGTGCCATGAGCGCGCCGGGCGCCGCGGGCGCGCCGGGCGCCGCGGGTGCGCCGAGCGCGGATGCCGCTGTCGCTACAGACCGACCGGTACTCCGTTCTTGATCTGCGCCCACTCGAGTTCGCGCCGAACGCGGTTGTGCTCATCGATGTGCAGCTGGCCCGTGACTCCCGCGATCCCCGACTCCGCGCCCGCCGATTTGCCGCGCAGGATCGGCACGAGCCGAAACGCGTCGAAGCCGAACGCGTAGAGCCGATCGCGCCGCGTGGTGCGGTCCGGCCAGGCCTTGCGCACCGAATCGCGGATCTGCGCCGTCACCGGATCGTTCGAGATCATCCACGGCATATCCGGAAACAGCAGGCCGTCGATGTCGCTGTTGGCGCGCTGGTCGGGTTCGAAGCAGTCGGGCGTCGCATACGCGGGCACGTCGGTCGCGTAATGGAATTTCAGCTGCGGAACGATCTGCCGCGCTGCGCCCGCCGAGGCCGCGACGAAAACAAATTCAGCATCCGGGCGATGCGTCGAGGGCTCGCCCTTGACCGCGTGAATCTGCAGGATCTGCTTGATGATGTCGGAAAAATCGGCGCGTTGCGATTCATAGCGCTGGCTGTCGAGCACCGTTCCGCCGAGGCGCGAGAGCTCGTCGGTGAACGCCGCGCTGACGCGATCGCCGAGTTCGCCTTCGGGCAGGATCGCGACGCCTTTGAGCTTGCCGTCGGCGACGATCTTGCGCGCGACGATGCGCGCCTCGTCCTCCGGCAGCAGCGCGAACTGGTAGAAATTGCGTGCGACGATCGTCGACTCGCCGAGGAAATTCAGCGCGAGCACCGGCGCACGTCCCGCGGTGAGCGGCGCGACCGCAGCGACGTCCTCCTTGGTGAGAGGGCCTACGACGAAGCCCGCGCCGTCGGCGATTGCGCGGTTGTAGGCGCTCGCAACGGGCTCGGCGGCGACATCGTAAATGCGCAAGTGCGGACGCGAATTCGGATCCTGCTGCAGGTAGGCGGCGATGAAGCCGTCGCGCACCGCAACCCCGTTGCGCTCGGCGCTGCCCGACAGCGGCAGCAACAGCGCGATCTGGTCGGGAAACGAGGTCGCCGCAACCAGCTCGGTCTCCGCAGCGGCCAACACGCTGTCGGTCGCGGGGTGCTGCGGGTAGCGCTGGCGCCAGCTCGCGACGTCGGCGCTCGCGTGCATCGGATTGCGCGCGAGTTCCGCGGCGACCGGCCCGAGCTCGAGCCAGCCCGCGACGACCGGATCGGTCTTTGGCGGCGCCTTCAGCGAATTGGCATGTTCCGCGGCGGTACGAACCCGCGCGAACAACTCCTGGCGGCTCGCACGGATGCTCGCAGGATCCGTGAGCCAGCGCTCGCGCTCGACGTAGGCGCGCGTCCCTTCGACGGGATGCCCGGCGAGAAACGCCGCTTTGCCGCGTATCCACCAGTAGCTCTGCGCCTCGTCGGCCTGGGACGGCACCGCAATTTGATCGAGTTCGCGGATCGCGCGCGCGCCGTCGTTTTCGGCGTTGGCGAGCTCGGCGGCGACCAGCGCGCGCAACGTGGGAAGCTTCGCGCGCGCGTCCGGCGAGACCGCCGCGATCGCGCGCTGCGCTTCGGACACGTTGCCTGCGGCGATCCACTGGTCGGCGCTCTGCAGCTCGTAGAAGTCGCGGTCCGCCGGCAAGTTTTCGGCGAGCTGCGCATAGCCGCGCGCCGCTTCCAGGTGCTTGCCTTGCTGCACGAGCCGTTCGACGTGAGCGCGCGTGTCGGCCGGCGGTTCGGGTGCCTGCACGAGGCTGCAGGCCGTCTGCGTCGACGACAGGCCGAGCACGAGGCACAGCACGAACCATGGACGTCGACCGATCACTGCCATACTCTCCCGACTCACTTCAGCTCGAAAACCCGTAGGTGGGATTATAGTGGCAAACAGCGCGGTCGGGCGGCTATACGTCGTTGCCACGCCGATCGGGAATTTGGGCGACTTCAGCCCGCGCGCGGTCGACACATTGCGAATCTGCGCGCTGATCGCCGCCGAGGACACGCGGCGCACCGGCACACTGCTGCGCCACTTCGAGATCCATACGCCGTTGCTGTCGTTGCACGATCACAATGAGCGGCAGCGATCGCCCGAGCTTCTAGCGCGCCTGCTGGGCGGCGAATCGATCGCGCTCGTGAGCGATGCGGGCACGCCCGCGATCAGCGACCCGGGCTTCGAACTCGTGGCCGCGGCCGCGGCCGCTGGTGTCGAGATCCTCGCGATTCCCGGTCCCTGCGCGGCGCTCGCGGCGCTCTCGATCGCGGGGCTGCCGACCGATCGCTTTTGCTTCGAAGGATTCCTGCCGGCGCGCGGCGCGGCGCGGCGCACGCGCCTCGAGGCGCTCTTGCCTGAGTCGCGCACGCTGCTTTTCTATGAGTCTCCGCATCGGATCCGCGAGACGCTCGAGGATTGCCGCGATTGCTTCGGCGCCGCGCGCCCCGCGGTGGTTGCACGCGAACTCACCAAGCTGCACGAAACCCTCTACCGCGGCACGCTCGGCGAACTCTGCGCGCGCGCGCAAGTCGACGCCGATTTCGTGCGCGGCGAGATCGTGCTCTTGATCGGGGGCGCCTCGCCCGTTGCGACGCCGCCCGAGGACGCCGAATTGGACCGCGTGCTCGAGACGCTGCTCGCAGAATTGCCGCTCAAGCAGGCCGCACGGCTCGCCGCGACGATCCTGCGCGTGCGCGACAACGAAGCCTACAAGCGGGCGCTGCGGCTCAAAGCCAAGTCGGACGCGCCTTGAGACAAGGATTAGTAGTCGCATTTGCGCGGATTCCTGCGTATGGTGCGCACCCAAGAGTCGGCCAGGCAGTCGCTGTGTGCAATAGCACATGGAGGAAAGTCCGGGCTCCATCGGGCAAGGTGCCAGGTAACACCTGGGGGGCGTGAGCCCACGGAAAGTGCAACAGAAAGATACCGCCTAAGGGCTGCGCAAGCGGCAACGGCAAGGGTGAAATGGTGCGGTAAGAGCGCACCGCGCGCGTGGCAACACGCGTGGCACGGCAAACCCCACCTGGAGCAAGGCCAAATAGGGAAGCGAGCGGCGCGCAAGCGCCGCGACATGTGGCCCACATGGGCTTCCGGGTAGGTCGCTAGAGGTGCGCGGCGACGCGCATCCCAGAGGAATGGCTGCCCAAGACAGAACCCGGCTTAACGGCCGACTCCCTTTTTCCCAATAGGCAGGTTCGCCGAAATTCGGCGAAGATCGCCGACGTTCGCGACTTCCGCATCTTCTGGCGAATTTGATGAATATCTCCTAAGAGATTGATTCAAAACACACTGCTAGCCACGCGACCCGCGCACATTTGAAAATGTGACCTAAGTCTCTGTCGCGGCGGGGTTTTTTTAACTTAAGGCGTTGACCGTCGGCGGTGCGATCCCTATAGTGGCGTCAGGTGGGAAAAAGTGGGAGAAAATGGGTTGCAATGACCCATCCGAACAATGTTTCGCGGTGCCAACAAACTAACGCTCGATTCCAAAGGCCGAATGGTCATGCCGACCCGGTATCGCGACCGGCTGCAGGAGCGCTGCGGGGGCCGCCTCGTGATCACGGTCGACAAGGACCAGTGCCTGCTGATCTATCCGCTGCCGGATTGGGAAGAAATCGAGCGCAAATTGATGAGTTTGCCGAGTTTCGATCCGCAAGCGCGGCGCCTGCAGCGCCTCATGGTCGGGCATGCGACGGATTTGGAGCTCGACGCGCACGGCCGTTTGCTGTTGCCGCCGAACTTGCGCGAATTCGGGCTTCTGACGCGTGACGCGATGCTGATCGGGCAGGGACACCGCTTCGAGTTGTGGGACGAGGCACGCTGGAACGAGCGGCGCGATGAATGGCTCGCCAATGAGAATTCCGCGACCGATTTGCCCGCCGACCTCGAAAAGCTGTCGCTGTAAGCGTTCGTGGTCAGCCAGGAATCAGTCGAAGTTCACACGCCGGTGCTGCTCGTCGAGGCGGTTGAGGCGCTGAACGTGAAAGCGAACGGTGTGTATATGGACGCCACATTCGGCCGCGGGGGACATGCAGGGGCGATCTTGGAACGACTCGTCGCCGAGGGCAGGCTGGTTTGCCTCGACCGCGATGCCGCGGCGATCCGCGATGCGCGCGCGCGATTCGGATCGGATCCTCGCGTCAGCATCTTTCTGGCGCCCTTCTCGGCGCTCGCGGCCTGCGCCGACCAGGTGCGCCCCGGCCTCGAGTTCGACGGCATCCTGTTCGACCTCGGGGTCTCCTCGCCGCAACTCGATGATGCCGAACGCGGCTTCAGCTTCATGCAGGACGGACCACTCGACATGCGCATGAGCGGCACCGGCCGGTCGGCCGCCGACGTCGTCAACGGCATGTCGGAATCGGACCTGGTGCGCATCTTTCGCGAATACGGCGAGGAGCGCTATGCGCCGCGCATCGCGCGCGCGATCGTCGCGGACCGCAAATCGGCGCCGTTCGATCGCACGCTGCAATTGGCGCAGATGATTGCGCGCGTGGCGCCCACCCGAGAGCGCAACAAGCATCCGGCGACGCGCGTGTTCCAGGCGCTGCGCATCCAGGTCAACGACGAGCTCGGCGAACTCGAACTCGGGCTCGACGCGGCGCTGAAGCGGCTGCGGCCTCGAGGCCGGCTCGCGGTCATCAGTTTCCATTCGCTCGAGGATCGCATCGTCAAGCGCTTCTTGCGCCGCCATGCGCTCGCGGACCCGGTTTACGCGGGCCTGCCCGACATTCCGGCGCACGCGCGACCGACTCTCGAGCTCGTCGGCAAGCCGATCGTGCCCGACGAGGCGCAAGTGGCGAAGAACCCGCGCGCGCGCAGCGCGCGTTTGAGAGTCGCCGAGCGCATCGGCGGGGAGCTCGCGGCATGACGACGCGCCGGATCATGTTGCTTGCATTGCCGCTGCTGTGGCTCGCGGTGCTCGCGAGCGCGGTCGGCGTCATCTACGCGCGGCATCAGGCGCGCGAGCTGTTCGTGCGCCTGGAAAAACTCAATGCGGAGCGCGACCGGCTCGACATGGAATGGGGCCGCCTGCAGCTCGAGCAGAGCGCCTGGTCGTCGGACGCGTTCGTCGAGCGCGTCGCCAACGCCAAGCTGCAGATGAACATCCCGCAGACCCGCGACGTGCGGATCGTTCGGCCGTGAAGCCGCGCGCCGCCGACAACGACGTACAAGCGAAGAGCTACCGCTGGCGCTCGGTGCTCGTGCTCGCGCTCGTCGTGCTGGGAGCCGCGGGGCTCGCCGCGCGCGCCGTCGAGCTGCAGCTGCTCGATCACGGTTTTCTCGCGAGGCAGGGCGACGATCGCTCGATGCGCGTCTTGAAGATCGCGGCGCACCGCGGCGCGATCACCGACCGCAACGGCGAGCCGCTCGCGATGAGCACGCCGGTCGACAGCATCTGGGTCAATCCCCAGGAGCTCAACGACAACATCGATCAGCTGCCGAAATTGGCGATGGCGCTGCGGCAGGATCCGCAGTCCCTCGCGCGGCGCGTCACCAGCAATCTCGACCGCGAGTTTCTCTATCTGGTGCGGCACATGCCGCCCGAGCAGGCCGCCTACGTCAGGTCGCTGCGGATCCCCGGCGTCAACTCGCTGCGCGAGTACCGCCGCTTCTACCCCGCGGGCGAGGTCAGCGGCCACGTCGTCGGCTTCACGACGATCGACGACCAAGGCCAGGAGGGACTCGAGCTCGGCTACGACCAATCGCTGAACGGCGAGGACGGCGCGAAGCGCGTGCTGCAGGACAATTACGGCCAATCGGTCGAGAACGTCGAGAGCATCCGCGCGCCGCGCCCGGGCCGAGATCTTGCGACCAGCATCGATCTCAGGATTCAGTATCTCGCCTATCGAGAGCTCAAGTCCGCGATGAAGGAATACCAGGCGCGCGCCGGCTCGGTCATCGTCATCGACTGCGATACCGGCGAGGTGCTCGCGATGGTGGGCCAGCCGTCGTACAACCCCAACGACCGCGAGCAGTACAAGCCCGATCTGTACCGCAATCGCGCGGCGACCGATATTTTCGAGCCGGGCTCCAGCATCAAGCCGTTCATCATCGCCGCGGCGCTCGCCTCCGGACAATATCGCCCCGACAGCGTCATCGACACCTCACCCGGCCTCATCAAGGTCGGAATCAAGCAGTTCGAGGACGAGCACAACTTGGGCGCGATCGATCTGACGACCGTGCTCGCGAAGTCGAGCAACGTCGGCACCGCCAAGGTCGCCCTCTCGCTGAAGCCCGAGCAGATCTGGAACACCTTAAGCGCGCTCGGCTTCGGCCAGGTGACGGGCAGCAACTATCCCGGCGAGTCGGCGGGCCTCTTGAGCCATTACTCGCACTGGCGGCCGATCGGCATCGCGACGCTCTCGCACGGCTACGGCATCTCGGTCACGCCGCTGCAGCTCGCGCATGCCTATGCGACCATCGGCGCCGGCGGCATTCGGCGGCCGATCTCGTTCGAGAAGGTCTCGGGGCCGGTCGCCGGCGAGCGCGTCATGGATCCCAAAGTCGCGCGCTCGCTCGTGCAGATGATGGAGCAGGTCATCTCGGGCGGCACGGGCAAGCGCGCGGCGGTCGTCGGCTACCGCGTCGCCGGCAAGACCGGCACGGCCTGGAAGTCGTTCGAGGGCGGCTATTCGACCGACAAATACATGGCAACCTTTGCGGGCCTCGTTCCCGCGTCCCATCCGAAACTCGCGACCGTGATCGTGATCGACGAGCCGAGCGGCAATCTGTTCATGGCCGCCGACGTCGCGGCGCCGGTGTTTTCCAACATCTTGTCGGGCGCGCTGCGCCTCATGGACATTCCGCCCGACGATCTGCAGAACGTGCCGGCCGCGACGCTGGTGCAGGCGAGCGACACGCCATGACCGGCATCGCCTTTACGGCGCGCAACGTGAGCCTCGCTTGGCTGCTCGACGGTATCGCAGCGCCCCAGGATGCGCGCGGCGCGCCGACGATCGCGAGCGTGCAAGTCGCCGACCTCACGCTCGACAGCCGCGAGGTGCGCCCGGGGACCTTGTTTTGCGCGCTCGCGGGCGGCCGGCGCCACGGCATCGAATTCGCGGCCGAAGCGGCCGCGCGCGGCGCGAGCGCGGTGCTGTGGGAGAGCGCCGCGGGAGCCACGCCGCCGGCGCTGCCCGCAGGCGTGTTCGCGGCGCCGGTCGAGAATCTCTCGCATTTGCTCGGGCGCATCGCCGATCGATTCTTTCAGTGGCCGTCGCAGCACTTGCGCATCTGTGGTTTCACCGGAACCAACGGCAAGACGACCTGCGCCTATCTGCTCGCGCAGAGTCTCGAGCGCCTCGGCAGTCCGAGCGCCTACATCGGCACGCTCGGGCTCGGGCGCGTTGCGGCGCTCGAGACGCCGACGCACACGACGCCCGACGTCATCGGCGTGCATCGCACGCTCGCGGCGCTGCGCGCGCAGGGCATTCGCGATGTCGCAATCGAGGTCTCCTCGCATGCGCTCGCGCAGGGCCGCGTCGCGGGCGTGCGGTTCTTTTGCGCCGCGTTCACGAACCTCACCCGCGACCACCTCGATTTTCACGGCTCGATGCAGGCGTACGGCGAGGCGAAGGCGCGGTTGTTCGAGGCCCCGGATTTGCGCCACGTGGTCGTCAACGTCGGCGACGAATTCGGGCGCCGCCTCGCCGAGCGCCATTCGGGCCCCGTGCCGCTGACCGCGGTGTGGGTCGGCGCCGACAGCTACGGCTGGCTCAGCGAGCGCAATCTGCACGTGACCACGCTGACGCCGGGCGCCGATGGGCTCGTCATGCAGGTCGGCGGCAGCTTTGGTTCGCTCGCGCTGCATTCCAAATTGATCGGCCGCTTCAACGCGGAAAATCTCATCGTCGTGCTCGCCTGTCTGGTCGCCTGCGGCTACCCGGCCGTCGACGCGGCCGCGGCGCTCGGCGAGTGCGGCGCCGCACCGGGGCGCATGGAGGCGATCGCATCGAGCGACGGTGGGAAGCCGCTCGCGGTCATCGACTACGCGCATACGCCCGATGCGCTCGCCAAGGCATTGAGCGCGCTGCGCGAGCATTGCAGCGGCGCGCTGTGGTGCGTGTTCGGCTGCGGCGGTGATCGCGACGCCGGCAAGCGCGCACTGATGGGCGCGGTCGCCGACGAGCTCGCCGACCGCATCATCGTCACCGACGACAATCCGCGCTCCGAGGACCCGGCCGCGATCACCGCGGCGATCGCGAGCGGCGTCAAGTCGCACGCGCTGCGCGTGATCCACGACCGCGGCGAAGCGATTGCCGCGGCGCTCGCCGCGGCGGCGGCCGGGGATGTCGTGCTGATCGCCGGCAAGGGCCACGAGGACTACCAGATTTACGGCGATCGCCGGCGCGCGTTCAGCGACCGGACCGAGGCGCAGCGGCAGCTCGGAGTCGCGGCATGAGGCGCTCGCTGCACGATGCCGCGCTCGCCGTCGGCGGCCGCCTGATCGGCGAAGACCGGCAGTACGACGCGGTGTCGACCGATACGCGCAAGCTAAAGGCCGGCGCCTTGTTCGTGGCGCTGCGCGGCCCGAATTTCGATGCGAACGAGTTTCTCGCGGCCGCCGCCGCCGCCGGCGCGGTCGGCGCGATCGTCGATCGTGCGCCGCCCGCGTCGCCCGCGCCGAACGCTTTGCCGCTGATCCTCGTCGCCGACACCTTGGCGGCGCTGCAGCGCCTCGCGTTCGCGTGGCGCGGCGAGTTCGCGATTCCGCTCGTTGCGGTCGCCGGCAGCAACGGCAAGACCTCGACCAAGGAAATGACGGCCGCAATCCTCGCGGAGCGCGGTCCTTGCCTCGCGACGCAGGGCAATCTCAACAACCACATCGGCGTGCCCTTGACGCTGCTGCGCCTCGAGGCCGACCACCGCAGTGCCGTGATCGAGGTCGGCGCGAACCGCATCGGCGAGGTCGCGGAGCTCATGCTGCTGGTGCGCCCGACGGTCGGATTGATCACCAATGCCGGAGCCGAGCACCTGGAATTCTTCGGCGATCTCGACGGCGTCGCGAAAGGCGAGGGCGAGGCGATCGCCGGGCTCGACGCCGGCGCCTGCGCCGTGATCAACGCCGATGACGCCTACGCGCGCTACTGGAGCGGACTTGCCGGCGCGCGGCGCACGCTCACCTTCGGATTGCGCGCGCCCGCGGACTTCAGCGCGCACGGCGTCTCCGCCGGCATCGAGCACGGCGAGTTCGTGACGCGCTTCGTGCTGAAATGCCCGCTCGGCGAGGCTCCGATCACGCTGCACGCGGGCGGCATGCACAATTTGCTGAACGCGCTTTGCGCGGCGGCCGCAGCGAGCGCCGCAGGCGCCGGGGTCGCGCAAATTGCCGCCGGCCTCGAGCGCTTCCGAGCGGTCTCAGGTCGATTGCAGCTCAAGGCAGGCCGGCACGAGAGCTGGATCATCGACGATTCCTACAACGCGAATCCGAGTTCGGTGCGCGCCGGCCTCGACGTGCTGCGCTCGCTGCCCGGTTCCAAATGGATGGTGTTCGGCGACATGGGAGAGCTCGGCGCACACCAAGAGGCGAGCCACGAGAGCATCGGCCGCTATGCGCGCGACTGTGGCGTCGAGCGGCTGTTCGCGCTCGGGAGCCTGACGCCGCGCACCGTCGAGAGCTTCGGCGCGGGCGCCGAGTGGTTCGCGGACGCGGAACTGCTGGTGCGCCGGATCGAGGCCGAGTTGCGGCCCGGCGTCACGCTGCTCATCAAGGGTTCGCGCGTCAATCGCCTCGAGCGTGTCGTGCAGGCGCTGAGCCTCCCTAAGCCCGGGGATGCCCCGGCCAATCATCACGGCGCCGCGAGCTGAAGGCCGACATGCTGCTCTACCTCACGGAATATCTGGCGCGCTGGTACTCGGGCTTCCACGTGTTCCAGTACCTTACCTTGCGCGGAATTCTCGCGGCGATGACCGCGCTCGCGATCGCGCTCGTCGTGGGTCCCCGCATGATCGACTGGCTGACCCGCTATCAGATCGGCCAGCGCGTGCGCAGCGACGGACCGAAATCCCATCTGCCGAAGGCCGGCACGCCGACCATGGGCGGCGGCTTGATGCTGGTCGGCATGGCGCTCGGCACGCTGTTGTGGGCGGACCTCTCGAGCCGCTTCATCTGGATCCTGCTGCTCACGACCCTGGGGTTCGGGCTCATTGGTTTCTACGACGACTACTTGAAGCTGGTCGTCGGCAACTCGAAGGGCCTCGCGGCGCGCTACAAATATCTCGCGCAGTCGCTCGCCGGTTTGGCCGCGGCCTTCGCGCTGCATCATTTTCATCAGTCGGCCGCCGAGACCTCGCTGTACGTGCCGTTCTTCAAGAGCGTCGCGGTGCCGATGAGCACCGCGATGTTCGTCGCGTTCGCCTACTTCGTGATCGTCGGCACCAGCAACGCGGTCAACCTCACCGACGGGCTCGACGGCCTCGCAATCATGCCGGCCGTCATGGTCGCGGGTGCGCTCGGCGTATTCGCGTACGCGACCGGTAACGTCAAGTTCGCGACCTATCTGCAGATTCCCTACATTCCGGGCGTCGGCGAGGTGCTGATCTTCTGCGCGACGCTCGTGGGAGCGGGCCTCGGCTTCCTGTGGTTCAACTCCTATCCCGCGCAGGTTTTCATGGGCGACGTCGGCGCGCTCGCGATCGGCGCCTCGCTCGGCACGATCGCGGTGATCGTGCGCCAGGAAATCGTGCTGTTCGTGATGGGCGGCGTGTTCGTGCTCGAGACGGTGTCGGTGATGCTGCAGGTCGCGTCGTTCAAGCTCACCGGCAAGCGGATCTTCAAGATGGCGCCGATTCACCATCATTTCGAACTCAAGGGTTGGGCCGAACCGAAGGTGATCGTGCGTTTCTGGATCATCAGCTTCGTGCTCGTATTGGCGGGTCTTGCAACCTTGAAGATACGTTGATGGGCAGCGTCGTCGTGGGTCTCGGCAAAACCGGCGCGTCCTGCCTGCGCTATCTCGCGAAGCACGGTGTCGCGGCGAGCGCGACCGACACCCGCCTGCTGCCGCCGGGCTTGGGCGAACTTGGGTCCTTGCGCGAGCGCCTCGATATCCGTCTCGGCGGATTCGACCTGTCGCTGCTCGACGGCGCGACGCAGCTGCTGATGTCGCCGGGTGTCTCGCTCGAGGAGCCGATCGCCCAGCAGGCGCGCGCGCGCGGCATCGAGGTGATCGGCGACGTCGAGTTGTTCGCCCGGGCGGTGCGCGCGCCCGTGATCGGCGTGACCGGAACCAACGGCAAGAGCACCGTCACGAGCCTGGTCGCGCACATGGCAGCCGGCGCCGGGCGCAGCGTGCTCGCGGGCGGCAATCTCGGGATTCCGGCGCTCGACCTGCTCGATCGGCCGCTGCCCGATCTCTATGTGCTCGAACTCTCGAGCTTCCAGCTCGAGACGACCTCGTCGCTGCGATTGCAGGGCGCCGTGGTGCTCAACGTGACCGCCGACCACCTCGACCGCTACGCGTCGATCGAGCGGTATGCCGAGGCCAAGCGGCGCATCTTCGCGCATGCCGCGACGATCGTGCTCAATGCGGACGATCCGTTGGTCGCCGCGATGCGAAGCGCCGGCGCGCGCACGCTGACGTTCTCGGTGCAGCGCGCCGATGCGGACTACGGTCTCGTCGTCGACGGCGCAGTCACGTACCTCGCACGCCGCGGCGAGCGTCTGCTCGACGTCGCGCGCCTCAAGATCTCCGGGATGCACAACGTCGCGAATGCACTCGCGGCGCTTTGCCTCGGGGACGCGGCGGGTCTCGACAGCGCCTCGATGCTCCGCGCGCTCGAGACCTTTCCAGGATTGCCGCACCGCGCCGAATGGGTCGCCGACGCGCAACAAGTGCGCTACATCGACGATTCGAAGGGGACCAACGTCGGCGCGACGATCGCGGCGGTCGAGGGCATTGCCAAACCGCTCGTGCTGATCGCGGGCGGCGAGGGCAAGGGGCAGGACTTCACGCCGCTCGCCGCGGCGCTGCGCGGCCGGGTCCACACGGCGGTGCTGATCGGCAAGGATGCGGCCGCGATCGAGCGCGTACTCGCCGGAGTTTGCACGGTGGTGCGCGCCGCGACGCTGCCCGAGGCGGTGCTGGCGGCCGCGCGCGCCGCGCGCGCGGGCGACGTCGTGCTGCTGTCGCCCGCCTGCGCGAGCCTCGACATGTTTCGCGACTACGCCCAGCGCGGCGAGGTGTTTGCCGCCGCGGTACGCGAACTGCCGGGAGCCAAGCGTTGAGTTCCGTGACGATGACATACGGGCTGCGCGCGCGGGAGCGGCTGCCGTTCGCCTGGGACTGGGTGACGATCGGGCTCGTCGCCGCGTTGCTGCTGATCGGCCTGATCATGGTCACCTCGGCGTCGATGTCGATCGCGGCGCGCGAGCTCGACAACCCGTTCTTCTATCTCGAGCGGCAGTTCACCTACGGCATGGTCGGCATCGGGGTCGCGTGGCTCGCGACGCGAATCCCGACCGAGCTCTGGGACAAATACAGCCTGCCGCTGCTGCTGCTCGCCTTGAGCCTGCTCGTGCTCGTCAAGATTCCCGGGCTCGGCGTCCGCGTCAACGGCGCCCAGCGCTGGCTGCGGATCGGTCCGGGAAACTTCCAGGTCTCGGAGCTTGCGCGCGTGCTGGTGCTCACCTGGGTCTGCAGTTATTGCGTGCGCAAGCGCACCGAACTCGAACAGACTCTGCCGGGTCTCGTCAAACCCGTGGGACTGCTCGCGGTGGCGGGCGCGCTGCTGCTGCTCGAGCCGGATTTCGGCGCCGCGACGGTGCTGTTCGCGACCGGATTCGCGGTGCTGTTCGTCGCCGGCGCCCGCCTACGCTACGTGGCGGCGCTCATGGGCGCGGCGATCCTGGTGTTCGGCCTGCTCGCGGTGCTGTCGCCGTACCGCCTCAAGCGCATGACCGGCTTCCTGGATCCGTGGGCGGATCCGTTCAACAGCGGCTTTCAGCTCACGCAGTCGCTGATCGCGATCGGACGCGGCGCGTGGTTCGGCGTCGGACTCGGCAGCAGCGTCCAGAAGCTGTTTTATCTGCCCGAGGCGCACACCGATTTCGTGTTCGCAGTGCTCGCCGAGGAGCTCGGGCTCGTGGGGGTCGTCGGCGTGATCGCGCTGTTCGTCGCGCTGGTCTGGCGGGCCTTGCACATTTCGCGGATGGCGGCCGCCGCAGGCCTGCGGTTTCAGTCCTATCTCGCACTCGCCTTCGGTGTCTGGATCGGACTTCAGGCGATCATCAACATCGGCGTCAACATGGGCGTGCTGCCGACCAAGGGCTTGACGCTGCCGCTGCTCAGTTACGGGCGCAGCAGCCTGCTCGTGACGCTCGCCTGGATCGGCGTGCTGCTGCGGATCCATCACGAGGTCCGATGTTCCTCGCGCGCGGCCGTCATGCGCACGCCGGGCGGTGCGCGATGATCGGTGCTCCGGTGCTGATCATGGCGGGCGGCACCGGTGGACACGTGTTTCCGGCGCTCTGCGTTGCGCAGGCGCTGCGCGAGCGCGGCGTCCCGGTCGTGTGGCTGGGCGTGCCCGGCAGCATGGAATCGCGATTGGTTCCGGCGCAGGGATTTCCAATCGAATGGGTGCGTGTGGCGGGCATTCGCGGCAAGGGGCTGCTCGCTTGGGTACTCGCGCCGCTTTCGATCGCGAAGGCCGTGCTGCAGGCCGCCGGAGTGCTGCGGCGCATCCGGCCGCGCGCCGTGCTCGGGGCGGGCGGCTTCGTAAGCGGTCCGGGCGGCATCGCCGCGTGGCTGATGCGCATTCCGCTGCTGATTCACGAGCAGAACGCGATCGCCGGCATGACGAATCGCTGGCTTGCGCGGCTCGCCAAACAGGTGCTCGAGGCGTTCCCGGGCAGTTTCGGCCCCGGCATCGCGGCGCGCTGCGTCGGCAATCCGGTGCGCGCCGAGATCGCCGCGCTGCCGGCGCCACACTTGCGCTTCGCGGGGCGAGAGGGTCGCGCGCGCCTCCTCGTGATCGGCGGAAGCCAGGGCGCGCAGCGCCTGAACGTTTCCCTGCCCGAGGCACTCGCGCGCATGACGGCGCAGGCGCGACCCGAGGTGCGCCATCAGACCGGCGCGCGCGGGCTCGAGGCGGCGCGCGCCGCGTACGCGGCGGCCGGCGTCGAGGCGGAGCTCTTGCCGTTCATCGACGACATGGCGGCGGCGTACGCATGGGCGGATCTCGCGGTGTGCCGCGCCGGCGCATTGACGATCGCGGAGCTGCAGGCCGCGGGCTTGGGTGCGGTGCTGATCCCATTTCCAGCCGCAGTCGACGATCACCAAACGAAGAACGCCGCGGGCTTGGTCGCGAGCGGAGCGGCGCGCATCGTGCAGGAGAAAGACCTCACGGCGTCGAAGCTCGGCGGGACGATCGCGGAGCTCACCGCTAGCCGCGCGAAGCTGCTCACGATGGCCGAGGCCGCCCGCGCCGCCGCGGTGACCGACGCGGCCGCGCGCATCGCGGACCTCTGCATATCGGCGGGGGAGGCCGCATGAACGATCGCATGCGCCGGATCCGCTGCATTCACTTCGTCGGCATCGGCGGCAGCGGCATGGGCGGAATCGCGGAAGTGCTGCTGAACTTGGGCTACGCGGTGCAGGGCTCGGACCTCAAGGCGAATGCCGTCACGATGCGCCTCGCGCGCCTCGGCGCGAGCGTATTCATCGGTCACGATGCCGAACATCTCGGTCAGGCCGACGTCGTCGTGGTATCGACCGCGGTGAATCGGGCCAATCCGGAGGTCGCCGCGGCGCTCGCGCGGCGCGTGCCGGTGGTCGCGCGCGCCGAGATGCTCGGCGAGCTCATGCGCTTTCGCTACTCGATCGCGGTCGCCGGCACCCACGGCAAGACCACGACCACGAGCCTGGTTGCGAGCGTGCTCGCGGAAGCCGGGCTCGATCCGACGTTCGTGATCGGCGGGCGGCTCAAGAGCGCGGACAGCAATGCGCGCCTCGGCGCGGGCCGGTATCTCGTGGCCGAAGCCGACGAGAGCGATGCCTCGTTCATGCACCTGCAGCCGATGATCTCGATCGTCACCAACATCGACAACGACCACTTGGGCACGCATGACGGGGATTTCTCGCGGCTCAAGCAGAGCTTCATCGAATTCCTGCACAACCTGCCGTTCTACGGGCTCGCGGTGCTGTGCGCCGACGACGAGCACGTGCGCGCGATCATGGCGCAGGTCGCGCGGCCCTATGTGACCTATGGCTTGGATGCGGGCGCCGACATTCGGGCCATCGAGGTGCGCCGCGAGGGCTTGCGCTCGCACTACACGGCCGTGCGGCAGGATGCGCCGCCGCTCACCATCACGATCAATCTGCCGGGACGGCACAATGTGCTCAACTCGCTCGCCGCGGTCGCGGTGGCCGCCGAGATCGGGATCGGAGATGCGGCGATCCAGCGCGCGCTCGCGAACTTTCAGGGCATCGATCGGCGCTTGCAACAGCTCGGCGAGATTCACTGGTCGGGCGGCAGCGCCTTGGTCGTCGACGACTACGGTCACCATCCGACCGAGGTCGCGGCGACGCTCGATGCGGCGCGCCAAGGCTGGCCGGACCGGCGCCTCGTGCTCGCGTTCCAGCCGCACCGCTACACGCGCACGCGCGACCTGCTCGATGACTTCGGTCGCGTGCTCGCGAGCGCGGACGTGCTGCTGGTCACCGAGGTCTACGCGGCCGGCGAGGCGCCGATCAGCGGCGCGGACGGGCGCGCGATCTGCCGCGCGGTGCGCAGCCGCGGACTCGTCGAACCGGTATTCGTCGAACATGTCGAGGAACTCGCCGAGGCGCTGCGCGCAGTGCTCAAGGACGGCGATCTGGTGCTGACGATGGGTGCCGGCAACATTGGCGCGGTCGCACATGAATTGAAGACCCACTTCCCGCCGCCGGCGGCGGGAGGCAGACCATGAACTGCGCGGCGCCCGTTAACGATTTGTCGCCTGAGTTCAGCGCGCGCGTGCTGCGCGACGTGCCCATGGCGAAGTACACCTCGTGGCACGCGGGCGGTCCCGCGCGCCTGTTCTTTGCGCCGCGCAGCGCTACGGACCTCGCGGCGTTTCTGCGCCAGCTGTCCCCAGCGACGCCGCTGCTCTGGCTCGGCCTCGGCAGCAACCTCTTGGTGCGCGACGGCGGCTTCCCGGGCGCGGTCGTCCATATGCACGGTGGACTCGGCCTGCTCGAGCGCATCAGCGCGACGACGCTCAACGTCGAGGCCGGGGTGCCGTGCGCCCGCATCGCACGCCAGTGCATCAAGTGGTCGCTGGGTCCCGCCGAATTCCTGGCCGGCATTCCCGGCACGCTCGGCGGGGCGCTCGCGATGAATGCCGGCGCCTGGGGCGGCGAGACCTGGCAGCACGTGGCCGAAGTCGACGTGCTCGATCGGCGCGGCACGCGCCGCACGCGCCGGCCCGCCGAGTACCAGGTCGGCTACCGCAGTGTCGTGGGTCCGCCCGACGAATGCTTCATCGGAGCGCGGCTCGTGTTCGAACGTCGGGCGGATGCGAACAACGATGCGATCCGGGAACTCCTCGAGAAGCGCCGCCAAACGCAGCCGATCGGCGAGTGGAGCTGCGGTTCGGTGTTCGCGAATCCTCCCGGCAATCATGCGGCGCGGCTCATCGAGACCGCGGGCCTCAAGGGATTTCGGATCGGCGATGCTTCCGTTTCAACGAAGCACGCGAATTTCATCATCAATCACGGTGCGGCGAGCGCCGGCGACATCGAGGCGGTGATCCTTCACGTGCAGCGCACGATCGAAGCGATGTACCACGTGGTGCTGCAGACCGAAGTTCGCATCGTCGGAGTCCCGGCATGAGCCTGCTTCAGATCAAGTCCGCCGGCCGCCGTGCGCGCGCGCCGCAGGAATTCGGCAAAGTCGCGGTGCTGCTCGGCGGGGACTCCTCGGAGCGCGAGATCTCGCTGCTCTCCGGCAATGCCGTGCTCTCGGCCCTCCAGCGCCGCGGCGTCGATGCGCATGCGTTCGATCCGCGCGAACGGGGCGTCGCGCAGCTCGTCGGCGACGGCTTCGAGCGCGCCTGGATCGCGCTGCATGGGCCGGGTGGCGAGGATGGCTTGATGCAGGGCGCGCTCGAATGGCTCGGCGTGCCCTACACGGGGAGCGGGGTGCTTGCGTCGGCGCTCACAATGGACAAGTTGAAGACCAAGCGTGTGGTCGTCGGCGCAGGCCTGCTCGCGCCGGACTATGTGGTGCTCCACTCCACGGCGGATTTGCCGGCCGCGCTCAAGCGCATCGGCCTGCCGCTGATGATCAAACCGTCGTCTCAGGGTTCGAGTGTCGGCATCACCAAGGTGAAGGCCGCCGAGGAGCTGCCGCGCGCCTACGGGGAGGCGCGCGCCGTCGACGAGGTCGTGTTCGCGGAAACCTTCGTCGCGGGTCCCGAGTACACGGTCGGCGTGCTTAAGGACCAGGCATTGCCCTCGATCCGCATCGAACCCGCGACCGAGTTCTACGACTACCAAGCCAAGTATTTCCGCGACGACACCCAGTACCACTGCCCGAGCGGACTCGAGGCCTCCGCCGAGGCGGAGCTGCAGGCCGCGGCGCTCGCGACGTTCCGCGTCACGGATTGCTACGGCTGGGGGCGCGTCGACTTCATGCGCGATGCGGCGAGCGGCAAATTTTATTTCATCGAGATCAACACGGTGCCGGGAATGACCGACCACAGTCTGGTGCCGAAGGCGGCCCGCCAGATCGGCATCGATTTCGAAGAATTGGTCTGGCGCGTCTTGGAGACGAGTTTCCTGAGGGAGCGAACACGATGATTCCGAAGTTTTTGAGCCGGCGAAATCGCTTCAAGAATCGCGCGAAGAAGCCCGCGGCTGAGGCACGCCGGCCGATTTTCTCGATCAACTGGGCGCGCTGCGGCCGCAAGGCCGCGGTGCTCGCGCTCGGCGCCGCTTGCATCGGCGCGCTCGGGTGGGCGCTCGACCGGCCGGTGCGCGCCATCTCGATGGACGGCACGTTCCAGCGCGTCTCTCCGGGGCAAATCGAGAAGGCCGCGGCGCCGTATCTGGATTCGGGCTTCATGTCCGCCGATCTCGACGCGATTCAGCGCGCGGTCGAGATTCTTCCCTGGGTCGACCACGCGCGCGTGCAGCGGCGCTGGCCCACGAGCGTGCACGTGACCGTCGTCGAGCAGACGCCTGCGGCCCGCTGGGGCGAGTCGGGCCTGCTCAATACGCGCGGCGAGCTCTTTGTCCGCGACGCCGCGCACGTGCCCTCGGAATTACCGCGCTTGAGCGGCCCCTACGGCACCGAAACGCAGGTCGCGCGGCAATACCTGTCGGCCGAGCCGCGCGTGCTCGAAGCGGGACTGCGAATCGCGGCGCTGCGCCTCGATGAGCGCGGCGCCTGGGAGATCGATCTCGTGAGCGGGGTCACGGTGCGGCTCGGGCGGCGCGACGTCGATGCGCGGCTCGATCGCTTCCTGCACACGGCGGCGCAGGTGATCTCGCATCGCGAGTCCGACGTCAACTACGTCGACATGCGCTATTCCAACGGATTCGCGATCGGGTGGCGCACCGCGGGCACGCCGAGTGCGCCGGCAACGCCCGTCTCGCCGCCCGCCAAGCGCGCCGGGGAATTGAATGGCTAAGCGTTCCGACCGAAATTTGATCGTCGGACTCGACATCGGCACGAGCAAGGTCGTCGCGATCGTCGGCGAGGTCAAGACCGACGGCTCGCTCGAAATCATCGGCATCGGCAGCCACCCGTCGCGCGGACTGAAGAAGGGCGTCGTCGTCAACATCGAATCGACCGTGCAGTCGATCCAGCGCGCGGTCGAGGAGGCCGAGCTCATGGCGGGCTGCGAAATTCATGCGGTCTACGCCGGGATCGCCGGCAGCCACGTGCGCAGCCTCAATTCCCACGGCATCGTCGCGATCAAGGACAAGGAGGTCGTGCAGGGCGACGTCGAGCGCGTCATCGACGCGGCCAAGGCGGTCGCGATTCCGGCCGATCAGAAGATCCTGCACGTGCTGCCGCAGGAATACATCATCGATTCCCAGGAAGGCATACGCGATCCGATCGGCATGTCGGGAGTGCGCCTGGAGGCGAAGGTGCACATCGTCACGGGCGCCGACAGCGCCGCGCAGAACATCGTCAAATGCGTGCAGCGCTGCGGACTCACCGTCGACGACATCGTGCTCGAACAGCTCGCTTCGAGCTACGCGGTGCTCACCGAGGACGAGAAGGATCTCGGCGTCTGCGTCGTCGACATCGGCGGCGGCACGACCGACATCGCCGTGTTCACGGGAGGCGCGATCCGGCACACGGCCGTGATTCCGATCGCCGGCGACCAGGTCACCAACGACATCGCCGTCTCGATGCGCACGCCGACGCAGTACGCCGAAGACATCAAGATCAAGTATGCCTGCGCGCTCTCGCAGCTCGCGAATCCCGACGAGACCATCGAGGTTCCGAGCGTCGGCGACCGGCCGCCGCGCCGGCTCGCGCGCCAGACGCTCGCGGAGATCGTCGAGCCTCGATACGAGGAGCTGTTCGCGCTGGTGCGCGACGAGCTGCGCCGCTCCGGGCTCGAGGAGTCGGTCGCGACCGGCATCGTGCTCACGGGCGGGACCTCGAAGATGGAGGGCGCGATCGAACTCGCCGAAGAGGTGTTCCACATGCCGGTGCGCTTAGGGGTGCCGCAGTACGTGAGCGGCCTCGTCGACGTCGTCAGCAACCCGATCCACGCGACGGGCGTCGGATTGCTGCTCTATGCGAAGAGCAATCTCGAACTGCAGCGCACGGCGCCGCCGCTGCTGTCGGGCGGCGTGCAGAGCATTTTCGAGCGCATGAAGAACTGGTTTCAGGGCAATTTCTGATAACAACGGGAAGGAGTATTGGAATGTTCGAACTCATGGACTCTTACAGTCAAAGTGCCATCATCAAGGTGCTCGGCGTGGGCGGCGGGGGCGGCAACGCCGTCTCGCACATGGTCCAGGCCGGCCTCGAGGGTGTGGATTTCATTTGCATCAACACCGACGCGCAGGCGCTCAAGCACTCCAAAGTGCGCACCGCGCTGCAAATCGGCTGCAACATCACCAAGGGCTTGGGCGCCGGCGCCGACCCGGAGGTCGGCCGGCAGGCCGCGATGGAGGATCGCGACCGCATCATCGAACTCATCGAAGGCTGCGACATGCTGTTCATCACCGCGGGCATGGGCGGCGGCACCGGCACGGGCGCGGCTCCCGTGGTCGCGCAGGTCGCCAAGGAGCTCGGCATCCTCACCGTCGCGGTCGTCACCAAGCCGTTCGAGATGGAAGGCAACAAGCGCTCGCGCGTCGCCGACCAGGGCATGCTCGAGCTCTCGAAATACGTCGACTCCCTGATCACGATCCCGAACCAGAAGCTGCTCTCGGTGCTCGGCGCCACGACCACGCTGCTCGACGCCTTCAAGGCCGCGAACACCGTGTTGCAGGGCGCGGTGCAGGGCATCGCCGAGCTGATCACGCGTCCGGGCCTCATCAACGTCGACTTCGCCGATGTGCGCACCGTGATGTCGGAGACCGGCATGGCGATGATGGGATCGGGCAGCGCATCGGGCGAAGATCGCGCCCGCGAAGCGGCCGAGGCGGCGATCTCGAGTCCGCTGCTCGAGGACATCAATCTCGCGGGCGCGCAGGGCATTCTCGTCAACGTCACGGCGGGCATGGATTTGTCGATCGGCGAATTCCAGGAAGTCGGCAACGTCATCAAGCAATTCGCCTCGGACGATGCCACGGTCGTCGTCGGCACGGTCATCGATCCGGAGATGGCGAATCAGATCCGCGTCACGGTGGTCGCTACCGGTTTGGGCCGGCCGGTCGTCAAGGCCGCACCGCAGCCGATCGCCGCGGCGATCGCACCGCCACAACCGAACATCCGCGTCGTGAGGCAGCGCACCGCGCCGGCCGCGACCGACTACGCGATGCTCGACAAGCCGACGGTTCAACGCCAACGTGCGGTCGGCGACGGGCTGCGCGCCGAAATGGAGACCGAGGAGTTGCTCGATATTCCGGCGTTTTTGCGCCGGCAAGCGGACTAGACCGCGGCGGTCGGTGACATTCCAATCTTTGGCGCCCCGGCGGGTTACGCATCCGTGGGGCGCCGCTTTCTAAGTGAGGAATGCGGGGAACCCTGTGGTACCTTTAAAGGTCATGGATAGCGAGTGTCAACGATAGAATCACCAAAATGCTCAATCAACGCACTCTCAAGAATTCGATACGCGCGACCGGGGTCGGCTTGCATACGGGCAAGAAAATCCTGATGACGCTGCGCCCCGCTGCGCCCGATACCGGCATCGTTTTTCGGCGCACCGATTTGGACGAGCCCGTCGACATCCAGGCGCATGCCGAACACGTCGGCGACACCATGCTCGGCACGACGCTGCACAAGGGTGATATCAAGATCTCGACCGTCGAGCATTTGCTGTCGGCGCTCGCGGGCTTAGGGATCGACAATGCGCTCGTCGAAGTGAGCGCGGCCGAGGTGCCGATCATGGACGGCAGCGCAGGTCCCTTCGTCTTCCTGCTGCAATCGGCGGGAATCGAGGAACAAAAGGCGCCAAAGCGCTTCATCCGCATCTTGGAGAGCGTGCGCGTTGCGGACGGCGACAAATGGGCCCGCTTCGACCCCTACGACGGCTTCAAGGTGAACTTCGAAATCGAATTCAACCATCCGACCTTCAAGATGCACACCCAGGTCGCGACCATGGATTTCTCGACGACCTCGTTCTTGCGCGAAGTGAGCCGCGCGCGCACGTTCGGCTTTATGCGCGACCTGGAGAGCTTGCGTTCGCGCAATCTCGCGCTGGGCGGCAACATGGACAACGCGATCGTGCTCGACGACACCGGCATCCTCAACGAGGACGGCCTGCGATACGAAGACGAATTCGTCAAACACAAGATTCTGGATGCGATCGGCGACCTGTATTTGCTCGGGCATAGCCTGATCGGCGAGTTCAGCGGCTTCAAATCCGGCCACGCCTTGAACAACAAGCTGCTGCGCTCCTTGATCGGCACGCCGAGCGCCTGGCAAGAGGTGACCTTCGAGAGCCTCAAGGATGCGCCGATCTCCTACGTGCCGGCGGCAGTCCACGCCTGAGGCGGGCGCGCACCGTTTTGGCGCTTCAGAGCGGCGGCACGATCCGGATTTGAACCCGTAAGATATTGATTTTCAAAGAATCTGCTAGCGATTGGCGCACGTCGCCGGTCGCATACCGCAGCCGCGAGGCCCATGCCGCGCTCGTCACCCCGATCGACAGGCGCCCCTGATCGATGCCGGCGCTGACGATCTGGCTCGCCAGTTTCGCGGGCAGTGCAGCGCGAACCTCCTCGAGCACCCGCGAGCGCGCCGCCAGGCGCGCCGAGAGGTCCGTGAGAAGCGGACTAGGTATCTTCAATAACTCGCTGAGAGGCTTGGGTTTTTGCATTGCATCATGTCAAACGGTGACGGACATCAATCTCCAGACTGTGCGGAAATCCTTGTTTTGAGTCACCTTTTTCTGCATAGTTTAGCCTGACTGCTCAAGGCATACTCTCCGAAAGGTGAGGACGCAAAGCCACCGGTCTACTGCTCGATTCGGCTATGACAGCGGGGTTACCAGTGAATAACGCGAATACTGCGTCGGACATGAAATCCCTATGAATGTCATTTTTGTGGGTCGGCAATCGGGCCGCGTCAAACAATTCGACCTGCGCCAGCCGCTCGTGATCATCGCCGCCTGTGCGATGGTTTTTTTGATCGTCGGCGCCGCGTTTTCCTTCGGCATGAGCTTGGGCGCGCGCCATGGCGCGGTCAGCCCCATCGATCAGATGGGCAATTGGTCGGCTGAATTGCTGCGCCAGCAGGCCCAGATCGAGGACACCCGCCGAATATTGCAGGAAAAAGTCAATGCGCTCGCGATGCGCGTCGGGCAAATGAACGGCAATGTCATTCGGCTCGATGCTTTGGGTAAGCGCTTGACGCGTATGGCAAATTTGAGCGACGGCGAATTCGACTTCGGCAATCCGCCCGCGATGGGCGGCGGCGAAAGCGGCGCCGACGGCCAGCCGGCTCAGATTCCGAACCTGACGGCGATGGTCGACGAGCTGCAGAGCCAGCTGGCGAGCCGCGAGCAGCAGCTTGGCGTGCTCGAGAATCTCATTCTGACGCGCGAACTCAACAAACAGGTCTACCCCGAAGGTCGTCCCGTCGAGGAGGGCTTCATCTCCTCCTACTTCGGCGTGCGCGCGGATCCGTTCACCGGCTTTTCGGCGAACCACAAGGGCATCGATTTCGCGGGCCCCGAGGGTAGCCACGTGATCGCGGTTGCGGCGGGGCTCGTGACCTATGCGGGCGATCGGCCCGGCTACGGCAACATGGTCGAGATCAATCATGGCAACGGCATGGCGACACGCTACTGTCACAATGAAAAACTCTTGGTGAAACAAGGGGAAATGGTCCGCAAGGGCCAGGAACTCGCGCTCATGGGTTCGACCGGCCGATCGACCGGGCCGCACCTCCACTTCGAAGTCGTCAAGAACGGCGTCCAGGTCGATCCGCTGCGCTTCATCGGCGACGTGCGTTAGCCGCCTGACCTTCGAGAAGGCGCCCGACCCTAGAAATTGGCTGCAAGGCCCCAATTTCCCTATTCGCTGAGAGCGCCAGCGTCGGGGTGCTGCCGCGCGTCGAAACGATTTCCCGCGCTCCCGGTCTATCCGTACAATACCCAGTTTTTTAAGGACCCCATCGCGTGTGGAAGTTACTGACGACCATCTTCGGCAGCCGTAATCAGCGCCTGATCAAGGAGCTGAGCCGGACGGTTGCGGCGATCAATGGCCTCGAGCCCGCGATGCAAGGCTTGGCGGACGGCGAGTTCCCCGAGCGCACTCGCGCGCTCAAGGCGCGTTTTGCGGCCGGTACCCCGCTTGCCGACCTGATTCCCGAGGCCTTCGCGCTGGTGCGCGAGTCGGCGCGCCGCAAGCTCGGGCTGCGCCATTTCGACGTGCAGATGATCGGCGGCCTGGCGCTGAACGCCGGCAAGATCGCCGAGATGCGCACCGGCGAAGGCAAGACGCTGATGTCGACGCTGCCCGCGTACCTCAATGCGCTCTCCGGCGACGGCGTCCACGTGGTCACCGTCAACGAGTACCTCGCGCAGCGCGACTCGGACTGGATGGGGCCCGTGTACCGATTCTTGGGGCTCGAGGTCGGCGTCATCAAGAATGCGCAGTCCTCCGAGGAGAAGCGCGCGGCCTATGCCTGCGACATCACCTACGGAACCAACAACGAATTCGGCTTCGATTACCTGCGCGACAATCTGGCATTCCGGCTCGAAGACCGAGTGCAGCGCAAATTGAGCTTCGCGATCATCGACGAGGTCGATTCGATCCTCATCGACGAGGCGCGCACGCCCTTGATCATCTCCGGACCCGCCGAGGAAAGCACCGAGCTGTACATCAAGATCAATGCGCTGATCCCGCGCCTGGTGCGGCAGAAAGAGGAAGACGGCCCCGGCGACTACGCGGTCGACGAGAAGACCAAGCAGGCGACGCTCACCGAGGACGGCCACGCCAAGGTCGAGGAGCTCATGGCGGAGATCGGGCTGCTGCGCGAGGGCGAAAGCCTGTATGACGCGACCAACATCCGCCTCATGCACCATCTGAACGCGGCGCTGCGCGCCCATTCGCTCTATCGGCGCGACGTCGAGTACATCGTGCGCGGCGGCGAGGTCATCATCGTCGACGAATTCACCGGCCGCACGATGCAGGGCCGGCGCTGGTCCGACGGCCTGCATCAGGCGGTCGAGGCCAAGGAAGGCGTCAAGGTGCGCGAGGAGAACCAGACGGTCGCCTCGATCACGTTCCAGAATTACTTCCGGCTGTACTCGAAGCTCTCGGGCATGACCGGTACCGCCGACACGGAAGCGTTCGAGTTCCAGCAGATCTACGGGCTCGAGGTCGTCGTGATCCCGACGCACAAGCCGATGATCCGCCAGGACAAGTCGGACCTGGTGTTTCTCTCGGAGGCCGACAAGTTTCAGGCGATCCTCGAGGACATTCAGGATTGCGTGAAGCGCGGCCAGCCGACGCTGGTCGGCACGACCTCGATCGAAACCTCGGAGCGGCTCGCGAAGCTCTTGGTCGGCGCGAAGATCAAGCACGAGGTCTTGAACGCCAAGCAGCACGAACGCGAGGCGCATATCGTTGCGGAGGCCGGACGTCCGATGGCCGTCACGATCGCCACCAACATGGCGGGCCGCGGCACCGACATCGTGCTCGGCGGCAGTCCGCAAGCGCAGATCGACGCGATCGAAAATCCCAGCGCGGGCGACGTCGCGCTGATCCGCGAGGAGTGGCAGCGCCGGCACGAGCAGGTCGTGCAGGCGGGCGGCCTGCACATCATCGGCACCGAGCGGCATGAATCGCGCCGCATCGACAACCAGCTGCGCGGGCGCTCGGGGCGCCAGGGCGATCCGGGCTCGAGCCGCTTCTACCTGTCGCTCGAGGACAATCTGATGCGGATTTTCGGCGATCCGACCCGCATGAAGTCGCTGATGACGCGCGTCGGCATGAAGGCGGGCGAAGCCATCGAGAGCGGCATGCTGACGCGCCAGATCGAGCGCGCGCAGCGGCGCGTCGAGCAGCACAACTTCGACGCGCGCAAACAGCTGTTGGAATACGACGACGTCGCCAACGACCAGCGCCGCGTGATCTACCAGCAGCGCACCGATCTCATGAGTGCCGAAGACGTCGCCGAGGCGATTCGTCGGGATTCGCGAGGAGGTCGTCGACCATCTCGTCGATGAGCACATGCCCGGGGGACTCGCCCGAGGAGCAGTGGGACGTGCCCGGCCTCGCGCATGGCCGTGGAGCGCGACTTCGGCGTGCAGCTGCCGATCGTCGAATGGGTCAAGGCGGAGGAGGCCGGCGACGGCTCGAACCTCAAGCAAGAAGATGCTCTCCGCGCTCTCGGACGCCTATGCCGTCAAGCGCGCGAGCGTCGGGCCCGAGATCATGCGCTACATCGAGAAGCAGGTGATGCTGCAAACGCTCGATCAGCATTGGCGCGAGCATCTCGCGGCCATGGACTACATGCGCCAGGGGATTTACCTGCGCAGCTACGCGCAAAAGAATCCGAAGCAGGAATACAAGCGCGAGGCGTTCGAATTGTTCTCCGCGATGCTCGACCGCATCAAGTACGACACCATCACGACGGTTTCGAAGATCCAGGTACGCAGCCAGGCCGAGATCGAACAAGAGGAATTGGAGCGGCAGCGGCGGCTCGCGCGCGCGCTGCAGCTGCAGCACGCCGAGGCGGTTTCGGCGCTCGAGCCCGCCGAGCCGGTGCGGGAATCCGGCGAGAATACCGAGGTCTTTGCGGCGCGCGCGCCGGGCCCGGCCGCCGCAGCCGTTCGTGCGCGAAGTCGCCAAGGTCGGACGCAACGAGCCCTGTCCCTGCGGGTCGGGGCGCAAATACAAGCACTGCCACGGCGCACTGCAGCCAGAGAAGGCTTGAGCGCGCCGATTAACCACGCCGGTTTGCCGAACCGGCCCTCGGACGCGCGGCGGCGGCGCACGGTGCACGTGGTCGCGGGCGTGCTCACCGACGCGGCGGATCGCGTGCTGCTCGCGCAGCGGCCCGAGGGCAAACATCTCGCCGGCGGCTGGGAATTCCCGGGTGGCAAGCTCGAGGCCGGCGAGACTCGCTACGGCGCGCTGGTGCGCGAACTCAAGGAAGAGCTCGGAATCGATGTCGTATCAGCGCGACCGCTTGATACGCGCGCGCCACCGCTACTCGGAGCGCGAAATCCTGCTCGACGTCTGGGTCGTCACCGAGTATCAAGGCGAGCCGGTGGGTCTCGACGGACAAGCCTTGCGTTGGTGCACGCGCGCGGATCTGCCGGCCGCGAAGCTGCTGCCCGCCGACCGGCCGATCGTGACGGCGCTGCGGTTGCCTGAGCGCCTGACGCAGCCGTCGGGCGCCGATTACGCAGTCGGCGACGCGGCCGCGTCGCCGACTTGCGCCAACCGCGACGATGCGGCAACGGGGCCGCTGCTGCGCGGCGTTTACTGCGCAAGCAAACGACAAGCGCTCGCGGCGGCGGCGGCGGGCGCCGATTTTCTGGTGCTGCGCGAACCGCTCGCGCAACCGGCACTCGCCGCGCTCTGCGACTCGGTTCGGGTGCCGGTCTATGCGAGCGGAATGTCGCTCGAGGCGGCTTGGGGCGCGGGCGCGATCGGTATCAGCGAACTCTAGCGGCGCGGCTTCCCATCTCATCGGCGCTGCAGCGCGTCGTTGAAATACCGCAGGATCATCGCGTACGCATGCCGGCCGTCGTGCTGACGGGTGAGTCCGTGCTTGGCGCCCGGGTAGACCATGACGTCGAACGGTTTGCCGAGGTCCTGCAATTTGCGGAACAACTTGGTGCTGTTCAAGAACAGCACGTTGTCGTCGGCCATGCCGTGGATGATGAGCAGCTTGCCGCGCAGATTGCCGGCGTACGGGAACACGGAGCTCGCCTCGTAGCCGGCGGCGTTGTCCTGCGGCCGGCCGAGATAGCGCTCGGTGTAGTGGGTGTCGTAGAGCGTCCAATCGGTGACCGGTGCGCCTGCCACCGCGGCGCGAAAGATTTCGGGAGCCTTGAACATCAGCATGAGGCTCATGTAGCCGCCGTAGCTCCAGCCCCAAACGCCGATGCGGTCGGCATCGACGAAGCCTTGTGTGCCGAGCCAGCGTGCGCCCAAGATTTGGTCGGCGACCTCGATCTCGCCCAATCGGCCGTGAATCGGCGCCTGGAAGGCCGTGCCGCGAAAGCCGCTGCCGCGGTTGTCGAGTTGGAAGACCACGTACCCCGCGCGCGTGAGGATTTGCGTGAACGCATTGCCGGTCCAATTGTCGAGCACCCGCTGCACGCTCGGGCCGCCGTACACATCGACGATCGCGGGATAGCGCTTTGCCGGATCGAAGTCCCGCGGTTTGTAGAGGCGGTAGTACAGCAGTTGTCCGTCGGCGGCCTTCAGCGCGCCGAACTCGGGCGTCGAATTGTCCTTGAGGTAGGGCGCATCGGCGTGCGAATCGTCGAGGCGGTTTTCGAGCAAGTAGGCGATCAAACCGCCGTCGGCGCGCCGCAGGCTCGCCTGCAGCGGCTGCGCGGCGCTCGAGAAATGATCGACGTACAGCTTCGCATCCGCCGACATCGTGATCGAGTGCACGCCGTCTTCGAGCGATATGCGCGTGATCTTCGAGGGATCCTTGGTGTCGAGCGAGACGGCATAGAGTTGGCGCTGCACGGGGCTGGCCGCGGTCGCGGTGAAATAGACGAGCCGCCGCGATTCATCGACGGCCTTGATGGCGCGCGCGCGAAAATCGTCGACGTTCCAGGCGCCCGCCGTCAGGCGCCGCAGCAGCCGGCCGCGGTAGTCGTAGAGATACAAATGTTCGAAGCCGTCGCGGCTCGAGGACCAGATGAATTGCTTCGCGTCGTGCAGAAAGGAAATTTCATCGTTGAGCTCGATCCAGGTCGCGCTGCTTTCGCTGAGGACGGTCCGCGTGCGGCCGGTATCGATATCCGCGAACAGGAGGTCGAGGCGGTGCTGATCGCGGCTTTCGCGCTGGATCGCGAGCGTCTTGCCGTCTGGGAGCCAGTTGACGCGCGCGAGATAAAAATCCTCGCCGGCACCCAGATCGATCCAGCGCGTCTCGCCGGTGCCGAGATCCGCGACGCCGAGGCGCACGCCGACATTGGGGCCGCCGGCGGCCGGATAGCGCTGCGGAATCGTCGCGACATTGTCCGCGGCGATTTCGAATCTTTGCGTGACCGGCACCGGTGTCTCGTCGACCCGTGCGTACGCGATGTGCCGATCGTCGGGGGCCCACCAATACCCGGTGCTGCGGCCCATTTCCTCCTGCGCGACGAACTCGGCCATGCCGTTCTTGATCGCGCCGCCGCCGTCGCTCGTGATCGGTTGCTCCACGGCGCGAGCGGTATCGTAGACGTACAGGTTCTGGTCGCGGATGTAAGAGATGAACGCGCCGCGCGGCGAATAGGCGGCATCGGTCGCAAAACCATGCGCCGGCGTCACCGCGGAGACCGCCTCGGCCGCAGGCTTGGTCGAGGTCGAACAGAAACAGCCTGCCGTCGATCGGAAACAGCAGCGCCTTGCCCGAGGGCGCGATCGCATATTCCAAAATGCCCGATAGTGCGGCGGTACGCTGGCGTTCGCGGCGCGCGAGTTCCTCGTCGGAAAGCTTTTGCGCGTATTGCGCGAGCAGTGCGGAATCGACCAAACGGCGCGAGCGTCCCGCGGCGATGTCGTATTCCCAGAGATCGAGCCGGTCCTTGTTATCGTCCCTGCCTTGCAGGAACGTCACGCGCGAGCCGTCGCGCCAAATCTTGATGCCCGTGATCGCGGGTCCCGCGAGCGCCGGCGCGTCGAAGAGTCGGTCGATCGTCAGCTCGGCGGCGGAACCCGTGTTAGCGGCCGCGCAGACGATCATCGCGAGGATCCAGCGGCGCAATGATTTACGCGTCTCGCGTGGGCGCGCCGGATTGGACGGTGTTCATGCATTGCGCCCGGTCAGTGCTCGAGCGCGCCGCCGGGCGGCGGCTCATCGTCGCCGCCGGCCGCGCGGTCCGATGCGTCGTCGGGTATCGCGTGCTTCTCGGTGAGCCAGGCGCCCAGATCGATGAGGCGGCAGCGGTCGCTGCAAAACGGCCGAAATGTGGATTCCGGCACCCATTCGACGGGGCGCTTGCAAGTCGGGCATTTGACGATCGCGACCACGGGGAAGGCGGCACCGGGCTCTAGGTGCAGCACGTCAGCAGAAACGGCACGTCGGATTCCACGTGCACCGGGCGGTGCGATGCATCGGTCCAGTTCAAGAAGCGCACCGTGCAGCGATGCTGATTGCCGCTGATCTCGGGAAACAACTCGGTGTCGGCCGGCAGCGTGATGCGCACCAGCTGGCAGGGCGCCTCGCGATCGAACTGCAGTTGAAAGATGCCGCCCACCGCGATCTCCGACTTGCGGCGCGCATTCTGCCGCGTGAGCCATAAGAGCTCCGCGATGCTGTCGCATAGCGGCCTGATCAGCGCAAGCCAGCCCGCGAACTCGGCGCCGCGCACGTTCGGACGGACGATTGAGCCAAAACGAGTAGTCCGGCAAGTCGAAATCGCAGGTCCCGCCGGGAATGGCGCTGCGGTGTTTGATCGCGCTCAAGAACTCGGAATCGCGCAGCGGTCCCATGAAATTTCCGCCGACCTCGGTCAATTCGCCCTTGAGCTTGAGCAGATTCGACATCAGCGATTTCAATCGATTGGGATCGACGCCGGTCTTGCTTTGATACTCCTTGAGCACGTTGACATGGCGCTCGAGTTCCTTGAGCACGTCGCTGCGCGAATCGCCGCGTGCGGTGATCGCGAGGATCTCGAGCAGGCTCGCGACCGCCGCGCGCGCGCTCCAGGCGTTCGGCATCTCGCTGTGATAGGTCGCCTGGGTGTAGAGAAATTCGAGTCGCAGGAAGGTGCGCATGCGCTCGTTGAGCGGCTGTTCGTAGTCGATTGGCGCCAATTCGGGCACGGACTCGGACCGGGGGTCGAGGGATAAACTCATTGCGCTATTCTGAGGCAGAGCGAGGTCCAGGGTAAACCCGCAGAGGCAGCTAATTCGGCCCGCGAGGGGTGGATCCAGGGTCCGGTGCTGCTGCCGCGATGCCACGATACTTCCGATCGAGGCGGTCGACGCCGCGCCGCAATTCGTCGATGGAGCCCGAGTTTTCAAGGATATCGTCGGCTACCGCGAGACGTTCGGAGCGGCCCGCTTGCGCCGCCATAATCGCGCGAGCTTGGGCTTCGCTGCTGCGATCTCGCGACATGATGCGCGCCAACTGGGTCGCCTCATCGAGGTCGACGACCAAGATCCGGTCGATATCTCTACGGGAGCCGCCCTCGACGAGCAAGGGTATTGCCATGACGAGGTAGGGTCCGGATGCCGCGTCGGCTAATTGCGACATTTCCGCCCGGATCAACGGGTGGAGGATCGCCTCGAGGCTGGACCGCGCTCCTGCATCGGCAAATATCCGCTCCCTCAGCGCGCGCCGGTCGAGCTCACCGCTCGCGTCCAAGACACCTTCGCCGAAGCGTTCGACGACCTGCGCGAGCCCGGACCGGCCGGGAGCGACGACGGCACGGGCGGCTTCGTCGGCGTCGACGACGGGAACGCCGAGCTCTCGAAAGCGCTGCGCGACGGTGCTCTTGCCGCTCGCGATGCCCCCGGTGAGTCCGATGCGCAGGCGCGGCCGCAGGCTCATCAGCTCAAGGCTCGAGACCCGACAGATGCAGATAGGCGTGCATCAGCCGGCCGCCGTACAGCATCGCGAGCCATCCCGCCGCGGCCAGGTAGGGGCCAAAGGGCATCGGCGCGCTGCGATCGCGCCCCCGAAACACGATCATCGCGATGCCGAGGATTGCGCCGGTCGCCGCGGACAGCAACACAATGAGCGGCAACAGCTTCCAGCCGAGCCAGGCCCCGAGTGCCGCATACAGCTTGAAGTCGCCGTAGCCCATGCCTTCCTTGCCGGTCACGAGCCGAAACGCGTGGAACACCAGCCACAAGCTCAGGTAGCCGGCGGCGGCGCCGATGATGGCGTCGTGCGCGGAGACCGGCAGCGGACTGCCGGCAATCGGACCGATGACGGCGGCCGCGAGCAAACCGGCCCACAGCAGCGGCAGCGTGATGTTGTCGGGCAGCAGCTGATGATCGATGTCGATGCCGGTGAGCGCGATCAGCGCCCAGGTCACGAGCAGTGCGCAGGCGGCCGGCGCACCAAATCCAAAATGCCAGGCGGTCGCCGCGGACATGAGTCCTGTCGCCATTTCGACGAGCGGGTAGCGCACCGAAATACTTGAGCCGCAGGCAGCGCACTTCCCCCGCAGCAGCAGCCAACTGAACACCGGGATGTTTTGCCAGGCCTTGATCGGCGCCTTGCAGCTGGGGCAAGCCGAGCGCGGCGTCAGCAGATTGAAGGCCGGCGGCGCGGCGAGCGGCTCGAGGTCGGGCGGCGCACCGGCCTCGGGCGCCCGCAGCACGTCCTCGGCCTGCTCGCGCCACTCCCGATCCAGCATGATCGGCAGCCGGTAAATGACGACGTTGAGGAAGCTGCCGACCAGGAGGCCGAGCACGAACACCGCGCCGGCGAACAGCACGGGGCTGTCCGCATACACTGCAATGACGTCGCTCAGCACGGGCGAAACATGGGACGCTGCTTCGCCAACGACGCCTTAAACGACGGCTCCCAGCTTGAAGATCGGCAGATACATCGCGATGACCATGCCGCCGACGAGCACACCGAGGACCGCCATGATCAGCGGTTCCATCAGGCTCGACATGCTATCGACCGCATTGTCGACCTCGGCCTCGTAGAACTCCGCGACCTTGCCGGACATCGCGTCGAGCGAGCCCGCTTCCTCGCCGACGGCGATCATTTGCACGACCATATTGGGAAACAAGACCGGTGTTTTCCATCGCGCGCTGCAGCCGCTGACCGGTCGAGACCTCGTCCCGCATGCGCAGCGTCGCCTCCTCGTACACGATGTTGCCGGTCGCGCCCGCGACCGATTGCATGGCCTCGACGAGCGGAACGCCGGCCGCGAACATCGTGGATAAGGTCCGGGCGAAGCGCGCGATCGCGGACTTGACCAAAATCGGCCCGATGATCGGAAATCGCATCATGACTCGGTCGAGATTGCGCTGCATCGCTCGGGAGCGCTTCTTGAAATAGAAAAAGGTGTAGAAGCCGCCGAAAGTCACCATCGCCATCCACCAGCCTTGATGCTGGACGAATTTGGAGAGGTTCACGACCATTTGGGTAAATGCCGGCAAATCGGCGCCGAAGCCCTTGAACAGCGACTCGAACTGCGGAATCACGAAGATCAACAGAATGACCGTGACGATCACCGCGACGATCAAGACGGCTGCCGGGTAGAACAACGCCTTCTTGATCTTCTTCTTGAGTGCTTCGGTTTTTTCCGTGTAGGTCGCGATTTTGTCGAGCAGCGTCTCGAGCGCGCCGGCCTGTTCGCCGGCCTCGACCAGATTCACGAACAAATCGTTGAAATAGAGCGGGTGCTTGGCGAGCGATTCCTTGAGCGTGCTGCCGCCCTCGACATTGGCTTTGATGTCGAGCACGAGTTTTTGCATCGCAGGCTTCTCGTGCCCGTTGCCGATGATCTCGAAGGATTGAACCATCGGGATGCCCGCGGCCATCATCGTCGCGAGTTGGCGGCTGAACACGGAAATGTCGATGCCGGTGATCTTGCCGCCCGATCGGAACGCATTCGTTTGTGCCTTGACCCGCGTCGCCGCCACACCCTGGCGCCGCAAATCGGCGCGCACCGCGGCTTCGTTGACCGCGACGGACTTGCCGCGCACCTTGTTGCCGCGCTTGTCCTTGCCTTCCCAGTGGAATTGGACTTCCTTTTTACTTGCGGTTGCCGTTACAGCCATGATTCGATCCTCTTCGTCACCGTCTAATCAATCGTGACATTGTTGACTTCTTCCAGGCTCGTCATTCCTGCGCGCACTTTTTCCAAGCCCGATCGGCGCAGATTCCAAATGCCGTCTTTGGCCGCCTGGTCACCGATATTCAACGCACCGCCGCCCTCCATGATGATGCGGCCGATCGTTTCGGTGACCGGCATGACCTGGTAGATGCCCATGCGGCCCTTGTAGCCGTCGGTGCATTGGCTGCAGCCGACCGCGCGGTAGACCCTGACGCCGTTATCGATGTCCACCTGCTCGAAGCCCTCTTTGCGCAGCGCCTCCGGCGGGATATCGACGGGTTGCTTGCAGTTCGTGCAGAGCTTGCGCGCGAGCCGCTGCGCGATGATCAAGCTCACCGAGGTCGCGATCGCGTAGGGCTTGACGCCCATGTCGATGAGGCGCGTCAGAGTCTGCGGCGCGTCGTTGGTATGCAGCGTCGAGAGCACCAAGTGACCGGTTTGTGCGGCCTTGATCGCGATTTCCGCGGTCTCGAGGTCGCGGATTTCGCCGACCATGATGACATCGGGATCTTGGCGCAGGAATGCGCGCAGCGCGGCCGCAAAGGTGAGTCCCACCTTCGGATTCACGTTGACCTGGTTGATGCCCACCAGGTTGATTTCGGCCGGATCCTCGGCGGTCGAGATATTGCAGTCCTCGGTGTTGAGGATGTTGAGGCCGGTGTAGAGCGACACGGTCTTACCGCTGCCCGTGGGGCCGGTCACCAGGATCATGCCCTGCGGCTTGGCGAGGTATTTGAGGTAGGTCTCGCGCTGGACCGGCTCATAGCCCAATGCATCGATGCCCAGCATCGCGCTCGAGGGATCCAAAATACGGGTGACGACCTTTTCGCCGAACAGCGTCGGGCAGGTGCTCACGCGAAAGTCGATGGCGCGGTTCTTCGAGAGACGCATCTTGATGCGTCCGTCCTGCGGGCACGCGTCGCTCCGCGATATCGAGTCGCGCCATGACCTTGAGGCGCGCGACGATCTTGACGGCGAGCTGTACCGGCGGCAGCGCGACCTCTTTGAGGACGCCATCCAGTCGCGTGCGAATCCGGAAAATCTTCTCGTAGGGTTCGAAATGGATGTCCGATGCGCCTTTCTTGATCGCATCGAGCAAGATCTTGTTGACGAAACGCACAATCGGGGCATCTTCGACGTCATCCCGACCGAGCGCCGCGGCTTCCGACTCCTCGTCGCCGCCGGTGACCTCGAGATTCTCGAGATCGATGTCGTCCTCCGAGAATTTCGGCATCACCGATTCGGCTTGGTCGACCGCTTTGTCGACGGCCTTTTGCAACTTGTCGTCTTCGACGACGACGAACTCGATGCTCATCGAGGTCTGGAAGCGGATCTCGTCGAGCGCGTGCAGATTGGTCGGATCCGAGACCGCGAGGAACAAGCGCTTGCCGCGCTTCATGAGCGGCATGACGCGGTGCTTCTGCAGCAGTTTGTCGCTGACGAGCCGGAATACCTCCATGTCCGGCACGATCGCATCCATGTCGAGCAGCGGCACGCCGAATTCGTTCGAGGCCGAAATCGCGATATCGCGCGCGGTCGCGACTTTGCTCGCGACCAGGTGGGTCACGAGGCTCAGGCGCTTTTCCTTCGCCTTGCCGATTGCATCGTGCATCGCAACATCGTCGAGCAGCCCATCCTGAACGAGCCGCTGGGCAAGACCGCCCAAGGAAACTCGACCCGTGCCGCCGGTCGATGCTAAAGCATTGTCATTCATGGACTTATGCAGATACCCCGAGCGTGCGTAAGCATGCAAACGTCGTCCTGCGCCGACTATCGATAAGGGGACGCGAACATTATGTTCGCACATCCCAAGCGCGATACAGCGTGATTCGGTTCCCATTATCGTCTTTGGCGCCATGGGGGCCAAGAAATGGATACTGCAAAAATGAGGACGCGCCTCCAAGGAGGGGCCGTCGGCGAGCTCGAGAAGGAATCTCAGCGCCTTTACTTGCACTGCGTCGGAACGTACTTCGCCGGGACCGTCCCGGCAGGGACCGCCGCACCCATTTCAGCCGCGGCCGTCGTTTGGTCGGCCGATGCGCAAGCCCAGTCGATACTGCCGCACAAGCCGGCCGCGAGCGCGGCCTTATTGATGTAGGGGCTGAACATGATCTGTTTGCGCGCCGTTGAGCTGCGGTATGCCGCCGGTCGCGGCGACCGTGTTGTAGGTCACGTGATGACACCGGTCGCGGCGGCAATCGTCAGCGTGGCCACGTACTTCGTCGCGCAAAATCCGCCGTTCGCACAGGTCGCGTCATAGGCATTCGCCGCCGCCGGCGACTCCGACCATGTCGCCCGACTGGAATCCGTCGGCCACCGGCGTCTCGGCCACTCGCCGAGATTCAGATGCCTTCCGTGATCTCTCGAGCGGACCGTGTAGTCCTGATAGGCCGGGATCGCGATCGCGGCCAAAATTCCGATGATCGCAACGACGATCATCAATTCGATGAGAGTGAAGCCCTTTTGAACTTGCTTGTGCATGGTCACTCCGCGAAAAACTGAGAACACAATCATCTCGAGCGATCAAACGACGATCCTTGCCGGCACCTGTTATCAAGCAAGCGCTGTGCCAGTGCGCCGATGAGCAATCGTAACTTGTTGTTAAAATGAATTAATTCGATGACTCCGGTGCCCGACTTAACATAGCGTCCGTCGTCTTCTGGCGCCACAGCCGGCCAGTCCTCGTCACAGACTGACAAATTTTGTCAGTCCGGAACTTGCGCCGGCGCCCGAGGCATCTCGCGACCTCGTCGCGGCGCTTCATGATGGTTGGACGCGATGGAGAGCGCAGGCAATGGAGTCGCAAAAAAGAAAGCCCCTCATGAAGAGGGGCTTTCGGCGAGCTAAGAAGGAATCCTAGCTCTTTACTTGCACTGCGTCAGGAACGTACTTCGCTGGCACAGATCCGGCAGGAACCGCCGCACCCATGACCAGCCGCTGCGGTCGTATTGGGCGGCCGATGCGCACGCCCAGTCGATGCTGCCCGTCAAGCCGGATGTCGAGCGCAATCGGGTTGATGATAGGGGCTCAGCATGATCTGATTCGCACCAGCGAGCTGCCGGCAATGCCGCCAGTCGCCGCAACCGTTCGTAGTTGACCGTGATGACGCCGGTCGCGGCGCCGATCGTGAGACCGGACACGTACTTGGTCGCGCAAAAACCACCGCTCCACGTCCTTGTTAGTGCCGCTGCCGCAGTGACCCCAGGCATATCGCCCGACTGGAAGCCGTCCGCCACCGTGGTTTCCGCAGCCGCCCGCGAGATTCATGCCTTCCGTGACCTTCGAGCGGATCGTGTAGTCCTGTACGCCGGGATCGCGACCGCGGCCAAAATACCGATGATCGCAACGACGATCATCAATTCGATGAGGGTGAAGCCCTTTTGAACTTGCTTAAGCATGTGAACTCCTGATAAATGAAGAAACAAACTCATCTCGAGAGTCGAACAACGGCCCGCGCCGGTACGAGTCCATGAAGCAAGCGCTGTGCCAACCCGGCTGGCGCCACGCATGTTTCTGAATTCAAGAGAATGATCTTGGAATTCGGCGCTGCGGGATTTGACATAGGAGCGTCGTGTCCGCCGGCGCCATTGACGAGGCAATCGCATGTCACAGACTGACAAATATTGTCAGGATCCGATGGAGGCACCGCCGGAGCCGTGCCGCTAGCGACCTATCTCAGCCGTGTCCGCGTCGATCTGCTCGTGATAACTCGTCATCGGCGTTGATGTTCCAAATCTCCGACTTTCCCGCGGCCGCCATCGAGCATCGCCGCGACCGCCGCGTTGGCCGCCAGCATGGAGTGATCCTGATTGTTGTAGCGGTGCATTCCGTTGCGGCCGACCGGATACAGATTCTCGAACTGGTCCAGACAGGCCCGCACCTTGCCGAATTGGCGGTATTCGCCAAAGTACGCGGGATACGCCTTCGGCACGCGCACCAACGTGCCGTCGAGCACATCCTGACGGCGGTCGATCATGCCGATTTTCTCGAGTTCGCCGGCCGCGAAATCAATGAATTCGCCGTCATCCATCGACCACAGCTCGTCGCCCTCGCGGCAAAAGTACTCGAGCCCCAGCCAAATCGTGTGCGGGTCCGCGACCATCGCGGGACTCCAGTTGTTGAATACTTGGAGCCGGCCGATGTTGCACGTCCGGCTCCTGGATGTAAATCCAGTTGTCCGGCGGCATGCCGTTCCGGGCGCCGGCCGCGCGCATCGCCGACGCCAAGCATCCTGCGTACCAGCAATCCGGCGGTCATGAAGTCGCGGTAGGGAAGCCGCGCCGCAATGCGGCGCACCTCGTCATCGGCCGGCTGCAGCATCGCGGTCGAGCTCGCTCACGGGCATGGTCGAAATCAGATAATCGCAGGGAACCCGCCGCACGCTCGCCCGTGGACCTCGTCACGCACGTCGACCGCGGTGACGCGCAGGCCGTCGCGTTCGATCCCGACGACGCGGTGTCGCAGGTGAATCTCGCCGCCGTGCTGCGCGACGCGGCGAGCGACCGCCTCCCACAATTGGCCGGGTCCGAGCTTCGGATAGAGGAATCGCTCGATGAGGCTGGTTTCGGTGCGCTCTCTGCGCGGTATCCGCCCGCGATCGAAACGGCTGCGCGAGCGCGTGCGCAATCGCCTTGCGTACCGACAGGCCCTTGATGCGCTGCGCACCCCACTCGGCGGAGATCTCGGCGCAGGGCACACCCCAGACCTTTTCGGTGTAGGCCTTGAAAAACGTCTGGTAGAGCCGGACGCCGAACCGATTGACGAGAAAATCCTCGAGCGTCACCTCGGGATGGCGGCGGCGCAGCTGCGCCCGACCATAGCTCAAGCGCCGACGCGCAGCGTCTCCGCGAGCCCCATATTCCTGCAGCGTGTTGGCGTTCAACTTCGAGCGGATAATCGAAAAATCGGCGCCGATAGAAGATGCGCGAGAGCCGCTCACGAACCAGCATCACTTCATCGGACGAGGCCGGCGCGATGCTGCTCGGCTCGAAATCCCGCGATTGCCCTTGGTAGCGCAGCTGCAAGCGATCGCCGCCCTGATCCGCTCGGCGTGCTCGCAGCCACCGGCAGGATCTCCTGCCACCAGCGCATGACCCAGTCGGACTTCGAGAAGAACCGGTGGCCGCCGAGATCCATGCGGTTGCCGCGATAGTTGATCGTCTTGGATATTCCGCCGACCTGCGCGTCCGCCTCGAATACCACGGGCATGATGTCGGATCGGCGCAGCAACTCGAGCGCAGCCGTCAATCCCGCCGGCCCCGCCCCGGCAATGACCGCGACTTTCCGTCGATCATCCATGGCAGTGATCCGTGCGCGGCGGCGCTCATGAGCTGCCTGCGCAGCACGACCTTGCGGCAATCGTAGAGGTTCGAGCCTTGCCACTCGCCGGCCTGCGGGTGCCGCATGGCGTCGAATCCCAGCTCCTCGCGCGAAATCACGAATCCCAGCTGTGGGATCCGCGCAAATGCGGACGAGGTTCTGCGGGGTCAGAACGTGGAACGTCGAAACGTTCGCCGGATCCTTGGCCGCGCGAATCTCCGCGTTGTTGGTCAAGACTTGCCAACTCGGCTTCATGATGGGCAGCAAGACCTCCGAGCGACGCCGCACCTCGACTGCGGTCGCTCGCGAGAAATACCACGCCCGCCGATTGGCTCAGCGTCAGATAATTTGGCCTTTCCAAGGTAAACCAGACGAACGACCCGGAATTGCGCGCATCCGCAACGAATACGCTGCTGTCGGCGGAATCGCCTGCACCCAGTCGGCGAATTCGGCGCTTTCGCAAGGTGGATCCTTGATAGCTCGACGGCGGGACGGCATAGGGGAACATCGCGGCGCACGCAACGAGCAGACCGCAGGCGGCGACGACCGAAGCGCGCAGGGACCTCAAATTGCAAATCCAGCAGACCGCAACGGCCGCGAACAGGAAACCGATGGTTCGCTGCTCCATGAGGTGTTTGCGATCTGCAGTGTCCCGGGTTCAGTACCGGCCGTCCGTTTTTTGCGGCGGGCGCGAACGGCCAATGCTGCGCGAGCAGCCACGCGAGAACACCGATCAGTACCGCACCGACAGATGACCGGCCAATGGGGGCGCAGCCTCTCGCCGATCGACGCTCGCGAGAGCCAGATGAGCAGCGCCAAGCACGACCGACAGCAGCGCGGCTGCGCCGGAAAAGTCCCAAGCCGCCAACAGCAACAGGCTGCAGGCGGCTCCGCAGCCGTGCGCACGGCACATGCGAACTGCGGTCGGAACGAGCAACAGGATGGCGAGAAATCTGCAATCCAGATCCACCGCCACGCTTGGCCTTGAATCAAGATGGCGAGCGGTCCGATCGCGCCGGCAATCCACGCCACTGCGATGCCGGCGCCGGCAACCAGTAGCGCGCTGATGCAGAGCTTGGGCAGCCGCGGAGTCCTGCGATCGGCGCGTCTCGAAAGACCGCCGCGGTCAGCGCCAAACAGAGCAGCGGGCGCGTATTGAGTTCCCAATCGTGCTTCGTCCAGAGGTCCAAGAATAGAAACTGAGAACGCTCGCGCACGATCGCCAGCCACTCGGGGTCGAGCACCGGCATCGCACTCGCCGAGCGCAGGTATAACTGTCGCGGCGGCGGCAATGCAGGCAATCGCCGCAACCGCGCCAATCGCCAGAATCACGGTGACCCGGGTCGGCAACCGAAGGCAGATCAGCAGCAGCACTCCAGGCAAGGCCATCAAGGGATGCACGAGCAGACCTGGCGCCCGCAATCGCAAGCCCGAGCCGCCGGTGGCCGCCGAAATGACAGGCGAGCGCGCTGACCACCAGGGCTTCGGCGAATGAGCGCGCCGACAAGAAGTCTTCGGCGGTGTGAAACACACCGCTGCCGCCGTAGCTTCCCGGCACGATGATCAGCAGCGCGAGCGCGAGCGCATGCCACCGCCGGGTTGGCAAATCGCCGCACGAGCAGCCACGCGGCGGCAAGGAACCAAACCCGGCATAGAATCATCAGCAGCAGCGCTGCATGCGTGCAGACCGATCGATCGGATCACCGCGGCGTAGAACGGCGTCAGGAAGGTATAGCGATCCTGCGATACATTCTGCAGATAGAGGTCCTTGGCAGAGTCCGGGGTGGATTCTCGCAAGTGCCTGAATAGCGTAGAGTTGCGCGTCGTTGGTGATTCCGCCGTAGCGGTGCGTGAGGAGCCAGATTGCCGCCAATACCAGACCGAGCGCGATTGCGGTCGCGCCTCGATGGGGGAGCACACGCGCTGTTGGTTCGTGGCGGCGGCGAGGACCGTTTGCCATAGTCGTCTGGTCGCGGATCGCGCCGCTGCTCGGTGATCGGCTTGCAACATACCTTTGAGCTCGGGGGTCGAGAACCGGGCAGCATATTGCATTATCGCCTACCTAGGGACCGAAGATTGACTACCGATCCTATTGAGCGGAGTCCGCCGCAGGAAAATACTTCCGGCCCGCTGCTGTCGATCATCACGGTCTCTCTGGATGCCGCCGCGACGATCGAGGACACACTGGCCTCGGTCTCGATGCAAGACGCCGATTTTGTGGTTGAACATCTTTGCATCGACGGCGGCTCGAGCGATACGACGCGGGAATCATCGATCGCTGGGCGGAGCGTTCCGCGCGAATCACGAAGAATTTACGAGCCTGACGCCGGGATATTTGACGCGATGAACAAGGGTCTGCGCGCGGCGCACCGGCGAGTACGTGCTGTTCCTCAACGCCGATGATTTTTTGGTTTCGCCGCGGACGCTGGCCACGGCGATGCAGGGCATAGTCCCGGGTGCCCTCGGCAATCCCGATTTGATCGTCGGCGATGCCGTCATGGGCAGCGTGGGAAAGCGCGGGGTTTTGGAGACATCGCCGCGTCCCGAGGCAGCTTGGGCGAATTCGCCGGCATCGGGCTCTACCCGGTACACCAGGGACAGTTCACGAAGCGCCGGCTTGCTCGAGGCGGTCGGCGGATTCGACGCGCACCGACGTCTGGCGTCGGATCTCATTCAATATTACGACATCGAAATGAATTATCGACCCTCGATTCGCCGTCTCGGCGCCGATGTCGCGTTCATGCAGTCAGGAGGCGCGGCCAATGCCGGCGCCGCGGCGATCATTCGTGGCAGCGCCGAGATCTTCCGGCATCTCTCGGCGCGGCGCGGATTCCTGCGTGCATGCGCGATGCTCTCGATCAAGACGCTGCAATCGGCGAGCGAGATTCGCTATGGATGCTGCCCCCACCAACGTTGGTTCATCGGATAGGCCACATGTTCGTCAAACTCCTGCTGATTCTCGTATCGATCAACACGATCGCCAGCCAGCTTCTCGTCAAGAAAGGCGTGACGCAATTGGGCGGAATCCGGGCTTTCGCCGATCTGCCGCGATTTGCGATCCTGGCGGCGACCTCGCCTTGGATCCTGCTGTCGGTTTGCCTGCAAATCGTCGGCTATTTGGTTTGGTTCGTGGTGGTCACGCGGGAAAAATTGGGCGTCGCCGTGGCATTCACCGGCGCGAGCTTTTACGTGCTGATGGCGCTGTCCGCCTGGTATTTCTACGGTGAAGTGCTCTCGGCATTGCAGTGTGTGGGAATCGGACTGATCGTCCTCGGTGTCGTCTGCATGGCGATACCAGCGAATTGACGATGACATCGGTGCGGTTGAAAGCGCTCCTGCGTTGGGCAAAAGCGCCGTTCCAACGCCTGCTGCGGCCGTTCGGATTGCGACTTCGAGGATGATCGCGGGGCACGAGTTCTTTTTCGACCCTGCGACGGACATCGGTCTGCAATTGCTGATGACCGGCCAATTCGAACGGGATGCCATCGCCATCTGCGGCAGATACATTCCTGCCGACGGCATCGTCGTGGACGTGGGTGCGAATATCGGCGTGCATGCGGTTCATTTTGCGCAATTCGCGCGCGAGGGCAAGGTCATCTGCTTCGAGCCCGTCAAGTCCACGTTCATGAATCTGCTGTGCAACGTCCATCATCTGGCGAACGTCATTCCATTGAATCTCGCATTGTCCGATCAGACCGGATTGAGGGCCTTCTTCGTCGCAGCCGACGATGCGTACTCGGGACTCAAAGACACGGGGCGCAAGCCGATCTTGCATCGAGAATCGATCGCGTGTTTCAAGGGCGACGAGTTGCTATCAAGCTTGCTCGAGCGCCATCCCGTCGACTTCGTGAAAATCGACGTGGAAGGAGCCGAGATGCAGGTGCTGCAAGGCCTGCAGGCGCTGCTCGTGCGGGATCGGCCGGTCGTATTTTGCGAGATTTACGGCGGCCGACAATCGAATCCCGATCCCGACGCGACGGTGCGGTTTTGCGTATCGCTCGGATACGACGCCTTCGTGCTGAAGGATGCCAAATTGGTGCCGGCGGGCGCACACGACGACAGGTTCTATAACTATTTTTTCATCCCGCGCGCTGCGTCGCTTGGTCGCGCCGCATGAACAGGAAATCGGCTTGGATCGGCCGCTTCGATGCGCCTGTCGAGAGATTCGCGACGCCGATTAATTCGAAGCCCTTGGACAGCAGGTAGGCGACGACTTCGCCGGCCAACGCCTGGCCGACATAGAGTTCGATGAATGAGGACTCTACATAGGCATACTTGAAGCGAGACAGCAGGGGTTCGCATCCTTTGAGCGCAGCGAGTTCGAATCCCTGAACATCGATCTTCAGCAGCGCCGTGCCGGTGATATCGATTTCGCCCAGGCAGTCGGCGAGTCGCGCCGTCGCGACCGTCTCCCGACCCGATTCTTCCGTGAATGGAAAATGTTCGTGCTGCGCGGCAGCGATCGGCAGCAACGACGATGATCCATCCCAGCGCGAAACGTGCATCGAGGCGGTCCCTGACCCGCTCGCGATCGCGACATTGAAGAGGCGCACGTTCGGATCCTTGATGAATACCCTGCGGTATACCGCAGCAGGAACTGCAGTGGCTCAAACGAAAAAATTCGCGCCTTCGGGAACAGCCTTCGGGCACACAATGCGAACTGCCCGCGATTCGCTCCGATATCCACGATGGTATCGACAGTCAGGCCACCCAGCACGTGATCGTGTTCGGTCGATGCCGCGACGCGCGTCCGCAGAAAGTCGCTTGCGATACTCGGGCATCCAGAGAATGCGCAGCAGCTTTACGAGGACATGCATGATCGCACGGCGCACTAGAACAGCAGGCCGATCCGCGCGGCAGGCGTCAGGAACTGTGATTGGCCGGTTTCTGAATCCAGAATTGGTACATTCCTAGAAACGTGTCCGGGTTGTCCTGCTCGTAGAGCGCCCAATTGTGCAAATTGGTGCCGGACGGATCATCGGCGAAGCGCACCGCGTACCGATTTAATACCTCAGGTTCCAACTCGAAGCCGATGAAATTGAGTCCGGCTTCGGCAAGAAACGATGCGATCCGAGGCAGCGTGAGGCGATGCTCTTGGACGTGAAACAGCAAGTCGCGACATTCGCTGGTCGAATAGAAGTCGGGAATCTGGTCAAATTGTGCAGTTCGGCGCCCGGCTCGCTGACGGCGGGGTCCTGGCGGAATCGGCGAATGTCATCCGGCTGTGCTTGAATACCCGTGCGCGGCGATGAAGGCACGTCCCTTGACCACGTTTCGGCGCGCAATTTCGCTGTAGAAACCCAAGCGCATGAACCCTCCGGGCCGCAGTCGAGTCAGCAGGGTTCGCCACCCGGCAAAGGGGTCGGCCAGATGATGCAGCACCCCGATGGACTCGACGATGTCGAAGCTGCGCTCGATGTCGCCGAGCTTGAGAATGTCGGCTTGGCTGTACTCGATGTTCGTCATGCCGAGCTCCTGCGTCTTTCGTTTGGCATAACTGATGCTGCTCAGGCTGAGGTCGATCGCCAGAACACGAATGCCGCGGAATCGCTCGGGCGCGTCATCAGCGAATGCCTGCCGGTGCCGCACCCGGCGATCAGCGCCTCCGGCGCGCTGTCATCCGGCATCGGCGTAAATTGCCCGAACGGCAGCGACGCACCGCAATTCGTCATTGAAGCGCAGTGTTTGCTCTGGCATCGGCAACATCACCCAGCGCGGGTAAGGATTTTGCTCATACAGATCGCGCACCTCCTCGGAGACGCCGCTCGTGATCGGCGTCAGGCGTTCAATGCCAGCGCGCAGCGCCTGCTCTTCGAGCGGTTCGCGAATCTGTTGGCGCAATACCGCATCGAGCGGCCCGGACTCCGCTGCAACCAGAAGCCGGCTTGCATCGGGCAACGTATACAGCGGGAAGTAGGCGGCAACCGCCAGCAACAGCAACGGCGGTACCGCCGCGCTGGCGTCGAGCAGCGCGAGTAACTTCGTTCGGCAGGCCGCAGCAGCGAGCTTTCGCGCTCGTGGCAATCGAAAATGTATTCGTTGACGAAGCATTGCCTGGCGAGTGCGGCATAGAACGGCAGCGCCGCGATGTCCGAAGAATCCGCCGCTCGATTGCTCGACGCGGTTTCGAGCAAGGCATGGCGGGCGCAAGTCAGAAACCGCTCGAATTCGATCGTTGTCACGGGCGCCGTTTCGAGCGATACCTGGAGCAAAGCGTCCGCCGCAAGGGCGGCAAGGCCGTTCGCACCGAACAGCGCCGCCTTCGGCAAGCGTGCGGGCCATGATCCGTTGGCGAGGCGCACGCAACCGGCGATCCTCGGGTTGAGCATGACCAGTTGCAGTGCCGGCGGGCACAGCTGATATGGAAATGCCCAAGCTTCGGCGATGGCCGTCGTCAGCGCAGCGCGCAGCCGCGAGTCCTCCTTCGTAATCTTTACGCGCGCGATGCAGGCAGGCAAAGACCGCTCTTGGTCGTCCATGCCGGCGCATGATCGAGCAGCGGGCACGTATCAGCCGCAGCGCTTCCGCGGATTTGCCGAGCACCAACGAGTCACGGTCGCCAAGTCGTAGAGAATGGTTTGCGATTCCGGCTCAATGGAGAAGGCACGGCGAAAACTTGCCTCCGCCGCCTCGAACTGCCGCAAATTGCTCAACACGATGCCCAGGGTGTGGTGGGCCTGAGCAAGATCCGGATTGATTTCAATGGCCTGGCGAAGGCTGGAGCGGCATCGTTGAGCCGCAAGTTTGGGCGCACGCGCAGCAATGCGGTTGCCAGGTCGCAATGAGCCTGATGCATCGTCGGCTGTATTCGGACTGCCTGTCGGAACGACTCGATCGATTCGTCGATTCGACCAAGGGCGAGCAGTGCAGAGCCGAGTTTATAGTGGGTCAACGCGCTGTCCGGACTTCGTAGCAGCAGCCGCTGATAACTCGCGACCGAATCTTCGAGGTCGCCGAGCCGAATTTGTGCATCGCCCAGGCCGCCGAGCGCATCAGAGAGCGTATCGTCGATCGCGAGCGCCGCAGCGAAAAGAGTCCGCCGCCTCAGCATTGCGGCCGAGGCGAAACAGCGCTACGCCGAGATGGTAGTGCGCCAAGGCATAGTCAGGCCGAATACCGATCGCCCGGCGCAAGCAATTGACGGCCTCGTCGTTGCGGCCCTGGTTTGCAGCGAGCGTACCCAGATTCAGATGGACTTCGGTGTAACCCGGATTGATCTCCAGCGCACGCTCATAGCTCTGCGCGGCTCCGCGCCGCGGCCCAGGCTGTCGAGTGCGTTTCCCAAGGCCACGAATGCATCGGCGAAATCAGGCCTGATGCCGATGGCTGTCTGGAAGTGGGGCAACGCACGCTCGAGTCTCACCGGCGTGGGTCAGGAGGTTGCCCAAATTGAAGTGGGCTCCGGCATACCGGGGGTCGCAGGCGATCGCGCGCTCGTAGGCGCTGCGAGCCGCGTCGATCTCGCCGCGCGCGAGCAGAATGTTGCCGCGATTCAGGTGCGCTCGCGCGCACTGCGGGTCGGCCAGAACCGCAGCCTCATAGCGCGCCAGGGCCTCGGCGATCCGCCCTTGTTCCTCGAGCGCATTGCCCTCGTCGATCGCCGCGATCGCCGGGCTTACGCGAGCGGTATTGAGATCTGCCATGTTCTTGCCTGCTGGGGATCGTCTCGTCCATTGCGGCCCCGCGCTGCGTGCCGATCCATACGCGAGGTTCCATTGCGGCGATGACAATAGCACGCCAGTTTCATGCGGCGCAGGTATCCGGCATCGCGCCCGCACGCGAACATCTTGAACGTCGGGATCCACGAGCGGCCATGTCGTTGCGTCGGAACAACGGCGGCGCCGCTGCGCCCACGTAAGCTTGACGCAAGTCGCAAAAATTATTGTGATCACTTTCACCGAATTGCAACAAGTAATTTTTCATAACGTCGGCGGTCCGATGTTTAGGTATAGTTCTTCGAGGTGGTTCGGGCGCGGCGAACGGAGCCGTAGTGACATGCTGGGTGCGGTCGGGGCGAAGAGGGTTCTTCGTCCGAGGAGGCGGATGATGTTCCAATGGTTTAACGCGCGCGAAGCGAGCGAACTCGGCAATGCGCTGGCCGACAAATTTGCGGCGCAAACTGCGGTCTCGTCGATGGACCGCGGCAAGCCCGTGCAGGACCTGTTGCGACACGCCGACGGCGATACCCGCGCATCACGACTGAACATGTTCAAGCGGGCCAAACTTGCGAACGCGTTCAAGTGGCGATTGCTGGAAAAAGGCATCGAAAAGAATATTGCCGACGAGGTCACGCACAAGCTGGTGCTGCACCTATCGCTGCGCGGTTCCGGCAACGCGCAGAATCCCGGCGTAGCCGCCGTACCGGCGGCGCGGACCGCGCTCGCAAGCCCCAAGGAGTTGCTGGCCCGGGGCAACGAGTGCTTCGAACGGGGTGCCTTTGCGGAAGCCGCGGCCACCTACCGCGAATTGGTCGGCCGCCATCCGCGCGATGCCAATGGCTACCAAAATCTTGGCGCCGCTTTGTTCAGGCTGGGCCGTTATCCCGAGTCCGAGGCGGCGCTGCGCAAGGCCATCGAATTGGAGCCGAACAATTATGAATTCTATGGCGCGCTCGGGACACTTTTGCGATCGTTCGGACGAGTTCGTGGAATCCGAAGCGCTGCTGCGCCGCGCGCTGAAATTGAATCCGAAGTATGCGGACGCGCGCGCGAGTCTCGGCGAAACGCTGCTGCTGGCCGGCCGCGTGCGCGAAGCCAAAGCCCGCTTCGAGAAGGTGCTCAAGAGCGAGCCGCGTCACGTCCAGGCCTTGCTCGGCGCGGCGCAAGTGGCGCAGATGGAGGGACGATTCGAGGAGGCCGCGGCGATTTACGGCCGCCTTCTTGCGATTCATCCCAAAATGCCGCAGGCCTGGGCGGCACTGCCCGGCCTATCGAAGATGACCGCGGCGGACAGTGACTGGCTGAAGACCGCCGAGGAGATCGCGGCCGGCGGGATCGCGCGCTTGGAAGAGTCCGACCTGCGTTTCGCGATCGGCAAATATTTCGATGACGTCAAGGATTACCCGCGCGCTTTCGAGAGTTACAAACGAGCCAATGAATTACGAAAGGCCGCGGCGCCGGAATATCTACCGGACGTGCGCACGAGCCTCGTCGACGGGCTGATTCGGGCCTACACGCGCGAAGCGATCGCGGCGGCGGTCGGCGGCTCGGATTCGGTCAAGCCGATATTGGTCGTCGGCATGGCGCGTTCCGGCACCTCGCTCACCGAGCAAATCATCGCGTCACACCCGGCGGTGAGGGGCGCCGGCGAGTTGCCGTTCTGGACCGAGGCGGCGCGCAAGCATGAAGCGGCGATCGAACGTGGCGTGCTCGACGCAGGCAACGCGCAAGCAATTGGCGGAGGATATTTGCGCGTCCTCGCGGAGCGCGCCCCGGAGGCCGAGCGCGTCATCGACAAGGCGCCTTTCAACAGCGACTTTCTGGGCGTCATCCACACGGTGTTTCCGAAGGCTCGCGTGATCTACATGCAGCGCGACCCCATCGACACCTGCCTGTCTTGCTATTTCCAGAAATTTGCGACTTCGATCAATTTCACGATGGACCTCGCCGACCTCGCGCACTATTACCGCGAGCATCAGCGTCTCATGGCGCACTGGCGCGCAGTACTGCCCGCGGGAACGATACTCGATGTGCCGTACGAGGAACTCGTTACCGACCCGAACCTCTGGATACGCAAGATCCTCGAGTTCCTCGGTCTCGAGTGGAATGATCGCTGCTTGGACTTCAACAAGACACAGCGGCTGGTCGCGACCGCAAGCTACTGGCAGGTGCGCCAGAGGGTTTATAAGACGTCCATTGCGCGATGGCGGCATTATGAGAAGTTCATCGGGCCGCTGCTCAAGCTGAAAGCCTGAGGCCGGAATTTGGAGCGGCGCGGCCCCGCGGGCTGCTACCGGCGAGGCGCGCCGAGCGCGAATGGATATGCTGTGATCTCGGTGACCATGGATCGTGACGACGGCCAGCTGAGGTCGACTCCCATTGACACATAGCGATCGCCCTTGGAGCATCTACCTCGGGATTGCGCTGTGCATTCTATGCATCGCCTATTTCTCCGCGCTCGACTCCGGGCTCCTGTCGGATGCAAATTTCACGCCGATGTTCCGCTGGCTGTTGCGGTCCTATGACGCCGATACGGCCCGGCTTGGTGGCGCAGTGTGCCTTCTTGCTCTGTTGTGGAAACATTCGGCTCCAGTGCTGAAGCTCGTCGATCTTCTGGCCGCGCACCGGGGTTTGGTCGCGCTCGTGTCCGTTTTGCTGGCTGCGCTCGGGTCGATCATCGCCTATCACGGCTATGCATTGAGCATGGACGAATATGCCGCGGTGTTTCAATCGAAGCTGTTCGCTGCCGGGCGCATTCATGCGCAGCTGCCGCCGTCGCTCGTCGATTGGTTCGTCGTGTCCGGATTCAATGGCTCGTTTCTCTTCGCATCGCGAGAGACGGGGAGCGTCATGGAGGGATATTGGCCTGGTTTCGCGTTGTTGCTGGCGCCGTTTCAATGGCTCGGCGCGCCTGGGATTTGCAACGCGCTGCTGGCGGGAGGGGCCGTTTATTTGATCTACCGCATCACTCTGGAGATAACCGGAGAGGCGCGTGCCGCAGGCTGGGCCATGCTGTTTACCCTGGCGTCCGGCGCTTTCTGGGCGAATGCCATTTCGTTTTATTCGATGCAAGCCCACATGACCGCAAACTTGCTGTTTGCCTGGCTGCTGCTGCGGCCGACGCCGCATGCGGGCGCTGTCGGCGGGATTCGTGGGTTCCATCGCGCTCGCCTTGCACAACCCATTTCCTCACCTGTTGTTCGCCACGCCGTGGCTGATTGCGATGGCGGTCGATCGGACGGAGCGGCGCCTGCTGGTCCCGCTGGCGTTGGGGTATTTACCCTTGAGTCTGGTCTTGGGCGTGGGCTGGCCGATGCTGCGAGCGGTCGTCGCGCCGGTGGATGCGGGCTATTCCGCGCAAATCCATTCCCTCGCGCAGGTGTTCGTGTGGCCGGATGCCGCGCTCATCGATATGCGGATCGCCTCCCTCGCCAAAATGTGCGTGTGGGCCATGCCCGCCCTGTTCGTGCTCGCGGTCGCCGGGCGCCTGCATTACGCCGGCGATCGGCGCGTCCGGCTGTTGGCGCAATCGGCGGTGCTGACCCTGCTGGGCTATTGCTTCGTCAAACTCGATCAGGGCCACGGTTGGGGTTATCGGTATTTTCATTCTGCGTGGGGCGTGATCCCGATCTTGGCGGCCGGCGCAATGAACGAAAAGGCCGGTGCGAGCGAGCGCATCGCGACATTTGCCGGCGCAGCGGCAATCTTGAGTTTGGCTGTACTCGTGCCTTTTCAGCTGTACGAGATAGATCAAGTCATCTCCGCGCATTTGGCGCAGATTCCGCCGCCGCAAAGACCGGGCAACAACGTCTATTTCATTCACCCGGGCCGCGGATTTTATGTCGCGGACATGGTCCAATTCGACCCCTTGCTGCGGGATCAGGACCTATACCTCGTGAGTCACGGCAGCGCTTTGGACGAGGAGCTGATTCGGCAAAGCTGGCCCGACGCGACCAAGCTCGGCGGATCACCTGCGGCGGATCAATGGAATCTCGGTCCTGCCGATCGGCGCGAATCGACGCCCGGTACTCGCGATGCGAGGCATTTCATCTTCAACCCGGCTGCCGTCACTCCATCTCGATGAAGCCGAGCAAAAACGCCCCAAAAACCATTTGCGTGCCGATCGCGAGCATCGTGACCGACGGGATCGTCGTGCGCATCATCTCGCTGGGCACGAGCGCGCCGAACGCGGCGTTTCTCCATTGCAAAATCGCGTAAAGCGCACCTCCGATCCCGGCGACCACCAACACGGCGCCGAGCGCGAGCGCCCCTTCGAGCGATGCGATGCGAAGCAGCCGTTCCGCAATTCCGTGGTCGACCCGCAACTTCATTTGCGACCGAGCGCGAACGCGAACAAACCGAAGAAGGTGATTTGCACGCCCACGACGGCGCCGATCGCAAAATAGAGCAGGGCGTTGATATCGAGCGTAAACACGCCGGGAATCGCGACCGGCATGATCGCGAGCACGACGGTGCCGGCAAGGCCCAACCCCGTCAGTGCCAGACCGGGATAGAGGAACAGCCAGCGCGGGCTGCGCAGCAGCATGAATCGCAAATGGCGCCAACCATCGCGCCACGGCCGCAGGTGCGGCGCGCGCTTTCTGCCGTCGGGACTCAAAATCGTCGGCACTTCCGCGATGTTCAATCTTGCCAGGGAGGCTTTGACGACCATCTCGCTCGCGAACTCCATGCCGCCGGCGCGCAGGTCGAGATCGAGAATCGCCGCGCGATCGAAACCGCGGATCCCACAGTGAAAGTCGCCGATGGATGCGGAAAAGAGTCTCCGTCCGATGAACGAGAGCACGGGATTGCCGACATACCGGTTGAGCAGCGGCATCGCGCCCGGCCGGATACCGCCTTGGAAGCGATTTCCCACGACGAGCTGACAGCCTTGACGCAATCGCTCGACAAAGTCATCGAGGTTCGCGAAGTCGTACGAGTCGTCGGCATCGGCCATGATGACAAAGCGTCCCTGCGCCGCCCCGATGCCGCCGATGAGAGCCGCCCCATAGCCTTTGTGCGCGATCTCGACGACGCGGGCGCCGGCGGCGCGAGCGAGTCGCTTGCGAGCCGTCCGTCGATCCATTGTCGGCCACCAGAACCTCGCCCGCGATGCCGCGGTCCAGCAGGTAGCTAAGCGCCTTGGCGACGCAGACCTGGACGGTCAATGCCTCGTCGAGGCAGGGCATCAGGATCGTCAATTCCATCGCGTTCTCATTCAATTCCGAGCTTCTTGATCCGATATCGAAGCGCGCGAAACGACATGCCGAGCCGCTTGGCGGCAGCCGTCTTGTTGTAGCGGGTTTGTTCCAGCGCCTTGACGATCGCCTCGCGTTCGATGTCTTCGAGCTGATCGCCGAGACCCGAGACGCCGTCCGCCGCGGCTGCCGCTCATCTGCCGCCCGCGACGCTCGCGGCGGCCCTGCACGCCCGTGGCCGCCGGCGTCGGCCGCAGCTGGATGTCGCCGACACCTACTTCGCCGCCGGTGCTCAAGGTGATCGCACGCTCGAGAATGTTCTCGAGCTCGCGTACGTTTCCGGGAAACGAATAGGCTTTCGAGCGCCTCGAGGGCCTCGTTGCTGAGCACCGGCGACCGCGATCTTCATGCGCCGCCCGAGCCGGCGCAGCACCGCCTCGGCGAGTTCCGGGACGTCTTCGGGGCGTTCCCGCAAGGCCGGGACGCGCAGCTCGATGACGTTCACGCGGTAGTACAGGTCCTCGCGGAACTTGCCCTCGGCGACCAGCTGGGCGAGATTCTTGTGGGTCGCCGACAAGATGCGCACGTCGATGCCGGTCTCCTGCTGCTCACCGATCGGTCGAACGGATTTTTCCTGTATCACGCGCAGCAGCTTGACTTGCATGTGCAGCGGCAAGTCGGCGATCTCGTCGAGAAACAGGCTCCCGCCCTCGGCCGATTGGATCAAGCCCTTCTTGTCGCTGACCGCGCCCGTGAAGCTGCCGCGTTTGTGGCCGAAGAGCTCGCTTTCCATGAGTTCGGTGGGTATCGCGCCGCAGTTCACCGGAACGAAGGCTTCGTCGCGGCGGGGTCCGGACTGGTGGATCAGTTTCGCGACCAATTCCTTGCCGGTACCGGATTCGCCGGAGATGTGAACGGGCGCCTGGCTGCGCGCGACGCGGGCGATCATCTCGCGCAAGTGCTGCATGGCGGGTGAATTGCCGAGCAGGCGCGGCCCGAACACGACGGTGTCGGTCTCGCTGGTCTCGGACAGTTTGATCGCGGTGGCGACCAGTTTTCGCAGCTTGCTCAAATCGAGCGGCTTCGAGACGAAATCATAGGCGCCCAATTTCAGCGCGCGTACCGCGGTCTCCATGTTTCCGTGTGCGGTAATGACCGCGACCGGCACGCTCGGCGTGTACTGCTGCATCCACTCGACCAATTCCAAACCGTTGCCATCGGGGAGCTGCATGTCGGTCAGACACAGATCGAAATGATCGATCTTGAGCAGGCGCTGCGCCTCGCCGACGCCGTTTGCGCTGCGCGGACTCAAATTCATGCGCTGCAGGGTGATCGTCAGTAGTTCGCAGAGATCGGGCTCGTCGTCGACGATTAGCACAGCGGGTTTTGCCATTGATGCATTGTAGCGCGTCGGGCCGCGCTACTCCTCCCAGCGCTGCGGATCGGCGAACACGATGCGAAACACGCTGCCGCCGCCGGCGCGCGGCTCGTAGAGAAGAATTGCGCGATTCAATTGGCAGAGCTCGCGAGCGATGAACAGTCCGAGCCCCGTGCCGCCCTTGCGCCCCGTGAAGAACGGCTCGAAAATCCGGTCGACCGAGCTCGCCTCGATACCCGCGCCCCGGTCCGCGACCTCGAGGAACGGTCGGTCGTTGGATTTGAGCCGTCCGATCTTGATTTCGACGCTGACCCCGTCGCGGATCTCGCCGTACTTGATGCCGTTGTCACACAAGTTCCAGACCGCCTGGTGCAGCTGGCTCGGGTCGAAGCGCACTTCGAGCCCGACCGCATCCTCCTGCAGGCCGATCTTGCGATGTCGGCACCTGCATCGTTTCCGAGAATTCGAGCACGAAGTCCTCGAGCCAGTCCGCGATGTCCAAGCGCTCGGGGCGCGTGGCCTCGCGCCGCGAGAGCTGCAGCACGTTGTTGATGATCGTGCTGACGCGCTCCGAATTGTTTCGAATGATATCGGTGAGCCTGCCGCTCCTCGGTCCCGATCGACGGGCTCTCGGCGAGCAGCTGGCCGGCATGGCTCATCGCGCCCACGGGGTTGCGAATCTCATGGGCGATGCTCGCCGAGAGGCGACCGAGCGCCGCGAGCTTGCTCTGCTGCACGCGCTCCGCCATGAGGCTCGTGTCCTCGAGAAAGATCAGCGTCGGGCCGGGCGCCGCGTCGCCGAGCGGCGCAAAATGCGGCTGGATGACCCGTGCGCCGTCGGCCGCGACGAAGTTGGACGGCGCCCGCTCGTCGCGCTCGCTCTGGCGCCACGTGCTCAAGGAATACAGTAAGCGCGGCGAGACCTCGCCGAGCAGCGCGCCCGGCACCGCTTTCACGTCGCCGAGGATCTCGGCCGCCGATTCGTTGATCAGGCGAATCCGGTCGGCGGCGTCGACGACCAACAGGCTCTCGCGCAAATGCTGGACGATGTATTGCGACAAATCCGCGAGATTCGCGAGATCCACATCGCGTTGGCGCACGAGATCTTCGCTTTCGCGAATGCGGCTCGCCGCGAAGCTCGCCGCGGCGGCGATCATGAACAAGCACAGCGCCCAACAGCCCCGCGGTCGCATACGGGCCGGTGTCGCCGCGATCGCTGTACTGCCGCCAGATGGTGTCGCCGAGCACCGAGATCGCGGCAACGGCCGCGAGAAACAGCGCGCTGCGCATCGGCAGCAGGAATGCGAGCCCGCCGACCGGCACGAGCAGCAGCAGGCCCGAGTCCGCTCGCAACTCCGCCGCAGCTGTGCAGGATCAACATCAGTGCGCCGATGTCGACCGCAGCTTGCAGCGTCGTCTGCACGCCGAATGGAGCCAAACGGCTGCCGCACCAGCGACGCATGCTCGCGATCCCGAAGCTGAAATAGGCGGCGAGGGCGCCGAAGAAGATTCTGGGGATCCTGCACGAGGATGCCGCGCGGGCCGCCGACGTAGTAAAGGCTCAACAATACGAGGGGCACGAGTACCCGGTACAGATTCAGAATGCCGAGCACGCGCCAATTGAATGCGGGTTCGGGTTGCACTTGGTCGTGGAAATCGATGTTCAAAGGGTTGTTTCTCGCGATGCCTTTGCGCAGATCATGAGCTTAATTCAGAATACCGCGCCTGACGCGATTCCGTAGTACGCCGAGGACCCCTCATGAACCTGCACGAGTATCAATCCAAACAGCTATTTGCGGAATACGCCATCCCGGTGCCGAAAGGCGAGCCGGCCGGCTCGCCCGAGGAGGCGGTTGCGGCCGCCCGGCGGCTCGGGCCCTCGCCCTGGGTCGTCAAGGCCCAGATTCATGCCGGCGGCCGGGGCAAAGCAGGCGGCGTCAAGCTCGCCAAGGACCTCAACTCGGTCGCGGCGGCGACCCGGGCGATGCTCGGCACGCGCTTGGTGACCCATCAGACCGGGCCCGAAGGCTTGCCGGTCCACCAGGTCTATGTCGAAGCCGGGCTCGAACATCGTCCGGGAAATCTACCTGAGCCTCGTGCTCAACCGCGAGGCGAGCCGGCATCGCGTGCGTCGCGTCCGAGCCGGCGGCATGGATATCGAAGAGGTTGCCGAACAAGCGCCCGAGAAGATCATTCGCGTCGACGTGCACCCGACCGCGGGCCTGCAGGACTATCAGTGCCGGTTTGTGGCCTTCGCCTTACGGCTGCAGGGCGAGCAAATCGCCCAGTTCGGCCGAATTGCCCAGGCACTCTACGAGCTGTACCTGGACCTCGATGCGAGCCTCGTCGAAATCAATCCCTTGATCGTCAACGGCGACGGCGATCTCGTCGCGCTCGATGCGAAGATCAATATCGAGGACAACGCATTGTTCCGCCACAAGGAACTCGCGGCCATGCGCGATGCGACCCAGGAGGACCCGATGGAGCGCCAGGCCGGCGCAGCACGACCTCAACTACGTCTCGCTCGACGGCAATATCGCCTGCATGGTCAACGGCGCGGGTCTCGCGATGGCGACCATGGATCTGATCCAGCTACACGGCGGCGCGCCCGCGAATTTCCTCGACGTGGGGGGCGGCGCGACCAAGGAGCGCGTCACTGCGGCGTTCAAGCTGGTCTTGTCCAATCCCAAGGTCACCGCGATTTTGATCAACATCTTCGGCGGCATCGTCCGCTGCGACATGATCGCCGAGGGCATCATCGCCGCGGTCAAGGAGGTCGGCGTCCGCATTCCGGTGCATCGTGCGTCTCGAAGGCACCAACGCGCCGCGGGCGCGAGAGCTGCTCGCGGGCAGCGGGCTTGCGATCACCCCGCGAGCGATCTGACCGATGCCGCGAAGAAAGGCCGTGCAATCTGGCGGGAGCCCATTCATGAGTATTTTGGTCGACCAAACCACGAAGGTCATTTGCCAGGGCTTCACCGGCAAGCAGGGCACGTTCCATGCCGAGCAGTGCCTCGCCTACGGCACGCAAGCTGGTCGGCGGCGTGACTCCCGGCCGCGGCGGCCAGCGTCATCTCGGCTTGCCGGTATTCGATACCGCGGCCGAAGCCGTCGCCAAGACGGGCGCGACGGTCAGCATGATCTATGTGCCGGCGCCGTTTGCCGCCGACGCGATACTCGAGGCGGCGGACGCCGGCGTCGAATTGATCGTCTGCATCACCGAGGGGATTCCGGTCAACGACATGGTGCGCGTCAAGGCGACGCTCGCGAGCTATCGTGCGCGCCTCATCGGTCCGAATTGTCCCGGCATCATCACGCCGGGCGAGTGCAAGATCGGCATCATGCCGGGATTCATCCACAAGAAGGGGCGCGTCGGCATCGTCTCGCGTTCGGGCACGCTGACCTACGAGGCCGTGTTTCAAACCACCAATAATGGGCTCGGCCAGAGCACCTGTGTCGGCATCGGTGGCGATCCGGTGCGCGGCATGAATTTCATCGACGTGCTGGCACTGTTCGAGCAGGACGCCCAAACCGAAGGCATCGTCATGGTCGGCGAAATCGGCGGCAGCGACGAAGAGGCGGCGGCGGCCTATATCGCGAAGCAGGTCAGCAAACCCGTGGTCGCCTACATCGCGGGTATGGCGGCGCCTGCCGGGCAAACGCATGGGCCATGCGGGCGCGATCGTCGCCGGCGGGCAAGGGCACCGCGGCCGCGAAATTTGCCGCACTCGAGGCGGCCGGCATCACGACCGTGCGCTCACCGGCGGATCTCGGCGCGGCGATCGCGCAGCGGCTCGCGAAGCCGCGCGCGCGGCTCAAGAAGGCCGCGCAGGCCGCGACGAAAGCGCCGGCCGCGAAGAAGGCTCCGCGGCAAGGCGGTTCCGGCCGCGAAGACGGGCGCGGGCCGCGAAGAAGTCGCCGAGAAAGCCGGGCACAGGCTGCGCGTCGCCCGGCGTCCGAAGTAGGGGATCGCATTGACTGACAAGCGGCGGCTGCGGTGCGTGATGGCGCAGCTCAACCTGGTCGTCGGCGACGTCGACGGCAACACCTCGCGCATCGTCGCCGCGGCGCAACGAGGCGCGCGATCGTCATGCGAGCCGAGTCGTGCTGTTGCCGGAGCTCGCGGTCTCCGGCTATCCGCCCGAGGACCTGCTGTTTCATGCGGGCATGCGCGCCCAGGTGGCGCGCTCGCTCGAGCGCCTCAAGCGCGAGGTGCATGGCATCACCTTGATCGCCGGGCTACCCTGAGTACGACGGCGCGAAGATCTTCAATTCGGCGATCGTGATCCAGGGCGGCCGCGTGATCGCCAACCATCGCAAGGCCTGCCTGCCCAATTACCGGGTTTTCGACGAGAAGCGCTATTTCACGCCGGGCGTGGATCCGACGGTCGTCGATGTCGGCGGCACGAAAGCCGGCGTGCTGGTATGCGAGGACATCTGGGAGGCGGAGCCCGCGCGCCAGGCCCGCGGCGCGGGCGCCGAGGTGCTGCTCGTGATCAACGCCTCACCCTATGAAGTCGACAAGCAAATCCAGCGCGAGGATCTCGTGGCGCGCCGGCGCATCGCTGAGACCGGGCTGCCGCTCGTGTTCCTCAATTTGATCGGCGGCCAGGACGAATTCGTGTTCGACGGCAATTCCTTCGTCATGGATGCGAGCCGGCGACGTTTGCTTTCGCGCGCCGGCGTTCCGCGAGGGCTCTATGCGGTCGATCTCGAGGTCGATGCCGCCGGCCGCGTCACTCCGGTTCCGGGCGACATCGCGCCGCTGCAATCGCAGGAGGAAAGTGTTTACGGCGCGCTGGTACAGGGCACGCGTGACTACGTCAACAAACACCGCTTCCCCGGCGCAATCATCGGCCTCTCGGGCGGAGTCGATTCAGCCTTGACGCTCTGCATCGCGGTCGACGCGTTCGGCGCCGAACGCGTGCACTCGGTCGCGATGCCATCGCGCTATACCTCGCAAATGAGCAAGGACGATGCGGCGCTGCAGGCGCGGTGGCTGCACGTCAAGCACAGCGAAATTTCGATCGAAGGCATGTTCGAGGCGACGCTCGCCGCGCTCGCGGGCGAATTCGCAGGCCGCCCGCCCGATACGGCCGAGGAAAACATCCAGTCGCGCTGCCGCGGCGTGCTGCTCATGGGGATCTCGAACAAGACCGGCAAGATCCTGCTGACGACCGGCAACAAGAGCGAAATGTCCGTGGGTTACGCGACGCTCTATGGCGACATGGCCGGCGGGTTCGCGCCGATCAAGGACTGCAGCAAACTGCTGGTCTATCGGCTGGCGCGCTGGCGCAACGCTGCAGTCGCGCCGCGATCCCAGAGCGCGTGATCGAGCGGCCGCCCTCGGCGGAATTGCGCCACGACCAAAAGGATACCGACAGCCTGCCGCCCTACGAAGTGCTCGATCCGATTCTCGAGGCCTTTATCGAGGACGATCTGTCAGTCGACCAGATCACCGCGCGCGGCTTCGACCGCGCGACCGTCGGGCGCATCCTCGATTTGGTCAAGCGCAATGAGTACAAGCGCCGGCAGGCGCCCCCGGGCGTGCGCGTCAGCGGCCGGGCGTTCGGGCGGGATTGGCGCTATCCGATCACGAGCGGCTATCAATCTCGCTAGCGGCTATCAATCGCGCTAGAACAGTTTCCACCAGGGCTTCTTCGGCGCCTGGACGAGCTTGGAATCCGCCGGGTAATTGAGGTCGTAGACCTTGACGGCATTGGCGGCGAGATCCGGCATGTTGAGCTTGCGGTAGGCGTCGATGAGAATTCGAAGCGACGGCTGCACCGCGGGCGCGCCGTCGTAGTTTTCGATGCAATACTTCGCGCGATTGATGGCCCCCACGTACGCGCCACGGCGCATGTAGTATTCGGCGACGTGATATTCGAAATCGGCGAGCCGGTTGCGCAAGAAAATCATGCGCTGGCGCGCATCGGCGTCGTATTGGCTGTGCGGGTATTTCTGCAGCAGCGTCGCGAACGCTTCGAATGATTTGCGCGCATCGGTCGGCGGGCGCTTGGTCAAATCCGCATGAAACCAGCGCTCGACCAAATTCGGCTGCCGTTCGAAACTGATGAGTCCCTTCATGTAATAGGCGTAATCGACGCGCAAGTTGGTGGGGTTTTCGCGGATGAAGGTGTCCGCGGCGTCGTTGGCGGGCTCGGTTTCCCGATTCTTGTAGTAGGCGTAAATGAGGTCGAGCTGCGCCTGGCGCGCCGATTCGCTGAACGGAAAGCGCGACTGCAGCGCCTCGAGCTGCTTGACCGCGGCGCCAAAGTCGCCGCTTCGCATGCTCTTTTGGGCACGCTGATAGATGACCTCGGGACCGGACTTCGCATCGTCCGCGGCCCGGTGATTGCGGCAGCCCGCGCCCAGTACGCCGATCAGCACGGCAATCAGCAGCACGCGCCCCGGATTTTTAAGATCACGCGGTCTCACAAGCGATTCCTTACAATAGCCCGATTCTTTTGGAGCGCGGCAGTATACCCGATGCCGCGCAGCACATTTCGAGTACCCGGATGAGCCCAGAGTTCCAACTAATCGAGCTTGAAATTCCACCGGAATTGGGGGGCGTACGGCTCGATAGCGCGCTCGCGCGGCTGCTGCCGCAGCATTCGCGGACCCGAATCAAAGCCTGGATCGACGCGGGCGCGGTCGCCGTCGGCCGGCGCGCCGGCAAGCCCAGCGAGTTGGTCGACGCGGGCGCCCGCGTCAGCTTGCGCATTACGGCAGCGCCCGCACCCGCCGGGGTGCTCGCGGAAGCGATCGCACTCGACATCGTCCACGAGGACCGCGATTGCTTCGTCATCAACAAGCCGGCCGGACTCGTGGTCCATCCGGGCGCGGGCAACCGCGAACACACGATGCAGAACGCCTTGCTGGGCCTCGATGCGGGACTCGCGGCGCTGCCGCGCGCCGGGCTCATCCACCGGCTCGACAAGGATACGAGCGGCCTGCTGGTGGTCGCGCGCACTCTCGAGGCACAGACCTCGCTGACGCGCCAGTTGATGGCGCGCACGGTCGCCCGGGAGTACCGAGCCGTCTGCAGCCGGCGTGATGACGGGCGGGGGCACGATCGCCGAGCCGATCGGACGCCATCGCAGCGACCGGCTGCGCATGACGGTTCGCGCGGATGGGCGCCCGGCCGTCACGCACTATCGGGTGCTCGAGCGGTTCCGCGCGCATACCTACGTCGGAGTCAAACTCGAGACCGGGCGCACGCATCAGATCCGGCTGCATTTCGCGCACCTGCGCTATCCGATCGTCGGCGATCCGGTCTATGGCGGCCGGTTCGCGGCGCCGAAGGGCGCGAGCGACGATCTTCTGGTCACGCTGCGCGCGTTCAAGCGCCAGGCCTTGCATGCGGCGAGCCTCGCATTCGATCACCCGCGAACCCTCAAGCGGGTCGCATTCGAGAGTCCCTTGCCGGCAGATCTCGTGGCATTGATCGAGGCGCTGCGCCGCGATTTGCGTCCCGTGGATGATGCGGCATGAGCCTCGAGTGGATCATCCCGGGGTGGCGCGCGCCGCAGCGCGTGCGCGCACTGTCGACGCGCCGCGGCGGCGGGGTGAGCGTCGGGCGCTACGAGAGCCTGAATCTCGGCACGCACGTCGGCGATGCGCCCGCGGCCGTTGCGGAAAATCGGCGGCGCCTGTGCGCGGCGGCGGACCTTCCCGCGGAGCCCACCTGGCTGCAGCAGGTGCACGGCGCGGGAGTCCTGGATCTTGACGGCATCGAATCCCACGGCACTGGCGCTCCGCCGGAGAAGGACGCTGCGCTCACGCGCGGCACTGCTCGGGTCTGCGCGATATTGACGGCCGATTGCCTGCCGATCCTGCTGGCCGCCGCCGACGGCACGGCGGTTGCCGCCGCGCACGCCGGCTGGCGCGGCCTCTGCGCCGGCGTGCTCGCGGCCACGGTGCGCGCGCTCGACATTGCGCCGGCGCGGCTCGTGGCTTGGATAGGCCCCTGCATCGGCGCCGACCATTACGAGGTCGGCGCCGAGGTGCGCGAGGCGCTGCTCGCGACCGAGCCGCAGGCGGCCGGCGCGTTTCGCGCCACACCGGGCGGCAAATTTCTCGCGGATTTGGAGCTGGTTGCGCGCCTGCAGCTGCAAGCGCTCGGTGTGGCGCACGATCGATGGGGCCGGGGAATGCACCTACGCCCACCGGGATAGGTATTTCTCGCACCGCCGGGACGGGCAAACCGGCCGCCAGGCCTCGCTTATCTGGCTGGAAGGGCCCCATAACCGTTGAATTGCGGCGGTTCCATCCCCAATTCAGTTCGCATACGGGGGGCTTGAGCCTCCAGGGGTGTTTTCATGCGAATGGACAAACTGACGACCAAATTTCAGGCCGCTCTCGCCGATGCGCAATCGCTCGCGGTCGGCCGCGACAACCAGTACATCGAGCCCGTGCACCTGATGGCGGCGCTGCTCGATCAGCAGGGCGGAACGGCGCGACCGCTGCTGGAGAAGGCCGGGGCCAACGTCGCGAAGCTGCGCTCGGAACTCGCCGGTGCGCTCGATCGGCTGCCGAAGGTCGAAGGCGCGGGCGGCGAAGTGCTGCTCGGCAACGACCTCAACAAGCTGCTCAACGTCACCGACAAGCTCGCTCAGCAGCGCGGCGATCAATTCATCTCGAGCGAACTCTACGTGCTCGCGGCCTGCGACGATCGCGGCGAACTGGGCCGCGTGCTCAAGGCCTGCGGGGTTGCGCGCGCCGCCGTTGAAACCGCGATCGAGGAAGTGCGCGGCGGGGCCAAGGTCGAGGATGCGAATTCGGAGGAGAATCGCCAGGCCCTCGAGAAATACAGCATCGATCTGACCGAGCGTGCGAGTCAGGGCAAGCTCGATCCGGTGATCGGCCGCGACGACGAGATTCGCCGCACGATCCAGGTGCTGCAGCGTCGCACCAAGAACAACCCCGTGCTGATCGGCGAACCCGGCGTCGGCAAGACCGCGATCGTCGAGGGGCTCGCGCAGCGCATCGTCAACGGCGAAGTGCCCGAGGGCCTGCGCAACAAGCGCATCCTCGCGCTCGACATGGGCGCGCTCATTGCGGGGGCCAAATTCCGCGGCGAATTCGAGGAGCGCCTCAAGGCGGTACTCTCGGATCTCGCCAAGCAAGAAGGCCAGATCATTCTGTTCATCGACGAGCTGCATACCATGGTCGGCGCCGGCAAGGCCGAAGGCGCGATGGATGCGGGCAACATGCTGAAGCCCGCGCTCGCGCGCGGCGAGCTGCATTGCGTCGGCGCGACCACGCTCGACGAATACCGCAAGTACATCGAGAAGGACGCGGCGCTCGAGCGGCGCTTTCAAAAGGTATTGGTCAAGGAGCCGACCGTCGAGGACACGATCGCGATCCTGCGCGGCCTCAAGGAGCGCTACGAAGTGCACCATGGCGTCGAGATCACGGATCCTGCGATCGTTGCGGCCGCGACGCTCTCGAACCGCTATATCGCCGACCGGCAGTTGCCCGACAAGGCCATCGATCTGATCGACGAGGCGGGGTCCTTGATCCGCATGGAAATCGACTCGAAGCCCGAGGCGCTCGACAAGCTCGACCGGCGGATCATTCAGCTGAAAATCGAGCGCGAAGCGCTCAAGAAGGAGACCGACGAGGCATCGCGCAAGCGCTTGGGCGCGCTCGAGGAGGCCTTGCAGGCGCTCGAGAAGGAGTATTCCGACCTCGAGGAGATCTGGAAGGCGGAAAAGGCCTCGGTGCAGGGCGCCGCCCACATCAAGGAGGAACTCGAGCGGGCACGCATGGATCTCGACACGGCGCGCCGCGCCCAGGATCTTGCGCGCATGTCCGAGCTGCAATACGGCCGCATACCCGCGCTCGAGCAGCGCCTCGCCAAGGCGCTCGAGGTCGAAAGCAAGCCGACGCAGCTGCTGCGCAACGAAGTCACGGAAACCGAGATCGCCGAAATCGTCTCCAAGTGGACCGGTATCCCGGTGTCGCGCATGCTCGAAGGCGAGCGCGAGAAGCTCTTGCGCATGGAGGAGGTGCTGGGCGCGCGCGTGGTCGGACAGACCGAGGCGGTCAAGGCGGTCGCCAATGCGATCCGCCGCAGCCGCGCGGGCCTCGCGGACCCGAACCGGCCGAGCGGCTCGTTCATGTTCTTGGGTCCCACGGGTGTCGGCAAGACCGAGCTTTGCAAGGCGCTCGCCGACTTCCTGTTCGACAGCCAGGACGCGCTGGTGCGCATCGACATGTCGGAATTCATGGAAAAGCATTCCGTCGCCCGCCTCATCGGTGCCCCTCCCGGCTACGTGGGCTACGAGGAGGGCGGCTACCTCACGGAAGCGGTGCGCCGCCGGCCGTATTCGGTGATCCTGCTCGATGAGATCGAGAAAGCGCATCCCGACGTGTTCAACGTGCTGCTGCAGGTACTCGACGACGGCCGCCTGACCGATGGCCAGGGCCGAACCGTGGATTTTCGCAATACGGTCGTGATCATGACCTCGAACTTGGGCAGTCAGGTCATCCAGGAACTCGCGGGCGAAGCCAACTACGACAAGATGAAGGCAGCGGTGCTGCAGGTCGTCAGCCAGCATTTTCGCCCCGAGTTCATCAATCGGGTCGACGATATCGTCGTGTTTCATCCGCTCGGCCGCACGCAGATCCGCGCGATCGTCGATATCCAGCTCGGCCGCTTGCGGCAACGTCTCGCGGAGCGCGATATTTCGCTGCGGCTCGACGATGCGGCTCGCGACAAGATTGGCGAAGCCGGCTTCGACACGGTCTACGGCGCCAGGCCGCTCAAGCGCGCGATCCAGGCGCAGATCGAGAATCCGCTCTCGCAGCAGATCCTGCGCGGCGATTTTCTGCCCGGCGATCGCATCGTTGGGACCCTGCGCCGCACCGAGCTCGTGTTCGAGAAGGAACGCCTGCACTGAGCAAGGCACTCCGGCCGCAGCCATCGCTGCGGCCGGGGCTTCGCTATACTGGGGTGTTGGAGCCGGCCCGGCGACGCGAGAGCAGAGGAAATTCATGCCTTTTTACGAGTATCAATGCAAACAATGCGGCCATCATCTGGAGGCGATGCAGAAGATCCATGACGCGCCGCTCAAGAAGTGCCCGGAATGCGGCAAATCGGCGCTGCAGCGCCTGATGTCGGCCCCGGTCTTTAGGCTCAAGGGCGCCGGCTGGTACGAAACCGATTTCAAGTCGGATCAAGAGGGCAAGCGCAATCTCGCCGACAAGCCCGAAGCCGAACCCGCCAAGGATGCAAAGGCCGACGCGGCGGACGCCAAGAGCACCAAGGAAGCGGCCGGCAAAGCGACGGCAAGGAGGCGCCGGCCGCGAAACCGGAGCCAAAGACCGCCGAAAAGGCCGGCAACGGTGGCGGCGACACGACGGCCGCCAAGCCGGCGCCGGCGAAATCCGCGGAATCGAAGCCCGCGAGCACCACGCGGAGCATCAAACGCGGCGGCGCGAGCGCGGCCAAGGCGAAATCGAAAAAGCCGGCCAAGAAGCCCAAACGCCGCTGAGGCGGCCCGCGCCGGGCTTGCCGCCGCGCTTCCCAAGCCTTAGCATCGCGCGCTTTCCGCCAACTCGTTCATACGTCTTATGCGTACCCATTATTGCGGCCAAGTCGGCGAGGCATTGATCGGCCAGGTCATCACGGTCGCCGGCTGGGCGCAGCGCCGACGCGATCACGGCGGCGTGATCTTCGTCGATCTGCGCGATCGCGAGGGCCTGCTGCAGATCGTTTTCGACCCGCAGCCCGCGGACGTCTTCTCCCAGGCCGAGCGCGTGCGCAACGAATTCGTGCTCGAAGTCACCGGACTCGTTCGGGCGCGCCCCGGGGGCACCGCCAACGCGAATCTGAAATCCGGCTCCGTCGAACTGCTGTGCCGCGGGCTCACCATATTGAACCGCTGCGAGCCGCTGCCGTTCCAGCTCGATGAGTACGTCAGCGAAGAGGTGCGGCTGCGCTACCGCTACCTCGATTTGCGGCGCGAGGAGATGCGCGAGCGGCTGCTGCTGCGCCATCGGATCACGCGTGCGATGCGCAACTACCTCGATGAGGCCGGCTTCATCGACATCGAGACGCCGATGCTGTCGAAGGCAACGCCCGAGGGCGCGCGCGACTATCTGGTGCCGAGCCGCACCCACGCGGGGAAATTCTTCGCGCTGCCCCAGTCGCCGCAGATCTACAAGCAGCTGCTGATGATCGCGGGCTTCGACCGCTACTACCAGATCGTGCGCTGCTTTCGCGACGAGGACCTGCGCGCCGATCGTCAGCCGGAGTTCACCCAGCTCGACATCGAGACCTCGTTTCTCGATCAGCAGCAGATCCAGGACCTCATGGAGGGTCTGATCGTCGCGCTGTTCAAGCGCGTACTCGATGTCGACCTGCCGCAGCCGCTGCCCCGCATGAGCTATGCGGAAGCGATGCGCCGCTTCGGATCCGACAAGCCGGATTTGCGCATCCCGCTGGAACTCGTCGACGTCGCCGACCTCGTCAAGGGCTGCGATTTCAAGGTATTTGCGGGACCCGCGGCGGACCCCGACGGTCGCGTGGCGGCGCTCTGCGTGCCCCAGGGCGGCAAGCTCACGCGCAAGGAGATCGACGATTACACGGCGCACGTCGCGCGCTTCGGCGCCAGGGGCTTGGCCTACATCAAGGTCAACGAGTGCGCCAAGGGGCGAGACGGGCTGCAGTCGCCGATTTTGAAATTCTTGAGCGATGCTGCCGTTGCGGGAATCCTGCAGCGCACCGCGGCCAAGGACGGCGATCTGATCTTTTTCGGCGCCGACAAGGCGAAGGTCGTCAGCGACGCGCTCGGCGCGCTGCGCCTGAAGCTCGGCGCGGACCTCGGGCTCGTCGCACGCGGTTGGCGACCGCTCTGGGTCGTCGATTTCCCGATGTTCGAGTGGGATGCGGAAGCGAAGCGCTGGGCCGCGATGCACCACCCGTTCACGAGTCCGGTCGACCTCGACTACGCGGCGCTCGCGGCAAATCCCGGCGGCGCGATCGCCAAGGCTTACGACATGGTGCTGAACGGTTCCGAGATCGGCGGCGGTTCGGTGCGCATCCACTCGCAGGAACTGCAGTCGACCGTATTCGATCTGCTGGGAATCACGCCGGAAGAGGCGCGCCTGAAGTTCGGTTTCCTGCTGGATGCGCTGAAAATGGGTGCGCCGCCCCACGGCGGTATCGCGTTCGGCCTGGACCGGCTCGCGATGCTGATGGCGGGCGCCGAAAGCATCCGCGACGTCATCGCGTTCCCGAAGACGCAAACCGCGGCAGACCTCATGATGGAGGCGCCCACCGAAGTCAGCGAAGCGCAGCTGCGGGAGCTGCACATCCGCGTGCGCGTCCCGGTCAAGGTCGACTAGTCCGGTCGGTTTCCGTGACCAATCCCACGGTCGAATCCCATCAAGCCGCCGCGAAGGCGAACGGCGGCGCGAGCGGCGCGCCGCGCGTGCGGCGGCCGGAATCGGTGCTGATCGTCATTTACACCGCGGAAGGTGAGTTCCTGCTGATCGAGCGTTGCAAGCCCGCCGGCTACTGGCAATCGGTCACCGGCAGTCTGGAGTGGGGCGAAACGCCCGATCAGGCCGCACGGCGCGAGCTTCTCGAGGAGACCGGGATCACCGAGGGTGTACTCAAGAATCTGCAATGGACCCAGGTCTACGAGATTTCACCGGCGTTTGGCCGCGACAGGGTCTATCCGCCCGGCGTCACGCACAACCTCGAGCATGCCTACGCGCTGAAACTCCCCGCGCGCGTGCCGGTGAACTTGAGCCCCGTCGAGCACCGGCAATATCGCTGGCTCGGCGCCGAGGAGGCGATCGAAATGGTCTCCTCGCAGACCAACCGGGCCGTGATCGAACAGCTGCGGCGTTGAGAGCGGACCCCGGACGCCGCTTGCGGCCATGACCACCACGGTTGTCGTTTATGTCCACGGGCTCTGGTTCACAGGCATCGAGGGTCGTTGGCTGCGCCGCCGGATTGCGAATGAACTGGGCGCCGAGTCCTGCTCCTTTTCCTATCACTCGGTCACCGCACCTGCCGCGGACAATGTGGCGGCGCTCGGGAAATTTCTTGCACAGCTGCGGGCCGATGTGCTGCATATCGTGGCCCATAGCCTGGGCGGCGTGCTCGTCGTCAACCTGTTCGACAACCCACCGTCCCTGCCGCCCGGGCGCGTCGTGCTGCTCGCCTCGCCCGTGAACGGCAGCCGTGCGGCCGAGCACGTCATGCGGCTGCCGTTCGGCGCGGCAATCCTCGGGGCGACGGTCCGGGAGGAAGTGCTGCCGGGGCATCCGCGGCGCTGGCGCGGATCGCGCGAGCTGGGCGTGATCGCCGGGGAATCGAGTCACGGACTTGGGCGACTCGTCGGCGCACTCGAGCAGCCCAACGATGGCACGATCCTCGTCGCCGAGACGGCGCTCGCGGGGGCGGCCGACCAGATCATCCTGCCGGTCGGGCATTCTGGGCTGCTGTTCTCGGCGCAGGCGGCCGATCAGGCCGCGGCGTTCCTGCGCGACGGGCGATTCACCCATTGAAACCGCTACTGGTTCGCGTCCAATTGTTTGAGCTCGAAGAGCCAGTCGAGCGCCGCGCGCGGAGTCAAACCGTCCGGATCGAGCGATCGCAGCGCTTGCAGCGCCGCCGAGCCGAGGTCGGGAGCGGCCGCGGGCGGCTGCGCAAATAGCGGCAATTCGGCCTGCCTCGATGCGTGCGATCGCAACGCATCCCGCTCGCGTTCCAACTCGGTCAAATAGCGGCGCGCCTGCGCAGTCACCGCCTTCGGGATTCCGGCGAGCGCCGCGACCTGCAGCCCGTAGCTCTGATTCGCGGGCCCCTCGCGCACGCTGTGCAGGAACACGAGCCGGTCGCCGTGCTCGACCGCCTCGACGTGCACGTTGACGACGCCGGGGGATTCGGAGGCGAGACTCGTGAGCTCGAAATAATGCGTCGCGAACAAGGTGAACGCGCGAATCTCGGACGCGATGTGCGCCGCGCACGCCCAAGCGAGCGACAGCCCGTCGAAGGTGCTGGTGCCGCGCCCGACTTCGTCCATGAGCACGAGACTGCGCTCGGTCGCATTGTGCAAGATGTTGGCCGTCTCGGTCATCTCGAGCATGAACGTCGAGCGGCCGCCGGCGAGATCATCCGACGCACCGATCCGCGTGAATATGCGGTCGAGCGGTCCCAGCACGGCGCGCCGCGCGGGCACGAAGCTGCCGATGTGCGCGAGGATCACGATGAGCGCGGCCTGGCGCATGTAGGTGCTCTTGCCGCCCATGTTCGGTCCGGTGATGATCAGCATGCGCCGCTCGTCGTCGAAGCGCAGATCGTTGGGCACGAAGGGCTCGCGGCTCGCGCGCTCGACGACCGGATGGCGGCCGGCCTCGATGAGAATTTGGGGTTCGCCGACCAGTTCGGGCCGCACACAATCGAGCGTCACCGCGCGTTCGGCAAAGCAGTTCAATACGTCGAGCATGGCAACCGCCGACGCGGTGCGCTGCAGCGCCGGTAATTGCGCGATCAGCAGATCGAGCAGCGCCTCGTAGAGCTCCTTTTCGCGCGCAAGAGCCCGGTCGCGGGCCCCGAGCACCTTGTCCTCGAAGCTCTTGAGCTCCGGCGTGATGAAGCGCTCGGCCGACTTGACGGTCTGGCGGCGCAGGTAGTCGGACGGCACGCGGTCGGCCTGGCTGCGGTTCACTTCGATGAAGAAGCCCTGCACCCGATTGAAGCCGAGCTTGAGGCTCGACAAGCCGCTGCGTTCTCGCTCCTTGCGCTCGAGCTCCAGCAGGAATTTCTCGGTGTCGCTGCCGAGTAGCCGGAGCTCGTCGAGCTGCGCGTCGTAGCCGGCGGCGAGCACGCCCCCGTCGCGCAGGTAATGCGGCGGCGCCTCCACGACCGCGCGCGCGAGCAATGCGTGTTCGGCTTCATGCCGGCCGAGCTCGGCGGCGAGTTGCCGCAGCAGCGCCGATTGCATCGCGTCGAGCCTGGCGAGCAGATCCGGGAGCGCCGCAAGCGCGCTGCGCAAATGCACGAGATCACGCGGTCGGGCCGAGCGCAGCGCGACGCGCGCGAGGATCCGCTCGAGGTCGCCGACCGCGCGCATGCAGGTCGCGAGCGCCGCATGGCGTGCATCGAGCACGAGTTCAGAAACCGCCTCATAGCGCTCGTTCAGCTGCCGCTGATCGCGCAGCGGTCGATGCAGCCAGCGCCGCAACAGTCGGCCGCCCATCGCGGTGCTGGTTTGATCGAATATTCCCGCGAGCGTCAATTCCGGTTTGCCCGCAAGACTTTCATCGAGCTCGAGATTGCGGCGCGTCGCCGGGTCCATGAGCAGCGCATTGTCGAGCTCCTCGACCGCGATACCGCGCAGATGCGGCAGCGCCGCCTTTTGTGTTTCGCGCAGATACGCGAGCAGCGCGCCGGCCGCCGCGACCCCGAGCCGCAGCTGCGCGCAACCGAATCCGGCGAGATCGCGCGTCTGAAATTGCTCGCAGAGCGCGCGCGTCGCCGAATCGGTCTCGAAATGCCATGGCGGGCGCGTGCGCCACGATCGATTCGATCCCGCGAGCGCGCTCGCGATATCCACCGCAAAGGGCGCGCCATCGGGAGTCAAGATCTCGGCCGGTCGCAGGCGTTCGATTTCGGCCTCGAGCGCGGCGCGCGTGCCGAGTTCCATCAGGCTGAAGCGCCCCGCCGACAAATCGAGCCAGGCGAGTCCGAAGCGCCCGTCGCCGCCGCAAACGCTCGCGAGCAGATTGTCGCGACGCTCCTCGAGCAAGGCTTCGTCGGTAACGGTGCCCGGGGTGACGATGCGCACGACTTCCCGCTCCATCGGGCCCTTGGTCTTGCCGGGATCCCCGCGCTGTTCGCAAATGGCCACGGATTCGCCGCGCTTGACGAGCCGTACGAGGTAGCTGTCGAGCGTCGCGGCCGGAACGCCTGCCATCGGAATGGGCGCGCCGGCGGAGACGCCGCGCTGCGTGAGCGCGATGTCGAGCAGCTGGGAGGCACGTCGCGCATCCTCATAGAACATCTCGTAGAAGTCGCCCATGCGATAGAACAACAGCACATCGGGGTGCTGTGCCTTGATGCGCAGGTACTGCTGCATCATCGGCGTGTGGTCCGGCGTTTGTGCTGGGCCGGTCGCAGGGATCTGAATCATTTCACTCATTTTTGGTTGTGTTGTAACCGGCGCTCGCGCAGCCACGCGCCGCGCACATGCCAGTGTTCGTCACTACAGGACTTCAATGGCGCCTCCGTACACCGCCAGCGCGCCGTCGGCGGTCACGAATCGCAGCGGTTCCGAAAAGGCTTGAGCCAACAACAGGCGGTCGAATGGATCGATGTGATGCAGCGGCAGCTTTGCAACCGCCGCCGCATGCTGCGCGCTCACCGGCAGCTCTTGAAAACCACTGCTGTCGATCGCGCCGGCGAGCGCAGCCGCGTCGGCCTCGATCTTTCCCAATCTTGACTTGATGGCGATCTCCCAGATCGAGGCGGCCGACACATAGACGGCATCGGCGCGCGACAGAAACTCTCGCGTGCTCGCCTTCAGGCGTCGATTGCCTGTTACTGCCCAGAGGAACACGTGGGTATCAAGCAGCAGCCGCATCACGATTCCTCGAATTGCGTCAGCACGTCGCTTGGCAGAGGCGCATCGAAGTCCACCGAATATTTGATTTTGCCCTTGAGAAGGCCGAACCGCAGCTTGCGCTTCGGCGCATCGAGTCGCGTCAGGCGCGCGACGGGTTTGCCGCCGCGCGCGATTACCACATCATTGCCCGCCGCAGCCTCTTCGATGAGCTTGGAGAGTTGAGTCTTTGCATCATATATGTTGACGACGGTCATCGGGAGGGTCCTCTCGGGGAATCTACTTAGTCTAGTCTAGTCAAGTTAACGAATCAATTGTGGTGTGGGCGCCGCGGACCTTGCCGATGAAAGGCTTAGGATTAGCGTTCGGACGGCGGCGGCATGCGCATCGCATTTGTGAATCAATGCCGTTCGCCGAATGGGGTAAATTGTCCAAACCGATGAAAATCACCGATACCGAATTGCGGCGCTTGGCCGCCCGCGTGGGGCGCGGTTTGTTGGCGGCCGGAAGCTGCGCGGCGACTGCGGAGTCTTGCACCGGTGGTTGGATCGCCAAGGCCCTCACCGACATCCCCGGCAGCTCGCAGTGGTTCAGCGAGGGTTTCGTGACCTACAGCAACGAGGCCAAGATCCGCCGGCTCGGCGTGCGGCGCTCGCTCTTGGAGAGCGACGGTGCGGTCAGCGAGGCGGCGGTTCGCGCGATGGCCCGCGGCGCCCTGGACCGATCCGATGCTCAAATCGCCGTGGCCGTGAGCGGCATTGCAGGTCCCGGCGGCGCGACGCCGGGAAAACCGGTCGGCACGGTCTGGCTCTGCTGGGCCGAACGGAGCGGTCGGCGCGTCCAAATGACCAGCCAACGGCGGCAATTTCGCGGCGACCGGGAGGCGGTGCGCCGCAAGACCGTTCGAGCGGCGCTGCTGGGGATCCTGCAACGGTGAGCGGCTCCACGCAGGGTGCCGGCGGGCTGCGGATGTTCTACGCACTGCGTCCGGATCTCGAGACGCGGGCGAAAATCGAGGCCGCGGCGCGCGCGATCGCCTGGGATGATTCGGTGCGTCTCGTTCCGGTCGAGAATTATCACCTGACGATTGCGTTCGTCGGCGAGGTCGACGACGAGCGCTTGGCCGAATTAAGGCGAATCGGCGCCGAGCTGCGCGCGGCGCGCTGCACCTTGGAATTCGCTGCCTATGAGTATTGGCCGAAGCCTGCGGTCGTGGTTGCCGCGGCGCGCGAGATTCCGGCGGCATTGGCATCCTGCTGGCGCGCATTGCATCAGGCGCTCGCAAGTCACGATTTCCGCCTCGACCCGAAGCGCCTCAGGCCTCATGTGACGCTCGCGAGGAAAGTCACGCAAGCGCCTGTGCCGACTCCAATGTCGAGCTTCAGTTGGCGCGCGACGAATTTTTGTCTGATGCGATCCTCGGGACGGGGCGCGCAGCCCGTTTATACAGTAGTCGACACCTGGCCACTACTGGATGAGGCCTGAAAGTCGTCGAAAACTCTGCGATTCCATTGCATATCGGACGAGCGCGCCGCGCTGGATATGAAATAATGGCGCCACACTTCGTTGAGGTATGTCCATGGAAGAGAATCGAAAGAAGGCTCTCGCTGCCGCGCTGAGCCAGATCGAAAAGCAATTTGGAAAAGGCTCCGTGATGCGCTTGGGCGACGCGGGCGCGACCTACGAGGTCGACACGATTCCGACGGGCTCGTTGGGGCTCGACATCGCGCTCGGCGTGGGTGGCATTCCGCGCGGACGCGTCATCGAAATATTCGGGCCCGAGTCGTCGGGCAAGACGACGCTCACGCTCGCGATCATCGCTTCGGCGCAAAGCCACGGCGGAACCGCCGCGTTCGTCGATGCCGAGCACGCGCTCGACCCTGTGTACGCGGAGAAGCTCGGCGTCAAGGTCAACGATCTGCTGGTCTCGCAGCCGGACACCGGCGAACAGGCGCTCGAAATCACCGACATGCTCGTGCGCTCCGGCGCCGTCGATGTCGTCGTCGTCGACTCGGTCGCGGCGCTGACGCCCAAGGCCGAAATCGAGGGCGAGATGGGCGATCAGCACATGGGACTGCAAGCGCGCCTCATGTCGCAGGCGCTGCGCAAGCTCACCGGCAACATCAAGCGCTCGAATACCATCGTCATCTTCATCAATCAGATCCGGATGAAGATCGGCGTGATGTTCGGCAATCCCGAGACGACGACCGGCGGAAATGCGCTGAAATTCTATTCCTCGGTGCGCATGGACATTCGCCGCATCGGTGCGATCAAGAACGGCGAGGAAGTCGTGGGATCCCTGACGCGCGTCAAGGTCGTCAAGAACAAGGTGGCGCCGCCGTTTCGCGAAACCGAATTTGAAATCATGTACGGGACCGGCATTTCGAAGGAGGGCGAACTCATCGAGATCGGGGTGCTGCACAATCTCGTCGAAAAATCGGGCTCCTGGTATAGCTACAAGGGTGAACGGATCGGGCAGGGCAAGGACAATGCCCGGACGTTTCTGCAGCAGCATCCCGAGATCGCCAAGGACATCGAGTCGCAGATCCGCGCGAAGCTGATACCGGAGAAGGCCACGATGAACCGCGGCGAGGTCAAAGAGGCGTAGACGCTGCGTCGCAAGTCCGTAGAGCCCCAGGATGCGCGCGCAGCGCGGGTCGCGGCGCTCGACGCATTGGCGCGCCGCGATCGCGCCTCGCAGGAATTGCAGCGGAAATTGCTGGAAAAGGGATTTGACGGCGATACCGTCGCCGGCGTGATAAATCGACTCATCGAAGAGCACTTGCTCGACGATCGCCGCTACGTGGATAATTTCGTGAGCTTGCATGCCGCGCGCGGACAGGGACCTTTACGCGTGCGGGCGGAGCTGCGGAAACTCGGGCTGCAGGGAGAAATGATCGAGAATTGCATTGCGGCATTCCCGGACTGGATCGGCCGGATGCATTCCGTACGCAAAAAGAAGTTCGGAACCTCCCTGCCGACCGATTTCGCCGACAAACAGCGACAGGCGCGATTCCTCGGTTACCGAGGTTTCACGGGCGCCCAGATCAGAACTGCATTAGGCTTCGACACCGATTTACAGGCCGACAACGAAGAGTTATGAAACGCGACGCCAGACTGAGGATGATGACGAGTTCGGAGATCCGGGCGAGTTTCCTGGAATTCTTTCGCAAGAACGGGCACACGGTCGTGCCTTCGAGTTCACTCGTCCCCGGCAATGACCCGACCTTGCTGTTCACGAACGCCGGCATGGTGCAGTTCAAAGACGTGTTTCTCGGCAAGGACGTTCGCGACTACTCGCGCGCCGCCACTTCGCAGCGCTGCGTGCGCGCCGGCGGCAAGCACAACGATCTCGAAAACGTCGGCTACACCGCACGGCATCATACGTTCTTCGAAATGCTCGGTAATTTCAGCTTCGGCGATTATTTCAAACGCGAGGCGATTCACTTCGCGTGGAATTTCGTGACGGGGACTCTCGGAATCCCCAAGGAGCGGCTCTGGGTCACGGTGTTTCGCGAGGACGACGAAGCCGAGCGCATCTGGACCGAGGAGATCGGCATCGACCCGACGCGCTGCACACGTATGGGCGAGAAATCCAATTTCTGGCAGATGGGCGATACCGGCCCCTGCGGGCCGTGCACGGAAATCTTCTACGACCATGGCCCCGAGATTCCGGGCGGGCCTCCCGGATCGCCGGACGAGGACGGGGATCGCTACGTCGAAATCTGGAACCTCGTGTTCATGCAGTTCGATCGCAGCGCAGACGGCGTGCTGACGCCGTTGCCGAAGCCCTCGGTCGACACCGGCATGGGGCTCGAACGCGTCGCCGCCGTGATGCAGGGCGTGCACAGCAATTACGAGATCGATCTGTTCAAGGCGCTGATTCAAGCGGCCGCCGCCGTCACCGGCACCGAAGATCTCACCTCTTCGAGCCTGCGCGTGATTGCGGACCATATCCGCGCAAGCACCTTCCTGATCGTCGACGGTGTGGTGCCCTCGAACGAGGGGCGCGGCTATGTCCTGCGGCGCATTATCCGGCGCGCGATTCGCCATGGATACAAGTTGGGCCAGACCAAGCCGTTCTTTCACAAGCTGGTGCCGAGCCTGGTGCGGGAGATGGGCGGCTACTTCACCGAGCTCGTGAGCGGCGAGGCGCGTGCCATGCAGGTTCTCGCGCTCGAAGAGGATCGGTTCGCCGAAACCTTGGCGCGCGGCATGGCCCTGCTCGACGCAGAGACCGCGAAGTTGAGTGCATCGGTGATACCGGGCGAAACCGTCTTCAAGCTCTATGACACGTACGGATTCCCCGCTGATTTGACCGCGGATGTCGCGCGCGAGCGCGGTCTCACGATCGACCAGGCGGGCTTCGACGCGGCCATGGAAGCGCAGCGCACGCGCGCACAGGCCGCCAGCAAATTCGGCGGCGAGGCGCGCGACAACCTCAAGCTGGACGGCAAGACGGATTTTTCCGGCTACGACCAGCTCGATGATGCCGGCGTCGTCGCGGCGCTGATCGCCGACGGCGAGCGCGTCGAGGTGCTCAAGAGCGGTCAAGAGGGCCAAGTGGTGCTCGATCACTCGCCGTTTTATGCCGAGAGCGGCGGTCAGGTCGGCGACGCCGGGATTCTGGTCGGCGGCGGCTCGCGCTTCGTGGTGCGAGACACGCAAAAGATCGGCGCGGTGTACGCGCATCTCGGCCGCTTGGAATCCGGCGAACTGCGCATCGGCGATCGGCTCGAGGCGCACGTCGACGCGGACCGGCGCCGTGCCGTCGCGCTGAACCATTCGGCGACGCACCTGTTGCATGCCGCACTGCGCGCGGTGCTCGGCAAGCACGTCCAGCAGAAGGGCTCGTTGGTTGCTCCGGATCGCTTGCGATTTGATTTTTCGCATACCCAGGCGCTCAACCCCGACGAATTGCGGCGCGTCGAGCGGCTCGTCAACGAGGAGATTCGCGCGAATGCGGCCGCCGAGACGCGCGTGATGTCGTTCGACGATGCGGTAGCGGGCGGCGCGATGGCGCTGTTCGGTGAGAAATACGCGGCCGACGTGCGTGTGTTGTCGATCGGAGATTTCTCGATGGAGCTGTGCGGCGGCACGCACGTCGCGCGCGCCGGCGACATCGGCTTGTTCAAGATCGTCAGCGAGTCCGGCGTCGCTGCGGGCGTGCGGCGCATCGAGGCTCTGACCGGCGAGGCCGCGTACGATTGGGTCGTCGAAACGGAGCATTTGCTGCGCGATGTCGCGGGATTGGTGCGAGGCGGGCGCGACGACATCGAGGACAAGGTGCGCGAGTTGCTCGATCGTTCGCGCCGGCTCGAGAAGGAAGTGCAACAGCTCAAGTCGAAGCTTGCCAGCGGTCAGGGAGGCGATTTATCCCTGCAGGCCAAAGATGTCGCGGGAATCAAGGTCTTGGCCGCACAGATCGACGATGCCGATGCAAAATCGCTGCGCGACGCTCTCGATCAGATGAAGAGCAAATTGGGCTCCTCCGTGATTGTGCTCGCTACCGTACAAAGCGGCAAAGTCGTGCTCGTCGCGGGCGTGTCGGATGATTTGCTGGGGCGCCTCAAGGCGGGCGATATCGTCGGCAGCGTCGCGGCGAAGGTGGGCGGCCGCGGCGGCGGACGGGCGGATTTTGCGCAGGCCGGCGGAACTCAGCCTGAGAATTTGAGTCTGGCGCTGGCAGGTGTCGAGACATTGGTAAGTGACCGCCTAGCGATCTAACGTCTTTTTATTACCCTTAATACAAATGCCACAAATGCGTGCGCTATTCTTGTATTCTTCGATCTGAGGGTTAAAGAAATTCCCGGGCGCTTCGATAACCCATTCGTTGATCGAACGAATCTGAAGTCGCGTTGCCGTAGTTATACGAGCGTTTTCAAGTCGCTGCACCGCCGAGGAAGCCAGGAGCTTAGGTATGTTGATTTTGACCAGAAGGGTCGGTGAGACCGTGATGATCGGAAATGAAGTCACGGTCACGGTGTTGGGCGTGAAGGGCAATCAGGTCCGCATCGGGGTCAATGCCCCGAAGGACGTGGCCGTCCATCGTGAAGAGATTTACGAGCGCATCAAGCGTGAAGAAGAGGGTGAATCGCACGCTTCGAGATCCACGATCAAGGTTCCCGACCGAACCGCCTAATTCCCCGCAGAGCCCGATTTCAGCTTTACCTTCCGATGCCACCGCGGGTATCATCCCGCGCTCCGCTGACGCACGTTGCGCCCGCCGGAGAGGTGGCCGAGTGGTCGAAGGCGCGCCCCTGCTAAGGGCGTATGGGTCAAAAGCCCATCGAGGGTTCGAATCCCTCCCTCTCCGCCAATAGGATTAAGTTGATCGTCGGTGCGAACGGAGGGATGACGCCGTCGCTTCGCGACGGCGCCCACACCGGGTGAGGGGCGCAGCCCCGAATCAATCCCTCCCTCTCCGCCAATAGGATCAAGCTGGTCGTCGGTGCGAACGGAGGGATGACGCCGTCGCTTCGCGACGGCGCCCACACCGGGTGAGGGGCGCAGCCCCGAGTCCATCCCTTCCTCTCCACCGATGCGGATCAAGCTTGACCGATCCCCTTAAGTCCCTCTTTTTAGGGCGATTTATAGAGATTTTCGATGGCTCGATCTGCGCGGTCACGGAGCCTGGCGGGCGCCGTCGAGTGTGTTAATATTCGCGCCCCGTTGCGCCCGTAGCTCAGTTGGATAGAGCGCCTGGCTACGAACCAGGAGGTCGGGAGTTCGAATCTCTCCGGGCGCGCCACTGTTTTTTTGGTCCAAGAAGTGCCTGAATTGCGCCCAGGCTCGTCGATGCAATTCGAACTCCCGACAGACGACGATCCGAGTTCGACAAATCGCCGCAGGCGATTTGATCGCCCGCAGGGCGACCCCGCAGGGGCGAGGCGCGAAGCGCCGAGTAATCTCTCCGGGCGCGCCACCATTTTTCGGTCCAAGAAGTGCCTGAATTGCGCCCAGGCTCGTCGACGCAATTCGAACTCCCGACAGACAACAATCCGAGTCATCGCTCCGGGCGCTGCCTAACTTGTGTAAGGGGAACCCCGCGCGCCGGCCTCGCTATTGCTTGCGGGTTTCCCTGCTCTCGAGCAATTCCTGAATTCTGCTCAAAGAGTTCATGTAGCGATTCGCGAGCGCCTCGCCGTCGCTCTCGTCGGCGAGTCCGTCGGCGAGCACGTTTGCGAGCGTATCGATCGCCACACGCACGGTCATGGATTCCGCATCGGTGAGCTTGATCCCGTTGATCACGATCTGCGCTTCTTCTTGCATGGGTGCATCCGTTTGCGTTGTTGCGTCCTCGACCGCACGGGACTGTCCGCGCGCCGCGCTCTAATCGAGGCTCAAGGATACCGCGAAGCGCAAAACGGCACCCGCTTACCCGATTGATCCGCGTGCCGCCGCGCTCATGCGCTTGGGTTGCTGCCCGCAAGGCAAGCCGGTATCGTGCGCCGCGATCTAATTTATCCGAATGGAACAGGGGAAAGCATGGCAAATCGAGTCTTGGCCTTTCGCAATCTGACCGCGCCGCTGGAGCAGGACGCCCCATGGCCGGGCACGGCCGTGAGCGGCGACCCGCATACGAAGACCTGGAATCTGCATACGTCCGACGACGGCAAGATGCTCTCGGGAATCTGGGAATCGAGTCCCGGCGTCTGGAAGATCGACTACGACGCCTGGGAGTTCTGCCATCTGCTTGCCGGTCGGTGCACGATCGAACTCAAGGGCCAGCCGCCGATCGAACTCAAGGCGGGCGACGTATTCATCGTGGAAAGCGGCGCGCAGGGAATCTGGACCGTGCACGAGTCGATCCGAAAGTATTACGTGTTCGCGCTGGGACACTAGCGGCGCGCCATGTCGCAGGGCGCGACGGTCTATGTCTTCGAGATCGAGCTCGCGAATTCCGATCGCGGCGTTTACGAGTCGCTGCAGTTGCGGGTCGCGCGCCACGCGTCGGAGGCGGCTGATTTCCTGTTGGCGCGGGTGTTCGCCTATTGTCTTGAACACACCGAGGGCATCAGTTTCTCGAACGGCATTGCCGATCCCGACTCGCCCGCGATAGCGGTGCGCGACTTGACCGGCAACCTGCGGTCGTGGATCGACGTTGGAGCCCCGGACGCCGCGCGTTTGCACCGAGCCGGGAAGGCCGCGCCGCGCGTCGCCGTCTATACGCACAAGGATGCGGCCCAATTCCTCGCGCGCCTCGAGGGCGAACGTATCCATCGAATCGAGGCGCTCGAGCTCTATGCGCTGGATCGCATCTGGCTCGCGAATGTCGAGCAGCTGCTCGAGCGACGCATGAAATTTTCTCTGACCATTGCAGCGCAACACCTGTACCTGTCGATCGGGGCGCAAACCCTGACCGGCAGCATCGAATCGATCTCGCCTGCACGGCCGCAGTGACGCGCCACTACGGCATATCCGCAGCGATTCGCGGTCGAGCTAGGGCTTTTCCCTAATTGTCGCGTTTGGCCCGCGGTTGGCGCGGGCTGCATTCGTCAAGGTATTCATCGGGATGCCGACATGATTGGGAGTGCCAGCGAGAACAGCCGGCGTCCTGCGTGCAAGGAATCGTCAATCGATGGAGTCTGGCGCCACAGTCGAAAACGGCGGAGCCGAAGCGCTACGAATCCTGCTGCTCGAAGCGGATGCGAGGGCCGCGGCGCAGCTCGAAACCTATTTGCGTGGCTCGCCGCTGCGCATCGAGCTGCAGCGCATCGCCTCCGAGCCCGAGCTGCGCAGCGGTCTCGCCGAGTTCCGACCGCATTTGGTCCTCAGCGAGGTCGCACTCAGCGGATTTGGCGCCGCCGAGGCGCTGCGCGTCCTGCAGCAGCTCGCGCCGACCATCCCCTTGATCCTCGTCTCCGACGATCCGCGCGCACCGCAGATGCTGCTGTCGGGAGCCACCGATTTCGTGCGCAAGTCGGATCTCGCGCGGCTGATTCCGACGATCGAACGCGCGCTTCGGGAACGGGCGATCGCCGAGGGCAAGCGCGCCGCCGAATCGCAGTTGACCGCGAGCCGGCAACGGCTGCGCGACATCATGGACGCGACCCAGGAGTGGATTTGGGAACTCGACGCGCACGGTGCGTTCACCTTCAGCAATCGCTGCGTCGAAGACTTGCTCGGATACCCCGTCGAGGCGATTTTGGGCCGCAATCGCCTCGACTTCGTGCACCCTGACGATGCGGCCGCCGTGCGTGCTCGATGGGCCGAGATCGATCCGCAGGGGGCGCCGACGACGGGCTTGATCGCGCGCTGGATGTGCCGCGACGGCGGCATCCGCTGGCTCGACTGCAACGTCGTGATGTCGCGCGACGCGGATCAGGGCTTGTGCTATCGCGGCGCCGACCGCGACATCACGGATCGGCGCCGGCAGGAGGAACAGATTGGCCGGCTGACGCGGGTCAACGAGCTGCTGAGCCGCATCAACTCGGTGATCCTGCGCGTCGACGATCGACCGGGCGTGCTGCACGAGGCTTGCCGCCTGTCGGTGGAACTCGGCGGCTACCAATTCGCGGTCGTTTTCATGATCGAGCCGGGCAAGGTCTCGGTCTCGCCATCAGCCTGGTGGGGCGTCGATGATGATCTGATCGTGACGCGCCAGGTCTCGTTCGGCAGCGGCGAGGCGGCGGGCGACGACGAATTCATCGCCAGAGCGATGCGAACCGGCAAACCCGCGGTGTGCACCGGCCTCGCAGCACCGCCCTCGATCACGGCGCTGCCCCGCGACTGGATGCATTACGGCATCCAAGCCGTCGCGGTATTGCCGCTCTTTGTCGACGGCACCTCGATCGGCGTCTTGACGCTGCACTCGAAGGACCCCTACGCGTTCAATGCCGAGGAAATTCGCAGCCTCGAAAAGGTCAGCGGCGAAGTGTCGTTCGCGCTGCAATACCTGCGCCACGAGGATCTGCTGCAGCACCTGTCGTATTTCGACACGCTCACCGGTCTTGCCAACCGGCAACTGTGGTGCGAGCGGCTCGCGCGCCGCATGCGCTCGCATGATCCGGCGCAATCCGAAATCAACGTGATCGTGTTCGACATCGACGGCTTGAGCGCGATCAACGACGCCTGCGGACGCCACATGGGCGATCAAGTGCTGCAGCGGATCGCCGAGCGGCTGCGCGCGATCGAGGGCGGCGCGGAGCGGGTCGCCTACCTCGGCGCGGCGGTGTTCGCCGCGTTCTTCGAAGGCCCCGCGCGCGGCGGCGGAGTGCCGGGTTTGGCACGCGCGCGCGTCGAATCGCTGCTCGATGATCCGCTCACCCTCGACGGACGCGACATCAAGGTGTCGGTGCGCATCGGCGCCTCCTGTCATCCGGCGCACGGACCCGACGCGCAATCCCTGCTCGAGAACGCGGAGGTTGCGCTGCGCCGCGCCAAGCACGACGGCGAAGCCTACGTGCGCTATGCGACGAGCATGACGACCGAAGCGGCGCAGCGCCTCGCGCTCGAAGGCCAACTGCGCCAGAGTGTCCGCGAGGAGACATTTGAACTCTATTACCAGCCGATTTTCGCGGCGCGCACGGGCCGCATCACGGCCGTGGAAGCCTTGCTGCGCTGGCGGCGCCCGGATCAGGGCTTGGTGTCCGCGGGACAGATCGTGCCGGTGCTCGAGTCGCTCGGCTTGATCGAGGAAGTCGGGGCCTGGGCGTTGCGGCGCGCCGCGCGCGACCGGCAAACATGGATCGATCAAGGGCTTTCCAACATTCGCGTCGCCGTCAACGTGTCGGCTGCGCAGTTGCGCCGCTCCAATTTCGTCGAAATCGTCATGAGCGCGATCGGCAAGCTGCGGCCGCAGCAGGTATGGCTCGATCTGGAGGTCACCGAGAGCATGCTGATGCACGATGTCGAAGCGAGCATGCAAAAGCTCAATCAGCTGCGCACCCACGGCGTGCAGTTCGCGATCGACGACTTCGGCACCGGCTACTCGTCCCTGAGCCGGCTCGCCAACCTGCCGATCAATACGCTGAAAATCGACCGCTCGTTCGTTCACGGCCTGCTCGATGAGCCGCGCTCGATCGCGATCGTCGAGACGATTGTCTCGCTGGCCCGCTCGCTCGACATGAACACCGTCGCGGAGGGCATCGAAACCGAGCAGCAGCGCGCGCTGCTCTCCTCGATGGGCTGCGACGAACTGCAGGGCTATCTGCTGTCGCATCCTTTGAGCGCGGCGGACTGCGGGGTCCTCATGCTGTCGCGCGAGCGCCTCGAGCAGGGCGAGAAGCCCGTCGGCCGCGACCTCGGCGCGGAACTCGCGGCGGCCCGCAAGCGCGGCCGCGCGCGCCTCACGCACTAACGCGGGCCGCCGGCGCCCGAATTCTCGCGGCCCGCGGCCCCAAGGCGGTGCGCGGCGGCAACGCGGGCTTTGTGCGGCGGCCAAAGACCATTAAGCTACGCGCCCCTATGCCCATCGTCCGACTCGACAAAGTCTCATTGAGTTTCGGCCTCAAGCCGCTGCTGGATCACGTCGACCTGCAGGTGCGGCGCGGCGAGCGCGTCTGTGTGCTGGGGCGAAACGGCGAGGGCAAGTCCTCGCTGCTGCGCCTCATCAGCCGCGAAATCGCGCCCGACAGCGGCGAAGTGTGGGTGCGGCCGGGAGCGCGGATCGCAAGTCTTGCGCAGGAGGTCGCTTCCGCGAGCGACGAATCGGTGGCCGAGGTCGTGCGCGGCGGGGCCGACCACGCGGAGGACTGGCAGGCCGAATTGGAGGTCGAGCAGGTCATCGCGCGCTTGGGGCTGGATCGCGATGCCGACATCGGCGCGCTGTCGGGCGGATGGCGCAGACGCACGATGCTCGGCCGCGCGCTGGTGAGCGCGCCGGATTTGCTGCTGCTCGACGAGCCCACGAATCATCTCGACATCGAGGCGATCGCCTGGCTCGAGGAAATGATGCTCGCGTTCCGCGGCGCGCTGCTGTTCATCAGCCACGACCGCGCGTTCGTGCGCCGGCTCGCGACGCGCATCGTGGAACTCGATCGCGGGCAGCTGCGCGTTTGGCCCGGCAGCTATGACGATTACGTCGTGCAGAAGCGGGCCGCGCTCGAGGTCGAAGCGAAGCACGCGGCATTGTTCGACAAGAAGCTCGCGCAGGAGGAGGTGTGGATACGCCAGGGCGTCGAGGCGCGGCGCACGCGCAACGAAGGCCGCGTCCGCGCGCTCGAGCAGTTGCGACGGGAGCGCAGCGAGCGGCGCGAGCGCATCGGCCAGATGGAGGCTCGCGTGCAGGATGCGGCGCCGTCCGGCAAGCTCGTGTTCGAGGCGCGGAACGTCACGCAGCGCTTCGGCGAGAAGACCGTGATCGAAGGATTCTCGGCCCGCATCATGCGCGGCGATCGCATCGGCATCATCGGACCGAACGGCTGCGGAAAGTCGACGCTGATCAAATTGCTGGTCGGCGAATTGGAGCCGACCGCCGGCACGATCCAGCGCGGCACCGGCTTGAAGCCCGCCTATTTCGATCAGCAGCGCGAGCAGCTCGACACGAACGCCTCGATCATGGACAACGTGACCGGCGGCAGCGGCGACAGCGTGGTGATCGACGGGCGCGCGCGGCATGTGTCGGGTTACCTGCGCGACTTTCTGTTTCCGCCCGAGCGCCTGCTCGCGCCGGTCAGCATGCTCTCGGGCGGCGAGCGCAATCGCCTGTTGCTCGCTCGTTTGTTCGCGAAGCCCAGCAACCTCCTGATCATGGACGAGCCGACCAACGATCTCGATATCGACACCCTCGACCTGCTCGAGGACTTGGTCGCGAACTACGAAGGCACGCTGCTGCTCGTGAGCCACGACCGCGAATTTCTCGACAATGTCGTGACCAGCACGCTCGTCTTCGAGGGCGCCGGCCGCATCCACGAGTATGTCGGCGGCTACTCCGATTGGCTGCGCCAGCGCAGAGCGCCGGGGCGCAGCGCCGCGCGCGCTCAGGCCCCCGAGGCGGCCGCGCCTGCGCCGGCCGTATCCGCCGCGGCCGGCGCGAAGCCGCGGCGCCTTTCCTACAAGGATCAGCGCGAACTCGAGATGCTGCCCACGAGGATTCAAGCGCTCGAAGAGGAGCAGAGCGCGTTGCATCTCGCGCTCGGCAATCCGGAACTGTTTCGGGAGACACCCGGGCAGGCGGCCGCCACGGTCAAGCGGCTCGAGGGAATCGCCAAGGAGCTCGAGGCCGCGTATGCGCGCTGGGACGCGCTCGAGTCGACGCGGCCGGCTTGAGGCTCAGCGGCGCGTGCGTCCCCGGCCGAGCAAATCGCTGGGATTCGGCACGCCGCCGGCAGCGTCCGGGATCACGAGCGAGGAGGCTTGTTCGCGGCGCATTTCCTGCAATTCCCGCATCGTCTGCTGCACCGCTGCTTCGGCTGCCGCGCCAAACTTCGCCACCGCGGCGGCCAGCGTATCGGCTTCCAACTCGAAGCTGATCGGCAACGCGCCCATCGGCGTCATGACCTGGGCCTGGCCCACGTACAGCACGGGGCGCGAGGCATCCGTCGCCCCGTCGGCCGTGACCGGCGTCAAGCACCGGACGGTGCCGACTTTGCGGTCGGTAAAGATGTCTTCCCGATAAAGCTGGGTCGAGTCCATGGTTGCCTGACGGGCATCGGCGGCGGAGCTCATTGCGTGGGTCGTCCTTTGAAAGCGGTGCGTAGATCGATCATCGCCGACCCTAGCAGTTTCGTCAGCTGCTACGATAGGCGCCTCCCATTTTAGTGGATTGACGTCGATTTGCCCAAAGAGCTCTCGAGACCGTCCGGCGTCGCCCGCTTGATCCCCGCCTGGACCACGGTCCTGGGCCTCTGCCTGTTCGCCTTTGCGGTCTGGTGGCTGCGCCATTCGCTCTCCGCCTATCACTGGCACGACATCGTCGCCAAAATGCGCGCAATCCCGCCCTCCGCGCTGCTGACCGCGGGCCTCCTGACGATCGCAAGCTACGCCTGCCTCACGCTCTACGACCTGCTCGGCGTGCATTTCGTGGGGGCCAAGGTTCCCTACCGCCGGCTCGCGATGATTTCTTTCATGGCCTACGGCATCGGCCACAACGTCGGCATGAATACCTTGAGCGGCGGCGCGATCCGCTTTCGCGCCTACTCGGCGCTCGGATTGAACGCCAAGCAGATCGCGACGATCGTGGCGTTCGGAACCGGGACCTTTGCCCTGGGCGCCGCGACCCTGCTCGGGGCGTCGCTGCTGAGCCAGGCGGGCTTGTCGGTCTCGGTGCTGCATGTTCCGCCGGCAGTCGCGTTGGGCGTCGGCGCGGCCTTGCTGGCGGGGGTTGGCGGCTATCTCGTGTGGGCATGCACGCGGCGCACTCCACTGCGATTTCGGGGGCATGAATTGCCGATCCCCGAGCCGCGCATCGCGTTTGCCCAGGTGGCGTTGGCATGCACCGACTTGATGCTCTCGGCGGGGATCGTATTCGTGCTGCTGCCGCCGCAATTGGGAATCGGCTTCCTGGGCTTCGCGGGCCTGTACATCATCGCGATCGCGGCCGGCGTGATCAGCACGGTGCCCGGGGGCGTCGGCGTGTTCGAATCGGTGCTGCTGCTGCTGCTCGTGGCCCTGCCGCGCGACCGCCTGCTCGGCTCCTTGCTGGCCTATCGCGCAATTTACTATCTCGCGCCGTTTGCGCTGGCGCTCGCCTTGCTGGGCGCGCACGAGCTGTGGGTGCACCGGATCCGGATCCAGCGGATCCTCGCTCTCGCGCGCACCTGGCTGATCGCCGTCACGCCGCAGGCGGTCGCAATCGCCGTGTTCGGTGCCGGCGCCGTCCTGCTGTTCTCGGGAGCGACGCCCGGCCTCGGCACCCGCATGCTGCTGCTGCGCGGCGTGGTACCGCTGCCGGTGCTGGAACTGTCGCATCTGGTCGGCAGCGCCGTCGGCGTCGGCCTGCTGGTGCTCGCCAACGGCTTGTATCGGCGCCTCGATGCGGCTTGGTGGCTGACGATGTGGCTGCTGTGCGCGGGCATCCTGGTGTCGCTGCTCAAGGGATTCGATTACGAAGAGGCGGTCATCCTCGGCGTGGTCGCGGCGATCCTGGCCTCGGCGCATGCGCGATTTCCGCGCCGCGCTTCGCTGATCGAACAGCGCTTCTCGGCTCCATGGACCGTCGCACTGCTGCTCGTTCTCGGGACTTCCGTTTGGCTCGTGAGCTTTGCTTACCGGCACGTGCCGTATGCGAACGAATTGTGGTGGCAATTCGCATTCGAGGCGCCCGCACCGCGGAGCCTGCGCGCCCTGCTGCTGACGCTGATCTTGGCTGCGGCCTACGGGCTGTGGCGGCTGCTGCGACCCGCGAAAGCCGCACTGCTCGTGCCGAGCGAGGCGGATCTCGCGCAAGCCGAGACGGTGATCGGCACGGCGGAGGACACCACCGCGAATCTCGCGCTGCTCGCGGACAAGAATCTGATGTTCAACGCCGAGCGCTCCGCGTTCATCATGTACCAGGTGTCCGGGAACAGCTGGATCGCGATGGGCGACCCGGTCGGCCCCGAGAGCGAGCGCGAGCCGCTCGCATGGGCTTATCTCGAGAACTGCGACACCATGGCGGCCTCGCCGGTCTTCTATCAAGTCACGCCCGAGAATCTCCCGATTTACGTCGACCTTGGCTTGAAGCTCAGCAAGCTCGGCGAAGAGGCACGTGTGCCGCTCGCGGCGTTTTCGCTGGAAGGGCCGGCGCGCGCGGATTTGCGCCAAACGCATCGGCGCGCGTTGCGCGATGGGGCGCAATTCGCGATGGTCGCCCGCGCCGAGGTTCCCGCGATCATCGAGGAGCTGCGCGCCGTCTCGGATGCGTGGCTCGCGACGATGCGCGGCGGCGAAAAGGGATTCTCGATGGGGTATTTCGATGCGCGCTATCTCGAGCGATTCGACTGCGCGGTGGTGCGCAGCGGCGGGCGCATCGTCGCATTCGCCAATCTCTGGTTCGCGGGCAAAGCCGAACTTTCGGTCGATTTGATGCGCTACGGCGAGGGCGCGCCCAAGGGCGTCATCGATTTTCTGCTGATCGAATCGATGTTGTGGGGCAAGGCGCAGCGCTATCGCTGGTTCAATTTGGGTATGGCGCCGCTGTCGGGGCTCGAAGAGCATCCGCTCGCGCCCGCCTGGCACAAGCTCGGTCGGCTGTTGACGCGCTACGGCGAGAATTTCTACCACTTCGAGGGACTGCGAAAGTACAAGGAAAAGTACCAGCCGGTCTGGCGTCCGCGCTATCTCGCGGCGCCCGGCGGCGTTGCGCTCGCAGGCGCCTTGCTCGATGTCACGAATCTGATCTCGCGCGGCGTCGGCAAGATCTTGACGAAATAGCCGATATCGGTCGGCGGTTGATTGCGAATGGGGGAAATGCGGTGAAGCAGACGATGGCGGCGATGATTGGCGCGGTACTGCTCGCGGGCGCGTGCCTAGCGCAAGCACCGGCGGAGACGGTCGACTATGGACGGTTTGGATCCGTCAGCATCTACCGCGGCGCGAACCCGCATGACTTCGTGCTGTTTGTTTCCGGCGACGGCGGCTGGAATCTCGGCGTCGTCTCGATGGCGCAGCGGCTTAGCGCAAAGGGCGCGATCGTCGCCGGCATCGATATTCGCGGCTACCTCGCGGCACTGGAGAAGTCGCACGAGAAATGCGTTTCACCGGCCGTGGATTTTGAAAACTTAAGTCACTATCTGCAGGCGAAATTGGGCATCAAGAGCTATCTGCAGCCGACCCTCGTCGGCTATTCCTCGGGCGCGACGCTGGTCTACGCGACGCTGGCCGAATCCCCCGATGGCTTGTTCAAGGGCGCGCTCAGCATCGGATTCTGCCCGGACCTCGATCTGAAGAAGCCGGTCTGCAAGGGCTCAGGCATCGAGGCGACGCCGCGCCACGACGCCAAGGGCGTGCTCAAGGGTGTCGATTTTCTGCCCGCCAAGCAGCTGTCGGGGCGGTGGATCTCGCTGCAGGGCGAGGCCGACCAGGTTTGTCCGGCGCCGCTCACGCAGAAGTTCATCGCGACCGTGCCGGGCGCCGAGATCGTACTGCTGCCGAAGGTCGGTCACGGCTACGCGGTCGAGAGGAACTGGGTGCCCCAGTTCGAGTCCGCCTACACGCGGATCACCCAAGGCGCGGCGGCACGGCCGGCGGCGGCGCTGCCCGCGCCCGTCGCCGACTTGCCGCTCACTGAGGTGACAGCCGCGGGCGGCATGAGCAGTCCGTGGCTCGCGGTGTTTCTCTCGGGCGACGGCGGCTGGGTGGGCCTCGACCGCGGCGTATCGGACGCACTCGCCGCGCACGGCATCCCGGTCGTCGGCTGGGATTCACTCAAATATTTCTGGTCGCCACGCACGCCGTCGGGAGCATCGGCCGACCTCGACCGCGTGATCCGGCATTACACCGGCGCATGGAAGAAGTCGCATGTGCTGCTGATCGGCTATAGCCAAGGGGCCGACACGATGCCATTCATGGTCAACCGCCTGCCGCCCGCGTCGCGTGCCATGGTCGACCTGACGGCGCTGCTCGGCATCAGCGACAGCGCCTTGTTCGAGTTCCACCTCGCCAACTGGGTCGGCAATCCGAGCGGTGGACTGCCCACGGCGCCGGAACTCGCGGGCTGGACGGGGAGCCCGTATGTCTGCATCTATGGCGAGGAAGACGACGACTCGGCCTGTTCGAAACTCGGCGGCCCGCGTGGCAGCGCCGTCAAAATGGCGGGTGGCCACCATTTCGGCGGCAGCTACGAGCAGATCGCCGCCGAGATTCTCGAGCGCCTGCCGAAGCTCTGAGCGGCGCGGCGGGTCCGGCGAGCCGGCGCGCTAGCCGATCTCGCGTTCGACCTTGGCGGCGACGTCGCGCATCTTCGGCAGAAATTGGTCGAGTGCCGTTCGCAGCGGCACGGCGGTCGCAGAGTAGCGGACCGTGACCGATGCGAGGATCCGATCCTTGGCGCGAATCGGAATCGCCAAGCTCGTCTCCTCCGATACGCGGCGCGCGCGCTGGGAGATCGCGTAACCCTGCGTGCGCGTCTCGTTGAGAAGCCGCTCGACTTCCTGCCGATTGCGCGCCAGGCGATCTTCCGGCAGCGACGAGCGCGCCAGCAGTTCGAGCAAGGCTTCGCGCTGCGGCGTCGCGCAAAATGCGAGATACGCACGGCCGGCCGCCGATGCGAGCATCGGCACGCGCACGCCGGCTCCGTAGTGCTCGAGCGCCAGCGGACTCTGGTGATCGGTCGCCTCGCGGATCATCATCGCGGACCCCGAGGGCGTCGCGATTGCGACCGGCCAAACGATTTGTTCGCAGAGCGCCGACAAGTGGGGCCTCGCGATATGGGCGAGCATCGCCTCATCGTCAAAGCCGTCCGACAACGCCCGCACCATGATCGTCGGGCGATAGCAGTCATCGTGCGGATCGCGCTCCACGTAGCCCGCCAGGCGCAAGGTTTCGAGGATGCGGTAAGTCGTGGTGCGCGGCAGCTCGACGGCTTGTGCAATCGTGTTGATCGCGGCGCGCTCCAGTCGATTCAGTTCGGTGAGCACATCGAGGCCGCGATTCAGCGCGCGGATGGGCCGAGTTGAATCGCGCAGGTGACCCTCATTGGAATCAGGAGCAAAGCTGACTTCGGCGTCCATGATGAAGTACCCTCTGGGTTGATCCTCACGTAACCCGCAGTGTACATTAGCGAGCTGTACAAATCATTGACAAGAAGTGTCAATTTTTATTTGCATCCGACTGCGGTGGTCGCGGCGAATGGAGGGTTTGCGAAAACCTGCGGCCACGGGTTCACGAGCCCCGTAGCGACCCGAGCGCGGCCAGCGCTGCAGTGCGTGCGGCCTGGTGCTCGACGCAGGGCAGCGGATAGTCCTGACCCAAGCGGATGCCGGCGGCGCCGAGCGCTGCGGCGGGGGCTTCCCAGGGCGCGTGGACCCACCCGTTTGCAAGCCTCGCAAGTTCCGGCACCCAGCGGCGCACGTACCCGCCCTCGGGGTCGAATTTTCGAGCCTGGAGCACCGGGTTGAAGATCCGGAAATAGGGCGCCGCATCGGCACCGCAGCCGGCCGCCCACTGCCAACCCAGCGTGTTACTCGCAAGATCCGCGTCGACCAGCGTGTCCCAGAACCAGCGCGCACCCTCGTTCCACGACAGCAGCAGGTCCTTGACGAGGAACGAGGCCGTGATCATCCGCACCCGATTATGCATCCACCCGGTGTTCCATAGTTCGCGCAGTCCCGCGTCGACGATCGGATACCCCGTGAGCCCGCGCTGCCAGCGCCGCAAGGAATCGGGGTCGCTCTTCCACGGAAACAGCGCGTACTTCGTGCGCAGCGGCTGCTCCGCGGTATGGGGAAAATGAAACAGCAGATGGTGCGCGAATTCCCGCCAGCCGAGTTCGGTCAAGAATTGCGATTGCTTCCAGCCGGCGCCGAGTGCTCGAGCGACGGCCTGCTCGCGGGCCGCCGCCCAGATTTCGCGCGGCCCGATCTCCCCGAAATGCAGGTGCGCCGAGAGCCTCGAGGTGCCCGCGAGGTCCGGGCGATCGCGATTGCCGCCGTAATCGGCATAAGAGGCGCGCAGAAAATTCTCGAGTTGGCGCTCTGCGCCCCGGCGACCCGGCGTCCACGCGGCGTGCAAGCCGGCGCTCCAGCCGCTCCCCTTTGCCAAGCCGAGATGCTCGAGCGCGACCGATTCCGGCCAAGCAGAAGGCTCGGCAAGACGCGGCGGCGCGGGCAAGGGGGCGGGCGGATCGGGCAGCGAGAGGCAGCGGCGCCAGAACGGCGTGAATACCTGGAACGGCGCATCGGAGCGCGTCGCGATCTCCCAGGGTTCGCGCAGCAGCGCGCTGTTATGGCTCTCGGCGATGAGGCCCGCACGGCGCAGCGCGGTCTTGATCTGCTGGTCGCGCACGACCGCGGCCGGTTCGTAGCGGCGATTCCAGACGACGCGATCGGCACCGCAGCTCCGCGCAACGGCGAGCAGCTCATCGAGTGAGCTCGCGCCGGTGCGCAAGTTCAAGCGCGAGCCCGCGCGCGCCAAGTCCTCGGCGAGACTCTGCAGACTCTGATGCAACCACCAGCGGCTCGCCGCGCCGGGCGCCCATGCGCCTTCCTCCGCAGGGGCATGGATATACAGCGGGACGACCGGCGCTCCGATCGCAACCGCTGCGTGCAATGCCGGATTGTCCGCGAGGCGCAGGTCCTGGCGAAACCAAACGAGGGTCGTCACGGAATCGAAGAATGGTCGAGCGGCGTTCCAATCGCAAGCCACTCTGGCCGCGGCGTTCGGTGCCGCAGAGGCAGGGCGCTTCGGATACAATTCGCGGGCGTCACAACACGCAAAATATCGCAGCAGAATACGAGGAATCGCGCGCGCCATGTCGGAATCAGTTTCATCGCCGCCTACGCCGGCTGCGCCTACGCCGGCCGCGCCCATCGCGGCCGAGGCGGTCATCATCGGAGCGGGTCCCGTGGGCCTGTTTCAAATTTTCGAGCTGGGGCTGCTCGGCATCAAGGCGCACATCATCGACTCGCTCGCGCAAGCCGGCGGGCAGTGCACGGAGCTCTATCCGGAGAAGCCGATTTACGACATTCCCGCGCTGCCGATCTGCGGAGCGCAGGAACTCATCGATCGGCTGCTGGAGCAGGCCAAGCCGTTCCACGCGACCTTCCACCTGGGACAGGAAGTGACCGAGCTGCGCTGCCGGCCGGACGGCAAGATTCATGTCGGCACGGCCGCCGATACCCAGCTCGTTGCCGGCGCAGTCATCATCGCCGGCGGCGTTGGGTCGTTTCAACCGCGGCGTCTCGCAGTGCCCGGAATCGAGGCGTTCGAGGGCAAGCAAGTCCATTACCGCATCAAGTCGTCGGCGGATTTTCACGGCCAGGATCTGGTCATTTGCGGCGGCGGCGATTCGGCGCTCGATTGGACCGTGGCTCTCTGCGAGAAGTCGCGTTCGCTGACGCTCGTGCACCGGCGCGCCGAGTTTCGCGCAGCCCCGGCGACGGTTGCGCGCATGCGCGAGCTGGTGGCCGCCGGCAAGATGCAGTTCATCGAGGGCAACCTCATCGCGCACGAGGCCGAGGGTGAGAGGCTCGTGCGCGTCGTGATCCACGCGAATGACGGACGGCACGTGCCGCTCCCGGCGCAGCAGGTGCTCGCCTTCTTCGGCCTGCACCCGAAGCTCGGGCCGATCGCCGACTGGGGCCTGGAGCTTGAAAAAAAGGCGCTCAAGGTCGACACCGAGAAATTTCAGACGAGTGTGCCGGGCATCTTCGCGATCGGCGACATCAATACCTACCCGGGCAAGAAGAAGCTGATCCTCAGCGGCTTTCACGAGGCCGCGCTCGCGGCCTTCGGCGTGCAGGCGCACTTGTTTCCGGGCAAGCGTCAATTCCTTCAATACACGACGACCAGCCCGATCATGCAAAAGCGCTTGGGAGTCGCGGGCGCGCAGGAGCACTGAGGTTTTCCGTCCATGAACCGATTGCTCGAAGACCTCATGAAGGTAATGACGCTCGAACGGCTCGAATTGAACCTGTTCCGGGGCGAGAGCCGCGACATCGGCAGCCCGCAGGTGTTCGGCGGCCAAGTGCTGGGCCAGGCGCTCGTTGCCGCGTCGGCGACCGTCGATGATCGCGCGGCGCATTCGCTGCACGCGTATTTTTTGCGTCGCGGCGATTGCAATGCGCCGATCGTCTACGACGTCGATCGGGCGCGCGACGGCAATCATTTTTCGACGCGTCGCGTGCAGGCGATCCAGCACGGTGAGCCGATCTTCAACATGGCGGCCTCCTTCCAAAAACCGGAGGCCGGGCTCGATCACCAGAGCGAGATGCCGCAGGTTCCGCCGCCCGAGGACCTCGTCGACGCCGAAACTTACTATCGGAATCTCGCGACAGAACTGCCGGCGGGACTGCGGCGGATGTTCGCGCACCGCCGCCCGTTTGAATTCCGCCCCGTGCGGCCGCCGAATTTGCTGAATCCGCAAAAATTGCCGCCCGTCAAGGACATCTGGTTTCGCGCGGTCGACGCGCTGCCCGACGACGACGCGCTGCACCGCTGCCTGCTCGCCTACGTCTCGGATTTCAATTTGCTCGATACGGCGACGCTGCCGCACGGCGTTTCTTTCACGAGCGGCAAGCTCGTCATGGCCAGCATCGATCATGCAATGTGGTTTCATCGCAGCGTGCGCGTCGATGATTGGCTGCTGTACTCGACCGATAGTCCCAGCAGCTCGGGGGCGCGCGGATTCACCCGCGGCAGCATCTTCGCGCGCGACGGACGCCTCGTCGCGAGCACGGCGCAGGAAGGCCTGATTCGCGTGATCTCCGTCTAGCGGGGCGTCGCGATGCTCAAAGCCCTCATCATCGTCGGGATCGTCGTTGCGGTGCTGGTCGGCGGCCTCGTGACGCTGTTCACGAGCCGCGGGACCGGCAATCCGAGCGGCGAGCAGCTCGAGCGCGCGCGCAAGCGCGCACGCGAGCTTGCCGACGCGGATCGCGCCGAGGACGACTAGAGCGCGGCGCTAAAACACCTGGCGACCGTGCGAGGCCTCCCAAACCGAGCGCGGCAGCGTGTAGAGGTGGCAGTCCCACCAGCGGTTCTTCGCCCGGCGATGCTTGCGATAGACCGCTTCCCAGCGCATGCCGACCTTCTCCAGCACGCGCATCGAGGCCTGGTTGTTGACGTCGACCGTCGAGATCACGCGATCCGCGCGCAGGTCGAAAAAGGCGGCGTCGGCGAGCGCCAGCGCGATCTCCGTCGCGTAGCCCTTGCCCCATTCGGAATGCCCGAGCATGTATCCCAAATCGACGACATCACGCTCGATCAGCGACAAATCGCAGGCGCCGATCAGGCGCCGGGAGCTGCCCTCCTCGACGGCAAGCTCGAAGCGCGTGCGCGGCAGCTCGAGCTGCGAAGCAAGCAGCCCCTCGAGATAGTGCGCGGTGCCTTCCGCGTCGCGCGGCCCGAAAAACAGGTAGCGCGTGACGCGCGGATCGGACGAGAACGCATGCATCGCATCCAAGTCCTCCTTGACGAATTCGCGCAGGTTGAGCCGCTCGGTCGCGATCGGCAGACGCAAGGTGCGCATCATTGCAGCACCTTGCCCGGGTTCATGATGCCCTTCGGATCGAGCGCGCGCTTGAGAGTCTGCATCAGCGAGAGTTCCACGGGGTCGGCGCGCCGCGCGAGCTGCGCGGCGCGCAGGCGGCCGATGCCGTGCTCGGCGCTGAAACTGCCGCCGAGGCTCTCGACCAGATCGAACATCGCCTCCTCGAGCGCGGCCTTGCGGGCGAGGAATGCCGCCTGGTCGCTGCCGCTGCGCTGACTCACGTTGAAATGCAGGTTGCCGTCGCCGACGTGTCCATAGGCGATCACTTCACCTTCGGGCACGAGTCGCTCCACCAGATGGCTGCCCTCCGCGACGAGGCGCGGCAGCGCGGAAATCGGCACCGAAACATCGTGCTTGAGGCTCGCCCCGTGGCGGGTCTGTGCTGCCGGCACCGATTCGCGCAGCTTCCACATCGCGTCGGCCTGCGGGCCGGAGGACGCGACCAGTGCATCGCGAATCGCGCCGGCGGCTGCCGCTTGCGCGAGCTGCTCGGCAAGCAGCGCGCTCAATCCTTGAGCCGGATTCGGCGAAGTGAGTTCGACCAGCACGTACCAAGCGGCCTCCAGCGCAAGCGGATCGGCAACTCCGTCGACATACTGTACCGTCAGTGAGACCGCGCGGCGCGGCATTAATTCGAAACTTGTGACCTGGTCGCCGGCGGCTCCGCGCAGGCGCAGCAGCAGTTCGAGCGCGGCTTGCGGCGAGTCGATGCCGACGAGCGCGGTCGCCGTGTCAGCAGGCGCCGGGAACAGCTTGAGGCATGCCGCCGTGATCACGCCGAGCGTTCCCTCGGCTCCGATGAACAGCGACTTGACGTCGTAACCGGTGTTGTCCTTGCGCAACGCGTGCAGCGCCGAAAGGATGCGTCCATCGGCAAGCACGACCTCGAGTCCGAGCACTAAATCGCGCATCATTCCATAGCGCAACACCGCGGTGCCGCCGGCATTCGTGGATAGATTGCCGCCGATTTGCGCCGATCCTTCCGAGCCCAAGCTCAGCGGGAACAGCCGATCTGCCGCCTGTGCCGCGGCCTGTGCCGCGGCGAGCGTGCAGCCGGCCTCGATGATCATCGAGTAATTTTCCGCATCGACCTGCCGGACCCGGTTCAGGCGGCGCATCGACAGCACGAGCTGCGTGCCGCTCTCGTCGGGCGTAGCGCCTCCGCAGTAGCTGGTGTTGCCGCCGTGCGGGACGATCGCGACTTGCTCGCGATCGCAGATCTTCAAGATCCGGGCGACCTCGTCGGTTCGGCTCGGCAGCAGCACGAGCGGCGTGCAGCCGAGATACAGGCGCCGAAAATCGCGCACGAACGGTTCGACGTCGGACGCGGCGTCGAGCCAGCCGCCGTCGCCGACGACCGCGCGCAGCTCGGCGAGCGTCGCGGGACTAGGTCTGAGCGGCATGAACGGTCGCGACGCTCGCGCGCCGCGATCGCGGTTTGGTCAATAGCATTTGCACGTCGCCGAGCTGGCGCTCCTCGAATCCGCCTTCGCAGTAGCACAGATAGTACTCCCACATGCGCAGGAAACTCTCCGGGTAGCCCTGCGAGCGCACTTCGGCGATGCGCGCCCGGAACCGTTCGCGCCACATCTTGAGCGTGCGCGCGTAGTGCGGGCCGATGTCCTCGAGGTGGTAGAGCTTCATGTCGGTGCAGCGCGCCACGGCGTCGATCATCGCCTGGACCGAGAGAATGTCGCCGCCGGGGAAGATGAAGCGCTTGATGAAATCCACCGAGCGCAGCTGGCTCTCGTACAGCTGATCGCAGATCGTGATCGCTTGCAGCAGCATCGCGCCCGCCGGCTTCAGGAGTCCGCTGCACTTTCGAAAATAGGTTTCGAGGAATTGGTGACCGACGGCCTCGATCATTTCGATCGAGACGAGGGCGTCGTATTCGCCCCGGAGGTCGCGGTAGTCCTCGAGCAGCAGTGTGATCCGATGCCCGAGTCCGGCCCGTTCGATGCGCTCGCGCGCATAGTCGAATTGCTCGCGCGAAATCGTCGTCGTCGTCACGCGGCAGCCGTAGTGCTCGGCCGCATGAATCGCGAGGCCGCCCCAGCCGGTGCCGATCTCGAGCAAGTGCTGCCCCGGCGCCAACGCGAGCTTGCTGCACACGGCCTCGAATTTCGCGCGCGAGGCTTGCGCCAGCGTGGAGTCGGGATGCGGGAATATCGCGCAGGAATATGCCATCGTTTCGTCGAGAAACAGCTCGAAGAAGCGGTTGCCGAGATCGTAGTGTGCCGCAATGTTGCGGCGGCTGCCGCTCCGATCGTTGCGATTGAGCCAATGCGCGAGCTTCAGCAGCGGCGCGCTGATGCGCGACCAGCCGCTGTCGAGGTCGTTCATCATCTCGCGATTGACGACGAACAGGCGCACGAGGTCGGTGAGGGCGTCGCAATCCCACAGGCCGTTGATATACGCCTCGCCCGCGCCGACCGTGCCGCCGAAGGCAACGTCCGAATAGAAGCGCGCGCCGTGCACCCGCACCGTGAGGTCGAAAGGAGCCGCAGCGGTGCGCTCGCCGAAGCGCAGGTCCAGGTCGCCGTCGATGAGCCGCAGTCGGCCCTGCTTGATTTTCTGCAGCTGCGCGAGCACCAGGGACTTCGCGAGCCGCGTGAGCGCCGAGACTTGCTCGGGGCGTTCCACGGCGATGGCGGCGGGGATGATGTTGCGTCTCATGATTTTTCTTCTCCGGGGGCGGAAGTACCCGATGGATGCGCGAAAAACGGCGTCTTCTTGAACCACAGGCGCAGCGCCTCGTAATGAATCGCCGCGATGACCTTGAGCGTCATCAGCGGAAAGCCGATCAGAAGCTCAACGAGTGCCCGGCTCGTCAGGGGCTCGCGTCGCAAAGACAGCGTCGCGTCGAAGAGCGGCTCGCCGCCCGCGAGATTCTGAATCTGCACGACGAGCCGCTGCCGCGGTTCGCTGAAGCTCCAGTGATACTGCATTGCCATCGGCATGAACGGCGACACGTGAAATTCCTTGTCGAGCCTGAACCGCAGGTGCCGCGAGCCGGTGGCGCCCCCGCCTACGCCGGCCGCGCCCACATCCAGCACGTACTGGTGCCGCTCGCCCCACGGCGTATTGGTGATTTCCGCAACGATCGTTTCTACGGCGCTTCCCGCTGCGTTGAAGCAATAATAAAAGCTCACGGGATTCATGCAATACCCGAAATAGCGTAAATGGGTCAGCAGGCGAATCGGGCCCGCGGGCCGGCGGCCGAGGCGCCGTTCAACGAGATCCCGGACCTCTTGGTCGAGCGGGCGGTCGGCGGACCCGAAATAGTCGCTGCGCCGGAACCAGGCGGGCGCCGGGCGCCGCGCCGACCAAAACGGCGTCGCATCGAACAGCTGCGGCAGCTCCGCCAGGTCGACGTAGAGCATGAACAGCCGGTAGCGGAACCGGTGCTGCGTCGGCGCGAAGCGCCGGTGCCTAACCCACCCTTTGTAGATGTGGCTGTTCATAGGTAAGGCGCCGCCGAAATGCATCGACCGCCTCGAGCGCGCTCTTGACGCCGTCCTCGTGGAAGCCGTAGCCCCAATACGCCCCGCAGTAGTAGGTGCGCCGGATACCGTTGATTTCGTGGCGGCGCTGCTGGGCTGCGACCGCCGCGCTCGTGTAAACCGGATGATCGTAGGAGTAGCTGCCGATCACCTTGCGGGCGTCGACGTCGGCGCCGCGATTGAGCGTCAGCAGGAACTGGGTCGGTGCGCGCAGCGTTTGCAGGATGTTCATGTTGTAAGTCACGGTCACGCGTTCATGGGGTTCGTTCGGCAAATGATAGTTCCACGCCGCCCAGGCGAGTTCGCGCCGCGGCATCAGGCGCACATCGGTGTGCAGCAGCGCCTCGTTCGCCTGGTAGGGCAGGGCGCCGAGAATCTCCCGCTCCTCGGGAGCCGCGTCGGAGAGCAGCTTGAGCGCCTGATCGCTGTGGCAGGCCACGAAGACCTGATCGAAATGGTCGAGCTTGCCGTCGCGGAGGCGTACGACGACCTGACGCCTTTGGCGCTGAATCGAGGAGACCGGCGTGTTCAGGCGGATGCGCGCCGCAAAGGGCGCGATGATCTTCTTGACGTATTCGCGCGAGCCGCCGCGAATCACGCGCCAGGTCGGCCGCTCATCGACGCTGAGCAGGCCGTGATTCATGAAGAAGTCGACGAAGAACCGCGCGGGAAACTGCAGCATGTCGAGAGGCCGCGACGACCAGATCGCGGCTCCCATCGGGATGATGTAGTGCTCGATGAAGCAGCGCGAATAGGCTTCGCGGTGCAGATATTCGCCGAGACTCGAGCGGTCGGCCGGCGAGCGCAGCAGCTGCGGCGCTTGCCGATTGAACCTCAGGATGTCGCCGATCATGCGCAGGAACGACGGGCGGAGCAGGTTGCGCCGCTGCGCAAACAAGGTGTTGAGCCGCGTACCGTTGTATTCGAGGCCGGTTTTCTCGCAACGGACGCTGAAACTCATGTCGCTCGATTGCCAGGGAACAGCCAACTCCTGCAGCAGTTCGGTGAAACGGGGATAGGTCCAGTCGTTGTATACGATGAACCCGGTATCGACCGCGTAATGCTCGCCGGCATGCTCGACGTCGACCGTATGGGTATGGCCGCCGATGCCGGCGGCGGACTCGTAGACCGTGACCTCGTGCTCGCGGCTTAGTCGATAGGCCGCAACCAGGCCGGAGATGCCGGAACCGATAACCGCGATTCGCATGATGTGACGGATCCCAGCGACGCCGGAAACTCCGGCCAGTGCTGGTTATTCGAGGCGAGAGCGCGAACGGATGCGCAGGCGCGTACGAAGCACGCGTTCACCGGCGCCGCGCGATGCTCAACCGGCGCGCAGCGCCGCGATGCGCTCGTCGAGCGGCGGGTGGCTGAGGAAGAGCCGCATGATGCCGCTCGCGCCGCCGGTGTTGATGCCGAATGCCTGCATTTCCTGCGGCATCGGTTCGCCGTGGCTGCGCTTGAGGGCCTCGAGCGCCCCGACCATGTTGCCGGTTCCCGCGAGATTCGCGCCGCCGCGGTCGGCACGAAATTCCCGGTAACGGGAGAACGCGCTCACGATCATGCTCGCGACCAGGCCCAGCAGGATTTGAGCGATCATCGTCGCGATGAAGAAGCCGACACCCGATTCGTCGCGCTCGTTCTTGAACACGACCCGATCGACGACGCTGCCGATGATCCGGGCGAGAAAGATCACGAAGGTGTTCAAGACGCCTTGCAGCAGCGTCAGCGTGACCATGTCGCCGTTGGCGACGTGACTGATCTCGTGGCCGAGGACGGCCTCGATCTGCGGACGTGACATATTGCGCAGCAAGCCGGTGCTGACCGCGACCAGCGCCGCGTTGCGCCGGGCTCCGGTCGCAAACGCGTTCATCTCTTCGGAGTCGAAGATGCCCACTTCCGGCATGCCGATTCGCGCCCGGGCGGCGAGCTGCTGCACCGTCGAGACGAGCCAGGCTTCCCCTTCCGACTGCGGCTGCACGATCACCTGCACGCCCATTGTGCGCTTCGCGATCCATTTGGATAATGCCAATGAAATCAGTGCTCCGCCGAAGCCGAATACCGCGGAGAACACCAGCAGGTTGCCGATGCCGCCGCCGCCGAGGTGCACACCGAATACCTGCTGGATCACGAAAATCACCAGGTAGAGCAGCGCAAGCACTGCTAAGTTGGTCATCAAGAACAGGAAAATTCGCTTCATAAGCCTTTTATTTGGGACCGGTTATCTCAATATGCTATCCCGGCGCTGCCATGGCCGGGGAGTTGGGCCGCCATCTCATGGATCGACCGATCATCGGAAATCCTAAGGAATCGGCACACAAGTCCATTGGCGGCCTCAATAGGGGGTTTTAGCGGTGGTTCAAGGGAACAGTAAGGGTTGGCATGCAATTTAAGGACTATTACGCGATTTTGGGCCTCGGCCGGGACTCGAGCGCCGAGGACGTCAAACGCGCCTACCGCAAGCTCGCGCGCAAATATCACCCGGACGTCAGCAAGGAGCGCAATGCCGAGGACAAGTTCAAAGAGCTGCAGGAAGCCTACGAGGTGCTCAAGGACCCGGAAAAGCGCGCCGCCTACGACCAACTCGGCCGCGACTGGCGCTCGGGCCAGCAGTTTCGCAGACCTCCGAACTGGGAACAGCGATTCAGCAGCGGCGGTGAGCAGGGCTTTTCCGATCTCAACGGATTCAGCGACTTTTTTTCGTCCCTGTTCGGCTCTTCGGGCATGCCGCCCCAATCGGATGCAGACGCCGGCCACCTCGAGGTCACGGTCGAGGAAGCCTATGCGGGCACGCGCCGCCGCGTGACCGTCCATGAACACGGGCGCCCCCGGGTCGTCGATGTGCAGATTCCGGCCGGAGTCGGCGAGGGTCAGGCGCTGCGCATCGGCGGCGCCGCGGGGCGGCAGGCGCTCGTATTTCGCGTCCGGGTCCGCCACCACGCGCTCTATGCGCTGCAGGGCAAGGACGTGCTCGTCGAGCTGCCGCTCGCGCCCTGGGAGGCCGCGCTCGGCACCAAGGTCGCGGTGCCGACGCTCGGCGGCACGGTCGAGCTCACGATCCCGACGGGCGCACAGTCGGGGCAGAAACTGCGCCTGCGCGGCCGCGGGCTGCCGGGCAACCCGGCCGGGGACCAGATCGTCAGCATCAAGCTCGTAACGCCGGCGGCGGAAACGGCGGCGCAAAAAGAGGCCTATGAGCGCATGAAGCGCGAGCTGAAGTTCGATCCGAGGGCGAACTGGCCGCACGGGTAGGGCGCCTTGAAGTCGAGCGATTCGGCCCCAGCATGAGCTGTTGGATGCCAGTTTGCGATCCGGGGAAGCCAATTGAATGAACGCTGAAATACAGCCAGAAATCAAAGAATTCCAGTCCGAAACCAAGCAGGTTCTGCGGCTGGTGATCCACTCGCTCTACTCCCACAAGGAAATATTCCTGCGTGAGTTGATCTCGAATGCGTCGGACGCCTGTGAAAAGCTGCGCTTCGAGGCGCTCGCGAAGCCGGAACTGCTGGGCGGCGATAACCTCTCGATCACGCTGATTTCCGACGCATCCGCGGGCACGCTGACGATCCGCGACAACGGCATCGGGATGAGCCGCGCCGAGGTCATCGACAATCTCGGCACCATCGCGCGCTCGGGCACCAAGAAATTCCTCGATTCCTTGAGCGGAGATTCGGCCAAGGATTCGCAGCTGATCGGCCAGTTCGGCGTCGGCTTCTATTCGTCGTTCATCGTCGCCGACCGCGTGACGGTGCTCAGCAAGCGCTTGGGCGATCTTAGCGAGCAGGCGGTGCGCTGGGAGTCGGACGGCGAGGGGTCCTACGAGATCCAATCGAGCGACAAGGCCGATCGGGGCACCGAGGTGATTCTGCATCTGCGCGACGACGACAAGGAGTTCCTCGAGGAATCAAGGCTGCGCCAGCTCGTGCGGCGCTATTCGGATCACTTGAGCCTGCCGATCGTGCTCAAGATCGGCGAGAAGGAAGAGCGGCTCAACCAGGCGCAGGCCTTTTGGACGCGCTCGAAGGCGGAACTCAAGGACGAGGATTACCAGGCCTTCTACAAGCATCTGACCCACGACATCGAGGACGCGCGCGCCTGGGCGCACAACAAGGTCGAGGGCAACATCGAATACACGTCGCTGCTGTATCTGCCCAAGCGGGCGCCGTTCGATTTGTTCGAGCGCGAGCAGCGCGGCGGCATTCAGCTCTACGTCAAGCGCGTGTTCATCATGGACAAGGCCGCTGAACTGCTGCCGCCGTACCTGCGCTTCATGCGCGGCCTCGTCGATTCGGCGGACCTGCCGCTCAACGTGTCGCGCGAGCTGCTGCAGAACAACCGCACCGTCGAGAAGATCAAGTCCGCGCTCGTCAAACGCACGCTCGACCTGCTCGATGAGCTCGCGGGCGGCAAGCCCGAGGAGTATGCCGAGTTCTGGAAGACCTTCGGGGTCGTGCTCAAGGAGGGCGTGATCGACGATGCGGGTCAAAAGGCGCGCATCGCCTCGCTGCTGCGCTTCCACTCGACGGCCGTGGAGGGCGATGTTCCCTCGGTCACGCTCGCCGACTACGTCTCGCGCATCAAGGCTGATCAGAAGTCGATTTACTTCCTTACCGCCGACACGCTCGCGGCGGCCCGCAACAGTCCGCATCTCGAGGGATTTCGCGCCAAGGGCATCGAGGTGCTGCTGCTCACCGACCGCATCGACGAGTGGGTCGCGAACCACCTGCACGAATTCGAGGGTAAGTCCCTCGCGAGCGCCTCGAGCGCCGCGGCGGACGTCGCCTCCGCGATCCATACGCCCGAGCAGGATGCCGCGCAAACCGAATACCAGGACAGCGTCGCGCGCCTAGGCAGGGCGCTCGCCGGCAAGATCGAGAGTGCGCGGGTTTCGGGGCGCCTCACCGAGTCGCCGGCGGTCTTGGTCGCCGGCGAGTTCGGCCTGAGCTTGCGCATGGGGCGCATCCTCAAGCAGGCCGGCCAAAAGAATCCGTTTCGAGACCCTGCCGATCCTCGAGATCAACCCGAAGCATCCGCTGATCGAACGGCTCAAGGCGACCGCCGACGATACCGCGTTCGCGGATCTCGCTGCCGTCCTCTATGATCAAGCCTTGCTCGCCGAAGGGGCTGAATTGGAGGACCCGGCAAGCTACGTGCGGCGGGTCAACAAGCTCATCGTCGAGGGCCTCGCGACACAGCCGAAGATCATCCTCAGCTAGCCTTCATCCTCGAGCGCCAAGGAGTTCCGAGATGATCAAGCAATCCGAGCCGACCACACTGGCCGTGCCCCCGCAGCCGACCGACCATTCGCTGGGCTCGGAACATGCGCAAGTGACGATCGTCGAGTACGGGGACTATGCCTGCCCCAGTTGCAAGCTCGCGGCGCCGACGCCCGCGCTGCTGCTCGAGCGCTATCCGAACAAGATCCGTTTCGTCTACCGGCATTTTCCGCTCGAGGACGCCCATCCGCAGGCGCTGCTCGCGGCCGAGGCCGCCGAGGCCGCTGCTGCCCAGGGGAAATTCTGGCCGATGCACGATTCGCTGTTTGCGCATCAAGCGCATCTGCGCGAGCGGGACCTTGCGCACTACGCGGCGGACCTCGGGATCGACATGATCCGCTACGCGGCCGAAATGGGCGATCACATCTACCTGCAGAAAGTCCGCGAGAGCGAGGCCGGCGGCCGCCGCAGTCATCTGCGCGCAACGCCGAGTTTCTTCGTCAACGGCGTGCTGCACGACGTCTCCTTCGGCATGGATGCGTTGCACGAGGCGGTTGCCGCGGCGGTACACCGGAGCCGCTGAGGAGCGCCGCGGCGCGCCGAGCCGGCCTGTCGGTCTGCTAGAATCGCCCGATACCAATAAGTATCCGGGGGATTCTTTCATGCAGATCGTCACGCTGCCGCGTTGCTTGGCATTTTCATTGTGTGTCTTGATGCTCACCCGAGGCGCGCCGGCATTCGCCGACGAATCCGCAGCGCCGGCGCGGGTCCTGATCCGCGCCGGACAGGTGCTCGACACCCACAGCGGCAAGGAGACCGCCGATCAGACCATCGTCGTGACGGGAGGGGTCATCAGCGCAATCGGCGCGAGCGCCGGCATCGCGCTGCAGGCGGCCGACCGCGAGATCGATTTGCGGGGCATGACGGTGCTGCCGGGACTCATCGACGTGCACACGCATCTCACGATGGACACCAATTTCGACCCCTACCATGAGCTCTCGACAAGCGTCGCCCAGAGCGCGCTGATCGGCGCGCACAACGCGCGGCTCACGCTGCAGGCGGGCTTCACGTCGGTGCGCAACGTCGCCGCGGAAGGCTACGCGGACGTGGACCTGCGGGACGCGATCAACGCGAACCTCATCGAGGGCCCGCACATGCAGGTCAGCGGTCCCGCGCTCGGCATCACGGGCGGTCACTGCGACGAGAACTTGCTGCCGTATCAATACCACGTGCAGGGCAGCGGCGTCGCCGACGGCGTCGAAGGCGTGCAGCACAAGGTGCGCGAGGTCATCAAGTACGGCGCGGACCTCATCAAGATCTGCGCGACCGGCGGCGTGCTCTCGAAGGGCGATGATCCGCAGGCGTCCCAATACACACTCGAGGAATTGAAGGCGATCGTCGCGGATGCGCACCGGCTCGGCCGCAAGGTCGCGGCGCACGCGCACGGCGCCCAGGGCATCCTCTGGGCGACGCAGGCCGGCGTCGACTCGATCGAGCACGGCTCGTACATGACCGACGAGGATATCGTCGCGATGAAGCAGCACGGCACGTATTTCGTCCCCACCGCCTATCTGATCGATTGGATGCAGCAGTACGGCAAGCTGCCGCCGTTCTACGCGCAGAAGATGCACGACGTCAGTGCAGTCGAGAAGGCCAATGCAAAGAAGGCGATCGCGGCTCACGTCAAAGTCGCGCTCGGCACCGATGCGGCCGTCTACCCGCACGGCCTGAATGCACACGAACTCGCCGTCTACGTCGAGCAGTTCGGCATGACGCCGCTCGAGGCGATCCAGACCGGGACCATCAACGCCGCGGACCTCATGGGCTGGTCGGACAAGGTGGGCGCGCTCGAGCCGGGCAAATGGGCCGACATCATCGCGGTCAAGGGCGATCCGCTCAAGGACGTCAAGCTATTGCAGCACGTTGCCTTCGTCATGAAGTCGGGCGTCGTCTACAAGAGCGAGATGCCGTGAATCGGCGCGCTCGGTGAGCGCCGCGAGCATCAGCTGCTTCAGCGGGCGCACGCGGTCGGCAAGGCGCAGTCCCGCGGACCGGGCCAGGCGGTGCAAGGGACGATCGTCGGTATAGAGGCTGACGATCGCATTGGTGGCGAGATACAGCGCGCGCGAGTTCCTGCGGTGCGCCGCTTCGTATCGGCCGAGCGCCGGCGCCGCACCCAAGTCGAATCCTGATCGCGCCGCCGCCAGCGCCTCGAGCAGCGTCTGTTGGCCGCGCAGCCCGAGATTGAATCCATGGGCTGTGACTGGATGCATGCCGACGGCGGCATCGCCGACGAGCGCAAAGCGCGGCGCGACGAAGCGCCGCGCGTAACTCGCGACCAGCGGATAGGCGTGACGCGTGCTCGAGAGGCGCATCGCCCCGAGACGGTGTTCGAAGCGCATCTCGACCTCGCGCTCGAAGGCGCTCGTCTCCTGCGCCTGCAGGCGCTGCGCCTCGGCGGCCGATACCGTGAGGACGACGCCGGATTCGCGGCCGTTCAGGGGCAGTAAAGCGACCGTGCAGCGCTCCTTGAACCATTCCCAGGCGCATCGATCGTGCGGCGCTTCATGCTGCATGCGGCAGACCAACATCGTCTTGCCGAAATCCAGCATGTCGGCCGCAATGCCGGCCGCACGGCGGGTTTCCGAAAAGCGGCTGTCCGCGGCGATCAGGAGCGGACTGCGCAGTGTCTCGCCTTGCGCGGTCCGTACGCGCACTGCGGTGCGCTCGAATTGCAGGCCGGCGATGGTGCGCGAGCAGAGCAGGGTGATGCGCGCTTCGGCCGCCACACTGCGGTGCGCGGCCGCGCGGATCGCGTGGTTGGGCACCAGGAACCCGAGCGCCGCGCAGCGCGCGTCGCGGTGGTCGAAACGCAAGGAGCGCCGGTCGCTGCCGGTCATCACGATCGCATCCTCGAGCGGCGCAATGTCGTGGGGCGCGATGCGCGGCCAGACGCCCAGCGCCCGCAGGATCTCGATCGAGCGCGTCGTGAGCGCGATCTCGCGGCCGTCGAACCCGGGCTCTGCGATCGCATCGGCGCTCTGGCGCTCGATGATCGCGACCTCGAGGTCGCGTGACGCGAGGCCGAGCGCGCAGCAGAGGCCCGCGGGACCCGCGCCGACGATGATCGCATCGAAGCGTCGCTCGGCTGAGCGCTGTTCGGATCCTGGGGATTCAAGCATTCAAGTACACCTTGCGCAGGTCGGTGGGATGCAGAATGTGCACGCGCTTGGCCTGCACCTTGATCAATTGGCGGCGCGCGAGCTCGGTGAAACAGCGGCTGACCGTTTCGCTGCGCAGGCCGAGATAATTCGCGATGTCGTCGCGATTCATCGCGAGCCGGAACTCGCGCCCGCGGGCGCCGCTCGCCTGCAGGCGTCCGGAGACGTTCAGCAGGAATCCGGAGACCCGTTCGAGCGCCTCCTTGTCGCGCACCAGGGACAGCAGGTCGCGGGCGGCAGCACCGGCCTTGGCAATCAGGCGAATGAACTCGGCGGCGATGCGCGGCGACTCCGCGCAGAGCTGATTGAATGCGCCCCAGGGCACGACGCAGATGTACGAGGGCTCGACGGCGATGCTGGTGGTGCTGCTGAAGGCGGCAGCCAAGCTTTGCAGGCTCAGCATCTCGCCGGGCAGCGCAAAGTTGATCAGGGTGCCCTGGCGGCCGCTCGAATCGTCGAGTTCCTTGATGCAGCCGCTGCGAATCATGTAGAAAGACTCCACCTTGTCGCCGGAGCGGAACAGCGCCTTGCCGCGCGGCACGCGCAGGCGCCGGATCTGCAGCGCGCTCGTGCGCCTCCCGGCTGCGCTCGCAACCCGGCCCGGAAAACATATTCTCCAGAGCCCGCACAACTCGCATCCGACGCGCTTCGGCTCAGACATGGCTGCCGCGTTCGGAATAAGAGATTTTGCGCCGAATGAGCCCGGGCGGCGGCACGAAAATCTGATGCTTGTCAGTTATCACATGCGTCTCCGGGCATAGGCTAAAGCGCATGAATACGCCGATCGCCACGCCAACTTCGGCCTTCCCCATGGTCGGGTGGGCCCCGCGACGAGACGCCGCGCAGCTGCTCGTCGCCCGGCTCGGCCGCGTGCTGCCGGAGCCCGAGATCCTGCTCGGCCTGCCGCTGCTCGAGTCCATCATCGACCTCAAGGCGGCGCACGACGCCGTGGTCGTCGCCCATAATTATCAAGTGCCGCTCATCACCGCGGGCATCGCCGATTTCGTCGGCGATTCGCTCGAGATGGCGCGCTACGCATCCCAATGCACGGCGCGCACGATCGTCGTCTGCGGCGTCCACTTCATGGCCGAGACGGTCAAGCTGCTTTGCCCCGATAAGCGCGTGTTGCTGCCCAATATGAATGCGCGTTGTTCGTTGGCCGAATCGGTAGACGCAGAGTATGTGCGGGGCATGCGCCGCTCGTATCCGGGCTTACCGATAGTCGCCTACGTAAATACAACAGCCGAGGTGAAGGCGGAGGCCGATATCTGCTGCACCTCGGCGAACGCGGCCGCGGTCGCCCGATCGCTCGGGGTGCGGCGGCTGATCCTGGTCCCGGACCGGCATCTGGCCGGCTACGTCGAGCGTGAAACCGGCATCGAGGTCGTGAGCTCGGGCGGCCAATGCAGCGTTCACGCCCAATATTCCGCCTCCGACATCGACGAGTATCGGCGCGAACACGGTGCGGTGGTGCTCGCCCATCCGGAATGCACCCGCGAGGTCCAAGAAGCGGCCAATTTCGTCGGGTCGACCTCGGCGATGGTCCATTATTTGCGCCTGGTGCGGCCGCGCCGGGTGCTGCTGCTCACCGAGTGCTCGATGGCCGACACGATACTGCTCGAGAATCCGGACATCGAATTCGTGAAGCCCTGCAACCTCTGCATCTTCATGAAGTCCATCACGACGGCGGGCGTGGCGCGCGTACTCGAGGACGGCTGCAACGAAATCGAGGTCGATGCGACGATCGCCGAACGCGCGCGCCGCGCGGTCTCGCGCATGCTCGCGCTGTAGTCGCGCGGCGCGGCGATGGGTCTCGATCACTGCGTCGGGGATGTCGTGGTCGTCGGTGCGGGCGCCGCCGGCCTATGCGCCGCGCTCTGCGCCGCGCCCCGCCGCGTTCTGCTGCTCGCGCCGGACGCACCGGAGACTTCCTGCACGGAACTTGCCAAGGGCGGCATCGCGGCGCCGCTCGCCGCGCAGGACTCGGTCGCGATGCACGTGGCCGACACGCTGCGCGCGGGCGATCACTCGGTCAGCGAGCAGGTTGCCGGCCTCATCATCGGCAATGCCGTCGACGCGATCGCGTTCCTCGAGCGCGCCGGCGTGGTGTTCGATGCGGCGGGCGCCGCCCGGGACTTGCACCGCGAAGCGGGCCACGGATTGGCGCGCATCCTGCATGCCGACGGCGATCGAACCGGTTCGGCGATTCACCGCGCACTGCTCGCGCGCGCACGCGAGAGCGCACACATCGAATTTCGAGACGACGCGTCCGCCGTTGCGCTGTTGCGCGGCGAACAGGGGGTCGGCGGCGTGCTGGCGCTGCGCGAAGGCGGCGAGCCGGTCGCGCTGCACGCCGCCGAAACGGTGCTCGCAACCGGCGGGCTCGGCCAGCTGTTTGCCGCGACCACCAATGCGCGCTCGGCCGCGGGCGATGGTCTCGCGATGGCGATCGCCTGCGGCGCGCAGGTGGCAGGACTCGAGTTCGTGCAGTTTCATCCGACGGCGCTGCGCTGCGCGCTCGATCCGCTGCCGCTCATGACCGAGGCGCTGCGCGGTGCGGGCGCGGCGCTGCTCGCCGACGGGCAGCACTTCATGCCGGGGATCGATGCGCGCGGCGACCTCGCTCCACGCGACATCGTCGCGCGCGCCGTCTGGAGTCGCGCCGAGCAGGGCGCGCAAGTCGTGCTCGACGCGAGGGCGATTTTTCAATCGGCGCTCGGCCGCGCATTCCCGGCGGCGCGCGCGGCCTCTCTGGCCGCGGGCGTCGACCCCGCGATCGCGCCGATCCCGGTGACCTGTGCGGCCCACTTTCACATGGGCGGCATCGTCGTCGATGCGCAAGGACGCACGAGCCTGCCCGGCCTGTGGGCGGCCGGCGAGGTCGCCTATACCGGGCTGCACGGCGCGAACCGCTTGGCGAGCAACTCGCTGTTGGAGGCGGTCGTCATCGGCAATGCCGTGGGCTTCAGCGTCGCCGCCGAGCCCCACCGCAGGCGACCGGTCCGCGTCGAGGCGCCGAACGCGGCGGCGCCCTTCGATCGAAGCGGGCGCGAATGGCTGCAAATGCGCCGGCTCATGTGGCGCGCGATGGGTCCCGTGCGCGATGCTGCGGGGCTCGAAGCCGCGCTCGCGGAACTCGTTGCCTTGAGGGACGGCTTGCCGGAAGATCAACCGGTGCTGCGGCTGCGGGCGACGCTCGCGGCGGCGATGACGCGTGCGGCGCTGCTGCGCCGGGAAAGTCGCGGGGCGCATTGGCGCCGCGATTTCGCCGAGCGCAATCGCGCCAGGGACGGCGAGACCGCGCTCATTGCGCCGGCCGCCTGAGCCTCAGGTGCTCGGAAACGGAATCCAGGCGCCCGTCGCGTAATCGTACAGCTTGCAAGTTCGCAGGCAGCGCCGGTAGTACGCGAGCGTCAAGGGAATGCGTTCGAACTTGGCACCGATTTCGTAGAGGTGCCGCTGCGCGGCCTTCAAGTTGTACAGCGGGATCGTCGCGTTCAAGTGGTGCGCGGGATGCTCCATGATGTAATGAATCCACGCGCCGAGTGGGGCGGGAACGAGTACATGGGCGGTTGCGGACACCTGCGCGGCGTGCTGTTGCCATTCGCGGCGCTGATTGAACCACGGGACTTTCGGATGGGTGTGGTGCAGGTAGACCACCAAGCCGACAGTCCAATTCCAGAGCACGAAGGGCAGCAGCCACGCGAGGCTCAGCGCGACCCAGAACGATCGATCATGCGTGCGTGTGTACCAGAAAATTGCGCCGATCCAGGCGGCGGCGGCCGCGGCCGCGAGCAACGAATCCCCCGTGAACTCCGAGCGCGCGGCCGGCATATTGCGGCGATTCGGAAAGAACAGCCGCTTCCACCAGATTTCGACGAAATAATAGAGCGGGGGACCCAGTGGGCCGCGATAAACGCGCTCGAGCGCGCGCCGCCAGCGCGGCAGCAGCAGGTATTCCTGCGCCTGCTTCGGTTCCCAAATGAAATCGCGGCCGCGCAAATTGTTGAAGCCGTGGTGCACGATGTTGTGCCCGGCGCGCCACAGCGAATACGGAGTCAAGGAGACCAAAAAGGCGAGGCGCCCGATCGCGTCGTTGAGGCGCCGGCTGCTCGTGAGCGCCTGGTGGCATGCATCGTGGCCGATGATGAAAAGCCTGACGATCGCGGACCAGGTCAGGAGCACCCCCAGCGCGACGAGCCAGACGCGCGTCGCCGTGATCGTGAGCCACTGACCAGCGGCGAACATCGCGATGTCGAGTGCGAGCAAGAGAAACGCGTAAGCGTTGCGCTTGCGGCAGAATGGCTCCATGGCTGCGCGCATGGCGGCAATCGACAGCTCGCGCGGCGGCGTTGGCGCTCGCGCGGCGGGCCGCACGAGATCCGCCGGTGTCATTTCACGTCTGCCCAGCATGGAGGACCCGCCAGCAACTAATTTTTGAGTCTAGCGCCGCCGAGGATCCAGAAAACTGGGATGGATCAGTATTGCGGCTCCGACCCGTCTTAAGCCCGGGGCCGCGAACGGCGCGGCCCCGGGCTGCGATCAAGATAGCGCGGCTCAGCTCCAATCGTCGCCGCCGCCGCCACCGCCGCCGGAACCTGAATCGTCCCAGGAGTCGGGGTCGTTGACCCCAAAATCATTGCCACCCATGTCGGCATTGGAGGCGTTTTCCGCCGGCGCTTGCGGCGCCGGGGCCACTCCCTCATGGCGATCGCCATCGAGGAAATGGTGCGCGAGTTCTTCGCCCGCAACGACGCCGGCACCCACCGCGAGGCCCGAGGCGAGTCCGCCGGCGATACCGGAACCGATGCCACTGCCGCCCATCGGAACCGCACCGGGCCCGCCACCGTAACCATAGGGTCCGGGCGCTGCGCCGCCGGGCATGCCGCCCGGATACTGCCCCGGATACTGAACAACGGTCCGGCGTCGGAACACCATCCAGATCACGGCGATCACGCCGATCCCAAGGAGGATTGCCGCCCAGGGAAACGAACGCGTCTCACCGCCGGCCGGCGCATAGACGGATCCGCGCGCACGGCCGCCGGTACCCAGTTCGGCCTTCAGTGCTTCGACCGCACCTGGTTTCGCAAAGCTCAGGCCAGGATCGATCTGCTCGGCCAGAGTCAATTCGCCGCGAGCGGCCGCGAGGCTGCCCTGCTTGGCGTCGAGTTCGGCGGCGACCCAGTGTGCTTTCGCGCTGCGCGGATGGTCGCGCAACACTTGCTCGATCATTTGCTGCGCCTGAGCCAGATGTCCCGCGTTGGCGGTCTCGTAGATCTGCTGCATGCTCGGGTCGCTGTCGGCAAGCACGGGCACCGCGAACGCGATTCCGGCCGCCAGCATCGAAGCGGCAAAGAGATTTCTGGTCACGTAGAACTCCAAGTATGCCGCAAAGGTCGGCCCTTCGTTAGATATGGGCGTTCTCTGCGAGTTCAACTCGACCGGCACTAGCCCGGATTGGCCTTGGAGGGGCGGATTTGGGTGCCGAAGATGCGGTCCCAAAATGAAGTCGTGACGCCGAAATTGCCCTGTTTCGGCCAGTAATGATGGCGCATGTGCCAGGTCCGTAAGCCGTTGAAATAGGCCCCGTTAGGGGTATTCCCACGGTGATGGATCAAATGGTGCACGAGCCCATACCAGAAGTAGCCGAGCATCACGCCGAAGGTCAACGCCGTCGCGATCCGCAGGCCCCCCACCCACCAGGCCGGGGCGAAAATGCAGCTTCCCCAGACCGCGAAGCTGATCCAGGTCGGCGTCCCGACGTAGGACAAAGGCGCCGCATGATGCACGCCGTGCATGGGCGAGAAATAGGGCATGTAATGCAGCGCGACGCGGTGCAGCAAATATTCGAGGAAGGTCCAAAATACGAATCCGGCCACTCCGGTGGCTAGCCAGACCCCGGCGGCGTGCCAATCGGCGCCGGCGAGCCCGACCGCTGCAAGGCCCAAAATCACGGGCGGATAGAGGAAGAAGTCCGCGTAATAGCTGGTTTTACTGAGTATCATCGTCGTCTTCCCACGAGATCAGAATCATTGTTCTGGCCCGGCGTATTTGACCTGAGCATGCGCCGGCTAGTTTCCCAGTATAAACATAAGCGCGCCGCTACCCACCGATTGCGATCGTAACCCGGTCGGCGGCGAGTTCCTCGAGGCCTGCGAGCAGCCGCTCGATTTCCTCGCGCGCGCTATAGAGCGAAATCCCGGTTCGCAGCAGCCCGCCGCGCTCGCTAAGTCCCAGTACCTCCACCGCCCGCGCCGCGTAGAAATTGCCGTCCCAGACGCAGATACCGCGCTCGCCGAGCCGCGCGGCCGCATCCGCCGCGCTGCAATGCTGGAGCGTAATCGAAACCGTCGGCGCTCGCATGCGGCTTGCGAAATCGGGGCCCCAGACGCGGACTCCGCGAATTCGGTGGACCGCCTCGTGATAATAGCGCGCCAATCCGTGCTCGTACGCGCCAATGCTGGTCATCGCATCGACGAGTCGCTCGCGCCGGTTTGCGCCGCGCCCCCAGCTTCCCAAGTACTCGATTGCCGCGCGTACGCCGTGGATCGCCGCATGGTTCAAGGTGCCTGTCTCGATGCGGAACGGTGCCGCCGAGTCCTGGGTGCTCAAGCGATCGGTCGGCAACCGGTCGAGCGCACCAGGAGCCGAATACAGAATACCCACGTGCGGACCGTAGAACTTGTAGGCCGAACACAGCAGAAAATCCGCGCCGAGCGCCGCGGCGTCGACCGGAAAGTGCGGCGCATAGTGGACCGCATCGACGACCAGCAAGGCGCCGACCTCGCGCGTCAGGCGCCGGGCGAGCGCCAGATCGTTGACGGTTCCGAGTGCGTTCGACGATGCGCCCACGGCGAACACTTTGGTTCGCGCGGTGATCTTCGAGGCCATGTCCGCCGAATCCAGCAGTCCAGACGGCAGCAGGCGCACCTCGCGGATCACGACGCCGCGTTCGGCGAGGCGCAGCCACGGGCCGCGATTCGCCTCGTGGTCGAGCTGCGTGATCAGGATTTCGTCGCCCGCCTGGAGCGTGCGTCCGATCGCGGCGCTCAAGGAATAGTTGAGCGTCGTCATGTTCTGGCCGAACGAGATGCACGCGGGGCCGGCGGCGCCCAAGAAGTCCGCGACGGCCTGCCGCGCTTCGTCGAGGCGGCGGTCGACCTCGCGCGACGGCGCGAAATTGCCGTGGGTATTGACGTTGCAGGTCGTGTAGACGTCGCGGATCGCCTCGATCACGGTGTGCGGCACCTGGCTGCCGCCGGGTCCGTCGAGGTAGGCGAGCGCGGGCTCCGCTTGAGCCCGCTGCAGGGCCGGGAAATCCTCGCGCGCGCGCGCGCACTCAACCGACGTGTACGTCATGAGTGCCGCTATTTCAACGTGTAGATGAAATCGTAGCCGGTCGGAGTCGCATCGCGCGGATGCAGCTTCATCGAGCCCTTGGCGCCCGCGTATTTGCCCGTTCCGCCCGTGATCGCAAACAGCGAATCACCTTCATCGAAGAACGGTCCCTCCACCGTGATGTGCCCCTTCTTCAAGAGAATCGTCCAGATGCATTCCCAGCTCTTGCCGACGACGACCCGCACGCAATAACCCTGGTCGGTGCCGATCTGTACCGCGTTGGCCGCGTCGAAGATCGGATTGGCAAAGGTCAACAGGTCGCCGACCGAATCGCCCTTCGCGCCGATGTCCACCGTGGTCTCGTTGACGGGGTGCTCGACGACCTTGATTTGTTCGCCGGCCCATGCGGGCGCCGCCGATGCGCAGAAGGCGGCAGCTGCGACGAGGGTCGTGACTTTATTCATGAGGTTCTCCCTGGGGTTGATGCGGTCAGAAAAGTCGGTGTCGATGACTTCGATGAGTGTGGGGCCTGCGGTCGCGAGCGCGGCGCGAATCGCGTCCCCGAGCGACTTGGGGTCGCGCGTGCGCATCGCGGCCGCGCCGTAGGCGCGCGCGAGCGCGAGAAAGTCCGGATTGCGGCCGACCACGCCGACCGGCGGGATCCGGGCGGCCACCATGTCGTCGCGGATCTGCCCGAGCGCCGAGTTGTTCCAGATGACGATCGGCAGCGAGACGCGCTGCTCGACCGCGGTGATCAGCTCATTGATCGTGAACTGCAGCCCATAGTCGCCCACCAGCGCGAGCACCGCGCGCTGAGGGGAGGCGAGCTTTGCGCCGATCGCCGCGGGCATCGCGAACCCCAAGGTGCCGAAGCCCGAGGGGTGCATCCAGCAGCCGGGCAGATCGGTCGCGAACGCGTAATTTCCGAGATAGGCGATTTGCGTCATGTCGCTGAACACAGCGCCGTCGGCGGGCAGCGCGGAGCGGATCGCGGCGAGCGCCGCCCACTGGGCATGCGCCGTCGCCGCGAGCGAGTCGCGGATCGCGGCGCGCGTCGGCTGCGCGCCGCCGACCTCGCTGCGCCAGCCGCTGCGCTTCGGTATGCCGCGTGCGATCGCCGCGAGAGCCGCGCGTGCATCGCCCCACACCGGGACTTCCGCCCCATAGTGATCGGAGAGCTTGCCGGGGTCGACATCGACGCGAATCATGCGCCCCGTGAGCGGCAGCCGGAATCCCGAATACACGTCGGTTTCACTGAGTTCGGTGCCTACGCAGAGAATGACGTCGGCCGCGGCGGCAAGCGCCTGGGTCGGCGCATAGGGGAGCGAGGCGCCGAGATTCGCGCCGTGATCCTCGGGCAGCAGGCCCTTGCCGGCCGCCGTGGTCACGAGCAGCGCGTCGAGCGACTCGACGAGGGTGCGCAATTCCTCGGCGGCGCCGCGCGCGCCGCCGCCCGCGACGATCAAGGGCCGCTTTGCGCCGTCGAGCAAGCGGACCGCCGCCTCGATCGCGTCCGCGGCCGGATCGACGACGCGGGGCAGCGACGCGAAGCGCGCGGCACGCAAGAGCGTGGTTTCGGCGAGTAAATCCAGCGGAACCCCGAGATAGGCGGGCCGCGGCCTGCCGGAGCGCAGGCTCGCGAGGCAGGCGCGCAAATGATCGCGCACGTCCTCGGCCGAGGCCGCGGTGCGCGCGATGCCGAACACGCCCGAGGCGACGGTTGGCTGCGATTTCATCTCGTGTAGAACGCCCCAGTGTTTGCCCGCGGAGGGGCGCGCCGGCATGCTCGCGATCACGAGCAGCGGTACCGAGTCGGAGTAGGCCTGGCCGACCGCGGTCAGCACGTTCGTGAGCCCGGGTCCCGAAATCACGAACGCGGCGGCGGCGCGGCCGCTGATGCGCGCGTAGCCGTCGGCCATGAATCCCGCGCCCTGCTCGTGGCGCACCAGCACGTGCGGCAGCTTGGTCGCGGCCAAGCCCCGATACAGCTCCAAGGTATGAACGCCCGGGATTCCGAATACCAAGTCGATGTCGTTCGCCGCCAGCAATTCGACGAGATATGTTCCGACCGTGATCGACATGAGAACCTTTTCGAATAAACCGCGCCGCGCAAACCTTGGCTAGGATCGCGAAAGTATGCGAGCCTGCCTAACTTGATGCAAGGCGGGCGGAAGGTACGGGGGAGTCGCGGGGCATGGAATATTCGGCTCTGGTCAAGAGAATCGCGGGCGACGGCGCGGACGCATGGCTCACGCATTACGAGGCGCGGCTCGCGAGCGAGCGCGGCGAAGACGTGATCTTGCTCTCCGTCGGCGATCCGGATCTCGATTCGCCGGCGCCCGTGATTGCGCGTGCGATCGAGTCCATGCGCTCGGGCGATACGCACTACACAGCGGCCCCGGGACGCGAGAAGTTGCGCGAGGCGATCGCCGCGCTGCATGCGCAGCGCACCGGACAATGCGTCGACGCGGATCAAGTCGTATTCATGTCGGGCGCGCAGAATGCGCTGTTCGGCGCATCGATGTGCCTCGCCGGTCCCGGCGACGAGGTCATCGCGCTCGAGCCCGTTTACCCCACGTACCCCGCGACCATCGAAGTGTCGGGTGCGCGCATGGTGCGGGTCGCCATGCCGGCGACGACGCACTTTCGGCTGGACGCCGCGGCGCTCGAACGGGCGGTGAGCGCGCGCACCCGCGCGATCTTCTTCGCGACGCCCAACAATCCGAGCGGCGTGATCTTGAGCGAGGCGGATCTCGACGCGATCGAGGCGCTCGCGCGGCGCCATTCGCTGTGGATCGTCGCCGACGAAGTGTATGCGGGCATTGCGCCCGGCGGGCGCGTTCCGAGCCTCGCGGCGCGCCTGCCCGACCAAGTCGTGACGATCAGCAGCCTCTCCAAGTCGCACGCGATGACCGGCTGGCGCTGCGGCTGGATCGTCGGCCCGCGCGAGCTCGCGATTCACGTCGAGTCGCTGATCATGTGCATGCTGTTCGGGCTGCCCGGCTTCATCCAGGAAGCGGCGCTCACCGCGCTCGGCATGCAGGCGGAGGCCGAGGCGGCAATGCGCGAGTACTGTGCGGTTCGCAGGAATCTGCTGCTCGCGGGATTGCAGGGCATCCCGGCGATCGAATGCTTCGTACCGGACGCCGGCATGTTCATGCTCGTCGACGTGCGGCGCACCGGATTGTCGGGCTACGAGTTCATGCGCGGGCTCTACCGGCAGGAGCGCGTGTCGGTGCTCGACGGAGGCGCCTTCGGCGAGGGGACGCGCGGTTTCGTGCGCGTCTTTTTCGGCGCCGATACGCAACTGCTCGAGGAGGCCTGCGTGCGCGTCCGCCGCTATGTCGCGTCCTTGCCGGCGCCGGCTTGAACCCCGCGCCGGGCTGGCGCGCCGCATGATTGGCTCTATCCTGCGCTTGCCCTACACTGTGGCTACCGCGACTCAAGCAACCGATGGAAATGTAGCGTTATGGCCGTACAACCCCAATTGATGGAAAGCAAATCTGCGACCGCGCAGCCCCCGCGACCGGCGTTCGGGACGGTTCTCACGTCCCATATGGCCGTGGCGACTTACCGGGATGGGAGATGGAGCGAGCAGGAGATCAAACCGGTCGGGCCGATCGAGCTGAGTCCGGCCGCGCACGTCCTGCATTATGCCAGCACCTGCTTCGAGGGCTTCAAGGCGTTTCGCTGGAAAGACGGATCCGTCCACGTATTTCGCATGGACCGGCATATCGCGAGGCTGCGCAACAGCGCGCGGGCACTCGTGCTGCCCGAGCCGCAAGCGGAGCAGGTCGCAGCGATGGTCAAAGCGGTCATCGCGCGCTGCCGGGACGCCGTGCCCGAGGCGCCCGGTGCGCTCTACCTGCGGCCGATCCTGTTCGGCACGACCGCCAATATCGGCGCGGCGGCGACGCCGCCGGCGGATGCCTCGCTGATCGTGCTCGCGAGCCCGGTCTGGGATTATTTCGCCGGCGGCATGAAGCCGCTGCGCATTCTCGTCGACGATGAAAACACACGCTGTGCGGCCCATCTGGGGGTCGTGAAAACCGGCGGAAATTACGCGGCCGCGATGGGCCCGACGCTCGCGGCCCGCGCCAAGTACCAGGTCGATCAAGTGCTGTTTTGCCCCGACGGCGAGGTGCAAGAGACCGGCGCGGCGAATTTCCTGTTGATACGCGATGGCCAATTGTTGACGCGCGGCCTCGACTCGACCTTTCTGCATGGCGTGACCCGCGATTCGATCCTGCAACTCGCCCGCGATATCGGCTACTCGGTCAGCGAACGCGTGTTCGACGTCGCCGAGATGCTCGACTGGGTCAAGACCGGGGAAGCGGCACTATCGGGCACCGCGGCGGTGCTCGCTGGCGTCGGCACGCTGATCTACCGCGGCAAGGATTACGCGGTCGGCGACGGCCAGGTCGGCCCCTTGACGCGCGCGCTGCGCGCGCAGCTCGTGTCGATCCAAACCGGGGAGAGCGCCGACCGCCACGGCTGGCTCGAGCGCGTCTGAGGCGGCAGGACTTGAGCGCCCGCTAGCGCGGGCGCTTCCGGTTCAATATTCCTCGCGATCCTCTTCGGCGTCGTCGTCGAGGTCGTCATCGTCATCGTCATCATCTTCATCGTCGTCTTCGTCATCCCAATCGTCGTCTTCGTCGTCCTCCGCGTCCTTCTCCGCCTTGGACCCCGACCAACCTTCCGGCTCTTCGCTGAGCTCCAAATCGAGCTCGGCCCAGCCGTCGACGTCCAGTTCTTCGACGTCGCCGTCCAGGTGCTGTATCTCGACGATTTCGCGATCCTCGTCCACCTTGAGCACCTGGAACGTCTCCTCGTTCTCCAGGTCCTCGTACCACTGTCCGACGGTCGGTTCGTACTCTCTGCCCACGGCGTTCGTCCTTCTTTGAATTTGCTTCGCGATATCGAGACGCGAATATTAGGGGAGGCCACCAAGCCAAGTAAATGCCCGCGACCAATGTATTGTGCAGGCGCTAATATTGCGTGGATATGAACCTCGCCGACCGCAAAACCACCGCAAAGCCCTTGACGCTCGCCAAACGCGTCGTCGTCAAGGTGGGCTCGGCCTTGCTCGTCGATGCGGACAAGGGTCGCATGAATCGCGCCTGGCTGGAAAGCTTTGCCGCCGACGTCGCGCGCCTGCAAAAACGCGGCCAGGAGGTGATTTTGGTGTCCTCGGGGGCGATTGCCCTCGGTCGCCGCCATTTGGGTCTGCACGCCGGCAAGCTGAAGCTCGAGGAGAGCCAGGCCGCGGCCGCGGTCGGTCAAATCCGCCTGGCCCATGCCTACAAGGAGTTGCTCGAGGCGCACTCCATCACTGTCGCCCAGGTGCTGCTGACGCTCGGCGACACCGAACAGCGCCGCCGCTATTTGAATGCCCGCGGGACCCTCAACACGCTGCTCGCGCTGGGGGCCGTTCCCGTGATCAACGAGAACGACACGGTTGCGACCGCCGAGATCCGCTACGGCGACAACGATCGCCTCGCCGCGCGCGTAGCCCAAATGGCGGGCGCCGATTGTCTCGTGCTGCTGTCGGATATCGACGGCCTGTACACGGCCGATCCGAACGAACACGCTGACGCCCAATTCATTCCTCAAGTCCTGGAAATCACGGCGGAAATCGAGGCGATGGCGGGCGGCGCGGGCAGCCCCATGGGCTCGGGCGGCATGCAAACCAAGATAGCCGCTGCTAAGATCGCGGTCGGCGCAGGCTGCCATCTGTGCATCTCCAAAGGGGCCCATCAACACCCGCTCAAGCGCATCGAAGAGGGCGCTCGATGCACCTGGTTCGTGCCGAGTTCGACACCCGTGGCCACGCGCAAGCAATGGATCGCCGGTGCGCTCCAGCCGACCGGCGAGATCGCGATCGACGACGGCGCGGTGCGCGCGCTGCTGCGCGGCAAGAGCCTGCTGCCCGCCGGAGTCGTGCGCGCGGCGGGGCGCTTCGAGCGCGGTGATGCGGTCCGCATCGTGGGGCCGGACGGATCCGAAGTCGCGCGCGGCATCTGCGCGTACTCGGACGCCGATGCGGTGCGGATCATGGGCCGCAAGTCCGCGGAGATCGAGAAGGTGCTCGGTTTTCGCGGTCGAGATGAAATCGTGCACCGGGATGATCTCGTATTGGTGAAAACGCTATGAGCACCGATGAATCGCTGAACGTCGAGCGGCGCGCGCGCACCGGCCGGCCGCTCGTCGACCTCATGCGCGAGATCGGCGAGGCCGCGCGCGGCGCCGCCCGGCGCCTCGCGATTGCGCCGACCGAACTCAAGGATCGTGCGTTGCTGGCCGCGGCAGCCGCGCTGCGCGCGCATCGTCATCGGATTTTGGCCGCGAACGACAGCGACATTCGCGAAGCCGCCGCCGCCGCTGCCGGCACCGAACCGGCCGCGCCCGCGGCGGACGCGATCCTCTCCGGAGCGCTGCTCGATCGGCTGCGCCTCGACGACAAACGCATCCTCGCGATGGCCGCGGGCCTCGAGGAGATCGCGCGGCTCGCCGATCCGATCGGCACCGTGCTCGCCGAATGGCAGCGTCCGAACGGGCTCGTCATCGAGCGGCGCCGCGTTCCCTTGGGCGTCATCGGCATCATTTACGAAAGCCGGCCCAACGTGACCGCCGATGCCGGCGCACTGTGCTTGAAGTCCGGCAATGCCGTGATCTTGCGCGGCGGCTCCGAGAGCATGCGCTCGAACCTGGCGATTCACGCCTGCATGGAGCAGGGGTTGATGGCCGCGGGATTGCCGAAAGGCGCGATCCAGCTCGTGCCGACGACCGACCGCGCCGCGGTCGGTCATATGCTCGCCGACATGGCCGACACCATCGACGTCATCGTGCCGCGCGGCGGCCGGGGGCTCATCGAGCGCGTCAAGCGCGAGGCACGCGTGCCGGTCATCGGCCACCTCGACGGCGTGTGCCACGTCTATGTCGATCGCGACGCCGATCCCGATATGGCGAAGCGCATCGTGCTCAATGCGAAAATGCGCCGCACCGGCGTCTGTGGCGCCGCCGAAACGCTGCTCGTCGATCGCGGCGCCGCCGCGCAGCTCGCGCCGCTGGTGGCCGCGCTCATCGAGGCCGGATGCGAAGTGCGCGGCGACGAGTCGACGCTGCAGACCGATGCGCGCGTCAAGCCCGCGAGCGAGCAGGATTGGTACACTGAATATCTCGACGCGATCATCGCGGTGCGCGTCGTCGAGGACGTCGACGCGGCGATCGCCCACATCGAGCGCTACGGATCTCACCACACCGAATCGATCGTGACCGCCAATACGGCGACGGCGGCGCGCTTTCTCGACCGCGTCGACAGTGCCATCGTGCTCCACAACGCCTCGACGCAATTCGCCGACGGCGGCGAATTCGGCATGGGCGCCGAGATCGGCATCAGCACCGATAAATTTCATGCGCGCGGCCCCGTCGGGGTCGAACAGCTGACCAGCTACAAATACATCGTACGGGGCAACGGGCAGACGCGAGAGTGATGTGATCAAATTATTGCAAGGTGTCAATCCGCTGCTGCTGCTCTTGATCGCGACCACGCTCGAGGTCAGCGGGGATGCGGTACTGCGGATGGCGCTGTTTCAGCACGGCGGACTTGCGCGGCTCGCGCTCTTTTTCGCGGGCGCGGCGCTGCTGTGCGGCTACGGGACGTTTTTGAACCTCGCGCCGCTCGAGTTCGGGCGCGTGGTGGGGCTCTACCTTGCGACCTTGTTCGTCGTTTGGCAGGTGATCAATTTCATCGCGTTTCGTGCGCTGCCGACCTTGCCGATTCTGGTCGGCGGCGCGTTCGTGATCGCGGGCGGCGCAATCATCACGTTCTGGAAGCCGCTCTAGCCGCCGCCGCTTTTCGGCCGCCGCCCGAGGCGGCGTGCCGCTCACTGCTCCGGGACAAATGCCGCGAGCCGCTCCGCGGCCGAGCGGATCGTTTCGTCGCGCTTCGCGATGCAGATGCGCAGCAGCGTCATGCGCGGCGCCTCGGCGTAAAACGGCGACAGCGGGATCGTCGCGATTTTCGCCTCGCGGATCAGCTGGTCGGCGAAGTCGACGTCGACCTTTTGGCTCAGCGCGCCGTAATCGACCAATTGGAAATACGTGCCCGCGGCCTTGATCGGCCGAAACGCCGAGCCGCGCAGCGCCTCGATCAGCAGATCGCGCTTTTGCTCGAAAAACGCCGACAATCCCTGCCAACTCTCGGGACAGCTCGCGACGTAGCGCGCGATCGCGTGCTGCAGCGGAGCCACGATGCTGAAGGTGTTGAACTGGTGGATCTTGCGCAGCTCGCGCGTCATCTCGGGCGGCGCGACGCAATAGCCGGTGCGCCAGCCGGTCGCGTGCAGGGTCTTGCCGAACGAGAACACGACGAAGCTGCGCCGGCGCAGCTCCGGGTGTGCGAGTACCGAGGCGTGACGCCGGCCGTCGAATATCACGTGCTCGTAGACCTCGTCGGAAATGATCGTGATCGGCCGGTCGCGGACCAACTGCGCGAGCACATCGAGATCCGCGCGGCTCGCGACCGTGCAGGTGGGGTTGTGCGGGTTGTTGATGATGAGGAGGCGCGTGCGCGCGGTGAGCGCGCCGCGGATCCGGTCCCAGTCGTAGCCGAAGTGCGGCGGCTGCAGCGCAATGCGCACGCATCGACCCCCCGCGAGCCGCACGGCCGGCTCATAGACATCGTAGGCGGGATCGAAAATCACGGCCTCGTCGCCGGCGCCGATCACGGCCTGGATCGCGCCGAAAATCGCCTCGGTTCCGCCGCAGGTGATCGTGATCTCCTCGATCGGGTCGAAGCCGACGCCGTAGCAGGCCTTGAGTTTGCCGGCGATCTGCGTGCGAAGCTCGACGACGCCCTCCATCGGCGCGTACTGATTGTGGCCGGCGTCGATCGCGTCCTGGACGAAGCCGGCGAGGCGCGCATCGATCGGATAGTCGGGAAATCCCTGCCCGATGTTGAGCGCGCCCTCTTCGAGCGCGCGGCGCGACATCACCGTGAAAATGGTCGTGCCGATGTCCGGCAATTTGCTGTGAAACAGCATCGCAGCTAGGACTCCAGCGCCTGCAAGCCGCCGGCCAATGATTTGACCGAAAATCCGCGCGCGCGCAGCTCGCGTGCGGCCGTGGCGCTGCGCTTGCCGGAAGCGCACACCAACAGATATTGCCGGGTGCTCGACAGCACCGAAGGGTCGGCGAGCAGCGTGGGCATTGCGATATGCCGCGCGGGCACCGGGCGGGCCGCGACCTCGTCGGCGTTGCGAATGTCGATGACCTCGAGCCCTACATCGGCGGCGCGGCCGAGAGACTCCAACTTGATTTCGAGGTCCGGCAATTCTCGCTGAGGCGCGCGCACCAGGCTGCAGGCGGGCGCGAGGCACGCCGCGCGGCGCGGGGCCTTGAGCGAGAGCTGCGAGAAGTTCATGAAATTGAGCAGCAGCAGCTCGCCCTCGAGCTGGCCCGGCAGCCCCAGCAGAATTTTCAGCGCGAGGAGGGCCTGCATCGCGCCGAACGCACCCGGCACCGGGCCGAGCACGCCGGCTTCGGCGCAATTGCCGACGATGCCGTCAGCGGTCGCGTCCGGCCACAGGCAGCGCAGACACGCGTGCGCGGCGTCGGGCTTGTAGACCTGCAGCTGCCCTTCGTATTGATAGACGCTCGCGAACACGGCCGGCTTGCGCGCGAGCACCGCCGCGTCGTTGACGAGAAACTTGGTGCGAAAATTGTCGCTGCAGTCGATCACGAGGTCGTAGGCGGAGACCAGTTCGACGGCGTTGTCGGCGTCGAAGCGCACCGCGTGCGTCTCGATGCGCACCGCGGGATTCAGTTTGGCGAGTGCCGTCTCGGCGAGCGCCGCCTTCGGCCGGCCGACATCGGCGAGCGCATAGAGCGGCTGGCGGTGCAGATTGCTCGCTTCGAGGCGGTCCGCATCGACAATGCCGAGGCAGCCGACGCCTGCGCCCGCCAAATACTGGAGCACCGGACTGCCGAGGCCGCCGGCGCCGATCACGAGCACGCGGCTCATTGCAAGGCGCGACTGGCCCGCGGCGCCGATTTCCTTGAGCGACTGCTGTCGGGAGTAGTCGGGCAGCATCGGCGGCCTCAATCAAACGACGCGGTCGTGATCGTGCGCGTGGTCGCGATCGCTGTCGTGCTCGTGCTCATGGTCGTGCGAATGGAGCGGTGCGGCCGCGCAGCGCTCACAATTGACCCAGCCGGAGTCGCCGTTGAGATAATGCTCTTTCTTCCAGATCGGCACGCGGTGTTTGACTTCGTCGATGATGTAGCGACACGCATCGAACGCCTCGCCGCGATGCGCGGAGCTCACACCGACCCAGACCGCCAGGTCGCCGATCGCGAGCGCGCCGATGCGGTGCACGCACGCCGCGTGCTTGACGGGAAAGCGCTTGAGCGCCTCCTCGAGGATTAGGTCGCCCTCCTTGACCGCGAGCGCCTCGAACGCTTCATATTCCAGGCGGCTCACGGCGAGCCCCTCGTTGTGGTCGCGCACCCAGCCTTCGAAGCTTGCGTAGCCGCCGGCGCCGGCGTCGAGCAGATCGCGCCGCGCCGCCGTGGTGTCGATAGGGGAGGTCGTGAAGCGAAAGCGCATCAGCCGCCCGCCACCGGTGGAATGAACACGATCGCGTCCCCGGCGCGCAGCGGGCGCGTCCAGTCGCTGAATTCGCTGTTGACGGCGACCTTCAATTGTTCGCGCGCGAGCGTGAAACCATGCCGCGTGCGCAGCTCCTGATAGAGCGCCGCGGGCGTCGCCGCGGAAGTCTCGACGGTCTCATCTGAACGTCCGGCCTGTTCGCGCATCAACGCGTAATATTGGATCTTGAGCTGCATCGGGTCCTTGCGCGCCGCTAGCCTGAGCGCCGCGAGCGCCTCCGCATATTCCTCCGGCGTGTTGATGTTGTCGAGCGCGCGTCGGTCGATGGGTTCGACGAGCTTGGTGCGGTTGCGGATCAGGAATTTGCGCGGGCAGGTTTGGCCCCCCGCCTGTGCTGCCGCGAGAGCCGCTGCCGCCGCCGGCTCCCAAATCGCGCAGAGCGGCTCCGGCAGCCCGTCATGCGCGCTCATGTAGGCCGTCGCCAGAGCGGTCGGATCGCGCGCTTGCAACAACTGCTCGAGCGCGCCGTCGGTGAGAAACGGCAGGTCGCAGGCGAGCACGAGCCAAGCGACGTCCGGGAAGCGCGCGAATGCCGAGCGGATGCCGGCAATCGGGCCCGCGCCGTCGATCGAATCGACGATCAACGGCCGGCGCGCGCGCGCCGGATCCGCCGACTGGTCGGCGCGCACCGAGAGGAACACCGTCGGCACATGGCGGGCCGCGAGCTCGAAGCTGCGGTCGAGCTGCGTTTGGCCGAGGTACTCGAGGCTCGCCTTGTCGCGCTGCATGCGCGTGCTTTGGCCGCCCGCGAGAATCAGACCGTAGATCGGGGCGAGTGCGCTCATCGTGCGGCCCGCGCGCTCATTTGACGGTTTGCAGGCTGAAATCGCTCTTTCCGCCTTCCTTCGAGAGCAGCCGCGTTTCACCGATCACGATATCGTGCGAGAGCGCCTTGCACATGTCGTAGACCGTGAGCGCCGCAATGCTCGCTCCAGTGAGCGCCTCCATCTCGACGCCGGTCTTGTGGTGCACGGTCACGGCGCAGCGGATCACGGCCGCATCCCCCACGAGCTCGATGACGATCTTACAGCTCTCGAGCCCGAGCGGATGACAGAACGGAATGAGCTCGTGCGTGCGCTTGGCGCCCATGACGCCGGCGACGATCGCCGTGTCGAATACCGGGCCCTTTGCGGAGCGCAGGCCGTGCTCGCGCAGGGCTTCGGCGACCTGCGGCGGAAAGCGCACGGTCGTTTCCGCAATGGCGGTGCGCTTGACCGCGGTCTTGTCGCTGACATCGACCATCGTCGGGTGATGCTCGGAGTCCAGATGAGAAAATGGCATGGCGTCACCCACCGATGTAATACATTTCGATCTTCTTGAGCGCGTGCTCGCTGCGGCGCAATTCGTCGCGCTGTTCGCTATAGCGATCGGCGCGGCGCAGCCAGGCGCTGCGCACCAACTGCGTGAGGTCCGCATCGGCGGCGCCGCTGCGCACCGCGGTGCGCAGGTCCAAGCCCTCGGTCGCAAACAAGCAGGTATAGAATTTCCCCTCCGAGGAGAGCCGCGCGCGGCTGCAGGATGCGCAGAACGGCTGGGAAACCGAGGAGATGAAGCCGATTTCGCCGGCCCCGTCGTCGAAGCGCCAGCGCTCCGCGACTTCGCCCCGGTAGTTCTCGGAAACCGCGTGTATCGGCCAGCGTGCGTGGATCCGCGCCACGAGTTCGCGCGAAGGCACGACCAGCTCCGGGCGCCAGTCGTTGCGGTTGCCGACGTCCATGAATTCGATGAAGCGCACGATGACCGGCATGCCGCGAAACCGCTCGACGAGATCGACCACGCCGTGATCGTTGACGCCCCGCTCGATGACCGCATTGATCTTGATCGGCGCGAGGCCGGCCTCGATCGCCGCCTCGATGCCGTGCAACACCTGGTCGAGCGCGCCGAATCCGCCGCTCATGCGCTTGAAAACTTCAGGATCGAGGGTGTCGAGGCTCACGGTCACGCGTTTCAGTCCGTTCGCGAACAAGTCGACCGCATGTTGGCCGAGCAGCACGCCGTTGGTGGTGAGCGCAATGTCCTCTATCCCCGGAATGCCCGTGAGATCGCCCACCAAATCCGCAAGATTGGCGCGCAGCAAGGGCTCGCCGCCGGTGAGGCGCAGCTTGCGCACGCCGAGCGCGGCGAACACGCGAGCCAACCGCGTAATTTCCGGGAACGAGAGCCGCTCCGCCGAGTTCAGGAACTTGTAGGCGTCGTGGAACTTGTCCTTCGGCATGCAATAGGGGCAACGGAAGTTGCAGCGGTCCATGACCGAGATGCGAAGGTCGTGCAGCGGCCGGCCGAGCCGGTCGAGCGGATTACCGACGCCGCGAATGTCGTGAATGCTCTTGCTCATTGCGATTGCCGTCACCAGCGATAGACGCTGGTCACGAAGCCCTTCGGATAGGTGTTGGGACCCGGCGGCAGCTCCACGAATCCGTTCGTGTTCGCAAGACTCAGGAAATCACCGGATCCATTGGTCGGGTGCGGATGCGCCCAGGGGCGGCCCCAGTCGTCATGCTCGATCGTGACCGGCAAAAAGTAGGTGAGCGGCGTTTCGTATTCGACCGGGGCGGCGAGCGCGAAGCGCTCCGGGACTTCGCGTTTTGTACCCATGGCCGCCGCGATTGCCGGGATCACATAGCGAATCAGGCAGACGAGCGTCGAGACCGGGTTGCCGGGCAGTCCGAAGATCGCCTGGCCCTGGGGTCCGATGCCGAACCACATGGGTTTGCCGGGGCGCTGCGCAATCTTGTGAAAGACTTCTTGTACGCCGAGCTGCATCAGCACTTTCGGCACGAGGTCGAACTTACCCATCGAGACGCCGCCGCTCAAGATCAGCACCTCGTGCGTCGTCAGGTGCAGCGCCAGGCGCTCGCGCAACTGATCGGGGTCGTCGCGCACGTGGTCATCGCCGATGCGCACGAAGCCGCGCTTGCGCAGGGTCGCCTCCACGGCATACGCATTCGAGCGGCGCACTTGGTAATCGGCAATCGGATCGCCGGGCTCGACGAGTTCATCTCCGGTCGAGATCACCATGACCGCGGGCTGACTCGAGACGCGCACGCGCGCCATCCCGGCAGAGGCGGCCACCGCAATTTCCGGTGCGCGCAACAGCGTGCCCGACTCCAACAACAGCGCGCCCTGGCGGCCGTCGGAGCCGCGCCGATGCACATTGCGGAAGGCGCCGACCTGCGCGGTCGCCTTGAGATTCGCGATGCCTTCTGCCACGTCGATCTGTTCGACCGGTACGACACAATCCGAGCCGGTCGGCAGGATCGCGCCGGTCATGACTTCGATCGCGCTTTCGCTCGAGGCGAGTTTCAGCGCCGGCGAACCGGCCGCCTGGGTCGCCTGAATCCGGTAGTGGCGCAGCCCTTGGCGGGCCGCTCCGCTATCGATCGCGATGCCGTCCATCGCGACACGATCAAACGGGGGCTGGTCGCGCTCGGCGTAAATATTTTCGCGCAGCGTCCCGCCGACGCACTGCGTCAACGGCAGCGATTCGATCGGCAGACACGTCAACCGAGAGTTGATTGCCTCTTCGGCCAGACGGGGCGTAATGAGCGTACCGGCCTGCATGTGCGGGATTCGGCGGCGGAGAGCGACTCCGCCGCACATCCATCCTAGGACTTCGCTTGCTTGGCTTTGAAAATCTTCAATTGCTCGTTGAAGCGGCCCACGGCGGCTTGGAGTTCGTCCACCGCGGCGTTGCTCTTCTGTACGAGGATCTTCTGCTGGTCATCGATCTTTTTCTTCTCGTCGTTGCTGAGTTTCGAAGGATCCTTCGGCGTCAACGCGTCGCTCGCGGCCTTCAGGCAGTCGAGATAACCGTTCATCTCGGTGTTGTAACGGCCATAGTCCTTGTTTGCCGCGATCATCTGGTCTTTCGTCGCCGTGGCGCCGTCAGGGGGTGAAACCGGGGCGGCAGGGTAGGTGCAAGACGATTGGGCGTGAGCGGCTGCGCCGAGTGCAAGAGCCAAAGTCAGTGATATCCAAGCCTTCATCGGAATTCCTCTAGTTATCGGTGTCGATAGGATATTACGGCCTTCGGGCCTCGAACGGCCAGCGTTCCAGTTTGAGCACGTAAGTATATGATTTGACAATCTAGTTTGAAGGCCGTTGTCTCGAATGGTTCCCCTGGCGGTCGAGGCGGCGCCGGCCGCTTGCGGCTCACGTCGCTTGGGGAATCAAGCGCGCCGCTTCGAGGCGCGCCAGCGCAGTCTTATTAATGTCCACGTAGGCGGCCCCAGCCCCGCGCCTGCCCGCGGTGAGGGCCAAGCGAACGGCCAATCTAAAGCCGATTTTCCGGCCAACCACGCAACGCGTTTCCGCTAGACTTGCGGGCCTGCGCCCGTAGCTCAGCTGGATAGAGCACCTGGCTTCGAACCAGGTGGTCGGCGGTTCGAATCCGTCCGGGCGCGCATTCAAACCATCGTCAGATCAGTGAGTTAGCGCCTCCAAGCTGACTCGTCTTGCGTCGCAACCACGTCGTTGCGGGACTTTTGCGGGACTGCGCCGCACAAACTTTCTCCGCGGCCTCGATCAGGTTCGTAAGTTCCGCTTGGGAGTAGTGCGTCGTGATCCGACCACTGCGATGCCCGAGCAAATCCTGACGATCCTCGAACGACACGCCCTCGGCCCGGAGTCGGCGGCCGAACGTGTGTTTGAGATCGTGGACCCGAATGCTCCGGAAGCCCGCCGGCGCCGCTTCGCCATGCTGTTCCGTCCATTTATCCGCCGCGCGCTCGCGAGCCGCCTTCCAAGCCGTGTTGTTGATCTTGATCATCGGCTTGGGCTCCTCGTCTTTCTTCCGCACGTGCACGAACACATAGACCGGGTGCAGACCGCGAACGCTCTCGATGACCGACGACGCCACCCGATTGAGCACGACCAGGCGCTCCTCGCCGTTCTTGATCTGCTCGCCCGGGATAATGAACACCGATGTCTCGAGTTCCGGCACCTTGACCTCATAGTCCCACTTGAGTTTGCAAACCTCTTGCTCCCGCAGTCCCGTGTTCACCTTAAAGAGCGCCATGCGGGCGAGGTGGTCGGGCAGCTCTTGAAACAAGAGCGCCTGTTCCTCGCGCGTGAGCGGATAGGGCGGCCGGGCGTCTCGCAGCGGAAACAGCTTGATCTTGGGTGCCTGTTTCAACCACGTTTTGCCCTGTCGATCGATCCACTCGGTGGCGGCGAGATTCAAGATCCTGCGCACGACGCCAAGCGCCAAATTCAGGGTCTTGGTTTTCACGCCGTCCCGCCGCCGCTGCGCGATGAACTCCTGCAGGCTCCCCATATGCACCTGCTTCAGCTCGAGCACCCCGATGAAGGGATCGAGCTGCTTCAAGTGCAGCGCATCGTCCTTGATGCGTTTCTTGTAGTTGTACTCCAGCAGGTATTTCGTCGCTGCAGACCGGAACGAGCGCAACTCGCGCGCGCCATAGAGTCTGGTCTCGCGCAGCTCGACTATGCGCTTCGCGAGGTACTCTTCGGCTTGCCGGATGTCGCTTGTTCCAGTGCTCTCGCAAATGCGTGCTCCTCGGAACTGCTTGTCGATATGCCAGATCCCACCGCGTTTGGTGAGACCCGGCTTCTTTTGGTTTCCCATGACTTTCCCCTTTCAGGTAGAGCCGCGGGATGCCCGTTGCGGCTCTTATAGTCGTCGGCCCAGGAATCGAGGTCAAGGCGGTCGAAGGCGATACCCTGCGTGCCGATCGGGATCACGGCGAGGAGCGGACGGACGTCGCGATTGAAGCGATTTTTGTCCATGCCGAGATAAGACGGCGCGTCGCGCAGCCGGATGAAGCGCGGCAAGAACGGAGGCGACTTGGCGAGACGCCGCGTCGGCCCCGGGAGCGCCCGGGGTGAGGGAGAATTTTCGATCACCGACGACCTGTACTGAACCTGTGGTTCCGGTCGTTTAGGGTTAGATTGTCACGGTTGGAGAATTATCCGCGAGATAGGCAAGTTTGTTGGCGAGGGTTTCGCGGTTTTTTCCGCGAAACTCTAAGCAAATGGATTCAATTTGATAGTGCCAGGCGACAGGTACTTCGCGCCGAATGTCCGGTCTCGCGACAACCGTCCGCCGCTTGCCGGCCATAACCTGACGTTAGTCTCCATTAATTGGCGGTCACTCAGCTGCCACTCGCCACGATCGAAACGCAGGCATGGCATCATGTCTCACCGTTTTCAACGAACGCGGACGCCGTACCGATGCCCTGCACCAGCCTCGACGAGATACATGATCGCTTGCTCGACGGTCTGGTGTTTTGCGCAAGCGTCTACGAGTTGTTTGAAAGCGTTCGCAATTCTGAGGATGGTCGTTCCCTGCTGCGTATGCGCAGGGGCGACACGGCAAAAAAGCTGTTGGAAGAGCTTTTGCCAATCTGCAAGTACGTGCAGGCAAACTACCGAGCGGGACGTTACATATCCGTCAGATGGGTTAACGGTAACCAGCAGTACGACGCCGAGATACAACAGTGGGGCGGCTACATAGAACATAGTCGTGTGCCCTCAAACGCACACCTGGAGGTCACCTGCGTGATGCACCCCAATGACTATCTAGTACGAGAACTGCTAGACCAAGGCGGTGTAGCGTTTGCGGTGGAGGAAACTCGCCGGGATAAAAAGACGCGCAAAATCGAATCGACGCCACTCGTACGTGGAACTCAGGATTTCATTGATTCGTACGTGCCGCTCGTCGCTGCGCAGCTGAACAAAAAGGTGGGCATCAATTACCCCGAAAACACTACGCTAGTTGTGCAGTGTTCGCTCAATGCGCTGTACATGGCCGACGAGTGGGAGAGGCTCGTTAGCAAGGCGCGCTCGGATATGCCCAAGCACGGTTTCCTCGAAGTGTTCATATATGACGCCGTTTCCGAGCAGTACGCGTATCTATGAAGAAAGACATGATCAAGAAGAACGTGGGGGATCACGTGCTGCTGGTGCCGCAAGCCTACCGATTGGATAAGTACGGCTTCGAAGTTCGACCGCTCAGGGACGACGACTGGTGGCTTATCGAGAGCGTCGAAGATCAAGGCGTGACGATTAGGGAACCGGGAACCGGGCATGGCCGGCTGCTCGGCTATGACCACATAAAGAGCTACGCCAGTGATGGCGTTAAAGCCGGCGCCAAGCGTGGCCAGCTGTTGTTGAACGTTCAAGTCACGGTGCAGGGTAACGACGTTCGGATTACTCCCGCTCCCCGTCCCGGCGAGCCCGTACCGCCTAAAACGCCTCAGGTCCGTGAACAGGAAGTTGACCTTTCTTGGCCTGACACCGGTGGCCTGCAGAAGCGCCTAGCGTCCCAAGGCTACGAGTTGGGTTGGACCCATCGGGCGCGGGGAAATGGCCTGATTGCAAACGGCACTCACGAACGGGTGATGGAACCTGACGGCCGCGGCGGCTGGACAACATTCAGGACGCGCGACGGAATGATCTTGATTAAGTACCTGCCCCGCTAACAAAGAGCTACGCTCGCTGTCGCTTCTGCAATGTCGTCACAGTTAACTCAGTCACTGAGCGCCCGAGTTGGCAGACTGCGAATATGCTGCTTTCAAGAGCGTTTTCGTCGCCAAAGCGGCCACTCGTTGTAGTCAGCTGTGAGTCAACCCCGGAAGAATGTCCGTCGGCGGCATAGCCGGCCGACGCGGCCAATCGACCCACTGGATGTCTTTCTGGAAGAGGTCGTTCGCGTCGAGTTTGACTAGACGAGCGGCAAGTGATCTAGTCGCATACAGTCGTCCGCAATGAAAGCGCGAGTGCGACAAGACATAATTTCCGCAGTGATTGTCACGTCCGCATTGTCGCCGTCAAATTGTTAATTGGGTAACCAACCTTGACTGCACTTCGAAATAGCGCCGACAAATTGCACCGCGGCCGCGCCATTGGAGGTGTGCTCGTCGGCATATTGCTTCTCGGGAGCTGTGGGTACGAAATGCTTTGGCCTTGGCCAGTGGCATCAGCAGTACTTGCGAAATTTGATGATCAAGCTGCAATTCCTATCTCACTTCGCTCTGGCGGAGACGAATTCAGGAAGGAATCGTATATTCTCGTACCATCCCTGCGTGAAGTGACAATAGAGGTGGCCGGTGGAAAGCCACCCCACGTCGAGGTGACACCCGCGGCGGCATATGTGATTGTCGGCACCGTGCTCTTCGGACTCTACGTTACGATCTTCATATGGAAGCGTTGGAATCGCACGACGCGTTCGGCAACCTAACCTGCATTCGAGGGATCGCAGGTAGCGGTGTTACCACAGTAAGCGTGGATACCATGAAGATCGGAGAGGCCATGAAGAATTCGGGCAGGCGATGAGACGGACTTGGAGAGGATGCACAAGATCGCGCTCGTCTGTTCAACTCATCGGGAGAGGGGGCTCTGCAACACCGATGAATTGCTAAAGATTCTTCGGGCAATCGAACCTGAGGCTATTTTTGTCGAATGGCGGCCATCGGAAGCGGATCTCTACTACAAGCTTGGCAACGTGGACGCCCATGCAATAGCAAGGTATCGCGAGCACAAGTTGTTCCAGTCTGTCCCGGTCGATCAATATGACATGCGGCAAAATCTCTTGGTCGAAATGAGAGACTTTGAAGCGTGGGTGATACAGACGAGCCAAGAATATCAAGAACTCATGGCAAGAGAGGACGACAGCGCGCAGCAGGAGGGATTCAGGTACCTGAATAGTGCTGCCTTCGCGAGAATGAACGCGAGAATGTCTGAGATTGAAGAGGAGACGGTCAATAGAACGGGCGATGAACATTTAATTCGTTGGCTGGGGCGGTTGCGTCACCTTATGCATGCGCGAGAAACCGAAATGGTACGCAAAATCTATGAGTACTGCCGAGAGAACGCTTTTGATACCGGAGTCTTTCTGGTAGGAGCCGCTCACAAGACGGGCATAGTCAAGGAAATAGAAAGATACGCTAGTGCGGAGGCAGATCTGATTTCATGGAACCTTGACTATGATTTTTAATTCTCGACTGCTTGCGCGCGAGAGATAACTTGAACTCGGCGCGCAGGCGTGAAGGTTCGATGTTTGAAACTCATGACAGCGGACGCTTAACACTGCCGGCAACGCGTCCGTGTGGCAGCTGCTTCGGGCCTAGAATTTCGCTCTATATTAGGGTGGCCATGACTGACGCGATCGGCAGGATCGCCATGAATGACTGCCGTGGCAGCTAGGCGATACTGCGACCCGTCCTATGCGATGGCCGTCGTGTGGAGCTAATATGCGGCCACTGGCAAGATATTCTCAAAACCCGGGCCTGAATGTTCCGGTTTTCGCCAAGGGAGTAATCGAAGTGAATCAGGGCACTATCCGCAACCTCGTTGCGATTGCCGTTCTTATAACTGGTGGTTGTGCGTCCAATACTGGTGTTCTACAGATGGGTAAAGATACCTATACGCTGTCAGTAGGTGTCGCAGGCACTGGTAGTGTAAGTGGGAATAATACTAGCGCTAAGCGACGAGCATTGTCAGAGGCCAATCAGTATTGTGGAAAGATGGGAAAGCAGATACTTGTAAAGAACATCTCTCTCAATTCGACGATGGCTGGTAGCACTAGCGATTTGATATTTAAATGCTTGGATGAGCATGACCCGGAATTTGGTTTGGCACCAGAATACAAGAACAATTGAGACTGTAGATTGCGACCCTAGTAACTGTGCGAAGTGCGGCCATTCGCGCTGGTTTTTTTCATTTCGGTGGATGCGGGGAATTGACTGCGCCGGAAACCAAACGCCCACGATTCGATACCAGCGGCGATCGCGCTCAGACCCTAGGCGGCACTTGAAGTCAACGCAATGCCTCGATGGGCTGAAGTGCCAGTGCCCGCCGGACATGACGTGTTGCTGCAATGGCGGTGATCGCCACGGAGACCGCCGTTCCGACCACCAAAGGTAAGGCAATTCCTTCGCCAGGGCCCACTCGATCCACGAAGTCGCGCAGGTATCGTTCGCCAAGCCAGGCGGCGACGGGAAGTCCAGTCACCACTGCGATCAATAACGGCATGGCAAATTCAGAAACTGTTTCGCGCGCGATGGCGGCGTTGCTGGCACCGTGCAACCGGCGCAACACCAGTTCGGTACGGCGGCGTCGCAGCGTGTCGGCGACCAGCGCATAGGCGCCAACCATGGCGACGGCGATCGCCAGCACGGCGACCGCTGCCAACATCGCTGTGATTTGGCCTTCCTGTCGGTAGAGATCCGCACGCTGGTCGTCGGCCGATTCGATGTCGTAGGTAAGCGGCGGGCCATATGCTTTCCAAAGCTCCTCGAGCGTCTGGCGCAGCGCGGCCAGATTCGGCCCATACACCGTCAGGTCCCACAGTGGCTTTTCAGTGAGCAAGAATGCCTGGGGCAGCGCCGGATCGCGCGCCGATTCCAGCTTCACATCCTTCACGACCCCGACAATGCGGCGCAGCGTTGTGCCCTCCTGTAAAAACCCGCCGCCGCCTCGTAGCAAGGCGCCGATGGCGGCCTGTGGGTCGGCAAACCCCATCAAACGAGCCGCTTTGGCGTCGATAACTATGTTCTCCTCACCCGATCCGATTCGTGGGCTGCCAGCAAGCAGTGTCATCCCGTAAGTGTCGAAGAAGCTGGGTGATACGGTGGTGACACGCAACACCGCCTTATCCTGCGTGGGGCTTACATTCAATTCAATCGCACCCTGCGTGTCGGCTGCAGGTCGGCCTAAGCTGAATGCCCAATGCTGGATTGCCGGATGTTTGCTGAGGGCCGCGAGGAATGCATCCATGTTGGGGACTAGATCGGGATTTACCATCACGCCCAGCCAGAGTCGGTTGTGCGTTTCAAAGCCCCGATCCGCATGTAGTAAGTGCTGCTGTTGCATGGCGAGTACGCCGGCGAGCGAGAACAACACGAGTGCGCCGCCCAGTTGCAGCGTCAGTAGGCCTTGACGGGTGCGACGCCCCCATGGCCCTTCGCTCATCGTGCGCCCTTGCAGCGCCGGCGAGGGGGCTTGACGCAAGGCCATCCATGCTGGGAGCGCGAGAGTCACCATCAGCAGAGCCGGCACGGTGAGGGCAACGCCCAAGAAGACTCGACCCGGCAAGGGATTGGTCACGACGTTGGACGAGGACATCCCCATCCAATTTGCGATCGCCGGCGCCACCCACCAGGCCAGCAATAGCGCACCTGCGGCGGCGAGAACTAAAGTGATCAGAACCTCGACACTCCACAGCTGCAGCAGTTTTGCATCATCGGCGCCAAGGCTGCGACGCAACGCGATCTCGCGTTGTCTCTGCAGCAAGTTGGCGGCCTGCAGATTCATGGCATTGAATGCCGCGAGGATCAACAGCAGCACGCTCGCCGCCGCGACTGCGCCGATAAGTTGCCACCTGACCAGATTCGCTGTCCCTTCAAATGGCAGTTGGGTTAGTCGGATCGCGCGAAAGTACGCGGCTTCCCGGCCGGCTTTCCATTCAGCTGGAAGCTGCGCATAGCGCGGATTGGCCACGAAAGCAGCGCGCATCCAGCCGCCGACTTGATCCAAGGTAACACCCGGTCGCAACCGGGCGAATACGCGACCGTTCCCCACATAAATTTCTTTTCTGAAGCCGTCGCTCATGACATTGGCTTGCGAATCGAAGCCGGCCAGCGCCATGGCTCCGCCGACCAAGGGATTGGCATCCCATAGCGGGCTGCGCGGGTCGGGATTCGGAAGGACGGCGGTGACGGTGTAGAAGGTGCCGCGACAGTCAAGGCGGCGGCCCAGTGCCTGTGCGGGCGGCAGGTCTCCCCAGAGTTTGCGTACCAACGTGATGTTGATCGCGATACCGTCACGCTGCGTCAGCGTCGTCTGTAAATTGCCGTGCAAGGCCTTGAGTCCGAGCAACGGCGCGAGATCCGGATCGGCCAACAACAGATAGGATGGGACCAATCGGCCCTGATTGCTGATATCCAAGCCATTGACCGATGATCGGCTGATGAGATCCAAGGGCACGTGGCGCTCTTTCAGCATCTCAGCAAACGCAACGGGCGACGCCGTGAACCATTCGCTCGGTTGGCCCGGAATATTGCCCCTGAAATCCAACAAGACGACCTGCTCGGGATCAGGTGTCGCTGGATCCGGATCCGAGAGCGCGATCGCAATGAGCGCGACCAACAGGCAAGCCGTCATCGCGAGCATCAGTCCGCCCATCGCCACCAGTGTGGATCGGCGTCGGCTCCGTAGGCAGGACCATGCATCCAGAAATAGAGCTTTCATGACAGATGTTCGGCGTGCGCATCCACGAGTAAGCCGGCCGTCGAGGAGACGCACAGTGCGCGAGGCAAGCGCCGCATGCTCGGCACTGTGCGTCACGATCACGAGCGTTGTACCCTCATCATTGAGCTCTCGCAGCAGCCGCATCACTTCCTGGCCATGGGCGCTGTCGAGATTGCCGGTCGGCTCGTCGGCCAGTAACAACGCAGGCCGTGCGGCGATCGCGCGTGCGATTGCGACCCGTTGTTGCTGGCCGCCGCTGAGCTGACTCGGATGGTGCTCGGCACGATGAGCCAGACCCAGACGTTCCAGTACTTCCGCTACCCGCAGACGCTGCGTCTTCTCTGGCAAGTCGCTGTAGCGCAGCGCGAGCTGCACGTTGTCCCACACGTTAAGTTCATCAACCAGATTGAAACTCTGGAACACGAAGCCGATGCGGCCCCGGCGTATTGCCGCCATCTCGCGAGCGGTTTTGCGCGCGACATCCTCACCCTGAAGCAGATATTGGCCGCTCGTGGGAGTATCGAGCAGCCCGAGCACGCCGAGGAGGGTGGACTTTCCGCAGCCAGAGGGCCAGTGATCGCCACGTATTCACCGGCTTCGATCTGAAGATCGATCGCATCGAGCGCGGTAGTCTCGACGTTGTGAGTGCGGTGGCATTTGGTGATTCGTTTAAGTTCAATCATGGTAGGGCGAACCTGTCGGCGCCTGAGGGCGGTTGGGAAATGAGAACTTCCTCTCCAAGATGCAAACCTGCCAGCACTTCCACCTGGCCGGCCGCGCGACGGCCCAGCTGCACGCTGCGGCGCTGCAATTCGTCGCCATGTCGGACATAGAGCTGCGCTTGTACGCCCGGGCCGTCGGGTAGCAGCAAGGTCTGCGTCAGGAGCACTCAGCTGCAAGTGCAAGTCGACCGCCTGGCCTGGTCGCAGATCTACGGGCGCCGCTGTGCCAGTGGGCCAGCGCAGCAGCACCCGCACCTTGCCGTCATGCACCTGCGGCAGGGTCTGAGCGAGTGTGACGGAGCCGCTGCTGCTCGTGGCAGTTTGGCCCGTCTGCAGGCGAGGCAGGTAGTACTCATCAATGTCGGCCGCCAGTTGCACACCACTGGTCGGATCGTCGATGCGGCCCAACCGATCGCCCAGGCGCACGCCGCTGCCGACTTGCAGTTGGAAGCCGCTCAGGCGGCCGGCGATCGGCGCGCGCTGCTGCAAGTGATCACGTGCGCTCTCTAGCAGCTGCAGACCGCGCTGCAGGCCCTGCACGGCTCGGGCCATCTCATCGAGCGATTGTTGGCGCGTGTCAGCCTCCAGCCGTTGATCGTGCCGCGCCTGCTCGAGCAGTTGTGACGTCAGCTGCTTCTGACGCTGCGCTTGCTCGAGCGCGGCAGCGGAAGCGAAGCCGGCACTTGCGAGTTTGGCGATCCGCTGATAGTCCGAATCGGCTTGCAATTGCGAAGCCTGCAGCTGCGTGAGTTCGCGCCGGTTCTGGGCGAGGCTCGCCACCTGCGCGCTGCGCTGAACCGCCACATTGGCGAGCTGCTGCGCGACTTCGGCGCTCCGCTGCAGATACAATTGTTCCTGATCCGCACTATGCAGACGGTACAAAATCGCGCCAGCCTCGACCCAGTCGCCATCCTGGGCGACTACCGCCTCTACTTGGCCCGCCTCCGACGCATCGAGCTGCACCGAACGCATCGGCTCGACTCGCGCGCGCACCGTCAGCTCGTCCCGGAACTCGCCGGCAGAAACCGGCGCCAGTTGCGGCATCTTTATCACCGGAAGTAGCGACGCGCGATGCCAGAGCATTAATGCTAAGGCGGGGATCACCAGCGCGATCGGCAACACGCGGGGCAGCAGGCGGCGCCACCGCGATGGTTGCGGCAGACGGCGGTCCATTGCCACGCCAGATACGGCGGGGTGCTGGCTGAGCCCGGAAGCATTTGAACTCGTCTGCGCCATTGCGGCCAATAGCGTGTTCGCAGCGCATCGCGTTTGCCAATCCCCCTGTCCGATTCCGAACACCCTGCTGGCCTTGGCGCCTCCACTGCTGCGAAGATACCGACCGTGGTTGATACCATCTCTTCGCGTTCGATTCTGCTGCTCGACGATGACCCCGATGTGGGCGTTGCGGCCCAACTGCTGTTGCAGCGTCGTGTCGCGCCCGTTGTCTGTTTGCGCCGTCCGGCGGAGCTCGCCGCGGCGCTGCGGAGGCTGCGGCCGGATCTGCTGCTTCTGGACCTGAACTTTGGCCCGGGACGCACTGACGGAGCACAGGGCTTGCGTCTTCTTCAGGAGGTGCGATCACAGCAGCAGCCGCCCGCCGTGGTGGTGCTGACGGCTTATGCAGACATCGATCTGGCGGTGCTCGCACTGAAAAGCGGCGCATTCGACTTTATCACCAAGCCGTGGGACAACGCGCGGCTCGTCGCGACGTGTTGCGAGGCGCTGCGGTGCGCCCGGCCCACTAATGGCGAAAAAACTAGCAATGTGCCTCCAGACGTTGAGCATCGTCGCTCGCTGGCAGCGCAAGAACGCGCCGCCGTCATGGCGGCCGTGGCTGATGCGCAAGGTAACCTCAGCGCGGCCGCCCGCTCATTGGGATTATCGCGTGCAGCGCTGTATCGACGGCTGGAAAAGTATGGGCTCTGAGAGAAGCCGACTTCTTCTCGGTGCGCTGCTATGCTTCGCCGCCGGTGCGTTGGCGATGTCCGCGGGCACTTCGGCGCGCGCATGGGTCGCTGTTGGAGTGCTGATTTCGGTCGGCGTGACCGTGACTTGGCCGTTGGCGTGCCCGCGCGTCGTTGCGGCTGCGCTGCCAGAGCCGCCACAGCGGCCGGACTCAAATCGCCTCGCGATCCTGCAGGCTCAGCTCGAGCATTTACCGATCGCCGCTTGGGTGCAGGTAAATGATCAAACGCCGCAGCCCCTTAGCAGCCGCGCGCGCCGCCTTGCAGCGCCCGGCGGGGTGCGGGATCGCGAGGCCTTCAACCAGTTGCTGCGCGCCCATGCGCACAGCGGCCCTGTGATGCTCGATACGGAACTCGGAAGCGAGCGCTGGCAAATGCGGCGCCAGCAGCTCGCACTTGACGGTCAGTCCCAAACGCTCATCGTGCTGATGCCGCTAGAGCTGGAACTCGAATCGGAGTCGCTGCGCGCCTGGCAACAGTTGACGCAGGTTCTGACTCACGAGATCATGAACTCGCTCACGCCGATCAAGAGTCTCAGCGAGACAGCGCTGAGCTTATTGAATGAGCCGGACGGCGCGGCGGAGCTGCGCACCGCTCTGGATGCGATCGCGCGGCGTGCCGAGAGTCTGTCGAGTTTTGTCGGCACCTATCGCCGCGTCAGCCGATGGCCGCCACCGGTACTCGGTCCGGTCGATTTGCAACATCTTTTCAGTGGGCTCCAGCAGGCAGTCGGGCCCGCCTGGGCGTTGCGTGGTGGAGAGACTCTCTTCGAACTTGGCTCATCGAGTTTGCGATTGCTGGCCGACGAAGGGCAGCTGGAGCAGGTGCTGCTTGCGCTCGTTCACAATGCGGAACAGGCCACCGCGAATTTGGCTACGCCCCGCCTGTGGGTGCAAGCCCGGCTGGGCCGTGGCGGCCGTCTACAGATTACGGTGCGCGATAACGGACCCGGCGTACCTGCGGGGCTCGAGCGGCAGATCTTTCTGCCATTCTTCAGCACCCGGGAAGGGGGCCAGGGCATTGGTCTTACCGTCGTGCGTCAACTCGTCTACGGCATGGGTGGTCGAGTGCGCCATGTGCGTCCGCTCGAGGGCGGCGCGGCGTTTGTGCTCATTTTTTGAGCCGGGGAATCATTGATGATCTGTGTGAGATTGGGCTAAACCGGATCGTCGATTTCGGGGAGTTTCGCAAGTTTATGATAGCCGCCGATGAACCTGGATTACGGGTAGATGCGGGGTGCACACGGCATCTCGGATAATCGAGTAGCGCTCGGGCCTAGCCCATTCCATGTTCGGTCTTGGTTGGCTTAATACTTCCTCTCTACACGAAATTGGCCCGCGTGTGTGTTTGAGTTTCGCGGTATTTTCCTCGAAATGCAGGATAGCCTTCGGCTTACGTTTGGGCCACATTGTGGCCCATGGGTTGTACGGAGTTCTTGAAAGCACGGGTCTCACCGGACATCAAACTTCGGGCGAAAGCGGTCGCGGAGCGCGAGTTCCTGTCGGAAGCGGCCTGGCTGAAACGATTAGTTCTTCGGGAGATCCGGACCTGCAATGCCGCACACGGCGACGACGGGGAATCCTCTCAGGCGGAAGGCATTCGTCGGCCGGGCAGGGAGGCGCGCGGACCGAGTGGCTGCGCCAAGCCTATGCTCGTGCGATTGAGAGACGAAGACAAGCTCTTGCTGGACGCGCGCGCGGAAGCGCGGGGAATGCGCCCGGCGACCTACGCGTCTGTCCTCCTACGAGCGCATCTGCGCAAGCTCACGCCACTACCCAAGGACGAGTACCTGGCGCTAAAGCGCAGCATCGCGATGCTCGCGTCAATCGGCCGGAACATTAACCAGATCGCCAAGGCGGCGAACCAGGGCGGTCGGATGCCGGACTCGGTGGGCACGGAATTTCGGGCGATGTTCAAGATATGCGTCGCCTTGCGGGACAACACCAAGGCCCTTCTTAAGGCGAATGAAACCAGCTGGGAGACGGGCCATGTCCAAACGGACCTTTAGGATTCGAGAAGGTGAACCATTGATGGACGTCGTGAGCTATGGCCGGGGTGGGCCTAACGGCGCGGGCGGCAGATTGACGCAGGCGCAGGTAGAGCAGATCCGGCGCACTATCCGGCGGGCGCCGGAAGTGGTCGTGAAGGTATTGCCTCGCGCCAGCAACGACTTCAAGGCAGTGGGAAAGCACTTGGACTACATCGGTCGCAGCGGAAAGCTCGATTTGGAATCCGATGACGGTGAGCGGTTGAGTGGCCGGATTGGAAAGGACCTCCTGGAGGACTGGGATCTCGACATCGACGAAGTACGACGTCAAGCGACGCTCGCGGGTACGAAAAGCGGAATTCCGCCGAAGATCGTCCATAAACTCATGTTCTCGATGCCACCCGGAACGCCACCGGACAAAGTGCTGGCGGCGGTGCGAAACTTCGCGCGGGAGAACTTCTGGGGTCAGCATCGATATGCTGCTCACCCTGCACACCGATGAACCTCACCCTCACGTCCATCTCGTGCTGAAGGCCGTCAATGAACAGGGTGTGCGTTTGAATATCAAGAAGGCCACGCTGCGTCATTGGCGATCGGAGTTTGCCAGAAACCTGAGACTGTTGGGAGTTGAAGCCAACGCCACGGAACGCGCAGTCCGTGGTCAAAACATGAAAACTAAGAAGGACGGCATCTATCGAGCGAACTTGAGAGGTGTTTCGACCTACGTTCGTTCGCAAGCCGATGCCGACGCGTCCGACAAGCTCAAGGCGAACAACCAGGTCGAGCCCGGCAAACACATGCTGGTCGAGACGCGGCGGATTATCGAAAGCGGCTGGCGAATTCTTGCCGACAAGCTTGCCAAGGCTGGCCACCAGGATCTCGCCCGTGATGTTCAACGATTTGTCGAGCGAATGCCGCCGCCACGGACTGAGAAAGAGTTGATCGCTGCGAGACTGTTGGAACGCGCGCGCGTTCGCGAACGCACGACTACACGCTGAAGAACTCCTAGAATAATACTTGTGCTTCTTAAGGAGCCCAGAGAGCATTGCACCAATCTTCACGGTTCGTCGGGCAGGTCAGCGGGCACTCAACCAGGGTGGGCGCGACGCAGACATCCCGGCGAAAGTGCGCCCGAAGGGGAAACCGATGACCGATAAATGCGCTTTGCACCAAGTCTCTCGACCGGATGTGAAGGAGGTGCACAAAGTATTGAACGCGTGGGGAGGAGTCATTGTGCACTTCTCTGGCGTGCCGCCAGGAATTTCAACCGGTTTGAATTTACAATTTCCGGACGATTTGAAGCACGTGCTCGCCGGGAACGCTCAAGGCGGTATCTCGTGTTCGACGGTGCGCCCGGGTGATATCTTTGAAGGCCCTCACCGGAACTCGTGGGGATGTATTGGGGTTATCGTGCGCAGCCGAACGCCTTGGTCGCTCGTCTGCGTACACGCGCATGATGATGGCTCGCGTATGGCTTCCGACGGGTTGCGAGTGTGCACTCAAGTGGACAGCGACCTGAGCAGCGAGGAAGTCGTGAGAAGCCTCGAAGAACGCTCGCCGATCGATTGCAACGAGTGGGTCATGCGAGACTACGACGTTCTCGGGATACTGCTTCAGCCGCCGTTTTCCGCTCGTGGGTTCGGACAATTCGCGTCCCGAGACGAAATCGCGGGAAGCTTCGCGGGACCGGCTTGGTTCACGATCAAGCAGGATGGGTTGCGTGAGGTAACATCAGACTTCAAGATTGGACGAAAGATACCCGTTGGCGAGCTGTACCCCATCTCCTAGTAACGTGTGCAACTCCATCAAAATGCCACTCTGGAAGGCCCGCACCGAGGCGCTGACGTTTCTGCGTCGTGAACGGCTGGCGCAGATCGAGGTGATCGATGATCTCTTCCTGCTCGCGGACGAATGTGTCGACGCCTATGAATTGCAGGCTGACGATTTGTATTCCATAGTTTGCGGGTTGACGACGCTCAAGGCTAAGAACCTGGCGCTTGGCATGTATAGCTTGACGTTGGATGGTCTGGCTCAAGAAGCGGGAGCCCTCGCTCGACCGTTCATTGAGTACACGGAATTGTTGACCTACTTCCGGATGCTTCCGGAAGCCGTGAACGACGCGTTGCGCGGAGACCTTCCGAGCGCGGGCAAACGAGCGCAGAAGATAGGAGGAATTTACCGGCCCTTCAGGGAGCACCTGAACGAGCATGCCTCCCACGGTTCTTACAGCTCTCATTCCTTGGCTCATCTACGGGACCCGATTACGAAAAACCTCCGAAAGTTCCAGGTTACGCATCCCGCAGTGCTCGAACGGAACGTGGGAGACTTCGCTGTTCAGTTCGTGATCATGTTGCAGGAATCGGTGCTTGGTCTTGAGCACAGTCCCGATCGAGCTCGACTGCCTTTGCTCGCAAGCCGCGCCGACAGGCTCCGCGAGAAGATTTTGACTTGGTTCCCGCCGCCGCCCGCCGGTCCTGGGGCAGAGCCACCCAAGGAAGGATAGAATCGCACTTACACGGCCCTAATCATTCCCGCTTCGCACTGGAACTTCGGCGATGGAACCAAGATTTCCGGCCGACGCCATGAGCCCGATAATTTCGTCCGAGGCTTTCCTACGAGACATAGCCCATCGACGAGGTCAGATCATTGTCGATCGATTCCGGTGGGCGGTGCGTCCGATCTATCGTCCCCACCCAAAGCGCAAGACGCTTTACGACCACGTGGGTACGTGCACGCTCTTCAGGGCGGGTTCAGTTCCATGGCTGGTTACTGCCGCGCACATACTCGACCATCATCAGCGCGATGGCGACCTTTGGATCGGAGCAGAGAAAAAGATCGTGCCATTGCAAGGCACATTCACTTCTACCGAGAAGCCACAAGGTCAGCGCGATTTGGACAAGTTCGACTTCGCCGTAAGCCGAGTCACAGATTCATTACTGGCGGAGCTCGGAAACGCGACGTTTATTGACTCCGATTTTGTGAGCAAGGGCCGGCGGCGGATGGGCTCAAAGGGACTTTACGTCTGCCTGGGGTATCCAAACTCCAAGAATAAGGACGTACACGCTGGGCACCGCGAAATGGGCGTTGAGTTGTTTATGCACGCGGCCACAGGACACAATGATCGCAGCCAATTGGGCGCGGCGGGCGCGCGGTACCACGATTCAAATGTCTTTGTTGAGCTTGGCAAGCAGGTATTCAACGCGCTCGGCGCGAAGAAGAATCCCGTCTCTGTTCAGGGCATGAGCGGTGGGCCCGTCTTTCATATTGGCGATCGCGGGAATTACAACACCATGCGCAACGAGGCCAATTTCACCCCCTTGCTTGAGGGCATCATCATCGAGAAGCCCCAAGACGCCGATGCTCTAGTCGCTGTGAGTATCGGAACTATCCTGGAGACTCTACGGAACCATCGACTGCTGTAAGCGCGGTCAAGAGGAACTCGGGATTGCGTGCCGATCATTTTGCTGCGGCGCAACCGTACTTCGCATAGCGGCGCGACTGTCATGACCGAGGCAGGTTTGGCGGACATACCGGTGACTCCGGTCACTGCCGAGTGCAGGAGCCCGGGCATGGCCGAATTCCTTGACAATCATCTCGCAGAACAGCACAATCGTCTCATGAAATCAGATATTCGTTTCATGAGTGAGCTGATACGTATCGTGAACGGCGCCCTTCGTCTCGACATAGACAAGGTTCGTAACTATACGGCTTTCCTCGCCGAGAAGCTCGAAAAGGACGGGGACAAGTCTTCGGCTGACCGACTGCGGAAGATGCTAGAAGAGAGCGATCACCAGCTTCGGCCGGCTGGCGCTGCCTTCGCTAAAGCGCTTCCCGTGGATGCGGACAGCCGCTTCCCTCTAATTGAGCGCGTGAATCTCAAGGCGATGGCTGAGCCGCCCGTGGTCCTTGCGCAGGAGCAATGGGACACGGTCAACGAGTTCCTGAGCATCGCTAAAAGCTACGCGCAGGCCGACGCGCCAGGCGCGACTTCTCTGAGCCTGCTTATGTACGGGCCGCCCGGCACGGGTAAGAGCCGGCTTGCGCGCTACATCGCGAAGGAGCTGGGCCTTGAGCTCTATGTGGCGCGGCTCGACGGCCTGATCTCGTCGTTCCTCGGCAGCACGTCGAAGAACATCCGCGCGCTGTTTGATTTCGCGGCAAGTACGCCGTGCATTTTGTTCCTCGATGAATTCGACGCGATCGCCAAGCTCCGCGGCGACAGCCAGGAGCTCGGCGAGCTCAAGCGCGTCGTGAACAGCTTCATCCAGAACCTCGACACGCTAGGCAGTCAGTCGATCGTGCTCGCGGCGACCAATCATCAGGAATTGCTCGACTCCGCGATCTGGCGGCGCTTTGGCTACAGGCTCGCGCTGGATTTTCCTGGCGCGGACTTGCGTCGCACGATGTGGGAGAACTTCGCGAAGGAGCTGCGTTTCTCTCTGCGCGATACCGAGCTGCTGGTCGATCTGTCGGAGGGCTTCACGGGCTCCGACATCAATGAAGTTTGCGTCCGGCTGCAGCGGCGACGACTCACGAAGCAGCAATTCCCGCTGTTAAAGGACGCCTGGGAGGTCTTACGCAACATGGGCATTGGCGAGGGCGAGGACAGGCGTTTCCTGTCGGCCCTCAAAGGCAAGGACGAACACGAGATTTCGACGGTGCTGCGCGACCGGAACAAAAAGCTCTACAGCCACGCCGCTATCGCCCATTTGTTGGGCGTATCGAAGGCGACGGCGCATCGTCGCGCGAAGGAAGGGAAAAGCTAATGGCCGAGAACACGCGACCGCCGCGGCAGGACCGCCTGCTCATCAAGGTCATCATGCCCAAGCAAGGCACTGAGCGGAAGGTGCCGGGCGGCGGCTCGCCGCCGAAGCCGTTCCGCACGGTAGACAAGAAATACCGCGCGTCCCTGTCGAGCCAGGTGTCGGCGATCCGCACGGCGATCGAGCCGCAGATCAAGACGGCCGGTGCGGCACCAGTGCGCGTAAAGCTGCTCCCGAAGGCGGCCGCGAAAAGCCACCGGCCGGAAAATCTCTTCTCGGCGCAATCCTGCCCGATCGTGGGCGGCGGCGGCCTCGGCGAATTGTTCATCAAGGCGACGCCGGAGGGGCTCAATCGGTTGACGCAGACGATCGAGGACAATGATACCGACCGCATGACGAAAGAGCTGTCGTGCGTGGAAACAATCGAGGTAGTGACGCCGGACTTCCGGCGTGCCGGCCTCGAAGCGGCCGACGTGCTACGGCACAGTCCGCGCGGCAAGTTGGGGTTCATTACGCGGGTGAACCTGTTCAACTTCGGCAGGGATCGGGGCCAGCCGAACCTGGTCAAGGATTTGGAGGCCGTCTGCAAGCACCGCGGCATCATCCTCAGCACGAATGGTTATTCGCCTTCGAGCTTCACCTACGGCGCGGAATGCAAGACGGTCGATGACGTGGACGCGCTCTCGCGTGTGGTAGGTGTCCGCTCAATCTCGCCCATGCCGCTGATCCGCACGATCCGGCCGCGCATGATGGCGGCGCAGCCGCTGCCGGCATTGCCGAGCAGGGCAGACGTGACAGGGGACTTCCCGGTGGTCGTCGTGGTGGATAGCGGCATCGCTTCCAACATTCCGGGATTGGAGAGCTGGGTCGTCGGCCGCGATGCGCAAGTGGCGCCCCAATATAGCAATACCGATCACGGCACCTTCGTCGCCGGGCTCATCTGCTGGGGAAGCCAGCTCAACCCGACGATCTCGGGGATCGACACGAGCCCGTGCGGCGTCTTCGACCTGCAAGTAATTCCGAACGGCGACCCGGCGAAGGGCAATACGCTGCCGCTGTTGGAACAGGAATTCCTCGTCTCGCTTGAGGAATCCCTGAAACAGCACGCCAACACCTACAAGGTCTGGAATCTCTCGCTAGGTACGGACGTGGTCTGTTCGCTCGACAAGTTCTCGAAGCTCGCAGAAGAGCTCGATAACTTGCAGGAGAATTACAAGGTCTCCTTCGTCATTAGCGCCGGCAATTACGAGACGCCGCCACTGCTCGATTACCCGCGCACCGGCCGGCAGTTGACGGTAGGGCGCATCACGGCGCCGGCCGACAGCGTGCTCGGCATTACGGTCGGCGCGGTCTCGCATGTGGACTACAAGGTGAAGGGCCCGAAGGAACATCACCCCTCGGCCTTCTCGCGCCATGGCGCCGGGCCCAACTACGTCATCAAGCCCGACCTGGTCCATTACGGCGGCTCATGCTCGACCGATCTCGTGCATATCTCCGGGATCCGCTCCGTCAACGGCACGGGCTCAGCTGAGGACCTCGGCACGAGCTTCGCGACGCCGTTGGTGTCGCGCACGCTTGCGCAAATCTATCACCAGGTCACGCCGACGCCGTCGCCGGTGCTGGCCCGGGCGCTGCTCACACATCACGCGCGCGATCCGCGCACGTCGCATCGCGTGCCGGACGGCGATGAAAATTTCTTCGGCTTCGGCCTGCCGACCCCGCCGCCTTATTGCCTCGAATGTTCGCCGCAGACCTCGACGCTGGTTTTTGACGACCAACTTCGGCCGGGTTATTACCTTGAGTGGAATGATTTCCCATATCCGCCGTCGCTCAAGCGGGACGGCAAGTATTTTGGCGAAATCTGGATGACCGTCGCCTTTGCGCCGGCGCGCGGCGCGCGCTGGGGAACCGAATACTGCGAAACGCACATCGACGCGCATTTCGGCGTCTTCCGCAAGGAGCGCGAGCGCAAGACCGGCGTCGTCAAACCGAAGTTGAAATTCGTTGGCCTGGTCCCGCCCGAGCACAAGAACGCGGGCCAGCTCTATGAGAGTTACCAGGTCGAGAAGCTGCGCAAGTGGGCGCCGGTGCGCACCTACTACGGCAACCTTGGCGACGGCGAGAAGGGCGAGCGCTGGCGCTTGATGCTGCGCCTGCTCACGCGCCACGGCATCGAGGATCAAGACGCCTTCGCACCCCAGCCCTTCTCGCTGATCGTGACGATTTCCGATCCCGAGAAGAAGGCGCCCGTCTACGACGAAATGGCGCAGATCGTTCGCAACCGTTTCCAGTCGCAGAACCTCACGGTGCGCGCGGCGGCGCAGGTGCGGTCGCGGCAATGAGTTCTATTCGACGGCATAAGGAGGTGATAGACGATGACGAAAAAGCCAAGTGGATTGAAGCCCGGTGAAACCGTCCCGCAGTCTGGCCTGTACCAGCAGATCGGACCGCGCGGCGGCAAGGGTCCAGAGGTGACTTCCGTAAAGGGAGAGCCGCTGCCTCCGGCACCCGTGAAAGGAACCACGTACACACTCGTGGACCCTGCGCGACACAAGTCGGGGCATTGATGTGCGGCGCGAGGCGGGGCCGGGCTTAAACCCGGCCTTTCCTTATCAGCGTTACGTGATCGCATGCCAACCGACAGGGCAGGCGAGGGCAGGCGATGGACCTGGAGGTTTAGGTGAAATCCAACCTAATTTATCTATGGCAGCTTGGGGTGGGTTGTTCCCGCTTTCTTATGAACGAAGCGCACGGCGTCGCGAACGAGGTAGTAAATGTTTCTCAAGTCCATGCTCTCGCCCGTTTCATCGAACCCGAGAGCACGGCCGATTGGTATCCCAGGGCGTGTTGGCGGTATCTTTTCGTCGGAACTCTGGACATGTTTGAAATGGTGAGCAATAACGTCCACCAATTTGAATTCCAGAGACTCCTTACACCACTCCTGACGGAGACTTGCGCTGCGCGTTCCGCTTTCGTCGGCCGCACGATCGACGGCGTGGAAGATCGCGACGCAAGCAAGGTAGGCGAGCCGAACTGACCCGCGGTCGCGGTAAAAATCGTCGAACGTCGGATCGACTATGACTTCAAGGTATCGAGCAAGTGTTTTCACGTCAGATACTTAGTCTCCCTACATCACCATTAAACCAAACAGTTCGAACTTCGCCCCAGATGTCACGTTCGAACGAAGCATTCGCTGACAGAGACGTAGTAGAAATCATATACTTGTCGGAGCACGGCGTACGTAAACTCCGAATCTTGAACTGACCCCATGTTGACCTCATCCCAATCGGCTTGGGCGGGTTTGCTCTCGCGCCGCCGCGCTAGATCGGAGTCGAAATGCCCACGCTTCCAAGGCTGTGGAACGTCGAGATCAGGGACACCGACAGTCCTAGGGGCCGCGGCGTGTTTGCCCTTCAGTCCTTCCAATCTGGCGAGGTCGTCGAGATCTGCCCGGTCATTGTTTTTCAGTGCCCGCACGATCTCCTGCCGAAGGAACTGCAGGAGTATGTTTTTGAGTGGAGCGACCTGGATATCAAGGCACAGAAGGAGATGCAGGCGCTCGCCATTGGTTACGGTGGCATGTACAACGGCGACAACCCGGCAAATATGCGATACGAGGCAGTAGTCGAGGGAGCCCAACTGCTCCAGCGATTCGCGGCCGTTCGCAACATCAACGCTGGAGAAGAACTGACGGTCCACTACAGTGGGAAATGTGGGGCAGCAGTGTCCGAGGGAAACAGATGGTTCGAAGCGCGCGGCATTGTGCCGATCCTAAGCAAATAGGCTCGTAGGAAAGATTCGATAATTGGATTGCCATTGGGGCGGGCGACGCCAGTCAGAGGTGACTTCTGCCAATAGATCGCTTACGGTCGCTGCATCGATGCCCGATCCAAGGGTCGCAGCCTTCGAGGGGCTCTCGGGTAAATGCGAGAGAACGGGTTTTAGCGCGAACGAATTGCTCAAGCACTTGCGGGGATTTGTCGAGTTGCGCGAGCGGGTCCGGGGCGGCCAGGGAAAAGCGGAATCTTAAGCGTCTGTTTTTGTCCTTTGGATGAATCAGGAGGGGTGCCGTGCTTGGGATAATCCCAAACTTCGGTCATTTTTGGCGACGTTCATACATCGATTGGGGCGGTCCGGGACGGAAGGGGCACCTGCGCGGCTATTCCGGGAGGAAGGAGGTTGATTTCCGCGATCAGATCGCTGTCTACGTCTTATACGACAAGAATTTTGTACCGGTCTATGTTGGTCAAGCAGGAACAGGCCGGACGCGTCGACTCTTCGAGCGACTCCGCGATCATGACGCGGATCACATGGCAATTTCCTGGGATTATTTTAGTTGGTTTGGGTTTCTTCGAGTCGGTCGCAATGGACGGATTGAAAAGTCGTTTCCACGTCGCCGGAAAATCAATTTCTCAGCCGCCCGGGACCACATAGAAGGCCTCGTGATTACTGCAATCGGACCGCGTCTCAACCGCCAAGGAGCCAAATGGAACCCCACGAACTGGCGTCATGGTGAGTATTTTCAATATGAGGATCCAAAACTGGATTCACTGAGCGAAATGAATCGCGAGGAGTTGCTGAGGCTGCTCAAGGAATTGAAGTCGTCTACGGCTCGGATCTCGAGACCTCGATCACGCTAGCGTTGGCATCCGACGCGGACTATGAGAAGTTCAGTTGCGTTAGAAATGTCGCATGATCTATCACTTGCTTCATCGTTGTGGGTGCCATAATCATCATGGAGTTGGATCACCGAACCAACGGTTATTTGCATCTTGCATATGACAAAGGCGGATAAACGAGCTATTGCGAACCGGTGTCGGCCTTGTCTGCCCCAACGAGCCGCTCTGCTTGGCGGCGGTCGAGTTAAGCATGTGATAAAAGTGTTCAAGAACCAGCCGTGATTACGCATGATAATTGGCGGCCATCGAATGTCGAACCCTTGATTGCGTGGGCCTTCTGGATTCAAGGGCCTGAGAGCTGATTACTACTGCACTGGCTTAGCGTTAACATCACACTACAACCAAGGAATTGAAGTGGGCATCAAACAGAGAAAGAAAAAGCGACGAGCAAGGGCGCAGCAGTTTCTGACCAGAAGTGGTCAACCCATCGACATTGAGGCAGTGCGCAAGAGCATGGAGCTACGCAATCGACAGTTCCAAGGGATTGGGCAATTCATCTACCAGTTCTCGCAACTCCAGTTCTCCATTCGACACGTGCTTCATGCCCGGCTTGGGCTGAGCGCGGACTATTTCGACATTGTGACTGGACCATATGACTTCGTAATGCTGTGCAATGTCACCGAGAAGGTGAGCATTGTTAAGTATCCCGCGAAGGAACCCGACATCGAGAAGGTCTTCAAGGAATGTAGAAAACTCAACGATAGCCGGGTGCTCGTAGCTCATGCGATGTGGACTGATAATTTAGAAGGGCTGAGTGCCAAAAGCTTTAGCCGTTCATCGCTAAAGACCCAGACTTATGATTTCAAGAAGGATGAGCTTGAGCGTCTAGCTGACAAAGCCCAGGAACTAATGCAGCGAGTGATTGGCTTCCAGGGAAAGTCTTGAGGAATGGAATCAAATGAATATCGCTCTCGAAGCATCACTCATATCGGCGGGCACGTCATTCGTGATTTTGCTGTTGGGGCAAATTCTCTGGCCGATGATCAAGGATTGGCGTTCCACGAAAAGTGATGCCACATACCTCGCCATCAGAGTCGTCTGTGTTTTGGATAAGTTCGTTGAAGATTGCGCATCAACGGCTATTGACGATGGTGAAGAAAATGAAAATGGCGAAAGCATTGCACGGGTCACTGCACCCGATCCACCCAGTTATCCGACCGACGTTAATTGGAAGAGCATCAACAATACTTTGATGTACAAGTTGCTCTCCCTACCAGCATCTACTGAACGAGCAGCGAATTACGTTCAAAATTCAACCGAGCATTCCTTTGGACCTGACTACGGCGAGTGGTTCGAGGCTCGCAGTGAAGGCTATGCGAACTTAGGGCTGCAAGCCCACGCGCTGAGCAGAGAGTTGCGGAAGCAGTACAAACTTCCAGCAGTTGAATTTTTGGCATGGGACCCGATCAGCCGAATGGAGGATGAACTGAGGAAACTTTCGTCAAGGCATGAACTGCGGTCAAAGAAGTTTGAAGAGTTCAGCCAGTTAGCTCCGCCGCCTGCACCGTCGGGATCGTCCTCAGAGGAGAGTTAGGAATTGGGTTGATCGCCTAAATTGCGGGCCCACAATATGCACCAACGTGCCGTGACAGTAGAGATCGATCAAACTCGCGATGCCGGAGATGGCGAAATCAACACAGAAAAGAATGTAGGGAACTCGGTCGAATAAGAGGCCAGGCAGCACGAAAGTCATCCAATCTCGCAGCTCGGCCATGATAAATAGCGAAACATCGTGTGATTTTACGACCTGAAACCAACCGCGGGCGGATTTTGGAGTCAGACCGTAAGGGGGACAGACGAAATGGGCGATCCGATAATCTACGTAATACTTGTTATCGGTATTTTTCATATTACACAACACCAGCTTCTGGGGCACGCGGTTCGAATCCATTTTGCGACCGTGGTGGCGACGCCTGAGGAGTTGCAGACAACGAAAGATCGCAATCGATAATGCGTTGCCCGGCACGCGTGGATGACGATGTCGCTTCCCTAGTCTGCGCCTGTCGGTTGAAAGTCCCGACCACGTGGCTTTTCAATCGTGGTTGGCCTTGGCAAAGAAGACCAGGTGATTGCGGGACAACCAGGTGGTTGACCCGCCGGGTAATGCGCTCCAAAGTCCCGACCTCCTAGTTTTGTCTAGGTGGTTGGCCTGACCAGATGCTTGCGGGGATTTTGCGTGACTCTGTTGTGCTTTGTGGTGCTTTCGGGTGTTTTTGCAACGGACACCCGCGAGCTAGGTTGTTAATAATCAACTAATTGCGAATGTCAAAATTTACACTTTTTTCCGCCTCTGCGAGCTTCGAACCAGGGGGCCGGGGGTTCGAGTCCCTCCGGGCGCGCCAAAATCAAAGACTTAGGCGTGATTTTTTTCGAGCTGTGCTATTGAATGCAAACCGGCGAGTTCATTGGGCGTCGACCGGCGCTTCAACCTGTTGTTTCGCCATGCGCGACGCTCGAATTCCCCGATCAGTGAACAAAGCCGATTCACAGGGCGAGCAACCTACTCGTGACGCTAATGCTCTCGCACGTCATTTTCTTATGCCACTTTTGTGACCGCGCAATGCGTGGGTAGGGCCCGCGAATCTTCTTCGCGCGCCATCCATAAACGAGGTCCACCAGCTCGTGGGTGTGGCACAAATCGGTAACGCCTATTCTCGGTCACACGTCAGGGTGTCGTTGCTTACTATCGAGCGACACCTCCGAGCAGTCGATCCGGGTCGAACACCCAGCCGGCTCTAACGACGCGCCAAATGCTGCGGGTATTTCGGATGTCCGCGAGTGGGTCATGGTCGAGCAGCACAAGGTCGGCATCCTTCCCCGCTTCCAGACTGCCGAGGTCCTCGCGGCCGAGCGCCATGCGCCGCATCGAGCGAGGCGATGCGTAGAACCTCGAGCGGCGTAAGTCCCGCTTCGACAAAGCGCTCGAGTTCCCAATGCAGTGACGAGCCAAAAAAGCACTTCGGGTTCGGCGCGTCAGTGCCGGCGTGCAGCTTGACGCCGAGGCGGGCGGCGTGCCGGATCGAGTCGAGCTCGGCAGCGACGACGCCGCGAAGTGTGGACGTTGCCACGCCGGAGTAGGCGTCGACCGTCGCGAACTCGAGGTATGACGGCGGGGTGAAGCCGACAAAGCGCGGGCTTCGAGCTCCTCCGGCCGATCGCGCAGCAGCAGGCTGTCAGCGCCCATGCACGCGAGTGTCGGATCCCAGTGCGTGCCGGTGGCGGCAAGCATCGCGAGCACGTCGTCGTAGACCGGCCCCGTCAGATTGGTATGCTCGAGGGTGTAGAAACCGAGAGTCACGCTCCGGGTGATTTCCTCGACGCTGGTGCCATGACCGACGACCGGAAGCCCCTGGCGCAGCGCCTCGTCGCTGACCACGCGGTGCAGCTGCCAGGTCAGGGACGGATAAACTTTGATGAAATTCAACGCCGAGCGCCTTGAAGCGTCGCACGTAGTCGCGAGCGTCGCGCTCGTTGGTGATCAGCAGGGAACCGCGATCGCCCCAATATGGCGGCTCGCCCTCGAAGAGCTCTCCCGCATAGAAATAACGCGGCAGCGCCGCACCGGTGTGCTCGCTGCGATCCTCGAAGAGCGGTCAGTTGATCGAGGTTATAGCCGGTGTCCCGGACCGACGTGATCCCGTAGCCGATGAATGCCTTCGGATTGCGCATCGCCAGTATGCGCATGAAAATCGAACAAGCCGGGGATGGCGTAGCGGCCGCTGCGCATCGAGCACCGTCGTATCGGGCGGTGCATACCGCGGGCGGCATCGTCGCCGAGGCGCAAGATGCGGCCCGCCTAAAGCAGTAGCGAAGTCTCGCCCCCGAAGCCTCCTGCCTTGAAGTCGAGCAGCCGCACGTGCGTGATCAGCGTGGTGGGCGGCAGCTGCGGACGGCAGCATTAGGCGCACCATCAATTCGTGCCTTGCGGTTCCGGCGAGCGGCTGGATCCACACTCGTGGTCCGGACGCGTAAATGACGGCGCGCGCCGTCCGGTGTCAAGGCAAAGGCATCGCCTCCCTCCGGGCTCAGCTCGCGAACGTTACGCTCGTCGGCGCCTGCTGCCGTCAGGGGCACGATGAAGATCGAACGGTTGCGGCGAAATACGAGCGTGTGACCGTCCGGCGTGAGCTGCGCGTCGCTGACGAAATCGGCGAACTGCGTTATAGCTTCCGCCGCCGCGCCTTTGCTGGAGCGCCAGGCGAAAGACGTTTCCGACGCCGGAGCTATCGCTCGAGTAGTAAACCGAGCGGTCGTCGGGCGCGAATGACGGGTCGCGGTGACCAGAGGCTTACCGGGAAAAGCGTCTCAACCGCAGCACTGGCGACGTCGATCACTATCACGGACTCGCCGAGGAAATTGCGGTTGATGGTTGCGAGCAGCCGCTTGCCATCGTGGCTGAAAGCTCAGCGAACCGATGCCCGCGCCGGTAAGCAGCGTCCGAGTTTGGCCAAGGTCGAGATCGAGCAGCATGATCGAATCGCTGCCGCGATCGCTCGCGACGTAGGCGAGTGTGTGCCCGTCGGGCGAAAATGCGGGGCTCGATTTCGAGCGCGTCACCTTGCGTCAGCCGGCCTGCCGGGCCGCCGGCTCGAGGTTTGTCGCCAGAGGAATCCGGCGGCGCCGAAGACCAAGGTGCGACCGTCGGGTGAAAGCCGCGGCGTCTGTACCGCCCGGATCCCGCCAGATGCGGGCGCGGCGACGTGTGCGGGCGCGGCGCGCTCGCGCACCATCAGCTTGACGTTGGCGCTGGAAGTCGATCGGAGTCGCCGTACCGGCCGGCAGTGCCACCTGATAGAGGCGGCCGCGGTCGCCAAGCACAGAGGTTCTCGCCGTTGGCAGAGATTGCGAACCGGCCCAGGCCACTGACCGGCACCACCGCTTTTGGTGGACCGCCATTGAGCGGCACTGCGATCACGTCCTCGGTGGCGGGAGGAATCCACTCTTCGTAGGCACTACCCGTCACGCGATGGACGTAAACCGTCTCGCCCCGGGTCGGCGTGACTACCCAATCGGCAAGACCGCTGCACGCTGAGGAGCGTGCCGGTAACGCCGGGTGCGTTCAGGGCGTCGATGTGGGTCACGTATTCGCCGCTGGCGCCATCGAGCGTCAGCACTCGTCCACGCGAGCCGCCCGTCCGGAAGGAAGAAAATTGAGCCGATGTGGCGCGGTTGCGCGGTAATGATCTCGACCGGTCCGCCCGCGAGCGCGACGCGACAGATCACCCGCTCAGCATCCCGGATCGGAAAGGAGCCGCGCGTTGCCGGCACGTGGCGCCCGTAGAAGATCGCCTGGCCGTCGGGGCTGAAGGTCGGTATGTCGGCCCATGTCTCGTGCGTGAGCTGCGTGAGCTGTGCCGGAGCGCAGCGACAGTACAAATATGTTCGACTCATCGCTGTCGCGGTCGGATACGAACGCGAGGGCAGCTCCGTCCGGCGAGTAGACCGGCTCCTTGTCGTAGGTCAGGACCAAATGTCAGCTGCTCGGCCGCGCCACCGTTGCAGCCGGTACGCGGAACAGGTGCCCGAGCATCGCGAAGACCACGCTCGCGCCATCCGGGCTGACGGCAACGTCCGCGGAGGTGACTCGGCGTCGCGGCAAGTTCAATTTCTCGAGCTCCGGCCGCAGTCGCCGCGAATAGCGCAAGACATCATCAGAATCGCGCGCCGCGCACGCGAGCCCATCATGGACCTCACCTGGTCGAGCGTAACCCTACCCGAGCTTCGCGGTCCTGTACGTTGTGATTCACGATACTGTGATCGTTGCTGTCAACGCGAATCTCAGCTATGCGATCACATCATGTGATCTATGTCAACGTCGCGAATCATTGTCTTCAGCGCTGACTTTGCCCGTGTTACCAGCTGGCGCTCGTCCAGAATCCGGCGCGCACGTTGAAGCCTGTCACGAAGTCGTTGCCGGCCTGGTCCTGCCCATGAACGAGCCACAGAGGCATCTGAGCGTAATTGAACAGCGGGTAACGCTCCGTCAGTGCCCGATGCACGGGAGCAGTCAGGGTCGCGGTTGTATCGGGAAGATGCCGGAAAATAACGAACGGCGTACACGGTCGGGAGGCTACTCTCGGGTGCCGAACGGACGCGGTACGGGACCTGGCAGTCCACGAAGAGTACGTTTCCGCGCTTTAGTTCGAGCGAGACATAGGCCTGCGGATCGGCGCGTGCGCGGATCCGGAGGTTGTAGTCGACGCGCACCGTACCCGGTTGCTGTATCGGCAAAGCCGATGAGGGCCGTCAGGCCGCGCGGCGGATCCACTGGGAATCGGTGGGCATCGCTCTCCAGCGCCGATTCGGCGTCACGCGATTGCCAGCGGTCCGGAAGCCACTGGCTATCGAAGAGGATGATATCCGTTCCAATCAGCGCGGCGATCGTCTCGACGAGCGCCGATGACTGACAGAGGTCCAGGAATCCCCAACTGTCATACGCTGCCGCGGCGCGAGCCCAAGGGTTGTGCAGTTCTGCGTAGTGCCACGGCCGCGGGACATCGATTTGCCCGTACAACCGGGCACTTTCAGCCTGCAGGAATCGAAGCATGCGCTCGGGAAAGGGGTCCTCGGCTTCGCCACACGCCGACCTCGTTCAAACGGTTCACGGGAATCGGGCGGATATCAGCACGGGTCACCATCGAGCTTACGCGATGGTTATGCGATAGGGAAAGAACTGGCGAAAGCTTCGCAGGGCCGCGTCGCGCGAGAAGTCCCGCGTTACGAAAACAACTTCACTTCTGGGCGCCGGTCATGCGGCCAGCGTGCCAGCTCTTTTGGAGGGTATAAGGCGTGCTGCACACCCTGAACGACAACGGGCTGTGCGCGGCCGGCAACCTGCAGGAGCCCCTTCATCCGCAAGATACTGTCGCCCCTCGCTATCAGCAGTCCTTCGAGCCATGCTTTGAAGTCTTCCCAATCCGTAGGTTCGTTCCAGCAGAACCAAAAGGTGCCGTAACGATTCGCATGGATCAGGGCGGCGCCTGATGAAGTGGGCGATGTGCCAACGGCGGAATCGCGCTAAAAGTGACACCGGCATCCGCATCCGTGTCGCCGAATAAGACTGTTGGGGGCCGCGGCTCGTCGCGTCCAGGAAGGAGGATTGGCGCCGCCGGGTTCATCGAACGCAGACGAACCAACAAGCGAGTCCACGTGACCTCGACGGGACGAGATCAAGCTTCGAAATGACCAGCCGGTTCGCCACTGCGACCTGGCTTGCGCACTCTGTATAGCGGCTTATCGCTGCATCGCCGAATACCGCGTCGACGACCGTGACGACCGCCTGGATTCGAATCTGAGCGGCAAGAGCTCCCATCGGATAGGAGTCGTTGCAGAACGGAACCGGGATCAGCAATTCCGGTCGTTTCGAGGACGATCCTTTGGAATGGCGGCAGCGCGCCGCCCATTGCGCCTCGCCAACATCGACGCGAGCGCGGCGCCGAGGTCGTCACCGGCACTACAGCATACGCAACCCGGATGCGAGCAGAACAACGTCATCCGCCACCGACGCAACCAACAGATGGTCCATGCCAATCTCTCCGAATTCGTTGACGACGACGGCCGTGTCGTGCATCGACGGGTCGGACAGGAGCCGGTTTAGTAGCGTCGTCTTGCCGCTGCCGAGAAAGCCGGTCAGGACGACTAACGGTATTCGGATCGGATTTGCTGCGAAGCGACATTCATGGGCAGGCGCCAAGGCCGGCGGTGGCGTTTGAAACATTTGACCTAGACACTACACGATCACATATTGTGATCACAAGAGTGTACGTACCTGAGTCGCATTGAGGGGAGTGTGACGATGAAGATCATCGGCTTCGAGCTGTTCGTTATCGCGCTGCCGAACCGGCGACACCATACCTGGGCCAGCAAGATGACGGCGCCGATCGGGCATCACGCCATTATCCGCCTCGATTCGGACGAAGGCATCAGTGGCTGGGGTGAGGCGCCGGCCGGCATCACTTGGGGCGGACCGCACATGCGTTACTTTGGCGAATCGCCGGAGACGGTCTGCGTGGTCATCCAGCGCTATCTCAGCAGCGTCATCGTGGGGCAGGACCCGCGCGATTTGGCAGTCCTTCACGCCGCGATGGACAGAGCCGTCAAGGGACACCCTTATGCAAAGGCCGCCATCGACATGGCTTGCCACGACATCGCAGGTAAGGCGGCTAACGTGCCCGTCTATCGCCTGCTCGGCGGCCAATTCCGAGACCGCATTGAAGTGGCGCATTCGCTTGGCATCATGCCGGTCGAGAAATGCGTCGAGGAGGCGGTGGCTGCCGTGGAGGAGGGCGCGCGAACCATCAAGTGCAAGACGGGACTCGATCCGGAGCGGGACGTCGAAGTGGTCCGCTCGCTCCGCGAGCGCCTCGGCGGCGACATCAAGATTCGAGTGGACGGCAACGAGGGCTATCAGGACGTATGGCAGGCCATTCGCGTCACGCGACGCCAGGAAGAATACGATCTGCTGTTGTGCGAGCAACCCGTGATGGGCGCGCGCGAGCTCGGGCTGGTTGCGGAACGGATCAACACTCCCGTGATGGCCGACGAGTCTGCCTGGAACAGCCACGACATTCTTGAGCTCATCGAGCACAAGGCCGCCGCCTGCATCTCCTGCTATGTGACCAAGCCTGGTGGCCTGTACCGGGCGAAACAGCAGGCGGATCTGGCCGAGGCACTCGGTTTGTATTGCGACATCGGCGGCTCCATCGAATCGGGCATTGGCAATGCAGCGAATCTGCACCTAGGGGCGGCAACCCGCATCGCCACGCTGCCGAGCGTGTGCCCGACGTCGAAGCCGGCGGGGGCGAAAGGTCCGGCGATCGCAGGTTGCTACTACCTGGATGATGTCGTCACCGAACCCTTCCGCTATGAGAACGGCGCGGTCCTGATTCCCGGATGGCCCCGGGCTTGGAGTCGAGGTGGATCTGGAAAAGCTAGCGAAGTTCGCCGTCAAATGAGAGTCGCGATCCTGGGCGCCGGCGCCGGCGGAGCCTCGGCCGCCGTTGAACTGGCGCGGGACGGTCATGAGGTCCGTTTGTGGAATCGCTCGCCGGAGACAATCGAGGGCTTTGCCGGCGCGCATGGCATACACCATGCGGGTGTGCTGGGAAACGGCTTTACGCCCGTCGATCTCATCACGACGCAGCTGACGCTCGCGGCGGACGGCGCCGACGTCCTGCTGGTCTGCCTGCCGACGCTCGCGCACGCGGCTCTGGCGCGAAGTTTGGTTGACGCCAATATCGTGCACATCCCGACGATCCTGAATCCGGGCCATACGGGAGGGGCACTCGAGTTCAGTCAGGTGTTTCGTCGCCACGGGCTTGCGCCACCACCCGTTGCGGAGTTCTCGACCCTGACTTACGTCGCACGGGTGCGCAGCCCGGAGGAACTGGTCGTCACGACGGGCGTGCCAAGTCCGTACGCGTAGCCGCAATGCCCGGTGGCAAGAGCGCGCTGCCGTCGGCGCTTTCGCTCTATGATTGCGCTCGCCCGGTCGCCAACGTTTTGGTAACGAGCCTCTCCAATATCAACATGGTACTTCACCCGCCGGGGGCAATCCTGGCGGCCGCGTGGGTCGAGGCGACGAGCGGGCAACTTCACGTTCTACGTGGAAGGCCTCACGGAGGGCGTGGCACGCGTGATGGAGAGCCTGGATGCGGAACGGCGCGCAGTCGCGCGCGGCTTCGGCATCGATCTGCCGTCCTTGTTCGATGAAATGCAAGCGGTTGGAACGATCGAATGCAACGTCGACCCCGAGGTCGGCCTTGCCGCCGCAATCCGTGGCGGCGTGGCGAATCGGGCGATCAAGGCGCCTGGGGGCTTCAGCCATCGGTATTATCAGGAAGACCTATGGTACGGGCTGGAACCCTTCCTCGCGCTTGCTGCAATTGCCGGGGTGGAAACGCCGTGCGCACGCTCGCTGATGCAGCTCGGCGAGCTGGCGGCGGGACCCTATGCACCTGGAGGCCAGCGGACGGCAATCGAAATGGGTATCGCTGGGCCTCGACAAAGACGCTCTACTCGCATTTGTCACTGAGCGCTCTGATACATGACAGCCGCCAAGCGCACATACTCCCCACTCTGGCAGCGACTGACGATCGCCGTGGTCGGCGGCGACGAGCGCGAGCAGGAGATTTGCCGGCTCGCGGCCGAATCCGGGGCCGTAGTGAAGGCATTCGGGTTTCCGTGGCCCAGTGGTGGAATTAGCGGTGTCGTCCTCGCTGCCGGATGCTGCGCGGGCGTTGGCCGGCGCCAATATCGCCCTGATGCCCATCCCCGGCATTGCCACGGACGGCAGCATCTTCGCCACGACCCAGATCATCCCGAGGGAGCCGCTCCTGCGCGAAATGGCGGCCGGCGCACACATCATCCTTGGACGAGCGGACGACGGACTCAAGAAAGCAGCCGCCGTGCTCGGAGTCAGCATTCACGAATATGAGGGCGACCACGAGCTGATGCTGCTCCGGGCTCCTGCGATCGTGGAAGGCGTTATCAAGGTGCTGATCGAGAACACGCCGATCACGATTCATGACGCACGCATCTGTGTGGTCGGGCAGGGAAATATCGGTACGGTTCTGACGCGAACGCTGATTGCGCTCGGCGCACACGTTACAGTCGCCGCGCGCAACCCCGTTCAACGGGCGTCGGCCTACACCTTGGGCGCGGTCGCCTTGACCGCTTGACGGACTTACTCGCAAGCGTCGGGATCATTCGACGTGCTCATATCGACGCTCCCGGCGCCGATCGTTACTGCGACGCTCATCGATCGTTTGCCGACCCGATGCTCTGATTGTCGACATGGCGGCGCCCCCGGGCAGCTGTGACTTGAACCACGCGAAGAATACCGGTCGCAAGGCAATCTGGGCGCGCGCTCTCGGGCGACGGGCACCGATAACCGTAGGTGGTAGTCAATGGTCGGGGATCGCACGGATTATCGATGGGATCCTTGCAGAGGCTACGCGCGATGCGAGCTGATCTCGTCATCAACAACGCGCGGGTCGTCGATTTCCGCGGCGAGTTCTCGGGTGGCGTCGCCGTCGACGGATGGCAAAATCGTGGCGAGTGGTCCGTCGGCGTCGCTACCAGACGGCGCGCGCACGATCGACGCGGCGGCCGTTGTTTGCTGCCGGGATGTGGTCGATACCCACTGTCATCTGGGTGTCGCCTATCCTTATGCGGATGACATGCGCACCGAATCCGCGCAAGCCGCCCGCGGCGGCTTGACTACTTTCGTGCTGTACATTCGTAACAAGCAGCCGTCTTATATCCCGTTTCTATCACGAGCGTCGCGCAGCCGGCGAGGCGTGCGCCTGCGTCGATTTTGGCTTCCATTTTGGCATCCAGCGCGAAGAGCACATCCATGAAATTCCGGCGATTGCTCGGGAGACGGGCGTCCAGTCGTTCAAGCTGTATTTTGGCTATGAGCCGGACAACCCGATCGGGATCGTACCGGCGACCGACGGGTGGGTCTATGCGACGATGCTCAAGGTCGCGAAGCTGCCTCGCGGGGTCGTGTCTGTCCATTGCGAGAATACCGCCATCGCCGGTTGGATCAAGCGGGAAATCGTCGCGACGGGTCGCCAGGATCTCGGCGCGTACACGGAGTCCAGGCCCGTTGTCTGCGAAGTAGAGACCATTCGTCGGATGATATTTCTCGCAGAACGTACTCGCTGTCCGCTGCAGATCGTGCACACCTCAGTGGGAGAAGGGCCGGATCTCGCGGCCGAAGCGCGCGCTCGCGGTGTCGACGTCACGGTCGAGACCTGCTATCACTACCTGACGCGCACGGCGTACGACGCGGATCTGGACATGCGCGCCAAGATATCGCCGCCGCTGCGCGACGAGGAGCAAAAGGAGTGGCTGTGGCGTGGTCTGCTCGCAGGAAAGGTCAATTCGATTGGCAGCGATCATGTGCCATTCCTGCCCAAGAAGGGCGTGGATTTGTGGACCGAGTTCCCCGGCGTCGTTGCGTTCCCCTGGGAGTTGCCGTTGCTGGTGACCCATGGCGTCCTGCGTCGTGGGTTGACGTTGCAGCAGCTGACAACGCTGAACTCGTATGCGCCCTCACGCCGGTTCGGTCTCTATCCCCGTAAAGGTTCACTCGAGGTTGGGACCGACGCGGACTTGGTACTCGTCGATCTCGATGAGGAACGTAGCGTGCGGCACGACGGACATGGGACTTGTATCTATGAGGGTTGGCAGCTTCGTGGCTGGCCTGTGCTCACCGTGTCGAATGGTCGCGTCGTCTTCGAGGCCGGCGAGGTCGATGAACAGGCGTTCGGCACCGGCCGATGTTTGACCCGGCCGAGCATGCGCCGACATTGATGCGCCGAAGACCCCGGACCGCAAGAGCCGGACCGCATCGATGACTGCCGCCGTGACACCGGCAGTCGCCTTGCGATTGACGTGATCACACGATATGATCACGAAAAGTGCCGGATGACACAAGCGGCGCGGGAGGCGGCGCATGCGGGGCGAGATCGTAACTCGGTTGGTCAAGACCATGGCGGCATCGGGACTCGACGCCGTCGTCGCCGTCTCGCCGGAGAACTTCGCTTATGTGTCGGGGTTCGTCGTTCCATCGCAGTCGCTCATGCGCTGGCGGCACGCGGCCTACGTGGTAACGGCGAGCGGGCAGTGCGCTATTCTGGTCGTCGACATGGAGGAGACGACGACTCGCGCCAAAGCCGACGGAGTCGAAGTCCGGGCGTGGGGTGAGTTCACTGATAAGCCCATGGCTGTTCTGGCGAGTCTGCTGTCGGACCTTGGCCTTGCGGGCGCGCGGATCGGTATCGAGTTCGATTATCTGCCGGCGGGTGCGTTTCGCGAGTTGACCGCGAGTCTGGCGAAGGCCACCTTTGACCCCGTCGATGAAATGTTGGCTCGGCTGCGGCAGATCAAGACGCCGGCGGAGGTCGAGCACATGCGACGCCTGTCTCGCATCGCCGATCGCGCGATTCGTGACGCCCTGCTGCAGGCCACAGTCGGGACGACTGAAATGGAGATTGCCGCCACTCTCACCCGGAGCATTTTCGAGCAGGGCGCCGAGAACTTCAAACTCTTGATCGTCGCAACCGGTGAACGCAGTGTATTTCCGAATGTGGGCCCGACGCAGCGCCAATTGCGGCTCGGGGATATTTGCCGCGTAGAAATTTACTCGGTGATCAATGGCTATCACGCGGGCGTGTGCCGCACCGCCCGCGTCGGTCCTGCCGCCAGCGCACGCGGAGGCCATTTGGCGCAATCTCGTCGAATGCAAATACCTGACGCTTGAGATGGTGAAGCCTGGGGCCAGTTCACGAGCAATTTACGAGGCATTCATACGTCACCTCGAGCAAACTGAACCTCCCGCCGATAAGTTTCCTTGGTCATGGTATCGGCTTGCATCTGCACGAGAAACCTTATCTCGGCCCGTACTCCGATGTGCCGCTCGAAGCGGGCATGGTCCTTGGCTTCGAGCCGCTTGTCTACAATACGGGCTATGGCTTCGGCATGCAGAACAAGGATGTGGTGGCCGTTACGGAGGGTGGCTGTAGCCTTCTCTCGGACGTCACGAACACGGACAATCTGATTGAGATTCACTGACCGATTTGCGCGTCGGCAAGCGGCAATTGCCTATCTGGGCACAGGTTGCCGCCATGAGGATTCTTATCGAGCACCTCGAGTTCGCGCTGACCGTCGATGCCAGTGATACGGTCATTCGCGACGCCGCGATCGTGATCGATGACGATCGTATCGCCGATATCGGCCCTGACGGCGGATGTGCTCGTGAGGCATGGGCGCAACCAGTTCGAACAGATCATTGACGGTAGTCGCCGCGGGATCACGCCTGGCTTCATCGATTCGCACGTCCATCTGTCGGAAACGCTTTCGCGCGCCGTGTTTCCGGATGACCTCGACACCCGCACCTGGGTCTTTCTATGGGCCAAGCCGTTCTACGCGCATGTGAACGCCGAGGACGAGCACATCAGCGCCCTGCTTGCCTGCGCGGAAATGTTACGCTGCGGGACGACGTGTCTGCTTGACATGGGTGCGCAGAACGATCCCGCGGGGACAGTGCGGGCGATAGAACAATCCGGCATTCGCGGGATCACCGGCAGGCACGCCGCAGATAATCGGCCGGCCTCGCCACCGGCCGGTTGGTCCGAAGAAATGATGCGACACCATTTCTTTCCCGGGCCGGAAGCGGCGCTTGCGGCGCTCGAGGAGACGTTCGAGCGCTGGCACAACTCCGCGGGTGGGCGTATCCGCTGCTGGATGAATATCGAGGGCAAAGAGCCCTGTACGCTCGCACTGCATGTAGGTGCCCGCGCACTCGCCGAAAAGCATGGCGTGGGTACGACTTACCACTTGGCGACCAGCATTGAGGAAGCCCGGATCTCGCAAGCCAAGCACGGAAAATGGCCGATCCAGCGCCTCGCCGATGCCGGCGGCCTCGGTTCCAATCTTGTCATCGCGCATGGCGTGGCCATTGATCCTGAGGAGCAACGAGCTCCTGCGCGCTCACGATACCAAGATTGCCTTCTGCCCAGGAACCTCGCTGAAACTTGCCAAAGGTGCAACGGCATTCGGCCGCTATCCGGAGCTGCTCGAGGCAGGCGTTACCGTCAGTCTTGGGACCGACGGCGTATCCGCATCGGGTAACCTCAATCTGATGCGACAGATGTACGTCGTTGCTGGGCTGTTCAAGGACGCGAGAAACGATCCTACGATGGTGGGCGCGCGCAAAGCACTTCGAATGGCCACCATTGATGGTGCGCGGGCGCTGTTGTGGGATGATGCGCTCGGTTCCTTGGAAGTCGGGAAGAAGGCGGACTTCGTCCTGTTCGATCTCGACCACATCGAGTGGACTCCTTACGCCGATCCCGTTCAGGCGCTCGTGTGGTCGGCGTCTCCGGCGTCAATCGCCGAAACCTGGGTAGACGGCAAGGCGCTCTATAGTCGCGGAAAGGTTCAGCGCATCGACGAGCCGGCGCTATTCCGCGAGGCGCGTCGACGAGCGTTGGAGATTACCAAACGGGCCGGGCTGACGGCGACTTCGATCCCGACCTCGACCTCTCTTTACGAGTAGGCCGGCGTCGCTTGTTATTTTGCAGTCTTAAGGAGGAGTGAGTCATGCCAGTCGTACAAGTACACATGTGGCCGGGGCGTACGGTGGAGCAGAAGCGTCGGCTTTGCAAGGCGATCACAGATGCAATGGTCGAACACGGCGGAGCTAAGCGTGATGGCCTGCACGTGATCATTAACGAGGTTCCGCGGGATTGCTGGGCGCGTGCGGGAGTCTTGGGCATCGATCGCAAGGATGTGCCGAATGAATCTTGACCTGCTCGATATCCGCAAAACGGCACTTGTCGTTGTCGACATGCAGAACGCCTTCTGTCACAAAGAGGGCACGCTCGGAATCTCCGGAGTGGACACCGATCACCTGAGCTCCATCGTGGTGCCGCTCCGGGATCTGGTGAAGCGTTGCCAGGCCGTCGACATGCCCGTGCTGTGGACTCTTCAGGAACACTTTCCAATCGATCATCGCCGCGCGCGCAAGCGGTTGCCGTCGCACACGTCGAGGCGCAAGCGGGTGTCGGCGCTGGTCGGGACGTGGGACGCTGAGATCATCGACGAGCTCAAGGAGTTTGCCAATGATCCGACGTTCGTCATCCGCAAGCATCGATATGGCGCCTTCCACGAGACGCGCATGCACATCGTTCTCGAGATGCTCGGTGTAGACGCATTGCTCATGACCGGCCTGACGACGAATGCCTGCGTCGAGACTACGATCCGCGAGGCGTATCTACGCGATTACGATGTCGTTGGGGTGACCGATTGCATCTCCGGCGTCAACCCGCAAGTGGGAGTCGGCGGCGTTGGAGGTCTGGCATCAGTATTTTGCCGAGACGTGTTCGTCGGCCGACGTGTATGGCTTGGATCGACCGGCAACTGGCGCCCAAGACGCTTGGCGCTGCATCACGTGCTGCTGAAGGTGCGCGACTTCGAACGGTCGAAGCGGTTCTATTTCGATCTCCTGGGTTTTTCGGAGCGGCCGGGCGCGAAGCCGCTAGCGGACGGTCGCCCGTTCGTATCGACGCGCCAGGGTCTGGGAATCACGGTGCGCGGCTCGGGTGACCAAGGGCAAGTGGACCATTTCGCTTTTGCGGTCCGCAACGTGGAGGCGCTAAGTCGACAGCTCAAGGAGGCAGGCGTGGTGTTCGATCGAGAGCTGGGCGAGGGTCCCTATGGTCAGGCGATCTATATCCGGGATCCAGACGGAAATATTCTGGAACTGTTCGAGCCGGCGACGAGCGGCACGTAGCGGGCGACATACGCTGGCGGAATGAGCCGTGCAGCTTCTGCGTGCGCGCGGCCATCAGGCAGTGTTACTCTATGCGCCTTGATCTGGATGATGCATTCCTAACGTGGGCGGCATGACGGGAGTACTCGGCATGAGAAGTAAGAATCCTAAAATTTCCACGACGGCCGGGCGCCCCAAGGCCGCTCGCCCGACGAAGACGAAGGCGACGATGCAGACCCTCATCTACCAGGAACTGCGCCGTTCCTTGATGGCGGGGGCTTTCATGCCCAGTGCTAAGGTGACGTTGCGCAGTGTTTCGGCACAAATGGGCACGAGTGTCATGCCCGTCCGGGAGGCAATTAACCGCCTCATAGCGGAGCGAGCACTTGAGGTCATCGGCGATCGTCAAGTCATCGTCCCGGTCATGACAGCCGAGAAGTTCTCGGAAATTGTGCATTGGCGCGTTCAACTTGAGAGTGCGGCGGCGCGAGCGGCCTGCCAGTACGTCACGCCGGAGATCATTGCGGATCTCGAGTCGGTCAATGCCCGAATGCTCGAGGCAGTGGAGCACGATCGACGTGAGGCATTACTGCGCTTGAACCACGAATTTCACTTTCGAATCTACAACGCCGCACGGTCGACGATTCTGCTGCCGATGATCGAAAGCCTTTGGCTGCAAGCCGGCCCCTTTACGTATTTTTCCACTCCGTCGCCGAAAGCGCTCTGGAATGCGAAGCACCACAAAGACATCATCAAGGCACTGAAGAGCGGTGACGAGGATACTGGCGGCTGAGGCCATCAGTGCGGACATCCTCAACAGCGCAAAATTTCTGATGGCTTCCGGCCATTTTGCGAGACCTCCGGTTCGCAATATCACGGATCTTGCTCTCGAAGAAGAGCGAAATGCACATGGCCTGAATGAAGCGCGGATAGCCGGTCAGCATCCGCCCTGATTTCGGGACCGACCGCGGACGATCAGCCTTCCAGACCGAAAAGGTCACGCAAGCCCGTCAAGACCGCGGATCGAGCCGTGCACCTGCACGACCTAGCCGCGGCGCGTGCCGCGCCTCGACATCGTGCAGGCGGGGTTTCGCTGCCCCTGTTTAGTGCGCATCGACATTCGCACCGCGTTCCTAGTGCGGCCGCCGCTTTTTTTCGTTGCATTTGGTGTGATCACACGCTACGATCACAAAAAAGTGATGCCTTGAAGGGCCTCACGAGATGCGTGTGATGCCATCGCGTTTGCGGTCAAGCCATGCTCTAGCCGGACTGCTGCAGCGCATGCGGCGACGCCGGGAAAGCAAACATAGGAGAGAAGCTATGTATTCGCTTCGAGAACGCCGTCGGGTTCTGATGTTAGGCTGCGCATTCGCTGCCTTGTCACAGCGAGCATCTCCACCGAAGCGCCGGCAGCGGAGAATCCGGATGTTAGGCTGGCAGCGCGCTTGCAGGAGATTGTCGTCACTGCGGAAAGGCGCGCAGAGCGGTTGCAGGATGTTCCTGTAAGCGTCGAAGTGTTCACTCAGGAAAAGCTCGACGCGCAGGCGGTACGGGGAATCGATGATCTCACTCGCTTGTCGCCCGGCGTCACATTTCTGCGCAACGGCGCCTATACAACCTCCAGCGGCGCCGCGTCGGACATCGCCATCCGAGGCATTGATTCCATTGCCGGCGCCGCCACGACCGGACTCTACATCGATGACACGCCGATACAAACCCGGCATATCAACGTCACTTCGCAGAATCCGTATCCGGCGCTGTTCGATCTCGAGCGCGTGGAGGTTCTGCGCGGTCCGCAAGGGACCCTGTTCGGTGGCGGTGCTGAAGGTGGCGCTGTTCGATTTATTTCGCCGGAACCGGGATTAGCCAGCTCTTCGGGCTATTATTTGTCGGAGCTCGCCACGACCGCCTACGGCGACCCGAGCTACGCGGTTGGCGCGGCAGCCGGCGGACCGATCATCGATGACAAGTTGGGATTCCGCGTCAGCGCCTCGTATCGGCACGATGGGGGCTGGGTGAATCGTGTGGACTTCGCTACTGGCGACACTGTCGATCCGCGCTCGAATTATGAGCAAATAAGCACGCTACGCGGCGCACTCACCTACGCCGTGACCGAGGACCTATCGATCACCGCGTCCCTTTATTACCAGGAAGCAAGATCTCAATGACACCAGAGTACTACTGGCTGGAATTGTCCAATCCAGCGGCCCACCAGTTCAGCAATGGCAATGCCATCCCAGAGTCCCGACACGGACAAGCTTCTACCTGCCGGCTATCAAGGTCGCCTGGAACTTGGGACGATCAAACTCATATCGAACACCTCCTATTTCTCCAGGGATCAATGGTCCACGACCGACGCTACGATGTTGGATCGGGCAATCTATCTTTTCAATGGCACTTACCCGACCTTCCCTTACCCGCCGCCGGGTGTCACCGCGCCCCAATATAATTCCGACCGACAGAACAACTTTGTCGCAGGAAATCCGGCTGGAGTCGACCGCGGCGGACTCCCGGTTGAATTGGGTCGCAGGGGTCTTTTACACGCACGCCCGGGAGAACACTTCGGTGTCCGTCATCGACCCGTCCCTGCCGGGTGAGTTTGAAGCCCTGTACGGCGTCTCTTGGAACACTGCCGTCGGTCCCTTGTTGCCGGGCGGCTATCTGCTGCAAGACCCCCTACGCGTGGGCCCTTGACAAGCAACTTGCCGGATTTGGCCAATTCGACTGGAAGATCCTCGATTCGCTCAAGCTAACCGCCGGCGTGCGCGTGTCGAAGGCCGATAGCAGCGGTGCGCAATATTCTGCCGGCCCAGAAATAGGACCGATGCCCGCGTCCAACTCGGGCTCGATCGACCGAACACCCGGTCACCCCAAAGTTCGGGATATCCTACCAGCCGACTCGTGACCAGCTCTACTACGCTAGCGCGGCCAAGGGATACCGCATCGGAGGCGTCAACTCGCCGCTGAGCACTCTCTGTGCTGGGGCCCTCGCAGCAGCTCTCTTTATCGAGTGGCCCGACAACCTACAATTCGGACAGCCTGTGGAGCTACGAAGTTGGAGCCAAGAACTCCCTGCTGGACCGCCGGCTGCAGATCAACACCAGCGCCTTCTATATCAACTGGTCCAATATTCAAAACAACGTCTATCTCCCGAGCTGCGGCTTTAGCTTTACCGCCAATCTTGGAAAGGTGACGAGCAAAGGCGCGTGATATCGATATCCTGGCGCGACCGATCGACGCACTTGAACCTCGAATTGACTGCGAGCTACACCGATGCGCGGTATGACGATTCGGTCTACGCGGCACCGGGTGCAACGGCAGCGCTGGCCGGCAAAGGCGACTACCTGCCAGTCGCACCATGGACCATTGTCGCCTCGACTGAATACAAGCTTCTCGATTCCGTTGCTGATGGCGCATGCATCCCTATGTTCGAGTCGATTACTCGGTTTCAGCCAAGTACAAGAGCCCGCTGGAATTCCAGGATCCAACCACCATTTCGTACGATCCTGCCCCCTTTTACCAGACGCAGGCGACGTCCTTGTCGGCTCGAGCCGGGCTTCGCTGGAGCGGCTTCGATGTATCGTTGTTCGGCACGAATCTCACCAATACGCATCCGGTGCTGTTTGATTCGCGCTATTACCCGCCCTTACCGCTATTCTTCGACACCACCTGGCGCCCGAGAACAATAGGGGTGACCGCCACGTATCGGTACTGAGGTTACGGCAGATGGATTCCAACTGGCGCAGCCCGGACAAGGGGATGACGGAAACAACTCAAGCTTCAATGTCGATATCGACAGCGGTTCCCGGGCCTTTTCGGCCACGCTACTCGTGGTACGTGGCGGTTGTTTTCGCAGCTGTTCTTTGCTCTTTCCTTTACTGATCGGCAGATCATCGGCGTGCTCGTAGAGCCGATGAAGGCTGCGACTGATGCTGACGGACGTCCAGATCGGTCTTATTGGCGGCCTGAGCTTCGTGGTCTTTTTCGTGTGCTTCGGATTGCCAATCGGGCGGCTTTCGGACCGGTATAACCGGAAACGGATCATTCTCGCTGGCGTCCTTATTTGGAGCGCGGCGACCGTGCTTTGCAGCTTCGCGACCGGTTTCTGGGAACTCCTCGTGCTGCGTATGGGCGTCGGGCTCGGCGAGGCGACTCTCGCTCCCTGCGCCTATTCGATTCTCGCCGACATCTTTCCTCGCAATCGCCTTGGGTATGGCCTTGAGCATCTGCACGATGGCGGGTTCCTTGGGCATGGGCCTCGCCTATTCCGGGCGGAGCAACGCTGTTGCACTGGGGGACCGCCGCCGCCAGTGCGCAATGGCACGGTGCTCCTTGCCGCTGCTTGGTGATCTCGCGCCGTGGCGCATCGTATTCCTCGGTGTGGGACTCCCAGGGATCGCCCTGAGCGTACTGCTCTTCACAATCCAAGAACCGCCCCGGCCGGCATCGGATGCCAGAGCTGCACCGATTCCCGTTGTCAGACGTGATCTCTTACGTTCGATCAAACTGGCGACGTTTCGTACTGCACAACGTGGGCATGGGATTTATTTCCATCACCGGCTATACCGCTTCGTTTTGGGATATCGCGTTCTTTGCGCGAACCTATCAATGGCCGGCGGCAGAGAGCGGTCGTCTTTACGGGCTCATGGCGATGGCAGGATCGATCCTCGGCGCGCTCGCAGGCGGATGGCTGTCTGATTGGCTAACCAGGACGCGAGGCCGGGACGCCAAGCTCCTCGTCCTCGCTGTAACCGCGGCCGTGTGCATTCCAATCCGGCTGATGTATCCGCTTATGCCGTCCCGAGAACTTGCGATCGGTCTTGCCTTTGTCGCCGTTACCCTCGTCGCCGTACCGTACGGTGTTGCCGCGGCGGCCCTGCAGATCATGGTACCGTCCCGCATGCGTGGGCAGCTTACCGCTGTGTATTTCTTTGTGCAGAGTTTGATCGGACTAGGCGTCGGCCCAACGATGGTCGGCATACTGACCGACCATCTGTTTCGCAACCCACAGATGCTGCGCTACTCGCTGACATCGTCGGTGGAACGGCGCAGATCCTGGCCGCTGGCTTGTTTCTCTTGGCGTTGCGGGTGTATCAAAACACAATAATCAATGCTTCGGTTGAAGACGAGCGGTATCGAGAGTTGCTTGCGCATCCGAGTTGACCGGCAAGGCGCTTCTTGAGCACGCGGTTCTGTTCTTGGTCCCTTCGACCGCGCGGCACGAAGCATCAGGGCGGCAGCATGATATCCTCATAAAACGCGCCAAAGGGCCTGGTCTTATGGCGTATGTGTATTTCCAAGATCCACAAAAGCGGGCTGGGAACAACGTCGACCGTGCTGAGCATCATTCCAGCGATGTGATGTTGATGCGGAAAGTCGCCGATGCGGTGCCCGGACATGCGCTTGAGATTCAGTTCCCACCCCATGGCAGCCGCTTCCGTGATTGCAAATTCATAAAGCTTGCGGCCCGTCATTTGCTCTTCACGCCATTTATCATGAGTGCGATGCCAGAGTGTCACCGCGTCACGAGCTGCTTGATGCATCTCGGGATCCGAGCCCACGACAAAGGTGGCTCCGCCATCGCCTTCGCAGTACTGCCACACAGGACCGATATCTATGAAGAAGATGTCGTTGTCCCCGAGCACGACACCCGCGCGCGAAGGATTCCCGTACTCAAGCACCGTATTGATACCATACCGTACGCAGACCTGATGCCAGCCACGAGTTAAGCCCAATTCTTTGAGGGTCTGTTTGGCGATCTCTACTCCGCGTTCCTCGGTCATTCCCGGACTCATGCGTTGCGCAATGGAGTCAATCGCGTGACGGGTCCTCTTCCTGACTTCGAGCATGCCATCCACGGAGAAAAATGCCCCGACGGCTTCGATGCTATTGAGGTCGCTCATGGATCCATTGCCGTGCCATCTCGCGGTGGAGCACCGCTCGGACGCATAGTGCCGAGCGGCTTGCGCTGCGGCGAAAAAGGTTCTTCGCCGGGATCGACCGTGCATGGTTCTTGCGAACCAAGAGTCCGGCGCACGGAGATCGGCGCTACAGGGCAGTCACTCGCCGGCACGATCCGGGGCCCCAGCGGACCGAACACCGCCCGTGGATCGGGTATCGCCCACAACATCATCGGATACAGGCACGCGGGCAGGAGCAGCGCCGCGAGTAAAGAAACGTCTATGTTGCCTGCAACACCGGCAAACCAACCGACGAAATGTCCCGGCATATTGACCATCAATAACGCTAGTGCCGCCGATACGAGCCATGCGGCAGTGCCAGGAATGTTATAACCGTGGTAGAACCAATAAGGACCACCCTCCTGACCACGATTGAAGATTTGCATCGCGTCCGGCAGATAGTAGCCGCGTCTGAAGTAGTAGCCCACCATCATCACGACCATCCAAGGAGTTGTGGTAACGACGATCAGGGACACAAACGTCGTGATGGCATCGACTAGGTTGAAGCCGAAGCGCCCGACGAAGATCAGCACGCAGGCGACGCTGCCAATAAGGACGGTCGCCTGGGGGCGTGATAAACGCGGGAAGACACTCGAGAAGTCGAGACCAGTTCCATAGAGCGCACCGGTTCCCGTGGACATACCACTTAAGACAGAGAGCAGCAACAAGGGAAGGCAGAAGACTCTAGGTGCGATCGCAATTAATCCACCTGCGTAGTCGACCTGCTCAAGAAAGTGCGGTGCGGCACGAGCTATGATCGACGTTGTCATGAGACCGAACAAGAACGGCGGCAGGCTCAGCAGTTGGCCGAGTACCGCTGCGGCCATCAGCCTCGGTCGATGCGTATCGCTCGGCAAGTAACGAGTCCAGTCGCCGAGGAATGCGCCGAACGATATTGGATTGGCCAATATCACCAGCGCGGCACCAATGAATGCGCGCCAGAAGCGAGGTTCGCCCCATGCCATGCCGGAACCCGCAAAACTGACGTCGAACAGTGGATAGAAGACACAAAAGCCGATGACAAAAAGTGCCGATGCGGCAATCACGGATACCTTGTTTACGAAGAGCAACAGTCGAAACCCGAAAATCGAGACGATTAACACGGCAAGCGCAATAGCGCCGTACGCGAGTCCGAATGCAAAATTGGTAGGCTGCAGGCCAAAATAGCGCTGCGTCGCGCCTATGACGGCATCGCCGCTCGACCATACGCTAATAGAGAAAAATGCCACGGCGGTCAGCAAGCTTAGAAAGGAGCCGATAATTCGACCCACCACACCAAAGTGTGCGCTCGAGGAGACCGCATTGTTCGTGCCCGTCAGCGGACCGAATATTGCCATGGGTGCGAGAACGAGCGCGCCTAAGGCGACGCCGAGGACTGTTGCGGCAAGCCCCTGCCAGAAGGATAGTCCAAAGACGATGGGGAACGCGCCAAGCATCGCCGTGGCCAGGGAATTTGAACATCCCCATTCAATGCGCACGAAGTCAAAAATCGTCGCCGTCCGGTCCACGCTTGGGATCGGCTCGATGCCGTGGTGCTCCAGACTCATGACTCCACGCGACCGTACGCGTCGCACGTTACCCTGCCGGGGTGGTACCCCACTTGTAAATACTCCGGCGGCCTTTTGGCGAATTACTTCATCAGCAGAAGATGCCCAGAAAGTTTGCGAGTTTCTTCGTAATTGACAATATCACGGAGTGTGATCACAATCAACAGAACCAATTGTAATGAGCTCCGGAAGTGCAATGACTTGTCCATTTCCGGTCGTCATGTCCGCCGGCGGCAGCCGCAGCGCACGGAATCAAGAGGTTTCGCGATGAAACAGGAGGGGCCGGTGAAACTATCAAGATTGATACTCCAGAGATGGCGCGTTTTTTTGATTGGCATCCTGGCTGCGAGCGCCACGCCCGCTGGCGCGGAGGGCTCGCTCGCCGATGCAGAAAACTACATCAAAGCGAGCGAAGCGGCATGGGCGCAAAGTTCGGTGCATGGCAATCCCGTGCTCGTAAAGGAAATATTGGCCGATGATTTCGTGGGGCTTGATGACGGGAAGCTGTTCGATAAGTCAAGTGCGGTAGCAGATGCGAATAAGGACGCGGGCGAATACGTATCGAATCATGTCGACTATGCGCATGTGCGCTTTTTTGGAAAAACGGCTGTGATCCAAGGCGCCGAATCTTGGACGCGGAAGGACGGGGGGCAAGGTCGCCATGTCTGGATGGACACGTGGGTCTACCGAAAGGGCCGATGGCAGGTTGTGGCTGCAGACGACACTACAGTACCTAAGGACTAGTTCGGTGAGCGGCGCGCCGCAGTGGCCATCCGCAGGGTCCTAGCCGGGGAACCACACAGGAGACTCAAATGGATCGAGCGAAACTCGAAGCGCTTAGAGCGCGATATCAGGATGCCAGCATATTTGAGGCGGAGGACCCGATCCGAAAGGAGGCCATCCGGGAGATGTCACCGACGAGTGGGCGGCGTGTGCTGCCATATTCAGGCATCCCGACGTTTCTCTCACTTCCGTACGCCAACGATCTGCCCGGACTGGACATAGCGGCGATTGGCATACCGATGGATCTCGGCGTATCAAATCGCAGTGGAGCGCGCTTTGGACCGCGGGCAGTGCGTACCATCGAGAGAATTGGCCCATACCACGGCACATTTAAAGGTGTGCCAAGCAGTCGGGCCCGGGCGGCAGACGTTGGCGATGTGCCGTTCCGTAGTCGGTATCGCCTTGAGGAATCATTAGAAGACATCGAGGCCTATTACTTAGAGGTCCGCAGCAAAGGCGTGCGGCCACTATCCGTGGGCGGAGACCATTCAGTCACCTACCCAATTCTTAAGGCGCTTGGGAGGGATCGACCGGTGGGGCTCGTGCACATCGATGCGCATTGCGACACCATGGGAGCGTATGACGGAGCTAAATTCCATCACGGCGGCCCGTTTCGTCATGCCGTCTTGGCGGGCGTTCTTGATCCAGAACGCACGATCCAGATCGGCATCCGGGGTGCGTCAAACGTTTATTGGGAGTTTTCGCACACCTCGGGAATGACTGTCGTATACATGGAGGAATTTATGGAAACGGGGGTGGCTGCAGTGGCTGCCAAAGCACGAGCGGTCGTCGGGGATGGTCCTGTTTACATCTCGATCGACGTCGATGGCTTCGATGCAGTCTACGCTCCGGGAACCGGGACACCGGAAGTCGGTGGACTGAATCCACGAGAAGGCCTCGCGCTCCTTCGTGCCCTCGGCGGACTCGATATCGTTGGAGCGGACGTGGTTGAAGTCGCGCCGCAATATGACCCGTCGACCAACACAGCTCAGCTTGCTGCACAACTTCTGTTCGAAGAATTTGCGTTAATGACCCTCGGCCGTAATTCGCGGTAAGCACCGGTTCTGCCGATCCCGGTTAAATCACTGCGTATGGGGACGAGCCCATCAATGAACTCATCTGGCCCTGAGGGCCAGATGGCTCATCGTGGAATTTGCGTCACCGCCAATGAAGCCAAATATTTTCTTTCATAGCGAAATCGATTCCGCAGAGGGTTGGCGGGCCGCGCTGGCAACGCAGTTCGAGGAATTTCGCTTCTCGACGCTCGAAAGCCTCGAACACCCGGAAGCGGTGGATATAGCTCTCATTTGGACAGTCCCGGATGGCGGACTCAGGCGGTTCCGAAGCCTCCGAGCGATTCTTTCGCTCGGCGCCGGAATTGACCAGCTCGATTTAAGGGAGATTCCACCCCGGATGCCGTTGGCCCGCCTCGTTGATGCGTCACTGGCTCGCACCATGACGGACTATGCGAAGGCGGCCGTTTACCGCTATCACAGGCGATTCGATGTGTTCGAGCAGTATTCGCGTGATGGGAAGTGGCAGTTCATGCCCGCGACGCTCACGCGAGATACTGTTGTAGCTGTTCTAGGGCTCGGTGAAATTGGGCGTGAGATCGCACTCTCGCTGCATCACGAAGGATTTCACATACTTGGATGGAGTCGTACTCCGAAACGCATCGACGGCGTGCAATCCTACACCGGCCGAGACGGGCTCCATAGGATGGTGGGGGAGTGTCATATCTTGATCAATGTGCTTCCCCTGACAAGTGAGACTCGCCACACCTTGTCCAACGAGATATTTTCCCGTTGCCGCGCCGGTATGCAACTCATCAACATGGGTCGCGGCCAGCACCTTGTTGAATCCGATCTCCTGGAGGCACTGCAATCGGGCAAAATCGGCGGTGCCACCTTGGACGTCGCTACCGTAGAGCCACTTCCGCGAGAACATCCATTTTGGAGTCATCCGAGGATTTTGATTACGCCGCATGTCGCAGGCACCTCTATTCCAATGCTGGCTGTCAGGAATATAGCGGGGAACATTCGGAGGGCCATAAAAGGTGATCCTCTGTTGAATGAAGTGGACGTGCTTCGCGGATATTGAAATGTTCGTACTGTGAATGTCCTTTTGGTTCGCGCTCCGTATGCCCTTTGGTGGGTCAGCAGTTCGGTCTCGGGGACTGGGATCTCGTCAAGTAGGAAGCGCCGAGTGTTCGTCATGATTCGGATTGTGAGGAAATAGTGGCAGTGTGCAGCGAGCCTTTCGACGGGCGAGGTTTGGCACGGGGCGCTGATTCCTCCTGTTGCCTCGGGGCCGCATAAGAGTCGGGGTCTACCAATGAAATCGTTCCGTATCGCCGTGATACCGGGTGATGGCGTCGGCGTCGAGGTAATTGAAGCGGCATGGAGTGTTCTCGTGGCCGTTGCCGCGCGACATCGATTCGAGCTCACTCAAGATCGATATCCGTGGTCCTGCGATTATTATCTACAGCATGGCCGGATGATGCCGGAGGACGGAATCGAGCGCTTACGCTCTGTGGATGCAATTCTACTAGGTGCCGTGGGTTGGCCCGAGAAGGTTCCCGACGCCGTGTCGCTCCACGGCTTGCTGCTGCCGATCCGAAAGGCCTTCGACCTGTATGTGAATGTTCGACCGCACCGGCTGCTGCGCGGTATCGACGGGCCTCTACGTTCTGCGAATTTTGATATCTTGTGTATCCGGGAGAATACTGAAGGCGAGTACAGCGGAGCGGGCGGGCGAATCCATCGGGGGACTGCCGATGAGGTAGCAGTGGAGACTGCCGTGTTCACCCGAAAAGGCACTGAGCGAATCCTTCGCTATGCCTTTGCGCAAGCGATGAGACGTCGCAGGCGCCTGTGCTCCGTCACCAAATCGAATGCACAAAAGCACTCCATGGTGTTCTGGGACGAGGTTACCGATGCGGTTGCGGCGGATTATCCGCAGGTCGAGTTGCAAAAAGCTCACGTGGATGCCGTCGCGGCGCGATTCGTCCTCCATCCGGAGACGCTAGACGTTGTGGTTGCCTCCAATCTGTTCGGAGACATTCTGAGCGATATTGGCGCCGCTATCCAAGGCGGATTGGGGTTTGCCGCCTCTGCGAACATTGATCCCTCGAGACGATCGCCTTCGATGTTTGAGCCGGTGCACGGTTCGGCGCCCGATATATCAGGGCGTGGGAGGGCTAATCCTATGGCGGCCATCTGGTCGGCGGCCTTGATGCTGGAGCATCTCGGCGAAGCGACGGCGGCAGCGGACGTGATGTGTGCGATGGAGTCGGTCAGCGCCGAGGGCGCTTTAAGGACGCCAGACCAAGGAGGTGCCTGCTCCACCATGGATCTCGCCCGAGGGGTGGCGGATCGGCTGTGCTTATAGTCGGATCTCACAGTAATTTTCAGTTTCGCAGGTGGCCAGTAGACAGGTCATGCTTTTAGACGGTGTTTACCGAAACGTGCCAAAAGTAGCGGTTTCCTGTGGGTAACTCATCTCGCGCGGGCGTCGAGTTTTTGAGGAAATGAGGGTAGGAGGCGGTCCAGGTAGCGCTCCAGCGTTAAGGTGCCGATGACCGAATTGAATTGAAGGAGCAGCTCGGAACTTCAGATCACAATGCAGACATCACAATTTGCGTGCAACGTGTCCCAATTGTTGCCTACTCAATTGAGGTTTCGAGGACTGCTTGAGATGAACTCAAATTGCGAAAGATCGCTGACACCATCCGGTTAATCTCGTCGACCCATCCTGAATCGATTCGACAGCATTGAAGGATTTCAACATGGGATTTCTCGACAAAATACTCGGTGGCGCCGTGGGCATAGAAATGGCCTCCGTGGTCGGAGCATTGATCGAACAGTATGGCGGCGCGCAAGGGATTGTTGCGCAAATAGAGAGCCAGGGACTGGGCAATACGGTCAAGTCGTGGGTTGGCACCGGTGCCAATCAGCCAATGTCGGCCGATCAAGTGCGCGCGTCGTTTGGCCCCGAAATGATTGCGGGACTTGCGGCTAAGGTCGGTTTGAACCCGCATGATTTCGCCGAGAAACTTGGGCAGGCGCTGCCTCAGGCGGTCAACAAGCTCACAGAGGCGGTACCGCTTTTTTAGACAGATGTCGTCGTCGGGACAGGTGTAACTCTGTGTGGTTCAGGGGTACGCGTACTTTTGTTGCCAGGAGTAGTGCTTTAACAATTCAGCTCGGAGATTTCAGGAACGTGCGCGAGGCGCAGTCGCCGCGATATCGTGAGTCGTAGGCCGGCGCGGTAATCTCGATCGATCAAAGAGTTGCAAGGGTGTTTTCGGCGTTGCGACAAAGATAGCGCTACTCCTTGCATGGAAAGTTCGCGACTCCCGACTCGGGAGGCGGTATAGGGTGTCGTCCCGATCGAGCAAGAACTTTCGGATCGACACGATCATTACGGATCGGCGCGCTGTCCCGACTACCCGAAATCCGTCACGTCCCGCACGGTGACCGCGTCCGGGGTGCGCCGCAGAGCCCGCGCCGTCTGCAGCACGGCATTGAGTGCCTGGGGATGCGCGAAGAGTCGCCGGCGGGTCGCCTCGAGTTCTTGCTCGGTGGCGACGGCGCTCCGGTCGCCATTTTGGATCGCGAGTTCGAGATCGGCCTGCTTGCGCAATAGCGCAACCACTTCACTAACGTTGTCCATGGGGTTTCCTCTTCACTCGGCGCTTTGGGGTGCGTTTCACTGGTGCTGTAGGGCGGATTCGTGGCTTCGGTTTAGCGTTAATCTTACGGCGCGGCCTCTTCACCGCCAACACCCGGTTCTTCGCGATCGCGCGCGCAATGACCGTCGCAAGCTGGCGCCGGTGCTCCTCGACCTGAGATTCTAGATCGGCAATGCGCGCATCGCGCGCTCGAAGCTCGGCGCGATCCGTAGCGAGCTCCTTCATCAGCACATTCACGTGCTCTCTCGCGTCGGCGAGCGCGCGTTCGCGCACGCGCGCGGCGATGTCCCATTCCTTCTCACGGAGTTCGACGGAGCGGGCGCGAGAATCGGTGTCGCGGCGCAACTGCTCGAGGTGCGCGCGTGCCGCGCTGTCCTCAACCCGGGCGGTTTGCTGGGCGAGGCGCAGCGCCTGTTCCCACTGCGCTACCGCGGCGTCCGCGAGCTCCGGGGGCAGGCGGGTGAGGGCAATCGGGTCGCCTGCGTTGAGTGCCGTTTGGTTCTTCCAGAAATCCTGCATGGAGATCGCGATGGGGAGTGTTAAAAACCATGGGGTTTCGCGATTGTCGGTGGTAGGGTCAGCGAGCACCATTTCTTGTTCGGAGGCTCGCCATGAAAATCGTCTTGCGAGCGCAGCTGGTGACGGATTGGGGCGAGGTCACCGAAGTTGACGTCGCCGAATTCTCGCGACCGGCTCGCGCACTTAACGCCGATACGTTGGGACTGTCGTTGAGCGACGGCAAGGCTCTCCTGAAACAGTTGCAGCAAACGGTCGCCTCGGCGCAGGCCGATGAGCTTTGCGAGCTTCACCGAGTCTGTCAGCACTGCCTTCGCTGGAATCCGATCAAGGATTACCGGCCACGCAAGGTTGAGACTGTATTTGGCACGGTCAGTCTCCGGAACCCTAGGATCATGTCGTGTCCCTGCGAGTCCCCATTTTACCTTGAGTTACCGATTTTGCCGTTGGCGCCCGTAATTCCCGAGCGTGCCACGCCAGAATTGCAGCTGCTTCAAGCCAAACTGTGCGCGGGCCTCTCCTACCGACGTGCCGCCAATATCCTTCGGGAATTCCTGCCGGTGAGCCCGACATTTAATCACGTTACGCTGCGAAATCGCACCCTGCGCATCGGACAGCGGATCGATGGCATCTCGCCGCCGATCGTTCCGGTGGCATCCACAGGCGCGCGGACCGATTGGACGATTGCGATTGACGGCGGTTTCGTCCGGGGGGTCGGTCAAGGCGACCAGCGAAACTTTGAAATTCTGACCGGTCGACTCGCGGCGCCCAAGAAAAAACCCTATGTCTTTGCCTGGGTGGGTAGTCAGGCAAACGGCGCCGCCGAGCGGGTGTCGACTCTGGTGAGGGCCAGATCGGGCCACCCAGCGCCCAAGCTGGTCATCGTAACAGACGGCGCTAACAACACACTCAGCATTCGGCAGGGACTGCCATTCCCGTCAACACCGGTCCTCGATTGGTTCCATATCTCAATGAAAATTCGCCACCTAGAGCAGTCTGTACAGGGGTTGCGTGCGAACACTGAAACCGAGCGTGCCACGAGAAATCTCCTGGCCGCGGATCTTGACAGGATACGCTGGTGTCTCTGGCACAACAATGCGAGCAAGCTCGACAAGACGCTGCGCAAGATATTGGTGTTGTGCCGGATTGTCGTAGCAGAAACCCCCGGTTTCGAGAAGACCCTTAAGAGCATTGACTACGGGATACGTGACGTTCTTACCTACGTCTTGAGAAATGCCGACAAGCCGGTCGCCTACGGGCTTCGGTATCGCAAGGGGCAATCCATTTCGTCCGCGATGGCCGAGTCAGCCGTCAATCAGGTGATCAACGCTCGCATGTGCAAGCGGCAGCAAATGCGCTGGACGCCGCGTGGAGCCCATCTCCTCGCGCAGGTACGATGTGCAATCCTGAACGGCGATGCAGCCGAGAAGCTCAGTGCCTACCAAGCCGCCAATGCATACCAGATGGATCCCGAGGTCGAACGATTCCTCAAACGAATGCATCTGGCGTCATGAATACCCCACGATTTTTAACGCTCCCGCCGCGGAGTGACACTTTTGCCTCCGCTAAGTGACGTTTTCTCTTCGTTCCACGAGTGATCGAATGAACGGTTGCCTTGAAGTCCGTGAGGCGCGCGATACTGAGCGCGACCGCGCCCCCGTAGACGGCAATCACTGCGGCGAAGGCGAGCAACAGCCGCGTGGCGATCGGAATGCGAATCATCATAGACACTCAACTTCCCAAGTAGAGGAAAAAGCCATCAAGGCCCGCAGGCCGTATCGGCTCACCGGAACGATTCGGGAGACTCGTGTGCCTTGTTGGCCGACCGATGGCATGTATGGATGTGGCGCAGAGCCGTGATGCTAATTACCGCTGCCGAGAATGGGAATCGCTATAGATTCCGGCGAACCGTGACTGTGACCTAGAACATACTTCGTTAAAGTTCATCCATTCCCCGACGATAACAAGGGCAATGGCTGCTGTTCGCCCAAGTAGAGATTTCGGTGCCACCAAGAATCAGTGGATATTCAACGTCAGAACTGATCGCGCCGTCAGAGGGCCCGATCAACGGCAGTGTTGTTGCTGACAAGGCGCAGAGTGAAGCGTCCGCCGCGTTAGCCGCGAGGCCGCAGATCGGGGATCACGTCACGTTGAGGAACTCCGTCCAGTCGCTGCAGAAGCTCTCGGAAGCCGTCGCCCAAGCCCCCGTGGTCAACGCCACGAACGTGGCGCCGATCAAACGAGCAGTGAGCAACGGCACCTATCAGGTCGATGCCGCTAGCATTGCCAACAAGATCTTGCAGTTCGAGAACGGACTGAGGTAGCCCAATGAACGTGGATGTGCGCCGCGCTGAGACAGTCCAACATATGGCCGCCAAAAAAAAGCAGCTTCTTGGGATCATCGACAAACTCGAGGAGGAGCCTCACGCGCTGGTCGCAGTCGCAGAACAAGGCTTGCCCGGCACCAGCGGTGCCCGCGATACTGGCCTTGCGGCAATGATCGCTGAATGCGGGCGCACGTTGATGGAACCGACGCCCGGTTGGCGGAGGGCGAACGAGGTCAACAACTGCATCATTAAGTTGTTCCGGGGTCAGATCCAACAGCTCATCGGCATCGTGCGTGCAGTTAAGGGCAACAAGGAAAGACCTTCGCTAAAACGCTGCGAGCGCTGGTCAAGGCGTGACTTATGCTGGTGATGAGTCGCCGCACCGATGAGTCGATCATAATCCAGCCTGCAGACGGCGTGGATGTGAGAATGACTCTGGCGCAACTTTTCGCAAATGGCCCCATTCTGATCACGTTGCTGGGGGGAACCGGTCGTCGTCTCAAAGTGGGCATCGACGCGCCCGAACAACTTTCTATCCGACGCAAAGACATCACCTAGATCTGATCTGTCGGGATTCTCTTTGTAAGAAATATGGCCTGACCGGCATCGGCAGACGGGTGTAGCTGAGATTGTGAGACGTCTGTCTCCGTCATCGTGGACACAAGGGTCGGTCGAACATGAAGCGTCAATTAATCCCCGTCCGTGGCTATTAGTTGTTTGCTAGTCGCGCAATCCGCCAAGATTCGAATGTTGCGACCGCGACGCCATTGCTTAGCTGCTGCAAGAAACGGTGTTACTGTTATAGTAATTTAGCACTGACGCCGAATATCGGCTTGTGGGCCGCGCAATCTGCGAGTCGATTGTCCACTCGTGGCCGAGCGGAGCCCTGGCGGATTTTCTTAGTTTCACGTCGCCCATCCTCGCAATCATTTCGTTGAGGTGGTACGTGCATCGAGGAGGCGCTCGGCAACCTCCGCTGCCTCATCGCGGATCGCGCTCACTCGCTGCGCGAGTACACTCGCTGAGACAGGCGGATGCGGCCACTCGGGCCGCATGCATTTCGCTGCAAGTACCGCCGCGATATCGACTGGCTCCTGATCGGCTAACTCTGGCGAGTCCATCAGGCAGATACTCAACAGGTCTGCGAGCTGCACGATCGCAATGAGGTTTCCCAGCGGCCCGCTGGCTTGGGCGGCGGGCGCCGCATAGTCGTGATGCAGCTTGACGACTTCGGTAATCACCTGCGGCAATGACCAGCGTCTGCAAACAAGGACCCCGAGCTGTACGTGATCGTAGCCGAGCAGCGCATGCTCGGCATCCATCAATTGCTGCGGAGAATGCCAGGGCGCTTCATCGACGCGGCCAAGATCCTCCGTCGCCGCTTCGAACATCACGAAGCGTCCAATGTCGTGCAACAAACCCGCGAGGTAGGCTTGGGCCGGCAGCACGCCGGGGCTCGTCATCAAGCTCGTGATCGTGCGGGCCGCAACGGCCACCTGCAACGCGTGTCGCCACAGATTCCGTTGCCCCGCAGTGGTTGGCACAAATACCCGAGATACCGCGAGCGCCGTGACCAGACCAGCGCATTCTCGAGCGCCGAGCCGCACAACCGCTTGTCTAATCGTGATGATCGGCTTCACCGGAGCGCTCGTTGGCGCGTTCGCGAGGCGTATCAAGCGCACCGCGAAGGTTGGGTCTTCCTCGGCGACGGCCAAAAGGGCCTCGAAATACTGGTCGCTGCGGGGATCCAATGCGAGTACGCGCATGACGACCGTCGGCAGCAGCGGTAGCTGCTCGGCGTGCGCGGCCAAATCGATGACGCTGGTGCGAGCGTGATGCGTTTGGCTCATTGGCGTTTTAATCCCTGGCTGCATCGAGTTTCGTCAATGGCGCATCGCCTGTGTGGGTCGGCGCATCTCGGCCTCGCTCCAAAGCCGCCCAGAGTACGGCCTGATCGTCGGCGTGTGCCCGCGCGATCGCCAAACACGCATCGACGGCCTCCGCGTCGAACAAGGTCGAACGGCCTCGCGACAGTTCGTCAAGCGCGACGTCCACGGCAAGCGCCGGGCGGTAGGGTCGGTGCGTCGACATAGATTCGAATACGTCGGCAACGGCGATGATCCGCGCTTCCAGCCGGATCGAGTCGCCCGAGAGGCCGGCCGGATACCCGGACCCGTTCAGTCGCTCATGGTGTTGAGCCACCATATCGATTATCGGCCATGGAAATATGACGTCGCGTAGAACATCGACGCCCGCCCTGACATGGGTTTTCACCAGAGCGAACTCTTCGAAGCTGAGGCGACCCGGCCGTGAAAGTATATCGACCGGGATTGCCATCTTGCCGACGTCGTGCACTAAGGCACCCAAATAAACACCTTCCGTCTGGTCAGCGCCCAGCCCTAGCTGTTCTGCGATCGCGCGCGACAATGCCGCAACCCGGCGCTGATGGCCAGCCGTGTAGGGATCGCGCTTGTCGATGGCTGCCGCTATTGCGCCGATCGTTTGCGTTAGCGATTGCCTCAGGCGCTCCTGCGCATGATGGCGCTCAGTGACATCCGTGACGATCCCTTCCAGATAGATGCCGGCACCGTCGGCAATATCGCGTACATAGGTACGATCCTCGATCCACAGCACTGCTCCCTGCGCCGCGATAATTCGATATTGCTGGATAAACTCGCGTCGACCGTGTGCAACGTGATCGTGCAATTCAGCGAGCACGCGATCGCGATCATCCGGGTGGACGACGTCCGCAAAACGCACGGCACCCGATTTCAATTGTTCAGCCGAGTAGCCGAAGTGGGCGACATTGCCGGACACGTACTCGATCGGCAATCCCTCCTCCATTCGCGCTCGGTATAACACGATGCCATTCTGTTCGAGGATAAACTTCGCGACCGCGAGTTCCTCTATAAGGAGCCGAGGATCCAAGTCGTCAGCGATCCCGTTGCGACACGTGCGCAGCGGCGTCACCCAGCAATATTGGCTCCGCGGGGTCCGGTGAGACCTCGTTTCCCTGAGATGCGCGTTGCAGCAAAGTAGATTCCTTAGAATTGCATAATGGGCGCTCGACCGACGGCGCAGCAACATCGCAATCCTTCTTCTCCATCCAATGATTGCGATGGAATCTGCCGCTCCTTAACGGATCGTGTCGGCGCCCATCGCCAAACCTGTTCGATCAGTGCGTTCTGAGGCATGGAACTGGAACATACCTCACAGATTTCGTCCGAGCGTCATCGATGATTTGAGCGTGGAGGCAACGAACGGCCCGCATTGTCGCGGGGACGCGGAATTTCCATTCGAAGAGTAGATGTCAGGACAGCTCCCATTTCCGCGCCGCACCAAACATGCGCACAATTGATCGATCAAGAGGAGAAGACACTAAAGACCATTTAAAGCACGATGGGATCGATCGAGCGTGCGTGTGGGTGATTAGCCTGCGATCGGTTAGCTCAATCGAATAAATCAGATCATTCAAGTGGGCTGCCGAAGGGCATGACGTGCGCCAACGCGCGAATCGTGTGTTTGGCCTTATAGCGGTTGTGGGCACTCGACCGTTACCCGCGTGCCGCCGTGCTCGCCAGGCGAAATCGTTAGACTCGCGCCGATAAGTTTGGCGCGAAATTGCATGATCTTAAGCCCCATGCCGGTCTCGGATACCGGCGCTTGCAGTAGGCCAATACCATTGTCCACTACGTCCAATCGCACGGTCGTCGGTTGAATATTGAGTATCACTTTAATTAAATTGGCCTGACTGTGGCGGCGCGCATTCGCGGCCGCCTCCTGGGAAATTCGGTAGAGATTATCCAACACATCTCGGCCAAGTTTGAGCGGGGCGGCTTCAGTCACTTCAAAGCGGGCATCGATCCCAAAAGAGTCTCGCTGCAGCGTTGTCATCTCTTTCAGCAACTCCACGAGGCTGCCCTGAGCAAAGGTCAATGGCGACAAGCCATGTGCGATGGCCCGGCAGCTGCGTATCGCCAGATTTGCATTATTCGCAATGTCCTTAATTTGAGCCGCCTCCGGACGCCCGGCCTGCTTCAAAGATGATGCGGCCGCGGATGCCAGCATGGCGATTCCGGTGAGTTCCTGACCGAGACCGTCGTGCAGGTCGCGCCCGAATTTCTGCTGCTCCAGGCTCGCCGAATCCATCAGTGCGTGTTCGAGGCGGCGCCGGTCGGTGAGATCACGAATGATTGCCAGCACGCACGATCCGGAAGCCTCTTCGATGTGGCCCAGCCCAACCTCGGCCGGGAACGTCGTGCGATCTTTGCGTAGGCCGAATAGCTCGCGGCCCGCCAGTCGCCTCACAACGGGGCTCGCAAAGAAGGCGTCTCGGCGTCGCACATGCGCCTCGCGGGCCGCATGAGGGATCAAGATCTCCACTGGCTGACCGACGAGGTCGATGGGGTCGTATCCGAACAATGACGACGCTTCGCGATTGACCGCTACGATCAAGCCAGCCGAATCGACGGCAACGATCGGCTCCATCAGAGCATCGATCAGTCGCGTTGTCGCCGCATCAATGGCCAAACTCTTCTCCAGCTCCGGTGTTTGCCCTCCGGCGGGAGATATCGGTCGCTCCCAAGAGAATGCTTCCCGAGTAAACGTTTTGCGCCTAATTCTGGGAAATAGCAATTGTGGGATTCTGGATGATCGCTCGGCACTCGGGGTTTCGGGGAGACGTAAGAAAACAATCCATCTTGCGGGTTCGCTTCTACGCGCATCGCGCGCACTCCGGTCCCGTGATGTTCCCTATTATTACTCGGAAAACCCCACAACTCGGGTGTTTTGCATCAGCCTGCTAACTTTCGTCCGCGGCCAGTCGTGTGCCCTGGTGGAAAATCATCTGCCATCGGGCATCCCGCCGCACCCAGAGTGACGAGCGCAATGACGGTGGCTTCCATCCTGGCCCGGCGATACTGCGCGCGACATAGGTGACGAGTGCCATGCTGTCGCTTATTGGCGTGGTTTTGAACCCCTCGAACTTCAATTGCGGTCGACCGCCGGCGACGAGCGCATCGAGGACTGAGGACCTTTCGAACGCCCGACCTGAGCTGCCGAACTCCCGAAACTCGGCCGCGAGGATGAGCGCCAACGACTCTCGCGATTCCGACGCCGCTGGCATCGCGAGGCGCTCTTCCAATGCGCGCAGGGCCGCCGTGTCTGTCTCGCTCAACATGCGATGTCCTTTCAGATCTAATCCGCTTCTACTTGGCCGTAACCACCAAGTATGAGGTCATCTCAAAGTTGCGGTTTGGCGATACCGCGACGCTTAACTTACGGGTTCTTCAGGAATCTCAAATAGAAGGCTGTAAACACCAAGACAACGCCGATGTTCACCATCAGCCGTTCCCAGAATCGATTCCTAAAGAAGAGCAAGTCCACACTAACTACAACGGCTATCAGCACCCCAACGTAAAGCCCGACAAATATACACTTTGTCATTTCAATCTCCAGTCGACCAGAAGGAGCAAAGGCCGGAGAATACCAGCCGAGCCATCTCGTCGAACTTCGACACTGACGCAAGGATTCCCTAAAGACAACCGTTGGGATTAACCTACCCGCATGCTCCAGGAGTTCGGCCGCGCTCTTTTCTCTGCCGAAGGCCCGACCGTTTCCTTCTTCGGCTTTCCGTACCCGACCCGCATGGCCGTGGCGCGACTCTCTGACGGAAGCGTGTGGGTATGGTCACCGGTTGCTTTAACGGCAGAACTGGCCAAGGAGGTTCGGTCAATCGGACCAGTTCGTCACATTGTCTCGCCGAACAAGATTCATCATCTGTTCCTCAAGGAGTGGTCCGACCGTTGGCCCGAAGCGCGCCTCTACGCACCGCCCGGTCTTGCAAGGAAAAGACCAGATCTTTGTTTCTATGCTCAACTCGACGACGAACCCAACCCGTCTTGGGCTCCGGACATCGATCAAGCGGTCTTTCGTGGATCGTTTGCTATGGAAGAAGTGACGTTCTTTCACCGCGAGTCACGCACAGTAATCATTGGTGATCTCATCCAGCGGTTTTCTGTCTCAAAGGCGTCGGGCTGGAAGGGCATGGTCATGCGGCTCGGCGGGTTGGTTGGCGAGGACGGGAGCACACCGCGCGATTGGCGAGCCAGCTTTCTGCGACGCGCTCCTGCCCGCGCCGCACGAAAGAAGGTGGTTGGATGGAATGCCAATCAGCTGCTGATCGCGCATGGCGATTGTGTGCACGAAGGGGCCGCCCAGGTAATAGCAACGGCCCTGCGCTGGATTTAGGGCGTTCGCTCGTGGTGAAGGTAAAAATTCAACGCGAATGCCCGGTTCCGCGCAACCAGATCTCGACTTTACAGCCCGCTTTTGGCCGGCCCCGAAATCAAACAACCCCTTACTCGCGAGTTAACCTGCCGCTCAATTTGCTGAATTTAACACTTCCACGTTCGGCGGTTTCCGACAACCTACGTTGTCGACCCACTGCGGCCGGCGGCGAATGTCGGCTATCTGGAACTCAAAACATTTGAAAACTTCCCTCACAAGTCTCGGTTGAAACTCTATGGGACCGCCTTCCAAGGCACGACATTAATTTACCCGCGCAAGATGCACGATCTCCGGTCCACCATCACTTAGATCATCGCTTTTGGCGAGTAGGGTACGGTAGGTGCGCAAGTCGCCTTCGTCCAGGACACCGGCGGCACGTCGATCCGACGCGGCGCGCGGGCTCGCGCCCAGATCCAGTGTCGTCCCCAACCCGGCGTAAAGGTAATGATCGCCAAACGTCCTTTGAAGTGCAGCAAAAGTAGGCTCACCGGTGCAGTGACCGGGAGCGATGTAGTCCACTTTGTAGGTGTCATGCAGGGTTGTGGCAACTTTTTCGATAGTCGGATCCTGGGCCACCACCAGATGAAATCCGCCCGCGATGAAGTGGATGTGCGGATTGATCTTCGCGGCTTCGGCAACGATGCTCTCAATGCCCGGATGCGAACAGCCAACCACCAGTACGAGGCCGTCGGGCGTGTTGATGGCCAATGACAATTCCTTCAATTCTTTCGTTCCGGGCGCATCTGACACCAGAGCAATCAACGTAATGCCCGCTACCAGCTCTGTGGTCTTGTCGATTAACTGAATGTTGGCGCCGGGAAAGACTGTGCCCAATTTCATGATCTCAGGCGATGTGCCGCCGTACTAGCGCTTCTCGGTGGGCAGGGCCTCGTCCTTGCGGTAAAACTTACTGGGTATATCGGAGCCGAAAATGCCACCAAGGCCATCCTTGGGTGCGTATATCTTGACCTTCGGATTCACGGTGAGCAAATAGGAAAATCCGCCCACGTGATCGCCGTGACGGTGCGATAACACCACGAAGTCGAGCTTGGTTAGATCAACGCCCTTGGCCTTCACGTTCTTCGCGAAAATCGCCGGGTCGTCACCGGTATCGAACAGAATGCGCTTGCCGTTGATCTCCACCAGGGCGGCGTAGCCCCAATCCTTGGTCATCGCCGCATCCTTGCCGAAGGCATCGTAGAGTACTGTAATGCGCGCCGGTTATATGAAGGACTACGTCAAGTACAAGCTACCGCTGATACTTGGGTGGGACCTTTCGGGAGTGATCGAGGCCGTTGGGGCTGGGGTCACGAGCTGGAAGCGTGGCGATGAAGTCTATGGACGCCCGGACTTCACGCGCGATGGCAGCTACGCGGAGTTCGTCGTGGTACGCGGCACGGAACTCGCGCGCAAGCCGCACACGCTATCTCACTCTTCCGCTGCGGCGATTCCTCTCGCGGGTCTAACGGCTTGGCAGTCGTTATTCGATGCTGCGGGGCTCACCCGCGGTCAGACGGTCTTGATCCATGCGGCGGCGGGTGGCGTCGGACACTTTGCAGTGCAACTTGCCAAGTGGAAGGGCGCGCGTGTCATCGGGACCGCGTCAGGGCGCAACCTGGCATACGTGCGCGATCTGGGTGCCGATCAAGTGATCGATTACACCGCCCAGCGCTTCGAGGATACCGCGCGTGACGTGGATGTCGTGCTCGACACCGTCGGTGGGGAGGTGCAGCAGCGTTCCTGGAAGGTGCTAAAAACGGGCGGCATCCTCGTCGCGCTCACCGCGCCGCCGTCGGCCGAGGAAGCAACGCGGCACAAGGTGCGCAGCGTGTTCCCGTTCATCCAGCCCAACGCAGCGCAGCTGACTGAGATGGCCGAACTCGTTGGTGCCGGGAAGCTGGCGCCCATTGTGCAGACCATTGTGCCGCTTGCGGACGCGCGGCGTGCGCACGAGGCGATTCAGGGTGGCCATACCCGGGGCAAGATCGTCCTAACGGTTACCTGAGGTACCTGTCTCGGCATTCACTCGCAGGAAACGTTGCATGAATCAGCTGCGCGTTGTTCCAGCGTCCGACGTCGAGTACGTTTGTCGCTGTGGAGTCTCTCGTTGCTTGAGTCATCGCAACGCTGTTGGTCCACGAGCGGTCGCCATGCTCATCCCTCGGCAACGACCGTTCTTTCCAGCGACCGGAAGGGAATTGTCCCTTCCGGTCGATTTTCGCGGGACTTAACGCAGAAGTCATCGGCGGTGAAGATGTTCATCCCGCCGGGGGCGAAGATCAACAGGTAGATCGGGCAGCAGTTATCGGCAATGGTGGCCTGGCACCGCTATTTGCCGTTTACATGCGAACGCAATGCCGACCTGAGCACGCCTTAGGAACTGATCGATGAAGCGCTGGATAGGTACTCGGCCGATTCAACCGTTAACGCTCGCCCATGCGGACTCGATGATGGTCACGCGGAGGGCTGGAGGGGGTGCCTCCATAGCCGAGCTGCCAGCCCTTGATTTTGAATGCGAGTCCCGGCGAATGCCGCGACTGCGCACATGAGTCGGGGCCTGAGTCATGCTGAATACGCACGTCGAGATCACGGAATCCATCGGGCGGCTGAGCCTCGCTCTAGTGTTGGGCTGCGTAATCGGGTTCGAGCGACAATGGCACCAAAAGATGGCTACGATCAAGGAGGCCGCCGAACGAGTGTCGGCGGGACGCTCGCGGGATTTGTGCCTCCGGCCTATGTGCCCACGCTCACTTATGACGGCACGAATCGCCTGACTAGCTGGGGTGGCACTTCACTGACCTACGACGCCGACGGGAATCTGACGGGTTTTGGGTCCGCGACCTATACGTGGAATGCGCGAAACCAACTGACGGCGACGAGCGGGGGCTCTTCGACTTTCGCCTACGATGCTCTGGGCCGTCGCGTCAGCGCTACCGTCGGCGGAACGACCGCCACATACCTGTACGACGGATTGAATCCGGCTGTAACGGGCGGCATTTTGATGCTGGGCTTTGGGGCGCTCGATGAGATCTTCGCACAAGTGGGATCGTCAACCACTACGAGCTACCTCAGAGACGGCAACAACAGCACTGCAGCCCTGACAGCCAGCAATGCGAGCATTTCTGCCAACTATTACTATTCGCCATATGGCGATAGCGCAAAGACTGGAGCCGGCGCCACGGCCTTCCAATACTCGGGGCGTGAGAATGATGGAGGTAGTGGATTGTATTACTACCGTGCGAGGTATTACTCGCCGCAATTAGGGCGATTTATCAGCGAGGATCCCATTGGTCTCAGCGGTGGGAGAAACTTCTATGCATACACAGATGGAGACCCCATCGATCATAATGACCCGTATGGGCTATACAGCGCCGATGAGTTTGTCGACGACGCCGCAAATTTTTCTGCTGGCTGGGGCGACATGCTCAGCTTTGGGATAACGGCTCAGATTCGGAGTGGTTTTGGAGTCGGCTCGGTCAACAAGTGTTCGGGAGCCTATAAGGGTGGCGAAGTGTTTGGATTTGCAAATGGACTAGCACTTGGTTGGGCTCAGGGCACAAAGGCAGCTGCCAAGGCGGCCAGCGCGAACAACTGGTCGAATTTCTCTCATAGTCTCTTTCCCAATAGATTTTTGAAGCAATTTGATAATCCAGTTGCAAGTTGGATGAATCGGGTTGGGAATCGGTTGAACGGCGATTTTGTTTCACCGGAATTGCACACACGGATGGATTCCGAGGTTTTCGGTCAAACGGACGCGTGGATGGCTGCGAACCCCCTATTCTCACCGTTGCGTCAACTCGTGAATCGAATGCCGTACGTTCCCGGCGCCGCGCTATACGGCGCCGGCTCTGCGGCGATAAATCACTGTGGCTGCAGCAACTGAGGTTGGCGCCATGAGTATTCCCATCGCCGTGTTGATCAAGAGTTTTTTCGGAATTTACGCCATCACGCCCTTTGAGACGGATTTGCTGGATCGATTGAGTGAAATCCTTTTGGCACAAAATAAGGAGATTCTAGCTTTCCAGCGTGCCCATTTTACAACGGTGCGGCGTTTGATTCGGCATCTGGACGTGCCGAATGCATATGGGTACACCTTTTTCTACACTCTCAGATTCGGTAAAGATGTCTCTGCAGAACGTCAGACCAAGCGATTTGCTTCCAATCAGGTGGAGGAAAATCTGGCGGTGGCCCGCGTGATTTTCGATGGCGGTCAGATTGATGTGACATTCGGACTGGCGGGGAATTCTATTCTCGCTAAATATCGCTCGCCGCAGAATGTTTATTACCCCCCAGGCAAGTACCAAATCGAGTCACTGGCGGTATTGCTCAAAGCGTGAGGTGATTCGTGTCGCCCTTAACGTCTATGCATACGTGGATGGCAACCTGATCTCGCTGACCTGCTGAAACTCGACAGGTGTGCGCGCCGAATGTGGTGCCACCCGGCAGCGCGCAGGCTGCGTCTAATATTAGATGTGCCTATTCAGACCAATCAAGCACTTAACGCGACGTATCCCGCAGAAATATTAGACGAAGCACATACTGAAGTGTTAAGAAAATCATCTACTTACGATGGATCGAGTGGCAGCCTTCGAAGCAGGGGGCCGGCGGTTCGAATCCGTCCGGGCGCGCTTGCGATGCGCTCGCGCGATTCACATCGGCCACTCTTTAGAGCAACGGCGGACGGAAGCGCACAAGGTCCGCCTCGACGATCGCCAGCCGTCCAGAGAGGGGATCTAGGAATCCAGGTTCCAACAGGAAGCGCTCCAGCACACGCACGATTTCGCGTGCAACCGCGGTATCCGGCAACCGCACAACGACAATGCCAAAGAACTGGTCCGGTGGGTACCGCCGAACATCAGCGAAATCCATGTCCCGCGTAAGCAGTGCCGCACCACTCTCCCGCGCACGTGCGGCGATTTGTTCGTCCGGCGCTGCCCCCAACCCAACGTCTCGAGCAAACTCGACCTGATGACCAGCTGTTTCCAACGCCGCAATGATCGCGCGCGGTAGATTGGCGTCAACCAGAAAGCGCATGCCGAACTAGGCAGCTGGCAGCGGGTGGAATGACTCCTGTTCAGCCAGCTCACCCACAAATCGGAGCGCGGCCCGGATGTCGTCGGCTGTGATGTCGTATTCGCGTTGGACGTCATCGAACGTCATGCCGCCAGCCAGGCTACCCACAACCACCGTCACCGGCACGCGGGTACCCCGGATAACGGGCTTGCCGTGACAGATGGCAGGGTCAATCACAATGCGGTTCGAAGCGGTCATGGTGGGTTAGATGATAGTGAATTAGCTGGACTTGTCGAGTTTCGGCCGCCGCAACGTTGAATTCGATGGTCCTGCATGGACCGTTATCGTTGAGCAGTTACGTCTAATATTAGATATGACGATCCATGCCAAACAAGCACTTAAGTTGACGTATCTTGCAGAAATATTAGACGGACCACATACTGAATTGTTTATAAAATCATAAACTTGCGATCGATCGAGTGACGGCCTTCGAACCAGGTGGTCGGCGGTTCGCCAACTTGGCCGTAGGCCGAGTTGATCGCCCCGCAGGGCGACCCCGAAGGGGCGAGCGGCGCAGCCGCGAGTAATCCGTCCGGGCGCGCTTGATTATCGCTTCGGGCGGGCTCGTTTTCCTGCCGCTTTGTCCAGCAACGCCAGGCCCTCGCCGATTCGCCCACGACCACGCGCCGCACGCAATTCAAAGCGAGTCTCTGCGTCGAAGTCCGCCAACAGAATGGTGGCCATCTCTTCAATTAGCTTGGTTACGCTCACCTTGCGTGACTTTGCGACCAGCTTAAGGCGCGTCCGTTTTTCCTCCGGAAGCCGAATGATCAAGGCGCTCATGCTTGCTCCTTCAACAGTTGTGTCGGGGTAACCACCAAAATGTGCGGAAACTTCACTTCGCCACTGCGAAGATCGCGCACGTTGCGCGTGACGAGATAGTTGGCTTGCCCCGCGACCGCCAATTCCATCAGGTGATTGTCCGCCTCGTCGCTGAGGTTGGGCCGCCAAGCGTAGTAAATTCGTGTCCACTGGCAGATCGACAAGAATATGTCCAGGAACGCTTCACGTTCGGTCGCGGTTAATCGCGCCCCGCGCCAGATCGATTCGAGACCCAACAGATCCTCGTATTCGGCAAGAAGAGCCGCTCCCATGAGAGGTGTAAAGCGTCCTTCGAGACAAAGGCGCAGCACACGATTAGCATGGCCAGAGCCGCGAACACCGGCTACCCATACGTCTGTGTCGACTACGACGTTCATCGCTTCGATGATTGCATATATGCAATCAAGCGGCAAACTTAGGAAAGCCGGATTGACGGTTCTCGCCTGGACGGCGATGGGCAAGCAGCCGCGCGGCGGTGTGCTATCGAATCTCGGCGTATCTGACCATTCAAAGGCTTAAGTGGCCGTATCTCGAGAAAACGTAGCACAGTTCAAGGAGCGCAAGACTCTGATTTGTCCCGGTAATTTGGACTTCGGAAGACCCTACTTCGAACCAGGTGGTCGGCGGTTCGAATCCGTCCGGGCGCGCCAAAATCAAAGAGCGGCGATCGAGAGCCTGGCACCGTCGGAAATTCAAGACTACGTCTGCTAACAGGCGTCTGTTTTGGTCAGCGATTGGCATTGCGAACTGTTGAATCTTTGCGCGCGACCTCTCACAACGGCGGTCAATTCTTCGCGCCTGGTCAAATACTTGCGGCATTCCAATAACGCCGATGGTTGGCTAGACGCGCAAGGCAGCAGCGCTCGCGGCGCCGCAGGTTACGGCACATCGGTCGCGGCACGTGATCGATGGCCGAAGCCGCTGCTGGCCTGGATGTCCCGGTAACTCGGTGCTTGCATCACCGCTGCCTCTCTGGGGCATGGAAGGTTGGCGTGGGCGCAGATTGGCCGCGAACCCTGCTCTCCTCATACCGTACTCAGTCCGGCGCCAAGACCCAGGTCCCGGGAATATTCGAACCAGTAAAATTCACGCTGACTTCGTACGTTCCTGGGCTCGTGCACTCTGATCCTAGTCCTGAGGTGCCTGCAATAACATAAAAAATGCAACGGGTGCTGCCATTCCCTCCGACGTAACCTCCACCCAAGCTGTAATACCAGTATTGGGTTGACACGGCATAGTGGGGGCCGGGTACTTGCGCGCCGTCGATCAAAATCTGCCACTGGGTAATGTTTCCCTGCGAATCGGTCTCGAATGCGAAATAGTTCGAAGTTGGATTGGTGTTGGACTCCGTGACGGAGGTGCCGCTCCCATCGTTGAAACTGAATGCGACCGGCGTCACCAGAAGAAACGAGGTCAAATTGGGCGGCAGAGGCTGAGCGAGAGTGATAGAGGCCGACAGATTGCAGATCGGAGGGCAGAGTGAATTAAATCCGTTCGATGTGCTCTCGAAAGTGTTGAAAGGAATGCCGGTGAATAGGTAGGTACTCCCGCTCTTGGTGAAGTTCGCTGTGACCTGGTAGCCGCCCAGGTTGTCGTCAATCGAGCCGATGTCGAGCACGCACGCAGCACTCGTGCCGGTGCAGGCGCCGCCCCAGCTCTTGAAGACATACCCCGCGGCTGCCGTGGCAGTGAGGGTGACGATCGTGCCACTCTGAAACAGTGCCGCGCAGGAGGATCCGCAGTTAATTCCCGGGGGAGTGCAAGATGGACCGCAGTTGCTACCCGCAGGGTCTGACGTCACTACTCCTGCGGGATTTGCAACTGTGCCGCCGGTCACTGTCACGTTAACAGCGGGTAAGCATCCGAGGAAGCTACAGATCGTGTCCCACAGTGGATGAGACGTATTTTTCACTGCCACCATCGGTATATTTACACTGTTGTCACAAGTTGTTCCCAGCAAGGGGAAACCCGAATGACACAGCCCTATCAGGGAAGATGCATTGGCCGCAATAACGTCTGTATCGTCGACGAACGATCCCGAACATACATTGACGGGCGAACCTCCGCACAAGGTTGCCCCGGCTATGGTGATCAACCCGTCATCGGAGTGCAATGCGATGCTACCTGGGGGCAAGCGCGTATCAAGTGTCTGTCCCTTGATGTGCATGAACCAGGGCGCCGGTGCTGTGGAGACTGCCGGCGGGCCCGGCAGTGGCATCGTGTTGAGGTTGCGCAAGAAATTTCCCTCACCGGAATTGCCACCGGGCAAAGGCACTTGCCCCGAGCCCGCCTCAAAACAGGTCACCGGGAAAAAGCTGAAATTGGTTGGCAATAACTGTGCCGCCTTTGCGCAGGCATTGGCGTAAGTGGTTGACAGATTACCGCCGATGCCGGTGTGTGGCGTGCCGATGGTCATGATTCGGTTCACATCGTTATGGTAGGGCGCTTGGCCGGCCCCAAGACCGGCGATGTAAGTTCTCGCAAGAATTCCACCGAATGAGTGCGCGACGATGTTGACGACCGGAGTTTGTTGAACGGACTCGATATAAGCAAGAGAGGTATCCAGATTGGCCGCGGATGATTCAAAGGGCGTCCCGTAGGCATCCCAGTCAAACCGCCAAGCGTCGATGCGACCAGCTTGCCCTGAATCAAGTTGGCTAAGTAATGTCCGCAAATTTCCCCATGTGCCCTCCGTTCCTAATCCCACCCCCTGAGCATTGGGCTGTTGAAAACCATGGACCAGTACGGTGGGAACCAGCAACGACGCCGGCGAAGGCGGAGTATACGAATCGCCACAAAGCGACCCAGTGATGGGCGGCGGACAGAGATCCGCGACATTGGTGAATTCCAACACGGAGAAGTGCGGAACTGACGCGGTGAGGACGTGGTTGACCGTGTCTACCGAGTAACTATTCAAAAACTGTAGGCCTCCCGTGGAGGCTTGAATGAAATATACCCCAAGAAATTTCTCCAACGGGATACCCTGCTGCGTGCCGAACTGACTCGGGTTGTACGGAAGTGTGACCGATGCGGGACTTGCAAGCGCGATCCCATTCGGGCTGATCGAGAATCCCGCCATGAAGAAGCGGCCAGCACCGCCAAGCGTCGGCGGTTGAGTAAGCGCGGAAATCGTGATGATCGTGTTCGATGAGAGCGCCCCGGCCGGGAAACTGATCGTCAGTCCATTGATCGGGGAGCCCGGATCCGTCACTGTAATTACGCCACCGCTCGCCGCGAGGATCGTCGCGGTTGTCACGGGAGTGGCTCCAAAAACGGAGAGCGTGAAGCTCTGGCTGATCTGTCCTGTGGAGTCTTGTGCAGCAATGGTAATCGGTTGATCTCCCGCTTCATTCGCGGCGGGTGTCCATTGCATCAGGCCCGTGGTGGCGTTGATGGTCATCCCCGGCGGAGCGGTGGAGAGGGAGAAGACCAGACTCGAGGGATTGGCAGAGGATGCGATGACCTGATAAGACAGAAGGGTCCCGACCAGCGCCGCGGCCGGTGGCAGCGATTGGATCAACGGCCCGGCCACTCCTGGGGGCATCGGTTCCGGCTGAATCACAATGGTCGATAAGGAGGCCGTAAATGTGAAAGCCGCTCTACCGGGGTTGCTAAATTTCAGAAGAACGTTAGCGATGCTTGCTCCGGGCAGCAGACCATCTGCCGGCACGCTGACAGTGATAAACGGACTCCCCGAGGGGCTTTGACCGGTTGAGTTGGCCAGCGTGACGGTCGACGGCGAAATGTTCGATATGACCAATTCGAGCGGGCCGTTCAAAACCGCGCTCGAGATGTTGGCAATCGTGACCACCGAATTAAAAGTATCGGTGGCGCGATCCAGGACCAAGCCCGACCTGGTGATCGTGACCTGCGAACTCACGTTCACGAATGCTTGCGCGGCGCAGATCAACGGGGCGGCCAGTCCCGCGATGACAAGAGCGAGGCGTGCGATCAGCGACTTCATGACAGTGTTCTCCCTCATTCACTGCGGTCGAAGCTGGAAATGAGAATCACGGGGCGATCTGATCGCGCGCAGTTTCCAAACTGCTCCGGCGAGCGTTATGTGAGTATGCTTACTTGGGCTTCCCTATACCGCGAGCCGTTCGGCCATCCCCTTAATTTATGGGATTCGAAATTTATTCAATCAGACTGAGCTTCGTCGCGTCGACCGCGCAACACGGCCGAGCCTCCCAACAGGAGCGTGAGCGCACTAAGTGCAGTCGACACGTCGATCTCCGGTGCGGCAGTCGATCCAACCGCCGAAGTTACCGTGACTCCGATGTCTGGTGCGAACCCGCTAAAGACGCCGAGGATGCCACTCGGCGAGCCGTCTACCTGAACAGTCAACAGCGAATCGGAGCCGGTTGGATCGGATGTATTGGTCAGCGAGGTCGATGCGGTTGGGTCCAATAGAAATACGGAGAAGGTATCGGGCAATGTTCCACTGCTCGGTGCATTGGCCGTCAAGTCCAACTCAAACGAAATCGTGGACCCCAAGGTAATGCCCTGCTGCAGCTCGTTAAAAAAGGTTCCATTGGTGAGTGTCGCGGTGCCAGGCAGCGAACCGCTCACCGAACCCGAATTCACCCCACCGGGCACCAAAGTGCCGTCGGTGGAGAAGTTGGAGATTGTCACGCTATTCGATTGCGTGCCGCCACCGGCGATAAAATCAGCCGTGAAGGTCGTCCCCGTTCCAGTTAGGCTCGAAGTATTTATCGCGACATCGTAGTCCGTTTGCGCTCGGGCGGGCGACCCAACCGCGAGGGCTGATATAGCTACGAGAAGAGGCGCTATGACAAGGACACTAGAACGGCACCCTTGATCCTTCAACGTGCGCATACAACCCACCAATTGTTGTTCGTCCATGCATGCCGGAAAGCGTTCGCAACCCGCATAGCCACATATACGCGGGTTGATTCCGATGTCAATTTAAATATCGCGACTGCCACGCCAAGTGCTTCTAGCCCTAATTGCATTAAGTTATATCGGGTGGCTGCTCTCATAGCGCACCTTCGCGAAGGTACTGTCACGAAAACATATCGTGACGGCGAGGCATATCGCATCGCACTTTGCCTAAGGCCCGCTCGTCAGCCACGTTGCAAACATGTTTCGCACAGTCTGATATCCGACGGCAGAATCGGTAAGCGTCGGCTTTGCGATAGTCAGTTCAGGATCGTCAATGGCGGTTCATGGCTGGCAGCAAAATTGAAGGACAGTGTCGGCGAGAAGAGCGGCAATTCAGTGCCGGATCGCGATCAAGGCCATATCGAACGATGAATCCTATATCCGGAGAGGAGGGGGCTTTCAGGGCCTGGTAATGATTGTCGCCAACTCGCGGTTCGTTGTACCGAGCGTCAGCAGCGATTTTATCAATAGGTCGAGCGATACCGTCGGGTCGCCTGCTTCCATCTTGGCTACGCGGGACTGGCTGGATTTGATCGCCTGTGCCAAGCTGACCTGGGTAATACCGCGGGCCTGACGTTGCGCTTTTAAACCCTCGGCGAGCTTCAGTCTAAGATTGACGTAGGCTTCCTCCTCGTCGGACATCCCGAGGAAGTCCTTTGGACTCCCGATTCTCCAGCCCTTCGCTGCGAGCTTCTTGCGCTTACTTTCCCGCATCGTCGTACTCCTGCAGCCGTTTGTGACACGTGGCAATCACGCCTTTGGGCGTTGCGCCGGTCTTTTTGGCGAATACCTCTAGTATCACGATCGCATCGCTATCGATCCGGTAGACCAGACGCCAATTGTTGTTGGTGTCGTTGACTCGTAACTCGTGGCACCGTGCGCCGATGCTTGGCATCGGGCGAGACTGCGGCATCGACAGCGATTCGCCCCGCTGGAGTCGTCGCAAAAGGAACCCGGCCTCAATGCGCGCCGCCTTCGAAAACGGAGGGGTCTTGATCTCACCGTGAAGCCAAGCCAGAGGCTTATCCTTTGGATTCACAGCGCGAAATATATGTCAAAACTGACATACATGCAAGCAATGACTCGAGGCAATGCAGTCGAGTCTGAACATTGACCAGAATGCCGTGGTGGCGTCCCTTGAATGGAGGCTATGACGAAAATCTGCCTTGATTGGCCGACGGTGATTTTGAACGTCCGGTCATTTTCGTCGAGCGGTTACGTCTAATATTAGATGTGACGATCCACGGCAAACAAGCGCTTAGCGCGGCGTATCTTGGAGAAGTATTAGACGAACCCCCTACTGAATCGTTCATAAAATCATCAACTTGCGATCGATCGAGTGACGGCCTTCGAACCAGGTGGTCGGCGGTTCGAATCCGTCCGAGCGCGCAATCAAATCAATCGGACCCGTGACTGAGTGATCATTTGCCCATGATCCGCATCAAGTCTTTCATGATCAGCAGCAGATGGTAAGGATCGCTCGGGCTCGGCTCGAAGTTGAAATGCTCGTAAAACCCCTTGGCCTGATCGTCCTTCGCGTGAACGAGCACCGCCCTGGCACCAATCGTATCGGCCGCCTGCGCTGCGCGGAGTAGGGCGTCCTTTAGCAATGCTGGTCCTACACCTTCACCATGTAGCGAGGCATCGACCGCCAGACGCGCGAGAAGTATGACTGGGATCGGATGACGTGCCACGCCCTTCTTTGCGCGTTCGGTGGCCTCGTCATGGGTTACCGAGCCGGCTGCCAGACTGTAATACCCAAGTGACGACAAGGTCCTTGGTCAGCACATACGTCTGTGCGCTGTGCGCTTGTTGGTTGTTCCACGCTTGGCGCTTGAGGAACCGATTGAGGTCCTCTTTGCCGCAATCGAAGCTGTCAAGGATGTGTTCGCGCCGCAGCTTCTCTATAGCTCCGAATTTGCTCACTCAAGGACGCTGGGTGTCGTGATGAGTTTTTCGAGGCGCGGCCGTGGCTTGGTCGGGGCGTCGAGCGCTGCGATAAAATTGTCATACTGTTTTGCGCTCAAACGAAACTCGCGCCGATCGGCGAGCGTTTCCGCCGCCGCCTCAAGACCCTTGTCGAGAACAAAGGCGCTGACGGTTTTGCGCTCGATCGAGGCGGCACGCTTCAACATCGATTTTGCCTTGGGCGTCAAACGAACTTCGAGCCGGTCTTCCCGGCGCTTTACGGAATCACGCACCATTCCTCTCCTATATACGGTCTCGTGACCTGCATACTATAGCATCCGTACAATGTACGGACAATTAATAGGATTGTTGTTCAGGATGGTGTCAACTTACGCATGGGCTTAGAACTGGGTGCCTCGCGTGGGTGTGCCATTCAAACTCGGCGTATCTGGGCATTCCAAGGCTTATATGCCGGTATCTCGAGAAATCGTGGCACAGCAGGGAGTCCGTAAGCAATTGATTTAAAAAGATAATATGGCCTTCGGAATACTGTACTTCGAACCAGGTGGTCGGCGGTTCGAATCCGTCCGGGCGCGCATCCAAACCATCATCAGATCAGTGAGTTAGCGCCTCCCACTAACCGCTCTTGCGCCGCAACCACGTCGTTGCGGGGGTTTTGCGGGACTGCGCCGTACAAACTTTCTCCGCGGCTTCGATCAGGTTCGTCAATTCCGCCTGGGAGTAGTGCGTCGTGATACGACCACTGCGATGCCCGAGCAAGTCCTGACGATCCTCGAACGACACGCCCTCGGCCCGGAGTCTGCGGCCGAAGGTGTGTTTGAGATCGTGGACCCGAATGCTGCGGAAGCCTGCCGGCGCCGGCTCTCCATGCTGCTCCGTCCATTTGTCCGCCGCGCGCTCCCGAGCCGCCTTCCACGCCGTGTTGTTGATCCTGAGCACCGGCTTGGGCTCCTCGTCTTTCTTCCGCACGTGCACGAACACATAGACCGGATGCAGACCGCGAACGCTCTCGATGACCGACGACGCCACCCGATTGAGCACGACCAGGCGCTCTTCGCCATTCTTGATCTGCTCGCCCGGGATGATGAACACCGATGTGTCGAGTTCCGGCACCTTCACCTCATAGTCCCACTGCAGTTTGCAGACCTCTTGCTCCCGCAGTCCCGTGTTCACTTTAAAGAGCGCCATGCGGGCGAGGTGGTCGGGCAGCTCTTGAAACAAGAGCGCCTGTTCCTCGCGCGTGAGCCGATAGGGCGGCCGGGCGTCGCGCAGCGGAAACAGCTTGATCTTGGGTGCCGTCTTCAACCACGTCTTGCCCTGTCGATCGATCCACTCGGTGGCGGCGAGATTCAAGATCCTGCGCACGACGCCGAGCGCCAAATTCAGGGTCTTGGTCTTCACGCCATCCCGCCGCCGCTGCGCAATGAATTCCTGCAGGCTCCCCATATGCACCTGCTTCAGCTCGAGCACCCCGATGAACGGGTCGAGCTGCTTCAAGTGCAATGCGTCGTCCTTGATGCGTTTCTTGTAGTTGTACTCCAGCAGGTATTTCGTCGCCGCGGACCGGAACGAGCGCAACTCGCGCGCACCATAGAGTCTCGTCTCGCGAAGCTCGACTATGCGCTTCGCGAGGTACTCTTCGGCTTGCCGGATGTCGCTTGTTCCAGTGCTCTCGCAAATGCGTGCTCCTCGGAACTGCTGGAGCCGCCCCGCTTCGGTGGACAGCTTCTCGTCTTGCTAACATTGGCATTGATGGGCCCCGTTATTCCGGACATTCGTCGGGCGGCGAGGCAAGTTGGTCCAGGTCAGATTGGAATTGTGGGTGCCTAGCCAACGATTCGAGCAGTCGTAGTGAAAAGCATGTTTGTAGGCTAATCTAAGAGGGTGAGAACCCGGGCCGCAATTCGTTGTGCACGCAATCCGTGGCTGGCAGCGCTGCTGATCATTACGTTCTTTGCGCGCGCGCTGATTCCCAGCGGATTCATGCCGGGAGCCGGCGGGCTTGTCCTGTGTTCCGGCTACGCTGCCTTCACTGCGGGCTCGTCGACTGAGCCTATGCCATCCGATATGTCCGCCATGGATATGTCCGGAATGGCGATGCCGGGCCACTCGGGCAACCCGAGTCACGGCGGCAATGCGCCGGAGCACGAGAGCCTGGGGATCTGCCCCTTTGCGGTTGTCGCCTCGACGATGGCTGCACCGCATGCGGACTCCGTCGCGGTGCTGGCGTATTTGATTCCCACGTCAATTGAGTTTCCTCCTCAGCAATTCATTCCCCGCGGCACGATCGTGCCGACGCGCCTGCCGCGCGGTCCGCCGTCAACCGCCTGATCCTTGATTATTAGTGCTGTGGGTGATGCAAGCCGCTGACCGGCTTGCGTCTCGCACTGTTCCTGCTTTTCGGGATTTCTTCGGGGGTCACATGACTAGTTCAAATTGCGTGCGTGGATGGTTCACGCCCTTGGCTTTTTTCTCGGCCGCCCGCGCGAAGCGGGCGCTCTTCGTAACCGTCGCGAGCGCACTCGTACCGGGCTTCGCGCTGGGCTGCGCTTGCGGCTGCGGCGTGTTTGACGTCGGCACCGCGGCGATGCTTCTCACGCAACCCGGCGCAATGCTGTATGTGGAAGACGATTACCAAGATCAAAAGCAGAACTGGGTCGGCTCGCAAGCGGCTCCGGCGGCGAACAATACCGACAAGGAAATTGCGACGCATTTCGGCGGGGTGGGGCTCGACTACAACTTCAACCGCGAATGGGGCATGTCGGTGAAGGTTCCGTACTGGTTCAGAACCTTCAATACCGACATCGGCGCTCCAGGATCAGCGGACGTCACGGCCTTCAAGCACAGCGCGCTCGGCGACATCCGCGTGCTCGGCACCTACACCGGAATTTCCCCCGATATGTCGACGGGCCTTTCGGTCGGATTGAAACTGCCGACCGGTGATTGGACCTATCCCAATTTCGATCGGGATACCTCGATAGGCACGGGAACGACCGACTTATTGCTGGGCGGCTACCACTTAGGCACGATTAGCTTGGAGAATCATTTGAAATGGTTCGCCGAAGCGCTCTTTCAGCGGGCGTTCGACTCGCGCGAGGGATACCGGCCGGGCAACGAGACGGACGTCGCGGCCGGGCTGCTCTACGATGGAATCCAATTGGGAAAAAAAGGCAATCTCACCACGCTTCTCCAGGTGATCGGGTCCGACCGTCTGCACGATAGCGGCGTGAACGCCGATCCTCCCAACAGTGGGTACCATCGGTTGCTCCTCTCGCCGGGCCTCGAGGCGGACGTCGGCAAATGGAAGATCTACGGAGATGCCGAATTTCGCGTCTATCACTATGCGAACGCAGCTCCGTCAGCAGCGACGGAAGGGACTCAGGGACAACTGGTCGCACCCGTGCTGCTGAAGTTCATGGTCGCCTACCAATTTTGATCTGCAATGGCGGCTGGGAGAGCTGAACCGTGGGAGCTACCGCTTTTAACCCGTCAAAGATGTCGGCGATGCTGAAACCTTGTGCAGCCTGGCGTTTGCTCCTTTAAGAACGTGAGAACTCGAGTCGCAATCCGTTATGCACGCGATCCGTGGCTGGCAGCGCTGCTGGTCGTCACGTTCCTTGCGCGCGCGCTGATTCCCGCCGGATTCATGCCCGGAGCCGGCGGGTTGATTCTGTGTTCCGGCTACGCTTCGCTTGCACCGGGTTCGTCAATCGATCAGCGGCCCTCCGACCAGTCCGCCACGGATATGGCGGGCATGGACATGTCCTCGATGGATATGTCCGGCATGGCGATGCCGGGCCACTCGACGAACTCGAGTCACGGCGGCAATGCGCCGAACCACGAAAACACGGGGATCTGCCCCTTCGCGGCCGCGGCCTCGACGATAGCGGTGCCGCACGCGATCTCGGTCGCAGCGCTGGCACATTTGATTCCCGCCTCGATTGAATTTCCCCCGCAAAAAGTCATTCCCCGCGGCACGATCGTGCCGACGGGCCTCCCGCGCGGTCCTCCCGCCCTCGTCTAGTTCGACAGACCGCCTTCGAAATCCGCCGCAATCTTGAGCGGCATTTCGTGCTTTGTGCTGGCTGGGTTGGAGTATGGGCCATGGGATTCCGTGTCAAGCGCCTTTGTTGCTTTGATGGCGCTCGCCGCCTCGGGCGAGTTGTGTGCTGTTGTGGCGCTCGGGCTGCAATGGCGCAGCCTATGTGGGGCGGATCGCCGCCCGAACGCACAGGGACGGTATTCCCGACAATTGATCCCGTAACTTTGCGGCGCCTCAATTGAACGCGGGGAGCATGCGATGGTGATTGCTGACCCCATAGGTTCTCGTCGACCCCTTTTGTGGTTGGTCGCGTTAGGCGTTTTGGTCGCCCATGTGGTCGTGCTCGGCGGGCTGCTGCGGGACTGGCTCGTACTGAAGTCGCCCGAACGATTCGTAAAGATCGCAGTCATTGATGCCCAAAGGCACGATCGGCCGGCTGATCCACCGCGATCTGCAAATCCGCAGCTGCAGTAGGTCACTCTCGAATTCGAGTTGACGTCGACCATGGATTTTCCGGAACCCCTTGGTGACGAACGGAAGTCCGCGCCGAGCAATGACCCTGTAGCCGCAGCGGCCGGGATGATCGCGGCACCCGCATCGGCGCAGCTCGCTGACGAGTTGGCGATGTATTGCACGCAGCGCACACCGCCGATCTACCCGCCGCAGTCGCGACGTCTTCGCGAGCAAGGTGAAGTGACACTGCGCGTCGAAATTGGTGAAAGCGGCCGAGTGCGGGCGGCGACGGTGGTGAAAGGCAGCGGATCCGTTCGCCTCGATGAGTCGGCACACGACGCAGTCATGACCTGGCGCTGCACCGGGGCCAGGCGCGACGGGCGGCCGGTGCGCGCGCCGGACCCACGGAAATCAATTAACCATTTTGGAAGGGACAGATAAATGAAGAAGCTCAGACAGGTAACAACCGTGGCGATGTCGCTGTTCGTGTGGCAGATCACATTGGCCGACCAAGCGACCGAGCCGGCCCCGACTCAATTACCCAAGATGATCGTCAATGACACTGCCGACACTGAGTACGACGCACCCAACGCGACTACCGCAATGAAGACCGACACGCCGATCATGGAAACGCCGCTGAATGTCCAGGTGATCACTCAGCAAGTCTTGCAAGACCAGCAGGTGATCCGCATTGATCATGGCTGACGTCGAAAGCTGCTCAATCGGTGCGGTGCAGCACCGCATATTGCACGATGAAGAGAACCCCGTCGCAAATCGCGATGATCGCGAAAATCGTCTTGAGAACGATCGGATTCGATCGGCGGCTCAAATACGGCGCGAGCCGGGCGCCGAACACGCAACCGAGACCGGTGAATGCTGCGATGCTCCAGGGAATTCCGCCGAGGAAGAATTGATGCAGCAGCGTAAGGAAGATCGAGTTGATCGAGAGCAGCACGACGCCAAGACCGATGCAAGCCGCGACATTCACGCCATAAAACAACATCAGCAATGCCGCGACCAACTCGCCCTCACCGATCGCGATCCATCCGGTGATCAAGCCGCCAATGAATGCGATGACCACAAGCGGCAGCGCTGCGTTCGCCGGGATATCCGCCGCGGCATTCGAGTTCCCGGCGCGCTTGGACAACACAAGCGTCAGCACGCCGAGCAGAATCGACACCGGTCCGAATAGCAGTTTCACCAGCAGCGCGCTCGGATGGATCACCAGCGAACTCACGGTGCTGCCGAGCAGCAACCCGGGAACCGTGAGCTTCAGTGCCCGCAGCGGCACGACGCGCTTTTGCATCCATCCGACCGCGCCGCTGGTCATGCCCCAGGATTGGCTTGCGAGCGCAATCTTCAGTGCGGTGACCGCCGGCAGCTGAAACAGAAAAATGATCGCGGGAATGAACACGATGCCGCCGCCGACAGCGGAGATGTTCCCAAGTATGGCCCCACAGAAACCTAAGGGAATGAAGATCCAGTTCTTGCGGAACAGCGCGACTGGATCCGGCGCCAGACTAACATAACCTGCGACCCAAAGGGCCGCAAACAGGAAGAGCCACCACGACCAATAACGGAAATCGCGCTCAATGCGCGACGGGGGTACGTTCGCACCCTCAAGGATGCCTTCGCTCGGGCTGCCGTTCACAGTCGCTAGGCTAACACAGCGAATTGGTCCGATCACGACCGTGGCGGGTCGCGTCTTTACACTAAATTCGCTCGCGCGTGTGTTCGAGTTTCACGGTATTTTCCTGCGAAACTCAAACACACAATTCGATTTGATAGTGCTAGGCGACGGGTACTTCGCGCCGAATGTCCGCTGTCGCGAGGATGATCGGGCGCGTACCGGCCAAAAACCGGGCACTCGACTACGCGAACTCACGTCCTCGACGGGGCCGTCTAATCTGGAACTGCGTAACAAGAAACTTGTGATTACCCGGCGGTCTCCGAGAGCAGCGGCCCCGACAATTACGCCGCGTATGCCGCAGAATGTCACCGGCAGAACTTCGACAAGGAGTTTGCGACTTGCGCCATCCCGCTGGTATCGACCTCGGAGTTATCCTCCGTTTCACGGCTCTTTGCGAGGCGGATGCCCGTCAAACCTCCCGGCATTAATGCCACAATATTGCCGCCCCAGCCGATCATTCGAGGATAAAACAATCGGCAATCTTGCGATGCAACGAACGATGTGACCCAGAATGCATTGATATATGTGGTCTCACCCACGGGCAGCTTCTCGCCGGTTGGAAATCCCCGCGGATTTGGGCCGGCTAGCAGCTCTCGTATGCGCGGCGCGTACAAGATCTGTTGGTCGCCGTGCTTGCCATTGTTTTGGTAAAGCCGTGCTATTAACACCATGTCGCTGATGGTTGGGTAGTAGCCGTAGGCCATGAGCGGATGTCCGGTGCCGCCATCCGCTTCAATGGTGCGGTTGGTCGGCGCCTGATGAATACCGATCGGCGCAAACACTTCTCGCTGCAACATCGACCAGATGTCGGCCTTAGGCCCTTGCTTCGACTTGAGAAAGCGGTCCATCGCGACTCCGAGAATGAACATATCCTGATCGCGGTAGCGCGTGACCCGGCCGGGACCCCACGGGTACACGCCGCCATCTTTGAGCAGCGCGGACACCTTCTCCTGGGTCGAGCGGGCCTCGTACCATTTCGAGTAACTGGCGTCGAGGTAACCATCACTTGTGTCATTCGGCTCGCGTTTCGTACTGCCATTGCCGATTCCAGTTGTCATGTTGATTGCATCATCGAACTTCACGTCGTGCCAGCCGCGATAGCGGGCCGCCTCCGGAACATAGTCGGAAATCTTCATCTCGAACACGCCTGGGCCGTACTTCTCGGCGAGCCTCAACAGCGCCGTTTCATTCGCCAATGCCTTAGTGGCCGACCAAACTCCGAAGCGCGCGCGATCGCACCACGGCAACTGGCCACCGGCGCTCCGACATCCTTTTAGATAGAAGGTACCTTGATAGTCGAGTCCGGAAAGTACAATGTCGCTCGCTCGCATGTTTCCATCGAAATTGGCGAGTTTGGCACTACCAACTTTTGCCGCGAGTTCGTCCCAGCTGGCAATTGGAACTGCATCGGCGCGAGCGGCATCGTAATCCCGCTTTAGGGAACTTAGTTGGTCGGTCGCTGCGGGAGAAAAAGTCGCCGGAACGACGCCGGCGGCGACGAAATCATCCTTGATGTAGAACGGCGCCGTTTGTTGCACGATCTGAAAGCGCAAATTCGATACTCGACCACCCCTGTAAAGGAATGTCGCCAAGCCATTGTGCGTCTCGCCTTCGATGGAGTTCACGAGCGCAAAAGGGAACCCAGCGCGCGACCATCCGTTATCGTTAGGCTGAGACCAAACCCGGCCGGGCTGCACGATTATGTCCCAGTAGCTGAGCCCTCGATTGTTGGAACCGTACCGGATCACTTCTTGCGTAAAGGGCACGAGATCGCCCTTGTCGGTGAAGAAGGAGATGGCGACGCCCGGAAACAACTTCGGATCTCGACCGAAGACTGAGCGCGGCGAGAAGGCCGCAGGCTCAGTAGTCATTTCTGTCTCGGTTAATTGCAGCGTTCCAAAAAACGGCGCGTGCTCGGTAACAGCATCAAATCCCGGTATGAACGCGGTGTTAGCGGTCACTTCGCCAGACCACGTGGGCGAAAGCAATTCGGCTGCGCAAATACGTTCAGCAGCTCCGGTTGCACCGTGCGCACCGGCCAACGTGAGTACGCATAGAATCAGCACCGGAGCTTGCCATGACAATCCTCCACGCTGGTCGAACCCATTCGCCATATTTCTTCTCCTTGGAGTCTCCATCGGGGCCGCTCGCGCTAGCTTACCCAATAGCACCCGCCCGAGACCTGCCGTTCCGGCTTCATCGCACTGGAGGGTAGCCTTGGAGAGGCTCATAAGGCGGTTCCCGGCCACAAGCGGGCGCTCGCGGGCCGAAATGATGCCGATAAAGCCGCCGTTCGCAGCTTGCGGTAGGCTGTCGTTCGTAACAATCACTGGGAAGCCCGATGCAGTTAAAGGAACTCGGCACTGCTACGCAATATGATGGTTTGACGTGGACGGGAGCCGGCTTCCTCGAAGATGTCCCACGGAGACTGTGGGCGTCGATGCCGATATCACTTCAAAGTATCGCAATTCAGGAAATGCAGCACGGCAACGCACCGCTTCAGTCGTGAGCGGCGTTACAACGAAGCGGCCGCCATTTACTTGGCAGCTTACACTTACAGCCTGCTTTCAGTTGCCGAGCGATCCCGAGTGGACGCACAGGTTTACTCGGATATGAATGGCCGGCTGGTCGGGTTTAGTCCGTTCGAGTTTCAGCAAATATGGCCACAGCAATCGAAGGCGGCGCGGCGCGCGGATGCAATTTCAGATCTCGGCATTCCCCCTGCGATTTCGGACGAGGTCTGGCGCTTGCCAAAGTCCCGGCGCATGTTGTGCGGCTTTAAAACGGGACCCAACAAGTTGTATTCCTCTTATCGTTCTTATGATGAGGCCACGACGCAGGCAAAAACCGATTTGGAATCCAAAGGATTGGATGCGCGTGGTCTGGGTTTATCTGCCAGGTAAAACGCGAGCATTTCGCTTGCCGCAATGCTGCCGGTCGCGGAGGTCCGGTGCGGGCCGCGACGAGTCGCTGACGTGACTACCCTCGTCCACTGGCTCGTCGACCAACCCATCGCTGACCGTCCCCCAAACGCCATCAAACGAAGCAATACGAGTCTCGATATGAAGCCACCGGGAGTGCGATAGCGCGATACATCCTAAACCGAACTACAAGGGGACTTTGTCGATACCGCCCGCCCGGTTCCATTCGCCACCGATCATCCGGGCGGCCTGCCGCCCGCAACGACGATGGGTTCGCCGAGCGCTCGCCGATATTCCTCCTCGCCGATCGCATCCACGGACCGCAGCTTCGCCAGCAACTCGTCGATTAGCGAACGCAGCCCAGGCCCCGGCGTGCCGTGCGCGAATGAGTACTGGTACTTGATCGGTCCGGGGATGATCGCGACCAGGAAGGCCATCTCGGCCGGCGTCAACTCTCGGGGTTCGCGACCGAAATAGCGGCGGGCCGCGGGCCGCAGGCCACGCAGGTCCGGTCCCCATTCGATGATGTTCAGGTAGATCTCGAGGATACGATCCTTGCCGAGCGCCGACTCGAGCAGGAACGTGATCGCCAGTTCCTGCAGCTTGCGTCCGAGCTGCTTGTCGCGTGACAGGAACAAGTTCTTGGCCAGCTGCTGGGTGATTGTGGACGCGCCGCGCGCGGCGCCTCCGCGGGACCAGTTGGTGAGCAGCGCAGCGGGTAGTTCACGCAGGTCGATGCCGCGATGCCCGTAGAAGCCTGTGTCTTCGGCAAGCAGCAGTGTGCGCACGAACAGCGGCGGAACGTCGTGCAGGGCGATGAAGTCGGGCGACGCGAGCGAGACGTCGATGGGGCGGTGCGGCCCGGGGCCGTCCTCGGATCTGAAGATGAAATCGCCGCGCAGGCGCGCGATTGCTGGGGGCATCTGACGTGGCGGCCTGAAGTCGATCTTCTGGCTCACCGAGAGCGAGGCAGGGTCCGCCAGGCGTCCGCGTACACGCACGTCGATCCTGGCCGAGCCAAGGTCACGGCCGGCGCCGGGCGCCATTCCCAAGCTTTCGGGCACCGCGAGCCCGGATGCACCCAGCAATTGCGCGAAGTCCAGATGCTGCATGCCGAGTGCGAGATCGACAAACGGATCGGTGTCGAGATCGCGCATTGTGATCGAGCCCGCTAGGGCGGCACCGGCCACTGTCCCGTGGATCTCGGGGATCTCGATCGTGCCCCCGATCCGGCGCCAGGCGCCGTCGAATCCTATGGTCACGTCTGTCGGATCGCCGAGCTGCGGCTCCTCGGCGGCGTTATCCGCCAGTGCTCCTGAGCGCGCGCCGCGCGCGCCCATGTCCACGTGGAAACGGAGCGCACCGGTGCTGGACTGAAGGTCCACGCGGCCGTCCGCGATACCGCCATCGAGCAGCGTGTGGGCGTCGCGCCGCACGTCGAGGAGACGTCCGACGTCGAGCCCACGTGCCTCGATGTTCCACGCGCTGCCCCCCGCATACGCCAGCTTGCGGATTGACAGGTCTCCCTGTGGCTCCACCAGCGTGAGCCGGAGGTCCTCGCCGAAAATTCCCGTCATGTCCCAGGCGGTTGCCGGCGATCTGACACTCACCCGTGCCGGCCCCGCGAGAGTGGCGGCGCGAACTGCGAGCCGCAAGCGGCCGCGCCACGTGGCCGCGATCATGTCGGCATGCAGTTGCACTCCATGACCGAAGTCGAGATCGAATCCCTCCAATCGCAGCAACGGCCAGACGCCGACGTGTACCAGCCCGATTCGAGCAACTGCGCCATGGCGCACGGCTGCGGACTCGATCCGCGCTCGCACCGCGTGCTCGAGCATGGATCTCAGGAAGAGCGCGGCCAGGCTTACGACCAGCGCGGCGGCGATCGCTCCGAGCCACCATCGTCGCCTGCGGGTTCGAAACGTAAACATCCACGCAAGGATGCCACACCCGGATCTGGCCTGCCGTTGGGCGGCTTCGGGTCGCCAACAGATGCTATGTGAACTCGAAGATTATGATGTCTTCGATTGCAACGGGTGCCTGATATGACTCAACCTGACCTGGAGTCCACGGCAAAGGTCCTTTTCCGAGTTGAAGAGGAAGATGGCTCGGAGAACGTTGAAACCTTGTGGGCTTTTGATTTGGGTGAGGATCGATATCGGCTCGATAATAGTCCGTTCTATGCGTACTCAGTCTCGCCCGGCGACACCGTGTACGCTCCGGTTGACCCAGATGAAGGTCGGCCTACCTTTAGCCGAGTGCTTGAGAAATCCGGCAATCGAACGGTGCGCGTCATCCTTGATCCACTGATCCCGTACCTATTAAAAGAAGAGCTTGATTTACGCCGATTCGTGCACTTGCAAACGGGGGCGTGTACGATCGAAATACATGTCAGATGTAAATGCTCAGCGTCAGCCAAAGAGCTTCGGCGTGCGAGACCGCGGCACACATTTAGGCCGCCGCTTGTCGGCCTCCGTCGACTGGGCGCTCATTGTTTATGCCGTGATCCTATGTGCGGGGATCTGGGGGCTGGCCGCGCAAAGTATCGAAAGGGACCATCGTTCGACGATCCAGCTGGAACGCGAGCGCTTGCGCAGTGTCAGCGGGACGCTCGAAGCGCAAGTCGAAGCCATGCTTGGTGACGGCGTTGGGGCCGCACTGGCCGCCGTCAATGAGCTGGAAAAGCGCCATGATGTCGCCGCAAGCGAAGCGCAGTATTCGCAGACTTTGGCGGATATGCTCACCGGCGGCGCATACGTTCGATCGCTGTTCCTGGTCAATGCGCAAGGGTATGTCCGAGTCGGTCGGTTCGAGACCACCGACCGTGCCGCCGTGGCTCCCGCGTGGTTGAAGCCTGCCTTGACGCTTCCGTCGGACGCTTGGGTCGGCGGCCCGATTTCCGATCCTGATAATCCGAGCGAACCGGTCGTTCCGATTGCGCGGCGAGTGCTTCACGGAACATTGCAAGGCACCTGGGCCGGCGCGCTGATCGCATTCAGGCGCTTGGAAAGTGTTTATCGCCCGTCTGAATCAGGCGGCGGACTCGGATTGATTGGCGATGATGGCACAGCTCTGATGCTCGTGCTCTCGGGCGGAGATGCGCAGGCACGTGCCGCCGAGGGCGGTAATATCAGCCACTACGAGTTGTTTCAACGGGCTTTGGTTGGGCCCGATTCCGGTGTGCTCGAAGGCAACGGGATGTTGATCGGAAAACCGATAATCGCTGCCTACAACCGCGTGGCTGGCTACCCGATCAAGGCGTTCGCCTCCGGGCGTCTCGCGGAAACGCTCGCCCCTTGGTATGGGCGGTTGTGGTGGACCGGACTGCTGAGCGGCATCGCGACCATTCTCGTGATCGCTACCACCTGGATGCTGAGTCACTTCATGCGGGCGCTGCGACGCAGAGAGCTCCACTACCGGACGCTTTTTAACAATGCCGCCTTCGGCGCTTTGGTAGTCGAAGGCGATCACATCATGGAGACCAATCGAACCGCCGCTACGATGTTTGGAATGGATAGCCCGAGCAACCTCATCAATCGGCGGCTGCGGGATCTCTCGCCGAGTTTGCAGGCCGACGGTACATTGTCCGAAGTGCTGTGGGGGCAAAAACTGAAATCTGAGGTCGCCAGTTTCGAATGGATTTGTCAGCGACTAGACTCGGGTGCGCCATTTTTTGCCGCCGTGGACCTATCGAGTCTCGACGCCGACGGTAAACAGCTAACCCTCGTCATCATCCACGATGTCACTGAGCGCAAACGGGCGGACCAGGACCGCGAACGCGTGCTCCACGAGCTGCATGACTTGGCCGCAACCCTGGTCCAGCTCCAAGACGATGAGCGGCGGCGAATTGGGCGCGAACTGCACGATAGTACCGGGCAAAATCTGGCGGCGCTCGAACTTGCTCTCACCCGCCTCGTGCAGTTGGTGAAACCATCCTTGAAATCAGCCGATGCGCTGCTCGGCGAATGCGTTACGCTGGCGCGTCAGTGCACGACCGAGATTCGCACGGCTGCCTATCTGCTTCATCCGCCGCTCTTGGACGAGATCGGATTGCTGAGCGCGCTTCGATGGCTAGCCGACGGTTTGCGCCAGCGCAGCGATCTGCATGTCGAGTTGGAATTGCCTGAGACGATGAACCGGCTGCCGCCTGAACTGGAATTGGTCATTTTCCGCGTGGCTCAGGAAGCGCTGACCAACGTGCACCGGCACTCCCACAGCCCATCGGTTATCATTAGGCTGCTAGAACAGGACGATGCGGTAGTCTTGGAAGTGGAGGACGCAGGTCACGGCATCCTCGTCGATGGTTCGGCCGGCACGGAGGAAGACGTCGCCGCGTTGGGCGTCGGCCTCGCGGGTATGCGTGAACGCATGCGACAGCTTGGAGGAGCACTCAGCGTGAAAACCGGTCCGCGTGGGACGACAGTGCAGGCCAAGTTGGCCCTGGTACGCACCGGCGCTGCGACTGTCGCGCAGCCTGTGTCGTTGTAGCGAGTATGGAACAATGAACGCGGTACGGATTCTGATAGCAGACGATCATGAACTGTTCAGGCGCGGACTCGTTTCAGTGCTGGCCGACAGACCCGAATGGAGGATCGTCGCAGAAGCAGCGGACGGCCGGCAAGCTTGCGAGCTGGCAGCTCAACTGACGCCAGAGATCGCAGTGCTAGATCTGACCATGCCCCAGCTGAACGGTCTCGATGCCACTCGCCAAATTCGAATCGCGACGCCGAAGACGCGGATACTTATTGTCACCGCGCATGAGTCCGAGCAGCTGGTTCGTGAGGTACTCGACGCGGGGGCAATGGGCTATGTGTTGAAGTCCGACGCCGGCCGGATCCTGGTGCAGGCCATTGAAGCGCTGCTCGATGATCGGCCATTCTTTACTTCCAAAATTGCGCGCTTCGTGCTGGAAGGTTATCTGCGACGCGGGGAGCAATCCGACGCACCTGGCGCCCTCACCCTTTCGCCGCGCGAGCGTGAGATCGTCCAACTTCTGGCGGAAGGCAATAACAACAAGGACGTGGCGCGGGCGCTACACTTGAGCGTGAAAACCGTTGAAACGCACCGCAGCAACGTGATGCGCAAGATGGAATTCGGCTCCCTGGCCGATCTGGTGCGCTACGCGATCCGCAATAAACTGATTGACGCCTGAAGCGGGGCGTCCCAGCGCGCTCCTCTACATACTCTCATCCGCTCCAGTAGGAAATTTCCCGATTTCCAAGCCGGTACCGTATCCCTAGAGTGCGCCCAGCCGAATTGTGGCGTTGAGCGGGTACGAGTCCATGACAACAGATGAAGCTGCCGAGCGCGCCGAGCGCATTTCGAGCCTAGGCGAGTTCGCGATCGGCGTTGCCCGTGACCTGCAATCCCTGTTGCTGGCTACTGCCGAATATGCGCGGGTCCTGCGGGCCGAAGCGAAGGGCAATCCGGCATTGCAGGCGCAATTGCGACCCATGCTCATCACGATCGAGATGGCGTGCAATCTCGTCGACCAGGTGCTGATCTTTAGTCACGAGTCGGGCAGCGACCGGCGATTCCTGTCGATCGGCAGTTTGGTGCGGGAAGCGCTGCCATTGTTGCGCGCGGTCGTTGGCAGCGCGTGCAAGCTGCGCCTCGCAATTGATGCACAAGCCCCATTGGTGGAAATTGATCCGATCGCCTTACAGCGCGCGCTGCTGAATCTCGTATGCAATGCATCTCGGGCCGTGCGGCAGCCGAACGGTGTCATCGAGATCGGAGTCGCCGGCATGGCAGGCCCCGACGGCTGCTCGAGATTCGTGCGCATCACCGTCGCTGACAACGGCGCCGGCATGGATGACGCGGCCTTGGATAACTGGCGGCGACGTCTAGCCGATTCGCCGGTCGCTTCGGACTCCGTCGCTCTAGGCCTCGGCATCGCACATCGTTCGATCTGTTCCCAGGGGGGGCGGCTTTGGCTCGACAGTCAATTAGGCTCGGGGACGACAGTAAGGATCGATCTGCCCGCGATGTCGCGCGAGTGCGATGCTCGTGGAGCGGAAACCCCGCGCCTGTCGTGGGCCGGCGCCATCGCATAGGCGCCCCAGTGAAAAATTGCGCAGCAACAACACATCGTGCCCAACGGTATGCGTCGGCAACGGGCCCGCGGACTATGAGCAGCAATAGTCGGAGGAGTTATCGTGGAACGAGGTAATGAACGGGCACGCAACTCTTGCCCTCCGGCACTCGGCACTGGACAGAGCCGAATTGCTCGAATTCTGATTGTCGACAACCATCCCATCGTGCGCGAAGGCTTGCGGTCAATCATCGAAGAGGCACGCGACTTGGTTATTTGCGCGGAGGCTGATTCCGCGACAAACGCACTCGCTGCCATTAGAGAGACCGAACCTGATGTGATAGTCACTGATATCAGCCTCAATCGAGGCGAGGGAATCGGACTGATGCGTGAGGTGCGTTCTTGCTATCCAAACCTTGCAATTTTGGTGTTATCCAATCAGCAGGAGGACGTTTTTGCGGAGCACATGTTGTCGCTTGGCGCCAACGGATACATAACAAAAAATGCAACGAGCGAGCAAATTCTATGTGCGCTGCGGCGCGTGATTGACGGTGGGACCTGTGTCTCGGATTCGGTCGCCAGAAATATCATTAGGGGAGTGTCCGCCCGGGGTCGGCCGTTTTCGGCAAATCCCGTTGACCGACTCAGCAATCGCGAGCTGCAGGTGCTGCACGGAATCAGGAATGGGATGAGCACTCGCGAGATCGCGCGCTCACTCAATTTGAGCATCAAAACCGTCGAGTCACATCGTGAGAGGATCAAGCGCAAACTCAATTTGCGCAACGGCATCCACCTCATGCGGTTTGCCGTGGATTGGTTCAACTGCGAGTACACGGGAGAGATGCCTAAGAGCGGTGCGCACGAGATCTCAGATGCGCCGCGGGCTGCCGAGTGCATTTGAAACGCGAGGGCTCATGGCGAAGCGGATTTTGATCGTCGACGATTCTTCCTCTGCGCGGCAAGTGGCGGGGATGGTGCTCACGCACGCCGGGTACGAGGTGATTGAGGCGAACGACGGCGAGGACGGCATCGCTAAGCTCAGCGGCGAATTGCACTTGATCATCAGCGATATCCACATGCCGCGCATGAACGGCATCGAGTTCCTGAAAGCCGTAAACGCGCATCCAAGCTACAAATGCACGCCGGTCATCATGCTGACCATGGAGGCCGGCGAGGACGAGAAGAGCCAAGGTCGGGCCGCGGGCGCCAAGGCGTGGATCATGAAGCCGTACCAGCCTCAGACCTTGTTGGACATCGTCTCGAAGCTCGTGATTGCTTGATGCGCGCTGTCAGATCCAACCCGCGCATTGCGAGCGCGGCGGAGCAAGCGACGCCGGGCCGGCGGCTCGGCCGGCTCTATCAAACTCTGTCGCGTACCAACCGGGCGATCGCTCGGGCGGACTGCGAATCGACGCTGCTCAAGGAGCTCTGCAGCATTGCGGTGGGCTACGGCGGCTACTTGGCTGCGTGGGTAGGTCTGCTCGATCCCGACGGGCGTCTTCGGTCCGCGGCTGCCGCCGGGCCCGCCAAGGCCTATGCCGATGAAATCGAGCTGTCGGCCGATGCGCTCGACCCGCAGGGTCGGGGAGCGGGCGGGCACGTGCTGCGATCCGGAGAACGCGTGATCTGCAACGACTTCCTGAAGGATCCGCGCAATGCGCCCTGGCATGCGCTTGCTCGTCAACACAACATTCGTGCATCGGCTGCATTGCCGCTCACCTGTGATGGACGGGTCATCGGTCTGCTCAACGTCTACAGCAGCAGGTCCGGGCAATTCGGTTCTGACGAAGTGGCCGTGCTTGATGATATTGCGGCGGACATTTCTCTCGGTCTCACCAATCTGCGTTCGGCAACCGCGCTCAAACGCGGTGTTGAGCAACGACAGCGCTTGCTCGAGCAGTTGGACCAGATCGAACGCACGGTACGCGTTGGCGCATTTCAGTTGACTCTGCCCGACCAGCGGGTCTGGTGGTCCGGCGGTTTCACGGCTCTTTTCGACTTAAGACCCGACGTCGTACCCGGATGGCATTGCTTTGAGAACGCGCTAGGTCCAGTGGGCGTGACAGCATTGCGAGCGGCAATTACCGAGGCCAGCCTCGGCGACGGCGAGTTTGACCTCGACCTCCCGCTTCGCGCGGGCGACCGGATTGCCGAGACCTGGGTACGCGTGACCGGCCGTGTGCTTGAGGTTGCCGACGATCAGGTCGAAGCCCGGGGCATCGTGGAGGACATCACAGAAAGACGGCTCCTCGCCGCGCAGGTCGAGAGTGCGGCTGCGGACGAGCGGCATAGGCTCCTGTCGGACCTGCACGACAATCTTGGTCAGATGCTGACTGGCAGCACCCTGCTGGCCGCGCTGCAGGAACGCGCGATTGCGGCGCAGGCACCGGCGCTGCTCAATGACGCCAGGCGTCTGGCTGAATTGGTCTCGGAATGCGGCAAAATCTGCAGGGACCTGTCTCACGGACTCCCGGAGGATCTCCCCGACGGACTTTGCGGCGCGCTGTCGCGCCTCGCGAGTCGCAGCAGTACGGCAGGCATTGAGTGCCGGTTGACTGCGGCTAGCGGCGTGGACGATGCATTGACGAAGCCTCAGTGCGTCGAATTGCTGCGCATCGCACAGGAGGCTGTAAACAATGCGCTCAAACACGCCAAATGCGGGTTCATCGAGATGGGCCTAGGGATCAACGGCGTGATGGTTCAACTGACCGTTCGCGACGACGGGATTGGGATCGGGCACTGCCGTCCCTGTGATGGTATCGGCATGCGCACGATGCGCTTCCGTGCTGCCCGGATCGGTGGCACGCTGCATCTGCAGAGCGCTAACAATGTCGGGACTCGCGTGACCATATCCGTTCCCCGCTTGGTGAGGCTGACCCCGTAGCCGTGCGACCCGCAGTATCGAATGCGCAAGGTCAAGACAGGAGCCGGTCATCTGCTTGAGCCGCGCTGCTCGTCTCGACCAGGCGCACCAGGTCAAGCACCATTACAAGCTGCGCGTCTACGGTGGCGACACCGGCTATAAAGTGCGTGTCTACCGTTCCGCAGGCGTCGGGCGTCGGACACGCACTATCGGCGGTGAAGCTCACCACGTCCGATACTCCGTCGACGAGACAGCCGATCAGGACCTCATTGCCGTTGGCGAGATCGACGCGCACGACGATCACCACCGACGTCGCCGTTCTCTCCCGGCGCTCTATCCCGAGTCGCGTGCGCAAATCGAGAACGGGCACAACGGTACCGCGCAGATTCATGACGCCGAGAACATAGTCCGGTGAGCGTGGAATTTGAGCGACCGCCTCCCAGCATCGAATCTCGCGGACCGAGAGGATCGGAATGGCGAACGCGCCGCCGGCGAGCGCGAACGTCAGGTATTGTCCGCACGCCGAGGCGGCGGTGACCGAATCGCCTTGCTGTGAGAGCGCATGGCCGCGATCTGTCGTGCTCTGATGCTCAGAACTCATTCCAAGCTCTCTCGTCAGCAGAGGCGCCTTTGTGGGCAGGGGTAGCGGCCGGCGCCGCCGTTTTGACGGTTGGCTTCGTGCCGCTCCACGGCCGAGCGGGGCTGCGACGCTCGTGTCCGGTGTCGGATGCCCGCCGCGTGACTGCCGGCCGCGCGGTCGAGCCTGTCTCCGGCGCCTCGGCGACTTCGCCGACGCGATAGCGTGACAATAACTGTGTCAGTTCGACAGCCTGAGCGGACAACGCCTGGGTCGCAGCGGCCGCCTCTTCGACGAGTGCGGCGTTCTGCTGGGTCACCTCGTCCATCGACATGACCGCCTTATTCACCTGGTCGACGCCGGCCGCTTGCTCCTGGCTCGACGCCGCGATTTCCGCCATGACATCCGTGACCTTCTTCACGCCAACGACAATGTCGGCGAGCGCCCGGCCAGAATCGTCAACCAGCTTTGCCCCTTCCGAGACCTTTCCGACGGAGTCCTGAATCAACCCCTTGATCTCCTTGGCCGCTGCGGCGCTGCGCGAGGCGAGGTTGCGAACCTCGGAGGCGACGACGGCGAAGCCCCGACCCTGGTCGCCGGCTCGCGCGGCTTCGACCGCGGCATTCAGCGCCAGGAGATTCGTCTGGAACGCAATTTCGTCAATGACTCCGATGATGTCGGATATTTTCTTCGAAGCGACGTTGATCTCATTCATGGCAGCGACCGCCGAGTTTACGACCGCTCCGCCCTTCTCGGCCTGTACACGCGCCGCCGAGGCCAGCTGGTTGGCCTGCGCGGCGTTGTCGGCATTGTTCTTGACGGTCGACGTCATCTGTTCCATCGAGGAAGCGGTCTCCTCGAGACTCGAGGCCTGCTCCTCGGTGCGCTGGCTAAGATTCGTATTGCCTTGGGAAATCTCCTCTGCACCCACGCGGACCTCGCCAGCGGCGCGAATGACCGTTCGCACGAGTTCCGCCACGTTGTCGACCAGTTGGTTCATTCCCGCCGCCAAGGATTTGAAGAACCCATTCTTGCCCTCGACGCGAATCCGCGCGGTCAAGTCGCCCTCGAGCGCCTTGGTCACAACCCCTTGCACTTCCTGCTCGATCGAGACTTCCTGCGTCCTGTCGATCCACTGTAAGACGGTCCCAACCGGCTGACCGTCGGCGCCGGTAACAGGCGTTCCGATGATCCGGAGCGACGCGTCGCCGAGCACGATGTCCGAGGTGTGTACGCCACGCAGTCCGGCGAGCAGGTTTCTCTGGTGCGATGGATTCTTGTGGAAGCTGTCGAAGTTGGCCCCCAATACCCGGTCCGGGTCGAACTGGGGTAGGTGCTTGCGAAACTCATTGGCGTTCGAACGGAACATCGACAACACCGATTCATTCATGTAGACGATCTTGCCGTCGGTGTCCGCGACCATGATGTTGCTCGCCGCCTTGTCGAGCGCGGTGCGGATCCGCGCATTTTCCATGGCCGCCGCACGGTCGCGCTCGGTTCTCTCTTTGAGACTGCGCTGCATTGCGTCCAGCGCGGTCAGCACCTGGCCTGTTTCGTCGCTCGAAGTAATGGTCACGCTGGAGTCGTATTTTCCACGCCCGATCTCGCCGAGGACGCCAACGGCCTGCGCGAGGGGGTTGCGGATTGCGCGGGTGATGAGAAGCGCTATGACGCCGGCGAGTGTCAACGCGCCGATCGACAACAGGAGCAGCAATATCTTGCTGCTTTGGTAGGAGGCCGCCAACGCCGTGGCGCTATCCTTGATTTCGGCTCTTTGGTGTTCGCTCAATTTCTTGAGTGTATCTTTGAGCGAATTCTGGATCGGCCGCGCTTGCGCAAGAAGGGTTTCTTTCGCCTCCTTGACCTGACCGGCCTCGACCTGACGCAGAATCTCACCTTCAAGGGGTTTGAGGGCTGCGGCGGCATCAATCGCGGTTTGCAGTATCGCTTTGCCTTCGGGCGAACGCACGGTGGCGCTCATCGTGTCGGCGTGTTTCTTACGATCCTCTTCGAGGACTCGGACCTTTTCGATCTCCGTCTCGATTTTCGCCTTGTCCTCCAGCAACAGCATCGTGCGCATATGGCTCATGGTCTCTGCGATGGCGAGCGTCCAGGCGTCAGCCGTCTCAACTTTCGTCAGTTCGGCGCCCGTGAGCGAAGTGACGGCGTTATTGAAAGCAGCCAATCGCGAAATGCTCAGCGTGATCGCGACGGCAAACATCGCGATGACGATGCCGAATCCCAGGAAGAGGCGTGCGGCCACGGAATTGCGGATGTTCATCGACGGCTCCAGCGCCCTGAGGAGGGCAGGCATGCGCTCGCGGATGCGGCGGTTATCTGTGCACTGGTCATGGCGAAAATCCTCCGACGCGGGCAGCAAGCGGTCTCTTAATCTGGTCAATCGGCAATCGTGGTCATCGATCACGAACGGTTTGCCGACTCTTTGCGCTTTCTCGGCAGGTTCCGACGTCGCCACACGGGCAGTGCGGCTATTGGCAGCGCATCTGTTCCGATTAGGGGAATTACCTACCTCTCGCTTCTCAAATTTATGGTTATGCCGCTAACAAAGCGGCCGAACACGCCGACATAGGGAGTCAAGAAGATCTGAAGCTAGGTCACACAATGCGCGTATCAGTCCCGGGCGAGGTAGCGGATGGCGCACCGAGAGCCTCGCTCGCCCGCGATTTGCCTTATGACCTGTTGCCGGCGCGGCTGTTGTTCGAAGCCGCCTCCGAGGCGATGTGGCTCATCCGGGTGGATGCGCAGGTCGGCTTTATCATTGTTGCAGTCAACATGGCCTGGGAAACGCTGACGGGGACAGCGGCTGGTACCGTGGTTGATCGGGCCGCCGCGGTCGGGACACGATGGCCGGACACGCCGGAAATGCTCGAGCAATACCAGAACGTCTTCCAGCGTCGCCGGCCGATTCGCTTTGCTGAATCGGTTGAGCTGAATGGACTCCGGTCCTTGGAATCCACGCTGACGCCCATTTCTGATCGCGGCGGGACGTGCCAGTACATTCTCGGACGCGCGCTGGATGTGACTTCGCGCACGAATGCGCAAGAGGCCTTGCGCGTCAGCGAAGACCTCACCCGTGCCGTCGTCAACTCTCTTGACGTACAGATCATCATTCTCGATTCTGGCGGTAAGATCGTCTCCAATAACGACGAGTGGAAGCGCCATGTCGAGCAGTCTGGCGCGCCCGGCACGGCCGGCGGCGCCGCAGGGCACAGCTTCATCGATGCCTGCCTGAGCTTCGAACAGTTTGTGGACGGCGAATCCGTTGTAAAGCTGGACGACGGAATTCGTGCGGTACTGCGTGGCAAGATCACCCGCTTCGCAATGGAATACGCCGTCGACCTCAACGGCGACCGCCGATGGGTATTGCTGCAGGCGACGCCGGTGACGGGATCTCGGCATGGGGCAATCGTCTCCCGCCGGGACATCACCGAATGGAAGCTTGCGGCCGAACGGATTGCGCTCCTCGAGGGGCACGTGCGCCAGTCACAGAAAATGCACATCCTCGGGATTCTCTCCGGGGGAATCGCCGCCGAATTTAGTAATCTGCTCGTCGCGATTCAGGGCCACATTGACCTCGCACGCAAGGACGGACGCCGAAACTCGAAGGTTTTGAAGGCCCTGGCATTCTGCAGTCGGGCATGCCGTAGCGCGAGCGGATTTACCAGCCAGATTCAAGCGTTCAGTCGAGCACAACCGGCCAGCCGGCGGCCCCTTGCTCTACCCAAAGTGGTGGAAGATGCCGCGGCGCTTCTGCGCGCGACTCTGCAGACGGGCCACGATGTGGAATTTCGCAGCGCCACGAGTGTTCCGCCGCTGCTCGCCGACGAAACCCAGATTCAGCAAATCGTGCTCACCCTTGCCACCCGTGCGGGACAGGCAATGTCGGGACACGTAGGATTCATCCGCATCGAGGTGGACGCGGTCCGCGCGACGCGAGCGATCGAAGGAGAAGCGCAGGCCCTCAAGCCTGGGTTGTACGCGCGCATCTCGGTCACCGACACCGGCGGTGACAACGAAATTGCGCCCGAGGCGCATCTTACACAGCCAATCCGATCGCGCGATGCGGAGCAAGGAGAGCAGGAGGGCCTACGCGCGATCGAGGGAATCGCCCAAGCGTACGGCGGTCAACTCACCGTCCAGGTTCATGGTAGGACAGGTGCAAAGGTTTCTGTCTGCCTTCCCGCAGCATCCACGCAGGACCTGGAAGCAGCGGACAATACATCGCAGACCCGAAGGAAGACCGAACGGCGCGTGCAGCCGTATGGCTCCGGCCAGCGCATTCTGTTTGTCGATGATCAAAAGTGGCTCATTGCTTTGGTGGAGCGCCTGCTGACGGAGCGCGGCTACCAAGTGCTGGGGTTTGACAGTCCGCAATCCGCGCTCGATGCACTGCACTCTGAGCCTGACGCGTTCGACCTCATCGTGACGGATTACAAAATGCCGGGCCACACGGGCTTCGACATCATTCGAGCCATGAAGGCCATCCGCCCCGACATGCCCATTTTGTTGGTCTCGGGCTTCCTATCTGACAAACTTCGCGAGCAGGCCGAGCGTGCCGGCGCCGACGTGGTGCTTTCAAAGCAGTGCCTGGCCACGGACTTGTTGCCAACCCTTGACGAATTGTTCTCGCGACGCAGGCAGCCTTAGCGAGAGCACGCGCGGTCCTTCCCCCGGCCGCCGTCATCCTTGGGGATCGTTCGCGCTGCTCCCCTCATCGGCAACGAAGCCGAAACCTGACACCCATGTCCCGCTGAGGTGCCGCGGCGCGTAACGCTGTATGACGTCGCCGAGATCCTTCGGCTTTATGGGTTTGTTGATGAACGCGTCCATACCTGCAGCGTAACAGCCATGTCGATCGTCGTCGCCGACGGATGCCGTCAACGCCACGATCGGAGTATGCCGATTCGCGCTGATCGCCTCGCGGCGGCGGATTTCCCGCGTCGCCTCGATCCCGTCCATGGCAGGCATGTGGCAGTCCATAAGAATGAAGTCGTAGTGGAATTGGCTGGCCATTTCGACGGCCTGCGCGCCGTCGCCCGCCACATCGGCGCAGCAACCGAACCGCTCCAAAAGACGTACTGCGATTTTCCGGCAAACCGGCTCATCCTCGACCAGGAGAATGCGAGCGACAGCCGGGTCTTCGGCCGGTGAAACCGACCCGCCCGGAGCCGGCGCCCGAGTTTGTGCCTCCTGGGGCAACGGTAGAGCATCCGTGCGCAAGGAGTCCCCGGCGATCGTTGCCGTTACAGTGACGGGCACGGAGAACCAGAATGTCGAGCCTTCGTTGACCGCGCTTTCGAATCCAATAGAACCGTTCATGCGTTCGACCAGCCGTCGGCAGATGGCGAGGCCTAGACCCGATCCGCCATGGCGCCGTGTAGAGGACATATCGGCCTGCGTGAATGCCTGGAACAGCGATGCGCCGCCGATCGCCGGGATGCCGATCCCGGTGTCCGTGACGGCGATCCTCAGCACGGTGAGTGCGCCAACTTCTCGCGCGCTGATGTCGACGCAAATATGACCTTCGTTGGTGAATTTGATTGCATTGTCAATGAGATTCCGAAGGATCCGCTTCAGCCGCCACGAATCCGCCACGATCCACGTCGGGACGTCCACCGCGATCGAGAGCGTCAGCTCGAGTCGCTTCGCATCGGCCTTGCTCGCGAATTCTCCCCGGATGTCCTCTAGCACTTGCCGCAAGCTAAACGAGCGGTTCTCGAGTCCACGCGTGTCGTCATCGAGCGTCGAGAAGTCGAGAATATTATTGATGGTGGATTGCAGATCCCTTCCAGCGATTAGGATCGCATTTGCGCTGTCACGATGCTCCGCATCGAGGCCGGAACTGAGCAGAGCGTGTGCGTATCCGAGTATGACGCTGACCGGCGTCAGTAGTTCGTGACTCATTGTTGCGAGAAATTCGCTCTTGGCTTTGCCCGCGCGTTCCGCCATGTCCTGCGCAGCGCCGAGCGTCTCTTTCAGCTCCCGCCATGCGGTGGCATCGCGCACACAGCACATTACCTGTCGCTCGTGAGCGACCACCAATGTGGTCAGCGAGATGGTTGCCGTGAAGGTGCTGCCATCCTGTCGCAGCCCGATCGTCGCCAGCTCGTTGTCCATCGCGCCGGCTCCAAGGTCTCGGACCGTCGCAGTGCCCGGCGCATCGTGGCATCCGCGGCGCCACGCCGGAAGCACTGCCTCGACAGGCAAACCGACTAGGTCGTTCGAAGCGAACCCGAACAACCGCACGGCTGCCTCGTTAGCCCGCCGAATAGAACCGTGCGCGCCCACAACTATGACGGCGTCTGGCAAAAACTCAAAGAGTTGCTGGTAGATTTCCATGGGTTGTCGGGACCTAGATGAAACGGGCCATCGGCCGCTGAGGGATTGCATGTGTTGGAGAGCAGTCTGAATCGAGATCGACGGCAATGAAGGCGTTGATCGGAGTGTCGATGACCGTGACAAACAGCGCGGACCGATGTGACCTAAGATCGCCGATGACGAGAAGACTGGATTCCATAAACGCTCCTACTCCACGTCGTCGATCTCGAAAGCTCCGGGCCGATTCATTCTTGTGGGTGCTCCAATAGGCCCCACCGTACTTCTGTTGCGGCTCATACCGAACCGGGTAGTACCGAGATCGCGCCATCTGTCAGGCGATGCGCTTGAATTGAGGGAATCCCCCAGAGCAGGCGTTTAGTCCTTGATTGCCGGCGATGCAGATGAAGTTGATCGGACTGGCAGGCGGGGCATCCTGAACGCCGTGGTTAGCTGGCGCAGGATTGCAGGCGGCCTGTTGCGCCCCCCGCCGCTTGGGATCGAGCCCGGGCCCGGGGCAGTTGTGGGGTACGCGCCAATACTCAACGGGGAGAGGAGATCATCCACCACGGTTGCGAGCATCCCAAATGATGGCGAACAGGTCGCGGCTATTGGGCACCCCGACCTGTGCGCGACTTACTGTTGTGTGCGATGGGTACTACGCCTGTGAACCCGACAATCGCAAAGATAGTTGGGCCGTGCATCGAGGCGGAGCCCGCGGAAGATGGCTTGGCAGGTGTCGTTGCGATTCTCGAAGCACTTAGCATGGTTGCTACCGCGGCGGCGCGCCGTATCAAAGACCATCTGTGCGTGGGCGCACATAGCAGGGGCAAACTGTTTCGAAACGAATGGCTGTTGGTTCGTTAGCGCACCGACATTTGAAGGCGTTCGCCTCACTGTGAACTCAATGTGACGGATGAGAGCGGATCAGTGTCTCTAATCGATCAATTCGTGCGTGGTCGCTCCGGCACGATGCATGTCAATACAAATGATGGGTGAATTCTCATGATAACTACTCAGACTCAGCGCCGTTTCCGGGCATGGTTAATCGCGATCGCGCTGGGAGTCGTGGCCACCGCGTGCAGCAGAGATCAGATCCTCGGCACGAATGGTGTCGCGGCCCTTGCTCCTACGGTTATCGCAGAGACGCCGCTCGGCGGCTCAACCGGTGTACCGACCAACAACCCCGTCATCACTGCAACCTTCAACGAGCCGGTCGCGCCGATCACGGGCACTGCGAGCATGACGGTGACTTGCGCGACACCCTGCGCCAACGCGACCGGAACCGTGACGCTCGATGCGACGAAAACCATCGCCACTTTTACGTTGACGCCAGGCACGGCGCTCGCGACGCTGACTGACTATACCGGTACGATCAGTGGAGCCGCGAGCCTTGGCACCGGCGCGATGATGGCAAATGCGTTTACCTGGACGTTTACCACCGCGGCGACAACGGATGCGACCCGGCCGAGGGTATTGACGACGGTTCCTGCGACGACGATTCCGGGACCGACGACGGGCGTACCGAGCAATTCTGCCATTGCCGCTGCCTTCACCAAGGCCATGGCACCGGCGACCATCAACGCGACGAGCTTCACGGTGACTTGTGTAGCCCCTTGCGTCGCGCCCACCGGTACGGTCAGTTACGCGGTCGGCGCAATGACCGCCGTATTTACACCTGCCTCGAACCTCACGGTGGGTGATACGTATACCGTCACGATTACCACAGCGGCGACAGATCTCGCCGGCAATGCACTGGCCGGCAATCAGAGTCCGCTGCCTGCGGCAAGCAACTATGTTTGGACCTTTACCGCGGCCGCGCCCAGCGCCGCCGGCATTCTGTCGGTGCTGTCTACGAATCCGGCAGCCAATGCAAGCACGGTGTGCCCTGGCGCCGCGATAAACGCAACATTCACCGTGCCATCGGGCACGCGGATCAATCCGACCACGCTGACCCCAACGAGCTTCATCGTGACGGGACCGGCGCCCACCTCGACGGCGGTAAGCGCCGCATCGGTGGCACTTGACCCCGCAACCGGCCGCATAGCGACGTTCATTCCGCAAAATCCGTTGACCGTCGGTCTGACTTATACGGCAACCATCGAAGGCGGCGCCAACGGGATCGAGGACTTGTCCGTTCCGCCCAATACGATGCTGAGCAACTTTACTTGGAGTTTCACCGTGGCGAGCACCGCTTGTCAGGCGCCGATTGCACTCGGATCGGTCGCACCGTTCGGCGTATTCGGCGGTTCGGCGGGCGTCACCAACTCAGGAATCCTCACCGTGATCAATGGCGACATCGGCACGACGGCCGCCTCGACCCTGGTGACGGGGCTTCACGATTCCGGCGTGGGTTGTACCTATACCGAAGTTGCGGGAGCCGACATCGGCGCCGTCAACGGGCTGATCTATACGGCGCCGCCGCCGCCGACCGTGAGCTGCCCGAACGAAGGAACGGCGGCGACCATGGCGACGGCCCAGCAGGCGCGGGCCGATGCATTGATCGCCTATAACGCCCTGGTCGCGCTACCGGCAGGACCTGATCCGGGCGCCGGCAACTTGGCGAACCTCGTGCTCGCGCCCGGCGATTACACCGCGGCTGCAGGGACCTTCATGATCGAGGGCGGGAATCTAACCCTTGACGCCCAAGGAGATGCGAATGCCGTGTGGGTGTTCCAGATGGCTACGACGCTCACCGTCGGTGGGCCCGGCGCGGCATTTCCGGAAAGCGTCATCTTGGTCAATGGGGCTCAGGCGAAGAACGTCTACTGGCAAGTTGGCAGTGCCGCGACGATCAATGCTGCAGGCGGCGGAACCATGGTGGGTACGATCATTTCGCAAGCCGGGGCGGCGTTTTCGACCGTGGGTAACACCGCACTCGTGACACTGGACGGCAGAGTCCTGTCGTTGGGTGCTTCGGTCACATTGGTGGACACCGTCATCAATGTCCCTTCCCCGTAAGTGCCCGACGCATCAAGTTTGAATCTTCCCCTGGAGCAGAATATGAAAATTGCACGAATCGCTGGGATGGGGTGCTTCGCCGCGTACACCTTACTTTCAATTGCGCCTGCGTCGGCGGACGACGCCGGCTGGTACGGTGGCTTCAACGCGGGCCAGGCAAGGGCAACCATCGACGACCCACGCATCGCAGGCGACTTGCTGGGTGCCGGTTTGACCAACACCGGGATCAACAATGACAACCGCCATTTTGGATTCAAGGTCTACGGCGGCTACGAGTTCAACCCCTATCTTGCGTTGGAAGCCGGCTACTTCGATCTCGGTCAATTCGGCTTCACGGCAACCACGATGCCGGCAGGAACACTGCAAGGCGACATCAAGGTCAGAGGCGCGAACTTCGACGCGGTCGGCATGGTGCCTCTCGGCGATAATTTTTCGCTGTTTGCGCGAGCGGGCCTCGTCTACGCCGTCGCACACGACTCCTTTGCCGGAACGGGAGCGGTCGCCGTGCTCGATCCCGCGCCCCAAAAGGCCGAACCGAACTATAAATTCGGTCTTGGCGCCCAGTACAATTTTACCCAAACGGTCGGCATGCGGCTCGAGGCAGAGCGATACCGGATCGACGATGCGGTCGGCAACCGGGGTGACATCGACCTCTATTCGGTCGGGCTGGTGTTTCGATTCGGCCGCGCCGCGCCGCCTCAGGCCGCGTACGCACCGGCGCCTGCGCCTGTCGTCGCTGCAGCGGTGCCCGAGCCCGTCGTGACACCGCCGCCCCCGCCGCCACCCCCGCCGCCGCCGATGCGCAGAAAGGTGAGTTTTTCTTCAGACGAACTGTTTGACTTCGCCAAAGACGCGGTGAGGCCGCGCGGAAAGCAAAAGCTGGATGCCTTTGCGGCAGAACTGCGGGGTACTCGGTTTGACGTCATCACAGTCACCGGCTACACGGACCGGATTGGATCGCATGAATACAATGTGAAGCTGTCGACGCGGCGCGCCGAGGCGGTCAAAGCCTATTTGGTGGAATCCGGTATCCCCGCGGATAAAATTACCGCGCGAGGAGCTGACGGCTCCGCCCCGGTGACGACGCGGGAGGACTGCCCGGGCGAACGGCGAACCGAGAAACTGATCGCCTGTCTGCAGCCCGATCGGCGTGTTGACGTTGAAGTCGTCGGGACGCAGGCGCCATAACGGATGACTGCGTGTGTCGCAATGCCGGAGATTCCGGCCGGACGTGCAGACCATGTCAAACGTACCGCTTCCTGAATAGCGCAATTGAATTCTCGAGTTTCTGTTGCTGTTTGACATCGTATCGCTCAGAGCCTCTAGATCCGTCCGCCGTCGCGCAGAGCTCGCGCGAGCTCAAAAGCACACTCGAAGCGTTTCAGGGCGGGTCTGTTTCGACGATCAACACAACAAGTATGAGTGAGCCGACATGTTCGTCAAAGCCGAGCGTCACCCTAAACCCCAACAGAATCATCTGCTGGGCGCTTTGTCTCCTGAAGTCCAAGCCCGCCTATTTCCGCATCTGGAACTCGTGCCGCTGCCGCTACGCGCCGTGATGTATGAATCCGGGCGCCCCATGCGACATGTTTATTTTCCAACCGACTCCATCGTTTCGCTGCAATACGTGATGGAAAATGGCGCATCGACTGCGATCCTCGTGGTGGGCAACGAGGGACTTCTGGGCATCACCTTGTTCATGGGAGGAGAGAGCACGCCGAGCCGGTCGCTGGTTCAGAGCGCAGGATACGCCTATCGACTGCCCCAGTCGCGGGTGAAGGCGGAATTCAACCGCCACGGCCAGTTGCTGGTGCTGATGCTGCGCTACACCCAAGCTCTGATAACGCAAATCGCTCAGACCGCCGTTTGCAATCGACATCATTCAATCGATCAGCAACTCTGTCGCTGGCTCTTGCTTTCTATAGATCGCTTGTCGCACAACCACTTAACCATGACCCAGGAATTTATCGGCAACATGCTGGGCGTTCGCCGCGAGGGTGTTACACAGGCCGCGTTGAAATTGCAGCAGCTTGGCGTAATCTCATATACGCGCGGTTTGATCAAGGTGCTGGACCGGCCGCAACTCGAAAGTCTGAGTTGCGAGTGCTACCTCGCTGTTAAGAATCAGACAGAAATACTGCTTGACTATCTGCCCCAGCGACGCACCCTTAACGATACCGCCACCATCCCGACGGTAATACTTCCAACCTCTGCGTAGCACCGCATGTCATTTCAGGGCGGTGGGCATGGCTATCAATTGCTGCATGGCATCCGATTTTCACGACACCTCCGGTTGGCCCGGTCTGCATAGACGCGCCAAATGATTGGCTATCGATGAACTCTCCGGTCTCTTTGTGATTGCGTTGCGACGGACGTCATTCGATATCCAGTGAGACCTTCGATAGGTGTCAGATAAGATCTCGACCGTGATGTCGTCGAGTGTTCCGGGGCCTTCGGCCGCGCGCCTTTGCAACGTCGCATCAGGCTACCCCATCAGCGTGCAGATCTCCGGGCGATATATCTGTCAGAGCCCCGTCAGCGTGGAATCGATCGCCGAATAGCCCGTGTCCAGTCGAACTGAGTCCAATCACAGAGACGTGTTCGACAGACCAATTGGCACGGCGACTGGGCTCATGCCAATGCGAAGTATGTGGCGCGTTAGCGCTTCCGAATCTTGCACTTTGATCTCGCGCACGAATTCCCTTTCTGCGCGACCAGCAATGGTGTTAGCGCCGCCTTCAATCCGTGCAAACCCGTGGAGATGTCCGTGTTCCGCCGATCCAGGTCGATTCGCCGGCAAGTGGGCATGGCAAGACCACTGTTAGCGGCGATCGCGACTGCCCATGTTAGGCTAAGGTTATGGGAATTACTGAAGGCACTATTTGGGGACTCAGGGTGCCCACCTGAAGCAGTTGATGCAAGACAAGCTCATCGAGCACCAGCAGTACATCGACCCATACGGCCAAGTTTTGCCGGAAATCCGCAACTGGAAATGGGGCAACAACCCCGCGAATACATGAATGCGCCTATCCCACAACTCATAAAACCTGCCGTATAAAATGGCGGTTCACGCATTATGAAACCAACAGCCGTTGAGTCCAAAACAGCGTCCCCTTCAACGCCCGATCCGAAGGAAGAACTGAAGACGCTGCCCATGCCAGAGCTGGAAAAGAGATTGGCGTCGTCGCCGAATGGACTCACGGAAGGCGAGGCGGCGAAACGGCTGACGCAATACGGGCCCAATGAGATCATCGAAAAGAAGACCAATGCGCTGCTGAAATTCCTCACTTATTTCTGGGGTCCCATCCCATGGATGATCGAGGTGGCGGTGATTCTCTCGGGCGCCGTGCAGCATTGGCCCGATTTCTTCATCATCCTCCTCTTGCTTTGTGCCAACGCCGTGGTCGGCTTTTGGGAAGAACGCCAGGCGGGCGACGCCATCGCCTCCCTCAAGGCGAAGCTCGCGATCAAGGCTCGCGTGAAACGGGATGGGAAGTGGGTCAACCCCGCGGCGCGTGAGTTGGTGCCGGGCGACGTCATCCGCCTACGCTTGGGCGACATTGTGCCGGCCGATGCCCGTTTGCTCGCGGGCGATGCGGTAGAGGTGGACCAGTCCGCGCTGACGGGCGAGTCGTTGCCCGCCACGCGCAAATCCGACGAGGCAGTGTTTTCAGGGTCTATTATCCGCCGCGGTGAAATCGATGCATTAGTCTATGCCACGGGTGCGAACACTTACTTCGGAAAGACCGCGGAGCTGGTGCAGACGGCGCACACCGTCAGCCACTTCCAGCGCGCGGTGCTGAAGATTGGCAATTATCTGATCATCCTCGCGGTGGCGCTGGTGGCGCTCATCATAGCGTTCGCGATTTATCGTGGCGATCCAATCCTTGCGACCTTGCAATTCGCCCTGGTGCTGACTGTGGCGGCAATTCCCGTGGCGATGCCCACGGTGTTGTCGGTGACCATGGCGGTCGGCGCGCGCCTGCTTGCCAAGAAGCAAGCGATTGTGAGCCGTTTGGTGGCAATCGAGGAATTGGCGGGTGTGGACGTCCTTTGCTCGGACAAAACTGGCACGCTAACCCAGAACAAGCTGACGCTAGGCTCCCCCTTTAGTGTGGACAATGGCTCCGCCGAACAAGTGATCCTCGCTGGCGCGCTGGCCTCGCGCGCGGCCAACAACGACACGATTGATGTGGCCGTTCTGGGCGGCCTGAAAAATGATCAGGCCTTGAAAAGCTATCAGGTGCTTCATTTCCAGCCGTTCGACCCGGTACATAAACGAACCGAGGCCACCGTCAAGGGCGCGGACGGAAAGGAGTTCAAGGTAGCGAAGGGCGCGCCGCAGGTGATCTTGGCGTTGTCGGCCAATGCAGGTCAGGTGAAGTCTGCCGTCGAGAAGGCGGTCAACGAGTTCGCGGCGCGCGGGTTTCGTTCACTCGGGGTCGCAAGAGCTGATGGAGGCGGCCCGTGGCGCTTCCTCGGTGTGCTGCCCTTGTTTGATCCGCCGCGGGAAGATGCGAAAGCAACCATTGCGACCGCGGGCCGCATGGGCGTCAAAGTCAAGATGGTGACGGGCGACCAACTCGCGATCGCCCGGGAAACGGCCAAGCAATTGGGGATGGGCACCAATATCCTCGATGCCGGCGGCTTGGGCGACGTCAAGAAGCAAGAGTCGGCGGCGGTGGCCGAGTCCATCGAGAAAGCCGACGGCTTCGCGCAGGTATTCCCCGAGCACAAGTTCCACATCGTGGATGTCTTGCAGAAACTCGGCCACATCGTCGGCATGACGGGCGACGGGGTGAACGACGCTCCCGCGCTGAAGAAGGCCGATTGCGGTATCGCCGTTTCGGGTGCGACCGACGCGGCGCGCGCGGCCGCGGCCATGGTGCTGCTGACGCCCGGCCTGTCGGTCATTATCGATGCGATCAAGGAAAGCCGCAGAATTTTCCAGCGGATGAATAGCTACGCGATCTACCGCATCGCCGAGACGCTGCGCGTGCTGTTTTTCATGACGCTGGCGATTCTTATCTTCAACTTCTATCCATTGACGGCAGTGATGATAGTGATCCTTGCATTGCTTAACGACGGCGCTATCCTGTCCATTGCCTACGACAACGTCCACTACAAGGATCAGCCCGAGGCGTGGAATATGCGCATGGTGCTCGGCATCTCCACGGTGCTCGGTCTTATCGGAGTAGTGTCGGCGTTTGGCTTGTTTTATCTTGGCGAGCGCGTGTTTCACCTCGACCGTGCACACATCCAGACGCTGATGTATTTGAAGCTCTCCGTGGCCGGACATCTGACGATCTTCCTCACGCGTACGCGCGGTGCGTTCTGGTCTATACGCCCGGCGCAAGTTCTATGGATGGCGGTGCTCGGCACGCAAATCGTGGCGACGTTGATCGCGGTGTACGGGCTGTTCATGACGCCTCTCGGCTGGCGTTGGGCCGGGTTCGTATGGGGCTACGCGTTGGCTTGGTTCCTGGTGAATGACCGCGTGAAACTCCTCGCATATCGAATTTTCGATCCGCCCAAGGCCAAGGCGAATCCTGAAGCCAAAAGCGAGCCAGCCTCGGATTTGACGCCGCAGATTGCCAAGCGAGCCTATGAAATCTACCAGCAGCGGGGCCAAACGGAGGGTCAAGCAGCTCAGGACTGGGAGAGGGCGGAGGGAGAGATTCGGAAAGAGCAGTCGGCTGGACGCAAGGAGCAAAGTAAAAATGAGCTCTGAGGATTTTCGCGCCCGAGAGGGCTGCCGGAGGAAGATTCCCACTTGCGCAATTGCAACGCGGTCGCCCGGTGTGAACCGGCGTGGCATATTGATCAGGGATTTCGAGCATCATGTATGCCGAAACACCAAGTCGCTCCGCCGGTCGGCGTCCAACCGGCTCGCCGGTTCGCAGCTCTATGTCCTGTCACTGGTGCTGAGCGAGGTGCGCACCTATTTTCAGCAGCGTAACAATCCGCAATACGCGGCGCTCGGCGCATCCGGCGCAGTAACTGCCGTGCTGTTCGCATCGATCGTGTATTTTCCGGCTCGATCGATATTCATTTTGCCGATTCCGATTCCGATCCCTGCGCCGCTCTTTGCAGTAGGCTATCTTGCGTATACCTGATACTTGTCGCGCAACGCGAAAGATCGCGTCAACCACACCGCGCACATCGACGGTACGATCACCGGTTGGCTGTTCGTCGCGGTCACGGATTTAGATGCCTATCGGCAGTTGTTTGGGATGATCACGCATTAGCAAGCGCCTTCGGCGCCCAGCCTTGGCATCGGCGAGCCCAGACACCGCGTCGCTTCGCAGCTCCAACGCGTACAGCAGATCCTGCCAGGTTGTGTCGTCCCGCGACGCTTTTTCAATTCATGTGCTCGCTGCCTGATGGTCACTGATATGGTTCCTGATCTGTAGGCAACTTAGCGACGCCGGAATCCAACCGATTGCCGACAGGCGGCACCGTGGCAGAGACGTAGCCGTTGGTGCCGCTTCGTGCGCTACGGCGCCTACTTCGAGTGGGGGCGGCCCTGCTAGGTGCTTGAAAATTGAGAGCCTATAAAATCATCACCGCGACCTCGAACCGGGTGGTCGGCGGTTTGCCAATGCGGCCGCAGGCCGGGTTGATCGCCCGCAGGGCGAGCCCGAAAAGGGGCGAGCGGCGAAGCCGCGAGTAATCCGTCAGGGCGCGCATCCAACCAAATCAGGCCAGTAAACTAATGCCTCCAGCTAACCATTCTTGCGCCGCTGCCATGTCGCTGCGCGAGGATCTTGAGTGAGTGCGGCCTCGTCGACGCCGCGATCGATCAGGGAACGAATTTCCACAGGTCGTTGAGAGTGGTGTTCGTGCCGGTTGAATCGAATCCGCTTCCGCCAAACAGCCAGAAGTTGCCAGAGGTGTCGAGCCACGCTGCGGAGACGCTCCGCTGCCCTGGTGTGTTGGACGCTGCACCCACATTCTGTGTCCCGTATCCGGCCGCATGATCCTGGTTCGTTAGCTGCGATCCGCTCATCCAGGTCCACGTCCCCGTGGCGGGGCTGAACCGCCACAGATCGTTCATCGCCCCTTCGGTACCCGTCGAATCGTAGGCTTCTCCGCCAAAGATCCACAGATTCCCCGCGATGTCCGCGCCACCGATTGCATTTTGGCGCGCCCCCGGCGTCAAAGTGCCATTGGCATATACGCCCGACTCTTGGATCGCGTTGGCGCCCGTTAGCCATTCCCACTGGCTCGTGGTCGGATTGAACATCCACAGGTCGTTGAGGAAGCCGCTGTTGCGGGTGGAATCGTAGCCCGAGCCGCCAAATAGCCAGAGATCTCCCGAGGCATCTGCCCCGGCCACGGCGTAGGCTCGAGCACCGGGTACGTTGCCGTTGGCGGGCGTGCCTTGGGTGCCATAGACGCCGCTCGAGTTGGCGGATGCCTGGGAGCCGTTCACCAGGGTCCAGACATTGCCTGTGGGGTCGTACTTCCACAGGTCATTGGTAACGCCAATGGGTCCCGAGCCTCCGAAGAGCCATAGATCCCCAGCGGCGACCCACGAGACAGCGCCAACGCGCGCTCCCGGCACATTGACGGGAGGCGCGGTGGTGTTCGGCCACTGCGTATCCGCGCCGCCCACCCATTCCCACTGGCCCGTCGTCGGGCTGTACTCCCACAGATCGTTGAGAGTTCCATAGACTCCCGCTGAGTCGTAGCCCTCGCCGCCGAAGAGCCACAAGTTGCCGTTGCCGTCGGTCCAGGAGGTCGATCTGACGCGGCCGCCGGGCCAATTGGCGGCGTCCGGCGTGCCCTGTGTTCCGTAGACACCCGCGGTGTCTACCGACTGCGATCCGCCGATCCAGGTCCAATCGTTGGTGCTGGAGGAGTATTTCCACAAGTCATTCTTGATGCCGTTGCTCTGACCGCCCATCAGCCAGAAATTACCTGCCGCATCTGACCAGGTGACTGCGGGCCAGCGAGCGCCCGGGTTGTTTGCAGGCGCCGGCAGGCCCTTAGTGCCGTAGACCGGTGCGGGCGCTCCCGTGTCCGATCCGTTCATCCACGTCCATTCCCCGCACACGACCAGCACATTGGTGATGCCCTGAGCGATCATGACGCCGCTCGCGTTCAGGACTTGGCAGCTTATCCCGGCGGGCTGAGTTTTAACGGTCACGGCGTAGGCGACGCCCGCGGCGAGCTGCGTCGGGAAGACAAAAGTACTCATGCCGGCGGCAGGAATCGCGGTGTCAGTTCCGTTGGCCAGTACCAGGCCGGCGGAAATTAGTCCGGTGATCGTGCCCCCGAGTCCGTAGGTGCGGGCGACACAACTCAGGTTCGCGTTCGTGACGTTGCTCGAGCCGACAACTCCGGAGCCGTTGACCACCGAGCAAGTCAGTCCTGCAGGCTGGTCGATGACCGCCACGGTATACGCGCCGCCCGAGGCAAATTTATTCGGTAATGTGAACGATGTAGCGCCGCTTGGTACTGCGACGGTGTTCGAGCCCGCCCCCACCGTGAGCCCCGCGGCGCTGAGGCCGTTGACTGTCCCGCCGACGCTGTAGGAAGAACTGCCAGTCCCGTCGCGGTATGCGGATGAACCACCGCCGCTGCCACCGCACGCAGACTGCAGACCGGCAATGATCAGCGTGATTAACAGGGGCGTATACCGAACCAACATCGGGCGTCTCCCGCGACAGCTTGGAGGGGATCAAGCGTGCTCCCGACTCAACCCCTTAGCGCTGCCGAACTTCACATCCAGATGGCTTGAACTGGACCTGCAAATTGCACCGCGCTAAAGTTTGAACTGTGTCTCGTTCGCTCGGGGCGCCGTCACGCAGCTCCGGGACCGAACCCGGAGTACGGGAATGTGTCGAACACCAACCGCAACTCGGACGATCGAGTCCGGCTCAGCGCCAACCCGTTCCCCATTCGGTATTGGTGGTCTCAATAGGCTCTTGACGAAACTCGATCGCGTGTGTGCTTGAGTTTCGCGATATTGTCCTGGCGAAAGGCAGAATGACTTTCGGTTTGCGTTTAATTCCCGACGGCAGGGAGATACTCTACTGCGCGTAGGGTTGCTGCTGATCGGGCCGGCCGGGATCCGAGCCCCGGCGGCGGCCTCAGAAAATTTCCAGAGTCAGCGTATGCCGGCCATCCGATAGCGGTATTCTCGTACCTTAGTCATCGATATTTACGCACCCATTGAGAAGCCTAAAGCCGCTTCGGGGCACCGTTGAGATTTGTGACGGCCCAAAGTTGATTGAGGCAAGATGTCAGAAAAGAATCACGCGCCGTTCCGCTACCACTATGTTCACCGAGGTCATCCTGCATGAAATTTGCGCCAACGAGCCGCGGACTGCTGAGCCTGTCGCTGATCGCCATTGCTGTCGGCGTGATTACCGGATTCGGGTCCATTCTGTTTCGCGGTCTGATCGGCCTCATTCACAATCTATTCTTTCTCGGCCGTTTATCCGTTTTCTATGATGCGAATGTGCATACGCCGCCGAGCCCGTGGGGCGCATTCGTCATCTTGGTTCCCGTGATCGGCGGAATGGGCGTCGTGCTTCTGGTCGAGAAATTCGCGCCCGAAGCGCGCGGCCATGGGGTGCCCGAGGTCATGGATGCCATCTATTATAAGGAGGGCCGCATCCGGCCAGTGGTGGCCGCCGTCAAGTCACTGGCCTCGGCCTTATCCATCGGCAGCGGCGCGGCGGTGGGGCGCGAGGGGCCGATCATTCAGATCGGTGCATCTCTCGGTTCGACTTTCGGGCAGTTGATTCGCATGGAGACCTGGCAGCGGATCACGCTGGTTGCGGCTGGCGCCGGAGCCGGCATCGCGGCGACATTCAACACGCCCATCGGCGGTGTGATGTTCGCAATCGAGCTGATGTTGCCGGAAGTCAGCGTGCGCACGTTCTTGCCGGTCGCACTCGCGACCGGCACCGCGACATTCATTGCGAGACTATTTCTCGGACTGCGGCCGGCATTCGACATGCCGCCGATTTCGGCGATGTCGGTCCATCCCGCGCCGCTTTATGCGCTGCTGCTTTATGCAGCGCTCGGTGCGGCTACCGGCTTGGCTGCTACGGGCTTTATCCGGGGACTGCATTTTATGGAGGCAAGCTTCCTGCATATCCGCAATCCGTATCTTCGTCATGCGATCGGAATGCTGCTGGTCGGAGCGCTCGGCTACGCATTTCTGCGCCTGGCGGGACACTACTATGTGGAAGGGGTCGGCTACGCGACGATCCAGGATGTGCTGCTCGGCGGCCTGGTCGCGGCGCCCCTGCTCGCAACGCTATTCTTCGCCAAACTGCTCGCGACAACCCTGAGTCTTGGATCGGGATCTTCAGGGGGGATTTTTTCACCTTCGCTGTTCATGGGCGCAATGCTCGGCGGCGCTTTCGGCGCGCTTGCTCATTGGATTTACCCATCGCCCGATATCAATGTGGCCGCGTTTGCGATCGTGGGCATGGCCGCCATGGTTGGCGGTGGCACGGGAGCTGCCATGACGGCGGTTACCATGATTTTCGAAATGACCCGCGACTACGATATGGTGATGCCGTTGATCATCGCCGTTGCCGTGAGCATTGGTATCCGCCGCTTGCTCTCGCACGAGAATATTTACACGATCAAGCTCCTCGCGCGAAAGCATTTCATCCCCAAGGCGATGCACGCCAATATGTTTCTGGTACGCCGTGCCGGCGAGGTGATGGACAAGGACATTTTGATTCTTCCGGATCATATGAGCTTTGACGCGTTTTTGAGACTGCCGGATCACGGCGGCAGGATGCGGCATGTCGTAATTATGCAAGCGAGACGACATTCTTGGCGTCCTGCGCGTCAATACCGGGCTACGCCATGGGCTTGAAGGCGCGTACACCGGTGTGACGCTCGGCGAAGTGGCGATACGCAATTTCACGATCGCGCATGAAGAAGACATCATGTTCAATGTGATTGGTCGCATGACGCGCGAGAACGCCGCCATGGTCATCGTTTCCCGCGCCGCGGGTCACGCGCACGCTTCCGACGTGTCTGGGCTGATCACCAAGGAACATATCGCCGATTCGGTCGCCGAAAGCATCGGCCCCTACGCCGCAGACGAGACGTCGTCATAGGGGCGGGCGCTACTGCCAGCAGCGGAGCGTTTGCCGCGCCAACCGCAAATGTCGGCCGACGGCGCTCCCGCGCCCGCCAACGAGAAAATGTCGACACAAATGATCGCGTTGCACAATGCGTGCATCAAGCGCAACTTTATTGTACATTCTGTATCGAATATGGATGCCTGCGTGAATACGAACTGGCGCGCTTTGATCGAGATGCAATGCAATTCGGGGGCGAGGCCATCATCGGGGGGGGCTAATTTCTATGGACAGTGAAACCACCAAACATACGCGTCGCAAGGTACTGAAGTTCGGCATGACGGCGCTTGCGGTCGTGCCGCTCGCGGGTTTATCGGAGCGAGCCTCTGCCGCGCAAAACGCCGCGGTGCGCAAGGCGCTGAAATACCAGCTGCAGCCGAACGGCGAAAAGCATTGCGCCGTGTGCGTCAATTTCCTTCCCAACAAGGATAAGCCGAACAATGATGTCGACGTGAACGGCTGCAAGTTGTATCCGGGCGACACAGAGATCTGCCCGCACTGTTATTGCGTCGGCTTTGTGCAAAACCCAGCTGCGACTGCGGCCGGCGCTTCTTGGTCGCCTTGGGCTGCCGCCAAGAAATAGGCGTCTTCCCGGGGTTGCGAACGTGCAGTTGGACGCCGGGGCGTTGACGCCGGCTCGACGGCTGCCAAAATGTGGGTAGCGCAGCTGATCGAGCTCGCGGATCATCCGCAAAAGCAGGACGAGCAGCGTGAGCAGGGCGGGAAGCTCGCCAATACCGACGGGGTGGTGCGCGGATATCGAATTCTCGAGGAACTGCGCGCCTTTCCGTCCGTCGCCTATCTCGAACGAATCCGCTCTACGGCGATGTAAATGACCGATCTGCGCGACGTGCCTGGAAACCGCTCTGAATTTCGTTTTGTCGGTATTTCAAGACTATCGGTTTCTTTAGAGAAGCATCGCCAAGGAAATTCATGATTGAAACCATTGTGGCAGTACTATTCTTGCTGGGTATCGTGCTTGTCCTGAACGGACCGAAGCGCACTGAAAAGAAGGAAAAGGATAGCGGTGCCTCTAGCGCGCCAACTCCTAAATCCCCTGACCCGCCTGATCCATAAGAGAGGCTCGCCCGCTCAAATTCGCGGAGCTGCGGGTGGCGACCGCTGACGCCGCCTGGCTTGCGCAACTGGTCGGTTCCTCTATACGATGCACGCTGCGTAAAAAAGCCGTCCGTCATGAATTCATTTTCGATTCCTACGATATCCCGCGAAGCGAGGCGAACGCTCGCTGGGCGTTCAGCCGTGCGATCCAACAGCAAGGCTTCCCCGGTGGGTCCGCGAAGCCGTGGGCGGCCGAAGAACGAGCGCATCGATGTCGAGGTCGTCGCCGCGGTGCTCACGGGGCTGCGCCTGCGTGGCTATCGCGGAGTCACGATGGAGGGTGTGGCGCGACAGGTGAAGAGGGCGCGCACGAGCTTGTATCGCCGTTGGCCAAGCAAGCGCCATCTGGTGGCGGACGCGGTGGTTGCGGAGTTGGGAGCTGAGCCCGCACCCGATACGGGTTCTTTGCGCAAGGATCTGCGAGCTGCGGTAGGGACGCTGCTCACGGGTTTCGCCGGACCCCTTGGCAAAGCGCTTCCAGGACTCGTCGCAGACATGGCGCTCGATCCTGCACTCGCGCGACTGATTCGAGAAAAGGTGTTGGTGGCGCGCCGCCGGTCGATTCGCGCAGCATTCGAGCGCGGCGTGGCGCGTGGCGAGAGCGGTCGGGGGTTCGACATCGAGATCTTGATCGACATGCTTACCGGACCGTTCTATTTTCGGGCGTTGTTCGGCCATCTGCCGGCGACTCCGGCGATGGTGAATACCATCGTCGACTACGTAGTCGCGATCGTTCGCCCGCCTGCGGTCGGTGCCTTCCCGCTGCAGCGCTGAAATCCCGACGGCGACCGTGATTGATTTGATTCCAGCAAAAGCGCGCGGATGCGGCTTCGGCGGCTCACATTGTCATGCGTCCGGCTTGAGTTGACCCAAGCGTCGCAGCAGCGGCGTGATGGTCAATCCTTGCGCGAAAATGGAAAAGGCCACTACGGCAAAGGTGATTCTAATGATGGCATCGCGCTCGGCAAGACTTTGAGGCAGCGTCAGGGCGAGCGCCAACGCCAGCGCTCCTCGCAATCCGCCCCAAAATAGGATGTGCTGATCCCGAGTTTCAATCCTAAGGCGGGTGCGAGCAAATATCCCACACAGAGGATAAATTGCGATTGCGCGTCCGCAGGTCACCAGACCAATCGCGATGAGGGCGGGCCACCACAATGCACTGATATGCTGCTGCGCCTCTTGAGCGCCCATGAGGATGAAGATCAGCGAACTTGCAATAAACGCGACGAATTCCCAAAAACCCTCCAAATCGCGGCGATCGACATCCGAGTTGGCCCTGCCCCTGCCGAAGTTGCCAACGACGAGGCCCGCCGTCAATGTGGCGAGTACGCCTGAGAAGTGATAATGCTCTGCAACGAAGAAGGAGCCGTATGCGGCGAGCGTCGTCAGCGTGATCTCGACCAATCGATCGGGTGTGCGTCCTGCCAGCAGCATGAAGCCCCACCCGACGATTGCCCCGGCGAATAGCCCGCCGCCGACGGTCAGGAGCAGCATGCCCGCAATGGAGAGCATATCCTGGTGTTCGCCCGCCAGCACACTCAACACCGCAACGAACGCCACAGCCGCCGTGCCGTCATTCAGCAGGCTCTCCGACTCTATCAACAAACGAAGACGACCCTGGACACCTGCTTCATTGAGGGCGGCGATCACGGAAACAGGATCGGTCGCGGCGATCAACACGCCGAAAACAATCGCGCTACCCCAGTCCCAAGTCAATGCACAGTGCATTCCAACCGCAGTGACGCCCGCCGCCATTAGCACGCCGATGGTCGCCAAGAGCGTCACGACCGGAAGGTCGCTTTTGAACTCTCGCCAACTAATGCAGAGCGCCGCCTCAAACACCAGCGGCGGCAGCAGCAAAACAAAAATCAGGTCTCGGGTCAGGTGCAGTTCTAGGCGAATGTGCGAGAAATACAAACCCATACCCGCCAGTACCAAGCCTACGGAGTACGGCATCCGCAAACGACGCGCAATGATTGCCACGAGCGCCGATACGAATAGGAGGATGCCGAGTTCCGAGAGCGCTAAGGCCATGCGATCCACCTCGACTGTCCGCAACAAGGTACCTGATTTAGCGGCAGGTACAATGGTGTCCTCACGGAAGTCCCGCAAAGAAATCACTGACACCACCAATGTCGATGGCGGGGCCTAAGCGATGGCGCGGGGGATTTTGCGCGTTTCGATGCATCTCCCGAGCGAGATTGTCGCGGCGATAAACGATCCCCCGCTGAGCCGCGTCGCTCATCGAAGCCTCGACAGAGTTTTTGGTCGCGCAAATTGCCGATTGACAACAACCGCAGAGAGATCAAATGGCAATGTGCCGAAGCGGGTCGCCAAATTGCGCGACGCTGGCACGCCTAGGTTCACCTTCCGGGTGAATTCCACTTCGGCGCTCAATTCGATTGCAGTTGCGTGTGCTGAGGAGACGGCGGCTGCGGCAAGGGTGGTGCCTGTGGCGCGGATGTAGTCTGCGGCTCCGGCGCCGATTGTGAGGCCGGTGTGGCCGCCGGCGCAGCCGGGGTCGGACCGGCGGACACGACCGCGTGATCACCAGCCGCGTTAGCCGCGAGCGCCGGCTGGCGCGCCGCCGATCGCGCCGCGTCGGCGGGCGTCGCCGGCAATTGTTCCGCTGTCAAAGTCGTCGGGTTGATGACTTTTGGATTGTCGCGAAGCTTCACGTAGAAGGGACCACTCCCAGGGTGCGGCACGGGTAGCGCGGGCCCGAGAAAACCATCCGGAACCTGGACCGGATGGGTGAATTCAGCATCGCTCGATAGCGAGTCGATCAGGAATAGGTTGGCTCCGGAGAGCTTGCAGGCAAGTTCCGCAGCCGCCGGACATTTGATTTCTTTGAGCACCGGCAGGCGCACCAAGGTCGCAAGCGGCTGCCAGTCCCCAGTGATGCCCCTGGCGTTGACTCGATATTGCAATGGCCCGAATGCCGAAGAGCCGAAAGTTTTCGCCGGATTGATCGTCGCCAACGCCACTTGCGAATTCTCAAGCGTCAAGCCTCCGTTGCGCAAGTTCAAAATTGTCGCGGACAACTCATCGACGGTGGCGACTTCGATGCTCACATCATTGGAAAATGCCGCCGGGGAGAGGGTGCGCAGTGAAAACATCAATGTCGCATCCAGTGGGAGTTCTCCGGGGTCGGCGAGTTGGATGTTGCTGCTTTCGATCGAGGGCGAAGGTTGCACAAACTTGCTGATCAGGATGACGCGAGGTCGCGGCGAGTCTATCGCGGCCGACACCGCAATCACCCTGCCGTCCTTGAGTTTGACCTTGGCCGCCACTGTGCGATCGGGCTTCAGAGCCGCTGCCGCCTGCGGGTCCTGAATCGCCATCGGGAGTTCGTCGGCGCCGTCGCGGGTCGACAGGTCGCCCGGAGTGAACACGAGGCTCCCGATCGAGAGGCTCGCGACTTCGTCGAGGCGGCTGCCTTTGAGCAGGCCTTGGGTGTCGCCGGCGTGTATGCTGAAACCCTCGAAGCGACCGGCTTCAGAAAATGTTTTGATCGCGATGGGCTGAGGGTCCTTGACGCCAAATTGTGTGACCATGAGTGTCATCGCGCCGGGCTCGGCGTCCTGCAGCGGCAGCTTGACCTCCACCTCATTGGGTTTGACGGATTTCCACTCGGCCTTCAGCTCCTTGCCGGCCGGATCCTTGAGCATGATGCCGTCGATACAGCTGACGCTGTCGGCGCGAAAGTGAACCGTATCTTGGCGGCCGACGATCAATGCCCCCTCGTCTCCCGCGGCAAGCTCCAGGGCGACCGCATGCGCGTTCATCAAGCGAAAGCTCGGACCGTCATAGGAATCGAAACCCCATCGCCCGCGCAGCGATGCCTGAACGGTGTCTCCTAGAGCGACGGAACCCAGGCCCGCGGTGTTGATGACGTAGCCTCCTTGCAGCGCATCGGCGGTGGCCGGCAATTCAATGCTCTTCCCGTCCGCACTCGTGAGCTTCAGCACGACGTCATGTGCATAGTCGGTCGAGAACACGAGCGGCGCACCTTCCACCGGCAGCACGAGCGTCGTGCGTCTCGCGCAGTAGATCTCTTTGGGGTCGACCGCATGCAGGGGAGGTATTTGCGGTTGCTCAACTGCGGGCAAAGCCGCGACAAGAACCGACTTGGGGTCATGAAATGATGGCGCCGCGTTCAGCGTCAACGCGATTTTGTCGCCGTGCTGGGAACCGAGCGCCGGAATGTACTGATACTGCGCGACGTGAAACGCGTCGAGCAGGCGTGCGATATCGAGAACCGATGCGATGTAAGGACTGTAATAGCCATAGCTCAGCTGCGGCGTGTAGCTCGCCTCCATGGCCAAATCGGCGCCGGGCCCCGAGGTCAGCGACTCGACGATTGACGTGCTGTGCCCGTCATTCAAAATCAGCGACTCCTGGCCCTGCATAAGGCAGGGTGCCTGCAGCTCAGGAATTCGATCGAGGCATTTGTCGTCGACCTTGATCGCGAGGCTGCGGGCGAGCAAAGGAGCTGAGGACTTGAGCTTCGAAGGATCGGTGTCGTTTAGGGACCGAATCTCCGATAAGTATCGATCCAAGCGCGAGCGGTCGAGAGCGGCTTGATTCAAGTCCTGCGAGGTGCGCACGAACGTGCCCGGACTGCCGCGCACCGCACCGATGAGCGTCCGAAAGTCACCGCCGGTTTCCGGCGCAAGAAATACGAGCACCTGTTGAGCACCCTTCGGCACCGTCACCGTGAGCCCATCGCGCGCGCAGGGACCGGTCCAAGTCTTGCATGGAAAAAACCAAGCCGCCGGAGGTGGATTTGTCGGGCCGCTCAAGAACGCGGTGACCAAAAGATAATGACTCGATTGGTTCGGGGGTAGATCTGCCTTGATCGAGATTTGATCGCCCGCAGCAAGATTCGGCACCTCGGAAATCGGCAGTGACACTGTGCCGCGGACGATTTCGACCTCGAGCAACGGACCCGCAAGGTCGAACGGAGCCGAGCCCGCGCGGACCGCGGAAACCAGGGCGCTCGCCAGAACCAGGAGCAAAAGCGGTGATTTCATAAAGATCCTGTAATGAGGCCCTGCGGCGCTTCCTCGCCCTTTGGAGTGCCAGCCGACTCGCGAGTTCAAGCCGCATCCTGCTCCCAATGTGCGGAATTCTCATCGATGCACATCAAGATCTCGCGCTCTCGCGTCGGCGGATCAACCGTTAGCTGTTTTCTGACGAGAAATTCATGTACAGATGCATTGGTATCCATTATATTGGCATAATTGCAGATTACCGGAAAGTGACACTTGCGAACCGCCACTGTGCGCAGGGAATCGGCAGCCGGCCCGGGTGACCACCAGCGCCATAAACGGCTGACGCTCGACGTGTTGAAGCAATTCCGGTTGATCTACGGATCCGTCCGGCAACATTTCCGGCAGGTCGAGGAAACCTGCGGGGTCTCCGGATCCCAGATTTGGATGCTTCATGAGCTGCAAGCGGCGCCGGGCACCGGCGTATCCGATCTTGCGCATCGCCTGTCGATTCACCAAACAACTTGCAGCCAGCTCGTTGAGAAGCTGGTGGGGCGCGGATTCGTGGTGAAGACCCGATCTGATCTGGACCAGCGCCGAGTCGGACTCACGATCACGAGGAGCGCCGCCAAGGTTCTCAAGGACGCACCCGGCCCAGCCGAGGGCTTGATTCCGGAAGCATTGATGGCGCTTTCGGATGCAACGCTGCAATCGATGACACTGCAGCTCGGCAAACTGATCGCGAAACTACATTTGCAGGACGAGCAGGCTGCCGAGAGGCCGCTGTCCGATCTGTGATGCAGGATTCAAGGCATGCCGGAGCACGCGCGAGGAACCGGAGACAATGCCGATGGAGACTCGGGGTGGATTCGGTGCAAAAGTGCGTGCTGGATGACAAAAAACCAAAACCCAGGAGTAGTCAATGACCAATTATCGAACCGGGATCCTCATGACAGGCGCCGCGGCGCTTTGCGCTCTCTTCGCATCGGGCTGTACCGACCTGAAGCCGATTCAAGCGCAACTCGACGATCTTAAATCCCAGGTGAACAAGCTCGCCTCGGAAGAGGCGAGTACCAAGAGCCGCGCCGATAGCGCGGCGAGCGCGGCACAAGCGGCCGCCGCGGCGGCTCAGCGCGCACAGGGTACCGCGGATTCTGCGAGTGCCATGGCGAGCCGTAACCAGCAGGCCATCGAGGCGATCAACGAGAAGATCGACCGCATGTTCAAACGAAGGGTCTCCAAGTAGGCCGGCGGGCGACGCCCGGCCCGAGTCGGGAACTTGGCGTTGCGGCTGCCTGCGACGCCGATGTGCCTGTCGATGGTTCGTCTGCTCATTGATCGAGGTGACCCAAAGGATCGAGGTGCGGACATGTTGATTTTGACTCGACGCATCGGCGAGAGAATATTCATCGGCGACGAGGTCTTTCTCACGGTGGTCGGAATCCGTGGTGATCAAATTCGACTCGGCATTGCAGCGCCAAGGTCGGTCGTGGTGCACCGCAGAAGGTTTCTTGATCGAGTCGGCAAGCAGAGCGAATCGGTCACCTCGCTCGGCGCGCCAGCAGCATACCGAGGAGGGGGAGCCGATCGTGGCGCGAGATGAGCAAAGCCGCGCGCGATCCGACGTACCGAGGTTTAAGGTGCCGACCATAATCCTTTGGGTGGCCGCACGAGCTTTTGGCGCAATGCGGGTGTCGGTACGAAAAGGCATCCCTGCGAGCATTCATCCGCACGCAATGGCAGCGCAAGGCAAGGTTCCGGGTGGCTATGCACCCTAATTTAGCGTTGCGCAACCTCGTCGAGAGCCTGCGGCCCGACAAGCGGGAGACGCAAGAGATTCGCGTGTCGTTGGATTTGCTTGAGCGACGCTTTGTCAAGGCATTTCCGCGTTCACGCTTTGTCCCGATTGGCAGTCACCGGCGCGGCACCGCGATTGCCGTTCACAGCCCGATCGACGTTCTCGTGGTGCTGCAACCGCAATGGCTGAACTGGGGCGGCCGTCACATGCACCCCTCGACGATAATTCATCTCATGACCGAGTACCTCTTGCAGCAGCATCTGGCGTCGGATATCAGAAAGGACGGCCGGGCCGTCGAACTCTACTTCAAGGGTCATACCTCGGCGGTGAATCTCGTGCCGGCATTCGCCGTGCGTATCGCGGGTCACCGGACCGTTTATTCGATGATCGGGGAGGGCAACCGGTGGATCGAGGCCAGCCCGGAATGGCACACCGCGTTCTTCGTGCACGCAAACGCCTGCAACGGAGCGAAGCTGCAGGCGATTTCTCAGCTGATCAAGATTTGGAACTCTTCCGGCTCCCCGTCTTTCAGGATCTCGGGCATGTATGTCGACATGTTGCTCGCGACATCCGACATCGCGGCCGGCGTCAAATCCTATGGCCAATGCGTCAATGATTTCTTCGGGAGGCTTGTGCAATCCGAATTGCGCAGCCTCCCTGACCCCGCAGGTGTATCGAGTCCGATCGTCGCGAATTCCTCGGCGGCCGCACTCGAGCGTCTCTACGATGCGGCACGGGCTGCCGGCGAGCTTTCGCTAGCCGCGTTGGATGCACAAGCTCACGGCGACAACACAGCGGCCAATTGTCAATGGGGCAAGATTTTCAAGCGGAGAATCTCGCGGCGGCATCTCGTGCATTAGGCTGCGGCCGATCCGACGGTTCGCATCCGAAACCCGCCGCCACGATGTGTGCTCTGCACGCCCGGCTCATGAATTGTCACTATTGCCGTCATCAATGACGAGGTTTCAGCGCATAGACCCTAAGGGCGCATTCCTCACGAGTTCATGTGTTCAGCCGTGCTGCTCCGCGGCCTTAACGACCTCGCAAGGCTGGTGATTTCGCTTCAGCGAAGTGCAGGTCGATTCGGCATCTTGGCGATCCATGAGCCCGGACATTACCCGATACCGCTTGTTCGAGGCGTCGGGCGACACGACATCAATTTCCTTGAGGACCGCGCCAAATCGCGATTGCAGCTCCATACGCCGACGCTCGGCCGCGCGCTCGTCGTGAAAGACGCCGAGCCGGTCGCGATAATCCGATTTGAGCATAGCGAGCTTCTGTCGCGCCTGGTCCGCCTCCGCTCCCTGCGGGTATTTTTGCAGGAACGCCTCCAGAGTCGATTTGGAGCCGCCCGATTGCGCGCTCTTCCAGGCGTCGGCACGTTCCAGTCCCGTCACGTGATCGCGGGCTTCTTGTGAATGAATTCCGGTAGGCTGAGATTGCAGATATTGACGATAGCTGTCGAGCGAATTGCCGCTTTGAGCGGTCTTCCATGCCGACTCATCCTGCAGAGCCGACAAGTACATTCGGGCATCCGGAGCATGAGTGTCGCCCGGGTGTTTTTCCAAAAAGGATTGATAGGCTGCAACCGTGTTTTGGGCGCTGGCGTTCGCCCAATCCTTGGTCGCGGAACCGCATGCGGCCAGGATGAGCGCGCTGCCGAGCGCCGTGGGCATCAAAAGCCTGTACCGGGTCTTCATACAACACCTCCCATAGAGTGACTCGCGGCAAGCCGAAGACGGGGCCGATGATGATATCGGCCGGCAACGCCAAGCTTGCGATTTATTGGCGTTTGTATATACGATACAGAGTGTATGAAAAAGTTCCACCCGATGCATTCGACGACTGCTCCGCCTGGAGACGGCGAGGCCGCCTAGCGCGCAATGGATGCGACCCGACTCGCAGATGAACTTAGTCAGGCTCGGCAACTCCCTCGGCCCGGGATCTGGAGGAGTTCATGTTTCGCGTTTTTGATCGCGACCGCGCAGTGCTCGCCTATATGAAACAGGACTCTCCGCTCACGCTCGCAGAGGGGTTGCAGGAGTATTACGCCGGCAATGCGGGGAAGGTCTTGTGCCCGCAACGGCTGCCGCCTGATAGTGCCGCACTCTTTCGCGGCCACGACATCTGCCATGTGATTTTTGGGCTTGATACGACGCTCCAGGACGAAGCCATGGCGGATGTACGAACCATCCTCTCCTGCGATGTCGGGCTGCGACGATACCTTGCGTACCTTTTGCGAGATCGACAGGCCAAAAACCTTTTCAAGGAGATTGGCGTTCTCAGAAGCGTTTGGGTCACAGTTCTTGCGGTGCCTCGTATTTGCTGCGCCGCGAAGCAAGCATGGCACATCAAGGAACGCTGGCCGTGGGTACCCCCGGATTCATACCTGAACCGGTCGCTAGCGGACCTGCGGCGAGAATTTGGTATTGGGGTCCTATGAGCGCCGTCCTTGCAACGTCGAACATCCCGTGGAGCGGCTCACGGGGCTCGCGGCCCATCGAGAAATGGATGTTCTCGGAAGGTATACCGGCGCGAGTTCACCCAAAACTCGAGCAATCGATATGGCCCAGGTGATTTCGCAAACAGGCTGGGCGCTCGCGACCTTCGTCGCTTGCGTGGTTGTCGTCGGTCTTGGGGTAATCAATGCGGCTGGCACGGTGATCGACGTGCGCGAAAATCAGTCGGTGTTGCCGCTGTCGTACGGTGTGAACAAAGCGTCCCTGACGAGCGACGGCCTCATCGGAGTCGTGGTTCTCGGCAGGCGAGATGACTTCAATGCGCACGGGTTCGACGTTCTGACCATCTATGTTGAACCGAAAGGAGGCGGGGAATCCGGCGCCGATTTTCTCATCGTGCCGATATTCGACAAAGATCAGGAGCGCTTGGAGCTGCGCCCGAGTGCTGGGGCCGATTGCCGCCTATTCGATTTTCGTTTGCTTCGCGAACCGGGGAGCGATGCGCAGCTTATTACGGCACAACGCGCCTTCGGACAATCCTTTGCGGACTCGGCGCAAGTTACGTTTCAGTACTATGCGCTGAAGCGCGATGGGGACGGACAACAGGGTAGACCGCTGTATTATTTCGACGCAACAAGGTCGATTCAATCAAAGAGGAACTACTGCGACGTCAATGATGCGTTCAGTGGGGAGTTGGGGTTAGGCGGCTATCGCAGCGACTCGGCAGCTCCCCAATATGTCAGTCGCCGGGGAAACGTCCGGGGCATGGGCGCCACATGAAACCGGTGGTGTGCCCTCCTGCCGAATGGCCCATCAGAACAATGTGGCTCGGATCACCGCCGAATTCACTGACACGAGGCTCTACCCAGGGGCGATGATGTCCAATCCTTGCCGACGATCGGTCGCGTAAGGAAGATCGACATGCACGTCGACGGGTGCGAAGGTGGTCGGAGCGGTCGCCACCAGAAACTTCGTCGTGCGGCATCCCACGACGAGCGCGCACGCCAGTATTACAACGAGATTCCGATACTCAATGGACCGCAGCACCCGGCGTGCCGTCAGCCCTGTTGCTAATCTGCCTTGACGACTTCGCAACTGTGATGATTTCGTTTCAAGGAGCCTCAGACCGATTCGGCAGCTTGTCGATCCATGTGCCCCGACATCACCCGAGACTGGGATCGCACCTTTGCGCTCACCCGTTAGGCGGCCCTGGTATCGGGAGTGGCGCCCAGTTTGGTCCTATATTCGCCGGGGAGCATTGCCGGCGTCTGCCGCGCCTGATCCGCTTCCAGACCCGGCGGATACTTCTGCAGGAACGCCCGCAGAGTGGATCTCGCGCCGCCCGATTGCGCGGATTACCAGGCGTCTGCTCGTACCAAACCCGTTACCCGGTCACGGGCCGCCTTCGCGTGAGTACCAATCGGCTTCGACTGCAGTTATTCGCGGTCGCTGTCGAACGAATTGCCGTTTGCGCAGGCTTCCATGCCGAGCGCACGTTCTGCCAATCCTGCGCTCCAGACCCGCAGCGGCGAGCCCGCCGAACCTACACGGCCAGCGGCGTATTGACGCGGGTATATGTGATACGTACTGTATGATAAAAGTCAACCGCGGACGCAGAAAGGCGGTTTCGCCGACGGCGCGTGAGGCGAAGCGATCTCGTTGGAGCATCCCTGTGATAAAGACTGGACATATGTTCTTTCACCAAAGTCCGATGTGAGTTCACTTGCAGCGGGCCCCGAGTCCCTGGGTATACTGTGCAAGGGCTGTTTTGAAGGCGCGGTATCCGACCGGACTACAAAGTCGGAGCGTAAGGCGAACCTGCTGATTGAAACCAACGACCGGAGAGGGGAGAACACGGTATGGCAACAATAATGGCGGACTCCATTCCCGAGGCCCACAAGATGACGGGCGAGGAGCGAAAAGTTATCCTGGCCTCGTCGGTAGGAACCGTCTTCGAGTGGTACGATTTCTACATCTACGGCACGCTTGCCACGATCCTTGCAAAGCAGTTCTTCTCCGGTGTCGAACCACCGGCCGCCTTTATCTTCACGCTGTTGGCGTTTGCTGCCGGCTTCGCGGTGCGTCCATTCGGCGCCCTTCTTTTCGGGCACGTCGGCGATCTCGTCGGCCGCAAATACACTTTTATCGTCACGATCACCTGCATGGGCATGGGGACCTTCCTGATCGGTGTGCTGCCGTCATTCGCCTCGGCAGGCATTGCGGCTCCAATCCTGCTGATAGCGATGCGGCTGCTGCAGGGCCTGGCCCTTGGCGGCGAATACGGCGGCGCCGCGATTTATGTCGCCGAGCACGCGCCGGCCGGCAAACGCGGGCTCTACACATCTTGGATTCAAACGACGGCGACCTTGGGTCTGTTCGTCGCGTTACTGCTCGTGCTCGGCGTGCGTACCTACCTCGGGGAGGAGGCCTTCACCGCCTGGGGCTGGCGCGTGCCCTTCCTGCTTTCGATCGTCTTGCTGGCGGTGTCGCTGTGGATCCGCCTGAAGCTCAATGAATCGCCGATGTTCCTGAAGATGAAGGAAGAGGGCAAGCGGTCGAAGGCTCCGCTGAAGGAAGCCTTCGGCACTTGGCGCTACGCCCGGATTGCGATCCTGGCGCTCCTGGGCGCGACTGCCGGCGAAGCGGTTGTCTGGTACGGCGGACAGTTCTATGCACTTTTCTTCCTGACCACGACCCTCAGCGTCAAGCCGACGGTGGCTCAGATCATGATCGCGATTGCGCTGGCGCTCGGCACACCGTTCTTCATCCTGTTCGGCTGGTTGTCGGACAAGATCGGCCGCAAACCGATCATCATGGCCGGATTCGCACTCGCCGCGTTGACGTACTTTCCGATTTTCCACGCGATCACGCATTACGCGAACCCAGATTTGGAGGCGGCCCTCGCCAACTCGCCGGTCACGGTCATGGCCGATCAAAGGGAATGCGCATTTCAATTCAACCCGGTAGGCACGGCGAAGTTCAAGAGCTCCTGCGACACGGTGAAATCCGGTTTGGCAAAGCTGTCGGTCAACTACCACAACTTGGATGCGCCGCCGGGCACCACGGCCGTGGTCCAGATCGGCGACGAAACGATCGCTGCCGATGCGCCGGACTTCGCCAAGGTCCTGAAGTCGGCTGTCGTCAAGCATGGTTACCCCGCAAGCGCGGATCCCGCCAAGATCAATAGCGTCATGACGGTACTGCTGCTGACGCTCCTCGTGATCTACGTGACGCTCGTGTATGCGCCGATCGCCGCCTGGCTGGTCGAATTATTCCCGACTAGAATCCGCTACAGCGGTCTGTCGCTTCCCTATCACATCGGCAACGGCTGGTTCGGGGGTTTCTTGCCTGCGACCGTCTTCGCCATCGTGGCCTCGACTGGAAACATCTACTCCGGGCTCTGGTACCCGATCGTGATTGCAGCGGGTAGCCTTGTGGTCGGTATGATTTTCCTGCCCGAAACGCGCGAGGTCGACATCACAAGGCACTGAGAGGGTCGGCACGTACTCGCCATCAGAGCGCCCATGATCGCTGGGTGCGCCCGGCCCGAGGGCAACGTATTCGAAAAGCTCAAGCGCGGCGCATTCGGCGCCTCGGAATTTGCGGTTCGCCGCACACAGACGACCGGATGACATGAGAGCGGCAGACGGCAGCGCATTTGTCTTGTCAACCGCTGAATCGAGTCACCGCTCGAGCTGTTGAACCGAACGGTGCGGCGCTGCCGCACTCGCGCCTTGCTCTCCGTGTCGTCAACTCTCCCCAATAGGCGATGCAATAAGTATCGCTCCTCGCCGGTCTACCGGAGACAAAGGCGATCAAGCCGCGCGCGCCGCCAATGGCGGACCTTTTTTGCGCGCCAACTGTAACCAATCCGACACATCCTACGAACTAATCAAAAGGACTTGCGGCAATTGAGTGAAGAGCGTCTCAAGAGCCTGTTTGCGCAAGGTCTTGCCGGTGACGAGAAAGCGTACCGTAAAATGTTGAGTGAGCTCACGGCTCATTTGCGAGCGTTTTTACGTCGCCGCTTCGCGCGCTGGCCCGATCAAGTGGAGGACCTGGTACAGGAAATTCTCGTGGCGATTCACAATCAGCGACACACATACGATCCCGGGCAGCCGCTGACGCCCTGGGTTCACGCGATCGCACGCTACAAACTCGTCGACCTGCTGCGGCGCCGGTCCCGCTCCGACCTGCTCCAGGACTCGATCGACGACCATGCGGAACTCTTCACCGCGGCTGACGCCCAGGCCGCGGAGGCTCGATTTGACGTCGCGAAGCTGCTTCGGGCCTTGCCGGATCGACAGCGGTTGCCCATTTGGTATGTGAAAATTGAAGGTGCCACGGTAGCCGACACCGCCGTGCGGACCGGGATGTCGGTATCGGCCGTCAAAATCGGCATTCACCGCGGCCTCAAGGCACTCGCGGCCACGATACGGAGCACGGCGTGAAAACGGCGGAGTTGGTAAAAATGCTCGCGGCGGGCGTCGAGCCGGTCGATCCAGGGCATATGACGCGCCGCTTTTACCTTGCGCTCGCGACCGGAACACTGATCGCCGTGGCCTTCACAGCCGGAATCCTGCGCCTGAACCCCGCGCTGTCGCGTTGCCTCTCAGATCCGATGTTTTGGATCAGAGAGGCCTATTGCGTCGCCCTGAGCGGAATCGCGCTCCTTGGCGTGCGCCGACTCGCTCGACCAGGACGCCGCCTCGGGCTCGTACCGGCGGCGCTCGCACTTGTCGTGATCGCGATGTGGGTGCTCGCTGTGGTCGCGCTCGCTCCGGCGACGCCACAGACGCGTATACGATTGGTGCTCGGTGCAACGGCCGCCGTGTGTCCGTTTCTGATTGCGCTGATTGCCGCACCCCTGTTCGTCGCGCATTTGTGGATTCTCCGCGGTCTCGCACCGACGCGACTTGCGCTCGCGGGAGCCGCCGCAGGATTCGCCGCCGGATCGACGGGGGCGCTCGTGTATTCTCTGCATTGTCCCGAGCTCGCCGCGCCGTTCATCGGGATCTGGTACCTCTGCGGCATGCTGATTCCGACGATGCTGGGCGCATGGCTCGGACCGTGGCTGCTGCGCTGGTAGGTGCGAGGTTGGTAATGCGGAAATAAAGCACACCGACTCTGTAACTTTCTGCGCCTCGGGAACGAACTAAGGGAAGACCGACATCAAGTCGTCGCCCTATAACCTACTCGAGGAAGTTCAAATGAAAACGGTATCTCATGGAATCGGCGCACTATCATTGGCGGCTGTCTGCGCGGCGGGCGCTCAAGCGGGCGACTTTGCAGCAGACGCGCGCGCGCTGATCGTCACAGCCTCCAACACGGCCAGCAATGCGTTACTGGTGTACGATGAGAGCGGACACCTTCTCAAGCAAATTCCGACGGAGGGCCAAGGCGGCGTCAGCGGTAATGCAGGCGGGATCTCTCAGAACCACGATCGGCTCGCAGTGGTCAATTTCGGATCGGGCAATGTGTCTGTGTTTACTAAGGACGCCGGTCACGCGGGCTTGCGCTTCGAGTCCCTGGTTCCCGCGATCACGAGCCCCGTGAGCGTCGCGTTCGGCAATGATCACTTGTACATTTTGACGACGACCCACGTGGAATCGCACCGCATCGATCGCAACGGCGTCAGCGCGACGGCGGACGGCGCGGCGGCGCTGCTCATCGGCGACGGTTCTGCCGCTCAAGTGGGAACGCTCACGGGCCAGCTGATCCTCAGCGAGAAGAGCAATGCGATCGAAACGGTGAATGTGGACGGCCGCGGCGCAATCGCCGGGACAGCTACGTTGGTTGCGAACATTCCCACCAACGTGAACGCGCCATTCGGTCTTGCAACGCGCGGCAATGATGCCTACGTCACGATTGCCCACGCGAACGAGATCAGTTTGGTGCGCGATGACACCGTGTTGACTGTCACGGGTTCCGGCACGCAGCACGCGCCATGCTGGGTCACGCTTGACGGCCCGTTCCTGTTCTCGGCAAATTCGCCGAGTCAGTCCGTATCCCGATACGCCGTTTATGGCGAGAAGATCGTGCAGGACGCGGCAATCGTCGCGACGTTCAACGGCAATCCGACCGATATTACCTACCATGGCGGCCGGGCCGCCGTCATCGACGGGGACGGTACCGTGTCGCACGTGTCGGTGTTCGCGGTCGACGAGGACGGCAATTTCACGCAGACGGGTCTTGCTACGATCAACAGCGTCGCGACGAACGGCATTGCGATTGTCGGTACAGACGACAGAGTCGATTATTGAGCGAGTCGTACCTGGCCTTGCCTTGCGTGGCGTCGCCGATCGGCGAGCAGAGCGCTTCGGGACGGGCTGCCTGCTGGCAGCTCGTCCCGCAACCGGTGCCGCGACGCGCCGAGGCGGCCTCCTCGTACATTCGATGCGGAAAGTCCCGATCTCAACACTCCGAGACTATTTCGCTCGCGTTCCAAGTTGCAAGTGTCGCTATCGCGATGCCAAGGATCACATTGTCCGTAAGTGATGCGCAACAACGCCGATACACCGGCGATGTCCGGATGCTGAATACAGTGGACCAAGCATGCTGCTGTCGGCAATTGAGTGTCGCGGGGTCGTCCGCAAGGCCCGCGATCTCTTTTGGCGACGCAAATCCTCTGCTCTAATATGACATCAGAACGGGCAGAGTCATCCGTGCAAGCAAGTCGCGGGTCACCCCGCCCAGCATCTTCTCCCAGAGTCTTGGATGACCGAAGGCGCCTGCCACAATCAGATCGGCACCTACCTTGTGCGCCTCGGTCTGCACCGCGTCGGCAATCGAACCCGTTGGAAAATCCTCGAGCCAGATCCCTTCCACGGATGCACCATGGCGCCTCAAGTGTTCGACCATCCGCTCTGGCGGCAACGCGCCGTAGCGCTCTGCAAACTCGGCCGGATTGACGGCGAGCAATGTGACTTTCTCGGCTCGTTCGATCAGGGGGAGTGCATCGTTGACGGCCCGCGTGGAGGCCCGGCTCGAGTTCCAAGCGACCAGAATGTGTCGGCCGAGTGTGCCAAAAGAGCCTTGTGCCGGGATGAATACGACGGGCCGTCCGGTCACGAACAAGAGTTGCTCGGCAAAGGTGTATCCGGTCGCGGTCGCAACGGCGGATGTGTCCTGAGTCAAAATGCACAGATCAGCGAAGCGTGCATGTTGCGGCACGAGAGTCGAGGCGACGCCGTCAAGAAAGCGCCATTCGACCTCTAGGCCATGCTCACGCTTTGCGTCTTCGAGCGCCGATTGCAATGCCTTTACCGATTCATCGATGGATTGTCGAATCCTCTGGTTGGTCAGGTAAATTGCCTCTGCTGAACCCTGGCCCAGTTCTGCGACACTCTGTTCGTGGCGCTGAGCGGGGTTTAGTTCTCTCACGCAGAGAGCCGTCAGCCGGCTGTGGTGACGACGCGCCAGATCAACCGCTAGGCGCAAGCGCGCGGTGGCGTGTGTCGATTGATCAACATAGACCAGCAAGTCCTTCAACGCCATGGGATGCCTCGGAAGTGGTGCCGGTCGGCCACCGGCACCACGGTAGAAATACCGCCAGTGCCGAAAGTTTACCTCACATTCACGCTGTTCCCATGAATCCGCGCCTCAGATTACCATTGGCGCTGCCAACGGTGGCCAATCTTTTCAACGAGAGTTGGAATCCCCCTTCAACGCGTTTGCGCGGCCGCGACCAGCAGCGCCATAGCGCCGCTCGCACCGATGGACCGCGGACCCCATTCGCGAAATTCGGTGTCGCGTTCGCTGCGGTCGAAACGCGTTGATTCTGCGCTGCGCCTGCCCGAGTTCTGTCGGGTTCCACCCCAGCCGTGCGGCCCGCCCGCTCGTCTCAAGTCGAGCGCGTCTTCGAGCAAGTTTCTTTACGGCGCGTTTTGCACCGCGGGCCTAAAACCGTAGGCGACCTGGTAGAGGAGCGCACGCACGGTCTACCCATTGCGGCTCGACGCGCGGGTTGCACGGCGTCGCCGCATCCCATGCGACGATCAGCAAGTTGCGTCCGGCCTGGGCAGACGCTGGAATCCATCGCTTATACATTAGCCCCATGCGGCCCAACTGGTGCCCGCTGCTGGTGGTCGCCATGGATCGATCCCTATCGTGGGCGAAGAAGGCTACTTCGCCGGCAGTGGCGTTCCTACCGCCGGTACCGACCGCGACTTGCCGGTCGTGAGCGACTCCACCGATGGGATTCTTACAGCTGCCCCGCACAAATGAAAATCTCGGCGCGAGTCGCCGGTCTGCTCAGTGCAAACTAGATGCGGGTTTCGGCGAAGACAACCGTGCTTCTGCACAGTGACCGGCCCTGCATTACGTCCGCCGGCGAGCTACGCTCGACCAACTTTACGGAAGTCCCCGGGGTGCCGTCGATCTCTCCAGCGCCCTCGCATTTCTCGTTGCGCATACCTCCCAGTCCGAACGCAACGGGCTCGCCGGATCCTCCTCAATGTAGCACGAGCATTTGCAGGCGGCGGCCTCGGAACAGGCCCCAAGGTTCGCCACATTCTCCTTTGCACAGCGAGCCATCGGCGCGCCACATCGGCTCTCACAGACCGCATGGACGTGCTGCCGATGGGAAGCCACCACGGGATCTTCTGCCTGCAGGGGTCTCGGCAGGGTGGCAACGCTGTACGCCGTCAATGCCACCGCCGAAAAGAACAGAATCGTCACCGCCAAGCGGTAGCCTTTGAAAAGTGACAAAAGCGGTACCCACCATTGCTTGGCGTTGCCCGTATTTGCAACCTCATACGACAGCAGAACCCCTTCCGGGTTATTCGGGTGCATACGGTGACAGGCGTCGATGCACTCCCCACAGCCGATACAGGGGTCAGATGCACTCACGTGCGTGGGCTTGATGTGGGTAATGCACCATCGATCGCAGTACCCGCACCCGGCGCACTCTGCGCCTCGGGAGGCGTCATAGCGCAGATGCAGGGCTGCGGGATTTGAGAACAACTTTTGCCCAAAACGAAAGGCGCAGGCATACGTACACCAAAAATGACGTACCAAAGCCAGATCCAGGAAAATCATTCCGGCCAGCAAAAAATACAGAGTTCGCAGTGGCGACGCCAAAATCTTGCTCGCGTGAAAATTCGTGAATGTCAGAATTTCACCTGGAGAAAAGAAAAACATGAACGGAATTACCGCCACAGCCAGTGAAACCGTCAGAAGGATTCCTCCCAGCAGCATCCAGTTCGCCGCCTTGTTCTTAGTGGAGGCGACGATGAATTCGTCATGAACGTCCACACTGGCCTTACGACCCAGAAGTCTCGCCGTGAGGCCATCGGCAAGCTCGGAAAGAGTATTCTGGGGGCAAGCCCATCCGCACCAGGCTCCCCCGACGACAAAATACGTGAGGATGATCCCTGTCACCACGAACATCGCGAGGCCCATCATCAGGCTGAATCTGGACCAGGGTGCTTCATGCCCCGCCACGATAAAGCTGGCCCGAAACAGATCGATGCGCAGCAGCCCGGTTGCTGGAACAAGCGCGAAGGCGAACATCACCAGGCTCTGGAGAACTCGGCGCGAGAATCGAAAGGGCTTGTATTCGCTCATGGAAAATGACCATCCGCAAATGACTTGAAGCCGACCAGGACGGAAAAAACCCCATACCGCAAGGCGTCGCCGCGCCCTCAGTGAACTGTATAAAGAATCCCGGTGGACCACTATTGGGTGAAATACCTAGCGACCAGCGACTATATGTAATTGTCGGCACCGGATTGGCCTACTGGCCGAGTTCCGCAAACGGCCGCTCTTCTTCCGGAATTGCCGGATTTACCTGCACCTCGGCTCGTCCTCTTGCAGTCGCGCGACGGCGCCGGGATCGGTCGTTGAATGTGCGATCGTGCTGTCCGAAGGATGCCCCCCGTCAACGTGAGATTCTGATCAAAGATTGAATTTCTCGCTCGGGCGAGGAGGGGAGTCAGGTCGCAGACGCCGTTTTGGCAACCGAAAAGAACCAACGTCGAGTACGTCATCGCGAATTGCACCGCAGCGGCGTCAGACGAACGAACTGTGGTAATGAGCACCTGGCGCTCCACACGGCGACCTGCGCAGGATTGATCACGCCAACGAGTTGGTGGCAGTGCAACAGATCGTGGGGCGTCGCAGCGGATTCAAAGTATCAATAAGGACAAGTCCCTACGATCCAGTATATTTTCATAATTGCGCAACCCAGAAAAAGTCGATAGGGTGCGCGCGGTGAATATCCCGAAGTCAAAAGCGCCGTTTCGAAGGACGCGTCCAGAGAGGCCGGCGATTGCCGCGCACCCGGGCCGCGATATATCCGCGGCGCTGGCACTCAAGGCGGCTCTGCTGCTTGCGATCTATCTATTATTTTTCGGCCCAGCCCATCGTTCGCCGTCGGATGCCGCGGCTACCGCCGATGCCCTGATTGGAACGAGCACGTCAAAGGACGCTCAATGAATTCAACGACTCTCGTCGATCTGTCGCGGCTGCAGTTTGCGGCCACCGCGATGTACCATTTCCTCTTCGTGCCGCTGACGCTTGGGCTCTCGATTCTGCTCGCGATCATGGAGAGCATCTTCGTGATGACCGGGCGCACGATCTGGCGCGACATGACTCGATTTTGGGGGATCCTATTCGGCATCAATTTCGCGATGGGCGTTGCCACCGGCATCACGATGGAATTTCAGTTCGGCACCAATTGGGCCTACTACTCCCACTATGTCGGTGACATCTTCGGTGTGCCGCTCGCGATCGAGGGCCTGATGGCGTTCTTCCTGGAGGGGACGTTCATCGGACTGTTCTTCTTCGGGTGGGATCGTCTGAGCCGCGGCCAGCATCTCATCGTCACCTGGCTGGTCGCAATCGGCAGCAACTTGTCGGCGCTTTGGATCCTTATCGCCAACGCGTGGATGCAGAATCCGGTCGGCGCCCACTTCAACTCGAGCACGATGCGCATGGAACTGGACTCGATCCGTGACGTCATCTTCAACCCCGTCGCGCAATCCAAGTTCGTGCATACCGTCAGTGCGGGATACGTGACCGGAGCCGTGTTCGTGCTCGCGGTCAGCGCCTGGTACCTGCTGAAGGGGCGGCATATCGATCTCGCAAAGCGTTCGGCGACAGTCGCGATCGGCTTCGGCTTGGCGGCTGCCCTGTCCGTCGTCGTGCTCGGCGACGAGAGCGGTTATAGCGTTACCGAGCACCAAAAGATGAAGCTCGCCGCAATCGAGAGCGAGTGGCACACCGAGCCTGCACCGGCACCGTTCACGGTCTTTGGGATTCCGGACATGTCGAGCCGCGAGACGCACGCGCGAGTCCAGGTTCCGTGGATGTTCGGGTCTGATCGCAACGCGATCGGCCGACAAGGAAGTTCCAGGGAATCTTTGAACTCGTCGCGCATGCCAAGCAGCGCATCGTCAACGGAATCCCCGCAAGCACGGCACTCCGAACGCTGCGGCAGGATCCCAATGATCTCGCGGCCCGAGCGACGCTCAAGGAGCATGCCGAGGATCTCGGCTATGCCTTGTTGTTGCGCAAGTACGTCGATGATCCGGCGCAGGCAACGGCCGGCGCAAATCGACCAAGCCGCATGGGATACGGTCCCCTCGGTCGCGCCGATATTCTGGACGTTCCGCGTGATGGTGGCGCTCGGCTTCTTTTTCATCGCACTGTTCGCGGTGGGCTTCTACCTCGCTGCGCGCCGGCGCATTGCGAAAGCCGGCTGTTCCTGAAGATCGCACTATGGACCCTGCCGCTGCCGTGGATTGCGGCCGAGATGGGCTGGTTCGTCGCCGAACACGGCCGGCAACCCTGGGCAATCGAGGGGGTGTTGCCGACTTTTCTCGCGGTCTCGCCAATTCCCGCCGCGAGCGTCGCGGTGAGTCTCGCAGGCTTCGTGATCTTCTACACGGTGCTCGCGGCCTTTGACGTGTTTTTGCTCAAGAAATACGTAAAGCTCGGACCCGGCGCGGCCTCAGGTCCCCGCGACGGCAGCGAGAGCTCGGGCGGCTTCATCCCTGCCGACCTGCGGCACTAGGAGTAATCGTGTTCGATTTCGAAACCTTGAAAGTGATTTGGTGGCTGCTGCTCGGCATTCTGTTGATCGGCTTTGCGATCATGGACGGCTTCGACTTGGGCGCCGCGATGTTGCTGCCGTTCGTCGCACGCGGCGACACCGAGCGGCGCGTCGTGATCAATACCGTCGGGCCGGTCTGGGAAGGCAATCAAGTCTGGTTGATCCTCGGCGGTGGCGCGATCTTTGCCGCATGGCCGGCACTATACGCGGCGAGCTTTTCGGGATTCTACTTGGCGATGATGCTGGTGCTCGTGGGATTGATCCTGCGGCCCGTGGGTTTCAAATTCCGCAGCAAGATGCCCGGTGCGCGCTGGCGCTCGAGCTGGGATTGGGCGTTGTTCGTCGGCGGCGCCGTGCCCTCGCTGGTATTCGGCGTTGCGATGGGGAATCTGCTCGTAGGCGTCCCGTTCAGCTTCGATTCCGAGCTGCGAGCAAACTATGCGTTCAACCTCTTCGACCTCTTGAATCCGTTCGCAATCCTCTGCGGCCTGGTGAGCGTCGCAATGCTGGCGACGCATGGCGCGGTTTATTTGGCAATCAAAACCGACGGCGCGGTTGCGCAGCGAGCGCGGTCGGCGTCGCGCTTTGCGGCCTTGGCGTGGGTACTGCTGTTTGCGCTCGCCGGCCTCTGGGTCTGGTTCAGCCATTTTGGCTACGCGATCACATCGGGGGCGCTGCCGGGCGGCGAGCCGGATCCGCTCGCCAAATCCGCGATTGCGCATGCAGGCGCATGGCTCGCGAACTATGGCCGATGGCCCGCGACGATGCTTGTGCCGGCTGTCGGATTGGCCGCGCCTTTGCTCGTGGCCGCGCTCGCAGGTGCAAGGCAGCGGCTCGCTGTGTTCATCGTGAGTGCTCTCGGGATCGCCGGCGTCATTGGGACGATGGGGGTCAGCTTGTTTCCCTTCTTGCTGCCTTCCTCATCGCATCCGCAAAGCAGTCTCACCGTCTGGGACGCTTCCAGCAGCCACCGGACGCTCGGCATCATGCTGATTGCAGTGATTATTTTTCTTCCGATCGTGCTCGCCTATACGGCATGGGTATTTCGCGTCATGCGCGGCCCCGTGACGAGTGCCTACATCGACGCGAATCGCGAAACGACATACTGAGGAGCATTCATGTGGTATTTCAGCTGGGTTTTGGGTCTCGGGCTCGCCTGCGCATTCGCGATCCTGAACGCCCTGTGGTTTGAGTTGGACGCAGATCAGCACGTCGGAGATCGGCCGGCCGACACCACCAACATTTCTTGATATTGTCCAGCCAACGGCAGCGAGTTCACCCCATGATGCATCTTGATGCCAATGAAGAAGCCGCCGAAAGAGCGGCGGAGTTTTTGAGGTCCGTCGCACATGCTGGACGCTTGCGAATCATATGTGCACTGATGGAACGAGAGTTGTCCGCGAGTGCGCTCGCGCGCCAGGCGCATCTGCGCGCGCCGGCGCTTTCACAGCAGGCCGCGATTCTCGAAGGCAATGGATTGATCGGGCGACGCCGCCAGGGTCGGTCGGTGTTGTATCGATTGTTGGCCCCAGAGGCAAAGGCGCTCGCTGATTTACTCTACCGACTGTTCTGCAAGGCGCCGCCCGCGCGGTCGCACCGGCGCGTCACCAATAAGAGGAAGCCATGACCAAAATGCACTCACCAATCGAGACTCTCGAAGCGGCCGAGGTATCCCGGTTGCTGCACGCCGGTAAGATCCTGCTGATTGACGTGCGCGAGCCTGCCGAGTATGCGTCCGAACGCATCGACGGCGCCTTGCTCTATCCGCTCTCAACTTTCGATGCGACCATGCTGCCCGACGACGGGGCAAGGAAAGTCGTGTTCCACTGCGGGAGCGGAAAGCGGTCCCTGACCGCCGCAGAGCGGCGTCTCGGTGCGGGGCAAAAGCATGCCGCCCATATGGGTGGGGGCATCGCAGCGTGGAAGGCCGCGGGGCTGCCGGTGATTTCGCCGTGAAGGCCTATCCACACAGCTATCATGCCGGCGCTCGCGGATCCGCCGCCGGGACCGTTTTGGTCAGCTCCGCCGACTTGCCGGACCTGCAGACCGGTCCGCCGCCTGAGTTCGATGGACCCGGCGGCGTTTGGTCGCCGGAGACGTTCCTCGTTGCCTCGATCGCGGATTGCTTCATCCTCACTTTTCGCGGCGTGTCGCGCGCGGCGCGCCTGGAATGGGAGAGTCTCGAGGCCCAGGTCGAGGGAATCCTTGAGCGAACCGACGGGGTCACACAATTTACGCGATACGTCACGCGCGCCGTACTCACGGTCAAATCCACGGTCGATCGGCAAAAGGCCGTGGAACTGCTCGAACGCGCTGAGAAACTCTGCTTGGTCGCCAACTCCCTCAAGGGTGAGCGCGCTCTGGAAGCCATCGTCAATGTTCGCGACCCGTAAAGTCGAAGGAGCCGATTCTTGCAATCGGTGACCGCCAACGGTCGGGTTGAACGTTCACCGCCGTCGAGCCCGTACCATGGCGCTCGGGCCCAAGAACTGTCTGGCTTCCGCGCGAGCCCCATCCTGCCTGAAGGCGCCGTTCCGGGTTTCGACAAGACGAGGAGCACCGCGTGATGATGTCGTCGACCGATGTCGTCCAATATGGATTGATAGCCCTCGTTGCCGCGGTAATCCTCCAGCGCGTGCTGACGAGAGTCATTGCGCGGCGCAAGATTCCAGGGCTTCTGAAGGCAGGCGCGCTAATTGTCGATGTCCGATCGCCTGAAGAGTTTGCTGTCGGAAACGCCGCCGGGAGTCTCAACATCCCGCTGGGCGATCTTCAGCGGGGCACACAGAAATTGGACCCTAACCGATGGATTATCGTCTGCTGCGCATCTGGCGCCCGCAGCGGCATGGCCCGTCGTTGGCTGCTCAAACACGGATTCCCCCATGTGCTCAATGGCGGCTCTTGGCATAACCTGCCTTGAGTACGATCGAACGAGATCCACCGCTGCCAGCCCGTCCGGTGCTCACGCTGGTGCAAGAAATCGTAGGATGAACCAATCGGTTCAGATCGTGGTCTTGGCTGTCGGGATGATGGCCGGATTGCATGGTCGTCAAAATGGTCGTTGAACAATGAATCGGGTTGCCGCGGTCAAATGAACGGCACAATCAGCGAGCAGCCTTCTGAAGCGCTGCTCGCTGATTGGTTGGGCGATACAGCCAGGGGCTGCGACCGCGGACGCCGATCCTCACATCATTCTGCACTCACCACACTGCCTTACACGTGTTTGGGGACGGAAGGCGAAGTGTTGATACCCAGGATCCGGTAGAGCGGACAGAAACTAAATGCTGCGGTCAATAGCAGCACGACGCCCGCCAGCCCCACCCAGCGAAGCGAACCCTCCAGGAGGAAGAACGCACTCAACAGGGCGAGTCCCAGCACGACCCGAACTACTCGATCGATCGACCCGACATTGATGTTCATGACCTGTTCTCCATAAGTAGTCTTCACCGTCAGCCGCAGCCTGTCCGCGGCAAGAAACTATCTTTAAGCGCCTTTTACCTGTCTTTTTTTGGCAAGCACTCCCTCGCCTTTTTGGCCTGTCGTTTCGTTGCCGCGGGCCCGCAGAAAGCCGTATACAGAACCTCCATGATCTTGAGGGCAGGTCCCTTGGTGATCGCGTAGTAGATCGTCTGTGACTGGCGAGTGGTGGTTACCAAGGCGGCATCGCGAAGGACGCCCAAATGCTGCGAAAGCGCCGACTGGCTCAACGGCACACGCTCATTGATTTCTCCAACGGCCAAGGGGCCCTCGAGCAAGCAACAAAGTATCAAGAGACGTTGGTCGTTTGCGAGCGCCTTCAAGAAAGCCGCCGCCTCCGTCGCGTGTTCCTCGATGGCCGCCATCGCCGGTAGCGGCCGGTCCTTGGGTAGACGACTCGTCACTTCCACTGCCATGCGTGAATCTCCAGCTGTTTAAATGCGAAAACTATAAATTAGTGATTGCTAATTTAGCACAGTATGATATCTTCGGTCAACGAAGTCGGTAAATCACGTCCATTCAGTTCGAGGAAGCCATTTATGAGCATCGATCGCTGGGTCATGAGATTTGCGGGCACCGTCGTGCTCGTGAGTCTGCTTCTGGCGCATTTTGTGAGCCCCAATTGGCTTTGGCTCACGGCATTTGTCGGCGCCAACTTGTTGCAATCCTCCTTTACGGGCTTCTGTCCGCTCGCGATCGTGCTGAAGCGCCTGGGCGTACGGCCCGGCCACGCGTTCACCTGAAGGCGGAGTGCGACCCATGCGGCATTTGCGATCGTTAGGGGGGGTGTTCGGCCCTGCGCTTCTCCTCATCGTTGTGGGCTGCAGCAACAAAGCGGCTGCCCCGGCGGGGCCCCCGGCAGCACCGCTCGCCAGCGTCACCATTCAGCCGACGCATACGCCGCTCGAGCGCACCGTCGACGGCACGATCGAGGCGGTCAATCAAGCGACCGTTTCTGCTCAGACGAGCGGCCGGGTCGCGGAGATCTTGTACGACGTCAACGACGTCGTTCCCGCCGGTGCCGTCATCATACGGCTCAAAGGCACCGAACAGCGCGCAGGTCTACAGGGCGCCGAAGCCGCAATCACCGAAGCGACTGCTCGCAATGTCGAGGCCGCGACCAGTTACCAGCGGATCGCGGAGCTCTATCAGCGTCGAGTTGTCTCGAAGGCGCAGTTCGATCAGGCAACCGCCAATCGGGATGCGGCCGCCGCTCGCTTGGCCGCAGCGCAGGCCGGGCTCACGACGGCGCGCGAGGGAGTCGGCTACACCGAGATTCGCGCTCCCTATGGCGGCGTGGTCACCAAGCGACTCGTCGAGGTTGGCGAGACGGTCAATCCGGGCACGCCCTTGATGACGGGGCTTTCGCTGCGGGATCTGCGCGTCAATATCTACGTCCCGCAAAGCATCGTCATGCAGGTCCGCAAGCTCAAACAAGCAGCGATTTATGTCGGTGATCAACGCGTCGAGGCCACGAAGATCACAATCTTTCCGGAAGAAGCGACTCCATCGAGCACTTTTCGGGCGCGGCTCGATCTGCCGCCCGGCGCGCTCGACCTTGCGCCCGGTATGTACGTCAAAGTCGGACTCGTCATCGGCGAAGCTGATCGACTGTTGATCCCGGCATCCGCCGTGGTCGAACGTAGTGAAGTCACCGGCGTCTACGTGATCGACGCCAACGGGTTGGTGACACTGCGATATGTGCGTCCCGGCCATCGCTTTGCGGATCAACTCGAGATCCTCGCGGGGCTCGCGGCGGGCGAGCGCGTTGCGCTCGACCCGATTGCTGCGAGCGCGCAAGTTGTCGCGAGAGGACCTCGATCGTGAGCGAACCGCTCGGCATGAGCGGGCGGATCGCACGGTTCTTTCTGCAGAACCAGCTCACGCCGTTGCTCGCGCTGACGGCGGTTTTGATGGGCGCGTTCGCAGTTCTCGTGACGCCGCGGGAGGAGGAGCCGCAGATCGAGGTCACCTTCGCGAATATCTTGATTCCCTTCCCCGGCGCGAGCTCCGAGCAGGTCGAGAATCTTGTTGCAACTCCGATGGAGAAGGTCCTCGGCGAGATTTCGGGCGTAAAGCACATCTATTCAGTATCGCGGCCGGGGCTTGCGGTTTTGACCGTGCAGTATGAGGTTGGCGTCCATCGTAACGATGCCATCGTACGGCTCTACAACGCCGTCTATTCGAATCAAGATTGGCGCCCCGCGGGTGTCGGCATCGGGCAGCCGCTGATCAAGCCAAAAGGGATCGATGACGTGCCGATCCTCACGCTGGCGTTGTGGAGCCGCGATCCCGCGCTGGGCGCCCATGAACTCGGGCAAGTGGCACGCGCGATCGAAAGCGAGCTCAAACGGGTTCCAAACACCCGCAACGTGTATTCGGTCGGAGACACGGATCCCTTGATCCGCGTCGAACTCGATCCGGGCCGCCTAACGGCGGCCGGGCTCACCGCGAGCGACCTTGCCGCAGCGCTGCAGGCCGCAAACCTCGTGCGCCAGGCCGATGCCGTCGTCCGAGACGATCGACTCTCGCCGGTGCAGGCCGGTCGGTTCCTTGCCAACCGCGATGACGTGGGCGGCCTGATCGTCTCTGCACGCGACGGCAAGCCGATCTATCTCGATGACGTTGCAACGGTCACCGACGCACCGCAGACGCCGTCGCGGTACGCCTGGTTCGGCACGGGTCCCGCATCGGCCAAGCAGGGAGCACTGGTCAGTCAGGCACCCGCGGTGACGCTGGCAATTGCCAAGAAGCCCGGCAGCAATGCGATCGACGTCGCGACCGCCGTCATCAACCGCGTCGAGCAGCTAAAAGGCATCACGATTCCGTCCGGCGTCGAGGTCACCGTGACCCGCAATTACGGCGTCACCGCAAATGATAAGGCGAAGAAGCTCATCGAGAAGCTTCTATTCGCGACCGCCTCCGTCGTGCTGCTGGTTTTGCTCGCCGTTGGAAAACGAGAAGCCGTTGTGGTAGGCGCCGCCGTCATCGTAACCCTTGCCGCCACGCTGTTTGCTTCCTGGGCATGGGGCTTTACGATCAATCGGGTGTCGCTGTTTGCGCTGATCTTCTCGATCGGCATTTTGGTCGATGACGCCATCGTGATCGTCGAGAACGTCCATCGGCACCTGTCGATCGATCAGGGGAATATTTCGGAAATCATTCCGCATGCGGTCAACGAGGTCGGTGGGCCCACCATTCTTGCGACCTTTACCGTCATTGCGGCGCTCCTTCCCATGGCATTTGTCTCGGGCCTCATGGGGCCCTACATGAGCCCGATTCCAATCAATGCCAGTATGGGCATGCTGATCTCGCTCGCCGTTGCCCTGATCTTCACCCCGTGGCTGTGCCGAAAGCTCTTCGCGAGCGCGTCGCACGACGCATCGGCGGAGTCGCAGACGGAGGGCAGGTTGCATCGCTTTTTCGAACGCGTGATGACGCCGTTCCTCACAGGCGAGCGCGCGCAGCGGCATCGCCATCGTCTATATCTCGGGACCCTCGGAGCAATCCTCGTCGCGGTTCTGCTGGCGGTCGTGCAACTCGTCGTCCTGAAGATGCTCCCATTCGACAACAAGTCCGAATTCCAGGTCGTCGTCAACATGCCGGAAGGCACACCGCTTGAGGGAACAGCCCGTGTGCTGACGGCACTTGCGAGCATCGTGCGGCAGGTGCCGGAAGTAACGAATTATCAAGCGTATGCAGGCACGGCCGCGCCGATCAATTTCAATGGCCTGGTACGACAATACTATCTGCGTGCCGACGCCAATCAGGGCGATTTGCAGGTCAACCTCGTCGACAAGAGCGATCGCAGCCGCAAGAGTCACGATATCGCCGGCGCCATCCGCCCGGCGCTCGCCGCCGAAGGCAAGCGCCTCGGCGCGGCATCGGTGCAGGTGGTTGAAGTGCCGCCGGGTCCGCCAGTCCAGGCGCCGCTCGTGGCGGAGATTTACGGCCCGGCGTATGCCGCGCAGCAGAAAATCGGCCACGCGCTGCGCGCAATGTTCGATGCGACCCGCGACATCGTCGATACCGACGATACCTTGTCCGCACCCGCGCCTCGATATGTGGTCGCACTCGATCGAGCCAAGGCCGCTCTGCTCGGGGTGTCGCCAGGCAGCGGCCACGGAATCTCTCGCAACGGCGCTTGCCGGGTCGGATGCCACCTTTGTCCATTCCGGGCGGGAGCGTGACCCGATCGCGGTGCGGCTCGAACTGGGATCGGCCGACAAGCGGGGATTGCAGCAAGCCCTCGCGCTGCCGGTGCGCGCCGCGAGCGGCGCATTGGTGCCGTTATCCGAAGTCGTCACCGTCTCCGAGCAGCCCTGGGACGCGACGATTTATCACAAGGATCTGCTGCCCGTGGTCTTTGTCACGGGCGACATGGCGGGGCGGCTCGATAGTCCGTTGTACGGCATGTTCAGCCTGGTCTCGCAGATCGGGAAGGCAGCACCGGCGGGCGAGGGGCTCGTGCAGCGCTTCGTGAGCCCGCCGGATCGCCCGAGCGAATTCAGCGTGAAATGGGACGGCGAGTGGACGATCACCTACGAGACCTTTCGCGACATGGGGCTCGCCTACGCGGTGGGCCTCGTGTTCATCTACCTGCTGGTCGTCGCCCAGTTTCGCTCCTATGCGGCGCCGCTCATCATCATGGCGCCGATTCCACTGACGATCATCGGCGTCATGCCCGGGCACGCGTTGCTCGGCGCGCAATTCACCGCGACCTCGATGATCGGCATGATCGCACTCGCCGGCATCATCGTCCGAAACTCCATTCTTCTGGTCGACTTCATCAACCAGGAGATCGCCGCCGGTCAGCCGCTCGCCCAAGCGGTGATCGAGGCCGCCTCCATTCGGGCGAGACCGATCGTGCTCACCGGCCTCGCCGCGATGATCGGGGCGTTTTTCATCCTCGATGATCCGATTTTCAACGGTCTCGCCATCTCGCTGATCTTCGGCATCTTGGTGTCGACCGCGCTCACGCTGCTGCTGATTCCACTGCTCTACTACGGCTACATCAGGCGCTCCCGGGAGAGCACCGCTCATTAACTTAGGGGGTATTTATGGCACACGTAATCGTCATTGGCGCAGGTCTTGGGGGGCATTCCCTCCGCGTTCGATCTGCGCAAGCATCTTCCGTCAAGCCACCGCGTGACCTTGATCGGTGCAAGACCGCATTTCGAGTTCACGCCTTCGAACCCGTGGATCGCGGTGGGCTGGCGCACCCCGAAGGAGACCCAGGTGCAGATGCAGGCGCCTCTCGAGCGAAAGGGTGTCCAGTGGCTCGTCAACACGGTAACCCGGATCGATGCGGACAACTCCAAACTCACGCTCGATGACGGCAAAGAACTGAGCTACGACTACCTCGTTATCGCGACCGGTCCGCGGCTCGCATTCGAGGAAGTCCCGGGCTTAGGTCCGGACGGGTTCACCCAATCGGTGTGCAGCCAAGATCACTCGGCGCAGGCGTGGCTGCGATACCAGGAGTTCTTGAAGAATCCCGGCCCGATCGTCGTTGGCGCCGCGCCGGGCGCGAGCTGCTTCGGGCCCGCGTACGAAACCGCAATGATTCTGGACGCGGACCTGCGCAAACGGAAGATCCGGGACCGCGTGCCCATGACCTACGTGACGAGCGAACCGTATATCGGCCACATGGGCTTGGGCGGAGTGGGCGACAGCAAGGGACTCATGGAGTCCGAGCTTCGCGAGCGGCATATCAAATGGATCACGAACGCCAAGATGACTTCCGTGACCGCGAATGAGATGACGGTACAGGAACTCGACGAGAGCGGCGCGCTCAAGAAAGAGCACAAGCTGCCCTTTGCCTTCAGCGCCGTGATCCCCGCGTTCAAAGGCGTCGACGCCGTCGCCGCAGTCCCCGGTCTTTGCAATCCGCGCGGTTTCGTGCTGATCGACAAGCATCAGCGAAATCCGAAGTACAAGAACATCTTCTCCGTCGGCGTCTGTGTCGCGATCCCGCCGGTCGAGGCGACTCCCGTGGCCACGGGCGCGCCCAAGACCGGCTACATGATCGAGTCGATGGTTTCCGCGACGGCGGCCAACATCGCCGCGGAGATCGCCGGCCGGGCCGCCGATCACGAGGCGACCTGGAATGCGATCTGCCTGGCGGACTTCGGCGACACCGGCGCCGCGTTCGTCGCACTGCCGCAGATTCCGCCGCGCAATGTCACCTGGTCGAAGAAAGGCAAATGGGTTCACCTGGCGAAAATCGCCTTCGAGAAATATTTCATGCGCAAAGTGCGCACGGGATCGCTGACGCCGATCTACGAAACTTACGTGCTCAAGGCGATCGGCATCGTCTCGCTCAAGTCACGCGCGTCATGAACGGGGGGCATGTGAACAGTCTGAACGTGCCCGCAGCCCGGCGAGCATTCATTCGAGCGACGGGTGCCATTCTCGCGATTGCGGTGCTTCCGGGTGCGGTGTGTGCGGAGTCGCTCAGCGACGCTTGGGCGATGGCGCAGCAGTCGGACGGCGCGCTCGCGGCCGCGCATAGTGATTACGAGGCCGCGCGAGGCGGATCACACGGCTGCCCTGCGCCAGCGCTGGCCGGCGCTCGATGTCGACTGGCAGCTACACCCAGTTCGAGCATGCGCCGAACCTCGACATCGCGACACCCGCGGGGCAGCTGCAGGCGCCAATTTGGCGGCATAACGGCTATGTCGATGGCAGGCGCCGATGTTTCGGTACCCGTATGGACCTCCGGCAAAATCAGCGGCTCCATCGGGGCGGCTGCCGCCGGGGCGCGCGGGGCGAGCGCACAGGAGATGCGCAGCACCGCGGACCTCAAGCTCGCGGTCGCCGAATCCTATATTGCGGTATTCCGCGCCCGCCAAGCGCTGCAGGTGGCCGAGTCAAACGTCGCGAGCCTCAACGCTCACAACGACGACGTGCAGGTACTGTACGACAAGCAGGCGGTGGCGCAATCGGACTTGCTCGGCGCCCAGGTGGCGCTCGCCAATGCGGCGCAGCAGCGCCTGCGCGCCGCCAACGCGCTGCATCTCGCGACGGCATCCTATAATCGCTGGGTCGGTCAGCCGCTCGATCGACCTGCCGAACTCGAGGAGCCCTCGACCGCTGCTTCGGTGGAGACCGCCGTGCCGCTTGATCAGCTGATCGCCCAGGCGCTCGATCGCCGGCCGGAGCTCGCGGCGATCAGCGCGCAGCAAGAAGGTCTCGAGCAGGCGGCGCAGTCCGAGCGCGCACAGGGATTGCCCCAAGTGGTGCTGCATGCGGGCTACAACCACCTCGACAATGAGATCCTCGACCGCGAAAACTTCGCAACCGTGGGGATTGGGTTTCAGTGGCGCCTCTTCGACAGCGGGCAACTGCAGGCCAGAACGAGCGCCTTGCACAGCCGCGCCCGGGCTGCGCGGCAACGTCTTGCGGACCTCCGCTCATCGATAGCGCTGGAAGTGGAGACGGCCTTCTACAATCGCGACGAATCCGCCGCGCGCATTCATGCTGCCGCCGCAGCTGTCGTGCAGGCCGAGGAAAACGTCAGGATCGCACGGGAGTTGTACAGCAGCGGGCTAGGAACCAACAATCAGGTACTCGATGCAGAAGCGCTGCGCATCGTGTCGCTGACCAATCGCAATGACGCGGGATTTGATTTGCTCGTCGCGCAATACCGGCTACAACGCGCTATCGGCGAGCTATGAGCGGCTGGCGTTGCCCGGAAATCCGACCAAAAGTCCGCGATGACCGGACCGTGCGCTCTGCATCGCCGGACTCAAAAGAGCCCGAATTCTGTATGTAACTTACCCCGCTGTGCAAAGTCCTGGTACCAATCCAATGCGCGGGCGCGCTCGGCGGCGGGCGCCGTTTTGTTTTGCAGCTATCTTGGCGTCGTCGCTGCTGACCGCGAACCCGGCTACCAAGACAGCTAGAACGATATTATCGCCGACGCCGCTGGTGTTCGCAGTGTAGCCATAGACCAACGGCGAGATCGTGGCCCTGAAGTCGTGTGCTACCTCGCAAGGCGGTGCCATTGCGACCCGTGGACGCATTGTCGACGGCAATGCTGCGAGGCCGCGCTGCCGGGTTGCCGGGAACCGCCCTGATGTAGGCGGCTATTTCGCCTGGCGATCGCCGATTTACCGCTCTGTGGGATCAGCAGCAGCAACCGGACCGGCCACCGGTTCCCAACAAGTCGTGACCAAAGTCACTTCCAAATGATGCCACGCGAGACGCATGATCGAATTGGAGGGAAACCGACATGCGAATCCCATCTTGACGCACGGCGAGCAAAATCAGGTAACCGCGATTCGCATCGTGATTGCGGAGGATCAAGCACACGTGCGCCGCGGCGCTGCGCACTTGCTCTCGCTGGAGCAGGACATGGAAGTCGTGGGTCAGGCCTGCAACGGCGCCGAAGCGGTCGAGTTGGCGCGGGTCCTGCAACCCGATGTGATATTGATGGATCTGCACATGCCGATCAAAGGCGGTGTGGCGGCGACGCGCGAGATCATCCGGATGCTTCCCGCGACCCAGATACTGGTGTTGACCACGCTCGATGACGACGAAACCGTGTTCGAAGCCGTGCGCGCAGGCGCGCACGCCTATCTGCTCAAGGATGCCGCTGAGGACGAACTGCTCGAGACGATCCGAGCGCTCAAGCGCGGCGAGTCCCGCCTGACACCGCAAATCGCGCGCAAGGTCATGGACCAATTTGCCCGTCTCGCGGCCGTCTCTACGCTGTGGCCGAAGCGCGAAGAGCCGGCGGTGCCATCCTCACCGCAGAAAGGGACGGCCGCAGCGGACGAGGGTCGTGTCGAGGTGCTCAATGATAAGGAACAGAAGGTGTTGGAGCTGATCTCGGAGGGCTTGAGCAACCGGCAGATTGCAGAAGCCATGTACCTCGCCGAAGGAACGATCAAAAACTATGTGAGCCGGATCATGGAGAAGCTGCACGCGAATACGCGAACTGCGCTCGCGTTGATCTCCAGAGGACAGGCGCGGTAGAAATGGCGTCCCTTTGATTCTCGGCAGTGGAACTCGAAAAGGTGACTTTAGTCACTATCAGAAAGTGACCTTAGTCATGTCGACTCATGACCGTCGGCTCCTGACGCCCAGTCTTGCCTGGGCTAGATTGGCTGCATTGAAATAAAGGACCCTGCATGTCCGTCGTTGAAATAGCGCTCAAGCGGCCCTATACGGTTGTCGCATCGCTGATTCTGATCACTTTGATGGGAATCGGAGCCGCTTTGCGCATGCCGGTGGACATCTTCCCGGAAATTGACATCCCGGTGGTGGCGGTCGTGTGGACCTACAACGGTATGAGCGCGCGGGACATCCAGAACCGCATCCTAACGCTGCACGAGCGGCAGCTCGCCTCCCTCGTTGATGATATCGCGCGCATTGAAGCCGTCAGCTACGAAGGCGTCGGCGTCGAAAAGATTTACCTTCACGAAGGCGCGGATGTCACGCGCGCGGTGTCGCAACTCGCCAGCAGTGCGCTCGTAGTGCTCAAGTACATGCCGCCGAACATTACACCTCCCTTGGTGTTGCGCTATGGCGCCACCGACGTTCCCATCATCCAGCTCAGCCTCTCCAGCAAGTCATTGCCCGACACCAAGCTCAACGATTTGGGCCAAAACATCATTCGCCCGGCGCTGGCGGTCGTGCATGGTGCGGAGGTTCCGTATCCCTACGGAGGAAAGCCGCGCGTCATCATGGCGGATCTGGACTCGCAGGCCCTGCAGGCCCGCGGCCTCTCGGCCTCGGACGTGAGCACGGCACTGCAGCGCCAAAACGTGATCCTGCCCGCGGGAGACGTGAAAATAGGGGACAAGGATTACACGCTGGCCATGAACAACTCGCCGGATGTGATCGAAACGATCAACGCGTTTCCGATCAGGCAAGTCGACGGACGGACCGTTTTCATGCGGGATGTGGCGCATGTGCACGACGGGTTTCAGGTACAGACGAATTCGGTATCCGTGAACGGAACGCCCGGCGCTTTGATGACGATTCGAAAAACCGGGGGCGTGTCGACACTCGCGGTCATCGACGGCGTGCGTGCGGCGCTGGTGGACATCAGAAAGGTAATTCCGAAGGACGTTACCGTCAAAGCCTTGTTCGACCAATCGGTGTTTGTGAGGGCCGCGCTCAACAGCGTGCTGATGAGTGCGTGCATGGCGGCCGCACTGACGGCGATGGTCATCATTCTATTCCTCGGCAATGTCAGGCTGTCATTGATCATTCTGGCCGCGATCCCGCTGTCCATCATCACAGCAGTGCTGTTCATCAATCTGGCCGGACAAACGCTGAACACCATGACCTTGGGCGGCTTTGCGCTGGCGATTGGAATTCTGGTGGACAATGGTACCGTGGTCATTGAAAACATCGAGCGCCACGTCGCGATGCATGAACCCTTGCATCAGTCGATCGTGGTCGGCGCCAATGAAGTTGCGATTCCCACTTTTCTGTCGACGCTGTGCATTTGCATCGTATTCGTTCCGGTATTCCTGCTGCAGGGCACGGCCAAGTATCTCTTCTCGCCGCTGTCGCTGTCCGTCATTGGCGCGCTGCTTGCGAGCCTCGCGCTCTCGTTCACGATGGTGCCCGTGCTCTTTAGATCTCTCATGGGCCGCGCGGTGCGCGAGTTCCATGATGAATCCGCGCCCCATTCGGCACAACCGCCCATCCGATCGAAGAACTTTCTCGTCCGATTCCAGGCCCGGTTTGAGCGAGCGTTCGAAAGATTTCGCGAGAATTATCGCAATACGCTGGCGTGGGCCCTCTCTCAGGCGCGGCTGACCGTAACGGCTTTCGTCGTTTTGATCGTGGTTTCAATGCTGCTATTTCCGCTCTTGGGGCGGGATTTCTTTCCGCAGGTGGATGCGGGGCAGATGCGCCTGCATGTCAGGGCGCCCCCGGGGACGAGGCTGGAGAGAACCCAGCAGTATTTTGCGGAAGTCGAGGCGCAGATTCGCAAGCTCGTCGGCAATGATCAGATCGATGTAATGCTCGATAACATCGGATTGCCGTACAGCGGCATCAACATTGCGTTGAGCGACTCAGCCACCGTCGGGCCGATGGACGGCGAAATATTGATATCGTTGACTGAAAAGCATGCTCCGACCGCGAAACTCATCGCGATGCTGCGCCGGGAGCTGCCGGCGAGGTTCGCGGAACTTCAGTTCTTTTTTCAGCCGGCCGATATCGTCGATCAGGTGCTGAATTTCGGCCAACCTGCGCCCATCGATGTCCGCATATCGGGTCCGGATCAGGACGAGGCGTTCGCGCTGGCGTCGCAGATCGCGCATGCGTTGACGCGTGTCGCCGGCGTCGTCGATTCGCACGTATTTCAGGTTCCGAATGCACCCGCGCTGACTGTAAATATGGATCGGGCGCTCGCGACCCAAACGGGTGTGACCCAGCTGGAAGCGGCCAATAATGTGCTGGTGGCCACGAATTCGAGCGCGCAAACGGCACCCAACTTCTGGGTGGATCCGCGCAACAGCGTGAGCTACCCGCTCGTGGTTCAAGTTCCAACCTACCGCATCAGCTCGTCGCAGGATCTGCAGACCATGCCGGTGACCTCCGGGGCCGGCGCCACGTCCGGGCAGCTCCTATTGAATTTGGCGTCTTTCGGCCGCGAGGCGGTTCCCATGGTGACCTCGCAGTTGAATATTCGGCCGGTCTTCGATGTGCACGCCGACGTCCAGGGTCGCGACCTCTATGGCGCGGCCCAGGATATCGATGCAGTGCTGAAGCAGCACCGCCCCGATTCCTCGAAGGCATTGACCGTGACGCTGAGCGGCCAGGTGGAAACCATGCGCGAGAGCTATAACGGCCTGTTCACGGGCATCGCGCTTGCCATCATCCTGGTGTATTTGTTTCTGGTGATGAATTACCAGAGTTGGATCGATCCTCTGATCGTGTTGATGGCAATCCCGTTTGCATTGGGTGGAGTGATGTGGATGTTATTCCTGTCGCAAACCCCCATGAGCGTGCCGGCGCTGATGGGCACCCTCATGTGTATCGGTCTGACGACCGCGAACAGCATCTTGGTGGTGAGCTTCGCGAATCAACGCATGGCCGCAGGCGACGATCCGCTGGGCGCGGCGGTGAGCGCAGGGTATACCCGGTTGCGGCCGGTGCTCATGACGGCCGGGGCGATGATCCTCGGTATGGTGCCGATGGCGTTAGGCATAGGCGAGGGCGGCGAACAGAATGCGCCATTGGGCAGAGCGGTGATCGGCGGACTGCTTTTCGCGACGTTCGCGACTCTGATCTTCGTGCCCACCATGTATAGACTGCTGCGCCGGCGGCCGGTCGTCGCCATTGATTTGGAAACGAAAGGTAGAGCTAATGCAACCGCCTGACCCGGAACATCCCGTCAATCCGCCCCCGCAGAGCGAGAGCCCGTCCCACGGCCAGTTTCCCGACGATGTGTCGCGCACGGAACACGACCACGTTTCGACGAGCTTTGATCCTGAAACTGGGCGGCGAACGAAGAAGGGAGTCGTCATCGCCTCGGCAGTGTTACTGCTTTGTTGTGTGGTTGTGGCCGTGGTCCGAATTTCTCACTCCCGCACCGTCGCAAAAGCCGGGGAGAGCGCTTTTTCGGCGTCGCCGCCCGTGGATGTCGTGATCGCCCGGCCGGCGACGGTTGGGCAGGACCTCGTGCTTCCGGGACAGACCGCCGCATGGTACGAATCGACCATCTACGCGCGAGTCAACGGCTACGTGGCGAAATGGCTGGTGGACATCGGCGATCACGTCAAAAAGGGCCAGCTGCTCGCGACAATCGAGACGCCGGAACTCGATGCCGAACTGCAAGCCGCTCGAGCGCAGCTCATGGCGTCGGAATCTCAGGTCGTGGCGCGAGAGGCCGAAGCCGAATTCAGCAAGACCACCAACGAGCGCTGGCGCGACTCGCCGAAAGGGGTCGTATCCGAGCAGGAGCGGGACTCGAAGAAAGCGGACTATGAAAGCTCGGAGGCGCGCCTCTTTGCGGCCAAAGCGCAGGTCAATTTGGACAAATCCAAGGTCGATCAATACAGCGCGTTGACCGAATTCAAACAGGTGAGGGCCCCATTCGACGGAACCATCACCGAACGCAAGATCGACATCGGCAACTTGGTGACGGCCGGCAGCGGATCGACGACAACGCCCTTGTATCGCATGGCGCAGACCGATCCATTGCGCATTTTCGTCGATGTGCCGCAGAGCGCCGCCGGGGAATTGATGAATGCCGGGGTGCCTGCGGAGATTCGCGCGACCGGCGCCGTCGGAGGCCTCTTCTCCGGAACGATAGCCAGGTCCGCACAATCGATCAATGAGCAGGCCCGCACCATGCGCGTGGAGGTCGATATGCCCAATGCCAATCATGCGTTGGTGCCGGGGATGTACGTGAACATTGCATTTCGGCTGCCGGCTCGCGGATTGGTCGAAGTGCCGGCTGCCGCATTGATATTTCGCGCATCCGGAACACAGGTCGCGCGCGTCGACGCGAGCAACAAGATCCAATTCGCCGACGTCGCAATCGCCCGCGACAACGGCAGCTTGGTTGAACTCGCCTCAGGGGTGCAGCCCGGCGAGCGGCTGGTGTTGAACATCAGCAGCCAGATTGCCGCAGGTCAAACGGTGGCAGTAAACGAGCCGGACGCCGCCGACAAATCCCTTCGCGCGAAGCGTTGAAAGGCGAATTAATGAAAGCGACGCGCATCATGGTGGTCGGGCTGATGACGGGTTTGGCTGCCTGCGCGGTCGGACCCAGCTACCGCGTGCCGCAACCGGATGAACCCCCGAGCTTTGCCGCAAGTGTTAATGCGAGCCCGAATGTCTCCGGGGCTCAATCGGCGAATGCGCCCGTGGATATGGCGGCCTGGTGGCGCGATCTCAATGACGATGAGCTCAACTCGCTTGTCGATCGAGCCGTCAAGTCCAATCTGGACATTGAAATCGCGTTGGACAGATTGCAGCAGGCGCGCAATTACGAAGCGGTCGTCGTCGGCTATGCACTACCGGAGGTGGAGGCAAGCGCCGCGGCTGGGCGTGGCACCGGAAGCGACCTCACCAAGGGGCGAGCCGATACTGCGCTCAGATCCGCAGACACCGGCACCGGCCTCAAACAGATCAATACGATTGCAGGCTTCGACGCGGTCTGGGAAATCGATATATTCGGAAAATATCGCCGCGAATTCGAGGCTGCGAGGGCTGAAACCCAAGCGGCTCGTGCGGCTCGCTACGAAGTGATCACCGCCGTCATCGCCGACGTGGTGCGCGCCTACGTCGATTTGCGCGGATTCCAGGTTCGCGCCGGCATCCTGCACAAGGCGAGTGATGTGCTGCGTGAGTCGTTGCGCATTGTCAACATTCGCTACGAGCGCGGCATCACGAACGAGCTCGACGTGGCGCTTGCGACGCGCGAACTGGCAACGATGGAGGCGCAGATCGCCCCGGTCGAAGCGCAGGCGAAGGCCGCTCAATATGCACTCGCGGTGCTCGTCGGTGAGTATCCGGAGAAAATGGTTCAAGAACTCTCGCGACCGGATCTCGTTCCTACGATGCCGCCGCCGACGGCGCCCGGTGTCCCGCTCGAGCTCTTGAAGCGACGCCCGGACATTCAACAGGCGGAGCGCGAGCTTGCGGCCGCGACTGCGCGGATCGGCATTGCGACGGCGAATCTTTTTCCTCAGGTTGCCTTGATCGGTGCCATCGGAAGCCAGGGGCAGGGGTGGGGGACTACTCCGAATGTGAGCAAGCATATTTGGTCCTTCGGCCCGGGGGCGGTGTGGCCGCTGTTGGATTTCGGTTCACTCGATGCGCAGGTGAATATCGCCAGCTTGGACGCTCGCGCAAGTTTGATGAATTACCGCAAAGCGATCTTGAATGCCGTGCAGCAAGTGGATACGTCACTCGATGCCTACGAAGCCGAACAATCACGCATGGAACAACTGGGCGCCGCGATGGTGGCCGGCCAACGCGCGGTTGACCTGGCGGTGTCTCGATACAATCGCGGTCTCACAGATTTTCTCAACGTAGTCGATGCGGAGCGTCAATTCTACGATCTGCAAGATCAGTACGCGGAGGCACAGGTTGCGCAGGGCGAACAGTTCGTGCAGCTCTATAAGAGCCTGGGAGGCGGCTGGCAGAACTTTCAGTCCGTCCCAGCAATCCGGCGGCCGCAGCCCGCGATCGTCGCGGCATTTCGACGGGTGCTGACGAGTTCGGCGCCCTGATCGGTGATGCGATGCGACCGTACTGAGCTTGACCGTCGACATTCCGTGTCGAATAGGCCATTTCCCGGCGCAGTGCTCGGCGTGTGCAGTGTCTCGGCGTTTCTTGTTCACCGGATTGGGTTAATTGGCTATGCGTCACACAATCCCTAGAAAATACTAAATAATATTGGTCGAGACCTCGAAAACGGAGGTCCCGGCAGCGATCGAGTCGTGAACCGGGAGATGGGTCGCAGTTTGTCAGAACCCGGAGCCATCGCTTTGTGGTGTTTTTGGATCTCCCGTTTTTCAATCACAGTCGCCGGCGGTCGGTTTGTCAACGGCCCGCAAACACGCGCGTTAATTGGGATAACTGGGGCTTGCTTAGGATCGCTTGTTCAGGTTGTCCTGTGTAAGCCGCTGGCATTATTGTTATTTCACTGGGAGTCATCATGATCAAGACGAAATTTACGCTGAGGTCCCTCGCGCTAACAGTGTTGATTGGGTCAGGCGGAACTGTCTTCGCCCAGAGCGCTCCTGGCGTTCCAGACCCCGGCCATCCGCGCATCAACGAGGTTCAGCAACGCATCGACAATCAGCAAAGCCGCGTCGATAAGGGTATTTCTGATGGTCAAATCAACGCCAAACAGGCGGCCCACGACGACGCCAAGCTTGGTCGTGAACAGAGCAGCTTGAACCGGGATGAGGCCAAGAATGGCGGGCACATTACCAAGGGCGAGCAAAAGAATCTGAATAGCCGCCTGAACAGGGGCAGTAAACAGATTTATCGCCAACGCCACAACGGCCAGTCCCCGCCGGCCAAATAATCGACGATAAAATCATTCGGATCGGAGGTGAGTTCGCGCTCACTTCCGATCCGATACGGCCGCATGCGCGGCCCGAAGAAATTCAGCAGATGCGACATCCGTTTGCGTCGATCAAGGGTTCCCCGTCTTCTTTTGCGAACGGGCCCTTTTGCGGGAGGCGAAGTATGTCCAAGACCTCCTCTGACGGCCGACACAGCTTCACGCCCCAGGGCGTTACCACGATTGGCCGATTAATGAGGATGGGGTGCGCCAACATCTGGTCGATCAACTGCGCATCAGTCCAGTGATCGGCCGCAAGGCCTAATTCGTCATACGGCGTGCCCTTTTGTCGGAGTAAATCGCGTGGACGAATTCCCATGCGCTGAATCAACGACTCGAGTGTCGCGCGATCCGGCGGCGTCTTGAGATACTCGATCACCGTCGGCTCGACGCCGGCGTTGCGGATCAGCGCGAGCGTGTTGCGCGACGTTCCGCATGCCGGATTGTGATAGATCGTGACGGGGACTGACTCAGACATTTAAGGCCTCTGCTTTTTTTCCTGCGGATTGCTCGTCGGCTCTTGGAGTGTCGATTGACGTGGCGGCCGCTTCCTTTACAGGAAAGAGCAAACGGGCGACGGCCAACGCTGAGAGCGCGCCGACGAATTGCGCCACCATGAACCCCGGTACATCGACGGGACGAATGCCGGAAAAGGTGTTGGTCAGGGAGCGGGCGATCGTGATGGCCGGGTTCGCGAACGAAGTCGAAGCCGTGAACCAATACGCGGCTCCAATCCAGGCAGCCACCATCCAGGGTGCATCTTCGGAACGCCGGTGACCGAGTACGACCAGCAGCAGGCCGAACGTCGCCACGCCTTCCGCAAGCCACTGCGCGGATCCGGTTCGCACGTGCGCCGCGGCCTGCCACACGGGCAGCTCGAACATGACGTGCGCAAGCAGCGCGCCAACACAGCAGCCGGCGATTTGCACCACCGTGTAGAGGGCGGTGTCTCCCCACGCCAGTCGGCCGCGTAGTGCTTGGATGACGGAAACCGCGGGATTGAAGTGGGCGCCACTCACGGGGCCGAGCAGTGCAATGAGGGTTGCGAGCACCGCGACCGTCGCACCGGTGTTGGCGAGGAGTGCCACAGCCGCATTACCGCCGCTGAGGCGTTCGGCCATGATCCCGGACCCCACCACGGTCGCCGCCAACAACGCCGATCCGAGGCCCTCGGCGAGCACTCGGCGGGATAGCGGGTTACTGTGCATCGTCGGCTCCGGAATTCGGAGTACGTCCGATCGCGTCCAAGCGCTCTTTGAGCCGCATCCGGTCGATCGAGGCGTGCGGGAGGCTCAAGAACAGCTTGATCCGCGTCTCCATCGAGCGGAATGCTTCGCGAAACGCGAGGTTCCTCTCGACATCCGTTCCTTCGACCGCCGCCGGGTCTGGGATTCCCCAGTGGGCCGTCATCGGATGACCCGGCCAGTGTGGGCACACCTCGCCGGCGGCGTTCCCACAGACCGTGAATACGAAGTCGAGGTGCGGGCTGTCGGGCGTCGCGAATTCGTCCCAGCTCTTGCTGCGCAGGCCCTCGGTCGGAAAATTCAACTGCTGCAGCAGCGCGAGTGCGATCGGATGTACAGCGCCCTTGGGGTGACTGCCGGCACTGAGCCCGCGGAACTTGCCTTTGCCCAACTTGCTGATGATGGCCTCCGCCAAGATGCTGCGTGCCGAATTGCCGGTGCACAAGAAAAGGACGTTGTAGATTCGGTCCGCGGTCATTTCGTGCAGCAGCTCGCCGCGGGTGCAGACGGGTGCGCCGGAACGCAGCATTGCGCCGCCTCACTCTCGACAGGGACGATCGACGTACCGTGGGCGAAGACCGGCGTGTCCTCTCCGTAGACCGGGATACCGCCCAGGGTATGGAAGGTTTCCCATGCGATTCCGGTCGGGTCGGTGACCCAGTATTTGTCCGATTTGGCGTAACAGCAAGCCTGCGCCTGTTCCTCGATCATCCGAGCGTCCGCCGCTTCCAGTTGCGCACGCAGGCTGCGCAGCTCCTCATCGGTATCGACTTGGAAGCCCAGATGATTGATTCCCACCGGCTGACGATGCGTGGAGATTGCAAAGTTCAGCCGCGGATCCTCGATCATCCACTTGGCATAGTCCGGCTTTGTGACAGTGGGCTCCGCGCCGAACAGGGTCTGATAAAAGCGGATCGAGGCGGCAAGATCCGTCACGCTGACATGCATATGGAGTCGTTTCACAAATCACCCCGGGAGAGTTAAATGGATCTTCACCATGAACGCCGAGCTTGCCGGGCAGAGACTCGCGAACTCGCGCGTTCGTTCGATGGAGGGCGGCGCCTGGCAGCGATCAATGCGCTCATAACCCAGGCGTTTGAAGAATGCTTCTGCCGTGGTCGTCAGGAGGTATATCGATCGGACGCCCTTCGATGATGCGTATTGCTCCGCATGCTTGACGAGCGACGATCCCAAGCCTTTGCGCCTGTCGTCCTGACTAACAACGAGCGATCGCAGCAGTGCATCGGCGCCATCGATTTCAATCCCGACGAGCCCCGTTGGGGAGCCATCGGAGCCCGCGAAGAAGAAGTGTTCTAAATGCTCATCGGTGATATCCGAGACAGGCAACTGTTGTGCTTGAAGTAACGCCACCGCCATCGATCGGGGCGGTCGTCCACGGACTCATGAGCGGCTGGTCATGGGCCTCTATGCGACTTTGGCCGCCCGCTTGGCGGTATTTGCGGCAGCGGCCGGCTGCGCAGCACTCGGCGGTGCCGTTGCCGCAACAGTTCTCGGTCAAGTAGCCGACCAGCCCATTCATCACGCTGAAGTCGGCCGAGTAGATGAGTTGACGGCTTTCGCGACGCTGCGTAATCAGTCCGGCGCGCTGGAGGTTCTGTAAGTGGAAGGTCAGCGAGGAGGGTACCAGCCCGATGCGCTGGCCTATGACGCCGGCCGCCAACCCTTCGGGGCCGCGCTGCACAAGCAATCGGTAGATCGCGAGCCGGTGCTCGTGGGCCAGGGCGCCAAGCGCGTCAATCACTGCCGATGTCTTCATACAAATACGATATTACGAGTATCATCGTATTGTCAAGGATGACACTTCCGCGCAGACTCCTGGGCGGTGGGCCCGCGTCGCAAGCTGTTGAATCCTTGGGCATGACGTCTCACGAAGGCGCCCGGCGCTCGGCGATCGACGCCTGATCAAGAAGGGCGCAACTTTCCAGCTCGATCGGTGTTTTGTACGGGCGAGGATGGCGCACGGCCATTTCTCGATCGGACACAACGTGCACGAGTTCAATTGCACCCAAAAGAGGACGCCATGATCGTGACTTGGACGCACAAAATTCTCGTGATTGCCGCTTTCTCACTCGCTGCCTCCGCCGCTCTCGCAGCGGAACAAGCATTCGACAAGCGCTTCGACGCGGTGCCAGGCGGCCGTTTGACGTTAGAGACCGATGTCGGATCGGTGGTCGTCGTCGGACGCGACACGCGTGAAGTCGTGATTCACGCGGACATGAGCGACTCGGATCACTTGCAGATCGTCGCGGAGCAAAATGCTTCCGGTGTGTCGGTGACGGGACATGTCACAGAGCATTCCTGGTTCAACTGGTTGAGTTTTTCATCGACCCACGTGCGATTTACGATCGCCGTGCCGCGCGATTATCCGGTGGAGCTCAAAACGTCGGGCGGCAGCCTCGATGTGCGCAACGTGACTGCGTCGGTAAAGGGGAAGACCGCCGGCGGCAGCATCGCCATTCGCGACGTCAGCGGGCCGATCGACGTTCATACATCCGGTGGCAACATCGATGCCGAGCGGATCAATGGGCCGACCCAGTTGGGAACCTCCGGCGGTAGTATCGATATCGACGATTCTAGAGGTGATCTTGATGTACACACCTCGGGTGGCAGCATCAACCTCAAGATTACTGATGGACGGGTCAAGGCCGACACTTCCGGCGGCAGCGTACACGCCGAAGTGCGTGTCAATCGCGGCGTGGATTTGTCGACCTCCGGCGGGAGCATCACGCTGCTGCTACCGGAAAACGCGAGCGCTTCGATCGACGCAAAAACGAGCGGTGGTCGCGTGGAGTCGAAGCTTCGGCTCAGCGGCACTGAACTCGCAGAACACGACCACTTGCGCGGCGCGATCAACGGGGGCGGGGAGCCGGTTGTGCTGCGCACCTCGGGCGGGAGCATTGATGTGGAGCCGCTGAGATGATCGAGGCTCGTCAAACGCGCCAACCGCATGAAGGACGAGCGCCGTAACGGATGGACTGCAGCAGAAACCGACCGCACAGCGCTCTCGAGGACAGGACGCCGGCACGGTTCGCTGCATAAAGTCATGACGGCGACTTCGAACCCAGCTGATCGGCGGTTCCAATCCGTCCGGGCGCACATTTAATCAACAACTTAACGTCGATCGAGTACCTGGCATTGGCTAATGTTCAAGACTGAGCTTTTTTTGACAGGCGTCTGGTTTGAACGCCGCTCAGAGTCCCTAGCTGTTGAACCCGGGCGCGCAACATCGCACGAAGGCGCTCAGTGTTCGGGCGCCTGATCACAGCCAGTCGCGCCGACCGGCCTTGTCGCGTCATACTGAACGTCGATGCATTGGCTCACCATGCTTTTCATTGCCGCGCTCATCGCGAGTACGGCCTTGGAGCTGTGGCTTGCGCACCGCCAGGTCGAGGCGGTCAGCGCCCACCGCGATCGCGTGCCCGAGCCTTTTGCGGGCCGCATCTCCGCGGAAGATCACCGCAAGGCCGCCGACTATACGATCGCCAAAGTCAGGTTCGGCCGCGTTGGCACCGTGCTCAACGCGGCGCTCACGCTAGCCCTGACCGTGGGCGGCGGCATTGCGAGCGTCGATGGCCTTTGGCGCGGCACGGGGTGGGGTCAGCCCTTTCTCGGCGCGGCGGTGATCGCGACCGTCGCCTGCGCGGCGGGCGCGGCCAATCTGCCACTGTCCCTGTGGCGGACGTTCCGGCTCGAAGCGCGCTTCGGATTCAACCGCATCACGCCGATGCTCTTTCTGGCCGATCTCGGCAGAGGGCTGCTGCTCGCAGTGCTGCTCGGCGGCCCGCTGCTGCTTGCGACGCTCACGCTGATGGAACGCGCTGGTCGCTGGTGGTGGGCGTGGGTTTGGTGTGTCTGGCTCGGAGCGACGCTGCTGATGACGTGGGCCTGGCCGGTCTTCATCGCGCCGCTGTTCAATCGGTTCTTGCCGCTCGAGGACCCCCCGCTCAAGGCCCGGATCGAGGCGCTGCTGGCGCGCTGCGGCTTCAGCTCGAGCGGCGTGTTCGTCGTGGACGGCTCGCGCCGCTCGAGGCACGGCAAACGCCTACTTCACCGGCATCGGTCGGCACAAGCGCATCGTTTTCTTCGATACCCTCCTGCAGCAGCTCGGACCTTCGGAAGTCGAAGCCGTGCTCGCCCACGAACTTGGCCACTTTCGCCTGAGGCACGTCCGCCAGCGGCTCCTCATCTCGGCCCTCATCACCTTCGGCGGCCTTGCGATGCTTGGCTGGCTCGCGGCCAGACCCGAGTTCTATTCCGCACTCGGTGTCCCGGTTCCGTCAGCGCACGCCGCCCTTCTGCTCTTTGCACTGGCCGCGCCGGTGCTGACCTTCTTTGCAACACCGATCGGCGCGCTTTGGTCGCGCCGCCATGAATTCGAGGCCGACCGCTTCGCCTCGGATCATGCGAGCGCGCAGGATCTCGGCTCGGCTCTCGTGAAACTCTATCGCGACAATGCCAACACCCTCACACCGGATCGGCTCTACGCGGCGTTCTTCTACTCGCATCCACCGGCGCTCGAGCGGATCCTACGGCTCCAGCGGGGCGCGTGAGTGCCGGCACGAATGGGCCTGCGAGCCGCTAATGCCGGTGAGCGAGGGTTTTCCCGCTTTTGCTGCATTTGTCCCGCTTCCCGGAAAAGCCTTGCCCGTCGCAGACGTACTCCCTTCCGAGAAATTGGACTGCTGCATAATGGATTTGGGCTTGGTCTTGGGTTTCGTGACCACAGGCTTTTGAGTCGACGGGTTGTCCGCGAATGCGGGAACCGCGAGAACGAGAGCAACTCCGAGAAGAACCGCCTTATTCCCCATGACGAGATACCTCCGACGTCTTATTCTCTTGATGCGCTTCGCCATATCGGCCGCGCGATGCTCCGTATCGCGGCACGCTTGGCAGGATTACTGAAGATCCCGACCGACCGCTTGGGAGAATCTCGATCGGGGATGCCAGCGACTCATCGTGCGCCGGCGGTGCCCGTCGCCGAATTGTGTCATCACAAAATCAGCGGCGCAGTATTCGTGAATTCAATGGATCAACCTTGCGAATGGCAAGCGCCACAAGAGATTGGTTCAATGAGATTCGCCGAACGCGAAAGCGCCCGTCAAACCAGTCGTCGGCGGTTTGAGTCTGCCCGGGCGCGCCAAGCAAATCCGCACAATGCCGGCTTTCCGAACTACTTCGGAAGCAGTGTGACCGGCACCTCCGCGACGCTGTCGATCGGGAGCGCATTGAGCGCCGCCGCTTTGCGTACCGCTGCTTCGCTGGGACCCTCGTAGATACAATAGGTTTTGGTCTTATCCGCAGTCGCATAAGACTTTATCCATCGAACACCGACGGATGCGTTGTTTGCGTTTACTTTTTCTTTCGTGGCGGCATCGAGTCCATCGAGTGCGCCGCGCGGAAACGTGCGTTCGACCAAAAAGCGATGGATAGCGCCATTTGGCTTTTGCGCAGCTAGCGGCGATGACGGGGCGTCCGATGCGAACGCTTGAGCAAAGAACAGGACCGAAAGTATTGCAACGACAGATTTCATGATGTTCACAGAGTTAAAGTGAGGTGGCGTTAATTGGGGCAAATAATTCAGCGCGTGGCGCGGGACGTAGCTCGCGCTCCTATTCGGCCGTTGCGGGATCGATGAGCGTCGTCACCATCGAAATCTTGTTGGCTGGGAACCCGCCGAGTTCGGCATGTCGCCGTATCAGCGACTCATCCGCAGCGTGGTATACACAGTAGATTTTGTCTGCAGTGACATAGCTGTTGATCCAGTGCACGCTGGGTCCCAAGCTGCTGAGGACGCCGCAGGATTTCTTCGAGATGGTCTTTAACTCTGCAGGCGTCATCTTCCCTGCACCCGGGATTTCTCGTTCAATGACGAACTTCGGCATGGGTATCTCCTTCGTTAATTGCATCGACGTCTTCCTCGGGCGTCAGTCAGTCTTGTGTCGCCCTTGGATCTTGTATCCGTGTTCGCAAGCATTGTCCCGAATGCCATCGGTCATGTCTTGAATAGGTTATGAAAGTTTTCTAAAGGGCTCATGGTATCGAGGCCGGCGGATAAAAGATCCGAATTATCAATGACTTATGAGATGAATTCTTCAAGGTGAAACGAACCAACCCGCCGGTCTCGCACGGCGGGACCGGCGGCTCTGATACGGATGCACCAGAGCCGCGGTCTGCCATGAGTCATTGATTGCTGGCGATCCTGACGGCGGAATCGCCGGTCGGCATTCCGTGAGCTGCCGCGTATCCGGTGAGAGCGGGGCGGTCGACTTTGACGATTGCATTCACGAGTGCCGTATGCAGGCAGTCGGTATACGCTCGCGTTCGCGCGAATTCCTTGCCGGGTTCCATACCCCGGCAGACGCTCTCGGCGGCGCTCTTGAGGCGCCGGTACAGCGCCGCGGCCCCCTGGGTATTGGCCGTTTCGAGATCTGCAAAATGCACGGTCACGGAACGCGGTTCGAGCGAAGTATCGGCGCTCGCGATGGTGGCGCCGCCGCCGACAAACGCCGCGAAGGCAACGAGGATGATTGAGTTATTCATGACATACTCCATTTGGTTAGCGAACGGTTAGCAAGTCGTTGGTGGAAAGGATCATCTCTGCGCAGGTGTACGATCTCATCCATGAACCGTTCGATCTTGAATCAGCAGTGAAACTATTCTGAATTGTCGCTATAGCGTTCGAGAATGGAGTCCGGAGCGCATATGGATTGGATACGCGTCGGTAGCTTCGATCTATATCCGTCGGAGCGAATGCTCCGCGTCGCGGGCAAGCCCGTGGAACTCGGCTCGCGTGCCTTCGATGTGCTGCTGGTCCTTGTCGAGCACCACGGTCGGCTCGTCACCAAAGCCACATTGCTCGAGCGCGTGTGGCCTCGGCTGGTCGTCGATGAGAACAACATTCCGACGCAGATCGCGAGCCTGAGACGCGCCCTCGGCGTGAGCGCCATTCGCACCGTGCAGGGGTTTGGCTATCGCCTCGATCTCGAAGTATCAGGCCCGGCATCGAAGGCGGAACTGCCGGATGCACTTGCGCCCGCTCAACTGCCGCGTTTCACGATGCAGCGTCGAACCTGGCCGAATCGGTTCGGTGCTCTGATGGGTCGCGACGATGATCTGCGAAATGTCCTGGACGCTCTCGGTCGATCGTGCCTCGTCACCATCGTAGGCATTGCGGGCGTCGGAAAAACCCGACTCGCCCAGGAGATTTTGGCGAGCGAGGCGGAAAAGCCCGGCGCCGCGGTCGCGTGGGTGTCGCTGGCCACACTCGATCACATAAGCCGCGTCCCCTCGGCGATCGCCCTGGCACTCGGGATCTCGCTACCCGAGGGAATCGAGGAATTCGCGGCGCTGCGCCAGGCCATCGACAACGTGCCGCTGTTGCTGGTTCTTGACTGCGCGGAACATTTGAGCGATGCGTTGGTAGCGCCGTTGGCCGAACTCATCTTGCAGACGCAGGGACTGCGGATGCTGGTCACGAGTCAAGCGCCGCTCGGTATCGCTGGAGAAATCGTCTATCGACTTGCGGCTTTGCCGGTCCCCCGCGCGGGCCTCAGCCCCGAGGACGCGCAGCAAAATGCGGCAATGGCTTTTTTTTCCCAGCGGGCGGGGGCGGCCGATCGGCGATTCGAACTGTCCGCCGCGAACGCCGTACTGGTCGGCGAGATCTGTCGAAGGCTGGACGGCATTCCGCTCGCTCTCGAACTGGCGGCGGCGCGCGTGCCGGCTCTTGGGCTTGCCACTCTGCTCGCGCGGCTCGACGATCGGTTCCGCTTGCTCAAGGTAACCGGACGCCCCCTCGATTTGCGCCACGGCACGCTGCATGCCGCATTCGACTGGAGCTATAGCCTGTTGGCGCCAAACGAACAGAGAGTGTTCAACAGGCTTGGCACTTTTGCAGGCAGCTTTTCGGTGGCGACCGCGGCGGTCAGTGTCGCGGACGAGAACATCGATGCCGCCGAAGCGATGGATTTGATCAGCAGATTGGTCGATCGCTCGCTGGTGACGGCCCTGGCAGTCGACCCGCCGCGATACGCACTATTGGAGACTGCACGCTATTACGCGCTCGAAAGACTGAGTGCCACCGACGAAACGGAGACCGCTCGAGGACGCATGGCGGGCACCATGCTGAAATTGCTCGATGTGGCCTATCAGGAATACTGGTCGCTCGATGAGGAGATTTGGCTGCATCGCTATGAGGCGGAACTCGACAATGTGCGTGCTGCCATGGATTGGGCGACGATCAACGACCGAGAACTCGCGGTTGCACTGTTCGGATCCGCGTGGCCCCTGCTCGTCGAGACCGACTTGCACGCGGAAGCACGTGCTCGCTACTTGCAAGTGCTCACTCTCCTGTCCGACGCGCTGCCGAAATCCCGAATTGCCCGATTCTGGGAAGCAATCGCCACCTACGATTCCGCGCGCCAGTGCGATCGGGCGCGGTACGCGGCGGAACTCGCGGCTACGATGCACGCCGCGACTGGTGACAGTCGATCGCAGTATTATTCACTGATGCTGGTGGCGGGCAACTGGCGCGTCGACAGCGAGTCTGCCCGATCGACGTTCGAGAGTGCTCGGCAGCTCGAGGATCCGGCGTGGCCGGCACGTCTGCTGGCATTCGGTGCCCTGACCGCGGGCGGTTTACACATGAGCGCCGGACAGTTTGCCGATGCTCGCTCCGCCTATCAGCGAGCCGTGAAGTTCGCGTTGACGACCAGTGAGCGGCAGGCGCTAGTGGCGAGCGTGAATATCGTCGAACTGGACGTCGCTCGCGGCGATGCGCCGTCCGCCCTGCAGCTCGGGCGCCCGCTGGCGCTCAGCCTGCAGCATTTAGGACGACGCGAAACACTGTTTGAACTGCTCAACCACATGTTCAGTGCGCTGCTCATTTCCGGCGAAATCCACGAGGCGCGTGCGACGGGCAAAGAGTTGTACGATCTCGCTCGTCGTTTGGACGCGAGCAAGCTGTACACGGTTCTTGATGCGATGGCGTTGCTCGCCTGCGAAGGAAGAAATTACGAGGTCGCGGGACGGATCGTCGCGTGCGCCGATGCCGCCCATGAGGCTCATGGTCAGGTGCGGCGCCGAACAGCTGAGGAGCGAGTGCGGACCGCGGCAATCGCCGTACTCGATGAGCATTTGGGCCCATTGTGGTATGAGGGCGCCAAGGACCGCCATGAACTAATGGACGAGCCAACGGCTTGCGCGCTCGCGCTGGGACTGTCTGCATGACTTCGAGATCCATGTCGTCCATCCGTGTATTCGTGGGTACCTTGGTCGCGATGCTCGCGTTTGCCGGCAATTCGGTGCTCTGTCGGCTCGCCCTGACGCGCACGCATATTGATCCCGCCTCTTTCACTGCAGTCCGACTGCTGTCGGGAGCAATCTTCTTGTGGATTGTCGTGCAGGTCCGTGGCGGGAGGCCGTCGGGCCGCGGCACGTGGGCATCGGCGCTCGCCTTGTTGGTCTACGCGGCCGGTTTCTCCTTCGCGTATCTCGAGTTATCCGCCGCTACCGGTGCCTTGCTGCTGTTTGGCGCCGTTCAGGCGACGATGCTGGGCGTCGGCATACTGCGGGGCGAGCGCCTGAATCTACGGCAGATTATCGGCGTCTTGTTCGCCGTCGGCGGACTGATCGCATTGTTGTTGCCAGGTCTTTCGGCGCCTCCCGTGGGCGGTGCCGCGCTGATGTTGGGTGCGGGAGTCGCATGGGGAGTCTATTCCCTGCGCGGCCAAGGCGCCGGCGATTCGACCAAAGTCACGGCGGGAAACTTTCTGCGCGCGGCGCCGGTCGCGCTGGTGATTGCAGTAGTCTTTCATCATATGCCGCTCGATCAACGGGGCATGGTTTACGCCGGCCTGTCGGGAGCGTTGGCATCGGGCCTCGGGTATACGATCTGGTACACCGTCTTACCGTCGCTCAAATCGACGACGGCCGCCGTCGTGCAATTGTGCGTGCCCGTGATCACAACGCTCGGCGGGTCAGCACTGCTTCAAGAGGCGATTACGAGTCGTGTGATGCTTGCGTCGGGTGCGATACTGGGTGGGATAGCCATCGTGGTGTTCGCGCGACGTCGCACCCAGGCGCCCCGCGACGATTGACGGCAACGCCACACTCCGCGTGCCGACTGCGGCGTCTTCCCCGCAGTTCGGCCAAGGGCCGGTCGGCTCTCCTGTCGCATTGGACAGGTTGATCCGCCGTACACGAACTTCGCTCGCGTGAGTGTTTGAATTTCGCGGAAGTTCAAGCGAAGCGCGCAAAGGCTGCGGTCGGTCGCGAGGTCTCATCGATCATCCGTCGGAGAGACTACCGGAACGCGACCGGCCGCAGTTGTAAAGCTCCTACGGCGAGATGCGCGTCGCTGCCGAGGTGCCCGCTACCTCTTGGAACATGGTGCCATCGAGTGCGTAGAACTTGGTGTCATTGGATCCGGAGTACGAATTGCCGTCGCGGGACAATTCATCGGTTTCGGTCTCCGTGAAATGGCCGGACACGATTCCGTTGGTGTAGAGCCAGCCGACGTGGTACCGGAACACGTGGTACTGGTCTACGGGTTTCCACGAGCCCAGGCAGATGTTACCTCCCAGGACCGGAAAATCGATGTTCTCCCATTCCGTGCCGTCACCGTGCCACTGAATGAAGGCCTCGCCATACACGCTTCCGCCCGCAGAGTAGGCCACGTGCCAGGTGCCCACGATCTCATGGGCGGCGTCCTGGGTCTCCCATGCAAAGCGGGCCGCCGGTGCCGCAATAGCGAGCTTCGGTGACAAGTGCGAGCCGCCCTGCGCGGTCGCCGCCTGCGGATCCATGCAGGCCGCACCCGCCGGCGCCGAAAACAAGGCACCGAGAACGCCGGCACACATGATCGCCCCTACACCCTGGATCGCAGTCTTCCTTGACGGGTTGAATTCAGTCTTCGATGTCATGATCCATATCTCCTGTTTGATGTCTGATTAATGACGACCCGCCCAGGCAAGCTGGACGAGTCTCTTTGCGGGTCCGTTGATCACTCTTAACTTCAGTAAGAGTGGCGCCGGCACGTCGAGCCGCCGCATCGACCATGGTCGAGGTCGGCGGCGGCTGACGGCCGTCCTCACTTCGATGCCAGCTGTCGTGGTAGTTCGATGCCGTGCTCCTCGGCCTGCCGAGGCGTATGCGTCTCCAAATAGACCTGGGTGAGCAGGGGCTTGTTGGCGGACCGTATCGCATCGGCGAGCGCTTTCTCGAAGCAAGCGTCCTCGTCTTTCAAGGGCTTGAGGTCGACCCGCATACCATGCGTGCAGACCACCTGTGCAGCATGCCGTAGCCGGGAATACAACGCGCGGGCGCCGGCCGGCTGACTGGTATCGAGTCCCTGGGTCGTGACCCGATAGGCAACGGTGACATCCTGGTCCTTGGCGGCAGCTGCGCCGGCGATCAGCCCACTCGCAATGAAGGCAGCGCCAATGACGGGAATGGCGCACTGGAATACTGGCTTCGTGTACATGTAACTCTCCTTGTAATTTCACGCAGACAATGATTCGGGCTCATTGACAACGAGTCCCCATGGCGCGAATTGGACACCACCAATTTCAAGTGACGCGTCGCTGACCGGTCGGCGTGGGCCGCGGCATGGCCGAGGCGAAATATTGTAGTTGCCATTTCGGGCCTTGGGGACTCATATACGAGATGAGAGGGATTTTCATGGGTCACCATGGCCGGGGCTGAGCCGAAACCATCGTTCGTCGAGCGCCTGTTTGCCGACCACCGGGGCGCGCTGCAGACATTCTTTCTGCGGCGCATCCGCGCGAAGGCCGATGCGGCAGATCTGGCGCAGGAGGTTTACGTTCGAATGTTGCGGATCAACGATCAGCACGAGATACGCAATCCGGTCCACTACCTCTATACGGTGGCCAACAATCTCGTCAAGGAGCACGCAGTACTCGATCGACGCCAGGCGAGCGCGATCGACATCGACGAGGCGCCGGCTCACGAGCAGCTCGAAACGCTGCCGCAGTTCGATGGGGACCTCGATGCGACACGGCGGGTTGCGCGGCTCGGCGTCGTTCTCGAGCAGTTGCGCCCGAAATGCCGCGCCGCAGTGGAGCTGCGTTTTACCCAGGGACTGTCCTATCGTGAAATTGCAATGCACCTCGAGTGTCCCCGCAGATGGCGAAGAAATACGTCGCGCAGGCGCTAGCGCATTGTCGACGCCGCATGGTGCGGCTGGGTTGAATCTATGATCACCAACGAAGAGAAAGTCCGTATCGCCATCGCTGAACAGGCCGGTGAGTGGTTTGTAGCGAATGATGAGCGGCCGCTCGATGTGCGGGACGCCGAAGCCCTGGTGGCGTGGCTCAAATCCTCGCCGGTCCACATCGAGGAGTTTCTCGGCGTGTCGGCGCTTGCGCGCGATTTTCGCGAGGCGCGCTCCTACCCTGAGTACTCCCTCGAGGCGATACTCGCGCGCGCTCGCGCCGAGGAGGAACCTGCCGTCCGAGTCCTTGCAGCGCACGATCGTGACGCGCCTCGAACCCCAGCGTTGCGACCCTGGCTGGCCGGCGCGATGGCGATGGCGGCGTGCGTGGTATTGAGTATCGCCTTGTTCTCGTGGTCGAACGTACGGCGCGCCGCGCCGCCGGCGGGCGCAGAGAGCACCGCGGAATTGCACCTCGAGACGCGTCACGGGGAACAACTCAGCCATCGTTTGGCGGATAACTCGGTACTGCGCCTCAATACCGACAGTGCGGTCACGATTCGCTACGGCAAGAGCGAACGGCTCGTCACGCTCACCGCCGGCCAGGCAAACTTCGAAGTCGTGCACGAACCGGGTCGGCCATTTCGGGTGCTCGCCGGTTCCGCCGCGATCGTTGATATCGGCACGCAATTCGACGTGCGCGTCGAACAGCACTCGACCGTCGTCACCGTGATCGAGGGCCGGGTGGAAGTCGGACCGTCCTCCGGTGCTCGATCATGTCGGCGACCAGCTCGCCGCCGCACCACCCTCGGCGATTTGTCGAGCTGGAGGCTGGCCATCAGGTGGTCATCGCCGAGGGACAGTGGCCGGCTTCGCCGATCGCAGTCGATGCGCGCAGTACGACGGCTTGGCTGCGGCGGGAAATCGTATTTGACCATGAGCCGCTGGAGCGCGTCGCGGCGGAATACAATCGCTACTCCGCGAAGCCGATCGAGATTGCAACGCCCGCGCTGCGGAGTCTGCAGATCAGCGGCGTGTTCGCGACCAACGACCCCGAGGCATTCGTTGCGTTCCTGCGTAGCCTCCAAGGCGTGCGCGTCGAGGTGACCCCGGCGCGGATCAGCGTGTCGGGAGACTAGGTATGGCGGCAGATTCGAACTAATCCCGCCCGCCGTGCAGTATGCTTGAAGGGCGGGCACTGCAAGATGCCTGAAGGGATGCGCATGGAAGCTCAATCTCGTCGCCGATCAGCGCGCATTGCGACCGTCGTGTCCGGGGTTCTGCGCGCGCTGCCGATCTGCGCGCCGATTGCGTTCATTGATGCTCCCGCGACGCTGGCCCAAGGCTTTGAGCCCAAGGCGCTCGCGGCCGACATTCCGGCGCAGCCCATTGCGCAGGCGCTTGAATCCATCGCTCACCAGACCGGACTGCAGTTCGTCTATGTCTCCGGCGTCGTGGGTTCGCAGCGATCTCACGCGATCTCCGCGGGACTGCGCGCCGATGAAGCCCTCGCTCGCGCGCTCAGGGGCACAGGGCTCACGTTCGAGTACCTCACACCGCGCAGCATTCGCATCCTTGCGGCGGTTGGATCGCCACGAATAACTCCCACGCGTGACCCCGAAGCAGATGAGCTGCAAGAAATAATAGTCTCCGCCAACCGTCGCGAGGAAAATCTCCAAAACGTCCCGATCACAATCCAGGTGCTGACCGGGGAGACGCTCGCAAAGCTGAACGCAACAACCTTTGATGACTTCGTGAAGTACCTGCCCGCTGTGACTGCGCACGGCGTGGGCCCGAGCCAAAACAACATCTATGTGCGCGGGCTGGCGACGGCTACAACCAACATACAGGGGTCGGGTTTCGTCGGCGGTTTCCCGAATGTCGCGCTGTACCTCGATGAGCAATCGGCGCAGCTTCCAAACCGCAATCTCGATGTCTATGCCGTGGATCTCGACCGCATCGAGGTGTTGGAGGGACCACAAGGCACGTTGTTCGGCGCGGGTGCGCAAGCCGGTGTCGTGCGCTACCTCACGAACAAGCCGAAGCTCGATATGACCGAAGCAATCGTCAACGCCGGCGGCGCCACCACCGCACACGGTGCGCTGAGCGACAACATCAATGCAATCATCAATATGCCGCTGATTGCCGAGCACCTGGCCGCGCGCGCCGTGATTTATGACGAACGGCGCGGCGGATACATTGATAACATTCCCGCCACCTTTGCGCGTGCCGACAGCGATCTCGGCATCATCAACTATGAGGGCGGCAAGGTTCCCGCCAACAGTGCGGTGATCAACAACTTCGCGATTGCCGGCAAAGACATCAATCCGGTGACCTATCAGGGCATTCGCGCAGAGGTACTCTACCGGCTCGATGAGGACTGGAGCGCGCTATTGGCGCAGGCCTATCAGAGCGTCGAGGTGGACGGCGTTTTCGCCGAAATGGCGGCCAATTCGCTCGGCCAAACGCAACCCGATCTCAGCGTGCAGATGTTCAATCCTTCATCCGACAAGGACCGATTCGAGAATACCGCGTTGACGATTGACGGCCGTATTGCTGCGCTGAAGCTCGTCTATGCGGGGTCCTTTCTGGTCCGCAACGTCGAGCAAGTGCAGGACTATACGAACTACGCACGCTCCGCTTACGCGGTCTACTATCAGTGCGCGAATCCAACTGCGTACACGGCGCATCCGAATGCCGCGGCGACGCGCTGTTTCACACCGAGCTCGACGTGGCGTGATGTCGAGCGCAATACCCATCAGACTCACGAGCTGCGCCTCAGTACGCCCGACGATTGGCGAATCCGCGGCATTGCCGGCGCGTTCTATGAGGACTACCGGCTCGAGAATGAAACCGACTTCTTCTATTGGACGGCGCTACCCTACTTCTCACCGATCGCGCCGCCAACCGGTTACTACACTCCAGCCGGAGTCTTCGTATCCGAACCGGTGACGTCCAATAATCCGAACGTTCGGCCGATTGGCGACGCTTGGTTCAACGACATCACGCGCGGTTACAAGCAAAAGGCGGCATATGCCTCCGTCGATGTCGAGCTTGTGCCGAATCAACTGACGCTCACGGCAGGTACTCGCTATTCGAGTACCGAGACCTGGGAAGTGGGCTCAACGGTTGGGGTCGGCGGGTGCAACCTCCTCAAGTATCCGAATACTCCCGATCCCTGCGTGAATGGGCCGAACAGTCCAAACTTCATCAATCTCGATGCCGACGATCTTGACCGTACTTTTTCAGGCTTTCGAAGCCGTGCAAACTTAAGCTGGAAAATCACCGAGGATGCGCTGCTCTATTACACCTGGTCGCAGGGATTTCGAGCGGGCGGCTTCAATCGGACGGCCAGCTGCGGCTGTGGTTCGCCGCTCACACCCGGTCCCTATCCGTGGGAGGCGCAAGCAAACCTGCACAAGGGTTGGTATCCAGGTCTCTCGTTCGCGCCCGACACCCTCACCAACAATGAATTCGGCTGGAAAACAATGTGGCTGGACCGGCGTGTCCAATGGGACGGCGATATCTACCAGGAGGACTGGGACCACGCGCAAATCGCTTTGGCTGCGGCCGGTATCGTCGACTTGGGCCTATTCATCAACGGCGGTGACTATCGGGTACGCGGCGTCGAGACCTCCGTGGTTGCGCGCCCCGCGGGCGGGCTCAGCCTCGAGGGCGGTTTGGCCTGGAATCACAGCGAGCTAGTCAAGCAAGCACCATTCCTCTGGTCAGATGGGACGCCTATCGATTTCAGCACACTGCGAACGTACAACAATGCAACGGTGCCGGATTTGCGAGGGCAACTCGGCAGTCCGCTCGCGGGGGCGCCTCCGCTTCAGGGCAATGTCCGTGCGCATTATGATCTGGCGTACAACGGTTATGACGCGTTCGGCCAGCTCGGCGTCGTATATCAATCGCACTCCCTCTCCACCACCGACCAACTGTCACATGACCTGCAGGGCAACTCCACGGCCTATGAACTGCCGGCCTTCTCAACGCTCGATGGGGCGGTCGGTGTGGGAAGGGGCGGGTGGCTGGTTCAATTGTACGGAGAGAATCTCACCGACACGAGAGCTCAATTGTTTGCCAACTACGGACAATACTACAAGGCGATAACAGTAAATCGTCCTCGAACCATCGGCTTGCGCTTCAGCTATAAGGTCAGTCGTTGGTAACGACAGTCCACTGATTCGAAGTCGGCAGCGATGCAGGCAGGCTCTCGCTGCCCGCCGCCGGCAGCCAAAGCGACGCGGTGGTCCCCCGATCCGGCGAACTCACGATCGAGAAGGCGCCGCCCGATTGGGCTGCAAAGCCCTCGACCATGCTGAGGCCAAGCCCGGACCCCTGACCGAGGGGTTTAGTGGAATAAAAGGGTTCGATCGCGTGCGCCAATTCTTCGGGCGACATTCCGCTCCCTTCGTCTTTGACATCAATTCGGACGCGTCCATCCAGGTCAGTACGGGCACGGATCGTGATCACGCCGCCGCTGCTCATTGCATCTCGGGAGTTTGCCGTGAGATTCAAGAGCGCAATGGTGAGCTGACGTCGATCGACCCATGCAACCGGACTTGGGTCTTGAATCTCCATTTGCATCCCGATTGCGCTGCCAGCGGTGCGACCCAGCAGCAGCCGCGAATCCTTCAGGTAATGCCCAATTTCCAGCGCCTCCGGTTGCAAATTATCTTGGCGCGCAAAGCTCAGTAATTTCGCGGTGATGTCAGCGCAGTCCTGGGCGGCCTGCCGAGCTTGCGCCAGCAAATCGCCGGCCGTGGCATCTCCTGCGACCACTTCCTGGCGCGTCAGCGAACCAACCGCCAGCTGAATGATGCAGAGGAGATTGTTGAAGTCGTGCGCGATGCTGCCAATCAGGCGTCCAATCGTTGCAAGTCGCTCTTCGGCCGCCTCGCGCGCCGCCATTACGAGTTTGCGCCGGTGCCATGACCACATCCCGATGGCCAAAGCCGCGATCACGAAAAGCGCCGATGCCAACACGAGATTCCTTATCAAAATCTGCCGGGAGGCGGTCAGCTCCGCGGCCCGGGCCTCGGCTCGCGTCCTTGCAAGCTCCTCGCTCGTGAGAATCGAGTTAGTTACCACCTTGATCAAGGCCGCTTGTTCCGCACTGCGGGATTTTCGTTCGCCCTCGAGCGACTTTAGATAGAAGCTCATGTCCTGCAATGCGCCGGCCGCGTCTCCGACCTTCGCGCGCGCCTGCCCTCGTTGGCTGTAGATCACGGCCTGAGTTCGCCTTGGGAGATTCGTTCCATCATCGGCGAGCGCCTGATCCCAGAGAGCGATGGCCTCTTTCGTGTGGCCTTCGCCGAGCTTGATTCGCGCCTGCGCGGCGAGCACGAGCTTGACGGCCGTCCCGTTGTTGACCGCTGCGGCTAATTCAGACGCATCGTGGCAGATCGCCGGCGCGTCCGGGCGGTCCGGCATTCTGGCGGCCACCGTGCATAAGCGCTGCAGCGTGAACGACTGGGCCAGGCGATCGCCGTTTGATTTCAGCAGCGCCTGCGACTGCAGGAAGTCGGCCTGCGCAGCCGCATACTCTTCTTTACTCAGGAATACGTCGCCTCGAAAAAGATACGCATCGGACAGCGCCGTTTTGTCGGACGAATGCGCATAAAATTCAACCGCCTCGTTGGCGAGCTTGAGCGCTTGGTCGTACAATCCGTACTGCGAGTACAGGCGCGCCAGCAATTGCCCAGCTGATAAGCGGATCTTGTCGCGGCCCATCTCACCGGCGATCCGATAAGCCCGCATGGCATCGAGCACGGCGTCGACTCTGCCGCCGACGAGATAGCGCAAGTAGCCGCGGTCCCCAAGCACGCACGCAAGGTCCGGCGCACCATCTGGAACATTCTCCGCAGCCTTCTCATATTCTGCCGCCGCCTGCTCGATGTGTCCCTGCACTTCAAGAAGCATGATGCCGGTGAGCTGCAAGCGACGTCGCAGGCCGTCGCTGTCTGCCGCGGTGAGCGCATCCAATCCACGTGCTGCCGCGTCACGCGCCGCAGCGATATCTCCGGCATTCTGATAGGCATCGACGAGCATGGCATAGAGGTGGGCTTTGCTGGCGCCGGTGCCGCGCCCAGTCGCCGTGCCCGAAAGCTCCGCCTCGATGCGAGTGACCGCCGTTTTTGGATCGCGTTCAATCTGGTCGTCGAACGGAGCGTCCCCTCCCAACAATTCCGAAAAGCAACTTGCGTGGGCCGGCGTCGGGGCAAAACAAAACAACTCTAGACACGATGCGAGTGCAATGGCTGCGCGAGCGGCAATGAGTTCGCGCCCAATCATGCCTGCAAATCGGCTGAACGGCGCCGATTGATCATCCGACATTCTCATCGGCCGGCCACACTCAAACAGATGGGCGACCTCTGCAAGGGCGCCGCGCCTCGAGCATCGCACTGGTGAGTTGTTCCCGAATACTGCGGCCATTGGTTTCTGAGTTCTTATATTGACTGACCGGCCGCTGATCGCCGGACACGAAGTCGGTGGATTTGCGGCTGATGTGAGCTCCGTTTAGATTGCCTATCCTCGAGGTGTCAGATCCTCGGGACAGCGGCGGATTTGGCGTTCACTATAATGTATCGCGATGGTTTCCTGTTCTCTTCTTCGCGGCACAGCGCATTGATTGGCGGGCGTCGGGCGGGTCGAGGCGATTTGCCACGCGCCCCATCCGAAGTCGCACGGCAAGTATCGCAGGCTGTTAGTTTTCAATCACTTAGCATGGGGCAATGCAATCGAAATGGCCAAGTCACCGACACTGATGGTCCCGCATGCTCGATCGGTTCCTGCACGACTGACCGCTGACGGTCGACGGGGCGGTTGATAATCATCCGGAGGCTGCGGTGACGGTGCGCCCGATCGGCGAGTCGGTCGCGGCGACTTGGTAACTTTTGCCGAAGCGGGGACGATCAGCGAAGTTCGGGTGGTGCGCAGGCGGGTGCGTCGATTCGGGACTTCGCTTATCGGGCCCGCTGACTCGCGTCAGATCGACCCGGATCAGTTCGCCGGTGGGCGCTTCGATGCGGCCGTTCTTGAGTGTGTCCGCCTGCGGATTCACGCCGTCGAAATCAAGTGGTACACCGAGCTCCTTGGGATAGTGCGGACTGCAGCCCTCGGGACTCAGCTTCAGCCGCTGCTCGCCGGCCGAATAGCTACTGCCACGGGGGTGGAGTTTGCACTCGCCGCCTCCCGATGCCGCTTCGTACTGCAGAGTGCCTTCGATGCCGCCGTCGTCGCGTACCCGACCGATGCTCAAACTGATGACGCGCAGTAGCTGCCTGCCTGTGGCATCGACATAGGTGCCGCGCCAGGTGCCAGCGAGATCCACCCGTGCAGGCATGGTGCTCGTGGCGAGCGGTGGGGCCGGTGCGTCGACTCCCGAACCCGGAACCGCAGACGGCGACCCGGCGGGTGCCGAGGAGGTCGGCGGCCGAGCAGTCGTCGACACGCGCGGAGGCGTGATCTGCGAGCCGCCGGCTGCGACGGTGGCACCCTGCGACGTCGCAGGCGGCCGCTCCGAGTGGCGGACCAGCGCAGCGAACCCGAGTGTCGCGACGAGCACCGCCAGGACGGCGAGGCGGACAGGTCGCAGGCGTTGTCCGAGACTCGAGTGTGCTACGCGCAACTCTAGCGGTGCAGGAGAAGGGGTCGGCGACAGTGGTGTGCCATTGTCGATTCGCTTGGCGACGAACGGCGTGCCCGGAGGTGCAACATTCGCGGCCACCGCTGGTTTGGCAGCGGCCGCCGGTGACGGCGCGGACGGTAGCGGGTCCGACTCCAGCCACACCGTCGCAGCGGAATTGTTGGGCGTCGTCGGGCCGAATGGGTCGTGCCGCGTCGCCGACGCGTATTCGAACACCGTCGTGCTGATGGGCTCGAGCGGGGCAAGCGGGTCCCCCCGCATTGACGGCGAGGACTCGGTCGCCACCGTGCCCGTCGGATCCACGCGTGGTATCGCCATCGTGCCAGTGGGACCCACGCGTGGTATCGCCATCGTTCCGGTTGGACCCACGCGCGGTATCGCCATCGTGCCGGTCGGAGTCGCCCGCGGTATTGCCACCGTTCCGGTCGGACCCGCACCTGATATCGCCATCGTGCCGGTCGGACCCACGCGCGGTATCGGCGACGCGCCGATCGGATCCACCCGTGGTGCAGCCGTATTGGTTGGGGTTATATCCGGCAGCGCACGCATGAAATCATCCGCACTCTGGAAGCGCGCCTCGGGCTCCTTGGCGAGCGAGCGCATGACGACGTCCACGAGAGGCTGCGGAATATCGCGACAGTGGACTGTCGGCGGCTCCGGCAGATCGTTCACATGGGCGTTCAAGACACTGTATTCGGTCTTCCCGCGGGGATTGAACGGCGGCTGCCCGCTCAACAGCTGGTAGAGCGTAATCCCGAGGGCGTAAACATCGGTGCGGCAATCGACAGCGCGACCCAGGATCTGCTCGGGCGCCATGTAGAGCGGACTGCCGATGCTGGTGCTGGCCTTGGTTTCGCCCGTCGAGCTCTGGCGCTTGGCAATGCCGAAATCCATCACCTTGACGATGTCGCCCCAGGTGATCATCAAGTTGGCCGTCTTGAGATCGCGATGGATGATGCCGGCGCGATGCGCGGCCGCGACCCCGCGCAGCGCTTGCTTGAAGATCGGTATGGCCTCGTGTGCCGGGATCGGCCCGCGCCGCCGGATCAACTGCTCCAGGCTCTCGCCGTCGACGAACTCCATGACTGCGACAGGTGCGCCGTCATGGATGAAATAGTCGAACAGCTGCGCAACATTCGGGTGATTGAGCGCGCCTTGCATGCGCGCTTCCTGGCGGAAGCGCTCAACGAAGGCAGGGTCGTTGCGGGCTTCCGCGCTCATTACTTTGATCGCGACCTGTCGCTCGAGATTCAAGTCGAGCGCCTTGTAAACGACGCCCATCGCGCCGCGACCGACGAGTTCGAGCACGCGATAGTGGTCGATGATCTCGCCGATCATGGTCGAAACCGAGGACTCGCCTGCGCGGCGGCAGCAGGCGCTCGCTCACTCCGTCTGTCGGATTGCATCGAGCGCCATCGGATCGGGAGCCGCGCTGCCGTCGGCGATCAAGGTCGGATGCGCGCCAGGGCTGCTCGGCGGTCCATTCGGTCCCATGTTCTTGGAAGCCGCTTGCATCGCCGCCATCACTTGGGCCTCCTGCTCGTTTTCCATGGCGTTGAGATCGTTGAGACCAATCCGTGTCACCAAGCCTTCAGGACACTCGGACGGTCGGCTGACCTCGACCACCACCGGAATCATCCAATCATCGTTGCTCATCGGTCCGGTACGCTTGATGTAATCATTGGCGCTCAACGTGCAGTGGCCGTTGGCGGTGCCGGACGGAACGTCGATCGGCTGTACGACTTGAAAGAACACGTGGTTGGGCCTGAGCGCAGGCGGAGTGTTTTGAGTCGTTAGATTCACCGGCGTCGCGGCAGCGGCTTGTTGCTCCCGTAGCTGCACTTTTATCTGGGCGTTGAGCTGCGCCTTGACCTGCGGCGTGATGGCCGGCGGGAGCGCTACCGGCGCGGACGGCGCAGCGCTCGATTGCGATGCCGGCGGTGCATCGCTCGGTTGCTCGAGGGGAGCCGCGTCGCTAAGTTGTGCAGCCGGCGCCGCAACGCTCGAATCCGACGTCGGCGCCGGGGCAGCGCCCTGTTGCTGCGGTTGCGAGGCCGGCGCGGTGGTTTGCGCCTCGTAGGCGGTTTGCATGCTCTGGGCAATGATGTAGTCGGTCATCCACAAATCCGGGCTCGAGTACACCGGATACGGCGTGAACCGCGACCGGTAAATCGGATACCAGGGTTGCACCTGCCAATCCCAGGCATACCGGATCGGACGCGGCCATGCGGCGAGCGTCCACGCGTAGTAGGCCCCGGGATACCGCACCGCCGGCACGAACGTCTCGTAGGCGAATGCTCTGCCGAATTGGTGCCAGACATGCTGTTGGTAGACGTGCGCATACAGGACGTGTCCGCCGCTCACGAAGGTGCGGCTCGTGAGGCCCGGCCGAATGGTGCGCTCGACGGTGCCGCTCAGAGTATTGTCGTAACGCACGACGTGGATCCGGCCCCCGGCGAAGTCGCGCGAGACCTCGCGCACTCGGCCGCCACCGGCGAAATGGGCTCCGCCCACGACCGGGCGCCGTTCCGCGAAGCCGCGACCGACCAGGTCCCGGCGATCGTTTGCGACCTGGCGCTGGCGCGTGTAGGTCGCCTCCCCGCGCGCGGCCGCGTGTGCCGCTCGCGGGCCCTCGGAAGACTGGTGCTCGTGCCGGTCCCGCTCTGCTTGGTTCTGCGCATCGACCGGGCTCGTACCGACCAGGCTGGCGAGACTCATCAGAGCGAGGGTCACACAGGTCTTATGGTCAAATCGCCACATATATGGTTACTCCAGATGCCGCGGGCCCGGGTGCCGCCGTCCTGGTAGGATTCAACGCATGACTCTAGCGTACGGAGTACACCGCGGCGCGAACTGCGTCGCGGAACCGGGCCGGCTGCGGAGTTTTGAGAACCACAGCACACTCGCGCGAGGGCGCGTTGGCATCTAGAAGGTCGGCTGCTGACGCGCATGGCCCCCAACTGCCTCCGCGGAGCCGGCGCCGAGTAAATGGCGGCTCGCGCCGCACCGAGCGGGCGTGCGTTGGCGAACAGACCGATGCCGTCGCAAGCGTCCATATTTCATTAGCCTCCGAAGAGGAGGTGGTTGATAGCCGACAGCCCCGGTCGCGAAGCTTCCTGGGCTGCCATTCAAGCGCACTTCCTTCTCCGGAAAAGCGTCCGCTCGTCACGGAGAGGTTCCATGTCCACTACGCCAGCCCGCCCGATTGTTGCCGACGACGCCCGCAAGCCGAGCGGCCTCACGGAATCGATGCGCCGCGACTCGTTGCTGAAGACCGGCGCCTTGCAGGACGCGATCTTCAACAGCGCCAATTTTTCGAGCATTGCCACCGACGAGAAAGGTGTCATCCAAATATTCAACGTGGGTGCCGAACGCATGCTCGGCTTTGCAGCTGCAGACGTCGTGAACAAGATCACGCCGGCCGACATTTCGGATCCGCTGGAGGTCGTCGCGCGCGCAAAAGCGCTGAGCGCCGAGCTCGCGACGCCGATTACGCCGGGGTTCGAGGCATTGGTATTCAAGGCCTCCCGCGGCATCGAGGATATCTACGAGCTAACCTACATCCGCAAGGACGGCAGCCGATTCCCGGCCGTCGTATCCGTGACCGCTCTGCGCGACGCCGACAACGCCATCATCGGGTACCTGCTGATCGGCACCGACAATACCGCGCGCAAGCAGGTCGAAGCCGAGCAAAGGAAGCTCGATCAGAGGCTGCGCGACCAGCAGTTCTATACGCGTTCACTGATCGAAGCCAACGTCGACGCAATGATAGCGACCGATCCGGCCGGAATCATCACCGACGTCAACAAGCAGATGGAGGCGCTCACCGGCTGCACGCGCGACGAACTCATCGGAGCGCCGTTCAGGAATTACTTTACCGATCCGGTGCGCGCGGAGGCGGGCATAAAGCTCGTATTGCGAGACAAGAAAGTTACCGACTACGAGCTGACGGCACGCGCCAGGGACGGCAAGATGACCGTCGTGTCGTACAACGCGACGACGTTCTACGATCGAGACAGGACTCTGCAGGGCGTGTTCGCCGCCGCGCGCGACATCACCGAGCGTAAACGGCTCGATCACGCGCTGGCGGAGACGAACACCCAGCTCGAGCGCGCCAAGGTCACGGCCGACAAGGCCAACCTCGCCAAGTCGGAATTCCTGTCCAGCATGAGCCACGAATTACGCTCTCCGCTGAACGCGATTCTCGGCTTCGCGCAGCTGATGGAATCCGCCACCCCGCCGCCAACGCCGGCCCAGAACGCGAGCATCGACCAGATTCTCCAGGCCGGGTGGTATCTGCTCGAGTTGATCAACGAAATCCTCGATCTCGCATTGATCGAGTCCGGCAAGCTGTCATTGTCGCTGGAGCCCATCTCCTTGAACGAAGTGCTGATCGACTGCAGAGCGATGATCGAGCCGCAGGCACGCCGAGGCGAAGTCCGGCTGAGCTTTCCGCAGCTCGCCAACCCCGTCGCCGTCAGTGCCGACCGGACACGGTTGAAGCAGGTGCTGATCAATTTGCTGTCGAACGCGATCAAGTACAACCGGAGAGGAGGCCTGGTGGAGGTAACGTGCAGTGCAAGCTCCGCGCATCGCATGCGGATCAATGTTCGCGACACCGGCGGCGGCTTGTCGTCGGAGCAGCTCGGTCAGTTGTTCCAACCGTTCAATCGTCTTGGACAGGAGGGCGGCGCAACCGAAGGCACCGGCATCGGACTGGTCGTGAGCAAGCGATTGGTTGATCTCATGGGAGGCGAGATTTCCGCGGAAAGCAGCGTCGGTGTCGGCAGCGTGTTCTGGATCGAGTTGAATTCGACGGACGCGCTCGCGCCCGCGATTCGTTCGCCGGAATCCGAGCCTGTCACCGGGCCACAGCTTGGAACCGATGTGCGGGTACGCACGGTGCTCTACGTCGAGGATAACCCCGCCAACCTGCTTCTCGTGGAGAGTGCCCTCGCTCGCCGCCCCGATATCCGGTTGCTGACGGCGCGGGATGGTGAAAGCGGAATTGAAATGGCGCGCCTCTCGCGGCCGGATGCCATCCTGATGGACCTCAATCTGCCCGGCATCAGCGGCATCGAGGCCCTTCACATCCTGGCAAAGGACCCGCTGACGGCGCACATCCTGGTGATCGCAGTCAGCGCCAATGCGATGCCCCGAGACATCGAGAGGGGCTTGCAGGCGGGATTCTTCCGTTACCTGACGAAACCAATCAGGGTGAAGGAGTTCATGGAGACCCTCGACATCGCGCTGATCATGTCGACAGCGGCCAGTGCTCGGACGGGTTCGGAACCGGTGGGGGTGATGGTCGATGAGTCGCCCGTCGAAACGCCTGCGCCCTGAGCGGCAAACGCACAGCCGCGTTCGACGATACGGTTGCGGCTCACATCGTTGGTCCCATCCGACTAGCGGAAAATGCGGGCGTCTGGGCCTCTCCGTCAAGTCGAAGTCCTCAAGTGTCTGATTATTTGCAATAATTCTGTTCCGGCATCCATCGCTTCGAACCAGGCGGACGGCTCGTCAACGGCTCGGCCGCCCCCGCCGACATCACAAATCCCTCATAATTCAGCACGAGTGGGGCGGCAATTGTTCCGTAAGATTGACATGCAGTAAGGGACGTCGGCACGGATCGACTTCATCAGAGTGCGGCCGAATCACTCGAAGTGAAGAACCGATTGATTCGATTCGCTCAACATTGGGACAACAATGGATTCGCACATGGACGCTGGATCGCCCCCGCTCAAAGCTTCGGTTCTCGATTCTCTTCGTTTCCGTTTGCGGGGTACGATCGGCCTACCGGGCGACATGGGTTATGACGCCGCGCGTCGTGTCTGGAACGGGGCCATTGATCGGCGTCCGTCCTGCATCATCGGTTGCGCAGATGCCGAAGACGTTGCGCACGCGGTGCGGATCGCGGCGGACAACGGCCTGCAGATGACGATTCGCGGAGGCGGTCACAATGTGGCGGGTCGCTCGGTCCGCGACGGCGCGCTGCTTCTCGATCTCTCGAGGCTGCGCAACGTATCCGTGAATCGCGAGTTGCAGATCGCGGCGGTTCAGGGTGGCGCGACGTGGCGCGACGTTGATGGCGCGACCGCGGGCGAGGGGCTTGCGACCACCGGAGGTCTGGTATCGAGCACGGGAGTCGGCGGATTCACGCTCGGCGGCGGCGCCGGGTGGTTGATGCGCAAGCACGGTCTCGCCTGCGATAACCTGCTCGGCGCCGGCGTGGTGCTTGCGGACGGACGCTTCGTGCGCGCATCGGCGCATGAGCATGCGGATCTTTACTGGGGATTGCGGGGCGGGGGCGGGGGCCTCGGAGTAGTCACCAGCTTTGAATTTCAATTGCATCCCTTGCGCGAGGTGCTGGCCGGACTCATTGTGCATCCTGGTGAGCGTGCCCTCGAAGCACTGCGAGCCTTCCGTGATTTCGCCGCGAACGCCCCCGATGAATTTTGCGGAATTGCCGTGATTGCGCACGGACCGCCGTTGCCGTTCATCGACAAGGCCTGGCACGGCCGGCCGGTCGTGATGTTCGCTGTGAGTTGGGCCGGTGAGATTGCCGCAGGGGAACAGGCGCTTGCGGCGTTGCGAGCGCACGGCCAGCCCGTGGTCGATCACATCGCTCCCATGGCCTATGCGCACTGGCAGCAGTTGCAGGACCCGGGTGCGCCGAGGGGTCACTATTATTACTGGAAGACCGCCAACTACGCGTCGCTGAGCGACGCGACTTTGGGCGAGCTCGCGGCAATGGCCGAGCGTTTACCCACGATGAGGAGCGAAATTCACGTGCAGCACATGGGCGGGGCGGTCGCGCGCGTTGCGCCCGAGGACTCGGCCTTCAGTCATCGCAATGCCGAGTTCTTCGTGAACTTCATCGGCATCACCGACACGGCATACGCAGTAGAGCCATTGCGCGAGCGCGTCCGGGCACTCTACGAGCGCGCGCGCGTGGACGCATTGCCCGGAACCTTGCCGAATTTCACCGATCAGGACGACTCCGATGCGAAGCGGCGGTTTGGGCTGCACGCCGATCGACTGGAGTCCATGAGGCGCAAATACGATCCCGCTGGACTTCTCCTCGGATGCTAGCGGGCCGCTTCGTTCATGGTGTCTTCCGCAGGCATCCGCGCCCTGAACAGCGATTCCATCGAGCCCATCGGGGAACCTACGCGTCGATCGTGAACGCGTGATTGATTGGCGCCACGGTTCGAGATCAGCCGAAATCGCGTCGAAGATCCCCTCGACGCGATTTCGTTACTGAAGCATTCGCCTCATCGGCCCCTGACGAGCGGCCTAGTGCTGAACGACGATCCGGTTGTGAACGGCTCTCACGCCTTCGGTATCTTTCGCGATCATCTCGGCGAGATCACTGGCATCCTTGGTCGGTGCCTTCCCGCTCAACCATACGGCGCCGGCGTTGTCGGTGTCGACTTGAATGTCAGCCAATGTTGACATGTGCTTTGCAGCCAACTTCGCTTTGACCTTTGTGGTAATGATCGAATCCTTCACAAAGGTCCCTGGGTGCGACGTATCGGAATCTTTCGTCGCATCGGCAAGCGTAATCGACGCAAACGTTCCGGTTGCAGCAAGCATCGCCGCAATTATTAGCGTTCTCATGAGTATTTTCCCCGTTCCGTTGTAGTACCGCCCGCGAGAATCGCAGAGGACCGTATGTCTCGTCTGTACGCGACCGCACGGTACATTTGTGAAATGACAAGCTGGGAACTATGCGGGGTCCGGAGCCATGCGTGTTGTGCGGCTGCGTACAGACACCCGATGAAATGATCGCGGATAATCCTTCCGTCAGAAAGGGTTGGTGGAACTCGATGGAAACGCAGTGCCGTCCGAATCCTTCGCGGTCGGGGTACCAGGCACTCCGAATCTTCTACTGTCGCGCACCGGTCGTTTGCCGGTAACTAACATTCAGGAGCGTGTGATGAGCATTAATAAAGATCAGGTTCAAGGGCGTGTCGAGCAGGCGAAAGGCGCGATCAAGGAAACGGCTGGTAAGGTCGTGGGCGACGCCTCGCTGGAAGTGAAAGGGAACGTCGAAAAGAACCTCGGCAAGGTCCAGGCGAAAATCGGTGACGTTACCGAGAACCTGAAGAAGTCCTCGACATAGAGCATCCAGCAAGGACACTAACAAAGCATTGGGAGGCCAGCCACTCGCCGGAATCGGCAAGTCGCTGGCCCGAAGGCGGCGGGAATCGACCCAACGCGATGCCTGGGTTGGCGCATGACTCGGATATGCGCATTGCAGTCAACGCGTCGGGGCTCCCGACGGCTCACCGTTATCGGGTGATTCGTCGCAAACTGTGTCCGCGGTGTGTGTGCTAACGCCAATCATGGTGGTGGTAGTAGCCCCCACCGCCGCCGCCCCGAAACCCAACCCCAACAGCGCAGGCGCTCAGCAAGCTGCTGAGAATCACGATTGCAACAGCCCATTTACGCATCACTAGCCTCCTCAACGACAGACGGGGTATCCATGGCGTGTCCCGCTTATGGGGACGACGGATGGCCATAATCCCATTCGAGAAAACGGGCAGTCTGTGGGTCGGTACGCTCCGGCAAACAGCAGCGGGTCGACGCGATCTTGTCCCCTCTGAACTCTCGAATGCTCCAAAGAATCACGCGCTCGACTCCAGCCTTCTGAATGGTGGCACTACGGGCTTCAAAGCGCGTTACCAGCACGTTGCCGGAGACATAGGTGTTGAGCGCCGTGACATGACGACTCTTGTCCGCCACGTAGCGCTCGAAATCTTTTTGAATCGCGGCTTTGCCCACGCACGGGGCTTTCGCACAGAAACCGCTCTCCGAGTCGATTACCGCATCATCGGCAAATAAGGCAACTGCCGCTGCCACATCGCCGCGGGCAAGAGCGTCGTTTAGTTGCTGTTGCACTGCAACGGGATCCGCTTGCGCGAGCGACGCTGCCGACAGTGCCGCGAGGCCGAGCAGCGCGGCGAAACATCTGACAAGAGAAGATTTAGACATCGTGGCTCTCCATTGTTATGGCGGACTTCTTGGACACCGCAGAGTGCATGGTCGAACCCGACGATCGTCTGATTGAGAACAACGCCTAAGGTAATCGATCCACCCCAAGGCCATCATGTCGGCTGTTGATACACCGTTCTGTACGGTATCGAACATACGATCAAACAATCTGCTCGGTCCGATCCGGCGCTCTTAGCGGTGTTGAGGCCATGCAACCTCTGCTCGTCGCGGAGCCGGGGCGCCGTTCAGCGCCCCAGCGACAGACCGTCAATCCGTGGTCTTGATCTTGGTGACCTTCGTTCCCTCGAGCGACAAGTCTCCGATCAGACCCTTTTCGCCGAAAACAAAGCCGAGGATCGGCTTACCCATGATGGTGGCGTCGTATTGCCCACCCGCGCCCTTCGACACCACGGCGATGGCCGAATCGCCGCCGGCAGACCAGCCGGCACTCTTGGTGAAGCGATCAAGCGCGTCTTGAGTCATGAACAGGATGATTTCCCGATGCTTTGCGAGTCCGAGCGTGAGTCCGACCGACGCGGACGCGACGCTGTAATAATCGATCGTCTGACCATGAACCCGCAGGACTCCTTCGCCGTACTCGCCCCCGACGCCAATGCCGCCTTTGGTCACATGGCCAAAAACCAGGACCCCGACAGCCTTGCTGACGAGTTCCTGGTGGCTGGGATTGAGCTTATAAAAGTGTGCGAGCGCCCGATCGGCGCTTCGGTCAATCTCGGCCTTGGAATGGGCTAAGGTGGCCGCGCTCGAAAAGAGACCGACTATTGCCAGGGCCGTGACGGCCGCCAGTGTTTTCATTTGCATACGCATTCTCCGGGTGGGTTGTTGAAGATCGATGCCGCGAGGGTTCAGGCTCTGCGCATCAAGGAAACGACCAGGCAGAAGACCGGAATCAATCGAAATATTCCGCCGCCTAAGTACAGTGGATCCCCTCTTAATTAGTAATACCGAGGGATCATTAAATCACGCAGACACTTGTCTCGTTGGTACGCAACCGCACATAACCCCGCGCGAAATACACGTACCGCCGTAGGTGATCAGAGCTCTCGCTCGAATCTGCCACAAGCTCGCGCAACCGGTGCTGCCGGCGCCAAGTCGTCGACCGCCGTTTGCGGTGGTTATAGACGGCGGCCTTGAATGATTTGAACCAGAATCAACACGATCGCGATGACGAGCAGGATATGGATGATTCCGCCCATCGTATACGAGGTGACGAGACCCAGCAGCCAAAGAATGATCAAAACGACCGCAATGGTGTAAAGCATCGCATCTCTCCTTTAGGCAAAACTTCGCACATCTTGGACAACCGCGGGTCTTGAGCGCCCGCCACAGACCCGATCGACAGCCGCATGTTCGACGCGAGCAGGCGTTCAGCCTCCCGTCGCGCCGTTTGGTAGCACTCGCAGGAGCGGGCTTCGAGCCGGCTCCGATCCACCACGGTTACGCGGCCGCGCTGGCCGCTGATGCATCCGGCCAGCTGAAGCTCTCCGGCCGCCTCGGACACGCTCTCGCGGCGCACACCCATCAATTCCGCGATGTATTCGGGCGTGAGGGGCAACTCGCTCGATGCCTGGCGATCCAGGAACATCAGCAAAGAGCGACACAACTGTTGACCGATCGTGTGGTGCCGATTGCAGACGATCGTTTGTGCCACCTGCGTGACGTAAGACTGGGCAAACCGCAAGAGCACATGACGCATCGAGCCGCCCCGCGCGCAGGCCTGGCCTAGCACCTCGCGCTTGATTCGATATCCCCAGCCTTCGGCAAGTACCACCGCACGACACGGCGCCGCCTCGGCTCCCAGGAAGAACTCGACACCGGCAAAGCCGTCGCGACCAACGAACGTGAGTGCATCTGCTCGACCGTCGGCCGTCAAGTACGCTACTGAAACGACCGATGTCGTTGGAAACCATAGGTGATGGGCGAACCTGCCAGGCTCATAAAGCACATCGCCGGACGGCATGAATAGCGATTTGAAATTACCCTCCGCCCGTTCCCATTCCGCCTCGGGGAGCGCCGCCAGCAACAGGTTTTGAGGCGTGGAGCTCGAGTGCGAAGCCACGGCGGACATGGTGATTCTCTGTAGCGGAGCGAAGTAGCTCTCACAATAGTCCGCTCTTGCGTCGCTTTGGATACGCGAACACGCGTAGCGCGTGTGTACTGTACCGAACATAGGGGCGGATGCGTGCGACTTTCCAGTTGCGCGTGAACGCGGATGCGGACGCGGACGCGAACTCAAGATGCATCTCGCGTGATAACCCGCCGACCGGCTTCGACAGGGAAACGTCAATGGCGTACAGCACCGTGCCGTCACCATTTGGCGCAACGCAGCACCCATGATCGTCGACATCAAAAGTGCGCTGAGGCCGATACTGAGTGACCTTGGCGGTTCATCGCGTCAATGTCGGCAGCAGAGCGCACAGTATCGGGCCGGCCAGCGTGCTCCGGGGTCTTTTCGCGGTAATCGCAGCCGCGACAATCAGCGGCTGCGCAGGCGTTCCGCCGGGCGCCGATTATCCGCGGGCCGCGCCTTGTCTTGCGGTTGCGCATCGTACAAATTGTTGGGTCAGGCCGGGAGTTGGGAAATACAATTTACCGCTGCGGGCGCATATTGCGCTATGAATGCATTCAGCGAACGACTATTTTCGGAGCCTCATGCCTCCCCGACAATCGAGATTATTGAAACGCTTGCTGATCGCGCTTGGCGCGGCGCTCGTACTCGCGATCCTTGCGCTCGCGATCGCATGGTTCTTATTGCCTGAGTATTCCAAGTCCGAGTTGGAGCGCTCCGCGTCGAATGCCTTGGGGATGCAGGTCACGATCGGCGGCGGGGTGAAGGTCCGGCTCTTCCCGAGTGTTGGCGTGACGCTCGAGGATGTGCGAATTCGGAATCACGGTGCGGAGTGGCTCGCGGCGCAGGAGACCAGGATAGGCATCGAATGGGTGCCGCTGCTGCACCGGCAGATCAAAATCGCGCGGGTCGGTCTCATGCACGTCACGCTGACGCTCGAGCAGGGCCGCGACGGCAAATTCAACTTCGAAGGATCGTCCGCATCGACCAGCATGCTTCCGCCGTTTGATTCCGACGACGTGTCCCTGGCAGATGTGACAGTGCTCTACACGGACCGCCAAAACGGCAATCAATGGCGTGCCGGACCCTGCGACGTGCAGGCCAGCCGCTTGACTATGCTGGATATGCCGGCCACTGACCTCATGAAGGGGCTCGTCGTCACGGCGAAGCTCTCGTGCCGACAGATCCAGACGCGCAAGCTCTTGATGACCGATGTGAAGTTCGCACTCGAGGGGAAGCAGTCCCTGTTCGAGTTCAAGGACATCACGATGCAAGCCTATCAAGGGCATGGATCGGGCGAGGTCCTTGCCAACTTCTCGGGACGCGTGCCTACGTACCGCGTGCACTACCTGCTCTCGAGATTCCGTATCGCGGAGTTCTGGAAGACCCTGTCGGAGCAAAAGATCGGCGACGGTTTGATGGATTTCTCCACCGATTTGACTGTGAACGGGTACACCGTGCGCGAGATGACGCAGAGCAGCGTCGGCACGGCCTCGCTGCGCGGCAGCGATTTGACTCTGGCGATCGGCGACCTCGATCGTGAATTGTCTCGGTACGAGTCCACCCAGAACTTTGATTTGATCGACGTAGGCGCATTCCTGGTCGCAGGTCCGCTCGGCGTGGCGGTGACCAAGGGCTACGACTACGCAAGAGTATTGGGCAGTGGGGGCGGCAGCAGCGAGATTCCGATGCTCGTGTCTGAATGGCAGATCGAGCGCGGCGTTGCGCTCGCCAAAGATGTCGCCATGACCACCAAGAAGAATCGGCTTGCGCTGCACGGGTCTTTGGATTTTGTCGGTGACCGATTCCAGGATGTCACCGTGGCGCTCGTCGACGAGCACGGATGCGCGCGGGTCAAGCAGAACGTTCGCGGTCCGTTCGCCAAGCCCGATGTGGAGAAGCCAAACGTTCTCGTGTCCGTGACCGGGCCGGTGCGCAAGCTCCTGATGCGGGCGAAACACCTCGTCGGTGGGCGCTGCGACGTGTTCTATGAGGGCACGTTGCCGCCGCCGAAGTGAGGCGGCGGCAACGGGATTCCGTCGATCACGGCGCCATCAAGCTGCGCTCCGAAGCCCTGCTCGGACTTCGACAATGACTACGATCGCTGGTAGTAGCACCGTCCGGCTGCCTAAACTGCCGGCGGCACGAGAGATGCCGGGTTTCAGAACAACCATCTTTGACGGGACCGCGGCACCGCATGAATCGCAAATCGACCCTAGTGGCGGGATCGGCGTGGGCTTTGTCGGCGGCGCTCGCGGTGACGAGCGCGCCGGCCGCCGAGTCGGACTCGGCACTCGAGCCCATCGTCGTGACCGCGCAGAGGCGCAGCCAGTCCGAACAAGACATCGGCATTGCAATCACCGCGGTGAGCGGCGACGAGATCCATGCGATGCGCATCCAACAGCCCTTGAGCCTGTCGACGATTTCGCCAAGTCTGTCGACGATGAATTCCACGACCGACGCTACGCCGCTGTTTCTGGTGCGCGGCATCGGACTCGATGACTTCAATACCAACAACAGCAGCGGTGTCGGAACCTATGTCGACGAGGTTTTTGCGAGCTTCCCGGGATTCCTGACCGGCGCGCTCTACGATCTCGACCGCGTCGAGATCCTCAAGGGCCCGCAGGGCACGCTCTATGGCAAGAACACGGCGGGCGGAGCGATCAATATCATCTCGAAACGTCCGACGGACGACTTCGAGGGCTATGTCGATCTTGACTACAGCCGCTGGGAGACCACCGATGTCACGGCTGCAATCAGTGGTCCGCTCACGGATTCGATCAAGGCACGGCTTGCGGCGACCGCAACGCTGCAGGGTCAGGGATATCAGACCGACATCGACACCGGTGAGAAATTCGGCAAGCTCAACCGCGGCGGTGCGCGGGCGCTTTTTGAGATCCGCCTGACGGACGCGGCCGATCTGCTGCTGAACCTGCATACGGTTTACGACCACTCGCTGCCCTCGTCGTCATCGACGCCCAACGTCGAGGCCCTCGTGCCGCCGAACCTGCCGTTCCCGACCGCAGGATTGCTCGATAGCCCCGCGGGCGGGACGCTCGTTCGAGTCGGCGGCCTGCCGCTCTACAAGAATGAACAAGGCGAGGGGACGGTGGCCACCGTCAACGTCCGTTTTGACCGATTCACGCTGACCGCGATCAGCGCGTACGACTACTTCTCGTCGCACAGTCTCGAGAACTACGATGGCTATCCCGCAGCCGACAACAACTGGACCAAGAATTTCCAACAACAGCAGGCGAGCGAGGAGTTGCGGTTGACCTCGGCGGGCGGGGAATTCGTCGATTGGATCGTCGGCGCCGACTACGGCCGGAATTGGTACCGTTGTCGCGACGCGCTCGACTGGACGTTCGTCTATGGGCTCGCGGACTACATCACGCAAGGCGGGAAGGCGATCACCGCGACGAACTTCATTCAAACGCAACAGTCCGAAGGGCTTTATGCGCATGCGGACACCCACCTATCGAGTCGCTGGACGCTCGTGACGGGACTGCGCTACTCGCGTGACGAGGCGAGTTTTGACGGCACGACGATTGATCCCACGGGACTTCTGAGCTTTTCCGCGAATGGCTTCACCGGGCCGATCGTCCCCAATACCGTGCTCGCCGCGCTCGATGAATCACGCTCGAGTCAGAATGTATCGTATCGACTCGAGCCCGATTTCCATTGGACCGACAAGACTCTTCTTTATGCGAGCATCGCGACTGCCTACAAGGCGGGGATCTTCTACGGTCAACCCGCCCAGGTGCCGGTCGATTGGGGTTACGTGCAGCCCGAGCATGTGCGCACGCTGGAACTCGGCATCAAGAGCCGATTGTTCGACGAATCATTCGAGATCGAAGCCGCATTGTTCGATACCGACATCCACGATCGCCAGTCGAGCCTCTCGCTGTGGGCGGGCCCGGTCGGAACGCAGCCGCTGATCGCCGGTCTCGGCAACGTGCCGCGTGCACGCATCGACGGCGCCGAAACGGAAATCGAGTGGCGCCCGGTTCGCGATTTTGAGATCCATGTCGGCGGCAGCTATTTGCACGCGCGCGTCACAGAAACCCTGACGAACGACAATGGACTCGCGCTGTTCACGCCGGTCCTCGTCGGCCAGATGCTTCCAGATGCACCCAGCATGAGCTTCAGTTGGCTCGCGCTGTACGAGCATCCGATCACTGGATCGCTCAAGTTGTTTGCGCAGGCCGATGACCGCTATACCGGCGCCGAGCACCCCTATCTGGCCGACCCGACGACATTCGGACGCGGACATTCGCTCGATGCGCGGGTGGGGATCAAGAGCCCAACCCACCACTGGGAGACGAGCCTCTGGGTCACGAATCTCACGGATACGCGGCCGCTGACCTATGCGTTCGCCGGCAGCGAGGGACAGCAAGTCTCCTTCTACCAGAAGCCTCGATCCGTCGGCATCAATCTCCGCTATACCTTCTGACGTCAACCGGTGGAGCGGCCGAATGCGACGAGAATCTCGATGAACTGATGTACGAGGCCATATAGAGGAATCGAAAGCAGCGGAACGAGCAGTGAGCCAACGGCGAGTGCCCACCAGCGAACCATGGGATGATTGCGCGCAGAGGGCGCGAGCAAACCGCGCACACGACTCTCCACGTCATTCGCCGCAATCGGAAGGCTGAGGGCCGGCAGCGGCGAAGCGGCTGCGGACGACAGTCGCGCGACTTTGATCAACGCCGACGCGAGCGCCAGACGCTTGTGCCGATCGGCGCCCGTTGCGCGCTCGTCGGCCTCACGCTCGGCGCTCAATCGCCACCGCGCTTCCAGGGCGGCGCCGGCGGGTAGCCAGACGAGTGGATCCGGGGCGAATATCAAGAGCAAGAGCTTCAAATTATCGCCCGCCGCAACGTGCGCCACTTCATGCGCAATGACCTGGCCCAACTCCTCGTTGCTGCAGGCGCGCAGGACGCGCTCGGACGCGACGATTCGTGGCCGCAATGCGCCGATGACGGCAACAAAAGGCTCTGGCGCGTCGACGATTGCGACACGCTGACCCGCTATCACGGACCGGCTCGCCGCCGGGCGACAGCGCCGCATCAGCGCCCGGGCCGCCATCCAGGCGCGCGCTGCGCGCCGAACTCCCAGGCCGACAGTCAGCAATCCAAACAGCGCCGACATCATCAGCAGCGGTCCGCCCTGCTCGAGTTCGCGGGCTGGCTCCGAGACCAAAAACGCCGGCAGCGCGACCGTCAAGACGACGAGCATCGCGCCGCCTGCGGGCAACAGTCGCAGCGCCAGCAGGTCGTTCGCGGAACGTTGAGTGCCTTCGCGAACCGTGCGCCACGCTAGGGCAACCAGGGCCGATAGCAATGCGCTGACGAGCGCGTACACGGCGGCAAGCACCAAGCACAGAGTGGCGAAGAAACTCACGGATCCTCCGACTTGAGCCGTTCGCGCTCCGCCTGCACCAGGGCGTCAAGCTCATCGAGCAGAGCGGCATCTCGACGGCCGACCGCGCGCACGAGCGTCGAGAGAATGGCGCGGTTGGCACCGGATGCATCAAGGGCGTCGGCGACGTGGCCTGAGATCAGCTCGCCGAGCATTGCAGTCCGCGAACATCGGGGTTCGTAGGAGAACGCTCGACCTCGCCGGTGCCGCGTCAGGACCCCCTTTCGATACAGGCGGTCGAGCGTCGTCATGAGCGTTGTATACGCAAGCTCAGGAAACGCCGCATGAACCTCCCGTACGGTCACTGCCTCGTCTTGGTCCCAAAGCAGCCGGAGAACCTTGGATTCAAGCGGCCCTAATCCCGGCCGTCCTACGGGGGGCACGTCCGGTGAAGCCACTCGGCGCTCGCGTTTCACAATTTTCACTGCGCGCCGGCGGCGGCAGTGAGAGCGACTGACCTGGCTGCTGGGCGACGCGGACACTGGTTTGTCATCCCAATCTGGTTTCCCATCTTCCTGTTGATTTATCGCCAGTGGTGTTGCCGCAGTGCGTGCGGTTGCCTGGATCCATGCTCTCACGTACCGGCCGGCATCGGCAACACGCTCCCAAAACACAGTTGGCCCGTGACACGCATACCCCCGGCCGATTCGGCAGATTCCTTACCGCTTCGATACACGACAAAATGTCATGCGACATATTGCCGCGGCGCTCGAATGATTGTGATTCCGGTCACAGAGTCGGCTCCGGACGACAGGCTAGCGTGAGCGGCGATGAACCAGCGGCCAGACAAGGCGACCCAGTCCAATCCGGCACCTTGCGCGGCGATTCTTTGCGTGACGATTTTCGTGATGACCGCCTGCGGAGGCGGCAATAGCGGCACCGGCAGCGGCAGCACCGGAGCCGCTTCGCTCACGCTCGGGGGCACCGTCGCGCACCTCGTTGGCGGCAGCAGCGTCGCACTCGCGAACATCGGCGGCGACACGGTCACGGTGACGTCGAACGGGAGCTTTACCTTTCCCAAGTCCCTTGCGGGCGGCACACCGTACGCCGTCACGGTCTCGATGCAACCGCCGGACGCAACCTGCACGGTCGCCGGCGGCAACGGCACGATCACGAACGCTGACGTGACCAGCATCATGGTGAACTGCGCACCGAAGGCCTATTCCATAACGGGGTCCGTAACGGGTCTGCTTGCCGGCCGCAACCTCGTGTTGCAGGACAACGGCGGCGACGACACCACGGTGTCTGCCGACAGCGGATTCTTGTTCACGACGCCCGTGGCGAGCGGCGCGCACTATTCGGTGACGATCCGCACGCAGCCGGCTGGACAAGACTGCGCTGTCGCGAACGGCAATGGCACCGTGGCAAATGCCGACGTGACGACGGTCGCGGTCACCTGCTCGGACGATACCTACAACGTCGGCGTCACCGTGTCGGGTTTGATCGCCGACGGCTTGGTGCTCCAAGATAACGGCGGCGACAACCTGGCGGCTGCGTCGAACGGCCGATTCAATTTCAATACGCCGATCGCCAGCGGCTCGCCTTATGCCGTGACGATATTGAGTCAGCCGGTGGGCGAGACCTGCGTGATCTCGAACGGCAGTGGCACGATTGTCGGCAGCAACATCGGCAATGTCAGCGTCGCCTGCGTACCGAATACCTATCAGATCAGCGGCAGCTTGAGCGGCCTGCTCGGCGGCGCGAGCCTCGTGTTGCAAGACGACGGCGGCAACAGCACGACGGTCCCGGCCAACGGCCCGTTCAGCTTCTCGAGCGCCGTCGCGAGCGGAGAGAACTATGCGGTGACGGTCGCGACCCAGCCCGCCGCCCAGAGTTGCGCGATTAGCAATGGCAGCGGAATCGTGGTGGCAGGCGACGTCTCGAACGTCGTCGTCATTTGTTCCAACAACACTTTCAACGTCGCCGCCTCCGTATCGGGACTCAACACCGGCACCTTGGTGCTGCAGAACAACGGCGGCGACCCCTTGTCGATCCTCGGCGACGGCAGCTTTAACTTCAATACGCCGCTTGCGAGCGCCGCGAGTTACAACGTCACGATCTTTACGCAACCGGCCGGCGAGAATTGCACGCTGAGCAACGGCAGCGGCACGATCGGCAGCAGCAATGTCACGAGCGTTGCGGTCGCCTGCGTGACGACCGCGTTCAGCATCGGCGGCAGCGTCTCGGGCCTGGGTGCTTCGACCCTCACATTGCAGAACAACGGCGCCGACAATCTCCTGATATCGGCGAACGGCGGCTTCACATTCGCGACGCCGATCGCGAGCGGCGCGACCTATGCGGTTACGATCTTGACGCAGCCGCCGGGACAGCAGTGCACGGTCAACAACGCATCGGGAACCGTCGGCGCCGACGGTGTCACGAACATTGACGTCAGCTGTCCCAATGTATGGACCTGGATCGGCGGATCGAATCTCAGCGCGGGCGCCAGCGTCTATGGAACACTCGGCGTGGCGGCGGCGAGCAACACGCCGGGGGCACGAACCGGCGCCAGCTCGTGGACCGATGCGGCCGGCAACCTTTGGCTGTTCGGTGGTCAGGGATATGCCGGTCTCGGTGCCGCCGGATTTCTCAACGACCTCTGGAAGTTCAATCCTGCGGCCGGCACGTGGACCTGGATCGCAGGATCAAACACGGTGAATGCAGCCTCCGTCTACGGCACGCTCGGCGTTGCGGCAAGCGGCAATGTGCCCGGGGCACGCGAGAGCGCTGCGACCTGGACTGATTCGGCGGGCAATCTCTGGCTGTTCGGCGGCGATGCCGGCACGACGGGAACGACCGCGGTCGAGTTCAACGATCTGTGGGAATTCAATCCGACGGCCGGTACCTGGACCTGGGTCAGCGGCTCGACTGCCGCCGGTGCGGGCGGCGTCTACGGGACCCTGGGAACGGCGGCACTCACCAATGTTCCCGGTGCTCGATCAGCAGCGAACGCTTGGATCGACGCGTCCGGAAATTTCTGGCTGCTCGGCGGTGGCGGGTACGCCGCTGCGGGGGCGAGCGGATGCCTCGACGATATTTGGACCTTCAGTCCCGCGACCCAAATCTGGACATGGGTGGGTGGCTCCAACACGATCAATGCGGCCGCCGTGTATGGTACCCAGGGGAGCGCCGCAGCCGGCAATACGCCAGGCGGACGATGCAACGCGGCGTCGTGGATGGATTCGTCGGGCAACCTCTGGCTGTTCGGCGGATATGCCGCGTACTCGGCCAAGAGCGACGGCGTGCTCAATGACTTGTGGACCTATAACGCTGCAACCGGCACGTGGGCGTGGATCAGCGGCACGAACATGCTCAATGCCGCCGGCGTATACGGGACCTTGGGTGTCGCGGCCGCGGGCAACTCGCCGGGGGCCCGTGAGAGCGCGAGCACCTGGACCGACGCGTCGGGCAATCTGTGGCTCTTCGGAGGCTACGGAAACTCTGCTGCCGCTTACGGTCCCTATAATGATCTGTGGAGCTTCAATTCGTCGACGCGCACGTGGGTGTGGGTGGGCGGCTCGAATATGCTCGGTGCGAGCGGCATCTATGGGACGCGCGACGTCGCCGCAGCTGGCAATATCGCGGGTGCGCGCTCGGGCGCGACGCCATGGACCGATTTGCAGGGAAATTTCTGGCTGTTCGGCGGGACTGCCTATGACTCCGCAGGCAACTACGGGTACCTCAACGATCTCTGGGAATTCGTGCCATAAACGCCGCGCGCCGAATCAGCCGGCCGCTCAATTCGCGTCGCACCATCATCATTGAGACGCAATTCAAAGTCTGACCGGCGATGGTGTGACGCATTCGCCACCCGTGCATATGTTCAAATGATTCACAATGCGGCGCTAGAGTGACGCTCCAAGCGGACGCGCTTTACCATGAGGCGGCGGCGGGGAATTGCAGGCCAGTGAACTCGCAATCTATCGGTCGGAAACCCGTCGGCACAGCGCCGAGCGACGCCATTGCGCCGGCTGCCGATTGCTTAGACCGCCTATTCAGCGGACTCGCGCGGCTCGCGGCCGGCGCATCCGGGTCATGCCTCGCATCGATTGCGATCGCCGGTGGCGGCGAAGCCTGGTGCACTGCCTCCGGCGAACTGCCGACCGCCGCTGTCCCTCGATTCGATCCATTTGCCGGCTACACCCGCCGCGCCGCGGATCCATTCGAAGTCGCTGACGCCAAGCTCGACGAGCGCTTCCGGGAGTCCGAACTCGTGACCGGACGGTTCGCCATCCGCTCCTACGCCGGCTTCCCGCTGCGTACGCAGGGCGGCGACGCGCTGGGCACTCTGGCGGTGTACGATTCCAGCGCGCGCTCGTTGACGCCCGAGCAGCGCGCCTCATTATCGTTGCTTGCCGAACAAGCCGCCGCCCGCGCCGAAGCGCACACGCGGCTGACGGAGCTCGCGCTGCTCTCCGATCGGCAGCCGGCCGCGACCGAAGCTCTGCTCGAAAGCGCCCCGGTGGCCATCTATCATACGGACGCTGCCGGCAACCTCATTTATTGCAATTCTGAATATCGCCGCATGTTCGGACTGGAAGAGGGGCATGGCCCCGACGACTGGGTGCGTTGTGTGCACCCGGCCGACCGCGCGCGCATGGAACGCGCCTGGGCGGATTTTTGCCGCCAACCGCTCTCGACGCGGTTCGACTATCGGACCCAGGCCGGGGATGGCGGCATTCGCCATTTCTCGGAACAGGTGGTCGCTGCCAACGGCGCACACGGCTGGATCGGCACGATCACCGACGTGACCGATCTGGTCACCGCCCGTGACCATTTGCGCAAGGCGGAAACCATGTTCCGCAATACCTTCGACCAGGCACCGATCGGCATCGCGCACGCGGATCGCGGCGGCCATTTACTACGCTGCAATCCGTCGTTTTGGGCCATGCTGGGCTACGAGCCGGCCGATCTGGCGGACAAAACCATCGCGGACGTCACGCACCGCGACGATGTGGAGCGCGTCTCGGTCGAGCTGAGGCGCTTATGGAATTGCGAGCTTCCCTTCGTGGATCTCGAGAAACGCTACATCCGCAAGGACGGAAGTTTCTTGTGGGTACGCATGACGACCGCCTTGGTTCGGGAGGGCGATGCCAAGCCCGATTACTCGGTCGAATTCCTACGAGACATCAGCGCCCGCAAGGAATCCGCGGAGGAACTCGAAAGGGTGCACAAGCAACTCATGATCGCGTCGCGCCAGGCCGGCATGGCCGAGGTGGCGACCAATGTGCTGCACAACGTCGGCAACATCTTGAACAGCGTCAATATCTCGGCGAGTCTCGTGACCGAGCGCGTCAAGCAATCGAAGGCGCCCGGGGTGTCCCGTCTCGCCGCGCTGCTGCAGGGGCAAGGTGCCTCAGTCGGCGATTTCCTCGTCAACGACGAACGCGGCAAGCGCATCCCCGAATATCTGACCTCACTCGGCGAGCAGCTGCTGAGCGACCAGCGAATGGCGCTCGAGGAACTTGGATCGCTGCGCGAAAACCTCGAGCACATCAAGGATACCGTAGCGATGCAGCAGAGCTACGCGAAGCTCTGCGGGGTCACTGAAACCGTCGCGGTTGCCGAATTGGTCGAAGACAGCCTGCGCTTGAACGCCGGCGCTTTCGTGCGTCACGGAGTCACGCTGCGGCGCGAATTCAGCGAAGTACCGCCGGTGACGGTCGACAAACACAAGGTGCTGCAGATTCTCGTGAATCTCGTGCGAAACGCCAAGTACGCGTGCGACGAATCCGGCAGGTCGGACAAGCTGATCACGCTGCGCATCGAACCGGCGCCGGGCGGCGTACGCATTTGCGTGATCGACAACGGCGTCGGCATACCGGCGGAGAATATGTCCCGTCTGTTTACGCACGGCTTCACGACCCGCGTGGGCGGACACGGCTTTGGATTGCACAGCGGTGCGCTCGCCGCGCACGAGCTCGGCGGCTCGCTGCGCGTGACCAGCGACGGACCCGGCCGGGGTGCGGCGTTCATTCTCGAGCTCCCCTGCACCTCGGACGTCGGCGGCCATGTCTAGCAGCGAGCCGCTCGTCAACAGGCGCATCCTGATCATCGACGACAATGCGTCCATTCATGCGGACTTCCGCAAGGTGTTGGGCGCCCAGGCCGAGCATTCCGCGCAAGCTGCGCTCGATGTGTTGGAAGCGAATTTGTTCGGCGGCGATGCGGCGGTGCCGGCGCGCCCGAGCTTCGAAATCGACTCCGCACATCAGGGGAAAGAAGGCGTCGAGATGGTGTACCAGGCGCAGAGCCAGGGTCGGCCCTACGCGATGGCGTTCGTCGACATGCGCATGCCGCCCGGGTGGGATGGCCTGAAGACCATTGAACGCCTGTGGGCGACGGATCCCGAAGTGCAGATCGTCATCTGCTCGGCGCACACCGACTACGATTGGACCGAAGTGGTGCAGCGGCTGGGCCACTCCGATAAGTTGCTGGTATTGCGCAAACCCGCGGAACCAATCGAGGTCATGCAATGCGCGACCGCGCTCTGCCGTAAATGGGAAAACAACCGGCTGCTGCGAGGTCATGTGCTGCGCCTCGAGGACCTCGTCACGACGCGCACACGCGGACTGGAAGCCGCGAATCAGCAATTGCGGCATATGGCAACCCACGACGCATTGACGGGCTTGCCGAACCGCGTGCTGCTGGACGATCGCCTGCAGCAAGCGATCGCGCTCGCGAACCGTGACGCGCGCCCGTTCGCGCTGTTGGTTTGCGGTTTGGACCGCTTCAAGCTCATCAACGATTCTTTGGGACATCGCGCGGGCGACGAACTGTTGCAAGAGGTCGCGCAGCGCCTAACGGCGGTGGTACGGCCATCCGACACGGTGGCGCGCTTCGGCGGCGACGAATTCGTCCTCATCGCCACCTCGATTGGCGGCGCCGACGATGCCGCGGCGCTCGCGGGGCGCGTCATGGATGTCTTGCAGGCTCCGGTGCGCATCGCCGCGATCGACATTCATACGTCGCCAAGCATCGGCATCGCCATGTATCCGGAGGACGGCGCCAGCGTGCAGGCGCTGCTCGCACACGCCGACGCGGCGATGTATTCGGCCAAACAGCAGGGCCGGGGTCATTTTCGCCGCTATGCGCCGGGAATGGACACCGGCACGGAGGACCGCGTCCAGTTCGAAAGCGAACTGCACAACGCCGTGGCGCTGAACCAACTGCGGCTCTACTACCAGCCGAAGGTGGATACCCGAACCGGCGAAGTGCGCAGCGCCGAGGCACTCGTGCGTTGGATGCACCCGACGCGCGGCATCGTTTCACCCGCGGAATTTATCCCGCTTGCCGAGGAGTGCGGCCTGATCGATGCGATCGGCGGCTGGGTCATTCGCGAAGCGTGCCGGCAGACGCGGGCCTGGCAACTCGATGGGTTGCCCGCGCTTCGCGTGTCGGTGAACCTCTCTGCATCGCAGTTCCGCGACAGCGGGCTGGTCGACAGCATTCGCACCGCGCTCAATGACGCGGGACTCGAGGCTCGATACCTCGAGGTCGAGCTGACGGAAAGCGCCGTAATGAGCGATCCCGAGAAATCCATTGCGGTACTCGAGCATCTGAGCGCCATGGGAGTGCTGGTCTCGGTCGACGACTTCGGAACCGGCTACTCGAGTATGAGCTATCTGCGTCGTTTCCCGATCGACAAACTCAAGATCGACCGGGTATTCATCGACGAAATCGTGAGTCGACCCGAGGATGCCTCCATCGTGCGGGCCATCGTCTCGTTGGCGCACAGCCTGCGGCTCAAAGTCGTCGCCGAAGGGGTGGAATCCCCGGCGCAGCTCGATTTTCTGCGCACCGCGGGCTGCGACGAATACCAGGGCTACCATTTCAGCCGCCCGTTGCCCGCAACGGAATTCGAGCGCTTGATCCGCGAGTCGCAGACGCCGGACGATCTGACCGAGGACGATGCCATTCGCACCCACAGCAAGCTGTCGGCATTCGTGCACTGGCGCGGCTCATAAGACACCGGGCGGCGTGCCGCAGGCAGCGGGCGGCTTCCTTTATTTTCCCTGTCGCGGCGCCGACTTCAGTGATCGCTGGTGCTGCTTCTTCGCGCGGTACAACCATAAACCACCGATGGCCAGTGACATGAATCCGCCGAATCCGGCGGTCAGTGTGATCACGGAAACTCCGGCAAAGGTGAGCATGGTGTAGATGCCGATCATCAGCAGCATGGCGGAATTCTCCGCAAGATTCTGCACGGCGACCGCGTGGCCGGCGCCGACGCTCTCATGGCCCCGCTCTTGCAGCAGGGCGTTGAGCGGTACGACGAAGAAGCCGCCTCCGGCGCCGATCAGCAGCAGCACCGCGACGGCGATCGGCAGAGTGCGGGTCACCGCCAGGGCGCAAACGGCCACGCCCAGAACGATGCCGCCGCTCAAGGCCCGGTTCACCTTGTCGAGCGTCACGAATTTCGCGGCAAGTCCCGCTCCGACGACGATGCCGATCGCGACGACCGCGTTGAGATATGCGGGTGCGCGATTCGTCGTGATTCCGAGCGCGATCGGCACCCATGCAATCAGCAGGAAGCGCATGGTCGAGCCTGCACCCCAAAACAGGCTCGTTCCCGCGATCGAGAAGCGGGCGTCGACCACGCCGACGAGCCGACGCAGCACCTGCGCGAAATCTCCGATGATCGCGCGCAGCGAGACCTGCGCCAGCACGTGCGAGGGCGCGATCGCGGGTATGAACAAATTCGCGACGATCGCGAGCGCGTAGCATGCGGCGACCGCCGCCAGAGCGCCGGGAACGCTCCAGTCGGCAAGGGCCCCGCCCGCGACCGCGCCGATCAGGATCGCGGCGATCGTCGAGGACTCCATCAACCCGTTGGCCTTGACCAGCTGATCGGCAGAGGTGAGCTCCGACAGGATTCCGTACTTCGCCGGCGAATAGGCCGCGGCGCCGACTCCGACAATACCGTACGCCAGAAACGGATTCACTCCGACGCAGATGCACAGCGCTCCGGCGAATTTGAGCCCATTCGAGATCAGCATGATCTGGCCCTTCGGCCGCGAGTCGGCGAGGGGGCCTGCGAAGGGCGCAAGCAAGATGTACGCGCCGACGAAGAACTCCTGCAGCAGCGGTTCGGTCCACTCAGGGTAGAGCTTCGCCTTCAAGAGGGCCAAGGTACCGAACAGCAGCGCATTGTCGGCCATTGCCGAGAGAAACTGCGCGCCAAGGACGGCTGCCATGCCGCGAGACCAAAGAGGCGCACGCGGCGCGGATTGCACCGGCGTCATGCGGGCGCCGTCGCGCCGTCTTGCGCCATCGACTTCAATCGCACATAGTCGGTCTTGCCGGTACCGAGCAGCGGAATTTCCGCGATCGAATGCACGACGCGCGGGACCGCGAGTTCCGGCGCACCGATGCCTTTCGCGGCCGCAAGCAGCTGTTCCCGCCCGAGACCCGGCGCGTTGGTGAACAAGACGATCGCTTCGCCCTTGGCGGCATCGGTGCGAGTCGATGCGGCGTGGGCAAAGCCCGGCGCAGCTTTTGCCGCGATCCGCTCGACCACCTCGAGAGAGATCATCTCACCCGCGATCTTGGCGAATCGCTTGACGCGTCCTCGGATGTGCACGAAGTCGGCGTCGTCGACCGCGACGATATCCCCGGTGTTGTACCACCCGTGCTCTAGCGTATTGGATATGCTCACGATGCCGGGAGCGTCGTACAGCAAGTACCCCTGCATGATGTTGGGTCCTCGCACGTAGAGCAGTCCGCCCGCGCCCACGCCGGGCACCGGCTCGAGCCGATATTCGAGCCCCGGAACGAACTGGCCGACGCTGCCGATGCGACAGGCCATGGGAACATTGACCGCGACCACCGGCGCACATTCGGTCACGCCGTAGCCTTCGAGCACGCGAATGCCGAACTTCTCGATCCAAAGATTGCGCACGTCATCGGAGAGTTTCTCGGCGCCTGCCACGACGTAGCGAAGGCGGCCGAAATCGTACGGATGCGCATGTTTTCCGTAGTTGCCGAGGAAAGTCGACGTGCCGAACAGCACCGTGCAGTTTCGGTCGTAGACCAGCTCCGGAATTATGCGGTAGTGCAGCGGCGTCGGATATAAAAAGACCTTGCAGCCCGAGACCAGGGGCATGATGGCGCCGCAAGTCAGACCGAACGAATGGAACACGGGCAACGCCATCATGAATTTGTCGAGCGGCGTAAAGTCCGCGAGCGCGCGGATTTGCGCGACATTCGAGAGGATCGAGGCATGCGTATGAACGACGCCCTTCGGTTTTCCTTCCGAGCCGGAAGTGAACAGCACGATTGCCGGGTCCCCGGGTAGCTGCGCGACCGTGATCGCGCCCGGGATGAACTGATGCAAGAGAACCGACAACTTGTCGATGGGGCCGAAGCGCGCCTTGAGGTCCTCGAGGTAATGCACGGTGACGCCGGTCAATTGATCGAGAATCGCGCCGAGCCGCGCCTTCTCGACGAATGCGCGCGAGGCGATGATATTCGTGATGCCGGCGGCGATGCACGCGGCCCGAAGCCCGTCGACGCCGGCCGTGTAATTCAGCATCGCGGGCACCCGCCTCCCGGCCGACAGCGCGAGGATCAGCGCGAGCGTCGGCGCCGCGTTTGGAGTCATCACGCCGACGACCTCGCGTTCCGCCGTGAAGCGGCGGGTGAGCCTTGAGAGGCCGATGGCCATTCGCAGCAGCGACCCGTACGACTCCTCCTGCATCCGGATGTCCTCGACCAAGCGGTAGCGCGCACCGAAGGTCGCCTTGGCGTCCAAGAAGGCCGCAAACAAGGTGCGTTCGGGGCGCGTTGCCACGAGCATATCGAGCAACAATCGGCGCATGAGTTCGCCCGAGCGGCGGCGTCGCAATTTGGCGGACGGCAATTGGGGCATCGCGATCGTGCGCGTTGGTTGGATCGCGATGCGTATTCTCGGCAGGAGTTTGCGCGGATAGATGCCGGCCAGGCGCCCAAAGTAGCTGCGGCCCGACCCTTCGATGCGGATTGGGACCACGGTGGCGCCGGTGCGCGCCGCCACGAATCCGGCGCCGTCATACACTTTCATCAGGGAGCCGGTGATGGTCAACCGGCCTTCGGGAAAAATGACGACGGGTTGGCCGCTCTCGACGAGCCGAATGATTTGTTTGATCGCGAGCGGACTCGTGGAATCGACGACCAAATGCGGCACGAATTGCAGCAGCCAGCGGAATCCCGCATTTCGCGTGACTTCCGTATGCACGACAAACGTGGCTTCAACCGGCAAGAAGAGTCCCAGCAGAACTCCGTCGATCAGGGATTCGTGATTCGCAACAATCAAGGTGCGGTCGTTCGCGAAGGCCGCGGAGTCCCCGGTGACCCTGACGCGAAACAAGGCGCGCATCAGCGTCCGGAGCAGGGATTTTGCGAGACCTTTTCCGAATCCGGGAGAGTTCATGGGGGCGTCGCCGTCCGTGGGAAATGCGGCGAATAATCGCATCAAAGCGCTATCGAGGTCTGTGAACTCGATCTTGGGTCGGCACGCGAGCTGAGAGCCTAGATGCGCTCCCAATCGATCGGTTCCCCGATATCGATGAGCGGCAGCACTTCGCCGACCGCTTCGGGGTATTTCTGCGCGGCGCCGGTGTTGAAAACGACGATGCGCTCGTCCGGACGCACCGCGCCGCGGGCGAGCAAGAACTCGAGCGCCGCGAGGCACACCGCGGTCTCGGGGCAAATCGACAAGCCTTCGAGGCTGATCGCTTTCTTCATCCAGGGCGCGATTCGCTGCTCGGGAACCGCCACCGCGAGGCCGCCGCTCTCGCGCACGGCATCGAGAATCATGAAATCGCCCACCGCGACCGGCACGCGCACGCCGCTCGCGATCGTCGCGGCGTTCTCGAACTTCGCCGCAAAACGCTCGCCGCGCTCGAATGCGCGCGCGATTGGTGCGCAGCCGTCGCTTTGGCACGAGATCATGCGCGGCTTGCGCGGGGATTTCAGCCAGCCGAGCGCGGTCAGCTCGGCAAAGGCCTTCCACATGCCGATGAGGCCCGTGCCCCCGCCGGTCGGATAGAGAATGACGTCGGGCAGTTCCCAGTCGAGTTGTTCCGCCAGTTCCAGTCCCATTGTTTTCTTGCCCTCGATTCGATAAGGCTCCTTGAGCGTCGACAGGTCGAACCACCCTTTGTGCGTTTTGCCTTCACCGACGATGCGTCCGCAATCATTGATGAGTCCGTTGACGTAAAAGCTTCTTGCGCCGGCGAGCCAGCATTCCTTCGCGTTGATCGCCGACGTGTCCTGCGGCATGAACACATAGGCCTCCATGCCGGCGCGCGCGGCATAGGCGGCCATGGCGCCGCCGGCATTGCCGGCGGTGGGCGCCGCGACGCGGCGAATGCCGAGTTCATTCGCCCGCGAGATGGCCATCGCCATGCCGCGCGCCTTGAAGCTGCCCGTGGGCAGCCGGCTTTCATCCTTGACGAGCAACTCGCGCAGGCCGAACGCGGCTGCGAGCCGCGGGGCCGCGAGCAGCGGTGTGACCGTCTCGCCGAGCGTGATGATGCCGGCTGCATCGCGCACCGGCAGCAGTTCGCGATATCGCCATAGCGTAGGGTCGCGGTCGCTGAGCATGGGCTTCGTGAAATGGCGACCCACGGCGTCGAGGTCGTAGCGTACCCATAACGGACGCTGGCACTTGACGCAGAGTCCCTGCACGAGCTCGGCGTCGTACCGTTCGAAACAGTTCGCACATTCGAGATGACTGACGAAACTTGTCATTCGCAATCCTGTCGCCTGTTCATATTGCACCTTGAGGTTTTGCGCGGTTCCGATCTTGGCGTCTCCCGGTAGCGTAGATGAGCGCGCCGATCGCGGTCAAAATCGCGACATCGCGAGTCGCCGCGAACGAGGAACTCGCCAGCAGCCAGGCGATCAAGCCGAGCGCCGCGGCAGGGATCGCGACGCCGCCGGGCAACGTGAATCGCGCCGCCGGCAAGTCGGGATTGCGGCGCAGTATCGGCAAGGCGACGCAGGTGACAGCGAACACCAGCAATCGTGCGACCGTGCTGACCGTCAATAGATAGACGAATTGTCCGCTCAACGTGAGCCCGAGCACGAGCAGGCCCGATAGGACGACCGCGACGTGCGGCGTGCGGTATCGCGGGTGGATCACGGCGAGTACGCGCGGCAGCTGGCCGGCGGCGGCCATGGCGTAGGGCAGACGTGAGATCGTGATCATCGATCCGTTCAGCGTGCCGAGCATCGAGACCGCGGCGCCCAACGTGATCAGCAACGCGCCCGCCGGTCCCAAAAAACGGCCGGCGGCATCGACGAGCGGCCGCTGCGACGCGGCAAGCTGCGGCAGGTTGCCGATGCAAACCAACTGAATCAAGACATACAGCACCGCGACAACGGCAATTCCCACGATCAAGGCGCGGGGCAGGTCGCGCCGCGGATCCGCGGTCTCGCCGGCCGCCACCACAACGCTTTCCCAGCCGACGAAGGCAAACGCGAGCAGCAACACCGCCTCCGCGAAATTCGCGTTGAGGGGCGTCGCGCCGTGCTGCAGCCGCGACCAATCGATGTGAAACATGCCGATTCCCACGAACAGCAGCAGCGGAGCGAGTTTCGCGAGCGTCACAAGGTTGCCAAAAGTCGCGGCGCGCCGGATTCCCAGCACGTGAATCACGGTCAAGCCGCCGATGATCGCGGTCGCGGTTGCAACCCGTCCCGCACCCTCGTTCATTGCCGGATTGAGATAGGCAAGATACTGCAGCAGCAGCGCACAAATCGCGCAGCATCCGGTGACGCGCGCGATCCAGAGCACCCACCCGGTCAGGAATCCGAGCAGGGGTCCGAAGGCCGCGCCCGCGTAGACGAAGGGGCCGCCGGTCTGAGTGAACCGGCTGGAAACTTCCGCGAAACAGAGGATCACGAGACCGCTGATCGCGGCACAAACGACAATCGCACCCAAGCCGTAGACGCCGAGCAGCGCGTCCACTTTGGCGGGAAGCCCGAAAATGCCGGCGCCGACGATGCCGTTGATGACCAGGGCCAGCAAATCCCAGCGGCCGAGCGCGCGCAACAGACTGAGGGGCTCCGTCTGGTGTGTCGCCACTGCTTGCGGGTCGGGGTCGGGCACTGGGGCTCTGGGCAAATCGGCCTTGGCGGTCGCCTGCCGATAGTACTGGATTGCGCGAGGCGAAATTACAATTGGCCGCCGAGGCCTTGCGGGCTGAGCCGGCGCCTGACCGCAATCGCAGCTGCTGAGGCTAGCTCTGCGGTGCCCAATCCGTTGCTGCAGATCGGCTATCATCGTCGCTCTCGATTCGGCGATTTTGTCTGTGGGAGCAGCTCAATTGTGGCGAGATAGTGCCGTCGGATCTTCTGCTTCCTCCGATCGGCATCGTAGGTCGAACGCTACAGCCGGGTTCGTGATGCTGATTGGATTAGGTCTGGTTGCCGCAGCTGCGGGCTCCGAAGGGCGGAGCTTTCCGATCACCTCCATTGTGAACGCGCCTACGATCGCCGGGCGAGCCGTTGAACTGGACCAGGACGCGAAATTATTGCCCTGGCCAATGCCGGACGACGTCGGATACTCCTATTCCGACTATTTCCTGTCCCAATGGACCATCATCTGGGATCAATATCATCGTCAGCGATTGCCTTACTTCTATTGCTGCTTCGATTTCGACCGCACCACCTTCGAGATGCGACCGGACCGGCACTGGGCAAATTCCACCGGATACCTGCGCGCGATGATGGAGGGGTTTGTCGAGCGCCTCTATCCTTACACGGGCGATCCCCGAACCTTGGAGTTCCTGCGTAATTTCGTCGACTACGAACTCGACAAGGGCCGCACCCCGCGCGGCTACGCATGGGCGCAAGTGCCATACCCTTCAGCCAATCCGGGCAGCCGCCGCTACACCGGCTGGAGCAAACATGGCGAAGATTACGTGGAGCCGCATGTGGTCGGCCAGGACGGCTACGCGTATCTGCGACTCTATGAAATGACGGGCGATCGAAAATATTTGCGCGCCGCGCTTCGCTGCGCCGAGGCTCTCGTGAAGAACTACAGGCAGGGCAACGCGCTGCGCTCTCCATGGCCATACCGATGTTTTGCAAAGAGCGGCAGCATCCACGGCGGCAAGGGGATGTTTCGCTATTCTGCCAACGTCCTGGATCCCATCCAATTGCTGGACGAACTGATACGGCTCGGCCAGGGAGACGTTGTCGCCGTTAGAGCCGTGCGTGACGGCGCTTGGCACTGGCTCATGAAATATCCGATGCAAAACAATCGTGTGGGTCGGCTATTTCGAGGACGTGCACGCGAGCATGGAAAACATGAATCAAGTGATCCCCTTGGAGTTCGCTCGATACGCGCTGTTGCATCCGCGAGTTGACCCCGAATGGCGCGAGCACGCGCGAGCACTCATCGATTGGGTCAAAACCACGCCCAAATGGCCCAAATACATCGTGCACGGGGCGCTCGTCACGACCGAGCAGGGAGACGGCAAGGAATATTGCTGCAATCCGCCGCCGCAATGTTGCGATAGTCATAGCGCGCGCTTGGCCGCCGTCGAGGCGCTTTTACTACGCCAAGACGGGCGATGCGGCTTACAAGGAGGAGGCATATCGCACCTTCAATTTCGTCAGTTATTTTCAGGGCCTGCCGGCCGGGGCCCACGCGCCGTTCTTCAACCAGTGGTGGTTCACCGACGAGTTTGCCGACGGTCCTCGGCGAATGATGGATGCATTCTGGGCGGTGCCCGAATGGGCGCCCGCCGATGAATCGCATCTTCTCGGCTCGGAGGCGGCGGTGACGTCCGTTGCTTATGGCGCCGGCCGCGTCAGCTACTCGACGTTCGATGCCGATTCGACCGAGGTGCTGCGCTTGGATTTTCTCCCAGTATCGATCACCGCCGGTGGGTTGGCGCTCGGGGCGCGCAGCGACTTGGAACAGGATGGATTCATTTTTGACGCGGACACTCGGGCTCTTTACGTGCGTCATGCGCATGCGAAGGACATCGAGATTCGCGGCAGCGGCGGTCACGCGGCGCTTTCCTACGTGACCTTCGACGATCCGCACCTGGCCGGCGGAACTCGCTTGCCGAGCCGCTACCCGGAAGGCGTCATGAATTGGGACACGGGGCAGTGGAAAATCGGAGTGCCGCAAGGAAAGTTCGGGACTTTCAATCTGCTGCTAGCGGACCCGCAAGGCGCGCATGCGTCGTTTCATTTCGACGGCGCGCGGATCTTCGCGGGACTCGACGTCTATAACGCGGCGGACCGCGACGCGACGATCACTTTGTCCGCGTCCGGCTCACCCGCCGAGCGGTTCACGATCAAGCCGAACGCGCTGCGGCGAATCAGAACCGAGTGGCGCGAGGCCAATGCGGATGTCTCGCTCGAACTCGCCGACGCGGGAGGGCTGGTTTTCGACAATCTCGCGTACGCGGCGCCTTGAGTCTGCGTCCATCCACCGCGGGCGCGGATCTTGAGCCGCCGCAGTTCCTCGCGGCGGGCTAGCCGTGGGCGCGCCGGCCGCCGGTGAATGGTCCCGAGGCGCCGGCCGCGTCCGGCGCATTGCCGCGGGTCGATGCGGCCGATTCGGCGCGCCGAAAGTGGGCGATCAGCTTCGTGAGGCCGACGGCTTGTTCGGTCAGCGCTTGCGCCGCCGCGGTATCCTCCTCGACGAGCCTGGCATTCTGCTGCGTCATCGTGTCCATCATGGTCACGGCTTTGTTGACCTGTTCGATGCCTGAGGCCTGTTCGCGGCTCGAGCTCGCGATCTCCGCCATCACGTCGGTGACCTTCTTGACGCGCGTCAGGATTTCTCCGAGCACCTGCCCCGATTCGTCGACCAAGCGGGAGCCCTCGTTGACCTTGCCGACCGAATCGTGGATCAGCGCCTTGATCTCCTTGGCCGCCCCCGCACTCCTCGAGGCGAGATTGCGAACCTCGGATGCCACCACGGCGAAACCGCGCCCCTGGTCGCCGGCGCGCGCGGCTTCGACCGCCGCGTTCAGCGCCAACAGATTGGTCTGAAATGCGATCTCATCGATGACTCCGATGATATCGGCGATCTTTTTGCTCGCTGCATTGATCTCGCTCATCGCGGCCACCGCGGACCCCACGACGCGTCCGCCGCGCTCGGCCTGTTCACGCGCCGCCTCCGCCAATTGGCTCGCGTGCGCCGCGTTATCCGCGCTGTTCTTGACGGTTGAGGTCATCTGCTCGAGCGACGAGGCCGTCTCCTCCAGGCTCGCGGCCTGCTCTTCGGTGCGCTTGCTCAACTCGCGGTTGCCGCGCGAGATTTCCTCTGCGCCGAGTTTCACTTCCTGGGCGGTGGTCGTCAAACGCGTGATGACCTCCATCATCGATTGGATCATCGAATTGACCGACTCCGCGAGCGCCTTGAAGTGGCCCGATTTGTCGTCGACGTTCACGCGCGTCGTCAGATCGCCGTCGACGGCGCGCTGCACGACCTGCATCGTTTCTGCGACAGTCGTCGAGACGCTGCCGATCAGTTGATTGATGCTGCGCGTCAAGCGCTCGAGGTTTCCGCTCTTGCCGGTGAGGCCGATGCGCCGGTCGCCCGCGCCGCTCAGTGCCGCCTGGATCACGTCCTGCGACTCGTGCACCGCACTGTCGAAGGCGCGCGCTTCGAGGATGATCGGCGTGATTTCGCTCGCGAATTTGATGACCCGCCAGGGCTTGCCGTGCTCTCCGATGAGCGGATTGAAGCTCGCGCGCACCCAGACCTCGCGGCCGCCCTTGCCCATGCGCTTGAATCGTCCCTGCTCGAACTGACCGGCGTGCATGTGCTCCCAGAGCGACCGGTACTCGGCGCCTCCGCGGTCCGCCGGATCGACGAACACGGTGTATGGCTGCCCGCGAATCTCCGCGAGGCTGTAGCCAAACATCTTCAAGTAGCTGTCGTTGGCGGCAAGCACGGTGCCGTCCATGTCCATTTCGATCACGGCCTGCGACTTGTTGATCGCCGCATAAATGGACTCGAGCACGCGCAGGCGCGCATTGTTTGCGAGCCAATTCAAGCCGGTGAACGCTGCTCTGATGGCCGCCATGAGACGATCCTTGAATGGGTCCAGAACCCTAAAGTGTCGGCCCGACAGGCGAGATCTTGAGTTCGAGGCGGCGGCGAGGGGTCGCTGCGCCGCAGCGACGCGGGCGCCGCAGCGACGCGGGCGCCGCCGCCGCGCCGCCGGCGCGGTGGCCGCACCCGAGGCCGGTCGACCGCGGCCGCTGGTAGCGCGCCGCTAGAAATCGGTTTTCCCGAATCGCGCGAACCCTTGGTTGATTCCCGGCGGATCGAGGACCGTGAGGTCGAGTTCGATCGGCGTCCCGATCCACTCGCCAAGATGCGTGTGATCGGCGAGATCATTGGTGGTCAAGGGATGCACGAGCGCGGTCAACCCGGTCTCACGAATTTCATCCTTGATCACTGCAACGAGCTCGCCCGTGAAATGAATCTCAAACTGCGGTATCGGGTGCGGACCGACTTTCTGGTCGCGCAGTTGACCGATGAAAAGCAGCCGCGGAGCCGCACCCGATTGCTGCAGGCGCAGCAGGCGTCCGTGCAAGGTCTCCGCACGGCTGCGCTCCTGCGGCCGGTAATAAATGTGAGCGTGCCAAGGGGCTCCCGTTTGATCCATGATCCAGGTCCTCGCGTTGGTTTCCGTTGCGCTGCAGCCGAGCCGCTAATTCCCGGACTGGTCGGCGACGATCTCGTTGAGCGCGGCGGTCTGCATTTCGGATAATTGCATCTTGTCCTTGTGCGAGGTGCTGTACAACGCGTGCAGCAGCGCCTTGTCCCAGTCGCTCATCTCCTGGGGACGCGTTTGCTTCGAAGTGCGGAAAACACTCAAGATCGTCGGCGCATTGCCGAGATCCTTGTCGAGGTCGACGTCCGCGAGCCCGACCATCGCGATGTAGTCGGTGAGCTGCCCAAAGTTGAGGTCGAGCACTTTGCCGGCGTCGACGACCACGATCACGGACAAGATGTCGCGCGTGACGGCCGACATGTGGAGGCGCGAGCCATACTGCGAGGGCTGTGAATTGGTGAGAGGGCCGAATTTCGCGGCGTGCGGGTCCGACATATCCGTGAGCGATGACATCATTGCCGACCCGTCGATGCTCGTGAGTCCGGCGTTGCGCCAGACACGGATCGGCCGCGGGGTCTCCAAGAATTTCCGCAGTTGCGGCCCGGTTTCATAGTTGAATGCGCGAGCGCCGTTGCTGCCCGCGATTTTTTTGAGCCACGGATCGATAGCCGATGAAACGATGATGAAGAAATTCGGCTTGCAGTTCTCGGGTCCCAAGGGCGCGCCGGCGTTTCGCACGATTTGCGACAGGCGGGCCAGAATGAATTCACCCTGGTCCTTCTTGAGACCCGACACGAGCGGGCACACCGGCTCATGGGTCCAGCGCTCGAGCGTCTCGCCGAAGCGCGACTGGACGATCGCCGTGGCGACGAACGCGTTGACGTCGTGCTTGAGTTGCTCGTGTTGCCGCTGCGCCTCGACGGTGAGCCCCGGAAGGGTGTCGGCACGGGCCTGCAAGGAGAGTGTCGCGGCGAGCATCGCCGCCGCACAGGCGAGCGCAGCAGAATGCGATCGGCAATCGGGACGAAACACCTTTGATTGCGCTCCATTCAGCGGTTCCCCCGCATCTTAGCGGCTTTTGTCCGCAGCATCGCGGCGCTCGGAAGTCCGCCAGGTGGTCATTGCCGGGCGAATCTGCCACCAGAGGGCCAAAAGCCCGTGGCACCGCCGCGCCCGCCAGTGGTGGCATGCTGCGCGCCCGGGTCCGCGCCAAGGCACTAGCGGGCGCCGTTCATCCGGCGTAGCGTTGCGGTGCTTCGAAAAACAACAAGGGGGGAGTTTCATGACCAAATGGCTTAACTTCGGTCGCTACTCGATGGTCTTGGGCGCTGCGCTGCTTTTTGCCGGCTGCGCCGACAACATGGAGCCGGCGCAAAAGATGATTGCGCAAGTGCAGACCGCGATGGCTGCGGCACAGCCCGATGCCCAGAAGTACGTGCCGGATAAGTTGAAGGACGTCCAAGGCAAGGTCGCGCGCCTGCAATCCGCTTTCGATTCCAAGGACTACTCGACCGTGATCACGGCGGGTCCCGCAATGCTCGGGGACGTCAAGGACCTGGCGACCGCGGCGGCCGCCAAGAAATCCGATGTGATGCAAACGCTCAACGGCGAGTGGAGCAAGATCAGCGAACAGCTGCCTGCCCAAGTGACCGCGATCCAGCAGCGCCTCGATGAGTTGAGCAAGCGGTCGAACAAGAAAATGGCGGACGGCATCGACGTCGCGGCGGCGAAGACCGACTTCGGCGCGGCAACGACCGAGTGGACCAATGCGCAAGGCGCGTTTTCCGCCGGCAATCTCGAGGATGCGGTCAGCGGCGCGAAGGACGTCAGGACCAAGCTTCGCGCGGTCGCCGACTCGATCAAGCTGCAGATGCCGGTTCCCGGCATGGCAGTCGCGAAATAGCGCGATCGGCCGACGCGACGCCGGACCCGGCAAGCCCGCCGGGTCCGGCATCGCAACTCTCGCCGACCGGTTTCAGCGCCACTCGAGGCTGATCTTCTCGCCGATCGGCTGCTTCGGCAGCCGGATCGTCGTGATTGCCTGCCGCGAATCCCAAGCGCCGGTGCCGATGCTCGCGCCGTTGAGGCGCACCTCGATCGGTCTGCCGGTCGCGTGCAGACGCAATTCGTAGGCGCGCGCGGGCACCTGGTCTTTAAACGAGCCTTGAGCCGGATCGATGTCGATGCGATGCAGGCCGTCATCGGCGGTTGCATAGCGGATCGCCGTGAGCGCACGGTCGCCTTGCGCGTAGCGGAGTGAGATCCCGTCGTCCTCGTAGAGTTCGAAGCTGCCGCTGCCGGATCCGAATACATTGAGAATCAGCGTGTCGAGCGGTTTCGCATCCGAATACGTCGCTCGCGGGCTGCTCGGGGATGAGCGCGCCCTCGCGCACGAACACCGGCGTCGCATCGACCGCGTAATGCGCCGTGATCGTCGCGCCGCCCGCGTAGCGCTTGCCGGTGAAGAAATCGATCCACTGTCCCGGCGGAAGATACGATCGTTCGCGTGCCGCTCGGGTCGAGCACCGGAGCCACCAGCATCTCATTGCCGAAGAAATACTCGTCGGAATGCCGGTATGCGTCCTCGAGCTCCGGGTATTGCAGATAGAGCGGCCGCAGGATCGGCAGCGATTCCCGGTGCGCGACCCAGGTGTAGTGTACAAGATAGGGCATCAACTGCGTGCGCAGCGTGAAGTATTTTTTCATCAGCGCGATGCCGCGGCTTCCGTAGATCCAGGGCATGCGCAGGTTGCCTTCGCTGCGGGTTCTCGTGGGCGCTGTGCATGCGCAGCAGCGGGCTGAATGCGCCGAATTCGATCCAGCGCGCATACAGGTCGAAGTCGATTTTGCGGCCGTGGAATCCGCCGATGTCGTGGCTGATGTAGGGCATCAGCACGTTGCCGCCGCGGGCCGTGAACGCAACTTCATAGGCGAGTACGGGCCATTCCGAGTACGTGTCACCCGTGAAGAACCCCGGATAGCGCTCGCTTCCCCAATCGCCGTATCGGCCCAGAATGAATCCACGCCGGCCGGTCTCGTGTTCCGTGTAGTCGTAGAACACCTTGTTGGTCCAGAGTTGCTTGTTGAGGCCCGGCATGTCGACATCGCCGCTGCCGCCGTCGACCCACCAGAGATCGACGCCTTGCCGCATCAGCGGCTCGTGCAGATAGCGCATGAACACATCGGCTTGCCGCTGGTTCGACAAATCGAAATAGATCCGCGGCGGAGGCGCCACGTCGCGAAGCGCGACGGGGCCGCGGACGATCCCGCCGGCCTGATCCTCCGAATCGACGCGAATCGCGATGAGGTTATCTTGACCGGCCTTGACGTAGGCCGCGACGTTCGGCAACGTCAAGCGCTGCGGCCATTGAATCGGGTCGTGCGCGGCCTCCTGGCCGTTGACGAATACCCGATAGGTCTTTGCAACCTCGCCGATGGTCAAATAGAGCGCCTTCGGCAAATGCTCCGGCAGGCGAATCGACGTTCGGTACCAGCCGATGCCCCGGTACGCGGCGTGACCTTGGTTCCCCCACGACCGGCCCACGCGAATCGGTGCCCAGCGTCGATCGTCGTACTGCGGCTCGTACCACCGCGCGCCGAGACCCAGATCGTCTTGGTCGGTCGCGAACCGCCAGCGCGTCGAGACATCCAGGTCGAAGCTTGGGGTCGCGGGGGCGGGCCGGCCGAGGGCCTGCAGCACCGCGGGCGCGTGGCTGTCGTCGAACGACAGAATGCTTTCCGCGGTGTTGGCGTAGCCGGGATGATCGTTGAGGCTCAGCTTGACGCCGCGAGCGTGCAGCCAGCTCGAGAACTCGTCGGGGTCCGCGATCAGCGGACTCCAGTCATAGCCGCCCTCCCATCCGTAGTCATGCCACGCAAAATCGAGAATCAGCGTATCGAACGGAATATGTTCCTGGCGCAATCTTGCGACCTCGTGCTCGAGGTAACTCTGGCCGTACTGCTCTAGGCGCGGCTGCGCAGGCTGCGCAGGCTGCGCGGCGCCGGGAAAATATTCGAAATTGAGGTCGGTGATCGACGGACCCAACACGAAGCGCGGGATCATCGGGATCGGTCCGCAGAGCGCGGCGTACTCGCCGAGCACGCGGCGGTAATCGCGATCGTAGGTGAACAAATACCAGTCCTGTCCGTTCGCTTGCGCGCGCGGCTCGATCCAAGTGCGCTGCGCGTTCCAGACCGGTGTGAGGCTGTCGTCGATCAACGCAAAGCCGCCGCGGCTCAGCAACCCCGGAGTCGCCGGCTCGAGACGCAACTCGATGCCGGGGATGATGTCGTTGACCGGGCTCTCGCGATCGCTGCGACCCGCGGGGAGATTGGCCTTGCTGACGTTGTCGAGGGAATGTGTGAGGCCACCGAGATTCAGCGGGTCGGCCTGGCCGGGATGCCATTCGCGAGCGGCTCCGGAGTGGTCTTTCCAGCTGACGATCAGATTGGCCGGCGTGAACGATCCGGATCCGAGCCGGTATTGCAGGCGCATCGCGCTGGTCGTAGCGACGAGCCAGCCCTCTTGCTGCGCGGTGCGGACCTCGACGGTCGGCCAATCCCGTTTCTCGACGACCGCGGTCGGCGCATCGACGAACTGCCTCGACGGCGAGTATTCCATGCGCACGAGCGACGGGGTCAGGAACTCGAAGCGCGCGCTGTCGGCGAACACGACCGAGGTGCCTTCGGCATCGGCGCACGGCGCTAGAATCGCCGCGAGCAGGGCCCCGCCGGCCCAGGTCAAGAAGTGGTCGAGGCTGCTGTGGGCGCGCATGATCACCAATCTTACCAGCCTCGTGATACCGTCCGGGATTGGCGCCGCACAATGCGAGGAACAAGCGAATGAACATGAAAGTCGAACCGGCCGGCGATCTGGATGCGCTCTATCGGGCGGCGGTCGGTCCGAGCAAGGCGGACTTTTACGCGCCGAAATTCCAGCGGTTCGACGAGCCGGGCGCCTCGAAGGTCTCTTGGAACTGGCCGGCCTTCTTCGTGTCGTTCATCTGGTTCCTGTACCGGCGCATGTACGGGTACTGGGCGATCTATTGCCTGCTGATCCCGATCGTGATCGCGATTCTCTGCGCGATCGTGAGCGGCGTCGTCGGCGCCGAGGCCGGTGATTCGATCTATCTGCTGGTGGCGCTCGGCTATCGCTACGCTTTCGTTCCGATGTTTGCGAACTCGCTTTATCATCGGAGCATTCGCGCGCAGATCGAGACGTTGCGCCAAAAAGTTCCCGACCGCGCGACCCAGATTGCGGTGCTCGACAATGGACCTCACACGAATCGAGTCGCCTGGGTCGTCGTGCTGGTCCTGCTGGTCCCGGTCACCGGTATCGTCGCGGCCATCGCCATTCCCGCGTATCAGGATTATACGATCCGCGCGCAGGTCGCCGAAGGATTGCAGCTGGCGGAGCCGTTGAAGGCGGCTATTGCGGAAAAATATGCGGCCGGCGGCGTCTGGGCCGCCGACCTTGCGGACCTGCGAATCGGGCGGCCGCCCGCGGGGAATAGCGTCGCGGGCATCACGATTGATCAAGGTACTTTGACGATTGAATACGGCAATCATGCGAATTCGCTGATCGCCGGCTCCAAATTGAGCCTGCGGCCGGTGATCGTCGGGAGTGACGTCGTCTGGGCTTGCGGGCGCAGCACGGCGAGCGTCGAGGACGCGGCGGCGCCGGCGGCCGGGGGCAACTTGACGACTCTGACCGCACGCTATTTGCCGCGTGCGTGCCGGGCCGACACCCGCTGAATGCCGAGCGCGACCGAGCCGGGCCGCTCGTCGATCGGTCAGCGTGTCGCCGGGGTGATCGATGCCGACAAGTTGCGGGAGGGCAGACCCGCAGTTCGCCGGTTCAATTGATCTTGGCAGATTTTCATCGCGTCGTAATACGTGATGGCTCTGTTGGACAGCATTCGCTTGGTCATGCAAACGCCGATCTGCGCGTTCGCCTGATGCTTGGGCGACGCCGTCCGGGCGACCGGGTCCGCGCGCAGCGCGGTGGATGCGAGAATCGAGCCGCCGATGAAAAACCAGGTCAACGCCCGACTCACGTCTGATTCTCCGGTGGTTGGTGCGAGACCCGATTGGATCACGGCTGGGCGGATCCGGTCGGGACGCTAGCGCACGCAGCATGCGCATCGGCGGGGCATGGCGGGCTCCACGATCGGGCCGCGGGGCTCAGAACAAACTTGCCACCGCCCGGTACGCCGCCGTCACGCGCCGGTAGAGGTAAATCGCGACGTCCGCGAGGATCGGCAGCCAGACGAAGTTCAAGCGCAGCAACACGATGATCAGCATGTTCATGAGGCAGCCGTACTTGAAGCCGACCCAATCCTTGTACGAGGCTTCTGCGGACACCCAGAGGTTGACGCCGCCGAGGACCGTGTAGAGCGCGGCGAAACCGCGGTTGAGCCAGCGCCATTCGCGCGTCGACAGCGCGAAATAAGTGCCGAGAATGATTTTCACGGGGTACCCGCCGCCCAGCAATGGAGCGGCGATCAAGATCGCCGCCAACGTCCAATAAATGACCGTGGGCTTCCAGATTTCGAAACCCGGGGGCTCGCCGGATTTGCCGTAGACGCCGAACCACAGCGCCCAGGCACCGAGCGCCGCGTACGCTGCGAGCAGCATCCAGGCGCCCAAGCTCGCGCCTTGGCGCGGGCGCCACAGCCAGGCGACGACGAGCGCCAGCACCCAGACCGCGGTGATCCCGGCGGCGCTCAATTGGTCCACCAATAGGTGATCAGCAAGCCGCCGATCCAGAGAATTTCGAGCGCGATGGCATTGCGCGTCGAGAGCGTCGAGGTGGTCATCTGCACGATCGCGAACGACCTCTGGGCGAGCGCCGCCTGAAACGGCGAGCTATGCGTCTGCCGCAGCGTCTTTTTGATGTACGTGAGCGTGCGCTGCGGCGCGGTCTGCACGCGCGCGAGAAAGCTGCGGCGGCGCACCTCGGCGCCGTGGAGCAGCGCCTCGCGCAGGCAGGTGGGGCACGGTCGGCCCGTAAATCGCAAATGTCCCTTCTCGCACAGCGTCAAAGCGCCGCTCTGCCTGTTCGCGTACGGCGCGAGCGCTTCGGTCCACTCGTGCGGGCTCGGCCGGTTCCAGCCGCCCGATGCGAACGCGCGGTCGAACAGTTCCCGAAGATTGTCCGGCAACGCCTCGTGCACGCTGGCCGGCGCTTTGCGCACGCGGCTGTGCCCGCTCTTGCCGTAGGGGTAGAGACCGAGCTTGATGCGGCCTGCGAGGTCCGGCGGGTAGTCGCGGCGCTCCGCGCTGACGCCGGTAAAGGGGTGAATGCCGAAGTTCAACAAGCGGAAAATGATCGTCGCCAAGGCGAATCGATCCTGCGCCTGCGGCCGCGCGACGACCTCGTCGTGGAACTCCGGCGCAAGATATTCGGGCGTGACCTGCGGGGCGTCCGAGCGGAACTCCTCGGCTTCGATGTGGAAGCCGTCGCAGTCCAGGATCGAAACATAGAGTTCCGACTTGTAGACCTTCACGTTCATCGGTTTGAGGTCGACGATCGCGATGCGCTTGTCGTGAAGGCAATGAATGATCGAGGCGAGGTTGAACGAGACGGCCACGAGTTTGCCGTAGTCGGCATCGAAGCCTTCGTTGGCGGACTGGCGGCGATTCAGCAAGTAGTCGAGTTCGAGCGTGCGGTCGAACGCAATTTTGCGCATCGCGAAACCGGCGAAGCGCGAGCTGCGCAGCACCAGCGCGACCGGCCAAGCGAGCTGCACGACGTCCTGATACTCGGCCGGGACCTGCGGCAACTCGGGCGGATTGTCGAGCATCCACTGGATCTTATGGCGGTAATGGTCGAGCTGTTGGGCCGAGGTCGCGGCGTGATACATCTTGGCGAGAAGTCCCGGCTTGCCGTCGATCGCGAAAATCTCGCCGGCGCCGCCAGATTTGCCGGTGGCCGTCAGCGTTACGCGCTCCGAGCGCTGCCCGGCCCACTGCAGCAGGACCAGTTCCTCAGGATTATCCAGGGCGCTTGCCACGCGTTCGATCCGGCGGGAGGGTCATGGATCAGGCGACGAATGCGAGCAGCAGGGTCTTGTCGTCGGCCGAGATTTCGCAAGCGCGCGGGCTCTCGAGCAAATTGCGCAGCGCCTCATTGCCGTGGGGAGCGCTCGCAGCGCGCAAAAACGCCGCGATCGGGTCGATGAACGGGCGGAAGAAGCCGCTGCGCGCGCGATTGACGGCGAACGGTGCGGTCCCGTCCGACATCAACCCGATCACGGCGCCAGGCTCGGGAGCCGGCAGCAGCGTGAGCCGCAAATGATCGTGCCAGTTCTCGTCGGTCACGAAATAGGTCTCATCCGCATATTCGCCGTTTTCGGGCTGGGAGAGCACGGTGTCGCCGGCCGGCCCCTGCTGGATCGCGAAGCCGTCGCCGACATGAAAGAAATAACCTCCGCCGTTCACCGCCGCGCAGCCGACCAGTGTGCAGGCGAAATCCTCGAGCGCGAGATTGCGCGAGGCGGCGAATTCTGCGAGCTTCAACCGTGCCGCTTCGATCGCACCGCGAATGATCGCATCGAGCCGCGCGACGTCGGCGCTGCGGTCGGCGCGCAGGTCGCCGGCCAGCAGCTCGGCGAGCGTGTGCGCGATGAACTCCGAACCGGCACGGCCTTCGCGCGCAGATCCCGCGCCGTCGCAGACGACCGCGACCAGCAGGTCGTCGCTCACGACGCTGTGACTCGCATCCTGGCCGGCCGCGCCCGCGTCGAGGTTGCGCTTGCCGGTCGTCGAGGCCGAGAACACTCTCCACATATCATCGAGCCCGTCGGCGTGGCGGAGCTGCGTCCCGAGACCGCGTGCATCGCGCGGGCGGGCGCGCGGCCCTCAGGTGGACAACTGCGCCCAGCTGTCGACCGGGTTCAACTGCACCTTGCCGCCGGCCGGCGCGCGCGAGACCGCGCGGATGCTGCGGCTCAGCCAGATGAACAATTCCTTGAATTTCAATCCGCTGAGGCTCAGCGCGCCCTTGTTGCTGAAATGCCCGAGCGTCTCCTGGTTGGCCTTGTCGCCGATGCCGATCGCCATGATGTTGACCTTGTGCGCGGTCTCCGCGCTCTTGCAGTCGGCGGCGATTTGGCGCCAATCATCGGTGGGTTCACCGTCCGAGAGCAGCATCACGATCGGGCGCTTGTACGAGACCCCCGCGGTCCGCATCTCGTTCTTTTGCGACTCGACCTCATCGAGCGCGCAGCGCATCGCCGCGCCGAGCGGCGTCAATCCGCCGGCCATGAGCTGCGGCGGCGTGAAGTCCATTGCGTCGGTCCAGTCACCCATGATCTCGACATTGCCGTCGCCGCCGAACGAGATCACGAGCACGCGACCACAGCGAGCGGCGATCGGATCGGCCTTCAAGTCCACGGCGAGCGCTTTGAGCCCTTCGTTGAGCAGTTGGATCTTGTTGTCCTCCTGCATGCTGCCGGAACAATCCAGCACCAGCACGAGCGGTGCGCGTTCGTCACTGTTGTCGATGAGGGCGACGTCCGGAATGACTGTGTTCATGGGATACCCTGATTGGCTTGCGCATCCAGCATACTCCGGAACGCCCGAAAAAACACACGGCGGGCGCCGCGGTCGGACGCCGGCGCCGGCGTCTCGCGCCGCCATAATTGCGGGGCCGGTTGCCATGATTGTTCCCGAATTGCGCGGCGCGCCGATGATAAATTCAGGTGCGGTCGGTGAATCCTCCAAGGTTTGGCATTGGGAGCGTCGGTGACAAATTCGCGGTTGGCGGCGGCGGGGCGTGTGATCGCGCGAGTCTGGGCGGCGTGGGCATGGCTCGCGCAATCTTTGTTCGGCGCTTGGGCCTGGGAGGCGCCGCGTTGGCTGCAGTCGATCGAGCGCTCTGCAACCCGAGCCGGCCGCTCGGGGTCGGACTGGGCGCGCCGTCGTCCGCGGGTTGCCGGCGCGCTGTTGCTCGGGATTGCGGCCCTCACGGTCGGCGCGGATCTCGCATGGCGCTGGTATCAACTGCTGCCGAAGCCGCAATTCGCCGATTTCACGCTCGCCGCGCCCGGACGAACCCGAATTGAAGATGAGAAGCATCAGCCGGACCCGCTGACGGTGCGATTCGACCGGTCGGCGTCGACGCTGGCGCTCGCGGGCAAAGTCCTGTCGAGCGGCGTGACGCTGAAGCCCGGACTTGCGGGCACCTGGCGCTGGCTCGACGATCGGGTGCTCGAGTTTCGGCCGAAGGACGACTGGCCGATCGGGCAGGCCTACACGGTGGCGCTCGATCGGGCGATTCTCGCTCCGCAAATCCGCCTCAAGGATTACGGCTTTCAATTCACGACCGAGCGCTTCTCGGCGCGCATCACGGCCGCGAAGTTCTATCAGGACCCGGTCAACCCCGGCCTGCGCTTCGGCCTATTCGATCTGCAGTTCAACTACCCGGTCGATCCGGCCGAATTCGAACGGCGCATCGAAGTCCGGCTTGCCGGCCAACAGCAAGGTGTATTGGGCGTGGGCCGCGAAACCACGCCGTTCACGGTCGTCTATGACAAGCTGAAGCTCAATGCATCGATTCATTCGGCCAGTCTCGCGATCCCGAAGGATCCGACCTCGCTCGTGGTGCAGATCGACGCGGGCCTGCGCGCGCTGCGCGGCGGCAATCGGACCGAGATGCCGCTGACGGCCGGCGCAGCCGTGCCCGGACTCTATAGTCTGTCGGTTCTCGGCGCCTCACCCGTAGTCGTCAGCAATGCGCGCAACGAACCCGAGCAGGTGTTGCTCGTGAATTTGTCCGCGGCCACCGGCGAGCGCGACGTTGCCGATGCCGTCAAGGCCTGGATTTTGCCGACGGTGCGTCCCGCGCACGATGTCGTGCGGGCTGCCGGCAGCGACGAATCGCCCTACGGCTGGACTTACGTCGCGGAAGTGACCGAAGCGGTGTTCAAAGCAGCTCAGCCCTTGGGGCTCGAGCAAATTCCGGCCGAACGCGAATTCGTGGAGACCCACAGCTTCCGCTATCGCGCCGACGTCGGACGGTTCTTGTTGGTGCAAATCGACAGGAATCTGCGTTCGTTCGGCGGCTATTTGCTGCCCTCCACCGAGCGCTTCATCGTTCGCGTGCCGCCGTTTCCGCCGGAATTGAAAATCCTCTCGCAGGGCAGCCTGCTCGCTTTGTCGGGCGAGCGCAAAGTGGTCGCGCTCGTGCGCGATCTGCCCGGCGTGCGCGTCGAAGTCGCGCGGCTGCTGCCGGCGCAGCTGCAACACCTGGTGTCGCAGTCGAGCGGCGATTTCGCGGATCCGAACTTCTACGGCGGCTTCGGACCCGACAATCTCACCGAGCGCTTCGAGCGCAAAGTACCGCTCGGCAAGCTTGCGCACGGGCAGGCGCACTACGAGACGATCGATCTCGGCGAATATCTCAAGGGCGACGGCGTCGAGAAGCGCGGCATTTTTCTGCTGACGGTCCAGGGCTACGATCCGCGTGCCGAGGCGCGAGCGCGGACCGCCGCAGCGCGACTTAGCGAGGCGCGCCGTACCGTGACTGCGGGCGGCGATGCGGATTCCGACGCGGATTCCGCCGAGGGCGACGACGAGCAAAACACCAATTTTGCCTTCGGCGGCCTGAGCGACAAGCGACTCGTGCTCGTGACCGACCTCGGGCTGCTCGTCAAGAAATCCACCGACGGTGCTCAGGACGTGTTCGTGCAGTCGATCGCGACAGGACACCCGGTCGCGGGGGCGAGCGTCGAAATCGTGGCGATCAACGGCACGACCTTGAGCACGCAGCCGACCGATGCCGAGGGGCGCGCGCACTTTCCGAAGCTCGAGGGCTTGACGCGCGAGCGCGCGCCGCTGCTCGTGCAGGTCAAGAAGGCCGGCGATCTGTCGTTCCTTCCGCTCAAATCGGGCGATCGAAGTCTCGATCTTTCGCGCTTCGACGTCGGCGGCATTCGCAGCGCCCGCAGCGCCAATCAGCTGACCGCATATTTGTTCTCCGATCGCGGCATCTACCGGCCCGGCGATACCTTCCATGTCGGCATGATCATCAAGGCCGCGGACTGGTCGAAAGACCTCGCCGGCATTCCGCTCGAATCCGAGGTCCTCGATGCGCGCGGACTCACGGTCGCGCGCGAGCGCTTCCAATTGCCCGCCGGAGGATTTGCGGAGCTCTCGCACGCGACCGCCGACACCGCGCCCACCGGTACCTATACGGTCAATCTGTACATCGTCAAAGACAATCGGCCTGACGCGCAAATCGGCACGGCCTCAATCCGCGTCCAGGAATTCGAGCCGGATCGGATGAAGATCACCGCGCACTTGAGCGCCGAGAGCGCGGAAGGGTGGGTCTCTCCCAAGGACCTCGCGGCCACGGTCAACGTGCAAAATCTGTTCGGAACTCCCGCCGAACATCGGCGCGTCGAGGCGACCGTAACGCTCGCGCCGGCGTTCCCGGCATTTCGGAGCCTGCCCGATTACCGATTCTACGATCCGCAGCGCGCCAAGGAAGGCTACAGCGACCAACTGCGCGACGCGGAGACGGACGAGCAGGGCAACGCAAGGTTCGATCTCGGGCTGCAGAGGTATGCGACCGCGACCTATCGCGTGCACTTGCTCGCGCGCGCCTTCGAGGCCGGCGGCGGCCGATCGGTGACCGCCGATACCGCGACCCTGGTTTCGGAACTGCCGTTTCTGGTCGGCTTCAAGCCGGACGGCGACTTGGGCTATCTGTCGCGCGATGCCAAGCGCAACGTCGCGTGGATCGCGATCGATCCGAACGCGAAGAGAACGGCGGCCTCGGGGCTCACGCTCGAGCGCGTCGAGACCAAGTACGTTTCCGTCTTGACACGGCAGGCCAACGGCACCTACCAATACGAATCGAGAAAAAAGGACGTCACCATTTCCAAGGAGCCGTTCGCGATTCCCGCAGACGGCCTCGAGTGGCCGCTCGCCACCGACACACCGGGAAGCTTCGCGCTGCTGGTCCGCGACGCAGCAGGGCTTACGCTCAACCGGGTCGAGTTCACGGTGGTCGGCGAGGCCAACCTCACGCGTTCGCTCGAACGCAATGCGGAGCTGCAGATCACGCTCAACAAAAAGGACTTTGCGCCGGGCGAGCAGATCGAACTCGCGATCAAGGCGCCCTATGTCGGCGCGGGCCTCATCACGATCGAGCGCGACCACGTCTACGCGGCACAGTGGTTCAAGACCGACACGACCGCATCGGTGCAGAAAATCCGGTTGCCGGCCGATTTCGAGGGCAACGGCTACGTCAGTGTGCAATTCATCCGTGACCCGGCCTCGGAGGAAATCTTCACGAGCCCCTTGAGCTATGGGGTCGCGCCGTTCGCGACGAGCCTCGCCGCGCGCACCAATGCACTCGCACTCAAGGTCCCGGAGATCGTCAAGCCCGGCGATGCGATGAAGATCAAACTCTCGAGTGCCCACGCGACGCGCGCGCTCGTATTTGCGGTCGACGAAGGAATTCTCCAGGTCGCCCACTACCAGAGGCCGGATCCGCTCGGCGAGTTCTTCAAGAAGCGCGCGCTCGAGGTGAAAACCTCGCAGATCCTCGATCTGATCCTGCCGGAATTCAAGCGCGTACTCGCGGCGGCCGCGCCGGGCGGAGATGGCGAGGCGGCACTGCGGCGCAATTTGAATCCGTTCAAGCGCAAGCACGACAAGCCGGCGGTCTACTGGTCGGGGATCGTCGGGGTCGACGCCGAGCGCGAATTCACCTGGACGGTTCCCGACAGCTTCAACGGCTCGCTCAAGGTATTCGCGCTCAGCGTGAACGACGCCTCGATCGGCGTCGCCGAGAGCCAAACGCTCGTGCGCGCCGACTTCGTACTGACGCCGACGCTGCCGGTCGCGGTGGCGCCCGGCGACGAGTTCGAAGTGAGCGTCGGCGTCGCGAACAACGTCGCCGGGTCCGGCGCGGGCGCAGGTATCGCGGTGGCCGCCGTCCTGCCGCCGCAACTCGAGGCTTTGGGACCGCTCGAGCAGGTCTTGAAGATCGGCGAGGGCCGCGAATCGGTCGCGCAGTTCCGCTTTCGAGCGCGCGCGCAGCTCGGCGCGGCTGCGGTCCACTTCTCTGCGTCATGGCAGGGTCACGGATCGCGCCTCACCGCCGATGTCAGCGTGCGGCCCGCCTCGCCCTACGTCACGGAGATCAGCGCGGGTTACTTCGCCTCGACGGCCGACATCGCGCTCGGCCGATCGCTGTACCCGGATTTTCGTAAGCTCGACGTCGGGGTCTCGGCGGTGCCGCTCGTGCTCGCCGACAGCCTCGAGGATTATCTCGACAATTACCCGCACCTCTGCACCGAGCAGCTCGTGAGCCGCGGCTTCGCGTCGCTCGTGATCGCGCGGCGCCCCGAGCTCGCGCGCCCGGGCAGCCGCGCCGGCCATTTGCCGGGCGAAGCCACCGCGGCCCTGCTCGCCGTGCTGCGCAGCCGGCAAAACGCCGAGGGTGGCTTCGGATTGTGGGCCGCTTCGGTCGAGTCGGATGAATTCGCGAGCGTCTACGCGCTGCACTGGCTCATCGAGGCGAACGAGCGCGGCGAGGCGATTCCGGTCGATCTGCTGCAGAAGGGCTCCGACTGGCTGCAGCGCTATGCGGCGAGCCCGGTGCGCGACGACGGATCCGAGGGGCTCGCCGGATTGCGCAACCGCGCCTACGCAAGCTATCTGTTGACCCGTCGTGGGATGGTGACGACTTCGATCGTCGCCGGATTGCGCGAGGCGCTGGACGCACGTTTCAAGGACGCCTGGAAGACGGATGTCGCGGCGGCTTATCTTGCGGCGGTCTATCGTTTGCAGCGCCAGGAGCCGGAGGCCGCTGCGCTGATCGATCGCGTCGCCAAGGCAATCGGCACATCGAGCGGCGGGCGCTTCGAGTTCTACTATGACGACAACTTGCGCGACGCCGAAGTCTTGTATCTCTTGTCGCGTCACTTCCCCGAGCGCGCGCGCGCGCTCAAACCCCAAGCGCTGCAGTCGCTGGTTGCGCCGTTCGCGCGCGGCTACTACAACACCTTGTTCTCGGCACAGCTGGTTCTGGCATTCGACGCCTACGCGGCCGGCGCGCCGCAGAACGGACTCGCCAAATTCTCCGGGGGGCAGTCGGCCGCCGATGGCAAGAAGACGGCCTTGGACTTCAAAGGCGAGCTGATCTTGCGCGCCGCATACGGCGAGGACAGCAGGCGGCTGCAGCTCGTCAACGACACGGGGCTGCCGGGTTTCTACGCCGTGACCAGTGCGGGCTTCGACCGAAATCCTCCGACCGATGAACTGCGTCAAGGCATCGAGATTCTTCGTGAGTATCTCGATGCGCAGGGCCGGCCGGTCACGAGCGTGCGCAGCGGAGACGAGGTCACAGTGCGCTTGAGGATGCGCGCGATCGACGCGGGCTGGATCCCGAACGTCGCCGTGATCGATCTACTGCCGGGCGGCTTCGAGCCGGTGCTGCAGGCGCCCGGCGCGGCGGCGCCCGGCGCGGCGGCGCCGGATTCCACGCTGCCCTTCGATCGCCTCGGTGGGGGCGTTGGCGGCGGAGGCGGTGGCTGGCGCCCGCAATTTGCCGACGTGCGCGAGGATCGCGTCGTGCTGTACGGCATGCTGACCAAGGATCTCGCGGAGTACCACTATCGAATTCGTGCGACGAACGCCGGCAGTTATTTGGTTCCCCCGAGTTACGCCGAGTCGATGTACGACCGCAGCCTGCGCGCGCGCGCAAGCGCGAGCCGTATCGTCGTGCTGCGGCCAGGCCAGCCCTGAGGCGGGCGAGCACGCCGGGCGATGCCGCAATTTGCCACCTCCGCCCGCGCCTTCGGCGCCGCCGCACTCGCCGCGGTCCTGGCCGTCGCGGGCACGGCCGCAGCACTGCGCTGGCGTGCCGAAGGCGCCGCTGCGCGGGCTCGCGCCCGAATCGACCGCGATCAGCGCGCGCGGCGGCGAATTGCTGCGCTTGACGCTGGCCGCGGACGGACAATACCGCCTCTGGGTCGGTCTCGACGAGATGCCGCCGCGCCTGCCCGCGGCAGTGGTTCTGTACGAGGACCGGTGGTTCTATCAGCATCCCGGCGTCAATCCGTTCGCACTGGCGCGGGCTGCCTTCCATGACGCCGCCGGCGGCCGGCGCATGGGCGCCTCGACGATCACGATGCAGCTCGCGCGCCGAATCTACCGATTGGACACGCGCCATCCCTTGGGGAAACTACGTCAGGTCGCGCTCGCGCTATGGCTCGAATTGCGCTACGGCAAACGCGAGATTCTCGAGGCTTATCTGAACCTGGCGCCCTATGGCCGCAATATCGAGGGCGTGGGCGCAGCCAGCCTCGTCTATTTCGGATCGCCCGTGGCGCGCCTCTCGGTCCCGCAGCTCATGACGCTCGCGGTCATCCAGCAGAATCCGCGCGAGCGCCATCCAACCGCGGATGCCGCCGCGGGCACGGCGCTCGACGAGGCGCGCCGCCGCCTGTGGGCGCGCTGGCTCGCACGTGAGCCCGACGATGCGCGCTTCTCGGCCGACATCGGTGCACGGGTGCCCGCGCGCAGCCCCGAGCAGCTGCCGTTCCTCGCGCCGCACTTCACCGATGCGCTGCTGCGCCAGGCCGGCGGCGACGTGCGCACGACGCTCGACCTAGCGGAGCAGCGCGCCGTCGAGCGCATCATGCGAAATTATCTCGCCGGCGAATCCGCGCTCGGAGTCCGCAACGCGGGCGCGCTGTTGCTCGAACTCGACCACGGACGCGCGCTGGTGCGCGCCTACGTCGGTTCGGCCGCATACCGCGACGAGGAGATCGCCGGACAGGTCAACGCCGTCACTGCGAAGCGCTCGCCGGGATCGACGTTGAAGCCGTTCGTCTATGCGTTGGCACTCGATCAGGGGCTGCTGCATCCGCGCACGATTCTCAAGGACGTGCCGACCGCCTTCGGGCCATTCAGTCCGGAGAATTTCGACGGCCGCTTCTTGGGGCCGATCGCGGCCGAGGATGCGTTGATTCGCAGCCGCAACGTGCCCGCCGTCATGGTCTCGAGCCAGCTCTCGCGGCCGAATCTCTACGACTTCCTGAAATCGGCAGGCGTCTCTCAGATGCAGAGCGAACGCCATTACGGACTCGCGCTCACGCTCGGCGGCGGCGAGGTGTCGATGGAGGAACTCGGCCGGCTCTATGCCATGCTGCTCAACGGCGGCCGGCTGCCGGTCCTGCAGGCGCTCGACGGCGCCGCATCGAGTCGACCTCCGCAGCTGCTCTCGGCGGAGTCGAGCTTCATCGTGCTCGACATGTTGCAGAAAAATCCGCGGCCGGACACCGGCAGCCCCGCGATTCCCGCGGTCGCGTGGAAGACCGGAACGTCCTGGGGGTTTCACGATGCCTGGTCGGCTGCCGTGTTCGGACGCCGCGTGCTCATCGTCTGGATCGGCAATTTCGACAATTCCGCCAATCCGGCATTTGTCGGCGTTCAGGCCGCGGCGCCGCTGTTGTTTCGCATCGTAGACGCACTGCGCAGCGAGGCCCCCGACGCCGGCGAAAGCCTGCCGACGATACCTCCGCATGTCGCGCGCGTCGAGGTCTGCGCCGCGAGCGGCGATTTGCCGAATGCCGCGTGTCCACAAACGGTCGGCACCTGGTACATACCGGGCAAGTCGCCGATCCGGGTTTCGACGCTGCATCGGGTCGTCTATATCGACGCGGCCGGCCGCCGTGTCTGCGGGCCCGGCGCCTCGGTGCGCGAAGAAACCTATGAATTCTGGACTTCCGACATGCTGCAGCTGTTTCGCGAGGCCGGCATGCCGCGCCGCGTCGCGCCGCCCGCTCCCGACTGCGGCGGCAACGGCGCCGATGCGGGCGCGCTTCGCGAGCCGCCGCACATCGTCTCGCCGGTTCGCGGGCTCACTTATTCGATGCGCTTGGGCGGCGCCGCGCCGCTGTCGCTGCGTGCCGATGCGGCCGCGGGCACACAAGCCATCTACTGGTTTGCCGGCAATGCTTATCTCGGCCGCGCGCCGTTCGGGCAGGCGCTCGCCTGGTTGCCGTCCGGGCCGGGACACTATTTATTGCGCGCGGTCGACGATCGCGGCGTGGCCGACACGCGCGAACTCGATGTCGACTTGCTGCCTTGAGAGTGGCGCTCGACGAATTCGATGGTGCGCCCGTCGGGATCGCGCGCATAACAAACACGGGCCCGATCCCATGAGGATCCCGGCTCGTCGAGCAGGACCGGCGCAGAACAGTCGCGCGCGCCCGCGCGCAGTGCGCGGCCGCGCGCCGCATCGACATCCTCGACGCGGAAGGCGAGGTGGCTGTGCCCGGCCTCATGGCGGTGCTGGGCGAGTTCGGCGGGTGCGGGCCCGACGTACTGCAGCAACTCGAGCAGTCCGCCGTCCGCAAGCTGCAAGTCCGCGGTGTGAATTACCGTGTCGGCTACGCCGGTGAGGCTCTGCATCTCCTCGCCGCCGATCACGGCGCGCTCTCGCACGACACAATCGAGCACCGCGCAATAGAACGCGATCGAACGCTCCAGGTCGCCGACCGTCAATCCAATGTGATCGATGCTACTCATGCCGTGGACCGCGATTCAAGGGCAGATCGCGCGCGAAAATTTCCTCGAGCGTCTCGCGGCGTTTGACGAGCGTGCAGCGATTGCCGGTCACGAGCACGGTCGCGGGGCGCGTCAGCGCGTTGAAATTCGAAGCCGCCGCATCCTGGTAGGCGCCGGTATCGAGGAATGCGACGATATCGCCGTTGGCAAGCGCCGGCGCATCGACGTCGCGCGCGAGCAGATCGAAGTTGCAGGACTGGCCGACGAGTTCGACTTTCCCTCGATGCGGCTCGTCGGCCCGCGAGGCGAAGATCGGCTGGAAGTAGGCGTGCTCGAGCAGCAGGTCCGCGAGAAACATCTCGGTGGTGTCGAGTTCGATCCAGGTTCTCGCAACCGGCTGCTGCTGGCGCTTGACGTGACAGACCCGGCTCAAGTGAATTCCGGTGTTCGCGAGCAGGCTCCGGCCCGGCTCGACCTGCAGGATCAGGCCTTGCGGATCGATGTGCGCGGCGTCGAGCGCCTCGAGCAGCCCGCCGGCGGCGCTCTCGGCAAAGCGCTCGAGCGCGGGCGCCGCGCGGCGCGCCGGACTCGTCGGGTCGCGTGGCGCCGGCAGTCCGCCGCCGATGTCGAGTTCGAGCGGTCGCCACGGCGCCCAGGCTCGCGCGAGCTCCGCGACCGCGGACCCGAAGCTGCGCGCCATCGCCGCCCAGACCGCGGGGTCGGCGCTGTGCCGCCCGAGGTGCGTCATGAGGCCGGTGAGCTCGATCCGCGGATGTTGCAATGCCCGGCAGCCGACCTCGACGGCCATAGCCGTTTCGATGCCGGGCTTGTACAGATTGGCCGCCTCGCGAATCGTCATCGACGGGAAGAAATCCGATGCGAGGTTCAGCTCGCGGTAGTCGGGCCGCAGCCGCAGCCGCACCTGTGCCTGGCAGCGCTGATGCTCGGCGGCGCCGATCGCGAGGTCGAGCTCCTGTTCGCTGTCGAGCGTGATGCGCGCACCGACTGCGACCGCGAGCGCGATGAGCGCTGCGCTCTTCGACGACCCATTGACCGATATTTGCCCGCCGGGGACGCCGGCCCACAGCGCGGCTTGCAGCTCGCCATGGCCGAACACGTCGCAGCCGACGCCTTCTTCGTTGAGCAGCTGCCGCACGGCCAGCGTGAAATTGGCCTTCAAGGAAGGCAGCAGCTGCACCGGACCTGCGCGCCAGTAGCGACGGAACTGCGCGGCCATCCGGCGGCAATTCTCCCGCAGCTGCGTCTCCGAGACGACGTAGAGCGGTGTGCCGAATTGGGAGGCGATCTCGACGCTGTCGCAGTCTTCGATCCACAGGTGGCCGTCGACGATCGTGAGTACCTCGTCGATGCGCCGGCGCGCAGCTGCCGCGCCGCTGCTGCGATCGACGATAGAAGTATCGGCTGTTTCCATCACGGTCCTATCGAACCCTCGTGCACGAACTCACAATGAAGCCCCGGCCCGCGCCACGGCGTCGGGTCCCGGCGCGCCGGGCTCGCTCCCGCCGGCTGCGGCAGCGCGTCGGTAGCGGCGGTGCACGACCGCGTAAATGACCGCGGCCGAGGCCGTCGCGAGCCCCGCGAGAAGCAGAACCGCAGTGTAGCTCCGACCGCGTCCCAAGACGAAAGCGGCGGCGGCCGGTCCCGCGGCGAGCGCCGCACCTTGCGCGGCCGGCACCAAGGCGGCTGCTCGGCCCGACGGATCCAACACCGCGAGCGTGCCGAGTTGAAAGATGTCGATGAAATTCCAGCACAGCTGCAGCACCGCGAGGTTGATCACGAACATCGCGGGTGTCGGCAGCAGGCCGTGAATCAGCAAGGTCAACGCCAGCAGGCAGAGCGCGCTCAGCAGCGCGCGCGACTGGCCGAAGCGGTGCGCCACGGTTCGCGCGCTCAAACAGGCGGCCACGCTCAGCAGTACGCCTGCCGAGAGCAGCCAATGGACTTGCTGAACCGCGATCCCGAATTCGAGTCCCATGCGTTCCGCATACGCCCAATAGCTGCCGATCGTCAGATAGAACAATGCGACGGCCAGCAGGCATAGCGCCGGCAGCAGCGGGAGACGCCGAACGTGCGCAGCGGCCGCGGGCCTCTCTGGAATCAGCCTCGAGTCCGCGCGAGGCAGCAGCGGAACTGCGGCGAGGCTCGCGACGAGCACGGCCGCGATTGCCGCAAATATTGCCGACGGCCCCCAACGTTCATTCAACATCGGAAACGCCACGAGCACGAGCGCGTTGGCGAGCACCTGCAGCAGGATCAGAATCGAAAATCCGGTCGCGGGCTCGCGGTTCCGAGAGAGCAAGGTCAGAGACGAGGCGTAGGTGGCCCCGGAGGCGCAGCCGGCAACGAATCTCCAGCAGGCGAGCGCCATGAAGCCGTGAATCGGCGCGCACAATAAATTGAATCCCGCGCTGATGCAGAGCGCCGCGGCGACGTACCAGCGCCAGTCGAGCCGGTGCGCCAGCCATGAGGTGAGGATCGAGCCGGCCAGCAATCCGGCCAGATCGATCGACGTGATGTAACCGGCATCCTCGGCGCTGTAGCCCCACGCATCCTGGAGCGCACCGACGATGATCGGCATGCCCAGAATTGGTGCAACGCTGCCGATTGCAAGCGCTATTTCGGACCACACGAGCGCCGGTTGCCGCATCGCATTCATCGTTGAACTCAGGCGCGTCGCTTGCATGCGGTTCAGCCGTCCTTTGTCGCGTTCGCAGCGACTATGGCACGCATTGAATCGCGCAGGCAATTTTCCGAAACCGCTATTAATAATCCGCCGCGACCGGTAGATTTGCCGCGAGAGCGCCGCGCGTTGCCGCGGCACTCGTTTCGATACCGACAGACGAAGGGGATCCATTGATCAGAATCACGCAATTGCCGCTTGCGGCGCGGCTCATGGCCGTCACGATGTTCGCGATTCCGCCGGCCGTCCTCGCGGCGCCGAGCGATGCCGCGCCCGGCGTCGAAGACGAGGCGTCGCGCGTTCAACTGCAGGAAATCGTCGTGACGTCCCAGAAGCGGACCGAAGACATCAAGGACATTCCGATCAGCGTGTCGGCGATCGGCGGGGTGCAACTCGCCGAGCACCACATCGCCGATTACGACGACGTCACCCGCGCGGTACCGGGCATCTCGTTCGAAGCGGGTCCGGGCCCGGGACTCGACGTCATCGAGATTCGCGGCGTGAGCTCCGCGTCCGGATCGGCGACCGTCGGCATCTACATCGATGAAGTTTCGGTAACCGTCAGCAATTCTCAATTCGACGGCGCGGTCCAGCCCAAACTGTTCGACCTCGACCGCATCGAGGTGTTGCGCGGTCCACAGGGCACGCTCTACGGTGCGAGTTCGATGGGCGGAACGATCCGCTTCATCACCAAGCAGCCCGACCTCAACGAGTTCAGCGTGTCGGTGGGCACCGACCTATCGGACACCCACCACGGCGGATTCAACAACGACGAGTATGCGATCCTCAATCTGCCCGTCATCGACGGTGTGTTCGCGCTGCGCATCGGCGTCGACGTGTCGGACGAGAGCGGCTACATCGACCACTACACGCCGACGCAAACCGGCGCGGGTGCGGACGGCTCGATCCTGCAACTCGGCAGCACCGACAGCACCGGCGTGCTCGGGGCGCGCGGCGTCAACGACGTACGCACGCAGGTAGTACGCGTCACGGGGAAATTCGCGACGCCCGACGACTGGAACGTGACGCCGGCATTCCTGTGGCAGCGCACCGCGGCATCCGACACCAGCATCTTCTATCCCGGCATCGGCCTCTATGACCAGGACAAGCGCGTCGCCGAGCCCTCGACCGACGACCTCGTGCTGCCGAGCCTCACGATCATCAAGAGTTTCGGGTGGGCGGACCTCACCTCGGTGACGAGCTATTTTCAGCGCGATTTTCGTCGCGTGACAGACGGCACGCTCTACAACTCGAACATCTTCGCGAACTCCTACGTCCTCAACGGCACCTATTCGACGCCTCCGACCCCGGTCCCGACCGCGCAGCAGATGTACGCGACGCAGGCGGTGCTCGGATTCCTGCCGTCGCCGGCGAATTACGATGCGCGGACCGAGCAGATTTCGCAGGAACTGCGGCTGAGCTCCAAGTCGACGATGATCGGAGGCATCGCGACGACCTGGACCGCGGGTATCTATTACGCTGACCAGCACCGCCGGTTTCTCGACGATGAATTGATTCCGGGGCTGCAGGCGCAATTCCAAAACATCTACGGCTACGGCATCAACTCGAGCCAGTCGGTCGTCGGCCCGAGCTACTATGCGGCCACGCCGGCCTATCCCGGCGTCTCGTTCGCTAACGACCTCATCTATTTCGGTCACACCTATCCGGTGCAGCAGCAGATCGCTCCGTTCGGCGAGATCGGGTTCGAGATCACGCCGGCGCTCAAGGGAACCGTCGGACTGCGCTACGTGTCGGCGAAATCCTCCGAAGTCGTCGATAGCGGCGGCTTCTACGCCTATGGATTGCCGGCGGCCTACAACGACAGCGAGAAGTTCAGCGCAACGACGCCCAAGTTCTCGCTGGACTATGCGGTCAACGACGAGAGCAATCTGTACGTGACGATCGCGAAGGGATTCCGGCTCGGCGGCCCCACGGGTCCCGATCCGACGTTCCAGCCGAACGGGCCGACAGGCACGCCGGGGACCTGCGACTCCGACTACATTTCCTACGGCCTCACGGGCGCGCCGAAGCAATTCCAGTCTGACTCGCTGTGGAGCTACGAACTCGGCAGCAAGGGCCGCTACTTCAACAACCGGCTGTCGATCAACGCGGCGGTCTACGCGATCGACTGGAGCAACATCCAGCAGACGATCAACCTGCCGACCTGCGGATACCTGTTCACGACGAACGTCGGCGACGCGAAGATTTACGGCAGCGAATTCGAGCTGCGTGCGCTGCTGATGCAGGGCTTGACGCTGTCGCTGAATGCCGGCACGACGCACGCGTACGTGACTTCGGTGAGCACCGAGGGATCGGGCATCGTGAGCGTCGGCGAGTCGATCATCGGCGTGCCGCTCTACACGGTCACTCCGAGCCTCGATTTCGACGCGCCGCTCGGCGCCGAGATGAACGCCTTCGCGCGCATCGACTATCCCTATACCGGGCGCTCGCGCGGCTACTTCGACAGCAGCGGCTTGCCGAACCTGTTTCAGCCGGGCTACGGAATCGTCAATTTGAACGTCGGGGTCACACGCGGCAAATTCTCGCTGGGCCTGTATGCGAAGAACCTGCTCAATATGGACCGCATCATTCAATATCCGTCGGTCAACTCCGTGCAGGAAGGCTACACGGTGCGCCCGCTGACGATCGGGGTCACTGCGTCGCTACAGCTGTAGCCGCGCGCCGCGCCGTTCCGACTCGCACCGATTGTTCCACCTTGAATTGAGCCACCAGCCGAGCGAGCTCAAGCGCGTCCTCGGCAAGAATGTGGGTCGCCGAGGTTGATTCCTCGACCATCGCGGTATTTTGTTGGGTCACCTCGTCCATGGTTCGCACGGTCGCATTGATATGCCCGAGCGCGCTCGCTTGTTCGTTTGCGGACGCGGAGATCTCGCCGACGAGATCGGCAATCTCGGCAACCCGGGCGACGATGCTTTCGAGGGCATTGCCGGACTGGCCGACGAGCGCGACGCCCTGTTCGACTTGCTGCGCCGAAGCGGAGATCAATGCCTTGATCTGGCGCGCCGCTTCCGCGGAGCGCTGCGCGAGTGCGCGCACTTCGCTCGCGACCACCGCAAAACCGCGGCCCGCATCGCCGGAGCGAGCAGCCTCGACGGCCGCGTTGAGCGCGAGCAAATTGGTCTGGAACGCGATTTCGTCGATCACGCCGACGATCTGGCTGATCTGGCCGGCCGACTTTTCGATCTGCCCCATGGCGCTCACCGCATCGCGCATGATGCCGCCGGAACGCTCGGCATCGCCGCGCGCGGTCTGCACCACGGTTTTAGCATGGCCCGCGGCATCGGCCGTCTTGTTGACGGTGGTCGTGACATGCTGAATCGACTGCGTCGTCTCGGCGATCGCCTCGGCCTGGTGCTCCGTGCGGGTCGCGAGATCGTCGGAGGCCGCTTTGATGTCGCTGGTGCCGCGTTGGATCGACTGGGCATTCTTGACGACCGCCGACATCGCGGCCTGCAGCTGCGCAACCGCCTTGTTGAAATTCGCGCGCAGCTGCTCGTATTCGGCGGCGAACGAGCCGTCGATCTGGGCGGTCAAATCGCCGTGCGAGAGGCGCTCGAGGGCGTTCGCTAGCGAGGTCACGACATGCGCTTGCTCGCTCGCGATTTCGGCCTGCTCCAGGTCGGCGCGTTCGCGTTCCTCGCGTGCCTGGCGCCGGGTCGCTTCGGACTCTATCTGCAAGCGGGATTTCTCGTAGGCAGCATCGCGAAACACCTTGAGTGAACGCACGATGGCGCCGAGTTCGTCGCCGCGCTGCAGGCTGTCGATGTCGATGTCGTTGTCGCCGCGCGCAAGCCGTTCGGTGGCACCGGCGATATCCGCAACCGCGCCGCGCACCGTCTGCACGCCGAAGCCCGACAGCAATGCGACGGCTATGAGCGTGAACAAGGTCGCGGCGATCGCCGCCAGGCTCGCCTTCTGGGCGGCCCGGTAGCTCTCGGCGGCGCGTTGCTCGGTGTCTCTTCGGACCCCCTCGACGAGTTCATCGAGCGTCGCGGTCATGTGCGTATAGAGCTGCTCGAACGGCTGCACGAAGCTCACTGCGGTCTTGAAGTCGACGCTCAGCATCGAGCCGACGACCTCGACACCGTCGCGGTAATCCTTGAGGTCCTTGGTGATTTGCGTGTATTCGCCCTTGCTCTGGTCGGGTGCCGCCGCGGCCGCCGCCGCGAGTGAGTCGCGCACCGCGTCGATGTCGGCGAGCAGCGCCTTCAATTGGGCAGGCGCCGCGTCGGCGGCAATTCCACCCGCCTGGTGCGTCATGATCGCGAACAGCTCGCCGTTCGCGGCGCTGATGCGCCGCGCGATGCGCTCGAGCGTGAGGCTGGAGGCCATGTCGCTCTTGACGACCCGTTCGAGCGCCGCTTCCTGCTGGCGCTGGCTCAAGATCATTCCCGAGGCGAGTACTGCCAACATCACGAGCGCGACGACCGGCCCGAAACCCATCTTGAACGCCAGCGGCAGATCGGCAAGTCGAAGTTTCTTCATAAGTGGCCTTTGTCCCTCGACGCATTCCCCGCCAATTCGCGCCTGCGCTCCAAACCCTACCAGCTTGCTTCGATCGTCAGCAGCAGCCGGCGCTGTGCAAGCAGTCCCGTCGTCTGGTTCTGGTGGTCTTTGAGCAGGTTCTCGCCGTTGAGCGCAACCTTGAAGCTGTTCGAGAGCTTGTAGGCGACGCGCCCTGCCAGCGTGACGTAAGCATCGACCGGCGTCAGCGAGCTTTTCGTGGGCGCGAACATCTGGAACGACGACACGTAGCGCAGGTATCCATCCGCGGTCCAAGCGCCCTGCACCGAACCTAGATTGAAGTTCGCGCGGCTCTTCGGCGTCGTCTGATCATAGGCGACGCCCGCGGCCATCAGATCCTGTCCCGCATACGCTTCGTCTTCGACCTTCGTGTAGGTGTAATTGAAGCCCCAGCGCAAATGCTCGGCGGATTGACCGCGAATTTCGAACTCGGCGCCCTTCAGAGTGCTCGAGCCGACGTTCGCCCATCCGATGCCCGGCAGGCTCGTCGGGAATGGCCCGACGCCGGGGATCACCGTGAAGTTCGGCTGCGCGACCAAGTTACTCGCGGTCGGGTTGCCGGTCATCGCGTCGGTGCTCTGCGAGAACAGCTTGACACCCGCAGTGCCTGCGATCGCGGCGATGCTGTGGTCGTAGCCGACCTCGTAGTTCTTGATGACCGACGGCTGGATCTGCGGATTGCCGATCAGCGCGGCGGGCAGTGAGCCGGTGGGATACAAATATTGGATGCCGCCGAGTTCGATGAGCGTCGGCACCTGAATGCCGCGCGCATAGCTCGCGCGCAACGTGTCGCTCGCGCCCGCCTTGAACACCAGACCGAAATTTTCGCTGACCGGTGTCATGTTGCGGTCGAAGTCGGCATTGTCCTGCAGCGGCCAGGCCACGCTCGGCAGGCCGGCGATGAACGGCGTTGCCGCCGGGAAGCCGCCGGTTCTTGTGGTCGTGAGGTGATCGGCGCGCACCGCGCTCGTGACAGTCAATCGATCGCTAGCGGCCCAATTCCACATCGCCGAGGGCGAAACCACCTGATCGCTGATCTCGCCGGGGCCGATCGGCGCGTCGGGCAGCTGATTGTGGCGATATTCGAGTGCGACGCGCACGGTGTTCGAGGCGCCGATCTTGAACAGGTCCTGCGCATTGACGACCGTGATCGTGTTGGTCCAAGAAGTCGGACCATCGCCGAACTGGTATTCGACGTTGAGCTGGTTCGTATAGGCGGAGATCTCGGCCAGGCCGAATTTCGTTTCGCTCGACAGCGTCGCTTTGACCGATTCAGTTCGGTAGACGGGATCGGTGTACGAATACAGCGGCTCGACGTCGCTCTGATGCACGACCGCGTAGGATGCCTCGACGCGCAGCTGCGTCGAGGCGGCGAGCTGCGCAATCGTGTCGAGGTTGGTTGCGACCCGGTACGGATTGAAATAGGCCGGTGCCCCGACCGGGGTCGCGGCCGTCTCGTTGTCCCATTGGTCGGTCTTCGAGGCACCCGCCGAAATGCGTCCGAAGAACGCCGATCCCAGCTTGAAGGATTCGACCGCATTGGCTTCGCCGAACGATTGCGTGCCCGCGCCGATCGTTGCCGAGGAGACGTCTTGATCGTATTTCGGATTGTAAGTGATGATGTTGACGACGCCGCCGACCGCGTTGAAGCCGAACAGCGCGCTGTTCGGCCCCTTGACGACTTCGATCTGGCGAATCTCCGACAACTCGACCGGCAGCGTGGCCCAGGCGGTGTAGCCGTAATGATCGAGATAAACCTGGCGGCCGTTGATGAGCACCAGCAGGCGCGGCGAGTAGGGCGAGTCATAGCCGCGGATGCTGACGTCGGCGGCGCCTCCCGCACCCCAGGTCAGCACATCGACGCCGGCGACGCGGCTCAGGATCGTCGGTAGATCGGTTGCGCCGCTGCGGCGAATGTCTGCCGCCGAGATGATTTCCATTGCAACCGGCGCATCGGTGGCGCGCTGCGGCGATCCGGTCGCGCTGGTCGTCACCGACTCGCTGAACAGCTGCTCGAGCGAGCCGTAATCGATGGTCTGTGCGTCGGCAACGCCTGCGGCGCCGATCGCGAGCGGTGCGCAGAGCGCTACCAGGCGGCCGAAGTTCTTGTTCGTCATGGTGGAATTCCTGTTGTCCTTGCTCATCGCTTAAATCTCTTTGATCATCATGCGAAATGCGGCTTTGAAGCTCGCACCGACGGCGGTCGCTGCGCCATGATTGACGGTGATCTCCACGGCCGGCGCGGTCACGACCGACATCACGCAGGCGCCGCTTTGGGCACAAGCTTTGTCGCTCGAAATCGTCATGAGTTTTTTGGCGCTCGCAGCCGCGCCGATCTCGGCGTAGGGCGAACCGGTCGTCACGTAAAGCGCCGCGAGGCCGCTCGCGCCGCCGACCGCCGACGCCTCGATCGGTTTGCCGGTGATCGTCATGTCGCCCGCGGCGAGGCCGCTGCCGAGCGCCGCCATCAGGGCGTCGCGTTCCGCTAGGCTCGCGGGCTTGCTCGGGTCGTAGACGATGCCGAGCACGACGGCGCCGTGGGGGGCGCTTTCGAGAAAGCCGAGTGCGCGCGCAGCGACTTGGATGTCCTTGGCAGGATCGGCAAGTGCCGCGGGTGACACCAGTACGATCCATGCCAACGCGATACCGGTTGCCGCGGTTCGCGGTTTGATCATTTGCATTCTTTGTCTCCAATTGCCGTTCAATCAGTCGTGAGCGCGACGCAAGCCGCGAGCCCGGGGACGGCTCTCGACCCGAGCGAACGACTTGAATTCCCTTCGGTCGAGTGGGCCACGCCTCGCTTCTTGAAAGCCGTTTCGGCATCGTCGTCCGCGGCTTGAACGCGATTGGACAATTGGCGAAGGATTTGCGTCGTTTTGTGACTGAGTTGCGCTGCGATAGCCGGTAATTAAGGGTTCTCCCTAAGGGTCGGCAGCTGCTTGGGGACCCGCGGGTTCGCGCCGGCATCGGCGAGCCGGGCTACGCGCTAGCCGCATGCCATGGTGGCAATTCCGCAGCGACGGTGCCCGATCCGGATGTTAGATTTATCGAAGGAAATACCTGTAAAGGGGGCACGTGATGTACAAGAAGATTTTGGTTCCGATCGATGGAAGCGATACTTCGGCGCTAGGTCTCAGTGAGGCGATCAAGCTCGCCAAGAATCAGGGCTCCGCGATTCGGCTCGTGCACATCGTCGATGAATATGTGCTGGATTACGCCTACAGCCCGGGTCTGTACGCGACCAACGTCGTTGAAACCATGCGTGCCACCGGGCAAAGCGTGCTCGACAAGGCAACGGCGGTCGTAAAGGAAAGCGGTGTTCCCGTCGAAAGCGTGCTGCTCGAGACGATCGGCGGCCCGGCGGCCGACTTGATCGTGGGTCAGGCGAAGAGCTGGCCGGCCGATCTCATCGTGATCGGCACCCATGGGCGCCGCGGACTGCGCCGCCTCGCCATGGGTAGCGATGCCGAGCAGGTGCTGCGGGCAGCGCCCGTGCCGGTGCTGCTGATTCGGCGCCCCGAAAAGGCCTGAATCTTGATGGCTAATCGGCGGCGCGTGCGCCATCGCGCACGCGCCGATCGGCTTCGACGCCGATCACTCACGCGGCGATGTGACCGAACTTCCCGCTGTTGAAGTCGTCGATCGCTTGGCGGATCTCGGACTCGGTGTTCATCACGAACGGCCCGTAGCCCACGACCGGTTCATCGATCGGTTCCCCGCTGAGCAGCAACAGCGTCGCGTCGCTGTTCGCTTCGATCGCGACGTCGCGGCCGGCGCGATCGAGCAGCACCATTTGCGCTTCGCGCGCGATTTCGCTGCCGTTCACGAGCACGGTCCCATGCAGTACGATCAACGCCAGCGTGCGGCCGGCCGCCACCGGCAACTGGGCTTCCTGACCCTGCTTGATTTGCAGATCCCAAACGTCGATCGGCGTGAACGTCTGCGCGGGGCCGCGCGACCCGAGGTAATCGCCCGCGATCACGCGCACGCGGCCGGCGCCGTTCGGCAATTCGACCGACGGGACCGCCGCATTGACCAGCGTCTGATAGCGCGGCGCCGACATCTTGTGCTTGGCCGGCAGGTTGACCCACAGCTGCACCATTTCAAGTAGTCCGCCGTTGCGCGTGAAATCGTTCGAATGAAATTCGTCGTGCAGGATCCCGGAGGCCGCCGTCATCCATTGCACGTCGCCGGGCCCGATTTTGCCGCCGCCGCCGCTCGAGTCGCGATGCTCGACCTCGCCCTCATAGACGATCGTGACCGTCTCGAAGCCGCGATGGGGATGCTCGCCGACCCCGCGGCGCTTCGGTGACGGCGCAAACTTCGTGGGTCCCGCATAGTCGAGCATCAGGAACGGACTGAGCGCCTGGGTCTGTCCGTTATAGGTAAACAGGGAGCGCACGGGAAAGCCATCGCCGACCCAGTGGGGCCGGGGCGCACTGTGGACACCGAGTATCTGCTTCATCTGGGTACTCCTCGAAGGGCCGCCGCAATGCGGTTGCCTCAGTTTTGGTCAGTGGATTCCGTGTCGATAGACTAATTCGAGATACAATTCTGCGGAAGCTGCTAATATTTGTCCTCATTGTCCTATTTATAGAACGACTGGGGGCCCCTGATTCAAGACCTCAACGACCTCTATTATTTCGCGGCGGTCGTCGACCACCGCGGATTTGCGGCCGCCGGCCGTGCGCTCGGAATTCCGAAATCCAAGCTGAGTCGCAGGCTGGCGCTGCTCGAAGAGCGGCTCGGAGTGCGCCTGCTGCAGCGTTCGACGCGCCGTTTTGCGGTGACCGAGACCGGCCAGCGCTACTACGCGCATTGCAAGGCGATGCTCGTCGAGGCGGATGCGGCGCAGGAGGCGATCGAACTCACGCAATCCGAGCCCCGCGGGATCGTGCGCATGACCTGTCCCGTGGCGCTTCTCGATGCGCGCGTCGGCCAAATACTCGCGGCGTTCATGCTGCAACACACGGCGGTCGAGGTGCATCTCGAGGCGACCGATCGACGCGTCGATGTCGTCAGCGAAGCCGTGGATATTGCGCTGCGGGTCCGGACTCCGCCGCTCGAGGACAGCGATTTGGTGCAGCGCACATTGGGCGAGAGCGGCCAATGTCTGGTCGCGAGTCCGCAATTGTTGCAGCGCGTTGGCGTGCCCGTCACGCCGGCAGACCTCGCGATGCTGCCGAGCCTCGATCTTGGCGATGCGCAGACCGAACACCGCTGGAGCTTGCTCGGGCCCGACGGTGCGCAGGCGCTCATTCATCATCATCCGCGCTTGATCACGCGCGGGATGGTCGCGCTGCGGCTCGCGGCGATCGCGGGCATCGGTGTCGTGCAGCTGCCGAACATGATGATCCGCGAGGAGTTTGCGCGCGGCGAGCTGGTCCGCGTGTTGCCGGCTTGGGCGCCGCGCAAAGCGCTGGTGCAAATGGTTTTCGCTTCGCGCCGCGGGCAGCTGCCCTCGGTGCGGGCACTGCTCGACTTTCTTGCCGAACGCTACCGCGCGCTCGGCATCGATTGAGCGCCGCGGCGCCCGGGCCTTATGCCTCCGCGGTATGTGCTAAGTGCAATTCCGTAGTTTCAATCCAACGCAAAGTTCGTAAACTCCGGCTCCGTCAAGATCCGTGAGGCCTCGGTAAACATAAGCATGGCTACCTATACGAGCGAACGCGTGATCCAGGTTCAGCACTGGAGCGACAAACTCTTCAGCTTTCGCACGACGCGCAGCCCCGCGCTGCGCTTCGAAAACGGCCAATTCATCATGCTGGGCCTCGAGGCCGGCGGGCGCCGGATCATGCGCGCCTACAGCATCGCGAGCGCCAACTACGAAGACCATGTGGAGTTCTACAGCATCAAGATACCGCAGGGACCCTTGACCTCGCGGCTGCAGCACATCGAGCCCGGCGAGCCGCTGTTCGTGAGCGCGAAGCCGACCGGCACGCTGGTGCTGCGCGACGTGCGGCCCGGCAGGCGCTTGTTCATGCTTGCGACCGGGACCGGTGTTGCGCCTTTTCTCGGGCTCATCAAGGATCCGGAGACTTACGAGCGCTTCGAGCAGGTCATCCTGGTGCGCGGCGCGCGGGCGGTCGGCGATCATGCGTATGCGGATTCGGTGATTGCGCGGCTGCGCAGCGATGCGGATCTCGCCGATTTGATCGGCGATCGCTTGATCGACTGTCCGAGCGTCACGCGCGAGCCGTTCCGGCAGCAGGGTCGAATCACGACGCTCATCGAGAGCGGCCGCCTGTTCGACGACTTGTCGATTGCGCCGCTCGATCCGGCCAGCGACCGCGTGATGATCTGCGGCAATATGCGAATGCTCGCGGACGCCGGCCGTCTGCTCGAGACGTCCGGGTTCGAGCTGTCGCCGCGCATCGGCGTTCCCGGCGATTACGTCATCGAGCGGGCGTTCGTCGAGGAATATCAGATGGCTGTGCCGCCCGAGCAGCCCGAGGAGCGCCAGGCGGCGCCACATGCCGGAGCGGGATCTACGTCCGCGGATCGAACCGGACTCAATTGAGGCGCGGTGCGCCTCAGAAAATTCCCACGGCAAGACCCGCCGCGATCGTCGCGCCGAGCTCCTCGCAGCGGCGCAGCTGCAGCTCATCGATGATCTTCGGACGCAAGATATGCTCGGGAGTCTGCGCGTGGGTGCAGACGATCACGGGCGCTGCGACCGGATTCAAGCGCCAACCGGTTGCGATCCGCTCGATTTGCTGGGCGGCATTGCGGCCGTCGCTGCCGGCGCAGATCAGAATCGCGTAAGGCCTGCCGGCGATGCGGTCGAGCGCGGCATAATAAGTGCGATCGAAGAAATCCTTGAGTTGGCCCGACATGGCCCCTAGATTCTCGGGCGTCGCGAAGATATAGCCCTGCGCCTCGAGCACGTCGGGGGCGCCGCTCGCGGCGGCCGGCTGCAGTCGCACGGCAATCCCGTCCTGGGCGCGCGCTCCGGCGGCGGCCGCCTGCGCCATTTGCAGTGTACCGCCGGTCATCGAGTGATGGACAATCAGCAAGGTCTTCATGGCCGAACATCCTCGCCGCCGGATCAGCTGCGTGTCAAACCATTGAATCATCGCGAATTTCCATTGTCCAAACGGCTGCGACGGCAGGATAAGAGCGCTTTGCGACCACTACCGACCAGAATCTGGAGAATCTTGCTGTTGCTCGCGTTGCCGGCCTGCGGCGCGGGTGTAGCCATGGCTGCGGACCCGCAGCCCTATCGGGCGGAACTCGCCTCGATCGGCAACCCGGCAGTCGATGCCACACTGACGGCGAGCTCGGAATTGCTGTCGCTGCGCACCTCGGCCCCGGTGAGCCCCTACGGCCTGATCGCGCGCGCGCGCAGCGACCAGGGCCGCCTCAAGACCGCACTCGAAAGCTTCGGGTACTACCAATCCCGCGTGCGCGTGACGATCGACGGGACGGCGATCGAGGACGCGCGCCTCGGCGATCAGCTTGACATCTTGCCGCCGGGCACCGCTGCGCGCGTCGCGGTCGGATTCGATCTCGGACCGCTCTATCGTTTGCGGCGCATCGACATCGATGGCGATTTGTCGCCGGCCGAACGCTCGGTGTTCCGACTCTCGCCCGGCGATCCTGCGACCGCGGCCGCGATCATCGACGCCGGCGCCCGGCTGCAGGCGAACCTGCAGGAGCAGGGGTACCCGTTCGCGACGGTCGACGCGCCCGTCGCCTATGAGGACGCGGTCGATCCGGTGCTCGATCTCACGGTGCACCTGACGCGCGGTCCGCGCGCGGTGATCGGCGAGATCCGCTTTAGCGGCTTGCAGCGCGTTCACGAGGGTTTCTTGCGCGCGCGCTTGCTGCTGCACGCCGGCGAGCAATTCAGTCCCGCGACGATCGAGCGGGCGCGCAAGGATTTGATGACGCTCGGCGTGTTTGCCGTCGTTGCGGCGCAAGTCGGCACTGCGCTCGACGCGAACGGCGCCGTCCCGATCACGTTCGCGTGCCGCGAACGCGCGCGCCATACGGTGAGTTTCGGGGCGGCGTATTCGAGCGACCTCGGCGGCAGCCTCACGAGCACCTGGAGCGACCGAGACGTCCTGGGCGGCGCCCAGCAATTGAGCGTGTCGGGCTCCATGATCAATCTCGGCGGCAGCGCAACGACCGCGCTCGGCTACAACATGGCCGCCAAGTATGTGATGCCGGACTTCCTGGTCCGCGACCAATCGCTGCAGCTCGCGGTCGGCGCGCTTCAGCAATCCCTGCAGGCCTACGACCAGACCGCGCGCACGGCGGGATTGACGCTCGATCGCAAGCTCTCGAATCACTGGAGCGCGACCGCCGGTGTCTCGGAGTCGGATGAGCGCATCGCTCAGCCGCAGGCCGTGACTTTGAAGCAGCCCACGACCAAGTATTACACGATGATCAGTCTGCCGCTCAGCGTGAGTTACGACTCGACCGACCTGCTGTCACCGCTCGACGATCCGCGCCGCGGCATGCGCGATTCGCTGAGCGTCACGCCGACCCGCTCGATCGGTCATCCCGATGCAACGTTCCTCATCACCCAGCTCAAGCTCGCCGATTATCTCGATCTGGATCCGCTGATCGGCGCGGCACCGGGGCGCAGCGTGCTCGCGCTGCGCGCGCTCGCCGGACTCGCGCAGGGCGCCGGCGAGTTCAGCCTGCCCCCCGACCAGCGTTTCTACGGCGGCGGCAGCGGCACGATACGCGGCTATCGCTACCAAGCGGTCGGTCCGACCTTTCCGATCACCAAGCAATTCCCGATCAGCACCCCGATCGGCGGAACGGCGATCATCGCGGGCAGCGCCGAATTCCGTCAGCGTTTCGGCGCGAACTACGGCGCTGCGTTGTTCGTCGATGGGGGGCAGGTGAGCTCGACGCTGCAGCCGCTGCCCAACGTTTTTCGGATCGGCGTCGGCGGCGGCATTCGCTACTACACGCCGATCGGACCGATCCGGCTCGATGTCGCGTTCCCGACCAAGCGCTACAGCACCGATGACGACTCGTTCGAAGTCTACATCGGGTTGGGGCAGGCATTTTGATGCGCCGGCCTCTGATCGTGATTGCATGGATCGCGGGGGCGATCACGCTGCTGATCGCGGTGCTTGCGGGACTCGTGCTCATCGGCGGCAACACCGACAGCGGCCGCCGCCTCATCGAGCGGATGACCGATCGGCTGACCGCGGGTCACGTGCTGATTACGGGGCTGCAGGGCTCTTTACCCGCACAGCTGACGATCGCCGAGCTGCGGCTCCGCGACGAGCGCGGCGTATGGCTCAGCGCGGAGCACGTCGCGGTGCGCTGGGCGCCCTGGAAGCTGCTCGCGCACCGTGTCGATGTGCAAAGTCTCGAAGCGGCGCATGTCGCGTTCGAGCGTCTGCCGGTCGCCTCACCGGAATCGCCGGCCGGCCCGATCGAGATCCCGGTCATCGAGGTTGCGACTGCCTCGATCGAGGAGCTGCAGGTGGGACCCGCGCTCGCGGGCGAGCGCACCTCCGTCACGCTGCACGGCGCGGTCCTGCTGCGCTCGCTCGAGGACGCGTCCGGCGACGTGTCGGCACGGCGTCTCGGCGGCGATGGCAGCTACGACCTGCATTTTCACTTCGATCGCCGCCGCATGGATGGCCGCTTGCAAATGCGGGAACCCGCGCAAGGGCCGCTGCAGAACTTCCTGCAGGTGCCCGGACTCGGCGCGCTCGCGGGCGTAGCCACGATCAGCGGCGAGCGCAGCGCCGAGCACGTCGAAATCCAACTCGATGCCGGCAACTTGCATGGGCGTGCGCAGGGCGAGATCAATTTGATTCAGGGGTCCGCCGAGGTCGACTACTCCCTGGCGGGTGCGCAGATGCAGGCGCGCGCCGATCTCGGCTGGCGCGCGATCGCCCTGCACGGCAGCTGGCACGGCACGCCGGCGGCTCCGCGCGCCGAGGGCGAACTGCATGTCGAACAGCTGCAACTGCCCGGCGGCTGGGGCGTCGCGGATTTGACCGCAAATCTCACGTCGGCGGCCGCCGTGCTCGCGATCGAGGCGGACGCCGTGCAGCTGCAGATTCCCAGTTCGGATTTGCGCTTCCTCGAGCGAGATCCGCTGCACCTCAGTGCGACGATCGGCTTGGCAGAGGCCTCGCGGCCGCTGCTGCTCAAGGCGACGACGCGGCTGCTGTCGCTCGATGCGCAGGCGGCGACCGCGGGTGCAAGGAGCGCGGTGTTCACCCTGCGGGTCAACGACCTGAGACCGTTCGCACAGTTCACGGGTGAACAGCTGCGCGGCAGCGCGCTGCTCAAGGGCGATCTCGCCGAAAAACCTGCCGGCATGCGGCTCGCCGTCGATGCGAACGTGCTCATCGATGCGGACACCGCGGACCCGCAGACTGCTGCCGGTTGGCGCAAGCTGTTGGGCAATCGCCCGATGCTGAAATTGGCTGCCGAGTTGACCGCCCGCAGCGTCGCGATCGAACAGCTGCAGCTCACGGGCCGCGGGGCGAGGGTAGCGGCGCACGGCAGCGCGGCGCGCGGCGCGTCGGGCGCGCTCGAGACTCTGGGTCTGCATTGGGATCTCGACCTGTCCGATCTCGCCGATCTGTCGACGGCGCTCAACGGGCGGTTCAGCGCCTCCGGAGATCTCGCGGGACCCATGGCCGCGCTGGCGTTGAATGCGTCGATGAACTCGACACTCTCGATACACGGTTCCGCGCCCGGTGCGCTAACCGGCACATTCCATGCGCGCGGCTGGCCGAGCGCGCCGATCGGCAGCATTGCGTTGCTCGGCATGATCGACGGGGCGCCCATGCAGCTCGATGCCGCATGGGATCGCGGGGTTGACGGCGGCCTGCGTGCCACGATTCGCCACGGCAATTGGAAGAGTGCCCAACTGCAAGGCGCCATCACGTTCGGCGCCACGACCGGCTCTCAGGCGCGCGGTCGACTCGATTTGCATGTCGGCGAACTCGGCGATCTCGACCGGCTGCTCGGCATGACGATCCACGGCAGCGCCGACTTGAGCTGTGAGCCCCGCGCCGGCGCGCTCGATACGGAACTGCAGCTGCGCGTTGCGGATCTCGGCGGGTCGGCGGGGGCCTTGCCGAACACTCTGGCGGGAAATCTGCCGGGGACGCTCGCGGCATCGGCAACCGTCGACCTGCAAAAGCACACGCTCGGCCTCGTGCGCATGGAGATCACGAGCCGGCAGCAGCAGGTTCGCCTGCTCGCGCCCGCGTTTTTTTCCTTCGTGGACGGCATCACCGTCGATCGACTGCGGCTCGGTGAGCAGCAGGCGCAGCTGAACGTCTCGGGCCGTCTGCTGCCGTCGTTCGATGTTCACGCATCGCTCGAGCAGGTGCGCCCGGCGCTCGTCAACGTCCTCATGCCCGATTTGTTGGACGACGGCACCATCAGCGCCGAGGCCGAGTTCACGGGCAGCCCCGCGCATTTAATCGGCGACATTCGGATGCGGGCGGCCGGAATTCGCTTCGCGAGCGAGGCGGCAAGCGGCCTGCCCGCGGCGGACTTCCAGGCCGAGCTGCGGCTCGATGCCGCAACGGCGACCGTCGACGGCCGCTTGACCGCCGGCAAGAATTCGCAGCTCGCGATCACCGGACGCACCGCGCTCGATGGCAGCGGGCCGATCGCGCTGCAGGTCGACGGCAAACTCGACATCGGCTTGATGAGCCCGTTGCTCGAAGCGCGCGGCCTGCGAACGACCGGCGATCTCAACGTCGCGCTGCGCGTTGGCGGCACGGCCGCGGCGCCCGAGATCGGCGGCACGATTCAATTGGCGAATGCAAGCCTGCGCGACTATGTGCGCGGCATCAATTTGTCGGAGATCTCGGCGCAATTTTCCGGCAACCAAGGCGCGCTGAAGATCGACCGCTTCACGGCGCGCGCCGCCGCCGGCAGCGTCTCGCTGAGCGGGACGATCGGCATTCTGCAACCGCGCATTCCGGTGTACTTGAAGCTGACCGCCGACCATGCGGAGGCCGTTGCGAACAGTCTGATCACCGCCAACCTCGATGCGGCGATCGAGATCAAGGGAACCGCGCTCGATCGGCTCAATGTCGTCGGCAGCGTGCAGATCCACCGGGCGACCATCGGTATCCCGAGTGCCTTGCCGCCGACCGTCGCCGTGCTCGATGTGCGCCGCCGCGGCAAGAAGCCGCCGCTGCCGCTCGAACCGCAGCTCGTGATCGGGCTCGACATCGCGGTCCACGCGCCCAACGAGATCCTCGTGCAGGGCCGCGGACTCGACGCGGAACTCGGCGGAGATCTGCAGATCGGCGGCACCGTCGATGTGCCGACGGTCGGCGGCGGGTTCGACCTGCAACGCGGCAGCTTCTCGATCGCCGGCAACACCTTGCCGATCCAGGTGCCCGGTCGCGTGAGCTTCGACGGTGCCGGCCTCAAGAACAAACTCGATCCGACGCTGGATTTCAAGGCTCAGAAGAACTTGCCCGACTCGACCACCGTGACGCTCAGTATCACGGGCTTGGCGGATGCGCCGAAATTCGACTTCACCAGCAGCCCGCAGATGCCGCAGGACGAGATTCTCGCGCGCCTGTTGTTCGGCGTGCCCACCTCGCAGCTGACGCCGTTGATGGCCGCGCAAATCGGTGCCGCACTCGCGATCTTGAGTGTCGGCGGCGACGGCGGATTCAATCCGCTGACCAAGCTGCAAAAATCCCTGGGTCTCGATCGGATAAATTTCGGATCCAATGCCACGGCCGCCGCAGCGGCCACGGGCTCCGCGAGCGGCGCGGGCGCGACCGGCACGCCGGCCGCGGGCTACAATGTCGCCGCAGGGCGTTACATCGCCAAGCGCGTCTATGTCGAGGCCAAGCAGAGCACGACGGGCTCGACGCAGCTGCAGGTCGACGTCGATCTCAGCAAGCACTTGAAGCTGCAAACGCGACTCGGCAACGGTACCGCGATAACCCAAGGCACGACCCCGGAGAACGATCCCGGCAGCAGCATCGGCATCACGTACCAAATCGAATATTGATGCCGGAACTTAACTGATCGGCGGCGGCAGGCGCCCGAACAGCGGCTCGAGGCTTGCGCCGAGCGCGAGCAGCCCGCGATCGGCCGCCGCCGGACCGTCGAATTCCAGCGATACCGGCAATCCTTCGGCGGTGAGCCCGATCGGCAGCACGAGGCCCGGCAACCCGGCGGAGCTGCCGGGCGCGATGTTGCGCGCGACCGCGGTCTCGAAGCGCACCGTGCGCCCGCCGATCGCAACGACGCGGTCCTCGCCGATCCGCGGCGCCGCGATCAGCGTCGTCGGAAACACGATCGCCGCGACGCCGGTGCGCGCGAAGTAGTCGCGGTACAGTGCTCGCAGCGCGGGCAGGTGCAGCTCGCAAGCGCTGCGGTAGTCGGCCTCCGAAACGAACTGCGCGCCGCCTGGCATCACGAGGCGGCGAAACATCGCCTGAATGCCGGGGCTCGAGAGAGCGACGACCTGTTCGAAGTCGAGGTCCGCGCCGAACTCGTCCAAATAATTTGCGAGCGCGATGCGCACGTCGTGATTCTGCACCTGAGCGGTGCTGCGCTCGACGAGCGCCGCGACGCCCGGCAGTTCGGATTCGACGAGCTGCACACCGGCCTGCTTGAGCTTGCCGAGTGCGAGATCGGTGAGCCGCTCGACCTGCGGATCGAGCCCCTCGAACCAAGGATCGTGCACGATGCCGATCCGAAGTCCGCGCAAGTCCGTCGCGCCGATGGGTCGTGAGTCCCCGGCCACGACCGCGTCGAACAGCAGCAGGTCGACGACACTGCGAGCCTGCGGTCCGACCTGGTCGAACAGCGGCGTGATCGGGATACAGGCTTGCGTCGGGTAGCGACCGGTCGTAGGCCGAAATCCGGCGATGCCGCAGAACGCGGCCGGCACGCGGATCGAACCTTCGGTGTCCGCGGCGACACCGAGCGGCGCGCAACCCGCAGCCACTGCGGCCGCCGTTCCGCCGCTGCTGCCGCCGGCAATCCGCGCCGGATCATAGGGATTGTGAACGGCGCCGAAAGCCTCGTTGTCGCTGGTCCAGCCGTAGGACAGCTCGTGCAGATTGGTCTTGCCGAGCACGAGCGCGCCCGCCGCCCGCAGCAATGCGACCACGGGCGCATCGTCGCGCGGCCGAAAATCGCGCAATGCCGGCGTGCCGCCCGTGGTTCGATAGTCGCGCGTGTTGACGCTGTCCTTGATCGGTATCGGCAGCCCGAACAGCGGCCCCGGCGCGGCGCCCGCTCGGCGTTCGAGGTCGCGGGCGCGCGCCGTTTCGAGCACGCGTGGCGGTTCGAGCGTGATGAACGCGCCGAGCGCTTGCCGCGCGCTGCACCGAGCGAGCAGCGCCTCGGCATAACGCTCGGCCTGCAGCTCGCCGCGCGACATCAGCGCGACCGCCGCGGTCGCGCTCAGTGCGCACAGCTGCGCGTCGTCGGCTGCGCGTTTCGGATCGGCCGCCGCCTCGCGCGGGAGCGCGCGGGCCGGCGGCTCGGCGCCGCGCGGGTCCGTCATTTCAATGCGCACGCTCGACGCGGCCGAGGCCGGGAGGGCGCCACACGAGGATCGACAGGCAGCAGGCGACCACGGCACTCGCGGCGAGCAACGCGAGCGTCACCGTGTAATTGCCAGTCAGGTCGAAGATCTTGCCGGCCGCGGGGCCCGCGACCAGCAGCGTGAGGATCTGGCAGAAGTACCAGGCGCTGTAGCTGAAGGCGACGCTGACTTTGGCGAACCGGCGCCGCAGCACCGCGACGAAGTACACATCGCCGCCGCCGATCGTCACGCCGAAGAATGCGGCGTAGGTCACGAGCGCGGCGGCCGAATGAATGCGGTCGACGAGCAGCAAGGACACTGCGCCGCCGAGCAGCAGCAGATGCAGGCCCGCGCCGATCAGGCGCACCGAGTAGCGATCGAGCAGCCAGCCGACCGTCAAGGAGCCGACGCCGGCAAAGCCCGCGGTCGAGCCGAGCACGATCGAGGCGAGCCGCGGACTAAAGCCGGCACCCTCGACGACCGAGGCTTCGTGCGTGAGCAGCCCGCCATACGTCGTGAAGAAGAACAGCGTCGAGAGCGCGATCAGCCAAAACATCGGCGAGCTCAGCAACTGGCCCACCGATCCGGACGGCGCGCCGTCCGACTCGGTGCGCGCGGCCTCGTCGGGATCGGCACCCGCCGCCGCGCTTCGCAGCGGGTCGCCGTCGAGTCCGAGTCCGAGTTCGCGCGGCGAACGGATGCGCATGGTCGCGAACACCGGCAGCAGCCCCAAGGTCACGAGTCCGGCCGCGATCGCGAGACAGGCGGCGCGCCATCCGTAGTGCAGGATGATTTCTCCGGCGATCGGCGCGAGCACGAGCCCGCCGAACTGCCAGCCCGACCACACGACGCCGAGCGCGAGTGAATAGTGGCGCGAGAACCAGCGCGACACCATGTAGGGCAGGGTGACCGCGAACATGACCTTGCCGAAGCCCATGAGCGCGCGCAGCAGGTACATCTCGCCGAAAGTCGAGATCGTCGAGATCAGCGTCACGCAGATCGCCTCGATGATGATGCCGGTCACCAGCAAGCGAATGGCGCCGACGCGGCGTATCGCGAAGCCGCCGAGCAGAATCATCGGCGCGCTGAGCCAAAATGCCGTGACGATGCCGCTCGTCGAGGCGCGGTCCCAGTGGAATTCCTGGGTGAGCGGCGGCACGAACAGCACGAAACAATAGAGGCCCCCGCCGTAGACCATGAAGCCCGCCAAGAACAGCGCGATCACGACCTTGACGCCGTGATAGAGGCCGCGTTGCACCGGCAGCGCCGCGGTCGCGGTCGCGGTCGCGGGCGCGGGCGCGGGCGCGCTCACCGTGCGTCCTCGAAACCCGACAGCACGTTGACCGCGTTGACTCCGATATCGGCGACCGCGTAGCCGCCCTCGAGCACGAACAGCGTCGGCACGCGCAAGCCGCCGATCAGGCGGCCGTAGTCCGCGAAGTCCGGCGATTCGAGACGAAAGAAGCTGATCGGATCGGCGACGAAGGTGTCGACGCCGAGCGAGACCACGAGCGCTTCGGCCCCGAATGCCCGAATCCGCGCGAGCGCCACCGCGAGCGCCGCGCTCCAGGCCGCGTAGCCGGTGCCGCGCGGCAGCGGCAGGTTGAGGTTGAACCCCTCGCCGGCACCGGCGCCGGTTTCATCCGCATAGCCCAAGAAATAAGGAAACGCCTCGGCCGGGTCGCCGTGCAGCGAGGCGTACAGCACGTCGGAGCGCTCGTAGAAAATGTCTTGAGTGCCGTTGCCGTGGTGAAAATCGACGTCGAGCACGGCGACGCGTGCCGCGCCCGCATCGCGCAGGTGCTGGGCCGCGACTGCCGCATTGTTGATGAAGCAGTAGCCGGCGAACAAGTCGCGCGCCGCGTGGTGTCCGGGCGGCCGGCACAGCGCGAAGGCGCCGGCGGCGCCCGCGCCGAGGGCTTGCGCGCCGGTGAGCGCGACGTCGGCGGCGGCCCGCGCGGCAGTCCAAGTGCCCGCGCCGATCGAGGTCTCGGCGGCGAATGCGTAGTAGCCCAGTTTGCCGGTGACGCTGGCGGGCGCGCGCTGCCGCATACGCCGCGCGGGCCAGCAATCGGGGATCGCTTCCCCGCGATTGCCCCCAGCGACCCAGGCGTCCCAGGCCACGCTCAAAAACTCGAGATAGTCCGCGTCATGCACGCGCAGCAGCGGGGCCATGCCGAAGGCTTGCGGCGCCTGTACCGGACCTAGGCCGACACCGCGCACGCGCTCGAGCACGATTTCGGCGCGCGCGGCACACTCGTGCGGGGCGATCAGCAGCCCGCCCGACAATTCGGTGCGCACGTTCCGCAGCAAATGCTGCTCCGAGTACACCGTGATCATTCAGTGCTTCGCGGCTTCGATCACGATGCGCACGAGCTCCGGCGTCGCCTCGCTGACCTGCAATACGTAGGACTCGGGTCCTGGCAGCGTGTACTCGACGCTCTTGCGAAACAGGCGGCAGTCGTGCCAGCCCGTAAAGGCGCCCGGTGCCACGGTACCGTCGGGGCCGACCACGTCGATCCACAGCGGCGAATCGACCGTGATTCGATAGACGCCGGGCTTCGCGATCGCGAACGTCGTCATGCCGCCGAGCGGCGCCTGGACCAGCGACTTCTTGTTCGAGGCCTGCAAATAGGTGACGTCGGTCTGCGCCCGCAGCTTCAGGACGTAGAGCACCCCGAGTTCGAGCGGCGGCAGAGCGCCGACCGCGGCTCCGGCCGGCACGTTTTCCGCCGTGCTCTTGAACGCCGAAATCTCGCTGCCCATGTCCCAGCCGTGCGCCTGGCAGCTCGTGCTCAGGTCCTCGGCCGCCGCCGCTCGCGGCGAACCGAGCCAGAGCAGCAAACCGCAGGCGACGGCCGCACCGATGATTCCCCCGCCATTTGTCGCCTTAAGCATGCGTCGCTCGTGAAGTTCGATCGAGACTGCGGTAATTTGTGCCGCCGCTCGGATTATATTGGAAAACGCACATGGCCACGTACCTCGCTGCAATCGATCAGGGCACCACGAGCACGCGCTGCATCGTGTTCAATCGCGACGGGCGCATCGTCGGCAGCGCGCACAAGGAGCATGCGCAGCTGCTGCCCAGGCCCGGTTGGGTCGAGCACGATGCGCTCGAAATTTGGCGCAACACGATCGAGGTCGTTGTCGAGGCGAAGGCGCGGGCCGGCGTCGCGGCGGCCGATTTGGCCGCGCTCGGCCTCACCAACCAGCGTGAAACCACGGTGTTGTGGAATCGCCGGACGGGGCTGCCGCTCCACAACGCGCTCGTCTGGCAGGATACGCGCGTCGATGCGCTGGTCGCGGATTATGCAAGCCGCGGCGGACCCGACCGCTACCGCGACAAGACCGGGTTGCCGCTCGCGAGCTATTTCAGCGCGCTCAAGCTCCAATGGCTGCTCGACGAAGTCGCCGGCGCCCGCGCGCTTGCCGACGCGGGCGATGCGCTCTTCGGGACGATCGATACCTGGCTGCTTTGGAATCTCACCGGCGGCGTGCACGGCGGCCTGCACCTCACCGACGTCACGAACGCAAGCCGCACCCAGCTCATGGATCTCGCGACACTGCGCTGGGACCCGCAGCTGTTGCGCGAGTTCAAGATTCCGCCGGCGGTGTTGCCGCGCATCGTCGCCTCCTCCGAGGTCTACGGCGAGGCGCGCCTCGAGGCGCTCGCCGGCGTGCCGGTGGCCGGCATTCTCGGCGACCAGCAGGCCGCGCTCGTCGGCCAGACCTGCTTTGCGCCCGGCGAGGCCAAGAACACTTACGGCACGGGCTGCTTCATGCTCATGAACACGGGCACGGAGCCGGTCGCCTCGAAGGCCGGGCTGATCACCACGGTGGCGTATCAAATGGGCTCGGCGGCGCCGCGCTACGCGCTCGAGGGTTCGGTCGCGATCGCAGGCGCGCTCGTGCAATGGCTGCGCGACAATATGCGCCTGATCGCGCATAGCGGTGAGATCGAGGCGCTCGCCCGCGAGGTCGAGGACAATGGCGACGTGTATTTCGTGCCCGCCTTTTCCGGACTCTATGCGCCGCACTGGCGGGCGAGTGCGCGCGGCATCATCGCGGGACTCACGCGCTACGCCAATCGCGCGCATATCGCGCGCGCGGCGCTCGAGGCGACCGCCTACCAAACGCGCGACGTGCTCGCGGCGATGCACCGCGACTCATCGATCGCGATCAAGGAGCTGCGCGTCGACGGCGGCATGGTGGGCAATGAACTGCTGATGCAATTTCAGGCCGATATTCTCGATGTGCCGGTCGTGCGCCCGCAGGTCGTCGAAACCACCGCGCTCGGCGCGGCCTACGCCGCCGGACTCGCCGTGGGGTTCTGGAGCGGCCCGCAGCAACTTGCGGCACATTGGAGCATCGACAAGCGCTGGCGGCCGTCCATGAGCGAGTCGCGGCGCAGCGCGCTCTACGGTGCTTGGCAGAAGGCGATCAGCCGTTCGCTCGATTGGTGCGGCTGAGCGGTCAACCGCGGCGGGGGGCCGACGTTACTCGAGGAAGGACGCTTATAATGGCGGCGGTTTCCCGATCGACGGAGGAGATTTCGATGACAATCAAGTTCAAGGCTCTGATTGCGGCGACCCTGGTGGCCGCGAGCGCGATGGCGCTACCGGCCGTGTCCATGGCGGGCGTGCTCATCGATGTCGATATCGCGCCGCCGGTCGCGCAGGTGGAAGTCGTGCCGCCGCCGCGCGTCGGCTATGTCTGGGCGCCGGGCTTCTGGGAGTGGCGCGACGGGCGCCACGTCTGGATCGGCGGCCACTGGATCGGCGAGCGCCGCGGCTATCATTGGGTTCCGGATCGCTGGGACCCGGTCGGCGGCCGCTGGCACCATGTGCGAGGGCACTGGGAGCGTTGATCGGCGCTAGATCACGCGCGACAGCGGCGCCTTCTGGGCCGCTGCCGCGCCGTACGCGTCGAACGCCATCGCGACGTTTCGCATCAATAGGCGGCCGCGTGGCGTGAGCTCGATACGGCGGCTGTCGGCCTTGATGAGGCCGTCGGCGCTGAGCGCCGCGAGTCGCGGCGATTCGGCCTGAAAATAGGCGTCGAACTCGATGCCGAAGCGCCTTTCGGTCGCCGGAATGTCGATCGTTCCGTGGCACATGATCTGCTGGATGATGTCCTTGCGAATGACATCGTCGGCGTTCATCGTGACGCCGCGAAACGAGGGCAGCACGCCTTGATCGACGGCCTCGTTGTAGCCGGCGAGCGATTTGTGGTTTTGAATATAGAGATTGCCGACCTGCCCGATCGCGCTGACCCCGAGGCTCACGAGATCGCGGCTCGCGTGAGTCGTATAGCCCTGAAAGCTGCGGTGCAGGGTGCCGCTTTCACGCGCCAGCGCGAGCGAGTCGCCCGGCAGCGCAAAGTGGTCCATCCCGATATAGAGGTACCCGGCCGCCGTCAATTTGTTGACCGCAAGCTGCAGCAGCGCGAGGCGCGTCGCGGCGTTCGGCAAGTCGCCCGGTTGCAACTGCCGCTGCGCCTTGAACACCTGGGGCATGTGGGCATAGCCGTAGACCGCCAACCGATCGGGCCGCATCTCGACGACCTGATCGAGCGTCGCGCTGAAGCTCGCGAGGTTCTGGCGGGGTAGCCCATAGATCAGGTCGAAATTGATCGACTTGAATCCGTTTGCACGGGCGGCGTCGAGCGTCTGCTGCACGAGTTCGGCCGGCTGGATCCGATTGATCGCGGTCTGCACTTCGGCGTCGAAATCCTGCACGCCGATGCTGATGCGATTGAAGCCGAGCTCCGCGAGCTGCCGCACATAGCTCGCATCCACGGTGCGCGGGTCGATCTCGATCGAATAGTCGCGCGACTCGCTGTTCACGAGCCGAAAGAAGCGATCGAGCGTGTCGATGAGCGCGCCCAGGCGCTCCGGGGTGAGAAAGGTCGGCGTGCCGCCGCCCAAATGCAGCTGCTCGACTTCGCGATGCGAGTCGAAGTAGGCGCTGCGCATCGATATTTCCTTGAACAGCCGCGCCGTATAGGGGTCCGATCGTTCGACCTGCCGCGTGACGATCTTGTTGCATCCGCAGTAGAAGCACGGGCTGTAGCAGAACGGAATGTGGACGTAGAGCGACAGCGGGCTCTTGTCGACCGCGCCGCGGCTCGTGACCGCGGCGGCTTCATAGCAGTTCGGATCGAGGTCGCGAAATTGCACGGCGGTCGGGTACGAGGTGTAGCGCGGGCCTTCGCGGTCGTAGCGCTGCATCAGTTCAGGATCGAATTGGACGGCCATGTTCATCGATGAGTTCTCGGGGCGCAGCATGCTGCGCGGTAGACTTGCCTGAAAACCCTCGTCGGCCAATATGGGATTCCGCGTAGTGCGCGCGGTACTTCGCCTAATGGGGCGTGCGGCTCGGCAATCGCGCGCGCCGATCGGCAATCAAGCGCGCCGATCGGCACTTGCGCGTTATGTCGGCTCCGCGAGCGTCATGTGCAATTTGACGAGATGCGCGACCGATCGCGCGCCCATCTTCTCCATGACCTTGGCACGATGAATTTCGACGGTACGCTCGCTCAACCCGAGGTCGATCGCGATGACCTTGTTGGCGCCGCCCTCGACGACCAAATCCATGACCTGGCGCTCACGCGGGGTCAGGGATTCGAGCCGGCGCAACACCTCGGCGCGGCGCGCGACGCCCTGGCGGTTCTCCGCGTCATGCTGCAGCGCATGATTTATCTGATCGAGCAGATCCTGGTCCCGGAACGGTTTTTGAATGAATTCGAACGCGCCGGCTTTCATCGCCTGGACTGCCATCGGCACGTCGCCATGGCCGGTGATAAAGATGATCGGCAACATGCAGCCGGTTCGATTGAGCTGCTCCTGCAGCTCCAAACCGCTCATGCCGGGCATGCGGATGTCCAATACCAGGCAGCCCGGTTCCTCCGGCTTGAAATGCGCCAAAAACTCGCTCGGCCGTGAATAGGCCTCGGTCGTATAGCCGACGGTGCTTAGCAGCAACGTCAGCGCGCGACGCATCCCGTCATCGTCGTCGACGACATAAACGATCGGCTTCGCCATGCACACTCCGCCTAGAGCCCCGCGGCCGGGAGCCGGAACGTGAAACGGCTACCTCCGGAGGGCGAACTTTCGAACGCGATCTTCCCCTCGTGAGCCTCTATGATCGCACGACTTGACGCCAGGCCAAGCCCCGTTCCGCGAGCTTTCGTTGTAAAAAACGGTCGAAATAGGTGATTTTGGACCTCGGGCGAGATCCCGGCCCCCGAATCGGCGACACAGATTTCGACCGCGTAGCGGTCACCAATGATTGAAATCCGGACCGAAGGGTCCTTGGCGGTCGCCGCGCTCGCGTCAAATGCGTTCTGGACCAGCGCGAACAGCACATGCTGGATTCTCAGCCGGTCAATGAACACCGGCGGCAGGTCGGCTGCCGCCTCGTATTGAAGATTCCCGCCGGCGCCCGCGGCGAGCATTTCGAGCACCGGCATCAGTTCCGCGACGACGTCCGACATCTGGCAGCGCGCACGCGTCGATTCCTCTTGGTCGAACAAGCGGCGAATGCGCCGAATGCCCTCGCCGGCGCTGAGCGCTTCCTGGTTGATCTGGCGGAAAACATCGGATGCGCCGGTCACGAGCGGATCCGGCCGATTGAGCATGCGCTCGCCGGCCTGTGCGAAGGTCGCGATGGCGCCGAGCGGCTGATTGAGTTCGTGCGCGATGCCGCTCGCCATTTCAGCGAGCGCCGAGATCCGGGCGATTTCCATGAGCTGATTGAGTATCCCGCGGGACGCTTCCAAGCTCACCTTGGTGTGATTCAAAGTTCCCCCGAGGAGATCCTGGCCGAATAAAGCACGAGCTTGCCGCATTGGCGCGCGAACCGCAGCCGCGAATTCCCCGCATGCCGCTGCGCTAGTCCCTTATCGGGGCTGCGCCGAACGGCGCCTGGGCCCCGGTTCAGCGCTTCCGCGCGCAATCGTGCTAGGCTCGATGTAGAGCAAGTCATGACTGAAATCGGCTCGATCGTACAACAACTATTGCAATTTTCCCCTGATGCACTCCTTGTGGTGGATGCGCAGGGCATCATCCAATTCTCCAATGACACGGCCCGCGACATGTTCGGCTATTCGAGCGACGAATTGGCCGGCCGTCCGATGGAATTGCTGATCCCGGAGCGGCTGCGCGAGCGCCACCAGCAGCATGTCGCCCGCTTTCTGCAGGCGCCGTCCAATCGCGAGATGGGTGCCCGGCTCGTCGATCTGTCGGCGCGCCGATCGGACGGCTCGGAATTCCCGGCCGGCATTCGCCTCGCGCCGATTCGCAGCGCCGACCGCGACTACGTCTCGGTGGCGGTCCGCGACATGACCGAGCGGCGAGCGATCAGCGCCGCGCTGGTCGCGGCGCGCCAGGAGGCGGACCGCGCGAATCAGGCCAAGAGCCGGTTCCTCGCAACCGCGAGCCACGACCTCAGGCAGCCGATGCAGGCGATCCGGCTGCTCAACGCATCGCTCCTCAAGCTCACGCACGACACCCACCATTTGCACGAACTCGTGCGCCGCCAGGAGCAGGCGATCGACAGTGCGACGCGCTTGCTGCACGCGCTGCTCGACATCAGCCGCCTCGAATCCGGAGCGGTCGATCCGCAGCTTGCGCCCGTGAGCCTCGCCTCGATGTTCTTGGACCTGCAGCGCGAGTTTGAATCGAGTGTGGCGCCCAAGGCCCTGGAGCTCAAATTCGCCGAGACCGATGCGGTGCTGATGACCGATCGCACGCTCTTTACCCAGCTGCTCCAGAACCTCATCGGCAATGCGATCAAATACACCGAGCGCGGCTATGTGCGCGTCTCGCAGTCGCTCGATGCCGAGACGTTTTCGATCTTCGTCGAGGACTCCGGAATCGGCATTCCGGCCGACAAGCTCGACCGGATTTTCGACGAATACTACCAAGTTGACACGGCCGGTACGCCGCGCGTCGGCGTCGGCCTCGGTCTCGCGATCGTACGCGAGGTCTCGCGGCTATTGGGCGTGATGGTCGGCGTCAGCTCCACGCTCGGCGTCGGAACGCGCGTGCGCGTGCGCATTCCGCGCTCAAACCTGCTCGCAAAGCCCGCGATTCACGTCGCCGCGAGTGCGCGAATGCAAGATACTTCGAGTCACCGACGCGCGCGGCTGCTGCTCATCGAAGACAATTCGTCGGTGCGTGCCGCGACCGAATTGTTCCTGAGTCTCGAGGGCTACGAGGTCAAGAGCAGCGCCGGAGCGGCCGAGGCCGAGAAGTTGTTTGCGAGTCTTGCGCCCGGCGATGTCGTGATCTCGGATTATCGGCTCGACGGCCAAATCACCGGCTTCGAAATGCTGCGCAAGCTGCGTGCCGACAAGCAATGGGACGTGCCGGCGGTGCTGCTGAGCGGCGATCTCGAGTCGATGCTCCGCGCGGTCAAGCCGCCGGTCGCCAATTGCCGCTTCCTGAGCAAACCCGTCGATACTCAAGCCTTGCTCGCCGCCATCAGCGAGTTGAGCGCGCTGCCGGCTGTCTGTGCGGAACCGCACTGAGCCAGCATATCGGCACCGATTCCTCGCGCGCCATTGATTCCCGCGCGCCGACCGTGAACTTGATTGCAATGCTGCAGTCAGATCGGTGACACTGGGTCGGCGGTCATTCTGGAGCATCAGCGATGCAAGCACGTTACATGGCGATCGGCGGCCTTGGGCTACTCGCGGGAGTCGCCGCGCTGTCGGCGACCTTCGGATTGCGCCCGATCAGCTTGCACCGCGGGGCGGTGCCTGTCGCGGGTAGCCGACAGCTGCACGCATTCGGCGGCCGCAGCGCCGCGCAGCTTGCGAGCCCGAGCTCGCGCAAACTCGACGCGGCGCTCGCGGAGTTGGCGCGCCGCGCGCCGACGGCGCGACCCGAGAGCGCGCTCGCCGACCTGGCGGCGATGAACCCCGCCGCACGCTTCCGGCAGGGCGCCGGCGGCGCGACGCCCGAAGTCCTCGTCGATGCCGTGACCCGCGATGATCCGCAGCAGCTCAAAGCGGCGCTGGTGTCGCTCGGCTTGGAGCATGCCTCGGTGTTCTCGAACGACGTCGGCGGCTGGCTGCCCGTCGATCGGATCGAAGCCGCGGCCGCGCGTGACGAAGTGCTTTCCTTGCGCGCCTCGATGCCGCATCGGCGCGCCGCGGTTGCGACCCAGGGCGATTTCGTGCAGAAGAGCGACGTCGTGCGCTCGACCTATCCGTCGCTGACCGGCAGCGGCGTCTCCGTCGGCGTGATTTCCGACAGCTTCGACTGCTATTCGGTGTATGCGGCGCCCGGCAGCGGCGTGCCGGCGTCCGGCAACGAGGGCTATGCCTATAACGGCTTCACTGCGACCTATGCCGACGACGTCGCGAGCGGCGCCTTGCCCGCGGGTGTCAACGTGCTGGCCGAGCCCTTCAACGGCAACTGTTTGAACTATGGCGCTCCGGCGCAGCTGCCATTCTCCGACGAGGGCCGCGCGATGTTGCAGATCGTGCACGTAGTTGCGCCGGGCGCCGGCCTCGCGTTCTACACGGGTGACAACAGCGAAGCGGATTTCGCAAACGGCATCACGAAGCTCGCGGCCGCGACCTCGGCGGGCGGCGCCGGCGCAAAAATCATTGCCGACGATCTCGGCTACTTCGATGAGCCGTTTTATCAAGATGGCCTGGTCGCCGAGGCCGTCGATGCGGTCGTCGCGAATGGCGTCGCGTACTTCTCCGCGGCCGGCAACGACGGCAATGCGGCCTACGAGAATACCGCACCGGTGTTCGGCACGACGGCCGTCGGCCAGGGATTGCCGAATGCCGGCGAATTCTTGCTGAATTTCGATCCGAGCGGCGCAACCACGACGACGGACCTGCAGATCACCGTGGCTCCCCAAGCGCCCGGGCAGTTCCTCGCGGTCGTCGTCGAATGGGACCAGCCCTACGTGACCGGGGCGCCCGGCAGCGGCGGCGCGACGAGCCAAATCGACGTCTGCGTGACCGGCACGAACACGGAACTGGGTCAATTTCTAATCCAAGACTATGCGGGCGCTACGACGGCTTGTACGGGCGCGAACGCGATCGGTACCGACCCGGTCCAAATCATGATCGTCGGCAATCCCGCGAACTCGACGCTCGCGAACCCCGGCAACAACACGCTGCAAGAGACGCTCAACATTCAGGTCGGGCTCGCGAACGGAACCGCGCCGCCGGGGCGCATCATCGTCTCGGTCGAAACCGACGGACAAACGACTCCCGCGCCGATCAGCAGTACATTCGCCACCAACAGCGCGACGATCCAGGGCCATCCCGGCGCCGCGGGCGCCGCGGCGGTCGCGGCCGCGTTTTACTTCAATACGCCGCTGTGCGGCGCGACTCCGGCGCAATTGGAGAGCTATTCTTCGCTCGGCGGCGCGCCGATCCTGTTCGACAGCACCGGTAAGAAGCTCACGACCCCGATCGTGCGCCAGAAGCCGGATTTCACGGGACCCGACGGCGTCAACAACACGTTCTTAGGCTTCACGCTCGCGACCGCCGGCATCACCGGCAGCAATGGCCTGCTGACCACATCGACGCCGCAGTGCCAGAACGACCCCAGCGTACCGAACTTTTTCGGCACCTCGGCGGCGACGCCGCACGCGGCCGGTATCGCCGCGCTCATGCTGCAGGCGAACAGCACCCTGACGCCGGCCGCGGTCGTCACGGCGCTGCAGACGAGCGCGCTGCCGATCGGACCTGTGCCGACGGGCGGCGCGACGCCTACCTACAATTTCAATGCCGGCTACGGATTCATCCAGGCCGATGCGGCGCTCGCGGCAGTCCCGCCGGGCGCGCCGACCCTGTCGTTCGCGCCGTCGACGGTCACGGTTGGCAGCGCCTCGACGCTCACCTGGTCCTCGCTGAATGCAACGAGTTGCACGGCGTCCGGCAGTTGGAGCGGCACGCAAAACGCGAGTGGTACGCTCGCGGTCACGCCGACGACTGCGGGCTCGCAGGCATATTCGATGACCTGCAGCAATGCGGCGGGTGCGTCGGCGCTCGCGACCGCGAATCTCACGGTGAACGCGATCGCAACTCAACCGCCGCCGAGTTCCGGCGGCGGCGGTGGTGCGCTCGACGAACTGGCGCTGCTCGCACTAGCGGGCCTCGCGCTCGCATTGCGCCGGCGCGCGGCGGCTTAGCGCGCGTAGAGATCGACGGTCGTTACGGTCGTCGCGGTCCAGGACACGCTGCCCCTGCCATTGCGGCCCGGCGTCACCGTGATGCGCACCGAACTGAAGCCGTTGATGCGTGGAGCGGTGACGACGACGCCGTGATTCGCCGTGTTCATGTCGTAGACCGTCACGATGATGTCGATCGTGACAGCCCGCAAATCAGGGTATCGCGACCAGAAGGCAACGCGTAGTCGCGGGCATCCGCTGGGTCAAATCGGAAAGGGCCGACAGCCGGCGCGAACCGCGCTACAACCGGCGCGGAAACCGCGGCGCCGCGCCGCGTGCGCGCTGTCAGCCGGCGCTCGGCTCCTTGACGCCGAGCCAGGCGACGATGTCGGCGGCCGAGAGCGGCTTGCTGAAGTAGTAGCCCTGGCCCTTCTCGCAGCCGAGCTTGTGCACGACGTTCGCCTGCGCGAGCGTCTCGATGCCCTCGGCGACGGTGCTCATGCCGAGGCTGGTCGCGACGCGCACGGTCGCCTCGATGAGCACGCGATGGTGGTAGCTGGTATCGGCCTGACTGACGAAGGATCGGTCGATCTTGACGGTGTCGATCGGCAGCTGGTGCAGGCTCGCGAGCGAGGAGTATCCGGTGCCGAAGTCGTCGAGCGACAGCGTGAGCCGCAGTTCCTTGAGCGCATGCAGGTGCCGCTGCACGCGCTCGTCCTGCGCGGCCAGGCTCTCGGTGACCTCGAGCTGGAGCTGGCGCGAGCGCATGCCGCTCGAATCGAGAATTTCGCGCACCGCGCCCACCAATCCGGGTTGGAACAACTGGGCTCGCGACAGATTGACCGCGAGCGTTTGCGGCGCGCGCGAGCCGAGCTCGCGTTGCCAGCCGACGAATTGATGGCAGGCGGTCGACAGCACGAATTCCCCGACCGGCCCGATGAGGCCGCATTCCTCCGCGACTCCGATGAAGTCGAGCGGCGGGATGAGTCCGCGCGTCGGGTGGCGCCAACGCACCAAGGCCTCGACGCCCGCCGGCCGCGCCGCGCCGCCCTGGACGTTGTCCTCGCGCAGCCACACGATCGGCTGGTAGACGACGAATAGTTCGCGCTCGGCGATCGCCCGGCGCAGCTCGACTTCGATGCCGCTGCGGCGAGCGGCGCGCTCTTGCATATGCGGCTCGAAAACGACGTAGCGTCCGCCGCCGGTGCGCTTGGCCTCGACCATCGCGATGCTCGCCTTCTGCACGACCGCATCGCCGTCCGCGCCCGCCTGGGCGCGCAGCACGATGCCGATGCTGACGCCGCAATGGATCTGGTGCGCGCCGATGCCGTAGGGCTTCAGCAGTTTGTCGAGCAGGCGCTGAGCGACCGCGTGGACGTCGTCGGGCCGGCGCAAGTTGTCGACGAGCACGACGAACTCGTCGCCGCCGACGCGCGCTGCGAGGAAGTCGGCCGCGCCCGGGTGACCGAGGCCGTCCTGCGCGCGCAGCGCCGAGCGCAGCCGGTCGGCCATCAGGTTCAGCATTTCGTCGCCGACCGCGTGCCCCAGCGCATCGTTGATCTGCTTGAAGCGATCGCAGTTCAAGAACAGCACCGCGAATTCGCGCGGCGCCGCCGAGCGGTCGCGCCGTATCGCGGCGTCGATGTGCTCGCAGATCGCGGCGCGATTGGGCATCTGCGTGAGCGTGTCGACGCGCGCCGCATCGCCGGCCCGGCGCGCGAGACCCCGCTGTTCCAGTGCCACCTGCTGAGTCACGTCGCTGAGCATGCCGAGCAAGCGCTGCCCGTCGAGCTTGAGCATGCTGATCGAAAGCACCTGCGGCGCCGAGTTGCCGACGTCGCCGGGGTCGAGACGGATCCGCAGCGAGTCGCAGATCGTGCCGTTCGGTTCGGCGAAGCTCCGTGCGAGTTCGCGCACTTGCGGGGCAAAGCCCTCGAGCACGGTGAACAGGTTGTCGAGGCTGCCGTCGCGCGATAGCGGCATCAGCAGGCGCGCACCGGCCGGATTGATGAACACGATCGCGCCGTCGGCCGAGATCTGTGCGAGGCCCATCGGCGCGAGCTGCAAGAACCGGATCAGCGCATCGTATTCGGTCGCAGAGTCAGGTGTAGGCAGGGCACTCACGGTGGCCATCGACGGTCGGACACGCCCGCCGCACGCACGCCGCGGCGCGGATCGCGCATCTGCCGCGCCGGATCGCGCACCGGGCGATCGAATTGCTGCGATTTCTCTGCCTTCATTGCCGCTTTCTCCAAGCGCACGCCCGCGCGAAACTGCGTGGCGCCTCGGTTAAAGCGGCAGAGAAGCCCGAAACTTGAGGTTGCGCGAGCGCCGGGCCGCTGCGCGTCGGTTCTCGAACGCCGCTAGCGCGGAGCGCCCCGGTCGTAGGAGATTCGGAAAATCACGCCCGCACCGTCCTCGCTCATCAACAGCGATCCGTCGGCGAGCTCCGCGGTTGCGACCGGTCGTCCCCAGGCATCGCCGTCGTCGACGATGAAGCCCGTGAGGAAGTCCTCGTAGTCGCCGGTCGGCACGCCCGCGCGCATGCGGATGCGCACGATCTTGTGGCCGGTCCGGAAGCCGCGATTCCAGGAGCCGTGCATGCTCACGAAGCCGTCGCCGACGTAGTCGGCGGGGAACGCGGATGCGCCGTTCGTGGCCGTATAAAACGTGAGGCCGAGCGGCGCCGAGTGCGACTGGAATAACACGTCGGGCATCGTGACCCGGTCGCGCAGGTCGGGGCGCTCACCGGCCAAGCGCGGGTCCTCGTGAGCGCCGAGGTAATACCATGGCCAGCCGTAGAAGGCCCCCTGCTTGATGCGCGTCGAGTAATCGGGCACCAGGTCGTCGCCGAGATTGTCGCGCTCGTTGGTCGTGCACCAGAGCTCGCCGGTCTCGGGTTGGCGCGTGAGGCTCACGCAATTGCGCAGCCCGGTCGCGAACAGGCGTCCGGGCTGCTCGGCGCCGACTTCGAATTCCAGAACGGCCGCCCGATCGGCTTCCGAGCCCCAGGCGGCGCCCAAGCCGTGCTGCGCTTCCCAGCTGCGGATTTCGGCGGGCGATTTCTTGGGCATCGTTTCGGCGACATTCGAACCTGACCCGACCGACACGAACAGGCGCCGGCCATCGGGCGAAAAGGCGATATCCCGTGTGGAGTGGCCGCCGTTGTGCGGCAGGTTTGCGACCACCGTTTGCGGCTCGCCGCGCGCAACCAGCTCGCCGGTCGTGTACGCATAGCGCACGACGCGATCGGTTTGCGCGACGTAGAGCCATTGCGGATGCAGCGGCGTCGGGGTAAAAGGCGAGCCCGAACGGCTTGTTGAGCCCCTGTGCATAGGTCGTGTGGCTCGCGATCGTACGGTTATCGGATGCGGGCCGCAGCGCAGTGATGCGCCCGCCGGTGATCTCGCTGACAAAGATGTCGCCGTTGGCCGCGACCAGCATTTTGCGCGGCCCATCCAGATGGGCCATCAGCGACTCGACGCGAAATCCCGCCGGAACCGCGAGCGGTGCGCCCGCGGGCCGCTCGACGAGCCGTGGCGAATTGCGTGCGGACGCCGTCGCGTAGGGCGACGGCAAGCTCGCGCCGTCGATGCGATGCACGCGCCCCGGGTGGTCCTTGCGCCAATCGGCGCCGTCCAGCCCTGAGTCGGCGCTGCCCGCTGCGGCGGTCGGGGGCGCGGCGTGCGCAGCCCCGGAGCGCGCGTCGCTCGGCGCCAGGCTCGCGAAATACGCGATCAGATCTGCGCGCTGCGCCCGATCGGCGACGAGGACGGGCATCGTGGTGCCCGGCACGACGCCCGCAGGAGATGCGAGAAATCGATCGAGCGTCGCGGCGTCCCAGGTGAGCGGCGCTGCGCGCAGCGCGGCGCTGTAGCCGAATGCCGGGTCCGCGGCGGCGCGGCGCCCCAATAGCCCGGCGAGCGACGGCCCTTGCGCTCCGCCGTGATCGTCGGGCGATGCCGAGTGGCAGATCGAGCATTGCTCGAGGAACAGGCGGCGTCCGGCTGCGGCGTCGCCGGCTCGCGCGGTGCTCCAAGCGAGCATCCCGGCGGCGCAAACCATGATCCAGCGGCGCGCACCGATCGGCGCGGGTCGCCTGCCGCGCTTCCCGCGACTGCTCATTCCTGCAGCACCTCCTCGTCGCGATGCATCGGAGCCTTTTTTTCTCCCTGCGTGATCAGGCAGGAGCTGCGACTGCCGGTCGCGTAAATCCACAGCCAGCTCAAGGCGACGGCGAGCCGGTTGCGCACCCCGATCAGGAAATAAATGTGGGCGATACCCCAGACCCACCAGGCGGGGTTGCCGCGCAGGCTCATCCAGCCGAAATCGATGACTGCGGAGCGCTTGCCGATCGTCGCCAGATTGCCCGAGTGTCTATAGCGGAACGGTGCGCGTTGCGAATCGCCGCGCAGACGCCGGCGGATCGCCGCGGCGACGTGCAGTCCTTGCTGCTTGGCGGCGGGTGCGATTCCCGGCACGGGCTTGCCGCGCCAGGCGCTGATGCTCGCGGTGTCGCCGATCGCGAAAATATCCGGATGCCCCGGGATCGTCAGATCCGGCTCCACCTTGACGCGGTTCGCGTTGTCGGCGGGCGCCGCGAGCCAGGTCGCGGCCGCGGAGGCGCGCACACCCGCGGCCCACAGGATCACCTTGGAGCGCAGCCTCCGGTCACCGAAGATCACGCCATCGGCATCGCATTCTCTGACCGGCTGACCGAGTTCGACGGTCACGCCCAGTTTCTCCAGCGCGCTCTTCGCGTAGGCCGAAAGCGCCGGTGTGAACGCCGGCAAGATACGCGGACCCGCTTCGATCAACACGATCCTCGCCTGTCGCGTGTCGATGTTGCGGTAGTCGGCCGGCAGGTTCTCGTGCGCGAGTTCGGCGATCGCGCCCGCGAGCTCGACGCCGGTCGGGCCGCCGCCGACGATCACGAAGGTCAGCAGCGCGGCGCGCAGCTCCGGGTCGCTTTCGCGCTCCGCGTGTTCGAACGCGAGCAGAATGCGCCGGCGAATCGAGGTCGCATCCTCGAGCGTCTTGAGTCCCGGCGCGAACCGCTCCCACTCGTCGTGCCCGAAGTAGGCGTGACGCGCTCCGGTCGCGAGCACGAGCGTGTCATACGTGGTCTCGGCGCCGTCTTCAAACAGCACTTTGCGGTTGGTGGGATCGACCCCGGCGACAATGCCGAGCAGCGTCGTGACTTCCTTGCGCCGGCGCAGCAGGTGGCGGACCGGCCAGGCAATCTCCGAGGTCGCGAGCGTCGCGGTCCCGACCTGATAGAGCAGCGGCTGAAACAAATGATGATTGCGCTGATCGATGACCGTGATGCGCACCGGGGCGCCCGCGAGGCCTACCGCGGTCGCCAATCCGCCGAAGCCCGCGCCGACGATGACGACATGATGTGAACTCAATGAATCGGCCAAGCGCTGTTGCCTCCGCGCGCAATCATAACCCGGAAGCCGCCTTGGGCTTCAGCGGCTGCGCGACGCCGGGCGGCCCCGTGTTGCGGGGCGGCTGCGCCGACCGCTGGTTGGAGCGGGGGAGCGCGGGCGCGGTTCACGCGGCCCCGCGCCGCGCGGCGCGGGCGCATCATGGTCCGGTGTCCACGGCTCGCCGAGCCGCTCCTCGATGTAGCGCCGCAGAAGCCGGCGCACGACCTGGGAGGGAACGGCATCTTCCTCCGCGCAAAGCCGCTCGAACACGGCTTTCTTGCGGGGGTCGATCAGGATCGTCAAACGGGCGGTGCGGTTTTCGCGAGTCACGTGTTAATTGGATTATAATGGAACGTGCATTGAAGTTGAATAGGACGATCCACGCTCCGTGTCCGCGAACCTAGGCACTCCGCTGTCCGCGATCCTGCTCGTGCTGTGCGCGTGGCTCTTGGTCGGGCTCGCGGGACTGCTGCGCCCCAACAGCGCCGCGTTTGCGAGCAGGTTGCTGTATCCGCTCGGCGCGCTGCTCGGGCTCGCGCTCGGCGCGCTGGGTCTCTGGGCCTTGCTGACTGCGCCGCTGCAATCGACGGCGGCGCTCGCCGCCGTGCAGCAGATGACGCTGCCGGTCGGCCTGCCCGACCTGCCGATGCATCTGCGCTGCGACGCGCTGAGCAGCGTATTCCTGATTCTGCTCGGAGGCGCCGCCGCCGGCATTTCGCTGTTCGGGGCGGGCTATTTCCGCGGGCCGCAGGGCACGCCGGCGGGCCTGCTGTGCCTGCAGTACCACCTGTTTCTGGCGAGCATGGGTTTCGTGCTGCTCGCCGACGATGCGTACAGCTTCATGGTCGCCTGGGAAACGATGGCCTTGTCCTCGTATTTCCTCGTCGTCACCGATCATCGTGTCGCGGAGATTCGCAAGGCGGGATTCCTCTACCTCGTGATCGCCCATGTCGGCGCGATCGGCATCCTGCTGAGCTTCGGCGTGCTGCAGGGCGGCAGCTGGCAGTTCACGTTCGACGCGATGCGCGCGGCGCACTTGTCGCCGGCCGGCGCGGGCGCGGCGTTCCTGCTCGCCTTGTTCGGCTTCGGCGCCAAGGCGGGACTCGTGCCGTTTCATGTCTGGCTGCCGGAGGCACATCCGGCGGCGCCATCGCCGGTGTCGGCGCTCATGAGCGGCGTGATGTTGAAGATGGCGGTCTACGGATTCCTGCGCGTGAGCTTCGACCTGCTCGGCGGGCTCGCCTGGTGGTGGGGTCTCGTGCCGGTCACGCTGGGGCTGTTCTCGGCCCTCTATGGGATCGTGTTTGCGGCGGCGCAAACCGACATGAAGCGCCTGCTCGCGTACTCATCGATCGAGAACGTCGGCATCCTATTCACGGCGATCGGTCTCGCGCTCGTGTTCCACGGCGTCGGGATGCCGGTGCTCGCGGCGCTCGCGCTGCTAGCGGTTCTCTACCATGCCGTCAACCACGCGTTCATGAAGAGCCTGCTGTTTCTCGGCACCGGATCGGTGCACCACGCGACCGGCGAGCGTCATCTCGGCCGCCTCGGCGGCCTCATTCACCGCATGCCCTGGGTCGCCTGGCTCACGCTGATCGGAGCGCTTTCGATCGCGGGGCTGCCGCCGCTCAACGGTTTCGTGTCCGAGTGGCTGCTGCTGCAGGCGTTTCTGTTCTCGCACGAAGTTCCGCATTCCTTCGTGAACATGCTGCTGCCGCTCGGCGCGGGGCTCATCGCGCTGGTCGCGGCGCTCGCCGGCTACGTCATGGTGAAATTCTTCGGCATCATCTTTCTCGGGCAAGCCCGCGAATCCGGCCTCGCCCAGGCCCATGACCCCGGGCTTCTCGAGCGCGCGGGCCTCATGTGGCTCGCGCTCGTCTGCATTGCGCTTGGGCTTGCGCCGGCACAGGTCATCGGCGCGCTCTCGCGCGTCGGCGAGCAGCTGCACGTCGGCGCGCTCTCCCAGGGCGGCACGCCGTGGTGGCTGCTCGTTCCGATCAGCGACCGCCAGGCCTCCTATGCGCCGCTCGGGTTCCTGCTGCTGATCGCGACCACGGTGCTGCTCACGATGATGTTCGTGCGGCTTTTCTATCATCGGCGCGTGAGCCGCGTGCCGGCCTGGGATTGCGGCTTCGGCCCGCTCTCCGCACGCATGCAGGACACGGCCGAGGGCTTCGGCCAGCCGATCCGCCAGCTGTTCGAGCCGTTCTTCGCGATGCAGCGCCACCTGCCGACGCCGTTCGACGCCGAACCGCACTATCGGGTCACGATCGGCGATCCGATATGGAACCGGCTCTATGCGCCGCTGAAGCCGCTCGTGATGAGCGTCGCCGACGCCTTCTTCCGGCTGCAGAGCGGGCGCATCTCGACATATCTGCTGTATGCCTTCGTGACGCTGATCGTGCTGCTGGCGCTCGTGCTGTGAGGCCGATCGAGCTGTTCACGCAGGTTCTCGAAGTCGCCGCGGCGCTCGCGGCGGCACCGCTCTACCTCGGTTGGGTCAACCAATGCCGCGCGTGGCTGCAGAACCGGCGGAGCCCAAGCGTGCTGCAGGTCTATCGGGGCATTCGCAAGCTGTTTTACAAGGACGCGGTCGTCGCCGAGGGCGCATCGGCGCTGTTCCGCCTCGCACCCTACGTCGTGTTCGGCACGATGGTCGCGGCCGCGGCGATCATCCCGTCGATGGGGACGCGGCTGCCGTTCGCGACCGCGGCGGACGCGATCGCGCTGGTCGGACTGTTCGCGACCGCGCGCGTGTTCATTTCGCTCGCTGCGATGGACATCGGCACGCCGTTCGGCACGATGGGCGCGCGGCGCGAGATGATGGTCGGATTTCTCGCCGAGCCGGCGCTGCTCATGGTGATCTTCGTTGCCTCGCTGATCTCGATGACGACCGCGCTGCCGTTGATCTCCGAGCGCCTGGCGACTCAGGCGCTGAGCTTGAGCCCCAGCCTCGCATTCACCGCGGTCGCGTTCACGATGGTGCTGCTCGCAGAAAATGCGCGCATTCCGATCGACAATCCGGCGACCCACCTCGAGCTCACGATGATCCACGAGGCGATGCTGCTCGAGTACTCGGCGCGGCACCTCGCGCTCATGGAATGGGCCGCCGCGCTCAAGCTGTTCAATTACACCTGCATCGGCTTTGCGCTGTTCCTTCCCTGGGGTTCCGCCATGGGAGGGGCCGGGCCGTTCGAGCTGCTCGGCGCAATACCGGTGCTCGCATTCAAACTCGTGGTCGCCGGCGTAGCTCTAGCTCTCATAGAAACCGTGTCGGCGAAATTGCGGGTGTTTCGCGCGCCGGAATTTCTCGCGACCGCGTTCCTGTTCGCGGTGCTGGGCCTGCTCGTGCACATTCTGTTGGGAGGCTAGCGCATGAGCGTCGCCACATTCGTGTTGCAACTGCTCAACAGCCTCGCGGCCATGCTGTTGCTGCTGTCGTTCGCGATGCTCTCGCAGCGGCGCGTCGTGACGCTCGTCAATTTCCTCGCGCTGCAGGGCGCGATCCTGTGCGCGGCCACCTTGCTGCTCGCCTGGCGTACGGGCGAGCGCAATCTGTACCTCTCGGCGGCCCTCACGCTCGGGCTCAAAGTCGTGTTTCTGCCATGGCTGTTGCATCGCCTGATCCGCCGGCTCGGCGTGTACTGGGACACCGACACGCTGTTGAACATTCCTGGAACGATGCTCGTCGGCCTCGTGGTCGTCGTGTTCTCGTTCGGTTTGGCGCAGCCGATCACGGCGCTCGCGAGCACCGCGACGCGCAGCGCCGTCGGTATCGCCGTCGCGGTGATCTTGCTCGCCTTCCTCACGATGATCACGCGGCGCAAGGCGATGTCGCAGGTGATCGGCTTCCTGTCGATGGAGAACGGCCTGTTCTTCGGCGCCATGAGCGCCACCTACGGGATGCCGATGGTCGTCGAGATGGGCGTCGCGCTCGATGTGCTGGTCGCGATGCTCGTGCTCGGCGTGTTTTTCTTCCAGATCCGCGAGCAGTTCGACAGCCTCGACCTCGAACGGCTCGAGTCGCGCGAGGAGGAGCCGTAGAGTGGTGTTCCTCGCGCTAATCGGTTCACCGCTGCTCGGCGCATTCGTCATGGTGTGGTTCGGAGCACGGCGCTGGGCGCCGGAGGCGAACGTCGTGTTCAGCGCGGCGACGCTGCTCGGCGCATGCGCACTGAGCGCGCGCGTCATCGTCGAGGGAAATCTCACGTTCCTCCACGAACAGTTCTTCATCGACCCGTTCAATATTTTCCTCGCGACGCTGACCGCATTCATCGGGTTGACGACCGCGCTGTTCTCGCGGCCGTACATGCGCATCGAGATCGCGCGGCGCCACATCGCAAAGCGGCGGCTGCGCCTCTACCACAGCATGTATCAAATGTTCCTCGCGACGATGCTGATCGCGCTGACGACCAACAATCTCGGACTGTTGTGGGTCGCCATGGAGGCGGCGACCCTCTCGACCGTGCTGCTCGTGACCTTCTATCAGACGCGCGCGAGCATCGAGGCGGGCTGGAAGTATTTCATCCTCTGCGGCGTCGGCATCGCCCAGGCATTGTTCGGCACGATTCTCGTGTACATCGCGGCCGAGAAGGTGCTGGGCGCGGAGGGCGTCAATGCGCTGCTGTGGACGCATCTCAATGCCGTCAAGGGGCAGCTCGAGCCGCGCGTGCTGTCGATCGCGTTCGTATTTCTATTGGTCGGGTACGGCACCAAGGTGGGACTTGCGCCGCTGCACAACTGGCTCCCGGACGCGCATGCCGAGGGCCCGACGCCGATTTCCGCGGTGCTCTCCGGACTGCTGCTGAATGTGGCGATCTACGCGGTGGTTCGCTGCAAGGTGCTCGTCGAAGGATCGCTGCACCTGCCCTGGCCGGCCCAGATGCTCATGGGCTTCGGCATGTTTTCGGTCATCGTCGCCGCTTTCTGCCTCTGGCGCCAGCGCGACATCAAGCGGCTGTTCGCCTATTCGTCGATCGAGCACATGGGCATCATCACATTCGCGTTCGGCATGGGTGGGCCTGTCGCGAATTTCGCGGCGCTGCTGCACATGACGGTGCATTCCCTGACGAAATCGGCGATTTTCTTCACCGTTGGACACGCGACCCAAAAATCGGGCTCGCAGCTCATGGACGGCATCCGCGGTCTCGTGACCATCAATCCGGCGGTCGGCTGGGGCCTGATGATCGGCTCGCTCGTGATCCTCGGCATGCCGCCGTTCGGCGTGTTCGCGAGCGAGTTTCTGATCCTCACGACCGCGATGCGCGAGCAGCCCTGGGCGACGCCGCTGCTGCTGGTCGCGCTCGGCGTCGCATTCGCAGCGATTTTCGGGCGCGTCCAGCCGATGGTGTTCGGCGAGACGGTCGCAAAGCGCTTGCCGCATCCGCCGGCGCTCGTTCCGATTTTCCTGCACCTCGCCTTGGTGCTGCTGTTGGGCCTGTTCATTCCGCCGTATCTCGCCGAGTGGTACCGCGCGGCGGCGCGCTTGATCGGAGGAGGCTGAAGGTGCCGCTCGCACCCTGGTTCCATGCGAGTGCGGCGCTGCGCGGCGCGCCCGGACTGCGCCTTCTGCGCGTGTCGGGCGATCAGTGGCGTGACGCCGCTCAGGCATTTGCCGCGGCCGGCGGGCGGCTCCTTGCGTTGTGGGCCGATCGGACCGCCGAGGGCGCCCTGGTATATGCGGCGCTTGGCGCGAGCCCCGGGGTGCTCGTGCTCGAGCTTCAGGCGGGAGAAAGCGCTGTCGCCGGCGACGCCGCGGCCGACGCTCTCGCCGAGTATTCGGGATTGGAAGGCTTGTTTCCCGCGGCGGGCCGCATGCAGCGCGCCGTGGCCGACCACTACGGCATCGTCTCCACGGGCGCCGACCGGCGGCCCTGGCTGAACCACGCGGAATCCGGCTATCGGTTCGTGCGAGTCGAAGGCGAGGGCGTGCACGAAATTCCGGTCGGACCCGTGCATGCGGGCATCATCGAACCCGGTCATTTCCGATTCTCGGTGGTGGGCGAGAAGGTATTGCGGCTCGAGGAGCGGCTCGGCTATACGCACAAGGGCATCGAGCGGCGGTTCGCCGAGCTGCCGGCGTGCGAGGGACACCGGCTCGCGGCGCGCATCTCCGGGGACACCGCCGTTGGATTCTCCTGGGCCTACTGCCAGGCGCTCGAGGGTCTCGCGCGCATCGAAATTCCGGCGCGCGCGGCTTATTTGCGCGCGCTGTGTCTCGAACTCGAGCGCGTCCTGAACCACCTCGGCGATCTCGGGGCGCTCGGCAACGACGCCGGGTTCGCGTTCGGACTCGCACAATTCTCGCGCCTCAAGGAACTGCTGCTGCGGGCCTCCGAGGCCGCCTTCGGACAGCGATACCTGCTCGATGCGATCGTGCCGGGCGGAGTGGCCGCCGAGCTGCAAGCGCAAGGGGGCGCTGCGCTCCTGCAGTGCGTCCGCGGGATCGAGCGCGAGGCCGCGCTGCTGCGCGATATCTACGATGAGCATTCGGTCTTCGCGGCCGCTTCGTCGGAGCCGGCGCCGTGCTGCCTGCGCTCGCGGCCCGCCTCGGGCTGATCGGGCTCGCCGGGCGCGCGAGCGGCCAGGATCACGACCTGCGCTGCGACCTTCCGAGCGCGCCCTATGCAGCCCTCGGCCCGAGGAAATGCGGCGCCGTTGCCGGCGACGTCGCGGCGCGCGTCGGGATCCGATTCGACGAGCTGTTCGAGTCGTGCCGGCTCATCGGCCGCATCCTCGAGGATCTGCCGCCGGGCGCACATCGCATCGAAGTGCCGTCGCCGCCGGCCGACGAGCTCGGCGTCGGGCTCATCGAGGCCTGGCGCGGTCCGGTTCTGGTCGCGCTGGTCGCGGGACCGGGCGGCAGCATCCGCCGCTGCCATCCGCACGACCCGTCGTGGCAGAACTGGCCGGTGCTCGAGCACGCGATCATCGACAACATCGTGCCGGATTTTCCGCTCATCAATAAGTCGTTCAACCTGTCCTACAGCGGCCATGATCTCTAAGATGGCGCAAGCGAGACTCTCATGTTGAAGACCCTGCGGCAGATCGGCCGCATCGGAATCGTGACCGAGGCGGCGCCGGCCGCCGACGAGACGCTGCGGCTGCGCTCGGAGCTGCAGTCGCGGATCCTCGCGATCATGGGGCGCGCGCTGTGCATCCGCGCGGTCGACGCGGGATCCTGCAACGGCTGCGAACTCGAGATTCACGCGCTCAACAATGCGATTTACAACATCGAGGGCTTGGGTATCCGCTTCGTCGCGAGTCCGCGGCACGCCGATCTGCTGCTCGTGACCGGGCCGGTGAGCAGGCACATGCAGCTCGCGCTGCTGCGGACCTACGCGGCGACCCCCGACCCCAAGCTCGTGGTTGCGGTCGGCGATTGCGGCTGCAGCGGAGGAATCTTCGGCGAGAGCGGCGCGAGTCTCGGCCGCGTCGCCAACGTGATCCCGGTCGACGTCGCGGTGCCGGGCTGTCCGCCGAGCCCGACGCGTATCATGAGCGCGATCCTCGCCGCCATCGCCGCACGTCCGATCCCTGCGCCGTGAGGCGCAAGCGCCCGGCGGCACCGTGCGCCGGCCTCGACAAAAACGCAAACGCCACTAGCTAGTTCGCGGCCGCTCCTGCGAAAATGGGGGGTCTCCCGGTTCATCATTGCCTCCGGCGATCCATTCGAGGAATACCCCGTTGACCGACACGACGATACGGCGATTCGAACCGTTTGGGTTCCTGCGCGATCTCGCGACCCGCTGGGATATCGTCGCGTTCGTCGTCGTCATCGGCCTGATCGCTTTTCTCGGCGAGGCGGCGCGCGGACTGTTCGTGCCGCTCACGCAGCTCGATGTCACGCCATTGTCACTCGATCCGATCCACCTGCCGGAGTATGCCTCGCGCACGACGCTGCGGATGCTCGCGGCGCTGCTGCTGTCGATGATCTTCACGCTGACCTACGCGACCTGGGCCGCGAAGAGCGAGCGCGCGGGAAAACTGCTGGTGCCGATCTTGGACATCCTGCAGTCGGTGCCGATTCTCGGCTTCATCTCGATCACGGTCGTGTTCTTCATGTCGCTCGCGCCCGGCCGCGTGCTCGGCGCCGAGTTCGCGTCGATCTTCGCGATTTTCACGAGCCAGGCCTGGAACATGGCGTTCAGCTTCTATCAATCGCTTGCGCACGATCCCGACGAACTGTCCGAGGCCGCCGAATCGTTCCGGCTCTCGCCCGTGGATGCGATTCTGGCAGTTCGAGGTTCCGTTCGGACTGCCCGCGCTGGTCTGGAACATGATGATGTCGATGTCCGGCGGATGGTTCTTTGTCGTTGCGTCCGAGTCGATCAGCGTCGGGCACACGACCGTCGCATTGCCGGGCGTGGGCTCCTACATCGCGCTGGCGATCGAACAGAAGAACCTGCGCGCGATCGGCTGGGCGATCGGCACGATGCTGCTCGTCATCCTGCTCTACGACCAGCTGTTGTTTCGCCCGCTGGTTGCCTGGGTGGACCGATTTCGCGTCGAGCAGGAGCCGGGCGTGCGAGTGCCGCAGTCCTGGGCGCTCACGATGATGCGCCGCTCGAAACTGATCCAGGCCGGCAAGCTCGCATTTCATGCCGCGGTGTTCTGGACCAGCCGCGCGGTTCCGCGCGTCGACGTGGAGCCCAGCGATACGGCGAATGCGCCCCGGCGCAGCCTCGATCTGCTCTGGGTGCTGCTGGTCGCGGCCGCGATCGCGCTCGGCGTCTGGCACATCACGGCCGTCGTGATCGCCAATACCACGCTCGCCGAGGCGCTGCACGTTTGCGGGCTCGCCTTCGTCACGATGTTTCGCGTGTTCTTCCTGATCGCGCTCGCCAGTCTCGTCTGGGTGCCGATCGGCGTTTGGGTCGGGCTGCGGCCGCAGGCGGCACAAATCGTGCAGCCGATAGCGCAATTCATGGCGGCCTTTCCCGCGAACCTGCTGTTCCCGATCGCGGTCTACGGGATCGTGACCTGGAAGCTCAATCCCGACATCTGGCTCAGCCCGCTGATGATCCTCGGTACGCAGTGGTACATCCTGTTCAACGTGATCGCCGGCGCCTCGGCGATCCCGGCGGAGCTGCGCTATGCGTCGGAGAATTTCGGCGTCAAAGGCTGGCTCTGGTGGCGCAAAGTGGCGCTGCCCGGCGTGCTGCCGTTCTACGTCACGGGCGCGATCACGGCGTCCGGCGGATCCTGGAACGCCGCGATCGTCGCCGAGATCGCCTCTTGGGGCAACACCACGGTCGAGGCGCGCGGCCTCGGATCCTATATCGCCGAGGCGACGACCGCCGGCGACTTTCATCGCATCGTCTTGGGGATCCTCACGATGAGTCTGTTCGTCGTGGTCATCAACCGGCTGTTCTGGCGTCCACTGTATTATCACGCCGAACGCAAATATCGACTGACTTGAGAGGCAGCGCCGATGTCAACGACCCCATTGCTCCAGTGCAGCGACGTGCGCAAGGCCTTCCCGAAGCCCGACGGCGGCGAACTGCTCGTGCTCGAGGGCATGAATCTCGAGCTCAATGCCGGCCAGATCGTGGGCCTCCTGGGCCGCTCCGGCTCCGGAAAGTCGACGCTGCTGCGCCTGATCGCCGGTTTGTCGGAGCCGAGCGACGGCCACTTGAGCTATCTCGGCCAGCCGATTTACGGCCCCGCGGCGGGCATCGCGATGGTGTTCCAGAGCTTCGCGCTGTTTCCCTGGCTGACGGTTTTCGAAAACGTCGCGCTCGGCCTCGAGGCGCAGCGCATGCCGAAAGCCGAGATCCGCAAGCGCTCGCTCGCGGCGATCGACCTCATCGGTCTCGACGGATTCGAGTCGGCCTATCCGCGCGAGTTGTCGGGCGGCATGCGCCAGCGCGTCGGATTTGCGCGTGCGCTCGTGGTGCACCCGAACATCTTGCTGATGGATGAGCCGTTTTCGGCGCTCGACGTGCTGACCGCGGAAACCTTGCGCACCGATTTTCTCGATTTGTGGTCCGAAGGCCGCATGCCGATCAAGGGCGTGATCCTCGTGACCCACAACATCGAGGAGGCGGTGCTCATGTGCGATCGCATCCTCGTGTTCGGCAGCAACCCCGGCCGCATCCTTTCGGAAATCAAAGTGAGCCTGCCGCAGCCGCGCAACCGCCTAGACCCGAGCTTTCGAGAATTGGTGGAGCGCATCTACGTGGAGATGACGGCGCGCCCCAAGGGCTTCGTCCCGACGGGCCGTCAGGAGCGCTTTCCGGGCCTCGGCATCGGCAGCGTGCTGCCTTCCGTGTCGTCGAACCTGTTGTCCGGCCTCATGGAGGCCGTTGCGGCGATGCCGTTCAACGGGACCGCGGATTTGCCCAAGATCTCTTCGGATTTGCAGATGGAGATCGATGAGCTGTTTCCGGTTGCCGAGACGCTGCAAATGATGCGTTTCGCGGAACTCGAGGGCGGTGATTTGAAGCTCACGGAAGACGGACTCGCGTTCGCGCAGGCCGATCTCGACGAGCGCAAACGGATCTTTCTGCGCCATTTGCTGACCTATGTGCCGCTCGCCGCCCATATTCGCCGGGTGCTCGATGAGCGCGCGTCGCATTTGGCGCGCAAGAGCCGCTTTATCGACGAACTCGAGGACTTCATGAACGAGGAGGCGGCGGAGCAGACGCTGCGCGCGGTCATCCAGTGGGGCCGCTACGCCGAGGCGTTCGCCTATCAGGACGACAACGCGGTATTCAGTCTCGAGAATCCGACCTAAAACTATAATACGATGGACGGCATGATCCGAGATCTCCTGATTGGGTTGCACGGCGCGATCGCGCCCGCAGCGGGAAAGGCCTAAGTTTCATGCAGTCCTTGATCGTAACGGCGCCGAAGCGCTTCGGGATGCTGCGCCTCATCGCGGTCTACAAGCTCGGCAAGGTGCTCGCGCTGTTGGCGGCCGCCTATGGGGTCTTGCGGATGCGCGACGCGTCGGTGATCGCCCGCGTCTACTCCTGGGCCGCGACGCTGCCGTCGGGTCTCGAGCATGACGTCGTCACGAAGGGCCTCGGTTGGTTCAGCGGACTCTCGCCGGCACGCGTCGAGACGCTCGGCGCGGTGACGCTCGCGTACGCGGCGATCTTCGCGACTGAGGGCGTCGGCCTGTGGATGCGCAAGCGCTGGGCCGAGTGGTTGACGATAATCGTTACCGGCTCCCTGATCCCGCTCGAAATTTGGGAAAACGTAATGCGGCCGACGTTCGGCAAGGCCTCGGTTCTGGTCGTCAACGTGGCCATCGTTTGGTATCTAATCGTTCAATTGCGCTCCACCCGCCACACAACCGGGTAGGCCGCCCGACGGGTACGTGAAATCATCGTCATCTCGGCGGAAAAACCCGAACACCGCGTATTCTTGGGCCTGGCCTCACACACCCGTTGGAGACATCATGAATAAGTCTGGAACCCTGCTGACCGCCGCTTTGTTGACCCTGGGCCTCGCCGCCGGCGCCATGGCCGCCGATACGCCCGCCGCTGCTCCGGCCGCTCCGCCGCCCGCTGCCGCTGCGCCCGCGACGACGACGCCGATGAAGTCGACGAGCACGAAGAGCACGAAGAGCACCAAGGCAAAGACGCCCAAGACCCCGAAGACTGCCAAGGCTCCGAAAGCTCCGAAAACCCCCAAGGCTCCTGCGACGACGACTGCCCCGGCTGCGCCCGCGGCTGCGCCGACCACGAAGTAAGCAGTGGTAAGAAGCCTCGGCCGCCTCCAGGCGGCCGGGGCTTTTGTTTGTGAGACGATGAGCACCGGCGAAATCCAGCCCGTCGATATCGCGCACCTGATCCAGGTTGCGCTCACCCCGATTTTCCTGATCTCCGCGATCGGCGTCACGCTCAGTGTACTCACGAGCCGCCTCGGGCGGGTCGTCGATCGGGCGCGCGAGTCCGAAGAGCGCTTGAGTAGCGGGACCCACGGGCGCGCCGTGCACCGGCAGTTGCGGATCTTGGCGCGCCGCGCGCGCTACATCAACGCAGCAATCACCTTGATCACGATCTCCGCGCTGTTGATCTCGCTGGTCGTCGTGATGCTGTTCGTCAACGCGTTTCTGCGTTGGGACATTTCCGAGGCCATCGCGATCCTATTCATCCTGTCGATGCTGGCGCTTGCGGCGGCTTTTACGACCTTTCTGATCGAAGTGCGCATCGCGACCAAGACGCTGCGCATCGGCCAGGCCGCGCCGCGTCAAGGCGAGGATTGAGACCCGCCCGGCGCTGCGCGCACCGGGATCGGCACGTTGCAGACGTCGATGTGCCCGGCTTTGACTTTGAACCACTCCTCGGGGCGATCGCGGCGTGCCTCGATCACGCGCGCGAACAGCGGCGAGTCGGTCCGTAGCACCTCGAGATTGGACCGTTGCGCGGGCGGCACGTCGGCCGCGAGTTCGATCGCCCGGATCGGTACCGTCGCCTCGGACTTGGCATAAAAGCCCATCGCCTCACTGCCGCGCGGCAGACTCGACAGTGCGTCGATGCCCTTGACGACGCGTCCCACGAGCGCGACGTTGCGATCCAGGTGACGCGGCGCGTGGCCGATGACCGTGTACAGTTCGGCGCCGGTGCTCGCGGTGTCGTCGTCGCGTCCGACGCCGACCATCCCGTAACAGTGCAGCAGCCAGGTGCGCCCGAGTTGCGGATCCCTGGCCGCCGGAAAGCCGTCCGCGAAGCCGACGATTGGCGCATAGACGTCGCCATCGGGCAGGCGTGTAAATTCGGCGTGTGGGTCGAGCGCCGAATCGAATTCCGCAGCCACCTTTTGCACCCCCGGCGGCAGCGGCCGCGACCCCTCCGGATCACCCCATTGCACGACATAGTTGTCCTGCACGCGAATGATCGAAAGTCCGTTGAAATAGCCCGCGTGCGCCAGCGCGCGAATGTTGGCAACATGCAGGGGCGCGAACGCGGGCGCGAGCTCGATGACCACCCGCCCGCTCGCGAGTTCCAGATAGAGCGTATTCTGCGGATCCAAGGCGCGCCAATCGGCGGTGGCGGAGCGCGCGAGCAGTTGCGCCATCGACGGCGCCGCGGCGGCCGGTGCCGGCGCTGGAGCCGCCGCTGTCCCTTGCGCTGCTGCAACAAGCGCGGGCGGCGCGGTCAAAGCGAGCAGCAGGCCGAACCCGACGAGGATCGAGTGCTTCGGGCTATAATGCATCGCAAAAGTATCGCATAAAATTGAATTCAATCTTGCGGAGGGCGGTAATGCGGCGAAATCTTTTCCTGACGGCGTTCGTGGCGCTGGCCCTGGCGGCGACCGGCGGTGTCGCGTGGGCGCAAATGCCGGGCGGAATGCCGGGCGGAATGCCCGGCGGCGGAGGCATCGGCGCAGCGAGACAGAGCACGGCGTCGCCCGGCGACAAGATGGACGCGGCGCCCCAGGTCGACAAGCCGGACGTTGCGGCGATGAAGGCCTACAAGGCGGCGACCAAGGCGCTCGACAAGGCGATGTCCTACGATGAACTCGCGATCAAGGCCACGACCGTCGACAAGCGCGCCGACATATTGGAGAAGGCCCGCGATTCGTATTATCGGGCGCTCGATTTGTTCACCGAAGCCTTGAGCAACGATGCGGATATGGCCGATGCCTGGAATTCGGCGGGCTACGTCCATCTGCGGCTCGGCGCGTTCGGCGAATCGGTCGACGATTACAATCATGCGCTGAAGCTCAAACCCGATTTGATGGAGGCGATCGCGCATCGCGCCCAGGCGTACCTGCGGCTCGACCGGCTCGACGAGGCCGAAAGCGCCTACATGGATCTTTACAATCACGCGCGCCCGCTCGCGGACCAGTTGATGCCGGTCATGCAGCGCTGGCTCGCCGATCACCGCCAGGATCCGAAGGGCATGCGCCCCGCGCAGATCGACGCCTTCGATCAGTGGCTCAACGAGCGCATCAAGCTCGCGAGCCAACCCGCCGCGTGAGCCGCGCGCGGTCCAAGGGTCGCGCGCTCGAGCTCAGCGTGCTGCGCCTTTGACCGCTTCGAGATCCTTGCGCAACTGCTCGACGAGTTCCTCGAGCCGGGCGACGCGCCCGCTCAAGCCGCCGCCGCCCGCCGGCGCGCCATCGAGGCCCGTGTCACCGCTCGCGCCGCCTGCGGGCGCGGCCTCCTCGACCGATTCGATCATGCCGCTGAAGAGGTGCGCATAGCGCGATTCGCGAGTCCCCGGCAGGCGCGCGAGCCGCGCAATGAAGGGCCCGTCCTCGCGCGTCATGAGGCCCCGCAACGCCGCCTCGACTTCCTGCGCGTCGGCAAACTCGCAGAGCCGGTTGGTGCGCGAGCGCAGCTCGCCGGGGGTTTGCGGTCCGCGCAGCAGCATCACGCAGAGGATCCCGAGCTCCTGCTTCGAGAACTTCAGGGAGCCGAATTCGGTGTTGCAAAAGCGGTGCTTGTATTTCGTGACCCGGCCGCCGTAGCCGGCCGACTTGTCGCTGACCATGTGTTTCTTCATGAGCGCATCGACCGTCTGCTGCACGGCCGCCTCGCTGAGTTCGAGCACGGGGTCCCGGTTGGTCTTCTGGTTGCAGGCATTCGTGAGTGCGTTGAGCGACAGCGGGTATTGATCGGGAGTCGTGATCTCCTTCTCGATCAAACAGCCGATCACGCGCGCCTCAATTGCGGAAAATTCGATATTCATGTCCACCTTCCAAGTCGCCGCCGGTTGTTTTAGGGTAGCGCTTTACAACCTCAGGATGTCCCACAATGAAAACAAGAGCCGCGATCGCCACCGCAGCGGGTAAGCCTCTGGAGATCGTCACCGTGGACCTGGCAGGACCCAAGGCCGGCGAGGTCTTGATCGAAATCAAGGCAACCGGGGTCTGCCACACCGACGAGTTTACGCGATCGGGCGCCGATCCCGAGGGTTTGTTCCCGGCGATCCTGGGCCACGAGGGAGCGGGAGTGGTAGTCGACGTGGGCCCCGGCGTGACCTCGCTGCGCAAGGGCGATCATGTGATTCCGCTCTATACGCCCGAGTGCCGCCAGTGCAAGTCCTGCACCTCGCGCAAGACCAATCTGTGCACCGCAATCCGTGCGACTCAGGGCAAGGGACTCATGCCCGACGGGACCAGCCGGTTTTCGATCGGCAAGGATCTCGTGCACCATTACATGGGCTGCTCGACGTTTTCGAATTTCACGGTGCTGCCGGAAATCGCGGTCGCGAAGATCCGCGAGGACGCGCCTTTCGACAAAGTCTGTTACATCGGCTGCGGCGTCACCACGGGCATAGGCGCCGTCATCAACACCGCCAAGGTGGAGGCGGGCGCCAATGTCGTGGTGTTCGGCCTCGGCGGCATCGGACTGAACGTCGTGCAGGGCGCGCGCATGGTCGGCGCGAACAAGATCATCGGCGTCGATCTGAATCCCGCGCGCAAGCCGCTCGCCGAAAAATTCGGCATGACGCATTTCGTGAATCCCAAGGAGGTGGGCGGCGATCTGGTCGCGCATCTGGTCGCGCTCACCGACGGCGGCGCCGATTACAGTTTCGAATGCGTCGGCAGCGTCGAGCTGATGCGCCAGGCGCTCGAATGCTGCCATCGCGGCTGGGGCGTTTCGGTGATCATCGGCGTCGCGGGAGCCGGCAAGGAGATCAGCACGCGCCCCTTCCAGCTCGTGACCGGGCGCGTCTGGAAGGGCACGGCATTCGGAGGCGCGCGCGGCCGCACCGACGTGCCGAAAATCGTCGACTGGTACATGGACGGCAAGATCAACATCGACGATCTGATCACGCACCAGATGCCGCTCGAGAAGATCAACGACGCCTTCGAGCTCATGCATTCGGGCGAGTCGATCCGCAGCGTCGTGGTCTACTGATGGGCGCGCTGAACCTGATTTCGGAGCACGCTTGCTACGGCGGCGTTCAGCGCTTCTACGAGCATGCATCGAGCGAGACGCGCGGGCCGATGAAATTCGGCGTCTATCTTCCGCCGCAGGCGCGCGAGCGGCCGGTTCCGGTGCTGTACTTCCTCTCGGGGCTCACCTGCACCGAGGAGACGTTCTTCATCAAGGGGCATGCACAGCTCGCGGCGGCGCAGCTGGGGCTGATGCTGATCTCGCCCGATACCAGTCCGCGCGAGCCGCGCCTGCCCGGCGACGCCGACAACTGGGACTTCGGATACGCGGCCGGGTTTTATCTCGATGCGACGATGACGCCGTGGCGCGAGCACTACCGGATGTACAGCTATGTGACCGCCGAGCTGCCGGCGCTGATCGCCTCGAACCTGCCGGCGCTCCCCGGAGCGAGCGGCATATTCGGTCATTCGATGGGCGGCCATGGCGCGCTGACCTGCGCGCTGCGCAATCCGCAAAAATACCGGTCGGTGTCCGCATTCGCGCCGATCGCGGCGCCGATGCGCTGTCCCTGGGGGCGAAACGCCTTCACGCGCTATCTCGGGACGGACGAGAAAACCTGGCGCCTGTATGACGCCACCGAGATCGTGGCCGCGAATCGCTTTCCCGGAACGATCCTCATCGATCAGGGAAGCGCGGATAAGTATCTCGCCGAGCAGCTGCTGCCCGAGCAATTTGCGGCCGCCGCGCAGCGTACGGGTCAGCCGGTCGAGCTACGCATGCAGCCGGGATACGATCACGGCTATTACTTCATCCAGACTTTCATGGCCGACCATCTGCGCCATCACGCGGCGCGCCTCGTCGGCGCTACTTGAGCGGCGGGCGCCGCTCAGCGCGAATTGATCATCGGCTCGGAAGTGATGCGGCCGTCGAAGTCGGTCCAGACATGCTTCGCGAAGTCGTAAAGCTTGCAGCGCCTCACGGTATTCCAGTAGTAGCGCCACGTGAACACTTCCGAATTCAGCCGCTCGTCGAGCGTCGCGGTAAGCCGCGCCTGCGCCTCCTTGAGGCGATAGAGCGGAATGCCCATGTTCACGTGGTGTGCGCCGTGCTCGAGGATGTAGTGGATCAACCCGTCGAGCGGGCGCATGAGTTTGACGTGAACCGTCGTGGTCGCGTAGCCGGCGTTGGCGCTCCACTCGTCGCGACGTTCGTACCATGCGACCCGCGGATGCGTGTGCTGCACGTAAACCACGAAGCCCATGAGGCAATTCCACAAAAAGAACGGCACCGCGAACGCGAAAATCAACAGCGAGGCGATCGAGCGGCCGCTATGGACGCCCCAGACCACGAGTCCGCCGATCCAAACCGCGGCGAACGAGGCGACCAGGAAACTGTCGACCGTATAGCTCGTGCGCCGCACCGACACGTGGTGGCGCCGCGGGAAGAACAGCTTCTTCCACCACATCTCGATCATGTAATAGACGCCCTGGCCGACGCCGCTGCGGTAAACGCGCTCCAATTGCCGCCGGATCCACGGCAGTCGCGCGAATTCGCTCGGCGAATAGGGAGTCCAAACGTAGTCGCGGCCCTTGAGATTGGTGAAGCCGTGGTGGGCGAGGTTATGGCCGATTTCCCAGAGGCTGTACGGCGTCAATGAAGGCAGGAACGCGATCCTGCCGATCCATTTGTTGAGCGTCTGGCTCGGCGTGTAGGAGCCATGGCAGGCGTCGTGGCCGATCACGAACAAGCGCGCGATCCATAGCGCCGCGACCATCGAGGTGAGTATCTTGATCCACCACACGTCGACGATCAGCAGACTCGCGATCGCAACGCCGAGCACGAGCCAATCGAGAAAGAACCAGATGAGCGGCGTCACGATGCCCGGATCGACGGTGAACGGCTGCAGCAGCTTGGTGAATTTGCGCCGGCCGCTCATGGCGGCAGCCTGCGTCGGCGCGGCCGCTTCGATTTCTGGGTCAGGTTGCATCGGTCACTCCCGCCAACATTCTATTCGAACGAACCCGGCATTATACGCTCAGGTTCGGCTATTTTTCGCCGTGATCGGCTCGGGTTCGGATGGGCAGCGGGGGCGTGATCGGGTCGGTCGCGGATTCAGGCGGTCTCGGCATCGGGCCAGAGCAAAACCCCTAAGTGCTCGCAAGCCTCGATCAGGGCGGCGGCGGCCTCGCGGGTGCTCGCGTCGAGGCGTCGATCGTGCGTCAGCAGCCAGGTCAGGCGCGCACGGCGCGATCGCGCCGACGGCTCGCTGTCGAAGAGCGCCGGAAACAACCCCAGCGCATCGACGAATTCGCGCAGCGCGGCAGTCGATGCGACATTGGGCGGTGCGCTGAGCAGCAGCTTGAGCCAGGTCACGCAGCGCTTGGCGAGGCCCGCGCGCGTGATTCCGAGGCTCGTGCGCCGTCCGGCCTCGCCGTCGGCGAGCGAATCGGTGAGGTTGCGATAGCGCTCGACCGCCGACTCGTCGGCCGGCAGCGCCGGACTTGCGTCCGCGAGCACCGAGCGCAGCAAATCGGCCAGCAGCAGCGAGAGCGATTCGGCAAGAAACCGCTGGCATTGCTCCGTGTCCGGGCGAGCCAATTGTTCCCAAGAGAGCGGCTCACCGGATTTTCGCGCAGGCTGCTTTGACATGGCTCCAGTGTAGCCGCTTGGTCGCCGGCCGCAACCTTGACGTGGCAGGCATCCGCATGGCAGCGTGCGCGGCCCCCGGCTCGCGGAAATCGACGTGCACCGCTAGAGTATGCCTCGATGAGCGCGAAACTCGAGATCGCACTGCACGAGGTGTCGGTGCGACGCGCCGGTCGTTTGGTGCTGCGGGAAATTTCTGTGCAGCTGCAGAGCGGCGAGCGCTGGGCGCTCATCGGCGGAAATGGCGCCGGCAAGACGCAGCTGCTGAAGCTGCTCGCCACCGACGTCTGGCCGACGCCGAGCGGACGCGGGCGCGGGCGCGGGCGCTTGATCTACCGGCAGGGCGGACGGCCGATCGATCGGCGGCGCGCGAAGCGCTTGCTCGCCTATCTCGGTGCGGAGCGCCAGGACAAATACGCTCGCTACGCGTGGAATTTGACGGTCAGCGATTTGATCGCAACCGGGATGCACGGCACCGATCTGCTGCTCGGCCCGGTCACCGCGGCGCAGCGCCGGCGAGTCCGCGCAACGCTGCGCGCATGTGCGCTCACCCCACTTGCCGGCCGCGGGTTCTTGTCGTTGTCGTACGGCCAGAAGCGCCTCGCGCTGCTCGCGCGCGCGCTCGCGGCGCGGCCCGCATGGCTGCTGCTCGACGAGTTCTACAACGGACTCGACCGGCGCTACCGCGCGCGCATCGACGCGATTCTCGAGCGCGCGCGCCGGCGCGGCCAATCATGGGTCGCCGCCGCGCACCGGGCATGCGACGTGCCGTCGGGTACCACGCATCTGATGGAACTCGGCGACGGGCGGCTGATAGCGGCCAAGCGCGTTGCACGGGGCGACATCGCGGGACTTGCGCGCGCTGCCGAAGAGCGCCCGGTCCGCCGCATCGGCACGCGGGTGCGCAAGCCCGGCAAGGTGTTGTTGCGGATCGAGCGCGCCGATCTGTACGTCGATTACCGGCCGGTGCTGCGCGGCCTCAATTGGGAGCTGCGCGCGGGCGAGCAATGGGCGGTATTCGGCGCCAACGGTGCGGGCAAGTCGAGCTTCCTCAAGTTGATTTACGGGGATTTGTCGCCCGCCGCGGGTGGGCGCATCGAGCGTCGCGGGATCGCGCCGGGCACGCCGATCGCGGCTTGGAAGCGCCGCGTCGGCTACGTCTCGCCCGAACTGCAGACCGATTACACCGCCGATATCAGCGTTCTCGAGCTGGTTGCGAGCGGCCGCTACGCGAGCATCGGCCTCGTCGATCCTCCAACGCCGCAGGATCGGCGCGCCGCCGCGCATTGGCTGGATTTTTTCGAGCTCGGGGCCCTCTCGGCGCGCACGCCGCGCGAACTGTCGTATGGCCAGCTGCGCCGCGCGCTGCTCGCGCGCGCGCTCACCGCGCGGCCGCAACTGCTGTTGCTCGACGAGCCGCTGACCGGCCTCGACCCGGCGGCGCGCGCCGAGATCAAGCGCTTTCTCGAGCGGCTCATGGCGCGCGGCGTGACGCTGATCCTTGCCGTGCACCACGCGGAGGACTTGCCGCGCGGCATCACGCACGGACTGCGTTTACATAAGCGACAAGCGAGCCTGTTAGATTCCGAATTTGCGACCTGAGTCGGCGGCGCAGCGGCGCGATCACGGCTAAATCGAGGCTCGGCACTTTTCAGCCCGGAGAGCCTCGATGATCCCGCGTTCAAGTCTTGCGATACTAGCCTCGAGTGTTTGTCTGCTCGCCGCCTGCAGCGGGTCCGGCTATGCGGTGCGTCCGCTGCCGCGCATCGCAGCGGACAATGTCGGGCGGCCGGTCGTGCGTCTGCAGGAGGCGTTCGGAGAGCCGCGCAAGATCGACACGACGCCCACCAAGCTGATCTACGTCTGGTTCATCGCGCAGGCGCCCGCGGGCGCTCCGGCGGGATTTCACGGCTGTGAGCTCGAAGTCACCGTCGAACCGAACTCGCAGCACGTGCTCGGGTATTCGATGTCGAACATCGGCTGGGCGAAATGCGGCGAGATCGCGCGCCGCGTCCGGGTAGCTGCCGGCTGAGACTTGGCCGCTCGCGGCGAGCCGTCGCTGAGGCCGTGTCCCCGGCTTTTTTCGCTACAATATCGGCCTTGGCCCGCTCGCCGGGCGCCGCCGGAGGCCTTCGTGCCGTTGTATGCATTCTCGATCGTTTCTCTGCTGATCCAGGTCGGCTTGATCGTGCACGTCGTGCGCACCGGGCGCAGCTGGCTCTGGATCGCGGCGATCGGGTTCTTGCCGGGCGCCGGTTCGATCGCGTACGTGGTCGTGGAGTTGCTGCCGGAACTGCTCGGCGGCCGCACCGCACGGCGCGCCAAGTCCGGCGTCCAGCGCATCATCGACCCGAATCGCGGGCTGCGCCAGGCGAGCGCGGAGGTCGAGATCTCGGGCAATGTCGACTCGCGTCTGCGGCTCGCCGAGGAGCTCATCGCGCGCGGCCAGTTCGATCGCGCGATCGAGGTCTACGGCGGCGGTCTCACGGGCATATTCGAACACGACCCGGCGCTGCTGCTCGGGCTCGCGCGCGCGCAGTTCGCGAAACAGGACTACGCGGCCGCGCGCATCACGCTGCAGCGCCTCAACGAGAACAACGCCGACTTCAAATCCTCCGATGCACGCCTGCTCTATGCACGCACGCTCGAGGCGGTCGGCGCCTTGGAGGAGTCCGAGCGCGAGTATGCGTCGATTGCACCGGGATTCCCGGGCGCCGAAGCGCGCCTGCGCTACGGACTGTTGCTGAAGCGGCGCGGCAAGATCGAGGAGTCGCGCCGCGTGCTCAAGGATCTGCTCGACAGCGCCGCAATCGGACCCAGCCATTACCGCAAGGCGCAGGCCGAATGGCTGCAGCTGGCGCGCAGCGAACTCCACTGAGCCGCGCGACGTTCGGCGCCGGCGCGGTGGGGAGGTTCGCATTGCTCGCGCTATTTCTGCTCGCGGGCGCCTGCGAGAGCCAGAAACAGCCGGCCCAGACGCTGATCGACGAGATCGACCTCACCATCGCGGGCAGCGCCGAGGACGCCGCGAAATACGCGCCCGCACAGCTGCGCGAGGTCGAGGACGAACTCGGTGCGCTGAAGCGCTCGTTCGCGCAACAGGATTATGCGGGCGTGCTGTCGCGGGGACCCTCGGTCCTGTCCGCCGCGGGCGAGCTGATCGGCACCGCAGCGGCCGCCAAGGGCGACCGCAGTCGCGCGCTCGCAGGCGAGTGGGCGGTGCTCGCCGAGGCGCTGCCGGACCGCATGAGCGCGCTCGAGAAGCGCATCGATCGGCTCGACAAACGGCGGGGAGATGCGGCCGCGGCGCGGGCCGCGCTCAAGGAATCCTATGCGCTGTGGTCGAAGGCGCGATCGGCGTTCGCGTCGCGCAATCTCGAGGAAGCGGTGCGAGCCGGCGGTGAGGTCAAGCAGAAGATCGACGCGCTCTCCGACACGCTGGGCCCCTCAGTCCGCTAGCCTGCCTTCGCTGACGATGATCGCGGTGCCGCCGATGCGCACCGCGATCAGCGCGCCGCCCGCAAACTCCAGTCGCACGCGCACCTGGCCCGGGCGGTGCAGTTGGCGGCCTTGGGCTCCGATGAATCCGGGTGTCGCCGCATCGATCACGCCGTATTCGAGCAAGTAGCGCGCGAGCATCGCATGGGCGTTGCCGCTGACCGGATCTTCGGGGATGCCGAGAGCCGGGCAGAACATGCGCGAGTCGGTCGACACGCCCCGCGGCTCGCGGCCGTGCGCAAAGACGAAAAACCCCTCGGCGCCGATTTCTCTTCCGATCGCGACCAGGCTGTCGAAGTTCGGCGCGAGCGCATCGAGCGCGCCCGCATCAGCGACCGGCAGCAACAGGCGGCTGCTGCCCTTGCGCGCGATGCGGGCCGGCAGCAGCTCGTGCAGCGCGCAGACCGGCAGGCGCAGCGCCTCTGCAACGCGCAGCGTCGTCTTCAGCGGCAACGGGCTCTCGAGCTCCGGCACAGATTGGCGAAATTCGATGATCGGGTATGCGGGGTCGCCCGACTCGTCGGGGAATACGTTGACCTCGATGACCCCGGTGCCCGAGCGCTGGCGGCACGCGCCCTGGGAGCGCCGACCGAGCGCAAGCAACACCGCATGCGCGGCGACCGTCGCATGGCCCACGAACGGCGCTTCCTTGCGGGCATTGAAGAAACGCAAGCCGAGATCGTGGTCGGTGCCGCGCGGCGCGAGCACGAAGGCGGTTTCGGCGTTCGAGAACTCGCGTGCAATGCCGATCATGGCCGCGTCGGTTTGGCCGTCGGCATCGAGCACCACGTTGGCCGGATTGCCGGCGAACTTCGTTCGCGTGAATGCGTCGACGTGAAAAATGCGCACTGTTTGCTCCCCGCGGCTCGGCTTTGCTTCGACCGCTCGTTGCGTCCTTAGCGCCGTTGCATTCGCCAGTTTTGCATGCCCCGGATCATCCGGCTACACTCCCGCGGCTCGAGGGCGTAACGGAGAACGCAATGGCGCGGATGACGGTGGTGGATCGGGACGGCGAAGCTCATGAGATCGAGGCAAAACCCGGGTTGAAGTTGATGGAGATCCTGCGCGAGCTCGACTATGGCGTCGCGGCGATCTGCGGCGGCCTGTGCTCCTGCGCCACCTGCCACGTCTATATCGATGCGAACTGGGTTGCGAAGCTCCCGAAGAAGCAGAGCGACGAGCAGGAGTTGCTGACGGAACTTTCCGATTACAAGCCGGACGCATCCCGTCTGTCCTGCCAGGTCGACTTCACCGAAGCCCTCGACGGCATCAAGGTGACGATCGCGCCGGACTCCTGAGACTTCCGGCCGCGCTCATTTCTTTTCGCCCTGTTTGCGCACGGCCTCCTGCGCGGCCGCAATCGCCGCGGCGTCGCCGAGAAAGCGGCGAGCCCTCGGCACGAGCGGAGCGTCGAACGCATAGACGATCGGCACACCGGTCGGAATGTTGAACTCGACGATGTCGCTTTCCGACATCCCGTCGAGCATCTTGACGAGCGCCCGCAACGAATTGCCGTGCGCGACCACGAGCACGGTCTTGCCGGCGCGCAGCTCCGGCGCGATGCGCTCCTCCCAGTACGGCAACACGCGCGCCAGCGTGTCCTTGAGCGATTCGGCGGCCGGCAGCAGCCGGGATCGACGTTCGCATAGCGCGGGTCGAAGCGCGGGTGGCGCGGATCGTCTACGCCAGCGGCGGCGGCGGAATATCGTAGCTTCGGCGCCAGATCTTCACCTGCGCGTCGCCGTGCTGCGCGGCCGTTTGGGCCTTGTTGAGGCCCTGCAGCGCGCCGTAATGCCGCTCGTTGAGCCGCCAGCTGCGCTCGACCGGAATCCACATGCGTTCGGTCGTGTCGAGTACCGACCAGAGCGTGCGAATCGCCCGTTTGAGCACCGATGTGAAGGCGATATCGGCGGCTCGAGCTCCTCTGAGCAGTTCGCTGTCCCGGCCTGCAGCGCCTCCAGTCGGCCTTGCTCGCTGAGATCCACGTCCACCCAGCCGGTGAACAGGTTGTCGACGTTCCAGGTGCTTTGTCCGTGCCGAATCAAGATCAATTTGCCAGGCAAGCGTCCTCCTCCGTGGTGAACGCCGCAATTTTGAGCATGCACGGGGCCCTCGCTGCCGCGACATACCAGCCCTCGAAGCAGGTCGCCAGCGTCGCTCCGTCGTGGATGTCGACGTGCAAGCAGAATGCGCGCGCGCGCCGCACGGCGCAGCATTTTGCGGAATTTTTCGATCTCCGCGGCTGCGGGCGCCGCGAGCGTCGCGCGAAACTCGCCGTTGACCGGCGCGAGGTAGCGGATGTTCGATTCCTGGATAACCGCATCGGCCGCGATCGAATGCTCCGCGAGGTAGCGCGCGACCCACGCCCAGCCGGCGAGCACCGCGAGCGCGAACAGGCTGCCCCCGAAGGCGGTGCCCTTGTCGTTGGCGTTCGGGAGCAGCGGCGCGCGCAGCACGAGCCCGCTGTCGTCGGCGGACTCGACGACGATCCCGATATGCGCGGCGAGCGCGAACTCTGCGCAGATGCGCGCTTGCAGATAGCTGCTTGCCGAACGCCTCGTCACGCTGCATCACCGCACTCGTCATGGTCCGGCGAGCCGCCTGACCGATTGCAGCGCGACCGACAGCGTCGCGAAATCCGGGCTCGAGCGAAGCGCCGATGTCGGCGATCAAGCCCTTGAGGTAGGCGATCTCGGGCGCGTGCGCGCCGATCCAGCGGTCAACTCGCGCTTTCGGCTCCGCCCCTTCTTGCGCGAGCGCCGCGCCTGCGATCTTGCGCTGCAGTGCATAGAGTCGTCTCGAGCGCGCTGCGCGCAACCGAGTGCCAATGGCCCTCCGCGGTCAGCGACTCGATTTGCTGCTTGATCCAGGCAAGACCGATGCGCTCGCCCGAGGTCGAAGTAGGCGCGGCCCGCGTCCGCCACCGGCAGCCGTGTCGCCTTCGACACCTCGACTACGTCGAGCACCCCGTGCAGCGCATCGAGCGATGCGATGCGTGTCGCAAGCGACTCGGGAACGCGCTCGCCGACGAGTTTCGCGCGGTGCGCGCCGAACCGCGCTTGCTCTGCGCTGCCGAGGCATGCTCGCCAACTGGCGCATCAACTCGGCCGTGCCGGGCCGTAAGCGGCGCACCGCCCGCTCGATGTCGAGATCCGCGCGCTGATTCGTGAGCAGCCAGTAGCTCAAGTGGCGCAGGATGCGCGTGGTTTGCTCGATCGCCGCGTACTGCACGGACGCCGCGATGCGGTTGTCGAGTGCCTCGATCTCGGACCAGAGGCTTCTGATTTCGAGCACTTCGCGCGCGATCGTGTAGGCGCGGGCGATCGCCGCCAGATCCGCGCCGGTGTCGGCCTGCGTGCGCACCGGAAACACCGGCCCCATGCGGTTGATCATGCTGTTGGTGATCGCGGTCGCGATGATCTCGCGCCGCAGGCGATGGTGCTTAGACGCGGTCCGCGAATCTGCGCTGCACGGGCGACGGAAAATAGCGCGTGAGCTCCGCCGACAGATAAACGTCCTCCGGGACGTCCGAGTGGATCAGCGCCTTGTAGGCCCAGATCTTGCCGTAGCTGAGCACGATCGCGAGTTCGGGCCGCGACAGCCCGGCGCCGGCCTTGCGCCGTTCGGTGATCTCCTCCTCGGTCGGCAGGAATTCGAGTGCGCGGTTCAAATCGCCGGAGCGCTCGAGTGTACGGATCATCTCGGCGTCTTCGCCTAGGCGCTGCTTCGCCTGGCATTCGAGCGCGCTGATCGCCTGGCTCTGCAGGTAGTTGTTGCGAAGCACTAGCGCGGCGACCTCGTCCGTCATCTGCACGAGCAGCTTGTCGCGAGCTGCGCGCGTGAGTTCGCTTGGCGCGGACCGCGCCGTTCAGCAGGATCTTCAAATTGACCTCGACGTCGGAGCAGTTCACGCCGGCGGAGTTGTCGATGAAGTCGGTGTTGATGCGGCCGCCGCGCCGTGCGATACTCGATGCGCCCGCGCTGCGAGAAACCGAGGTTGCCGCCTTCGCCGACGACCTTGCAGCGCAGTTCGCTGGCGTCGATCGCGCACCGTGTCGTTGCTGCGGTCGCCGACGTCGCCGTGGCTCTCGTCGCTCGCCTTGACGTAGGTGCCGATGCCGCCGTTCCACAGCAGGTCGACCGGCACTTGAGTATCGCCTTGATGACCTCGTTCGGCGTCGCCTGCGCGGGCAGGCCGAGCAGCGCCTGCGCCTCGCGCGACAGCGTCAAGGCTCTTGAGCGCTGCGCGCGATAGACGCCGCCGCCCCTGGAGATGGCCTTGCGCGAGTAGTCGTCCCACGAGGAGCGCGGCAGCTCGAACAGGCGCCGCGCTCCCGCGCCGAGAGCGCCGGCATCGGGCTGCGGGTCGATGAAGATGTGCTGATGATTGAACGCCGCGACGAGGCGGATCTGCGGCGACTGCAGCATGCCGTTGCCGAACACGTCGCCCGCCATGTCGCCGATACCGGCGACCGTGAACGTGCTGGCGCTGGATGTCGATGCCGACCTCGCGAAAGTGCCGCTTGACGCACTCCCAGGCGCCGCGCGCGGTGATCGCCATCTTCTTGTGGTCATAGCCGACCGAGCCGCCCGATGCGAACGCGTCGCCGAGCCAGAAGCCGTATTCGGCCGAGAGCGCGTTCGCGATGTCCGAAAAGGTGGCCGTGCCCTTGTCGGCGGCGACCACGAGATACGGCGTCGTCGCCGTCGTGCCGGATCACCGCGGCGGGCGCGACGACCTTGTCCGCGACGATGTTGTCGGTGAGGTCGAGCAGGCCGCGGATCAGCGTCTGGTAGCAGGCGATCGACTTCGGCCTGCTGCGCCTCGCGGCTCTCGACAGCGTGCGCTTCAGGACGAAGCCGCCCTTGGCGCCCACCGGCACGATCACGGTGTTCTTGACGTTTTGCGCCTTCATGAGCCCGAGGATTTCGGTGCGGAAGTCCTCGCGCCGGTCCGACCAGCGGATGCCGCCGCGCGCGACCACGACCCATGCGCAGATGCACTCCCTCCATGCGCGGCGAGAACACGAAGATCTCGTAGAGCGGCTTGGGCAGCGGCAACTCGCGCAGCTTTTGGCTCTCGATCTTGAAGGACAGATACTCCTTCGACTGACCCGCTGCATTAGTTTGATACGCGTTGGTGCGCAAAGTGGCGGCAAGCGCATTCCAGACCGCGCGCAGGATCCGATCCTCGTCCGAGCCCTCGACCGCCTCGAGCGCCGCGCGCAGCTTGTGTCGAGCACCCGTGAGCATGCGGGTGCGTGCCTTCGGCGTGATCGCGGGGTCGAAGCGCGCAACGAACAGGTCGGCGAGCAGGCGCGCCGACCGTCGAATGGCGCACCAGCACGTCGGCGATGTAGCCGAGACTGAACGGCAGGCCGGTCTGCAGCAGATAGCGGCAATAGGCGCGCGCCACCACGATGAGCCGCCACGGCACTCCCGCGCAGAGCGTCAGCCGGTTGAGGCTGTCGTTGTCCATGCGGCCGGTCCAGACCGCCGTGAACGTGTTCTTGATTTCGGTCGGCGAGCGACTCGAACTTCGGAGTTGCCGTGGAGCCGCAGCTCGAGTTCGAGGTCCTGAATCCAGCCGCGTCGATGTGACCGAGAAATCGAGCTGGTAGGGCCGTTCGGCGATCACGCGCAAGCCCATGTTTTCGAGCATCGGCAGCAGGTCGGAAATCGGAATCGCGCTGCTCGCCGCGGTAGATCTTCAAAAAGAACTTGTCGCGCGCGGCGCGGATCGGGGCGGTAGATGTCCAAGTGCAGTCGCGCCGGATCCTTCTCGACGGCCTCGAGGAACGACACGTCGGAGGCGGCCGTCTCGGCCGAGAAATCCTCGCGGTAAGCGGCCGGAAACGCCGGACCGTACTTTTCGATAGAGCGTCAGCGCATAGGCTTCGTCGAAGCGCGCCAGCAGCGCGGTTTTGAACGCGTCCGCCCACGAGCGTACCGCGGCGCCGATCTGCCGTTCGATCGCCGCGGCGTCGATGCTTCGCTCATCGTTCGGCAGCGTGCGTGCGACGATGTGCAGGTGCGCGAGGTTCGATTGCGCGATCTGCACCTGCGACTCGAGGCTGAACGCGGAGAAGGCCTCGCGGATCACGTGTTCGATGCGCTCGCGGACCTGGGTGTTGTATTTCTCGCGCGGCACGAACACAAGACACGAGTAGAAGCGGCGGAACGGGTCGCGGCGGCACAGGAACCGCACGCGCGGGCGCTCCTGCAAGCCGAAGATTCCGGTCACGACGCGGATCAGGTCGGGAACACTCGCCTGGAACAGCTCGTCGCGCGGCAGCGATCCCAAGATGTGCTGCAGTGCCTTGCCGTCATGGCTGTCCGGCGCAAACGCGAAATGTTCGGCGACTTGGGCGACCTTGTGCCCGAGCAAGGGAATGTCGCGCGGATTGCTGTTGTAGGCCGACGAGGTCCAGAGCCCCAAGAACCGGCGCTCGCCGATCAGCTTTCCCTTGAGGCGCCCGGTCGCTCCGAACTGCTTTACGCCGACATAGTCGAGGTACCCCGGCCGGTGCACGCTCGAGGTGGAATTGGCCTTGGTGACCAGAGTCAGGTCGCGCGAGCGGCTCTGGCGCCGAATGTCGCTCGAGAGGGTGCGCGTCGTGGTCTCCGGCGGCCGGTGTCCCGGGCGCAAGATTCCGAGACCGCTCACCTCGACTCGATCGATCGTTTCCTTGCCGCGCTCCCCGTGCAGCCGGTACTCGCTGAACCCCAAGAACGTGAAATGATTGTTGACCATCCAGGCGAGCAGCGCGCGGGTCTCGTTGACCTCGTTGGCGTCATAGTTCGAGTGGTTCGCGGCGAGCGCGTCCGCCGTTTCGTGCGCCGCCGCCTGCATCGCCTGCCAGTCGGTGCATGCGGCCCGAACGTCGTGCAAATTGCGCTCGATCTCGAGGCACAAGGAGCGCATCGTTGCCGCATCGACGATGCGGTCGATCTCGATATGCTGAAACGACTCGAGCGCCCAGCGTTTGTCGGCGCCGCCGTCCTCGCGCGGGCGAATTCCGAGCAGCTTGCCCGCGCGATCGCGCGAGACCGAAAAGATCGGATGCGCGAGGAAGTGCAACGCAAGACCGCGGCGCGACAATGCAAGCCCGATCGAGTCGACGAGAAACGGCATGTCGTCGTTGACCATTTCGACGACCGTGTGCGCCGACGTGAAGCCGTGCTCGTCCAATGTCGGATTGAAGGCGCGCACCAGCGCGTGGCGGCGGCGCCGCTGCGCCGCGAACCCCAGATGCGACCAGGCGATCGCCGCGAGCGCGCGTGGCTCGTGGGAGGCGAGATCCTGCTTGTCGACGTTGGCGTAAAAGCTCTGCAGAAAGCGCGATCTTTCCACGGGCGACATCGACTTGGGCGGACCGAATGTCATGGCTACCAACCCCTCTGCTGTCTATTCTGGTTTTTCCAAATCGGCAATCACGGCCGCGAGGAACCGGCAAGCCTCGCCGCCGGTGACGCAGCGATGATCGAAGCTCAAGGACAGCGGCATGCGCAGGTGCGCCTCGATCGCGTCGCCTGCGACCACGGGGTCGCGCCGCACCTTGCCGGCGCCGAGAATCGCGACCGCGGGCGGAACCACCTGCGGAATGCCGTAGCGCCCCGCAAGAGTTCCGAAGTTCGAGAGCATCAGCGTGAAATCGCGCAGATCCTCGCCGGTCACACTACGCTGCCGCGCCGCCTCTTTTTGCGCGACCAGCGCCGCCTGCAGCTGTTGCGGCGATTTATTTTCGATGTTGCGCAGCACCGGCACCATGAGCCCTCCGGGCGTGTCCACGGCGACACCCAAGTCGATGTGCTTGAGGAGCAGCCGCGAATTGTCGGCCGCATCGTACCAGGCATTGAGCGCCGGTTCTGCTCGGCAGGCATGGGTCAGCGCGCGCATGAGGCGCAGCATGTAGTTGCCGGCGTCGCGCCAGTCATGCAGGTCGGCGTCGTCGCAAACCGTCGAGAGCGCGACCTGGTCGCGCGCCAGCGACATCGTATGCGACATCGCACGGCGCGAGCCGCGCAGCGGCGCGGGCGCGGCGCCCGCCTGGGCGGCCATTTTGGCGAATGCGGGCGAGGAGGCCGGAACATGCGCGCGCTGCAATACGTCGTCGAGCGTGATCAATCCGCCGTGCCCCGTGCCCTCGACGGTCGTGAGATCCACGCCTAAGCGCTTCGCGAGCGCGCGCGCGACCGGCACGGCGCGCCCGCGCACCGCCGCGCCGTTGCGCGCGCTGTTGCGCGGCGCCGCTTCGACGAATTCGACCTCGCTGGTCGCCGGCATGCTGCCGACGACGGTACCAGCCGCGGTATCGACGTCGATCAGCGGCGCGCCGGTCGGCACGATGTCGCCGGCTGCGCCATGCAGCGCCGCGACCACGCCGCCGAACGGCATTGGCAACTCGACGACCGATTTCGCGGTTTCGACCGAGAGCATGGGTTGGTCGACGACGACACGGTCGCCGACCTTGACGTGCCACTCGATGATCTCGGCTTCTGCGAGCCCCTCGCCCAGGTCCGGCAGCTTGAAGGTCGTCATGGATCGGATGTCCCTAGTCGGCCAAGGTGAGTTGCACGGCGTCGACGATGCGCTGCGCGCTCGGGATGTAGTCCTGCTCGAGCTTGAACAGCGGCATGATCGCATCGAAACCCGTGACGCGCTGAATCGGCGCCTGCAGGTCGTAGAGCCCGTGCTCGGCCACGATCGCGGCGATCTCCGCGCCGACGCCGACATTGCGCGCGGCCTCGTGCACGATCACGAGCCGTCCGGTCTTCGCGACCGACGCCAATATCGTCGCGCTGTCGATCGGACTCAAGGTCGCGAGGTCGATGAGCTCCGCGCTGATGCCTTCCTTGTCCAATTCCGCGACCGCGCGCTGCGTCTCCAGGATCATCGCGCCCCAGGTCACGATCGTGACGTCGGTGCCTTCCCGCAGCAGGTGGCAGGCGTCGAGGGCGATCGCACGGCCGTCGTCGGCGACTTCCTGACGCACGGCGCGATACAGCCGCACGGGCTCGAGGAACATCACCGGATCGGGATCGCGGATCGCCGCGAGCAGCAATCCATAGGCGCGCGCCGGCGATGAGGGGCAGACGACGCGAATGCCGGGGATATGACAGAGCAGCGTCTCGGTGCTCTCGGAGTGGTGCTCCGGCGCATGAATGCCGCCGCCGTGCGGCATGCGCATCACGACCGGGCAGGTGAGCCGGCCGCGGGTGCGATGTCGCATGCGCGACATGTGATTGACGATTTGGTCCAAGGCCGGATACAGGAATCCCATGAACTGGATTTCGGCGACCGGCTTGATGCCGTGCACGGACAGCCCGACCGCGAGGCCCGCAATGGTCGCCTCGGCGAGCGGCGTATCCTGGACGCGGTCCTTGCCGAAGCGCTGCTGCAACCCGGCAGTCGCGCGAAACACGCCGCCGTTGACGCCGACATCCTGGCCGATCACGACCACGCAGGGATCGTGCTGCATCTCCCAGGCATGCGCCATCGCGATTGCCTCGACCATGGTCAGCTTTGCCACCTTAGTGACTGCCGGGCTTGGAGGCGTAGCGTCGCGCCGCGGCGCGCTGTTCCTGCAAATGCTTCGGCGTCGCGGCGAACAGGAAATCGAACATCGCATCGGTCGAGGGCTTCGGTGTCGCGAAATATTCCCCGACGGCCGCATCGACCTGAGCCGCGCAATCCTTCGCCCACGCCCGCTCAAGGTCCGCATTCCAAAGGCCCGCTTTGCCGAGAAAGGCGCGCGTGCGCAGCAGCGGCTCGAGCGCCCAGGCGCGTTTGACCTCCTCGTCGGAGCGGTAGCGGCTGGCGTCGTCGGCCGTGGTGTGGTCGCTCAACCGGTAGGTCAGCGCTTCGATGACGCAGGGGCCGGCACCAGCGCGCGCCGCATCGAGTGCGCCGGCAACGACGTGGCGGACCGCGATCACGTCGTTGCCGTCGACCTGCACCCCGCGGATTCCGGCCGCAACCGCCTTCTGGGCGAGCGTCTGCGCCGCCGTCTGCTCGGACACCGGGACCGAAATGGCCCAGCCGTTGTTGACGATCACGAACACCACGGGCAGCCGCCGCACGCCGGCCACGTTGAGCGCTTCGTAGAAGGCGCCCTCGGACGTGCCGCCGTCGCCGATATAGGCGACGGCGCAGCGCGGTTCTCCGCGGATCTTGAAGGCCATCGCAGCGCCCGCCGCATGCAGGGTCTGGGTCGCGATCGGCACGCACCAGGCGAAATCCCCTCGCGGACCCGCGAAGTCGTTGCCGCGCTCGTCGCCCCCCCAGTAGACGAGGATTTCCCTCATCGTGACGCCGCGCCACAATTGGGTGCCGTATTCGCGATAGACCGGCGCCAGCACGTCGTCGGGGCGCATCGCGGCGCCGACTCCGACGTGCGTGGCCTCGTGCCCGAGGCACGACGCATAGGTGCCGAGCTGTCCGGTGCGTTGCAAGTTCACGGCCTTGGTGTCGAAGGCGCGCACCAGCGTCATGAGCCGGTACATGCGCAGCAATTGCTCGGCGTCGCGCGCGAAGTCGGGCAGCTCACCGGTCGCATTGCCGCTGGGATCAAGCAGTTGTTCGTATTCTATGTTGAACGCGGCTACCGTCTTCATCCGCGGAATTATGCCAGGGCCGCGGCGGCGATGCTGCAACGCTTATAGGTGCGCGTCGAGATAGGCGTGCGAACGCATCTCGGCAAGGCGGCTCGCGGCGCGCTGAAAATCGAATTGCAGCCGCTCGCCGCGATACAAATCGGCGGGCTCCGCGGCCGCCGACAGCACGAGGATTGCGCCGCGGTCGTACAGCGCATCGACGAGCATCAGGAAGCGCCGCGCGGCGTCGTCGTTCGAGGCCGGCAACACCGGTACGTTCGAGACCACGACCGCGTGAAAACGCTGCGCGATCTCGAGGTAATCGTTGGCGCCGCGCGCGGTTTCGCAGAGCTCGCGAAACTCGAACCAGACGGCGGCCTTGCCCGAGTCGATCGCATGGATCGGGCGGCCGTCGACCTCGAGCGCGACGGGGCCCGTGAGCGAGCCGCGGGCATAGGCGCGAAACAGCGCGCGCAGCTCCGAGTCGCTGCCGGGTTCGTCCGCATTCCAATAGGTGAGCGCCGTCTGCAAATGGCGCTGTCGATAGTCCATGCTGCCGCCGAGTTCGATGACGTCGAGCCGCCGTTGCAGCAGCCGGATCGCGGGCAGAAATCGCTCGCGCTGCAGGCCATCCTGGTACAGATCCTGCGGTGGCCGGTTGGAGGTGGCGACGAGCACGACACCGCGGCGCAGGAGACCCTCGAGCAGGCCGCCGAGAATCATCGCGTCGGCAATGTCCTGCACCAGGAACTCATCGAGGCAGAGCACGCGTGCCCGTTCGGCGAAGGATTTTGCGACGACCTCGAGCGGGGAGGAGCGGCGCGGGGCGGCGCGCAGTTCGCGGTGCACGGCCTGCATGAAGCGATAGAAGTGAGTGCGTTCGCGCTCCGATGAGCGCAGCGACTCGTAGAACAAATCCATGAGGTAGGTCTTGCCTCGGCCGACGCCGCCCCACAGATAGATGCCGCGCGGAGCCGCCTGCGCTGCTCGGCGCCACCACCGTATCGGCGGCGGTCCCGCATTGAGTGCCTGCGCGAGCGCGTCGAGGCGCAGGGCGGCTGACTGCTGGGCGGCGTCGAATTCAAGCCGGCCGGCCTCGACCTCGTGCGCGAGGTGCGCGGCAATCGTCTGCGACGCGCCCGTCACGTCTGCGGCTCGTACTTCACGTGCGACCCGCCTGGGACCTGCGAATCGCCCTCGACGCTCGGCTCACGGTCTCTACAGGCTTTGATAATTCGGCCCCGAGCCGCCTTCGGGCGTTACCCAGGTGATTTGACCCGCGTATGGCTCCTTGATGTCGCAGGCCTTGCAGTGCACGCAGTTCGAGGAGTTGATCTGCAATTTCTTGGCGCCGCCGCCGTCGGCGACCATTTCGTAGACGTTGGCAGGGCAGAAATTCGTACAGGGATTGCCGAACTCGGTCGCACAGCGCGTCGCGCACAGCGAGGTGTCGAGGACCCGCAAATGAACCGGCTGGTTCTCGTCATGCACGGTCGAGGCGAAGAACACCGACGCGAGCCGGTCACGCGGCGGCAGGTCCCGCTCGACCCAACCGCGCTCCGGAGAGACGTAGGCATCGAGCGTCTTCAGCGCCGAATGATCGGCGTGGTTCGCAAGCGTCCACGGCAGCTTGCCCATCGTGACGGTCTCGAGTGCCCCGTTGGCGATGCCGGTCCACAGGCCGCGGCGAAAACCCGGCCGGATGTTGCGCACCTTGTAGAGCTCACGGCCGCCGGGCGATTCGCGCCAGCGGCGATCGAATCCGGCGCTCGAGCCGACCTCGGCATAGTGCTCCGCTGCGCAGACGCCGGAGCGGATCGCTTGGTGGATGCCCTTGATTCGCGGCATGTTGAGCGTGCCGCCGGCATCGCCGGCCAGCAGCGCTCCCGGCATTTCCAGCGTCGGCATCGATTGGTAGCCGCCCTCGATGATCGTGCGCGCGCCCCCCGCGAGAATCTCGCCGCCCTCGAGCAGTCCCTTGACCGATGGATGGTGCTTGAACTGCTGAAACGCCTCGAACGGCTTGAAGCGAGGATCCTCATAATCGAGGCCGATCACGAAACCGACATAGACGCGGTCGTCGTTGAGGTGATAGAGAAAGCTGCCGCCGTAGGTCGCGGAGTCCAAAGGCCAGCCCACCGAATGTTGGATCAATCCGGGTGTGCCGCGGCCGGCGGGAAGCTGCCACAATTCCTTGAATCCCAAGCCGTAAGTTTGCGGCGATTTGCCGGCGTCGAGCTCATAGCGGCGAATGAGCTGCTTCGAGACGCTGCCGCGGCAGCCCTCCGCGAAAATCGTGAGCTTTGCGTGAATTTCGGGTCCGAGCGCGAAATTCGGACCGCGGGCGCCGCTCTTTTCGACGCCCATGTCGCCGATGCGCACCCCGAGCACGGCGTTGCGGTCGTCGATGAGCGCTTCGGCCGCCGCGAAGCCCGGGAATACGTCGACGCCTAGTTGCTCCGCCTGCTGCCCGAGCAGCGGGGTCAGCTGTCCGAGCGACACGATGAAGCTGCCGTCGTTGTGCAGCTGCGGCGGGGTCGGCAGCCGGATCGACCGGCGGCGCGTCAGATAAAGGAATTCGTCGCGTAGCGCCGGGACGCAGATCGCCGGTTTGTGGTCGCGCCACTCGGGCCATAGACCATCGAGCGGCCCCGGGTCCATGACGGCCCCCGACAGGGCGTGAGCGCCGAAACTCGCGCCCTTTTCGAGCAGGCAAACGCTGAGGTCGGGTTTGAGCTGCTTCAAGCGGATCGCCGCCGCCAAGCCTGCCGGGCCGCCCCCTACGATCGCAACCTCATATTCCATTACATCGCGTTGATCTTCAGTCATGGCTAAGGTCCTGAAATCGGTCGCGTAGTAGACCATAAAGATCCCGAGATGAGAAAAAATCCCTTTGCGCCGGCATGTCCACCCTTTGGTGATTCTTTATTCTAAGGATGAGGGGTTTTGCTGAAGGATTTCGCTTTACCTAGTGGGGAACACCATGTTGAAAGGCCACGGATGCCGCCGACGAAGGATTGCCGAGGGATATGGGCATGGTTAGGGCAGGGACGCCCGCTTCCCCGTTCAGGCGAGGGGTTCACCGATCGCTGCAGCGATCAGGCTGCGGCTAGCGCTGCGCGCATCCTCCCCATACAACACCGCGAGAATTTCGAAGCGAATCGTGCTGCGTCGCAGCAATAGGGAGTCCGCGGGCAATGCCGCGCGTGTCCCGTGTATCGCGACCGCCACGACCGGCATCTGCAGGCGCGCGGCGGTCGCAAACGCACCCCGGTGGAATTTACCGATCTTTGCGGTGGTGTCGAAAGTCCCTTCGGGGAAGAACACCAGCGATTGACCGCCGGCCGCAGCCTTCAGCACGCGGCGCGCATCGACGGCCCCGCGATGGCGGTCGTGGCGCTCGACGAATTCAGAACCCAAGCGGCGCAGCAACAGGCTGGCGAGCGGCACATGCACCATTTCCTTCTTGATCACGAACGCGAAATCCGGCGGCAGCACCGCGCAGGCGACCAGCCCGTCGAGATAGCTCGCGTGGTTGGCGACGAGCACGCAGGGTGCGGCCGGCAGGCGCTCGGCGCCTTCGACGACAATCGGCACGCCCGCGACCCGGAAGAATCCGCGCGCGCAAGCCGCTGCCACGGTGCGCCGCCTGCGCAAGCCCGGCACGAACAGCGTGACGGTGAGCGCTGCCACGGCAAGCGCCGTGAATGTGATCAAACAATAGAGGGCATAGAGCAGCCGCGGCTTCGCGCGCGGCGTCGGCGCGGCCTGCAGCACGTCGGGTGGCTTGAGTTCTGTGATCTGGTTCTCCTTATGTTAATACTTGGCGTTACTGTGATTCGGGTCACTCCGACCCGCATATGCCCCTCGCATACTTGGCTCCAGACAGCGCACAGGGTGGATTCGGCGCGATTTTTAGCACGCGGGAAATTATGGCGACGGCTCTCAAACGCACGGTTTATACACGGACATCGGACGCAGCGGTACCGCTCTCTGGCGAGCCCGTGGATCCGTCGCTGCAGCGATTTCTCGATGCGGTGTGGATGGAGCGGGGCTTGTCCGCGAACACGCTTGCGGCCTACCGCGCTGATTTGACCTCGCTCGGACGCTGGCTCGAGAGTCGCGGCGGCAACCTCATGGGAGCCTCGCGCATCGACTTGCTCGGCTTCATCGCGGCGCGCGTCGAGGGCGGATCGCGCCCGCGGTCCACGGCGCGCCAGCTCTCGAGCTTCCGTCGCTTCTACCGATTCATGATGCGCGAAGAGCAGATCACGGTCGATCCCACCGCGCAGATCGCGATGCCGAAAATCGGCCGCTCGCTGCCGAAGTCGCTGACCGAAGCGGAAGTCGATGCATTGCTCGAGGCACCGACCGTCGCGGACCCGCTGGGTCATCGAGATCGAACCATGCTGGAGGTGCTGTACGCGACCGGACTGCGGGTCTCGGAACTCGTGAGCCTCAAGCACAACCAGGTCAATCTGAATCAAGGTGTGATGCGCGTCGTCGGCAAGGGCAACCGCGAACGGCTGATTCCTCTCGGGGACGAGGCGGTGGGCTGGCTGCAGCAGTTCATGCAGGGTCCGCGCGTCGAAATCCTGCTCGAGCGGCAGACCGATTATCTGTTTCCGACACGCCGCGGCGATCGCATGACGCGCCAGGCGTTCTGGCACATCATCAAGCGTTATTCGAAGAAGGCCGGCGTCGAAAAGGAGCTGTCCCCGCACACGCTGCGCCACGCGTTCGCAACGCACCTGCTCAATCACGGCGCGGACCTGCGCGTCGTGCAAATGCTGCTGGGCCACAGCGATTTGTCGACGACGCAGATCTACACGCATGTTGCGCGCGAGCGACTCAAAGAGCTGCATTCCCAGCATCATCCGCGCGGCTGATCCGGCGCCGGACTCGGAGTCGGGCGGCCTCTGCTACAATTCGTGAAACCTCTGCTGTTGCGCGGAGTCGAACCTTACCGTGAGACGCGCAGCCCCCGCTGGATACTGGAGTCCTTAGAGCATGATCCGACATAACTTCGCCGCGCCGCTGACGCTCGTCGGGGCAATCGCGCTCTCGGTGCCCGCGTTCGCGGCCGCGCAAGCGCCGATCGCAGATCAAGCGCCGCCCGCGGCTCAAGCGGCCGCGCCCGCGGCTGCGCCGGCTCAGACCCAAGCGCCGAGCGACGACCCGAAGGACGTGCGCGTCGCGCTCCTCAAGCGGCTGCCGCCGGGATCAAAGCTCGAGGACCTGCGGCCCTCGCCGATTGCGGGCCTCTACGAGTTCTCGCAGGGCACCGACATCAGCTACATCACCGTCGACGGCAAGTTTTTCATCGACGGCAACATCTACGACATGGATACGCGCGCCAATCTCACCGAGGCGCTGCGCAGCCGCGCGCGCGTCGCCTTGATCGGCGCCGTGCCCGAATCGCAGATGGTGATCTTCTCGACCGACAAGCCGCGCTACACCATCACGGTGTTCACCGACGTCGACTGCATGTATTGCCGCAAACTGCACAGCGAAATCGCCGAGTTGAACCGGCTCGGGGTGCGCGTGCGCTACGTGTTCTATCCGCGAACCGGTCCCGGGACCGAGAGCTGGCACAAGGCCGAAGCGGTCTGGTGCTCACCGAACCGCAACGAGGCGTTCACCCAGGCGAAGGCCGGCGCCACCCTGGATCTGACCAAGATCTGCGCGGCCACGCCGGTCGCGCGTGAATTCGAATTGGGGCAGGCGATCGGGGTGCGCGGTACGCCGGCGATCGTCACCGAAGCGGGCGATCTGATCGAAGGCTACATGCCGCCCCACGACCTGTTGCAGCAGCTCAAGACTCTGCAGGTCGCGCAGCGCTGAATCAGGCGCTGCTACGCGCGACCGCCGCGCGCAGCCCCGCGACGCGCCGCTTTCCAGAGGCGCTCAGCGTTCCAGCAGCTTGAGTTTGTCGGCGACGCCTTCCCAGTTCTTGGCATCGGCCGGCGCGTCTTTCTTCTCGCTGATGACGGGCCATTTCTTGGCCAGCTCCGCATTCAGCTGTTTAAAGGCTTGCTGGCCGTCCGGGATGTCTTCTTCGGAGAAGATTGCTTCCACGGGGCACTCGGGCTCGCAGAGCGTGCAATCGATGCACTCTTCGGGGTCGATCACGAGGAAGTTCGGGCCCTCGTGGAAACAATCGACGGGACAGACCTCGACGCAGTCCATGTATTTGCACTTGATGCAGCTTTCGGTGACCACAAAGGCCATGGCTTACCCTTTCAGTGTTGATTGCATGAGGCAATATTGTGCCATAGACGATCGCTCAAGATTTCAGGCGTCCCGTGAGCTCGGCGAAGTGATGGTCTTCGCGGCCCGCCACTCGGTCGGCGAAATAGCGCCGTAGCGTGAATTCGCCGCTCGGGAACGCGATGTTCTGCCAGGGAATGTCCGCCTCGGCGTAGAGTGCGACCTCGAGGCTCTCGGGGCCCGGGGAGAATTCGGGGGCCAGCAATTTGGCGCGAAACATCACATGCACCTGGGCCGCGTGCGTGACGCTCACGAGTGCGAGCAGCGAACCGATCTCGACGGTGGCCCGCGCCTCTTCATAGCACTCCCGCGCCGCCGCATGCTGCAGCGTTTCGCCGTTTTCCATGAACCCCGCGGGCACCGTCCAGTACCCCAGGCGCGGCTCGATCGCGCGGCGGCACAGCAGGATTCGTCCCTCCCAGTCGGGTACGCAGCCGAGCACGAGCTTCGGATTCTGATAGTGGATCATGCCGCAGTTCGTACAGACGAAGCGCGGCAAATGATCGCCGTCCGGGATCTTGTGGGCGACGGCGGAGCCGCAGTTACTGCAGAAATTCAATAGCGATCCATTCAAGAGAGATTAAGGACTGGTGCCCGGAGAGGGAATCGAACCCACACGGTGTCACCACCACCGGATTTTGAGTCCGGCGCGTCTACCAGTTCCGCCATCCGGGCAAGCCAGAACCGGGCAGTATAAGCGATCGGCGCGCTTGGTAGTATGCGCACGATCATGCGACGCGAGGATTTCCATTTCGAGCTGCCTCCGGAGCTCATTGCGCAGCGGCCCATCGAGCGGCGCTCGGCGAGCCGGCTGCTCGCGCTCGACGGGGCGGGCGGCGCCTACCGCGATCTCGAATTTCGCGATCTCCCACAGCTGCTCGCGCCCGGCGACCTGCTGGTCTTCAACGATACCCGGGTAATTCCCGCGCGCGTCTTCGGCCAGAAGAGCAGTGGCGGTCGCATCGAGCTGCTGCTCGAACGGGTGCAGGGCCGGGACATCGCGCTCGTGCACGCCCGTTCGAGCAAGCCGCTGCGGCCGGGCGCGGAGATCGCGCTGCCGGGCGGCCATTCGGCGCGCCTGCTCGGGCGCGAGGGAGATCTGCTGCGACTCGAATTCTCCTGCGAGGTGCTGGGATTTTTCGAGTCCCACGGCGCGATGCCCTTGCCGCCTTATATCGAGCGCGAGCCGGAATCGGCCGATCGCGATCGCTACCAGACGATCTACGCGCGCGCCCCCGGGCGCGGTCGCGGCGCCGACCGCGGGTCTGCATTTCGATGCGGACTTGTTCGCCGCGCTCGAGCGGCGCGGCATCGAGCGCACCTTCGTGACGCTGCATGTCGGCGCGGGCACGTTTCAACCGCTGCGCGTCGATGACATCGACGCGCACGTCATGCACCCGGAGACCGTGAGCGTGCCCGCGGGCGCTTGCGCGGCGATTCATGCGGCGCGCGCGGCGGGCCGGCGCGTCGTCGCGGTCGGCACGACGGTCGTGCGCAGCCTCGAGGCCGCGGCCGCCGCAGGTCGCCTCGCGCCGTTCGAGGGCGAGACGCGGATTTTCATCAAACCCGGGCACCGCTTCGCCGCGGTCGATGCGATCGTGACCAATTTCCATTTGCCGGAATCGACGCTCTTGATGCTTTGCTCGGCCTTCGTCGGGCGCGAGCAGCTGCTGGCGGCGTATCGCCATGCAATCGCTGCGCGTTATCGATTTTTCAGCTACGGTGACGCCATGTTCCTGACGCCCGCCGTGCCGTGCCTGCGCACCCATGAGTACCGAACACGGGGCGACCCTTCACGGCGACCCTGCGCGGGGCGACGCGGGCGGGCGGAGCGCCGGCGACGCGCCGCGGCGCGGCTGCGTCGCCATGCGCTTCGAACTGTTGCGCCAGGACGGCGCGGCGCGGCGCGGGCGGCTGCAATTCGCGCGTGGTTCGGTGGAGACGCCGGCCTTCATGCCGGTCGGCACTTACGGCACCGTCAAGGCGATGACGCCCGAGGAACTCGAGGCGATGGGCGTCGAGATCGTGCTCGGCAATACCTTCCATCTGTTCTTGCGACCGGGTCTCGAGGTGATCGGCGCGCACGCAGGGCTCCATCGCTTCATGCACTGGCGCCGGCCGATACTCACCGATTCCGGCGGATTCCAGGTCTGGAGTCTCGCCGCGATGCGCAAGCTCACCGAACAGGGCGCGAGTTTTCGTTCCCCGTGGACGGCGCACCCGTGTTTCTCTCGCCCGAGGAGTCGATGCGCATTCAGCGCGTGCTGGGTTCCGACATCGCGATGAGTTTCGACGAGTGCACGCCCTATCCGGCGACCGAGGCCGAAGCGCGCGCTTCGATGGAGCTGTCGATGCGCTGGGCCTTGCGGGGTTTCCGCGAGTACTACCGCGAAGACCTCGCGATTGCCGAGGCACGCCGCGCGGCGCGCTGTTCGGCATCGTGCAGGGCGGCGTGCATGCGAGCTGCGTCTGGAATCGCTCGCGGCGCTCGAGCAGCATCGGATTTGCGGGTCTTGCGGTCGGCGGTCTCGCGGTCGGCGAGGGCGAGACCGAACGCAATGAGGTGCTCGTCGCAATTGCTGCCGCGGATGCCGAGAACCAAGCCGCGCTACCTCATGGGAGTCGGGCGGCCGCAGGACATCCTCGAGGCGGTGCGGCGTGGAGTCGACATGTTCGACTGCGTCGATGCCGACCCGCCATGCGCGCAATGCCCATTTGTTCACGCGCAGCGGCGTGATCAATATCCGCAATGCGGCGCACCAGAAGGATACCGGTCCGATCGAACTCGACTGCGAGTGCTATACCTGCCGCAACTACAGCCGCAGCTATCTGCGCCACCTCGACAAGTGCAATGAAATCCTCGGCGCGCGGCTCAATACCATCCATAATCTCCGTATTTCTATCAGCGCCTCATGTGCGAGATCCGCGCGGCGATCGAGGCGGGCGTCTGGAGGCCTATGCGGCCGATTTCTACGCCCGGCTCGAGGCCCGGCCGGAGCCCGCGCCGCCGGCCTGAGGCGCCCGCCGGCTGGTCGCGACAGCTCGGGCGGGCCGGCGCCGGATCTGAAGTTTTAGGGCGGCGTTTCGGTATAATCCCCGGCTTCGTGCCGCAGCCACATGCGGCGAATACGGGTGTAACTCTATGGATTTCTTCATCAATGCCGCCCAGGCGCAGGCTGCCGGCGGCACGGGCGCGCAGGGCGGCATGTTCAACATGCTGCTCTTCATCCCGCTGTTCCTGGCTTTCTACTTCCTGCTGATACGCCCGCAGAACAAGCGCGCCAAGGAACAGCGCGAGATGGTCGCGAAGCTCGCGCAGGAGACGAGATCGCGACGACCGGCGGCATGCTCGGCAAAATCGTCGAGGTCGGCGACCAATTCCTGACGGTCGAGATCGCCGCCGGCGTGAACGTCAAGCTGCAGAGATTCCAGGTGTCCCAGGTACTGCCCAAGGGGACGGTCAAGAGCGCATGATTTCCTACGCGCGCTGGAAGATCGCGCTCGTCGCGATCGTCGTCCTCCTCGGGTTTCTGCTTGCCTTGCCGAACTTGTTCGGCGAGGAGAGCGCGCTGCAATTCGCGCGAGACCGCGCGGCCGTGCTCGACGCCGACCGAACCTCCATCGAGCAGATTCTCAAGGACAAGGGTGTCGTCCCGACCGGCGCGTTCCTCGAGCAGGGCCGGCTCACGCTGCGCTTCGCGAGCACGCAGGATCAGCTAAAGGCGCGCGACGTGGTTTCCGAGGCGCGGCCGAACGAGTTCACGATCGCGCTGTCGCAAGCCTCGCGCGTTCCGGAATGGATGCGAAATCTCGGCCTGAACCCGCTGAAGCTCGGCCTCGATCTGCGCGGCGGCGTCAATCTCGTCTACCAGGTCGACGTCGAAGGAGCGGTCAAGCAGCAGCTCGATCACCATGAGCAGGATTTTCGGGCCTCGCTGCGCAATGCGCGCGTGCCGTATCAGGACGTGCTCGTCAACTATGCGCAGCGCCGCGTCCAGGTGCTGTTCCGCGATGCCGACACGTTTGCGAAAGGCAAGGCCGCGATCCTCGCCGACAACCGCACGATCGTCTTGTCGGACGTGACCGTGGGCGGGGCTCCGGCCCTGCAGATGCAAATGACGGACCAGGAAATCAAGGATCGCGAGACCTACGCGGTCCAGCAGAACATCATCATTCTGCGCAATCGCTTGAACAGCCCCGAACTCGCGGTCTCCGAGCCGCAGGTGTCGCGCCAGGGCGTCGATCGAATCGAGATCCAACTGCCGGGACTGCAGAACTCCGCGGAGGTCAAGAAGATCCTAGGCAAGGTCGCAACGCTCGAGTTTCGCATGGTCGACGAGACCGACAACCCGCTCGAGGCCGCCGCGACGGGGCGCGTGCCCTTGGGCGCGAAGCTCTATTACACGCGCGAGAAGCAGCCCGTGCTGCTCAAGCGCGAAGTCGTCGTCACCGGCGACGAACTGACCGACGCATCCTTTCAGCCGAACACCCAGGACGGGCCCGCCGTCTCGGTAGGCCTCGACAGCCGCGGCGCGAACAAGATGCTCAAGAACACCCAGGAGAATCTCGGACACCTGATGGCGGTCGTGTTCATCGACCGCTCGCGCGAGCGCAATGCCGAGGGCGTCGATGTCGACCGGACGACCGAAGAGGTCATCAATCGCGCGACGATCCGCGGCGTGTTCAGCAACAACTTCCAGATCACCGGCGTCAACCCGATCGAGGGGCGCGAACTCGCGCTGCTGCTGCGTGCGGGGGGCTTGGCCGCGCCCCTGACCCCGATCGAGGAGCGCGCGATCGGCCCGACGCTCGGCCAGGAGAACATCGCGAAGGGCGTCAACGCGATGGTTTTCGGCATGCTCGCGGCGTTCGTGTTCATGGCGATCTACTACAAGGCGTTCGGCATCATCGCCGACGTCGTGCTGCTCGCCAATGTCGTGCTGCTGACGGCGCTGCTGTCGATGGTCGGCGTCGCACTCACCTTGCCCGGCATCGCGGCCGTGGTGCTGACCGTCGGCATGGCGGTCGATGCCAACATCCTGATCTACGAGCGCATTCGCGAGGAGCTGCGCAACGGCGTCTCGCCGCGCGCGGCGATATCCGCGGGCTTCGAGCGCGCATTTTCAGCGATTTTCGATTCCAACATCACGGCGCTGATTGCCGGCATGGTGCTCTGGGGGTTCGGCGCCGGGGCGGTGCGCGGCTTCGCGGTCGTGCTCGTGCTCGGTATCGCGACCTCGATGTTCACGTCGTTGATGGGCAGCCGCGCCTTGGTGCAGCTGGTCTACGGCGGTCGCCGCAAACTCGACGGGCTTGCGATCTGACGTCTTGCGACCTTAAGGCAACGAGCACATGGAATTTTTTCATAAAGTAACCCGCTTCCCGTTCATGAACACCCGTAAGATCTGGTACGGGTTGTCGGCGGTGTTGATCGTGGGATCGCTGGTGACCGTCGGCGTACGCGGCTTGAATCTCGGTATCGACTTCACGGGCGGCGTCGACGTCGAGGTCAACTTTCCGCAGGCGCCGAACATCGAGCAGCTGCGCACGACGCTCGAGCGCGCGGCCGTCGCGGGCGCGCAGGTCAAGGCCTTCGGCAGCTCGCGCGACATCCTCGTGCGCCTGCCGCCCGATCCGAACGCCAAGGGAGAGCAAGTCGGCGCGCACATTCTCGAGGTGTTTCGCGGCGTCGATCCCGAGGTCAAGCTGCTGAGCACCGAAGTCGTCGGGCCGCAGGTCGGCAAGGAGCTGTTCGAGAAGGGCGCCGAGGCGCTGTTCGCGACGCTCGTGCTGATCGCGGTCTACGTGCTGATCCGATTCACCTCGAAGCTCGCCTATGGCGCGATTCTCGCGGTGCTGCACGACCCGATCTGCGTGCTCGGATTTTTCGCCGTCAGCCAGATGACGTTCGACCTGACCGCGGTGTCGGCGATACTCGCGGTCATCGGCTATTCGCTCAACGACACGGTCATCGTGTTCGACCGGGTGCGCGAGCGCGCGCGCTCCGCGCGCAAGCTCACGATCGCGCAGATCATCGACGAATCGATCAACCAGACGTTGTCGCGAACCATTATGACCAAGCTCGTGACCCTGCTGGTGGTGGTGGCGCTCTTGATCTTCGGAGGCGAGACGCTGCACGGCTTCTCGGCGGCGCTCGTGATCGGCATCGTTGCGGGCACCTACTCGTCGATCTACATCTCGGCGGCGCTCGCGTTGGATTTTGGCCTGCGCGCCGACGACATGATGGAGCGCAAAACCGTCAAGCCGGAAGAGGTCGACGGCTTGCCTTGAGGCGCATGCTGCCCCTAGAGTGGTTCGATGGAACTACTCCATGAGCCGCAGGCCTGGTTGGACTTCGCGACGCTGAGCTTCCTCGAGATCGTTCTCGGCATCGACAACATCGTGTTTCTGTCGGTTCTGGTCGGCCGCTTGCCGGCCGCGCAGCGCGGCAGTGCGCGCATCTTGGGACTCGGCTTCGCGATGCTCACGCGCCTCGCGTTGCTGTTCTCGATCGTCTGGCTCGCGACCTCGTCGGCTCCGCTGTTCCGGCTCGGCGGATTCCCGGTCTCGGGCCGCGCGCTGATTCTATTCTCGGGCGGCCTGTTTCTCGCGGTCAAGAGCATTGCCGAAATTCGCGCGATGCTCTCCAAGACGCGCGCCGCGCGCAGGCCCGGGGCGTTCGGCGGCTTTTGGGCGGTGATCGCGCAAATCGGCCTCTTCGACGTCGTGTTTTCGCTGGATTCGGTATTCACCGCCGTCGGGCTCGCGAACCATGTCGAGGTCATGGTGGCCGCGATCGTCGCGGCGGTGCTCGTCATGATGTGGGTTTCCGCGTATATCAGCGAGTTCTTGCGCCGCCGTCCGACGATCAAGGTGTTGGCCCTGGGGTTCCTGCTGCTGATCGGACTCGAATTGATCAGCGAAGCGTTCGAACTGAACCTGCCGAAGGGATACCTGTATTTTGCGCTCGTATTTGCGCTCTGCGTCGAAGCGATCAATATCCGCGTTCGCGGCGGCGGGGACCCGCCCTAGCCGGATCGGGCAACGCACCGCCGTGGTTTTGGGGGCGGCGGCGGCCGGAAAAGGGGCCGCGGGGGCGCGAATTGATTGGAAGCGCGCAGGGAAAGCCGCTAGAGTCGGCAACGCCGAGCGGGATGCGATTGCGAACCGCTTCGCTACGTTAAGGCTACACCGGGTGCATGACATGGGTATGAAGGAGCTGTTGGCGACCAAGCCGATCTCGGATTATCACGAGGAGGCTGCCGGCAAGGCGCTGCTGCGCGCGCTCGGCATACCCTCACTGATCGCCTTCGGCATCGGCGGCATCATCGGCACCGGCATTTTCGTGCTCACCGGACTCGCCGCGGCTCAGCACGCCGGTCCCGCGATCGTGATTTCCTTCGTGATCGCAGGCTTGGGCTGCATGTTCGCGGGTCTTTGCTATTCCGAGTTCGCCGCGATGGTGCCGGTTGCCGGCAGCGCCTATGCGTACAGCTACGCAACCTTGGGCGAGTTCGTCGCATGGTTCGTCGGTTGGAACCTCATCCTCGAGTACATGATGGCTTGCTCGACGGTCGCCGTGGGCTGGAGCCGCTATTTCGTGAAGCTGTTGGAGCACTACGGGATCAACTTCATACCGGACTGGCTGACGTCGGCGCCGTTCGAGGCGGCCGAAACCGGCAACTCCCTCGTGAGAACCGGCGCCATCGTGAATCTGCCCGCGATCGGGATCATCGCGGCCTGCACCTGGCTTTGCTACAAGGGCATCAAGGAGTCGACGACCGTCAACACGATCATCGTCGCGATCAAGGTCAGCATCGTGATCGCGGTGATCGGCTTCGGCGCGATGTACGTCAACACGGCGAACTGGGTGCCGTATATCCCGCCGAATACCGGCGTGTTCGGCGAGTTCGGCTGGAGCGGTATCCTGCAGGCGTCGGGAATCATCTTCTTCGCCTACATCGGTTTCGACGGCGTATCGACCTGCGCGCAGGAGGCCAAAGATCCGCAGCGCGGGATGCCGATCGGCATGCTCGGCAGCCTCGCGATCTGCACCGTGCTGTACATCTTGATGTCGAGCGTGATGACCGGCCTCGTCCCCTTCAAGCAGCTCAATGACGCGGCCCCGGTCGCGGTCGCGCTCGAATCCCACAAGCAGCTCTGGTGGCTCTCGAGCTGGGTGATCTGGGGTGCGCTTTTCGGTCTGACGTCGGTGATCATCACCATGATCATTCCGCAAGCGCGCATCTGGCTCACGATGTCGCACGACGGCCTGCTGCCGAAGTTCTTCGGCGCGGTTCACGAGCGGTTTCGCACGCCGCACATCTCGACAATGATCACGGGCGTGCTCGCCGCGGCTTTCGCGGGCCTGCTGCCGATCGGCATTCTCGGCGAGCTGGTTTCGATCGGCACGCTGATCGCCTTCATCGTCGTGTGCATCGGCGTGCTGGTGCTGCGCTATACGAGGCCGGATTTGCCGCGCCCGTTCCGCGTCAAGGGCATCTGGTTCACATCGATCATGGGCGTTGTGTTCTGTGGATTCATGGCTTATGGACTGCCGTCTGCAACCTGGGTGCGGCTCGTGCTGTGGAGTGCCATCGGCATTGCGCTGTATTTCTTCTACGGCTACGGACATAGCCGCCTGCGCAAGCGCAACGAGACGGAAGGTTACGGCCGCGGCGGGATCCCGAGCGCCTAAGGGATCCGGAGCCCGGATCGGGCCGCGCGTCCCGCCGTGCTCAGTCGCGCAGCGCCGCCGGCAGCAGCGGCCCGAGCGTCGCGAGCAACGCCTCGTAGACCTTGGGGTTGCCGGCGACGATGTTCTTGCCGAGCGCGTATTCCGCGCCGGCCGGTGTGCCGACGCGCCCGCCGGCCTCCTGGATCAAGAGCGTGCCCGCGGCCGTGTCCCAGGGGGACAGGCCGAATTCCCAGAAGCCGTCGCAGCGCCCCGCCGCCACATAGGCAAGATCAAGCGCCGCCGCGCCGGGGCGGCGAACGCCGGCCGCCACGCTCATGACCGCCTTGAGCATCGCCAGATAGTCATCGACATGGGTATCGAACGCGCGAAATGGAAAGCCGGTGCTGATCAGGGACCCCTCGAGCGTGCGCTGCGTGCTCACGCGGATTTTCTTGCCCTCGAGCTGCGCACCCTCGCCGCGCGACGCCGTGAAGAACTCCTGGCGCATCGGATCGTAGACGACGGCATGCTGCAGCCGCTTCTTTTGCTCGACGGCGATCGAGACCGCGAACGTCGGGAAGCCGTGCAGGAAGTTCGTCGTGCCGTCGAGCGGGTCGATGATCCAAACGAATTCACCGTCGCCGCTGCGGCCGCTTTCTTCGCCAAAAAACGCGTGCTCGGGATAGCTCTTGCGAACCGTCGCGATGATCTCGGCTTCCGCCTTGCGGTCCACGTCGGTCACGAAGTCGTTGCGTCCTTTGGTGTCGATTTTGAGCGAATCGAGCCTCGAGAGGCTCCGGACGATCAAATCTCCGGCACGCCGGGCGGCGCGCATACCGATATTGAGCAGTGGTTGCATAGCGTGGCGCTAGAATAACAGAGCATGGTGCGTCGTGACGTAGTGGGCTGTCTATCCGCGTTCCTGGGAGAGAGGACCACTATTTGCTGCGCTTCTCCAGCGGGTGCAAGTCCCGTACCGGTAGGCGTCGGTGCGCCGGTTAGCAGGCCCCGGGTAACGGAGGGAGACCTTCTTGCTCAAGCGGGGTATCACAAGTCCGTGAAGCGGCGAGAGCCGTATAACGGAGAGCGAGCACGCGGGCCGCAACTTGAAGTGAAGCCTGCAGCCTCGACACATTTACAACCCGGAGGCCGAGTCGATCATGTCGCGGCGAAGGCAACACTGAGCGCGGGAGGACCGAAGCCCGTGAACAGCTCCGGCGGGGTATGGGGCGCAGCACGCGTGTCAGGAGAGGGGCGGAACACGAGAGACCCGTCTGTGCAGCCATTGTCGTGGCGAGGTGATTCGTATAAGCCGAAGGCGAAGGCGAACACTGCGCAGCGGGAGTCCGAGGGGATCGTAGTGTGCGCCGAGCAGCGCATTGCTCGGGAGGGTTGAAGTCCCTCTGGCGCCCGAATGAGGGGCGCCATATCCAAAGACGGGGGTAACGCCTCGTCGGCCAAGACGCAAGTCTTGGAGGGCAGGGTGTCCACCGCGAGGTGGGATCCGAAGGGCATGAGGAGAAGTATCGGGCCGTAATCGATGGAGGCCACTCCGAAGATGAACCGGTCGGCCAAAGGTGGGGCAAGGTCGAGCCCGCACTATAGGGGCGAAGGCGTTCTCATTCACCCACCGTACCAAGGTGTTTGCGGGTGGCACGATACGGAAGAGCAGCGCGTGACCTCGGGAGAACTGGCGCAAGTTCGCGGGTGGCACCGCGATAAGCGAGCCTATAAGCACCAAGCGAAAGGGCGAGCGAGGCTTCGCCAGTGGTCGGACTGCCGAGTAGTACCTGAAGCGCGGTGAAAGCCGCGCGACCGTGCAAGCGGCGACCGGAGTGGGTCGGGGAAGGCGGCGGGCGATGATAGTTGGAACGAGACGGCGAGTCAGATGAGTAAGGTCGATGAGGTGGATAGTTCCTTGAGCGAAAAACCCGAACATCACCGGCCGAGGAGACTGGCGGACTGGCTCAATCCGACGGGGGCGAAGAAGGCCCACTCGTTGATCGATAAGGTCTACAAGCGGAAGAACCTGCAGATTGCCTGGGAGCGCGTCAAAGCCAACCAGGGCGCGGGAGGAGTGGACGGCGAGAGCATCGAGGCATTTGGCAAGCGGCTCAATGAGCGGCTCAGTCAACTGCATGAGGAGCTTCGAACCGACCGGTACCGACCGCAACCGGTGCGGCAGCGAGCGATCCCGAAAGCGGGTAAGCCGGGCGAGGAGCGACTGTTGGGCATCCCGACCATTTATGACCGGGTGTGTCAGCAGGCCCTGCTCAATCGGCTGGAACCGCTCTTCGAGCCGGTATTCGATGAAGCCAACTTCGGCTACCGGCGAGGGCGATCGACGAAGGACGCACTGCGCAAAGTCTGGAAGGAGATCGGAGCCGGCGCGGAGTGGATCGTTGACGCGGATCTGAAGGACTTCTTCGGGTCCGTCGAACACGAAAAGCTTCTCACGCTGGTTGCCCAACGCGTGTCGGATGGGCGAGTGCTGCGCCTCATTGAGGCCATGCTCACGGCCGGCCGCTGCGCCGAGGGTCGGCTCTTCCCGTCCAAGCGTGGGACACCACAAGGTGGCGTAGTGTCGCCTCTGCTGAGCAATATTCTCCTGACGCCCTTTGATCTGGAGATGCGCAGCCGAGGGTATCAAATTACGCGATACGCGGACGACTGGGTGATTACCTGCACGTCCGCCGCACAGGCGCGAGCGGCACTGGAGACGGCGACTCGGGTTCTGATGAAGTTGGGCGTGCAGATCAATCCGCAGAAGACGCGGATCGTGCATGTACAACACGGGTTCGAGTTTCTCGGCTACAAGATCAAGCGGGGCAGTCGGCCGATGCGGCTGCCGGATGCGAAGATCAAAAGTGGCCAAAAGGCGGGAGCGCTGTACGCCATCCCGCGAGAGAAATCGGTCCGACACTTCAAGGACCAGATACGTCGGCTCACAGCGTCGCAGAGCGCCGGTGACTACGGCCGAGTTGATCCAGCAGATCAACCCGATCCTTCGCGGTTGGGGCGAGCATTACAAGCGCGCCCATGTCCGGCGACTCTTCCACCAACTCGATCGCTGGATCGTTCGGCGCATCTGGTCGCATCGATACCGGCGTTGGCGTTGCCGCGGGTGGCGCTGGCTACCCGAGGGAAAGCTGTACGGCGAGTATGGGCTTGTGCACCTCATCGAGTCTCGTGCCTTCTCTTGCTGCGCCAACCTGGCGGTCATCGTGAAAGCTGGATGCGGGAAAACTGCACGTCCAGTTTGGGCGGCGGGCGGAGGCAAGCCCTTGCCGGGCGCCTCCCCCGACCCGACACTGAACAACTCGGAGCGATCCGAGGGACGAACGCCATGACGAACAACGTGGCGGGAGGGAAGGGTCCCTGGGGTGATCGAGCTGATGGGGCAGGTAAGTGCGAGGGAGTGGCCGGCAAGATCGGACCTAAAGACCCCGGCGGTGTAGAGCCGCGCGACAAAGTACGAGAACTGCGCCGACGGCTATGGGCGGCAGCCAAGCGAGCACCGGGTAGGCGTTTTCACGCCCTGTATGACCATCTTGGCAGGAGTGACGTCCTGTGGGAGGCGTGGAGACGAGTGAGGAGGAACCGCGGCGCCGCGGGAGTCGACGGCCAGTCGATCCGCGACGTTGAGCAGTACGGAGTCGAACGCTTCTTGGAAGAGTTGGGCGCTGTACTGCGAGCGGGCGAGTACCGGGCGACGGTGGTCCGCCGCCAGTACATACCGAAGGCTGATGGAAGGCAACGGCCGCTCGGGATACCGACGGTACGGGATCGAGTAGTGCAGATGGCGGCGAAGCTGGTGCTGGAGCCGATTTTCGAGGCGGATTTTCTGCCGTGCTCGTACGGTTTTCGGCCGAAGCGCAATGCGACGATGGCGCTGGAGACTTTGAGGACGCTCGGAGCCAAGGGTGGTCATCATGTGTTGGATGCCGACATTCGCGACTACTTCGGAAGCATCGACCACGACAAGCTTATGCTGCTAGTGGCTCGGCGCATCTCGGATCGGCGGGTTCTGAAGTTGCTGCGGCAGTGGCTCGAAGCGGGAGTGATGGAAGACGGCACCGTCTCACCGACGGTGGCCGGCACGCCGCAGGGTGGAGTGATCTCGCCCTTGCTGTCGAACATTTACCTGCATGTGCTCGACGTTCTGTGGACTCGCTACAGCGCCTCTTTGGGAACGCTGGTGCGGTATGCGGATGACTTCGTGGTGATGTGTCGCACCGCGAAGGATTGCGAGCAGGCTGAGGCGCGTATCCGGGTGATCCTGGAACGTCTCGGTCTCGAGTTGCACCCGCAGAAGACGAGACGAGCGGAACTCTACGATGGCAAAGAGGGCTTCGACTTTCTCGGCTGCCATCTGCACAAGCGGCTGAGCGGACGGGTGTGGGAAGCGCAGCGTAAGCGCTTGTACTTCCTGCATCGCTGGCCGTCGCAGCGCTCGATGCAGCGCATCCGCCAACGTGTGAAGGAGCTGACGCCGAGGTCGCGATGTCACGTGGATCTCCGTGAGATCATCGCTGACCTGAACCCGGTGTTGCGGGGCTGGGGTCAGTACTTTCGCACCGGCAATGCGGACACTCGTTTCAACCAGCTCGACTCCTATGTCTGGCGGCGGCTGCAGATCCTGCGTATTAAGCGCAAGGGTCGCAACTTGGAGCCCGCCGATGTCGAGCGCTGGTCGCGCGAGTTCTTCCACCGCCTTGGGTTATATCGTCTGCGTGGGACCGTTCGTTACCCGGCGTCCCCCTTCTGGGAATCGCGTCATGCTGCCGCCTAATCGATCACTGGTAAGCCGTGTGCGGGAAATCCGCATGCACGGTTTGGTAGGGGGCCCTGATTCCTCCTGTTGCCTTTCGGCCGCATAGCAGTCAGGGTCTACCAATGAGTGGTCTCGTTCGCATCGTCCTCATCGACCCCAGCCATCCGGGCAATATCGGTTCGGTCGCGCGCGCGATGAAGAACATGAGCCTCTCCGATCTGGTGCTGGTACGCCCGCGCTCGTTCCCTCACGCCGAGGCCAACGCGCTTGCGGCCGGCGCCGACGACATACTGGCCGGGGCGCGCATCGCGGCGACGGTGGCCGAAGCGATCGCCGATTGCGCATTCATCGCGGGCACGACCTCCCGGCCGCGTTCCTACTATTGGGAATTCACGACGCCGCGCGACGTCGCAGGGCGCATCGCCGGGCTGCCGGAGGATCAGCGCGCGGCGCTGCTGTTCGGCTCGGAACGTTACGGTCTCGGCACCGAGGATCTACAATATTGCAACGTGCTGGTGCGCATCCCGGCGAATCCCGAGTACTGCTCCTTGAACCTCGCAATGTCGGTGCAACTGCTGAGCTACGAGATTTTTCTCGCGCGCGAACACCCTGAATCCCATACGCAGCTCGAGCAGCCGCTGGCGCCATCGGCCGACATGGAGCACTTCTACGCGCACCTGCTCGAGGTCCTGGGCGAGATCGATTTCGCAGACCGCACCGGCCATTTGATGGACCGGCTGCGCCGCCTGTTCAATAGGGCGCAACTCGACCGCAATGAATTGAACATTCTGCGCGGCATCTTGAGCCACGTGCAGGGCAGGCGCGGCCAGTCGCGCGCGAAGAGCGGCACATGAGCGCGCGCGCCGCCCGATGAACGCGCTTTGCGACCGATGAACGCGCCGCTCTACCTGGATTTTGCGGCGACCACACCCGTCGATGCCGGCGTCGCGGCCTGCATGGCCCAGTGCCTCACGGCCGAGGGTGTTTTTGGCAACCCGGGTTCGAGCAGCCATGACTACGGCGATCGCGCGCGCGCGGTCGTCGAAGCCGCGCGCGCGCAGGTGGCCCGCGCGGTCGGCGCGGATCCCGCGGAGGTGGTCTTCACCTCGGGCGCGACCGAAGCGAATAACCTCGCGATCTTCGGCGCGGCCAACTATTACCGCGATCAAGGGCGCCACATCGTGACCGCCCGGACCGAGCACAAGGCGGTGCTCGATCCTTGCCGCGAACTCGAACGGCGCGGCTGGCGCGTGACCTATCTCAAGCCGGAGCGCGGCGGGATCGTCGACCCGGCGCTGCTCGAGCGCGCGCTCGAGCCGCAGACGGTGCTCGTCTCGCTGATGCACGTGAACAATGAAATCGGTGTGATCCAGGATATCGAGGCGCTCGCGGCGATCTGCGCGCGGCGCGGGGGCGTGCGCTTGCACGTGGACGCGGCGCAGAGCTTCGGCAAGTGTCCCGTGAACTTCGCGGCCTGCGGCGCGGATCTCATGTCGCTGTCGGCACACAAGGTGTATGGACCCAAGGGCGTCGGCGCCTTGCTCGTATCCCGGCGCAGCGGCGTGCAGCTCGAGCCGCTGCTGTTCGGCGGCGGCCAGGAGCGTAACCTGCGCTCGGGAACGCTGGCCACGCACCAGATCGCGGGCATGGGCGCGGCGTTTGCACTGGCAACGGCCGATCCGGCCGCAGGCGAGGCCGAGCGGCGCCGGATCGCCGCGCTGCAAGATCGGCTGTGGCGAGGGCTCGAAGCGCTCGGCGGCGTGCTGCGAAATGGGGACCGGGACGGCTGCGTCCCGCAGCTGCTCAATGTGTCGTTCGAAGGCATCGAGGGCGAGAGCTTGCTCGCGGCCGTGCGTGCGCACCTGGCCGTCTCGACGGGTTCGGCTTGCGCCTCGGCGAGCAATGAGGCGTCCTATGTGCTGCGGGCACTGGGGCGCGACGAACGGCTCGCCGAGAGCAGCCTGCGCTTCAGCCTCGGCCGTCCGACGACCGAGGCCGACATCGACCGGGCGGTGCAGGCGGTTTCGGCCGCGGTGCGCCGGCTGCGTGCGATCGGCGGTGCCGAGAGCGGCGGCGCCTGCGGCGGCGAACGATGAATTACAGCGAGCTGACGCGCCGGTATTTCGACAACGCCGCGACGGCAGCGGGCGTGCTCGGCGGCGTGCACGTCGGACGCGGTGCCGCCGGATCGCGGCGCAACGGGACTTGGGTGCAGTTCGACGTCGAGGTCGAGCCCGGCCGCGGGGCGCAGGCACCGCGGATCGCGGCAGTGCGATTTCTCGCCTTCGCCTGTCCGCACACGATCGCGGTTGCAGCCTGGGTTGCGGAGCGCTCGGTCGGGGCAGATTGCGCTGCCGTGCTTCCCGAGTCGGTGCACGCGCTGCGGCTGCGCTTCGAGGTGCCGGAGGAGAAACTCGGGCGGCTGCTCGTGGTCGAAGATGCCTGGCGGGCAGCGGCGGCTGCGGCACGGGTTACGATCTCGTGAAATACGACGTGGGTCCCGTGCGTTGGACCCGGGGGCGTGTTATGTATAGCCCACAATGGCGCGGAAAATCGTAGGACGGTGTGTATGGCGATTGTGTTGACTGAATCGGCAGCGGATCGAGTCCGGACGCATTTGACGAAGCGCGGCGCTGGCGTCGGCCTGCGGCTCGGGATCAAGAAGACCGGCTGCTCGGGCTTTGCTTATGTCGTGAACTACGCCGATGAAATCCGGGCCGAAGACGCGGTGTTCGAAGACCGCGGCGTCAAGGTCATCGTCGATTCGGCGAGTCTGCCGTTGATCGACGGCACGATCGTCGATTTCGTCAAACAGGGCCTCAACGAGGCATTCAAGTTCCAGAATCCCAAAGCCAAGGGCGAATGCGGCTGCGGCGAAAGTTTCAGCGTCTGAAGGCGCCGCCCGCGGCCGCAACGGCCGTCATTTTTCCAGGTAATACAGGCACTTCGCTCGCCATCGCGATTGCTTGGCGACGCTCCCTCAGTTAGACTTCGCGGTCTTTGCCGGCCCTCGCGGGCCGGTCACCTAGTTCAACTCTTCGAGGTCACCATGGCAGTCGAGCGCACCCTTTCCATCGTCAAGCCCGACGGCGTCGCGCGCAATCTCATCGGCGAGGTTTATTCGCGGTTCGAAAAGGCGGGATTGCGCATCGTCGCGGCGCGCATGCTGCACCTCTCGCAGGGCGAGGCCGAGGCGTTTTACGGCGTGCATCGGGAACGGCCGTTCTTCAAGGACCTCGTGCGCTTCATGACCTCGGGCCCGGTGATCGTACAGGTCCTCGAGGGCGAAGGCGCGATCGCCAAGAACCGCGACGTCATGGGCGCGACGGATCCGAAAAAGGCCGCGCCGGGAACGATCCGCGCCGACCTCGCGACCAGCATCGACGAGAACGTCGTGCACGGCTCCGACGCCGCGGACACGGCGGCGCGCGAGATCGGGTTCTTCTTCCGTGAAATTGAGGTCTGCAAGCGTACGCGCTAGCGTATACGGCAGAATTTTCCCAAGGAATGCACACGGTGGCGGGCGATCGCGTAAATCTACTCGGCTTGCCGCGCCTTGAACTCGAGGCGTTCGTCGCGCAGCGGCTCGGCGCGAAGCCGTTCCGTGCGCGCCAGCTCATGAAATGGATCTACCGCCGGGGTGCGGCGGATTTTTCCGCGATGAGCGATCTTGCGAAGGATTTCCGCGGCGAGCTCGAAGCGGTCGCGAAGATCTCCGTTCCGCAAATCGTGACCGAGCAGCAGTCCGCCGACGGCACGCGCAAGTGGATGCTGCGCATGGACGAGGTCCAGGGCATCGAAACCGTGTTCATCCCCGAAGAGAACCGCGGCACGCTGTGCATCTCGAGCCAGGTCGGGTGCGCCATGGATTGCTCGTTCTGCGCGACCGCGCAGCAGGGCTTCAATCGAAACTTGAGCGTCGCGGAGATCGTCGGACAGGTCTGGCTCGCGCAGCGCGAACTCAACGACACGCGCGGCGAGGAGCGCAAGATCACCAACGTGGTCTTCATGGGCATGGGGGAACCGCTCGCGAATTACCGCAACGTCGTGCCGGCCATGCGCATATTGCTCGACGACCTCGGCTACGATTTGTCGAGGCGCCGCGTGACCTTGAGCACCTCGGGGTTGGTGCCGCAGCTTTACAAGCTCGCGGAGGAATGCAACGTGGCGCTCGCGGTATCGCTGCACGCGCCGAACGACGAACTGCGAAACCAGCTGGTGCCGATCAACCGCAAGCATCCGATCGAAGAGCTGCTGCGCGCATGCTGGCACTACCTCGAGAAGCAAAACGGCCGCAGCGTGACGTTCGAATACGTGATGCTCGACGGCGTCAACGATACGCCCGCACATGCCAAGCAGCTCGGACGTCTGCTGCGTGGCAGGCCCGCGAAGCTCAATCTGATTCCCTTCAATGTGTTTCCGGGAACCAGCTACCGCCGCTCGCCGGCGGCGGTGATCGTGCGTTTCCGCGACATCCTCAATGAACTCGGCGTCATCGCGACGATACGCAAAACGCGCGGCGACGACATCGATGCAGCATGCGGACAGCTCGCGGGCCGCGTCACCGATCGCACCATCGTGCGGCTCGGCAGCCGGCTCGCGAACGCCTCCGAACGTCAATCGGCGACCCGATGAAGGTGGTAATGCGATGAAATCCATTTCGTTCGTGCTCGCGTTCGCTTTGGCCCTTGCCTCCTGCGCCGGCAGTCAACGTCCGAGTGACCAGCCGCACAGCAGCGCGGCCGTCACGAACGCGCAAATCGCGCTCGAATACATGAAGCTCGACAAGCTCGCGACGGCGCGCGAATTCGCCGATAAGGCGCTCTCGGAGGATTCCGGCAATGCGACCGTGCAGTCCGCCGCCGGTCTCGTGTATGAGCGGCTCGGCGAACTCGGCAAGGCGCAGCACGCGCTCGCGGCGGCCGCGCGCATCGGCCACAACGATCCGAACATCCAGAACATCTACGCGGGCTTTCTGTGCCGCACGCACAAGGCGGCGGAGGGCGAGAAGATCTTCATGAAGATCGTCCATGATCCGCTCTATCAGACGCCCGAGATTGCCTACGTCAATGCGGGCGTATGCGCGCACGCCGCCGGCAACAACATCGACGCCGAGCGCTATTATCGGCAGGCGCTCACCATCCGCCCGAAGATGCCCGAGGCGATGCTGCAGCTCGGCGAATTGTTGCTCGATCGCGGCGATACGACGGGTGCGCGCCAAACGGTGCAGCTGTATCTGGCGGTCAATCCCTCGACACCGGACATTCTTTGGCTGGGGTTGCGCACCGAGCGCAAGGCCGGCGACGACACGACGGCCGCCTCGTACGCTCAACGGCTCCAGCAGGAATTTCCGACCTCCGAACAGGCGCGCATGCTGCAGTCCGGCCTGACTCGATGAGCGAGCCGGCACGGGCACCCGGCGCGCGCCTGCGGGCCGAGCGCGAGCGCCGCGGTCTCAGCCTGCAGAAAGCGGCCGACGAAATGCGCCTCGACGTCTGGGTCGTCGAGGCGCTCGAGGCCGATCAATTCGATCGGATTGGACCTGCGGTGTACGCCAAGGGTCATCTGCGCAAATACGCGGGGCTGCTCGCGATTCCCTGCGAGGAAGTCATCGCCGCATATGATTCGCTGCACGCGAAATCGGCCGCGCCTCCCGCGTTGACCGCGCCGGTCCGCATGCCTCAGGCGCCGCCGCTCGTCAGCAATGTTCCCGCGCTGCAGATCGCAGCGGCCGTTGCGCTGCTGCTGATCATCGCCGGCGTTCTCTGGTGGAAGCCGTGGCAGCAGCGTGCGACGGCCGCGTCGGGCGCCGCCGCGAGCGCCGCGGCGCCGGCTGGCAACGAGAGCCCGGCCCGCCCGGCCGCGGGCGCCGCCGCCGCGCCGGCGCGCATTTCAGAACCGGCTGCCGGCAACGGCGCAGGTCCCGAACCAGTCACGGCGGCCTATGGAACCGGCGGCTCGGCCGCCGCAGCGGCAGCCGCGCCCGCCGCACTCGTGGCGGGCGGAGCCACGAGCGCCGCGCCGGGCGCCGAGCTCGGGGCCGGGCGCGCGCGATTGCGCTTGAGTTTCTCGGCCGACTCTTGGGTCGAAGTCCATGATGCCGCCGGTCGGCTCATCTTCAGCGGATATGGTCGCGCCAACAGCGTCAAGGCGCTCGCCGGTGAGGCGCCGCTGCGGGTCTATCTGGGGTATGCGAGCGGCGTGCAACTCGAGATCAACGACCATGCAGTTGCGATCGGCAGGCAGTATGCGCGCGGCGACGTCGCGCGCTTCCGGGCCGGCGCCGACGGTGTGCTGCGCCCCTACCAGGGCGGCGGCCAAGCGGGCAGCCCGACCGCGTCCGGCGCGCAGCCGAGCGGTTGACGGTGTGCCCGTGAGCAAGATCATCGAACCCTTGCGCGGCGTGCACGACATGCTGCCGGCCCAAGCGCCCGCCTGGCAGTTCCTCGAAACGACGACGCGCGAGGTGTTCGCCGCGTACGGCTACGAAGAGTTTCGCGTGCCGGTCATCGAGCAGACGCAGCTGTTCAAGCGATCGATCGGCGATTTCACCGATATCGTCGAGAAGGAAATGTTCAGCTTCGTCGACCAAGGCGAGGACCACATCACGCTGCGCCCCGAGGCGACCGCGGGAATCGCGCGGGCGATGATCTCGAACGGCCTGCTGCGCGAGAGTCGGCTGCGCGTTTGGTGCATGGGTCCGATGTTCCGGCGCGAGCGTCCCCAGGCCGGGCGGTACCGGCAGTTCCACCAGATCGATGCCGAGGCGTTCGGCTTTGCGGGACCCGATGTCGACGCCGAAATCATCCTGCTGTCGGCGCGGCTGTTACGCCGTCTCGGCCTCGGCGGAGTGAAGTTGCAGCTGAACTCGCTCGGCACTCCCGAGACCCGCGCGGTCTATCGCGAGCAGCTGATCGCGTATTTCGGCGCGCACGCCGAGGCGCTCGACGAAGACAGCCGGCGCCGTCTGCAGGGCAATCCGCTGCGAATCCTCGACAGCAAGAACCCGGAAACGCAGCGCATCGTCGCCGGCGCCCCCGTGCTCATGGACTGCCTCGATGCCGAATCGAAGGCCCACTTCGCAACCCTGTGCGGCTACCTGCAGGGCGCCGGCATCGAGTATCATGTGAACCCGCGCTTGGTGCGCGGCCTCGACTACTACACGCGCACCGTCTTCGAATGGACCACCGACTTGCTGGGTTCGCAGAGCACCGTCTGCGCCGGCGGCCGCTATGACGGCCTGATTGCCCAGTTGGGCGGTACCGCGACCCCCGGCATCGGCTGGGCCATGGGGCAGGAGCGCATCGTCATGCTGCTCGAGAAGCTCGGCGCGGTTCCGCCGGGCGACCGGCCCCAGGCTTATTTGGTGGCGGTCGGGGAACGGTCGGGAGATCTGGGGCTCCAAGTAGCCGAGCGCCTGCGCGAGGCGTGGCCGCGGCTGCGTCTGCAGGCCAATCTCGGCGGGGGTAATTTTAAGACGCAGTTCAAGCGCGCCGACAAGAGCGGAGCCCGCTACGCGATCATCGTCGGGGATGACGAGGCCGCGCGCGGCGTCGTCGCCGTCAAGGATTTGCGCGGCGAGCAGGCTCAGGAAGAGTGTGCGATCGATCGCGTCGCGCAGCGGCTGGGCGCCTTGTTGGGTCTCGAGACTAGAGGGTAGCGGAGTAATCATGGCAGATGATTTGTTGACCGAGGAAGAGCAGATCGAGGCCGCCAAGGGCTTCCTCAAAGAAAACGGTCTTTGGCTGGTCGCGAGCGTGGCGCTCGGTGCGGCGCTCGTGTTCGGGTTCCGCTATTACCAGGATTCGCGCGAGCAGCGCGCCCTGAAGGCCGCCAGCGAATTCGGCGCGATGACCGCCGCGATCGACAAGAGCGATCGAAGCTCGGCGCGGCGCATCGCCGAGGGCATCATCCAGTCCTATCCCGGCAGCCCATATGCCGATCAGGCGCAGCTCACGCTCGCGCGCCTGCTCGTCGATGAAGGCAAGACTGCCGATGCGGCGGGACCCCTCGCGCTGGTGATGACCGGATCGAAGGATGCCGAGCTCAGGAGCATCGCGCGCCTGCGCCTCGCGCGACTGCAGATCGACCAGGGCAAACCGGACGAGGCGATTCAGACTCTGGCGGGCGCCGAGGCGGGATCGTTTGCGGCGCGCTTTCACGAGGTGCGCGGCGATGCGCTGGTCGCCAAGAAGGATCCGAACGGCGCGGCCGCCGAATATCGCGCCGCACTCGCCGCGACCGATGCGCGCAGCGCCGACTCGGCGATGCTGCAACTGAAAATCTCCGATCTCGGCGTCGCGGCTCCCGCAACGATCGTCACAAAGGCTGTACCCTGATGCGTTTCATGCTTCCCTTAGGCCTCGCGGCCCTGATCGTCGCTGCGGGCTGCAGCAAGGACAAGGATGTCGAGCCGCCGGCGAAGCTCGTCGACTTTCCGCAGACGCTGCCGGTCAAGCAACTCTGGCGTGAGGGCGTGGGCGGCGGCAAGAAGCAGATGGTATTGCGGCTCGGCTTGGGGCCCGCAATCGACGACAAGACGGTGTACGCCGCCTCGCACAAGGGCGAAGTGCTCGCGGTCGCGCTCGATACGGGCCGCCATCTGTGGGAAAAGAATCTGAAACTGCCGCTCTCGGCCGGACCTGCCGCGAATCTCGGCATGGTCGTGGTGGGATCCAGCAAGGGCGACGTCGATAGCGCTCGACGGCGCGACGGGTCGCCAGCTTTGGCGCGCGCACGTCAACTCCGAATTGCTGTCCGCGCCGGCGATCGGCGAACACGTGGTCGTGCTGCGTTCGGTCGACGGCCGACTGCGCGGTCTCGATGCCCAAACCGGCAAGGAAATGTGGTCGGTCGAGCAGCAGGTGCCGCGCCTGAGTCTGCGCGGCACCGCGATTCCCGTCATCGCCAAGGACGTTGCGATCTGCGGATTCGACAACGGCAAGGTCATGGCGGTCTCCTTGAACACTGGAGACACGGTTTGGGACACCGCGCTCGCGGCGCCGCACGGCGCGCACCGAACTCGACCGCCTCGTCGACGTCGATTCGGCGGTTCGCGTGGTCGGGGACGACGTCTATGCGACCGGATTCCAGGGTCGCACCGCGATGCTCGCGCTCGATTCCGGGCAAATCTGGTGGGCGCACGACATGTCGAGCTATCGCGGCCTCGCGGTCGACGCCGAGAATGCGTTCGTCACGCAATCCGACGGCATTGTCGTCGCATTGCGCGATCGCGACGGTTCGGAAGTGTGGCGCAACGACAAAATGAAGCGGCGCGGCCTCTACAGCACCCGCGATCCTCAGCACCTCGATCGTCGTCGCGGACTATCAGGGTTACGTGCATTGGCTCGACAAGCGCACCGGCGTGCTCGTCGCACGCAAGCAGATCGCGAAATCGCGCGTATCGAATCCGCCCGCGGCCGCCGACGACACGGTCGTCGTGCTGACCGACGGCGGCGATCTCGCGGCGTTTCGCGCAACACCGCCCGCGCCGGCGCCGGCGGCGGCGCCGGCGGCCAAGCCGTAAGCGGGATCGCTTGCTCCCGGTAGTCGCGCTAATCGGTCGGCCGAACGTCGGGAAATCGACCTTATTCAATGCGATGACCGGGACGCGCGACGCGCTCGTCGCCGATCTGCCCGGACTCACGCGCGACCGCCAGTATGGGTTCGCGCGCCGCACCGAGGTGCCCTGCATTGTCGTCGATACCGGCGGCCTCGTAGAAAACGCGGCGAAATCGAGAGTCTGATGATCGCCCAGACCGACCGGGCGATCCAGTGAAGCGGACCGCATCGTCGTCCTGGTCGACGGCCGCGCCGGCGTCACGCCGCAAGATCAATTTGTCGCGCGCCTCGCACACCGCAGCGGCAAGCCGGTATTCCTCGCGGTCAACAAGACGGAGGGCTTCGATCCGGATATCGCGGTCGCCGATTTCCACGCGCTTGGCTTGGGCGAGCCGTATCGCGATCGCAGCGGCGCACGATCAAGGCGTCGTCTCCCTGCTCGAGGCGGCGCTGGCCGGATCTCGCGCCCGACCCGCAAGACGGGCCCGAAATGACCGGCATCAAGGTGGCCGTGATCGGCCGCCCCAATGTCGGCAAGAGCACTTTGATCAATCGCCTGCTCGGCGAGAACCGCATGGTCGCCTTCGATCAGCCCGGCACGACGCGCGACGCCGTGCTCGTGCCGTTCGAGCGCGACGGCGAGCGCTATACGCTGATCGACACGGCCGGTGTGCAGGCGCCGCGCGCGCGTCGAGGACGGCGGTCGAAAAATTCAGCGTCATCAAGACGCTGCAGGCGATCGAGACCGCGCATGTCGTGGTCGTCGTCATCGACGCTCAAGACTCGGTCGCCGAGCAGGATGCGAGCCTGCTCGGGCACGGTCATCGAACAGGGCCGCGCGCTCGTGATCGCGGTCAACAAGTGGGACAACATTCCGGCCGAACAGCGCGATCTGATCCGCCAGCAGCTCGAGCAGCGATTCACGTTCGCGGATTTTGCCCCGCTGCATTTCATTTCCGCGCGCCACGGCAGCGGCGTCGGTGAGCTGTTCGCGTCGGTTCGCAAAGTTTATGCGGCGGCGATGCGCGACATGACGACGCCCGAATTGACGCGCGTGCTCGAGGCGGCGATCGAGAGCCATCCGCCGCCCGTGGTGCGCGGCCGGCGCATCAAATTCCGCTATGCGCATCAAGGCGGCCGCAACCCGCCGATCGTCGTGATACACGGCAATCAGACCGATCACGTGCCCGAGGCGTACCGGCGGTTCCTGGTCAATGTGTTTCGCAAGGCTTTCGCGCTGCAGGGCACGCCGGTGCGCGTGATTTTTCGCGGCGAAGAGAATCCTTTTGCCGGCAAGCGCAATCCGCTGACGCCGCGCCAGGTGCGAAAGCGCAAGCGCTTGATCCAACGCAATAAGCGCTGACGCGAAAGGCGATTGCTCGCCCATTGCATTAGACTAGCCGCGAGGGATGCCACCAGGATCGTTCTGTGCGAAAAATCTTTGCAAGCAAGTCCGTTTCGAATCTGTGCCGCTCGTATTCGGCCTCGCGCTGCTGTATGCCGCGGCCGGATTTTGGCTTGCGCCAAGACTGGTGCGCTCGGCGCTCATGGAGACATCCCGAAGCAGACCGGCGCGATCCCGGCCGTCGGCGCAATCCGCATCAATCCGTTGCTGCTGCAGATCGAGGTCCGCGATTTTTCACTGAGCGCGGAATCCGGCGAGCGGCTGCTTGGCTTCGACCGCCTGTTCGTCGACCTTGGAATTGCGACGCTGTGGCATCGGGGACTGGTGTTCAAGAACATCGAAATCGAAGCGCCATTCGTTAACGCGGTCGTCGCAGCCGACGGTGCGGTGAATCTGGCGCAGCTGAAGCCGCAATCCCCGCCGCCGCCGCCGAAGCCGGATGCGACGCGGCAGGCCCTGCCGCAGGTCCGGATCGCATCGTTCCGCGTCACCCGGGGCACCGTCAATTACGAGGACCGCAGCGTGCCTTCGCATTTTGCGACCCGGCTCGAACCGATCGCCTTCGACCTGCGCGACTTCAGTACCGATGCACAGGGCGGCATGTTCACGCTCACCGGTGCCTCGGAACTCGGCGAACATTTCGAGTGGCGCGGCCACGTTTCGGTCCAGCCCATCGAGTCGGACGGCGAACTGCATATCGAGGGCCTGCGAGCTCAAACGATCTGGCCATACGCGGCGGACCACGTCGGATTCGCATTCGACTCCGGTCAGATCGACGTGAATTTGCATTACCGATTTGCACTGCGCGGCGCGGTCGACCTGCAGGTCGAACTCGCCGAGGCGACGCTCAGCGATCTCACGATGCGGCCCAAGAGTGCGGCCGCGGGTGCGTCGAAGGCCGATGACTGGATCGTTTTGCCGACGCTCAGAGTCACCAATGGCACATTCGATCTTGCCAAGCGCGCCGCGCGCGTCGACAGCATTGCGCTCACCGGGCTCAAGGTGCTCGCCTGGCTGAACGCCGATCGTACGCTGAATCTCGCGACGCTCGCGGGGCCCACGGCAGCCGCCCCGAGCGCGGCGCCGGCCGCGCCGGCCTCAGGCGCGCCGCCCTGGACCCTGCAGGTGCACGAGTTCGCGCTCCGCGAGGCGAACATTTCGGTGCAGGATCGAACGACGAAACCGGCCGCGAATATCGCGATCTCGCCGCTGTCGCTTAAGGTCACCGACGCGAGTCTCGACTTGACGCGCGCCGTCCCGGTGAGCCTCGACGCGAAGCTCAACGACACCGGCGCGATCAGCCTCAACGGAAACCTCACACCGCAGCCGCTTTCGGCCGATGTTGCGCTGAAGTTGTCGGGGTTCGAACTCAAGGCACTGCAGCCATACATCGAGCAGCGCACCGCGATGACTTTGCTCGACGGACGGTTGGGCGCGAGCGCCAAGATCGCTTATGGCGGCGCCAAACCGCGGATGCAGGTGACCGCCGACGTCAATGTGGAGAATCTGCATACGGTCGATGATCGGCTGCGCGAGGATTTCGTCAACTGGCAGCGACTCGAGGTTCTCGGCATCACCTACCAACAGGGTCCGGACCGCCTCAATATCGATCGCATCGTCGCGCTGAAGCCGTATGCCAGAGTCATCATCGAAGCCGACAGCAGCTTGAACATTTCACGGATCCTTGCAGGCCCTTCGGGCGCAACGAGCGGCGCGGGGCCGGCGCCGCCGCCGAGCGCTGCTACGCCGAGCGCCGCTTCGCCAGTCGCCTCACCGGCGAGTTCACCGCCCGCAAGCACGCTCGCGGCGGCCGCGTTGCCGCCCGAGGCGCCGGCCAAGGCGCCGGCCGAGACCCGACCCGCCGGTGCGCGCGCAAAGGCGCTGCGCGGCGCGCCGCCGCATGCAAAGGCATCGTCCGGCGAACTCGCCGCCGCCGCGCTTCCGACCGCGATTCGCAGCATCGAGCTGCAAGCCGGTCAGGTGAACTTCTCAGACCTTTCGATCAAGCCGAATTTCGCCGCCGGAATCCAGGACCTGCACGGCACGGTGCACGGCCTGTCGTCGCAGCCGGATTCGCGCGCTCAAGTGGATCTGCATGGCGAGGTCGATCCGTTTGCGCCGGTGGCGATCACCGGCGAGGTCAATTTGTTGAGCCCGGCTCTCTACACCGATCTGGCGATGAGCTTTCGCAACATCGAGCTCAGCATCTTCAATCCTTACTCGGGCAAGTTCGCCGGCTACGCGATCAGCAAAGGCAAGCTGACGACCGAGCTGCACTACAAGGTCGACGGTCGCAAACTCAGCGCAACGCATCACGTGCTGATTGACCAGCTGGAATTCGGCGAGAAAACCGACAGCAAGGATGCAGTCTCGCTGCCCGTCAAGCTCGCGGTGGCGCTGCTCAAGGATCGCAACGGCCTCATCGATCTCGACCTTCCCGTCGATGGTTCGCTCGACGATCCGAACTTTCATCTCGCTCCGGCGGTTTGGAAATTTCTCGGCAATCTGGTGCTCAAAGCGGTGACCGCTCCGTTCGCGCTGCTGGGATCGCTGTTCGGCGGGGGTCCCGATCTGCAATTCGTCGATTTCCATGCCGGCGCTGAGACCATCGACACCGCAGCGGCCGACAAGCTCAAGGTCATCGTCAAGGCGATGAAAGAGCGTCCGCAACTCAAGATCGAGGTGCCGATTGCCGCTCTGCCCGATGTCGATCGCGCCGGATTGATCGAAGTGCGAATGATCGCCGAGTTGGAGGAGGAGCGGACGCTGCAATCCAAGGGGGCGCCGAAGCCCGGCGCTGCGCCGCCGCCGCCCTTCGATCAGCTGGAGGCCTCCGCTCAATTGCCGCTGTTGACCGCGCTGTACGGCAAGAAGGCCGGCCACGCGCCGCAATTCCCCGAAGGCCTCGAGGCCAAGCCGGCCAAGCCGGCCACGCCCGATGCGATCATGGCGAAGGTGCAATTTCTCGAGTCGGAACTGCGGGCAAAAATCACGATCGGCGACGACGACCTCAAGCATCTCGCCGAGCAGCGCGCCTTGGCGCTGCAGCAAAACCTGCTGAGCGATGGCACGATCGATCCCGCGCGCGTATTTCTGGTCGCGAGCGACAAGGTAAAATCGCAGGGTGGGCTCGTCCGCCTCGAATTGTCGCTGCGGTGAACGACCCGCGGCGCCTCAAACGAACGCACCTGGCACCGTTGCCGCGCACCATTTCGGTGCAGAATAGCAGCGCCAGGACCCCCGACGCCGATCATAATTACTTGATTCTAGGAGGATTTGGCATCCGTGGCATGAGCGGTGCTTATGTCGGTACCTGATTCGGTGACCGCGGCAGCGGCCCGATCCGGTGTTGGTGCAATTTCCCGAGGGATACCCGATTCGATGAAGCTCATCACCGCGATCATCAAGCCGTTCAAACTCGACGACGTGCGCAAGGCGGTCAGTGACGTGGGTGTGCAAGGTGTTACGGTCACCGAGGTTCGCGGATTCGGCCGGCAACGCGGCCACACGGAAATTTATCGAGGCGCCGAATACATCGTCGAGTTCGTCCCGAAGACGAAGATCGAAATCGCGGTCGCCGATGCGCTCGTCGATCAGGTCATCGACGCGATCGGCAAGGCGGCGCAGACGGGTAAGGTCGGCGACGGAAAGATCTTCGTCTTCGATTTGACGCAGGTGGTGCGCATTCGCACGGGTGAGCGCGACGAAGGCGCCATTTAGAGAACAGAGGGGAGATTCGCATTGATGTCCAGCATTTCGACTCGCGTGATTTGTACATTGTTGCTCGCGTTGGCCACGCCGCTTGCGTGGGCCGACGTTTCCCCATCGGCGCCGGCGAGCGCCGCGGCGCCAAGCGATGCGTCGGCCGCCTCCGCCGCGCCCGCGAGCGCGCCCGAAACCGCCGCCTCCGCATCGAGCACGCCGACCGAACCGCAGCTGGTCGCGGCCGATAAGATCAGCGCCGGCGATACCGCCTGGATGCTGACATCCACCGGCCTCGTGCTGCTGATGACGATCCCGGGCCTCGCGCTCTTCTATGGCGGCATGGTGCGAAAGAAGAACGCGCTCGCGACGCTCATGCAGAGCTTCGCCTGCACCTGCGTCGTGACGCTGCTGTGGTGGCTGATCGGCTACTCCTGGGCATTCACGCCGGGCAATGGGTTCATCGGCGGCTCGACGCGCGCGCTGTTCAACGGCATGGCCTTCATGACCGCGAGCGCCGGCAATAAATTGACGGTGTCGCACTTGGCGCCGACGATTCCGGAAACCGTCTATGCGATGTTCCAGATGACTTTCGCGATCATCACGCCGGCGCTGATCGCCGGCGCGTTTGCCGATCGAATGAAGTTCTCTGCGATGCTGATTTTCGTTTCCGCTTGGTCCTTGCTGGTTTATTCGCCGATTGCGCACATGGTTTGGGAGCCGACCGGTTGGCTCAACGTCAAAGGCGTTCTCGACTATGCGGGCGGCACGGTCGTGCACATCAATGCCGGCATCGCGGCACTCGCGAGCTGCCTGGTGCTCGGCAAGCGCCTGGGCTATCCGCGCGAGGCGATGCCGCCGCACAATCTGGCGCTCACGGTGATCGGCGCGTCGCTGTTGTGGGTCGGCTGGTTCGGTTTCAATGCCGGTTCCGCGGTCGCGGCCGACGGTCGCGCAGGAATGGCGATGCTCGCGACGCAGATGGCGACCGCGGCGGCCGCGCTCGCGTGGATGTTTGCCGAATGGATCAGCAAGGGAAAGCCGAGCGTGCTCGGCATCGCGTCCGGCGCCGTTGCCGGCCTGGTCGCGATCACGCCGGCATCCGGTTTCGTGTCGCCGACCTCGGCGGTCGTGATCGGCATCGCGGCAGGCGTCATTTGCTACATAGCGGCGACCTCACTGAAGCGCGCGCTCGGCTATGACGATTCCCTCGACGCATTCGGCGTCCATGGCATCGGCGGCATCATCGGCGCCCTGCTCACGGGTGCGTTGGCGAGCAAGGAAATCAGCGGCTTGGATGGGTCGGTGCTCACGCAGTTGTGGGGCGTCGGTACAACCGTGATTTACGGCTTCGTGGTGAGCTTCGTCTTGTTGCAGATCATCGACAAGACGATCGGCCTGCGCGTCTCCGAAGAAGAAGAGCGCCAGGGCCTCGATATTTCGCTGCACGGCGAAAGCTTGGAATAGGCCTTCCTCAACGCCGCGGGCGGCTCGGCGACCGTTTTCGGTTCGCCGCGTCGCCCGCACTCAAGTCCCGCTGATCCCGGCCGATCTCCTGACGATTGGCTGCCCTTGAGTACGCGTTGCCGCGAGCATCCGATGCGCGGGCCGGCCTCGCGTCGCTCCCGATTTGTGATCCGCTTGCCGGGGAAACCCCTCAAGAGCGCCGCCTTGCGGTCGTTAAGGGGCTAGCGACTTCAGTCCGCCGCCGGCGGGCATCTGTCCCGGAATGACAGCGAGAACCACAAGAACGGACCTTTTGGTCGAGGCAAGTGCGAATGTTCATGCGAAATTCTGTCTCATCGCGGATTCTTGCGGCATTTGCCGCCGTGATCGTCGTGTTCGGAGCCGCGATCGGCCTGAGCTTGCTGCGGCTGTCGGAATTCAATAAAGCGGTGAGCTCGGTCGTCGACCAGAGCCTGCCCAAGTTCGAAAGCGCCGACGCCTGGTCGGGACTCACGCTGCAATCCGCGGTTCACATGCGCAATCTCTTGGTCGTCACCGAGCCCGCCAAAGTCGCCGATGAGATTGCCGCGGTCAAGCTCTACACCAAGAACGCCACTGAGTTCATGGATATTCTGCAAACGGTTGCACGCACTGACGACGAGAAGACGCTGATCACGGCCGTCACGCAGGCGCGAGCGAATTACATGGGGCTGCAAGATCAATTCTTGCAGGCCGTGGCTGGTGGGAACTTGGCCGAGGCGCGGGAAATCCTGTTGACTCGCGCGGCGGGGCCTGAGCTCGCGTACGTCGCGGAGCTCCAGCAGGTCAGGGACTTGTTCAAGGCGGAGCTCCGGGCGCACGCCGAGTCGGTCGCGGCCTCGCACCGGCAAGCGCGCCTGCTCGTGCTGTCGCTCGCGCTCGGCGCCATCCTGATCGCGGCCGCGCTCGCGTGGCTGATCGCGCGCAGCATCCGCAATCCGCTGGCGCAGGCCGTCGGCGTATTGGACGCAATCAAGCGCGGCAACTTCGACACCCCGATCGCCGCGCGCTCGAACGACGAAACCGGCCAGGTGCTCTCCGCGTTGGGGACGATGCAAAGCACGCTGAAGCAGCGCATCGACACCGATCGCGCGGCGGCCGAGGAGAACGCGCGGATTCGCACGGCGCTCGATCGGATCGGCGCGGGCGCGATGGTCGCCGATCTCGACGGCAAAATCATTTATGCGAACGACTACGTGAAGCAGATCTTCCGCACGCGCGCGGCCGAGATCCGCAAGCAGCTGCCGCAGTTCGATCCGGAAGGCTTTCTCGGTCAGTCGTTCGATCTGTTTCACCGCAACGCGGCGCACCAGCGCAATATGCTCGCGAACCTCACGGGCGTGCATACGGCCGATATCAAGGTCGGCAACGCGCTGCTGCGGATCATGGCCAATCCGGTGACCACGGCGGACGGCAAGCGCATCGGCACCGTCGTGCAGTGGCTGGATCGCACCCAGGAGATCACCTCGGAGCGGGAGTTGCAGGCGATGGTCACGAAGGCGCTCGAGGGCGATCTCACCGCGCGCATCGGCGAGCAGGACAAGGAGGGGTTCTTCAAGGTGCTCGCGGTGGGCATCAATCGGCTGACGTCAGCAATACGATGCTCAGAAGTACAGGGACATAAC
>CAWALM010000001.1:0-240530 GCA_963782845.1 uncultured Gammaproteobacteria bacterium | reverse complement strand
TCTTCTTCTGCCTCAACAATAACTTACGCAGACTTTTCGATTCCGACCCTAAGCCTCCATTAGATTCACGGTTCGACCCTGTGCTGTAATCTGGTGGCGTTCGGTCGCATCGCCTGTTTGGGCGGTGAAGACGGACCAATAATGCGTTGGAAGTGCCTGATCGACGTAAAGTGCGCCGCTGGGGCGGGGACATACTGGCCTGATCCTCCTGCAACAGTGTTCGCTGTTGGCTTGACGGGATGAGGCGCCATGAGCACGCGATCGGGTCTGGACCCGTTTCTGAAGTTGCACGTTAAGCACCAACGCAAACGCTCGGGCAAGTCCGTTCTGGCGGCGCAGCTAGTATTCGCTTCCGGTTTGCGAGCCTCGCAAGAATTCTGAATAACCGGGACTTCTGGTGCCTCAAGGGGCTGCAATGTTTGATCACGCGGGTCAAAGAGTGAAACTGGTTGAGGCTAACGCAAAGCCATTGCAGGAGACCCTGGAATTGCTTCGATGGCTAACCTTGGACGAGTTTGGCGAACTTCTTCTAACACTTCCGCGCGACGACCTACCTTATCTATCGAGCATTCTCCCCAGTAAAACGCCGGATGATATTCAGACAAGGTGGACCGGCTCATCTGGCCTAACGCTTCTAAGCTCGACTGTTAGCTTCATGCGATTCATCGTGTCGACCTACACCGAGTTCTGTGGAGTGCCGCTTCGTTCGAAGAATATATTGGACTTTGGGTGTGGTTGGGGCCGACTACTTAGATTGCTCGCCTACTTTAACGATCCCCAGCACAACTATGGGTGCGACGCCTGGGACATTTCGCTCGGACATTGCCGAGCTAGCAATGTCGGACGGGTGGCGGCTCGAATCGAGCAATCCAATGCTAGCCCTACTGAGCTTCCGTTCGCTCAATGTATGTTCGACCTCGTCTATGCTTTTTCTATCTTCACCCATCTCCCAGAGGATGTGGCGGTCGCTTGCATGGGTGCTATTCGCAAAGCCATTAGGCCAGACGGTCTGGCGATAATCACGGTGCGACCGGTTGAATTCTGGGACTTCAAGCAGGACATCCCTCGAGAACAGCGCGAGGCATTGAAGGACCGTCATAGGAGCGGAATGGTTGCCTTCTATCCACACGACGGAAAGGCTAATGATTTGGACGGCAAACCATCCAAGTACGGGCACACATCAATGCCGCTTGCGGCCGTCGAGGCGAAGTTTCGCGGATGGGCTGTGGTCCGCTTTGGCACTACTTTGGCAGATCCCTATCAAGTGTTCGTCGTCTTGCGGCCTATTTGAATGCTGCAGTTTGACCAAGTTGTGTCAACTGGGTGACTGGCCCAGGGCAATGCTATGGACGTGTCATTAACCGCCGTGGATGATGCGTCGCATATATATGCCGAAACCAAAGGCATGTTCGAGATCGTATATCCACAATTTACGCCGCGCGGTGTCTGCATGATGGAGAGCTTGGCGTCGGCGAATTGGCATCAATTCCAAGCGCCTCAATGGGCGCACAAGACAGCTTTGTCTACTTTTGCATGCGAACTTACCATGCTTGGTGGTCCAGATCTCTAGGATAGGACCTCACCGAAGGGCAATACCATTTTCGTCGGCCGCTGGTCCCGAATTGCGCCGACAGATTGTTCTGTCGACCAATGCGTTCGATCGCGAGGGAAAACGCTCAATAAGATTTAGTCCTGCCTGATTGCTTGACCCGATCGCTGCGTCTTACGGAACAGCAGCTAACGGCTGCCGCGCGTACCCGTACGCAGTCACCTTCCACAAGTACGTATACCGCGTGGTGGTCGCTTAACGTAGAACTTGGCATCAAAGAACCGCATTGCCGTTTGCATGTGTATTTAGCGGTTGATCGCGCTGAGCAGCGTTTCGCCATACGCGCATGAAAGCCGCCGGCAAAGGCGCAGGTAGAGCTGAGGAGAGAACACGGAAAAATACTGTGATGACCTTGGCCTTGCTCCTCCGTCCCAGTACGGATGTTCATGATCGCATATTGAAAAGGTGACTTATGACGCGGTGGAATAAAGCTGGTCTTCGCGCGCTCCTCGCGCTGGTCGGAGGACTAACAATCGCGTTCATGGCTGATCAGGTTGCATCCGCCGCAGAGGCTGATAAGGCCGCGTTCGCCGTCCAGGCGGATTACTTCGGCGAGGGCAAGGCCGATTACACCATTTGGCGCCCGTCGATTGGGGATTGGTTCATCGAAGATGGCGCCGGGAATTCGTTGAGCAACCAATGGGGCGAGTCGACGGACATTCCTCTGTTGGGAGATTTTGACGGTGACGGCAAGACCGATGTTGCGGTGTGGCGGCCCTCGACGGGTGCCTGGTTCATCATTCAAAGCAGCAATGGCCAGGTCGTCGTCAAGGGATGGGGACAAATCGGCGACATACCGGTCCCGGGCGACTATGACGGTGACGGCAAGACCGACATTGCGGTATGGCGGCCCTCGACCGGAGCCTGGTTCATCATTCAAAGCAGCGATGGCCAGGTCGTCGTGAAGGGATGGGGAGCAAGCGGTGACATACCGGTGAACGAACCCGTGGCGCAGCAGTAGCATTACAGCGCTGCATTGCCTTTCGCTGAGGCGAGCGCAAATCGGCCATGGCTTGAGCGGGATGCGACGCAGATGTACGCGCCGCTTGAGCCGATGTGACCGAGGCGGTACTTGTTATCGGTCAATCGATGCACGACATTCGCGACCGATGGAAGTCATGAGGCCTGCAGTCTCGACTGATCGTAAACACTTAACGTGGAACATCATCAACTCCAGCAATTCGCATCACACGACTGTTCACGATCGTGTGGAAAGCGCGTCCACGTTCGCTTGAATAGGCAGCAAAGTGTCAATGCAGCGGACGCAACTGCTGCGTCTTCCATTACATTGCGTCGATCTCGGTGATGGCGTCGGCATAAAGCGAATTCACGGTCGCGGGATAGCTTGTCTGATAAGGGGCCAATTGCTGTGGCGTAAAGTCCGCGAATGTTGTACTAAACCAATCAAGATCTTGAGTTTGAAATGTGGCAAGCACTCCGTCGATAGTCTGAGTGTCGATTGCCTCTGATTTCGCAATTGTGCCGACGTACGAAACGGCATCCGTCAAAAAAATCTGTACTGCCGCCTGTTTGGCGTCAACATCACAGGGGATCACGGCTGCGCTCTGTCCAAACTGACCTTCACATCCGGTGATTGCGGAAATGACGGTCAGATTTTCCGAGCCGCTGATCCGCGCCAGGTAAGTCTCGATCAGTGGGGTTGATGGATAGGCCTGTTGCCCGCCGCCGGAGCTACTTGATGAGCCGCCTGACGAGCTGCCGTGAGAGCCGTTCATCATATCCACACTCTCGCCACACGAGTTGAGAACAAACAACAATGCTGTGACTAGCAGAGCGCGAGAATGCCTTCGCCGAAAAGCGAAAATGCTCATAAGCCCAACCCCTGTTGAAACCGAGCCGTCGACTTTGCGCCGGTGTTCATCTGCTAGTCCCGTATCCTGCACGGGCCCCGGGGTTTGCTCGTCCCGGAATGGCTGATCGTCTATCAAGAGTGCCAGTGCATGATCATAGACTCTCGCGGATGCAACACCATGAGGGACTTCCGCAACGGGTCTTCGCAGTCACGCTAATCCGCCGTTGATTCCGGCACCGATCGTTGCGCCCGGGAATCGATGGTTGCGCGATGCAGGCATATCCGGCCGAGCGCGTGTTCAGGTCGCCGCATGCGCGCGTCCCCGCATCAGCGCTGCGATCCACGACGCTTGCGGTCCATGGGCACACTTGATTGTCCGGCCGCTCGGATTGCGCAAACGACCTACAGTCTCGCGCCCATTCGTCGCTACAGGCGCATCTCGACTTCCCAAGATGCGATCCAGGCGCTGCTGCGTCGTCCCAAGTGCTTACTGTTCGTGATGCCGATGACTTGAACAACGGAGGCAATTCGCCGACTATGGTGCTTTCCTCGCCCATAGAAGGTGGTTGCGTGGCAATGACGAGCGTCCCGGCACCGCAACAGCGCAGGTTTCATTCACCGTTCGGTGGTCTATGGATTGATGCCTTGGGATGGGAACGGGAGTTGGACGCGAAATTGGGTCGACGGGAAGTGACGCGCGATGCGGCGGCGCTGATCCCTGATTTTGTTCGCGACGGCATGGTCATCCTGCGAGGCGCAGCTTCTGCCGCCGCGATCGACGCCTTTCAGAACAAGATTGCGCGTAGCTTTCGCGACGGAAATGAACGGTTGCTCTATCAGAAGCCGGGGATATTGAGCTCGACCCCCGTCAGTCCGGGCGTGGAGCGAAGGGGCACCCGAATTGTCGATGCGTATGCCGTGATGCCGGAGGCCAGGGAATTATTCCATACGCCGCAGTTGGTCGATTTTCTATCAGCCATATTTGGTGATCATCCGCTGCTGTTTCAAAGTTTGAGCTTTGATCAGGGCTCGGAACAGGGCTTGCATCAGGATACCGCCTACGTCGTGGTCGATCGCCCGCTCGAATTGGCGGCATGCTGGATTGCGCTCGAGGACGTCAAAGCCGGAGCCGGCGAGCTCATGTACATCCCCGGAAGTCATCGATACGCGGACTTCAGCTTCAATGGCAAGAAACATTTCAACCCGGTTGAGGACGGGAATGAGATTCATCAGCAATGGGCGAACTGGATCCATACCGAGGCGGATCGCCTGGGATTGTCGGTTCAGAACTTCATGGCGAAGCGAGGAGACATTCTCGTTTGGCATGCCGACCTTGCGCATGGGGGAAGTCCAATCGTCGACGCTTCGCTGACGCGACAAAGTCTAGTCGGTCATTTCTGCCCCGCCCAACGGCGACCGCATTACTTCAGCTATGCATCGGATCGGACGACGGTGAAGGCTCATGAGCGACTGCGTTACTCCTCTTATTACTATGATCTCTCGAATGAAGTGTAGCGAATCGCCGATGGTATTCGACTTGCAAATCGCCGCATCACGCGGCTCATCTCGAGACTGCGCGGCATCAAACCGGCGGAGGATTCGCCGCAAGCCCGCGCAGCGGCTCGAGATAAAAAAGCCGCCACGCGATCAACAAGCCGAGGGCCCACATGGCGCCGACGAAACTTGCGACACCGAGCCAGCCGTGTGCGGCATAGAAGAGGCCACCGACAGAGCCCGCGACGCCTGAGCCGAGATAATAAAAAAACAAATACATAGAGGCCGCATTTGCCTTGCCGCTGCTCGCGCGCCGGCCCGACCCAGCTGCTGACGATCGAGTGTCCGCCGAAGAATCCGAACGTGATCACGGCGATCCCCGCAATGACGATCCAGAGCGGGCGTAAGGTCGTCATGGCAACACCGGTGAGCATGAGCGCATACATGGCCCAGAGCACCTTGCGCCTGCCGAGTCGACCGGCGAGATGCCCGACCCAGGTCGAGCTCACGGTGCCCACGAGATAGACACTGAAAATGAGTCCGACGGCGGTCTGACTGAGGCCGTAGGGCGGCGCCATGAGGCGATAGCCGATGTAGTTGTAGACGGTGACGAAGGCGCCCAGCAGCAGGAATCCCTCCGCAAACAGCCACGGCAAACCCCGATCGGCGAACAATTCGAGGTAACGACCCGCCAAGCCGCGCATCTGCAGTGGCTTTGCGGAGAAGTGGCGTGACGGCGGGAGACTATGGAAGAACACGAACGCCGCAACAAGCCCGATCACGCTCATGGCTCCGAGCGCGATGCGCCATCCGAAATGGTCGGCAACGATGCCGACGAGCAGGCGGCCGCCCATGCCGCCGACCGCGCTTCCGCCGATGTAGAGGCCCATCGCGAGACCGATCGAATCCGGATGCATCTCCTCGCTGAGGTAAGCCATCGCGACCGCGGGCACGCCGCAGAGGCTCAATCCCAACAGGCTGCGCAATACCAGCAGGCTCGCCCAACCGGGGGCGACTGCGGTGAGCAGCACCAAGACCGCCGAGGCCACCAACGAGACCGACATGATCGAGCGTCGGCCCCAGGCATCGGAGACGACGCCGGCGAACAGCATGGCGATCGCGAGCAGGCCGCTGGTGAGCGACAGGCACAGCGAGCTGGTGGCCGCATCGACGCCGTAATAGCGGCTGAATTCCGGCATCAACGGCTGCACGCAATAAAGCAAGCCGAAGGTCGCCACGCCGGCGGCGAACATCGCGAGGTTGGCACGACGAAACGTCGGCGTGCCGAAACGAATGAATTCTTCCACTAGCCCCAGGTTGAGCGGTCGACGAGCGGCACTATAGATGAATCCTAGCGCTCGAAGCGACGGCGCACCGGCCGACGCCGGCCGGTGCCGACGCGCAATGCAACCGAGGTCGCGACGCCCGCTAGCGGCCGTGGCCGCCCATGCCGTGCCCGAAGCCCGCGCCGCCGTGATAGCCGAAGCCGCCCCGGAAACCATAGCCGCCCCGCCAGCCGTAACCGCCTCGCCAGCCATACCGGCCGAACGCATAGCCCGGAAATCCGAAGCCCCAGCCGACGTAGGCCGGGAAATAGGGCGCAGGGGCGTAGACGTAGGGACGCGGGTAGTAGGGCACCGGCGTGCCGACATAAACGGCTGCGGCGTTCGCTGAACCGCTGTGCGCGAGCCCCGCGACGAGCAGTGCCGATCCGAGCGCAAAACCTGCAAGCTTTTTCATGCGAATTCTCCTGAAAATCGACCACACTGACTGAGGTCAACGCGCTTGCGGAGGCTAGGTTGACGGCCGCCAATCGCCGCGGCGCGGCGAACCTCGTGCGGCGCCGAGAGCCGGCCTGGGCCCGCGTGCAATCGCGGAGGCTTGGTGAAATAATCGAATGATGAATTTTGATTGGCGGCGGATCGCGGGATGTGTCGGAGGGGCCGCGCTGCTGGCAGTTGCCTCCGCGGAGGCGGTCGCGTCGCCGGCAGCCACTGGGGCGCCGGCTGCGCCGGTTGCGAGCACGTGGCAGCACCACAAGGTCGAGTTCCAATATTTCGGGGTCACGACTCTTTACACCTGCGATGGACTCGAAGCACAAGTCGGCCGAATCCTGCAGTTCCTAGGCGCGCGCAAAGATCTGCAGGTGCGGGCGAACGCATTGCGCTCCCGGTGAAAATACCCCCAGCCACGTCGCCTCGATCACGGCGGATTTCTACTCGCTGACGATGGGCGCCGATTCGGCCGCGGGGCGGCCGGTCCAGGCGCAGTGGAGCCCTTTGGAACTGGCCGCGCAGCGACCGAATTTCATGGGCGATGGCGATTGTGAGCTGATCGAGGACATGAAACCCCTGATCTCTCAGTCATTCTCGGTGCGAGGACTTGATTACCGCACCGATTGCACACCGCGGCAGGTCGAGATCGGCAGTTACCGCGTCAAGGGCGAGTTTCTGCGCGCGATTTCGCCGACGCCGGGTTAAGTAAAATCCCGCTCGGGGCGCCGGTGATGCGCGGCCGCTGTTGCCGAAAGCCCCGCAATGCGTTTGACGAGACTCCATGCAGGCGCAAGGGGTGCGGGCCATGCCATACTAAGCATATCAACGACCCCAGCAGGGGCTTTCAGGGAGCCTACGAGGATGTCGCCGGAAATCGGTGATTTACATGGCGGCGCTACGGCGCCGGGCCGTGCAGGCAATGCGCGAGCGGTGTCGCTCGAGGTGCGCCCGGTCGTTGCCGAAACGGTCCGCGCGACCGTGCTGTTCGTCGACTTGCGCGGCTACACGGGGCTCGCCGAGCGCCTCGCACCGGTCGAGGTGGCGACCATGCTCGATGAATTTTTCGGCGTTCTCGCTGCCGCCACCGAGCGTCATCAGGGACAGATCTTCTACATGGTCGGCGACGGCATGATGGCGGGCTTCGGCCTCGGCAGCTCCGCCGCCGACGGGGCGCAAAACGCGCTCGCCGCATCCCAGGCGATGCTTCAGGGCTTCGCGCCGATCGTCGCGCGTTGGCGGCGTGACATGTCGATCGAAACCGGGATCGGCGTCGGCTTGCATTTCGGTGATGTTGCGCGCTGCCTGCACGGGCCGCCCGGGCAGCGTGCCCATACTTTGGTCGGCGACACGGTCAATGTCGCGGCGCGCCTCTGCAGCCGCGCGCGCGCGGGCGAGGTGCTGTTCTCGGCTGCGGTCGCGGCTGCGCTGCAGGCAGAGCGCATGGCCGACGGGCATGCCAATGAACTGAAGCCGTGCATTCGGCTGCCGCAATTCGCGCTGCGCGGTCGCAGCCGGCCGCTCGATATTTGGTGTATGCCGGCGCCGCAGCGCCTCGCGCTCTGAGCGCCGGCGCGCTAGAGCGAGGCGAGCATACCGCCGTCGATGTAGAGAATCTGCCCGGTGATGTAGGCCGCCGCCTCGGAACTCAAGAATACCGCGGCTCCCCCGAGATCCTCGAGCCGTCCAAAGCGCCCCATGGGTATCTTCTGTAGCATCGCGTGCTGCCAGTTTGGATCGGCGTAGAACTCTTCGGTCATGGCGGTGCGGAAATATCCGGGGCCGATGCCGTTGACGCGGATGCGCTTGGCGGCCCACTCGGTCGCGAGCGCGCGCGTGAGGCCCGCGAGCCCCGCCTTCGAGGCGCCATAGGGCGCGGCGCCCGCGATCCCAATTTCGGATGTCAGCGAGCACACGTTCAAGATGCTGCCGCCGTGCGGCATGCGCCGCGCCGCGGCCTGCGCGCAAAAGAACGCGCCCTTGAGGTTGGTGTCGACGATCCGGTCCCAGATCGGCTCGCTGACCTCAAGCGCGGCGCCGGCTTGTTCGACGCCGGCATTGTTGACCAAGATGTCGATGCGGCCGCGCCAGCGCAGTGCCGCTTCGAACGCGGCATCGATCGCCGCGGGATCGCTGACGTCCGCGCAGAGGCGCAGTGCGCTGCCGCCGCTGGCCTCGATCTCCGTTTGGGTGGCCGCCAAGGCGGCCGCATCGCGCCCCAGCAGCACGACCGCGGCCTGCGCGCGCGCCAGCGAGAAGCAAAGCGCGCGCCCGATGCCGCGCGCCGCTCCCGTGACGATCGCGACCTTGTCCTGCAGCGAAAATAGCGAGTACGGCAAGTGCGTGTCTCCGAGGCGCCGTTCCCGGCCGCGTTTACGGCTATATTGTAGCGATGTCGCGCCACAGAATGATTTCCGCCGCCGCTTCGGTGCAGGCTCGCTGATGCCAGCCATCACGCGCCGTCACGTCCTGCTGGGGGGACTCGGTGCCGCCGGTGCATTCGTCGTCGGCTGGTCGATGCTGCCGGTCCGCAGCCGCCTCAGCGGCGCCGCCGCGCTGCGCACGCGCGGCTCGCAGGTCGCCATGAACGGCTGGGTCAAGATTTCCGCCGACGATGCGGTCACGGTCATGGTCTCGCAGGCCGAGATGGGCCAGGGCGTGCACACGGGACTCGCGATGCTGCTCGCCGAGGAGCTCGATGCGGATTGGAATCGGGTACGCGTCGAGCAGTCGACGCTCGATGCGATCTACAACAATCAGGTCGCAATCGTCGAGGCGCTGCCGTTCGCGCCCGATGATCACAGCGTCGCCCGGCGCGTGCTCACGCACCTCACGGAAAAGATCGTGCGCGAGATTCCGGGCCTGCTGGTCACGGGCGGATCCTCGAGCATCCGCGATCAGTGGCTGCCGCTGCGCGAGGCGGGCGCGGCGGCGCGCGCGATGCTGCGGGCCGCGGCAGCCGATGCCTGGCAGCTGCCGGCGGGCGAATGTCGCACCGAAGCCGGGCACGTGTGGCATCCGTCCGGCAAACGCGCCTCCTATGGTGAGCTTGCGCCGCGCGCCGCGCGGCAAAGCGTACCCGCGCGCATCGAGTTGAAGGATCCAAGCCGCTACCGGTTGATCGGCAAGCCGCTGCGCCGGCTCGACAGCGCGCCGAAGCTCGACGGCAGCGCGCAATTCGGTTTCGATGCGCGCCCCGAAGGCCTGCTGTACGCGCGCATGACGATGTGCCCGACGATCGGCGGCAAGCTTGCGCGCTTCGATGCGAGCGCGGCGCAGCGGCTGCCGGGCGTGCGCCACATCGTCGCGCTGCCGCCGGTCGCGGGCGGACTCGGCACCGTGGGTACGACCGCGGGCGCGCTCGCCGTAATCGCCGACCGGCCGTTCGACGCGATGCGGGCGCTCGCGCAAATCAAGATCGACTGGGAACCCGGTGCGGCAGCAACGGTGTCGAGCGCCGCCATTCGCGCCGAATTGCAGGGCGCGCTCGCGAAGCGGGGCGCCAAGGTGCATTTCGAGCATGGCGACGCCGATGCGGCGCTCGCCGCGGCGAGCCGCAGGATCAGCGCCGATTATTCGGTGCCGTTGCTCGCGCACGCGCCGATGGAGCCCTTGAATTGCACTGCGCAATTCAAGGACGGATCATGTGTGCTGTGGGCGGCATCGCAGTCGCCGGGCTTTGCGCGGCGCGCCGTCGCGAAGGCGCTCGGAATCAGCGCCGAGCGCGTCGATCTGCAGGTACCGTTTCTCGGTGGCGGATTCGGGCGGCGCAACGCCTCGGACTTCATCGTGCAGGCCGCGCTGCTCGCGCGCGAGGCGGGCGGCGCGCCGGTGCAGCTCGCGTGGTCGCGCGAGCAGGACATCGCGCATGACTACTTTCGGCCCGCGTTCGCGGCGCGCTGCGCGGCGGGCCTCGACGCGAGTGGGCGGCTCGTCGCCTGGACGCTGACCTCGGCCGGATCGAGCATGGGTGCGCCCCGATTCATGGACGGAGTCACCCAGGGCGCCTCCGACACCGCCTACGCGTGGCCCGCGGCGCGCATTGCGCATCAGACCGTCGAAGCGCCGGTGAGCTTGGGGATCTGGCGCTCGGTCGCGCACTCCCAGAACGCGTTTTTCACGGAATGCTTCCTCGACGAAGTCGCCGCGGCCGCCGGCAGCGACCCGGTCCGCTTTCGCGCCGAGCTCTTGGCCGCGGACGCGCGACACCTGCGCGTACTGCACCGTGCCGCCGAGCTCGCGCAGTGGGACTGCCGCGCCGCCGCCGGCGCCCGACGGCGCCAAGCAGGCGCGCGGCATCGCGATCCACCGCAGCTTCGGCAGCGTGGTTGCGCAAATCGCCGAAGTCTCCGTCTCGGCCGAGCGGCAAATTCGCGTGCACCGGGTCGTTTGTGTCGTCGACTGCGGTATCGCCGTGAATCCGAATCTGGTGCGCCAGCAAATGGAAAGCGCGATCGTGTTCGGCCTATCGGCGGCGTTGCACGGCGAGATCACGATCGAGCGCGGCCAGGTCCAGCAGTCGAATTTCGACGACTATGCGGCGCTCCGCATCGACGCGTGTCCGCGCATCGAGATCGAGATCGTCGCGAGCGAGGAGGCGCCCGGCGGCATCGGCGAGCCGGGCACGCCGCCGATTGCGCCGGCGGTTGCAAACGCCGTGTTTGCGCTGACCGGCGAGCGCCTGCGTGCGCTGCCGCTGCGATTGGCGCGGCTTGCATCCTAGCGGCCCCGCGCTCGCGATTTCCCGCAGCCTGCGGATCCCGGGTACACTTGCGCGCTGTGCCCCGGTGGCGAAATTGGTAGACGCAACGGACTTAATTCGATTTGAGCGGCGGGGATGGAAACACTCCGTTGGATCCCGTCAAAGTCGGCGAATCCCCTGGGCAAGCCCGAGGTAACGCCGAGCCAATCCAGCGCTTCGAGAAGCAGCGCTGGCAGGTGTAGAGAGTGGACGGCGGGGGCCTAACAGCGCAGCTTCGCGAGATGCGCTCAAGGTCGTGGCGCACTCCAGACTCCAAACGCGCACATGGCGCTGCGGCGAAAGCCGTCGTGAGTACGAAAATCCGTTGACCGCAAGGTCATGCCGGTTCGACCCCGGCCCGGGGCACCACTGCCGGCGTCAGGCCTTGGTTTCGGCGACGAAGCGGTACAACAGAGCGCCGACCATGGCGCCGAGCAGCGGCGCGACCCAGAACAGCCATAATTGCGCGACTGCCCAGCCCTGCACGAACATCGCCGGCCCGGTGCTGCGCGCGGGATTCACCGAGGTGTTGGTCACGGGGATGCTGATCAGATGAATCAAGGTCAGCGTGAGGCCGATCGCGAGCGGCGCGAAGCCCGCCGGCGCACGCTTGTCGGTGGCGCCCATGATCACGAACAGAAACATCGCCGTCAGCACCGATTCGGTGACAAACGCCGCCGCCAAATCATAGTGACCCGGCGAATGTTCGCCGTAGCCGTTGGCCGCGAACCCGCCGGCGAGCACATTGGCCCCGTTGCCGCTCGCGATCGCGAGCAACACGGCGGCCGCGAGGATGGCGCCCGCAACCTGGGCAACCCAATACGGCAGGATTTCCTTGGCGGGGTGGCGCCCTCCGACCGCGAGTCCGAGCGTAATGGCCGGATTCAAATGGCAACCCGAGATATGACCGATCGCAAACGCCATCGTGATGACCGTGAGTCCGAATGCGAGGGCCACGCCCAAGAATCCGATGCCGGTGTGCGGGAAGGCGGCTGCCAGTACCGCGCTGCCACAGCCGCCCAGGACCAGCCAAAAGGTGCCGATGAACTCCGCGCCGAGTTTCTTGAAAAGTGGCATAAGACATCCCTTTTTGTGAAGAATCGCCGGGTCCGCAGCATCGTTCGAGCCCTGCATCGCAAAATATCAGAAAGAAATCCGCAGTGCCCTGTGGTTATAATCGGTGTTACATGAATTGGTTGAGACAACTATTTGATTTCACTAAGAGCGCTGGCTCGTGAGCGCTGCGGCATCCTATCTCGAGGTCGACCGGGTTCATGTCTGGCGCGGCGATCGGCACGTGCTCAAGGGCACGAGCTTTCGGCTCCCGGTGGGTGAACTTTTGCATGTCTCCGGACCCAACGGGACCGGTAAAACGACGCTGCTGCGCGTCGTCTGCGGGCTGTTGCGTCCGGAACAAGGCGCCGTGACCTGGCAGGGCCGCCCGATCGGCGCGAACGCGGCGGACTACCAGGCCGCGTTCGCGTACGCCTCGCACGAAACGGCGCTCAAGAGTGATTTGACGGCGCTCGAGAACCTAGTTTTCACCGTGGGTTTGAAACGCGCCGTCGGCGCCGCCGAATTGCGCGCGGTGCTCGCGAAAGCGGGCGTCGAGGGCTGCGCCGACCTGCCGGCGCGCGTGCTGTCCGCGGGCCAACGGCGCCGCGTCGCGATCGCGCGCATTCTCGCGGTGCAGGCGCCGCTGTGGCTGCTCGACGAGCCCTATACCAATCTCGATGCGCACGGCGCGCAGTTCATGTCCGCGATGCTCGAGGAGCATCTCGACCGCGGCGGTTCGGCGGTCGTCGTTGCGCATCACGACCTGGCGCTGCGGCGCGCCGTGCGGCGCCTGGAGCTCGCCGCATGAGCATCGGCGCCGCCGCGACGCTGCGGCTCGTCATGAAGCGCGAGCTCACCTTGAGCTTTCGGCGCCCGGAGCAGCTGCTGCAGCCGCTGGTGTTCTTTCTGATCGTCACGACGCTGTTCCCGCTCGGATTAAGTCCGCAGCTGTCGCTGTTGCGAGACATGGCGCCCGGGGTTCTCTGGGCCGCGGCGCTGCTGGCGGCGCTCTTGTCGATGGATGCGCTGTTCAAGAGCGACTCCGAGGACGGAACCTTGGAGCAACTGGCGCTGTCTGGACAGTCATTGGCGGTGATCGTGATTGCCAAAACGCTGGCGCACTGGCTCGTGAGCGGTGCCGCACTCGTCGTGGTTTCGCCGCTCGTGGCCACGACGCTTGCCATTCCGACCGAGGCATTTCCGATCATGATGCTGAGCCTTGCACTGGGGACGCTGACCTTGAGTTGGCTCGGCGCGATCGGCGCGGGACTCACCGTGGGACTGCGTCGCGGCAGCGTGTTGCTGAGCTTGATCATCCTACCGCTCGCGATGCCCTTGCTGATATTCGGCGCGAATGCGACCGATCGGGCGATTGCTGGGGAGAGCGCGGCCGGCGCACTGTATTTTTTGGCCGCGCTATGCGTATTTACCACTACGCTGGCGCCGTTTGCCGCTACCGCAGCTTTGCGGATAACTCTCGAATAAAGGTTCATAATAAAGAGTTATGTGGACTTGGTTCTACCGGCTTGCCTCTCCGCCCTACGTCTACCGCGTAGCGGCGGCCTTTGCGCCATGGCTGTTGCTCGGCGCCGCAGTGTTGATCGGCTACGGCATCGTCGACGGGCTCGCATTCGCGCCGCGCGATTATCAGCAGGGCGATGCATTCCGGATCATCTATGTGCATGCGCCCGCAGGGTGGCTCTCGATGTTCGGCTACACCCTGATGGCGGTGGCCGGCGGCGTCGGGTTGATATGGCGCATCAAAATGGGCCATGCGGTCGCGGCGGCGGTAGCTCCCATCGGCGCGTCCTTTACGATACTCGGATTGGTGACTGGTTCGCTGTGGGGCCGGCCGATGTGGGGTACATATTGGGCTTGGGACCCGCGCCTCACGTCGGAGCTGATCCTGCTGTTTCTGTATTTCGGCGTGATGTCGCTGCGCGCGGCGTTCGAGGATCCGAATCGCGGCGATCGGGCTGCGGCGCTGCTCTCGATCGTCGGCGTGGTCAACGTGCCGATCATTCATTACTCGGTGCAATGGTGGAATTCGCTGCACCAGGGTGCGACGGTCATGAAATTCGAGAAGTCGTCGATGCCGGGCAGCATGCTCTGGCCGCTGCTCGCGATGTTCGTGGGCTTCATGCTGTTCTTCGGCGCGGTGCTCTGTATCCGGGTCCGTGCCGAGATCTTGAATCGCGAACGCCAGTCGAGCTGGGTGCGTGAGACCGTGCGCGCATGACGATCGGCCAATTCCTGGCGATGGGCGGTTACGCGCGCTACGTTTGGCCGTGTTTTGCGCTCGCGATTTCGGTGTTGTTGTGGAACGTTTGGTCTGCGCGGCGCTATCACGCGCAGGCCCTGAAGCGCGCGCAGCGCGCCGTGGCGATGGCGGGGAGTGAAGGGTCGTGACGCCTAGACGCAAGAGAATGTTGGTCGTGCTCGGAATTCTCGGCGGTGTTGCCGCATCGGTCGCGCTCGCGGTCATGGCGTCGCGCGAGAACATCATGTTCTATTACGACCCGTCCCAGGTTGCGACCGGCAAGGCACCGGCCGCGAAGCGCTTTCGAATCGGCGGCATGGTCGTCAAGGGCAGCGTCGCGCGCAAGCCCGGCGACCTGCAGGTGCGATTCGTGCTCACCGACTTCGCGCACGAGGTTCCGGTAGAATATACGGGCGTGCTGCCCGACCTGTTTCGCGAAGGTCAGGGCATCATCGCGCACGGCACGATGGGCCCAGACGGCGCCTTCGTCGCCGACGAGGTGCTCGCCAAGCACGACGAGAAATACATGCCTCCCGAAGTTGCGGCGTCCTTGAAGCAGAAAGCGGGCCCGAAACCGCCCGGCTGAGGTTCGATCTTAAGAAGCTTTCGCAAGTGGGGGCGATCGTATGGCACCGGAATTGGGAATTTTTGCGCTGATCCTCGCGTTCGTGCTGAGCCTGTCGCAGGCTTTTTTCGGACTGGTCGGGGCGTGGCGCGGCAAACCGGTTTGGATGTCGGTCGCGCGTCCGGCCGTGACCGGCCAGTTCGTGTTCGTCGTGATGGCCTTCGGCTGCCTGGTCTACTCGTTCGTCACCAACGATTTTTCGGTCGAGTACGTCGCGAGAAATTCCAACTCCCAGCTGCCGGTGTTCTATCGGGTGGCCGCGGTCTGGGGTGCGCATGAAGGCTCGCTGCTGCTGTGGGTCGTGATCCTTTCGATTTGGAGCGTCGCGGTCGCGGCCTTCAGCCGTGCGATGCCGCAGAGCTTCTCGAGCCGCGTGATCGGGATCATGGGACTCATCAGCGCGGGCTTCATGTTGTTCACCTTGTGGACCTCGAATCCATTCGGGCGCCTGATGCCGGCCGCGGTGGACGGCGCGGATCTCAATCCGGTGCTGCAGGATTTCGCGCTGGCGATCCATCCGCCGATGCTCTACACGGGCTATGTCGGCTTCTCGGTCGCGTTCGCGTTTGCCTGTGCGGCGATGCTCGAAGGGCGCCTCGATCAGGCCTGGGCGAAATGGACGCGGCCATGGACGATTTTCGCCTGGATATTTCAGACGATCGGCATCGCCTTGGGCAGCTGGTGGGCTTACTACGAACTCGGCTGGGGCGGCTGGTGGTTCTGGGATCCGGTCGAGAACGCATCGTTCATGCCCTGGCTCGTCGGCACCGCGCTGATCCATTCGCTCGCGGTCACGGAAAAGCGCGGCATTTTCAAGAGCTGGACCTTGCTGCTTGCGATCTTCGCATTCTCGTTGAGCTTGGTCGGAACCTTCCTGGTGCGCTCGGGCGTGCTCGTCAGCGTGCATTCATTCGCGACCGATCCGAAGCGCGGACTCTACATCCTCGCGTTCCTCGTGACGACGATCGGCGGCTCGCTGTCGCTGTATGCCTGGCGCGCGCCGAAACTGTACGTGCCCGGCGGCTTTGAGCCGTTCTCGCGCGAATTCTTCGTGCTCGTCAACAACGTGCTGCTGGTGTGCATCGCGGGACTCATTTTGTGGGGAACCTTGTCGCCCTTGCTGTACGAACTCATGAACATCGGCAAGATTTCGGTCGGGCCGCCGGTATTCGCGGTGATGTTCCTGGTGCCGGCGCTGCCGCTGCTCGTGTTTCTGGTGTTCGGCATGCATTCGGCGTGGCGCCGCGGCAAACTGACCGTCTCGGCGAAGCCGGTCTGGTGGCTGCTCGCCGGGGCGATCGCCCTCTCGGTCGCGATCCAGGGTCTCGTGTTCGGCGCGTTTCATTGGATCGGATTGATCGGCTTCAGCCTAGGGTTTTGGGTGATCTTTTCCGCGCTCGTTGATCCGATCATGCGCCTGCGGCGCCGCCAGAGCGTGAGCGGCGGCCTGCTCGGGATGGCGATCGCGCACATCGGCATCGGCATGTTCGCGATCGGCGCGAGCGGCGTCGAGAGCTACAAAATCGAAAAGGACGTCGCGCTGAAACCGGGCGGGAGCTTTCTGATCGCTGGATACAATTTCAAGTTCCTGGCGGCCACCGAGGTCCCGGGACCGAATTACGATGCGGTCGAGGCGCTCATGGAAGTCACCAAGGACGGCAAGCCGGTCGCGATTCTCACGCCGCAGAAGCGGCACTTCCGGGTGCAGCAAACCGACAACAGCAAGGCCGCGATTTCGGTCAATTGGGCGCGCGACCTGTTCGTTGCGATGGGCGATCCCCTCGGCGAAGGCGCCTGGAGCATGCGCATCCAGTACAAGCCGCTGGTGCGCTATATCTGGCTCGGTGCGCTCGTGATGGCGATCGGCGGCTTCATCGCGGCGACCGACCGGCGCTACCGGCTCAAGGTGACGGCCGCCGCCGGCAGCGCCGCGCCTGCACCTAAGGACCGCAATCCCGAACCGTCCGCAGGTGTCGCCTGATGTGGAAGTTTCTGCTGCCGGTCGTCGCGTTTCTGGGCCTCGTCGTGCTGTTCGTGCTCGGATTGAACCCGAACCGCGATATCCGCGCGCTGCCGTCGCCGTTGATCGGCAAGCCCGCGCCGGCGTTCCAGCTGACCGACGTGCTCGATCCCAGCCGCGTCGTGAGCAGCGCCTCGCTCGAGGGCCAGGTCTATGTCTTCAATGCCTGGGGCACCTGGTGCGTCGCCTGCCGTGAGGAGCAGGAGGCGCTCTTGCAGATCGCCCAACAGCGCGTCGTGCCGATCATCGGGCTCGACTTCAACGACGACCGGAGCAAGGCGCAGCGCTGGCTGCAGCAACTCGGCAATCCGTACACCGCGGTCGCGTTCGATCCGGAGGAGCGCACCGCGATCGACTGGGGTATTTATGGCGCACCCGAGACTTTTCTCGTCGATACCAAGGGACGCATCATTTACAAGTTCATCTCGCCGATGACGCTCGATGTCTGGAAGAAGGAATTTCTGCCGCGCATCGAGGCGGCGCGCAAGGGCGGCGCATGAGGGTTTGGCTGCCGTTGATCGCGGTCCTGCTGCTCGGTGGCGGTGCTGCGCGTTCGCTCGACGCCAATGGCCAGCTCGAGGACCCGAAGCTCGAAGCGCGCTACGAGGACATCACGAAGCAATTGCGCTGCCTGGTTTGCCAAAATGAATCGATTGCCGACTCCAACGTGCAGCTGGCCGGGGATCTGCGCCGCCAGGTCCGAGAAATGCTGCTCGACCACAAGAGCGATACCGAGATATTCGATTTCATGACGGCCCGGTATGGAGAATTTGTGCGCTTCAATACGCCGCTCGAGCCCAAGACCCTGTGGATCTGGGGTTCACCGTTCGCGCTGCTGCTCGTCGGCGTGGTCATCATTGTGCGCGTGATGCGCGCGCGCGCGCGCCTGCCGCTCGATGATGATCCGGCGCCCACCGAAACCCCGCCGGGTCCCGCCGCGGGATCGCGTTGATGGTCGCTTTTATCGTCTCGGCAGCCGTCATGGCTGTGCTGGCCGCGGCTGCGGTCGCCGTACCCCTGCTGCGCGATCCGCGCAGCCGCGTGATCGGCGTGGTGGCCGCCGTGCTCGTGATCGCGGCGGCGGCCGGACTCTATCCGCTGTGGTCGACCTGGGATTGGAGTGCGCCGGCGGGCGCCCGCGCGCTCAGCCCCGACGTCGCGGCCATGGTCGCGAAACTCGAGAAGCATCTCGCGGATCAGCCCAATGATCTCGAGGGTTGGCTGATGCTCGGCCGCTCGTACGAGGCGACGGGGCGCATCGACGAGGCGATCGTCGCCTATGACCACGCGCATCAGCTCGACGGCGGCAAGAATGTCGAGGCAACGATCGGTCTCGGCGAGGCGATCAGCATGAAGGCGGGCGGCGAGGTCACGCCGCAGGCCGCGCAGCTGTTCGAGCAAGCGCTCGTCCAAGAGCCTCGCAATCCGCGTGCGCTGCTGTTCGGCGGTTTCTCCGCGGCGGTGCAGGGCAACGTCGAGCTCGCGCGCACCCGCTGGGAGACGCTCAAATCCATGCATCCGCCGCAGCAAATCGTCGACATGCTCGACGCAAGGCTCGCGGACCTCGCGTCGCTGCCGCAAGGCGGCCCGGACGTGGGGTCCGCAGCGGCGCCGCCGGGATCTGCTGCGCTCGCAAACGACCGCGGTGTGGACACGGCTCGGGCGCCTCTCGATCCGGCCGCAAAGGCGACCATCAATCTCACGATCGCTCCGGCGCTCAAGGCGCGCTTGCGATCGGGCACGCCGTTGTTCCTGTTCGCGCGCGAGCCCGGCAGCCGCGGGCCGCCGCTCGCCGCAAAACGGCTCACCAACGAGGCGATCGGCACGCGCATCGAGCTCTCCGCTGCCGATTCGATGATGCCCGGCCACGCACTCGCGAGCGGCCAGCGGGTCTCGATCACCGCGCGGGTCTCCTTCAGCGGCCAACCTACGCCCGCTTCAGGCGATTTATTCGGCGAACTCACCTATGATGTCGGCCGCGACGGGGTGCGTGACCTGGTCATCGATCAAGTCGCCCCGTAGCGCCAGCGCGCACCCCAATCGATTATGTCCGTGGGCATGCAACTTTACGCATGCCCGTGTGTATTGAGACGGTGCCGCCGGGTGAACTTGAGCTCATTTGGCGGGTCTGCTGCAGATTGGGGCTCGCGCGCCGATCCACCACGGGATGCATGTAATGGAATTGTCACCGACCTCGCAATCGAACCCGCTCTCGGCCTGGCTCGTGAGCCGCCGCGCGCTGTGGCTGTTCGGGGCGATCGTGATCGTGATCCTGGGGCTGCTGGTATTTCGGTTGACCGCGCTCAGTGCGGCCAAGAGCGCGCATGCCGACAAATCCAACACGCCGACCGTCACGGTCACCTCGGTGGCCTTGAGCCAGGTGCCGACCACCGTCAGCATCGTCGGCACGATTTCAGCCCGCTACGACATCCCGATCGGCGTCGAGGGCGACGGCGGCCTCGTCAACGCGATCTACGTCGAGGCCGGTGATCACGTCAAGAAGGGCCAGTTGCTCGCGCGCTTGAGCACGACGGTGCTCGAGCCGCAAGTTGCGAGCCTTGCGGCCTCGCTCGAACAATCGCGGGCGGAGGCGGATCTCGCCGAGGCGGAATACCACCGCGCCGTGGCGGTCGGCGCAGCAGGTGCCCTCTCGACCGAGGAGACCGAACGACGGCACTCGACCGCGGTGACCGCGGCCGCGAAGGTCAAAGTCGCCGCCGCGCAACTGGCGGAAGCGCAGGCGCGCATCGAGCGCGCTCAGGTGCGCGCGCCCGCCGACGGCACGATCCTCACCCGCAGCGTCGAGTTGGGCCAAAACGCGACGCCGGGCGGCGCGGCGCTGTTTCGCCTCGCGCAGGGCAGCGAGATCGAGTTGCATGGTGAAGTCGCCGAGCAGGATCTTCCACAATTGAAGCTCGGCCAAGCCGCGCGCGTGAGCCTCACCGGCGTCTCGCAGGTCTTCGAGGGCCGCGTGCGGCTCTTGGGCGCGGTCATCGACCCGCAAACGCGCTTAGGCATGGTGCGCATCACGCTGCAGCCGAATCCCAATTTGCGGCCGGGCGCCTTTGCGCGCGCCGAAGTCACGATCAGCAATGCGCAGCGCGCGGTGCTGCCGCAGACCGCGGTGTTGAGCGATGACAAGGGCAATTACGTGCTGATCGTCAACGCGAACAACAAGATCGAGCGGCGCCCGGTGCGCTTGTCGGGAGTCGTTCCGAACGGCGTCACGATTGCCGACGGCTTGGTGGCGACCGACCAAGTGGTCGCGACCGCGGGCGGCTTCTTGCAGGAAGGGGAGACCGTCAAACCCGCGCATTCGATCGCCGGTGGTGCGTGAAGAACATTTCGGCGTGGGCGATCCGCCACCCGGTGACGCCGGTCGTGCTGTTTTTCGTGCTGTTCTTCGTCGGCGTCGTCGATTTCATCCGCTTGCCGATCAATCTCGATCCGGACATCACGTTTCCGATCGTGTTCGTCAACGTCTCGCAGCCCGGCGCGGCGCCCACCGAGATGGAAACCCAGATCGCGCAAAAGATCGAGGGCGCGATCTCGAGCATCGGCAACGTGCGCAGCATCACGACCTATATCGTCGAGGGCACTTGCGGCATCAGCGTGCAATTCCAGATCGGTACGCAGATCGACCGGGCGGTGACCGACGTGCGCGACGCGGTCGCCAAGGTGCGCAACGACTTGCCGCAGGGGATCTTCGAGCCCCAGGTGCAGCGCGCAAACTTCAGCGGCGGCCCGTTCGTGTACTACGCGGTCACGACCACCAGCATGTCGCCCGAGGCGCTGAGCTGGTTCGTCGACAACACCGTGACCAAGCGCCTGCTCGCGGTTCCCGGCGTCGCGCAGGTCACGCGCGGCGGCGGCGTCAACCGCGAAATTCGCGTCGAACTCGATCCGGCGCGCATGCAGGCGCTCGGCATCACGGCCTACGAAGTCAATGAACAGTTGCGCGGGCTCAATCTCGACGCGCCCGGCGGCCGGGTCCAATTGGGCGGCGGCGAACAGGCCATCCGGGTCCTGGGCGGCGCCAAGTCGGCCGATGCGCTCGGCGACAGCCAGATTTTCGTGCCCGGCGGCAAGTCGGTGCGCTTGCGCGAGATCGCCGAGGTGCGGGACGGTGTCGAGGAAGTCCGCTCGATCGCGCGGCTCAACGGGCGTCCGGCGACGACTTTCGGGGTCGCGAAGGCGATCGGTGCGTCCGACGTCGCGGTGTCGAAGGCCGTCGACGCGGAACTGAAGAAGATCATCGCGGAAAATCCCGGCGTCGGAAGCTTGACGACGATCTTCTCGACCGAGCCGCATACGGAACGCACCTATCATTCGTCGATCAATGCCTTGATCGAAGGCTCGCTGCTCGCGGTCGTGGTCGTCTGGTGTTTCCTGCGCAGCTGGCGCGCGACCGTGATCTCGGCGCTCGCGATTCCCTTGTCGGCGATACCGACCTTCGCCTTCATGGATTTCATGGGCTTCACGCTGAACCAGATCACGCTGCTGGGACTTTCGCTCGTGGCCGGCGTGCTCGTCGACGATGCGATCGTCGAGATCGAGAACATCGTGCGCCACATGCGCATGGGCAAGAGCGGCTTTCAAGCGGCCTTGGATGCCGCCGACGAGATCGGGCTCGCGGTCGTCGCGACCTCGTTCACGATCATCGCGGTGTTTCTGCCGGTCAGCTTCATGAGCGGCATCACGGGGCAATATTTCAAACAGTTCGGACTCACGGTCGCGGCGGCCGTGTTCATCTCGCTGATGGTTGCGCGCCTCATCACGCCGGTGCTCGCGGCCTATTCGCTGCGCCCGGACACCGAGCATCAGCATCCGGCCGACGGCCCGATCATGACGCGCTATTTGCAAACCCTGCGCTGGGTCGTCGCAAATCGCTGGAAGACGATCTTGGTCGGCTTGTTGTTCTTCATAGGATCGCTCGGCCTGTTGGCGACGATCCCGCAGGCGTTCGTGCCGCCCGAGGATTTTGCGAGCGCCGAACTCGATATCGAGCTGCCGCCGGGCGGCACGCTCGAGGACACCGGGCGGGTCTCGGCGGCCGCGACCGCGATCCTGAGAAAATCCCCCGAAGTTACAGACGTCGTGGAATTCGTCGGCGGCGACGAGATTCGAACCGCGACGCTCTACATCAGCCTCGTGCCGCGTTCGGAGCGCAAGCTCAGCCAGAAGCAGTGGGAACAGAAAATGGCCCCGCTGATGCAAACCGTCCCCGATGGGCAACTCAATTTTTCCGACAACGGCGGCGGCCGGGATTTTCAGCTGTACCTGACCGGGGATGATCCGCTGCTGCTCGAGGCCACGGCGCACAAGGTGCTCGCGGAAATGCAGGGCCTCGGGGAGCTGCGCAGCGCGAGAATTCGCGGCGATCTGCCGCGCCCTGAAATCATCGTGCACCCGAGGAAGGACATCGCGGCGAAGCTCGGCGTCAGCGTCGAGTCGATCAGCCAGACGATCCGCATCGCGACGCTCGGCGACCTGCCGCAGAACGGCGCGAAGTTCTCCTTGAGCGATCGGCAGATTCCGATCCGCGTGAGCCTCATCGAGTCCGCGCGCCACGATTTCACGACGCTCGAGAACCTGCCGGTGCCGACCTCGTCGGGCTCGAGCATCCCGCTCAAGGCGGTCGCGGACTTGAGCTTCGGCCAGGGACCGTCCGCGGTGCGCCGCTACAATCAGAGCCGCCGCGCCTTCATCGAGGCGGACTTGGCGCCCGGCGTCGAACTCGGCGAGGCGACCAAGAAAGCCTACGCCTTGCCGACGCTCTCGCATTTGCCGGAGGGCGTGCATCTGGTCGAGACCGGCGATGCGCAGTTCATGAGCGAGCTCATGAGCAATTTCCTGCTCGCGATCGGCGCGGGCGTGCTCATGGTGTTTGCGGTGCTCGTGCTGCTGTTTGCGCGCGTATTCCAGCCGATCACGATCCTCACGGCGCTGCCGCTGTCCTTGGGCGGCGCGCTGCTGCTGCTGATTCTCACGGGCTATCCGCTTTCCTTGCCGGTCGTGATCGGCGTGCTGATGCTCATGGGAATCGTCGCGAAGAACTCGATTTTGCTCGTGGATTTCGCGATCGAGGAGATGCGCGCGGGCAAGCCGCGGCTCGAGGCGCTGCTCGAGGCCGGGCACAAGCGCGCGCGGCCGATCGTCATGACGACGATCGCGATGGTCGCCGGCATGCTGCCCGTGGCGCTCGGCTGGGGCGGGGACAGCGACTTCCGGGCGCCGATGGGCATCGCGGTGATCGGCGGCTTGATCACCTCGACGATGCTCACCCTCGTGATCGTTCCGGCGGTGTTCACCGTGTTCGACGACATCGAGCGCTGGGTCTCGCCGAAGGCCGGCAAGCTGCTGGCGCCGACCAACGCGACGACCACGACCGCCTGAAACGCCCGATGCGCCCGGTACGCCGCCGAGCCTGCTGCGCCGGCCGGCTGCACAGGCGCTGTTCAGGTGGCATGCCCGCGCACGGAGCGATAAAGTGTCGCTGCCGCGCCTGCCCCGCGCGGCGCGCCAATAACAACACCGAAGGGAACCCCATGACGCTTCGATCGATGACCTGTGCGTTGCTTGTGCTGCTGCCGCTTGCCGTGTCCGAGTCCAGCGCGGACCCCGCGCCCGCCGGCGGCGGCGCGCTGCTCGGCTATGCCGCCGCCGGCGTCGCGCCCGAGCGAGCGCTCGAGAGGAAATTTCAGGAGACCGTGTCCGCCGCGAACATTCGCGAGAACATGCGCCGCCTCAGCGCGCGGCCGCACCATGTCGGCTCGCCGTACGACAAGGACAATGCCGAATGGATCCTCGGGAAATTCAAGGCCTGGGGATTCGATGCGCACATCGAACGCTTCGACGTGCTGTTCCCGACTCCGAAGACCCGGGTGCTCGAGATGCTGAAGCCCGCGCACTTTACTGCGTCCCTGCGCGAATCCGTGGTGCCCGGCGACCCGACCTCGGCACAAACCGCCGAGCAGCTGCCGACCTACAATGCCTATTCGGCCGACGGCGACGTGACCGCGCCGCTGATTTACGTCAACTACGGGTCGCGTGAGGATTACGAGCTGCTCGACCGGCTCGGCATTTCGGTCAAGGGCGCAATCGTGATCGCGCGCTACGGCGAAGGCTGGCGCGGCATCAAGCCGAAAGTCGCCGCGGAGCACGGTGCGATCGGCTGCATCATTTATTCCGACCCCAAGGGCGACGGCTACTACCAGGGCGACACCTTTCCTTCCGGCGGCTGGCGGCCCAAACAGGGCGTGCAGCGCGGCAGCGTCATGGACACGGATTATCCAGGCGACCCGCTGACGCCCGGCGTCGGTGCGACCCCGCAGGCGAAGCGGCTGCCGCTCAGCGACGCCAAGACGATCACCAAGATCCCGGTACTGCCGATCTCCTACAGCGATGCCTTGCCGCTGCTCACGGCGCTCAAGGGCCCGGTCGCGCCGCCCGAGTGGCGCGGCGCCCTGCCGATCACGTATCACGTCGGCCCGGGTCCGACCGAGGTGCACCTGCAGGTCGCCTCCCATTGGGATATCAAACCGATTTACGATGTGATCGCGGTCCTGCACGGCGGCGCCGACGCCGACCAATGGGTGCTGCGCGGCAATCACCACGATGCCTGGGTCAACGGCGCCGAGGATCCGATCTCGGGCCAGGCCGCGATGCTCGAAGAGGCACGCGTGCTCGGCGAGTTGCATGCCCAGGGCTGGACGCCGAAACGCACGATCATATATTGCGCGTGGGACGGCGAGGAGCCGGGCCTGCTGGGCTCGGTCGAATGGGTCGAGACCCATCTCGAGGAGCTGCAACAACACGCGGTTTCCTACCTCAACTCCGATTCCAACGGCCGCGGCTACATGTTCCCCGGCGGCACGCAGGATCTCGGCAGCTTCATCAGCGGCGTTGCGCGCGATGTCGACGACCCGGAGACGCACCTGAGCGTCTACGAGCGCGCGCATCTCGCGACGATTGCGGCCGCGAAGAGCCAGGAGGAGCGCAACGAGGCGCGCAAGCGCGGCGACTTGCCGGTCGAGGCGCTCGGCGACGGCTCGGATTTCACGGCGTTCCAGGACTACGCGGGCATCTCGACCTTGAGCGTCGAGTTCGGCGACGAGTACGAGGGTACGCAATACCACTCGATCTACGACGATTTCTATTGGTACACGCATTTCGCCGACACCGATTTCGCCTATGAGCGCGCGCTGTCGCAGACCGCCGGCACCGCGATGCTGCGGCTCGCCGACGCCGACATCATTCCGGTCGACTACGCACCGCAGGCGGAGGCGATCGCCAAGTATGTCGATGAGCTCGAGCGCCTCGTGAGAACCAAACAGGAGGAGTTCACCGAGCGCAATCTCGAGATCAAGGAGGGCCTCTTCGAGGCGACCCGCGATCCCCACAAGCCGATCGGCGCACCGCCCGCGGAGACCGTACCGCCTTTCATGAATTTCGCGCCGCTCGAGAATTCGATCGTCGCTCTGCAAAAGAGCGCCGAGCACTACTCGCGCGCGCTCGCGAGCCTGAGCGCGCGCGGATCCCCGCCGCTGCCCTCGGCCGCGCTGCAGGCGCTCAACGCCGATTTGCTGCGCGTCTCGCGGCTGTTCCTGAATCCGAAGGGGCTCCCCGAGCGACCGTGGTTCAAGAACCAGGTCTATGCGCCCGGCGCCTACACCGGCTACGGCGCCAAGCCGATCGCCGCGGTGCGCGAATACATGGACCAGAAGAAATGGAAGGAAGCCGAGGCGCAGGTGCCGCAAGTCGCCGAGGTGCTCGCCAAGGTTGCCGCGGGCATCGAGAAGGCCGCGGCCGATCTCGAAGCCGGGTTGCCGAACCCGCAGTGAGAGCGAGCGCCGCGCGGCGCGAGGATGCGCTACTCGATGAGCGCGCTCGCGCTCTCGACGCGCGCGGCGCGCTTGGCCGGCGGACGGATCAGCAGGATCAACGGCATCACGACGACGGTCAGCATCAGCATCAGCCAGAAGTCGTCGAGGTAGCCGATCATCGATGCCTGCAGCGTAACGGCGGCATCGAGCGCCGCGGCGCCGCTTGGGCGGCTGACGTCGTAGGCAGCCGCGACCGCGGGATTGGACCAAGCCGGATTCGTCAAGCTCGCGCGCTCGACCAGATGCGCGTGCGCGACCGCGGTGCTGCGGATCAGCATGGCCTGCACCACGGAGATGCCGATGCTGCTGCCGATGTTGCGGATCAGGCTGAAAATCGCGGTTCCCTGCGCACGCATGTCGGGCGCGAGCGTCGAGAAAGTCGCGGTGCTCAAGGGCACGAATACCAGACCGACGCCGATGCCCTGGATGAGTCCAGGCCAGACCACATCGCTCTCGGACAACGCCAGCGAGTAGCCGCACATGTCCCACAGCGCGAGCGCCGAGAGGCCGAAGCCGATGAACAGCAAGACGCGTAAATCGACCTTGCCGATCATTCGGCCGACCACGAGCATCGCGGCCATCGTGCCGACGCCCATCGGCGCCGTCACGAGGCCGGTCGTCGCGACCGGGTAGCCGAGCAGATTCTCGAGCAAGGTCGGGAGCAGCGCGCGCGTCGCGTAGATCACCAAGCCGGTGATGAAGATGAATACCAGGCCGGTGGTGTAGTTGGTGTTGCGCAGCAGGCGGTAGTCGAGAAAGGACTTCTCCGCGGGCGTGAGCAGCGTGTGCGCGAGAAAATAGGTCGAGGCGATCACGACGATGATCGCCTCGATCCAGATCTCGGTGGATGCGAACCAGTCGTTCTGTTCGCCGCGATCGAGCATCAGCTGCAGCGCGCCGATCGCGAAGCTCAAGGAGGCGAATCCGAACATGTCGAATTGCATGCGCCGGGTGCCGGGCACCGAGGCGATATAGCGCCAGATGCCGTAGAGCGCGACGGCGCCGATCGGAATGTTGATGAAGAACACCCAGCGCCAGTTGTAGCTGTCGGTGAGCCAGCCGCCGAGCGTCGGCCCGAGGATGGGACCCACCATGACCCCGACGCCCCAGATCGCCATCGCCTGACCTTGTTTCTCGCGCGGGTTGATCTCCATGAGCACGACCTGGGACAGCGGCACCAGCGCCGCGCCGAACACGCCTTGCAGCAGGCGCGCACCGACGATTTGCGCGAGCGAGGTCGACAGCCCGCACAGCGCGGAGGTGATCGTGAATCCGGCGACCGAGGCCACGAAGATGTTCTTTTGGCCGAAGCGATCGCACAGCCACCCGGTGAGCGGCGTCGCGATCGCGGCCGCGATGATATAGGCGGTCAGCACCCAGGCGATTTGATCCTGGGACGCGGACATGCTGCCTTGCATGTGCGGGAGCGCGACGTTTGCAATCGTGCCGTCGAGCGTCTGCATGATGGTCGCGAGCATGATCGAGAGCGTGATCATGCGCCGATTGATCGGTGCGCTCATCGGGCGGCTTCGACGATGCTCAGTAGTTTTTCGAGCAGCTCGGTCGCTGCGCGCAGTTCAGTGGGCGGCACGTGCGCGAGCACCTCGCGCCGGAACGCCTCCGCTTCCGTTTTGACCTTTGCATACAGCTCGCTCCCCGCCGCCGTGAGAACGACGCGTTTGACGCGGCGGTCGACTTTGGACGGCTCGCGCACCACGAGCCCGGCCTTGACGAGCCGGTCGACCATCGAGACCATCGTCGCGCCCTCGACGGCGAGTTGATCGGCAAGTTCCGACTGGGACAGCGGCCCGCCGGACTTCGCGAGCACCGCGATCGTCATCCAGCTCGCTTGGCTGACGCCCAGATAGCGGATGCGCCGGTCGAGCGCCTGGCGCCAACCGCGAGCCGTCGTGTGCAGTGCAGCAGAGAATCGTTCGTTGAGCTCGGTCATGTAGTCAGAGGCCTAATAATTAGCATGCAAACGAAATATAGCATAGCGGCTCAGGCGTGGCGATCCGCTGCGTGAGAACTAGCGCAGGCTTTTGCGGACGACGAGCTTCAAGCCGGACCAGACCTCGGTCACGGCGCAGACCTTGATGTCGACGAATCCCAGGGGCAGGGCCAGTTCCCGAATGATGTCTTCGGTGACCGTCGTCGCTACCTTGGAAGCCTTTTTGGGCCACGAGACCCAAACCGCCGCCTGCGAGGAGAGGCGGCGACGCAAGCCGCCGAGCGCCTCGGCTAGGCGCTTGCGGTCGGTTTCAAACACCTGGACCAGATCGGTCGCGTCGGTCGCTTGCGCCTCGAAGCGCACCTCCGCCGGCAGCGGTTCGAGCAGCCGGCGATAGCCGCGCGGCGCGTTGACGAGGTGAACTCGCGATCCGGGCTTGATGCCCAATTTCTTCGCGAGCGGCGTGCCGGAGTAGCCGGGCATTCAGCTCTTGAGCCAGGTGACGGTCGCGATGCCCGCGATCGTCATCAGCAAGGATCCGAACAGGTGCAGTGCAATTGCCGACAGCGCCCAGAGTGAGCGTCCGGTCTGCAGCAGCACGACGACTTCCGCCGAGAACGTCGAGAAGGTCGTGAGTCCGCCGCAAAATCCCGTCGTCAGGAGCAGCCGCCACTCGGGCGCAAACCCGGGGTATGCCGTGAAGAACGCGATCGCGACGCCGATGATGTAGCAACCGATCAAATTGGCCGCGAGCGTGCCCGGCGGTATCGTCGGGAAATAGCTGTTCAAAAATAGCGCGAGCCCCCAGCGCAGCAGGCAACCGAATACGCCGCCGACCGCCACCGCGATCAATGAGCGCCACATCTAGCGATCCCGCCGCTGGCGGCGAACCAGCCAGTACATCGGGACGCCGAGTGCGAGCAGCGCGCATCCCCACAGCACCGCCTCGTCGCCCGCGCCGACGATCGCCCACAGGGAAAACAGCGTCGCGACGATGCCGACCGTTGCAAGCGCGCCGCTGCGCATCGGCTTAGGCCCCATCCGCCCGGTCCACGTCAAGCGCAGCAGCGCGAGACTGCACAGCGCGTACATCACGAGGCAAGCCGTCGTCGAGAGCAGCACCATGAACGTGAAGACCCGCACCATCGATGCTTGGTAGTTCATGAGTATCAGCGCCGTGACCAAGCCGCTGCTGAACACGAGCGCGAAGGTCGGCGTCTGGTGCTCGGAATCCCGGCCGAAGGCGGCGGGAAACACGCCGCCCTTCGCCATGACGTTCGGCAGCTCTCCCTGCAGCAGAATCCAGCCGTTGAGCGCGCCGAAGGCGCTGATCGCCGCGAATACCGCGAGCCATCGGCCGGCGGCGGCGCCCCAAAATTGCTGCGCAACGTCGACGAACGGCGCGTTCGATTTTGCGAGTGCGTCCGGCGGCATCAGCAGTACGACGCTGCTGCAGGCAAGGATGCAAATCAGCGCCGTGATCAGCGTGCCGGCGAGCGTCGCGCGCGGAATGGTTCGACTCGGATCGCGGACCTTGCTCGCCGGTATCGTCGCCGACTCCAACCCGAGCAGTGCCCAGAGCGTCAGCGTAGCGGCGGCCGTGGTGCCGCCGACCGACAGCGGCACGATCGCGGCCGCGGCGATGTGAGAGCTGCGCACCGACGCCAATCCCAGCGCCGCAATGGCCAATAACGGTAGTACCTTGAGCACGGTCGTGACGCTCTGCACCCAACCCGATGCCTTGATGCCGTACCAATTGACGAAGGTCAAGACCCAAAGAACGGCCAGGGTGACGGCCGCCGATGCGCCGGGCACCGTCGCGATCCAAGGCATGAGCGGCGACAAGTAACTGACACCACCGGTCGCGATTGCCGCGTTGCCGACCCAGATCGAAACCCAGTAGCCCCATGCGACGATGAAAGCCGGGAACGGGCCGAAAGCCAGCAAGGTGTAGGCATAAGGGCCGCCGGCCTGCGGATGCGCGCGGCTCAATTGCGAGAAAACGACCGCGAGCACGAGCGCGCCGATCGCGGTGAAGCCCCAAGCGAGCAAGCTGTTGAGGCCGTACGGCGCGAGCGCCGACGGCAGCAGAAAGACGCCGGAGCCGATGGAATTGCCGACCACCAAGGCGACGCACATCCAAAAGCCCAGCAACGGCGGACGAGCGTTGACAGATGGCACGTGTGGGATCCTAATTGAGATCCGCTGAAGTTTCAAAGCCATGAAGAATCCGCACATCAAAACTGAATTACCGGGTCCGAAGGCGCGTGCCTTGCTTGCACGAGATGCGCTCGTGGTATCCCCATCGTATCCGCGCGACTATCCGTTCGTGATGTCGCACGGCCGCGGCGCGGAAGTCTGGGACGTCGACGGCAACCGCTTCCTCGACTTCGCGGCCGGGATCGCGGTCTGCAGCACCGGGCACTCGCACCCGGCCGTGGTGCAGGCGATCAAGGACGCGGCCGATGAGTTCCTGCACATCTCATCGGACTACTGGCATGAGCGCCAAGTGCGGCTCGGCGAACGGCTCGCCGAGCTTGCGCCGATGAAAGAGCCGGTCATGAGCTTCTTCGCGCAGTCGGGGACCGAGAGCGTCGAGGGCGCTCTGAAGCTCGCGCGCTACACGACCGGCCGGCAGCGCTTCATCGGCTTTCTCGGCGGCTTCCACGGGCGCACGATGGGGTCGCTGTCCTTCACGTCGAGCAAATACACGCAGCAAAAGGGCTTCTTCCCGACGATGCCGGGCGTCACCCATGTGCCGTATCCCAATCCATACCGGCCGCTGTTCGAAGGCGCCGATCAGGGCGAGGCGGTGCTGCGCTACATCGAGGATGTGCTGTTCGCGAGCAACGTGCCGGCGAATGAGGTCGCCGCAATCCTCGTCGAACCGATCCAGGGCGAGGGCGGCTATCTCGTGCCGCCCGACGGATTTCTCGCCGGGCTGCGCGCGCTTTGCGACCGGCACGGCATTCTGCTGATATTCGACGAAGTGCAGTCCGGCATCGGCCGCACCGGCAAACTGTTCGCGTGCCAGCACTGGGACGTGGTACCCGACATCATGACGCTCGCCAAGGGACTCGGATCCGGATTGCCGATCGGGATGGTCGTCGCAAAGCGCTCGATCATGGAGCGCTGGACGCGCGGCGCTCACGGCAACACCTTCGGCGGCAATCCGCTGTGCTGCGCGGCCGCGCTCGCGACGCTCGATCTCGTCGAGAGCGAGTACTGCGCGAACGCCGCCGCGGTGGGCGCTTATTTCATCGCGCAGCTCGAGCAGCTCGCCGGCAGATTCCAGGTCATCGGCCAGGTGCGCGGCAAGGGACTGATGGTCGGCATGGAGCTCGTGACCGACCGCGTCGCGCGCCGGCCCGCGAAGGCGCTTTGCGAGGCGCTCATTACGCGCGCCTACCACAACGGACTCATTCTGCTCTCCTGCGGGCAGAGCACGGTGCGCTTCATGCCGCCGCTGATGGTCGGCACCGCCGATGTCGACGAAGCGCTCGCTTTGCTCGAATGGAGCCTCGTCGAGGCGCTCGCCGGCGGCCACACGAATTGAGTCCGTGCGACCGCCCCGGGGCCTGAGGCAGTGAAGCGCGCGCGCATCGCGGCACTGCTGCTGGCCGGGCCGCTGCTCGCGGCGCTCGCCGCCGCTCCGGGCCGGTCCGCATTGGCCGCCGAGGAAAAGCGGCTGTACATCTACAATTGGGCGGATTTCATCGGCCGCAATACGATCGCGGATTTCGAGCGCCTCACGGGCATCAAGGTCGTCTACGATCTCTACGACGCCGAAGAGACCATGGAGGCGCGGCTCATGGCCGGCGAATCCGGCTACGACGTCGTGAGCGCCTCGACGAATTTCTTCAGCCGCGAGATCAAGGCCGGCGTCTACATGCCGCTCGACCGGTCGGAGCTACCGAATTGGAAGAACCTCGATCCGCGGATTCTCGAGATACAGCGCGAATACGACCCCGGAAACGTGCACGCGGTGCCTTATCTGCACGCGATCAACGGATTCGCCTACAACGTCGACATGATCAAGGCGCGCATGCCGGATGCGCCGGTCGACAGCCTCGACATGATTTTCAAGCCCGAGATCGTCGCGAGGTTCGCCGATTGCGGCGTGACCTTCCTCGACTCGCCCGAGGACACGATCGAACTCGCGCTGAAGTACCTGAAGCTCGACCCGAACACGACGCGGCCCGAGGACTTCAAGGCGGCCGAGCAGCTGCTGCTCAAAGTGAGGCCGTATGTGCGCTCGTTCGACTCGACCGAATACATGAACGGGCTCGCGAACCAGGAGGTGTGCGTCGCAATGTCCTGGTCGAGCGATTACGCCAATGCGCGCGCGCGCGCCCAGGCCGTCGGCGTCAAGCTCAATCTCGCCTTTACGGTGCCGAAGGAGGGGGCCAACGAGTCGTTTTCCTCGCTGCTGATTCCCGTAGGGGCGCCGCACCCCGAGGCCGCACACCGCTTCATCAATTACATCCTGCAGCCGCGAGTCATCGCCGACATCACCAACGAGATTTTTTACGGCAACGACAACGTGGCCGCGCGTGCCTTCGTCAATCCGGCGATACTCTCGGATCCCACGCTGTATCCGACTCCCGACATCGAGGCGCGGCTATATCGGTCCGCTGAGATCACCGGCGCGACCGAACGCATCCTCACGCGCACCTGGACGCGCGTCAAAACTGCGAAGTGATGCTCACCCGCGAGGACAGCCTATGACGCGTATGGTCAGTTTTCGACGAATGCAGGACGGTACGCGCGAGGACTACGAGTTTCTCGACGGGGTCGAGCGCGAGTATGCACAAGCCTTGCCCGACCACATTCTCGCCGCGCTCGCGAAGCTCGATCACTCGCTCGAGGGCTATCCAGTCAGCCGATTGGTGCATTCGCTGCAGGCGGCGACGCGCGCGATGCGGGACGGCGCCGACGAGGAACTCATCGTCGCGGCGCTCGTGCACGACATCGGCGATGAGCTCGCGCCCTACAATCACCAGGAGATCGCGGCGGCGATCCTGCGCCCCTATGTGCGTCCCGAAGTCACCTGGATCGTCGAGCAGCACGGGCTGTTTCAGAGCTATTACTACGTGCATCATCTCGGCGGGGATCGCAACGCCCGCGAGAAGTTCCTCGGTCATCCGTGGTATGAAGCCTGCAAGAACTTCTGCGCGCGTTGGGACCAGTGTTCGTTCGACCCGGACTATCCGACGGAGCCGCTCGCGACCTTCGAGCCCCTGGTGCGCCGGATCTTCACGCGCACCGCGCACGACCCGCGCTACCGCGAGTAGCTCGGCTCAAGACTCGGCCATCTGCGCATCGAGCTGCCGTTGGCGCTCGCCGCGCCTCATGAGGTAGCCGGCGAGCAGCACGCAGGCACCTACGCCGACGATGATCAAGCTCGCGAGCGCATTGACGTCGGGGCTCACGCCGAGCTTGACCTTCGAGAAGATCACCATCGGCAGCGTGCTCGCGCCGGGGCCCGAGACGAAACTCGAGATCACCAGATCGTCGAGCGACAACGTGAACGACAGCAGCCAGCTCGACGCGAGCGCGGGCGCGATGCCGGGCAGCGTCGTGTCGAGAAACGCGCGCACCGGACCCGAGCCCAAGTCCATCGCGGCCTCCTCGAGCGAGCGGTCGGCCGTCTGCAGGCGCGAGCGCACCGTGATCGTGACGTAGGCGGTGCAGAACGCGATGTGCGCGATCACGATCGTCGTGAAGCCCCGATGCGGCCACGCCAGCAAGTGCAGCATTGCGACGAACAGCAGCAGTTGCGTGATGCCGGTGATGATTTCCGGCATCACGAGCGGCGCATTGACCATGCCGGTCAGCAGCAGCCGGCCGCGAAAATTCTTGAACCGCACCAGCGAGATCGCGGCGAGCGTGCCGAGGATCACGGACCCGGTCGAAACGACGACACCGATGCGCAGCGACAGCCACGCCGCGTCGAGAATCTGGTCGTTGTGCAGCAGCTGCGCGTACCAGGTCGTCGAAAAGCCGCCCCAGACGCTCACCAGCGACGAGGCGTTGAACGAGTAGGCGATCAGCACGAAGATCGGAATGTAGAGAATCGCGATCCCGATATACAGAACCGTCATCAGCGACCAAGGCGCGCGCTCGTGCATGCTCAGGCCTCGATCTGTTTGGTGCTGTAGTGCTGGTAGACCGCGATCGGTCCGACCAGCAGGACCAGGAATACGATCGCGACCGCGGAGGCGACCGGCCAGTCGCGGTTACCGAAGAACTCGTCCCATAGGACGCGTCCGATCATCAGATTGTCGGGGCCGCCGAGCAGCGTCGGAATCACGAACTCGCCGATCGCCGGAATGAACACCAGCATTGAGCCCGCGATCACACCGGGCATCGAGAGCGGCAGCGTGACGTCGATGAAGGCGCGCCAGGGCGGACTGCCCAGGTCCGCGGCCGCTTCGAGCAGCGAGCGGTCGAGCTTCTCGAGCGTCGCGAACAGCGGCAGCACCATGAAGGGCAGATACGAATAGATGATCCCGAGATACACGGCCGTGGTGGTGCGCATGATCTGCAGCGGCTCATGGATGATCCCGAGCCACAGCAGCGCGGAGTTGAGCAGGCCGGTTTCGCGGATGATGCCCTCGAGGGCATAGACGCGCAGCAGAAACGAGGTCCAAAACGGTAGAATGATGATCAGCAGCAGGATGTTTTGCGCGCTCTTGGAGCTGCGCGCGATCGCATAAGCCATCGGATAGCCGATCGCGAGGCAGATCAGCGTCGAGAAAAACGCGGTTTTCAGCGAATATAGGTAGGCGAGTCCGTAAACCTGGTCGGCGAACAGATACTTGAAATTGCCGAGATTGAGCGTGAGATTGATGTGCGAATCGCGCGTCACGGATAGAATGTCGGAGTACGGGGGCACGTGCACGGCGGTGTCCGCGAGGCTGATCCGGAAGGCATAGGCGAACGGAATGAGAAAGAATACGAACAGGTACAGCAGGGGCGGAAGAATGATCAACCACTTGCCGTGCTTCTTAAGCCAACCGCTGCGTTCGCTCATTGGGCGTCACACCTAGGGTGAAACGAGCCGCGAAAAAGTCGGCGCCCGCGGCGCCCGCACCGCGTGCGCGCTCCTCGAATAGCCGCCAGCGCCAGCGCCTGATCGAGGCGTGCATCTCGGCGCTGCATACTTACGGCCCATCGCGGACCACCGTGGAAAAAGTCGTTGCAATCGCCAAGATGTCACCCGGTATCGTCCGATTTTATTTCGACTCGAAGGCCGCGATGCTGGTCGCGTCGCTGCAGTATCTCGCCACCGAATTCGAGGAGCGCCTGCTGGTGCCGGTCGCCCGCCTCGAAGGGCGCCCCGTCGCAGCTCTCGAGTTGTTGGTCGATTTGTATCTCGATGCCGATCTCGCCAGCCCCCGCAAGGTTTCCGTCTGGTACGCCTTCTGGGGCGAGGCCAGCTCCCGCCAGGAATACTACGACATTTGCGGCAAGAAGGACGAGAGCTTTGCCGCGCTGGTGCGCACGCTCATCGAGCGGCTCATCGGCGAGACCCGCCAGTCGCAGCTCAACGCCGACAGCATCGCGCTCGGCCTGATCGGCGTGCTGGAGATTCTCTGGCAGGGATTCGCGTTTCAAACCGAGGCGAACATCGATCGCATCGAGGCCAAACGGCGCTGCATGGAGTATCTGCGCTCGATCTTCCCCGGCGAATTCACCAGGGATCGGGCGGCGCCCGAGCCGCGCGGCGAGGCGCTCGCCGAGGACCGGCGCCTGCCGCGCTGGAGCTACGACGACGCGGGCCTCGCCGAGGCCGAGCGAGCGGAACTGTTCGACGGCGCCTGGCAATTCGTGGGACACCGTGCACAGCTTGCCGCGGGCGGAGACTTCGTTGCCGCGGACATCGGCACCGAACGGGTGTTGGTGGTCCGCGACGAGGCCGGATCGATCCGTGCGCTGCGTGACTGCTGCCCGCGGGTGCCGCACCGGCTCGCGTCGGGCAGCGCAGGCCGGTTCTTAGGCGGCATCGAGTGCCGAGTCCACGGCCTCGAGTTTGCGCTCGACGGCTCACGGCGGCCGCGAAGCACCGGTCCCGATCTGCCGGTCATCGACTTGGATCTCGTCGGCGATCTGCTGTTCGTGCGTTCGAGCGGGATGCTGGCGACCGCGCCGTCGAGCGCGCTGCGGCTCGGGGACTGGCGGGATCTGGCGCTGCATGAGCTTGCGCCCGCGCGCGAGACCCAGGTGGCCGCCGACTGGAAGATCGTCGTCGAACAGTGGCTTGGCGGCGCGTTTCCGGAGGGCTTCGGGGATGAGGCGAGCGCTGCGTCGGACCGCGCGGCGCAGAGCCCATGGAGCGAGGCGCGGCTCCAGTGTCTCGAGCCCGCGCAGCTGATCGAGTGGTCGGCGCTGCTCGCACCCGGCGCGCAAGCCTGGAGCGGCGCCCGCTATCGCGGTTTGGCGGCTGAATTCTTTGCGCGCGCACCATAAGCCGCTGCAGTGGCGGCGGCTGTTTCTGCCGCCGAATCAGCTCATCGAGACGCGCCCCGACGGTCTGTCGATACTGCAAACGTTCCCGAGCGCTCCGGGGCAGGCGCGCGTTCGCCTGAGCGGCTATTCGATCGTCGAATCGGCGCGCGCCGCGCGCGCCTTGCAGTATCTCGCCGAACGTCTGGCCCCGGGGCTGCGTTTGCAGTCCCTGTCGCTCGCGCAATCGGTGCAGCAGGGCATCGTCGGCTACGGCTATGTGCCGGCGGATCAGGCGCGAACCGCGCGCGCGCAGGGTGCATTTCGCGCCTGGCTGCGCCGGCGCATTCCGGCCTTGCGCGGCGATTGGGGGCCGACCAGTCGGCCGTAATTCACTATACTTGCGCAGGCCGCCGATCGGCTGCGCGGCAGCGGTAATTCTTTTTTGGGAGCACTGAACATGAGCTTACTTTCCTTGACGACGAGCGACTGGCACGCGCGGGCAGCCAAGCTGCGCTACGAAACGCGGCATTACATCGACGGCAAGTATGTCGATTCCATCGGCGGCGGACGCTTCACGGTCGTCAACCCCGCAACGGGTGCGCCGCTCTGCGAAATGAGCGCCGGCGGCGCGGCCGATGTCGACGCTGCAGTGGCGTCGGCAAAGCGCAGCTTCGCGGCGCGCGTCTGGAGCCGCAAGGCGCCCCGCGAGCGCGCGGCGGTGCTCGGCAATTTTGCGCGGCTGATCCTCGAGAACACGGAGCGCTTTGCGCTGCTCGACACGCTCTGCATGGGCAAGCCGATCCGCGACATGGTCACGATCGACGTGCCGGCCGCCGCGACCAACTTCACTTATTTCGGCGAACTCATCGACAAGATCGACGGCGCCGTGACCGCCACGGCGTCGGACGCATTTCACTACATCCTGCGCGAGCCGCTCGGCGTGGTGGGCTGCATCGTGCCGTGGAACTATCCGCTGCTGATGGCCGCCTGGAAGGTCGCGCCGGCGCTCGCCGCCGGCAACTCGGTCGTGCTCAAGCCCGCCGAGCAATCGCCGCTCTCGGGACCCCTGATGGCCGAGCTTTTCGTCGCAGCGGGCGGGCCTCCGGGCGTGTTCAACGTGGTCGGCGGCTTGGGCGAGGCCGTCGGTGCGCCGCTCGCTTTGCATAAGGATGTCGCGAAAATCGCGTTCACCGGGTCGACCGAGATCGGCAAGCAAATGCTGATTTATGCCGGACAGTCGAACATGAAGCGCGTGAGCCTCGAATGCGGCGGCAAGACGCCGCAAATCTTCCTCGCCGACCTGCCGGACATCGACACCGCCGTCACCTACGCGATCAACGGCATTTACGGCAACATGGGGGAGGTCTGCAACGCGGGCTCGCGGCTGCTGATCGACAAGCCGATCGCCGAGCAGTTCCTCGCGCGCTTCATCGAGCGCGGCAAGACGGCCTATCGCGCCGGCGATCCGCTTGGATCCGGCGACCAATCTGGGGCCGCTCGTGACCGCGTCGCACCGTGCACGCGTCATGAACTACATCGGGCGCGGCAAGTCCGAGGGGGCGAAGCTCGAATTCGGCGGCAGCGCACCCGACTTGCCCGGCTCATTCGTGAATCCGACGCTGTTTACCGGCGTCAACAACCGCATGACGATCGCCCAGGAGGAGATTTTCGGACCGGTCGCCGCGGCGATCGTGATCAACGGGGTCGAAGAGGGCCTGGCGATCGCCAACGATTCGATCTACGGACTTGCCGCCTCGGTATGGACGCGCGACCTCAACGTCGCGCACAAGACCGTGCGCGATCTGGAAGCCGGCGTGATCTGGGTCAACTGCTTCGATCACGGCGACATGACGCAGCCGTTCGGCGGCTATAAGCAGTCGGGATTCGGGCGCGACAAATGCGTGGAGAGTCTGCTCTCCTATACGCAAACGAAATCGGCTTGGATCCACCTGGGATAACCCGGCTGCGAGCGCGGCGCGCGACCGGGGGCGAACGCCGCTGCTCTGCGGTCGGGCTGTTGATTCTGCTCTCGGCGCTGAGCTGCGCCGCTGGCGCCGCCGCGGCGCAAACCGCCGCCCCCACCGAGCTGGTCGTCGGCCGCTTTGTCGTCGAGGATGGCGATGCGCGGCTCGCCGCCGATACCGATCGTCTGCTCGCGCCGCTGCGCGGCCGCCCCGTGACGCTCGAGGCGATCCAGGCGGTCGCGGCCAAGATCCAGCAGCGCTACGTCGACCGCGGCTATTTCATGGTGCTGGTCAGCGCGCCGGCGCAGACAGTTGGCGGCGGCGATGAGTTCCATCTGCACGTCATTCGCCGCGCGATCCGCAGCGTCGACGTCGAGGGCGTTCCCAAAGCCCTATCGGGCGCGGGTCCTCGCGTTTCTGACGCCGTCCTGGGGAGGCGCAATTCACGCGCGCGCAGATTCCAGCGCGCCGTGCTGCTCGCGGGTGCGCTGCCCTCGCTGAACCTCAAGTCGACGCTGGAGGCGGGCCCGACCGACGACGCGGTCACCTTGGTGCTCACCGGGGAATACCGCGCGTTCACGAACGTGATGAGCTTCGACAACGCGATGCCCGCGATCGTGGGCCGCAACTCGGCGACGCTGATCAGCGCCTACAATCCGGCCGCGCGCTTCGTCGACCAGGTCTCGTTCGCGCTCGCGCACCGCCGCCGACGCCGACGGGCTCGGATCGCATTCGCCGCGGCGGCTGGTAGAGACCGCCGTGCGCACGCCGCTCGGGATTTCCGGCGCCGAACTCGATTGGCGCTATACCTGGTCGGCGATCAAACCGACCTCGCTGACGAACGCCGCCGCTGCCGCCGAGGGATCTGCTCGATACCGACAGCACCTATAAGCGAGCCGCGCTGCGTGCGACCTATCCGGTGGTCAAGATCCGCTATACCACGCGTGCTCGCGACCGCGGGATTCGACGCGACTTCGCTGACCCAGTCCGCGAATCCCTTCGCCGCGTCGCTGTTCGACGACCAGACGCGGGTGCTGCGTGTCGGCCTCTCGCTCGACCATGTATTCGATCCCGCCACCGCGGCGGCCATCGGCGGTCGACTGGTCGCGGGGCATCCATGGGCTCGGCAGCCGCAGCGCCGCCGAAGCGACGCCAGCGTCACCCTTGTCGCAGCTCGGCGCCGACGATTCGTTCACGAAGTGGGAGGGTCACGGCTCGGTGCACCGCGATCTGCCCGCGAGATTCGGCGCGGATTTGCAGGTGCGCGGGCAGTACGCGGCGCATCCGCTGCTGCTCGCCGAGAAATTTACGCTCGGCGGTCCTACCGATCTGTCGGCCTACGATTTTGCGAATTTCAGCGGCGACCGCGGCTGGGTCGCTCGCGCCGAACTGCAGCAAACGCAGAAATGGAATCCCGGCAAAGCGACGAACGCTTGCGCAAGGCTATCTGTTCGCCGCGCGCGGCGAAGTCGTGAATCTCGCGCCGACCGCCGTGGTGCCGCGCGTCGAATTGGGAGCCGCGGCCGGTTTCGGCTTGCGCGGCTCGTTCGGGCGAACCGGCGCCGCAGTGGGTCCCGTCGAGGTCTCGGGTGAGCTCGCGCGCCAGTTAAATCCGGAGTCGACGCGCCGGCCCGTCGCATTGGCGCGTCAATTTTTCGCTGTCGATGCACTTCTAGGCGAAGTGCGCGGGCGCGCTCGGCAGCTTCACTTCCGGAATGCGATTCGCGCAGCATCTCGTGAAATTCGTACATCCAGCGCTCGAGTTTCGAGAGCGGACCGGGCTGGTAGCTGCTCGAGGCGAGCCCCCGCTGCACGCGCTCGCAGAGCCAGCGGTCTTCGTTGTTGACCTGGGTGTTGATCCGGTTGCTGAGGAAGCGCAGCGCGCGAATCTGCGGCGGGGCATCGGGCAAGCCGAACAAGGCGCTGCGCACCAGGCATTTGCCGGGCCCGGCCGGCAATACCTGGAAGAAATCCATCTGATCGGGAAACACGTCGATGCCGAGATTGGGCAGTGCGCTGTAGAACCGCCAGCTGCGGCGCTGCTTTTCCGGCAAATGCGTCGCAATTTTTCCGACGAGGCGCTGGTACATGCGCTCCGACCACACCGAGGATTCCTGCTCTCGCAGCCAGCTCACGCCGCGCGCTACGGTCGCGACGGCCGTTTGATCCTCGTAGTCGGGCGTGAACATCCGATTGAGGCCCGGATGGCCGATCGGCACGTGATAGGACTCGAGGTAGTTGTCGATCGCGATCTTCCAATCGACGTTCCAGATGTCGGTCGAGATCGGGCCCGAGCGGCACCATTTCCTCGGTCCGGTAGGCCGCGAGCTCTTCGGCCAAGACGCCCCAAACTTTCGAGACCGGCGGCGGGTCGCCGCGCATTGCGACGAACACGAATCCGAAGGCGGTGTCGATGCGCACCGGCTTCAAGCTGAACTCGCTGCGGTCGATCCCGGGAAAGGTATCGCGCATCGGCACGCCGACCAGCGAACCGTCCTGGCGGTAGCTCCAGCCGTGATAGGGGCAGGTGATCGGTCCCGGGCAGTTGCCCGCGGCGTCGAGCAGCCGCGCGCCACGGTGCCGGCAAACATTGTGGTAGCCGCGCAGCGTCCCGTCCCGATCCCGCAGCACGACGACGCTCTCCGACCCCAGATCGAAGGTCACGTAGTCGCCCGCCTTCGGGATCGAGTTGACGTGACAGACGATTTGCCAGCTCGGCAGCAGCACGCGTTCGACTTCGAGCCGATGCAGCTCGGCGTTGTTGTAGACCCAGGCGGGCAGCGCGCGCGGCAGCGGGGCATGCTGGCTGGTCTCGGCGGTTGCGATGGCTACGCTTGACATGTCTGAGCTACTCCGCCGTTTTTTATATAGTTGTTTAATGTAATCCCAAGCAGCCCGCGTTGGCAAGCCGGCCCGCGGTGCAGGCTGCTTTGGAGCCTAACCCCAAGCTACGATCTTCATGTAATCAATTAGTTATAGGATATTCGCAAACGGACGAACACATGCTTCGGGGCGTCGCGCAACGCCGCTCGGCACACTGCACTGGCGTTTTTTTATATGACCATATAAGATTTCGGTGGATTCATGGCAGGCGCTGCCAGGTTGTGGCGCCGCGCACTGAATCAATCATTACGACAAACATTCCCGGGGGACGCCATGGCCAGAAATCTCACCAAGAGCAACGCGCATTTTCAGCGCGCCGTGAAGCGCCTGCCGCTCGGTGTGGCCTCCAATTTTCGCTATTGGGGCGACGATCGCACGATCTACGTCAAGCAGGGCCGCGGCGCCCGCATCATCGACTTGGACGACAACAATTACGTCGACTACCGGATGGGCTATGGCCCGGGCATCTTGGGATACGCAGACCCGCGCGTCGACGAGGCTGCGCGCAAGGGCATGGAGGTCGGCGGCGTGTTCGCGCTCTCGACCGAACGCGAGCTGTCGGTCGCCGAGCGCATCTCGAAGATGGTGCCGGCGGCCGAGCTCGTGCGCTACTCGAATTCCGGCACCGAAGCGGTCATGGCCGGCCTTCGCTTGGCGCGCGCCTACACCGGCAAGGACGATTACGTGATCCTCGAGGGCAGCTACCACGGCCTGTTCGACGCCGCGATGTGGTTCACGCCGATGGACAAGTGGTCGCAAGTTGGGGAGCCCGAGGTGCGGCCCTACAGCGAGGGGGTGCCGATCTCCTCGCGCAGCTTTGCGCATTTCGTGCAGGCGAATGACGCCAATCAACTCGAAGAAGTATTCAAGCGCAACGCCGGCCGCATCGCCTGCATGTTGATCGAGCCGATCATGGGCAATTGTCTCGGCATCGCGGCCGAGCCCGAGTACCTGCGCACGGCGCGGGCGCTCTGCGACCGGTACGGGGTCGTCATGCTGATCGACGAGGTCAAGACCGGCTTTCGCGTCGCGCGCGGCGGCGTGCAGGAACTCTACGGCGTGCATGCCGACCTCTGCACCTTCGCCAAGGCCCTCGGCAACGGCTATCCGATCTCGGTGCTCGCGGGTCGCGAGCACATCATGCGCAAGATCGGCAAGGGCGTCGCCCATGGCGGCACCTACACGGCGCATTCGGTATCGCTGGCCGCCGCGGAAAAGACGCTTGAGATTCTCGCCGAGACCGACGCGCTCGAACGAATCGCGGATTACGGCACGCGTTTGCGGGCCGGGATGCGCGCCGTCTTGAGCGCGCGCGGCATCGCGCACAGCTTCGTCGGCCACCCGTCGATGAGCGGCCTGTATTTTGCCCACGAGCCGCCGCGCAATTACCGGGCTTGGAAGAGCAGCGATTATTCGTTCTACGATGCGATGGCCCAGGTGCTGCACGACGAGGGCGTGCTGTGCGAGCCGGATTCGCGCGAACCTTGGTTCGTGTCGGCGGCGCACGACGCCTCCTGCCTCGCCGATACGCTCCGGGCCTTCGAGACCGCCGTCGATGCGACGCTGCAGGCGGGAAAGACGACACAGAAAGTTCCGGCCTGAGCGCGCGCGCGATGCATCAGCGCGAGGACCTCGACGCGATCGTCGTCGGCGCGGGCCACAACGGGCTGGTCGCCGCCTGCTACCTCGCGCGCGCGGGTCTCAAAGTGCTGGTGCTCGAGCGCCAGCCCTATATCGGCGGAGCGGCCGTGAGCCGCAGGCTGTATCAGGATTTCACGTACTCGAATTGCTCGTACGTCTGCAGCCTGCTGCGCCCCGAGATCATGCGCACGCTCGAATTGCCGAGGCACGGACTGCAGATTATTCCGTACGACGGCGGCTGCACGATGATGAGCGACGGCGGACACCTCGCGCTCTACGACAACCACGATGCGTTGCGGCGCGAGATCGCGCGGCATTCGAAGCGTGACGCGGAAAACTACGACCGCTACTCGCGCGACGTCATGCGCCAGTGCAAATTCATCAAGCCATTGTTGATGCGAGAGCCTCCGGATCCCACCTCGTTCAAACCGCGCGATCTGCGCGAGCTGCTGTACCTCGGCCAGCGCTTTCACGGCCTCGGCGAGCAGCGCATGTACGACACGCTGCGATTTTGGACGATGAGCGCCGCCGATTTTCTCGACGAGTACTTCGAGAGCGAAATCGTCAAGGCGCACTTTGCCGGCAGCTCGATCATCGGCACGGCGCTCGGGCCGCGGTCCCCGGGCACCGCTTATGTGCTGCTGCATCACTATATGGGCGACATCGACGACACCGTGGGCGCCTGGGGCTTCGCGCGCGGCGGCATGGGTGCGGTCAGCAAAGCGCTCGGCGCCTCGTTCGAGGCGAGCGGCGGCACGATCCGCAGCGGCGCGCCGGTCGCGCAGATTCAAGTGCGGGGCGCGCGCGCCTGCGGCGTCGTGCTCGAAGACGGCGAGGAGATTCGGGCGCGGCTCGTGATTTCGAATCTCGACGTGCGCCGCACCTACTTGAACACCATGGATGCGAAGGACCTGCCCGAGGACTTCCTGCGCCAGGTCCGCAATTTCAAGATTCGCGGCTCGTCCGGGAAACTCAACATCGCGCTGGGCGGCCTGCCGCGGTTTCCGGCGATTCCGGAGGGCGCGCCGTGCACGCGCGGCGACATGCACGTGACCGACACGATCGACATGATGGAGCGCGCCTACGACGACTGGAAGGACGGCCGCTGGTCGCGCGCGCCTTACATCGACATGCTGATTCCCTCGCAGATCGATCCCACGATGGCGCCCGACGGCAAACACTACATGTCGGTCTTCGTCCAGTATTGCCCGTATGAACTCGCGGACGGGCCTTGGGATGCGGCCAAGCGCCAGGCGTTCGGCGACACCGTTATCAACACGATCGCGCGCCATAGCCCCAACTTCAAGGACCTGATCCTGCACGCGGAAATCCGCACGCCCTGGGATATCGAGAACGAGGTGGGCTTGACCGAGGGCAACATCTTCCAGGGTGAACTGACGATGGATCAGCTGCTCTTTAACCGGCCGATCCCGGGCTACGCGCAATACCGCGGACCGGTCCAGGGCGTTTATATGTGCGGTTCGAGCACGCACCCCGGCGGCGGCGTCATGGGCGCGCCGGGCGCAAACGCGGCGCGCGCGGTGCTGCGCGACCTGGGCCGCGCGCCATGACCGACTCGAGCCGGGAGACCGGCACGAAAATCGATGCGATCGTGATCGGCGCCGGGCACAACGGCCTGGTCTGCGCGAACTACCTCGCGCGCGGCGGGCGCAGGGTGCTCGTGCTCGAAGCGAGCAGCGGCGTCGGCGGCGCCGCGATCACGCGCGAATTCGCGCCCGGCTTTCAAGTGTCCGCGGGCGCCCATCTGCTGCATCTGATGCCCGACGAGATGATCGCCGATCTGCGGCTCGAGTCGCACGGTCTCGCGTGGTCCGGGACGCGGCTCACAACGACGGCGCTGCTCGAGGGCCGCGCACCGCTCGATCTCGGAGCCGGCGTCGCCGACCAAAGCGTGGAAGCGGCCGCCGACGCCCAGGCGCTCGCCGCGTATCGCGCGCGCATGCATTCATTTGCCGCGGCGCTCGCGCCGATGTTTGCCGATGTGCCGCCGCGGCTCGGCACGAACGCCTGGACCGACCGGCTCGCGCTGCTGCGGCTCGGACTGCGGATCCGCCGCCTAGGGCGCCGCGACATGCGGGAACTGCTGCGCATCGGCGGCATGAATGTCTATGACCTCCTCGAGGAGAACTTCCAGTCGCGAGAGCTCAAGGGCGCGCTCGCCTTCGACGCGGTGCTCGGCACGAATTGCGGACCGCGGACGCCCGGCACGGTGCTCACCCTGCTGTACCGTTTCGCGGCCGAATCGCGCGCGGGCGCGCGCGGGCTCGCGCAACCCAAAGGCGGCCTCGGTGCCGTCTGTGCGGCGCTCGCCGCGGCGGCGAGCGCAGAGGGCGCCAGGTTGCGGACTGGCGCGCCGGTCGCGCGCATTCTGGTGGAAAATGACCGGGCGTGCGGCGTCGTGCTCGACTCGGGCGAGCAGATCCGTGCCGACACCGTGATTTCGAGTGCCGATCCCAAGACCACGCTGCTGCGCTTGCTCGGTACCCGCCATCTCGATACCGGCTTCGTGCGCCGCGTGACCCAGATCCGCGCGCGCGGCCTCGCCGCCAAGCTGCATCTGGCGCTCGACCGCGCGCCCCAATTCCCGGGGCTGAGCGCACAGCAATCGGCGGGCCGGCTGCTGATCGCCCCCTCGATGCAGTACCTCGAGCACGCCTACAACCACTCGAAATACGGTGAATACTCCGAGCAGCCGGCGATCGAAATCACGGTGCCGACGCTCGCCGACCCGTCGCTCGCGCCGGCGGGCCGCCACGTGCTTTCGGCGATCGTCCAGTACGCGCCCTACGCGCTGCGCAGCGGCTGGGGCGAGTCGAAGGCGCGCTTCCTGGAGCTGATCCTCGGCACGCTCGAACGGCATGCGCCGGGGCTGCGGGCCTCGGTGACGGCCAGCGAGTTGCTGACGCCGCTCGACATGGAAGCTGAGTTTCGGATCTCGGGCGGGCATTGGCACCACGGTGAACTCGCGTTCGATCAATTCCTCATGGTGCGTCCGGTGCCGGGCGCCGCCCAGCATCGCACGCCGCTCGAGGGACTTTATCTTTGCGGCGCCGGCTGCCATCCCGGCGGCGGCGTCATGGGTATCGCCGGCCGCAACGCCGCGCGGCAAGTCTTGAGGCAGGTGAACTGACATGCCGACCACCGAAGCGCTCGCACCGCACTTCAAACAGCCGCTGCTGCGAACGCCGTTTCACGACCGCGCCCGGGCGCTCTCGCAGGTCGACAGCTTCATCCCCTGGGCGGGCTACACGACCGTCGACGTCTTCACGACGGTCGAGCAGGAATATTTCGCGATTCGCAATGCCACGACGCTCTACGACCTCACGCCGATGGTCAAGTACCGGATCGCCGGGCCCGACGCGGTTCCGTACCTGAACCGTCTGGTGACCCGCGATATCGCCAAGCTCGCGCCTAACCGCGTCGCTTACTGCGTCTGGTGCGACGATGCCGGGCAGCTCATCGACGACGGCACCGTATTTCGGCTCGGCGAGGCCGAGTTCCGGCTCTGCACGGCCGAACGGCAGATCAACTGGCTGTTGGATTCGGCGATCGGCTTCGATGTCTCGGTCGAAGAGGTCACGGCCCAGATTGCCTCGCTCGCGGTGCAGGGGCCGACCTCCTGCGCGGTGCTCAAGGCGGCGGGATTGGCCGGCATCGACAAGCTCAAACCCTTCGACATCGGCTATTTCGACGTCGGCGGCGTGCCGGTCACGGTCTCGCGCACGGGCTTCACCGGTGATCTCGGCTACGAGGTGTGGATCGACCCGTCATCCGCGGTAGCGGTCTGGGACGCCCTGATGCTCGCCGGGCGCTCGCGCGGAATTCGCGCGATCGGCTCGCAAGCGCTCAACATGGCGCGCATCGAGGCCGGTTTCATCAGCCCACATGTCGATTTCCTGTCGGCCGAACAGACGATCCGGACCGGCCGCGAGAGTTCGCCGCTCGAACTTGGACTCGCCTGGCTGTTGAACTTCGACAAGGGCCACTTCACGGGGCGGCGCGCCTTGCTCGCCGAACGGCAGGCGGGCCCGCGCCGCCAGCTCGTGGGACTCGACATTGCGGGCAATAAGCCCGCCCACAATGCGCTGATCTACACCGAGCATTCGGGCAAGCGGGAGATCGGCAACGTGACGTCGGCGATGTGGTCGCCGACTTGCAAGCGCAACATCGCTCTTGCTATGGTCCAAGCGCCGCACTTCGCGCTGGGATCGACCGTCTGGGTGGAGATTTACTTGAATCGCGAACTTCGTTGGGAGCGGCGCATGTCGCAGGCGCGCGTCGTCGAGCGGGCCTTCTTCACGCCGGCACGCCGCTCGGCAACGCCCCCGGCCGATTTCTAGACGGATGATTTCCGCGCAACAAAAGAACATTGCGGACCGGCCATGGCTCGATCCGGGCGCAGAGCCCCAGATCGTCATCGAGAACATCAACAAGACCTTCGGCGCCTTCACGGCCGTCGACAACGTCAATCTGAGGATCTACAAGGGCGAGATGTTCGCGCTCGTCGGAGCCTCCGGCTGCGGCAAGACGACGCTGTTGCGCATGCTCGCGGGATTCGCCGATCCCAGCGGCGGGCGCATCATGATCGACGGCATCGACATGACGAAGGTGCCCCCGCACGAGCGCCCCGTCAACATGATGTTCCAGTCGTACGCGCTGTTTCCGCACATGAGCGTCGAGCAGAACGTCGGCTACGGCTTGCGCCGCATGGCGATCGATGCGGCGGCGCGGACCAAGCGCGTGCAGGAAGCGCTCGAGATGGTGCAGTTGGGACCGCTCGCCAAGCGCAAGCCGCATCAGCTCTCGGGCGGTCAGCGCCAGCGCGTCGCGCTGGCGCGCGCGCTGATTCGGCGGCCGAAGGTGCTGCTGCTCGACGAGCCCTTGAGCGCGCTCGACAAGAAGCTGCGCGAGCAGACCCAGTTCGAGCTCATGAACATTCAGTACCAGGTCGGAATCACGTTTGTATTCGTCACGCACGACCAGGACGAGGCCATGGCGCTCTCGACGCGGATCGCCGTCATGAACCGCGGCCAGGTGATCCAAGTCGGCATGCCGTCGGAAATCTACGAATTTCCGCAGAGCCGCTTCGTCGCCGACTTCGTCGGCACGACCAATCTGTTCGAAGGCACGGTCGAGGGCCTGGAACCGGGCCTGATCACGGTACGCTGTCCCGAGACCGGCTGCGATTTATTCATCGACGAGGTCGGCCGCTTCGCGCAAGGACAGCGGGTTTGGCTCGCGCTGCGACCCGAAAAGGTCCGACTGACCAAGGAGCCGGTGTCCGGCGGACGCATCAACCAGCTCAAGGGCGTCGTCTGGGAACTCGGCTATCTCGGGAATCGATCGACTTATCGGATCAAGACCGACTCCGGCAAGATCGTCACGGTGTTCGCGCAGAACGACCGGCGCACCTCGGAGTGGTCGATTGATTGGAGCGATCAGGTCTATTTGACTTGGGACGCCAACTCGGCTGTGCTGCTGCAGCAATAGCCGGATCGAAGCTCGTCAGTCTCGGGAGGATTCACCGTATGGGATGCCGCTTCGTCGACCGATTGCTGATTTGCGCCGTCGTGCTGGCGCTGTCGTCTGTGGCCGCCGCCGCACCGCGCACCCGCACCGTCGTGCTGATCGTGACCGACGGCCTGCGCTGGCAGGAGGTTTTCACGGGCGCCGACCCCACGCTGCTCAACGAGAAGGACGGCGGCAGCTGGGTGGCGGAAGAGGATTTGCGCAAGCGCTATTGGAGCGACGACGTCGCGGCACGCCGCCGGATGCTGTTTCCGTTTCTGTGGGGAACGGTCGCGAAGCATGGCCAGATCTTCGGCAATCAGATGCGCGGCAGCGTCGCCCAGGTCACGAACGGCAAGGCGTTTTCCTATCCCGGCTACAACGAAATGACGACCGGCTACCCGAACGACGCGATCGACAGCAACGAATTCGGGCCCAACCCCAACATCAGCGTTTTCGAGTGGCTCAATGACAAGCCGGAATTTCACGATCGCGTCGCGGTCTACGCGACCTGGAACGCCTTCGAGCGGATCTTCAACCGGGACCGCAGCCACCTGCGGATGCAGACCGGCTGGACCTTGCCCGCTAAGGCGCACGAGACGCCGCGAGACGCGCTGCTGCGCGAGTTGTACCGGACGACGACCGAATTCGACGAGGAGGATGCGCCGAACTCGTTCCTCCAGGTGCCGCTGCTCGATTACGTCAAGAGCGCGCAAGCGCGCGTGCTGTTCGTCGGCTACGGCGAGACCGACAACTGGGCACACCAGGGGCGCTATGACCTCGTGCTCGACAGCGCGCATCGATTCGATTATTTCGTCCAGCAGCTCTGGGAGACGATGCAGGCGATGCCGCGCTACCGCGACCGCACGACCTTCATCATCACGACCGACCACGGCCGCGGCAGCGGGCTCATCGAGTGGAAGGAGCACGGGGTCGAGGAGAAGGGCTCGGAGAACATCTGGATTGCGGTCATGGGACCCGACACCGAGCCGCTCGGGGAGCGCAGCAACACGCGCCGCGTGACCCAGGCACAGATTGCGGCGACGGTTGCCGCGTTCGTCGGGCGCGATTACCCCCGGGCGGTACCGCAGGCGGCGGCGCCGATTACCGAAGTGCTCAGCGCGCCCGCGCAGCACACGCAAAACTAGCCGCCGGCCTCCGCGTCGGGGCGCGCGCGCGCCGCGCCGCGTCGGGTCGAGGCGCCCGCGTTGGTATTTCGCCGCCGCGCGCTTTTTTTATATTATACTTGTGACATTATAAATGCGCCGCGCGGCGCCCTAGGGATTGCACCATGCGAACAGTCAAGACTCTCGGATTGCTGGGCACCGGCGTGATCGGCGGCGGTTGGGCCGCGCGGGCGCTGCATTTCGGCATCGACGTGATCGCGGCCGACGTCAAACCCGAGATGGAGGCGTGGATACGCGGCGCGGTCGCGAATGCGGAGCCGTCGCTCGCGCGCCTCACCTCGGCGCCGCTGCCGCCCAAGGGCAAGCTGTCGTTCACGACCGACTTGCGCGTGATGGCCGAGCGCGCGGATTTCATCCAGGAAAACATCCCGGAACAACTGGAGCTCAAGCAGCGCATGCTGGCCCAAGTCAGCCGTCATGCGGGCGCCGACGTCATCATTTCCTCGAGCACCTCGGGATTGACGCCGTCGGACCTGCAGCGCGACATGGTGGCGCCCGAGCGCTTCCTCGTCGGGCATCCGTTCAATCCGGTGTATTTGCTGCCGCTCGTGGAGCTCGTCGGCGGTTCCAAGACCGCGCCCGCGACGATTCATGCGGCCGCGAAATTCTACGAGTACATCGGGATGCACGCACTGCACGTGCGCCGCGAGGTGCCGGGGCATTTGACCGACCGGCTCCAAGAGGCGCTGTGGCGCGAGATTCTGCACATGGTCAACGACGGCGTCGCGACCACCGGCGAGCTCGACGAATCGATCGTCTATGGACCCGGCTTGCGCTGGGCCGCCATGGGCACCAACATGATTTATCACCTGGCGGGCGGCGAGAGCGGCATGCGCCACATGCTTGCGCAGTTCGGACCCTGCCTCAAGTGGCCCTGGACCAAGCTCGAAGCGCCGGAGCTCAGCGAGACGCTCATCGACCGGATGGTCGAAGGCACCCAAGCGCAGGCGGCCGGACGCTCGATCCGGGAACTCGAACGGCTGCGCGACGATTACCTCGTCGCGATCCAGCAGGTGCTGCGGCAATTCGACATTGGCGCGGGATCCACGCTGCGAGCGCTCGAGGAGCGGCTCTACATCGACGCCGGCGTACAGCTCCCCGATACGCGCTTCACGGCGGGTGAGCCGCTGCGCCTCGTGACGACCTCGGTGCGACCCGAATGGGTCGACTACAATGGCCACATGTCGGATTTCCGCTACGTGCAGTTGTTTGGCGATGCGATGGACGTGCTGTATCGCGAAGTGGGCGTCGATGAGGCTTACCGGCGCGCGGGCCACATGTTCTATACGGTCGAAAGCCATGTCACGCACGTCGCCGAGGCCAAGTGCAGCGAGCCGATCTATGTCAGCACGCAGATCATGAAGCTCGACGACAAGCGCCTGCACGTATTCCACCGGCTGCGCCGCGTCAACGGCGATGCGCTGATCGCGACCGGCGAACAGCTGCATCTGCACGTCGATACCGCGGCGGCCAAGGCGGCGCCGATCGATACGGCGGTGCACGCCAAGCTCGAGGCCATTCGACAGGCACAATCGGGCCTCGCGATCCCCGCGGAAGCCGGGCGCCGTATCGGTCAGGGCCGAGCCTAGGGGCCGCTGCGATGCCCAAGGTCGTCGATCATGCGAAACGGCGCGAGGAGATCGCGCTCGTGACCTGCCAGGTGGTCGCGGAGAACGGCTTCGAGCGCACCACGGTGGCGAAAATCGCCGAGGCCGCGGGCTATACGACCGGCATGGTCGCGCATTATTACGAATCGAAACAGGACATCATTCTCGCGGCGCTGCGCTTGATCTTGTTGCGCATCGAGGAGCGGCTCAATCGCCAGCATCGGCGCGGCGAGACGAATCTGCTCGAGGTCCTATGCGAGGCGCTGCCGATCGATGCGCAGCGCTTCACCGAGTGCGCGTTCTGGATGGCATTTTGGGGTCAGGTATCGGCCGACAAGAAGCTGCGCCGACTCAATGCCTGGGTCCACCGCGAATACATGCGCCTGTTCGCGCGCTGCTTCGCGGAGCACTGGCCGGAATCCGCACTATGGCCGAAGCCGATGCGCGATCAGGCATTGCGGTCCGTGGTGACCTTCGTGAACGGACTGACCGCGAGCGCGGTCACGAGTCCTGGCGATTGGCCCGCGGAACAACAGATCCGGCAGCTGCGCCTGCAGCTCGAGCTGCTGCGCCAATGGACCGAAGCGAAGGACTTACGAACCGCGGCCGCGGGCTGAAGGGGATACCCGATGGATTTTTCGTTATCCGATGAACAGCAGCTGATCGTCACCTCGACGCGCGAATTCGTCCAGACGGAGCTCTATCCCCATGAACGCGAGGTCGAGGAGACCGGCGTGCTGCGCGAAGAGCTGTACCGCGAATTGAAGGCCAAGGCGATCGACGCGGGACTGTACGCGGCCAATATGCCGGCCCATGTCGGGGGCGCCGGTCTCGATACGGTCTCCTGGGTGCTCTACGAGAAGGAACTCGGCAAGACCAATTACGCGCTGCATTATTCCTGTGTCGGACGCCCCTCGAACATCCTGTTGGCCTGCGAAGGCGAGCAGCGCGAGCGCTATCTGCTGCCGACGGTGCGCGGCGATCGCACCGAATGTCTCGCGATGACCGAGCCGGGCGCAGGATCCGATTTGCGCAGCATGAAGACCTCGGCGGTTGCGCGCGGCGACGACTTCGTGATCAATGGAACGAAGCACTTCATCAGCCACGCCGATCATTCGGACTATGTGATTTTATTCGCCGCATCGGGCGAGGAGACCACGGCCCACGGCAGCCGCAAGAAAATGACCGCGTTTTTGATCGACATGGACCATCCGGGGTTCGAGGTGCGGCCGGGCTACAAAAACGTCTCGCATCGCGGCTATACCAACAGCATTCTCGAATTCAACGAGTGCCGCGTGCCCAAGAGCGCGATCCTCGGGGAGCTGCATCGCGGATTCGAAGTCGCCAATACTTGGCTCGGCGCCACGCGTTTGCAGGTGGCCGCGACCTGTCTCGGGCGTGCGGAGCGCGCGCTCGACTTGTCGACGCAATGGGCCGTCGATCGCGTGCAGTTCGGCCAGCCGATCGGGAAGTTCCAAGGCATCAGCTTCAAACTCGCGGACATGGCGCTCGAATTGCGAGCCGCGGAGCTGCTGGTATTGCAGGCGGCATGGCGCCGCGACAATCGCATCGACACCGATACCGACATGGCGATGGCGAAGCTCAAGGCGAGCGAAATGCTCGCGATGGTCGCCGATGAGGCGCTGCAGATACACGGCGGCATGGGACTCATGAGCGATCTGCCGCTCGAGCGCATTTGGCGCGACGCGCGCATCGAGAGAATCTGGGACGGCACCAGCGAGGTCCAGCGGCACATCATTTCGCGCGCGATGCTGCGCCCGCTCGGCGGCTGACACCGCGTCGGCGTCAGTGGGCCGGCGCTGCAACGGTGGCGGACAGGGACGCGTGGTCGAGCGCTTGGCGCGCGAGCATCGCGGTCACGTGCGTCGCCGCGTCGTCCGGGTCGATCGCAACCGTTGCGGTCGGCAGCGCCCAGATCGTGAATTCGTAGTGATGCAAGCCCGTACCCGGCGGCGGGCAGGGTCCGTCATAGGAGGCGTCGCCGAAGTTGCTGACGATCGCGCGTGCCGGGACCGGCAGCGAGCGCACGCCGCGCGGCAGCGACTCGGCCTGCGGCGGCAGATCGATCACGATCCAGTGCGACCATTGCGCCGGCTTCACATCGCGATCGATCATCGTGAGTACCAGGCTCTTCGTGGCGTTCGGCGCACCGCTCCAGGCGAGCTGCGGGGAGATATTGAGGCCGCCGCAGCGAGTGTAGATCTGCGCGCGCGCGATCGCCGCATCCGCGGTCAAGTCGGTACTCGTCAAACTCATCGCCGCAAGCGCCGGCGGGCTCGCGAGCGCGAGCACCGGCAGCAAACGGGCGATGAGGTCGTTCATCGGTGAAAAGCCCCGCGATCCGTGGCGACTCGATGTGCAATGCTAGCAGAGCTCAGCGCGGTCCGGCGCAGTTGCGCTCGCCGTTCACATCTGCGATGTTGCGGTTCGCCCGTCCGGGCCCGGCCTTGGAGCAGCGCAATGCGAGCAGCGGTTGAAATCAGCATGTATCCCCTGACCGGCGACTATCGGCCGCCGATCCGTGCGTTCATCGAGAGGCTCAAGAGCCGGGCCCACTGGACCGTGCGCAGCAATGCGCTCTCGACGCAGGTCTGGGGCGAACTCGACGAGCTTATGCGCGAACTGTCCCACGAGATTGCCCGCGCTGCGGCCGACGGGCCGCAACTGGTATTCGTGCTCAAGGTGCTGCCCGGGCTCGCGCCCCCGGCTTGAGGCGCGGCGCAAGCCGGCTACGCAATATCCCTGATGGTGGGCGGTGCGCCGCGGCGTAGCATATTGGTCGGCAGCTTCCAGCCCGGGGGTGGTAGTCGATGTACACAAAAATCTTGGTGCCTGTCGACGGCAGCGAAACGAGCCTGCTCGGGCTGCAGCATGCAATCCTGCTCGCCAAGGATCAGAAAGCCGCGTTGCGTCTGCTGCATGTCGTCCATGACTATCTGGTCGCCGAGGGCCGGCACGGACTCGCGAAATCGGCCGAACTGCTCAAGGAGCTGCGCGAATATGGCCAGCAGATCCTTGCCGATGCCGCCGCGAGCGCGCGCAAGCAAGGCGTCGAGACCCAGACGGAAATCGTCGAGACCCCGATGGGGCCGGTCGGCGCCGCGATCGCGGAGCATGCGGAACAGTGGCCCGCCGATCTCATCGTGATCGGTACCCACGGCCGCCGTGGCATTCGCCGCCTCGTCATGGGATCCGATGCCGAATACGTCGTGCGAACGACGCGCGTGCCGGTGCTGCTCATTCGCGGCACCAAGGCGCCGCCGAAGGATTAGAGCCGCGCCGCCTCGCGCGCCGCGCTCAACGCGGCAGGCTGCCCGGCAGCAGGATGCGGCGGTCGACGGCGCGGATGTCGGTGTGGCCGCAGAAGGCCATCGTCAGATCAAGTTCGCGATGAATGATTTCGAGCGCCTTCGTGACGCCGACTTCACCCATTGCGCCCAATCCATAGAGGAATGCGCGGCCGATATAGGTGCCGCGGGCACCCAAGGCCACGGCCTTGAGCACGTCCTGGCCGGAGCGGATGCCGCCGTCCATATGGACTTCAATCTGCGCTCCGACCTCGTCCGCGATCGCCGGCAGCGCCTCGATGCTCGACGGGGCGCCGTCGAGCTGCCGGCCGCCGTGATTGCTGACGATCAGCGCGTCGGCGCCCGAGGCGACCGCGAGCTTGGCGTCCTCGACGTCCATGATTCCCTTGAGAATGAGCTTGCCGCCCCAGCGTTTCTTGATCCATTCGACGTCGCCCCAGTTGAGCTTGGGGTCGAACTGCGTCGCGGTCCATTCGGACAGTGACCCCAGGTCGGTGACACCCTTGACGTGGCCGAGCACGTTGCCGAAGTGGTGCCGGCGGGTCCCGAGCATGCCAAGGCACCAGCGCGGTTTGAACATCATGTTGACGAGATTGGGGATCGTCGAGTCGAGGCGGCGCGCTCAGGCCGTTCTTCAGATCCTTGTGGCGTTGGCCGAGAATCTGCAGGTCGAGTGTGAGCACCAGCGCGCCACAGTTCGCCGCCTTGGCGCGGTCGATGAGGCGCTCGACGAAGTCGCGGTCGCGCATCACGTAGAGCTGGAACCAAAATGGCTTGTGGGTGTGCGCCGCGACGTCCTCGATCGAGCAAATGCTCATCGTCGAGAGAGTGAACGGTATGCCGAAACGCTCGGCGGCCCGGGCAGCGAGAATTTCCCCGTCGGCATGCTGCATGCCGGTCAGGCCGGTCGGGGCGAGCGCCACCGGCATCTTGACGTCGACGCCGACCATCGTCGAGGCGGTGCTGCGGCCTTCGAGATTGACCGCGACACGCTGGCGAAATTTGATGCGGCTGAAGTCGGTCTCATTCGCGCGGTAGGTGCTCTCGGTCCAGGAGCCGGAATCGGCATAGTCGTAGAACATCCGCGGCACACGCTTCTGCGCCAAGATCCGCAGCTCTTCGACCGTCGTGATGAGGCTCATCGAAAATACTTGCCGGTGACCGCGCCGTCGAGCTTGCGAATCCGCAGCGGCCGCAGCACCTCGGGGTCCATGAGCCGTGCGTTGACCCCCATGCGATCGACCGACGCATCCGTCGCGGCCCAGTGAGTCAAGCATCCGCAGATCTTGCAGCGGTGAAATTGAAGCTTGCGATCGCCCCAGGTGTACACCTCGGTCGCGCCCTCCGGCGCGATGATTCGGACTTGTTGCGGCGAGTAGTAGGCCCACAGCGCGCCGTAGCGGCGGCAAATCGAGCAATTGCAGTCCGTCAGCGCCTCCGGTGCGCACGCGATCTCGAGGTGGACCGCGCCGCAATGACAAGATGCATCGATCGTCGTTTTCAAAGCGTTCCCCCGCTGCTTCACTGTCCGGCCGCCGCCGTCCGGCACCCGTCGGCGGCAGTATAGAGACTGCGAGCGACCGAGGGGAGCATGGCCGGGCTGCCCGTCGACCGCGCGCCCGGTGCGCGCTCCGAGCGCGCGGTGCGTCCCCGACCGTTGCGCGGGCGGCAACGAGGAATTTCTGCGGCCGACCTGTCCGCGTGGCCTCCTCGTTTGCGCATACTCTAATACAGGAGTCGAGTTCCGCATGCGCCAGCTACGAAGCCGAGACGACAAAATCACGGGCACACCCGCCGAGCAAGCGCTCGCGCTCGACATGGTCACGCAGATGGACCTGCTGCGCCTCAAATCGATCGCGCGCCTGCGCGCGCGGGGGCTGCCCGCGGACGTGGGCTGGGAGGATCTGTTGCAAGAGGCCTTTGCCCGCGTGCTCGCGGGCACGCGCCGCCGGCCCGAGGGCCTGCCGGTCGTGGCCTTCCTCGCCGGTGTCATGCGCAGCCTGCGCGCCGAGTACCTGCGGCATCGGCGGCCCGGCGGCGAGCGGCACGACTCCACGGGAATCGAAGAGCACCTGGATCCGTCGTCCGAGGCGGCCAGTCGGCGCATGGAATTTCGCGATACCGCATCGGACCCTGCGCTTGCGGTCGGGGCGCTGCAGGAGATTGCGGCGATCGAGCGACTGTTCGCGGGCGACGCGGTCGCGCTATGCATCATCGAAGGCCTCGGCCAAGGTCTTGACGCCGAGCAGATTCGCACCGCGGCCGGTATCTTGCCGGTTGACTACGATTCCGCGAGAAAGCGGATCCGGCGCGTGTTGCTGCGGGAGGGGTTGACATGCGAGATGCGATAAATCGCGCTTGGCCCGAGCTGACGCTCGAGCGCATTCTGGATGGGCTCGAACAGGAACTGATCGCGGCATCCGACCAGGAGATCCAGGATGCCGCGCGCACGCTCGGTATGAACCCGGCGATGAAGGGTTCGGCGGCCTTTATTGGGCTAAGATACGCGAGGCGGTTTTCCATGTCTGAATCGCTGGCCGGATTCGACCCCGCGCTGCTCGCGCGCCTCGGGTTCGGCGGCGATCCCGCGAAGCCCGCCGCTGCGGCGGTTCCGGGTGATGCGCTGACGGGCGGGGGTTCGTCGATGCCGCAGTCGAAGCCGCCGGACGAGGAGTGATTCGAATCGCGATCGGGAAGTCCGTGAGGGCGCAAGAATGCCGAGCCTGTCAGATTCCGCGGTTGCACCGGTTTTGCCGGCACCGGTGCCGCGTGCGGGGCGCATGGGATTGTTCGAGTTTTTGCGCACGCTGCGCGACAACATGGTCGCGACCTACCCGCAGCAAGCCTATGAGCGCGAGATCCTCGAGACCAGGATATTGGGGCGGCGGCGTTTCATCGTCAACGATCCCGCGGCGATCAAGCAGGTGCTGCTCGACAATGCCGCCAACTATCAGAAATCTGAAATCACGCGGCGCCTTCTCGAGCCCGGGCTCGGCAAGGGGCTGATCACCTCGGAAGGGGAGACTTGGCGGCGCCAGCGCCGCACGATGTCGCCCGCCTTCGACCATCGCAGTATCGCTTGCTATACGCCCACGATGGCCGCGGCCGCGCACGAGATGCTCGAGCGTTGGCAGCGGCGCGACGCCGGTGCGAGCATCGACGTCGCGATCGCGATGATGGAGGTCACGCTGGAGATCATCTCCCGCACGATGTTCTCGTCCGATTCCGATGAGATTCGCAACCTCATCGAGCGCAGCGCGGGCCGCTATCAGGCGAAGATGCGGCCGAATATCCTCGACTTCCTCGGATTTCCGGCCTGGTTCGCAGGTCTCGCGCGTGCGCGGGTTGCGGACAGCACGCTCGGCGAATTCGACCTGCGGATCGAGGCGCTGATCCAAGCACGATCGGCCCAATCCGGGGCGCCTCCCGGGGATCTGCTCGACCGATTGATCGCCGCGCGCGACGGGCAGACCGGCGGCGGCATGAGTGCGCGCGAATTGCGCGACCACGTCATTACCATCTTCAGCGCCGGTCACGAGACCACGGCGATGGCGATGACCTGGACCTGGTACCTGCTGTCCCAACATCCGTCCGTGGAGGCCAAGCTGCATGCGGAGCTCGCAACCGTCCTCGGAGGCCGTGCACCGCTGCACGAGGACCTCGATGCGCTGCGCTATACCCGAATGGTCATCGACGAGTCGATGCGGCTGTATCCGCCCGTGCATACGATCGCGCGCGAGGCGCTCGCGGACGATCGGCTTGCCGGCCGGCCCGTTCCGCGGGGATCGACGGTGCTGATCGTGCCGTGGCTTCTGCATCGCCAGGAACGGCACTGGCAGAATCCCGGCCGTTTCGATCCCGAGCGATTCTCGCCGGACGGCTCCGCGGCGCGCCCACGTTTCGCGTACCTGCCGTTCGGCGGCGGCCGACGCATTTGCATCGGTGCGGCTTTCGCGACCGCGGAGGCAACGATCTTGCTCGCGACGATTGCGCAGCGCTACCGGCTCAAGCTCGCGCCCGGACATCGGGTGGAACCGCAAGGTCTGATTACGCTGCGTCCACGTTACGGCATGAAGATGCTGCTCGAGCCGCGCAGCTAGAGCTCGAGGTCTCAAGAAATTTGGGGCAGGGCGCGACGGCGGCGTTCACGGCAAAATATGGGCGCGCGATCGCTATTTTGCGAGCAACCGGCCACGGATCGGAGGATCGATGGGATCGAGCGTTGATACCGCGGGACGCCGCGCCGTCTTTGCGACACCGCCTGTCGATTGGGCGCCGACGAGCCGGATGCAGTGGACGGCGCTGTGCATGTCCGGGGCACTCGCGGGCTCGGCGTGGCTTGTTGCGGGATCGATTCCCGACCGGCGCTAGCCTCGGCCGAAGGCGCGCAGAATTCGCATGCAAAACCACAGAACCGTCGTCGCGCAGCACGGAATTCCGGCGATCGTCTATGGAACCGCATGGAAGGGCGCGGACACTGCAGGATTCGTCGAACTCGCGATCGACCAGGGCTTTCGTGGCATCGATACGGCCTGCCAGCCGAAGCACTACAACGAGGCGGGCGTGGGCGCCGGGATTGCCGCCTGCCTCGCACGCGGGATAGGGCGACGGGAGATCTACCTGCAGACCAAGTTCACGACGGTCTCGGGACAGGATCGAAACCGCATTCCCTATGACCCGCTAGCCGCGCTCGAAGAGCAGATCGCGCAGTCGACTGCGGTATCGCTTCGCAACCTGCAAACGGACTATCTCGATTGCGTGATCCTGCATTCGCCGCTGCCCACGCCGACGCAAACGCTGCGCGCGTGGCGCGCGCTCGAGTCGCATGTGCATGGCGGCAGGATCCGCAATCTCGGCATCAGCAATTGTTACAGGCTCGACGAACTCGCACGTCTCACCGAGCAAGCGGAAATCAAGCCGTGTGTGCTGCAAAATCGCTTCACGGCCGAGACCGGCTACGACGCCGCGCTGCGCACGTTCTGCCGCCGCGAGCGCATCGTCTACCAGAGCTTTTGGACCTTGACGGCGAATCCGCAGCTGCTCAACAGCGCCGTCGTTACGGGATTGGCGGCGCAATACCGGGCGACATCCGCCCAGGTCTTGTTTCGCTACCTGACGCAGGCGGGCGTGGTGCCGCTCACCGGAACGCGGTCGGCCGCGCACATGCGCGAGGATCTAGCGATTTTTGATTTTTGCTTGAGCGAGGCCGAGCGCGCGGCGGTGGACAGTTTGCTCGCTTGAAGCGGCGCGGGCTTCAGGCGAAGACGTTGAGCAGGGTACCGATCATCTGGTTCGACGCGCTGATCACGGAAGCGGAAGCTGCGGTGAGCTGCAGCGACTCGCTGGCCGCGACCATCGGATCGATGAAGTCGGCGTTGGCGGGGTTTGCGACTTGCTGCGCAGCCTGGCTCAGTTGCTGGCTGCTGGCCGCAAGTCCGGCGAGTCCGCTGTTCTGGGCGGGCGGCAGGCTGACCGACGGCGCGATACTGCTTATGGTACTCATGGGTGTCTTATCGGCAACACAGCGGCGAACTGTAGGGCTTTTTCTATATTATGTTTGACATTAATGAAACAATGCAATCTATTGATAATTAACAATCTCGGTGCGAAGGAGCCATCGCATCATCGGCGCCGCTGCGCGGCCTCCACGAATGGGCGGCGAGTGTGAGAGGATTCCTTGCATGAATCGACTGCTGATCGCGCTGGGTGCCGTGCTGATGCTGGGGGGAATCCTGTGGCCCTGGCTGCGCCGCATTGGGCTGTTTCACCTGCCCGGCGACCTGGTCATCGATCGGCCGGGCGTCAAGTTCTACTTTCCGGTCACGACGATGCTGATCCTCAGTTTGGCATTGTCGGCATTGGCATGGCTGCTGCGCAGGTAGCAGGGGAGGCGCATGGAACACGATATTCAGATTGCGGCTGGAAAGCACCGAGGCTTCGCGCAACTATTCGGCTTGGATCCTCGCATTGCTTTTCTGATGTTCATCGTCGACAGCATGCTGTTCGGCGGCTCGCTGTTGTCGCTCGGACTGCTGGTCCCGGTGAGTGTCGCGGCGGGCATCGGTTTGGGATTCGTGACCTACCGCGCCCAGATCAAGTGGTACGGTGATGATCGCGAATCGGCTTTGATCAAGGGCGCGATCGTCGGCTTGCTGACGGCGATCCCGACGCCCCTGCCGGTCGCGGTTTACCTGCCTGCGGGAGTCCTCGGCATATTCCACTCGGTGCAGAGGCGCTGGGCCAGCCTGCGCCGATGAGCACGCCGGTGAGCTGTACGGCGGCGCGCGCGCGCGCGGCGGCGCTCGTGCTCGAGTGGGAGGACGGAACGCGCGGTGAATTCTCGAGCATCTGGCTGCGCGACAACATTGCGGAGGACCGCGATGCCCACAGCGGGCAACGGCTCATCGATGTAACCGAGTTGCCGCTCGATCCGCAGATCGGCTCGGCGCAGCTCGTCGACGGGCAGGTGCACATTGCTTGGCACGACGGGGGTCGCGTGTCGGCGTTTGCGCTCTCCTGGCTCTACGAGCGGGCGCAGGCCCGGCGCCGCCCGGAGCTCGAGGTTCGACGCTGGCTCGACGGCGCTGCGCTCGATCCGAGGCGCGATTTCGCTTGGGCCGCGCTTTCGACCTTGCGGGGGGACTCGCGCGCCCGCCTTGAATGGCTGACGCGCTTGTTGCAGGACGGAATTGCGTTGATGAGCGGCGTGCCGATCGTCGATTCCGGCATCACCGAGGCGCTGGCGCTGGTGGGGCGCATCTCGGAGACCAACTACGGCCTGATCTTCGACGTGCGCACCTTGCCGCAGCCCGAGAATCTTGCATACTCGGATCTCGGCCTCGGCTTGCATACCGACAACCCGTATCGCGAGCCGGTCCCCGGATTTCAGGCCTTGCACGTGCTCGTGGCCGCGCCGGACGGCGGCGACAGTCTGTTTGCCGACGGCTTTGCGCTGGCCGAGCAATTGCGACGCGCGAATCCGCGGGAGTTTGCGATCCTCACCCGCACCGCGGTGCCATTTTGCTACCAATCGGGCGACGCGGACCTGTACGCCGAACGACCCTTGATCGAGCTCAACTGCGCAGGCGCGGTCACCGCCGTGCATTACAACAGCCGTTCGATCGCACCGCTGCCGTTGGCGGCGGCCGATTGCGGTCCATTTTATGCGGCCTATCGGAGCTTTGCCGATTTGCTTCGCGATGCGCGTTATCAAGCCTCGACGCGACTCGCCGGCGGGGAACTCGCGGTATTCGACAATCGCCGAATTTTGCACGGCCGTACCGGTTTCGCGTCGCAGCGGCATCCTCGGCATCTGCGCGGCTGCTATCTGACGCGCGACAGTGTTTATAGCGAGACGGCGATGCTGCGAAGCCGCCTCGACGGCCGCAGCCGTTAACGCAGCGTTCACGGAGTCGCCATGAAATGGATCTTGAGCGCCTTCGCGCTCCTTTCGCTGCAGACCTTGGCCGCCGAGAATACGCTCGAGATCGTTGCGGGCGATCAGCGGCTTCAGTTTACGACCTCCCAACTGCTCGCGCGGCACGACCTCAAGACCATCAGCGTCACCGATAGCGAGTATCGGCGGCGCGTGACTCGGTTCGAGGCGATCGCGCTCGCCGACTTGTTCAAGGGCTTGTCGATTCCCGAATTCGCGGCCATTCAATGCAATGCCACCGACGGCTTTTCGGCGAACCTGGACAAACGGCGGCTGTTGAGCGCCGACCCCAAGGCATCCAAGCCGTTCCTCGCGATCGAAGTGCCGTCGCACCCTTGGCCGATGCTGCCCGGAAAGGCGAGCTCCGCTGGGCCGTTTTATCTCGTCTGGACCAATCCGCAGGCGTCCGATATCGGACCCGAGGAATGGCCCTATAAGATCGCGTCGTTTCATGTGTTGACGGATCCCGCGAGCGTATTTCCGAAGATTTATCCGGCGGCGGATGCGCCGCCCGCCGTGCAGAACGGCTTGCGCTCGTTCCAAAAGAACTGCTTTGCATGCCATCCCATGAACGGCAACGGGGCGGGATCGATCGGACCTGATTTGAATCTGCCGATGAATCCGACCGAGTATCTCGAGCCCGCCGCGCTGCTCGCGCTCATCCGCAATCCCGCGAGCGTACGCACGTGGCCGCGCCGGGAAATGCGCGGCTACGCCGCGACGGAAATATCCGATGCGGAACTCGCGGACTTGGTCGCCTATCTCGGATACATGAGCACGCACAGGGGACATCCATGAGCGACAATGCGAAGCACGATTGGCGCAATCAGGGCGTCAAAGTCATCAAGAGCGACCGCCTCGACGGCAATACCGCCCAGACGCCGGGGATGTTGCGCGCCGCGGCGGTCAATGCCGCCCGCGGCTCCCAGAAGCTCTGGGCCGGCACCGTGATCATCCACCCGAACGCCAAAACCGGCGCACACCACCACGGCGCGCTCGAGAGCGTCATATACGTCGTGCGGGGCATCGCGCGAATGCGCTGGGGAGACCGGCTCGAATTCGTCGCCGAGGCCGACGCCGGTGATTTCATCTTCGTGCCACCCTTTGTCCCGCACCAGGAAATCAATCGCTCGAGCGACTCGCCGCTCGAATGCGTGCTGGTGCGCAGCGACAACGAGTCGGTCGTCGTCAATCTCAACATCGATGCCGCGGAACGGGTCGAGGAGGTTTACTGGATCGATCCGATTCACCGCAACGGACCCAAGCGGCGCTGATGGCGCGCGCGCCGGCGCGGGCGCGGGCGCTCCGGTGCTGTTAGGCGCTCTCGACCGCGGGCGCGGCGGGCAACGAGATCCACGCGAGGGCGAGCAGCGCGGAGAGCGAAAGCGCCGACGAGATGATCAACGTGTAGCCGCCGAGCTTCTCGATCGCAAGGCCGAACAAGAAAGGCGCGAGCGCCTGCCCGACCCGGGCCGGCACCAATATCCGGCCGATGCGTGCACCGTAGCCGTCGGGACCGTAGATCGCCAACGGCAAGGTCGCCCGGCAGATCGTGATCATGCCGTTGCCTGCGCCGTGCAGAATCGAGAACAAGGCGACCAGCGGCGCGCCTCCGATCGCCAGAGCCAGCGCGGCGGCCGGGTGCAATGTACTCGCGATTCTGGCGCTGATCAGGGGGTTGACGTGATGCCGGGCGCCGAACTCGAACAGCCGCGCAGCGACCTGTGCGGGACCGAGCAGTGAGGCGGCGGCAATCGCGGCGGCAGGCGTTGCGCCCATGACCGCAAAGAAGCGCGGCAAATTGGTCGCGATGCCGTTGCTGACGATCCCCGACGCCAGCATGACGAATCCGAGCAGCAGCATGCCGCGATCCGCCATTCGCGGGCGTGCAACCGTGGCGTCGCGACGAGCCGCGATCGCGAGCGGAGGCGCCGCATTGCCGTAGCGCAGCGCCCAGGCGTTCAAGGGCAATCCGACGCACAGATGCAGCGCGGCCCAGCTGAGGCAGGCGCCGCGCCAGCCGAACCCGTGTTCGAGCAGCGCGGTGGTCGGCCAGGCAACCGTGCTCGCAAACCCTGCGATCAGCGTGATTCCCGTGATGGCGCCGCGGGAATCATAGCCATACAGGCGCGTCAGCGACGCGAACGCGGCCTCGTAGAGTCCGGCCGACATCGCGAATCCCAAGATCAACCATGCCGCGATCAAGGACTTGAGGCCGGTCGCGGACGCCAACGCGACCAAGCCGATCGCGAAGCTGAGGTTCGACGCACATAGCACCGGCCTGCCGCCGCGCCGATCGATCTCTCGGCCGAGCACCGGCCCCATGATGGCCGAGACGCCGAGCCCGAGCGACAGCGCGGCGTAAACCCAGGGCGAGGTGAGTCCGAGGTCCGCGGCGATCGGCGCGGCCAACACCCCCGGAATGTAGTAGGAAGAGGACCAGGCGAGCGTTTGCGTCGCTCCCAGGGTCGCAACGATCGCAACGCGGCTCTTCATTGCGGCAGTCCCAAGTCGCGCCTGGGACGGCGCACTCAGCGCGCGGACGGCGCGCTGCGCGCGCGCTTCGCGAGCGCATAGGCTTGCGTGCCGCGAGTCACGATTCGATCCTGCGGCAGGATCGCTTCGATCTCAATCTCAGGCAGCGTCGCGATTTCACCATACAGCGGCCCGAAATCCGTTTCGAGCGTCTGGCGCAGCAGATCCTCGAAGCTGTCGATCACGAAGTAGCACTGCTGGTAGTCGTCGATGCGGTACTTGGTTCGCATCACACGCTTCAAGTCGAAGCCGATGCGATTCGGCGAAGGATCATCGAGGGCGAACACGGACTCTCCGTACGACGATACGATACCGGAGCCATAGAGCTTGAGCGCGCCGCCGTGCCCGATGAGCCCGAATTCAACCGTATACCAATAGAGCCGCGCGAGCTGGTGAATGGCCCCATAGCGCATCGCGCGCAAGCCGCCTTGGCCATAGGCCTGCATGTAATCGGCAAACACGGGGTTCGCGAGCAGCGGCACGTGACCGAACACGTCGTGAAACACGTCCGGCTCCTGCAGGTAGTCGATTTGCGATGCAGTGCGGATGAATCGCCCGGCCACGAAGCGCCGGTTCGCGAGGTGCTCGAAAAACACTTCCTCGGGCACGAGTCCGGGAACCGCGACGACGGTCCAGCGCGTGGCGCCAATAGAGGCGCTGCGACAACTCCTCGAAGTCGGGGATGCCGGGTTTCGACAAGCGCAGCACATCGAGCCCCTCGAGGAATGCAGGCGCGGCACGCCGCTCGAGCATCGCGACTTGGCGCGCGAACAGCGTATCCCAGACCGCATGTTCATCGGCGGTGTAAGCGCGCCAATCCTGGGGAATAGTCCAGTCGTTCATTCGCTTGCGAGCCCCAGATACCCCTCGAGGCACTCGAGTCCCGAGAGGAATCCGCGCCGCTGCGAGAGGCTCATGCAGGAGAGCAGGCGCCGCTCGCGGTCGAGCGCGAGCGGTACGAGTTGCGAGTAGAGCCGGCGGCCGGCCGCACTCAGGCGCAGCGACATCTCGCGGGCGTCGCTCGAGCGCGCGGCGCGTTCCAGCAGGCGGCTGCGCGTCAGCGAGGCGACCGCGCGGCTGACTCGGGTTTTGTGCAGGCGCGCGCTCATGGCGACCTGCTGCGCGGTGCAGCCTGGATATTCGGCGACCGTCACCAGCACGCGCCACTCGGGTATCTCGAGGCCGAAACGCTCCCGATAGATCTCGGACAAATGTTCACTGACCGCCGCGGCGAGGCGGTTCAAGCGAAACGGCGCAAATTTCGCCAATTGCAGCGCCGCGGCCGCCGGATCTCGAGCCATTGCCCGTCTCTCGTTGACAGTTGCACGTGCAACTAACTACCATGATGGCCCGAACCCTGTCTCAAGGCAAGCCGGCATGGAAACACCGCGGGTCGAAACACAGCCTCTGTGGGAAAACCCCCTGGGCACCGACGGCTTCGAGTTCGTCGAGTACACGGCGCCCGATACGGCCGAACTCGGGCGTTTGTTCGAAACCATGGGCTTCACGCTCGTCGCGCGCCACCGATCGAAGGACGTGCGCCTCTATCGGCAGGGCAACATCAACTTCATCGTGAACGCCGAGCCCAACAGCCTCGCGCAGAATTTCGCGCGGCAGCACGGACCGAGTGCCTGTGCGATGGCGTTTCGCGTCAAGGACGCGGCCTACGCATTGCGCACCGCGGTTGCGGCGGGCGCCAAGGAAGTGCGCGGTGCAATCGGGCCGATGGAGCTCAACATCCCCGCGATCGAGGGTATCGGCGGCAGCCTCATCTATCTCGTCGACCGCTACGACAGCCCGACGATCTACGACATCGACTTCATTCAGGAGCCCGGCGTGCAGCGCTCGCCGCCCGGGGCCGGCCTTGCCGAAATCGACCATCTGACGCACAACGTCGGCAAGGGGCGCATGGATTATTTCTACGACTTCTACCGCCGGGTATTCAATTTCCGGGAACAGCAATTCTTCGACATCACGCGGCGAGTACACGGGTCTCACGAGCCGCGCGCTGTCGGCGCCCTGCGGCAAGATCCGCATCCCGATCAATGAGTCGAAATTCGAGGCGGGCAGCGGACAGCTCGATCAGATCCAGGAGTTCATCGAGCAATACCATGGGGAGGGCATCCAGCACGTCGCCCTGCGGACCGGCGACATCCTGAAGAGCTGGGATATGCTGCGCGCCAACGGCCTCAAATTCATGACTCCGCCCCCCGATACCTATTACGAGATGCTCGAGGAGCGCGTGCCGGGGCACGGCCGCGCAAATCGAGGAGTTGCAGAAGCGCGGAATCCTGCTCGACGGCGTCGGCGGCAAGTATCTGCTGCAGATCTTCACCCAGACACTGATCGGCCCGATCTTCTTCGAGATCATCGAGCGGCAGGGAGACGAAGGCTTCGGTCAGGGCAATTTCCGCGCGCTGTTCGTGAGCATGGAACGCGACCAGCTGCGGCGCGGCGTCTCAAAGCCTCATGACGCGAATGCCTCATGGCGCGGGCCGCACGGTGCGCAGGCCGCTCCGATGAATCTCGTCTACCAGACGGGCTTTGCCAATGAATTCGCGAGCGAAGCGATCGAAGGCGCGCTGCCGCCGGTGCGCAACTCCCCGCAGCGCTGCCCGTTCGGGCTCTATGCCGAGCAGATCTCCGGCACCGCGTTCACGGTGCCGCGGCACGCCAGCCGCCGCTCCTGGCTCTATCGGATTCGCCCGGCGGTCGTGCACGGAGCCGTTTCAGCGCGATCGACGGCGGCTCGATCGTCGCGAGTTTCGATCCCGCCATGGCCTCGCCGAACCAGCTGCGCTGGGGCCCGCTGCCGATCCCGGAGGCGCCGACCGATTTCGTCGCGGGGCTCGTGACGATCGGCGGTTCCGGTTCGCCGTCCGCGCACAGCGGCTGCGCGATCTACTGGTATGTCGCCAATCGCTCGATGGCGCAGCGATTCTTCTACGATGCCGACGGCGAATTGCTGCTCGTACCGCAACGCGGGCGCCTGCGCCTCGCGACCGAACTCGGTGTCATCGAGCTCGGGCCGCTCGAGATCGCGGTGATCCCGCGCGGCATCCGCTTTCGTGTCGAACTGCTCGACGGCGATGCGCGCGGCTATGTGTGCGAGAATTTCGGCGCGCCGCTGCGCTTGCCCGACCTTGGGCCGATCGGCAGCAACGGGCTCGCGCGCTCGCGCGACTTTCGGACGCCGGTGGCCGCATTCGAGGACCGCAGCGGGGACTTCGAACTCTCGCGAAGATGGGCGGCGCCCTCTGGTCGGCGCGCATCGGCCATTCGCCGCTCGATGTCGTCGCATGGCACGGCACCCATGCGCCCTACAAATACGATCTGCGCGACTTCAACACGATCGGTTCGATCAGCTACGACCATCCGGACCCGTCGATCTTCCTGGTGCTGCAGTCGATCAGCGATACGCCCGGGGTCGACAACCTCGATTTCGTGATCTTTCCGCCGCGCTGGCTCGCGATGAGCGATTCATTCCGCCCGCCCTGGTTCCATCGCAATGTCGCGAGCGAATTCATGGGCCTGATCGAAGGCCAATACGATGCGAAACAGCAGGGCTTTCTGCCGGGCGGCGCATCGCTGCACAATTGCATGAGCGGGCACGGGCCGGACGCGGCGACTTTCGAGAAGGCGAGCACCGCCGACACGACGCGGCCCGAGTATATCGGGGCAACGATGGCCTTCATGTTCGAAACCCGCGCGACCATTTGCCCGACGCCGATCGCGCTCGGCCTGCCGCAGCTCGATGCCGGCTACGCGCGGTGCTGGCAGGACCTGCCGAAGCAGTTTTCCGGCGCCCGCGGCGCATGACAGCCACGCTCAACGCGACCCACGATCCGGCGCTGCGCAGTTGGCTGGAATCGGCGAATCACCCCCGTAGCGACTTCCCGATCCAAAATCTGCCGTCTCGGCGTGTTCCGGCGCAGCGGCAGCGCCGAGGCCTTTCGCGGCGGCGTCGCGATCGGCGATCAAATTCTCGACCTGCGGGCGCTCGATGCGCGCAAGCCGTTGGCGGGCGCCGCGGCGGCGGCGCTCGCGGCCGGTGCCGAGACGAGCCTCAATCGACTCATGGCGCTTGCCGGCGATCGCGTTCGACGGAGTTTCGCAGCGCGCTCTCTGCACTGCTCGCCGAAGGCTCCGCGTGGGCCGCGCCGCTGCGAGCGGATCTCGTGCCGCAGGAGGACGCCGAGTTTGATCTGCCGGCGCGGATCGGCAACTACACCGACTTTTACTCCTCGATCCATCACGCGACCGCGGTTGGTCGGCTGTTCCGCCCGACCAACCCGCTGACGCCCAACTATCGCTGGATGCCGATCGCCTACCACGGGCGAGCGTCGTCGATCGGCGTTTCGGATCAGGCGTTTCATCGCCCCGTAGGCCAATCGATGCCCGCCGGCGCGGATCGACCGCAATTCGGGCCCAGCCAGCGCCTCGACTACGAACTCGAACTCGGCGTCTTCATCGGCCGGGGCAACGCTCTCGGTGAAGCGATACCGATCGCGTCGGCCGAGCAGCATGTCTTCGGTCTGTGCTTGCTCAACGACTGGTCGGCGCGCGACTTGCAAAGCTGGGAAGCGCAGCCGCTCGGGCCGTTTCTCGGCAAGAATTTTGCAACGACGATCTCGCCATGGATCGTGACGCTCGAGGCGCTGGCACCATTTCGAGCGCCGCTCGCCGCGTCCGCCCGACGAGCCTGAAGCGCTCGGCTATTTGGAGAGCTCCGAGGTGCGGCAGCGGGGCGCAATCGACATCGAATTGAGCGTCTTTCTCAGAAACGGCGCCGATGCGCGCCCGCGGACTCGGGCCCGAGCGGGTCTCGCGTTCGAATTATCGCGACGCCTATTGGAGCATCGCGCAGATGCTGGCGCATCACACGGTCGGCGGCTGCAATTTGCTGCCCGGCGATCTGCTCGGCAGCGGCACGCTCTCCGGGCCGGCGCCCGAGGAAGCGGGCTCCCTGCTCGAGCTCAGCGTGGGTGGTACCACGCCGATTGCGCTCGCGAGCGGCGAGACGCGCAAGTTTCTGCTCGACGGCGACCGTGTCGAACTGCGGGCGGTCTGCAGCCGCAAGGGCTGGGTCTCGATCGGTTTCGGCGCCGCGAGCGGAATCATTCTGCCCGCGCGCTGATTTCCTACACCGCATCGATTCACGTCCGCGAGCGCGAGCCGAAGCCCCAGGGGCCGCCGCTCAAGGACGTTGCGACACAGCACGCGGCGGCGGCCAACACCAGGTTCACGACGAGCTCCGACCATTGATTCTGAGGCGGTGTCGCCCATGGGGGCCGGGGCTGTGCGAAAAAACTCGGTACCCAGACCAACAGGCCGAACAAGCTCATCATGATCGCTTCGAGCGTGGCCGCGAGACGCGGGAGAACGCCGACGATGATGCCAATGCCGGCAGCCAGATGAGCAAGCCCGGTGAAGTAGGCCAATCCCAATCGATCGGGCAGCCAGGCAGGCACCATGCCGGCGGTGTAATCGGCGTAGGCAAAGTGCGACACCCCGTAGAAGACACAGGTAAGGCCGAACAAGACCTGAGCCGCGCGCAAGCCGTGCTCACTCGCGATTGCTGGCCCGGATCCCCGCGATTGCTGTTGCAGCAGGGCATACAGGATCCATGCGCCGACCAGTGACGTCGTCGCTTCGCAAAAACCGTACCATGCGCCGATGCTCAGCGGCTTGGAGAAAATCGGGGGTGTGTCCAGCACGGCCCAGACCGCCAGATATACACCAATCGTCAACGCGGCCGGCAAGGCGGTACGCGAGAAGCAAAGACCGACGCCGGCGGCCAAGAGAATGAGCGCCGATAAATAGACCCATGCTTCCCGCCACGGAATCCAGTCGGGCAGGGACCGCCCAGACGTCCCGAACTCGCCGTAACTGAGGCTGAAAATCGCGAGGCCCGCCGCCGCGATCGCGAAAAAGCCGCGTCCGAGTCCGATGCGCATGGGCGTTTACCCGCTAGATGAGGCCGAGCAGCGGCCCCACGAATTGCTCGTAGTGCTTCCAGCGTCCTGCGGAGGCACCGTGAATCTTCTGCCGGACCTGCCATTTGCTTGCGGTGATGACGACGCGTTCGGTCTCGTGAAAATCGAGACACTTCGGGTCCCAATCGAGACCGACAAAGTCGATCATGCGTCGGCTCCATGCTTCCTGGTCCCCGATCAGCGCTTCATAGGGTATTTCGAGCAGCCGGTTTGCAGGCAATACCGAGCGCCAGTGATTGGTCACGCGAATGTACTCTGCGTAGTAATACGCGAGATTGCCGAGATCGTTGGCGTACGGCCCCATGTTGAAGAAATTCTGAAAATAAATCGACAGGCAGGTGTCGATCGGATGGCGCTGCAGGTGAATGATGCGAGCCTGCGGAAACGCCGCGTGAATCAGCCCGGCGTACAGGAAGTTCACGGGCATCTTGTCGATGACCCGAGATGCCCCGCCCGAAAGCGCGACGACACGATCGAGATACTCGCGCGCCATGCCGGGTATCAGCTGCATTCCGCTTTCCGTATCGAGTCCCGCTTTGCGATAGATCCCGAAGGCCTCGTTCCAGAACGTCAACTCCCCCGCACCGAAGACCGCGGGGTGGGAGGCGAGGATCTGCTCGGCGAGCGAAGTGCCCGAGCGCGGCATGCCGATGATGAACACCGGCAGTTCCGAGTCCGAGGCCCTCATCGCGCAGCGGCGCAGGAATTCGGCATCGAAGCGCGCGATGATTTGGTCGACGCGCCGGGTCAATTGCTGTCGGTCATAGCTCGACGCATGACGCTTGCTCAGTTCATTGGCCTCGCGGAAATGTCCGAACGCCTCCTCGTAGCGCCCGACGTCGTCGAAATACTTGCCGAGCGCATAGTGAAGATTGATCTGCTGCGAGTTCGACAGCTGCTTCGAGAGCAGCGTTTTAGCGCCCTCGAGCCACCGGGTATCCTCGAGCCGCATCTTGCGATGGGCGGCGATGCTGCAATACCCGGCAGGGAAATCCGGATCGATTGCAATGGCCCGCTCGAACAACTGCTCCGCCTCGCCAAACTGCCCGCGATCGGCGCGCAGCTCCCCGAGCAGGCACAGTGCCGCGGCGTAGCTTGGATCAATTGCGAGCGCCGCCCGGCAGCAGGCTTCCGCATCGTCGGCGCGGTGCTGCTGGCGGCGTGCGACGCCGAGACTTAAATGCGCGGCCGCGTAATCCGGCTTGAGCGCGATCGCGCGGGTGAAGCAGAGCGCCGCCTCATCGACCCGTCTGAGCTCGAACAGCAGGTTGCCGCGGTTGCAATGGCTGATGGCGCGCCGCGGATCGAGCTCGACGGCTTTTGAAAACATCGCGAGCGCTTCACGCCGATCGCCGAGATCGCGGAGCACGCCGCCGAGCTCATCGAGAAGCTCCGCGTTGGTGGGATCCAACGCGAGCGCACGGCGATAGCATGGGACCGCTTCCCGGCGCCGCCCGAGTCCCGCGAGCATCGTCGCCAACAGATGGTGCGCGACACCCAAATTCGGATCGAGCGCAATTGACCGGCGCGTGCTCGCGATCGCCTCGTCGAGCCGCCCCAGCGGCCGCAGCGCGTTGCCGAGATTGCAGTGCACTTGCGCATCGTCTGGCTTGATCTGCAGCGCGAAGCCGTAGCAGGCCACGGCCCGCTCGTGCTCGCCGAGTTCCATGAGCGCGTTGCCGAGATTGTTGAGCGCATCGAGCGCGCGCGGATCGAGCCGCAGCGCCTCTTGGTAGAGGGTGACCGCGTCGGCAATTCGACCAAGCGCGCGCTGCGCATTGGCGGCATCGATGAGCGCGCGAATGTCCTTCGGCTGAATCGCGAGCGCCTGCCGCAAGCTGGCGAGCGCCTCGCTCCATTCGCCGCGGTCGTGCAGCGCAGATCCCAGATTGCTGTGCGCCTCGGCGTCCTGCGGCAGAAGTTCGGCGGCGCGGCGCAGCGCCGGCATGGCATCCTTGCCCTGCCGAACCAGCGTCACGCTCAGGAGCTTCCACAGCACGCCGGCCCCGGGGTGCGCCGCGAGCAGCGCGCGGGTTCGCTGCTCCGCTTCGGGCAGCCGGTCACGCTCGAGAAGTGCGACCAAGGCGCCGATCTCGCGCGGATCGAGCTTAGCGAGCGGTTCGGCCATCGGGATCGCGGTAGCGCGTCAGCGCATCACCGAGCGCGGACTGGAGCGGTCCGAGCCAAGGCTCGAAATGCCGCCACTGATCGAGCCCCTCGCGAAAGATCGGCTGGCGGACCTGTTCCGAGCTCGCGGTGCGCACGCTGCGCTCGGTCTTGTGGAACTCGATGCAGCCCGGTTCGAATTCGAGCCCGCAAAATTCCAGCATGCGCCGCACGTTGCCCTCGAGATCGTCGACGACGTCCTCGTGCTGGATGCGCAGGATGCGTCCAGGCAGCACCCGATTCCAATGCTGCATCAGCTCGAGATAGGTGCGGTAATAGCGCGCGATGTCGTCGATGCTGTAGGTGAACTCCTGGCCCTGCGCGAACAATTGCTTGAAATTGCTGAAGCAGCAGGCCACGGGTGCGCGCCGCGCATCGATGATCTTGGCGTTCGGCAGCATCAGGTGCACGAGTCCCAAGTGCCGGAAGTTGTTCGGCATCTTGTCGATGAAGAACGGCTTGTCGGTGCGGTAGGCGCGGGCCCCCGCGAGATAGCGCTCGCCCAGCTTGCAGAAAGTCTCGGCGTTCAAGGCGGCGAGATTGCGCGGATAGCGCGGGTTGTTCATGTCCGGATCGCGGCCGCGCAGGGTGCGCACGATTTGCTGCACGGTCGGCAGTTCCTGGGTTCCCTCGACCTGCGAATGCGAGGCGAGAATCTGTTCGAGCAGCGTCGATCCGGATCGCGGCAGACCGACGATGAAGATCGGGGATGGGTCTTGCGAGCCCCAGCCCACGCGGCTCGCAAACAGCTGCTCGGTGCAGCATTCGATCTGGCGGCGCGTGTTGTTTTCGATGATCTCGGCGCGATAGGTGATTTCGGCGCGCTTCAGCGCGTTGCCTCGTTCGTAATGGCGAAACGACTCCGCATAGTCGCCCGCATCCTCGAGCGCCTTGCCGAGCGCGAATTCGAGGTGGTAGCGGTCGATCGGCGCGGTCGTGGGCGCCGACTCCGCTTGCCGCATGAGGTCGAGCTCCGCAGCGCTGAATCGATAGGTCTTGAGGTTCGCAAGGCTCCAGTACGCATCGCCGTAAGCGGCGCGGCAGGCGGCTGCGCGATGGTAGGCATCGACCGCCTCCGCGGTTCGGCCCAGGGTCTTCAGCGCGTGGGCGATCGACAAATGCAATTCGGCGTCGTCGGGCGTTCCCTCGAGCAGCCCCCGGTACAACTCGACGCCCCGTTCATGCTCGCCCTGTCCGACACAGCAATAGGCGTAGAGCAGCCGGTAGGCCCGATTGCCGGGCTCGTCCGCGAGCAGCCCGTCGAGAACGCGGCGCGCCTCGCTGTAGCGATGCAGCGAGGAGAGCACACCCGCGTATTCGCGCAGTGCGAGTCGGTGAGTCGGAGCACGCTCGATGACCGCCGCGAGCAGCAGTTCTGCGTCGTCGAAGACGCGGCGCTCGATCGCGATACCGGCGAGCAGCCGCATGGCCTCGAGATGATCGCCGTGCTGCAGCAGGTAGGTGCGCACGATCCGTTCCGCTGCATCGAGGTCACCGTCCGCGAACAAGCCCGCGGCGGTCGCGACTTCGGCAGGCAGCTGTTGCAGCGCCGTGGCCTGCCGACCCGCGGCCTCGGCGAGGTCCGCTCGTCCGCTCATCCGGTACAGACCCGTGAGCATCTGCCAGCTGCCCGGCAGCGACGGGTTGATGGCGACCGCGCGGTTGAATGCCTCGATCGCCCGAGGCGCCTGCCGCAAATCGACGTAGCAGCGGCCCCGCTCTTCGAACAGCCGGCTGAAGCGCGGATGATGGCGCTCGAGTTCGCCGAGCGTGACTAGCGCCTCGGCGGCGCGGCCGAGATAGCGCTGCGCGACGGCCAAGCAGAGCAGGGCGTCGCGGTGGCCCGGCGCCGCTGCGAGCAGCGCGGCACTCGCGCTGAGAACCTCGGAAAACCGTTGTTCGCGCACGAGCGCCCGGAGCCGGGCCGTCTCGGTTGCGGGCGTGGTGGGAGCAGGGCTGGCGACCGTCGGAACCATCGTGACTCACTAAAAAAAGAGGGCGGACAAAGTCCGCCCCCCATTCTAGAGCAACCGGCCGCGGCCGGTCGCGTGTCCATCACACTCTATCGGCCGATCAGAACTTGTACCCGAATTGCAGCGTCAGCACGCGCGGACGCACCGGGATTTCCGACTTGATGTACTGCCCCGACGTGACGTTCGAGACCGCATCGGAATTCGTCAAGTTGCTGCCCGACACCTGCGCGACCCAATTGTCCTTGGCGACACCGATCGAACCGTCATAGGTCGTGTAGCCCGGGATGTTATAGAGCAGCAAGGTGGTCGTCGGGATGTTCTGCGTGTTGCCCGGCGTGAAGCTCGCCGGCTCGTTGTTCTCCGAGCCGATGTGATTCGCGCCGACCCAGGCAAACGGCTTGTAAGCGCCCATGTTCCAGTCGTAGCGCGCGCGCACATTGAACATCAGCGACGGCGAGAACGCCGGTGCGGTACCGAGCGCACCGAACGCGTTCGCAAGCGGTAGGCCGTGTTGAGTCGTGATGCATTGACCGATCGGCGTCGGGTTGCCATCGGCCGCCGGCACGCTGCTGGTCAAGCAAGGCGCATTCGTCTGGCTCGAGCTGTTCCAGGAACTCGATCCCTGGATAGTCAGGCCGTCGGTGATGCGCGCAACCAGTTGCAACTCGACGCCCTTGACCGTGTAGCTCGGGCCATTGACGGTGAAGGTCGTGTTGCCGAATACCGGCGGGGAGAACAACGGCAGCTGGATGTTGTTCCAGTGCATGATGTAGGTCGAGGCGTTGATCTGCACCCGATGGTCGAGGAACTCCGACTTGATGCCGAACTCGTTGTTGATGAGGTTGTCGGAATTGAAGCCTACCGGCTTGTAATACTGATCGGTTCCCTTGCCGTTGTACGGAATCTCGGCCTTCAGACCGATCGTGCCGTCGGCGCCCGTCGAAGTGCGGTTGAAACCGCCCGGACGAAAGCCTTGCGAGAACGTGTAGTAGGCCATGATGTCCGGCGTGACATGCCAAGTGATGTTCGCACGGCTCCGGAAGCCGCCTTCGCTCTTGTGCAGGTTGATGCCGAAACCGCAGGGGCCCGTGCCTTTCTGGCTGAGCGGTGCCGCGGTGCAGACCCCGTCCGGCTTGTCGAGGATCAGCGGGCTCGTCGTCTCGCTGTAGTACTCCGATCCTGATTCGTATTCGTCGTAATGGTAGTAGCGCGTGCCGCCGGTCACCGTCAGCACCTTGGGGATGATGTCGTAATCCAAGGAGCCGAACAGCGCGGTCTGCTGATAGCCGCGATGCACGTCCTCGCCGAACGCCGAGTTCGTGCCGGTGCGCAGGTTCGGGTTGCTCGCAAAATAGCCGGGGATCGGGCCAACGGCCGACAAGCAGTCAGGTCCCGTGCCCAAGGCCGCCGTCAGCGTCGCCGAACCCGCGGGCCCGCACTGGGGAATCGGCAAGTAATTGAAGTTCATCTGGTCATAGATGTCGAACTTCTCGTAGTAGGCGCCGAACAGGCCGCGCAGCACATTGTCCTCGGGCGTGCTCATGCGCAGTTCGTGGCTCTGGTGCGTGTTCGTGACGTTGTCGTTCCAATCGCCGACCGGCGCATAGCAGGTAGTCGGCTTCTTCGAGACGAAATAATCGCCGTTGTGAGCCGCGCCCGTGCAGGTGTAATACGAGCCGTCGAAACTGCGCATGTAGTTCGAGTAATCGGCCTGCTGGTCGATGTGACGGTCCATGAAGCTGCCGGCATAGACGACCTTGATGTCGCCGATCTTGCCGTTGATCGTCAAGGCCGAACTCTCATAGGAGTCCTTGTCGTAGGCCGGCGTGAAGGCCTGAATCTGATTCTGTCCGAGCGGACTGCCCAAGCAACCGCCCACCGTCGTGCAGCCGCCCTGGCCTTGCGGCAGGGTGTTCACGCCGTTCGGGTATTCGGCCCAATAGCCGTTCGCGTTCGAGTTCTGGTAGTTCTGCTGGAACAGCACGTTCCAGTCCTCGTTGAGTTTCCAGAGCACCGAGAGCCGCAGACCAGAAATGTCCAGGGTGTTGAGATCGGATCCCACGAGCGCTCCGTTGCTCGCCGTCACATTGGGCTGTTCGACGTTGGCGATCGTGCCCGGCACGTTCGAGATATAGCCGCCATGATGGTCCTGGAACACCGTCGCGCGTACCGCGAGCACATCTTGGATCAGCGGGATATTGAGCGTTGCGTTGGCGTTCGAATTCGGATCGCCGCCCGCGGTCGTGCCGTAGCCGGCATTCACATTACCCTCGGTCGCATCGAGCACCGGCTTATTGGTGATGTAACGGATGGCGCCGGCCTGTGCGCCGCCGCCGAACAGGGTGCCCTGGGGACCTTCGAGGACTTCGACGCGCTGCATGTCGACGAGGTAGACGTCGTTGTTGCGCGCCGGGAACTGCATCGACTGATCATCGAGGTAGAGCGCGACGTTCGGGAACGGGGCGGTCGTCGACTGGGATTGGTTGCCCGAACCGCCGGAGCTCAATCCGCGCATGAAAATATTGCCGGTGCCGCCGCCGCCGTTGCCGCTGTAGGTTACGTTCGGCGTGTACTTCAGCAGGTCGTCGATCGTGGTGACGTTGAGGGCCTTGAGCTGGTCGCCCGTGATCGCTTGAATCGTGATCGGCACGTCCTGCAGCGATTCATTGCGACGCTGCGCTGTGACGACGATCTCTTCGATACCCGAGGTATCGGATGCGCCGGCTTCCGCCGCGAGTGTCGCTCCGCTATAACCGCCGCCGAGGACTGCCGCGATCGCGCAGGCAAGCTTCTGATTGGTCTTCAAGGCTATCTCCCTAGTTTTTTCGAACGTTTTCGCTAACGCAACCGTGGTATCAAAAATACGGTTGAAATCACGCAGGCAAAATCCACAACGGAACGACGAGATAGCGACGCAGCGATGCGTCCGCCGATGCTTTTGTTTATCCCGCGATGGCCCTTCAAACTGTAGCTGCGTTGCTTTTTACTGACAGCAGGTTACAGATAAACATACATGGCTGACAGATTTATGACAATGCTTTCGGCTCATGGGCCCATGCGCTTTTTCGCTGTCGCGCACACAGGATTTCACTTTAATTGCGCATTATGCAGCCGCGCCGAATGGATTCGATGCCACAATTGCCCGGGGGCGCACCTGATCGGGGAGGAATCGCGAACGAGCCTCGAGAAATTCGGCGAACGCCGTGGCGGTGCCGGAACTGGTGCGATGCACCATTTTAAGGCGCAATACTTCGAATGAGGACCAGATTTCGATGAAGACGATTGCCGAATCGGCGCGCACGCTCGACGTGATCCTGGAAACCGAAGTGCTGGTCGTCGGCAGCGGACCCGGCGGCCTGGCGGCGGCGCTGGCCGCGGCGCGCGCGGGCGCGCGCACGACGCTCATCGACCGCAATGGCTGCTTCGGCGGCAACATCACCCAGGTCGGCGTCGAGGGCTTCGCCTGGTATCGCCACGAGCAAACGGTCGATTGCGAGGGCATCGGCATCGAGTTCGAGCAGCGCGCCAAGGCCATGGGCGCGGCGATGCCCGAGCCGCAGTCGTTGAGCCACGCGCTCGACGCCGAGATGTTCAAGTAGGTCGCCGACGTGCTGGTCGAGGAAGCCGGCGTGACGCCGATGCTGCACCGGCTGTGCGTCGCGCCGATCATCGAGAACGGCGCGATCCGCGGCGTGATCACCGAGAGCAAAGCGGGCCGCGAGGCGATCCTCGCGCAACGCGTCATCGATGCGACCGGCGATGCGGACATCGCGACCCGCGCCGGCGCGCCGCGTGCGCAAATCGCCGAAAGAGGAGATGATGGCCGTCTCGGTGATGTTCTCGATGAGCGGCGTCAACAAGCGCCGCTTCATCGACGCCGTGAAGGCCGATCCGCAGACCTACAAGGACTGGGCCGGCAACGGCGAATGGGACTACGAGACCACCGGCAAGGAAGACGAGCTGTTCTCGCCGTTTTTGCGCAAGCCGTTCAAGCAGGCGCTCGCGGCCGGCATCATTCCGCCGAACCTCAGCACCATCGCGGGCACCTGGGGCACGGTCACCGACCAGGGCGACCTGACTTACCTGAACCTCGTCCACGTGCCGCAGATCGACGGCACCGACCCGAACGATCTGACGATCGGCGAGATCGAGCGGCCGGCGCCAGGCGATCTACGCGCTCGAGGCGCTGCGCGGATTCATGCCGGGCTGCGAGGAGGCCAAGCTGCGCAACTTCGGCATGACCCTCGGCGTGCGCGATACCCGCAAAATCGACGCGCTCTACAATCTGACCGGCAACGACGTGCGCGAGCAGGCGCGCTTCGACGACGCCATCGGCATCTTTCCCGGAATTCATCGACGGCTATGGGATCCTGATCCTGCCGACCACGGGACGCTACTGGCACGTGCCCTACCGCGCGCTCGTGCCCAAAGGCGTCGGCAATCTGCTGGTCGCGGGCCGCTGCATCGGCGGCGACAAGATCTCGCATGCCTCGGCGCGCAACATGATGTGCTGCGCGGTCAGCGGGCAGGGCGCCGGCGTCGCGGCGGCCGTGTCGCTGCAGCGCGACGAAGCCGTTCGACCAGCTCAACATCGGCGCGGTTCAGGCAGGAACTCGCGCGGCAGGGCGCGCGCATTCAGTGAACGCGGACGCCGACCGGAGCCGGCGCGATGGCGCGCGAGCGGCAATCGCCGCTGCGCTGGTGGGTGCTGGCGCTCGCGGCGATCGCCGTCTCCAGCAGCTACTACGAATCCGACGTGATCGGCTCGGTCGCCGACCTGCTGGAGCGGCAGCGCGGCTTCAGCCAGTCGCAGATCGGGATGCTCAACGGGATCATCAGCCTCCCCAATGTCGCGCTGGCGCTGATCAATGGCGTGCTGATCGACCGCTATCGGCCCGGCGCGCGTCGCGCTGTGGGTCGGCGGCGATCGGCGTGCTCGGCGCCGCGCTGACCGCGATCGGCAATCCCTACGAGCTCATGGTCGCGGGCCGCTTCATGTTCGGGATCAGCGAAGGCGCATTTTCATCTCGCTGCGTGGCCGGGCTCGCGCAATGGTTCCCGCGCAGCGGGATCGCGCTCGCGACGGCGCTCTGTTCCTGAGTCTCGCCCGCGTCGGCTCCTACGGCGAAAACACCTCGCCGCGCCTGGGCGCATGCCGCTGTTCGAGCGCGGCTGGCAGGCGCCGCTGTGGCTCGGCACAGGCATTACCGTGCGTCGGCCTGCGTCGCCGCGCTCTGCTTCTACTGGGTCGACCGGCGCCACCGGCCGGCTGCGCGATGCCGGCGTCGGATCGCGACCGGAGCGCATCGTCTGGCGCGATCTGCTGAAGTTCGACATGTCGTACTGGTACATCCTCGGGCTGCACGTGCTCTTCGCCGCCGTGTTCTTCCCGTTCCGGCACGACCTTCGCGATCGAGTATTTCCAGCACGCCAAGGGGCTCAGCCTGCAGCAGGCGGGCATCGCCAACAGCTGGGTGTTCTTCGCGGCGATCTTCGCGACGCCGGTCTTCGGTCTGCTCGCCGACCGCTCGGGCCATCGCGCGCTCATGCTGGTGCTCGGCACCGTGCTGCTGCCGCTGACCTTCGTCGTGCTCGGGCTCACCGACCTCGAGCCTGTGGGTCACGACCGTCATGATGGGCATCAGCTGGTCGCTCGTGCCGGCAGTCATCTGGCCGGCCACGCACGCTGATCGTCGAGCCGCGCCGCCTCGGCACTGCGCTCGGGCTATTACGCTGATTCAAGCGCTCGGCATGTCCGCTTCCAACATCGCCGCGGGCTGGCTCGCCGACCAGGCCGGCGCCGGAGCCCAAAACCCCGCCGGCTACTCGGTCATGCTGTGGTTCTTCTTCTTGCTGAGCCTCGTCGCCCTGTCCTCGGCGGTGCTGCTGTGGCGCCGAGAAAGTTCCGCGAAGGGCCACGGTCTCGAAGAGGCGCGCCGCGCCGCGGCCGTCGCCGCCTGATGCCTCAACGCCGCGTTGGCGTTCAGCGACCGCTCCACTTGGGCTTGCGCTTCTCGGTGAAGGCGCGCGTGCCTTCCTTGAGGTCGTCGGAGCGGATCGACGCGCTGAACGGCATCGAGCGCATCGTGCAGTTCGAATGCCTGATGCTCGGGAACCATCTCTGCTTGGCGGATCAGCTGCTTGATCGCCGGGAACAGCAGCGGCGGACCGTCGGCGAGCTGTCGCGCGATCTCGCGGGCCTTCGTCAAGGCCTGGCCCTTCGGCACGACGTGATTCGCGAGCCCCCAATGCTTCGCCTCGCCGGCGTCCATCCATCGGCCCGTCAGCAGGAATTCGACGGCGACGTGATACGGCACGCGACGCGGCAACTTGATCGTACCGGCATCGGCGAGCACGCCGACATTGATTTCCGGCAATGCGAACTTGGCATGCTCCTCCATGACGATGATGTCGGTGCCGAGCACGATTTCGAAGCCGCCGCCGCAGGCAATGCCGTTGACCGCCGCGATGATCGGCTTGTTGAGGTTGCGCGGATAATTGAGGCCGCCGAAGCCGCCGGCGCCCCAGTCCTCGTCGGATTTCTCGCCGGCTGCCGCGGCCTTCAAATCCCAGCCCGGACAAAAGAATTTCTCGCCGGTGCCGGTGATGATCGCGATGCGCAGCGCCGCGATCGTCGCGAAAAGTCGCTGAAGACCTCGTTGAGGCGCCGGCTCGCGGCCAGGTCGATCGCATTGGCCTTCGGCCGGTCGATCCTCACCTCGAGGATCGCGCCGTCTTTGGCGGTGATGAATTCCCTGCGACATGGCTTCATTGCTCCTTGAGACGAATGAGGGCGTCGACGGCGACAGCGCCGTTGCCGACCGGGCCGGACGATGATCGGATTGACATCGAGTTCCGAGAGCGACTCGAGATGTGCGCTCGGCGTAGCGCGCGACCGCATGCACGGCCTCGACGAGCGCCGCGACGTCGCCGGCGGGCTTGCCGCGAAATCCGCCGAGCAGCGGCGCCGCCTTGAGCTTGCGAAGCGCCGCCTCGATCGATTCCTTGGTCCATGGCGGCAGCAGCGAGATGCTGTCGGCCAGCAGTTCGGTGAGCACCCCGCCGGCGCCGACCACGAGCACGAGCCCGAATTGCGGATCCAGGATGACGCCGACCAGGATCTCTGCGACGCCGTCGGTGATCATCGGTTCGACGAGCAGCGTATTCGAGAGTCCGGCGAGGCGCGCGACCGCCGCGTCCGCTTCCGCGGGACTGCGCACATTGAGTACGACGCCGCCGACCTCGGTCTTGTGTTCGAGATGCGCGCCGATCGCCTTGATGACGACGGGAAAGCCCACGGAGCGGCCGCGGCCGCCGCCGCGGCGGACGCCGGACCGCTGATGCCCCGCCCGACGCGCAGGCCAAACTCCGCCAAGGCGGCTTTGGCCTCCGCTTCGCCGAGCGTACGAATGCGCGCCCGCGCCCGCGGCGCCGCCGCCTCGGGCAGCTGCAGCCGCGGGCGCCGGGCCTGCGCCCAAGCTGCGCCCCACGGCCCCCGCCAAGGCGAGTGCTTCGAGCGCTTCGCGCTGGCCTTGCAGCGGCACGACGCCGCCGGCCAGGCAGTGCTCGCGGATGCGCGCGCCGAGCGTCTCCGGCAGCGACGCGACCAATGCGGCGCGCGTCGGCGCCCCGCGCGCCGCATCGATGAACACATCGATGACCGCGTCGAAGGCGGCCGTGTCGGATTTGCCGTCGGGCGGACAGTCGAGCATGAACCCGACCGCATCGAAGCCCGCATGCAGCACCGTGGAAAACACCCGGCCCAAGGCGGGCGGGTCGAACCACAGATAGGTATGGATGTCGAACGGGTTCGCGATCGTCACGCGCGCGGTCAGCAGTTCTCGCGAGCACGGCGGCATCGGCAGCGGGAATCGGCGCGAACTCCAGATCGAGCGAACGAGCGACATCGGCGCTCATGGCCATGTCGCCGCCCGAGGCACCCATGATCAGCAGTTTGCGGCCGGCGAGCGGGCCGCCCACGTGAAAGACCTTGAGAGTCTCGACGAGCGTGCTCAAGGTGTCGCAGCGGGCAAGACCGGCCTGGCGGCAAAACGCCTCGAACACCTCGTCCGCGCCCGCGAGTGCGCCCGTATGGCTGTGCGCCGTGCGCGCCGCCGCGGCCGTGCGCCCGGATTTGACGACTGCGATCGGTTTGCCCGCGGCGCGCGCGCGCGCCGCGGCCAGCGCGAAGCGCGCCGGATCCTTGATGCCCTTCGAGGTAAAGACCGAACGCCGTGACGCGCGGATCATCGCAGAGAATCTCGATGAGATCCTCGACCGCGAGCCGGGACTGATTGCCGACCGTGAACAAATATCCGATCGGCAACGAACGCTCATTGAACATCAGCGTGAGCGCGATCGTGCCGCTCTGGCAGATCAGCGCCACGCCGCGCTCGATGCCGCGCTCGAGCGCGGGACCCACGACCTGATCGGGCCACAGCGCAACCCGATCGAAGAAATTCACGAAGCCATAGCAGTTGGGTCCGAAGAAGGGCAGGGCAGCCGGCGCCTTCGCGATCAATTCGCGCGCGAGTCGCAAGCCCGGTTGGTACCGGTTTCGGAAAATCCCGCCGTGAAGCAGACGAACCCGCCGCCGCCGCGCTGCGCGAGCGACGCGGCGACCGCCGGCGCGTCGTGGTTCGGAACCGCAAGGAATGCGGCATCGGGGCGCCCGGCAGGTCGGCGATGTTGCGATAGTAGGTCGTCGCGGGTGTCGATGGCGCGCGTCGGGTGGACGCGCCACACGGTCGCCGCCGAAGCCGATGGCCGCGCTGCCGGCGGCGACCGCGTCGGTCCACGCGCCGGCACCGATGAGCGCGACGCTGCGCGGTGCGATCAGTCGGCGAATGTCCGGCATGGGCTCAGCGCCGCTTCAGTTCGATCTTGCGCGATCCGGGGCCGAACGCCGCGAGCGCCTGCGGGGCCGCCTTGAGGCTCTCGAGCGCTCGCGGCGATCTGGCGGGAAACGCCGCGCTCGCCGGCTGCTCGGCTTGGCGCACGTGCAACAGCATCGTTTCCGCGACCGCGACCGGCTCGGCGACGCGCGCGCAGCGAAACATCGAGCCGAGCATGGATGCGCTTGCGATCGCAAATCCAGCACCAGCGATTCGACGATGAGCTCGTCGCTCGCCTTGACCTCGTGCAGATAGTGCAGATGCAGTTCGAGCGTATAGAGCGTGCAGCGGGTGCGCCGCGCGATAGGCTGCGTCGAGACCCACCTGGTCCATGAAGTCGTCGGTCGCATAGCTCAGAGCACCAGTCCGTAGTAGGCATCGCGCAGATGGCCGTTGTAATCGATCCAGGCCGATTCGATGTTGGCCCGATAGGGAGTCAATGCGCCCATGCGGTCGTCCTCCTGCGACGCAGGCCTCTCAACGCAGCTTCAAGCGCTCGCGCGCCTCGGCGGCGGAGAGACCCGCGCACCCATCGCCTCGATGATCGTGCGCGCCTTCTCGACGAGCTGCGCGTTGCTCGCATAGACGCCGCGGCTCAAATAAAGATTGTCCTCGAGGCCGACGCGCACGTTGCCGCCGAGCAGGATCGATTGCGCGACCCACGGCATCTGCATGCGGCTGATCGCGAACGCTACCCCAGTTGCAATGCTCGGCGGCAGCGCGTTGACCATCGCGAGCAAATGGCCGGTGTCGGCGGGCACGCCGTAGGCGATGCCCATGCACAGCTGGATCAGCGACGGTGCATCGAGCAAGCCCTCCTTGATCAATTGTTTGACGAACCAGAGATTGCCGGTGTCGAACACCTCGAGCTCCGGCTTGACGCCGAGGTCCTTGCAGATCGCGGCGCCTTGGCGCAAGTAATTCGGCGTCGAGACGTAGGCGCGGTTGCCGTCGCCGAAATTGAGGCTGCCGCAATCGAGCGTCGCGATGTCCGGCCGGTACAGGCCCTCGTGGCACAAGATCGATGACGTGCCGCATGCGCTCCTCTTGGGTCACGAAGTCGCTGCCCGGAGCCGGCGTGTCCTTGAGGCCGTGGTCGCCGATCGACGATGTAGCCGCCCATGCCGCAGGTCAGATTGACGATCACGTCGACCTTGCTCTCGCGGATGCGCTTGACGACCTCGCGGTAATGGCGGGTTTCCATGCTGAACGCGCCGGTTTCCGGCTCGCGCACGTGGATGTGCACGATCGCGGCGCCGGCCTGGGCGGCCGCGATCGCGGTCGCGGCGATCTGCTCGGGCGTGACCGCGCAATGCGGACTCTTGGTGACTTTGGTGTCGTCGCCGGTCACGGCGCAGGTAATGATGACATCGTGATTCATCCTGGCTCCCCTGAGTATGCATTCGCGCCCACGGCCGCGATGGGCCGGGCCGCAGCGTCGGCCGCGATCAGCCGGCGCGATCGGCCGTTATATTATCTTGATCATTATATTTAAGCCAGATGCCGCTCCGCAGGGCGCCTCGTCGGCCGCCAGCCGTGGCGCGCGAGGCGCGGCTGCCGGCGAGCGCTCGAATGATCTCGGTTTCACCGCAAACGCCGAGGATGCGGCGCTCCTCGGCCAGCAACACCGGGTGGCCGGTCGAGCGGCACAGCTGAATGATTTCCTGCAGCGAGAGCGAGGCCGGCGCGATCGCAACGCCGGCGGGAGCCGCCTCGGCGCCGGACGAGCCGCCGGCGGCCGGCAGGTCCTCGACGCGGCACGCGGCCTGCGGCTCACCGTCGACTTTGAGGCCCTGGAACTCGCCCTGCGGATCGAGGAACAGCTGGTAACGGCGGCGGGTATCGAGCCACAGCGTGCCGGCGTCGCTCGCCATGCTCGCCCGTCGCTCATGATCATGCCGCCCGTGAGCACATCGAGCGGATTCATGTGGCGCACAAATTCGGCGACGTATTCGTCTGCGGGCGCGAGCACGATGTCCTCTGCGGTGCCGGTTTGGATGATGCGCCCGTTCTGCAGGATCGTGATGCGATCCCCGAGGCGCAGCGCCTCGTCCAGATCATGGCTCACGAACAGGATCGTCTTTTTGACGCGCGCCTGCAGTGCAAGCAACTCATCCTGCAGTTTGCCGCGAATCAGCGGATCGAGCGCGGAAAACGGCTCGTCCATCAGGAGGATGTCCGCGTCCGTGGCAAAGGCGCGCGCGAGACCGACGCGCTGCTGCATACCGCCCGACAATTCGCTGACGTGCCTCTCGGCCCACTGCGATAGACCGACGAGTTCGAGTTTCTCGTCGACGATCTGCCGCTGGCGCGCCGCCGGCTCACCGCGCAGCTCCAATCCGAAGCCGACGTTCTCGCGCACGGTCCGCCACGGCAGCAGGCCGAATTGCTGGAATACCATCGCGACGCGCTCGCGGCGCAAACGGCGCATTTGCAGCGCGTCGCAGTGCGCGACGTCGATGGTCGTGTCGCCGTCGCGCACCAGCACCGCGCCGCGTGTCACCGGGTTCAAGCCGTTGGCGGCGCGCAGCAACGTTGATTTCCCCGATCCGGACAAGCCCATGAGCACCGAGATCTCGCCCTGCGCGACGCTCAAGGATGCGCCGGCGACGCCGACGATGACGCCGAGTTTCTCGGAGATCTCGGCGCGCGTGCCGCCCGCATCGAGGCGTGCGAGCGCCTCGTCGATCGCCTGCGGCTTCCGGCGCGCCCCGCTTGGCGCGCGAACAGGATGTCGACTCCTTGAATTCGACGGCGGCGCTCATCGCGGCGCTCCGCGCTCGGCGGGCCGGCTGATGCGATCCAGAATGATCGCGAGCAGCACGATCGTGAACCCGGCTTCGAATCCCATGCCGACCTGCACCGAGTTCAATGCGCGCACGACCGGCACCCCGAGGCCGCCGGCGCCGACCAGCGCCGCAATGACGACCATCGAGAGGCTCAGCATGATGCATTGGGTGATGCCCGCGAGAATCGTCGCCGCCGCGCTCGGCAGCTCGACCTTTGAGCAGCAGCTGCAGATGCGTCGCGCCGAACGCCTCACCCGCCTCGATCAGCGGCTTCGGCACCGAGGAGATGCCGAGATGCGTCATGCGAATCGGCGCCGGCAGCGCGAAAATCACGGTCGAGATCAGGCCCGGCACGACACCGAGCCCGAACAGCACGAGCGTCGGAATCAAATAGACGAACGTCGGCAGCGTCTGCATCAGATCGAGCACCGGGCGCAGCGCCGCATAAAGGCGCGGCCGATGCGCGGCCGCGATGCCGACCGGCACGCCGATCAGCGGTCGACAGCAGCGTCGCGACGAGCACGAGCGACAGCGTCTCAAGGTCGCGAGCCAGTAGCCTTGGTTCAAGATGAACAGCAGCGCGAGTCGCGACGAATGCCGCGAGCGGCTAGCGAGCGGCGCAGCAGCCAGGCCAGCCCAGCGACCGCGACGATGAGTCGCCGGCGCCGGCAAGATCCGCAGCACCGCGGTCACGCCGTCGACCGACCCGCGGATCACGACCGCGATGCCGTCAAACAGATAGCGGCCATGCTGCTTGATCGCGTCGATGACGACCGCCATCGTGTCGCCGACGGGAATCTTGTGAGCTGACGATCCACTGCTCGAAGCCGGTCGGCGCGACCGTGGGCGCCGCATTGCTACGCGCGGCGGCCGCCGGATGCCCGTCGAAGGTCAGCACTCCGTCGAGCCAGGACTTGACGGCGTCGGGATTCGCCTTGAGCCACGCGGCGGCGGCGCTTTGCGGCTGTTCGTGTCGATCCAGAATCGCCTCCATCATTTCGCTCTCGCCGCGCAGCGTGAACTTCAGGTTCTTGAGCAGCCGGCCGACGTTCGGGCATTCCGCGACATAGCCCTTGCGCGTGACCGTGTAGATCGTTGCGCCTCCGAAATTCGGCCCGAACACCGTGTCGCCTCCGGAGAGATACCGTAGGTCGAAGCGCATGTTCATCGGATGCGGCTCCCACGCGAGGAACACGATCGGCTGCTTGGCTCGAACCGCGCGCTCGACCTGCGCGAGCATGCCTTGTTCGCTCGACTCCACGAGCTTGAACTCGCCGAGATTGTCGAAATTCTCGCTGAGCATCTTCAATACCGTCCGGTTGCCGTCATTGCCCGGTTCGATGCCGTAGATCGAATTATTGAGCGCCGCGCCGAAACGATGGATGTCCGCGAAGTCGTGAAGGCCCGCCTCATACGCGTAGGCAGGCACCGCCAGCGTGTATTTCGCGCCGGTCAAATTGGCGTCGAGTTCGACGACCGAACCGTCCGCGATGTACTTCGCCCGATCGGCCTCCTGGGTCGGCATCCAATTGCCGAGAAACACGTCGATGTCCTTGTTCTGCATCGAGGCGAAGGTCACGGGTACCGACAAGACGGTGGTTTGCGGCAGATAGCCGATGCTCCTCAACAGTTCGCTCGCGAGCGCGGTCGTCGAAGTCACATCGGTCCAACCGACATCCGCGAATCGCACCGCCTGGCAACTCGGCGGATCGGCGTTCAGCGGCGCGGACTGCGCTGCGGCGGGGCCGGCCGCCAGACTCGCGCTGAGCGCCAAGAGGCTCAGGCTGAGCGCCGCCAGGCGCTTGACCCCCGGCGCTCGCGAAAGGCATGATGGCGGTTCGCGACACTGTTTTGAACCATCGTTCAATGGACCCAGATCAGATTTCATCGAACCGTCCATAAATTATTGAAATTATTTATATAAATATTCAAAGTCGGAGTGTAGGCAGAATTTCTTGCGGGCGTCCAGCAGACGCGTCAACATGCGCCGAAGGCCACCAAATTGAACGACCAATCAAATCCTCCGATGGACGCTGCGCGCGAATCCGCGGAGGACTCTCGGCGTCGCCAGCTCATCGAAGTCACGATCGACAGCCTAGCTGAACTTGGCTTTGTGGGCACGACGCTTGCGCAGATCGCGAGTCGTGCGGACGTATCGCCGGGATTGGTAGCCCACTATTTCGGAGACAAGGACCGATTGATGGCCGCGGCCTTTCGGGCGCTCGCGCGCCGCGTGGCGCTGCAGGTGCGCGTCCGGCTGCATCCGGACCAGACGCCGCGCGAGCGCATCCAAGCGGTCATCGACGGAAATCTCGGTCCGGACGAGTTCGAGCAAAGAACCGGATCGGCGTGGCTCGCGTTTTGGGGTCAGGTTCTGCATGTCGAGACACTGCGGCGCATCCAGTCGGCCTACCAGCGCCGCATGCTCGCAAACCTGCGCGCATCGCTCAAGCAACTGCTGCCGGCCGAGGAGGCCAGAAGTCTCGCCGCGATGATCGCCGCGATGATCGACGGCGTGTGGCTGCGCGCGGCCCTATCGGGATGGCGCGAGGCCGACAGCGGCGGGGCACGCGCGCTCTTGACGGCGTTCGTCGATGGGCGACTCCGCGAGCGGCCGCCGGGGGCGCCGCAGACGACGCGCGGAGCGCGCCCGCCCGGCGCCGGCGAACGTTTCGCTTCGATCAACCCGGCGACCGGGGAAGTGATCGGCTATTGCAGCGTCGCCGGACCCGTCGAGGTTGACGCGGCGGTCGCCGCGGCGGGGCGCGCGCAGCGCGCTTGGGCGGCGCTCCCCGGCGCCGAGCGCGCGCGCATCCTGCGCCGGGCGGCGGCCCTGCTGCGAACGCGCAATGACGAATTGGCCGAGCTCGAAACGCGCGATACCGGCAAGCCGATCCAGGAGACGCGCGTCGTCGATGTGATCTCGGGCGCCGAATGCCTCGAGTATTTCGCCGGATTGGCGCAATCGGTGAGCGGCGAACACATCGACCTCGGCCCCGCGGCGTTCGGCTATACGCGGCGCGAACCGCTCGGCGTCGTGGCCGGCATCGGCGCTTGGAATTACCCGCTGCAAATTGCTTGCTGGAAGTCGGCGCCGGCGCTCGCCTTCGGCAATGCGATGATCTTCAAGCCGGCCGAACTCACGCCGCTTTCCGCCGTCAAGCTGCAGGAGATCTATCTCGAGGCCGGGGTGCCCGCCGGCGTGTTCCAGGTGGTTCAGGGCTACGCCGACACCGGTCGGCTGCTGACGCGCCATCCTGCGATCCGCAAGGTCTCGCTGACCGGCGAGGTGGGAACCGGCAAAGCCGTGATGGCGGACGCGGCTCAAACGCTCAAGAACGTCACGCTCGAACTCGGCGGCAAGTCGCCGTTGATCGTGTTCGAAGACGCCAAGCTCGATAACGCGGTCGCCGGTGCGCTGCTCGCGAATTTCTACTCGGCGGGCGAGGTGTGCTCGAACGGTACGCGCGTGTTCGTGCACCGCTCGCTCAAGGCGGCGTTTCTCGAGCGGCTGCTCGCGCGCGTAGCGTTGATGCGCATCGGCGATCCGATGGATCCCGCGACCCAGGTCGGCGCGTTGATATCGGAGCCGCACATGCAAAAGGTGCTTTCCTATGTCGCGCGCGGGCGCGCCGAGGGCGCAAGATTGCTGATCGGCGGCAACCGCGTCACCCGCGGCGAGCTCGCCAAGGGCAATTTCGTCGCGCCCGCGGTGTTCGACGCTTGCCGCGACGGGATGGCGATCGTGCGCGAGGAGATCTTCGGTCCCGTGATGGCGGTGCTGGAGTTCGACACCGAGGACGAGGTCGTCGAGCGCGCCAATGCGACCGAATTCGGATTGTCGGCGGCCGTCTTCACCAACGATTTGACGCGTGCCCACCGCGTGATCGCGCGCCTCGAGGCCGGCACCTGCTGGATCAACCACTACAACGTGACGCCGATCGAACTGCCGTTCGGCGGCGTCAAGATGTCGGGCTTGGGCCGCGAAAACGGCCGAGCGGCGCTCGAGCATTACACCCAACTGAAGAGCGTCTACGTCGCGATGGGCGACGTCGATGCGCCTTATTGACGGAGCAGACACTCTTGGCCGAGCTGACTTTTGATTACGTGATCGTGGGCGCGGGATCCGCGGGTTGCGTGCTCGCGGATCGCTTGAGCGCGGACGGCAGGCACACGGTGCTGCTGCTCGAATATGGCGGTTCCGACCGTTCGCTGTTCATCCAGATGCCTTCGGCACTCTCGATTCCGATGAACATGCCGAAGTACAACTGGTTCTACCACACGGAACCTGAACCGGGACTCGATGGGCGCAAGATGCACACGCCGCGCGGCAAGGTGCTGGGCGGCTCCTCCTCGATCAACGGCCTGGTCTACATCCGCGGCAATCCGCAGGACTTCGAGCGTTGGCAGGCCGAGGGCGCGACCGGTTGGAGCTATGCGGACGTGCTCCCGTATTTTCGGCGCGCCGAGCGGCGCGAGGAGGGCGGCAACCCGTATCGGGGCGACGAAGGCAAGCTGCAGACTCGCTACGGCTCGCTCGCGAATCCCTTGCACGCGGCCTGGCTCGCGGCGGCGCGCGAGGCGGGCTACCCGTTGACCGACGACGTCAACGGGTTTCAGCAGGAGGGCTTCGGCCGCATGGACATGACGGTTGGCGGCGGCAGGCGCTGCAGCGCCGCCAACGCGTATCTGCGCCCCGCGATGCGCCGCCCCAATCTCTCGGTGATCACGCACGCGTTGGCGACGCGTGTGCTGTTCGACGGACGGCGTGCCGATGCCTTGCAATACCGCGTCGGCGAGTCGCTGCACACGGTCCGAGCCGGGCGCGAGCTGATCCTCAGCGGCGGTCCGATCAACACGCCGCAGCTGCTCAAGCTCTCGGGCGTAGGGCCTGCCGCGGAGCTGCGCGATCTCGGCATCGAGGTCGTCAAGGATCTGCCCGGCGTCGGCGAAAATCTGCAGGACCATTTGGAGTTCTATTTTCAGGTCGCCTGCAAGCAGCCCGTCACGCTCTACTCTTCGATCAATCCCGCGGCGAAGGCGCTGATCGGCATGCGCTGGCTGCTGTTCAAGAACGGTCTCGGCGCGACCAACCATTTCGAATCCTGCGGGTTCATTCGCAGCCGCGCCGGGGTAGCCTACCCCGACATTCAATACCACTTCCTGCCGATGGCCGTTGCCTACGACGGCTCCACGCTCGCACAGGAGCACGGATTCCAAGCGCATGTCGGGCCGATGCGATCGAAGAGCCGCGGCTGGGTGCGGCTCGCCTCGAAGGATCCGCTGGCAAAGCCGCGAATCCTATTCAACTACTTGGGCCATGCCGACGACATCGCGGAGATGCGCGCCTGCGTGCGCCTCACGCGCGAAATATTCGCGCAGCCCGCATTCGACGCCTATCGCGCGCGCGAGATTCAACCCGGCGCCGACGTGCAATCGGACGACGCGATCGATGCGTTCGTTCGCGCCAAGGTCGAGAGCGCGTTCCACCCTTCCTGCTCTTGCAAGATGGGCGGCAGCGGCGATCCGATGGCCGTCGTCGATCCCGAGACGCGCGTCTACGGGATTGCGGGACTGCGTATCGTCGATTCCTCGATCATGCCGTCGATCACGACGGGCAATCTCAACGCGCCGACGATCATGCTCGCCGAGAAAGCGGCCGACCACATACTCGGGACCGCGCTGTTGCCGAGATCGAGCGCAGCCTATTATATTGCCTCCAATTGGCGCAGCGCCCAGCGCTGAAGGGGGGAGCGTGATTTCACCGCCGATGCGACCAAGACGCGCGGATGCCGGCTGCCGGCGGTACCGGCGGCGCGCCGTGCTCGCGCTGCTTCTGCCGCTCGCGGCCGCGGCGATCGGCGGCGCCGCGCGCGCCGACAATTTCGCGAATGTGTATTACGACGCTTCCAAGGACCAGCTGGTCGTGACGCTCTTCTACCGCGGTACGAATCCCGATCACCGCTTTACCCTCAAATGGGGCGAGTGCAAGGCGTCGGCCGACGGAACCGGTCACGAGATCGTCGCCGAGGTGCTCGATAGCCAATGGCAGGATGGCGAAAGCGACAATTACAAGAAGACGACGCGCTTCAGCTTGGCGAGTCTCGAGTGCCGGCCCGCAAAGCTCACGCTGCGCACCGCGCCGCGCTTCTATTACACACTGCAGATTCCGGGCCGCTGAGGGGCCTCAGACCACGGTGATTTGAAAGTCCTCGCCGAGCCAGGCCGCGCTCGCCGGCCAATACATCGTGAAGTCGATGCGGGTTCCCGCCGGAAAGCCCTCGACGGGCAGCAGCGCGACGTGGCCGAACCCCCAATCGTCGGTGTCGACATCCTTGGGGTTTTTCCAGCCGTTACCGCACCAGTGAATCCGGCCGGGCTCGGGCAGCAGCACGCGCAGCTGCTGTCCCGCGCTCATTTGGCCCGGACGCTGCCGCGGCTGCCACAGCACGAAATCCAGGCGCGGCCGCTTGCCGCCGTAGCGCGCCCAGGTTCGCGCGGGCCGGTCGACGGGCGCACCGGCGGCGATCGTCAGCGCGAGTTTGATGAACTCGGCATGCGCCCACACGAGCGGCATCGCGGAACCGCTCGGTTCGCCCGGATACAAGCCGCGCTCGGGAATCGGGCCGCTGTCCCAGACCTGCTCCGGCAACAGGCCGCCCTTGCCGGTCATCTTCGCCATCGCGTCGAGGTAGGGGCCTGCGTCGGACCCTGCGAGCACCGCCATATGCCCGCGCTCGCCGGTGAGCAGCGGCCAGCCGCGCCCGCAACCCCAACCATCGAACGGCGCGCCGTCCGGATGCTCTCCGTAACCGTCGCCGGTGTAGCGATGCCAGACGGGTCCATTCGGCGTATCGGACTTCAGCAGATGATCGATCGCCGTGATGCTGGCGCTCATCGTCGGATCGTCGACCGACCGCAGGCCGAAGCGCGCGAGTTGCAGACAGTCGATTGCCACGCGTTCGTCGGCGAACGGATCGGTGCTGGGCGCGCAGTTCTTGATCAGCATGCGCTCGTGCTTGGGTCCTTCGTGGATCAGCACGTCGACCGGCGCGGTGCGAATGTAGTAGCCGGGCACTCCGATTTCGCGCGCGAGTGCGGTGTCCTGCGACCAGGTCCAGTCTTCGATCCGCGAGTTCCATGCATCGGCGAGCATGAGCGCGCATTCTGCCTCGCGGCCGGACAAGAATCGGCTGCCTTCGACGAGCGCTGCGATCGCGACTGCGACCGTGAAGGTGTTGACGCCGGTGTCTTCCTCCCAACGATCCTGCGCGGTGACCGGGCCTTCGCGTGCGATGAAGGCGAGTGCGCGGCGCACCATGTCCTCGACGCGAATCGCGCCGAGGGCGCCGCGCTCCGCGAGCGCGCTCGCAAGCAGCACCGGAAATGCCGTTTCGTCGAGCTGGATGCCCTGCCAAAAAGGCTTTCCGCCGAGCCATTGATTCTGCAGCCAATGGCCGTCGGCCTGCTGGGTCGCGATCAAATAAATCAGGATCCGCCGCGCATCGTCGATGCATCCGAGCGCCACCAAGGCGCCGGCCGTCTCGACGAGGTCGCGGGCCCAGACCAAATGGTAGCCGCCGCGGCTCGAACTCGATTCGCCCCAAGGGATCGACAGGCTCGCGACGAATGCGCCGGGAAACGTGCGGTCCGCATGGCACTTGATGACGGCGGCCGAACGCCACATCAGCACGTGTTGATCGCGATCGAGCGCGCGCTCGAGTCCGCGCGGCCAGCGCACCGTATCGAGCCATTCCTGCCAGCCGCTGCAATAGTCCTCCCATGCCGCGTCGAAGCCGTTCGCGAGCGACTCCAACGCCAAGGTCGCGGCCGCCTCGCGACTCGTGCACATGCCGAGCGCCAGGGTCCCCGACTGGGCAAGCTCCGCGGTCAGCGCGACCTCGCCGGGACCCGCCTCGGCGTAATGCCAGCACATCGATCCGTTGCGGTGGAAATCCTGCCAGCCGTCGCTCGCGCCGACGATTCCGACCGAACGCTGCAGCAAACCCGGGCTCCCCGAGCGGTCGACCGCGGCGATCGCCATGCCCCAGGGACCCTGCTCGGCGCACAACACCGGCCGGCCCTCCCACTCCTCGGCCCAGGCGCGGTTGTCGGCCGCATTTTCACCGATGCGCGGCGCGGCGAGCATGAAGAGCCGCAGTGTCGGGTCGCCGTCGAGCGAATGATGGATCAGCAAGACGTCGCGTTCCGGGTCGACGCAGATGCGCAGGGTCAGCGTGAAGCGCGCATGAGTGTGCGTCACGGTGATCGCCGGGATCGCATCGTCGGCCCAAGCGACGGAATATTCTCCGAGCCGCCGCACTTCGACCCAGAACCCCTTGGCGCCGGCGACGATGAAGCCCAGGTCCTTGAGCTGCGGAATATCCGGGCGGGGATGGTAGACCTCGGTGACGATGCCCTGCGCGATCGTGAACCACAGCCGCGAGCGCCCCTGCGCCGTTCCCACCGCATCCTTGGCCGCGGGCGCCCAGGTCGCGAAGGACCAATCGGCGCCGGGCGCGTTGCCTTGAGGTCTCTCTACTTCCATTGCGCGATGTGAGCCTCGAGGGTCGCGTGGGCCATTCGACGGGCGGCGTCTCGATCGGGACCCGTGTAGAGATACTAAAGCACGGCCCGCAACGAAAGAATAGCCGATCCGCGGCGGGGCTAGCTCCGCGGATAATAATCGCGTGCAATCACCGACAGCAACGCCGTCACATAGTCGGTGAAGGATCGCCAGATCTCGAGGCGAAAGGTGTCCGCCGCCGTGCGCCACAGCACGATCTCGGCCTTCGCGAACACGGTTCGCGTGCACATGTCGAGCGGAAACGCCTCGATATCGAGGTCGAGCGGACAGCCGCCGTTCAAGATCGCCTCGGCCCGGGCGCCGCGCACCTCGATCGCCGTCTGCCGATGGCTGACGTCGACGAGCGCATGCGGCGCGTTCCCGAGCGCCGCTGCGAGGCCCTGGGCGATCGATTCGGCCGGCGTGGCGTCGGCGTCGAGCAGCAGATACTCGTCCGGCCCCAGCCACAGGCTCGAGCGCGGACCGCGCGTGCCGGCACGCAGCGCCTGCTCGGCAAACGGCGCCGTCCAGACCGCCGCGGCAAGCGCCCGCGCCGGCGCATCGCCATAGAACATCAGGCGAGTCGCGGGCGGCAGCGACCGCAGCCACTCGGTGGAAGCGACGCTCGGCGTGTTGCGCACCGCGGACTCAGGCATCGATGCGCGCTCCCGATGGATCGTAGAACACCGGCGAAGTGACTTGCACTTCGATGTCGCCGTCCGGCATCGGAACATACAAGCTCTGGCCGAGGCGGGCGCGGCCGCCGGCAACCACCGCGAGCGCGATCGATGCCTGCAGCACCTCGCTGTAATACGAGGACGTGACATGCCCGAGCAGCTGCATCGGCGGCGTTTGACCCGCGGTCGCGGCGATTTGTGCGCCTTCCTCGAGCACGAGTTTCGGATCGCGTGTGCGCAATCCGACGAGCTGCTTGCGCGTCGGGGCGCTCATCGAGGCGCGCTGCAAGGATCGCTTGCCGACGAAATCCGGCTTGGTCTTGCCGATCGCCCAGCTCAGGCCCGCATCGTCGGGCGTCTGCGTGCCGTCGGTGTCCTGGCCGACGATGATGTAACCCTTTTCCGCGCGCAGCACGTGCATCGTTTCGGTCCCATAGGCGGTCATGCCGTGTAATTGGCCCGCCTCCCAGATCGCTTCCCAGACCGATAGGCCGAAGTCGGCCGGCACGTTGACCTCGAAGCCGAGCTCACCGGTGAAACTCACTCGAAACAGCAGCATCGGCACGCCGCAGATGCGTCCGCGCCCGACGCTCATGTGCGGGAAGGCGGCCGCGTTGATGTCGATGCCCTCGACGAGCTGCTCGAGCACGCGCCGCGACTTCGGTCCCTGCACGGCGATCACCGCCCATTGCTCGGTTGTCGACGTGAGCCAGACCTTCAAATCAGTCCATTCGGTTTGACGATAATCCTCCATCATCGCGAGCACCCGCGGCGCGCCGCCGGTCGTGGTCGTGACATGGAAACGATCGGGCGCCGTGCGCGCGACGACGCCGTCGTCGTACACGAAGCCATCGTCGCGGCAGAGAATTCCGTAACGGGAACGTCCGACGCCGAGATTCGTCCAGCTGTTGATGTAGAGGCGGTTCAGGAATTCCGCGGCCCCGCCGCCGACCACCTCGATCTTGCCGAGCGTCGAGGCGTCGAAGATGCCGCAGCTTTCGCGCACCGCACGGCATTCGCGCGCTACGGCCGCATGCATCGATTCGCCGGCCTGCGGGAAATAGCGTGCGCGAGTCCAGAGGCCGACCGGCTCGAACACGGCGCGGCGCGCCTCGGCCCAGCTGTGAATCGGCGTCTTGCGCAGCGGATCGAACAGATCGCCGCGCGAAGTGCCCGCAAGGCTGCCGAAGCTCGTCGGCGTGTACGGCATGCGGAAACTGGTGAGCCCGACCTGCGGTATCGGCACGCCGACCGCCTTCGCGACGATCGCGAGCGCATTGAGGTTCGACGTCTTGCCCTGGTCGGTGGCCATGCCGGTCGTCGTGTAGCGCTTCACGTGCTCGATCGAGCGAAAGCCTTCACGCGTCGCGAGCGCCAGATCGCGCGTGGTCACGTCGTGTTGCCAGTCGACGAAGGCTTTCTGGCGCGCTCCCGACCGTGCCTCGGGTAGCGCGCCGAGATACGCGTCGCCGCCGGACCCGGAATCCGTCACGTCGAAACGGCGCGCAGCGACGCTCTCCGCAGGCGCCGAGTCGCCGGCGCGGGCTGCCTCGGTCCCGGCCGTCGAGCCGTCGCCGAGGACCTCGGCCAATCCGTAAATCCCACGGCAAGCGCCTGCGGATCGTTCGCACTCGGCCGACTCGCCCGGTACGAAGGCCTTGCGGGCATCGCTCCACGCGAGCTTGCCGCGAGATTGGGAAAACAAATGCACGCTCGGGTTGTAGCCGCCCGACATCAGCACGACATCGCAGTCAAAGCGTTGCAAGAACTGGGCGGTGCCGGAAGCGTCGACCTGACCGATATCGATTGCGCGGACGCGCCGGTTGCCGGCCGTGCCGAGCACGGTTGCGCGCGGCCACGACCCGAATACCGGCGGCGCGCGCCGCGTCGGGCAGGGCGCCTTCGGGTGCCGCACGCAGGTCCGCAATGAGGCCGATCGCGATTCCGGCTGCCTGCAAGTCGAGCGCCGCGCGATAGGCCGAATCATCGGCGGTCACGACCACGGCGCGCGAGCCGACGAGCACGCCGTACCGGTTCAGATACGTGCGCGCAGCGCCGGCGAGCAGGATGCCCGGCCGATCGTTGCCTGGGAACACCAGCGGGCGTTCGATCGCACCGGTCGCGAGCACCACTTCACGCGCGCGCACTTGCCAGAGACGCTCACGCGCCGCATCCTGCGCAGGCGCTGCAAGATGATCGGTGAGACGCTCGTTGAGCCCGATCGAATTGTGCGGGAAGTAGCCGAAGGCGGTCGTGCGAGACAGCAGCGCGACGCGCGGGTTGGCGGCGAGCGCCGCGAGCGATTGGCGCAGCCACTCGAGCGCGGGCACCCCCTCGATCGAGCGCGGCGGACTCGCTGAGCAGGCTGCCGCCGAGTTCGTTTTGCTCGTCGCACAGCATCACGCGGGCACCGGTGGCGGCCGCGGCGGTTGCCGCGGCGATTCCTGCAGGGCCGGCGCCGACGACCAGCACGTCGCAGTGCGCATAGCGCTGCGAGTAACGGTCCGGATCAGGCAGCGACGGGGCTTCTCCGAGCCCCGCCGCGCGGCGGATCACGGGCTCGTAAAGCGCCTTCCAGGCGCGTTTCGGCCACATGAACGTCTTGTAGTAGAAGCCCGCCGGAAAGAACCGCGAGAGCAGGTCGTTGACGCGCCCGACATCGAGCTGCAGACTCGGCCAGCGATTCTGGCTGAAAGCTTGCAGGCCTTCGTACAGTTCGATTTGCGTGAGCGCGCAGGTTCGGCGTCGTGCGCGCCCGGTCGCGGACCACCGTGACCACGCCGTTCGGTTCCTCGGATCCGGCAGCGAGGATGCCGCGCGGCCGGTGATACTTGAACGACCGGCCGACCAGGTGCACGCCGTTTGCGAGCAGCGCCGCCGCCAGCGTGTCGCCCGCGAGCCCCTCATAGTCGCGGCCGTCGAATTGGAATCGAATCCGCGTCGCGCGGTCGACTCGACCACCGGCGGCGCTGCGCATGCGCGGTCATCGCGTGCCGCCGCCGGTCGCCGCCGCGCCGGGCTGCGCTGCCCCGACGACATAGGTCGCGAGGATCCGATCGGTCGTCGTATCGCGCAGCGCATTGAAGAATCGGCCGCAGCCGCGGGCGTGGCGCCAGCGCTCGGCATAGCAGGCCCTTGGTGTTGCTGCGCATGTAGAGGTAGGCGGCCCATTGCTCATCATCGAGCTCGGAGGGCTTGGCCGGTCGCGCCAGATGCGCCTGTCCGCCGTACGAGAACTCGATCTCGGGGCGCTTACCGCAGTAGGGACAGTCGATCAGCAGCACGGCGCGCCTCGCTCAGTGCGCCACGGCGGCGGCCGCGGCCTCGTCGATCAGATAGCCGTCGCGAAACCGCTCGATCGTGAACGGCGCATTGATCGGGTGCGGCTCGTCGCGCGCGATCGTCCAGGCAAATACATGCGCCGAACCCGGCGTCGCCTTGAATCCGCCGGTGCCCCAGCCGCAGTTGACGTACAGGCCCGGCACGGGGGTCTTGGCGATGATCGGCGAGCGGTCGGGCGTCACGTCGACGATGCCGCCCCAGTTGCGCATCATGCGCATGCGGCGGAAATTCGGGAACAGCTCGCAGATCGCGTCGAGCGTGTGCATGTTGATGTGCAGCGCGCCGCGCTGGGTATAGGAGGTGTAGGCGTCGGTGCCGGCGCCGATCACGAGTTCGCCCTTGTCGGACTGGCTGATGTAGGCGTGGATCGTGTTCGACATCACGACGCACGGAAACATCGGTTTGACGGGCTCGGAGACCAGCGCCTGCAGCGGATAGCTCTCGAGCGGCAGCCGCACGCCGGCCATCGCCAGGACGACGCTCGTGTTGCCGGCGGCCGAGACGCCGACCTTGCGCGTGCGGATGAGGCCGCGGCTCGTTTCGAGCGCGTCGACGGCGCCGCTCGCGTCGCGCCGGATGCCGGTCACCTCGCAGTTCTCGATGATGTCGACGCCGAGCGCATCGGCGGCGCGCGCATAGCCCCAGGCCACCGCGTCGTGGCGTGCGGTGCCGCCGCGGCGCTGCAGCGCCGCTCCGAGCACCGGATAGCGGATGTTGCCGCTCGATGTTGAGCGGCGGACAAAACGCCTTGGCTTGCGCCGGCGTCAGCCATTCGTTGTCGACGCCGTTGCAGCGATTCGCGTGCACGTGGCGCTTGAACGACCTGGATGTCGTGCACCGTATGCGCGAGCATCATCACGCCGCGCTGCGAAAACATCACGTTGTAGTTGAGCACCTGCGAGAGCGACTCCCAGAGCTTGACCGAATGGTCGTAGAGCGCGGCGCTTTCGTTGAACAGGTAGTTCGAGCGGATGATCGTCGTGTTGCGGCCGGTGTTGCCGCCGCCGATCCAGCCCTTCTCGAGCACGGCGATATTGCGCAGACCGTGCTCCGCGGCGAGGTAATACGCGGCGCCGAGCCCATGACCGCCGCCGCCGACGATGACCGCATCGTAAGCCGGCTTCGGCTCGGCTTTGCGCCATTGCGGCTGCCAGCTGCGATGTCTCGACAGCCCGCGCAGAATCAACGACAGCGCCGAAAACCGCTGCCTGCTCATGCGCCGGCCTTGCGCCGCATTGCGTCCACGCCGCTGGTCACTCTCAAGCCTTCAAATCCCTGTTCTCCGGATCGTACGGCGAGTCGACGAGTATCGTCGCGCGCTTGCGTTCGCCCAAGATCTCGATCGAGATCTGCGTGCCTTCGGCCGCGAATGCCGGCTGAATGTAGCCGATCGCGAGGCTCTTGCCGAGCGCGTGGCCGTAATAGCCGGAGGTTGCGCGGCCGATGAGCTTGCCCTGCAGGTCGTAGAGCGGCTCGTTGCCGAGCGGATCGGCGTCGACGACACCGTGCACTTCGAGCGTGACGAAGCGGTGCGGGACGCCCGCGGCGAGCTGCTTTTCGAGCGCTTCCTTGCCGATGAAGGCGCCTTTGTTGAGGCGCACGAAGCGGTCTAGACCCGCCTCGAAGGGCGTGTAGTCCGGCGTGAGGTCGGTGCCCCACATGCGGTACGACTTTTCCATGCGCAATGATTCCATTGCGCGCATTCCGGCCATGCCGATGTTGAAGTCGCTACGCCGCGCTGAACAGCGCGTCGAACAAATGATGCGCGTATTCGATCGGAAAATGCAGTTCCCAGCCGAGCGTACCGACGAAGTTGACGCGCAGCAGGTACACGTCGGTCGCGAGCCCTACCTCGGCGACCTGGCTCGTGAGCCAGGGAAATGCCGCGTTGTCGAGCGGCACATCGGTGAGCTTCGCGAGAACCTCGCGCGATCGCGGACCGCCGAGCACGAAACAGCCGCGGCTCGTCGTGATGTTGCTGAGAGCGATGCCGCTGCCCGGCGGCAGCATCTTCTGCAAATAGTCGCTGTCATAGCGCTCGGCGGCGCCGGCGCTCACGACGTAAAATCGCTCCTCGGCGAGCTTGGTGATCGTAAACTCCGAGCGGATGCCGCCGCGGCGTGTCAGCGCATGGCAGAGCGCGATTCGGCCGACCTTGGTCGGAACCTTGTTCGCGACCAGGCTGTCGAGCCAGGCCTCGGCCCCCGCGCCCGAGACCTCGTGCTTCGTGAAAGGCGACAGATCGATGAGCGCGACGTCGCGGCGCATGCGCAACGCCTCGGCGCCGACGTGCGGAAAATAGTTGGAGCGGCGGAAGCTCCATTGGTCCTTCGGATCGACGCCCGGCGGGGCGAACCAATTGGCCCGCTCCCACCCGTAGCGCTGACCGAACACCGCGCCCTTGCGCAACAGCTTGTCGTAAATCGGACTGGTCTTTGCGGGCCGCGCGTCGGGGCGCTCCTCATCGGGATAATGAATCACGAAAACGTTGCGGTAGGTCTCCTCGTTCTTTTGAACGACGTAGCGCTTGCTCGTGTACGGTCCGTAGCGGCGCGGATCGACGGCCGCCATGTCGATGCCGGGTTCCCCCTCGACGATCCATTCCGCGAGCTGCCATCCCGAGCCGCCGGCCGCGGTGATGCCGAAGCTGTGGCCTTCGTTGAGCCACAGATTCTTCGCGCCCCAGGCAGGACCGATCAACGGACTGCCGTCCGGCGTGTAGGCGATCGGGCCGTTGACGATATCCTTGATGCCGCAGTTCGCGAGCGAGGGCACGCGGCGCATCGCCGCTTCGACATGCGGCAGCAGGCGGTCGAGATCCCCTTCGAACAGGCTCTTGCCGAACCAGTCCGGCACACCGTCGGCAAAGCGCGCGGGGGCGCCCGCCTCATAGGGTCCGAGGATCCAGCCCATGCGCTCTTCGCGCAGATAATACGATTTGTCGGATTCACGCAGTACCGCGAGTTCGCGTCCCCCGCTCTGGCGGTACGCCTTGAGCTCCGGCGACTCGTCGTAAACGATGTACTGATGCTCGACCGGAATCGAAGGCACGTTGATGCCGAACAGCCGCCCGGTCTGACGGGCATAGTTGCCGGTCGCGCAGACGACGTGTTCGGCGACGATCTCGCCCTTGTTGGTCGTGACCTGCCACTCGCCCGAAGCGCTGCGTTTGACGGCCGTGACTTCGGTCTGCTCGTAGATTTCGGCGCCTCGATTTCGCGCCCCCTTGCGCAGCGCCATCGTGAGATCCGCGGGCGCGATGTGCCCGTCGTCGGGGTGATAGAGCGCTCCGACGATCTTCGGCGTGCCCGCGCCGTCGCCGAGGTCGATCAGCGGCCAGAGTTCGCGGACCTCCGCAGGCGAGATGACCTTGAACGGCACGCCGATCGTATTCGCCGTCCCGCAGTATTTCTGATATTCGTCCATGCGATCGCGGCAGGTCGCGAGCCGCAAATTGCCGGTCACGTGAAAGCTCACGTCCTGGCCGGTTTCCGCCGGCAGCCTCTTGTACAGATCGACCGAGTATTTGTGCAGCTGGCCGACCGTATAGCTCATGTTGAACAAGGGCAGCAGACCCGCGGCATGCCAGGTCGATCCAGCAGTCAATTCGGCGCGCTCGAGCAGCACCACGTCCGACCAGCCCTTGAGCGCGAGATGGTAGAGCGTGCTGACGCCCACAACGCCGCCGCCGATGACGACGACTCGGGCATGAGTTTTCATGTGCTTGGGATCCCCTCGTGAGTGCAATCGTCAGTGTAGCGAGCGGCCGATCAAACAAGAGAACAATTGCGACAATCCCTGACGAAAATGCGTCACCACCCAGACGCGCGGCGCGGCCTACCGCTCCGCCGATAGAGCCGAAAAACGACAATACAGGGTCAGAATGAGACATTCCTTCCGCGGGCTGGCATACTAGGCTAGCCCGCCGTGGAAGCAGATGTCTGGAGGATGCATTGGAAACTGCCGCGCTTTTGCGCAAGTGCAAATATGCGTTTCTCACGCTCCCGAATTACTCGCTGATCGCCGTTTCCAACGCTCTGGAGCCGCTGCGCATGGCGAACCGCATCATGGGCCGCGATGTCTATGAATGGAGCATCGTCACCCTCGACGGATCCCCCGCGCTCGCGAGCAGCGGCTTGCAGCTCTCGCCGACCACGCCGCTCGATAAGCTCGGCGTCGTCGATATTCTGTTCGTGTGCGGCGGCATCAATGTGCGTGATGCCGTGTCCCCGGCGCTTTTGACGTTGCTGCGCCGGCTCGCCGACCGGCGAGTGCCGCTCGGCGCGCTGTGCACCGGCGGCTACGCGCTCGCACGCGCCGGACTCCTCGATAATTTCAAGGCGACGATCCATTGGGAGAATCTCTCGGCGCTGCGCGAAGAGTTCCCGCGCGTGCGTTTCAGCGATCAGCTGTTCTCGATCGACAAGGATCGCTACACCTGCTCGGGCGGCACGGCGCCGCTCGACCTCATGCTGCACCTCATTCAATCGAAGCTCGGCCCTCGCATATCGCAATTGGTTTCGGAGCAATTCATCGTCGACCGCGTCCGCAAAGACACCGATCGCCAGTACATTCCGCTGCGCGCGCAGATCGGCCTCTCGAATCGCGGCCTGATCCGTGTCGCGCAGCTCATGGAGGAGAACATCGAGAAGCCGCTGTCGCTCGACAAGATTGCGAAGGCCACGGGACTGTCGCGCCGCCAAATCGAGCGTCTTTTCAAGCGCGACTTGAACTGCGTTCCGAAGCGCTATTATCTCGAGATGCGGCTGCGGCGCGCGCGCGAGCTGCTGCTGCAGACCGCGATGCCGATCATGGACATCACCGCGGCCTGCGGATTTCAATCGCCGCCGCACTTTTCCAAGTGCTATCGCAACCAATTCGGCCACCCGCCGAGCGCCGAGCGCAAGATCGGGCGGCTCGACTTCAGCAAGACGCATTGAGCCGCCGATGCGGCGCGTCGTAACCCGTGAATGAGCAATCACCGGCGGGGCTGAACGCTGCGTTCGGAAGCGCGCTTGCCGCGCTTCGAGAAGGGCGGGCGGAAACCGCCGAGCGGCAACTGCGCTCGATACAAGCGGCGATGCCCGGCGAAATCAACAGCCTGAGGCTGCTGGGTGCCGCGTTGCTCGCGCAGGGCAAGCTCTCGCAGTCGATCGAGATTCTCGAGCGCACTGTCGCTTCGGCGCCAAAATTCGCGCTGGCGCGCACCGACCTTGCGCGCGCTTACCGGCAGACCGGCCGCCTCGAGCAGGCGCGCGACGAGCTCCGGCGCGTCGTGCAGGCCGCCCCTGCGCTCGGCGCCGCGTGGCTCGCCTACGGGGACGTGCTCGTCGAACTCGAAAAGTACGAGGACGCCAAAGTCGCTTTCGAGCGCGCCCGGCTCGCCGATCCGCATCGGCTGCGCATCGAGACGGCGACCGCGGCATTCGTTGCGAAGGATCGCAAGACCGCTGAGCTGATTTTCCGCGAAATTCTCAAGGAAGACGCGAGTCATGTCGCGGCTCTTTGCGGACTCGCCGCCGTTTCGTTGGCCGTCGGCTACTGCGCGGATTCCGAGCGTTTGCTGCGCCATGCGTTACGGCAATCGGCACACCTGCCGCTGCTGCGGCGGGGCTTGAGCCATACGCTGCTCGAAGCGGGACGGCTGGCCGAGGCGGAAGTCTGCATCCGAGAACTGCTGAAGATCGAGCCGGAAAATCCCCAGAACTGGGTCGCCCTCGGCACGGTTTACACGCGACTGCTGCGGCAGAACGATGCGCTCGAGGCCTTCGAGGAGGCCGCGCGGCTCAATCCGGGCAAGGTCGAGCTGCGCTTGTCGATCGGCCACGTGCAAAAGACGCTCGGTCGGCGCGCGCAGTGCGAGCAGGCCTATCGCGACTGCCTGCAGATGGATCCCGCATTCGGCGAGGCGTACTGGGCGCTCGCGGATCTCAAGAACTATGTATTCAGCGACGCCGAGATCGCGGCGATGAGCGCGCTGCTCGAGTCGGGCCCGACTGGGCCGACGACCGAAGCGCAGGTGCACTTCGCGCTCGGCCGCGCGTTCGAGCATAAACAAAACTACCCCGCGGCCTTCGCTCACTACGCGGACGGCAATCGCTTGCGCCGCGCTGAATCGCCGTTCGACATCGATTTTTTCGAGGCCAAGACGCGGCGCGTACAAGCGCTGTTCGATCGTGAGTTCTTCGATGCGCGCGCGGGCCAGGGCTGCGCCGACCCCGCGCCGATTTTCATCGTCGGACTGCCGCGTTCCGGCTCGACGCTCGTCGAGCAAATCCTCGCGAGCCACTCGAACGTCGAAGGCACGATGGAGCTGCCCAATATCCTCACGATCGTGCGGGAGTTCGACCATCAGGAGAAGCGCGGCGACGCTTACCCCGAGTCGGTGGCTGCGGCGCCGGCCGAGCGTCTCGCGGCCCTCGGCAAGCGCTACCTCGACGAAACGCGCCCGATACGCGCGGGTAAACCGCGCTTCATCGACAAGATGCCGAACAATTTCAGCCACATCGGGTTGATTCACGCGATACTGCCGCGCGCCGCGATCATCGACGTGCGGCGCCATCCGCTCGACGCCTGCTTCAGCGCGTACAAGCAGAATTTTGCCGAAGGTCAATCCTTCACCTACGATCTCGCCGACCTCGGTCGCTATTATCGGGCGTACCTGTCGCTCATGGACCATTGGGATGACGTGCTGCCCGGCAAGGTATTGCGCGTGCAGTACGAGCGGCTGATTCGAGAACCCGAGGCGACGATTCGGCATCTGCTCGCACATTGCGAACTGCCGTTCGAGGCGGCCTGCCTGAGTTTTCATCAGACCGATCGCGCGGTGCGCACCGCGAGTTCCGAGCAGGTGCGCCGCCCGCTGTACAGCACCGGCGTCGGCTACTGGAGACATTTCGAGCGCGAACTGGAGCCCTTGAAGCTGAGTCTCGGGGACTGCCTCGACCGCTTCGCGGATCTCTAGACGATTGACGGCGGCCGCCGACTCAAGCGATGATCGGGACAGGTCACTCGCGCAAGCGCGTGCGCGCAAGAAAAAAATAGATGGGGATACCATGAGCGCAATCGGCAAGCTGACTCACGCAGAACGGTCTGCACAGCCGCATGGACGCGCCCTCGGAACGACACGATCCAAGCTCAGCGTCGCGATCACCGCGGTGCTCTCGGGCGCCGCGGCGGTGCAATGCGCGGGCGCGCTCGCGGCCGCCGACAACTCGGACGTGCTCGGGGAGATCATCGTGACCGCGCGCAAGCGCACCGAGAATTTGCAGGACGTTCCGCAGAGCATCGACGTCTATACGTCCAAGGATCTGCAGAATTTGGCGATCGCGCAGTTCGAGGACTACGCGACCAAGACCCCCTCGATCTCGTTCATCAGCATCGGGCCCGGCACGCAGCAGTTCTTCATGCGCGGCGTCTCCGACGGCAGCAACCCGAACGTCACGAACACCTCGTCGACGGGCTTTTTCCTCGACGACATGTCGATGAGCTATTACGGCAGCATCCCCGATTTGCATTCCTACGACATCGAGCGCATCGAGGTGCTCAATGGGCCGCAGGGCACGCTGTTCGGCGCGGGCTCGATGTCCGGCGCGGTTCGCATCGTGACCAAGAAGCCGGACCCGAACGCTTTCAGCGCCGGGATCGATCTCGACGGGGGCAAGATCGACGGGGCGAGCCATAATCTGTCCGCCGAGGGTTTCGTGAATCTGCCGATCATCGAGGGCAGCACGGCGCTGCGCCTATCGGGCTACAGCCTCTATCAGGGCGGCTTCATCAACAACCTGCTGTCGAACCGCAACTGGGTCAGCGGGGTCGTGTCGAACAACGCGGCCTACGCGGGGCACGATTACAACGTTCAGACGATCGCGGGCGGGCGAGCCGCGATCAAGCAGGTATTCAGCGACACATGGAGCGCGCTGCTGACCTATGGCTACCAAAGCCAGCAGCACCATGGCGCCTGGGACGAAGACCCGACGCTCGGCTCGCGCAACGTTTCGCGCTTCGGGCCCGAGAGCGGCGACAACTACGTGAAGACCTTGAATTTCCATCTCGACGGCGACGTCGGTATTGCCGATCTCGTCTACGCGAGCACCTATTGGTCGGAACCAAGCCGTTCGACCGATGAGTATTCCAATTACGTGCAATATTCGAGCGTCGCCCCGTTCAACGCGCAAAATATCCAAAGCATGGCGTGCCAGACGGGTCCGACGATCCAAGGGGGAACGGACGCTTTCGGCGGATGCAATGTTCCCACGATGTACACGGTCTACCAGAACAATAGTGAGCGCTGGTCGAACGAGCTGCGTCTCGAGTCGAAACCCGGCACGCGTATCCAATGGCTCGGGGGCCTTTATTGGGAGAAAACGCGAGAAAAGTATTCCGATTTCTATTACATGCCGGGCATTCAGCCTAACGGAGAGGCCTACCAGAGCCAAATCAGCTACTACAACAATTATTACGCGCCGCAAACCGCGAGTCCGCTTCCGGAAGAATGGTACAGCTATGTTTCGCGCTTTGATTATCTTCAGACCACCGAATTCGGCGACCTGACCTTCAACATCAACGACCAGTGGGCCGCCGAGATCGGCCTGCAGCATTTCCAGTCGAGCTTCCGGGGCAGCAGCCTGTACGCGGGATATTTCTGGGACCCGAAGGTGCCGAGCGAATACACGGGCGGCTCGAACAAATGGAACTCGAAAGCGGGGCTGAACTTCAAGGCGAGCAAAGACCTGCTGCTCTACGCGACCTTCGGCCAGGGATTTCGCGACGGCGGCGTCAACACCGTCGGCCCCTCATGCGTCGCCAACGGCGCACCGGCGCAGTACAAGCCTGACACGCTCAATAATTTCGAAATCGGCTGGAAATCGACGGATTTCGGCGGCCGCATGACCTGGAACGGCGCGGTCTACTACATGCCTTGGAAGAACTACCAGACGGCGGTCTACGACTTGAGCATCTGTCCGACGACGTTCAACGCGAACCTCGGCAACGCACGCATTTACGGCGCCGAATCGAACGTGGACCTCAAGGCCACCGATCATTGGTCGCTGCAGGCCTCGGTGAGCTACAACGATTCGCATCTGATCTCGAACACCTACGACAACCCCAATTTCATCGTTTCGCCCGGCGAGCGCCTGCCGTACGTGCCGTATTTCAATTACAGCGCGAACATCCGCTACGAGCAGCCGCTCAGCGCGGACCTCAAGGGCTACGGCCAGTACGACATTGCTCACAAGGGCAACATGTGGAGCGATCTGCGCGAGGTGAGCGCCAATGGCTTCGCGCGCTCGCTGCAGCCGGCCTACGAGATTTCGAACCTGCGCTTCGGCGTCGAATCGGCGGCGGGACACTGGACTGCGGAAGCGTATATCGCGAATCTGTTCAACACGAACGCCGTGATCTTCACCAACACCGGCAATTACGATCACCGCGAGACGACCAACGAGCCGCGCGTCTACGGCTTGCGGCTCAGCTATCGCTTCGGCAAGGGCGACTAGCGCAGGCGGATTCTTCAGGGCGCGGCGGCGGCCGCCTCGAGGCGCAAATCGCCGAGCCGCCCGGACAGCTGCGCGGCGGCGGCGGCTCCTTCGCGCCACCGAATCTCGAGGTCTCCGTTGAAGCCGCTGAGATCGCTGATCTTGAGGCGTGCGAGCACCTCGCCCTCCGGCCCCGGTGATCGTTCGATCGCGCCGCTGACCGCGACGTCCTCGGTCCAGCGCACTTGGTAGAGACTCACGTGCAGCTTCGTGCCGTGCTGCACGATCAGGAAGCTGCCGCCACGCAATCCTTTTCCGGAGCCCGACGAATTCTGCGGCACGCGCGCAAGCACGTCGCCGAGCGTCTGCAGCGCGGCGCTCGCGACACGCAGCCGGTCTTCGTCGGCGCGGTTTCCGGCACGCGCCACCGCGGGCGCAAGCTCCGCGGCATGGCGCGCAAAAAGCGGTACGAGCCGCAGCGGCGGCACGCGCGCCGCACAGGCCGTGTCGGTCACCGCAAGGGTCTCGAGAAAGCTGCGCGTGATCTCGGCACCGCAGGCGCTGCGCGCTCTCGGCAGCGCGTTGACGTGAAAGCTGTTGGCGATCACGACCTGGCGGCCGCGCTTGAACGCGCGGGCCGCCGCCGCGCCGTCGGCGACCGTCGTCATGTTGTCGAGTTCGCCCGAAATGACGAGCACCGGCACGTCAGGATAGCTCGCACGTTCCGCCGCGGCGTGGCCGGCGCTGCGACCGGAGGCAGCGGCAGGCCAGGCCGCGCATTGATCGAGGAAACTGTAGTCGAGCGGCATTGCGCGGTATTCGTCGATCGTGAATGGCGCGTAAGTGTCCGGCGCGGCCTGCTTTCGAGCGGCGATGATCCGATCGCGTTCAACGAGGCGCGCATCCGGGGCGAGATGCATGTCGAAAATTTGCGGCGGATCCTGGCACATCACGGCCGCGGCGAGTCCGGCGCTCCATTTGCGCGGATCCGCGCTCGGATCCCGCGAGTCGACGCCGCTCGCGGTTTCCGCCATGAGCCGCAGCAGCGGCAGCCGGTCGCCGACGGCGAAAGCGCGCGCGGCCGCATCGAGTTCGCGTACCGTCGCGAAAGCCGGCGCGCCCGCGAACATCACGGTCGCGAGCTGCGCGGCATCGGCGGTGAAGGACTTGTCTTCGCCGTCGGCATCGCGGCCTTGCGCCGGAAACGGCGCCGCGCGCAATAGCGCGAGCGCCGGGAGGATGTGCCCGACCGAATCGCCCGCAAGCCCACGGCAGGCCGGGAATCGTTCGCATGCGATGTTGAATTTGTCGCGCGTTGCCGGTGCATAGTTCGGGTACCAGGCATAATCCGGTCCGTTCAAAGCATAGGCGCCGTCGAGCACGAGCGAGCGCAACAGATCACCATGCCGCAGCGCGAACACCTGCGCAAAATAAGTCCCGTAGGAGTCTCCGTACAGGTCGACGCGCCCGACCTGCAGCGCACCCAAGATCGCCGCCAGGTCATCGGCCGCAAACGCGGTTCCATAAAACGGCGCGCGCTCGCCGAGCGATCGGCCGCAGGCCGCCACGAGCTCGACGGTCCAGCGCTCCGCGGTCTGCAGCGCCGGACAGTCGATCGCCGCCGACAGTCCGGTGCCGCGGTTGTCCATGAGAATGAGATCGCGTCCCGCACGCAATGACCCAAGCAAGGCGAGGTAATCGTCGCGCGACAAGGTCGCGGGATACCCCGGCCCTCCCTCGGTCGCCACCAAGGTTCCGGCCGCAACACCGGCATTCGTGTGCGGATAGAATTCGAAGTGCACCGAGACGAAGCCGGGAACGCCCTCGGAGGGGTCCAAGGCGCGCTCCAGGCTGCCGCAATACGCCGCGGCGGCGGCGCAGCGGTGCAGCGTCATCGACCCGACGACGAGCGTCTCGGGCGGGGCCTGCGCCGCGGCACCGCTGAGCGCGATCCAGCCGAGCAGTATTGCGGGGAGTACGCCGATGCAGTTGCGCGCCATGGGACCGGCAGTCTACGGAATCCGCCGTACGACGCAAATCGCCGCGCGCCGAGCTGCGCAATAATTCATCGTCGCGGGGCTATGTCGTAGCGATGAATATTGCTATCGTTTCGCCGCCCACCGCAAGTGAAGCAAGGTCGGTCGAGAGTCCTATGAATTATTCCGCCTGGTCCCTGCTGCGAGGCGCACTCGCTGGGCACCGGAATTGGCCGCCGGCATGGGAATCCCGCGAGCCGAAATCGAGCTATGACGTGATCATCGTCGGCGGCGGCGGCCATGGGCTCGCCGCGGCTTATTATCTGGCGAAGAACCACGGGATCACGAACGTCGCGGTGCTCGAGCGGGGCTGGATCGGTGGCGGCAATACCGGGCGTAACACGACGATCGTGCGGTCGAACTATCTCTATCCAGAGAGCGCGCGCCTCTACGACTTCTCCTTGAAGCTCTACGAGGGCCTCGCCCGCGAGCTCAATTTCAACATCATGCTGAGCCAGCGCGGCCTCGTGCTGCTCGCGCACAGCCGCCATGACCTGGATGCGATGGCGCGCTGGGCGAACGCGATGCAGATGAACGGCATCGCGGCCGAAATACTCACGCGCGACGAGGTCGCCTCACTCGCGCCGATACTCGATATGTCGCCGCAGGCGCGCTTGCCGATACTCGGCGGCTTCCGGCAGCGGCGCGCCGGCACCGCGCGCCACGACGCGGTGGCCTGGGGTTACGCGCGCGCAGCGTCCAAGCTCGGCGTCGACATCATTCAGAATTGCGAGGTGCGCGGATTCGTCAAGCACGGCGAGCGCGCCGTGGGCGTGACGACCGGCTTCGGGGAGATCCGCGCCGAGCGCATCGGCATTGCGGCGGCCGGCCACAGCTCGGTGCTCGCGGCGCTCGCCGGATTTCGCTTGCCGGTCACGAGCTATGCGCTGCAGGCGCTCGTCAGCGAACCGATCAAGCCGCTGCTCGATACCGTGATCCTCTCGCCGGGCACGGGTGCCTACGTGAACCAGTCCGACAAGGGCGAAATGGTCATCGGCGCGATGCTCGATCTGTTCCCATCCTACGCACAGCGCGGCAGTTTTGCGGTCGAGCAGTCGATCCTCGCGGCGACGCTCGCGCTATTCTCCGGCTTGAGCCGGCTGCGAATGCTGCGCCAATGGGCGGGCATCGTCGACGTGGTGCACGATTCGAGCCCGATCATCGGCCCGACGCCGGTGCCGGGCGTCTATATCAACTGCGGTTGGGGCACGGGCGGCTTCAAGGGAATTCCGGTCGGCGGATGGACGCTGAGCCATGCGCTCGCGACCGGCAAAAACCACCCGCTCGCGGAAGCATTTCAGCTCGAGCGTTTCGTCACCGGCCGGCTCGTCGACGAAGCGGCTGCCTCCGGCATCGCGCATTAGCGGCAGCGACACTCACCGCCATGATGCAAATCCCATGTCCCTACTGCGGCATCCGCGATGAAAACGAATTCGTCTGCGGCGGAACGACCCATATCCTGCGTCCACCGCTCGAGGCCGGTGATCGGGCCTGGGGCGAATACTTGTTCTTTCGCGACAATCCCAAGGGCCTGCATTTGGAGCGCTGGCGCCATGCGCAGGGATGCGGCCAGTGGTTCAACCTCGCGCGCCACACCGTGACTCACGAAATCGTTTCAGTCTACGGCATCAGCGAGTCCGCGCCGCCATGACGTCATACCGGCTGAACGCGCCGGCGGGCGCGCGCCTCGATCGCACGCAAGCGGTGACATTTCGATTCAACGGAAGCAGCTTCGACGGCTTTCGCGGCGACACGCTCGCGTCCGCGCTGCTCGCGAACGGCGTGCGCCTGATCGGTCGCAGCTACAAGCTGCACCGGCCGCGGGGAATTTTTTCCTGCGGCATCGAGGAGCCCACGGGCATCGTCGACGTCGGCGAGGGCGCGAGGCGCACACCGAACCAGCGCGCGACGCTCGTCGAGATTTACGAGGGGCTGGTCGCCTCCAGCGTCAACTGCTGGCCGAGCGTCGAATTCGACGTCGGCGCGGTCAACGATTGGTTTCATTCCCTGCTGCCCGCCGGTTTCTACTACAAGACCTTCATGTGGCCCGATTGGCACTTGTTCGAACCCGCGATCCGCCGCATGGCGGGGCTCGGGCGCGCATCCGGGCTCGCAGACCCGGACCGTTATGAGGAGATTTCCGCGACCACCGACGTGCTGGTCATCGGCGGGGGAGTGGCGGGCCTCGCCGCCGCGGCCTCGGCCGCGCAAGCCGGTGCCGACACGCTGCTGCTCGCGAGCGGCGCGGAGCTCGGCGGCGCGCTCGCGTGGCGAGCCGATTCGCGAGCGGCCGCGCTCGCGGCGCAAATCCGACGCCTCGGAGTCCGCGTGCTCACGCGCACGACGGCGTTCGGCATCTACGATCACAATCTCGCGTGTGCGAGCGAGGCGCTCGCGCCGGCTTACCTTGGGCCGCGCGGCACGGCCGGGGAGCTGCGCGAGCGGCTATGGAAAATCCGCGCACGCAGCATCATCGCGGCCGCGGGCGCATTCGAGCGGCCGCTGCTGTTTCCAGACAATGACCGGCCGGGCGTCATGCTCGCGGGCGCCGCCGACAAATACGCGCACGCCTACGGTGTCGGCTGCGGTCGGCGGGTGCTGATTGCCGCCAACAGCGATGCGGCTTACCGCGTCGCAGGTTCGCTGCAAGCCGCGGGCATCGACGTCGTCGCACTGGTCGATCGGCGCCCGCGATCCGGCGCTGGACCGCAAGATGCCGGAGTGCGCGTGATTCACGATGCCGCGATCGCGCAGGTGAGCGGATCGCGTGCGATTCGTGGATGCACTGTCGTCGATCTCGCGCACGGCAGCCGCCGCCAAACGATCGACTGCGACCTGATCTTAAGCGCCGGCGGACACGCCCCGGCGGTCCATTTGCACTCGCAGGCCGGCGGCAAGCTGCGCTGGATCGAGGAGTCCGCCATGTTCGTCCCCGACGGGGATGCGCCCGGCTTGGCGAGCGTCGGGGCTTGCGCCGGCGTTTTCGACGCGGATGCTGCCGTCACACACGCCGCGGACGTCGGACGCGCGCTGGCGCGCGGTGAGCCGCCGCCCGGCGCCCCGGTGGGAGGTGCCGGCCGGTCGCTCGCGAACACGGTGGTTGCGGGCCTGCGGGGCAAACAGTTCGTCGATCTGCAGAACGATGTCGCCGCGAGCGACGTCGGCTTGGCGGCGCAGGAGAATTATCGCTCGATCGAGCATCTGAAGCGCTATACGACGACCGGCATGGGCACCGATCAGGGCAAGACCAGCAATATCAACGCACTCGTCATGATGGGCCATCTCACGGGCCGGGATCCGGCGGCAGTCGGCACGACGAAATTCCGGCCGCCGTTTGCGCCCGTGACACTCGGCCTGCTGGTTGGCCGGCGCGTCGGCGCCTTGTATCGGCCGCTGAAGCGCTTGCCTGCCGCGGCCTGGCACCAAGCCCAGGGCGCGCTGTTCGAGCAATTCGGCGCTTGGGTTCGGCCGGCAGCCTACCCGCGTGCCGGTGAGACGCTCGAACTAGCCGCCCAGCGCGAGGCCGGCGCCGTGCGCCGGAGCGCGGGACTCTTCGACGGTTCGCCGCTCGGCAAGATCGAGGTGTTCGGACCGGATGCCGCGCAGTTCCTCGATCTCATGTACGTCGGCACGATCTCGACGCTGGCCGTCGGCCAGGCGCGCTACGGAGTCTTGCTCAACGAAAACGGCATCGTCGTCGATGACGGGATCGTTGCGCGCATCGGCGATCAGCACTATTGGGTCAACACGACGAGTGCGGGAGTCGAGCGCACGGCCGCGGCGTTCGAGGAGTGGTTGCAATGCGAGTACCCGGGGCTCAAGGTGCTCGTGACGCCGGTGACCTCGCGTTGGGGCAATGTGACGGTCGCGGGCCCCCGCGCCTGGGATTGGCTCGCGGCGGTCGGCTTCGATGGGGCGCTCGCACCGGCGCGCATGTCGCACATGACGATGCGCGCAAGCGGCCTCGAGGGCCGGTGCCTGCGCGTGCTGCGCGCGAGCTTCAGCGGCGAGCTCGGCTACGAGATCAATCTGCCCGCCGACCACGTCGAATGGCTGCTGGAACGGCTCTGGGCGCTTGCGGGCCGTTTCGACGGCGCACTGTACGGAATTGAGGCGCTCGAGATTCTCCGCACTGAAAAAGGCTATGTTCATGTGGGCACCGATACCGACGGCACGACCTTGCCCGGCGACATCGGCATGGCGCGTGGGATCGAACGCAAGGCCGCCAATTTTGTCGGGCGCCGCTCGCTGCTGCGTCCGGCGTCACGCGATCGAGAGCGCCTGCAACTGGTCGCGCTGGCGCCCGCCGACGGGCGCACGCTGTTGCCGGTCGGCGCGCAAATCGCGGCCGCGCCACCGCCCGCCCTCACCGAGGGCCACGTGACCTCGAGCTACTGGAGCCCGTCGCTGCACGCGCCGGTCGCGCTCGCGATGCTCGCACGCGGCCGCGAGCGGCTCGGCGAGCGGCTGCGCCTGCATCATCTCGGCTCGACGATCGAAGCGCACGTCGTCAAGGCTCCGTTCGTCGATCCGGCCGGGGAGCGTCTGCGTGGATAAGACCCAGTGGCGCATCGACGGGCTCGAGGTCCAGCTCGAGCGCGGCATGCACGTTGGAGCTCTGCGCTTTCTCGATGCGGCGGCGCTCGGCGTACTCGCGGGCGCCGTTCCCGGCGCGGTCCTGCCGCGGCCGCGGCAGGCGCTCACAATCGCGCCGGGCACCGCGGGGGAGATCCTCCTCGCGTGGCGTAGCCCGACCGAAGTGCTCGTCGTAAGCGCGAGCGCTGCGCCATTCGACGCGCTGGAGACCGCGCTGACGGCCGCGACGCAGGCATGCTTCGTCGATCTGACGGGGGGATTCTGGGCGTTGCGCGCCGCCGGCCCACGCGCGCAAGATCTGCTGCTGCGGCTCGGCGGCGCATTCGCCGTGCCGAAGCCCGGCGAGGCATTGATCGGCCGATTTGCCGAACTCAGCGTGGTCGCGGTATGTCCGCAGCCCGAGGAGTACCTGCTGCTGGTCGAGCGGGTCTATGCGGAACACTTGCTGGCATGGACCAGTGCGACGATCGGAGACCTTTGAATGACGGCCGAAACGACCAGCCAATCCGCTGCGGGGAGCAAATCTGCCCCCTGGACGGCGCTTGCCGCGCTCGGCGTGGTGTTCGGCGATCTCGGCACGAGCCCCCTGTATACCTTGCAGACCGTGGTACAGGCCGCGGGCGGCCGTTTCTCGACCGAAAGTGCGCTCGGGATCCTGTCGCTGATCGTCTGGACGCTGATCATTACGATCTCGATCAAGTATTGCCTATTTGTCATGCGTGCGGACAACCGCGGCGAAGGCGGAATTCTCGCGCTGATGTCCTTGGTCGGCGCCAACAGCTTCGCGCCGGGCGTCAAACTGCTGAGCGGCATCGGACTGCTCGGGGCCGCGCTCGTCTACGGCGACGGCGCGATCACGCCGGCGATTTCGGTGCTGAGCGCGCTCGAGGGCGTCAACGTCGTCACGTCCTCGTTCAAGCCGTTCGTCATGCCGGCGGCGGTCGTGATCTTGGTTGCGCTGTTTTTGGCGCAGCGAATCGGCACCGAGAAGATCGGCCGCGCGTTCGGTCCGGTCATGCTGCTGTGGTTTTTCGTGATCGCGCTGCTCGGATCGATCGCGATTGTGCGGCGCCCCGCAGTGCTCGCCGCGATCGACCCGCGGCACGCGATCCACTTTCTCGCCGCGTCGGGCGCCGCGGGCTTTCTGGTGCTCGGCGGCGTGTTCCTGTGCATCACGGGCGGCGAGGCACTCTATGCCGACATGGGACATTTCGGCAGGGGTCCGATCCGCTGGGCCTGGTACGGCGTGGTGCTGCCGGCGCTGCTGCTGAGCTATGCGGGCCAAACCGCGTACTTGATCGAAAGAGGCACGGTGAGCGGCAATCCGTTCTACGAAATGGCGCCCGCGTGGTCGATCTATCCGCTGGTTGCGCTCGCGACCGTCGCGACGATCATCGCGAGCCAATCGATCATCACGGGCTCGTTCTCGATGACGCGCCAGGCCGTGCAGCTCGGCTGGCTGCCGGGCGTCGCGATCCGGCAGACCTCGGACGCGGTCTACGGTCAGATCTACGTTCCGGTCGTCAATTGGCTGATGATGATCGCGACCGTGGGCATCACGATCGGTTTCGGCAGCTCCGACCGGCTCGCGGGTGCTTATGGAACCGCCGTCGCGACGACCATGCTGCTGACGACCTTCCTGCTGTATGTCGCGATGCGTCGCGTGTGGCGTTGGCCGCTCGCGGTGACGCTGCCGGTGGCGGGACTATTTCTCGTCGTCGATACCGGTTTTTTCGTGGCCAATTTGCTCAAGATCGCCGACGGCGGCTGGCTGCCGCTCACCTTCGCGATCATGTTGTTCATGGTGATGCTGACCTGGCGCGCCGGGATCGATGCGGTTCGCGCCTCGCTCTCGCAGGTACCGCAGACCGACGACCAGTTCTTGAGGGATTTGGAGTCCGGCAAGATACCGCGCGTCGAGGGCACGATGGTCTTTTTGACGAGAAGCTCGCACAAGGTCTCGCGCCTCACGATGGATCACGTGCATTTCATGGGGGCTTTGCCGCGCCATGTGATCAGTCTCAGCGTGATATTCGCCGACACGCCGCGTTCCTCGGCGCCGACCTGCACGGTGGTATCGAAGGTCGCCGAGGGGTGGTGGCAGGTCGTCGCCGAATTCGGATTCATCGAGATTCCGGATTTGAGGCGCGCATTGCGGCAGGTCCAGAGTCTCGACTCGACGCTCGACCTCGACAACGCGGTATTCATCGCTTCGCGCGATCTAATCGTGCACAAGCCGGGCAGCAAGGCGCTGCGAGGCAGGCGGCTGGCGCTGTTCGCGTTCCTCTATCGCAACGCCGTCAAGGCGGTCGACCGCTTCCACCTGCCGCCGCAAAACGTCGTCGAGATCGCGAGACAGCTCGAGATCTGACGCGGTTCGCGGGGCGGCCGTAACGGCAGGCTCCGACCCCGATCGACCGTCGGCGACCCGCCGTTTTGGGGCCCAATCGGGCCTCAAAAGCCATTCTCGGCCAGAAAACCTTTCCGGACAGAGATCTGCTTAGCATATTTTGGCCGGTGTCGTGAATGATAATCCTTATGTGAAGCGTGCCACCGACAAACTCATCGCGTTGCAATTTCTCGCGGTCGTACTGCCGATCGCGGTGGTCTTGCTCGTCCAGATGGTCGTCGATGCGCGCCGCGCAGAGAGCCTCGAGCAGTCGCGGCCGCTGCGCATACTCGCGGCCGAAGCACGCGCCTATTACAAAATCTTCGCGAACGGCGCGGCCGACGTCGCCGACACCGGCTCCTTGGGCGCCCAGTCGGTCGAGGCCTTGCACTCGAGCGCCGGAGAGCTTGCCGGGCTCGCGATGATCGACGAGACACCGAGCGTCGGGGACGCCGCCACGCTGCTCTCGGGTCTCGAGGCGATCATCCCGAAAGGCGCGACGCTCGAAACCCTGGTGCCGCTGCGCGAGCGCATCCTGCAGGGAGATGCGCTCACCAAGGCGATCGACGACGAATACGAGCGACGCGACGAACTCGTGGTGCGCGAGGCGGTGGCGTCCGGACTTCGCCAAAAGTATGCGGTCGGCGGCGCGCTGATCATCACGACGATTTTGACGGTCGTGTTCGTGCTGGCGACGCGCCGGCGTTTGAAGGCGCGCATGGAAGCGGAGATTTCCGCCGAACGAGAGCGGCGCGCCGTGCTCGAAACCATGTCGGTGCGCTTCGGCGTCGCAACGCGCGCGGCGCGTGCCGGCGTCTATGAACTGAAGGCCGACGGCTCGGACTTGTGGTGGAGCGACAGCATGCACGAGCTCTACGGTCAACCGCCGGACAAATTCCGTCCGACGATCGAGGCCTGGCTCGGCCTGATTCACGCCGACGACCGTCAGGAAGCGGAGAGCGCGATCACGAGCGCGTTGCGCGAGCACGGCCAGCTGCGCTCGCAATATCGGATCGTGCGACCCGACGGCTCGGTGGCCCATATCGCGTCGCTCGCCGCGGTCGCCACCGATTCGATCGACGCGAGTGCGCGCCTCGTCGGCATCGATCTCGACATCACCGAGCGTGTCGAGGCCGACGAGCGCGAGCGCGTGCTGCAGCAGCAGCTGCGCGACGCCTCGCGCCAGGCGGGTATGGCGGAAATCGCGACCAGCGTCTTGCACAACATCGGCAACGTGCTCAACAGCGTCAACATATCGGCGACGCTCGTGTCGAACCGGGTGAGGAACCCGAAGGCCGCCAGCCTCGGCAAAGTCGCGGCCCTGCTGCAGGAGAACGCCGCCGACCTGGGGACATTCATTTCATCGGATGAACGCGGCAAGCATCTGCCGATGTATCTGACGCAGCTGTCCGAACAGCTCACCCTCGATCAGCACGGCACGCTTCAGGAACTCGAATCCCTGCGCAAGAGCGTCGATCACATCAAGGAGATCGTCGTCATGCAGCAGAGCTACTCGAAGCTGGTCGGAGTACCGGAGAAGCTCGATGTCGCGAACCTGGTCGAGGATGCGCTGCGCATGAACGCCGGCGCATTCACGCGTCACGGCGTGAGTCTCAAATGCGAATTCGACGAGGTGCCGGCAATCCTCACCGAGCGGCACAAAATCCTGCAGATCCTCATCAATCTCATGCGCAACGCGAAATACGCCTGCGAGGCGGCCGCCCGGCCCGACAAGCAGGTCACGATCCGCGTCTCGAACCACGGAGATTTCGTGCGAATTGCGATCACCGACAACGGCATCGGCATCAAGCCGGAACACATGACGCGGCTGTTCAGCCACGGCTTCACGACCAAGACCGACGGCCACGGCTACGGGCTGCACAGCGGCGCACTCGCCGCAAGGGACCTCGGTGGGTCCTTGCGTGCCGACAGCGCGGGCTTAGGACAGGGCGCGACCTTCACTCTCGAGCTGCCGATCAATTCGACGGAGGCCCTCTGTGCATAAGCCACTTGTTCCCGCCAATCGACGCGTGCTCGTGATCGACGATAATCTCGATATCCACACCGATTTTCGCAAAGTCATCGGCGGCGGCGCCGGAGACACGACCGCGCTCGCAGCCGCCGAACTTGCACTGCTCGGGGAAACCTCGCCGCTCGCCGTGGACGTCGGCTTCGAGGTCGATTCCGCCTATCAGGGGCAGGAGGGCGTTGCGCGGGTCCGCCAAGCGCTGGCCGAGGGAAGGCCCTATGCCATGGCCTTTGTCGACATGCGCATGCCGCCCGGGTGGGACGGCCTCGAGACGATCGAGCGATTGTGGGCCGTGGACCCTGACGTGCAGATCGTGATTTGCTCGGCGCACTCGGATTACAACTGGACCGACGTCGTGGCACGCCTCAATAACTCCGACAAGCTGCTGGTCGTCAAGAAGCCGTTCGAGGCCATCGAAGTCCTGCAATGCGCGAACGCGCTGACCCGCAAATGGCAGAATGAGCGCATCTTGCGCAACCAGGTCGAGACCCTCGAACAGGTCGTCACGGCGCGCACCCAGGGCCTTGAATCCGCCAACAAACAACTGCGGCACCTCGCGACTCACGACGCGCTGACCGGCCTGCCGAACCGGGTCTTGATGGACGACCGCATCGGCCAGTGCATCGCGCTCGCCGACAGCCAGGGCCAGACCTTCGCGGTGCTCGTGCTCGACCTGGATCGCTTCAAGGGCGTCAACGACTCCTTCGGCCACCGCGTCGGAGACGAGCTGCTCAAGGAGGTCGCTCAGCGGCTCAAGAGCGTCGTGCGCGAAATCGACACGGTCGCGCGCTTAGGCGGCGATGAGTTCGTGCTGATCATCACGCAAAGCCCGGAACGCAACACGGCCCAGGCGGTCGCGACCCGCATCATCGAGGTCATGCAGGAGCCGGTGCGCATTTCGGGCGTCGAGATTCACACGTCGCCGAGCATCGGCATGGCATTTTATCCGCAGGACGCCTCGAATCTCGAGACGCTGCTGGCGCACGCGGATGCGGCGATGTATTACGCGAAGCAGCTCGGCCGCAACAATTTCCAGCGCTTCACGCCGCGAATGAACACCGCGAGCCAGGAGAAGATCCGGCTCGAGAGCGACATGCACGCGGCGCTCGAACAAAAGCAGTTCGAGCTGCACTATCAGCCCAAGGTCAACACCGCAACCGGAATCATGCACGGCGCCGAGGCCTTGCTGCGCTGGACCCACCCGGTGCACGGACCGATTCCGCCGGCCACCTTCATCCCGATCGCCGAGGAGTGCGGTCTGATCGGTGCGCTCGGCGCGTGGGTCATGCGTGAAGCCTGCCGCCAGGCGCGCGCCTGGCAGGTCGCGGGTCTGCCTCCGTTGCGGGTTGCCGTCAACCTGTCGGCTTCCCAGTTCCGGCAGGGCAACATCGTCTCGATGATTCGCGATGCCCTCGACGATGCCGGCCTCGAAGCGCGGTTCCTGGAAGTCGAACTCACCGAAAGCGTCGTCATGAGCGACCCGGAAGAGTCGGTTGCGATTCTGGAAAAGCTCAGCACGATGGGCGTGCTCGTGTCGATCGACGACTTCGGCACCGGCTATTCGAGCATGAGCTACCTGCGGCGCTTTCCGATCGACAAGATCAAGATCGACCGTGCGTTCATCAGCGAGGCGATCTCGCGCCCCGATGACGCTTCGATCGTGCGCGCGATCGTCTCACTCGCGCACAGCCTGCGATTGAAAGTGGTGGCGGAGGGCGTTGAATCGCCCCAGCAGCTCGAGTTCCTGAAGACGCTCGGCTGCGATCAATACCAGGGGTTTCATTACAGCAAGGCGCTGCCGCCCACGCAGTTCGAGGCGCTCGTGCGCGCCAAGCGCGAAGCGGCGGTCGAGCACACGGAATCCGATCTGGACCGCACGCACAGCAAGCTCGCGATCTACCGGCCGTAGCGCGGCTCAACGCGTCCGGTGCGGGCTCAACGCGTCCAGCGATAAACCGCGCCGGGATACGGGGCCTTCCACGGGTCGAATACGCCGGTGATGAACAGCGTGTCGGCGCCATTGGCCCCGAACGCCATATTGGTGACATACGGCGTCGGAACCTCGATCGTGCGCACGAGCTTCTTGTCCTCACCGACGACGAGCACACGGCCCGAGCCGTTTTGCGCAATGTAGTAATTGCCGTCCGGCCCGAGCTTCAGGCCGTCGGGTCCATTGAAGGCGTCCTCGTTGGGCGTCGGCGGCGCGAGATCCTGCAGCCGCGCCCACACGCTGCGCAAACCGAGGGTGCCGTCGGCATTGATCGGAAACGACAAAATCCGGCCGGCGAGCATTTCGGCAACGAGCAAATGCTTGCGATCCTTTGATACCGTCAAGCCGTTCGAATAATGGATCGTGTCCGCAATCTCGGTCAGATGTTTGCCGTCGGCCGACAAATGCAGCACCGCGCCCGTGATCGGCGCATCGAGCGCATAGACCCCGGACGCCGTAACGTAGATGCCGCCGGCACCGTCAGCCGCGAAGTCGTTGGGGCCGATGAACGGTTTGCCGGCGTCGTCGTGCGTGATCACCCGCAGCGTCTTGCCGTCCGCGTCGAGTTCGACGAGTGAGTTCGAGTCGTAACAGGCGATCAATCGATGATGATCGCCGAAACCGATGAGACCGGACGCACCGCAGTGGTCGCCGCGCCAGGCCGAGCGGATGCCGCTCGGCGACCACCATTGAATGCCGGGGCCCGCATATTCCACATAGTCGAGTCCGCCGTCCCACCACAGCGGGCCTTCGGGATAGGCGGCGTGCGGATCGATAATCGTGAGCTCGGCGCGCGCGCAGGAAGCAAGCATCGTGCTTGCGGCGAGGAACCCCGCGCACGCGATCAAGACTGGGCAATTTGACTTAGGCATACGCAGGGCTGCTCGCGGTGGTCAGTGGCGGAGTGGTTGCGGCACGGGCCGGTCCGGCTCGATGCCGAGCCAGGCGAGCGCGCTCACGAGCGCGAATCCCACGCCGATGAAAAACGCGGCGTTCCAAGCGCCGATTCCCGAGAGATACCCGACGATCGGAATGCCGATGATACCGCCGAGGTTGCCGCCGGTGTTCATGAAGCCGCTGACGGCCATCGTGTCGCCGCCCCCGACGGTCATCGCGCTGCCCCAGAAGGAGGCCTCGGTGAGTTCGACGAACGCATAACAAGCCGCCAGTGCCGCGACCGCGAGGTAGGGGTTACCGGCGTGGACCGCGCCGATCAGCAGCAATCCTGCCGCGGGCAGCGCAAGCAGCGGCACGAGCCGGTAGCCCCATCGAATACCGAAGTGAGGGCAGAGCGCATTGGTGATCACACCGCCGAGGCCGGCGCCCAACGCGGCCGCGAACGGCGGAGCGGCGGCGAGAAAGCCGCTCTCGAGCACCGAAAAATGCCGCTCTTGCGTGAGGTAGAGGAATACCCAGTTCGCGAGCAAATAAAACACGTAATTCATGCAGGTATAGGATATGAACAGCAGCACGACGTTGCGATCGGCGAGCACACGCAGCAGGCGCTTCATCGTGATCGCCGAGTCCACCTCGGACCCGAGGTGATCGCCGATCTCTCGCAGCTCTTCGGCGCTGACCCCGCGGTGCTCCTTCGGCGTATTGCGCGCATACCAGGCCCACCACGCGATCACCGCGAGCCCCGGTACCGAAATCCAGACGAGCGCCTGCTGCCAGCCTAGTCTCACCATCAGAATCGCGACCACCGGCGGCGTGACCGCAGCGCCGAGCTGCAAACCCGCGGTCTGCAAGCCTTGAACCAAGGCCCAGCGCCCGGGCGGGAACCAGGCGCTGAATACCCCGGCCGAAATCGGGAAGATCGCGCCTTGCGAAATGCCGAGCAGCAACTGCGCTGCGAACAGCGCCACGAACACGGTCTCGGCGCCGAAGTACGCCGGCGCGATCGCGGTTGCAACCATTGCCACAAAAGCGAGCAGCCCGATGAACACGAACGCGCGGCGCGCACCGACGCGCTGTCCGAACAGGCCGCCGGGAAGCTGAAACAGCGCGTAGCCGATCACGAACGCTTGCTCGAGCAGGCTGATTTGGAATTGCGTCAGATGCAGATCCGGCATGATCCGCTCGGCGGCGACCGTGATGCTCTTCTGCTGCGCGTAGGCGATGAAACCGAACGCGAACAGGAACGCGAACATCCGCCATCGGATGCGAATCAGCGGTGGTGAGACTGCGCTAGCGTGCAAGCGGGCCGGCAGCCGGCGGCCGGCGCTCGCGGGAGCGACCCCCTCGCGCCGCATGACACGAGGGGGTCATATCAGAACTTATAGGAGATCCGCATGCCCAGCGTACGCGGCCGGCTGATCGTCTTTGCATCGACGAATTGATTCGGATTCTCGTACAAATCCGAGCGGTTGTTATTCAAATTGGTCCCATAGAGATGCACGAGCCATGCATCCTTGCCAAAACCAGCGGACGCATCGTATTCGGTCCACTCCGGCTGATTGTACGAATACCCCGGCTGGTCGGGAAACGCGGTGGTGCTGCTCGCGATCGAGGACAGCGAATGTGCATTGTGTACGCCGCCGACCTGTGCGAAAGCCTTGTAGTCACTCACATCCCATTCGTAGCGAATGCGCATGTTGAACTGCTGCGGCGGGGACTGTGCGAGCGGAACACCCGGGTCGCCGAAGGCGCGGACCGAGGTAATCGGCTGCCCCAGGGTGTCGTTGAGGTAAACGACCCCCAGCTGGTTGCTGCTATTCCAGGATGCGCCCCCGGTCAGAGTCAGGCCATGGAGGGGTCGGGCAATGAATTGCAGCTCCAAGCCCTGCACTCGATAGCTCGGGCCATTGACGACAAAACTCAAGTTACTGAAGTCGAGCGGTAGGAACAGCTCGACTTGGATGTTGCGCCAATCCTCTCGATACACCGCGCCATTGAATTCATAGCGGTGATCGTCCCATTGCGTCTTCCAGCCGATCTCGTTGTTGACCAGCGTGTCCGGCGCAAAATTGGTCGGTATCGTGAAAACCTGCGAGGTGCCCGGTACGGTATGCGAACTCTCGCCGCGATTGAATCCGCCGGCACGGAACCCTTGGGACCAGGTGTAGTACAACAGCGCATCCTCGGTGACGTGCCAGCTCAAATTCGCGCGGCTGCGGAATCCCGAATAGGTCTTGTTGTAGTCGCCCTTGTATTCGGGGGTGTCCGCTGCACCGAGGCAAGGCGGCGTCGTCGTCAGCCCGGGAATCTCACTGGGGTTGCAGTAGAAACTGCTCGCCGAGTAGCCGGTCTCGGTCGTGTCGATCCGGTAATAGCGGGTCCCGACCGTCGCCGTCAGCGTCTTCGGGATGATGTCATAGTCGATCGAGCCGAACAAAGCCTTTTGGGTATAACCGCGCGTGATGTCGTCGAAATAGGATTCGTTGTTCGGCCGCACGTTCGGATTGTTGGCGCCGGACCCCGGCGGCGGACCAACCTCCGTGAGGCAGTTTGCCGTCACGCTCGCGGAGCAGGACGGTACCGACTTGTAGTACCAATCGGTATTGTCATGGATCGAATAATCTTCCCAGAAAACGCCTCCGATGCCGCGCAGGCGCCAATCGTCCGGCGTGCTCAAGCGCAATTCCTGGCTGTCGTGCGTATTCTTGACGGTATCTTGCCAATAGCCCGCGGGAGTTCCGCAACTGGCCTGCGCCGCCGGCACACCATACGGCATGCACTGGTAGTAAGCGGCATTTGCGCCACGCGCATAGCCGGTGTAGTCCTGCTGCTGCTCGACATTGCGCACCAAGTACCCGCCGGTATAGACCAGCTTCAGATCGCCCAGGCGACCATTGACGGTGAGCGCGGTATTTTCAAAGCGGTCGTGATTCCAGGACGGTACGAAGCTCTGCACCGATAAGTCGGGCAGGGGCTGCTGGAGGCTCGGCACGACGCTGGAGCTGTGCGGCATTTCGTAGAACACGCCGTTCGAGTGCATATCCTGATAAGACTGAGTCAGCAACGCATCCCATTGGTCGTTGATCTTGTACGCGAGCCCAACGCGGATGCCCTGGTATTGGTCGGTATTGAACCCGTCGCCGATCAGGGCGGCGTTGGTGATCGAAGTCACGGACCCCGGGCCGCTCGGCACCGCACCTGCGTAATAATATTGGATGCTGTAGTCGCTGGGCTGGCGGCTGAACGTCGCGGGAACATTGTTGATGTAGCCGCCCTGATGACTGCTGTAAATCACGGCGCGCAGCGCCAATGTATCCGCGAGCAACGGCAGATTGATCACTGCCTCGACATTGGAGCTGGGATCACCGCCTGCCGTGGTCTCATAGGCCGCAGTCACGTTGCCTTCGGTGACATCGAGTTTTGGCTTGTTGGTGATATAGCGCATCACGCCGGATTCGGCGCCGGCACCGAATATCGTGCCCTGCGGGCCTTCGAGGACTTCAATGCGCTCCAAGTCCGCGGCATACACGTCCAAGTTGCGGCCCGGCAGCGCGCCGGATTGGTCGTCGAGGTAGATGGCGACGCTCGGGAAGCCGCCGACACTGCCCGATCCTTGCACGCCTTGTGGAGTCGTCGATAGACCGCGCATGAACACGGAACTTTGGCCGGGACCCGTGTTGGTAGCGGTCACATTCGGCAAATATTTGATGAAATCATCGAACGTTTGCACGTTCAATTGAGCCAGGGTATCCGAAGTGAGGGCCTGGATCGTGACCGGCACGTTCTGCATGTTCTCCGAGCGGCGCTGCGCGGTGACCGTGATCTCCTGGATCTGGTCTTCGCTCCCGGTGTCCGCCGGCGTCGCCGCATAGGCCAGACTGCCGGGACCGCTGCTCAGGATGGCGGCGATCGCATACGACAGCTTCGGATTAGAATTCATATTTTTCCATCCCCAAAATTAGAATTTTCAAACCTGCTCCCGAGAATACCACCAGCAATACCCCCTCAAACAATAAAAAAGCGCTGCGTTCTTATCACTCCGCGACGTTATTTCGCCTCTGCCGGTTCGTGGGTCATCGACCCCAGCGCCTGCTTGAGGGGCCCAAGCCAGGGCTCGAAATGGCGCCATTGGTCCAACCCGATGCGATTGATGGGCTGCCGCACCTGTTCGGAGCTCGCCGTACGGATGCTGCGATCGGTCTTGTGGAATTCGAGGCAGGCGGGCTCGAAGCCAAGCCCGCAGAACGCGAGCAGGCGCTCTACATTGCCCGCCAGGTCCTCGACCAGATCCTCGTGCTGAATCCGCAGAACCTTGCCCGGCAGCGCTTGATCCCAGTGATTCATCAGGGTGACATAGCTCGAGTAATAACGCGCGATATCCTCGAGGCTGTAGGTAAATTCCTGGCCCGAGGCGAACAATTGCTTGAAATTACTGAAGCAGCAGGCGATCGCGGACCGCCGCGCATCGATGATGCGTGCGTTTGGCAAGATTAGATGGATGAGTCCGATATGCCGGAAGTTATTGGGCATCTTATCGATGAAATGCGGCTTGCCGGTCCGATAGGGACGGGTATCGGCGAGATAAGCTTCCCCAAGGCGCCGGAACTCTTGCTGCTCGAGGCTGGCGAGAATCGCCGGGTAGCGCGGATCGCTATTTTCGCCGTCGCGGCCCACCAGTTCCGCGACGAGACGCGGTATGTCCGGCAGTTCGAGCGTGCCCTCGACTCGGGTGTGCGAGGCAAGGATTTGTTCGAGCAGCGTCGATCCGGCGCGGGGGAGACCTACGATGAAGATCGGTGCATCGCTCGGGCACCCGACCCCGACGCGCTCAGCGAAGAAGTCCCGCGTGCAAACCTGCATCTGCAGCCGCGCATTGCGCTCGATTGTCTCCGGACGATATCGGCTCACGGATTTTTTTAGTGCATTGCCCCGCTGATAGTAGTCGAAGGATCCGGCGTAGTCGCCCCGATCCTCGAGAGCCTTGCCGAGCGCGAAGCAGAAATGGAAGCGATCCTCGAGCGGCGTAGTCTCAACGGACTCTGCGTGGCGCATGCGCTCGATCTCTTCGTCGCTGAAGCGATAGGTCTTGAGGTTCGCAAGACTCCAGTACGCATCGCCGAAATCGGCTCGGCAACGCGCGGCGCGGTAGGACTCGATCGCTTCGCCGATCCGGCCGAGCGTTTTTTGCGCATGTCCGACCGAGAGGTGCAATTCCTCCGCCTGCGGGGTTTCAGCAAGCAGTTTGCGGTACAGCAGGATGGCCTGTTCGTGCTCGCCGAGACCGGCGCATACGGCCGCATAGGACATGAGGTACGCATGGTTGCCGGGCTCCAGTTGCAATAGCTTGTCGAGCTCGGCGCGAGCGCGGGCGTGCTTGTGCCGCTCGAGCAGCACGCGGGCATAGTCATATCGCGCCGCCGTGTAGTCCGGCGCCAACAGCAGCACGCTCTCGAGCAGCAGCTCCGCATCGTCCAGCACGTCGAGCTCCAGGCCGATCTTGGCCAGCAGGCGCATGGCCTCGACGTGATTGCCATGCCGCAGGAGGTAGTCTCGGACAATCTTCTCGGCCGGCAGCAGCTCACCATCCTCGAACATTCCGGTCGCGGTGACGATCTCCGGAGGCAGTTCCGCGAGCTTGGCGATATGACTGTCGGCGTTGGCAGCATTCTGCGTCTGGTTGGTCATGCGAAACAGCGTCTGCAGCGCCTTCCAGCTCGCAGCCAGCGCGTGGTTTAGGTTCACGGCGTGCACGAATGCCTCGATGGCGGGCGTTGCCTCACGACGCGCTACGTGGCAATAGCCGCGCTCCTGGAACAGGCGGCTGAATTTCGGATGCCACTGCTCGAGTCGCGCCAGGGTCGCAAGCGCGTCGGGGATGCGGTCAAGATAGCGCTGGCACACCGCCATCATGTACAGAGCGTCGCGGCTTTTGGGGTGCTCGCCGGCGAGCGCTTCGGCTGCCGCCAGTGCCGGGGCGAACTGCCTTTGCTCCATCAATTCCCGAATGCGCAGCACCTGCGTTTCCACCGCTGACGGAATATCGGGATTCGAGTCGCGGCTGAGCCTTGAGCGCGCAGTCATGGGCCGCCGCCCTCGGGCTTGTCCGGACGCTCGAAAACCCGATCCAAAATAACCGCGAGAATCACGATCGCCAAGCCGGCCTCGAACCCCATGGCGATATTGACCGAGTTGAGCGCGCGGACCACCGGCTTGCCGAGCCCGTCGGCGCCGACCAGCGCGGCGATCACCACCATCGACAGGCTCAACATGATGCACTGGGTGACGCCGGCCATGATGGTCGGCAACGCATAGGGCAGCTCGACCTTGAACAGTAGCTGCCGCCGCGTGGCACCAAACGCCAGCGCGACTTCGCGCAGGTGGATGGGCACGGACGAAATGCCGAGATGGGTCAATCGGATCGGCGCCGGAATGGCGAATATGACCGTCGAAATCGACGCCCGGCACCACGCCCAAACCAAACAGCACCAGGGTGGGAATCAAGTAAACGAAAGTCGGGATGGTCTGCATCAGATCCAGTATCGGGTGCAGCACCCGAAAAAGCCACGGACGATGCGCGGCCGCGATCCCGATGGGTACGCCGAATACCATGCAGACCACGGTCGAAAACACGCACCAGGGACAGCGTCTGGACCGTCGCCTGCCAGACTCCCAGGTTGTCGATCAGCAGCAGCGCGCCGAGAGCGAAGATCGTGAGGCTCGACGGTCGACGCAGTGAAATGACGCAAACAGTCATCGCAAAGCCATGAGTATCAACGCCGGAACTCGCATGCAGCATGCGCCGTGAGCACGCTGATCATCCGGCCCAATGTACTCGATACGGCAGGTCGAAAAAGCCCCTGCGCGTGATGCATCGCGAATTGCACGCCAGTCGTTCAGCCACTCGGCCGAGCGGAATCTTGTGCGCGACGACCCAGCTGGTTGGCGCCTCAATCCGATCCGTGAGCTGCTGCAGCGCTGGAGGCGTCAAGTTCTGTCGCGCACCGCCGTCGATGCCCGGCTCGCCGTCAATGGCGACGACCCCTTCGAGCCATGCCGTCGAGGAGCTCGGGATGCTCGCGAAGGAACCGAGTCGCCGCGGCGCGACCGTCGCAATGATCATCGAGAATCAGCGCCATCATCCGGCTCTCGATCTCGCGGGGTGAATTGCAGGTTCTGCGAGCAAGCTGCCGACGTTCGGACACTCGGCTGAGATATCCCGCGCGCACATCGGTGTAGATGGTCGCACCGCCATAGTTCGCGCCGAACGTGTCGTCGCCGCCGGCCAGATAGGCGATACGGTATTTGAGATTCATCGGGTGCGGCGACCAGCCGAGAAACACGATCCATTCGGATTTGCGAACGGCACGGTCGACCTCGCTCAGCATGCCCTGCTCGCTCGATTCCACCATGGTCCAGCCGCCGAGGCCGAAGCGGTTCTGCGCGATCATCGCGGCGATCATGCGGTTGCCGTTGTTGCCGGGTTCGATGCCGAAAATCTTGCGGTGGAATCGCTCCGCGAATCGGTGCGAGGATCCGCGAAGGTGTGGACGCCCGCGTCCGCGACATAGCTGGGAACGGCGAGCGTGTATTTGGCGCCTTCGAGATTGGCACGGACCACCTCGACCGAGCCGTCCGCCAGGAAGGGTTTGCGATCCTCTTCCATGCTCGGCTGCCAGTCGCCGAGATACGACATCGATCTGCCGGTTCTTGATCGACGCGTAAGTGACCGGGATCGACAGGATCTGGGTGACGGGTCGGTAACCGAGCCCTCCAGAATGCGCGAACTCAATGCCGTGGTCGCGGTGATGTCGGTCCAGCCGACATCGGAAAAGCGCACGGTGCGGCAGCTATCCGGCTCCGCGGCAGCGCGCACCGGTGCCCAGCAGCCAAGCCCGACTGCCGAGCAGCAACACCGGCCATCGCAGGATCGGCGGGCGAGCATCCGCAGCGGGGTCTAGTGCCGATACGAAGGCTCCTCCGCGTCCAGGATGGCTTTGACGTTGTCAAAATGATCGATCGCGAGCTGTCCGTAATCGCGCCATTGTCGCTCGGTCAGCGCGCGCGATCGCATCGGGCACGATACGCAGCTGCCTTGCCGGTGGCGTAGCAGGTCAACAGGGTCTGCGCCGCACGTTCGAAATAGTATAACTCGTCGAATGCCGCCGCGACGCTGGCTCCGATCACCAGCACGCCGTGATTCGCCATCAAGCAGCACCGTCTGGTCCCGCCGCCCATCAAGCTGCGCGACCCGCTCGCCTTCGCTGGTCCGACAGCGCCATGCCGGCAAATTGCGCATCCAGGGCCACGCGGCCGAAAAAACGCATGGTGTTCATGTCGATCGGATAGAGGGTACTGTCCTCGAGACACGCCAGCGCGGTTGCATAGCTGGGATGCAGGTGCATGACGCAGCGTGCCGCGGGGAGCCGCGCATGCAGGCGCGCGTGCAAGTACCAGGCGGTCGGATCCGGCGCATCCGGCCGATCGAGGCAGCTCTTGTCGCTGGCATCGAGCAGCAACAGATCGCTCGCGCAGATCCGGGAAAAATGCCGGCCGCGCGGATTGATCAAGAATTGCGAGCCATCTTCAGAGACGGCCACGCTCAAATGGTTGGCCACCGACTCGTGCATGTCGAGCCGCGCAAAACCAGCGAAACGCGGCCGCGAGATCAATGCGCTCGCCGTGATGGTCCAAAGCGGACGATGGGGCGGTAGCGCGATGCGGGGTGCGGTCATGGCGGCTCCTGCAAGTGTCAACGCTGGAGAGTGGCCCAATGGGGATGTGTCCAAACCACCGGCAGGTTCCGGCGGCAGCGGCGTTCTGCCGCGGATGAGATCGCTGAGCTTCTCGGCGATCATGATCGTCGGCGCATTGGTGTTGCCGCTGACGATCGACGGCATGATCGAGGCATCGACCACTCGCAGCGCCTCGATGCCATGCACGCGGCACTCCGCATCGACCACCGAGGCGTGCTGGATTCTGACCCATGCGGCAAGTGCCCACCGGGTGATAGCAGGTCTCGACGTTGCGCCTGCACCCAGGCGTCGATCTGTGCGTCCGAGCTGACGCGCATCGCCCGGATTGAGCTCCTCGCCGCGATAGCGGGCCGAGCGCGGGCTGCGCCAGGATCTCGCGCGTGAGTCGCACGGAAGCACGCAAGATCCGCCCGGTCCTGCGGGTCGGCCAGATAGTTGAAGCAGATCGAGGGCGCCGCAGTCGGATCGGTCGAGCGAATCTGCACCGGACCCGAACTCTTGGGCCGCATCAGATCGATATGTACCTGAAACGAGTGCATGCCGACATCTTCGACGGTTCCCGGCTTGATCGCGAGGGGCATGAAGGTCAGTTGCAGGTCGGGGTACTCGACCCCGGCGCGGCTGCGGATGAAGCCGCCCGCCTCGAAATGATTGGAGCCGGCAAGGCCCGGCAAGCCCAGCAAACCAACGCAGGCCGGCGGCGATTTTCCCGAGACCCCGGTTGGCGGAGTAGATCGACACCGGCAGGGTACAGCGATGCTGGATAACGATGTCCGGATGATCATTGAGATGGGCGCCCACCGCGGGCAACTGACAGAGCGGCTCGATTCCCACGCTGGACAAATCGGTCGGCATCGCCGATGCCGGACAACTGCAGCAGCTGGGGCGAATTGATTGCACCTGCCGAGAGATGACTTCGGCGTCCGCGTGCGCGCGCGAGAGCTTGGATCCTTTCGAGAACTCGACGCCGACGGCGCGGCGGCCGTCAACAACGATGCGCTGTGCGAGTGCCCCGGTCAGTACCGTCAGATTGGCGCGGCCGGAAGCGGTGCCGAGATACGCACGCGCCACACTCGCACGCCGACCATTGCGCGTGGTGGTGCGATCGACGCGGCCGAAGCCTTCCTGTCGCTCTCCGTTCACATCGGCGGTCGAGCGCGTAGCCGGCCTCGAGCGCCGATTGGACGAACGCGGCGGCCAGCGGGGTCCTGGTCAGATCCGGCGCCGAAACAGCCAATGGACCGGATGCGCCATGGTAGGCATCAGCGCCGTGGGCATGTCGCTCGGCACGCTTGAAATACGGCAGGACATCGGCATAGCTCCACCCCTTCAGGCCCGCTTGCTCCCATCCATCGTAGTCGCGGGCGTGGCCGCGGATGTAGACCATGCCGTTGATCGACGAGGAGCCACCGAGCACTCGACCCCGCGGATGCACGAGGCGGCGGCCGTCGAGGTGCGGCTCCGGGTCGGATACATAGTTCCAGTTGAACCGATCCGAGCTCAGCAGACTGCCGACGGCCGACGGCATGGAGATGCGCCAACTGGCGATCGTGAGGTCCCGCCTCGAGGAGCAGCACGCGAACTTGGCTGTCTTCCGTGAGGCGCGCGGCGAAAACGCAACCGGCCGAACCTGCGCCGACGATGACATAGTCGATATCGCTGCGTGGCGGTGGACGGCATCGACCGCGACCGCTCAGGACCGAATGGCGGCGTAACAGAGCCTGTGAAAATGGCGCACCAAATGCTCGCTGCGGTTGTTGAATTCCTCGCCGATGACGTAGACGCCCGCGTTCGAATCCAAAAGATCGCAGACCCTTCTGATTCGATTGGTTTAGCCTGATATCCTCGGGACCGAGATCCTCGTTCATCCATCGGATACAGGCCTTGGTCACTTCAGGCATCGGCCTTCCGTCGACCGCGTAATAGCCGAAGCGCAGCATCGAACTCTCGGGACCGGTCGGATTCATGATGAACGTGCCAACCATGTCGGCATAGGGAAACGCATAAATCGTGGCGTTCGGCCATAAGCCAAAATTGAAGAACCAATCCGTTTGCCAAGTAGCGCCCTCGAGCGCTACCCCGTACGCCTGCGGTGGCTGCCTTTCTTGGGCGGCCCGATATAGGTCCACCAGTCGCCCTGCGGCTTCAACGTATATCCTGCGAAATCGATCAGGTCGACCAACTGTCCGTGTGCCGGTCCCGAATGGTCGAAGTGATAGCCCTCGATGGAGTTCTCCTGGATCACTTTCCAGTTGGCCGGAACCGGCACGTCGACTTCCTCAACGAGGGTCAGCCGATCCAGGTCCGGAATGTAGCTGCCGGATCTGCGACTCGGCCCGCACGCCATTTCAGCGATCGACCTTGCCAAGGGATCGAGATTGACGAACACGAACGAGGCAAAGATCTCGACGCGGACCGGCTTCAGTCCGTGCCGGCCTTTGTTGAAACCCGCGACGCCCTGGATGCAGGGAGCGCCGCGTAAGCTGCCGTCGAGTGCATAGGTCCAAGCATGATATCCGCAGGTCAGAACCGGCGATTTGCCGCGTCGTGCGTCCGACCAGGCGATTGCCGCGATGCTGGCAAACATTATGAAACGCGCGAATCTCGCCGTCGCGTCCCGCAATCACGATCACGCTTTGCTCGAAGATTTCGTGCGTGACGAATGCACCGGGTTCGCGCAGTTCATTTAGGTGGGCGACCAGGTGCCAGGACTTGAAGAAGATCTTGGCCTTCTCCTGCTGGAAGACCGCTTCGTCGAAAAAGAAGCGCGGCGGCAGCGCGTGACCCGCCGCTTGATCCTCGAGGCTCCACTCGCGCTCTCTTCGGTTTGCATGTCGCCAAACTAAGGCGCCTGCACTGGACTCGCCTGTTGACAATCGTCATCATGATGTCGAATTCGCACAGGAGGTCTCGGTGCGCAACGTTGCTTTCCTGGTCTTGCCGGAGTTCTCGCATCTCGGCCTTGCAGCCGCGATCGAGCCGCTGTTTGTCGCCAACTGGCTCTCGCAGAGTCCGGTTTTCGATTGGAAGGTCATTTCTGTGGACGGCAATCCGGTGCGTGCCAGCAATCGGATCGTGATCCCGGTCGATGGAGACCTCGCCTCGGCGGCGACCTGCAAGACGGTCTTCGTGCTCGCGAGCTTTGAGCCCGATCGCGCGTTGCGGGAACGCCGAGTCGTGCGTTGGGTGAAGCGGATAGCGCGCTTCGGAGTCGAGCTCGGGGGCATCGAGAACGGGTGTTTCATACTCGCTTCAGCCGGTTTGCTCAACGGCCACAGGGTCGCCGTGCATTGGGACAATCTGGTTGGATTCGAGCAGCAATTCCCGGCCACGCGGCCGGCTGCGCAACTGTTCGCGCGCAGCGGCGGGCGCATTACCTGCGCCGGCGCTTCAGCCATCCTTGACATGATGATTGCGTGGATCGGATGGCACGGACAGGCGGATCTCGCCGGCGAAGTCGCCGAGCACCTGCTGCTCGGCGTAACGCGTGTCGGTGAGATGGAACAGGGGTTGGCGCCATCGGAGGGGCAGCGGCGCCACGATTCCGTGGTGGCGGGTGCCGAGGCGATCATGCGCAAGCACTTGGATGAGCCGCTGTCCTGCGATGTGATTGCGCGCCGCGCTGGACTATCGCTACGTCAAATCGAGAGACGCTTCAAGCAACAAGTCGGCTGTTCGGTGTTGCAGCGATACCGATTCATCCGAATGACCAAGGCCCATCAATTGCTGCAGCAAACCGACTTGAGTGTCACGCAGGTCGCCCTGGCGTGCGGGTTCTCGTCTCCGGAGTATTTCTGCCGGCTCTATCGCGCGATGTTCGATTGTTCACCGAGCAAGGATCGGCGGCAATCCACGTCGGCACCGGTGCTGAGGCTCACGCCGCGCGGCGGATACAAACGCCGTGATGGGCAGTCATCCCAAAGCGTGGACTGACAGCGCCGCGATCTCGTGGCGCCGCGAATTAAATCAGCGATCCCAGCGCCTGCTTGAGCGGGCCGAGCCACGGTTCGAAGTGGCGCCACTGGTCCAAGCCCTCCTTGAAAATCGGCTGACGGACCTGTTCGGAACTGGCGGTGCGCACGCTGCGGTCGGTCTTGTGGAAATCGAGGCAGGCCGGCTCAAAGTCGAGTGCGCAGAACTCGAGCAGCCGGCGCACGTTGCCCTCGAGGTCCGCGACCAGGTCCTCGTGCTGGACGCGCAGAATCCTGCCCGGCAGCACCGCGTTCCAATGATCCATGAGTTCGACATAGAGGCGGTAGTAGCGCGCAAGGTCCTCGATGCCGTAGGTGAACTCCTGGCCCGCGGCGAACAGTTGCTTGAAATTGCTGAAACAGCAGGCCACCGCTGCGCGCCGCGCGTCGATGATGCGCGCATTCGGAAGCATCAAGTGAATGAGCCCGATGTGGCGGAAATTGTTCGGCATCTTGTCGATGAAGAACGGCTTGCCCGAGCGGTAGGCCCGGGTGTCGGCGAGGTATTTCTCGCCCATCCGCGCGAACTCAGCGGGGGAGAGCTCCGCGAGCACACCCGGATAGCGGGGGGCGGCGCCCTGTTGCTGACGCCCGTTGAGCGCATTGACGAGGCGCGGGACGTCGCCGAGTTCCATCGTGCCTTCGACGCGCGAATGCGACGCAAGGATCTGCTCGAGCAGGGTCGAGCCGGAGCGCGGCAGGCCGACGATGAAGATCGGATCCGGACTCCGGCAGCCGACCCCACGGCGCGCGGCGAAGAACTCCGCGGTGCAAACCTGCGCCTGCAGCAGCGCATTGCGTTCGATCGGCTCGACCTGGTAGCGGCTCTCGCTGCGCTTCTGCGCATTGCCGCGCTCGTACCAGCGAAAGGAGTCGGCATACTCGGCGCGATCCTCGAGCGCCTTGCCGAGCGCGAAGCACAGGTGATAGCGGTCCACGAGCGATGTCGTGCGGTCTGCCTCAGCGGCCCGCATGCGCGCGATTTCTTCGTCCGTGAACCGGTAGGTCTTGAGATTCGCGAGACTCCAATAGGCGTCGCCGTACTGCGGTCTCGCGTCCGCGGCGGCCCGGTAGGATGCGATCGCTTGCTGCTGCTTGCCCGCGGTTTTGAGCGCGTGCCCAATCGACAAATGGATTTCGGCGGACTTCGGCTTGTCGACGAGCAGCTCGCGGTAGAGCGTCAACGCGCGTTCATAGTCGCCGAGAGCCACGCAAACGGTCGCATAGGTCGTCAGGTACGCGCGGTTGCCGGGCTCGCCGCGCAGCAGCGTTTCGAGCTCCTCGCGTGCCCTGACGTGTTTCTGCCGTTCGAGCAGCACGCAGGCATAGTCGTAGCGCGCGGCCGTGTAATTGGGCGCGAGCACGAGCACGCTTTCGAGCAGAAACTCGGCGTCATCGAGGATGTCGAGCTTCAGGCCGATGCGCGCGAGCAGGCGCATTCCCTCGACGTCGGTTTCATGGCGCAGCAGGAACTCGCGCACGATGTGTTCGGCCTCGTGCAGCGCGCCGTCGGCAAACAGCGTGGTCGCGGCGACGACCTCGGGCGGCAGACTCGCGAGCTTGGCGACGTGCCGCGAGGCGATCTGCGCATTTTGCTCATCGCCCTTGGCGCGGTACAGCGCCTGCAGCGCCATCCAGCTTGCCGGCAGCGCCGGATTCAAATTGACCGCGCGCAGGTACGCCTCGATCGCCGTGTCCACGGCGCGCAGCGCCGCGTGGCAATGGCCGCGCTCCTGGTAGAGCCGGCTGTAGCTCGGATGCAGCTCCTCGAGCCGCACGAGGCTCGCAAGCGCCGCGGGAATCCGGCCGAGGTAGCGCTGGCTGACGGCGACGAGATACAAGCAGTCGCGGTTCTCCGGAGCGAGCTTGAGCTGCGCTTCGGCCGCCTGCAGCGCCACCGCCGGTTCGCGCCGCTGCAGGAGCCCGCGGATACGCTCGACCTCTGCCTCGATCGGGGAGGCAGGACTCGCCAATGCCGCTGCTGCCATCGGTTCCGACCTATGCCGTTAGCGCCGCCCCGCGCATTCAGAACTTGTAGCCGAACTTGAGGCCGATGACGCGCGGGCGCATGACGGTCTCGGACTCGATCGCCTGCGACGAGGAAATGAACATCAGCGCGCGCGTATCGGTGAGGTTCTGTCCGTAGAGCTCGAGGTTCCATGCATCCCTCGCGATGCCGATCGAGCCGTCATAGCTCGTGTAGCCCGGCTGGTCGAACGCTTGGTTGACGGCGCCGGTCGGCGCAATCGACGGAGAATTGCCGGTCAGCGACAGCGAATGCGCTTGATGCTGGCCGCTCAACTGCACGAAGGCCTGATAGGCATCCATCGTCCATTCGTAGCGCGCTCGAATGTTTCCTTGGAACGGCGGCGACTGGGCAAGCGGGCTGCCGAGCGTGCCGTAGGGATTCGCGATTCCGGTGATCGCCTTGCCGTAATCCAAGGTTCCGGCGATGTTGTCGATGAGGTAGGGCGAATTGGTCTGCTGCGTGCGGTTCCAGGACGCCGCGGCTTGTATCGACAATCCATGGGTCACGCGCGCGACCACGCTCGACTCCAGGCCCCGGACCTGGTAGTTCGGGCCGTTGGTATTGAAGGTGAGATTGCCGAGCCCGCCGGCCGGATCGAAGAACGCGACCTGAACGTTCTTCCAGTCTTCTTGATAGATCGCGCCATTGAACTCGAGGCGGTGATCCAGCCACTCGGTCTTCACGCCGAGCTCGTTGTTGACGAGCGTGTCGGGCGCGTAGTTGAGCGGCGTATTGTATTCATCGACGCCGTTGACGGTGTCGAGCTTGCCCGTCGCCTGGTTGATCGGCACGTGCGCCGCGGTCGAGCGGTTGAACCCGCCGGGCCGATAGCCCTGCGACCAGGTGTAATACACCATCGCGTCCGAGGTCACGTGCCACGTGAGGTTCACGCGGCTCTTGAAGCCCGACGAGGACGCGCTTTCGCTGCCGACGCCGTTGATCCCGACGCCGTTGATCCCGAAGCCGCCGCCGGCGCTGCCCTGCTCGGTGTTCTGGAAGTTGAAGTAGCGCGTGCCGGCGGTCAGCGTCAGGGTCTTCGGGATCAGATCGAAATCGACCGATCCGAAAAACGCATATTGGCGATAACCGCGCTCGAGATCATCGAAGAAGCCCGTGTTGTCGCCGCGCAGGCTGGGATTGTTTGCATACACGCCGGACGGCGGGCCGTAGTCGGGGAGGCAGCCGCTCGTCACGGTCGCCGAACACACCGGCAGCGTCTTATAGTTGAAATTCGTCTCGTCGTAGATCTTGAACTCTTCCCAGAACGCGCCGCCGAGAATGCGCAGCCGCCAATCATCGGGCGTGCTGAGGCGCAGTTCATGGCTTTGATGCGTGCTGCGCACGGTGTCCTGCCAGGTCGAGCTCGGCGAGTAGCAGGCCGGAGCCGCGGCCGCGCGGGTCCCCGAGGCGCTCGCGCCGGACGTGCACTGATAGAAATCCGCGTAGGGACCGCGCGCGTAATTGGTGTAATCCTGGACGTTCTCGATGTTGCGCACGAGATAGCCTCCCGCGTACACGGCTTTCAGGGCGCCGATCGTGCCGTTGATCGTCAGCGCGGTATTCTCGAAGCGGTCCTTGTAGTACGAGGGATTGAACTCCGTGACCGACAGATCCGGCAGCGTTTGTCCGTCCGAGCCGGTCGGCATCTGGAAGAAGACGCCTTCGGCGTCCATGTTCTGCCAGGTCTGCGAGAGCAGCGCATTCCATGAATCGCTGATCTTCCAGAGCGCCGAGAGACGCAGTCCCTCGTAGGTCACCGGATTGATCGCGTTCTGCACGTACGCGCCGTTCGAGATGACCGGGCTGTTCGGCGGAACGCTGCCGCCCGCGTAGCCAATGCCTAAGTCGGAGTTCTGGCGCGTAAAGCTGCTGGCGACATTGTTGATGTACCCGCCGCGATGATCGTCATAAACGACGCCGCGAACCGCGAGCGCGTCACTCATCAGCGGCAGATTGAGCACCGCCTCGACCGAGTTGTTCGGATCGCCGTGGCTCGTATAGCCGTAGCTCGCGCTCACGCTGGCTTCGGTGGTGTCGAGCTTCGGTTTGTTGGTGATGTAGCGCACCGCGCCGGCCTGTGCACCCGCACCGAACAGCGTGCCCTGCGGCCCTTCGAGCACCTCGATGCGCTCCATATCGGCCGCATAAATATCGAGATTGCGGCCCGGCAGCTGCGAGGATTGCTCGTCGAGGTAGACCGCGACGTTCGGAAAGGTGCCGGTCGAGCCGGTGCCCTGGTTGCCGAGGTTACCGGGGCTCAATCCGCGCATGAAGATCAAGCTCTGGCCGGGACCCCAGCCCGCATCCGTGACATTCGGCAAATACTTCAGGAAGTCGTCGAACGTCGTGACGTTCAACTGCGACAAGGTCTCCGCGGTCAGCGCTTGGATCGAAATCGGCACGTTCTGCAGATTTTCGGTGCGCCGCTGCGCGGTGACCGTGATCTCCTGAATCGAATCCGAGGTATCAGCATCCGCGGCCGCGGCGCCCGCGATGCCGGCCGCACCGCTGCCCAAGATCGCCGCGATCGCGCAGGACAATTTTGACTGTAACTTCATCTTCGATCCCCATCGTTGCAATGTTGTTGGAATTGCCGCACCGCCGGCGCCGACGGCGGCTGGTGTGCGGCTCAAGCGGCCCGGCCGTAAAACCCGATGCGCTCCTCGGCGCTGAACATCACGCCCGGCCTCTCGTAATACGAGAACACGGCGACCAGACGATTGCGCTTGCCGCGGACTGCCGAGACCCGATGCAGCGTGTTCTTGCCTTCGAACACGTTCAAGGTGCCGCCCGCGAGCGGATTCACTCGGATATTCGCCTCGTCGCCGCGCAGCAGATTGCCCACGCCCTCGTAATTGGGATCCGAGTCGCTGCGCAGGTTGCTGCAATACTCGAATTCGCCGCCTTGCTCCGCGGCCTGAATCAGCAGCGTCGTCGTGAATTGGGAGCGGTCGAAATGCCAGTTGAGCGCCTCGCCGGGACGGTAATCCATGACGTTGACGCGAGCCAGCGGGTCGCTCATGCAATACAGGGCGGGTTTGTGCATGACGCGCGCGAGAAACTCCGCGAGCGGCGGCCACTCGTAGATTTGGTGCACGATCGTGCCCTGCAGCTGATCGTCGCACAGCGTGTGGTGGATTGTCTGGAATTGGCGCAGCGCGGGGTGGTCGGCCGGCAATCCCGGCAGCTGCTTCTCGAAGTAGACGTTGTGGCTGCGCTGATGCGTGTAGGCGCCTTGAGCGCTGCGCGGCAAGACCTCGGCCGCCGCCCGCTCGATCGCATCCTTGCGCACGAACCCGTCCAGGTTGAACATGCCGGTCGCGGCGAGATCCGCCTGGCAGAGCGCGATCAGAGTCGCGATCTCGGGGGAATCGGGGTGATCGATCGGATAGCGATCGAGATCCAGGATGGCTCGCATGGCTCTACAGGTCCCCTTGTCGTTGTGCTTGCGCCGATACTATCACCGGACAAATCGCGCGCCTCACGAGATATTCTCATGCGCGGCCGCCTGCGCTTGCGGCAGCTCGGCCAGCGGCCCGATTGCTGCGCGCAGCGGCCCGAGCCAGGGCTCGAAATTACGCCACTGATCGATGCCCTCGGCGTAAATCGGCCGGCGCACCTGTTCCGCGCTCGCGGTGCGCACGCTGCGCTCGGTCTTGTAGAATTCGAGGCAGGCGGATTCAAAATCCAACCCGCAAAACTCCAGCAGCCGGCGCACAGTGCTCTCGAGGTCGGCGACCAGCTGCTCGTGCGTGACTCGCAGGATCCGGCCCGGCAGCACCGCGTCCCAGTGATCCATGAGCTGCACATAGCTGCGGTAGTAGCGGGCGAGGTCTTCGAGGCCGTAGGTGAATTCCTGACCGGCTGCGAACAGCTGTTTGAAATTGCTGAAACAGCAGGCGAGCGCCCCACGCCGCGCGTCGATGATCTTCGCGTTCGGGAACATCAAATGGATCAGACCGAGGTGCGCAAAGTTGTTCGGCATCTTGTCGATGAAATGCCGCGCGGCCGGCTTGCCGCGGCGGAATGCACGCGTGTTCGCGAGGTACAGCTCGCCCATGCGGCGAAACTCCGCGGCATCGAGTTCCGCGAGGATCCTTGGGTAGCGGGGCTCGGCATCGTCGGTCTCACGGCCCCGCAGTTCACTGACGACCCGCGGCACCTCCGGCAACTCCATCGTGCCCAGCACCGCTGAGTGGGAGGCGAGAATCTGCTCGAGCAGCGTCGAGCCGGAGCGCGGCAAACCGACGATGAAGATGGGCTCGCTGCTCACGCACCCGGCGCCGCTGCGCGCGGCGAAAAATTCTCTCGTGCACACCTCGGCTTGCAGGCGCGCGTTGCGCTCGGTGAGATCGGGCCGATAGCGGACCTCGGACCGCTTGAGTGCGTTGCCGCTCTCGAAATAGCGGAACGATTCGCCGTAGCGCGCGCGATCCTCGAGCGCCGTGCCGAGCGCGAAGCACAGGTGGTAGCGGTCGACGGGTGCGGTCGTCGTCGCGGCCTCCGCGGCGCGCATCCGCTGGAGTTCGGGCTCCGAAAACCGATAGGTCTTGAGGTTCGCGAGGCTCCAGTAGGCGTCGCCGCAGTCCGGCTTGAGCGCCAGGGCGGCGCGGTAGGATTCGATCGCCTGCGCGCTGCGGCCCAGCGTCTTCAGCGCATGGCCGATCGACAAGTGCAACTCCGGCGTCTCCGGCGCCTCGGCGAGCAATTCGCGATAGAGCGCGATGCCGCGCTCGGTCTCGCCGACCCCGACCCAGGCGGTCGCATAGGCCGTGCGGAACGCCGGGTTGGCGGGCTCGAGAGCGAGCAGCTTGTCGAGCTCCGCCAAGGCTTTCGCATAGGTGTTGCGGGCGATCAGGGTGCGCACGTAGTCGTAGCGGGCCGCATGAGCCGCAGGCGCCTGTGCGAGCAGCGCCTCGAGCAGCAGCTCGGCGTCGTCGAGGGCTCCGTGCGCCATCGCGATCTTCGCGAGCAAGCCCATCGCTTCGGGGTGATTGCCGTCGCGGCGCAGGTATTGGCGCGCGAGAACTTCGGCCGGATAGATCTCGCCGTCGGCAAATAGGCTCGAAGCGGTCACGATGTCCATCGGCAGCGCGGCGAGCGCGGCGGCCTGGGCCCCGGCCATTTCGGCATCCGCGCTGCGCCCGACGATGCGAAACAGCGTCTGCAGCGATTTCCAGCTCCCGGGCAGCGCGGGGTTCAACTGGACGGCCTGCACGAATGCCGCGATTGCCGGCTCCGCCTCGCGCTGCGCGACATGGCAATGGCCGCGTTCCTGGAAGAGCCGGCTATAGTGTGGATGCAAGGTCTCCAGGCGTGCGAGCGTGCGGAGCGCCTCGGCGATCCGGCCGAGATACCGCTGGCTCACGGCGATCATATAGAGCACGTCGCGATTTTCGGGCACTTCGGCCTCGAGCTGCTGCGCGGCCGCGAGCGCCTCCGCAAAGCGCCTGCCCTCGATGAGCGCGCGGACGCGGTTGACTTCCGACTCGATGCGGGAGGCGGCCGCATTGGGCGCGATCGCCGCCATGCTCAGGCGTCCTCGGGGCCGAGCCGCGCAGGAAAGCCCGGCGCCCGCAACGGGACTCCGACGGCATCTTCGAGCAGCTTCACGATCATCGACGACCACGCGCCGCCGCCGTACTTGGCGCGCCCCTCGATGAAGGTCTGCTCCATGAGGCCGGCGAGGCGCAGCGGCACGCCGAAACGGCGCCCGAACTCGACTGCGAAGCCCGCATCCTTGCATGCGAGGTCCATCGTGAATCCGATGTCGTAGCTGCCGTTCAGGATCACCTGGCTTTCGGTTTCATGCACGAAGCTATTGCCCGAACTCGCTGCAATCGCTTCGAATGCCGAGCGCAGATCGACGCCCGCCTTGGCGCAAAGCATCAACGCCTCGCCGGCGGCGATCAAATGAATGAACGCGAGCATGTTGGTCACGACCTTGGTCACGGCCGCCTGCTCGATGCCGCCGAGGTAAATGACCTTGCCGCCCATGGCCTCGAGCGCGGGCCGGTGGCGCTCGAAATCCGCGCCGTTGCCGCCGACCAGCACCGTGATCGCACCGGCTTCGGCGCGATGCACACCGCCCGTGACCGGGCAGGCGAGGCATCCGACGCCGCGCTGTGCGGCGCGCGCCGCGAGCGCCTCGATCTGCGCGAAGTCGTTCGTGCTCATCTCGATCCACGTGCTCCCCGCGCGCAGCGACGGGAGCGCCAGGTCCATGACCGCGGCGCTAGCCTTCGGGGAGGGCAGGCAGGTAATCAGGCCGTCGCAGCCGGCGGCGAGCTCCGCGACCGAGGGAGCCCAGCGGGCACCCGAGGCGAGCGCGAGTTCCGCCGCATTGCGGTCCAGATCGTGGACCTCGAGGTCGAATCCGCGGCGCGCGAGATTTGCGGCGAGGTGCCGGCCGAGATTGCCGAGACCGATGAAACCGTATTGCAACGAGTTCTCCTCTCTATGGGTGCCGCTATCCGAGCGGGCGATCGGCCATCTCGAGATGCAGCTGCGACTCGCCGCTGTAGGCGTGCGCGACCGCGACTGCCTCGTTCAACTCGACGCCGAGACCCGGCGCCGACGGCGGAATCACGTAGCCGCGATCCCAGACAATCGGCTTCAGGAGCAATTCGGCGTGAAACCCGCCCCACTGCATGATGCTCTCGAGAATCAGGAAATTCGGCGAGCAGCAGGCGATTTGTATATTGGCAGCCCCGACGATCGGTCCGCAATACAGATGCGGTGCGATTTGCGCGTAATGCACTTCGGCGAGCGCCGCGATTTTCTTTGCCTCGAGCAAACCGCCGACACGACCGAGATTCATTTGCAGGATGCTCGCGGCGCCGCTCGCGAGCACGCGCGCGAACTCGTATTTGGTCGTCAGGCGCTCTCCGGTCGCGATCGGGATGCTCGTGCCGCGCGCGACGATGGCCATTTGCTCGGGCATTTCGGGAGGCACGGGTTCTTCGAACCACAGCGGATCGAACGCTTCGAGCTGGCGCGCGAGCCGGATCGCGCCCGAGGCCGTGAACTGTCCATGCGTTCCGATCAGCAAATCCGCCTTCGGACCGACGGCCTCGCGGACCAGGCGCACGAGTCCGCACGGTGCGCTCGAGCGACTCTTGTGTGGGTTGACGCGGGTCGAACGCGGAATAGCCGCCGAGCGGGTCGAATTTCAGGCCCGTGAACCCTTGTGCGACATACTCGGCCGCGCGCTCGGCCGAGCGCACCGGATCGTGGTAGAAATCATCGCCCTCGCCGGGCAACGGGTAGAGGTAGGAATAGCTGCGCAGTCGCTCATGGACCTTGCCGCCGAGCAGGTTGTAGACCGGCTGCTCGACGGCTTTGCCGATGATGTCCCAGCAGGCCATTTCCAGTCCGCTCAGCACCCCCATGACGGAAACATCGGGGCGCAGCGTAAATCCGGAACCGTAAGTTTCCCGCCACATCGCCTCGATCTGGAACGGATCGCGCCCTGCAAAGCGGCGCGCGAACACGTCCTCGATCATCGCCTTGATCACGCGCGGGCCGAAGGTCGCGCAATAGACCTCGCCGACGCCTTCGATGCCGCAGGCGGTCTTCAGCTTGAGGAACACGAAATAGCGGCCGCCGAACCCGGGAGGCGGGTTGGTGACCAGGAATACCTTGACGCTGTCGAGCTTCATTGCGATCCCATCCTTATTGGTGTCATCCCTGCAAAATCATATCGGCTGCTTTCTGAGCGACCATGAGCGTCGGCGCATTGGTGTTGGCGGAGGTCACGGTCGGGAACACCGAGGCATCCACGACACGCAGCGCCAGGGTGCCGTGCACGCGCAAGTTGGGATCCACGACCGAATCAGCCGGCGAGGCGCCCATCCGACACGTGCTGACCGGATGGTAGACCGTCGCGGCGCGCGCTCGAAAATCGGCGAGCAAGTCCTCCGGCGTCATCGCATCGAGATGCGGAGCGATCGATGCGCGAATCAGCGAACGCATCGCTTTGGTTCGCGCGATCCGCTGGATCAGCAGTCCGCCCTGCACGGCATCGCGCTGGTCTTCGGGTGTCGACAGATAGTTCGGTTCGATCGCGGGCGCCTGCCGGTAATCGGCGCTCGTGATGTCGATGCGTCCGCGGCTCGTCGGCCGCGACGGCTGGAAGCACAAGATGAACCCCGCAAACGCATCGAGCTCGATCCGTGTGCGATTCGCGTCCCCGGCGCCATAGGTGACCGGATTGAAGTAGAGCTGCACATCGGGCCGAGTCGCGCCGGAATCCGCGCGCAGGAAGCCCCCGAATTGGTTGACACTCAAGGACAAGGGACCGGAGCGCGCCACGAGATAGCGCAACGCAGCGCGCGCGCGCGCGAGCGGTGTATTGAGTTCATCGTTGACCGTGGGTTGCGTGGCCTTGAATGAATACGAGACGGCCAGATGATCCTGCAGATTGCCGCCCACCGACGAATTGTCGAGCACCACGGGGATTCCGAAGCCGGTGAGCAGCTTGCCGGGACCGATGCCCGACAGCTGCAGCAGTTGCGGCGAATTCACGGTTCCGCCGCAGACGAGCACTTCGCGCGCCGCGGAAATCGTGTGCACGGCGCCGTCGCGCTCGAACTCGACACCGACCGCGCGTCTACCATCGAATCGAATTTTTCGAACCCAAGCGCCGGTGAACAGTGCAAGGTTCGGCCGCCGCAGTGCGGGACGCAAAAATGCATCGGCCGCCGAGCAGCGCATTCCGTCGCGAATTGTCACCTCGTAGCAGCCAAGCCCTTCCGGATGCGCGCCGTTGAAATCATCGGTCGTCGGAAACCCGAGTTCGTGCGCGACTTCGAGCCATTGCCGCCGCATTGGGTGCAGGAACGGACGGACGTCCTTGATGTCGAGCCGGCCCCCGTCGCGCGCACCGCCCGGCGCCACGGGGTTCGGCATTCCGTCCGGACCGACACGCCGCTCGGACCTCTCGAAGTAGGGGCGCACATCGTCCCAGCCCCAGCCGATATTGCCCATGCTGCGCCAGTCATCGAAATCGATCGGCATGCCGCGGCAATAGACCAAGGCGTTGATCGAACTCGAGCCGCCAATGATGCGGCCGCGCGGCCAGTACATCGTGCGGCCGTTCAAACCCGGACTTGGCCTGGCTTGGTATTTCCAGTTGACGCGGGCGTCGGCGAAGGTGCGCCCGTAGCCGATCGGCAGCTTGACCCAGAGCCGGCGGTCGGAGCCGCCGGCCTCGAGCACCAGCACCCGGTCGCGACCGCTTTCGGATAACCGGTCGGCGAGCACGCAGCCCGCCGAACCCGCGCCCACGATGATGTAGTCAAATTCAGCCACGCAAACGAGCTTAGCCTGATCGTCCGGCGCCGCCATGCCATTTCCCGATTTGCCCATATCTTTTTCGGATATGTCCGTGCCCGCAACCGCAGCAGCCGGCGCGGGCCCCAAGGCGGGTGATCGTCGCGTAACGGGAGCGAAACATGTATGGTGCGAACAAGCCCCCAATCGAGGTTGCGTCGAGTGGTATCCACGGCAATAAATGTTGCGCAAGCCCGCGCGCCCTCATCGGTCGAGCGCTGGTACGTGCTGATCGTCATGTGCCTGATTTACGCCATCAACATTGCCGACCGCTACGTCGTTTCGACGGTGCTGGAGCCGATCCGCCTCGAACTCCGATTGGATGACGGCGGGGTCGCGTTCCTCACCGGGATCCCGCTGGCATTGTTTTATGTCACGTGCGGCATTCCGATGTCCTGGCTGGCCGACCGCTCGAACCGGCGCAATATTCTCTCCATTTCCCTGATCGTCTGGTCGGGCTTCACGGCGCTGTGCGGTCTTTCGAGAAGCTACTGGCAGTTTCTGCTCGGGCGGATCGGGGTCGGCATCGGCGAGGCAGGCGGCACTCCGCCCTCGACTGCAATCGTCTCCGACTGCTTTCCGCCGGACCGGCGTCCGATGGCAATGACGGTGCTCGCATTGGGTGCGCCGATCGGAGCATGGCTCGCCGCGAACATGGCCGGCGGCGTCGCGAACGCCTATGGTTGGCGCGCGGCGTTCCTTGCGCTCGGCGTTCCAGGATTGCTGATCGGCGTGGTCGTTTTTCTGACCATCCGCGAGCCGGTACGCGGGCGCCTCGACGCGATCCTCGACGACGAGAAGCCCGGATTCCTGGAAACGCTCAAGTTCCTGTGGGTTCAAAAGGCGGCCTTCCACGTCGTCATGGGCGGCGGCCTCTGCGCCTTCTGGGGCTGGGGATTGATGGCCTTCACTCCCGCGTTTTTGATGCGCACGTACTCGCTGAATGTCGCGCAGGCGGGCGAGGTGACGGGCAATATTCACCTGATCGGCGGTTCTCTTGCGACCGTTGGGACCGCATGGCTGCTGTCGCGCCGCTCGATGGCCGATCCGCGCCGCGTCGTATGGCTTCTGTCCGCGGGCATCGGACTTGCGACAATTCCGTCGATCGTCGCCTACTGGACGCATTCCCTGCCGGTTGCCAAACTAATGTTCTGGATCTTCATTCCGTCGATATATTTCTACATCGGCCCGTGCTTCGGCCTGCTCAACAACCTTTCGCCGTGCCGCATGCGCTCGCTGTTCATCGCGGTCTCGCTTCTGGTTGCGAATTTATTGAATTTCGGCGCTCCGCAGCTCGTGGGCCTGCTCAGTAACTGGTTCTCCCATGGCCACGGCAGCGACGCGACCTCGCTGCGCATGGCCCAGCTCATGCTGGCGCCAACCGGATTGTGGGCCGCCTATCACTTGTACCTCGCATCGAAGACGATACAGGCGGACCAAAAAAGGGCGATCAGTTACACGAAGGACTGGGTACCTTAGGCGACCCAACTGAGCGGTGAGAACGATGGGAAAACCGACGATCGACCGGCGATGGCTCCCCTTGAATGCGCTGCGGGCGTTCGAAGGGGTCGCCAAGCACAGCAGTTTCACCGCCGCGGCCAATGCGCTGCTGATCTCGCAAAGCGCGTTGTCGCGCCATGTGATCGCACTCGAGAAGCTCATCGGCGCGCAGCTGTTCGAGCGCAAGCCCCATGCGCTGGTGCTCACCAAGGCCGGTCAGCATTTGCTGCCGGCCGTCATGAAGTCGTTCGACCGCCTGGAGTATGCGCTCGACGACCTGCGCAACGACGGGGCGCCCACGCTGCGCACCTTGCGCGTGCAGATGCCGCCGAGTTTCGCACTGCATCTCGCGGTGCCGATTCTGCGCGATTTCCGGCGGGTGGTATCCGAGATCGAAATCGACCTCGTGAGCCCCTCGAGCGTGGGCCCGCCCCTGAACGACGTCGATGTCGCGGTCGTCTATTCCAAGCCCGCGGTCACCGACATGGTTCGCGACTTGCTTTGGCCCGTCAAAGTGAGCCTGCTCTGCGATCCGGCGATCGCCGCGAAGTTTGCGGGCAAGAGCCTGCAGGAAATCATCGAAGCCAACGAACTGTTGCACGTGCGCATCGCCGACCTGCCGCGCCACCATCTCTGGACCCAGTATGCGCGCCAGGCGAATCTTCACGCGGTCAATGTCGAGCGCGGACTGGTGTTCGATACCGCGATCCTCGCCGTACAATATGCATTGAGCGGCGAGGGGCTCGCGCTCGTCGATACGAATCTGTTCAGTGAAGAGATCCGTACCGGGCGGCTCGTGCGGCCCTTCGACATCAGCCTCGACGACGGCTACGGCTATTATCTGATCACCCATCCCGAAGGGCTCAGCGACACGGCGATCGCGCTGTTCCGATCGTGGCTGATCGAGCGCTTCGGCGACGGCGCGGCGGCGCGCACAACGATGCATTTGGCGGTTTCGAACGAATGAGAGGCGTGATGAATCGGATAGGCGCGAGTGCGGTGCGGTCATGAGAAGCCATGCGCAAGTCGTCGTCGTCGGAGGCGGCGTGGTCGGCGCGAGTGTTCTGTATCACCTGACCAAGGCCGGCTGGAGGGACGTGCTGCTGATCGAGCGCGCGGAGCTGACCTCGGGTTCGACCTGGCATGCCGCCGGCGGCATGCATACCGTCAACGGCGACCCGAATGTCGCGAAACTCCAGCAATACACGATCAACCTCTACAAGGAGATCGAGAAGATCTCCGGCCAATCCTGCGGCGTACACATCACGGGCGGCATCATGCTCGCCGGCACGCGCGAACGCGTCGATTGGCTGAAGATGGCCAAGGCGCGCGGCCGCTACCTCGGCATGGATCTCGAGATCATTTCGGTCGACGAGGCCGCGAAGCTCTTTCCGCTCATGGACAAGAAGCACTTCAAGGGCGCGATGTACGATCCGATCGAGGGCCATGTGGATCCTTATGGCGTCACGCATGCCTATGCGAAGTCCGCGCAAATCGGCGGCGCGGAGATCGTGCGCCAGACGCGCGTGACCGACATGAAGAGCCGGCCCGACGGGACCTGGGACGTCATCACCGAGCGCGGCAACGTGCATGCCGAACACGTCGTCAATGCCGGCGGCCTCTGGGCGCGCGAAGTCGGGCGCATGGTCGGTCTCGAACTGCCGGTGCTCGCGATGGAGCACCAGTATCTGATCACCGGAGACATGCCCGAACTCGCCGGCAAGCCCGAACAGCTGCATTGCATCGACTTCGAGGGCGAGATTTATATCCGTCAGGAGCGTGGCGGCATGCTCATGGGCACCTACGAGCGCGCCGGCGTGCCGTGGTCGGAAACCTGCACCCCGTGGGATTTCGGGCAGGACCTGCTGCCGAATGATCTGGAGCGCATCGCGCCGAGCCTCGAAGTCGGCTTCGAGCATTTCCCGTCGCTCGGCGGCGCCGGCATCCGCAAGGTCGTGAATGGTCCGTTCACGTTCGCGCCCGACGGCAATCCGCTGGTCGGACCGGTCCGGGGCCTGCGCAATTACTGGGTTGCCTGCGGCGTCATGGCCGGGTTCAGCCAGGGCGGCGGCGTCGGCTTGTCGCTCGCGCATTGGATGGTCGACGGCGACCCCGGCGCCGATGTGTGGGCAATGGATGTTGCGCGTTACGGCGATTGGGCGACGCTCGCCTACACGAACGCCAAGGTGCGGGAGAATTACTCGCGGCGCTTCCGCATCCGCTTTCCGAACGAGGAATTGCCTGCCGCGAGACCGCTGCGCACGACGCCGATCTACGAAAAGCTCCAGGCGCAGCACGCGGTGTTCGGGGATTACTGCGGCTTCGAACATTCACTGTGGTTTGCGCCGACCGCGGCGGAGGCTGCGGACCGCGTGAGCTTCCGGCGCTCGAATGCGCACGAGCACGTCGGCGCGGAATGCCGCGCGGTCGAGCGGAGCGTGGGGCTGCTCGAAATCTCGAATTACGGGAAATTCGAAGTCCGCGGACCGGGTGCAGCCGCGTGGCTGTCGCGCATGATGGCGAACCGCGTACCCAAGGTCGGGCGCATCGCGCTCACGCCGATGCTCAACGATCGCGGTAAGTTGATCGGTGATTTCACGATGTGCCGCATCGCGGAGGACCACTTTTTTCTGGTCGGCACTTATGCGGCCGAAGTGTTCTACATGCGCTGGTTCGAGCGCCATTTGCCGCCGAGCGGCGTGAGCGTGCGCCCCTGCGCGGTCGAATACGTGGGGCTTTCGGTCGCAGGTCCCCACGCGCGCGCGCTGCTGCAAACGCTGGTGCGCGCCGATCTGTCGACCGCGGCGTTTCCGTTCATGTCGTTCAGCCGCATGGATGTCGGGATGGTGCCGGCCTTGGTGGGGCGCGTCTCCTTCACGGGCGAACTCGGCTATGAGATCTGGGTGACGACCGATTATCAGCGTGCGCTCTACGATCTATTGACCAAGGCGGGCCGCGAGTTCGGCCTCAAGCACTTCGGCGGCCGCGCGCTCAACTCCCTGCGCATCGAGAAGAGCTTCGGGAGCTGGGCGCGGGAATTCCGGCCGATTTACGGGCCGCTCGAAGCGGGACTGAACCGCTTCGTCGATTTCAACAAGGGCGATTTTCTCGGTCGCGGCGCGGCGCTCGACGAGCAGGCGAGCGGCGGCAAGCTGCGGCTCGCGAGCTTCATGGTCGAGGCTACGGACGCCGACGCGCTCGGCGACGAGCCGATCTGGCACGACGGCAGTGCGATCGGTTGGGTGACGTCGGGTGCCTACGGATTCCGTGCGCAGCGCTCGCTGGCGCTCGGCTACGTGCCGGCGGAGTTGGCCGCCGCCGACTCGGGATTCGAAATCGAAATCATCGGGGAGCGCCACAAGGCGATCCGCTTGGGCGGAGCCGCGATCGATGCGCCCGGTGCGCGCATGCGCGGCTGAGGCCGCACCCCGGGCCGATGCCGGCAGCCACGACGGAGCGAGGTACGATGAGATTGCGGGTCAAGCGATGACGATGCCGGGCGTGGAGCCGGCGTTCAACGGGCTCACCGAACGCGTCGATGGTCTGCCCGCCGATTGGTATTACGATGCCGCGCACCATCGGCGCGAGCTCGAGCGGATCTGGTACCGCAACTGGATTTACGTCGGACGCTCTGCTGAGCTTGCGGGCCCGCGCTCATTTCTCACATTCACGATCGGCGATCAGAATCTGCTGCTGGTCCGGGACGACGGCGGCGAGGTGCGCGCGTTTCACAACACTTGCCGCCACCGCGGTGCCGCGCTGTGCCTGGATTCGCGCGGCGCGCTGCGCGGCGACAAGATCGTCTGTCCCTACCACGCCTGGACCTACAGCCTGCAGGGCGAGCTGTTGCGCACATCCTCGAAGACGCTGCCGTCAGGGTTCGAGAAGCGCGATTTCCCGCTGTACCGCGTTCGCGCGGTCGAGTGGAGCGGCTTTCTGTTCGTCGCGATCGCGGAGCCGGCCGCGCCGCTCGCGCGCAGCTTCGATTTGCCGATCGACCGCATGGCGGCTTGGGGACTGGCGGACCTCGTCGTCGGCCACGTGCTGACCAAGACGATCGAGTGCAACTGGAAGATCTTCTGGGAGAATTACAACGAATGCCTGCACTGCCCGGGAGTGCACCCTGAGCTCTCGAAGCTCGTGCCGATCTTCGGGCGCGCGCTGCTCGAGGAGCGTGACGATCCCAAATGGCGCGAGCACCTTGCCGACGACGACCCGAAATACAAGGGCGGGCTGCGTGCCGGAGCCGTTACCTGGTCGCGCAACGGGCTGGCGAGCGCCCCGCAGTTTTCCGGATTGAGCGACGCGGACCGCCGGGCGGGACATGTCTATATGACGAGCCTGCCGTCGATGTTCATCGTCGGTCACGTCGATTATGTGCGCGTCGTTCGGCTGCGGCCGCTCGCGCCGGAGCGCACCGAGCTCCGAGTCGAGTACTTGTTCGCACCGCAGGCGCTCGACTCGCCGCAGTTCGATCTCGGCAACATCGTGGAGTTCACGGATCTGGTGATGAGCGAGGACGCGGCAGTCTGTGAGCTCAATCAACGCGGCCTGCGCGCGCTGCCGCACGCGCGCGGCGTCGTCATGCCGGAAGAATACGTGATCAAGCAGCTGCATGACTGGATCAAGGCGGAACTGCGGCGCGCCTGAGCGCAAGGCCGCGCTGCCTCGGCGAGTGCCGTGAATCGCGCGTCGCCCCCGGTTGCGGTCATCTCTGGAACGACCCACGGAATCGGCCTGGTTACGGCGCGTGAACTCGCGCGGGCCGGATACCGTGTCGTCATGCTGTGCCGGGATTTGCGGGCGGCGGCCGGCGTTCAGCGCGCGATCCGTGCCGCGCATCCTGAGGCGCCCGTAGACATCGTCGGCTGCGACCTCGGCTCCTTGGCCTCGGTGCGCGAAGCCGCCGCGGCGGTCCGCGCCGCCTGTGCGCCGATCGATTTGTTGATCAACAACGCGGGCATCGTCAGTTCGCGCCACCGAATGTCCGTGGACGGCTTCGAGCTCGTGTTCGCGACCAATCATCTCGGACCCTTCCTGCTGACCGAGCTGCTGCGGGGCCGGCTCGCAGCGCGGGCGCGCGTGATCAACGTGGCCTCGTCGGCGCACTTTCGCGGCGGACTGGCGCTCGATCGAATCGCGGACCGGCGCGCGCGCTATGACGCGGTCGCGGCCTATGCGCAATCGAAACTCGCGAATGTGCTGCACAGTTTCGCGCTCGCGCGCCGATTCGCGCAGTCCGACGTGACCGCCAACTGCCTGCATCCGGGAGTCGTTGCGACGAACCTGCTGCCGCGTTGGCTGCAAGTCGTGAAGCCGTGGATTACCCGCGTCACATTCGACGCGGAACGCGGCGCACGCACGACGCTGCATCTCGCGCTCGAGCCCACGCTGGCCGCGACGAGCGGCAAATACTTTGATGAAAATCACGTAATTCAAGCCGCCGCACCCGCTGCGAACCAAATCGCACTGCAGGAGGCCTTGTGGGCCGCTAGCGCCTCGTGGACGGGAATCCACCGGGCCTGAACCCTCCGATTTGAGACCTGCGTCAGCCCCCCGCACGGCCTGGAAATCTACTATTCCGCGCCCATATCGGTGGGTGCAGAAACGGTCGGCCGCATGGCCTGGCCGTAATTTCAGAAGGAGACGAACATGCTTGGATTCATCGCCCGTTGGGGCCACAACGTACTGCTGATTTCGATGGGACTCGTGACGATCGCGATCGTGGTCGCGCTGCGCTAAGCGCGCCAAAGCCTCAGCTCGGCAGCGATGCCGACTCGATGTCTTGCGGCCGTAGATGCCTCGACTTCCACAGCACTCGGCCGCTGTAATAGACGTTATAACTGATCAGCAAGAACAGTAGGCCCAGCGTCAGCGGGCTCGTTACCATCGATTGGGGCGAACCGCCGGCCGCCGTTTGATGGCCGGCGGCGCCCGTCAAGGCGCCGCTCGAATACAGCTGCGCCAAGCGGTAACTTACGCGCCCGAGAAACAACGCAAACACCACCATGCCGGCATAGGTATGCGGGATGTAGTGCAGCTCTTTGTCGTGCGTCTCGAAGCGCGTGCGCTCGGCCGCGAACACGCCGATGCCGAGACCGATCGCCGCACCGGCCGCGGCCGTCGCGAGGCCGCCCGGCACCGCGAGCACGAGCGGCAGCATCGCGACTCCGACCACGGCGAGCAGCCCGATCCGCAATCCCATGGCGACGGGCCGCAAACGCTGCCGCCCGAAATTGCGGCGAAATCGCCGATAGATCGCGAGCAGCATCAGCGCGCCGAATCCCAGCATCCAGAGATTCTGGGGCCCAAATAAATTCGAGCTGGACGGCTGGGGCGGCATCGGGGAATACTACCGTAGCGATGCAAAATAAGATGCAGATCGGGCTCGTGCGTGGTTTGGGCCCTTGGTCGGCCATCGCCGTCAACGTCGCCAACATGATCGGGACCGGGGTTTTTCTCAAGGCTCGCGTCATGACCTGCAACGTCGGCAGCCCGATGCTGGTGCTCGCGGCCTGGGGGGCAGCCGGACTGCTGTCGCTCGCGGGAACATTTTCCTACGCCGAGATCGGCGCGATGATGCCCGAAGTCGGCGGCGACTACCTGTATCTTCGCCGGGCATACGGCCGGCTCGTCGGATTTCTCTACGGCTGGATGGGTTTCGTCGTGGCCCATGCGGGCGCCCAGGCGGCGCTTGCAGTGGGACTCGCGATCTTCATGAACGTTGCGCTCGGCGGCGCGCTGCAGGCCTGGCAGGTCGGCGTCCCGCTCTTCGGACGGACTTGGTCGATCAACGGTTTGACCCTGATCGCGTTGGCGACGATCTGGCTCGTCGCGGCGATTAACTGCCTGTCGGTCAAGGCCGGCGGCCGCACGGCACTCGCGGTGACGATCGCGAAGGTGCTGCTCGTGCTCGGTGTCGGCGTCGGCGCTTTTCTGTTTGCGCCGGGGGCCTGGGCGCATTTGACCGAGTCGGCTGCGGGCGGCAGCTGCGAGCAGGTCGCCGCGAGCGCCCGCGGAGGGATTGCCGGATTCGGCGCCGCGATGCTGGGCGCGCTCTGGGCGTACGACGGCTGGAACAACGTCGCGCCGCTCGCGGCCGAGATCCGCGATCCGCAGCGCAATCTGCCGCGCGCGTTCCTCGGCGGTATTCTGGTCGTCGGCGCGCTCTATATCTTCGTGAACCTCGCGTATTTTCACAGCCTGACGCCGGTCGAGATCGCGAGCGTCTCCACGGCTTCCTCGGTGGCCACCGAGGTGCTGCAGCGCTTCTTGGGGCCGATGGCGGTGTCACTGATGGCCGTTGCGTTGATGATTTCCTCGTTCGGCGCGCTGCATGCGAGCGTGCTCGCCAATTCGCGCGTGCCGTTCGCAATGGCGCGCGACGGGCTATTCTTCCGGGCGCTCGCCGTGATCTCGCCGCACAGCCGCGTGCCGGCTAGAGCCATTCTCGCGCAGGCGTTCTGGTCGAGCATCATGGCGCTGTCGGGCTCGTACGATACCCTCACCGACTCGGCAATATTCGCGTTGTGGCTGTTTTACGGCATGAGCGCCGGCTCGCTGTTCATCTTCCGCCGCACCATGCCGGACGCGCCGCGCCCGTACCGTGCTTTCGGCTACCCTTACGTGCCGTTCGTGTTCCTGCTGGTGACCGTGGCACTGCTCGGCAATACTTTCATTGCCGCGCCGAAACAGGCGCTGCTCGGCGTCGGCTTTCTGATCGCGGGACTGCCGTTCTATTGGTATTGGTCGCGTAGCGCACCGCGCTGAAAAAGCGTCTACACTCGCGCCGCCGACCGCAGGGTCGTATGAAGCACCGGAGATTTCGCTTGAACAAACTAAGCTTGATCGTGCTCGCGGGAGTGTGCGCGGGTTTTTCACCGGCGGGAGCTGCGCCCCCATCCGCGGCGCCCACGACCGCGACGGGAGCCGGGAATTTCGTCGCGCCGGATGCCGCCGAGCCCGGCTCGATCGAAGCGATCGCGAAAGCGACGACCGAAGCGCGCTTCTTGTCGCCATGGGTCGCCTATGTGCCTGCCTCGAGCACGGTGCCGTCGCCGCAGGCGTTCTTCGGCCGCATGGCCGGCGCCCCCGGCGAATTCGTCGATTCCGCGAAGGCGTTCGCTTACGCGCGTGCACTCGCCGCCGCCTCCCCGCGGGTTCGGGTGTTCACGATCGGCCGCTCGGAGGAGGGGCGAGACATCCTGATGCTCGCGATAGCCGATGAAAAGGGCATCGAGAGCCTCGATCGCTTCAAGGCCGCGAATGCCGCACTTGCGGACCCGCGGACCATCGACGCCGCGGCCGCGGAGCGACTCGTCAAGGAATCGCGGCCGTTTTATTACTTGAACGCGGGACTGCATTCGGACGAGACCGGCTCTACCGAGTCGGTGCTGGAACTCGCCTACCGGCTCGCCGTATCCGAACAGCCCATGATCCGCCGGATCCGCGAGAACATGGTGGTGCTCATCAACCCGGTCTGCAATCCCGACGGCCGCGACAAGCAGGTCGAATGGTTTTACCGCTTTCTCAAGGGAAAGACCGATCGCGCGACACTGCCGCGGCAATCGCCGCCGTATTGGTCGAAATATGCGATGGTCGACATCAACCGCGATACCCATCAGTTGACGCACGAGACGACCAAGGCCGTGAGCCGGATGTTTTTCGAATGGCATCCGGTCGTCGTGCACGACCTGCATGAGAGCGTCGCGCTGCTGATGTCGTGGAACGGCACGGATCCCTACGATCCGAACATCGACCCCATCAGCTACAGTGAAGGACTTGCCTATAGCTTCCACGAGGTCGAAACGATGACCGGCCTCGGCATGCCGGGCGTCGCGACCTGGAACTTCGGCGACGGCTTCGCGCATTTGTTCCTCGATTCCGTCGCGATGAACCACAATGCCGTCGGCCGCGGCTACGAGACCTTCGGCAACAGCACCGCCGAAACGCTCGAGCAGACGCTGTCGCCCGAAGAGACTTCGTTTCAATGGTGGCGGCTGTCGCCGCCGCCGACCGAAACCTTCGCATGGTCGGCGCGCGACAACGTCAACTACAACGAAACCGGAATTCTGTCGGCGCTCGATTATGTCGCCGGCAATGCGCAGACGCTGTTGCATAATTTCTATACCAAGAGCCTGCACGGCTGGCGCCAAGGACTCGAGACGCCGCCCTACGCGTTCGTGATTCCGGCCGAGCAGGGCGATCCGATGCGCGTCGCGCAGCTGGTCGCGCGGCTGCAGTCGCAGCACATCGAGGTGAGCCGCAGCGATGCTCCGCTGATCCTCAAGGAAGGCAAGTTCCCCGCCGGCAGCTTCGTCGTGCGCCTCGATCAGCCCTATCGCAACTATGCGGTCGACCTCCTGACGCCCCAGGTTTATCCGAAAGGAGCCAGCGAGCCCTACGACGATGTTTCCTGGTCGCTGCCCGCCAACTACCATCTGCAGGTCACGCCGACCGCGGATCCGGCCGTGCACACCGCTCCCTTGAGCCTGCTCGCGCAGCCACCCAAGCCGAGCGGCCAGGTCGAGGGCAGGGGGCCGGTCTACCTTCTCAAGGACACGGGCCAGGAAGGCTTGCTCGAGGCGCGCTATCGACTGTCGCGCTTCGATGTCGAAATCGCCGAGCATGCGTTCACACAGGACCAAGGCGCCTACCCGGCCGGCAGCTGGCTGATACCCGCGCAGGCCGGCGTCGAGCCGGCGCTGCGCGAGCTTGCCGCGCAGCTTGGCCTGGATTTCGTGAGCTCCGCGGGGCTCCCCGCCGTCGCGCATCACGCGACGCCGCTGCCGCGGCTCGGGCTATGGGTTCCGTGGGCCGACACGGATTCGATCGGTTGGGTCCGCTATTCGCTCGATCAGCGCAAGATTCCCTATGTTTATCTCCGGGACGAGGACATTCGCGCGGGCGGCCTGCAGAAGAAGATCGATGTGCTGCTCTACGGCCACGTTGATCTCGAACTCGCGGAACAGATCCAGGGCATCCCGAAGACCTGGGGCCCGATGCCGTTCAAGAAGACACCGAGCACGCCGAGCCACGGAACGCCGGCGGAATCGGACGACATCACCGGCGGCATCGGCTGGGTCGGCCTTGCCCAGATTCAATCGTTCATCGAGAGCGGCGGCCTCATGATCACGCTCGGCAACGGGTCGATGCTGCCGATCGAGGCCGGCATCGTGCGCGGCGTGCGGCGCGACTCGGGCGGCGTGCCGCGTAGCACCCAAGGGGGCGGCGCCGCGGCGGCAGCGGCATCGCAAGACGCGGTGACACGAACGCCCGGCGCCCACGTTCGCGTGCACTTTACGCAGCCCGACCATCCGATCGCCTACGGATATCCGGCGGCGACGTATGTGTTTCGCCAAAATTACGCGCTCTACGCGACGCCGCGGCGCTGGCTGCGCATGGCCTATTGCACGAGCTGCCTCGACGGACCGATCGATTCGCGCGGCGTCGTGCTGCAGTGGGGCGATGAGGGCGCCGCCGACTTCGTCGTCAGCGGTCAAGCCTGGGGCGCGGAGAATTTGATCGGCCGCCCCGCGATCCTCGACCTGCCGGTCGGGCGCGGGCGCGTGGTCGCGTTCAATTTCAATCCGATGCATCGCGACCTCAATCGCGGCGACCAGCGCATGCTATGGAACTCGCTGATCAACTGGCGCGCGATCCTGGCGGCGCCCGCGGCGCCTTAGGCGGCCCCGTGCACACCCGAATTCGCGCCGGCCTCGCGGCGTCCGCACTGCTGATGATGCTCGCCGCCTGCGTTCCGGAGCGCGCTCCCGAGCCGCCCAAGGCAGTGCCCGCGCGGCCTCGCGCCGGCATCGACGCGGCGCTGCCGGCCGCGCTGCGCGATCGCGCGGGCTGGAACGCCGATATGCTCGCCGGCTTTCGCGCGCTCGGAATCGAGCCGAACCGCGAGCACATCTGTGCCGTGGTTGCGGTCATCGAACAAGAGTCCGGATTTCGCGTCGACCCGCTGATCCCCGATCTTGGCACGATCGCCTGGAAGGAGATCGATGTGCGTGCCGAGCGCGCGTTGATTCCGCGCTCCCTCGTGCACAGCGTGCTGCAGCTGAAGTCTTCGACCGGTCGCAGTTACGCCGAGCGGATCGACGGCGCACGCACCGAGCGCGAGCTCAGCGACATTTACGAGGATTTCATCGCATCGGTGCCCATGGGAAGAACCTTGTTCGCCGAGGCCAACCCGATTCGCACGCGCGGCCCGATGCAGGTCAACATCGCATTCGCGGAACAGTTTGCAGCACACAACTCCTACCCCTATCCGGTCAAACTCAGCATCGCCGACGAGGTCTTCACCCGGCGCGGCAGCCTCTACTTCGGGATCGCCCATTTGTTAGCCTATCCGGCCGTTTATGATCGCTACCTCTATCGATTCGCCGATTACAACGCGGGCCAATATGCGAGCCGCAATGCCGCTTTTCAGAGCGCTGTCGGAAAACTCGCCGGCATCGCGCTGCTCGCGGACGGCGCGCTGCTCGCGCATGCCGGCAATGCGGACGATCCGGGCAGCACCGAACTCGCGGTGCGCTCGCTCAGCCGGCGCCTGAACCTCTCGGAGCGCGCCATACGCGCCGACCTCGAGACCGCGAAATCCAAGGAATTCGAGCAAACGGTGCTCTACCAGCGCGTGTTTGCCGCCGCCGATGCCGCAGCCGGGCGCAGGGTCGCGCGCGCGATACTGCCGCAGATCGAACTGCATAGCCCGAAGATCACGCGCAAGCTCTCCACCGCGTGGTACGCGAAGCGCGTCGACGAGCGCTTCAATCGCTGTCTCGCCGCGACGCTCGAGTGACCGGTATTCGACGGATTCCCGACCGCGTGAGTCAAAGCAACCCCTTATCGATCCTCGGTCTCGACATCGGCGGCACCAAGATCGCCTGCGTCGAGGGCGACCGCGGCGGCAGCGTGCTGGACCGGCGTGAAATTCCGACCCTCGCGCAGCAGCCGTTCGAGATGCGCCTGCCTGCCGTCGCCGCAATGCTCGAGGCGCAATTGAACCGTGCCCGTGCGGCGGGACGCGAAGTCGTTGCGCTCGGTGTCGCGGTCGGAGGGCCGTTGAAGATCGCCGAGGGGATCCTGCTGAATCCGCCTCACCTGCCCGGCTGGCACAACGTCCGCTTGAAAGAGCGGCTCGCGGCCGCGCTTCCCGGCATTCCGGTCTTCGTCGAGCACGACGGCAACGCCGGTGCGCTCGCAGAATTTCATTTCGGGGCCGGTCGAGGCCGGGCCGACCTGCGTCATCTGATTTTTCTGACCTTCGGTACCGGCTTGGGCGCGGGCTTCATCGTGAACGGCCGGATACTGCACGGTGCGACGGACACCGCCGGCGAGATCGGCCACTGGCGCTTGTCCGACGAAGGTCCGATCGGCTTCGGCAAGCGCGGCTCGTGGGAGGCGTATTGCGCAGGCGCCGGCTTGGTATTGCTCGCCAATCGGCTGTTTCCGGCGCGCTGGCCGCTCGATACCCCGATCCGCGGCGTCGTTGAAGCGATGTTGGCCGACGATCCCGATGCGCTCGTTGTCGCGCGCGAGGCCGGTCGGCGCATGGGGCAGGGGCTTGCGCTGCTCATCGACGCCTTGAATCCTCAGATCATCGTATTGGGCTCGCTCGCGGTCGTGCTCGGCGAAAAGATCCTCGCACCCGCGCGCGAAGTCGTGTTGCTGGAGGCCTTGCCGCAAGCGGCCGCCGCCTGCACGATCCTGCCCGCGGGACTCGGAACGCAGATCGGCGACGTGGCGGCGCTCATGGCGGCGCTCACCGACCCGACGGTCGCCGAACGCCTGCGGCCGATGCAGGGATGAATTGCCAACTGGCGACTAGGTTGCGCACACTCCTATTTGCAGCAGCCGCGGATTGACTCGCGATGCCGCGGATTGACCTTCCATTTTCGAGTCGGATGGAGACCATGAGCGAATTCCCAAAAGACATTTATACCGAACCCGAGGGCGTCGACCCCAACACGCTCGCCCATCTCGGCCCGCTCACGGGGCTTGCGGGAATTTGGGAGGGGATCCGCGGCTTCGACGTCAACCCGAAACCGGAAGGTCCGCGCAAGCAGGCCTTCCTCGAGCACATCGAGCTGCAGCCGATCGATCCGCAGGCGAACGGCCCGCAATTGTTCTATGGTCTGCGCTACCACACCCATATCGTCAAGCCGCGCGAAGTAGAGACCTATCATGACCAAGTCGGCTACTGGCTATGGGAGCCTGCAACCGGCACCGTGATTCACACGCTGGCGATCCCGCGCGCGCAAGTCGCACTGGCGATGGGCAAGGCCGCGCCCGATGCGAAGAGCTTTGAAGTCGTCGCGACGCGGGGTTCGACCGAGTACGGCATTTGCTCGACGTCGTTCTTGGAATATGCGTTCACCACGGTCAAGTTCACGCTCAAAGTGACCGTGAATCCGAACGGTACCTGGTCGTACGACGAGGACACCGTGCTGCTGGTCCGAGGCCAGGCCGAACCATTCCATCACGTCGACCGCAATACGCTGACCAAAATCGGCGACGCGACGCCGAATCCGCTCGCCCGGGAGCGGCCCTAGAACCCCATCATGCCATCCGCGTGAATCCATCGGCGCTCCACGCTTCGCTGCCGACGCCGTGACGCACGTAGAACAGGCCGTCGGGATCGTACTTGAGCTTCACGTCATGGAGTCGGCGATAGTTGCCGCCCCAGAACGCCTGCTGCCACGACTCGTTGAAATAATTGCTCTCGGAAACGTAGGACGCGGGGTCGGGCGTCAGCTTGCGTAGCTCCGCGCCGGCTTGGTCTACGGCGCGGGCATGCTCATGGGCGAGTGCGGCGTCGAACGGCTGCCCGGGCCGGGGCGGCGGACCTCCGTTCGCAATGATCGCGAGAGCGAAGGCGTCCAGCACCGCGGGATTCGTCGCAGTGTCACGCGCAGCGGCAATCACATCGGAGGGCGCACCGGCGAGCCCTTTATTGAAATGCAATTCCACGTCCCAATGCCGGCTCGCGTCGAACAGCGCACTTGCAAGCCGCGCCAGTTCAGCCTCGCGCAGTAGTGCGGCCGGTAGCCACAACGACTCGTAGCCGTGCAGATAGGCGCTGACCTGATCCTGATCACCCGACCACCATGCATGCGCCGCCGGCGCGCCCGGCCGTGGATCGCTGATCATGGAATCATTGCCGCGCGCCTTGCGCGCTTGGACGTCCCACCACGCTCTGGCGTGTCCGCTGCCGGCCTCGAGGTCGCTCGGATCGCAGTCGCCGGAATTGTTGACCCAATCGAAGAATGGTTGCCAGACATTTGCCGTCTCTTGATTGCCGAGCCCCTGGCAAACCATCGATAGCTGTAAAATGTTGTCTGCTTTGATCTTGACGCTTTCGCCCCAGTGCGGGTTGAACAGCGCGTCGCGATAAAACCCGAGAAACCGCTCGATCAGTCGGTGGAACGCAGCATCGGAGCGGGCCTTGATGACACCTCCCGCGTAGCCAAAGTGCTCCGGCAGCTCATGGGTGCGCAACGTAAGCTTTGTGACGACGCCCCAACTGCCGCCGCCGCCGCCCTTGAGAGCCCAAAATAGATCGGAGTTCGTGCAGGCGTTGACGGTGCGGACGGCGCCGTTCGCCGTGACGATCTCGGCTTCCAGAAGTCCTGCCGCTGCGGTGCCGAAGCGCTTCGACATGGAACCAAAGCCGCCGCTTTGAATGAGCCCCGCCACACCCACGCTCGTGCAGCCGCCGCCTTGTACATAGCGGCCGGTTCGCGTCGTGACCGCGTCATAGGCGTCAATCCACATGCAGCCGGCCTCCAAAGTCACCGCGGGCTGCGGCGCAATTCGATTGCGGCACCCGAAGCCGACGAAGCTGTCATGGATCGAAATCGCGTTCATCGCCCGTGTCCACACCAACAGCGAATCCGGTGCGTTTGAGGTTCCTTGGTAGCTGTGGCCGCCACCCTTGACCACCAGCCGCAGCTTGTGTTCTCGCGCGAAGTCGACCGCCGCGGCGACATCGGCCGAATTGCGCGCGGCGACCGCGTAGACGCTCGGGGCCGGACTCCAGGCGTCGAGCCAGCCGGACACTTGTGTGCCTGCCGGCTGGTCGCCGAGGTAAAACGGGTTGCGGGCGTTGTGGATTGCATCGAGGCACTCGGCTCCGCCCGCTTCGGCCGCACAGGCAGCAAACACGGGGTGCACCGTGATGAGCTTGCCGCCGACGGCCGCGTTCAACCGATCCCACGCCGCGCTGCTCGGCCAGTCTCGATCGGTCGGTCGAACGCGGCGCAGTGCGGCCGGTTCGATGGCGCGCCCCGCGCTCGCGCGCGAGAACGGTGCCGCGACGGAGCCGGTCAGCAGCGGCAGCGCCGCGATATTGCGCAGCAGGTCTCTTCGCTTCATGGCTCAGCTCGTGATGACGGCCGAGAGCGGCCGCGCGACATCCTATCGGGCGGCGCCTCCGCGCTCAACCGGATGCGCGTGAGCGAGTCGCTTAGGGCGTGCCCGGCAGGTCGAAGACCAGCACTTCGGCATCGCGGCCTTCGCTCAAGGCGAGCTCGCTCGAGTCGGTGACCCGCAGCGCATCGCCCGCGCTGAGCGCAATGCCGTTGGCCTTGATCGCGCCGCGCGCAACGTGCGCATAGATGCGGCGTCCCTTGGCCACTTGCAGCTGCGCGGTTTCCGTCCCGTCGAACAGCCCGGCATAAAGCCTCGCGTCCTGATGAATCAGCACCGATCCGTCGGCATGGTCGGGCGATGCGACGAGCCGCAGCCGCCCGCGCTTCTCGGCGGCCGGAATGCGTTTCTCTTCGTAGCTCGGCGGCAGGTTCTTCTCGGCGGGCAGCAGCCAAATTTGCAGGAAATGCACGCCCACACTCGCGGAGGGATTGAATTCGCTATGTGTAACGCCGGTGCCGGCGCTCATGCGCTGCACGTCGCCCGGGCGTATCGTCGAGCCGTTGCCGAGCGAATCTTTGTGGGCGAGTTCGCCCGCGAGCACGTAGCTGATGATCTCCATGTCGCGGTGCGCATGCGTACCGAAGCCCGCGCCGGGCTGCACGCGGTCCTCGTTGATGACCCGCAGCGGGCCAAACTCGACGAAGCGCGGATCGTAGTAATCGGCGAATGAAAAACTATGGAAGGACTTCAGCCAACCGTGGTCGGCAAAACCCCGTTCCTCGCTGCGTCGAACTGAATTCATGGCGGACTCCTTGGAGCCTTTCAATATAAGGGCATGGCGCTGAATCGCAAGGGCAGGCCGCCCGCGGCGCGAGCGCGGTGCAAGTGCAGCGCTCAAGGCGGCGGCGAGCCGGGATTCATCGCGAGCTGCGCCATGCGACGCTCGTCGATGATCACGAAAATACCGCTCGCAATGACGATTCCCGCACCGAACAGCAGCACCCCGGTGGGGTGCGCGGACCAGAATATCCAATCGATCGCGAACGCCCACAGCATGGACGTGTATTCGAAAGGCCCGACGACCGACGGCGGTGCACGCCGGAACGCATCCGTGATCCAGTACTGGCCGAGCGCGCCGGTCACGCCGACGAGCGCCAGCCACGGCCAGTCGGCCGCGGGAATCGGGTGCCAGTCCCGCAACGCGAGCAGCGCGCTGATGCAGCCGATCAGCGCGAGCACCCAAAACACCATTGCCGCGCTCGACTGCGTTTTTCCGAGCGTACGCACGGTCAGCGCACTGAGCGCATAGCAAAGCGTGCCGACCGCTGCGGCGAGCAGCGCTGCGGTCGACCCGAGCGAGCCGCCCGACGGCCGCAGGATCAGCAGCACACCACCGAGGCCGATGCCGATCGCGACCCAGCGGCGCGCGGGTACCTTCTCGCCCTGCAAGGGCACCGATAGCGCGGTCATCAACAATGGCGCGCATAGAAACACCGAATACGTCTCGGCGAGGCTCAAACTGCGCACGGCATAGACGAAGCTCGCGAGCATCGCGACGCCGAGCAGCGCGCGAAACAAATGCAGCGCCGGCGAGCGCGGCCTCAATTCGCGCCACGAGCGCCGCCAGACGATCGGCATGCAGATGAACACGAGCGACGACAGGGAGCGCATGCATGCGACCTGAAACAGGCCGTATTGCGTCGAGAGGCGCTTCAGCAAGGCATCCATGATCGCGAACACGAAAACGGCCGCGAGCATCGAGGCGATTCCCCGGAGTCGTTCGTTGGTTGCTGGCTTGACGGGGTTCTGCATTCCTCTGCCGGGCTTTCGGGGTGCGCGATTGCGCGGCATTGTAGACGATCGCGCCTGCGGGCACTTGAAGGCCCTGCGGCGCGCGGATCGGCGTGCGCTTGCCGCGTCCTCGAAGCGGTTGCGGTCCGCAGCTTAAGGCAGGGCTTGTTGGGCGCCGCGCCACCAAGCGGCGGTCAGCAGTTCGCCGTGACGGCGCAGGAAGACTTCCTGGAGGGCAGGGGGGACGCCGAGAAACTGCATCCATTGTTCGGGAAACACATCCTTGGGCCCGACGTAGAACCAGGGTTCCGCGCTGGTCTCCTCCTCGTCGGAAGAAGCGCTCGGGTAGTCTCGAAACACGCAGTCGGAGACCTGGCAGAGCTCGTCGTAGTCGTAAAAAATCACCCCGCCATGGCTCGTCACGCCGAAGTTCTTGAGCAGCAGATCGCCGGGAAACACGTTGCTCGCCGCGAGGTCGCGCAGCGCATTGCCGTAGTCGATGATCGCGGACTCGGCCGCCGCGGGGTCGGCTTCGCGCAGGAACAAGTTGAGCGGCCGCAGGCGCCGCTCGATGTAGCAGTGCTCGACGATCAGATCCTCGCCCTCGATGCGGCAACTTTGACTCGCCTCGGTGAGCAGCTCCTCGACGAGCTGCGGCATGAAGCGTGCGCGCGGCAGTCGCAGGCGCTTGAACTCCTGCGCATCGACGAGGCGGCCCGCGCGGTCATGGCGGAACACGAACTGATAGCGTTCGATGACGTCGGCGCGCGTGCTGCGCTTCGGCTCGCCGAAGCGATCGCGAATGACCTTGAATACGAGATCATGCGAGGGCAGTGTGAAGACGATCATCACGAGTCCGCGCTCTCCGGGCGCGTGCACGAACGTGTCGATCGAGCTGTCGAGGTGGCGGCGCAGCGCGAAGTAGCGCTCGGTCTTGCCCTGCTTCGCGCGCCCGACGACCGTGTAGAGTTCGTCGATCGGCTTGCGCGGCATGAACGCGCGCAGCCATGTGATCGCCGCGCCGACGACCGGCAGATCGACATGGAAATACGAGCGCGCGAATCCGAACAGCGAGCCGACATCGGCGCGCGACAGCATCACGGCCTCGACGCGCACGCCGGCGCTCGAATTGTCGAACGAGATCACGAGCGGCGCCATCGCATTATCGTCGATGAGCCGGCCGACGACGAAGGCCCGCGAGCCGCGATAAAACAGCGGTTCGATGAGTTCGATCGATTCGGGCGCCGTGCTTTGCCGGTGAGTCTCGAAATAGCGGCCGATTTCGGCGCTGATGCGGTGGACCGCGCCGTCGATGTCGGCGATGAACGCCGTGAACGGCAGATCGGCGAGCATTTCCCGCACTGCGGCCGGCAGCGCCGGCCCCACGCGGTAGACCCGGATCGGCACCGACCCCGAGGTGCGGCCGACGCTGGTCGCGCAGAATTCCACTTCCGGGTTGACGCCGACCGTTCCAAAGCTGTCGCGCGTGACCGAGTTGAAGAACGTGCGATAGAAATCGCTGTCGGGCCGGCGCGCGACGATCAGCTCATACGCCGCCTTGATTTCGGCCCACAGCGCCGCTTCGGTGCTGCGCTGCTGCAACTGGGCCGAGAGCGCGCGAACGCAGCGCGCGACGCGCTGCTCGTAGAGCTCGATTCGCGCAACCGAGTCGCGCTGCGCGCCCGCCCAGTCGCAGGACATGAAGTGCAGCGCGGCGCGGCGCGTGATGCGTCCGAACTCTTCGTTGTAGAGCACGAACTGCTCGGCGATCGCCGCCGCGAGCGCGGCGGCGGACGGAGCCACGACGCCGAGCGCCGCGACCGGACTCGCGCGGCTCGCGCCCGAAGAGATGCCGTTCGAGATCATCGCGCGCCCCGCCCTCAGGCCACCTCCCGCTTCGGCGCCGCTGCGGGCGCCGGCGAGAATTGCTCCTCCTCGGTGCTGCCGCTCAAAGCGCCCGTGGAGAATTGCCCTGCAGTGATCGCGGTCTGCACCGCATCGAAGTAACCCGTGCCCACGAAGGCCTGGTGTTTCGCGGCGCGGTAGCCCTGTTCTTCCGACGCAAACTCACGCTGCTGCAGCCGCGAGTAGCCGAGCATGCCGTCCTGCCGATAGGCGGTCGCCAAATCGAACATCGACAGGTTGAGCGCGTGCCAGCCGGCCAGCGTGATGAACTGGAATCGATATCCCATCGCGGCGAGTTCCTCGCGCCAGGCCTTCATCGCCTCGGGACTCAACTTCGACTGCCAGTTGAACGACGGCGAGCAGTTGTACGAGAGCAGCTTGCCCGGATACTTCGCATGGATCGCCTCGGCGAAGCGCCGCGCCTGCGCGAGGTCGGGCCGCGAGGTTTCGCACCAAAGCATGTCGACATAGGGGGCGTAGGCAAGCCCGCGATCGATCGCCTGCTCCATGCCGGCCTTGACGTGGTAGAAGCCCTCGCTCGATCGCTCCCCCGTCAGAAATCGCGCGTCGCGCGGATCGTGATTCGAGAGCAGCAGGTTGGCCGCGTCGGCGTCGGTGCGCGCGATCACGATCGTGGGGACGCCGAGCACGTCGGCCGCGAGCCGAGCAGCGACGAGCTTGTTGATCGCCTCGTCGGTCGAAACCAGCACCTTGCCGCCCATATGTCCGCATTTCTTCGCCGAGGAGAGCTGGTCCTCAAAATGCACGGCCGCAGCGCCGGCGCGAATCAGCGACTTGGTGAGCTCGAATGCATTGAGGTTGCCGCCGAATCCCGCCTCCGCATCGGCGATGATCGGCACCATCCAGTCGATCGCGGTGTTGCCGTCCATGTGATGGATCTGGTCGGTGCGCAGCAGCGCATTATTGATGCGCTCGACCATCCGCGGCACGGAATCGACCGGATACAGGCTCTGATCGGGATACATTTCGCCCGCGGTGTTGGCGTCGCCGGCGACCTGCCAGCCGGAGCAATAAATGGCCTTGAGCCCCGCTTGCACGGCCTGAACGGCTTGATTGCCGGTCATGCAGCCGAGAGCGCCGATCACCGGCTCGGTTTGCAGCCCGCGCCAGAACTTCTCGGCGCCGAGTCGGGCCAGGGAATATTCGATGGTGACCGAGCCGCGTAGGCGCAGCACGTCGGCGGCCGAGTAGGGCCGCTGCACGCCATGCCAGCGCGGGCTCCCGGTCCACTCCGATTTGAGTCGCGCCAGGCCTTCATCATGATTCTTCATCGACAGATCTCCTAATTTCCGCTTGCTTCGAGGACTGGACTGAGATTAAAGTGCTGGCGCGAGAATTTACACAATAGAAATTTGACACTGTGAACTTCACAAAGTGGTCTGTGCCATGGCCGGTCTGATCCGGCAGGGACATTTTCTCGGCGCCAAGCTGCGCGCTTTGCGTAAGCGCAACGGCTTGACCCTCGATGAGCTGTCGGCGCGCTGCATTCAAATCGATGCGGCGGCGGCGCCCTCCGTGTCCTACCTCAGCATGGTCGAAACCGGCAAGCGAGTGCCGTCGGCCGCAACGCTCGAGATCCTCGCCGGCATCTTCAGCAAGGAGCCGCGCTGGTTTCTCGACGAGAACACCGAGATCGAGGCGACGCCGGCACGCCGCGAGCGCGGCGGACTCGCCGCGATGCCGCTCGAGCCGGCATTTCTGTTCTCGCATGAACTGCTGCAAAACGCGCTGCCGGAATTATTGTCGCAGACCGGTACGACGGGCCGGCAATTCGCGCAGCTGTTGATTCGCGTTTGGCAGGAAACACGGCACAACGACTTTCCGGACATCGAGCGGGCGGCGGAGGAGGCCGGCCGGCGGCGCATGCCGCTGAGTCTCGAGGAGTTGCTCGAAATCGGGCGCCAGCAGGGGCTCGCGGTCCGCTGGTTCGACGGCGCGGCCGAGCATCCCGGCGATGCGCTGGTGCGCGCGCGATTCGAGGCGCCCGGCACCGTGCTGCTCAACAAGCGTCTGCTCGCGCTCGAAGATCGGCTCAAATACGATCTTGCGTTCTTCATCGGCCACAAGATTCTGCACAACGGCGATGGGCTGATCTCACCGCATAGCGCGACCCAGTCGGGCGAAGCGGATGCGCCGGCGAACACGGCCGGCATGGGTACACAGGATGTGCTCTACGCTTGGCGAGACTTCGAGTGCAGTTTCTTCGCGGGCGCCTTGCTGTGTCCGCGGATCCCGTTTCGACGCTTTTTGATCCGCGAGGCGCACAGCGTATCGGCCTGCACCAAGCTCGGCGTCACACCGGCGCTCGTCATGCGGCGCATGACCGCGGTTTCGCCCTACCGGCACTGGCATTTTTTCGACGCGTATCCGCCCGGGTTCCTGCGTGCGGTCTACCGCGCGAACGGCATTCCGCTGCCGTGGGGCAACATGAGCTTGGTGTCCGACCCCTGCCCGCGATGGGCGGTGTTTCGGATGCTGCACCAGACGCCCGAGTCGGCGCCGAGCTTGCAGAAGCCGAAATCACAGATCTCGATCATGCAGGATGGCAAGCGCGCGCGGCTCTATTGCTGCCATTCACTGCTGACGCGCGATGCGCTCGACGCCCTGCACGTGCTGTCGGTCGGCGTCGACCTGGTGCCGGCGCTCGATGCCCAGGGCTACGACGGCGAGGAAATCGCGTCGGCGGTCGCCGAATCCTGCCGGCGCGGCGCCGGTGACGGGCCGATCCCTGAGTCGGCGGCACAGTGCATCCGCTCGGTCTCGCAAGTGCTCAATATCGCCTGGATCGCGGCCGCGCTCGAGTCCCCCGCCTGCGTGATATGCCCGCGCAGCGGCGCCTGCCCGCGGGATCCGAAGTGCGGCGTCTGACGAGCGCCGTCCGACGAGCGGAACGCGCTGCTACTCGGCGAATTGCTGTTCGACGCGCTGCGCGATGCTGGGGCGCTCGGCGCCCCACTTGGCCATGATCTTGCCGTAGCCGTCCGCGACACGCTGCATCATTCCCTCGCGCGCGAGCAGCCGCGCGAGCGTGGCGCGCCGGTAGCGCCAACGCTTCCAGGCGTCGTCCGGCCAATCCTCGAGCCGCGCGCGTTCCGCGGCGGCCGCGTACAGCGAAAACGCGGCAAACAATTCCTCGTTCTTCTTCGTGATGTCCGGCTGCGCCAGCGCGTTTCTTTCGTCGCGTTCGGCGAGGCGCGCGAGCGCGTCGGGTTCGCCCGCGTCCGCGCCCCGCTGATACCATTGCCAGGATTTGACCGGATCGGCGGATGCGCCGAATTCGTAGAGCCGACCCAGCTCATACGCCGCGATCGGCACTCCGTCGCGCCATGCCTGCTCGAGCAGCTCGGCGGCCCGTCTCGGATCGAGCATGTTCGCGGACGGACTGCCGAGCAGGTCCGCAAGATCGATGCGCGCGGCGCGATAGTTCTTGCGCACGGCAAGCTCCAGTTCGCGGCGCGCGCCCTGCGCATCGCCCTTGGCAAACAGGACCCTGCCCATTTCGAAGTCGGATCGCGCCGCATGCTCGGGCACGCCGATCTGCGCGGCGCACGCGAGATTGGCGCCGTCGGTCGCAATGCCTTCTCGGAACACGCCGGGTGTCACCCGGTCCGGATCATAGAGGGCCGCGGCATCCAGATCGCATTCCGACGCCTGCGGCGCCCAGGTCTTCGATCGCAGCTCCGGCGCGAGGCCCAATTGCAGGCGATCGAAATCCCGCAACGGGTCGATTTCGGCCGACGCCGACCAGAGGATTTGCGCCGCGAGGTTCGCCGGAATCCGTGCATCCCAGATCCGTACCGTCTTGTCCCGAGCCGCCGTGACGATGCGCGCACCGTCCGGGGAATACACCGCGGTGTAGATGCCGCCGCCGAAGCTGCTGAACGCCGCGAGCTGCGCTCCGCTGCGCGCGTCCCAGATTCCCGCGGTCTTGTCGTAAGCGGCGGTCACGATGCGGCTGCCGTCCGGCGAGAAGTCGGCGTAGTGGACCGGGCCGCTGTGTCCCAAGAGCACCGCGAGCTGCTTGCCGGTTTGCGCATCCCAGATGCGCACCGTCTTGTCGTAGGATGCGGTCACGATCCGCGATCCATCGGGCGAATAGACCGCGGAACGCACCGAGTCGCCATGACCGGTGAGCACCCGGCGCAGCGCGTAGGTCTTCGCATCCCATATGCGCACCGTCTTGTCGCTCGAGGCGGTCACGATGGACTTGCCGTCGGGAGAAAAGGCCGCGAAGCATACCTGCTTGCGATGTCCGGTCAACACCGCGAGCTGCGCGCCGGTCCGTGCATCCCAGACGCGGGCGGTATGGTCGGTCGAGGTGGTCACGATGCGGGCCGCGTCCGGCGAGAACATCGCGGACAAAACCAGATCCTCGTGCCCGGCGAGCACCAGCAATTGCGCACCCGTGGCGGCGTCCCAGACGCGCGCGGTCTTGTCATCGGAAGCGGTCACGATGCGGGCACCGTCGGGCGAGTAGGCCGCATAATACAGATAGCTGTCGTGACCCGACAGCACCACCAGCGGCGCATCGCTGCGGCTGTCCCAAACCCGCGCGGTCTTGTCGGATGAAGCCGCGAGGATGCGTGTTCCGTCAGGCGAAAAGGTCGCCGACTCGAAGAAATAGCCATTGCCCGGAAATTCGGCGATCTGCGTTTGCGCGCCGATTTCCCAAATGCGCGCGGTCGTGTCGAGAGAGGCGGTCACGATGCGCGAGCCGTCCGGCGAGAATTCGGCGGAATTGACATAGCCGGAATGACCGGAGAGCACGGCGAGCTGCTCGCCGGTGCGCGCATCCCAAAGCCGGGCAGTCGTGTCGTTCGAGGCGGTCGCGATGCGCGTGCCGTCCGGCGAAAAGGCCGCGGAGATCACTTGATTGTCATGGCCCGCGAGTACCAGGAGTTGCGCACCGCTGCGTGCATCCCAAACGCGCGCGGTCTTGTCGTCCGCCGAAGTCACGATGCGCGCGCCATCGGGCGAGTAGGCCGCCGACAGCACGATGCCATCATGCCCCGAGAGCACCGTGAGCTGCGCGCCGGTGCGCGCATCCCAGATTCGTGCGGTCTTGTCGTCCGACGCCGTGACGATGCGTGTGCCGTCGGGCGAGAAGCCGGCATAGTACAGGTAGCCTCCATGGCCGGAGAGCACGCGCAGCAGCGCGCCGGTGCGCGCGTCCCAGATTCGCGCAGTGTGGTCCTGCGAGGCGGTCACGATTCGCGTCCCGTCGGGCGAATAGGCCGCGCAGCTCACAATGTCCGTGTGCCCGGCAAGCTGCAAGAGCGGCTTGCCCGAGAGCGCATCCCAGACCCTCGCGGTCATATCGTCGGAGGCGGTGACGACGCGCAAGCCGTCGGGCGAGAAGGATGCGAACCCGACATGATCCCTGTGTCCCGAGAATCGCGCAATTTCGACGCCGGTGCGCGCGTCCCAGATTCGCGCCGTCCGGTCATTCGATGAGGTCAGGATGCGCATGCCGTCGCGCGAATAAAATGCCGTATTGACATCCGATGTATGTCCGGCGAGCACCGCCAGCTGCAAGTCGGCGGCACGTGCGTCTTGGAAAACGCTGATCGCGGACGGCGCTTGCGCGGGCGCGAATCCCGGGCTCGAGAGCACCTGGAGAATCACGTCCTCGGCACCCGCGACATCCAGGTCCCTGAGGCGATCGGCGGCGGCCTGGGTCAGCAGGCGCGCTTGCGACTGCAGGGCTTGAGCGGCCTGATATTCGGCCTCGTGCTGCTTGCGCACGGCGATCAAGCCGCCGCCGGAGGCGACTAGCGCGAGGATGCCGACGAGGCCGGCGACCGCGGCCGCGACGCGATTGCGCCGGATGAATTTGCGCAGCTGGTAGCCGGCGCTGGCGGGGCGCGCGAGCACCGGCTCATGATTCAAGTAGCGCCGCAGATCCGCGACGAGCTCGGACGGCAGGCCGTAGCGGCGCTCGCGCTCGCGCTCGAGCGCCTTGGCCGTGATCCACTGCAAGTCACCGCGCAGCATGCTCACGAGCTGTTTCGGTTCGGTCGAGCGGGCCGCCGCGGTCACGGCGGCTCGGCCCCAATCCGCGGCAACTTTCGCACTCAAGGCCGGCGGCTCCTCCTCGCGCAACTGGCGCAGCCATTCGTCGAGCGCGGGCCGCTGCCGCCGCTTGGTCTCGAACGGCTGCAGGCCGGCGAGCAGCACATAGAGAACCACGCCGAGCGAGTAGACGTCGGTGCGGGTATCGATATCGTGAATGTTCGGATCAACCTGCTCGGGGCTCATATAGCCGGGCGTGCCCATGAACTGCCCGAAGCCCGTGAACATCGTCTGGCCCGCAACTTCGGGAGTCGTCGCCTTCGCGAGCCCAAAGTCGATGATCCGCGGCACGGCGACGCCGTCGACTTCGACGATCAGGATATTGGCCGGCTTCAGATCGCGGTGAATGATGGCTTTTTGGTGCGCATGCTGCACGCCTTCGCAGGCCTGGATGAACAGCTCGAGGCGGTCGCGAATCTTGAGCCGCTTCTGGTCGCAATACTCGGTGATCGGCAGCCCAGGAACGTATTCCATGACGAAGTAGGGCTGACCCTGCGGCGTCGAGCCGGCATCGAACACCTTCGCGATGCACGGGTGTTCCATGATCGCAAGGGACTGCCGTTCCGCCTGAAAGCGCTGCACGACCGCCTCGTCGTACATGCCGGCGCGAATCAGCTTCAGGGCGACCGGCCGGCGCACGGGGGCGGTCTGTTCGGCAAGCCACACCTGTCCCATGCCGCCCTCGCCGAGTTTGCGAATCAGCAAGAAGCGCTGAGCGAACAGCTGCCCCGCCACGAGCGCGGCGCCCGGCGGCCCGGCACCCGACGCCGGGTCGTCACCGAGCGGCGATCGCAGGAAATGCTCGCTCAGTTCCGCGTCGGCCGACAGCAAGGACTCGAGTTCGGCGCGCAGCGGTGCATCGGATGCGCAGGCCTCATCGAGAAACTTGGCGCGCGGCTCGGGTTCGAGCGCCACCGCACGGTGCAGCAGCTCTTTGACTCGCTCCCATTGCGGCGGGTTCACGGCGCGGTGGTCCTGCGCATCTCGCGGCGCAACCAGATGCGCGCGGTCGACCAGTCGCGCTCGACGGTGGCGACCGACACGCCGAGCACCTCGGAAATTTCGCTGGCGGCCAGTCCGCCGAAGAAGCGCATTTCGACGATTTGACCCTGGCGCGCATCCATCTGCGACAGTGCTTCGAGCGCCCCGTCCAAGGCCATGAGGTCGTTGTCCCCGCCGACGGCAATCTCGCCGATGTCCTCGAGCGCGATTCGGTTGCCGCCGTCACGCTTTTGTGCGCGCCGGCCGCGGGCATATTCGACCAAAATTTGCCGCATCATCCGCGAGGCGACCGCCACGAAATGTCCGCGATCCTTGAGGGGGAACGGATGGCCCCCGATCAAACGCAAAAATGCCTCGTTGACGAGCGCCGTGCTCTGCAGCGTGTGATCCACGCGCTCGGACTTCAAGTGGTTGTGCGCGAGGCGCCTGAGCTCTTTGTACACCGCGGGCGCCAACTCGCCGAGTGCATCCTTGTCCCCGTCGACCCAGCGCTGCAGCAGCTCGGCGATCCGACTCGAGTCTTCCGCCAAGTGCCTCTCCTTCCCGACAACGCTCGTCGCAATCAGAATATTCGCGGGCGCCGCGCGCGTCAAATGCGCGGCGCAGCCGCTATCGAGGTCCCGCGGCGTGCCGGATCAGCGACCCGTAGAAGCGGATCAGCTCGACATAATTCGCGATTCCCATGCGCTCGTCAGTACCGTGGAAGCGCGCCAGATCCGACGGCTTGGCGCGCACCGGCGCATAGCGGTAAACGTCGTCGGCGACCGCACGCATGTGGCGCGAGTCGGTGGCGGCGATCACGAGACCGGGCGCCACGAGCACCTCGGGGAAGAGCTCTCGGATCGTGCGTTCGATGAGCCGATATGCGTTCGAATCGCGCGAGGCCACCGCGGAGGCCTCGACGGGAGGTGAGGCGATCTCGACGCGCACCGCGTCGTCGCCGATCACCCGCCGGACGTGCTCGACCACACCGGCAACCGTATCGCCGGGCAAGATGCGGAAGTTCACGAGCGCTTGGGCATTTCCGGGCAGCACGTTGTCCTTGTTGCCACCGCTCACGACCGTGATCGCGGTCGTCGTGCGCAGCAGCGCGTTGGTCGACGGTGCGCGCTCGAGCTGTGCGCGGATCAAGGGACCGAACAGCCAGCGGTTGGAGAGCGCCACGCGCTCGAGGCCATGCATCTCGGGAGCGACCGAATCGAGCATTTCTCCCGCGACCCCGCTGAAGCGCGCCGGCATCGGCGCGGCCTCGAGGTGCGTGAGCGCCTTCGCGAGCGCCCCGATTGCGGAACTCTTCGGCGGCATCGAGGAATGGCCCGGTGTGGCGCTTGCGGTCAGGCGCAGCGTCACCGACCCCTTCTCGGCGACGCCGATCAGCGCGAGCGGCGCGTCGAGACCCGGCATGATGCCTTCGGTCGTGAGCAGTCCCTCGTCGAGCGCAAACTCGCAGTGGACACCGCGCTCGGCGAGCAGCGCGGCGATCCTCGCGGCGCCGTCCCCGCCGCCGTTCTCCTCATCGTGGCCGAACGCCAGGTAGATCGTGCGGTGCGGTTTGAATCCCGCGGCCGCGAGCGCATCGACCGCCTCGAGAATTGCCATCAAGCTGCCCTTGTCATCCCAGCTGCCGCGGCCCCAAACAAAACCATCGCGAATTTCTCCGCCAAAGGGTTCCGCGTGCCAGTTCGCCTCGGTGCCCGGCGCGATCGGTACGACGTCCTCGTGGGCCATCAGCAGGATCGGCTTCGCCGCCGGATCCTCGCCGGCCCAGGTATAGAGCAGGCTGTAGCCGCCGACGACCTCGCGCTTGAGCGCGCGATGCGCAGCGGGAAACACGTCGGCGAGGTAGGCGTGGAGCTTCAGCAGTTCGGCGCGGCTTTGCTCCGAGGGAGTTTCATATGAAATCGTGCGCAGCCGCACCGCGCCGGCGAGCCGCTCCGCGGCCGCGCCGCCGTCGATGGCCGAGGGCGGGGCCGCCGGCACCACGACCTGTCGAGACTGCTGGCGCGCGGTGTTGATCGCGAGCGCGCAAACGAGCGCCGCGACCGCGGCGGCAACGAAAGAGAGGGCTGTGCGCACCGACGGAATGTAGCAGCGATCGAGTCGCCGCCGCCATCCCTCGCCGGCTTACGGCGCTAAACCTTCGCGCGACCGCCCACCGCACCAATCGCGCGCCGGCGCGTATCCATGAGCTTCAAGATCAGCGGCGTGAGGATCAGCTGCATCGCCAAATCCATCTTGCCGCCCGGCACCACGATGATATTGGGACGCGACATGAATGAGTCGTGGATCATCGAGAGCAGATAGGGGAAATCGATGCCCTTCGGATTGGCGAATCGGATCACGACGAAGCTCTCGTCGGCGGTCGGAATATAGCGCGCGACGAAGGGATTCGAGGTGTCGACGGTCGGCACGCGCTGGAAATTGATGTGCGTCTCGGAGAACTGCGGACAAATGTAATTCACGTAATCCGGCATCCGGCGCAGGATCGTATCGACGACCGCCTCGGTCGAGTAGCCGCGCGATTCGCGGTCGCGATGCAGCTTCTGGATCCACTCGAGGTTGATGATCGGAACGACTCCGATCGTCAAATCGGCATGCTTGGCGACGTTGACGTCCTTGGTCACGACCGCGCCGTGCAGCCCCTCGTAGAACAGCAGATCGGTGTTCGGTTCGATGTCTTCCCATTCCGTGAAGGTTCCCGGCTCCTGCTGGTAGGGCTCGGCCTCCTTGGCATTGTGCAGATAGTGCCGCACGCGGCCCGATCCGGTTTCACCGTAGGCGTGGAACAGCTGCTCGAGCTCTTTGAACAAGTTGTTCTCTGGGCCGAAATGGCTGAAATGGTGGTCGCCCTTCGCGGTCGCTTCCGCCATCTTGACCTTCATCTGATTGCGGTCGTAGCGGTGGAAGGAGTCGCCCTCGACGAGCGCGGCCGTGATCTTCTCGCGGCGAAAGATCCAGTTGAAGGTGCGCGTAACCGACGTGGTTCCGGCGCCCGAGGAGCCGGTGACGGCGATGATGGGATGCTTAGCGGACATGACGGGCCCTCAATTTTGGATGAACAACGAGCGTTCTTTGAACAGCGGCGAGCTGTAAGCCGTATCCAGCCCCTGGTCGTGTTCCAGGTGGTACTGCTCGAGACGCTCGACTTCCTTCTTCGCGCCCAAGATCACCGGCACGCGCTGGTGCAGCGACGTCGGCTCGACGTCGAGCATGCGCAGCCGCCCGGTCGATACCGCGCCGCCCGCCTGCTCGACGAGCATCGCCATCGGGTTGGCCTCGTACAGCAGCCGCAATCGGCCCGGCTTGGCCGGATCCTTCGTATCCTTGGGGTACATAAATAGACCGCCTCGAATCAGAATCCGGTGCACTTCGCCGACCAGCGAGGCGATCCATCGCATGTTGAAATCCTTGCCCCGCACGCTGCCGCGGCCCGCGAGGCATTCGACGACGTAGCGCTTGACCGGCGGCTCCCAGAATCGCTCGTTCGACGCGTTGATCGCGAATTCGGTGGTTTCCTCCGGGATGCGCATGTTCGGATGCGTGAGGATGAATTCCCCGAAACCGCGGTCGAGCGTGAAGCCGTGAACGCCGCGCCCGACGGTGAGCACGAGCATCGTCGTGGCGCCATAAATCGCGTAGCCCGCGCACAGTTGCTTGTGGCCGGGCTGCAGAAAATCTTCGGTCTTGGGCACCTCGGTGCCGCGCGGCGCGCGCAGTACCGAAAAAATGCTGCCCACGGGCGCATTGATGTCGATATTGCTCGAGCCGTCGAGCGGATCGAAGGCGAGCAGATATTTGCCGCGTGGATACTCGGCCGGGATCTGATAGGGCTCGTCGAGCTCCTCGGAGGCCATGCCGGCGAGGTGCCCGCCATATTCGCTGGTCTTGCAGAAGATCTCGTTGGTGATCACGTCGAGCTTCTGCTGGGTCTCGCCCTGCACATTGGTCGCCTGGGCCGAGCCATGGGCTCCGGCCAAGGCGCCGCGCCCGACGATGAAGCTGATGCGCTTGCAGGCGAGCCGCACGTAATTGAGGAGGGCGGTGAAGTCGCCCGTCGCCTCCGGGAAGAGCCGTTGCTCCTCAATCATGAATTCCGTGATGGTCTTTTCGCGACTGCTCATAATCCCCCCGCCGAGCCCCTGAATTGTTGATCCCCGACCTGCGTTACACGCGTTTTCCAGCCCCCTGCAGCTGCGCTTCGATCTCGCGAATTCCGAGCAGGTCGCGGCCGATCCGCGCGGCAGCGTCGGTCGGCAGCGGATTGTCGGCGGAGCCCAAGCTCGGCAACACCAAATCCGCGGCCGAAAAATCCTCGGCTGCAGTCCAATAGCTCGGGGTCACGATCGTAAACAGGCCCGCCCCCTTGGCCGAGGCGACGCCATTCGCCGAATCCTCGATTGCCACCGCATCCTGGGGGCTCAAACCCAGTTCGTGCAATACGTACTTATAGATATCGGGTGCGGGTTTCTTACGGGGTACCCGGTCGCCGGCGCCGATTGCCGCGAAGCGGGCGAGGGCGTCGGGACCCAGGGTCGTGCGCAGCAGCGCCTCGATATTGTCAAACGTCGTCGTCGTCGCAATGCCGAGCACGATGCGCGCCGCCCGGGCCTCATCGAGCAGCCGTTCGACGCCATCGCGAAGCGGCACTTCGCCGGAGTGGATGATACGCATGTAATTGGCGGTCTTGGTCTTGTGCAGGGCCGCGATGCGCTCGCGCAACGCACTGCGCTCGGCGCCGCCGATCGGCAGGTCCTCGAGGTACGCGGCAATGCGCTCCTTGCCGCCGGTCGTGGTCAGCAACTGCGCATACTGCGGTTTGCTCCAGTGCCAATCGAGCCCTTGCTCCCGGAACGCCTCGTTGAATGCGCGCCGGTGCGCCTCCTCGGTATCCGCGAGCGTCCCGTCGACATCGAATATCAGCGCCTTCAAGCGCACGCGAACACTCGGCTGGCGCGCAAGTCCTCACCCTCGATCGTCATGAGATCGGAGCGCGACAACTCCCGATCGGAGCTCGCAAACAGCCGATTGGCCTGCCTCAGGCGCGCGCGATCGAGGGCGTTGCGGATCGAGCGGGCATTGGCAAAATGCGGCTGACGAACGCGCAGCGGGATGTAATCGCGCAGCGCCTGCGCGCCCGAGGGGCTCAAGCGGTACTGCATTTGGTCGAGCATTGCCTGCGCGATCTGCTCGAGCTCGTCGCAGGAATAGTCGGGAAATTCCAGATGATGGGCGATCCGCGACGAAAGTCCCGGGTTTGACCTGAAAAACGTCTGCATGCGATCGCGATAGCCCGCGAATATCACGACCAGTTCATCGCGTTGATTCTCCATGACCTGCATCAGGATCTCGATGGCCTCTTGTCCGTAGTCGCGCTCGTTCTCGGGTCGATACAGATAATAGGCCTCATCGATGAAGAGCACACCGCCCATCGCCTTTTTGAGCGCCTCTTTGGTCTTCGGCGCGGTGTGTCCGATGTATTGCCCGACGAGGTCGTCGCGCGTGACCGAAACCACCTGCCCCTTACGCACGTAGCCGAGACGGTGGAGGATCTGCGCCATGCGCAACGCGACGGTGGTCTTGCCGGTGCCCGGATTGCCGGTGAACGCCATGTGCAGTGAGGGCGGGGCGCCCGCGAGGGCGAGCTGCTTGCGCGCCCGCTCGATCAACAGCAGCGCCGCGATCTCGCGCACGCGCTGTTTCACGGCGCCGAGCCCGATCAGCTCGCGGTCGAGTTCGTCGAGCACGGCTTGCACCTGGGAGTCGGCAAGCAACGCCGCGAGGTCGACGCGGTCTTCTGGGACGCGGTCGGGCGAGACGCGGTCGGCTGGCGAGGTGCTCGTGGCGCTCATGCCGGCCGCTTACGAGTAGCGCCGGCCTTCGGGCGACTTGGCGGCGTAACTCTCGATCGTGTATCGAATCGTGCGGCCGGCGTCTTCCCTGCGCACCAACCCGAAGCCGGGCTCGTTCGCCGGGCGATTGACGATGAACGAGAGGCGCGTGGTCTCGAATCCGCGCGTGGCATCGAATGCGTTGACGCGAATATAGGTCTGCGGGTACATCTTTCGGGCACTGCGCACCTCCGCGAGCGCGCCGGCGGCATCCCGGAGGTCGAACATCGGATTGCCCCACATTTCCCAATAGTAGTTGCGCGGATGCGGGTCATCGGTGTACTCCACGCTGATCGCCCAACCTTGGTTCAGGGCGTAGTGGATCTGCGCGGCGACCTCTGCGTCGCTGAGGTCCGGCAGAAATGAAAACGTGCCTTGCGTGATTTTCATCAGAATGTTTCCTTCAATCGTGTGGCTCGCCGACGCAGCGGCTATTCGTTATGACGCGGTCGCAGTGGCGAGGAAGTCGGCGGTGTCGGTCGAGGTGTAGTCGAACGTCACGTCCTTCCAGGTCTGCAATGCTGCATTCAGCGGGCTGCACCACTTCGCCGCATCCGCGAGGATCTGCGGGCCCTCGGTCCAAATGTCGCGCCCTTCGTTGCGCGCCTTGATCATCGCCTCGAGCGCGACACGGTTCGCCTGCGCGCCGGCCTGGATGCCCTGCGGGTGACCGATCGTGCCGCCGCCGAATTGCAGCACCACGTCCTCACCCAAGTAGCTGATCAGCTGATGCATTTGGCCGGCGTGAATACCGCCTGAGGCAACCGGCATGACTTTGCGCAAGCCCGCCCAGTCTTGATCGAAGAACACACCCTGTTCGAGGTTCTTTCTTGTAATGCTGTCTCGACATATCGAGTAAATCCCCTTGATTACATTGGGATCGCCTTCGAGTTTTCCAACGATCGTACCCGCGTGGATATGGTCGACGCCGGCCATGCGCATCCATTTTGCGATCACCCGAAACGACACGCCGTGGGTCTTCTGCCGCGTATAGGTGCCGTGACCGGCGCGATGCAGGTGGACGATCATGTCGTTGCGGCGCGCCCATTTGGCGACCGATTGAATCGCGGTGTAGCCGATCACCAGATCGATCATGATGATCACGGAGCCGAGTTCCTTGGCAAATTCCGCGCGCTCGTAAATGTCTTCCATCGTGCCGGCGGTGACGTTCAGATAGTGGCCCTTGACCTCGCCGGTTGCGGCCGCAGCCTTGTTGACCGCCTCCATGCAAAACAGGAACCGGTCGCGCCAGTGCATGAACGGCTGCGAATTGATGTTCTCGTCGTCCTTGACGAAATCGAGGCCGCCGCGCAGCGCCTCGTAGACGACCCGCCCATAGTTCTTGCCGGAGAGCCCGAGTTTTGGCTTGGTGGTGGCGCCCAGCAGCGGCCGGCCGAACTTGTCGAGTCGCTCGCGCTCAACGACGATGCCGGTCGGGGGACCCTGAAAGGTCTTGAGATAAGCGACCGGAATGCGCATGTCCTCGAGGCGCAGGGCTTTCAAAGGCTTGAAACCGAAGACATTGCCGATGATCGATGCCGTTAAATTGGCAATCGATCCTTCTTCAAACAAATCAATATCATATGCGATATAGCTAAAGTATTGTCCAGAACTTCCGGGCACCGGATCGACGCGATACGCCTTGGCGCGGTAAGCATCATGCGCGGTCAGCCGATCGGTCCAGACCACCGTCCAGGTCGCAGTCGAGGATTCGCCGGCGACCGCCGCCGCCGCTTCGATCGGATCGACTCCCTCTTGCGGCGTGATCCGAAACACGGCGATGAGGTCGGTCTCCTTCGGCGCATAGTCGGCATCCCAATAACCCATCTTGGCGTAGGGCATCACGCCCGACTTGTATCGATCTGCAGGATTCCCCATGCGACGGCTCCGTTGTGTTGCGCGATTGGCCGAACCTCAAGCGCTGATCCGGTTGCTACGATTGATCCACGTACCGCAGTCTAGGTCGGACGCTTCATAAGGGAAAATCAATAAATATTCTTCCTTTCATAAGGTTTTCCTGATTGATAAGCTGAGAATCTGCAATCTCGCCGAGGACCTTCGCGATGTCGATGCAACATGTTTCTCTACGCCAGCTGCGCGTGTTCGAGGCGGCCGCCGCACATCGGTCGTTCTCCAGAGCGGCCGAGATCCTGCACCTGACTCAGCCCGGCGTGTCGATGCACATCAAGGAACTCGAAGCGCACGCCGGCTTGCCGCTGTTCGAACGTGTCGGCAGGAAACTGTTCGTCACCGAGGCCGGCCAGGAACTGCTCGCCCGCGCTCGCGAAGTCATCCGCTCGCTCAAAGACGCGGACGAGGCGTTCGACGAAATGCGGGGCCTGCGGCGCGGGCGCATCAACCTCGCGGTCGTGAGCACGGCGAAATACTTTGCACCGCGCTTGCTCGCGAAATTTCGCGAGCGTTATCCCGAGATCGAGATTCGCTTGGCGGTCAACAACCGCGAATCGGTGATCGAGCAGCTCGGGGCCAATGAGGTCGACCTCGCGATCATGGGCCGGTCACCGGATTCGTCCGACATCGTTGCCGCGGCGTTTGCCGAGAATCCGCACGTGATCATCGCGCCGCCCGGCCATGCGCTGGCCGGCAAACGGCGGATCGCCGAGAGCACCGTGGCCAAGCAGACCTTCATCGTGCGCGAGCCCGGATCCGGCACGCGCTCGGTGATGCAGGAATTCTTCCTGCAGCGGCATCTCGCGTGCCGGGTCGGAATGGAAATGGCGAGCAACGAGACCATCAAACAAGCGGTGATGGCGGGCATGGGCGTGAGTTTCATCTCGCGCCACACGATCGATCTGGAGTTGCAGACCGGGCGGCTGATCGCGCTCGACATTCGCGGCACGCCGGTCGTGCGGCAATGGCACGTCGCGCATCTGGCGAAAAAGCGCATGTCCCCGACCGCCGAGGCGTTCAAGGAATTCGTGCTGGCTCGAGGAGCCGATTTGCTGCGCGCCCAGGCGGCCGGCGAGCAGGCCTGAGCCGAGGCGGCCTAGTCGGAGGCTCCGTCGCTCGCGCGACGACCCGCCTTTTCGCGCCGATTGGCGGTGATCACGCGCATCTTGGCCGTGTTCGAGTCGCCGACCTTGTCGTCGCGGCGGCGCGGCGGTCCGCGCCGATCGGCATAATGGCGGTAGCGGCAGTCGCAACGATTCGCCTCGCACCCGGGGAGCGGCAGACGCGGCGCTTCACTCGACAGAAATCGCTTTCCGCGGCAGGCCTCCGCGGCCGCGCAGGCGTGATCGGACCCGACAATCGTGATCGCATGCCAGCGATTGGCGGCGAACTTCGTCGAGGACGTTGCGGACGTTGAGGGCTGATCGGTATCGACGAACGTGTAGATATTCACTGGAAATCCTATGCGTGCGCGAGCAGATCCCGCCCGAAGCTAGCGCAGCAGGGCCGGCTGCAGCCGCTGAAATGACATAAGGCTGTGAAAGCGTGCAATTGTTGCGGCCGTGATCACACTTCCTTCCGCATTACGTCAGACCCGTACATCGAGATGCAAACCCTTCGGATCCGCGCGCACGCCGGATTGGGTACGTGCGTACTGCCACACGGGGTTGAAATAGCTTGAGCCGCCGGGCGGGCGGCTGACGGCCGTCAACTCACCCGCCGTGGGTCCGGTATCGCCGGCGACGTCGGTCCAGGTAACGTCGATGGGTTCCTGCGCGGTGCGCGGCGATGAGTCCGCAGGCGCGTTCGACGATTGGGTCTCGGCAGGCGCAGCGTAGTCCGCGCGCACCAGCACGACCGACGCGTCCGCTTGCTCGGCCACCAAGGTCACGCGTTTGAGGCTCGCGCCGTTCGTGATGACGCTCAGCGCCTCACCGATGGGCGAACTCAGCTTGCTGCCCGACCCGAATTGTTCGCCCGCGCGTAGCAGCGATTGACCAGCGGCCGTCAGATTCACTTCAGAATCTTGCGCCGTCGCCGTGAGCCACGGGCGCGCCGCCGGGCCGCGGCCCTGGCTGACTACAACACACCGGCATTGTCCGTTTGCGAGGCATATCCTATGCGCAAATGCGCGCCTCCGACTTCATTTACTGGCATCACAAGCATACGCGTTAAGTCACCACGGGACATCCTTAATTGGCCTGCATAAATTGGACTAATCCGCGCTATTGGCGATGCACCGGAATGGTGCAATGACCGCTGAAGCCCCTAGGCGCCGCGCCGGAGCCCGCCCGCGCCGCAGCATCGGGCGCCTGCCGCAGCTGCCCTGGGCGGCGCTGCGCAATCCCTACCCGCCGATGCAGGTGCTGTCGGCCGATCAAGTCGAAGCGATCCACCGGACGTCGTTGCGCATCCTCGAGGAGCTCGGCATCGAGCTGATGTCGGCGCGTGCGCGCGAGCTGTTCCGAGCGGCAGGGGCCAAGGTCGATGCCGCGAGCGCGACAGTGCGGGTCGACCGCGAACTCGTCGCCCAAGCGCTCGCGCACGCACCGGCCGAGTTCCTCGTCACGCCGCGCAATCCGGCGCGGCAAATTACGCTGGGGGGAAATCACCTCAATTTCGGGCTCGTCGCCGGCCCCCCCAATGTCCACGATTTGGAGCGCGGCCGCCGCGCAGGCAATCTCAACGACTACTGCGACTTCATCCGCCTCGCACAGTACTTCAACATCATTCACGTGATCGGCAACCAAGTTTGCGCGCCCGTCGAACTGCCGGCCAATTCGCGCCACCTCGATACCTATCGCGCCAATATTCTGTATTCCGACTTGGTATTTCACTGCTCCGCGCTCGGCGCCGGGCGGGCGCTCGACGGCATCCGCATGACGGCGATCGCGCGCGGCATCTCGCTCGATGAGTTGGCCGCGAGTCCCGGCATCATGACGATCGTCAATTGCAATAGTCCGCGCCGCTACGACGAGTCGATGGCGGACGGGCTCATGTGCATGGCGGAGCATGGCCAGCCGGTTGTCGTCACGCCCTTCACGCTGATGGGCGCGATGGCGCCGGTTTCGCTCGCCGCAGCTCTCGCGCAGCAAAACGCCGAAGCGCTGTTCGGTCTGATGCTCGCGCAATTGGTCCGACCCGGTACGCCCGTGGTCTACGGCGCCTTTACCTCGAACGTCGACATGCGCACCGGCGCTCCGGCGTTCGGCACCCCGGAAAATGCGAAGGCCAACGTCGCCGGCGGCCAGCTCGCGCGCCGCTACGGGCTGCCGTATCGCACGTCGAACGCGAGCGCGTCGAACGCGGCGGATGCGCAAGGCGCCTACGAGACCGAGATGTCGCTGTGGGGTGCGATACTCGGCCACGGCAACCTCATTTATCATGCCGCCGGATGGCAGGAAGGCGGTTTGACAGCCTCGTTCGAGAAGCTCGTTCTCGATGTCGAGATGCTGCAGCACATCGCGGAATTCTTGAAGCCCATCGTCGTCGACGAAGCCGAACTCGGCTTCGAGGCGATCGGCCGCGTTCCAAGCGGCGGACACTTTTTCGGCGAACCCCATACGATGGAGCGCTACGAACACGCGTTCTACCAACCGCTGCTGTCGAATTGGCAGAATCACGAGAACTGGGCGCTCGCCGGCGCAAAAGATGCGACGATGCGCGCCGCCGACGTGTTCAAGCAAGCGTTGGCGGAATATGAGCAGCCCGCGCTCGAGCCGGGAATTCGCGAGGAACTCGACGCCTACGTCGCGACGCGGCGCGCGGCGATCGGCAGCGGCGATCCGTGATCGACGCGCAATCCGCTGCCCGGCCGGGATTGCTGCGCGGCACCGCGCAGCCCTTCGCAATGCGATTTGACGCGATATACTGCCTCAATGGACCCCAAAATCTCCGATCTGGACTTCCAAGACCGCACGCTGCCGCATGTATCGCGGACCTTTGCCCTGACGATCCCGGAGCTGCCGGAGGCGCTGCGCGCCGCGGTGACCAACGCCTACCTGCTGTGCCGCATCGCCGATACGATCGAGGATGAGCCGGCGGTTTCTCCGCCCGAGACGATCGCGCTGATGCAGCGCTTTCGCGACGCCGTCGCCGGGCACGGCGACGCGGCGGCGCTTGCAAGCGATCTCGTGCCGCTGCTGTCGGATCGCACGCTGCCCGCGGAGCGCGATCTGGTCGCCGACATGGCGCGCGTAATTCGCGTAACGGCGCAGTTCGATCCCGCACAGCGCGCGGCGATCGTCCGCTGCGTCGAGCTCATGTGCTTCGGGATGCCGCGATTTCAATTCAACGCGAGCGTTCGCGGCCTCGCGCGGTCGGCCGATCTCGACGACTATTGCTACTACGTCGCCGGCGTCGTCGGCGAGATGCTGACCGAACTGTTTTGCTGCTATTCGGCGCAGATTGCGGCGAACCGGGACCGGCTCGAAAAGCTCTGCGAATCCTTTGCGCAAGGGCTGCAAATGACCAACATCCTCAAGGATGTTTGGGAGGATCGGGGTCGAGGCGTGTCGTGGCTGCCGCAGGAGGTATTCGCGAAGCACGGAGTCGATCTCGCGCAAGTCTGCGCCGAGCCGCATGATCCTCGCTACGGAGCGGGACTGCGCGAACTCATTGGAGTCGCGCACGCGCACCTGCGCAACGCGCTCGAATACACGCTGCTGATTCCGCCGCGAGAAGCCGGCATCCGGCGCTTCTGCCTGTGGGCGATCGGCTTGGCGATTCTCACCTTGCGCAAGATTGCCGCCAATCCGCGCTATACGACCGGCACAGAAGTCAAAATCTCGCACTCGGCGGTCGCGATGACGCGAATTCTCACGGCGATCGCCTTGCGCCGTGATTGGATGTTGCGCGCTCTATTCGCGCAAGCGGGGCGCGGCGTGCCGCTGGCGGTGCTGACGCTGCCGGATCGGCGCGGGGGTGTGCCCGTCGCAGCTCGCGCCGCATCGGCACCAGAGTTCGGCGACGGCCGGGCGCCCGGTGAGCGCACCGGTACCTATGGGAGCTCGCGTCAATGAATCCGCGCGCATCGGCCCGGCGTCTCGAGTCCCTGACGGCGAACGCGGACGGCGGCATCGACGCGGCGGCGCTCGATGCGGCGCTCGATGCGGCGCTCGATGCGGCGCGCGACGCGCTGCTGCGAGCGCAAGCCGCGGATGGGTATTGGCTGTTCGAACTGGAGGCGGACTGCACGATCCCGGCCGAGTACATCCTCATGATGCACTTCCTCGACGAGATCGACGCGTCGCTCGAGCGCAAGCTCGCGGTGTATCTGCGCTCGCGACAAGCCGCGCATGACGGATGGCCGCTTTATCACGGCGGCGATTTCAATCTGAGCTGCTCGGTGAAGGCCTATTACGCGCTGAAGCTCGCGGGCGACGATCCGAAGGCGCCGCACATGCTGCGGGCACGCAAGGCGATCTTGAAGCACGGCGGCGCCGCGCGCGCCAATGTGTTCACGCGGATCGCGCTGGCGCTGTTCGGACAGGTTCCGTGGCGCGCGGTCCCGTACATCCCCGTCGAAATCATGCTGCTGCCGCGTTGGTTTCCGTTCCACATCGACAAGGTCTCGTACTGGTCGCGGGCGGTCATGGTGCCTTTGTTCATATTGTGCACGCGCAAGCCGCTCGCCAAGAATCCGCGCCATGTGCAGATCCGTGAGTTGTTCGTGACGGCGCCCGAGCACGAGCGCCATTATTTTCGCGACAGTCTCGGACGCGGCGGCTGGCTGCCGCGGATCTTTCTGCTGCTCGACCGGCTCGGGCGCTGGATCGATCCCTTGATACCGCCGCGCATGCGTGCGCGCGCGACGCGCGCTGCGGAAACCTGGATGCTTGATCGATTGAACGCAGAGGATGGACTCGGCGCGATTTTTCCCGCGATGGTCAACGCCTTGGAGGTGATGACGATACTCGGCTACCCCAACGCCGATCCGCGCCGCGCCACCGCCAAGCGCGCGCTCGAAAAGCTGCTGGTCATCGACGGATCGAGCGCCTACTGCCAGCCCTGCGTTTCTCCGATTTGGGATACGGGACTCGCGGCTCTCGCGATGCAGCAGACCGGCTGCGAGGCGTCGCGCAAATCCGCGATCCGGGCGCTAGACTGGCTGGTGCCGCGGCAATTGCGCGACGAACCGGGCGACTGGCGGATCAACCGGCCGAATTTGCCGGGCGGAGGCTGGGCGTTCCAATTTGCGAACAGCTACTACCCCGATCTCGACGACACTGCGGTTGTCGCCTGGGCGATGCACGAGGCGGACGATCCGGCCCGGTACGGCGAGACGATCGGCCGGGCGCTCGACTGGCTCGTCGGCATGCAGAGCCGCGACGGCGGCTTTGGCGCCTTCGACGTCGACAACACTCACTATTATCTCAACAAGATCCCGTTCGCCGATCACGGTGCGCTGCTCGATCCGCCGACGAGCGATGTCACGGCTCGCGTCGTCACCGTGCTCGCGCGTGTCGCGCGACCGCAGGATAGCGCCGCGATGCGATCGTGCGATCGATTTCCTGCGCGCCGAGCAGGAGCCGCAAGGCTGCTGGTATGGAAGGTGGGGCACGAACTACCTCTACGGCACCTGGTCGGTGCTCACGGCGTTCGCGCAAGCGGGCATCGGCGCCGATGACCCTGCGGTGCGCCGGGCGATCGACTGGCTGCACGGCCGGCAAAATGAAGACGGCGGGTGGGGCGAGAGCAACGATTCGTATCTGCAGCCGTCTGCTGCGGCAGGCGCGATGGCGAGCACGGCCTATCAAACCGCATGGGTGCTGCTGGCATTGGTCGCGGTCGGCGAAGCGCACACCGAACCCGCGCGGCGCGGCGCGCAGTTTTTGCTGCGGGCTCAGCAAGCGCACGGATTGTGGCACGACCCAAGCTTCACGGCGCCCGGATTTCCGCGCGTGTTCTATCTGCGCTATCACGGCTATTCGGCCTATTTTCCGCAATGGGCGCTCGCGGCCTATCGCGCTGCCACGCGCCGCGCAGCCGGACTCTTAGAGGCAGCGCATTTGGCGCCCGTCGGCATCGTGGCGGCGCTCAAGGCCGAGGCGCACACCTTGGGATCCGCGAATCGGCACGGCCATCGGCTTCTGCGCTGCGCGGCGGCGCGCTGCTCGCGGTCAGCGGCATCGGCAACGATGCGGCGACGCGCGCGGCGCGCATGCTGGTGGACGCAGGCGCCACGAGCCTCGTGAGCTGGGGCATGGCGGGGGCGCTTGATCCCGTGTTGCGCGCCGGCGATCTCGTGCTGCCGAGGGAGGTGGTCACGCGCAATGCCGAGCGCTTTCCCACGTCGGCCGCATGGCGCGACCCGCTCGCCGCCACTCTCGCGCAGCTGTCCGCATCCGGCATCGCGGTCTACGATGGAGTTCTCCTGACCGCCGCGACGGCGATCGACAGCCCGGCGGACAAGGCCGATGCGCTGCGCACGACGCTCGCCGTGGCCGTCGATATGGAGAGCGCCGCGGTCGCGCAAGTGGCCGCCGCGCGCGCACTGCCGTTCATCGCGGTACGCGCGATCGTCGACACGGCCGCCGACCCGCTGCCGCACGCGGTGCTGGCCGCGAGCCGGGCAGGGCAGGTGCAGCTGTGGCGGCTCGCGCGCGAACTGGCGCGCTCGCCGCGGGAAATCGCGGCGATGCTCCGCCTCGCGCGCCGCTACCGCGTCGCAAAGCGCACGCTGCGCTCGGTCCGCCCGGTGCGGCAATCGCCGGGCCGCAGCACGGCTCGGCGCCGCGCGCATGAAAGCGTTCGTCACCGGCGCCACCGGCTTCGTCGGCGCCGCCGTCGCGCGCAGGCTCCTCGAGTCCGGCTGGTCGGTGCGCGTGCTCGCGCGCGCGAGCTCCGACCGCCGCAACCTCGCGGCCTTGCCGCTCGAAATCGCCGAAGGCGAATTATCGGATCGAGCCTCGCTCGAGCGCGCGCTGTCCGGCTGCAACGCGCTGTTCCACGTCGCCGCAGACTACCGGCTCGGCGCGCGCGACCCTGCGCAGCTCTACCGCACCAACGTCGACGGAACCCGCAATATCCTCGAGGCGGCGCGCGCCGCCGGCGTCGAACGCACGGTCTACACGAGCAGCGTCGCAACAGTCGGCATTCCGAAGGACGGCACGCCGGGCGACGAGGCAGACGCCGGTCGGCCTCGCCGACATGATCGGCCACTACAAGCGCTCGAAGTACCTCGCCGAACAAGTCGCGCGCGAGGCAGCGCGCTCAGGACTCTCGGTCGTGATCGTCAACCCCTCGACACCGATCGGCCCGGGTGACCTCAAGCCGACGCCGACCGGACGGATCGTGCTCGATGCCGCGGCCGGTCGAATGCCGGCGTATGTCGACACCGGACTGAACATCGTGCACGTCGATGACGTCGCGGCCGGACACTTGTTGGCGTGGGATCGCGGACGCTCCGGCGAGCGCTATATTCTCGGCGGCGAGGATTGGAGCCTGCGGCAGATCCTCACGGAGATCGCGACGCTCGTGGGCCGGCGCCCGCCGCGGATTCGCCTGCCCTTTGCGGCCGTGCTGCCGATTGCCTATGCGGCGGAAACCTGGGCGGCGCTCTCGGGCCGCAGCGGCCGGGTCACGCTCGAGGGCGTGCGCATGTCGCGCAAGCGCATGTTCTTCTCGAGCGCCAAGGCGGCCCGCGAACTCGGCTATGTATGGCGGCCGCCGGCGCAGGGCCTTCGCGATGCCATCCAGTGGTTTCGCGAGCACGGCCTATTGGCCGCCGACTGAAAAGAGGCTGGCGAACCGGATTCTCGAACCGTTATCATCGCCTGGAACCATGAGCGTCAAGCCAGAGCACTACGAACCGCGCGCCGCCGATGTGTCGGCGGATTCCGACATGCTGATCCTCGTCGATCAGTCGGACAACGAAGTCGGGCACATGAGCAAGTCCTCGTGCCACGACGGCCGGGGCCGGCTGCATCGCGCATTCTCGATCTTGATTTTCAACGACCGCGGCGAACTGCTGCTGCAGCAGCGCGCGGCATCGAAGCGACTTTGGCCGCTCTATTGGTCGAACAGCTGCTGCAGCCATCCGCGCCGTGCGGAAACCATGGCCGCGGCGACGCGCCGCCGGCTGCGCGAGGAACTCGGAATCGCCTGCGAGCTCACGTTCTTGTTCAAATTTCAGTATGCGATACCGTTTGCGGCGGTCGGGGCGGAGAACGAATTGTGCTCGGTGTTCATCGGGCGCAGCAAGTACGCGAGCCCGCGATCGACCGCAGCGAGATCAAGGCCTGGAAATGGATCGGACCCGAGGCTCTCGCCGCGGACATGGCGGAACACGGTGCCGATATGTTCACTCCGTGGTTCATGATCGAATGGAGCCGCGTCTGGCACGACCACGGCGCCGCGGTTCGCGCCCTGCTGGCTTAGGCGGGCGAAGCAATCGGTTTTAACGTAGAGTTCAATCATGGGAATCCCGCTATTACAGGTTTATCAAGTCGGCCGCTACATCCTCGGCCGCAAGCTGCGGCGCGTCGAACGCTATCCGCTCGTGCTGATGTTGGAGCCGCTGTTCCAGTGCAATCTCGCCTGCGCCGGATGCGGCAAGATCGACCACCCGAAGGAGGTGCTGCAGAAGCGGGTCAGCGTCGCCGACGCGCTGCGCGCGGTCGACGAATGCGGCGCGCCGATCGTGTCGATTCCGGGCGGCGAGCCGCTGATCCACAAGGAGATGGCGCAGATCGTCGCGGGCATCGTGGCACGCAAGAAATTCGTCTATCTTTGCACCAACGCGATTCTGCTCGCGAAGCACATCGATGAATACCGGCCGTCACCTTACTTGACGTTCTCGATTCACCTCGACGGGGATCGTGAACGCCACGACGAATCGGTCTGTCAAGAAGGAGTCTTCGACAAAGCGGTCGCCGCCATCAAACTTGCGCGAGGCAAGGGCTTTCGCGTAACGATCAATTGCACGCTGTTCAACGGCGAGGATCCCGAGGGCGTCGCAAACTTCTTCGATACCGCGATGGCGCTCGGCATCGAGGGCATCACCGTCTCGCCGGGCTACAGCTATCATCACGCGCCGCGACAGGACGTTTTTCTCGGGCGCAGCGCGAGCAAGCAATTGTTCCGCGACATTTTCAAGCGTCGACGCGGGCGGCGCCGCGCATGGTCATTCAATCACTCGGGGCTGTTTCTCGACTTCCTTGCCGGCAATCAAACCTACCAGTGCACGCCATGGAGCAATCCGACCTACAACATCTTCGGCTGGCAACGGCCTTGCTACCTGCTGTCCGACGAGGGGTATGCGCCAAGCTACCGCTCGCTGATCGAGGACACGCAATGGGACAAGTACGGCGTAGGCCGCAATCCGCGCTGCGACAACTGCATGGCGCATTGCGGCTTCGAAGGCACGGCCGTCAATGACGCCTTCAGCAACCCGCTGAAGGCCTTGAAAGCCGCGATGCTTGGGCCGCGCGTCAGCGGTCCGATGGCGCCCGAGGTGCCGTTCGACTACGTGGAAACACACCAATTTCCGACCGTGGCCACGGTCGCGGTCGGCGATATCGGGCACATGAGCCGCAACTGAGGCCCGCTGCCAACGCAGCGGGCCTTCGTTCTCCGCGACGAGAGTCCGGGTACCGTTCGCCGGTCTTATTGGACCGACAGCCGATTGTCCACGCTGACCACGCCTGGCGCCGCCCAAGCGGCGAGCGCGGCGTCGTCGCGCTCCTGCCAGGTGTGCACGCGCCCATTCAAGGTGACCGTTGCCCGGTCGACCTTGACCTCGATGTCCTTGGCGTCTAGCACCGCATGACGCTTGAAGGCCTCCTCGATTTGCTTCTTGACGTCGGTCGCTTTGACGGTCGTTGCCACGACGAGATCGTTGACGACTCCCTTGACGCCGATCAGATGCCGCACCGCCGCTTCGGCGGCGTTCTTCTGGTATCCCCAGGCCACTTGACCACTGAGCGTGATCCATCCGTCGGTGACGACGGCCTTGATCGGCTCCGCGGCGATCACGACATTCCAGCGCAGCGCATTCGCGGCCGCTTCGGCGATATCCGTGTCGGAACGTGCCGCCGACGACGGGATCTTGACCTGAATTTCGTTGGCAATCGCCCGCACGCCGACGACGCGCTTGGCAATGTCCTCGGCAGCCCAACGCCCGGCGAAGTGCGGAACCTCGCCGTGCAACGTCGCGACCCCCTCGTTGACGATCACGCCGATCTTGCGGGCATCGATGCTCGGGTCCCACAGCAACTCGTTCTCCACGTCTTTGCGGATTTCGATATCGGTTTTCATCGGATTCTCCTTTGCGCTTCAGGCCCGTCGCCGGCGTTTGCCGCACGTCCCGGCGGGCCTTTCCTCTAGTTCGCCGGCATGGTCTCGCAGCGCGAGGCGCACGGGAATGCGGGCTTACCGCGACGCGGCTACCGCGATCCAGTAGCGCTTGTGACGCGGCGCATACGTGGAAGCCACGATGGCAGCGCCCGGGCAGGCTCCTAGAATTGAGCATCGGATTGTGTACAACGACTCGGAACCACTGTAGTGCCGGGCAAAACAATTCTCACGATCAAGGAGCATGCATGGACCAGTCCAACCGATACGCCGACCTGAGCCTGCGAGAGGATGAACTGATCCGTGGCGGGGCGCACATTCTCGTCGCCTACAAGATGAAGCCCAAAGGCGGCCTCGGCTATCTGGAGGCGGCAGCGCACTTCGCGGCCGAATCCTCGACCGGAACGAACGTCGAGGTCTCGACCACCGACGATTTCACGAAAGGCGTCGATGCGCTCGTATATCAGATCGACGAGGCGACCGAGGAGATGCGGATCGCTTATCCGCTCGACCTGTTCGACCGCAATCTGATCGACGGCCGCATGATGCTCGCCTCGTTCCTGACGCTCGCGATCGGCAACAACCAGGGTATGGGCGACATTCAACACGCCAAGATGTACGACTTTTACGTGCCGCCGCGTGCGATCCAGTTGTTCGATGGACCCAGCAAGGACATTTCCGACCTGTGGCGCATCTTGGGCCGACCCGTCAAGGACGGCGGCTACATCTCCGGCACGATCATCAAGCCGAAGCTCGGCCTGCGGCCCGAGCCGTTTGCCAAGGCGGCCTACGAATTCTGGCTCGGCGGCGATTTCATCAAGAACGACGAACCGCAGGGCAACCAAGTCTTTTCGCCGATGAAAAAGACGATTCCGCTGGTCTACGACGCGATGAAGCGCGCGATGGACGAAACCGGCGAGGCCAAATTGTTTTCGGCCAACATCACGGCCGACGATCACTACGAGATGCTCGCGCGCGGTGAGTTCATTCTCGGCGCCTTCGGGCCGGATGCGGACAAGGTTGCCTTCCTCGTCGACGGCTTCGTCGGCGGACCGGGCATGGTCACCACCGCGCGGCGCAACTTTCCGAACCAGTACCTGCATTATCACCGCGCCGGCCACGGCATGGTGACCTCGCCGAGCGCAAAGCGCGGCTACACCGCCTATGTGCTCGCGAAGATGAGCCGCCTGCAGGGCGCCTCCGGAATCCACGTAGGCACGATGGGCTACGGCAAGATGGAAGGCGAAAAGGACGATCGTGCGATCGCCTACATCATCGAACGCGACAGTTACACGGGTCCCGCCTACCACCAGGAGTGGTATGGCATGCGGCCGACAACGCCGATCATCTCGGGCGGCATGAACGCGTTGCGCCTGCCGGGGTTCTTCCAGAACTTGGGCCACGGCAACGTCATCAATACCGCCGGCGGCGGCGCCTACGGCCACATCGACTCGCCCGCGGCCGGTGCGCGGTCACTGCGCCAGGCATATGAATGCTGGAAGGCGAAGGCCGACCCCATCGAATGGGCCAAGCAGCACCGCGAATTCGCGCGCGCATTCGATTCGTTCCCGAAGGACGCCGACAGCCTTTTCCCGGGCTGGCGCAACAAACTCGCGGGGTCGCACCGCTGACCATTTCTCCCTGTCGCAGTACCGAATCGAGGCCCGGCGACGGGTTGCCACGGGCTGCGAATTAAAGGGGTCGACGCTTCGGCGTCCGACCCCTTCCTTTTAAGTGCGGTTTGATCGCCCGGACGTCGGGCATAATAGGATCGATGACCGCCAAAAAGCTAAAGGAGCGCTCACCCCGGCTGCGGCTTGCCGACCTGGCAAAGCTCGCCGGCGTGTCGAAAATGACGGTCTCACGCGCGCTGCGAAACAGCAATCTCGTGCAAGAGGAGACCCGCCATGCAATCCAGGCCTTGGCGCGCAAACACGGCTATCGACCGAACATCAGCGCGCGAAATCTGCGCCTGGGACGCAATGACCTGGTGGCGGTGATCGTCGAGATGGTGCCCTCGCCGGGCCGGCCGATGTCCGGCCCTTATCCCCTCGAAATTCTCGGCGGCATCTGCCAGGAAATGACCTCGCACGGGTTCGGGCTCATGCTGACGACCCTGCAAAATTGGACCGCACAGAGCACGCACCACGCGGACGGCGTGATCCTGCTCGGGCAGGGCGCTCACGACAAGGCGGCGACTTCGCTGGGCACGGCCGGCATTCCGTTCGTCGTGTGGGGTGCGCAGCGCGCCGGCAATCCCTATGTCGTCGTCGGCAGCGACAACCGGCGCAGCGGCGTGCTCGCTGCCGAACGCCTGCTGTCGCTCGGCCGCCAGCGGCTCGTGTTCCTCGGTGACACGACCCACCCCGAGCTCGCCGACCGCCATACCGGATTCGTCGATACGCTGAAGGCGGCCGGCGCGACGCTGGTCGCGAGCGTGCCGACCGCATTCACGTTTGCCGCCGGAGTCCAGGCGACACAAACGCTGCTCGCGCACCGCGGCCCGCGCTTCGACGGCGTGTTTGCGTGTAGCGATCTGCTCGCGATGGGGGTCACGCGCGCGCTCATCGACCACCGTCTGCACGTGCCCGACGACGTCTCGGTGATCGGCCATGACGACACGTCGGCCGGCGCGGGCTTCGTGCCGGCGCTGACCTCGGTGCACCAGAATTGGTCGGATGGCGGGATCCTGCTCGCGCGCAAGATCCTCGAGCTCATCGACGGTCGCCGCGCCAAATCCGAACAGTTGCCGACGATGCTGATCGTCCGCGATACGTGAACGCGGTCTTTCCATACGGCTTCGATCGGTGCCTGGCGGTTGCTCGATGATCCGCCTCAACCCGGCGTCTCAGAGGCTCCATGGCTGAGACGCTCGTTGAGTCCATGCGCCGCATCAGCGGCTTGCTGCAATCCGGCCAGTACCGCGCGGCGCACGCGCAGTTGGAATCCCTGGTGACCGAAAACCCCGACTACGTGGAAGGTTTGCGACTTTTTGCGGGCACGAAACAAGTCTTGGGCGACCTCGGCCAAGCCGAGTCGCTGCTACGGCGCGCACTCGAGATCGACCCCCGATGGGCTCCGACCCTGACCACGCTTGCGGAGTTATTGCTCGCGGCGGGTCGCAGCGCCGAGGCCGTGCCCTTGTTGCAGCGAGCAGTCCAAGGGTCCCCTCGCTACCCGCGGGCTGCACTGCTATTGGTTCGCTGCTACCTGGACGCGGGCCTGCCGGCCGCGGCACTCGAGATTGCGACTCCCTGGTGCAGCAGCGCGCAGCTCGATGACGAATTGTCGGCGCTGCACGTGGCGGCCTTCGCGGCTCTCGGTCGCCAAAGCGATGCGGTGGCGCACTATCGTCGTCTCGCAGCCCTCGCTCCGGACAGCCACACGGCAGCCCACACCCTGGCCGCTGCGTTGAATGCCGCGAACCAACCGGAAGACGCCGAGCGCGTCGTGCGTCAGACGCTGAGCCGCACACGACCGACGGCTGCGATGCACCTTACCCATGCGCGCAGCCTCATCACCCTGGAGCGATTCGACGAAGCTGAGCTCGCCTTGCGAGAAAGCCTCCGATTAGAGCCGCGCCGCGCCGAGGCGCACGACAGCCTCGCGCAACTCATTTGGATGCGCACCGGCAATATCACCGAGGCAACGCGCGTTCTGGATCAGGCACTCGAAAAATACGAGCACGACGATGCACTGTGGGCCGCAAAAGCCGCCCTCTTGCAGGGGGCGGGGGATGCGCGCGGCGCGTACGCGTGCCTCGCCCTACGCGCCGCACGGCCCCAGACCGCGCCGATGCTGCTGGTCCGCGCAGGACTCGCGGCGGTGGAATTCGAGCCTGCCGCCGCACTAGAGCTCGCAAAGCAGTCTCTGCGAGCACAGCCCGACAACCCGACCGCACGCAAACTCCTGTGCGCCGCCTACCTGGGCGTGGGGGACGGTGCCGCGGCGATGGCCGAGTGCGCAACCCTGCTGCGGGCGACTCCGGACGATCAATACCTCATTGCGATGCAAACCACGGCGCTTCGGCTCTTGAACGATCCGCGCTATGAGGCGCTCTGCGACTACGACCACATGGTGCTGTCGCAGTCGCTCGAAACCCCACCGGGCTGGCGGGACCTTTCCAGCTTCCTGACAGAACTGAGCACGCATTTGAACGCGCTCCACAATCCGCACGGCCATCGACTGCTCTACCAATCGTTGCGGCAGGGCACCGAGACCACGCAAGATCTTGCGCGCAGTCGGGATCCGGTCATTGAGGCGCTTTTTCACGCGTTTGCCGCGCCGATCGCGCGCTACCGCGATCAGATCGGCCAAGGGCAAGATCCCCTACGGCGTCGCAATCGGGGCAGCTCACGCTTCAACGGCAGCTGGTCGGTGCGCCTGCACAGTGCCGGCTATCACACGAGCCACGTGCATCCGCGCGGATGGATATCTTCGGCCTGCTACATCGAGCTGCCCGACAGCATGAGGGCGGGACACACGGACGAGGGGATCTTGAGCTTTGGCGCGCCCGGAATGCTCACGACGCCCGCACTCGCCGCCGAGTTGTCAGTACGTCCCGAGGTCGGCCAACTGATTCTATTTCCGTCGTACTTTTGGCACGGCACGTTGCCGTTTCACAGCGAACAACCGCGCCTCACCGTCGCATTCGACGTCGTCCCGGATATCGGCGCACGCATGGTCTGATTGGACTGAGAACCGCAGGATCCCGGCAAACCGCCTCAACAGCGGTTTGCCGGAATGCCATTCCCTACTGAACCCTAGAACTTGTACTTGGCTTGAATGTTGACTTCGCGGCCCTGGATCGACCGTCCCATGCCCACATCGTTCTGCACGGCGTTGCCTTCCACGCGAGCATTACCCTCGGTAAGACCAATCTGATTGGTGAGGTTTGAGCCCAGGAGTCGGAACTGCCAATTGTCACCAACGTTAGCAATGATGCCTGCACCTAGGTCCCAATAGCTGCCCAACGGATTCAGGCCCGTCTGGTCCTGGTAGTGCTGACCGATGTACTCGTAGGTCAGTTGTTCGGTCACTGAACCCCAACTCGTGAGCTGAGTGTCGCTCGGTGTAACGCGAACCTGGAACTTCGGCAGACGCGCGAGCTGCACACCGTTGATGGTGCCGCAGACCGTTTGCCCGGAGATGTTCTGGTAGACGTAGCAGCCGTTGTAGTCCTTGTAGTAGGCATCTTCCCAATTTCCATTCAACGTGATCTTGAAGTCCCTGACGGGCTGACTGTCGCTGTCCGCTAACGGATTCACGCTGCCGATAAACCGCAAACCCAGCGAGTGCGATCCGTAGGTAGTCGGCGGGCCGATCGGGATGTTTTCAATGTTGACGGGTGTATACGATAGTCCCTGGAACTCCTTGTCGTAGATCGATGCGTCGATGTACGTGTAGCGATTCTGGACCTTGAAGCCGCCTTCGTAGTTCCGCACGGTGCTGAGAGGCCCATTCGGACAGTTGCCGGTTTTCGCATTCGCGGGGGCGGGGCCGATGAACTGGCAACGGACGTCATCGAAGACATCGAAGATCACGCCGTTGTTGACGCGCACGTAGGCGCTCATGTGGTCGGTGAATTCGTAATTGGCGCCCACCGAGAACGTCGGCATGGTGTTGCGTTCGGAGCTGTACGAGAGCGTACCGTTGGGCATATTCAACCGCGTTGTCCCACGCATCGAACGGGCCGCCCCAGCTGTTCCGGCGACAGATTGGTCGTCTGCTGGGTCAGGTCGATGTGCTCGACACGAACCGAGGCATCCAGCAACCATTGCTCGATCTTCCACGAGTCCGACAGGTACGCGGCAATATTGGTGGCATTGCCCGACTCCTGGATGTTGTAGCCGCCGTTGGCGAAGACACCCTGGGGACTGCTGATGTTCCAAACGTTGCCGCCCTGGACGGCCGTGAATATGATCGGACTCGCGTTCGGCTCGTTGTCGACCAGCACATTGGAGCCGAGCACCCACTTATCGTTGTCGGTGTAATGCGCCATGTACAAACCGCCCGTCAAGGTATTGCCGTTGCCGAAGTCCAGCGCCAGGCGGAATTCATCGGTGACGCTCACGAGCTTCTTCTGCACGTCCCAGAGCTGCTAAATACTCTGATTCTGATTGGGACTGACGGCAGCACCGTTTGCATAGTTGGCCTGGACCATCGACCGCGGTCACGCCCGTTGGCAGCGTCAGAGTCCGGAAATGAAGTTCGCCAGGGTCTGCGGGTTGCCATTGTTGATCAAGGCGTGCGTATCGACATATCCGCCGTCGAACAGGAAGTTGTTGCTGATCGACCAGCCGCCGTCGAACTTCAGCTTGAGTTCCGAACCGAAGTAGCTCAGGTCATCGCCGCGGCCGTCGCTGATGTCGTCGTTCATGAAGCCGCCGGCCGGACTTGGGATCAGGAAATTCTGCAGCTGCTTGCTGTTCCAAGTGGAGTTGAGCTGATTGAACCCGGGATAGATCGCAGGCGAGCCGTTGGAAACTTCGTAGGGCAAATCGGCAACCCATTGATTCTTGTCGTGCAGGGTCCTGACCCAGAACATGATCGAGCCATTGTCGAGATCATGCTTCAGCGTGGCCGTGAGCTGTCCGCCGATGTCCGACGGATACTGCGGATCGCGCACGCCGTCGGAAACGCGGTAGAAGCCGCCGATGCTGCCATACCACCCGTCGGTGATCTTGCCGCTCATGAACGCGTCCACACGCTCCGATCCCTCGGAACCGTAGGTGGCGCCGATCGACCCCGTCGGTCTTGTCCGATGCCGGTCCTCAGAATGAAGTTAGCCGTTGCACCCACCTGGCCCGGGCCGAAAATTGCGCCGGTTCCACCCTGGACTATTTCGACGCGCTCGACCGTGTCGTCGAAGCGCACCAGGGAGCTGTTATCCATGAAAGACAGGAAGGGTGAACCGTACAGAGGCGAACCCTGGATCATCGTCGTGAAATAGGGCGAATCGCCGCCGCCGTTGGGGAAGCCGGCGACGTCGATGTTGACGCCGGTCTGTCCGCCGGACGCTTCCGGCCAGACGCCCGGCGAGAGTTTGTAGATCTCGGCCGCGCTCGCCGGATTCGCCATCTGAATTTCCTCGAGCGACGCCGAGGTGATGTTGAAGCTCGCGTCGAGCTTTCTGACGGCCTGCGCCGAGGCGGTGACGACGATCTCATCGAGCGAGTTCGCGGTCGACTCCGCCGCCGGAGTCTCATCAGCCGCATGGACGCTGCCGCCCGCACCATAAAGTATCGCCGCGACGGCGGCCGCCAGCACCTGCGGCGTGCCGAGGCGCTGGCCCGGTCGTCGCGCATTCAGCCTGCTCTTGGGCTTTGCGAATATGGATGCCGGTGACTTCGGCGTTTGGATCGAACTGCCGCTCGGGCGCAGTTGGTCGTCATTTGTTGGTTTCACGGATCGTTCCCCCCTTAACTACCTTGTTGACGTTCTGGGACTTAAGAAATTTCGACTCGTCAGCTCACGCGCTATCGTCAGCCGTTGCCGGCTCGAACGGAAAGAATTTGGCTCGCGAAGGCCGGACCACGTCGTGGCTCCAGCGGCGAGGTTTGCGAATCAGCTTGGTTGAATTCCTTCGAAATGGATCTCATTTCGCCCCCCACGCACAGACCTTACACAGAAATGCTATCGATATCAAGATGCGTTGTGAAGCAGCAACAGATGAGCCTCGGCAGGTTTTTCTGCGCGCTCAGCGCAAAGCGCGCATGAACACGAGTTCGGAGGAGAGCGGCTCGGGCAACAAGACCGCGAGACCCTCCTGCATCAGACTGCGACCGGAGATGACGGTGCGGGCGGCCGCTCCTCGATCTACGAAGTCGAGCCGATAGCGCTTGCGCGGGTCGAGGCCTTGCATGCGGAACCGGTGCTCCGGCTCGCCCTCAGCAGCGCCGCGAAACGCAAACAGCACGCCGCGGCCCAAACGAGTGGAGTAGTACTCGATGCCGTCCCAATGCAGGCCATCCGGACGGTCCGAGACGTGGTACAGATCGGCGCTGCGAATCAGCGGCCGCAGTGCGGACTTATACAGCGCGAAGGCTTGGCGTGCTGCGTCGCGCTGCGCAACGGTCCACGGGCCGGTATCGAGCATCAGCGAGAACCAGCCTTGCATGCCGCTGCGAAGCATATAGCGCAAGGTCTCGAGACGCGGCGTCGGCCAACTCGCGACATAAGTCTCCAGCATCGCGGGCGGCAGCACGTAACTCGCGTCGTAGAACGCGCGCCGATTGGAGAGCGGATCATAGGTATCGGTGATCGAGAAATAATCGCCGTGTGCAGCGCTGCCGAAGTCGACCATGCGGCCGCCGTCGTTGCAGATTTCGAGCAGCAGCGCGGGGTGCCGCCTGCGCAGCTGCTCGTAGACCGCATAATAGCCGCGAGTCGCGTGATAACTGACGTCGGTCGCATTCGATCCGTCGACCCAGACGTAGCCGGAATCCTCGCTGATGCGCAGCGACGCGGGATCGGCCGCCTCGGCGGGGTGATCGGTGCGCGCGCTGCCTTGGGCGACCAAGTACCCATCGTGTTCGAGCATGTCGAGATGGTCCTCGCGCACGATGCGTTCGATTTCCCTCGAGGCCCAGCGTCGTACCGCTGGCAGCCCCAAATCGACGGTGATCCCCTTGAACGGCTCGGCATGCTTCCAGTCCCCGGGGGGATCGGCGATCAGCCAGTCGCGTGTCGCGGCGTCGAACGCATTGAGTGCGCCCGCGTGCGACGACGCGCCGGCCTGGGTCCAATCGGTCCAGAGCCCGAATTTCATTTGCCGCCGATGCGCATATGCCGAGAGCGCCGCGAGTCCCGCCGGAAATTTCTGAGGATCCGCATGCCAGTCGCCGACGCCGCGGAACCAGCCGGCATCCAGGTGATACAGCTCCAATCCGAGTGCGCGTGCATCCGCGATCATGCGCCGTGCGAGCGGCTCATCGACCGCCATGCCGCTACCCCAGCTGTTGCTGACCAAGTACGGATAGGATGGATCGCGCAGCGTGCGCGGATTGCCGAGTACTTCGCGAACCCAGCGGCGCAGCTGGTTGCCCGCGCCGTCCGGCCCGCCGCTCGCGGCGCCGAGGAACACCGTTGGTGTTTCGAAGCTCTCGCGCGGCAGCAGGCGCGTGCGGTAGGGTCCGGGTTCTGGATTGAGGCCCGCCTCGCCACGCAGTGCCTCGGCGTGCCGCTCGAGCGTGATGTGCGTGCGGCCGCTGAACTCGATCCCGAGGAACCAGCCGCTCTGCTGGGTGTCAGCGCTCGGATCGTCGGCGCGCCGGTACACGAGCAGATAGGGAATCATCTCGCGCGGCTCGCGTGCGATGGGACGGGCATAGGTGCTCGAGGTGCCTTGCCAGGCATCGCCGTCGGCGACGCGGTCCGAATGCGTTCCCTCCGGTGAAGGCGTGTCCGCGCCTTTCTCGACCCAAAAGCGCTGTAGTCCGATCGCCGGATCGACTTGCCAGTCGAAGCGAAAGCTCGGCACGAGCGGCAACTCGATCGCGCTGTCGCTGAGATTTTCGATGCGTATCGTGTGCTCGATGGGCCCGTGCTGCGAGCGTGCGCGCCATTGCCAGACGAGCCGCAATCGCGGTATCTCCGCGGCGTAGACGAACTCGACGCGCCGCGGCGAGCGCCGGCTTGCGGCTCGAACCCAACGCCAATGCAGCGGCTGCTCATGGTCACCGACCAGCACACGGCCGGGCAGGATTTCAGCGGCGCTGTTGAGCCAGGGGCTCGCCCCGCGCAGCGCGAGCGATGCGACTCGCGGAGCGTCGGGACCTGCCTCGAGCGTGATCAAGGATTCCCGTGTGCCGATCACGGCTCGCGTGAGGCCGCTGGTCGCACCGCATGCGATTGGCGCGACCGCGGCGTTGCCGAGCGCGGCGAGCAACAGGCCGCAGGCGGCTCGGAGGCGGCGCCGATCGCGAACATTAGCCGCGCGGTGCGGGTCTGCCGCGCACCGAAACTTGCCTGCGGAAGCGGCCACGGTGCACCCGCCGCCTCAGGCCGGCAAACTTTGCGCGATCTTGAGCCGCTGCAGCCAGATCGCGACCAGTTCGATCCAATGCGCCGACGGCGTGCCGGACCTGCCGATGCCGAAGGCATGCTTGCCTTCTTGAAACATATGCGCCTCGACGGGGCGCTTCGCCTTGCGCATCGCGTCGAGGAACAGCAGGCTGTTCTCGACGGGCACGGCGTCGTCATCGATGGCATGCGCTAGAAAACAGGGCGGCGTGGTCGCGTCGACCTGCAGCTCGGTCGAATGTGCCGCAATCAGCGCCTCGCTCGGATCCGGGCCCAGCAACCGGTCCCGCGAACCCGCATGGGTCCACCGGCGGCTCATCGTGAGCACCGGGTAGATGAGCCCGGCCGCGAACGGCTGCGCGCTCAATCGATCCACGGCGTCCAAGGGCGCATACACCTCGCGCTTGTGGCCGGTCGTCAAGCTTGCGGCGAGGTGCCCGCCCGCGGAAAACCCGAGTACCGCGACCGTGTCGGCGCGGATCCCGAAGTCTTTCGCTCTCGCCCGAATCAGCCGCAACGCGCGCTGCGCATCCTGCAGCGGCACCTCGGCGCGGTCGCGCCAGCCTTCCTCCGGCAAGCGATAGCTCAGCACGAAAACGGTAAACCCGAGCGCCGTGAACTGCGCGGCGACGTCGACGCCCTCGTTGCCCACCGAGACGAACTGATACGCGCCGCCCGGAATCACGAGCAGCGCGCTGCCGTTGGAGGCCGCCGGTCGAAACACCCGCAGCTCCGGCACCGCGATGTTGCGGAGGTAGACCGGGGGCCAATCCGCGGGCAAGCGCTGCGCCGCGAACTGCGCGCCGCCCGGCGGTAAGCCGTGCCACAAGGGCAGGGACTCGGCGCGCGTCCATGCGTCGGGCAGCGCGACCAACGCCTCATTGCGCGTTTGCGCGCGAGAGGGGGGCGCTGCCGCGATCAGCGCCGATGCGCCGCCGAGCATCAGAAACGAGCGTCGATCCAGATCGGCCACACTATCCCCTTGCGTTTGCGCGCAGCTGCGGCGAAAACTCCGTGCGGCGCACTATAACCGCACTCGAATCGCAGCGGGAATGCGGATGCGCCGGCGCCGCAATCGCCGGGGCCTGCTTGCGCCTCGCCGCCGAGGCTGCTATACCGCTGCCGACCGCGTTGGCTCAGCCGAACATCGGAGTCGCATACGGATCGCAACGTCAATCGCACGCGTCGCGGCTTGCTCGCTGCCGGCATGCTCGCAGCCGGCGCCGGGCTGGTTGCGGGGCGATGCGCTCGCGCGTCGGCGCAGAACGCCGCGCTGCCGCTGTCGCAGCTCCAATATGGGCAAGTGCAGCTGCTCGCGGGTCCCTTGCAGCGACAGGCACGCGAGAACCACGCGCTCGTCCTCGGTCTCAACGAAGACTCGCTGCTGCGTCCGTTTCGCATCCGCGCCGGCATGGATGCGCCGGGCGAAGATCTCGGCGGCTGGTACGACACCTACGCGTTCGCCCCGGGGGCGACATTCGGCCAGTGGCTGAGCGCGCTCGCGCGTTATTACGCGATCACGAGCGATGAGCCGACCCGCGCCAAGGTTCAGCGTCTCGTGCACGCGTATTCACAAACTGTCGATCCTGAAGGCAAGTTTTATCGAAACAATCGGTTTCCGTCCTACATCTACGACAAGATCGCGGGCGGACTCGTCGATGCACGGACCCTCGCCGGCGACCCGCATGCGATTGCGACGCTCTCGCGCGCCACCGATGCGGCGTTGCCCTACTTGCCGCCGCATGCGATGCCTCGCAACGAGCATGCGCAGCCGGGCGAAGATTTCAGCCATTACGCGTGGGACGAGAGCTACACGATTCCCGAGAACCAGTTCTTCGCCTGGCACCTCACCGGCGAGCGCCGCCATCGGGAACTCGCGCGGCGATTCCTATACGACGATTTCTTTGGGCCGTTGTCGCGCGGCGAGAACGTGCTGCCCGGAAAGCATGCCTATAGCCACGTCAACGGATTGAGCTCCGCGGCGCAAGCGTACCTGTCGCTCGATGCACCGATGTATTTGCGCGCGGCGCAAAACGGATTTTCGATGATCGCGGCGCAAAGCTTCGCAACCGGCGGCTGGGGACCCGATGAGCACTTCGTCGAACCGGGCAGCGGCGCGCTCGGTGCGAGCCTCTCCGACCAGCACAAGAGCTTCGAGACGCCGTGCGGCGCGTACGCGCATTTCAAGCTGACGCGCTACTTGCTGCGCATCACGCGCGATGCGGGTTACGGCGACAGCATGGAGCGCGTGCTTTACAACACCGTGCTCGGCGCGACGCCGCTGCAGCCGGACGGCCATGCGTTTTACTATTCCGACTACACGCGCGATGCGGCCAAGAGTTTTCATCCGGATCGGTGGCCTTGCTGTTCGGGCACTTTGCCGATGATTGCCGCCGATTATTCGATCAGCACGTGTTTCACCGATCGCGAGGGCATTTACGTCAATCTGTACGTTCCGGCGGAAGTGCATTGGCTGCAGGACGGCGGCCGCTGCGCGCTGCGAATCGAGACCGATTACCCCTACGGGGAAACGGTGCGCATCGCGCTCGACCTGCGCGAGATGCGCGAGTTCACGGTGAATCTGCGGATTCCCGCTTGGGCGGCCGGCGCGAGCGTCGCCGTCAACGGCAAGCGCGAAGCGCGCGCTTGGCAGCCGGGCGCATTCGCAGCGCTGCGGCGCGCGTGGCGGGGCGGCGATGTCATCGAACTGGAATTGCCGCTGCCGATGCGCCTCGAAGCCGTCGATCCCGAGCATCCGGACACCGTTGCACTCCTGCGCGGTCCCTTGGTCTTGATGCGCGTCATCGATGCGGCGGCAGCGGCGGCGCCGGCGCCGAGCCGCGAATCCTTGCTGGCTGCCGCGCGCACCGACGCCTCCGCGCATGAATGGCGCATCGAGGACGGCGCAAGCCGCATCCGCTTGCGGCCATTCATCGACATTCGCGCCGAGCGCTACAGTACCTACCTCGACGTGCGCGAGTCCTGATCCTCGAGTGCCTTTAAAGAGCGGGCGGTCTCGACAAAACAACGTTCGCCGCCCATGATCCCGCGCTGGCAATTGAGCGCGACCCGCCGCGGAGAACCAATGGACCCCAAGCTTCGAATGACTCAGCGGCCGTTGCGGCCGGCGCACCGGCGGCTGCAGTGGATCGCGACCGTGGCGCTGATCGGCGGTTGCGCAGCAGCACAGCTCGCGGCCGCTGCGGGCGGCGAGGGGTCCGCCGCAGCAGAGGAGCAGCGCCTCTCCTTCGATGTCAGCGAAGGCTTGAATCTCAACAGCTTTCTTCGCGACGGCGCGGTCGCAGCGCACTTGCTGCTGCGCTCAGGCGCAGATCCGCGCATCCTCGTCGCCTTTCCGGCCGGCAACAGCGGCGTCGGCGTCTGGTTCGCGCATAGTGACCGGCCGCTCTCCTGGACCCTTCAGGGCCGACCGCAGCCGCACGTCGAGCAGGACGCGCAGGGCAGGCGCCTACTCGGTATCGTCGCGGATGTGAGCGCGAGCGGAGCGGCCCTCAGCATCAAGCAGGCGGTACTCTCCAGCATCCGGGTCCTGCGTGATTTTCAATCGTTGGGCACGGCGCCATCCGAAGTGACGACGACCGCTCGAGCGGCCGGACAAACGATCACCTGGCAACGGAATCGGCTCGATGGGGCGCCCGGCTATCTTCTGCGCCTCGAGGTCACGCACGGCCAACTGCAGGACGATCGAATTGTCGCCGCGGACGATGCCCGGATCGGCTTGCGCATCACGGCATTGACGGGGGAGACGCCGCTGACGCCGCTGCCGCGCGAAGCGCTGCTCGCAGCGGGCCGCGCCGCAGATACCGCAGCGGCCGACGCGCTGACTTTTCTGAGCTACCGCGAGAAGTTCCTGGCGGGGTCCTGGCGCTTCGATACTTACTTCGGCCGCGATACCTTGATGTCGGTCCGCTTGCTGATGCCGGTGCTGACTCCGATCGCCGTGGAAAGCGGATTGGCGGCGGTTCTCACGCGCTTATCGCCGAGCGGCGAAGTGGCTCACGAGGAGGATATCGGCGAGTCCGCGGTCCTCGCTCACCGGCGTGCGGGCGAGCCCGCAAGCGACCAACCGATCTTCGATTACAAGATGATCGACGGTAATTTCATGCTCGCACCGGTGCTTGCAGCCTGGCTGCTCGACGATCCGCGCGGCCGCGGCCGGGCGGCTGAGTTTCTCGCGAGCCCCGACCGGCGCACTGCAGGTAGCGCGCCGGCGCTGGGCGCCGACGTGGTTGCGAATCTGCGGCTCGTGCTGCGAAGCGCCGCGCCATTCGCCGGCGATCCTCGCGCGCGGAATCTCGTTGCCTTGAAACCCGGCATCGACGTCGGACAGTGGCGTGACAGCAGCGAGGGGCTAGGGCGGGGGCGATTCGCCTACGATGTCAACGCGGTGTTCGTGCCGGCGGCGCTCGAAGCGGCGAGCGCGCTGCTCGCAAGCGGCCTGCTGGATCCGTACCTCGCCCCGGACGATCGCGCTCGGTTCGAGCAGGCCGGCGCGTACGCGCGAGTCTGGAGCGCCAAGGCGCCCGGCCTGTTCGAAGTCGCGGTCCCGAATGAATCGGCGGTACGCAGCGTCGAGAGCTACGGCAAGCAGCTCGGTGTGCCCGTGGCGGCGGCGGAAAAGTCGCTCGGCCGCGAGGCAGTGCGATTCCATGCGCTTTCCCTCGCAGCAGACGGCACGGCGATCCCGATCGTCAACTCCGACGAGGGCTTCGAGCTGCTGTTCGGCCACCCCAGTCCCGCGATGCTCGAGCAGGCGATTGCGGCGGTCCTGCGGCCGTTCCCGGCGGGACTGCTGACCGATGCCGGCATCGTGGTCGCGAACCCGGTATTCGCGACGCCGGAAGTCCAGGCTCGATTCGGCAACAACGCCTACCACGGGACGGTCGTCTGGTCGTGGCAGCAGGCGCTGCTCGCGGCGGGACTCGATCGGCAGCTGCGGCGCGCGGACTTGCCGCGCGGCGTCAAGCAGCGCCTGCGACGTGCGGAGCAGGCGCTGTGGCGCGCGATCGACGCCGGAAAAGAGATGCGCAATTCCGAACTCTGGTCTTGGCGCTATCGCGATGGGCGTTACCGGGTTGCCCCGTTCGGCGCGAACCTCGCCGACGTCGATGAATCGAACGCCGCGCAGCTCTGGAGCACCGTTTATCTCGCCATTCCCGAGCCGTCGCGTTAGCGCCCATCGCGGCTGGCAGGGCACCTGAGGCCAACCCGCCGATCGGCACACCCCGGTCCCGCAGGTTGGATTGGATGCCTTGATATCGATAACACACCTGTGTAAGGTCTGGCGCCTTAGGGAGTGCTCTGCCGTCGATGAAAAGCAATAGCCAGGGGGAGGGCTCATTGTCCGCTGCACCCGATACCTGTGTGATCGCGCAATCCGCGCCGGAACGCTGGCGCTTGCGCATGCGCGACGAAGGTCCGTCAGGCAACGCCGCCCAGGCCGAGACGCTGTTTGCGCTCGCCAACGGTTCCCTCGGAGTCCGCGGCGGACGCGAGGAGCAGCCGAGCGCCACCGACGGCGCCTTTCTTGCGAGCGTTTATGAGCGCCTGCCGATCGACTATCACGAAGCGTTTCCGGGATTTGCGCGCGCTTCGGACACGCGCATGCCCGTCGCCGACGGCAAGCGCATCCGCATTCGCCTAGGTCCCGCCGGTAGCGATCTGTGCGCGGGCCGGCGGCTCCATTGCGAGCGCATCCTCGATATGCAACATGGGACCTTGCACCGCAAGACCTTGTGGCAAGCGCAGGGGGGCGGCACGGTCGAGATTTCGGCGACGCGCCTGATTCCGCTCGACGGCGGCCCGCTGCTCGCGATCCGCTTGTCGATTCGTTCGATCGACTACAGCGGACCGGTGCTGATCGAGTCCTGCATCGAAGCGAGCGATCCGGCGATCCGAGCCGACGATCCGCGGTTTGGCGCGGGTCTCGGCGCCGCACTCATGGTCGGCGAGCGCCGCATCGAAGGCACGTCGGCGGTCATGACGCAATCGGCTCCGCGCTCCGCCATCCAGGTCGCGATTGCCCAGGCGCACCGTGCAGTGACCGAATTGTCGGCGGGCAGCCCGATCGTCGCCGAACCGAAATCCGTTGGTCAGCGCTTTCACGGCGAACTGCTGCCCGGCGGCTGCGTAACGATCGAAAAGTTCGTCGCGTGGTCGGTCGGTGCGCATCCGAGGCTTCTCGCTGAACAGTCCGAGAGCGCTGCCAACCTGGCCGCGAGCTTAGGCTTCGAGGCGCTCGAGCGGCGTCACGCGCCGGCATGGGTCAGCTTCTGGCGCGACGCGGACCTCGGAATCGACGGCGACGATTCGCTCGATCAAGCGCTGCATTTCAATTTGTTTCACGTGCGCCAGTCGACGCCGGCGGACGGCCGCCACGCGCTCGCCGCCAAGGGGCTGACCGGCCAGGGCTATGAGGGCCACGTGTTCTGGGACACGGAGATTTTCGCGCTGCCCGTGCTGCAGATGACCGCGCCATCGCTGGTGCGCGCAAGCCTCGATTGGCGTGCGCACACGCTCGAGCCGGCGCGCGCGCACGCGCGCGAATTGAACCATCCGATCGGTGCGCTCTATCCCTGGCGCACGATCGCGGGCGAGGAGGGATCGAGCTACTTTCCGTCCGGATCGGCCCAGTACCACATCAATGCCGCGGTCGCCTTTGCGCTGCGCCTGCATCATCTCGGCAGCCACCCCGCGCCGGTCAAGAGCGAGGATGCGGCGGTGCTGTTCGAGACGGCGCGCATTTGGATGCAGATCGGCCACTTCGAGCCGGCCCGTGCGGGCGCGTTCTGCATCCATTCGGTGACCGGTCCCGACGAGTATTCTGCGCTCGTCAACAACGACTGCTACACCAATCGCATGGCGCAGATGCACCTGCGCTACGCGGCCGACGTTGCCGATGAGCTCGTGCGCAGCGATCCGCCCGCTTACGGGCGCTTGGCGCGAGCGCTCGATCTGCTCGACACCGAACCGGCCGCGTGGCGCCGGGCGGCCGCCGCGATGTATTTGCCGGTTGACGAGCGGCATGGCGTGCACCCGCAAGACGACGGTTTCCTCGATCGTCCCGCCTGGAATTTCGCGACTGAGCCCGGCGACGAGCGGCCGCTGTTGCTGCGGTTCCATCCGCTGACGCTATACCGCCACCAAGTGTGCAAACAGCCGAGCGTCGTGCTCGCCGACGTGCTGATCGGCGAGCACATCTCTGCAGTGCAGAAGCGCCGCGACTATGACTACTATGAGCCGCTGACCGTCCACGACTCCTCGCTGTCGGCCTCGACGTGGGCGATTCTCGCCGCCGAATTGGGCTTGACCGATGCGGCGCTCAATTACTTTCGGGAGGGCGCGCGTCTCGACCTCGACGACTTGCACGGCAATGCGAGTCACGGCGCGCACATGGCCGCCATGGCGGGTACCTGGCTCGGCCTGGTCTGGGGTTTCGGCGGACTGCGCATCGACTCCCGCGGCGTGCTGCATCTGCGCCCGGCGCTGCCGGCCGGCTGGCAGCGCTACCACTTCACGCTGCAGTGGCGCGAGCGCCTGCTGAGGCTGACCGTCGCGGCCGACGGCGTTCGCTACGAGCTGCAGCGCGGCGATGAAATCACGCTGTGGCACAACGGCGCGCCCGTGTCATTGATGCCGCGTGGCGCGGTGACGCGGGAGCTCGCACCATCGGTGCCGATCCTCGCGCCAGGCGCGATCGATGCCGTGATCTTCGATCTCGACGGCGTGCTCACCGATACCGCAGAGCTGCACTTCCAGGCCTGGTCGCGGCTCGCGCAGGAGATCGGCATCCCGTTCGACCGCAAGACCAACGAGCGGCTCAAGGGTGTCGACCGGCTTCGCTCGCTCGACATCATTCTCGAGAGCGCCCAGCGCGCCTTTGACACCGAGCAGCGGCTCGGGCTCGCGGCGCGCAAGAACGGCTACTTTACGCGGCTGCTCGAGTCCCTGACGCCCGCCGCCCTGTTGCCCGGTGCGCTCGATGCGCTGCGGGAGACCCGCGAGCGCGGCGTGCGCATCGGGCTCGCCTCGGCGAGTCACAATGCGCGCACGATCATCGCGCGCTTAGGTATCGCCGATGCGTTCGATTTCATCGCGGATCCAGCCACGAGCGGCCGGCCGAAGCCTGCTCCGGACATTTTTCTCGCGGCGGCCGCGGCGCTGCATGCGAATCCCGCGCGCTGCATCGGCGTCGAAGACGCGATCGCCGGCATCACGGCGATCAAGCAGGCCGGCATGATGGCGATCGGCGTCGGCGACTCGCGCCTGCTGGCGGAGGCCGACATCGTGGTTCCTGACATGGCGACGCTGCGCATCAAGCGGTTCTTATGAGACCGAGCCGCATCCTGGTCGCGTTGGTGCTGATCTACATGTTGTTCGCGGTTCTGCTCAATAGTGTCGGCACCGTGATCTTGCAGTCGATCGCGATGTTCGGCATCGACAAACCGCACGCGAGCCTGCTCGAGGCCTGCAAGGACCTCACCATCGCCGCGAGTTCCTTCGTCGTCGCCTCGTTCCTGCCCGCGCTCGGGTATCGAAAGGCCTTGCTGCTGTCGCTCGCGATCGTGGGCGGCGCGTGCCTGCTGATGCCGCTCCTGCCGAGCTTTCATACCACGGAATTTCTGTTCGTTTGCATAGGCGCTGCGTTTGCGATGACCAAGGTCGCCGTCTATTCGTCGATCGGGCTGCTCACATCGGACAGCACCGCGCATTCGCGCCTGACGAACCTCATCGAAGGGCTCTTCATGGTGGGCGTGTTGGCGGGCGGCTGGTTGTTCAGCGCCTTCATCGATCCGGTCGCGCCGGCGAATCCGAGCTGGCTCCGTGTCTATTGGCTGCTTGCGGCGCTTGCCGCGGTGAGCTTCGCGCTGCTCGCGAGCTCGAAATTGGATGACTCGGAGGTGCGCGACGCCGCGCGAGCGAGCGGCGGCAAGTCATTCACCGCGATGCTCAAATTGCTGGTGCGCCCGCTGGTCTATTGCTTTCTGATCTCGGCGTTCCTTTACGTGTTGATCGAGCAGAGTTTCGGCACCTGGCTGCCGACCTTCAATCGCGAGATCCTCAAGCTGCCGAACACGATGAGCGTGCAGATGGCGAGCATACTCGCGGGCTCGACGGCGCTCGGGCGCATCAGCGCAGGCATGATCCTGCGGCGCGTGCCCTGGTATGTGCTGCTCAATCTGTGCGTGCTCGGCATGGGGCTGCTCGTCGTCGCGACGCTGCCGCTGGCCGCGAGCGTCGTCGCGCGACCCGACGTCGGCTGGTTCAATGCGCCGATCGCCGCGTTCGTCATTCCACTGATCGGTCTGCTGATGGCCCCGATCTATCCGATCATCAATTCCGTGGCCTTGAGCTCGCTGCCGAAGTCGCTGCATGCGGCGATGACCGGCTTGATCGTCGTGTTCTCGGCGCTCGGCGGCACGCTCGGATCGAGGATCACCGCGATCGTGTTCTCGAACTTCGACGGCATCCGCGCATTTTATTTCTCGCTGGCGCCGATGTCGCTGCTCCTGGTCGCGCTGTTTCTGTTCCGGCGCGAAACGCAGCGGGAAGTCGTCGCCAACGGAGTCTGATATGCGAAGCCGATTGCACCTGACTTCCATGGTTTTCGCGATCGCGGGCATGATGCTGTGCTCGGCGGCGCCGGCCGAAACCGACCCGAGTTTCGTGATGACGGCCGACGCCAAGGATCTCGGCGACTATTTTCCCGCGTATCTCGCGAATGGCTACGTGGCGAACTTGAGCACGCCGCGCGGCACGCAGGGCACACCGACATATTTGGTCGGACTCATGGACTACGCGGCGGACGACATGTCGAGGCCCGCCGCAGTTCCCGGGTGGACCGAAATCGACTACAGCACGGGGCCTGCTCCCACCGGCCAGGCCTGGCTCAACCGCGGTCGTTTCGAATCGTGGCGGTTTCGCGATTACCGCCAAACCTTGAACTTGCGCGAGGCGACGCTGACGACGCATTACACCTACCTCGATCGGGGCCGCAATACCGCGGTCGAGGTCACGACGTTCGTCGACCAGGCGAATCCGCACCTCGGAGTATCGCGACTCGCGATTACGCCCGAGTTCGATGGGATCGTGCAGTTGTCGTTTGCGATGAATCTCTGGGCGCCGTACCAACCCCGGCTCGCGCTCGGCAAGCTCACCGGCGAGCAGATGGACGAGCAGCTGCAAGCGCAGGACCAAAGCCTCGAGCCGGTGCCGCCCGCGACGCCGGACCGCGCCGCGGTCTGGTACCGCGGCGACACGCACGTATCGACGAGCGAGGGGGATGCCGGGCACCTGTCGCTGTGGCTGCAGGGCAGGGCGGAGCAAGGCCTCGATATGGCGGCGGCCGCTGCGATCGGCCTGCCCGAGAACGTCGTGCCGGAGTCGGTCAGCATCTACAAGACCGCATACCGGCTCGCCGTCAACGTGAGCATCAAGGTCACGAAGAACCGAACCTACCGATTCGACAAGTTCGTCGCATTCTCGCGCCAAGCTTGGGGCGGCGGCGCCCAAGCCGATTTGCAGTTGGCGCTCGCGGCGCGCAGCGCGGGGTTCGACCATGCGCTTGCCGAGCATCGCGCAGCCTGGCAGAGGCTCTGGGAGGCGGACATTCTCATCGACGGGGACGCCCGCGCCCAGCAAGCCGTCCATTCCGAGCTTTACTATATTCTCGCGAGCTCGACGGCCGACACGGCCTGGCCCTTGGGCGCCTGCGCGATCACGCCGGGCTATGCCGGTCACGCATTTTGGGACAGCGACACCTGGATATTTCCCGCGCTCTTGCTGCTGCATCCCGATCGGGCAAAGTCCTTGGTGATGTTTCGCGACCGAACGCTGATGGCCGCCCAAGCGCGTGCGCAGCAGCACCATTTCGACGGCGCGATGTTCCCATGGGAGTCGGATCCGGAGAACGGCAGCGAGCAAACGCCGCATTCCGCCTATCTGTTGAGCGAGCGGGAAATCCACGTCAATGCCGACATCGCGATCGCGCAGTGGCAATACTATCTGGCGACGCAGGATCGCGACTGGCTCAAGAACTCGGGATGGCCCGTGATTCGTGATGTCGCGCGATTCTGGACGAGCCGTGCGACCTACGTGCCGGAACGTCGCCGCTACGAGATTTTGCACGTGGCCTCGGTCCACGAGTCCTATGCCGATGTGCCGAATGACAGCTTCACCAATGCGTCGGCGTCCAAGGCGCTGGGCGCCGCGGTCAGCGCCGCCGCAGTCCTCGGAGAGCGGCCCGATCCGCGTTGGGCCGATATCGCGCGGCGGCTGTATATCCCGACCGGCGGACGGGTGGAGCATCATCTGACTTTCGATCCGGCCGTGCTCTCCGACCCGGAAGCCCCCAGCGGCAGCTCGCTGTTGCTGAGCTACCCGACGCTCGATTCACCAATGAGCATGCAACTGCGCCGCAGCGACTACGACAATGCGGTTCCGCCCGAATCGAAGATTGGCGGCGTCTCCGACAGCATGGGCCTCGCGCCGCGGGTGATTGCGGCGGCAACCAACGGCGACGCGGACGAGGCGGCGGTGTGGTTCGAGGACAATTTCACGAATGGGACACTGAAGCCGCCGTTCAATGTGCGGACCGAGACCGCCGACAACAACACCGGTTATTTCCTGACCGGGTCGGGCGGTTATATCCAGAGCCTGCTCTACGGGTTCACCGGGCTGCGCATTCGCGAGCAGGGATTGGTCGACGCCTATGCCCCGCAGCTTCCCGCCAAATGGAACAGCTTGACGCTGCAAAACGTGACATTTCGCGGACAGCGCTACGACATCAGGGTCGCTAGGGATGCCGCCGGGCACACGACGCTCGTGCGCCGTCGGCGCTAGCCGAATCGCTTGGGCCGGGTATCGGAAATCTTGATCATGGCGCGGCCGGCGGCGTTGCCCGGACTGCTGCTCGCCGCGGCGCTGCTGCAAGCCGGTGGGAGCCGCGCCGACGGCACGTCGGCGCCGTATCCCGAGCCGCCGCAGGCCTTGTTCAAGGATTTGTTCGTCGCGGTGCAATCGGCGCCGCTGTTCTCCGACGGCAAGGCCTTTGCGGACGCGATTCCGCAGGCGCCGCCCGAGCAGATTCTCGCCGAGTACCACAGCCTGCAACCGCTGTCGCCGGCCGCCCTGCGCAGCTTCGTCGACGCGCACTTCACGCTGTCCGCTGCGGCCGAATCGGCGCAGTCGCCGTCCGGCGAGGTCTCGATCGTCGCGCACATCGATGCACTCTGGGACCAGTTGACGCGCCGCACGCCCACGGCGCCGCCCAACGCCTCGTTGTTGCCGTTGCCGCAGCCCTATGTGGTTCCGGGCGGGCGATTTCGCGAGATCTATTATTGGGATTCATATTTCACGATGCTCGGTCTCGAGGAAAGCGGCCGCCGCGATCTCATCGACAGCATGCTCGCCGACTTCGCCTCGCTGATCGACACCTATGGGCACATTCCGAACGGCACCCGCAGCTATTACTTGAGCCGGTCGCAGCCGCCGTTTTTCTTCGCGATGGTCGGATTGCTGTCACCGCAAGATCCGGCCGGCTCCTTCGCGCGCTATCTGCCGGAACTCAAGCGCGAGTACGCGTTCTGGATGGAGGGTGAGCACGGTATGCATGCCGGCGATGCACATCGACACCTCGTCGCGATGCCGGGCGGCGAGGTGCTCAATCGCTACTGGGATGACAGCGACACGCCGCGCGACGAGGCTTACCGCGACGACGTCGAGCTTGCGCGCGTCAGCGGCCGCGAGCCCCACCAATTGTTCCGCGATGTCCGCGCAGCCGCCGAAAGCGGCTGGGATTTCAGTTCGCGCTGGTTTGCCGATTCAAGAACTCGCGCGAGCATGGACACCACCGAGATCGTTCCGGTCGATCTCAACAGCGTGCTATTCGGCCTCGAAAACGCCATCCGCAGCGGTTGCGAGCGCCTATCCGACAGCGCCTGCGCTGCGGAGTTCGCGACGCGCGCCGACGCGCGCCGCGCCGCGATCGATCGCTACCTCTGGGACGCGTCGCGCGGCGCGTATTTCGATTATCGGTGGACCCGCATCGCACGCAGCACCGCGGTATCGGCCGCGACGCTCTACCCGCTGTTCGTCCGCATGGCATCGAAGCGCCAGGCGGCGGCCGTCGCAAGAGTCGTCGAGCGGCAACTGCTCAAGCCCGGCGGCATCGTGACAACGACGCTCGACACGGGTCAACAATGGGATGCGCCCAACGGTTGGGCGCCGCTGCAATGGATCGCAATCAGCGGAATGCGCGACTACCGTATGGCATCGCTGGCCGCAACCACCGCCTGCCGCTGGATGATGAACGTCGATGCGGTTTACGCACGCAGCGGCAAGCTCGTCGAGAAGTACGATGTGCTCACGCCGGGACGCGGCGGTGGGGGCGGTGAATACCCGACTCAGGACGGCTTCGGTTGGACCAACGGAGTCATGCGCAAGCTCGTCGTCATCTATCCGGAGTTTACCGCAATGGCCGTCGGGGCCGGCTGTCCCAAGCCGTAGTCAACGGAGCGCTGGTGCTGCCGCGGCGGCGGGCGGCGCGGGCTGGCCGGGCGGGGCGGTGGCCTGCGCTCCCCGGGTAGCCGCGTCCCGATTCCACCAGCCGCCGCCAAGGGCGGCAAACAGCGCCACGGTATCCTGGTACCGGACTGCGATTGCCTCAATGTCGTTGAGCTGCGCTTGTTGATACTGCCCGTCGGCGCTCAAAACGTCCAAATAGCTCACGAGACCGGCTTCATAGTTGGCTTCGATGAGCTTGAGCGCCTGCTCTGCGTCCGCGAGCGCCTCATCGTCCGCCGACAGCGTTGCCGCATCGTGATCGAGCGCACGCAGGGAATCGGCGACTTGCTCGAACGCGCCCAGCACCGTCTGCCGATAGAGCGCCATGGCTTGGTGGTACGTTTCGACCGCGGCCTTGCGCTTGTACCACTGCGTTCCGCCCGAGAACACCGGAATGGCGGCGTCTGCGCCGAGGCTCCAGGCACGTCCATTCGGCGGAAACAAGTTGCTGCTCGAGTTGCTGCTCGCGGCGGCCGTTCCGGTCAGCGTGAAGCTCGGCAGCATCGCCGCCGTCGCGACGCCCACCTCGGCGCTCGCCCCATGCGCCGTCGCTTCGGCGGCGAGGATGTCGGGGCGCTGACGTACCAATTCCGATGGCAGGCTGACCGGCAGCTCGGACGGCAGCACGAGGTCCGCGAGCCCGAGATCCGGCGCGCTCCACTCGGCCGGCGTGTGCCCGCAGAGCGCCGCGAGCAAATCGTCGCTCTGAGCGGCCTTCTGCTCGAGCTGCGGAATCGCCGCCTCCGTGGCGGCGAGCTGGCTTCGGAGGCTCAAGACCGTCGCGTACGCGACGGTGCCGGCGTCCGCTTGGATTTGCGCAAGCTTGACCTGTTGCGTCTGCAGTGCGACGAGCCGCCGCGTCGCGTCGACCTCGGCGCGATAGCCGGCCCTCGCGATTACCGTATCGACAATGTTGGCCGTGAGCGTGAGATAGGTCGCCTGTTCGGTTGCCTTGGCGACGTCGGCCTGGGCATGCAGGGCTTCGAGCATCCGACGATTGCCGCCGAATACATCGAGCGCATAGTTGACCGACGCGGAAACCGTGAACAAGTTGAATATCGCGCCCGGCGTTTGCTCGCCGAAGTTCGCGGTCGAAAAGCGCTCGCGCTCGGCAGCCGCACCGGCATCGACCGACGGAAAGAAGATTCCGTAGCCGCTGCGCAGTTGGTCGCGGCTCGAACGCAGGCTCGCCTGCGCCGCGTCGAGTCCCGGATTCTTCGCGACGCCCTCGGCGATGATCGCATCGAGCTGCTCGGAGTGAAACAGCCGCCACCAATCGGGTGCGAGCCGCGCGCCCGGCGTGAATTCTTGGACGACTCCGGCCGCGGCGGCCGTCGCGACCGGATCCGCGCCGCTCGAATAGTGCGTATCCGCCGGCGGCGCCGGACGGTGAAACGTCGGTCCGACCGCGCATCCTGCCAGCACGCAGGCGAGCGCCGCCGCGCCCGTTCTATTTCGCGCTGACGTAAACATCGACGAGCTCTCCTGGATACAGGTTGAGATTCTTGGGATTCGCGAATCGGAAAATCACGGGCAGCACGCGTACGTCGACGAGTTCCTGGCGCTCGTCCGATAGTTCGATCTTCGGGCTCACGAACGGCTGCGTCCGCAAGAACTTCAGCGCCACGTGCTTGTCGGTACCGCGGATGAACATCTCGGCGGTCAGGTTGGCGGGATCCGCCAGCCGGTCGATCAAGATTTCGTCGATATAGGCGCGCACTTGCATCTGGTCGTCGGGCGCTCCCATGACGATCAGCGGATCCATGCCCTGGGTATAGCTGTCGTAGGCGCCCTGCGGCGAGACGTAGCTCCCGACGGCCGCCTGGATCGAGCGCACGATGCCGTCTGCGGGCGCTTTGATCGTGTATTTGGCAAGCAGCGCGGCGGCCGCGCCATACGCCCGGTCCGCGGCGATCGCTTGCTTCTGCTGGTTCTCGATGTCGTAGCTCCATGCGCCGGCCTTGATGAGCTCATACTGCCGGCTGACGACTTCGAGATTGGTGGCGGCGATCTTCTGCGCATTACGGGCGTTGTCGAGCACATCGCGGCTCACCGATTTGGGATCGATGCCGTAGGAGCGCTCCTGCTTCGCGAGCTGGTCGTCGGCATTCTTGAGCGTCGCCCTGGCATTGTCGACTTGCGCCTCGGCAACATCGAGCGTTTCGCGCCGCGGCTCGGCCTTCAACTCGGCGAGCAGCGTGCGCGCGGCATCCGCCTGCGACTTTTGCTGCTCGACGGTCGCGCGCTGCACCGAGTCGTCGATGCGCAGCAGCGGGTCGCCGCGATGCACGTGCGCCCCCTCGATCACCAGCACTTCGGTGATCGGCCCGGTGACCTCCGGATAGATGTTGATGTTCTCGCCGTGGTCCTGCGCGCTCTCGATGATTCCTTGCGCGTAGATTCCATTCGCATATGGATTCGCGGCCGGGTTGAACACCGGCTTTTGCACGGGCGGTTGTTCGCTGGAAATGAAAGCGCTGAATAACGCGAGCAGCAGTCCGATCCCGGAAACGATGAAGATCAGTTTACTGCGCATCCAAATTCTCCTTGTCGAAACCCGTGATCCGGCCGTCCTCCATCCGAACGATGCGGTCCGCGAATTCATAAATGCGGCTGTCGTGCGTGACGATGATGATGCAGCGCTTGTCCGAGAGTATGTGCTCGCGGACGAAACGCACGATGTTGCGGCCGGTGTCGCCGTCGAGGGACGCGGTCGGCTCGTCGAGTATCAAGATGTCGGGGCGGCTGACGATCGCGCGCGCGATCGCGACGCGCTGCTGCTCTCCGCCGCTCAGCTTCACGGGCGGCAGGTCCGCGCGCGCCTTCAGGCCGACGACCTCGAGATTGAGCGCGGCCTCCTTGAGCGCATCGTTCCAGGGACGCTTTTGCAGAATCAACGGGATCGCGACGTTTTCGGCGGTCGTGAGGCGCGGGAACAGATGATAGTCCTGGAAAACGAATCCGATCTTGTGCAGGCGGAATTCCGCAAGCGCATCGTTGCTCATCGTCCAGATTTCCTGGCCTTCGATTTTGACGGTCCCGCCGTTCGGCCGCAGGATGCCGCTGATCATGCTGAGCATCGTGGTCTTCCCGCTGCCCGAAGGCCCGACGACGTAGAGCATTTCGCCGAAGTGAGCATCGAAGCTCACGTCCTTGACCGCGTTGGTCCTGGTCTCACCCTCGCCGAACCACTTGTTGAGACCCATGGCTTGAATTGCAATCTCGGCCATGCTCATCCCCGGAAAATGTCGAAGGGCTCGATCTTCAACACCTTGCGCACGCCGACGTAGCTCGAGATCGCCGCGATGACGACCACCATGACGAACGCGAGCCCAAGATTGGGGTAGGTGATGATTGCGGCATAGTCGGGAATGTTGAGCCGGGCGAGCCAGATGATCGCCGAACACAGGCCGACGCCGATCCCATAGCCGGTGAGGGCGACAAACGAGGCTTGAAACAGGATCATGCCGATCAGTTCGCGGCCCTTCGCGCCGATCGCCTTGATGGCGCCGAACTTGTCGAGATTTTCGATGACGAAGGTGTAGAAGGTCTGGCCGGATATCGACAAGCCGATGATGAAGCTGATGATCGTCATCAGCATCATGTTGGTTCCGATGCCGGTCTGAAACATGTAGAAGCGCGAGATTTTCTGGATGAATTCGTCTTTCGTGAGCGCGAGGTACCCGGAGGCGGCGACGCGCCGCTTGATTTCGGCGACGTCCTGCGGGCTCTTCGGCTCGACGAGCAGGTAAGAGATCGTGAAGCGCGTATTGGGGATGTACTGAAGCGCCCTGTTGTAGGTCGTGTAGAGCGTCGGCACGCCGAATAGCCCGCTCGAGGAGACCTTCGCGATACCGACAATGACGCCGCGATGGTCGTTGAGTTGGAACTCCGAGCCGATTGTTGGGTTCTTGAGCTTGTAGAATTCCGAGTCCTTGATCGCGATGAAGGCGTTTTCGCCGTAAATGTCGGCGATGCTGCCTTCGAGCAAATGCGGCCGTCCGAACAAGCTCGTGTCGTCGAGTCCGATGACGTTGGCCGCCTGGTAGGTCCCGTCGTGAAGCTTCAGCAGCGCGCTGCCTGAATACAGCGGGACCGCATATTTGACGCCGGGGATGCTGCGCACCTCATCGAGCACATAGGCGGGCAAGGGGATCGAATTCGCCACGGTTTGAATCGCCGGATCCATGACCCAGACCGAGGCGCCGATATTGATCACGGTGGCCGAGGAGCGGCTCAAGATGCCCGCGAACAGCGAGGTCATCTCGATCATCAAGAAAACCGCGAAGGTGATGCCGATCAGCAGCGCTGCATATTTGGCGCGGTCATTGATCAAAAGCTTGTAGGCGACCCGTAAAATCCCGCCCATCGGCGCTCAGTCCTCGATAGAAACCAGTGGTTAGGGATTGTCCGCGAGCGCCGCCGGGTGACAATACGCAATACCCACAGCGATCCGCGAAGCTCCGCAATTCGCGCGTTTGCGCGGTCGGGATCGAGTTTTGCCGCTATTTCGACGCGATTGCGGCTTCGCAAAGACTCGGGGGTGCGCCGCGCGGCGATTGCGGCGAGCGCCTTGTCGAGTGCAGCGGCGTCCGCCGTGTAGACATCGATGCAATGGGCCTGCTCCGCCGGACTGAGCGGCTCCGCGTCGACCATCTGCTTCTCCAGCACCTCGAGTCCCGCATCGGACGGGTCGGTGCCGCTGCCCGAGCGCGTCACGAGCCGCTCTCTGAGAATCGCCGAATCCGCATGGCAGTCGAGAATCAGACACGAATTGCCGCGGCCTGCCGCGAGGTTCAGAAAGGCGGTGCGCGCAGTCCGATTCAAGAACGCGGCATCGACGATCGTATTGAACCCCGCATCGAGACTCTGCTGCGCGCACTCGAGCAGTCGCGCATAGGTTCGATGGGTGACCGATGATGCATAGAGTCCCTGTTGGTAACCGACGAGGCCGGGCATCGATTGGCCGGCGCCACCCAGTCGCTTGCGCTCCACATCCGAGCGAATGCGGATCGCGGCCAGCGGCCCGATCAGGCCGGCGCTCAGCCAGGATTTGCCGGAACCGGAAAGGCCATGCATGAGCAGGAGCAGGGGCGCGGGCCGATGCGCGAACTCGCGTGCCGTGCGGATGCGCCGTTGCAGGCGCTTCAGGTACGACTCGCGCTGATCCGCGACGGTTTCGATGCCGACCGCATCGACCATCGCCCGCACGATGGCCCGATAAACGGCATAAAGCGGCAGCAGCGGCAGACCCGAATAGTCCCCGCTGCACTCCAGATAGCGATTCATAAAGGCCGCCGCGAGATCCGCGCGCGCATGCCCGACGAGATCCATGACCAGAAACGCGGCATCGTTGAGGACATCGATGAAGCGCAGCTTCGGATCGAATTCGAGGCAATCGAACGGCGTCAATGCGCCATGCCAACGCACGATGTTGCCGGCGTGCAGGTCGCCGTGACACTCGCGAATGCGGCCCGACTGCTCGCGCAAATGCAGCCGCTCGGCGGCCGACTGCAGGTTCGCGCGGCACCAATTGTCGAGGAACTCGACGTCGGCCGGATCCACGGCGCCCGCCGCGTGTCGGCCCAGGGCGGCGAGGGCGCCGTGCACGGCAGCGCGCAGCTGCGCGCTGTGCTCGAATGTCTCGCTGGGCGCCGCCTCTGCCGCGTTCGCGTGAAACTGCGCGATCAAATCGGCGAGCTGCTCGATTTCCGCCGCCGTGACCTCGTCGCGCGCGAGCAGCGCGGAGAGCTCCTGCGAGGACTCGAATTGGCGCATGCATACCGCGTATTCGACCGCCTCGCCGGAGCCGCCGACCAGCAATCCGCAGGACTGCCGCGTGATCGGCACGAGTTCGAGATACAGGTCCGCGGCGAGTCGTCGGTTGAGGCGCAATTCCTCTCGGCACAGGTCGAATCGGCGCGCCAGGCTCGAGGCATCGACGAATTCGAGGCGCACGGCTTTCTTGATCTTGTAAGCCAGAGATCCCGTCAGAATCACCCAGGACAGATGGGTTTCGCGCAGCTGGAGCTTGGATACCACGTGCGGGTAGGCGGACGGCACGAGCAATTCCTCGACCGCAAAGCGCGGGGGCGCTGCATTTCCCGCAACTGGAGATTCGTTCGGGACCATCGTCGACCGCCGAGGTGGGGTGCAATGCAGCGACCTTAGCGCATTGCAGTCCGACCGGCGATTGCGGAGTGTCCCGGCCGGCTCAGGAATGTCCACATCCGTGGGGAGGAGCGCCGAAGGGTGGTCATACTCTGATTACAGCCGCAGAAATCTAGGCAGATTTCCTCATTTGATGCGACGCGCTCACAGCGCAGCATAGATCCGACGCCGCGCCAATTCGGCGGCACAGGGCCGAGGAGGATCGCGCATGAAGCAGCTTGCCGTGAACACCGAATCGGCCCTCGGTGGGGGGTCCGCGTTGCGGGAATTCGTCCTGCCGAGCCCGCGGACCAGCGGCGGTATGCCGCTGCTCGATGCCTTGCAGGGCCGGCATTCGACGCGCGCCTATGCGGAGCGGCCGTTGTCGCCGCACCTGCTGTCGGATTTGCTGTGGGCGGCATTCGGTAAGAACCGCCCCAATGGCGACCGGACTGCCCCCTATTGGCGGCATGTCATGGTCATCGACGTTTATGTCGCGACGGCGGCCGGCGTCTGGCTCTACGAGCCGAACGCACATCGGCTGCTGCACCATCTGAGCGACGATATCCGCGCGCAAACGGGAACTCAGGATTTCGTCGCGCTTGCGCCGGTCGAACTCATTTATGTCGCCCATGGCGAGCGGATGCTCGATGTCACTGCCGAGGAGCGGCGCCTCTATGCCTCGGTGGATGCGGCGTTCATCGGCCAGAACGTCTATTTGTTCTGCGCCGCGGAGGGCCTCGGCACGGTATTTCGAGGCGCCGTGGATACGGCACTGCTCGGCGAGCGCCTCGGCCTGCCCGCGCAGCAGTTCGTGACCTTCGCACAATCGGTGGGATATCCGCAGCGCGCGGTGCCGGACGCGTCGCGATGAGTGCCGCTGCGCGCGCGGCGGATTCGGACGCTGCGGTGATTCGCATTCCGATCGTGATTTCGACGCCGCACGTGCATCTGACTGCGGCGCTCATCGAAGAGTTGTTTTGCGACAGATATCAGCTTCATGTCCGGTCCCCGCTGTCGCAGCCCGCGCAGTTCGCAGCGGAAGAGGTCGTCCATTTGATCGGGCCCTCGGGCCGGCTCGCCAACGTGCGCGTCATCGGCCCGCCGCGCGCCGAGAACCAGGTCGAACTATCCGATCGCGCGGCCAGAGCGCTCGGCGTCGACGCGCCGGCTCGAGAATCGGGCGACCTCGCGGGCACGCCGGGAATTACGATCGAGGGACCGAGAACCCGTGCGACGCTGAAGAAAGGCGTGATACGCGCATTGCGACATATCCATATGAATCCCGAGGATGCCCGACGGTTCCGTCTCAAGGATCACGACCGCGTCGACGTCGCGGTGGGTCCCGGTGCGCCGCCGCTGTTCGAGGACGTCGTGGTGCGCGTAGCTCCAGGGTATCAGTTGGAGTTTCATCTCGATATCGACGAGAGCGAGGCGGCCGGACTTCACGCGGGTGACTCCGTCGCGCTGAGCGGCGCCGGAGCACCCATTTCGCGCTGATTTCGAGTTCGCATCCCCACGCCTCCGTACGTACAACTCCGAATTCTCAGTCGGTCGCACATCGCGCAAATTGTCGATCATCAGCCACGATTGGGAGACGCACATGGCACATCGCATTAGGAAGGAAGCGGTCACCGATCAAGAAGCGGCGCTGCACCCGACGGCGGCCCCGATCGAGTCGATCGTCTGGTTCGACGACCCCAAATGCACGGAGGTCGGCCGTGTCGGCGGCAAAAATGCCGGTCTCGCCGAGGTCACGCGTTCGCTCTCGAGCGCCGGCATCCGCGTGCCGCCGGGCTTTGCGGTCACGGCCTCCGCTTACCGTGCCTTCATCGAGGCCGGGCAACTCGCTCCCAAGCTGCGCCAACAAATCGACGCGTTTCATCATCGCAAGCAGTCGCTGGCCGAGACCGGCGCCGCCATGCGCCGAATCATCGTCGGCGCAGAGCTCCCGGCGCAGATCGCCGCCTCGATACTCGACGCCTACCGCGAACTCGGCAAGCGCTGCGCATCGACCGATCCGTCGGTCGCGGTGCGCAGCAGTGCAACCGCCGAGGATCTACCGCAGGCGAGCTTTGCCGGCCAGCAGGAGACTTATCTGAACGTCTCGGGCGGCGCGGAGCTGCTGCGCGCCTGCCGCAAATGCTACGCGTCGCTGTTCACCGATCGCGCGATCGTCTATCGCGAGACCAATGGCTTCGACCATTTGCAAGTCGCCCTCTCGATCGGGATCCAAAAAATGGTGCGGTCCGACCGCGCCGGCTCCGGCGTCATGTTCACACTCGACACCGAAACCGGATTTCGCGGCGTGGCCGTCATCAACGCCGCCTGGGGCCTCGGTGAAAACGTCGTCCAGGGAACCGTCAATCCGGACAAATACGTCGTCTTCAAACCGCTGCTTGCCGACGAGCGGCGAACTCCGATCATCGAAAAGACGCTCGGCAAGAAGGAGCGCAAGCTCATCTACGGCGACGGCGGCGGAGCCCGCACTCGCAACATCAACACGACGCGCCGCGAGCGCGAATCGATGGTGCTCACCGACGCGGAAATCCTGCAGCTCGCGCGCTGGGCGGCGGCGATCGAAAATCACTACGAGCGGCCCATGGATATCGAATGGGCCAAGGACGGCGAAAGCGGCGAGATCTTCGTCGTGCAGGCGCGGCCCGAGACGGTCCAGTCCGCCAAATCCGCGACGCTGCTCAAGACCTACAGCCTCGCGAAAAAAGGCACCCGCCTCGTGAGCGGCGCGGCGATCGGAGAGGCGATCTCCACCGGCAAGGCCTGCATCATTCACAGCGCCGCCGACATCGATCGGTTCCGCGACGGATCGATCCTCGTGACCGAATCGACCGATCCGGACTGGGTGCCGATCATGAAGAAGGCGGCCGGCTTGATCACCAATTATGGCGGCACGACCAGCCACGCGGCGATCGTGAGCCGCGAGCTCGGATTGCCCGCGATCGTCGGCACGCTGCATGCGACCGAGCTGATCCACGACAAGCAGCCGATCACGCTGAGCTGCGCGGAAGGCGAGGAGGGCGTCGTGTACGACGGCATCCTCGATTTCACGGCGACCGAGGTCAACCTTGCCGACGTACCGGAAACCCATACGGCGATGATGGTCAACATCGCGAGTCCGGCGGCCGCATTCCGCTGGTGGCGGCTGCCGACCAAGGGAATCGGCCTCGCGCGCATGGAATTCATCATCAACAACATCATCAAGATTCATCCGATGGCGCTCGTGCACTTCGAGGAACTCAAGGATCACGCCGCGCGCCATCAAATCGAAGTATTGACGCGCGGCTATGCCGATCGCGAGACCTATTTCGTCGATACGCTCGCGCGCGGCATCGCGAAGATCGCGGCTCCGCATTATCCGAATCCGGTAATCGTGCGCTTGAGCGACTTCAAGTCAAACGAATACGCCCATCTGATCGGGGGCGCCCAATTCGAGCTCAACGAGGAAAACCCGATGCTCGGCCTGCGTGGCGCCTGCCGCTACTACAGCGAGCGGTACAAGGACGGGTTCGCGCTCGAATGCAGAGCGCTGCGCATGGTGCGGGACGTCATCGGATTCGACAACCTCATCGTGATGGTGCCGTTCTGCCGCACGCCCCAAGAGGCCGACCGCGTGCTTGCGGTCATGGCCGAGAACGGACTCACGCGCGGCGAGGGTGGATTGCAGGTCTATGTGATGTGCGAAATCCCGTCCAATGTCATTCTCGCCGAGGAATTCGCCGGGCGCTTCGACGGTTTTTCGATCGGCAGCAATGACTTGACTCAGCTGATCCTCGGTGTCGACCGCGACTCGGCGGAGCTCGCCGACCTCTTCGACGAGCGCGACGCGGCCGTCAAGCGCATGATTGCAGACGTCATCGAGCGCGCACATCGTTGCGGAACGAAAGTCGGCATCTGCGGCCAGGCGCCAAGCAATCACCCGGACTTCGCGGCGTTTCTCGTCGAGAGCGGAATCGATTCGATTTCCTTGAACCCGGACAGCTTCGTCTCCACGACCAAGTTCGTCGCGGCCACCGAGCAACGGATCGGGCGCCGGTGATCCGCCGCAGGTTTGACGATGAACGATCTCGATAAACCGCTGCCCGCGCTGATCCCGATCGCGATATCCGCGCGACACGTGCACTTGACGCAAGCCGTGATCGAGCAGCTGTTCGGGCCGGAATACGAGTTGAGCGTGCATTCGCAGCTTTCGCAGCCGGGTCAGTACGCGGCCAACGAGACCGTGACCTTGGTGGGTCCAAGGGGGCGGCTGTCGCACGTGCGCATCGTCGGGCCGCCGCGCTCGGACAATCAGGTCGAGCTTGCGCGCACCGATGAAATCGCCTTGGGGATCGATGCGCCGCTGCGCGAGAGCGGCGACCTCAAGAACACGCCGGGAATCGTGGTCGAAGGACCCGCGGGCTCGGTGAGGCTCGACCACGGCGTGATCTGTCCGCTGCGCCACATCCATATGAGCCAGACCGACGCGGACGTCTTGGGCCTCAAGGACCAGCAGCAAGTCGCGGTCGCGGTGATCCGCAACAATCGGCGCACGATATTCGGCGATGTGGTGGTGCGCGCCTCCCCGGCATACAGGCTCGAATTGCATCTCGATACCGACGAAGGCAACGCCGCGGGCTTGAACTCGGGCGACGAGGTGCTGCTCTCCGAGCTCGCGATCGGCGCAAACCTCGGATAGCGCCGTGGGAATCCAACCTACCGCCGCTCTGCAGACCGCGCATTGCGCGCGGCACCGCTGCCGATGCCTCGTCTAGCGGTACTCACGAGCGGCGGCGACGCGCCGGGCATGAACGCCGCGATCCGCTCGGTCGTTCGCAATGCCGTCGAACGCGGCTTCGAGGCCGTCGGTATCCGTGGCGGCTACCGCGGATTGGCCGAGGGGGACCTTCGGCCCATGGGCCGTCGCGACGTCGGCGGCATCATCCAGCTCGGCGGCACGGTGCTGGGAACCACGCGGTTTGAGGAATTGAAGACCGCCGAAGGACGCGCGCGCGCGCTCGCCGCGCTGCGCATGCATCAGATCGCCGCGCTCGTGGTCATCGGCGGAAACGGATCGCAGTCGGGCGCCGCCGCGCTCCATGCGGAAGGGGCGCCGGTCATCGGCATCGCCTCGACGATCGACAACGACCTCGAGGGCACCGACATCAGCATCGGCGCGACCACCGCGGTCGATGTGGCGTTGGATGCGATCGACCACTTGCGCAACACCGCTTCCGCGATGAGGCGCGCGTTTCTGGTCGAGGTCATGGGCCGCCACTGCGGCTATCTCGCGCTGACCGCCGGCATCGCGGGCGGCGCCGAGGTCATCGCTTTGCCGGAGGCGGACCTCGCGCCGGAAAGCATTGCGCGAGGAGTTGCGGGCATCGTACGAACGCGGCAAGAGTCACGCGATCGCGGTGATCGCAGAAGGCGCGAAATATGACGCCGAGGCCTTGATGCACTATTTCAAGGAGCACCACGACCGCCTCGGATTCGACTTGCGGGTCACGAAGCTCGGTCACATCCAGCGCGGCGGAAACCCCGGCGCGTTCGATCGAATGCTCGCCACCTTGCTGGGCGCTGCCGCCGTCGATGCCGCAGTCGAGCAGCGCTATCGGGACTCTGATCGGCATGCGCGACGGCAAGCCCGCCTGCACGCCGCTGCGGAGGTCGCCGGAAAGACCCGGCCCGCCGATCATCGGCCTGCTCGAACTCGCGCGCGCACTGGCAATGTGAAGCCGATCGATCAATGCAGAAACCGGAGGGATTTGCGATGCTGATCAAAGATATATTTACGCCGAACGTCGCCTGCTGTGGCCCGCAAATCAGCGCTGCTCGAGGCGGCTCGCCTGATGCGCCGCGAGCACGTCGGCGATCTGTCGTCGTCGACGATCCGCGCGAGGAGCGGCGTCCCGCTCGGCGATCGTCACCGACCGGGACCTCGTCGTCGAGGTCGTTGGGCAACGGGCTCGATCCCGCGAAAACCACGGTCGGCAGCCTCATGCGAAAGCCGGTCGTGATCGCCTACGAAACCGAGGACACCGTGCAGCTGATCGAGCGCATGCGCGCGCACGGCGTGCGCCGAGTGCCGGTCGTCGCCAACGAAGGCGAAGTCGTCGGCATCGTGACGCTCGACGACCTGCTGCGGATATTGGTGACGGACGCGAGCGCTTGCTCGAGGTCATGACCAAGGCGCGCGCCAACGAGCAGCACGCGCCGCCGCTAGGCAGAGCGCAAGCCGCCGACTTCGGCGACGACACGCTCCGACGACCGCGCCGCCGCCGCGGCGACGGCGCGGGTCAGCGCCGTGCCGCCGGCATCGAACGAGCGCCCTCGATCGCATAGACGACGATCTCGCGCGGCGCGACGCCGCAGCGACCGGCCGAGCGCGATTGCCTCGGGCAGTCCCCAGTCGTGGCTCGAGCTCGAGCTGGAAGATTGCTCGGCAGCTCGGACGAGCTCAGGTCGAAACGGCGAATGCAGCCGTCATTGCCGGCCGGCGCGGCCGCATCGATGCATACGATCGCATCGAACCCATCCCAATCATCGATCAGCCCCAATAGATTGCCGCTGCGTGTCTTGACCACGACGTCCGGCGGCAGACGCCGCTCGAGCTCTCGCGCGACGAGCGCGCCCACCCCGTCGTCGCCGCGATCCGGGTTGCCGACGCCGATGACCACCACCTTGCGGGCCCGCGCCGGCGGCGGCGCCGATGCGGCTCATGTTCGCTGAATCGACAGATTCAAGAAATGCGTCGAGCACGAGATGCACGGGTCATGGTTGCGAATCGCCTGCTCACAGCGATCGCGGATGAAGTCCTCCGGTTGGTCCCAGATCGAGGTCGCGAGCGCGGCGAGATCGGCCTCGATGCTCGGCTGGTTCTGCGAGGTCGGCGGCACGATGCGCACGCGGCGGACCGCGCCGTCGGCCTCGAGCTCATAGCGGTGCCAGCAAAAGCCGCGCGGCGCCTCGGTACATCCGAATCCGGTCGCGGCTCGGGGCTCGTACGCCACCGAGGAGAGCTGCGGGGGGTCGTACTGCGCGATCAGCCGCAGCGCTTCCTCGCAGGCGTAGACGATCTCGAGTGCGCGCACGATGATGCTTTTAAAGGGATTGCGGCAAACCGCGCCGAGTCCGCATTCGCGCGCGAGCTCGCGCACGGACTCCGGTAGGCGCGCGAAATTGAGCGCATAGCGCGCGAGCGGGCCCACGAGGTAGGCGCCGCGCCGCTTCAGCAGCGAGTGCAGCGCCGTGGAGTGCGCAACATGCCGTTCCTCGAACTCCGATTCGTAATCGGCGATTGCGATGTCGATATCGCCGCTCGAGACCAAGCGGCCCTCATTCAACGGATATTCCTCCGGATGCCGCAGCGCGACGAACTCGTAGTCGCGTTCGAAGTCCGGGAACGAAAAGGCCGCGACCCAGCGCACGAGCTCGAGCGCCGTCTCGTGGGCGCTGCGCAGCTGCTCGGCCACCGGAGCGAGTTCGGCGCGGCTCGGCACGCGATAGAAACCGCCGACCTTGACGTTGACGGGGTGAATCTCGCGCCCTCCCAACACGCGCATGATCTCGTTGCCGGCCTTCTTGAGGGCGAGCGCAGAGCGCACCAAATCCCCGTGCTCGCGCGACATTTGGATGGCGTCTTGAAAGCCGAGAAAGTCCGGCGCATGCAGCATGACGACGTGCAGCGCGTGGCTCTCGATCCACTCGCCGCAATAGATGAGCCGCCGCAGCGCGCGCAGCTGTCCGCCGACCTTGATTCCGAACGCATCCTCGATCGCATGCACCGCGCTCATCTGGTAGGCGATCGGACAGATGCCGCAGATCCTCGCGACGATGTCGGGCACTTCCTGGTAGCCGCGCCCGCGCAACAGCGCCTCGAAAAAGCGCGGCGGTTCGAAGATTTTGAGTTGTGCGGCCGTGACCTGGCCGCCGCTGATCTGCAGCTCGAGCGCACCCTCACCCTCGACGCGCGTGAGGTAATCCACTCGAATCGTCTTAGTCTCCATGGGCTTTGCTCTCGATCGAAAACGGCTCGGCGGCTGCATTGAAGCTGCGGAATGCGCGCTGCAAATCGCGCGGCGTCGCGCCGAGTGCCCGCCACTCACGCGCGAGCGCCGCCGTATTCGGGCTCTCCATGGGCCCGTAGCACCCATAGCACCCGCGCCGGTAGGCCGGGCAGATCGCGCCGCATCCGGCGTGTGTCACCGGCCCCAGGCAGGGCGTGCCTTGCACGAGAACACAGACGGCACCGCGCTGCTTGCACTCGATGCAGACACTGTGCGGCTGCGATCGCGGGCTTGCGGCCCGCGAGGTAGGCGGAAATGACTTCGAGGAGCTGCGCCTTGTTGATCGGGCAGCCGCGCAGCTCGAAATCGACCGGCACGTGTGCCGATATCGGCGTCGAGGTCGCGAGCGTCGAGATGTAGGCGGGCGAGGCGTAGACTGCGGCGATGAACTCGTCGACGTCGGAGAAATTGCGCAGCGCCTGAATTCCGCCGGCGGTCGCGCATGCGCCGATCGTGACGAGGTGCTTGGACTGCGCGCGAACCATGCGAATCCGTTCGGCATCGTGAGCGGTCGTGATCGAGCCTTCGACGAGAGACAGATCATAGGGGCCGCGCTCGACGGCGCTCGAGGCTTCGGGAAAATTCGCGATCTGCACGGCGCCGGCGAGGGTCAGCAGTTCATCCTCGCAATCGAGCAGCGACAACTGGCAGCCGTCGCAAGAGGCGAATTTCCAAACCGCGAGGCGGGGTCGCTGCGCGCTGCTCACGTCAAATCTCCCGCATCGGCAAGCAGCCCGGCAATCGTGTCGAATCGCATGACCGGGCCGTCCTTGCAGATGAACGCGGACCCGAACTGGCAATGGCCGCATAAGCCCGATCGCGCACTTCATGTTGCGCTCCATCGAGAGATAAATTCGCTCGGGTTCGATGCCGACCTCGCGCAGGGCGCTCACCGTGAATCGCATCATCAGTTCCGGTCCGCAGATCATGGCGATCGCGTCGCTCTGCGTCGAACGCGGCGCGGCGGATCAGGGCCGGTACGACGCCGACCTGCCCGCGCCAGTCCGCGATCCGCATGGTCGACCGTGATCTGCAGCTCGATATCGAGTCCCGCGCCATTGCATCAACTCGTCCGCGTACAGCAGGCTGGACGGATTGCGGCTGCCGACCAGAACGATCACGCGGCCGTAATGGCCGCGATTCGCGAGCACCGCATAGATGGCGGGTCGCAGCGGCGCAAGCCCCAGGCCGCCGGCCACGAACAGCACGTCGGCGCCCTTCGCGCCGCCGCGACCGGCCAGGGCTGCCGAATGGACCGCGCAGCCCGACGGTCGCACCGACCCCAGCCTCGCGAGCGCCGCGCTGACGGCACCGACATCCCGCACCGTGTGAACGAAGCAGGGCGCGTCGGTTGGCGCCGCTGATGCTGACCGCGATTTCGCCGACGCCGAACGCGTACAGCATATTGAATTGCCCGGGCTGCGAATGCCGGCCGCGGACCCGTCGAATGGCGCCAGCTCGAGCGTTGCGGTATCCGCGAGCTCGCGCCGCGCGCGCTCGACCCGATACAGCTGCGGACGCAGCGGATCGGGGCGCGCCCGCCGAGCGAGCTCAGCGCTTGCCGTAGACATCGAGAATCTGCAGCTGGGTCGCGTGCAGGCGCTGCGCGAGCACCGGCAAGAATCGCTTCATCATGTCGTAGCCGAGGTCGTGATCCGCCTCGCACTTGTCGCGAAGACAAGCGGCGTCGATGCCGATCGCACGTGTCAAGCGTCGACGGCGCGCGCGTCTGCAGCCAGCGGTAGGGCGGCACCAGCCAGGAGGCGCCCACGATCTCGCCTTCGCGTCGATCGTCGCAAACACGATCGGCTGGCGTCCCGGCGCATCGATTTCGAGCGCCACTCGACCGTGACGGAGCAGATAGAACTCGTCGGCGCCCGCACCTTCGCGACACAAGTATTCACCGGCGTCATAACGATGATTGCGCGCACAACCGGCGACCAGGCGGCGATGCTCGAGCGCAAAGCCCGCGAAAAACGGGTGCTTTGCGAGGATCTGCTCAATGCCCTCCATGTTTCTCTCCTTGCCGTGATTCGCGGTTCGCGCGAATCGCGGCCGCCTCTTGCGTGATGTCGATACCCGTCGGACACCAGGTGATGCAGCGTCCGCAGCCGACGCATCCCGAGGTACCGAACTGGTCGAACCAGCTGGCGAGCTTGTGCGTCATCCATTGCCGGTAGCGCGAGCGCGGCGAGGTGCGCACGCTCCCGCCATGCAAGTAGGAGAAATCCAAGCTGAAGCAGGAATCCCACTTGCGGACGCGCTCCGCGCTGTCGCCTTCGAGGTCGCTGTGATCCTCGACCGTCGTGCAAAAACAGGTCGGGCACACCATCGTGCAATTGCCGCAGGAGAGGCAGCGCGCCGCGACCTCGTCCCAGCGCGGATGATCGAGATTAGTTCTGCAGCAACTCTTTGATGCCGGCGGTTTCCAGCGTCCGACCCATCTGGCCCGCTGCGCGCGCAATGACCCGATCCGCGCTGGCCCGGTCTTGATCGCTGGCCGGCCTCCTCGGCATCTGCTCGAGCAGCTCGGCGCCCGCAGGGCTGCCGACCTCGACGAGAAAATCATGCCGACCATCGTCCAGCAGTTCGGTGAGCGCCAAATCGAAGCCCGCACCCACCTTCGGCCCCGTCTGCATCGATGCGCAGAAGCAAGTGCCGCCGGCCTGCCCGCAATTGACGGCGACGACGAACGCGTCTTGCCGGCGCATCGCATAGGCCGTGTCGGGGTAGGGCCCATCGCAGAGCACGCGATCCTGGATTGCGATTGCCTGCAGCTCGCAGGCGCGCACGCCGAGGAATGCATAGCGACGCTCGCTTGCGGCGGACTCGGAAATCGAGATCTTGCCGTCGGTCTTGCGCATCGTCCAGAGGCTCTCCACGGGAGGATGCAGGAAGCGCTTCCAGGAATGCGGGCCGACGGCAAACCCGAATAAAGCGGCGTCATCGCGCCGCCGCAGCCGATAGCGTCCCGCTTCCTGCCGGTCGGTCCAGCCGGCCGGCAAATCGGCAATCCCGGCAATTGCGTCATAGACCACGGCGCCGTCGCGCACCGTGGGTCCGAGCACCTGGTAATTTCGGCTCGCGAGGCCCTCGATGAGCGCTTGCAGGCCCGCGCGGTCGATCAGCGCTCGGACGGATTCGGTCGGGAAAGGCGGCATGCTCTGCGATTCGGCGCTCAGGGAGCCAGGACCTAAGCATGTCATCCCAGGCCGCGTTGAGGAATCGGAAATGTACCTAGAGCGCCTCGACTTCCCCGAACTGGCAGCGGCAACCCGCGAATGCTGGCGCCGAATTTCGGGGTCAGCTGCCTCCGTTCAGCCTTCGCGTGATTCGCGCGTTCGCGAATGCGCAAATCCCGGGCTCGGCCGGCGCGAATCGGCTTCCAGCTTGGTCTGCAGCAGCGCAAGGGCGCCCGCCGGGTGATCCGCATAGGTGAACAGATCGAGGTCCTTCTGGTCGATCATGCCGTGACGCACCAAGGCCTCGAAATTGATGATCTCGCGCCAGTAGCTGGTTCCATACAGCAGCACCGGAATCGGGCTCTCGAGCTTGCGCGTCTGTGCCAAGGTGAGGATCTCCGTGAGCTCGTCGAGCGTGCCGAATCCGCCCGGAAAAACGACCAAGGCGCGCGCCATGTGCGCGAACCACAATTTGCGCATGAAGAAGTAATGAAATTCGAACGATAGTTCGCGTGTCACGTAGGGATTCGGCAGCTGCTCGTGCGGCAAGCTGATGTTGAGACCGATCGTCTGGCCTCCGGCATCGGAGGCTCCGCGGTTGGCAGCTTCCATGATGCCGCCGCCGCCGCCGGAGCAAATCACGTATCGGTGCGCCGGCGACTGCAGTCCTTTGGACCACAATGTCAGCAGCCGCGCCAATTCGCGCGCATCGCGGTAGTACTGGCCGAGGGGCCCGTCGCTCGACAAACGTGCCGATCCGAAGAAAACGATCGTGTCGTGGATGTTGGCGCCGCGGAAACGCTGCAGCGGCTCCAAGTACTCGGTAACAATGCGTACCGGGCGTCCGGCCTCGCTCACGAGGAACTCATGGTCCTCATACGCAAGAACGGCAGGGCGCGGCGGTTTTTTGGGGTGCATGCGATTTACCTGAGCCGTTCAAAGTCGATGAATCCGCGCGCGACGTCCGTCTGCACGAGCCGCACGCGCACCGGATCGCCGACGCCCAAGCCCGCGACGCCGCTGATGAGCTTGCCCTCGACGGTAGGGGATGAGATCCGCACCCACGTGCCCTTGTCCGCGGCCCCCGTAACGATCGCATCGAAGGCCTGCCCAATGCGCGGCGTCAGCAGTAGCGCGGCCGCCGATTTGCCGACCTGCCGCTCGACCTTCGCCGCGTTGTCCTCTTGCTCGGTGCAGTGCGCCGCGAGCGCCCGCAACTCATCCGCCGAATATTCGACCGCGCGCCCGGTCAACGCCGACTTCAGCAAGCGCTGCGTCAACAGATCCGGGAAGCGTCGATTCGGCGCCGTCGAATGCGTGTAGTCGGAGACCGCAAGGCCGAAATGCCCTTCGATCGGCTGTCCGGGCAAATCGAGCTGGTATTCGCCTCGGCCCAAGAGCTTGATGACGCTCAGCGACAGATCGGCGAAGCGCGCCGGCTCGGCGGCGCGGCGCTTGGTCAGGAACTCGTTGAGCGCCGGGGCGGACGGACTCGCGGGCAGGCGTTCTCCGCACTGCGCCGCGAGTGCGACGATTCGATCCCAATTCTTGGGCGTGCGCAGCACCCGTCGCAGACTCGGCAGTCCGCGACCCGCCAAGTAGCGGGCGTTGACGCCGTTGGCGGCAATCATGAAATCCTCGATGAGCTCGTGCGCGCGGTTCTTCGCGTCCGGCCGCAAATCGCTGAGCACCGTGCCGTCGAACACCGGCAGCGCCTCGGTCGATTCGAGCGTCAACGCGCCGCGCAGATGACGAACGCCTTTGAGCGCTTGCGCGACGCGGTCCTGAACGCGCAGCTGCTGATCCATTCCGGGAACCGCGCCGACAGCGGCCGGCGCGGGCGCGCCGCCCGTGAGCCACGCGGCAACTCCGTTGTAGGCCAGTTTCGCCTTGTTGCGAACCAGCGCGCGGTAGACGGCGGACGCCTTCAGCACGCCGGCGGCATCGATCGACATCTCCGTGACGATTGCGAGTCGATCCGCGTCCTGTGCAAGCGAGGTGAGATTCGTCGAGAGGTTCTCGGGCAACATCGGAAAGATCTGCGGAACCGTATAGACCGAAGTCGTATTCGCGCGCGCATGGTCATCGATCGGCGTACCGCGCGCGACGGTCGCGTCGACGTCGGCGATCGCAACCAGAATCTTGACGGATCCGTCCGCCAGCTCCTCGGAAACCGAAAGCTGGTCGAGGTCGCGCGAGTCGTCGTTGTCGATCGATGCCCACAGCAGTCCGCGCAGATCGCGAAGTTCGAGGCCCTCCGGCCGCGCGGGCGCCGTGATCGCACGGGCCTGCGCGAGAGCCGGCGGCGAAAAGTCGGGCAACAAGCCGCGCGCCAGCATCGCCTTTCGCGCGACGCCCTTGAGCAGGTCCAAGTTGGCCGCGGCCGGCGCTGTCATCGCGCCATGATACGTAGAATCGATGCCGGCGTATCTAGGCGCGGCCTGCTGCCTTGCGCACCGCAGCGGCGGCGGCCTCGGCGGCCGGCGAAATCGATATTTCTACCTGCATGGCTGCAAAGTCCGTAATGTAGGGCTACCTCGCCACCGGCGACGCCACGCATAGGTGATCGAATCATGCTCACCCTTCCGATTTATTCGACGACCGGCATCTCGCTGATCCAAAAGGGCGCTCACCCGATCCTGGCCGAGTCGACGAACGCGACGATGCTCGTCGTCGAGTTGCGCGGCTACACCGAGTTGGGCGAACAGCTCCCGCCCGTCAAATTGGTGCCGATTCTCGGCGAGTTCTTCAGTCTGTTCACGCGCGCGGTACTGCAGCACGGCGGTCAGATTTTTCGCGTTTCGGAGACCTCGACGACGGCCGCCTTCGGCGTCTGCGATATGCGCCATACGCACAGCAACGATGCGCTGATGGCGGCCGGCACGATCCAGCGGCGTTTCGCGAAACTCCGTGAATCCTGGCGAAAGACGTTGTCGGTCGCGGCCGGCATCGGCATCGGCATCCATCGCGGCGAGGTCGCGGTCGGCGTCTTTGGGCCGCCGGGATGCGCGCAACCGATGCTCGTCGGCGACGCCGTCAATGTCGCGAGCCTGCTCTCCGGCCGCGCCCGCGATGGCGAAGTGCTGATGTCCGCGATCGTCAATCACACCGGGCGACTGCATGCGCTAAGCGAAGCTTCCGGCGAACCCGCGCCCGAGCCCTCAGTGCACATAGGGCGCGTCAAATTGCAGGGACGCCGCGATTACGTCGATGCCTGGTGTCTGCTGGCGCCCGAGCGTCCCGAGAGCCGCTCGGGAGATCAATCGATGCGTGCCGCGAATCGCTGATCCGCCGGCTCCAATCCGGCTTTCTACAATCCGGCTTTGCCGAGCAAATCCACGAGCCGGCGCGAACTCGCGGCCAGCGTCGGGTGATCGGCTTCGAATTGAACCGCAATTTCCTCGAGCCGATCGGGCAGTGAAACTGCGCTGGCGGCCGCGGGCGAGGCGGGTGCCGCGGACGATTCGTCGGTCAGTCGTTTAATGTCGCTCATGATCTCGCCGAGCAATTGGCTCGAGCGAGGTTCCAGACGCCGCACATTCGCGAGTTCCTCGTGAAGTTTGCGAATCTGCTCGTTCAATGCCTCGGGATCCATGCTTCCTCTCCTCGCAATTCACACGATCGGCGCCGCAGGCATTTGCGCGCGGCGCCTGCGTAATCTCAACAACTATACTGCCAATCGCCTGCGGCGCACGAGCACGCGGGGCGCGCTGCGCTCGAAATTCGCGGACCCGGATCGATTCTTGTTCAGCCGTCGCAGATATGCGAAAAGGGCGGAACTTAAATGTTTATAAATCAATTATCTATGGATATAATCGCGATATCTAATGAAGAGCGATCGCGCATAGCGATCGAACTCAAGTCGTCGGTGTGGGGATCCACCGGCAGCCGATCGATCAGGGCACGATCACGACGGTGGTTTGGCCGGCGGTCAAGTCCCAAACCTCCTGCAGATCCTCATCGGAGAGGGCGACGCAACCGTTGGTCCAATCGCGCGTCTTGTAATACTCCGCCGGCTTCGACGGCAGATTGGGTTCGCCGTGAATGAAGATGTCCCCGCCGGCGCTCACGTGCTGCTGCGAGGATCGCTTGAGGTCTTCACGACTGGGATAGGAAATGTGCAGTGCCTTGAAGTAGTGGCTGTGCTCACGGCGAAAATCGATGACGTAGGTGCCTTCCGGCGTGCGGAAGTCCCATTTATGTTCTTTGGCGCCCATTGGACTCAGGCCAAGGGCTATGCGATAGCTGCGTAGCGGCGTGTTGTCTGCGAGCAGGTAGAGCCTGCGCTCGTGCTTGACGATCAAGATGGTGTCGGCGCGTAGAGCGCCCGTGGACGAGCGAGCGGGGTTCTGAGCGGTGAGACCGATCAACAGCGCGACGAAGAATCCAAACAGTCGACGCAAGGCCGTCTGCCGGGCGGGAAACTCGGCCCTCGCGGCGGGTCGCAGAGAAGCTCGGCTCGAAACGTCAGTAGACATAAGATCGCGGATCGCTGCTCGTTCGGACGTGCAGCCACCTTAGCCAAACGGGGGCCCGCTAAACCTTGGTCTGGATCGCAATTGCCGACAAAAGTCTTGCCCGTAATGCGCGAGCACGCGCAGCATTGCGGCGGCTCGATGAACTCCGTCACGCTTTTGCGGGCCGTCGGCGGCAGCGCCGCTAAGTGAGCGCCAAACCTGCGCGCGCGGCCCCGAGAAACGCCGCATCGGCGTTCAATATCAGTTCGGTGGGAATCGCAATGACATACGGGGACATGCGGCCCTTGTTTTTCGAATCGTGCGCGAAATTCGCTTTGCATCAGAAACGCCTGCATCTTTTGCGCGATGCCGCCGGCAAGGTAAACACCGCCTCGCGCACCGTGTGCCAATGCAAAGTCGCCCGCGACCGAGCCATAAATTGCGCAAAACATGCGCAGCGCGCTGAGGCACGAGGCCTCGCCGCTCGCGGCTGCCGCGCTGATCTGCGCGGCCGACAATGCGACCGCAGCTTGTCCGCCGATTTGCTGCAAGGCTCGATGCAGATTCTCGAGCCCCGGTCCCGACAAGATGCGCTCGACCGAAACCCGGCCGAATTCCTTGCGCAAACACTGCAAAACAGCGAGTTCTTGCTCGTCGACGGGCGCAAAACTGATGTGTCCGCCTTCGGTCGAGATCGGCACCGGGCGATCGCCGGCGTGCGCGAGACAGCAAACGCCGAAGCCGGTACCCGCGCCAAGGATCGAGACGGGCTCGCCGCGAAGTCCGGCGATCCTTGGACCAATCGAAACGGTATCGCCGGGCCCCAGCACGTCGATCGCGTGAGCCAAGGCGACAAAATCGTTGATCAGCAGCGCCTTGCTGAAACCGAGAGATCTGAGCGCTTGCTCGGAGATCTCCCAATGGCGATTGGTGAGTTGAGCGCTGCCGGCGGCCACCGGACCGGCAACGGCGATCACGGCCGCCGACGGCAGCGTCGGCGCGCCGCAACGCTCGATGTACGTGCTCAGCGCCGCAGTAAAAGTTGGAAACGGCTGATCGAGATCCATGCGATTCTGGATCCGCCACGGCATCGTTCCTGCGCCGTCGATGACTGCAAACCGAGCGTGGGTCCCGCCAACGTCGCCGACGAGAACCGAATTATTTCCGGCCATTCGATCGCTGGCGGTCGCTGCCCTCCAGCCTGTCTTCCTGCCGCGCCATGGCTTCGCGCACGGGATCTCGAGTCATCCGTCGCATACACAATCCCGGGTATTCGCCTTTCGAGCCCAGATTGACCTTTGCGCACGCTGCAGCCGCACCGCGCGCATGCGCGCGCGTTTTTTTGAAGACCGACGCCACGGCGTCGATGATCCGCGTGACACGGCCGAGTATGAATTGTTTAGCGCTTCGACTTCCGGGCATGGGCAATCTTTGAGCCTTCGCCAACAATGGAACGCCGCGCGCCGCATCGGCAATCGGGGGAACCACCTAATCGTTAGCGAGGTGCCGCGAATCCGAGTGATCGCACGTTGCGAAGCCAACGCAGCATAGACACAAATGTCGACTCCGCCGGAAAATTCATGACGCGCGCGGATCGCCTGGACGAGACCCTG